>OZ245758.1:812500-5612500 GCA_965227405.1 Polyangiales bacterium
TCTTGGTCATCGTGTGTGACCGCGCGGATTTCGTAGCGGATATCCAAGTGAGGAAAGCGTACTACGCCTCGCGGTTCACGCCGAAGTTCAAGGGATGAGGGTGGCCTCTTGGATGTCGAGTGGGAGCTCGAGTTCCGCGGTTGCTTCACCCACGGTCACGTGCAGCGTGGTCGCACCGGGTGCGGGCTGGAACACGAACACGGAGCCCACTCCAGCCGTGATCCCGTCTGCATCCCAACGTGCGTGCGGTGCGACGCCGCGAACAGGCACTCCGTCGACGGCGCCGCCCACGAAAACGACGTCGGCTTCGTCCATGTCGTACGCGTGGCCGGCGCCCGACAGGTGCTGCAGTGAAAGCGTGACCTCGCGTGAATCAACGGTCTCGATGTCGATCGTGCGACTGGCTCCAGGGACACGCAACGTGAGCTGGGTATCGTCACCATCCAGAAGGGCACGAACGACGTTGCCCTGTGGCGTTCCCTCGGGTGCTTCGGTCGCCACGTCACTCTCCACCTCGAGAACGTGGTCTGCGTAGATGCGGTTGCCCTCAGCATCGAAGTAGCGTGCGTGTACGTCCACGCGTCCCCGCGCAAACGCGAGAATACGTCCACCCATCGGTTCAGTGAAGATACCGGAGTTGCGAAACCAGCTGTCGTCGACAAGTCGGATTTCTGCGGCCTCCTGCACGCGAACAGCCCGCACGAGTTCAGTGTCATCGACGACCACGGTTAGCTCCGCGTCGCCGGGTGCGCGCGCAACCGCACGACCTTCGACAATCTCAAGCACGCTGGGGTCTGAGCTCGAGAGTTCGAACTCGTGTGTGGTTGGGCGGAATCGATCGGTGAACGTGATCGCGTCGCTTTCGATTTGTTCCCAGATCGAAACCTCGATGCTCGTGCCGGGTAAGTACTGGCTCAAGCTGTTGTCCCATTGATCGCGAACGGTGTAGTCGGGCGACGTTCCACACGCGCAAAGCGCAAGCAACGCCAATACAGAACTGGTTTTGATGTGCATGCTCAGCGTGTTTTGCAACGCACGGACCAACTTGGTTTTGCGAGCGAAACGGCCGTCATCGCAACGGTGAACGAAGTTCCGCGTGAAGCGCGCGCACACGAGTGACTACGCGGTCACTGAGAAGCATGTTTCGCACCTCTATGCGGGGATGCGCGAGGGCTGCGCGATCACGCAGTCACGGCCGGCGTGCTTCGCGTGGTAGAGCGCGTCGTCTGCATGCTTGAACATCTCGCGCGGCTCGACCAGTTCGACTCCTTCGGTCGACGCAACACCTGCGGAAAGCGTGCGCTTGCCGGCGGGGCCTTTCCGCGAGGCAATACGAAAACCAACGCGTAGACGCTCGGCGAGAATCATCGCGCCCTCGTAACCGGTCTCCGGAGCGATCACGGCAAACTCTTCACCGCCATAACGAAACACCTGATCGGCTCCACGGACACCTTCTCTCAGCACACCCGACAACTGAACGAGAACGTCGTCGCCGATCGCATGACCAAAGGTGTCGTTGATCTGTTTGAAAAAATCGATGTCCAAGAGGATCAGCGAGAAGTGGCGCTGGTACCGCCGACTTTCATCGCAACGTCGTGCCAGCGCGTCGTCGAACGCGCGTCGGTTCCCAATGTTGGTCAACGGATCGACGTGCGCCCCACGATGCAACGACTTGGTCAACGCGCGAATCCGCAGCATCGCCGTGATCCGCACTTTGAGTTCCAAACGACGGACGGGCTTGGTGACAAAATCGTCGGCACCGGCATGCAGTGCGCGCTCGCGGGCTTCGTCGTTGTCCCGACCGGTCAGGAACACGATGGGCACGTACGACTCGCTCCGATCGCGCAGAAGCGGTGCAAGTTTCAGCCCGTCGACTTTGGGCATCACCATGTCGAGCAGCACCAAGTCCGTGTGCTTGTCGAACTTCTCGATGGCTTCGGACCAATCGTGGGCAACCAAGGGAACGTGACCGAACTCCCTGACCAACTCGGCCACACGACTCGCGGTCAACGCGTCATCGTCGACGATCAGGATTCGTGCGCCGGGAGCAGGGATCACGAGCAGGCCATCGGTCGAATGCCGTGGATCCTTAAGGCTGGTTTGATCTTCGCGGATTCGACGCCACGCGATTCCGGTTCAGAACAGTTTTCGCGAATCGATCAGAATCGTGACCGGACCCCAAACATCTGCACGCACGCTCATCATGGCTCGAAAGCGCCCCGTTTCGACCGGCAGCCCCTCTGCTCGTAGTCCCGACACAACCTCTTCGTAGAGTCGCTTGGCATCGTCCGGCGGTGCCGCGCCCGTAAAGGATGGACGTCGTCCTTTACGCACATCGCCAAAGAGCGTGAACTGCGACACGACCAACACCGCGCCGCCCACATCCTGCACCGAGCGCGACATCTTGCCCTCGTCGTCTTCAAAGATGCGCAGTCCGGCAAGCTTTCGAACCATGGTGCTCACGTCCTTGGCTTCGTCGCCTTTCGCCGCGCCCAAGTACACCAGAAGACCACGCTCAATCGCGCCAACTGTTTCACCATCCACAACGACCGACGCCGAAGAAACACGTTGAGCCACCGCACGCATGGATGCGTGCATACCACGTGTGAGCCGCGCTAAACCTCTGGCATCGTCGCGCGGACGCACTCGCGTTCGAGACCGCGCTTCAGATACGCGCTGAGCACCTTGCTCTTCTGGATGATCTCGCCGGATTCCGGTGCGCGTTGAAGGTACGCCAAAATCGGAATGAGGTACGCGTCCACGACGTCGAAGCCATCGCCGATCTGTTCTTCGCGAATCGCGTCTTCCAACGTATCGAGGCTCGCACGTACTTTCGGCAGCACGGCGTCGATCGCTTCGCGGTTTGGTCCCTCTTCACCCGCGAAGAGGTACGCGAAGAGATACTGACGAACGAGAATCGGTTCGAGCGAAGTCTGAATCGCCGAGAGCCATGCATCGCTCGACGCGTTGCGGAAGAGCGTCGGTCCCTCGAAGGTTCGATCGATGTAGCGACAGATCGCAGCGCTTTCGAAAAGCGTGACATCTCGATGGCGCATCGCGGGAATCTTGCCCAGTGGACTGATTTTCAGAATCTCGGGACTGTGCGGCTCGAGCGTGTGGTGGACGTGATCGACCCCTTTGTACGCAGCGGCGATTCGGGTGGCCCAGACGTAGTTGCTCTGCGGCAACCCCAGGATTTCCAGTTGTTCAGCCATGGTTGGCCTCCTTTTCAACAAGAGGTCGAACCAGCGATGCGAAAATCGACAGCCGACGCGACTTTTTTTTCGCGATTGAATGTGCGACCCCTCAACCGTGAAACCGACGGTTGGACTCACAGGCGGAATCGCTTGCGGAAAAAGCACCGTGGCTCGCATGTTTCGCGAGCTTCACGCCATTCCGATCGTCGACGCAGACTTGCTCGCACGCGAGGTGGTTGCACCGGGTTCCGAAGGACTCGCGGCCGTCGTCGCTGCGTTTGGTGAAGAGTTCCTCGACGCGGAGGGTGGTCTCGATCGCGCCAAGATGGGCAGCGTGGTGTTTGCCGACGAAGACAAACGAAAGCTGCTCAACTCGATTCTGCACCCACGGATCGCAGCAGCCGGAATGCAAGCGATGCAAGCGCTCCAAAGCGACCCTGCACCCTACTTGATCTACGAAGCTGCGCTCCTCGTCGAAAACAAACTCCAGAAGATGTTCGGTGCTCTTGTCGTGGTTTCACTCCAACCGCAGGTTCAACTGCAACGCTTGATGCAGCGGGACAGCTCGACCCAAGAGGAAGCTCAAGCACGAATCGACTCGCAGCTTCCGCTTGCCGACAAAGTGGCTGTCGCCGACTACGTCATCAACAACGGCGGCTCACGTGAGGACACCGAAGCGCGCGTCGCCGAAGTCCACACCCAACTTGTCGAGCGCTTCGGGTGACTGCTCTCGTCACGGGTTATCCAACGAGCTTTCTGGCCACGCGTGTCGTGGAACGTTTGCTCGAGGACCAACGCGATGTGTGGTGCGTGGTTCAAACGAAGAGCATTCCGCATGCGGAGTCGCTACGAAACGAGCTGCCTACAGAACAACGCAAACGACTGCGCTTTTTGGAGGGTGATAGCGCTGCGCTCGACCTCGGGTTGAGTGGCGCCGAGTTCACGATGCTCGCGGACGATGTCGAAGAGATTCATCACTGCGCGGCGGTGAGTTACCTCGGTGCACCACGAAAGGTTGCCGAAGCCACGAACGTGGGCGGTGCACGCGAGATTGTCGAGCTCGCCGAAGCTGCGCGGGACCTCGACCGACTTGTGTTTTGGTCGACCGCGATGGTCTCGGGAGCGCGACGTGGAACCGTGCTCGAGGACGAGCTTTGCGACGGGCCCTTTCACAACCCCATCGACGAAACGCGGATGCGCGCCGAGAAGATCGTGCGTGAGATTACCGACCACGTGCCCACAACGGTGTTGCGACCTGCGATCACAGTGGGGGACTCGAAAACAGGCGCGGTCGATCGTCTCGAAGGTCCGTATCTGCTGGTGCTGCTCATGCTCAACGCGCCGCAAGAGATCAGTGTGCCGATGCCAGGTCGCGGCGACTCTCCACTCAACATTGTTCCCATCGACTACGTCGTGGATGCGGGGTTCGCGATTCTCGGCGACCCAACCAGCGTCGGACATGGGTTTCACATCGTCGATCCGAATCCCAAGACCGCGCGCGAAGTGTTTGAACAGATTGCACGCGAAGTGGGTCGGCCGGTTCCGCGTGGGTTTGTTCCGACCCAAGTGGCAACCCGAATGCTTCGCGCACCTGGACTCGAGCGCTTTAGCGTTCCGCGCACGTTTCTCGAGCAGATGAGTACCGAGGTGGTGTGGAACGACCGACGTGCTCGCGCGATTCTCGATGCCACAGCGCTTCGTTGTCCCTCGTTCGATGAGTACGTCGGACCGATGGTGGATTTCGTACGCGTAGCGCAAGACCGCGAACTCGCGCTGAGTTAACGGCGCTTGGTTCGCGCTTCGTTCGCCTTAGTTCGCGCGAGGCAAAGGCGTGCCCGGATGGGCGGCGACGTCCGCAGCGTTGAGGCGCTCAATCACCTGCTGCGTAAGATCTGCGGCAGCACCTCTTCCCGACGGAGGCTGCTGACCATTCTGGAGTTCGATCACGACCGAGAGTCCACGTTCGCGACGAAGCGCTTCGGCGTGACGACGAATGTCGGCCACGATCACACTTGTGCGTTGCTGCTCTTGTGCGGCCAAGTCTTGCTGCATCTGGGTGTAGGCCTGCTGCAAGGCGACCAACCTCTGCCGGTATTCGTGCTCCAACGTTGCGCGTTCCGCTTGCGGTGCGCTTGCAACCTTTGCGCGTAGTTCGCGAAGTTCGCTTTGCTGGGCATCGAGCGACTCTTGATAGCGAGCATGCAAAAGCCGCAACTCCGATTGTGCGCGGACACCAGGCAAGGAACTCGTGAGCGCGCGGTGCATGTCGACCACAGCGGTTTGCTGGGCCTGAGCGACGACAGGCAGAGCGAGCACCACAACAACGGAGAGAAGTCGCATCGTGTAGCGTACGATCGACGCGCGTGTTTATTCCTCGGTGTTAACGCTAGCCGCCAACCTGCCAGGCAATCGCGCCGGATGCAGGATCGATCGCGACGATCCGATCGCGAGCACCGGCCACGACATAGCGGCCGTTGTAGTAAATCTCGTTGATCGAACCGTACGTGCCCGCCAAGTCGGTCGACCAACGCTCCGTTCCGGACTCGGCGTTGAGTCCTAAGATCGTCACCGCGTGGCCGTTTCCGCGCGGTGCACCGAACGCCATAAACACACCTGGAGCCGCGGCGCCCACAAAACATCCGATTGCTTCGCCACGCACAGGCACCAGACGAAGAGGGATATCCCAAAGTTCGCGTCGACCGCGCTTCGCACTGACCTGAAGAAACGGCGTACCGGGTCGGCGTGCTGTCATTCGATAGGTCAGGTCGTCAAACTCGAAACTCGCGCCCCGACGTAGCGTGGAAATGATCCCGCAGGTGGTGGTGTCCTCGATGTGGGGTCGACGACGCGCGCGGATGTTGCAGCGACGCTCCGATCCATCTTCGACGGAGAGTCCCAACGTCTGTCGGTCACTCGTCTTGAGCGCGATGCATTCGTCACTCACTCCGTAGTAGTCGAGTTCGTCACTCAGCGCGCGTCGCACCTGTTGTGCTGTGTCGTGCGCATTGATCATGACCAACTCGAACGATTGGTTGTTGACCGCGACCACCCACTTGGTTCCCGCACACAGAAGATTGATGTGCGTGTCGGTGCCGAGTGATTGTCCGCTCCACAACACGGTTCCATTTGCGCCGTCGACAATCGCAGGAACCTTGTTTCGGTCTGCGCTCAAGAACGCACTGACCTCGGCTGCACCATCCCCGTTGATGTCATCCAACAGGCAAATGCGGGAGTTGAGTTGCAGAGCACCTGCGTGCGGAACCGTGATTCCCGCGCCGCCAAGCGCCTTGTCCAACTGACGACGAATCTGTTCGCCTGCGGATTGCGCAGCCTGATCGGCAGCCGAGGAACCGGCGGTCTGACCGCCCAAAGCAACATCGACCGTGGTCTCCACCGCTTGCGTTGCCAGGATCGGAATGACGATCGCTGGGATCATTCCCAGAAACGAGACCGCGACGATGACACCCACCATCTTCTTGGTGCGCCGTTGAACGTCGGGCGCGGCTTGAACCACGAACTGACGCTGTGCGCGGGTCGCCGGTCGAACGTGCGTTTGTTTGCCGCAGTACTGACAGGTGACGAGACCCGGAGTTGCGGGCAGATCGGCTCCGCACCCTTCGCACTTCACCGAGTCGGCTTTCATGCGTCGAGAGTATCACCGGCGGGCACCCAGGGTGGTGCCACCAAACGTCGTTTGCCGTCGCGGCTCCGCAGCTGCGTCGGGTCCGGTTCATCGTGCGCACGATCCCAAAGCTGGCAGGTCACAGCTTTGTGTTTTTGATCGAGACCTTCACAGTAGTTGGTGAAGAGACACCGTCGAACCTGCCCGCCTTCACCGAGCCGAATCTTTCGAAACCAGTCGGGGTCCGCCAGCGACTGTCGTGCCGCGGCCACCACATCCGCATCCCCACGTTTGAGGATGTCTTCCGCTTGCCACGGCGAGCTGATCCCCCCTGCGGTGACGACGGGTGTCTCCAATCCAGCATCTCGAATCGCCGCGCGAATGGCGGCCGCCAGCGGAACGTTTCGCCCAAAGGGTGAGCCTTCGATCTTTACCGTCGGCATGCATTCGTGGCCGCTCTTGCCGGTGTAGGGATACGCCGCTTCACCAACGCGAGGTTGTTTCGCGTCTTCGAACTTGCCGCCTTTGCTGATGGACAAGAAATCGAAACCCGCACGCGCGAAGCGAACACCGAAGTCCACGGCGTCTTCGAGTTCGTTGCCACCAGCGATGACTTCGTCGCCCAAGTAACGAACGCCGACCACGTAGTCGCCAACTCGCTCACGAACCGCTTCATAAACCTCAAGAGGCAATCGAACGCGACCTTCGCGAGAACCTCCGTATCCGTCCGGACGCGTGTTTCGAGCCGAAAGAAACGACGCCATTGTGTAGGCGTGCGCGTAGTGCAACTCCACCCCGTCAAAGCCCACGCGCTTCGCACGCTCGGCGGCATCCGCAAACAATGACGGCAACGCCTGCGGGAGATTGCGGATGTGGTCCAAGTGCAAATCGGTCACGCGTTCGCGATAGCCGCGAGTGAGCGACTCGAACTCTCGCTCGGACAGCCATTCTTTCAGCGTCGCATCATCGTGGGTGATGAGCGCTTCACGTAGATCCGGTTCGTCCAGCGATGCGAGCTCGGTAGGAAGCCTTGACCGCAACGAGTCGTCGACCTGGAGAAACCGCCGAAGGAACTTCTCGCGGGGCGGACGTCGCTTGATCGCGAGAAAGTCGATCAACTGAATAAAGAGCTTCGTGCGTCCCGCACTGCCCTCGCGCACCGCATCGACGAGCTGACGAAGTCCGGATTCAAAGCGCTCGTGGCCAATCCGCAACAAGGGGCCACTCGGCACGTCGCGAATCCCCGTCGCCTCCACCACGATCGCGCCCGGCTGTCCCTCTGCAAAGCGTCGGTACCACGCCAACACCTCGGGCGTGACTTCGCCCTCCCCGGTGGCACGCCATGGAACCATCGCGGGAACCCACGTGCGCTCCTCCAGCGCCAGTCGCCCCACCCGAAGTGGACGAAACCAGTGCATCGTCGCGGCCTCCTCTTTTGATGGCCAGCGATCGATCGGCAGCAAGCGCTCGAGTCGGCGGTCGGGTTTCACCGCGAACTCGATAACATCGAAGGTCCAATCATTCGGCACCGAAGTTGCTGAATAAGTCAGCACCTGATCACGTCAGAGCGCGATTCGACGTTTTTCCCTTAGCTCATAGGGGGAAAGCGATGTGTGCCACGCGTGCCACGCGCACACTTTGAGCGACAGTGATGTCACAAGAGCTGCGCACAGAGTCGCACTTGGTCGGCAGAAATGGCGTCACTTCGCTTGGCACACGCGTTGCTCAATCCCCACCGCGAAGAGCCTCGGGGAGGTCGGGGTCGTTGGCGGGCAAATTCAACGGCCCTGACCTCTCCACTTATTACCGACTTCGTCGGTCTTAGCTTCGGGAGTGTGTGATGCGTTGGAAACAAGTGGCCTTGATGGCTGCAATGCTGGGGTGCGTCTTGCCGATGACGGCGAGCGCAGTGTGTCGTGTGGTTGAACCGCTGGCGGAGTCGGGCGCCCAAGGCGTGTTGTTCGATCCAGAGACGACGGTGCTGGTGGTGAAATCACCGGATCAAATCGTTGACTACGAGTGTCCGGAGGAAGCGTTGTTGGGGATGGAAGACCGTCCGTGGGAACGCGAGAACCCCACGGTGTGTCCCGATGGTCTGACCTTGGCCACACCCATTCGCGACAGTTTGGTGCACGTCGCGGTGCAACCTTCGCTGTACGCGATGGGAGGCAATGCCGGCTTGATCATGCCCTTACCGCGCCGCTCCGACGTCAACGCCGGGCCGGTGGAGATGTTCGAAGTACTCGACCGAATGCTGCGTGTTCCAGTTCGAGAAGAGATTGAGTTCGTCGAAGACGCGACGCTCGGCTTTCAGTGCTCCGATCCGCACTACAGCGCGCTCGATCCTCAAACGCCGGACCTGGGCATCGCCGCAGCACCCTTGATGGTCTACGGATGCGGCGACGACGGCGAATACTACCGACCCGGGCTCGATCGCCCGGCAGGCATGGGCGGCGTCGAAACTAGCGTGGTCGAGTACTCGAACGGAGGCACGGTTGAGTACGAAATGATCCCAGTCAGCGAGGACTACGAAGCCTTTGTGCTCAACGCGTCGTCCTTGGATGCACTGAGTGCGTGGATGGATGAGCGTGGGTTCGAACACGACGAGATCGATGACGCTGCGTTTGCACGTTACATCGGTGAGGACCGCTGGTTCGTGGCGATCGATGTGCACCCGCCCGACTTGGGTGGCGAACAACGCGCGTTGGCGCCGCTGGTCGTGACGTATCGCGGAACCGAGTTTCCGATCACGCACGAGCTCACATACGACCCGGAAGGCGGAATCATCGAAACCGATCTCTTCGTCATGAGTCCGATCAAAGCCGCCGTATCGGATGCGAGTGCTGAGACTTTGTATGCGTCCACGTTTGAGATCGACACAAGCGCACATCCCGAACAAGAAGCGCTTCGCGGCTTTGGACTACAACAAGGCTTCCTCACTCGTTTGCACATGGAGCGCCGCATGGCCGACGCGCTTCAACTGGACGCGGACTTGGTCGATGCGTCGGACAACGCGGAAATCATTCCGGCTCCGATTTTTCGAAGTACGCGGGTTCGGATCGCGCAGGCTTGTTGCCCATCGCAAGCCGTCCCCACAGGAGGCGGACGCGTGTTCAACGAGGTGCGTGAGTACGACTTGAACGATCCGCCTTCGGACGAATCCCTGTTTTACCGCGCCCCGCCGCCGCCGGATTCGGAGTGCCGCGGACGCTCGAGTTCCTCGGGCGCAAGCACAGCCGATGACGACTACGACTACGGATGTACCGTTGCGGGTGCGGCTGTGAGCTGGTCGCCTGTGCTCATGGTGATCGCCATGATGTGGCGTCGACGACGACGCTAACGAACGATCTCTTCGCCAAATCACTAAAGAAAGCCCCGTGTCTGCGGGGCTTTTCCTTTCGGCCGTAGTTCCACGAACCCGGATTCTGTAAATTGGGGACATGGGACGGTGGATTCTGTGCGCGAGCCTACTGCTGGCTTGTGAAGGGACAATCGGCGACGCAGGAAGCAACGACCCCCCGCCTGACCCGATATGTCGTGGGGACAGTTGCATCGATCCCATCTGCACGGGAGACGAGTGCGAGTCGACTCCGGAAGGCGTGATCCCAGAGACGCGTATCCCCCGACTGAGTCATGAGCATTGGGAGAACACGATTCGTGATCTCTTTAACCTCGATGCTCATCCCGACATGGCGCGCGACTTTGATCGCGACACCTCCGCCAACGCAGGTGAGTTCACGACCACGTATCGTCGTCTCGTCGTTTCGGAAGGTTTGTGGGCCGACTACCAGCGTGCCGCAGAAGCACTCGCTGAAATGGTCGTGGCTCCGGACATCGCTTCGGGTTGGTTGCCCGGTGGAGCGTTCCCGAGCGATGGCGCGTCACGCGACACCTTTGTTCGGGAGTTTGGCCGACGCGCATATCGACGCCCGCTCAGCTCCGACGAAGTCGGTCGCTACAATACACTGTATGACGGCGGTAACTATCCCGGCATGAGCCCGGAAGTGAGCGGCGTTCGCGTCGTGGTTCAAGCGATGCTCCAGTCGCCGCACTTCCTGTATCGCGTCGACCTTTCCGACCGCGAGCGCGACGACCTAATCGAAGTCGATCAGTACCCGCTTGCAACTCGTCTGTCCTATTTGCTCTGGGGCTCAATGCCCGACGACATCTTGCTGGATGCGGCTGAAGCTGGGTTGCTCGATGAAGAGGGACTTCGCGAGCAAGCCGCCCGTCTGCTCGATGATGGGCGTTCGCTGGAACTCTTTCGTCAGTTCCACACAGAGCAATGGGGTCTTTCGACGTGGGCAGACGCCGACAAAGACACGGATGTCTTCCCGGATTGGCGGCCGGAAGTCGCTGAAGCGATGGTCCAGGAGGTCCAGATGCTCTTCGACAAGGTGATCGAAGATGGCGGCAACTTCCGTGACTTCCTCACCTCGCGAACCGCGTTTGTGAACGAAGACCTGGCTCGCATTTACGGCGTTGAGGGAATCACCGGCACCGAGCTGCAGGAGGTCGAACTCGACGAAACACGCGCTGGGTTGATGACGCGCGTTGGCTTCCTCACGCACTGGTCTGCAGAGTGGCAGCCCGACCCGATTCACCGCGGTTTGTTCGTCAACACGAACATCCTGTGCCGCGATGTTCCCGAAGCCCCGCCAGTCGACTTCGACAGTTTGATGTTTGAAGGCGAGACCAACCGCGAACGCATTGCCAGCGTCACGCACGAGGGCATCTGCGGCAACTGCCACATGGAGATGATCAACCCGCCCGGGTTTGCGCTCGAACACTTCGACGCAATCGGTCAGTTCCGCGCGTTGGATAACGGTGTGCCCGTCGACAACACGACGACGTTCGTGTTTGAAGACGAAACCTCAGTCACGGTTAGCGGTGGCGTCGAACTGAGCCAAGCTGTCGCCGAAAGCCCATTTGCGCACCAGTGCTATTCACAACGTTTCTTGGAGTTCGGAATGGGTCGCCCGCTTTCCGGCGTCGATGTCCCGCTGGTGTTTCGCATGCGCGAAGGCTCGCTGGATGGCGATATGAGTGTGCGTGACCTAGCCATCGAGTTGGCGGCCAGCCGCACCGTTCGATTCCGTACCGTCGAGAACCTGGAAGAGGAGGCCTCCGAATGACGAAGAAGCTCAAACGTCGAAGCTTCCTGGCGGGTGCGGGCGCAACGCTTGCCCTGCCCTTCCTCGAAAGTGTCGCCTTCACCGACAAGAAGGCCCGCGCTTCCAGCGACAACCCGGTGTTCACCGTGTTCTTCAAACAGGGCAACGGTGTCCAGCAGGCACGTGGTGATGAGCCTGAGCGCTTTTGGCCACGAAGCACAGGCGCGATCTCGCCCGCAAGTCTGAGTGGAACGGACGGGGATCGCGCGGTTGCCGAACTCGCCGACTACGGCGACCAGCTGCTTCTGGTGCGTGGCCTGGACATGCCCTACCCGAGTGGTTCGTGCGGGCATGCGCGCGGTCTTGCGCAGCTGCTGACCTGTGCGCCGGTTCTGGTGGGCGATCGTCATGCGCGTGCTTCGCACGAGTCGGTCGACTACTTCATCGCGCGCAACTGCAACGCCGATGGCAGCCCTCCTTTGCACTTGGCGGCGGGTCCGGTCGAGAACAACTACGTCTCGGGCACGTTGTCGTATCGCGGCAACAACGATCCCTTCCCTGCACAAAACAACCCGTACGCGACCTACATCGACCTCTTTGGCGACGGTACGCCGATGATGGAAGACCAGGTCGCTGTGCAGCGACGCAGCGTCAACGACTTGGTCCGCGCCGAGCTCAACGACTTGATGGGAGCGGCTCAACTCGGTTCGCTTGATCGACGCAAGCTCCAGGACCACTTCGACTTCATTCGCGACATCGAAATTCGCATGTGCGACGCGCTACCGCCGGCAGCAGTCACACGCATGGAAGAAGTTCGCGACTCGCTGACCGACAACGACACACGTCCCGAAATCATGACGATCTTCATGGACATCGTGGCTGTCTCGTTCGCGTGTGGACTCAATCGTGCCGCTGCGCTGCAGATGGGAACTGGAAACGACAGCACGCGCTACTACGTCGATGGCGTTCGCCAGAACACCTTCCATCGCATTTCGCACCGGATCGACTCCGACGGAAGCGACGGTCCCGCGATTCCCAACGCCGACATTCTGCACCACGAGATCGACAAGATTCACGCGGGCATGTTCAGGCACTTGCTCGACTCGTTGAGTCTCTACAGCGGCCCTGGCGGCGGAACACTGCTTCAGGACAGCATCTGCGTGTGGTGCAACGACCTTTCCAACGGACCGCCTCACGGGATCACCGGAATGCCCTTCGTGATCGCAGGAAGCGGTGGCGGGTTCCTTCGCCAAGGTCAGTTCGTCGAAGTCAGTGGCACCCACAACCGCCTGATGAACACAATCATCAGTGCGCACGGCATGACCAACGCGTCGGGCGGCTACTACGACAGCTTCGGTGACGACAGCCTGGAAGGCGGCGTCCTGAGCGAGCTGATCGCGTAATGCGCTGGCTGCTTGCTTTTGTGCTTTCGTCCTTGTTCGCTATGACGGCGAGCGCGGACGTCATCGCGCCGCCTCCCGATACGTGTCCACTCGGCAGCATGGCGGTCGATTTTTGTCACGGCCCGCCCACCTGCTCGGCACGAACGTGTGAAACCGCTGGCGACTGCAACGCCGGTGAAACGTGCGGGGTCGTTCAGGCCTGTGTGCGTGAACACTGCTGCAGCGGGCGGTGTTGCGGTGGCGGAATTCCCGGTTGCGAACCGGTCAACTACCGACACTTCGAGTCTCTCTGCGAGGGTGGATCGGCATGCTCCACGCCGGGCACTTCGTGCGAGTCTGTGAGCGTTTGCGTCCCTGCGACCGATGCTGGCACAGACGCAGGTGCAGACGATGCGGGCAGTGATGCTGGATCCGATGCCGGCGAAGATGCTGGCGAAACCGACGCAGGTGATGATGCCGGTGGCGATGATGCAGGCGGCGACGATGCAGGCGGCGATGATGCTGGCGACGACGACGCCGGAGGTGCTGCCGACACTGGGACCGCAGCGGACGCGGGTCCGGAGAGCACCGGTGGCGGATGCTGCGCGGTATTTGGCGGTCGAGACGGTGCCGGTGCGCTCTTCGCGGTGGGCTTCTTGTTCGCTCTGATCGCGCGACGGCGCTGGCGACGGTGACGGGTACGCCCGGCATTTGAGTGTTGGGCGCACCATACAGGCTTGCTCCGAGAGCATGAGATCACTGCGCTTTCGAGTGGCACAACGCTCGCAATAGACCGCGCATGCTCAATCGCAGTGTTCTCGGCTTGGTGCTTTCGGTCTCGCTCATCGCGTGCGGCGACGACGATGGTGGTGTGGATAGCGGCGGCGTTGACTCGTCGACCTCGGACATGGACGGCGGAATGCCGGACACGTCGATGCCCGACTTTGACGGCGGTGGTATCGACGCAAACGGCGTCGACTCGGGTACGCCCATGTCCGATGCCGGCTCTCGACCCGACGTGATGATGATGCCCTCGGGACCGCACCGCGGAATCCCCGCTCCACCGGCGTGGTCGATGTACGAAGGCCCGGCGGATGAAACTCTCAGTGGAAGCGTGGGCTCTTCGATTCGCGGCGACGGCACTGCCGACGATCCTTACGTGTTCTCGTGCGAGGGCGCGACGATCCGCAACGACCGCGAAAACTGGCTCGACGTTGAAGGCGAGTACGTCATCGTTCGTGACTGCGTCATGGAAGACCTCGGTCTGCGTATGAACGCAGAAAACTCCGCAGCCCAAAACGTCGACATCACAGGTGGCGGAATCCGTGCGGGTGCGGACTATGTCGTCGTGATGGACTCAACCGTCAACGGCTACGTTCACCCGACCAACGACCGACACGGCCTGAACGTGGGTTGCGGCAATGGGTTTGTCTGGTTCTTGAATATGGAGAGCAGCGGAAACTCGGGCGATGGATTCCAGTCCGGACACGGCTGCGACGGAAACCGACCCCACGACATCTACATCGGTGGATTGACCTGTGTGAACAACCGCGAGAACTGCATCGACACCAAATACGTCGAGCGTGTGGTGTTTAGCGGTATCGACAGTGAAGGACACAGCCCGACAGGCGGTGATGGATTCTCCTCGGGCAGCGATGGTTCTGGAGGCGTGATCGGAAGCGACGGCGACAGTCTCGGGGTGTGGATCATCGACAGCGAGTTCCGCGACAACATCGGTGTGCGCGTGGAAGACGGCCCGGATGCAACGCTCGTCGGCAACAATCTGCTGCAGGAAAGTCGTGCCATCGCGCTTCAGAAACACGGCGAGGACATGTGGGTGATCGACACGAGCGGTACCGGCACTACCTTCATTGGGCGACCCGATCGCGACATGAACTTCCTCATTCGTCTCGACGGCAACACCCATCCCGGGGAGATCGATCGGCGCGTGATGCTCGACGAAACCCCGCTCGCTGAAGGCGAGCTGGCAACCCGTTTCCGAGACTTGTTCGGCTTCGATCTCGAGTAGCAGTGATCGAAACCCTCTTGGGCGGAACTAATCCGTTGAAGGGGGTTTCATGACTCAAACTCGCTGGCTGTGTGTATGCGCGATGTTGTGGTCCGGATGTGTGCTGGATACGACAGGTGCAGCGAACAGCGCGCTGGAATGTTCTCCGTACAACGCGGAACTCGGATTGCGAGGACCGCGTTGTGGCTCGCGACCCGTGACGGGCGGAACTCAGTTCTTTTCCTGCAATCCAGGCGACCGATGCACGTTCTTCCGCGGCAACGGACCGGGTGATTGCTGTCGCACACCGGGCCAGTGCGGCGACCTCTACACGTCTTGGCTGAATGCGGGCGGCGTGTACTGCGGCAGCCTCGATCCGGGACGAACGCCCGTCCAAGCCTTGCAGTGCGCCCCGGGCGATTGGTGTGAAAGCATGAGTCTCGGGGAAGGCCTCAGCTCACGTTTGTGTCGGCGTGTTGGGTTCAACGGCGCGTATCACGCGTATCTCCTCGCGAGTGGAGATCCGTGTGGCTTCCGAACGATCGATCCTGGTGTTCCAGGAACGCCCGTGATGCAGATCATGCGGTGTCGGCCTGGAGACCGTTGCGTTCGTAACGCTGACAACTTCGGCATCTGCGAACCGCCTGTGACGACGTGTTCCGGTTCACCGCCACCTCCTCCGCCGCCCCCGCCGCCGCCGCCTCCTCCCCCGCCCAATCCGTGCGAAGGCGTGGTGTGCGATGACGGAAACCCATGCACGGTTGACGTGTGTGACGCAGGCACATGTCGGTTCACGCCAGGCAACGCGGGAACCGTGTGCCGTGCGGCGAGCGGCAGCTGTGACCTGCCCGAAGCGTGCGATGGCGCCAATCCCAGCTGTCCACCCGACGTCGGCGTGCCCGACTCCACACCGTGCGACGACGGCAACGTATGTACGAGTGAAGTCTGTATGGATCGTGCGTGCACCACCGTCGACACGCTCGAGTGCGACGATGGTGATCTATGCACGTTGGATTCGTGCGATCCGAGTGCCGGTTGTGTCTACACCGCGCAAGCACCAAGCGTGATCGATTTTGAGAGCCTGGACGTCGGCGAGGTCGTCATGCGCATCGCATCGGTGACCATCTCCGCGGATGGGAACCGCTCATCACCCGACGTTGCAATCGTCTTTGACAGCGCCAACCCCGAACGCGATATCGACTTGGGAACACCCAACGAGTCCTTGGGTGGTCCTGGAGTGGGTCGAGGTGAAGGCGCTGGGACTGGAAACGACGTCGCGCTGGGCAACCTTCTGATCATTGCAGAGAACGATCGTGACCGTGACGGAGACGGCCGCATCGACGCACCCGACGACAACGCCAGTGGTGGAACGATCACGTTCGAGTTTGACGAGCCGGTCAGCCTCGACAGCTTCTTGCTCCTCGACATCGAGGAACTCGGTGGGCACGTCGAGCTTTGGCACTTCGATGTCCTCGTGGACAACCCCGATGTACCGATGCTGGGCGACAACTCGCTTCAGAGCATGTCGTTTGCCCATCCCATCGTGACGAGTGTTGTCGTGCACCTTGCCGGTTCGGGCGCACTCGACGAACTCAGCTACTGCGTAGCGCCTTGATGAAGGCAACCACTGTGGCGTAGCGCGGTGCGTCCGTGTAGTCGGGGTAGTGACCCAGGGTGTCGATCAACACAGCATCGACCCCTGCGGCTCGCGCCCCGACCACATCGACGTTCGGCACGTCACCCGCGTAGATCGCTCGCTCGGCGCTGGAACCCAACCGCTCCAACGCAAGTTCGAAGATGCGTGGATCGGGCTTGGAGACGCCTTCAACGCCGGAATCGACGATGGTGTCGAAGAGATCCGCGACCTCGACTTCGCGAAGAATATCGACCAACCGACCTTCGGAGTTGGACACGATGCCAGTCTTGTAGCCTGCCGCGCGAATCGCGCGAATCGCATCGGGTAAGTCGGGGGGGACACGTCGCCAAAGGTTCTTCTCGGTGTGCGCCTGAAGAACGACTTCGTAGTGCGCGTCCACCTGCTCCGAGCCCGCTTCGCGAAGCAACGCCTTCATCAGGATTTCCCACGCGGGATCGTGATCGGCATGTTGGGAGAGGAAGTCCTCGTACACGCGTTTCGCGACGCCTTCTTTCGCCGCGAGCACCTCGGGGTCGAGCCCAGTGAGTTCACCCAGGACGCCATGATCGAGGTAGATAATGCAGTTGCCCGCATCGAGCAGAAGCGTGTCGAGGCCCGGGCGAAACGTCATCGATTGAGCGTGAAGCGCGAAACGATCGGAGAGTGATCGCTTGCCGCTTCCACTTCGGGGCCGTGAAGGATCACGACCTCATCGACTTCGGACTGCATGATCGGCGTGCCCACGATGTAGTCGACTTGTTGCTGTTCGCCCCGAAACTGGAACGTCCAGCGATCGGCGATCGGAACGTTGACGGTGAGGTCCGTGAACTCGGGCCCACCCGTGATTGCGTCCAGCACGTCGGAATCCGGAAAGTCGTTCATGTCGCCCGCAAAGAGAAAGCGCTGCATGCCCATACCGACGCGTGCATCCGCGATTCGGCGCGCTTGCAGGGCTTCGGCCAGCCGGCGGTCGTCGTTGAAACGATCGGCCATCGAGATGAAGTGCAACACCATGACGGTGACCGGAATCCCACCGGGCTCCGCAAAAATCTCCAATGCATCACGGGTGAAAAAGTAGCGCTCGCTACCATCTTCGTTGGGGAAGTCCTCACCAATGTGGCTGGCGGCTCCACTGACAGGAACGCGCGCAAGACACGCTACGTCGATGCCTCGCGGATCGAACCCTTCAAACAAGAACCGTTGGTCATATCCAAGCGCTGCCGCCGGTCCGTCGGCGAGCATGTCGAGAATTCGCTCGTTCTCGACTTCTTGAAGCGCGACGACATCTGCGTCCATCGCGATCAAAACGCGAGCGACTGCTTCCAGCTTGGCTTCAACCTGAGCCGAGTTGAACCGCTCGTCTTCCTTTTCCGGATCGTCCAGAGCGTCGAATAGATTTTCGACATTCCACGTCGCGACGCTAAACGAAACAGGACCGACATCCACGTTCGTGGTGTCGAGTCCCCCATCGACCGGTCCCCCGTCGGAACCACCCGAATCGTCGCCGCACGCCCCCAAGACGACGAGGAGCACACAGGCTATGCGCATTCGCTAGATCCGCTCGAGCAAACGCTTTGCGTTGGTCTCGGCGTTGGCGAGTAAGTCCTTCGCCTCGTCCGCCGGAATCTTCAACTTGGTGACGAGGTCGTCGAGAAGCTTCTTCTCCGAGTCACTCTGCTCGCCGTCGATGAAAGTCAGGATGACTGCGTGTTGAAGCAGCATGCGCCGATCGGTCGCGCTCAGATCCGTGATCGGAATCTCGTCGAGTTTGCGCTCGGTCTTGGCGTACTCACGAAGCTTGTCGGCGTCTTCGTTCGAAATCTCGAACGCCGCGATCAACGCCTCGAGGACCTCGTTCTCTTCGTCCTCCATCCGACCGTCTGCCCACGCGACGGCGACGAGAGACTTCACCATGGCTTCCTGATGTTCCTGCATCCCGGCGAGCGTATCACGCGAAGCGGATGCGTCGGTGCGGAGCTGACTTCGCACCCAGACGCTCGAAAACACTGGCAAATCCGCTGGGCTGCGATTTGCAAAGAACCCTGCCCATGCGGGGAACGATGGTGAGCGCGATCGCATTGGTCGCAGTGAGCACAGGACAAGCGAAGGCGGGAGGCATGCCGAAGATGTTCGGCGACGAGTACGTGATGGTCGGCTTGAGTCTGGGGATTCAAAACGACGGAGAGTCCGGCGGGCTGTTCGGTATTGAGATTTCCTACAACCAACACCAACAGGACGTGTCGTGGCTGGGGCTCTACGGCGAACTTCGCTACGACACGATCAACGAGGGTGCGTTCATCTCCTTTGGAGGACAGGCGTTCGGTCCCTTCGTGGGAATCGACGCCGGTCCTGTGGTGCGACTGGGACAAGGCGGCTACGGCGCTGGGCTGCGGGCACGACTATGCCTGAGTTTGATCGTCGCCAGCGCGTGCGGAGGTGGCGGTTATGAGTCCGTCAACGGAGGCTTTGGTGAGTTCACTGCACTCGTGAAGATCCCTGTGGAGCTTTAGACTGACGCCGTGCTTAGCGCGGCACAGAAGAAACAGCTCAAGCGGATTCGTGAACTTCGGTGGGGCGCGGACACGCGCGAACAAGCTGACGCACTTCTCGATGCACTCGACGATCCAGTGCTGAAGCTGGTGGGGGGTTTGGAAGGCCCGCCCGAGGAAGCGAGCACGGCCGTGGAACACGCACCAAGTGATGTCCTCGACGCGTTCGCCGAGACGCTACGCCTCCGGCCCGAGTCGTTTCAACGTCTGGGGATTCCTGCGCTCGACGCCAATGCGCGCGATTTCGTGAGTCTCGAGCTGAACGTGAAGGGCTGGCCGCAAACGCGCGCGTTCGACTACATCCGCGACCGAGCGGCCTTGATGATTTTGGGCAAATGCCCGCGGCATCGTCGGGTCAAAGACATCGCCGGTCAGGTCACGCACCTGTTCGTCAACGGCTCTGCAAACCGGCGTGTCGGTACACGTCACCCTCTTCCGACCTCGATGGATCTGCGCGGATTAAACGCGCTCACATCCCTTCAACGATTGGTCCTCATCCAAATGGAGAACGCACGCAGCGCGTCAATCGCTGCACTGGACCAACTTCGCGAAGTGATTTTGTTTGGCTGCATTCATGGCTCGGTTCACTTGGACGCACCGCACCTACAATCGGTCATCGCGATCGACGGAGGCCCGACTGTTGTGGGGCTCGACAAGGCGCTCGCGCTACGAACGCTACGGGTTCAGAACTACGGCCTGCGGCGATACGAGTACGCACTGCACCATCTGCACGAACTTGAAGTCATCGACGTTGCACATCCATGGCCTGCCGAGTTCACCGAAATGAACTCGACGGCGTCTATGCCTCGACTGCACACACTCCGCGTTTCCGATGTTCGGCAAGTGGCGGCATTGCGCAGCCATCCCGCGCTGCAAGAAGCACATCTGCCACGCGTCGAAGACATTGCGCCTCTCGCTGCGATCCCGACACTCCGTCACCTCGAGCTTCCGCGCGGCCGCTTTACTTCGCTACAAGCGTGGTCAGCCCGCGAGCTGCCTGCACTCGAGCACTTGGATCTCACCGGTGGTCAAATCGACTCTCTGGAAGGAATCCAAGTCTGCACCCAATTGCGGACCTTGGTTGCCCGGTCCACGCGACTGACGGACGTGAGTGCGCTCCGTGATCATCCGACGATTGAGGAAGTGATCCTGGAGAATGCTTCACAGCTCAGATCCGTAAAGGAGATGGGCTGCCCACCCCGACTCAAACGACTTGCTCTCTCGCGGTCGAAGGTGACCTCGAGCCGCGTCGCCGACGAGGCTCTGCAGTTCGTGGAACCACGGTCGCTGGTGGCGAAGCGACTCGCCCGACGCTAGCTCGCTTTGTTTCTTGTTACGTGCGGCTCGGTTCTTGTCGAGGTGTGCCTGAATTACGGCTCCGCTCCGGCCGAGAGACCAAACGAGACGCGAGGACATGCGGGCTCCGCACTCGATTCACAGTACCGTGGACGAAAACGCACGTCGTCGCCCTCGAGCACACTCGTGGCGTCACTCGGCAACTCTGGAATCGTGACCTCGCTGGCATTGCCACTCAGCACCCACCAGAGAAAGTCCTCGCCGTTGACCAGGAACAAGCTCACGTACGCATCACTCGGTACGTTGTCGAAGACAACCTGACCACCAGGAGACACGTTCTCGTCGAACCCTGGCGACGTGATGTTTGGCGGCGGGTAGAACTCGAGTTGGCCTTGGTCACCGTCGCCGGCTCCATCAATGGACACTTGGCTAAAACGCGCACCTTGGCTCAATGAAAATGTTGTCACACCTGGCTCCACCGGGATCCGTACGCCCTCCCATTGGAAGGCGTTCGACGTTTCGTCGAAGAACAGGCGAGTCAACCCACCCAGACCTGCACCATTGAACGGCGCCGAGCGCTCCAACACATTCGCGGACGCCATCTCGAAGAACGCGTTGCCACTTGGGACGGCGAAGCTCCCTGAGATGTCGGTAAGAGCAACACCATCTGCACCAGGATCGGCATCGATGACCACGTCACTCCGATCCGTCGTGGCATCCACAGACGTGACGGCAGCGACACCGATTGCACGGTGAAATCCGCGCGGTGAGGGAAGAGGGTCCTCCAGATTCTCACCCGTTCCCATGATGAAGTCGACTGCACCGTCCTGGCGAGGAAGCGTCGCTTCGAAGTTCGGGCTGGGGTCGCCGTTCGCCAGGTTGTTTTGCGCACCGGGAACATCAACGCCGAGAACGTAGACATCTGTCTCCGCGGGTGCGTTGACGATCGTCCCCGTGATCGTGACCAGGTCCAAGTCGTCGCGCGGTTGAAGAATCGGGATGATGAACGTCTCGCCATCCTTTGGAACTGCATCGTCGTAGGCAACCAGCGAGGTGTAGGTCGTCTGCGAACCGACGTACTCCACAGTCACCGGTGTGTCGGGCGTGAGTGTCACGTCCAGCTCACCCGCCGTGTCTGTGGTTCCGACCATCGTCGTCCCTGCAAAAACGCGGAGCCCGTCAAACGGTCTCACTGCGTCAGGTCCACCGAGTGCTCGAATCGTGATCGTCATAGGTGTCGACGAGTCGAACCCCACGTCGTCTTGAGCGTCGGCGCCAACATCGAGTTCCACGCCAATATCTGTGGCTGCATCGACGCCCGGATCGTCGTCGTCGCCACAGCCCAGCACGCAAAAAACGCAAATCCACACCCCATATCGCGTCATATCCCCTCCCAACATCGAGGTACACGCGCAGACTGTCTCTCGTCAACTGACGCACAACTCACGCTCGCGTGGGCCGAAAAGCCGACATGCAAATCGCGATCAACTCGTTGCCGATCCGTGAAACTCTTACCACCGTGGAGCCTGGGCAGATCATCGACGACTACGAGGTGTGGGGGCGCATCTCACGCGGTGGCATGAGCGAGGTCTACCTCGCGCGTCACCAACACCTCGCCATCCCCGTCGTGGTCAAAACCATGCGACCCGAGCTCGCCAGAGACGAAGCGCTCAGCGGCTTGATGTTTCGCTCGGCCCGCTTGATGGCGCGTGTCGCCGATCCACACACCGTACGAATCCTGGACGTCGGCGAGATCGACGACTCGGTTCCGTTTCTCGTCGAGGAGTACATCGACGGCGTCGACCTCAGCGAGTTGAGTGCCTCTCGTCGCACTGCACTTCGACGACCTCTTCCCTTGTGGGCCGTGACGCGTTGGATCGCGGAAGCCGCACAAGGACTTCATGCTGCACACCAAGCGGGTGTTCTTCATCGTGATGTCAAACCGGCGAACCTGTTTCTGACTCGCGATGGCCGTGTCACGGTGGGCGATTTTGGAGTCGCGGTCGAAGCCGCAACGGCGAGCACAGGCCGCGCCGCAGGCACGCTCGACTTCATGGCGCCCGAGGTCCTACTCGGCAAAACAGTGGACCGACGCGCCGATGTGTACTCGCTCGGTGCAACGGCGTTCGCGCTTCGCTACGGTCGTCCGCCCTTCGAATCGAGCCAAGACGCCTGCTCCGCCGACGCTCGACCTCGTTTCCCCATGGCTGCAACGCCCTATGAAGCGTTCTTCCAGCACGTGGTCGCATCCATGCTCTCCACGCGTCCCGATGCTCGTCCGGCGACCGCGCGCGATGCAGGCAAACCGCTTGCGCGACTCAGTCGCCCCTTACAGCCCCGACTGGCCATTCACGCCCTCAACGATGGGATCGACGTGGCTGGATGTCGCATTCGTTTTGTCCAAGGCGACATTGCGAAGGTCGACGCAGACGTGATCGTCAACAGCGCGTACTCCGGCATGCGCATGCAACGGGGAGTTGGTGCGGCACTTCGACGCGCAGGTGGCGACCGCATTGAGAAGGAAGCCATGCAAGGCGGCGAGCAAGCACTCGGCTCGTGCGTGGCGACGTCCGCGGGCGAACTCAACGCCAACGTTGTCCTGCACGCTGTGTCGGCGTGGAAGCAGGTCTCGTGCGTCGCACGCGCAACGCATCGTGCTCTCGTTCTTGCCGAGAGCGGCGGCCACAAACGAATCGCGATGCCCGCCATCGGCACCGGTCAAGGTGACGTAGCTCTGGAGGCATGCGCGCAGGCGATCGCGAACGTGCTGGAGTTGCACTTGCGACTCGGCGGCTCAAACCTGGAAGAACTCGTGTTGGTGCTCTACGACGAGCGCGCCCTGCGAGCATTCGAAGATGTGTTTTCCGGTGCGTTCTTGAGCGGGCGCACGCGTGAGACCGCCATGGCGCACGACTCGATGGTCCCAGCGTCACACCAAGACTTTACGGCGCCGACGCTTCACGCGGTGAGTAGCGACTCGTACGAATCCGAGGGCTAGGTCTAGTGCGGTTCGTCGCTGGGCTCGTTGCTTGGAAACATCGGCAGCGGTGGCGCTGGCAGCTCCGTTCGCTGCTCTCGCGTGCGTCCACACAGTCCTTGCTCAGCAAGCCGCGGCGAGCACCCGCACGGCGTTCGCACACAGAGTTCGTCGCCCATGCTCGTGCGAAGCCCAACGATGGCTCGATGACCCGCGTAACCTTTCAGCTGCGCATCAACGCGGAGTCCCTCTGCTTCGATCGCACGCAACTCCGTCGTTGAAAAACTGTAGAACGCGCCGACCTCAAGCGGATCGATCAACGTGGCCGAAAACGACATGACGTCGTTGGGGTCCTCGGTGATCGCCGGGACCGTATGAATCGTCGCATGGGCTGGCGACGCCGCAGGAAGGACAACGTGCGCCATGCCTGCAATCTCAACACGCAAGGGTCGCTCTACAATGTTCGTGTCCGGTGCTTCGACCACGACGAGCAGACCACCGTCGTCGCGCACCACGGCGTTATACGCGTCCACGACACCTTCGAACGCGACAAGCGATACACGAACTTCGTGCCCCGCCAGTTCGCGATCAAACGTGTCTGGAGGCGCGATCAACACAGTGCCCGTCCCAGCCCACGAACCGTCATCGGCCACGAGATCCACGCCGGGACATGTCACAAAGGGAGCTTCATTCGGCGGGCGGTCTGTGCCGCACGCCACCAACAACAACATCGCCATCCATCGCATCCGTGACGGAGAAGCAATGTTCGGACCGAGCTTTCTGGCACGTCCTGGCACTACAAAGCTCGAGAATTACTCGGCTTTATCGCGATTTTCCCGTAAGTGGGCGAGGGCGAAAACGCGCGATAATCCCACGATGCGCTTCGCAATGGGATGGCTGGTGTTGTGCGTCGCCTGCGAGGGCGTCATTGGCGGTGACGATCCACCCGGCGATGGCGGTACGGACGACGCGTTCTTCGTCGACACAGGTGACGACACTGGACTCGCGGAGTGCGGCGAAACCGGCGACGTGATCGTGTTCTTCGAGAACACGTGCGCAGCGAGTGGCGCATGTCATCAACCCGGTGCCGAATTTCCGAACCTGACGCGAACGGGACTCTCGGACTTGGTGATCGTGGAGAGCAACCGACGTCCTGGGATGCAGCTGATCGAACCTGGTTCGCCCGAGGACTCGTTCCTCTATCACAAAATGGCAGGCACCCAGGGTGAGGACGGTGGGGCTCTCATGCCGGCAGGGACCGACACACCAAGTCCCTCACTGGGTTTGATCCAAGGCTGGATCGAAAGTGGCGCACCGACCGACTGTGACGCGATGCCGCCTCCGCGACTGGAGGTCGATCCCAACACGCTCGATCGCGAGCAATTGTTTACGTGCGACGACGCCACCGCACCGCGCAGTTCGCCCGGTCGACTCCGCCGCATCGAGAGCCTCGAGTTCACACACATGACCGGACATCGGCTCGATGGCTACCAAGGCGACACGCTTTCGACCGTTCGCGAGAATCCGCTGCGCGCGCCGATCGAAGCCGAGTACCTCACGTACGCCAAGGACGTGAGCGTCGACGCAGAAACACTCGACCTGCTGATGCTTAACCTGCCCGAGGCATCCCAGCTCTACATCGCACCCACGTTCAACATCGTGTTTCGGAACTCCGAGCTTTTTGACTCGGAAATGGAGTGCATTTTCGAGGATGCCGAGCCCGATGACGCCTGCATGGATCGCTACCTGACCCTTCTGATGTCGCGTGGTGCAGGACTGCGCAGCCCTTCGACGTGGGAGTTCGAGCACACGCGCGCGTTCTTGGTCGATGCGCTTGCTGCCGAAGCCGACCCGGCGGATCGAACCGAAACGCTTCGTCACGTGGTGCAGACGTTCTTGCTCACGACCGGTGCACTCTTTCGATCCGAAGTCGGTGAAGAGGTCGATGGTCGCCGCCGACTGACCAACGAAGAGATGGCGCTCGCGCTCGGGCGCATGCTCTCAACCCACCCTGTCGGAAGTTTGAAAACGAACGCGTGGACGT
Source organism: Polyangiales bacterium (assembly GCA_965227405.1). Classification (GTDB taxonomy): domain Bacteria; phylum Myxococcota_A; class Polyangia; order Polyangiales; family Houyiibacteriaceae; genus JALVDI01. The sequence goes on from OZ245758.1 coordinate 838,326, forward strand.
GGCGCAACGCCGACGGCGACTTCGTCGCGGACCCCGACTATGGTCGCCAAGACGAGGGTTGGCTTGCAGGGATTCGCGCCGCGGCCGCCGACGGTTCAATTCAAGACCCAACCGTTCGCGCAGCACTCTTGCGCCAGTACGCGGGCGGTATCGACCCGCAACGCCACGACGTGTTCCCCGACACCTCGCACCCGTGGAGTGGTGCGAGTACCGCGCGTGGTCAGTACTGGCTGGCAACTGAGCTGATTCGGTTCTTCCGTGAATGGCTCGACTACGAAGGCGGCGACACCACCTTCAAGGACACCCCTGCGGCAACGAGCCGGTTCGACGGGCACCCTGAAGGCGACCGGATTACCAGCGGGTTTGGACTTCTGCAGAACTCGCCGTTCAGCGCCGAACCCGAACTCTCCAAAACTCTCGACGACACCATCGCGCGTGTGGTGATTGAGTCTGACGAAGACGGCACCGACGTCTTTACCGCGTTGATGACGGCGCGAACGTGGCGTCTCCCCTCCACAGGCGCGCACAGCGGGACCGACTGTGACAGTTGCTCGGGTGTCGGCATGGGATGCAGCGTGGTCAACGACTGTCGTGCTGTGACCGGACGAAACGCCGCGGCGATCAGCCTGGCCTTCGACGTCGATCGCATCATCGACCCCACCCTCGAGGGGCGATGGGTCGACATGCCGGCGGACCAACGTCTTGGGGTTCTGACGCACCCGGCATGGTTGGCAGCGCACGGCGGCAACTTCGAAGACGATGCGAGCTTGGTGCTTCGCGGCCACTGGATTCGCGAACGACTGTTCTGTCAGACAGTCGCACCGCTTTCGTTGGTGCAAGTCGAGGCACAACTGATTCCCTCGGACCCCGCAAACTCAGCGCGCGAACGCATCCGACAGAGCATTGAAACCAACGAGACCTGCATGAGTGGTTCGTGCCACGCACGCATGAACTCGCTCGGCAAAGTGTTCGAGTTGTTCAACCACGCAGGCTTCCTACGCGAAACGGATCACGGCGCTCCACCCGATGGAAGCACGGTGATCGACAACTTGCCGACCATCCCGGGCGACTCGGACCTCAACGGCACCTACGACACACCGTTTGAGTTCATCTCGGCCGTTGCGGACTCACGACTGGCTCGCCAAGGCTTTATTCGCCACGCGTTCCGCTACTTCATGGGTCGACCCGAAACGCTCGCCGATGCCTGCACGCTGGTCGACATGGAAAACGCGCTCGATGCCGATGGTTCGTTCATCAGCATGATGGAGGCACTCGTTTCGAGCGAGACCTTCGCCTACCGCCACATTGAAGGAGAGGGAGAATGAAACGCCGTTCGCTCCTCAAGGGTTTGGGTTTCGCAGGTGGTGCGACGCTACTCGCGCCGCTGGCCTCGCGGCTGGTTCGTGCGTCCGAGTCCAACCCCAAGTTCGTGTTCGTCGTGGAAGGCAACTGCGTTGAACCACGCGCTTTCCTCGCCGACTCTGCACGAGCAGCTCTTGCGCCCACGGTCGACACCACGGATCGCCGCTGGTGGTATCGCGACTACAATCACGATGCGCCAATCCTGGTCGACTCCGCTGACATGGCATCTGCGGCTTCGTGTGCACCCCTCGCCGAGATGGCGAGCGAAGCCACTGCGGTGTTCGGACTCTCCTGCAAGATCTCGGGTGGCGGTCACACCGCCAGTCACGGACCCCTGAGTTCCGCGCGCACGATCGGAAGCTCGCCGGGTGGCATCACCATCGACGCGTACCTTGCGGCCAACGCTCCCTGTCTTGCCGAACGACCGTTTCCTGCCGTTCGTTTGGGCGTCGGCGCCGATCCGCTCAACCCGGACACGTGTGCACTGGATGCCGGACGCGCGGTTCCGCTGCTGCAGCGACCCGCGACGGCGTACCAAGTGCTCTTCGGTGCTGCGGCGACTGGAGCCGCAGGCGAAGCCTTTCAACGCCGCGGCAGCATGCTCGACTTCGTGGCGGACGACATCGCGCAAGCACGCGACACGTTTAGCGGGGGTTCGTTCGAGCGCGAAAAACTCGAGCGCTACCTCGCAGCGGTCCGTGCGATCGAAGTTCGGCAAGAGCAACTGCTCGCGAATCGCGATCGGCTCGCTTCGGTGGCGCCCGAAGGGCCAGAGACCAATCCGCTCTTTGCGGCAACGGGTCACTTCGAACAACTGGCGCTGCAGTTCGATATCGCGACCGCCGCGCTTCAAGGCGAGTTGACCAACGTCGTCGTTCTCGGCTCAGGAACCGGCGGAAAGTTCGACGTGAGTTATCCGTCGATCTCGTCGATCAGCCGACACGACATGCACCACATGTCTGGCGGTGATGCGTCGATGCGCGACGCCATTCGTCAGGTGAGCGAACGCCATGTGGAACTCATCGCCAACATGGCGCGCACACTTGCCGCCACGCCCGATGGGGATGGAACGATGCTCGACAACACTGTCATCGTGTACCTGGGTGACAACGGTGAGCAGCACCACTCCACCGCAAGTGAGTTTCCGCTTCTGATGGTGGGCGGCCGAGGGTTGGGTATCCGTCCGGGCCGAACCCTGATCTATCCGGGACTGGGCAACGCCAACCATCGGCAGCTTTCGAACGTGTGGAACACGTTGGGCCACTTGGCTGGACTGGACCTCAACGCGTTTGGCGCAGAAGGCCCGACGCGCGTGGCTCCAGGCCCCTTGTCGGAGCTGACCAGCTAGGCAGCATCTCGGCGAAAACACGCCTTTCCACGACCTCGGAGGCGCCTTAGAGTCCGCTTTCCATGGCTCGCTACGTTGCTCCTTTCGCCGAAAACGGCGCTTCGCCCATCGACACAGAATACGCGCGCAAGCTTCTCGAAGTCGCGCTTGAACAAGGCGGTGACTACGCCGACCTCTTCTTCGAGTACTCCGTGAGCGGAAGCTACTCGTACGACGAGGGCATCCTTAAGTCCGCGGGTCGCTACGTCGGGATGGGCGTCGGCATCCGCGTGATGAAAGGCGACTCGACCGGCTACGCCTACGTCGAAGACTTCGATCTCGAAGTGATGAAGAAGACGGCGCGCACCGCGGCACAAATCGCCTCTGGCGGTGGAGCGGCACCGCAAGCACTCGAAGCTGTGACGCCGCAAGGTCGCTACGCCATCGCTACCCCGACGCTCGACATCGATGGCGAGACCAAGAAGGCACTGCTCGCCAAAGCCGACGCCGCAGCTCGTGCGGCCGATCCGCGTGTGGTGAAAGTAACGGCTTCGTTTGCTGAGGAGATTCGCGAGATCCTGGTGGCCACCAGCACCGGTCGTTTTGCGCGCGACTTCCAACCCCTGATGCGCTTCAGCGTTCGTGTGATCGTCGAACAAGACGGCAAGCGTCAAAGCGGTTCGTCAGGTGGAGGCGGACGCTTCGGTCTCGACTACTTCGATCAAACGGGCAAGGATCCGGAGTCGCACGCCAAGGAAGCCGTTCGACAGGCTGTCGCGATGCTCGACGCACGCGAAGCACCCGCGGGCGAGATGGAAGTTGTGCTTGGACCGGGCGACAGCGGAATCCTGCTTCACGAAGCGGTGGGCCACGGCCTCGAAGCCGACTTCAACCGCAAAGGCACCAGCAACTACACCGATCAAGTCGGAAAGCCGGTCGCGAGCGAGCTGTGCACCGTGGTGGACGACGCGCGGATGCAGTTTTCGCGCGGCTCGATCAACGTGGACGACGAGGGTCATGAACCGGAGTGCGCCACGCTCATCGAGAAGGGAATCCTGCGCGGGTACATGCAGGACCAACACTCGGCGAAGCACTTTCAGACCAAGCCAACCGGCAACGGTCGACGCGAGAGCTTCAAGAGCCACCCCATGCCGCGCATGACCAACACGGCGCTCCTCGCTGGGCAAGACGACCCGGAGGACATCATCAAGAGCGTGAAGAAAGGCATCTATGCCAAGCGCTTTGGTGGCGGTCAGGTCGACATCAGCAACGGCGATTTCGTGTTCTCACTGACCGAGGGCTACTTGATCGAAGATGGAAAGATCACCGCACCGCTCAAGGGTGTGAACCTGATCGGCAACGGACCCGACGTGATGCGCAAAGTCGTCATGCTGGGACACGACCTGCAGTTCAGCGATGGCATCTGGACATGCGGCAAAGAAGGTCAGTCCGTGCCCGTGGGTGTGGGTTGCCCGACCGTCAAAATCAGCGCCGTGACCGTCGGCGGAACGCAGGTGGGTTGAGATGAGTGACATCGAAAACATCGCAGCAGACGTGGTCGCAGCCGCCCGCAAAGCCGGCGCAGATGTCGCCGAAGCCATCGTGCGCGAGGGGTCCCACCTTTCGACGAAAGTTCGGTTGGGATCACCGGAGCTCGTCGAAGAAGCGGGAAGCCGCTCGCTTGGGCTTCGCGTCATGGTTGGCCAGCAAGTCGCGGTCACCTACACCAGCGACTTCTCACAAGGTGGCCGCCAGGTGTTGATCGAAGACGCGATCGAGTTGGCCAAGCTCGCGCAGCCGGATCCCCATGCGGGACCGCCTGATCCTTCGCTTCTCTCGAAGCCCGATCAGCACGTCGATCTCGACACGTTTGATCCTTCGATGGATGCGCTCGACGCCGCTGAAGCTCTCAAGCGAGCCAAAGAAGGCGAAGCTGCGGCACTCGCTGCCGACGAGCGACTGACCAACAGCGAAGGCGGAACGTTCACCCGTGCGTCGGGTCGAAGCGCGTTGGTGACGAGCGGCGGATTTCGTGGAGGCGCACGTGGAACCTACGCGTCGATCGTGGTCAACCCGGTTGCAGACGATACCGATGGCAAGAAGCGACAGGGCTACCACTGGGCCGCGCGTCGTCATCTTGGCGAACTGGAAGACGCGGGGGACGTCGGTCGCGAAGCAGCGCGGCGAACCCTGCGTAAGCTAGGCGCGGAAAAGATCGACACCGCACAGATGCCGGTCGTGTTCGATCCGGATGCCGCGCGCGCGATCCTTTCGTTGCTGAGCAGCTGCATCAACGGCTCATCGATTTGGCGCAAGAGCAGCTACCTCGTCGACCGCGTCGGTACCCGTGTGGCGAGTGATCTCGTGACGATTATCGACGACCCGCTCATTCCGAAGGCGCCGGGTTCGCGTGCGTTCGACGGTGAAGGATTGCTGAGTCGCCGCAACGTCGTGGTTGAAAAAGGCATCCTCAAGACCTACCTGCTCGACAGTTACGCGGCGCGAAAGCTCGACCTCGAGAGCACCGCAAGTGCAAGCCGCGGTTCAAGCGGTGGCGTCGGACCCTCGACCTCGAACTTCGTGTTCCAGGCAGGCGACATCACGCAAGAGGAACTGCTGAAGCAGACCAAACGTGGGCTCTACGTCACCGAGATGATGGGCTACGGATTCAACGCGATTACCGGCGATTTCAGCCGTGGCGCGTCCGGTTTCCTGATCGAAAACGGAGAGCTGACCAAGCCGGTTAGCGAGGTCACGATTTCGCTCAACGTGGATCAGCTCTGGCAAAGCATCGACCTGGTGGCAAACGACGTCGACATGCGGACGGCCACGGTGAGTCCGACGTTCCGCGTTGCGGAAATGACCGTCGCGGGGCGATAGACATCGGCGGAACCGTCGGCGAACCGCCGGCGTCCGCTAGTCTTTTGCGGAGCGGCGAGCCAGCGAAGCCGAAGGCGGAGCGACAAGACTCGCAGTCGCCGCAGGCGACGAGAATCGAGGGCAGCCGCGGGAGCAAAAGACTCAATACAGAAGTCTCAATTCACGAATTCTTGGTACCCAAGCGTGGCATGGGTGTTGCTCGTTGTTACCCTTGATGGAGGGAAGCAATGAGTGATCTGTCGACGAAACTGCTCGAGTCGATTCGCGACGAGTTGACGAATATCGGGCGACGCGTTGTCGAAACAAACGAGCGCCTAGACGTAACCAACGCGAGGCTCGACCGACTCGAACGACGACAGACCGAAACGGAGATCCGACTCGCAACCGAGCTGACCGCTGTCGTCGGTGCCATCGGCGACTTGAAGAACGCGATCCTCGAAGACCGGCAACTCCGCGCCACGGTGCTCGACCACGAAGCCCGACTTCGTGCGCTTGAGACGGCTTGAACCGACTCGCCTACGACAGAAAGTCGATCACAACCTGCGCGACTCGACGCAAACGTTCCTCGCCAAGTCCGGCGAAAATCGGTAGCGCCAACACCTCGTCACACGCCTTTTCCGAAACAGGAAGCTGCCCCGCCACGTAGCCCAGCGACGCAAAACACTCCTGCAAATGCAGGGGTTTCGGGTAGTAGATCGCGTTTCCGATCTTCTGCTCATCGAGATGTGCTTTGAGGGCGTCGCGACGATCGGTGCGAATCACGTACTGGTTGTACACGTGCCCCGCCTCGACCAGCTTCGGTGTGGTCAGTCGCTCTGCCGGCAAGCTCGCTTCTGCGAAGAGCGCATTGTAGAGCTTCGCGTTTGCGCGACGACCGGCGTGAAACCCTTCCAGGCGCGCCAGCTTCACGTGCAGCAACGCCGCCTGCAACGCATCGAGTCGGAAGTTGCCGCCGACGATCTTGTGAAAGTACTTGGGCTTGCTTCCGTGCGCGCGAATCACGCGGGCTTTGTCTGCCAACGCGTCGTCGTTCGTCGTGATCAGTCCGCCATCGCCAAACCCACCCAGGTTCTTCGACGGGAAAAACGAGAAGCATCCAAACTGACCGAGGGAGCCTACCCGAGCATCACGGTATCCCGCGCCCAACGCCTGAGCGGCGTCTTCGATGACGGGCACGTCACCCACCACACCGCGCAATGCTTCCATGTCGCACGATTGACCAAAGAGGTGGACCGGCATCACCGCTTTGGTGCGATCGGTCATCGCATTCGCGACGCTCTGTGGATCGATATTGAAGGACACGGGATCGATGTCGACGAACACCGGTGTTGCGCCGAGGCGCGACACGCACCCGCCTGTCGCGAAGAAGGTGAACGGCGTGGTGATGACTTCGTCACCGGGGCCGATATCCAGCGCCATCAGCGAAACGAGAAGTGCATCGGTTCCGCTGGACACACCAATGGCGTGTTTCGCGCCGACGTATTCGGCACACGCAGCTTCGAACGCGACGACATCGGGTCCGTTGATGTAGCGGCCGCTTTGCAGGAGTCGATCAAAGACCGCTCGCAGTTCGTCGGCGAAAGGCGCGTTCTGCGCCGGCACATCTAACATCGGAATCGAGGTCATTGAATCAGGTCTACCCGGTCGGTCACGAGATAGGCGGAACCGCAACGCTCACAGCGAACCGTCGAGCCCTCCGGCAACTTCTCACCACAGCGGCACATCCATCCGATTTGTTTCGCCGGGTTTCCGACCACAAGAGCATGCGGGTCGACGTCTTTTGTAACGACTGAGCCAGCCCCCACAAACGCGTACTCGCCCAAATCGTGGCCACACACGATCGTCGCGTTCGCACCCACGGTTGAGCCACGGCCGACACGCGTGGTTCGAAACTCATCTTTGCGTTCGACATGTGCACGTGGGTTGTTCACGTTGGTGAACACGCAACTCGGTCCAAGAAACACGTCGTCAGCGATTTCGACACCCGCGTACACAGAAACGTTGTTCTGGATTTTGACGCCTTTGCCGATCGTCACACCTGGGCCGATGAACACGTTTTGACCCAGCACACAGCCCGCTCCGATCGTCGCGCCTTTGCAGACGTGCACGAAGTGCCAAATCTTGCTGCCCAGTCCGATCGTGACGCCGTCGTCTACAACCGCACTGGGATGGACAAAGGTCACGCTCACAGCGACACCTCGATGCCGCCTTGTCGCAACGAACTCGCGCCGGCCTCCAACGTTTCGACGACCGACACACCCGATTCGGCGCCTGCAAGCGCCGGTGTTCGAGTGCCGATCGCCTCGAGGAACGCTTCGCATTCGCGGCGCAGCGGCTCGTTCATTCGGATGGCCGGAATTCGGATATCCCCGGTCCGCACCCGAACACCTTCCGAGTAGGTCAGCGCGGAAGGTGGTTCGACGCCTTTGTCGAACACCACCAACTTTTGGTCGGGCGAGGTGTCGTCAAACACGGCCATCTTGCGCGTTCCTACGACGGTGAGCATTCGCGTCTTGTGCGGATCCAGCCAACTCACATGAATGTGCGCCAGCCGACCACCGGGGTAGCGCACCGTCGCAAACACGACGTCTTCCACGTTCTGTTGCAAGAACGTCCCGCCGTTCGCAGCAACCGCAGTGGGCGCCGCACCAAAGAGGTAGTTGGCGATCGACAGGTCGTGGGGTGCCAGAGACCACCACGCGTTTTCATCGCGACGCACGACACCCAGGTTCAGACGACGTGAAACGATGTAGAGCACATCGCCAAGTTCACCTTCGTCGATGAGCGTCTTGAGTCGTTGAACCACAGGATGAAAGAGCAGCAAGTGCCCCACCATCAACACGCGGCCCTTCTCTTGGGCCAAGTCCCTCAGCTTCCGTGCGTCGTCGCCACTTAACGCGAGGGGTTTTTCGACCAGGAGATCTTTACCCGCCTCGAGGAGTTGGGTTGCTACGTCTGCATGAGAAGGTGCATGGGTCGCGACCACCGCCGCATCGAACGCGTCGAGATGCGCGTTGAAGTCTTCTGCGACCAACACGTCGGGATAGCTCGCCGCCTGGCGCTCCCGAGCCTTGGCCGAGAGATCACAGATCAGAGAAAGCTTTCCGAGAGCCGCAAAGTTGCGAACGTGGTTCTTGCCCCATCCACCAGCACCAATGATCGCAACCCGCGTCACGTCACGCGCTCGAAAATCACGGCCAATCCCTGACCCACGCCAATGCAAAGCGTCGCCAAACCAAACTGGGCATCGCGCGCCTTCATCGCGGTCATTAACGTTCCGACAATGCGGGCTCCACTGCACCCGATGGGGTGACCCAGTGCGATCGCACCACCCAAGACGTTCACGCGTTCGGCCGGAAGCTCGAGTTCGCGCATGCACGCCACGCTTTGCGCCGCAAAGGCTTCGTTCAACTCGATCACGTCCAACTGCGACGACGTCATCTTGGCTTTCTGCAGCGCTTTTCGTGTCGCGGGAACCGGACCGATACCCATCACGTTGGGGTGCACGCCAGCCACGCCACTCGCAACGACGCGCGCCAAAGGCGTGATGCCATTCGCCTCGGCCCATCGCGCACTGGTCATCAGAACCATCGCCGCGCCGTCGTTCATCGGCGAAGCGTTGCCCGCAGTCACCGTGCCTTCGGATTTGAAGATGGGGCGCAACTTCGCCAGCGCCTCAAGCGACGTGCTGGGTCGAACACACTCATCGGTCTCGATGGTTCGCTCGGTGTCACGCTTGTGCGCAGGCGGAATCGTCACCGGTACCACTTCGTCCTTGAACGCACCCGATTGCCACGCCGCTGCAGCCTTCAGATGGGAGGAGAGCGCGAACGAGTCTTGATCCTCGCGCGAAACTTTGTACTTCTCCGCCACGTTCTCGGCGGTGGTTCCCATGCCTTGCAGCTCAAAGCGTTCGGCCATCTTGGGATTCTGAAAGCGCCAACCCAGACTGCTGTCGTACACAACCGGAGGCTTGCGCGGAAACGCTTCGGTCGGCTTGGAGTACGCGTAAGGCGCACGACTCATCGACTCAACACCACCGGCAACCACAACCTCGTGATCGCCCAATCGAATCGCACGCGACGCTTGGATCACCGCCTCGAGGCCTGAACCGCACAGCCGGTTCAACGTGACACCGGTCACCTCATACGGAAGGTCCGCAAGCAGGGCGGCCATGCGCGCAATGTCACGGTTATCTTCACCGGCCTGGTTCGTCGCACCAAGAATCACCTCTTCCAGCGCGGCTTTCGCCTGCGGCTGGCGGTCCAGCATCGAACGCAGGACGTGCGCGGCCATGTCGTCGGGGCGGACACGCGACAACGAACCGCGAATCTTTCCAATCGGTGTGCGCAGGGCATCAATGATGACGGCGTCGTCGGGGTTCATTTCACGCTCCCTTGATTCCAGAGAAGTTGGGCTTCCGCTTCTCGTTGTGCGCGGCAATGCCTTCAGCAGCATCCGCACTCACAAAGAGTCTCTGCTGGAGCTCCCGCTCGACCGCAAGGCCTTCTGCCAGCGGAAGATCCGCACCGGCTGCAACAGCGCGTTTGATCAGGCCCACCGAGAGCGACGCCTTGCCCGGCGCACAGAAGCTTTGTGCGTACTCGGTCGCTCGCGCCATGAAGCCGTCTTCTTCCCAGACGTGGTTCACGAGTCCCAGGTCCGCAGCACGCTCAACACCAAAGAGCGCACCCTCGACCATCAGCTCCATGGCTTTGGCGCGACCCACGAGCTTGGTCAGACGTTGGGTTCCTCCCGTACCCGGTAGAACCCCAAGCGCGACTTCCGGCAGACCAAACTTGCCCTTCCCGTTTGCCGCGACCCGCAAGTCGGCACCCATCGCAATCTCGAGCCCACCACCCACGCAGTGGCCTTGAATCGCCGCGATGATCAGCTTCGGCGTGTTCTCCATTCGAAGCAGCGTCTCGTTCGCGTGCAGGCAGAAGTTGTACTTGAACCGCGGCGTGACGCTTCCAAGCATCGCGATATCCGCCCCCGCACAGAAGAACTTCTCGCCCGCGCCGGAGAGCAGAATGACCTCTGCGTCGTCGTCGAACCGCGCCAGCAAGATGGCTTGGTCCAAGTCGGACATCATCTCGTAGCTGTAGGCGTTGGCCGGCGGGTTGTTCAGCGTGATGTGGGCGACGCCACCCTCACAGGCGTAGGTCACCAGCCCGTTGCGCATATCGGTGCTCATGCCCCGGATCTAGCACGAACACGATCGCAAACGCCCTCGCTTTGTGGGCGAGGGCGTTCGCAGTTTGCCGCGGTTTTTGGCTAGCGCAGCATCTGGCGACACTGCGGCACAAACCGCTGACGACCCGTGTCCACGCCTTGGTCGACGCACGCCTGGTAGGCGACACGAGCACCGTCTTCGTCACGCAAGGACTGACGCGCCGCACCCAACGTGATCCACGCCTTAGCGTTGGTCGGATCCGCCACCGTTGCCCGCTGTGCAAGGTCTGCTGCTTCTTGGAACTGGCTACGGTTCAACAGCGCGTAGGAGAGATCCGCGAGGGCTTCGCCACCGTTCGGGTTGACAGCGATCGCCTCACGCAGCTTCTCCATCTGACGGCGCCCACGAAGTCCGCGCGCCTCTTCGAGCAATGCGGCGTAGTCACCATCCACCGGTGCAGCAACTTCGGGCTCCGTGCCTTCGGCGGTCTCACCTTCGGTGCCTTCGGTCGTCTCGCCTTCGGTTGTGGCGACCTCACCCTCTGTGCCTTCAGCTCCCTCGGTCCCCTCAGTTCCTTCAACCGTCTCACCTTCGGTGGTCTCACCCTCAGTGGTCGCCACCTCAGTCTCGGTGGTCATGGCTTCGGTCTCAGTCTCGGTCTCGGTCGTCTCAGGAGCGATGGGGGTTTCTGCCATCGCGCTCATCGAGGGCAGAGTGGGCGGACGCGCACTCGTCTCCATGGGCTGCGGCATCATCACTTTGTTCACAAAGAGATACCCGCCGATCACGAGCACGCCGATGATTCCGAAGCCGATCGCAAGGTTACGGTGACGCTTGTCGCTCGCAGACAACGGAAGCGCATCGACCGAGAGGTCTTCCCACGTCTCCTGCTCCAGCTGCGCTTCGTAGGTCTTGGCCTTGAAAAACTCTTCCGCGACAGCGGCGTGCTCACCGGTTTCGGTAATCGCCCGAATCGTCTGCGACGACGTCGTCTTCTTTCCTTTGCCTTTGCCCTTCCGCTTGCGCTTCGACTTCGACTCGGTCTTGGCTTCCGGCTCGTCCTTCGACGCGTCCTTCGGCTCGGCCTTCGCCTTGGGTTCGGACTTCTCCTTGGGCTCGTCCTTCTTTTCGGGAGCGGCTTTGGCCTCGGACTCCTCTTTGGCGTCTTCTTCGGCCTCGTCCTCTGCATCCGCTTTGTCAGCTTTCGCAGCGGCAGCCTTTTCTTCTTCCGCCTTCTTGCGCGCAGCCTCCGCAGCTTCGCGACGCTGCTTTCGGCTCTTCTTCTTTTTCTTCTTCCGGCGCGACTTGGGCTCTGGCTGCGGTTCGGGCTCAGGTTCGGGCTCAGCCTTGGCCTCTTCCTGAACTTCCTCTTCTTCGCGTGGCTCTTCGATCGGTTGGGCGCCCGAGGGCTCACGTTCCGACTTGGCTTCGACAGCTTCGACAGCCTCCTCTTCCACCACAACGTCGGATCCAACCGCCTTCTTTTGCGCGGGGAACTGAATCACGTTGTCGGTGGTCGCCTTTTTCCGCCTACGCCGCCTGCCCTTTTTCGCCATGACTTCCTCTCGTGGTGGATCGACCTTGACGGAGTCGTTCGACTCCTCGGTTTTTTCCACTTCGCCGGATTCTACGGTCGAAGACGCGGAACCATCACCCGTGTCTTCGTGGTCTTGGATTTGGAGAGGAGGCTCGACCTTGGCCTCTTCCGTTGCCTCGTCCCCCGACTGTGCAGATTGCGTTCCATTGCCGGATTCCTCCCCTGGAATCCCGTAATCTTTGGTAATTCGCTTCGGTTCGTCGGCACCTTCTGACACATCGAGTGGCTCGCCCGGCTCACCTCCGTCAGCTTTTTCACGGCTTTCGGGAGGAGGGGCGATGCTCTCTTTACGTCGTGCCGGGACGAGCTCGTCGTCGTCCTGCGTACCTGTATCGACGATCAGTCCCTCGAAGTAGAGCTTCGAAATCGACGCCAGCGTGGAGAGATCGTCTTCGTGGTGGGCATCCACCACATCCAAGAGCGTGTTTCTTCCGTCGAAGAGACGAAGCACGTCGTTGATCTCGTCAGGGATCTCGGCGAGACGATCGAGAAGCTCACCGTCGTCCACTTCGAAGACCGAAGTCAGCGGGGGCAGCTGCTCGAGCATGCGACCCCATTCATCGACGCGGCGCATGCCCTCCATGAGCAACCCTTGGGTCGAGGTCTGGATCGTTCGCTCGTCGACGCGAACCGGGCGGAACTCCAAATCGAACTGACCGTCGTTCCACACCAAGAAGCGATAGACCGCGTGCTCGCCTTTGAGCGAACCGAGCTCCGCGTGGATCAGCGAGCCCGCTTCAAAGTACACCGCGCCACGGCGACCTTCATGGCTGAGGTGAAGCACGCCCGACTTGCGACTGATGTCGATCGTTTGCAGCAGGTCGACCAAACCCATCTCGGCCAGCGAACCAGCGAAGCGGGTTTTGGTCAGACTCCGTCGTTCCAAACCTTGGCGTTCGAACCGTTGCAACACCAAGTTCACGCGCGTGATGATCTCTTTGATGTAGATCGGCTTGGTCAGGTAGTCCTCGACGCCCAACTCCAACCCGCGCACCTTGGACTCGACCGAACCGTCAGTACTCAGAAAGATGATCGGCGTGTCAGACTTCTCGCGAAGCTTCTCCACGAAGTGGAACCCATCGAGCTTGGGAAACACCGTGTCGCTGAGAATGAGATCGGGTGACGCGTACTCCACCACCTCCAAAGCGGCTTCGACCGAGTCACACGTCGCCACCGAGTAGCCTGCTTTGCGCAGGCTGACCTCGAGGACCCTAAGGCTCCTGGGGTCGGCATCGACGAGGAGAAGGTTCTGCTTGGCCATGCTCTCGGCGGTCTCAGAGTTGGAGGCCGGCGCCAGAATTGGGCAAGTGGCCGGGATCAGTGTGCGAATGGGCTCCTACGGGTGTCAAGCGGACGTTGACCTGCGCCATGGGGCTGAAATATTGTCTCCCCGCTATGAGCCGCATTGCTTCTCTCCTGCTCGCCAGCACGCTCCTCTCCATTGGTCTCCTCGTCGGATGTGGTGAGGCCGGGGGCGACATCGAAATCCTGAGTGTGGATCCGCCCAACGGAGCCATGCAGGGAGAGCAGCCGGTCAAGATTGGCGGTCGGAACTTCCGCACCGACATCGGCTACACCGTGTTCTTTGGAACCAAGCGCGCATCTCGCGTGACCATCCAAGACTCTGAGACCTTGGTCGTGCTCACGCCCCAGTATCAGCAAGAGGGCGCGGTCGACATCATGATTCGTGCGGACAACGGCGAAGCGTTCCGCATCCACGACGGCTACGAGTACCAAAACGTCGGTGGAGGAATCGTGCAGCAGCTCGGCGACGGCCCGGCGAAGACCGACATGGGCTTCCTCGCGTACTGAGTTTTAGAGTTCGCAGTTTCGAACATCGGACGGCCGCGCCCATGCGCGACGTCCGGTCTTGAGCGCAAGCTCGATCGCCCACAGTTCCTCCGCACGCGTCGCTTCGCTTGCGAGCGCGAGCCGAACACCTGCATCGCGAACAGCGCGATAGAACACCTCGGGGGTGTCGAGTTCGTGTGGATGTCCGCCGAGAAGCACGCACACGTCGTGGTCTGCGCACGCGCGTAGCACCGCGTCGAGATCGACCGGAATCCGCGCGGTGTAGTCGACGTTTCGACCGAGCGGATGAGTGAGGCAATGGATCTTCCCACTTTCCACCGCCGTCACGATCCGAGCAGTCATTTCCTTTTCGCTCATGCCGTAGTCCCCGCGAACGGTCCCGATGACCCATTCAGCCGCGAGCACTTCGTCGGACGCCGCGATCGAACCATCTTCGTTGATTCCCACTTCGACGACGCCCAACACGTGGATATCCATCTCATCGTCGAGATCGGCCACGCGCCCGAGATGCGCGATCAACTCTGTTTCGTCGGACGACGCGATCCCCAGGCCGATGAACTCGTACTCCCAATCTTGCGCAGCCTCGACGACTTCGGCAGCGTCCTTCGAGTCGTGCAGGCGCACTAAGAAATCGCCGCGCAGATCGTCCCACGTCACCAACGAGGGAAGCTCGTCGTCTTCCGCCACCATCAACTCACCGCGATCTTCGCGAAGCTCCGGTGGAATCCACGGAAGGTCGAGCTGCGCGTACACCTCTTCCTCAGTCGCGCTGGCCAACACCTCTTCGCCTTCGAACACGCCGTACTCGCTCAGCTTCCAACCGCGTTCGATCGCGCGCTTTCGCAGCTCGATGTTGTGCGCCTTCGAACCGGTGAAGTACATCAGCGCGGAACCGAAGACATCGCTTTCCACAAAACGAAAGTCGACCTGCAGCCCGTCGTTGAGCCGAAAGCTTACCTTCTCTTGTCCGGCGGCGATCTCCTGGCGAATGTCGTCGTAGGACAACACCGCTTCGCGCGCGGCTTGCCGATCACTGACCTCGAGCAAGAAATCCACGTCGTGTACCGTTTCGCGCCCACGTCGAAAACTGCCGGCAACCTCGAAGCGAACAACGGCGTCACACGCCTCGAGGTAGTCCCCGATCGCCAAGATGTGCGGCATCACCGAACGCAAGGGTTGGCGGCCCGTGTCTTCGGGAAGTGTTTCGATCGCTGCGAGAATGGCGGCTTCGGATTTCGCGCCTAGACCAGGTACTTTTCCGGCGAGTTCTCCGTTCTCACACGCGTCTTTCAACGCGTCGACCGTGCTGATGTCGAGCGCCTTGAAGATCGCCATGACCTTCTTGGGGCCCAGCCCAGGAATCTCGGTCATCTCCAGCAGCCCACTGGGCGTGATCTCGCGAAGCTCGTCGAGGCGCTCGCACGTTCCGGTTTCCAAGATCTCTTTGATCTTCGACGCGGTGCTCTTTCCAATCCCGGGGAGCTTCGAGAGTTCCTTGCCGGCTTCGACCATGTCTTCGACGCGCTCCGAGTGAGTACGCAGGGTTTCAGCGGCGTTGCGATACGCGCGGATGCGGAACGGATTCTCGCCTTGGAGATCGAGCAGGTTGCCGATCTCCTCGAGCACCTTGGCGATCTCGACGTTCTCCACGAGGTGAGCTTATGTCGCCTCAATCCCGGAACGAAATAGCAATCGGACGTCGGCCAACAGAGCGTTCGCAGCTTCGTCGGAAAGCGGACCGAGCCGTTGTTTGGCACGTGACGGCTGCTTCCAAGGTCTGCCGGTGACCATCACACTCAACGCCGGTCGACCGATCGGCCGTACGTAGTGCCACGCGTCGGGATGCGTCATCTCGTACTCGAGAGGCTCATCGGTCACCAGTCGCGTCACCACCTTCGCCTTCGAACCTCCGCTCCCTAGTCCCATCTCGTACGTGCCGCTGAGAACGCGAATCGCACACGGCCATGGATGCGGATGAAAGAGCGCTTGGTCCAGACGACACGGATGGATGCGATGCAGATGGAGCCGACCCTCACCGAAAACACGGAACAGCCGCTCGACACGCGGAGGGTGATAGTTGATGTCCAGCGACTCCCACGCTTGATCCAAGAGCGACGGAAGTTGTTCGAGAGCGGAATGTAGTTGGTGGAGCATAGGCTCACGCTGCGGTCGATTTTGGACGTGTCGACGTGTCGTCCAACCCCGACGACAGCGATTCGCGTTACAACGAACGCATGGAACTGGAAGCGGCCCTCGCGGAACTTGGCCTCACCCGCCACGAAGCGCGCGTGTTGGCTGCTGTGGTTCGAGCCTCGCCCGCTTCGGCATCAGCGATTGCCAAGGCGACGGGGATCGCGCGCAGTAGCGTGTACACAACCTTGGACGCGCTGGTTGCCAAGGGCTTGGTGGGGACCAGCTTCATCAACGAGGTCAAACAGTTCACGTCATCGGGGCACGAAGCACTCATGGACCTGCTAATCCGGCAACGCGATGAAGCCGCGTCTCGCGTGACCAGTGCGGAGTCGCTTCGTGCAGCGTTTGAAGGCGCGCCCACACATCAGAACGTGCCGCGCATCGTGTTTTTTGAAGGGCAACAGGGGCTGCAGCGCGTGTACCTGCAGATGCTGCGCGAAGCGCGTGACGCGGGTCCAATGCTCATTCTGCGAGACGAGTTTGTCTGGACCGACGCGTGGTCGTTCATTCACGAACCTGCTTGGCGACAACGCGTCGCGACATTGAAAGCGCAACGTGACCTACGCACGCGCTTGTTGGTCAACGACACCGAGCTCGAGCAACGTAAGCGGGAGTACTACGCGTCCCGTCGCGCCACCGATACTCGCTACTTGCCGAGCGGCATCACATTCGAACGCTATGCCTGCTACGTGCTGAACGACGTGGTGTCGCTGCTCTCGTTCGAGGCGAAGTCGATGGTTGGCATTCGGATGTCCAATCCGGCTCTCGCCAACGCGTTCCGCGTGCAGTTTGAAGCGCTCTGGGCGCTATCCAAATAGCGCCACAACACGGGACCAACCCATCCGCTGCGCGAGCTGCTTCGCCGTGAAACCCGCTTTCGTCTTGGCTTGGGGATCAGCGCCAGCCTGCAGAAGGACGCGTACCCCCGCTTCAGACCCACCAAGGGCGAGCGAATGCAACATGGTGAGCCCGTCCTCGTCCGGCTGAAAGAACCCCTGCGGGTTCTGCGCGACAGCCTCAGCCAGTTTCCCAGCCATATTTTCGCTCATCGGATGCTCTGCATCCGGGTCGGTTTTCGCAGGCGGTCGCCATTCTGGCACGAGGCGCTCTTCGCTCGGGCTTCCAAAGTCGAGGCCCCACGCAGAGTCGTGGGATCGACGCTCGGCGTCCGACATCCCGGCACGCAGTACATCCACCGTAAACCCACCGCACACTTTGCCGCCGACGGCATACATCCAGTCTTCGAGTTCCTCGAGCTTCAATGAGACTCGGTCCCCACGCTTCACCGAGCGAAGCCAGTTCGGGTCGTTCAGCAGCGTTGCAGAAATGAGCGCACCGTCGAAGTGCACCTGGGACAGCCACATGTGTTCAACGTCGTCGACAGCGCCGCCGGGATCGTTGAACGCGACTTTGATCGCGGCTACATCGAGACCCGGCACGATGCGTCGGTACTCCCAGGTGAGTTCGCGCCAGAAGTACTTAAACGTTTCGCGCGCTCGCTGCATCGCTTGGGCGAGTTTCGGATCGTCTGCCGGCGCAAAAAACACGGGACTCGTGGTCATGTGAGCAAGATACGCCGAAGCGTGCCGATCATCCCTGAGCGATCGCGCGCGACTCGTGCGACACTGGAGAGGTTGGGACGCGCAGTCATCGTCAGCCAAGGTGATGTTCACCGCTACATCGGTGTCGGGAACGTGTTGATCACCCTGTATTGGGGAACGCCAACGGCTCAAGCGCTGCGTGATCGATTACCTTGGGTGAGGGCAACACTTGCCAAGTACAAGGGCGTCGGCCTGCTGGTCGTGGTCGATCCACGGGCCGATGGGATCCTTCCCGACGGTGCGTTTCGCGAAGAGTCCAAGGCTCAAGCAGCAGAGTTCGGCGACCGCATCTACGTCAGTGCATCGGCCATCGAAGGGGATGGACTCAAACATTCCTTGGTACGCACGTTTTTGCGTGGGCTTGCCGTTGTCGCCAACGTCGGATTTCCCGTTCGCTTCTGTGCGACCTTGGCCGAAGCCGCCTCGTTTGCGGCCGAACTCTGCGAAGAGCCCAACAGCCCTGGCACCGACGAACTCATCGCTGCAACCGAAGCAGCCCGTCCGACGCACATCTCATCGCATCCGCCGCCATCGCCGTTTTAGGAAGTTTTGAGACACTGCCTAGGTCCTTGGCGTCTCCGATCCAGGCATGCGACGATCCCTCTGCGAGGGGGTACACGTGCGCTTGACGTTGAGCTTGGTCCTTTCACTTTCACTTAGTCTGTTTGCTTGTGGCGACGACGACGGAACCGACGCAGGTCGAGCCGACACGGGAGCCGTCGATACTGGAGGCGAAGACTCGGGCGGCGTCGACTCGGGCGACACCGATGCGGGTGACGACACAGACGCAGGTGAGGACACCGACGCAGGTGAGGACACCGACGCAGGTGAAATCGACGGTGGATCCGATGCCGGTGACGTAGCGTGCGATCCCGAGTGTGGTGTTGGGCGTACGTGTTGCGGCGGTGAGTGCGTCAACACGGGCAACGACCTTCGTCACTGTGGTCGCTGCAACTCCGAGTGCATGGAGGAAGGGATGTACTGCCGCGGTGGAAGCTGCGAAGCGGTGTCCTGCGAGGCTTCATGCGAGAGCGGAGAAAGCTGCTGCGGATCGATGTGCTGCGGAGCGGGTCAGATCTGCTGTGATCCACAAGGACCCATCGAGTTTGGTCCCGAGTGCGTCGACCCCGACGAAGAAACCGGGACGTGTCCACAGGGCTGCGCGCCCTTGTGCATGTGCAACGCGCCATCCACCCCGATCGCCACTCCAAACGGACCTGTCGCGGTCGCGGATCTGCAGGTTGGCGACCTGGTCTACAGCGTTCACGAGGGCGCAGTCGTGGTCGTTCCTCTGTTGCAGGTACGCCAAGTCGACGTTCCCACGGATCACCAGGTCGTGGATCTCGAACTCGACGACGGCACGCACGTTCAAATCAGCCCAAGCCACCCCTTGGTCGATGGCCGAACGCTGGGCGATGTGCAGCCTGGTGACGAGATCGAAGGTGTCACGGTGGTTCGAGCGTCGGTGGTTGCGTACGACGGAGAGCGCACGCACGACATTCTTCCCGCAAGCGACAGCGGTGCGTACTTTGTGGGCGATGCGCTGATCGGCTCGACGCTTCGCTAGAGCAGCGGGAGTTCGCCGGTGATCGCGTTGACGCGGTCGGTCCAATCCGGGCCGACTGCGACGACCGTTTTAGTCGGCACGCCTT
Organism: Polyangiales bacterium; assembly: GCA_965227405.1. Lineage (GTDB taxonomy): Bacteria > Myxococcota_A > Polyangia > Polyangiales > Houyiibacteriaceae > JALVDI01. The sequence continues at coordinate 857,926 of OZ245758.1, forward strand.
TGAACTCGGTTTTTCCGCTATCGGTAATTCGAGCCGTCGGCACTTCAGCCGCTCGCGCGGCTTCGTAGATTTCGTCGAGCGCTTCTTCGCTCTCGACGTATACGCAAACTTTGGTGAACCGGCCTTCCAGCCAAGCCCCCATCGCCGAGTCTGGCGTGTACTCAAGCGTGCGGGTGATCGTAGGCCCGACTTGTCGCTTCATGGCGCGGAGCACAACAGCAAGCGACGCGTGCGCACATTGGGCAGCGATCTTGCCTTTGCGCATCTTCAGATCCTTGCGAACCACCAATACTTGTTTGGCGAAGCGTTCCATGCATCCGAGCGTAAGTCGCTAGCGCGGGAAGTCAGCTAAGGATTCAACGATCGCGGCGGATGAAACCGGCTCTAGGCTGAGCGCGGCGAGTTCGGTGTCGATTCGCTCGAGTGCGTGCTCTCCATGCTCTTCGCCATCCGCGTAGAGCATGAAACAGTTTTCGATCAGGAGTGCAGCGTAGGCACGGATGAACGTTTTGAGTGCGTCTGCGTCCGGGAAGAACACATCTGCGGAGTGCTCCCACGCGTCGGGAAGTTCAGCATCCGGTGCGAGGTAATCCGGGTTGATCTCGATGCGTCGTTCAACCGACACGCAGAAACCAGGACCGACGGACACTTCGACGTGACGTTCGTTTTCGTGATCGTAGTCGGAGAAGCTGAGGTGCACGCGCAAAGGTTACTGCAGAATGAACGCCGTCGTCCGTGCATCGTTGTCAGTAACTAGGAATGCGTATTGAGTAACGCGAACTTGATTGAAGATTTTCGTTCGCTTCGCTGCTGCCCCATTGATCACATAAGCGGTGAGAGGAGACTGCCCCCTTCCTGCGCTCGATCGAGCGCCCAATTCCCCGAACCCGAACTCGCAGCCGGCCCATCAATGCGGAATGCGGCATGCGGATGCGGGATGAGAACGAAAATGACGGGACCGACGCCCTGCGGGGCGGCGAACGATCACGCGGCGGCGACACTGCGCAGCAGTGGACGACGCGCGCATTGATCACACAAGCGGTGTTCGGTGATCCCGGCCGCGATCCGGAGAGCCTGCGCAATGCGTTGGAACAAACAACCCCCTCGGGAAGCGTAGGATGCGGGGGTTGACGACTCTCAGGTGCAACGAGAGACGCAACGATGACAAGAGGCGGACGACGCAAACCCAGCGACGGTGAGAGGAGGGTGCCCCCCTTCCTGCGCTCGACCGAGGGCCTCAATTCCCCGAACCCGAACCCGAACCCGAACCCGAAACCGAAACCGAACCCGAAACCGAAACCGAACCCAAACCCGAACCCGGTCCCATCAATGCGGAACGCGCAATGCGGAACTCGGAATGAGATCGAAAATGGCGGGACCGACGCCCTGCGGGGCGGCGAACGATCACGCGGCGGCGACACTGCGCAGCAGTGGACGACGCGCGCATCGATCACACCAGCGGTGTTGGGTGATCCCGGCAGCAATCCGGAGAGCCTGCGCAACGCGTTGGAACCAACAGCCCCCGAGGGAAGCGTAGGATGCGGGGGTTGACGACTCTCAGGCGCAACGAAAGACGCAACGCCTACAGAAGGCGGATGACGCCAGCCTGGAGACGGTGAGAGGAGGAGCGCCCCCCTTCCTGCGCTCGACCGAGGGCCTCCCCGAACCCGAACCCCGAACCGAACCCGAACCCGAACCCGAACCCGAACCCGAACCCGAACCCGAACCCGAACCCCTAACCAAACCCCTAAACGAAACCCATCACCGCGGCCACGCCAACATAATCACCACCGCAATACTGTTCGGCGGCGCATCCGGTCGATCGCCCTGCCTCACTCCGATCCCCACGTACCGCACATCCGGATCGAACGTCGGCTCCAATCGTGACGCTTCGTTGATGTTCCCCACCACAGACATCAAGCCACCCACACGTCGAAACATGACCGCAAAACGCCGCAGCTGGGCACTCGCATCATCCACGGTGTCTTGCTGACTCTGCGTCGGATTCTCGAAGTACGCGTCCGCCCCACCCTGCGCCGCCTCGGTCAGGTTCGGATCCAGCTCCAAAGGATCGGCTCCACGCGCACGTCGACCTTCGTTGATCGCTTCCAGCAACTGCTGCGCGGCTGCACCGGCATCGATCTCGCGATTCATCCGAATGAACACTTCGGTGGCCACGAACGCCTCTCGCGACCCCTCGCTCTCGCTCACGACACCCACGCCTACGTGCGTCACATCACGGTTGAGAATATTGGCGGCGTGCCCAGGACTGGCCAAGAGTCCTCGGTGAATCTCCGACGAGCTGTACCCCCGTCCGATGTTCTCCAAAATCAGTCCGCTTCGATACCCCGCGCCACGCACGCGCTCGGGCGCGCTTCCCGTGGTCGGCGAGGTATGGCCGACAAAGTTGTTGTCCACCATGTCCTGACTATGGGCACGCGACACGTTCGCGAGGCCCTCATGCGACTGCAGGGGCGGCAAACCGTTCTGCGCTCGCGTTTGGTTGATTTGCCGGAACAACGTGCGCGCGACTGCGGAGGCATCGGAGTCGTCGTCCTCACCACCTGATGTCTGCAACGTGATCTGATTGGGAGGATCAGCGCGCACGTACACGGGAAAGTTCGCGATCACCGTGTCGCCACGCGTTCCGTGCGCCAAGATCTCCACTTTGTACGTGCCGGGTTCAGTCATCGGAATCTCTGCGTCGATCTCCGTGCCCGAACCGGCTGGAACGCGAATCACTTCGCCCAAGGGCGGCGCAACCGCAAGTTCCGGGCTCGAAAACCCGCCGATCAAACGACCTCGCAGACGCGCGGCACCGTCGAGTCGCCGTGGAAGCTCTTCGATCTCAGCGTAACGAGTCGCAAGGGTGACGACGACAACCGTGAGCGCGTCGCGTTGAACCAGCGTCGCACCGTAGAAGTTGTACTGCTGACGGGACAGAAATCCCCGAACTGCATCTCGCACACTCCCTTGAAGGTTGCTGGTTGATCCCGTCATCCCGAGCACGAGCAAATGGGGAACAGGCTCGATGAGTCCGAGGTGGTGTGTGAAAAACTCCACGACCTCGTGTGGAGGCGGCTCGCCGCGCTCGCCCATTTCGCGTCCCACCCACGACGCGAGAGTGCTGAGCCTTTGGTCGTGCGTGATTTGGATGCCCTGTTCGGTGGCTGCTGCGGCAACTCCCGCCGCCACGTCCGCATTCGGCTCGCCGGGAGACGGTGTGCTCGCATAGACCTCAGCGCCCGGGCCGGGTGCTTCGACGGTTATTCCTGCAGTCGTCGAGCCGTTGTTGTTGTTCGAACCACACGCGGTGGCGCAGACCAAGAAAAGCAAGGGGACGTTCTTCATTCCTCTTCCGCCCATGGATCGACAACCTCGGTGCGTACACCGCGACGCATCATCGTCGTCGTCTCCATCATTTCAGTCCGCATCACCACCATGCGCACGGGTTCCATCACATCGGGAACTTCGATCGCACGAAGCCGGATCGTCAGCGTCTCCCCACCCCAGCTCGGCACCTCCACGACACGCGGATGGTGGCCGCGTAGCTGCAGACGAATGCGCTCGCGTTCTTCTCCAACGGGACGCTCGATTTCGATAGGTGCGTTTCCGATGACCACTCCGTCGAGGGACACCGCCGCGCCGGGTGGATCGCTGATGATCTGCACTAACTGCGGCGCCGCCTGTTCCGGCGTTTCGATTCCCACCGGAGTCACCGGTTCGACGACCGGCTCATCACTCTCATCTGGGACGGGGTCGTCCACCACGTCAGACGCTGTCTCGGCTTGAGTCACGTTGCGCGCTTGAGACGCGGGTGTGCCGAGCGTGAACCAAACCGCAGCCGCACCGCCGAGAAGCAGGAGCAACCCGATCAGCCCAAGCGCGAGAAGTGGAGCTTTGCTCGAAGGAACTCCCGACGCCGCAACCATCGGCATCGGCGCCGAGACCACGGGAGGTGCGGCGGGTCCAATCCGCTTCGGAACGACACCGCCAGACTCCAACGTTGTGAGATCCGCCAGCAGTTCGTCCATCGAGCCGTATCGATCTTCTGGTTTCTTCGCGAGCGCGTGAAGGATGATCGGCTCGAGCGGACCTGCCGAGCCATCGATCTCCGTCGGACGCGGAGGGTCGTCGAACATGTGCTTGGACAGAATTCCCATGAAGGTATCGCCGTCAAACGGAACCTGACCGGTGCACATCTCGAAGATGATCACGCCAAGCGCATAGATGTCCGCACGTGCATCCACCGACTGCCCCGCGGCTTGCTCAGGGCTCATGTAGTGAGGCGTTCCGAACACCATTCCGGTTTTGGTGAGCTTCGAACTGGACCCCACCTTCGCAACTCCGAAGTCCAACACCTTGACGAAGCGATCGTCGGCACCACGTCGAATCAACTGGACGTTGTCGGGCTTGAGGTCGCGGTGGACGATGCCGCGCTGATGTGCAGCAGAAAGCGCCGATGCGATTTGTTCGGCGATGGGAAGCACCTCTTCAACCGGAAGCCGCCCACGCTTGATCAACGACGTGAGCGACTCTCCCTCGAGGTACTCCATGACGAAGTAGGCGGAGCCATCCGGCAGCTTGCCAAAGTCGGTGATGTCGATGATGTGGGGGTGACCAATTGCGGTGCACGCCTGAGCTTCCTGCATGAAGCGTTTCACCACGACGCCGTCCTGTGCGAGGTCACCACGCAAGAGTTTGAGCGCCATCGGCTTGTTCAGCGTGACGTGCGAGACGAGATAGACGATGCCCATTCCGCCTTGGCCGAGCACCGCATCAACCCGGTATCGCCCATCGACAACGGTCCCGAGAAGCGAATCGATATTCGCAACAGTGTTGTCCTCCTGCAATTCTTGAAGCGGCTGTCCGTCGTGCGGACAGAACGCGTCGTCAGAAGGAAATCGGGTCCCGCAGGCGGGGCAATAACGCATTCGTGGTGTTAGTCGGGAAGGCCGGTTCCGCAGTTCTGGCAGAACTTACCGCCAGGGGTGCCCTGCGCGCCACATGCCGGGCAAAACTTCGGTGCGGGCGACAGACTGTTTCCGCATTCCGCACAGAACTTCCCTGCGGGAACGGAAGCATTGCAAGCGGGGCAACTCACGTTTCCGTCTGCGCCTGCTTGGAGAGGAGGACGCGGTGCCGCGGCAGGAGCGGGCTGTCCCTGCGGACCTGCTTGGAACGCTCCAGCGAACGCGTGCGCCATACCAAAGCCTGCGCCCATTCCGGCGCCCGCCATCATCGGCCCGCCGCCACCGCCTTCGCCACCGCCTTTGGCCATGCCTTGGCCTGCACCGATCATCGCTTTACCTGCGGCCATCTTCGCGAAGTCGCCTCCGGCCATTCCGGTGTAGCGCGCGTCCTGCTGGAACTCCTGGTCCAACTCGAACTGCTTCTGCGCCGCCTCGGCCTGCGCTTTCGCGATTCCGATTTGAGCCACACGCACATCGCGCTTGGCCTTACCCAGCTCGGCCTGTGCAGCCTTGAGGGTCTGCTCGTCTTCATCGCTGAGATTGATGTTGAACGACGCGACCTGGAGGATCTTGACGCCGATCGCCTCAAGGTCCGGAGCGTGCTGTTCAAATGCACGCGCGAGTTGATCCTGGAGCGGCATCAGCTGGAGAAGCGACTTCTGCTCGGTCTGACAGACGTTTCCGATCACCGTCTTTACCGAGTTCATGAACTTCTCTTTGATCCAGTCCATGACCTGTTCGTTGGACATGTTTCCGCGCATGCCGACGTACTGGAGAATGAACTTCGCGGGATCGAGAATTTGGATCGCCATCTTTCCGAAGATGCGGGGCGTCACCATCTCACCCAGCATCGGATCTTCGAGGTAACCAAGTTCGCCCCCGAAGGTCTGGTCATACATCGGACGCATCGTCACGAAGTAGAGATCGGTGACAAAGATGTTGCCGCCGGTGACCGAGTCGATGATCTGACCCAGGAACGGGATGTTCTGTGAACTGAGCGTGTGGCGCTGGCCCACGCCCGCGCTTCGCAATGCCCCGACAATCGAGCCATCGCGGAAAAACACCGCGGCTTCATCTGCGTCGACTGTGAGCTGCGCGTAGTGCGGGATGGTGGGTTCGGGATGCTTGTAGATGATCAGGTGTTTGTGCTCGTCGGGACGCTGAATCAGCATCTCCTGCACACCGTCTTTCACGAACCCAAAAACTCGACCCAGGACCATGCTCGCTCCCTCGTTCCGGCACTGCCGATGCGGGGATGGACTGCCCCTCCCCTGGCCGCATTCTAGTGGGCGGCCACATCGAATGACCAGAGCGCAGATTCCCCCGAAAAACGGGGTCAAAATACCCCGAAACCAGAACCGGGAACCTGCGCACAGCCGCGGTGTCGACAACACTATGCGGATGAGGAGCTGGATCTTGGTGCTGGCGCTTGCGGGATCCGCACACGCGCAAGATCCGGTGCGCGATCTGCTTCCCGAAGGCGAGCACGATCTGGATCCCATCGGAACGGGCGATACGGCGTCGCTGCGCGATGTTCCCGCGCCTGCCAGCAACGAGCCCGTCGAAGACCCCACACTCGGACCGATGTCGCCGCCGATCGACGCGCAGCGTGGTGAAGTGCTGTGGGCGATTCCTGGAATTCGTGAGGTTGACCACGACGTTGACGTCGAACTGGTTAGCGGGATGGCTGTTGTGGACGTGGAGATGCGGTTTATCTCGCGCGCGCGGCATGCGGGGGAGTTGCGCTACCACTTGCCCGTTCCCCAAGACGCCGTCGCAGTGTCGCTCGAGGTGTGTCGGGGCACCGAGTGCCGGCAAGGGATTCCCGACGACGCATCCACCAACGGCAATGCGTACTTCGATGCGCTCCGTGCGCGTGGAGACTCGGGGAAGCCCATCGGACATGTCGCACGGGTCCAAGACGCGCTGGTCGTTCGTGCCGCACCAGTGATGCGTGGCACACCGACGTCGGTTCGTCTGCGTTGGGTTTCCAGTGCCCCGGTTCAGGGTGGTGTCGCGAGACTTCGCATTCCTGCGCGCGGAAACGACCTGCGGGTCGCGCGAGCAACCGCTCGCCTCCAGTCGCCAGACCTGCACTCGTTGGTGGTTCAAGACGCTCCCTACTCGGGCGCCGTTCACCGTGAGGCTTGGGAGAGCATCGACTTCGCTGCCAGCGTCCATTCCCGCGGTGCACCGCAAGCGCAGATCGACACGTTCCGCTGCGGATCGACCCGTTGCGCACGAGCGCGCGTCTCGGCGGGGCTTCGACAAGGGCGCGCGGATTCGTTCGTTGTACTGATCGATGCCTCGCCGTCGATGCATTCAGCGCGCAGCCAAGTGCACTCCACGATCGCCACACTACTGGCTCACATGCCCGCGCGTTCGACCGTGCGGATCATCGCGTTCGCAGGTCGTGCCGAAGCGCTTCTCTCGCAGCCCACCGCTCCGAACCAGGTGGCACTCACGACGATCGCCAGCGCGCCTTCGATGGAACTCGGTTCGGCGACACGCTTCGAATCCGCCTGGGACATCGCCAAGGACTGGGGACGGACGCACGTGATCGTCGTCGGCGATGGCGGACTGACCCAAGGTGAGGCAAGTGGCCGCGCGTTTCGACAGGCGAGGCAGCGACGGGTTCGCTTGAGCGTCCTCAACATTTCAGATCGCCCAACATCCACAGCGCTGCGAACACAGGCGGAGTCGTTGCGCGGGACCGTTGTCGAAGCAGGCTCGGCGCTTCGCAGTGGTGCGCGACTCGACGAGGCCATCCGACCTCTATTCGCGCCCCAAGTTGGCCGGGTACGTGTGCGCATGCGCGGACGAACCATCGACCTCGGCTCGCTGCGCGCGGGTGAGGAGCTGTCGTGGGAAGGTCCGATCGCCGGGGCTGCATCCATCCAGGTCGGGTCACACCGAACTCGCGCACGCCGCGCATCTCAGCCCTGGCTCGATGCACGTGGTCGCTTGCTCGGCGGCGTCCCGACCAGCTTGTCGGCCATCGACGCCAACGATCGACAAGTCGCGTCTCGAAACGACTGCAACCCCCGAGGCCCTGCGCAACGAGCAAGCGGCGTCGGTGGCGACGTGGGCGTCGTTCCATCGGAACCGTTGCAGTGTGCTCCTGCGCCCGTGGCCTCAGCACCTTCGGCTCCCCAACCAGGTCACGGTGTTCCTGCAGAGACCCTCCTGCAGATGTTGCGAGGTCGCATCGTCCCCGTCGCGCGCGGTTGCTTTCGGCGCGATCGTGCAGGGCGAGTCGACTACAGCCAGCGCGCAACATTTGTGTTTCGACTCGCCGACCGCGAAGTCATTGCCGCGGATGTCGAAGGTGAGATTCACGACGAGCTGCGCGCGTGTCTCCTGTCCGCGATCGACCACCTTGATGTGCCCTACTTCGAAGGCGAAGTCGCGGTACGCTATCCGCTCTACACCGAGCGCGGCGAACGACCGCCGACGATCGAGATTGAGAGCAGGGTGTTGGATGCCGTCGATCGTATTGCTGGCGACCAACCGACGCGTCCGCCTTCGCCCTAGGCGCCTAGGGGCAGCTCAGATCCGCGGTCGCACCGGTCGGATCGTACGACGCAGCATCGGCGCCCGACGTCAGGGCGATTCGCTTCAACGAGTCGCCCGTGATCGCAGGGGCACACTCGCCTGACCAAAGTCCGGCTTCTTCCGCCACGCTCAACCGCGAGTCTGCACGACCGGTTCCCCAGCAGATGAAGTCGCTCATCGCATCAGGATTCGCGAACGCAGCGGCCTCGTAGAGCGCGATCTCACCCGCGTCGTCGTCTTGATCGAAGAAGCCCGCCGGCAAGTCGAACGTGTGCGATGCGTTCGCGCCAATGGTCACCCCGGACTCGATCACGTTCAGCAGGAAGTAGTTCGGACGCTGACAAAGTACCCAACCCGTACCGCTCAGTTCGATGTCTTCAGCGGTGGGGTTGTAGATCGTCACGGACTCCATCGGATTGATGTCCGAGATGATCAGACCATCTCCGCAATGGGTCGGGCCTGCGTCGACCGGGACATCCGGCGGAACATCGGAGGGAGTGGAATCCGGAAGTGCGCTGTCCTCTTCGCCGGCGTCGGTCCCGGCGTCCACGACTCCGTCGTCATCACCGCACGCGGCCACGATGAGAAGACCGCAGAGAAAGAATCTCATCGACAGCCCTCTTCCGCGAGCCCAGCCAACACCGCGTGTCGTGTCTGGAGGTCGACCGACTCTTCGATCAAGTCGCACGCGACTTCGGGATCTGCTTCAAGCGCAGCGTTGATCGCCACGACGTAAGCGCGAGGTGTCCGGCGGTTCTCCAGGTTCTCGAGCGCGAGCTCAAGACCCAGTTCAACGTCGCCACGTCCTACGTAAAATTCGGAACCGTGATCCAAGAACGCTGCACGATGTCGTTCGAGAAGAACCTCGTAACGAGCGGCACCTGCGTTCCAATACGCCTCGGCGTCAGCCGGATCCAAGCGCTGCGCCAAGCGGCCTGCCGGTTCGGGGTCACCCTCGGTAGCAACATCGGCGAACGCACGCAGACGCGCAATGGCCGAAGCATCGTCTTCGAGTTCAGACAGGTGCGTGTTGGCCACCACAAACTGCGGCAAGCGTCGCACGGCATCTTCGTAGAGGATCAAGGCGAGATCCGGTCGATCGGCCATCTCGCCCCACATCACGCCACGGGTAAACGACACGGACCCCAGCGTGAACGGCGAAACATCACGAAACACTTCGAGCGCTCGAAGGTAGGCCGCGTCTGCTTCGATGTAGCGTCCCAGTTCAGCCAGGACGGTTCCGAGAACAGCCAGGTTCGAGAAGTTTTCCGCCGTCGCGACGAGCGCCTCTGCGCGGGGCAGCAAGATCGCGGGGTCGGTGCCGACCGCAACCTCGGTTGCGATACGAGCGCGTTCCAAACTCTCTGCGGGGGCCCCAAGCGCTTCGGCTTGGTCCAGCAACTCCAGCGATTCTTCAAAGTGGTGAACCGCGCGCAGGAAAGAGGAACGAAGAATCAAAGTATCCGGCGACTCAGGGTCCATCGCGTCTGCAGTCAGCGCATCGACCTCCGCAAAGTCGTCGTAGGTCCCGAGGAACTGGGTCCGCGCCAACAGGCGCTCCACCAAAATCGAACGAATGGAAAAGTCGTTCGGGCGAATCTCGAGACGGGTGCGCAAAGACTCGATTTGAGCCTGGAAGTTCCCGACTGCGACGTCGGGCTCGGTGGTTCGCCGATCGTCTAGCTCCACGGTGCGCGGCTCGGGGAGCGGATCGGGATCCGAGGTGGTGGAGCACCCGGCCGCCATAAGGACGGCCGGGATCCACGCTTGCGCAAGCCACAGAGCGGCTTTCGACTGAGCGGGAAACCGCTTTGTGCTTGCGTGCAGCACTAGAGAGGCGCCGCGAGGAAGGGGAAGTCGGTGTCGCTGTGCGTCGCGTCGTCCGCGTCCACCTCGTCACCGAGCGAGTCGTCGAGACCACCAGCGATGAGCACGGTGTAGGAACGGTCGATCACGTCCTCCGTCACAGTACGACCACCGCAGGGGAAGCCGTCCGTCACGTCGAGCGTGTCGAGTTCGGCACCAAGGTAACCGCAGACGCCTTCGCCGCTGTTGACGAGGAGACGGTCGTCGGCAAGCACGCCGGCAAGGAAGTCGTACGCGGCGGCGACACCATCGGTGTCGTCGTAGCCGAACTGGTTTCCACACACGGTGTCCGCACCATCGAGAATGGCCATCATGTTGGCCATGCCCTCGGCGTACGTGCTCCAGTTCGAACGATCATCGTCCTCGCTGTAGGTGGTCTTGAGAGCGTCGCGCTCCGCGCCCGGCGCCATGAAGGTGCCGACGGTTGCGGTCGAGATGGCCGGACGGCCTGCACGGTCGAACTGGCTGCCCAGAGCGGGCGGGTTGTCACGACCAAGCGGCATCGCTGGGCCTGCATCCATGTCACCGGCGTCCATGTCGTCGCCGGAGTCCATGTCGTCACCGCCGTCCATGTCGTCGCCACTGTCGACGTCACCGGCGTCGGTTCCGGCGTCCATGCCGCCGTCGTCGTCACCGCAGCCCACTGCAAGAAGGCCGCTAAGAGAAAGTGCAATGAGGATGTTCTTCATATTCATGGTTCGTCTCCTCACGGCGCCATGTTGGTGGTGGCCCACGTCGCGAGCAGAGCTCCGCCGTCGTCCACCAGGTCTTTGTTGATCTGCACGACAAGCGCGAGAACGTTCGATCCCGCGAGGTCGTCCGTTGCAGCCTCGCCATCGGCGTCGGTCTGCAGAGCGGTGACAAGAGCCATGCTGGTGTCTGCGTCAACCGTCGGGCAACCGCCCTCGTCGAACTCCAGGTCGCCGGCCGCGGCAAGAACCGCGTCGACCGTCTGACCGAAGCCGTCGAGGTTGAAGTAGAAGGGGTCGTTACGAACGCCGGCGAAGACAGTGACGTCTCCGCTCTCGCTTTGAATTCCGGTCTCGGCCGAGGGGTCACCCTCGACGTAGTCGACAACAGCGCCGTCCACGAGGACCCAGCACTCAATGCCGTCTGCCGCGTAGAACTGGCAGAGGACCTGGCTGTCTGTCTCGTCCGTCGCAGCGAAGTCCGCTCGGCTCGAGATGTGGAAGCCGTACTGTACGGCGGTGCTGAACTCGGTCGCAGCCGAAAGCGGTGCAACGGTGGTGACCAGGTTCAAGTTCGACGCGCCGCTGTCCATCCACGCGTAGAAGTCCGCGATGTCGGTCAGGGGATCGGCGATGCCGGGCGGATCGGTGTGATCCGCTCCCTGCGCGCGGTCGGGCGAAAGGCTCACAAGCCCCGCCAAGCCGACCACGGCTCCAAGTAAACCAATTCTCAATCTCATAAAAAGCCTCCTCAGCCCACACACAGGCAGGCGGAATTTGCATTCGGGGCGCTCAATACCTTCTGTAACGACCCCGTGTCAGCCTTTGAACAATGTTTCCCAGCGTCTCGGACCGCCGGGTGAGTTACGGGCGAGTGGGGGATCCGGTTCACAAAAACCGACAATGGCCTGTTATTCCGCCAATTTAGCGGTGTTTCTAGGCCAAATGAGCCTCGTTTAGGACGAGGCAAGCAAGGGAAAAGCACAACCATTCAAGCAGGGCTCACCCCGAATTCGGCAAGGGTATCCACCCGAAGCGTGGATCCCGCCTCCAACAAGTTAAGCCTGCGCGCAGACTAACAAGAGTTTCCAGGACCGGCGAACTGCGGCGGAACTGACGCCAGCGTCACCCGCCTTCGTTCTTGAGTTCCTCTTGCAGCTTTGGCCACTCGCGATGACCCATCGCATCTTCGAAACACCTCATGAGCGCCGCGCCTGCACCGTTGGTGATCAGCCACTTGATGAGGTCACGTTTCGCGTCCAAACACCGAAGACCAAACGAGATGTCGTAAAGGTTGTTGCCCAGTGAACTCTCCACCTCCAACAACCCTCGCATCGCATAGTCGAGCAGTGCTTGAGTGGGATGACTGGGCAGGAAGCGCATCGCACGAACGAAGCCGCTGACCTTTCGCGGATCGAGCATCCGACGCAGCACAGCCTCGGCACGATCCCGCGGCAATCGGTGAACGATTTTGCCGACGAATCGGCGACCGTACTCGTACTGGTAACCCTCGACCGGAAGGTCTGTGCGAATCATGGCATCGTGCTTGGCGTCCCAAAGCTCACCGGCGTCGACCATGCGTGCCATCATTCCGTGCACGGCGCGCAAGAAGTTCTCCTTCATCTTCTTGTTCGCGTTGGCGTGCGCTTCGATCAACAACGGCAGCGCGGAAAACGGAAGCATGGAGAGCCCCACCGTCGCTCGTTCCGATTGGTCCTCCGCCTTTTGCATCGCAGCGATTCCCTTCTTCCAAAGCTCGGGATCGTCTGCGAAGTGGAGAAAGGGAACGGCAGCGGTTTTGCCGTACTGAGAGTCGAGCGCCGCGTTCAGTTTCGCGAGCTGCTGTGGTTGGGGAAGCCGCTCAAACACCTGAAACATCAGCTGGGCGTCGGTGTAGCCGGTGCGAATCTCCGCGAAATCGATCATCGAATCGACATAGGCAAGACGATGTTGCTGGTCCTCCGGCAGACGTGAGATCGGCTGGTTGATCCACTGCTTCGAGTAGGTGCTCGCATCGAGCTGCACCGCTTCGAGCAACGCGTCGGAGATCGCTTCGCCAGCATCGAGGCGTTTCTTCGCTGCACAGAGCGCTACACGTTTGCCCCGGCCGCGGTCGGCAGAGAGTGCGAGCTCTTCAAGAAATGCGGCGTCGTCATCGCGCAACTCGAGAAACACCTCTTCGACGAATCGCTCGTATCCAGATTTGTTGAGCAGCTTCAGCAACTGATCGCGTGTCGCCAGCGCCAGTCCGTCCCGAGCTGATTCCCACGGCACGCCATTCTTCTTGACGTGCTTCATCGTCACCGCGAGCACTTCTTCGGCCCAGGTTTCACGAGGTCCAAAGAGTTCGATGAACTCGTAGAAACGAGGAAGCGGAAAGCGTCGGTTGTGCTTCTCCGGCCGCCTTTCATAGAGGTGCACCGTCTGCAGCTCACCGTCGACCCACCACAAAATGCGCTCACCGATGCCGTGATCGGTGACGTGCTTCTTCACGAGCTGCTTGAACCGACGCGCTAACGTCGTGCCCCACAGCGAACGATCTTTGCCCGCACGCGCCAGCACAAAGGCCACACCGACCTTGGCGTGGTTCGGCAGCTTCTTCCAACCTTCGTCGAAGGGCTTCGGATCCTGATCGTACGCGTAACAAACCAGCTCATCGATGTCGCGTGGCCAGGATGGAAGAAACTCACACCAAGCTTTCTTGAGAGCAGCGGCGTCGATGTCGCTCAGAAAACGCATCACCTCTTCGGAGGTAAAGCCGTTCCAGCGAAGCCCTTCCCACAACTCGGGGATCGACTCGAGCGGAAGCCGGCCACTCCGCCACAGAAACATCAGGTACGCACTGCGCTCGGAGTACCCCACCGCTTCGTCGATCGTGTCGCGCTTCTTGTGGTCGCTTTTGACGCGCATCACTTTGGACACAACCTTCTCGTGCAGCGCCTGGTTGTTGCGGATGGTCGCGCTCAGCCCGTCGACATACTTCGTCTTGGTTTCCTTGCCGGACTCGTCCCACGCGCGATGTTCTCCGACGAGCGAGCCGTACTCGTAAGTGCACCGAAGCTTGGGCGAACCATCGGGGTAGTTTTCCTCGCACTCACCGTGACGCTGACCTTCGTGCCAATGCCTTGAGTACGCGAGAGATCCGTCGAGGTACCAAGCCGCTTCGTGTCCGTGGTTCGTACTGCGCTTGTACCCGCGAATCATCCGCTTGTAGTTGGGCTCGCCGTACCACTCCCAATCGCCTTCGCGCATGTTCTGCCAAAACGCTCCTCGTGCACGGGGCGAACCGTCTTCGAGATCCCAGACGTAAGGACCGGTCTTGCGACCCTCTTCGTCATAGATGTAGCGCTGCTTCCACGCGCCGCTCTCGTACCAGTACTCCCACGGTCCGAACTGGTGGCCCGCTTTGTACTCCCCCTCGAACTGCTTCTTCCCGTTGGGATGAAAGCCGACGCTTTTGCCTTCGCGTAGACCGCGGACGTAGTTCACCGAACTCGAGATCTGTCCGTTGGGATGAAAGTACGTCCACTCGCCGTGGCTGATTCCATCAACACGCGGACCGCGACATTTCAGCTGCTCGGTGCCGGGGTAGTACGAGAGGTACTCTCCGTCGCGCGGATCAAACGGAACGCGCGGGAACGTCGTCCGGTCGTCTTTGATTTCGGCAGGCTCTTCGACCGCAGTTTGAAGCGTTGCGCCTTCCAGCATTCGACGCAGCTCCGCGATTCCTAACACCGGAACGCCGAGTTCTTCCGCCTTCTCGGTTTTGCTGAGTTTGCTGTACCGACCCGCGAAGAGCGCATCCGTGTTCGCCGTGACTACCGAACCAACCTGAGCACCACGCTTTTGCAGCTGACGCTTCAGGTACGAGCGATCGTCCTCGAGGTCGCCCGCGAGCACAACGCGCATCCCTTTGAGTTCCATGACCCCTTGTACGCGGTCAGATGAGTTTCTTCAGCGGCGTTCCGCTCAACAGCTCTTCCAACTGGTCGGCATCGAGGATTGGGATGCCAGCGGCTTCGGCTTTGGCCAGCTTGCTCCCGGCTTTGACACCACACACCAGCAGCTCGGTCTTCCCGGAGAAACTACTAGTCACATCGGCACCCAGCGCCTCGAGCGCGGCTTCGATTTCCTTGCGCGGTAGATCGAACGTTCCGGTGACGACCACCTTCATACCGTCGATCGTCCCCGAGCTCTTTTTCTTGGCGGACTTCTTTTTCGCGGCCTTCTTGGTCGCTTTCTTGGCGGCTTTCTTCGCCTTCTTGGCCGGCTTCTTTTTCGCAGCCTTCTTGGTGGCCTTCTTCTTGGGCGCACTGCCGATCACATCATCGACTTCTTCGCCATCGAGCAAACGCATGCACTGCTCTTCATCGATGCACGGCACACCAACCTGCTGCGCCTTGTCGAGTTTGCTGCCGGCCTTCTCGCCCACCACCAGGAGTTGGGTCTTGCCTGAGAAGCTGCCACCGACGTTCGCACCCGCAACGGTCAACAGCGCTTCGAGCTTCTTGCGCGGAATGCTGAACGTACCTGTGCACACAACGTTGAGTCCGTCGAGGGTCATGCCTGAGATCTCGGCAGCCTTCTCTGCGCGTTGCTTCTTGCTCGCTTTGGGTGCGCCCTTCTTGACCGGGGTCTTGGGCATCTTCGCTTTGCCAGCGAGAACCTTGTCGAGCGGACGACCCGCAAGCAGCAGTTCCAACTGCGCTTCGTTGAGCACGGGAAGTCCGAGCTTCTCAGCTTTGGTCAACTTGCTGCCGGGCGCCTCGCCGCAGAACAGGATGTCCGTCTTGCTCGACACTGCACTTGTGACGTCAGCGCCTGCTTGTTCGAGATCCCATTCGATGTCTTTGCGACCGCGACTGAACTTGCCTGTGACGACGACTTTGAGGCCCTCGATGCTCATCCCACTCTCCTTCTGAGGGGATTTCCGGGCTTCTGGCCCGGAGTGTCAATAGTCCGCCTTCGAGCTATGGTGCTCCGCCATGGACATCCGCATGCTGGTCATCGAGATCGCCGAGAAAATCGGCCTCATGGCGACCGCTGGGTTGGTGTCCGTGCTCGTCCCGCCGCTGCGGAACCGCTTGCTCGGTGTCGGTGGTCAACCGCGCGACCGCTTCATGGCGCTACTGCTCGGCATCTTGCTCGCGATGTGGGGCGCCAAGATGGGCGAGTGGTGGCTCGGCATCCACGTCAACGTTCACGCCATCGGCGTGTTGATGGCGGCCATCCTGGGCGGTGGACGCGTTGGCTTGGTCACCGGGTTGTTGGCAGGCTTGTTCTACGTCTACCGCGTCGAACCTTCGCTCGGCATGTTGGGCGTTCTTGCATCCACGCTTGAAGGTGCATTCGCGGGGTTCCTCGTGGAGAAGCGCCCACAGTGGATGTCGGGATGGCGCACGTTTGGCGTCGCGTGCGGGATTGAGTTCTCGCGTTTCGTCGTGGTTGCGATCGGGTTGTTCGTCACCGGCGGAAGTGTGGCGACCTTCATCGCGGGTTGGCCGGCGCTCCTGGTTCAAATGGCCGGTGTGGGGTTTGGACTCGCTGTGTTCGTCGTGACCACGAAAATGGTGCTCGCGCGTGAGGATGCTGCGGTCGCCCTCGTCGGTGCTCGCGCCGCAGCCGACCACTTGGCTCTCGAGGCGTTGCGACGACGCTTGGAACCGCACTTTCTGTTCAACGCACTCAACACACTTCGCGCCACGATTCGAACCAACCCGTTGTTGGCGCGTGAGCTCGTCAACGACTTGAGCGACTTGTATCGCTACTTGCTCACGCATCCCGACGACGCGTCGCTCGGCAATGAACTCGACCACGCAGTGGCGTATTTGGCGATCGAGAAAGCCCGTCTGGGCGAGGGACGCTTGAGCGTCGAATCGGATGTTCCGGAGCCTCTACGCGCGGCACGCGTGCCTGCGTTGTTGCTTCAGCCCTTGGTGGAAAACGCCGTCAAACACGGTGTGGGAACACGGGACGGAGCAGGAATCGTTCGGATCGAGGCACGACGCGAGAACACGACCTTGGTGGTGGACGTTGTCGACCAAACCGAAGGAGAGCGCCTGGGTCGTGCGGCTGCGGGATCCGGAATCGCGCTCAAGACGTTGCGTGAGCGACTCAACAAGAGTTTCGACGATCAAGCGAGCCTTGAACTGGTACCGGTAGACAACGGAATGTGTGCGCGAGTGCGTTTGCCCTGGAGTGAAGTGATGGTCGACGAACGGAGTGCCGCGTGAGCAAGAAGAAGATGCGGGCTGTCGTTGTCGATGATGAGCCCTTGGCGCGGGACGAGTTGAGCTTTCTCTTGGGCGAAGTTGACGTGGATGTCGTTGGCGAAGCGTCCAGTGCCAAGACCGCGTTGGAAGTGATCGCCGACAAGAGCCCCCAAGTCGCGTTTGTCGATTTGCGGATGCCCGGCCCCGACGGAATCGCGCTCGCAGAGGCCGTCAAAGAAAAGCACCCCCACGTTCAGGTCGTCGTCGTATCGGCGCACGACGACGGTGCGCTTCGCGCGTTCGAGGCATCCGTATTGGACTACTTGCTCAAACCCGTTCGCCTCGATCGGCTCAAGACCACGTTGGAACGCGTTCGCGCGACGGCAAAGCCTGCGGATGAAGAGCGCCTCGATCGTCTCGCGGTTCGACGCAAAGGCGGATACGTGGTCGTCGATATCGACGACGTTGTGTACTTCCACGTCAAAGACGAGTTGGTTTGGGCTGTGACGCACGACGACAGCTTTGCGTTGGACCTCACGCTTTCGGCGGTGACCAAGCGGGTTCCCGAAGGCTCGTTCTTTCGCTCGCACCGCAGCAGCTTGGTGCGATTGAGTGCGATCAAGAGCTTGGAGCCCAGCGGTCCAGGTACATACGAGATCATTCTCGACCACCCTGAAGCTCCGCGTGTTCCATTGGCGCGTGAGCGAGTTCGCCAACTTCGCGCACTGATTCCCTTTGCCGGATGAGGTACCTACTTCTCATTGGTGCATTGGCGTGCACCTCGCCCGACCAAGTTGGCGAGGACGTTCGCGCGATTGTTGAAGCGGGTGTGGAGGAAGGCATCGACGCCGACCAACTCGCGCGTCGCGTGGGCCACAGGCCGGTCATCGATACGCGGCGTTCCGAGGACCGCACCGCGATTCGAATCGCCGACTACCAACTCGGCGAGGGCTCCGAGCTCCCGATGTCAATGAGCGATCACTTGGTCTACTGGATCGAGAAGGATGATCGACTGGTAGGAGCGCTCTATCGAGGCGGGCGGCCTACGTTTTGGCAAGCTCGAATCCTTCCGCCCTAATCTTTTGCGGAGCACCGAGCTAGGTCTCCGGAATAGGCCACGCGTCTCAGTGCGTCGTAAGAGGGATGCGCTGGGTGATGCTCTTTGGGCTCTCATCGATGTTGGCGTGCGGGGTTTCGCTCGCACTCGCCGCACACCCCGAAGGCATTCCTGACGGTGTTCGAATCACTCGCCTGGTCGTCGACAAATCCGACCGCACCATGGAGGCGTACGATCGAAGCGGAACGCTTGTACGCGCCTACCGAGTCGGAATCGGTTCAGGTGGACTGGGTGACAAGGGTTGGGAAGGCGACGCGATCACGCCGGAAGGCACGTATCGGATCGACGAGCGACATCGGAGCAAGAACTTCCATCGCTTCCTGCACATCTCGTATCCCAACCGCGAAGACCGGCGACGCTATTCGCAGCGTCGTCGCGCGGGCGAGGTTCCCGACGGAGCAGGGATTGGAGGGGCGATCGGAATCCACGGAACTGGCGGACGCGATTGGATTCCCACGCGCTTCCGGCACACGTTGGGCTGCGTGATGATCGACGACGACGAAGCCGAAGAACTGTATCGAGCGGTTGTGAGCGATGCTGTCATCGAGATCCAGGAGTGAGCCGCTTTCCGTCGCCCAGGCACCTACCTCTCAATGCGACAGTTTTGGGTGTGTGCGCTCGTGTTGGTTTTGGCTTGTGGTGACGACTCTAGCGACGTGGACGCGGGTCCCGACCAGGATGGTTCGCTGCCCGACGCTCCTACGGCCGACGTTCCGGAATCGGATGGCGGGGCCGAAGTCGACGCTTCTCTCGACAGCGGACCGGTACCCGACGCCAACGTCGACGGGGGAACCGACGCCGTCGCCGCGTTCATGCTTTCCGGTCACCTCAGCCGACGGGTTCTGACCTGCGACGGAGGCGAAACCTTCGTCTACGACATCTCTGCCGACGAGGTCGCTCATTGTTGGGACATGTCGGGCGGTACCGGTCCCGAATGCGATCATCACCCCACGTCCAACAACGGCGTGGGCTACGGCAACGGTATGTTCGTCGCCACCGCAGGTTGGGGCGCGGTCGACGAAACCGAAGGCGGTCTGTTCGCCTCAAACGGATCGTCAACCTGGGTACAGCACGTTCCGGGCAACACCTACAACGGTGTCGCGTATGGCAATGGCGTGTTCATCGCCGGTTCGACGCGCCCGGCCATCTCCACCGACGGACTCACCTTCGCCATCTACGACGGGTACCTCGAAGGCACACCGCGCGGCGCATTCTTTTCCGAGGCCATGGGCGGTCGACACGTGCTCTACCGCGACTCGATCGCATCCACCTGGATCACCGAAGACGGTGGCGACAACTTCTTCCAACCCGACGATGCGAGCGCATGCGGTTTCGAAGGTGGCGTCCTCGGTGCTGCAGGGGGCGACGTGATCGTGTTCTACAACCGCAACGACGACGTGGGCTGCTACTCCAGCGACGGCGGTCGCACGTTCTCCAGCTTTTCGTTTCCGGGGGATGTGCACAGTCGAATGGTGTGGACCGGATCGGAGTTTTGGGCGTGGGGACCGGGAGTTCGCGTCCGCAGCAGCGACGGAGCAACATGGGAGATGGACAGTCGTGACGACACCGCCCAACGAATCGGGCATGTGGCGCGTCACGACGACGGGACCCTGCTTGGGATCGTCAGCGAGTGGGGCAGCTACTACGAACGCTCCGCGGTGTTTCGTAGCACCGACGGTCTGACGTGGACCGAAGCTGCAGCCGATCTCAACGGGCATCCGATTCGCGGAATCACCGCGGGGTACGTGTCGCCGGAGCAGTGCGTACCCTAGAGCATGATCTTCGACTGCTTTCTTTGGGCGCCGACGAAGCCACTCGTACAACTCGAACTACGCCACGCGCTCTTTGAAACTGAGCACGCAGCTGGGCGCATTGTGCCGATCAACGGGTTTGTCCCGAGCATGTTTGCCGGACTACGACTTCTGCTCGACCCCACACCGCTACAGTTCCCGGAACCGAAACCAAACCACTGGCCTCCGCCTGGACCACCCACCGAAGTGCGCAACCTGCTCGCCAGGGCACATCGGGCATGCCAGGACGGCCACGACCACCCGTTTGCGGAACTGCGCGCAAGAGCCGACCAAGATGCCGACATCGCGGAAGTCTTCGCATCGGCTCTGATGGAACCGGCAGATTACAGTGCTGAGTTTTGGGAGTTTTGGCGTTTTCCACCGGTGTCCGCACTCTCTCCCGCCCGCAGACAACGCGTCCTCAGCCGATGGATTGAGTACCCACCGAGCGTATGGCTGCGAGGTTCGGCCGACTTACGAGAACGCCCCAAACTCGACGACATCCTCACCGCAGTCGAGACCTTCATGGCGATCGATGCCCCCTTTGATCGCGTCGTCGGCTGGGCTCTCGAGGCCTAGTCCGGCTCGACGTCGATGTGCTTCACCTCAGGGACGGCGTCTTGCACACGCTTCTCGATCTCATCGACGCGATCGCCCAGTTCGTGCACCACATCGTCGGCAAACTCTTTCGCGAACGAATAGAACTGATCGAAGTCGCTAAACCCGCTCGCGTACGCCTTGCGCAGTTTGGGCTCGAACGCTTCAGCGAGTTTCTCGCCATGAAACTCCAACTCGACAAGCACGTCGTACGTCTCCGTGTCGATCACTTTGCTCTTGAACCGAACGACCTTCTCCACCGAGGGCGCGGACGTCAGTGCGGCAAGAATTGCGTCGCGCGCTTCCTCGGGTGCGGCGCGACCGACGAGTAGTTCCTTGTTGCGAAACGTGAGCCACACCGCGACTGCGCCAAGCAAGAGCCCGATCAGAATCGAACCGACCGAATCCCAATACGCGTGCCCCGTGACTTGCGTCAGGCCGATCGCCGCGAGTGCCATCAACACACCCAAACACGCGGCCGAGTCCTCCAAGAGGACCGCAACCGCCGCAGGATCTGCTTCCTTGCGCAAGTACGGGACGAAGGGACGCTCACCCGCCTGCTTTCGCAAGTCACGGTACGCGACGACCAACACGTAGAACTCGATTACGAACGAGCCGATCAACACGCCGATCGCCCACGTCAGATCATGAGGCGGTCCATGATGCGGCGAGAGCAGCGAGTCGATGCCGTGGGCCAACGTGACGCCACACCCGAGAAAGAAGATGCCGACTGCAGAGATGAGCGCCCAAACGAAACGCTCCTGGCCATGCCCATAGTTGTACTTCTGGGTAGGGCCTTTGCCCGACCGCACGATGCCGACCAACAAGAGCGCCTGGTTGCCGACGTCCGCGAGCGTGTGGATCGCTTCCGCGAACATGGAGCCCGAGCCCGTGACGAAGAACGCCACGAACTTGGCAATCATCACGACGGTGTTGCCAACAAGCGCCGCAACAACGGAGCCCTTGGAGCCTCCCGCCACTTAGTCCTTCGGCTGATAGCGCTTAAGTGCTTCCGGCGGGAAGACATCGCGGCGCGTCTTCTTGCCATGAAACCAGACGCACTCGAGCTCTTCTTCGTCCTCGTCGGGACCCTCCACCGTCATGGGGGGTCCGCCCGACTTGAGAACAACCACGTCACCAGGGTTCCAGTTCACGGCCATGACGTACCCCTGCCCGCACCTCCGGCTCAAGAAGTTTCAGACGGAGGTTTTACGGAATTCACTTTTGTCAACGCCGACCTTTGTGTAGAGGGAGCGCCATGCCTACTTACGAAGAAGCGCAGGAGATGGTTTCTCCCTTGTTCGGCAAGCGCTGCGTAGTCTCCGTGGACACCACATTGGGCGAACTCTGGGCGGCCGACCCCGGAAACAAGCTCGCCATTCGCTTCTACAAGCCCGAAACCCTCTACGCCTTGGTGCTCGAATATTACGAGGAGTACCTCCAGGAACAAGGACACGTCGATCAAGAGGGTCGCTGGCTCAACGCGGACATCGTTCCTTTCGCGACCGTGGGTGGGCAGCACGATCATGAAGACTTGGAGTTCTTCACCGACTCGTTCGCGTTTCTGTTCTGGGATCTCGACGGCGGCGAGGTGCTTTCTGCGACGACAGACGACTGGGAACTGTCACGTATCGGCTTCGACGATCTCGCGCCGTTCGTAGACGCATGATCCGAACGGCTCTGGTCGTTCTCCTAGCAGCGGCGTGCAGCCAGGAAGCGACTTGGGTACGACCCGATGGCGTCACCCGGCGCATTTCGACATCGCGGGAGCCCCTGCGTTCCTGTGATTCCCCTGACGCGCAAGACCATTGCGACTGCGACAGCGACAGCGATTGCGACGGAGCACCGGATGGCGAGTGCCACCCCGGGTTTCCAGGAGGTGGCAGCACAGGCTACGACCCAGGACTTGTGCAAACGTGTCGCTACCACGCCTGTGACTCCGACGCTGATTGTGACAACGGCATCTGCGTACCACCGGGGTTTCTCGCCGCTGTGAGCGTGTGCGTGAGAGCCGGGTGCCGCTCCAACGCAGAATGCAACGGGGGCACGTGTCGCATTCTCCCCACTCCCGATGGCAATCGCGAAACGCGTTGCATTGCCCCAGAGGACGAGTGTCCTGACGTGTGCCCGCCGCGCGAAGACGAGTACGGAAACACGCGCGATCAGGTTTGTGAGTACGTTGAGGGTGTCGGCCGGTGTGTGGACGAACCCGAACCGGTTCCCTAATCGCTTCAAGCGCGTTGCAGCGGGTTGACAGCCGGCGGATCCCCGACATACTGCGCGTCCTTTTCAACACGCGATCTCACTGTGCCTAGAGATCGCGCCAGTCATAGGGGCACGACAATGGCTCTTCAGACCGACCGCAAAGCCGAAATCATCAAAGAGTTCCGCACCTCCGACAGCGACACGGGATCGCCCGAAGTGCAGATTGCACTGCTGACCGAGCGGATCATCTACCTCACGGCGCACTTCAAGACGCACAAGCAGGACCACCACTCGCGTCGTGGTTTGCTCAAGCTCGTGAGTCGTCGTCGTCGTCTTCTGGACTACGTCCGCAAGACCGACGTCGAGCGCTACCGCAAGATCATCACGCGCCTCGGCATCCGTAAGTAACCGATACAACTCGGTTTTATTGAGTTTCACCCGCTGGTTGGTCGGTGGTTTGCGTTCCTGCGCCACATCGACCAGGCTGCGCGGCGAGCAACGGTCTGAGGTGGGCCGTTCGTTCTTCGCTTCGAACGCTTGAACTTCTCGAGCGCTGGGACCGAGGACCGAGCTCTTACCTCCACCGCGCTCACAAACAATCTTCGGCATCGTGCCGAATCCTTTTTAGAGGCTGCCCGCCGATGCGAGTGCGGGACAGCAGAGATGTGAGACACAAATGATTATTCGAGAGTCCGTCAAAGTTGGCGACAAGACCGTCACGTTGGAGACGGGTCGTATCGCGAAGCAGGCAGGCGGTTCCATTCTGGTCAGCTGCGGCGAGTCCATGGTGTTGGTCACCGTGTGTGGCTCCAAGGGTCGTCCGGGACAGAGCTTCCTTCCGCTCACCGTCGACTACGTGGAAAAGACCTACGCCGCCGGAAAGATCCCCGGTGGTTTCTTCAAGCGCGAGGGCCGTCTTCGCGAGCACGAGGTGTTGACCTCGCGTTTGATCGACCGGCCCATTCGTCCGCTCTTCCCCGAGGGGTACCGCGACGAGATCCAGGTCATCGCGACCGTGCACTCGGCCGACGGTGAAAACCCCACCGACGTGCTGGCCATGATCGGTGCATCGGCTGCCCTGATGATTTGCCCGATTCCCTTCGACGGCCCCATCGCGGGTGTTCGCGTGGGTCGTGTCGAAGGCAAGCTCATCGCGAACCCGACCTTCGAGGAGATCGAAGCGAGCGACCTCGAGCTGCTCATCGCCGCCAGCCAAGACGCCATCGTCATGGTTGAGGGCGAGGCGAACGAAGTTCCCGAAGCCGAGCTCATCGAAGCGATCACCTTCGGTCACGACGCTGTGAAGGGCATCCTTGAGCTTCAGCTCGCGATGCAAAAGGCCGTCGGCAAGGCGAAGCTCGACTTCGTGGCGCCCGAGCGCGACGCGAAGATCGACGAGCGCGTCAAGGCCGTGGCCCTCGATAAGATCAAGGAGGCGTGCAACATCGCCGAGAAGCACCCGCGCTACGGGCGCTTTTCCGAGATCAAGTCCGAGGTGGTGGAAGCGCTTGCCGAGGAGTTCCCGGAGCAAGAAGGCGACATCAAGGACGCGTTCGGCGACCTCAAGTATCACACGATGCGTGACCAGGTGCTTTCGGAGAAGCGCCGCGTCGACGGTCGTGACTACCGCACCGTGCGTCCGATTTCGATCGAAGCGGGATTCCTTCCGCGCACCCACGGTTCGTCGCTCTTCACGCGCGGCGAGACTCAGGCCATCGTCACCGCGACGCTCGGAACGCGTCAGGACGAGCAGAAGATGGACGGCCTTGGCGAGACGTGGTGGAAGGGCTTCCTCCTCCACTACAACTTCCCGCCCTACTCGGTTGGCGAGACTAAGTTCCTGCGTGGTCCCGGTCGTCGTGAAATCGGTCACGGCAACTTGGCCGAGCGCGCGCTCAAGGGTCTCATCCCTGCGAAGGACGACTTCCCCTACACCATGCGCGTGGTCTCGGAGATCACCGAGAGCAACGGCTCGTCGTCGATGGCGACCGTGTGCGGTGGTTCGCTGGCGCTCATGGACGCCGGTGTTCCGCTGAAGAAGCCCTGCGCCGGTGTGGCGATGGGCCTCATCAAAAAGGGCGGCGACTACGCCATCCTCACCGACATCTTGGGCGACGAGGACCATCTCGGCGACATGGACTTCAAGGTCTGTGGAACCGATGCGGGCATCACCGCCATCCAGATGGACATCAAGATCAAGGGCTTGTCCCGCGAACTGATGACCGAGGCATTGGAGCAGGCTCGCGAAGGCCGCTTGCACATTCTCGACAAGATGAACGAGGTGCTTGCACAGGGCCGTCCGGAACTGAGCAAGTACGCCCCGCGCATCACGCAGATCAAGGTCAAGCCCGACCAGATCCGCGTCATCATCGGACCGGGCGGCAAGATGATCAAAGCGATCACCGAGCAGACCGGCGTCACGATCAACGTCGAGGACGACGGCACTGTCGCAATCGCGAGCTCGGATGCCGCTGCCGTTCAAAAGGCCATCGAGATCATCGAGAGCCTGACGATGGAGCCCGAGGTCGGTCAGAAGTTCACCGGCACCGTGACCCGCGTAGAGCGCTACGGCGCCTTCGTGGAAATCGCCCCAGGCAAGGACGGACTTCTGCACGTCACGGACTTGGCGTGGGAGTACGTCGAGAACGTCGAAGACATCGTGAAGCTCGGCGACGAGATCGAAGTTGTGGTGAGCAGCATCGATCGCGAAGGCCGTCTCAAGGTTTCGCGTAAGGCACTCCTCGAGAAGCCCGAGGGCTACGTCGAGAAGCCGCCGCGCGAGCGTGACGATCGTGGTGGCCGTGGCCGTGGACGCGGTCGTGATGATCGCGGTCGCGGTCGTGGACGTGGTCGTGATGACCGAGGTCGTCGTCGTCGTCGTGATGGCGATGGTGGACGTGACGGTGGTCGCGATGGTGAGAAGCGCGACGGTGAGAAGCGCGAGGACGGTGACGAGCCGCGTCGTCGTCGTCGTCGTCGTCGTCGTGACGAAGACGGTGGGGATCCGCCGCCGCCTGCACCTGAGGCCTGAAGATGAGCGTCGTCCGCGTCCAACGATTGCGCGACGACGCGCGCCTTCCGTATCGAGCGAGCGAGGGCGCAGCAGGGTTTGACCTGGCTGCTGCCCTCGACGCTCCGATCGTTCTTGATCCAGGCGCCTGGACCGCAGTCCCGACAGGAATCGCCATTGCGCTTCCTGGGGGCTTCGAAGCTCAGGTCCGCCCCCGTTCCGGGCTCGCCGCACGACACGGCATCACCGTGCTCAACGCACCTGGCACCATCGACGAGGACTACCGCGGCGAAGTGAAGGTCGTTCTGATCAACCACGGTCGCGAGCCTTTCACCATCGAACACGGTGAGCGCATCGCGCAGATGGTCATCGCGCAGGTTGCCCTGGTGGAGTTCGCCGAGGTCGACAGCCTCGACGAAACCGCCCGTGGAAACGCCGGCTTCGGCAGCACAGGAACCTAACCGGTTGATTGGGCTGAGCCGCTGCGCAGCGTATGATTGGCGCGCGAGTGACCACGTCTGACCGCACCGCTGTTTCGGCCCCTCCGACGGCCTCCACACCACGCACCGGCGAGGTGGTGGGTGAGCGTTATGAGATCCGCCATCGTCTGCGCGACGATCCGTTTTCGTATGGGTTCCTCGCGTTCGATCAGGAGACCGAAGAGCGTGTGTTGCTACGCGTGTTCCGGGCCGAACTGGTCGAACAGGACGCGGCCCAGATCCTTCAACGCCTTCGCGAGAACGTCGGCATTGGCGGCAAGTACCTTCCCGGACTGCTTGACGCCGACCGCGACGAAAAGACGATCTACGCAACAGAGCCTCTTCCCGAAGGTGCGCCTTTGCGCGCGGTTCTCGATCGTCGAATCGGCGAGAACATGCCGCTTACGCCGGAGGAACTGCTTCCGGTGATCACGCACGTGGACGCGGCGCTCGCAGCCGTTCCCACCACGCTACATCACGGCGATGTTCGCGCCGACCAGGTGTGGATGCATCCCGAAGGATTGCACCTCATGGGTGCGTTCTTTGTACCGGCTCTTCCCGGCAGTGTTCTGACGCGTGTGTTGGAACGACATGGTGATCTGCGTCGGCGGAGCGCTCCGGAAATGATTCGGGGCAACCCGACACGCGCATCCGATCGCTACGCGGTAGGCGCGATCGTGCACGAAGCCCTCACGCTGGAGCCGCCCCCCGATCCCGGCACCGCGGTGGATCGTGCGCTGGGCCCCATCGCACAACCTCTCAATGCGTTGCTGCACCCGGATCCCAAACGCCGCAGCGCCACGCTGGAACCGATCCTCGAAACCTTGTCGCGGATGTCGGGAATTCAAATCTCAGAGCTGCACCCCTCGCCGTTTCGGAAGCCGCGAAAACGGATGCGGCGAAAGTCGTTTCACGGCGTGCCGAGTCCCATCAAAGAGCACCACGCACCCGGTATCAAAACGCGCCCCATCGATTCGACGCAGACCACGCCGGAAGTCGGAATGGCCGACGCCACCGCACCCTTCAAAGCGCTGGATGCAAGTGCCGCGGATCATCTTCTCGACTCATCGGGGCACGCTCCCTTGGTCGATTCCGATGCTCAAACCGCCGTGCGAGGCGAAGCGACAACCGATGCCAAAACTGTGGTGGTCGGTGATCCGCAAAAGGCAGCAGAGGAAGTCACCGCGGTTCGCACCGAACCTATCGATCCCGAGAAGACCGCCATCGCACCGAGCATGGCGGGCGCACAAGCCAAGCCTCAGCTCGACTCTGGTGCAACCGGTGCCGACGAGTTTGAGGATGACGACACCCACGCAGAGCTCGGTGCCTCCGCCGATAGTGGCGACGCTGGAGACACCCGCGCGCTTCGCAAGTTAAGCGAGACCGGCGAACCGGTGCGACAACCCGTCTCCGCCAAAGGACGCGAACCTGACAGCACCGATAGTGCGCACCACATCTCCGTGGTGGAATCGCGCCACACCAAAGAGATCGATGTCCCCTCGGGCGAAACGGAACTCGACCACAGCCTCGATGCACTCGTCGGTCCCAAATCGCCTCTGGAGTCGCCGCTCGATTCGGGTCTCGATCCACGTTTGGTACGCGCGGCTCTGTCGGCAGCCCCCAAGAAGGCTCGAAAGAAGTTCCCGAGCGACCCGGGACTCGACGCCGAACCCGACAGCGATCCGAGTCTCGATCCGCGACTCGTGCGTGCAGCACTGGGCGTCAGTCTCGACAGCGACGAAGCCGTTCCACTGGATCCCTCGGTTCCCGTGCAAGCGAAACCCGGCGGCACTCAACAGCTGCAAATGGATGACTTGGACTTCGTCGACGACGATGAGCCAGTCGCGCCGAAACCGAAAGCGGACGGCACACAAGAGCTGCGCATGGAAGAGCTCGATGTGGTCGACGAGGACGGCCCGGAAGAGTTGGCGCACATGGCCGCCGCGCGCTCGGCCGTTCCAGAGGACGTCAAACCGATGCCGCGACCACGTCGTGATTCAGGGCTGGGGTTTGGCGGAAGTCCTGTGCTCTTTGACGACAGTTCGGCAGCAGGTCGCGCCCAACTTCCGGATGCCGCCTCTGCTGTGATGGCGCCCCCTCCCAAAGCAGCACCACCGCGCGCCGCTGCTCCCCGTCCGGTTGCCGTTCCTCCCGTTGCCGTTCCTCCGGTCGCTGCGGTTCCGGTCGCTGCACTTCCTCCGGTCGCTGCAGTTCCGGCTGCCGCTCCAGCACGGGCACCTCGTGCCGAACCGCCACGCGCTGAGCCGCCGCGAAGCGAGTCCCCCAAACCGAAGGCTCGCCCCACCCCCGTACTCGTCGAGAAAGCCGAACGTCCGCGCGCACCGCGAACATCGGCACCCGAGCCGACGCGTGTCGCTCCACCTCCGACGCGAGGCTCCAACCTTGGTCGCGCTGTCATCGTCACGGCGCTGGTCCTCGGCATCAGCATCATCATTGCGAGCTTCTTCTACGCACGACACAAGAAGGCGCAGGCCGAAGAGCTGCGGCTGCAACGTATCCAACAGCGTCTCGAACGGATTCAGCAAGAGAACGAAGCTGGGCGCACCCCCGGGATGGATCCCGGAATGAACAGTGGAATGAACACACCATGAAGATTCGAATTGCGACGCGACGCAGCAAGCTCGCGCTCACGCAAACCCGTTGGGTTGCGGACCAGATTCGCAAACACAACCCCGACGTCGAGATCGAAGAAGTCCACGTTGTCACGAAGGGCGACAAGGTCACGGACAAGCCGCTGCACATGGTGGGCGGCAAGGGCTTGTTTGTGAGTGAGGTCGAAGCGTACGTCGCACGAGGCGAAGCCGACCTCGCGATTCACTCGCTCAAAGACGTGCCTGGTGACGTCGATCTCGCAGACGGTCTCGACTTGATCTGTTTGCCCGAGCGCGAAGATGCACGCGATGTGTTGATCACACCGGATGGCACTGAGCTCATGGGCATGACGGCGGGTTCTAAGATTGGAACCACCTCGTTGCGACGCGAGTCCCAACTCAAAGCACAGCGTCCAGACCTCGCGTTTGCCACTTTGCGGGGCAATGTGGACACGCGTTTGGCGCGACTCGATGCAGGCGACTACGACGGGATCATTCTCGCAGCTGCAGGACTTCGCCGATTGGGGTTGCTGGAAGGGCGCAAGCATCACGTGCTTTCTTCCGACGTGTGTTTGCCCGCGGTGGGTCAAGGAACGTTGGCATTGGAAGGACGCGCTGATCACGCCGAGTTGATCGCCGCTTTGAAGCCACTCGAGCACGACCCCACGCGCATCATCACCGAAGCCGAGCGCGCGATGCTCAAGCAGCTCCAAGGAAGTTGCCGCGTTCCGATTGCTGGGCACGCGCAGCTCTTGGACGGCGGAGCACGCTTGTCGATGCGCGGAATGGTTGGCGACGTCGACGGTGAAAAGCTCCTGACCACGAGCTCCGACGTGTTCTTTGAAGGACGCGACCTCGCGGAGCGTATCGCCGAAGCGCGCAAGCTCGGCGCCGGTGTCGCTCAGGCGTTGCTCGATCAGGGTGCGCGCGAACTGATGTCGCGTGCCGAAGCGACGGTGCTCGAGCGTTCGAAGAAGTTTAACTAAGCGTCTTCGGACGCGAGTTTTCGCGTCTCGCTGATCAGCTTTTCCACGACCGACTCTGGCTCTTCTTCTTCGTCGAGTTCAAACAGTCGACGTGTGGTCGCGATCAGCTCCGCGGCTTCCGGAGTGCCCGAACCCTTCTTCAGCGTCGACAGAGGCGTGTGCAGCAGCTTGCTGACCATCGCTTTGGACATCTTGTCGAGCGTCTTGCGCTGCGCAGGAGTGAGGTCGCCCAACCGAGGTAGCGTGCGTTCGAGTTCCGAACGCACCACTTCTTGGAATCGCTCGCGTAGACCCACAATGGTCGGTGTGAGATCGAGCGAGCGGCGCCACACCGCAAACTCGGCGACTTCGACCTCGACGATGCGTTCCGCCGCCGCAGCTTCCTGTCGTCGCGCGCTCAGGTTCTCGTCGGCGACACGCTGCAGATCATCAACGTCGTAGAGGAACACGTTGCCGAGTTCGCCCACGCGCGGATCGACGTCGCGCGGCACCGCGATATCGATGATGAAAAGCGGACGACGCTTTCGAGCGCGAACCACACCACGCATCAACGTGTGATCGAGGACGTAAGTCTCGCTCCCTGTCGACGTAATCACGACGTCGGCGTCTTGGAGTTCGCTGGAAAGCTGCTCGATCGGAACGGCGACACCACCACACTCGGCAGCCACGCGCTCCGCCTTGGCTGGACTGCGATTGACCACACGAAGGCGCGCACCGCTTCCCGTCAGTGCTTTTGCTGCGGCTTCGCCCATCTCACCGGCGCCGAGCAACACCACGCTACGGCCTTTGAGTTCACCGAAGATCTTTCGCGCTAGTTCACTCGCGATCGAACTGATCGACACCGTGCCGGTCGCAATGCCCGTTTCGCTGCGGACCCGTTTTGCCACCGCCAGTGCGCGCTGGAAACAACGACCGAGAAGCTTGCCCACGCGTTTCTGGTCAGTCGCAGCCTCAAACGCTTCTTTCACCTGACCGAGAATCTGCGGCTCGCCAACGACCATGCTGTCGAGACTGGATGCCACGCGGAACGCATGACGAACCGCGTCGTCTCCACGAAACGCATACAGCTCCTGATCGAGGGTCTTACCCGCACGTGCGTTGATCACTTTGCGCGCGCGTTGTGTGGCTGCCGGAGGATCATCCGCGGTGCCGTAGAGCTCCACGCGGTTACACGTCGAGATGATGACCGCGTCCTCGTACACCTCACTGGCCAGATGCTCGAGCAGCTGCGCCAAAGCGTCTCCACTCACCGCAAGCTTCTCTCGCAACTCCACCGGAGCGGTGTGGTGCGAAAGCCCGACAACCAGCAGCTCTTTCACGAAGAGGCTCCGGTGCCCTGAACCACGTAGCCGATCAGAACGGCTGCCGTGCAAAGGAATCCCACGATCGTTCCAATCGCTGCACGGCGTCCTTGCCAACCTGCGGCCATGCGGAGCAGCAGCACACCAGCAAAGAGCACCCACGCTACCAGCGCGAACGCTTGGGCTGCGCTGATCACCGGCGCGCCCGGACGAATCTGAAACGCCCAGAATGCCCCGGTCACAATCCCCACAGTCAGAAGGGGAAAACCGACACTCACCGCGCGCAATCCCACGGTGTCGAGAACATCGAGCGCGGGCAAACGCTGGAACATGCCGGTGAGCTTCTTCTGTCGAAGCTGGCGCTCTTGGATCATGTACGCAATCGCGGCACCGAACGCGAACGCGAACGCGACCAGCCCCAACACGTTCACCGTGATGTGCACAGGAATCAACATCGAGCGAATGTCTTCGCTGACGTGGTGCACGGAACGACCCAGGCCTGAGCCGAGAAAGAAGAAGAGCGCAACGGGAGTGATGAATGACCCCAGCACCGACATGCCTTTGCGGCGCGGTGCGACCAACAGGAACGCGACCACGATACCGAGGGAGATCCCGGTCAGCGTTTGGTGCACCAGCCCCATTGAAGGCACGGGCGTGAGGAAGTCGAACCCGAGGTAGACAACGTGCGACACCACGGCGACAAAGAGAACGCGGTGTGCTTGTTTGGCGGCGGCCTCATTTCCGCGCACCAAGTACGCGGAGTAAAGCAGACACGCCACACCGTAGATTACGCCGGTGGTGATGAATACGGCGCCGACGCCCATCGCGTCCTCAGTGTTGACCCAGGAAGAAGCGCGCGAGTTGCGCGACGTTGTCGCCAGGCTCAGCCGCTCCCTTTGGAGCCTTCGCGTTGTCGTCCCAGATGGGTTCGCCGAGGAAGCCTTCCATCACCTGGTACGCGGACTCGTTCAGAATGACGGAGTCGGCCACGTGCTCCGCGCCCATCTCCAACATGCTCTCGACATCCTTGACCTTGCCGATCAAGCCAGCGTCGTCACCACCTCCGGCGACCTCTTCCAGGAAGTGCACCGCCGTCTTGAGCTGAAATCGCTGCTTGTCCGGCAGAAGGGTCATGACTTCACCGTCGACCTCGACACGGCCGTCGGTCATCCAGATATCCAGGGTTTCCTGGGACACAAAGAGGCGATGGTCGGGCACGGACTCGAAGGTTAACATGGGGCTTCGGAGAGGTCACGGTAGGCGCTCTGGCGCGACCAACTGTTTGAATGCCCGATATTGACAGGGCCGACGGACCTCACTACGGAGGAGTACATGGCTGACATCTCGAACGTGAACGACCTCAACTGGGACACCGAAGTACTGGCGGCGGACCTGCCGGTCCTGGTCGACTTTTCCGCTACGTGGTGTGGGCCCTGTAAGCAGATCGAGCCCTTCGTGCACCAGCTTGCAGACGAGTTCGCCGGGCGCGTCAAAGTCGTGAAGGTCGACATCGACGACAGCCCCGGAACCGCCGCAAAGTACGGAATCCGGGGCGTGCCGACGCTGAAGGTATTCAAGGGCGGTGAGGAAGTCGCGCACCAGCAGGGCGCGGTCCCCAAAGCGAAGATTCAGGCGCTGATCGAATCGGCGTTCTGAGTTCGAGCGCTAATTGCTCGTCAGAATGCGCTCGATCCCGTTCGTCGAGTGGGTAAGAAGCGCATCGCGCGCGACGTTGCCACCGATGCAGGCAACGTAGAGATCCTGACCGTTGAGCGTCATCGGACGGATGGCGACTTCTCCACCTCGCAAGAGAGGAGGCAGTCGCATCCCAAGCGGTGAACGACCCATGAGGGGCGCGATTGCGCCCAACTCGTCACAGAGTCCGCGCTCGCCTGCAGCCGCCAGCACGAGTCCGGCGTCGTCGGCGAGCACCAACGCCTCGAACCTTCCACGCTCTCGGGTGTGCTCCAGCTGATAGCGCAAAGCCGTGGGCTGTTGCTGACTGCGTCGCTGACGTCGTTCCTCGATGGTCCACATCATGATTTTGTTCCGGGGTAGGCATATGTAGGACAACATCCTACCCTGCAGTTTTTCGAGCCGGCAAAAAAGCGACGACCGGCACAAACGTGGTACGCCGCACGCGATGGGCGGCCTTTCGGAGCTCCTGGCCACGCGACGGGTGTTGGTGACTGTCGGCAGCGGCGGCGTGGGCAAGACCACGACAGCTGCAGCGCTGGCCGTTCGCGCCGCCATGGAAGGGCGTCAGGTGCTCTGCCTCACGATCGACCCGGCGCGCCGTCTCGCGAACTCGCTGGGTCTCGATGAGATGACGCGGGACGAACAAGAAGTGCCCGCAGCGCTCTTCGCCGAACATGGCTTGGAACTCAAGGGCCAGCTCTCGGCGATGATGCTGGATACAAAGCGCACCTTCGACGACTTGGTCAGCACCTACGCCAGCAACGACGAAGTACGCGATCGGATTCTCGACAACCGCATCTATAAGTACGTCGCGACGTCGCTCGCCGGTACGCAAGAGTACATGGCGATGGAGAAGCTCCACGCGGTGCGGACCAGCAACGATTGGGACCTCATCATCCTCGACACGCCGCCGACGTCGAACGCGTTGGACTTCCTGGATGCGCCCGAGCGCATGGTCGAAGCGATCGACTCACCTGCCATGCGCTGGTTCATTCAAGCCTTTGAAGGTGCGGGCAAGTTCTCGTTCGGATTGGTTGGTAAGGGCGCTGCGTTTCTGTTGCGTGGCCTGAGCAAGTTCACCGGCACGGGTTTCCTGGAGCAGATCGCCGAGTTTGTCAGCGGACTCAACGACCTGTTTGGTGGGTTCCGAACGCGCGCTGCAGAAATCAGTGGTGCGCTGCGCAGCCCCGAGGTCGGGTTCATTGTGGTGACCAGTCCGGCGCCGCTGGCGATTCGCGAAGCGAGCTTTTTCGCCGATAGGCTCAAGGAATCGGGTATGCGGCGTGACGGCGTGGTGGTCAACGGAGTGCACCAACTGCTGCCGGAACCGAGTGTGCCGGACGACCAACTCGAAGCGGAGTTTGCGAAGGTCCTGCCCTCGATGGATCCGGCAAAGGCGCTCGACCGAACGCGTCGCGCATTGGACGACGAGCGTCTGCGTGGTGTTGCAGACCGCATCGAGTCGGATCGATTGCGCGCGCAGATCACCGGCGCTCGTTCTGGGGACGACGGTCAGACTGCCTTTGTTGAAGTGCCCGCACTTGAAGAAGACGTGCACGACCTGGGTGCACTGGCGCGTATCGCCGGATACCTCACGGCAAGCGAAGAAGAGGAAGCATGAGCACGACCGGAATCGTGTTGGCCGCGGGCAAAGGCACGCGGATGAAAAGTGACGTGCCCAAAGTGCTGCATCGCATTGCGGGACGCTCGTTGGCGGAGTGGTGCGTTGGGGCTGCGCTCGATGCCGGCGTGGACGACTGCGTTGTGGTTGTCGGGCACGCGCGCGAAGAAGTTTCTGCCGTGCTCACCGCGCGATTTGGTTCGAAAGTTCGTTTTGCTGTTCAGGAAGAGCAGCTCGGTACAGGACATGCCGTGAAGTGCGCGTTGCCCGAGGTCAGTGCCGACCGCGTGTTGGTGCTCTACGGCGACTGTCCTCTCATCCCGACCTCCACGCTCGAGACCTTACTCGCCGAAGATGCTCCAGTTGGATTGGTTACGGGTCGGCTCGACGACCCGACAGGCTACGGCCGGATTTTGCGTACGAATGGACAAGTTGCCGCGATTCGCGAGCAAAAGGACTGCGACGACGAAGAGCGCGCGATCACCGAGGTGAACCCCGGCATCTACTCGTTCGACGCTGGTTTCTTGAAGGACTCGATCGGCAAACTCTCGTCAGACAACGCCGCCGGAGAGCTCTATCTCACTGACCTGATCAAGATGGCACCGCAAGTCGCGGACGTGTTTGGCGACATGACGTTTCTGCAGGGTGTCAACGATCGGTGGCAGCTCGCGGACGCAGGCAAGGTCATGCGCTTGCGTTTGAACGAAGCCTGGGCGCGTGCCGGTGTCGGGATCATCGATCCATTCTCAACCTTCATCGATGCGGATTGCGAACTCGAGCCTGACTGCACCATCGCGAGCGGGGTGCATTTGCGCGGACGATGTTCCGTTGCCGCGGGTGCGATCGTCGACGTGGGTTGTGTGCTGGAGAACGTAAGTGTCGAAGCAGGCGCGCACCTGAAGCCCTACACCGTGGCAACCGACAGTCGCGTTGGTCCGAAGGCTGCCGTTGGGCCGTTCTCGCACCTGCGACCCAAGACCGATTTGGGCGAGGCGAGCAAGGTCGGGAACTTCTGCGAGACGAAGAAGACCACAGTCGGCAAGGGGTCGAAGGTCAACCACCTCGCGTACGTGGGGGATGGGCAGATCGGCGAAGGCGTGAACGTCGGGGCGGGTGTGATCTTCTGTAACTACGACGGAGTTCAGAAGCACACCACCGTGTTGAAGGATGGCGTTTTCGTCGGTAGCGACAGCCAAATCGTCGCGCCGATTACGGTCGGTGAAGGCGCGTACATCGCCAGCGGTTCAACGATCACGAAGGATGTACCGGCGGATGCACTGGCAATCGCGCGAACGCGTGGTCAAACGATCAAAGAGGGCTTTGCGTCGAGACTGCGTGCGCGTTTTGCAGCGGCGAAGAAGAAGAAGAAGTCGTAGCCAAGGGTTTCGCGCACGGTCTAGTGGGAGACCAATTATTTTTTCGAAGACTGAAAGACGTGCCAAGCGATCAAAGCCTTGACTGGTTTGGTCACTTGACCGACTTCGAAAAAATGATCGGTATCCCCGCCTAAGCTTCCGTACTCCCGAACTTCCAAGCTTCCGGATCCGCGAAGCGGAATGCTGCCCACCCGGAACAGCTTCGCGGACACGGGATTGAGTTTCCGTCCCACGCCAAGCTTCCGGATCCGCGAAGCGGAATGCTTCCCAGAACGAATTCAGCGCACATCTCGCCTTCGCACCAGACGACGCGCACGTTGCCCAAACAGCTCCAGCTGCGCGTCCGAAAAATGCGTTCGGTTGCGCCCGTAGCTCATGATGTTCGTCGGATCCGGATGATGCGGCGCACCCAGCACGTGTCCCAGTTCATGCGCTAACACCAGCGGCATCGAGCCACGACGAACGATCACGTACGTTCGGGGCCGGTGCCCTTCGGCAACAATGTGCGCGCCACCCAAGCGACCGCTCGGCTCGAAGCCTTCACGTGCAGCCGCTCGTCGTGTAGCCGCTGAAGGCCATGGATCGTGAATCGTGTCGACCACAAACACGTTGATGCGGCGCTCGCGAAGTTGGCGCTTGAAACGATGGCGGTCGCGATTGTTGTTCAAGACCAGACGGTCGTCTGCGATTCGCAAGGTTTCGGCGCGAGTGAACTGCACTCCGCCGGGTGCGAAGTAGCGATTGGCGTCCGCGACCCACGCATCGATCTGCGCATCGGTCACGTCGGCACCCGCGTGTACGGCAAGGGGCAGAACCGTGGGACCGTCCGCCGACGCGAAGCTCGTGAGGAGAACGAGAAGTAGAGGCGCGAGTCGCATCACTCTGGTCAGACGCGCCGCGAAGCAAAACGTTCTACGGGTAAAATCTGGGGACAGGTAAACCAGTGTACCGAGCCTCGACGCGTTTTCCTCGGAGGTAACCGCTGTGACTTCAAGGCACGGTAAACCAGTTTACCTGTCCCCAGGGTTTACTCGTCGGGCATACTTACTCGCGTCGGGCACGGGCACGGGCACGGGCACGGGTCTTCGAGTGCCCGCTCGCTTTGCTCGCGCTCACTCGAAGAGGCGCGCAATATCCCTAAACGTCACCAACACCAACACACCCAATAAGAAAACAATTCCTAAGGTGTGTACCCAGGCTTCGAAACGTTCGTTTGGCCTTCTTCGCGTGACGACTTCGTAGCCCAAAAACACCAAACGACCGCCATCCAACGCAGGTAAGGGCAACAAGTTGAACAGCCCAAGCGCGACGGACAAGATCACGATCATCGCAAAGTAGTGGCTCGCACCCTGCTTCGCGGCGCTCCCGATCATCTGGCCCATGGCCACGGGCCCACCGAGGTCCTGCGTGTCGGCTTCGCGCACCATGCGCGCAATTCCCTTGAGCTGCAGCGCTGTCAGTCGCCACGGATACACAACCGACGCCCACGCCGCTTCACCCACACCGTAGGGTCTCGACTCGGGCGAACGAACACCGATCACCCCAATCGTTCTGCTTCCCGCTTCGGTCGAACGGGGCGTGATCATGATCGTCAGCTCTTCTTCACCACGACGAATTCGGTAGCTCAACTCCTCATCGGGATGCGGAAGCGTCGCACGCTGCACCGCCGCAAACGTCGGCACCTCTTCACCATCAACGGCGAGAAAAACATCCCCGGCTTGCACACCTGCAGCAGCAGCAGGGCTGTCCTCTGCAACCTCACCCACGCGCGCGGGTTCAGCGAGCAACGTCTCCACCCATGCGGGCCATCCGTTGATGCCGATAAAGAACGCGATCAGACACGCGGCGAGGTAGTTGGCGAACGGACCCGCGGCGATCGTCACGATGCGCGCGAACAAACTCTTGTTCGGAAAGATCTCAGGGTCGTCCGGATCGACATCCTCATGCGGGTTCATGCCCGCGACTTGCACATACGCAAGGAAGGGAATCGCAGCGACCTGGAAGATCGTTGGGCTGCCCTTCGGTTGGTACTTGAACAAGGTCGGACCAAATCCGATCGAGTAGCGCAGCACCCGAATCCCGAAGGCGCGAGCGGCCAGGTAGTGGCCCGACTCGTGAACGATCACCAGGATCGAGATTCCAACAATGATGAGAAGAATTTCGAGGGGACCCACGTCGAGGAGAGTTTAGGGCCAAGACCCGGGAGCGCGCCATGCCCAAAACGGAACCTTCGTGGCACTCTGCGGTCCAATCTGCAGGCGCGTCCTGCCCAGGCCTGACCTTGAACCGCACCGTCCTCATTGTTGTGCTCTTCGTCGCGTCCCTCGTGCACGCCGACGGACCCGTGCTTCACGAGTACATTCCAAACGCGAGCGATGATGAGCTCGCCGCGTTCGTTCGCGGCGCAAACGGCGAACCCGAAGGAATCGTGTACGAGGGCGAGATCCTCGATCGGCCACAAGGCGGCGAACTTCGCGACGACGAGCAAGCCCTGAGCGGGTTGCCGGGTAACGGACAAGGTCGAGAGGAACCCGGCCGACGCTCACCTTCCTTTCGTCCCGATCGTGTGACGGCACTCGAAGGCACGCTCGGTTACTTCGCGGTCTTCAACCCGACCATCACCCCCTTCAAACGCGTGACCGCGTTGGATGCAATCGTTCAAGCCGATGGTGGCGTCCCGGTTCTGGGCGTTGCGGAACCTGCTCGACGCGTCATCGGCGTCGAAGGACCCGACGTCCCTGCTCCCGATGCCCGTCCACGCGATCAGTTTTGGGGCAACGTCGTCTTGGACTTCAGTGCGGGAAGTGCTGTGCCCCTTCCCTCCGTCTCGCCCGAATCGCGGGTGCTGAGTTTGCGGACCGAACCCGAGGTCGCGCTCCGCATCGAGAAGGACGCCGCCGACAACTTCTTCGCGGTGGCGCCGAACCACGTCCGTTCTCAAGTACGCGTCATCTTCTTGATGGACGCACCGCAATCCTATTTCGCAGCACCGATTCCTGATGTGCCCGCGAATATCCGCGCAGGCGAGGTTTTCCCACTCGACGACACGGTCAAACGCGATGCGCTGTTGTTTGCACGCGAACTCGGACTCAGCGAAGGGAGCTCTCTGCGAGATGTTCTCGAAACGCTCACGCGACACTTTCGTTCGTTCGTCGAGTCGCAACAGCCTCCCCCGTCGACCGGAAACATCTACCTCGACCTTTCGCGAGGAATGAAAGGCGTGTGCCGACACCGTGCGTACGGGTTCGTGATCACCGCACAGGCTCTCGGCGTGCCCACGCGCTTTGTACAAAACGAGGCTCATGCATGGGTCGAAGCGCATCTTCCCGATGGCTGGTTGCGCATCGACCTCGGGGGTGCGGCGTCGGCGTTGCGGGCTCATGGCGCCAACGACCGACCTGTGTACGAGTCGGACGAACCGGACTCGCTTCCGCGGCCAGCAGCTTACCGCGAGGGCTACTCGCAACTCGCGGGCGACGTCAGCGGGCTGCGTGAAGAGAGCAATGACGCGAGCGGTTCTTCGGGTGACAGCGTTGTCGGCGCGAACACCGATGCCAGCGGGCAAGGACAACCTGGCGAACCCAGCGAGCCAACAGGCGATCCGTTGACCGATCTGTTGGGTGCAGAGCCACTCGTGAGTGAAGCTCCAGCCGCACGACCTGTTCGGCTTCGTTTGGATCGCGATCAACACTCGGTTTTTCGCGGGCGCTCCCTGACGATCACGGGTGCCGCGCTGGATCCCGATGGCTCAGGCGCGGAAGGGCTCCGCGTTGAAGTGCTCCTACGCGATCACCGCGAACGTCTGTTGGGTGTCACCGCAACGCGCGAACACGGGCACTTTCGAGCGGTGGTCGGCGTGCCTCCTGACCTTGATGTCGGCGACTACCAGCTGATTGTGCGGACGCCTGGAAACGATCGCTTCTTTCCAGCAACTGCTCGCTGATACGCTCGCCACTTGCGCACCACCCTGCACTTCCGGGAGGGTTTGCCAAACCCTCCCCCCACGGGGCAAAGCCCCGCGGGTCCCCCCTCCGATTTCAAACACTGCGTGTTTGCGCGCTTCGGCGGCGCCTCGCGCGACAGCGAGCTGTTTCGATGAAACAGCTGCTTCAACAGCTGCTGCTCGTCTCCGTGCTTGCGGCTAGTGCCTCAGCATCTGCGCAAGAGCCTTACGCGTGCCTGGACTCACTCGACGACGCAACGGTCCGCATGCACAACCGGTGGCTGGAACAACGCTTCGATGCCGCCAAACTTCGCGCACGACTCTACTGGTACGGCCAGGTCCTGATCTGGGGCGGTGTGTCGATCATGCAAACCGTGTTGGCGGCCACAGCCGACAAAGTGCCTCAGCGCTTTCCAAACACGGTCGGTGCTGTGGGTGCATGGCTGACCACGCTGCAGCTGGTGGTCATGCCCGTCGTCTCCGCGTTTGCACCTCAACGTTTTCGAAGACAGCCGCGAGGTACTCCAGAAGAGCGTCGTGCACGACTACGCTACGGACTCGAACTCTTGGAGAAAGGCGCCAACCGCGCCGCACTTCAAGGTGGGCCCGCTGCACACGCCGTTCCCTTTCTTTGGTCTGCGGTGTGGGGCACCTACATCAGCGCACGGTTCCAAGATCCGTGGACCAGCGTACGACTCATCGGCGGTGGCATTTTGCTCAGCGAGTTTCGAATCCTCAGCATGCCGCAACAGTCGGTCCGTGATTGGGAAGCGATTCGCGGCATGATCTGCGGCGCCATGTACGTCGCCCCCTACGACGACACGTACGACGACCTCGAAGAGGAAGAACCCGTCGACGAGGAGTGGGACGATGGTCTCGACGATCTCGACTCGCCCGACGACCAGCCGCCACCGCCCGAAGACGATGTGCAAGCGCGGTGGCTCCCGACCGTGGGGGGTGCCATGGTCCACGTTCAGTGGTGACACCCAAGTGGCAAGATGAGCGCTGACGTCATCGTGATTGGCGCCGGCGTGATGGGGTGCAGCGTCGCGTGGCGCTTGGCCAAAGCCGGAATGCGTCCACTCGTTTTGGAGCGGTCCGTCCCGGGAGCCGAAGCATCAAGCGCAGCCGCGGGGATCCTCGCGCCCTTGGTCGAAGCCCACCATGCGAGTACTCGCGCTCGACCCGCGGCCGCGTTGGAGCTCGGAGTTCGCAGTCGCGACCTGCACGCCAAACAAGCGGACGAGCTCCTGCAGGAACACGGACTCGAGATCGGGTTTCGTCGCTGCGGAGTGTTGCGCGTTGCACTGACCGAAGCCGACGAAGCCGACCTTCGACAACACGCCGCCATGGTCGAGTTGACGGTGGTGGATGGAGACGAAGCACGCCGGCTTGAACCCTCGCTGTCGAAACATGTTTGCGCCGCACTGGTCGCGAACACCGAAGCTCAACTCGAACCACGCCGACTCTTGCATGCGTTGGCCATCGCCGCGGAACGCGAAGGCGCGGTGTTTCGAAGTGGGGCGTTCGTGCGCAACCTCGAGTCGCACGGCAATACGCACCAAGTCGTCGTGGGGGAAGAGAAGCTAAACGCCCCCCACGTCGTGATTGCTGCTGGCAGCTGGACGCACTTGATTCCGGGTCTGGACGAACATCTCGACTTGAGCGCTGTCGGACTGCATCCGGTGCGCGGACAGATCGTGGCAACACGCACGCGCCCTCCGCTGTTTCGGCGCGTCGTGTTTGGCGCGGGAGGTTACGTGGTGACGCGTCCCGATGGCCGCGTGCTGGTTGGGAGCACCGAAGAACGCGTGGGCTTCCGACGCGAGGTGACGTTTGGCGGCATGCGGTCGATTTTGGATATCGGAACCCAGATCGCGCCCTCGCTCGACTCCGCGCCTGTGTTGGATCACTGGTCGAGTTTTCGTCCTGGCACGAGCGACGGTCTGCCTTTGGTCGGCAGCGCAGGTCCCGATGGGCTTTGGCTTGCCAGTGGCCACTTTCGAAACGGCATCCTGCTCGCACCCGTCACCGCCGAAATTCTGGTGGCTACGATCACCGGATCCACGCCCGTCGCCGGTGCGACCGCGGTCGAACCCCAGCGCTTCGGAGCCCGCGCATGAGCGTGAAAGAGCACTTTGTGGTCGCCAACGAGCTTCGCCATCACGTCGTGGAATGGCCTGCCGATGGGGACACAGTGTTTCTCGCCCACGGGTTTCTCGATCTCGCGTGGAGTTGGAAGGCCGTTGCCGAAGAACTTCAGTCCGCGGGGTTTCGTTGCATCGCTTGGGACTGGCGAGGTCACGGCGAAAGCGAGCACATCGGCACTGGCGGCTACTACCACTTTCCCGACTACGTGCTGGATCTCGATCAACTCGTGCAGCAACTCGCGACCGATCGAATCCATCTCGTCGGTCACTCGATGGGCGGAACCGTCTGCACGATGTTTGGCGGTGTGCGCAGCGCAAAGCTCAAGTCGCTCACGCTCGTCGAGGGACTCGGACCGCCCGCGTGGGATTTCGATGGCACACCGAGCAAGTTCGAAGCCTGGCTGGCCACGGTGGCGAAACATCGGCGACGCACTCCACGAAAGCTAACCATCGAAGAGTGCATCAAGCGCATGCGCATCCAGAACCCGGACCTGCCGGACGATCTCGCACGCTTTCTCGTCGAGAAGTCCACCGATGAAGTTGAGGGTGGTCGACGCGTGTGGCGTTTCGACGCGTTGCATCGCACCACCTCGCCCATGCCGTTTCGCGTGGAAGTGTTTCGCGCGTTTCTCAAGCGCA
The DNA here is from genome assembly GCA_965227405.1 of Polyangiales bacterium. GTDB lineage: Bacteria > Myxococcota_A > Polyangia > Polyangiales > Houyiibacteriaceae > JALVDI01. The sequence goes on from OZ245758.1 coordinate 900,745, forward strand.
TCTCTGTGCCCACCTTGGTCGTCGCGGGTGAAAAAGGCTTTCGGCTTCCCGACGAAGCGGATCGTTATGGACACATTCCCGATCACCGCTTCGTGGAGGTCCCCGATGTGGGGCACATGATCCACTGGTTGCAACCCGTGCGTCTGGCCCAGGAAATCGCCGAGTTCATCCGAACCCCTGGGCCTTGATCTCCAGCTGAGTTAGAGTCCGTTCGCTTGGAGGTTGTGATGCGAGGGGTTTGCGCATTCATCGCGATGCTGATGGTGGGTTCCACGGTTCAGGCTCAAACCGGAACCGAAGAAGAAGATGTACTTCCGATGGCAGCGGCAGCAGAGCCCGCGGCAGACGAAGCGGGGGACGGCGACGCTGCGGGAGATGAAGCTCCCGATCCCGCCGGAGGCCCTGCGGATCCTGCACCCACCGATCCTGCGCCCACCGATCCGGAACCCGCAGACGAGCCGCCCCCTGAAGATGTCGGATCGTCGGGCGCCGCGGCCGACGCCGCCACCGAAACCCGTCTTTTGGGAGACGAGCAGTCCGACGCGCGACACGAACTGGAATCGGCCGACACGCGCTCAAGCACGGACCCCTACGAAGATCCGACGCGGCAGTACTACTTCCTCGGATTCTTCTACAACCACCACTTCACGTCCGAGTTCATCATCGACTTGTTCACCGACGAGGCGACGGGCGCGAACAACCCTGCGCTTGGACTCGAGTTCACCTACCGCAAGGATGGTTTCGACATCATCACGCGCGCTTGGTACCAGGCGTTCTCCGTCGAGGGTGCGTTCCGCGGTCCCGGTGATACTGAGTTCGAAACCGAGATCATCGACTCGAACCTCAAGGCCATCATGGCAAGCGCCACGTTCCTGTGGGGTACAGACTTCAACGACATCGTCTCGTTGCAGTACGGCATTGGTTTGGGATTCGGCGTGGTGTTCGGCGACATGTTCCGCGACGAGGCATTCCCGAACGACAACTCCACCGACGACCTGCGCGCACGCGATCAGTTCCAGGGATTCTCGCGATGCGACGGTGTCGGAACACCGGGTGCCAGCGTCACGGGCAGCGACCAATGGTGTGACCTGACTGCCGTCGGCGACGGAATGATGGGTGGTCACTTCGGCGTGAAAGCACGCCGCTGGACCGACGGTGGAAGCGTTCCCGTCGTGTGGTTCCGCGCGTCGATTCCGCACCTTGCCTTGCGCATCAAGCCCATCAAGCAGTTGGTGATTCGCCTCGAGGGCGGCTTCGACATCTTCAGTGGCTTCTTCACCGGCGGAAGCATTTCGTTCGGTTTCGGTGGGAATCCGCCGACGTCAGCCGACGCCGACTGAGAGATCTGAGTTCGCGGATTCGGGACCACCAGCCTTTGACCCGCCCTCCCAGTCGTGAAAGGTTCCACCTATGCGACGCACGATCGCCCTCGCTTTGGTTTCCGCGCTTGGAGCGCTGAGCGTTCTCGCCCAAGAGGCGGAGCAGTCCGACGCTGACGCCGCAAACGAAGCGCGACGTGCACGTGTCTACGCCAGCGTCGGTGACGTCAACGTCACGGTCGGCGACATCGAGGACGCGATCAACAAGCAGTCGCCGTTCCTGCGTGGTCGCTATCGCGATCCGGTCAAGATGCAGGAACTCGCCGACTCGCTGGTTCGACTTGAACTCTTGGCCGCCGAAGCGGAACGACGTGAATACGGCGACAACCCAATCGTCGATCGCTCGCAGAAACAGAACATCGTCCAACAGCTGATCAAGCGTCGCTTCGACGATGTAATGACGCGTGACTCGATCACCGACGAAGAGATCCAAGAGCACTACAACGCCAATCAGGATCAGTTCTCTCGTCCTGCCATGGTGCGCGCGAGCCACATCCTCTTCGACACGCGTGAAGAAGCGATGGCGATGCTCAGCGAAATCCGCGAAGCCGACGCGCGCACCTTCCGCTCGCTGGCGCGGCGCCACTCGATCGACACAGAGACCAAACTGCGTGGAGGCGACCTTCGATACTTCAACGAAGAGGGTCAGCCTTCGGGCGCGCGCGAGGACGACCCGCCCGTCGATGCACAAATTGTCGCGGCTGCATTCGCGCTGAGCGAGATCGGCGATGTCGTCACCGAGCCCATCGCAGTGGGCGACAACTGGAGCATCGTGAAGCTCATGGGCCGACGCGAAGCGGAAGTGCGCACCATCGAACAAGCGGGTGAGGGCATCCGGCTCCGCCTTTGGCGCGAGAAGCGGCAGAGCGCGATCGAAGACTTCGTCGCTCAGCTGCGCCAAGACCACCCGCCCGAGATTCACCAAGAGCGGATGCGTCCGATTCGCCTCGATCCGGTGCCGGCGGGAACCAATCTTCCGACGAAGGGACCCGGCGGTGGGATCCACGGTCGTCTCCAGGAACAAGAAGCCCAAAGCGCCATGGAGTCGTCCTCCGAAATGTAGCGGAGTGGGGACCGTTGACCCCATTTCCCAATCACGGTAGGTTCCGCAAATGCCGGCCGATCCGGAAGGCACGAAGCTCCACTACATCGATGGCCGTCCCGCCAGCATCACGCTGCGGCGGCTCAAGCTGGAGGTCGTGAAGGGAGAGAAGGTCGAGACGCACGTCTTCGATCAACGCGACAAGGTCACCATCGGTGCGGCCGAGGACAACGACCTCGTGTTGCGCGACGAGACCGTCAGTCGCTTCCATTGCGAGATCTTCGTCGAGGGCGGCTCGTACATGGTCAAGGACCTGGGCTCGACCAACGGCACGTTCATCAACCGTGTTCGTGTTCGCGAAGCGTGGCTTAAGCCCGGTTGCACTCTCTCGCTCGGAACCAGCGAACTGCGCTTTGCCGCGAGCGACGAGAAGTTCCGCATCGTGCCAAGCGACAAGTCGCGCTTCATGGATCTGATCGGACGCGATCCAAAGATGCGCGAGATCTACGCCATCCTGGAAAAGATTGCGCCCACCGATGCCACTGTGGTCATCGAAGGCGAAACCGGAACGGGTAAAGAAGTCGTCGCACGAAGCACGCACATGGCGTCACGTCGCAACAACGGCGCGTTCATGGTGTTCGACTGTGGCGCTGTTCCCGAGAATCTGATCGAGAGTGAGCTCTTCGGTCATGAGAAAGGTGCGTTCACCGGAGCGCTCAGTACACGCCAAGGTGTGTTCGAACTCGCGGACGGTGGCACCGTGTTCCTCGACGAACTCGGCGAGCTCCAGCTCGATCTCCAACCCAAGTTGCTGCGTGTCTTGGAACAGCGCGAAGTGAAGCGTGTCGGCGGAACCAAGCCCATCAAGGTCGATGTTCGTGTCGTCGCGGCGACCAACCGGAATCTTGAGGAAGAAGTTCGCGCAGGCCGCTTTCGCGAGGACTTGTTCTACCGCTTGAGCGTGGTGCGCCTGATGCTTCCGCCGCTGCGGGACCGAAAAGACGACATCCCGCTGCTGATTCAGCAGTTTCTCAAGACCGGTCGATTCAACCGGACGCCTGAGGGTGGGCGACGAGTACGGCAGATCAGCCGGAGTTCTCTCGATCGTGTTCTCGAGTACGACTTCCCCGGCAACGTTCGTGAACTTCACAACGTGATCGAACGTGCGGTGAGCTTTGCGGACGCCGACACGATCGAGGTCAAAGACCTGCCCGATCACATTGCCATTCAACACCGCCAGTTGATCGAAGAACCCGCGAGCGTGGAAAAAGGCGGTTCGCCCAAATCACGCAGCGGCATCGTGCCCGACGTCACCGGAACGTTTAAGGACGCCAAGGAAGACTGGGTGTCGACCTTCGAGAAGGACTACATCGAAGCTCTGTTGCGCCGGAACGACGGCAACATTAGCCACGCAGCACGCGAAGCCGATATCGATCGAAAGTACTTCCGAAAGTTGATGAAGAAGTACGGCATCACCGCCGACGGCTAGGTGGATTCCCCCGTTTTCGTTCTGCGCACCAAGGCCCCTGACAAACGGGTAGTCTCAGCCGCATGAACAAGCTGATGGTGATGATGGCGTTCGTGATGGTGGCATGTAGTGGCTCGGAAGAGGCGACCACGGAAACCACGTCCGGTACCGAAACCGAAACCACAAGCGAGACGACCGTGACCGCCGAAACGTGGGCGCCGTCCGAGTGCACAACCTACGGGTTCACGCCCACCGACTGCGAAGGCTCGCCGGAGAACCCGTCTTGCCACTCTGAGTTCACACTTCGGCCGGACGGCTCTGGCGACATTCTTTTCGACGACATCATGGCGACGCTCAGCTTCACCGTGGATGGCGACCAAGTCCGCGTCACCGCTTCCCAGTTCGACTACAACGAGACCTACACAGTGGTCGACGGAGGTGCCGCCATGCTCGATGCCCAAGGCAATCGCTACGAAGCATCTGCCTGCCCATAGGTGGTGGAATAGTTTGGTGCGTCGTTGCACGCCCTGCATGCCTTTGCATTTTCGGACAAGCCTGGACGATGCTCTCGCAAGGCCCTATTCCATAGGGACCCATGCGCTACGCCATTCTTATCGCCGCACTCTCTATCTCTTCGAGCGCGTTTGCTCAGGACACCCAACTTCCTGAACCGGTGTTCGAAAATCTAGACCTGCCGGACTACTCGGCAGGTGCCACGGTGCTCCGCCCCACCGCGCATTGGGCGATCACCAAAGGCGACCGGACCAGCGCGTTCGGCTTGGGTCTGCAACTCGTGCGTTTCCCGAATGCGGGGCGCTGGAACGTCGGTGCGTTTGCCGACACCCAGATCGAACTCGACGGAGCATGGCGCTCATCCGCAGGCTTCCAAGCGGGATACGGAATCTTCGGCGTGCGTTTGGGTGCTGCACACCGAACCGAGGGTGACTTCGCTGCGACAACGTCGTTGTTGATCGCCAAGACCGTGACCATGGGTCCCGTCGGAATGGTCTGGCACATGGGCATTCCTGTTCGGAACTACCAGCCCAACCAGGGTGAGCGACTGCGCACCCGCGGTGTGGAGTTTGGATTTGCGCTGCAGGTCGGCTGGGGCTTCGTCGTTCAAGGCGAGCGCCCGCCGCAACATTGCTGTGGCTGTCGCCGTGGTTCCTGCGACGTTGACGGCGAGGCTGAAGCGACGCGTTAGTCGACCCCAGACGGCGGACGGCGAATGCATTTTTCGCCGAAAGTGCGGGAAGACTGGAAGACGGGAAGGCATCCAAACCTTCCCGTCTTCCAGCCTTCCCGCACTTCCGGTTAAAAAATCGAACCACCAAAAGAGCCAACTCTCGGCGACGCTTTTTTCAGGTCGAAAGGCGCGTAGCATGCTAAATGAATGGTGATTCATTCGGAGGATCCGCATGCCCAGTCCCTTCCAAGAAGAGCACAAACTCTTCCGCAAGACCGTCCGCCAATTCGCTGAAAAGGAACTCGCTCCCCACGTCGACGAATGGGAGAAAGACGAGCTCTTCCCGAACTGGGTGTTCAAGCGCGCAGGCGAACTCGGAATTCTCGGAGCGCACTACCCCGAAGAAGTTGGTGGTGGTGGTGGTGACTTCTGGATGAACGTTGTGGCGTGCGAGGAGTTCCCGCGGTGCGGCTCGGCCGGCGTCTCCATGGGTCTGATGGTGCAGTCCTCGATGGCAACGCCGTGCATCGCCGACTTGGGCACCGACGAACAGAAGAAAGAGTTCCTCGAGCCAGCACTCAACGGTGACCGCATTGCTGCACTAGGCGTCAGCGAGCCGATGGCCGGAAGCGATGTTGCAGGTCTCCGTACCACCGCGCGTTTGGTCGGTGACGAGTACGTGATCAACGGGTCGAAGACCTACATTACCAACGGTACTCGCGCCGACTTTGTCACCTTGATGGTCAAGACAGACGTCGAAGCGGGTCACAACGGCATCTCGATCATTCTCGTGCCCACCGACGTGAAGGGTTTCGCGATCAGCAAGAAGCTCAAGAAGATGGGCAACTGGTCGAGCGACACCGCCGAGCTCTTCTTTGAGGATGTGCGTGTTCCCAAGCGCTACCTGTTGGGCCGCGAAGGCATGGGCTTCGTCTACCTGATGCAGAACTTCCAGTCGGAGCGTCTCGTTGCAGCAGTCAGCGCAACGTCGGGTGCGCGACACGGGTTGGATCGAAGCATCGCCTACGGGCGAGAGCGCGTCGCGTTCGGAAAGCCCATCATCAAGCGCGAATACTGGAAGCAAAAGTTCGCCGACCTCTACACCAAGATCGAAGCCGCCGAGGCGCTGAGCTATCGAGCCTGCGACGCGTACAACCAAGACAAGTACGTGAAGAATGGCGCGGTTTCGATGGAGACCACAAAGCTCATCTCGATGGCCAAGGTGTTCGTGGGCGACGTCGCGCACGAGGTCATCGACCAGTGCGTGCAGTTCCATGGCGGCATGGGCTACCTGGAAGAACTCTGGGTCGCGCGCGCGTACCGCGACGGACGTCTCTTCCGCATCGGTGGCGGCACCACCGAAGTCATGCGTTACGCCATCGCCAAACTTCTGGGACTCTGATCATGACTGCCTACATCGTCGATGCGGTTCGCACGCCGCGAGGTCGCGGAAAGAAAGACAAGGGCGCGCTGAGCGGAATTCATCCGCAAGAGCTCTTGGCTCAAACACTCAATGCGCTGGCGGACAAGGTCGGTTTCGACAAGTCGATCATCGACGACGTCGTTGTGGGTTGCGTCACGCAAGCTGGAGAGCAAGGCGCGTGCGTTGCCCGCAATGCGATCCTGACGGCAGGTTGGCCGGAAGAAGTCACCGGCGTCACGCTCAACCGTTTTTGCGGTTCGGGTCTGCAGGGCGTGAACTTCGCCGCGATGGGCGTGATGAGCGGTCAGCAAGACCTGGTCATCGGCGGCGGTGTCGAAAGCATGTCGCGTGTTCCCATGGGCAGCGACAACGCCGGAATCGACGGCAACAACCTGCACCTGCGCAAGAAGATCACCCAGGTTCCGCAGGGGATTAGCGCCGATCTCATCGCCACGCGCGAAGGCTTCTCGCGTGAGGATGTGGACGCGTTTGCCCTGCAATCGCAGAAGTTTGCCGCCGAGGCGATCGAGAAGGGTCTCTTCGACAAGGCAATGATTCCGATTACGGACCCCGCGTCGGGCGACACGGTGCTGACCAAGGATGAGCACCCTCGTCCGAGCACGACGGCACAAGGCCTGTCGGAACTGAAAGCGGTGTTCGTGAAGATGGGCGCGATGCCGGTGGGTCCCAACGGCGAGACGCTCGATCAGTTGGCACTCAAGCGCTACCCCGACACCAAAGAGATCAATCACGTACACACGGCGGGCAACAGCAGCGGCATTGTCGACGGCGCCTGCTCGGTGCTGCTGGCTTCGGAGAAGGGGCTCAAGGACAGCGGCTTGAAGGCGCGCGCCAAGATTCGCTCCATCGCGACGATTGGTGCCGAACCGATCATCATGCTCACCGCGCCGACGCCCGCGTCTCAAAAGGCGCTGAAGATGGCGGGGATGCAGCCGAGCGATATCGATCTCTGGGAGATCAACGAAGCCTTCGCCGTGGTTCCGCTTCAGACGATGAAGAACTTGGACATTCCGCGCGAGAAGGTGAACGTCAACGGCGGCGCGATTGCTCTGGGTCATCCGCTCGGTGCAACCGGTGCGATGCTTCTTCAAACCGCCGTCGACGAGCTGGAGCGTCGCGACCTCAACACCGCGCTGATCACGTTGTGCATCGGTGGCGGTATGGGCATCGCGACGGTGATCGAACGCGTCTGAAGCGCAGTACTCAGTCGAAGCGGAGCTCGCGCGCGAGGTGGTCGACGTAGGCCCGAACGCGCGCGGGCAGATGTTTGCGGCGGGGATAGATCGCGTAAATTCCCCATTCAAATCCGACCGTTCCGGCGAGTACTTCCACGAGGTCGCCTCGCTCGAGTTCATCCTCGACAACGAAGAACGGGCTGATCGCGACACCCTGCCCAGCGCACACGAGATCGCGCACCACCAGTGGATTGTCGACCCGTACCGGACCACGCACGCTGACTTGTACGCGTCGGCCATCGACGCGAAACCGCCAGCGTTGCTGGTCACGGAAGTTGGTATCCACGATGCACGCGTGTTCCTTGAGTTCACGCGGGTGCGTGGGCTCTCCACGCGTTCGCAGGTACTCGGGCGATGCCACGACGACGAGTCGAACACGTCCAAGTCTCTTCGCGATCAGGGCTGAATCTGTGGGCTCGGTAAGTCGCACTGCGACATCAATGCCCTCAGCGACCAAGTCCACCATTCGATTCGATAGGCGAAGATCCAGCTGTACGTCGGGATGCGCTTGAATGAATGACGTGGTGAGAGCCTCCAAGCGTTGTGAGGTAAACCCAGGAGGCGCCGCCACCGTGAGTGTTCCTCGTAGTCGCGAACGCTCCGCACGGATGTCGGCTTCGAGGGACTCCACGTCGGCGAGCACCTCGACGCACTTTTCGTAGTAGCGTTGACCCGCGTCAGTCTGTCCAATCGAACGCGTACTGCGTTGGAGCAGTTGCGCACCCAAGTACGTCTCCAGTTGGAGCACGTACTTGCTCACAACCGCCTTGGATTTGCCCCAACGTCGAGCAGCTTCGCTAAACCCACCGGCGTCACAGACACGCACAAATGCTTCCATCGCGAGCAAGCGATCCACTGTTCACGAATCATAGACGATAAATCCACGAACAACGATATTGTCTCGTATTCGTAGACTCTTAGGCTCTGTGTATGACCACACTTGGCGTTCATCACGTCGGACTCACCGTCGACGACCTCGACGCGGCATCGAACTTCTTCGTGAACGTGTTGGGGTTTGACGTTGTGGGCGAAAAGCCGGCCTACCCCGCTCGCTTCGTCTCCGATGGCACCACGATGCTCACGCTCTGGCAACGGCGCGGCGAAGGTGAGTTTGATCGACATGCGAACTGTGGACTGCATCATCTCGCGCTGCGCGTGAAGGATCAGGCCACACTCGAAAGACTGGCCAGCACGTTGGCGGACGAACGCACTGTTCAGATTGAGTTCGCTCCCGAAGCGGTGGGCGCGACAGGAACGCGACACATGATGTTTATCGTTCCGGGTGGGATTCGTCTTGAACTCGTGGCCGTCGAACCCGAACGCGTCACGGACGACGACCCCCGCGGCAGCGCGGTTGCATTCACCGCATCGGTCCTCAAGCACCAAGCCCATCACGGCTCACGTACGGGTTACGCCAAAGCACTGAGCAAACGAGATTGGTCGAGCACGATCAGCCCAGAATTGCGGGCGTTTATCGCCGAGCGAAACAGCTTCTACTTCGGCACCGCGTCTGCAAACGGACAGCCGTACATCCAACATCGAGGCGGTCCGCCCGGGTTCCTCAAGGTCCTGGATGAACACACGCTCGCGTTCGCGGACTACCGCGGCAACAAGCAGTACATCTCCGTTGGCAACCTCGATGACAACGACAAAGCGTTCATCTTTCTGATGGACTACGCGAACCGACGACGGATCAAGATCTGGGGACGCGCTGAAACCAGCCACGATCCTGGGTTGCTCGAACGCGTGAGCGACGACGTGCCAGCGGAACGCGTGATCGTCTTCCACCTGCGCGCGTGGGACTCCAACTGTCCGCAGTGGATTCCGAGAAAGGTCGACGTCGCCTAGCGATGCGGCGTGGACGGGCGACGAACGCCACCTGAGTTCAACAAACCTGCAAGCCCGGGTCGAACCGCGCAATAACTCGCGCCGAGTGCAACGACATGCAGCGGATCGAGATCGGCGCGGAGCCGCTTCCCAAACTGCTGTTCAACACGCTCACGCACCAGATCCATCCGACACGTTCCGCCGGCGAGGAACACGGCTTCGATATCCGTTCGCTTCAGATTTGCGGCGTCCAACGCCTCATCGCAGATGCGGAAGGTTCGGTCGATCAGCGGAGTTGCCGCCATCGCAAGCTGCTCGCGCGCAATTCGAATCGGCGGAAGATGCTCAGGCGCTGCTGGGTCCACCTGCTGCACGTCCAGTTTAATGGAGTCACGCTTGCGCAGCTTCCGCTTGGCTCGCTCACAACCACGCACAAGGCGCCGGTACGTCACGCGCTCGGTACGCAAATCCCAACCGTGCGCTTGAAGCAGCTCTTCGGCCACAACCTGAGCCAAAGCCTCGTCGATGTCGTCACCGCCCAAGTCGAGGTCGCCAGCATGCGTCAGCACACGAAACGGACGCACCGAGCAGTCGAGAACGGCAACGTCGAACGTGCCTCCACCAAAGTCGTACACCACCGCGTGCTTCAGCCCGCTTCGCTGCTGGTACGCAATCGCTGTCGCGATCGGCTCGGCGACGAGGTTCACGACCGAGAACCCTGCTGCACCGGCAGCCAAGCGGGTCGCCTCACGCTGGTCGGTGTTGAACGCTGCCGGAACACTCACCACGAGGTCCGTCACGTCTCGCGTACGCAGTCCCAGCCGCTGACAGGCAAACGAGAGCAGGTGTGCGCCCACACGAATCGGATCGATCAACCCAGCACGCGTCTGAAACGCGTAGCCGCCTTCTCGAAACTCGACGACCGATGGACCAAAGTGCTTTTGCAGTTCATCGCGTTCCGCGGCGTCGAAGGGAAGTCCGATGAGGCGCTTCGACGATAAAATCGTGTTCTCTGCATCGATCACCGCACGCGCCAGTGCAGGCCGACCGACCAGCAAGGGTGCGTCTGGGGGATACGCTACGACCGAGGGCAGCGTGGGCTTTTCACCTTGGCGCGCGAGCGCACGACCCGTCTCGGCGACAACCGTATGTGTAGTTCCTAGATCGATTCCGATTTCATTCATCTGGCAATCTCTCGTCGACACACCACCACCACATCGACGTGCCAACCGTTTCCACGATCGTCACCGCCTCTGCAGCAGCGCGGTCCTTTCTCACCCCCATGGTTTCCAAACGCGACGCAATACGACGCGCAATATCCAACAACGTCGCCAGGCTATTGCGATGTTGCTCAAAACTGATTCGAGCCGCCCAGTGCATCCGCCACACACTTTCGCTGGCCCAACACTGGTAGACCGCTTCGGGTTCGATCGGTGAGGGCATGCGTGCTTCTGCACGTTGGTACGCGGGGCCCCACGCCCGAACACGATCCGGAGGATCACTCACCCCATGCGCTTCGAGAATCGCGTCCGAGACGTAGAGAAGCGCCGCATCGAAGCGCGTGCGCAGATCTTCTTCCTGCATGCCACGCGCGACGGTCGTCCAATCGGTTCCCACATCGCCAAACGGCTCTCGATCCAACGCGGCATCCAACCCGTCACTCGCAATGCGCTCCAAGAACGCACGCTCAAACACCTCGTACTCCTCGAACCGCACGCGCTTGCCACCCCCCATCGGGATGTCCTTCGTCACGCTAAACGCAGCTTCGAGCTCACCTTCTTCATCCAAAAGCAAAGGTGCGACCTGCTCGATATCGACCGGTGGCGCGTCGGTCGGCATCAACGTCTGGCAGCTGCAGCGAACCTCCATCGTGATGCGTCCACCGCTGGGAGTCTTCGTCAACCCAAACGGGAAGCGGTGGCATCCACTGGGCTTAAGCAGACCGTCCATCGCAGTGTGAATCGCGCACTTTCCTTCTTCGAGGAAGAGACACGCACCCTCGTCTGGAGTCATGGTCATCACCCACTCCTCGAGGATCTCGTTCATGCGCACGACGTTGTCGCTCACCACAGAGAGAAGCGTTCGCTCCTTCTCCGTGATCGGTCCGACAGCGTGGATGTCCGTGCAGCACAGCCCATCCGCGTAGCACGCGTAGCGCGAGCCGGGTCGAGCGTAGAGCGGGTCGGCCTTCATGGGTTGTTAGGGCACGTCGAGCACCGCACGCTTCGCGAGATACACGACGTGTGCGTGGCCGATGTCGGTCCCGTCCTCGGGGTTGATGTGTTGTTCCCCCGTGTCCGGATCGTGCAGACCAATCGTCAGAATTCCCGTACTGCTGCGAAGGGCTGCGCGTACTTCCCCAAACGGTTTGTCTTGGAGCTCGTCCGGCACCTTGCCTACGTAGAAGTTGTGGTAGCCCGCCGCAACCACCTTTCCAGTCAACTCGCCAATGCCTGGAAACATCAACGTATGACTGAGAATTGAGAAACCGAGTCGCAAGGTTTCGATCGCCTCTGCACCTGCTGCTTGAACGTGAGCGGCGTTCTCAGAATCCAAAACCTCAGCCACGATGCGCAACGGCTTGCGCCGGTCGACGTCCTGCTTGGCCATGTACGAACGAATCGTAAATGCTGTGAGGATCGTGGTGGCATCCGCCGCCGAGGTTTCGACCGCTCGGTGGCCTACAACGAGCACCGCGTCAGCGTGCGTCAGACGCACTTTGTCGAGTTCGCTTTCTTTGGTGGGGTCTCCACTGACCCACTCAAAGTCGGCCGGCAGCGTCTGGGGCCGAGTGCCGGGTCCAAAGAGCACAACCCTCTTCTCATCGAAGTCCATCTCTTCAACAAGCGTGGTCAAAAGAATGTTTGCGCCTTCGGTGTAGCCGCACACCACCACGTGATTCACATGTCCGCTCATTCGAAACTGTTCCTTGCGAATGCTGAGCACCGCCTGCAGCAGGCTGTTACTGACGACACCGGCGAAGAGAGCCAGGGTAAACATACCCATGACCATCAAGAACCCGCCCACGACTCGTCCGGCTTGTGTCGCGGGGGTGATGTCGCCGTAGCCAACGGTGGTGAGCGTCACGAGCGCCCACCACATCCCCTCGGCAACGGTATCGACTTGGCCGCGCCCCGCCTCGACGAGATAAAGCGTGATGCCGCCAAGAATTGTCTCGACGCCAAGGAGCGTGAACGCGAATACCCAAAGCAGGCGGTCGGTCTCGAACGCTTTGATCAGTCCATGGAACGGGTTGCCGTAGCGGAACACGCTCCACGATCGAAGCAGGCGCAGGAAACGCAGCGCACGCAAACCCCGCAACTCGGGCACCACTGCCAACACGGTGGCGATGTCGATCAACATCAGGGGGTGCAGCAAAAACCGAATGCGCGCCGTCACGTGCAAACGCAGCGCACCCAAACTCGGACGTGAGAACACCTCGAGTTCGGGAGGGCGGTACGTGCCCACCCGCAACAAGATCTCAAGGCCGAAGATGCCGAGGATGACCTTGTCGATCACATCGAACCAACGCGGCAAGGCGACCAGCGAGTCGGCGATCAACAGACCGATCGACGCGACCACCAAGAGCCAAATCGCGGTCTCGGTGCGTTTGTACGCCCTTGTCCGTGGGCGATGGAACGCCGCGTGGAGCAGCTGTTTCATCGAAACAGCTCGCTCTCGCGCGAGGCCTCGCCGAAGCGCGCAAACACGCAGTGTTTGAAATCGGTGGGGGGACCCGCGGGGCTTGGCCCCGTGGAGGGAGGGTTTGATAAACCCTCCCGGAAGTGGAGAAGCTCGCGCACCAGTTAGCGTCGCCTGCGCGCCAACAGTGCGAGAAAGATCAACGCGCCCGAAACAGGTCCACCCGTTGCGTCGCAACCACAACCGCCTCCACCACTGCCTTCACCGGCATCTGCTCCGGCACCAGCGTCGTCGGACCCTGCGTCGGACCCCGGTCCTCCGTCGGTTCCTGGTCCTGCATCCGCTCCAGGTCCGGCATCCATACGGACAACACCCGCATCCACGGGTTCGCAGTCGTCGCAAAACTCATACGCGCCGGGATCCGGTGCCGCGCCTTGGGGACGGGCAACGCCGGCGCGGTCCACTCCCACACCCAAATCGTCGCCCGTGTCGATCACGCTGGCACCCGCCGCCAAGCGATAGTCATCGGGTCCCTCGAACATCGACATGTCCGCTTCAAACGCTCCCGCGAATTCGCCAGGCGCAGTTCCCAGCACCAACACATTCCCGCCGACGAAACTGCCTCCGTCACTTTGATCGTCGAGCAGCCGGCCGATGTCTGCACCGAACGTGACGTGGCGAAGGGTGATCGGATCGATGTCGTCTTCGTAGCGAATCGCCGTATCCACGTCGTAGATCACCGTATTCTCGATCGTGACCCGCGCGCCGTCATCGTGGTCACCCACGGCGCCTCGAAGTCGAAAGGCAATCTCCGAGTCGTAGACTGTGACGCGCTCAACCGAGAAGACTACGTCTTGCTTCAAGTTGAACACCGCTGCGTTGTTGATGAGGTCGGATCGAAATCCGTACGCGACCGTGTCCACGATCGTCATTGTCGGGTCATCGCCAAACGAAGGCTGTGTCTTGGTGTCGATCGCGTTCTCTGCGGCGACGATGCCCGCTGCGACGCCACCAAGCGGTGCTTCAAGTGGTGCGACCCAAAACGTGCAGCCCTCAACGCGAACATCGGCCCATTGGCGCGGGGCGTCCCGCCAGTCCGAGTCCAGCTGCAACGCGTCGCCGCTAAACGTGTGGATCTCGGTGTTGCGAATCAACAATCCTTGTACCGCGCCGCCCACGATTCCGTGCGCATCCGCTTGGCAGCTCGGATCTGAGCAGTTGTCCGTATCGGCATCCATGCAGTTGTGAATCAGACTGTTGTCGATCTCGACGTCGTCGACCGTCCGTAGATCCACGCAATGCCCGCGCACGTTTCGGACGGTGCTCCCGATCAGCCGAAATCCGTTGCCTTCGACTCGCACTCCGCGCGTATCCGCCATCTGGGCGTCCAGAATGAGATTCTCAATGCGAATCCGATCGTGCTGCACGTCCAACACACGCCCATCCGTCGTGACGATCACTTCGCCCTCTCCACGAAGCGTCACTCCGTTACCGCGTGTGGTGAGCCCTTCGTTGTAGGTACCCGCGCGAACCAACACCACGTCTCCATCCTCGGCATCTCGCAATGCAGAGTCGATGGTCTCGTAGTCTTCGCCTGCGCCCACAACCAGGTCTTGGGCGAACGCGGTTGACGACGTAAGAGCGAACAGAAGTGCGAATTGTTTCATGCGTACCCCAGTATCAATGCGCGAGCGAGCAGGTACCACCCGTCGACCAGCACGAAGAGCAGGAGCTTAAACGGCAAGCTCACGGTGGTCGGACTCAACATGTGCATGCCCAGAGCGAGCAGGACGTTTGCCACGACCATGTCGACCACCAAGAACGGAATGAACACCAAGAAGCCAATCTGAAACGCTTCGGCCAGTTCGGTGATCAGGAACGCCGGCAGTAGAACGATCAAATCATCGGGCGAGACCGAATCGCGGCGATCTGGATCGCGAACCTGTCGCGCAAGATCGACAAAGAGAGCGAGTTCGTGGTCGCCAGAGTTGCGCTCAAGAAAGTCTCGCAGGGGCTCCTTGCCGGCGTTGATAGATTCGAAGAGCGCTTCGTAGCTGTCCCCCTCGAGTGGATGATCGAAGTCGATTTGCGACGCGGTCGGTCCCGCGACGTCCACGATCTCCTCGCCAACGGGTGTCATCACGTAGAGGGTCAGCAACGCGGAGAGTCCGGTGATGATTGTCCCCGAAGGAACCTGGCCGGTGCCGAGCGCGTTGCGCAGAATCGAAAGGACCACGCTGATCTTCACGAAGCTGGTCGCGGTCATGAACGCGAAGGGCACAATCGTGAGCGCGGCGAGCGCAATCAGCGACACGACCGGACGCGACGCGAAGCTTGCGTCTTGTGCGCCGGCCAGCGCAGGAAGCGCCGCAACCCCCCAGATCGACAGGCAAACCACCCTCACGGCGGCCGATGTTCGCCGGGCTCCGGACGTTCGTCAAACCCGCCGGGCTCGAGTATCGTCCTGCGATGGCTTTCTCGATCGACTCGTTGGCTTGGCGCCTCGTTGCCGCATTGCTTGTGTTTTCTCTCGCTTGTGGCGATGACGATGGCGGGACCGACGCTGGAACCGACACCGGCGGCGAAGACGGTGGCGAAGACACCGGAACCCCGGACACCTTCATCCCGGGCGACGCTGGGCCCACGGTGACGTACTCGTTTGAGGTCAACGATCTGCTGAGTGGCGACCCCGTCGTCCTGGCTCGCACCTGCGTGTTGGGAGTCCCAGATATTCCTTGCACCATGGTCGACGAAACCGACGCAACGGGCACGATCGAGGTTCCGATCAACTCGGAGATTCAGCTCGTGACCACGGCGATTCGTTACTTCCCCGAGCTCACGACCTACACCACGACCGAAGAGCCTCGTGACGTCGACATCGACTTGGGCAAAGAGTCCAACGTTGTTCCGCTTTTGGTTGCCGCAGGCATCACCGCGGATCCCGAGAAGGGACAACTCGCGTGGCTTGCGCAAACCGGACCCGGCATGGGTCTTGAGGGTGTGACCGCAACACTCGTGGGAACCGGCGAAGGTCCCTTCTACACGCTCGACAGCTTGCCGAGCATGGAGCAGATGGAGACCTCCGAAGATGGCCTCGGCATTTTCGCGAACGTTGATCCCGGTCGCGTCGAGGTGGTTTACAACAACCCGTTCGGCAACTGCACCTTCAGCGAAGGCTGGGAAGGAAGCGCGCCGAACCAGGTCGCCACGAACATCGAGCCGGGACACCTGACGATCATCATCGCGTTCTGCGATGGACCGCCTGAAGGCGACGCCGGAATGGACATGGACGCGGGCATGGACACCGACGCCGGAACCGCTGACGCTGGAATGGACGCAGGCACCTGATCACTCTGCCTGTCAGGGCAAAACGAGACTCGCATCAGCTCTCGAGTCGAGCGATCAGGTCAAAGAGAACGTTCTGGAGCCCCGACGCGACGCCGTCCACAAAGTGATTCTCGCGCGCGATCGCAACGCGTTCGATCCACGCATGCTGCTCCGTCAACACCGGTAACTCGGGTCCTTTTCGACCCTCCGCGGTAACACGTCGAAAGCTGGCGCACTGCCAACACAGCCCTTCTTTACTCACGAGCGTACACAGCCCGGCGAATGACTCGCGCATGCTCTTTCGCGCATCGCTTAGACGATGTCGCAGAACAGACTCGGTCACACCGAGGGTGTCGGCGGCCTCTTGATTGGAGAAGCCCAAGATCTCTCGCAGCACCAAGGCCGCTTGGTGTTCGGGATCCAACGAACGCCCAACGCAGGTGAAGCAAAAGGCGATGTGCTCATGCACGTCGTACGCGTGTTCGGCATGGCGGACACTGTCGATGACCTTTTGTCGTTCCTCAGCGTTTCCATCGCACTCCGTCTCCGCGTAGTGTTGACTGTACGGACGCCACCGTTTCTTCTTGCGCAGATGGTCGAGGCAAGTTCGCGTGGCGATCTGAAAGATCCAGCCCTTGAATGCGTCCTGTGCACGTAGGCTGTCAAAGCGCTCGACCGCCTTGAGCAACGTGTCCTGCAGCACGTCCTCCGCCTCCGGCGTCCGCCCCAGCATTCGATACACGTAGCCACGCAGCAGTCCGCGGTGAGGCTCCAAAAGCGTCTCAAAGTCAGTCATGCGAGAGATCCCCTACCTTAGACGCGCGAGCGAGCCCAACCCGCCGATGCGAGAAAAAGCAGAATATTTCCATATTCTTGGCGGACTTCCGAACCTCGCGCGTCTCAGCGTCAGGAGGTTGATATGAGCGAAAGCATCCGACACCGCATTGAGATCGAAGCCAGCCCTGACGCGTTGGTCGCAGCACTGAGTACGAACGAAGGACTCGCCAAGTGGTGGACACCGATGGTCGACGCCAGACCGGAAGTCGGAAGCGTCGCGACGTTCCGGTTCGGCGATGGATCGATGGGTCCCGACATGCGCGTGGACGCACTAAGCGCAGAAGGCGTCCGTTGGACGTGCGTCGAAGGTCCGTGGAAAGGACATCGTTTTCACTTTCGTGTTGCTGCACACGAACGAGGAAGCGTGCTGGTCTTCGCGCACGAAGGCTGGGACGAAGCCAACGACTTTTACATGCACTGCAATGCGAAGTGGGGGTTCTTCCTCGCCGTGAGTCTCAAGTCCTACTTGGAGTCGGGCACAGGCGCACCGCATCCGCAGGATCCGAGCATCTGAGCTATCGACGCATCAACTCCACATTGGAAAAGAGCGGGTCGCCGGCAAGAAGCTCGGCGACGTCCGGTTCTCCCAACACAACCGCGCGAGCCCACGCCAAAGCATACGTCCGCACCCACACGTGCACGTCACGGGTCTCGAGCGTCTCGCTGCAACGAATCGGCACCAGTAGACATGCATCGGTGTAGTCGTTGTGGCCGCCTTCCAGCACATTGAAGCGCAGATCTGATTCACCACTTGTCCTGGTCCAGTACCCGTCCATGGACGCGTCGCCAGGCGGGTTGTTGTCGCCCTCCGCCACCATGTGCAGCAAAGGCAAGGTCATATCGGCAACCCCGTCGCCAAAGAGCGTCACGTCACCTGAAGCCTGAGCGATGATCGCGTCGAATCGATCGTCGTAAAAGCCCGCCCGAAACAGCGCTTCAGCGTCCTCATCAAGCTCAGAACAGAACGCACTACTGAGTTCATCGGCGGCACACCGTTCCATCAACATGTCGGTGTAGCTTGCACCCGCGATCGCATATGCGGTGTAGCCCCCAAAACTGTGCCCGCTGATGATTTTGGGACTCCCGACCAAACCCGCGAGCGGATGCGTGCTGTCCAGTTCCTCCAGCGCGTCCAGACTTCGCGACACATCATGCGGTCGCAGATAGTAAATGCTCGTCACACGATCTGGACCATCAAGACTCGTGTTTCCGACATGGGTCGGGCTCAACACCAACCAACCGTGCGACGCGAAGTGTTCAAGGTAGTCCGTTGCGACATCGGGAATGGCTTGGTGTCCGTGGCTCCAGGCCAACACGGGGAACGGTCCTGCTGCCGCAGGGGCATCCACAACGGCGACGTCGGACCGCCGAAACGGATACGCCGGACGCATTCCGTCGGAGACTTCCTCGGCCGGGTACCACACGTGTAGCTCGAGCTCGCGCGTACCCATGGCGTCGGGACGGTCGTAGGTGACTTGAATCGTGGTGTAACCCACCGGCCATTCGCCACGCGCTTGAAGCTGGTCTTCAAGGGTTAGCGGTCCGGCATCAAACGTGTCTGCGCTCACGTCGTCGGGCGCATCCTCCGCGGCGTCGACTCCGCCATCGGGCTCACCACCATCGGTGCCTGAATCCGCCGGCGCGGAGTCATCGCCACACGCCATCAGCACTACACACAAGCCAATCCACCATCGCATGGTCGGATCTTAACCCAGGTTAAGGCGTTTGGGTGTGGCTCAGGGCCATCGTTTCCAGGTGGAAACATGGCAGCTTCTTCGTCGCGCCTCACTCTGCTCGGCCGTTCTTTTGATCGGGCTCTGCAGCATCACGCTGTACAGCGGAGTCAGCCAGCAAACATTCGAATGGGCATCCCAGCCCGAGGTCTATCGCGACGGGCTGGAACAATCCGCGAGCTGGCTGCGACTCCTCATCGCAGGCGACGACGTCTTCATCGTGGCGTACGTCACCACCACAGTGGCACTGGCCAGTGTTCTGTCCGAGCAACCGACGTACTTCACCGTGTTGATCGCTGTCGGCGGGGTCACAGCGGGCGTTTTGGACTTCGTGGAGAACCACCAACTGCTGAGCTTCCTCCGGATGGCAGAACTCGGTGTCGCACCAAGCCCAACAGAGATCGTGAACCGCAGCACGATGAGCCAACTCAAGTGGCTGATTGGACATGCCACGTTCGTTCTCGTTGGTTTTCATCTGCCACAACGAGACACGGTGCAGCGACTGTTTCGAGCTTCCTTAATCTACGTGCAGCTGCCCGTCGGTGCCGCGACTTGGTGCGTCGTCAATCCTGAAGTCCAAAGCGTCTTGGTTTGGACCCGCTACGCGTCGTTCGTCGCAGGCTTCGTACTCATCGCCTGGCTTACGCGACGTCGCCTCAACCGCGACAAATGAACCGGCGTAATCCCGAGGTACGAAGCGATGTGCTTGGCGGCGACGCGTGCTTCGATGCCTGGGTACGTCCGGGCAAAGGCGGCGTAACGAGCTTCCGCATCCAACGCGAGCAGCTCGTACTCACGCTCTGCCTTTCGAGCAAGCAGCGCCTCGGTCGCCCTGCGTCGAAACTCCAACCACGACGCGTGCGCGTCGACTAAACGCGTCATCTCCGAGAACTCAAAGGTCAATGCACGAACCGGTTCTTCGGCGACAATGCTTGCCGCGGAAGGTTTGCCACTGAGCAAGTCCACCAGCGAACCCGAGAACTGATTCTCGACAATGAACGCTTTGGTTCGCTCACGTCCGTCGGCGAGTGGGAAGTACTCGCGGAGCACCCCTTCAACAACCAGCACCACCAACTTCGCCGGCTGGCCAGCCATCAGCAGATGCTCACCTTTGGCCATGCGCACGACTTGGGGCGTGACAAGTTCCAGCATCGATGTGTCGACGGAAACAAACAAGCCGACCGCGGTACGCAATGCGTCGTGGTCGGCTTGCTTCACAGCAGAAGGCTGCCGCGGTTCGGAACGCGCGGCCAGAACAGAGAGCGACTAAATCAGATAGTTGCCGTCGATCACCCCAGGCGGATCGGAGGGGTAGTCACCGGGATCGCCCGGGTCGTCGCCGGGATCGCCCGGATCGCCCGGATCGGCAGGCGGCGCACCACAATCGTGGAACGTGCCTTCGAAGTCGACCGCGATGCTGCCGTCGTTCTCCACGACGTTCACGATGAGATCGTCGGGCTCACAGTCGACGTCCCAGTTGTCATCTTGCGGTCCAGAGCAGCCGATCATCTCGGCGTACTCAGGCATGAACTCAAGTTCGCCCGCCTCGTTGAGACGTCTGGGAATCGTGAGACCCACCATGAGCGCAGAGTCTTCTTCGATGATGCGCAGATCGAGAAAGAGGCCTCGGTCTGTCACTTGTAGCTCTCGAAGTTCGGGGGTGTCTTCGAGACTGACGTTGCCGAGATCACCTCTCAGCATGTTCTGTTGCATTCCGGCTTCACTCCCTGCGTAGCCAGTGCACGCAGCAAGGAAGGGAACGAGGAATAGGGCAGTCTTCTTCATACCGTGCAGCTGTGCATGAATTGGTCCACGCATCGCTCGACGTTTTCGATACCGCGGTGTGGAGACTCAGTCCCCCAATGGGGAGTTTTGTCCAAAGATAGCTGGGGCTTTAAGTTTCTCAGTTACGATGAGCCCGATGAAATCCGCCCTGGTTGTCGTTGCTGCACTCACGCTTGCAGCGCCAAACGTTGTCCACGCGTGCTCGTGCATGTGGGTCGAAGCTGACGACGCACGCCGAGCAGCCGCGTTCGTGTTCGAAGGAACCGTGACGCGCATGGAGCGAATTGGATCGACAACAACGGCACGGGCGACGTTCCAGGTTCGTCGGGTCTGGAAGGGAAGCGTGGGCCGCGAAATCACACTCCGCGTCCCGGCCCAACCGAGCATGTGCCCACCCCACTTCGCTGAGGGTCAGACCTTCATTGTCTACGCCGAGAACTCAGCGCAGGGCGGCAGCGTCGGCGCATGTGCTCGCTACGGTGCGGGTCAGCAACTGGCTTCGGAGCGTCGCGAACTCGGTAATCCAGTGCGTTCGTACCGGCCGAACATCCCGCCCCCCGGGTGAAACGTCGCGTCGCACTCGGTTTGGTGGGTCTCGCGCTATTGGCTGGAGGCTATCGAGCGCTTTGTCCGTATTGGTCTGAACCCGTCACCTACGATCACGCACTCGGCGACGGGGATCTACTCGCCGTGGGTGACTTTCAGCGCACGTCGCGATTCGAAGCGTGGATCATGCGACGCGAACAAAACGACGACGCTCGCACTCGAGTGGTTCGCGAAATGCAGGACGAAGAGAACGTCGGAGGTCTGATCCTTCTCGGCGACCTCGTGTTCGATGGATCCGACTGCGCCGACTGGGAGCGCTTCGACACGCTCTTCGCTCCGCTGACAAGCCAAGGCGTTGTGCTGGCCCTCGGCAACCACGACTTCTGGGGACCCGATGTCGTCGCGTGCGCGAACTTGGAACCGCGCTTTCCCTGGATCGCGGAACAGACCTGGGGCGTGTCGCGATGGGGCGATGTTGCCGTGGTCTGGCTGGACTCCAACAACGACATCGACACGCAGAGCCGATGGCTCGAAGAGACTCTTCCTGCGTTGGATGCACGCGCGATCATCGTCGCGACACATCACCCGCCCTATACCAACAGCAGTGTGACCAGCGATGAAGCGCACGTCCAAGACGCGTTCGTGTCGCGCCTCACTCCAAACGTGCGCTTGTTTCTATCCGGGCACGCACATGCCTATGAGCACTTCGAAAAGGAAGGCGTGCACTTCGTCGTGTCAGGGGGCGGGGGTGGTCCGCGGGTCGAGCTTCTGGAGAACGAGCGACATACAGACTTGTTCGAGGGCCCATCGCCGAGACCCTTCCATTGGCTACGAATCCGACAACACGACGACTCACTCGAAGTCGTGGTACGTGGTTTTCAGCGAGGAGAGTCGACGGAAGAGTTCGATCGATTTTCGATTCCCTTGTGACAGCTGAAAGCTGGCCGCTCCCGAACAACAGGTTGCGCTTGGACCGCTGCGGACACACCTTCGGCGCACCATGTCTCTCAAAGAACAAATCATGGTGGACCTCAAAGCCGCCATGAAAGCCAAGGACGTCGCCACGCGTGACGCCCTCCGCATGCTCAAGACGGCCCTGACCGAAAAAGAACTCAAGGGTCCGATCGACGAAGCCGCGGCGCTCGACGTGGTGAAGAAGGCCGTCAAGACGCGTCGCGAAAGTGCGGCGCAGTACGACGAGGCTGGGCGCACCGATCTGGCAGAGAAAGAGCGTTCTGAAATCACCGCGCTCGAGAAGTACCTGCCCGCGCAGTTGAGCGAGGACGAAGTCCGTTCCGCAATGGAAGCGCTCGCTGCAGAACTCGGCGTCACCGAGAAGAAGCAGATGGGTCAGCTGATCAAAGCCGCGAAGGCGAAGTTTCCCGGTCAGCTTGACGGCAAGCTCGCCGCGAAAATCGCGGGCTCGATCCTCAGCTAACTCAAATCAGGGCGGACTCAAATCAGGCCGGAGTCGGCTCGGGCATCAGCGCCGCAATCGCTTGCTCGAGCCGCGCGCCTGCGTCGTGCTCTTGGCTGATCTTTCGCGCTCGCACTTTGATGTGCTTCGGGGTCGGCTCCTTTTGAAGCCGTTCCATGTTGCCCTTGAGCTGACGTCGCGCCTCGTGAACGCGCCACGCGACGGTGCCTTCGTTCGTGCCCAACACCACAGCGCACTCCTTGTAGGAGAGCCCCTGTAGCGTGGTGAGCACGACCGTGGTTCGAAGCGTCGGCGAGAGCCGGTCGAACGCAGCCAAGAGATGCGCGTAGGCTTCTTGAAGCTCCAACGCTCGACGAGGATCCCCTCCAGCATCGACCGCCACAGCAGCGGCGACACGAGGATCATCGAGAGCCGCGACTCGGCGCTTGCCCTGGTCGCGCTTGACGTTGAGAGCTCGGTGCAGGGCGATCCGGTAGAGCCAGGTGAAGAACTCGCTGCGACCCTCGAAAGCGCCAAGCTTGGAGTACGCCTTCAGGAAGGCGTCCTGGGTGATGTCTTCGGCGTCGCCCGGATTTCCAGTCAGATGGAGGGCAAGCGCATAGATGCGGGGCCGGTAGCGTCGGAACAGCTCCTCGAACGCGCGCTGATCGCCCTTCTTGGCAGCATCTACCAGCGTCGCGGCTTCGATCGCGCGCCGCTGCGCTGCGGTCAATCTGCGTTCCATCTGACTGTTGGAACCTTAGCCCTATCGAGAATTGGGATCACAACCGAAAATTCCTGAACTTCACCCCCACCGAGGGGTAAATACCCTGAACTTCTAGTTTATTTCAGGTGTCGGCGAGCCGACGCTCGACTGACGGGGTCCGCTTTTTCCCCTCGGAGCCCGCCTTGATCGGCCCAAATCGATCTGTTAACACCAGTCGGCGCTGAGGGATGTCCTCGCGCAATCGGTCGTCCAACCCAAGACGACTCGAGACACCGATGATTTTCGACTGGCTCTACGGACTCTTTTCCAACGATCTCGCCGTCGACCTCGGGACGGCCACGACGCTGATCTACGTGAAGGGTCGCGGCATCGTTTCGTGCGAGCCCTCGGTCGTCGCGGTCCAAAAGGATCCGCGCGGCGGCAAGAACGTTCTCGCCGTCGGCAAAGAGGCGAAGGAAATGCTGGGCCGCACACCTGGGTCGATCCAGGCCGTGCGTCCGCTTCGCGATGGCGTCATCGCGGACTTCGAGATCACCGAAGCCATGCTTCGCTATTTCATCTCGCGCGCCCACAACCGGCGCACCGTGGTCAAGCCACGCATCATCATCTGTGTGCCCTTCGGCATCACCGAGGTGGAGAAGCGCGCCGTCAAGGAGAGCGCCGAAGGTGCGGGCGCTCGTGAGGTTCATCTGATCGAAGAGCCCATGGCGGCTGCGATTGGAGCAGGGCTTCCCATCACCGAACCCAGCGGCAACATGGTCGTCGACATTGGCGGCGGTACAACCGAGGTCGCCGTGATCTCGCTCGCCGGTATCGTGTACTCGCAATCGGTGCGCGTCGGTGGCGACAAGATGGACGAAGCCATCATCGCGTACATGAAGCGCAAGTATAACCTTCTCATCGGTGAACAAACCGCCGAGCGCGTGAAGGTCAGCGTCGGAAACGCCTATCCAGACGACGAACCCGCGACCATGGAAGTGAAGGGTCGCGACCTGGTTGCTGGTGTGCCCAAGACCGTCTTGGTCAACGGCGACGAGATCCGCGACGCGTTGAGCGAGCCCATCAACGCCATTGTCGAAGCGGTGATGACCGCATTGGAACGAACCCCGGCCGAGCTCTCCGCCGACATCGTCGACAAGGGAATCGTGCTCACCGGTGGAGGCGCGCAGCTGCGCAACCTGGACGTGTTGCTTCGCGAAGAGACCGGACTTCCGGTCATGGTCGGCGACGATCCCGTGTCGGCTGTCGTGCTCGGTTCAGGCAAAGCCCTCGACCACCTCGACCTTCTCAAAGAAGTCACCATCAACTGACTCGCCGAGTGTGGAGCTTTCCCCGACGTGAATTTCGGGGACGCGTAGAGAAATTCCCACACCTGCTCGTCCGAGCTCCGCGAAACCCTTACGTTTCTTCGCTCGGATGACGCATCGGGACCGCGCCTAGCATCTGGCGACGCACCGGCTATGGATCTCGGCCAGGGATGACGAGCGCCTCCGTCCTGCGTTGGCCACCCCGAAGGAAGACCACCCCATGAACCAGCTACGACGATTTCGCGATGTCGGTGTGAGCGTCGCCTTGCTGGTTCTGCCCTTCTTCTTCCTCAAAGCCAACCTGCAGGACCCCTCGAAACTCTCGATGATCGACTCCGTGCTTCTCGAAGCGAGCTCGCCGATTCAGTACGTAGGTGCGGAAGCCGCACACGCCGTCAGCGCACTGGTCGAAGAGTACGTCTACTTGGTCGACGTTAAAGAGGACAACGAGCGCCTCCAACTCGACAACACACGCCTCCGCGAAGAAACCCGAAGCCTTCGCGCACAAGCACGCGAGAACGAACGTCTTCGCGATCTCCTCCAGCTCCGCCAACGTCTGGGCGGCGACTCGATCTCGGCCGAAGTCGTCGCGAAAGACATCAGCCCCTTCTTCCGCGTGCTCCGCATCCGGGTTGATCGTGGTGTGCGCGATCGCGTCCATACCGGAATGCCCGTGGTCAGTGCACAGGGACTGGTCGGACAGATCCGGCGGGTCTCGGGTCGCCACAGCGACGTACTGCTCACGGTCGACCAGGAAAGTGCGATCGACGTCACGGTTCAACGCACTGGGGCACGCGGCATGTTGCGTGGAACCGGCGAGTCCAACCGCTACCTTTCACGCATTCAGTACCTTCAGCGCAGCGACGAAGTGGAAGTCGGCGACGAGGTCTACACCTCGGGACTCGGACGGCGCTTCCCCGCGTCGATCTTGATCGGGCGCGTGACACGCGTGGAACGACAAGACTTTGGTCTCTACCAACAAGTCGAGGTCCGACCCTCCGTCGACTTCTCTGCACTCGAAGAAGTGCTGATCCTGACTGAGCAGTCCGGTCGCCCCACGAGCGAGGGAGACGAGTAAGTGCAGCAAGGCCTGCAGAGCCTTGCACTCGTCGCGTTCGGGGTCGCGATGTTGCTGGTGCAATCGCTGGTCTCCCAGTTCGTTGAACTGCACCCCTTCACGCCAAATCTCCTGCTTCCCGTGGTGATTTTCATCGGCGTGTCACCAGACACCAACCTGATTCGCGGCGCCATTTCCGCCTTTGTGCTCGGCTACTTTCTCGATCTCTTCAGCGGCAACCTGATGAGTCTCGAGACCTTCGTGTGCGTCGCAACGTTCCTGCTTTCACGTGGTGCGGGTCTGCGCCTGTTCATGCGCAACCCCGGTCTGCAGGGCTCGCTGGTCTTCGGTGTTGCGATTCTCACCGGCGGCACAACGCTCGCACTACGGGCGATCTTCTCCTCGCCACCGCCCTTCCCCGCAGGCAGTGCGTGGGACACCGCCCTCGCACTTCTCGCTCCCGCACTCGCTACAGGCGTTGCTGCTCCTCTCGTTTTTGCGGGTGTCCAACGGGTTGACGCGGCCGTGGGTCGTCGTCGCGAAGAGAGCACTGCCTAATGGTGATGCTCTCGCCCCGCCGCGAAGTCGGCGAGTTCCGAAAGCGCTACAAATGGATGGCGCTCTTCGTCGTGTTCTTCTTCGCAGTACTGCTGGTGCGCACGGTTCAGCTACAGCTCGT
This sequence comes from Polyangiales bacterium, assembly GCA_965227405.1. Classification (GTDB taxonomy): domain Bacteria; phylum Myxococcota_A; class Polyangia; order Polyangiales; family Houyiibacteriaceae; genus JALVDI01. Next base: position 927,383 of record OZ245758.1, read on the forward strand.
CCAGAACGATCACTGGGCCGAGATCGCGCGCGAGAACATCACCAAGACGATCTCACTTCCGGCAACGCGCGGCATCATTCGAGACTCGCGTGGGCGCATCATCGCAACCAATCGCGCGAGCTACGACGTTTACCTCACTCCTCAGCTTTTGGCCGACGGTGACATCGACCGCGTGAGCGAGCTGATGAACCTCGAGCCTGAGGAGCGCATTGCGCTGATCGATCGCGTGCGCAGTGTGCCGCTTCGCCGCCGCACCCACTCGATCGAGATGTTCAACGACATCTCCCGCGATCAACTCGCTGCACTCGAAACGCACCAGAACGAACTGCCTGGAGTGGACGTGGTTCCACGACCGGTCCGCACCTATCCATACGGTGCGTTAGGCGCACACGCGGTCGGCTATCTCAACGAAGTCAACGCGGAAGACCTCGAAGCGCACGTGGATCGGGACTACCGCGCAGGTGATTCCATCGGGCGAATGGGTCTCGAAAAAGGCTGGGAAGAAACGCTGCGTGGAGAGCGCGGCCACCGGCGCGTGTGGGTGGATGCGCGTGGACGTCGTCAGCGCAATGCCAGTTTGCTGACCGAGCAACGCGAAGAAACCCAACCCCCAACTCCCGGAGCCGATGTCGTCACCACGCTCGACATGGAGTTGATGCGCACGATTCGCGACAACTTTCACGAGCCGGCAGGATCGGTGGTCGTCGTCGAGGTCAACACCGGCCGAATTCGCGCACTCTTCTCCAAACCCTCGTACAACCTGAACGACATCAGCGGTGGCATGAGCCAAGCGGCGTACGACGAACTGCGTACCAACCCGTTTCGTCCGCTCATCGATAAGACCATCTACGAGAGCTACTTCCCCGGTTCGACCTTCAAACCGGTCAGTGCACTCGCTGCGCTTCAAGACGAGGTCGTCGACCCTTCCGAGCGCGTCGAATGCATCGGCTACTACATGATCGGTACGGACCGAAAGCGTTGCACTTCCGCACATGGCGCGGTCGACATGCGCCAAGCGATTGTGCAGTCGTGCAACGTCTACTTCTATCAACTCGCTGAGCATGTGGGTTTGGAGCGGTTGACGCGCTTCGCTCGTGACTTCGGTTTCGGCGAACGCACTCAGGTCGGCATCAACAGCGAGGCCTCAGGGTTCCTCGCAACACGGGATTGGTACATCCGCCGACATGGCCGTTTCCGCGTCGGTGACACGCTCAACACCGCGATCGGACAGGGAAATACGCGCGTCACTCTGCTCCAGCTGGCCTTGGCATACGGGGCGCTCGCCAACGGTGGTGCGCTCTACGAACCGCAGCTCATCGAGAGCGTTCGTCGACCTGATGGGAGTGTGATCGAGGAGTTCGAGCCTCAGGTCGACCACCAGATCGCCGTGAATCGCGACCACTTTACCTTCATGGAGACCGGTCTTCGCGGCGTGGTGAATGCTCAATCCGGAACGGCGTACGAAGCGCGCATCGAAGGGGGTGTCGATGTCGCCGGCAAGACCGGCACCGCAGAGATTCAGCCCGGACCGCTTCGCGACAACGTCGACCCGCGGCGCGCCTGGTACTTCCGACGCTCCCACGCGTGGTTCGCCGGCTATGCCCCGACGCAAAACCCGGAACTCGCCATCGTAGTGCTCGTCGAACACGGCGGTTCAGGCGGTCGCGCCGCGGCACCGATCGCCATGCGCATCTTGCAAGACCACTTGGGCTCGCGTGCAACTACGACCGCGCGCGGACCGTCCACGCCTTCACCGGAGGGTGGCTAGTGGCCGTCAGTCGCACACTGCGAGACCAGTTCGACTGGCCACTCTTTGTCACGACGTGCGCGATCGCGGTGCTCGGCGTGGTGAATCTGTACAGCGCGACCAGTGCACAAGGCGCGGTGAGCGAAGCGTACCTGCAGCAGATCTACTGGCTCACGCTTGGTGCAAGTGCAGCAGCTTTGGTCGCCGCGATCGACTACCGGCACTACGAGCGCAACGCGTGGATCATCTACGGCGCAGGTGTCGCCCTACTCATCTTGGTGTTCTTGCTGGGTCGCAGTATTCGCGGTTCCACCCGCTGGATCAGTCTTGGGGGATTCTCTCTTCAGCCCAGTGAGTTGATGAAGATCTTCCTGGTCGTGGCGCTGGCGAAATACCTCCACAACGACCCGAAGACCGACGGTCGAACGCTCAAAGACCTCGTCATTCCCGGTCTGATCCTCGCAGTGCCAATGACGTTGATTCTGGCGCAGCCGGACTTGGGCACCGCGCTGATCTGCGCATTCATCTTCGGCAGCGTCATGGTTCTTACGAACCTGAAACTACGCTCGCTCGTCACGCTAGCCGGCGCGTTTGCGTTTAGTGCACCTCTGACGTGGGCCTATCTGCTCAAGGGCTATCAGAAGGAACGCCTCACTGCGTTCTGGGCCCAGTGGACGGGCAACCAACAAGACCTACTCGATACCGGATGGCACGCACACCAGTCGCAAGTCGCGATTGGCTCTGGTGGTCTGTGGGGCAAAGGCTTCATGCGCGGAACCCAAAACCAGTTTCGCTTCCTCCCTGATCAGCACTCCGACTTTCCGTTCTCTGTGTGGGCCGAAGAACAAGGCTTCATGGGCGCACTGCTCATCATTGGGCTCTACCTGTTCCTGGTGATCTGGGGACTCAAGATCGCGTCACAGGCAAAGGACCGTTTTGGTGCCGTTGTGTCCGTCGGTGTTTCCGCGATGATCTTTTGGCAGGCGGTCATCAATTTGGGGATGGTCTGCGGCTTGTTGCCTGTTGTCGGCATGACGCTCCCACTCTTTTCGTACGGCGGTTCGAGCGTTCTGACCGTGATGATCGGAGTAGGCCTACTCATGAACGTCTCGATGCGCCGCTTTAACTACTGACGTGGGACCGGTCCGTCTTCGGCGCGGCTGTGATATGTGCTCGGGGTGGATTGGTGGCTCGATGAAGTGAGCGTCAGTGGCGGGATCGGTCTCGTCATCGCGTTGACCCTCATCCTCTTGCTACCGATTGTGCTGCCCAAGGGGACACGCAAACGCGTGCGCCTCCCCATCGTGCTGCTTGGGATCCATCTCGCGTTGCTGATCTGGCGCGCCTTTGTCCACGACGAGGCTCGTGCTGACAACGCGCTCTATGTTGCCGGTCTCTTCTTCCTACTCGCGTCGATCACGCGCAGCGGCTACTTGATCGTTCTTCATGCGCTGGTGATGCGCACCCTCGGTGGAGAAGTGCCGCGCATCATGCGCGACCTCGTGCAGGCATTGCTCTTCATCGCAGTGGCGCTGATCACGCTCAACGCCGCGGGCGTTCCACCCAGTTCACTGCTCACCACTTCTGCGCTCCTCACCGCAGTCATCGGTCTTTCGCTGCAAGACACGCTTGGAAACCTTTTCGCCGGCTTGGCGATTCAGGCGCAGCGCCCGTTCACGGTGGGTGATTGGATCGGTTTCGACGAAGACGAACGACACGTCGGCCGGGTGCTGGAGATCAACTGGCGCACGGTTCGCGTGGAGACCCTCGACAAGTTCGAGATGACGATTCCGAACTCCGCTTTGGCCCGGACCGCGATTCGCAACTACTCCAAGCCGGATCGTGTTGCTCGCCTTCGAGCGTACGTGGCGGGTCCGTATGACAAGCCGCCCGAGCGAGTGATGCCCGAGCTCAAGCGGGCAGTGCTCGACGTTTCCGGTGTACTCAGCGAGCCACCGCCAAGTGTGTTGATCTCGGGGTTTGATGAATCCGGGGTGCGCTACGAAGTGCGCTACTACATCAACGAGTTTGAACATCGCGAAGTGATCGCCGGTCTTGTTCGAGAGCGCCTCTGGTACGCGATGCAGCGGATGGGCATTCAAATCCCGGTGCCGCAACGTCTCGTACGGATGTTCGACTACACCGAAGAGCGCTTGCAGCACGAAGCCGAAGCACGTGTTGAAGCACGCGATCGCAGCTTGCGACAGGTCGACTTTCTTCGTGCGCTACCCAAGGAGGCGCGTCTCGCGCTGGCAGAAAACGCCAGCACGCGCATGTACGCACCTGACGAGCTGGTGATTCGAAAAGGCGACCACGGAACCGAGCTGTTTATCGTTCGCTCTGGAGCGGTCGCCGTGGAAGTTGGAGAGCGACTTTCGCGACGCGAGGTAGCCCGTCTCAAAGAGGGTCAGTTCTTTGGCGAGATGTCGTTGATGACGGGCGAGAAACGAACAGCATCGGTGCGTGCCGTGATCGAAACCGAACTGCTGGTCATCGACAAGAGCGCACTCCAAGGCGTGTTGGAAGAAGCGCCCGATCTCGCGGAGACGATCAGTCGCATACTCGCCGAGCGTTCAGCCGAACTCGAAGAAGCCGCGAGCATGAGCGCATCGGAGAAGAAACGGACGGTTGAACGCGAAACCACCGTGCTCTTGGACCGAATCAAACGGTTTTTCAGTTTGGCTCCGTAGCTTGGCGCAGAGGCACTGCCTAGCGATATCCCTCGCGTTGCGTGCCTTCGATCAGTGCGGTCTTGTACTTTTCTCCAACGGGGACTCGATCCGGGAGTTCCACGAACGTCTGCGAAAAACCACACGATCGACAGAAGTACAGTCGCAACCGTCCATACGTGCGGCCCGGAGTCCGCCCCGCGAAGATCAGTCTCGGGTCGGCCGTCACCGCAGAGGGATGATCCGTGTCGTTCATTCCCCAATCAGGCGGATACGCCGCCACGATTTCGTGGTGATCACACAGTGGGCAGTTGCCGGATCGAATATCTCGCATGCGACCGGAATAGCATTGACCTCGGAGCAACCCGCCACATTTTGCGCCGGTGAACATGATCCTCGACGGCCGCGGTTGCGTCATACCCAACGTGCTCTCGCAAGAGCGCTGCGTGGAGTTTATTGCCGACGCAGAAGCACGCGGCATGGACGAAGCGCCGATCACCACGGCGCACGGTTTTGTGCGCCGGCCGGACATTCGCAACAACGACCGCGCGATGTACGACGACATCGAAGCTGCCGCTTCGCTTTGGGAAGAGCTGCTTCCACGCTTGCCAGCTTCGTTTGTGGACCGCGGCGAACAGGGAATGCACTGGAAAGCGATCGGACTCAACGAGCGTCTTCGCGTGTATCGCTATCGACCCGGCCAAGCCTTTCGGTGGCACTACGACGGAGCATTTCGTCGGAGCCCCGAAGAAGTCAGCATGGTGACCGTGCTGCTCTACCTCAACGACGTGGAGCAAGGTGGCTCGACGGTTTTCCAACCATGGACAAAAGACATCGTCCAACCGAAAACGGGTCTGGCGCTGCTCTTTGAACACCATGTTCTTCATCAGGGCAACGAAGTCGTCGAAGGAATCAAGTACGTGCTGCGAAGCGACATCATGTTTCGCCGACTGGCGTAAACGCGCTATGCAACCGCATGCATCGAATCGCTTTCGTGCTTCTCATTGCCTGTGGTGCATCGACCCCTGAGTCCGCAACGCCGCAACACAACGCAACAACGGAGATCGCAGCCGACCCTCGCCCCCTTGCCACGGTCGCATTGCGGGAAACCGTTCAGTCCCAGCACTTCTTGACCCTTCCGGTTCGCGTCAACGACCAAGACACGATCGCGATTCTCGATACCGGCATCGGACTCGCCCTCATCTCCCAAGCGATGTGCGAACGCATCGGATGCGAAGTCAGAGGCGAGTTCACGGGACGGCGCATGTCCGGTCAAGCCGTCACGATTCCGACAACCACCGTTCCAATGCTCGAGGTCGGCGGCGTGCAACGCACTGACATCCCCGCTGGCGTGGTCAACATTCCAGGGTTCTTTCCCGACGAACGCATCGAAGCATTCGTAGGCCTACCCTTTTTCGAAGAGACACCTTTCACGCTCGATCTTGCGAACAACACCTTGGTGATCGAGTCGCGCGAAAGCACGGAAGTACGCTCCGAGACGGCGAACTCATTGCCCGTGCACTTAGACCGACAAGGCATCGCGCTCGACGTGTTCGCGCCCGCGACGCTATCGGACGGAACCGAACTCAACGTCCTGGTCGACACCGGAAGTCGTGGAGTCACGCTTCACACGCGCTACGCGCAGCCGCTAGCTATCGACCTCGAAGGCGAGGATATCGATCGGCGAGAAGGACAGGACGAAACGGGTCACACGTACACGCGCTACTTCACCACGCTGCCCTCGCTCGCGTTCAACGGCAGCGGCCAAGCCGAAGGACTCCGCGTGATGTTCCAGGAAATCATCCACGACGGGCTGGTCGGCACGGAGTTTCTAAGCAACTACGTTGTCACCTTCGATATTCCCCAATCGCGCCTGCTCATCGCGCAGCCTTGATCTCCACCCAAGCTAAGGCGATCCTCCCGAGTCTCAGTTCTGAGAGAACCAACATGAGCATCATCTCCAAGCACGGTCTGACCCGCTGCCCCAACTGCGAAGCCCACGTCCAGGGCGGCGCTACACCTGCGACGACGTGCGATTTTTGCGGCACGGTGATCGCCTCCGAAACAGCACCGCGTCGGCTCACAGGACGAGGCGGGGTCATCGCGGCTGGCTTGATGGCACTCGCGGTGGCTTGCGGCGGTGCGGACTCGGCAGGCGACAACGACAGCGATAACAACTCTGGCGGCGAGCAGATCGACAACGGAGACACGGGCGACACGGGCGATACCGGCGACACCGGAGATACCGGCGACACGGGCGACAACGGTTCGGTCGAAGAACCGGACGAGCCGATCGCGCAACCGGCGTATGGCATCCCGCAGGATCCCGAACCGGATCAGGATCCGGAGTACATCGAAGAAGCCGAAGACGCGCCGGTGCAAGCTCTCTACGGCGTCGCGCCTCAGTAATGGCGAAGCCGCAGCCGCCCATCGGCGCATTGCCGGAGCGGCCCAGTGAACTGGTTCGACACCACGCGGGTACCGTCGCACCGACGTATGTGGTTTGGGAGATCACCCTGAAGTGCGACCTCGGTTGTAAGCACTGTGGTTCGCGAGCGGGCAAAACGCGTTCGGATGAGCTGACCACCGACGAGTGCCTGGATGTCGTCCGACAGCTGCACGATATTGGCGTCAAAGAGATCACGTTGATCGGCGGCGAAGCGTACCTGCGCGACGATTGGGACGTGATCGCGCGCGAGATCACCAAGCGCGGAATGCGCTGCGGCATGACCACAGGTGGACGAAACCTCGACGGGGATCGCGTCGCGCGCGCAGAGCAAGCGGGACTGAGCACGATCTCGATTTCCATCGATGGGCTCGAGCGCACGCACGATCTGCAGCGAGGCGCGAAGGGCTCGTTCCGAGCTGCGGTCGAAGCTGCCCAACGAGTTGCGAAGTCGTCGATGCGTTTGGCGACCAACACCCAGATCAATCGGCTGAGCATGCCTGAGCTCGTGGCGATGTCCGACCTCTTGCATGAGATGGGTTCCAAGGCGTGGCAGATCCAGCTGACGGTGCCCATGGGTCGCGCTGCGGATCGTGCTGACTTGCTGCTCCAGCCTTCAGACTTGCTGGAGCTCTTTCCGCTGCTGGTTTGGATCAAGCGCGAGAAGCTCATCCCGCGCGGCATCCAGCTCTTTCCCGGAAACAACATCGGGTACTTCGGCCCGTACGAACAACACCTGCGCTATGGCGGCGGCAAAGGCACACACTGGTCGGGATGTGGCGCCGGAACCGTGTGTCTCGGCATCGAAGCGGACGGAAAGTTCAAAGGCTGCCCGTCGCTACCGTCCGACAAATACACTGGCGGCTATACACGCGAGACTTCGGTGGCCGAACTCCTGCAAACCGAGGAGCTAACACACCTGGGCGCGCGTACCGGCAAGGACCTGTGGGGCTTTTGCGGCACCTGCTACTACGCCGATGTCTGCAAAGCGGGATGTAGCTGGACCGGACAAGTCTTGATGGGGCGCCCCGGCAACAACCCCTACTGCATTCATCGCGCACTCGAACACGAAAAACAGGGCAAGCGTGAGGTGCTCTACCGCACCCAAGCCGCACCCGGTGTTCCCTTCGATCAAGGGTGCTTCGCAGTTCGCGTGGAAGACCTTCCGGAACAAACCGAACCGTCGATTCTCGGGATCCCTCTCGAACAAGTCGTGGAACTCAAGACCGACAGCGGTGGTGTCTGGTCTCAGGAAGAGGGCCGCACACGATTGCGCGTGCTTTAGGGCACTACTCTATCAGTACTTCGCCTGACGGCTACTCCACCTGTACTTCGCCTGACGGCTACTCCACCTGTACTTCGCCTGACGGCTCCTCGCGGTGGCTGTCGTACCAAGCCGCCCATTGCAAGAGCGAGTGTTCGACGTGGGCCGGTTCTCGGAATCCGTGTGGCTCCCGCGGGTACGCAAAGAACTCCACTTCGCATTCGGCGTCTTCCAACGCGCGATAGAGGATCTGTGCTTGAACAAAATCGACGCGTCGATCCCGTTCGCCGTGCAGAATCAACGTGGGCTGCGTCGCGTCCTGAAAGTGCAGCGCGGGGTTCGTGCGCGCGTACGTCTCCGGCTCGCGCCACGGCCGACCGCGAAACTCCCAATCCGCCACCTCACCGTGGTTGATGTCGCTCGTCACGTACTGAACCACCGTGTCGGTGATTCCCGCGCCCACCACAAATGCCCGGTAGCGATTGCCGGTGTGCCCAAGTGTCCATGCACTCAGGTAGCCGCCCCATGACCATCCGCCGTAGTAGAGCTGCTCTGGATCGGCGACACCTTGTTCGATCAAATGGTCGACCCCCGGCTCGATGTCCTCGAGCTCGATCTCACCCAGCCGGCCACGATTGGCTTCGTAGAACGCTTTTCCGTACCCAAAGCCGCCGCGATAGTTGGGCCGCAAAACGGAATAGCCGCGAGCCGCGAAGTAGTGCCCCCACGAGCTAAAGCTCTCTTGAGTCACCGAGTCCGGTCCACCGTGCGGCAACACCATCAACGGACGCGGACCCTCGCCGGCGGTTTCGAAGAGCACACCTTCGATCGCCTCACCGCTGCTGTTGTTCCACTGCACCACGCGAACGTTCGCGAGCGTCCACTCCTCGACCTGCGGGTTGATGTTGGCGAGCACACTGACCTGGCCCGTACGCATATCGATCACGCTCGGATTTGCCGGTGAGGTGCTCGTCGACGTGAGACCCACCATGTACCGGCCTTGGGTATCGGACCCGCTCGCCCAGATGATTCGTTCACCGTGGCGAAGCACCGACGGCGAACCGCCCAAAGGCATGCGCTGCAACAACGAGCGCGTCTTGTCTTGAAGCACGGCGATGATCTCGCGTCCGTTGCCGCTCCAGATAAAACTAGAGAGCGAAACATCCAACCCCGCGGTGAGATCGCGGGTCTCTTGAGAGTCGACGTCGAACACCACGAGCTGATTGAACAGACTCAGCGTCTCGTTGGTGCGCATGTAAGCGACATGGGTGCCGCGTGGGGACCATTCGAGGTGATCGACGTTGGCGATTTCTTCCTGTACGTCGGCAAGCGTCTCGCCGTTCTCCGCTGAAATGATCTTCACACGGTGTCGAAGCCACGCTTGGTAGGGATCCGAACTCTCAGCAACGACCACGGCGAACTTCGTTCCATCGGGTGACCACGCAAACTGCACGATCGTGTCGGTGCCCTGGTTGATGTGAACAGGTTCGCCACCTGATGCAGGAACCACGAAAAGGTGACGTTGACGCCACTCGCGGTCGAAGCGGCGTACGCCACCAGTACGAAAGCGTTCTTGCTTCTCTTCGTCCGTGCGTGCCTGCGTGGTCGTGAATGCGAAGTGCGTCCCCGTGGGAGACCACGCGAAGTCGCCGGGTTCATACGCATCGGTATCCACGACAAACGGTTCACCGCCGTCCAGCTCGATCACGTGAATCTTCCGCTTGCCTTCGTGGCTGCGCGCGAACGCGATAGCGCGACCATCGGGACGAAAGCGAACTGACGACACCGCGTGTTTTCCACGCGTGAGCTGACGCGTCTGTCCTCCTGTTCGAGGGACGACAAAGAGTTGGGTGTCTGTAGTCCAACCGCCGCTGTGGTCGTCGTCGCCTTTTGGCGTCGCTTCGGCGTCATAGCTCGGAGCACGAACCACGTAGGCAACGTGTTGGCCGTCGGGCGAGATCGTCACACCCATCGGACGACGCAGCGCGGCGATGTCGCGGGGGAGAGGTCGAGTCTCCGTCGCGAGTTCCGCAACCGGCGCAGCTTCAACGTCAGGCCAAGGTGCAGCCGTATAGACGGGAACGACAGGCTCGGAAGGCGTGCCCTGACCGCAGGCGATCAACGCGAGAAAGACGAACGAAACGCAACGCATCGCACGACGGTACACGCTCACCGCGAAGAAATCGCGACTTACTCGTGAGCGAGTTTCGCGTGTACTACGCCGCCGATGTTCTTCCGAAACATGCTCGGTACTCGGCGACGATCCTCGTCGCGACATCGGTTTCCATCACGCCTTTGTCCGCAAGAAACCGAACAAATCCCTCGTAGTGCTCGAGAAAGCCCGCATAGCGAAAGTCCGGCGAGTTTTGTCCGTACAGCCTCGCAACTGCGAGCTGCGCCGGCGCATCGAACTGCGCCCACGCATCGGATTCGGTCAGCCCGTCGTTCACGTGGCACCACACCGGTGCCACCATCTCGTGCAACGCGGTAAACGCTTCGGCCCACGCCGGAAGCTCCGCATCCGCTAGGTTCTCGATTAAGTAATCACACGAGAACTCGCGATACCGACGAATCCAGGCTTCCAGAACCTCGGGGTCACCCAGAATCGCAGGTGTGTTGATTGGTGCGTCCAGGATCGCCTTACGAATGGCGTCCGCATAATCAGTACGTTTCATGTGGGCTCATCGACCGCTCGCAGAGCGAGTTGCGTACAAATGCTTGCGAGTCTCGAAATCGGACCCACAGTGCGCCTCCGCGGCACGAAAGGCTCGTATGAGCACACCTCCGATGTTCCCTAGCGACACGTTCGCTCCGAGGGAACACCACTTTCAGCCGTGGTTCGCGAAGCGCCTTGAGGCCCTCGAAGAACAGCCCATCCACGTTGGAGCGACCCAGCTCACGATCCGTTTTCTTTGGCTTCGTACGTACGCCAACCCACTTGTCGTTCGGATCACCAGGAGAAGCCTCGACGCGAAGCTCACGCAAGTCCTCCGGGGTGGTGTGATCTATCGCGAGCTTCGACCGCTGCTCAACGACGACATCCTCGACCACTTCAAGACGCTCGAGTTCTGGCACCGACCCGAACCCGTGTTGGACCGGTCGAGACACGGCAACCACCTTCTCCTCGAAGCGGCCAAACCCGGCCAATATCGAGCACTCCACATCCACGCACCTCTCGAGACCTGCCCGCTTCGAAGGTTCTGTCTTGCGATGGTCGGTCTCACACGCATCAAACTTCCGCACAAGCCCGCACCACGAACGGGTCGACGCATCATCGTGTGTCGCGCTGAGGAATACCGAGACGACGAAAACGCGTTGGTATGATGTCGCTCAGCTGCGACGCCTGCTACGCCTCAAGAAGAATGACAAGTTGGGTCGCCCTTTTGGTGCTCGCTTCCGCCGCCATGCACGCGGGGTGGAACGTTCTCATCAAAGGACGCAAGGGCGACCCACTCGCTGCGTCGGCGGGACTCTCGATTGCGTGGGTCATCTTGGGCGCGCCACTTCTCTTTGTGGTCGGCCCCCCACCCGCGGAAGCGTGGCCCTATCTCCTCGCGTCCCAAGTGTTGCACTTGGGCTACTTCTCACTGCTCATCATGGGATATCGCCGTGGTGATCTCTCACTCGTCTACCCCATCGCACGTGGCGTTCCGCCGCTCTTGGTCACGCTGGGCGCGTGGGCGATCATCGGCGACCGTCCCTCGTTGCTCAGCGGTGTCGGCGTGGTTTGCATTGCCGGCGGAGTCATCGGGATCGCCGCCGCTCAGTTTGATCGGCGTGCGATCCACCTCGCTCTTGCTACCGCGCTCTTTATCGCGGGGTACACGATGGTCGACGGGCTGGGTGTCCGCGCGTCCGGCGGCGTCGCGACCTATCTGATTTGGCTCTCGACGATTCAAGGCGCACTTTTTGCGACCGGTGCGTTGTTTGTTGGTGGTCGCGAGGTTGCGAAAGAAGTTTGGGAGCGACGAACAACGGCGGTGCTCACAGGTGTGCTTTCGGTCGGCGGTTATGCCGTCGCACTTTGGGCCATGCGACAAGCTCCACTTGGCTCTGTTGCCGCGCTTCGCGAAACCGCCGTGGTCTTTGCGGCGGTACTAGGCGCAGCTGCGCTTAAAGAGCCCTTCGGCAAAAGGCGAATCGCTGCGGCATGTGTCGTCGCGTTTGGCGCGGTTCTGATTCGACTTGGAAGCTCAACCTGATCTCGGCGTATGGTGGCGCATGGGACTCGTGAAGTGGATCGTCGCCGGAATGGGCTGGGAGCTGGGCAAAGAAGCTGCGCGGGAAGGCATCGAGGCGGTTCGCAAACGAAACGAACCGCTCACACCCGAGGAGGAGAAGCTTCGCGCAAAACAGGCGCGCGCCCTCGAAAAGCAACAACGAAAAGCCGAGAAGGCTGCGGCCAAAGCAGCCGTCAAAGCCGAACGTGAACGCAAGAAGGCGAAAGTTCGCGCCGAGAAAGAGATCGACGCCGAGCTCAAAGCGCTGAAGAAGAAAGTTAAGTAGCGAGTCGGACGGTATAGGCTTCGCGCGGAGGACGAACGCGTGAAGTACGATCGAACCGATCTCACTTGGCTCGATGCGGAGCTGCAAGATGCTCTCGATGAAGAACTAGAAATCGAATTGGACGACCGAAGAGTCGCCGACGAGATCCGCGAACTCGCAGGCATGAGCCGCAAGTCCACACTTCCGCGGCGTGAGTACTTCTTGGCGCTGTATGACCTGCAAGCCGAGCTGATCAAACTTCAGAACTGGGTCGCGCACACCGGAAGCAAACTCGCGGTGGTGTTCGAGGGTCGCGACGCCGCGGGCAAAGGGGGCGTCATCAAGCGAATCACGCAACGGCTCGACCCGCGATCGTGTCGCGTGGTCGCGCTGCCCGCCCCATCCGAACGCGAACAAGCCAGCTGGTACTTCCAACGCTACGTTCCACACCTGCCAGCTGCGGGTGAAATCGTTCTTTTCGATCGCTCTTGGTACAACCGTGCGGGTGTCGAACGCGTGATGGGCTTCGCGAGCGATGAGCAAGTCGAAGAATTTTTCCACGACGTTCCACGCTTCGAAGAGATGTTGGTGCGCTCCGGGATCAAGCTCGTGAAGTACTGGTTCTCCATCAGCGACCAAGAACAACAGCTGCGATTCCTGGTTCGCATCCACGATCCAATGAAGCAATGGAAGCTGAGCCCGATGGACCTCCAGTCACGGATTCGTTGGGAGGAGTACACCAAAGCCAAAGAGGAGATGTTCGAGCGCACGAGTACGGACAATGCTCCGTGGTGGATCGTCGAGGGCGACGACAAGCGGCGTGCGCGACTCAACTGCATCAGTCATCTGCTCACGCAACTGCCCTATGAAGAGGTTCCCCACGATCCCGTGTCCCTTCCGAAACGCGTCTTCAATGCGGACTACGAGCGCAAGGTGCTACCGGAGGAGTTCTACGTACCCGATCGGTTCTAGCCAATGGATCGGTTCGAACGATGATAAAGCTCTACTACACACCGCGTTCGCACTTCGCGCGGAAGGTTCGCATCCTACTGGATGCCTGGAAGCACCCCGTCGAGTTGTTCGATGTGGGCAACGTGGCATCAAGCGAAGCATTTGGTGGCAACCCACTCATGAAAGTCCCAGCGCTTGCGGACGGCGAAACCACAATGTGGGAGTCGGATCACATCGCGACCTATCTCGTTCGTAAGCTCGACCCTCACGATACGTACGACGTGCTCACGCGCGACGTCGACACGCTCAACGCACGCGCAGCCCTTAATGGAATCATGAACGCCGAGGTGTCGGTGATCTTGGCGCGACGCACGGGAATCGACACCGGCCAGTACACCCGCTTCACCAAGATTTTGGAGTCGATTCATCGCAGCCTTCGATGGCTGGAAGAATCCGCGGTCTTCCCCACCAAACCTAGCTATCTCGGTTTCCACTTGGTCTGCGTGTTGGACCATCTGCGGCTCTCTGAGCTCGTCGAACTCGACTATCCCCGCCTGACGAAGATCGCCAATCAGCTCTCATCGTTGCCCTACGTCGCGAAGAGCGCTCCGAGCTAAACCGCGCTACACCTCCCGGGTGCGTGTTTTCGCGTGTGCGTTGTTGGTTGCGGCGTGTAGTGGCTCGCCTGCCGACATGCCAGATGCATCGATCCCCGATGCCGGCAACGACGACGTCGGTGACGCGTTCGTGCGCGATCCGCTCTCGTTGCGTATCGCCACCTGGAACATCGAACAGTTTCCCAAGCGATTTGACTCTGCGCGCGGTGTTCGCGAACTGTTGGAACTCGAGCCCTTCGACTTGATCGGAGTCCAAGAGATCGTCGACGTACCCAGCTTCGTCGACTTGGCCAGCACCCTTCCCGGATACGATTTCGCACTGAACTTCGATTCCCGCTCGTTCCTACAACACGCGATTCTCTTTCGACCAGAACGCGTCGAGATCAACAACGTCGAACGCATCTTCGTAAGCGACGGAGGCCCGTTTCCACGAGATCCCTTAGTCGCGGACGTCGTTGTTCGGGATGACGCGGGAGAAGTGCGTTTCGACTTCACGTTTGTCGTGTTGCATCTCAAAGCAGGCACCGGGCGGGAAGATCGCGAACGGCGGGCAGAAGCCAACGTCCTTCTCGACGAGTGGATCCGACAACGTGCGTCGGGCGACCCGGACGTGGTGGTTGTAGGCGACTTCAACGATGAGCTGATGGACGCCCCGAGCGAAAGCGTGTTTCGCCCGTACTTGATCGACACCGACTTTTACCGATTCTTGTCGCTGGAAGCAGCGTTTGATGGGGAGTACTCGTTCATCCCCGCACGGATCATGCTCGACCATGTACTCGTGACGTCCGACGCGCTGACCGAATACGGCGCCGGGGAAACGTCTGTTTTGGTGGCCGAAGACTTGATCCCAGCATACCTGTCGCAAATCAGCGACCACCGTCCGGTCGTGTCCGTCTTCCAGATTCCCTAGGGCGCAACACAGGTTCGACCCAGGTCGCGAGTTGCGACCCAGGTCGCGAGTTGCGACCCAGGTCTCACGACTCGACTCGCACCTCACCGCGACGCTTAGGAATTCGTCGGTGTTTTCGAGCGATTCGCGTCGGCACGACCTCTGCAAAGTCCAACCGCATGATGGGAGGACTGATGAACAAGACGCTGCTTTCACTCACCGCCGCACTGGCTCTTTGGGGATGTTTGACCGAGGAGGAGCCTGAGGCTGAAGAGCTGACCGAAGCTCAAGTCCAGGCGCTGAGCGAGCAGACCACCGAAGCGATGCGTGTCGCCACGCTGATGGCCAACGGGTTCGGCTCCTTGATCACTCAACCGCCGACGAGCGAACAAGAACATCTCGAAGACGCACAACTACCTGGCGCCGGTGAGGCCGGTGAGCCTCGAGCCGACGGTGGTGGCGGTCGCGGGGATGGCGATCCTGCGCCGATGACGGGCGAAGGCGCTGAAGGGTGTTCCCGACTCGAGTGGAACGTCCTCGATCCGCTGCGTCTGACTGCGTACTTCACCGCGTGTCCGCAAGAGACCGGCGAGACTCTGACCGGAAGCGCGAGCATTTTCCTACAGCTCGAAGGTGACGAGAACAGCCTGGGCGTGGAAGCGGACCTGCGTACAGAAACATGGAGCCTCGAGGGATTCTTCGTCATCACCGCCGAACCGGGTGTGCTGCGCTTCAACACCGACATCGACTACGCCGGACCGTCGGGAAGCGTTCGTTTGATTCTCGAAGACGCCACGATCACCACGGTCGGCGAAGCGTTGGTGCTCGACGGTAGCGGGACAGTCACCGTGGACGGTCAAACGTGGTCGGCCGACGCGATGGGCGTCACGTACACCGACCTCGAATGCGCCTACCCCACCAGCGGCTCCGCGAACCTCACGCTGCCAGGCTCACCACCCATCACCCTTGTTTTCGCCGAAGAGGACGGCACTCCGGTCGTGTACGCGCAGTTCAGCGCTTTGCCACCCATCCCCTACTACCCCACCTGCTGAACCAACCGAACACGACTTGCGCCCCCGTTTCCACGAGCGGGGGCGCACCCTTATTCAGGAAGGAGTCCGTGGCGTTGAAGCAGTTTCACCACCGCCATGCGATCCATCCCGGCTTTGCGTGCGGCCTTCGAAAGGTTGTCGGGAGAGAACTCCAAGAGCGCTTTGGCGTAGCGCTGCTCGAAGTCGGCCACCATGCGCTGCTTCTGCACCCGAAATGGAGTGTCGAGATCCAGCTTTTCACCACGCGGCGTGCTCTCGATACGACCCCCGAGGGGATCCGCACCCAAGACCAGCCGCTCTACCGCGTTGCGAAGCTCACGAACGTTGCCAGGCCATCCGTATGCGCGAAGGCGCGCGACCACTTCGTCGGTCAACAAGCCCGGTCCAGCGTCCAGACGCGACAAGAAGTGTCGTGCGAGAAGCTCGACATCATCCGCGCGCTCGCGAAGCGGAGGCAGACGCACCGAAAGGACCGAGAGTCGATAGTAGAGATCTGCGCGAAACGTTCCGGCGTTGACTTGTTCATCCAACGCGCGGTGTGTCGCAGCAAGAACGCGAATGTCGACCTTGGTTCGCTTCGTTCCGCCCAGCCGCTGAACTTCGCGCGCCTCCAACACACGCAACAACTTGGGCTGAAGCGAAAGCGGCAACTCGCCGATCTCGTCCAAAAGCACCGTGCCGCCATCCGCACGTTCGAATGCGCCCGCTTGTGCGCTGGTCGCGCCGGTGAACGCGCCCTTCTCGTGCCCGAAGAGCTGCGACTCCACCAAGGACGGAGCCAACGCACCACAGTCCACCACAACCAACGGACCGTCCGCGCGCCCCGACGCCGCGACAAGCGCTTCAGCGACGGCTTCTTTGCCGGTTCCCGTCTCGCCCGTGATCAACACCGTCGCGTCCGACTTCGCGATCTTCTCCAACTCGGAAAAGAGCTCGCGCATGACCACGGTCTTGCCAACCAAGGGTCCGAAACGGTCCGAAGCCGCTGCAGGAACTTCAACCGTCTCCGCATCGGGCACCAAGTCGATGCGGGTATCGCCCATCACAATGCGTGCTTTCGGAGGCAGCAACGCTTCGCCCAAACGCACATCGCCGACGAAGGTTCCGTTCTTGCTTCCCAGATCGCGCAACCGAACGCCGTTTTCCTCGACCTTGAGTTCCGCGTGATGCCCCGATACAGCGCGGTCCTTGAGCACCAAGTCGTTCGACGGCAGCGCGCCGATCGAAAAGCGCACGCGGTCCACCAACGCAGTCGCACCTTTGTCGGGACCTTTCGACACCTTGAGGCGATACCGACGCAACGAACGCCGAGGAAACGGCCCCGCCGCCAGCGTCACCCACGGATCCCCCTTCGCCATGACGGAATGCTACTCCGAAGCCAGAAAGACGCGCACGTTTGCGTTGCCATCCACCGGCACATTCACGGTGCGCTCTGCACTCAACCCCGAAACCGGATTGATCAAGCGCAGGCTATGTCGACCAGCAGACAAGCGAATTCCGCGTGTAGGCGCGTTGCGTTCGTGCTTCGAACCATCGATCCAGATCTCCGCCCAAGGCTGGCTAAATACGTTGAGCGTTCCGAACCCGGCGACCTGAGTGCTCATCGTTTCTTCCAGCTCGGTCATCGCAACCATGCCGCGCATCATGCTCGTCATGGCCATCATTCCCATCCCTGCGGTCATGGGCGAAGGCTCAGCGAACATCTCTGTCGGCTCGAGCTCAGTCTCAGTCTCCGGCGCTTCCGCAACGAGATCGGGCGCGGGATCGATCGGCTCCGGTTCCGACTCTGTTTCCGGCTCTGTTTGCGACACAACCGGTTCAGCTTCCGGCTCGCGCGGCCATGCCCAAACCGCAACGGCGACAACCGGAATCAAAAGCAGCGCCATCCACGCCTTCGAGCGCTTCTCTTGCGGCTCCACCGTCCGTCGATCCACCGGCGCCGCATCTGCGCTTCGCAACACCGTGATTCCGGCCGCCGCGTGATCCGCGCGAAGCGTGGCCTGCGGAGTGCTCGCATCCAGAGTCGGCGCGTGCTCGACGCTGTGCCGTTCGTCCACCAACGAACGAAGCGCACGAGGCCCAATCTTGAGCTGACACGCGTAGCTCACATCCAACACGCTTTGCTCGAGCTCTTCGGCATCGGCCAATCGGCTTTCGCGATCGAGCACGAGCATCTTCTCCACCAACGCGTCGAGCTCAGCAGGCACGTCCGACGCGTGCTCCGACGGTGGTCGATACCCGATCGCCTCCAGGGTCGCTCCGCGCGACGCGTCGACCATCCCCGACCACGGACGACGACCGGTGATCATCTCGTAGGCGATCACACCACACGCAAAAATATCGGCGCGTCCATCCAGCGGATCGCCCCGCAACTGCTCTGGGGCCATGTAGGCGGGCTTTCCTGCGACCAGCGACGTTCGTTCCGGGTGCGCCCACGCGGCGATGCCGAAGTCGGTGAGCTTGACCACCCCTTTGCTCGAAACGAGAATATTCGCCGGGCTCACGTCGCGATGCACAACTCCAACCGCACGACCCTCAGCGTCTTCGAGACCGTGCGCGTAATCGAGCGCTCGAGCGACTTGTGCAATCACCGTGAGCGACTGCTCCAGGGAGAAGCCTTCTTGGCGCATCAACCGCGGTTCGAGGACAGATGCCAGGCTGCATCCCTCAACCAACTCCATCACGATGAAGAGTTCGTCGTCGTAGCGACCAAAATCGAACACCTGCACGATGTTGGCGTGTTGAAGTTGCGCGGCGATCTGAGCTTCACGAATGAACAAGTCTGTGCCGCGAGCGTCGCGAACTCGGCTGCCGATCTTTTTGATCGCGACGACCTTCTCGAATCCGTGCGGACCGACGGCTCGAGCACGCAGCACTTCGCCCATGCCTCCGGCGCCCAGGCGTCCCAGGACCTCGTAGCGATCGAACCGGACCGAGTCGCTCATGGGTGCGTACGAAACGCTATCACGTTGGCGATGCTCGCGTTTGCGCTCTCCGCCTGCCAACAGCCTTCCACCCGTGTCACCCGAGTGATGGTGGTTAGTTCCGGCGGCTCGAATGCAGATGTCGAAGACATCCGTTCCGCCATCGTCGACCGCGACAACCTCGTACTCGAAGACGTTTCCCGACTTGCGAGCGTGGCGTCCGAACGCGATGCCGACCGAGAAGACCTCGAAGCGCGCGCCCAGCCTCACTTGGAGCGATCGTCGGAAGCGTTCTCGCGTTTTGACTACGCGGCCGCGACCAGCGAACTCAACGAGGCTCTCTCGGTCATGCGACCAAGCGCTCGCGATCCGCAAGGTCGACGTCGACTCGCCGAACTTCACATGCGCCTTGCGCTCGTGCTGTTGGTTCATGAGGAACGCGACGCTGCACTCGAAGAAATTCGAACCTGCTTGCACCTCAGCGCCGCATGCGCCCCTGATCCCGCGCTCCATCCACCCGAGTTGGTGGCTCTACATGCGGAAGCCCAAAGCACCGCTGGGACCGGAGCGATTCGCATCGAAACCGATCCCGCGGGTGCAAGCGTTTCCATCAGCGGCAGCGACGCACTCATCACACCGGCGGAATGGAACGAACTCCCCACGGGCCGCCACTACGTGACCATCGAACGCGATGGCTTTCGACCTGCAGTCGAGATCGTGCCCGTGACTCCAGGCGGCAGCGCCACGCGAACGGTTTCGCTGACGTTGGGCGACGAAGGCGTTCGTGCCGCAGCTGCATTGCGAGCGTTGCAAACGGATGGCAGTGATACCGATCCACGCTGGCGGGTCGAAGCGCTGGCGCTCGGCGAAGCCGATGCACTCTTGGTCGTTGGCAACGAGGGCCCTCGCGCGTTTGACGGACGCGGCGAAACCATCGAGGTCGAGGGTGAACGTCTAGGCGAGCGTTTCGTCGACGCAGCCTTTCCGCGACGCGAAGCCCGCTTCTACGAGAAGTGGTGGTTTTGGACACCGATCTCGCTCGCCGTCGCCGTTGCGTTGTCGGCTGTCGTGTTCGCGCTTGTGCGCACCCCCGAAGTGCAGCTCGTCGGAGGAGACACTGTCCGTGAGTAATGCACGCTGGATACTGCTGCTCAGTCTCGTTGCCTGTGCACAACGCGAAGTGGAGGTGGTCATCCACACTCCGGTCAACTGTTGCACCCCCGTTGGCGACCGCGAGTGCGTTGAAGACCCCTGTCCTCTGCGCATGGTCACCGGAATCAGCGTTCGTCTCGAGGGTGCGGACGGAACCACCACACAAGAGCGATGTATCGAACCTCCGGACGAGCTATGCACCTACGAAGACCTGTCCGACTTCGTCTTTCTGGATGGCATTGAGCCCTCGGATGGCGTCGAGTTGCGCGTGGTGGGCTACGAGGACGAAGACTGTGAACTGACGCGCGAGTTCGACTGCGAGAGTTTCGGCGACAACGTGATCGATCTGCGCGAAGACGGAACGTCGGTCTTGCCACTATGGTGCGACTGTCCGCGAGGAGCCCGCGAATGAAGCGGTTGTTCGTCGTTGCAGTGTTGCTCAGTTCGTGTTTCATCGACTCGACCGAACCCGAGCCCGAGTTTCGAACACATCACGTGATCACGCGTTTTGCGGTCGATCCCGTGAGCGAGCTCGGTGCTGCAATCGATATGAACGAAGAGCTCTTCGAAGAACTCTTCGCAGCACTGCTTCGTCTCACGTGCGATGGTGACATTCCCGTGATCGCCGAACTCAGAAGTGCTGAGATGGGCGAAAGCGCGGGCCAGATGGGCCTCTACATTTCGAGCCCACCCGCCACCGGTCCCGATCCGTGCTCCGGATCAGCGCGGTTTTTGCTGCTCGGCAATCCACTGGTGTCCGGCCCGCTCTACGTTGAAGGCGACTCCGCGGAGGCACGACTGCCAATCGAAGAACTCTTTCCGGACTTGGTCGCCTTCACATCGGAATGGGTACGCGTGGATCTCGAAGGCGACCCCGAAGGCCTGACCGGCGGCACACTCTTTGGTCTGACTCAGCCTGCAGCGTTGATCACCAACACGTCACCGGAGTTCGAACCGCAAAGCACGCTCGACATCTTGCACCAACAAGGATTCCGGCCTGACTTCGACGCAGACGAAGACGGTCTCGAACACTTCGTCGACGAGGACGAAGACGGTTTGATCGACGCGTGCATCGATGGCGACGGAACTGTCATTCCGGGCCGCGATTGTGTGAACACCGATGAGATTGCCGACGCGTACGAATTGCGCATCTTGTTCCGCGTCGTCGACGCCGAGATCGTCAACCGCTAGGGACAACGCGTCGGAGGACCGCGCAGTTCGATCACTTCGGCGGGACTCAAGCCGGATTCGAAGTCGGCCTGCCGCGGGTCGTAGCGAAACCCTTCTGTACGGATCCGGTCGCCCGCAGTCACCGCCGGGTCTTGATCGCAGTCGTCCATCACGAACTGCCACTCGGTGAAATTCTCGGGAGACTCACCGGACTCCACCGCGCGAAAGAACGCGAGTGCTTCCGGGTAGTGCACGATCGTCCCTTCATCGTCCATGTAGTCGCCAACCCCGTGACCCTGATGCCCGTTGATGTACAACCGCGTCGGGACGCCCATTCCCAAGAGCTCGTCTCGCAGGTTGAACAGTCCTTTCGCGATGGGCATGTCTTCGTCGAACCAGATCGCAGCGTTGTAGGCCGGTGAGGTCTCGTCGAAGAGACCACCCTGGATCACGACGGGAAACCCTGTCGACACCACAGGTTCGCTGCTTTCGTGCGTGCCGAATCCCACAACGGCACCAAGCACGTCCTTGTCGAGATCTGGATTGGTCAGTGTGACGCGACTCGCGAGTGAACCTCCGGCACTTTCGCCCATGACCACGTAGCGTTGCGGCACACCAAGCTCTGTGGCGTTGTCGTGCACGTGGTCCCACGCATCGAGTACATCCTCGCGCGCCATCGCAAGAATCGCGCGAAACGCAGCAGCATCGTCGGGTGTGAGATCGACTTCAGTGACCGACAGGTCGCCGCCGGCCGTGAACCCCCGCCGGTACTCCAACGCGACACAGTGCAAGCCTTGTTCGATGAGCTGATTGCACGCATCGACGATCCCGCCGTTGTTCGCGTAACCCACGTTGTACCCGCCGCCATGGATGTAGATCGCAGTCGCCCCTACCGGTGTTTCGGGTGCGGGGTAGACGTCGTAATAGAGAACCTGAGCGTCTCCAATCGCGTTGCAGCGCTGACTCGTCTCAGCATCCGTTCCTGCGTAGTACACGCGAGTGACGCCCTCTTCGATCCGGTCGAGTCGCTCGTCACCCGGAATACCGCGTGACGTTCCAGGCCCGTCACACGGGTCAACGCTGCTGTCGGGTTCCATGGCGTCCAGTTCGTTTGCGTCCGGCGTTTCGCCATCGAAAACAGGAGCGTCCGCGGAAGCGTCCACTCCAGCATCCATCCCGCCATCGTCGTCCCCACATGCGCAAACACCGACAATTACCAACAAAACCCAAGTTCGCATCATTCGCCTGGCCCTTCCATACACCAGTGTATGGAAACAACAAACAGCGTCAAGACGTTTCCGTACATTTATGTATGGAAAGCTTTCCGCGAGCCGATTTCCATGGTCCACTCTCGTCGTGGGCGAACGACGAACACGAAGCGGCAAAGCTCTCTTGGCGCCCGAGGACTGGATGGACGCTGCGCTCTCGGCGATTGCCGAAGGCGGTGTGGCCGCTGTAAAAGTCAGTCGCCTCACCAAGAAACTGGGCGTGTCTCGTGGCAGCTTCTATTGGCACTTCGAGAGTCAGGATGAGCTGGTCGAGAAGTCCTTGCTGCGGTGGGAAGCAGTATCGACCACCGAGGTGCTGGCCAAACTACGCACCAGCGACGATCCCAAAGTTCGACTGCGTCGGCTCCTCAAAGCCGCGTATGCCGATGTCGACAACGGCGTTCTATTCTCGGCGCTCGCCGCATCGAGCCAAGATCCTCGAGTCCGACGCACGCTACGGCGAATCACCACCACGCGGATGGCCTTTGTCCGCGAGTGTTACACCCTGATGGGCTGCGATGAGACCGACGCCGAACATCGAGCGTTACTCACCTACTCCGCCTACACCGGTCTGTATGACATCGTGCGTGCGCTGCCTGCGCGCGGACCAAATGCACTCGCGGGAGAGCGACTGCGTGCGTACTTGGATCATCTCGTGTCGGAACTCGTCGATGCGGTCTAGCGAGTCGTCGAGTGCAGCACATGGCAACGTCCGTTACCGTTGCCGCGATGAGTCTGCCGCAAAGCCCTGAAGATCGAGTACCGATCGACGCGAAAGGACGCGTTCAAAAGGGGTTGCTGGAGCGGTTTCTCACCACCCTGTTTCGCCGCGCAGCGACTGGCGATGTGTTTCGCGGCAGCGTGCTCATCGTCGAACTCTTCTCGAACGAGCGAAGCGTTGGGATCATCGGTCCAGAGCTACAGATGCTGTTGAATCGGTGTTGCTGGGTCCATGGTTGATGCAGGAGCGGAAGCTCGCTTGGTCGACCGAAGTCGTTGCCGTTGGCGCGTACCGAGATTCCGGCGCGCAGGCTCTGCCCTTGGTTGCAGAGGGCTACGAGGTTGGGCACGCGTGGTCGTCGTTTTCCGCGCTGTGGAGTCGAAGCAAGCGTGGACGTGCGCGGATAACGACGTGGCCGATTGCTTTTGTGGGTCCGCGAGTTGTTCTGCGCGATCTCTTTGGGAACGACTACGAGTTTGAACGTGACGAGATGCGGGTCGATCCGTGGGTGTCTGCACCGCTCGAGTGGACCGAGAGCGAAGGTGGGCTCTTTGAGTTGGACTTTGACCTGTTGGACATTTTCGACTGACTAGCGCCAGCGAACTTGAAGCTCAGCGAGCGCGGCTTCGACATCCTCAACACTCCCGAGCCAGACATCGAACGTTTGTCCTCGTTCGAGCGTGAGGAGAAGAAAGCCGCCCGGACGACTTGGACTTTCTCGACTGACTCTGCCGAACACGTGCCCCAGACGTTGAGTGGAAACCGCTCAGGGACGCGACTGACGATGAGTACGTCGTGATCGTTGAACGACACGAGTGTGGAGCACGAAGGATCGGTCAGGTAGAAAACGAAACCGAAACACTCGGCGAGAACACGAGTTACGTCGTCCGCGGCGAGACGGAATCCGAAGCAGTGAGAGTCGGCGTCCGAAAGCAGTACGACTTCGTCACTGAAGAAGCTGCTTGCTTCCCTCCACATGTCAGCACCCTGCTGTCCTTGCGTCGTCATCCGCTCCCAGAGGGGAGCGTCGCCGGGCAACGCGTGCAGAGCCTCGAGTTCCGAGAAGGTTCCCTGCAGCTCATCGTCGCTGAGTGCAACTGCAACGACAGACAGCTGTCGTACCGCTCGAACAAACTCGTCGCGAATCAGCATGCGGACGATCGCCTCAATAGTACCGCACGATACACGCGTCACCGCGCTCAGCGGCTTCTGTCACGAACGTACGAAGCGTATGGAGATTCGCGAGCGCATCCTCAAACAGACGGGGTGGCGCCTGGTCCGCCGTCCAGCCGACAAACGGATAGATCTGTCGGCGCGACAGGCTTTCAATGTCGCAGCGTTCTCTCATTGTCGCTTCGTCGCGCCGGATCCTACGAAACTTAGATGCAATCTCGGAGGTCTTCTCCGCGGAGTAGATCATGGGTGCGTCATACATCCAGTCCACACCGCCGACACCAGGCGCCTCCTTGCCCCAACCGCGTTCGTAGAGAAACGAGAGAGGCGGTCGCCCACCCCGATAGCTCCCCGTCAACAGGTAGTGGAGGAACATGCCCCAGGTATCGAGGAAGTGACGCCGGGTCTGCGACTCGAGCCAAGGCGCAAAGTGCTCCACCTTTGAGAGCACTTCACGTGAAGGTGGCGCGGCGGCGACGACCTCACAGAGAATACCCACGAAGTCAGACCAGGCTCTGGGATCGAAATGCGATGTCCATCCCTGATGTGTTCGGAGGCATCTCGTTAGTGTCGCTCGATCGATCGCGACGGTCCACGCGCTTGCGATGTTGCAGACGTGACGATTGAGATGCGATCGACTCAGGAACGGGTGCTTGTACTTTCCAAGTATTGCGCGATGGACTGGAGCCACTCACTTGGTGACACCCCGTCCGGCGATGGGTCGTATTCGCAGCCGAGATCCCTCAAGTCGACGTCGGCGGACGCGACACGTCGGAGAGCATCGACGAGAACTGAGATGTCAGAGGGACTGTCGCGGGAGTCACGGACGAACAGGTCGACCACACCAGACCAAGTGGTTACCTCCAGGTCCCAGTCTTGGTGGAACCACGCCGAAAGGAAGTGGCGCACGGCTGCTACAGCGTTTTGTTGGTCGAACCGCGTCAACGTCACTCGTCCGCAGCGTCCGTTTCTGCCGCACGGAGAAACTGAAGGCACGTGAACAACTCATCCTTCGAGAATCCGGTTACACGCTGAAGGTGTTCGTCTCGCAAACCAGGATAGCCGAGCAGGTTGTTCAGAACACCGATCGCCACAGAGAACTCTTCTTCCGCACTCGTCTCCAAGTCCCAAGTCTGTATGACCTTGGCGATCTCCGTCCGATGAAATCCCGTGAGGGTCTGCAGCTCCCACTCCGGAAGAATCTCCGAGTCGACAATGCCGGCAAGGCACGCCCGAACAATTTGGTTGGTCTCAGTGGAGGTCATCGCTCTTTCGACGCGGCACAGCTAAGGGCAAGGGGACGCCCCAGAACCTTGCTGCATAGTGGCAAATCACAAAGCTAACAGCCTCCTCCATACTGTCGGCGTCCGTTCGGATCACTCTCTGCAGTGGAGGCCCAGAAGCAAGAGCTGTGTACTGCCCATTGCTTCGGTGCGCTCACCGTCAAGCTTCAAGAGAACGACCGCGCCCTCGTCCTTCGTGGCCAAACTGCGTCGAGACCACTCCAATGTACCGTTTGAACCCCCAAGTGCGACGCGATGCGCGAAACATGAACTACCAACTCGGTTCTGTTCACGGAGTCCTTTCCGAGGTGCCACGGGCTCGGCGATCGGTCCCAGGTGAGGTGCCACGGGCTCGGCGATCGGTCCCAGGTGCTCGCACTGAGTCCAGTGGTCGCATGCGTGCGGCTTGGCAACTCTCAACGATCGACTTGAGCGTTTTGGAGATCTCATCATGCGTCGCAACGGCCGGTCCCCAAGGCGATCGGTCCCAGGTGCTCGCACTGAGTCCAGTGGTCGCATGCCTCCCCAAGGCGATCGGTCCCAGGTGCTCGCACTGAGTCCAGTGGTCGCATGCGTGCGAAGCAGTTCGCAACGCTGATCCGGCGTACTCTGATGCTCCGAACGTTGGTTCAGTCGTCACAGCCAGC
Source organism: Polyangiales bacterium (assembly GCA_965227405.1). GTDB lineage: Bacteria > Myxococcota_A > Polyangia > Polyangiales > Houyiibacteriaceae > JALVDI01. The sequence continues at coordinate 953,841 of OZ245758.1, forward strand.
GGGTTGCGCCCGTTTTCGGCCCGATTCTTGTCCTCGAGACGCAACGATGCGCCGCGTGAGGCTCACGCAGCGCGTTCGCGAATGCGGTTGTGGCTACTCGGGTGGGTCGGAGTCCCTTCGTCGGCGTCGCGCATGCTGTTTCGACTCTGCGTTCACTTCGTTCTTGGGTCGGCCTCGTCGCGAATCTCGCTTCACCACGATACGCGCGGCATCACTTGGCTTGCTTCGATCGAATCGGTGCTTCACCTCAGCTTTAGGTCGCGCGCCGCGGGTTCGCTGTCGCGCCCCAACGTTGACTCGAGGTTTCTCATCCACGAGTTCGATCGCGTCCGTCCGTACAACATCGCTGGCCTCGCTTTGGTACGTCTCACGCACCTCGGTTAGTAGCTTCTCGACCTCTTCGTCACTTGCTTTACGCGGATTCATCCGAAGCTCTTCGATCGTCTCGTCAAGCGTCGGCTCTGGTCCGGTGATGAGAAGTGACGGATCTGCTGCCTCGACATCGACATCGAGTAGCCGACGCCATTGGTAGGTCCCATGGGGAAACGACTTCGGACGACCAGCACACAGCTCTCGAAACGCTTCACGACTCGCTCGCCGAAACTCCGTGGTCTCCGTGCGAGCCTGAATGTGCACGCGTCGGCCCACAAGTCCTCGAGCCCCTTGTTTGTAAGTCGGGATCACGACACCGCCGGTCTCCCGACGCGTTCGGGGTTCGTTGTAGGGATGGATCCGTTTGACCCGCTGCGCGCCCATCACGGGCCACTTCCGAGCGCGATTGAGTTGACGGATCGCTTCGCGCAGCAGCTTCTTCATGTAGAGGATGAGTCGCTTCAGATCTCCACCGAACGCCGCCAACAACTTCGCCGGCGGTCGAAATCTGACCTCGACCCAGTCCGGCCGCGTACGTTTGTCGTAGAAGAAGTCAGTTCGGCGAACCCGGATCCTCCCACGCGCCCACATGTCGAAATCGAATACGAAACCCGGCATGTCACCGGGTCGCCGCACCAGTCCTGCCGCGACGCACTGCACGGCTTCATAGACAAGCTGTGCGGCTTGCGCCTCCGCATCGAGCAACCGCATGACGTGTGTGGGCCGGTTGTCCCACAGTTGCTTGGGTTGGTCGTAGCGTTCGTGCGCAAGCAACGTATTGATCGAACCACTCACGTCGCGGTGAAACAGGCGGACAAACTCAGGACGGTTTTCGTGGTCATCGGACAGCGAGATGTGGTGATGATTGATGACGCGAGATGCGGAGTGAAGCGTGACGCCCGTCTCTTGTTGTGCGTAGCCGAGTGCATAGAGCCAGGCTTGATTCACTCCAGGATGCCAAGGCGCAAGGAAGGCCTTACGAAAGTTGGTGCGGCGAGTGAGCGAGTAGCACGCTCCGCGCACGACCGGCCGCGAGTGGGACACGCCTTTCGTTGAGCACGACTCGTGCCATCACAGACGTCGGAGGTTTGGCGAAAAGTCTGTGGCGAACGCCGGCGGGCGGCCGACTCAACAGACTTTCGACCACCTGGGACCGATCACTCCGACGATGGGATCACTCCGACGATGGACCACCTGGGACCGATCACTCCGACGATGGATCACTCACTGAGGATACTTAGACTTTCAAAGAGGCTTCCGATCCCACCACTTCAATGCCTCCGTTCTGGTCTTGTTTGCGAATCGCTGCATGAGCTTGCATGCAGTCTCCCAGGCATACGTAGCGGTGGATCGCCGTAGCTCAGTCATCTCACGATCCAAAAGCACAAGCCAGAACATGCCGTCGTGCCCGTGACCCCTAGTGCGATCGACGATACGAGCCGCCGGTTCGATCAACATCAAGACGCGATCCGCTGGCGGCTGTTCAGAGCACGTAACGGCTTCATGGCCATGGGGACAGAAGGTGTCTGCCGCCGGCTCGAGAGCGTCCGTGGCCCGCCGCCTCACCCAACGATGCCCGTTTTCGCATTGATAGACGTAGTAGCTGTAGTGAGTCATTCTCAGTACCAGAAGTGAGCAGCAAAATCTTCAGACTTTCGACCTGGGACCGATCCACTGGAGGTGACTCAACAGACTTTCGACCACCTGGGACCGATCCACTGATCGCGACACTGATCGCGAGGTGACTCACAGACTTTCGACCACCTGGGACCGATCCACTGGAGGTGACTACCTGGGACCGATCCACTGGAGGTGACTCAACAGACTTTCGACCACCTGGGACCGATCCACTGATCGCGAGGACACTGATCGCGAGGTGACTCACAGACTTTCGACCACCTGGGACCGATCCACTGGAGGTGACTACCTGGGACCGATCCACTGGAGGTGACTCAACAGACTTTCGACCACCTGGGACCGATCCACTGATCGCGAGGTGTTGGCGAGACTCTCGACCACCTGGGACCGATCACTGTCACTGACATACCGCAGCGGCGGAGATACGAGACTTTCGACCACCTGGGAGCGATCACTCGCGAGGGGATCACTCGCGAGAGCGAGAACTATTCAGGCCCAGAGGCCATGTTTCCGACCACGTAAAACGGATGGCAACGAAGCCTTTGCTGTCGCGCGTTGAGATCCAGCGAGTCCACGAACCTGTCCCACTCACGCAGCTGGGTCGCGGTGTCGCTAGTGTTGTTGAGGAGCTGTATGAACACATGCGCGTCTTCCGGCAGATACAACTGCAGATGCAGGATTGAGAGTTCACGCACACAGAGGGCAAGTGGGTCTGAATCGTCCGACCGATCAAAGAGACGCTCTAGGCGTTCACACTCTTCCATAACGAATCGCGGTCCCACAAAGCCTTCGCGCCAGCCACGAAGCAGTCGGGTCAGCTGCTCACGTATTTCGCCTCTCGATGGAGCTGGCTGGAGCCGCGGCGGAACATAGTCACAGTCTCCAACGCTACGTTCGCGACCGAAAACCGCGCTGGGCGCGTCAGGTGGCGCAACAGCCAGATGAATCTGACAATCTCGTGCTTCGATCCACCACGAATCACCTCCTGTAGAAATGGCGTACCGTTCGTCCACGCGCGCGACGCGTATGCCCAAGAGCTGGAGAGGAATATTCACCGCCGCGACTCCTGAGAAGAGGAGGTCAACACGTTCTTCCTCGGTTCCTCCCCGGAGCAAGAGCAAGGCGTGGCTTCGAGAGAAACCCCACACAACAAAAGTGTGCTCTGAGTCGTAGATCCAGCCGTCAAAATGCATTGAAATGAATTTTCTCGAGTGTCAGCCGAAGATGATTGATCACCTCCACTACTGGTGTCTGAGACCCACTTGTCGACCGAAAAATGACCTCCAAATGCTCACCTGCCTCGCGATCGAACCCACCGGACGGCGCTCGCCCAGTCACACGTTGAAAAAACGCTCGCGCGCCAGCCTCCGAGCCTGGAAGGTCGGAAGTGGCACGAGTATATCCGTGCAGTCGACTACCTCTAGTTGGACGTGGTTTTGACACATTTCGGCCGAGCCACTGCCGCGGAAGCCCAGAGTAGGTGTTGTGAGCAAGAACCTGACTCTGCCCCACGAAGTAACGATGGCTCGCGAAGACTTCTAGGTTGAACACCTTAACCAATCCGGCGACATCTTCGGCGTTCCTGACCTCTGTGACTACATCGCGGGTCTGCAGCATCTCATGCCCGAGATCGCCGGCAGCGACCCACTGGGCACGCGCAGCAGAGTACAACCGATGGCGACGAGTCACCTCCAATGTGGTGTCGTCAGCCAAACGCAGGCGAACTAGCGTGTTGCTGTGTCGCGTAATCGTTCCGGTTACCAGACAACCGACGCCGTTTCGTACAGACGCCTCACCCACCGCGGAGACAATGGCGCGTGCAGTGACGTTGAGTTCTTCCAACTCGAGGTGCACCGTGCCACCCGTTCGTACTCTGTTTGAATGGAGCCACTCTTGTGGACGCAGTAGAGCAACTGAGAGCGGTCCTTCGTCGGTCTCGGCTTCAAGCTCTACGCGCCGCCAACCTTCGAAGCTCGCTCGTTCACACTCCGGCGTCGTCGGAAGCACGCGATCACCGACTTGGATCTCTTCAATCGGCGTCTGCTCACCATCTCCCCGCGTCACCGGAGTGCCAGCAGGAAAGCACCCTCCCCCGCGACACACGGCGCCGCCGCAAACCACATTGTCCACGTACCTTCCGGCGTTCCGCGCGCCGCCTCGAATTACTCGGACAAGTCCGCGCACCATGCCGTAGACGACGAATGGAACGAGCATCGCTGCGATGGCAACTCCACAGTTGATGCTCGACGTCGTCGCGTCGCACGAGCCGAACATCGGCTGGTAGATGCACCACCCGAATGCAGCAACTGCGTCGACGAAGATGTCTAGGAACAGCCCCGTCGGATCGATCGCGTTGATTGGGTCGCCCGCGACGTACCCGTACAGATTTGAATCACCGCCGGCAAAACCGATCGGGTCCTTCGCTGTCCACCGTCCGATCTCTGGGTCGTAGTCTCTTGCTCCGAACCGCACCAAGCCGGTCGCGGGATCTGCAAGACCACCGGCAAACCGGAACGGCACGATATCTTCCGTCTCGGTCGCGGTCTCGATCACTCCGTAGGGCGAGTACGTGTACTCCTGTACCACGGCACCTGTGCTTGCGTTCACCACGGCTCGCACACTGCCAACGGCGTCGTGCACGATTCGGTACAGGGTTCCGTCGCGATGCACGGCAAGGTCCGGAACCCAACTCTTGGTCACGTAGATGTACGCGACTTCGAGTCGGCCCGACGCATCGAGCTGGCCCAAGGGTGACAGGCCGGTTCCATAGACCCAGCCATGTGTTCGCGTTCCATCAACCACGCGCGCGATTCGTCGTCCCAGCGCATCCACGACGTACGTGACTGAGGTTCCACCAGGTAGATCGACGCCTCGCAGGTTTCCGAACGGGTCGTAGTCGTAGGTGGTCGTTGCACCACTCTCTGTTCGAGAAGTCCGTCGGCCACGATCGTCGTAGTCGAACGTGATCGAGCCGTGCCGCATCAAGCGGTCTTGGTCGTCGATCGTGACGCAGCTCGACGCACACGAACCGGTCGGAAGGTCCCACGCGATTCGGTTGCCGTTGGCGTCGTAGTCGTAGGCATAGCGTTCGGTGCCATCGACATCCACGGTCGCGAGTCGTCCGGAACCGTCGTAGGCCATCTCCCAAACTTCGCCTGTGCCGCCGACTTCGGTGCGCGTCGCGATACGCCCTCCGCGATCGTGCACCAAGTTCCAACCGAGTGACCCGCCGCCTGGCCATGTCACGGTCTCGCTCACCATCGAACCGAAATCGTCGATGGTGCTGTTCGTTCGTGTTCCTCGAACGTGGAACGTGCTTCGGTCACCATCGGCTTCGCGGCCAATCACGAAACGCTCACCATCCACGCGAATCGCATCCGGCAATCCGTCGCGATCGAACTCGTAAAGCGCAGCGACGGTCGTCCCGCCGGCGCTCACGTCGATGCCTTCGACTCGAAACGCACCGTCGTAGCTGAAGTCGACTTGCGTCGTCGTCGCGCCGGTGGTGCGCAGGCTGTCCAGCAAGCTTCCATCGAACGCGGGTTCAATAAACGCGTCGGCCCCCGACTGCCGCCAAGTCATTCGGTCGACGTGACCCTGTGCGTCGTAGATGGTTCCAACCGAGGTTGCTCGATCGGCAACCGTGCCGCCTGTCACGCTTGTTCCAACGGGACGAAACGCATCGTCGACGGAGGTACCCACCGTCACTCCGTCCGGCAGCATGCTTCGCGTCGGCACGCCGTCTTCGTCGTACTCGAACGCGGATGCGGTCGAACCACCGACTGACGGGGGTTCGTAGGCTTCCAACAGGCCTCGGTCGTCGTAGCGGAACGTGTGTGCGCCTCGTCCTGGTGGCTGCACGGTTCGTGACCGACCCGCGTCGTCATAGGTCATGCCCACGGATCCAGCTGCGTCGGTGACGTTCGACGAACGGCCCAAGAGATCGAACGACGTGGTCACTGTCTGGCCGGTTGCATCGGTCACGGTCACGGGCTCGAACGTGTCCGTCGGCAACGCGGAACGATCCAAGGTCAGCACACGCTCGTTGCCCGGTGGGCCCTGTCGGATTTCCCGAACACGCCCGTAGGTGTCGTACGCGTACCGAACCGGATGACGACCTGGGCGCCGCAACTCGGTCATCTGGCCGCGCTCATCGACGTCCATTTCACCCACACGGCCTTCGGCACTTGTGGCGCGATAGGTCGCAGTCCCATCGGGGTTCGCGAAGAGCTCTTGTACGATGGTGGCTTCAGCGGGCGACCCTTCGGCCACTGTTGCGGTGGTGGTACGCGTTTCGAGACGGCGATCGGTGAGCGTCACGTCGTGCTGCAACAACGAACGCATGCTGCGCCCACTGGGCGTCACGATCTCGGACTCGATCGGCACACGCACTGCCGCGCCGTGCAGAGGATCAGGGCGGAACACGGTGCGCGTGGTGGTTCCATCCGGATACTCGGTGCGCTCGGTCTCATCCGCATCGCGTGTGCTGACGATTTCCAGACCCACGCCATCGGTACGCGTTCGTGAAACGGTCGAACCGTCGGACGCGGTGGCGTAGGTCACCGGGCGGCCTTGCGCGGTTGTCAGCGTGACGCTTCGATCCGTCGACGAGAGCATCTGCGCGGGTCGGCCGGCGTAGCCATCCGAAATCAGTCGCCCGGACGCGTCGTAGCCATACTCATGCGAGACGTCGAAGCGGTCGACCATGCTGGTCAAGAGGCCTTCCGTTGAATAGCCCAGGGTGACTTCGCGCGAATCGCCGTCGATGGTGATGCGATCGGCGTAGCCGTCCGCGTCGTCGTCGTGCACAACGGTCGCTGGGCCTTCGGTCGGGGTAAAGGTGACGCGGGTACCTCCACCGATCACCGCGCTGCGAAGGACATCGAGCGTGTTGCCGTCCGCATCGCGTACGGAATCCAACTGGTTGCTGTCGCGCTCAAACGCGAGCACCGGTTGACCGAGATCACCGGTTTCCGTGCGCAGGTGCCGACCTGCCGTGTCGAACACAAAACGAGCACGCCCACTCGACGAGGGCACCACTGTTTCGCTCGCATCAAAGGTTCCAAAAGATGGCGCGATACGACGCAGTCGGTTGCTTGGTGAGGTGTCGGTGAGGAACAACTCGCCTCGTGCGTTGAGCGCAAGCTGGCCGATACCGACCAATGACGCAGCCGCTGCAGGACCCCCATCGCCTGCAGGCCACAACGAGCGACCACCCACAATGGGTCGCATGACGCCATCACGACCCAACCGAACGATGCGGTTGTTGTCGGCGATCCAAATCGTGCCGTCGGCAGCGGGCAGAATCGACGTCGGAGGCTGAAGCCTTGCTTCTGAAGCGTCGACGGGTTCGTAGATCTCATCCTCGTCGGGCAATCCGTTGTCGCCGAGCAGCACCGACACGTCTCCGCCGGGACGTGCGTAGTACACGACTCCGCCGTTGGCGCTTCCACCCACGTACAGCCCGCCCGTTCGTGGGTCGATCGCCAGTGCGCGGATGGATCCAAAGTCGGCCTGGGCAACGGGCGCGCGCGGAACGCGTCGCGAGCGATCGTTGAGCCGCCGAATGCGACCGTCCGTGGAGACGACGAGGATCTCCGAGCCACCACTAGCGTTGACGAAGTACACAGCGCCGTCGCGATCCACAACCAGCTCGGTCACGGCTTGGATGGATGCGTCGGTCGCAAGCATGCCTTCGCCGTCGAAGATCACCGGGCCGCGTGTGCCGTTTCCAGCGACGTGTTCGATCACTCCGTCGGGACGCACGCGCCGAATCCGATAGTCACTGTTGGTGAACGCGCCGTCTGCCGAACCGAAGTACACGCTACCGTCCGGGCCAATGGCGAGGTTGCTCGGATTGGTGATCGTGGCGTCCACTGCGGGACCACCATCGCCGTCGGAGCCAGCGGTTCCGTTTCCAGCAAAGGACGTCGTCACTCCGTCTTCGATTCGCCAAATCTGGTGCTCGGCGGCGAGGTAGATGACGTTGCCGTCCGTCGCCACACCCGACACGTTGAGCAACCGAAGCGAAAGCTCCGGTGCGATCCGGTCGATAATCAGCGGATACGCACTCGCGGTACGGCGACCACCCGAACCTTCGAGAATGGTTCCACCCAACGACTCGAAGCGATGTTCGGCATTGAGCGTGAGTCCGAGCATGCCGGCCACACGCGCATCGTCGAGCTGCAGGTTACCGCGGACGTTTCGCCACAAGGTGAACTCACGGCGGGTTCGGTTGGCTTCGAGATCAAAGTCGCCTTCCAAGCCGAAACGTCGTCGATCCAGGTTGGGAAGGTCACCGCGACTGGGCGCGCGATCGGCACCGCGATAGATAGCGGGATACACGAATCCAACGCGCACCAAGTAGGCAGCTGGGCCTTGGTAGCGACGGCCGTATGCGTCGAAACCATCCCAGGTGATCTCGACCACGGCGTTGGGATCCGGGTCGACGGTTTCGCGGTACACGCGACCAGCGACGTGTAGCTCCACTTCGACGCGAATCAGCGAAGCCGGCACCACGTCAGGTGTCACCTGCATGCGCATCGTCCGCCCGTCGGTAAAGCCAAGTTGCCGGTCGCTGGCGTAGTGCAGGGTGAAGGGCGTACCCACAATCGGGATGTCCTCGCCCAGTGCGCGTCGCTCGACTCGGATCTCCGATCCGGGATGGCAGGTGTCTTCGAAGAAGCCGTCTAGACCGAGGAATGCCAGGAACGCGTCGATCCAATCCTCAGGCAAACGAAACGGCCAGTTAAAATCCCACACGGAGAAGTGTGTCGGCGCGACCCGCCAGTACACACCAGGACCGCGCGCAGCGATCATGCGGCGCTCTTCTTCGTCGACTCCAAGTTCGGCAAGCGTTGCGTCGTCGTCGGCGATGCCGTCACCCGTAGCGTCGATCACTGCGAGTCCGTCGGTCACGCTCAGGATCTCGACGACCACACCGTCGGTTTCAGGAACCCACGCTCCTTGGCTTCGGTCGTAACTTCCGACAGGGATTGGCTCGCCTACCTCGAAGTCCAAGAAGTTGTCGAGGTATACGGGGACGGGGCGGTCGAACTGCACCTCTTGGCCTTCATCGACGCTGAGTTCGACCGCGTAGGTGTAGGCGCTCGACTCGGGCAACGTGCCCGGCATGCGCTGCGGTCCGAGGTCGCCTTCGGTCAACTCGCGAGCACGGAACGTCAGGTCGCTTCGTGGTGCGCCGTCAACCATCGCGGTGATCCCGGCCGGAAAGAGAACACTTAACGTGCGGTCGCCATCGGCGTCGCTGGTGCTGTACTCGGCCATGCCACCCGCAGTCGTGTTGATGCCGGTCGGTGCGCCGTGTTCCACCAACACGACGGTCGGCGCTTCGGTGTACGTACCGGCTTCGACCGTGACTGTGCGCTGCGACTCGATGAGTTGTTCGAACGTGAAACGTAGCGTGACCGTTTGCGCATTGACCGCGATGTCGTAGTCGCCCCCCGAACGCGAAAGTGTGTAGCCGAGGTCGGGTTGGTTCAGCACTTCGATGCGTGCGCCCACCAGCGGGTCACCTTGTTCGTCGAGAACACGTCCGCGAACGACGCCCACGAGTTCGTCGTCGATCGCTCCAGGTGCAACATCGATCTGCAACGGCGCGCAGCCCTCACCTTCCCAAAGGAAGCGAACCCGATCGGCAAACGGAATCGCCTCGAGCGTGTCCGTTTCGCTTGGGTCGAGCGGTGCCGCAGCACAATCGATATCCGAGCAATCGACGTCGCCGTCTTCGTCGTCGTCGATTCCGTTGTCGCAAATCTCAGGACCGGTGGTGGACGCGTCGTCGCCACCGTCGCTCATCGGCACGTCGGACATCGGCGCATCGGTGCCACCATCCGGTGAGGCCGAGTCATCCCCACAAGCGAGCAAAACAAGACCAAGGGCGAACCAGCGCATGGCGGTCATCATCGCACGTCCTTTCGAGTGGCCCGCGGAGCCACCATCGAAGTCCTTGTCGGACCGACGCAGCGCGGGTTGCGTGGTCATTAATGACCACGACGGACCCTTGTCGCGCAGGGTGAAAATCACGCTCTTGCCACGCGCTCCGGTCGGCTCCAGGTTCGCGGCATGCTGGTCAAACTCGCCTACACGGACCCTCGGTCAAAACAAACTCTGCGCGAAGGCATCCAAGAAGCGCGCGCAGCCGAAGGCGACGACGATGCTGTCGAGAAGGTTGCCGCCGACCTCGTCGCTGACATCAACGCACACGATGCCATTCACGTTCTGTTCGGCTGTCCGACCGATCTACGTGGTGAGATTCTCGCGCACGTCTGGACGCTGGTTGGCACCGACATGCAGATGAAGGAGATGCATCGCGTCAATCAGCACGCCGACCACCGCGCTGCGCTCGCTCAGATTGGGCACGGGCATCTCTTTCGGACGTGGCTTCGATCGTTTCCACAGATCGTCGCGACGTTCTACCGCGCTTTCCGGATGAAGAAGCGCTGGGAGGCGAACAACTTCGAAGCGCATCTCGATCGACCGTTGACCGAACTGCGAGCGGAGTTGGGGATTCGTTTGCCGGCATCTCGACCCAGCAAACCCGGTAGTGGTGCACTGGTGCGACGCGTCAGCGCCCGCTAATCCACGTTCGAGCGATTGCATGTACCCTGCTGCGATGCGGCTTGCTCTCATTCTTGTGCTCGTCGTCGCTTGCGGCGATGACGATTCCACGTTGGACGCCGACGTCCGGGACGACTCCGGGTTGGACGCGGGCCGTGACGTTGGACCGGCTCGCGACGCGCTCCCCGACGTGAGCGCGCCACTCGATGCAGACCTCCCGATGGAGTTGGAGGATCTCCCGGTCAATGAGTGGCGCGCCGTCAGCCGGAACACGATCTCCGATGTCGATCCGTGCCCGGTGGATCGATGCGCTTGGTCCGCCGTCGAAGGACTCAGTGGTGTTGTCGAAGACTGGACCGGCGGTGCGTACGCGTCGAACGAGGGACCGCTCGGCGGTCTGCTCTACTTCGGCGGTGGTCACAACGGCTACTACGGCAACGAGGTCTACTTCTTCAACTTCGCCACGTTGCTGTGGGAACGACGCGGCGAACCGACGGACGGGCAAACACCTGGAGACGCATCGACGTTCGGCTTGGATGACGAGTGCCGCTTTTGGGATGGAGCACCGCTTGCGCTGCACACCTACGAGTCGGTGTTCTACGACCCGCTTCAAAACCGGTTTTGGTTAACGAACGTGTCCGACGCACCCTCGGGACAACCAGGGCCTCCGGATGGATGCTTCTCTTCGCTTCCCGCCTACTTTGATCTGGCCACGAGCACCTGGGCCGACAGTTCTGCATCTCCAATGCAAACCGTGTTTTCCGCCACTGCTTGGGATGCGTCGCGCAACGTCGCGTGGGTGGTCGATACGAGTGCGAGCCAGGTGCACCGCTTCGATCCTGTTGCCGACACGTGGCAGTCATACACCGAAGGTGAACCACTGGGCATCGACGTTGCGGCGGCCATCGCACCCGGCGCAGATTTCATGGTCATTACCGACACGCGCAACGCCGACCGGCTCATGGGATTTGATTTGGCGAATCCCGACGAGGTCTGGTTTGAGCTGACCACGGACGGCGACATCGAGATCCAAGAGAATGCGCGGCTTGGTTTTGAGTGGTCGCCCGAACTCGACGCGTTTGTGGCGTACTCGGAAGGTCGCTCGATCTACTTGCTGAGTGTGCCCGATGACCCACGAAGCGGAACCTGGACCTGGACGCGCATCGATCCGGATGGTGTCGAGCCGGACATGCCGGTCAACGGACCGTACAGCAAGTTCCAGTACATCCCAGAGATGGGCATCGCGTTCGTGGCGAGTTCGGTAACCGGTCCCGTGTTTGCGATTCGGTTGGCGCGTTGATGCGGTTTGCTCTGCTCTTGCTTCTTGCGTGCGGCGCATCGGAGGCCGCACCGACTGCGGTTGCATCCTCCGAATCTGAAGCCGATCCCGAAACCGAAGCCAATCCCGAAGCCGACGCCGAAACAGGGCCCGCTCTCGTCTTCACTCGAATCTCGTTCGACTTGCGCGGGATGCCGCACCGCGGTCCGTACGATGTCGATCCTGGCCTCATCGACTCGCGACTCCAGTACTTGATGCAACAGGCACGCGACGCTGCTGGCTCACCCGAACCGCGGCTCACCTACAACCCAGGCATCAGTGTCTTTCGCGCCGAGTTCTTTGGCGACGACGCACAAGCACAATGCGAACGGACGATTGCAGCCGTCGCTCCGGATCGATCCGACCTTCCCCCACGTGCAGCGTTGAGCGAACCGAGCGCAACCGCCTGCGCGCCAATTGAACGCTAGACAGCTTCCTCGGCTGCACCCAGGACCGCGAGCATGGGGGAGATCCCTGAAGGCTCGGTCGCATTGGTGGCCGGCATGGTGGTTCTGTGCGTGCTAATGCTCGCGGCGTTTGCGTACGCTGTTCGCGACCAGCGAGTCGCACTTGGCGCGGTGGTTTGGGTTGGTGTTGTCAGCGGACTTGCCGCGGCCGGTCTACTCGCCGAGTGGGAACCGCCCCGTCCGTTCTTCGTGATCGGTCCAACGTTCGCCGCGCTCATGGTGGTGTTCCGACGCAAACGCAGTGTGCTCATCCAACACAGCTTCATGCTGATCGTGGGCATCCAAGCGTTTCGGATTCCGGTCGAACTCATCATCCATCAAGCGGTGGCCGAGGGGATCGCACCACCGCAGATGACGTGGCTACCGGGTATGAACCAAGACGTGCTCACCGGCATCGCCGCATTACTACTCGCACCCTTCGCTAACCGCCTTCCACGTTGGGCGCTGCAGGCATTCAATATTGGAGGACTCGGACTCTTGCTCTGGGTCGTCGGCGTCGCTGTCTTGTCGATGCCCACGCCGATGCAACAGATCGAACCCGACAATATCTGGATCGCCTTCTTCCCTTGGGTGCTGCTGCCCGTCGTGCTTGTCTCCTGCGCGTTCCTCGGTCACCTCACGCTGTTCGCAAAACTGGCCGCCGAAAAGCAGGGTTCGGGGTCGTGATACTCTTGTGATGTGCGGTGGTGGATGGTGGTGCTCTTGGTTGCCGGTTGCAACGAAGGGGCCTCGCTCGACCTTCGAGTGGACCTGAAGACGGACTACGTCGGAGGCGCCGAGGTCAGAGTCGCCCGCATGACGCTCTTCGATGACGCGGGTGCGGTGATTGGTGACACCGACACACAGCTGGACAGCGAAGACCTGACCGAGGGTATTCGCATCGGTGAGTTCTCGGAACTCGCGCGCGGCCAGTACCGCGTCGTCGTGGATCTCGAAGGCCAACTCAGCGTTCCCACGCGGACGGTGCTCTTGAACATCACCGACTCGTTCGGTGTGACTGTGGTGGTCGCTCGCGGATGCGCTGAAGTCACGTGTCCGGCCGGCGATCCGTCGTTGACCGAATGCGTGGGTGGCGAGTGTGTCAGTCCCGAGTGCACACCCGAGAATCCAGAGGCGTGTCCCGCACCGGAATGTGTCACCGACAGCGAGTGCAGCACCATCGCCGATTGTGCCACTGCTGCGTGTGTCGGCGGGTACTGCACCGCCCGCGCGGACAGCTCGACCTGCTACGTCGGTGGGTATTGCAATCCAGACACTGGATGCGCTCCGCAACCGTGCAACGAGAACAACGATTGTGGTGCATGTGCTCGATGCGGTGGAACGGAATGCGAGCCGTACGGAATCCAGTCGATCCACGCAGGACACCAAAGCTCGTGCTTGCTCGACGACGAAGGACAGCGCTGGTGTTGGGGCAACGATCCCAACAACGAACTGGGAGTCGGCGCGGACGGCGGGTATCGCAGCGTGCCCTATCACGCGAGCGATGCTGTCTGGGATGACATCGTTGTTGGGTGGACCCGCTCCGCTGGGATCCAGCCAGATGGCTCACGATGGTCGTGGGGCGGTAGTCGAACCACCCCCGAACAAGTCGACACCGGAGGTTGGCAAAGCGCATCGTTGGTGCATCAGACGTTGCTGTATCTTCGCGATGACGGAACGCTCTGGCGAAACAGCGAGCAAGTCGGCACGGACAACGATTGGTTCTTTGCACGTGCAGGCTGGGACCACTTCTGCGCCATCAAGGACAGCGGCGAGCTCTTTTGCTGGGGGGAGAACGAGTTCGGACAACTCGGCTTCGCATCCGAGGGCGACGTCGACATACCAACCCTGGTCAACGACGATGTGGACTGGGTGAGCGTGAGCGGCGGTGAAGAGAACAGCTGCGCGGTCAAGAGCGACGGTACGTTGTGGTGTTGGGGCAGCGACTACGGCGAAGTGCCGACGCAGCTCGGGACACGCGATGACTGGGTGGACTTCATCTACAAGTGGAAGTTCGGCTGCGGCATCACCGGCGCCGGTGAAATCCTCTGCATGGGAGCAAACCCCGACGGAGAACTCGGTCGGGAGACCGACGGAGCCTCGCTGATGCCCGAACCGATTTCACTCGCCGGACCTTGGCATGGTCTCACGGTGGGTGGTCACTTCGCCTGCGCGTATAACGATCGCGTAGACGTCGAAGGCTGGCATTGCTGGGGTGCTGGCTTCGGGATGGGAACGGGCGTCGACGCGGATTCAGTCAATCCAACGCCGACATTGCTTTGCCCGCCCTAGCTCCGATCAAGTAGCTCCGATTACGCAGCAGGCGCTGAGCAGAACCCTGGTGTTTCGTAGCAGGAACCGCTCACACACCAGCCGGCATCCGGACAGTCCGCATCTTCCGTACATGTGCGTCGAGTGCACGTTCCTGCACAATCGAACTGCGACGGACACTCATCCGCGTCTTCGCACATCGTAGGCTCACAGCGACCAGACGAAGCGCAGCTCAATCCGGTGTCGCAACTGTCCACGGTGCAGCCTGGGCGACATGTGGTTTCGGAGCTGCAGAAACAATCCTCGGGTCGGTTGTCGCAGATCTCACCATCGCCGCACTCGCCGTCGTCTTCGCACGTCTCGAAGGGCACCATGCAAATCCCGCAACCGATGAAGCTCCCTGGAGTTCGACAGAACATGAAGCCCGTGCAGTCCGATTCAATGCGGCACTGACCATCTTCGAGCATGCGCGGTCCCGCATCCATTCCGGCATCGTCGGCACCTGCGTCGTCGTCGCCCGCGTCGTCTGCGCCCGCGTCCTCTGTACTCGCATCATCGCCGCCCGCGTCGTCATCGCCCGCGTCGTCTCCCGCGTCATCTCCCGCGTCTTCGGCTCCGACATCCACCGTGGCGTCATCACCACCGGCATCCGAACCAGCATCGGGAGAACTCGAGTCATCGCCGCACGCGACGAGCAACCCAACCAACAAAGCGAATCGAAGCATGCCCTAGCTTAGCGCAGTTGGAACACTCAGCGAACGCTCGACCGCCGGCGGCACAGCAGCCCAAGCAGCGCGAGAAACAACCACCCTGGCGCTTGCGACGACGAACCGGGTGCACGACAGCCACACCCGTTGCCCACCACCATGCTCGGGTCACCGCTATCGACGGAACCGCCATCGGGAAGTGGACCCGCGTCCACGCCCGCCGCGTCCGCGCCTCCCGCGTCCGTCATGCCAGCATCTGGTGTTCCACTGTCCGGCGAACCCGCGTCAGGTTCCGGACCTGCATCCGGTGTCACCTCTGCATACGGAGCGCCACACGTAGCAGACGGTCCTGACGCTGGAGCACCAGCACACATGTCCGACCACGACTCGCCGCCGGTGTGGTCGCCTGCGAAGAACCCGGTGCACTCCGCGCTTGGATTCCAGCTTCCATCCACGTCGTGGCAGGGCGTGATGTCGATGCCAAAAGTCTCTTCAAACCAAGGCACGTGGTTTTCGAGTCGCGGATACGCGCCGTCGCCATTGCACGGAATCCCCGTCGTGCCGCCCGACACCGAACCGAAGACGCGCCACGAACCATCTTCCATCTCGATGAACACGGGTCCGCCAGAATCACCGGGACACGCCGACGTCGAGGGCGTGCCGATCAGCGTGACGTCCGTGCGCACATCGCGAATGGGTGCGTAGTTCCAACGTTGGATTCCGAACGAACCGGTGTTCTCGAACGACGTGCGACCGAATCCGGTGATCACGACTTCGGTACCCACGACGAGTTCTTCGAGTTCGCAGCCGTAGAGGATCGGCGTTACCGGCAAGTCCACAGGACTGTCCAACACGCAAAACTGCACGTCGGCACCTGTGCCGAATCCTGGAACCGCACGACACTCCACGCTTCGCGTCGGACCGGACCCCGAGCGTTCTCCGAACTGGACGCTGCTGGGAAAACCGCAGTGTGCAGCAGTGACCACGACACGCGGGTGCACCAAGGTGCCGGTACAACCACCACCAACCAACACGGTAGTCGGAAAGCCGCAGCTTCCCACCGGAGTTCCACCGACGATCGCTTCGGTGCGCGACCCAACGTCGGGTGCAGAGCAAGCAACGAGACAAACGAGAAGCGCGGTGGGTCGCATGGAAGAGCTAGCGTACCCGACGATGCTGGAGCGAGGGCAGCGAAGCCCGGATTCGCCCAACAACATCAGGATCGACGTCGGCAACTGCCACGCCCGGTCCTTCGCCAGCCTGTGCGAGCACCGTTCCCCACGGATCCACGATCATCGCGTGACCGTAGCTCTGACGCTTTCCGGTTCCGTCGCTGAGCTGGTGGCGACCCGTTTGCGCCGCAGCCAGTACGTAGCTTTGCTGCTCGATTGCGCGCGCACGCAAGAGCACATGCCAGTGGTCCTTGCCCGTGGTCAGCGTAAACGCAGCGGGCACAGCCAGGGCAATCGCGCCATCGTCGACCAGTTTTCGATACAGCTCGGGAAAGCGCAGGTCGTAGCAAACACTCAAACCAAGTCGCCCCAATCGAGTGTCGGCAACAACGTGTTCTTCGCCCGGCTCCACGCTCGCGGATTCCTGCAGCTTGGTTCCGTCGGGCAGGTCGACATCAAAGAGGTGAATCTTGCGATAGATCGCGCCCACGCTTCCGTCCGCTCGAACCTGCACACACGCGTTGCGCGATCGATCGGGCGTCGATGCTGTCTCCCAGAAGCCACCGAGAATCAGTTCGACATCGAGCTCCCGCGCCAACGCTTGGCAACGTTCGAGGATCGGTCCGCCCGAAGGAAGACTCTCAGCGATGGAAAGCTGCGCCGCTTCGTGGCCCAAGAACGCAAAGCACTCGGGCACGACCATCAGCTCCGCGCCGAGGTTTTTGCCGCGACGCAGCTGGGCCTCCATCTGGTCGAGGTTGCGATCGACTTCATCGTTCGAGTTGAGCTGCAGTACGCCTACACGTGTCATGGCTGGACTCCAATGGCGCCAACGACGTTTTCGACGCCTTCGCCGAGGTCAAACGCACCCAGGTCCTCGACTGCGCCGCCGCCGCTGAAACGCACGCGTCGAATTCCCACGTTCTCGGACACGAGGACGAGTCCGGTCAGTGGACCAGCTTCAATCGGCACCGCGCTTCCCGGAAGAGCTGGTCGTCCACCCATGTAGGCAAGTTCGCCAGCGTTGCGCCATGCCGGGTCTGAGTCTGGGTTGTACACCAAGCGGAAGATGGCGTTCCCGAAGCCGCTCGCCACGATTGCGGCGTCGTTCATGGGTGAGGCCACAATCGAGACCGGATCTTCCAGCGGCGTGATGATTTGTGCGTCGGTGATGCTGTCGGCGCCCAAACGCGCGATCGCTACGCGGTTGGTTGTGAACAAACCGTTGTCGCCAATCAACGCGAACGTCCCGTCGGCCGTGAGGTCCGCCCCTGCGCCAATCCAATCGGAGTCCGGAAACACGTCGCCGGTTGCTGTCACACTTGGACCCGCCAGGTCGACGATGAACCCGTCGTCGTCGCCTTCAACAGTGTCGAGAACATCGCGACCAAACAGAACTGCGGTGCCGTCGCCACGCGGAAGCCACGCGTAGGGAAGTTTGCTGGCGGCGACAAGCGATTCAGAGGTGATGGAACCATCGCAGCCGATTTCGACCCAGTACACACCGCCACCCGAGTCACGCCATTGCGCGTCGCGGACCCACGCACCCGTTCCATCGGCAGCGGCGATTACCCCCGCCGCATAGAACTCACCGTCGTATCCGGCATGGACGACTTCCACGCCGTCGTCGGTGAAGCGGAACACACCCAGCGTTCCGTCTTCCTGTGCGACCAGTCCGACTTCACCATCCGGCGTGAACGCAATGTCTCCGCCGGTCGCACGGCCCATCTCAAACGTGGTGCCGGGTCGGGTGATCTCGCCGGACTGGTCGAGCTCGAACACCTCGAACACCTGACTCGGCGACGGGAAAGGATGGGAGATGACGATCTGCCGAACGCGATCTGCAGCAGCGGGCACGCGTGGACACTCCAACCCCGCATCTGTGGGCGCGTCTTGGCTTGCATCGGTTCCTGCATCGGTCGGCGCGTCGAGTTCCGGAACGTCGACACTGGTGTCCGTCGTCGACGCGTCGGTTCCTGTATCGGTTCCACCATCCGCAGGTCGATCGTCGTCTCCGCATGCGAAGGCGAAAACCAGCATCACAAGTCCGAAGCGCATCCCGATCGCTTACGCGGGCTCACTTGGCACCGCAAGCCGCACCGCTTTGGCCAAGCGTTTCAGCGTTGTCAGCTCGGAAAACGCTTCAGGGGTCAACCATCGGTGAGCATCGTGCTCGTCGGATCGCTGCACTTCGCCAGTCACCCAATCGGCGCGAAACACGATCACGATCATGGGGTCGTCGCCACGTCGCGCGGCGTATGCATCCACGGGGCGCGGATCGACCCGAACCTCGAGTCCGGTCTCTTCCGCAATCTCACGCTCGATGGCCACGATCGGGTCTTCGTCGGGTTCGACGCGCCCGCTCATCGTCTCCCAAAGACCTGATCCTACCTTCAGCTCTGAGCGTCGCATCGCCAAGATCTCCCCGTCGCGCACGACAACTCCGGCGACCGCAACGATCTGATGATGGCTCATTCCCAATGCGATCCCCGTCGCGCACCGAATGTCAACATTCGACGATCGGGGATCGTTTTTTGGATCATTCGGCACAACGCGGTGGACCATTCCTGAACACTGATGGACGTATTTCGCGACCCCACAGCTCACGGGAACCAATCCCCGGATTCCACCAACCTTCGCGAGCTTCTTCTCGCGCCGGACCGCACTCACCTGCAGCTTCCACGCGTCACCGAACTCACCGGTGCTGCGACAGCGCTCGCACGTGGACTTCGTCGCAAGGCACTGCTTCCGCTCGACGACGCACCCACAGAGTTCGCGCTCGTTCGTCGTGGCAACGATGTGCTCGTAAGCATCTACGACACCGGCAGCGCCCCTGAGGTCTACCAGTTGGACCATCCGGTTCCGCTGGCGCACCTGCTCAACGCGTGTGCTGCTGTGACGCTCAACGATGCACGGCGAGCCGTGGATCCGACCGCCCAGCAGATTGCCGTCCGCGTGGCCGAGCGCGCCCTGCGGACCGAGGTCCTCGATGATCCGAGTGGCGCGCAGGAATGGGTGACCCGACGGGGCGGTGCATCGGCGCCCAAGGACGACGAAGCGCTTGCCTTCGGTTTCGAACTCAGCGTCCGACCTGCTCCAGCGACCGAGAGCCGCGCTTGTCGCGCCGACGTACACGCTCTGCTCTTTCCGGGAAAGCTCTGGGCGTTTGTTCGCGGTCGCCGCATCAACTTGGGCCAAGGCCCGATCATGTTGGTGGTGCAGCGCATGGTGGTTGCCGTGCGCGCTCTGGTCGAAGCCTGGGAACTCGGTCGAACGGCTCACGTGCGACTTCGTTCGGGGCCGTTCGCCATCGTCGTGCGGCTCGACCAGCGCGACGAGGTGTCGTTCGGAATGAAATCCGACCACGCTGAGCTCGGGGCTGCCGCGTTGGATGTCCCGGGTGCGGCATTGCCGGTCCTTCGATTGGCTTCGGACCTCTTGCGAACCTTGATCTCGGTCGACCGCGCACAGTCTCGTAACCTTCGCGTCACCGCGCTCCAAGAAGAAGTTCGGGAGCTGCGACGAAGCATTCGAAACTTGAGTCGCGACGATGGAATGGTGAACGCCGACCCCGATCGCGTCGAACTGCCTCCGACGCCTGCTCCTGCGGCGACGCCCAACGTCTCGCCGACTGGCAACCTGCGCTTCGATGAGCGCTGGCGCATCGTGCTCGATGACGTCGACGCACATGGCACGTACTTCTGCGGTGACCGGATGGTGTTGACGACCGGCGCACACACGTTGGCGGTTCACCGTGACGACGGGCAGGTGCTCTGGGCACGCGAAGGCGCGCGCAACACGTTGATGGCGGGTCGCTCGCTGCTTCGTCTGGCACACGACGGAGATGTCGAGATCTGTTCGGTCGCGGATGGAGAACCGCAGGCGATTGCACGCACGGCACCGCGTTTGGGTGGACCGGCATCGGAGCTAGTCTCCAGCGGCGACGGTCTGCCCCCAACCGCGATTCTCGCGGAAGGCAATGACCGTTTGATCGCCATCGATCTTCGAACAGGCGAGCCACGCTGGCGCTTCACCTTGGGGCGCGGAGGAGTTCCTGCTCTTGCTCGTGCAGGCCGACTCTTGCTCGTGGCCGACGAAGCCAACGTCCATGCGATCGACATCGTTTCGGGTGAAGACGTGTGGCGCTTTCACGCGCGCGCCCGTTTTGACGTTGCACCTGCGGTTGTCGACGATCGGGTGATCGCAGTGTCAGGTCGCGACGCGTACGGCATCGACTTGCTGACCGGCGAACAGGTCTGGCGCTGCCGCTTGGATGCAAACTGCTACGGACCGCTTCTCGGAACGCGTCGTTCGCTGGTGTTGGTTCCCTTGGATCGAGATGGTCTGGTGGCCATCGACGTTCGACGCGGTCGCGAAGTGTGGACCACCAGCGACCCGGGACTTGGCGCAGGTGGAAGTCCGATCGTGGTCGACAACGACTTGATCGTGAACGTGCCGGGTGGCTGCGTCACGGCGCTCGACCTCGACACGGGCTCCACGCGATGGACACGGTTGTTGGGCGACCCGCTCAGCGACGAAGTGCCTCGCCAGCTCGAGCCCATCCTTCGTGGGGGCGCACTCTTCGTTCCGGCTGCCCGTGTGCACATTCTTCGGCCTTCGGACGGAAGCGTGCTTGGCGAGGTGCAGTGCGAGTTGATCCCCGACCGGATTCGCGTCGACGAACGTGGTTGGGTGTACATCGCCGAAGAAAGCGGCCATGTCGCGGCGTTTGCACCCGCACCGACACTGCGGTTGATCCGTGGTGGAGCGAGCTAGCTCGCGGTTTCGGTGGATAGACCCTCGCCACCAGGCGTTTGAAGAAGATCCGGGTCCAGCGTCTGCAGGATCATGATCTTCTGCCAAATCTTGCGCCCTAGCCCGGTACACAAACTCTCGAGTTCGTTCACCGACGCAAGCACGACTTCGTCGTCAAAGCTCTGCACGTACAGCGCAGCCAGCTTTCCCGTCAGCGACAACATCTCGCTGCAGTAATCCAGGTACCGACTGAGCTCGAACGCGGTCATTGTGGTGGTCGGCGAGTTGGGCATGCGCGGACCACGATTGAGCAAGCGCTCGGGATCCTTGGTGAGCTGGTGCATATCGATGATGTGCGCAGCCGACCGCAACTCGTGAAGCGCCCGCAATGCAGTGCGTCGCTTCATGCGCGTTTCCAGCTTCACCAAGAAGAAGATCGCAGCGCCGATCAGAACAATGTCATTGATCGCTGCTTCGCCGATCTGCACCAAGTCGAGCAGGTTCAGTTCTTCTTCGGGCCATCGCACGAAAAAGAACACCGCGACCGACGCCACCATCAAGAGCCCGATGAAGATCCACGAGAGGCTTCGGAACAAATAGAAGGGTCTTGAGAACTGACGGGTCTTTTCACTGGTGGCCTGGCCATGCTTGACCAGTTCCTCGCAGACGCGACACAGACTCGACTTCGGAAAACGCTCGCCGATTCGGCGTCGCAGATGCACGAGCGTCATGACGATCCGCGCAGCGTCAAGCTGCCGGTATGTCATCTCATCAATGGGGGGCTGCTCCGGCTCACCCACCGGAGCAACATCCGCAAACTCGCCTTCGGCCACGTCAGCCACGCGCAAGCAGGCTAAACGATTCGCCGAAGAGGAATCTAGGCAGTGTCTCAGTCGCGGGTGACGTACTCGAACTTGTACGTAATACCGAGGCGGAAGTAGAGCTGCAGGTCCTCGTTGCCTTGGCCAAACACATCGCCAACGACGCGACGAGCGTTGCCGAACACGCCCTCGAACGAGCCCCACAGGTTCCAGCGTCGAGTCAAAATGAACTCGAGTGAGCCACCGATGCGGAAACGCGCCATGGACTGACGACCGTCGATGAACGTGTCTCCGGGCATCTCCGGCATTACCGAACCGCTCGAACGATCGCAGCCGCTGGCGTAGCGACAGTCGCTATCCGCTTCGTTCCAATCCCAACGATCGCTGTGGATGTCGAGCGCACTCCAAAGCGTGAAGTTACCGGCGTTGAGGAAGTGCAGCGAAAGCAGCGCCTCGAACGACGTGAAGAACGAGTTGGTGGGGTGACCACCGGCGTCCATATCGATTGCGGTCTCGTAGTTGGGCGATGCGCGGTTGGGACCAATGCCGCCACCAAAGCGAACGTTCAGGCCCATCGAGAACTGTCGCACCGGTCGGAAGCCAGCCTTCACACGACCTTCAAACTCGGTCAGGCGACCGAACGTGCGGATGCCAATGCCGGACTCGAGCCAATCGAGAATTCCGATGCCGAGGCGAAGCTCGAACAAGTAGGGCCAACCCACCGATGCATCGAGAACCGCGAGATCGTCGGGCAGGGTCGCACCAGAACGCGCCACAGCTTGTTGGCGACGCTCTGCGGCTTCCGCTTCGCGCTCCGCGAGTTCCTCGGGCGTCAGCTCACCCTCTTCGACGAGCGTGACTTCAAGCGCCCGCGGCTCGTTCCCGGCGGCGAACGAAATCTGCGCTTGGTAGCTACGGTATCCATCTGCGCGAACCTCGACCAAGTGCGCACCGATCGGCACCTCGCCCTCGTAGGGCACCGGGCCTTGCAACTCGCCATCGATGTAGAACTGCGCGTCGCGAATGTTGGCGGTAACTCGAACCGGACGTCCCACCACGTTCATCTCCGCGGTGACCTCACACGAACGACCGGGACCGGTTTCACAGGTATGGCGGAACTCGCGGTAGCCCTGCGCACGAACCAAAATCGCATGCGTTCCAGCGGTCGCTCGGTCGATCACCACAGGCGGTGCACCGCGCTCTTCGCCATCGATGGTGACGACAGCACCTTCGACGTTGGCGTTGACCACAATACGACCGAGCTCGCGCACGACCTCTTGCATCTCAACTGAGATCACCCGTTGCTGACCGGCTTCGATTGAAACGGGCTGCTGCGTGGGCTGGTATCCCTCTGCGCGCGTCTCGACAATGTGATCGCCGGGAGCCACTTCGGGCGCACTTGCCGGCGCGTTACCGATGAGTTCGCCATCCAGGAACACCTCGGCTTCCTGCACGTTGACCAAAACGCGCAGACTTCCGGTTCGGCCCTGCGCGGGACGCATCGTGGCGTTAATCGTCGCGCGCTCACCGGCGATGATGCGGATGGTCTGGCGATGCGCCTCAAGCGATTCATCGTTGGGACGAATCTCGATCGAGTGTTCGCCCGCGGTCAGACCTTCGATCACGGTCGGCGTCGAACCGCGCGGCTCTCCATCGATGTAAATCGCGGCGCCAGACACGTCGGCCGCGACAAGCAGGGAACCCGTTTCGGGAGCACTGCGCTGCAGCTGCACCGGCAGTGTCAGAACCTGGCCACCATCGACCTGCACCCACTGGTTGAATGTGTCGTAGCCCTCACGTTCGACTGTGATTTGGTGTCGCCCCGGTTGAACGTTCTGGCGAATCGGAGGGTTGCCCACAGGCTGACCATCGATGCGAACCGTGGCGCCATTCGCACTCTCGCCCATGGCGTTGATGCTGATCACACCCAGCGCGTTGAGCGTGACGCGAAACGTCTCGTTCCAGCGGCGGATGTTGACCGGATGACTCAGGTCCTCGTGGTTCGCGAGCTTGAAGATCAGCGTGTGCTGTCCGCGTGGCACCCGAATGCGTCGAATCGGCGTGGTTCCAATCGGCGCCGCGTTCGGGTCGTCGAGGTGCACCGTCGCGCCTGGAGGCGTCGACTCGATGTTCACGCGGATGGTGCGAACGCGCTGCGCGTCTACGGACGCAGCGAGAGGAAAAGACAAGGCGAGGGCGAGCGCAATGATTCGGTTCATGGTGTCTCACAAAACAGAAACGTCTCTCTCACAGAAGAAACGTCTGACTCACAATTAGAAACGCGCGCCAGGGCAGTGGGGGATGCACCAGACGCGCGCCGCGACGTTACGCCGCCACCCACTCCTAGAGCAAGGAGCGAACCAGCTACGATCCCGCGAAAACAAGGCGAAACCAGAGACGTAAGTGTGGGCTCCAGCCTACTCCGTCGGATCCATCCCACGCCTATGTATCAACGTTGGAGCCTTCTGCATGAGTCTCTTTGCCTTCGTTCACCCAATCAGGTCACGCATAGTCGCCACATGGAAATCTCCGACGGTCGGATTCGCGTCAAACAGGTCACGCTGCAGGGACGCGACGGCAGCACGAAGGATCGCCTCGTCATTCGACATCCCGGCGCTGTGGTGTTGTTGCCGATCCTCGACGACGGACGAATCGTGTTGATTCGCAATCGCCGCTTCACGATCGATCGCGAGCTGTTGGAGCTGCCAGCCGGAACGCTCGAAGGGGACGACCCGATGGAAGCGGCACGGCGCGAACTGATCGAAGAGACCGGATACCGATGCGGACGCATCCAAGCGTTGGGTTGGTTCTACGCCAGCCCCGGAATCTGCGACGAGGTCATGCACGCGTTCGTGGCCCGCGATTTGGAGCCTGGCGAACAAGCACTGGAGCCGACCGAGGAAATCGAAGTGGTGACGATGACGCCTGACGAGGTTGACGCCGCAATTGCCAACGGCGAACTGGTCGACGGCAAGACGCTCGCCACGTTGCTGCTCTGGCGAAGCCGTACGTTGCGCTAGTTGCTCTGGGCCGCTTCGCGATCGGCCTGACGACGATCGATGTTCGCGATCGAGTCGTCCGGAATCGATTCGATCAAGCGCTTGGTGTAGTCGTCGCCCGGCGATCGGTAGATGGCGTCTGAAGGCCCCTGCTCGATGATCGTTCCGGCGTTCATCACGACCATCATGTCGCTCATGAACTTCACCACGCTTAGGTCGTGGCTGATGAACACGTAGGTCAGTCCGCGGTCTTCCTGCAGATCCTTGAGGAGATTGAGCACCTGCGCTTGAACGCTCACGTCCAACGCGCTGACGGCCTCGTCGCAGATGATGAGTTCAGGCTCGACCGCCAGCGCGCGCGCGATTCCCACGCGTTGGCGCTGACCGCCCGAGAACTCGTGCGGATAGCGGGTGAGGTGCTCTGCCTTGAGGCCCACCTCGTCCAGCAACGCTGCGGCTCGCTTCCGTCGATCCTCGGCATCCGTACCGATGTTGTGGATTTCCATCGCTTCGCTGATGGCGGCACCCACGCTCATGCGCGGATTAAGCGAACCATAGGGATCCTGAAACACGATCTGCACTTTGCGTCGCCACGCACGCAACTCGGCACGACCCAGCGAGTGCACGTCGGTACCATCAAACTCGATCGTGCCTTCGGTCTTGTCTTGCAGCCGGATGATCGCGCGACCCGTTGTGGTCTTGCCGCAGCCCGACTCACCTACGAGCCCAAGAGTCTGGCCTCGGTACACGTCGAAGGACACACCATCAACCGCTTTGACATGGTCGACAACACGCCGAAGGACTCCCTTGCGAATCGGGAACCAAACCTTGAGGTCTTTCACCCGAAGCAGGGGCTCTTGGTCGCTCGGTACAACTGTTGCGTCGTCTTCTTCGCCACGACCCCATGCTGAATCTTCCGAGTAGCCCATCGACTCGAGCACCGACTTGGGATGCAGCAGCCGCCCTCGGCCACGATCGAACACGCTCTCGTCTTCGATCTCCTTCTCGGTAATTTTGAGCTCGCCATCCTTCTCCTCGAAGTCCATGTAGTCGGACACCGTGGGAAGTCGTCGCCACGTCGTATCGAGCCGTGGACGACAGGCCAAAAGACCACGCGTATACGCGTGCTTGGGGTCGGTGAAGATGGTTTTGACCGGACCGGTCTCGAGCAAACGCCCGCGGAACATCACCGCGACGTCGTCGGCGATTTCAGCGATGACGCCGAGGTCGTGCGTAATGAAGAGCACGCCCATGTCCCGCTCATCGCGAAGCTTGCGGATCAAATCCAAAATCTGCATCTGGATTGTCACGTCCAGCGCAGTGGTCGGCTCATCCGCGATCAAGAGCTTGGGATCGCAACTCAGCGCCATCGCGATCATCACGCGCTGCTTCTGACCCCCCGACATCTCGTGCGGGTAGCTGCGAATCCGTCGCTCGGGCTCTGGAATCCCAACTTCCTTGAAGAGTTGGATCGTGCGTGCTTCGGCTTCCTTCGCGTCGACGTCGAGATGCAGGCGAATCGCTTCGGCAACCTGATCGCCCACGCGATACACCGGATTGAGTGACGTTCCCGGTTCCTGAAAGATCATCGCGACGTCTTTGCCGCGAATGTCTCGCATCTCTTTCTCAGGAAGCTTCACCAGATCACGACCGAGGAAGCTGACCTCACCCGCCTCGATCTGACTGACCATTTCGGGAAGCAACTGCATCACGGTCAGCGACGTGACCGATTTTCCGGAACCGCTTTCGCCCACCAACCCCAGAGTGCGTCCGGCTTTGACGGTGAGGCTGACGTCGTCGACTGCTTTGGTCGTGCCTTCGTCGGTGTGGAAGTAGGTCTTGAGCCCACTGATCTCCAGCAGCTCCATCAAGGCTCTCCAGGATCGGATCGACGCTTGGCTTTGGGGACCACCAACTTGATCTCGACTTCGGCGTCCGCGACGACTTTTCGAATCGCCGGTTCGATCACCTGCTCACGAACAACCTGGGCGCCCGCGCCGTATCCGGCAGGGCCGCTGACCGCGACGACCACGCGTTGGCCCTCGCTCGAGACAAGCTCGATATCACCACCATCCGCCTGAAGTAGGGGCCGGAGCACGCTCTCGACCATCTCCTCGAGGGTCACGCGCCCACTCTACTGAGCCGAAAGCGCTGGGCAAAGCTCCTTTCATGCCCTGCCTGAGTGAGAATGCGCATGATCGGGACACTCAGACCCCTCTACATCTAGAGGTTATGCGGTTTGTTCTCTTCTTGGCCTTGGGGTTGTTGGCATGTGGCGGGGACGACCGTCCTGGCGGTGGACGTGATGTCGGCCCCGGAGGCGACGGCGGCGGACCGTGCACGAACGGCGAGGTCGAGTGTCGCGGACGCGAGGTATGGGTCTGCGAAGCGGGCACCTTCAACCGACGTGAAGTCTGCGGCGATGACCAAGTCTGCGCACTGGGTTTGGGATGTCGCGCATGTCAGCCGGGTCGACCGTTCTGCGACGGACAGGAAGTACGCGTTTGCTCGGATGATGGTGTGTCGTCGGAACTGCAGATGACGTGTCCCGAATCGCAGGTCTGCTCCGGCGCATCGTGCCAAGACGCGTGCATGGTCGCGGCCGCAGAACGATCGAACGTGGGTTGCGAGTACATGGTGGTCGACCTGGACAACGAGTACTCGAATGACCCCACCGGCATCACCGGCGGAGGCACGCCCGCGGCGGACGAACAGTTCTCGGTGGTTCTCGCGAATCCCGCGAACGTGATCGTGCAAGCGCAAGTGTGGCAGAGCGATGGAGTTCCGAACTCGGCCGCGCCGAACATCATTGCGACGTACCAAGTTCCGGCAAACGACTTGCTGCAGATCGATCTACCCACGCGAAACGTGGACGGCAGCTCGCCAACGTTTGAAGGCACAGGCACCCACCTGAGCAACCGGGCGTACCGCATCACCACGAACTTCCCGGTGGTCGCGTACCAGTTCAATCCGATCGTGCAGAGCTTTAGCAACGACGCGTCGTTGCTGATTCCGGTACCCGCGTTGGATGTGCACTACCGAATCCTCGGTTGGGGCACAGCCAATCCGATCGCGCCGATTCCGTTTGGTGACCCGATGACCGACAGCCTTCCCGACCGCTCGTTCGTGACGATCGTCGGTACACAAGCCGGCACGTCGGTACGGGTTACGGTCGGCCACAACACCAACGCCGGCATGATCGATGGTGGTGGTGGCGCCATTGCGGCAACCTCAGCCGGCGGTGTGATCGAACAGATCATCGGACCCTACGACGTGCTCAACATCTCCACGGATGGAGTCCCGGGGGATCTGTCGGGCACCGTGGTGGAAGCCAGTGCGCCCGTGGCGGTGTTCAGTGGTGGTGAGCGTGGCATCGCGCCGCTCGATACCGCGGGCGTGTCTGCACACCCGAGCGGCATGCCCGAAGACTGGTGCTGCACTGAGCATCTCGAAGAGCAGGTGTTCCCCACCACCGCGTGGGGCAAGATCTTCGCGGTCACGCGTAGTCCGGTTCGAAGCTCGCACCCGACATGGCGCGAACCCGACCTGTACCGAATCATGGCGGACAAGCCTGGCACCGTGGTCACCACAAATCTGCCGGCCCCCAACGATTCGTTCACGCTCAACACCAATGAGTGGCGGGACATCAGCACCGACCGTTCGTTTACCGTCAACAGCAGCGAAGCGATTAGCGTTCAGCAAATCCTCGTGAGCCAGGGCTGGGTCGTAGATTGGAAGAGCGGCCACGGAGGTGACCCCTCGATGATTCTCTACCCGCCCATCGAGCAATACCGCGACAACTACGTGTTCCTTGCACCGCCAACGTTCGACACCAATTACGTGGTGATCAGTGCGATTGCTGGCACCGAAATTCTTCTCGACGGTCGCAGCATCGACGAAGGCGAGTTCATGGGCATCTGCGTGAACGAAGAGATCGGCATGATCGACGGCGTGCCCTACATCGCCGTCACGTGTCCCATCTCCGGTGGCACACACACGGTCTCAGGCAGTCAACCTGTTGGCATCAACGTGTACGGGTACCACAACGTAGGAAGCTACGGATACGCCGGCGGATCCAACCTGACGCAGATCAATCCGCTGATCTGATCGCGTTTCCGAGGGCTGCTTCGAACTGACTCTCGTTTGTGTACGACTGCAACTCCCGGCCGGTCACGGCAAGTGCCAAACCGGCCGCGGAGACACCCATCGCCACGATCCGACTCCTCACCAAGAGGTGCAGTTTCGGAAACGGTCGCTTTTGGGCAATCGCCCATTCCGTACAACGACGCCGCCCCTCCGACGCGTAGCCGGTCACCTCACGCCAATCCAAAAAGTGCGTGAAGCCCGGGTGCTGTGCGTTTTCCTCGTTGCCGACCCGGATCAGCAAGTCCGCAAACTCGATTTCCATGTAGCCCGACGCAACCGACGAAAGCACACCTGGTGCAGATCGGTGTACGTGGATCTGACCTGAATCGGTCTCGACCTTCCCCACGAGCACGACGTCAGGGTACTTCGTTTTGCTTGGCCAGTGATACCCTCCGCGGCCATGGCGCACGGCTCGAAGAAGGTCATCTACCTGGCGCTCGGCGCAAACGCGGGAATCGCCATCGCCAAGTTCGTGGCGTTCACACTCACCGCATCGGCATCCATGTTGGCCGAGGCCATTCACTCGGTCGCCGATACAGGCAATCAGATTCTTCTGCTTTGGGGCATGAAGAAAGCCGCCAAGCCACCGGATGACCGACACCAGTTTGGGTACAAGATGGAGTCCTACTTTTGGAGCTTCATCGTCGCGATGCTGCTGTTCACGTTGGGTGGTTTGTTCGCCATCTACGAGGGCATTCACAAAGTTGCTGAGCTCGACGCCATGGCGGCGTCGGGCGAAGAGTTCAAAATGAACCATCCCGAGGTCGCGATTGGCGTGCTCGTGTTGGGCATCTTTCTCGAGGGCTACTCGTGGCTTGCCGCGACTCGCGAAGTGAACCGACTGCGCGGCGACGAAGGACTCATCGAGTTTATCGAAGGCTCAAAGTCGACTGAGATCATCGTCATTTGGATGGAGGACAGCGGAGCACTGATCGGGTTGATGTTGGCGCTTTCTGGAATCGCGCTGGTTCTGATCACGGGTAATCCCTACTGGGATGCGTACATGACCTTCGCGATTGGCATTCTGCTCGTCCTCATCGCGTTCTTCGTGGCTCGCGAAACCAAGTCGCTGCTGTTGGGCGAAGCCGCAAGCCCAGAATCACAGGAAACGATTCGACGCTTGGTGGACGAAACCGAAGGCGTGGTGCGACTGATGAACATGCGCACGATGCACCTGGGCGAAGACGAGTTTCTGGTCACGCTGAAGATTCAGTGGGAGGACTCGCTCGCCGTGAGTGAAGTGGCGGCGCGAACCAACGACCTCGAAAAGCGGATCCGCGAAACCGATCCGCGAGCACGTTACGTGTTTGTGGAAGCGGACACGTTCGATCCGGAGAAGGCGAAGCAGGCGAAGATCTAGGTCCTTAGTCCAACCCGAACAGCGTCGCTGCGTTCTCGAAGAGCACACGACGTCGCAACGCCTCGTCTCCTTCGGTCGCCTCGAGCACTTTCACCACGCTTGTCGCCTGGTGATAGAAGGGAAAATCCGACCCGTTCATAATGCGATGTGTGTCGGCGACCTTGAGGATCTCGCGGACTGCGTTGGTGCCCTGACTGGCGACCTCGAGCCAAACGTTGTCGTACATCCCAGCCAACTTGAGAGCCATGTCGTACTGACGCGCTCCGGAGTGACCCAGAATGAACCGCGTGTTCGGAAGGTCATGAATCGGCGTCCAGTAGTGCTTGAGATGACACCGCTCATCAGCGCGCTCGCTGACGATTCCCACGGGACCGCAATGCCACATCACCGGAATGCCCAGCTCTCCGCACACTTCGTACAAGCGCATGGCTTTGGGGTGATCGGGCCGCATGATCTGCACGGCTGGATGCATCTTGAGCGCACGCGCACCGTTGTTCACCGCCTTACGCAAGAGCGCTTCGGCGTTGCGTGCCATCGGATGAACGGCGGCACCTGCGAGCAGCTCGTTGTGCTCTTGCGACACCGTGACGTAGCTGCGCGTATTGATGTCCGAGTGCGGCATGTCGATCGCGAGAATCACCGAATGCGTGATCCCCAACGCGCTCATTTGCTTCTTGAGAGCAGGTGCTGTGTGAGTCGCGCGCATGCCCCCATCACGAAGCGAACCGACGCCAAGGTCGCTGCGTAGCGCTTTCATTTCGGCAGACGAGAAGTTCTCGTTCATGTACGCGTCGTGCTCGAACTCGCGTTCTGGATCGAGATAGAGCTTGGCCACTTCGTCACGAAAAAGGTCGACCTTGCCGGTACCGACGTAGGTTAACGCGAGGTGCGCATGGACGTCGCAGATCGGCCCGAGACCATCCACCAAGGCAAGCTGTCCATCCCGAGTTTCCAGGTACTTGCTGTCCGCCAAGCGCTGCTGCATGCGCGGACTTTACCTGGTTGGGTGAAGCGTGTGGAGACTAGTCGATGTAGCCAAGCGCACGGAGTCGCTGCTCCACGCGTTCGGGACTTCCCTGCCCTTTGCGAACTTCGACATTGGGTAGTGCACGGGTGACCCCTGAGTTGGCCAAGATCTCCCAAAGCACTCGACCCGCTGCATCCGGTGCAGGTGCGACGTCCATCCTTGCCAGCAACGTCGCCGATGCGTCTGCAATGTGCGCTTCGATTCGACCGACAGGAGCCACGCGTGGTCCGGCTGCGACAAAGAGTCCGCGTTCCCGGTGGCTACCTGGAAGGCTACGACCCTTCCGTCCGAGGTGTTCGTCACGCGACAGGCGTCGCCAGGGGCCGGTTCCCTTGGGAGCTCCGCCCGAAGGCATCAAGTTGTACGAATAGCCTTCGTCTAGGTGCAGCTTAAGCAGGAGGTCGGGCGCGCGATCGATGTATGGCCCTTCGAAAATCTCTTCGCGACGCCAGACTTCATCGACCACCGGTTCGTGCGTCCAGGGATCGCGAAGCGTGCGCAACGCTTGTGCGACCTCCCGACAGAGGGCGCGTCGATCCGAAGGCTGCACGAATCCTTCTCGTCGACGACCTCGCATGTTGAGCCAGACGCCCGGAAAATAGTTCAGCTCGTCGCTGTAGGCGCGGGTTCGAGTGAAGTCGATCGTTCCGAAACGAGCCCGTGTTTCGAGCCAGCTCGGCAGCGCCGCTCCACCGAGACGAAACACCGCTTCTTTGAGTCGTGGTGGAAATCGAGTGAGTGCAAGGTCCTTGATAAACCCTGCAACGTTGGGGCGCTCAGGGTGAAACGAAAGAAGACCAGCTTCGTGGAGCACGCGATTTACGTAGAGAACCTTGTCGCTCGCGCCCCCAAAGCCGTGGTCGCTGACAATTGTGACCTCGGTGTCCGCACCCGCCGCAGTAAGCAACTGTGCGAGTGCCGAATCGAGCGCCGCGTACACCTGTTGGAGTCCGCTCGTATCGACATCTCGCGGATGCCGCGGAGAATCCGGATCCGAATGCGCCCAGAGGTGGTGACCCGCGGTGTCCGACTCACCGAAATAGAACGCAAACAGGTCCCACGACTCACGCTCCAAGAGCCACGTTGCGAGTTCGGTTTTTCGCTGCACGCGTTGGACTAGCTTGGCCGGTAACGCTTCGTGCCACCCAGGTTGGTCGGCATCGAACTCACCCACGTCGTCGAAACGTGTCGGCCCAAAGCGCTGCACAATGGCGTCGTGCACTTGGGGCGGCCACACAAAGGAACGATCGGCCTCAAACGCCACCGGTGCGTCCCAACCACTGATGAACACCCCGTGCTCGAGTTGTTCCGGAGGCCAGGTTGCGGGGAAACCCACACACGCACACCGGAGTCCCAGCGCGTCGAGCCGAGCCATGAGCGTGGGTGCTTCGCGAACGGTGCCCGCGGTGAACCGAATCTGGCCCTTGTGCTGCGTCGTGAAGTCGATGACACCGTGCCGCCCAGGATTCAGTCCCGTCAGAAACGTGGTCCAGTTTGGAAGCGTCGCCGGTGGCTGCACCGACTGCTGGTGCGCGAATGCACCTTGGCTCATCAAGGAGTGCAACGTCGGCAGCACAGAGGGACCGAACGCTTCAATCAGCGTCAAATCTGCGCCATCGAGGCCAACGACTAGACTTCCTGCACTCACGTCGGCCTCATAACACGGCTAGCCCGTCAACATCTTCCGGGTGGCGCGACGCATGATCCGAATCACGTTGGCGCGCGGAAGCAAGGCCAAGACGCGCGCTCCCCATCGTGCCCGCCATCCCGGAATCACGACGGGTTTGTTCCCCAACGCGTCGAGGGTTTCGTTGACGACTTGTTCCGGTTCCAGAACGTGCGCCACATCGGTTTTCGCTGTCGCGACGTAGCCCGGCGTTCGGATGGGTCCCGCAACGCTCACCACCACGTCGACAACGCCCTCGAGCTCACCCCAGAGGCCTTCCGCCAGGTTGGTTTGGAACGCCTTGGTTGCCGCATAGCTGGTGACCGAGCCGGTGCCATAGAGACCGCTCATCGAACTCATCATCACGATGCCGCCACGCTTTTGGGCTCGCATCGCGCGTCCAACGATGTGGGCACAAAGCAGCGCACCTCGCGCGTTGATCTGAACAGCACGCAGATGGTCTTCGATCGCCACGTCCAAGAACGCACCCTTCGGCGAAAGCGCTGCGTTGTACACCAGCAAACCCAACTCGTACTGACTCACGAGGTTCTCCAAGTGGGTTGCAAGTTGATCGCTGGCGAGATCCAGAGGCAAAGCCACGGCTTCGACGTGGTGCTGTGCACGCAAATCTTGAGCGACCTTCTCCAGCAACTCGGTCCGTCGAGCGGCCACGATCACATTGATTCCTCGTCGCGCGATCTCGTGTGCGAACGCCTCGCCGAGCCCTTCAGAAGCTCCGGCGACGAACGCCCACGGACCGTAGCGCTTGGAAAACGGCATGCGCGGAGTCTATAGGACTGATGTGCGAACGCTTCATCTCGCGTGCATGCCCTTCCCTTCACCACAGGGAACACAGGCTGTCGTTGCCGCGATGATGCGCGCCCTGCCCGACGCAACGTTGCTGACCTACGCGGGTGGTTCGGGGCAAAGCGATATTGATCCGCTGCGGCTCAGTAACTTCCCTCGCGTCTCATCACTTCGTTCGGGGCCTTCGCTCGGCAAAGCGATCTTGGATCTGCGCATGGTCGGCGACCTTCGGCGACGCGTGGCTCAGCTGAGGCCTCAGTGCGTGGTTGCGCACAACGTGGAGGCGGCGTGTGTGGCGTGGGCATCTCGGGTCCCGCGCTGGGTGTACTTTGCGCACACGCGTTTCGATACCGAGTTGCCGACGTACTCACAGCTCCCGGGGTTGGCGATGCTGGGACGGGGACTGGATACGATTGCAACTCGGGCAGACATGACTCTGGCCATCACACCGGCGCTCGCAACGCACTTAGGTGGACAAACGATGCTGCCTCCGTGGTCCGTTGAGCATGTCGCAAGTGCGGAAGAACGGCGAGAAGCACGCATTGGGCTGAATGGGCCCGTACTCGTTTACGCCGGAAACCTGGATGGGTACCAAGGCGTCGACATGCTCTTCGAAGCGACGCGTGGGTACACCTTGGTGGTCGCCACTGAGTCAGATGGCGAGTTGCCTTCGCACGCGCGTCGATGGCGACTTCGAAACGAGGACGATCGCCGACGAGCGCACGCCGCGGCGGATCTGGTGGTGGTGCCACGTCGATCACCCGGCGGGTTGCCCATCAAGTTGTTGGACGCTTTGGCGCGCGACGTTCCAGTGGTCGCGCAGCGACGTGCTCTGGCAGGGTTGAAGCCCGACGGTGTGCTCATGACCGAGAACAACGCAGCTTCGCTCCGCGCCGGAATCGAAAGTGCTCTCGCGAACCCCCCTCGGGGTGGTCGTGCCTGGATCCAAGCGAACCTGGGTGCGCAGGAATTCGCCACTCGATTTTTTCAGGCGATTCGTCCGGAGGCTCGGTAAACCAGTTTACCTGTCCCCAGGGTTTATTCGTTTCGCTTCTTGGCGGCGCGACGGGCATCCCGCTCGTCGTAGGCCTCGACGATCTTTTGGACCAACGAGTGACGCACGACGTCGGTTTGGTCGAAGTAGCAAAACCGGATCCCGTCGATCTTCGACAGAATCTTCTCCGCATCACGCAAACCACTCGGCTTGCCATCGGGCAAGTCGACCTGGGTGATGTCACCTGTGACAACGGCACTCGAACGAAAACCCAATCGGGTCAGAAACATCTTCATTTGCGCAGGCGTCGTGTTCTGAGCTTCGTCGAGAATCACGAACGCGTCGTTGAGCGTTCGACCACGCATAAACGCCAGCGGTGCAACTTCGATCGTATCGCGCTCCATCAGCGCACGAACGCGTTCCACATCGAGCATGTCGTGCAATGCATCGTACAGAGGACGTAGGTAGGGATTGACCTTCTCGGTCAGGTCACCGGGCAAGAAACCGAGCTTCTCGCCAGCTTCGACGGCCGGACGCGTCAGGATGATCCGCTTCACGCGCGACTCTTGAAGCGCTGCGACAGCCATCGCCATCGCCAGGTAGGTCTTTCCGGTACCGGCGGGACCGATTCCAAACACAACGTCGTGTGTGCGGATCGCCGAGACGTACGTTTGCTGGTTCTTCCCTTTGGGCGCGATGGTCTGACGAGACGCGGTTCGGACAACCACATCGTCGAAGAGATCGCGCAGACGAATGTCAGGATGCGCCGCCACAGTTCGCGCTGCACGACCGATTTCGTCGGCACTCAAGTTCCGTCGTTGCAACACATCGAGCAGCTCGGCCAGAACACGCTGAACAAGTTCGACGTCTTCGTGCGCCCCCTGCAGATAGATCGTGTCGCCACGCAAACCCATCGACACGCCAAACTCGCGCTGCATCGCGCGCAAGTGGGCGCTGTTCGGGCCGGCCAAACGAAGGAGAAGATCGGTGTCCGTGACCTCGACGTCGACGGACGTTTCGAGGGAGTCGAGCTGGGTCATAAGCCTTGCCGATGCCGCAAAGGATCGGATTCGTAGAGTTAAAGGGTTACCCAAGTAACGCTGGTCTGCCGCTTGAGCAAGATCACCCGATTCAGTGTGATCCAAATTCCACTCTGGACCGTATACGCCTCAGGAGTGGTATCGTGCTTGCAAGTGCAGGAGAAGGCTGAGGACATGGGTCTCGTTCGGGCGATAGCCGCGGGTGATCGAGCAGCCCTCGGAAAGCTCTACGACCGACACCACTCGGTGTTGATGGCGGTTGGGATGCGCATTGTCTCCAACCGGCAAGAAACCGAAGACCTCCTCCACGATGTGTTCCTCGAAGTTTGGAAACGGGCGCACACTTACGATCCCAAGCGCGCTTCCGTGCGAAGCTGGCTGCTGCTGCGGATGCGCTCGCGAGCTCTGGACCGCGTAAAATCTGCGCGCATGGCAAAGCGACGTCCGATGGACCAAGCGCCTACCGAAACGCGCGATGCCACGGCGAGTCGCGATGTGGACGCCGCACGCATTCCGGGGTGGCTTGAGTCGCTCTCGAACGAACAGCGCGCCGTCATTGCGCTCGGGTACTTTGAAGGGCTCAGTTGTCGTGAGATTGGCGAGCGACTCGAAATCCCCATAGGCACTGTGAAGTCTCGTCTCGCATCAGCATTGCGCGTACTTCGAAAGGCGGCTGCGACGTGACGCATCCCAAAGACGAAGACGACTTTCTCCGCGAGCTTCGAGATCTCGAAGAGGGCGTCGACGACGCAATTGCGCCGATCGCCAACACATTGCCAGGATCGAATCCGGACGCAGGTCTTCGTGCACGCTTGTTGGCGAGCACCGAGTCAACTCACCGCTTTGAAGAGCTCGTCGAACTCATCAGCCAAGCATCCGACCTTCCGTCGAGCCGTGTCGACGAGTTGCTTCTGGCCGTGGACAACGCGAGTTCGTGGGAGCAAGGACCTGCCCCTGGCATCGATCTCTTTCACTTCGAGGGTGGCCCCAAGACCGCGCATTCCATCACCGGATTTGTGCGCATCGTGACCGGCGGAGGGTTTCCGCATCACGACCATCTGGGTGTCGAAGTCGTCGTGGTCCTACAGGGTGAGGCGCGTGATACGGCGACGGGCATCGTCCATGGTCGTGGAACTCGTGTGACGGCCAAGCCCGGTCACGACCATGCGCTCGAGGTCACTTCGGACATCCCGTTCATTTACCTGGCGGTTGTGGAGCAGGGAATCTCGATCGGCGACCGCGAGTTCAAGTACGACGATCCCGATATGTGAGCTACATTGGACGGGCGTTGCGGCTCCTCCCCCTTTGCCTCTTGTTCTTACTTGCGTGTGGCGATGACTCGTCCAAGGATGCTGCTGTCGCGGATGGCGGCAGTGATGCGTCGAGGGATGCCAGCGACGACGCGGGGAACGACGTCGGGATCGACGCGGACGATCCCGACACAGGATCAGACGTGGGAACCGACGCCACGGATGTCGATGCTGGCCCGGAGGATGGTGGCTTCGACGCCGGTGGCCCCGACACATCGGTTCCCTGCGAAGGCGAAGGAACAGAGTGCGGAGACCCGCTGGTCGGTGATTGGTCGCCGTGTCGCTACGCGGACGAGTGTGTTCTGACTGGCGAGCGCGCACGCACAACAACGGTGTTCATGTGTCGAGATGGATCCTGCCAATCGGAGTTCGTCGTCGAGACCGATCCATCCGACTGCGATCGGGACACCACAAGCGACACGTGCATGGGCGGTGGCGAAATGCGCTGTTGCGACGGTGTGTGTCGGGACACGTTCACCGATCCCAACAACTGCGGTGCATGCGGGCTGGTCTGCCCCGACACGTTTGAATGCACTGGCGTCGTCTTTGGCGGGCGACAGAGCGGAACGTGTATAGGGTGCGACTTCGCCTCCGAATGTGGCGAACCGGGCGACTGGACCTGTCGCTCTGCCACCGGCGAAGACCACTGCAGCTGCACGAACGATGATGCGTGTGGCGAGTTCGGCGTGTGCGATCCGACCGGCTACTGCCGGCCGATCTAGAACGCGGCTGAAGAGTCTCAGCCCTCGATCGCGAGGCCGATCTTGTGACGCAACTGCAGGTACGCCTCGCTGACCGAGTACAGGTAGAGCTCCTTGAGGCGCTCCTTCTGTACCGACTCCTCGTCCGGTGATGCTTTGATCACAGCAGCGGTGAGTTCGAGGTCGTTGGCCATGACGAAACCGACGCGATCCGCGGTCAGATCCACCGCAGCCACCCACTTCTTCATGTCCAGCTCGGGTGCCGCCGCGAGAAGCTTTTGAACCAGCCCGTCGAGCTTGGTGCGTCCTTGCGCGTCCACGTTCTTCTGCAACGAGCTCAGCGCCTTATCGACCTTCTTCGACAAGCTTCCCGGAACCGGGAACTGCGGGGTCGCGAGCTTGATCGCAGCGAGCAACCACACGCGCAAACCACTTCCGGAAGGAAGCAGGTGACGCAAGTAGTGACCCGGTCGGAAGTAGCTCAGGTGTCGCGCGGCGAGGAACGCCAACGCCTGCGCAGGCCCACCCGCAAGTGCAGCCTTACCCACACCGATCGAAGGCGGCGCGGTGAACATCAAGCTCAAGCCACCCGGGTCCGCCTCCCGGTAGTACACCTCGGGCAGCTCGATCTGCGTGACACCACTGACGTAGTGAAGCGTCTGCACCATCACCGACTCGTCGGACTCGGGATTGCGCTTGGCCGATGCATCGATCTTGTACGCGGATAGTTCCTGCGTTCGTGTCGCGACAACAGCCGGGGTGATCGTCGCGAAGATTCCTGTGAGGAGCGGATCCTGCGAGTGATGGATCAAGTGGTTGAACCAGATGTCCTCGTTGAAGAACTCCTCCGCTGCGGCGGGGTGACGCGAGCGGTGCTTCTTGAAGAACTTCTCCTCGTCCGGCCCCGCCATGTTCAACACGCGGAGCGTCTGACACACGCACCATGACTCATCCGGACGCTTCACATCCGTGTAGAGCTGGCGCAACGCCTGGTACGACTCGATGCGGTACGGGCTCTTGCGCAGCATCGCCATGTGGGCTTCGACGGCCTTGCGGTAGAAGCGCTTCGGGTTCTGTTCGTAGATCTCGGTGAGCATCTCCAAACGCCGACGGCTGTCTGGATCGAGCTCCTGGGCTTGCTCGTAGGCTTCGGTCGCCTGCGTGAGATCCGAAAGCTGGTCCTTGTAGATGTCGCCAAGCTTGTCCCAGAGTTCGGCGCGCTCGCTGGGCGGTGCCGACGCATTGCGCTGCAAGTGCGCGCGGTAGGCGTTGGCGAGACCGCTCCAGTTGTTGGACGCCTCCAGACACGCGGCCAATCCCTTGAAGGCACGCGCCATCGACGGATTGTTCTCCAGCGCCTGCTCGTAGTAGTCGGCGGCTTCGTCGTGCCGACTCAGCTCGTTGTGCGCGATCGACGCTGCGGTCACGTAGTACTTCGCGAGCTGCGCCGGGTCGTCGACCAACTCTGCGATGCGAAGAATGACCTCGATCAGGCGCGACCAGTCCTTGGTTTCGCCGTACACGCCCATCAGCTTGGTGAGAAGGTTTCGATCGTCGGGCACGATTTCAAGCGCCGACACGTAGCTCTTGGCAGCCTTGTCGCGGTCGCTCAGCTTGTCCTTGAGGACATCGCCGACCTTCACCAACAACTCGAAGCGCTCCTGGTCCGCGGCGTGCTCCATGCGACGCCGAAGCGTCCGCACCACGTTGTCCCACTCGCCCTTCTCTTCGTAGATCGCCCGCAGCGACTCCAGCGGCTTGCTGTCTTCCGGAAGAAGATCGGCCGCTTTGTCGAGCACACCCACGGCGCGGTCGAGTTCCTTGGAGCGACGCAGCGCTTCGCCTTGGCGATACAACACACGGCCGCGATCGGTCGGCTCCAACGACGCGCCGACCTTTTCGATCAGCTCGCCGTAAAGCTCGGCAGCTTCATCCGCTTCACCCGACTCAAAGGTGACATCGGCCACACGCTCGAGAACCTCGCGGTCCGTCCCGGCGTACGCCTTCGCGTTGAGGTACGCGCGCTGAGCCTTGGCAAAATCACCAAGCTCACGGAACGCATCACCACAGCGCACCGAAATGTCGCGCGCTTCGGACGCCTCCATCTTGTCGGTACGCGCGAGCAGGGGCTCCAGGTACTTGGCGGCGTCTTCGAACTTCTTCGCCTCAAACGCCATGTCACCAAGCGCACGCGCAGCCGGCGTACAGGTTCCATCGAGTTCCAAGGCCTTGAGGAACGCGTCACGCGCTTTGTCCTCGTCTTCGAGGCGGTCGCGACACAGGGCTCCAAGCTCCGCGTAGAGCTCGGCCTGCTTCATCTTGCCGGACGTCGCTGCGATCTCGCGACGCAGCAACTCGGCCGCACCGTGCGCATCGCCACGTGCTCCGTAGAGACGTCGCAACGCATTGGCCGCCGAGGTGTTGTTCTCGTCGGCGTCGAGCGCACGCTTGTAGCGTTCGATGGCTCCGTCGTTGTCTCCGGCCTCTTCGAGAAGGCGGCCCGCTTCGACGAGATGGTTCGCGCGCTTCTCCGCGTCCTTCTCGCCATCGGCCAGACGATCGACAGCTGCAACCGCGGCCGACGCATCACCGGTCTGCGCCTTGAGACGCGCCACCAGAGCCAGCGACTCACCGTGATCCGGCACGATCGCCAGGACGCGCTCACACAACTCGAGTGCGCGCTCGGGTGCACCGACGTCGACCATCAAGACCTTGGCGGCCTGGTGCATCAGGTCGGTCTTTCGCTGTTGGTCTTCGCTTGCACGCGCGTGGCGCTCCAAGGTCTCAACCAAGTCGTCGAAGCGACCCTTCTGACGGTACAGCCGGGCGAGTGCGGGGTTGGCGTTTTCGTTGCCCGGGTCGATTTCGACGACCTGCTCGTACGCCGCAATCGCGCCGTCGTGGTCGACGAACTCTTCTTCTTGAATCGCACCGATGTGCTCAAGCACCGCGATCTTCTGTCGCGGTGTGGCGAGCAGACCGATCTGGCGCTCCAAGGTATCGCGAAGCTTCTCGTAGTTGCCCTTGCGCGCATACACGCGCTCCAGACCCTTGAGCGCGTCGAGCGAACTCTCGTCCTGCGAAAACGCTGCTTCGTACTGGACGATCGAGGAATCGAGGTCGTCCAGCCGGTCTTCGTAAAGCTCGGCAAGCTTGAGCGTCGCGGCCAACTTCTCGCGACCACCGGTAAGTCCGATGCGCTTCTGAAGCAGGTCGCTGAGCTTCTTCCACTCCTTGCGCTCCTCGTGCAGACCTTCCAGCGCATCGAGTGCTGCGGGATGCGTCGGGTCCTCTTTGAGAACCGACGAGAACATGTCGATGGCGCGTTCCTTGTCGCCCAACTTGTCGAGAACGATCAGCGCTGCAGCGGCCAAGTGGTCGCGTGCTTGTGCCGGGTTGGCCGACGACTTCGCACGCGTCTCCAAAAGCTGCACCGACTCGGGCCACGACTTGGCGCGGCGGAACAACGTGAGCGTTCCGTCGTACGCATCGTCACACTGCGGGTCCAGTTCGATCGCCTTCGCGTAGCAAGGCAACGCAAAGTCCGGACGCTTGAGCGCGTCGCCGTACCACCGGCCCATCAAACAGTAGAGACGCACCGTGTCGGCATCATCGCCCTCTTGGGCAACTTCGCTGAGACTACCGAGCACCTCGTTCCACGAGTCGGTGTTCTCTTTCGCGATGCGTTCGATCGCGCGCACGCTCTTGTCGTCCGAGGGATCGTCAGCCAGCGCCTGGGTCCAAGCGACCAACGCGTTGTCGGGATCTTCGAGGTGGTCTTCGTAGATCGCGGCGATTTCACGAAGCACGGCGGCGCGCTCCTGCGCGTCTTCCATGGTTTCGGCGCGCTCGAGCAGAACCTCGGCCAAGCCCTCGTGATCACCACGGTTTCGGCGAAGCTCTTCCAATCCGCTCCGCGCAACATCGTCGGCCGGATCCAGTTCCAAAATCGCCTGGAACGTGGCTTCCGCAGCGTCGCGGTCTTCAAGCTCCGCTTCTTGGATGCGCACAATGCGGAAGAGCAGTCCCTTCTTCGCATCCGCGTCGTCAGTCTTCTCGATGGCTTCACGCAGCACTTCGATGCCGCGCTCCCACTCGTGAGAGGGTCCGACCACACCTTCGAACGCCGATGCTTTTTCCGCGTCGTCGGGATTGTTGCGCAACGCGTTGGCAGCCGACTCGAATGCCGACTCGTCGAGTGGACGCTTCTCCTTCTTCGGCTTCGCGAGCTTCTCGATCGCGTCGAGGAACTCACGCGCCGACTTGAATCGCTCGTCTGGATCTTTGGCCAGAGCCTTGAGAACAAGCTCGTCGATCTCTTTGGTGACCCACCCCTTCGGGGCCACCTCCGACGGAGGTGTCGGTGAGTGGTCGAGATGCTTCGCGATCACTTCGAACGCGCTCGATCCCTGGAACGGAAGCGAGCCGGTCAGCACCTCGTAAAGCATGATGCCGACCGCGTACACATCAGCGCTTGCAGCAACCGTATGACCACGCGCCATTTCCGGTGCGATGGCGTGCGCGTTACCAAACACGCGTAGCGCGCCCATCGCGTCTTGACGGTTTGCACCGCCGGCAAGGAGTCGCCACGCACCGCCATCGACCAGCACACCCGTGGGTTCGCCGCGGGAGCCATCATCGAGTTTTGGCCTTGTGACAAAGACGTTTCCGGACTTCACGTCCGAATGGACCAACCCCTTTTCGTGGATGCTTTGCAAACCACTAAGCACACCCTTGAACACAGGTCGCGCTTCGTTGAAGTGCATCGGCCCAACACGCTCGACGCGCGCGGCAAGGGTCTGTCCTTCGACGTATTCCGTTGCGACCCACGCTCGTCCATCCGGGAGATGACCGCAGCCATGAACGTGGGCGATGCCGCTCACCGGAGTTCGTCGAAATGCACGCTGCACGGTCAGGTAGCGAGCCACCGCGGAAAGGTCACGGGAGAGACTTGAGCGAATCACTTTGATCGCGGCACGCGTCTTCGTGTCGTCTTCGACGCGTTCGGCGAGGTAGAGCTTTCCAAGTCCACCATCCGCCAGAGGCTTGAGGATCTTAAAGCCACCAACCTCTTCACCGGGTTCGAGTTGGCGTCCCGCCCGCGACACAAAAACCGGTGCGACGTTTGGCGACTTGCCAAACAGATTCATCGCATCGGCGAGTGCCTGAAGCGCGCTGTCACTCTCACAGCGATCTACGAGAGCGCGTGCGAACGCGCCTTTTCCGGAGGTGCCACCGAGGTCGTTCGGGGCGTAGCCCATCAGCTCCGATGCCAGCGTGGTCATCTCCTCAAGCTCAAAAAGTCGCTCGAGTTCTCCACGCAGCAAATCGTTCGTCTCACTCATGTTTTTCCACCAAATCCCGTTCAGGGAGCGCGGATGTTACGGCCTAGACAGGCGATCCGAAAACGCGTTGGTCGATTTTCTGAAGGACGGGGTCGGAATTGGAGAAGCGACCAAACGTGAGCTTGCTCACGAGCAAATCGCGTTGCTCGGGGACCTTCGCCACTGAATGCTCCGGTCGTGTCACGCGAGGTCTTGCTGCTCGACGACGACGCGAATTTTCGCTCGCTGGTGATTCCGGCGCTCAAGGCGATTGGTGCCACTGTTGTGGAATCGGCCAAAGGGCGCGACGCGATGGCGGAGCTGCCAAAGCACGACTTTGTCGCGCTGATCGTGGATGGCTTGCTGCC
Source organism: Polyangiales bacterium (assembly GCA_965227405.1). GTDB lineage: Bacteria > Myxococcota_A > Polyangia > Polyangiales > Houyiibacteriaceae > JALVDI01. Next base: position 997,663 of record OZ245758.1, read on the forward strand.
CGATACGAGTGGCGTGAAGTGGATATCCGCTGTCCGACAGCAAGGCTTGGACGTGCCGATCATCTTCATCTCGGCGTTCTACAGGGACCTCGCGTCGTACAAGCGACTCACCCAGGACCTCAACGTGGCCGAGGTCATTCACAAACCGCTCGAACCGGAAGCGCTGGCCGAAGCGGTGTCGCGATTTATCGCACCGCTCGATCGACGACGCCGACGACGCACCTCCACACTCGACCTGGATCGCGAGTCGCTACCCGACGTCGATGAAGTCGAACACGAACTCGCGGATGACGTGTTCTTTGTTCCCAGCGAAGACGACCCCGACGACTTGGACGCACTGCGCCGCTCGTACCAAGACGTGTTGCCGCACATCCTCGAACTCTTCCTGGTGTCCCTACGACTGTACCGCGAGGTGCCTCGGGATCCGGTTCGACGCGACGAAGCGCTGCGTCAAGCTCACGATCTTTCGGGAACGGCAGGATCGTATGGGTTTACCGAGCTCGGTCGTGCCGCGGGGATGATCGAGCGCGAGCTGCGTCGTGCCACCAAAGGACTCGCTCCAGACTGGGCCGCGCTGGACGGAGCGATCAGCTCGATTCGGAAGCTTCCGGAAGCACGCGACATCCCCTCCGATCCGCCTCCGCCACAACCTGCGCCGACAAAAGAACCCGCAGAGAAGGTGGATCGAGACACGATTCCGGATTCGGATGCTCCGCCGGCACAAGCGGATGTTCCGATGCGTCCCGAAGCTCCGCCGCGACCGCGACCGCGACGCAAGTCGTTGCCGGCCTCAGCGATCTCGCCGGCCCTGTCTCAGATGTTGGGCCCGCGAATTCTGGTCGTCGACGACGACGAAGCGTTGGTCGAGTACATCGAACACGCGTTGGAGAACACACTCGTGGTGTTGTCGACGGCGACGTCGCAGGACGAGGTTCGCAAAGTCGTTGAGCACTTGGATGCTGCCATTGTGGGTGTGCCCTTTGGTTCGCCCGATCGATCAACCGCGATCGTGGAGTTACTCAAGAAGGGACGTCGCGCATTGCCCGTCGCCCTGCTCGGCCTGGATGATTCGTGGGACGCACGACGACGGGCTGTCGCATCGGGGGCGGACCTCTTCCTGGCTCATCCAATTGATGATGCCGACTTGCGTCGTGCACTTCGTCGACTCGAATCCTTGGAAACGTCTCGGGCTCGAATCGTGACGTTTGCGGCGAGTGCATGTGCCGCAGACTTGGGTCAAGCCGGCATGTGGGTTCGAGACTTGAGTCGGATGGATGAAGTGATCGATGCCGTGCGGCGCGATCATCCGGATGTCGTGGTGGTGGGTGGCTCCGACGCTGCCGATGCGGCTGCGGCTGTGCGCATGACCGAAGGTGGTGCCGACGTTGCGGTGTTGGCCGTCAACGCGAAACCAGAGGTGGTCGAAGCCGGTGCCGATGCGCTTTTGGAGCAACGTTCGCTTTGGGTGAGTGCGGTTGCCGCACACGCACGACGCGCTGCGGCTCGGCGTCGCAAGGGGTCGGACGAACGTACAGGACTTCCGCATCGTGCAGAGCTTGTGGGTCAACTCGGCACGCGCCTGGCCGAAGCGCTTCGTCATCGTCGCCCGTTCACGTTGGTCACGCTGGAAGTCGACGACTGGGAAGGTCTCGCGAGTCGCGAGGGAACTCCGTTTGCGGAACGCGTTGTCGACAGCATCGCCAAGTTGATCGCCGGACGATTCCGGGTGGAAGACATCCGCGGTGCGTGGTCCAAGGGCCTGCTGGTGTGCGGGTTTGGCGATACCGAACCGGCGCGCATCGCACCCGCGGTTCGACGGGTTCAACACGAGATTGCTTCGTTGAGTTTTACGGGACGCAGCGGGCGTGTGTCGGTGACCGCATCGGCTGGGATCGCAGCCGCACCGGAGACGGCAGAAGACCTACGCGGTTTGGTTCTGGTGAGCGAGGGTCGGCTATCGCTGGCGAAGAAGTCAGGCGTGGGCAGCCTGGTCTGGACCGGCTGATCGAGGCAGTGTCTCAAAACTAGCGCCCGTCGATCCGCCGTCAGGGTGGGCGATATGATGCGTCCGCGAACCGAGGAAATGTGGCTCATTTTCGAGCGTGAGGGGACGGCGTCAGGTTGTCTGCACTGGCCGCGTAGCGGCCGGCGGTAGTTTTGAGACACTGCCTAGTTCGACACGGGTAGTGTTGTGCCGCCACCCCCACCACTACTAAACGCGTAGACCAACAACACCGCGGCGATCAGCCACGCCGCAACACCCACCGCAATCCAAACAATCGGAACGGGCTTGCGCGGTGTTTTCGGCTTGGGCTTGGGCGGCGCAGCTTCGGGCACCGGTTCGGCAGGATTGTCGTGCGGCACCACCGACGTGCTGACATCGCGTTGTTTCTTCTTTGGCGCACTTGGGCGCGCGGTGGGATTCGGGATATTCGCCCGCGAAAGCGGAAAGAGCTTGCTGCCTTCCACGGGCGGCGCGGCCTCGGGAATGATGCGCGACCCACCGGTGTGGTGAACCATGCTCTTGGACTCGTTGGCTTGTTTCATCCGGTCACGAAACTCGCTCAACGACTTGCCGCCTCGCTCGCGCACCAATGTCCCGATTTCCAAGGCACCCGGACGATCGGGGATCGCCTCGCGAAGAGCACGCGCGTAACGCGATGCACTCGGACAACGGCGGTCGGGTTCGCGCTCCAACGCCCACAACACCACACGCGCAAGCGACTCGGGAACATCGCTCCGCAACTCGCGCGGGTCAGGAATACGCAGTTCGCGCACCCGCTTCACGGTTTCGATCGGGTCGCCGGTATTGAACAGCGAGCGACCGGTCAGCGCCTCCCAGGTCACCACACCCAGCGCGAACACATCCGAGCGCTTGTCGAGTCGATCACCGCGGCTTTGCTCCGGACTCAGGTACGCCACCTTGCCCTTCAGCTGGCCCACCTGGGTTTGCGTCGAACGACTCACCGCTCGCGCAATTCCAAAGTCGGTTACGCGAACACGACCATCGATTCCCACCAAGATGTTCTGTGGCGATACATCGCGATGAACGACCTGCAACGATTGCCCGGTCGGCGTGGTTGCGTTGTGGGCGTCATCCAAACCGCGCGCCGCTTGCGCGCAAATCTCCGCCACGTGATTGATGGGGGTCTTGCCCATCGTCGAGTCGAAGATGGAGACGCACAGCTCGTAGAGCGTCACCCCGACAACCAACTCCATGATGATGTAGAGCGCGCCGTCGTCTTCGGCTCGACCAAGCTCCAGGGTCTGCACCACGTGTGGGCTGGTGATGTGCGCAGCCAAGCGCGCTTCGTCCAAAAACATGGTGACGAAGTGATCGTCGTTGAGATCGGGAAGCAGGCGTTTGACTGCCACGAGCTTCTCAAAGCCCGCTGGTCCGCGTAGACGCGCCGCAAACACCTCTGCCATTCCACCACTGGCGATATGGAAGAGGGCTTCATAGCGCCCAAAGGTCAGCGGCGCTTCGGCTGCCACGGCGGAAGGGTATCGCGCCAGGCTCGCTCGCGTATACACTCGCGTCGGTGAGGCGTTTCCTTGCTTTCATTGTCGTCGCGACATCGCTCGTGACCAGCCACGTCGAGGCACAGGGCCGTGTGGTGTTTCCCGGGCCTACGGCGGACCCGGATCGCGACGCCCTGACCCAGGCGCGCGACCTCTTTGTGCGCGGATCGGAAGACGCACAGGCGGAACGATGGGCCGATGCGTTGAACGCGTTTGCCGAGGCGTACCGCATCTCCGGAATTGCCGCCGCGCTGTTCAACGCGGCGACCACGCTTCGTTCGGTGGGTCGATACGTCGATGCGCGTGATGCGTTTGATCAGCTCCTTCGGGATCACCCCGATCTTTCCGACGACATGCGCGCGAGCGCGGAAGAGCTGCGACGAGAGCTGGTCGGACGCGTGGCGATCCTGGAAGTGCGCGATCTCCCTCAGGTCACCGCCTCGGTTCGTTTGGACGGAACGCTGCGCGAGGACGATGGATCGCGCCCGCTCGAAGTGGAAGTGGATGGAGGGCGGCACGCGCTGCAGATCGAGGTTCCGGAGTTTCTGCCCTTCCTGTGGGAAGGAAACGTGCGCGATGGAGAACGGCGCGAGATCCGAGTGGTTTTGGAACCTGTGCCTGAGGTCGAGCCAAGCGGTCCAAACATTGGCAAGATCATCTTGTGGACCGTCGTTGGTGTACTGGTGGTTGGAGCAGGTGTGACGCTCGGACTCTTGCTTCGCGAAGAGGGGCTCAACCCCGAATCCGACTCAGTGGTGCGACTGTGATGCGTTGGTTCGCACTTGCTGCGGTTCTCGCCGGCTGCAACAGCAACGCGGTTTTGGAACTGACCATCGACCTGCCGCCCACAAGCGAAACCGTGTACGCGTTTGTCCAGGTCCGAACGATGACCGACTTTTCCGCGCGTTGGACAGGAGCGGATCCGCTCGATGGGTTTCTGCTAGAGCCCACACCCACCCCACAACCGATCAGCATCGTCGGAATGCCTGGCGACTACGACGAAGACGTGCTGGTTCGTGTGACGTTCTGTAGTTCTCCGCGCTGCGACGGCTTTGGTGATGACCGAGCGCCCGAGCGCCGCCTGCGAATCGAACATCCGTTCTACGAACTCAAACGCACGCGGGTTCGTTGGACGATCGACGACGTGCCGATGGAGACCCCAGCGGACCCAGACGTTGTCGAGCGCTGCGAAGTCGAGGGATGCCGCGAAGGCACAACGCGTGACTTTTGCCGTCGCTCAGACGGAACGCATTTCTGCGAGGGATAGATGGACGGCCGATCGCCACGGGACTCGTTCACGGAGAAGACCGAGATCGTCTTGCCGCAGTTCACGAACGCAATCGGCACTGCGTTTGGTGGCACGATCATGTCCTGGGCAGACATCTGCGCAGCGGTCAGTGCACAACGTCACTGTGGTCGTGTTGCCGTCACTGCGTCCGTGGATGCGTTTCAGTTTCTGGCGCCGATTCGACTCGGCGACGTCGTGATTTTGCGCAGTCGGGTCAACGCCGCGTTTCGCAGCAGCATGGAAGTCGAAGTCACGATCGAGCGAGAGGATTTCGACGCCGGCAAACGGGTGCTTTGCGCAGTTTCGCTTCTCACGTTTGTGAACATCGGCGAAGACGGACGCCCGGCACCGATCCCTCCACTCATTTTGGAAAACGATGAGGATCGGGAGCGCGCAGCCGCCGCGGCCAAGCGACGTGAAGCGCGTCTCGCAGCTCGAAACGGCTAGCGTGCGTTGCGCACTTTGCGCTCTCGTCATTCTGGGTTCTGCTTCTGCGCAGGCCCAATCGGTGCTGGGACCGGGGCAAGAGGCCGCGGTGCTCACGATGCTCGACGTCGAGGTCTGTGAGCTCAAGGGTGCTTCGATCGACCGCGATAGGATCGTCGCCGAGTACGCATGCCCTGACGTGGTCGAGATTGTCTGGGTGCACCCCAGTGTCTCGGATTCGACCGATCGAACGGAACGCTTTGCACTTGAGGGAGACGCCCCGCCCGCACTGCTCGAAGCCGCACTTCAACGAACACGAGAGCACGGCGCGAGGGTGCAGTGGTCCTTTGAACGCGACCCCAAGAAGGATCCGCCACGCTGGACGCGCTACCTGACGTGGGCTCTCATGGCAGCGCTTCTCATCGTCGCGTTGCTGGAGTTGAAACGACGCCCACCTCAGCTCGATCGGCTCGACCTCGCGTTGCTCGGTCTTGTGGGTGTGGCCTGGGTGTTGGTTCCTGACTGGGGACCCATCCACGACCATCTGACGTTCACCGCACGCTCCGATTGTGCGCTCATGGGCTGCGATCGGGATCGTCCCGGTTGGTTGCCGCCCGCGTATCACGCGTACCGCGTATGGCTTCATCTCGTGCCCTACACGTCGCGCGGCCTCAGTGCTCTGTCGTGGTTTCTTTCGTTGTGCTCGCTGGCCGCCATGCTCGCGTGGCTACGCGAGGTCACCCAACATCCGATGCTTCCTCGGCTCGCGCTGTTGTGTTGTGGCTTGCATCCCTTGGTGATGCGCGCCGCGGTAGCGCATTCGTTTTGGCCACTCGCGTTGCTGCTCTTGTGGTTGGGAGCACTGATGGCAAGACGTCAGCGGCCGTCCGCCTGGCTCGCGGCGTGTCTCGCGTGGTCGTTGGCGGCAACCACGAGCGTTGCCATGATCGGTCCCGTCGTCGTCTTTGTGGTGGTGGCGATGCGGCGAAGCACCCTCAAACGCTCGCTCCTGGTTGTCCCCCTTGCCGCCTTCGTCGCGTTGCACGCGCTGCCCTTCGTAATGGACATCCAGACGAGCACCGAAGGTTTTGAGAGCGTCGCCGCACGCTTCGGATGGAGACACTTCATCGATCACACGCTTGTGGACCCGCGCACAAGCCCCCTTGGGTTCACCATCTTGCTTCTCGTTGGCATCTGGGTTGGACGACGTTCCGTGTCGATCCCTCTCACACTCGCCATTCTCACGATGCTGCCCTTCGTGGGTGAACCACTACGCCTCGGATTCCCGGTTGCTGTTCTGCATGGATTTCCCCTCGTTTGTGTGGCTGCGCCAATCGCGGCATTCGCGTGGGCGCAGACACCGACCAAGTTCCGTGCATTGCCGCCGGCGCTTCTCGTTCTGACGGCTCCGTTTGCCGTCGAAGCCTTCGTGCAACCCACGCCGATCGCGCGTGAGCAAGCAGCGATCGAACGTGTACTTGCAGAGTTGCCCGAACACGACGTGTTGGTGATCGCGCCTGAGATCCTCGAGCCGCGTCCTGGCTACGACTGGAGTGGCGATCCGATCGAGGTTCAGTTCCCGGTTGGGTTCTATCGAAACGCTGGCCACACCGACTCAGAAATCGTGTTTCTGGATCACTTTCTCGAACACCCACGCTTCGACCGAACGCTGGTCTACGTGGGAAGCGCGCTGCGCTCGTTCCAAGCGTCCGAAGTCGACGATCACGTGGTCCGCGATCCACGGCGGCCACTGCTGCAACGACTCGAAGAACTGGCAGAACTCGAACCGGTGCAAACCTTCGAACTCACCACGGAAGCACACCCCTGGGTCATCACGCGCGTCACCGCGGACACCCAACCCAAAGTCGAACTCGGCTTCTACCGACCACGAGTAAATCCTGGGGACAGGTAAACCAGTTTACCGAGCTTCGACGCGAATCGCCTTGTTCGGTCAAGGGGCACACCTCTTGCTCTCTCCACGCGTCGGATCGAATCAGGTGCCAACATGAGCCAACGACTACTCCTGCCCGCGTTCCTTGTGACTGTCTTGCTCGGTTGCTTCGGTAGCCATGGGAGCGGAGGCAGCGACGCCGATGGCGGTGTCGCAAGCGATGCCCGAACTCGTGATGCGACTTTTCCCCCAGACATTCCCTGCGACTGTTTCTGTGGCGCGTTCACGTTGCCTTGCATGCCTGGTGGCACGTGCATCGACGTCTGCCCCGACGCCGGACCGCGTCCCGACGCCTGCATCGAACGCGCAGCCGACTTGCTTTGCGACTACAGCCACGTCACCGCGAACACACCCACCACGATCCCGATCGCGATCGATGGTTGCTTCTGCGAAGGCTTTGCTCGATGCACAGCAACGATCGGCAGCGACCGCATCCTCGATCTCTCCACCAGTGATTGCAGCAACCCTGACGTCGACTGCGACGACTGCGTTCCGTTCCTCGAAGGTTCGTGCGAGCTACCTCCGCTCGACGCCGGAACATGGCAGGTCAACGTCAACGGGCGACCTTCGTTCGAACTCAATGTCGTTCCCGAAGATGTGCTGCCGGAACGAGGCTCAACGTGTATGCGAAGAGCCGAACACGCCGAGGATTCCTGCGGGATCGGTTGGCCTGCATCGAGCTTCATGCCGGGCACCACGTGTCATCCAACGCATGCTCGTCCCGGCGATCGCGTCGCCATCAACGTGAGTCATTCATGCGGCACCTGCGGCGAGTATCGCGGGCCGTGTCAGGTAGACGTCTTCGACGACGTCATCCGCGTTCGCCCCTCATCGATGTTCACGCTTTGTGATATCGACTGCCCCGCGATCTGTATGCCGCGAGACGACACGTGTTGGACACCGCGTCTCGAAGAAGGAACCTGGCGCGTGTTCATCGATGGATTGGACTACGAGTCGACGATCGAAGTCGGCCCGGACCCGGAAACGACCGAAGTCTGCGGGCCCTTCTTTCCACACGGATAATCCGCTTAGCCGCGGTACTCTCAATGTACCGATGGTCGATTTTGCGTCACCACCGTGGACCTTGCCGTTCGACGCAGATGCCTACATCGAGCAAATCCCAGCCGACTCACGCGTGCGCGGACTCTTCTTTCGCAACGTGGTGACCAAACTTCGTGCCGCGGGTGCCACTCCACCACGCACGAACTACGTACCGTTTCAGTTCTATCCTGGCGCCGACTACAACCGACTCTTGGTCGATTGCGCACGCACCTGTCACCCGGGAATGCCGATTCGACAAGCGCTCCGACAGATGGGCCACAGCGTGTACGGCACGTTCCTCAACTCCACCATTGGACGCGTGCTCTTTGCGTTTGCTGGGCGTGATCCTCGCGCTGCGCTTCGCGTCGCACCACGTGCCTATGACGTTGCGAGTGGCGGCACGATCAAAGCACGCGTGGTCGACGATGGAGTCAGCACCAGTACGCTTCAACTTGAGAACATCTGGACGTTCCCCACCTGTCACGAAGTCGGTGTGCTTGAAGGCGCTCTCCAAGCGTTTCGCTCCAACGCGACAATCGAAATTCACGAACGTTCTCCGTGCGATGTCGACTTTCGCGTGAAGTGGTAGTCATCGTCCGGTTCCGCGCCAAGCAATCGCGACCGGATTTTCGTACCGTGCGGCATGCGGTGGATGGCGATCTTGGTGGTGCTTTGGAGCTGCGGCGACGACAGCACCATGGATGCGGGAGTCGATGGCGCAACGGACGCAAGCGTGGATGCAGAAAGCAGCGATGTCTCGATCGACTCTCCGCGAGACGCGAACAACGTCGACGCAGACGAACCAGATGCGAATGATGCTGGCCCAGGCTTGCGACCCATCGGTCCGCGACCTGTCGCACCCACGCCTCTCGAACGTGGAACGATCTACGCCGCGCCCGACGGTACGGGCGAAGACTGCACCGAAGCGTCTCCCTGCGATATCTGGGAAGCCACCGATCAAGCACAAGCCGGTGACGTCGTGTTCATGCGCGGCGGGGTGTACGCGATCGACCGCAACCTGTGGTTCCGAGGACGCGGAACAGACCCTGCCCCAGCACTCTTCGAAAGCTATCCCGGCGAAACAGCCGTTCTCGAAGGCACGCGGGACGCGGATGACGAGTACTACGTTCGAGTTCTTGGCGACCCCGTGGTGCTTCGCCTCTTCGAAGTTCGAAACATGTCACGCGCCGGTCTTTCGGTACGAAGCAGCAACCACATCCTCGAGGGACTACGAGTCTACGACAACTTGCTCAGTGGGATTCACGTCCACGAGTCGTACGAGACACCGAGTTCCAACAACAATCTGATCACTGATTGCGTGACCTACGGCAACTCCGGAGCGGGACTCACCACACCCACGTACGCAGACGGCGGCAACAGCGACGGCATCTCGATGTCGAGCGGTATCGGCAACCGTATTGAGAACTGCCTCGTGTACGAAAACTCCGACGACGGGATCGACACATGGCGCACCACCGACAGCTACGTCGGATACTCCATCGTGTACGGCAGTGGGATCGCGTCCGGCAACGGCCAGGGCATCAAAGCAGGCGGACAACCTCCTTCGGCGCGTGCTTTCGTCGAGCACTGTCTCTCGTACAACAATCGCGCTGCAGGTTTTGACTTCAACTCCGGTGACGAAGTCACGTTCCAGTACAACACCAGCTGGAACAACGGCGGATCCGGGTTCTACAGCGGCGACAACACGCGCGTTGAGAACAACATCTCCGTCGACGACACGCCTTTTGGTGGCTCGGCAAGCCCCACCGACAACTCGTGGCAGCGCGAAGGGGAGCCGATGTTCATCAGCACCGACCCCGACTCGCCCGACTTTCTTCGGCCGGTCGCAGGCAGTGCATTCGAAGACATCGGGGCGTACGCGAACCGAGAGTGAGCTGCTAGCCTTGGAGCGTGGCCAACATCGGCTACCTCCAAGTCGTTCGACACTGCAATCACCTGTGTGGGTTTTGCAGCAACCCAACGACGCCCTACGAGCACAGCTTCGACACCATGAAGGTGCTCGTGGACGACTTCGTTGCACGCGATTACTTCGGACTGATTCTCACCGGCGGCGAACCGACCCTTCATCCAGAGCTGCCCCGCATCACCGAGTACGCGCGAGAGCAGGGGCTACACGTCCGGATGATCACCAATGGCACTCGTCTGGCGGATCCTGCGTTTGCGGAGTCGATGGCAAACGCCGGACTGCAGTTGGTGCACGTGAGCGTGTACTCCGTGCGACCCGACATCGAGGCCAAGCTTCGTTCCACGGAAGGCACCCTGGAAAAAGCGTTTGCCGCGATCGACAACGCACATCGCTTTGGCATCGAAGTGAACATCAACTGCGTGATCAACCAGCTCAACGCAGACCACCTCGACGAGAACATCGCGCACTGGATGCGGCACCATCCGTACATCCGACACTTTGTCTGGAACAACCTCGATCCCTCGATGGGTCGCGCCGAAGTCAACCAAGACCAGTTCACACCGCGTCTGGCCGACTTCGAACTCTCGCTGCATCGCGCGATGCGCATGTTGCAGAAAAGCGGACGCACCTTTCGAGTGGAAAAGGTGCCGCTTTGCTACATGACCGACTTTGCGTGGGCGAGTACTGAGACACGTAAGATCGTCAAAGGCGAAGAACGAATCGTGTTCTTTTTGGACGCCAAGCAGGCCGTTCGACAGACCGAATGGGGACACATCTACACCGACGCGTGTGATGCGTGTTCGCTTCGTGAGATCTGCGGTGGGCTTTTTGATCGCGGCGACGGCTACGACCCGGCTGAATTGCATCCTGTGTTCGTCGATCGCGATCGCGTGGTCGAAGCAATCATCACCGACCCGAGTGATCCGAGCTATCCGTTGCGGCGTCTCGAGGACTGGAAACGCGACTTTGCTCGACGGGTAAAGCAAGCGCGCCGAAGCCTACCGGTGGCCCCCGATGCACCCGCGGTTGGCAAAGTCACCGACCGAAGCAAGCGCCGATTTGACGCGAAGCGAAAGAGCGAGACCAAGAAGGCCGATCGACTTGGTCTCACCATGGAACGCGTGGACAGCGAGAACTAGCGAGGATGGTTTCGCGTCGCTGCCGAGCCTGTGCCGAGCACATTGCGCTGGACGCTCGGTTTTGTCAGGCGTGTGGCGCCGAACAGGTTGTCGTCGAAGCCACTGTGGTCAAGCCACGTCGTTGGGGATGCGCGTTCGGGATCTTGCTACTCGCGGGTGCCACGACGTTTGGCCTCTTACCCCACAACGGCGAGCCACGTTGGACCCAGTGGTGGGAGTCTGTTCAACAGTTGAGCCAACCCGATGCCCCGGTCCCGGAGCCCGTTGTTCCGAGTCAACCGCCGCGCGAACCTTTGGCTCCGCAAGTCGATGAAGCCCCACCCGAACTTGCAGAAGGGTTGTCGCTCACCACTTTTGAACCCCACCCGTTGTTGCGTGATCGGTTCGTGACCGAAGTCCACCAAGTGCGGGGAGACAGGCGCGGCACACAAGCGATTGAGATTCGGTTCGATCCTGCTCGAGTCCGTCAGCCCGTCGCCTACAAGGTCATCGCAAACGTGCTGACACTCCCGGTGGAAGCGACCATTCGTAACGGTGTCGCGCGAATCGAAGCCGACATCTCGATGCGACGTCCCGCCGAAGGCACGTTCTTTCTTCAGGCATTACAACGGGTGCCACCGCCGGTGCCTGGTATTGGGTACGCCATCGGTGAAGCCTGGGAGAACGCCACCCACCCGCGTTGCCAATCGGGCGCTGTGGGAGAAACCGACTTCCCACGCGGCGCGCGAATCGCCGTGGGGTTTCTGGAGGCGGCGGACTGCGGGCTGGCACAACGCGTCCGCGATTTGTTGGAGGAAGCGCTCGACCACTATGGACGCGAGTTTGCGGACGCACAGGGCTCTCCGCTTCGACGATACACCCCGGAACGACCCCTCATGGTGTTCTTGCATCGCCAAGCTGGCGTCAATGGCGCGTACTCGATCTGGTCTGCATCCGGTCACATGTACATCGACATCGACGCCGCGCGCGACGATCCACAGGGACTGCGCGAAACGATGTTCCACGAGACGTTTCACGCCGTTCAAGACCACTACGCCACGATGAGTGGTACAGGTGTGATGGGATCACATTGGTGGTTCGAAGGTTCGGCGGAGTGGGCGGGGCTTGTGGCCCGCGGGATCGATTTCGACGCGGCGATTCCGATCGAGTTCCGCGAGTCAGGGATTCTCTCGGTGGGCCTCGCGCGCACGAGCAGGTTCGGGACGATGAGCTACGCGACATCGCTTCACATGTATTGGGCGGAGCAACGCGAGCCTGGGTTTGTGCTGCGAATGCTGCAAAGCGATACCGCGCGCGGCGCTGCGTTTGTTGAAGCCACACACCAAGCCTGCGGTTTTCCGGAAGCCTACCCAGAGTTCGTTCGACATGTGGCGACAACCGCACCCAACGTTTGGTCACGCGGCCGATTCATGGTCACCGATCGTGGAGTGCGCGTGCAGCAGTCCACCGAACCGAACGCCGGTGTCGGGGCGGCGCAGGTTCGACCATGGTCCGATCCGGAACCTGGGATGGATCGCGCAGTCCCGTGGTTTCATGAATCGCTCTCGTTCGTCGCAGAGCCCTTCACAGCTCAGTTCGTGCAGTTCAACGTGAGATCGAGTGAGCCTGTGCGACTCACGGTGCAGTCGTCGACCAGCGACGTGTTTGCGCTGGGGTCGACGCTTGTCCAGAGCGGAGAACTCTGGCGTATCGAGCCCTTGTCCAACACCACGCTCGTGTTTTTCAACGACCACCCGACGAACAACGAACGTATTCGAGCTTTTTTCGTCTTCGAGCGAGGAGAGGAAGAAGAAGAGCCTCCCGAGCCCGAGCCTCCGCAGCCTCCCGAGCCACCGCGTGTAGCGGTGAACAGCATGATGTCGACGCCGATGACAACGATGACCACGACGACGATGCGCGGCCGCAGCATGACCGGCGCGTGGCGCTTCAACATGGGCTGCATGAACCTCACGCAGAACGGCAACAGCGTGAGTGGTGAAACCTTTGGTCATCGTCATCGCGACACCGGACGCGCACGCGGCACCATTCAAGACGGCGTTCTGACGCTGACCTACAACGTCGGCACAACCGAACGGACCACGCGCATCACATTGAGCGATGCCACGCGCACCGAAGTTCGCGGGACCGACTCACATCACTTCACCCGAGCTCAGCAGTGCCAACGGGCACCAGACACCAGCATGCGGTGTTACGACGCGTGTATCGCCGGCTGCGAACTGGGAATGTTTGCGTGCGGCGTCAACGGCGAGCGAGTCACACCGCGCGTGTATTGCGATGGAATTCAAAGCCAAAAACGCCGAGCAGGTTCAGGGATGGGCTTCTTTTTTGAGTGCTTTCCCCACATGCCGCAGTCGTGGCGCACCCCTCGAGAGGTCCCAGTTCCTGGGACGCGCAGCTTGGTTCCCCGCGTGAATCCGAACGGTCGTCGGCGTCGTTAGGCCGCCACAATCGTGCACTCGTCCTCGCGCCAAGGCGGCGAAGGAAACGAGGGACCAAAGTACCAGACGCGCACGGTCTCGCTGGGTTCGCGACGCGAGCGAATACCAAGAGAACGTTCAAGATGTTCGATGCCGCGTTCAACGTGTCGTTCCATCGCACGCCAAAACCCAGGATCGCGTGGCCCCTCAGACTTTTCACGTTGCGACTCTGCTTCTGGATGCCATTTCGGGGGCAACGGCGCGCCCAACACAATCAAGACATCGTGAGCATCCAACGAGGCCATCGATGGAATGTCGGCAGCACTGATGAGCTGCCCACCGTAGCCCAAGTCGCGCACGCGAGCGCAGGTCTCGGGATGACGAACGCACACCACCGGGTTTGACGCGGCGTCGCATCGAGGTGCCACGTGTGCCTTCCAGAATGCCGGCAACGTGCTGTGTTGCTCATCGCTCGCGTCATCGGACGTCGGAGGCGCAGTCACAAACCACGTACGCTCGACGTGACAAGAGTCCGCACCCTCAAAACGAATCCAGCGCGCATCGGGACAGACGTGTTCCAACGCAGGATCTGGGTCATGACAGAGCATCACGAAACTGCGCTGCGTCCACTCCGGAATGCACAGCACGCGCGTCGCATCGTGGTCCTGCCGCGCTTCCACCACACCGGCCAACCCGAAGATGCGTCGAATCATGCGTTCGGCGTCCACAGAGTCGAAGTTGTCTGTGGGGTGCTGCCGCGCAGCGTCCATCGCCTCTTGAAGGTGTTGAGGGAGCTCAGACGGTTGCGCGTCGAGGAGTTCGTTCAGTTCAGAGTCGACGGTTTCCACCACCGGTTCAGGCAAGGTCCACTCGGGAATGGTGTGCAGGTGCCCCGCGAAAAACAGGTCCTCGACGATGTACTCGAAGAACGTGCGCACACGCTGTCGCTTCGATGCCGCAATCGATCGCTGTGCGGCTGCCCGGTGCCGCAGCGCTTCAAGCTGGTTCTGCGTCAGTGCCACACTTTCGATCGCGTCGCGACGCCCCACAATTGCCAACCGATCGATCGCATCGCGATGCGCGAGTGCGAGAGCATGGCTGGTTTCACGAACACTCGGATCCCACACCTCTGCATCCACGTCGGGCAGCGCCATCACGCCGACCAGATCGTGAAGTCCCTCCATCGCGTTTCGAAGAATGTCGCGAGCGTCGAAGCCTTCGGGCAACACGAACACTTGCTGAGACTCCTCCGACAGCGCGGAACTGAGCAGGGTCCTAAGCTCACTCACCTGCACGAGTTGACCGTCGACACGTGCAGCGCGCGTACGAAGCTGGGAACGTGCTCGCTCGATGCGGCGGCCGGGATGCCGCCACCAACGCTCGTACGCTTCGCTCACGTGATCTTTGAGCCACGCACGCACCTGATACGTCGGCAGCGTCCAACAACGAAAACCGCCGTCGGGCATGAACTCGATCGCGCTGGGGTTGTCG
This sequence comes from Polyangiales bacterium, assembly GCA_965227405.1. Taxonomy (GTDB): domain Bacteria; phylum Myxococcota_A; class Polyangia; order Polyangiales; family Houyiibacteriaceae; genus JALVDI01. The sequence goes on from OZ245758.1 coordinate 1,012,865, forward strand.
CCGTCGGGCGGACGCGTGCATCGATGGCCGCTAAACGTCGACCCTGCGATTTCAAACATGTCACGGCACAACTGCACGGCGTCTGGACAGGCTTCGCCACGCACTTGGCGTCCCCATGCGCTGCCCTCGACGTCGCTCAAGTCGAGCGCTTCTCCGTCCAGCTGTGCAACAACACGCGGCCTCTCACGACCGCGCACAGGGCCATAGATGAACGTGGGTTGACTCCACACCGCCGGAGCAAGATCGATCGGACACCCAATCGTCTCACTCAGTGCGATGAGAAACGCACTGGCACGACTGTAAAACGTCTCTCGACCTTCATCTGGAACCAGCGGAATGATGGCGCGTAGTTTGCGCTGGTAGGGCTCGACCACGTCGCGTCGCTGCACGATGGCGGCGAGTCCCCAACCCCGCAGGGTCTCCACCAGCCGCGTGATCGTCTCGTCGGTCGTCCCTTCATCGATGTCGATGTGCAAGCCCGTACGCAGCACCACATCGCCTTCGCGATTGGAACGAAAGCCCTGCGGCGAAAAGTACAGACCGAGGTGTGGGTGCTCGCGCTTGTCGTCCCGGTAGGCGAGCTTCTGACCCTTCAGAATTCGTGACACCAATCCTTTCCACGATTGAGGCCAAGTCTCGATGGGCTTCGTGGGTTCGTCGAACTTCTCGCTGCCGCCCGCGAAGAACGTGTCGCCGGGTTTCCAAATCGTGGTCACGAGCTTGCGGGGAATCGGCGCCGTCCGTGCTCCCGCAACCACCGACTCGAGCTCCGACGTCATCCGCGCCTCATCTTGGATCGACGCAGCGATTCAAGACAAGGTTCTCAGCACACTCTTAGTGGACGAACCAATCCAGCACGGGTCCAGCGCAGACCACGGCGAACGTGCCCGCCATCAACGCACAACCCAACGCACCCGCTGTCGCGATGGCATCAAAGCGAATCAGCGAACGAAGCGCTGCGGCCGTGGGGAGCCAAGCACCAAGTCCCACAGCCACAAAGTACAGCGGTGCAATACCGGCAAACCAGGCTCCCACGAAGGCCGTGCCCGCGAGCGAGCACGCAACGACACCCCATGTACGTCCACGAAGACCAGACGTGGCGCCGAGCAAGAGCAGGAGCGACGCCACGACCGTGCACCAAGGCCGAATGTAGAGGTGCGCGCCCTCGTTCAGAAACACGGCTGTGCGAGCCAGCATGCCCACCGCCGTCGCCACGTTGATAGCCAAACACGTTCGAAGTGCGATCACGGAAACCTCCACACCCCATAACGCACGTCGATTCCAAGTGGCGCACAAATTCTAGCGTTGGCGTAGGACCACCTGGCTGGGACCGTCGGTTTCGCACTCGGGCGCGGGCGCACAAGCTGTTCGCGTCAACACCAGGTCATCGTCAAACGTGTAGCTGAACTCCAAGAACATCGAACTCTCAGCGTCGTCGGCAACACTCCAAAGCCGCAACGTGCTGCCCTCGTCTTCGACGAGTCCGACCGGAGTCCGCATCTCAGAGCCTGTCTCCGTCATGCACTCCGCGTCCGAGAACTGGGTTGTGGTTTCTTGAATCGTGAGACTCCCGCGTGGGTCCATCGTGAACTCGATCGAGAATCGACTGGAGCCAGCGTCCTCGGGGAAACACGTACTCGAATCGACAACCTCACCGGTCTCGGCGTCCGTGAACTCGACGAGATCAAACGTGCCTTGAATGGACGCGTCTGCGATCGCTCGCATGACAATCGCGCTCGGCCCTTCGTCCAGCGGGAGGTTGTCTCGCGGGTCATCAGCGTTTCGATTCATCCGGAGCTCGTCGCCTTCAACTTCCACGTCGAACACCTGAAAGCGGTCCGTATCGATTTCGGCGACCGCCGTACTGCCTTCGAGCGTCAACGCAAACGTCTCGACAGTCACAGGATCCCCTGCTTCGAGCAGGCCATCGTCCAGCATCGCGATCACGATGTTCATGTCGTACGTCCCCGTCGACGTTGCGCTCAGACCAATCCGACCTCGTATCGCCATCGGCGTCGTGTCACGTCGTAAGGTTCGTTCCAACGTACCGCCTTCATCTTCGAACGACCGTACTTCCACGATTTCGTAAAGCCCTTCGGCGATGACCACGTTCTCTTCAGCGTCCGTCGACGCGTCGAGCGCACCATCAAACTCCGTGGCATCCACCGCACTGTCGGCGCCCGCATCAAGCGCACCGTCGTCGTCTCCGCACGCGCTCACACTCAAGACAAGACAAAGCCCCCACACTCGATTCATGCGCACCTCGCACTGCTCCACGTCGACGAAGACTCGTCGCGGGATCGGGTCGACACACCGGCCAGCTCTCGCCGCTTACATGTCCCCGATTCGAGTGAGTAGACGACGGGTTGCCAAAGATATTCAGGCAGGCTGGAAGCAGTTCGCGATAGCTTCCTCTTGTGCGGAGGGAAGACCCCATCGTGGAGGCGTTGCGAGTTGCGTTTCTTCGACGGCTCATGCGCGAAACCGACGTGTTCATCCTGCGCGGTGGGATGCGGATCCGGCAACTGATCGGAACGCGTGAAGTGAGTGACGTCGATCTAGTCGGTTCGAACGCGAACGAAACGCACCACGTTCTAGGGGCGGTACTTCGTGGAGACAGCGATGACGGCGCTCAGTTTCACCGGTCGCGAATCGATTCGTTCGAAGGAACGGACGGTCTGCGCGTCTTGGTTCAGGGCAGTGTCGGGGGCCAGCACACTGAATTGATCGTCGATGTGGTCCACGGCATCGATCTTTGGCCCGAGCCGCAATGGGTAAGCATCCAAGGGGTGCGCATCCGAGCCGCGCATCCAGCCAGCATCATCGCGACCAAACTGCGACTTTTGGTGGACCTTGGTCGTCACTGGCGGACCAAGGATCGTGACGACGTACTGGCGCTGCTGCGCGGTGAGTTTGCGGACATGCATGAGCTTGCCGAAACGCTGGCCGAGTTCCCGCTCGAGCGACTGAAGCGTGTTCCGTGGGATGGGACTGAGATTCGACAGCGCTTGTCACCGATCGGGGGAACGCGATGAGCACCGAGGTCATGGATGCGTACGATGCGGTTTGTGCCGATCCCTACGATGACCAGCGACGAGAAGCGCTAGCGGACGCGTGCGAGGGTCCGGAACCCGAACGGTCACGCTTCATTCGACTGCAATTGGAACGCGCTCGACTTCCGTATTGGGACAAGAAAGCCATCGAGCTTGAGCTCGAAGAGCGTGCACTCCTTGCGGAGCACGAAACTCGGTGGCGTGCGCGCTTGCCCGTGATCGAAGGCGTCGAGTGGGGTCGTTTCGAACGCGGTGCGATCTCGAGCGTCGCCATCGGTGAGCCCGAAGACGTCAAGTCGCACGGAGAAGTGATCGCTGCGGCGGCTCCGATCACGCGCGCACTCCTGCGGTGGCCACGGACAAGCAAGTTTCCTCCCATCGCAGTACTCGGTCAGGTGCGAGAGATTTCGATGGTTGGCAGCATCTTCTCGAGCAAAGACCTGCGTGGACTGGGAAAGAGTCCCATCGCGAAAACGGTCCGCGAAGTAAACCTGGTCGATGCGGCATTGCGCAGCGGGCTTCCGAGTTTGTTCAAAACGCCCATCGGTCAGCAGCTCGAAGCACTGCGCATCCCTCATCACCACTTGGGGAATCGCGGCATGAAGGCGGTGCTGGATGCGTCGCTACCCACACTCAAGCACCTGATGTTGACCTGTGCGAAGCACAAAGAAGATTTCGGAAGCGGTGACCGGTATCTCGCGGCGTTTACGGAAAAGGTGGTGTACGCGCTCGCACTTTGGCCGGCTCTCGCGCAGCTCGAGTCGCTCGATATCAGTGGGAACATGGTCGGGATCGACGCGCTCCGAGGGCTGCTCGGATCTCCGGCCACCGCGTCACTCAAACGTCTCGGCATTCGACGCGTGAGCGATGGCCAATGGGACATGGATGACTCGCTCGAGGCACTGGGCTTTGGACCCCGCGGCGCACTCGAGGAGCTGGATGTGGGCGATAACGACCTGAACCAAAGTGCCGCGCACGCCTTGGCCCACGGAGCGGCACTCACTCAACTCAAAGTGCTTCGAATGGACGCGCTGCGCTCGACGCACTTTCAGGTGCTCGACTCCGCACGATGGCTTCATGAACTGCGGGTTCTGCAATGCGATGTGAGTGCTCTCCCGCCGCTGCTGCGGAAAGCGCCGCGCAAGCTTCACACGTTGGTTGTGCACGCCACGCCACAGGACGACGTCGCACAAGCGCTCTGTACCCGACCCCTCACCGAACTGCGGGTGTTGGACCTCACGCAGGCAACGTTGAGCGCGAAACAGCTTGAAGCCGTGGGGACGATCGACATCTTTCCGAACCTGGTTGAGTTACGAGTGAACACAGACAAGAAGAACGCTACGGCGCTGGCGGGGTCAGCGCTCGGGTCGCAGGTCAAGAGTTTGACGACGGGGGTCGAAGCGGTCGATCGCCTGCCTCGTCCGCGGCCGAACACGATCGGACGAGGCAAGTACGTGGGCCCACTGCGCGCGCTATGATGCCGTGTGCGGACGTGGAGTTTGATTCAACCGACGCTAAAGCGCTTCGCGGAACTGACGTGGAGCGAGTACGAGGTTGAAGTCACGCTTGGCGAGTTGGGTTCGGAAGGCACGACGCAACGACGGGTGTTCCAGCAGGCTGATGAGGTCAAAGAGTTCATCGAGGACTGGCTGGAACAGCTCACGATGGACGGGTTTGTGGAAGGCGAGATCACTGCGCCTGTCACCAAACCGTTGCCGTACCCAGAACTGGTGCAACGCGCACAGAAACTGCCCTCGCTGGGTGCGTGTATTCGCGACGACGACGACGTGATCGACGAAGAAGAGGAAGAGGTGGTCTACCCCGCGGAGGACGAGGAAGACGATACTCCCGAGTACGAAGTTCGCCGCATCACCTCGCTCACAGTCGATGAAGCCTTCGACGAACGCATTAAGGAAGACCCATACGATATCGACCCATGATTCGCTCCGTGTTGTTGGTTCTCGTGCTTGGCTGCGGAGATGACGCAGCGACCGACGCGAGTGTGGACGCCAGTCCGGACGCCAGTGTGGACGCCAGTGCGGACGCAAGTGTGGACGCCAATGCGGACGCGAGTGTGGATGCACGCGACACCGATGTGCCAGGAGACGCAGGCGCGGATGCGTTTGATGTCTGCGAGGGTGCGTGTACTGAAACGTCAGTCCGAGCCGTGTTTGGAGCTGCGGAAGAGACCTTCAACCTTGCTTACTTTGGACGAAACCTCGATGGCACCCTCCGCGTTGAACTCTACGGAGGCGCGGATGAGGGCTGTCCAACGATGGACTCCCCCACGCCAGACCGAACCGTCGTGATTCCCAGTCTGGTCATGCCGATGGATGGGACCGCGCAGGACATCCAAGCATCGCTGCTCGACTTTGCAGGCACCCTCACGACCGAACCGATCCTGCGCGCGTCCAGCGCAAGCGCGACACCTGTAGCTGCCGGCGGTGCCTTCGTTCGCTTCGACTTGAGCGCGACGTTCGACGGCGGCGACATCTCCGGCGCGGTCTACGCCACCGAGTGCGCATCGCTAGCCGAGTGACGGCGCGCCATTCAGCGCTCCTCATCCGCGATCATTCGCACGTAGCTTTCGTAGCGGTCGGGATGGATGGCCCCCTGCTCGAGGGCCGCTTTGATCGCACACTTCGGTTCCGCGAGATGACGACAGTTCCGAAAGCCACATTGTCCTAAGAAGGGACGCATCTCCACGAAGCACTGGTCCAGCTCGGCTTCGGGAAGTGCCCACGCACCGAGTTCACGGATGCCGGGCGTGTCCGCCAAGTAGCCCGAACCGAATGAATGAAGCGTCGCCACCCGCGTGGTGTGTCGCCCTTTGGTCGTGAACGAACTTGTTTCGGCCACACGCACATCCAGTTCGGGCATCAGCGCGTTGACCAAACTGCTCTTGCCGGTGCCACTCGGACCCGCAAACGCGCTGAGGTCACCTTCCAAGAAGTCGCGGAGTTCCTCGATGCCCGTCCCGTCCACCGTGCTCGTCACAACCAGCGGATAGCCGAGCTTCCGGTATCGCTCGAAAACCTGGCGTTGCTCCGCATCCTCTTGGTCGGCTTTGTTCGCGACAACGAGCACCTCGACACCGTTGTGCTCGGCGATCACCAGGAACCGGTCGAGCATGCGGGGATGAAAGGGTGGATCGCCGAACGCAAATACGCAGACGAGTCGGTCGAGGTTGGCGACGAGAACGTCTTCCTTGAAACGACCACCCTTGCCGGGGTGCCGCCGCGAAAACACCCGTTCGCGAGGCAGCACTTCCTCGACCCAACCTTCCACGCCATCTTCCTCGCCACGCGTGATGCGGGCGATATCGCCGATGACGCAAAGGTCGGTTCGCTTCTTTTCCTTCTTGAGGCGACCACGCATCCGACAGCGGACCACCCCCTCGGGCGTGTCGACGTCGTAGAAGCCACCCGTCGAAAGAACGACGGTTCCTTCAAGCATGAAGACTCAGATAAAGAGCGTGGCGCCGATCCACGGCTGAAGGAAGAACTGAAAGTCTTGGAAGGTGTCGCTGATGCCGAACACGAAGTTGGAACTCACCGCAGCTTCGATACCGAACGAACGCGTGATCTCAATCGTCAGGCCCAGACCCACCTGCGCACCCGGATCAAAGTCGTACTCGCCCACGACGCTAGTTCCACCGGTGTTCACGCGTTCGCTCCAGATGTTGAGACGAAGCGCCGCCGACACGAAGGGAACCATCCGTGAACGGTTGAGAAGCTGGAACCGCGCACCAAGTCCGATCCAGATGTCCTGCAGCGTGCTGTCGGTGCCGCTGAGCGACTGCAACTGCCAGCCGACCTGTCCCTCCAACACAATGAAACCGAGTTCCCACCCGAAGCGTCCGTGGAGTCCAATGCCTGCGCCGGCATCGATCGACTGCACGGGATCATCGACGATGGTTCCGTCGGTCAGAAAGAAAGGAACGGAGATGTAGCCGCTGATCTGGCGAGCGAGTCGTTCCTCTTGTTGCTGGACCGGCTGGACCTCTTGTCCGCCTTCCATGATCGGCTGTTGCTGGACCGGCGTGCCCTCCATGATGGGCTGCTGCTCCTGCACGGGGACCTGTTGCTGTTGTTGTTGCTGGCCCTCAACCGGCTGGCCGCCTTCAGAAATGATCTGCTGCGCATGAACAGCGGAGCTGCCCAGCAGGAGAACACAGGCCAGGGAAAGCGAACGCGGTGCGAGTCTCATCGCCTATCGGCGTAACACGCCGATCACATTTCTTCCATGGGGATGAGCATGCTCGGAAGCACCAACTCGGGGACCGGCAGCTCCCACGCGCGGTTGATGTTCTTGACCACTTTGCCGGCGTCGTCGCGAATTCGAATAGACATCTCGATCACAACGTCAGAGGCAGCGGTGGTGCGGATTCCGGCGCGCAAGCCGGTCAACGCAGGCACGACCTCGGGGATGAACCCCGACGTGCGCGGATCTGTTTGCTGGTTTTCGGGATGAACGACCAGGTGTGGATTCGGCGCACCATTGACCACCGTGGCAAGGTCGACCGCAATCTCGTCGAGTTCTTCCTCGCGGATCGTACCGAAGCGACGCTCGAAGGGATCGAGTCGGATGGTGCGTTCCCACTGGTTGAACTCTGCGATCAAGTCCTCGTCCACGACGACGAAGCCGGGCGAGTACTCATGGAACTCGTTGATGCCGTTGAGCTGGAGCGTCACGTCACGACGCGCATCCATCAGGTTGATCAACACCCAGTCGATCTCGATCTCGTAGTCACCGCGCTCGACCCAGGGCATGCGCGTGTACGGAGCGGGCGCACTGGTTTCGAGCTCGGCCATCTCCGCGTCGGTCGGGGTCTCGATCGGAAACTCAATGCGCTCCTCCACCACGAAGAACGCTTCACCCTCTTCGCCCATGAACGCGGCAGGCGTGCCCTGCGTCATTGCGAACGCGTAGAAGCCATCTTCACCGATGAGCTGATCGTCCGAACAACCCGCGAACACGACTGAGAGCGCAACCAAACACCAACCCACTTTACCCATGTGCTTAGAATAACAGATGGATTGCCGGAACGACTGCCGTGAGAGACTCCAGTGCTCGGATCCACCGGGGGTGCTACCCTCGCCGAGCGTTTGATTCCGCGCATTTAGAGCAGGGATCACGGGGTAGAGGACGTCATGAGCGAGAGCGAACCGCCGCAGCGAAACCGAAGCGCGACGATCCAAATCGATGCGGTGGACGATCTTGAGCTGCTGGGGATGGATGCACCTGGAGAAGCTGGTCCGAGCCTCCCGCCGCCCTTGCCACCGAAAGGATCACGACCGCCTTCCGCGGCACCCTCGGTTGCGCCCTCACAAGCCCCCTCGCAAGCGCCGCCAGCACCGCGGAGTCCGATGACCATTGTGATGATTGCGGTCGTCGGACTCGCTGCAGGTGGACTGGGCATCTACCTCGCGACAACCCTGCTCGCGGATGACCCCGAACCCGAGCCTGCCGCGACAACACTCGAAATCGGCGACATCCATATCTCGACCGACGAGTAGGAAGAGTCTTTTGCGGAGCGGCGAGCCAGCGGAGCCGAAGGCGTAGCGTCAAAGACTCGCAGTCGCCGTAGGCGACGAGAATCGAGGGCAGCCACGGGAGCAAAAGACTCAAATGTAAACGTCTTGACTTCGTGTAGTTCGTACACACTGTGCGCGCGTCATGGGACACGCCAGCAGTAAGAAGTTGTCTTGGTTGCTTCGCCACGGAGCAACCGAAGCTGGGCTCGCCATGGATGCCGCAGGTTGGGTGATGGTCGCCGACGTTCTCGAAACGCTGAACATCCGTGAGTCGGATCTCGACGAGATCATCCGCACCAACCGCAAGCAGCGCATTCAGCGGGAAGGCGAGCGTGTGCGCGCATGCCAGGGTCACTCAAACGGAGTCCCAGTCACTCAGGACGCGCTGGAGGCGAGCTGGTCGCTCTACGAAGGGTCGTTGGCGTGGCATGGAACGAACGTCGACGTCGTGGAGAACATCGCGAAGCAAGGGGTACTCGCGCAGTCCCGCACCCACGTTCACCTGGCCGCTGCACTCGACAGCGTGGTGGGAAAGCGCAGCAACGTGCACGTCATGCTCGGTGTGTCGGTCGAAGCGCTTCGCGGTCAGGGAATCGAGGTGTTCGAAGCTCCCAACGGTGTGGTGCTCGTGCGCTATGTGCCGGCCAACTGCATCGTCCAGGTGCGTGCGCAGACGAAGCGTGCACGCGCTCGAGAAGCTGAGTTCCGCGCGCTCTTTCCAGTCGCTTAGAACTTAGAACACATACCGAAGGTACATGCCGCCGTGAACACCGATGGCGACCGAGCCGTCGAACCCATCAAAGTTCGGGAACAGGCGTGCACCGCCGACCAGGCCCCAACTGTGGTGACGGTTGCGCATATGCCAGTCAAAACCAACCTGGCCGCCGTACACCAATCCGATGTTGTCTGCGTCTTGAAGTCCGTATGCACGCAGCACGTCCGCCGTCGAGAACGCGATCCCGAACTCGCCACCTAACCACAGTGCCGCGCGCGTTGTGAGGTTTGCTTGAATTCGAACTTCGGCGAGGAAGTCGAACACGTCGATGACTGTTGCACTGGGTGGTGTGGGGGCGTCCGTTCGATGCAGCGAGCCCTCCGCGGCCACACCAATCCACAGCCAACTCACCAGCTCGTAGCCAAAGCCCAGATGAAAGAACGGACCCAGCTTGGTCAGATCGCCCAGCCCACCGACAAAGCTCCGAACACCGACGTACGCTTCCAGGTAGAAGCCATGCGAAAAGAGATCACGGGTGATCTCGATCGCCTCGGGTGGGAGACGCTCGACGTCCAGACGGGTCGGATCCGGTTCTTCGGTGACCGCTTCCTGGGCAAACGCCGGCGATGTACTCGCCACGCTCGCCAGCGCCACGCACGCCACAAATCCAAGCCACACGCCTCGGCGCATCGCGGCGAGACTACCATCGGATCCGAAGCGCCTCGAACTCAAAAGAACCGAGTGACGAAACACGCGCGTAGGATAGGGTTGCGAGCGTGACCGATGCGCGCCGCACTCGTATCCCGCCGCTCCCGGCCTTTTTTGGAGCCATTGGCGGTGCCGTAGCCGCTGTTGGTGGAAGCGTCGTGGTTTCACTGGCCGTCGCGTTCGCCGTGTTCAGCGACCGGATGACGCCGGAGCAGATGAGCGACCCGGCGTTCATGACCGATCTGATCACCAGCTATCCCGTAGTCGCGACATCGGTTGCTGCGACCGCCGCGTTCCTGATCGGCGTTCCGATGCTCACCGCGAAGTTCACCAAAACCTCGATCAAGGAGGGTCTCGGTTTTCGCAAAGCGCACTGGCTCTGCTTCGTGCTCGCGCCGATCGGAATTCTCTCGCTCGGACCCACCTCGGACCTCTTGGTCACGTGGATGAAGGACATCGCGCCCAACGCCAGCTTCGGTGCGCTTGAGTCGATCACGAAGATCGTCGAGGCACATAGCTACGTGGCGCTCTGGCCGATCATCGCGCTGATGCCGGGCTTCTCCGAAGAGATCTTTTTCCGTGGATTGGTCCAACGGGCTGCCGGCTTCGGGTGGCGCGCAATCACGCTCTCGGCGATCACCTTTTCGTTCTTCCACATGGATCCCCACCACGTTGCCGGTGTGATTCCGCTGGGCTTCTTTCTCGCCTGGCTGGGCGCACGAACCGGATCGACGTGGGTGCCAATCTTTGCGCACGTGGTGAACAACTCGATGGCTCTGCTCGCAAGCAAACTTGCCAGCGGTGGCGAAGAACCCGACATCCCGTTGTGGGTGCTGCCCATTGGTTGGGCGATTTGCGCAGGCTGCGTCTACGGCATCATCCGCGTGACGCGTGATCGAAAAGCATGTCTCGGTCCTGCGGCCGAACCCGATGCAAGCAGGCTTCCTGGAGTCGGTGTTTCCCCCGATTGGCGCATCGTCCGCCGCTTGGGTGCTCAAGAAGAAGTGTTGGGCTACGTCCGAAACGCTTCGCTGCACTTGCCGGAGGTCATCGGCGACTTTCAACCCGGCGAAGCATTCGAAGACTTTCGTTCCGCCGTCGAAGCGATCGAAGCCGGTGAGTCGAGCGACGCGCTAGACGGTTTTGTCCTCGAAGACATGAACGGTGGCGGCGACCTCGACGCGGCATTCCGGATTTCGCTCAGCAAACAACAAGTCGCGTTTCGCGCAAAACCGAAGACGTAGGATACGGTTTTTCCTGGCGCTTCGCGGGGCGCTTGAGCGGATTGGCTACACTCGCGACGTGCGACTTGCTTTCTTGATGGTGCTCGCTGCGAGCTCAGCGGCCAGCGCGCAGCGTGTGCTCGTCTTCACCGCAGCTGCAGAAAGTCGCGAACCCGCACAGCCGGTTGCGGTCGACACGCTGCAGCGCGTGTCCAGCGAACGAGGGTTCGACGTGCTGGTCACCGACGACAGCACCGTCTTCGAGAGCGTGTCCGACTACGACGCGGTGGTGTTCGCGTTAACCAGCGGTGACGTGGTCTCCGACAGCGCCCAGTCCCAACTGCAGCAGTACATCGAAGACGGTGGTGGGTTCGTAGGGATCGCCTCTGCGGCAGAAACGGAACTTGACTGGGCGTGGTACGGCGAACTGATCGGTGCCCGTCCTTCCGGACGAACGGGCGTTGTCAGCGCAACCGTGCAGGTCCTCGATCCGGTTCATCCTGCGTCGCGCACACTTCCACAAGGTTGGGGCCGACACGATCGCTGGTTGGATTTCGCCGAAAACCCAAGACGACGCGTACATGTTCTCACGACTGTCGATGAAGCTTCGTACGAGGGCGGATCGATGGGACACGATCACCCGATCGCCTGGTGTCAGAACATTGGAGAGGGGCGCAGCTTCTACACCGCCGCAGGGTACGCCTCCGACGCGTACGACGACGCGTTTGCCGAACACCTCGCGGGAGCACTCGAGTGGGCGATGGGACTGAGTCCAGGAGACTGCACCGCAACGGTGGATGGAGGCTTTGCTCCGCGTGTATTGGCAGACGGCTTTACGCGACCCACACAGTTCGATGTCACCACCGACGGCAGAGTGTTTCTCGCTGAAATTGCGGGGCGCGTCCTGCGCTACGACCCAGTCTCTGCCGTTGCGGAACCCATCGGGCAACTCGATGTTTGGACGAGCAACGAGGGTGGACTTCTAGGTCTCGCGCTCGACCCGAACTTCGAGAGCACGGGTTGGATCTACCTCTACTACTCACCGAGCGACGCAGACGAACACCGGCTCTCGCGTTTCGATGTGTCTTCCGATGGGCTCGATGGCGAACGCATCTTGCTTCGCGTGCCCATCGACCGCGAACAGTGTTGTCACCACGCGGGCGGAATTGTCTTCGGTCCAGAGGGAAACCTGTTCATCGCAACGGGCAACAACACCAACCCGTTTGAGTCCGATGGATTCAGCGAGAGCGACGAACGCGAGGGACGCGCGTTTTGGGACGCTCAGCGCACCAGTGCGAACACTGACGACCTACGCGGCAAGGTGCTTCGTATCCACCCCGAACCAGACGGCACGTACACACTTCCGACCGACAACCTCTTTCCACCGGATGGTTCGCGAGGTCGTTCTGAGATCTTTGCGATGGGGGTGAAGAATCCGTTTCGGATCAGCGTCGACCCACTCTTCGGTTGGGTCTACGTCGCCGATGTTGGACCCGACGCACGCGAACCCAACCCACAGCGCGGACCCAGAGGGTTTGACGAGCTCAACCAACTGCGTGGGCCCGCGAACCTGGGTTGGCCCTATTGCTTGGCCGACAACCGTCCATATCGCGAGTTCGACTTTGAAACGCGTACCAGTGGCGACGCGCACAACTGCGATGCGCCGGTGAACAACTCGCCGAACAACACGGGACGCATGGACCTCCCGGGCGCGTTGGGAGCGTGGATCTACTACCCCTACGACGAATCCACGGACTTCCCAGCGATCGATCCAGGTCAATACCGTGCGGCGATGGCGGGGCCGGTGATCCGCACCACGCGCGACGGCGCAACGACTCAACCCCCTCGCTACTTCGATGGCATGGTGGTGTTTTGGGATTGGACGCGTTCGCACGTCTACACCGTGCGGGTTGCAGATGACGATTCGCCTCTCGCCATCCACCGCTTCGTCCCCGAGTTTGATTGGGAACATCCAATCGATATCAAGACCGCACCAGACGGAACTCTCTACGCGTTGAGCTGGGGCACGTTCGGCGACGCACCGGACGGACTCGGTCGACTCATCCGACTCGACTACGTGGCGGGCCGCCCGACGCCCACAGTGTCCATCGACGCCAGCACCACATCAGGACCGCTTCCGCTCAACGTACGCTTCACGTCGGAAGCCACCGATCCCTCAGGAGCAGAACTCAGCTACGCATGGGACGTCGACGGGGACGGCACAACCGACGCCGACACCGCATCCACGGAGTTCACGTTCGACACCGCCGGCGCGTACGTTCCACGACTCACGGTGACCAACCCCTCCGGCGAAACCGCAAGTGCGTCGGTTCGCATCGTCGCAGGAAACACAGCACCGGTACTCGAGTTCGAAACGCCTCTCGCCAACGCTGGATACCGCGATGGGCAAGTTGTTCCGTTTCGCGTTCGGGTCGTCGATGCAGAAGATGGAACCAGCGATGACTGCACCCTCTGCGCAACGGTCGTGGTGCGATCGGAACTCGGCCACGGCACGCACACCCATCCGATTGAAATGAACGAAGGGTGCGAGGGGACCACGCGCATCGACGTTGCTCACGAGGGCACCGACGACCTCTTCTGGGTGCTGGAGGCCAGTTACACCGACCAAGGCGCTGCAGGCGCGCCTCCACTCACCACTACCGTTCAGCGCATTCTCTTGCGCCTCGACCACCCCGACGCTGGTGAGCCGATTTCCGAAGATGCGACCCCACGGTGCGATGTCGGTGGAGGCACGGGTGGCGGCGGATGTGCCTGTCGCGCGAACTCGGGCGAAAGTTGGCTGGGTGCGCTACTGCTCCTGTTCGTGGTCCGAATTCGTCGGTGAGGAAATATCGATGTCGCCTCGTCAGTATTCTCTGGCGTGCGCGGGTTACGCATCGTCCTCGGAACGATCGTGGGGTTGATCATCTTCGCTTGGGCGACCGATTCGCTCTGGGCTGTTCCCCTCATCGTGCATGCGCCCAATGCCCAAGGTGTTACTGCGGACGAAGCTCCGCCACAGGCTCGCGTGATCCACGTCGACCGTGACGAACACATCGAAGCGTGGTTGCTCGCACCGGCCGAACCTCGCGGCACCGTGGTTGTGCTGCACGGAATCCGCGACCGGAAGGCATCGATGGTCCCCTTGGGAGACGAACTGGTGGAGCGCGGCTTTCAGGCGGTGCTCGTCGACCTGCGCGGGCACGGTGCATCCACCGGGGCACACCTCACCTACGGAGTTCGGGATCGCGAGGACCTCTCTGCAGTGTTGGATGCACTCGACGCACAAGGTCTTCTCGTGGAGCCGATCGGCGTCCACGGAACCTCGTATGGCGCTGCCACGGCACTCCTCTTTGGTGCGCACGACGCGCGCGTGGACGCGGTCGTTTCGCTGGCTCCCTTTGCGTCGTTGCGCGAAGTCGTACCCACCTACGCCACCTTGATGTTCGGCGCCGTCGGACATGCCCTACCCGACGTCTGGATTCAGGACGTGATCGACCGGGCAGGAGAAACCGCGCAGTTCAACCCCGACGAAGCATGTCCGCGATGTGCAGCCGCTCAGTTTCGCGGTGCGCTCTTTCTCGCACACGGAGCTGCGGACCAACGCGTCCCGCCGTGGCATGGAGATCGGATCGAACGTGAACGCGGCGCACTGCCGCTTGAGCGACGCATCTTTGCGGATGCCAACCACGGCACGATTGGATGGGAAGCGCGCGGTGAGGCTCTCGCGTTCCTCGAAGCTGCGCTTCAGTAACGGATTCGAACTTCGTCCCAGCGAATCACAGTGCCCACTGGGAACTGCCCACCGATTCCGAACTCGTGTAGCCCAGGTTCCAACCCTGCGTGATCGATTCCTTCGCCGGCATCGATCAGTGCAGACAGCGGCCACTGATAGACCCGGTAGGCACCATCACCGCGAAACGCGAAACCCTCAGCTTGATGAAGCCGGCCGCCATCGCCCAACCAAAGTCGTACCGACGAGTAGTGCGAATCCGAATCGAACTGCGCCGCCCACTCGACATACGCGCCCGCGGCTCGTTCTTCAGGAATCGCCGAGAGATCGAGTGCGAGTGCTTGCCGGCGGTAGATCTCCCAACACTCCGTTCCCGACTCGCACACGTGCGTCGCCTCGTATGCGTGCGAGCCCATGAAGGGTTCTGCATCGCTGCGCGCAAACGAGGGTGGAATCGAGTAGCCGGGCGTTTCTGCATCCGCGAACACCTCGATCGCGTCGAGCGCTTGAGAAGGTGTACGCGCTTCCATCACTTCGCTCGCCTGTGTTCGCCCCTGTGAATCAATCGCGACCAAACGTCCGAACACGGTGGAGTCCGGTTCGTGCCCGTACGTGACTGTCGACTGGGTTAAGTCGCGATCGGTAATCCGAAATACTCCAAGCTCCGGATTCTCGAACGCGCCGATGATACGGTCGACCGAGTCGGCCGAGGATCCAAGCTCTACGCGTAGCTCGCGAAAGTCATCCTCGTTGCCTTCGAGGTCCCACGTCCACCGAATGGCGTTGGGAGTCGCCCAAGCAACAGCGAGGTTGTCGACCATGATCGTGCCCGGTTCGTCGCTCGGTCGTGCGAGGCACCCACGCTCTGCATCGCAGTACTCATTTTCCGCACAGCCCGATCCTTCAAACAAGCACGTTCCGGCAAGACAGCGTCCTACTGCACAAGCGGCTGTGGTTGTGCATTCCGAGTCGATGGCGCACTCGGGCTCATCGCAGTTCTCAGGCGTCTCTTCGGTGCAGCGTTCATCGACACAGCGGCCACCCAAACACGCGATGGCGGTGAGGTCTCCGCCGGCGCCCGGACAGGCGACACCGCGACAATCACGCGTCACCACGACGGTCACGCCGGAGTTGCCGCTGACGTGGACCGAAAACGGGCGCCGCACAACCTCCATCGATCCCAAGTACGCGATGAGATCGCCGCGGCGTGAACCCGAGCCCACACCGTCAAACTGCGCAACGCGCACACCATCCACGTAGTTCGCGCTGACATCGACTTCGTGCTCAAGCACGTCGCCATCAAAATCCACAACCACGCGATCGATTTCGGCGTTGGGGACGAGGTCGGTGCGTAAGTCCACGCGAAGTGACGCGTCATCGCCGCACCCCATCACAAGGCAAGCGATGACGGTCCAAGTACGCACGAGCAAATCCTACCGCCGCTCAGAACGCGCAGCCAATACCCACGTCGTTCAACGTTTCTTGCTTCCTGCTCCACGACGTCCCGTGCGCCCTTGTCGTCGTTGCCCATCCTTTGCGCGTCGACGCTTCTCATGAATCGACAGCGAGCCTTTGCCGCGCTTAGGCGGCACCAAGCAGCGGTCCGCGGACCCGATCAGATCACGACGTCCGGCTTTGCTCAGAGCCTCTCGCGCCAAATCGTGCTGATTCACATCCCAGTACTGAAGCAACGCTTTTTGCATGCGTTTCTCACGCAGCGTCTTCGCGGTGTAGACCGGTTTTTGCGAAAAGGGATCGAGCCCCGTCACATACATGCTCGTCGCCATCGACATCGGTGTCGGGATGAAGTCCTGCACCTGCCGAGGCCGCAGCCCCTTTTTCTTGAGATAGAGCGCGAGCTGGATCATGGACACCAACGTCGAGCCGGGATGACCACTGATGTAGTACGGGACGAGGTGCTGGTCTTTGCCGGCTTTCTCCGAAGCGCACGCGAACATGTCTGCGAAGCGGTCGTACGATTCGACACCTGGCTTCTTCATCTTGTCGAGCACATCGTCGTCGACATGTTCCGGAGCGACCGAAAGCTGACCGCCGGTGAAGTGCGACGCGAGCTCATCCACAAACTCAGGACTGCGCTCCGCGAGGTCATAGCGAACGCCGGAGGCAATAAAGACCTTTCGCACGCCCTTCTCCTTGCGGACCTTGCGAAGCAGCTGAACCAAAGGCTGGTGATCGGTGACGAGGTTTTCGCAGACGCCAGGATGGACACAGCTCAGTCGCCGACACGCGCGTTCGATCGTCTCCGAACGACAACGCATCTTGTACATATTGGCGGTCGGTCCGCCGACGTCGCTGATCACACCGCGAAAGTCGCCCATGCGACGCAGCGCACGCACTTCGCGCAGTACGCTCTCCGCAGAACGCGACTGGATGATCCGTCCTTCATGCTCGGTGATGGAGCAAAACGAGCAGCCTCCAAAACACCCGCGCATCGTCACGATGGAGTGTTTGACCGTTTCAAACGCGGGAATCGGCTTCTTGTACGAGGGATGTGGGGCACGCTGAAAAGGAAGGTCGTACAGCTCGTCCATCCACTCGGTGTCGAGCGGCTCGGCGGGCGGATTGAAGTACACCGCTTGGTCGCCGTGCGGTTGCACGAGCGGTCGCGCGTTGCCCGGGTTGGTTTCTTTCTGAAACGCACCGGACATCCGACTGAACGCACCGAGATCGGAACGAACCTCGTCGTAACTCGGCAACCAAACCGGGTCGCGATCGGCCACGCGCTGCGCTTTGGGCAGCGACTCCCACTCCCCTTTTTTTAACACGTGCGCGGAGCCACGCAGGTCACGCAACTCTTCCAGGGTCTCTCCTGCATCCAGTCGACGCGCGAGTTCCCAAACCGGACGCTCGCCCATCCCGAAAATGAGCATGTCCGCTTTGGCGTCCAAGAGGATCGAACGCCGAACCGAGTCACTCCAGTAGTCGTAGTGCGCAATACGGCGAAGCGACGCTTCGATCCCCCCCAGCACGATCGGGGTTCCTTTGAAGGCTTGCCGACAAAGATTCGAGTACACGATGCTCGCGCGGTTGGGACGCATGGAGGTCGCACCACCCGGGGAGTATTGGTCTTCACTCCGCACTTTCTTCTGTGCGGTGAGCTTGTTGAGCATCGAGTCGAGGTTGCCCGCCGTGATTCCGACAAAGAGCCGCGGCGTTCCCATGCGCGCGACGTCTGACGGGTCATCCCAACGCGGCTGACTGATGATGCCCACCTTGAAGCCACGCCCTTCGAGAAAACGGCCGATCAACGCCGCACCAAACGCAGGGTGGTCGACGTAGGCGTCTCCGTTGATGAGCAGGACGTCGAGCTGCTCCCAACCGCGTTGCTTCATCTCGGCGCGCGTCGTGGGAAGGAACATCTCGAGTAGGATTAGAGCACATCCATGATCCGAGTCGCCATTCTCGCGTTCGCGGCCACTCAGTGCGGGGGTACTTCGGATCCGGCACCCCGCGCTGCGACTGAAACCGCCGCTGAAACCGAAACCGAAACCGAAGCCGAAACCGAAACCGAAGCCGAAGCCGAAGCCGAAACCGAAACCGAAACCGAAACCGACTGGTTTGTGGTCCAGTGCTCGGCTGGCAACGCGGATGCGTGCATGGAGGCGGCAGAGCGAAATCCACAACAGCGCGATACGCACGTCCAACACGCACTGGCGCTACGACAAGCGACCTGCGATCTGTGCGGTCGAGACGAAGACGGGTGCGACCCCGTGCAGTGCGTCGCCATCGCGGAACTCTACGCCAACGGCGTGTACGTCGAACGCGACGAGGCACTCGCGCGACGAGGGTTCGAAGCGGCTCTCCCATGGCTCCAACAACGCTGCCGTTCCGGTCCCGACTACGAGCGTGGACGGAACTGTCGGGCTCTTGCGGCGTTGGCACTCCACGGAGTTGGCGGATCAAGACAAAGCTTCGACCGGCTGGCGCGTCGTGCCATCGGTCCGTTTACCCGCGCATGTCGCGCCGGTGATGTGCTCGCCTGCGCGGCTTGGGGCTCGGCGTATTGGAACGGCGAAGGTGTCGAGCGCAACGAGGCGCGTGCGATCGAGATCTGGAACGACGCGAAAGCCACGGCAGAAACGCAGTGCAACGAGGGTGTGACTCGCGCCTGCGACTACGTCGCGTTTCGTGCCGCAATGCAAACTCCGCCATCCCCCTAAGATCGACTAGTCTCCGCTCGTGGCGCTTCGCCGAGGCATGCAGCTCGAAGTTCTCGCAGAAGCACTTGACCGCGTTGGACAGGGCAGTGCGCAGGTTGACGGGCATGAGGTTCTTGTGCCCGACCTTGCTCCTGGCGAACGCGCGCGCATCGAAATCGAGCACGTTTCCAAAGGTGCGCCCCGCGCACACGGACGAGTCCTTGAACGCCTCGAGTCGTTGCCAGGTCGACGTCAGGCCCCATGCCCCAACCACACGTCGAACGGTGGCGCGTGCACCGGATGTTCGTTGATGACGTGGGACGAAGACACCCAGCGCAGTCTGATCGCGAAACGGCTCCTGCACCTCGGGATCGAATCCGATGTTCACGCCGCACCGGAGTCTCTCGGCTACCGCTACTCCGCCAAGCGCGTCGTGTTTCGCAAAGGCTCACACGTGCGGCTCGGCAGCTACGTGGGTGGAACGCACCGACCGGCTGACATGCGTGGGTGCTTGGTCGACCATCCACGTATTCGCGAAGCCGCCGACGAGATTGCGATGCGTGCCACGGAACTCAAGACTCCGATCTACCGACCCGGACGCGAACGCGGTCTTCGGTACGTATGGTTCAAGACCGACGGCACCCGGGTACTCGCCACTCTGATCTGGGGACTCGCCCCCGACGAGCACGCTCTCAGCCTCGCTCAATCCCTCTCCATCGCGGGCTGCTCGGTGAGCGTGCAATCCGGCTCTGGCAACGCGATGCGCGGGGCGCATGCAAAGCGCCTGACCGGGCTCGACATGCTCGATGTCGCGGTGGACGGAGTTGAGGCGAAAGTCGGCCCGCTTGGCTTCCTTCAGCCGAACCTCGACCTGGCGACGCGCTACTACCAAACGCTCACAACCGACGAGAACGGTCAGATTGTGAAGGGAACGCGAGCTTTCGATCTCTACGCCGGCAGCGGGCTGACTACGCAGATCCTGCGTCGAAGTTTTGACGTTGTGGTCCCTTGTGAGAGCCATCCTGAAAGTGCGCGTGCGCTGGGCGTGAGCCCGGAATCTGTGAACGACTTTCTCGCAAGGCAGACCGATCCCGTGGATTTCGTGGTTGCGAATCCGCCTCGCAAGGGACTCGGTGCACACGTTTGTGACGCCCTCCTCCGTTTGGGTGCACCTCGTCTTCACCTGATGAGCTGTGGACCTCGTGGACTCGCGAATGATGTGAAAGCGTTGAAGGCCAAATACCGCGTCGCTTCCGTTGACGTGTTCGACTCACTTCCGCAGACGCCTCACGTCGAAATCGTGGTTCGGCTGGTGTACAATGAGGTGAGTGGCAGAGAAGGACCCGCCAGCAGCTGAGGCGGTCGAGCGCGTTTCACGCGTCGACCCACGTGTGCCTGGCAGCAGGAAAATGAAGAAGCTCGACGACTCTGTCCTCGACGAGGTCGGCCTGCCCTCTGCGCCCGATCAACCGATCGACCCGCTCGCGGCACTGAAGTCGTCGCCGCGAACCTCGCCGATGAAACGCGACAGCTCTCCGGGTCGCCAAAGTTCTCCGGGCCGCGAAAGTTCACCGGGCCGCGAAAGTTCACCGGGTCGGAAAACCGATCCTGGCCGCCCAAGCTCAAGGCGCCGTGAATCCTCGTCAGGCACACAAAAGCCCTCGGTCAAGTCGCAGGTTCGAGGCCGTCGACGCAGCACGGCGAAGCTCCCTGCGCAACCTCGGCGCCCGGGTGAGTTTCGACGACCTGGCGAGATGCTTCGGTCTGAGAAACCGGCAGCCGCAGGCAAAGACGACAACGACTTTCCCACCGTCCCGCTCGACGCCAGTGCGTTGAGTCAGGGTGTGAATCTCCCGGTCATCGGAAAGTTCGGGGACTACGAAGTAATGGGCCGGCTCGCACTCGGCGGCATGGCGGAGATCCTGCTCGCACGAAGTCCGACGCATCCAGAGCCGGTGGTTCTGAAAAAGATCCTCGCGCACTTCGCGATGGACGACGACTTCGCCGACATGTTTACCGACGAAGCGCGCATCGGTTCGGTGCTCGACCACCCCAACATCTGTCGGTTCTTGGATTGGGGCGACGTCGACGATCGCCTCTACATCGCGATGGAATGGGTCAACGGCGTGACGCTTGGTCGCACGATTCGTCGTGGTCGAAAGCATCAGGGCATCCCCGTCGCGATGACCTGCGAAATCATCGCCAAGATGGCGGATGCGCTGCACTACGCGCACACCGCGCGCAACGAAAACGACGAGATCATGGGTCTGGTGCACCGCGATGTGTCGCCACACAACATCATGCTCGGCTACGACGGTTCGGTGAAGCTGCTCGATTTCGGCATCGCCAAAGCGCAGGTGCAATCGCACAAAACACAAGCAGGCGTGGTCAAAGGCAAGTTCGCCTACATGGCGCCCGAACAGTGTCTTGGAAAGCCGCTCGACTTCCGGATCGACATTTTCGCGCTTGGCGTGGTGCTCTACGAATCGCTGACCGGCGAGAGTTTGTACCGCCGCGGTTCCGAAGCCGAAACGATGCGCGCCATCGTCGAAGGTCCCCTGCCCAAACTCAGCGACAAGCTTGACCGCGCACCGCGCGAGCTCGAAGCGATCATCAAGAAGGCACTCGCCAAGAAACCCAAAGAGCGCTTCCCGACAGCTGCTGCGATGCGCGATGTGCTTCGTGCCTACGTGAAGCGAAGCGGACAGCCGGTCGGACAAGACCGTGTTGCGGCGATGGTCCAACACTTCTTCGCCAAGGATTTGAAGCGTGGACCGATGGTCGACTCCACGCCCTTCGGAAGTTCGTACAACGTGGGCGAACCCGAGCCACGGCCGACCCTGAAGCCACCAAAGTCCACACCGCGAGCGGCGCCTGCTCCTGTGCCGGCACCCCGACCCGCACCCGCGCCAACACCGACCCCAACCTCAGGCGCACGCGACGTCGACCTTGGACCTGCACCATCGGACGACCTCTTGCTGCCTGAAGTCGACCTCGGCGCCAAGCCCGCACCCGCGCCGACCCCTGCACCGGCACCCACACCCGGAGCGAGCGCTGGCGACGACGGCTTCGACATTGGTCTGGCCCTCGCCGAGACGCTTGCCGAGACCGGCGTGGAGCGCGACTCGATGGGAGACTTGCCCCTCCCTGAGTTCGACAAGCCCGCACGGACCACACTCAAAGGCATGCCTTCCCCGGCACAGCCGCAACAGCAACAGCCGCAGCCCGTCGCGAGGCCTTCGCATGCACCCGCGCCGCGCCCGGCTCCACGTCCTGCTCCGCGTCCAAGCGCATCTGGACCGCGCCCCATTGCTCGAAAGTCGGGTCCCGCGCGTGCCCAATCCGCGCCGCAGCCCGCACCGAGTGGTGGCAGCAAGTTGTGGGTCGGAATTGTGTTTGTACTCGCCTTAGCGCTGACCGGACTTGTCGCGTTCGGTATCGCAGGCGGCTACTTCAATTAGTCGTCGGTAGGCACGAGCTCGTCGAGTTCGTCGAGGAACCAACGCGTGTCGTGAACCACTACGTTGGAGAGACTGCGAACTTCGCGCTCTAAGATCCAACGCTTTCGCGCATCCCACACAACCACAATTCGTCGACCCTGATGCGCCAGGATCGCGCGCACCACAGCGGCTGCGTGCTTTCGTCCCAGTGTGATCGGATCGGCAGCCCCCAAATCCTCGGCGGCGTGAGAGCTCAGCGCGGTGTCCGTCCATCCGGCAAGACGACGGTACGTGGGTGAGTGCAGCCATTCCGGATCGTTGTCCTCGTCATCGTTGACGCGCGCGAAGTGATCCGATGCGTTGCGATAGAGTTCTGCATCCGGTCCGTTGGGGTGCGCCTCCCAGTACGTTTTCCAGTCGTCGCTCACCTGTCGCTCCCAAGCCGATGCAGCGACCAACTCGAACTCCAACTCCGTGCGTAGCGGATAGATCACCTGCGAAAGCTCTGGAAACGATTCAAGCCAGGGATCCGTGGACTGGGACTCCAACGCGCTCTCAATGCGTGACTGACCAGCGGGCGGAATCTCCGCGATCACGACCTCGGGTTCGGTCGCTCGAATCACCCGCTCGAGCAGCGCCATGGAGTAGTTCTCGGCGTGAAGGTGTTGCCGATGGATCGTCGCGACAAACACGACTTCCGTGCGTTCAGGTTCGCGAGTGACATCGGCCCAGTCCGCTCCACAGGCGGAAAACATCAATAAAAACAAGAGGGCGTAGCCACGCATCGCAGCGCGAAGCCTAGCGTAAAGAAAGTGACGACCCGGACGAAAACGTCCGGATCCAAGAATCAGACGGGTCGCGTTGCCGGCAAAAGGCAGCTGGCGCGAAAGCTGCGTAGCCAGTCTCAGGATGGTTTTGTCGCGGGTGGTTTGCCCGCGTTGGAGGAAACGAATGCGCTACTTGCTTTGTCTGGCTCTGATCGCAGGTGCTGGATGTGGAGACGACGACTCGGGTACCGAAGAGGATGCGGGCCCGCGAATCGACATCGGCTTTCCTGGTGACGACACAGGTCCAGGTCCAGACACAGGTCCACCGCCAGATGGTGGCGAGCCTGACGGCAGCATGGACCTTTGCGGAGACCTTGGCGAAGCGTGCACGCCCGACCGTGGCTGCCGTCGCTCGGCGTTCTGCCAGGCGGAGATCACGTTCGACCTCGCGTCGGACGAAATGGTGCGCGACCTTCCGGCCGGCACCGACACGACGGGAACGTTCTTCGCGGGCGGCTACTGCACGCCGGACGACTTCTCGGGTGACTCGCTCAACTTCTGTGACCCGGCGGATCCCGCCGACACCACCTGCGGCGAGTGCGGCAGCTGTGTGAACCTCGGTCCGGACACGATGTGCGCGCGTGACTGCGTCGCCACCGCCGCCGACAACGCGGACTGCCGTGACGACGGATACTCCTGTGACCTCACCCTCGAGGTCTGCTTCCCCGGTTGCAACAGCGACGCGGAGTGCCGCATCGGTCGTCAGGAAACCAACGGCATCGACGAGCTTCAGACGCCCGACGACTGCATGGAAGATCCCTCCGTGTGTGGCGGCGACGCCACCAACTTCGACGAGCTTGTTTACTCGACGACCGGAAACCCGACCTGCAACACCGACACCTTCCGCTGCGAGTTCACCGGTACCGCCGGCGCCGAAGCGGGTGACGCCTGCACGATCGACTCCGATTGTGAAGACAACGGTGACTGCATCAACTTCACCAACGATGACGGCACCCCCGCGTGGCCGGGCAACTACTGCACGAAGTTCCGCTGTGACCTGGCGGGCATCGACTGCGCCGGCGACGGCAAGTGCCAGGAGCGTGGCGTGGGCCTTTCGATCTGTCTCGCGGGCTGCACCGTGGGTAGCGGCGCGGGCGTCGACCCCGACGACAACAGCACCTGGCTTGTTGCCCCGGACGGCTGCCGTGACGGCTACGCCTGTAACTGGGACGGCATGGGCGGCGCTGGCGTTGCCGACAACGGTGGCTGTGTCCCCGGTGAATTCAACGCTGTGACCACGCCGAACGTCGGTGGTACCTGTGACTCGGATGCGGACTGCTGGTCGCCCTTCGGCCTCGGATTCTGCATCGAGGAAGGCGACAGCTTCACGGGCGGTTACTGCACCATCCGCGACTGCGGTGCACCGGGACTTCCCGCGGGCATCAACGGACCGAACGGCATCTGCGTGCCAGGCTTCGACGGAGAGGATCCCACGTTCGCCCTCTCGCTCCAGCAGTGCGCCTCGCCGGCTGACTGCCGCGACGACTACGCCTGCATCGACCTTGACGGCATGGGCACCACCGCGTGCTTCCCGTCCTGCCAGGTCGACGAAGAGTGCAAGGCGACCCAGATGTGTGACATCCCTGCCGGCGCGATGGTCGGCGAGTGCGTCGACCGCTAACACGTCGATAAGACAAGGGAAAGCCCGGCCGAGAGGTCGGGCTTTTTCGTTGTGCAAACCCTGAACTGACGCCTTTTCTCACAGGGCGCATTAATAGGAGCACTGATCGGATTGACCGGTAGTCCCAGCTAGGCCAGACAACCGCCCTATGTCCTACGATTATCGCTTCCGATTGCTCATGAGCCTCGCGCTCGTGGGCTCAACCGCGGCACTTGCCGGCTGCGGTGACACCGGAGCGGACTGTGGCGTTGGCACCACCGAAGTTGACGGTGAGTGCATCCCGAACGACATGGTCTGCGGTCCGGGCACCGTGTTCGACATGATGACCTCAACCTGCGTTCCCGAGAGCACGACCACGTGCGGCGCGGGAACCATTCTTGTGGACGGCATGTGCGTCCCCGAGTCCAACGTGATGTGCGCGCGCGGCACCGTCCTGACGGACGGCGAGTGCGTCCCCGACGGCTCCGTGATTTGCGGACCGAACACCATCTTCAACACCGAGACAGGCACGTGCGAGCCGGATCCCGAGTCGATCTGCGAGGGCGACCTTGTGTTCGTGGAAGAGAGCGGAACCTGCGTCGACCCGGACGAGCTTCTTGAAGGCATGGCTGACGTGCTTGAGCTCGGCGAGATCAACGACCCTGCGTTCAACGAGGGCGCGATGCCCCAGGTCGTCGACATCGCAGACGGCAGCGGCAGCTTCTACGGCTGCGTCGAGCCGATGGACTTCGACGAGGACGGCGCGGTCGACGCCGACCTGGACTTTTTCCAGATCTCCGTGGACGGACCGACGCTCCTCAATGTGCGCGCAGACGGTATCCGCGGTCTGTCAGCAGCGGTCGCGTTCTTCGGAACGGACGATGACCTGCTCGACGCCGGATGGCAGCGTGTGATCGGTAGCCTTTCGGGCGTGAGTTCGAACGGACAGGTGTTCTTGCCTGAAGCTGGCGACTACTTTGTCGCTGCAAGCGACTCGCGCAGTCTTCTGCTCGCTGATGTCGTCGCGGGTGGACCGAACCAGTGCTACTTCGTGCAGCTGACCGAGGAAGAGCTTCCCTCGCCGACAACACTCGTCACCGACGAGCCCATGACCGGCACGTTTGGCAACCCCCAGTTCTTCACCGTGACGGACGTTGCAACTGGTGACCTCATCTTCGGCGAGATGAACGAGTTGAACGACATGGACGAAGCTGAAGACAACCCCAACGTCAGCAGCGCAATCGTCGCTGTCGTCAACGGTGAGTTCTTCGGTCAGTCCGGATCCGGCGGCGCCGTTGTTGCCAACTCACTCGAAGCTGGCGACGAAGTGCTCTTCGTTGTCGACACAGTCGTCAACGTGTCGTTCGACGACGTCAACTTCGATATCGAAGCGACCAAACCGGTCGTGCAGGAAATGCCGACCGACGGCAGCGCACTTACGCTGACGCACGACGACGAACAGTTTGTTTGGGCGTTCTTTACGGCCACCGAAGGCGACGTTGTTCGCATCCAAGCTGATCAGGTCGATGGCGACGGCGTCAACTGGGATTTCTTCAACCCCAACGGAGTTGGTTTCGGAGTCCAGTTCGATCCCTTCTTCGGTCCGACCGCTCTCGCATCGATCGACGAGTACATTCAAATCACGTCCACGGGAATTCACTACGTTCGCTTGTTCAACACGAACGGAACCCAGGACGTCGACTACGACGTGAACTTCACCCAGACGAACATCACCCCCAGCGAGCTCACACTGGGCACCGCTGCGACCGGTGATCTCGCGACAGAGTCGCGTGGTTTCTTCTCGTTGGACTTGTCCACGAACGACTGGATCGAGTTCGCTGTTTCAGCGCTGACGAACGTGACCGACGTCAACGTGCGTTGGTACGACCGTTCCGCCTTCGGCAATCTGGATGACTCGCTCTTCCCGATTGACACCGGCGTCACGGACACCGCGTTCGAGCGCATCTTGCTCGGTGAGGGCGCCAACGTTCTAATCACTGTCGAAGACGACGACGGACACGACGGCGACGAGAGCATCGACCTCGCCGTGAGCGACGTGCCGTACACGGACCTTGGTGCCGTGGACTCTGCGACCGCAGCGATGCGAACCGACGAAACGTTGGCTGCAGACGGCATCGGCCGCTACGTCGTTCAGGGCACTGTCTCAGGCGAGATCGTGAACATCCTGGCCTCAAGCGCCACGCTTGATCTAGTCCTCACCACCCTCGAAATCCCCGACGCGATCGACGATGTCGTGGTTGACGCCGGCGGTGCGACCGAAGACGAGAGCTACGACGAGGGCGTGGGTCCTGATGGCCTGACCATCGCGTTCACCGTCACGGATTTCGACGGTGATCCGGGCATGTACGACCTCAACGTCACCGCAGCACCTCCCCCCTACTCCTCGGCAGCGGCGGCACTTACGTTCGCCAGCATTTGCCCGAGTCAGGGCGGTACTGGAACAGTGGTCGACTTTCCCGCAACACCTACCACTGAGAACGACGACGAGATGTCCGCCGAGTTGACGCTCGCGGACGGTGGCGCGTTCCCGTTTGAGTTCTTCGGCAACGCGCAGACGACCTTCTTCGTCTCGACGAACGGCTATTTGACGTTCCGCGCTGGCGCCGGCCCTGGTGAAGGGTTCTCGCTGACAAATCTCAACAGTGGCGACACCGATGTCATCGCCCCCTACGCGGACGACCTCATGGAGATCGAATCGTGCTGGGAACGTGATGTCGATGTGTTCACCGTCGAGTGGCGCGGTGAGACGTGGGCCTCCGGTGGCCCGGGCTCGGGTAACCCGATTGAGTTCCAGGCCATCCTCCACACGAGTGGTAGGATTGACTTTGTCTATGGTCCGGGACACACCGCCACGCTTTCCGCATCGGACTTCGCAGGCCTGTGGAATGACGACGCCAGCGTCCAGCTCGCCCTTGACGGGATGCCGGCCGCGGATGCGTCGTTCACCTGGACACCGGCTCCCTGAGTCGTTCTCACTGAGAATGGGCCGACGCGCTTTTGTCGCGTCGGCCTTTCTTGTTTTAAGCTGCACACAGACCCCTGACACACGACCGCCTGATGGGGGAGGCCCAGCATTTGTTGAGGTCACCGCGCAGCTCGGTCTTGCGGAACTTAGCCAGTGGGACGAGTCACACCCTGTCCCTTGTTACCTCGAACACTCGCGAGACTGTGCAGGCATGGAAATCACGGGAGGCGTTGCCGTGCGTGACGTCGACAACGACGGTCGCATGGACCTGTTCTTTCCCCGAATGGACGCACCAGATGTCCTCCTACGCAACACGACAGAAGGATTTGTGGACGTGAGCGTGGAGTTTGGGCTTCCCGATACAGCGACGTTCAGTAACTCTGCAGCGTTCGCGGACATCGATAACGACGGTGATCCGGACCTTTATGTTGCGCCATTCGCAGAGCCGCGAGCCACCCTCTATGTCATGGAAGACGGGCAATTCGTCGACAGAGCCCTTGAACTAGGTGTGGACCTCGACAACGGGTCACTCCACAGCCAGATGAGTGCGTGCTTCGGTGATGCAAACCTCGACGGCTACCTCGACCTTCACACGACTGAATGGCGACATAATTTCCTCGACGAGCCCAACCACGCACGGCTCTTCCTTGGCGGGCCAGCATTCTCCGACGTAACCGATACGTGGCGAGTTGCGATGGTCAACATCGCCCGAGATGGACTGTGGTCGTTCACGTCGAACTTCATTGATGTTGATAACGACCGATATCCTGATCTCCTCGTCGCTGCGGACTTCTTTTCGAGTCGTGTGTTTTGGAACGCAAACGGCAGCACGTTCTTTGATGGCACGTCATTCGCCGGAGTAGGCACGGACGAAAATGGAATGGGGAGCGCTGTTGGCGATATCGATGGCGATGGAGACCTCGATTGGTTTGTGTCTTCCATCCACGCAACAACAAGCCTCGATCGCTGTGATTGGGGACGAACCGGGAATCGCATGTACAGCAACGTCGGGACACGACTCTTCGTCGACACTACTGACAGCGCTGGCGTGCGCGAAGGAGGCTGGGGTTGGGGCGCCACGTTCTTCGACTACGATCTCGACGGGGATCTCGATCTCGCGCTGACAAACGGCACTCGCAGTGTCTGCGGAACTGCTGCGGAGTTCATCGAAGATCCGATCCGCATTTGGGAAAACGATGGGCGCGGCCGTTTCACCGAAGTGTCCGAAGAACTTGGTGTCGTCGATGACGGCGTCGGGAGGGGCATCGTAGCGTTCGACTACGATAACGACGGCGATCTCGACCTTCTCGTCACTCACAGCCTCGACGCACCACGGATCTGGCGGAATGACGTCGCGAACGGCAAGGCCTGGCTCATCGTCCGGCCAATCGGGCAAGTCACCAACCGTGACGGTGTGGGCGCAGTCGTGAGCGTCTGGCCCACCGCGGACACTGCGCCACTCGTGCGTCATGCAGGCAACGGATGCGGATTTCTCGCGCACTCACCCGGCACTCCACACTTCGGACTTGGCGATCTCGATCAAGTGGAGCGCGTCGAGGTGTACTGGCCTGCGAGCGATACAACGCAGACGTTTGCTAACGTTGCTACGCGCCAAGTCCTTGAAGTCGTCGAGGAGCGCTAGCGCTCAATGCGAATGCGCTGATTTGCGTCGAAGGGCCCGTAGGTAGACCGCTCGCCGCCCGGCCACACGACTTCGACCCGGTCAACACTCGTCGCATCGCCCAATCCGAAGTAGGCGACCAGCTCGGAACTCGAGAAGAACGAAGCTCCGGCAATGAGTGGCCGCATCTGAGCGCTGCCACCGGCGTCGATCATGATGGTTGCACCAACAGCGTGGGTGTTCGGCCCCGCCATGCGGAGTTCGACGGCGAAGAACCCTCCAGCTCTTGGATGCACGTTTCGAACAACCCGAGCACGAACAGACTCGGCTCGATCAAACCACCAGGCAAGATCGACGGATCCATCACCATCGACGTCCGCGCTTGCCAAACCAACTTGGCCGTACGTTGGCGCGTCGACAACTCGGTCGATAGGAACGAACCATCCGCGTCGGTTTTCCGCGATCAGTGCCGTGTCCGACGCAGTGTCTGCCATGAGAAGGTCCAGATCTCCATCGTTGTCGAGATCAAGAAACTCGGATCCCCACCCGTATCTCTGGTCCTCGGCGATGTTCCACTCATGAGCAGCGTCCTCGAAAAACAGGTTGCCCTGGTTCAAGTACAGTTTCTGCCCATCGTCGTGATACCCAATGTCGCTGACGAAGACATCCAGATCGAGGTCGCCGTCAATATCCCCAACCGCGACACCCATTCCATTGATTTGGTGAGTCATGCCCGAGTCGACGAGTGTGAGCTCGCCTCGATCATTGCGATACAGCGAGGTCGCCCTCCGCGTCGATGGCCCCTTGTCATTGGCAACGAGCAAATCGACATCCCCATCGACATCAAGGTCTACGAACACACCTTGCAGCGAAGCCGCCATGGGGTCGTCGAGTCCGAACTCGTCTGCCACATCGACGTAGCGGTCTCCGTCGTTTCGTAACAGATAGGAGCGCTCGCCTCCGTAGGCGGGAATAAACACATCCAGATCACCATCGAGGTCGTAGTCACCCCAGGTCGCGCCACCCAATTCATCCCCTTCCAACGAGGGGAACCGGTGGCTCGCCTCCCGAAAGCGACCATCCCCCTGATTGCGCCACAACTCGGCACCAGGATTCGGCGGCTGCGTTGTCAGAAACAGATCCAGGTCTCCGTCGCCATCGTCGTCGATAAGCACAAGCCCAGACGTGACCTCGGGGGGCGCCTCCATGAATGCTCGGTACGGCACAAACTCGCCGTCTCCGGTTCCACGGAGAACTGTGACTTCGTCCCCGCCAACCACAAGGTCCACGATCCCGTCTGCGGTGACATCTCCAAAGGCGACACCAGCGCCCCACATCGTTACACGAGGGGTTGCTCGGGGGAGCTCAAGAACCGTCTCGAAGTACTGACAGACATCCGTTGCTGTACAGAACGTGCCGTGGTCGGCACAACGGATGGTTCCACATACCCCGCACGACGCCCCTTCCTCGCATACCGCAGTGTCTACGGGGGTGCTGGTGCATGCCGCGACGACGATGAGTAGGAGACCGCGCATCTCGCAGTTGTTGCACAATCCGCTCGGGTAAGCATGCTGAGGCGTGCTCGAAACCCTTCGGTCCACGCTTGCCTTAGCTCGTTGGCTTGGTCCGTGGGCCAACGAACAAGCGAGCCCAAAAGTCTCGCGGACCACCGAACACATCGCTGCCACACAGCCTGGCCAACGCGAGTTTCGGGCGTGGGCATATCGGCCGATGTTTCGACCACGCGCGGCCATGCTGGTCGTCCAAGGTCTGCACTACGCAGGACCGGAAGACCCGCGACTCGATCGGTTTTGCAAGATTCTCGCGGCGTCTGGTGCACTTGTCCTCGCACCCTTCCTGCCTGACTTCGCGCGCATGCGAGTCGAACCCACGCTGGGTACGGATGCAGAACGCGCGCTCGATCACCTTCTCTCGCTTCCCGATCTACCGCACCGCACACGTCCCGGTGTCTTCAGCGTGTCGTTTGGTTCTCTCCCCGCTGTTCAACTCGCGTCGCGTCGTCCCGAGGTCGGCGGTCTGATGCTCTTTGGCGGATACGCAGACTTCCAAGACACGATCCACTTCTCAATGACCGGCGCACCGGGTCGACCCTTCGATCCGCTCAACCATTGCGTCGCGTTCATCAACTTGTTGGAGCAACTTCCCGCACAAGATCCGACGTCGTTGAACAACGCGTGGATGGAGTTCATCAAGCGCACGTGGGGTCGCCCGCACTTCAAACGCGACAACGCGCACCATCGCGTCGCACATGAGATCGCGTCACGCTTAGCCGACGACGAGCTTTTTTTGATCACGACAGGCGTGCTTCCAGGGAGCCGCGAACTCTTCGAAAACGCGCTCGGCGACAAGCCCGTCGACTTTCTCGACCCGATTCCATTTGCGCGAAACGTGGAGTGCCCCGCGATCGTTGCGCACGGTCGTGAGGACGACGTCATCCCCTTCGAGCAAGCTTCGATCTTGGCCGACGCGCTCCCTCGATCCGAGCTGCACCTGACCGGCCTCTACTCCCACTCAGGCCACTCAGGCCTTGGCATGATTCCTGCGGAGCTGTCGTCGATGATTGGGATCTTGGTTGGCATGGCGAAAACTGGTCGCGGACGCTGAACGCCAACCCCGGAAGATCGCTCGGCAAATCATCTTGACACTCTTAAGTGTCCTGGATTGTTGAAAATTAAGGTGGCGGATCCAGGAATGGGGACCCACGTTCAGGTGTACGTCTACTGCGCGATTACAGCAGGTATTCAAGTGGTCGACGGACAAACGCTTATTGGACCCAAAGCAGCTTAGAGGTTGGCCATCGAACCTCTCAATGAATCGTCACGGTGGCATCGGACAACGGAAGAAGAGAAAGGCGGAACTTTTGAGTAAGGCGGAACATGCTTGTCTTGATGTGCTGATCGCCGCAGGCGAGGAAAACGGTTTCCTCACGTACGCGCAAATCAGCAGCTCGCTGGCCTCCCACAAGGCTGCGACCCCCCAGGCGATCCTTCGCCTGATTCGGAAACTCGAGAATGCGGGTGTTCCGATTGTTGAGAACGAAAAAGAAGCCAAAGCAATCCTCGGTCGTCAGCGCCGCAAGGATTCCAAGGGCAACAACGAAACCATTCAGTCCTACCTCGACTGGATCGGTACGGTCAGCTTGCTGACTCGCGAAGGCGAAGTTGAACTCGCTCGCGAGATCGAAAAGGGCCGCAACATTATTTGGGCGACATACCTCGCCTCGAAGATTAAGAGTCCCGAGATCAAGCCGCTCATCGAGTCGGTGAAGGAAGGCACGATTCGTCCGCAGGACGCGGTCATCCACAAGGACTTTATGAAGTTCCGCGATCAGCTTGCGGACTGGGTCGAACGACTGGCCACGCGTCGCAAGGCCGACCGTGCACTTGTCGAAAAGCAAAGCGGAGTGAAGGCGCGTGTCGTCCGTGACGTGTACGCGACGATCGAAGCCGCCGATGAAGGCGTGGAGCGAGCCAAAGCCGACATGGTCGAAGCGAACCTTCGTCTCGTTGTCGCGACCGCCAAGAAGTACCTCAAGCGTGGTCTGCCGCTTCTGGATCTCATCCAGGAAGGCAACATGGGCCTGATGCGCGCGATCGATAAGTTTGATTATCGCCGCGGCTACAAGCTCTCGACCTACGCTTCGTGGTGGATTCGCCAGTCCATGGCGCGTGCAGCGACCGACCAAGGACGCACGATTCGTGTGCCGGTTCACGCGCATGAGCTGCTCACCAAGCTGATGAGCACCACGCGTCGTTTGACCGCAAAAATGGGCCGTGAGCCGCTTCCCGCGGAGGTCGCGCGTCACATGGACATCCCGGTCGAGAAGGTTCGAAACCTCCTCGCCATCGCGCGTGACACCGTTTCGTTGGAGACCCCGGTTGGAACCGATGGCTCCAGTGAGCTGCGCGACCTGATTGCCGACGAGCGAGCGGCGTCACCGATGGACGCGTTGGTTGGAGACGACCTGAGCAACACCGTGCTCAGTGTTCTGTCGACGCTGAGCGAGCGCGAGCAGCGAATCCTGCGTATGCGCTTTGGAATTGGCGACCAAGAAGCGCACACGCTGGCGGAGATCGGACGCGAGTTCGGACTGAGCCGCGAGCGAATTCGTCAGCTCCAAGCACTCGCGTTGCGCAAGCTGCGAATGGCTGCACAGGCCGAGACGCTTCGCGCGTTCGTCGCGTAAGCGCATACCCATTGCACGACGACAAAACAGCCGGCCTTCGGGTCGGCTGTTTTCGTTGGACCTCAGCCAGACGTTCGCTTGGCGGCCTTGGGCCGAAGTACTTCCATCGCCGCCTTCAAACCCTCGACGAGAGTTTCGTCTGGTTCGCCGAAGGGTTCGTAGCCGCCCGTGGCTCGGCCCTCGTTTTCGTCGAGCCACAACACAGCTCCGCAATCCTCGGATTCGAGGCGCAGTTCTGCGCGTCCCTCGGAGATCTTCGTGGTCGTCCAACGCAGTTGCCCAAAGGGCGCGGCGTTGCGCAGCCTCCTCAGACGCGCACGGACCGTTCGTGACGCTGCAAAGTCCTCGCCGAGTGGGTGCACCGACCCCTGGTCTGTCAGCGCGTCCGCGAGTAAGCGCGTGCTCTCGGCGTCCGCGCTTAGCGTGTCGACACCAAATGCTTCGTACCGAGCATCTTGTCCTGTGGCGCAGAGGCGAAACCGGCTCTCGCCACGCTGCACGATGACTTCTGCATCTCCGCGCTCGAACGTCTCGAAGCCCAGCGCGCGAAGCTTTCGCGACAGCGGCCTAAGGTGACGCGCCAACAATCGTCTTTTGGGATCGACCCGAAGCAACGTCGCCGAATCAATCGGCT
Source organism: Polyangiales bacterium (assembly GCA_965227405.1). Lineage (GTDB taxonomy): Bacteria > Myxococcota_A > Polyangia > Polyangiales > Houyiibacteriaceae > JALVDI01. Next base: position 1,047,309 of record OZ245758.1, read on the forward strand.
GTAGCTCGTCGGTTCCGTAGAACTGCGCGTACGTTTCGAACACGCCGCTGCACGCGTCGTCGAACAAACACTCGCGACATCGTTCGGGTTTGATCTTGTCGCGCCGCTTCACCAGGTACTTGTTCCACGGCTTGCTCAGCCTGTCGTCGCCGTCGATTGCAATCGTCTCGGTGAAGTTCCCGTCGTGATGAATCCAAGGCGCGAGCTCGGGCGCGATACAAAACGGAAGGTTGCCAACGTTGACGTCGAAACCCGGCAGACGCGCTTCGAACCCCGCGATCATCTCCGCAAAGGGAGCACGCAAATCACTCAACCGCGGCAGCATTTCGCGCATCTCTTGAGGCGACCGATCACCCGCATCGAGCGGTCGCATCATGTCGAGATGCAACTGCACCGCGCCGGAGTTCGCAACCAAGTCCACGAACGCGGGCACGGACGCAAAGTTCGACTGCACGACGCACATGTTGATCGTCAATCGCTCGTCGCGCGCTTTCAGATGCTCGATCGAACGCAGGATTCGCTTGAACGAGTTGGGGCGTTTCGTCGTCGAGACGTGTGCATCTTCAGTCGCACCTTGAATGCTGATGCGCCACGTAAAGTTGCCGCCGGTTTCGAGAATCTCGTCGATCAGCGAGGCCCGCGCGGTCTTCACGCCGTTGGTGAAGATCACGATCTCTTCAAAGCCGAGTTCAACCGCGTGACGCACGACCTGCATAAAACCGGGCTGGAGGGTCGGCTCGCCGCCCAAGAGCGTGAGCTTGCGGTGACCGGATTCGAACGCTTCAGTGACGCGTTCGAGAATTGGCTCAACGGCAAGTGGACCCGCTTCACCAAGACCCGTGCGCTGCCCGCTCACACAGAACACGCAGCGGTTGTTGCACATGTGGCCGAGTTGAATCTCGACCTGGCGCGCCGGCTCCACGCCTCAGCTTAGCGTAAACGACGACGTGCCAGCAGCATCAGCCAGACTGCGGCAACCGCACCCGGAGTTCCACCCGCAGAACAGCCTCCACACCCGGTGCTGACCTGCACGGTTTCTGTCGATGGCGTTTCCTCTTGGGCTTCGTCGGTCTCGACGGCTTCGGCCTCACCGGCAGCACCGGTTAAGGAGCCCACACCGATTGCTGGAATCGTCTGCCGCAAAAACGACGTGAGCGCGAGTTGTCCGCGCGGTGCTGCTGCGGGACGCGACGCCGCGGAGACTTGCTCTTGTCCACCGGACGGTGGCCCTCCCCAGACGTTCCGGGTGGGGTTCTCGCAAGCGATCTCACCTTCCCACGCGTGGCGGATGATGTAGCGCCCCTGGAAATTGTTGAACGTCGCCTCGGTCGCGCCACGCTCGAGTTCGTTGTCTTGGTTGCGCATCTCGCGCCCTCCGACAATGGAAGGTGCCGGCCGGAACACCAAGTCTTCACCCAGTTCTCCCCGGCCGTACCGATAGTGCAAACGCGTCAACACAAAGCTGGTCATACCACTCGCACTCGCCATGACCTGTTGCGGTACCGGGTAGACCACCTGCGTCGGCGTCTCCGCAGTCGGAAACTGCCAGGTTTGCATTCGGCCTTCGAGACACTGCGTCAGTGGTCCGGATGTTCCCTCAGACGTCGCGGTCCCCATCCGACCGTCTGGCTCCACCGTAAACCGAAGAACCGGCTGCCCCGCTCCTCCGCGCCGCATGCAGAACCGAACCTCGTTGATGTGGCGCCGGACAATACGGCGAATGATCCCTTCGGAGAGTCCGCCAGTCACACTGCGTTGCTGAGCTTGTGCGTTTGCGGTCGGTGGATCGCCGTCGCCAGCACCGAGCGTGACCAAGTCGGTGGTCGACAACACGGGTCCGGGGCAGGGATCGCACCCCGTGGCTTGCCAGGAATACTCGGTGACGACGGCGTTTTGGTGGTGTTCGAGCGTCTGATCGAACAAGGCCGCGTAGAACTCACCGAAGCGCTCACGCGTCGTGTCGGCGACGTCGATGTTCGTAGGAATGGTGACGTTCTCGTAGTTGGCCACTTCGTAGCGCTGCCCACGAGCCAGGATGTGGACCACCAAATCCTGGGTACCGGACGAGTTCAACATTCCGAGACGTACCGGGAGCGCGAATGTGTCGCTGTCGTACTGAATGCGAAGCGGCGAAAGCAACGCTCGGCCTTCCGCGTCGAAGGTCACCTTGGACGTGTCGACCTTGGCTACGAAGAACTTCTGGTCGCTCTCCACGTACGGGCGAAGTGCTTCGGAGGCACCCTCAGGAATGTGGTAGCCGTTTTGACGAAGCCACGTCTCAAGATCAGAGGAGTCTGTCGCGCTCAACATGACGATGTCGTACTCGCCAACCGCAAACTCGGCTTCGACACGCACGGTTTCGCGCAACCTGCCTGCGCCGCGACCGTATCCGCTGCCACCTCCAGCGCCGTGTCCAATCGTGCCGAGGTTGCCCAAGCCGATCGTTCCTTCTCTACAGGGATCCTGTTCCCAGTACTCCACCAGACGCGGTGCCGCGAGAGTGTCGATGCGATCAAAGACTTCCTTCGGAAGTGTCTTCACAGCGGCTTCGTCCAGTACGACCGGCACGGGCACCACCATGGCAAAGTCTTCCGCGGGACCTTGGTAGTCGTTCTGCATCGAGAGGTACGTGGTTGTCCCCTCGCGCATCATCACCACCATCGTGGCGTTGTTGAACAGCTCCGTGTCCGCGCCTGCGACGTAGAACCCGCAGAAGGCCTGCGCAGTCGACGCCGCCGAAGCCACCAAACACACCAAACCGATCGCTAGCCACGCGCGCACCATCCCTCACCTCCGCACTGTTCGAGTGATGTGAGGAGGGGATGTTCCCAACGGCGAGAAGATTCGCGAAGCGAATTTTAGAGCCGTTCCCGTGCCCGTGCCCGTGCCCGTGCCCGTGCCCGCCGAGCAGACGAAGTGAAGATTCGCGAAGCGAATTTTCAAGCCGTTCCCGTGCCCGTGCCCGTGCCCGAGCAAAGTGAAGATTCGCGAAGTCTTCCATGCCCGTGTCCGAGCGGATTCGCGAAGCGAGGGGACTAGTTGCTCAGCAGCTTCTCAATCTCCGCTTCGATATCCTTGGGCTTCGTCGTCGGCGCAAAACGCTTCACAACCTTGCCCTGCTTGTTCACGAGGAACTTGGTGAAGTTCCACTTGATCTTTTTGGTGCCCATCAGCCCCGGCGCCTCGTTCTTGAGGTGCTCGTAGAGAGGATGCGTCCCTGCACCATTGACCTCGATCTTCGCGTGCATGGGAAAGCTGACGTTGTAGTTGGTGGTGCAGAACGTGAGGATCTCGTCGTTGCTACCCGGGTCTTGTGCACCGAACTGGTTGCACGGGAAGCCCATCACAACGAGCCCTTGTTCACCGTACTTCTTGTGCAGCTCTTCGAGCCCTTTGAACTGGGGCGTGAAGCCACACGCACTGGCGGTGTTCACGATCAACACCACCTTGCCTTCAAGGTCGCGCAGGTTCTTCTCCTGGCCGTCGATCGTCAAAACTTGTTGGTCCCAGAGTGCGTGTCCCATTCCATGATCCTAGGACGGAACGGCGACGGGTCAATCGAGTCGCTCACGCTGTCGACCGCATCAATCAATTCGGACGACCACTGCAGTCGCGTTGTCATGTCCGCCTACCGCAATTGCGCGAGCCACGATGCTCTCCGCAGTCGTACATGGGTGATACGCGCGGTCTAACAGCACCCGCAGATGTGCATCCGGCACCACGTCGGACACCCCGTCGGTACAGAGAAGAAACACATCACCAGGAAGTGCGGAGATCGCCCGCAACTCCGGTGTCGCGTCGGTTCGACCCACCGCACGAGTAACGATGTGCGCGAGGTGATGAGGCGCTGCCATTCCCGCAGCCCGCATCATCTCGACGTAACTGTGGTCGCGTGTAAGCCGTTCGATGCGACCACCCCGCAACCGGTACGCACGCGAATCACCGACATGAGCGAGCATCCCGGTTCCCCCTTGAACGCACAGTGCGACGACCGTGGCACCCATGTCGCGTAGAGCACCGCGTTGCTTACGCCGGACTGCCGCGTTGGCGATGTCAAACACCGCACCCATACGTTCCTTCATCGAACTGTTTCGACGCAGTGTGCGGAACGTCGTCGCCATGCTGTTGACGATGAGACGTGCGGCAACGTCGCCACCGCTATGTCCACCCATCCCGTCGGCGACAACAAAGAATCCCGAGTCGCAATCGACGTAGCTCGCGTCTTCGTTTCGTGTGCGGTGACCGATGTGTGATGCCGCAGCTCCCCAGGCGTGCATGATTCCTCCTGCACGGGGATAGAGCGAAAGTCGTGCCGACGTGGACACCGACGTTCTTTCACAAAGCGGGTGGCGAACGCCGTCGGTCCGCCGGCGGTTGGCGTTCCCAGTGGGCAGCATTCCGCTTCGCGGATCCGGAAGCTCGGAAGCTCGGGAGTACGGAAGCTGAGGTGGGATACCGATCATTTTTTCGAAGTCGGTCAAGTGACCAAACCAGAAGGCTTTGATCGCTTGGCACGCCTTTCAGTCTTCGAAAAAATAGTTGGTCACGAAACCGGTCCGCGAAGCTGTTCCCTCAGGAGCAGCTCTGTCGCGAGTTTGTCCGACACCACAAGCGGTCGGGCGACGCAGCGAAGTCGTTCGACGCGCTCCTTTGTGCTGACTGTGGTCCAGTCCGGATGCTGTCGAAGCCGCTCCACCATGGACTCGAGTGTTGAACGATGAAGTGGATCCGCCGCAAAGTTCGCCCAGCCCGCGCGCTCGTTGTGGAAGTCCGAACCCGGCAACTTCGAGCGCCGAACGATCTCATCAAGAACGCGCTGATGCGCGGACGCTAGGTGAGGATTGTCGACGAGGTCGCTCCGTAGATGTTCGACGCTCTCGAATCGCGAAGAGGCCAGACAAACCTGCAACGCACGAAGCTCAATATCGGAGAACTGCTGCATCAGAATCCTATGTCAGTCCCAGCGATTGAAGAACAGAGCGCCCAAGCCTGTCACGCCTGGTTTGAGCAAACGTTGACCCAAGGTCATCACTCATCCTCAAAGATTGCTTCGACCCCAACTGCGGAGAGCGCATCCTGAACGGACTGAACAATCGCCAGTTGCTCCTCGCGAGATCCGACATGAACTGCAATCACTGTCACAGCCTCAGTCACGTCGACCGAAGCAAGTCCCCACGGCCCATCACCCGACAGCCGGAATCCGTTGTCCGTAACAGTCGACGAAACCCCACGCCGCTCCAGCTCGAGACGCACATCGCGGAGTTCAACCTCGGTCAGTCGTCGCGTCGTGGTGTATTCGAAACTCATGAATCACGTTGCTTCGGAACAAGCCTGAGCGCTTCTCGGTCTGAGGTTATTTCGGTTGCGTACTTTCGCGGCTACTCGGCGTTTAGCCAGTTCGCTACAGGTTTGAACACTCGCTTTGGGGCTTCTCGGCCCACAAAGATATCCGCGTGTGCGTACCACTGACGCGGGTCTCCGATTCGCATCAGCGTTAGGTCACCGCCCCACAGGTTCATTGGCGACAGCGCTGTGGCTTCGGGAACGATTCCATCACGGTTCGCGGCAATCACCATCAGTCGGCCTGTCTGGTGCTGCATGGCTTCGCTCACGTTGATGCCACGCAACACCATGTCTCCATGCTTCACCCAACGCGCGATATCCCGATTGGTTCGCGGATGCGGGTCCTCCACGGTATCCATGAAAGCCGCAACGTGCTTCATGTCGATGTTGTCGGCGTTGGCATAGAGGCTCAGCATCCAAGGCGCTCGCTTGATTAGCGGCGTAGCCAGCTTGGCCATCCGACGCGTTCCCCGAATCCGCAACGCACCCACCACCATGTTCGACGCAAAGACCGCACGTAGAATCGCCGGCACTTCTACCCAACGCAACGGCGCACCAATCGCCACCACCGAATGAACACGCGCACGATCGACCAGCGCGAGATACGCGTAGCTCAGACTGCCTCCGAGACTGCATCCGATCAGGTCGATCTCATGCTCTTGAGTTTGCGTGAACCGAAGCGCGGTATCGATACACGTCGCCAAGTCTTCTTCGGCCAGTCGTCGCAACGCAGGACCGGGTGCGCGTTTGTCGATTCGCCGTGAAGCGCCCTGCCCTCGCAGATTGGCAACCCAAACTTCGAATCTCTCGTCGCACAACGAACGCACAAACGAAGGCACGCTGCTGTCGTAGCTCAGGATGAACCCGTTCATGCCGTACCCAGGTACGAACATCACCGGGCGTCGACTCGAGTCGAAACGTGCGGTGCGGAACACACTCACGTCGAGCTGCCAGCCATCGCTGGTCTCGGGTGTCAGGGTTTCGCGCTGCATGACGTGGCGCATAGTAGCCTTACCTTGTGGGTATGCCCGAGCGGATCGGCCCCTATCGCGTGGTTCGAAAGCTGGGGCACGGCGGAATGGCTCAGGTGCTTCTCGCCCGAGCGGTGGGCGCAAGCGGGTTCGAAAAGCACGTGGCCATCAAGATGCTGCTCCCGGAGCACGCGCAAGACGGTGATCTCGAACGGCGTTTAATCGAGGAAGCCAAGCAGGGCGCACGTCTGCGTCATCGCAACTTGGTCGCGGTCCATCATCTCGGTCTCGCGGACGCTGGCTACTTCGTGGTGATGGAGTGGGTCGATGGCGCAGACCTCGCCGCGCTTCTGAGCGAACCGCTTCCAGAAGCACTCGCGTTAGTCGTCGCTGGCGAAGTCGCGGAGGCGCTTCGTTTCGTGCACACCGCTGTCGATACACAAGGGCGTCCGCTCGGTTTGGTCCACCGCGACGTCAGTCCCTCCAACGTGCTGCTTTCGCGTACCGGCGAAGTCAAACTGAGCGACCTAGGAATCGCCAAAGCCACGAAGCTCAAAGAGAACACGCAAGCGAGTCTGCGGCGCGGGAAGTACGCATACATGTCGCCTGAACAAGTCGGCGGCAAGACCTTGGATGCGCGCAGCGATCAGTTCAGTTTTGGAATTCTGCTCTACGAACTGCTCTGCGGGGTGCGTCCCTTTGACGGTGCCAGCGTCATCGAGACGATGGACAACATTCGTGAAGCACGCCGACCCAACATGGGTGGACTTGCACCGGATGTCGTGCAGTTCCTGTCGCGCTGCTTTCGATTTCATCCCAAGGACCGTTTCGAAAGCGCGAGCGCATTGCTCGACGCGTTGATGACGCTGCGTTGGCAGCGACCGCCGATCACCAGCGCGCAGATCGCGCAGTGGGTTCGCCGTCGGCTCAACGACACGCCGGCGAATGCGCACATCCCACAGACTCGACCCGCTCAGGAGAGCCGTTGAAAACGGTCGCCACGGTCTACTCGGATTCGTTCGTCAAAGCGGGTGCAGCAAAGCATCAAGTGTTGGTTGTCGAAGGACCGGACGAAGGTCGGGCATGTCGCATCGAAGGTGTTGTTGTGGTGGGGACCGATCCCAAAGCCTCGTTGGTGCTCACCGATGACCGCGTGTCTCGCCAACACTTGCAGATCGAGATCGAAGGCGGCAGTTTCCGTGTACGCGACCTCGAGAGTCTCAACGGCACGCTCTACGAAGGTTCGTCGTTGAACGAAGCGCGTCTTCCCGCGGGCGCGACGCTCAAGTTGGGTCGAACGGTGCTGCGGATTCAGCCCTTGGCGCGGCCGCTCAACATTCCGCCGAGTCGCGCACAATCGTTTGGTGAGCTTGCGGGTCGTTCGCTGGTGATGCGCGAAGTGTTTGCGGTTCTCGAGTTGGCTGCAGGTTCAGATGTCACAGTCCTGCTCGAAGGCGAAACGGGTACGGGCAAGGAGCTCGCTGCGCGCGCATTGCACGCCGAGAGCGAACGACGTCGCGAACCCTTTGTGGCGATCAACTGCAGCGCACTTCCCCCCGGGTTGGTCGAGAGCGAGCTCTTTGGTCACACGAAAGGTGCGTTTACGGGAGCGACAACCGATCGAAAGGGGGCGTTTGCACGCGCGCATCGCGGCACGTTGTTTCTCGATGAGTTGGACTCGATTCCGGCCAACGTGCAGGCGGCGTTGTTGCGCGTGTTGGAGGACCGAAAGGTTCGACCAGTGGGTGCCGATCGAGAGCACGAGGTGGATGTGCGTTTGGTAGCGGCATCCCAGGACGATCTCGACGGCAAAGTGGCCGACGGGAGTTTTCGCGCGGACCTGTTCTACCGCTTGGCCGTGGTTCGAGTGCGCATCCCGCCACTGCGCGCACGTCGCGAAGACATCGCACCAGTGGCCAAAGCGATTCTCCGAGCACGTGGCATCGAAGGGGAGATTCCCGCCGACACGTTGGACGCGTGGATGGCACATGACTGGCCAGGCAACGTTCGCGAGCTTCGCAATGCCGTCGACCGCGCGATCGCGTTGTCACCTGGGGTGGACTCGGCAGGTGGACTTCGCTTTGTGGGCGTGGATCCGACCTCCAGTGACGGGCTGAGTGTGCGCACCGACCTGCCCTGGAGTGAGGCGAAGCAGCAGGTCGTGGACGAGTTTGAGCGTCGGTACCTGCAAGCGTTGTTGGAACGGTTTGACGGCAACGTGTCGGCGGCATCTCGGGCATGCGGATTGGACCGCAAGCAGTTACGTACGCTGGCGAAGCGGCATGGACTGTTGTGAGGGCACACCACCGATGCTGCGAAACTGAGGCGACGACACCCCAACGATTTGGGTAGTTGCTGCGGAATTTCGCGGCATGGCCTTCGCTTTCGTCGAGGGTATGAAAATCACCGTTGCTGCCCGATCCCACGTTGGCCGTCGTCAAAACAACGAAGACGCGCTCGTCGTTTGTCCTGAGCACGGGCTCTTCGCCGTGGCCGACGGCATGGGCGGATACGAAGGTGGCGAGATCGCCAGTGGCATCGTGGTGCAAACGCTGCAGGGATTCTTTCAACGCAATGCCCACGACGGAGAAGCCACGTGGCCCCACAAGCTCGACGAACGCTTTGGGTTCGTTGCCAACGAACTGAGTACCGGGATTGTGTTGGCACATCGTGCGGTGGTTGCGCAGAAAACCGGACGGCTCGAACAAATGGGCTCGACCGTGGTGGCGCTCGCAATCGATGGCGAGATGGCGGTGATTGCGCACGTTGGTGACAGTCGTGCGTACCGCTTACGACACAACGTGTTGGAGCGGCTCACCATCGACCACTCGTACGCGGAACTGATGCGTGCTGCGGGTGGGAGTGCTCCGGCGGGGTTCAGTCACGTGATCACGCGGGCGATCGGACGACCTGATGAGGGTCCGCCGGAGCTTCGACGTGTCGAGCTTCAGGTCGGCGACGTGTACCTGCTGTGCAGCGATGGTGTGTCGGACGTATTGGAGCACCGAGACATCCACGAGTTGCTGACGGAGTACCACGACCCCGAGCTGGCTGCGTCGGCGCTGGTTCAGGACGCGTACTTGGCGGGGGGTCAGGACAACATCACGGCGGTGGTGCTGCGAATCGAACGCAACTAGGAACTGAAAACACAGCGTCGCGGACCGGGTTTCGTGGGAGACCAATTATTTTTTCGAAGACTGAAAGACGTGCCAAGAATCAAAGTCTTGACTGGTTTGGTTCCTTGACCGACCTCGAAAAAACTATCGGTATCCCAACCTAAGCTTCCGTGCTCCCGAGCTTCCATGCTTCCGGATCCGCGAAGCGGAATGCACACCAACCCCTTCCAGATCGCGAAGCAGACGGTGCCTCGAACCGCAGGTTGCTAAGCTCATTGCATGAGCGATGTTTGGATGGTCGGCGGGGTGGATCTCGACGAGATGGACATCACGGTTGAGCTTGAGGGCGACCGGATTCGTCTCGTGACCGGTCCGGACCCTGTGTTCGAGTACGTGATGACGTCGATCGTCGCCGTGGGAGAGGCTCTCGGATACGACAAGCCGATGCCGATCTACTGCACCGAGGAGTTTCGGCAGTGGGTACTGCAAAACGAAGTCGGTGGCGTGGGGTTTGAACGCGCTCTCGGTGCAGACTTGTGGGAACTCGATCTTGCAGCGACCCCGAATGACTTGTTTTCGCCCAAAGGCGGAATGCTGTGGTGCAACGACAACGGGAAGGCGCTGCTCGAGGCGTCAACGTTTCATTGCCACTTCATGAAGGCGCCGGGCTAGTGCTTGTTCGCGTCACGCTCTGCAGTTGGATCGTCACTCTCGGCTGCGGCGGACACCACTCCGTCGAGAGCGATGCCGATGCAGAGTCAGATGCAACTGTCGTCCCGGATGCAACCGACGCCGCAGACGCCTTGTTGTTTGAGGACGGCGGGGACCCCTGCATGCGCGCCTGGTACGACGAGCCTGTCCTCACGAGCGACGCGGTCAACGACATCGATGTGTTCCTACGCCCGGGGCAAACAGGCATCGCGCTAGCGTCCAGGACCGAAGGAGTCAGTCGCGCTGACCTGACCTCCGACGGATGGACGACAACTGCGTTGGATCCAAACAGCTCCGACGCAGTCGAGTTTGAGCCCTCGGGCGACTCGGTGTTTGCTCGAGTCCGGCCGGACACCGCAGAGCAACTCGTCCGATTTGCAGGAGGAGAAGCCGAGGTGATCGCACCGCTCGAAATTAGACCGGGCTACGGTGGCTCGTTTCTGTGGGTTGGCAACAGTCTCTCCAGTCTCGCGGTCGGGTACCGCATCAACGCATCGACGACCGGTTGGTGCATTCTCGATGAAGCGTGGGAATGCGAGCTGTACAACCGTGAGCGCTTTCCACGCGATACGGGTCACGACGCATCACCGCTGATGTTTGCAAGTGAACGCGTCGAGGCGTTCATCGAGCCCAACGTCAACGTGGGTTGGGCCGGACGCTGGGCTCAAGTTGCGTTGCCCGGAGCGGCACAATACCCACAAGAGTTTGTTCACGCGGTCGTTGGCTCGACTGGGGTCGTGCTGTACACCGGTCGACCGGAACCTGATTGCAAGACGTATCGAATCCACGTGCAAAGCCCAGTGTCGGAACCAATCGTCGACGAATTCCCACTGTGTCCTCGATGGGTTGAGGCTGCCGAGTCCATCGAGTCGCATGCATTCATCGCAACCGAGAGTGACGAACTGTTCTACGTGACCAAGACAAGTGCTGGCGCGTGGATCACACAAGAGGTCTCCGCTGCACCAGGACGCATGCGAGTTGGAGCCGCAGCTTCGGGTTCAGGATGGGTTGTGCTGGCGTACGCGTTGGACACTGGTGAAGTTCGAATCGTGACTAGTCCACCACCACGCTGCAGGTTGTGAATCACATCGCGTCTGGAAACTGCTCCAGACAATCCATGTAGCCAATCGCCACGAGCTGCTGACACAACTCCAGATTCATGTCCGCGGTTTCGGCTTGAACACTGCTTCGGCCGCCACCCCCGGTCAGCCAACCGGCTCGGTTGCTCACACCCAAGAGCTGCCCGGAATGAATCCGCAGGTACCGCATCGCGATGGGATGACGTCGCGGTTCCACGTCGTCCTGTTCACCAGGGTCTCGCGCCAAGTTGAACAGCACGTAGCTCAGGCTGCTGCGCAACACGAGTTTCCAATCGCGCGCACGCAACACACGACGGTTCTCCTGAAAGTCGCTAAACGCCAACCACGGTCCCGGTGCCTCACTGCCGCGCACAAAGGGCATCAAGGTCCGTCCCTCAAACGCACCCGGAATCTCGTGACCCGTCGCTTCCAGTACGGTCGGAGCGATTCCCATGGTGCTCACCACCTGCGGAACGCGATGCCCCGTTTGCGCGACACCCGGGTAGCGGACGATCAGCGGCACATGCAGCAACTCTTGAAAGATCGAATGGCCGTGGCCCCACGAACCATGCTCGTTGAACTCTTCGCCGTGATCGCTGGTCACCACGAAAATCGTGTTCTCGGTCAGGCCCCACTCCTCAAGCTTCGTCAAGAACGCTTGGAAGTGCCGATCGTGGTAACTGATCTCGCCATCATGTAGCGCTTCGAGACGCGTCACATCGCTTTCGTTGAAGGTGACGCGCGGCGGTCGCCGCTTCGCGTCTTCCAAGAGCAAATGCGTTCGTCGGTTCTGAACCTGCCCCGTGTACGAATCGCCGCGCGGGTCGTACATCTGCAAAAACTCGTCGGGGGGATCGTAGGGAACGTGCGGATCGATCGTCTGGATGTACACGAAGAACCGTTCGTCCTTATGTTCCTCGATCCAGTCGGCTGCTTCACCAAACACATTCGACGCGTTCGTGTTCTTCCGCTCGCGAATGTAGTTGGTGTAGTGGTCCCACCCTTGGTCGAACCCAAAGGCGCGTGACACGTATCCGTTCGCCAAGAACGACGCAGTTGTAAACCCGTGCTCCTTGTACACCTCGCCAAGGGTCAGGGCGCTTTGCGGCAGGCGCGAGGAGTCGTTTTTGGCTCCATGCGTTGCCGGAAAGAGGCTCGTCAAAATCGACGCGACAGCAGGCTTCGTCCAGTTCTCTGGCGTCTGCGCTCGTTCGAACACGACACCCTGCTCTGCAAAGCGAGTCAGTGCAGGTGTTCGTACGCGCGAACGCCGGTTGTACGGACGCAGCTTGCTCGCACGCAACGTATCGATGGTCAGCACCACAACGTTGCGCGCGAGCGGTGCTCCGTCCGAGCCCAACGCAGGGAGTGCCTCACGCGGCGATTCAATCCGCAGTCCGCTGAGACCCGTCGCCACACCATCAACGCGGACGTCCAGTCTCGCCAAGTCGCCGGCAATGCGTCCCAACGCGATTCGTTCTTCGCTCCACGAGCCATCGACATCGCTCGCACCAAGCTCAACGCGCTCGCCGCCCTCACGCTGACCACTGACGACAACACGCCCCGATCCCGCCGCGGCAGCGCCGTGCCCGAGAACCAACTCCGCGTTCTCTGGAACATCGACGTACCAAGACAATGTGGTTTCCGCAGGGACTTCGAGAGCATCTCGCTCTGAACCCGCAACGGAGACGCGCTTTCGAAGTCGACCTGGAGCGGTCCAATCGGCCGGACGTGCCGCTGTGGTCACGTGGAGTTCGGCAATCTCAAAGCTGACGCTTTCGCCTTCAACGTTCGTCGTCTCAGTTCCGCGAAAGAGCAGGTAGTTTTCGCCACGACGTACGTGCTCCGCCGGCACTTCGATCACCACGTCGTGAAACTCACCGCGCTCGAGCTGGTTCTCTCGGAGCGTTTGGCCGTTCATGAACGCTAAGAGCGGGCCTCCACCAACGTTTCGAACCTTTACGTGCAAGTGCAGCGCGCTCGCCTCATCCACGTTGAAATACACGCGGCCCATGTTGCCCATGCGCGAAAAGCTGACCCCGTCGCGTGTGCCATCGCCAAGCCAACCGCTGTTCCAGTTTCCGCTGGTGTACTTGAAACGCGACTGGGTTCCGAAATCGACGAAGAGTCCACCGTGGTCAACATCGGCAAGATGCGAGAGCGCCAGAAGATCGAGATGCACGTTCGCGGGTGCACTCGGCTCTTGGTTACGCGTGGTCACCGGCGCGACGTTTGTTGGCGTCGCTTCCGTGTTGTCCGGATCGGGTTGGATCTCTTCAGTCTGCTCAGTCGTCTCTGGCTCGTCGTCGCACCCGACCAGCACCAAAGCGCTCAAGCACATCGCCCATATGCTTCGCATGATCTCGTCTTATCACCCTTCTTGGGCGTAAGCCTCCCACGATCGCACCACCAGGCTAGTGAGCGTATCGATCGCGTCACGAAGCGGTTCTTCCAGCTCTTCCATCATCGCTTCTTGCTCGGAACGAAGTTGGATGTGCATGGCTCCGCCCACACCGCGCACATGCCCCTCACCAAGCTGCACGCCAACGTCAAACGCGATCTCGGCGAGCTCCTCCACGGAGCGAACGTCGCGTCGCTGAAGCTCGTGGTAGTCGCTGAGCCACTCGTGCACCCAAAACGGGCGGGCGTGCTCAGGGGTCTCGGGAACATTGGGCACGGGTGCAAGAAAACGTGGCGACATGCGCCCGATATTCCGCTGCGACACCACGATGCTGTAGGCGCCCGAACCACGCTGCACACACGGGACACCTGACATGTCACGCACTTCTTTCGCTTCGAGCACCACGTCGTCGTTGGGTTCTTGGGTGTCGCCCTCGAGCCGCAGCAAGAACTTCTTGTCGAGCGAACTTCCCAGCCCACCGCTGTGTCGTCCAAAGGCACGCAACTCGAAAAAGTACTCCGGGAGCGTCGGGTTCTGTTCCTTCATCCGCGTCACGTATGCGCGTAGTCCAGCACGAAGCGGAAGTTCCGCATCATCCGCGACCGGCTGCATCATTCCCTGGACGTATTCGAGAAACTCGCTTCGATCCGTTCCAAGGGACTCGCGGATGCGCTGCACACACATCGGTGAATCACCTGCGTGTGCGGTTTCTCGAATGCCCTCGCGATAGCCACGCAAGAACGCGTGGAGCGCTTCGTCGGTGTTCCACGACTCGAGTTTTCCGACGAGCCGCAAACTGACACCAAAACGAACCAGGTCGAGGACCGCCGGACCGGATGCGGCGTCGTCGTAGTCCGCGAGACCCTGACCCGAGCCCGTGATTGCGTACTGCTCGATGTGCGCATCTCCATGCAGATTCACGCGCGGCATCGGAGTGTCTTCGAACATCCCACACACGCGTTGCGCAAACTCTCGGTTCGTGAATCGAAAGAACGCATAGAGGTCGCTGCGAAGACGCTGTTCCAACTCGGGACGCGCGGCCACGGCACCTTCGTCATGCACGGGCAGCAGGTCGACGGTTGGGCGTGGACACGACGCCAAAATCAACAGAAGCGGGCACAGCCGAATCAAGGCCCGAATCCTACCCGCTCAGCGCCCCCGCGTCCTGGCTCCCGTGGCAGCAGGGTGCTACTTCCCAGCAGGCATGAACGACGTGGCACATGCACGGGCGGAATGGTCTGTCGCGAAAAGCGCCGAGCTGTACCAAATCGGCGGCTGGGGACAGCCCTACTTCAGCATCAACGAGCACGGCCACGTCGAAGTTCGCCCCGATCCGAACAGCGAACGGCGCATCGATCTTTACGAGCTGGCGCGTCAGCTCCAGATGCGGGGTCTCGACTTCCCGTTGCTGGTCCGCTTTCCCAACATCCTCCAACACCGCATCCAACTCATCAACGAGTGCTTCCGGAAAGCGATTGAGGAATACGGGTACCCGGGGACCTACCGTGGTGTGTACCCGATCAAGGTCAACCAACAACGTCACTTGGTCGAAGAAGTGGTGTCGGCCGGTGCTCCCTGGAAGTACGGACTCGAAGCAGGATCCAAACCCGAACTGCTGATCGCTCTCGCTGCCATGCACGCCGAAGACGGCTTCATCGTGTGTAACGGCTACAAGGATCGCTTCTACATCGAGACCGCGCTTATCGCGCAGCGGTTCGACAACACGGTCGTGATCGTGCTCGAGCGTTCGGACGAGCTCGGCTTGGTCCTCGAAGCCAGCAAGCGATTGGGCATTCGGCCGATTCTCGGACTGCGCAGCAAGCTCGCCAGCAAGGGAATGGGTCGTTGGGCGGAATCTGCCGGCGACCGCGCCAAGTTTGGTCTTCGGACGAGTGAAATCGTCGACGTGGTCGAACGCTTGGAAGCCGAAGGCATGTTGGATTGTCTGCAGCTGCTGCACTTTCATATCGGCAGCCAGGTCTCGAGCATTATTCCCTGGAAGAACGCGATGCGAGAGGCCGCGCATCTCTACGTTGAGTTGGTCAAGCTGGGATGCGGGATGAAGTTCCTCGATGTCGGCGGAGGACTCGCGGTTGACTACGACGGCAGCAAAACCGACTTCAAAGCGTCGATGAACTACGGCGTGCAGGAGTACGCGTACGATGTCGTCGCAGGAATTCAGGACGCCTGCGAGAAAGCGAAGATCCCGGCACCCACCATCGTGAGTGAAAGCGGTCGCGCCGTTGCCGCCTATCAGTCGGTGCTGATCTTCGACGCTGTGGGCGACAACTTCGCCGAACGTGAAGCCGCCCAGAAACCACCAGAAGATGCACACCGTGTGCTCCACGAACTCTGGGAGACGTACGAGAATATCCGACCCAAGAACGTGCAGGAGTCGTGGCACGACACGACCCAGTCGTTGGAAGAAGCGCGGTCACTCTTCAAGTTTGGGTATCTCTCGCTTCGCGAACTCGCGATGGCCGAGCGGCTCTTTTGGGCATGCTGCGAACGCATTCGCAACCGCATGTCGCGCAAACGCGTTCCCGAAGAGCTGGAGAAGATCGACGAGATTCTCGGCACCATCTACTACTGCAACTTCTCGATCTTCCAGAGCGCTCCCGACATTTGGGCAATGGATCAGCTCTTTCCGATCATGCCGATCCATCGACTGCAGGAACGCCCTTCGCTCAAAGCACGTTTGGCCGACCTCACCTGCGATAGCGATGGAATGATCGCCTCGTTTATCGATCGCGAAGACGAACGCACCGCGTTGGACGTCCATCCCGTCGCGGAAGGCGAGCGTTACTTGATGGCAATGTTTTTGGGCGGCGCGTACCAGGAAATCCTGGGTGACCTGCACAACTTGTTCGGAGACACCAATGCCGTTCACGTTCGACTCGAGGACTACGGCCACAGTGTCGCGCATGTCATCAAGGGTGACGCGGTCGATGAAGTGCTTCGTTATCTGCAGTACGACCCGGAAGACATGATCGAGCGGGTTCGAAACCAGGCCGAACGCGCACTTAATGCAGGGCGCATGACTCTCGATCAACTGCGGATGTTTATGCAGCACTACGAAAGTGCGTTGAAGAGCTACACGTATTTGAAGGTGTCGGAGTGACCGCACCTCCGCAGCCTCAACCTCAGGGTGAGAAGAAGCGCGATCCCGCGGTGATGTTCATTCTGCTTGCAGCGGGTTGTGCAGCGTTGATCTGCGTGATCGGGATCGCCGCGGCCATCGCGATCCCTGCGTTCATCAACTACGTGAAGCGCTCCAAAACCGCCGAGGCGAGCAGCAACGTGATGGTGATGGCACGTGGCGCCGAGTCCTACTGCTCGACCGAACGACTCGGTGACTCGTCGATGTACCCCACTTCACCGGGAGGACCACTTCCTACGCGTCCAGGCTCCATGAAACAGACGGCCTCGTTCTCCGCCGATGCCACCTTTTCCGCGCTCGGATTTGGGCCCCCAGACCCCGTCTACTACAGCTATTCCGCAGTTCCCGATGCCCGAGGCGGGCTGCGCCTCACCGCAAACGGTGACCTCGATGACGACGGCGTGCTATCGACTTTCGAGTCGTACTGCGATTCGAGCTGCCGTTGCAGTCCCGTCAACGTGGTCAACGAGTTGGAATGACCGACAAGATCCTCATCGTCACCCCGACGTACAACGAACGCGACAACCTTGAGCCCTTCCTCAAGGGTGTGTTCGACGTGGTTCCACAAGCACATTGTTTGATCGTCGACGACAATTCACCGGATGGGACCGGCGAGCTCGCCGACGAGTTCGCCGCCAAAGACGAACGCATCAAAGTGATGCACCGTCCGGGAAAGATGGGTTTGGGTAGCGCCTACCTGCAGGCATTCGAGCGCGCAATCGACGAGGGCTACGACCTGATCTTCGAGATGGACACCGACCTCTCGCACGATCCGCAGTACCTGCCTGAGTTCTTGGAAGCGTTTGCCGGTGGTGCCGACATCGTGATCGGATCACGCAACATCCCCGGCGGTGGTGTCGAAGGTTGGGGACCCGGAAGGCACTTTCTCAGCAAAGGGGGCTCGCTCTACAGCCGCACGATTCTGGGACTGAGTGTTCGTGACCTGACGAGCGGCTACAAAGGGTTTCGCCGTCAGGCGTTGGAAGCGATCGACCTGCGAACTGTGAAGAGCGAGGGGTACAGCTTTCAGATCGAACTGACCTACCGCGCGCTGCGCAAAGGTTTCCGCGTCCACGAAGTGCCGATCATCTTCGTCGACCGCCGAGCCGGGCAAAGCAAGATGAGCCGAAAGATCTTCGCTGAAGCAGTGATGATGGTTCCGAAGCTACGCTTGGATGCGCTGCTCGGAAAGCTCTAGAGCTAGAGCCGGAAGATCAGCTCTGCCGCCAGGTTGAAGCTCACCGCCGTGCGGTCGGGCAGCACCCAGAACGTGGGTGTGAGGATGTCGAACGCCAACTCCACGCGAGAACTGAGCGGGACGTTGAGTCCTGCGGCCAGTCGCACCACCGGACCGTTGTAGGGTAGGTACCCCAACCCAAAGCGCAGCGGCACCGTGATGTCGCTTCGTGCGCTGAGACGAATCCGGTTCTCGATCTGCAGCATCGGCATCAGGTTGTTCACGCGGCCGTCGCGACCTCGCGCGTTGACGTAGCCGAGGTAAAGGCCGAGTCCGAGCGTGTTGGTGATGCGGAGTCCAAGCCGCACTCCACCCAGGAAGTTGAAGAAGTTGTCGCTCGACGTTCCGATGGCGCCTTCGAGTTGCAGCGCCACGTCGAAGCGACGCGTCGGTCGACGATCACGACGCGGACGGCGCACGACACGGACGGGACGAACCGGTGTCGGCGTGACCTGCGGCGTTTGTGGCTGTTGTGCTTGTTGCGTCGACTGTTGACGCAGTCGTTCGGCAGCATCGGGATCCCAGGTGTCCGGGCTGGGCAACGCCTCACGCGTCAATCGCTCGACCACTTCGTGAAGATCACCGGCGCCCGCGGTGCCACGTGCAAAGAAAGGCCCTGTGCCGTCGAGAGACGCCACGGAGATCTCGATCACGTAGGCCCCTTGGTGTGCCCAAACTCGCGCGAACGCGCCGCGCCGCGCCTCCGCGATGAACGTCACACGCCAGAGATCGGCGGGACTGGGCGGATAGGGCATTTGAAGCCGTTGTGCCGCCGCAATCGTCGCATCCGGCGCGACCACTTCGTACCCCATGTCCGCCGCGGTCGAGCGCATACGACGCGTGACGTGCTGACCCACGACAGGATCGATTCCGTATGGCGCCGCATCGATCACGATGATCTTGGGTTGGCTTCCTGGAGGCGGGGGAACAGTCGCGCCCGCCCCCGACTCGGTCCCGGCTTCGCCTTCGGCTCCGGCTTCGCCCTCGGCTCCGGCTTCGGCTCCGGCTTCGCCCTCGGCTCCGGCTTCGGGTTCGCCCTCGGCTCCGGCTTCGGTTCCGGCTTCGGCCTCGGTTCCAGCTTCGGCCTCGGCTTCACCCTCAGTTGGCTGTTGCGCCGACGCGGATGCGACAACCAGGAGAACAAGCAGGACCCATGCGCAACGAAGCACGCCGCAGCATAGCCCGTCGGCAAGCGCGCGAGCCAGGGTATCCTGCTGCCATGCGCGTGCTCGCAGTTCTGTGCCTGGTTTGGGCCTGTGGTGACCCGGAGTCGGAGCCTCCGGTCATTGCCCCTGCGAACCCGGAAGCCGAGCGCCCTCAACTTGTCGACGAGCCTCCTTCTGCATGGCCCGTGGACCTCACCGACCTGCGTGCGAGCATCGAGGAGTTTGAGACTCGCGCTCGCTGCGAACAACGCCTTCGCGCCCAAATGCCGGTCGAGCTCGCCGAGACGTTGGCTGACCTGGGGTACGACGCGGTCCTCCGGGACATCTGTATCGGGCTGGATGCCGCCAAGCAGGACGACGAGGAGATCTGCAACGAGTCGAGTGTGCGCACGACCCGCGAGGGATGTTTGCGAAGGCTGGCGATTCATGCCGGCAAACCGGATCTGTGTCCAAGTGCGCGCGGAGTTCCTGGACGCGATCCGCTGTGTGTCGCCTGGGCGGCACGCGCACCACGGCAGTGTCTCGCACTCACAGGAATGCTGCGACAAACCTGTGAGTCCGTGTTGAAGAACGATGCGGAAGGCTGCGACGAAGACGACAACTGCATGGCTCGCGTTGAGCGCTATGGCAGCGTCGCGGAAACCGAGTTTCCGGATGCCTTCCCCGACACCGAAATCAAGCTCACTCTCCGTGCAGAACGCGTGGCCGAGCACACCTTTGAGCTCAACGAGGGTGTGCACCTAGCGGCAGCGGAGGGGTGCGCGCACGAGTTTGTTCTCGATGTTGGCGAACTGTTTCGCGATCAACCGCGGTTTCGCTTGAAAGCACGATTGGCCGCGGAGTCGAGCGTCGAGCGCGCGCGGCTGATGCTTCCTGGCGGCATCCGACACGGAGACCTGAACACCCCTACGCTTACGGTTTCGGAATCGCGTGCACGAGGTGACCAATTCACGCTCTCGTTGCGCGGGGTCTTTCGGCGGGATGGTCAGGAAACACCCGTGGAGCTGTCCGTGAACACTTGGATTCGCGACGCGGAACCACTCTCGGATTGTCCCGACTAGCCTACCGACCCTTCCACTCCTCGACCGGATACTTCGCGCGGTTCTTCTTCATCTTCGCAGCGACTGCTTCGCTGACGTCCATGCCGATTCGATCCGCCAGCATGAGCGTGGTGATCAAGACATCGGCAACTTCATCGATCACCTTTCCGCGATGCTCGGGATCTTGGCAGTGGGCATCGGCATCTGGCCCCGCAATCCAGCGTAGCTCCGCGACGAGCTCACCGGCCTCGGACGCCACCGCCATCGCGAGGTTTTTGGGATCGTGGAACTGCTCCCAATCCCGCTCCGCGGTGAAAGCTCGAATATCGCGCAGCATCTCGTCGAGGCGATCCATCGCGAGAGTGTAACCTCGCGGCATGGCTGCAGTGCTCGAACGATTCATGCGCAACGTTGGCAAGTCTCCTGAAGAGGCGAAGTTCTTTTGGGCAGGCGGACCCGTTGAAGTCTGTAAGGACACCTGGTTTGCCTCGGCCTTCAGCGGCGTGGTGGCGTTCGACACCGACGAAGGCATCGTGCTGATCGACTCGGGGCTCAAGCGCATGGGCACGATGTTGGCCGGCATGATTCGCCAGAAAACCAAAGCCAAGATCCACACGGTCGTCTTTACACAAGGACACGTGGACCACGCGTTTGGGTTGGAGGCGTTCGTGGGCGACGAGAAGCCACGTGTGATCGCGCATCGTGCGATGCCGGCCCGCTTTGCTCGTTACGAACTCACAGCGGGTCACAACATGGCACTCAACGCACGGCAGTTCGGCGGCACTGTCAACGCGATGAAGGATGCGGCCTTCGCCGGCGACTACGAGACGTTCGGCGCACCATCGATCCTGCCCAACGAGCTGTACGACGACCGGCTCGACTTCACTGTTGGTGGTGTTTCGTTCGAGGTGCATCACTGTCGCGGAGAAACCGACGACCACAGTTGGATCTGGTGTCCGGATCGCGAAGTACTCTGCCCCGGCGATCTATTTATCTGGGCGGTGCCCAACGCCGGCAATCCACAAAAGGTGCAGCGTTATCCATGGGAGTGGGCAGCCGGTTTACGTGCGATGGCGGCCAAGAATCCTCGTCACATGTGTCCAGGTCACGGCGGCGCGGTCATCGACAACCCGGAGCAGATTCAAACCATGCTGATCGAGACGGCGGACTTTCTCGATGCGATCGTCGAACAAGCCCTCGAAGCTCTGAACGACGGTGCACCGCCCCACGTCGATATTGTCCATCGCGTGGCCCTTCCCTCGAGCGAGAGCCCGTGGCTGCAAAACGTCTACGACGACGCCGAGTTCATTATCCGCAACATCATTCGCTACTACGGTGGGTGGTACAGCGGCCGACCGAGTGAGCTCAAGCCAGCCACACGGACGTCACTGGCCAAAGAGGTCGCAGCACTCGCAGGGGGTGCGCAGCCACTCGCTGAGCGTGCGAAGAAGCTCTCCGACGAGGGTCAACCACGTGAGGCATGTGCACTTGCCGACTACGCGTTGGAGGCCGAACCCGACAACGCTGAAGTGCAACGTCTGGTCGCGTTGATCTACCGCCGTCGGGCAGACTCCGAAGAG
The DNA here is from genome assembly GCA_965227405.1 of Polyangiales bacterium. Lineage (GTDB taxonomy): Bacteria > Myxococcota_A > Polyangia > Polyangiales > Houyiibacteriaceae > JALVDI01. Next base: position 1,069,113 of record OZ245758.1, read on the forward strand.
TCGTTGATGGCGCAAAACCTATTTCGCTCTGCTGCGGCGTACGCAGAAGAAGGCCGTCCCTATCGCTAGAGTGCCTTGGCTGCGGTGCGCCACTCTTTGAGGCGCTTCTTTGCCGTACCCAGTGCATTGTGGATCTTGTCGATGTCGTCGTCGGTCCACGCAGCTACCGCAGCCACCGTTTCGACACCTTGCTTGCGCAGCTTCTTCGCACTCGCAGGTCCAACACCCTTGATCTGGGTCAACGCGTCGGCGTCTTTCTTGGTCTTCTTTTTCTTCGCGGGCGCTGCAGGCAACTCACTGAGTTTCGCCTCAACCTCGGCCTTAATCTTCGCGTCCAACGTGGCTTCGATCGACGCCTGCAAGCTCTCCGCAATCGACGCACGAAGCTCGGCTTCCAACTTCTCACGAAGTTCGGCTTCCAACTCGCCCGGCGGTGGTGGAACCGAGGGCATCGTTTGGGTCGGCGCCGTGGCTTCGGCCTCGCGAAGCGCTTCAACCTGTGTTTCCAGGGCGGTGAGCTTCTCTTCGAGGTCCTCACCCATCTCATCCACGCGCTGCTCCAGCAGCGTGGACCGCGGTTGTGCAGTGCTCTCCAGCTTATCGACACGCACCGCCAGCGCATCCAGTCGAGCCGTTACACGACGCGTGTGATCGGCGATGCGACCTTTGAGATCGCGAAGCTCTTCTTCGAGGAAACGAATCCGCGCAATCTTCGCAGCCTCGCCGACGGAGGTCGTTGTCGAGGGTTTCGTGCCAGGGCGGGTGACCGCAGTGCGGGTTGCCGAAGGCTTGCTCGCGACCGGCGCGGGTGCGGGTGGCTTCGACGCAATGTGCGCCTTGGAAGCTTTGAGCGGTGGAGGCTTGGACGGCGTCTTGGAGGTGAGCGGTGGCGGCTTGCTCGACAAGCGCAACGCTGCAGCTGTGGGAGGCGGAGGTGCAGAGGGTCGCGTTGAAGGTTTCGAAGGCTTGTCCTCGAACGGCAACTCACCCGGCTTGAACTTCATTCGACGCGTGCTCTTGAGCGTCGACTCTTTCTGCCGCGCGGTCTTCACTTCGGCAGGCGACTTCATCTTGAACGTCGCGGGATCAGGAGGCAGGACACTCCGACCCAAGCGCGCTGGCGGACGACCCGACTTGGTCTTCGGCAGAGGGGGCGGAACTTCGGTCGGTGTTGTGGACTCGGCAGGCTCTGCCTCGGTCGCACTCGCAAACGGCGCCTTCTGACCCGGCAGAGGAGGCGGTCCGCTCCGCTTCGGCTTTTGCTCTTGCTCCTCAAGGTCGCCGATCGGGAGTTCCATGGTGTCGTCTTTGCGCTGCGTCACCGCGCGCCGAGCTTACAGGAAACAGCTGTGATTCCGGAAGGCAGTGTGTTCCGGAATCGCAGCAACGAGCTACCATCCGCCGCCATGGCGCTGCTTTTTCCTCGGTTGGCGTTTCCAGATGACCGGACGGCGGTCGGAGCCGGCTCGGAGACTCTCACGTACGACCAGCTGGCGGGGTTGGCCGCTGGGCATGCAGCTCGGATCCAGCAACTCGGCATCGCGCCTGGCGCACGCGTCGGGGTGTGGACCGCGAACGGGTTGGACACGATTGTGGCGCTCATCGGACAGGCGCTTGGTGGCTACGTCACGGTTCCACTCAATCCCAAACTCGGTGCAAAAGAACGCGCACACATCTTTGACGATGCTCAGCCAGAGATCGTGTTTGGCGATCCGAGCCGTTTTGAGGGAGCCACGGCAATCGAGCGCGCCGTCGTGGCGACCGTACCGCGACGCGACGTCGACGAAGACGCGATCCTGATCCTCTACACCAGCGGAACCACCGGTGCGCCCAAGGGTGCTCAGATCTCCGCGCGTGCGGTCGCCGCCAACATCGATGCGCTTGCGGATTGTTGGCAGTGGACCGATGCCGATCAGGTCGTCCATGCGCTACCGCTCTTCCACGTCCACGGGTTGGTGCTCGGTTTGTATGGAGCCCTGCGAACCGGTTCGGCATTTGTCCACGCAGCACCTTTTGATCCGGCGACTTTGGCGCACCTGCTGAACGAAGGCGGCACGATGCTCTTTGCCGTACCGACGATGTACAACCGCTTGTGCGACGCGGCCGAAGCGGACTCGGCGATTGCCGATGCGTTACGCAAACCACGACTCTTGGTGTCCGGCTCTGCAGGGTTGCCCGTGCGTGAACAAAAGCGAATCGAAGCGCTGAGCGGACGGGGGGTGTACGAGCGCTACGGCCTTACCGAAACGCTGATCAACTGCGGCGTTCGCGTGGTTGGTGCGCCCAACCCAGGCTACGTCGGACCTCCGCTTCGCGGGGTTGAGCTGCGTCTGGTCAACGATGCCCGCGAGCCCATCGATGCCTCGGACGACACGACAATGGGCGAAGTCGCCGTCCGTACGCCTTCCCTATTCAGCGGATATCTCAATCGTCCTGAGGCCACCGCTGCGGTTCTCGACGATGAGGGCTGGTTCTACACAGGCGACTTGGCGACCCGTAGTGCGGACGGTTCGATCCGCATCGTTGGCCGGCGATCGGTCGACCTGATCAAAACCGGTGGATTCAAAGTGGGTGCAGGTGAGATCGAAGCGTGTCTGCTCGAACACCCAGGTGTTCGTGCGGTTGCTGTGCTGGGAATTCCCGATGATGATCTCGGTGAACGCATTGCCGCGTTTGTGGTGCCGCGCGACACACCACCGGATCCAACCGAGTTGATCGCGCTGGTTGCGGACTCGCTCACTCCGCACAAACGCCCTCGTGAAGTTCACTTTGTCGACGCGCTCCCGCGCAACGCGATGGGCAAAGTGCAAAAGAAGCGACTGCTTTCTGCATGAGCGAGTTTCGATTCGATCCCTTTCGGGGTGATCAGGTCCTGCTCGCCCCGAAACGCAGCACCACCCCACGCTCGAAGGACGTGTTGCTTCCCGAACCGCCAGGAACCTGTCCGTTTTGTCCGGGCAACGAACCGCTGACCGACGAAACGCTGGCGCGTTGGCCCGAGAAGGGAGCGTGGAATATCCGCGTCGTCGCCAACCGATACCCCGCGGCGGAACACCACGAAGTCATCGTGGAGGGTTCAGAGCATGACCTGGACTTGCTCGACTACCCTGCAGTGCGGATGCGCGAGGTGCTTCGGGCATACCGCTCACGCGTGCGCGTCCATGCCCATCGCGAAGGCGTCGTGCATCTGTTTCGCAATCGAGGCGTTCGTGCGGGTTCGAGTCAGCCGCATCCACATGCGCAGCTTCTGGTCGCGGACAAGGCGACAGCGGAAGTCGATCGACGCTGGCAACGTATGCTCGCGCACTATCAAGAGCACGACCGAACGTTGATGGCGGACTACTTGCGCGACGAGTGCGCCGAGGGTCGACGAATCATCGATGCGAACGACCGGGTTGTTGTGCTCTGTCCGATCGCGCCTCGCTTTTCGCACGAGACGTGGATCGTTCCGCGTACGAGCGGTGGGTTCTCGACAAGCAGCGACGACACCTTGGACGCGGTTGCCGATGCACTCGCGCAAGTGCTCCCACGCGTGATGGAAGGACGTCACGCCTACAACCTCGTGTTTCGTTCGCCAGCCAACGCACACGCGGATCATCCCGCCGCATTTTGGATGCTGGAAATCCTCCCGCGCTTCGGCGCGGGAGCGGGCTACGAGCAGTCGAGCGGTAGCGCACTGGTGTCGGTTTCGCCGGAAGACACAGCGGCCGAACTCCGGGGCTAATCGAGGTTTACCCCGACGCCCGACGTGCTAAACATGCGCCTTCCATGTTCGACCACATCACCGACTGGCTGGAACTTGCGCTGCGTTGGATCCACATCGTCGTGGGTGCCGCGTGGATCGGAACGTCGTTCTACTTCAACTGGTTGAACAACAACCTGCGTCCACCCGAAGAAGAAATGGAAGGCGTGGGCGGCGACCTCTGGTCGGTCCACGGCGGTCACTTCTACCGGGTGATGAAGTACACCGTCGCACCGGCGAAGATGCCCAAGGTGCTCCACTGGTTTAAGTGGGAGGCCTACTTCACCTGGATCACCGGCGCGTGTCTCTTGGTGGTGGTCTACTACCTCGAGGCCGAAACAATGGTCGTCGACCCGCAGGTCATGGCGCTATCGAAGTGGGCCGCGATCGGGATCGGTGCAGGCACGATCATCGGTGGATGGATCCTCTATCACTTCCTGTGCAAGTCACCTGTGGGCAAGAAACCGGTCGTGCTCTCGACGATCGTCGCGTTGATGATGATCGGTGTTGCGCACGGCATGGCCGAGGTGTTCGGCGGTCGCGCCGCGTTCATCCACCTGGGTGCACTGATGGGCACGATCATGGCGGCCAACGTCTTCTTCGTGATCATCCCCAACCAGCGCGTGATGGTCGACGCGATGACCAAGGGCGAAAAGCCCGACGCGAAGCTTGGTTTGGAAGGCGCGCAACGCTCGCTGCACAACAACTACTTCACGCTGCCCGTGCTCTTCATCATGGTCAGCAACCACTATCCGGTGACGTGGGGACATCACTGGAACTGGGTTCTGCTCTCGGCGCTGATGGTGATCGGAGCCGTCACGCGACACTGGTTTAACCTTCGCGGACAAGGCCATAAGAACGCGTATCTGCTGCCCATTGCTGCAGCGGGAATGATCGGATTGGCCTTTGTCACGGCGCCCAAGTCGTACGCAGGTCATGCACCGGTCGAGTTTGCCGAAGTGCGCACGATTATCGACCGGCATTGCGTGCAGTGTCACTCCGCCTCGCCCACGATGGACGGCTTCACCGCACCTCCGCTTGGCGTGATGTTCGATACTCCGCAGCAGATTGGCACCCACGCGCAGCGCATCAATACGCAGGTCGTCGTGTCGCAGGTCATGCCGCTCGGAAACCTGACCAACATGACCCAAGCCGAACGTGACGCGATTGGCGCCTGGTTCTTCCAGGGAGCACGAGTCGAGTGACGCGTCGCGCTGTTGTTAGTCAACGCGTACTCACACCCGAGGGGATTCGCCCGGCGACCATCGTCCTTGACGGGGAATCGATTGAAAGCGTGGTGGAGACCGCGCCGGAAGGTGTTGCCTCAGAGGACCTGGGCGACGCGTTGGTCATGCCCGGTCTCGTGGATTGCCACGTTCACATCAACGAGCCCGGCCGAACTGAATGGGAAGGCTTCACGACGGCAACGCGTGCAGCCGCAGCAGGCGGTGTGACCACGTTGGTCGATATGCCGCTCAACTGCGATCCGGTCACGACCAGTGTCGACGCGCTGAAGATCAAACTCGACGCGTTGGGCGACCAACTCAGCGTTGACGTCGGGTTTTGGGGGGGCGTGGTTCCCGACAACGTCGATCAGCTGATTCCCCTAGCGGAAGCGGGTGTTCTGGGAAGCAAAGCGTTTCTCTGTCACTCGGGGATCGACGACTTTCCCAACGTCACGCGCGAGGACCTCAAGCGAGCGATGCCACGCATGGCAGAAGCTGGTGTTCCGCTGCTTGCTCACGCGGAACTCGACCTTGGCGACCCCGCGTGTCCCGACGACGCTCAGGACTACGCGAGTTGGCTTCGTTCGCGTCCAGCCGCTTGGGAAGACGAGGCGATCAAGCTGTTGATCGAACTGTGTCGCGAAACCGGTTGTCCGGTGCACATCGTTCACCTCAGTTCGGCCGGTGCCGTTCCGATGCTGCGGGAAGCACGCGCCGAGGGCTTGCCGATCACCGTGGAGACCTGCCCGCACTACCTGTGTCTCAGTGCCGAGAAAATTCCGGATGGCGCCACGATGTTTAAGTGTGCACCGCCGATTCGCGAAGAGAGCAACCGCGAAAAGTTGTGGGACGCGCTGCGTGAAGGGGTGATCGACTTTGTGATTTCCGATCACTCCCCCTGCACGCCGTTCCTCAAGCAAGGTGGCTTTGGTGCGGCGTGGGGTGGAATCGCCTCGCTCTCGCTCGGACTCAACAGCATCTGGACCGAAGCTCACGCACGCGGCTTTGGCATCGAACAAGTTGCACGCTGGATGTGCTCAGAGCCTGCGAAGTTCGCAGGTGTGGCGCATCGCAAAGGTGTGATCGCGCCAGGAATGGACGCGGATTTTTGCGTCTGGGCGCCAGAAACCGAAATCGCCATCGAAGAATCGCATCTGCACTTCAAGCATCCGATCTCGCCCTACTTGGGTCAGTCGCTTCGCGGCGAAGTACTTCAGACCTGGCTGCGCGGAAAGAAGATCTACGAGCAGTCAGGCGGAGCAGTGGGGAAGCCGGACTTCAGCGGGACGCACGGACGTCCCTTGTTACATCGAGGACGAGCATGAGCAGCACGGACCCCCGAGCCCGCTTCGTTGGCCTAGTCGACTTGGCGTGTGACTCCATGGGCGGACAAGCCCTGTCGTGCGAAGACGACTTCTTCGCGGGCATGGAGAACCTGACCAAGGACGCGCCCGCGATCTTCCTTCCCGACGAGTACACGGAACGCGGCAAGTGGATGGACGGTTGGGAGAGTCGTCGCAAGCGTGTCGAAGGCAACGACTGGTGTGTTGTTCGACTGGGTGCTCCGGGAGTGATTCGTGGCGTCGACATCGACACGGCACACTTCCTCGGAAACCACCCACCCTTCGCATCCTTAGAGGGCGGTGACGGCGAAAACTGGACGATGCTGATCCCGCCCTCGCCTCTGCGTCCGGGCTCGCAAAACCTGTTCACGGTGCTCGATGCCGGTGTGTACACGCATGTACGACTGACGCTCTTTCCCGACGGCGGAGTGGCTAGGCTGCGGGTGTACGGCGAAGTCCGCGCGGAATGGACCGCGAACAACGACCCCGACGTTCCGACGCAAGAGGGTGAAGTCGACCTCGTCGCAGTACAGCACGGCGGTCTGGCGCTGGCGTGCTCCGATGCGTTCTTTGGTCCGATGAACAACCTGATCGCTCCCGGACGTGCTGTGAACATGGGCGGGGGTTGGGAAACGCGTCGTCGACTCGGACGTCCCTACGACGATCGGCCGGATTGGATTCTCTTGCGGCTCGGCAAACGCGGCACACTGGGTTTGGTCGAAGTCGACACCAACCACTTCAAGGGAAACTTCCCCGACCGATGTTCGATCGATGGGATCGATGCCGCCGATGCGTCGATTCCTGAGCTACTGACGAGCGATGCGTGGGTTCAAGCGCTGCCGGAGCAGAAACTTCGCGCGCACGAGCGCCGGTTCTTTCGCGATGAGCTTCAGGCGCGTGGACCGTTCACGCACGTTCGGCTGTGGATCTACCCCGACGGAGGCATCAGCCGTCTCCGACTCTTCGGACAGTGAGTGTGATGAAGCTCGACGCGATGAGCGAAAGAGAAGCGCGCGAAGCTCTCACGCGTTGTTGTGGTGCGACGCGTTGGGTCGAGGGAATGCTGGCGCGACGTCCGTTTGGCTCGCGCGAGGCTCTACTCGCAGCCGCCGACGAAGTGTGGGCGGGGGCACAACGAGAAGACGTGCTCGAAGCGTTTGAACATCACCCACGTATCGGTGCAGACCTGGACGCGCTGCGCGAAAAGTTCGCGTCAACCAAGTCCTGGTCTGCCGGTGAACAGTCCGCGGTGAGCGAAGCAGACGAAAGCACGCTTCAAGCGCTTCGAGACGGAAACGTCGCGTACGAAAAGCGTTTCGGACACATCTTTATCGTTTGTGCGACGGGAAAGAGCGCCAGTGAAATGCTCGCGTTGCTTCAAGCGCGCATCGACAACGAACCGAACGCTGAACTCGCCATTGCTGCAGCGGAGCAAGGCAAGATCACGCGCATCCGACTCGAGAAACTCCTCGATTAAGACAGACAAACGTTGGCTCCAGAACACGAAGTGTTCGTTCGAGCGTGGTTGGCCGTCGGACAACGTCGAGGCTCCACGAGCCGAGACGCGCGCGAAGCGCGTGCTTGGTGGGGGGTCCCGAACGAAGTTCGGGGGAGGGGTTGCTAAACCCTCCCCAAGGGAGGAGCGTGGCCGTTTAAGTCGGAGGCCAAAGGCCGGAGACGTAGGCCACGCGACGACCGATAAATACTAGAGCCGCTTGTCGAAAAGCATGTTCTGCGCGCGGGCGTGCTCCAAGAGTTCCGCTTCCATATGCACAAAACGAAGAGCTGCTTGAGCGGTCGGGTTGTCTTCGATCTGCATGACGAGTTCGCGGTCTTTCGAAATCGCCTCGGTGATGCCTTCCACGACGATGGAAGAGAGCCATCGCGGATCGAGGATCGAGAGCAACGTGTCATCGCCTGACGTGACTGCGTTTCGCAGCATCCGATAACGCATCAAATCGTTTTCGTTGAGGTGCTCGACCACGATCTGATCGAGGTGAGCGCGAGCGGTGTTGCTGTCGTTTGCGGAGAATGCGGCCCAGGCACGCAAGAGGGGAATACGGTCCACGGCAACGCCCAGGCGTTCGGCATCATCCGCGCTTCGTGCGATCCGTTCGCGAGCGCGATCCAGGTCACCCGTGCGCAAAGCACAACAGCCGTGTGCGCCATCGATGACGAGAGCACGGATCCCATCCAGAAGCGGGTGTTCCAGTGTCGCGGAGGGATCGCTTAGCTCGTCGCAACGGTCGGCTTCTGCATACGCATATACACGCGCGGCTTCGGCCAACGCGCGGAGGTCGGAATCCAAGTCTTCTGGCGAGATTCGCTCGGCTTCATGCACCAAGATCTCTGCGGGCAACTCGGCTTTGGATCGAGTCGCGACCATCGCGAGAAGCAAGTGTGCGCGGTCTTCGTGCACCGACGCGACCGGGGCTCCAAACGCGGGCAACACCGCGACATCTGCAGCGGGGGTCTGCGTGTCCAAGAGTTCGCGTGCCCACTGATCCGCAATCGCCGCGTCGTGCTCCCAGGGTTGCTCAGCGACTTCTGAAGCGCGAGCACGTAACGCCTCATGAAAACGCACCGACGTCCGAACAGCGTCGGTATCGCGCCGGCCTTGCCTATGAAAAAACACCGCCACAAGACTTCCCGCCACAACGACGCCAACGACCAACCACACGTAGTGCCGGGTCAACATCAGCCGGTCTTCCTCAGCGTCTCGCAGGTCAGGCGCACCAAGTCCGCGACGGTGCAATGGGACTCCAACGGATGTCGCAACGGAGCTTCGCCTTGAATCGTGTAGTGGTTGCGACGACCGACACGATGTCGTTCCACCACGTTGGCCTGTTCGAGTTCACGCAGAATTCGCTGAACCGCGCGTTCGGTGATTCCGACCTCGTCCGCGATGTCTCGGATCCGCGCATCGCCTTGTTGCGCGATGCAAACGAGGACGTGGCCGTGGTTACTCAAGAACGTCCATCGGCTGGTTTTACCGGATTCCATAACCGGAATCATAAATCCGGTATTGACAATCGTCAAGATTGATTCATGATTGCTGACGCATGATTCACTCTGCGCATTTCATCCTGCGAAGTCGTTTGGCAGGTCTCTCCGAAGGGTCGTGGAATCTCGAACTCCCTGAGGAGTCTGAGGACCACATGGGTGAACTTGAAGTCGCCGTTCGCTCGCTCGGCGTGCACACGGAGCGGTTTTCGGCACCCATGGAGGTTGCGCTCAAGGCGGTCGAAGGCGACCGAATCCTGCTCACGCTGGATGCCCAGCAGAAGCCCGTCCTGCTCACCGGAGTGCTCGGTGGTCGCATTCGGGTGGAGTACGACGACGGAGGCGCACAGTGGCTCGAGGCCGATCGTTTGATGGAGCGCCTCGGAATCTTTGCCGGCTGGGAGCACGAGTGGCTCGCACCGGAGCCCGAGGTTGTGGCGACGAAGAAGGACGCGTCACCGTGGCGTAAAGCGCTCGACCTGATCCGTTCTGATTCGCGCGATGTCGGAGTGATCGCGATCTACGCAGCGGGCGTCGGCGTGCTTTCGCTCGCGCTTCCCATCGCGGTTCAGGTGCTCGTCAACACCGTCGCGTTCGGAACTGTGTTGCAGCCGATCGTGGTTCTCTCGCTGCTCCTTGGAGGCGGGCTGATCTTCGCAGCCACGCTGCGCGCGCTTCAGATGTGGGTCGTCGAGATCGTGCAACGACGCGTCTTTGTGCGTCTGGTCTCTGCGTTGTCCGATCGGCTTCCGCGCGTTCACGTGAAAGCATTCGAGCGCGCGCATGGACCCGAGTTGGTCAACCGCTTCTTCGACGTGTTCACCGCGCAAAAAGCGGTTGCATCGTTGCTGCTTGGAGGCATCGAGTCCGCGCTGACCGTGTTGGTCGGCCTCGTCGTTTTGGCCTTCTATCACCCTGTTTTGTTGGGGTTGGGCGTGCTCATCCTCTTGAGCGTTTCGCTCGTTGTGTTCGTGCTGGGTCGTGGCGCGGCAAAGAGCGCCATCATCGAGTCGAAGCAGAAGTTCGCTGTCGCGGGATGGTTGGAGGAGATGACGCGCCATCTCTTCTCGTTGAAAGTTGCCGGCAGCGAGTCATTCGCGCGCGCACGCTTGGACACCTTGGCTTCGGACTGGTTGGATGCCCGCCAACACCACTTCCGAATCGTGTTTCGGCAGATCTTGGCGACGCTTGGACTTCAGGTGCTGACGAGCGTCGCCCTCTTGGGTGTCGGTGGTTGGTTGGTGATCGAGCGCGAGCTCACCATCGGACAGCTCGTCGCTGCGGAGCTCATCGTCACGGCGGTTGTGGCCGCACTCAACAAGTTGGGCGGCAAGCTGGAGTCCGCGTACGACCTGGTCGCTGCGGCGGACAAACTGGGTGTGTTGCTGTCCCTGCCCACCGAGCGCTCCGGCGGGCAACCGCTGCGTTGCGTCGGTGGCGCACGCGTGGTCATGGAAAACGTGTCTACCGAAGATGGTTTGGTATCGAACCTTGACCTCGATCTCGGCGCCGAAGACCGCCTCATGGTGCGTGGAAACCCGGAGCGACGTCAGGCGCTCACCGAACTGCTTTTCGGAATGCGTGAGCCCAAAGCCGGTGTGGTGTTTATCGATGGGCACGACACTCGTGACGTCGAGCTGACGACGCTCCGGTCGCGCGTTGCCGTTGTGCGCGATCCGGAGAATTTGCCTGGATCCATCGCGGATAATCTCCGCGCTGCCGCACCCAAACTCACTAGTTCAGAGCTCTGGGAGCTGCTGGAGCAAGTCGGTCTGCGCGACGTCGTGCAGCGATTGCCGAACGGACTGCGCACGGAGATTTTGCCCAGTGGGTCTCCACTGAGTCGCGACGCAGCGCTTCGGCTGACCTTGGCGCGCGCGCTCGCAACGCGACCTGCGTTGTTGGTGTTGGACGGCGTGCTGGACCACGTCCAGCTCGATCCCGAGCAACGCGAAAAGATGTTCACCGACCGAACCGTGATCGGACTCGGGATCACACCCATTGACGGCGCCAAGCTACTCAACTTGGAGGGAACCCAATGATCAAGCTCTTCGCGCGCGACGCTTGGCCTGAGGGTGAGCGTCTCTTGCCGGCCGCACGGCGCGTGCCTGTCCCGGCAGCTCCGCGTCGGATTGCACGTCGCCTGTTTCTCGCCATCGTAGGTTTCCTCTTCTTCGGAGCGATTGCTCCATGGCAGCAGAACATCTCGGGCGCTGGACAGGTTGTGGCGTTCGCTCCCGATCAACGACCTCAACCCATCCAAGCCACGATCAGCGGTTTGGTGACCCGCTGGCACGTCATCGAAGGCCAGGCGGTCGAAGAGGGCGATGTCCTCGTCGAACTCTCCGACAACGACCCCGATCGTCTCACGCGTCTCACCTCACAGGTTGAAGCGGCCCAGGCGCGTCTGGAGGCGTACCGAAGCGCCGTCGGTGCGTACCAGGAGCGACTGGATGCGCTTCAGCGAAGCCAGCGCGCACAGATCGACGCCGCCCAACAAGAAGTCACCATCGCTCAGCAAACGCTCAACGCGCAGCGAGAGGCACTCGCGGCCGCCGAGGTCAACCAACGCACCGCCGAGCTTCAGCAGAATCGAATTCGGCGACTGACCGAGCAGGGATTGTCTTCGCAGCGAGACCAAGAGCTCGCGGAACTGGGCGCCACCAACGCCAACGCCTCACTCGTGACAGCGCAAGCGCGACTGCGCAGTGCAACCGCTTCGTTGGCGAGCAAGCGCGCGTCACTCGAGCGAGCGCGTGCATCGACGGAGGCAGACATCCGCTCGGCGACCGCATCGCTGCGTTCGGCAGAGACGGATGTCGCATCGGCCGAAGCGTCGTTGCTCAGTGCGGAGTCGAGCCTCGCTCAACAGGCGGCTCAGATCATGCGCGCACCCCGTGCCGGAACGGTGCAGCGCGTCTCGGTACAACAAGGCGTGCAGGTTTCGCGTGGCACGACGTTGGCGATGATCGTCCCGGCCACCGAAACGCGCTCTGTGGCGCTCTACGTGGACGGAAACGATGCGGCTCTGATCACGCCGGGTCGTCCTGTGCGATTGCAGTTCGAAGGTTGGCCCGCCGTGCAGTTCAGCGGGTGGCCGAGCATCGCCGTGGGAACCTTCGGTGGAAAGGTCGCGTTCGTCGATCCCTCCGACGACGGCTCTGGAGACTTCCGCGTCATGGTCGTTCCGGACCCCAACGACGAACCTTGGCCGACCGCACAGTTCCTCCGCCAAGGCACGCGTGCCAAGGGCTGGGTCTTGCTGGAAGAGGTCTCTGTGGGCTTCGAGCTCTGGCGACAGCTCAACGGCTTCCCGCCAGCGTATCGACGCGCACCCGCCGAGAGCGGGTCGTGACCACGCAGCGTTGTTCCCGGGAGGGTTTTCCAAACCCTCCCCCCACCGGCACTCGTCGACAGCTTCGCTGTCTCTGGTTGTGCGTGGGTCTGTCCGCGTTCGCCACCAGCATCGCCGGCGCACAACCCATCTCACCGGGCGATGTGCTCTCCTCGGTCGACCAACACCACCCCACGATCGCCGCCGCGATGGCACGTGAGGAAGCCGCACAAGCAGAGGTGATGGCCGCGCAAGGAGGTTTCGACCCGCAGTTCCGAGCCTACGGAGCCCTTCGTCGCGGCGGGTACTACGACCTGACGCGCATCGACGTCGAGGTTCGCCAACCCACTCCGCTTTGGGGCGCCGAAGTGTGGGCGGGGTATCGACGCGCGGATGGACAACAGGACCGGTACCCAACCTACTACTCCGATCAAACGTTGGACGGCGGAGAGTTTCGTGCCGGCGTCAGCGTGCCCTTGTGGCGCAACGGTCCACTCGACGCACGACGTGCCGCACGCCAACGCGCCCGCTTTGGTGCGGACGCGGCCGAGCAGTTGCGACGTGCGACCGAACTCGAGCTTCGCAGCAGCGGACTTTCGGCGTACTGGAAGTGGGTTGCCGCCGGCCGTGAATTCACCGTTGCCACGCGTCTTCTCGAACTCGCGCAAACTCGACTCGACCAAGTTCGCGCACGAGTCGAAGCCGGTGCGATTCCCGAAGTCGAAGCACTGGAAGCACAGCGCTCGGTGCTGAGTCGCCAAGCGAAGCAAGTCGCCGCTCGACGGTACGTGGAGGCCGCCGCACTCCAACTCAGTCTGTTCTTGCGAGACCGACAGGGTCGCCCGTCGATTGCACCCTCCTCTCGACTTCCGTCCACCCTTGAGCTTCCCCCCGAGCTTCCCGCTCTCGAGGCCACCGTGCTTCGCACGATGCAGTGTCATCCCGAGTTGCAAGCAGCGCGGGCGAGCGTGGAACGTTCTCGCGTGAGCCGTGAACTCGCGCGAGCCCGACGTGCCCCGCAGATCGATCTTAGCTTTCAGGTCTCACGCGATTTCGGACAAGGCGACGTGACGTTGCCTGGCACAGTCTACGAAGGCGGAGTGCGGATCGCGATGCCGCTTGGGCTGCGTACCGCACGCGGTGAGTTGGATGCCGCGGAGGCCTCGCTGTCGGCATCCGAACAGAGCCTTCGACTCAAAGAAGATGTTCTCGCGACCAAGATCCGCGACGTAGAGTCAGCGTTTCGTGCAGCCAAGGAGCGATTTGCGTTGGCTCGCGAGTTGGCGACCACGACGGCAGACCTGGCGACCGCAGAACTGCGCCGCTTCGATGCCGGGGCCACGACGCTGCTCATCGTGAACCTTCGCGAACAGGCGGCCGCGGAAGCCGCCATCGCAGAGGTCGACGCAGCACGCGACCTCTGGCTTGCCGCAGCCTACTGGGAAGCGCTCACAACCTGCCCTGAACACTAGTGCGGATCGCACAACTTGATTGAACAAGGGCCCCGCTTCGCCTAGGGAGGGGGTATGAGTTCGGCCATCACCACACACGTGTTGGATACGTCGCTGGGACGCCCTGCAGAAGGCGTGCGAATCACTCTGGAGTTTCTCGACGGCGAGTCGTTTCGCGAAGTCGGCGAAGGCACGACGAACGCAGACGGACGCGTCACGGACCTCCTCGACGGCGAGCTCGAAGCGGGCACCTACAAGATCACATTTCACGTCGGTGAGTACTTCGACAACGCCGGACGCTCGACGTTCTATCCGACCGTGCCCGTCATCTTTCAGATCGACGCACCGAACGAGCACTACCACGTCCCGCTTCTCCTCAACCCCTACGGTTACTCCACGTACCGCGGCAGCTGAACGCAATCATGGGCATCAAAAGCACCCTCTTCGAAGACTCGAAAGACCTCATGGACCAGCTCGGCAAGGCGAACCAAGCGTTTGCTGAGCGCTACCCTGGCGACCGACCGGATCGTCAACCGATCCACACCGTCTATGGCGGCGCACAGTTGTTTAAGGCGGAAACCGCACAGAAGCTTGGCAAGATCGCGCTGCGTTCGATGGATACCTACGCACCCGACGCGTTCACGTTCGCGCGTGCGCTCGGATACCTCGATTGCAAGGTAGACGAGGTCTCGGCGACCAAGCAGTTCGCGGACGACCCGGCGGGACTTCGCGCGCGTGATCCGCACGCGTGGTTGGCGCTCGCGGTTCAGGACCGGGTGCGCAACAAGCTTCTGCACGAGCCGGTCGAGGACTTCCGCATCGACTTCGAAGACGGCTTCGGAAACCGACCCGACGACGAAGAGGACATGCATGCCGAGCGAGCTGCCAAAGAACTCGCACGTGGCATGAAACAAGGCGGTCTGCTTCCGCCCTTCATCGGGATTCGGATCAAGCCACTCAACGACGAGCTCAAGAAACGCTCGGTGCGAACGCTCGACATCTTCATCCGAACGCTGGTCGAGGAAGCCGGCGAACTTCCGCCGAACTTCGTGGTGACCCTGCCGAAGGTTCCGGTGGCGGAGCAAGTCAGCACCCTCGTTCGACTCTTCGAGAAGCTCGAAGCCACAACCAAGTTGGCCAAGGGTGCACTCAAGCTCGAGCTGATGATCGAGCTGACCCAGTCGATTCTGGATGCCGAAGGCCGCTCCAACCTGCCTCAACTGCTGGCCGCCGCCGAAGGGCGTTGCGTCGCCGCGCACTTTGGCACCTACGACTACACCGCGAGCTGCAGCATCACAGCCGCGTACCAGAAGATCGATCATCCTGCGTGCGACTTCGCGCTCAACATGATGAAGATCGCGTACGCGAACACCGGCATCTGGCTCTCGGACGGTGCCACCAACGTGATGCCCGTGGGACCGCATCGCGCCGCCAAGGGCGAGACGCTGACCGAAGCGCAACGCCATGAGAACCGTGAAGCTGTGCAGGGCGCATGGCGACTTGCGGCAGACCACATTCGACACGCGTTGCGCAACGGGTTCTACCAAGGCTGGGACCTTCATCCCGCGCAGCTTCCGGTTCGCTACGCGACGGCATACGCGTTCTTCCTGGAAGGCTTTGAGCCCGCTGCGGAGCGCCTCAAGAACTTCATGGACAAAGCGGCACAAGCGACCCTCGTGGGCGATGTGTTCGACGACGCGGCCACAGGACAGGGGTTGTTGAACTACTTCCTTCGGGGGCTCAACAGTGGCGCGGTATCGCTGGACGAACTTGCCGTGACCGGGCTGACCGTCGAAGAGATTCAGACGCGCTCGTTCAACACCATCCTCGAAATGCGCAGCGCCAAGTAGGCCCAGCAGGCATCACGCTGCAACCGGCTCGTCGGACACGGCGAGCTGCGCATTGAGCCACGCGAGACACTCGGTGATGTTGCCGCAAACCTGCTCCTCAGGGATGACCGCTCCGATGAGTTGAATGCGTTCAAGCATTTCGTACGGCTGCTCTTGAATGCCCGTGAGAAGCACCTTCACGCCCTTCTTCTGCAGCTCCAGAATCGTGTCCTCCAGAGCGTAGAGCCCGGACTGGTCGATGTGGGGGACGCGCTCCATCCGAACCACCAAGGCTTGAGTGGTTTCTGGAAGCGATTCGGCGAGAGCTCGAAAGCCCGACGTGAACCCGAAGAAGAGCGGACCTTCGAGATGTTTGATGAACACCTTCTTCGCGTGTTGCGCCAACCGCCCTTCGTCCTCCCACGCTTCCTCGGGCGGCAACTCGCTGAGATCGGTGATCGACGCACCCTTCTCCGCAAGGTCGGAAGACTTCTTCATGTACAGAACACTCGCGAGCACGATGCCCGCGCCAACGGCATGAATCAGATTTCCAAAGACGGTCCAGAAAAGCACCACAACCATGACGACTGCATCGGCTCGCGGAACATGGCGTAGGTGTTTGATGCCTTTGGTGTCGATGATCGCCACACCCACGGCGATCAAGAGACCGGCCAACACCGACAGCGGGATGTACGACGCAAACGCACCTGCACCGAGCAGAACCGCGAGTTGAAACACACCGTGCGTGACACCGGAAAGCCGGGTTCGGCCGCCGGCATCGATGTTGACCACGGTCCCTTTTGTGGCGCCTGCACCGGGGATTCCGCCAAACATTGCCGCGATGATGTTGCCGATGCCCTGCCCCACCAGCTCACGACTACTGTCGTGCCGCTCCTTCGTCAGGTTGTCCGCGATCACCGACGTCAAGAGCGAATCGATCGAGCCCAACAGCGCAAGCGTGACACCGGATTGGAGCACGAATGACCAGTGCTCCGAGGCCACACTCAACATGTCGTTGACGCGCACCGCGGGGAACCCCGTCGGGATGTCTCCGATCGTGGGCACCGAAACCCCACTTAGAATCGCAACCGCGGTACCGGACACAAGAGCAACCAGCACGGCCGGCACCTTCTTCGTGATCCGCGGAAAGAGATAGTAGATCCCCAGCGTGAACGTACCGAGGCCCACGGCCCAGTAGTTGATGTTGCTCAGTGGTTCCTGGATGCGCGCGAAGACATCGATCGTAGACTTTGGAGAAGCCGATCCAAGCAAGGGCCAGATCTGTAGGAACACGATGATCAAGCCAACGCCGGACATGAAGCCGGACACCACGGGGTACGGGAAGTACTTGACGTACTTACCCACGCCCAAGAACCCAAGCGCGACCTGCAGAACACCGCCCGCCAAAAACGAGAGCAAGACAATGCCGAGGCCAGACTCAATGCTCCCGGTTTGGTCGACCGCGTACACCACAATCGAAGCCGCGACGACAGTCATCGGTCCTGTCGGTCCGGATGCTTGTGTTCGCGTGCCTCCGAACATCGCGGCGAAGATGCCCACTGCGATCGCGCCGTAGAGACCTGCTGCAGCTCCCAGACCGGACTGGACACCGAACGCGAGCGCGAGCGGCAGCGCGATAATCCCAGCGACGAACCCACCCGAGAGGTCGCCTTTCAGGTTCGAAGTGTCGTAGCTGAACTTCACCGAGCCTCCGTATACAAGAATAATGTTTCCGGCATCTCAATACGTCAAGTGAGATTCTGCACTTTTCAATCGCTGTTATTTCTCGAGCGATTTCCGTTGCATGTAACAGCATTCCGGCATGTGCTATCGTCCGATCTGTGGACACGGATGCCCCGCGAACATGGACTTTCCTGAGTAATCACGCTCATGTGCTGCTCTGCATCGCGCGAAATCCCGACGCGAGACTTCGGGATATTGCGGTGGATGTCGGCATCACTGAACGCGGTGTTCAACGAATTGTCACCGAACTCGAGGATGCTGGGGTTCTGGAACGCGAGCGTCGAGGCCGACGAAACCACTACTTCATCAATGGCGACTCCCCATTGCGGCACCCTCTCGAGGACCACCGCACCGTGGGCGATCTGATGAAAATTCTGAAAAAGCGCTAGGGCCGCGCAGCCGGGACGCCGTTCAGAATCTGCTCCAACGCAGACTCGGTCGCTTCACCGAGTTCGGCGGTTCCAACATCTCGACGGATCAGCCAGCCCATCCAGATGGTTCGAAACGACTGGCGCTCCTGAATCAGCACCAAGAGAGCACTGTCGTCCTGCATGTTGGTGTCCACGAAGAGTGCGTCGTCAATTTGCGCGGCGGCCGCCGGCGCAGACACCGGACCGTGCAAAGGCGCAATCGCTTCGTGCTCCGTGACGAGTAGCTTGTAGCTAACCAGAACATCAGCGTTCGCAGCATCCACGCGTCGATAGCCTTGCGCCTCCATTCGCGAATGGAGTTGTTGCTCGACCGCGGTGTCGATCGATGCATGCGTGCCGACCGGATGTTCGAGCACCGCATAGGTTTCATGCGGCGCAAGTGCGTTTGGCGTTGTCTCGTGTTGTGCAGTCGGGGTTGCAGAACACGCGCAAAGCATCAGCGCGACCAGAAGACTACGCGACACGACCGACCCGGCTGTCTGCAAGTTCGGAGATGATTTGGTGCAGTCCGTCGTTGCTCACGCCGAACTCGGTCTGTGCAGTTCGAACGCGAATCTCGATTCGCTCAACGCCCGCTTCGGAGACTTGGAGCGACTCTGCAAGCGCACGGAGAATCTCCTGTTCACGCAGGTGGATCCGTCGGTCCGCCACAGCAACCCAGAACGCCAACGCGTAGACGAGCTCTCGAGCGACGTCCTCCAACCGAACAAACGGGGTCGTGTCGTAGGGTCGCGGCCCGCGAACAATTCGTGATGCGACCTCCTCATTGGAAAGAACGCGCGCAACGTGGTCGAGCGCGCGAACTTGTGCGTGAGCCATTCGACCGTCTGCCCACAAGATCGATGTCAGTAAGGAAAGCAGGTTCGATGTCACTGCTGCGACATCTCGGAATGGCGGTGGAATCGAACTCATCTTCATCTCCCTGTAGCCACCCATCACAGGCAACCGTATACACGCTTTGTGGTTCCGGTATCACAATGCGTCAAGATGTTTTCTGAACTTTTGTTTCTTATCTTTTACTGGCCACAGCAATCGCTTTGAGAAAACGCAGGCGACAACAATCGTGAATACTCCTTGACGCATAACAATACCGGATTTAGCATTCCGGTATGGAGGAGCAGGAAAACTCTATCCCCAATGGTTGGACCTTCTTTAGCAATCATGCGCACGTGCTCTTCTACGTTGCTCGCTATCCCGATGCGCGCATTCGCGACATTGCTCGCGCGGTTGGGATCACGGGGCGCGCGGTGCAACGCATCCTTCGTGAGCTCGGCGACGCAGAAGTCGTGATCACCAAGAAAGAGGGACGTCGGAACCACTACTTCGTGCGAGGCGCAACATCGCTGCGGCATCCACTCGAGTCGCATCGAACGGTTGCCGACCTGATCGACCTCGTCGCACTCCCGCTGCAACGCCCGGCACGTTCGGCGTAGCAGCCTGTTCACAAGTGTGATTGCAGGCCACGCCCAAAGTGTCTTTCTCCTAGCAAAACAGCCCGTTTAGCCGAGTCTGTGCTGGCAAGGCAGTTGCAGAATCCAGTGCATGGGCCTAACACGTCACGCTTCGATGAAAGCGATGTTCCTTATTGCTGGTCGCGGTCGCCGACTGCGCCCCTACACCGACACCCAGCCGAAGTGCATGGTGCCGCTCCACGGTGAGCCTCTGCTCTCGACGGCACTCCACATGGTCGGACGCGTGGGAATCCAACACGCGGTGCTCGTCGTCGGTCACATGGAAGACATCATTCGTGAAGCGTACGGAGACTCGTTCGCAGGCGTTGAGCTGAGCTACATCTCCAACCCCGACTACGCCACGACGAACAACCTCTACACGATGTGGCTGGCTCGCGAAGCGCTGAACGACGATCTCGTGCTTCTCGAAGGCGACCTTCGATACGACATCGAGGTGTTGCAACGCTTGGTGGAGCACCCCGCCGAAAACGTGGCCGTGGTGGATGACTTTCGACCGCCAATGAACGGGACGGTTGTGCTGCCTTCAGCCACCAACGAGGGCTGGGCGCAACGCATGGTGCTCGGCAAGGACCAGGGCGAAGACTTTCCATACGCCAAAGCACTCAAGACCGTGAACCTGTACAAACTAAGCCGTACCTTGCTGCAGTCGGCGTTTGTGCCCGCCCTCGACGAAGCGGTCCGAGGTGAGCGAACAGGCGATTACTACGAAGCCGTCCTCGCTCAACTCGTGGACGAAGGAAAAGCAGATCTCGCGTACTCGCATGTTGAATCCAGCCGCTGGGCGGAAGTCGACAACGAAGAAGATCTGCGCTTCGCACTCGAGTTGTTCAAGCCGTAGCGCGACTGTGTAGCTCGCGAACCATCAAGCCGATCGGATCGAGCACAGCGACATCGTCGGGCGCACCACAAGCGGCGTCGAGGACCGAAAGCTCGGTGCACCCCAGCACCACTCGCTCTCCAGCGCGTCGGAGAAACGCGTGGTACGCGCTGTGATCGATCGCCTGCTTTTGCTTCACGACTTCGATCCAGTGGCGTGATTCCTTCTGGAGTGTTTCGTCGCCATAGTCGACTTCAACCCCCACCGGTTCGAGGTATTGCTCGTAGACCCGCGTGGCGACGGTTCCTTCTGTTGCGAGAACTGTCCAGCGACCCTTGGACGACGCGGAGGCAACCAAGCCAAGCATGTCGATCAGTGCAGCGTCTTCACCGTCGAGTTGGGCACGGACTTCGGGGAGAAAGCAGTGTGCGGTGTTGCAGGGCATCGCGATTGCATCCACGCCGTAGCCTGAGAGTCGACAAAGCGAGTCCGCCATGCCCGTCACCAACTCGGGCCGCAACTCATCGTAGAGAATCGCGCGTGTGCGACTTGGCAGAACGCAGTTGTTGTCGATGATGATGCGCGGTCGCTGCCACTCCTTCTCGACATCAAACGAATCGAGCAGGCGCTCGAAGAAATGAAGTGTGGCGTACGAACCCATGCCGCCCAGGACGCCGATTGTGTAGTTGTTGAGGCCCTTCACCGCGAAACCCGGTAACAAATGGCCGCAATTCGCGCAATCAGGCATCCTCGGCGAGGCCTTGGGGGAACGGATCAACGCGCTTTGGGACCGAATCGCGGAGCTGCAAGAGCGGCTTGCTGGCCGCTTTGCGCTCGTGGGTCTGGCGATCTTCGCACTGAGTCTTCCACCGATCCTCGCGTTGGACATCGACACGCGGTGGACCGCCCTTCTTCCGGAACACGCGGAGTCGGTTCAGAGCTACGAAGAGGCACAAGAACGAATCGGTGACCTTCGCACTCTGGTCGTCGCCATCGAGTCGCTGGAAGGAGATGTCGAGGCACTGAAGCGCGCTGCCGAGGCGGTTCACACGCGTCTATCGGAAAGCGACTCCGAACACATCGGCGAAATCGAGTCGAACGTTCGCGAACAACTGGAGTTCGTCAACCGCCACCGGCACTTGTACGTCGATGTTGACGAGCTCCGAACGATTCGCGATGCGGCCGACGAAGCAACGCACTCCGGTGCGAGCATCGAGCCGATCCAAGCATCGGTGCAGCGACTGCTCGATGACGCTCAGCACGAGCTCGCTCGGTACCCTGACGGGTACTTCATCTCGGAAGACGAAACGCTGCTGGCCATATTTGTGCGCGCGGAACGCTCGTTCGAAGACACCGATGCACTCGGGCGTCGTCAGCTGCTGACCGATGTTCGCTCCATCGTCGACACCATCGACCTCAGTGAACTTGGTGACGACCTGAGCATTGCGTTTGCCGGCGACGTCATGCTGGAAATCGAGGAGAAGGAAGCGGTTGCGCGCGAACTGTTCGTGGCGACCGGTGTGACCGTCGTGTTCGTGTCGATGGCGCTGTTGTTTTTCTTTCGTCGGATGCGAGCCATTGCGTTGCTCGGGATGGCGCTGCTCCCGCCTGTCGCGCTGACGTTTGCATTCGCCGAAGTGATGGTCGATTCGCTCAACACGTCGACTGCGTTCCTCGCCAGCATTGTGATCGGCAACGGCATCAACCCAAACATCATGTGGTTGTCGGGCTACTTCGAGTACCGCCGCGGTGGGCGTGACGTGCTGGACTCGATTCGGGCAACCCATCGCTCCGTCTGGATTGGAACACTCACCGCATCACTGGCGGCAAGCCTCGCGTACGCCTCGTTGGGGCTCACCGATTTTCGAGGCTTCCACGACTTTGGACTCATCGGTGCCTTCGGCATGGCCGCGTGCTGGATCGGATCCGGAGTGTTGCTTCCCGCGTGGATCGTCGTGTTCGAACGCGCGCAGCCACTGAAGTTCGGTTTTGATGCGTCCGCCGGCAAGAGCTTCATCAGCGTGGCGTCTGCGCGATTGGTCCGGACTCGGCCACTGACCGTGTTGTTCGGTTCGCTACTGGTCACCGTGGTCGCGTTGGGCTTCGTCGCCAATGCCATTACCGAGGAAACGCTGGAGTATGACTTCCAACGGCTGACCTCCGATCGAAGCGAGCAGGGACGCACGCTCGCGATCGATGAGCGTGTCCAAGCCATCTTGGGTACGCGCGGTGGCATCACCCTCGCGGCACCCTCCGAAGTCGATGCGCGAATCGTCGAAGCGGATCTCGAAGCTGTTGCGCGCGAGGAGGGGCGCAACGCGATGTGGCAGCCCGAGGTTCACTCCCTCTTCGACTACGTTCCAGACGACCAAGATGAGAAGGATGCGCTGTGGAGCGAGTTAAGTGCCCAATTGCACGACCTCGCGGCACGGAGCAACGACGATGCCGCACTCGATGCGCTGCTGCCTCCGGAGGAACTCGAACGCATTGACATCGATGCTCTTCCGGAGCGCATTGCCCGACCGTTTACCGAGCGGGATGGTTCGCGCGGACGACTCTTGCGAGTCGACGCGACACGTTCGCTGCAGGACGGCCGCTACTTGATGACCTGGTCGCAAGCACAGCGCGATGTGGCCGGTGACGACGTATTGATCGCAAGTCTCGGAACCGTGTTCGCCGATGTCGTCGCAGCCACACTTCGCGACGGTCCCCGCGCCATGGCGCTTGCCCTCTTGGCGACCATCTTGATCTGCTTATTCGCGTTTCCCCGACTGCGCGATCGCTTACTGACCGTGTTGTCGCTGTTGCTTGGTGTGGTGTGGATGGCCGGCACGTTGGCCGCGACAGGGTTCAAGCTGAACTTTCTGAACTTCGTCGCCTTCCCCATTACGTTTGGCAACGGCGCTGACTACGGAATCAACGTGATGCGGCGCTTCGAACAAGAGCGTTCGGGCGAAGCACGCGATGCCGTATCCAAAGCCATCGAGCGCACGGGCGGCGCGGTGTCCCTGTGCTCGTTGACTACGATTATTGGCTACAGCTCGCTGTACATTTCGGCGAACTTCGCCATCAAGAGCTTCGGTTTGGCAATGGCGGTGAGCGAGATCACGTGCCTCCTCGCAGCGGTGCTCACGATGCCCGCCGTGCTGGTGCTGCTCGCACGCAAGGACCGCTCTTGATCTAGCGCGCCCCCAAGCGTACGAACGTCCGGTGACGATTCTGGACGCCGAACGACGAAGCCGCACCGACCTGGACATCACCCATCGCGCAAAAGCCGAGTTCGCGTCATCAAGCGCGCAAAAGCACTACGCGCCGGACTTGCGTCTGGAGCCTGTCCACCTGGTGATCGACCTCCACGTGGATATTGAAGCGAAGTCTGCGCGCGGAAGCGTCACCCACACCATCCGGTGCAACGATGATGGTGCGGACTCGATCACGCTCAACGGCGTTGACCTGCATGATCTGTCGGTTCCCACCAAAGACGTGCGTGCGTCGTACGACGGTTCCGAGGTTCAGCTCGTATGGAGTACCCCCTTCAAGCGTGGAGAAGAGCGCACGGTCGAGGTTCACTACTCGGTTCAGTCCCCGGCAAGCGGACTGTTCTTTTCGAGCCCTAGCGAGGCGATTCCCGACGCACCCCGTTTTGCAGCCACCGACCACGAAACGGAGCGAGCTCGACACTGGCTGTGCACCGTGGACTACCCCTCGGTGCGACCCACCGTTGAGTTCAAGCTTCGCGCGGACGCTTCGCTAACCATTTTGGCGAACGGCTTGAAGACCGACGAACAAACACACGACGACGGAACCAAGACCGCAAGCTGGAAGCTGGAACAACGCTGTCCGAGCTATCTGACCTGCTTTGCGATCGGCGAGTTCGTCGAGTGGTCCGACGGAGAGGTCGACGGCAAGCCCGTCGCCGCGTTCGCACCCGCATCGCTTTACCAATCCGAGCACCTCGAACGCGCGTTCCGTCGGACACGCGACATGCTGAAGTGGATTCCTGAACGCTTGGGCGTGCCCTTCCCCTACCCCAAGTACTTCCAGTTTGCCGTGCCGGGGATCGGCGGTGCGATGGAGAACATTTCACTGGTTTCGTGGGACGACCGATTTCTACTCGACGAATCGCTTGAGACCGAAGAGCGACAGTTGCTCGACGTCATTAATCTTCACGAGATGGCGCATACCTGGTTTGGCGACTGGGTGGTCTGCCGCGACTACGCGCACGCTTGGCTCAAAGAAAGTTGGGCGACGTACATGGAAACCTGCTGGCTCGAACACGACCTTGGCAGGGACGCCGCCGACTACGACCTTTGGGTATCGGCACGCAACTACATCCGCGAGTGTGAAGAGCGCTATGTGCGCCCGATCTATACGCGACGCTTCGATAGCAGTTGGGACATGTACGACTACCACCTCTATCCCGGTGGCGCGTGGCGCATTCACATGCTGCGTAAACACCTGGGCGAAGAGGTGTTCTGGTCCGCGGTAAAGCTCTACCTGACGCGTCACGGCGATGGACTTGTGGAGACCGCGGACTTCCGACATGCGCTCGAGGAGACAAGTGGTCGATCCCTCGCGAAGTTCTTCGAGCAATGGATCGAGTCGCCCGGCTATCCCAAGATCAAAGGGCGCTTCCGGTACGACGCCAAGAACAACGAGGGCACCTTTGAACTCGAACAGACCCAACAGGATTCCAAGAAGGGAATCGGGCTGTTCCAGTTCGACCTCGAACTCGCCTGGTGGATCGATGGACAACGCCACACGCGAACCGTTCGCATGGACGCAAAGCGGATCACGCAGACCGTTGCCATGAGCAAGGATCCCTCGCGGGTGCGGCTCGATCCTGAACTCAAGGTGTTGCACGATCCTTCGTTCGAAGTAGGCGATACACGTTGGCGCAACGAGCTTCGAGAAGGCGATGTCTTTGGTCGCATCTTGGCGGGTCGTGCACTCGCAAGTTCCGGCAAAGCACAAAACATCCAGGCCGTGGTCGAGCAGCTTCGACGCGATGACTACTGGGGCGTGCAGGTTCAACTCGCCGAAGCACTGGGGAAGGCTCGACACGAAGCTGCGCTTTCAGGCTTGTGCGAAGTGGTCGCCGAACATGCCGAACCACAAAGCCTCGCGGCCGTGTTTCGCGCGCTCGGACAGTATCGCGATGCGCGCGTCATTGCCGCGATCGAAGCACGTGTGGAGAAAGGTGTCCCTCCGCGGGCAGCCGAAGCCGCGATGGAGAGCCTTGGAAAGCAACGCGGAGCGGCACCACGTGAGCGATTGGAGTCGGCGGCCGGAGCGCGCGCGTTTGGTGGCTTTGCACAAGCCGGCGCGATGCGAGGCCTCGCGGAAAGTCATCAAGATGTGGGCGATGCACTCCTCGCTCTGCTGAAGCCAGGGGCGGCACCACTTCAGGTGCGTCCACACGCGGTCATGGCGCTTGGGAGTTGGGCGGCGCGCGCCGATCGAATCGGACGTCGCCCCTACATTGAGGGGCTGGAAGATCTTCTGCGAGATCCGAGCCATAAGGTGCGTGCGGCAGCGGCAAGCGCCCTCTGTACCGCCCGTTCGGTCGATTCACTTGCGGCCTTGCGAGCCTACCGCGACACTCTTCCCGAGCAGGAACGCATCCGGCTCGATCGTCGTCTTCGGACTTTGAAGCGCGGCGATGGCAACCGAACACTCAAGCGCGTCGAAGACTTGGAAGACCGTATTCGCAAGTTGACGGCTCGTTTAGACAAGCTCGAGAAGAAGCGATGAGAGTCGTCAGTCTAGGTGTCGTCCTTCTATCCCTAATCGCCTGTGGCCCTCCCGACGTGGAGTCTCGCGAGGACTTCATTCAGCGCATGGAAGAAGGCGCGCGTGCGCGTGAGCAAGCCGTCGCCCAGGCGGATCAACGTGAGGTCGAGGCGTCCATTCGCTCTGCCGAAGAGCAAGAGTCGATTCACAACGCCACGTTGGCCGAGTTCACGGGTCGCGCTGAGCCCGACCCGGATGCCCCTGAGCTTGAACCGATGGACTACGAAGAACTGGTCGACGTCTGCGGATTGCGCGGCGACGAGTGTGTCGTGCAGAACCTTCAGCCCGGCCCCCACAACTATCAGACTCTGACTTGGTTGGCCGACGCCTACGAACGTCTCGGACGACGTGAAGAACAGGCGCGCACCCTGCGAATCCGCCACGGACTTTCGAGAACGGGCGGCGAAGAGTAACGATGCGGACGATTTTCTTTCTTTCTTTTCTCTGTATCGCATGCGGTGCAAAGACCAGCCTTGGCACGGGTGAGGATCCTGGAGATGCAGGAACCGACTCGAGTGATGCGTTCTTTCCCGATGCGCCCTTCCCCGATGTTGGTCGGCCTGACGTGGGGCCCGATGCTCCTCCCACGGAACTGATGCTGGATTGTGGACCGCCGCAGATGGCGGTTCCCGGGATGGAAGTTCGCATTCAGGCCGTGGCGACACGCGGCGAAATTGGCCGCGGGCGCTGGGTGATCGAAGAGGTGCCTCCAATGAGTATGGCCGCCTCACCCGAGCCTCCGGACTCGACTGCCGCCGTTGCATTCATCGACGTGCCGGGCGTGTTTGCCTACCGCTTTATCGCGCAAAGCCCGAGTGGCGAGGAAGCCAGCTGCGTCGCGGAAGTGTTCTCGGTCGCCGGACCACCGCTCGCGGCCTGCCCTCGTGAAGAAGTTCTGGCGTTTGCCCTCGAGCCCGTGTCGGTGATGGGCGCTGGGTTCGACGACGACGGTCCCGTGACGTACTCGTGGGAGATCATCGGGCTTCCTCCCGGCAGCTCACCGCGTCTGGATGGAATCGAAGATCCGGTGGTCACGTTCACCGCCGATGTCGCAGGCTCTTACATCTTGGCACTCACGGTCACCGATGTGTTTGGCGAAACGGACACCTGCCGCGCCAACGTACGCGTGATCGCCCCGCCTGTGATTGCCTGTGACGGCGACGCGTTTGCGGGTCCCACGCGACAACCCTTGGAGGTGTCGTTGGGCGTGACTGACGATACGCGCGTCGTGGCGCACAACTGGGAGATGGTGACGCGACCACCGACCAGCAGCGCTGTGATCGAACGGATGTCTGCGAACCGGGCGATCTTCACGCCGGACAAACAGGGCACGTACGAACTTCTGTACACCGCAACTGACACCGATGGGCTGAGTTCGACTTGCCTCGTGACCGCGATTGGTCTTCCGACACCGCCCACGGTCACGTGTCCTGAAGTCGTGGAAACGCCGCCGCTGACCACGGTTTCGGTGTTGGCAGAAGCCGTCGATGACGGTGAGAGCCTGAGCTACAACTGGGAACTCGTTTCGCGTGAAGTCGGATCCGCTGCGGGCCGACCCAGCCCGCGGAACCGACCTGAGACCAACTTCACCCCCGATATCGCCGGGGAGTACGTGTTGCGGGTCACCGTGACGGACGACGATGGCGAAATGGCACTGTGTGAAACCACCGTGCTCGCATTCTCAGACGAAGGCCTGCGCGTGGAGATGTTCTGGAACACCGGCGGTAGCACCGACATGGACATCCACCTTGCACGCGAAGAAGCCATGCGCTGGTTCAGCAACGACGATTGCTACTACGCCAACTGCGACGCCTCGGATGGTGAAGTCCTAAACTGGTACTCACCGGGTACGGAAGACAACCCGAGTCTCGACCTGGACGACACCAATGGCTTTGGGCCTGAGAACATCAACATTGAAGAGCCCGAGCCAGGCGTGTACACGATCGGAGTGCACGCGTTCTCGGGCCGCGGTGGTGTGACCGTTCGTGTGTACTGTGGTGGTGACCGGACCATGCCACGCGCGGAGTTTGGTCCCGTGACCATCGGTCCGCGTCCAGGAGGGCGGGACTTCTGGCGCGTCGCGGATGTTGAAATCATCGGGCCTGCCATGTGCAACGTCACCGAGCGCTTTGCTCCCGGAGGCGGCGCGGACATCATCGATGATGACGACGCGATGAGTTCGTTCTAGCGTCTCGAAAAAAGAGTGCGCCACTGGGGCGCGACGTGCGTTCAAGGATCGAAAGGGGACACCTGATGATCTTCAAACGCCCGAAAGTACATAGGCTTTTCCACTCGCTGGTCTTCTCGAGCGTCCTTTGCCTCGAGGGATGCGCGACCACAATGCCAGCCGCACAAGACGCGTCGTCGGCCTCGGCAGCGACCTCGCAAACCGTGGAATCCAGCAGCGCCAGCTCCAGTTCCGCCTACGCCGAACCCCGGTTGAGCGCGACGCCACCGGACCCGCTGGCGGATGCCCGAATCTGCGAACGCGGTTGGCCAACGACGAAGGCTGGCAACGGAAACTCGTTTCAGGAGTGCAAGACCATGACGCTTGCGGACGGTAGCGAGCGCACGGAGTGCACCGATCAGGAGGGACGATGCGCACTTCCATGAGTTCTGCGCCGACCCTTGCACGGGTCTCCACACAAGGTCGTTGGCAGGGCCGGGTGACGCGACGTGAGTTACCGAGCTTGGAACTCGACCTCGCACCTTTGATTCGCGAAGAGGTCGCTCGCATTTGGCTGATTCAAGCGGCGACCGAGTTTCGCGTTGCAGGTTCGTTCGCATGCGTTGAGCGTTCGCTACGTGCTCTCGACTCCGAGCCCGCGTTGATCGCTCTCGCGGCACGTGCCGTCGACGACGAGCACCGACATGCCGCGCTGTGCGAGGACGTCGCGGGAAGTTTGATGGGTCGCGTTGTCGGTCCTCACGTCCAGCTTCCGGCGCAGCGCCCTGCGCACACCGGTGCACCTGAGGCGTTGCGCCATGTTCTGTGGGTCGTTGGACAGTGTTGTCTGAACGAAACGTTCGCTAGCGCGTACCTCAGCGTTGCGAAGGACGGCGCGACGACACCACTCATCGAGCGTGCTGTCCGCGAGCTTCTCAGCGACGAGGTGGACCATGCTCGACTGGGTTGGGCGTTTATGCGTTCGCTGTCGCCTGAGTTGCGTCGCGGTCTCGAGGATTGGCTCGTTCCGCTGGTGATCCAGAACCTGCGCGAATGGCGGAACATCGAACTGCCCCATGACGATCGCTTGGCGGCACACGGAATTCCACCCATGCACGCCGCGCAAGCAGCCCTCACCGACGCCCTGCACGGAATTGTGATCCCAGGTTTTCGGCACGTCGGACTCGACACCCGCGCGCTCGAACGGTGGGCGAAGTCGGGCGCACCCGTCGGTGCGTTGCCCTAAAGCCCGATGGTGTCGAGAAGCACTTCGGGCCGGTCCGTCATGATCCCGTCGACACCCAACGACTCCAACCAACGCATCTCGAACGGATCGTCCACCGTCCACACGTGCACTTTCAACGCGTGGGCATGCGCGGCTTCCACGAATCGCTCGTCGACGACGCGGAGCACTCCGTGGCGAATCGGAACCTGCAACGCGTGAAACGCTGGGCGCACAAAACGGTGCATGCCGGTGCGCACCGCCAACCAGAACTCAAAGATTCCACGCGCGCCCGCAGACGTCACCACGCGATCCCCCGCGAGCTTTCGAAACGCTGCCGTCATCGGATCATACGCAGCTGCGGCGAGCACGCGATCATGCACACCGTGCGCACCGATAAACTCCCATAGCTTTGTGGCGAGCCGCAGGTCTCTGCCCTTCATCTCGAGATTGAGATGAACATCAGGGTGTCGATCGAGGGCCTCTTCGAGCGTTGGAATTCCCAGACCACGACCCCGCATCGGGTGGGTCTCGCCGTCGATCGTAAACTGGTAGCCGGCATCGAGTTCTCGCAGCTCCGCCAGCGTGCAGTTCGAGACCGGACCCTTCCCGTTGGTCGTGCGCTCGAGCTGAGCGTCGTGAAACACCACAATCTGGTCGTCGCGCGTGAGGTGGATATCGGTCTCGATCCACCGGTACCCCAGGTCATACGCCGCATCGAATGCATAGAGCGTGTTCTCAGGCCAACGCTTCGAGCCACCTCGATGCGCGATCCGTAGACAGGCTGCATCCCCGAAATACCCGCTATCTTCCGGAATCGCAGTCATGTCCGGTGCCTTATACTCGGCGCGGGAGGAGAGTTCCATTTCCCAAGGAACGCGCGCGAAGCGCACTCGTACGTAAAGGCATGGCGCCCGAGCCCGAAGAGACTTCCGACGACTCACGAAGAATGGACTTCGGAGTTCTGGCGATCGGCGGCGTGCTGGTCCTCATCCTGATCGGCGCCGCGATTGGCGGAGCGGTCTACTTATCGGACCGCTTTGTCAGCAACGAGCCCGCAGACGAGGATGACGACGACGTTCCTCCCGAGCTTCAGGGCGTCGACCCCACCCAGGTTGGAGGCAACGGCAACGCGACACCCGCGGACCGCTCTCAAGCCATCGCAGCGATGCATCCTCGCTATCGCCCAGGTCCCTTCGTTCGTACTGTCGGTCTGCTTCCCAGCGGAATCAGCACGCTTCGTCGTTTGGCGGCGAGCAACCGCGCCGGGCACACCGTCGACACGCCATGGGTGGTTGCAGGTGCAGACCTGCATGCGGGTAATGCTCCCGCAGGAACGTCTGGAGCCGGAGGACCGGGTATCCGTCTGGGACCGCGTGAGAACACCAGCCAGCCCTTGATGGTTCTTCCGGGAGCACCAACACGATTGCAGATCGTGGCGTCGCCAGGAGCTGGAGCAGACGGTGCGGTTCAGGGATTGCTGATCCGGTTTCAGGGATACCCAGGCTACTTCTTCCTACCAGCTGTTGTGGACTCGGAACTCGGTCAGATCCGCGTCGCGGGCGTGGACCAGGCGGAGCTGCAGTTTGGAATCGACGCACCTCTGTATCCGAACGGAACCCCGGTCGATCCGGGGAAGGAGATGGAAGCGACGATCGAAATCGCAGCCGTGGATGTAAGCGGTCGAATCTCCGCGTTCACCCAGCGACAGCTTCGCGTGCTGCCGGTCGGCACCGGTGATGTCGAGGTCACGGTAAGCATGACCGAGGCGACCGACCTCGATCTCTACGTGGTCGATCCGACAGGTGTGGTCATCTACTACGGCAACACAGGTGCATTTAGCGGCGGACAGCTGGACCTCGACGCCAATGCCGGGTGTGGCAGCAACATGGGCGTCAACAACGAGCACATCTTCTGGCCGCGTGGTCGAGCTCCCGCGGGCACGTACCAAGTGCGTGTCTCCAACTTCCGCAGCTGCATTCAAGGTCGTCGCGTGGACTACCGTGTCACCGTGCACAACTGCGGCGAGACTGCGGTGTTTGCTGGATCCTTTGAAGGCCAAGGGGATAGCCAAAACTGCACTGTGGACCCCGGCACACGCCGAGAATGGTGCCAACAGGTCGTCAGCTTCGACGTGACTCCGTGCAACCAACAGCCGTGATATAGCCATCTTGCATGTTCGCGGGCTCGCATCTCGCCGATCGCTACGAGCTGATTGAACGCGTCGCCGAGGGCGGCATGGGCGAAGTGTGGCGTGCGCGACAGATTGCGCTCGAACGTGAAGTCGCGATCAAGGTGCTGCATCCGCTGCATCGCGTGAGTTCGCCCGACCTCGAATCGCGTTTTCGACGGGAAGCAGAGATCGTCGGCAAGATCTCGCATCGGAACGTGATCAGCATCATCGACTTCGGCATGACCGAGAAAGGCGACCAGTTCCTGGTGATGCCTTTCCTGCACGGCGAAACGCTGGAAGCACGGATGAAGAGCAATCCTCCCAAACTGGAGGAGTTGTTGCGCTTGGTGCGCGACGTGCTGAGCGGACTCGCCGCGATCCACGACGTGGGTGTTGTGCATCGCGATCTGAAGCCAGCAAACGTGTTCTTGGCTCAGGATGCCGATGGCATCGTGCCCAAACTGCTCGACTTTGGGATCTCGCGCGACGAGAAACGCGAGAACGGCACCATGCTGACCCAAGACGGAACGGTTATGGGGACGCCGCACTACATGGCGCCGGAACAGTTCGAGTCAGCGCGGACCGTCGATCATCGGGCCGACCTCTACAGCCTTGGCGCGATTCTCTACGAAGCGGTTGGCGGTCGAACGCCCTACATCGGTGCGGACGCGTTTGCAGTGTTTCGCGCAACACTCGAAACCGACCCACCCAAGATCGACACGTTGCGCAAAGACGTCGACGCCAACCTTGCCGCGCTCGTGCACAAAGCCATCGAGAAGGCACCCGACGAGCGCTTCCAATCCGCGCGCGACATGCGCGAAGCGATTGACCGTGTTTTGGCGGGCGAACCGCTGCACGGTGACGCCGTCGCGCCCAAAGTCACCGACGACATCTCCACCGCGCCTACTGCGTTGGCGCCTGATTCTCATCACGCGCTGGAACAGATCAAGGTTCCGCCCACCAAGCGCAAGACCTGGCCGTGGGCTCTTGGGCTGGTGCTTGCCGGAGCTGGCGCAACGGCGTTGGTGATGTTTTGGCCATCCGAGTCGAACGATCCCACCCCAACTGAACCTGTCGTGGTCGAGACCGAAGACCCAGTCACGGAGCCTGAGGTCGAAGCGCGCTTTGCACGGGTCGCAAGCAGCGGTTCACTCCGATCCTTGGCCATGCGCTACGCGCGGCTTCCCTTGAGTGTGCGTGAGAGTGTCGCGGGCTTCGCGCCCGAGGGTGAACGCTGGGCGATGCTGGCGACCTCTGAGAACGCACCTGCACTTGCAGAACGTTTAGAAACCGATGTTGAGCCCACGCAGACCGAACCCACGCTTCGCCCCCAACTGATGCACACCACCGTCCGCCTAGCGGTGCGTGAACGGGCAAACGTGGATGCTGAGATGCGTCGCTCGCTGCCTCATGACACCCTGGTCGTTGCGCTTTACGGAGAGATTCACAACGACGACGAGTCCATCGAGACCAGCACAGACGTCGATGGCGAGATGACGTTTATCGTGGTGTCACCGTCGAGTTCCGGCTGGTCTGCCGCTCGCTTTCTCGAGACCGACGACACCTGTCTACCGCTACCCGCAGGACTCGTCCGGAGTGCTCCCAGCGGCATGGCCGGCGCGCTTCGACGCACTCACACCCTTGCGCGCACGACTCTGCGCGTGGGTGGTTCGACACGAACGGCATACCTCGCCGCGGGGTTCACCCGCAGCCAAACCGTGGTCGCCATCTACGCCGCCGAAGGGTTGTGTCGAGCAGGCGATGCGATTGCGACGGTCCGACAGCCGGGAGCACTGGACGAAGTGTTCCTGACCGATCGCAACGGTGACGATGAGTCGATGGTCGTGCTGAGCACGAGTGCCGGTGCACGCATGCGACGTTGGGAAGTGTGGGCACTCGCCCCGTCCGAGCGCAGTGTGTGGAACCGCGAACTTCCGACCGCTCCAAACCTCGACGAGCGAGAGGCCGCATCGGTCTTTGGATCACGCGAGCGACTCTTGCGTCGTCACGATCAATACACGTTGGCGCTGAGAGAGGCGTCCGGGCGCACTTGGTTTAGCTGGGACGGGACGGGTCTCGTGGAGGCACAGGCGCCTCGTCGTCGTTCGAACGCGTCCAACGCAGGCGTTGCACAAGAAGATTGACCGTGGGTCGCACGCCGTAGCCGACCGTAAAAACGAGGAGTACGATCACGGCGCCGTTGATTCCGGCAAGCCACGCGCCCAACCCGAACACCGCGGCAATCGGAAGCGCGAGCCAAAGACGCCAACGCTCCTGGGCAAGCGCACGACCTAAGTGACGATAGCGAACGTCGAACGACACCATCGCGACGATCGCAGCACCGACAAACATCCCGACCGTGAGCGGATCGCGCGTAAAGAGCTGAAGTGCACAAAGCACCACAACGGCCCCCAGAGTGCTCGGTGCACCGCGAAAATGCTGTGGATCGTTTTCGGCTTTGTTCAACGTGAAGAACACCAAGCGCGACCCCACAAAAAGCGCGTACCCAACGCCGACAATCGTCCCGGAAGTACCTGGCAAGGTGACCGCAATCGCATACCCGGGCGCGATTCCGTAGCTGAGACCATCAGCAATGTCGTCGGCGAGCACACCAAAACGCGACCCACCCCAACGACGCGCAGCGGCTCCGTCAAGTCCATCGAAGATCACGCTTCCAATCAAACACGCAATCGAGAGGTGAAGCAGACCCATCGCAGCAAACGCCATGATCGCCAGTCCGCACAACAGGTTGGCAAACGAGAGCAAATCCGCGACTCGACGCGTGTTGTACGCGGCGACGAGAACAGAGAACGTGATTCCGACCGCAAAGAGTCCGTACACCAACTCCACCGGAATCGGCCACCCAAGCGAGAGCGCCAAGAGACTCAACAACATCGAGTAGCTAAAAATCGTTCGAACGCGGTTTTCTGTACTGCCGTGACCGCGGATGAACAGTACGAGAAGGAGAACATCCACGCCGAGCTTCAGAACCACGAGCCAAAGCGGAACCAGGTCCACACAAAACGCGCCGAGCATGAGCAACATCGGCGCGTCGGTGATCCGATCCCAAACGCGTCCAAAGGCGCTGGCTTGGCCGCGACCGCGTGCAACGACACCGTCCAGATAGTCGAGCAGTGCGAACAAGAGAAACCACGCGACACTCGCAACGGCGCTGTGATTCAGAGCGAGCGCAAGCGCTGCAGTCACCGCGAGCTTGCACGCGGACAGCACGTGCGCATGGACTGGGACGAGTGCAGCGAGACGGGCCTCAAAGCGATCGAGATGCTCTACACGAAAGAGCAGACGGTTGTCGGCAGCGTTCATACCCGCGTTGCCAACGCATCGACCATGCCAAGCCGAAATCATGAACAATTCGTCACGAAACATCGCAAAGCCGCGAAACGAAAGCGTCATCGGCCGCGAAGGTCATTGCGCGGTAGGCTCGCGACTCGGTGTTGACACCGACCGCTTAGTGTCAATATTACACTTAGCTCGAACGCCTTCTCAGTGGAGCTGACATGAGCCAATCCCTCGCGCTACTGACCGACCTTTACCAGCTCACCATGGGCTGCGGCTACTGGAAGTCTGGCATGGCGGAGCGTCGCGCGTGCTTTCATCTCTTCTTTCGACGCAACCCGTTCAAGGGTGGCTACGCCATCGCCGCCGGACTACAGGACGCACTCGAGTATCTCGACAGTCTGCGTTTTGAAGAGGACGACCTGGCCTACCTTCGTTCGCTTCAAAACACAGATGGATCACCGCTCTTCGATCCAGGGTTTTTGGAGTTCTTGGCCAAGAGCAAGCCTGCGTTGGATGTCCATGCAATCCCCGAGGGCAGCGTCGTGTTTCCCCACGAGCCCCTGCTACGAATCGAAGGCCCCCTCTGGCAAGCACAGCTTGTCGAAACCGCGCTTCTGACGATCGTCAACTTTCAAACCTTGATCGCGACCAAAGCGGCTCGGGTGTGTCGAGCAGCACGTGCGGAAGACGGTACACCAGAATCCGTACTTGAGTTTGGTCTTCGGCGAGCACAGGGAGTCAATGGTGCACTGAGTGCGAGTCGAGCCGCATACATCGGTGGGTGCAGTGCGACGAGCAACGTTCTTGCAGGACGACGCTACGGCATTCCCGTACGCGGTACCCATGCACACAGCTGGGTCATGTCGTTTCCCAGCGAACGTGAAGCGTTCGAACGCTACGCGGAAGCGTTCCCGAAGGGCTCTGTCTTCTTGGTGGACACGTTCGACACGCTGCACGGTGTCTCTGTCGCCGTCGAAGTTGGCAAAGCGATGCGCACCAAAGGGCACGAAATGCTTGGTGTTCGCTTGGATTCCGGCGATCTGGCGGAGCTGAGCATCGGCGCGCGCAAGATCCTCGACGAAGGTGGATTCCCGGACGCTGCGATTGTTGCGAGCAATGATCTCGACGAATACCGCATTGAAGCACTGAAGAAACGTGGCGCGAAGATCACCGTGTGGGGAGTCGGCACGCGGCTGACGACTGCGTACGATCAACCCGCGCTGGGTGGTGTGTACAAACTCGCCGCCATTCAAAACGCGAGTGGCGAGTGGGAGCCACGGATCAAACTCAGCGAGAACCCCATCAAGACTTCGGTTCCCAACCCACAACAGGTTCGCCGCTTTTCTGTCGGAGGCAAACTCGTGGGCGACGCGATTTACGACGAGCGCGCCGGCTTTTCCGATCCGCATCTCGTGCATTCTGAGACCGGAGCCACCTTGGTTGTTCCTGATCACGCTGAGCATGAAGACTTGTTGGTCGAAGTAATGAAGGAGGGTCGCGTGACCTACACGCATCCAACGTTGGAAGCGATGCGTGTACGCTCGCTCGCAGACCTGGATCGGCTGCCCGATGTCCATGAGACGACGTCGGAGCCAGCAGCCTATTTTGCGGGACTTGAGGGAAGCCTTGCCCGAGTGCGCGCAGCGATGATCGAGGCGGCGCGATGAGCGTCGTGGTCTTCAGTACCGAGCGCTACACCTACATGCGCGAGGCGATGTGTCGCGACACGGTGTTTGCCATCGGCGAAATCAAGCGCGAGACGTTTCCCGACGGCGAACACTATCGACGCGTTCTGACGGATGTGAGCGGCAAGGACGTGGTTCTCTTGGGTGGCACCGTCGACGATAGCGACACGCTTGAGATTTACGACATCGCGTGCTGCTTGGTGAACCAAGGCTGTCACACGCTGACGATCCTGATGCCCTGGTTTGGATACCAGACGATGGAGCGCGCCGTGCATCCCGGCGAAGTTGTCACGGCCAAGACACGCGCGCGGTTGTTGTCGAGTATTCCGATCGCGGGTTCAGGCAACCGAATCGTGCTCGTCGACCTGCACTCTGAAGGCATCACACAATACTTCTCTGGCAACATCCGGCCGGTTCATCTCTACGCCAAGCCTGTTGTCCTCGACATGATTCGTGATGCCGCGGGAGGCGAAGACTTGGTGCTTGGCGCGACCGATGCCGGCCGCGCGAAGTGGGTCGAGTCGTTGGCCAACGACTTGGGTGTCGACGCCGCGTTCGTATTCAAGCGACGCGTGAGTGGCGAGAAAACCGAGGTCACTGCGTTGGCCGCGGACGTCAACGACAAGATCGTTGTCATCTACGACGACATGATTCGCACCGGCGGCTCGCTTCTCGGCGCCGCGCAAGCGTACTTGGATTCAGGTGCGCGCCACATCGCAGCGGTGTGTACGCACGGACTCTTTCCAGGCAATGCCCTCGATCGGCTGCGGTCGAGCGGCTTGTTGACCTGCGTGGCATGCACCGATTCGCATCCGCGCGGCGTCGAACTCGCGCGTGCACAAAACGATGACTTTCTTCGTGTCCGCTCCGTTGCATCGCTGCTGCGGCGTGCGGTTCAAACACCTGGCGTAGCCGGGATTCGGTCCTAGGGCTCAAGAGGAGGCAACCATGCATCGCTTGCACGTCGCCGTTGGCATTTTGAACCAGACGCCTTTTGCCTGGGAGGAGAACGAAGCGAACATTCGCGCCGCAATCTCCGACGCGCGAGCACGAGGCGTGACCTTGTTATGTCTGCCTGAGCTCTGCATCACCGGCTACGGGTGCGAGGACATGTTCCAGAGCGCCACGCTACAGGAAACCGCGTGGGACCTGCTCGAGCGGATCGCCACGCTCACGCAGGGCATGATCGTCAGCGTCGGATTGCCGGTGGAACTACGCGGTGCCGTCTACAACTGTGCCGCGTTATGCGTGGATGGACACATCGTCGGACTGGTCGCGAAGCGCTACCTGGCGGGCGATGGGATTCACTACGAACCGCGTTGGTTCAAGCCGTGGCCTGAAGGCGTCGTGAGTCGACTCGAGCGGCGCGGAAAGACGTATCCGATCGGAGACGTTAGTTTCGACGTGGGCGACTTGTTGATCGGCTTTGAGATTTGCGAAGACGCGTGGGTCGCAGCTCGACCTGGTGCGCACATGTCGCAGCAGGGCATCGATGTGATTCTCAACCCGTCGGCCAGCCACTTCGCATTTGGAAAGCAAGATGTGCGTCGTGGGATTGTCGTCGAGGGGTCGCGCGCGTTTGGCGTCACCTACCTCTACGCCAACCTCCTGGGCAACGAGTCTGGGCGCGCGATCTACGACGGCGGCGGAATCATTGCCTCCGCGGGGACACCGATTGCGGAGACCACGCGTTTCTCGTTTGCTCCAGTGCAGGTGGTCGACGCGATTGCGGACATTGACTACACGCGACTTCAGCGCGCTCGTTCGCATAGCTTTCGGCCCGATGTCGCAGGCGATGACATTGTCGTCGTCCCGTTCGATTACCCCGAAGTGGCCCCACAGAAGTGGGAGCCCAAGACCCTGAGCGACTACTCGAAGGAAGAAGCCTTCGGACGCGTGATCGCACTCGCACTCTTTGATTACCTGCGGCGAAGTCGTGCGCAGGGGTACGTGGTGTCGCTCTCGGGTGGTGCAGACTCAGCGGCATGTGTCGCGCTGGTCCGACTGATGGTCGACCTTGCTGTCCATGAACTCGGTCTCGAGGGTGCGCTGAAGCGACTGGGTCACGTGAGTGCAATTGCAGGGCTCTCGGACAACGCTGCGATGACGAAGGTGCTGCTGACCACCGCCTACCAGGCCACGCGCAACAGCGGCGATGTCACTCGCAATGCTGCTCGTGCTGTTGCCGAAGCTGCCGGTTCCGATCATTTCGAACTGGACGTCGACACGCTCGTCGAAGGTTACACAGCGATGGTCGAGAAAGCGTTGGGTCGTGAGCTGACCTGGGAGCAGGATGACCTGACGCTACAGAACATTCAGGCGCGTGTGCGGGGGCCTTCCGTGTGGATGCTCGCGAACGTGCGTCGACAGATCTTGATGGCGACCTCGAATCGGTCCGAGGCTGCAGTCGGTTACGCCACGATGGATGGCGATACGTGTGGCGGGATTTCGCCGATTGCGGGAATCGATAAAGCGTTTCTTCGGCGCTGGCTGCGTTGGATGGAAACCGAAGGCATGCCGGGGATTGGCGCCATGCCTGCGTTGAAAGCCGTCAACGCGCAGCAGCCGACAGCGGAGCTTCGTCCGCAGGAGGAGTCGCAGACCGATGAAGGCGATTTGATGCCGTATCCGATTCTGGATGCCATCGAACGTGCAGCGATTCGCGACAAGAAGATGCCCGTCGAAGCGTTTCAGATGATGCGTGTGGAGTGGCCGAGCGTTCCGGCCGAGACGATGCGTGCGTACATCGTGAAGTTCTACAAGCTGTGGTGTCGTAATCAGTGGAAGCGGGAGCGCTATGCGCCGAGTTTTCACGTCGACGACAAGAACCTCGATCCGAAGACGTGGTGTCGTTTCCCCATTCTCTCGAGTGGATTCGCGTTCGAACTCGACGCGTTGTCCAAGCTGCCGCTCGACTGATGGCTACATATCGTCATCCCCGGCCTGCGTTGACCGTCGACTGTGTTGTTTTCGGGTTGGACGACGAGGGGCTTCAGCTACTGCTGGTCGAGCGCAACATTCCGCCGTTTGAAGGTCAGTGGGCGTTACCTGGCGGGTTTGTGCGTGTCGGTGAGTCGTTGGACGGAGCCGCGGAACGCGAACTCGAAGAGGAGACAGGGTTGAGTGAGGTCTACCTCGAACAGCTCTATACGTTTGGGACTCCGGACCGGGATCCGCGTGAGCATGTGGTGAGTGTCGCGTGGTATGCGTTGACGAACATTCGGGATCATCGCGTTCGTGCAGCGACTGATGCGCGTGATGCGAGGTGGTTCTCGTTGCATGACGCGCCTGCGCTGGCGTTTGACCACGATCGGATTGTCGAAGTGGCGTTGGAGCGCTTGCGGGGGAAGGTGCGGTATCGACCTGTCGGGTTCGAACTCTTGCCGCGGCGGTTCACGTTGTCGCAGCTGCAGCACTTGTACGAGACCGTGTTGGAGACGGATCTTGATAAGCGGAACTTTCGAAAGAAGGTGTTGAGTTTGGGATTGCTGATCGACACCGGAGCGAACGAGCAAGATGTGCCGCGGCGGCCTGCGCGTTTGTATCGGTTCGACAAACGCAAGTATCGCGCGCTGGAGAAGCGTGGATTTGAGTTCTCCATTTGAAAGGAGATGCCATGAGCCGTGCACTGATCTTGGTGGATATTCAGAACGACTTTATGCCGACCGGTGCGTTGCCCGTGGCGGACGGGGATGCCGTCGTTCCGGTGGCGAACGCGTTGATTCCCGAGTTCACGACCGTAGTGGCAACGCAGGATTGGCATCCGGCGAACCATGGATCGTTTGCGTCGCAGCACGAAGGTAGGTCGCCTGGCGAGTTGATCGACTTGCATGGACTCGAGCAGGTGTTGTGGCCGGATCATTGTGTGGAGAACACAAGCGGAGCGGAGTTTGTGAGCGGCCTGAATGTGGGCGCGATTACCAAGGTGTTTCCAAAGGGAACCGATGTGAGCGTGGATAGCTACAGTGGCTTCTTCGACAACGGGCATCGTCACGATACGGGGATGGCAGCGTGGTTGAGGGAGCGGGGCGTGAAGGAACTGACTGTGGTGGGTGTTGCGACGGACTACTGTGTGAAGTTCACCGTGCTGGATGCGTTGCGTGAGGGGTTTGCGACCAGGTTGGTGACGAGTGGTTGTCGGGGAGTGGAGATGAACCCGGGCGACGTAGAACGAGCGATTGCGGAAATGCGCGAAGCCGGCTCAACAATCGACTAGCCCTCCCGCTCCCGCTCCAAACCCACCCACCTGCCCTCCCGCCTCCAAACCCACCCACCTGACGCAATACCCACCCACTTGTTGGTTCGCGGGGGTCGCGTGGTGTGGTGTGAGACGTTCGAGGGCGGATTGTTGTTGGGCAATACGCTCAGCGCTCGACCTCGGCGCAACTCTCGCCCGACGACTGCGCTTTCTCGACGCACACAGCACAACGCGCCCTCCCGAGTCACTCGGCAGGGCGCGCTTGGTGTTGTTCCGAACCTCCGCTACTACGCGGCCTCGGCAGGTGGGTCCGCCCGACCCTCCACCTTCACGCCAAACAACACCCGCATCTTCCACGTGCCCTCCGGAAACACACACGGCTTCCCAGCACAGTACTTCTCCAGCGCACTCTCGTACGCCTCTCCAAACGACTTCAACAACGACAACATCGTCTTCCGCCGGTCACCACGTCCCGCAACACGCGGATTGATCCCCGTTCGCTTCGCCTTCGTACCCGGTCGCTCCCAAATACCCTGCTGCCGAATACGCTTCATCCCCAACGGACGCTCTGGCCTCGGGATCGCCCGCAACTCGTGATGCAACGTCGCCACCACTTCCTCTCGATCCCAATCCTCCAAACTCGGCGGCATCTCCACACGCAACTTCATCCGCGCCGGCAACTTCGTTCGCTTCGAAGCACACTCCGGACGCTTCACATGGATCACCTTCTGACCCATGTCCTCCGGCTTCGACATCGAACCTTCCCACTGCGTCCACTTCGCGACCAGGCCAGAGAGCTTCGCGTTCCCCATCGTGTACACCAGCTTCTCAATCACGGTCAGGTCACACGGCTTGACGTCGTTGCTCAAGTCCACCGCACTGATCTGCGAGCTGTTCCACACGCCTTCGTCAATATCTGGAAAGTGCCGTTTGAGAAGATTCGCAATGGTCTGATCCAAGTACTGATGAAAGAGCGGAGCCTTCCCATGCACATCGGTCATCACGATGTGAAAGTGGTTGCTCATCAAAATCCATCCATGCACGCGCACACCGGTCCGAAACGCGGCATACGCCAGTGCAAAGAGAAAGATCTGCTTCACCACATCGTCGCACGGCGGAAACCGAAAGAACCGCTGTGACGTCCGACGCGTCAGCAAATAGGTAACGCCCTCGAGCACCATCCGAGCCTTGGACACGCCCAGTCATCGGCCCAAGTCACCCTGAGTTGCGTTACAAATCCCACGCGCTTCCGCGCCGCGCCCGCAGAATCGGAATTCCCCAGAGCGAAAACACAACCGCACCACCCCGCATTCGTTCTTTCGCGGCCTCAAAGTCGGCTGCAGCCATGTCGTGCAACATCCGCTTCGCAGCCGCTTCATCGTGCGCCTTCTTGATCCGAAAGTGGTCATCCAACATGCCAAGCTCGGTAGGATCGAAGTAGGTCCCGTGCTCTCCGCAGACGTCCACGTCAATCTCGGTCTGGAACACGCGAGTTTGTACGAGCTCACTTCGACACTCCGGACATCGACGCGGGCCCTCAGGGACACGTAGCGGCGCCTCACGATACGAACTCGCCTTTTGCTGCATGTTCCACGCAAACTGATGAACCGCGAGCGCAAGTGGCGGCACCGAACGCGGCAGCTCACCCGCCATCAACGCACCACTGCATGCAATGTCCAGCCAGATCCCACCACAACGACCACAACCCCGAATGGTCTGCTCCTCCGTCTCCCGAGCGCTCATCTCTTCTGCACAAACGGGACACGGCAAGATCATAGGCACATTCTACTTGTTGTGTACGGCGACGATCACGCCAGTCGCTCCCATCATCAGCAACCGACACCAAAACACCAACATCGGCAGATCGGGCATCTCATAGAAGAAGTACATCCCAAGCCCGTTCAACAGCGTCAGAATCCCAACACCAATACCGATGGACTTCGCCAGCTGCGGCTTGGGCATCGCGTCCCCGAGCGACCACGCCAACGTACCCCACGCCACGGCAGCGACCGGAATGCTGACAATCATCGGCAGCATGCCCGCGCCCATCAGTCCCGCAGCGAAACAACATGCGGACACAATGGGAAGCGTCGTACCGGGTCGATACAGAATGCCTGCAGCAGCGGCCATGCCGAGTGTGCCGAGAATCCCGACCACCGGAATGTAGGTG
Organism: Polyangiales bacterium; assembly: GCA_965227405.1. Classification (GTDB taxonomy): domain Bacteria; phylum Myxococcota_A; class Polyangia; order Polyangiales; family Houyiibacteriaceae; genus JALVDI01. Next base: position 1,112,212 of record OZ245758.1, read on the forward strand.
AAGTTCGTCACCACATAGAGGAAGAGTGCTCCCAACAACACCAATGCAGACGTCAGCGCTTTCTTTCGATCAAGCGGAGCCTTCGCAACCGCAGCAGGCTGAGTCGAAGCACCGCCAACGTACGAGCCCGGAGCACCGGCCACAGGTGACGCAAGAGGTCCCGACGAGGCAAAACCACCCGACGAAGCGAAACCGGACTTCGACGAACCAAATCCAGACGTGGGCTGCGGAGTGCTTTGCGCGCCTCCCCACGACTTGTGACCAGCTCGTTCAAAGCCGCTTGACGCACTCGCCGACGCACCCATGACCGCTTCCATGCCTGGTCCGGCAACTGGCGCAGGAACATCGACACCCAACACCTGACTCAACACCCGCCGAAAGTCGTCCACGGCCAAGCCGGCGTGAAACCCATAGTTCGTACGACCACCCATTCCATCTACGGCAGAACAAACACACTCACTGGGATGCGTCTCGCCAGGCGCGTTGCCCATACACCGTTCCCAGAAGAACACGCGTGGAGTTCGTCCCTCGCGCACAAGCGCGATGTAGAGCGCTTCGTTCGGCTGCAACGCCGCAGGCATCGTCAGGAACACAATCTCGTAGGCCCCGACTTTCGAACTTCCCAACGAGTCGAGTTTGGTCATCTGCGCGGGTTGACCCGGTGCCAACGGCACGGTGTCCACGTGGGGCAACGTCCCGTCCCGCGACTCCTTCCCAGCCTCCTGCCAGAGAAACATCAGAAACGCCTCCCGTTTCGGACTGGTAAGTTCTTCGAACATCCGATCGGGGTTCGACGAGACCATTTGTGGAATCAGGATTTTGGCGAAGCGAAAGTGATGGTCGCGAGGCATGAAGGGTTCCGCTCTAGCACGCACCGGTAGTGCGAACTACGGTCGTCTCATGCGTACGCGCGAGCAGTATCTCTCCTCCCTTCGACAGCGTGACCTGGTTCTCTACGTCGATGGAAAACGCATCGACAATCCAGTCGATCACCCTCGTGTTCGTCCTGCGATCAACAGCGTTGCCGCCACGTACTCAATGGCCGAAGACCCAGAGACGCGGTCGCTCGCTGTGGCGCACTCCCCGTTGATCGACGCGGAGGTCAATCGGTTCACCCACTTGTTCCTCCAACAATCCGACCTCGTCGCCAAGCTTCGTTTCCAGCGCGCTCTTGGACGACTCACTGGAACTTGTTTTCAACGCTGCGTGGGCATGGACGGGATCAACGCCTTGTACATCGCTACCTGGGGTCTACCAGGTCACGAACGCTTCAAGACTTGGTTGCGCGGAGTTCAACAACGCGACGACATGCTCTGTGGCGCGATGACGGATTCCAAAGGAGATCGATCCAAGCGACCTCCACAACAGCCCGACGCGTACGTTCGCATCGTAGACCGTCGCGACGACGGAATCGTGATTCGCGGCGCGAAGATTCATCAAACGGGTGCTGCGAACGCACATCAGATTTTGGTGATGCCAGGTCAGGGTCTTCGCGAAGGCGAAGAAGAGTTCGCTGTTGCGTGCGCGATGCCTGCGGATGAAAAAGGCATCACGATGGTGCTGGGGCGCCAACCCAGCGACGAACGTAAGGGTGGTCCAGACGCCGGCAATGCTACGTACGGCGGCCAAGAGTGCGTGGTGCTCTTTGACGACGTGTTCGTTCCCCACGAACGCGTATTTCTCGACGGTGAGCTCGACGCGTGCACCACGCTGGTGGAAGTGTTCGCTGGTTACCACCGGGCAAGCTACGGTGGCTGCAAGCCGGGCAACCTCGACGTCCTCATCGGTGCCAGCGACCTACTCACGCGTGAACACGGAGTCCGGAAAGCCAGCCACGTTCGCGACAAGCTGGTTCAAATGACGCACCTCACTGAGACCATTGCGGGTCTCGGTTTGGCAGCAAGCACTCAAGCCACACAGCACGAGTCCGGGGTCTGGATGGTCGACCCAATTCTCGCCAACGTCTGCAAACACCACGTCACGCAGATGCCCTACGAGATCGTGCGCCTCGCGGAAGACCTTGCGGGCGGACTCATGGCGACGATGCCGTCCATTGCCGACTTGGATCACACCGACATCGGCCCGGCGCTCAAGACAGTTGTTGGCAGTACGAAGCGAGCCAAGCTTCTGCGCCTCGTCGAGTACATGAGCTATGGCTCAGGCTCTGTACCCCTACGCATCGAGTGCATGCATGGAGCGGGTTCTCCACAGGCTCAGCGCATCGTCATCGAACGCAACACAGATTGGGACGCGAAGGGAGCGGAGGCGTTGCGCCTGGCCAACGTGTCACCAGAGTCCGATGCGTGAGGGGTACTCAGGCACTTGATCAAACGGGTAGGTCGTCATGAAAGCGACCACGAACAACGCGACGAAACTCAACAGGCAAAGCTGCTTGAGCCGAACGCGAGCAGCCGCTCGCGAGATCGTTCCGAGTTCCAAGCTCGCGGTCCGAAACGCGCCCTCGCCCCCGGCCAAGACAAGCTTTCCATCAGGCGTCCCCGACGTGAACACCTCGTTGGATGCTTCGGGCTCCTGTAGTCGCAGTCCTCGGACCTTGCCAGACTCGACGGCGCGCAAGAACCGACCGAGTCGATAGGTTCGCCAGATACCAATCCACGAAAGCAGTGCACACGCAATGAGCGCCATATGCGGGCCCCAAACGAACGCGGTGACCGCATCGGAGCGCCAGCTGTAGCCGACGATCGCAAGGTTCATCACTTCGCCGATCACACCCACCGCACCGAGCCAAAGCGCAGCCATCGACAACCAACGCACGCGCGCATCCTGCGTCGGGGTTTCACGGAGCTGCCACTCCCAGTGATGCATCCAGTACAAGAGCGTGCCTACGAAGAGCCCAACGGGTACCGATGCGGGCAACGTTAACATCACAGCGAGAAGGCCCAACATGAATGCGCCGAACATTGGAGTCGTGTCTTCGGCGATGGCCAACGTCGTCGCGATACAGCCTGCGTTCAACGCAGCGCCAAGCACCGCCCACCCGATCATGCGTGCGCTCGTGGTGCTGCGCTGTGCTTTGAGTACGACGAGCCACGCCCAAAACGACGTCAGCACAGGAATCGCGACGAGTACCGAGGGACGTCGCACGAGCGTGTATTCAGAAGAGACGCCCGATGCGAGCAGAAACACAATCGGGTCTGCCAGAACGACCACGCCAAACACCAACAGCAAAACCGTCGACCGCTTCCAACGCGTAAGAGTCGGAGTCTCGAGTTCAGTACCGCAAAGAATCTCGGGGGTCTCGCGAATCAGAGCAGCCACAAGCTGGCCTCCGTGCCCAAAAGAAGCGCCAAGAGGCCCGCCCGAACTGCGTAGTGGTTCGGTGTGCGCACAGCACCAATGGTGTGTTGACCACCACGAAAGGGCCCATCCGCTTGCTTGCGAAACGTAAGCACACCGTCGGAGACCGCGAAACTGCTGTGGACCGTGCTCAACCAAATCGCGACGCGCGCATGTTGAACGATCGCAACCAGCGCCAACACGTTGGCGAGAAGCACGCTGAGCTCAGGCGGGATGCTCCAGATTCGCTGCCAGTTGGCGTCGACCATGCTGTGCAGTCCTCGGTGCAGAACCGCGATACCAGCAAACGCCACACTCGCCGATCCGAAGAGACCCAAAGACGCATCGAGTTCCCCAGACTTTTCCCAGCGTCGTAGGCGCACGAACACCAGCGCGATGACGGTTCCAAATGCCAGCCCGAGCACAGACCCAACAACGGAACCGAAAACCAGTCCCGCAGCAAAGAGACCAAGTGCGTCGTCGAAGGTGCTCGCGCCGCTACCGAGAACCAAAAAGCAACACACTCCAGAGTTGAGCACACCAAACAGCGGTGCGACCCAAAACGCATTGCCCACTCCCCAACGTCGAACCACGCGCACGAGCAGCCACGCGAAGAACCCTGTCGCACTCGCGATCGCAACGGGAGACCAAACGGGAAACCTGCCGCCAATATGGGGTCGCGACAACATCACATACACCGCCGGTGCCGAGCACAATGCCGCCGCAGTGACGATGAGCGTGTCCACGAAGGGTCGGCGCCATCGACCGACCTGGTCGAAAGGAGTCTCCACGAGGGAAAGACGCGCGGGCACACCCGAGCATTCCCGCGGGACGCATGAGGCGGTTAGCGCTTCTTCTTCTTCTTCGCGAGCAACTGCTCGGCCAGCGAGCCTGGTTCCGCGGGAGCCGGCTCCGACTGTGGTGGCTCGTCGGCTTTCGGACGCGATCCGCTAGCTTTCGCCGTCCTTCGCTTCGACTCCGTCTTCGCCGCAGACTCAAGCGCCGCTGCGACTTCGGGAGCCACATTCGAAGACTCCGACGACACCGCACGCCGTGCTTTGAGCGCGTCCAGCGTGGCACCAGGATCTCGACCCGTCGGTTGTGCGGCGGCTCGCCGCCCACTGGGCACCAAGCGTCGCAACCACTCGGTCGGAATCACGAGACGTCGCAACGCGACACCGATCAAGAGCAACACCAACGACGCGGCCAACAAAAACGGCCAGAGCGGATCGAACGCGCGAGTCGGAGGCGGACGATCGACGAACACCCGGGAGAGGTCGGTTCGAACTTCACCTCCGGTGAGCGCAGCGATCTGTCCCAGCAACGCGTGGTTCGTTCCATCGCCGCGCAGTTCGTCGCCCGATGGGCGCACCATGCCCGCGCTTCCAACCATCCCCTCTTCCCCTTCACGAACCGTCACCAGGTACGGGCCAGGCGCGTTGGCATCGAACGTCCCCTCGTAGCGGCCTGCACCGGTTTGCTGCAAGTCGACATCGATTCGACGTCCGCCCGGTCCAGCCACCGTTCCGCTCAAGTCGAGATAGTTACGGTACCGACCCCCTTCGCTGATCGCTTCGACTCGTACGCGGCCGACACCGTTCTCGATCGTCAAGCTCACCTGCGCATCACGGCGTTCGGGCGCCCGCGCAAGGTCGCGTGAGAGCTGAGAGAAAAGCATCGCGTAGCCCGGCCAGTCGAGCCAGGCGCGACCGAACTCGGCACCAACATCGGTGGCAAAGACCGCGCTACGACCAACCCCGTGTTGCCACGTCGCGAGCAACGCGTCCTCTTCATCTTTCGCGTTGAGCAACACCGTCGCGCGCGAACGTGCGTTGACCACGGCATAGCCACCAAGAATCGGACTGTTCGCAAAGTTGATTCCGCGAATGGGAGCACCATCCATGACGACGGAGGCGCGAAAAGGCTCCTCCATCAAGGCTGCGCGACTCGCTTCGATGGTTTCCTGGGTGAAGATGCGCGGCAGCTGAGTCAGGTCCTCGACGATGTAGAAGCGTCCACCACCGATGCGCGAAAGATGCTCGAGCTCGGGCGTATCGGGGCCATTTCCCATCGACACGATCGACGTGGTGATCCGGTCACGCACGGCACGCTGCACCCGCTGCCGACATCCCGCCATCTGCTCCGAGTCGTTGCCATCGCTGAACAACAAGAAGTGTTTCAGTTGGGTCTGCTCGGCACGCAGAGCGTCGTAGGACGCATCCATGGTGATATCGACCAAGATCCCGCCGCCACCCGGCTGGGCACGTCGCACAGTCGCAGCAATGGCAGCCGGCTCTTCGACCGACACCATCGGTTGGGTCCATCCGACGGACGTATCGACGTGCATCACTCCTACCCGATCGGACGGGGACAAGAGCATTGCCGATCGCGCGGCCGCTTCGTTTGCCAGGTCCAACTTGGTTCGCCCGGCGGAGGCTTCGGCCATCATCGAACCGCTCTTGTCGATTGCGATCACCATGGCGAGCGAGAGACGGTCGCGTCGCTGTCGCAGATCAAACGTGGCGGGCAACGCCTCTTCCACGGGCGTGTACGCGTATCCACCAAGGCCGAACGACTCACGAACGCCAGTCATCAGCAACCCACCACCAAGATCACGGACGTAACTGCGCAACGCAGCCATCTGGTCTTCGGTGAACGTCTGACTGTTGACGTCACTGAGAACGATCAAGTCGTACCCAGCCAGCTCCCCCAAGTTGATCGGTGCACCCCGTGGGCCGGCAAGATCCACCGCGAGCCCATCCGAACGAATTGCCGCTGCGAGCGCCTGTGCTTCGGCCGGAACGCCAGCGAGAACCAGTACTTTGCTTTCGCCGAGAACGCGCATGAACGCGCCACCCTCGTTGTTGTCGCGCCCAACGTCGTATCCCTCGTCGAGCGGCTCGACCAAGACGTCGTAGCGATGCACACCCGCGTCCGGTGCCTCGTCGCGCATGACCAAGACATCACTGCCTTCGCGCAGCTCGGTCTCGGTCTCGGCAAGCGTCGCACCACCTCGCATCACGCGAACGCGGGCTCGGGTCGCGCGTGTTGCTCGCGTGACAACCCGAATCTCGACCGGTTCACCCGGACGTGCTGTGGCCGGAACACGGACGCGTTCCACAGCCACCTCGGGTTCCGGCTCCCGTTCGATGGCCAACACGTCAACCACGACACCCCGACCTGCGGCCAAGGACGCTGCCGCGAGGGCGTCACCGCGCGTCTCCACTCCGTCACTGATCACGACGACGCGTCCAGTGTGCTCCGCGGGTAGATCCGCGAGCGCTCGACGAATACCGGTTCCAAGGTCGGTTGCGTCTCGTGGCACGCGCGCCGTGTCCGAACCGATCGGTGGTTGGGGCGAAGGCAAGACCTCTGTGGTCGAACCTGCGGCAAACACCACCACCCCTGCTTTGTCGCCCGCCTCCATCTCTTCGATGGCACGCTCCATCTCGCGCTGTGCGAGCTCCGCACCACCGCTGGCGTGGTCGATACTTCGACTTCGATCGACGGCAAACACGACGGCGAGGCGATCGACGCGCCGACCCCACTCCAGGCCTGCGAGCGCTGCGGCGGCACAAAGCACGGACAAGCCCATCGCGAGTTGGATCCAGCGTCGTCGTCCGCCAAACGAGTTGGGCAACCGGCGGAGTCGCCACCACGCGAACAAAAGCACGGGAATGGCGAGTGCGAGCAGCCAAGGCGTCGAAAAACGGATCACGCAGCGCTCCGTTTTCGACGCGTCGCCCAACCGATTTCAGCGGCGAGCAGGAGCAAGAGCAACGCGGCCAACCATGGCCACGCCTCGGCGTGTTCTTCTGGCGCCGCGATCTCAGCCGTCGCTTCGCCTCCCGATTCGGTAAACGTTGCGCGCGCGCGGACATCACTTTCCGATGCATCCAACAAGCTGCGCAACGCGTGCAGTTCGCGGTCGCCGGTGCTCACTCGGTACACGCCGGGTTCCGCCCGCACCGGGACGATTGCCACACCACCGCGTGACTCTGCGGTGAGCGTGCGTCCGCTCGGTGTCTGGACCGAAACATCCACGCCATCCGCAGCGGGAACGCGTAAGGGTTCACCCAAGGAACCAGGAGCGACGCCGCCGGCCGATCGTCGATCTCGAGCACGCTCCAGAAGGTTGCGGAAGAACACGACGAACGAGGCTTGGCGTGGCCAATCGCTTTGTGCGGGGTCGAAACCCAACACAGTCGTTTCGCCGTTCGGCCTGGAGATGCTCGCGATCGCAGCACCGCCATCGGTGTCGACGAGCGTCCGCCCAGCGCCCCCCTGAAGCGGTCGCAAGCGCGCGAGATGCAACTCGCTCAAAGCCACGAATCGGAGTCGCGGGTCGCCCTCATCCCAGGTCACGACGCGCGGATTCTCAACCGCGTCTGCAACACCAAGTTCAAAGACCGTGTCGCCCGTGGGCGCGAGCACAACCGAGTCGCCAGGCGGCGGAGACGGTGGAAGCTCGCCGGTGTAGATGAACAACCCGGAGAGCGTGGGCTCGTCGTCGTCGCGTTCAGCAAGCTGTTGGATCGAGGTTCGATACAGCTCGACGTTCTCGTCCGCACGAAGGACCCGCTCCACTGGTGCCGGAGGAGTACCGACCATGAATACCGGGAGGCGACGTCCGCCCGGACTCGGAATGACGACCACGTCGTCGAGAGTCAACGCATCGTCGGTATTGTCGGTTCGGTGCATCGCAATGCGCACCACGGCGGCTCGTCCACTGCTGTCGGGCGGAAGGTCCGCGTTCATCACGACGCTCTGTTCGGAATCCGCCTCAAGCGTGATGCGTCGCGACGCGAGCAATCCGTCCCGACCATCGATCGATGCACTGACGAAGACCTCAACCGACTCCGATCCAAAATGGCGAATCCGCGCGAAGATGTCGGCGCGATCGGGCCCCTCGCCGACTCGACTGCGAACATCGGCGTCGACGATTCCGGTGTTGTCGACCGCGACTTCGGGTTCGGGTCCCACGCGCTGCACTTCCACCTCGACGCGCGCGTCCAACGCGATCTCCCCGTCTTCCGCAGCATCCGTAAGCAGCACGATCCGACTGCCCGCGGGAGCCTCGCTCAAACGCTCCGAGGCAATAGCCACCGCGGCTTCAAGGTCGGCCGAGCCGCCACGCACTTGAATCTGACGCGCAGCGAGTTCCAACGTCGGGCCGTCGCTCGTGAGCGGTGCCAATACCGACGGCTCGCGACCGGCTTCCAGCAACATCATGCGTCCACCGGGCGGCAAGCTGCGAGCGAGCTCCAGCACCACATCCCGGGCTCGATCGACACGAGCTTCGCCTTCGTGCATCGCAGCCATCGATGCTGACGTATCGACGATGACCGCGACGAACGCTCCACTAGGAACACCCCCTGCTCCAGCGGGCCGTGCGAGTGCGATCGCTCCTGCGATGATCGCGAGCAGCTGAAGAATCAGCGCGACCTGCGGAATCAGTTTCTTCCACGGGCGCTCTGCACGCATGTCGCGCAGCGCTTGCTCCCACAGCATGGTCGAACCGATCACGCGTGTCTCACGTCGCCGCTTGAGGATGTAGAGCAACACGAGCGGAGCCAACAGCCCCAGCCACGCCAACATCCACGGCGACAAGAAGGTCACGCGGCAGCCCTCAGGTAGGCCATCAACGCGTCTTCGAACGACACCGAGCCTCCGACGCGCGTGTAGGTCAGCCCTCGTTTGCGGCAGTACTCATGAATGGATTGGAAGAACGCTTCGAGGCGAGCTTGGTACGCCGCGATCGCACGTGCATCCAAGCTCACTTCGACCCGGGTCCCTCGTTCGGAATCCACGAACGCAAAGTCTCCACCGGGTTCGGGATGGAGTTCTTCGTCTGCGAGTACTTGAAAAATCACCGGCTCGTGCTTTTCACCGACCAAGCGATCCAGTGGTCGCTTCCATCCGCTTGGTGACATCAAGTCGCTCAGCACGACACACAGACCCGGACGCGGGCGTCGGGCAAGAAACGCTTCGACCGTCCGCTCAAGGTTGGTCTCTCCCGATGGCTGAAGTTCATCGAGAAAGCGCAACACGGTGCCGATCCGACCTTGGCCACGCGTGGGAGGCATGGGTTTTTGCAGTTCGCTTGCAAACGGCACGACGCCAACGCGCTCGCTTCCCGAAAGACCGACGTAGGCGAGCGCTGCAGCAAGTCGCTTGGCGGTTTCGAGCTTGTCGCCGAACGCCATCGACTCGCTGACGTCGAGCAAGAGATAGACGCTTAGGTCCTCCTCCGCGACGTATAGGCGAAGCACCAACTCCTCGAGGCGTGCGTAGGCGTTCCAGTCGATGCGTCGAACGTCATCGCCGAGCGAGTACGGACGATGATCGGCGAACTCGACCGACGCACCACGGCGCGTGGACCGTCGCGCGCCTGCTGCAGTTCCAGCGAAGCGACGACGGACCAGTAGACGCAGTCGTGCAAGGCGACTGAGAAAGTCGGGGTCGAGAAGGCTGCTCAACTAGACCTCGTCGTCGGATTTGGGCTTGTCCGAGTCAGCGTCCTCAGCCTTGGTCATGACGGAGTCGAGGACGGAGTCCAACGGGGACGTGCCCGCCGCGGCATCCGCATCCGCTTCCGCTTCCGTGGCCGAAGCCGAAGCCGATCCCGATCCCGAAGCCGAAGCCGATCCCGAAGCCGAAGCCGAAGCCGAAGCCGAAGCCGAGTCCGAAGCCGATTCCGTTTCCGTTTCCGAATCCGCATCCGAGGTCGACGCCGTTTCCGAATCCGAGTCTTCTGGAACCGCCTTACCCGCAAAGCCAGTCGCCGACGGTGGGACAAAACTCGGTCTCGACTGCGCCGCCGCTTCCGCCTTGGCCTCCCGATCGGCTCGCTGCGCATCGACAAGCTTCCGCACGTTCCGCACTCGTGCCTCGAGCAACACCCAAAAGAAGAACGCCAGCCCGCCATACACAACGACGGGGATCGCCATCTCCAACATCCGATGCGCACCGCCGTCACTGGCGATATCCACACCTAAGATGAAATGCATGATCGGAGAAAGCCGAACCAGAAACGGCGGGTCGTCGTCGAGGTTATCCAGCGAATCCGGATCGATGATGACCGAGCCCAAGAGCGGAATCACGACAAGCGCCAAGAGCACGGCCAAGGTCAACACACGTGACGCGACTCCGCTGCGCAACACGACTCGCAGGTACGCCCCAAAGTTGAGCGCGAACAAGCAGACGGCCGCGGTCCCCACACCGACACACACCAGCCCTGCATCAAACTGCGCATGCTCGTTATGACTGGGGAACATCAGGTAACGTGCAATTGCCGCCGCAAAGGCACACCCAATCGACGCAGCCGCAACCAAGATCATCGCAAAGCGCGTTGTGGGCGCTGCACCCGGACCAAACATGCCCATCGCGCGCCGCAAGGAGCCTTGTTGCTGTCGTCGCACCTCGACCAAGCGCGGTGGCAACGGCGGTTCGTTCATGAATAGCAACGCGACGAAGAGCACGTTGAACGACGCAGCGATGTTGAACGCCACGCCGACCTCGCCAATGTCGTGGTGATCGAAGAGCGTGCACACGCCAAACACGATCACAACAAGCCCCGTCACTGCGGCCATGCCCCACCATTTGAAGGGCGTCGACCGGTCTTCTGCAGCAGGTCGGACACCCGCGATCGCCGAAGCCAGAAGGAACCAGACAATCATCCCAAAGAGATAGAGCGGCAGCACACCCAGCAGGAGGAACGTATCCAGTTCGAAGAAGCGCATGGAAAGCGCCTCCGTGAACCAGAACGGGCCTTCCATCGTGAGGCTCCACTCTTGCTTCGCGGGTTCACCCAACACCGCGAGAAAGATCGTCGCGAAGAGTGAAGTGGGCGCAAAGATGATCAACGCCAGCAAGATGGAAACGCGGGTCGAACGCAGACGCGCTGACACCGACACGCCCAAAGCCACTGCCGGTCCGAGCACCATGAGCAGGCCGTAGAAACCGAGCACGACGTGCCAGGGACTGATTCCACCGAACAGAAACGCGATACCGACGATCGGTGAGAACGACACGATCACGAGCGTGAACACGCTGTACGACGCGAGGAACTTACCGATCACGACCCGCGCAGGGTCCATCCCGGTCAAGATCAGCGACTCATACGTACCGGTTTCGCGTTCACCCGTGAGGCTGGTCGCCGCGTATGCCGGTGCGACCAAACAGATGATCATCAACGCTGTCGTAAAGAACGTCTGAAAGACGATCTGCCCCGCTTGTGCAGGGGTGTACGCACCGGCGGCCATACCTCCGCCGAACGCGATGACGATCAGACCGACGAGACCGGTGCTGAGGTAGAGGAACCGGATGAAGAGCGTGGTGCGCAGAATGCTCCGGAGCTCTTTGACCAGAATCGGGTTCGGGTCGTCGATCCAACGACGCACCCGAGCAGGCAGCGGGAACTTTCGCTTCTGCGGCTGCGGTTGTGTTTCGGCTGCAGCGGTCATTGCAGCTCTCCACGAGTGACTTCTAGAAAGATGTGTTCGAGGTCGTCACGTTCGGGTTCGACTCGAACAACCTTGAGTCCGGCGCCCACCGCAGCACCCACAATGGCGGCCACACATTCGTCGCCACCGTGATAGGTCACGCGAAGATCGCCATCCGGTCCGCGTTCAACGTGCGTAACATCTGGAATCTCCCGGAAGGGCAGGTGGCATCCATCCGGGTACTCCAGAAGACGCAACCGAACCGCGCGTTCGGGTCGAAGCTGTTGGCCGATGCGATCCACCGGACCTGCAGCGAGAACGCGTCCCTTCTCCAGAATCGCCACCGAACTCACCATGTCGCTTAGCTCGGTCAGAATGTGACTGGAGAGAACGACGGTTTTGCCCAGCTGCTGCAGCTGTTCGATCAAGTCGCGCATCTCGATCCGTGCGCGCGGATCCAGACCGTTGGCTGGCTCATCCAAGATGAGCACTTTGGGGTCGTGCAAGAGCGTGCGCGCAATCGCCAGACGCTGCTTCATGCCTTTGGACATGGCCTGCACAAGCCGATCTTGAAGCGGACCTAAATCGGTCAACTCCATCACCGCATCCACGGTTCGCTTTCGCGCACTCAGTTCGATGCCGTACGCCGAGGCGAAAAATTCCAGGTACTCCAGGACGGTCACGCGTTCGTAGACCCCGAAACCATCGGGCATAAACCCGAGAACTCTTCGGACGTCGACCGGTCGCTCCACAACATCGAGCCCGTCGACCAGCACTCGACCTTCTGCGGGTTCGAGCAAGGTGGCCATCATGCGCAAGGTCGTGGTCTTGCCCGCGCCGTTGGGTCCGATGAATCCGAACACTTCACCTTCGGGCACTCGAAACCACACGTCGTGCAGCACCTTAAGTGAACCGAAGTGATGCGAGACACCTTCGACGCTGATCATTGGCCGACTCCTGTGCCTGCTTGTTGCAACGCTTCCTGGAGTTCCTCGGCGCCACCAAGCATGTCTTCGAGGTTCACGTCGTCAAACTGGTTCGGGACCTGCTGCTCTTCCTGACGCGTGTAGCGAATAGGAACCGGAGTGGCTCCGCCTGACGCGACGACACGCACGAAGCGAATGTCCATCTCTTCCACGAAGAGTTCGGCTTCGATGTTGGGTTCGTCGTCGACCAACGCCCAAAGCGTGGGCATGCCGTTGACCAAGGTTCCGCCAAGGGTTTGGCTCAGTCCGTAGATGGCCTTCGAATCTTCGCGGTCAAGCCCGAGCGTGCTCCCCAACGAGCGAATCTCCGGATCGCTTTCGCCCCAGAACGCGGGGTTCTCGACGCCGATGTTCAAGGTTGCAGCACCAGCGACCTGCGCACGCGCGCCCGGCGGAATGTCTCCGATCGGGTAAACACCGCCGCTCGCGTCCAGAATGAACGCGCCGCGCAAACCGGTTTCAGAACGGTTGTGCACCGACGTGATGTAGTTGTCTTGGCTCTCGAGGACGATGCCGCCGGCACCCATGTTCACGATCGACTCTTCGCGGACAAAGAGCGTCTCCCACAAACCGCCCTGCAAGCCTTCGAGCATGACATCGCCACCTTCATGCGCATGCGTGGGACGTCGAACACCACCCTCAAACATCAAGCGCGTCACGCCGCGTTGAGCACTGGGCATGTCGAAGCTTGCCGGCCGCGTCAGAAAGAGACCCATGTAGCGCCGCTGCGGACCTTCGGGATCACCGTCTTGGAGTTCGAGTAGTGACACGGATCTGAACCGCATCGTGGTTCCTTTGCCCACGTACCCGACCGTGAGAAGGATGAGCAAGCAGCCCGCGGCAGCGATCGGTGTTGTGACCAACGCCAAGGTGGGTTTGTTGCGTTTACCTACCCACGAGAAGTTGATCGGTCCGACCACGAACACATAGAGCAGCAACACAACCGCGACCAAACCCAGTGCCGGTCGGAACGACTCGTTGGGATCGAGCACCGTACGAAGACTGCGAAACTCCCAGCCGCCGACTTCTTCCGCGGACATATCGCGACCCCCAAAGGGGAAGAGCGGTCGCTCGATGCCTGGAGTTCGATAGCGTTGAACCAAGGAGTCGATCAGCGTGTGAGTTTCGCGCGCATCCACATGTGGCGGGCTCGTTCCGTCGTAGGTGGCGAGAAAGACCCGCCCAAAACCAACCGACACCGACATCCCGAATGCCTCGGGTCGAGCGCGCGCTCCAGGTGGAAACGAAAAACCGCGTCCACGATGCTGCGGTGGAACCGTCGAGTCGTGACCGGTCGCGGCGTACTCCTCCACCCATTCAACCGGTCCAACCAAGTTGCGCACGTACGGGCCGCGGACGTCTTCGGGCGTGCGCGGAAAGATAACCATCTCGCCACCCGTACGAAGCCAATCGTTGAGGGCCTGTTGCTGCCGCGCGTTGAGACGCTCCAACATCGGCGCCGCCGCCGCAACCAGCGTAATGCCGCCCCACCCTGCGGGACTCAGCGGTGCGATCGGATCGCCGGTATCGGGATCCAATGAGATCGTTCCCACCGGAAGGTTCACCACTCGGTTGCTGCCGTACTGATCCGCTTGCTCGGTTTCGATATCCAGCAACGCGCTTCGCAGACGCGGTGGATCCGAGAGCACGACAATTCCTTCCGCGGCTGCGTTGTAGCCCACGCCCATCGACCCTGAGCCGAGCTCGGTTCCGTCGGAGTACTTGGCTCGTACTTGGGCACCAGAATCGCGTACGTACACCACCAGCTGGGCACGACGCGTCGCCTGTGCCGGAAGGTCCACCGGGATGATGTGTTTCTCGGGACTATTTCGCCAATCGGTGACCGCGACTTCGAGCTCACCCTGAAAGTCGGTGCGCGTTCGATTGGAGAGTGTGACCAGAATCGACGCGTGTTGCGTCGGACCCACGAGGTCGTCGCCAAACAACCCCTGCACCTGGATGTCCACGCGCGGTCGCTGTTGTGCGGAAACAACCGACGCTGCGAGGAGCACGCCGATCAAAGCGAGATGTGTTTGCTTCATCCTTGGATCGCCGCGACGGAGGAGGAGACCTCAGGCACTTCTTCGAGCAGTCGTTCCAGAATCACATCGGTCGAGATTCCATCGGCTTCTGCTTCGAAGTTCGGAATGAGTCGGTGCCGCAACGCAGGAAGCGCCACACGCCGCAAGTCCATGAACGAGACATGCGAACGACCATTCATCAGCGCGTTGACTTTCGCGGCAAGCAGAAGCGACTGCGCACCGCGAACACCCGCACCGTACCGGAGAAGCTGTTGCGCGGATGCGGCCGCACCACTGGTGGTGACGTCGGATGCACGAACGAAACGTGCCGCGTACCGAGTCAGCGGCTCCGCACATCGAACCTCGCGTACGAGCTGACGCATTTCCATGATGCGCGGACCATCGATCACGCGAGGCACATCGGCAACTGCGGTTCCCGTGGTGCGGTCGAGAATCCCAACCAGCGTGTCTTCGTCGGGAGAGTGAATGAAGATCTTGAAGAGAAAGCGATCGAGCTGCGCTTCGGGAAGCGGGTACGTGCCTTCCATCTCGATCGGGTTCTCGGTTGCGAGGACCACAAAAGGCTGGGGCAAGATGTGACGCTCGCCTGCAATCGTCACGCTGCCTTCGGCCATCGCCTCGAGCAGAGCACTTTGCGTCTTGGGCGTCGCGCGGTTGATCTCGTCTGCGAGTACGAGCTGGCCGAAGATGGGTCCCTTCTGCAGCTCGAAGCGTTTCTTGCCGTCCTCTTCGACGATCATGTTCGTGCCCGTGATGTCCGTAGGCATCAAATCGGGCGTGAACTGAATGCGTGAGAAGTCGAGGCTCATCGCACGTGCGAGCGTGCGCACCAAGAGGGTCTTTCCCAACCCGGGGGCGCCCTCCAACAACGCGTGACCGCCTGCGAACAGACAGATCAGAACTTCGTCGACGACCGTTTCTTGACCGACGACGACCTTCGCCACCGCACCACGTAGGTCGTCGACTGTCTTTTGGAACTCACCGATTCGCGCTTCCGCTTCGTTCATCGTCCCTCGCCAAAAAATGTTCGAACGTGGTCGCGATAGTCCTCGGGAATCGGCGCTCGCTCGATTCCTCCGGCTTCACCACCCACGGCGGAGCCTGTCGCTCCCCCCACATCTGATCCTCGCTCCGGAATCGGCATCCCGTTGGGATCCACCCACTCCGTCCAGCTTCGACTGGGCATGCCTTCACCAAGGGTTGGACGAACTCGAGCAAGCGGGCCTTCGTCTCCGCCGTTGAGTTCGGGCGTTTGGCCGCCGCGATCGCCGGCACCACCACCTTGTCCGACTCCGCCAGCACCCGCTCCGCCGCCTTGGCCTTGGCCGTTTCCGCTGCCGTTGCCGTTGCCGTTGCCGTTTCCGTTTCCGTTGCCATTGCCATTGCCGTTGCCGCCTTGACCCTGACCCTGGCCCTGACCCTGGCCCTGTCCCTGACCACCACCTTGGCCCGGCATCGGCATTCCGCCGCCTTGGCCTCCGCCGACCTGCACTTGCAGGTCGTCCAGGTTCTCGAGCGCTTCACGCAGCATGCGTTCGTACTCGTCGGCGCTGATCGGCGTCTGACCTTGTTCTGCTTCCTGCGTTTCACGCGCGTGATCGTTCTCGGCGGCCTGCGCACGTCGAAGTGCTTCGGCGAGTTGTTCGCGCTCCTCTTGGCTCAACCGCGACCATGCTTCGCGCATCGCATCGACCATCTCACGAGTGAGTTGGCTTCCGTCACCATCACGTTCCAATCGCTCGAGTTCGCGTCGAAGCCCCTCGCTCTGCAATTCGGGCATGCCTTCGGCCAACTCGCGCGCGAGGTCCGCTTGTTCCGATCGACGCTGAAGCAGCCGTTCGCGTCGCAGCAACGACTCTGCCATGCCCTCGTCGCCTTCGCGTCGAGCAGCATCCGCCGCGCGCCTCAACGCCTGCCGTGCGCGCTCACGATCGGCTTCCTCGCGACGTCCAGCAGCGCGTTCCACGGCGCGATCGAGCGATTCAAGATCCCGCTCCGCCACCGCGCGCGCCATCTCTTGTTCTTCGGAGAGCTCTTCGACCGCAGCGTCACGCGCTCGCTGTTCCTCCGGAGTTGGAGCCCGACGACGCGCCTCTTCGAGCTGCTCGCGCATGCTTTCGATCGAATCGAGTGCTTCACGTCGCTCGACGCCCTCCGCCAGTTGGTGACGAAGCTCTTCGGCTTCGCGCGCCAGCTCGCGCATGCGCTCTTCTTCTTCCTCGTTGCGAGCGAGTTCCTGCAGGTGCTCCACGCGCTCGAGTGCGTTGGTTTCAATCTGGACCACGTCCGTTCCGGGAACCACAGCGACCAGCGGGACGGGAACGAACCACGCGGCCGCAAACGTCGATGCCGCGAGAGGCGCCCCCCAAAGTTGGTTCCACTTAAATCGGGGCCGGACGCGTGAACGTTGCGCCGCTCGCAGCACCGTCTCTGCACGCGAACGGGTCAGAGCATCGAAGTCGTCGCTGTCTGCGTCACGTGCCGCATGCCATGCCGTGACGATCGCTTGGTCGGCATCGAGTTGGAGATCGACGTAGGTGACCAAGTCCGCTTCCGAGGGCATGCGACGCAGCGCGATCAGCGCACCGAGGATCGGCGCGAGACCGAGAGCCGCGAGGAAGGGCCAGCGCGGCAGCGTCGGAAACACCAGTGCAACCACCAGACCCAACGCGCCGAGAACGAGCGCCGCACTAAGCGTCGCCCCCACGATGGTGCGCAGAAGAAGGGCCCGTCGGACCCCTCGCATCAACCCTGACAGCTTCTCCACGTCTCTATGGACCCCTGTTTATCCGAGAGGTTTTGTGAAACCTCCCATCACTCCCACAAAAGGAGGGGCGTCCTTGGTATCGAACGACCAGCGTCGAGGATACCTTCCCGCTTCCCCCACGCGCACGGCCCTGGTAGACCCCTGTTTCGGTGCGGATCCAATGGGCAATTCTCGGTGTCTTCGCGTTTGCCGCCTGTGGTGAGGGCCCTGTTCCTACCCAAGAGTGGTCCCCAGCAGACCATACGCAGCCTCCGAGCCAGCAACGGGATCCACGGCGTGTTCCACGCCAGGTCCAGGTGCGCGAGGAATCCAGCGAGGACCCAATTGCTCGCGCCGCGGCGGCACTTTGGAACGTGTCATGTGCGGCGTGTCACGGACGGACCGGCCAGGGCGATGGCCCGCAAGCGCCAGGTGAACTTGCTGACTTCACGGATCCGGCGTGGCAAGCCGAGACGAGCGACGAAGAGATTGCACGCGTGATCATGGAAGGGCGCGGAATGATGCCGCCCTTTGAACAGATCGCGCCGCAAGGCATCACAGCGTTGACGGCACACATTCGGAAGATGAATCGCGAAGCGCAGCCGGCGGCGCAGCAACCTCAGCCCGAGCGACCGCAACAGATGCCGCCCGGTCACCCCTAGGGTTCGTACACACGCACGTTGCACAGCTGCCAGCCGACGGGGCTGACATCGCGGTGTTCACTTTCGGGTGAGCCCAGTTCAAGCACCCAACCGCTCGTGCTCAACGATGCGTCGTAGTAGTCGATGGCGCCGACGATTGTGGTGAAGGGCTCGCCCTCCTCCCGAACTTCAAGCCGTTGTTCTTGTGCGGCCGCATCGAGTTCTACGCGAACTTGGTAGCGCGCACCGATCGTCCACGGCACGTCGTCGCGGAACGACGTATAGCCCATAAACCCCATGCCCATCGGGCGCATCTCGAGATCCACGCGACCATAGAAAATCGCGCGTCGTCGCAAGCCAGGTGAGCTTGCGCGAATCTGCGCGCCGAGACCGAGGATGTAACGCCCCACACTCGTCGGTGCGACGCGCGACAGTCCGAAGAGGTTGTGGTTGAGGATGTCGCGGTCGTAGAGCTCTTCGCGGTATCCGCCGTGCACAGCTTCGAGTTCGATGACGATCATCGGGTACTCGGTGCCGACCTCACCAAAGTTGAAGCGCATCGTGTCGTCTGGAGCTTCGACCGTGAAGCAGCCATCGAACTCAACAAGCGCGGGCGGTCCTGCGTCGGGCACGCTCGTATCGGGAACGCTTGTGTCCGCACTCGCGTCGTCGGTGACTGCGTCCGGTGTGTTTGCGTCCGGAGTTGCTGCGTCTGGGGCGCTCGCATCCGAGCCGGTGTCCAACGAGACGTCCGAACTCGTGTCGGAACTCCCTCCGTCGATGAGCGGCATCGAGTCGTCCCCGCATCCGACGAGGCAAAAGACGGCGATGAAGAGCCCACGCATGATCCAAGGATACCCTCGCATACCGCAGCACAGTGCGAACCATGTGCCGGCGGCTTGGCCGACTCAGGAACGGCGGGGCGTCCTGGTCAGCGTGCACACAGAACCAAGCCGGTTCTGAGTAAACCCTGGGGACAGGTAAACTGGTGTACCGGACCTCCGAGCCAGAAAACCCGGTCACTTACGGGCAAAGCGCTCGAAGGCTCGGTGAACTGGTTTACCTGTCCCCAGAGTTTACCGAGATGGGTTGACGGTTTGGTCCTCGATGTTTATAAGTTGGTTAACCAATCAACAAACATGGCTCGTCCAAGCAATCGCGAACAACGCCGTGCCGACATCGTCGCCGGTCTCATGAAAACCCTTCCTGTGCTCGGGTACGAGCGCTCGACCACCGCGCGCATCGCCAAAGCGGCAGGGCTCAGCACGGGACTCATTCATCATCACTTCTCCAACAAGCAAGAGATCTTGCTAGCGCTGGCCAAGACCCTGGATGGGTTGGTGCGGCAACGGATCAAGAAAACTCGGACACCACGCAAAGCGCTCCATACATTTATCGATGCGCATCTCGCGCTGGGCGAGGGCGCTTCCGAGCAAGCTGTCGGTTGTTGGGTCGCGCTCGGTGCAGAAGCTGTGTTCCAACCGGAAGTGGGCGAGGTGTACCGATCGTTGATCGCATCGCGCCGCGACGAACTTCTGAGCCGGTTGCGAAAGGTGTGCGACGACGAAGGTCGCTCGACTCGTGGGCTGGATGTGATCGCCGCGTCGCTACTCGCGTTGGTCGAAGGGTTCTTTCAACTCGCAGCCGCTTCACCCCGTGTGATTCCTCGTGGAAGTGCCGCTGCAAATGCTCGCGCGATCGCGGACAAACTTCTCGATGCTCAACCCCAGGAGGCAGCATGACTTCTTTTGTTCCACTTGGTATCGGAGACGCGTTTTCCGCGGTGCACTACGGTGCGTCGTTGGCCGTCGAGCACGAAGGTCGTTGGCTGTTGATCGACTGCCCGCATCCGATCCGAAAGATGATGCGCGAGGGAGGAACCAGTGCTGGCTTTCCCTCGCTGGATGTGGGGGATTTTGAAGGTTTGGTGCTGACGCACTTGCATGCAGATCACGCTTCGGGGCTTGAAGGTTGGGGCTTTTTTCACCACTTCGCGTTGAAGAAGCCGGCGATCGTGCTGACGCATCCACAGGTTGCGCGCGATGTGTGGTCGACCTTGGCGGCGAGCATGGGTGTCTTGTTGCGTGGTCCCGATCGGACGCCAACCACGTACGAGGAGAAGGACTACTTCGAGATACGTACGTTTACCGACAGTACCGAGCTGGGTCCGTTTCAGGTTCAGTGTCGGACCACGTGGCATCACATCCCTACGATTGCGCTGAAGATCAGTGCCGGTGGAAAGACGTTGGGCTACAGCGCGGACACTGCGTTTAGTCGCGAACTGATCGACTGGTTGGCCGACGCCGACATGGTGGTGCACGAGTCCAACCTTGGTGGTGCGCATACACCGTACGAAGAGTTGGCCGAGTTGCCCGAAGAGCTGCGCACGAAGATGCGTTTGATCGCGTTTCCAGATGGCTTTGAGCCGACAGCGATCGAACCGCTTGTGCAGGGTCAGCGGTACGTCCTGTGAAGCCTTTTGAGCGTTGGATGCATCGACGCTTTCCGCCACAGATTAAGGTGGAGCGACGACCGGACAAGACCGTGCTGCGGTTTCGAGAGCGTGACCTTGTCGGCTCGATCGGCGCTGGCATCTTGGCCATCCCGTGCATGGTCGGATGCTTCATATGGGCGCACTGGATCGGTTGGGCGATCACTGGGGCTGTCGTTGTCGTGATGGCGACTGTGCACACCCGGATTTGTGTTTCGCGCGATGTGCGAAGCGAGCGGCGTGTGCTGGGGATCCCGATTCAGCGTCGCCGGTGGTCGCGTGCGTTGAAGCTGACGTGGTGGCACGACTGGGATCTGTTCTACCCGGACGTATGTACGATCGAAGAGCCGAATGGTGAGCTGTTCGAGCTGTACCTATCGAGCGCGAAGACCGACATCTTGCAGGACGAGATCCGGAGGGCGCTGGTTCGGCATGCCGCGGGCGCGTACCGAGACGCATGAAAGTCCTGCGTCGCACGAACGAGACGATTGTGCGTGTCCCGAATCGCATCGTGCAGGTCTGTGCGTTGTGTACGGTGCCGGTGCTGTGCGGGTTGGCGCCCGAGTGGTGGTTCAACGTGCCTGGGCTCCTCGCGATCGGAATCGCCTTTTCGTCACACTTTCAGATTCGAGTAAGCGCTGCACCGGTCATGGTCGTTGAACGAGCAGTACTTGGTGTTGTGTATCGTCGAAGTCGAATCGCTCGTTCCGCAACGCTAACGGCGCTTCCCGGAGGATGGGGTGACGACGAACCCGAGATCCAGCTGAGCGACCACACAGCCTTCGCGTCGCTCGTTGTTGCTGAACAGGACCACGATGCGTTCTTGGACGAAGTCGAACGCGCTCGAAAGCGTCATCGAGCATTGATGTATCGGTGAGCGATGGAGGTCGTTCGCCGCAGAGACCTAACGATTGTGCGTGTTCCGAATCGCAACGCTCAAGCGCTCGTGATGTACTGCGTGGTCTGGCCGGTCGCCTGGATGTACTTGCCGATCTGGATCCATCTGGCTGGCGTTGTGGTTTTGTTTGCTCTGCTCTCGGCGAAGCACCAGTTTCGCGTCGACGCGTCGCCGACGATCACGTGGGAGCAAACCGTTGTCGGCTTTGTGTACCGACGTGGTCAGGTTGCTCGTGACGCGCACATCTGCGGGTTTGTGTGCGAGTTTGCAGGCGTACCTGTGGTCGAGTTTTCAGAGCGGCGCGGATTCATCGACTTCTGGACTGGAAAGAAGGACGCTGAGCTGGCAGCAGAAGAGCTTCGCATCGCCGTCGCGCGGCATCGGCAACCTCGTGCATATCGCTAGCTACTAGCGCCCAGTAACTAGGAATGCGTAATGATGAACTCGAACTTGATTGAAGATTTTCGTTCGCTTCGCTGCCAACGCACTTCGAGCTGAAAACGCACGTCGGGTAATGCGGAATGCGGGATGCGGAACTCGGAATGAGATCGAAAATGAAGGGACCGACGCCCTGCTGGGCGGCGAACGAATTCACGCGGCGGCGACACTGCGCAGCAGTGGACGACGACGCGCATTGATCACACAAGCTGCGTTCGGTGATCCCAGCTGAGATCCGGAGAGCCTGCGCAACGCGTTGGAACAAACAGCCCCCTTAGGATGCGGGGGTTGACGACTCTCAGGTGAAACGAGAAACGCAACGCGTACAAAAGGCGGACGACGCCAACACGGAGACGGTGAGAGGAGGAGCGCCCCCCTTCCTGCTCGACCGAGGGCCCCCAATTCCCCGAACCCGAAACCGAAACCGAACCCGAACCCGAACCCGAAACCGAACCCGAACCCGAACCCGAACCCGAACCCGAACCCGAACCCGAACCCGAACCCGAAACCGAAACCGAAACCAAAACCGAACCCAACCCGAACCCGACCCCCGAAAACTAATCGAACCGAACGTGGCCCCGAGGCCGAGGCGCACTCAACGCACTCCCAACCTCGCCACCGACCTCATCCGGATCCAACGCTGCAGGCCGCCCCGCTTCCCATGGCCACGGCCGCAACAACCGGGGTTCACGCCGCGGTCGCATTCCACCCGACCACGACATCAACGCGTAGCGCTCGCGACTTCGCAACGTATCCACACCCTCAAGCTGCGCTTGAATCGCCTGCACCAACGCCACCAATCCATCACGCAACCAGTTCGCACTGTCCGAACGCGCAATGCTGTGACGTTGTGGCGTTCCCTGCGCTGTCGCAATCACGGTCGCATCTTCACCACGCGCGACCGACACCACGATCAACGCAATCGGTGTCTCACTCCCCGCAAGACCCACCACAGGCAGTTCTACGGCCTCGGACAACGACTCGCGAAGCGCATCCGCTTCGACGGAAGGATCCGAAGACTCGACACTGAGGATGATCGCGTTTTGTGCGCTGGCCGTTCCGCACAGCAACACTCCAACAACCACGATCCACCCCCGCATACACGTAGAGTCTCCGCGCACGCGGGACTTGTCAAAATCAGCCTCCGATCAGGCTCATTCCGACGCGCGTGTGCTCGGTTTCGTCGGGATCCAAGAACGCGTGGCCAGCAGCCTTGCCCCGGACCGCGGTCCACAACATCCACCCCAAGTCGCGATCGTCTCCACCGCTCCGCATGCAATCGCGCAAACTCAACGCACGTCGCGAGGCCAGACATGCACGAATATCGCCTTGCGCTGTCACGCGAACCCGATTGCAGGTTGCACAAAACTCGTGGCTCAACGGCGTGATGAACCCGACGCGCTTCCCGTCCTTCTCCAGGTACGTCGCAGGCCCGCGATCCGCTTCGGAGTCCGTCGCCAAACCGATTCGCGAACCCAAACGCTGCTGGATCTCGGACGCTTCAACACGCATCGAGGGATCGAGCAGTGCGCCTTCACCCAAGGGCATCAGCTCGATGAAACGCGGTGTGATCCCTCGCGCCCACGCCCAGTCGACGATGTCCGCGGCTTCTTCGTCGGTCTCGCCTCGCAACGCAACCACGTTGAGTTTCACCGTCCACCCCAACGTGAGTGCAGCATCGATTCCGGCGATCACCCGCTCCAGATCACCGCCACGCGTGAGTCGCGCAAAGCGCTCCGGATCGAGACTGTCGAGCGACACGTTGACGGCGCGCAGACCCGCATCGTGGAGAGGCTTCGCCAGAGGCGCGAGTCGCATCGCATTGGTCGTCAGTGCGAGTTGTTTCACGTCGGTGGTTTCGGACACGAGCTGAACCAGCCGTACGAAGTCCTTGCGCACGAGCGGCTCACCACCGGTGAAGCGCACGCGACGGATGCCCATGCGACTGAGCACACGAACGACACGCGCGAGCTCCTCAAAGGTGAGCAACTCTTTGCGAAGCGCGTGCTCCTCTTCACCGCTGGGTGGCATGCAATACACGCACGCCAAGTCACAACGATCCGTCACGCTCAACCGCAAGTAACGGTAGGTGCGACCCGCGGTATCGACGAGTTGCGGAAGACTCTCACGCCCCCACTCTGCCGGTCGCTGCTCGGCATCCTCGTACACGGCAATGCGTGACTCGAGAACCGGCAGTCGCGTGCGGGAAAGCGTCATTCGCGGTGACTCTAGCGCGGTTTTCCCACAACGGTAGACTCCACAGATGCGCTTTTCTCGACTGCGTCTCGCACCTTTTGCCGTGCTGACCCTGGCGTTGCTCGCACCACTTGGGACTCCGATCGACGCACAGCAGGCGACCGAACTGCGTATCGCCACTGTTGCTCCGGATGGTTCGCCATGGATGCGGGTGTTTCGCGCGTGGGATCGCGAACTGCGAGAACGCACCCAAGGACAACTTGGCCTGCGGCTCTACCCCGGTGGCGCGCAAGGTCAGGAGCCCGACTACATCGACAAGATGAATGCGGGGCAGCTCGATGGAGCGGCGCTCACGACGACAGGACTCTCGCAGATTGTCCGTACGGTGTTGGTGTTGGGTCTGCCCGGCATCTTCGACGACTACGCCACGCTGGATCGGGTTCGTCGTCGGATGGGTCCTCGCTTCGAGCGCCAGTTCAATCGAGCGGGCTACACGCTTCTGGGTTGGGGCGATGTCGGTCGTGGTCGGTTGTTTTCGCGTCGACAGATCTTGCGACCGCGTGACTTGCGCCAAGCCCGTCCCTGGGCACCGCGCGAGGATGCGATCTTTAGCGAGTTCCTGAACGTCGTCGGAGCGAATCCACGTCGGCTGGGAATCCCGGAAGTGTATCCGGCGCTCCAAACCGGGATGGTCGACACCGTGCCCGCGTCGGCGTTGGCGGTTGTGGCGCTGCAGTGGCACTCGCGGCTTCGGTACTACTCCGAGACGAGCGCAGGGATTCTCGTGGGCGCCACGATTCTCAAGAAGGACAAGTTCGACGCGTTGCCGGAAGCGCACCGCGAAGCGTTGATGGAAACGTCGCGTCGTGGGCATCGTCTGGTCGCGCGAGCGATTCGACGCGAAGACGATCGTGCGCTGCAGGTCATCGCACGACGCCTGACTGCCGTGGATACGACCCCGCACGACGCGGAATGGCGTCTGGCGGCGCTGCAAACCCGCGACCGACTTGTCGGAAGGATTTTCCCGCAATCGCTCTTCGACGCAGTCGCGCGCGCAGCCATCGAATAGCTAACCCAGGATTCGGTACAGAGTCCGCAGACTGATGCCCAAGGCTGCGGCTGCGGCTTCGCGGTTGCCTTCGTGTTTGTCCAACGCTCTCTTCGCGTACTCCGCGACAAATCGTTCGCGGGCTTCCGACAAAGGCAAGTCCGCGTCCGGTGGAGGAATCGAACCAGTCGGTGTACGCAACTGCAGGTCCTGCGGCTCGATTGCTTCGGTGTCACACAACAACGCTGCACGTCGCATCGTCGACTTCAGCTCGCGCACGTTCCCGGGCCACGTATGCGCCAGCAGTGCACGTTCCGCTCCTGTCGACAGCGGACGCGGAGTCAGTCCCAGCTCGGTCTCCGCGCGTCGCAGAAACAACAGCGCCAACAAGAGCACGTCATCCCCACGTTCGGCCAACGAGGGCAGCATGATGGTCAGCTCTTGCAACCGAAAGAGCAGATCCCGACGAAACCTTCCGGCTTCCACTTCGGCTTCCAGGTCCTTATGCGTCGCAGCCACCAAACGAAAGTCCACGTCACGCGCTTCACCGTCGCCTAGGCGCGTCACCTTCCGCTCTTCGAGCACGCGTAGCAACGACGCCTGCATCGCTGAGGGCATGTCGCCGACTTCGTCGAGAAAGAGCGTGGACCCATCGGCGCGTTCCACCACGCCTTTTCGATCGGCTACGGCTCCCGTGTACGCGCCTTTCTTGGCGCCAAAGAGCTCTGCACCCAAGAGCGACTCCGGAACGGCGCTGCAGTTGAGCGCGACCATCTCGCGATCGCGTCGCGGACTGGCTTGGTGAATCGCGCGCGCCACCATCTCTTTACCCGTACCGGTATCGCCCAAGACCAACACACTCAACGTGCTCGGACCGACACGTCCGACTAAGCGCCGCACTTCGTTCATCGACGCGTGCTCACCGACCAACAAGTACTGGCCGGAATCACCCGCGGTTCGACGAAGCTGCGCAAGGAGCGGAAGCACCATCGACACGACCGACTGCAGGTCTTCCATCTGATCGGTGGAAAAACTCGCATCGCGTTGACCGAGAAAGAGCGCTCCCAACGTACGTCCGCCAAGTTTCATCGGCACACACACCACCGACCGCAAACGCAGCGCCGCCAAACTCGCGACGCGTCCATAGCGTTCGTGCGAGCCGGCATCCGCGAGGCAAACCGGTTCGCCTTGCTCCAACACGTCTCGCACCAACGTGTCCGAGAGCAGATCCGCACCCTCGTCCAAGCGCGTCCCATCACGGTTCTCCGCAATCGGCACCACGTACGCGTCACCTTCACGCAACACAAACGCGCCACCTGACGCGTGGGTCACTTCCAGCAACTCGCGAAGTAAACTTTGAAGTGCAGCGTGCGGAGCATCTGCATGACTGAGTGCGAGCGCCAACCGATCGACGGGAAGTCGATCCGGTGCGGCACCCCACCCCAAAGTAACGGTGTCGAGTTGGATGCTCTCGCCAGCGTCCAACGTGTGCGTGGCACCTGAGCCCATGACTCGAACCTGCAGGGTGTCGCCTTTGCGCGTCACCACGCCCCAATGGCGCGGCAGCGATGCCAGACAGAAATCCGCCTTCGCGTCCGAGCCAATTGTGGTCACAGCCTTGGTCAGCTCACGTCGAAGCGAATCTCGATCGGTGCGGACCTCTAGCTCCATGCGCCGGTCTTTGTATACCAGGTCGGGTAGAACTCCACCGGGTTGGGTCGTATCGTGGTGCATGGGCGCCGCCCAAGACCGGCTTGGCAAGTACGAACTGCTCGAACAGATCGGTGAGGGCGGGTTTGCGCGCGTGTATCGAGCGAGTGGTCCTGAGGGCGACGTCGCGATCAAAGTCCTAAGTGGCAGCGGCGATGTCGACGATGGTGTCGTGCGCCGCTTCGAACGCGAGATCGAGATTCTGGCGAAGGTTCGCCATCCGGGATTGGTGTCGCTGCTCGACTCAGGCGTCGACGAAGTGCACGGGCCCTTCCTGGTCATGCCGCTGCTGGTCGGTCTCACGTTTCGTGACGTGTTGCCCGAAGACGGTCTTGGCCCCGAAGGCGGCATCCGCTTGATGACCCCGGTCGTGCAAGCGTTGGGTGCGATGCATGCCGCTGGACTGGTGCATCGCGACCTCAAACCCGAGAACGTGATCGTGTCACCGCGGGGCGAAGTCACACTCGTCGACCTGGGTCTTGCGTTGGGAATGGAGCAGTCGCGGCTGACGCAAGCCGGTGCGGTTGCGGGTTCGGTTCCCTACATGGCGCCGGAACAGATCGAAGGCGACGCGCAAAAACAGAGCGACGTGTGGAGTGCCGGGGTGGTGCTCTACGAGCTGATCACCGGAACGCGTCCTTTTGCGCGCAAACGTGCTGGCGAAGAGGTCGCGGCCATCTTGGCCGGACACTTCACGCCCTTGGTCGACGTCGATCGACGCGTCTCCAACGAGCTTGATGAACTGCTGACGAGGTGTCTTGCGCCCAAGCCTGAGCAGCGCCCGTCGGATGCGCACGAGCTGCTGCAACAACTCGAAGCGCTCTTGGATTGGGCTCCGCCTGCAGCGCAGAAGCGCGAAGTCGTGTCGGTGTTGAG
This sequence comes from Polyangiales bacterium, assembly GCA_965227405.1. Lineage (GTDB taxonomy): Bacteria > Myxococcota_A > Polyangia > Polyangiales > Houyiibacteriaceae > JALVDI01. The sequence goes on from OZ245758.1 coordinate 1,140,025, forward strand.
CGACTTGCCGGCGTATCAGCAGGCGCGCGCGAAGGATCGGATTGCAGAATTGTACGACGCCGCCGATCGCGCGGCTTCAAGCGGCGATACATTTGCTGCACTCGCGACGTTGGATCGTGCGTTGGCGTATCGGCCCGATGATCCGGAGACGCTCTCGCGCATTGAGTCGGTGACCTCCGGAAAGGTTCTGCCGAAAAAGCCGAGCCCTGAAGCGACCGCAACCACTGTGGAGTCGAATCCCAAAGCAGCGGTTCCTGTTCGATCGGATGTGGAGGCTTCTCGTTCGCGAACGCTATGGCCCATTGCGATCGTTGCGCTGGTGCTGGGTGTCGGGTTGGTCGCGTTTCAACTTGGGCGCGGCGCCGAAACCGAAACCGAAACCGTAGCCGATAGCGAAGCCGAAGCCGAAGCCGAACCCGAAGCCGAAGCCGAAGCCGAAGCCGAAACCGTTGAGTCTTCGCCCATGCCCGATTTCATCGGTGAACCGATGCCCGGACTCGATGCGCTACGACCCATTCCGGACCACCTGCTCGAAGGGGGTGGGCGCATCGACATGGCCAGCAACCTGCGACGTGAAGGCGAGACGATCATCCCGCCTGCGTCGTTGGGAGAGCGAGGTCCAGCAGGTGCGCTCGCGTACTTGGAGTCGCAGATCGAAGCCAACCCAGAAGACACCGAGCTCTTGGTCGGACGCGCACTCGCGCTGCTGGGCAACAACCGCGAAGCAGAGGGGCTCGCTGAACTCGAACGCATCGCGCGCGAACATCCGCAACTTCCGGTGCTGTGGGGTTCGCGCGGTTTCGTCGCGATGCGTCTGGGCAACTTGGAAGACGCCGACCGCTATCTGAGCCGGGCCATCCAACTCGACCCGGCGGACGCGGATTCACTGCGCAACCGCGGGATCCTGCGTCATCGGATGGCTCGACGCCCCGAGGGCTATCGCGACCTCGTCGCATCGCTTCGCTACGACCCCAACGACATCAACGCGCTCAAAGAGCTTTCGCAAATCTACGAGCGCACCGGTCGCCGCATGGATGCTCGTCCCTTGATCGAGCGGGTCGTTCGACTGCAGCCGCGCAACGCCGAAGCCTGGGTCGATCTTTCGATGGCACAGTCCGATCTCACCGAGGCGCTCGAAAGCGTGAACCAAGCGATTTCGGTCGCGCCGAACTACTCACGTGCGTACGGGCGTCGGTGCACGATTCTCGCACGCATCCAAAGTCCTGACGCGGTCGAGGCGTGCACCAAGGCGATGGAAGAACTTCCCAACGACCCTTGGATGCAGATGCAGCGGGGGCTCTCGCACTATCATCTCAACGAAACCGAAGCGGCGCTGCGCGACATGAACGCCGCGATCGAACGTCGTCCCAACAACCCCACCATGCTGACCAACCGCTACTTGGTGCTGCAGCATGCGGGGCGAACCACCGAAGCTCGCGCGGACCTTCAACGCGCATGCGACCTGGGTCACGAACCGGCTTGCAACTCGCTTTGAGGCGGCGGCCGAACACGCAAGGTCAGTAGGCTTGCGACCAAGTACGGAGTCGCCGGACAGAACGCCCACAACGCAAAGGGCACCGGAATCGCAAACGCCAAAAAGAGCACCACCCCAGCGCGTTTGGGCGCACGCAACGTCGCGACTCCCACCAACCCCAACACCGCTGCACCCAAGAGTGTGCCTGCCAACCACTTCGACTGGCGCGCCTCGGCAATCGCCGAGTCGGGCACTTGGCGTCGCAGTCGTTGTGCGTGGGCAACGCGTTGCGAATCCGCAGCTGCGGCACCTGCGCTGAACAATCCCGCAAGCCCGGTCGCCGCCACGCCAAGAAGCGCTGTGGCCAACACAAGCGTACGCGCCGTCGATGAGGACGGCGCGTGATCCGGCTGTGGCGATTGAGGCGTCACCTACGCAGGGCTTAGCCCCAATCGCACACGCCGACAAACGATGTTTGGGCTAGGCCGCCAGAGCCTTCTTGCGAAAGCGGCCGCCGGCAACAACACCACCGATTCCGCTGACCAAGGTGCCGATCGCGATCACGACCGCAAAGAACGCGCCCACAAACGCACCCACCACACCCGTCTCGCCGGCTGCGCCCAGAGTCTCAACCGCCTCTTGGGTGGTCGACGAAATCACCAAGTAGTAGCCCGCAGCCGAAGTCAGCGAAGCGAGCACAAACGCCAACGCTGCCATTCCGACTTTAGACTCGGTCAACGCCACCGCGAAGAATCCCGAGACGGCAAAGATGCCGAAGTACACGGCGCTTGCCACAGCACCACTCATGCCGCTGGTGACGAAGCCGCTGGCGACGCTCAAGAGCACCGCACCGAACGCAAAGAGCCACACGAAGTTCTTGTTCATCGTGCCGATACGCTCGCGAAGTTGATTTGCCTGCTGGTTCATTTTGCCTCTCCTGTCTTTCTCCCGACTCCCGGCCGGGTGCAGACCCCTAGAGCAGGCCGCGTGCCATCGATTTTTGTGGGTGATCCGCCGGTTTCGGCGCCGCCAATGACAGCGCTGACAGACAGAGTTGGCAGCGCCACACCGGCTCTCCTGGCTTTGTGAGGCTCAAAGCGCTGGCACGTTCGCTGCTCTGTCCCCGGCCACGTCGCACACGAGCGACGAAAGGAGAGGACATGAAAGAGATCATTATCGCCATCGCCATCATCAGTTCGTTTGGTTGCTCCGAAGAAGCACCGCCCGAGATGAATGCAGCGCCCACGACGCCCGAACCAGTGGAGATCCCCGCGTTCGAGTACACGGAGACACCCGAACTCGACAACGTTCCGAACACGCCGGCAGCGGCCAACGCCAACGGTCGTGAGTTGGAGATCAAGACCGTGATCTTTCAGCCGCGTTTCGACTCATGGTCGATGACGCTTTCAACGGCCGAGCTCGATCGCCCGACGGGCATTCTGCCCGGCATGAGCGAAGCGGTGAACATCACCGACCTTCCGCAAGAGCTTGCCGCTGGAACCTACACACACTCGATGGATGAGAGTGGTGGCGGATACTTCCAGATTCAGAAGGTCGACGAAGAAGGCACCACCAGCTGGAACACGCGCTTGGCGTACGTGCTTCAGATCACCGAGTGGAACGGTCGTCCCTACGACCCCGAAGGTCGCATGTTCCAGGAAGCTGGCACCGCGTCGGGCAAGGTCGTGGCCGTGTTCCGAGGCAGCGGAGACTTCGCGAACAGCTGGGTCGCCGGCACGTTCGAGAACGCAGTGGTGCGCTACATGGGAACGCCGCGCTGGTTGCGCGAAGACTCGGAGTAGTTCGCGGCGCGCGTCCGCGTCCGCGCCCGAGCTCGCTCCCATGCCTCTCCCGCAGCAACGGAACTCGACGGAATGAGCTGTCGAGACAACCGTAATCGGGGTGGGTTGGGGTGCGGACTCGGGCGCGCGCTAGTTCTTGGTGAACAAGAAATGCTCATTGCGAAACTTGAACGCGATCTGAAATGAGGCGCTTCGCCGGGCGCCAGGAACGAATGGTTGGTTGGTCAACATTTTAACCGGAAGTGCGGGAAGGCTGGAAGACGGGAAGGTTTAGGAAACCAAAACCTTCCCGTCTTCCAGCCTTCCCGCACTTCCGGTAATAAAAATCGAACCACCACCGGCCGTGAACTGTGCTTCCGGTAAGCGGTTGGGAAGCGTTGGGAACGCGTGGCGTACCCTGCGGCATGATGACCTGGGCCAAGATCATCGCCTCGGTGCTCGGCGCTGTGGCCTGCCTCATCTCCTATCTCGCGCTCACCGAGGAGTACGAGCGCGACGTCGTCAGCGAAGCCAGTCAAGGTCGCGTGCTGGAGGTCACCGAAGATGGCGTTCGCTACGAACGCTTCAACCCCGACTCGCCCTGGGACGATGATGGTGATGGTTGGGTTGGGCCTTACACCGACGAAGATGTTCCAAGCGACATCGTGTTCAACGTCGGCGACCCACTGACCATCCGCGCCGGCAAGATCGAACAAAGTCTTGCACCGCCCACCCCGCTCTTGCTGGTGGGCTTTGTGCTTTGTCTCCTCTTTGCGGTGTGGTCGTTCATCCAACCGCGGCTCGAAGCCAAACAGATTGCGCGCGCACAGCAAAACCCGCTCGACTTGATCGAGTTGATGATCCGCAAAACGCGTCGCAACAAACTCGTTGCCGCGTTTTGGTTGTTCGCGATGGGCGCGCCGATAACCGGGGTAGGCATTGCACTCGGCGAGAAGCTCTGGGAGCAGATCTTCCTCGGTGCGCTTGGCGGGATTGCCATCTTGGTGGGCGTGTTCACGGCTTGGTCCGCATGGCAACTACGCAGCCCGAAGGACGCACCCGTGTTGCAAGCCCTTCGTACAACGCCCGAGCGAATCGTGTGGCTCTACGTGTACGAACTCGAGGTCAACAGTGTCCTGACGTCGACGCTCTTCGTGTGCCAGGACGATGGAAAGAAGTACGACTTCAACCTGCTTGAGCTGGATCCGAACCCGCTGATGCAAGCGCTCTCCCAACTCGTCCCGCACGCAGCGGTCGGGTACACCAAGGAGCGTGAACAAGCGTGGAAGAGCGCACCGGCGTCCCTCCGGGCGTGAGTTACTCCAACAGCGACTCGAACTTCTCCGGCCGCGAACCGACGATGCAGCCCATCAAGTACCCCTGCACGCCAGCGACGTAACCCACTGCTCCAGCCATCGCGACCACACTCACCATGATCGCCATCATGCTGCGACTCGCCGCAGCAAGCGCCGGCAACATGCTCAGTCCTGCGAAAAGCATGAAGCCCACAACAACCACAACGGCGTAGGGAACACCACCCGCCATGATTCCGCGTCCGATGTGAACCGGGTTGAACAGGCTCATCGAACTCCCAGTAATCCCACTGACGGTTAGCGCCATCGGCCAGTAGACGTAGGGAATCAATCCCGTTGCATAGACAATGGGCGTGGGCACGTTTCGTACGGCCAGTCCGACCGGGATCGTAAAGAGCAAGATGGTTGCGACCACCAAGGGACCACCGCGCGCGAGGAGTTCGCCTTGCGAGGGCATGTGCCAACGTGGTTTCGGACGCGAACCGTCGTCTTCCAGTCCTGCTTGTGCGGCTTGGCCGAAGTAGATGCCAAGCAGACCGAGGTACACCGCACCCGCAATCGGCATCATGAAGATTCCGATACAGGGTGCGAGACGGATGAATGCAAACAGGAAGAGCGTCATCGTCAACGCGATGAGCCACACGATGCCTGTTCCAAAGAACGGCACGATGAACGCCATCGGAATGCGCGTCCAAAACCCTGGATGCTCACCGTCGAGAGCAATTCCTTCAGGAGCACCTTGGGACGGCAATGCGCGAGGCGGTCCGTGTGCAAGTGGCGTCGCGGCTTCAGCAGGGAGTCCCAACTGTGCCGCTTGCATGGCGGCGGCATTCTGCGCGTCGATCGCTTGCTTTGCAGCACTGGACGCGGCGGCGCGATGCGAGTCGCGTTTTTGACCTGCGCCTTCGTTGGTCTCCGGTCGGATGTCGACGTCCGCTCCCAGGGAGCGTAGTCCGCGCTCGATCGCCGATGCGGTTTCGCGTGACGCACCACGTTTCACGCTGATGGGCGCGTTCATGATCAAGCTGGAGGCAGTCGCGACGTCGAGCCCGAACATCTTGGCGACATCACCTGCGACATCGTCGATCGCCGCATGTGGAAAGCCTAGGAGGAAGACTGCGAACGTTTCTCCGCTTCCGTCGGTTTCAAGCTCCAGCGGAGGAGCATCCATGGCGGGCAAGATGTGACCACCGACCGCGGCTTGAGGACCGCCCAGGCCTTCGATCTTTTTGGGATCGGGGGGGACCGGTGGCGGTTTGGTTGGATCGCGAAGCCCTTCGATCGGAGCGTTCGCGAAGTCCGGGAGCGGCAGCTCGTCGTCGTCCATCCGCGGAAAGGGTAGCGAGTTTTGTGCCTTTTCGGGGCGGGTGTTTGTGGCGTTGTTTGGGCGCGCGTTGCGGAGTGCGGTGAAAAACGCGCGGGGTGTCGCCGGTCTGGTGGGCGATCCCACCGAAACGCTATCGCAATGGCCCGTTCCTGTTCCTATTCCTTTTCCCAAGCGGCTGTTTGGAACCACACCTACGCAGGCGTCTTCCCAAGACCAAAGGGACCAAAAGGAATCAGAACGTTGATGGATCGCCGTCTTTGCCCTTCTTGATCGTGGCTGCTGCCTTGGGCTTCGGCTTCGCGTTCCACACTCGGGTCGCCAACACAAAACCGATCAACGCGATCGGGATCATCGCGCCCGGCCACCAGTGCCAGTTGTCCGGGTTGCCTGCTTCTTCGGGAATCGAATCATCCGGCAACAACACACCATAGGTCAGCGACATCACGCCAGTGCCCAAGTACACAAACCCATCGATGATGCCGACGGCGGTTCCAACGTTCTTCTTGCCACCAAAGTCCATGCTGGCGGTTCCGGAGAGCATTCCGTGCACCCCAATCACGCACATGGACATGAACACGACCAACCAGCCGACAAAGGGCATCTGGTACGTGAAGTAGAGCACCACACCCGAGATGAACATCAGCAAGTAGAGAATCGCTGCGACCGGACCTCGACGTGACTGAAACACGCGGTCCGAGATCACCCCAGCAAACACACCGCCCATGATCCCCGCACAACACAGCAACATGCCCCAGTTGTCGTAGACAAAGCTGTCGACGTACCCGAGCACTTCGTTGGTTTGCTTCGCGAACTCGCGGAACCACTGCATGATCGCCTGCCGCAGAAATCCACTGCAGAACTCAACGCACGCAATCGTCAGAATGATGGGGTTGCGCAGCATCTTGACGAAGAGCTCACGCACCGGAAGTCGCGGCCCATCGTCGCCGCTGGAAGCATCCGCTGTATCGAAATCGTCGTAGCCGGCCTCACCGGGTGTGTTGCGTGTGTACGCCTTCACCGCGACCCAACAAATCGCCAGCAAGATCGAGGGCGTGAAGAACACCCAAATCAGCCCGGCGTTGTCGAGGATCAACTTGCCCCAGTCGAACGCGAAGTAGATGCCCAGCGAGATGAGGACTCCAAAAATCGCGCCAAACACTCCGCGCTCACGCACGTGGAACCAAGGTGCGTTGACCTTCACGATCGCGACGGCACCAAAGCTCTGGAAGTACATATTGCCGACGTAGAGAACCGAAAGGATCAAGGTCAGCGACGACGCCATGCTGCCGGTGGGTTCTTGCAACACCAGGTACGTACACACGCCCATGGCCGCGTTCATCGCCAGCGCACCTGCCGCGCCGATCAAGATCGCCAGCTTGCCGCCGATCCGGTCCGTCAGGGGACCGTTGACCAAGAACGACATACCGTACGCGAGAGTTCCCGCCGCGAAGATGTTCGCGAAGTCCGCGTTGCTCATCAACGGACCGCTCGGTCCCTCAATGTCACCGAACGCGAGCTTGCTGACCTTGAGGTTGTAGCGCCCCATGTACAGGAAGGCGTAGGTCAGACCGAGGGGGAGCCAGTTGAGAACACGTCGACGGCGAAACTTGTCGCTGTGGCCGATGTCCTCGATCTTCGGCAACCGACCGATCACGATCGCGATGACCACCAAGAGGATCAGGATGGGCGCGAGCTTCTCCAGGTACTCCACGACCGCTGCGTATCGCAGAGCCGGTCGCCTGTCATGCGAAGAAGGTCGTGCACGCTGTGCGCACCCGACGTGATTCGGCGTTCACATCGCGCCTCAAATCGCGGGGAAACCCTTGGTTTTGCGTGGCATGCGTCCTGCAGTTGGCTGGACATCATGAATCGCTGCACCATGAAACAAGGAATGCGATTGAGTGGGGTTATCGCTGCGGTCCTCGCGCTGCCGTTTGTTTTGGGCGGTTGCTTTGGTTCCGCGTATCGCGTCGAAGGCGCACAACAGGTGGTCTTGTTGACCAACCTTCACGCCAACCATCGACGTGTGATCTCCTCGGTGAACCACACCGCACCGCTGCGCGGATCTCTTCTTCCGATCTGCACACCGGTTCAAATCGAGATCGTCCGTGGTCGCGAGATTCGTTTCGTCGCGAACGGCATGCGCTACCGGTACATCTTGCACCGCTCGTCACGCACCACGATCGACCAACACCTTCCGCGCTATTTCGGTGGGCAGTGTCCGAACGTTGCGGCGATGACACCCGAAGACCAAGCCGGCATTCAGAATGGACAGGTCTATCAAGGCATGACCAAGCAAGGTGTGATCATGGCGCTTGGGTATCCGCCGGAGCACGTCACACCGAGTCTTGAGGGCGACGTGTGGCGCTATTGGAGCCAAGGCGCGCGAAGTTTCGAGGTGTACTTCACACAAGGCGTCGTGACCGGGCTGCGCTTGTAAGAGCCAGTCGTCAGAGCAGTCGGAAATCACGCACGGTCGCGATTCCACTCTCGCTTGAGGGCGGCGGGTCATCGGCCCAGGTATCGACCAGCCCCACATCGGCTTCCGGAAAGATCATCCGCGCCATTTCGCAGCTCGACGCTTGGTCGTCGAAAATGGCCATCACATCGCCGTGGTTGCCGATCCGCTTCAACGACGCGCGCTTGAACGACTCGGTACCGAGTGTTGCATCGGGCTTGAGCACCGTTTCGACGCCAACTTCGGCGACCGGAAAGCCATGATCGCGCAACGAGGTGATCGTCCCGAGCAACATCCCAGGCACATCGCGTCCCGAGAGATAGACGATCCCACCCCCGACATCGTGGACCGCACGAACGTAGTCCACCGCACCTGGATTTGGCTCGTCGAGCAATGCGTAGTCGTCGGAGTGAAACCGCTCACGCCAGTAGCTCGTGATATCGCGGACCAAATCGGCGTGCGTGATGCCGCACTCGCGCAAAGTCTGGCTCAACAAATAGTGCATTCGTTCCAACGTCAGCACGCTGAGCGCTTCGCTGACCTCGGGTTCTTCGGGCGCGATCTCCTCCGCAAACTCCAACAGAATCTGCAGTGTTCGCGGTCGGGAATCGTAGAGCGCGCCATCCAAGCCGAACACGACAATGGGCGGCAAACCACCATCCGCAGCCGCCATCGACACACGGTCGAGGACGCGTTGAAGCGTCTCAACCTGCTGTGGAAGTGGCGGCGGAAGCATGGGCCACCCTAATACGCGCGAAAGTGTCACGGCAAGAATCGCGACCTCCCCCAATTGCGCGAAAACACGAAGGAAGCGGACGACGCCCCTTGCCGTCAGAGCTTGTCTTCTGTACAGTAGCCGCTCCGAGCCGCGGGGGGCACCGAGTCCACGGCTTGGGCGACGTTCAAGTCGCACTCAAGTCACGTGACGATCTGACCGACAGATCGTGGCGGCTTCTTTTCTCCGAATTTGCCTCTTGTTCGAGGCAACACTCACAAGTCAGACCTTGGCAATCGATACCGAACAACCTGTGCTGGACGAGCCGGAGAGTGGCATCCGAACGCGTGGTCGTGGCGTGTTGGTGGTCGAGGCCGATCCGGATCTTCAGTGGCGAATCGCTCGCACGCTGACCGTCGAAGGCAACCGAGTCGTGGGTGCGAGCACCGGAGAAGCCGCGTTGGCCCTCTTGGGTCAGTGGTCGGTCGATTTGGTCCTCGTCGATGAGAATCTCCCTGGAATTGACGGGATTGAGCTCATCCGTCGGCTGGCCGACACCGCGCCCGACATGACTTTGATCCTGCTGACAGACAGCGACGACCCTGATCTTCAGGTCACTGCGAGGCTCGCTGGAGCCACCAGCTGCATCCACAAGCCGTTCCGAGCTGACGTCCTGCAGGCCGTGCTCACCGCCGAAGAGATGGACTTCGGCGCGACGGCCGCCGAATAGGGATCAACGTTCAGTGGTCCTGACGCGCCACGAGCGCTAGCCTCGGTCGCCTGTGAGCCCTCGTCTCTTCCCTCTTTTGGTGGCCGCTGCGCTGGGCACCGTTCTCTGGGCCACCCTCTCGGTTGCGCAACGCGGACCGAGCATCATGCCAGTCGAAGACATCCGACCCGGCATGCGTGGGTATGGCCTCTCGGTGTTTCGTGGCACCCAGCCGGAGCGTTTCGACGTCGAAGTGATCGACGTCCTGCACAACTTCCGGCCCGACCAACACCTCATTCTCGCCAAGACTCCGCACCCGCTGCTCAACCACACGTTGGCAGTCGGTGGCATGAGTGGTTCGCCGATCTACTTCGACGGCAAACTGGCCGGTGCCTACGCCTACGGCTGGCAGTTTGCGCGTGACCCTGTTGTCGGCATCACGCCGATCTCCAACATGCTCGCGGACATGCAGCAGCCGGTTCGTCCGGACTCGTTTCCGGGTGCGCGACCGCTCAACGCTGTACGACCCACAAAGCGAGGTCGAACGCGACCGCGACAACGAGCCGGTCTGACTCCCTACACTGGAGGAGACGCCGACGCGTTTGCACCGCTCCAAGCACATCGCGAGCGAAGCCGCCGCAGCAACCCACCCGGTCTTCACGCCGCGGCTACACCGGTCATGTTGGGGGGCTTCACCGATGAGGTCGCCGAACTGATGGGCGACGAACTCGAACCCTTCGGCTTGCTCGCATTGCAGGGTGGAGGCGCAGGCCAAGCACAAGGCAACACGCCACCGCGGTTCGAAGACGGTGGCGCGATCGGCGTGCAACTGATCCGCGGCGACATCTCCGCGACCGCCATCGGCACGGTGACCCACGTCGGTCGCCAAGGAAACCGCGTCATCGCGTTCGGACACCCGATGATGAACATGGGTGAAGTGGGGCTTCCGACCTCGACTGCCCGGGTGCTGCACGTGTTCGCCAGCACCGCACGAAGCTTCAAGATCGCTGAAGCGATTTCGCCGTACGGCACGCTGATTCACGACCGCCAAGCCTCGATCGTGATCGACACCAACCTGCAGCCCGCGACCATCCCGGTCACGATTCGCCTGCACGGAATCGAAGCGCCGCGAACGCAGTGGAATGTCCATGTCGCCTCGCATCGATCGCTGTCGCCAATGTTGATCTTCAGCGCACTCGCAAACGCCGTGAAGACGTCGTCGCCGGACCAGACCGACGTGATGTACACAGCTCGCTACGCGGCGGAGATCGAAGGGCACGGACGCGTCGAACTTGAAGACCGCGGCTACATGGGTGCGGGACCCACCGACTTGCGCGCGCTGTCGAGCTTACGCTTGTTCTCACTCTTCGAAGCCGCCTATGGAAACCCCTTCGTCGAATCGCGCATCAACCGCGTCGAACTCGACCTCGAAATGCGCTTCGCGCGCGACGTGTTGGTTTTGGAAGAAGCCACGGTTGGTGCGCAAGAAGTTGACCCGGGCACCGACGTGGATGTGCGTGTTCGCATGCGTCGGTTCGGACGCCCCGATGTGATTCGCACCGTGACCGTGCACGTTCCCGAAAACGCAGCCGGTTCGACAGTTCGCTTGGAGATCAAACCCGGCAATCGTGCGCGCAACGAACAACCTGCTGCACGAGACCTGGAGGACTTGGTGGACTCGATCGAAGACCGGTTCCCCGCCACGAGTCTCGTCACCGAACTCAAGATGCCCTCACGCGGATTGCGTTTCCGCGGCCACGTGGTGCGCTCGCTTCCGCGAAGTGCACTCGACAGTCTCCGGGTCAGTACTGGCAACGCGCCAGGACGTCCTTTCTTCACCTACTTGCGCCGGGCCGTCGACATGGGCGAGGTCGTGGCCGGTTCAGCTCAGATCGATCTGCGCGTCCGCGAGACGCCGCGAGGACAATAATTCATGAAGCGTAAGCTGCTGTCGTTGGTCGCACTGACCAGCATCACCTCCGCATCGCTCTTCTTCGTCGTCAGTCCAGTCGACGCAGTTGCAACACGTCACTTCACCCTCGACGACGCTGCGTCGCTGAGTGCCGGCGAACTCGATGGAACGATGGTCCACTCCCAAGGACACATCACCGTGGGTGTGAGCGTCGCGCGTACTGAACTTGAAGGCGCCACCCTCGCCTACTCCGTGGTGCGAGCAGACGACGGAACGATTTACGTCGGCACGGGCGACGCGGGTCAGATCTTTCGCATCCGCGGGGGCGACGTTTCGCTCTTCGCCGAAACGGGCCAGTTGATGGTGTCGTCGTTGGCGATTTCGGGGGGAACGCTCTACGCCGGCACGCTTCCCGAGGGACGCATCTTCAAGATCGCGCGCAACGACGGTGCGATCGAAGAACTCGCACGTCCCGAAGGCGCCGAACACGTGTGGGACTTGGTGCACCACGATGGGCGCCTCTACGCCGCGACCGGTCCCGAAGGAAAGGTGTTCGCGATCGACGCTCAAGGTCGTTCGCAGGAGTACTTCGATGCCGATGACACCCACGTGTTGAGCCTCGCACTCGATGGTGACGTGATCTACGCAGGCACCAGCGACGACTCGCTGGTGTATCGACTTCGTGGTCCAGGCCAAGCCGAGGTCGTCTACGATTTCCCCGGCACCGAAGTCACTGCGATTGCAGCGCGCGATGGAATGCTCGCGGTGGTGGCGAACGAGATGCCCGCACCCCGAACAACTTCCTCCAAGACCAAAGCCACAAGCCGACGCAACGGCAAAGGGCGCTTGTGGCGCGTGGACACCGACGGGCGCACGGAGCGACTGCACCATCGCGATGCCGGTCACTTCACCTCGGTGGCCATCGATGCGAACGGCACCATCTACGTCGGTGGCGGCAAAGACGGCCAGATCTTCCGCGTGGGAGCCGACCGTAACGTGGCGACGTGGGCCGATGTCGACGAACGACAGGTCCTCGATATCGATGCGAGCGGCGATCAACCCGTGTTCGTGACGGGAGACTCCGCCGCCGTGTACCGCACAAGCCAAGCCACACCGCAGCAAGCGATATGGACGAGTAAGGCGCTCGACGCGTCGTACCAAGCACGCTGGGGTCAACTCACGTGGCGTGGCGAAGGACGCGTGGAGTTTCAAACGCGTTCCGGCAACACCGAAGAGCCCGACGACACGTGGACAGATTGGTCCGCTGCCGCACGAACACCGGGCCCGGTACGGAGTCCCTCGTCACGCTTCATTCAGGTTCGGGCGCGTTTGACCAACGACGCCGTCGTACGCGCGGTGCAGGTGTACTACCTGCCGCAAAACCAACGCACCGTGATCAACTCGATCGGACTCAAGACCAAAGCGTCCAAGGTACGCGATGCACTGCCCAGTCCTTCGTCGAGTTACGAGCTGGTGTGGAAGGTGAGCAATCCGGACGAAGACGCGTTGCGCTACCGACTTCGCTACCGACAGGAAGATCAACAACGGTGGCGCGCGATGTTCCGCGAAGACGTGCAGCACACCAAGGCCGCGTACACGTGGGACACCAGTGGGTTGCCCGACGGTTGGTACGTGATCGAAGTCGAGGCTTCGGACGAACTCGCGAACCCTGAAGCGCTCACGTTGCGCACGACGCGTCAGTCCGAACCGGTGTTGATCGACAACCACCCGCCGCGTTTGGAAAACGTCGCGTACCGAAACGGGCGCATCATCGGTCGCGCCGTCGACACGCTCGGACCGATCGCACGACTCGAAGTGGCGATCGACGGAGACGCGTGGCGCCCCATCCTTTCGAGCGACCAGTTGCTCGACACCGCCGACGAGCGCTTTGAGGCCCAGCTGCCTCCGCTTGAAGCGGGCGAGCACATCATCGCGGTCAAAGCGACCGATGCTGGCGGAAACTGGGCGAGCACCGAAGTTCGTGCCGCAGTGCGTTAGATAGCGGAAATTCCCGCGTTTTCGGCGAAAGCGATGGTGCTCATGCCGATGCGCGAATTGAGTGATAGTTTGTTCGGCAACTTTGCTTGTGGCGGTGCGTTGTCGCGTGCTATTTCCCCGCGAATCGTCGGGGATTGCGACGTCGTAACCCCACGAAGGAGGCATTTGGGATGCATTTGAGGAAGTTGGCTTTCGCGGCGCTCTTGACGAGCAGCCTCGTGTTTGTGGGATGTGGTGACGACGACGGCGGCGGCACCGACGGCGGAATGACTGAAGACACCGGCCCCGGTGTGGACGGCGGCGATGATCCGGATTCGGGTCCCTCCGGTCCGCTCCCCGGCGAGTGCGCCGATGGTGAGTGCATCTTCGTGACCAACAGCGTCGTCATTCCCGACGTTGCGCTGATGGGCGGCGTCGAGGTGGCGAACGGCTTCGACATCGACATGCGCGTGTCCGACACGAGCGACGTCGAAGGCTGCCAGATCCCCGACTTCACCGCTCCGGACGGACGTGAAGGCATCGACAACCAGCTCGCTTCGTTGAAGCCCACGCTGGACGGATTTATTGACGGTGGTCTCGACGCGACCATCGAAGGTGCGCTGTCCGACGGCGACCTCATTCTCCTCATGGAGCTCACCGGTGCCGAGAGCACGGACGACAGCGACGTGACGCTCAGCCTCTTCTTGGGTCAGACCACCGACGGTGGCCCGCCCATGCTTGACGGTGGTTCGATCGCCGCTGGCCAGACCTTCAACCTTGACCCGGCTTCGGTGATGCCCGACGGCAGCGCCGTGGTTAGCGTTCCGGCCTCGACGGTTGGTGGCGCGCTTGCCGCTGGTCCGATCGACATCCCCCTTGCGTTCCCGCTCGACGAGACGACCACGCTGACCCTCAACATCCGCTCCGCTTCGGTGTCCGCGGACATCCAGGCCGGCGCGCTTGCGAACGGCATCATCGGCGGCGAGCTCATCATCGACGAGCTCATCACGACCGTGATGGCCATCGGTGGCGACCTGCCCATCGAGGTTATCCAGAGCACCCTTGAGTCGGTTGCGGACCTCTCGCCGGACGGCGACGGAGTCTGTCAGTCGCTCTCGGTCGGCATCGAGTTCGGTGCGGTCGACGCGGTGAAGGGTGACGTCGGAACCTGATTCCACGCACCTCGAAGAAACAAGGTCGGCCTTCGGGTCGGCCTTTTTCTTTTCCGTCGGGGGCTGAGCACCGCAGGTTGCAGCCCCCGATTTGTACGACTTACGCCTACCAAAATGGGTGCAATTAACCACTGAAGCTTGATCTCGTTCAGACCGACCGGCAGCATGCATGCATGGCGACGAGTCCCGCTTCTGGGGGCGGAAGACCACAGGCCAAGGGCAGGGTCATTCCTTTCGGAAAGTATCTGCTCCTGGAACGACTCGCGGTGGGCGGCATGGCTGAGGTGTTTCTCAGCAAGTCGTTCGGCATCGAAGGGTTCGAGAAGATCATCGCGATCAAACGAATCCTCCCAACGATGGCCGAGGACGAGGACTTCATCGAGATGTTCATCGATGAAGCCAAGATCGCGGGTCAGCTCAACCACGCCAACGTCGTGCCGATCTACGAGCTCGGCAAGATCGGCGACTCCCACTACATCGCGATGGAGTACGTCTGGGGCAAAGACCTGCTCCAGATCATGAACCGCTTCCGACGCATGCGGAAGCGCATGCCGCCCGCGATGGTGGCGTTCGTAGCAAGCCGGATGTGCGAAGCGCTCGAGTACGCGCACACCAAGCGCGACCGCGCAGGCAAGCCGCTCAACCTGATCCACCGCGACATCTCACCGCAGAACATTCTCGTCAGCTACGAGGGTGCGGTGAAGTTGATCGACTTCGGTATTGCGAAAGCCGCGAGTCGAACCACCAAGACGCAAGCCGGCGTGCTCAAGGGCAAGTTTGGCTACATGAGTCCCGAGCAGGTTCGTGGACTTCCGATCGATCACCGTTCGGACATCTTCGCGGTCGGTACGTGCATGTACGAGATGCTCACCGCCGATCGACTGTTCCTCGGCGAGAGTGACTTCTCGACCTTGGAGAAAGTGCGACACGCGACGGTCTCGCCGTTGAGCGAGATGGTTCCGGGCATCCCGCCGCAACTCGAAGAAGTGATCATGAAGGCGCTCAGCCGAGAGCCCGCGGATCGCTGGCAGTCAGCGGGCGAACTGCAGGAAGCGCTGCAAGAGTTCCTGGCCACGCAACGACCGCCGTTCACCACGTCCAAGCTGGCGTCGTGGATGAAGGCTGCGTTTAGCAAGGAGATGGGCGGCGAAAAGGCCAAGCTCGACGGCTTTGCGCACGTGGGTCGTCCCTCGGTACTGGGTGCGCCTGCAGCGCCTCCCAAGCCGTCTGCGGGCGCCAAGCGCACCATGATGGGTCTCGGCCCCTCGGCGCTTTCCGCGACCGCACGGCCGAACCCTCCGCGCAAAGACGTTCAGCCGCCGCAGGAACCGAGCATCGCAGAACTCGACCCCTCGGATCTGATCGAAGACGACGAAGTCGAAGAGCTCGTCTCCGATGCCACCATGGTCACCGCATCTCCGTTTGAAGAGATGGAAGGTGGTGGCGGCGGCTTCGACGACCTCGAAGAAGAAGCGACGACGGTGTTCTTCGTGGCAGACGGAGACGCGGCTGAACAGCCCGCTGCGCCGGTCGCGGTCATGCCCAGCGGTTCGGTTCAAGTGTTCTCACCACCGGTTCCCGATCCGGTTCAAGGCGAAGCGACAAGGGCTGCGCCCATCGAATCGTTTACGGCTGGTGGCGGTGCTGTGCCCAAACCGATGGCCGGCGTCAGCTTGGGCAGCGGACAAGCACAACCGGTGGGCTTCGACGATGATCGTCCGACCTTGATGTTGGACGAAGAGGCAGTGCTTCCGAGCGGACAGCAGCCCCTCCCGGGCCCAGGTGGTCCTCCGGGCATGCAGGTTCAGACCGGCGCGCCGATGGGCTTCGCTGCGCCCCCACCCACAGCAGCGGCTCCAGGGCAACAGCGTCATCTCCAGACGATGGAGATGGGTTCGATCGAACCCGATAAGAACGACCGCATCAAGAAGTTCGCCATGATCGGCGTTGCTGCTGTGCTCCTCATTGGATTGGGCGTGGGCGGCGCGTTCATGATGCTTGGTGGAGGCGGCGGAGGTGCCGGTACGATCGAAGTTCGGACCGTGCCGGACGTGAACGCCGAGGTTCGCATCGACGGGATCGGACGCGGACATGCGCCTGTACGCATCTCCGAAGTGCCGGCTGGCTCTCGCCAGGTTCAGGTTGTGGCCGAAGGCTACGAAACGATCGAACGAACGATCGACGTTGGCGAGGGCAGTACTGCAGCGCTGGATCTCGTGCTCGTTGCGAGCGCACGTCCGACGGCTGTCGCGAGTAACACGATGGTGACAACCGCGATGTTGCCCACCGTGATGGACACCGTCTCACCGACGATGACGGAAGACGTCGCAGCACAGACGGAGACGGACACCGAACCTGAGACGATGGAAGCCGAAGCCGCTCCGCCAACTATGGAGCCGGTGTCTCAGATGACCTCTGAAATGACGACGACCATGCGCACTCAACCTCGTGACACCGAGGGCGAGCAGATGATCATTCGCCGCACCACGATGGAGGACCCGCCTGGGTTTATGGTCATCATGCGGACCGAAACGATGATGCGCGAAACCATGATGACGGCGCGGCGTGGTCGCGGACGGCTCGTCGTGAACAGCCAACCGTGGTCCAAGGTGTTCGTCGATGGTCGTGAGCGCGGGAATACTCCGCAGCCCTCGCTAACCGTTTCCGCGGGTTCGCACCGCATCGAATTGCGCACGCAAGACGGTCGAACTCACCGTCGAACCGTCGAAGTTGAAAACGGCGGAACCGTTCGCGTGATCCACCGCTTCTGAGAGCTAGATCGCACGATCGGCTTCCATCCAGTCGTGCCAGGCCTTTTGCGTGGCCAGACGCTGCGCTGCGCGATCGAAGAGCTGTCCGATCTGCAACGTATCACCGTGTTGCGCACGCAGAAGCAGTGCTGCTGCCCAGTCCGCCAGTCCTTCGAGCGCCGTTCCTGACTGCAACAAAGGCCGAACCGAACGCAGAATGGACTGCGCTTCGTCGCTGCCGCGTCGCGCCAGAATACGCGCCAAGCTCAGTTTCGAATCCACCTCTCCGCCGCGATTCGCGTCTTGCTCGTGCAGTTGGATCGCGCGACGAATGTGCTCTTCCGCCGCATCCAGCTCACCGGCGTGCTCCAACGTCAACGCAAGATTGTTGAGTGCTGCGGCATGGTCGCGCCGCACGGGTGGACGCTTGTCGTACGCGAGAACCACGCGCTGAAAGTGAGGACGTGCGGTCGCGAACATCCCTTGGCGCAACGCACTCAACCCAGCCGATTGCGCCAAACTCAACACTCGGGCGTCTTCGGGATCGAGCAACGCAATCGCCTTGCCGTAGGCATCCCCTGCGTCTTTGGGGGATGTGTCGATCAACGACTCACCCAGTCGCACCCAAACCAGAAACTTTTGCTCGTTGGACGCTCCGGCTGCGTCCAGCGCCGCGATCCCTTCGTCGGCCAGCGCTCTCGCTTCGTCGAACTGCTTGACCTTGCCACGAGCACGTACGCGTCCGGCCATGAGCTCGCCAAGGAGTTCGTTCGAGGTCGCCGAATGTTGTCGCGCGGCCTCATACGCCTTCCAAGCACCTGCCCAGTTGTGGGTCTGCTCGCAGCGCCAGCCTGTGTACACGGCGTCTTCAAACGGAGACAGGTCAGGCAGGATCGGTTCGTCGTCTGGACCTGCCTTGCGCCACGTTTTGTCGTCGAGCCGGTAAAAGAACCGGTGGTGGCCTTTCCATGGCCTGCGCGCAATCTCGAAGTCGGTCACGAGATAGATCGATGCGCCTTCCATCACGTAGTGACCCGCGTCGTAGTCGCCTCCACTCGCCGCCGTGGCTTGAGCACGTCGCATCGCTTCTTTGCGGTCTTGCGCGTACTGCGCCGCAACGGCTTTGCCGCAGCGCTGCGTGAGCGTGTTGTTGCTGTTGCCCGCTGCAACGCCTTCGACCCAGGCGACAGGCACCGACAAGATCCAAACGTCGGTTTCTTGAAAGCGCGCGGGTGTGTTGCCGTACACCATGAAACGCGTTCGTGCTTTGACGTGCACGAACGCGGCTTGCCGACCACCTCGCGTGGCGCGTCCCCCCATGTCGCGTAGCGTACACTAGGGCGTGGGAAGCACAGTCGACTACGACGTTCACTACCGCAAAGGACCGAAGCAATGCGGCGACCCCTTCCCTGAGATCGTCGCGGTGCTGCAAGAGCATGCTCGACCTGGACGACGCCTCCTCGACTTGGGTTGTGGACAAGGACGCGACTCACTCGTTGCCGCAACATTGGGCTACGACGTTGTGGGCGTGGATCTCTCTGAAGTCGGGCTTCGTCAACTCGCGCGCGAAGCCGTGCGCAAGCAACTCTCGATTGAAGTCCACCATGCCGACATTGTTTCGTTTCAAACGCGCAAGCGCTTCGATGTGATCGTGCTCGATCGTGTGCTGCACTTGTTGCCTGACGACGACGAACGAACCGCAGCGCTGACCAACGCGCTACGGCTCGCTCGAAAGTCGGCTGTTGTGGCGATCGCGGACGGAGCCAAGCACGCGCCTTTGATTCACGCATTCTTCGCTCAACGGCGCGACTGGAAGGTCACCAAAAAAACGAAACGCTTCCTATTCGCGCATCGTTAGGCGTTAGTGCGAAAGCAGTCGGTGAAAGTGGCGATGAACCTTGAGTGACCCTTCGCCCGGCTCGAGGTCTGCACACGCCTTCGCCAACTCACGGATGTCGAACTCGCGATCCATCGCGGTCACGAACCCTTCATCGAACCGGGACAGATCCGGGTCCGGCAACGTGGTTCGAACATCTTCGCGAAACTGGTTGAACGCAGCGATGTCCCAACCCTTCGCCCACACCGGCAACGTCGCCATCTCGCGATCCACCAAGGTGCCAAACGCTTCGAGACCACGAATCAGATCGAGATCCGCATCGTCGCGCATGTGCGCGATAGCAACGACATCCAAGCCGGCCTCGACACCGAGCCGTACAGCTTCGAGCGCTCCTTCGGCGTCACCCAGGCGGCAATACGCCGCGGCTGCGTTGTGCGCGATCGGCGGGTTTTCCGCGATAAGCGGAGTCGCTGCAGCGAGCACAGTGCGCCGCTCCTCGGTCGTACCGTGCAGAGCAGCAAGGTAGCAGGCGTTGTTGTGCGACTTGAGCCACTCATCACACTCGGTCGCATCCTGAGGACGTTCGATATTCTCGATAAGCCACATGTAGATATGCAGCGCGAGACGCGGTCGAGCGTTGATGTGCCGCAGTGCGTGAGCGGAGATTAGGCCAACGGAAATCGGCATCGCGTCTGCGAGAACACCCGCCAACGCGACACGATCCTCGTCTGCGACTGAAGCGAGGTGTTTGCTAAGCATGCGCGCGAAAGTAAGTCGCCTCGACGCTTCGGCAAGTGCCTACTCGTCGTCGTCGGGAAGCTCCATCCCGACTTTGAGGCGGCGCATCACGGCGTCTTGCTGGCGGTCTTTGTACGCGGAGTGGCTCGCGTCACCGAGCTCGTTCTTCGAGTCACTATCCTCGTCGAGAACCTGGAACTCCGTCTGCGCGAAAATCACGCGACCCAAAGGCCAGGCTGCGGGAGGCGCGTCGCCCAGCATGGCCTCAGGCAACTGCAGCGGCATGTCCACCACGAAGTGCACAACGCGATAGCTCGATGAGCTGAAGATGTTGTCCACGATTCCGCCTTCGCGCTCTTCGAGTCGCGCATCAAACTGCAGCTCGTCGAGATGTTTGCGTAGCTGCGGGCGAGACTCGCAGTGCGATCGAAAGGGGATCAGCGTGTTGGTCGACTCCGTCGGAATCACGTAGTTGAACGGGAACACTTCACGCATCAGGTAGTTCAAGATGCCGAACACATCGTCAACGCTTCGGGTCACAATCCGAAAACGCATCTTGTCGTAAATCTGGGCCGCGCTGACTTCCTGTTTCGACAGGAGCTTTGTGTAGAGCGAATCCTTGTTCTTACGCCCGCCGATGAACTCGACGATCGGAAAGCCGGCCGCGAGCGCACCACCGATCACGCGGTAAACCTTTTGCTCGACCAGGTGAAACACCTCTTCGTCCGAGGTGGGCAACATGAAGAGCAACTCGCGCGCCTCGAGGTGATGGATGATGTGCATCACCTTCAAGATCGTGCACGCGCAAAGCTGACGGTGGCCTTTGGTCGAAGCCATCTCCAGTAAGCCACGAAGGTCTTGTTGTGCGACGGGCTTGGGAATCGGAAAGTCGAACTTGCGCCGCAGGTACGTAATCGCGGAGTGCTTTACCGCTTCGCTCCGTGCGTGGTCGACCGGGTCATCGAGATCGATCTCCTGTGCACGAAGGAAGGCCTCAATCTCCGCCGGATCGCGAAAGTTCAGCCGGTGCCAGTCGATGACCGAGCCACCCCGCAACAACAGTCGGATGGCCTCCAGATCGGAGACGGAGATCTTTCGCAGGTCGTCGAAGCTCTGCACCGGAGCGGGACCCTAGCAGGTGCGGGTGGGTCGCTCAGCCTTCCGCGGTCGACGTGGATTGGTCGGCGCGGGACTGCATCGTTTCGGACTGACCGAGGCGTAGGGTGCTGAAGAAAATCCCAACGGTGACGGCCAGCACGGCCACCTGCCCCCAAAGTGCTCCGTTGCAACCAGCAGCGAAGAGCAACACAAAGGCGATTGTCAGGACTTTGTTCATTACCGAATAACCTCGAGACTTCTGGGCTGTATCCGTAGTTGAAACGTGGGTGAATCACCTACGTGTAGGACAGATTCCTACAGTGCCCTTTCGTGGTCAACTTTCCGAACGGACTGCGTTTATCAGCGTCGACACCTTCGTTCCAGTCGAATCCGCAACCGACCGGAAGATCCCCACATCAACTCCGAGTTCAGCTTCGCCTTCTGGCCAAATTCGCTAAGGTTCGCCTGCCGATGACGGATTCTCTCTTCCCTACGGACAGCCAACCCGTGCTGTCGATCCTCCCCCTTCGGAACTCGGTGCTCTTTCCCGCCTCCGTGGTGCCGGTCAACGTCGGTCGCCCGCGATCGGTTCGCTTGGTTGAGGAAGTGGTCGCCGAGGGTGGCGATCGCCCGCTGATCGGCGTGGTGGGCCAGAAGAAACCCGAGACGGAAGACCCCTCGTTCGAAGCGGTCCACCACGTTGGAACGGTCGCACGCATCCTCAAAGTGATCCGACTGAGCTCGGGGAACTACAGCGTCGTTCTTCAGGGTGTGTCGCGTATGCGCATTATCGAACCCGGCGGACGACACCCGTGCATGAAGGCGAAGATCGAACGCATTCGGGAGACGCCTGCCAGCGATGTCGAGATCGACGCGTTGGCGGTGCACCTTCGCGAAGCTGCGCGGAGGCTCACCTCGATGCTTCCAAATCAGTCGCGTGACGCGTCCGCGATTCTCGACAACGTTCAAGAAGCCGGTGCGCTCGCCGATTTGGTCGCCAGCAACTTGCCGGTATCGAACGACGCGAAACAAGCCGTGCTCGAAACACTCGATGTGCGCGACCGCGTTCGTAAAGTGCTCGAGCTCGTGGGTCGTCAAAACGAGGTCTACCGCGTCAAGAAGGAGATCTCGACGATGGTTCAGGAGGAGATGTCGCGTTCCCAGCGCGAGTACCTGCTGCGCCAACAACTCAAAGCGATCAAACGCGAACTCGGTGAGCCCGAAGACGACGAGGATGAAGTCGAAGTGTTGCGCGAAAAGATCGTGCTCTCCGACATGCCCTCCGAAGCGGAGAAAGCAGCCCGTCGGGAGTTGAAGCGAATGCGGGCGATGAGCTCGGCGAGTTCCGAGTACCAGGTCGCTCGTAACTACGTGGAATGGTTGACGGAGATCCCGTGGACTAAGCAAACCCCCGATCGCTTGGACGTGGGTGAAGCGCGTCGCGTACTGGACGAAGATCACCACGGTCTCGCCGATCCGAAGCGCCGTATTTTGGAATACATCGCAGTGCGCAAGCTGCGTCATGACGTGCGCGGACCCATCCTTTGTTTCGTCGGTCCTCCCGGTGTCGGCAAGACTTCGCTGGCACGCTCGATTGCGCGCGCAACGGGTCGCCAGTTCGTTCGCGTCTCACTCGGTGGTGTAGCGGACGAAGCCGAGATTCGGGGCCATCGACGTACGTACGTGGGCGCGTTCCCGGGGCGTATCGTCGGAGCCCTCAAGCAAGCGGGCAGCAAGAACCCGGTCATGCTCTTGGATGAGGTCGACAAGCTCGGCACCGATTCGCGCGGTGACCCCGCAAGCGCGCTCCTCGAGGTGCTCGATCCCGAACAGAACAACACGTTCGGCGATCACTATCTCGATGTACCCGTCGACTTGAGCCAGACCATGTTCATCGCGACAGCCAACCGGAAGGACACAATTCCTTCGGCACTGCTCGACCGGATGGAAGTCATTGATCTGCCCGGGTACACGCGCGACGAGAAGATCTCGATCGCCGAGGAGTTCCTGCTGCCGCGTCAGCTTGCGGATCATGGTTTGACCCCAACCCGACTGGAGTTGACTCGCGAAGCGCTAGAGAAGGTCGTCGACGAGTACACGATGGAAGCCGGCGTTCGTAAGCTGGAGCAGCAAGTCGCGGCGTTGTGTCGTGCTGTTGCCGTGCGACTCGCCCACGGCGAAGACGTCAGCATCATGGCGTCGCCCGAGTGGGTGGAAAAGACGCTCGGACCGCCTCGGCACCGCGAAGAAGAGCGCGAGCGCAAACCTCAAGCCGGTGTTTCGACTGGATTGGCGTGGACACCTGCCGGTGGTCGGCTGCTGCATGTTGAGGCGCGCAAGATGCCGGGCTCAGGACAGATCCATCTCACGGGCCAAATGGGCAACGTGATGAAGGAGTCCGTGGCTGCAGCGTTTACCTACGTGCGTGCGCGGGCGAAGGAACTCGGGCTGCCTGAAGACTTTCTCACCAAGGTCGACGTGCACATTCACCTTCCCGCAGGTTCAGTGCCCAAGGATGGTGCTGCATCTGGGATCACGATCGTGAGCGCGATCGCGTCGATGCTCACGCGACTCAAGGTGCGTGACGATGTCGCCACCAGCGGTGAGATGACGCTTCGCGGAAACGTGCTTCGTGTGACCGGCATCAAAGAGAAATGCCTTGCTGCACATCGCGCGGGAATCCGCCACGTGGTGTTTCCGCGTCACAACGAGCCGGACCTGTCCGAAGTACCGGAGCAAATTCTCGCCGACCTCGAAGTGCACCTTGTCGGTAAGGTCGAAGAGGTGTTGGCCATCGTGTTGGAGAACCCGAGCACCTCGGGCGTGTCGATCGGCGCGTAACCTTTGGCGCGGCCGCCCATCCATCGTGTTGCGTGGGTCGTTAGCGGGTTTACCGGGATCGGTCTCGCGTTCTCGCGCCTACTGGGCATTCACGGTCCAGAAAGCGCACTGGCGCTGGGCATCGTGCTCACGCCGTTTTGCGCGGCGATTGGCGTACGCACACGTATTGCTGACGTCGAACTTGCAGAACCCATGTCCGTCTCACTCAAACGCGCATTGGGTCGAGCATGGGTGACGTGGGGCATCGCCGTCGGTGTCCTCGCGCTCAATCAGCTTCGGGTGCGTAACTGCACGCTCGCCGAAGGCTTCGCGTTCATGGTTTTGGGTCCGGGACTGAGCTGCACACTCGGCGCACTCGTCGGTCTGACATGCGCAAACTGGATTCCGAAAACGCGTCGCGCGACAACGATTGCCGTCCTCGCGCCAATCGTTAGTTACCTCAGTGGGCTGTGGGCGTTTTGGAGCACTCCGGCGATTTTCGTCTTCGATCACTTCGGTGGCTGGTTCCCAGGAACGCTCTACGACGAGGATGTTGCGCTTCCACTCAGCTTCGTGACGTTTCGCTTGATCACGTTGATGTGGATCCTGGCGCTCATCGCGTTTGCCTTTATGCGCGAACGCGGCGAAACGCGCGTGCTCCCGGCGCTTGCCACCGCGCTGCTCATCATGGGCGCGTTGGCTGCATCCGCGTACGGAACTGAGCTGGCGCATCGCAGTAGCCAAGACGGTATCGACGATGCCCTGGGCCGAATCGCACGAGGCGAACGTTGCGTCGTCCATCTTCCTCGCGAACTCACCCCTGCGTCGGTTCAGCGCTTTGTGGAGGACTGTGATTTCCGCGTTGCTCGCGCCGAGGAAGCGTTGGGCGTTGAGCAGCGCGAACCGGTTCACGCGTTTTTCTATCGCAACACGGAAGAGAAGCGTCGTTGGATGGGCGCCGGGCGCACGTACATCGCGAAGCCCTGGCGGACTGAAGTGCATCTGCAGCTTCGCGAATGGCCACACTCCGTGCTCGCGCATGAAGTGGTTCATGTCGTGGCAGGGAATGCCGCCGACGGTCCGTTCAAGGTCAGTGGAACAGGTGGGGGGTGGCTTCCCAATCCTGGGTTGATCGAGGGTGTCGCTGTGGCCATTGAGTGGCCCGAACGCGACGGGATGAATCCACATCAGTTCGCGCGCGCGCTTCGTGAACTCGACCAACTCCCCTCGCTGGACCAGTTGATGGGACTCAGCTTTCTCACCCTACCCGCGCGTCGTGCATACACAGGAGCCGGCTCCTTCGTGCGCTGGGTTCTCGACGAACGCGGTTCGGAAACACTTCGCAGCGTGCATCGCGCAGGTTCGCTGTCCGATCTCGGCGCCACCGCAGCGCTGGACCGCGAGTGGAATGAGTTCTTGGACACCATCGAACTACCCGAAGGCGCGCTCGCACTCACCGAGTTGCGTTTTCATCGCGGAAGCATCTTTCAGTCGACCTGCCCTCACGCGGTCGCGCAGCTTCGTCAGGACCTCGCACTCGACCTTGCATCCGGAGATGACGCCGAAGCTATCGTGACGTGCGATGAGATTCTCGAAATCGAACCGGGTGATCTAAGTGCGTTGGTGAGCAAACCCGGAGCGCTTGCCCGTCGCGGTCGCCTCGAAGCCGCCGAAACGGCCATGGAACGACTTGAGAACGCTCCGCCGCCCCTCATCGCGCGCGCCCAAGAAGCGATGGCCGATGCGCATTGGCTGCGAGGCAACGAAACGCGCGCGCTCGAGATGTACGAAGCGTTGCTCGAGGTGCCCCAGTCCGATAACGAAGCGCGTGCACGCGAAGTGAAGTCGATCGCATTGCGTGCACGCGGACCGCAATCGCGGCTCGTGCGTGATCTGCTTGTCGGTCCAAGCGGACGTGCGGTGAGCAGCACCGTCGCGGTTCACTTGGCACGGGAGATCGATCGCTTTCGTCCCGACGGACTGGGTCGCTACCTGGAAGCGCGCCAACTGATGGGACAAGAGCGCTTTGATCTGGCCATCGCACCGATTGAAGACGCGCGTCGGCGCGGACTTCCCTCTGAGCGGTTGGAAGACGAAGCGCTTCGGATGGAAGGCGTGATTCGCTTTGCCAACGGCGACCTGGATGGAGCAAAGCGACGGTTTCGCGAAGCGTTAGAGCGGCCGCGTCTGCGCAACACCGCACGAGAGTGGCTCGACCGCATCGACTACCACGAACGTTAGAGCGGGCAGTTGTAGCCGCGCAGGCCGCCTTCGATGAACACGCCCAGGTGGTTTGCGACCGTGCGCTCGCTGCCGTCGCTCGGGTTGTTGGTCACGCCATGAGCGTGCGTCCACAGTGTCGTGGAGCCACCGCCGTCGAGACGAACGGCCGACCACGCATCGGGGAAGATGCGACCGAACGCGGCCGCGAACTCGTTGACGCTCATTCCAGCAGAGCCACCGACTTCATCCACGGTGAGCCAGTAGAGTGTGCGTTCGTCGAGCGTGAAGCCAAATCCGGTGCGTGCCCGCCGCGATGTCGCCGATGTCGTCTGCACGGCACCTGCGCGAACCATCACGAAATCGTGCGACACCCCTTCTTCGATCCATGGAGTTAGATCTTCCGCCGGACCATCAAACGCGACTTCCGAGTACCAAACCGACGCCGGTCCAAACGCCACGAAGCCTCGAGCTCGCGTGTTCGCTGAGTCGGGCCACTCCGCACCGCCACCAAACGCGATGCCATCGGGTACACCCGGATTCCCGGGCGGAAAGAAGCCACCGTTAACGGCCGCGATCATGTTTTGCGAACTCGCCCATGCTGACGTTCGCTGTCGTCGATCGCCCGTTTCCGTGGCCGCGATGCGCAACGACGCGTCGCAGAGATCAACCCGAACTGCGCGGTACCTCTGTCCGCCTTCGAACCAACGGCGGAAGTCCACGCCGCGATGGATCGGCTCCCACGCACCCGAGTCACCGCAGGCCGCATCCATTGCTGAGACGAAACCGGTTCCTGTGTCGGCGGATTCAGGGCAGATGAAATAGCGGCGTTGTCCTGCGGGACAACCGTCGCGAAGGATCACCTGGCCCGGACAAAAGTTCATGCCTGCTTCGGCGCCGCCGGTTGCGGTGCAGTAGTCCTCGTCGATCTGGGTAAACGACGACTCGGCTTGAGTCGCCCCTCCGTTGCATCGCCAATCCACGCGAGCACGACCACCTTCGATCGGCCAGCAGGATCGAGTGAAGATCTCGCCGGGACATACTCGTGTTCCGGCGCCGGGCTCCGACGTGGTTGTGCATCCGAAAAGCGTGGACTCGGCCACGAACGTGCCGGCGTCGTTGCAGCGCCACGTTACGTCGTTGCCATCTGCGTTGCAGGTTTCGACCATCGTCTCACCGGCAACACAGTCGCCGCTCGCATCGACCCCGGGGGCATCGACGCCTGGTGCATCTATGCCGGGCGCGTCGACTCCTGGTGCATCGATTCCGGGTGCATCAGTACCGGGTGCATCGATTCCCGGAGCGTCAACGCCAGGTACGTCCGCCCTGGGCGCGTCAGCGGAACCGTCGCGAGAGGCGTCCGGCGAATCGGTATCGTCGCCACAGCCACAGCTGAGCGAAAGCGCTACAACGATCGCGAGTCGGCTCAGCGTCCGCCGCCGAGTGCGTTCGTCTTGTTGGTCACGAAGCGCAGATTCTTAAACTCGGTCTGACCGAGCGTGTAGATCACCTCCGCCAACGTTCGGAACGGTGTCCGTTCGTCTGCGATGATCTGCACCTCGCCCTCAAACGGACGACGCGGGTTCTGCGCAGCAATCAACTTCTTGAGATCGCGAATGCGACCCATCTCGCGGAAGAGCGGCGTGATCAGAAAGCCCGTTCCACCGCCCTGCTTGTGCGAGGGGTCCACCAAGCCGTTTCGCAGTTCGACGATCTCGTTGCCGTCGACGATGATCGCGCTTCGCGAGATCTGGATCGGCGTCGCTTCGCCCATTTCCGCGCTCGAGGTCGAGTACGGAATGAGCAGCTCATCGCTCTGCGTGATTGCAGCGGCCGACGACGACGCAAACTGCATCACCATGAAGACGAGCAAGATCGTCATCATGTCCATCATCGGATAGATGTTGATGCCGTGAGCCTGGTGCTCCGGGTGCTTCTTGATGTTGCGCCGAATCATGCGCTTCACCGTGGCCATCGATGCTTTTTCTTCAGCCATCAGCGAACACCCGCGCTCAGCAGAACCTCAGAGAACAACTCTTCTTCATCATCGCTCTCTCGAATCGCGTCCATGGCGCGAATCAAGTGGCGATACTCGACGAGTAGATCGGCACTCACGGTGACCTTGAACTCGTCGGGGAACTCTTGCTTGATCTTCTCGGCACACGCACGAAGCGCGGGCCAGTCGTATGCACCGTTCTGTGTCGGCACGGTGATGACGCGACCCGGTTGTGTCGACGTGCAGCCCGGTGCGAGCTTGCCGCCCGAACCCGACACGATGATGCCTTCCTCGGTCACCGTGACGTTCAGGTTCAACGGCTCTTCATCGGCCGAGCGACGACCCACACCACCACGACTGTACGTCGGGAGTGCAGCCTCGACCTGCGCATAGAACGCGATCGTGCTCGTGATGATTAGCAGGAACATGATCAGGTTCACGACGATGTCGAGGAACGGGACAATGTTGAGCTCTTCATCGAGCTCATCCGGTCCCGGCTCCTCGTACTTCGAGCGCTTCCGGATGTACTGCCGCTGTGCAGCCGTCAGCTTCATCGCGGGTCAGCTCAGCCCTTTTGACGAAGCGTAAGAAGGTTCTCGAGTCGCGTCGCAGCACGCTCCATCTCGGTCTTCTGCTTCTTCGCCATCGAGTGCAGGACCAAGTGAGCGGCCATGCAGATAACGGCGATCAGAAGGCCGAGGAACGTGTTCCACATTGCCTCGGAAATACCGGCCGAAAGCATTGCGGACTTCTGCGCGGGATCGTCGATTGCACCAACAGCCTTGAAGGCGCGAATCAGACCGCGAATCGTTCCGAGTAGACCGATCAACGTCGCGAGGTTGGCGAGCGTCCACAGCCAGGGAATGCGCTTCTCCAACTCGGGCAACGCTTCGCTCATGCGCTCGTCCATCGAGGCGATGATCGCTTCTTCACCACGGTTCACCTGAGTGAGACCCGACTTCACCACCTGCAACAAGGGCAGCGGCGCAGCCTCACAGAGCTTGATGGCGCGATCGATATTGCCCGCCTGAACGAGCTTTCGGATCTGCGCCATGAACTCCGTGGTGTTCACGCGGTACTTCGTGAGGATGAACACGAAGCGCTCGCCGATAATCGCAAGCGCGAACGCGAGCACCGCGATGTTGATGAAGGAGAACGGCTTGCCTTCATAAAGTGCATGCCAGACTTCGTCCATCGATGGCTCCTCTAACGCGACCTAGCGCGACGGTTCGTAACAGGGGGTCACAGTGCTTCCCGCGGACTTGATGAACGAAGGAGAGCGAGCTGCGTAATTCGTTGAAATACTTGAGACTGTTCGACTTTCTAGGCGAACAGCGGGGAAACTAACCTAGCGATTCCAGACTTGTCAACGACAAGGCAGGTGAAATTCGGTGTGTCCCGCCGCGGTGCAAAGGGGTCAAAAAAGTGGCGCTCACTTCGTTGCTCGAGCCTCAACAAAAATGCTCTCCGAGTGGAACTTGCGCACCGTTGTGGACACTAACGGAGGCGCCGTTAACTGTGGGTTTTGGGACGGCGATCGATGTTGACTTGCGAGGGCGACTCTGTATCATCGCCACTCACTTTCGGACCCCCCAAAAACCGTCGAAAACTCTCGTAAATCCATCTACTTAAAGGATTTCCAATAAGGGATGGGAGAGCCTAGGCGGGAAAGACCAAATCGTACCCCAACGTAGGGACGTGCCGACGAGAGTCGGTTTGTAGGAGGCAACAAGCAATGTCGAGTATCGCACATGCATTCGATGAAGGCGGATGGGCGATGTACGTCATCCTCTTCTGGCTGGTTCTGGCGATCGGCTTTCTCGTAGAGCGCGCGGTTTATCTGTACCGCTCTTCGATCAATAAGGACGTGTTCCTTGCCACGATGCAGAAGTGCATCTTGGCCGGTGACATCGGCCGCGCCATCAAGCTTTGCAGCGCCGCGAACGCGCCGCTTGCACGCATCGTCAAAGCTGGCCTGATGAAGGTGAACCGTCCCGACGCCGAGGTTCAGTCGGCCATGGACGAAGCCGCACTTCGCGAGCTTCCCAAGATCGAGGCGCGCACCGCGTTCCTCGGACTCTTCGCAAACCTCGCGATGCTTTCCGGTCTCTTCGGAACGGTTATCGGTCTCATCAAGGCGTTCGCTGCTGTTGCAGGTGCGACCGGTGCTGAGAAGGCAACCATGCTCGCGAAGGGAATCTCGGAGGCCATGAACTGCACCGCGTTCGGTCTCCTCAGCGCCATTCTCGCGCTGACCGGCATGGCGATTCTCAACGGTAAGACTCAGAACCTGTTGGACGACATCAACGCGGCAACGGTCCAGGTCATGAACCTGGTCGTGAACAACCGCTCGAAGGTCAACCTTCAGGGTCTTCAGCAGTCCTGATCTAGGAGCGTTCGATGGCGAGTATCGATTCAGGCGGTGGCGGTCATGGCGGAAAGAAGGACGTGGATCAGGAGATCCCGCTCATCCCGTTCATCGACTTGCTGTTCTGCTGCATCATGTTCCTCCTTGCTACAGCGGTGTGGAACCAGCTCGCTCGCATCAGTGCGAACCAGCAGACGCCGGGTCAAGCACCCACCCCGGACCAGCCTCCTCCGGACGAACGCGTGAAGCTGATTCTGCAAATTCAGAACAGCGGATACGTCCTGGCGTCCTCAGCTGGTGACAGCATCACCATCAACAACAATGGGGATGAGTACAACGTCGGCGAACTTCAGACGAAGCTTCAGGAGCGCAAGCGACTTGAGCCGAACCGTCGCGACATCATCGTCGCGCCGGAAGATGGAGTTCGCTACGAGGAAGTCGTCAAGGCGATGGACCTCGTCGTGGGCGAAGGCTTCCCCGAGATGTCGCTGAGCGACGGAGCCACCCTCCTCTGATTGTGAGCAACGACTGATGCCCGTACACGTCCCTGGAAAGGTTCTTCTCCACAAGGTTCCGCTCAAGTTCGTTCACGACAAGGTGACCGGCGGCGGACGAAAGAACGTGGACCAGAGCCTCCCGCTCGTTCCGTTCATCGACTTCCTCATCGTGTTGATCGTTTTCCTCATCATGCAGTTCGCCTCTTCCGGTGAGCTCTTGACGACGATTCCGACCATCACGATGCCGAAGGCCGATCACACCGAGTCGATCGAGATCTCTCCGATCATCGCCATCGACCGAAACATCGTGGCGCTGGATGGCAACCGCATGGCGGATACCCAAAGCCTTCTCAGCTCGCCGCAGATGGAGCGTATTGAGCCGCTCATCCAGAACCTGGAGACGCTCAAGCGCAACTGGAGCATTCTCCAGCCCGGTCGCCCGTTCCCGGGTAACGTCATCCTTCAGGCGGATATCGATATCGACTTCCGTGTGATCAAGAAGGTGATGTTCTCGGCTGCGCAGGCCGGCTACGCCAACGTGAGCTTCGCTGTCGAATCAACAGGCGGCGAGTAGAGCTCGACCACCCGATTGCTGTTTTGCGAAGGCGCGTCCAACTGGGCGCGCCTTTTTTCATTTGGAAACGCTGCGCGTTTCCAGCTAGGGATTTGGGGTCGGCTGCGCGTTTCCAGCTAGGGATTTGGGGTTCTTGGCGCGGCCGGAACAAAGCTTGGTCGGCGCGGTCCCAAAAGAGTGACGCCGGCGCTTCGAACCATGGACGAGCTCAAACCCGCACGATTCGACGAGAGTGGTTCCGAGGGCAAAGCCTTCAAAACCGGAGCCCCATGGAAGTGGATCATCGCGATCGCCTTCATCCTGGCCGCTGGCTTTGGTTGGTACAACTGGCGTGAGCGCAGCAACGCGTTGGAGATCCGTGGAGGGATCGCGGCCAGCTACCAAGCCCATGTCGTCCCGGTACGAGAACGGGTCTTTGCGTTTCGCGAGAAGCTCGAGGCCTGGGTTCAAGAAGCCGCGGAACAAGATCCCCCGGAGCCCTTTGCAGACCCGCGTTTGAACCTGGCTGGGCTTCATCGTGCCCAGGGTCTGTACATGCGCATTCATGTGGACCACACCGGCGATTCGGAATCGATCTCGAACGCAACGCGTCTGATGGACCCGGATGCGATCAGTCGTTGTTTGGGTCTCTCCCCTTCGTCTTTGCGAGCCTTCTACGATCGTCTTCCGTTTCTTTCGCCCGAGTGGTTGGAAGATGTGGAAGAAGCTGGCGACGACAACCTGCGATTGCGGGTGTTGGAAGAGCAGCTGAAGAACCGCGTGGAGCGCGACTTGCCGCTTATGCTTGATGCGGAGCGAAGCGACTACTTCTTGTTGGTCGTGCAGCGTGGTGAGACGCGGCGAGAACATCCGGTGGATGTGTTTTTGTGGGACGTGCAGCGCGAGACCTTGTTGCTGAAGACGAGGGCTCAAGCGCGTGGAACGTTTATCCCGGTGCGGATTGCGATCGGCGATACGCCCTATGGGAAGGCCCCGCCCCCGCCGCGGTCAACGGGCGTGAACGACTGCTCGATCGCGTCGCAGGTGCGAGAGGTTGCGGGCGAGGGAGCGCCGGGCGTCGATAGCGAGATGCCGAGCGCACCCGAAGAGCCAGAAGCTGAGACTGAGACTGAGGCTGGCGCTGAGACTGAGACTGAGACTGAGACTGAGACTGAGGCTGGCGCTGAGACTGAGACTGAGTCTGAGTCTGAGTCTGACACTGAGACTGAGTCTGAGACTGAGTCTGAACAGGGCTGACCAATTTTTTAGTGGGAGGCGAAGAGGCGAGGAGACCGCAGAGAAAATTTCTCTTCGGTCTCCTCGCCTCTTCGCCTCCCACTAAAAAAATGTCGAACCACTTCGAGCTTCCTATCTCCCAAGCTTCCAGATCCGCGAAGCGGAATGCTGACCAAGCTTCCTGATCCGCGAAGCGGAAAGCTGACCAAACCTGGGAACCTTCCCCACCTCACGAGGTCCGAATTGGCGGAGGACGAAATGGCCAGCATCGACTCGGGAAGCGCGCACGGCGGACGCCGCACCATTAACCAAGAACTCGCTTTGGTTCCATTCATCGACTTGCTCTTGTGCTGCGTGATGTTCCTGCTCGTCACCGCGGTATGGGCAGAGCTCGGGCAGATGGGCGCAAACCTTCCAGGTGCCGCAAGCGATTCGCCCGCACCCCACCACAACGAGATCAGCCTCCAGGTTCAAGTGAGCCAAACCGGGTTCGTCGTGCGCTCAAGCATCGGAACCGAGATCGAAATCCCCGCTGTGGACGGAGAGCCCAACTACGAAGCGCTTCGAACCCAAGCGCATCGTTTCCACATGGACACGGGCGACACCTACCCCGTACAGCTGCAACCCGACGACGACATCGGTGCAGGAACGATCGTGGGAACGATGGATGTTCTGCGCGGCGAAGGCTTCACGAACATCGGCTTCGCGGACAGCTAGTCACTCACATGAGACAAAGCGATAGAACCGTGCGTCGACACCGGCGAAACTGATTAGCAAACTGTTGGCTGTCATCTCGAGTGGCGAACCGGCTTCGTCGACTCCGCGCACGTAGCCGGTGGGGAGTGTCAGCGTCAGGTCGGCAGGATCCGAGGATCGATGCGTGACCAACACTGCGATCGAACCGTCTGCATACTGGCGTGCAATTGCGTCAGCGCCATCGATCGTTACATCGACATCGGGTCCCGCTAGGAAAGGCGCTATACCTTCCAGGCGCTCTGCTGTCGCAACCACGGTTTCCCAGATTTCGCCTTCTTCTGGCACTTCGTCGATTCGCAAATAGCTTCCGCCGTACCAAATCAGCATCGTCGCGCCGGCGACGACTGCATCGACGGCCATGAACCAGGACTCCTCAAGCGTCGGCCCCCGGCCAGGAATCATGCCCCGTGACTCCGCGTCTCGGGAAAATCCCTGAAGCACAGCAAGTCGCGCCGTATCGGGCGCTCGCTCGTTGGCGGTCCGTACGTAGTCCGCCGAGAGCGTCAGTGGTTCGTTGGGGACCGGATACACATCGAACCCATAGTAGTCCAACCCCATCACGCTAACGTCGACAGCACTCCAAAACACCTCAAGCAAGGCATCTCTCTGCTCCACGGGAAGTGGTTCAGCGCGAATGAGTGCATCGGCGGGTCCCTCGACGAGAATGACCGGCTTGTCACTCAACTCATTGAGGATTGCAGCGGCGGCGGGAGCGTTTTCGACGCGTGGTCCTGCGTTTCCGAAGAACTCTTGAACGACTCGTTGCGAGGCGATTTCGTCGAACGACTCATAAGCCAGAATGATCGAATCATCCCCACCCCAGCAAGCCTCGAGCTCGTTCTGAAAGCGATTGCGAAACACCGACTCGGTAAACGGACGATCCGCCAAGTCCGCATCCGAAAAAAAGAACGCTGGGTAAAGGATCTGAAGCTTGTCGCGTGCCGCGTCGTATGGGTTGTTGGCTGTACAACGACCCCCAAACCCTGCACTCAGGAAGAACTCGAAGTGACGAGAAACATCGTTGACGCCCTCGATCTCGCTCCGCGCAAAAAACGGAAAGAATCCATCAAACCCCGCATCCGCCAGCGTTTGGAACGCAGCGTCGAAAGTCGGCGACGTTTCGGAACCAAACAGTGCTTCCGGCGCACCAGCTGCGCCGAGAATAATCGGTGAGTCGCCGCCGGCGGGAGCAGCGGAACAAACGGCACCATCCGCGAGACCATCCGCGGTGGAATCTGCGCCAGCGTCGCGGATCGCATCGTCGTCACCACACGCAATGGCCAAGACGGCGAGCGTGATGCAGCTTCTCATCGAAGTGATGTGCCATGAATCGAACCGGCAGTAAATCTAGGGACAGATAAACTGGTTTACCGGACCTCGAACGTTTTCGCCTACGGTTGCAGCCATGGCGAGTCCGGACCGGATCTATTTTGCGCTTCACGACCGGGAAGACAAAGTACCGTTCCCAGCGCGGTGTGTTTGTTCCGACGAGGTAACGAGAGTGATTGTCACGCACGATCAATAGAGAAGCTCCTCTACTTCTCTACTCCTCGCCTCCCAGTAAAATTCAATCTCCCGAGACTTTCTCCGAGACTTACTCCCCGTCGAGTTCGGCTTCGAGCGCATCCAGATCGAGAGGCCCGTCGTCATCGTTGAGCCCTAAATCGTCGTCTCCGCCGAGCTCTTCCTCGAGCGAATCCAAGTCGAGCGGCTCGTCGTTCAGCTCGTCTTCGAGCGCATCCAGACCACCGCCCTCGTCGTCGCCGAGCAGATCGTCGAGATCATCGAAGCCACCGCCGCCCATGCCTGCGTCGGGATCGTCCTCTATGGGGAAGTCGTCCAGGTCATCGAGCTGATCCATCGGAGACTCGGTGTCACCGATCAGCATCAACGAAAGCTTGGGCACGTACGTCGTGATCAACAGTGCCACAAGCAACAACCCGATAAAGGGTATGACCGCCTTGTAGAGGACCGTCACTGGTTTGCCGAATCGGAACGAGCTGATGAACAAGTTCAGGCCGACCGGCGGCGTCATGTAGCCGATCTCGAGGTTGAGCAGGAACACGATGCCGAGGTGGTAGTCGTCGACACCAAGCTCACGCGCGATCGGCAAGATCAGCGGCACCACCACGACGATGGCGCTGAAGATGTCCATCAACATGCCCACGATCAGAAGGAACACGTTGAGCAGAAGAAGGAACATGATCCGACGTGTTTCGGGATCGTCGGAGCTGATGAAGCCTCGCATCCACTCGAGGATCTTCATCGGCAGCTCGTCCTGAATCAGGTAGCCGGTAAAGCCGATCGCCGTGGCCAGGATGATCAGAATCGCGCCCACCAGGGTCATCGACTCGTTGACGATGCGCGGCATGTCCTTCTTGAAGGACACGTCTTTGTAGACGAACACCTCAATGATCAGGACGTAGAGCGCGGTGAACGCCGCGGCTTCGTGGATACGTAGAACACCCGCAACCAAGCTGCCGATCAGCGCAACGGGAAGCATCAGCTCCCAGAAGACTTCCTTCAGCGAGGCTTTGGCCTCTTCCCATTCGAAGGCCTGGCGCGGGATGTCCGGGTTCTTCACGCCGATGTACGCCGCAAAGATCGCCAGTGCGACAACGGTCAGAAAGCCGGGGACGATGCCGGCGAGGAAGAGCTTCTCGACCTCGAGACCGGCGACGACCGCGAACAACACGATTGGGAGCGAGGGTGGGAAGAGCAGGCCGAGCGAGCCACCGGACGTGACCAGGCCGAGCGAAAAATTCTCAGGGTACTTCTCACTCTTGAGGGCCGGGTAGAGAAGCCCACCGATCGCGACAATGGTGATGCCGCTACCGCCGGTGAAGGTGGTGAAGAACGCGCTGGCGAGCAAGCAGACCATCGCCAGTCCGCCTGGTAACCAGCCAAACCAGGCGCGTGACACGCGTACTAAGCGTCTGGGTGTTCCGCTCTCGGCCATGAGATAGCCGGCGAACGTAAACAGCGGAATCGTGGCGAGCAGCGGTGACTCAGCGAACTTCTCGCTGAAGATGTCTGCGGCGGCGCCGGTGATGCTGGTGTCTTCGAGACCGAAGAAGAGCAGCATCGCAGCCGCTGCGAAGATCGCGAGCAACGGCGAGCCGATGAGTGCGAAGCCAATGAGGACGAGGATGATGACGAGATCCATCAGGACTTCTCCTCGTCGGAAGCATCGGACTCAGCGTCGGCATCGCGTTCGGAATCGGCGTCGGATTCGGCGTCGGAATCGGCTTCGGATTCGGATTCGGATTCGGCTTCGGATTCGGCTTCGGATTCGGCTTCGGATTCGGCTTCGGCGTCGGATTCGGATTCGGCTTCGGCTTCGGGCGCGGAATCGTCCGCTTCCGAGGCGCCTTCAAGCTCCGAGTCGGGAATCCCACCCTCGGGAATGCGCAGGAACGAGCCGACGCCCTTGAGCATGAATCGGATGCCGATCACACAGAACATCGCGGGGACCACCAAGTCCATTGCGCGGTCTGGCGTGTTGACCACCATGCCCATCGAGTCGAGCACGCTGCGGAGGCCGCAAAAGATACCGGGCCGTTCGTACCCTGCAGCGCTGATCTGCTCTGCCGTGCCGAGACAGATGTGGATCGTGTCGCCCATGTCGTCGAAGACGCCGTACTCGGCGGGAATGCGGGCTGCCTTGGCGATTAGGGCAGCGAGAACGACGCGCGCGAAATAGAAGCAGGTGATGCCTGCGAAGAGTTGCGAGATGCCGCGCATCGCGGCGCGCGGCTTCGGTTTGGCCACGCGTGAGAGCACGTCGATGGCGATGTGTTTGTTGTGGTAGGTCGCGAGCGACGCACCAAACATGGCGACCCAAAGCGTGGCCTTTTCCATGAAGGGGTCGCCCCAGATCATCCACTGCAGTGCGGAGTTCGCCCAGTCCATACCCATGTCGGCCATGTTCCGGAAGAACGATTGAATCGCGGCAACGACCACGAGCGAGAGCAGCACCGCAGTCGCGATAGCCGCCTCACCTCGCGCCATACCCGCGTCGAATTTCTGTAGGCGTTCCCTCAAGCGATCCCCAAAAAGCTGAGCGCGAGCCTACCCCCTCGCGCCAAATGGTCGCAACTACGGTGTTATTCGCGGTCTCTTGGTCAAACGAAATCGGACCCGATCCGCCGACTCTCCAACTCGCAGATCACACATACTTCTTGTCTGAGCTTCAGCGATCCGCTGCTGCCAGCGCCGCGTCAAAACGCGCTTCAACGTCCCACTCGCGCGCCCAGCGCCGCACGTACTCAGCATCCTCTGGAGCGCGACCGAAGCGAATCAAGCTGTCGATGTCGGCCATGTCGTGAGGGCGTCCCGCGACCAGCTTGTACACCAGAAGATCGTCAGGCGATGCGACCCACAGGCGCTGTTCGAATAGCGTCAGCTCACGACGACGTGATAGCGCTTCACGTTCGAAGTCTGTGCCCGCGCATAACAAGTCCATGACGAGCAGTGGCGATCCCGTGGTGGTGAGCCGAACCACGCCGCCCTCGCGGACTCGTTCCAGCATCGCTGCTGTGACTTCAAAGCCTTTTGCCGAGAGTCCCTCAGCAAGTGCGTCCACTTGGGGAGGAAGCGTCAGAGCAAAGTCAGTGTCCTTCGTCGCACGCGGTTGCGTCCACGCGCAAACGGCCAATCCTCCGATGAGCATCCATTCCAGACCCTCTGCGTCGAATACGTCGGTAGCGTCTCGCAGCAGGTTCTTGAAGACGTCTTCCAGCTCGCTTGGTGCGTACTTCATCGGCCATGGAGTTCAGCCCAACGCTCAGTCAGGCTGATAGGGCGATCCGCGTCCATGAGAGATTTCAGTTCAGCCTCGGTCTGAACACGTCGGGCAATCTCTGCGAGGGTGACAAGATACCAAGCGACTGCCTCTTCAGTGCGTTGGGAGAGCGTCTTGGAATCGGACGCCACCCGCGCGTCCTCCAGATCCGAACGCTCCATTTCCTGCCACGCCTGCTTCATGAACGTCTTGTTCACGAACACATCATAACGCTTCCGCAGCCTTCGTCCCGCTCCCACCAGTTGGAGCGCAAACTCAGAACGCGAAGTGTTCGTTCGAGCGAGGTCGGCCGTCGAACAACGTCGAGGCTCCACGAGCCGAGGCGCGCGCGAAGCGCGTGCTTGGAGGGGGGTCCCGAACGGAGTTCGGGGGAGGGATTGCTAATCTCCCCAAGGAGGAGCCGTGGCCGTTAAGTCGGAGGCGAAGGCCGGAGACGTAGGCCGCGGCGA
Source organism: Polyangiales bacterium (assembly GCA_965227405.1). GTDB lineage: Bacteria > Myxococcota_A > Polyangia > Polyangiales > Houyiibacteriaceae > JALVDI01. Next base: position 1,178,985 of record OZ245758.1, read on the forward strand.
CTCCGATAAATGTAGCCGGAGACGTACGCCACACGACGACCGATAAATCTAGTCGCCAGCAGCGCGAATCACGGCATCGAGCAACGCCTGCGGGAAGATACGACCGGCAAGACGAGTCCGCGTCTGCTCAAACGCGGTGTCCCACTCGGCGCGATGCGCTTCACCACTCACGGCGGTCAGACGACGCTGAATCACGCGAAGCGAACGGTCATCCTCGCGACGAATCGCCCGAGCGAGAAGTCGGTGCGCACGCTCGCCGGTCTCCGAAAGCGCAGTGCGGTGCTCTTCCGAAAGGCCATCGAACTTGTCCTTCTTGAGGATGGTGGCGCCGATGAGCACGCCGCTGGTGTCCTCCGAGAAGTAACGAAGGCGCGTGTACCACTGCAGCGAAACGGCTGCGAGGGCGGATGCAGGAACGGTGTCCACCATGCGCGTCTGAAGCGCGGGGTAAACCTCGGGGATTCCAAGGCGCCGCGGGTTCGCGCCAACGACACCCAGGAACTCCGAGAACACCGCGTCGGTGCGGGGCACCCAAGGACGCGCCTGGCGGAGGTCGGCAGGTCGCTGAATCTGACGGGTGGAGAAGAGGCGGGCCTTACCGACATCGCCCCAACCGAGAAGCTCGTAGCCGTTGCGCTGGAACTGCTGCTCAAAGCGACGCGCCAAGCGACGACGTGCGCGATCAAGCTGCGCGTACTCGCTGAACACACCAGGTGCGGAAAGCACGAGCACGGGGCGCACGATCTGACCGAGACCGGTCGACGTCACCGCTGCGCCATCGAGCTGACCCGCGCGCATCTTGTCGATGTAGTCCGGCTCCTGACCCTGGCTGCCGCCTGGGTAGAAACGAATGCCCAACTGTCCGTTGGTGCGCTGCCGAAGCTCCTGGTCCCACGCACGGAACACGCGCATCCAAGGCGAGCCCTCGGGTGCGACAGTTGCGATACGAAGCTCGGTGGCGCTTTGCGCAACAACCGGCTCGGACGTCGTCGGCGCCACAAGCGCCAGAGCTGCCAAAGCTACGAAGAGGGTTTTCTTCATCTCGAGTCCTGCTCCCTTGCTCCTCTAAGACGACCGAGGAGATGGATGATTCACCGAAGCGCTTTCACGCCTCAAAACGGCCAAAAACTGATGGTTATTCGGGGAAACGATCGTCGACCTGCGCCAGGTAACGGGCGGCTCGACGCTTCGCGATCATGTTGGTCAGACGCTGTTCGGGATTGATATCGCCGGCTTCGAGAACCTCGCGTAGAAGGCTCACGTAAAGTTCGCGATCGCCACGTCGAACCGCGTAGGTGCGAGCCATATTGACCAGCGCGAGCAGGTTTTTCCGCTCGGTGCGCTCGAGGGCGGTCTCCCAAAGAGGCTGCGCCACATCGAGGTCCGCTCCCGGCAGCTCGGTTGCGACCACGGCCAGGAAGATCGCACCCGCACCACCGAAGAACTCCGGATCGAGTTCCACCGAACGCTCGACCAATGCTTGTGCGAACGGAAGGTCTGCCACAGCGACCATGTCGTTCTTGCTGGCGTTGATGTACGAGCCCCAGGGGTAGCCGACCCAGAGCAGCATCTCGGCGTCTTCCTCTTCGTCGAACTCTTCCTGCAACCACTCCTTGAAGGGTTCAAGACCGGCGGCATACGCCTCTTCGAAACCCTCGTGGTCCAGTGCGAGACGATGCTTCGCGAGGTCACGCGAGCGCAGGTACATGTAGCGCGCACGTGCGATTTGAACGTCGGCCTCGGCGTAGTTGTTTTCAGCCTGCAGCTGTTCGACGCGGTCCTCGACCCAGCCGTATGCGTACGCGGTGTAGAGACGCACCGCGTTCATTACGATGACCTCGTTCTCCGGAACGATGCGAAGCAGACCCTCCATCTGAATGATGTTTCCGGGCATCGCCTCGCCGGCGAGTTCGTAGTCCCAGTGCTGCTCGAACGCCGGAGCTGCACGTTCGAAGAGACCCGACGTACCGTTGGCGGTGATCTTCGTCAGGTCACACGCAGTCAGTGGCAACGCGGCGACAATCGTGAGCGCGAAACAAGCCGCTCCGAGCACATACGTACGCATGCGGCGTGGTACCTAGCGGGCCCGGGTTCGGTCAACCGTGCTAGACTAAACCCGTGCGAAAGCTCGCGTTTCTTGGTGTCTTCGCTTCTCTCGTTGTCGCTGGGGTTGCTCATGCGACGACCATGGTCGCCCTGGACATGGAAGGCCTGGTTCAACGCTCCGACGTCATCGCGGTGGCGCGTGTGGTGGACCAGCAAGCCCGCTGGGGCGACGAGGGCCGCATCCTGACCGATGTCCTCCTCGAGGTAGAGCAGCCACTGCAGGGCGATGTGCCTGCCGGAGAGCAGTTCATCATGGTGCGCCTGGGAGGCTCGATCGGTGACCTCGGGATGCGCATCGCGGGCGAACCTGCCTTTGAGAACGGTGAACGCTACTTGGTGTTCGGACGCCACTGGGAAGGCTTCTACCGACCGGTCGGCATGTCCCAGGGCGTGATGCGGGTGGACGGCGAACGCGTGCTGCCGGGTGGCGGAGGTCTCTCGCTTGTGCGGCCGAACGGAAGTCCAGCGCTCGGACCCATGTGGCGCCCACGTGCGTTGGATGCCGTGTTGCGCGACGTGCGTCAGCTGGTCGACGCGCGGTGAGGGTACCGCTTGGCCTTTGCGCCGCCATCCTGTTGAGCGTTCCAGGCTCGGCAGCAGCGTGGTGTCAGTTGACGACCAGCCAAGCAGACCCCGAGGGTCGTGCGTGCGTGGAAGGCGGAACGCCTCTGCGTTGGATGCGACCCTGCATCAGCTACTCGTTGGATATGACGGGATCGACGTTTCAAGATCTCGACACCGTTCGCGCGTTGGTCGATCAGAGTTTTGATCAGTGGACCAACACGTTGTGCGACGGGACGCAGATCGATCTTCAAGTCGAAGAGACCAGCGAACTCCTGACGTGCAATCGCGCCGAATACTCGCCTGGTGGTTCCAACTCGAACACGGTCGCGTTTCGTGCCCAGTGGCCGGGTCGTTTCGACGACATGGCCTACGCGATTACGACCGTTTGGCACTCGCGACGGACGGGCGAAATTCTTGATGCGGACATCTTGGTCAACGAAGAGCACTTTCCGTGGACCGACTGTGAGATGAGTGGGTGTCCTGAGGCGCCCGATGGACTGCCCTTCGTCGATTTGCGGAACGTGATGACGCATGAAGCGGGGCATTTCTTTGGGCTCGCGCATTCGCAGATCTTGGCTGCAACCATGGACCCGCAGTCGCCGCGCGGAGATTTGTTTAAGCGGATTCTGCGCACGGATGACGTCCTGGGGATCTGCACGATCTATCCACCGGGAACGATGAGCGCAGAGTGTGACTTCGCGCCGCGTGGAGGGTTGGACCTCGACTGTACCGACGATGGTTGTAGCGCGAGTGGGCGAGGTACCGGTTGGGCCGCCGCGATCGTGTTCTTGTTGTTCCGACGCCGCCGCTAGCGCGGTTCGCAATCGAAGACAGTTTCGCTGTGGCGGGCAAACACGAGCTTAGCCCTTGTGTGAGACACCAGCGGCGGACCGCGCTTGGCAGAGTTGGTGCACCAACTCCCTGAGCTTCTCCGCTTGCTCTTCATCGAGCGTGTCTTCGGAGGCGATGGCGATGTCGCTGGGTTCACCCGCGGCGATGCGTTGTGCCGTTTGATGGCTCATCTTCTCCACAGCGCGGCGTGCGCGTTTCTGTTGACGCTTGTGCTGGCGTCGGGCGCGCTTCTGAAGATCGTTCGCCATGTTCTTCGACCGTAGGTGTCCCAAGTCACGTCCAGCGTTCGAACGCGAGCGAACAATCCCACTTCGATCCGCGCGCTGCATCCGGCAAACCCCGACACCCTAAGTGCGGTCCCAATGCAGCTTCTGGAGAGAAATACCCTGTGATTTCGGCATTGGGTCCTGGGAGGACGCATTCGTATTGGTCGTTCTCCTCAGCTTGTTGGGCAAAGGCACGGGCACGGGCATGGGCACGACGTTCAGCAGCTCGCCGCCTCCAACGCCATCGTCTCTCGACTTCGCTACGTCTCTCGCGGTTCGCAAGCATCAAAGAATGCGTATTGAAGAACGCGAACTTGATTGAAGAAGTGCATCCCACTTCGTCGCGCAGACCGCTCCGACACCACGCCCAGGCGCACACGTCGCGCCACGTCGCGGAACTCAGTCTCACGCGTTGATGTAGAGCGAGCGCAACTCAGAACACGAAGTGTTCGTTCGAGCGAGGTTGGCCGTCGGGCAACGTCGAGGCTCCACGAGCCGAGACGCGCGCGAAGCGCGTGCTTGGTGGGGGGCCCCGAACGGAGTTCGGGGGGAGGGATTGCTAATCCCTCCCCAAGGGAGGAGCGTGGCCGTTTAAGTCGGAGGCCGAAGGCCGGAGACGTAGGCCGCGCGACGACCGATAAGTACTAGTTCTGGTCCTGCTCAGTAATGTTGAACTGCACGCGACGGTTACGCGCTCGGTTCGCAGGCGTGATGTTCGGAACCAACGGACGGTCCGGACCATATCCACGCGCATCCAAACGCGCCGCCTGCACTCCGTGACGAATCAACCAGTCACGCACGGACTCCGCTCGCTGCTGCGAGAGCGTGATGTTGCGCTGACGCGCTCCGGTGTTGTCGGTGTGACCCTGAATCTCAACCTTCCGGATTCCGGTGTTGCGAATCAGGACGTCGGCGATCTCGGTCATCAGCGGCTCACTGCTCGGAAGGATTTCCGCGCTGTCCGTGGCGAAGTTGATCTTTCGACGGATCACGATGCGACGACCTCGGACACGAACCAACGCATTGCGCGGTCGCTCGACCAAGGTGATCTGCGGCGTCGCGGCTTCACGCGCCACGATGTCGAAGGTGTCCATCTTGATGAGGTAGTTGTCCGCTTCGATGCGCGCGGTGTACGTGCCGGGCGGAAGATCCGCTTGCGCGAAGCTGCCATCCGGTCCCGCCAGAATCGTGCGCGACGCCGGACCGTTGAGCTGAATGCGTGCACCCGGAACCGGAGTTCCACCAGCACCCATCACACGACCGTTGACCGAACCAACACGCGGCAACGCCACGAGTTCACAACGCACGTCCACGGTGAGCTCGCCCTCCTCGGGTCGCTCATCCGGAATGGTCGCACTGCATGTTCCGTCGTTGTACTCAGGGTGCGAAACAGCAAGCTCAACTTCGCCCGGATCCAACCGGTACGAGGTGAAGCGACCCGAATCGTTGGCCACCAACGCGGTCAACTCACGACCGGGGAAGTTCACGATGGCACCACCCACAGGGTTGTTGGTGCCCTGCTCCAGAACCTCACCGTTGATGCGGCCCTGAAGGGGCGGCGGAAGCGCCACCTCAACACGACGCTCGACTTCGCGAACCTCAGGCTCGGGCGGCTCCTGGTCACGCGCGTCATACGCGTACGCGATACCCAGGTAGAGGTTGTACGGCGCGTTCGGCGCAAGCTCGCGCACGAAGTTGCTCTTCTTCTTTCCGGTCAGACCAATGTCGGCAGCGAGCAAGAAGCTCAGGCCGTTGACCGGCGGAAGAATACGAGCGCCCAAGGTCAGGTTCATCGGGAAGGCCGCGGGCCCCGCCTTGTCGAGACAGCTGTCCTCGCCGGCAGGTGCAGAACCACCATCCGGCTCGGCCGGGATGAAGAGACAGTTGTAACCCTGACGGTTGACCGGAATCGCCCAGGTCCACTCCAGCAAGGGCTGCAGGTAGAAGTCTTCGGCCACACGCAGCGGCGCTTCAAAGCCGATGTTGATGTGGAAGAAGTCGGTGCGGTTGATGTTCAACGCGAAGCGCTCGACGTCGGTGATCAGGTGACGGCTTTCGTCGCCAGGCCCACCCGGTGCCGGGTCTTCCAAGTTCGCGAAGCGCTCGTCTTCCACGTCGTCGATCAGGTTCTCCGAGTTGTCGAAGAAGTACTGGAGGTTGAAACGCGTGATGAAGGGAATGCTGTTCTGCAGCCCGCGAAGGTCGAGGGTCAAGTTGGCGCGAAGGCCAAAGCTCGTGCTCTTGAACACAACACCGATGTCTCCGACCGTGTTGAGCAGCGCGAGGGTGACGTCACCACCCACGGTCAGGATGTCGCTGATGCGACCGAACGCCTTCAAACCGAGTTGGGTGTCACCAAGAATCTGAAAGAGCGTGGGATCGCCCGTGCTGTTGCTGTTGGCGTACGACTGAATCGACGTCCAAAGCTCGATGTTCTCGTGCACGGTCCAGCCGATCGAAAGTGAGCCGCCAACGTGGTCGGCGTCATCTCCGGCATTGATGAATCCCGACGAGAAGAAGAACTCGGTCGCGAGCTGCACACGGAAGGAACCGACGGCTCCACCACCGGCGTCCACAACGTGGAGACCACCTGCGGGACCGAAGAAGGTGTTCTGCGTGCGCATGAGACGATCGCGAAGGTCTTCGTCTTCCTCCTCATCCTCCTCATCGTCGTCGTCGTCGTCATCGTCGTCGTCGTCGTCCGACTCGTCCGCAGCGTCCTCGAGATCCGAGTCGAGATCGTTGTCGTCAGAATCAGAGTCAGAGTCGTCGTCGAAGTCTTCGTCGAAGGGATCGCCGAACTCGTCCTCTTCCTCGGGCTCAGGTTCGGGCTCGGGCTCCGGTTCAGGTTCGGGTTCCTCGTCGAACTCGTCGTCGAACTCGTCCTCGAACTGTGCAAATGCCGGTTGGGAGAATCCCATTGGCACTGCCAGGCACAGCGCGATCATGATGCCGAAGCGGCTGAGAACGGATTGCATCGATGCTCCTTGGCGTTTTCCGATGGCCTCGCCGGGCGCTTTGTAACTGGTTTCCCCGCGGAGGTCCATCGTTCGCTGGACACAAGTGGGGCGAAAAGCACCAGAAACGGTTCGTGAACGGGTCACCTTGTGCCGAAAATCGGCCATCACCCCGCGCGATGCAGGCTTCGTGCTCAAGCGACGAACGGACTGAAAGCCCGCAGATTTGCCTGCTAGCGGCTGGAAACGCGCAGTGTGACGCGGCCCTGCGGCGGGATCATCGCGTTTTGCGGCTCAGGAGCCTCACCTGCAGCTGGCTCAAAATGAACCACGTAGCGACCTCCTGGAACAGCGTCGATTCGGCACTCGCCATCTGTGGTGGTGCAGCTGTGTTCCGGGCCTTCGCCACTGCGCGATCGCAAGACCACGCGTCCGTCGGCGGGCTCGTTATCCGGCGTCCTCACCTGCACGATCACAAGTGCCTCGGCGAAGGCAATCGAAGGAACCGCCACTGCGATGAGAGCGGACACTGCCAAAATGCTTCGGATGATTTTCGCCATCAGAACCACAACCCTCCGATAAGACGCGGCTCGCGCCGATCGATTCACGGAGCCGTGACCATACCCGAAGGGGCTGCCGGTTTTGAGCAGATTCTACGTTTTTCCGGTATTGCTCGAGCATGCGAGGCATCGGGATTTTGCTCTCTGCGGTGTGGGTTGCGTGCGGCGCACAATCACCGAGCGCACCGGTCGCGTCAGCCCCATCCACACCTGAGCCGTCGACCGAATCGACACCTGAACCCGAGCCCGTTCGGACAGCTCCCGCTGCGGACCCTCCACCTGCACGTGTCCGGATTGTGCTGGACGTAGCGCGCCATCCCGAGCGTGCGTCGTTATGGTTTGGCGAGACCGAAGTTGTCCAACTCGGCTCGATCGCCGGCGCACGACACAGCATGGGGACCTGGTCGACGAGTGCGGAACGACGAACGCTCGGCGGCGAGTCCGTACTTGGTATTCGCGCTCGGCAAGGTCGGATCCCGTTCTTCGTCGGTCAGGCAGGAACGACGCGAATCGAACTGGAAGGTCGCACCATTCGTCCGGGTGCCGTTCAACTCTTCGTGGACGGAGATCGCGTCGAGGTCGAAGGCGAACTTCCCACGCGCGGGTGGGGGACAATCGTCGCCGAGGTGTCTGAACTCAGCGTGGGTGAACACCTCTTGATGGTGCGTGGGCGGGGTAGCTCCACCGTCGAGGGCTCTCGCATTGGCTTGGCGCTTCGTCGCTTGGAGATCGGTCCCGACGCACCCGACGTGCCGGACGCGATCGGCATCCAAGAAGATCGAGTTCAACTACGCGACGGGTGGAAGGTTCGGTTTCCGCTCGTGGTGCCACCAGGTGCAAGACTCGTCGGCCAAGTTGAAGCCACGACGCACGTGCGCGCTGTGGGACAACGGCGCGTCGACCTCGGTGTTGCGGAGCCTGGCCGCTTGGACGTCGATCTGAGTGCGTTGGCGGACACGCTCACCTACCTCGAGTTCGAAGGAGGCGCGATCACCAATCCGGTGATCGTGCGTCCCGACGAGGATGAAGCCAACGAAGTGACGGCACCGCGCAACGTACTGATGGTGCTGATCGACACGCTGCGCGCGGATCGTCTGTCGCCGTACAACCCCGACACCCGAGTCCAAACTCCTGGACTGGATGCGTTTGTGCAAAGCGCTTCGACGTTTGCGCACGCGCACTCTCAGGAGAACTGGACCAAACCGAGCGTCGCGACGCTCTTGTCGGGGCTCATGCCCTGGGAACACACCGCAACCGGTCAATCCTCCGTGGTTCCGCGTTCCGTCGAACTTCTACCCGAAGTGCTCGACGAACGGGGCTTCGCAACTGCGAGCTTCATCTCCAACGGATACGTGAGCGACCGCTTTGGCTTTCGGCAGGGTTGGGACACGTACCGCAACTACCTGCGCGAAGGCCGGCGCAACCGGGCGGAGAACGTCGCGGCCGATGTGCTCGCATGGCTCGATGGTCGCGCCGCCGAAGGAGGCACGCCCTTCTTCGCGTACGTGCACACCATCGACCCGCACGTTCCCTACCGACCGCCCAACCGCTATCTCGGACTCTATGGCGATACCGACTATCGCGGCCCCGTGAACTTCCGTGCAGACTCGACGCTACTGGAGAACGTGAAGCTTGGTCGGGTTCGACTTGCTGCGCGTGATCGCGAGCACCTTCAAGCGCTCTACGACGGAGAGATCACGTACCACGACGTGCACTTCCGCGCGATTCTCGACGGGCTCGAGCGCCGCGGTCTCGCCGACAACACGATGGTGGTGGTCACGTCCGATCACGGCGAAGAGTTTTGGGATCACGGTTCGGTCGGGCATGGGCACTCCGTGTACGAGGAACTTCTGCACGTTCCGCTCTTTGTGAAGTTGCCCGGTGTACCCGCACGCCAAGTCGAAGCCAGCGTGGGGTTGGTGGATGTGATGCCGACGATATTGGATGCGCTGGGAATTGAAGCGCCGGACGCGATGTCGGGACGCAGCTTTTTGCCCGAGCTTCGGGGTGCAGGAACGGACGCTCCGCGTGCTTCCGTATCTGGCTTCATGGAGAACTGGCGCACCGTGACCGACCAGCGGTTCAAGTTGATCCTGCGTCCGCGTCGAGCCGCAAAGCTGTACGACCTCGACAACGATCCACAGGAAGCAAACGACATCGCGGCGAGCCATCCATGGACGGTGCGCTACTTGCGCGAACTACTCGCGGTTCGTTTGGATGCCACGCGTGGGCGACAACGCCGAACACGACACCGTGCGACGCGAACACGGATCGACGACGAAACCGCAGCGCAGCTTCGAGCGATCGGATACGTCGTCGACTGAAAGCTGGGTGGTCCCGCTCTATTGATTATTTTTGTGGAAGATTCGAAGACGAAAGAGCGCGGTGGACCGATTTTTTTCTGGGTGTCGTCGCTCCGAGGAACCCATGAAAATGACAGCTCCCCTTGAGTCTTGCGCCTTCGAATCTTCCACTAAAATAGAATAAAGCGTCCAGAAGCTGAGCAGGTCGGAGCTTTACTGCTCGTCGGGCAGCTGCATCTCGTGGGCGGTCGCGTCGATGTCGCCTTCCATGTCGTCGAACATGACGTCGGCGGCGCCTTCGGGCTCTTCGTAGTCGAGCGGCGCTTCCATGGTCGCACCCGCGTCGTACTCCTCGTGCACCGGTTCTTCGGCGACAGGTTCGTCCACCGCGGGCTCCTCGTACTCGACCGGCGCTTCTGCGGGCGGCTCTTCGTACGTCGGTTGAGGATCGGGTGCGGCTTGCTGCCCAGGACGCGGCGCAGGACTCACGCGTTGCGTTGGATCAATGTCCGGACGCGGCGGCTGCTCCGGAATCGGAAGCCCACCACGATGATCGAAATAGCCACTCGCCATACGCGGCTCCGGACGCGGTTCCGCAGTTGGCCACCACGAAGCGGCGAAGACGGGGCGCGTCAGGCCTTGGGGCGGCGGGGGCAGTTCAAAACCCTGGGGCGCATCGGGAAGCTCGGGCGCGGGAGCACCACTGGGGCGCTCTGCGGCAGGCTCGATTTCGTCGATCGAAGCAACCACCGTGGCTTGCTCGCCTTCATAGGCTTCTTCGCCGTAACCCTCATCGGCGAAGCCAGCATCTTCGAGCACCTGCTGTTCAGCGGCTTCCGCGTACGCAGCCTCGCTTGCCGGCGGCATCTCAGAGTCCGAGAAGCTGACGAGGTCTTCGAGTTCCGCATCCATGTCTTCGGCTGCGGGTTCCGCGGCTGCGGGTTCAGCAGCCTCGGCGTACGCTTCTTCCGCGTAGCCTTCTTCGGCGTAACCCTCTTCCGCGTAGCCTTCCTCGGCGTAGCCCTCATCCACGGGCGCTTCCGCTTCCGCTTCCGGAGCCTCAACCGCCACTTCCTCTTCGTGCGCGGCTTCAAGATCGCTCACGTCGACTTCGCCGGTCGGCGGTGCATCACCCATCATCGACTGACGTGCGAGCACGATGCGCTCGTACACGACTTCCGAGCGTCCTTCGAGTTGAAGGGTGTCGAAGACAATATCGAAACGAGTTTCCGGAGCGCGCGCTTCACCACCGTCCACGGCAGCAGCAACGCGACCAATGCCCTCGAGTGCGGGGGTACCGTCGAGAAGAAGAACCTCAAACGAGACGTACGCGCCTTCGTCATACGACGTGGGGCCGTACAAAATGATCCGTTCTTCATCCACGCGATCAGCGAGCCCACTGGAGAGCTCGGAAAGATCCCCGAAGTGTGTGGGGACGGTCAGCAATTCGGTCATCGAGTAGCCCAGCTCCTCATTCGTCGCCGCCAAGAGGTCGTGTCGACACTTCGCCACGACTGCTCAAAAGCTCTTCAACACGCCGCTCCGCTTCGTCCAAGCGGCGTGAACCGTCGCGTGCCAAGCGAATCCCTTCTTCGAAAATCGCCAGTGACTCCCCCAAAGGAAGGTCACCCTTTTCGAGCTGATGCACGACCTCTTCAAGTCGCTCCACCACCTGCTCAAACGAGGCGTCTTCGTTGTCGTTTTCCACCCTGGACACGGTACTTCCCGCACGATGCCGCAGGTGGCCGCTTCGGGTCAATGGTCGCGATCGTTGTCTCAGAGCGTGGTATTGAGTTCTCGGATGCCCCTGCGGCCCCTGGTGTTGTCGATGGTTGCCCTCTGTGCCGCGCCTACAGCGGCGCAACGAGTCCTCTACGGCACGGGTGAGGGCGCATGGACCCGGCGCCTTGAAGGGGTTCGGCAAGCCCAGCTGCTTCGTGCTCAGTCTCAGGCCACCCGCGAAGCGGCGGCACGTGCGCTGGCAGAAGTCGGTGACCCGGCAGAAGCACGAATCGCCCTGCTCGAGGCACTTCAGTCGGAACGCGCCTCCAGCGTCCGATCGGCCATTGCCGCATCGCTGGCGTGGCGCGCGCATCCCGAGTCGTTGGATGGGCTCATCGAAGCATTCGATTCTGCGCGTGACCCCGAGGTGCACGGAATCGCGATGGCGATCCTTGCGGTGGGGACACCCGAAGCGCTTCGTGTCCTCGTGGAAGGTCTGGGACGCGCCGATCTCGCCGCGGCTTCACAAACCGCACTCGCGCGCGCTGGGCTTCGCGCATCTCCACACCTGATGCGTCATCTCCGACAAGACCCACTGTCGACGCCCGCGATCGAGCTACTCGGACAAACCAAGGATCCGGAAGCCGTGCCTCTCTTGGTTCGACTCAGTCGCTCGGAAGTGCCGGTGGTTCGGGCGAGTGCGATTCGAGCACTCGGACGCGTGGGCGATCCCCGTGCACGAAACGCGGTCGCGCGCGCGTTGGATGATGAAGACGAGGGCGTCGTTGCGGCTGCATGGGAAGCGCTCCCGATCGTGGGCGGTCCGCAGGATGCCGCACGAGTGGAAGCTGAACTCGCAGAAGGTGCACCCGAACGTCGTCGCCTGCTTCTCGAAACCCTGCTCTCGGTCAATCCGGTCCGCGGTGTTGGTGTGATCGTCGACTGGGTCACCTCCGACGATCCCAACCTAGTGCGAATCGCGGGGGACCTTGCGCTCGAGCGCCCGTCGCCTGCGTTGGTATCCGTTCTCTACGGTCTGTTTCAAGAAGGCACACGCAAACAAGAAGCCGCGGCTGCACTCGCCGAAGTCGAAGGCGGAATGGGCCTGAGTGTGTTGCTGCGCGAAGTTGGTGACCGAGCTGCGCAACGCGAGCTCGCGGTGGGTGTTCGGCGTTGGAGACATCGGATCGACCGGGCGATGCGACGTGCAGCGCATCGCGCGTTTCGCGATGGCTACGCTCGTGCAGAAGGCGCCGAACGGTTTCGGCTGCGTACGTTGCGTGCCCTGGCGTTGGACAACGACATCGAGAGCGAACTCGAAGCCGGACTGCGCTCCGAGGATGCCGTGGTGCGAACTCAAGCGGCGTACGACGCGATGTTGCTTCGGGATCGGGGGTTGAGCTCCGAAATCAAGGATGCTTGGGCGGTCGAAGCCGACGACGAAGCGTGGCGCATGCTGACGCTTGCTGCGCTGGAACTGCGAATCGAAGTTCCTGCACGTGCTGTGCTGCGGGCGCTCAACGATCCGGATCGAGCCCCCGAAGCAGCACTGCTCGCAGGCAACGTCGAGTGGAACGACAAGCGCCCGGATGCTGGACGTCGGCTTCGGGAGATGATGCGAGCACCGGATGCGCGAACTCGTGCATGCGCAGTGTGGGGAATTGCGGCGATGGGTGAGGCCAGTGCGTGGCGCGCGCTGATGCGGCGACTCACCCGCGAAGATGAAACCATCGTTCGTCGTGCAGCTGCACGCGCACTGGCGCGCTTGGCACCCAGTGAGGCTGCGCCGACCTTGGCGCGTCGCGCGCGAGTCGAAGCCGATGATGAAGTTCGACGGTGGCTCCTACGTTCAGCGAGCGGGGCGTCGCCTTCCACGCGAGGTCGACAAGTCTTGCGCTTTCGCGTGGTCACGGCGACTCCAAACGAACGCGTCCCGGTAGACATTACGCTGCACGACGGGCGCTGGTTACGCATGCACACCTTACCCACCGGCGAACTCTTTCTGGCGGGGTTGCCCGAATCGTCAGCCAACGTACGGGTGCGCGTCGCTTCGTTCTGATAGGTTTCGCGCGTGCGAGCGGCACTGCTGATCGGTTTGATGGCGTGTGGAACGAACGCGGCGGATCTCTACGCGGGACTCGAAGTGTACGAACCGCGCTCCTCGGCATACCGAGTGCGTTATCTCGCTCCGCCGTGGGAGGTGACGAGTCGCGGGATGGGCGACACCGTCATGCTGGAAGTCGAAGGCGCCGTCGAAGGTGTGCCGCCCAAGTACCAACTCACGGTCGACCTCGTCGGTCGTACTCCAGAGAACCGGGCGAACGCTGTTGCTCGCTCGGCTGATCGCGAAGACACGGTCACAGGGCCACGCCCGGTCACAACCGATAGCGGCGACGAGGGATTCGAAACTCTGATCTTCGACAACTCCGAAGGTCGCTATCAACGCCACGTGTTCTTGGAGCGTGATGGAGGAAGTGTTCGACTCTTCTTCCTGGCCAATCCCAACCTCGACAACGATGAGGTCGAGGCGATGATCGCAGCCGCCGAGGTGGGCCCGTTCGACGACTAGCCCTACTCGTGTGGATGAGTGCGGCGGTGGTTTCGGCTCAGGATCAAGCTGAGCAACTCACTGCGCCGGATTTACGCCCTTCGGATCGATCCACCTTTTCAGGGTCGGACTCGGGGTCAGACGCTGCGTCAGATTCAGGCTCAGATTCAGGCTCAGACTCAGACTCAGGCTCAGACTCAGACTCAGCGTCCGGATCAGACACAGCATCAGACTCCGAGTCGGAGCTTTGGAACCCTCGCGTTGTGCTGGGGTACACGTTCTTCCGCCTTCGCGACGGCGCAGGTGGCGGACAAGTCCACGCCGGACACTTCGGTGGATTTCTCCCGATCCCTTGGGCGCGTCTCGGTGCATACGCGGAACTCGGAATTCGTCGCTACGACCTCGGCGGAGATGACGCCGTGATTCGCTTTGGCGCCGAAGGCGGGATTCAACACGCACGCGGATGGGGTCCGCTTCATCCCTACTTCGTGTTCCAAGCAACCTTTGGTCTTGCGCTCACCGAACGCTTTTCAACAACGCTGCGCGAACCGCTACGAGGTTTCGGATTCGCTGCAGGCGTGGACTTGCGGTTCGTCAAGACCGCACACATCGGCGTGTCGATCGCGTACATGCGAATCGGCTTGGGCGACCTCGCGCACAACACGGCCGAACTGCAAATCCGCTTCGGCCTTTAGAGCAGCGCGATCGTTCCGATCAGTCCGCTCACCGCAGCCATGATCACACCCGCACCTCGAAGAAACGCGGTCAGGTCATCGCTCGGCATCACCATGTCCGGTTGCGTGCGGTACGAGATCTTGGGGGGCGAGTACGAGTCATCAACCGCAGCCCACACCCGGGCCGACCCGCGATACGGGCCACCGTCTTCTTCGACGTCGATCTGACCAAACGTTGCGACGACTTCGATCTCTTCACCTGCGCGAACGCGTCGCTCGCCGGTCAGACCACCATCTTCCCAGAGAGTCACGGCGTCGATAACCGCCCCCGCTGGGTCGACGAACGCACGTCCTGAGCCATCGTCCACGAAAAAGGGGTGGCTCACGATCGTGTGCTCGGTCTCCCGGCGAACCGTGGCGTGAACGGACACGTACTCGGCATGCTCGACAAACACGCAATCCAACCCATCGAGGGTGCTTTGGGTGGTCTCGGTGGGAATTACCTTCCCCACAATGCGGAATCGGCCGTCTTCGAGGTCGCTGATCGCGCGCGTGGGCGCACCTTCACGCACCGGACGCAGCTTTCTCGCCCGAAGCGCCGCCAGCCACCACAAGACTGCGGATGCGGAAAGTGCCAGAGCAAAAAGGAGCCAGCTCACGAAACCTCAATAACCAACGTGGTGGCTTGGAGGCGACTCGGCAAGGGCGCTTCAAATTAAGTATGCTTCTGGGTGGTTCTTCGGGGGTATGTCGGAAGCTGAAGCCAAAGCTGCTGAGAAGGAAGGGAGCGCTCGCGCGCCGCGACGCCCCGATCCGCTAATCGGCCGGGTCATCAATGACCGCTTCCGCATCGTCTCGCTGATCGCGCGTGGCGGCATGGGAAAGGTGTACCGCGCAGAGCAAGCTCCGCTGGGTCGCGAGGTGGCGCTCAAAGTGCTCAACCCCAACTACCAGGGCGACCACGATCCCGAGTTCCACAAGCGCTTCTTCTTGGAAGCATCCACGTGCTCCAAGCTCACGCATCCGAACACCGTCACCATCTTTGACTACGGTCGGACCGACGACGTCTACTACATCGCCATGGAGCTGCTCGAGGGGAAGACCCTCCATCGCGCGCTTCGAGAAGACACGCGGCTACCGGCTGAGCGAGCGCTCCACATCGCACGTCAAATGTGCCGGAGTCTGCGCGAAGCCCACAGCCTGGGAGTGATTCACCGCGACTTGAAGCCCGCGAACATCTTCCTGATGAAGCACGGCGATGAGACCGACTTCGTCAAGGTGCTCGACTTCGGTTTGGTGAAGGACCTGCACACCGAAGGCGAAGACCTCACGCAAACCGGGCTCTTCATGGGTTCGCCCAAGTACATGTCGCCTGAACAGATTCGTGGCGATGACGTCGACGCACGCGCAGACGTCTACTCGCTGGGCGTGATGCTCTACCAAATGCTTACGGGCAAAGTGCCGTTCGACCGCGCGAACTCGGTCAACATTCTGATGGCGCACGTGCACGAAGCGCCCCCTGCCATTTCAGAAATCGCGCCCGACGCCGGTATCGATCCCACGATCGAAGGCATTGTGATGCGCGCGATCGCCAAGGAACCGGAAGATCGTTTCCAAAACATGGACGAGTTCCTCGTCGCGTTGAAGCACGCGGCACGTGCGGGTGGCTTGATGGTGTCGCGCAGTGGTGAGACCGCGGTCAGTGGTGAGTTCGCCGTCGGGGCACAAGGAATCACAGGCCGCTACGGCGCAATCGTCGGGTCTGCACCTCCGATCCACTCGTCGCAACCTCCGTCGCGTCCGCCATCGATGTCGTCGTCGGCTCCCTCTGCTGCATCGTCTGCCCACTCCATGCCGCCGATTGCTGCAGCCACGTCCGGCCAACTCGATCTGGAACCGAGCATGGATGCGCGGCGACGCGGCAAGGCCGTGCTTTTCGTCGCGAGTGCATTGGTCGTCGCGATCGGCGCAGGGAGTTGGTTTGCCTTGCGCGGTGAAGACACGACCCCGGCCAATCCTTTGCCGCCGCTGGTCGACACGACAACGGACAACACCCCCGAACCCGAACCCCAGGTCACCGAGACCCAACCGAGCATTGCCCGAGTATTGGTCGATCTGCGCAGCGAGCCTCCGGGAGCAACCGTCGAAGTGGGTGATCGCGAATACGGACCCACGCCGCTGCAGGTCGAGTGGACCGGGGATGACGCTGCAGAAGGTCGCGAGGTCACCTTCCAGTTTCACCTCGATGGGCATCGCGACTTCACCGTCACGCGAACGTTGATCGGCGAAGCACTCGATGTGCGCGCAGAACTCGATCCGATTCGAGCGACGCCGTCGCGCATGATCCGGCGCCCGCCACGACCGCGAATGCGCGTACCCATGATGTCACCGCGTATGGATGAGTCGCCGGCGATCGGACTCAAAGGCTACAAAGCCGAGCCCTACTGAGTTTCTCCTAGATGAACGTTCTTCGCGTGACGCAAATCGCCTGCACCGGGTAATTCGCGTTACTCTCGCCGGGCTTTGGGGAAGGTTCGTTGGCGCTGGTTCGCAGTCGCGGCGTTGCTCGTGTGGTCGAGCAGTGCGCTTGCCGACGTTCGAACCGAAGCGCGACGCCACTTTCGCCGCGGAATGCAGCTGATCGAATCCGGTCAGGTCGACCAAGGGATTCGCGAACTCGAGGTCGCCTACGACACGCTTCCGCACCCCAACGTCTTGTACAACATCGGCCGCGCCTACACCGAGAGTGGTCGCTACGAACAAGCGTTGGAGTACTTCGAGCGCTACCTCGCTGCAGACCCACCCGACCGTGAAGAAGTCGAAGGCTTTGTGCGCGCGTTGCAAGCGCGAATGGCGGAGTCGCAGCCGACGCGTCCCGATCCCGATCCCGATCCAGAGACGCCCGAGCCGGTGACGGAAGGCGGCGACATTGGATCGGATGACATCGAAGCGATCGAAGCATCGGCGACACAGATCGAGACGATGGCCGAAGCTACGCAAAGCCAATCGTTGCGCGAGCGTGCAACGCGGCTCCGAGCCCTTGCGCAGCAGCTGCGGAACCGGGCGGCCAACCCCGATCCTGATCCCGACCGTGATCCCGACCCGGATCCGGACCCGAACCCCGACGTTGATCCGGATCCGGAGGAACCCGAGCTTGAACTGGGCGAGGAACGTCGCGAGGTCTTTGAGGAAGAGGTTGTGTCCGCGTCTCGTTTCGCCGAGTCGCCCTTGGACGCACCGAACTCGACGCACATCATCACGCGACAGGACATCCGCCTGACCGGCATCACCAACATCAGCGAGTTGCTGCGTCGCGTTGCGGGTGTGGAGGTGATGACCCACACGCCAGGTCAAACCGATGTGTCGATTCGCGGACTCAACCGTCGCCAGTCGAACAAGGTTTTGTTCCTGGTGGACGGGCGTTCCGTACGGCTCGATTTCCTCGCCGCACCTTGGGTCCAGATGCTGCCCTTTGGTGTCGAAGACATCGAGCGAATCGAGGTCATCCGCGGCCCAGCAGCAGCGGTGTACGGCGCCGACGCGTTCAGCGGCATCGTCAACATCATCCTGCGCAATCCAGGACAGGGTCGTTCGTACGTCCGCGCTTCAGGCGGCAGCGCCAACACCGGTCGTGCCGTGGCATCCGTCTCGGGTCGTACCGACCGTTTCTCGTTCCGACTCTCGGGTGGCTACGAACGCATGGACCAGTTCGCACGCGTGGTGGATCCAGCGCGCGTGGACACCACCATCTCACCGATTGTCGACGACGCGGACGAAGCACTCGAACGCACGTTCTTCAGCGGAGAAGCTCGACTCGATCTCGGACGAGGCTTCGTGGTGCGGGCGGGGTCGGCTCTCGCGATAGGCGGCGGCTCGGTCGCCGGGATCAGTCGCCTTCGTCAGGTCGGAGTCGAAGACACCCTCTTCTCACAAACCCACTTGAGCATCACCACACCGTGGGGACTTGGACTGCGCACCTACTGGAACCGCACCAACCTCGACGTCGATCTCTGGGACCAACGACCGGGCGGAATCGAAACGCGCGGCGACCTGGAAACCGACATCGTCGACACCGAGCTGAGCTTCAACCGTGTGCTCGATCTCGGAATCCCTCAGAACATCGCCATCGGCGTGGGTCACCGGTTCAAGACGGTCACGTGGAACTGGCTCGACGATCAAAACAAAGAACAGCATTTCTTCGCCTACTTGCAAGACGCGTTGGAGCTGCACCGGACACTGCGGCTGACGCTGAGTCTTCGTTTGGACCGCCACCCCTTGTTGGATCGCGTGCAGATTTCGCCCCGTGGTTCGTTGGTGTTTCGCTTTATCGAGGGCAACGCGCTTCGTCTCACGGCGGGCACCGCGTTCCGGTCACCGTCGTTTGTCGAGTCCTACCTGGACTTCGAGAACACCACACCGGCACGAGGCATCACCGCCTTCGGACGCGGCAACCGCAACCTGGATCCTGAGCGCATCTTGAGTTTCGAGTTGGGCTACGCCAACCAGTCCACCGACTACTTCGCGCTGGAAGCCAACGCTTACTACAACCTGGTGTTTGATGAGATCCAGCTCAGCACCGTCGAAACGTTCCGGCTCCAGGACTTTGGCAACGGCACCGCGGACTACATCGACGAAGTGGGCGCGTATCCGGTCGGTGAGCTCCGGTTCAACAACGAGAACGCGACGTTCCGACAAATCGGTGCGGAACTCGGTGTGCGTGTGTTCCCGGTCGACGGTCTCGATGTCTACGCAAACTACGCGTTCCACGACACCGAGCCTGTCGACGAAGCAGACTTCCAAGACGACCCCGTTCGTGCACGCGACGAACGGACGTCCAAGCACAAGGTCAACGTCGGACTGCAGTACCGCGCGCCCTTCGGTCTCGATCTGAGCGCAGACCTGCACTGGGTCTCCGATCAAGTGTGGGTCGAACAGGTCACCGACGTCGCGCGCGGCGTTCGCTTTGAGTCATTCCCGCTGGATGCGTACGTGATGGTGAACGCGCGTATCGGTCTGCGTCTCCTCGATGATCAACTGGAGCTGGGCATCACCGGCACCAACCTGACGTTTCAGAAGATTCGTCAGCACCCGTTCGGACAGCCCGTCGATACACGGATTATCGGCTCGGCTGCGTTTCGGTTCTGACGATGAAGAAGTGGATCTGCATCGTCCTGTTGGGAGTCTTGCCGAGCGTCGCATTCGCGGATGTTCGTACCGAAGCACGTCGCCATTTCCGTCGCGGGATGGAGCAGATCGCCGCGGGTGCGATCGACCAAGGCATCGCATCGCTTCAACAAGCGTACGACACGCTCCCGCACCCCAACGTGCTCTACAACATCGCGCGCGCGTATGCCGAGTCGGCGCGATACGACGAAGCGTTGGAGTACTTCGAGCGTTATCTCGACACCGATCCGCCAGACCGCGAGGAAGTCGACGCGTTCATCACGGCGCTTCGTGCTCGAATCGATGCCGCGACACCGCGGACCGATACGACACCGGATCCCGATCCCGATCCGGAACCCGACAACGTGGCGGGCGACGAAGAGATCCGTGCGCTCGAAGAGAGTGCGACTCAAATCGAAACGCTGGCGGAAGCCACCCAAAGCGAGTCACTTCGGTTGCGCGCGCGTACCCTCCGCGAAGTCGCGGCAACTCTGCGCGCGCAAGCGACGGGGAGTCCGGACCCAGATCCCGACCCCGACCCCGACCCCGATCCTGATCCCGATCCCGACCCGGATCCTGATCCCGATCCGCAGAACCTGGAGTTGCTTGCGGGCCTGGGTGAGGAACGCGAAGACGACGTCTACGAAGAGCAGGTCATCTCTGCATCGCGTTTTGCTCAGTCGCCCTTGGATGCGCCGAACGCCACGTCGAACATCACCCGCCAGGATATTCGTCTGAGCGGCCAGGTGAACATCGGCGAGTTGCTTCGTCGTGTTCCGGGCGCCGATGTGATGACCCTGACCCCCGGTGACTCGCCGGTGAGCTTTCGCGGGTTCAACCAGCGCTTGTCACCACGAACGCTCGTCCTGATCGACGGTCGTTCCGTCTACATCGACCCACTCGGCGCCACGCTTTGGCATAGCGTTCCGTTCAACGTTGAAGACATCGAGCGTATTGAGGTCATTCGCGGTCCGGCATCGGCACTGTATGGAGCCGACGCGTTCAGCGGCATCGTCAACATCATTACTCGCGCTCCCGGAGAGCCTCGCACCGACGTGGTGTTTGGTGGCGGCAACGGCGGTCGCATGCACGCACACGTAGCGACCTCGGGACGAACCGGTCGGTTCGGCTATCGCGTGTCGGGCGGCTACAACCAAGCCGACCGGTACAGCCGGGAAGTCTCCGACGATCGAATTGACCACGAGTTCGCCGTGGACGAGCGCAACCTCTCGTTGCGTTCCGCGCACTTGAACATCTCGTCGCGTTACAGGTTCTCGCGCGAAGCCGAGGGCTACATCCAAGGTGGCGTCAACAACTCGTTCACCAACTTCCAGGGCACAGGCCCACTACGCGACTTTGTGTCCGATGGTCCCTTTGCACACGCGATGGCTGGAGTGCGAACCAGTTGGGGATCGATTCGCGCTTTCTGGAACGGCCTCTTCGCGGAAGCCACTCTGCCCTCACCACCACGCGGTGGCGACGCGCTCAGTTCCAGTTTTCGGTGGAACACCTTCGACGTTGAAGCTGAGCTTGCGCGCGAGTTTCACTTCTTGGTCGACCACAATCTGCATCTCGGAGCGTCGTATCGACGCAAGCAGATCGATTGGGACTTTCTCGACGACGAGCAGTTCGAGAACCACGGAGCGGTGTTCTTCCAGGACTCGCTGACCATCCTGCGCCGCTTGATCATGGTCGGCAGCTTCCGCCTCGACTTTCACCCCCTGCTCAATAAGCCGGTATTTTCGCCGCGTGGAGCGCTGGTGTTGCGACCGACAGACGGCTCTGCACTTCGCGCCTCAGTCGGCACCGCATTCCGCACCCAAACCTTCCTTGAGAGTTACCTGCGGCTCCGCAACCCCACTCCGGTGCGTGGCATCGATGTCCTTGCGATCGGAAGCGAACCCGCAGCACGCGAACTCGGTCGTCAACGACTCACTCCCGAACGCATTCTCTCCGCTGAGCTCGGCTATCGAAACGCGGACTCGGACTACTTCGATGTCGGCGCGAGCATCTACTACAACCGCGTGACCGACTTGGTCATTCTCTCGCAGGTGCAGCCCTTCTCGCTTCAAGAGATTGGCGACGGAATCGGCGGATTGAGCAACGGCCAAGGAAGTTTCTCGCTCGGCACGATCAGCTTTGAAAACGACCCCAGCGAGTTCGACGTGATCGGTGGTGAGCTCGAAACGCGCATCTACCCCGTGACCGGTCTCGACATTTACGCGAACTACGCACTCAACCGTACGTTCGTCACCAACTCGCAACTGCGCGACGACGAAGAGCGAACCAGCTTGCACAAGCTCAACCTCGGCGTGCAGTACCGCTCACCCTTTGGTCTCGACGTTGCGGTGGACTTTCACTGGGTCAGCGACCAGGTGTGGCTCGAGCAGGTGTTCGACGCGGACCAAGGCGTGCTCTTCCAAGAGTTCCCCATCGATGCGTACTACCTGCTCAACGGTCGCGTAGGGCTTCGGCTCTTCGACGACACGCTGGAACTGGGCATCGCCGCCACCAACATCACGCGCAACCGCGTACGCAATCATCCCTTTGGACAGCGCCTCGACGCCCGGGTGCTGGGCACTGTGGCCTACCATTACTGAGCTTTCGATATGCGATTCGTACCCCTCTTCCTGATTCTTTTTGTGGCCTGCGGCGACCCTCCGGTCGACGACGGAGACGGCGGCACGGCACCGACCGCGACAGGCGTACTCGAGGGAACCATTCTCTACGCGGGTCCACGCCCCGTGTGTGTCGACGAGGGCGAAGGTCGACGCGTGGTCGGCCGCGTCGTGCTCACGCTCTTTGAATACGACAACCCGCCTCCACCGGTAGGCCGCGCCACATCCGCGGCGAACTTGTTCACGCTTCCTGGACCTCTCCTTTTCACTTCGCTCGACGACTGTCTTCCCGACGATCCTACGCTTGAGGATCGGCGACTGTTCATCACGCGTAGCGTGGACTTCACCTGGCCGGAACTGGAACTGCACGAAGATGAACCCATCGAGTACCAAGTGCGCGGGTTCTACGACTACGATGAGGACTTTAATCCGTTCTTTAGCGTGTCCAACTTGCCGACCGCTGGCGACGTGGGCGGTGGCGCATTCGAAGACACCAGCGCTGCAGTGCTCGTGCCGGCGCGACTTCAGTTCGGCTCGCGCATCGATCGTCCCAACGGCGACCTGCTCGGTGGTGTGACCGTCACTCTCGGTGCACCTGTGAACACGGAACGCCCCGTGTTTCGTATGGAAACGCTGCCTCTCAACGGTGAAAGCACCCTTCCTCTGACCTTCGACCCCGTCGAACTTGAGACGATGGTGTGGGAAGCCACGATGACGCGCTTCCATCTTTACGATCGCAATCCTGCCGACCCGATGACCGCACAACTGCTCCAGGGCTTGGAAGCCGGCGGCCTGAACTTGGATGTCAGCAACCCGTTTAGCTACGCCTGGTACATCCGCCCTGTCGACGGTGATGGGGACGGCGCAGGCGATTTGCACCCCTTGCTCGGCTCGTTGGGTATCCCTTGGGAAACGCCCGCACCGGTGATGCTACGCATTCCCGATCGTCCCGACATCGAAGCCGCAGCGCGCATTCCAGCAGTGAGTTTGGTTCCGAGTGTGCGTCCATCGCAGACCGCTACGACGCGCGTGTTCTACCCCTCGATCGACATCATGATTCCGCCCATTGCAACGATGACCACCAACTTGGATCCGCGTTGCACGATCCCGATGGTGCCGCCCGGCAACACGACCACGACCTATGAAATCGTGACGTCGGACTGCCAGGAAGTTCCCGCCGGACGCTACGCGACGAACGTTCTGCACGGTGTGGCTGCAGGCTTGCCGGTTGGAGCGGGCTTGGTGTCGTGCGGCGGCGACGAAGACTGCACCGACGGCCTGACGTCCTGTGAGAGCAACGTCTGCGTGGTCACTCCACCCGCATCGCAAACCACCGCGTCCTTGTTGGGTGGCCAGTTCTCGAGTCAGGCGTGGACGCTGCCCAATGATCTTGGTGATCCCGCCCAAATCGGCGAGGAAAACGTCGTTGCCGAGCAGGGTTTGGCGAGTCTCTTTGTGGTGTTCGACCCGGATAGTTCGACCCCGAATACCGAACGTGCGGGTTGCGATACTGCTATCGACCCGATGATGATGGCGCCCCGTCCGATCATGTATCGCAACTTCTCAGAACACGCTGATGCCGATGCCGTGCGCACCTTGTGTTGCGCGCCGATTCAGCATCTTTGTGACGTACCGCTCTGTGGTACCGCGCCGGCGAATCCAGCCGATCCGACCGGTCCGGAGGTGCGACTTGGGCCCACAGAGTTGGCGGAAGACGGGATTACTCCCAACTGCGTGCCCTTCTTGATGCCCGCAGCCTGTTGTTCCGGATGAGCACACGAAGCGTCGTCACAATCGGAAACTTCGACGGGGTCCACTTGGGCCACCAAGCGTTGATCGCGCGCGCATGCGAAGGCGATGCCCCGAGTGTCGGTGTGTTCTTCGATCCGCATCCAACGGCGTTCTTTGCTCCTGAACGCGCACCCAAGTTGTTGACGTCACCGTCTCGTCGCGCCGAACTCTTGCGCGCGTACGGACTCGACTCCGTGGACGTGCGTGCCTTCGACGATGCATTTGCCGCACAAACCCCCGACGAGTTTGTGGCCAACGTGTTGGTGAAGAGCCATGCCGCGAAGCGCGTTGTGGTAGGGCACGATTTTCGATTCGGTCGTGATCGAGCAGGGAACACCGACACGCTGCGTGAACTCGGACAGACTCACGACTTTGACGTGGTGGAGGTGGCCCCGGTCTCGCACGAGGGCTCGGTCGTGTCTTCGACTTCGGTTCGGGAACATGTTCAAAGCGGCGACGTGGTTGCCGCGAGTGCGTTGCTGGGTCGGTTTCACGAAACCGAAGGCACGGTGGTCCAAGGCGATCAGCGCGGTCGAACGATCGGTTTTCCCACGGCAAATCTGGAGATTCCTGGGATCGTGCCTGCCGACGGAGTGTATGCGGTGGTGTGCCGAGTCCTCGACACGTCTGCGGCACCGATCTACGGAGTAGCCAACGTGGGCGTGCGACCGACGTTTGAGGCTGGTCGATCGGTGGAAGTGTTTCTCTTCGATTTCGATCGCGACATCTACGGGGAGACACTCCGCGTGGGTTGGGTGCAGCGACTTCGCGGTGAAGTTCGATTCGATGGAATCGACGCGTTGGTGGCGCAACTGAACCAAGACGTGGAGAACGCCAAGTCCATCCATCAAGTGGGCGATGCGAGGGCGCGATGGATCTGAAGCGGATGAGCCGAGAGGCGTTGAACGCCGAAGGACGCAAGATCGGGATTTGGATGCCCGCACGTTTGAGTCGCACGGCGTTGGAACGAAAGATTCGCGAGCATCACGACAAACCGCTGCGGAAGGCGGGGCGTGCGCTCAAGAAGATGATCGGAATCGCGCGCGACCTTCGATCGAACGCGCCGCGGGTGCGGATGGGCGCGGATGCTCCGGCGACGCCTCCGAGTGTGAAGCCGGAACCGACGCCGACGCCGACTGCGAAGCCGACGCCGGAGCCGGAACCGACGCCGGCTGCGAGTGCGAAGCCGAAGCCGAAGCCGACGCCGACTGCGGAACCGACGCCGACGCCGATTGCGAAGCCGACACCGACTGCGAAGCCGGAGCCGTCGCCGACTGCGGAGCCGTCACCGCCCTCTGCAACACCTGTCGCTGGGCTGCACAAGGCTGCAGCGCCCACCACGCCTTCGACAAAGCCCAAAGCGTCCGACGATGCCAAGAAGAAGGGGTCGTACGACGAGCCCATCGAAACCCGCACCATGGCGAAAATCCTGGCGGATCAGGGGTATCGACGGCGCTCGTTGGCCATCTACAAGAAGCTCATCGATGCGTCACCCGACGACGAGGGTCTTCGCGCAGAGATGCGCGGCGTGCGCGAAGCGAAGAAACCGTCTGACGACGATGACGACCCCGAACGAGATGAGTGTGTGGCGGTTCGTTCGGATGACCACGCCGTGGTGGCCTGGAACGTGGGCGACGAAGCGGTCGCTCGAGCCGCACGACTCTGCGGCGCCGGCGCCACACTTGTGCTGCGCTCGATCGTACTCACGACGGCAGACGGAAGTGTCGAACGTCACATCGCAGAGCAACCGGTCGAACTCAGTGGTGAGCAAGCGTTCGACATTGAACGGGGCCAACGACTCATTGCGGCTGTCGGACTACGCCGCGAAGAACGCTTCGTGTCGATCGCACACGCGCCGCCCCTTACGCTTTAGGTCAGTTTCGCCAGGAACCGGTCGAGCTGGGCTTTGCGCGTCGCGTCGAGCCCTTCGAACTGAACACCGACCATGAACATGCCGTCGTCGCGTTGCCCGGTCCAACGCACCACGCACTTGGACTCGAAGGGTTCTTCGTCCGGATCTTCGATGCCATCTTGCGTGAGAAAGAGCGTGAGTTCGAAGGTCGTTCCGTCGGCCATCTCGCTCTCGAGCAACAGCCCCACGCCACCCTCGGAGAGGTTGTTAGTGGCGACCGCAACGTGTTCGCCATTGACGAGCATCTCGCCGGCCAACTCGACGGGGATGCGTTGAAACTTGCGCTGCTCGGTGCTCATGGGTCTCGCATCATGCGGGTGAACGCACCGCCCGACAAGGCATCCATAAGTGCCCGAAGTTCTTCAATTCGTAGCGCCGTCTCGAGGTCATCACGTCCGCGAAGGTCACGCTCGAGCTGCAACCGACGCCGCTCGTAGTACGCCGCGATCAGGGTCTGAATCCGTTCGTCGCGAGCGCGTTCTCGAGCCCGGGTTTCGCGTGCCCATGCGACTTCGTCGGCACCATACGCGGCGCGGTCAAATCGGAAGGTAAGCGTCGCGTCCAAGGTGAGGTCGTCGTCGGTGGAGATACGCGTCGACTCGTCTTCGATCTGCGCGGACAAGTCGCGTTGTTGACCACGTCGTGCGCCAACTCGGATGGTCGGAAGCCAGCCTCCTCGACGTGCACGCCTCAAGGCACGACGTGGAACGCTGAGGTCGTAGTCATCGGATTCGCGCACAGCACGAATCAGTTGGTGAACCGTAGGTTCGTGTCGGTAAGCACGAAGAGCATGTTGAAGGTCCACAGGTTCGGGCTCGCTCGGTGGGCTCTGAGCTTGCGTTGTGGATGCCAGGAGAATGACGAAGAGCGCCGCTCTCATCGGGGAACCTCGATTCGCGCCCGGTGTTCCCACGCGCAGAGCTGACGGTCGATGCAGCCGAGCCGGCCAGGAACGTCGTTGGGCAACGCTGTGGGGAGCGGTTCAAGCGGACGCTGGACCGGTCGTGGAACAGCAACCCAGCGAAGCGCCGCGTGAACGAAACCGCGACGATGCCCGGGTTCTTCCAGCGTGAGCGAGCCGCGAACCACGAGCCGCGGCCCTTGGACGACCGCGCATCCGGCCAGGAAGAGGGCGCAAAACCAAGAGACGTTTCCGAGCACGGAACGTCTTCGGTCCAAGAGCAAACGAGTTGCGTACTTTCAGGCCTTTTCTTCAAGAGCCGGCGCTTCCAAACGTCGCAGGCGAGCGTTCTCGCGCAGCCATGGCGCGAGGCCGAGTCCCAGGCTCACAACACCCAGTGCGGCTCCCGACCCAAGCAGTCGACTTGGCAGGCTTCCGTTTCGGGTGATCAGGTACAAAGCGATCAGCAAGCCCACGAGGAAGAACGAGCGCGCGACGAGGAGTCGTTTGTCGATCTCGGCGCGATAGTCGTCCCAACGAACGGCGCCACCAAGGAGTTGGAGTGTTCGCGCCACGCGGTGATCGTCGAGTGGGGAATCCTCCAACGCGTGTTCGATAGCCGGCAGCCAGTAGACCAGTTGTCCGGTCCGTAGCGCTTCGCGGCCCAGAGAGTCGCCAGCAGGAGTGTGCTTCACAAAGTCGGTTGCGGCAGCGAGAAGCTCGGCGGGGTGTTCGAGCCTGAGCCGACGTCGAAGCTGACGAGGATTGCGCCACGCGTCCGCGACGAAGAATAGATCGGGAAAACGTCGAAGCTGCGCGAAGTGTTGTCGAGGTGGGAAAAACGTGAGCGCCCCGAGCTGGATTGGCGCTATGGGGTAGCCAATCGCCAACATGGCGCGCGCTTCAGCAGGCATTCCGCGACTTTCGAGCGCGACCAACTGCGCTTCGTCGAAGGGTTCAACGGCCACGTCACGCGCTTCGTGCAGCGCGTCCATCAGCTCCGACCATCGCGCAACTGCGTCCAAGTCCAAACCATAGTGCCGAACCCCAAATGCGAAACACATGGGGGAGGATTTCGGGGACAGGGTCAGATCTGAACTGCACTATGTGACCAGGTGTTTGGGGTTTACGAGGTTTTGGGACCGTTCTGATGGGGAGTTCGGGTCAGATCTGACCCTGTCCCCAAACTGAACCCTTCTCGGAAAGTGCTCCGGTTGAGTTAGAGGTAGCCGTGGAGGCGCGGGACGCTTCGGCGTGGCCAGGCGAGCATCACCAAGGGGACCAGGGCCACAATCGCGGCGAGTGCGACGCTCTCTTGGAACGTTGGTGCGGGCATCCACATCAACGCAGCCAGGTGCACCGGAAGAACAAGAGCCGCACTTCGCCAGCCCCACGGTCGAACGCGCACGGGAAGCCACGCTGAAACTGCGGCCACGACCAGGCCACCAAGAGCGACAAGGGGTCCCATATCCAGTCCACCTGCGAGCAACGCCACAACCAGCGTACAGGTCAACGCGCGATGGGCGTCGCCGATCACCCCTCGGGGACCTGCGAGCCCCACAACATGCGCAGCGAGCAAGGCCCACAACAAGGGCGCAGCCAAAATCGCTGAGTGCTCGATCGGAGCCCATGCCGCTTCGGTCTCCGTCGATCCAATCGCCGCTGCAATTCCGACCAAGAGCAGCACAAAGGGCGCTTCCCGAACCATCGACACAAAGCGTCCGCGTGCGGCCACGATCGAACCCGCACGGAGAGCCAGCGCGGCGCCAAGCCACACACTCACATCGATACTGCGCAAACCCAGCAGCCACACGCACAACGCAGACACGACCGCCATCCAGCCCAGTCGCGCCAATGACGGTCGCCGGGTTGCGGGTGTCGCTGCACGAATGGCTCGCCCTCCAGGTCCCACAAGCCACGCGGCGAGCGGCACCAACAAGAGCAACCAGAAGCTATGCGGACGGTGCTGAGCACGTGGAAGCGCCAGTGCGAGCTCTGCCGCGAGTCCTTCCCGTTCCACAACAAGCGAACGATCCTCCGGAGGGAGAAGCAGGTCCGCTGCGCTCCGAAGCCGCAGCCCGCCAAGAGCGACTAGCGTGTCGCCTGTTCGCACGCCTGCGCGCTCAGCAAGTCCACCCGGCACCAGCGACGCAACCTTAAGCCCGTGGGTGGTGTCATCCTCCAGTGCGAGGCCAAGTGCCGCCTGATGGTCGAGCTGACGTTGGGTGCGCGTTCGATCGGGATCGACGCCGTACTCACCAACATCGAGCTCCACACTTTGCCGTCCGGTCACACGGCTTTGATCGACGCCTTCAAAGTGCACCAGCAAGTCACCATGAAAGGTGCCGCGTCCCCCCAAACGACCAACGGCCTCACGCGTCAGTTCGGCTTCGCAATGCGTGGCACCAAGAGCGCGAATCTCAAACGCGACGTCGACTTCGCGCGCCGCTTCGCCCGGTTGAACATAAAGCCCACGCAAACGGGCTTCGCCGACACGTCCGCTTGGAAATCCCTGACCACGAACCTCGAGCGTTCCACCAGCTTCGATGGATCGAGGTGTGATCTCCTCGACGGCAATGAGGTGAGCGTCCTGCGCGACCGAACAGGCCCCGAGGAAGATGAGCAGCGCGGCGCGCATCTCTGCGACGGTCTCTTTTCACGCCCGAACAGGCAAAAAAGCCGCACGGTCGTCAACGTTGAGTGCGTGAATTGAAAAACGCGGCCGAAGCCGCGTTGATTCGGGTGGAGGTGAGGGGGATCGAACCCCTGACCTTCGCACTGCCAGTGCGACGCTCTCCCAGCTGAGCTACACCCCCGAAAGAGAAGGTCCCTACCGAAGTAGGGACCCATTCCTAGCTAGAAATCGCGAGGTGTCAACCTCACTCCTCTGGCGCAGGCGGGGCGCAAATGCCCACTGGGCTCGGGGTGAGGAACATGCCTCCCTCAGGCGCCTCGAGAAGCTGGCAAAGCAGGCCGTCTCCGCAGGTGCTCATTCCGGCGTCAGGCGGCATTCCACCGTCCGGGTTCACCTCACCCTGGCAAAACGCCAAGCAGGTGTCGCCACTGCAGCTTCCGCCAGCCACGCACTCGTTGAAGAACTCGCACGCGCTTCCGATCTCACCGTCGCTGCCCTCCATGGGCTCAACGGGCCAGCAGTCGCCCACGACGTCGCCGCCGGTGGTTCCAAACACGTAGCAGGCTTCGTCGCCGTCGCAGTCCTGCATCACGGGGTCACAATCCTCAGCCGTGTTGCACGTGCCGAAGAAGGGGTCGCCGTTGAGGCCCAAGCAGTAACCGTTGTCACCGCAGTCGCTGGTCTCGCCATCGCACATCGGCTTGCATCGGTTGAAGCTGTCGCCCGGGTCGTTGCCGAAACGCGTGCAGAACAGACCTTCGTCGCAGTTGTCGCCGCGCGCATCGTCTTCGTCATCGTCGGGCGTCGCGTCCACGTTCAGTGCACACGGCACGCCTTCGCCCACGCGCATGGAACCATCGACGCAGCCAAAGTACACATCGGTCACCGCTCCCTCAGGATCGATGTCGAGCACGACGGTGCACTTCTGGTCTGCCTCGCAGTCGCTGGTTGCGGCAAACGGGTTGCAGTTGCTCCGGTCGACGGCTGCATCGTCGCCCGCGTCACCCATTCCGGTATCGGGCGTCGCGGTGTCCGGCATCGACGTGTCCGGCGTCGAGGTGTCCGGCGTGGAGGTGTCTCGACCCGAATCCACTCCGGCGTCATCGGTGCCACCATCATCATCGCCACATCCCGCCACACCGAGAAGGCACGACAGAGCCACAAGTCCAAGTAAACGCATCACATTCTCCCTCATCCCAATCCGCCCAAGCTAGACACAAGAATGTGAGACGCGCAAATCAGCAGGTGCGAGAACATGCGAATGCGCGTCACAACCGATAAACTCAAGGCTTGCAGCTCAAGCTCCCGCTTCCTGAGCTCGCTCTGCTGACCGGTGGCGCCCCACCGTCTCCACAGCATCGAATCTTCTGCAACCGGAGCATGCGCCTAGACGATATCGACTGGGTCGGCTTCGACATGGATTACACGCTCGCCGTGTACCACCAGCACGAGATGGATCGTCTCAGCATCGAGGCGACCATCGACAAGCTGATCGCGCGTGGCTACCCCGACGCTCTGCGGACGATGAAGTACCGAACGGATTTTCCGATTCGCGGGCTTCTGATCGACCGCCAGCTGGGCAACGTCCTGAAGATCGATCGCTACAAGTACGCCAAGAAGGCGTACCACGGCATGCGAGCCCTCACTCGCGACGAACGTCGCACCGCCTATCACCGTCGTCGTCTCAACCCGGCCAGCGATCGGTACCACTGGGTCGATACGCTCTACGCCCTACCCGAAGTCACGGTGTATGCCGCGGCAGTCGAACTTCTCGACGCGATGGGTGAAGAACCGGACTACGAGAAACTCTTCAACGATGTGCGGGAGTGCATCGACGCGTCCCATCAGGACGGAAGCATTCTCGACCACATTCTCGAAGAGCCGGCGCGCTACGTGTGGCGTGACCCCTTGCTCGCCGCGACGCTTCACCAGCTGCGCTCGTCGGGCAAGAAACTCTTTCTGCTGACCAACTCGCACCCCGGCTACACCGACTCGATGATGCGCTACTTGCTCGAGGGCGAGGGTCATCCCGAGAACGGCAGCCACCCGAAGTACTCCTCGTGGCAAAAGTACTTCGACATCGTGGGGATGGCGGCTCGCAAGCCGCGCTTCTTCACGCACCAAGATCCTTGCGCGCAGCACGAACTTGGATTTGTGGGCGGACACATCGGCGAGTTGCAGGCACGGCTCGAAACGACGCCGGATCGGGTGCTCTACGTCGGCGACCACATCTACGGCGACGTGCTTCGCGCCAAGAAACACACTGCGTGGCGCACGATGATGATCATCCAAGAGATGAACGACGAGCTCAACGCGCACCAGGACGTCGAGCACTCGCTTCAGCGTTTGGATGCTCTGGACGAGCAGCGTGTTCGACTCATCGACGACCTGCGCGATCTCAAGCACGCGCACAAAGAGCTGATCAAAGCCAACGGTTCAAGCGCAGCGGCAGAGGCCGAACGGACGCGACACCGACGCGCGATCGACCGTCTCAAAACACGCATCAAAGCCACCGAAGCCGAGTACGAGATGCTGGAGCACGGCGTGAGCTGTCGCTTTCATCCCTACTGGGGTTCGTTGTTCAAGGCTGGACCCGAGACCTCGAGTTTTGGACACCAGGTGGAAACCTACGCCGGCTTGTACACTTCACGCGTGTCGAACCTGCTTCGTTACTCTCCGGCGCATTACTTCCAAAGTCCGCGCGATCGGATGCCGCACGAGATTCGGTTCTGAGGCCCGGTAAATTCTAGGGCGCCAGCCACGTGGGCCACATCTGCGTTTCACAGGCGGCTTCGTGGAAGTTTGTGCACTGGGTGGTGGCCCAGCGGGCACCTCCAACATCGGTGATGTAGCACCCGATCGGCGCACTCGCATCGAGCTCTGTGTACAGGAACGGTTCAACGGCACCGTCCCACATATCAACTCCACCAGCCACGCGTTGCCCCCCTAACCAAAGCGGAAGCATTGACCCCAGACGTGCCAACACCCCCAGTTCGTTCGCGGAATGGATGGTGACCGGAAAGCCGGTTGGACAGGTGATGTCTGCGTACGCGGTGAGCGCTCCGTTTCGCGCATAGCAGTGGAACCCATCTGCCGACGTGATTCCTGAAGGACACTCGGGCATCTCGTCCTCACAGGCGAATCCGTCACGACAAACCTGAACACGCCACATGGAGATTCCGGCGGGGGCCCATGGCGGACTGCCGGCGCGAACGAACACAATCTCACGGCTCTCAGGCCGATAGAAAGGTTGCCGCGCGTCCGAGGGCAAGCCGGTGAAACGTTCTGGTGCGCTAAAGTCGGTTGTTGTGGGTGTCGCTCGCCTCGACACGAAGAGCTCTTCATTTCGTAGGAACCAGAGGGTGAGTCGATCGGCTGAGATACGCGGAAACTCATCACGGTCGCTGTCCGAGTCGGAACCGAAGAGTCGAGTCCAGGTCATAAAGCCGTCCGCGAGATTCCCGCGGCGAGACAAGAGGATGTCGCGTTCCCCATCGACGTCAGCGGCGACAATCAGGTCAAAGCCGTCTTGAGACACGCTCGGATGGAAGGCTCCGTCAACGGGCCTCTCGTCGAGTGTGATCGAAATCGCAGCACCCACGGTTCCGTCAACTACGGGCAGGATCTCGCCGCCACGTTGGATGTAGTACTCGTTCTCCGTGAACACCGTGACGGAGTCCGCGGCTTCATCCAGCATGATCTCGGCGAGTCCAAAAGGCTCCGTCAGTGACTCTCGGTTCGCACGGTAGACACGCCCCTGCGCAAAATAGAGCGTCCGACCATCGTCGCTAAGTTCCGGACTGAAATGAAAGCCGATGGAAGACACGTGCGCGCTTGTAATCGGGTGTGGCACTCCAAACGTGAACGTGCAGCCTTCATCGATGCTGCCGTCTCCGTCTTCGTCCACTCCAAAGCCATCATCGCTTTCGTCGCAAGACTCCAACGTGCCGGTGTCCGTCCCCGCATCGAACACATCAATTGGCGAGTCGACCGCTGCGTCCGTCGCGTCGACGCCCACGTCGATCGTTGCGTCCAGTCCCGCATCCATATCTGCGTTGTCGACGCAGACTCCGGCGGCGTTGCAGGTCTGGCCCGGCGGGCACTCTCCATCCGGACAAAGAAACTGTCCGTCCATCGCGTCGACTTCGCAGGCGAGCAGGAGCGGCAGCCACAAACACCAACGCATCAGAACCGTCCTTGCCATTGGATCATCGCAGTGCGGTCTTCCGAACCGTCCGATCGCGCCAGCCCCCACGCAAGGCCAACCGCGCCAGTGGCGACACCAACGCTGATCAACGAAACGCCCGCAAGCGAGAGCGCCCGCCCACGATCCGCGTCGTCTGACACTTCGCTCCACACGGTGCCGGTTGGCGAGTCCTCCACATCGGCCACTTGCGATGCGCCGACACCCCAAAGCACCGCTCCTGCGATCGCAAGCACTCCGCCTGCAGCGGCCACGATCCAGGGCGCAGGACTTGACGATGTTGCGGGATCCTCCCCGCCCGCCAAATGCGCGCGTAGTTCCGCCAGACGTCGCTCGACCTCAGCGCGCCGTTCCGCGGGAGGGTTCGTTTCAAGGTACTGCTCGAACGGAACGACCGCGTCCTCATCGCGTCGCAAGCGTTCGAGTGTCAGGCCGATGTTGTAGAGAAGATCCGTTCGTCCGCTCAACTCAAACGCTTGTTCAAAGAGTTGCAGAGCGCTCTCGTAGCGCGCTTCGGAGTACGCGAGAGCGGCTTCCTCGAACAAGCGACGAGCGCGGTCGTCACGCTCTTGCGCCACAACAGGAAAGGCAAAGAACAGGGCGAAAACGAAGGCGATCCAACGCACGCTGGAAGTGTAGTCGACTCCAGCCAGAAACCAGTAGACTCCCGCATGCGCCGATTTTCATTCGTGCTCGTGCTCGCCCTCGCATGCGGCGGTGATGACAGCTCAGACTCCTCGGAAGACAGCTCGGGCGACGAAGATGTCGCTGCGATGTTGATGGAAGACGTCGGCGATTCGCCTCCGGCTGAGGAAACAAACGTGCCCAGCGACTTCTCCATTCGCCAAGCCGGCGGTCCCGTTCGTCGAGACGACGACTACGCGGAACGCCAGACGAGCGTCGAACCGTCTGGCAATGGATTCGTGTTGGTCGTGCGTGACGTTGGACGCGACGGAGCCACCGAAGTCGTTCGCGCTGAAGTCGACGCGTACGACATTCAGCCCATCTACGACATCGTGGTTGAGCGTCGCGAAGAACTCGCCGGTGAGTGCATCAACCCAAACATTCGTGACGGACACATCCGGAAGTTCTTCGTCACGTTAGATGGTGAGGAGCACGAGTTCCGGTGCACCAACTCGGCAACACCGGCATTCGAAGCGTTGGCCGAAGCGTTCGACGACATGGCGATCCGAAACACGCCAGCGCACTAGACTCCTAGACGTGGATGCTGTTCGAGACTCGCGACGGCAACAAATATGGATAGGGCACCAAGCGAGTGGCTTCGCGTGCCGCGATGGTCTTTTCGACTTCGTCGAGGGCTGAGCGGAGCTTCTGCTCCAAGGGCGCGACTCGCTCATCTTTGAAGTGCCCATCCGGGTAATGTCCCAGACGGTTCAGCTGCACCCGAAAGATGGTGTAGAAGAGATGCATGCCCTCGTAGGCCGCTTGGTACGGAGGCCACATCGCCTGCAAGGTCTGCTCGGTGTCGGCATCGGTGCCGGTCGGTCCCGGACCGAACCCCGCAGCTTGAACATTGGGCGCATACGCAAAGAAGTCGTACGACGTGTAGTTGAACGCCGCGTGATAGACCGTGCAGCGATACAGGATGCGAGAGAGCAACCCGGCCAACGCGTCAAAGGTCTGAGGCACGTCGAGCCCTTTGAGTCGCCCGCCCTCATCCGAGCCCATTTCGCGAACCCACGCGGCAACCTCTTCGTCGGCCGCCACGTCCGCGTCACTGGTGTAGTAGAGCCGCAGGTAGTCGTTGACCCACGTTTGGATGTGCGGCCACGAAAGCACGCCGTCGTCGCGAAACGGGTAGTCCGGAAGCGCTTCGCGATCGTCCACGCCGCGTTGGGCAAAGTCTTCCGTCGGTGCACACGTGCTCAAGCGAAAGCCGGCAATCGCGCGAATCGCCAGATCCAACGAGTCGGTCAGCGTTCCACTTTGCAGACGCTCCATGTTTCCATCCGGACCGATCAACGAAGTCATCGCGATGTCGTTGGTGATCATCGTGTTGGCGAAGTGCGGCGACAGCAGGATGTGAATCGGGTGCCACGGCGCGAGGCTCCGATGGGTCGACAGAATCACCGACTCCATCACTTCGTGGCACCACGCAAAGTGGGAGATCACGCCTTGAAAGTTGCCGTCGGCAATGGTCACCGCGGCACGCGCCATCCGCCAGCTACCCCCGTCCTGTGGGGTAAAGATCGGACCGGGCTTCTGCGTGCATTGAATCGCCACAGCGGTGAGTTGCTTCGCCTTTGTGTCCCACGCGTAGAGCGCGATCGGCGCGAAGATCGTCTTGTCCAGCCCCTCGTAGGTTCCCGGAGTGATGCCGTCGAGGATCTTGTAGTCGGCGACGTAGAGTCGCCCTTCCGCCATCGCGGCATCGAGCGAGTCGTGCGGCAAGGTGCGCTGGTAGAGTTCGTTCGTGATCGGAAAGTTTGGCTGCGCTTCAGCGAGCCGACGGATCATGATCGGGTTCGTTCCCGCGACCGCCTGCCACGCGAACACATCATCGCGGGTCCAAAAGGGAATGATCGAAGGCGGATCAATGATCGCGTACATCTTCTCGTACGCTTTGGGGCTGCGATCGTCGTGACCTTCGGTCCGCGCGTGCTTTTTGAGACGCTCTGCGATTTCCTTGCCGCCAAGCTTCTCCAGCCCCTCGCCGATCTCTTCGGCGATCTTGTCGCCCAACGCTTCGGCGTTTTCGACCGCTGAACGAGACGCGATCTCGTTGAGCTTCAGCTGCGTGGTGACTTTGATGATCGCCGCCCAGTAGTGCGGGTCGGTCTTCTCGCGCAGCGGGACCTTCTTCGCCGACACGATTTCGTGGTAGCTGAAGTCGAACTGGTAGTCGTCGCGCGCGTCGTCGATCGCCTTGCGACGCAACTTGGGGTGCGGGTCATTCTGCGGGAGCGAAGGCTTAGGGCGCATGGTTACCTCTAGATGCTGATCGACTGCAGTACGAGCGACGGCTTCAGGAACGGATACGTGATCAGCCGCTTCGGATCACGCTCGTCGATCGTCGATTCGATGCTCTTGAGCGCCTTTTGAAACGAGTGCATCGCCGAGCGCGATGCGTGATCGCGAAAGTGAAACGGCGGGTAGTGACCGAGCTTGGTCGGACGCATGTGCGACAGGAAGTAGATCATCACCACGCCTTCCATCGCGATGCGTAGCGGCGGGAGCATCTTGGTCAGCTCGGCCGCTTCGTCTGGCGTCTCCGGTGTCGGAATCGGCGCAAACGCTGCACCGTTCATGTTCGCCACGTAGCCCATGAATGGGTACTGCGCGAAGTTCACCGCCGAGTGACCCGGTCCAGCAATCCACACGATCTTGGCGATCAGATCCCGAAGTTGCTCGCGTGTCTTCGGCTCGGGCACATCCACCAGACGTCCA
Organism: Polyangiales bacterium; assembly: GCA_965227405.1. Taxonomy (GTDB): domain Bacteria; phylum Myxococcota_A; class Polyangia; order Polyangiales; family Houyiibacteriaceae; genus JALVDI01. Next base: position 1,216,169 of record OZ245758.1, read on the forward strand.
CCGTCGTTCGCTCCAACTTCACGTACGAACGCAGCGAGCTCGGTATCCGCAGCAACCGCTGCATCGTCGGGATATGCGCCCTGAATGTACTCGTCGACGAAGGACACAACAGCTTCCCAAACGAGTTTCGCGTCGTCACGGTACGGGTTGTCCAGAACCTCGTCGTTCATGAGACCACGCGACTCCAGATCGTGAATCGGTGTCGCCGTGGAAATCGGATAGGTGTCGAGTGCTTTCTTCACGACACCACCGAACGCTTCAATGGTGGGTGCAAAGCAGTGATCCACGGTTCCGTCCGGTGCGATCAAACTGGTCTTGGCCGAGTGGTTGATCGCCAGCGTGGTCTCGAAGTGCGGATGCAGCAGTCGAAAGAGCGGATGCTTCTCGTCGAAGTTCCGCTCCATGCACACCTTCATCACTTCCATGACCATGTGTGTGCGGCCAAGGTGATAGATGCCTTCATGCACGTTCGCATCGGCCACCTGCACGAGTTGCATCGCCATGCGCCACAGCCATCCGTCGCTGGGACCGAACATCGCCGCATCGGGTGACTGGCCGAGCTGAATCGCAATCGGTCGCAAACGTCGATCCGACGCAGCGGCAAAGAGTGCCATCGGTGCGCAGATGTACTTTGGGATATCGCGGGTCGTTCCCGTCGGGATGCCTTCGAGCACCGCGTAGTCCGCGATGTAGAGACGCTGTTCGGCAATCGCTTTGGCTAGCGAATCATCGCCACCCATCACCGCCTGGTAGCGAGCATCGGTCACGGGGAAGTGATCCGGCACTTCGTCACAACGCGTGAGCAGCATTGGATTGACACCCGCAACGCGTTGCCAAGCAAAGGCGAGATCGAGTTGCTTGGGGTCGTCGTAGAAACCCACAACAGGTGGCGCATCCCAGGTCGCGAAGAACGCTTTGTACTCATCCCACGTCGTGGGCCAACGCGGTGGAAGTGCTTCGGCTACATCGCGCGGCGAGCGAAAGATGTGATCGTGGAGTTCGTTCGACGTGATGTTGGCGAAACGCTTCTCCAAGAGGTCGACGACGTTGCGCCCTTCGTCTTTGCCCTCGATCACCATCGCCGCAATGTTCAGCGCAACCTGCGCGTAGACCTTGGCGGACTCCAACAAGTAGAGCGGCCCGTAGTTGTCATCGTCTGGAAGCTCGGCAGAAGTCGCGACACCCGGCGGCCAGTCGTACGCAAATCGGTAGGTTTCCCTCTTCTTGGCGAGCCGTTCGGCCCGTGCGTCCGACTTGGTGTCGTCCTGCGGCAGCGTCATCGTTTTCTTCCCTCCAAGACGTCCCCGAGCTCTTGCTCGAGGTGTTCGACTTTCCCTGTCGCACCCCATGCTGCGTACGCGTCGCGCGCCTCCAGCAAGTAAGCGCGAGCTGCGGTCTTGCTTCCCTTGGCGAGGTAGTAGCGACCGGCCAGTTCGTTCGCGAGACCTTCTTCATGGGTGAACTCGCCATCGCGCGCGGCTGTGACGGCGGCGTCGTACCCCGCAAGTGCGTCCCCGTCGCGGCCCTCCACGCGCGCGAGTTCGGCTTCAACCAATGCCACACGATGGGTGTGGTTCACTGCTGAAAACGATGCCCACTTGCGGAGAACATCCAGGCTCGCACGGACCGACGTGAGGTCGTCTTCGTTCGGGTTCGAAGCGAGGACCGCCAGACTCCGATACTGGTGCTGCCACACCTGGTGATAGGTCGCGATGGCGCCGTCCGCGAACGGCGCTGCTGTTTCCGCCGACTCGCGAGCGCCCTCGATGTCGCGAAACAAGAAGCGCGTGAACGAACGCACCACACCCAAGATGAACAAGGCACCGCGGAAGTTCACGGCAGTCAGAGCCTCCTCGTGTGCGTCTTCATCGGCAAAGGTGCCCTTCAAGCGTGCCGGAGTGTCTTGCTTGCCCTGGTAGTTTTCCACGGCCTGCTGGTACGGCAGCGTGCACATCAGCGCGGGAAGCTGCTGGGTTCGCTCAAGAATCTCTCGGTGCTCAGCGGCCATCGCCACGATCGACTCCACCGACCGGCCCGCGTAGAGCGCATGGGCCACCATGATGTGGAGCGCCCACGCGGCGTACTCCAGGTCACCGGTATCCATCCCGAGTTGGAAGATCCCACGTTCGTGATCCAACGAATCACCGATGGGCTCGACGAAGATGTTGATGTGCGCGCGCACGATGTGACGCGTCTTCGCCAGCATCGAGCGATCGCCAACACGATCGAGCAACGCCAGTGCAATGCGACCGGTTTCGTACGACACGTCGATCAGCATCGCTGCGTTCATCACCATGCCGAGCACGGAAAAGCCGTACGCGCTTTGAATGGCGATTCCGTGATCCAGCGTGTCGCTCACGATGCTGCACGTGAGCAGCGGAAGCAGGTTGGGCTTGCTCAGGTACGCGGCGCTCATCACGCCCTGCTTGATGCGCTGCGCCGCCACGATTCGCGGGTTGCTGGCCAGCGGGAGCGCCACAACTTCTTCGAGCGAGGTCTCCTGCAAGCGACCCAACGTGGCGCCTACTGCAGATTGCACATCAGCGTCGGTCGGATCCGGCGGTAAATCGACACCGAGTTCGCGAAGCACCTCAAGCGCCAAGACCACGGCATCGGCGAACTTCTGCTCGCTGATGAGCGCGTGGATCTTCACCTCGCGCGCTTCCACCGCATCGAGGCCGTTGCGTGCGTGCGTGACCGCGATATCGACCAAGCGATCCATCGCGTCGCGATCGCCGTTCAAGTACGCCGAACGAGCAGCCTCCACGTAAATGGCTAGTGCTTCGGCGTAGTCGGTTTCCCAAAGCCCACTGTCCGTGAGCGCCAGTGCTTTCTCGTAGTACTCGTGCGCCGGTTCGAATGCGGCAGAACGCGCCGCACGGCGAGCAGCGCTCAGGTTCATCTTGCGGAGTTCCGCGTCACTCGCTTCAACCGCTTCGTCGGTACCTCGGTTGAGGTGCTCGACCAATTCGAAGAGTCGTGATTCGCGTTCGCCCTCGTCGAGATGCTCCAACATGAACTGCGCGACGCGACGGTGCGCCAATGCGGCTTCTTGCTCATCGACCAGTGAACGCGCGGCCTGCTGAATCCGATCGTGAGAGAAACGAAACGCAACTCGTTGCGGGCCAAGTTCAAACACTTCGTCCGACGCCGGCAGAATGAAGTCGGACTCAAAACTCGGACGAAGCGCATCGAGCGCAGTGCGGCGGTCCACCTGAAGGAGGTACGCCAACGTACCCAACTCAAACTGATGCCCAATGCATGCTGCGCGCGTGAGCGCCGCGCGAGCTTCGTCGCTCATGCGGTTCATTTCCGCAGCGATGAACTCGACGACGTCCTCTCCCACCGGACGCGTTCGGATCCGCGTGGAACTCCAGTTCCATCCCGAGTCGTCATCGAACGTCAGCAAGCCATCTTCGTGAAGCGACTCCAAGAGTCGACGCAGGAAGAACGGGTTCCCCTGTGTTTTGTCGTGACACATCACCGCAAGACGCACGCGCCCCGAACCCGGTCCGAGAATATCCGTGAGCATCTCGAGAATCGCATCCTCGCCCAACGGCCCGAGGTGGATTTCCGGAACGGTCACACCTTGCTGTTGGAGTTGCTGCACGCCGCTTGGCAGCGGGTGACCGGCATCGACCTCGGTATCGCGGTACGCACCAATGACCAGCACGTTCGGTGCACCTTCGCTGGCGAGGTTCACGAGTAGATCGATGGAAGGCAGATCCGCCCACTGCAGATCGTCGAGGAACATGACCAAGGGACGTTCTGGCGTGGCCACACCACGAACGAAACGAGTCACAGCATTCTGGAAACGCGCTCGGGCCTCGCTGGGAGTTGTCTCTGCGAGTTGAGGCTGAGGTCCGATGATCGCTTCGAGCTCCGGAATCACGTCGGTCAGCAGCTGACCCACGTCTCCGATCGCGTCCTGCAAACGCTCACGCCACGTTTCGACGGAGTGGTTCTCGCGGCGCGCGACGTAGCGCATGAGCTTGCCAAACGCCTGGAGAAGGCTGTCGTAGGGCGTTCCACGATTGAACTGGTCGAACTTGCCGTCGACGAAAATCGCGCCGCGCTCTGAAAACCGAAGGCGCGCCGCTTCGACCAGCGCCGTCTTACCGACGCCGGGATAACCTTTGACCAACAGAAGCCGGGAGCCACCCGCGTGGACTTCGTCGAAGGCTTTGTCCAGCTCCAGGAGTTCGGCATCGCGACCGTAAATCTTCTGCGGAATGCGAAGTCGGCCATCTTGGGAAACAACGGTACGCGCGCCAGAAAGCGCGGCACCAAACGTCTCGGCCAACTCGGTGATCGACCCAAACCTGTTGCCGGGCTGCACCGCAAACGCCTTGCGGAACCACTCGTCGACAGAAGGCGGGAGTTCTGGGCGCACTTCGCTCGGCGGGGTGTACCGCCCAAGAATCATCGCGAGGCCAATCGCAGCGTGCTGCCCCGAAAACGGAAGCTTGCCGGTCAGCGACTCATACGCGAGCACTGCGAGTCCCCACGCGTCTGAATGGGGTGTTGCAGGTTGTGCTTCGATCAGCTGTTCGGGCGCCATGTAGGCCGGCGTCCCGAGAAGCCAGCCCGCTTCGGTCACCGTGACATCGACCTCGAGAGGCTTGGCCAAACCGAAGTCGAGAACTTTCGAGTGAAGCCGCTCTGTCGAAAGGAGCATCACGTTGTGGGGCTTCACGTCGCGATGCACGATGTTCATGCGATGTGCAGCCGCTAGAACTTGGGCGACTTGGTCAACGACCTCGACCACAACATCCGGCGGAAGTGCACCCGCACGCCGAATCCGGTGCGCCAAGGATTCCCCATCGACCAGCTCCATCACGATGAAGGGCGTGCCGTCGGAGGTGTGCCCGTGGTCGAACACGCGTACCGCATGCGGGTGATCCATGCGCGCTGCGAGTTGTGCTTCTCGTGAGAAGCGCTGACGCAGTGTCTCGTTGTGCGCACGACGGAGGAATTTGACGGCGACCTGGATCCCAAGGGTCGCGTGATCCCCCACCCACACGTCGGCCTGCCCACCCTTTTCGAGTGGACGAACCAGCGTCACGCGTTCGGTGACCTGAAGACCTTTGTGCGGACGAACGCGTTCCTCCGCCACACTCGGCGGGCGACGTTCTGTGCGCGTCGCGTCCTCATTGGACATCCCGCGCAGAGAGTAGCGGGGTCAGCCCTCGGCGTATACCGCGACGCGCTTGGCGTTTTTGCCCTGGCGCTCGAACTTTACGACGCCGTCGATCTTGGCCCAGAGGGTGTAGTCCTTGCCCACGCCAACGTTGGCGCCGGGCTTGAACGTCAGACCCACCTGGCGAACCAGGATGCTGCCTGCGGTGACCTTGGTCCCCGCGAAAACCTTGACTCCACGATACTGAGCGTTCGAATCACGCCCGTTCCGAGTCGATCCCTGACCTTTTTTATGTGCCATCTTGCTGCTTCCTTCAGGCCGAGATGCCGGTGATCTTGAGCTCGGTGTAGGGCTGACGATGGCCCTGCTTCCGACGGTAGCTCTTGCGGCGAAGCATCTTGAAGACGATGACCTTCTTGGCCTTGTCTTGCGCGGTGATTTCCGCACTGACCTTCGCGCCTGCCACGGTCGGGGTTCCGATCGAAACCTTCTCGCCGCCGAGCATGAGGATGTCGGTGAAATCGATGGTGCTACCGACGTCGCCAGGGAGCTTCTCAACGCGAATTCGATCGCCTTCGTGCACCCGGTATTGTTTTCCGCCGGTTCTGATGACTGCGTACATGATTGATGCCTTTGGGTTGTGGGCGGCGTAAGCCCAGAGCCCCGGAAGGGGGAACGCAGTCTAAGGGTGGAGAGCGTTGCCGCAAGTCGAAAGCCACGCTCGCGGCAATTGCCGACCTACTCTCTCTAGGCCCTTGAAATCATTCAACTGTTGACCCTAAACCTAGGTCATGCCGAAGGTTTCGTTCCAGGGTCAAACCATCGAGGTTGAAACCGGAGCTCGGCTTCGCGATGCCCTCCGCTCTGCGGGGCTTTCGCCACACAATGGCAACTCCGCATGGTTCAACTGCACAGGCCTGGGAACCTGCGGCACCTGCGCAGTTCGAGTCCGAGGACGCGTTGAGCCTGAGACGCCTCGCGGACGCGAACAATGGCGTTTGGGATTCCCGCCTCACGAACAAGGTCGAGGTCTTCGGCTCGCTTGTCAGGTTCGCGTGATGGGTGACCTGGACGTTGAGAAGCTTGAAGTTCTGGGGACAGGGCGATTCGTCGGACTAGAGCTGTCGCAGCAACTCCATGTGGACACCCCAGTGACTCTTGTCGAAAGGACCCGATGGACTTCCGCCGAGAGCCAAGGCGGGGACGTACGCGTAGCACTGGTCGCTCTTCAAAGGTCCATGCGCTTCCAACGCACGCGCAAAGTCAGCCGTCTGTAGCTCGGCGTCGCGCCACTCTGCATCCATCAAGATCGAACCGAAGAACATCTCCACCGTGGGAGCAGCCGGCCGCATGGTTTTGTAGTGCACGTCGAGCACACCAGGAGACGGTGGAATGCCGTCGGTGTATGCCACGTAAAGCACATTTCCGAACGCGGTCCGACCAAACGGAGTCATCGTGATGCCAGGTCGTGGATTGACCCAAGGTGCGAACGTCTCCTGAAACGCTTCAGGGTGATCAAACCAAACCAGACCGTTGGCAAACCCGCCTGCGCCAACTCCGGCGAGCGCCTCCCCAAGAGGTTCGACGATGCCCGTAGCATCGATCGGCTTCGGTTCGAGCACCGGTTGAAACGTCGCGTCGTCTTGGAACGAGAGATCCATAGCGGCGGGAGCATACCCGCAGGAAGCTCGTCGTGGGTGCACCGTACGATGCCGTCATGGGAGCTTCAGGCTGGATCACGTTCGTTCCGTACGACGCAGATATCGACACGGCACTTACGACGGCACGACATGCGACGTTTCGGGCAGGCAGCTATTATTCACCGCCCACGAAAACCGAACTTGAGCTTCGTCGTGAGCGAAAAGGTTTGGTCGCGGAGCTCGAGAAGCTCCGAAAGGACACGCAACACGACCCCGCAGACCGTGAGACATTCATCGCGATCACAGAAGGTCAGATCGGTGAGATCGACCACGAACTGACAGTTCGAAAATCACCACCCACCGACATCGACGATCAGATCCGCGCACTGATGAGACGATGTGCCGAAGACGGAACCGGCTCCGTGCTCGACATCACAACGGTCTCCGACAAACCGAGGTTCGGAGCCGCGGCGCCGCTGGACGACGAAGCGCTCACTGCGCTGTTTGGAACCACAGAACCAACCAAGAGCGTGGTGGAGTCGACACCTTTCGACTGTCGCCGCGGTCAAGCTTGGTACGTCATCGTCTTCCACGACGGAGAGCCCACCGAAATCTGCTTCACCGGCGTGACTGGAGACTGATCACGCGGCGGCCTTTTCGAGTTCGCGCTGCTTCGCCAGCTTCTTTTGGTAGCCGGACTGAAGCACGTCGACCAACACGAGCACGAAGATCGAGAAGTAGAACGTCATCTTGCTCATCGGCTCCACTTCGAAGCCGGCGATCTTCAGATGCGCAGCGTGTCCGCCTTCGCCGATCAACACCACGCCCACAATCAGCAGGATGAAGAGTCCGAGCACTTCGTACTTTCGGTTCTTCTGAAGAAAGTTCGCGACCCGGTCGGCCAGCACGAGCATTCCTAAGCCGGACACCACGATCGCAATCGCAAGAACCTGAACAACCGGTGTGATCGCGATCGCGCTCAGAATCGAATCGAAGCTGAACACCAAGTTCATCACGACGATCATGCCGACGACCTGACCCACACTCTTGGGTGACGTGTCTTCGCCCGCCTCCAAATCATCGAGCGAGATCATGTGCCGAATCTCTTTCACTGCCGTGTAGATGATGAAGATTCCACCGAGGAAAAAGATCACCGTCGCAAAGTTGAACGCGCCCTGAATGAACCCAGACGTCGACTCGTAGAACGGCTCTTCAAACGCCTCGAGCAGTCCAAGCACCGCGAAGAGCAATCCAATACGCAACGCGATGGCCATCAGAATGCCCATCTTTCGCACCTGAGCCTGTTTGTCCTCGGGTGCACGCTTGGACTCGATCGACACGTACAACAGGTTGTCGAAGCCCAACACGGCTTGAAGAAAGATCAGCACGCCAAGGTCAAAGAGGTTCTCTAGCGTAAAGAGCTCGGCCATGAGGCGGACTCTAGTCTTTTTGCGGAGCGGCGAGCCAGCGAAGCCGAAGGCGAAGCGTCAAGACTCGCAGTCGCCGCAGGCGACGAGAATCGGGGGCAGCCGCGGGAGCAAAAGACGAAATTTAGAAGTCTGCAAGGCGTTGCATGGACCAGCGTGACGCGTACTCGAGATCCGCATCGCGCACGTCAAGCGCGTAGCGAAGGCACGCCACAGCATGGTGGAAGGCACGAAACCGAGCGGCCAACCAGGTCTGTTCGGATACCTCTCCGTAGGCAGCGCGGAACCGATCGAGAGCTCGAGCCGGCAAGAAGCGATGCGCCATGCTCAAATCCACCGCGGGGTCGCCACGATGCAGATCACCCCAGTCGATGATTCCGCTGATGCGTCCGTCGGAAAGCAACACGTGTCGGTCGTAGAGATCACCGTGGCAGATCACGTCACTCGTCGGAACATAGTCAAGCGGCGCATCTCCGAGAAGGGACTGCCAAGGCGCGCCGCTTTCAACCGCACCGGCATCGACCACTTCACGAATGCGCTGAGTCGCTTGTTGGAACCGTTTCTGCAAATCCATCCGACCGAAGTTGTCCGGCGGAAGCGCGCCACTTGGAGTCACATCGTGGAGCGCGCGAAGGAAACGCCCGAGTGGTTGCGCACACGCGGCACGCGTTTCGTCGTTGGGACGAACCCGACAAGCCGTCTCGCCAGTGAGCACGCGATATCCCAGGTAAGGATGTGCGAAGAGTTCAGTCGGTTGGCCGATGTGTTCGGGTCTTGGGATCGGAATCGGCAGCTCGTCGAGTGCGGGTAGAACGGCAATCTCAGTCTCGAGTAGCGGCACGGCGATTTCGCGACGGGGGAAGCGGAACACCCACTCGCCGTTCACGAGATACGCGACGTTGTCCCAGCCCTCACCAAATCGAACGCAGGTGTGAATCTGCACGTGACGCGACACCAACGTTCGCACCACAGCGTCAGGCACAGTCCAGTCGGCGTCCCATTCCTTCACCGACTGGAGGCTAAGCACGGATCGCGTGGACGCAACGACTTGCTCTTTGATGGCTTCGGATCAACAACCGCGCGTATGAGCCAGAACGTACTGGGAGAAGCATTGGAAGACTGCTCGAAGGATCCGTTGACGGGGTTCTTTCGCGATGGCTGCTGCAACACCGACGAACGCGACCAGGGTGTCCACACTGTGTGCGCGATCATGACCGGGGACTTCCTGGCTTTTAGCAAGGCACAAGGAAACGACCTGTCGACGCCGCGTCCTGAGTTTCGCTTTCCTGGACTCAAGCCGGGCGACCAGTGGTGTCTGTGCGCCCCGCGTTGGAAAGAAGCCTTCGACGCCGGCTATGCACCCAAAGTTTTCTTGCGCGCAACGCACATGCGCACGCTCGAAATCGTCTCGCTCGAACAGCTGGTCGAGCACGCGATCGACCCGATCGCGCTTGCATAGAGAAGAGCTCTAGGACCGGAGCGCTTCGATGCGCTTCGCGAGTGGGGGGTGCGTGGCGAAGAGCGACCGAATCCCGCCGTGAATCCCGAGTACGGCACGCGAGTCCGCGGGTGGCGGACTCTGACTTTGCAAACGCTGCAGTGCCGCAATCATCTTGGGGGCACTGCTGAGCTTCGCAGCACCCGCATCGGCGCGGTACTCGCGGTAGCGGCTGAACCAGCGCACCACAATCGTCGCGAGAAAGCCCAGCACCGTCTGCGCAATCATGTACCCCAGCGAGTATCCCAGCCCGCCACGACGTCGCTGGCGACCGCCAGACAGCGCGTTGTCGATCACACCACCGACGAGCTGTGCGAAGACGATCACGAACGTGTTCACCACGCCTTGAACCAAGGTCATCGCGACCATGTCGCCGTTCGCTGCATGGGAGACTTCGTGCGCCAACACCGCTTCGACTTCGTCGCGTGTCATGCCCTGCATCAGCCCGACGGTGACCGCGACCAAGGAGCTGTTCTTCGACGATCCCGTCGCAAACGCGTTCATGTGCGGTGCGTTCTCAATCCCGACCTCCGGCATTTTGATCCCGGCTGCTTGCGCCTGACGTGCCACGGTCGACACGAGCCACTGCTCCATCTCGTTGCTCGGTGATGTGATCATGTGCAGACGACGCTTCGCGATTGTCTTCGACATGAAGAGCGACACCGCTGCACCACCGAAACCAAACACGCCAGCCATCAAGAAGAGGGGCGCGTAGTGTCCAGGCCCCATGGGCGGGATGATTTCAGCGGCTTGAAGTCCGACGAAAATGACGCCGAGAACGGCCATCACCGCGAGGTTGGTTCCGATAAGGAGGGCTGCGCTTTTCATTGGTGTTCCCTAACGTCGCGTCAGCCCCCACGGTGCCGCAACCGGACGACGAGTGGACCACGGAACCTATTCATTCGCCAGGGTGATGTATGTTGCAGTCGTGGGGGACGAGCTCGAACTCTCCGGCTCCGAGCTTCGCGCGAATCCTTGGATGACCGGGCTCGCGGCTTCGCCTTTCGGGATCATCGCCATCCTCGGCGTGCTCGCGATCGTGTTTGGCAACCCGCTTTTCATGATCGCCACACCACACCTGTTGCTGTTGGGGATCTTCGCGTCGATTTGGAACCGAGTCCGTCGCCCCTTTGCTCGTGTGGTTCCGGTACAAACCAAAGCCGACAGCAACGGCGTCACGATCGACGACGGTAAAACGCAAGAACACCTGCAAGCGTCGGACATCACCAGCGGCGTCAAAGTGCCCGCGCTCGACGGTGCGGTCGTTCGACTCAAACCCAAACGTGGGCCGCGTCGCGAACTGCGTTTTCCCCAGGTTGAAGACGCCGACGCATTGCTTCGAACGATCGGCCAAGACGTCGGCGCAGCCACAGCTTCGTTCCGCGGGATGTCGCGGACGTACTCCGGGCTACTTCGTCTCTACGTCACCCTCTTCGGCATGATGGGACTGACAGCAGTCCTCGCCATTCTCAGTATCGCGATTCACCCAATCGCTGCGGCCGTGATCGGGCCGCTCGGTCTGCTGACCACGATCGCGATGTTGCTTTGGCCTTCACGTGTCGAGGTCGGTGCCGACGGGCTCCTCATCAAGTGGTTCGGTCGACAACGGTTTGTTTCGCACGACCGCATTCAACATGTTCGCGTTCGCCACATGGGCATGGGCCAGAACAAGTGGGAGACGGTTGAGCTGACGCTCACCGATGGAGAAGCGCTCCGACTTCCCATGCCGCGACTCGACCAGGATGCGTCGCGTATTCTGGCGCAGCGCATTCTCGACGCTCGAAACGCCGCCGCGAGTGGGGCCGTGGCACCGACCGCCATGCTCTTGCGATCGAAGCGTTCGTTTCGTGAGTGGGTTCAAGCCTTGCGTAAACGCGAAGTGACCGACTTGCGCAGTCCTGCAGTGCCCAAAGAGCACCTGTGGCCCGTCATCGAAGATGCGGGGACCGATGCCCTTGAGCGTGCGGCCGCCGTGGTTGCGTTGGGACCTGACCTTGGCGATGCAGAGCGACAACGCCTTGCGCGTGTGGCCAAAGTTGTCGCGGCGCCCAAGCTTCGCGTCGTGATCGAACAAGGTCCAGATGCGGAAGAGGAAGACTTGGCGCGAATGCTCGAAGAAGTCGAAGCAGCAGCGCCGAAGACGCGCTTCGTCAGTAACTAGGAAGCTGGGAGCCTCGGTTCGACGACGTTCACCATTGGTTTCAAAAACCTCAGGAATTCAGGCGTTTCTGAGACCAGGTTCGGGTCCGTACGGACTACGTCCCCACACGGACCACTTCGCTTGGTGGACCCTCGTCAGTAACTAGGAATGCGTATTGATGAACGCGAACTTGATTGAAGATTTCGTTCGCTCCGCTGCCACTGCGCTGCTGCGCACCCAACCGTCTCGCGAACCGAAACTCAGAACGCGAAGCGTTCGTTCGAGCGACGTTGGCGGTCGGACAACGTCGAGGCTCCACGAGCCGAGACGCGCGCGAAGCGCGTGCTTGGAGGGGGGACCCGAACGTAGTTCGGGGGGAGCAACTGTATTTATGCTGGGCGCCAATCAGCACAATCACGTGTCATGGCGTTCAGTATCGTGAGGAGCTTGCGAGCCACCGCCGTGATGGCGACTTTCGCTTTCTTTCCTTTCGCTCTGAGGCGTTGGTAGAGGGCTTTGAATACCGGATTGCGGTGCGCTGCGACCATCGCGGCCATGTAGAGCACGGTCCGCACGATCGCTCGGCCACCATAGATCCGTCGTTTCCCTCGACGCGGTCCGCTGTCGTTCGCGAACGGAGCGAGGCCGACGAGGGCAGCGATGCGACGACGGTCGAGTTGCCCCAGCTCTGGCAAGAGGGCCAACAGCGTCGCCGCCGTGACAGGACCGACCCCCTTCATGCTTTGCAGTTGCTGCGATTGACGGTGAAGAGCCTCGTCTTCTTTCAGCAGTGCTGCGATTTGCTTGTCGAGCTTTCCGACCTCTTTCGTGAGCCACGCAATGTGACGTTTGATGTCCTTTTGCATCGCTGCCGCAAGCTTGCTGCGGTTCTTCTCTGCCGTTCGCATGCGAATGAGGTCGTTACGACGACCAATACAGTCTCGTAAACGCTGTCGTTCACGGCTCAAACGTCGACTAATCCGTTGCGGCACCGCACGACCAAAGGCTGCCAGGACAGTCGCGTCGATGCTGTCTGTCTTTGCCCAGTGCCCGCAGGCTTGTGCATATCGACGCACCTTGAGCGGATTCACGATGGAGTACGTCGTGTGCGTGGCTTCGCAGCCGTTTGTAACCGTTCGCTCAAAGCCACCCGTCGCTTCGACGATGACGTGTACGTCCTGACCGTGGCGCGACAACCAGCGTTTCCATGCTGCGGTCGTATTGGCGATTCGTGTGACCTCGTCGCGACCCTCGAGCGCAATGTCGAGCCACTGCTTGCTGACATCGACACCGACGAAGGTGGACGACTTCCGATCCTGATTGCTCTCTGTCATGCTCCTCCTAGGTGGAGCAGCCTCCTCCGCGGCCCATCCTTGCAGATGCGGTCTGTTCAAACTTGGCAACTGTTCGGGCTCGTCGTGGAGGACACGACATCGGCGACCAAAAACTCCCCCACGGTCTACGGACCCAAGGTTTTGGCGGTCTGCCGATGTCGGCTCCACCACTCAAGTACCGCACCGCGGACATACAAGGTTTTGCTAAAACCTCCCAAAGGAGGAGCCGTGGCCGTTTAAGTCGAAGGCCGAAGGCCGAAGACGTAGGCCGCGGCGACTCCGATAAGGCTAGTGCCGATCGCGCTCAAGCGGCAACAGTACTTTCCCCACACGGGTCAGGGCATCCATGCCTTCTTCCAAACTCACTTCGATCTTCAACGTCGATCCGTCGATCGTCACGCGCCCGGTTGACGCGTCCGACAAACCGATCTCGATGCGCAACCACAACGCGACGTCTTCATCTCGCAGTGACTCAAGTGGAACGTTCATCGCCTTCGCGCCCTCTTCGGCGGCAACACGTGCCTCCTCGAGGTTCCACCCCAACACGTTCTCCACAAACGCTTCAAACGTGGTGATCGCGTACCCCCGCCACACCCGCAGCACATACGCCTCAGCCAAAAGTCGACCTCGCGCACTCTCCGGCGCAGCCTTCAAGCCTTCGAGACGTCGCTCGTAAATCGTCCGAGAATCGCGATTCGCCACACCGGGAATCAGCACTCCGCCTTCGCGCGGATCCTTCAAACGCGGACGTCGTGGTGCTCGCTTCGGCCGAAAACGCTTTTCGTCGCTCCGGGCAAACTCTTCGAGTTCATCCGGCAAACGCGTTCGTTCGCCCTTGCCTGCACCACCGCGACGGACTCCGGGTTTTCTGGGCCCGGAGTCGCGGCCCTTCTTATGTGAAGCCATGTGTCAGTCGTTCGAATTCAGAGTCGCGTCAACCACTGCTGTGCAGAGCGGTTGTTGGGGTTCAACGCAACTGCACGCTGGTACGCCTGACGCGCACCGTTTCGGTTTCCGCTAAGGCGCAACGCGTGTCCGAGGGAGGTGAAGAAACCCGACGAACGCGGGTTGAGTTGCACGGCACGCTGGTACGCCTGAACGGCACCGCGGTAGTCGCGCATCTGCATGCGTGCAGCACCAAGACCCGACCAACTACCGGCGTGACGCGGGTTGATCGCCGTCGCGCGCTGATAGGCCTGCGCAGCTTCACGGTAGCGACGCGCCTGGAAGTGGGTGCGTGCCTGCTCGCGAAGCGCATCAAATCCGCCGCCCATGGACGCACGCATCGAGCGCATCGACGAACGCATCGAGGATCGCATCGACGAACGCATCGACGATTCCGCCACCTCTTCCGGCTCCTCGGTGGTTTCCGTGGTCTCGGCAACAGCCTCAACCGGCTCTTCAACCGGCTCTTCGACGACCTCTTCAACCGGTTCTTCAACGGGCTCCACAGGCTGCGCAACCTGCTGCGCCTGCTGCTGCACTTGCTGCGCGAGCTGAGCCAGTTGCTGCGCGGCTTGCGGCGCCACCTCGGTCTGGGTTGGGGCAGCGGCGGTTGTCGCAACCGCAGCCACTTCTTCTTCGCCCTTCGAGAACATCTGGTAGGCGATGAACAAACAGACCGAGAGGAACACCATCGCGCCACCGGCCATCATGTAGAGACCGTTGCGGTTGTCCGGCGCTGGCGCCGCTTGAACCGCTGCGGCCTGAACTGCAGGTCCGACGCCCGGCGAAGTCTGCGTCCCCGGCGTTGTCGGCGCAGTGTCGCGCGCTTCGGGATACGCGGGCGGGTGCTCGGGCTGAGCGGGGTACGCCTGCGGCGGCGAACTCTGCGGAGCTTCGGTCGGCTGCATGCCGGCGAGTGCAGAAGGCGCATCGCGGTGGATGGTCTCTGCGTCTTCGTCGTAGTCCAGATCGTCGACCGACGATCCCGACATCGCGGCTTCTGCCGCTTCGGTGAACTCTTCCACCGGAGGAAGCTCGGTCGACCCGGATTGATCGGTCGGCTCGCCCAGAAGCTCCATGCCTTCGGCAGCGGCTTCCGCAATCGCTTCAGCAGGCGGAGGCACCGACTCTTTCGCCGGCAATGCCGCAGCCGCCACGGCAGGCGCGGCGACAGGTGCTTCGTCGATGATGTCGAGCGCGGAGATCGGCTGCGTCGTGTTCGCGTCCTTCTTTGCGGCCTTCGGCGCGGGAGGCGGAACGCTCGCCGGTGCTGTGCTCACAGGCGCAGGAGGCGGCTTCGACACCGCGTCGCTCGGCGTGGGCGGTGGCACCGACTTCTTGATCGGCTCTTGCTCGAGCACGTCTTCCAGACGCACCTGCTGAGTCGCATCCGGGTTGGCTTTGGCCTTGGGCTTCGCCGGCGTCGGATTCATCGACGGCGGACGCGGCGGCTTCGACATGCTGGGCGGTCGAGGCGGAGCCGACGGCATACCGGGAAGCGTGCTGGTCTTCCCACCGAGCATGAACTCACCACTCTTCAGGTCTTCCGGAAGAAGCGGGTCGAGCGTGCGACGAACCTGCTGCGCCGAGAAGGGTCGCTTGCGCGGATCCTTGTCGAGAAGCTGTGCGACCAACGCGCGCGCTTCTTCAGGAAGCACGGGCGGAGCTTCAGGCGGTTCGGTGTTCTGGTGGGCGTTGAGAAGTTCCGGCGTTCCACCCACACCTGCGAAGAGCGGACGGCCCGACGACATCTCGAACAGAATGCAACCCAAGGCGTAGAGGTCGCTGCGGAACGAAACCAACTTGCCCTTGCACTGTTCGGGCGAGAGGTATGCAGGCGTTCCATGAAGGTCGAACACCTCGTCGTGTTCCACAGGTGCGGCGATGCCGGCATCAACCAACGCAATGCGTCCGTCTGCACGGAAGATCACGTGTTCGGGCTTGAGGTCACGGAAGAGCAACCCAGCGCGGTGAAGCTCGTCGAGCGCGGCTGCGATCTCCGTCGTCGCGGCGAGCAGCTCGGACTTCGAAAGCGCACCTGCGTCGTTGAGTCGATCGCGAAGCGACTGTCCGTCGATCCACTCGCGGAAGAGCCAAACCGTCTTGCCCACCTCACCCGTGATGATCGGGAGCGCGAGACCGGAGTGTCCCAACGTGGACTGCTTCGCCAACTCGCGCTTGATGCGCTGGCGGTCCGACGCGCTCGACGTCAACGCGGACGAAAGCACCTTGAGGACGCCACGTCGGTTCGAGGTCTTTTCGGTGACGCGAAAGAGTTGCCCACTACGTCCAGGCGGCAGGCTTTCTTGAACGTCGAATCGTTCAGTCAACTCGGAAGGGATCTCACTCACAGGTTGTCCAGACGTGGTTTGGTACAGCATATTTTCCACCCCAACACAGCATCCGCGTGGCGGGTTCTCGCGGCGGTGTCCGCGAGCCATAACGCCTTCGACCTACGCTCGCCGACTGCGCTTGGATCCTCTTCGGAATACTGGTTTTTCAAGCGGTGCAGGCTAGGGGTGGGCCCAAGGAGCGTCAAACCGTCCTAGGAGAAAGCTCCCTGGTTTCGACATTCTCCGCTGCACGTTTCCTGCGTGGCAAGATCTCGACAGCGAGAGCGAACGCCACGATCGCGTACTGAACGAACGAAACCCCCGGAGAATGGGTCCATTCGCGAGCAGCAAGCCACCCATCCAAGGGCGCATAAGCCGCAAGGATCGCTACGCTCCAAACCAAAAGCGAACGACGTTCGAGAGCGAGGTGCAGCGGCAGCAGCCACAGCAAGTACCAAGGGTGGATTTGCGGCGCGAGCAAGAGGATCGCGAGCAGCACCGCATGCACGGCATGAAGCGGACTGGTGCGACGAAGCGCCAACACGAACGCCAGCAAGAACACGAGCGCAGCGACGAGTGCACGCGACACCAACGACGCGACGACATGCGTTTCAAACTCTGCCACGTCGTAGATCGGTTTCTTCTCCGCAAGGAACGAAGCACGCGGATCCCAACGCGTGTCTTGCACCTGTTCGAGCCAGGGTCGCAACGACTCAAAACGCACGCGCCCGGGTGCGACTTCTTGCGTGGCAAACGCGGCATGCACTCCGCGCTTCACGACGACGAATAGACCCGCGTTACCTTCCCAACGACGTGCGTACTGGCCGAGCCCACCCGTGGTTTCGGAGCCCTCGCCGGCACCAAGCAGCGGGACGATCGGTATGAGCGCGACGACGAGCGCAACCGGAACCCAAGGACGTGCGCGAATCGCAACCAAGGGTGCCAGCGCAATGCCGACAAGCTTGAGTCCACTGGCGAAGAACACCATGCCTAGTGCTTTGCGGATCTCACCGTGGTGCAGCGCATACGCGAATATCAGAACAGCAATCCCGACCCACACGTCGATGTGGGCACCCAGGACGCACTCGCTGAGTGCAAGCGGGTTGAGTAGCCACGCGACTCGTGCCCACGTCGGGCCACCACGGCGAAGCAACACAGCAACGGTCAGAAAACCTGCGAGTGCGACCACGCGTAGGGCGATCACAGAGTGCCAAACGAAATCCGCGACACCAAAGATCAGCTGCGCGACCGGCGGATAGATCGTGGGGACTTCGGGGTGGTTGATGTTGCGCCAAAGCTCATCGCGCAACGAATGCAGCGCGGGGTCTGCAGGCGCGTAGAGATAGGGATCGACGCCATGCGTCCACACACGTCCGTCCCAGAGAAAGCGAAACACATCGTCGGAAAGCGCTGCGGGAGCGAACAACATCGGAACCGCCGCGGAGAGAGCGACAACGAAGAGAACACGCTCGGGAACCTGCGTCCCGCGCCAGAGCAAGACGGCGTAAGGCAACGACGAGAATGCGAGCGCCAACACCACCGTCGACGGCGGACTCGCAAGATGGACCGCGACCCCGCCGACAACCGTCGCGAGCCACCACAACCCAAGCAGCGCCTGGTCTGCGCGGTTCAGCTTCGGAGTCCCTACCGCCTGAGAGCGACTACTCGGGGATTGTGAATCGGAGGATCTCAACGTGGTCGTTAGGTGAAAGTGTGGCGTTGTAACTGCCGACCAGTTCACCCGCGGCGGACACGCTCACCGTGGCAGTCGCCATCCCTGCGTTGGCTTCGCATTCAAAAAGGTAGTGCAGCTCGATCTTGTACTCCCCCGCCGGCGGACGGTTACGGTAGACCACGTTCTCGAGTCGAGGCTGCGACCCCTGACCGCACGAGCCACGCGCCGAGCGATTCACGTGCGAACCTGAAGCACTCTCGCGTCGCTGGAAGCTGACCGTCTCGCCGTTGGGGTCGGTCAGGTAGATGTCGATGTCTGCACCCGTGTTCCACGCAGTCGCAATCTGGAGCGGGCCAGTTGCCGCGCCGCAGGACTCGTCTTCATCGATGACGCCATCGCAATCATCGTCCAGTGCGTTGCACCGTTCCGGCGCGCCCTGCTCACACGCGACGTCGATGGCGGTGACACCCTCCGCCAAAACGGGAGGCTCTTCGGGTCCGCGCGCCGGAAGCTCAGCGACTTCCTCGCCGTTGGTCGTCTCGGTGGTTTCGCGGCGTGTGTCGTCATCCGACCCGCACGCCAACGCCAGCACCAACATCGCGTAGAGCCGCATGCCCAAGATGTAGCAGATTGATCTACGCGCTGAGGATCAGATTCCGAACATGCTCAGCATCGCGAATCTCAAAGAGAACCGGGGGCACAGCGGCGCGCGCCGGCAGCAAGGGTCCAAGCGCGCCACTATCGGAAATCGCCCGCGACTGCGGAGCATCGAGCATCAGGAAGAGGTGCTGCAGTCCACCGCCCGCGGGTTGCATCGCCACGTCGACGATTTGTGAGCGGTCGACACTCAGCTCGACAAACCCGCGTCGAATAAGAAGCCGACGCTCGGTGAGCAGGTACTCGGTGGCGCGCCCGAGTCGATGCGCGCGAACCGAACCGTTCCAGATCAACGTCAGGCCGATCGACAAGATGCAGATCCATGAAATCGCGACAGCGCTAAACAGCAGCGCCCATTCCGCGGAGCGCACCTGCAAACCCAGGCCCTCCAGGTTGAGCAGAATCTCCGCGTTGCGATAGCCGTAGAGCACACCCATCGTCGTCACCGCCACGCCGAGCAGGGTGATCGAGATTTCGCGCCAACCGAGGTGCATCCCGCGCGGGTGACCGCCCCAGATCACCTCTTCGTCTTGTTCGAGGCGATCCAACATCGACACGTCGCGGTCCCCGGCATGTTCGGACGGTGTCACGTCGCGAATCAGTGCGAGCAATCGATCGGGTTCGCGCACGTCGTGCCACACGATCCGCATCCGTCGACTGAGCGGACCAAACGGAACCGCGACCACGAGTTCCAGATGACCCACGACAGGCACAGATCGATGCCATCGAATCCGGGCGTAGGTGAGCTTGCCGCGTTCCATCGATCGGATGAGTCGACCACGCCGCCAGAGAATCCGACGATCCGTCACCAGGTAGGCCACACCGTCGAAGAAGTAGCGCGGCGCAAGGATCGCTGCGATGCCGCAGGCTCCAAGCAGAGCCGCGAGTCCGAAGGTTCGCCTCATCCCCGGAAGCTCCGCCACACCGAGCAGGCTGGCGAAGAGCGCGCTCACAACGGCGAGCGCGAAAAGCAGGATCGGGAGCAATACCCAGAAGGAATCGGGGGGCACGTTGCTGCGCTGACCACTCCACACCACCTTCTCAAAGGGGAGGAGCCGCCAGGACACCCGGTCCGTTTCCATGCTTTCACAGTAGGGCTCCACAACGGGTAGGACAACGTTGAGAGCCGGGAGTTCTCGGTTTCCGCTTGCCTTGCCGAAGGCTTTTTCGTCTCCTTCGGCCATGTCGCAGCTGGCCCGCCTGGAGCGTGCAATCGCAGACGTTCGAAAGCACACCGATCGGGTTCCCGACGTGGCGCTCGTCCTAGGTTCTGGACTGGGTGCGTTCGCCGACACCTTCGAAGACAAGGTCGCGATCCCCTACTCCGAGATCGAAGGCATCCCGGTTTCGAAGGTCGCAGGTCACGCCGGCAAGTTGGTGTTTGGAACTGCGGAGGGTGCATCCGCCGTGGCTATGCAAGGTCGCGTGCATCTGTACGAGGGCCATCCGGCAGCGGACATCGTGTTTGGTTGTCGCTTGATGCTGCGTCTCGGAGCCAAGGCGGTGATCATCACCAACGCTGCAGGCGGCATTGCGGACGAGCTCGACGTGGGTGATCTGATGTTGATCGACGACCACCTGAATCTGACCGGCACCAACGCGTTGGTGGGCGAGAACGAGGAAGAGCTGGGGCCGCGCTTTGTCGACATGACCACCCCCTACGACACCGAACTTCGCAACCTTGCAGAAGAAGGTGCGCGCGCACTGGGTTTCGAATTGAAGCGCGGTGTGTACGCCGGGTTGTTGGGACCGACCTACGAAACGCCCGCGGAAATTCGAATGCTCCGCACCATCGGTGCGACCGCTGTCGGGATGAGCACCGTGCTCGAAGTCGCCGCTGCGCGACACATGGGTGCGCGTGTTCTCGGCATCTCCTGCATCACCAACAAGGCTGCCGGCCTGGGTCATGAGACGCTGAACCACGAAGAGGTTCAAGAGGTGGCAACGCGCGTTCGTGCGCGCTTTGTGTCGCTGCTGGGCGCAGTGCTACGGCGGCTTCAGAGCGCTTAAAGCGTGTCTGCGCGCATCGTTATTGAAGGCGGAACCATCGTCACGATGGACCGCGATCGCCGCGTGCTGCGCGGCAACCTGCTGATCGAAGACGGGCGAATTGCTCGCATCGGCCGGTTTCGGGTGCCGTCTGGAGCCACTCGAATCCAAGCCAAAGGCTGCGCGGTCATTCCTGGACTCGTGCAAGCGCACGTGCACCTTTGCCAAGCACTCTTTCGTGGAGCGGCGGACGACAAGCCGTTGCTCCCGTGGCTTCGCGAACGGATCTGGCCCTTGGAATCGGGTCACGATCCCAAGTCGCTCAAAGCGAGCGCACGACTCGGTCTTGCCGAGATGCTGCTCAACGGAACGACCACGATCTTGGATATGGGGACCACCCACCACCACGACGCCGTGTTCGAAGCGATGGCGGAGTCCGGCATTCGCGGTGCCTCAGGCAAAGCGATGATGGATGCGGGCAAGGGCGTTCCCAAAGGCTTGCGAGAATCTACCCGCAACTCCCTTCGTGAAAGCGACCGCTTGCGCGACGCCTGGCATCGCACGGAAGACGACCGACTTCGCTACGCCTATGCGCCTCGGTTCATTTTGAGCTGCAGCGAAAAGCTCTTCCGCGCAGTTTCCGAACGAGCGGAAGACGGGGTGCTCATGCACACGCACGCCGCCGAGCATGCTGACGAACGCAAAGCGGTCAAAGAGGTTCTCGGTGAAGACGACATCGCTGCACTCGAGCGATGGGGTATCACCGGTCCGAGTGCGGTCTTCGCACATTGCGTACAGTTGCGGGCTTCGGAAGTGCGACGTTTGGCCAAGCGAGGCACGCGAATCGCCCACTGTCCCAGCGCGAACCTGAAACTCGCGAGTGGTATTGCAAACGTGCCTGCACTTCGCGACGCCGGCATTGTGGTGGGCATTGGCGCGGACGGAGCGCCTTGCAACAACCGTATGGATCCCTGGACGGAACTGCGCAGTGCGGCATTGCTCGCAAAAGTGCGCGCCCAGAACGCAGCGGCGTTGCCGGCATCCGCCGCGTTTGAGATGGCGACGATCGACGGTGCACGCGCATTGGGTTGGGACGACGACATTGGCAGTCTCGAGCTGGGCAAGAAAGCCGATGTGGTCGTGCTGCGCGTTGACGAACTTCATCAGGAGCCTGCCGGCAATGTGTACAGCCGATTGGTGTATGCGACGCGTGGTTCCGACGTGAAGCATGTTCTTGTCGATGGACGCGTGGTGGTCTCATCGGGCGAGCTACAGACGCTCGATACGGATAAGGTTAAGCGCGATGCGCGTCGTGAGCTGACGAAGGTGTTTGAGCGCGCCGGGCTCTAAGTCGAGAAGAAACTCGGGCGAACATTTTTAACCGGAAGCACGGGAAGGCTGGAAGACGGGAAGGTCAAGATGTCTAACCTTCCCGTCTTCCAGCCTTCCCGCACTTCCGGTAATAAAATCAACCACCACCACTAGCGCAACTCCGCAAACGGATCTTCGTCCAGCAGCTCCGCGATGCTCGTTGCACCCCGCACGTCGCTTAGTTCCAGCGTGAGAAACCCGATCTCGTGCCGCGTCGCGACCACAGCGCCGGTGTCCAGTCGTTCCCAGCCATCCCAGCTCGCTTCGAGCCCACCGATCGGAATGATCGAGACCCACATCTTCCACGCAACCGGTCGATCATCCTCGCCGAGGATCCACACGTACGCGTCACCCGGCGTGAGTCCACCACCATCATAGGCAGCCATCAATCCGCGACGTCCATCTGCCACCGACACCATCGAGCGTGTCACTCCCTCGTCGTAGATCTTGACGACAGGGTTGAGCCAGAACGAATCGTTGACCCAATACGCGTACGCTTTCTCGCGCAACTCGATCGCTTCGCCTTCCACCGCATCGTGCCCTGCGATCGTCACGACGCCGGTGCGGTCGCTCAGCCGAATGCGTGCATCGATGTCATCCCATCGAACCCACGCGAACCCCGCATCACGATCCCACACGTGAAGATGCGAACCGCGGAAGTTCCACTGCACCGCGCGCGTCGCTTCCCAGGCTTCGGGGTTGACGGTCTGCACCATGCGTCGCGCAAGCGACTCTGCGTACTCGCCCGTCTCTCCTCCTTCGGGTCGGCTCTCATGCATCACGAACCCGGTGATCACGCCACCGAGCAGCAAGACCAAGAGAAGAACACCAAGCACCTTCAACGCGCGCATCACGGCAACCTCTAGCGTGGACGAACGCCACAAGCGACCCCATGGTTTCATCGAGGGGCAAGATGAAGAAGAACTTGGGGTACGACGCCAAGAAGTACGCGGACCTGGCGGGCTTCTCGGGTGATTGGCGAGATTCGTGGTGGAACCAGGACTACCTGGAGCTACTGGCGAAACGTTGGGAGGCAAGCGAGCTTCGCACCGTGCTCGACGTGGGTTGCGGTGCAGGCCATTGGGGACAACGCATCGCGACGCTCGTCAAAGATCCGGTGGTGACGGGCGTTGATCACGAACCGGATTTTCTCGATGCCGCGCGCGAGCGCGCCAAAGACCGTCCAGGATCGTTCACCTACTGCGAAGGGAACGCCGAGTCGCTCCCTTTCGACGACAACACGTTCGATTTGGTGACGTGTCAGACCGTGTTGATTCACGTCGCTGACGCCGAGACCGCGTTGCGCGAAATGATCCGCGTGACACGACCGGGCGGTTTGGTTGTTGCCGCAGAACCGAACAATCGGACCAATCGCATGGTCAATGCAGTCGCGCTCCCCGAACACGACATCGAAGAGACTCTTGCGCTGCTACGATTCGACGACCGATGCCTGCGCGGAAAGGTCGCGCTCGGCCAAGGGGACGGAGCGGTAGGCGAACGACTGGCGCATCTCTTTGCCGAGGCGTCGCTCGAGCGGCTTCAAGTGTCGACGAACGATCGGTGTGCTTGGTTGATCCCGCCGTATGAGACTCCGACTGAGCAGCAGCATCTCGCTTTGTTTCGGAGTCACGTCGCGACGAAGATTTGTCGCTGGGGACACTACGAGCAAGCGAAGGCGCTGTACGTGGCAGGGGGTGGTGCGGAGGACGAGTTCGACGCGCTGTTTCAAATGGACGTGAAGCGTTCCGAGAAGGTGCTCACAGACATCGAAGCAAACCGGCACGTGTGGGGCGGAGGCTTTGTGATGTACATCGCGAGCGGTCGAAAACCGGGCTAGGAAGGGATCGGCACTCCGCTTCGCGGATCCGGAAGCTTGGAAGTTCGGGAGTACGGAAGCTTAGGCAGGATACCGATCATTTTTTCGAAGTCGGTCAAGTGACCAAACCAGCTAAGGCTTTGATCGCTTGGCACGTCTTTTCAGTCTTCGGTCTCCCACGAAACCCGTGTCCGCGAAGCTCACGGACGGAGAAGGCAGGTCTTCGCGAAGATCACGGTCACGGTCAGGAGGGGCACGAGAGCGAGGGCGATAGGCATACCCCTCCTCATTTGCGATGGCTGTGCCAGGGCTTAAAACATAATAATTTCAGGGGCTTGAATTCTGGATTCGCGGCAGATTCGACACGTTTGTGTCCCTCAACCGAGGCTGGGATGACTCGTACGCCGAAGTCGTCCGAAACGCTTCTCGGGCACGGGCAAGGGCACGGGCACGGGCACGACGTTCGGCACGCGAGCTTCGGCCGCGACCGCCCGGACCAGCCTGCCCTTTCCTATTCCTCTTCCTCTTCCCGTGTGGCTGCGACGAGAGACGCTCGCGTCGGAAGTGGTAACCGGCGGAACCTCCTGCCCATGCCCGTGCCTCTGCCCTTGCCCAACAGGCTGATCGCGGAACAGCGCGCAGGAGTCATCCCATCGCAAAAGAAGACGCTGAATCGAACACGCTAAAACAACTACCGACGCAGGCGGTTGAGTATGTCGCGCACTTCTTCTCTATCGATCGCACTCTGCGGCGCGAGTTCCATATAGCGTTCGTACTCGTCGATCGCTGCGGTTCGCTCACCTGCACGACGATGCGCGTTGCCCAAGAGTCGATGCGCCTCTGCCAACCAACCAGGAGGCTCGCTCGCGGCATCCCCGATCGCAGTCGCACGTCGTAGTGCTGCGGTCGCTTCGCCTCCACGGCCCGCTTCCATCCGCAAGACGCCCAAACGATACTGCCAGAACGCGTTGTCCGGTTCACGCGTCACCGCTTGTTCGTACGACGCAATCGCGCGACGTGCCTCGCCAAGCTGGTCAAAGCACTCGCCGATTCCCGCGAGCGCATCGGTCAACGAAGGACGCAGCTGCAACGCACGATTGAAGTCCGCCGCTGCATCACGAACCGCACCACCACGCAATCCGACTCGACCGCGAACGTAGTACGCCTCACCCAACGAATCGTCGATCTCCAACGAGCGACTGACTTCTTCCAACGCACGCGAGAGGTTGCTCTGCTCGAGGTACGTCCACGCCATCCACATGTGGTACTCGCCCATCGCAGGATCCAACGCGATCGCTCGGCTCAAGAGCTCTTGCGCCGACTGGTACTCACCGCGCTCGAAACTCACGCGACCCATGAAGTGCAACGCCTCTGCGTTTTGCGGCTCGGCATCGATCACGCGCTGGATCGTCGTCGATGCTTCATCGATCTGCTTTGCCGCCAACTGCGCCGACCCGAGGCGCAACACCAAGCTCAGGTCATCGGGGGCGTCCGCAAGGGCGCGCGTGTACAACTCGACGGCACGCTCCGGATGTCCTTGCGCCTCGTACACGCGACCTCGCTCCACGGCCAGACCGGGATAGGTTGAATCGAGAGCACCCAACGCCTCAAGCCGAGTGTTGGCATCGTCCAGTCGACGCGAACGTCGCAGAGCCTGCGCCAGTCCAAAAAGAGCGTGCGTGTTTTGCGAGTCGAGTCCCAAGGCACCCTGAAACTCTTCGATCGCCTCGGGCAGTCGGTTGCGGCGTAGTTCGCTCTCTCCCAACAGCCGACGAACTTCGGACGTAACTTCGACTTTCTGACGCGCGCGACCGAGCACCTCTCCAGCGCGTTCCGGTTGGTCCCGTTCAAAGAAGAGCTGCGCAGCCGCCAAGTACCCGTCGAACTGGGTCTCGTCGAGTGCGATCACGCGTTCGTACTGGGCCACGGCTTGCGCGTATTGCTGCCGTGCTTGAAACGACTTGCCGAGCCAAAGTTGGACGTTGGGATCTTCGGAATGCGCTTCCGCAAGCGGCGCCATGATCGCGTGAGCCTGTTCCGGTTCGCTCAGCGCAACGTGCGCGCGAGCCATACCGATGCCGACTTGAATGTCGTAGGGCACCGCTCCTTCGGGCGCAGTGCGGTCGCCGATGGTTTGCTGTGCACCCTGGAAACGCGCCAACGCGTCGCCAAATCGACGTTCTTCCAGGAGCACGCGTCCCAAGCCCAGCAGCGACTCGTGATCAAAGGGCGATGCCTCGACGGCGGCTTCGTACGCCTGACGAGCGGCACCACGTCGGCCACGCGCTTCGTTAACGCGACCCAACAATCCGTAGGCCGCCGCCTTTTCTGTGCCTGACGAACGCGATGCGGTTGCTCGCTGCGCATACTCCAACGCGCGATCGAGCTGACCCGTGTTGAAGGCCTGCTCACCGACCGCCACAAGAGCACCGGCGTGATCCGGGCTGGCATCGAGCGTTGCGTTTGCCGCTGTCGCAAACGCGGCGTGGTCGTTCAACATGCGACGCGCGCGAGCGACGCCCCACAATCCACGCGCTCCGATCCCAGCATCCGCAGCGGCTTGGAACTCGGTCGCCGCACCCTCGTAGTCTTGGTTCGCAAACGCGATCTCAGCCGCGACCAGGTTGACATATGGATCGTTGGGCGACTCGGAACGCGCACCCGCCAACCTCGATCCAGCTCCCCCCGGCGATCCCTGGCGCAACTGACTCGCCGCTTGAGCAAGCAGGATTCCTGGTGCGTCGTCACCACGCGTGGCCAAGCGTTCGAGGATCGCGCGCTCACGACCTGCAGAGCGGGGGTTCTCACCAAAGCGGTGCTGGAATAGCGCCTCGTGCAACGCACTGCGCGCGAGCAGTGTTCGGTTCAAGTAGTACTCACGACGGGCATCCGAGAGCGTGCGCAAGGAACGACGCGCACCCTCGTACGTGTCGAGCGCGCCCTGCTCTTCCGCTTCGACGATCACCTGGTGAATCGCTGCGTCATCGCCCGCTGCACTGGTGAACTGCTCGAAGAAGTGCACGCCGAAGATGCCGTACGGAGTCCACCGCGCACCAACGCCTGCACCCACCACGAGCACCAGCGCGCCCAGGCCGTACCACATGGCACGCGACTTCTTCGGCGGTGCAAGCGACTCCTGCTTCTGCGGTCCCTTGCTGGGATCGTCGGCGCCCTCGGGCAGATCCATTCCACCGACGGCATCGAGGTCGGGCTCATCGCCACCGCCTTCAATGTCGTCGAACTCCAGCGAGTCGCCGCCGTCTCCGCCACCGTCGCCGAGATCGATCTCGCCAAACTTGTCGCTGCCTGCACCGCTGCGCTCACCACGAGCACGCGGCGAGGGCAACGAGAGATCGTCCATCCCCATGCCGCCCATGCCGTCGCCATCGGGAAGGAGAACATCGAGATCGGTCGCAGCCGGTGCACCCGCCAAGTCCGCGCGCGGAGTCGGCAGATCGAGTCCGTCACTGGGTGCAGGAAGATCCAAACCGGTGCTGGGCATCGGCAGGTCTGCGCCCGAACTCGGCATCGGAAGATCCACGCTGCCAGAAGGCGTAGGCAAGTCGATGCTTCCGGATGGCGCGGGGAGATCCACACCGACAGCCGGCATCGGAAGATCGAGATCGAAGTCTCCGCCCGAGTCCGCAGCAGCAGGCCCTTTGGGCATTGGCAGATCAAGATCGCCGAACCCGCCTCCACCCCCCGACTTGGGCATCGGCAGATCGAGGTCATCTCCGCCTTTCGGCATCGGAAGATCGAGATCCCCTCCCGCCCCAACAGGAGCGGGCAGGTCCGACATCATGTCGTCGAAGGGCGTGCTTCCACCGCGAGGCGCGGGCAAATCGAGATCCCCGAAACCTCCTCCGCCACCCGCAGGTGCGGGAAGATCCAGATCGAAGTCCGGTGCTGCGGCGGGTTTCGGCTTTGGCTTCGCCTTCACCTTGCCGCTTGGTGTCAGAGGCGCCGGAAGGTCGAGGTCATCGAGTCCTGGCGGTGCAGCTTTTCCTCTCGCCGCTTTGGGCGCGGGGAGATCGAGATCGTCGAACCCACCGCCAGCTTTGCGTGCCGGCTTCGCAGCAGGAAGATCCACTTCGGGCGCGATCGGAGGTTTGCGCGCACGCGATGCTTTGGGCGCGGGCAGATCCAAGTCCGAGGGCACCGGCGGCGCAATCGGCTTCTTCTTGGGTTTGGGCGCGGGAAGGTCCAAGTCCGAAGGCACCGGCGGTGCAATCGGCTTCTTCTTGGCCTTGGGCGCGGGCAGATCCAAGTCCGAAGGCACCGGCGGTGCAATCGGCTTCTTCTTGGCTTTGGGTGCTGGAAGATCCAAGTCGGGCGGCGCAGCGCGACGACGCGGTTTGGGAATTCCAGGAATCGGCTGCTTCTTGGGAGAAGGCGCCGGCAGATCGATCGAGTCGCTCGAAGGTGGAGGGGGTGGCGCTGGTGGTGCAGGCGGCTTGTACCCAGGGGTCGGCGCATCGTCGCCTCCCTCGAGTTCAGCCAGCAGCGCAGCGGTGGCGGATCCGGCAGAACCCAATTTGCTTTTGGGTGGTGGTGCCGCGACTCCGATTCCCATCGCGGTTTTCTTCCGTGATGGGGGCGCACCAGCCTCTCCGACGGTTCCATCGGGGCTTACTTGAAACGATGCTCCGCACTTGGGACAACGCATCCGCAGGCCACTCGCCGGGAGGCGTTTCTCGTCCAGGTCATAGGACGCGGAACAGGAAGGACACTCAACTTTAATCACGTTGGGCTTCTCGTTGGACACGGAGGGTACCACGGGCGGACACCCAGACGCGATTATCGGGTTGGAACCAGGCTTGACCGCGTCAAGTCCGCGCTGATAGCCCTAAAACGCTATGGCGAAGGCGAAAGAGACAGTCACGATCGAGATCGCTGGGGCGCGCTATCGGCTCACAACCGACTCCGATCGTGAGCACCTGGAACTGCTCGCTTCGATGGTCAACGACCGGATCGAAGCACTCGGCCCTGCTGCGAAACGCGCAGCTTCTCCTGCGCAGCTCCTCGCGGTCGTCGCACTTTCGTTGGCAGAGGACCTTCACGAATCAGAGCGACGTAGCGAGTCGCTTCGCGAACGAACCGAGGGAATGATTCGTCAGGTGATCGGTCGAATCGACGAGAGACTTGCGGAAGGCGTACGCGCCGAAGAAGCACCGTGAACGCGGACGAGGAGGCGTACCTCCGACAACGCGTCAAAGTCGAACTACGACGACGCATGCGCGCAGTGCGCGGCGCGATCCCGCGTGAGTCTCGCGCGGAGCGTTCTGCAGCGATGTGCACTCGGTTGAACGAGCTTGACGTGCTGCAAGCTCCGACGTGCGTCGCATTGTACGCCGCCATTCGAAGTGAAGCGGACCCCAGTGCAGTCGCCGCAACGTTGCGCGCACAGAGCGTCGCGACCGCGTACCCACGAATTGACGAAGAGGGCGGTCTCGAGTTGCACACATGCGGACCCGAAAGTCTCGTCACGGGAACGTGGGATATCCCGGAACCACCAAGCGACGCCCCGAAGCCCAGCACAGTCGATGTGATCATTACACCGGGACTGGCATTCGATCCGCGAGGTCATCGCGTTGGGTACGGCCGTGCGTACTACGATCGCTTGTTCGGCAAGTGGCCCGATGCGTTCCGCGTCGCCATTGGCTTCGACTTCCAGCTTGTGAGTGAAACGCCCAATCTCCCCCACGACGTGCCGGTGCACTGCATCGTCACCGACAAACGCACACTCATGGTGTCGCAATGAGCACTCGTTACATCGATAAGCACGACGTGCGCGCCTTTTGTGCGCGCGCACGCGAGATGGTGGACTTTGTGGAGGAACGCGGCGTGAAAGCGACCGGCCCGGGCTGGTTGCTCGAGCGCAAGGAACACGCCGGACACACACGAGCCTTCGTCAAACGGGCTCAGAGCGCACTCGACGAGTTGATGGCGTGCTTGGAGTACTCCATCGACGCTGACGAGAAAGCCCAAGAAGCCGAGACCCGTGCACTCCTCGGCGAAGAGGAGTGAGACTCGCGCTCGCGTGTGTGTTGCTGAGCGGGTGTTACACCACGACGCTCTACGCACCCGCTGCAGCCACCCCGCGTGGAGAGTCGGCGACGGAGCGTTCCATCGAGCTCGAAGTGATTCGCGAGCATGAGTCAGGCCGACAGTTCGAGACCGATTTTCTCGCGATGGAACGAACGCTGCGACGTGAGTTGCCGCGTGCCCATGGGTTCCGTCCAGTGATGCAAGGCGACGTCCGCATCGAGCTGCGGCTCAACGCGTTGGAGGTCCGCACCCACAACGCACGATCGCGAACTGCGGTCCTGGCGATGTGCGCCATCGTGCTCCTCTTGCCGGCATGCGCATTCATCGGTGCGACTCCGCGCGACGTACGTGAACTCCACACGCAGTGGACAATCGAAGTGTTCGGCGCGGATCAGACCAGCTTGCTGCGCGAAGACTTCGCGACGCTGAGCGAAGCCGGAATTGGACGCATGACCCCCGGAGAGATGCGCGCGTTCGAAGCTGAAATGGCGCAGGACACCGCGCGGAAACTGATCGCGAAGAGCCTCGATGAAGTTCGACGCGCGCTGATGCTTCTCGACTAGATGTCGGGGCACCGTTCGATACGAACGATGCGTGCCCCACCCGGTTCGGCCACGTAGAGCGCACCGTCCGGACCAAAACGCAGGTACGCGGCGCGATCGAATCCCTCAGCGAAAGTCTCCACCGAACCCGTCGAATCCACTCGCACGATGTCCGATGATGTCGACACGTACACAAACTCGCCGAAATCTCCGGTGCTTGTGTCAGGCGTTGCGATTGCGATGGGACGGTCAACCGCAGCGAGAAGGGATGCGGTCCCGTCGCTCGCTACCCGGTAGATCGCGTTGGTGCTGCCTGGACTGAATCCACCGTCCTCGAACGTAGCGACGTAGAGATCCGTCCCCAACGTGTCGCCGGGTCCAAACGCCAAACCAAAGGCACCCACGAGTGGGGCGCCATCGAGCGTGATCGCGAAAGGCGTCCGCATCCCGTCGGAGCCGTATTCGTACACACCAAATGGATTGGGCATGACCGTATCGGCACGTTCGCGAGCTGCGACGTACAAGTCGGCTCCCCAGTCACCTCCGCGACCGAACACGATGGCGCCAGGCTCGGTCGCATTACCAAACGTGGTGACGCTGCTGCCGTCGCCTGCCACGCGAAGCACGCCAGGCCCGGCGGCGTCTTCGACCGCAACATAGAACCCCGCCTCAAATGCACCGTCGCCGTTGTTCCAGGCCGACGCTGCCGGTCCTTGGAACGACGCGCCGCTGGCGAGCACACTCACCACACCATCGATGACTTGCAGTGTGTTGCCCACCGCCGGATCGGTCGTCAACCAACTCGCACTGTTCGACACGAGCATGCGCGTGCCGTCCCAATCCATACTCACCGGCTGAAGAAACTCGTCCCCGTCGGCCACAACGACTGCGTCCCACTCTCGTGATGGAAACGTCGGCCCCGTCGCTGTCGGATCGCACAACGTTGGTCCGGCATCAAACACATCCGCGGGTGCATCGACGCCAGCATCCGACCCTGCATCATCGTCCGCAGCATCAAGACCCACATCGACACTGGCGTCTGAGCCTGCGTCCGTTCCGCTGTCTTGAACCCCGCCATCTGCGCCGGCATCGGGCTCGATTGTTCCCGAGTCATCCCCACACCCGAACACACACACCACAACGACGAGCCAGCTTCGCATCCGGTAGCGTACCACCGGAGCCAACGGATAGAGTCCACCCGTGAACGCGTATCGCCAAGCCGCGAAACCGGCGCGAAGCGAGTCCGTCATTGTTCTGCGCCCTCACCGCGCGCGGCGAATCGTGCTGGGACTCTGCATGTGGTTCATGACCGCGTGGTTTTTGGTGTGGCCCGCTGCCTGGATATTCCACGCAGTTCTCACCGGCGAAGACTGGTGGCGTGTTGCGTTCGTGCCGCCGATTTGGCTGACGGTGGTCTGGTTCAACGCGCGCATCACCCAACTCGAAACGTTGCTCTTGGGGACGCACACCTTGACCCGTCGCGGCTTTGTTCGATCCAAGTCGGTCGACTGGGCATCGATCCGTAACTTCCGTCATTGGAAGAAACGCGGTCACAAGGGCGCGCAAATACCCATGCTGACGATTGAAGGCGACCATGGAGAGCTGAGTTTTCCTGCTCACGCGGTCGGTGATCCCAACGCGGTGTTCCATTGGGCACTCAAGCAGTGTGCAGACGGAAACCTCAGCGCGATCGATGAGCGAGTCCGACGTGACGGCACCAAAGCGAGCTTTCGAAGCTCGTACCTTGTGCACTCGGTCATCGCGTTGCTGCTCACCGCAGTGTGTGTCGCCGTGATTGCACCGCGTGAAATTTGGCTGCACGCGGAGCATCAGCTTCGAGCGGTCGAAACCATGTCGTATCCAGAGCGTGTCGAGACGCTCCGCGGCGTGTTTGAGAGCAGTCTCTACGATCAGCGAACACAGTGCCGCGCGCGCAACAAGCTGATGACCGGGGAGATCTCACCGCTGCTCGACTCGGGCGATGACATGTTCGAAGTACGACTGCCACGCGCGATTGAGTACTGCGAAGCCATGCGTGCACAGGGCTGCACACAACGGCCATTCTTTCGTGGCGATTGCAGCGCGTTGACTGAACTGCAGGCAGCGGCACAAGCGTGGAGTCGTGGCGACGCGTCCGATGCGCTGCAGCATCTCGAAGAGTCCAACGTGCGTGGGCTCGTGCGATATACGATCGAGATCCCGGCACTTCGAGCCACGGGTCAAAACGAGATGGCCCACGCTGTAGCCGCCGATTGCCTCGATACGTTCGGCGAGTCTGAAGCGCCTGTCGTTCGACAACTGATCACGGTTTGCCAATAGAAAAAGCCGCCCGGACGCGTCCGAGCGGCTTGTTCCTACGGTGCGTGATCGTGTGCTCTAGGGAACCGAAGGCTCGGCCCAGAAGTTGAGCACCTCGAAGCTCTGGCACTCGTCGTTAGCGTTGCAGTCGAAGCGGTGATGGAAGGTCACCAGCTGCGCTTGGTAGGGCGCGTACACTGCGGGATCCACCGCACCCATACGGAAGCCGTACTCGATCGAGTTACCGTGACTCACGGTGATGCTGTTGTCCGTGCTCGCACCAAGCTGCATCCCGAAAATCGCACCGCCCAAGGACAACTCGAGGTCGAACATCGCTTCCATGCCCCAGGCACGCGTTTCGTCCATCGAGTTTTCGATCATGATGTTGCCGTCGATGCCCGTTCCCGAGCCGCGAACGCCACCCGCGACCGACACCACACCAGGGTCTGCACCGTCACGCGAAGTGAGATAACCACAGTCGGCCAACGCATCCGGTGAGGTGGACTCGTTGCACTCTGGACCGGTGACTCCGAGGCCTGCGACGTAGTCGGCGATTTCATGGCGTCGGAGGTACGTGCTCGGGTCTCCCGGAGTGTGGTGAAACACCGCATCGAGCGCAGCGGCCTGACTGGGACGAAGCGAAGGACGAATCAACGACTCGCTAAAGAGGCGGGTGGTTTGAACATCGCTTCGCGGAACGGAGATGGTGATCGTCTGACCCACGCGCGATTCACCCGACATGCCGGGAGGTGCACTCAGGATCTCGTAGGTGAACTGCTCGAGACCAAACACGGTCGCCAACACTTGGTCCTGCTGCGTTCCGTTGAAGTACGCCTTGCTAAAGGTGATCTCGGTCGAGCTGCCGGTGCCGAACGCGGTGCGCGCGGTGAGCGTTGCCTTGGCCTTGAGCTCCGACTGCGTCGCAACTCGGTCTTCCCAGCCGTAGCCCACGGTCAGACCCATGCTGAATCCGTACGTGGAGCTCTGCGCCGTGGACGCCGACACTGCGTTGCCGTAGTTGGTCGAACACTCGTTGGTGTACTGGCCGTCGGGACCCGGGTAACAAGGCGTCGCAGCAAGCACCGCTAGAATGACCGGCTCCGAGTAGCGCATCACGTGCTCTTCGCGAAGGTGACGAACAACGATGGAGTCGGAGTCCATGTTCGCCTGGACCATCTGCATCGGAACACGACCGTCCGGTGCGAGCACCACACTCTGAGTCGTGCCACTAAGAAGTCCCGTGATCGCCAACGTATGTTCCTGGTCGGTCAGTTCGAAGAGGTCCGCGATCTCCGAGAGGACACCCGCATCGGGAAGGCCGTCTGCGTTGAGCTGACCCAACGCGAACTGAACGGTCTCGTCGTCGATGATCAAGTCGGTCTCGCGACCAAAACGGAACACCTCGCTGGCCGGGCGAGCCATCGCCGCAATGCGCTCCTCGGGGGTCACCCCTTCGGGCGGTAGGTCAACCGGACTGAACTCCCAGATCACGTTGTTCACCAGAACGTCTTCGGCGGGGTCGAACGCTTGAAACCCACTCGGCGGCTCCGCCCCCGGAAGTTCGGGCGTCACCGACGAGACGCTCGTGTTGGCCACCGCAAGCTGCGTCTGACGCACGCGCACCACGCTGTTGGTGTTGGACAAGCTCCCGGTGAACGTGTCTTCGAACAGACGGGTGATGCCTGCGGTGACGTCGTCACGAATCAACAGTCGGTATTCGTAGCTTCCCGCCGTGTCACCCGGCGCGCTGCCAGCGACAACAATCTCGTCACGGAAGTCGGCGTCAACGTCCGCCATGGTCACGGCACCGCCGACCAACTTGCGGCCGTCCTCCATGATGATCTCACGGTCGATGAACGTCCCGAGTACGGCGACGCGAGTTGTTCCGTCCACGCCGCGCGGCTCGCGGTAGTTGATTCCAATCGCCACCTCATCGCCGGGGTCGTCGTCGCTTTGACCGGCAGCAAGCGAAATGCCGTACACCGGATGGGTAATCGCACGCAGACGCACCATGCGAACGGCGGGAAAAAGCGTCTTGGTCCGCGGATCGTAGCCTCGGTGCTCGACGTCATCGCCAACGATCGCCGCGAGCAAAACTTCGTCGAGTCCGTCGCCATCGGTATCCGCGCGGACCGCACGAAGATTCGTGGCGCCGGGCCAGGTACCGACGGACTCGCCCACGACGGAGCTCGTCGCGTACGCGGCTTCTTCGTCTTCCACGGCAAACACGTACACTTCGTTGGTCGCCCCTGGAGACGGCGCACGCGCGTCGAACACCAACACTTCCTCGCGACCATCGTCGTCGAGGTGAAGCGCGACCACCGCAGGATCGAGCGCGACCTCGAGTCCACCAGCGGGTTGGGCGACCACGAATCGACTCAAACCGGGCGTACTCGGGCGATCGAAATCCACCACCGCGCCACCACCGTTGCCGGTACCGGTCACATAGAACTCGTCTGCACCCGTCAGCGTGGCGACCGGCGTGCGCAACGGATGAGCTTCGTCCGGGACTGCGTCGCCGTTGAAATCGCGCAGTGCCGTTCCGCCGACCTCGGGCGAGTCGAGATCGTATTGAGGAACGCGCAGGTGATCGAGGCGCTCCTCGACGGTGTCGAAGACGTCCGGTCCGCCGTCGGTTCCAGGTCCGGCATCCGCAGTCGGACCGCCATCGAAGCCCGGTCCGCCGTCGAAGCTGGGTCCGCCATCGAACACCATCCCGGCGTCCATGTCCGGGCCGGTGGTTCCATCGTCGTCGCCGCACGCGATCCCAGCCAGAGCCAGAACGCAGAGGAGTTTGAGGGTTGGTGGGTTTGTTCGCGCCATGTGCATCTCCAAGTCCGAAGCGATGTCCGCCTCCAACAGACCCACGGATTGCGGCGCCAAACCCCGTAAAGAAAAGTTGTACTCTGTCAAAAACCATTGAAAAGACTAGGGTTTTGGGCCAAGAAACTCGGGTGAACGAAGCGCTCTTCACGAGACTCTACGCAGAGCTCCGACGGCTCGCGACCACCTACGCCAGCAACGGTTTGGCGGACAGGACGAGTCTGGTGCACGAGGCGTTCATCAAGATGCAGTCCGACCCGACGGAGCGCGACAGCCAGCATTTCTTTGCGACAGCAGCAACGGCGATGCGGCAGGTTCTCGTGGATCGGGCGCGTGCGATGAACGCGCTCAAACGCGGGGGCGGAATGCAGCGCGTTTCACTCAGCGGTCTGAGCGAAGGAAACGACGACGCACTGGTGGATGTGATCGCGCTGGATGATGCGCTCACAGAACTCGCGACCCACGATTCACGTCAGGCGATGATCGTGGAGCTTCGTTTTTTTGCGGGACTTCCGATGCCACAGATCGCGAAAGAGCTGGGTGTTTCGCAAAGCACGATCGAGAAAGAGTGGAAGACCGCGCGCGAGTGGCTGGGCTCGAAGCTGGGTTAGCTCGCGTCGATGAAGGACGTCGCGCCTTTGATGTCGGCCAGCACAGCTAGCGCTACGCCTGCCCAGGCCCACGAATACGTGAAGCCCATGATCAGACAGATCCAGGCGAACGCCAGTACGATGAACCCTCGCTGGTACTGACGAACGTAGAAGTGGCCAGCACCAAACGCGCCGCACATGCACGGGAACAGCAGCGCGGCAGCAATCGCGACCGACTTTTTGCGATCCGTTGGAACCGTCGGAGTTGTCGCGCCTCGGTACGGACCGCCGCCCTCCCTTGCTGCAGCATCACGTGCCGTTGGCACCGCATCAACATCGTCGACTTCGTCGTACTCATCGAGCGCATCGAGAATCTCGATGGCGCGCTCGGCTTGGCTCTCGTCCACTCGAATCGGAACGTTGAGCACACCGCCGAGCAATCCACCCATTAACGCGTTGTGCTCGTTGCCTGGCGTGAATGCTGCGATGCCCTCTTGATCCAACAGGTCGACCAGCATGTTGGCTTCGATCGGATCGGAGACGTGTCGAATCGTGACCAGCGCCATGACTACGAGCCTAGATCTTGTCCGATGGAGCGCAACACTCTTGGCCAACCGTGTCAGTCACCCTAGTTCTCAGGTGTGGGTGAATCGAAACGCTGGATTGTCTGCCGTCTCGACGACAACGGAAACGAGTTTGTCGTGGCACGCACACGCACGCTTGATGAAGCCGAGGCGCTTGTCGCCGTTTTCGAAGCGCGTGGTCACAAGCAAACGTATTGGGTGGACGATCAGCCTTTGTATGCAGGTGCGCCCGGCGAACGATAGGCATCGAGCGGACTTCGCACAGCATCGCTGCCGAAGTACCACCCCGTTCCACCAACGTCGCCGAACAACAAGTGCATGATCGCCTTCGTGCCTTCCGAGGGCGGCTTCATACCGGCGGCTTCCGGGCTGGATCCCCGCGCGAAGTGTCGCGTCATATCGGTTGCGATGAATCCCGGAGTGCACGAGTTGATCGTTCGCTCGGGATGCGTGCGCGCAAGTTCGATCGTGTACGCGTTCAAGCACGCTTTCGAGAGCCCATAGGCATCGCCTGCGCCCAAGCCCGCCGCAGCGAAGTTGCCGCGGGTGGACGCAAGCTCGAGACACTCGTTCATCACCGCTTCGATCTGTGCCCACGTGACTTGCGGGTTCGTCAGTTGCAGCTGTCGCTCGGCACTGCATTTCGCCAGAAACATCGGTCCCGACGCTGACGCGACGTTGACGATGCGTCCCGTTGAATCGAGTGAGCCAAGAAACGCATCGCAGACTCGCTTCGGACCACGCGCGTTGACATTGAGGACGGTCTCCATCGAGTAGTCACCGAATCCGATTCCAGCGTTGTTGACGATTCCGTAGAGTGGCTGCGTGGCGCTCGCGGCGTGCTCCACGGATGCATCGTCCGACACGTCGAGTGTGAGAACTTCGATGCGTTCCGCCCAACTCGGCTGCTCAGACACCAACGCATCGCGGGCTGCATCCCCGCGGCCTCGGTCTCGCGAGCCGAGATACACAAACGTGTCTTCGTACGCGCCTAGGACTGCAGCCACTGCGGCCCGACCGATTCCCTTGTTTGCGCCCGTGATCAAGATGCGTCGCATGGCGCGATTTCTAATCCTCTGCGTCAACGCGTCAAGAGACCTTGTGCAACGACACGGCCGACTTAACTTCGCCGGCCATGTTGTTTCGTCGGACCATTCCCCGCCTCTCGGTGGATTTGAGCGAGCCGGCGAATTTGCGTTGGCGCGGATTGCAGACCTACGCGAACAAAGCGCGTGAGCTCACGGATAGCTACGTGAAGGACCTCGGCGGCACCGAGCTTTTCGGCGCGATGTTGAGTAGCTATGCGGACGCGTTTGTCTCTCGCGACGTACGTGAGGAAGTGCGCTCAATCGCAGCGCTGATCGGCAAGTCCGAAGAGGAAGTACTCATTGCGAACCTCTACTACGATGCGTTTCGCGCATTGATGGGTTGCACTGCGTTCTCGATCGATACGCCTCGCGGACCCATCCACGCGCGCAACCTCGACTGGTGGACCGAACGCAACATCCTCTCGAAGCACACGCTGATCACCGAGGTTCGCGGCGCGCCGGCGGGTCCTTACTCGAGCGTGGGGTGGCCCGGGTTCGTAGGTGTGTTTTCAGGCATGGCGCCAGACCGATTCGCGATCACGCTCAACGCGGTGTTGAGCAACGAGACTCCCTCGCTGGCTCCCTCGATCGCACTGGTGCTTCGTGAAGTATTCGAGACATGCGCGGACTTTGATGAGGCGGTGTACGCGCTCACGGAACGACCCATTGCAGCGGATTGTCTGCTGCTTCTGACCGGAACCCAAAACGGTGAGCGAGTGGTGATCGAGCGAACCAGCACGCGAGCATCAGTTCGAACTCAGCCGGGTGGACCACTCGTCGTGACCAACGACTATCGGGTTCTGCAGGAGTTGGGCGGTTCGAGCACAAGCGAGCTGCATCAAACGTCGTGTGATCGATTTGATCGCGCTCTCTACTTGGCGTCGGATTCGACGCCGGACAACGCCGATGCCTGTTTCGCGGTTCTGGGCGATTCGAAAGTGAAGATGGCGATCACCGTGCAGCAGATGGTGATGCAGCCGAGCACGGGGCTGCTCGAGGTTCGGCTTCCTTGAGGTTTGGGCTTGGGGGGTTATTCCTTATTTTTTTCGAAGATTCGAAGAGGGAAGGCTCAAGATTTTTTTGGGTTTCCGAGGTCGGCGGCACTTCGAACGCAGTCACGAACGCGTCGGATGTGGTCACCTAGAGACATGCATCGGTACTTCCTGCTCTTGTTGCTTGCCGCGTGCCCCCAGTCGGACCCTCACGGCGAGGAACACTCGGGCGACGAAGAGGTGAGCTATTCTGACAGCGGGAGCGGAGCGAGTGCATGTCCTGGCGACTTCGAGTCGGGCGAGCGGCCAACGTGCGAGGGCGAGGATCGACCGGAGTGCGAGTACGCCGAAGGCAACTGCTATTGCGGTCAGCCACCCTGGTGCAGCGGAGACCCGCAGCCGGACTACTTTCCGGATTCGTGGATCTGCGTGAGACGGTGTCCCGCTGCGGGTACAGCCTGTGACGACCCCGATGCCCAGTGTCTGCTGCACGGATGCAACGAAGGAGCGATGCGTTGCATCGATGGGCAGTGGGTGTCTCCTCGTGGACCCAATGACCCTCCGCCACCGGACATCCCGTGAGGAATGACCAAGCCGTGACAGACGAAGCCTGCGTCTGCGGTTAGACCTCTGCCGTGATCGAGACCGAGACCTACGACGCTCGACCTCGGATGCGTGGGCAACTTCACGCGTGGGCGTTCGTCCTGTTCCTCGGAATGGGCGCTTGGTTGGTCATGTCGCAGGGCGACGGCCGAGTTTGGCCCGCCGCTGTGTTTGCGACGAGCGTCGTCGGCGTGTTCGGGACAAGCGCGCTCTTCCACCGCGTGAACTGGTCACGCCGCTGGTACTGGCGCATGCGACGGCTGGACCACGCCATGATCTTTGGGCTGATCGTGGGCACCTACACACCGGTGTTTGTTGTTGCGTTGGCCGATCGAAACGTCGACTGGGTGTTCCTGTCTGTGTGTGTGTTGGCCGGACTCGGTGTCGCTGTGACGGCGTTTTGGCCCAGTGCGCCGAAGTGGGTGCGCAGCACGATTTACGTCGGAGTTGGTTGGGTCGGCGTGATCGTCGTTCCCGACATGATCGCGACCATGGGTTGGTCAGGGTTTGCCATGCTCGTGGGCGGAGGGGTCGTGTATTCGGTGGGCGCCATCGTGTACGCGCTGCGACGACCGGACCCGTTCCCGAAGGTGTTCGGCTACCACGAGATCTTCCACGCGCTGGTGATTGCAGCAGTGGGAATGCACTACGCAGCGGTGGCTTTTTGGATCTTGTAAGCACTGCTTGAGCGGACTCGTGCCGCAAAGTGGTTTGGGCTGAGTAAAATCTGGGGACAGGTAAACTCGTTTACCGAGCCTCGACACGTTTCACTCGGAAGCAACCGCGTTTGGAGTGTCACAACGCAGGTCGAAATTCGGAGGCTGGGTAAACTGGTTTACCTGTCCCCAGGGTTTACTTCGGAGCTCCGAAATTTTTCCGGAAGGAGCGACTCCATCAAGCTGCTCCCTGCGGTCAAACGTCACTCCAACAACTCGGAAGCTTCAGGCGCTCCCACGTGTTTGAGTTCGTGTGGAGGTTGGTCCGCCACGATTGCTGCGCGAGCTCATCGAGTCGGGAAATTGGCCTGGACGCACAGGGCGCCATCCCCTCGTCTCGTCCGAGCGTGTTCGCGCATTGATTCCCAGTGAACGATTCATCGAGTTCTATCCACCACCGTTCCTCACTGCGGCAATGCAGATCCAACAGGGTGATCGCTTCTGGCTCTCCAAAGATGCAGCACCGGACGGACTCGATCACGCGAGAGCAATCGCGATTGGTGACTTCGGCTTGGGATCGGATAGTCCAATCGTTCTCGACTTCCGTGTCGGCGATCCCGCACCGAGCGTGGTCTACCTAGGTTGGAGGACCGAGCCACACAAGAACGAATGGGTCGAGATCGCGT
Organism: Polyangiales bacterium; assembly: GCA_965227405.1. GTDB lineage: Bacteria > Myxococcota_A > Polyangia > Polyangiales > Houyiibacteriaceae > JALVDI01. The sequence goes on from OZ245758.1 coordinate 1,257,044, forward strand.
CCTCGTTTGAAGCGTTCGCAGAGTCACTTGGATTGGCAAAATCTGGGGACAGGTAAACTCGTTTACCGAACCTCGAAACGTTTCACTCGGAAGCAACTGCGTTTGGCGGTGTCGCGACGGATGTCGAAATCGAAGGCTGGGTAAACTGGTTTACCTGTGCCCAGGGTTTACTTGCGCTGGTGATTGCGGCAGTGGGAATGCACTACGCAGCGGTGGCTTTTTGGATCTTGTACGCGCTGCTTGGTTTCTTGCCGGAATGCGGGTGGGCTTGTTTTTTTTACCGGAAGTGCGGGAAGGCTGGAAGACGGAAAGGTTTGGCATCCTAAACCTTCCCGTCTTCCAGCCTTCCCCTACTTCCGGTTAAAAATATCGACCATCCCTGCCAAGCGAAGTCACTCGGACTGATCTGAATTCAAGGCTTCCAGTGCGTGCTCTGCAAAGCCGGCTCCGGCTTCTGCTAGAAAGTGAAACACGGCATCCGCACCCTGCTCTTTTAGTTTCTCGGCTTCGTCGTCGTACTGGCTGGTCGTGCACACCAAGCCTCGAAACCCCGCTTCGCGAAGCTGGCCCAACGCGGTTTCGGTTTCGAGAAAACTCGACATCGACAACAACACCAAACGCACTTCGTCAGGATCCACGTGCAGACGCTCCCAAAAGTCCACGTCCGTCGCGCTCGCCAAACGCACCTCGCGACCCGCTTCGGCATGCCGCTCGACCAATCGCTCGTCGATATCGAAACCGACAATCGCGGTTTCGCCTGCTCGTACCAACTCGTCGTAGGCACCCGTTCCCACGCGACCCATCCCAAAAATCAGAATCTCGGCACCGCTTGCATCGACCGGCGCTTCTTCCGGCAAACGCTCTGCTCGCTCATAGCGCAACCAGGTCTCGCGAAACTGTCGATACCACTCGATCGCTCGTGCATTGATCGGTGACGCGACCAAAAAGCTAAACGCGAGTCCGGTCGCGAGAACCACAAGCCACTCACTCGCAAGCCAGCCTTTGCTAACCGCGACAGCACCCACGATCAGACCAAACTCACTCAACTCAGTCAGCGACGTACCGACCAACAAACTCGTCCGCGCACGAAGTCGAAACCGAGTGCACAACAAGAAGAACAGCCCTCCTTTGAACGGAAGCAGCACCAGCAAAAACAGGGCGATCAAGCTTGTTTCAAGAGTGGGAACTCCGGTCAGTCCAACCGTGAGAAAGAAGCAAACCAGAAAGAGATCCTTCAACCCATAAAGCGCTTTTGAAAGCTCCGGTGCTTTCGCACTTCCTGCCAAAAGTGTTCCTGCGACGAGTGCACCCAGGTCGCCCTTCACCCCAAGGCTGTCGAAGAGCGCCGCACTTCCCAGCGTTGTCGCAACACCAGCAAGGATCAGCAGCTCGCCATGTCCACACCGCGCCAGCACCGCGTGCAATACCGGACGCAAAGGAATCAGCGCCAACAAGGTAAATGCCCACGGACTGGGGAGTGCTTGCTTCGACGCTGCAAGAAACGCCACGGCGATCAGATCCTGCACGACCAGAATGCCAATACCGACGCGCCCGTACATCGCTGCACTGTCGTCGCGTGACTCCAGCAGCTTCACGACAAACACGGTGCTGGAGAAGCTCAACGCAAAGCCCACCAGCGCTGCCGTGGTGAGGTCGAGGTCTCCGAGTAGCCCACCCACCAAACTCGATGCGCCCATCAGCAATCCCGTCGTAACGACGAGACTGATCATCAAGTGCAGTGCGGTGACCGCCCACACCTCGGGACGCACCACGCTCCCGATGTCCAACTTGAGGCCGATCGTGAAGAGCAGCAGAAGCACACCAAGATCGGCGACCTCAAGCAGTTCGGGCGTCGCTCGAAACCCCATGAGCTCGAGCGCGAAACCTGCTGCCAAGAATCCAAGGAGCGGCGGCTGGCCCAACCGCTTCGCGGAGAGACCGAAGAGAAACGCAACACCGACCCAGATCAGCTCCACGTTTTGAACTCCGCCAATCGTTTAGGTTTGCGGACCCGTCTGTCGAGTATCGCTTTCGTCTCCGGACGGTGTCGATTTGAACGCGTTCTCCACCGCCTGACCCTCAGCCTCTTCGACTTCTCCGTACACCCGGCGAATCGCCATCGCCTGTCGACGCGTTGCACCTGCGCTGATCAACTCGTCCAACGAAGCCTTTCGAATCGCGTCCAACGATCCCAACGCGGTGTACAGCTTGGTTCGTGTGGCGGGACCCACGCCCTTGATGTCTTCGAGCTCCGATCGGATCCGCCGCTTCGCACCCAGCTTGATTCGAAACGCATTCGACGCTCGGTGCGCTTCGTCTCGCGCAAACGCCAGCATCTGAAGCGCAGGGGTGCTTCGCACGGCAATCGGATTCTTCTGACCAGGGAGATACACACGATCGACGAGCTTCTCGCCCATCACATTCTCTTTCTCCTTGGCCAATCCCACGATGGGCAAGTCAGGCGCTTGCAGATCACGCAACGCTGCTAACGCGACGTTGAGCTGTCCTTTGCCGCCATCGACCACAAAGAGATCCGGAAGCTCCCACCCCTTCTCCTTGTCGCGTCCGCGCCGAAAGCGACGCGAGAGCACTTCATACATCGCGCCGTAGTCGTCTCCACCGGTCGCGCGCTTCACGTGGTAGGTGCGATACCGACTCTTGTCCGGCGCACCATCTTGCAACGCGACCACGGCGCCCACGGCGTCTTCGCCTCCGATGTGCGAAATATCGACGCACTCGATCCGACGCGGAAGGCTCGGCAGGCGCAAGCGATCTCGAATCGATGCCAGCCGGTCTTCCAAATTGCGTTCTTCGAGTCGCTTCTCTCGAAACGCGTGTTCCGCGTTGTCCTGCGCCATTTCGATCAGACGTTTTCGCGGACCCCGCTGCGGAACCAACATCTTCACCGAGCTGCGTGCACCTTGGTTCTTGCGCAGTTCGTCGAGCGCTTCGCCAAGTCCGTCCATTGCCTCGATTTCCAGAGGCAAAAGCACTTCGGCTGGCACCGGAGCAACCGAGTACCACTCGCCCACGAACGAAGCGATCAGCTCATCGTCGGGAAGCGACACATCCTTAAGATCGTACGTGCGAACACCCACGAGCTTTCCATTCCGAACGATCAGCACAGCCACTTCGGCCTGGTCTGCGCGTCGAAACAAACCGATGACGTCTTGGTCGACGTTGCGCACAAAGGCGACACGCTGCGTTTCGCGAACGCGTTCTACTGCGCGAATCTGATCGCGGTACACACCTGCTTGTTCGTATTCGAGTTCATCCGCCGAGGACTTCATCTCGTCTTGCAGGTGGCGAATCAGCTCGTCGTGCCGGCCATCCAAGAAGAGCCCCACGCTGCGAACTTGATCGGCGTACTGCTTCGCGTCGACGTCGAACACGCAGGGACCAGGGCAACGTTTGATCTGATATTGCAGGCACGGCCGCGTACGCGTTTTCATCTCCGAGTCGGTGCACGTCCGGAGCTGGAAGTAGCGATTCACCAACCGCAGTGTTTGTCGCGCCGAAGTCGCGCTGTGGTACGGACCGAAGTATCGCGCTCCGTCCGGACGTGGGCGACGAACGACCTCCAAGCGCGCCCACTGAGCTTCGGGATCCAGACGCAACGAGAGAAAGTCTTTGTCGTCACGAAGCTTGACGTTGTAGCGAGGCTGCCGCTCTTTGATCAGCTGGTTTTCGAGAAGCGCGGCTTCCTTTTCGCTTTGTGCGACAAAGGTTTCGAGGTCGACCAGTTCAGTTTCGAGCCGTGCGACGAACGCGCGAATGTCACTCGTGCCAGGTTGGAAGTACGAACGCACCCGCGAACGCAGACTGCGTGCTTTGCCCACGTAGAGAGCCACGCCTTCTTCGCCATAGAACACGTAGACGCCCGGCTTTGCCGGAAGCGTCTCGAGCTTCTGGGTCACGACCTCGGGGAGCACCACGCAGAGTGTAGGGCCGACTGAGACAATTGCTCGGACAATGCGCCCGACGATTAACGTAGAGCCAGCGCGACGCGACGAATGTGACGACGCTCTGAAACTGTTCGTGTGAGCCACAGGATTCCCGCCACCAGCATCGCGAATCCACCTGCGGCGACACCGAGCAACACCTTCGTAGCGAGCGGCATCGGGTCGTCCTCGACACCGACCAACGACACCGGTGCGAAAAGACCGCCGCTCACCAGCAGTCCGCTCGCAGCGACCACCGTCGTGATCGGTGCAGTGAGGCGCGGCATCTCGCTCAGCAAGACTTCGCGCTGCAAGAGCAGCTGCTCTTCGCGGGGGAGGTCAACCACACCTACGTTACGCATCTGATCATCGATGCGATGACGACGACGAAGACGTCGGATCAACATTCCCAATCCGGTGGTCATGACAACCGACGCAATCGCCACCATTGGTGCGAGCGTGAGAAACACGGGGTCAGAGTTCGTGGCAACAAGCCCGACGACACTCGCAAGCGCACCCGCACCGCCAATCGTCAGCGACGTGATCGCGCCTTGCAGACGTGGCTTGCGGCTCTCGAGAAGATCGAGTTGCAAGTTGCGCTGCACCTCGAGAGACAAGGGTGGAAGTTCAGTGTGCGGATCGAGAGGCGCGGTCGACACGCACAGCACACACGCGACAATCAGCGAAGTCACACGTCGGATTCAGCAACGAGCGCGCCAATCGAAAACCACGTACTTTCCGCAGCCCTGTGGCGGAATGTCCACGCTCACTCGTGGCGCGCGAGCAACAGAGGATCCCCTATTGTGGGGTCGGGTGAGACCTCATGCTTCGACCGTATCGGTGGAGGTCCACGTCTCCCAATCCTCGTCTGTCCCGTAGAGCGCGACGAGCTTGGTTTTCGTCAGATCAACCTTCCAATCCAACAACTCTTCGTTTGACGGCACCTGGGAAACGACAGAGGAATCCACAGACTGAACGGCCGACGTATGATTTTCGAGCCGACCCGCGACCGTTACGGACGCCGACTTCCGCCCAAGCACCACTCGATGCGAGAACCCTTGAGGATCCGAACTCACCATTCGCCCATCCTCGAGCGGCGTGAGAAGTGAGTATCTCGGGATACCAAACCATGCAGCGAGCGACGCAAACGTCCGCATCTCTGGGTTCCAAAGTTCCATGACTTGCATGGTCGTGATGCCTAAACGCTCACCACGCACACCCACCCGTTGAAAGCCCGCATTCTCTAGTCTGCGCAACCACATTGCGACATGCGGAAGACGAAACCGAAACTGCGTTCGGGACGGCTTAGTCATCACTGGAAACTGAAGCGGAAAGTTCATCGCGTAGACGATGAGTCCGAAGTAGAGACCCATCGCCGCGAAGAAAACGTAGAAGGCTCGAGCGCCCCAAGTCGCGTCCGGAAACCTGAAGAAGCCGAAATAGATCGACGCGCCGGTCATGACCATCGGCTGGAGGGTCATGAATCGTAGATAGCTGCGGGGGGTCACGCCGCTTGCGCTTCGTCTTCTTCTTCGCGCAGTCGAATCGGACCGAACTTCTCTGGCTTCTTTCCGGTCTTGTCGGCGTAGAACTCGCGAATCGCATCCATGTCGGCACGCACATCGCCGGTCATCTTCCGCGCCGGTCCAAAGCCACCGCGCTTGCGCGCAAAGTCTAGGTACCCGAGCACCACGGGAACGTCAGCACCACGCGCGATGTGATAGAAGCCGCTCTTCCAGCGCTCGCGATAACTCCGCGTGCCCTCTGCTGGAACCAGCAAACAGATCTGATCGCTCTCGCCGATCAAATCGATCATCTGGTCGACCATGTTCCGACGTTCGTGGCGGATGACCGGCACACCACCCACGCGCTTGAAGAACCAACCCAACGGACCTTCAAAGAGCGTGTGCTTGCCCATCCAACGAATGTCGAGGTCGTAGACAAAACTCAATGCGAGGGTGAACGGGAAATCCCAGTTGCTCGTGTGCGGCGCCGCGATCAGAACGAAACGATCCTCGTCGGGCGGCGGTTCTTCTTCTTTCCACCCAAACGCTGTCAGAAATGCCCGCCCAAAGAGCTTCCGAGCCTGCCTCCGCATGCCCTCACTGTAGTGCTCTCGCCCGCCAAGAAACGTCGTAATTCCGTAACCGCCATACGCTGACCGAGCAGATCTGGATCGGTCGAGCGTCCCCACTGGGGCGTTCGGCCCCCACTGGAATCGGGCACTTTTCCTGAAATCGTGGGGCTTTTCCTGATGCTTCGGCTGGAACGCTCGATGCATTCTAAGGCCACGATGGGTGTACCTCTTATCCGCACTGCGTTTCGCGGACTGACGGCTCTGGGCCTCGGTCTCGCATTCGCCTGCCAGGGAACGATCGGCGATCCGGTCGGTCTCAACGACCCGAACATGCGTCCTACGGCGGAGGCCTGTGACGACATCGACCGGGATCCGGGCTACGTCACGCTCCACCGCCTGAACCGAATCGAGTACGACAACACGATTCGTGATCTGCTCGGGGACACGCGTCAGCTCGCGACCACGAACGAAACCGCGTTCCCGGTCGACAACGAGTCGGCAGACGGCTTCATCAACGACGCGGACATCCTTACGGTGGGTGTCCTCGCGTTGGAGAAGTACGACGCGGCCGCGCGTGACTTGGCAGCTGCAGCGGTCGAGCGTGAGAGTTTCCAGTCGGAGTTCCTCTCCTGCGACCCCGCGAGTTCGAGCGAAGCCGCGTGCGCACGTGAGTTCGTCGAATCGTTTGGTCGTCGTGCGTGGCGCCGTCCGCTGGAGAGCGCCGAGATCGACCAGCTCACGACGCTGATCACCGACGCAGCAGACGAGACCCACTTCGAGAACGGTCTCGAGAACGGCATCCGCGCGATTCTTCTTTCGCCGAACTTCATGTTCCGCGCCGAGACTCACGGAAGTGGCGTGCGCGACCTGAACGGCCACGAGCTGGCGTCGCGACTCTCGTACTTCCTCTGGGCAACGATGCCCGATCCCGAACTCGACGAACTGGCTGACGACGGGTCCCTCACCCAGGACGACGTTTTGCGCAGCCAGGTCGAGCGCATGATGGCGGATTCGAGGTTCGAAGGTTTCGTCAACGAGTTCGCAGCACGTTGGCTGCGCGTCTCGACGCTTCCCGAGTACGCCCCCGACGGCGAGCTTTACCCGGAGTTTGATGAAGAGCTTCGCCAGGCGTTCGATGCAGAAACCCGGATGTTCGTGCAGCACATCCTCGAAAACGACCTTCCGCTGACCGACCTTCTCACAGCGGACTTCACGTTCCTCAACGAGCGTCTCGCCAACCACTACGGCATCGAAGGTGTGACCGGTGACGAGATGCAGCTTGTTCGTTTGGACGCGGAGAACGTTCGCGGTGGTTTGCTCACGCAGGGCGCGATTCTCGGTGTGACCTCGCACCCGAACCGCACCTCGCCAGTGACGCGCGGCAAGTTCGTGTTGGAGCGCTTCCTCTGCACGCCGCCGCCCGATCCCCCCGCCGATGTCGACACCCTGCTGGACGACGAAGGCCCCGACGGAGCGCTCAGTGTTCGTCAGCGATTGGAGCGTCACCAGGAAATCGCCGAGTGCGCGACCTGCCACGCGACCATGGACCCGATCGGATTCGCGCTGGAGAACTTCAACGTGACGGGCGCATGGCGCACGACCGACGAAGGCTTCGACATCGACGCGACGGGTGAACTGCCCGACGGCCAGTTCTTTGATGGGCCCTCCGAGCTGGGTCAGGTTCTCGCGAACGACCCCCGCTTCGCGACCTGTGTCGGCGAGAAGCTCACCGCCTACGCGCTGGGTCGCACGCTGCGCTCGGCCGACTACTGCACCGTGGATGACCTGGTCAACACGGCAGGCGCAGGTTTGACGCTGCGTGGATTGATTATCGAACTGGTGACGAACGACGTCTTCCGAAAGGTTGGACAGGAAGGAGGTGGACGATGAGCAAGCGTAAGAGTTGGGAGATCTCTCGTCGGGCCTTCTTGGGTGGTGCTGCGTGCTCCATCGCCCTGCCCTACCTCGAAGCGATGGTGCCCTCGGTGGAGCGCGCCAAGGCAGCCGGCGACAACCCTGTTCGCCTGATGTACGTGTACGTCCCCAACGGGCTCATCCGTACGCGCTTCACACCGCAAGACACCGGTTCCGGGTACACGATGACGCCGCAGTTGGCGGACCTTGCTGATGTTCGTGACGAGTTCTCGGTCCTGAGCGGTATCAGCAACCGACCGGGCCAAGGTTCGTACACCTACCCGGATGGCACGACCTCGAGCGATGGTCCTGGAGACCACGCTCGCGACACCGGCACGTTCTTGACCGCAGCGCGTCTTCGAAAGACTGATGGCTCGGACATTCGCAACGGCATCTCGGTCGACCAGCGCGCGGCGAACCACCTGCAGATGTTCACGGCGATTCCCTCACTGGTTCTCGCCACGCGCGAAGGCAGCTACGGCGGTGACTCGGGCTACGCGCCGATTTACAAAGCCAACATCTCGTGGCGCGACGAGACGACACCGGCCGACAAGGAGACCTCTCCGCTGGCTGTGTTCAACCGTCTCTTCGCCGGCTTTGACGTGGGTGAGACCGCGGCAGAACGAACGGCTCGAATCGCACGCGAAGGCAGCATCCTCGACAACGTGACGGGCGACATCGCCACGTTGCGCACCCGCCTTGGAACCGCCGACGATCAAAAGCTCGACCAGTACCTCACCGGTATCCGTCAGCTGGAGATCAGCCTGGCTGCCTCCGAAGGCATGCCAATTTGTGATCCGGGCGCCGCACCCAGCGCCGACGCGAGCAACTTCCCTGAGTTGGTCGACCAGTTCTGGCAGGTGGCCGCACTCGCGTTCCAGTGCGACCGCACGCGCGTCGCCTCGATGCTCATGGAAAAGGGCGGCACGTACGACTTCTTGGTCGTCGACGGTTCACCCATCGGCAGCAACCACCACCAGATGTCGCACCTCGAGAACGTGGGCCCTGACGTCCGCCGCATCGAAGCGATCAACAAGTGGCAAATCGACTCGTTCGGCAACCTGCTTCGCATCCTGCGTGGCATGGAGCAGGGCGATGGATCGAACCTGCTCGACTCGACGCTGGTCATGTTCGGCGGCGGTCTCGACGGAACAGGTGCCTCGAACCGCGACCCGCTTGGCGACCTCACGCCGCAGCAGTCCGGTCCGGTTCATCGTCACACCAACCTTCCGCTCCTTCTGGGTGGCCGAGGTTGTGGTGCGCACCGTCCGGGTCGTCACATCGTGTACAACGATGACGAGCCGATTGCCGATCTCTACATCTCCATGCTTCAGGCCGCAGGCCTCACCGACAATACCTTCGGCATCGAAGGCACCGGCCCGCTCGCGAACCTTACGTAGTCGCAGCAGGCAGCCGGATCTCAAATCGAGCGCCGTCGGCGTTGGACGCTTCAATCGTCCCGCCGAGGCGCTCGATGATTGTGTGACAGACAGCAAGACCAAGTCCTGTGCCCTGTCCGACAGGTTTCGTGGTCACAAAGGGTTCGAAGATCGTGGGCAAGACGTCTTCCGGAATCCCAGGGCCGGAGTCGCTCACAACCAGCACGACGTCGTCGGCATCCGCAGACAGCTCTACGGTGATTTCACCTTCACCGTTCATCGCATCCGCGGCGTTGAGCAAGAGGTTCAACACCACCTGTGAAAGTCGGTCTGCGCTGCCGCGCACGGCCGGGACGTCTTCTTCCACGCGCTGTTCAATCGAGAGTTTTCGCAGATCCTTTTGTGGTGCAACGAGCTGTACCGAATCTTCGATCACCCGCTGAAGACTGGCACTTCCCTTCACCTCTTCGTCGTCACCTTGACGCGCAAAGTCGAGCAGGTCGCGAATGATGCCGTTGATGCGCTCGGTCTCTTTTTGGATTCGAGCGAGGAACTCGTCACGTGCGGCGTCGTCATCTTCGTCGCGCGAGAGTTCGATCAGTCCCAGGATCGCGGCAAGCGGGTTTCCGATTTCGTGCGCAACGCCTGCCGCGAGTCGTCCTACAGAAGCGAGACGTGCCGATCGAAGCACCTGATCTTGTGCCGCTTCGAGTTCGCGCGTGGTTTGCTCTAGTTCGATCAGCCGCTGTTCGAGTGCAGAGCGGTCGGCACGCAACTGTCTCGCCATGTCATTGAACGTGGTGGCCAAACGCGCGACTTCGGCTGCGCCTCGGACGGGAACTTCGACTTCACCGCCGCGCGCGAGGCGCTCCGACGCACGCCGAACCGCGTCGATCGGGCGCACGATCAAGTAGGTGAGTGCGAAGTTGGTCATCAAGAGGATGACTCCGCCGGTCACAGCGACGTACATCAGGAAGAGATTGCTCAGCGGTGCTTGTGCAGGCGCCTGCACGTAGATACGAATCATCGCGCGATCGCCAACCGGCTCTTCCACCATGCGACCCAGTCCCGTAAGGCCACGGACCCACGGTGCCAGCGTGTCTTGTTCGAACTCCATGCCGCGAACACCCGCGATCCCGATCGTGGCGTCCGCAATGCGGACGAACCGGCTGTGCGTGGGTCGTTCTTCGAGCGCCGCCGCAACTGCACGCGCGGTGGCTTGCGCGTCACGCGCGCGATCCTCTTCTCGACTGCGACGGTTGAGCTGGATCGCCGCAACGCCAAGGAGCGCAAACGCCATGACAAACGCAACGCTCAACGCGAGGACAAGCTGAAGCCGCAGCCCGAAACGCACGGCCTAGGGTACTCAGTGGGGGGCGACCTTTTTTAGTGGGAAATTTTCAAAACCAAAACACTCCAAACCTTCTTGTCCTCAACCAACGGTTGGTGGTGGAGACAGATCGAATTGCGCAATGGTTTCGCGGGTGGCGAACCACCCGCGAACTCCATGCGAATCACCGTGAGAGCTTGTAGAGCATCGCCTGGATGTGGTCCGACCTATCGATGAGTTCGTCCGACTGAGAGATGAATCCCAGCGACATCGCCAGCTCGAGACACGCGTGAACCTCACGTGCACTACCGAGTGCACTCGAAAAGTGATGTGTGCGCCGCTTGCCTTTGAGCGACCGCGCCTCTGCGGCATTGAGCACGACGCTACGAACCGCGCGATGCATCTGCTGATGCAGCTCACGATCTCGTCGTTCCAGCTTCGGCATGACCTGCTTATGAAGAATACACACCAGCTCAATGGACTTTCGATAAACGATCATCACGACCTCCTCGCGTGAAGCGCGCTTGCGACAGTGCAGCGAGTCCGCCTCACGCCGCCTACCGCCCGGAAGCGACTGAGCAGTCAACCCCGAGGAGCGAAGCGACGAGTCGCGAAGCGACGCCGAAGGCGGGGTTTACTGCGAGGGAGCTTTCGGGCACTCACGGCGAAAGCAGGCGGCGAGCAACCCCGCCAACGAAGAGGCACGACCGGTATCGGTATGGGCATCGGTATCGGTATCGGCATCGGTATCGGCATCGGTTTCAGCTTCGGCGTCGGCGTCGGCTTCGGCTTCGGCGTCGGCTGCGGATCGGTAACGACAAACAAAAGCTCCGAAGCCCTTTGCCGTTTTTTTGTCCTACATGCACGCACCTGAAACCATGAGCGGGCTCGGAGGTTTCATGGATTTCGTCGGTTTCGATCCCAGTTTCTCGTTCGCTGAAAAGCTCATTGAGCCTGCGGCCCAACGCCGAGGCGTACGTCGTGCGATCAAAACCGAATGCCAAGTCGTCACCGACGAAGGATTTCACCTCTTAGGTGAAGAGACTCTCGACCTGTCGGACAAGGGATTACTAGTCAAAAGTCACGCGAGTGCGTGCATTGGCGAGACCGTGTTTGTGTCGTTGCGACTCCCGCGAGGACAGTCGTGGATCGACGCCGAAGGCAAGATCGTTCGGGTTGTGCGTGGCCTGCGAAACGGGGATCAAGGTCGAGGATTTGGGATTCGCTTTGAGCGAATCGACGACTTTGATTTGATCTTGTTGCGGTCTGCGTTGGATGGCGTTCCGCCGACCGTTCCCGCGCGAAGAGTGCGTCCGGATTACGCGGCGACGGTGGCGAATATCATGTTCCCCGTGCTGAAGCGGCTCTCCTCTCCCGTCTGAGATTTCTCGGGTTTCAGGGTTGGGACGACTCCTTTGCCCTGGTCTCTCTATTTGCTGCTTGGGCAAGGGCACGGGCAAGGGCAAGGGCACGACGTTGGACGGACGACGCGACTCGGCGCGGTGAGCGACGCCAAACGCGTGCCCATGCCCATGCGCATGCCCATGCCCACCAAGCAAGATGGGATCACGGCGGCGAGGAACTCATCCCATGAGCAAGACCTAACGGGAGAAGGGCATTTGCATGTCTAAACTCCCCCCCGGCGGAGGCGGAAGTCGCCAGGTCGACACCTGATTCTCCAGACAGTTTCCAAGACTGGTATCGCCCGTGGTGTTTCGGCCCACCCGTGAGCGCGACACTGCACCATCATCGCCAATCGTCATGTTCACGACGACGGTTCCCGACACGGTCGGATTGTTTCGCGTCGCACGATCAAAACACGCCTGCGCACGCGCCGCGTAGTAGCGCCGAATCACGAAACGAACACGCGAGCTATACAGCTCCATCTCAAGATCGCGTTCTTCGGGCAACTCTTCACCCGGGCCCTGCATCGAGCTGGTCGACTCCATGGTCGTCGTTTCCATGGTCGTCTCCATCGTGGTGTCGGTCGGATCCATGGTCGTCGTCTCCATGGCGGTCGTACCCATCGTCGTCGTCATGGCCGACGTCATCGTGCTCGTCATGGTCGGAGACGTACGCATCGTTGTCGATGTCATCGACGCGGTCATCGAACCACTCGTTGACGTCGTCATCGACCCGCTCGTCATCGCAGCCGTCATCGACCCCGAGGTCGACATGGTCGGCGTGCCCAACATCGTCGGATCACCAGTCGCTCCCGGAACAATATCCGGTTCGTCCTCGCCCTCCGGCAGAGGTGTTCCTATCACAAAGGGATCATCGGGCTCCGCATGACCTGCTTCCGCCACAACTTCAGGTTCACCACGTGCCAACCATGAACCGACAGCGCCCAACGCCACCAGCGCAAGTGCGATGAACACGATCGTTGCCCACGTCTTCTTGTTCGAACGAACGCCAATGCCTGCGAGCGAAACGCCCAACATCGACTGACCACCAAACCCTGTGTCGGGGTGGTAGGCGTTGGGCTTCACGCCGGAGAGATCGCCAGGCGGCGCCGCAGCAGCAGGTGGCATTCCCACACCGACGGCTGTTTCACCGGGATGATTTCGCGACTTCGCAGCTGCAGCAGCGACGGCCGCGGGTGGTTGCTGCTCGGGAACGGTCGCGCTGGGAAGCGGTCCGCCCGCTTCGCCCACGCGCGCGATCTTCGCACCGCACTGGTTGCAAAACTTCGCGTCGTCCGAGTTTTGAGCGCCACACGATTGGCAAAACATCCGCCGGAGCATAGCAGAGGGACCCACGTGGCCACGCGAACCTTGGACCCCTCGTTTTTGCGCCCGTTACGAAGGCTTCGGCACTCGGTAGAACATGGAATACGTCAGCGGCACGACCACGAGCGTCAACACCGTTGAGAACACCAGTCCGTACATGATCGCCACAGCCATGGGCTGCCACATCGCACCACCACTCATGTAGAGCGGAATTAGCGATGCAACCGTGGTCGCTGTCGTGAGCAAGATCGGTCGCACGCGCTGCTGTGCAGCCACCACAACTGCCTTCTCAGGCGCCAATCCTTCGTCGATCTCGATCTGAATACGATCCAGCAACACAATCGCGTTGTTGATCACGATGCCGGCTAGTGAAATCACCCCCAGCAAAGTCATGAAGCCAAACGAGCTTTCCATGACCACCAAACCGATCACGACGCCGATCAGCGCGAGCACAATGGTTGTCAGAACCACGACGCTCTTTCGGATCGAGTTGAACTGCGAAACCAACAACAAGATGATCACGAGAAACGCGATAGGCATCTTCTCACCAATGCTCGCGTTCGCTTTCACGCTCGATTCGATCTCACCACCAAACTCATAGCGGTAGCCAATCGGCCAATCTGCCGCTTGTTCCTCGAGCCAAGGCGTAATCTCTTGAATCACCCCGATCGCGGTGACGCCTTCACTGACATCGGCTTCAACGGTGACGGTTCGGTAGCGATCACGGCGTAGCACCGCGCTCGGTTCCCAAACCAAGTCCACGTCTGCGACCTGTGACAACGGAACGCTACTGCCCGTCTGCGAGAACACGGCCAGATTGCGAACACGGTCAAGGTCGCGACGGTCGGCCGCAATCGACCGCACCATGACTGGAATGCTTTCGTCCTCTTCACGATAACGCGTCGTCTCAAGCCCATTGAGGAAGCTCTGCATGGCTAGTGCGACATCGCTGTTGGTGAGTCCGGCACGTCGAGCTCGCTCTTCGTTCACGGTCACTTTGAGCTTCTTGACCTGTGCGCCCCAATCATCATCGATGTTCCGCACGCCCGTAATCTCTCCGAGGCGGGCCTCCACACTTTCGGCCAATGCGAACACTCGGTCGGTATCCGGACCCGAGATGCGAATCTGAACAGGCTTGTTCACGGCAGGGCCTGTGGACAGTGCGCGAATGTACGTGTGCACATCTGGGAAGTGTTCGACCGCCCAACGATTCAGCGTTTCGATCATGTCTTGCGCTGCAGCGTCGCTCGTTGTGTGAACCATGAGCTCGCAGTAGCCACCCTGTGACGGCGACGGCGAGTAGCCCAACGTGAACGGAACCGGTGTCTCGCCGATGAACGTGGTCCAGCTGGTTACGCCTTCGGCTTCCTCGTCATCGGGATCGATGCGAATCGACTCGAGGTACGCGTCAACCTCACGGCTCATGGCACGCGTGGTCTCGATGCTGGTCCCTGGCGGCAGACTCAACTCCGCCATGAAAAAGGGTCGTTCCTGGTACGGGAAGAAGATCGCCGGCACCAAACCCCACAGCTGAAGACTGCCGATGAACACGACGACGACCGCGATCAAGCTGGTCCAGCGGTGGCCCAACACCCAGTTGAGCGCTCCGCGATAGGCTCGATAGAACCGCCCGTCGTACGAGTCGTCGGTCTTTTCGACTTTGAGGAACAGAGTGCACAGCAGTGGCGTCATCGTGATCGCCAGCACCCAACTGCACAGCAGCGTGATGGTCACCACCGTGAAGAGTGCGCCTGTGTATTCACCGACCGCCGACTCTGCGAGGTAGATGGGCAAGAACGCCGCGGACGTCGTCAACGACGACACGAGCAAAGGCAGACGTAGCTCGCTACACGCACCTACCGCGGCATCGAACGCACTTTCTCCGTCGCCCATCCGAACCATGATCGATTCGGATACGACGATCGCGTTATCGACCAATAAGCCTAGGGCAATGATCAACGCCGCCAGACTCATCTGGTTGATGGTTTCGCCCATCAAACCCATGATCCAAATCGTGATGATCATGGCGGAGGGAATGAGCGTGGACACCACCAGTCCGGTGCGCAGCCCCAACGTGAAGAGCATCACGGCCAACACGATCACGACGGCCTGAACGACACTCGAAACGAAGTCGTCGACCTTCTGCTCGACCTCCGAGGGCTGGTAGTACGTCGTCTCGAAGTCGATGCCGTGCGGGTATCGCGCAGGCAGCTCGTCGAAGAACGCCTTCACGACTGAGCCAAGCTCCACCAGGTTGTGGTCGTCGGCCATGTTGACCGCGAACGTCAGACCTGGACGTCCTTCAAGCGACACCACACCTTGCGCAGGCTCCACGTATCCGCGACGAATCGTGGTGATGTCGCCGAGATACGCCAGACCACCTGCGGGTAGCGGCACCAGGGTTCGACCCAGCTCCTCCACGCTGACGAAGTTGCCGCTCGGTTCCAGCGCAATGCGTTCCGGCCCCAGATCGATCTGACCGCCGGGCATGATGATGTTGCGCGCTTGCAGGAACTGCTGCAGCTGAACCGGCGACAAGCCAAGCTGCGCAATCCGCGAGTTGCTGTACTCGACGAAGATGCGTTCCTCTTGGTCGCCCAGGATTTCGACCTTGCCGACACCCTCAATGTGCAGCAGCTCGTCGCGAATGGTCTCGGCAATCTCGCGCATCTCGCGGTCGGAGAACCCGTCGCCCGTCATGCTGAAGAGCATCGGGTAGATGTCTCCGAGTTCGTCGTTGATCTCGGGGCCTCGAATGCCTTGTGGGAGATCGTTGCGTATCGCGTCGACTTTGCGACGAAGCGAGTCGAAGATTGGCTGCATCTCCATGAACTCCTCGCGGAAGTTCACGGACACGACCGAGACACCGGTGCGGCTCACGCTCGAGATGAAATCGATCTCGGGCATCGCCTGCGCGGCCTGCTCGATCGGATCGGTAACGAGCTGCTCGACACGGTCGGGGCTCGCTCCTGGAAAACGCGTGACGATCTGGACGACACGGATTGTGAAACCCGGGTCCATCTGCTGAGGCATCGACACGTACGCAGTGGCACCCGCCACCAACAGCACGGCGATCATCACTCCCGTGACGCGATTCTTCCGAATCGCTTGGGCGGTGATCGTCATCCTTCCTCGCTACTCTCTTCTTCAGTGGCCTCTTCGGTGGGCTCCCCGGCCTCGGCCGGTTCTTCTCCATCGAGCGGAGGCACACGAACCTCGAGTCCGTCCCGGATGCGGCTCACTCCGGCAGTGACAACCCGCTGTCCGTCCTCAAGACCGTCGAGAATCTCGATGCCCATCGTGCCGATTTCGCCGACTTCCACGGGAGTCCGCTTCACCGTTCCGGTGTCGCCCTCGCCTTCCACAATGAATACGAAGCGACCATCGCGATCCTCGCCCACCGCAGTGGTCGGAATCACATGTTCCGCTGCACTCTCTTGTTCGACTTCAAACTGGAACGTGACTTCCGCGGCCATACCCGAGCGAACCTCTTCGCCGACGTCGTCTCCGAGGCGAATCGTGATCGGGAACACTGACGAACCCATTCCGGCAACGCCGACCTCGTACACAGTGCCCGTGAGACTCCGACCCTCGAGCGCGTCGATTTGGACGCTGACTTCGTCGCCACGATCGATGTGGTTGATGTGGCTCTCCGGCACATCGATGGCCACTTCGAGCTGCTCGCCAACCTGTAACGTCGCGACGACCTGTCCTGCGCCAACCACCTCATTCGCTTCGGCACTGACAGCGCTAATCGTTCCATCCGCCGGTGCGGTCAACGTGGCGTACTCCAACTGACGCTGAAGCTGACGCACCCCCTGCCCTGCAGCAGCAACGGCGGACTGTGCCCCGTCGCGTTGCGCGCGCGCGTTGTCCAGGTCTTGGCGGGACGCGTTTTGGTTTTCGTAGAGCGCGCGAATGCGGTCGTACGTTGCCGACGCGGCTTGTGCAGAGGCGCGGGCTTGCGCCGCGGACGCGCGGGCTTCTTGAAGCTGAAGTTGGAAATCCGTCGGATCGACAGCCGCGATACGTTGTCCGCGCGTGACCGAATCACCAACCTTTACCGGCAGTTCCGTGATTCGTCCCGGCACCTGAAAGCTGAGTCGGCTTTGGCTGCCCGCGCGAATGGCACCGCTAAAGCTGCGCTCGCGCGAACCGTCATCGCCGGTCACCACCACGTAGCGGACGGCGCGAATCACCGGCTCGGACGCCGCCTCTTCACCGCCCCCACATGCGCTCGCCACGAGCGCAAAGGTCAGCACCAACCTCATGTTCCCTCCTCCAGGTCCGCCATGTCTGCGCGTCGTCGCTCCGCCGCGAAACGAGCCAAGCGTCGAATAAAGTCTTCCCGCTCTTCAACACTCAGCCGGAAACCAAACGCTGCCGCGGCGCGCTCGACTGCCAAGTAGTCGATCAGGAAATCGTAGAGCGCGTTGCTCGCTGCCAAACGAGTCACCAGAGCCTGGTTCTGCGCATCGATCAACGTGATGATGTTCACCGCACCACGGCTGTACGAGTCTGTGACGAGTTCCAGGTTCTGTGCCGCGGCCGAAGCGGCGTCTTCCCGCAGACGAACCGCAGCCCGAGAGGCACCGGCCTGATGCATTGCGCTTCGAACCCCCTGCTCGATCGCCTGCGCGGTCGCGCGACGTTGAATCTGCAGCTGTCCAATCGACGTGCGCGTCTGTTCGATCTGCGGGTAGCGCGCTGCGTCGAAGATGCGGAAGTTCAGAGCGGCTCCGATTTGCCACGTGAAGTCGTCGCGGTTGGGGAAGCCCATCGGTGGGTTTTCGGAACCTTCACCGGAGCGCAGGAACACGTGGTTGAACCCACCGGTGACCACGACGTCGGGAATGAAGAGCGAACGCTGACGACTGTCGAGAACCGCGTCTTGCGCGCGAATCGCCGCATCCAACTGCCGAATCTCGGGGGAGTTCTCGATGGCTTCGCGCGCCACGAATTCGCGCAACACGCGGAACGAGTAAGGATTGTCGACGTACTCGGCGATGCGTGAGTCCAGGACGAGTCCCTCGCCCGGCGACGTCGGATCCGAAGGACGAAATGCTTCTTCTAGATCCTCTCGGTTGAGAAGTCGGTTGAGCGCAATCTCTGCCTGGTTGCGCTGCGCGGTCGCCGAAATCACCGCGGCGCGACCATCGGCGATCGAAATCTGCCAGCGGTAGACTTCCTCGCGGCCCGCACTTCCGATGTCCACCCGGACTTCAGCCAAGCTCAAGTTGCGTCGAATCAACGCCAGGTTTTCTCGGTTCACGCGTTCCGCGTTCAACGCGCGCAACACATTCAGATACGCCTGTGCGGAGTCACGAACGAGGTCGAGCTCCTGAGCACGCACCCCGTGCTCCACGCTTCGTTCGTTCTCACGCTGTGCGCGGACCCCATGGTGAATCCTGGGCGAGTACACAACCTGCTGACCCGAGAGTCCCCACGAGAGCTGTCGCTCCGCGTTGGCCAGTGTGTTCGCGGCATCTGGATCCAACCAGGTAAAACCAGCATTCGCATCCAGCGTGGGAAACCACCCTCCACGCGCTTCGCCCACCTGTGCGTGAGCCACGGCCACGTCGCGACGAACGGCCTCAATGCTCAAGTTCCGATCCAGTGCTTCCTGCACCGCCTGAACAAGCGTGATCGCTCGTCCACGGTTCTCGCGCGCCTCCTGTCCCACCAACACGGCCTCGGTGAGCAATGCAAAGCTCGGCGACATTCCAATGCGACGTGCGGTCGCCATGTTGATGGCGAGTTGGTCACGACCTTCAAACACGATGCTGAAACTGCTGGGATCCTCTCCGCCCAAGGTCTCTTGGATGTTCAGCGCCACGCGCCGCATGCGGCGGTCGTCATCGTCGGCTTGGACCAACGAGGCAAACGCTCCTCGATCCACCCACGTGCGCCCTTCGCTGGCGTAACTCGGAAGACGTCGCGCATTGATCCCGTCGATCAGCGCCTGTTCCTCCGACTCCGGCAAACGAATCAGCGGACCGATGTAGACCGCTTCGGCATCTTCCGGAATCGCCTGCACGATCGCTGCAGCGGGTGGGTCCACGGGCACCACCGTGATTTGCATGCTCTCGCCCGAGACGTTGTTGATGAACTCGTCCATCCCAGGAAACGCTGAGTGCACGTGTCGGTCGAGCAGAAGAACGACTTTCTCCCGACGAATGACTTCGCGGAAACGACGCAACTCGGCATCCAAGTTCACCAAGCCGGTCAGGTACGAGAGATTGGCTCGGCCGCTTCGCGAGCCTTCGCGAGGCAGGCCTTGCAGGCGCGGTTCTGCAAACGGCAAGAACACCGGTTTGGTCAGCCGTTCCGTTTGTGCCACCGCACGGCCAGACTGGATTCCAAACACCACGACGATGTCGATGTCGCGGTCGGCAAGAATCTGCTGCAGCAATGTCTTGGCACGCTCCAACGTGAAGTCGCCCACGTGCGTCGGCTCGGTCGGAAACTGAAAGCCCTCGTATTGCTCGCCCAGAAGTGCGTTGACCTCGCGACCCAATCGACGTGTCTCGCGAACAAACACATCGGCGTCACCTTCGACCAAAATGGCGATGTTCGGCGGCGTACGTCGGCGTTGTGCATCTGCCGTCGACGCGAGCACAAAGCTCAGCGCAACGAGCAACCCAATCCCTCTCATCGGCGTCCCTCCGATGTCATGTCGCAGCATCGGCCAGGGCGATACCATGTTTTTTCGCCGAGGCTCTAGAGCGCAATCACAGTCGGTAACGCGCCGGTTCGCGATCCGCGCCAGCACCGACGCCAACAATGATCTGCAACGTCGCGAGAACGCTCCATTCACTGCGATCTACCCCATCGTCGGTACCCAAGTAGCGTCGGGTCGCATCTACGCGTCGTGCCGCCAAACGTAAGCTCGCGCGATGAAACGCCGCTGCGGTGTTGCTCGGCAGTGAGAGCGGAACTTCGAGCGAGACGCCAATCCCAAGTCCGTACCCCACGTCTGCGTCGTCGTTCCCGAGAGGCATCATGGCGACGCCCAACTCCACGCCAAGAGACTGGATCAACAAATCGAGCCATTCGCGATGGGTGGAACTCGACGTGAGGAAGAGCGCCGGCCAGAGCGGTTTGAGTTCGATGCCGACGAAGAGTTGATGCTTCGAGTCCGGTGCGTAGCGGTAGCTCGTCACAACTCCGCCCGCATCGATCACTCGTGCACGCAGATCGAGGACGAGTGCCGGTTCATCCTCCTGACCGAGCACAACACCGCCACCCACGCCAAACGCGAGGAGCAAGTCGTGATCAAAACGACGGTACACGCCGTCACCGCGCTGCGCTTCCGCGGGAAGAGCAAACGCGACAACCAGCAGGACCGCCGTGCACCGACTCACGACTGAGCGAGTTTCTCCTGCGCGATCGTGTCGGCGATTCGATGGGTCGGCTGCATGGCGTCGCGAGCGCGCTGCGCGATCTCCATGATGATGTCGTAGATGCCCTCGACCTTCTTGCTCACGGTCGGTTCATCGTATCCCACAACCTCTTGGGCGACGTTCATCAAGCCACCCGCGTTGATCGCATAGTCGGGTGCATACACGATGCCGCGCTGGAACAAGTCGTCTCCGTTGTGCGGAAGTGCGAGCTGATTGTTCGCCGCGCCCGCGACGATCTTGCACTTCAAGGCAGGAATCGTTTGGTCGTTGAGTGCGCTTCCCAACGCACACGGTGCAAACACATCGCACTCGACCGACGTGATCTGGTCCAGCGGAACGATCTCAGCGCCAAATTCGCGTTGTGCGCGCTCCGACTTGAGCGGATCGATGTCCGCCACGATCAACTGAGCACCGCGCTCGTGAAGCTGCTTGCACAGGTGGTAGCCGACGTGACCGATGCCCTGAACGGCGACGCGAAGCCCTTCGAGGTCGTTGCGCTCCAGTGTGAACTTCGCCAAAGCTTCGATGCCGCGACGCACGCCCATGGCGGTCCACGGGCTGGGATCCCCGCCGCCGCCGTGTTCCGGCTTCACGCCAGTCACATGCTTGGTCACCGTGCGCACGATTTCCATGTCTTCGAGACTCGTGCCGCTGTCTTCGGCCGTGATGTAGTGGCCACCAAGGTCGTCCACGAACTGGCCGAACGCGCGGAAGAACGCAGCGCGATCCATTTCACCGGCCGGCTTCATCAAGACCGCTTTGCCGCCACCGTGCGGGATCCCGCTAATGGCAGCCTTGTAGGTCATGCCGCGCGCGAGACGAAGCGCATCGACCATGGCGTCTTCTTCCGTGTCGTACGGAATGCAACGACATCCACCGAGTGCAGGACCTAAACGCGTATCGTGAATCGCGACGATCGCGCGTAGACCACTCGCTGCATCTCGCTTGAAGTGGAGCTCGCCGTAATCGTAGTGAGCCATCGCGTCGAACACACCCATGAACACGTCCTCCGGTTGAAAGCGCCGGGACCATATCAAAAATGCGGAACGCACAACTCGGAATGCGGGACTCAAACGAAATTGAGTCGTTGGCGCACCGCGTCATGGTGCACGTTGCTTCGGGATACCATGTCTACGTGAAGGATGAAGTCGACGCTGAGCTCGAAGACTTGGTTCTTCGCGTACGCGCGGCTCGACGTCGAAACTTCGTGGTGCGCGGGGTCGCTGGTTTGATCGGGCTGGTTGGTTTTCTGGTCGGTGCCATCGTGCACGGCTCGGCCCGCGCCAGCTTGGGTGTGGCGGTGTTCTTCGTGTTTGTCCTCGCCGGCGGTGCGGTGTTGAAGCGCTACGAAGTCGACATTCATGAGATCGAGTGATCTCAGTCTTCTTCCTCATCCGGAGGGCCACCTCGAAACGCGCTGATCACGAACATCGCGGGTATTGCGATCATGGGCTGCAGATCGATCTCGATCCCGCCGGTCAGCTCCCAACGACCCGGCTCATCCAAGTGCACTCGGCTCGACACGAACACGTGCAGCCCAATCTGATAGCGCGCGTGAAAGTTGTAACTCCGGTACCCCCACGCCAACGTGCCCACAAAGATCGGCCCGTCTTCGATGGGGTCTCGACGCTTGGCCCAACCCAGCGCCGCAGTCAGCACGACTGGATAACCACGCGCCAAAGGCAAAAGCACTGCCGCTCCAACGGCGGCCTCGGCGGTATCGAAGTTCGCCGTACGCAGATCCAACGCCGGACCAATGCGCGCGTGCTCATCGCCTGGCGCCCCGAAGAGAACTTCCATCCGGAGCAAGTTCTCGTAGATGAAGTCGCGCTCGAGGTCGCCCATCGGCGAACCAAAACCTAGCCCGTAGCGGCTCGACACCTGTGCGTCGGCCCATGCCGTCGTGCTCCAACTCAGAGCGATGAGCACGACGACGAAACGCATGTCAGCGCGATTGCCAGACGTAGCCGTTATCCAAACGCACGTCCTCACGACGACCGTCCGCGTGGATCACGGTCATCGTGGTCTGACGTGACGACGCCATCGACAGTGCACTCGCCGCTGCATCTTCGCCCAAGTCGGCGATCGGCTGTCCGTCGATCGCAATGATTCGGTCACCGTGATCCAACCCGGAACGACCCGCAGGAGAGAAGCGAATCACCTTGTCGACGAAGAGTTCGTCACGACGAAGTTCGTAGTTCGTGATCCCCGTTCCGCGAAACGCTTCGGGAGGTTCGACGCGAAAGGTCAGATGCGCGGTACCTTCGAGAGTGATGCGTGCATCCGCGCCAGGAAGCGCAGTGGGCGGAAGTCCTCGACCACGCCACGTTCCAATGGGTTTGGGCAAACGCAGGTCTTCCGAATCCCAGAGTTCGATTCGAATCTCGGCTGTGGCGGGAAGAATCAGGTTCTCGGAGATCGCGTTTTCGAACTGCGGCTGCAAACTGTCTTCGGTGGGATCGGACTCGTAAATCAAGTCGTCGTTTCGGTACACACGGACGAAGGGATCGGGAGGCGAGCCATCCTCATCCCAGGGCTGATCACCCCGCGCGCGTGGCGGAATCACCGCAGTCTTGAACGAGAGCCGAACAAGATCGTTGGGCGCAGGAAGATCGGTGTTGTCAGCAACCGGAGACAACGACGTCGCGCGCTGCGGGTGGACACAGGCAACGAGCAACGAGAGACAAAGCAAGAGACGCATCGAAGTGCACTTTGGCATAGGGCTTAGAGTCGGTGAAGTTTCACGGTGTTGGTGCGACCGCTCGTCGGCCAACCCGCAACCATCGCAAACGCATCGCCGCGTTGCGCGATCTTCTCGCGAGCTAGCACGGATTGTGCGATTCGCAGCGTTTCTTCGAGATCTTCGGGCGGAACTTCCAACCGAGGACTGACGCCCCAGCGAAGCGCCAGGCGCTGTGCGACCTCACGTCGCGCCGTAATCGCGACGATTGGCGCACGCGGACGATATTCACCAAGCAGCGCCGCAGAGCGACCATCCTGCGTGAACGTCACGATGGCTTTGAGCGGCATGTGGGTGGAAAGCACAGCAGCAGCACGCGCCGCAGCCGTCATGAAGGTCCAATCCTCGTGCGGGACGATCTTCAGATCGCGCGTGGTACGCGACAGCTCCTCGACCCACTCCGTTTCGATCTCGCTCGCGATAATGTTCATCATCTCGACGGCCTGAACGGGGTAACGGCCTGCTGCAGTCTCACCGCTCAGCATCACAGCATCGGTTCCGTCGATGACGGCATTCGCCACGTCCGCCGCTTCGGCGCGCGTCGGTCGCGGGTTGCGGATCATCGAGTCCAACATCTGCGTCGCGGTGATGACCACTTTGCCCCGCAGATTTGTCTCCCGGATGATGCGCTTTTGAAGCAGCGGTACTTTCTCGCTGCCAAGCTCCACACCCAAGTCGCCGCGCGCGACCATCGCACCATCGGCTTGGTCGAGAATCTCGTCCAGCACCTCGATCGCTTCGGGCTTTTCGATTTTGGCGATGACCGGAACGCCCTTGGCCAACGCTTGGGCGCGTTCGACGTCCTCCGCACTGCGCACAAATGAAAGCGCGAGGTAGTCGGCCTTCAATACGTCGACCGCGAACGCGAGGTCCGTCTCGTCCTTCTTCGTGAGCGCTGGGGTGCTCAGCTGGACGCCGGGCAGGTTCACGCCCTTGCGATTGGAGAGCTCGCCACCGGTCTCCACAATGCACTGCACATCGGGAGCCGACACCGACTCCACGCGAAGTTCGAGCAAGCCATCGTCCAGCAAGATTCGGTCGCCAGGCTTCACGTCATCCGCGAGCGCGCCGTAGCTCACCGAGACGCGTTCGGCGGTGCCTTCGCACTCGTCGGTGGTGAGAACGAAGCGTTGCCCATTCTTCAGCTCAACCTTGCCGTCCGGGAACTTCCCGACGCGGATCTTGGGCCCACACAGGTCCGCCAAGATGGCCACGGGCCGCCGAGCACGGGACGCGGCAGCGCGCACCTTCTCGGCCATCGCAGCGTGTCCCTCGTGCGTACCGTGGGAAAAATTGAGCCGCGCGCAGTCCATTCCCGCGGCAACCAGGGCATCGATTACCGCTGGGTCCGAGCTGGCAGGACCCAAGGTGCAGACGATCTTGGTGCGGCGCATGGCCCCGACTCTTTCTCCCTGTGTTCGCGACGTCAATTGCGGTATTGACGAGCCAGTCCATGGACGAGGGAATCCCCAAGCAAATCGGCCGATACAGCATCGATCGGCTTTTGGGCTCGGGGGCGATGGGCTTCGTCTTTTTGGGGAGAGACCCCGAACTCGACCGCCCGGTCGCCGTCAAAACGGTTCGCGACCTCAAGATGGACCCCGGCGCGATGGACACCTTCCTGGAGCGCTTTCGCAACGAAGCGCGCGCCGCTGCCCGTTTGCACCACCCCAACATCGTGCAGGTGTACGACGTTGGGGAAGAGGAAGAGCTCGGCCCCTACTTGGTGTTTGAGTACGTTGCCGGCTCGACGCTCAAGCAACAGCTCAAGTCCAAGGGTCCGTTAGAACCGGCGCAGGTCGTTCGGCTTGCCGAAGAGATCGGCGACGCGCTGACGCTCGCGCACGATCACCAGATCATTCATCGCGACATCAAGCCCGACAACTTGTTGATGACGCCCGATGGGCAAACCAAGCTGGCCGATTTTGGTGTGGCGCGGATGCCCAATGCGTCGCTCACACGTGAAGGTCAGTTCCTCGGGACACCGTGTTACGCGGCACCTGAAACGCTGTCGAAGGGTTCGTACGGACCCCACTCGGATCTGTTCAGCTTCGCGGCGGTTCTCTACGAGGCGGCATCGGGCGAACGTGCGTTCCCCGGACAAGACGCGGTCGCTGTCGCGCACAAGGTCATCCACGACGAACCGCTGCCCGTTCGGGAAGTTGCGCGCGATCCATCACGCGTTCCGAAAGCGGTCGAAGGCTTGATCATGATGGGGCTCTCCAAGAACCCCGATGACCGCATGCCGAGTGCACGCGACTTTTCAGACGCGATTCGCGAAGCGTACGAAGTGGCAGGTTTGGTTGAGCCCGCCGACATCACACGGCCTCCCAGTCGACGTGTTCCCGTTGGCGTGGAACCGAAGGAATCGCGAAGCGGGTTGGCTTTTGCCATGGTTTTGCTGGCTGTCGCGATCATCGGAATCGGGGTGGTTGTGCTCAACTCCGACAGCGGCGCGATCGACGCGCTGGATGCCGAGGTACCGAGTGTCGACGCAGCGGTGGTGCAACCGATGCTGGATGCTGCGCCCGATGTCCGAGATGCGAATACGACCGACGTTCTCGACGACGCAGCCGTGGCCGATGCTGAAGAAGACGCCGAGCCGGATGCGGGTCCACCCGAACTGAGCCCCCACGAACGCGAAGAAGCTGCGAAAGATGCTTTGGATCGTGCGCGAGCAGCGCTGGCCGATGGCGATATCGAAGCGGCTCGAGCGGCGTTGGATGAGGCTCGACGCTATGATCCAGAGAACCCGGATATCGTGGATTTGAGCCGCGAACTTCCCGAACCGTAGAACCGGCCCTTGAACCCGTCTGCTTGGTCAGCCCCGACATCATGAAGCTCGATGACGACGTTCCGGTCGTCGGTTGGTACCGACCGGTCAGCGTGCTCTCGTCCGTTCCGTGGGCTGTGGTTCCAGCGGTCACGTTGACCATGTTGGGCGCATTGGCGATTGCGTACGCCTACCCGCGGATCGACATGGCCGACCCGTTGAGTATTCGCCAGGTGTACACGGCAAGCGAGATTCAGCGCGGTGAGCATCGACGACCTCGCCCAGACCACATCCGTGGCGAGAACGAGGACATGACGTTTGTCTGGTTCATGTTCTTTGGTGGACTGGTGCTGGTCGCGTCGGGGCCGCTGACGATGATCTGGAGCATGCGTCGACGTTGGATGGACGATCGCTACCTGATGCTGAGGGTCGACGGACTTCTTGTGCATGAAGAAGAGCCGTGGTCGATCTTATGGGACGCCGTGTCGAAGGTTCGATGGGACAACGACGACGACACGATCGTGCTGCAGCTACGCGACTCGGACGACGAAGTCCGGATCGATCAGCAGTACGCAGGAATCAGTAATCAAGAGCTGGCCCGCGAAGCAGAGTCTGTGAGGCGGAAGGCGAGCTTCGGGCTGATCTAAATCTTGATGCCCAGTTCCTTCAGCTGCTTCTCCGCCTTCGGGCCCCAGTCGCGGTTCGCATTCGGGTTCGCCGGACTCGGATGCAGGATGTTGCCGAAGGTGAGCCCTTCGATGCCCTTGAACGCCTTCTCCGCACGCGTGCGTGACCACTTGCCCACGCCAATCACATACTCCGGCTCCAGCAACTCCACGAGTTTGCGCAGTCGCTCATCACACACGTCCAGCATCGGCTGACGCTCGGCCTTCTTGATCTTCTCCGGCACCACGTTGCGACCGTTGTCGCCTTCCATGAACACCAACGGGCAGTAGTTAACCACGAAGAAGCGCTCGAAGAACTTCTCGGGCTTCTTGAACCGCTCCTTTGCCCATCCCCACAAACGACGACCACTCACTTCCGACTTCGGACAGTCGAATCCAACAACGGGTCGCTTCGGGTGTTCCTTGGGCGGCTTGCCAACTTTGCCTTCGATGCCGAGCCAGTCGCGTACATGCGCGATCTCGCCAAACGGCACACCGTTCTGAGCCATCCCAAAGGGACCTGGATTCATGCCCAGAAAGATCGCTTCCTTCGTGCCGCCGCCGTACTTCTCCAAGTACATCTCGTGCGTCTTCCGCGCGTACTCGAGCGGGTTGTACACGTGCGTCACAGGCTTGCTGAACTTCATGGGTTTCAGCTTCTTGGACATGTCGCGACTGAGCTTGGCGAGGGGGTGCATGGCGGGAGCGTACCCTGGATTCCCACGAAGAAATTGCGCGTCGTCGGTCGGCTCGCGCAAAAACTGCACGTATTTCGTCAAGGGGTCGAAGGATCAATTTGGAACGTGTCCTGCACTGATTTCGGGGGAAATCATGACTCGGCTGAACCCCTCCGAAATTCGCGCGCGCATTCTTGAGCAGCACCAGGTCCTACGTCTGAGGTTGAATGCGCTAGTTCAGGCACTGCGCGATCCACATCGCGCGATTCGCGATCTCAAAGCGGACGTCGCGCAACTGCAAACACTCTTGATCGCTCACGTCGAAGCCGAGGAACGAATGCTCATCCCCGAACTGCGTGAGGTGGACGGCTTTGGTCCTGTGCGAGTGAAGAAGCTCCGCGAAGAGCACGCAGAACAAGCCGCCGAACTGCAGACGATTCTGAAAGCGATCATGGAGTCGGAGCAACGAGCTGACGTCGTTCAGTCCATCCTGACGCTGGTCGAGCGAATTCAGGTCGACATGGACGAAGAAGAACAAACTCACCTGAGCCCCGCCATCCTCAAGGATGACGTGGTCACTTCGGACTTCATCGGATGAGCATGCTGGAGACTATTGAGAGCCAGGTCCAACCCACGCCATCATTCACGCCCATGGAAGTTCAGCCCGGCGGACGCGTACTGATTGTCGACGACGAAGCCAACGCGCGCGATGCGCTGGCCGAGCTGCTTGAGGACGAGGGCTACGACACGGCGACGGCCGCAAACGGCCTCGAGGCTCTGGCGCGCATTGAGACCTTCGAACCCGATGTTGTTCTGACCGACTTAAAGATGCCGAAGCTCGATGGCCTCGGGCTGTTGCGTCAGGCAAAGGAGCGCTGGCCGAGCATTTCGTTCATTGTGATGACCGCGTTTGGCTCGATCGAAACCGCTGTTGCCGCGATTAAGGAAGGCGCCGAGACCTACCTGACCAAGCCGCTCGACATGGAGGCCGTGTCCGCATTGGTCGGTCGCGCTTGGGAAAAAGCTCAACTTGCCGAAGAGGCAGCACGCCTGCGGCAGCAGATTGCCGAACGGGCAAACTTCCGGGGAATCCTTGGCGATCACCCGACGATGCAACGCGTGCTCAAACAGGTCGCGCAGGTCGCTCGGAGTCGAGCCACGGTTTTGATCGGGGGCGAGAGCGGTACCGGCAAGGAACTGATCGCATCCGCGATTCATCACAACTCGAAGCGCAAGAAGGGCCCCTTCGTTCGACTCAACTGCGCTGCGCTCGCCGAGACCTTGTTGGAGTCGGAGCTCTTTGGTCACGAGAAGGGGTCGTTCACGGGTGCGCAAGAGCGGCGCTCCGGACGCTTTGAGCAAGCGGATGGCGGGACACTCTTTCTCGATGAGGTGAGCGAGATCCCGATGCCCACGCAGGTCAAGCTCTTGCGGTTCTTGCAGGAACGCGAGTTCGAACGCGTGGGCGGTAACGAAACGATCCACGTAGACGTTCGCATCGTGGCGGCGACCAACCGCGACCTGAAACAGTTGGTCGAAGAAGGTGCGTTTCGCGAAGACCTCTACTACCGACTCAATGTGGTGCAGGTCGAGCTGCCGCCATTGCGCGCTCGCAAGAGCGACATTCCGATCTTGGCGCACCACTTCCTCCGCAAGTACGCAAAGGAAAACGAGCTTGAGCTCGAAGGATTCTCGGACGCAGCGCTGCGCGGACTTCTGGCGTATCCCTGGCCTGGCAACGTTCGCGAGTTGGAAAACGCGATCGAGCGTGCGGTCGTGATGTCCGAGGGCTCGTTGATCGAAGCGGATTTGCTGCCGAACTCGACTCGGGCGACCCCGGGAACCACCGATGACCTCAACCTGCTCGTCCCGGGTGTCGCGCTGCATGAAATCGAGCGCATCGTGATCGAACGAACCCTGGATGCGGTGGGTGGGTCGACGGCGAAAGCGGCTGAGATCCTCGGCATTAGTCGCCGGAAGATTCAATACCGCATTAAAGAGTGGTCGAAAGACTAGCGACGAGTTACCGGGCGCGCTTGGGCAGAGTCACCGAGCGCGCTTGGGCAGCGACACTTCCACGCACGCGCCACCCTCGGGATGGTTGCGAATGGAAACGCGACCGGCATGCAGCTCGATGATCTTCTTCACGATCGACAGCCCGAGTCCGGTGCCGGCCGCTTTGGTGGTCACAAAGGGCTGCGCGAGATGCTCCGCATCCATCCCGAATCCCGGTCCGTTGTCGCGTACGCAGAGCCGAATCCACTCTTCGGCATCTTCGCATTCAAGCCAGATGGTTCCGCGCCCTTGCTCTTCGAGTGCCTGGCGCGCGTTGTTGACCAAGTTCTCGAACACTTGCTTGAGCCGGTGACGATCGCCTGTCACCTCCACGTCGGCGTGACACCCCACAACGAGTTCGACGCCGGATTGTGCGCAGAGCGGCCCCTCGAGTTGAACGATCTCATCGAACAGTTCGCGCACGTTCACGACGTTTGCGACGACTTCCTCCGGCCTGGCTAAGCCTAGAAAATCATTGAGCATCTGGTTGAGTCGATCGATCTCCGTATGAACGATCTGAACCCGCCCAAGGATTGACTCGGCGGCCTTGGGCTCGAGTTTCTTCGCGCGACGAGCAAGCACCTCCAACTGAAGCTTCGCAGCGTTGAGTGGATTTCGAATCTCGTGCGCGAGACCTGCTGTGAGCGTTCCGATCGCCGCAAGTGCTTCGGCACGCGCAGAGCGCATCGCCTCTTGAGTGTTCTCTTCGCGAATACTGACCGCCATCTGCCCCAACGTCGCCAGTCGTTCGTTGTGTTTGATCTGCTGCGCGTAGTTGTCCTTGTAGGTCTCCAGCATGATCGCAAGATCGAGATCGAGAATACGGTTGAGCGCATCGCACGCCGCGTGACGTTCTTTCAAGCTCCAGTTCAGGTCCAACGCACGACGCTGAACGACTTCCATCAGGTCTGTACGCAGCACCGCCATCATCGCGAACATGAACCGCTGCTCTAGGCCCACCTCCACGTGCACTTTTCCCACGCGTGCACGACGCTCCACGTAATCCGGGCCGTAGTCGCCCGCGAACGTCGCCTTGAGCCAGCGTGAGAGATGCCGTTTCTGACGCGTGATCTGAGCGGCATCCTTGAACACAGCACGCATCGCGTCGTTTCGACTGATCACGTCGTAGAAGTGGTCGACGATCGCCTCAACGGCCGGTTCGACCAAGGGTGCAAGTCGGACCAGCATCGCTTCGTCGTCCGCGGTGAACCCCACGTCACGACGAAGCTCTTCGAACATGCTCATGACACCGGCGGTACCACCAAGACCGGCACCCACGAAAGCCGCAATGCCCGTTCGGCCGTATCCCCCACCAGAATCCGCGTCACCGAACCGCCTGCGTGGGCACCGAGAATGAGGGCGTGTGCGCTCTCGCTTTCGGCGACGCGGTTGAGCGCTCGAACCGGATCACCCATCTCGACATGGCATGATCGTGCGCTGGGCACGGCTTCCGCGAGATCCATCGCGACACGTTCGCGCCACTGCTTGCGCAAGGAGGACCAGTCCACCGGCGAGTCTCCCGTTGTAAACGGATCGCGCAGGGAGTGAACCGCGACGATCTGTGCATTGAGCGCTTCGGCTTCTGCGACAGCAGCACGACCACCGGCAAGAAAGTCGACGCCCACGACGGCGCAAAACGAGTTGTCCGCGAGTGCAGCACGCGCGGCGTCGACGTCTCCGCACGCAATCCAAACCTTACACTCGGCATGACGCACGACACGTCGCGCCGTGGAACCCAACAAACGCTCACCGATCTTTTCCAGCACCGTTTGCGACGCGTGCGGGCCGACCACAATGTGCGTCGCGTTGTCGGATTTTGCCACGCGCAGCAGGACCTCCCATGCACGACCGACTTCAGTCGTCACCTTGGTTTCGACCGCGGCTGCGGCTTCCAGTGCCAACGCATCGAGTTTCAATCGTTCGTCCGAACTGCGTTCCGCCAATCGTTTATGCAACGCGTCGACCGCGGGTTTCATCGATGGCTCAACGTGCGAGTCGTCAAAGTCCGGGGCTTCCACCGCGTGAACAAGATGGAGCTGTCCGCCAAGTCGCTTCGCAACCGCAGCGGCGAGATGCATAGCGTGACGGCTCGCGTCCGTTGTATCGATTCCACATACGATCGTCATGATCCCCCTCCAGGTCCGAGAAACGGTGCTTCGAGCACCCGCGAGTCTCCATCCGCCGGTGCGAGTTCGATCTGGGTAACCAGCCCACTCCGCATATCGGCTTCGGGAACACGCACAATCACTGGCACGTGACGACCTTCACCCGCGTCGAGTTCAACTTCGGCCATCGGCAACACGTACTCCAGTTCACCCAAGCCGCGGAGCGCGAACACCTGCTCGGCGTCAGTCTTGTTCACCACATGGATCTGCACAGTGTTGCGCACGAACCCGTCGGCAACGACGAAGGGCACTCCGCCCGGCGGACGCAAGATGTTGGCTTCGTAGGATTCGTGACTTCGAAGAGCACCAAACGCCACGCCCAACCAGATCAGTGTGACCGCAGCATAGAGCGCAAGTCGACCACGGGCCGTTCGTTTGGGCTTCTGATCAAAGCCATTGAGCGAGTCATAGCGAACCAATCCCGGAGCACGACCGAGCTTCTCCATGACCTGGTCGCACGCATCCACACAAGCCGCGCAACCGATGCACTCCATTTGGAGACCATTGCGAATATCGATCCCGGTGGGGCACACGTGAACGCATCGCAGGCAGTCGACACAATCTCCACGTGACTCGGTCGCGCGTTTGGACTTCTTTCCGCGTGGCTCACCACGTTCTTCGTCGTAGCCGATCACCAACGTGTCACGGTCGGTCAGCGTCGACTGGAGTCGTCCGTAGGGGCAGACGATCAGGCACATCTGCTCGCGAAACCAACTGAAGTTGAAGTAGAGAACGGTGGTCATCGCCAGCATCCAACCAAACGCAGCGGGGTGTTCAGCAGGCGAGCGACCCACCATCTGCGCAAGGCTCGGCAGAGAGACGAAATAGCTGAGAAAGAAGTGCGAAAAGAACAGGCTGATCAGGACGTAGAGCAGGTGCTTTAGGCCTTTTCGCCACAGTTTGTCGCCCGTCATCGGACCCGCGTTGCGCTTCATGCGCTGGTTGCGCGGACCTTCGATCCATCGCTCCACGCGTCGGTAGACCCCTTCGAGAAACACGGTTTGTGGGCAGGCGTAGCCACACCAGATGCGTCCCCAGAGTGTGGTCATCACAAAGAGCACCAACGCGATTCCGGTGAGTAAGAAGAACACCAACCAGAAGTCCTGCGCGTTGAACGCGGCGCCAAAGAGATAGAAACGTCGATGGACGACATCGAGAAAGACGGCGGGACGCCCTCCGACGTGGACGAAGGGCAACGCCAGGTAGACCACGATCAGAACGGCGAACACGACGTAGCGTCGAAGCGTAAAGCGACCCGACACGTCGGCCGGGTGCACGTAGTTACGGCTACCGTCGACGTTCAGACTGCTGGCTTGAACGACCGGGAGCGACTTCTTCATTACGTCTCGACGTCGACGGCTTCGGCTTGTGCGTCAGGTTCGGGCTCGGCGCCGGATTCGGATTCGGCTTCGGCTTCGGAAGCACCATCCGTCCAGACCTCACCCTCCGGATCCTTGCCGGGCACGTTGCTGTTGCGAATCGACAAGACAAACGCGGTCAGCCGCTGTACCGACTGCGGACCGAGCGTCGGACCCCACGCAGGCATGCCGTTTTCGAGCCGGCCCTCGGCGATACTCGCGTGAATATCGGTTGGCGACCCGCCGTGAATCCAGTTTGGATCGGTCAAGTTCGGACCGATGTTTCCTTCACCACGCGCGCGGTGACACACCTCGCAGTGCGTCCCAAAGAGTTCCTGTCCACCCGCGACCGCATCGGGATCGTCGGCCATCGCGATCAAGAGCTCAGGCGAAACCTCGTCGCCTGCTTGGGCTGCCAACGCTGCGGCATACTCCTGTGCCGGTAGCGGCACAGCTTCGAGTTCATGGTACGCGAACCAGTAGCCGACGGAGAACACGATCGCGCCGTAGAACGTGAGCAACCACCATGTCGGCAACTCGTTGTCGGCTTCTTCGATCCCATCGTAGACATGGAGGATCTCACCTTGAATCGCATCTTTGCGTCCGGCGGCTTTAGCCATGGTCGTCCTCCAGAGGAAGTTGCGCAGCGCGTTCCACTCCGCGCAATCGCATCGTGCGTACGAAGAGCACCAGGAACAGCGTCACGAACAAGAGCAACGCCACGATAGGAAGAACGAGTAGCGGGCTGGTTTGAAAGAACTCCCGCGCCATGTAGCCAGTCACTGTTGGCCTCCTTCCGCGTTCAACGACACTTCGACTGCTTCGCTATCGCCTCCAGAACGCGGCGCGTTGCCGAGTCGCTGCAGGTAGCCGATCAGCGCGATGAGCTGACTGTCGGCGTAGAGGTCGCACTCCGCACCGCTGTCTTCACACGGTCGAACACCGCCGTCGGCAACCAATTCACTCATAATTTCGGCGGCTTGCTGACGTGCGTCGTCACCCGCGCCTGCGATTTGTTCGGACTCGTAGGGGACACCCACGATCCGCATCGCGCGCAGCTTCGCGGAGCTTTCGTCGTAGTCGACACGCGTCATCGCAAGGTGCGTGTAGTTCGGCATGTTTGAGCCGGGACTGATCTCGCGCGGGTTGAGCATGTGGCGGTAGTGCCACGTATGCGAGTACTTGCCGCCGACGCGCGCGAGGTCAGGACCGATGCGTCGTGACCCCCACTGGAAGGGATGGTCGAAGATCGAGTCGTCGTCCCTGGACACCGCGCCGTAGCGTGCTGCCTCCCAGGTAAACGGACGGATCATCTGACTGTGGCAGGTGTAACAACCCTCGGCGACGAACACATCGCGTCCCTCAAGCTCCAACGCGGAGTACGGGACGTTCCGCGTCGTCGCGAGCTGTTCGGGAACAGCAACGACCGAAGGAACGATCTCGGCGACACCACCGATGAGAATCGCGACCACAGTGAGAACGGTGAAGAGAAGCGCGCGACCTTCGAGCAAGTGGTGCCAAGCGGGCTTGCCGGACTTCTTGGAGAGCGTGAACACCAAGACCGCTCCGAACCCGAGCACGAACGCCAGCAGCACCATCATGATGCTCGCGGCTGTGTTCAACACCGCAACCGTGCCGAGCATCCCCATGACGATCGCGGAGACGATGACGGGCGGTGCAAAGACGATTTCCTTCCAAGGGACCTTTTCGCCTTCTTCTTCAGGCTCTTCGACCTCGACCACGGTATTGATCGCCTTGCCGGCGCGCGCGGTCTTGACCAGGTTCCACACCATCATCAAGAAGCCGACGAAGTAGGCGAGTCCGCCGACCAAGCGCGCCCAGTAGAGCGGTTTGATCGCGATTAGGGTCTCGACGAAGCTCGGGTACATCAACCCGCCACCTTCGTTCTCGGCGCGCCACATCAGACCTTGAGTCACACCGGCGGTCCACATCGAGACCACGTAGACGACCAAGCCAATCGTGCCGATCCAGAAGTGCCAGTTGGCGGCTTTGAGGCTGTGCAGCTCACGACCGTAGAGCTTGGGCACCAACCAATAGAACATGCCGGCAGCCATGAAGCCGTTCCAACCCAGTCCACCCATGTGGACGTGACCGATGATCCAGTCGGTGTAGTGCGCAAGTCCGGAGACGCTCTTGATGGAGAGCAAGGGACCTTCGAAAGTCGACATGCCGTACGCGGTCACACCCACGGCAAAGAACTTCAAGACAGGGTCGCGACGAAGCTTGTCCCACGCACCGCGGAGCGTCAGCAAACCGTTGAGCATGCCGCCCCAACTGGGCGCCCAAAGCATGAGTGAGAACACCATCCCGAGCGTCTGCGCCCAGTCCGGAAGCGCGGTGTAGAGAAGGTGGTGCGGTCCGGCCCAGATGTAGATGAACACCAACGACCAGAAGTGGATGATCGACAAGCGATACGAAAAAACAGGGCGATCCGCGGCTTTGGGCAGGAAGTAGTACATGATGCCCAGCACCGGTGTGGTGAGGAAAAACGCAACCGCGTTGTGGCCGTACCACCACTGCACCAGCGCATCCTGAACACCACCGAAGACGCCGTAGCTGAGCGTGGCGTTCACCGGGATGGCCAGGTTGTTCACCACGTAGAGCACCGTGATGGTCACAATCGTGGCGATGTAGAACCAGAGCGCAACGTAGAGATGCTTCTCGCGTCGGTTCTTGAGCGTCCAGAAGAAGTTGACGCCGAAGGCCAGCCAGACAACGGCAACCGCTACGTCGATAGGCCAGGCAAGCTCCGCATACTCTTTACCTTGGGTGATGCCGAGCGGAAGGGTGATCGCCGCGGAAACGATGATCAGCTGCCAACCCCAAAAGTGAAACTTGCTGAGCTTGTCGCTCGCCATTCGCGCTCGACACAAACGCTGGGTGCTGTAGTAGACACCCGCGAAGATCATGTTGCCGACGAACGCGAAGATGACCGCGTTGGTGTGCAAAGGACGAAGGCGCCCGAAGGTTAAGTAGGGCTCCAGATTGGCGGGCCAAAACGCAAGCTGAAGAGCGACCGTGAGGCCGACGAGAAGACCCACAACCGAGAACGCAACGGATGCCCAAAGGAACCAGCGAACGATTTGGTCGTCGTACTCAATCGACTGCGTTTGCAGGGATTTCGTCGTCATTGTGGCAACTCGTTTTCACCATCCGTGCCACCCCCTTTTGGGGTGATTGCGGTGCTGCTGCGTGCAGGTGTTGCGTCTGCGTTCGGATGTCGCGAAATCTCTGCGTCGCGAAGCGGGAGCAGCGCGAGTCGATCCGCATGGTCAAACGTCTGCTCGCGGATCGTGAACGCAAACAAGCCCACAGCTCCACCCACCAACACAACGCTGAGAAAGATCAGGAGAATCAGAACTTCCATGCAGGCCTCCAGTTCGAACGTTGCGTTTGAGCCTTTCGGGCCGACGCGCTGACGTAGAACAACACCGAGATGGAACTAAGCGGCATGAGCACTGCGGCGATCCAGGGCTGCATCCACCCCATCAACGCGAGGATCGCGGCGACGACGTTGTAGAGAACGGAGAAGCGCAACACGTTTCCAACACGTCGACGCAGAGAGTGCGCGACATCGAGCGTATCGGTAATCGCGCTCAGTCCAGGAGTGGTGAAGTAGAAGTCGCAACGACTCGCCATGAACGGTCGGTCCACGGCAGGAGTGGCGGAGCAAAGCGCGACGTCGGCCGCTAAACGATCGTTGAGTCCGTCGCCGATCATCAGCGTGAGGCCGGGTTCATGAGACTCGACGAACTCGGCTTTGGCTTCGGGGCTTCGTTCACCAAGTGCACGTTCCACGGCAACCCCAAGCTCATGCGCGATCCGGTCGACTCGAGGCTGGAGATCGCCACTGAGGATCCAGGTCTTCATTCCCCGCGTTTTCAGGGCATCGAGCTCAGTACGCGCGGCAGGACGCAGGTCTTCTTCGGTGTCGAGGGCCAGGTAACCCTCACGTCCTTGGAACACCAAGTCGCCGGACGTTGCACCGACCCATCGGGCAGAACCCAAACGGTAGACCACACCATCGCAGGTCGCTTCGACACCGGCGCCGGGATGCGACTCAACATCAAGCGCACGTGGCGCGATCCCTTCAAGCGCTTCGGCGACCGCCCTGCTCTTGGGATGATGACTGGCGAGCGCCAAACCGGCGAGGATCTGACGTTCGCCGGGCGCGAGTGTACGCAGCACAGCGACGTCGACCAGACGCAGTCGACCTGTCGTGAGCGTGCCCGTTTTGTCGAACACGATCTGGCGAACTTCCCGAAGGCGATCGAGAAGGGAAGCGCTACGCACAAACACGCCGCGGCGACGAAGCTGAGCGTGAGCGAGTTCGTAGGCGAGCGGAACCGCGATTCCGAACGCGCAAGGACAAGTGACAACAAGAACCGCAGTGGTTACCGAGAGTGCTTGCTCCCATCCGTGACTCCACCACAGCGCAAACGAAGCCGCCCCGAGCACCAACACAACAAGCACCCACACAGCGGCGACGCGCGTCCACCATGCATCGGCGGCAGCATCAAACGAGGTCGACTGGCGAAGCAGCTTGACGACGTTCGACTCCTCAAAAGGCTCGATCACTCGTGCTTGCAAGGCCTTTCGGCTCACGTTGAACGCACCAGCGGGGATTTCGTCGCCGGGTTGGTGCGGATGCGGTTCCGATTCACCGTCGATCCAATCAAGTGAGATCGCACCCGGAGTTAACAACTCCACGCGAACCGGAAACAGATCACCAGGCCGCAGCATGAGCACATCACCGACCGCGAGTTCGGTGCAGGCCACAAGGGCCGGTCCCTCGCGGAGCACCGTCGCCGTCAACTGCTCCAAGCCGCGATCTTCCAGAAGGAACTTCCGGTTGCGTTGCACCATCCGTTCGCGAAGCCAACGCCCCAAGAGCATGAGCGCAATGAACACCGTGACCGTGTCTGCGTACTGTGCCTCGCCAGTCCGGAAGAACGCTGCACTCGCGCCGGCGAACGAGAGAACCACCCCCAGCGCAATCGGCAGGTCCAGGTGAATCAGACCGCGCCGTAGACCATGGTACGCCGCACGAATGAACACGCTGCCGCCGACCCATACCGCGAGGACGGCAGCACCGTAGCTGAGTTGATGTAGCAGGTGGAAGACAGGGCCTTCGCGAAGACCCAAGTACGTCGCCACTGCGAAGATGCTTCCGTTCATCGCGAGAGTGAGACAGAGCCCCACGCGCAAGAGCATTCCGTCCGGTTCAGGCGCGGCACCGGCGGGTGCGACGCGGTAGCCAAACGACTCCACGTCGTCGACAAACGCGTGCACGTCGTAGTCGTCATCCACGCGAAGGGAGGCGCGACCGAGTGTGGGGTTGAGATCGAATCGACCCTTTCCGTGCCGAGCAAAAAGCTCATCGAGAAGCCAGACACAACCCGCGCAATGCACACCTTGAATGTCGATGTCGAGCGACGTCCCGCTGCCGGCAACCGCATCGAGCCATGGTCGACTTGGGGGTGCATCCACACTCCCGACTGGAACACCACGGCCGCCGCCCAATGCGTAGAAGCGCTGCAGTCCGCCTTGCTCGATGAGATTGAACACCGCACGACAGCCTGCGCAGCAGAATCCTTCCTGCTCCCAAGGTCGGTCGACCGAGAGCATCTCCAAGCCGCAGTGTTTGCAGTTCACCGCGACGCAACCTCGACGTGACAGGCCAGAGGATCACCGCGGAACGAGTCGACCCCACGCAAGACGCACACGATCGCGCCAAGTGCGAGCACGACCGCGACAACTTTGCGCGCACCCTCCCGACGCAGTGTCGAGGCGAGTACACCTGCACCCACCAGCCCGAGTGAACTGCCTAGCGCAAACGCAAGCATCGTAAGCGCGCCCACGAACATCGAACCGGATGCGGCTGCAAGCGTGAGTCCGCCGACCAAAGCTCCACACGGTAGGAAGCCCGTCAAAACACCCAGCACCACGGGTCGACGCAGCGACTTGGATCGACGTCCGAGTGTGACGAGCTTGGTGTTCTGCGTTCGCCACAGTCGCCATGCACTCAGCGCCAAACCCGCACCCAATGCGATGCTCAACACGCCACGCGCCACGGGTGCATCGAGTTGTGCAACCAGAGCGTGCCCAAACCCTCCGGCAACCGCGCCCGTGAAGGTGTACGAGGCGAATCGCCCGATGGCGTAACGAGATCCGCTTTTCGCGTCGGCGCACGCAGCGGCCACAATCGGACCGCACATTCCTGCGCAGTGCGGCGCGGAAGCGAGTCCCGCTAAGCCCCCCGCAACAATGACGCCGAGCATCGGCTCACAACGCTCGAAGGGCGCGCAGTACGTCGATGTAGCTGAGAATGCCGTCGACCTGCTTTGTCGATGGGTCGATGACTGGCAACGCACCCACTTTGAACTCGACCATCACGTCGATGGACTCGTTGAGTTCTTGTTCTGCGTGGAGCGTCTCGACATCGGTCGCCATCACCGACGAAACCGGGGCGTCGTAACGCGCTTGGAGCGTGGTCAGTGTTTCGGCGTCGACGATGCGAGGCATGATCGAACGCAGGTCGCGATCGCTCACCATGCCGACAAGCGCCCCACCCTTCACAACCGGCAGGTGTCGAATGGAATTGGACTGGAGCACATCGAAGGCCTCACCGAGCGACGCGTCGGCGTCGATCACGATCGGGTTCGAACTCATGACATCGCGTACGAGCATGCTCGTCGTAGGAGCAATGCCCGTGCCTATCAGGCATTCGGTAGTTTGTGCTCGGCCGCGCAAGGAATGCGCGGAGGACAAAACGGCGTGCAACGCGTGCGTCTAGGCGCGGCTGACCACGGGCAACGACAGCAGCGAACTCGCCACCAAACCGGTGGCAAGCGTGGCCAAGCTACCTGCCGGAATACAAATACAGCCCAAACTCCCGGACCCAACGATGATCAGCGACGCGACGCCCCAGCCGACCAAGCCCGCTTCGGTCCGCACAGCAGCTCGCGCGACGAGGAAACCACCCAACAAAACTCCCGCGACCACGCCCACTGCCACGAAAAGCGGGGTCAGCTCGGCGAGACCACAAGCACCACCGAAGGGTTCACCAAAGAGCATCAACACCGGTGGAAGCCACGCGACCTGCGAGGCAAAGCCCACAACTCGTCCTGCTCGACCTCCACGCCACACCGCAACAAGTGCAAACACCAGCAACGCAGCACCGACGATGACGGTCTGCCACGTGGTGAAGAGCGCAGCCGCTACCACGACCAACACCAACAGAGGTGCCGTGTCTTCAAACGCGTGGCGTAGGCGACCTCGCTCGTACGCACGACGAAGAGCAAGCGGTACATCAGCGCTCATCAGACGCCTCTTTCATCAACCAGAGTGAGCGAAGTCGTTCGAGCGCGCGTTGCTTTCGTTTTCGAAACAACGCATTGAGCGGTTCACCGGCGGCAACGCGTTCCAACACTTCGCGATCACGCGCCGACAACGTTCCCACCAACGCCCGTAGTTGTTCGATAGCCTCGCGCGCGATCAACGCATCTTCGGGAGTGTCTTCCGACGCAACATCGGGCGCGCGGTCGATCGCTGTGAGTTTCGCGCGAACCCGTCGCTTGCGTTCGGTTCGGCACTCCCACGTAGCAAGCGCATAGGCCCAACGAAGCGCATCTCGTTCCGCGTCATACCGAAACGCCTGTTCGAAGAGCTTCAGCAGTGCACGTTGCGCTACGTCGTCGGCGGCACCACGTCCGACCAGGCGTTCACACAACGCCCGGACGGGTGGCCACAGCACCGCATAGACGTCTCCCAACGCGTCTCGATCACCATCGGCGAGACGACGCATCGAAGCATCCAATGCGGTGCGGTCGACCGTCATGCTCTCAGCAGCACCCACCCGTACAGAAATATGCCGCAGCTGCGGCGACGGCGAATGCACCCGCTGTCAGAAACTCGATCATCGCTTGGTCCTTTCTGCGGCACTCGCCGCGTTCATAAGGACTGGGCCGCAGAGGCCCTTCGCGTGACAATTTTATCCGGCGAGCGCGCGGATCCGTTTGATCATCGAATGCAGACCGTTGCTGCGACCCGGGCTCAAGTGTTTGTCCAGGCCCAATCGGTCCAACACAGACTGCACATCCACGTCGGCGATTTCGTTGGGTGTCTTATCGTTGAAGACAAGGAGCACCAGCGTGACCAAGCCACGGACAATGTGGGCGTCGCTGTCGGCGAGAAAATGAAGGGTGTCCCCGCGTCGTTCGGGAACCAACCACACCTGACTCATGCAGCCTTTGACCTTGTGCTCGGTGGTCTTGAGCTCTTCGGGCATCGGGGGAAGCTCTTCGCCGAGTTCGATCAGGTAGCGATACCGCTCGGTCCAGTCATCGAGCATCTCGAAGACCTCATAGACCTCGTCCAAAGTGGTCATTTTCGCTTGGAACCCTAGGGGGATAACAAAAGTACGCAACCCTCTCTGAACCGGTCCGAGAAGAGCAGCATCATGGAAAAGCTCTCTCGCAACGAAGCCGGCATCGCCACCGTCGAGTACATCATCATCCTGGTGATCGTGGTCATCGCGGCCACCGTTGCGTGGGACCGCTTTGGTGACGCGCTGGATGCCCGAATCATCACGTTGACCGAGCACATCGCGAACCTCGGCGCAGACCGACTCGGACCGCTTTGAGGTCTAGAGTTCGGACGCGATGGCGGCGGCGAGGGTCTTGCCCTCTTCGCCATCGAGCTTTCCAGCTGGCCACTTCACGCCCAGTCCCTGCGCCGCTTCAGGCTTGGGGATGATGTGAAAGTGGACGTGGAACACGGCTTGGTGCGCCAAGGGTCCGTTGTTCTGCAGCACGTTGAACTGCTCGACGCCGGTGACCTTCTTGATCGCGCGACACAAGCGCGGCAGCACGCGTCCAATCGCCGCAGCACTCTCGTCGCTTAACGCGTCGAGCGTGGCCGCAGGCTCCTTGGGAATGACGAGCGTGTGCCCTCGGCTAAGCGGTCCGATGTCCAAGAAGGCAAACACGAGGTCATCCTCGTACACCTTGTGACACGGAATCTCGCCGCGAAGGATCTTGCTAAAGATGGTCTCGGACATCAGGTGCCGTCCGGAAGCGCAGGAACTTACTTCTTCTTGCGCTGAGCCGAAGCGCGCTTCCGCGCCTTGATCTCACGAAGGACGGTTTCAATGCCCTTCTTGTCGACCTCTTTGATGCCCGCGGTCGAGAGACGGAGCTTCACCCAGCGGTTCTGCGAGGGAACCCAAAAGCGATGCGTTTGCAGATTGGGCAGCGAGCGCTTCTTCGTCTTGCGATTCGAGTGACTGACCTTGTGGCCAACCAACACGCCCTTGCCCGTAACTTCACATACCTTCGACATGACTCAACTCCCCGCCCTACTTCTTGGGGCTGGGCATCTTCTTTTCTTCGAACTCCACGTGCTTGCGAGCGCGCGGATCGTACTTCTTGAGCTTCAGCTTGCCCGGCTGAGTACGCTTGTTCTTGGTGGTGTAATACGTGTAGCCAGTGCCCGCAGTGGACACGAGGCGGATCTTGTCGCGGACCTTGCTCGCCATGACGTTACCAGCTCGACTTGGTCAGGCCGGGGACCTCACCGCGAAGACCAAGCTCACGAAGCGCGATACGCGAGAGCCCGAACTTGCGGTAGTAGCCGCGGGGACGACCGGTCACAGCACAGCGGTTGCGGATTCGCGTCTTGCTCGCGTCGCGCGGCATCTTCTGCATCGCAACCTGAGCTTCGTGCTTGTCCTCGTCGCTCGCCTCGGGATCGGCGATGATCTTCTTCAGTTCCGCACGCTTCTCGGCGTACTTCCCTGCGATCTTCCTCTTGCGCTTGTTCCGCGCGACTTTCGCTTTGCTGGCCATGTTCGTGTGTTTCTCCCCTAAGGGGCTGGCGAGCATGACGGATCAAAACCGGAATGCAACCCGTTTTGATCGAGGAATTCAGGCTCCAGGCGTCTGAGTCGCCCGGATCAGGTCGATCAGCGGATCGGCCCCCTCACGACGGTCGACCCACATCCAGCGCCGTCCTTCTCGCTCGTAGGCCTCGGTGAGCGACTTTCCAGCGGTCGAGCCTTCATCCCATATCGCGGTGATGACCGAGTCTGGCAACGATTTCGAGAGCTTGGGTAACGATTCGACGTGCCGCGGTGGGTCGGTGAGGTCGATCAAGATCAGCATCGGGTCGAAATCGTCGACAAACACCGCCATACGGCGCGGATCGTTCAAAATCATGGGTGCGATTCGGGACCCCAGCGCACCTTTGAGAAGCCGGGCGAGTTTTGGAGATGCAGCCACGATGAGCATCCGAATCGGACCATCGGTGGTCGGGAACTTGCTGGTTGGTGCCTGGGACCGACGCTTCTTTCCCGGCTGCGGAGGTTCCTCATCGTGCCCGCCAAGAATCACCAAAATGCGGGCGGCGATGTCTCGCGCCATCTCGTCTCCGCAGCGTCCTTTGACTGCTTCGCGGAGATAATCGCGCACGAATGCGGCCCATTGTGGGCGTGTCACCGGATCCGGATTCACCGCTTCTAGCGCGGTAAAAAGCGTCGCCGCTGCAACCTCTGGAGCAAGGGTCCCCTCGAGCACCTCGCGAATCACCATGAGCTCGGGGCTGCTCTTCACCATTCGCAGGATACCATCCGCGCATGAGGCATCTGACCGCGATCTTGGGGAATTCGCAGCGGCTCGACGGTGGAGCCATGTTTGGCAACGCACCCAAGCCGCTGTGGCAGCGCTGGATCGAGCCCGACGAGCAAAACCGAATCCCCTTGGCGTGCCGAGCGATGCTCGTCGAAGAGCCGAACCGGACCCTGCTTTTTGAAGCTGGGATCGGCGTGTTCTTCCCGCCCAAACTGCGGGAGCGTTTTGGTGTTCGCGAGGACTCGCACGTGTTGCTCGAGAGCCTTGCCGCGGTTGGTAAGCGCCCTGAAGACATTGACGTCA
This sequence comes from Polyangiales bacterium, assembly GCA_965227405.1. GTDB lineage: Bacteria > Myxococcota_A > Polyangia > Polyangiales > Houyiibacteriaceae > JALVDI01. The sequence goes on from OZ245758.1 coordinate 1,301,202, forward strand.
TCGTTCTGTCTCACCTGCATTTCGACCATGCCGGCGGGTTGCTCCAGCCCTGGGCAGAAGGCCGCGATCACGAGTTGGCATTTCAGGACACCGACTACGTGGTGAGTCACGACGCATGGGAACGTGCGCGGCACCCGCACTACCGCGATCGTGCGTCGTTCATCGAAGAGTTGCCGGGCTTACTCGAAGGCACAGGACGTCTCGAAGTTGTTTCGGGAACGACCTCTGAAACGCTCGGCGCCGAGTACCGACTTCATTACTCACAGGGACATACGCCGGGCTTGATGCTCGTCGAGGTGCCATCGAGTGATGGGCCTATTGTCTTCGCTGGCGATCTGATTCCAGGAGCGCCATGGGTTCATCTACCGATCACGATGGGCTACGACCGGTATCCCGAAGCACTGATCGACGAAAAGGATGTGCTGCTGACCGATCTCGAGCAGCGCAACGGCCGACTCTTCTTCACACACGATCCGACGATCGCCATGGCGCGCGTGACCAAAGATGCGCGAGGACGGTTCACGGCCGGTGAGTCATGGGAAAATCCCCTACGGCTCTCGATCTAAAACGTATTCGCACTCTCGACGAAACCCGCGTCTCCATGTGAAACTGTGTGAGCAGTGTTTGGGACATCTGCAGCGGAACTCGGCGCTCTTGAGCCGGGCACGATGATCGAAACGCGCTACCGCATCAGTCAGATGGTGGGCGCGAGTTCGGCGACCATCGTCTACTCCGCAACGCACATGATGCTCGGTCGTGCTGTCACGATCGAGATGCTGATCCAGGAAGACAGTCGTGCGCGTCGTCGCTTTCGACGTGCCGCGCGTCTTCTCAGCATGATGAAGCATCCCAACGTCGTGTCGGTTCACGACATGGGTTTGCACGACGACCTGCCCTACCTCGTGCGCGAGGATCTCGACGGTCAGTCACTCGCCGCGCGTTCGCATCTGCGTGGGCCCATGAAGCTCGACGAGTTTGTGCACATCGCGCAGCAGCTCCTAAGTGCACTTGGCTACATTCACCAGCGCAAGATCATTCATCGTGATGTGTCGGGTGAGAACATCGTGTTCTCCGAAACGTGGAACGGCGAAGAGTGTTTGAAGCTCACCCAGTTCGGATTGAGCAAGGACCTCGAGTCACGAAGTGGCGCGACCAGCGCAGCCGAGCAGCGCAAGCTAGTTCAGTCGCTCACCCACGTTGCGCCTGAGCAGATTTTGCGCCCCGAAGAGATCGACCATCGCGTGGACCTCTACGCTGCCGGTGCGATGTTCTACCAACTGCTCACCGGGGAAGCGCCGTTTCAAGCGAAGACGCTGGCTCAGTTGGGAAGTGAGATTCTCGAGTCGATGCCCATGCCCATGGGACAGATCGTGGAACACGTGGACCCGCAGCTCGACGCGGTGATTCTCAAAGCGCTGAACAAAGAACCCGGCGACCGCTACGACAGTGCGTACGCGATGTGGGAAGCGCTCATGGCTGCTTGCTGCTGAGTTCGTGCTTCGGAATCTCGTCGTTGTCTTCGCCGTCGTCGCGGCGTTGCCGGCTCACGCGCAAGCACCTCCGGTCCAGAACGTGGACGTGCACTTCGCAGCATACGCACTCGGCGGTTTTGGTGGACGCTTGGTCGCCGAGCAAGGTGGGACCAAGGCCAGCGCCGACCTACCCATGTCGATCGGTGGTGGAGCACGTGGCGGGATCACCGTTCCGTACGCGCGGGTGTTGCTTCAAGCCGAAGTGAGCCCTGTGAAGCCGAAGGGTGCGCGCGATCGTCATCGTGCGACCACTGTGTCGCTTTTCATCGCCGTTCGACATCGCGTGCCGCTGACGAGTACGCGCGCGCTCGAGCCGTATCTTGGAATCGGTGGTGGTGTTGCGCTCTACGACGTCGACTCCGCGATTTGGTCGGGCCGGGCGCTTCAGGCTTCGTTGGGTCTCAACCTGTTCTTCGACCGGTTTGGTGGGTTTGTCGAAGTCGGCTGGCAACGCTTTGATCTTGGAGGCGTTCCCGATGATGGAAGCATCATTGTGACGATGCGACCAGGCAGCGCGAACGTTCACTTTGATCGTGCGCAGGTGCGAGCGGGGTTGGTGGTGGAGCTGTGATGCGGACACCTCTTGATCGTCGGGCTGTCGGCTACGGTCGCACGCCAATGTGCGGCCATGTTTCGGCGCCTACCTCAGCTCGGCACGCAGTGATTCCGTCATCGATCGCTTCAACGGAAAGATCACGACGCTCACATCCACGCTCCGCGAGCGCCAAGTCCGCAGCGGCTTGACACGTATCGTGATCAGACGCGCTGCCCATGCAGTTCAGCGCGTCTCGACAACGAACGTAGTCCACGGCGACCTCGTATCGACATCGGAGCGCTTGGACGTCATCCGGCAACCGACGTTCAACCTCATCAAAACACCTGCTCAGAACGTCGAGGCCTAGATACGCGTGAAACGTCTGCATGCACGTCTCGAAAGAGTTGTACGGAGCATCCGCGTCAGGATCCACTCCGCATCCGCAGTCATACCTTGCGTACGCGTCATACGCTTCGAACACACGATCTCCCAACGTGGGTTCGGACGAACACGCAGCGACCAAGCAAACTGTACTGATCATCGAACTCGGTCGCATCATCGCACCCGCCACCCTTCGCGAGGGTCGACACATGCGAAGTCACCCGGATACCGTTCCACGTAGGCAACGCACGCCGATTCGGCCACCACGTAGCCAAGCGGTTGCAATCCAGACTCACCGAGCTCGACGAGGCAAATGGGGTCAACGATGAAGTCGTTGTAGAGATCCAACGTCGGCCCGGAAGACGCGTCGCATGGTGTGGAGAGCCCACACAAACCAAGCCCACGCTCGTCGTTCAGCCCAACGCAACGACCAAAAGACCCCCCTAGGACAATGGGTTCGGTGCTGCAGGGAGCGCAGTCCTCCCCGCAGAACGTGGACAACGAATCCAGTGGAGCGGGGCAAGCCTCCACCGGCGGTCCGGTGAGGTAGATTTCTCCAGCGTTGTACGTGCAGCGATCCTCGAGTTCTGAGCGATGAAGGTCGGCACAGAACTCAGCAGCCATGCAAGTTCCACGAAAACAGTACTGTTTCGGCTCGACACAGTAGCTCGCCTCTCCAAAACAGCCGAGCACATCGCCCGTGCACAGCGCGTAGGACGGTGCACGCGAGCAACCAGTTCCATCTGAACATGCCTCGCAGTCTGGCCAGCACTGTTGAATCCCGCCGATTGGGTCGCAACGCCCAATCGGCCCACCATCCGCGTCCAGGTGTGCCTCATCCAGTTGCGCATCAATCAGGACTGACGAATCGACCAGAGCGTCAGCTCCGCCATCTGTGGAACTGTCGTTCGGCTGGTTTGAGTTAAAGCAGCCGAATGACGCTAGCACCAGTACGAGAGCTAGATGTCGATGCCCACGCATTCGCCACCGATACAAAATGGTGTGGTGCCTCCGCATGTCCGACGACACGCACCGCAGTTCGCTGGATCGGAGCCCAAGTTGCGACAGGACCCACCACAACAGATCTCTCCCCCGGCACACACATTGCCGCATTCACCACAGTTCAATTCATCAAAGTTCGTATCCCTACATTCGCCGCCGCAAAAACGGCTCAACGGACAGCATTCGCCTTCGTTACAGGTCGACGTCGGCGATGGGCCGGGCAACCCTGTCAGACGGGAGTACGTCCCGGCCGAACACACGGCGCCGATTTCCGCACAGATGCCGTCGCAACCAACCTCATCTGCTTCACAGAAGGTAGCCGCAAAATCGGCTTCACCACGACGAAGTGGACGCTCGGTAAGCCCCATCGCGAAATCGCCGGTCAGTCCGCCTCGATCGAACCCGCACAACAAGTTATCGAGTGGAGGCGTAAGGCTCATCAGCAGCGGAAAATGCGGATCGCGCTCATCGTCAGCGATGACGATCTCGAGCCCGTCCGGACGAACCGAGACGCGTCGTGGCTCAAGGGTGAGTGCATCGCAGATTCGATCGTCCGGATCATCGTCGGTGTCGACATCAACACAGCGATGTCGCCTGCCACCTAGGTAACCCACACAGTCGGCGTCGCTCTCGCATGAACGCACAGCACTTCGAGGAACGCCAAAGTCTCTGATAGCGCTGTCACCAATCGTGTCAGCAAGAGTGTCGTTGAGAATGGTCGCGAACTCCCACAGCGCTTCCTCGAGATCATTGTCGAACCCAGACGCCACCCAATCAAAGAACCGGCAGCCACGACGATCGCTCGCAACATCAAAGTCGACGTCGTCCGGCAAGACACGTAGCACCAAATCCGTTGTGCCCTCAAGTTCCCTCACGCGCCGAGGGAAATCCTGAAGTCGCATGTTGAGCATCCCGCCGGGGAGGTAGGGATCATCGAACACAGGTAGGCGACAGCGATACTCATCTCGCGCGATGTAACAACGCACGTTTCGGAATCGAAGGTCATTGAGGACAGGGTCGATTCCGCAACGCTCTTCGGTGTCGCATTCAGCGCGGCACTCGGCCACACAGGCCGGTGGGTCGAGTGTCAAGTCGCACAAGTTATCCACTGCGCAAGCATCGGTGCACCCATCGACACACAAGTCGTTGATTGTCACCCGCGGAAACGAACGCTCGACAAGCCGCCATGGCCCATCGCCATCTCGCTCAGGAACTAGGCAAGTGTATCGGACATCGTCAATATCGGTTTCGTCCACAAAGCAGCGAACACCACCTTCGGTGAAGAGCGCATCTTCAGCGGGATCGAGCGGTTCGATTGCAGGCTCTCCTTTGAGCCCAAACCCAACGCTAATTGTAAGTGTATCGCAGCCCAGGATTGGGCTGACGTTGAACCGTACGGCTAGGTCTGCTTTGTCGTCTGCATCCAAGGGGCCCAAGGGAAAGATTCCTGGATATCGAGGGGTCGCACTCAGTCGGGGTGAGATCCGAACCCAGTCCAGACCACTCAGTCGGTCGAGATCGATGCCTTGCGCCAACTCACTTCCAGGCTCGAGCAAGCGCGTCATGAGTTGCGTGCCCACGAGCCCCGCAACCTGAGACCAGGGAAGAAAAAACGAGCATCGTCCTGAGTCGTAGACCTGCGTCGAGCGCCAGCGCTCGGGTGCCACGACCTCCTCGCTCCGAGGGTCGTCATTTACCGGAAGGGAAAAATACAGATCGCCAACATTCACCTCACCGGAAAGACGTCGTTGAAAAAAGAATGCTCGGTGATCCTCCGTCAGGTCATAGTCGACGCGCGCAACGTCTCGGAAAGCCACATCGAGATCACCACCAACGTTGCCAACCGTCTCGCGGTAGCTCAAGTTCGTGTTGGGAATTGGCACGCTCTCAGCCGCAAACGATTGCGTTCGAACTACGAGGCGGTTGCTCGAACAGAGAAACTTGTCGTCGAAGAATCCACACTTCTGACAGATTGTCGTGTTGTCGAAAAGAATTGGCTCAGTGCCGGGACAGCAGGGTTGCCCTCCGGTTGGGCTGTTGCCCTGAGTCGCACACGGTGAACATGTGTTCGACGCAGGATCGCAGAAGGTGAGCTCGCAACACTGTCGTGATGCTGTTGGATCGCAGGCTGTCCCCTGCGGCCGGCAACAACGCGAACTGACAGAATCGGGGTCCTGATTCTCAACACACTGAGCAAGGTCGTCACAACACTCCGAAGTCTCGGTGCATTCACGAGTGTTGTCCGCGACACATTCGTCGCAAAAGAATCGGCCAAGCTCTCGACCGGTCACAGGATCAAAAGTCGGCCCGCGATCTCGACACTCTTGGCCTACACATCCGCAAAGCTCATCGCGCCGAACACCATCCTGCTCACAAAGGCGAACACATCGGCGCTCACCATCCGAACCAGGCGGCGCGCAAACCGTCCCGGGTTCGCACGGTCGGCAGCCCGCGAAGACCTCACGAGGGCCGTCGAAAAGCCGGGCGTCCACAAAGTTGGAATCACAAGACTCGCCCTCTTGGACAGGTGAAAAGCAGTAGCCATGTTCGGATCCAACGAGCGCGATCTGCTCCCAGGATTGGCCGCGTGGGCACATCCGATCCATGCAGAACGTGCTCGCGGAGCATGCCTGCCCTTCATCACCAGGATCAGCGCCACATGGGTCACCGAACCTTCGGCCGTCCGGAACGCATCGACCAACGCGAGTGGGATCGCTGGTTCCGAAATCGAGCGCGCAGTGGGTGCCTTCCGGACACAACGCTGCGCCGGATGTGAGTGCAATTTCGTCGCAAGGATTGAGGGGGCACTCGACTATCCCGCTATCAACTTCATCTTGCGAGGCAATGTCGGCACAAAAGTTGATGCAAGTGCGAGCCTGCCCGCCTTGGCATGCATCTTCAAACTCGCATCCCGGATCGGTTGGGAAGCAACCAAACAGAAACACGCACCCCACCACAAAACCCCGCCCCATGTCGGAAGGGTAATGCTTCGATTGCTCTTGCCAACCCGCGAGTCGCGATGACGTGAGAGATGACCCAGGCAGGGGAGAACACCACAGCTTGACGGGGCGCGTGTCTTGTTGGACACCGCGGCATGCGCTCGATCTACGTCCTCGCGTTCGCGCTGGCTTGCGGTGGCAGCCAGACGCAATCTGAAATCGATCCCTGCGAACTCAACCCTGAGCAGTGTCAGGAACAAGAGCCGATCGCTGAACAAGGTCCGTGGGAGGGCATGGAAGGCACTGGGCTTCGCGACTACGTGAAGGAACAGGCCTGGCTCAAGATCGCCGAGATCCAACCCGAGGTCACAGCCGAAGCACTCAACGGATGGTTGGACGACAACGACAGCGCGCCACTCCTGGCGGGACGCACCGTCGAGCGTCTCTTTGATCTCGCGGCCGTGGCTGTTGCGAGCAACGAGCTCGACCGCGCCGAAAAGATCGTGCGCCTGGTTCGTGCCAAAGCGCGCAACCGCAACTCGGCTTTCGCGGGCAACACGTTCTTGTGCGAGGTGGCTCGCCGTCGCGCCGAAGACAACGCGGGGATGGAATCAGGCGTCGCCACTGTGCTGCGTGAACTGCCCCGTACCCGCTTTGGTTCCGCCACGGTGATCTTCCAGGTCTTTCAAACGCAAAATCAGCTGCAGGCGCAGCTTGGACAAATTCACCAACAGATGGTGTCGCTGGAAACCGCAAGCAGCGCACTCTTCTTTGAGCAGGTGCTGCCGGGCATCGTGCAGCACCGCGACCGTTTTCTGGCCGCGATTGCCGCTGTTCGCGCCGAACACGAGGCTCAGCCCGCGCTCGAGGACTACGAGTTCGGAACCGTGGATCTGACCAACGACCGCCGCGCACGTGAAGTTCGCATGGGCGTGTGGGACGTGGGCACCAACCCCGAGCTCTTCCGCGAGCAGCTCTTCACCAACGAAGCGGAAGAGATCAACGGACAAGACGACGACGACAACGGTCGCGTCGACGATCGACACGGCGTCGCGCAGGACACGGGCGACTACAACGACAACAGTCTACTCTTCTCGCCCTCGGACGAGATCCTTCAGGAGTACAAACCCTTCCTTCGCGGCATCATGGATCTGCGCGCAGGAATGGCGTCGACCGAGGCCGCACAATCCGTGCTCACGCTGATGCGTTCAGCCACGGATCCGGAAGCGCTCGAAGCGCTGGGCGTGAACCTCGACGCCGTGGGTGAGTGGGCGCATGGAACTCACGTCGCGGGCATCATGGTGCAGGGTTTGCCGCAAGCTCGGTTGGCTATCTTCCGTAGCGCGTGGGCTGGCGAAGCACGTCTTTACCATCACCGCGGACCCACCGACGAAGAGCTTGCGGACGAGCGCGCCAACGTCGAAGCGATCGCTGCGTTCATCAACCGCCACGAGATCAAAGTGGTCAACGCCAGCCTCGGATTCAGCGAGGAGTACGTCGCGAACCAGCTGCGATACGAAAGCGACACGTACGAGACCGACGAAGCCGTCCGCGCACGTGCAGCCGCTGTCCAAGCGCATCGTGCTGGCAGCTGGCGCTCCGTGTTCGAGGCCTGCCCCAACACTCTCTTTGTTGTCGCCGCAGGCAACTCCAACCAGGACGTGACCGAGTACGGCGTGGTTCCTGCGAGCTTCGACAACGACAACGTCCTGGTCGTCGGTGCAGTCGACCGCTGGGGCAACTGGGCGACGTTCACCAACTCCAACCCTGAACGCGTTCGTGTGTTCGACTTTGGCGTCGAAGTTCCGAGCCTGATTCCCGACGGCGAAACCGTTCCGCTCAGTGGCACGTCGATGGCGTCGCCAAACGTGGCCAACTTGGCTGGCAAGATCCTTTCGGTGAACCCGCGACTTACGCCCCAACAGGTCATCGAAGTGATCTCCGAAAACGGCGACGCAATTGCAGAGCCGTTCAACGGAGTGATCGCCAACGAAGAAAAGGCGCTTCGCGCCGCGCGACGCCGACGATGAGAGTCGCAACTCTTCTTGGCTGCGTGCTGATGCTCGGGTGTCCTGAGCCTGAAGCGTGTCCTGAAATCCAACCCGCACCAACGGCAACGACCGGCGAAGAAAACACCCCGGTTGTCGTCGAGGCCCCAGCGCCTGAACCCGAGACCAACTTGGTGCTCGACGGGACACCGGACATTCCCCAGTCGCTTCGTGACCGGCTTCGCCAGTACACGAACACACGCTCTGCATCTCTGGCCGGTTTGTCGGCAGATGGTGAATCGATCCTCGTGTCGACGCGCTTTGCCGAGACGAGTCAGCTGCACATTGTAGGCGAGCCGTTGGGTTCGCGTCGTCAGATCACGTTTGAGGACGAGCCCATCCGTGGTGCCGCGTGGGTCTCCGAGTCGACTGTGCTTTTCCTTCACGACATTGGTGGCAACGAGGACAACCAGCTCTTCGCGCTCGACACCTCCACGGGTCGCACGCGCATGCTTACCGACGGCGAAAACAAGCACGGCGCTCTGACGGTCAGCCACGACGGTTCGATGGTTGCGTACAACGGCAACGGTCGAAACGGCACGGACATGGACATCTACGTCCGCGCGATGACAGGCAATGCTCCGACAACGGAGGGTGCAGAACCGCGTCGCATCGACCGCGAGGGTTACTGGTACCCACTGGATTTCTCGCGGGACAACACCAAGCTGCTGATGGCGCAGTACATCTCGATCAACGACTCGCGCCTGGGCGTTCTCGACGTTGCTTCGGGTGAGGTCACGATGATCAGCCCCCCCACACCAAACGGTGAGGTCCGACGTGCGAGCTACGAGAACGCGGCGTTTGGCACCGGCAACACCGTGTACGTCGTGAGCGATTTCGACGGCGAGTTCCGGCAGCTCTACCAAGTCGACGCATCCAACCCGAGCGCGGAGTGGACCAAGCTCAGCGCCGACATCCCTTGGAACGTGGGATCCATTGCCCTGTCCGGAGATGGACGAACGCTTGCGTTCACCACCAACGAAGACGGTCGCGATGCACTTCGGCTGATGGACGTGCGGCGGCGTCGCGCCACGCCGGTGGAAGTCCCGCCGGGGATTCTCGGGGGATTGCACTGGGCACGTGACGCCAAGGTTCTTGGGTTCACCGTCATGGGCGCCACGCGTACCGGCGACGCGTACACCTACGACACGCGTCGACGTCGCCTGACGCGTTGGACCGAGAGCGAAGTGGGTGGACTCGATCCGGAGACGTTCGTCGAGCCCGAACTCATTCGCTTCACGACGTTCGACGATCGCGAGATTCCGGCGTTCTACTATCGACCGCCTGGCGATGGTCCGTTCCCAGTGATGCTCTACATCCACGGCGGGCCCGAGTCGCAAGCACGCCCCTACTTCAGCCCGCTGACTCAGTTCCTCGTGGTTGAACGTGGTGTGGCTGTGATTGCGCCCAACGTTCGTGGCAGCGACGGATACGGCAAGTCGTACCTGTTGCTCGACAACGGCATGAAGCGCGAAGACTCGGTCAAAGACATCGGCGCGTTGCTCGACTGGGTCGCTCAACGCGAAGAGCTCGACCAGAACCGCGCTGCCGTGTTTGGCGGAAGCTACGGCGGCTACATGGTGCTCGCTTCGTTGGTGCATTTCGGCGAGCGATTGCGCGCTGGCGTCGACATCGTGGGCATCTCCAACTTCGTCACGTTCTTGGAAAACACGCGCGACTACCGTCGTGATCTTCGACGTGCCGAGTACGGCGACGAGCGGGACCCCGAAATGCGCGCTCACTTGACGGCGATTTCACCGACGACCAACGTGGATCGGATTCAAAGCGCACTCTTCGTCGCCCAGGGCGCGAACGACCCGCGTGTACCGGAATCCGAGTCACAGCAGATCGTGGAAGCGGTGCGCGGGGCGGGTCATGACGTTTGGTACATGCTGGCGCGCAACGAAGGTCACGGCTTTCGACGCAAAGAGAACCGAGACGTGTTCTTTCAGCTGAGCGTGCTGTTCTTGGACCGGCATCTCGCCGCAAATCCGTAAGCTCGCGAAAACCAATTCCTCTTGTGTCTCTTTGCAAGTCTTCAAGTCTTCGAAAAAATAAATGTATCCCGGCGCACCAAACAAGCTGAAGACAAGGGTTGTTCTGCTTGTTCTTCTCCTTCTGACGGGCTGCGGCACGTGTGGCGGGGAACCTGTCGAGGACGACGACCTCGGCGAAAGCGCGCGCCCTGAACTCTTCTTTCCGATGCACCTCGGTGACCGCTGGGGCTACGCCGAAGGCGGCGGTGTCGCAGTGACGGCGGTCACCGACTCTGGCGTCGCGGTGTTTTTTGGCTCGGATCGAACCAGCGCCGAACGCTACAAGACCAACGACGCGGGCGAAGTGCTTCTGGTCGACCCAACCGACCGCGCCATTGCCACCTGGCTCGCGGTTCCGATGGAGCTGGGTCACGCGTGGCAATACACCGTCGGCGATACGTCGTGCGAAGCACGCTACGCCACTGTCGATCAAGACGCGTCGCTGCCCGGGATGGAGATTCACGGATGCGTCGAAGTGAGGCGGCGTTGTCAGCTTCCCGAGGGCAAGCCGTTTCCTGACGCGACCATGGAACTCCACGAAGAGGTGTACTGCCCGTACGTGGGGCGCGTGCACGAGACCATTCGGTTCGAACCGCGTCCGCAAATTGAGGACTTTCCGGAGACCAAAGAGTTCCAGGTTGCCTTCTATCGGATCGAAGGCGCAGTTGCGGTACCCGAGCCGGAGACGTTTGGTTGCCCGCACTTCTTGTTGATGGACACCGACATTCAGGCCGCGTGTGGACCCATGATTCGGCGAGAAACCCAGCACAGCGATGCCAACGAGTGCTCGACCACGTTCGCTTCGGGAAATGGGAACCTCACCGTGTTTGTGAAGCGACTGACCGGCGAAGCTACCGTCGCTGATGTAGACGCGCACCTTCCCGCAGGGGATCCAGAGAGCGCGCGAGTCAACGACGGGTGGCATATCCGCGACGAAGCCGGTGCGGTCGGAACGTTCGAGACCCCGGACGGTGAGCTCGAACGTCGCGCCCAGCCCTCGCGACAGACTCTCGGAACGCGTGAAGGACGCTTTGTGATTCGCCTGGCGGTCGACGAAGGGGTGTGTGCGGCAGCCGCAACACTGCAGCCAACGCTGCGCTCGCTTGTGCGCTAGTTAGCTTCGTTTACGGACACGTATCGCAACCAGCAAGGTCGCGGTCACAACGTGACAAGCCAGCTGCGCATGCCGGAGGACACGAGGGTGTGCAAAGCGAACACATCACGTCACACGCACAGGATTCCGTGCAGTCAACGGCGGCGCACGACGTAAACGCGCACTCAATGTCGCACCGTCCGCCTTCACACGTAACCGTCGCGCAACTCGCGCTTCCGGTGCAGGTAATGTTCGATCGCTCCGCTGCATTCGTGGTCACGGTGACGCACGTTCCATCGACAGAACAGCTCACATCACAACGCCGAGCATTGCAGTTGATCGTGCCGCAGGTACTCGAGGCATTGCATTGGATATCGCAGCGTGGGTTGGCGGCGGTGCACCGCACAGCCGGACACGTCGCGGCACTCGCGCAGATAAACTCACACTCCAGCCCCGGTGGACAACTGGTGTCCACGACCGGGTCCGTAATCACGCACACCTCGCCCATACACGTTCCTGGGCACCGCGACGCACAATCGCCTCCATCCGAATCGTCTGCGTCCGGCGTTCCAGCATCAAACACATCGGCCGGCACATCCGCGGGCACATCGACGGGAACATCCATGGGTGCATCGACCGACGCGTCCATCGAGGCGTCGACGCTGAGCACCGCACAACCGCGAGTGGGATCGCATTGCTCACCAGTGTCACACCGGTCATCAAGAAAGCGCTGCGTACACGTGCCTGCAACGCAACGCGGCTCCGCACACGGGACATCCGTGGTGCATTCGGAATCATCCGTGCACTGAGGATCCGGACACGCTTCGGGAGTCTCAGGCGTGCACTCGGGTGCCACACAGCGACCGCCGAGACACTCTGTCGCCGTTGGATTCGTGTCGGGACACATCACGCCTTCGCAATCACGCGTAATCAACACGGTGACTCCGGTGGTTCCGCGAACATCCACCACCACAAGGCGCCGAGCGACCAGCGCACCTGCGTTCGTCAGCTCCACCACCACGCGTCGGATGCCCGAAGCGACATTCCCTTCAGCCGCACGAAAGCCCTCAAACGCGTCTCCGTTGGAGGGAAGCGCACGCGTTTCCGTGAACACGAGATCCGAAAGCGCATCGTCGCGAAACACTTGTGTGCGTACCTCGCTGACTTCCAGATTCGGAATGTAGTCGGTGCGCAAGTCGACGCGCAGGTCGGAGCCCCCGCCCCCACATGCCATCACTGCAACGAGCAGCAGATACCGCACCTGGCTAGGGTACTTCTAACGCGTCGCTTGCACATCCTTCGGTGCAGAAGTGGGCGTCGGCTCCGCGATATTGTCGCCCAACACCTCGGGACGAAGCCGAGAACGCATGGTCCGATGCCACGGGCGCTGCGGGCGATCGAGTTCTTTGAGTGCAAGTTTACCGGCATCTCGACCGGTTCCTGCGCACGGTACGATGCCGCAGCTCATCACGCTGGCACCGCACAAGAACAAGCCTTCAACAGGTGTCCACGGAGCAAAACGGAACGGCGGAATCTGACCGGGGCCGTGTGAGGGACCGTACACATTGCCCATCGGTGACAGCGTGTAGCTCACGTTCGTGGCGGGCGTCGCGACTTCCTTGAGCACGATGTGGTCGCGGAGCCCAGGAAGGAAGCGCTCTGCACGTTCGAGATAGAAGTCCGCGATCTCTTCCTTGAGCTGTTTGTACTCCTCACCGCGACGAGTGGTCTTGGTTCCAAACCACTTGGCGAAGGGCTCCCCGGCGCAGAGCGTGACGAGTTCTACGGTCTGCATTCCCTCGGGTGCCAATCCACCCGCAGGGTCTTTGTTCGTCGGCACCGTGAGGAAGAACGACGTGCTATCCCGCCAGTCATCACTCTTGGCGAACGCTCCGTTGACGTTGATCGAGTCGTACGCCCAGATGTTCGAGCTCCCGACGCGGCTGGTATCGAGGTCTCCATCCACACCCAAAAATAGGCAGATCGATGCGAGTGATTGCTCGGTACGACGCACCTTCTTTTGCATCCGGGGCCGCAAGTGCTCGAGCCCAACCATGTCGTACGTCGCGGTCGCTTGTGCGTTCGAGATGATCGTGCGGCCGCGGTACACCGTCCCATCCACGAGCTGCACGCCGGTGACGCGGCCACCCTCGTGCAAGATGGAACGCACACGGGCGTTGCGCTTGAGCTCGGCACCCTCTTCGCGAAGTCCGTCGACAAACGCGTCACGCAACGATCCACTGCCCTTGTGCGGGAAGTACGCACCGCGTGAGTAGTGTGCGAGCAAACCGATGTGCATCAACGCGCTGAGTTGAGAAGGCGGCAGACCGAGGTCTCCGCAAGGTCCGGCAAGTGCGGCTTTGACCCGCGGGTCGGTGAAGTACGCATCGAGGAGCTCCCCGAGCGTCGCGCGGGACCAACGCAGAACACCGGGCACGCGTCGAAGTACCTGCCACGCGTCGGCTCCCTTCATACGCGGCAGCGTTCGAAGGACGTAGTCCACGTCTTCGATGAGTTTGAAGAAGCGATGCAGGTTGTCTCGCTCCGCAGGTACGTCTGCCGCTAAGCGATCGCGAAAGCGCTCCAAACCCACGCAGTTCTTCACGTCGTAGTCGGGGAACACGTAGTGATCGAACCCGTCGGGATCGAGCTCGCTGAACTGCACGTGCTCCAACCCCAACTTGTTGAGCAGATGTCGAAACGCACCATCGGGCCCGCATTCGCCGATGTAGTGAATGCCCGGATCGAAGTGAAAATGCCGACGCGCAAAGGGGTTCGTGTATCCACCGAACTGCTTCCCCGCTTCGAGCATCAACACCGACTTGCCTTTCCGTGCGCACGTCAGCGCTGCGGTAAGCCCACCGATTCCCGAACCGATTACGATCACATCGTACGTCATGCGTTCCTCTATCTCTTGGCGTGCGCTGCGATCAGCGCGTCGGTCATGTGTGCGACGATCGCTTCGCCGCCGTATCCCATGTTGAGTTTTCCTGCGACGTGAAGTGTCGCGATGCCGTGGATACCCGCCCACATGGTGTGTGCGAGCAGGTCCACCTCGCCTTCGAGAACTCCCGCGTCCACAGCATCACCAACCACTTCGTGCAGTGCGGACCATGAGTCACGGCCCGCCTCCAACACGAACGCGAACTCGTCACTGGACTGGTTCATCTCAAAGATCACGCTGAACGCTGCCGACTGCGTCGTCGCAAACTCGAAATACGCGTTGGCAAGCACGGCGATTCGTTCACGTGGATCGGAACTCTGCTCAAGGCGTTTACGTAGGTGCACCCCGAAGCGTCGAAAACCCTCCGCACGAACGGCCGCGAAGAGTTCGTCCTTACCTGCGAAGTACCGATATGGAGTGGCGTGACTGCAGCCGATTGCTTTGGCGAGAGCGCGGAGCGAAAAGCCCTCGTACCCATCACGCACGAACAACTCCATCGCCGCGTCCGTGGCTTTGGCGCGAAACGCGAGAACTTGATCGTCAGTGAGGACGGGGCGACCCACAACTATTGTTTACACCGTTAAATTAACACTGTCCACGAATTATTTGTTCAATAGTGACAGATATTTACGGCCTTGCCCTGAAGGTTCACATCGAGACGTCCGAAGCGCCGGATGTGCGGATCGGTCCGTCATCCATGCATCTCGAGCGTTCATTCCAGCGCCCGACTCGCCCGTCTGCCGAGCAGGTTCCTTCGGACCAAGCCGAGGAACAACGTGGAACGGCAGTCACGCGTCCCGACGACCGAGTTCTGACGCCTGAGGAAACCAAAGAGGTTCAGCGTCTGCAACGCAGGGACGCAGAGGTTCGTGCGCACGAGATGGCCCACGCCAGTGTCGGTGGCGCGTACGCGGGCAGTCCTTCGTACACCTACGAGACGGGGCCTGACGGACGCAGGTACGCGGTGGGCGGCGAGGTTCAGATCGACACCTCGGAGATTCCTGGCGACCCCAAGGCTTCCATTGCCAAGATGCAGCAGGTCGTGCGCGCGGCACTCGCGCCCGCACAACCTTCAGGTCAGGACCGTGCTGTGGCGGCACGCGCTCAGGCGAAGATCGCACGCCTGCAGACCGAGGCCACCGCAGAGAAACTCGAAGCGCCCGAAGCCGACGAAGCATCTCCGCAGCAGATGAAGCGAGCCGGCAACGCCTACCGTTCCGCGGCTTCTGGTCCCGAACAGGCCGACTCGTCCATCGAGCTCATTTCATGCGCGTGTGGACAAACGCATGCGGCCGGAAGCAAGCCGCACGACTAGATCTCCACAATCGAGTAGTGATCGATCAACTGGCAAGCGTCGGCCCCAGGATTGACCGTCGAGCGAATCAACAGGTGGCTCTCGTCGATCGACCACGCAACCACATCGTAGAGGTCGGGTTCCGAACAGGGGTCAACCCAACCATCTTCGTCCTCAACCGGGTCGCGCCCCGTGACCAGAGGATGGAGTCGGCCGCGAAATCGAACAGGCCCGGGACCCGGATCGCGCACGATGATTTCGCCTTTTTCGAAGTAGGTCAGAACCGGGTACCCACGAAGCATGGGCTCTCCGAGCCTGGGAAGGCGCACAAGCGACGCGAAACCACGACGTACAAGAAAGCGGTCGGCCTGCGCGCCACGCCGGCGAACACCGCGTCGGAGTTCGGCCTCGTCGAACTCATCGTCTTCGGCGCCGAACTGAAAGAGCAGGTAGTCGCGCTCGCGCGTCGCATCATGCGAATGCAACGACAGCAGCGTTTTTCGCTCCCAGTTGCCAGCACCTGCCCGTCCCAGCACTGCCAACAGACGTCCGTCACGCGATCGTGCGGCGAGTCCTTCAGGCATCAGCGTCGAGAAGACCGCCTCCGACGAAGCTTGCCCTGCGGAGAGCATCCTGAGCCGAGCGGGACGCGTGGAAGGTGGATCGACCAACTCACCGTTGAATGGAACCACTTCTTCAATGGCGTAGAGTTCTCGCTGCGTCTCCTCGTCGAGTTCATCGAAGAGTGCAGCGGCGCGAACGACATCTCGCAGCGCTCCACATCCGCGCAACAACATCTTCGCCGCATCCGAACAGGCTTGTTCGTCTCCGCGTTCACACTGGTTCAGACCGTTCGATAGCCAGGGTGTGAGGATCGAATCGAACCCACACGCCTCGACGTGACCGTCGGCGCACGCTGCGCAAAGTTGAAACGAGAGGCGGCGCGCGGCCTCGGTTCCGGTTTCCGTTCCGTCGTGTTCGTACCAGTGGCAATAGTCTTCGGTTCGACTTCCACAGCCCAAGGTCAACGCACGAAACGCCAGGGTGCGATCGTTTGCGCTCAACGCGTCATGGGCTGAGGGGAAGCACGTTGTGGGACGAGGATCGGCAACGCAGGCGGCGAGCGGATCCACCGGTGAATCCGCTTCCGACGCCGTGGGTGGCTGCGGAGGTGCGGGTTCTGGAACAGACTCCGTCGGAGGTGTGCTGGCCGTTGCGCAGCCCAGAAGCACAAGGGTGAATCGCCACTTCACGTCATCAACGTACTCCATCGGATCTGCCTCGGTCATGCGATCCGCTAACCTCCGTTCGTGCGCTGGGTCGGAATGCTGGTGATTTGCGGATGGGGGTGCAGCTCCGTCTGCGAGAGCACCATCGACGCGGAAGCGATCTGTGCCGCAGACACCGACGAGCACCGCACCCTCGAAGCGTTTTGGACTGTGATCGATCAGCAGTACGCGGTGTTTGCGGAACGCCCGGTGGAAGACTGGCGTCTCGTCGGTGAGCGCGCGTGCGCCGCGGTTGACGATGGTGCAGATCTCTTCGACGTCCTGATCGATCTCGCCGAACGCTTCGACGATGGTCACATTCAACTCGAGGGTGGCGGTCGTTCGGAAGACGGGTGGGCCAACGAGTATCGCCACTACGACGCAGTCGATCAGCTTCGCGAAGTCATCGACACCAACTACGTTGACGAGCCTCTGCAGCCCGGTGCCAACAACGAGCTCGCTTGGGGACGGACGGGAAGCATCGGCGTGCTGGTCATCGAATCTTTCGACGGTCTCGGCAGCGGCGACGAAGACTCTGACGTGCGTGCGGCACGGCGCGCGATGGAACGCGCATTGGCGGATCTGACCGGTATCGATGCACTGATCGTCGATATTCGAGCCAACGGCGGAGGCTGGGATTCCGCCGCACTCGAAGTTGCCAGCTTCGTGTCGGGTCCGCGCACGCTTGCCTGGTCCGAACAACGACGCGACGGGCCGCGACACATTGACCTCGGCGAGTGGGAGGATGTGTTTGTCGAGGGGCGATCCGATGCGTTTGAAGGACCCGTCGCGCTCTTGACCAGCGGAGGTACCTTCAGCGCAGCCGAGACCTTTGCGCTCGCGATGCGCGTCCGTCCCCAAGTCACGCTGATCGGCGAGCGCACCTCCGGTCACTTCTCCGACCTGGGTTACGCCTGTCTTCCAAACGGATGGGAGCTCACGCTTTCGAATGAGCGATATCGCGCCGCGGATGGCGAAGTCTATGAAGCGCGCGGCGTCCCAGTGGATATGAACGTCGCGCTGTCGGCGGGTGATATCGAAGAAGGCAGAGACGTCATCTTCGAAGCCGCGGTGATGTTCTTGTCCAGGTAGTTAGCGCGCGAAAAGTTCGAGTCGCTCGAAACGAACGTTCTCGTGCCCTTCGACGTGTGCGTGAACTGTGAGGGCATCCGACGCTCCTACAGCACAGCCATCCAACCGGCCAACGAATGCAAACGTCGTTTCGCTCAGCCCACTGTCCGTCGACGTCCAGTTGTGAAAACTGCTGTCGAAGGGATCGCAGGACAAGGTCCGTTCACCCACGTCGATCACGATGCGCGTCAACCCTCGAAGGTGACGTTCCTCGGTCGCTTCTTCGCTCGAAGCTCGCAGCACAACCCAGAACGAACGGGTTTCGTCGCTCGCAGGAAGTGCAATTTCCACTGGTCCTTCCAACAACGACACCCCGCGGGTCGGCTCCAACGTAACGAAGTAATAGCCGCCCAGGGCCATCCCCACGAGAGACAGCAGAATCAAAACGACGGGGCGGATCCACGAGCGCTTCATCACAGCAGCCGCGCGAGTGTCCTCTCGTGGGAGTTCGCCGAGCACCTCTTCATCCGTCAGGCTCAACGCATCTTCCAAGGTGCGCTCGAGCCATCGCGCTTGAGGCAAGTCGAGGTTTCTCGCGATCAACTCCGGTGTGCCGTCCGACTTCACATGCGCCAAGGCGGCTCGCTCCTTGATCGCTACGATGTACAGCTGACGGAGGTTCGCACGCGAAAGCGTTCGCTCACCCGAACCGATCGGCCCCCACGAAACACGCAACCCCTCGTTGGAGGCGACAAGTGTCGTGGCGTTCGCAAAGAACTGAATCGCGCTGTAGTGCAAACCCAAAACGGGAAGCCCAACAAAGAGGCCCATCAACACGACAGGGGTCCACGCTTGCACCTCGATCACGAAGTAGCGAAAGAGCAGCAGCAGAAGCGCGTCGACCGCCAGCAAGACGAACGCTCGAGACGTCTCGCGCCACCATCCGAGACGCCACCAGCGCCACGACACCGTGGTTTCCACAACGGACTTCCCCGAGGTGCGATACGACTCGGAGTCGGGCTCGTCCTGAGCGACACGAAGTCCCTTCGGCGCAGACTCAGTGAGCATCGGGGTCATCCGGTCGGAACGTCTGCGGCATGCCCCGATACAGAATGACGAAGTACGACGTCGCGAGAAGCATTCCGGGAATCCACCAGTACAACGCGACGCCCAGCGCGTAGGAATCGCCCGTCGCGGTTTCGAGACTGAGACTGTGAGACGCGTTTCGTCCCGGCAGCACCATGGGGAAAATCGCATACGCCGCTGACGCAAGAAGTCCGAAGATCGACGCAGCGCTCGCCAAAAACGCGCGTCGGTATTGCTCGCGCTTGAGCAACAAACGGAGCGCACCAAGACTTACGACCACGACAAGCGGTGCCAACAATCCAACCGGTCGGGCGCCCAGGTTGTGTGCCAGATTCGGCTGCACGACAAACGTGAGGCCCGTCGTGGCAACGACGAGCGCAATCGTGGACATCCAGGTTCGATGCGCCCACGTCAACGCGCGTTCCCGAAGCACGTCATCGGTTCGGTCGGCGATCCAACATGCACCGTGCATCGTGCAGATGGAGACCGCGGTGAGTCCGACGGTAATCGTGTACCAGTCCAACACCCCAACGTGCTCGCCGACGTGCAGGTTTGTCCACAGCGGCGCAAAGAACGCGCCTTCTTCATCGAGACTCACCCCGCGCACGACGTTGCCAAGCGCCGCACCAAGCGCAAACGCCAGCAGAAGCGAAGCTCCCGAGAACGCGGTGTCCCACGCTTCTTTCCAGAGCGCGTCCTCACTTTGATGTCGCAGCTCGATCCCCAGACCGCGAAACACCAGAAGCCACAACACGATCATCAAGGGCAGATAAAAGCCACTCATCGCCGTCGCGAAAAGCTTCGGAAACGCCAAGAAGAGACTGGCTGCGCCCGCGATCAACCACACTTCATTCCCGTCCCACACGGGACCGATCGAGCGCAGCAACGTTTTTCGTTCCGCATCCGTCTTGGCCACGACGCGATGCAAGATGCCGACGCCAAAATCGAACCCGTCGAGCACGACGTACACACCCAAGGCAACCGCCACGAGCACAAACCACACGATCCCGAGCGTCACGCCGCTGCTCCTTTTCGGATCAGCTTGGTCACGATCGAAAAGTAGAGCATCGCGAGCAGCGCGTAGAGCCCCATAAAGCCAAGGAGCGTGAACAACGCGTTGCCACCAGACACTGCGGCGGATGAACCGTCCGCTGTGCGCATGACTTCATGAATCAACCAAGGTTGGCGACCCAGTTCAGTCGTCATCCACCCAGCGGTGTTGGCGATGTAGGGCAGGGGCATCGCCAACATCAGTGCCCACAACACGCGTCGTGATTCGTGGAGTCGTCCTCGCCGGAGTAGAAAGAACGCGAGTCCCATCAACGCGATGAAGATGGTCCCGAGTCCGACCATCACGTGATAGGCGTAGTAGAGCAGCGGAACGTTGTCGGGCCACTGGTCTTGCGGGAACTCCTCGAGCCCTTCGATCCGCGACGCCCACCGCTGGTGCGTCATGATGCTCAACATGCGCGGGGCAACGATCGGGTTATCGATCGTCATCGTCTCCATGTTGGGCTGCCCCACGATCACCAAGCCCGCGCCTTCTTCCGTTTGGAAGTGCCCCTCCATCGCCGCGAACGTCACCGGTTGATGCTCTGCCACCAGCTTCGACTGCAGATCACCCGAGGGAAATGCCGCCATCAGGCTCGCGATCGCTCCCGCCGTCACGCCGACTCTCAGGAAGAGCTTCGCGTGCTCCATGTCGCGGCGCTGCAATGCGTAGTACGCGCCGATCCCGGACATCACGAAGGACGCGGTCACAACTGAACCGATCATGGTGTGCGCGTATTGAACGAACGCCCAAGGATTGGTCAGAAACGCACTCAGCGAGACAAGGCGGATCGTTCCATCGGCCAACACTTCATGTCCGACCGGGTGTTGCATGAACGCGTTGGTGCACACGATGAACCAACCACTAAGCCACGTACCCACGCAGACCAACACCGCGGCGCCAAAATGCTTCTTGGGCCCCAGCTTCTTTTCCCCAAAGAGCAAGAACCACAAGAACGCAGATTCGAGGAAAAAGGCGAACACACCTTCCATCGCCAACGTCTGCGAAACCACACCGCCCGCAGCCTCACTAAAGCGAGCCCAGTTCGTACCGAACTGAAACTCCATGGGGATGCCGGTGACAACACCCATCACAAAGGTGACGCCGAAGATCTTGATCCAAAAACGGGCAGACTCGTTCGCGCGCTCATTTCCGCGCAGTCCCAGGTACTTGAGCACAGCAATCAGCAGTGCCAACCCCATCGTCAGCTGGGGAAAGAGATAGTGAAACACGATCGTGAACGCGAAATGGAACCGATGGGCGTCGAGCGCGTCCATACGCGTAGAGTGGGGTCAGATGCGTCAATCGCACAATGGCAATGGCACGAAGTGAACAATCTCCGCACCGAGAGCTGGTAGGCTCACCGCGTGGGATTCGTCGCCATGTGTGGTGGAGCGATTGCGATGCTCGTCGCGATGGTGCCCGGCATCATCGCCCTGATCGTGCACAAACGCGCGCGTGATCGAGGCCATGGTTCGTGGCCGATCTACATCGCCATCACCATCACGACGATTCTTGTGTGTATCGGAATTGCTGCCGCGCTGATGTTTGCGTTCGAAGGCGGTCAGGGCGCGCCGACGGAAGAACAGTACACCGCGCTGATGCTCTCGTTTGCGATCTGCTTTGCCGGTCCTGGGCTGGGGATGTCACTGGGTGCGTTCGCGTTGCTCAAACGCGGTCCGGCGGGTCCGCTTTCGCCTCGCGGCTAACCGGTACTGCCGCGATCCGTTCAGCAAGCCATTCCGCTGCAGCACGAGAATCTGCCGGGAGAGTGAGAGTCCCGTCGCCATCCGTGATTTCGACACGTCCTTCGCGCACGCTGACTTCGGTGTCGACGCGAACGAAAAGCCGTCGTCGACGACCCCGCTCGACATCGATCGTTTCCGCGTCGACGCGAACTTTCGTCGCGGGCCAGCGTTTGGAGGCCAGCCAGCGCCCCAAATACTCCACTCCGATCCACGCACCGGCGACACCGAACATCGCCATCATGATGATGACGGGATGAACGTCGAGCGCGACCAAGCCGACGATGGTCGCCACCTGGGTGAACGCAAAACGTTTTAGCTCGGACCACCCGAACGGCAGAAACCGATCCCACTCGACATCCAACACCGTCGTGGTGGCAGCTGCATGACGAAGACTCCGTTCGATCTCGGTGAAGCGACGGCGGAGCCGATAGCGAAACGAACCCCAGTTGTCCCAGTGCACTTTGGTCTGTTCGGGCTCGCCTCTCCAAACGAGTCGTTTGCGAGCGAAACGCACCTCGACTTCGCAGTCCGTGCATCGCGCTGTGCCTTCCAGATCGGGGAGCGTCGGCTCACCACAGTAGCGGCACTCAATCGGCGTCTTCTTTTCGCAGCCGGAGCACACGTAGACGAGCCCTTCGCTCGGATCACTCACCCGTCCAAGGGGGCGATTGCAGTCGGCGCAACGCTGCACACGCCCATCGTCGGGGACGGCATGCATCGCTGCAAGCCGCGTGGTAAGGCCCAGCATGAGCGACGAGAAAGAGGCGGCCCGGCCCGTGCGACGTCGACCGCGTGTGGTCGAGATGAACGAAGAGGACAAGGAAGCCTCTCCGCTCGAACAAGCGATTCGTGACAGCGTTCCACCGGAGCCCGCGAAGGAGCCAACTCCTCTGGAGCAGGCGATTGCCGACAGCGTCCCACCCGAACCGATGGAGCCGCCCGTCGCCGCAAAGCCCGCTGAACCTCAAGCCTCGTTCGCGGACATGTTCGAAAAGCAGGCTGCGGTTCCCGATGGCCGTCGTTTCTCGATCGGTGACCAAGTCGAAGGCACGGTGGTGCACATCGGCGCGGATGGTGCGTTTGTCGAACTCGGAAGTCGACAGCAAGCGTTCTACCCCAAAGCTGAGTTGGTCGACCCACGCGGTGAGCTCAAGACCAAGGTGGGTGCACGCATTCGCGGCTTCGTGGTGAAGTTCGATCCGGAAGGCAATCCAGAACTGGGTCGCCAGATGGGCGGTGGCGGCGTCTCGCTCGACCAACTCCGCACGGCGATGGACGAGAAGATTCCCGTCGAAGGCAAGGTTAGCGGAGTGAACCGCGGCGGCGTCAGCGTGATGTTTGGAAAGGTGCGCGGGTTCTGCCCGATGGGTCACCTCGAACTCCATCGCGTCCAAGATGCATCGAAATACCTGCAGCAGACGTTGCAGTTCCACGTCATCGAAGTGAAGGAACGCGAGGTCGTCGTCTCGCGTCGCGCGATTCTCGAAGTGGAAGCCAAAGCCAAGCGAGACGTCGCACTCGAAGAAATTCGACCGGGTGCTCGCTTGACTGGAACCATCGCACGCGTGGTGGATTTCGGTGCGTTTGTCGAGCTTGCGCCTGGAATCGACGGACTGATTCCGACTCGCGAGTTGAGCTACGACCGTCGTCGCCCCGACCAGATCGTGAGCACGGGCCAACGCGTCGAGGTGCTGGTCACCGAGGTAACTCAAAAGGGCGGCAAGCCGCGCATCGCGCTCTCACTCAAGGCGCTGGGTGACGATCCGTGGGATCGCGTGGACCAGATCGCGCCGCGCGGGCAGGTTGTTCAAGGCGTCGTGCGCAAGCTGATGGACTTTGGTGCGTTCATTGAACTGGCACCCGGCGTCGAGGGGCTTCTGCACATTTCGGAGCTGGGAGCGGGAGCGAAAGATCCCAGCTCGTTTATGAACGTTGGTGATCCCCTGCTCGTCGTGGTGCAAACCGTGGACAAAGAGCGACAGCGGATCAGCTTGGCGCCTGCTCCCAAAGACGCACGCGCTGGAGCCAAAGCCGCCACGTCGAAAGTTCAGGTCGGCGACATCATCGAAGTGACGGTGGAGAAAATCGAACGCTTTGGCGTGTTTGTTCAACTCGACGGTGTGGCCGGCAAAGCGGGGCGCGGTTTGATTCCTTCGCGTGAACTCGGTGTCGATGAAGGGTCGGACTTGCGCAAGAAGTTCCCCGTCGGCACTCGCGTCAAAGCGAAAGTCATCGATACCGGTCGGCTCAAGCTCTCCATCAAGGCGATGAAGGACGACGAAGATCGCGCTGTCTTTGAGAGCTACAAGAAGAGCAAAGAAGGCCAGAGCATGGGCACCTTCGGCGACTTGCTGAAGAAGTCGCTCAAGTAGTGGCTCGAGATCCAATCCCCACGTACGTGTTCGCGATGGTGGTCGCGCGCCACGAAGGCCGAATGCTCGTCGTGCACGAGCGAAAGCACGGGGGCGGTTGGTATCTACCCGCGGGTCGCGTGGAGCCGGGTGAAACACTGCGCGATGCGGCGATTCGCGAAACGTTGGAAGAGTCCGGAGTGGAAGTCGAACTCGAAGGACTGATCCGCGTCGAACACACACCACACCCCAAGGGCACTCGATTTCGCTTCTTCTTCCTCGCGCGACCGGTGGGCGATCCCTCGCCGCGAACCGAACCCAACGAACACACCTTGGGTGCGGCGTGGAAAACTCCGGACGAGCTGAGCCAGATGCACTTGCGCGGCGACGAAGTTCTCGCGCTCGCTCAAGCGGTGGCGTCGGGCACGCTCAAGGTCGGAACGCTGCCCACGTTCGAGGGTGCGCCCTGGCGCTGAAGCGCAAGCGCAATCGGAATCCCAATCGCCGGTAGTGTCCACGCGTCCGTCGGGTCCATGGTCAACACCACCGGTGCATAGCTCTGACCCGTGAGCGTACGAAAAGGCCATTGAAGCAGACCCATTCCGTGCTCGTAGAGCCATGCGGCGCTTGTCGAGGTGTTGATCGCCACCATGATCACGGCTGCCATAATCGCGCAGACGATCACCATGCGCGTCGCCATCGCAAACTCACGACCGCCGCGAGCTCGCCACAGCTCGATCGCGCTTGGGAGCATGACCGGAATGACGATGAGACACGCCACATCACTGAGTTTGCCGACGAGCTCGCCACCCAGCGGTTTGAGCAGGTGGTCGTTGACCGCCCAAAGCGCAAGCGCACCGACGATGAGTGGGTGAACGATCAGCGCGCCAGGCTTGTTCACGGAACCACGATCTCCAACGTCGCGTCATCGGGGTAGTTCGGACCGCTGCCGCACAAAACCCCGCCACTCGGTGAGGTGTCCTCGACGGTGACCACAAACTCGACTTGGATGGTCTCCGCGCCCTCGTTCGTCACCGTGAAGGGCACTTCACATGCATCCCGACAATTGATCGCCCAGTGATCGAAGTCTCGAAAGAACCCGTCCTGGATACGAAGCGGCAAACTGTCTAACGTGATCACGACATTCGTTTCACCAACACCAGCGCCTGCGTCGGGGCCGGCCACATCAAGCGAAGCGCCCGGAGTTGAAACTGTGCCTTCGACGTAGCTCCCGTCGGTGCGTCGCGCTGCACGTCGACTCAACAAGATCGTGCCGGTGGCGGTTTCGCCCGGCGCGAGAGTCACCGCGAAATCGTCCATCAACTGAGCCGAGCTGTAACTTGTGGCGATCAGCACGCCGCTCGAGAGAACCAACGCAAGCAGAACCTTCACCGAGTGTGCACGACGATGCATGCCCAGCAGTCTAGCCTGAGGGCTACTACAGTGCCTGAAGAAGCGCCGCGTTCACCCGCTCAGGGTTCTCGAGATGCAGAAAGTGTCCGAGTCCGTCCTGGCGATCGATGGTGACGCTTGCGACGTGCTCTCCGGGATCGGCGAGCTCTGGGCTAAACGCAGGATCGTCCATTCCCCAAATCACATGCACGGGTGCTTCGATCTTCGTGAGCTCGATGTCGCCCGGTTTTCGACGTAACAACGCGGTGTAGTAGGTCATCATCGACCGCATCGCGCCTGGTTGTCGTCCAGCACGCGCGTAGGGCGCGAGGTCTTTCCACTTGGGCTTGCGACGCGCGAACCACCACAACATGAGCCGCTGTGGAAACGCGTTGAATCGTCGGTAGATGAACGCGGCGAAGCGTCGCATTCGAAAGAAGTAGAAGTAAAAGCTCTTCACACGCTGCTTGAGCGTGCCCCAAGCCTTCGCGAACACCGCAGGGTGCGGCATGTTCAGCACGATCAGCTTGGCGAGTTTGTCGGGATGCCGCATGGCGAACATCCACGCGGCGACCCCACCCCAATCGTGCCCAACAACGATCGCCTTCGATTCACCGAGTGTTTCGACGAGAGCTCCGATGTCGTCACCCAGCGTCTCGAGTCGGTAGTCCTCAACGTTGGGCGGCTTGTCCGAGAGGTTGTACCCACGCATGTCCGGCGCGACCACGCGAAACCCTGCATCGACCAGTGCGGGGATCTGATGTCGCCATCCATACCAGTGCTCCGGAAATCCGTGGATCAAGATCACAAGCGGACCCTCTCCCTGCGTGACGTAGTGAAGAGTGACGCCCGTGGACAACTCAGCACGCGCTGAGACCAAACCGTCCCAGCCACCGTCGAGTGCAGTCACACCTTCACCTCTTCACCACCCGGTTTGTCGCCCTTCTCCAGGTTCAGCAAACGCACGCGGCCCGTGGCAAGGAGTCGTCCATGTCCGTCACGCACATCGGCCTGCCACACCTGTGTGCGTCGACCCCGAGACATCGGCGTGGCAACTGCGCGGATCGTTCCCTTGCGAACGGCGCGGACGAAGGACGTCGAGTTGTCGAGACCGACAGAACCTTGTTGGCCGCGTGCCATCGCGTTGATCGCTGCTCCGGTGCTGCACAACGCTTCGATCATGCCTGCGTAGACACCGCCGTGCACAAGTCCGTATTGCTGGACATGGATGTCGCTAATCTCAATCTCCGCGTGAACTTCTTCAAGCGTCGCCTTTGTAAAGGTCAGGCCCATCGCCTTGTCCCAACCCTTGAGAATTCCGTTCAAAAGCGCGGTGTGATCCTGCTCCGACATTGGCGAATCCTACTGAAATTTGCCCGGTGAGGTGAGTCCGCGCGTTGGATTTCCTGACACGACTTGAGAGGTGGGATCGATCTGCCGAATGTACGCGGCATGCGGCGAGCGGGCCGAGCAGGGCGAATCTGGCGCCGACTGGTTTTCGTTTCGTGGTGTGCATGCACGCCTACCGAACCGAGCATGCCGGTGAACAGCTCGTCCGACGCGGGCGTGGATGCGCCTTTGATGGACGCACATCCCCGACTCGACGCGACGGTGTGGCGCAGCTCACTCTACTCCGAAGATTGGTCGCCGCAGCAGACACGCGGCCCGCGCTTTTTGCACGACTTCTCGTACGCGGGCTACGCCAACGGGCAGCGCCAACCCGAGCCTCTCGAGGCGCGCTTCGACGTACGCGACTTCGATGCCCATCCATCCCGCGACGACAACACCGCTGCGTTCCAAGCCGCGATCGACGCAGCTTCCGAGGCGGGAGGCATTGTCTGGATTCCTGCCGGGACCTACCGCCTTGCAGACACTCTCACCATCACCGGGTCGCACGTCGTTCTTCGTGGTGAAGGACCCACACGATCGAAGCTCTGGTTTACCAACCTTGTCGGAATGGCAGGTCGAGCGCATCTCCACGTCCGTGGCCACGTGACGCACGACGGCGAGGCACTCTTGGTCGACGACGCAGGCGTGGATCACCGCGTCCTCGTCGACGACACGACAGCGTTTGAGGTTGGTGACCAGGTCGATGTTGGTTGGGTCATCTCGCCGCAATTCGTCGAAGAACACGGCATGTCCGGAACCTGGCAGGTCTTCAACGATACGTGGCAACCCTTCTTTCGCCGCACGGTGACCTCGATCGAGGGCGACACCATCACTCTCGATGTGCCGCTTCGCTATCCCGCAAAGACGCGCGACTTCGCCAGTGTCCGACGAAGCCACGGTTGGATCCGCGAAGTCGGCATCGAGTCTCTCGGCTTTCGTAACGCCGGCAACGAAGACGACGCATGGGCAGAGTCGCAGTCGCACCTCATCGAGCTCTCGGGCGTCATGGACGCTTGGGTCGATGGCGTCGCAACGTTCGGCGATGACGAACACGTCGCGTCGGGAGGTTTGCTCATTCGAGACAGCAAGCGTGTTACGGTCGCCAACAGCGCGATGGGCGCCGCTCAAAACCGAGGTCCTGGAGGAAACGGATATCTCTTCGAAGTCCGGACAAGCAGCGAGATCTTGTATCGCGATTGCGTGGCGCGCGGCGGCAGACACAACTTCATCACCAACTGGGGCTTTGGAACCTCGGGTGTGGTTTGGCTACGCGTCCACAGTCGAGACGGTGAAGCGTTGTCGAGTCGGGATGGTTTTCGCACGTTGGGCGTCTCCGACTTTCACCACTCACTTGCGACCGCGAACCTGGTCGACTCAAGCGTGATCGACGACGGCTGGAGCGCCCGCAACCGGTTGACGTACAGCTCAGGTGCCGGACACAGCGCGACAGAATGCGTGTTCTGGAACACGTCCGGTCGCGGCACTCTACGTTCGTATCAGTGGGGACATGGCTACGTGATTGGAACCTCTCCACAACTCGAAGTGTCCACCCAGGATCCCCTCCCGGACGAAACTCCCGAAGACTGGGCAGAAGGAATCGGTCGTGGAGCATTGCTCGCACCGTCTTCGCTCTACGAGGATCAGCTGGAGCGACGACTGTCGCGGTAGAGTCCCCGCCATGGGCTGGGACAACGAACCGAAAGAGTGGGCGAAGCCGTCGCCCACAATCCAGGCAATCAAAGATCGCGTCGCGCGTACTGAAGCTGCAGTACCCGCCGAGCTCGACGCGTTGGAAGTGCTCGATCCAGAGTCGGACGCCGACACGATTGCGCGCTTAGTGGGTTTCGCGCTCGCTGCGCGTCGTGCATTGGGTGAGGTTGCACGGGTCGCAGCACGCCAGAGCGATGTTCCACTTTTGGACAAAGTTTTCGAAGCGATCGACGCACGCGCAGCAAAGCACATCGAAGTTGTCGCGTACGAGTTTCTTGAGGGCGGAGAGTTCGACGCGTCGTTCCAGGTGTACGTGCGACTTGCGCGAACCGAGCACGCGTCGCTACAAGCACTCAACAACTTCTGTTGGGCGCTACTGAAAGTGTCTGCGTCGCTGTTGCCGGACGACCTGATTCCATTGATGGACAAAGCCGAAGCAGCAGCCCCCGACAACATCGCGATCTGGCACAACCTCGCGTGCGCGTGGGTTCGCTTTGAGAACTTTGATAGGGCACTCGATGCAGTCGAAGCTGCGGTAAAGACCGACTACGCCGATCTCGAACGAATGGAAACCGACGAGGACTTGGCTCCGCTGTTCGAGATGCCGCGCTACAAAGCTGCGTTCGCCACCCTGCGCTAGCTCTAGAAATACAGCTCGATCGTGAACGTATCGATCGCACCGTCCTCGGTCAGCAACTGATCCATGTGCTCAGCCAAGGGTTGCCACACCGCTCCTCCATGCAGCAGGGGTGACTCGACATTGACCATGTTGAGTGCGGGAACACGATGCGATTCGTTCGGTCCTCGCACGGTTGCATCCCATCGCAGATCCGTCGCTGTTCGACGTGGACGTGCATGGATTTCACCCACCAAGCCACTACTCGTTCGTCGCAACATCAGCGACACGAGTCGCGGCGCACCATTGGCTGAGCGCACGATTCGGTTGAGAAAGCGCATGATGCCCTGACGTGTTTGCAAGTTGACTCCCTCGCGCAAGCTCGCGGGAAGCACAGTTCGCGGATC
Source organism: Polyangiales bacterium (assembly GCA_965227405.1). Classification (GTDB taxonomy): domain Bacteria; phylum Myxococcota_A; class Polyangia; order Polyangiales; family Houyiibacteriaceae; genus JALVDI01. Next base: position 1,331,095 of record OZ245758.1, read on the forward strand.
GTCGATGTCGATTTTGAATCCTTCGCCCTCGAACCGATCTGTCGTCGGGAGTGGATCGGTGTTCGGGTTCATCGACAGGCGAGCACGCAACGCGTTGGACATGTCGCGGATGGCTTGCAAACGCTCGGGCAACGCCGCCGTGCAATCGTATTCACGCTGAAGCGACTGCGCGATCCTGGCAGCAGCATAGTCCGCTCCCATCACACCGCACTGACCGACAAAGAGCAGTCCCGTATCGTCGAGCGCGGCAACACCGAGTTCGTTGTCCGCCGCCATATCCAGCAACATCATTCGTACACGCGTGGGCACGGCATCCCAGTGTCGCGCGAGCAAGTCGTTTTGTTGGCGTCGCGCCATGGCGCTGATGAGTGAAAGATTTGCTTGTTCCTCAAGCCTGCCTTCGCGCACGGCCGTCTCGAACTGGCGGCGCAACAACCGGACCGTCGCGTCGTCCGCGTCGAAGCTGGCGACCACGCTTAGGAAAATCTCGCGATCGACAGGATCACGAGACGTTCCCAAGCGACGCACAAAGCTCGCGGCTTCCCGCTCGAACATGCGCACGTACGCGTACGCCACCCCGTACCGCTCGTGTTGACTAAGACGAGAGTAGATTTGGGGAACCTCACGTTTTGCACGCGCTCGATCCGCTTCGATCATTCGCGTCACTAATCGATCCGAAGGCGTAAACCTTCGTCCTGGACTCGTCAGTCGCCGACGCGCATCGGCGTATCCAGAGTCCGCCTGTGCGCTTTGCCACCACTCTCTCGCATCATCTGCACCTTGGAACTGAATCCCGGCGAGTTCCGTCAGTCTCTGCAACGCCATCTTCCCCACACGGTTGACGACTCGCTGCGCCCACGGACTCGGGATCACGCGTCGATCGTCGAGCAGAGCCAAGAGCATTTGAACGCGCCCCGCAAAGTCCGCGCTCTCAAACTGCTGCCGGGCGGTGCCTCCTTGCGGCATGAAAAGAAGCGCACCGTCGTTCGGATCACCCGGCGTCCACAAGTCGCCTCGGATCTCTTGTGCGTACGCCGCGGCTTCGGTGCCCTCGAGCGCAATGATGTGGTCGAGACGTTCACGCATCGCCGCGGTCGCACCCTCTTCGTTTGCTGCAAAGCGATGATTCGCGAAGTAGAGCAGCTCAAACGCCACATCGCCGCGCAGCTGCATGATCCGTTCACCATCAAAGGGCTGCGACAAGTGCGGCATCTCCAGCGCGAGTTCGAGCAAGGGCTGGATCCAACGCGTCTCACCATCGTTGCGGGCTTTGCGCGCGAGGTTGAGCACCATCACCGAAGCGATGCCTTGCGAATGAAGACCAATCGCCGATGCACGAACATGAGGGTCCGCGTTCCGGACGCGCTGTACGTAGTCGCGGATTCGGTCCACAGCTTCAGGCAGTTCAACCTCTTCCGGAAACTGGTATGGACTCAGGTAGCCCGGGTAACCGATCGAGACGATGCACTCTTGCGCGTCCGCACTCGCGGCCAGACCCCAGCGCGGGCCGTTTTCGGTCCAGAACATGATCACGCCGTCGGTTCCTGGAAGGTCGGCACCGTCCAGCACATCGAGCAACGCCATCGCTTGTTCGAGTTCACCCGTCGGAACAGGTGTTTCGGTCAGCGCGCGTCGTTCCTCCACATGAGCAACCGGCAACGTTGAAGGTCGAGCCGAGTCAGTCGCGCCACCGCAGGCAGCGACCAAGACCAGAGATACCCATCGAGTCATCGCGCGCAGCATAGTCCAGCGTTCGAGGACGGTAGGAACGGCGGGTCAATGCAGGCACATCGCAGTGTCCGTACGCACGCAATCGCCGATCGCGCTTGGGTGAGACGGCAACAAAATCCCTTGTGATCTCGGCAATACCTGACGAACCCACGCTTTTGAAATGCCGGCTTGGGTCTTGCTCGTTTGCGCTGCGTGACCGATCCCATCCGCATGAAGAAGTCCGGTTCCACAGTCCAAGGCGACGGCCCCTATCGCGAGGCGCCGGTTCAACAACCACCGGACAAAACACCGGGTTGGATCATCGGTGTCATTGGCGGAATGATCGTCTTGGGCGTCTCTCTCGCCATTCTTCGTGACGACCCCGAGCAGATGCCTGAGCTCGAGGATGTTCCCGGTGTGTTGCTGGACTCCCTCGCGGTGTACCCCGCGCCCACCGAAGATCTGCCGCCCGCGGTACCACTTGATCCACTGCTCGCTGCGGACCAACCCGAAATGCTCTCGGTGATGGAACCCGGTCCGGGCGCGATGCGTCTCCAACGCAACGAACCCATCCATGTTCGGTTCAACCGTCCGATGGTGGAGGGGGCACAAGTCGGTCAGGACCTCGACAGCTCACCGATTCGATTCACCCCACCGATCAAGGGCACCGCGACCTGGAGCTCTCGAAGCCGACTGATCTTTCACGCCGACGGATCCGCATGGAACCGATCCCTTGAAGCACGCATGAGCTTCGACCCGGATCTGCGCAGCTTGGATGGCTCAACGGTCTTTGACGAACACGAACGCGTCGTTGTGTTCGATGGCACGCCGCACCTCGCGCAAACCTCCACCCGCACGGTCAGTCCCGGCGAAGCGCTTCCACTCTTTTTCGACAACCCGGTGAGCGCTGCACAACTCGGCCGCGACGTCATGCTCTACGAAGTGGGTGGCGGCTCACGTTCGATTCCGTTCGCACTGACCGGCGGGCGCATGGAAGAGCAGTACTACCGCGTCGATCTCCGCCCGACACGGCGTCTCGAAGAAGGCGCGAGTCTCGCAGCTGCCATCGCTCCGCGTTGGACGCGCTGGGGTGGAGGCTCACCTTCGATCGTGCGCTACCGAGTGCAGCCACCGCCACAGATCACGGGCGTTGGATGTGGCGATAACGCAGCTGCATACGGCGGGTGCAGCTATGGCGCCGTGCCGGGACGCATCGTGGATATCGGACCGGCGCTTCGGGTGCTCGCGAGTGAGGCCCTTCGCGAAGTTCTGCCCAACCAAGTTTCAATCCGACCTGCTCTGCGTGACATGAGGATCGACTTCGCAGACGACACTCACCGCGTGCTGCAGATCCGCGGCGAGTGGGCTCCAGACCAAGTGTACGAAGTGCGCATCAACGCGTTGCGAACGGCGAACAACCGCTCACTGCAACGATTCTCGCCGCTTGCTGTTCGAAGCGCAGGTCATCCGCCACGCGTCGAAGTGCAGACCGGTCGCTTCGCGTGGGAAATGGACGCCGAGACCCGACTGCGCTTTCGCGGGATTCACGTGGGCAAGGGTTCGATCATCACGCGTCCGGTCGACCCGGGCGATGAGATCAAAGCCGCACTCGACCCGGCCGGCTATGCCGCACAAGACGTCGATCACGCTCACTACGTGTTGATCGGCCCGCTTGCGCCCGACGCACGCCCCAACCAATGGGGCGAGGGCGAGTTCCACTGGCACGACGGCGAAACCCGAAACGCCAACATGGCCGTTGTTCAGTTTCGGGCTGGCGAAGCTCACACGGGCGTCACGTATCCAACGCTCTTTGCGCAGCGCACCAACCTCGCGACAACCGTGCGTGCACTTCCCGATGGGGTGTTGATCTGGGTCACCACGCTGAACAGTGGCGACGCGGTTGGGGACGCCGAGATCATGCTTGCCGATTCGGAAGGCGCCACGATCAGCACCGCCGAAACAGGAGGTGACGGTGTTGCGTGGATCGCGTTATCGGATCGCGATCTGACCGAAGAGCGCTTTGTTGTTCGTGCGGTTTCGGGGGACGACCGCCAAATCGTTGTGGTCGAACCTGGTAGTGCGTTGGGTCCGGCTCGTGTTGGACTCGCGATGGGCGGGGAACCGCCTCCTGAAGGTGCACCTCGGGCAAGTGTGTTTGCCGATCGCGGAGCCTATCGCCCAGGTGAACTCGTGCGCGTCAAAGCCATGGTGCGCAGCCTTCATCGGTTGGGCGCCAGCGCGTACCGCGATCAGGAAGTGACGCTACGGGTACGCAGTCCTTCCAGCGTGGTGCCCTTGATCGAGCGCACGCTTCGCACAAACCAGTTTGGGACGCTGAGCGGCTCGGTCTCGTTGCCGGCGAGCGCCGCACTGGGCACCTACTCGGTGGTCGTGGCGATTCCGCCCGAAAGCGAAGAAGCGCGCGAGACCGTGGTCGGCAGCACGTCGTTCCGCGTCGCACAGTTTCGGCAGCCCACGTTCCGTGTGGACATCGATGTTGCGGAGACCCTGCTCGCGAACGAGGCCATCGCGGCTGAAGCCAACGGCACGTACCTCTTTGGCGCACCCGTCGGCGAAGGTGACGTCAGCTGGTCGCTCGTTCGCGAAACCGCAGCCGGGTATCCCTCGCGTTGGCGCGAGATGCAGTTCGGTCCCGTTGATGGGTACGTGCAGCACGGTACGATCGCGTCCGGCAGCGACAAACTGAGTGCTGAAGGTGCACTGCAGCTGGCGTTGAGCGATGGACTCAGCGCCAACCGTCGCGAGCGTTTGGTGTTGGAGGTCGAAGTTCGCGATCGAACTGGCCAAACCACCGCGGCACATCGCAACCTCACCTTGCTCCCGAGCGCAGTGGAAGTCGGCATCAAGCGTGGTGACGACTGGGTTGGACTGGGCGAAGCGCTCAACTTGGACGCGATTGTCATCGACGCGGAAGGGGAGCCTGTCGCCGAGCAACGCGTGGAAACGCGCTTTGTTCGCGAGGGCTGGCACCGTTGGTACGAGTGGGCACGCGGTGGTCACGGAAGCGGCTACCAAATGCGTCGCGAGCAGGAGCGCGAGCTTGTCCACACGTGTGCGTTGACCTCGTCGGACGACCTAACGACATGCACGTTCACACCGGATCGTCCCGGCACCTACGTCATGGAAGCCGAGGTTGTCGATACGCAGGGGCGTCGCTCACTCGCGCAACGCCGACTCTACGTCGCCGGTCCGGACGAGGCACCGGACCGCGATCCGCCTGGGGCGCCGATTGCGGTTACGCCCACCCGCCGTTCCTATTCGGTGGGCGAAGAAGCCGAGCTCGCGTTTGAGTCACCATGGGATGACGCGTTGGCGTTGATCTCGATCGAACAAAACGGGGTGGTCTCGTACGAAACACGCGAAGTCGACGCGGGTGGTCAAGTCATCCGTGTTCCGCTGACCGAAGAGATGGTTCCCAACGCGTTCATTGCGGTGTCGTTGGTGCGTGCCCGAACTGCGCCTCCGGGCGAACAGGTCGACGTTCACGGTCCCGACCTCCGGTTTGGCGCCGCCGAGATTCGGGTCGTTCCGGGACTCTCGCAGCTGGAAGTGTCCACGCGTGCTCCGGAGCGGGTTGAACCGGGCCAAGAGATCGAGGTCAACGTGCACGTCGACGGTGCGTCTGGGCCCACCGAGGTTGCGCTGTGGATGGTCGACGAGGGATTGCTTCGTCTTACGGACTACACCACGCCCGATCCCATGTCGGGTTTGTGGCCGCGTGTCGCACCACACTTCGCCTGGGAAGACCTGCGCCGTGCACTGGTGGCTCGCGTCACTCCGCCTGCAGAACGTGCCGGTGGCGATGGCGGCGAAGTTGCACAACGGACGTTACGACCCGATGAGCCCGTGCTCGATCCGGTGCCGCTCTGGGAGCCGCATCTGGTCACCGATTCGTCGGGCAACGCGAGCGTGCGCGTTCGACTGCCGGAGCGAACGACCGAGTACCGCATTATCGCGCTCGCGATCGACGAGGGTTCCGCGTGGGGTCATCACGAGTCACAGGTCGTCGCAACGCGCCCCGTCGTGCTTGCGGATGCGCTGCCGCGTTTCCTTACGGAGAACGATCGCTTCGAAGCCGCGTTCTTCGTGCATGGGACAAGCGATGATGACGTCACCCTGCCCGTCCGCATCACCGTGGACGGCGAGGAAGTTCACCGCGAGGAGGTCACGCTTCGCGGCCGTGGTCAGAAGCGCATCGCCATTCCCTTGGTGGTGGAGCAACTCGGAAGCATGGACGTGGAGCTGCACGCCGGAAACGCTACGCTCGCGAGAACGATCCCAGTCGCGCCGCGTGCGCGTTGGATGCGCAGCGTTGCCATTGGCGGTGCGGAAGGCGAGCCCGGATCGCAAAGCAACCGTGAACTGATGGTGAATCTGCCTCCCTCAGACGGCGGAAGCATGAATGTGACCGTGTCGAACCACCCCTTCGTGGGCCTCGACCTGGTCGCCGAGATGCTCGAGTCGTCACCGTGGGGCGGGCTAACGCACAACGCGTCGACGGTGATTGGACTCGCCGCTCTCACCCGTGTCCACGAAGGCATGCCTCGCGACCGCGCCGAGGAACTTCAGATCCGCGGCGACCGCGCTGTACGTCAGCTCGTGCTTTTGCAAACCGGCGACGGTGGCTTTGGCCGGTGGACAGGCAACGGCTACGCGTCGGCATGGGAACAAGCGTTCGCCATGCACGCGCTCCACGTCGGAAAACAAGCAGGATTCAACGTGCCCGAGGACGTGTACGAACGCTCACGCGCGAACCTCCGACGCTGGGTGGAGGAACGCTCACTCGCCGACAGCTACTACCGCCGTGAGCCAGACACTCGCGCGTTCGTGTTGCGCGTCTTGGCCGACGCTGACGATCCGATGCCCGAAGAGATGGGAACGCTCTTCGACAATCGCGACCAGCTGGGTATCGAAGGACTCGCAAACCTCGCGCTGGCCATGGACGAAGACGCAACTCGACGGGCAACGCTGGTAAAGCAGGCGATCGACTACGCGCTTGTCGACCACACGGAAGACGACACGTTGGCCGTATACGTGCGGCACTGGGACCGGCGCGCCAGTGTGCTTGGCCCCCTTCTCGAGGTGGTCTCGACCACACGCGCAGGCATCGCGAGTTCCGGACCCGTTGCGAGCGAGCTCCTGAAGTTGGCCCAAGCAGGTTCACGCTTCGTATGGCGCACCTCGTTTGATGCGGCGCACGCACTCCAGGGCATAGCTGCATACGCGCAAGCGTTCACGCGCGACGCCGACGAGCTTCCGCAAGTCCACCTCGACGGCGCCTTGCAGACAGCTGCAAGTGAAGCGGAGAACGCGGCACGCTACGCGTTCAACCCGCGCTCCCTAGGCGGCGAGTCGCATCAGCTTCGGTTCACGCCGGACGGCGAACGACCGTTCTTCTACGCGATGGAAGGCGAATGGTCGGTTCCACTCAGCGGCTTCGACCGGGTCGCACGCGGTCGACGCGTGTCACTCCATCGTCGCTTTGAAACGTCGACCGGTCGTCAGCTTCGCCCCGGTGATGCCGTGGAACTCGGCGAGATGATTCGGGTGCGCTTGTTCGTGTTCACCGAGAACTCCAATCCCGGTGACGTGATGATTCACGACCCCATGGGCGGCGGGTTCGAAGCGGTGCAAAACCAGTTCGCCACAACTCCACAAAACGCATTGATGGCGATGCTCGGCATGGGACCCGATGACGACGCGGTGGATCCGCGCGGGTACCACGCCATGCGCTCGAGCCATTCGATCAGCCATCGTGCGTTGGAGCGGAACGCAGCCGTGTACTACTTCGACAATCTGCCCACGGGATTGCAGGAGTACACGTACGTCGTCCGCGCCACGACCGTCGGTGAGTTCACGTTGCCTCCGGCACAGGTTCAGGCGGCGAGCGACCAGGAGTTCGAAGGTCGTTCGTCGATGTTTGAGCTACGCGTGGTCGAAGAGTTGACCGACGCGGACTTGATTCGCGAGGAGCCGGATTCGGAAGTCTTGGTCGACGAAGTCTCGGACGACGCAGCCTCGGACGACGAAGTTTCGGATAACGAAGTCTCGGACGGCCCCGACGGAATCATGCCCGTCGAATGAAACAGCTGGTCCGACGCCTGGCTCACAAAGCCAAACGATGCGCACAAGCCGCCGCGGTGTTCGGCATCGCGGTGGTGCTCGCGTGGTCTAGCGTCGGGCCGCATCTCGTCTCGCGCGACGACTTCACCATCCCTGCTGGCTCGGTCACGATCACCGACCGGCACGGCGAGCCCCTACGTCACGTGCGCCACAACGACATCCATCGTCGTTGGGTGTCGATCGATGGAGTCTCGCAGAACTTCTTGCTCGCGATGATCGTGGCTGAAGACAAGCGCTTCTTCGAACACAACGGCGTGGACTTGCGCGCACTGACTCGTGCCATCGGCTACGCCGTGAGTCCGACACGAAGGCGAAGTGGTGCGTCGACCATCACCCAGCAAACGGTAAAGCTCACCTTTGGGCGGCCGTTGGGACGATGGTCCAAACCGCTCGAAGTGCTTCGCGCACTCTCGCTCGAACAACACATGAGCAAGAGCGAAATCCTGGAGCAGTACGTCAACCGACTGCCGTACGCGGACAACGTGGTTGGCATTGCGCGGGCGTCTGAGAGCTACTTTGGCAAACCGCCCTCGCAGCTCACCCTGGCCGAAGCTGCACTCTTGGCGGGATTGCCGCAGGCGCCTACCCGCTACGACCCACGACGTCATCCCGAAGCAGCGCGCGATCGACGAAGTGTCGTGCTTCGCCGCATGCAGCGTTTGGGCGTGATCACCGCAGAAGAGCTGCGTGATGCGCTCAACACGCCGATTCGTGTCCAGCACGAGTCGCGTCCTTGGCGCGCTGCGCGTTTTGCGGATCGCGTGCTGGGTGCGTACCGGCACGGTGAAGTTCGTGCCGACTCGCGTCGCCGAGTTCGGTCCACGTTGGACCTGCGCGTTCAAGCCGAGACCGAGAGCATTCTTCGCGCCGCCGTGGAACGACAGCGAACTCGTGGCGTAACAAACGGTGCCGCGATCGTGGTGGACAACAAGACCGGCGAGATTCGTGCGTACGTGGGTGCCGCACGTCCGGAGGGCCCAGGCGGATCGATGGATTTGCTCCAGGCCGGTCGCCAGCCAGGGTCAACGCTTAAGCCGTTTGTGTACGAACTCTTCTTCGAGCGTGGAGGTACAGCAGCAAGTGTCTTGGCAGACGTTGCTGCGCCGATGCGCGGTGGACAGGGCGAAACGTTCGAAGCACATGACTACGATGGTCGTGAACGCGGTCCCGTCCGTGCACGTGCAGCACTTTCGGCGTCATTGAACCTCGCGGCGATTGATGCGGCACGCCAAGTCGGCGCCGAGCGCATCGTGTCTCGTCTGCGCGACCTCGGCATGCGCAACGTCGGTTCCGCGCAGGAGTACGGTGCCGCAATCGCGCTCGGAGGTTTGGACGTGCGCCCGATCGATTTGGCGCGCGCATATGTGACACTCGCTCGTGAAGGCTCGCGAATCGGGCTGCGTTTCACTCCTGCGGCGACGGCAGTCCAGGGACGGGAAGTGCTGGACCCCAACGCTGCGCGTCTAACGACGGACATTCTGCGCGACCCGGTGGCGCGTCGAGACGGCTTTGGCCGCGACCTGACCGATCTTGCCGACGGCGACTTTGCTCTCAAAACCGGAACGAGCAGCGGATTCCGGGACGCGTGGGCGGCCGTGTACACCGATGAATTGACCGTGGTGGTTTGGTTGGGTGACCCCGAGGGTCGACCTCTCGACGAAGTGTCTGGCTTTGGCGCCGCTGCGCCCATCGCTGCGCGTATCTTGGGAGCCGCACGAACCGAACCCGAATTTGCTCGCGGTGCATTCGTCACGCAGATGGTCTGTCCACTCAGCGGTGCACGTCCGGGGCCTTCATGCCCGCACGCGATCGCCGAACGCTTCGTCGAGGGCACCGGACCAGCACACGTTTGTCCCTTCCATCAACCCGATGGGTCCGTTGTCCTTCCTCCTAGCTACGCCGGCTGGCAGGCACGCGTACAAACAGCCGGAACGCGTATCGCGCAACTTGGACAGCGCGGCCACCTTCGCGTCGTCCGACCACGCGATGGCGCACGCTTGTTGATCGACAGCACGCGTCCGCCAAGCGTCGACCTTCAGGCCACGCTCGGCGGAAGCTTCGCGACCGACGTCGTCTGGTCGGTCAACGGTCACATCACACACGGTGCATGGCGGCCCGAGCCTGGCACACACCGCATCGAAGCACGCTTCGGAAACCAAGTTGCGCACGCCGAGGTCAGCGTGCAGCGAATCAGTCCTCCACAAACGCCTTGAGTCGTTCCAGCGCAGCATCCCACTGCGCATCGATACGGTCCAAGTACTCACGCGCGTCGCTCAGCCGATCCGGCTCAAGCTCCCAGATATGCTCTCTGCCGCGCCGAAAGCTGCGAACCAATCCTGCGTCGTGCAACACGTGGAGATGTTTCGTGATGGCCTGACGCGACACCTCTGCATGTTCGCTGAGTCCTGCGATCGACTCGGGACCGCCCGCCGACAGCCTCACCACGAGGTTAAGACGCGTCGGATCCCCCAACGCTGCAAAGAGCGGTGCAGCATCTCGGATTTTCGCGGGCGTGAACCGTTTAGCCATCAACGTAGTTTTGGATGTTCCCGATTTGGTGCGCCCAACCGCCTTCGTTCATTCGGAACGCTTCCGCCGAACGATCCTTGGGAAGTGCATCGAAACCCGATTCGGTCACCTTGAGCAAGGTCCCGCCTTCGCTTTCTTCCAGATAAAACTCGACCAGCGTCGTGGGCTCATCGGAGTAGTCGCGCTGTGGGTCGAGCGCGTAGGGATGCCATCGATAGGCGCACGAGTGCTCCGGCTCCATGCGTTCCACCCAAAGCTCAAACGGAATGTGCGCAAACTTGGGGTTCTTCATTCGCCCAGTGATTTTCTCACCGACCACGAACGCGCCGTCGAGGTTCACGCCAAACCACGCGCCAAATTCCGAAGCGTCGCTGATGGCTTTCCAAACCCGCGAACGCGGCGCCTTGAGCTGAATTTCCTTATGAATCTCGTTTGTCGACATCCGCAACCTCCTGGTTGCATATGCATAGTGGCACGTCTCGTGTTGTGCAACCAAAAGGTTGCATGATCGTGCACTGGTACCCTCGCGGCAATGGGGAAGGAGGAGACGCTCACAGACACGATCGCTGAGCTGGACCAGACGTTCGTACGCGATTCGAAGGCCGAGGGGGATTGGAGCGTCCAGCCTTCGGAGCGGTACGAGCTAGGCGCGATCGTCGGATCGGGGGCCCAAGGCGACGTGCTGCGTGCCACAGACCGCGTGCTCGGTCGGGAGGTTGCGCTCAAGGCGTTGCGTCAAGACGGGATCGACCTCGACATTGGCAACTTCATTCGCGAGGCGCGGCTGATGGCGCAGATCGGCCACCCCAACATCATGCCGATCTACGACGCCGGGCTTCTCCCCGACGGGCGGCTCTTCTACACCATGCCGCTACTCGAGCAGCGCACCCTCGCAGAGTTGATCGTCCAGATCGCGATGGGCGAAGACATGCCACTCGTGCGAAGGATGCGTCTGTTCGCAAACGCGTGCACCGCTGTCCACGAGGCACATCTCAAAGGTGTCTATCACCGTGATCTAAAACCGCACAACATGGTGATCGGCCCGAGCGGTGAACTCCTCGTGACGGACTTTGGACTCGCGCGACGAGAAGACGAGGAGATCGAAAAGCGCGATCCAAACGAAACCGGTCCGATCGGAACACCTCTGTACATGTCGCCAGAACAAGCCCGCGGAGAACCTGGTGATGTGTCCTCGGACGTGTACTCACTCGGAGCGATTCTGTTTGAGCTGCTGACGCTGGAGCGTCCCATCGAAAAGGACAACGTGGTCAAGCAGCTGGTCGCTGTGTTGCACGATGACCCGCCACGTGCGCATGAAGTTCATCCCGAAGTTCCGCTCGATTTATCTGAGTTGGCCGCGCGTTGCTTGGCCAAACTTCCTGGCGATCGTCCTGAGAGTGCACTTGCCGTCGTCGAAGGAATCGAGGGATGGCTTGAAGGTCGCTTTGAAGATGAGCGGCGGAGGCAGGAGTGCCGCAAGCGCGTGGAACATGCGCAAGAGCGACTGGGAGTTGCAAAGCGACTGAGCACTGCGATCGGCGCGCTGCAAGGTCAGCTGCACGCGATGCGACTCGACACACCGGAACACGCACCGCTGAAGGTCAAACAACCGTTGTGGGAGATGGAAGGCAACATCGAGCGGCTTGTGTTGGAACGCGACGAAGCGGAGGAAGCCGCGGTCGCATCCTTGGAACTAGCCTTGCGAGCACGCCCGAAAGATCCAGCTGCATCCAGTACGTGGGTCGAGGTTCAGCTTCGGCGTCGCGAGCGGTTACTCGAAGCTGGACACGAAGTGCTTGCCCGGCGTGCGGCGGCGCGTGCGATCCGTGTCGGTGGTGATGTCCTGGAGCATCAACTTTACGGTGCCGGACGACTCTGGGTGCAGACCGATCATCCCGTTTGGTTGGAACGCTACGCAGTACGTGGAGGCACACTCCAACCTAGCGAGCCCGTCGAAGTGCGGACCCAAATCGATCTCCCGCCGGGTTCGTATCGCTTGCGCGCCAACGTTGCGGGCGTCGATGTGTTTCTTCCCGTGTTGATCGAAGCCGGCGAAACGTTGCCCGTGGGCTTTCACCCCGGACTTCAGAGCGCGTTGCCGCAGGGGTTTGCGCTTGTGCACGCCGGTCGAACTCAGCTTGGTGGGGATCGCGATGCGATTCACTCCGAACCCGCGCGTGTCGTGGAGATGCACAGTTTTGGGATGGCGCGGCGACCCGTGACTGCTGCCGAGTACCTCGCTTGGCTGCGGACGTTCGACGATCCCGAGACCGCGTTGTTGAAAGGACCGCGTGCGACACCAGATGGTGGTCCGTACTGGAAAGTCGTGGACGGGTGCATCGTGATTCCCGTGGAAGACGACGATGGGGATGCGTGGGATCCGAACTTTCCGGTGTTTGGGATCACGCGTCGTGACGCTGAGGCGTATGTCGAGTGGCGGTCGAAACGGGATGCTCGGCACTACCGGTTGCCGACGGACGATGAGTGGGAACGAGCCGCGCGAGGAGCGGATGGTCGACGCTATCCGTGGGGTGATCGTTTCGATCCTGCGTTGTGCAAGATGCGGCTTTCGCGTCCCGGTCAGTTTCGTCCTGAACCCATCGGTGCGTTTGCGACCGATGTGTCGCCTTTCGGCATTGTGGACATGGCGGGTTCGATCGCCGAGTGGACCAGTTCAGCGTACCGTGATGATCCTGTGCATGTGAGTGTGCGGGGAGGTGCGTGGAGTAGTCGTGCGCATCGATGTGCGGCTTCGTTTCGGGGTTCGATGATTGTCGATCATCTCAGCGCGGACCTAGGGTTTCGTCTGGTCGTTGACCTGTGACGCTTAGGGTTTGTAGTCGTAGACGACGACATCGATGTCGTGGCTGACCAGTTCGGACTGGATACGGGCTTCGACTTCGTGCCATTTGCCCCCGGCCAGTCCACATCCGATGCGTGGCATGTGCACGCTCGCGTTGAGTTCGCGGGCTTTGTCGCGAGTTGCTGCGAGACCTTTGGCGATGGCGTCGTAGCGGACTGGCGGTACTCCGTTGACCGGCTTGTAGCCTTCTTGGCCGATGACGTTGGCGACCCAGAGCGAGTCTTCGACTTGGACGAACTGGGTGGCGCCGAGCGAGAAGCCTTCGCGGGAGCGGTACCACTCGCGGTATTTGCGTTCGGGTGTTTTCCAGCGGCGTGAGATGGCGACGACGAAGCCGGCGCCCCAACCGCCGCGGTCGTTGCAGACGTGAAGAAGGATTTTGGTTCCATCCCCGATTGGGCGTGTGGCGTCACCCTCGACGAAGCGAAGCGTCATAAGCGAAGCGTCGCTTTCCTCCCAACCGGAATCAACCCACCCACGTGCTGCAGTACCCACCCACTTGCTCCAATACCCCCAGCGTGCGCGCTGGACTGGTCGCTAGTTGCTGGTTAGCGAGCTCCGCCAGCTGCCGCGCTTTGCACTAACGACCCTCGCGGACCATCGGCGACGCTCGCTCGCCCACCCAAAGCACAACGCGCCCTCCCGAGTCACTCGGCAGGGCGCGCTTGGTGTTGTTCCGAACCTCCGCTCCTACGCGGCCTCGGCAGGTGGGTCCGCCCGACCCTCCACCTTCACGCCAAACAACACCCGCATCTTCCACGTGCCCTCCGGAAACACACACGGCTTCCCAGCACAGTACTTCTCCAGCGCACTCTCGTACGCCTCTCCAAACGACTTCAACAACGACAACATCGTCTTCCGCCGTTCACCACGTCCCGCAACACGCGGATTGATCCCCGTTCGCTTCGCCTTCGTACCCGGTCGCTCCCAAATACCCTGCTGCCGAATACGCTTCATCCCCAACGGACGCTCGGGCCTCGGGATCGCCCGCAACTCGCGATGCAACGTCGCCACCACTTCCTCTCGATCCCAATCCTCCAAACTTGGTGGCATCTCCACACGCAACTTCATCCGCGTCGGCAACTTCGTTCGCTTCGAAGCACACTCCGGACGCTTCACATCGATCACCCTCTGACCCATGTCCTCCGGCTTCGACATCGAACCTTCCCACTGCGTCCACTTCGCGACCAGGCCAGAGAGCTTCGCGTTCCCCATCGTGTACACCAGCTTCTCAATCACGGTCAGGTCACATGGCTTGATGTCGTTGCTCAAGTCCACCGCACTGATCTGCGAGCTGTTCCACACGCCTTCGTCAATATCTGGAAAGTGCCGTTTGAGAAGATTCGCAATGGTCTGATCCAAGTACTGATGAAAGAGCGGCGCCTTCCCATGCACATCGGTGATCACGATGTGAAAGTGGTTGCTCATCAAAATCCATCCATGCACACGCACACCGGTCCGAAACGCGGCATACGCAAGTGCAAAGAGAAAGATCTGCTTCACCACATCATCGCAGGGCGGAAACCGAAAGAACCGCTGCGACGTCCGACGCGTCAGCAAATAGGTAACGCCCTCGAGCACCATCCGAGCCTTGGACACGCCCACTCATCGGCCCAAGACGCGAGGAGTTGCGCTAAATCGGCGATGGAGGCGGTGCGACAGGATCGGTGGGTGTCGGCGGTGCCGGGGGCGGAGTGGCGCTACCGGAGGACAACCCCAAGTCGAAGTTCCGCCCCGCCAACACGGATGCCCAAGCGCTCGGACCGACCAGGTTAAACGTCCCGCCGTTCTCCTCGAGCGTCGTCGACGTCAACGCCTCGCCAGCACTCTCGACAATACAATTCGGGGTCACAATCCCGATTGCATCCCCACCATTCGCCAGCATCAACACACACCCACCGCCCGAGCAATCACGCGGAACATCAAGATCAAAGTTCAAGCTTCCGATCTCCACCTCACGTGTTGTGCCTTCGTTCGCGGTGATCCGAATCTCGTCGGCACGTCCGCCTTGCAAGAGCGTGCCGCCAAAACGCGCACCCATCACAGAACCCTCAGCGTCGTAAAACGCAATTCCCATGCGCTCGTTTGCCCGAAACTCGCTCCCGTCCACATCCACGTTCGCACCGACCGACGCTTCAATCCCACCACGACCGGCTCCCTCGAATCGTCCCCCGGTCACACTCACAGCATGCGGGCCGCTGATCTGAAAACCCACGTTGTCGCTACCATCGACCACGACCTCGGTCGCAGTGCTCGCGGTTGCGTGTGCATCACCGCTCAGAACGACACCACGAACCGACGCGTTTTCGACAATGGTATTGGTCAACGCAAACCGTGACGCGTCGTGCGCAAACACGCCGACCTCCACATTCTGAAGCATCGCATCCGAGACCGTCACAACGCCTCCCGACAACGCTGCAACGCCGACGCCAACGTTGGCCATGCTCACATCACCAAGGGTCAGCTCCGACCCGCGCACGCTAAACGCCGTCTCAACATCACTCGCTTCAACCGTCCCGGCAAGACCCGCCATACCGGCCTCCGCGACAAGCACCCCAAGCGCTCCACCACTTAACTGATACGTCCCATCGGTCGATGTCAGTGTTCCTTCGCGTACATACGCATGCGTCGCCATTGTGCTCGTGGTTTCGCTCCGAAGTGCTCCAGCAAGGGTCACGCTGCCCGTATCCACGAACAAACCGGTCCCCTCTCCAAGCAGCTCAATGCTCACTGCGTCGCCCAACGTGACGTCCCCCGATGCGGCAACCAGACCAAATCCTGCGATGGCTGCAAAGTCGGTCCGCGCGACATCAACGCTGGCATTGTTGTCGACGATCAACCCCGCAACCGACGGTCCTTGAAACAGAACACCGTCCAATGACGCCACACCGCCCCGAACTCGATTGTGTCCAAAGAACGCTCCATCGTCGGTTTGACCTCGCAGCTCCAGATCAGGCCCCAAGGTCGCAGCAACCGCATCCTCTACCCACAGCCCCGCATTCCCGGCCAACACAAGCGTGCTCGTCATGACAAGAGTGCCACCACGGGAAAGCACTCCGTAGTTTCCACCGCTTCCCATAATGGTTGTGTTGGATTCAGTACGCAGCGTTGACCCCGGCGTCGCTACGACCGCCGCACGCTGAAGCGCAGCCGGTGCCGTCGCGACCGCACCGGTGCGCAACGTGGAGCCGCGCAACGTAGCTTGTGCACTCCCCTCGAGAACCACACTCGCCTGCACGTCCTGAAACTCGATGTTCTCCAGCTCCACGATGACATCGCGCGCATAAACACCAACGGCACAGCCTTCGATGGTCACGTCTCGAATGGTGAGGCGCGCAGCCACGTTCACGGCCACCGGCGCGTCCTCCCGCACCGCGTCATCGAACGCATCGAGAATCGACACGCTCGCACATCCCAGCGATCCGCTCAGCAAGGTCTGTCCGGCTCCCGCACCTTCAATGTTCACAGCCCGGTCGAAACTGTCCGGTAGCGTGAACGCGCCCACGCCCACACACACGCGGTCCCCACTCGCGCCAAGCGCCTCTTCCAACGTGCCAAAGGGCACGGCTTCCGTCCCGTTGCCCCCACTCGCACCACTTTCGACGTAGATGCAGTCAGACGGGCCAACGTCTGTTCCACCATCCATCGGCGGCATCCCGTCGTCGTCACCGCAGGCGAGTGCAAGCGCACAAAGAAAGACAAGAAGGAGGCGAATCATGGTTTGCTGAGCATACCCGTGCAGGAGGGCAAGCACATCGACTGGCGCGACTGGCTTGCTGCATTCGCGGTGAGCATGGCGTGGGTGGCGTTGATTCGCCCCGGAGAACTCGATCTCCCGTATTGGTGGGACGAGGCCGACGTTTACGTCCCCGGATCCAAATGGGTGGCAGAACATGGTCTCACAGTCACACCGGGAATCTTTCCGGACGACTACAGCCGGGGTCACCCGATCTTGCTCTATTGGTTGGCTGGAGTCGCGTTCAACGCGTTGGGCCCAGGTCCTGTGGTCGGTCATCTCGTCGTGCTGCCGTTCACTGTGGCTGCGTTGGCGTTCACCTATTTGCTGGGTGCGCACGTGTTTGGACGACGTGCCGGGCTGGCCGCCGCAATCGCTCTCGGCACGACCCCGCTCTTCATGTCGATCGGCAACATGCTCTTGCCGGAACTACCGATTACAGCGCTCGCAGTGGCATCGCTCTACGCGTACGCACGCAAGCGCACACTGTGGGTGATCGCGCTTGGTTGCGCGGCGGTTTGGATCAAAGAAACGGGAGTGTTCTGTGTTGCTGCAATCAGCGGGGCGGAGCTGTGGATGGCGTTGCGCACCCGAGAACGTCGACGTTGGATTCACGGACTGCTCCTAGGCACACCGGTGCTCGCGCTTGTTGGCTTCTTCGTCTGGCAAAAGGTCCACGCGGGCTACTACGTGTTCCCCCACCACGCGAACCTCTTTGCGGATCGCCCACTGGACTGGAGCAACCTCGCAACGGTCTGGCCCTCACTCTTGTTTTGGCACGGCCGCTGGGTTCTGGTGCTCGGTGCACTCGCCGCGCTCGCGTTCGGAAGAAGCGCATGGCCAACACCTGACAACCAACCACGCGTCGTCGTCGCCATGGTGCTGTTGGTGCTCGCGAACTTCGTGTTCTTCAGCAAGATGTTCTGGCTCGAACGCTACGCACTCCCGGCACATCCAGGAATCTTGGTGCTGCTTTCCGGAGCGTTGCTGTGGGGCGTCGGCAAGCTCCCGCGAGCACGACGCACCGCACGCTTTCTTCCACTCTTGTGTGCAGCCGCCATTGGTTTGGGGAGCATGCGCACGGCAACGGCTCCCGATGAAGAAGAACATACGTTTGCATATGCGGATGCAATCGCATCACACCTGCAAGCATTCGAACATGTTCACGGCACGGTGTTGACTCCGTGGCCCATGACGATCGAGTTGCGCAATCCCTACCTCGGCTACGTCGATTCTCCCTTCGAAGCGATTCACCCACGCAGTCACAACGGCGAACGCGTGGACTGCGTGCTCTTTGCGGAACACTCCTGGCGCGCGGATGAGTTGCGCCAAGAAGCACAGCGACAAGGCATGCATCGCGTAGACGTGTTCCGTGTTGGCGTCGCGCAAGGTCTGGAGCTGTGGTCGCGCTAAACCGGGATCACGGACTTGCCATCGCCGGTGTGTTCGCCGTCGCGGTGTGGTTGTTCTGGCCCATGGTTGTCGGTGTTCTCACGGGCGAACCACGCTGGTTCGAGTGGGACGTTCCCGAGCAGTACTGGCCCGACTTGGTCTACCTCTGCGACGCGCTTCACGAAGGCACGTTGCCCCTGTGGAACCCGTACGATCGCGCTGGCTATCCCTACTACGCGGATCCGCAAGCGGGCATGTACCACCCGCTCAACTGGGCCATCTGTGGTGTTGCCGGATCCAGCCCCGGACCTGCGTGGGCGGATGCACGCGTGGTGATCGGTTTTGTGCTCGCGGGCCTGTTTGGGTTGGGATGGCTTCGCGAAACCGGTGCGCGTTGGAGTGCATCGCTCGTGGGCGCAACACTCCTGATGGCCGCACCCTTCATGCGGCACAACTGGGAGCTCAACCTCACGGCTGGGTTTGCCTGGTGCGGTGCGATGTTGTGGGCTGCAGAGCGAGTCCTCAAACATCGAACATGGCGCGACGGGCTGTGGTTCGGTCTCGCGATCGCGGGTTGTGCGTGGGTCGGATCACCTCCCGCGCTTTGGCAAGCCAGTACGTTCACGCTGCTCTACCTCGCAGCACGTTCCACGCAGTTGCCTGTCACGCGTCAGACGTTTGGTGCGCTCTCCATTGCTGCGGTGGCCGCACTTGGACTTTGCGGTGCTGTCCTCGCGCCTGGACTCACGCTGAGCGAACACTCGGTCCAAGCGGGACGAAGCCTCGCTTCGATCGCTGACGGCGCACTGCCTGCAGAGTACATCTCGGCAATCGCTGCACCGCGTTCAGGCAACCACTTGCACGTCGGTTGGATCGCGATGGCGCTTGGTGGGGTCGCACTGTTCCGACGCCCGCGGGGTTCGGTTGGGATGTGGCTCATCGCCGTTCTCGCGGTCGCGATGAGCTTCGGCGGTACGGTGTTCGAGTGGGCGTTCCACTGGGTTCCTGGAGTCTCGTTGTTTCGACTCCCACATCGCTACGAAGCGTGGCTTGGACCCGCGTTCGCGTTCCTTGCTGCCCAGGGCGTCGATGTGTTGGTCGACGAGTTACGCGCACGTCAGATGCGTCCACCGATGTGGCTTGGCGCGACGATCGGCATCGCTGCAAGTGCGAGCTTCGCGCTCCTGGATGCGCAAGGGCTCACAGCGCTGCTCTTGGGTAGCGGTGCTGCCGTAGCTTTGTACCGCTTCAAGACACCTTGGCTGGGACTTGCACTCGGAGCCTTCGTCATGTTGGAAGTGACGATCGCAATGCCGTCGGAACGACATCTGCGAACCGGCACACGCCCTGGCACAGACACCTCTGTACTGATCGACGACACGCGGCGCGAGTGGCGCTACATGGACGAGTTTGGGGTGAGTTGTCGCTCCGGAACCCGCACGCGACATCGTGAACTTCGCGGGTACCAAGATCCGCTCACCCTTCGTCGCTTCTCACGGTTCATCGAGTCACTGCGAGAGCACCCGCAGTTGGCGATGCAGCTCAACACACGTTGGGCGTTGCAGGGGCCCCACTTCATCCACGGTTGGGATCGACACTTTCTTCCACCCCCCGACGAACTGCAGCGACTTCCCGATACCGAGCGTCGGGACGCGGTGATCGAAATGCGCCAGGCAATGCCCTTTGCGTATTGGGTCCCGTGGGACGCGACCGAACAGGTCGAGGACGAAGACCTCGCGATGCAACATCTCAAGCGAGATGCGCCTGCTCGAGTTGCACTCTTGGAAGAAGTCGAAGGCGTCATGGGTGTCTTCGAGGGCCCGCGCAGCACTCATTTTGAAGAGGTTGACGCGTACGACGTGCAAGTAGACCGCGATGCGGTCCGCTTTCGGGTAGACGCACCGCAAGACGGCGTCGTCGTGATCAATGAAGCCTGGTACCCCGGCTGGAAAGCTTGGGTCGACGACGAATCGACACCGGTGTTTCGCGCAAACCTACTCGTTCGTGCGATTCCGATCGAAAGTGGTGCGCACCGTATCGAGATGCGCTTTGAACCCGCGGATGCGAGCTGGCGAATCGCATGGTGGATGACCCTACTGGTAGTGCTGGCAACGCTTTTGGTTCGACGCCGGAAGACCTAGCTATCGCTTCCCGGCGAACCTGCTAGGTTCCGCGCGGTGAAGCCCTCGCCTCCGCCGAAGGGATACGCGGCGCAGATTCGTCTGCTCGTCGGAAACGTGCGGCGAGCCATCGGCATCGCGTGGCAGACCGAACGCAAGCTCACCAGCGCATACGTCTTCGCGAACATCCTCAACGCGTTACTTCCGGTCGCGATTGCCTACGTCGGTAAACGCATCGTCGACGCGGTCGTGACGGCGATGAACACCAGCGAAGATCCGACGGAGGCGTTGACCTGGGTCGCCGTCGAACTCGGTTTGATTCTGGTCAACCACATCTCGGGTCAGGCGATCGGCTACTACGGCCAACTGCTTCGGGCGCGACTCGCGATGCACGTCGACCAACTGATCTTCGAAAAGGCGCTGCGTTTGAGCGTGATGCACTTCGAAGACGCGGACTTCATGGACATGCTCGAACGAGCGCGCAAGGAGTCCGGCTGGCGACCGGTCGAGATGATCACCCACGGGCTGCGTCTGGGTCGCAACGTCCTGACACTCGTGGGCTACGCAGTCCTACTTGCCCAGTTCAGCGGCTGGGCTGTGGTCGCACTTGCTCTGGCGGGTCTGCCCTTTCTCGCCGAAACCAAGTACGCGTCGGAACAATACGCGATTCATCTTCGACGCACGTCACGCGAGCGACAGGCGTACTACATGCAGCAACTGCTCACGAGCGACTACTACGTCAAAGAGGTCAAACTCTTCTCGCTCGGTCCCGAACTGCTTCGTCGACACCGCGACCTGCACGAAGGTTTTTATGACGAAGATCGCGCGTTCGCGTTTCGTCGCGGTGGTGCGGTCACACTCCTTGGTGTGTTGAGCACGGGTGTGTTCTACGGAATCTACGTGCTCGTGGTCGGCGCCACGATCATTAAAGAGATCACGCTCGGTGATATGACGCTTTACCTGACGGTGTTCCGCCAAGGTCAAAGCGCGTTTCAAGGCGCGATGAGCAGCATTGCCCGCGCGTGGGAAGACAACCTCTACATGAACAACCTCTTTGAGTACCTCGCGCTCGAAGACGACGACATTGTCGAGACTGTGCTCGACGACGAGTTCGACGAAGGTTCAGCACCCGCCATCAACTTTGAGAACGTGTCGTTCCAGTATCCGGGTTCTGCACGTCCGGCCTTGGACAACATCAACCTGCAGATTCAGCCCGGCGAGACTGTCGCGCTCGTGGGACCGAATGGAGCGGGAAAGACCACGCTCGTAAAGCTCCTGGTCGGTCTGTACGGGCTCAACGAAGGCAACATCCTGATCGACCAAGACAACGTGGCGGACATGGACCGCGGGGAGCTCCGCCGCCGCATCGGTGTGCTCTTTCAAGACTTTGTCCACTACCACTTCTCGGCGGCTGAGAACGTCGGCTTGGGTTGGCTTCCCAAACTCGACGATCGTGATGCGATTGTGAGGGCTGCATCCGATGCAGGTGCAGACGGCATCATCGAGTCGCTTCCCGAGTCGTACGACACCATGCTCGGTCGCTGGTTTGGCGGCGAACAGCTCTCGATTGGTCAGTGGCAACGGATGGCTCTCGCCCGAGCGTTCATGCGTCGCTCGAAAGTGTTGATTTTGGATGAGCCGACCGCGTCGATCGATGCAGAGGGCGAACACGAGATCTTCCAACGTTTTGGAGAGCTCAAAGAAGACGCCACGTGCATCTTGATCACGCATCGGTTCTCTACCGTTCGCATGGCGGATCGCATCGTCGTCTTGGAGGGAGGCACCATCGTCGAAGAAGGAACACACGACGAGTTGCTCGCTGCCGATGGTTTGTACGCGAAGATGTTCAATCTTCAGGCCGACGGATACCGCTAAGTCCCGCGTAGACCACAGAAAACGCGGAGTGGGTCGAATCCCCACAAATCCGTCTTGAAGCAATCGCCGTAGGGTGGCGTCCTATCGCGCATGCAACGCATCTTGATCATCGCAGCGCTTGCCGCACCCACATTCACCGGGTGTTCAGGCGCCGAAGAAGCCGCTGAAGCTGTCGAGGAGGCAGCAGGAGAACTCCAAGCCGCGGTGGAGACCACCCCAACGTCGGTCATGGGAAAGATCGGTGGCACGGTCGTGCGCAGTGACCAGTTCTTTGTGGAAGTGCTTCCGCATCGAGACGGATTGGTGCAAGCGCTGGTGCTCAATGCCGAAGGTGAAGTGGTTCCGGACGCGGGTGCGCTCCAGGTCACGGTTGCCGCTGCGGATGGGTCACCGAAGAACGTCACGTTGGAATGGGATCCGATCGAGCGTCGCTACATCGGTGAAGTCGACGATGACTTGGCTGCAAGTGGAGCGGTGAGCGTTAGCGTGACCGCGGACGGGGCAACGCACACGGGAAGCGTGGCCAAGTTGGTCACTGCCCCGGAGAGCGCGGCACACGGCGGAACGGTTGTCGTCGCAGGTGAGTACTCGGCCGAGGTGTTGGGCAAGCCGGACGGAAGCGTCGTCGCGTACGTGAATGGTCCGGAGGGTCCGGTGCAAGCGGACGCGGACTTGAACCTGAAGGTGTCGCTCGATGCCGATGATGGCGAGTCACACGAAGTCCTCTTGGCGTGGAACCCCGAAGTTCAAGCCTACGTGTCACCGCCCCAACCGGATGTGACGTGGGTGGTCGGATCGATGGAGCTTGAGGTGGAGAAGGACGACACCACCGCGGTTGCGCGTGTCGAGTCGGTGTTGCCGGCGCCTCCTGCCCCCACGCACGAAGGTGAAGTTGTTGTTGTGGGCGACATGAGCGTCGAGGTCGTCCCGGATGACGACGGCCTCAAGGCGTACGTAGTCGGTGCGGACGGCGCGATCACCGATCCGCAAGCGCACATCGTAGTCGTGGTGGACCAGCAGCCGGTCACACTCACCTGGGATGCGGACGTGGGAGCATACAAGGCTCCGGTGGATGCGCGTTTGGATGTCGATGCCGCACCCGTGCACGTCGTGGTGACGCACCGCGGTCGTCGTCGTTGGGGAGGTTTCCGCACAGTCCACACGCCGGTGTTCCGACCCTGGCATCAGCGTCGTGTGACCGTGCGCGCCAACATGCCCGCGGCAGAAGCACAGATCGTTGCAGCTCCTGCGGTTGGCCTCCGTTGGCGTGGTTCACGTGCACGGCTTCGTGCGCGTGGTGTTGCCGTGGGTCCGAGCGCGATGGTTCGCGTGACGCACCGCGGTCCCGGACCAGGCATGGTCTCGGTGCGTACGCCTGGTGCAACCGTCATGGTCAACGGCATGGGTGGCACGCGTGTTCGACTGCCTGGTGCAGGTGGCGTTCGGATCGGAGCGATGGGTGGCGTCCAAGTACGCACACCCGGCGGTGCAGTTCGTGTTCGCGCGCCGATGGGCGGGGTGCGCGTTCGATCACCGATGGGGATGGCATCGGTCCGCGTGCGCGGCCCGGGAGGAAGCATCTCGGTCATGGCGCGCGCAGGCGGCATGGGCATGGGCATGCGCCGCCGCTAACTCGACTCTGGGTTCGTTTCGGCGCAGTCTTCTTTCGAGAAGGCTGCGTCGACGCGTGTGCATCCGACGATGTGGTGGTTGCAGTGGACGCGGATTTACCTGTGCGCGACCGGGGATTGGACGCTGCGAGGGCAAAGGGAAGGCAGCATGCACACAGGCAAACCCGCGTCATACAAGTACGGTTGCCCCGCACCCTCCAAACGGTTCATTTCTTCGTGCTGAGGTCCTATCGGGAGCGGACGACCACGCCGCCCGGCACCGATCCACCGGTGAGAAACGCGTCCATCGCCGCATCCGACGCGAGGTAGCGGCGAAAGTACGCAGTCGCAATCGTGTTCATGCCCGCTCGCACCATCGCGTCATCAGCAGGCCCATCGGGACAGGCGCTGCACGTGAATCCGCAGCCGGCAGTGTCCGACACGAAGTCCATGTGGTCGGCACCGGTGAAGTCCCACTCGATCGCTGCGCTGGCCGAACTGGACCCGTCGTAGAACGTCTGGAAGTTCTGGTCGGCGGGTGCGCAGGCCATACCGAAACCACCGCCGGTGGAGTTCGTGGTCTCGCCCATGTAGCCCACTGGAATCGTAAGCGTGGCGGTGAGTTCTGGGACGATGTCGGGCAAGGTCGCCGAGTAGCCCGTAAACGGATTGCCTCCGTTGACCGGATCGAGTCCCAAGAGCGCAGAGATTCGAGTGTCTGCGGCCGACACCATGGTCGCGACCTTGCCCCCCAAACTGTGGCCCATGATGCCGGTTGGAAGTGAACCAAAGCGAGCCGCCCAGTCGAGCACAGCGATTGCGTCGTCACGCATGTCGGTGTGACTGACTCCGATCAAGGTGGCGGGTGGATCGGCGCGCACGACCACAAACCCATGGCTTGCGACGTGCTCGCACAGGTCCGCGTAGCGTTCCGATCCCAGCTGAAAACCAGGCAGAAACACCACGATGCCTCGCGCGTCTTCCGGCACATAGGCAACCACGGGCACACTTCGTCCCGACGCGGTGAGAGTGTCGGACTCGGTGGTGAACGTAGAGTCGCCACGCGTCGCTGGGGAGCCGGCCATCATAGTCCCAGTATCGATCGCGGGTACGTCGGGAGCGGGTGCATCAACACTTCCGCCATCGACCATCGCAGCGTCCTCACCTGCATCGCCGATCGACGAATCGAAAGATGTTGTATCTGTTGACGCGTCGCGCACAGCGGCGTCCGGTGTTGCACCCGAGTCGTCACCACACGCAAGCGCGGCGATCACCACGCATCCAAGCACTCTATTCATCGATCATCTCCGGAGGCACGCTGTCGCGACGCTGTTTGTCCGCCAGTGCCCGCAACATCTTTCGACGCAACACCACCAAAAGTCGCTCGCTCAACTCGGATGCCGTCGCGACCATCGCAGGAAGTGCATCCGACTCGAGATTCGGCATCACGCCTTCTTGGAAGAGCTCCATCTCCAGTCGAGCCAACTCGCGAACCGCTTCCATGTACGGCGCGAGCATTGTGTAGGGCAGCATGTCCGCGCTCAGTCCCGCTCGCCGAGCTGCCCCAAGAATTCGAAGCAGAGCAAGGTCATCACCGCGATACCCCTCGACCCCGTCGACTTCGGTCTGCGTCACCAAACCCAGCGACTCGAAGAAGCCCAGCTGCTCAGCCGGCACCCCAGCCTTCAAAAGCTCGGCTCGAGTCTTCACATCGCTGTCGGATCGACCCAGCGCCAGTTCGATCGCGTCCGGTAAGGCCAGTCCTCGATCGGCCCGCTCGAGCACATCTCGAATGACCGGGAGCGGCAGAAATCGGTCGCGTTGAAGCTCTCGGATCGTGTGGATCCGAGGCACCAACGAAGGGTCGTAGTAGGCCATGTTCCGACTGGTTCGCTCGGGTTTCGGAAGCAAACCGAGTCGGATGTAGTGCTTGATCGTTGGGCCTGGAACGCCAGAGAGGCGGACCAGCTCGCTCATTTTCACTAGTTTTTTCGCGGGTTTTGCCACAAGTTGAAAGTGCTACTTACAACTTTCACTACAGCAGACAAAGGAGCCTCCTCACACCGACGAGGGCTGGGCCTAACGAGCTTGGAGAACGAACCAAGCAGCGGTCGCAAGTGCCGCGAGGAGCAGCAATCCAACCATGGCGACAATGGGCTGTCCCCACGCTGTTTGCTTCAACGTTGTCGCTTCGGTGGGGTGCCCGTCACCTTCGAACATCCCCGGAGGGGGCAGGAACACGCCCGAGCGCTCCACATCTTCGGCGGGATCGGCGTACGGCTCTAACGCTGCGGCAAAGGTGTCAACGTCCTTGGGGCGCTTTCCGCGCCGACTGCTCAACGAACGCATGATCGTATCGCGAACCGGATCGGGCAGGTTGTGCTGAAAGGGCCGTACCCGATCGCCAAGCTTGCCAATCTTGAGTGCTTGGAGGCTGGTGGGATCAAAGGGCGCTACACCTTCGAGCATCGTGTAGAGCACGCATGCGATCGCGTACACATCGCAGCGCCCGTCCAGGTCTTTCGCACCCTGCATCTGCTCGGGTGACATGTACAACGGAGTGCCCATCACCAAGCCAGTCTTGGTGATCGTCAGTGCCTTGGTCGGATCCACACGCTTGGAAATGCCGAAGTCCAACACCTTCACCTTGGGGTCGTTCCCGTCGGGATCGGTGCACAAGAAGATGTTGTCCGGTTTGAGGTCGCGGTGCAAAACGCCACGGCGATGCGCGGCCGACACTCCGGCACATACGTCGAGGATCAACCGCAACGCGCGTCCCATCTCCATCGGCTTGCCTGCCATCGCTTTGGAGAGCGGGTTGCCTAAAAGACGCTCCATGACGAGATACACACCGCGCGGGTGATGTCCGAAGTCGAATACGTCGACCACGTTCTCGTGCTGGATGCGACCTGCGTTGCGCGCCTCGCGAAGCAAGCGTTGCGCGTACTCCTCATCGGAACTCGAAGCCGCAACGAACTTCACCGCAAGTTCGCGTTGGGTCATCACATGCTCGGCGGAATGGACGATGCCCATCGCACCACGACCTAGAACACCGGTGATGCGATACTTTCCGTCGAGCACTTCGCCGACTTCGAGCACCTCCAGAGCATAAGCCCAATCGGGGCTGACCACGAACCCTGAGATCCGTACTCTCGGAAAGGTGAACGATCGGGAGAGTGTAGACCTGGCGTGGGAAACCGCGCTGACGCATTCCCAGCGTGCACGCGAGCTGAGTGAAGCCGCGCTCGACTCGAACGATCCGCATGCGCGCGCGTTAGCGCTTCGCAACCTCGGCTATCTCGAGATGACGTGCGGCGACGTAGAAGCCGGAATCGCACACACCGACGAAGCACTCGCCATGCTTCAGGCGTTGGGCGACGTCCGTGGTCAAACCACAGCGCAAGACGTTCTCACGCACTTGCATCTTCAACTCGGTGCAGCCGAGGTTGCACTCGACCACGCGATCGAGGCGCGACGGCTTGCACTTCAAACCCAAGACGACGCGTTGATCGGGTGGGCGTTGCACAATCTTGGCGGCGTTCATCATCGTCTTGGTGATCTCGACGCCGCGGCACGCTGGTATGCCGACGCACTTCCACGCTTCGAAGCCGTCAGTCACATCGTGGGTCAGGCACGTACACACGAACGCCAAGCTGAACTGGAAACCGAACGCGAATCGTTTGAGTCTGCACGCGTCCACATGACCAAGAGCCTAGCTCTTTGGCAGCAATCAAAAGTTGAATTGGGGCTGGCGCGCGGCTCGGCAACAATGGCGCGTTTGGCGCTGGCCGAGGCGAAGTTCACAGAAGCTCTCTCGCTGACTGAACACGCACAGGCGTTGGAGTTCTCGCAGCCACACACCCGGGCGAATTTGGCGGTCACTGCAGCGAGAGCGCATCGCGGTTTGGGTCACCTCGACGCAGCTCGCGACTGTGCGCAGTCGGCGGCTCGTGTCGCTCACGATGCCGGACTGCGCGCGTTGGAGCTGGAGGCACTCGAAGTACTGGACTCCATTCTGCAAAACCAGGGGTCTGACCGCACAGAGTTGCTCGTCACCCGCCTCCGGTTGAGCCAAGAACTCGCCCGCGAGGACGCCAAAGCGCGAGCACGAAGTCTTGCCATTGGGATGGAAGTGGCAGCGACTCGTCGCGAAGCAGAGGTCACCGAGCGGATCCTTCGCGACGTTCTTCCCGTTTCGATCGTGCAGGAGTTGAAACTGCACGGACGCGTGGAACCGAAGCAGTACCCATCCGCGACGGTCTTGTTCACAGACCTGGTGGGGTTCACTGGGATTTCTGAACGACTCACTCCAGCTGCCTTGGTGGCTGAACTCGACCGACTCTTTGGCGCGTTCGACCTGATCGCGAAGCGCTGGAAGCTAGAGAAGCTCAAGACGATCGGCGACGCGTACATGGCGGTCGCGGGTGTGCCCGACACGCGTGAGCATCATGCTCTTGCGGCGGTGCTGGCGGCGCTGCATCTGCGTGAGTGCATCGCGAACGACCAAGGTGAGGGCTGGTCAATCCGCATCGGGCTACACACCGGTCCGCTGGTCGCAGGAATCGTCGGCACGTCGAAACTTGCGTTCGACATTTGGGGCGACACGGTCAACACCGCAGCACGCATGGAATCGAGCGGATCGCCGGGACGCGTCAACGTATCCGCACAAACGCATGCACGCATTGCCAGCTACTTCGAGACCGAAGCCCGCGGCGCACAGAAGGCGAAGGGCAAAGGCGAGTTGGATATGTTCTTTGTCGACCGGCTGCGACCCGAGTGGTGCGACGACAGCCTTGGCCTCGAACCGAACGACAAGCTCCGTACCCTCCTGGGAATCTAGCGTTCGCTCACTACGTAGTGACTCGCCCGACGAGTGAAGCTAGGTTTTGTCGATCGCGAACCAGAGAACGAGGCGCGGTGTCTTTCCACGCGGCGCCCACATCGCGGGTCCCAGAAAAAGACCGGGTGATACTTCGCGTAACTCGTCGCGAATCGCCCGAATGAAGAACGGGTTCTCGGGTTTGTCGTAGTCGAGGAAGATGCAGTCTTTGCCGTCGATTGCCGACGACTCGACGCGTGTATCGAAGGGGTACATGTCGCCCAAGAGCGCGACCCGATTGATCCCCTGCCCGTTGGCTGCCGACTGCGACTGGAACGATTTGCCGCCCCAGGGAAACACGGACGAACGCGCAAACGCCGCGATTCGCTCGCGCATCCCGGGACGCCCAAGCGCACCGACGACTGTGAGCATGCGACCTGGTGGCGCACCATCGAGTGCGTCGATCGTGGGAAGTGTTCCTTGACGATAGAGTGCATCGAGTTCGCGAATGCTCATCGTTGCGAGTTGGTCGGCCGTGTATCGCCGAGTGGATGATGCGGTGGTCTGAGTGGTCGTGGTCATGAGGTTCCTTGCGCGACGGCATGCCATGCGGCCGCTTCAGCATTGGCGACGAGAACGTCGGTAAGTTTCAGGTGACCCAGCCGATGTGCTTTGAAGAGCCCAAAGAAGCTGCCGAGGGTGAGCGCCATGAGCGCGGTGGGTGGCAGCGGCTTGAACGAGGCACGTGCTCGATCGGTTGCGAAGTACGCGTAGAACGGGGCGAGGGACTGTTCTTCGAGCGCGAGACTCTCGGCGTCGAGATACGCACCGTGATGATGCAATTCAAGGAACGCGAGTGCTTCGGAGTGGTCACGCGCGAACGACGCGAGTTGAAACCAAATGTGTCGGAAGACCATGCGCGCGGGTTGGCTCAGGTCGATGCCGTCGAGCAGTGCGGTCATCAGATCGCGTTTGCACTGACGATAGAGTTCGTTGACCAAGGCCTGCTTGCTCGGAAATGAGCGGTACATCGTGCCGGCTGCAATGCCTGCTGCGTCCGCAATCGCGGGGACCGACGTGCCCACGAATCCACGTTCCACGAAGAGCGAAAGAGCCGCGGCGAGCACGCGTTCTTTTGTGGGTGTCCTCGAGCCTTGCGAGTCTTGCGAATGAACGTTCACAACTATGTTCCTTAGTTAGCGTAGTATTCACAGGACAGCCATCATTTTATGAATGATCATTCGCATATTGACAGAACGAACGGTCGTTCTATTAATGGGGTATGCCGAAAGGCGAGCAGACCCGTCAGGCGGTTTTGGTCCAAGCGCTCGACCTCACAAGTGAGGTTGGCCTCGAAGGGTTGTCGTTTGGCGTGCTCGCCAAAATCGCGGGCATGTCCAAGAGCGGGCTCTACGCACACTTCGATTCCAAAGAGAGTCTGCAGTGCGCGGTGCTCGACACAGCCGCACAACGCTTCGTGGATGTTGTGGTGTCGCCTGCACTCAAAGAAGCACGCGGACTTCCACGCGTGGAAAAACTCTTCGAACGTTGGTTAGCGTGGGAGGCCGGTGAATTCAGCGGAGGATGCCCATTCATCGCTGCTGGAACGGAATTCGACGATCGCAAAGGCAAGGTTCGCACCTGCCTACTGGGCCATTTTCGCGACCTCAAAGATGCGATCGGACGCGCAACGCGAATCGCCATCGAAGAAAATCACCTCCGCGAAGACCTCGATGTCGACCAGTTCACCTACGAGTTTTGGGCGATCCTCGTCGCCCATCACCACTACCGACGACTCTTGGCCGACCCACGCGCCGATGATCGCGCTCACCGCACCTTCCGCGCCCTGGTGACTCGGTCCCAATGATCTCTACTCACGCGAAAAAGGAGTTCCGTGATGGCTAAGAAAAGCACGATCGTTCGTTCTATACAGTTCCTTGCTCCTGTAACTTCAGCGGTTTCTCCGCCTCTCGCCGGTCTGTGGCTGCAGCGGCTCTTCACCACACCGATCCGTCACCGGGTTCCAGATCGCGAACGCGACTGGGTGCAGAGCGCACGACGGTCGAGCCTGGCGTTCAACGGCGGCTCACTCGCCATCTACGAATGGGGCCACGGACCACGCATCTTGCTGGTCCACGGTTGGTCGGGTCGCGCCACCCAACTTGGAGCGTTTGTTCAACCTCTGGTCGAACAAGGGTTCAGCGTGTTGGCGTTCGATGCTCCCGGACACGGCGGCGCCAGTGGCTCTCGGTCCGCATTGCCTGAGTTCGCGTTCGCGATGGAACGCGTGCTCGAACGCTTCGGCGACGTTCACGGCATCATCGCGCACTCGATGGGCACTGCCGCCACCAGCTTCGTCCTGACGCGTGGCGCAAGCGCGAAGCGCCTCGCGTACATCGCCCCGCCTGAGAACCCAGGCAACTATCTCTTTCGGGCTGCGCGCTTTCTCAACTTCCCCGATAGCATTGCGCCTCGTGCACAACGTCACATCGAAGAGAAGTACGGTGTGCTCTTCGAGTCGGCTCGCGGCATTCACCTCGCTCCCCAGATCGACACACCTCTGTTGATCGTGCACGACGAGAAAGACTCCGACGTTCCCTTCGCGGAAGGACAGCGCCTCGCCGACGCGTGGCAAGGTTCGACTCTTCATCGAACGCAGGGTCTCGGGCACACGCGAATCCTTCGTGACCCCGACGTGGTCCAACGCGTGGTGGGGTTCATCGCGCAATAGCGCCGCACAACCGGCGGGCAGCTGCCAACTGCGCTACAGTCGCGCAATGCGCTTGATTTCCTGGGTTTTGCCGGCTGTTTTGCTCCTAAGCTGTGACCCTGGAGCGCCAGATCCACGCTCGTTTCGCTTGAGCAACGCGTCGGTCATCGTGATCCATCCCGACGGGCAGATCGTGTTGGAGCGGGAGGACCGAGAGTTGGTCGCGATTCCGCCCGAGCACGGACCTCAGCTTCGTCGCTACACCGAACGAACTCGTGGAGACCTGGCCATTTGGGAGTTCATTCGCTCCGACGAATCTGCTGAAGAACTCGCCGCGCAGAACGTGCCTCGTGTGGACGAGAGCGGCGCTGTGCTGATCGACTACGCCAGCGAAAGTGCCGCAGGCAGCCTGCGCATCGAACCCGATGGAGACGATCGCACACGCTTCACGTTCACGCTTGACGTTGGCGACACGAACTCGATCGCGATTCCGTTTCGATGTGATGAAGAGGGAAGTTTTCATGGCTTCGGTGAGCAGTACAACGCCACCGACCAACGCGGAGAAGAGTTCTCTCTGTTCGTGACCGAGCAAGGCATCGGACGAACTGGCTCGCTCCCGACACTGACCGGTGACGAACACACGACCTACTTTCCAATGCCCTACTGGTTGGATGCACGTGGACACGGTGTGCTCTTTACGACCGACTACCGGGTGATCGCCGACGTGTGTGCAAATGATGCTGGGGTCGCGTGGATCGAAGTCACCCACAACGAACCCATCGAGTGGATTGTGTTTCACGGACCGAGTCCGAAGGACGTGGTTCGCCAACTCGGCGATGTCGTCGGACGTCCCGCGCCCCTACCTGACTGGGCATTTGGGCTTTGGATCGGCTCGCAAGGTGGCCAAGACGCAGTGCTCGCTGAAGTCGATGCGCTTGAAGCCGAGTCGATTCCGGTGTCTGCGTTTTGGGTTCAAGACTGGACCGGTGTGCGCATGAACTTCGGCGGAGGCTTCGGCGTTCAGTATCGCTGGGAGGTCGACACGGAGACCTATCCCGACCTGCCAGGCATGGTCGACGAGCTACACACGCGCGGCTACCGCTTCTTGGCGTACGCCAACCCGTTCATCGATCCCAACCTGCCCAACCACTTTGACGATTTAGAGGCGATGGGGCTGTTGATCGAATCGCCCACGGGAGGCGCGTACCGCTTCCCTGCTCCAATCCCCGAAGCCGCCCATCCTGATCTCACCAACCCCGCAGCACGGACCTACGTCGTCGATGCGTTGCGCGCGATGGTGCGCGACATTGGGATCGACGGTTGGATGCAAGACTTCGCGGAGTGGAATCCACTCGACGCGGTGATGTCGGACGGCTCCGATCCGATGGCGTACCACAACCGTTTTCCGATCGATTGGCAGTCGATGGCACGTGAAGCCCTCGATGCCGAACGACCTGACGGCGACTACGCGTTCTTTGGACGCAGCGGTTGGACCGGTGTGCAAGCGGTCGCTCAGATCCACTGGGCCGGTGACCAAGAAGCCACGTGGGAAGCCGAAGACGGAATCCCGACGGTTGTTCCCGCCCTGATCAATCTGGGCCTCGCAGGACAATACAACGTGACGCATGACATCGCTGGATTCAGCGGCGGTCCCAGCACCAAAGAGCTGTTCATGCGATGGACGGAACTCGGTGCGTTTACGCCGATCATGCGCACGCACGAAGGCAACGAGCGTGACGACAACTGGTCGTGGGAAAGCGACGCCGAAACCACCGCACACTTTCGCCGCATGACCTTGGTGCACGACCTGCTCGCACCCTTGTTCCGACGTTTGGCCGACGAAGCCCAAACCGACTCGGCACCCATTCTTCGCCACTTGATGCTCGAGTACCCAGATGACCGCGCGACCTGGTCGATCTCCGACCAGTTCATGATCGGAGACGAGCTTCTGGTGGCACCGATCACCGAAGAAGGAAGCACCGCACGCGAGGTCTATCTACCGGCAGGAACGTGGTATCACGTGTGGACGGGAGACTCGTTCGATGGGCAGCAAACGATTTCCATCGACGCACCGATCGGTTCGCCCCCGGTGTTTTCTCGCGACGAAGACCGTACGGATCTGAGGATGGTGAGTGAATGAAAGTTCTGATCATTCGGCACAGCAGCGCAGTCGATCCCTACGCAGCACCGAGTGACGAACTGCGCTGGCTGACGGCTGCAGGACGTGAGCGAATGCAATCCGTCGCACAGCAAATCGGCGCGAAGGTAAACATCACCCAGATCTACACGAGCCCCTTGGTACGAGCGGTTCAAACCGCGGAGATCTTAGGACTGGGAATCGGCTACGGGGGCGAGATCGAAGTTCACGGTGCACTCGCATCGGAGTACGGCACGACCGCACAAGCGCTCTCGGTGTTGGAGAAACATGGCGACGACGAGGTCATCGCGTTGGTGAGTCACGCGCCGAAGGTACGCGTGCTGGCAGGACACCTTTCAGGCGAGCGCAAGCTTCAAGGTTTTACGACGGCTGCGACGTGCTGCGTAGATACGAGCACGCCCAAGATCGACTGGTTCCTCGACCCAACGCGCTAAACCTCTCTTATTGCATCGAGTGCGGAATCGACGATCCCGCGAAAACGCGTCGCCACCGCCTCATAAGCCGCCGACCACGCGCGGTGGTTCTGACAACGCTCACTTTCCGCATCCGCGCACACGGTGTTTTGGTTTTCCATCGACTGACGCACGCCTCGATAGCTTTCGAGTCGCCGGTTTTCGCGTTCCAATCCTTGGGCGACATCGCCCAATAGACTCCACTGATCGGAGAAGTGGTTGAGTCGGTCGATCTCTTCCTGCGGTGTTGGCTCGGGTTCGTCTTCTGCTGCCGCGCGATCCATGGCGATAAACCCCGCGCGCACAACCAGGAAGTCGCTGGTGTGTACGGGCAGCGTGAACGTCTCGCGATGCTCCTCGAAGAGATTCAGCAGCGACTGAACTTCATCCGCGGCGATCTCCACTTTCCGCTCGGGATCATCAGAACGCGAAGCAACGTAGCGATGATGCTCCTCTTCCCACTGAATCGCGTGCCAGCGATCAGGGTCGTCAGGTGCACGCAGCGCATGCATCTCGATAAAGCTCACCCCGTCGATCGGGTCGGTCAACGCGGGCGCTTCCACAACGGCCTCGACAGGTGTCGCCTCGACAGTCTCCGCACCTTGGGTCGTTTCGGGTTCCTCGCTCGATGCT
The DNA here is from genome assembly GCA_965227405.1 of Polyangiales bacterium. Taxonomy (GTDB): domain Bacteria; phylum Myxococcota_A; class Polyangia; order Polyangiales; family Houyiibacteriaceae; genus JALVDI01. The sequence continues at coordinate 1,365,846 of OZ245758.1, forward strand.
GCGCCACAGCCCAAGAGCACAATCCAGACAAGTCGTTTCATTGCGGTCCCTTCTATCGCATGAACGCACCGACCACCGGAGTGGCGCGGAAAAACCCTTAAAAGTCTCAAAACGCCCAAGAACCTGAGCCGTCTGTGGTTCCATGCCCGGGAACATCGAGGCTGCGGGGGCCTCGATAGGACTCGGACGTAGGAGATGTCATGAGGAGTCTGGTTGCGCTTTGTGCGCTGGTCGTCGCGTTTTCCGTGGCGTGTGGAGGCGGATCCGGTGAACCGCTTCCCGCGGGAACCGTTGCTCTGGTCGAAACGATTCGCGGCGAAGGAAACGCACAGCGCATTGCGTCAGGCTCGACGATTGAAATCGCCGGCTTGTCTCGCGTGATGCTCGACACAGGTCCGCGCCTTTTGGTTCGGGACGGCTCGTTCCAGATCACCGAAGACGGAACGATCGAGTTGAACGGCACCGCATTCGTCGAAGTTCATCCGGGCGACGTGTTGAACCTCAAGGTGGGAGACCTCGAGCTGAGCGCCCGCGACGCTGGCTTCTCCATCGAAGACGGTTCGGTGTACGTCGTCGCAGGCGAAGTTCGCTTTGATGGCGCGCAAAGCGGCACCGTCCACGCCGGCGAACGCTTGCGTGATGGACGCGCCGTTCCGGAACCACTGTGGGACGACTGGACTGGGGGATTGGCGCGTCCCGGTCCTGGACTCGATTCCCGCAACGCCATCGGTTCTCTCTACGCGCGTGTTCCCGACGCAACCGGACAGGCTCGCTGGCCCCTCGTGATGCGCCGCTTGGATGTCCGCACACGCGTCGTCGACGACCTCGCGATTACCGAAGTCGAGCAGGTCTTCTTCAATCCGGCGAGCGAGCGCGTCGAGGGCATGTACCGAATCCACGTCCCCAACTCGGCGGTGCTGCAACGCTTCGCGGTCGATCGTGACGGAACACTGGTCGATGGCTTTGTTCGCGAGAAGCGCCAAGCCGAAGCCGCGTACGAAGCCCAGGTTTACCAAGGCTCTACACTGGATCCTGCATTGCTGGAATGGGTGTCCGCGGGTCAATACCAAGCACGCATCTATCCCATCGAACCCGGCGCCACGCGTCGCATCGTCGTTCGCTACGCCGAATGGCTCGAGCGCAACGCCGCAGGCAATCGCATGTACCGCTTTCCCATGGCCGGCGGTGCGAACGCTCCGATGTTGCAAGAACTCGCGTTCGAAGCGGACTTGAGCGGCGCGGGAATCAAGGAAGTCTCAAGCGGTTTCGAAGCGGAAGCCGATGGACAGATCGTGCGCATGCGCCGAAGCGACTTCCGACCGCGTAGCGACCTCTATCTGGAGTTGGTCGACGCGGAATCAAGCGATGCACAAACCGCATGGCGCGCCGAACATGTCGCGCCGGTTCGCGATCCACGCGCAGGTGCGATGCCCGACGAAGACGAACTCGACTATCTCTACGTGCCGCTCGTGCTGCCCGACGAACTCTTCGGTGAAGCAAACGGCGGTCTCGACGTCGTGATCGTCGCGGACGTGTCGGCGGCAACCGAACGCTCGCACCTGGAACTTGGGCGCACCGTGGTGGAGTCGATCACGGCGCACCTTGGCGACAATGATCGCGTGGCGATCGTCGCCAGTGACGTCGCACTCCGACACTTGGAAAGTGATGGCGGGCTTGGTCCTGCATCCACAGAACGAGTGGAGTCGCTTTTGGACGCCCTCGCTCGCGTGCCCTCCGGTGGTGCGAGCGACCTGGGTGCAGCTCTCGCCGACGCGTCGGCGCTGTTGGATCCCGCCCGCAACGGCGTGGTGATCTACGTGGGTGATGCCGCGCCGACCGTGGGTGAACTCGGGGCCGAAGCACTCTTGCAACGCGTCGCGCGACTTCCTCAACCCCTGCGGGCGTACGGTGTCGCGGTCGGCTCGGATGCGCACTTGGACTTGCTCGATGCGGTGACGCGCGGCGGTGGGTTAGCACTGCGTGTTGAAACGCGATCGGCGGCTGCCGAAGCAGCGCTGGAGATTCTTGCGCACGCACAACGTCCCGCCGCCCACCGGGTGAGTGTGGTGCTCGAAGGCGCCGAGCAGGTGTTTCCACGCGGAACCGCAGACGTTGTTCAAGGTGCGGTGCTGCCGGTGGTGGGTCGCATCGAAGACGACCTTCCCGTCAAGGTGAAGGTCACCGGATTGATCGGCGGACAGGAGTTCGAGCAAGAGATTTCGCTGGAGCACCAAACGATCGAAGACGAAGGTGATCTGCGTTTGCGCTGGGCCGCGCAACGACTTCATCAGTTGCTGCTGAGTGGCGGCACACGCGAAGAGATCGCCGACCTTGGTGTGCGCTACGGAATCATCACTCCGTTCACGAGCTTCTACGTTCCCTCCGCAGCGGAACTGAGCGCGATGGGCAGTGCTGCGCATGAGCTGCAGCGTCGGCCGCCTGGGTTCGAAGAAGATTCGATCGGGCGTTTGGCGCTCTTGCCGACGCAAGCGTTGTTGGCGATGCCGGGATGTTCGGAAGGGGAACCACTCGCAAGCGCATCGGGAGAAGCAGCAAGCCAGCCCAATAGCGAAGTGGAGCTCGCGCCCGAAGAGCCTTTGGATCAGGCCGACATTCCGGCTGAAGACGACGACCCGGCGCGCGTGCTGGCGGAGCTGGTCGAGCAAGCCCAACAGCTACAACGGCAACAAGGCGAGTCGGACAACCGTGCGTCGAGCCGGACCCAACCCTCCAACGATCCCGCGCCGGTTCAAGCGGTACCCACCGAGACTCCAGAGCCGGCTGCCGCTCAACCGAGTTACGAACCCGAGCCCGAAACCACGACGGCTGATGGTGCATTCGGTTCGGGTGGACTTGGACTTCGTGGCGAACGCCGACGCCGACCGCGCGGAGGCGGCGGCGAAGGTCTCGGCGATGTTGACGATGTTCTCGCAGGAGCAACGTCGATGCGCGAAGCCGCTCCGGGCCGTTACGCGATCACTCGCACCGAAGAGGAGAGTGAAGCGAACGAAGAGCTCCGAATCCCCTACTCCACATCCTCCTTCGACGCCGACGAGCAGGAACGCGAAGCCGCTGTCGCTGCGACCGGCGCCGAAAACGCACCCGCAGTCGCGCGTAACAGCGGCGTTCTCGGAGCGCTCGACAGCTCTGAATCACTCGCAAACCAAACCCTTCGAGAGTTGCTCGACGCCAACGGAGAGTCGGCAAGCGGACGCGACGAAGGTGGCGCACGACGTGCCAACGATCGTTGGACCACCACACAAGAGGTCACCGTCCGCGTCACCACGGAACACCGGCGCACGCGACACCAACGACGACGCTGCAGCGATGCCGCCGACCTCCTCCTCGACGGTCGCCGCGAAGTCTGGCGCGAACGACTCGACCAAGGTGGCATCTCGCATTGGATCACCGTCTACCGCCAAGCCGCGCGCGCATGTGAGCTGCGCACCTGGCGCGATCGGCGCGCACTTCTGGATCTGATCCTAGCCAAGGCCGGAAGCATCGAGCGCATGGTGGCGGTCTATCGCTTGTTGGGGAGTAGCGGCGCCCGCAACTACGTTCGTCGTGTGGTGCTGCGTCGCGTTCGGACGCCCGAGGATCTACGCATTGCACGACAAGCGTTCGCAGGGCGCACCACCGACGCGACTCTGATTGCGCAAGTGCTTGAACGCGCTGGCGAAGGTCCCGCGAAGATCCGGGCGCTTCGAAGCTTGATCATGCAGTTCAAAACGGACCTCAACCTGCGGCTTCGACTCCTCGAAGAGCTCGAGAAGGCAGAGCGAATCGCTGAACTCCGTCGCGCCGCCCACGAGCTTCGTCGTGACCCGATGACCGACGCAGGAATCCGAACGGCCATCGGTGAGATGTACCTGCGACTCGAAGACGAAGCGGAAGCGCGACGCGTGTTTTCCGAGATCGTGGAGTTTGCGCCGCACGATGCACTGGCACGTCGGCGATTGGGCGACATCTACTGCGCACACGAGTGGTACGAGGACGCGTATCGGCAGTACGAAACGCTGCAGAGCATCACACCCGACGATCCATCGGTCGCGTTGCTTCTCGCACGTGCGGCGGCGGGTGCAGGTCGTGTGGATGAGGCTTTGAGGCTCGAACAAGGTCTGGCGGAAAGCACTGGTGGCGATGCCGGACTCGGACGCGTCGCACTGCTTTGGTCGTCGGTTCGTTTCGCAGAGCTTCGTGCTGCAGCCGGAAACGATGCCGAGCAGCGCGAAGCATTGGCGAGTCGCATGCGGCGCAGTGGCGTTCTGCGCCTCGCGAAGTCGCTTCGCGCGACCTTGGTGTGGTCGCACCCGGATGCAGCGCTTTCGCTATGGGCCGGACACCCAGGGTTGAGCGTCACCCGACCGGTCGACCTCGCTCCCGAGTACGGCCTCGAAGCGTTCGAGGTCGCCACACAAGAAGCGGGTGCCTATCCGATCGAAGTGCGTCACCTGGACGCAGGTCATCTCACCACGGTGCACGCCAAGCTCGTGGTGGTGTGGAACGAAGGCCAGGAGGACGAACAAATCGAAGTGCGTGAGTTGACCTTTGGTCCCAACAATCACCGCAGTGCCTTCCGCATCGAAGGGCGCAGCCTGGAGGTGGCGCAATGAACCGCCTGTGTGTTGCGCTCTTGCTCATCGGCTGCGGGGGTTCGGCGCCAGAACCTGCCGCAACGGTCGCGACCGCAGAGCCGATTCGCGGTGGCTTCCAACTCGAACGCCAGTCGTTCACCACCAACGTCGATGTGCCGACACGCGTCGAGATCGAAAGCACAGCATCCACGGCTGAGGACGGTCGCGGCGCGTTGCGACTCGATGGCGGTGCATGGGTTCTGCTGGATCGCAACACCAGTGCGATTCCTGCACTCGAAGCGCTGGAGCTGAAGTCGGGTCGGGCTTGGATCGACGCACGCGACACCGAGATGGTCGTGCGCACTCCGAACGGAGAGATCCGCGCGGTCGATGCCACGTTCGATGTGCAGGTCGGCGAAACCGTTGAGGCGTACTGCGCGTCGGGTGAGTTGAGTTGGATCGCGAACGACCAGGACGGACGCGTCGCACAAGGCGAATCGCTGGTGCTCAGCGCGGAACCGAGCGTGCGCCCCGAACGTTTGTGGAACGACTGGACTGGCGGGCTGGCAGACCCTCGTGCACGTCGCGATGCAGTGGCTGGGTACGTGGGTGTGTTGGCCGGTCGTGGGCTCGATCAGTTCGGCCGGGCACGACGACCGCTCGCGATTCGAGCACACGAAGTCGATGCCGCGATCCACGACGACTTCGCGAGCACAACGGTGATCCAAACGTTCTTCAACGCGGAAAGCACCGCGCTGGAAGCTGAGTACCGCTTGCGCATTCCACGCGATGCGGTCGTCAACGGATTTGCGGTCGACCTCGGTGGCGGGTTCGTCGAAGCCACGGTGCAACCCATGTCGTCACGCGGCTACGGCTTGGACTGGGACGACCCGAGTGTCGCGACCAGTCGCTTGTCCTACGACGGGCCCGATCGATTGCGCGCGCGTGTCCACCCGGTCCAGCCCGGCGCAACAGTGCGGGTCAAAGTCAGCTACGCACAGTGGCTGGATCGTCGCGGCGATCGGCGCACGTACCACTACCCGATGCACTCCGAAGATGCGCGCCCTCCTCGCGTGGGCGAACTCCGCGTGCGAGTCGACACAGGACGAACTGAAGTCGGTGCACATCGAGCAGGTATGGGCGCCACGGTCGACGGGAACGCCGTGGTGGTTCGACGAAGCGACTGGCAACCCAGCGCGGACTTCTACCTCGATCTGATCGATGGCGAAGACGAGGAACGTCCGGAAGGGGCATCGGCATACGTCGTCGATGCACCTGCCGAACCCGGCGCGGATGGCACTCAGCAGTTCGTCCTGATCGATGTTCCGACCGAGGCCATCACTGCCGAATCCGAGGCGGATGGCTTGGACGTGGTGGTGGTTGTCGATGTGTCCGGCGCCACAAACGCCGAGGACTTGGAACTCGCGCGTGCGATCGTCGAGTCGGTCGCGACCCAACTTGCACCCGACGATCGGATTGCGATTCGCGTCGGCGATGTGTCGGCGCACACCCCCGAAGGCGCGTCCGATGAACTTGCGCCAGCGAACGACGCCACACGCGAAGCAATTCTTGAATCCTTGGCGCGTGCACAACTCGGCGGAGCCACGGACCTCGGCGCGATGTTGCGCGACGCCGCAGATGTCGTGGCGAATCGTCCCAAGGGCGTGGTGATCTACGTCGGCGACGCCACACCGACGACGGGTGCGATGGAAACCACCAGCCTTCGTCAGCAGTTGGCCTCGATTCCGGATGCACCACGCTTCTTTGGACTCGCTGTCGGCGAAGGATCCAACGTCGAGCTGCTTCGTTCGCTCTTCACCGAGCCACGAACCGTGTCGGTTCAAGAACGCACCGATGCATCGCGTGCGGTGATGCGCTTGTTGGCTCGCGCGGCAGAACCCGGACTGCGCAACGTGCAGCTCGATTTAGGCTCGGGTATCGAGCGGGTGTTCCCGCGTCCCCCCATCGCACTTACAGCAGGCAAGCCGCTGCGCGTCGTGGGGAGACTGCGCGAAGACTTGCCCAGCGAAGTCACCATCCGTGGCGCGCTCGACGGCGCTGCGTTCGAAACCAAGATGCCGCTCACACGACGCACGCTCGACGACCAAGGCGACATCCGTCGTCGTTGGGCTGTCGCGCGACTGCAAGAGTTGATCGACGCCGACGAAGGACGTGAAGCCCTCGTCGAGCTCGGCGTCCGATTCGGAGTCCTGACACCGTGGACTTCGTACGTTGCACTCGGCGGCAAAGTCGACGGCTACTGGCCCGTACGCGGATTTGATCGCGATCCGGTCGCGCTAGATTGGGCGGCCGGAGGGGGTGCACCTCGCGAAACGAGCTCGCGAGGTTGGCGTCGACGACGCGCACAAGCCGCACCCGAACCTGTGCCAACGCTGGAACGAACCTGGGTCTCTCGGGTGAGCACGTCCGAAGAAGAGGTCACCGCCGGCAATGACGGAGGGCTGGGTCGTGCCGCGGTGGCCCGTGCACTGCAACGTTCCGAACGCGGTCCACAGGCCTGCTACGAACGCCGACTTCTTGTGCGCCCCGATCTGCGCGGCATGGTGCAAATCGAGGTTGAAGTCGACGGAGATGGCAGCGTCAAAGACGCCAAGATCGTCCGCGGTCTGGGCGAGTCTGGCGTGGACGCGTGCATCCTGACCGAGATTCGCGGTGTTCGTTTCCCGGCCACGGGTTCCAACGGCGTGCGCGTCACGCACTCGTTCCACTTCGAGTCGTCAGGACGCGGCCTGGGAACACAGCGACAGTGCAGCGATGCGTCGCGCCAGGACCTCAGCGTGCGGCTCAACCTGTGGCGCGAGCGACTCAACGCCAATGCCGGACCCGGCGGGGCACTCGCGGTGTGGCGTGAAGCCTCACGTCAGTGTGAGCTGTCCAGTTGGCGAGCTCGACGCCAACTGCTGCGTCTTCTGCTTCGTGCAGTGCCGAGCGTTGACGGTCGATTGACCATCTATCGAGGTCTCGGGGGCGACGCGTCGGTGCGGACCTACCTGCGACGCGCGATTCTCGCAGGACTACGCACGCCCCAGGACGTCGCCCTCGCACGAACGGCGCTGGGCTTGGATGCACAGCTTCAGTGGCAGGTGTTCTCCCGCTTGTGGAAACGCGCTGCAAACGCAGACGCCAAACTCGCTTTGGTGCGACGTTGGCTCGAGGTCGTTCCCGAAGAGATGGATCTGAGGCTCCGACTGCTCGCGCTCTTGGAAGAGACCAACCGCTTTGGCGAAGCCGAAGAACTCGCGTACCAACTGCGCGCCGACCCGTTGGCCGATGCACGAACTCGAACGGCGGTCGGTGAGTTTTGGTTGCGCCGTGACAACGAAAAGGAAGCACGGCGGGTGTTCAGTGAGTTGGTCGAACGAACGCCCTATGACCCTTGGGCACGCCAGCGTTTGGGCGACCTGTATCGCGCACACGGTTGGCACGACGACGCGTACCGCGAGTACCGCGCGCTGTCGCGACTACGACCCGACGATGACGGCGTACTCTTGTTGTTGGCACGAGCGGCTGCAGGCGCGGGTCGAACCGACGAAGCCCTGCGTCTAGAACAACGCCTGGCCGAGACGGTCGACGCCGGGCATCTCGAAGGTGTCGCCGCGATCTCTCGCTTGTGGACGACCACACGACTGGCCGCGATGAAAGCCGAAGCCAGTGCAGATGAACTGGCCCGACTGCGCCGTCGCGAGCGACGAACCGGTGTGCTGCGCAATCCGCCCGCGGTGTTGATCACGCTCACGTGGCCGCATCCCGAAGACGCACCGCAACTGTCCATGCGTCTTCCCAGCACCCCTGAAGAGACCTCGTGGGAACGCGCTCCGGTGTCGGCTCCGCTCTACGGATTGGAAGGTGCGTCCATTCGGGAGTTGGCCGGTGACGAGACGATCCGACTCCAGATCCGTCGAACCGACGCGGATGGGCTTCGGGACTGGCAATCCGTCCTCACTGTGATCGTGGGCCTTGGAACACCGGAAGAACGCATTCTTCGGCAAGAATTGACCCTGAATCGCGACCGGCAGGTACAGGAATTCACGCTTCAGAACGGCGTTTTGGAGAGCCAATCGCCCACCAATCCTTGATCTCACCCGGCTAGGGCGGTGACACTATCTGCGAACAATGGAGCTCCAGCCCGGGCAGCGGCTGGGGGGGTTCGAGATCGTCCAACACGTGAAGTCGGGTGGGATGGCCTCGCTCTACCTGGCCCGGCGACAAGGTGCCGCTGGTTTCAGCCGCCCGGTGGCGATCAAAATCGTTCACCAGGAGCTTGCCAGGGACCCGAAATTTATCCGGATGTTCCTGGATGAAGCGCGACTCGCGGTTCTGATCCAACACCCGAACGTTGTTCAGGTCGAAGAGCTGCTCGAAGTCGGCGGCACGTACATGATGGTCATGGAGTACGTCCATGGAACCAGCCTCTTTGACGTGCTTCGGAAGCTGGCCCGACAAGGTCGTCGTCTTTCACCGGAACTCGCCGTGTGGATTGCCACTCGTGCTGCCGACGGGTTGCACGCCGCCCATGAACTCCGTTCGCCCGACGGTCGTCTGCTCGAAGTTGTCCACCGCGACATCAGCCCGCAAAACATTTTGCTGAGCTATTCCGGACACGTGAAGGTCATTGACTTTGGTATCGCTAAGTCGCAGCAACGAACCGACCTCACGCGCACCGGTGTGATTCGCGGAAAGCTCGGCTACATGAGTCCGGAGCAGGCCAACGCTGCGCCCGTGGATCGACGCACGGATGTCTACGCGTTGGGCATCGTGTTGTGGGAGATGTTGACCTCGCGTCGCTTGTTCAAAGGACAAAGCGAGGTCGAACTGCTGGACAAGGTGCGCAACCCTCGTGTCGCACGACCGAGCTTGTACGGACACGTGCCTCCTGCGCTCGAGAACGTCGTGATGGATGCTCTCACGCCGCCGGTCGACATGCGCCTCAAGTCCGCGCACGAGATGCGCAACAAGCTTCTGAAGGCGCTTCCCGAGTCGGGTCAGCTGCACTCCTCCACCCTCGCTGGGCTTTTGAGCACGGTGATGTCCGACACGATGGATCAAGGTCCGTTGAGTTGGGAGGAAGCGGGTCTGACCGGTGAACCGGCCGAGCCCTCGCGTAGTTTTCTCGCTGCGCACACGGTTCATGCGAGCGCGCCAGATTTCTCTTCGACCGAAATGGACGAAGAAGAACTTGCGACCGTCGTTAGTCAGGAAGTCCCGTTCATGACGCCTGGGATGGACCACACGGTGCAGTCCGGTCCCTATCCCGTGAGTCCGATGAGTGCGCCGATGCCGGGTCCGCGAAGTGTTCCTATGCCGGGCCCACCCATGCCGAGTGGCAGCATGCCCATGCCACCGCCTCCGCCTCGACCTTCGGGACCTTCGCCCGTCGCAAGTGGTCCTTCACCGATTTCGGCGGCGGCAGCGCTGCCGATGCCCACGCCGCAACCGATGGAACCGCCGTCGCACACCCAACCGCGTCGACTGGTCCAACGACCCGCACAACAGTCGAACTCGTTTGCGCAGTTCCAAGCGCCACCGCCGACGATGGGAACCGGTACGGATTCGGGACAGCTCGACTTTGAAGTCGACCCGCGATCGATCGTGTACTCGGATCAACCTGCGCGTGGTGAGCGAAAAGAGAGCAAGGCTGCGGGTTGCATCGTCCAGCTCATCTCGATGACCGTGCTGGTGCTCGCACTGGCGATTGCGGTTGTGCTCGCTTACCGCGCAGGGCTCTTTCACGAACTCTTTGGTGATCCGGTGCAGCCGATTCAAGCACCCATCGATCCGAACGCACCCGTCGATCCCAATGCTGCTGCCGACCCGAATGCGGCGATGGATCCAAACGCGATCGATCCGAACGCAGCAGCTCCAGAGCCCGTGGGCGACTAACTCGTCCTGCAAACGGGTAGTTTGAACAAAGGGTTCAGATTGGGGACAGGGTCAGATCTGACCCGAACTCCTCCGAAAACGACCGACTTTCCCCACGATCACTAATTGTATGGTCACATAGTTCAGTTCAGATCTGACCCTGTCCCCAAACTGAACCCCCATCTGGGAGGTCAATCAAGCGGGGCGCAGAAGCACCAGACTCTCGCGCCGTTCACGCTTGCCCGTGTAATCCGGGCGGGTCTGACTCGCGCTCGCCACCCATCGAAGCCCCGCATCCGCAGCTAAGCGGCCGAGTTGCTTCGACGCTTCGATCCGCCGATCGCCAATCTGTCCGTCACCGACCAAGAAGATCACCGACGCGTCTTCGGTCAACACGCTCGCGATCGACTTGAGCATCTCGCGAACCTGTTGGTCCCACCGCTTCACGTCTTTGTTCCGCCGAAAGTCGCGACGCGCACCGATCTCAAACCGTCGCATCCGGGCGGGATCGATCCCCAACCAGGGATACCGCCGCATGTGATGATCGACATAGTTGTAGGTGCCTCCGTAGGGCGGCGAACTGAGCACCAGCCCTGCCTTCACATCTTTGGGCAACCGCTTCTTCAGCTCACGCGCGTCGCCTTCGATCACGCGTGGTCGCGCGGAACGACGCGCAAGCGGTTCGAGCTCTGCCCACCGACTCAGCAACTCCATGCCTTTGTCGAGAAAGAGCTCCGTCGGAAGCCCCTTACGAATCCGCTTGTCCTGCATCTGCATGCTGGTGTCGGAGCGCTGCTTGCTCACCTTCACGATGATCGAGCTCAGCAGCATTTCGAACGCGCGCCGATCCTCGACATCTTCGATCGCTTTGATCTCAGCACGCAGCCCAGCGAGCTCTTTGAGAACGTTGGGCGCGTACCACTGAATCTCGGTTCGCGGCAGTGGTGCACGCGCATCGACGCGTTCGCGTACTCGCTCTTCGGAGCGAACAGCAATCCCTTCCAAGGCCACTCGAAAACGCGTGCGGGACGCTTCGTTTCGAACATCGCTTTTGACCCGAGCAAGGCGAACACCCAAAGGGCTCAAATCCACGCCGAGCGCACGACGTCCGGCAATACGCGCTTCGACGAGCACCGTCCCCGACCCGCAAAAGGGATCGACCACCGGTTCACCCTTGTACAGCTCCAACACTTTGCGCGCGACACGCGGATGCATGCGCGCGGGATACGAATGAAATCCATGCGTGAGGTCGTCGGGAGCTTCGGAACTGCACGCGATGGCTTCGGCAAGCTTCGCCGATTCTTCGGCGAGCCCATGTTGCTCGACCGCTCCACCCTGGTTGGAGAGTGCCTTCTTCATGGCAGGTCGAAGAAGGTCCGAACGTCCAGGTACGCCTGTGTGCGCTCACCGTCCGCAGTGCGCGCAACGAATGGGTCGGCGTCGCAGCGTTCACCTTCACGCCCAAGAGTCCAGACCGTGAAGAGCGCGTCTTTGCCTTCGCGCGGAATCGCGTCGCGCCGTCGCAAGATCACCAGACCTGCGCGCTCAGCGCTCACCTCGACGCGTTCTGGGCTACGCGCGTCGGCACAAACCACAATGCGTCCGGTGTCACTAACCAACCCGGTTGCTGCATCCAAGTACGCCTCGATGCCGCCACGCAACTCGATGCGCGCAAAGCGACGTTGCGCATCGGGGCTCGGTGTACTGGTTCCGGGCGGCATGTAGGGAGGTGTTCCGGTCACCAGGTCGAACTTTCCCAAACGATCCGACCAGTCCGGATCGCGAAGATCTCCTCGATGCAGATCCACCCGCGCGTTCAACGCGTTACGAAGCACGTTGCGCTGAGCAAGTTCAAAGCTGACGTGCTGCGCCTCGATGCCCACCGAACGCGCGTTGGGGTGCTTGTACGCCACCATCAGCAACACCGACCCGATTCCGCACCCGAGGTCGATGTGCGTGGTGGGTGCGAACTGTGCCGCTTCCCACGCCGTCAGAACGTCATCGAGCGAGTAACGATGACCACCCACGCGCTGCCACACGCGGAAGCCACCCGTCAGGGCATCGTCGGAGAGGTTCTCTAGCGGCGGCGGATTGGTCGAGATGTGAACTAGATCCCGGGACAGTTGATGATTCGAATCGAAGCCGGAACACCGGTCATTCGCGGGCGCGTGAGATCACGTCGCAGAATCGTCGGGTTCGCGGGAGCCGGAAGGTCTTCGCAGTACACAGTGGTAGTCATCTCGGGACCGTCTTCACCGTCGGGGTTGAAGGTGATCGGACCGATTTGGCAGGGCTGCGCTTCGCTGGGCGGGTTGGCGCCGCAGCGACCCAGTTCGACACCGCCGAAGCTGTTGCCATCGTCGATTACGGTCAACTGACATGCGTCGCCCACGACGGCTCCGCCATTCACGCTCGTGACGATTCCGTTGACCGCCAGAAAGGGATCGAGGCCATTGCCGAGCGAGAAGTTCACGATGCGTTGGTCCCCCGACTCGGTGATGTCGCACGAGGCGCGAACGCCTTCGTCACCGCCGTCGAAACCGAACACGTCGACCTCCATGCCGGCGCCGGGACACATGCCGAGCCCGATCGGGCATCGAACCTGCCACTGACCGTCGCCAAACACATCTCCCATGCCGTCTCCGCACGAGATCATGGCGAGGCACGAAATCACAATCCAAGCGCTGCGCATGAGGGATCTTTAGCAATTTGCTGGGAAACAGGAAATTTTATTGTCCGGAGTTGGGCTCGATGCGGTTCGAGCTAGGTGCGGTCCGAATGTGCACTTTGGTGCGAAAAACGATGTGATTTCGAGAGCTCGGATCTTGGAGGTGTGGGAATTTATCTACGCGTCCCCGAAATTCACTTCAGGCTTGCGAAGCTTTCAACGCGGTTGAGAGATCACCTCGCAGGTCCTCGAGGTCCTCGAGTCCGACCGAGATCCGAATCAGCCCATCGTGGATTCCAAGCTCTTGGCGAACGTCCGCGGGGACCGAACCGTGAGTCATGATCGCGGGGTGTTCGATCAGCGACTCCACTCCACCCAAACTCTCGGCGAGCGTAAACAAGTGCGTCGACTCGAGGAACTTCCGAGCCGCAGGAAGCCCACCGGCGATCACAAACGAGATCATGCCGCCGAAGGCTTTCATCTGCCGCTTGGCCAACTCGTGTTGGGAATGCGACGCGAGCCCCGGGTAGATCACCTTTTCCACGCCCTTTTGTTCGGTGAGCCAGCTCGCCAGGTTTGCCGCGGAACGAACGTGTCGCTCCATACGGACAGACAGCGTTTTGATCCCGCGCAACACCAAGAAGCTATCGAAGGGTGAGAGAATCGCACCCGACGCGTTCTGAAGAAACTTCAGCTTCTCGGCCAACGAGTCGTTCGACGTGACCGCAACTCCACCGACCACGTCGCTATGACCGTTGAGGTACTTGGTCAGCGAGTGCACCACCAAGTCGGCGCCCAACTCCAAAGGTCGCTGCAAACACGGCGTTGCAAATGTGTTGTCGACCCCCACGAGAACACCTTCGTGTTTACGCGCAATCGCCACCACCGCCGCGATGTCGATGATCTTCAACATCGGGTTGGTTGGCGTTTCGATCCACACAAGTTTGGTCTTGTCGGTGAACGCTTCGGCAACGCGATCCAAATCCGTCATGTCGACCCAGGACGTCTCGATGCCCATCGGCTTGAACACCTTGTCGAGGATTCGGAACGTGCCGCCGTACACGTCGTCGCACGCCACGATGTGATCACCAGGCCGCAAGGTTTGAAAGAGCGTCGTCATCGCGGCACAGCCACTTCCAAACGCGACGCCATGCGTTGCGCCTTCGATACCTGCCACGCAGTTCTCCAGCGTTTGACGCGTGGGGTTTCCTGTGCGCGCGTATTCGAAACCTTTGTGCACACCGGGTGACTGCTGCGCGAACGTACTCGCGAGCACGATCGGCGGCATCACCGCACCAGACGTCGGGTCCGGCTCCTGTCCAGCGTGAATGGTGAGCGTGTCGAGCTTCCAGTCTTTCGGGGCATGCATGCCGGAGGGCTTACCACTTTTTTGACGGTTTGATCGCTCTCCCAGAGGGTCGAAGCATGCCGTCAGGAGAACGCGCCGAGCTTGAAGGGGAGGTCCTCGAGGGCCGCTATAAGCTCGGCTCTCGAATTGGGGTGGGGGGAACCGGCGTCGTGTTCGAAGCGACCCGGATCAAAGATGACTACCCCGTCGTCGTCAAAACGCTGCGCCCGTCGTTTGCGTACAACACAGATCTAAACCGTCGTCTGCTTCGCGAACGCGAAGTGTCTCGACGCGTTGCACACCCGGGCATCGTTCCGGTGATCGATGAAGGACGGATCAATGATGGTTCATCGTTCTTGGTCATGGAGCGTATCCACGGTGAACCACTCAACGCGTTGCTACGACGCGTGGGTCCACTGGGCGTGAACGAAACGCTTGCCATCACGCGTCGAGTCTGCGACGTCCTACATCGCGCCCACGCGAACGGGTATGTGCATCGTGACGTAAAGCCCGAGCACATCGTTCTCGATCGGTCGCAGGGTGGTGAACTCAAGGTATGGCTCTTGGACTTCGGCGTATGCGCTTCGGCAACCGCGCCCGCAGACGAGCGGGAACGCGAGCGTGGACGCGTGTTCGGAACGCCGAGCTACGTCAGTCCCGAACAAGCCAGCGGCAACCCGGATGTGGATGCGCGCGCGGACGTGTTCGGCTTGGGCGTCGTGGTCTTCGAGTGCCTTTCAGGGCGACTGCCCTTCACGGGAACCACAGTGACCAACTTGCTGCGTCGGATCATTCGCGAGGATGCACCGCGCGTGGGTTTGATCGCTCCGCATGTGGGACGCCAGCTCGACGGAATCGTCGGTCGAATGCTGTCTCGCGACCGGGATCGTCGCTTCGCATCGATGCGTGGTTTGTCCCGAACGCTGGCGCCTTTTGTGCCGGCTCAGCGCTCCACCGAGCGCCATCTCGCCAACAACGTCCGCGCCGGCGCGTTTCCGCCGGACGCCTACACGACCGTGCAACAGGATGCGCCGTACCTCGCCAAGGCGAAGGGTGCGCGCGTGCTCGCTGCTGCGCTGGGGCTCTGAGCCTCAGGAGATCACGATGATGACCCCGACCAAAGACCCGAAGAACGTACTTGCTTGGCGCATGCGCCGCGTGAAGGCCGCCAACGGCGTGACCGTTCCCAAGAAAGAGAAGCTGCGCGTGATGCAAGCTCTCCGGAACGCGTCGGCGATTCGTCAGGGTAAGAAGAACGACTAAGGACACGCAGCGACCCACCCCACTGTGATTTGGGTCAGGTCGTTGCCCTCCATAAACGCCGACGCGTCCAACGCTGTCCACGTGTCGTCTCCGGAGTCGGCGCGATAGAACTCATCGCCGTTTCGGTTGAAACCGATCAACGCACCGCTGGGCATCGCCACGCTGCGCCGGATCACACCACGCTCAAGTCCGCTCGGAACCATCTCCCAGGTGCGTCCGTCGGAACTGCGGTACACATCCGTTCGGTTGAACGCTTGAAACTCGGTGCCGGTCCACACCACGCTTCCCGAGATTCCAGATCCGACGTTGTGGTTGGTGACGGTCGCTCCGTCGTCGGAACGACACACAACACCACCGGATCCAACCACCACAAAGGTGTCGCCGTTCGACGCCACACCACCGCTGCGCCCGAGTCCGTCGGTGCAGGATCCATCGGCAAGATCGGCCTGAACCCAGGTTTCTCCGTCTGAGCTCAGCTCGAAGCGTCCCTTGTCTCCAAGCACGACGAAGCGACCGTCCGCGACGTCGACAAAATCCACGCGTCGAACATTTGCTCCGCGTCCGACCTCGGAAAGCTGACTCCAACTCAGTCCATCTTCGGAGGCGTGCACCCGACGCCCGGCCACAGCAATGAAGCGGCCGTTGCCGTACGCGACATCCGAGAAGCCCGTGGTCTCCTCGTGGACTTGCTCCCAGTTCACCGCGTCGTCGCTCGCGCGAAGGTGTCCGGGTGCACCCCATCCCAGCGCTGCGACAAAGCGTCCGGCACCCCACGCCAATCCTTTGGACGAAAGTGGGCTGTGGTCATCGTCGCTCACCTCATCAAACCGATCGGCGACCCACGTCCGACCGTCATCGCAGCTCACAAGAGTGCGCGCGCCTTGCCCGAGCGCGACCGCCACCGCGACTCCCGGAACCTCGGCATCCGTTCCGACATCCGGAGTTTCTGTCGCGTCGAGTGAACTCGAATCGATCGTCGGCACGTCATCGAACGCCCCGTCCATCGACGCATCCATCGGAGGAGCATCGATCCCCGCGTCGTCGCCCATCATGGCGTCGTCGTCGCCGCAGGCCACGAGCGTCAATGCACTCAAAAGCGTCGACGCAGCCAGCGGCGCGAGAAGCTTCATCAGAAGAGCTCGTCGAGCGTTCGATCCAAGGGGATCGTTCCGCCGTCCACATCGGTCACTGACGCCTTGCCGATCTGCGTCGCGTCCGAACCCGTCGCTTGAGCCACCGTCAGCAAGAGCTCGTTGTGCCCACGCCCGACCAGTCCGTGCCGCGCTTCAAGCGGGTTTTGCCGGTTCATCGGGTAGTTCACGTAGCGTCCTTTGCGCAGCGGTCCGCCAGCCACAACCGCCATCATGTCCCACAACGTGTGGTCGCCGGTCGCCAGCTCGGTGAGCCAGACCACCGTGGTGTGATCGAGCAAGGTTCCATCGCCCTCGGGTACCGAATCGAGTTGATCCAGGAAGAACGCAAAGTCGGCCGCATGCGCCGCGTAGTAGTCGCCCATGCCTTCACGCTTCGACACATCGCCACCGTGATGTGCGAAGTCCTGGTGCACGTCTGCGCCCGGATGACCAAAGTCGGAACCCGGTAGCTGCCCTTCGCTGATGGTCACCACGCGCGTGAGGTCACAGGACATGGCCAAGGTCGCGAGCTGCATCAAGTCACGTACGCGATCCCCGCTACTCGGTTCAGTCGCTTCACCGCAGCTGATCGAACCGAGCTCCGTGATCCGCGCTTCGATGTCTCGGATCATCGTGGCATGACGCTCCAGTTTGTCGCGGTCGTCGCGGCTCAACCGTGGCGCGATCGAACTGAACTCGGCCGCTGCAAAGTCGAGTACCGAACCGCGATGGCCGCGAATCAGCGACTCTTGCGTCGGCTCGGGCGGCTCCATCCCGCCTGCGGGAAACAAGCGGTCAAACGCTTGCGACACGCTCCGCTCGGGCTCGATGCGCTCACCCGGGGCGGACCAGCTCGGCGAAACCTGCGCGCCACGCGTGCTGTACTCGAGTGAACGAAAGCGACCGGGAACCGCAATCGAATCGGCGACGATCTGATCCAACGAACGACCTGCCGAGCTCTGTGCACCAAAGCGACCGGCACCCGAAAAGATGCTTCCAGCCGCCGCACCGTGACGCTCGCGACCGTGAAGGCGCTCGTCTTCCATGTGCGAGAGCTCGCTCAGACCCTGCACAACCAAGAGTTGATCGCGATGGTCGTAGAGCGGCGCCAGTGCACGACTAAACTGATCGCGGTTGAGCGCGGTCAGGTCGTACTCGAACATGCTCATCGGGTCGCGCCCCATCGGCATCTGCCACTGCTCACCAGGAGCACCGTGCGCGGTGTAGTAGAGAACCAGACGCGACGGGCTGGCCGTGGGCTGGGCGTTCACGCTCGAGCCACGAAGCGAGGGCAACATCGTCCCAAGCCCGGTGAGTCCAAGCGCCTGAAGCAATCGCCGCCGACCAATCATCGTCCTTCTCCTTCTGCAAGCGCACTCTCTGCCAGCAACACAAACTCGGGCGCCGTCACCAACGACACCATCATCTCGCGCACATCTCCGTTGGCTTCGCGCACCTGCTGATGCAGCGCACACAAGCGACAGTTGTCTTCGGGCGTTGCGACACGACCCTCCGCAAACTCGAACCAGTGCATGGTCATGCACTCGCGAACTTGGTCACTCTCGGCAAGACGGTTCGAAAGCTCCACCGCATCATCGACCGGACCGTCGACATCGGTGCCCGAGATCCACCCGGTGCTGTCGACCGGAAGTCCGCGTTCCTCGGTGCGAAACGCACCCGTTGCGTCGTACGCCTCAAACGCAAACCCAAATCCGTCGATCGCTTCGTGGCAGCTCTGGCACTGTGCCGGCGCAGTGCGGTCTTCGAAAAGTTCGCGGTTGGTCGCGTTTTCTCCATCGCGCAACTCCACGGGTGACGTGTCCGCATCGTCGGGCGGTGGAAGCAACGTTGCGCACGCCACCCGCTCGAGCAGGTACGCACCGCGCAAAGGAGGCGAGCCGTTTTCCGGCTTCGCGCGTGTCGCGAGAAAGTTTGCGCGCGTCAGTAGACCCGCTCGCTCATTGGGGTCGAGCTCGACTTGGTTCCACCCCGAGCCGCCGCTCGCCACACCGTACAGACTCGCCAGTTCGTCGTTCACGAACGAGACGTTACTGCTCAGAAGGGCGTTGAAGTTGCCCTCGCCTTCGAATACCACGTGCTCGACAAACCGGTCGGACTCCTCGCGAATCGCACCGCGCAGTGCCTCGCTCCAGGCCGGGAACAAGTCGCTGTCCTTGTTCTGCTCAAGCACCTCGTCCAACTCGAACCACTGGCGATGAAAGTTCACGACCAGTTCTCGCGCACGCGGATCGGCCAGCATGCGACGCGCCTGGATCTCGCGCTCCTCGGGCGTACGCAGAGCGTCGGCCTCGGCCGCAGCGAACAGCTCTTCATCGGGCATCGAACCCCAAAGGAAGTACGAAAGCCGAGTTGCGATCTCGTAGCTTCCCAGCGCGACCGTGCCTTCCGGGGCCTCAAGTGCGCGGTCGCCCAACTCGATGCGATACAGAAACTGCGGCGACTGCAAGAGCGCTTGAACCAGCAACTGGAACGCCCCCTCGAGCTCCACGTCGGCGCGAACCGCATCGAAGAGACCCATGTAACGGGCAGCTTCGTCGTCGCTCATCGGACGGCGAAAGATGTCGCGCCCCAAGCTCCGAAGCGATTGCTCGATACACGCGCGTTCATTGCTGCTGGGATCACAATCGAGGTGAGCGTTCATGTCCGCGGCCACCTCCGTCGCCAACTCGATCGCGATGAACTCGTACTGCTCGACGCGAAGCGGGTCAGGCCCAAGCAGCGACGAGTCGTTTTCGAACCCGTGACGTGTGCTGTCTTCGAGCATCGTCAGGGTTCGGGGCGCCAACATCGGCAGAACGTCGCGCACGGTCTTGTCGAACTCCGAGTTGCTCAGCCGGCGCAGCCGTTGGGTACCGAGCGCGATGGGTGCGTCCGTGCAGATGTCGCAGGCAAGCGTAACGGGTCCCTCCGGACCCGGACCGTCGGGTCCATCCGGAGAATCGTGCTCTCCCGCAGGATGAATCGTCCCGTTGCAGGCTAGAACCAACGCCCAAACCGATACTCGCGACAGCCGCATGCTTTCGAAACTGCGGGATCTCAGCGCCAGCCACACTTTCGAAGGTGGCGCGGGGACTTTCAAAGCTGGCGCGCGAACCGAATGCCTGCGTTTCGACTACGTTTAACGACCGAAACGCACCGCTTCGACCACGCCAAACACGTCGTCTTCGAGCGGCTTGTTGTCGTCGCGCAAGGTGAATGCGAGGGCCACGCCGACCCCTGCAGCCACCACAACCGCGACTACAGCCGCAATCCAGCCTCGACGCGGTGGAGGCGGTTCTTCCAGTCCAGGAAGCGGCTCGGGTTCGACAAGTTCAACGTGGACCTCAACAGTCTCACCGGGATTGATTTGCTGCTCCACGCGACCGCGACGCGGCCCTGCCTCCGCGTCGAACACGTGCGCGCCTGGGTTGATCTCAAACGCTTCGCCCTGACGCACGATGCGTGGTTCCGCGTCGTCCACAGAAAGCGTCGCTTCTTCCGCATTCGTCCAGCGGATCGATACCCGCGCGATTTCCGACTGCGACACCTCCGACAAGAGCGTGGCGAGGGCACGCTGATCATCGCTTAGCTCGCCGAGCTCACCGGCGAGAATCCGCTCGCACAGCGCTACCGCTTGGATCGGCTCGCTGTTCGCTCGATGTGCAAGCGCCAAGTTGTAGCCGGTTCCAATGCGTTCCACGATGCCAAACGACTCCGCCAGAAGCTCCTGCGCTTGACGAGGTCGACGCGCATCCAACGCCGCACGACCTGCGTTGAAAAGCTCGCGGGCTCGTTCCAACGAGGCTTCGGGAATCGTGGCACTGTCGACGTCTTGTGCGCTCGCAACGGCGACGCACAGAAGCAACCCGAGCGATAGCAAGGCGCGCATCTAGAAATCCCACGACATCGTGAAGTCCATGTCGGGCTGCATCATCGTCGGAGTCATTTCCGCGTCGCGCATTTCGGTGCCGCGCATCTCCACTCGCATCCCACGCATCCTGGCTCGCATCGTGCGACGCATGGGCGTGGGCTCGACGACTTCGGGCGTTGTCGTATCCACCGCGGGAAACTCGACCGGTTGCGCCGGCGGTGGCTCCTCAAACTCGGGCACGTCTGCGACCACAGACGGTGCCGGTGGCTCGTCGGCCGATGTCGTGAAGTAGTACCCGCCCGCGGCGACAAGCAAGACCCCCGCAGCGGTCGCAAGCCAAGGCCACATGACGCGTCGCTCCGATGAAGGCGCGTCAAGAGCAGCCATGCCACGGCGCAGCAACGCCTCGGTTTCCGCACGCCGATCCGCAAACAACCCGTTGACGTACTCGCCGATGTCGAGCGGGCCTTCGATCGACGCGAGATCCGCGATCAGCATATCGAGCCGCATGGCCACGTCATGACCCGTGCTCGGTCGCTTCTCCGGTTTCTTCGCCAGCAAGGAAAAGAGCAACGAGACAACTTCGTCGTCCACGTCTTCGCGTTCATCGCCGATGTCGGGTGTCGGTCCATAGAGCGCTTCGCGAGCTCCTTCGGCGCCGTCTCGGTTGGCATAGAGACGACGGGCGGCGAGCAACTCGAAGAGCACCACACCCAACGAATAGAGATCGGAACGACGATCGGGTTCTTGGTAGAGCAATTGCTCGGGCGACATGTAACCAAACTTGCCTTTCAGGGTGCCCGTCACCGTCTTGCTGCGACGGCCTAGCGCCTTCGCGACGCCAAAATCCGTCACGCGAACGGAGCCATCGAACCCCAAGAGCACGTTTTGCGGAGAGACATCCCGGTGGACCAACTGAAGGGCACTGCCGTCGTGCCCCGTCAGTTCGTGTGCGGCGTGGAGTCCGCGCGCCACGGCAGCGGCGATTCGAAGCGCGATCTGCACCGGAACGCGTGCGCGTTGTTCACGAACCCGCTTGAGCAGCTGACCCACCGAAACGCCTTCGATGTAGTCCATCACGAGGAACGGCCCTTGCGCGTCCTCGCCCACATCGATCACGCCCACGACGTTCGGATGCGAGATGAGGCCAGCGATTCGAGCTTCGTCCATGAACATCGAACGAAACGCTTCGTCGGTACGCAGCGTCGGGTGCAATCGCTTCAGCGCATACGCGCGCGTGAAGTCTCCTTCTTGCCGCATCGCGAGGTAGACGCGACCCATCCCACCCGCGGCGATCTCCGCGACCGAAGTGTATCGCTGAGTCGAAGCATCACGCGGCACGCAAAACGACGATATCACGAGGCTGGTTGGCGGTACCCTTGGACGGTGAGTGATCCCTTTGAGCTCGCGTCTCTTGGAAACTTCGATGCTGCTGAGCACGCACTCACAAACCTCCCCGCGAACCGGCTGAGTCGACTTCGGCTAGACCTGCTTCGCGAGCTCGCGGGAGCCGCCAACACGCGGGTCGAAGCCGACGAACTCCATGCGCACGTCGTCGGTAACGAAGGCGTCGAAGCACTTGCGACGTTCGGTCGACGCGCGGTGCTCGAGGGCGACGTGACGTCGTTGAAGTGGGCGCTCGAGCGACAGCAGAGCTTGGGCGTCGATGACACCAATCTTGCCTGGCGCACGACTCGTTTGTGGTGGCAGCTCGCTACTGGCGCGCCAGACGTCGACGACGCAGTCTCCGCAGAAGCGCTTGCCGTGCAGAAACGCGACGCGTCACGAGTTGTCGAAACCGCCACGTTGCGGGCGTGGTTTCTGCTGGAGCACGAGGACGAAGCGGCGACAAAGATGGTTCGCCGCGCCTCACGCATGGCGAGTACCGAGAGTCGTCCCCAAGAGGAGTACCTTGCGCACACTCTCTTGGCCCGATTGCGGCGCACGGAACTTCGACCGCATCTGGCGCTTCGAATCGTGCGCTCGCTTCAAGAGGTTGCGCCGCCGATCTGGACACAGTGGTTGGCGTGGGAGTCTGAACTCGCGGGCAACAACGCCAACCTAGGTGTCGTGGCGATCGCGCAAGCGAGTCATCAGCGTACCGCGTTCGACCAGGCTCGAAACGCGCTCGCCATGTCGTTTGCTCCCTGGCGCGAAGACGTGGATGCGCTTGTCGGTGCGCTGGACCTTCACGCCGAAGCCAACGATGCGGTTCAAGCGTGGCGACGTGGCACTCGCCCACATCCCCCGCGCGGCGTGCATTCGGTGTGTCTCGCGCTACCGGACGAAGACTCGACACTCGCCTACGTGCTGGCACCGGCCAAGGGACCCGCCGGACGCGTGCTTCGCCCGGGGCTTCGACTCGTCGATGTGGACGCTCTCCATCAACTTAAACAAAGCCAGCGCAAACGGGGCCGTGTCGAAACCGCTGCGGCAGCACTCGCGCTCCACCCCAAGGGCATGGCCGAAGACGAGCTCTTCAGCGCGGTTTATGGCTTCGACCACGAAGAGGGTGTGCACGATGGGGTGCTCGACCTCGTCCTGCACCGTCTGCGCAAAGAACTCGGGGAAGACGGCTCGGTCACCCGCACCGCCAGTCGCGTGTCGATGACGCATCGTGGGTTGCTCATCCCCGACCCACGGTGTTCGCTCCCCGTCGACAACCGAGTGTTGGCGGAACTCGCACGCAAACGTGCCAGTGCGAACGAACTCGCGGCAGCACTCGAGCTACCGCTGAGGACCGTACAGCGCGTCCTCAAGCGTTTGGCGATGGACGGAGCATGCCTCAAAGAGCGTGAAGGTCGCGCCGTCGTCTACCGCGTCGAAGACACCACGTTCTCCGAGCCCACGCACCACTAGACATCATCAAAGCAAACACGACTTGGGGCGCTTCGATCACCGGTGTCGCCGGTCCCGAGCTGACCTCGTTCGTTGGCTCCCCAACAATACAAGCGCCGTTGCGCGTCGATTGCGCACGTGTGATCGCGATCCACAACAACATTCTGCCAATTGCCGGGAACTCGTTGCGGCACAAACGTGCGCTCATCCACCGTCGCTGCGAGCTGTCCCCGCGCGTTGGAACCAAACGTGTACAACTCGCCGGTGACCAAAAGCACCGCGCTGTGCGACGCGCCCGCGGCCACTTCGAGCGCATCGATCGTGTCGGTAAGTTCGAGCGACTCATACCCCACGATGTCTTCGAACGGTTGCGCGCACTGACCATCGCGATTGCTTCCCCGACACGCAACTTCGCCGTTCATCCCGAAGTAGCAGGTGTGGCCTTCGCCGGCGGCTAGACCCGGAATCGACGCGCGCCCTGTGCTTTGAGTCGGTGCACAAATCACGTCGTCTGCGGGGTCGCTGGTGATCTGTCGCAAACTGTTGCTGCCCCAACAGCGCACGATCCCTGAGAACGCTGCGCACGCATGCGAGGCACCCGCAGACAGGTTTTCGATGCCGACTCCGGAGCGAACGGTCATCGGAGTGTCGCGCGATCCGCTGCAATCGAGTCCGAGTTGCCCGAGTCGGTCGCTTCCCCAGCAGGAGAGCTCGTCATCCGAGGACACGCACGTAAAGTCATCTCCGGTCGCCACGCGGAGCACATCACCAATCTCTGGTTCGACAGGTGCCGGTGCCACGCCACCGTCACGTCCGAGCTGTCCTGCGTCGTCGGATCCCCAACACAGCAGCCGATTCGATTCGTCCACGGCACAACCATGGCGGTCGCCAAGATCGATCGCGTTGAAGAGAGGAATCTGGCTCGCCGTGGGAACAAGAACGTCATCGCCAGGTTCGATTCCCAGTTGCCCCGCGTCGTTTTGTCCCATGCACAACACCTCGCGTTCACCGGACTCGCGGATGACGCGCGCGCACGTAGAGGCACGCCCCGCACCGACCGCATCAACGCGAACGGACGAGACACATGCGCCGGCTTCACAGCGATCTCC
The DNA here is from genome assembly GCA_965227405.1 of Polyangiales bacterium. Classification (GTDB taxonomy): domain Bacteria; phylum Myxococcota_A; class Polyangia; order Polyangiales; family Houyiibacteriaceae; genus JALVDI01. The sequence continues at coordinate 1,390,530 of OZ245758.1, forward strand.
TGCGCAGGGTCCGCACCGGGTACCGAAAGGCACATCGACACATGCACCCGCCTCGCAGGTTTGACACTCGGAGCACGCGTCGCAGGCATCCGGCATATCGGGGCACGCGGCGGCCAAACTGCGTCGATCGACGACGGCGGGGTCCACACGGGTCGAATCGCACCGGCCTGCGCCGTCGACGACAGTGCATCCCGAGCCCTCCGGGCAAGCGACATCGATGCAAGCGTCGCGAAAGCGAAGTGGGATCGAGAGCAGCGACCCGTCGTCAAAACCACCACGCAGCTCCACTCGCGAAAACGTTCCAGCATCGTCGAGCAACTCCGCAACAACTTGAAACCTGCGTGATGCGTCGTTGTCTTGGGGAACCAGAGGGATGCCTCGTAGCTCCGAAAATTCCGCGTTTGGAACCTCTCGCTCAAGGACGACGCCACCACCGTTATCGAGAACGCGCACACGCAACGCGGTCGCACGCTCAGCACTCTCTGGACCGAGGTACAGGCACACCACCGTTTGCGTGACCGGTGAGCTGCACGACCAAAGAGTCGCAACGACAACAAGCAAGCGCGTCATCGAACTGGTGAGCGTGTACCACGATCGCTGCTCAACCGACGGCTCCACACTACGCACAAGCGTAGGCTGCACCCCACGCCGACATCCTCAAACCCTTGCAGAACCAGCAAAAACCGCAGGGCCCGTCGCTTGCAAAGGATCTCCCGAGGAGGTGCGGATGAGTCTCGGTAAGCGCGCAGCAGCGGAAGTTTTCGGAACGTTCTGGCTTGTGTTTGGTGGCTGCGGAAGCGCGGTGCTGGCGGCCGCGTTCCCGACCGCAGAGTCCAACTTGGGCATCGGTCTGGTGGGCGTCTCGTTCGCATTTGGTCTCACCGTACTCACCATGGCCTACGCCATTGGACACATCTCGGGTTGTCACCTCAATCCCGCCGTCACGCTCGGCTTGGTCGCAGGCAAACGTCATCCGGCCAACGAAGCGCTTCCCTACATCATCGCGCAGGTCGTCGGCGGAGCCATCGGCGCGGCAGCGCTCTATCTGATCGCAACGGGCAAGCCCGGATTCGAGCTCGGTGGGTTTGCGACCAACGGCTTTGGTGAACAGTCGCCCGGTCAGTACAGCATGGTCGCTGCACTCGCGGCCGAAGTCATCCTCACGTTCATGTTCCTGCTCATCATCATGGGCGCCACCGACAAACGCGCGCCGGCTGGCTTTGCACCGATTGCGATTGGCTTGGGCCTCACCCTCATTCATCTGATCGGCATTCCGGTAACGAACCTCTCGGTCAACCCGGCGCGCAGCACGGGCCCGGCACTCTTCGTCGGAGGCGAGGCGCTCACCCAACTCTGGCTCTTCTGGGTCGCACCCATTGTCGGCGGCGTACTCGGCGGAATCGCCTACCACACGCTCTTCCGCGACAACGACGAGTAAGGAGTCAGCGCGGTCGAACGGGGATCATCATGCACTCCCCAGTGTTGTAGCTAACGCCATCGCTTCGCGAGACCTCGCTGTTGCCGCCGAAGTTCAACACGCCACCGCCCCACTGAAACTCACTGTCGGTAAACGCCAGCATCAGACACATCTCTTGGTCGCCGATGCCGTAGCCCACGTCTTCGCTGCGCGGGTTGTCGTAGACACACGTCACTCGTATCCCGTCTGCGCCATTCAGTTCCAAGGGCGGATCAAACCCTTCGCCGAGGGGATCACCAACCGAAGACCGCGTCTCCCACAGAATCTCTCCGTCGCGCTCTCCACCGATGAGTTCCAAACGCATCCCGACACCAAGCTCATGATAGTGGGGCAACACGTAGTAGAGCTTGAAGTCGATCGGTTCGCCCGACGCCCCACCGAAGTCGCAGTCCATCGAAAACTCGGCCCCCATGCGCGCTGGAATCTCCAGGTCGAGATAGTCGAACGCTAAACCGTTGAGCCGCGTGGTGACCGACTCTTCGGGAATCGTCACGATGTCCATCTCGGCTTCGATCTCGAGATCATCAGGCGTGATGTTCAAGAGGTGGATGTCGGCGACAATCACCGCGTCGGGTGGGATGCGAAGCGCAGTCCCCGGTGCAAACACCTGGTCGTCGGTCTCCGATTGCGTGGACTGCGCAAAGAGCACGCCGCCTTCGACACTTGCTCTCAGCGTGTCAAAGCCGCGCGCACGGCAGGGATGCACTCCGTCCTCTCCCTCGAACGTGGAGGGACGCACGTGAAACCAGTTGCTGTGGTGGATGCCTGCAGACGACCGCAGGTGCACCGCGTTCACCCACAAGGTCTCTTCGTTATGCAGCGACCAAAAGAAGCACGTGTTGGCGTTCTCCTGACCGACGCCGAGTTCGATCGGACCCAAGCTGGTGGAGAAGGTCTCGCCCATCGCAGGAACAGAAGTATCGACTCCGACATCCTCGTCCGAGCCGCTGTCGATGGACGCGTCCGTTCCAGGACCGCTATCCGGATCAACCGCGTCGTCCGTTACGCAACCTGCGAAGAGGAGCGCACAACACACTCGCCACACCACGAATTGAGCCTAGCAGAAATCACTTTCCGGTTCCCTCGACGTCCACTAGCGTTTTGACAATGGACGGGTCCTGGCCAGTCGTTTTAGTCGCAGAGGACGACGAAGCGCTTCGAAAGATGGTGGGGCACTTCCTCGCGGACATCGCCGAAGTTCACCTCGCGTCGGACGGTCGGGCTGCACTCCAGTGGCTGCAATCGCGCGACACTCCGCCGGATCTGCTGATCACCGACTTGATGATGCCTGGCCTCGACGGGCTCACCCTGGTGCAGCAGATGAAGAAAGACGACAAGCTCAAGCGCACGCCGGTCATCATGCTCACCGCAAAAGATCGCCCCACCGACGTCGTGACGGGAATCAATGCGGGCGCCAGGCATTACATCACCAAGCCTTTCAAACGAGATGAGCTCGTGAGCAAGGTCAAGAAGGTGTTGCGACTCGACTGATGGTGTCGACGGACTGACGGATGGCGTCAAAACGCCGCAAGAAGAAAAAGAAGCCCGACACCCCCGCGTTACCGCCGCGGGTTCGGTGGGGGAATCTGTTGTTGGCGTCGCTCGGCGGCGTGATGCAGTGCCTCGGCTTTGCAGGCTGGAGTTGGTGGCCCTTCGCACTCATCTGCTGGCTACCCATGTTCTGGATTCTCGAAACCGAACCGAACATGACCGGCAAGCGAGCGTTTCGCCTGGGTCTCGCACACGGGTTCGTGGGCTACACCGGCGGGTACTACTGGTTGGTCGACATGCTGGAGAATTTCTCCGGTTACGAGGGCATCCCCAACTGGTTCTTCGGCAGCGTGTTCTTCCTCTATCACGGCTGCCAACAGGCATTTATCTACGCGCTGTACCACCGCATCCATCGACGCGGTTGGCCCCGCATGCTCGCGGCCATTGCGGCGCTGCTCACGCTCGAGATCGCCTTCCCGGTCCTGTTCCCAGCGTTTCTTTCCACCGGGTTCCACAACGTTCCAATCTTCATTCAAACGGCAGACTTTGCCGGGCCCATGTTCGCGAGTGCGGTGGTGATGTCGATCAACGTCGCTCTCTACGAGATGTGGAAGTGGCGCAAAACACGCATCTTGCCCAAACGCGACCTGATGATTGCGATCGGCTCGCTCGTGTTCTCGCTCGGCTACGGCGCGTACCGGATGGCGAACATTGATGCGCGCGCCGAGGCCGCACCCACGCTTGAAGTGGGAACGGTGCAGGTCAACATGGGCATCTTCGAGAAGCGCGAAGAGCCTTTTGAAGGCCACCGACGTCACCTGCGTCAGAGCCAGTTGCTTGAGCGCAACCATCCCGACCTCGATCTGCTGGTGTGGCCCGAAAGCGCGTACACATTTTTCCTTCCCGAAAGCATGACCAACGTGAAGGAGCGCGTGCTCGGTCCTGTGTCGACACCCACCTTGTTTGGAGGCCTGACGCGTCGGCAAGGCGAGAGTCGAATGGAGGCGTTCAACACCGCGTTCCTGACCGACGCCGACGGCGAGATCGTCGGCACGTACGACAAGACCTATCTGCTGATGTTCGGCGAGTACCTGCCCTTTGGAGACACCTTCCCGGTGCTCTACGAGTACTCGCCCAACTCCGGTCGGTTCACTCCGGGCGACCATGTGCGTCCCTTGGTCTTGCCGCACCCCGAGCACGGCGACGTACGCATGAGCACGCTGGTTTGCTACGAAGATGTGTTGCCGCGGTTCACGCGAAGTGCGGTTCGAGAAGGCAATCCCCACCTTTTGGTGAACATCACCAACGACTCGTGGTTTGGGGACACCCAAGAACCGTGGATTCACCTGGCTCTCGCTAAGTTTCGAGCGATCGAGCACCACCGCGCGCTTGTGCGGTCGACCAACAGTGGAGTCAGCGCGTTCGTCGATCCTGTGGGCCGCGTGATCGACACCATCGGGGTGGAAGAGCAAGGCCAATCGACGGCGGAGCTACCCCTACTGGATGGTTGGACGCCCTACCAAACGCTTGGCGACTGGCCCGGCTGGGCGGGACTCGGTCTCGCGTTTTGGTTCGGATTTGTGGGGCGTCGTAAAGAAGACGAGAGCGCGCCCGCCGACGCCTAGAGTCGTGCTCCGCCCTGCTCCGCTAGAGCCCCTGCTCCGCGCCACCGTCCAACATCAACTCGGCTTCCTCGACCACCGACGCATCGCTCACGCGTACTTTTGTTCGCGTGCCTCGCTCCGGTTCATCTTCGTCGGTGTTGTCGAGTTCGATCAATGTTCCGAACACCGCACTGACCGCCGTCACGAAGAGCAGTGGAACTTCGGTCCACGCGGTTCCCGACTCGACGCCGGGAATCGCAAAGGGAAGTTCGAAACTGCCCCACTTCGAACTGACCCAGTAGATCAACGCGCCCACGCCCAAGCCAGCAACAGCCTTGAGCAAGCTTTCGATCCACGCGGCTTGTTTCCACGGTGGCTTTCCAACCAGGATCCCTGCAGTCGCTCCTGCACCCATCGCGAGGAGGTAACCGAGTAAGCCGCTGGCGATCGTCCAACCGAGGCCAAAATGGAGCCCGGCACCGACCGCACCTCCGATCAACACCCCTTTGACCAACCCCATGACCAGACGCTTGAGCACGATCACCTCTTTCGATTGTTGCTACCTGTGGAGAGTTCCCTGACTTGGGGAATACGCGCAAACCCCTCGAGAGATTTCAATGTATCCTGGGGGGCCGATGGCGGAGCAGCAGAACTTTCTCAGTTGGTTGCAGAGCCTCGACCGTCCTCGCCCAGGATTCCGACGAACACGACGTCCGTCGCAGATTCCGAGCGTGCTTTCCGCAGGCCATATTCGTGTGGTCTATCAACCCATCGTCAAGCTGCGGGGACGGGGAATCTTCGCGTATGAGGCGCTGGTCCGAAGCGACTCTCCCCATTTTGAGAGTCCACCTGCGCTCTTCACCGCAGCGATTCGCGGCCAGTGTTGCGGCGCGCTCGGACGCGTGATTCGAGAGATCGCGACATCCAACTGTCCGGATTATCCGCTCTTCATCAACATCCATCCCAACGAATTTGATGAAGCGTGGTTGGTGCAGCCCGACGATCCGATTTTCGAGCACTACCACAACATCTACCTCGAGATTACCGAGTCGGTTCCGCTGAGCCACTTCGCGTTGTGCCACTCCGTGTTGCGCGAGATTCGTGGCAAGGGTGTGCACGTCGCCATCGATGATCTTGGCGCCGGGTACTCGAATCTGAAGTACATCGCCGACCTCGAACCCGACGTGGTTAAACTCGATCGAAGTTTGGTGGCTAACGTGCACCGCGAGAAGCGTCTCCAGATGCTGGTGCGTCATATGGTGCGCTTGTGCGATGACCTCGGCGCAATGGTCGTCGCGGAGGGCGTGGAGAACGGCGATGAACTCGCGGCCGTGATCGACTGCGGTGCGCATCTCGGACAGGGCTACTACTTCGCAAAGCCCAGCTTTCCACCACCCATGCCCAAGTGATGGACGTTCCGGACGAAGTTCTGGAGAAAGCCTGCAAGGCGCGACGAATTCGCGGTGACGACAGGTTTCTTGTTCTGGCGTTGCTGGAGCGCCCCGAAAGCGCATGGCCGGGCTGTTGTGGCAGCGGTTGCGAACCATGCATGGAAGACATCATGAGCGCCGCGCGCGAGATTCGTGAGCAATGCGGTTCGTAGTCGTCTTGCTGCTGCTGTGGTCGTTGCCTGCCTATGCGGACGATGTGGACTCCGACGTGGAGGCACCTTCCGGACAGTCGATCGGACAACCATTCACGGGTGAACGCGACGTACAGATGGAGATCTACGGCGGCGTCGGTTGGTACGGGCCGGGACTTAGCGTCGGTCTACGTCTGAACATTCCGCTGATGGACAACGGGTTTGTCGACGAGATCAACAACGCGATCTTCGTCACCTTCGGGGCTGAGCTGTACTACGCGCGCTACACCGATAGCGGCCAGGATGAGCGCGGCATCGGTTTTGGTGTGCCCTTCGGGATGATGTGGGCGTTCTACTTCTCGGACGCGTGGTCCGCGTTTTTCGAAATCGGACTGAGCCTGTACTTCCCACCCTCGTGGGTTGGCGGTGGCAGCTTCGTCGACGATGCCGGCGGCTGGGTCCTCGCTGGCGTGGGCGGACGTTGGCACTTCTCCGAACGCGGTGCACTGACCGTCCGACTCGGAACGCCGTCGTCGAGCATCGGCTTGATGCTCAACTTCTGACTCTGTTGCTTGCTTTCGCGGCTCAGCCGACCGGATTCACGAGCACTTGCGCGCCCTGCGAACCGGTCACCTCGGCAATGCCGGTGACCTTGGGACCGTCTGCGCTCTTGGACACGTGCACGATCACCTGAACCGCGCGTGCCACAAGCGTGGCTGAAGTCTCAGGCGAGTGGCCGGAGAGCGTCGCCAAGAAGACCAAGGGGAAACCGGGGTCCTGCGTAGGCGCGGAGTTTGCGCCAAGGAAGCCGCCACCACCGTGGGAAGCCAGCGCTGCGAGAACATCAAACGCCGAAGCGTCTGCGACACCATCGACGAAGAGGTGGTCCACGCGCATGCGCGCGGCTTGGAGCGCCACCTGACCCACCGACACGCCGTTCGTCCCACCGCTGAGGTGCATGACGTGCGGCAGATCCAGCGTTGCGGTCGCACCACGACTCACGGCTGCAACGCGATCACTCGGGTCGAGCAAACTGGCTAGCGACGCGATCAGCTCAGACACCTCCGAACCTTGCGGTCCGACGACCGCGATCGTCTTGTTGTTGGCAACAGCCGCGCGCAACACCTGTGCACCGTCGCTCGAGAGCACGCCTCGGGCCACGAACGCATCGATGTTGGGTCCACCGCCACGACGAATCTCAACGATCGGTCCACCGACAGCAATGGGAGGCAGCATCGCGCTGACCTGACCACCTTGCGGCAACACGCCCTGAAGCATCGCGCCCTTGGGCGACGTGGGACCACGCGAGCAAAGACGACGCGCGATCACGCTGAGCATCGCAGCCGATGAGAAGTTGGCTTCGGAAGGCACGAGTCCTGCGCCCTTGTCGACGAGAACTTTCGATGGACCTTCGACGACGATCTCCTTGATCGACGAGTCGCCGAGCAACGCTTCGAACGCACCCAAGCCCACGGCTTCGCGAAGTGCCGCCGCAGCAAGGTTGGCGTCGTTGGCATCGACTGCGCCGCCCTTGCCGAGCTCACGCATCACCTCCGCGATTGCTTTCTTCGCCGCGGATTGGCGGGTTTGATCCTGCACGCCGAGCGCGCTTCCGTCCTCGAGTCCGGGGAACGCGCTCTTCAACGCACCCATGACCGCAGGCAATCCCGTCGGTCCAGGAGCCACGGCGGGCGCAGGCTGCGGTTGTGCAGGCGAAGGCGATGGCGCGGGTGCACCGCTTCCGACAGAAGGTCGCGGCGCACGCGTCGGCGGCTCAGGCTCACGATCAAGCTGGAACTGATCCTGCGCTGGCGTAGGTTGAGGTGCGGGCTGCGCTGGCACCGCGGTAGGAGCCGGCGCAGGTTGCGGCTGTGGCGCGGGTTGCGGCGCGGCTTGAGGCTGCGGCGCAGAAGGAGGCGGACCGATGGGCTGCGGCGCCGGTTGCGGAGCAGCTTGCGGCGGCGGTGCGGCTTGAGGCGGCGGCGCAGCTGCAGGAGGCGGTCCGATCGGTGCGGGCGCTGCAGGTGCAGGTGCAGAAACCGCAGGTGCAGGCGCAGAAGGAGCAGGCGGAGGACTCGAACGCAGAGGCGGCGGACCAGGCCGCGGCGGTGCAGCCGCAGCATCCGGGTACGCAGCAGCACCCAAGTCCTCGACGGTCAGAATGAAGTCGCCGATGTAAACCTTGTCACCCGGCTTCACGACGAGCGGCGAGGTGATCTTGCGTCCGTTGACGTAGGTGCCGTTCGTGCTCTTCAGGTCCACCACAATGAAGCGGCTATCCTTCAGAACGATCCGACTGTGACGCTTGGAGACGTTTCCCTTCGGGAGAATGATGTCGTTGCCTTGAACGCGGCCAATTGTGACCTCGCTCTTGTCAAACTCCATCCGTCGTTGGGCCCCGCCCTTTTCGGTGATCACCACTGCGAACATGTTCGTCAGACCTCATGGCTCGGACGCCCGAGCGTGGGGAGCGATTGAACGATCTCAGTGAGGCTGTAGTCAAGCCATCGGCGCGAATTGACGGGAGAATTCTCGCTTCTTCGGAGTCTTTTCCAGGGGCTTACTCGACCAGCCGAAGCCCGGGCGGGAGGCTGTCGCCGAAAATTCGGCGTTCATCGGCCTCGCTCAGCACCTGAACCGAGCGAACCATCTCGACCCAGGTGTCTGGATGTCCTGCATGGGCCAGGCGATCGGCAACCTGGCCCCGTAGACCTTCGTCGAGATCCCGCTCTCGATCACCACTACACCGAGCGAGCAGAGTTGCGGCAAACGCGGCTGGTGCGGCATCGCGCCAATCGAACGTGAGGGCGAGTTCCAGCCACTGGACAGCCACGTGACGCGGCACCACCCGGTGTGCACTTCCGTAGAAAGGCACACGCGCGCCAAGCCGTCCCACAGCCCACCACGACTGCACGTTCTCGTCGTGCTTGTCGAGACGCGTAACCAACCACCCACCAACCTGCGCCTTGCGATCAGGTTCCAGGTGTTCGAGTGCACCCGCGAGACGAACCATGGCGTCGTACCCCTGCATCTTGGGACCTGCGGGACGCTTGCGCGGCTTCTTCGTCGGAGGGTGAAGGTAGTACTCGAGCTGCGCCATCAGCGAACTCTGACTCTTGGGTGTGAGTCCGCCTGCGATGCGGCGCCACATCGTCCAGAACTCCGACCAGTTCTGAGCCTCGGGCGCAAACTGTACGCCGCCCTTCATGACCCCTTCGACGATCTGCTTGGTGCGCCACTCGTCCAGTGGATATCCAAACCCAGGTCGCAGCGTGTAGCCGACCAAGTTGAACCAGACGCGTTCGTGATCTGCAGACCGTCGCCGACGCTTCATTCCGGCGTGCAGTGCACCAAAGAGTTCGCGCAGCAGAGGCGTTTGCCAACCGTCACGCGGTCCGAGCACCTTTTCGATGTCAGGCCGCAGTCGTTTCACGTCGCGTTGAGAGATGTCGTTTTTGCCTTTGCTCTTGCCGTAGACCAGCTTCACGCGATCGGTCGCTTCGGCAAAGCGCGGGTGCAACTGTGTGACGCGTTGAGCCGCAACAGCGTCTGCCGACTTGCCCCGCAGCTGGAGCTCCAACTTCCAGCGTTGCTGCGACTGTTCGGCGTGCACGCAACTCATCTCGAGCGTGCCCACTTCCGTGAGTGCGCTCGAAAGCGTCACGGGCACTTCTTTTTCGTCGGACGAGTCGCTGCTCGCATCGTCGAGAACCGCCGCGATCGGCGGAAGATCCCGATAGCGTTCCGCGTCTTCGACTTCGACGATTTCGCCGGGTCGCACATGCTTCACATCGCTGGTTGTGGCCACGAGGTGAAAGCGAACGGGGCGACCGAGGCGCAACGAGAACGTGCGATCTTTGAGCGGGATCTCTTCCCCTTCTTCGGAGCCGCGCGGAAGAATGCAAACACCGCGTCGTTGTGAGGGCACGAGCGATTGACCGCGTGGTTTCTCGCCAGCGTCGACGATCAAATAGTAGCTGCGTGCCGATCCACCGCCGATGCGCAGACCCAATCCACGTCGAGCAAGACCGTACGCGACCGCGCCCTTCGCAACAGCTTGATCGGGGGCATCGTTGTCCAAGCGTCGGACTTCCGCACCACGCCACCCCGTCATGACCGAGCGCATACGTTCGCGAAGCAACGCGCTGTTGAACACACCACCGTTGAACAGGACAGCATCGGGAATGTCGCCTGCGATGCCTTCACCACGTTCGTCTTGGGTTCCCAGAGCTTCGCGACACAAGTCGGTGTGACTCGCCAGAAACGCCGCGACATGTCGCGAGACTCCGGCATCGGCCACGTAGGGAAGTCCGAACTCCACGATGCCGCTTCTTCGCCGTTGGGGTGTGGCGTCGGCTCCGACTTCGGGAAAGAACCCTTCGAGCACCAGCTTGTGCACCGCGTCGCGTTTGACCGAAACCGATTGTGAGCCGCCAATGAGTTTGGATCCCGCGCCGAGAACTGTGACCCGGACTTCGTCGGGTGCGTCGGGTGCGAGCAGGCGTTCTTTGGCTTGACGACACTGTTGAACCAGCTGTGTGAACCGGGCTGCGCCCAAGTTCTTTCCGAGTTCTTGCTCTGCGGTTTTGGCGAGCGCGAGATCCATGTTGTCGCCGCCGAGCATCAAGTGATCGCCAACCGCGATGCGAGTGATGCGCGGACCGCTTTCGCGTAGTTCGATCTTGATCAGCGTGAGGTCGGTGGTACCGCCGCCAACATCGACCACGAGTGCGAGTCGAACGCTTCCGAGAGCGTGGTCGAGTTCGTCACGGTTGCGATCGAGCCACGCGTAGAATGCAGCTTGGGGTTCTTCGACCAGGCGGACTTTGAGCCCAGCGTCTTTGGCTGCGCGAAGCGTGAGACCTCGAGCCGCTTCGTCGAACGATGCAGGAACTGTCAGCACCACGTCTTGCGTGGACATCGGGTTGTCGGGGAAGCGTGCGTCCCATGCGGCGCGGACGTGCGCGAGGTAGGAGGCGGACGCGTCGACCGGCGACACCTTTTCGACTTCGTCGGGAGCGCCCCAGGGGAGGATGTTGGCCGTTCGATCGACCGCGCCGTGACTGAGCCAACTCTTGGCGGACGCCACCAGCCGCCCGGGTGTTTTGGTGCCCAGTTCGAGCGCGAGTTCACCGAGAACTGGCTGTCCTTCAGACGGCGCTGCCCATGGGAGCGCGAGCTGAGCGGGTGGGATTTCTCCGGGAGACGCGTGGTAGCGGACCGAAGGAAGCAGAGGTTTGGCCGCCACTTGGCCGGGCGCGATGAGCTGTTCGACCTCGAAGGATTGGATGTCGGGCGGCGCGTCAGGAGACGACGCCTTGGTGTCGGCGTAAGCGACCACGGTGTGGGTCGTGCCGAGATCGATGCCAACGAGGTAACGAGAGGCGACAGCCATAGAAGCCGCTTACTCCTGTTTTCCGGGGACAGCCATCAGGCGCTCTACACTAACCTCTTCGCCGTTTCGGAGGACGCCCGTTTGCAGGATGCAGCCCAGCGGCGGCTGATGGCTGCAGGACACCCAGGAGGCGGCTGATGGCTGCTGGACACCCATCAGGCGGCTGATGGCTGCAGGACACCCATCAAGCCCAAGCAGTCACTCAGGCGGGACCAGCCACCTCGAATATGACGGACGCGCCGTTTGGCAGCTATTCCTCTTCAGAAGACGGTGTATTCGGCGTCAACCCGGCTGACGCGGGGCCCTTCGCCAAAACCTCACGCAGCAACTCATTGAGCTCTGCCAGGAGCTCGTTCTGTTTCTTGGCCGTTTTGACCTGTTGACGCATCAGCTTCATCGCAGTGTCTTGTTTCCGAGACAGGGTGCGGATGCGAAGCATCGCGAACGTTGCAACGAGCGCCAGGAGGATCGCCCCCACAGAAAGAATCGCCTGGTTCTCCATGGCGCCGAGCATACTTGAAGCGCCCCTGGGTTGCCTCCAGAGTTCCAGGACACCCATCTTGATCTCATCGAAAACACACACGTTCTTGCCAACGGGCCGACTGATCCGTCCTGAAGACCGGCGCTCGGTTGCGCCGAACGCGCCACATGCAGTTGTCATCGGTGCTGGGTTCGGAGGGCTCGCCGCAGCAATCCGACTCAGCGTACGTGGCTACCGTGTGACGGTTGTCGATAGATTGAGTCAGCCGGGTGGACGCGCTCGTGTACATCGAATCGACGGTTACACGTTCGACGCGGGGCCAACCTTGGTCACCGCTCCATTTTTGTTCGAAGAACTCTGGGCACTGTGTGGCGAAGACCTGCACACGAGTGTGGATCTCCGACCAACCGAACCCTTCTACCGGATTCGATTCGACGACGGCGAGAGCTTCGAATACAGCGGCGACCTTGAGCGCATGCGAGCCGAGATCTCTCGCATTTCGCCACGCGATCTGGCGGGCTACGACGCATTTCTCGAGAAGAGCCGGGAAATCTACGAGGTCGGTTTTGAGCGACTCGGCCACACACCCTTCGGTCGACTGACTGATATGGCGCGAGTCGCTCCGGCGATGATCTCGCTGGACAGCCATCTTTCGGTGCACCAACTGGTCGCACGATACATCCGCAACGAAAAGTTGCGGCAGGTTCTGAGTTTTCACCCGCTTTTGGTCGGTGGGAATCCGTACCAAACGACCAGTATTTATACGTTGATTGCCTATCTTGAACGTCGATGGGGAGTTTGGTTTCCCATGGGCGGTACGGGGAAACTCGTCGATGGGATGGTCGCGTTGTTGCGCCGTCGCGGCGTTCGATTTCTGCAGGACACCCATGTTTCCGAGGTCGTTATCGTCGATGGATCGGCAACGGGAATCCGTCTCGAAGATGGGTCTGTCATCGACTCCGACATCGTGGTCAGCAACGCAGACTCCGCATGGATGTACCGGCATATGGTTCCATCGCAGTGGCGCAAACGCTGGACCAATCATCGCATCGACAACGCTGCGTACTCGATGAGCCTATTCGTCTGGTACTTCGGAACCTCGCATCAGTACGAAGATGTTGCGCACCACACGATCATCCTTGGGCCCCGGTATCGCGGTTTGCTCAACGATATTTTCAAGCATCAACGGCTTCCTGACGACTTTAGCCTGTATCTGCACCGGCCAACTGCGACCGACGCTTCGATGGCGCCACGTGGCTGCGATGCCTTTTACGTGCTCGCACCAGTCCCGCACCTCGATGCGTCCGTCGACTGGAACCAAGCGCAAGAACACTACAGGACACGCATCGAACGGCATCTTGAAGCAACCGTGCTGCCGCGGTTGCGCTCACGTCTCACAGTCAGCAAATGCTTGAACCCCATCGGGTTTCGAGATGACTACGCGTCGCTGAAAGGCGCGGCATTCGGTTTGCAACCTCAGTTGCTCCAGAGCGCTTACTTCCGTCCTCACAACCAGAGTGAGGACATCCAGAATCTGTACCTGGTCGGGGCAGGCACCCATCCGGGAGCAGGGCTTCCCGGAGTCCTCAGCACCGCGCGAGTCCTCGATTCGATCGTGCCCGATCCGTAGGGAAGCTCGTTCCAAACTGGCGAGAGATGGGTGTCTTGTCATTTGCCCGCAACTGGGGTCGCGCGGTTCCGATAAAGGGGCATGACTCGCGCACGCTCCGAATCCTACGACCTCGATTCAACCCCTTTCTACCACTGCATTTCGAGATGCGTACGCCGCGCATGGCTTTGCGGCCGCGACCCGTACACAGGACAAGACTTCGAACACAGGAAAGACTGGATCGAAGAGCGTCTCTTCTTTCTCGCGGAGATCTTTGCCATCCAACTTTTTGCGTACGCGGTCATGTCCAACCACCTCCATATCGTGGTGCGAGTCGATCGCGCGTTGGCTCTGTCCTGGACCGACGAGGAGGTGGTCGAGCGCTACACGAGACTCTTCAAAAACTCCAAAGCGCGTCTGGATCCGCTGCCGAGTCACGCACGCAAGTCGCTGATCGCGTTGTGGCGCGAACGCCTTCACGATCTGTCTTGGATGATGCGCACGCTCAACGAGCACATTGCTCGGCGCGCCAACAAAGAAGACAACTGCACCGGCCGCTTCTGGGAGGGTCGCTTCAAGTCTCAACCGCTTCTCGATGAAACTGCGGTGCTCACATGCATGGCATACGTCGACCTCAACGTCGTTCGGGCGGGCGAGGTTGAGTCGCTCGACGAAGCAATGCACACCTCGATCACGCGGCGGTTGAAATCGGCTCCGAGTGCGCCGCGCGGCCTCGCACCGTTCGAGGATCAAACTGGGAAGTCAGACATTGCGGTGCCCATGCATTTCCGCGACTACGTCGAGGTTCTCGAGTGGACGGGCCGGTGCTCACGCGCGTATGGACCCGGTGCACGCTTGCGCGGAAAACCGCCACAGCTTCTCACACAGCACAGTCTTGATTCGTCGACTTGGCTCGACACCATGCAAAGCCACGGTCTCTCCAAGCTTACCGCGCTGGGATCGACCTCAGAGATTGCCTCGTTTGCGACAAAGAAAGGTCGCACGTGGATCCGAGGAGCGGGTCTCGCCCGTGCTCGGACCTACCCTCGGTGACAAACGGGCCCTATGCTTAAGTCGTGGATCGAACTGTATTGTTGATTCGTGCTTTTCGCGCTGCCGCGAATCGGTTACGCGACGGGGCAACGTACAAGTGGTCGCACTACGCGATGTGCAACTGCGGCAACTTGGCGCAAGTGGTTACAGAGCTAGATCCTTCAACGATCTATGAAGCGGCATTCGATCGTCCAGGCGACTGGGGTGAGCAAGCTCGTGAGTACTGTCCGACCAGTGGGCGCCCAATGGATTTGATTCTGCGGCAGATGTTGGACTTAGGACTCTTACCGGAGGACATCCGCCATATCGAACGGCTTTCGCATCCGCACGTGCTTCGTCGAATCGATCGCCGGCGCAAACCTCTTCACCATGCTCGTCGAGAAGACTGCGTGTTGTTCTTCGAAACATGGGCAACGATGCTGGAGGAGAGATTGTCAGACACCCAGCTGGCTGAACTCGCAGAACTCGATCGTGCTCCGCTTGCCGTGGCGAGCTAAGGACAGCCACAAAAACGGTCAGAAACCTCGACCGAGCGTCTCGATTCGCACGACCCGGCCATCTTCAAACGTCACACGGCGCATGAAACGAAGCGGACCGAAGTTGTACACCCACGTTTCGACTTGAACGGCGCGTTGGGCGGTCTGCACGACCCCCTCTACAGGCGCAACCGTCACGCCTGTTTGAACAACACGCGAGTTTTGCTCAGTTGGCTCACCCCAAGTTGCCCGGACGCGGGATGGTGAGTGTCCCAATCTCACGTCGTACGCTCGTGTGCCCAGTTGATCAGGCGGAAAGCCGCGACCCAACGTTTCAACGGTGTTCACCACCCCATCCTGAAACTCAATGCGGACCATGAAACGCTGGGGTCCAAAGTTGAGTGTCCACGTCTCGATGGTCGAGGTCACACTCCTGCTGAAGATGGCACCGAACTGCGCCTGATGGATTGTTCGCTGGTCGACGCGGACAGCCACATCAACGGGATCTCCGCAGCGCGCACGCACCTCTGCTTGGGTGTCTCCTCGATCGATCAAGTGGGTTCCGCATCGAAGAGCGCTCGCCTCGGCTTGAAAAATGAACGAGGCCGCAAGCGCTGCCAGCGCTGCGGCGAGTTTGATGGGTGTCCTTGGGCTAAGCCGCATCATTCCTGAACGATGAACTCCCTCTCGCCTCGGGACAACGAGGGGATCCACCTGTTCACGTCATGGCCAACCGCATTTCATCGGCGCTCTGATACCGCTCGGTCGGATTCTTGCGAATCGCCTTCATGACCACGCGATCCACGCGTGGATCCAACGACGGTCGGACAGTCGAGGGTGGAGGCGGAAAATCCTCCAAGATGGTGCGAAACACCTCTTCCACAGGTCCCTCAACGGGCGGAAACGCACGCTGCCCAGTCAGCAGTTCGTAGGCCAAAACGCCGGCGCCATACACATCCGTCCTCGCATCGACGGGATCTGCAAGGATCTGCTCGGGAGACATATAACTGGGTGTCCCGAGAGCTTCCTGCGGCTTGGTGAGCGTGGTGGTCGGGGTCAGTCGGTCCAGATCCTTGCTCAAACCAAAGTCGATCACCTTCACAACACCTTCACTTGTGATGAAGACGTTTGATGGCTTGAGATCCCGATGAACCACGCCCCCGTCGTGGGCGGCCTGCACACCACGAAGCACCGAAACGATGATCTTGCGTGTCCTGGGAACCAACATCGGCCCTTCTCGCAAGGTGGCCAATAGGGTGTCCCCCACCAGCAGCTCCATCACGAGAAACGGGGTCTGGTCCACCACGCCTGCATCGTAGGTTTCGACGACGTTCGGGTGCTTCACCTGCGCGGCCAACCGAGCCTCACGGACAAAACGCCGATGCAGGGTGTCTGTGTTCAGGTGTTCAGCCAGAACCTTCACAGCCACCGGTCGGCCAAGATGGGTGTCCCAGGCTCGATGAACCACCGACATCCCGCCTTTGGCGAGGACCTTTTCCAGCCGGTAACGGTCAAGCAAGACTTCGCCTGCGCTAAACCGGCTCACGCTTCACTCTCGTACGTCGAGTTCGACTTTCCATACGTGCTCACCCCCACGACTGAGGGCTTCGAGCACAAGAGTACCTAACTCCGACACTCGACCGCGAAGACGAACGGGAACCACTTCACCAGGCGAGTTCCCCTCCGTTGGCAATGTGGCCTCAATCTGCCCCAACTCCACGAGTTCGTCGTCGTTCCACCGCTCGAGCAACGCGCCTGTGTCGTCGTCCCTTCGCACGGACGAACCAAAGAATCGAAACCGCACGGGCTCCCCAACGACCAAACCCAGTTCCTGCGGCGGTGCTTGCGAGGCACTGCCCTCTTCCAACCCAAAGGGTGCAACACACAGCGCGTGAATCGGTGGCTCGATCCCCGGAACGGCGGGAGCTGCTGTCTCCACACCCACATAAAACGCCTGCGCCATTCCTCCACGAATGCGCACTCCGCCACCCTGTCGAACGTACCCGTAATACGCCGCACCACGCGCCACGGCACCATCCAGATCAGCGCCCTCAAGCACGCGTGCAGCCGGTGCGCCATCGCTTTCCAACCACTTTGTGATCAACGCCTCCACACGCTTTGCGATCACCGGTGCCTTGAACACACCACCGTTGAACAGGATCGCAGTCGGATGCAGAAACGCGGCGTCTGGTGACACATCAAACAGGTCCGCGGTTGCATTCACCTGTCGGCTCAAGAACGCAGCGAGGTGACGCGTGATCGCCGCATCCTGCGCGTACGGAAGCCCCAACTGGGTCAACGCACTTCGCGCACGCGTCTTCGGCTTCGAGTCCACGCCCACATCCGGGAAGAAACCCTCCAACACAACGGCTTCCACATCTGCGCGCGTCAACTCCGTGCGCAACGAACCACCGATCAACTTGCTGCCTCGGCTGGGCACCACAATCGGAACGCTGTCCGCCTTCCCGGCCAACAAGATCTCTTTCGCGCTTCGGCAGCTCTGCGTGATCGCGCGTACCTGCCAGTCATCGAGCTTCTTGCCCTCGGCTTCGAGCTTCGCTTTCACGGTGTAGCCCAAGGCGAGATCCATGTTGTCGCCGCCGAGCAAAATGTGGTCGCCCACGGCAACCCGTTCCAACTGCAGCGCACCCTCACTCTCGTGCACCGCAATCAGCGAGAGGTCGGTGGTTCCACCACCCACATCAACCACAAGAATCACGTCGCCGACGTTCAGCTTGTCGCGCCACTCACCTCGGGTCTGTTGAATCCACGCGTAGAGCGCAGCTTGGGGCTCTTCGAGAAGCGTCAGGTTCGCGTACCCAGCTTTTTGGGCAGCCTCCGCCGTCAGTTCGCGCGCCGCGGGGTCGAACGACGCGGGAACCGTCAGCACGACCTCTTGATCCGCAAAGGGTTCCCCGGAATTCGCATGGTCCCAAGCCGCTTTGAGGTGCGCGAGGTACTGCACCGAAGCATCCAACGGGCTTAGCCGCGTGACGTCGTCCGGTGCATCTGTCGGTAGGATCGGACCACGACGGTCGACCGCCGTATGACCCAGCCAGGACTTCGCGCTCGCAACCAAACGAATGGGTGTCTTGGCGCCAAGCACTCGCGCCAACTCGCCCACGACGTACGAGGGTGTCGCGTTCCACGGCAAGCTCGATGCACCACGGGCGAGTTCCGTGTCGTGTGGAAGATAGAGAAAGCTTGGCAGCAACGTGCGCCGCTCCACTTCCGCTGGAGCGATCGCTTGATCGATTCCAAACGGTTGAAGCGCGACCTCTTCGCCTTCACTCAGATCCAAATCCAACGCAGACAACGCACAGTGCGTCGTTCCAAGGTCGACACCGAGTACGAACGTCACAACTGCACCGCGATCAAAGCTCGACCTCAGCGGGCGCGACCACCGACAAGTCGTGCCCCGCAGCAACTTTCGGCAAGCGCACCTCCGCAATCTTCCAACCGCGATGTTGCAACGTTCCCTTGAACGGCGGCTCGCCAACCACGTTTCCGGTCACGCGAACCTCGGTCGCGTCGAATCCCTTCGGGAGCTCCACCGACGTTCCCTCTTCCTCAGACCGCACGGGTGTAACGTCAAAGTGCTCGGCCAGCGCTTTCTTGCACCCTTCGTGCACGACGCGTGCAGCAGCGCCAATGTCGGAGTCGGAAAACGCAGACACGTCTTCTTCCAAAAAGTCGATGAACCGACCTTCGCGTTGCAAGAGACCAAGCAGTTGAAGCGCAGCATCGGGTGTCGCTTCCACGACGGGAGGCGGTTCGGGTTCAGGCTCTGGCTCGGGCTCAGGGGCCGGCAATGCAGGCTCGCCCTGCATGAGCTGTCTCACAGAGGCACCCAGGTCCGCTGAGAACAGAACGCGTAGTGCGAGGCCAAAACGCGCGAAGAAGGAAGGCTTCCGTTCCAATGCTCGTAACTCCTGGCGCGGCTGTAGCACACCAGCACTGGATCGGCCCCGCGTTGCTCTGGTACTGAGGCCGCGCTCGACAAAAACGATCGAGATGACGGCGAAGCGATTCGCCCCCTAGGAGGCAAGAATGAAGAGTCTCAGCGTTGCGATTGGACTGCTCCTGGCCGTTGGATGCGGCGGAAACGAAGCGGAGCAACAGCAACAAGCGAACGAGCAGGCGGAAGCCCTGGCCAACCAGCTGGGTGCCGCCCTTAACATGGCAGCGGAACAGGCGCAGCAGCAGCAAGCAGCGCAGCCTGCTCAGGCCGCTCAGCCCGCCGGTGATTCGAACTTCGGCACCGTGAGCCTGAACCCGGGCTTCATGCCGGATCCGCACACCGCGTCCGGTACCTCGGGCGGCGCCACCGACGCCACCACGCTCGGCACCGCCGGCTGCGTTGGCTACATCGCCGGTACCCCGGACCACCTGTTCAACGCGACTGGCGCGTTCTCGAGCCTTCGCGTCATGGCGCACTCCACCGCCGACATCACCCTCGTGATTCAGAAGCCCGACGGAAGCTACGTCTGCGACGACGACACCGACGGCACCAACCCGCTCGTCGAGGCCCCCTTCCCGGCCGGCGTGTACAAGGTCTGGATCGGAAGCTACGAGCAGGGCACCAACTCGCCCTACACGCTCGGATTCTCGGAGCTTAGCTCCAGCACCCCCAGCTCGCTGGCAGGTGGCTGATCACTCGAGTTCAACTCGTTTGAAGGAGACTTGGGCCGTTCTTTCGGGAACGGCCTTTCTCTTTGCTCTCAAGACACCTGTTCAAGAAGCAAAGATCCATCCCTTCTCGCGCGTCGTACCTCACGCCGGATATAGTTCGTGACGATGGATTCTGCCCAAGAGCTCGACCCGAAGGTCGGCATGATGTTGCAGGACCGCTATCGCGTCGTGCGCAAGCTCGGCGAGGGCGGAATGGGCGCGGTCTACGAAGGCGAGCACGTGCTCATCAAGAAGCGCGTCGCGATCAAGTGTTTGCACCCGCAGTTCGCGAAGAACCCCGAAGTTGTCGCTCGCTTCCACCGCGAAGCACACGCCGCCACGAGCATTGGCCACGAGAACATCATCGAGGTCACGGACATGGGTCGTTTCGACGACGGCACTGTGTTCATGGTTCTCGAATTTCTCGAGGGTCGCGATTGGAGCGACGACATTGAGAGTCACGGTGCACAACCTCTCGGTCGTGTGGTTCGGATCATGTCGCAAGTCTGCGACGCGCTGGATGCCGCCCACTCGAAAGGAATCGTTCACCGCGATCTCAAACCGGAGAACATCTATCTAATTTCACGAGGTGGAAACTCGGACTTCGTGAAGGTGCTCGACTTCGGCATCTCGAAGTTCAAAGACCCCAACGGGCCAAACAAGTCGATGACCCAAACGGGCACCACGCTTGGCACGCCCTACTACATGTCCCCGGAACAAGCGCAGGGACGCAAAGACGTCGACGCGCGCGCGGACATCTACTCACTCGGAGTCATTCTCTTTCAAGCACTGACGGGGCAGTACCCGTTCGACGACGATTCGTACCCGATGCTTGTGTTGAAGATCTGCACGGAGCCCGCTCCTTTGGCGCGCACGTTTCGTCCCGATCTGCCCGAGGAAGTCGAAGCGATCATCGCGCGTTTGCTCAGCAAGGATCCAAACGAGCGGTTTCAAGACTGTGGCAGCCTCAAAGCAGCGCTCGCGCCCTTTGCAGAGGCCGATGCAGCACCGGTTGTCGCGGATGCCCCTTCGACGAAAGGCGCGCAATCGTCGGTTCTCGGCAAAGCCGCTTCCGGTGTTCGCCCGCGCGATCAAGAAGGATTTCCGAGCCAGCCGTACGACCAGAGTGCCTTCACTCCGCCGACCAAGAGCCGTCTCCCACTGATCGTGGGTGGTGCACTGATTCTTCTCCTCGGAGCGGGTGCTGCCATCGCCGTCGGATCGGGTGCGTTCTCGAGTGACCCCGAACCAGTCGTCCCTCCAAGGGTGCTTCCGCAACTGCCGACACAGCCAACGACCATGGCGGAAGAGCGGGTCGCGGTGAACATCACGACGCTCGACGAAGCGGGTCAACCTCTCGCTGCAGACCTTTTTCTCGACGGGTCACCGATTCGGAACCCGTTTCAGGGCCAGCTTCCTCGACGCCTGTTTCGCGTCGAAGCGCGCAAGGATGGGTACACAAGCGTGATCCAGGACATGAACCTGGAGTTCGACGCCGGTGGCGAACTCACGCTGCGGATGGAGCGTGGTTCGGGCACGGACGACCGTCGAAGCTCGATGCGAACGGCACGAATGACGTCGATGTCCTCCATGCAGGCGACCACAACGATGGAGACGCCCACCACGATGGAGGCAGCGCCAACAATGCGTGAGCGGCCGCAACAGACGGTCACGGTGACGGAGCCTCCCCCAGTCATGGAACCTGCGATGCAGGAGGCCCCCATGACCTCCGAGCCGGCGACGATGATGGATTCGATCATCCGGCTCAGCGGCATGATCTGATGGTGGTACGCTCCGCGTCATGGCACGTGGATGGTGGGTGATCCTCCTCTTGCTGGCGTCCTCGGCGGTTGCTCAACCGCCCGCAGAGACGCCTGCAGAGACTAGCGAAGAGCAGCCTGAAGAAGAGGTGGTCCCACCGCAGGACCCGCCTCAATTGGTCGAAGCACGTGAGCGCATTGCGCGAGCGGAAACGCTGTTTGATTCGGAGAGCTACGACGCGGCGCTCGCCGAGTTCCAGCGCGCACTCGAGTTGCTTGAGGGCCACGAGATGCGCTTCTTCGTCCTCTTCAATATCGGGCGTTGCCAGGAAAAGCTGTTTCGATACTCGGAAGCCATGGCGAGCTACCGCGGGTTCCTCGACCAAGGGGGTGCAGACACCGAGTACGCGCCGCAGGTCACCGCGAAGATCGATCTGCTTGAAGGCTTGCTCGGAACCGTTCGCGTGTCGGTGAACATCCAGGGGTACGAGCTCTGGGTGGATGACCGCATGATCGGCACCGACGAAACCGAGATTCTCCTTCCCGGCGGATCGCACGTCGTGGAGGTTCGTGCGGAGGGCTACGTCCAAGCGCAGCAGCAGGTCGATGTTGTCGCGCGCGACGAGTCGCAGCTCACGTTTGAGATGGAGGAGCTCGCCGAAGAGTTTGAAGGACTGCATCCGGGACTCTTCTGGACGGGTGTGGGCGTCACGGTGGTCGCGCTCGCCGGTGGAATCGCGTTTGGTGCTCAGGCGCTCAGCCGAAGCAACGACGTCGATTCACGCGATCCGTCCATCGCGACGAGCGCGGAAGTCGACGACATCAAGAGTTCTGCCCGAAACGCTGACATCCTGTTTGGCGTGGCGGCATTGGCTGCGACCACCACCGTCATCTTTGCCGTGTTTACCAACTTCGGCGGCGATAGCAGCGACGATGACGAAGCGAGTATTCGGATCCAACCTGCCGCCGGGCCCGGTGGTGCAGGCCTCAACGTTCAGGGGTCGTTCTGATGCGCACGTACCTTCTCGCGATTGGAACTCTGGTCACCGGCTGCAGCGCCTTGGGCTTGGATGACTTTGATCGGTGTGACGAACTTGGCGAAACCGCACTGGAACAGGAAGCTGCATGTGCAGGCGGCTTGAACGCAGAGTTCGGCTTCCCGGCAAGCTGTCGCCCCTTTCGTTGTGTCGATGGCGAGTGCGTTTTGGAACGAGACGTCGAACTTTGCGACGGCTCGGACAACGACTGTGATGGCTCCGTGGACGAAGCCGTGTTCGCGCCCTCTGGGTTTGGAGGCGTGCAGTACGGTGAAACGCCCTCGATCCTAAGCGTTGCGTCGACCGGAACTGAGGCTCGCGCGTTTTGGACCGAGATCCCCTCGCGCGAAGCATCGACCGTCGCGGTTTCGCCGCTCATTGGCGAAATCGCAAACGCGGTGACGTACGCGCGCCACGCCGACACCGACGAAGACGGTATCGATGACGGAAGTCTGGCGAACACAATGGTGGAAGAGGGCTGCTGGCAACAAGAAGTGATCGTCGAAATGGCTGAAGCGGGTCGACCAGAGATCCGAATCGACAACTGCAACGCGGACCAAGTCGTTGCTGCGGCAACGGGCTCACACACTTTTGCTGCCGCGATCAGCACACGTGGGTGTCCTCAAGGACGCGTGCGCTTCGCAGAAGTCAACGAAGGCTCACAGCTTCGAGTCGTGGGTCCCGCAGGACGTAGCAACAGCTTTTTGGGTGTCGGACTTACCCAAGACGGAGTCTGCTCGGCGGCGGATCCCGACGCCTGTGCGGCAGCGCGCGCTGCGGTAACGAACGTGGGGTCGAACGATCTCTGCGTCGACTCTCCGTGCGCGGGCAGTGAGGAATGCGTCTGCGGCCGTTGTGTGAGCCCAGAGCAGGCCGTGGTGTTGCGCGAGTGCGGATTCACCGATGTCGCCGTCGATGTGGTGCAAACCCCTCGTGGAGGTTCAGCGGAAGCGCATGCACTCGTTGCCGGTGTCGGCGGTTCCCGAACCGCACAGTGTGCTCTCGACACGCCCCGACCCATCGCGGTGTGGGGCGCGTTTATTCAGCAGGAGAGTGGTGTCTCCCACATCAACGCCACCGATGAGGGAACGCCACTCGTCATCGGTGAAACAAACGGGTTCGGCGCGCCCGGTGTGGCAGGAGCAGGCGACGCCTTCGTGGTCGCGTTTCCGAACACCGACGGAGGCGGAACTGTCTCCGTGATTGGACCGTTGGCCGAGCCCGGCGCGACAGACCTGACGGGGTGCGAAACGGGCGTTGCAGGTGCGTGCGGTGAAACAATGCCGCAGCGAAGCCGGTGTTTGTTCCCCGAGTGCGGCTCTGACGTCGGCGTCTGTCAAAGCGGTCAAGCACGCTGCAGCAACGGCGTGAGCTTCTGCTTCGGTGTGCGCGACCCGGATGTCATCGAACAGTGCGACAACATGCTCGACGACGACTGTGACGGCCGCACGGACGAAAGCGATTGTGGCACTTGCACAGCGACAGCCGAGATCTGCAACGCGATCGATGATGATTGCGATGGAATGGTCGACGAAGAGGTCACCGATACGTTGGAGGGCGCTGCGCTTGGCGAAACTTGTGGTAGCGACGTGGGCGTCTGCGAGTTCGGTACGGTCGCGTGCACCGGCGGAAAACTGCACTGCGACGGAGGCGTGATCCCGCGCACGAACGGAACGGGGAACTTGAGAGACTTGTGCAGCAACGGAGAAGACGACGACTGCGACGGGATGGTCGACGAGGCGACTTGCGACGCAGAGTGCGTCCCCGCCGTGCCTCCGCGTGAAACGTGCGATGGAGACGATGACGACTGCGACGGGCTGATCGACGAAACGCGCATCGTCGGACCGGCGTGTGACGCCATGACCGAGTGCCCCACAGGCAACCAGCTTTCGTGCATTGATGGTATGTGCGCGGAAGCCGCGCAGCCGCCGGGCACAAACGACACTCCCGAGCGATTTGTTCAGCCTGCGCGCAGCCGAACGCTCGCCGGTGTGCGTGAGTGCATCGCCACCGATCCCCTTGCAAGTCCCAGCGAATCGACGGTCTCGTTCAGCGCCGATGGGTTGGACCATTTCGTCCTCGCGACTGGCGGTTCGACCGACGACTCGCTGGCCGTTGCTCTCGCCTGGACCGAGGGTGAAGGAGCCCACGTGGCGGTTCGCGTACTCACCATGGATGCGACATGCACCTGCCGCGACGGAACCGCATGCTCAGACGAAATGTCCTGTGAGCGTGTGGTCACGCCGACAGGGTTGCGCGACGCAGGCTCAGTCCAACGGGTGAGCACGAGCGCAGGAAACTACGGCCCGCCCACCATCGCCTATGCACCTACCGGTTTTGCTGCCGAGGGTGACACCGGCGGCTGGTTCGTCATCTGGGCGGATCGCTCCGCACCAAACCAGATCCTCGCCACACGCGTGGCCGCAGACGGGAGTGTTCTCGACATGCCGTTCCCCGCAGGACGCAACATGATGGGTGAAGAACTGCCGGTCGCGTTCAGCGTGGACTCAGGTGTGGGGTACGCGTACGTGGATCGCGTGACAGGCGAGGTCGTTTCGGCGCGGATGCAATGCCCTCCGCCTGCTGCGGAGTAAGGACTACTGCCGTACAAACAACCCGAGCCACTCCTTGCCTTCGCGCTCGGGGCGGCTCTTGGTGATTCGCTGCAGCGACTCCAGTCGGAATGCTCCGTCCAACAACGCAACAATGGCATCGGGGTCGAGTGGCCACGGCGGCCCCTCGTAGTTCGGGGGTGCATCGAACACGGGGAAGAGCAACGTCGCCAGCGTTCCCTCGGGTCGAATGAGTTCGGCCATCCGAGCCGCCCAGGCCGCACGCTGACTTGGATCGATCGCACACAGAAACGTGTAGTCCCAGACCAGGTCGTAGAGTTGGTCCGACTCGCGCCACGCGTCGTCGAAGAAGTCACCCACCACCAGCGATGCATGCGCGGTCGAAACTCCAGCCGCCTTTCGCTCCGCTTCGAAGTACTCACGCACACTCGGCGCGAGGTCGAGACCCGTAACGTGTCGGTCTTCGTTCGCGAGTGCGAACACGTCGTGTCCTGAACCACATCCTGGGACCAACGCGCGTCCGCGTGGCAACGAATCCGCCACGCCAACGAGTGCAGGCGAGGGTCCGCCCGCATCCCAAGGCACGTTGTGGTCTTGCCACCGCTGCTCCCAACTCACATCAACGCCCACATCGTGATGAACGCGTTATGAGCGAGATGCACAAGCGCGGTCAAGAGCGTCGATCCAGTAAAGCGGCGAAGCAAGGTGAGGACGATGCCGGTTGTGGTCACTGCTGCGAACGCACCCCACGCGCCCCACTGCTGAGGCAAGTGAACGACCGCAAAGAGCACGATGGTGACGAAGGTGGCGATGTTGGCACCACGAAGCCGTTCCACCGTGCCGTAGAGGAAACCGCGGAAGAAGATCTCTTCAGCGACCGGAACGAAGACCGCAACCGATCCCATCGCCAACGCTCCGCTCGGAAACGACACGAAGGTTTCGACCGGCGACACACCGGTCGACGGCACCAAGAGCATCAACAGTCGCCCGGCAAACCACACAACGACGCCCACAACCGGAGCGAGAGCCAGCAGCCACAGACCTTTGCGCGGCTTCACCATCCCCAACGCAAAGCGGCGATGGGGAATCGCTGTGGCGTCGTCACGAATCGCCGCCACCAACCACCAAGCCGCGCCGATTTCCACAGCAGCAATCACAAGCCCGCCGAGTGCGCCGAGCATACGCCCTTGAAAGAAGAGCGAGCTGAACAGCGCAGCGACGACCAGAGCAAGTCCAGCGGCCACACGGGTCCATCGCGCGGGTTCGTCGTGCGGCGCGACTTCTTCGACCAGTGGATCGGGCTTGGGAGGCCACGCGAACCCACTCAAGAATGCGATCGTCCCAAGCAGGATCAGCCACAACCCTGCGCGACCGGTCAGACCCAATGGAGTCCACGCTGCGATGTGCCCGTACACTCGAACATCAGCAAGTTGTGGGTCGAGTTCCGGATACGCCATCCCGAGTGCGATTTCGCCCGTCGCACCAAACCCCGAACTGGTGGCAACCGTGACGCAAGCATCGCCGAGGCGGTTACGCCGAACGTGCTCCTGCAGGTCCGCAAACGCGTGGGAAGAGATGCGATCGTCTTCGTCGAGAAACCAGATCTCGAACTCGACCTGGGTCCACGCCCCGGTTTCAAACCCGTCGTCTGCACAAACCTCGAGAACTAGGTTTTGCCCTTCGTAGGCCGGCGTTGCGACGAAAAGGTGATGATCGACAGACTCGAGCTGCTGCAGCGTGGATGGTTCGCCAAACGCATCGGACTCACGACTCTCCAGGCTATGAATCGCGTAGAGCGAGACCGCCCATCCGAGCGCAATCGTTGTGAGACCACCAGCGAGAAGCGCGCTACGCATGCGTGGCAGCGAGCGTACCATTGCTGCGATGTCGCTCCGACTACGGCTCTATGCGCGTCTCTTTGCCGTCGGATGCTTCTTTCACCTCACACTGCCAGACGCGCACCAGTGGTCGTGGCTCGTTCCCAACATTCTCTTGGGAGGTGGAGCTGCGTGGCTCTTGGTGAAGCCGCCGACTGGTCGATTCGCATTCGCGCCTTGGGTGCTGTGTGGACTTGGAGCACTGGGACCGCTGCTCTTTGCGGGCGACCAGCTTACCCAGTCGGTGTTCCTTGTGGTGCAGTGCGTGCTCATGCTCAGCGCGTGGCGTACCCCCGAGCGCGCCGCCGCCGCGATCCGCACGTGCACGGTCGCGTTTTACGCCATCGCGGCCTTTCACAAACTCAACGCTGACTTCTTCGACCCTGAGGTGAGCTGCGCGGTCGGAGGCGTTCGTCTACTGGGCGAAAACTGGAGCGTCGTGTTGCCCGACCTCGGCGCCGCGTGGCCGATCCTGTTCATCGTCGTTGAACTGGGCATCGCCGTGGCCTGGGTCCTCCGCCCTGCACTCGGCGTCATTGTTGCCAGCGCAATGCACCTCCCGCTTACCATCGTGTTCGCGCCTGCGTTTGCTTGGGTGATGATCCCGGCGTGGGTGTGGTTCTTCGATGATGAAGATCTCGCGCACTACGTGAGCGTGTTCCGCGACAAGCGAGTGATCGGTATCGGGCTGGTTCTCGGTGCGGTCAGCATGGCGTTTTACTTTCGCGACCACAGGATTCCCTACCCGTTTTGGCAACTCAACGAACTTGCGCTTTGGATCGTGGTGGTCGCGAGTGCACGGGCATGGTGGGTGCGAGCGGACCGGCTGAAGGGACGCGGCGCTTGGGGAGATAGCCCGATCGGTTGGCGCGGGTTGGTGTTGGTCGCGATGGTCGTCAACGCGTCCACACCCTACCTTGGTCTGCAGTTTCACCATGCGGGTGCGATGCTCAGCAACCTGCGCATCGACAAAGGGTGTTGGAACCACCTGCTCGTTCCTGAGTCCGCGCGTATTCGAGACCCCTACGTACGCGTCAACGGGCATCCGGATCTCGAGTCGACGCTCTGGCATCCCGCACAGCTTCGCGATTGGCTGGAAGAACACTGTGAAGGGCCGATCCTGGTCACGGTGGACGACGAGGAAGTGGACGCATGCCAGCTCGAACTGGCTGGACGGCATGGACTGTTTCAAACCAACCTGGAGCGCAACTGCCCTCAACGCTGCATTCATTGATCTTGAACGGATCAGGCTTATGTTCGCGCTCCGCGACACCCCAACACAATGACTACCGACCCTCTCGACCAAGACCATTTACTCCAACTTGGTCGACAAGCTCTCGACCGCCTCGACTTCTCAGGGGCTGTCGAGATTCTGTTCAAAGCGAAAGCCACGCCTGCGCGGGACGTGCTCTTGGCGCGTGCCTACCGCAACACGGCACGACCACGCGACGTCGAGAAACTGCTCGTCCCGCTGGTGGAGAGCAACCCCGACGCTGCCACCGAACTCGGCATGCTGCGGTTGATTCTGGGTGGACACGACGAAGCCCGTACGTTGTTCGAGCGCGCACTCTCGCTCTCGGATGATTTTCAATATCATCTCGATGCAGTCCACGGTCTCGCGTATCTCGATGAGATCCACAGCGACGACCGCGCGATCGTGTACACGCGTCTGCGCGACGCGCTGAAGCGCTATCCAGACAACACGATC
Organism: Polyangiales bacterium; assembly: GCA_965227405.1. Lineage (GTDB taxonomy): Bacteria > Myxococcota_A > Polyangia > Polyangiales > Houyiibacteriaceae > JALVDI01. Next base: position 1,419,324 of record OZ245758.1, read on the forward strand.
CTCCTACAAACATTGGGAATTGCGCACCTCAACGATGGGGCGATCGACGAAGCGCGCGCCTTGTTTGAGAAGGTGATCGAACTTCGTTCGAAAGCGCCCTTCGCGGGTACTCGCTTTCAGGTCGAGGCGCACGGCAACCTCGCTTGCGCGTTGGTCAAAGCGGCTGACCACGATGCCGCGCTCGACCAAGTCGAGATGGCGATGCAGTGCTGCCCGCGTTGGCTGCGCCAAGGCATGGCGATGAGCATGGAGCGTGACCCCGACCTGGAGCCCTTGCATTCACGCGTGGAGTTTCAGGCGTCGCTACGCATGCGCGACGACACGTCCCGACAAGAGCGCATTGCGCGCATCGAAGCGGAGCGCGCAACTGTACCTGCGCGACTCCCGGACCCCGCATCACTGCACGTGGAACTGACGTCTGGTGATCCCACGCGTGTTGCTGCCGCCTGCGAGATCGCCCAGGGCCTGCTGTCCGACCGTGAAGAGATCTGGGAAGACCACGGCTGGTGTGATCCTGGTGTGCGCACCTGCGCCGAAGAAGTGATCAAAACGTCGCTTCAGGACGCCACTTGGCTCGAGCGCGCCGCGTTGGCGGATGGTTCGCGTCCCACCATCGAATTGATCGCCTTGCTGACCGGTTCGCATGATCAATCTCTGCGTGCACTGGGTGGGCCGATTGCGCTCAAGGTTCTCGAGCACTGGTTGCCACAGACCGGTGGGTACACCGTGATGCCCATCCTGGAGATCCTGGCGTTCGACGCCGACCCGACGTTCAACGAGCCCATCCATCTTCCGGCAGTTCGTCCTTTGTTGGTCGCCGCCGCGTGCAACGCGGATACGGACACGAACGTTCGGAACACTGCGCTTGAAGCTCTGGCTCTTCTCGGAAAGGCAGAGGACGCAGCGGCACTGGTTCCGTTGGTCGACGTCGAAGAGGTCGCGACACAAGCCGTGCAAACGATTCATGCACTCGACGCGAGCCAGCTTGATCCCGCACGTTTGCTGACCATCCCCACGACGCGCTACCAGACCGCGGTGACCTACGCGGAAACGCTGGGTATCGAACACCTCGACACGTTGATCGACGTCGTCGCGGAGCAAGATGAGTGGTGGCAGCGTGAGCAACTGCTTCGACAGCTGTTCGGGTTTGCCGATCAGCGACTGATTCCACAAGTGTTCAAGCAGTTCGAGGCTCCGCACGCCGAGCACTGGTGCCTCGCGTGGATGCGCACTCAACAGCTGAGCCAAGAGCAACTGACACAATTGATGGCGTACCCGCTCACCGAGAAGCGTGCCGCTCATTGGCTGGCCGACGTCGCGCGCAATCAGAAGGGGCGCCTATCGTTCAACGGTGAAGTGCATCGATTGCCGAATCCGGACACGCCGCCAGACGAGGGCACCGCGAAGTTGGTGGCGTACTTGGGGCTACGCGATCGCCTCCCGTGGATCCGCGCGAACATCGCCGCTGCGGGTCGCCGAACCGTGGCTGGAATCGTCGTTGCGCTTGGTGCACTTGGCGACGACAGCGACCTTGCGGTGCTGGAACAAGTTGGCGGCCAGGTTTCGTGGTTACAACGTGATGCGCTGGTTGCCCGAGCGATGATCACCGACGATCTCGATCTGCTCAACACGCTCGAGCCACGTTCGCTCTTTGCGTTGTGGGCATTGGAGCGACTCGCGGACGAACACGGAATGCAGCCAGCGATCCGAGGCGCAGTGCAGCGGGCAAACGAGCGCGGTTTGCACAACGCAGACTTGAACGAGTTTCGTCGGGTCGTCGCTCGTTTGGTCAAGCTCTAGCGACGAAGGAGATGGGCGAGCGAACTTCGCTCGCTCACTCCGAGACGCTGATACACCGTCTTGAGATGCGTGCGGGCAGTCTCGACGCTTAACTCAAGACGCGCAGCCACTTCGCGTAAGGGCAGACCTTGAGCGGCAAGTCGTGCGACGAGGCGCTGCTTGGGACTTAGCAGTTCTTCTGCAGGGGACTGGGCCGCATCGTCGGTGGACGCAACGTCTGCCGACTCGAAGATGACCACCAGTTCTTCGACGCCCTTGTCGCCACGAATGACGAGAACTTCGCCATAGAGATCACCCACAATGGGCCACGACTGACCGGCGTCGGACGCGCAGAGGTGACGAATCATCGCGTCGAGACGCGCACGTTGTTTGGCAAAGGGTTGACTAAACTGCTTTTCGAAAAGTTGTTCTGCTGCGCGCGACCACTCGATGACGCCTTCGTGAGTCGCGAGCCGAGCGTGCGGGAGAGACAACAGGACGTCGCGCCGAACAGCGTCGGCCTCTCCGCGCCAGGCGCGAGCCGATCGCGCCCGACCGAAAGCTTGCTGCAGGTGCGGCGAGAGCATCGAAAGCAGCGTGCGATCATCGTCGCCAAAATCGTCGGACCTCGAGTTCATTCGGTAGAGGACGAGGTTGATGGGCGAGCCAGGCGATGGCAGCCGACCGATCGCAGCGTCGCGAAACCCGAGTCGGAGAAACTCTTGGTGGAGCTCCATCTCCAACTCCGCCGGTGTCGAGTCCGCGCGTACGAAGAACCACGATCCGAGCGGACGCGCAGCCAAGTACGCACGCGCGGGATCCTGATGGCCAAGTTCGGCGTAGACCTTCGGCCATTCCGGAGGCACACCCTCGCTTCTCAGGAACCCGCCAAAGCGACCCCACTCCTGGCCAACAACAATGGCATCGACGCCGAGCGTCTCGCGCATCGCAGCGAACAGCTCCTTCGCGTCGGCCTCGGATAAGACCCCGCGACCGAGCAACGCGAGCAACGATGCGAGTCCCGTCCCCATCGATGGACTCTACCCCACTCCCCCGAACATGGGATCCTCGGGCTGTGTCGCGCCGATTAGCGTGTGACGATGGCTTGGCGTGTTGCTCTTCTCGTGATCCTTGGTGCTTGCAAGACCGGGGGCGACCCTGACTCCGGTCCTGTTGACGCACAAATCGATGCAGGACCCGAGAGTGACGGTGATGTCGATGGGTCGGTCCCGAGTTCTGGGGATGAACCTGCAACGCTCTCGCCCGAAGCGTGCCAGACCGACTTGGAAGTTGTTCGGGAGGAAGACTTCGATGTGCTCGACCATCCGCTCGAACACAAGCTGGAGTTCTACGGCGTGCGCACTGGTGGTTTGTTTGCGCTTCGTGCCAACACGGTCATCGCAGCGGAAGGCCAGACGGTTGAAGGCTTCGATGAGTTGGAACTTGCGTTCGATCGCACCGTGATTGCTGTCGCAGAGGATCAGGGCGACCAAAACGAGCCTACGTTTCCTGTCCTGTTCACCGGCTTCATGCGCGGAGCGGGTGGACTTCCAAACATCGAGTCACTTCTCGCGGCCGACGGTGCCGGTGATGTGCGCAAGGTGATCGCCATCGGTGACACCGTCACGCTCAACGGAACCTCGGGAACCGTTCGTTCGTTCTCCCGACTGCACGTCACGCCCGAAGGTGCGGCTATGTTCGTGCTGGATCTGAACGAGAGCAGTGATTCGTTTCTTGTGCGCGTGGATGCCCCCGGATCGACGCCGAGTGTGATTCTCGAAGAAGGCATCGTGTTGGACGACGGTCTCACGCTTGGCGAAATCGAGTACTTCACCATCACTGCGTTCGGTAGCCCGGTAGTTCGAGCACAGATCCGTCGCGGTGCGGAGCTCGAAGGATTCGCGTATTTGCACGTGTTCTGGTTTGGCAGTGTTCAATGCCTGACCACCAACAGCTCGCTAAGCTGCCCACTTCCCATCGCGGACGATGGCCCGGTGGACATTGACGATTTCGGCTCCGACGGCGCCGTCACGGGTGTGGTGATTCGGACGAACCCGAGCGAGCCTCGGTTGGAGTACCAGTTGCCGAGCGGCCCAGGACAAATCGAGCGGGGTGTTGAGACGCAAGGCGTCACGTTCAACAACTTCAAACTTCCGCGCGCGTGTTCTCGCGACAACTCACTCTACTTCGTCGGCAGTGTGGTGGATGCCATGGGGCAGGTTCACGATGAACTCTTCAGTCTTCGCACCGGCGGTGAACTTGCACAGCTCACGAACTTTGCATCGCTCCAAGCACTCGAAGGCGATGTTCCTGATGAGGTCTTGGGATTGGCCCTTGGATACGGCTGCGACGCGGTGCTCCGTACGCGCGGTGCAACGCGAGAAGGTTCAACGGCTCCGTACGAGGGCTACTGGGTGTCGTACTACGGCGACGACACAATGGAGATCATCGACGAAACGCCTGGTCGCGCAGACAACGGCAACGGCGATCTGCAAGTCATCGACCGTTCGCGTTCGGGGGTGGATGCCAACGCTGATGCACGCACGGCCAGCAACATTGCTCCCGATGGTTCGCTGACGTTTTTGATTGGGCGCGACGGAGGCGACGTCTATGTGCGAGCAACTCAGCCCACAGACCGTTGCCGCGCGCCCAACGTGGTCAACAGCGATGGAGATGCGAGCGATGTCGCACCGGGGGACGGTCGATGCGACACCGGGCAAATGTCGGGTGGCATGCCCGAATGTACGTTGCGCGCAGCGATTGAGGAGACGAATGCCGCTGGCGGTTCGGACACGATTGAATTCGACTCCACGCGTACGATCGGCGTCGAGAGCGCGCTGCCGCCGATCACTTCGCCACTGGTCCTCCAAGGTTCCGACAGCACCCTCGTCGGTAGCGGCCTCACCGGCGAGGAAGCGGGACTCACGATTCGCGCTGCGGGAGCAGCGATTCAAGGACTGGTGGTCGAAGGGTTTCCGGGCGACGGAATCCGGGCGGAAACGGATGTCACGCTGGACGGGGTCACCGCACGTTCCAACTGCGGATGGGGATTGAACACCGCGGCCGGTGCGGTCATCGAGCGTGGCGAGTTCTCCGACAACGGCGTTGGGGACTGCATGGCCGGAGGCATTCTGGCAAGCAGCGAAGACGCCACCGTGCGGGTCTCGACTGCCACGATTGCAGCAAACGACGGGCCGGGCATCCTCTCGAACGCACGCGTTGTCATCGCGGACGCCACCATCAACGACAACCTCGGCGACGGAATCGTGGTCGACCGCTTAAGGTCGGGCAGCGCACTTTGGATTTCGCACGGCACGTTGACCATTCGAGCGAACAAAGGGCATGGCGTTTTGGTGCAAGGCGAGCTCACCAGTCAAAACGCGCGCTTGGTCGTCGAGGACAACTGCGGGTGGGGTGTTTGGATGGAAGACGACGCGATCACACTTGAGGAGCCCCTACCCCGCGGGCCGCAACACCAGATCATCAACAACGGTCTGACTGCGGTCGACGGTGAAGGCAGTGTGTTCTGGAGATTGGATGAAGAGCCGCAACGCACCACGGGACGCTGTGGAGGAGGCGGCATCGCCACGATCGGTCATGACGAAACCGTGCGGAACCGACTCTTCGCAATCGAAGTCACCGACAATCAAGGTCCAGGGGTTGCGAGTTCAGGCACATGGCAAATCACTGACGCGCTTTTCGATGGCAACTCGGGTGCTGGCGTTTTGTTCCGAGCTGACGGCGACGAGACAAGTGCCGTTGTTGTGCGTCTTGAACGCGGCACGTTCACCGGCAACCTGGGAGCGGGCATCGACGTGGAAGCGGGCTCGATTCAGCTGCGCGGCGACACACTCTTTGACAACAACGTGGGCGCGGGAATCGTCAGTGGCGCCGGCAACATCGACTTGAACAACGATCCAATGCGCCCGGGTGTCTCCACGGTACGCCGCAACGGACAGCCCATGGTGGACTGCGAGATTTGGATGCTGGGAAGCGACGACTGGGTGCGTTCCACCGCCCCTTGCGACGTTCAGGGCGGCGTCGTGGCGAGCGAAGGCAACATCGATGCGCGAAATCCGATCATCCGCGACAACATCGGTCCGGGCGTGAGTGCATCCGACCCGGATTCGGACGGAGTTGGGATCGTGACGATCGATGGCGGTGAGATCTGCGGCAACAGCGAAGCGAACGTTGCAGAGACGCTGAATCTGACCGGCGTCGATACCTCCTGTTAGTCGACACTGGTAGTGTTGCGCGATGCACGGCGTCGAACTCGTACGCGTAGTTATTGAGAAGCTGGAGCACGAGGGGTTTGGTGATGATCCTCCCGTCGGAGTTCCCGCCGATGCACTTGAAGGACTCCGATTTCCCAACGGCACAGAGCTTTCTGCGAGCTTGAAAACCTGGTTGGCGTTTGACGCTTCGTTTCTCGGGTGGTTCGACGATCCCCAGAAGCCGGTGTTCGCGGGCACGAAGTTCGATTCGTGGACGCTCGACGAATACGGAATGGATTGGGGGTTTGGTGCGCTCACCAAACGTTTGCCGGGAGACTGCTATCCCGTCCCGCTCGGAACCGATTCGCGACGTTGTCTGTACATCGGTGAACACCGCGACTCGATCGGCGAACCGCCAGTGCTGGTGATCGACGTCGACGATCTTCCGTACGCAGGCGTCGAGTACCCGGGCATCGACGTTTACGTCGCGCATGCTTTCGGCGTCGTGAGCGAGCCGGAACAGGTCTACGGCGCGTACCGCAAGCACAAGGTCTACGGTGCGCGCATGCAGGAGCACGCCGACGCACTCTTCGGCGGCAAAGTTGGACTCGAGATCTACGAGTTCTAGTCCAGCCACGCCTTGAGGATCGAAACCCAGCCACGTTTGGGTTCGTCGGGCTCCGGCAAGGTGAATCCCGCGAGTGCCGCAATCTGCTGCGGCGTGAGGAACGCGGCCATACACGCGCTGCAACGATACAGATCGGGTCCCGTGTCCAAGTAGGCCTGCAAACGCATCGTCACGTTGCAGTCGGTGCAGGTCACAGTGTCCAACTGCGCGTTGGCGGGCTCCAACGAGTCACGCAACTCCGTCGCGATCGCTGTGGGTTCACCGTCAAAGTAGTCGAGGAACACCCCACGACATTGTGAGCACTCGTCGACCGTGACCGTCTCGCTGTGCACGCGAAGACGACGCGGTTCCATCGGCGACGTGCAGCCGGGGCAACGCCGCCGGGGCGCCCGGTACGTCACCCTTCGGCTTCGGTCTGCTCTTCTTCAGCTTCTTCGGGTTCGTCGCTCGACTCTTCGTCGGACGACTCCTCCTCGGAGTCCATCGAGCTTTCCGCAGGCGCAGAGCCTCCACGGAAACGAGCAGATACCGTGCGTGCCTCAGTCATGGTCACGATGCAGGTCTCTTCGGAGCCGCTGCACGCGCCACCCCAGCCCGCGAACCGCGCTCCGTCACTCGGGCGCGCCGTCAGTTGGACCATCTCGGAGAACTCGTACAGCGCGGTGCAGTCGGAGCCGCAGTCCACACCGGCGGGGTCACTGACCACGCCACCGTTGCCCGACACGGCAACTTCCATGTCGAAAGTCTTGATGCGGATACGACCATCACGCTCCGCTTCGTCGCGAAGGCGGGTGATGTAGCTGCGCAGGGCTTCGTCGCGCTTCGCGCGCAGCAGGCCGTCACGCAAACGCTGACGAACCTCGTCGGTGTACCCCTCTTCGTTGGCTTCCGTGCGCTCGGTGAGCTGGTAGATGACGAAGTCGTTGCCAAGCTCCAAAGGCTCGTCGGGACGCGGGTTGTCGAGGTTGCGCGAGAACACGTCGCGCACGAGAGGACCGCTGTCGAAAGGTCCACGGATCGGGTTGTCCGCGCGACCAAAACTCATCGACTCGCGCATCGTGGGCGCCAGCGGGTTTCGCTCTTCTTCCTCTTCCTCGGCGCCTTCCTCTTCTTCTTCCTCGGCCTCTTCGGTGGGCTCCGGTTCGGGCTCTCCGCGCTCACGACGATCGATCCACGCCTGGATGTCATCGATCACGATCCCGTTCGACAGCGCCTCAAGCGCTGCGGCTGCTGCGCTCTGGGCCATCTCCTTGGCACGCTCATCCTTGTACAAGCGATCCGCCAGTTCGCGCTTGGCCTCGTCTTCGGGCACGTCGCCTTCGCGCTTGCCCTCGACCTTGATGATGTGGAATCCGAATGTGGTCTCCACAAGGTCACTGACCTCGCCAACCTCCAGGTTGAACTGGGTCTCGTCGAACTCGGCGACCATGCGTCCGCGCGGGTTGTAGTCCAGGTCACCGCCGCGACGTGCGCTTCCGGTGTCTTCGCTGTTTTCGCGGGCGAGCTCGGCAAAATCAGCACCCGCTCGAATGCGCGCGAGCAGCTCTTCGGCTCGCGTGCGAGCTGCGTCACGAACCTCTTCCGACGCGTCGCGGCTGGCCTTGATCAGGATGTGCCGTGCACGAACCTGCGGCTCCAGGTTGGTGTAGCGGTGACTGTTTTGCTCGTACTCGCGGTCGATTTCTTCGGGATGCGCTTCGACCCAAGCGTCGAGTTCTTCGGCGGTCGGGGCGAGTTGTTCCCGGTAATAGCTGGGCGAAAAGCGAACATGCTTGATTCGCGCGCGGTCGTTTTCAGCCACGTACGCGTCCCAAACTTCACCCTCGCTGACCTCCACCGATGTGGTGATGGTCTGACGCATGCGCTCTGCGAGTTCTTCGGCCACCTGCGCCTCGGTGAACTCACCGACGGAACGCTGAAGCGTGTACTGCACAAAGCTGCGAACGCGCTCGGGATCGAAGTCGCCGTCTTGGTTGCTGATCGAACCGCGAATCGGAACCTCACCACCAGGGTACGGCGCGTTGACGCCCAAGGAGACGCGCATCGTTCCGTCTTCGGCCATACGCAGCATCACGTCGTCTTCGCTCACATGGAAACCCAACTCGCGGGCTTCACGCGCGAGAAGTGCACGCTCGATCAAACCGTCGAGAACACCCTTCCACAATTGCTCGCGACGCTGTTGCTCCGTCGGCGCTCGGTTGAACCCGAGGAACCGATACAAGGAACCGAACTCACCGGCGCTGACGGTCTCACCATCGACCTTCGCGGCGAACGCGGTACCACCGGCGGTGCAGCCCTCGGCCTGGGGGCCGCCGAACTGAAGAACAAAGACAGCGCTAAGCAGGATGACCAGAGCCACCAAGACATAGGATTGAAGACGCGCAGCTAGCTTCTCGAACATCGAAAACTCGTGGGAGGACGGGCGCCTACACGGGCCCGAAAGGCCGCGAACCATAGATGAGGAGACCAGCCTGGGCAAACCAGCGTTTCAAACCCCGAATTGACGGATCATTTCGGGCAAAGAGCGGTCTATTCTCTAGCCGTGTGGCGGGTTTTCTGGGGATGGATGACCCTCGTGTTGGCTGTGCCCGCGTGGGCCCAATCAGCACCCATCGCCCGGATCTCCGGTCCGAGCGAACGCCTGGGCGCGTGGGTCGAGCGCCTGGAGGAACAGGGAGCTCGCCTGGCCGAAGACATCACCGACCCTGCACCGAGTGTCGACCGAGCCGAACTTCGTGTGTTGGCCAGTGCTGAAGCGCTGCTCGTCGAAGCGCGTCAGGCGGCCGTCGAGTTTGACGAAACGCGTGCGCTCTCGCTTCTTGCGCGAGCCACCGATCAACTTGAGCGAGCGGCAAACGTTCCGGGCGTGAGTCAGTGGCTCGCCGAAGCGGAAACGATCACCGGGATCGTCGCAGCGCAAGCCAACCTGCCCGGACTCTCCGACGCAGCGCTCATTCGCGCAGCAAGCTTGGATGCGACGCGCGTGATCAAGCCTGCGGAAACCGCTCCCGCCGTTGTCGCGCGAGCTCGTGAGTTGGCCACGGCGCGCACTACAGCACTGCGGGGTCGGTTCATCGTTCGATCGAATGCAGCCAACGCTCGCGTGTATCTCGATGACGCCGAGATCGGACTCGCCCCAATCGAAGTCGCCGGTACGGTCGGACGTCACGTGCTGCGCGTCGCTGCGCCCGGCCACCGCACCTGGGGACGCACGATGGACATCCTCGAGGGGAACCGCCCCGATGTCGAAGTGCGCTTGGCTCCGACGCAGCGGCGGTCGGCACTGAATCAAATCGCGCGCGCCACTCGAATGGCAGATGCAGGAATCGCGGCGTCGTTGATCGGCACGTCGGTTTGGTGGGTCGAGGTGGGCGACGGGTTGCGCGATCGCGCGTTGCTTTACGAGTGTACGTCGCAAGGCTGCAGCGCACCGGTGCGCATTAGCGCCGAAGGAGCATGGCGAAACCCACGTGCACCGATCCCCTGGTCGCGCCTACCTGTGGCGCGTCGGTCGGCCTGGGACTGGCTGCGCGAAGGCACCGCCGACATCTACACGCCTGTGAAGCCGTGGCGGCGACGTTGGCAACTTTGGGTCCCGGTTGCGGCCGCCGTTGCAGCGGGTGTGGTCGGACTGGGACTCGGACTTCGTCCCGGGCCCGACCAGCGCTTTTCGACATCCGTCGATTGCGGCGATCTCTGTCCGCCCATGGAGTGAGCCGTCTGCGACGCGCGTGATATCCTTCGTCCATGCGTGTTGTGCTTGCTTGTCTTGCGGTCGTTGGGCTGACCGCGTGTAACGGTACGGCCAGTGCCACCTTTCCGATCGGAACGTCGATTGAGATCGACGCCGCGGATCTTGGACTGCCAACCGATCTGATGGTTGGGATGAACGTCGGAAGTGTTCCGTGCGGTCCCATGGGGATGTGTCTGAGCACCGCCGAGGCTCCGGTCACGTGCGAAGCCGACGTGTGCAACCCGGCGCCACAAACGATCGCGATTCCCGTGGGCGACGTGATCGATGTCGACGAACTCGCCGGTGACATCGACACGGTGTTTCGCAACATCGATACGATCGAGATCCTCGAGATCAACTACCGCATCGAACGGAACACGCTCACCTTCGCCACCGAGCCAATCGAAGTGCACTGGGGTCCGCCTGGGGCAACGGCCCTCGATGAAACGATGGGAGTCCGCGAGCTCGCGACAGTTCCGCGCTTCGATGCAGGTGAAACGAGTGAAGGTGGTGTGCCGCTGAACACCGCAGGATCTGCAGCTTTCACGGACCACTTCGAAAACACCTCGCATCAGTTCCGCTTTTTCGCGCGTACCTCCGCGGACTTGGAGCCGGGTCAACCGTGGCCGACCGGCGCACTCCGCGTCGAAGTCACCATGCGAATTCGCGTGTCCGGAAGCCTGATCTAGGAAAATTTCTAAGAAGGTGGTCGTGATCGAACGAGCTTCTTCCTGGGAGGTTTTCTCCTTGCCGCGAAGAACACATCCTCCGAGATTTTCTGCTAGAGTCGCGGCGCCCATGAGGTGGTTGTGAGCGAATCGATTCCGGCACCCTCCGGTGGAGGCGGCATGCGCTATGCCCTCATCGGTCTGTTGCTGATCCTCGGCGCTGTTGGTTTGTACTGCATGTCGCAGGACGAGCCGGAGCCTGAACCCGTTGCGACAGTTCACGATGCGGGTCCACCCCAGCCTGTTCGTCAGATCGAACCGACATTCGAGATTCCTGAAGAAGAGGAAGATGCTGGGCCGCCCGACACCGGTCCCGAGCCCACGAAGATGTCCACGATGCGTGTTCCGATGCGTCGCCAGTGTGAAGGCGACATCGCCGTCGCAGGCATCCAGCCGGTCATCTCGCGCGCACGCCCGCAGGTCCGCGCCTGCTACGAGCGTCGCCTCAAGGTGAACAACGTTCTGCAGGGTGTGGTCAATGTTCGGGTCATCGTCGACAACGATGGCACCGTCGATCAGGTCGCGGTGGGCGGCTCCTTGCGCGACTCCGAAGTCTTCTCGTGCGTGCGTCGATTGGCGAGCACCTGGCGCTTTCCCAACCCGACCGGTGGGTGTGCCCAAGTCAACGTTCCGTTTCGTCTGACGCCGCGCCCGTAACCGCGACCGAAGCTTAGCGCCGTAGAACTCGGTACGAGGGTGGGTCTTGGAAGAAGTTCGCGATCACGCGAACGTTCTGACCGGGCGCTAAATCCAAGGGAACGCGTACCTGGCCTAGGTCGTCGTTGTTGAGAATGAGCGTGTGCCGACCCGGTGTGGTCCGATGCCGCCGAATCGGGGTGTTCCCCACGAAGCTGCGGTCCAGCGTCACATGCGCAAAGGGCTGCGCGTTGACCTCGATCGTCGACGGTCGAGGCGCGTTCGCGACCACCATCGTCTCCATCTCGGCCATTATCACCGGCTCTTCCATCTCCACCATGGCAACCGGTTCTTGGACCATCTCGATCACTTCCATGGTCGGCGGACTCGGTTCAACGATGCGCTGTGGTCGAGTGTCCGGATCTGGACCCGTCGGTCGCAGAAAGAGCCAAGCACCCAGCGAAGCAGCCACGATGAGCAACACAGCTGCCATGCGATTGCGTGGCGACGCTACGTCAACCGCTTCGACCTGACCTTCTTCGATCGCTTCGCCACGTTTCGCCACAGCGACCGTGCGCGGGGTTTCGTCGGCGCGCTTTCGAGAGGCGATTCGCTCGGTCATGGGCTGGGTGCCCATAGGCTCCGAATCGGGTTCTTCCTCGCGTGCGTCTTCCAGAATCGCACTCGTGGCCAAGGTCTGAACGTCTTGCTTGCGCGACGTTACCGTCACCGGCCCGGCATCGCCGGTCTCCAAGGGCTTCATCGCACTCATGGCGCGCTCGCCGAGTTCGTGGCCGGTGTCTTCCGCAAACTCGCTCGCGGACCACTTGCGCATGCGACGCCCAACTTCAGCGGCGCTGCCCGGTCGCTGCTCTGGATCGCGCGCGATCATTTCGTGAATCAAATCGCGCAACGCCGATGGAAACGTATCGTCGAGCTCGGGACCTTCTTCGTCCAACACCGCTGCGCGTGACGCTTCACGATCTTTGCGTAGGAACGCAGCCTTCCCCGTCAGACACTGGTACAGAACCGCACCCAACGTGAACAGGTCGCTGCGTCCGTCGATACTCTCGCCACGAAGCTGTTCGGGCGACATGTACCCTGGCGATCCGAAAACCTCGCCGGTCTCGCCTTGCGCGGGGGTGGCGATTCCGAAGTCGACCAAGCGTGCGTGGCCGCCTTCGTCGAGCAGGATGTTCCGTGGAGTAACATCGCGGTGCACCAAATCGAATCGCGTATGGGCGTGGTCCAGTGCGTCGCAAACCTGCGAAGCAATTCGCGCAACCAGCGCCGGAGGGAGCGGGCCCTCGTGCAAGATCGCCGAAAGGGTGGCGCCCTCAACAAGCTCCATCGCGAGGAAGTACGTCCCATCCACGACACCGAGCTCATAGACAGGCACGATGTGGGGGTGGCTCAGCTTCACCACCGTCTTGGCTTCCTCGACGAACATCTCGACGAAGCGCGGATCGGATGCCAACTCCGGGCGGACCTGTTTGACCACCAACGGCTTTTCGAACCCACCTACACCTCGCAGGCGGGCACGAAAGACACGTGCCATGCCGCCTTCGGCGATCAGCTCATCAAGAAGATAGTTTCCGAAGGGGACGATGGACCGCGACGATTGCTTCGGCGCCGGCATCTATGGGAAAGGATAGCAGTTAGGTGGGTTTGAGTGGAAAAGCCGCATGGTTCGGACTCGCAGCGCTGTTGGCGTGTGGCGGGCAGGATCCAGACATCCGTGCGGCGGACTTGGTGTTGAGACTGCCGCGCGTCGACGACTGCCAACCCACAGAAGAACCGACTGCGATCGTCGTGCAGGCCTTGGGTGATTTTCCACCCAGTGACGAGAACACCATCGACGTGTTGAGGCCCTCGACCGAGATCCAGATCATCGATCGTTTTCCATCGGACACCGAGATCATTGGTGTGCGAGTGATGGCTGGGAGTTGGACCGGAATCGGCGCACGAATCCTTGGCGACGAAAGCGTGATGGGACCGCTTCTCTTGGTGCCCGAAGGTCGCTCGTGTCCACTCGTCGCGCTCGGCGATCTACTCGATGAAGCCCAAGTCACATCACTGCCTAACGGCGGCTTGATCATGGTCGGTGGACTCGAGGGAAGCATCGGCACACCTCGGATCTTGCGCGTGCACGCCGGCGAACGTGAGGGCGAAGTCCTCGCACCCGAACTGGCGATGCGTTTTGAACGCGTGGGGCATCGCCTGGTGAACTTGGGCGACCAAGTCTTGATTCTTGGGGGTGCGTTGAGCCTGATGGATACGGCGTTGGACGAGTGGGAAACCTACGACGTCACTCAGCAACGAGTGTTGGAGAACGTGGGTCAGATGCAGAGCCGGCGCATGCACCACGCTGCGGCGCGGTTGGCCGATGGGCGCGTTGTGGTCGCGGGCGGTCGAGCCCAGGGTACCGGTAATGCGACCGATACGGTCGAAGTGATCGACGTCGAAAGCGGAACCTCTAGCGAGGTCACTCCGCTTCAGGTCGCGCGAAGCGGACATCAGATGGTGACTCTCGATGACGGCACGACAGTCATCGTGGGAGGGTTCAGCAACCCCGGTGCGTTTCTTCCGCAACCGGTGGTTTGGGATGCCGGCAACGAAGAGTTTGTGCAGCTCGACGACATCGGACTCGCGGTTGGACTGTGGCGCGAAGGCTTTCAGCTCGTCCCCATGGAAGGTGCGCGTGTCGTCGTGGTGGGCGACGCGGTGGGCGAGGCACCAGGAGGGCTTCGTACTGCTGAAGCCGTCGTGCTGCGACACCCCGCGGGGCCTGATTTTGGTCCGCCTACGCTCGAGAAGGACAACTTGAACCTGCAGATCCCGGATTTGAGCAACGTGCGCGGAGCGCAGCTGGATGACGGGCGACTGCTCGTGACCGGTCGAGACGCGTCCGGAAACCCGCGAGCGTTCGCGTTTCGGATCGGCGTGACCAACGACGCAGGACAAACCATTGGTGAGGAGCTCGAGGCGTCTCCGCGTGTGCCGGATGCGCTTGTCGCGATGCGCGATGGATTGATCATGGAGCTTGCGGCCAACGGTGCGGCCGTGCGTCGAGAAGGACCGCTTCGGACGTCGTTGCACAACGCAGGAGCGACCGTGTTGGGCGAAGACCTCTCGTTGGATGGACCACTACGTTGGGGCGAGCAGGCGGGTGAGTTGGTGGCGCAAGTGTTCGATGCGCGAGCGGATGTTCCAACCTTGCGCTTTGCGGACGTGGCGATCGAACTCAACGTGACTGACCTCGATGGCGGTGGAGTCGAGGTGTTGTTGCGACCCGAGCGGGGGCGACCTGTTGCGGTGTTTATTCGAAGCGATTCAGCAGGGCCGTCGCCGTGCGAAGCCGAGCGTGCGGAGGGAGCACCGGTGCGAATCGAGCGGCGAAGGAATCAACTTCGGATCGACGCGGGGAGCGAAGTTCGAACGTGTACAGTTGCGGGGCTGACCGGTCGGATTGGAGTGGGCTTTCGAGCGCAAGACGTGGATGCGCGGTTGAGTGGGATCTCAGTGGAGAGGCTCTAGACGGGCGGGGTTATTCAATTTTAGGGGAAGCTTCGAAGCCGCAAGACTCAAGCGCGCCGAGCGCGAAGCGCGAAATTTAGTCGGGTTCGATCGAGCGACCGCTGCTTGAGCTGGGGCGTGCACGACGCCGGGCATATCAAGAGAGGTCGGCAGAGAACACGACTGCAGGGAAGTTGCCGCCACACCCGTTGGGGCGATAGCTGTACTCCATGCGCTTGCTCAAACGCGCCGTCACTCTCGCGCTCCTCGTGGGTATCGGTGTGCTCATCGCTCGCCGCGAAGGTTTCGCGACGATGGGCGAACACCTCCGCGAACTCTCCTTCCCAGGACTGCTCCTCGCGCTCTTGATGCCCTTGGTCGCGGTCGGTGCATCCGTTCGTCGTTGGCAGCTCCTGCTTCAACACGAGTCGATCGCACTGCCCTACCCGACGCTCTTGCGTTCCTTTCTACGCGGTCGCTTCGTCGGTGCGTTCACGCCCTCCACCACAGGGCTCGACCTCTACCGCATTGTCGACATTGGGAAGCGAACCGGACAACGCGCAGCGTCGGGTCGAAGCATTTTGATCGAGAAGCTCTATGGCCTGGTCGCCCTCGCGGTCGTGACCATGCTTCTGCTTCCCGTGGGACTTGCTCGGTTCTTCGGAACCACAGGCATCGTGGTCGCCGCGGGCATCGGAGTCGGATCCGTCGCGCTACTCGTACTGTTGGCACGACCACGTTGGATCCCATTTCAGGGCAACGCCAAAGTCGCCAAACTCGTCGACGTGCTGACCACGCGTCCCATGGCGATAGGGCAACACGCGCGTGTTCTCGGATTGGGTATCGTCAGCCACGGCGCAGCAGCGGCGACGTTCGTCGGGACCGGACTTGCGCTTCAAGTCGACGCGTCGGCATTCGATCTGATGGTCGTCGGAAACGCGATCGTGCTCGCGACTCTAGTTCCGATCAGCATTGGTGGAATTGGTGTGCGCGAAGGTACGGCCGTCGCGTTGCTCTCAACGTTGGCCGTCGAGCCTGGTCTCGCAGCACTTGTGGGCTTCCTTGGCTACGTGGTCATACAACCCCCAGCCCTTGCAGGCGGACTCTTGGCGCTCCGCGCACCTACGATTCCCACGACCTCACCAGGCACGATCTCCGCGCCTGTCTGAGCCACAAATGGGGGTTCAGGCGATCATTCGCACTGCGTCTTCGACGTCGAGTTTGCTTCCGATGTACAGCGGGGTTCGCTGGTGCAGCTCGGTTGGTTCGATGTCGAGAATCGCGCGCTTCCCGTCGGAGGCTTCGCCGCCTGCGGCTTCACACACAAACGCCAAGGGCGACGCTTCGTAGAGCAAGCGAAGTTTGCCCTGCAGGTTCTTCTGGTCCGAGGGATACGCAAAGATCCCACCGCGCAACAGGGTTCGGTGAAAGTCTGCGACCATCGCGCCGATATAACGCAGCCGATACGCGCCAGTTCCTTCGTCAGGGTTCTTGATCCAATCGACCCAACCACGAACGCCGGCATCCCACTTGTGATAGTTGCCTTCGTTGATCGAGTAGGTCTTGCCACGTTCCGGAATCCGAATGTTCTCGTGGCTCAAGAAGAACTCACCGATCGCCGGATCCAACGTAAAGCCGTGCACACCATCACCGGTGGAGTACACGAACATGTTGGACGAACCGTAGATCACGTAGCCCGCGGCCACGATGTCCTTCCCCGGCTGTAGGCAATCGGCAACTGTGCCCGGCCCCGACGGCGTCTTACGCTTGTGAATCGAAAAGATGGTTCCAATCGACGCGTTGATATCGATGTTGCCCGACCCGTCGAGCGGATCAAACTGCAGCACGTACTTGCCTTGCGGGTACTGCGGGGGAACCAAAATCGGTTGCTCGATCTCTTCGCTGCCCATCACACACACGTGGCCGCCCTGCTGAACGCAACTGACGATCGTGTCGTTGGCAAAGATGTCGAGCTTCTGAACCTCTTCACCCTGAACGTTGACCTGGCCGGTCAACCCCAAGATGTTCGCCAGTCCAGCTTTGCTGACCTGACTGCTGATGATCTTTGCGGCCAACGAGAGTTGGTGAAAGAGACCCGTGAAGTCACCCGTCGCGCCGCTCGCATTGCGCTGCCGATCCAGCAAATGCTGCTCGAGCGTTTGCCCGTAGAACGTGGGACCGGAGGGACCAATCGAAAGGTGTTCAACCACGGTCGGGACCTAGCACACCCAAAACGCGCTAGCTTCTTCTTCAGCAATATCCGACCGTTGGCGTGCCGATGAACCGAATCGCCCTGCCGCTGATGGTCGCGACGTTGATCACCTCGACGGCGTACGCCGAGCCCACCGAAAGGGATCAACTGGTCTTCGCCGACCTGAGCTTGGGCGTGATCAGCGCCGGGTTCGAACAAGTCTTCGCGGACCGCGTCGGAGTGAGCGCAGCAGTCGGCGTGTACGGACCTTGGTACGTGGATCGACCCGTCAACATCCTCGCCTACAACCTCGAACTCCGGGTGTTCTGGTATCCGCTCGGAACCGAGTCTCGCGCCACGCTCTACGTGTCGCCTGGCTTTCGTATCGGCCGAGCACGCGCTGACGACGAAGGCACAACACTACGCGGAGTGTCGTACGCACCACGGCTAACGCTGGGCGGACACTTTCGGTTCGGACACTTTTTCTTCCGACTCGGCGCCGGCATCCAGCACCACAACGTCGACCTCGACAACCGACCCACGGGCGAGTCCGTCGACATTCACGGCGTCTACCCGGCCGTGGACATCTACGTCGGTGCTGCGTTGTAACCACCTCACCCAACCGCGTACCAAGGTGTTAACTTTGGGGACAGGTTAACTATTTAACCCACCCTCGATCTCCAAGTATCTGAGATCAGTGATCCCGGAAGCCAGACCGACGTCTTTTCCCAGGTCCGTCGCAAAACGTGTTTTCGGGCACTTAGAGATCGAGGGTGGGTTAAATAGTTAACCTGTCCCCAAAGTTAACCCCCGAATGAGAGCCTCAGGCTTTACACGTCGTGTCGGTTTCTTTGGCGTCACGGCGCATCCAGACAAAGTCTCGAAACGCTTCTTCGGTACCCAGACCCAAGAAGGTGCTGTCGTCGCCCGCAGCAATTGCTGGTAGCCGCTCGTCAAAGGGACCGTCTCGCCACTCTCGGGTCCAGGTGTGCAGCAACTCCGCTGGCGACGCAGAGAGTTCAACACCGACATCCGAAGCGAGTGAGTTCACAACAGTAGGATCCGAGATGTCTCTGCCCTGAACCCAAAGCGCTCGGTACAACGCTCGACGAAGTCGTCGCGCCAAGTCCGGCGACTGCGACCTTGCGTCGATGATGGCCAACGTACCCAAATAGGAACTGGGTCGTATCTCGGGATTCACCACGTCGAGGTCAGGTTCACGCGCCCGAAGTCGCTCAACCTCCTCCCGAACCATCTCGGTTTCTCGAGGTGAAGTCTGAACCTTCTCGCGCCTCAAATCAGGCAAGTGCTCGATACCGCGCCACTCGATGAGATGCTCGAATCCCAAACGATGAATGCGCTCACTTTGGGCGTAGCAAAACGGGCAATTCAGGTCGCCGTAGAAGAGCAGGGTCTGCACCGGCCGGATAGTCGGATGGCAAAGCCCAATTTCCTAGGCGATTAACAACTTGACACTCAGTGCCACTTTGCTAGATCAGAGCATGGCCAAAGCTCTTCCTCGTGAAGGCCTCCCGCAAGAGGAGGTCATCCGCGCGCTCGACGCACTCAAGAACGACGACCTGCCCGTCGATGACGGCAAAGCGTGGGGCTACGTGTACCACGCAGGTCCGGAAGTCGCGGCGTTGCAGAAGCACGCGGTCACCGCGTTCATGAGCAAGAACGGTCTCGACCCCACGGCGTTCCCCAGCTTGGAAAAGTTGGAGAACGAAGTCCTCGACTGGTGCATCGACCACCTTCACGGCGACGACAAAGCCTGCGGAAGCTTCACCAGCGGTGGCACGGAAAGCTGCATGCTTTCGATCAAAGCCGCGCGCGATTACGCGAAGGTCGAAGGCACGCCCGAGATCATTCTCCCCACCACGGTCCACGCCGCGTTCCACAAGGGAGCGAAGTACTTCGGCTGTAAGGTCGTTCCGATTCCGGTCGACTCTGAAACGTTCAAGGCAGACCTCAACGCGCTACGCGAAGCGATCACCGACCAGACGGTACTGATCGTGGGTTCCGCCGCCGGGTACGCCCACGGCGTCATCGACCCGATCGAAGAGATGGCAGCCATCGCACAAGAGCACAACATCCTGATGCACGTCGACGGGTGCGTCGGGGCGTTTGTACTCAACCTCTTTGAAGAGCTGGGCGAAGACATTCCCAAGTTCGACTTCCGCGTGCCGGGTGTCACCTCGATCTCGATGGATCTGCACAAGTACGGTTTTGCACCCAAAGGCTCGTCGGTGCTCCTGCATCGCGATCCTGCGGTGCGCCGTGCGCAGTACTTCGCGTGCGCGTCGTGGTCGGGCTACTCAGTGGTCAACGCGACGATGCAAAGCACCAAGTCGGGTGGCCCGCTCGCAGGTGCGTGGGCGGTGATGCGCTATCTCGGCCGCGAGGGCTATCTCAAGCTCGCCAAAGGCATGCTCGATGCCCAAAAGCAGCTGCTGACCACCATCGAAACGATCGATGGGCTGCGCATTCTTGGCAAACCCAGCATGGGACTGATCGCGATTGCGTCCGAGACGGTGGATGTATTCGCGCTTGCAGACGAACTGGGACGCAAGGGTTGGTTCGTCGTGCCGCAGCTTTCATTTGGCAACAGCCCTCGCAATCTTCACCTGCAGGTCGAGCCGGGCAACGTGCCCAAGACCGCCGACTTCTTGAAGGACCTGCGCGCCGCTGCGAAGCATGTGCAGGACAACCCGCCGGCAGCGCTGCCCAAGCCCTTGCAGCAAATGGCGCAGGTTCTGACGCCAGAGATGGTGCAGACCAACTACAAGGAACTGATGGCGATGGCCGGTGCCGGCGGCGGCATCCCGAAGGAGCGCACGCAGATCAACCAGATCCTCGACGCGCTGACACCGCAAGCGAAGGAAGCACTGTTGATCGAGTTCATCGGCGAGATGTTCTCCTAGTCATGCTTCGGATCGCCTACGCCCGCTTCAACCAAGAGACGAACGCGTTCTCCACGCTGACCACAACGCTCGCGGACTTTGAGAAACAACACTATCTCGAAGGCGCTGCGTTGTCCGATGCGTGTCGACCGCTGACTTCGGAAGCACCAGGTCTGACGCCGATCGGCGAACTGACTGGATTCACGTGGGCGTTGCGCAACGAACCGGTGGAGCTGGTTCCGCTGATGAGCGTGTGGACGCTTCCCAGCGGGCCCGTCGAGAAAGCCACGTTCGATACACTGGTCGAACGACTGCGCGAGTCACTGCGCGCAGCAGGTCCACTCGATGGTGTGTACCTCGCGTTGCATGGCTCGATGCGAGCCGAGGGATACGACGAACCTGAAGAGGAAATCCTTCGCGCCGTTCGCAGCATCATCGGCGACCGACCGCTTGCCGTGAGCTACGACCTTCATGGCTTGATGACGCCGGGCAAAGTCGAGATCCCCGATATCGTCACCGCGTATCGAACCAACCCGCATCGCGACCTTCCTCAGATTGGCGCGCGCACAGCACGACTGCTCTTGCGCACCATCCGAGGCGAGATTCGTCCACGGGTTGCATGGCGAACATTGCCCATGGCGATGGGCGGCGGGATGGAAGTCGATTTCCTCGAACCCATGCGGTCGATCTTCGCGCGTATGAAGCGCATGGAAGAAGACCCGAAGCTGCTCTTCCCGTCGTTGTTTATGGTGCACCCCTTCTCCGACTCGAAGCGTTTGGGGTGGAGCACCATTGCGATGACGGATGGCGACAACGATTTGGCCGAACGCGTGGCCGAGGATCTCGCCGACGCGTGTTGGGCGGTCAAAGATGTGCCGACACCTGCCCTGAAAGGTCCGCAAGAGGGCATCGAAGAGGCGCGAAAAGCACGCTGGGCTCGCCGCACAGGCGCTGTCTTCGTGACGGACATCAGCGACGTTGTCGGAGCGGGTGGCGTGGGCGACAACCCCAACCTGCTGCGAGAGCTTCGCGATCATGCGACCGACTTGGTGTCGTACGTCCCGATTCGCGATCCCAAGGCAGTTCAACGGATGTGGGGCCACTCCAAGGGCTCACGCGTGACCGTAAAGCTGGGTGCGATGTTCACCCCGCATCTCGGTACTCCGTGTGAAGTGAGCGGTCGTGTGGGTGAGCGTCGGGATCATCCCAAGACCGGTCGAGCGATTGTGCTCGACGCGGGTCACTTGAAAATCGTGGTCACCGAAGGTGCGCCATTTGGGATCTATCCGAGTTTCTTTGGTGGGTTGGGTCTGCCCTTGCGCAAGGCCGACATCATCGTGGTGAAGAGCTTCTTCCACTTTCGGATTGCTCACGTGCCTTGGGTGCGAAAGCACATCGGCATCAAGACGCGCGGAACCACCGACATCGATCTCTACGAAACGATCCGGCACGACGCGCCGATCCATCCACGCGATCAAGTGTCGGATTGGCGAGCAACGGACGCGATGCGCCGAAAGGGCTCTGTGACGACGACGCGAGGCGCCCGCCTCCGCTAGCTAGCGATCTGCACAACACCGAAACCCGGTGCTGTAGTCCGAGTACGCGGTGTTGTGCGCGGTCGTTCGATACAGACAGCCGTTTCCGTTCCGGACCGTGTCGACGTAGAACCCGCCGCGAAACGTTCCACTGGGATCGGCAGTCCACTCGTGCAAGTTGCCCATCATGTCGAACGCGCCTTCTTCCGTGGTGCATCCGGGATGGTCACCCGCCAAAGCAAGACCCTCATCGAGTTGGTTCAAACACGGATGGCCAAGCATCGAAAACACCGAATCGTCCGACGACATGAAGTACTCGACCGCAGGGTGCACAGCGCGAGCGTCGTTGCACACGCCGTCCATTCGCGTGTTGCCGTAGGGATAGGTTCGACCGGTTGAGCCTTGGCAGGCGCGCAACCATTCGGCATCGGTGCACAAACGTTTGCCCGCTCGCGTGCACGCCGCGCCTGCTTGCGCACCACTGATGTAACCCTGCGGCACAGCACCCGCGATCGAGACAGCACGCACGACTGCGCTTCCAGGATTGAAGTACGGCGAAACCGGTGCGCCCGTCGCATCGTCGACCAAGCTCGCTTCGTACCGGTCTACGCAGAAGGTGCTGACGGGAATCATCCCGCTGGGACATCCACCCATCCCTGCCGCTTCGCTGAGTCCGGTGTTCGGCTGCGGCATCGCATCCGGATCGCACGCCAACATTCCACCATCGGTCATCGGCGTCGTCGTGCAGCACTGAATGTTGGCCGGTCCTGGACAGAACCCGGGCGTGCTCATGCCCGTGCACTCCGACACGTCGAGGCACAAGCCCGACATCCCACTCACTGTGCAGGGAGCACCGGCGTCACCCACGAACCCACCATCAAAGCCGCCGTCAAACGCCGCATCGAAGCTGGCGTCGAAGGCTGGGGCGTCCATGGGCGCATCGATTCCTGGAACATCCATCAACGACGCGTCGCGTCCTGCGTCTCCACGCGCATCGATGACGACCGGATCGTCACCGCACGCGATCAACGCGTACAGAAGAAGCCAATACGATCGTCGATGTAGTCGCATCGGAGTCCCATCGCACCGCAGTTGCGGCTTCGAAGCTCGCCTTCGTCGCACCACTCGGCCACGTTGCCGTCGCAACGACCGAGGTAGTCCAGCCCGCCGCAAGGATCTTCACGGCAGTCCACGATGCCGTCGACATCTCCGCAGGTCAGGCCACACGCATCACAGTTGCGCGTGCGAACAGAGCCCGCTTCGCACCAACGGGCGACGTTTCCATCGCACGCACCCACGCTGTCCAGCCCATCGCAGGGATCGGCTCCGGAAATGCAACGAAAGCCATCCGCATCGTTGTCCCAACCACATGCGTCCGGACAGATATCGGATTGGATCTCGTCATCGACGCAGTAGAGCGCACGTCCGTCCAAGCAACGGCCGGCTTCCGTGATCGTGCCGCAGCCACCGCCTTCCACGATCGTCGGACCGGTGAAGGACTCGATCCACTCGACTGCGATATCGGTGCGCGAGTAGCGATCGCGTCCGACGCAACTCGGATCTCCGAAGCTCAAATCGCCCGTGATGCGGATGCTCCCGTCGGACGCCAACACAAACAGAGGTCCACCGGAGTCACCAAAGCACACGCCGCGCGTGCCTTCGCCATCGATGACGACGAACTCCCCTTCAAAGCCAACGATCGGTTCTGCGGTGAACTCGCGCTCACCGCTGCTCCCGTCTTCTTGGGATCCGTAGCCCGATGCTTCGGCAATCTCACCGATTCGACCCATCAACGACTCGGTGTTGATCGCTGTGGGCACCGCGGTGGCGAGACGCGAACTCAACGTTGCGTCCATCCGAACCAGCGTCATGTCCTGCGAGGGATGACCACGCACTTCTTCTGCTCGAAACGCCACATTCGGTTGGTCGGCAACCACGCCGACGCGGAAGATGTCGCCGGGACGAATCCGACAGTGCGCCGCAGTGAGCACCCACTCTTGCGTGATGAATGCACCGCTGCATCCACCCCACGTTCCGATGCCTTGGACTTGAGCAGGCGTTAGCGGGATCACCGTAGGCTCGGGCGTTCCGAAGTAGACCAGCGGACGCGTGCGTGGTTCCCCACACTCGTCACCGCCGCCCGTATCGAACGCGACATCCACACCCGGCACGTCACGACGCGGGCCACTATCCGCAGGGCCGTCATCATCGCCACAAGCCAGAACCAAACACACCACTACCACCAAACCACGGCGCATACTTGAGGCTGGCATGTCTCGACCGGCGCGCCAAGGACCGGAAAGTTGCAGCCTGACCATCTGCGGGTAGCGTGGGCTCATGCGCGTTTGGACCGTTGTCGTGTTGGGCCTGTCGAGCATCGTCGTTGCTCAGACGCCCCATTTCTGGGCAGAGGGTGCGCGCCCCGAACCCGGCGAGGGTCCTGAGGAACTGGTCGGCTTTCACTTCGGCTGGAGTGTGGACCAAAGCGCCACTGCTTGTGAGCGCGCCGAGCAAGAATTCGTTCCTGGCGAACCCGTCGCGGTGTGCTCCGGCGTTGCGCGCGACACAGTGTTCGAGGGCAAGGTTCGATTGCGCTATTGCGACGAAGCACTCTGCGAAGTCAGCGCTGTGGTGGATGGCGACGAACGCACCTACACGCATGTCCTGTTTGCATTGCGACGTGCTTTCGGATCCGAGCTGGTGTCACGCGTGCGTCCAGATGACAAACGTCACTATTGGAGCCCCGGGGGATTTGAAGCGTCGCTGCGTCATCGAACCCAGGGCAACGGGCTAAAAATCACGTTTCAGTCGCCTGCTCGTGTCCTCGAGCTCAGTCGGACGAGCGATTGACTACATAAAGACGCGCGTTTTCCGGCACAATAGAGATCAATGGTCGACCTCTGGGTCCAGAGCTTCGATGGAGATGCCGAGAAAGCCGTCGCCGGACTGGTCGACGTGTTTGGTCTCCCGGAAGCGACTGCACGAAAAATCGTCGCTGCAGCTCCATGCGTGGTGAAAAAGAACCTCACCCCAGAACAAGCGGCGCCGTGGGTTCAGGCGCTGCGAAAGCTCGGTGCGCGAATTGAGCTCAAGGGACAAGAGCTTCGAAAGCCGCCACCTGTAAGCCTCCAAGTTCCGCGAGGGCGCTTCGACAAGAAGTCACTGCGTCCGTCCGGTCCGGCGAGTCAGCCTCCGCCGCCAAACATGGATGTGATTCCATACGACGCAGCGAACGTTCCGTTGCCCGAACCCGATGACGTCCCCGATATGCACGCGGGACTCTTCTACGAAGATGGCGTTGACGAAGCGGACGCGGCAGCCGACGCACAACTCGACCTGAGCGACTCGCTCGAACTCGGGTTGGATGGACCCGTCTCCGACGAGTTCAAAGCGGTACATCCCTTTTCGGAGCCTCCGCCGGCTCGCACCTCGTCTCCGTCCATCCCGGGCGTGGTGCACCCGTCGTCTCCCGGGGTTGCGCGACCCTCGTCGCCTGGAACGGCACGCCCCTCGTCTCCCGGAATGGCCCCCGCAGCGGGAACCGTGAAGGCGTTTGGAAACGACTTTGGAGACGACGACCCCTTAGCGCCAGCGATCCCTGAAGGCGCTCTTGAGCTCGACGAGATCGCGCCTCCACCACGTCGTGAGCCGACGCCACTTCCGCCCGAACCCAGACCGGGCGAGTTCGATGAGTTCGAGGGCTCGCAGATCGGACTCATGAGTGACCCCGAGCCGGAAGGCAGCGGTTTGGTCACCGCGCTTGGGTTTCTGTTTCTCGGCGTGGGCGTCATCATCGCGAGACTGCTGTCGGGTAGCTCGTGTTTCATGGGCACGAGTTCGCTGCCCGCACTCGCGTTCGACGCACTCGGCCTCATCCTGAGCGGTGTGGGCATCGCATACGTTGTCAACGTGCTGCGAGACGGCACGAAAGGCAGCCTTAACGCATCGGTCGGGGCGGCAATCGTCATTCTTTCGCTCGCGAGCGTGGTCGGGCTCAACTACGCACTCACACCTTCGCCCCAACGCCTTGCGGAAATGGAGCAAGAAGAGCGCGATAACGACACGCAAGATCTGATCGACGACGGAGTGATCGTCGAAGCGCGTGCGGCGATTAGTGCGACGCCCGAACCGCAAGTGCAACGCTTCGTCGAAGAGCTCTACACGTCGGGTGCAAAGACTGTGTACCGCTACGGCAGCAAGTTGGTGGTCGAGATGCCAGATACGAACGCGGCGCGCGGTGCCGTAGTGCGCAGCTATCGACGTTACTTGGGTTACCGCTTGGACTCGATGGAAGCCGAGGCCACACCGCACCCGCTTGCGCGTTTCTGGCACATCACCGTCGTGTTCTGATGAGTCGCGTGTTTCAACGCGCGTTTGAGAACTTCACCGACTCGCATTCGTGGCGCGACATGCAGGTCGACGGCGAGATTCCCGCCGACCTTCGCGGCACGCTTTACACGACCGGACCCGCACTCTTTGAACTACTCGGCGATCGGTACGAGCATTGGTTCGATGGCGATGGAGCCGTCAGCGCCGTTCGATTTGAGGATGGACGCGCGCAAAGCGCTGCGAGGCTGATCGACACGCCTGCACTTCAGGAAGAACGTCGTGCGGGCAAGATGCTCTTTGGCGGGTATCACCGCCGTGGAGCGCTCCGGATGTTGCTTCGTTCGCCGATGCGACGCGGAAAGAACACAGGCAACACTGCGATTCTCGTCGAAGACGGACGTGTGTTTGCACTCTGGGAAGGCGGTCGACCCATCGAAGTCGATCCGGAGACGCTCGACACGTTAGGTCCCTGTTCGTTCGATGGTGTGCTGAAAGGAGCGTTTTCGGCGCACCCGCATTACGTCGCGGCCCGTGATGCGACCTACGGTTTTGGGCTTCGCGTTGGACGTGGTCCGGTACTCGATGTCTTCGAAACGCGTCTGGGCACCACGCGCAAACTCACCTCGGTACCGTTGTGGCCGGTGCGCATGGTTCACGACTTCATCGTCACCGAGAAGCACGTTGTGTTTCTGATCCCGCCTGTTCGCATTCGAGTGGTGAAGGCGCTGTTTGGAATCGCTGGGCTGACCGACTACCTGCAGTGGGACCCGGATCTCGGAACGGAGATCGTGGTGATTCCGATCGACGAGCCAAGTGCGATGGTGCGCTACAAGGCCGAACCGTTTTATCAGTGGCACTTCGCCAACGCGTTTGAACGCGGCGACGACATTGTCATCGACGTTGTCCGGTATCCCGATTTTCGCACCAACGCGTGGATCCAAGCGTTTTCACAGGGTCGTCCGCTTCCCGAAGCGCACTCGTCCTTGGATCGCGTCGTGCTCACCCCGAAGTCCGAACGTTTCGCCGTGGAGCCCATCTGGGACCATCCCTGCGAGTTTCCCACCATCGCGCGGACTCATGCGGGACGGGAGCATCGCTACGCGTATCTGGCCGCGCATCGCGACCACAGCCAGGTGCGCGAAGGTCCGCTCGACCGCATCGCGAAAGTGGACGTCGAAACCGGAGTCGCAACGACCGTCGACTTCGGTTCAAAGACGATGGTGGGCGAGCCCTTTGCCGTGGACGCGGCCGCGGGACGGTGGTTGCTCACGCACGTCTACGACGCCGAGAGCCATCGCAGCAGCCTCGTCGTGTTGGATGCTGAAACGATGGATGTTCGTGCGCGCTGCTGGTTTGGCGGACACATGCCGCCGCGCCTGCACTCCGATTGGATGTAACTACTTGCGCTCGCCGATCGGAACGTAGGCGCGCTTGCCTTCGCCGACGTACACCTGCCGCGGACGCGCAATCTTCTGCTCTTCGTCGGAGAGCATCTCTTCCCACTGACTCAGCCAACCGGGCGTACGACCGATGGCAAAAAGAACCGGGAAGAGGTCCATGGGCAGACCCATGCTCTGGTAAATGAGCCCGGAGTAGAAGTCGACGTTCGGGTAGAGCTTGCGCTTCTGGAAGTACTCATCCTCGAGCGCAATCTTCTCGAGCTCCATGGCGATATCGATGAGCGGGTTCTTGCCCACCTCCTCGAACACCTGGTGCGCCATCGACTTGATGACCTTCGCGCGCGGGTCGTAGTTCTTGTACACGCGGTGACCAAAGCCCATCAGGCGAACCTCGCCGCCCTTGGCTTTCTCGATGTACGACGGGATGTTCTTCACCGTCCCGATCTCGTTGAGCATGCGGACGACCGCTTCGTTCGCACCACCGTGCAGCGGGCCGTAGAGCGCAGCGCAGGCCGAAGCGAGCGCGCTGAAGGGATCGGAGTGCGACGAGCCAACGCCACGCATGGTCGTGGTCGAACAGTTCTGCTCGTGGTCGGCGTGCAGGATGAAGAGCACGTCGAGCGCCTTCTCGATGACCGGGTTCGGCGTGTACTTCACCTCGGTCATCTTGAAGAGCATGTTGAGGAAGTTCCCCGAGTAGCTCAGGTCGTTGTCGGGATAGACGTAGCGCAGCCCGCGACGATGACGGTAGGCGTAGGCCGCAAGCGTGGGCATCTTGGCGATGAGCCGCTGCATCTGCAGCTTGCGGTTCGACTGTGAGTCCAGATCCTTGGCGTCCGGATAGAACGTGGACAACGCGCCCACGGTCGAGATCAGAATGCCCATCGGGTGGGCGTCGTAGCGGAACGCGTCGATAAACTCGCGAATGTTCTCGTGCACCATCGTGTGGTGCGTGATCGAGTGGCGGTACTCGTCGAGCTGGCTCTGGGTCGGAAGCTCACCGTTGTAGAGCAGGTACGCCACCTCGAGGAACGTCGACTTCTCGGCCAACTCCTCGATGGGATAGCCCCGGTACCGGAGCACGCCCTGGCCACCGTCGATGAACGTGATTTTGCTGCGTGTGGAGGCTGTGTTCTTGAACGCCGGGTCGTAGGACATCAGCCCAAAGTCAGCGTCGTCGACTTTGATGCCTCGCAGGTCCATCGCGCGGACCGTCCCGTTGGTGATTTCCAGCTCGTACGTCTTGCCAGTGCGGTTGTCAGTGACCGTGAGGGTGTCCTTGGACATGGCGCCGTTATACCCCAACTGCGCAAGCAGTTGGGGGATAACCCCGTGCCCATGCCTGTGCCCGTGCTCGTGCCCGAAAGACGGAACCAATAGACGGAGAAGCCTGTGCCCGAAAGACGAAACAAGCATCCGGTCCGCGCGGCGCTAAGCACCGATCTGTTCGGGATCGCCGCCTAAGGCGCCGTATCACTGCAACAGCGGAACCCTACGTTCGTGAACTGGAACACATCGTCCGCCACGGTGAAGTCGTAGTCGCAACGCAATCCATCGCGCGGGTTGTTCATGCTGCCGCCGCGCAAGGGGTTGACGCCGGCACTACGCGCAACCGTCCACTCCTTCACGTTGCCGCTCAGGTCGTAGATGCGGTTCGACGCGCCACCATGCGTGACGTAGCAACTCGAAAGACTTTCGGTCGCCAGGACAACGTCGTCGTCGGGCGCCCCGGCAATCGGGTCGTACTCATTACCGTTGCACGTGTTGGGACCGTAGCTCCCACAGGACGTAGCTTCTGACCACGTACACGACCCGGTACTCGACTCACATGCGCGCTCCCATTCCGACTCGGTGCACAAGCGCATCCCGGCCGCGATGCACGCATCTCGTGCTTCGGGATAGGTGACCTGGGTCCAAGGCAGAACGTCCGCACGCGAGCACGAGCGCGCACTCGACGCACCTGCGGAGGTCATCGTAGCGTCCACGCGTGATGCCTCGTACACGTACATCCAGAAATCGGCGCCACCTTGGGTGACCTCGATCATCGGCTCGACGACGTAGGAGGGGTTGGAACCTGGAGCGCCTCGCGGCTCGTCCATCAACCCGTCACAGTCATTGTCCAGACCATCGCAGATCTCGGTACCCGGCGTTCCAGCCGCAGGCGCGTTACACGCCACGCCCATCCGATCGACCGTGCACACGATCGTTCCTGAACGGAGGCACGCACCGGTTCCGTTGGAACAGCTCGTCCCCAACCCCATCGCAAGGAAGGGCTCGTCGGCTTGTCCGTCGCAGTCGTTATCCAGTCCATCGCAAAGGGTTTCGACCGATTCGTAGGTTGACGGAAGGTCGCATTCCCAGCCCACTGCGGGATTGCAGATCACCGCCGCGCCTGCGCAAACACCATTGGGATTGCAGAAGTTGCTGGGCGGGGTGAGGTCCTCGTCGGTCACGGCGTCGCAGTCGTCATCCGCGCCGTTGCACGCTTCGGCGCCCGAGAAGTCACAGCGGTACTCGCAGCCGTCGGAAGGATCGCCGTTGGCATCCCAGAACCCGTCCTCGCAAGCCACGAGTACGCACGAGCTGGACTGACACTCGGCAAACCCGTTCGCGAACGAACACACGTTTCCGCACATACCGCAGTTGTTGATGTCGCCCGAGAGGAAGCCCTCGTCGGTCATGCTGTCGCAGTCGTCGTCGGTCATGTTGCAGACCTCGGTGCTTGGGCCGACAGAGCCAACGCACTCGACCACACCAGCCACACACTGCTCCACGCCGGTCATGCAAGCACCAACGCTGGAGCCACAAGCCGCTCCACCACCGGGGTCGCCCTCATCGACCGTACCGTCGCAATCGTCGTCACGTCGGTTGCACACCTCGACCGCGGGGTCGGCAATGTCACAGGCGTATTCGCAGCCCGTCGCCTCGATTCCGTCGATGTCGTAGAAGCCGTCCTCGCAGGCACCCAAGCGGCACTCGCCGGCCGAGCAGGTTGCTGCGGCATTGAGGAAGCGACACGTGCGACCGCAGCTTCCGCAGTTCTCGATGTCCGTGTCGAAGTCGAAGTCCTCGTCGACGTTGCCGTCGCAATCGTTGTCGCGGAAGTCGCAGATCGAGTCGTCGGCTCCTGTCGGAATACACCGGTATTCACAGCCATTTTCAGGATCTCCGTCGATGTCGAAGAACCCGACATCGCAGCGATCGATGCCGCACACGCTGTCGATGCACGAAGGGAACGCGGCGGGCGGTGTACACGCCATTCCGCAACCACCGCAGTTCTCGGTGTCCGTCGTGGTGTCGATGCCCTCGTCGATCAGCTCATCGCAGTCGTCGTCGCGCTCGTTGCAGAGCTCGGGGGCTCCGGGAACGCAACCCGCGTCGATGTTGGCGTCAAAGCCTGCATCGAGATCGGCATCCGGGGTTCCGGTATCGGGTCGCGTTCCGTCGACTTGAGCGTCGACCGGGGGAGGACCTGCATCTTCGCAATCGATGCAGAAGGGTTCGACGTCACATCCGCCTAAAAGGAAGAGAGCGCCGAGTCCGAGAAGGGCCGCGATGCGGCCTCGGACTTTTCCCGAGGACGTCGCGACCGAAGAGGCCTTTCCGTTCTTGCGACGGCGACGCCAGCCCACCAGGACGAACATCACCAAACCGAGCGCCCACGGCGTGGGTGCTTGTGATGCCGGCGTACCTGGAACGGCACACGCGCATCCGCCACCGCCGGCGCCGAGAAGGCGCGTTCGATCGTCGCCTCCCGGTCCAGCATCCAGACCCCCTCCATCGACGCCGGCATCCGGCATGCTCATCTCGACACACTCGCCAGCTTCACACACCTGCTCGCCGGGACAGTTCAGTCCGACACAAGGATCCGCTTCGCAATCACCCGTCAGCGGATCGCAGATGGTCATCGCCGGGCAAAGCACACCGCGACACATGTCCTCGACGCAGCTTCCGTCGGTGGGATCGCACGCTTCGCCTGCAGGACAGCTGACTCCGCCACATGCGTCGTCCACGCAGACACCGCGCGCACAGCGCTCGCCGTCCGGACATTCGACGCCCGCGCAACTCGCGACGCACTCGCCGTCGATACACGCTTCGGTCTCGTCGCACTCCACGCTGGCGCACGGATCGGTCTCGCACTCGCCGGTTTCGACGTTGCAGACCTCACCGGTCTCACAACCCAGTGCGCGACAGCTGTCCTCGACACAGGTGCCGGTGTTCGGCTCGCAAACCGTTCCGTCGGCACACACCGTCCCGTCGCACGGGAAGGTACACGCGTTGTTCTTGCACGTGCACGAAGGCGTGTCGTCGTCCGGACTACACAGCACTTCGCCATCGCGTTCGATCGTTTGCGGCGAACACGTTTCGGGTGTGCAGGCCTCGGCGACGCAGAAGCACTCCTCGCCAACCTCGAGCGGCGTGCGGCCGGTCGGACACACAAATCCAAACTCGCTTCGCTCACACGGCAGCGCGCACTGGCAGTCAACGCAGGAGCTACCTTCCGGACACAACGCGCCGTCAGCTTCTTCGTCGACCGATCCGTCGCAGTCGTTGTCCTCGCAGTCGCAACCTTCGATGCCGGGAGGCACCTCACCCACACAGACTTCGCGTCCGTCGATGCACTGCGACACACCTTCCATGCAAAGGCCTTCGTCAGACCCGCAGGCCATGCCGAGCGGCAAGCCCTCGTCGATCGTGCCGTCGCAGTCGTCATCAAATGCGTTGCAGACCTCTTCCACGGGGCCGATTTCACCGTCGCAAACAGTCATTCCATCGCGACAAATCGTGATTCCCGGGCTGCACAAGCCTTCCGCCGAGCCGCAGGGAGCACCCACGCCCAGACCGTCGTCGGCAAGGCCGTCACAGTCGTTGTCGAGCCCGTCGCAGATCTCTTCCGTGGGTCCGACATCGCCGACACACATCAACGCGCCACCGACACACTGGATCATGCCGGTCGAGCACTCGCCGGTATCGGAACCGCACGTCGTACCTACATCCGGATCAGTTTCGTCGACTCTGCCGTCGCAGTCGTTGTCATCGCCATCGCAACGTTCGATGCCCGGTCCGATTTCACCGATGCACGCGCCGAACGATCCCGACGTACACACTTGAACACCAGCACGACAGACACCTTCATCGGATCCGCAAGACCGACTCTGTCCATCCACGCGGCCATCACAGTCGTTGTCGAGTCCGTCACAGACTTCCGGACCACCCGTGGTGGCAGTACAGCCCACCCATGTTCCGGCCATGCACGTTTCGGTACCGGCCATGCACTCGCCGATATCCGATCCGCAACTTCGTGTTAGGCCCTCGTCCGTACTGCCGTCGCAGTCGTTGTCCATGTTGTCGCAGGTTTCTGCGCCCGTTGGGACGCAGCCCATACACACGTCACCTTCGTCGATGACGCCATTGCAGTTGTTGTCGAGACCATCGCAGACCTCGGCGGGAGGCGTTCCGCACAAACCACAGGCGTTCAACGGCTCATCGGCGGTGCCATCAAAGCAGTTGTCGTCCGACATATCGCAGTCGTCACCGGGGTTTGTGCAGTAGTCGAGACTCGCGGTGGGAGCGCCAAACGTGCCGTCCAAATCACAGTATTTCTGGAAGCCCTCGTCGATCAGACCGTCGCAGTCGTCGTCGTCTCCATCGCACACTTCGCTCAACAAGGTGTCCGCAATGATTTGCGAGAACGCGAGCGCGACACCTTCTTCACTGGTTGCAGGAAGCGCTGCGGTGGTTCCACCCGCAGCAGCAATCTGGTTCGCTTGACCGATCAGACCCGCATTGCTTCCGAAGACGATCACGTGGGTCATGATGTCTTCGTTGGGTCCTCCCGCGATGGGCGTGTTTCGCAACCGAGTCGTCGCAGCGAGAGTGTTGGTCAGGTTGTTCGCGGTGTCGCAACAGGGTTCGCCATCGTGCAAGAGAATGACGCGGTACGGACGACATCCACGTGCAGGATCTCCCTGAACTGGTCCCGTCGCACTTTGGTAGTACGCGCGCACGTTATCCAACGCGTTCCGGATCGGTGTGACACCGCCTGCCGTCAGCTCCGTCGAGCCGACGAAATCAACCCATTGAAGAATCGAAGGTTGGTTGTCCTCCGCAATCGGTGCGTGGATGGTGGTTCCCGTGCCGTACTCCTTGAATGAAGTCAGGCCGAACGTGACATCACCAAAGCCATTGACGACTTGCTGCAACGCACACTTGGCATCGTTGAGTCGCGTACGCGGCTGACCACAGCTGTTGTTGCCACTGCCGGTCGACGAACCCATCGATCCGGAGTCATCGAAGATGACCATGAAATACGGTTTGATCTGCGTCTGCGCAGAGACCGGGGAGGCTGCTGCAACCCACAGCAAGACAGCCGCCAAACACCAACGCACCATTGGAACCCTCCAGCGTTACTGGAAATCGTACACCATCTTGGGGATAAAAACCCGCATGTAACGCTGAGGGGGTCTGCTCGTACTGATGATGTAGCGTGTGGTCTCCGCGTTGCTGGGGTCATCCCCGTCGATCACAACCCCGGCGGTTAATCCGAGCAGTCCCCTCCCCTCCTTTGCTCGATTCCACCCTGGCGCGCGGCGGCCCTCGCGATAACGTCGCGGATGCTCGCGACGACCCGGCTCGGCGACGGCGACAAGACGTTCGTGTTTTTGCACGGCGTGTTTGGCCGAGGCTCCAACTGGCGCACGATCGCTCGAAAGTTCGTCGACGCGCGGCCTGAGTACAGCGCGCTTTTGGTGGATCTTCGGCTTCACGGAGACTCGTTGGACCTGTCTCCGCCGCATACGGTCGAACGAGCTGCCCAAGATGTTCTTGCGCTCGGTTCGATTCACGGAATCTCGGGGCACTCGTTTGGCGGGAAAATCGCCATTGAAGTGGCGCGACATACACCGCTCGAATCGTTGTGGATCTTGGATTCGATGCCGGGTCCACGACCGGATCGTCGTGGATCTGAAGCAATTTCGAAGGTGATGGACGCGTTGCGCGCCGTGGACCGGAACTTCGAGACACGCGACGCGTTCGTCCAAGCGCTCGTGGCCCAAGGGCTCGTCGAACCGATCGGTCGTTGGTTGGCCATGAGCTTGAAGCGCGGCGACTCGGGCTTTGAGAAAGTGGTCGATGTCGACGCGATCGACGGAATGCTCGACGACTACTTCGCTCTGGATCTCTGGCCTGCACTCGAATCGCTGGAAACCGAGACGCACTTGGTGATCGCAGAACGCTCAGAGGTGTTCGATACCGATGACCGAGCTCGGGCCGCGTCGATCACCCGAAACGGCTTCCATGTCGACCACGTCAACGCTGGCCACTGGCTGCACGTGGAAGCGCCGACAGCGCTTTTGGCGTTGATGACTGCTTCTCAAGAAAAGTCTTAAGCAGAGCCTAAGACATTGTAATTGCTGAATTTTCTGCGACAAAAAGCTGTGAATCAGAGTCGGGTTGGGCCGGTCCAAATATCATGAAACGGACCTTGCCCCTTCTCCTTCTCAGCGCGGTCGCCTTTGCTCAAGAAGGCGGTGACGAACTCGCCGCTCCGAGTGCAGCCACCAGTGCTCATCGAGTCGCTTCGGAAGTTCAGGCGTTCTACGACCAAACCGATACGTTCTCGGCCCGCTTCACGCAGACGTACTACCACCGCCTCTACCAACGCTATCAGCGTTCAAACGGTCGGTTCTACTTCGACAAGCCTGGTCGCATGCGCTTCGACTACGCGCAGCCCAACGGCAAGGTCATCGTGAGCGACGGAAGCCACTTCACTGCGTACGACCCAGGTGACGAAGGTGAAGCTGGGCAATACGTAAAGGCGCCGGTCGGCGACAGCTCACTTCCGCGCGCGTTTGGTTTCCTGACCGGGCACGGACGGATTCTCGACGACTACCGTGTGAGCCTCTTGGACTCAAACCGATATCGGTGGAGTGGTCCTGTGTTGGAGCTTCGTCCGCGTAACTCGGATCCGCGAATCCGACGCATCCTTCTTTACGTCGATGGTGATGCCCGTCGTCCGGGTGTGGTGCACCGCATCCGAATCGACGACCACGAGGGCAACCGGAACAAGTTCGAGATGCGTCGAATGCGCTTCAACCGGGATATGTCGTCGTCACGCTTCGCGTTTAGCCCGCCGCGTGGAGCGCATCGTATCCAGTAGTCATTTTGCAGCTAGTGGATGGACTCACAGTTCTGGAGTCCATCCGTGTTCCATCGCCAGCGTTGTTCGACCAAAATGACTAGAGGTAAGGTGATGGAAACGGTCGGCGGCTCCCACTCGCCTAGTCATTTTGCTCGAACAACGCCACAACACAGCACGGATGCACACCGGTAAGAGTGAAACGAGTCGTGCACGAGCAAAATGACTAAGTGGGTCAGCGCCTGCGTCCTCGGCGAAGCACTCGGTCTTTCGCTCGCCGCTCTCCTCGGCGCATTCGTTTCGCGTCTGAGCGACGATGGATCCGGACTCGTCATCTTGATGCCGATCATCGGTCTCCTTGAAGGCGCCGTCCTCGGCGCGTTTCAAGCGTGGGCACTCGGTCGCGGTCGAAAGTGGATCCTCGCTACGAGTCTCGCGATCGGCGCGGCTTGGTTGGTGGGCGCGCTCGCGTCGACACTTGAACCACGCGTCACATCCCCACTGCTCATCCTGGGTGTCGCACTCTTGTTTGGACTCCTGGTTGGAGCTGCCGTTGGACTTGCACAAACACGCGTCGCGAATGCATCACACCATTGGTTGATCGCCAACGTTGCGGGTTGGTCGACCGGACTCGTCGCAAGCGCACTACTCAGCGAAATGGTTCCGTGGGGGCCATTCACGGCCTACGTGTTCGCGATCGAAGCACTCAAGGGAATCGCAGTGGGTCTCTGTCTCGGCCTGGTGACAGCACCGTATCGAAACCGGATCCAAGTCGCGCACCAAAACTAGGCAAATTCAGCCTCAAAATTCGCGACGCACCGGTCACAAGTTCTACCAATCATTGGACTTTTACAGATCCGATGACATTTCTTTTACTTTTCTTGGCCAAATACACTGACACGTCAGTCTAGTTGAGCTAGAACCGCCCGGTTCGCGCGGAAACTGACACGTCAGTCTAGTGACCGCGCGGTCGCTAAATACCCGAATTCCGGGCGATTTCTGTGAGGGACGAATCGATGAAGACCGCTGCTTTCTTCCGTGTGGAAGGGACACTGACCGAGCGCACCGCGATTGGCGCGTCGGCTTGGTTGGCGAGCAACGCTCAAAAGATGGGAGAGCGCGTCGCGCGCCTCGGCAACATCGCGTTGGCTGCGCCGTTTGCGATTCTTGGCGAGCTGCAAACCGGCTCGACCGCTGCACGCATGACGTGGATGGGTCTGCGCGGAATGAGCGAAGACCGGATCGCGTTGCTCGGTGAAGAGTACTTCGAGAAGTTTCTCAAGAACGACGCGTTGGAGATCGGAACGCGCTTGTTGAAGCAAGCGAAGAAGGATGGTCGACGCATCGTTCTGATCAGCGACAACATCGACCACGTGATCGCTCCCTTCGCAGAGGAGCTCGGTGCAGACGATTTGATCTGCAACCGACTGGAGATGCGAAAGGGTCGCGCCACCGGTGCACTCGAAGAGCCGATCATCGGCGGCAACGTCACCGGGCAGTGGGCCCGCGGCTTTGCCACCGAACACGAGATCGATTTGATGAGCTCGTGGGCGTACGGCGCGAGCGCAGCCGACAGCTTGCTCCTCAGCGCAATCGGTCAGCCCTGCGCAGTGAATCCCGACCGTCAACTTCGTCGTCTCGCCAAGGACCACGACTGGCCCGTCGTGGAGAAGAACTGATGACCACCCAGAAGCACAAGATCACCGGTATTCGCGATCGCCGCACGCTGGCGGAAACCTTCGCAGGCAAGAACCTCTTGGTCACCGGAACCTCCGGTTTCCTCGGCAAGGTCTGGCTGGGGATGGTGCTCGACTACCTGCCCGAGGTCGGCAAAATCGTGGTCGTTCTCCGCGGCAAAAAGGATCAGAGCGCCGAAGAGCGCTTCGTCCGCATCTTTGAGCGCAGCCCGGTGTTTCGCCCGCTTCGCGAACGACTTGGCCAAGAACTCCGCACCTTGATCGCCGACAAGATCGAGTTGCTTGACGGTCGTCTTACCGAGCCCTTTGCGGGCATGGATGAGAAGCGTGCTGCCGAAGTCATGCGCGACATCGACGCCGTTGTGCACTTCGCGGGACTCACCGACTTCGAACCGGATCCCCAAGACGCCATCGACGCCAACATTCACGGCGCGTGGAACATGGCCGACCTCGCCGCCCTGAGTCGCGGCAAGCGCTACATCCACGTATCGACCACCTACGTGGCGGGTGTTGCCGACGGTCGAGTTGAAGAGTCGATCACGGCTGGCATCAGCCCCAACGGCACCGAGATCAATCCGCGCGCTGAAGTGCTGGCAATGGAGACGTTGATCCGCGCCGGCGAGACCAAGAAAGAGCGTCTGGCGATCGCGCGTGCACGCGCCGCGGAACTCGGCTTCCAGAACGTCTACACGTACACGAAGAGCCTCAGCGAGCACTTGATCGAAGAGCGCACGGACGTGAAGACCACCACGTTCCGTCCCGCCATCGTCGAATGCGCACGCAGCTACCCCTTTGCCGGTTGGAACGAAGGCATCAACACCTCGGGTCCGCTGGTGTGGTTGCTCAGCACGCCCTTCCGCCGTTTGCCGGCCAAGAACGACATCTACTTCGATGTGGTTCCCGTCGACACTGTCGCGCGCTCGATGGTGCTCGTGGTGGGCGATGCGCTTCGCGACGACGCGGAAGACGTCTACCAGTGCGGTTCGGGGTATCTGAACCCACTGATGATGCATCGCGCGATGGACCTGACCACGTTGGCGCTCCGTCGCACCGACGGCAGCTTTTTCACCAAGATCGATAGCTACTGCATGGACAACGCCGTCGAGCGTGAGCAGATCTTCGGCTACGCGCGGATGCGGCAAGCCAGCGCTGCACTGCGGAACACGCTTCGCAACTTGAAGCTCGAGCGCAAACTGCCGCCTTCGCTCTACGAGCGTCTCGGCGGAGACAAACTCGGCAAGAACATCGAGTCGTTCCGCAAGACGCTTCGCGGAACGGAAAAGATGCTCGGCATGGTCGACAAGATGCTGCGCCAGTACCGGCCCTTCATCTACGACTACAGCTATCTCTTCGTCACCGAAAACCTCAAGCGAGCCAGTGCACGTTTGAGCGACGAAGACCGCGCACTCTTCGGCTTCGACGTCGAAACGATCGACTGGCGCTATTACTGGTCGAAGGTCCAAGTCCCCGGTCTTGAGAAGTGGTCGATTCCGCTGCTCAAGGGCGAGACCGTTCCCGACGACGAGGCGTTGCCGCCCGCGTCCGACGGTGTTCGCACCAAGGGTGCGCTTCGCGAAGAGCGCAAAGAGATCCGCGCAACGGTCGCGTAGGGAGTCGACATGTCCGATGTAGTGTTCATCACCGGAGCG
Source organism: Polyangiales bacterium (assembly GCA_965227405.1). GTDB lineage: Bacteria > Myxococcota_A > Polyangia > Polyangiales > Houyiibacteriaceae > JALVDI01. The sequence goes on from OZ245758.1 coordinate 1,458,399, forward strand.
ACCGGTTACCTCGGGTCGTACGTGCTCGACGCTTACCTGCGCGACACCGACAAGACCGTCGCTGTGCTTACGCGTGCGAAGAACCGCGACGAGGGTCTCGAGAAGCTGTGGAAGGCGCTGCAGCTCCACATGGACGCCGACACGTTTTGGCAGACCATCGATCGCGTTCAGATCGTCGCGGGTGACTTGCAGCAACCCAAGCTTGGCATCGAAGACGCGACCTACGATCGGTTGGTTCAGCAGAGCGAATCGATTCTGCACATCGCTGCCTCGCTCAACCGCAAGAGCGAAAAGGCGTGTCTGAACCACAACCTCAAGGGCACGTTGTCCATGTGCAAGCTCGCTCGGGCCGCACACGACCATCACGGACTGCGTCGCTTTAGCTTTGTGTCGACCACGGCGATTGCTGGAAAGCGCAATGCCGAAACGCTGACCGAAGACCAAGCACTCGAGTGGGATCGCTCGGACTACGACCCTTACGCGCGCACAAAGAAGTTTTGCGAGCACATGGTTGCTGAGCTTCTGCCCGACGTGGAGCGCACCATCTTTCGACCCAGCACTGTTCTCGGTGACTCGCGTCATCCGCGCAGCACCCAGTTTGAAATGGTGCAGGCGTTCAACACCGTGTTCTCGATGCCGGTGTTCCCGGTTCGTCCCGAAGCACGCATCGACATCGTCAACGCTGACTGGGTCGGTCGCGCGATGTTTGAACTGCATCGTCGTCCCGCCAAGTACGACTGCTATCACCTCTCCGGTGGCGTGGCGTCGCCGCAGGCTCGCGAGATCGCCAAGGAGATGGCCAAGGTGGGTCGTCGCGCGCCGGTGATGATTCCGCAGCTCTTGGGCGCCACGCAGTTTGCGTTCGATCAGATCGCCAGCCTGCCGCAGCGCAACACGGCGACCTACATCGGATCGCTGTTCAAAGTGTTCCTGCCCTACATCACCTTCGACACCGTGTTCGATAACGCACGTGCCGTCGAAGACACCGGACTGCAGCCGACGAGCTTTCTCGAGTACGGCGCGCCTTACGCCGAGTGGTGTCGCGCGCAGAAGTACCGCTTCCCCTACCAGCCTTTGCCGGCGCGACCGACGCGCGTGGCCGTCCCGACCGGAGCGAACCCGTGAGTGAGAAGAAGAAAGAGCGGAAGGTTAAGATCTGGCGTCCAAAGGTCGAGGCTGAAGAGCCTGCTCCCAAAGAGGAAACCACCGCGATCACGCCGTCGGCACCGGCCAGTCTTGATGTGCGCGGGTTGCTCGACGACCTGCGTGCCTCCGTCGAAAAGCGCGACAAAGAAACACTCGTCGGTCTGTTCAAAGACATCGGCCGTGTTTCGTTCGACCGCATCAGCGAGTACGCCGACGCCGACCGCGCCCTGATGATCGCCATGAGCGGGTTCATCGAGGCCGCCGCAAGCCGTTACGCCATCGACCCTGGAGCACAGTGGGCTCAGGGTGAACCGCTTCGGCTACTCCTCGCTGGATATAGCGGTACGCGCAACACCGGTGCTGACGTTCGCGTCGAAGAGATGATTCGTCAGTTCCGCCATCTCTTTGGCGATGAGCATGTGGCGCTAAGCATCTTCACGCTCGATCCCGAGCTGACCAAGGGCTACTTCCGCACCGTTCGTCAGCTGGAACTGCCCAAGCTCTTCCCGAAGTTCCTCTTCGACACGATTCACGATCAGCACGCCGTCATCGCGTGCGAGGGATCGATGTTCAAGAGCAAGTTCGCCAACGCGCTGAGCACCATGATGGTCGGCGCGATCGGTTTGGCTGCTGCCGAAGGTAAGCTGGCTGTGGGCTACGGCGGCGAAGCCGGCAAGATGGACAAGTCGCTGGCTCGCCTGGTGAAGAAGTACTGCCAGGACGCGCTGATCATCGCGCGCAACGAGAACAGCAAGAAGATCCTGGGCGACCTCGGCGTCGCTTCGCGCAGTGGAACCGACACCGCGTGGACCTTCGATCCTGCACCGCCCGAGGTGGGTCGCAAGATCCTCATGGACCAGGGCTGGGACGGCAAAATGCCGATTCTCGCGCTGTGTCCGATCAATCCCTTCTGGTGGCCGGTCAAACCGCATGTGCGTCGCGCCGCGATCAACGCCGCAACCGGTGTCTACAAGGACAGCCACTACGGCAGCGTCTACTTCCACAAAACCGGCTTCGACGTGGTCGAAGCACAGCACCGCTACTTGGGTTCGATCGCAACAGCCGTCGTGAAGGTGTTGTCCGAGGGCGAGCGCTTCTTCCCGGTCATGTTCGGCAGCGAACAGCTCGACCGCGAAGCCTGTGAGTCGATCGACCGCAAGTTGGTACGTCGCTTGGGAGCGTTCGCGCCCACACGACCGGACGGCTCCAAGGGCTTCCCGATCATCGTCAGCGATGAGTACGACATGTACCAGATGGTCAGCGCGATGCGTCAGTCCACGTACATGATCAGCAGCCGCTACCACGCGTGTGTCATGACCATGGCCGGCGGTGTTGTGTCCGGTGGCGTCACCATGGACGAACGCATTCGCAACCTGATGAAGGACCGCGGCACACCCGAGCTTGCGCTCGAGGTGGACGATCCGGATCTCTACGAGAAGACCTGCACGATGATCCGCCACATGATCGCCAACGCGGATTCGATTCGCGAAGGCATCGATGGTTGTGTGTACGCCAACCTCGAACGCATGGGTGAGATGGGCCAGATTCTGGTCGACCACGTGCGCAAGCATCACCCGGAGTTCCCGTTCCGACCGGAGCTCGGTGAACACGGCGACCCCTGGGATCACCTGCCGACCTTGCCGCCTGCTGTGGCCGAGTTGGTGCAGCGTGTTCGTGCCCGAGGCCCCAAGGCCGTTCCGCAGTTGGAAGCACGAGCATGACCACCAACGGAAACGGCAACGGTGTTCCGATGAGCACCCGCTTTGGCACCTGGCAGGCGCGTTTGATCGCCCGCTCGGTGGCCAAGGGTTTGCCGCGTCCGCGCAAAGGTGGAGGTCCGCGCGAGTTCGAGGGCGCCTGGCTTTCGTGGAAAGTCGTGCCCAACTCGGTGTCGGAGCACCTCGAGGTCACGCTTCATCACGAGCCATGCAATGAGATCGGAACCACCGCGCTAGGCGAGATCGAAAAGCTTGCCGCGTTTCTGACCGGAGGCGCCGGCGGTGCACGCGCGATGATCGTGCACTCCAACGTCAAGCGCGGGTTTAGTGCTGGTGCTGACTTACGCGAGCTGCACGCCAACCTGATCGCCAAGTACGACGACGGTGGACGTGGGCTTCGCAACAAGCTGGCGATCGCGACCGAGGTCCGCGGGTTCATCGACCGGATTCACGCGGCCTTCGATGCCATCGACACCGCACCGATCACCACGATTGCTGCCACACACGGTTTCGTGTTCGGCGGTGGTTTTGAACTCGCGTTGACCTGCGACGTGATCGTCGCGGAGAAGAGCACGCGCTTTGCGTTCCCCGAACTTCGTCTTGGGTTGGTGCCTGGCTTTGGCGGCATCCCCCGCTTGAAGCGCGACTTGGGCAACGCGGTGGTCCGCGATCTTCTGCTCACAGGACGTAGCGTCAGCGCCAAACGTGCGCACGAAGTGGGGCTTGTTTCCCAAGTGGTTGCACGGGGTTCCGGGCTGGACGTGGCCCGCAAAGTGGCCGAACAAGCATCGCGTTTCGACCCGCAGACCACCGCGCTTGCCAAGCGTTTCACCAAACCTCTTCCGCGCGAAGAACTCGAGCGCGAGAAGGATCTTTTCATCGAGATGATGGGCTCCCCGGTTGTGGAAGCCGCACTCACCAAGTTTGTCGAGAGCGACGACGTTCGCCCTTACCTGCCCTGAGAACAGACATGCAACGCGAAGAACTGATCAAGAAGCTGATTCAACTGGCGGCCAAGCGCTTCGAGCGCGGCGACGACCTTTCAGGCGCCGACGATTTCTTTGAGCGACTGGGTATCGACTCGTTCCAGGCGATGGAACTGATGACCGACCTCGAAGAAGAACTCGACGTCGAGATTCCGGACTACGAGCTGCAGGGCGTCAACACGTTCGAGAAGCTCGCCGACGTCATCGCACCGCGGTTGTGAAGTCATGATCCCGCCTGAACGATACAACTCGGTTGGCGAGCTGCTGCGCGACGCGTGCATCACGTACAAGACCGAAACGGCTTTGCTCGAGTACGACCGCAAGAACGAGAAGGCGTGTCTCTCGTACCTGGATGTAAAGCGCCAAGGCGAGCGACTTGCTCGACGGCTTCAGGATGCCGGCGTGGGTGCGGGCGACCGCGTGGCGATCGTAATGAGCAACCAGTCCAAGTGGCTGATCGCCGCCTACGCGATTCTCTATCGCGGCGCTGTGCTGGTTCCGCTGGACTACAAGCTCACCGGCCCCGAGCTGGAAAGCCTGCTGCAGCACGCGAAACCGAAGGTTTTGATCACCGAGTTCGCCTCCTGGCGAACCATGAAAAACATCGAAGAGCTCGAGTGTTTGAAGATCGTCAGCGAGATGCCCGACGGGACGGAAGGCACCTTCGAAGCCTGGGATGCGATGCCCGACACGCCGGGTGAGTTCGTGCCTCGACAGCGCAGCGACCAAGCGACGCTGGTGTACAGCTCCGGAACCGGCGGTCAGCCCAAGGGCTGCATGCTCACGCATGACAACTACCTGGAGCAGTACCGCACTCTGATTCAACTCTTTCCGTTCAAGGTTGGGGATCGCTACTTCTCGATCCTGCCAACCAACCACGCGATCGACTTCATGGTCGGATTCGTGGGTCCCTTTGCATGCGGTGCTACTGTGGTGCACCAGCGTAGCCTTCGTCCGGATCTGATCCGTTGGGTGATGACCAAAAAGAAGATCACGCACATGGCTGTCGTGCCGCTGATCCTCGAAGCGTTCGAGCGGGCGATTCGAGAGAACCTGGACAAGAAGAACGACGTCATTCAGGTGGCGTTCGAACACGCCAAGCGACTCAATGCTGCGCTGACGTTGCAGAAGCCGCGACGCGGTGTGAGCCGTCGCTTGATGAAGCCGGTGCTCAATGGCATCGGTCCGCGCCTTAAGATGCTCTTTGTCGGCGGTGCTTTCGTCGATCCCGATCGTGCGCAGTTCTTCTACGACGTCGGGCTTCCCGTCGTGATTGGCTACGGATTGACCGAAGCCTGCACGGTCTTAACCGTCAATGATCTCAGGCCTTTCCGCTCGGACTCGGTCGGTCGTCCACTCGAGGGTGTCGAGATCGAAATCCGCAATGCGGACGACAAAGGTGTCGGCGAAGTGTGGGTCAAGAGCCGCACAGTGTTCGCCGGTTACCTCGACGAGCCAGAGCTGACCGCCGAAGTTCTTCAAGACGGATGGCTGCGCACCGGTGACCTCGGTTGGCGCGATCCAAGTGGTCACCTTCACCTCGTCGGTCGCAGCAAGAACATGATCGTCACGGCCGGTGGTAAGAACATCTACCCCGAAGACATCGAGATCGCGTTCGAAGGTGTCGACTGCGAAGAGCTTGTCGTGTTTGCGTCCGGCTACGTGTGGCCTGCGAGTGGCGGCAAGGAGCTGACCAAGGAATCGCTCTTTGCCGTGGTGCGTGGCAAAGACGGCTCGGTCACCGACGACGTGCTCGCTGACCTTCGTCAGCGCAACCACAAGTTGCCCGACTTCAAGCGTGTGGCCGGTGTGCTCGATTGGGACGACGCGTTTCCGCGCACCGCATCGATGAAGGTGAAACGCGGCATCCTGGCCGAACAGATTCGTGAGAAGGCCAATGTCGACGCCATTCGGAGGATCGCGCTCGGATGAGCGACAAGACCACCGTGATTGTGAACGGCGCCGCGGGTGGCGGACGTTGTCGTGAAGCGGCCCAAGGTGCGCTGAGTCGGCTTCGTGCGCTCGGCATCGAAGCGGACGTACACTACACGGAGCGAGCCGGACACGCCTCGGAACTAGCTAAAAATGCTTACAATTCTGGATGTCGCGAGCTCGTTTCGGTGGGTGGGGACGGAACCACGTACGAAGTGGTCAACGGACTCTTTCCGCGGCCGGCGGGACATGACGATCCCGTTCGGCTCGGCATCTTGCCCTTGGGTACCGGCAACTCGTTCTTGCGCGACTTCAATGTGATGAACACGAGTGACGCATTGGATGCGCTTACACGACGTCGTGCACGAAGCATCGACGTGGTTCGCGTGAAGCACTCCACGGGAGTGTTGCACTACATCAACTTGCTCACGATCGGTTTCGTCACGAACGCCGGTGATCTGACCAACCGACGCTTCAAGCCCTTCGGCGAAGCCGGCTACCTGATGGCCGCGATGGTCTGCATCGCGCGTCTGAAGAACTCGAGCGATCCGATCCGCATCGACGACGGAGATATCGACGCACGTCCGGCACCGTTCTTGGTGTTCTCGAACAGCCAGTTCACCGGGGGTTCGTTTCACATCGCTCCGCATGCAGATCCCACCGACGGTGAGATCGATGTCATCCGCGCTGTGCCGATGAACCGTGGTGCGTTCGTGAAGAACCTACTGGCTGTCTACAAAGGCAAGCACGTTGAAGATCCGCGCGTGGAAGAGCGTCGAGCCAAGAAGGTGACGTTCCAAAGCCCACGCGAGCACTTGGTGATGCTCGACGGAGAGATTTTGCCGCTGACGCTTGAGTCGCTGGAAGTGATGCCGAGCGCCTTGGAGGTTTGGGCATGAGTACCGCCGCAAAGCCTGCTGGAACCGAGAAAAAGCTCGATCCGAACAACCCCGCTCATGCCTCGCATATTGGCGACTGGCGCGAGTGGCGGCCGAGTTTGGTCGACCGCGCACTCAGTGGCTTGTGTTGGGGAACCGCAGTGTCGTGGTTGGTGGGATGGACCAACGTCCTGACGCCGATGAACTACATCTTCGGTGCGCACAAGATCCCAGTGCATCGACTGAGTCAGTTCTTCTCGCGTGGATTGGTCGCGTCCACGTTTTCGTCGTGGAAGGCCTGGGTGCATCCCGATGTGCGTGACGACGAGCAGTACATTTTCTGCCAGAACCACATCAACCACTTCGACTTCATCACGATGTATCCCGCCACCCCGCACTACAAGCAGGGGCTCGAGCTGGAGACGCACTTCAAGTACCCCGTGTACGGCCAGTTCATGAGTAGTCGAGGTACGGTCCCGGTTCCGGCGAATCGCGACAAGCGCTTCGATGCGGTGCGCGAAGGCATCCGCACGGAGCTTGAGGAAGGCCGAAGCATTCTGGCGTTTCCTGAGGGCACGCGGACATTGAGCGGTCGCGTCGGACCGTTTCGGTCGGGTGTGTTTCGCGTGGCGCGCGATGTCGGCGCAAAGGTTGCCCCCACCGCTGTGGTCGGGATGTACGACGTGATGCGCAAGGGTTCGCTGATGTTGCGGCCTTTCGGTGATGTCCGCGTGTTCATCGACAAACCCGTTGATTTCACGGGTGTTTCCGACGACGAGCTACCCGCCAAGATCGACGAGGTTCGCAACGCGATCGTCCGTCGTGTCGACGACTATTTCGAGGAGAAGCAGTCATGCCAAGCACCGAGGAAGCGCGGATGAGTTCCGTGGATCGTCGTACGGAGCGCGCGACGCGTAAGCGTCGTGATCGCCGTAAGGCGATCCTACAGGCCGCCCGTCACGTGTTTGCGGAGAAGGGATTTCACCGCACGCACGTCAGCGACATCATCGAAGCGGCGAACATCGCACGCGGCACGTTCTACCTGTACTTCGAGTCGAAGAACGCGATCTTTCTGGAGCTGCTCGAGGGTCTGATCGGCGAGGTGCGCGAGAGTATCGTCGGCGTGGATACCAAGGAAGGCGCACCTCCCGTGCAGCTTCAGCTCGCGCATACATTGCGGCGCGTGTTGGCCACGGTGGTCGAGAACCGGGATCTGACGCGTATTTTGGTGCGTGAGGCCGTGGGTCTGGGCGAAGACGTCGATGCGCGACTCAACACGTTCTACACGAACTTGTTGGAGTACATCCGGCAGGCTCTGGACAACGGGCAAGAGATGGGGATTCTGCGCGAGAGCATGGATACGCATCTCGCATCACTCTGTGTGCTGGGAACGATCAAGTCGTTCATGGAGCAGCTGGTGATGGACGAAGACGGATTGGGTGATGACGTCGACCGATTAGTGGTGGCGGTGCTCGACTTTAATCTTCGAGGGTTGCTGAAGTAGTTTCGGTTTCGGTTTCGGTTTCGGTTTCGGTTTCGGTTTCGGTTTCGGGTTCGGGGAATTGGGGCCCCGAGGTCGAGCGCAGGAAGGGGGGCATCCTCCTCTCACCGTCGCTGTGTTTGCGTCGTCCGCCTTCTGTAAGCGCTGCGTCTTTCGCTGCGCCTGAGAGTCGTCAACCCCCGCATCCTACGCTTCCCTCGGGGGTCGTTGGTTCCAACGCACTCCGTCGCGGCTCCAGATCGCTGCCGGGATCACCGAACACCGCTTGTGTGATCAATGCGCGTCGTCGTCCACTGCTCCGCAGTGTCGCCGCCGCGAATTCGGAGCCGCCCCGCTGGGCGGCAGTTGCAACGTCGACTGCCGTCGTCCTTCAACCGCAATCGCTGTCGCTGCCGCTGTCGCTGTCGCGATCGGCCTTCGCTGTCGCAGTCGCGATCGCAATCGCCATCGCAGTCGCAGTCGCGATCACAATCGCCATCGCCTTCGCAATCGCCTTCGCAATCGCAGTCGCGATCACAATCGCCATCGCAATCGCCATCGCAGTCGCCTTCGCCTTCGCTTTCTCCGTCGCTGTCGCCGTCGCTGTCGCGGTCGCAGTCAAAGCAGTCAAAGTTGCGATCGCAGTCGAAGAGCCCACCAACGCAAATCTTCAATCAAGGTCGAGTTAATCAATACGCATTCCTAGTTCCCAAGAAACCGCCTATAACCCCCACATGAAACACGCCCTCTGCGTCCTCGCGCTCCTCGCTTGCGGCTCGTCAGACGAAGCCACCACTTCATCCTCCACCGGCGGTGAACAAGAGGGTCCGTGCCCGTCTGACTTTGATGAGTGCTACGACGCAGACTCGCGCGCGGAGTGTCTCTCGGTCGCTGAAACGTGCCCGGAAGAGAACATCGTGGTCTTGGAAAGCTGCCCGGTTCAGTACGCGTGCGACGAACCCAGCGTTGCTCCTGCGGATGGCGACGAGCCTGTCGCTTCCGACAACGGCGACACCTGTGCGGGATACAGCGTCACCGACTCGTGTATGAACGAAGAGAACTTCGCAGCATGCCAAGCAGCTGAAGCCCAGTGCCCAGGTTCGGTCGCCGTGATGGAGAGCTGTCCACTGCAGTTCGCGTGCGAATGATCTCGCCGCTCTCCATTCCTGAACGCGTTCTCATGGGACCTGGTCCGTCCCATGTTCCTGCTTCCGTTCTGTCCGCGATGGCGCGTCCCACTATCGGGCATCTTGATCCGGTCTTCCTGCAGATCATGAACGAGATCGCCGAGATGCTGCGCACACTCTTCGGCACCACCAACGCACTTACGATGCCGATGAGCGGCACCGGATCAGCCGGCATGGAAACCTGCTTGGTCAACCTTCTTGAACCAGGCGACCGCGCGATCATCGGCATCCACGGCGTGTTCGGCGGTCGTATGGCCGAGGTCGCCCGACGTTGCGGTGCCGAAGTCGAGACCGTCGAAGTCGAGTGGGGCAAACCGCTCGACCCCAACGACTTCCGCAAAGGCGGCCAAGCCAAACTCATCGCACTCGTGCACGCCGAAACATCCACGGGTGTCCTTCAGGACCTGTCGCCCTTTCGCTCTATCGCCGACGAGCTCGGTGCACTTCTCGTCATCGATGCGGTCACGTCACTCGGCGGTGTCCGCGTGGATCTCGACACGCACGGTATCGACGCAGCGTACTCGGGATCGCAAAAGTGCTTGAGTGGACCACCGGGTCTATCCCCCGTTTCGTTTTCGACGCGTGCGCTCGACGCGATGAAGTCACGCAAGAGTCCCGTTCAAAGCTGGTACTTGGACATCGGCCTGATCGCCCGGTACTGGGGCGAGGAGCGCGCGTACCACCACACCGCACCCATCAACTCGCTCTACGGACTCCACGAAGCGTGTCGACTGGCGTGTGAAGAAGGGCTCGATGCACGGGTGGCTCGTCACACATCGATGAGCACGCGATTGATCACCGGCCTGCGCGAACTGGGTCTCAACGTTGCTGGTGATGAGAGTACGCGCTTGCCTCCACTCACACTCGTTCGAACGAACGAGCTCGATGAGGGCGCGATTCGTCGCTCGCTACTCGACGAATACGGTTTGGAGATCGGCGGCGGACTCGGCGCGTTCAAGGGTCAAGCGTGGCGAATCGGGCTAATGGGCGCGTCCGCTCAACCTCGATTCGTCGACTTGTGTTTGAGTGCGCTACGAAACGCGATGCGCTGACCTACGATTCGATTTCGGTGCACGACTCGGTGACGTAGCCACCGCCGTTTCCGAAATCCGCGGCGTCCACACCGGCTGCACGCATCATCGTCAGCAACACCTTCGAAGTGTTTTCCGCGCTCGACGATCGGTAGTGAACACCCGGCGTACGCAGGTAGCCGCATGCGCCTCCCGCGACCAGAATCGGGTAGTCATCCAGTCCGTGGTCCCACGAGAGGTCGGTGCTGCCCAACACCGCCATGTGGTCGAGCAGCACCCCATCGCCTTCGGGAATGTCGCGGAACGCAGCGATCATGTCGCTGAAGCACTCCATGATGTACAGCGTCGCCACATGAACATCGGCCCAGGGATCACCCTCGTCGTGCGTTTGTGAGTGGTGGCCTCCCGACGTACCCGGGTAACGCGTGTTGCTCACACTGCCGCTAAACATGTTGGAGAACACCCGAGTCTGATCACACGCGAGCGCCATGGCCATGACTTGCGCCATGAGTCGATTGCGCTCGCGCAGATCTCCACCAGGGTCGCCGGGGACTTCGGTCGGCTCTTCACACGCCGCCAAGTACGGGGGTGGGGTGAGCTCTTCGAGCATCGCGATCTGAAGCTCGAGATCGCGAATACCAGCCATGTGTTGATCGAGACGTGCGCGGTCGGAGGTGCCCAGTCGAGCCCGAAGACTATTCGCGTCCTCGAGCACCGCATCGAGCACACTGCGCCGAAGGGCGAGTCGCGGATCGACCGGTGGCGTTTCCCCAGGAGGCGTGAATCCCTCTCCAAAGATCCGATCAAAGAGCGCACGCGGCGAGTACTCCGGCGGATTCACGTTGTCGGGTCCGTTGTGCGACAGATACTTGAGCGTGGTGCCTTCGCTACCCGGAGCTCCGTCGTGCACGCCGTACTCGATCGAGGGGAATCGGGTCTCGCGCGGAAGCGCGTCTGCGATCACCTGGTCGATCGAGGGTGCGCTAAACGTCGAGGCGTAGCCCGCGCCCATCGGGTCCTGCGAGATCATCGGCGAGCCCGACAAGATCCCCACCGTACCTGCGTGGTGTCCGCGCTCGTTACCCGTCCGCACACGCATACCGGTAATGACGCTGACCCAGTCACGCACAGGTGCGAGCGACGCGAGTTGCTCTGAGAGTTCGTACCCCGCGCCCGTTGTGGGTGGCGTCCATCGTTCGGGGATCACACCGTTGCCCCAAAAGAAGATCCCGAAGCGACGAGGAATCGCACCACCGTCGGCGAGAGCGGTGCCGTTTTCGTTGAACATCGAGTCGAAGATTGGCAGTCCCACCGTGACAAGGGAGCCGCCCACCATTCCGCGTAGAACGTTGCGGCGACTTACCCGACGCGCGCGCTTCTTGGTTTTCTTTACGCTCACAGCGGCTCTCCTGCTTCGCGAAAGCTTCGACTCATCATCATTTGGGCCATCATTTCGCGCAGGCGATAGCCGTTGTCGGTGAACTTCTGCGTGAGGTCGTCGATTTCGATGAACTGCGGTCCGCTTTCGGTTTCGCCAACTGCGTAGCGGAAGAAGTTTCGGGTGATGCACTGAGCGAGGTCAGGGTGTTCCGCGACGACGCGTCCGAGGTCCGCGCCGTCCGAGAACAGCGCACCGTCCACTTCACCGGTGGGATCGATCGTCGCCCCGTTTTCCGTGCTTCGCCATCCACCGATGGCGTTGAAGTTCTCCAAACCAAGTCCGATGGGATCCATCAGCGCGTGACAGCTGGAACAGCCATCGTTCATCAAGTGCTCGGCGACGCGTTCCTTGAGCGTGGGTGCGTCGCTGGGTGGGAACACCGTACTCACGTCGGGAGGCGGAGGCGGGATTGTTCCGCACAACAACACCTGTCGAACAAATCGGCCGCGCAACGCTGCCGAGGTTTTCTCGTCGTGCGAATAAATGCTGAGCAGGCTCGCGTGACCCAGAAGACCACGTCGCTCGGGCGGCAACGACACTTCGGCGAACTCGGTACGATCCGCCAAATCCGGAGCCTCACTTCCGAGGCCGTAATGCGTCGCCAACTGTGCGTTGACGAAGGTGGTGTCGCTCGTAAACAGCTCGCGGTAGTCGGCGTCTTCGTCAAACACGAGATGCTCGATCAGCATCAACGTTTCTTCGCGTGCCGCCTCGCGGAAGCTGTCGTTGAACAATGGAAACGCCAGCTCGTTCTTCTCCACCGACTCGAGTTCATCCAACACCAGCAGTTCGCTGAAGAAGTTTCGAACGGCTTGGCGCGAGCGATCGGAAGCAAGGAGTCGGTCGACCTGGGCGCGCAGCCCCTCGTCCTGCGTCAGCTCACCCCGTTCGGCCGCTTGCAGCAGAAGCTCATCGGGCGTGGAGTTCCACAGGACATAGCTGAGCCGAGATGCCATCTCGAAGTCGGTGTAGCGATGGTTCTCACCGTCGGGTTCGCCGAGTTCGACACGGAACAAGAAGTTTGGCGACTGAAGAAAACCCGCCAACGCGAACTCGAGACCTGCGTAGGGGTCACTGAGCGTCGACGATGCGTTGTCCGCGACACCCACGTAGCGCGTAACTTCTGCTTCGGTGAGGGGTCGACGAAAGAGGCGCCGACCGATCGTGCGAACAAACTCTTCCGTGCACGCTGCCTCAAGAACCGAACAAGGAACGAACGCGTCACGACGTTCCGGACTGAGAGCCTGGCTGGCGAGGTCGAAGGCCGCTTCTTCGTAGTTCTCGACGCCGCGTCCGGAAATCGTGGTGCGCGACGAACCGATCGACACGAAACCGTTCAGCGTCGTGTCGGGTTCGGTAATTTCCGGAAGCGTCAGCCCTTCACCGAGCACGTCGGTCACGGAGTTGTAGTACTGCGTGACGGTCAGTCGCTGCATCGCAGCCGTGACAGGCTGGAACGGAAGCGCTTCGCGGATGGGGTTGTCCGGATCCGTTCCGTCGACATCCCCGATCGACCCGGTGCAGGCAATCGCACCGAGAACAACCAACCAGGTCACCCTACCCATAGGGAACTATATCAACCCGAAGCGGCCGAACGTACGGTCGAATCGGTCGTCGTAACATCACTAACGATTCCGAACACAACGAACGTGACGTACTTCGGTCACGTCCTCGAGATCGCTCAGTCCTCGACTGAAGTTCACCGTCCACACCGCTTCCTCACCCAAGTCCCGTCGCGTGTTGGTCCAGAAACCAACGTCGTAGGGCGTGTCGGGGAACAAGAACCGGTCGATCGAGGGGTTGTAGCCAGCCTCATCCACCAACGACTGCATTTCGTTGAGCGTAGGAAGTCGCGCGCCCTTGTCGGCACAGTACTCGTACGCGCGCTCGAAGGTGCTCGGTGTGTACGCCTCGCGGTCCCAACGAAGGTTGGTGTTGGCGTCCTCGACGTACTCCTCGTCGACCACGACCTGGTCTTCCGGCAACACCACTTCATCGGTGGCGACACAACGGGTGTATGCGCTGGCCATGCCTTCGTCGGAAAGAACCGTTTCGCCCTGACCAAAGTAGATCGAGTAGACGCGACCTTCACTGTGCTGTGAGCGCGACTGCGTCCAGAAGTAGTTCTCCGGCGTGTCGGGGAACACGTCGTAATCGAGCGAAGGCGTCTGCGTCGCGTCCAGAATCGTGACGAGTTCAATGCGACCCGGAAGACGCCAATCGTCACGTCCGCCGATCGTCAACGAGTCACAGTACGTGCGTGCATCGAAGTAGGTGCGGCGCGTGCCATCTGCGTATCGCTGCCAGATCAGATTCGTGGTGCGATCCAGAACCGTTTCGCCGTTCGCTTGGTAGTTCGGCGCTCCTACCGGATACGACGCACGACCATACGTTCCACAAAGCGGTTCATCGTCGTAGTCACAGTCACATCCCCGTACGTTGCAACGCTCGAACGCCTCGCACGTGATGTCGCAACCGCCGCAGTGAACTGGGTTGTAGCCCTCGACGCACACCCCGTCGCAGAGGTAGTCGCACATGTCGTCGCCTGCATCGACGTCGCCTGCGTCCGTTCCGTCGCCCGTGTCGATGCCGCCGCCGTCGTCCATCGGACCGGCGTCATCCATCCCAGCATCAGGGCCAGGACCGGAGTCCTCGCCCATCATCGGCGGGTCTTCTGTACACCCCAGCGGAAAGACCAGAGCGCAAACCAAAGCAAATCGCAGAGCCACGCCCGTGATAGAGCAGAAACCGATCCAACGGGATTTGCTCCGTAAACCCTCAGAATTATAGATTTTCAGGGATGGGGTGGCTTGGCCCCTGGTGCCAGCCGTCCCCGGCGTCTGGACCCCGAATCGACGCTGGGGACTCTACTCCTCTGACGGCTACTGCCACATCTAGGGATATCCATTGAGCGTGAAGGCTCGAAGCGTGATTCCCGTGAGTGTCCCGTCGGTGAAGGCGACGTCGGCCATCCCGCCGTGACCTTGGTACTGCGCGAAGTTCGGCGCGTGCAAACAGGTCTCGCCGCTCTCACACATGCTGTTGTCGTTGCCGATGCCGTCGCCGTACTCCTCGATCGCGTTGATGAGGAAGACGGTCTGGCAGCTGCCACCGACAAACGTCGAGCCCGTGATCGCCGCTTCGCAGTCTGCAGTGTCGGCGGCACCGGGAACGTCCCAGACCTTGATCCAGATGTCGTTGCCTGTCGGCACATCCATCCGGCGGAACGTGGTGTCTCCGTTGCGTAGACCAAAGTCCCAGATACGACAGTTGCCGGTGCACTCACCGCGGTTCTCCGGCATCGGGAAGCCGGGAACCACTTCGACACCCCAGGCGCGGCTCGAATGATCGAGCAGCGTCCAATCGAGATCGGGCCCACGTGGTGCAAGACCGGCGGTGTCAAAGGTGCTGGTGGCATCGTCCATGGAGATCTTGCCGACGAACGCCGGAAGCGCACTCAACAAGGACTGGATGGAAGTGATCGCCGAGGGCGGTTCCTCGACCATGCACGTGCCTGCAACGAGTCCATCATCGGGACGGTTCGAAAGACATCCCGCATCCCCCAATCGAATGTGCCCGCGGAACGAGACCGAGGTGGCGTTGAGGTTGACTTCGGCGGTGGTCGAGTCGGTGATCGCGATGTTTCCAGCGATGTGACCGGAGCCCCGCAGGTAAGACAGACCAATGTCGCCGTTGATCGACGCCACGTTGAAGACAGTCGATACGCCCATATCCGCCATCGCGATTCCGGCCGTCCAACTGTTGGCAAGGGTCGCGTGGTGAACACCCGAGTTGTTTCCGTTGATGACGCGCACACCGAATTGTTCGCGTGAAGGCGGGCTCGGTGTGGTGTCGCCGTTGTTCGCGGAGAGGATGTGTGCGACGAGCGAGTTTCCACCCCGCACATCAAATCCGTGGCGACCGTTGCTGTACGCACGGGCGTCTTGGACGAGCGTGTGTGCAGCTGTGATCGTGAAGCCGTCATCCGTGTTGAGCGCGGACGTCGCGTTGTAGATGCTGACATCGACGGTGTTGATCCCGTCCACCGCCACGCCGTTTCCGTCGTTGTTGTACGAAAGCACGCCCGTTAACGAAGCGGCATCGGAGTTGTTCTCCACGGTCACGCCATCGTCACTATTGTCGAACGAACGCAGGTTGGAGATCGCACAGCGAACCGCAGGCTGAAAACGAATGCCGCGCCCACCGTTGTCCGACGAAACGATGTCGGACACCGTGCAGTCCGTACCCGAAATCGTCGCGCCCTCGCCTCCGTTGTCGGTCGCCGTCAAGTCCGCAACCGAATCGATGCTGCGCAGTTCAAAACCAGCACCCGCGCCATTGGTCGCCGCCAGCTCCGTGAGCACCACGCCAGTGCTGTTGCGCACGCGAATCGCGGTGTTCGTACTGGCATCGCACGCCACCTCATCCATGGTGAAGCCGTCGGCTTGTGTGACGTCCACAGCACGTCCGCAGTTATCGAGCGTCAGTTCTTCGACGTGGTTGCCTCGCATCGGCGAACCGCCGGGTCCGACCAACGAGAGACACGTATTCGAAATGGTGTCCATCGATACGCGCGCCACTGTGTTGCTGTGACTCGCTCCGGCGATCTCGATACCGACAACGCCACCATCGATGGTCATGTCGGTGGCTGACGAGCAGCGCACGTTGCGGAGGTTGATCGCGCGAACACGCGAAACGTTCCACATGCCACCTTCGACGCGAATGAAGTCAGCGTTGTTCGCATCCACAATGCTCGACGCAGACAAACCATTGATGTCGACGCTACCGAACAAGAGCGACACGCCAGAAACGCCATCCAAGATGAAGTCCTGACTCGATGCAGACTCGACGATGTAGAGCGTTCCGTCCGCTGCTGCACCGGACGCCAGACCACCAGACGCATCGGCAATCGGGTTATCCCACCACTCGATCGCGTCGGAGGTGTAGACCATCGAACCGTCGGTGTCGTCGAGCACGGTGATGAAGTTGTCGAGAAAACCACGCTCGGGTGTGTCGATGAGCATCCGAATCGAGCCCACCGGGTCGGAGCTGACGAACACGATGCCGCCATCTTCCTCAAAGCAGGTCCACGAGAAGAAGCGCAGATCATCGGTGGCACTGAGGTTGTCGCAGCTGGTTTGGCCGGGCACGCGAATCTGTCGCGCTTCACCACCGTCGAAACAGTCGGTGCATCCGGCACCCGCGTCATCTGGATCACACGGGCTATCTGCTCCGGCAGCCATACTCGCCACCCAGTCACCCCAGTTCAGTCCGTTGACGGGGTAACGCGCCATGGTCGCGCACTCGATGATCACATCAGTCACGTTTGCGCCCGCAATGGTTCCACTCGCGTTGCCCACGGAGCAGTGAGCCGCCGATCCACTCGGGTGCTCGAGCACGCTCACCGTGTAGCTGGTGCCGTCGTCGATGGGTGTCGCAAAGGTGAACGAACCATCGGCGTCGATCGCGAGGTCGTCACCGTCGTTGAGCTGCAAGGTCGTCGGACCGGTCAGACCTTCGATCATTCCACCGACTGTGAACGGACCGCCGGGCGCATCGGTGCCGGTGTCGTTCATGGTGTCACTCATGACGGTATCGGTTGTGGAGTCGACAAGCGCATCCACTGCGCCGTCTGCACCCGCATCCGGATTGGTCATTCCATCGTCGTCACCGCACCCCGCGATGACGACTAGGGCAAGAAGAAACCGCTTCATGCATCCCCCCAGTTTGGGGTGCAGAGTATTTATCTACGTCAGCATTGGCAATGCACCGCGAAGAGAGATCGGGTTTCCATCCCGATCGTTCAGTTCGGTCAGGCCAAAACTATCGTCGGGCATTCCCATCCCCTGCATGAGGCTCACGTAGAGCTGGGTGTTGGGCGGACCGATGAAGAAGTCACCGCCGTAGCTAAAGGGCGTGAGTTGGTTGCTCGCGAAGTGCACGTAGCGACCCGTTCGAAAGTGTCCGCATCCACTTCCTGCAATCACCGTGGGCGTTTGATCCAACCAATGCGTTCCGGTCGCCAACTCCGTGAGCCACACGACCATCGTGTTGTCGAGCAGCGTGCCTCCATTCTCAGGAATGGAATCCAGTTCGTCCAAGAGGGTCGCGAAGTGCTCTGCGTACACGCGGTTGTAGTCGGTCATCCCCTGCGCTGCAGACGGCGTGTAGCCGGCAGCATCATCGGTGGAGTTGTGCGCCAAGTCCTGATGGATGTTGATGCTTTCGTCGGCGCCGAACTCCATGTTCGACAGACGCGGCGTCACAATCGTCACCACGCGCGTGAGATCACAGGCAAGCGCCATCGCTGCAATACGTGCGAACTGCCCGATCTCGTGTCCGTCCGCGCTGAACATCGGATCGCACGCGGGTCCCATTGGTCCCGCAGTCAACGTCACTTCGAGATCACGAACCAACTGTCGATGGCGATCGAGCTTCTCGCGATCCTCCGCGCCCAGGCGTGGCAACACCGCATCGAACTCGTCGGCAGCAAGGTCCAACACACTACTGCGCGCGGCTCGAATTCGTTCTTCACGCGTCGGCTCACCGCTCGTATCCGGTGGAACCAGTCCGACAATGTCGGCAAACGCGTTCATCGGCGAGTCTTCACGCGGCGAAGGTTCACCTCGCGCCACAAAGCTGTACGGGTGCTGGTGGCGAAAGCCATACACACGACTGGCCCAACGCCCGGGCTGACCCACAGCATCGCCGATCACTTGGTCGATGCTGCGTGCACCACCAATCACGGTGTTGCCTTCGCGCTGCCATCCGTAGTCGCAGGTCATCAAGTGCGCCTGTGCGACGTGGTGTTCGTTCGCGTCGTCCCCAAGCCCTTCGCGCTGCACACGATGGATCTCTCCGTACGCAGTCGTGCGCGCAAGGTTGTCCACAACCAAGAGCTTTTGGCGATGGCGGTACAGCGGCCGAAGGATCTCCGACCACTCGCCTTCCGCACGACCGGTCAAATCGTAGTCGTAGTCCGAACCATCCATCCCTGCCTGCCGCATGCGCCAGCGGTTGGGCACCGTTCCATGCGGTGTGACGTAGAAAACCACGCGCACGGGATCGTCGGCGCTCGCGCGTGCGGGTGTACGCAAACTCGGCAACGCGAGCGTGCCGGCACCGAGTCCCAACGCGGCGAGGAAACGTCGACGATCGAACTTCATTCTTCGCCTCCAATCGCAGGGCGAAGCGAGAATTCGGGACGCAGCACGATGTCCACCAAGAGCTGCTCAATGTCGTGGCCACTCTCATCAAACGCACGCTCGAGCGCATCGAGATGACACGCGTCTTCTTGCTCAGGTGCGCGGCCATTTGCGTACGTCAGCCACTTCTCTGCGACGCATCGCTGCACCACGTCGCTGTTCATCAGCAGTTGCTGCAACTCGACCGCACCGTCGTATGCAGCATCGTTTCCAATGCCCAACGCGAAACCGGTCGCGTCAACGGGCAACGTATTGTCGATCGTGCGGTACGCACCGGTC
The DNA here is from genome assembly GCA_965227405.1 of Polyangiales bacterium. GTDB lineage: Bacteria > Myxococcota_A > Polyangia > Polyangiales > Houyiibacteriaceae > JALVDI01. The sequence continues at coordinate 1,477,682 of OZ245758.1, forward strand.
GTGTCGTAGTTCTCAAAGCCGTAGCCAAAGCCGTCGATGCGACGATGACAGCCAAGACACAGCGAAGGCGACGTGCGCTGCTCGAAGAGTTGCCGATTGGTAAACGGTCCTTCGCCAAACCGCTGCATGGGCGGCGATGTGTCCGCATCACCTGGCGGCGAAGGTCGTGGTTCACACAGCAAGCGCTCCATCACGAACACACCACGCAGCGGTGGTGAGCCGACGGCTTCGTGCGCGTGACCTCCCAGAAACGCGATGCGTGTCAGGATGCCCGCACGCGTGTTCGGATCGAGTGCGACTTCGCCAAAGGGTTCACTCGGCGCATCCACTTCGTAGATCGGTGCCAGACTCTCGTCGATGAACGCGACGCTGCTGGAGAAGAGCGCCCTGAGCCCACCTCCACCAAACACCGCGTGTTCCGCAAAGCGCTGGGATTCCTCGCGCGCAGACTCTCGAACCGTGTCGTTCCACAACGGAAAGTCCGCGATCTTGTCTTCGTCGGCAACGCGATCCAGGTGCAACCACTGCCGATGAAAGTTGCGTACTGCAGCGCGCGCACGAGGGTCGTCCAGGAGCCGTCGGGCTTGTGCTTCGAGATCCAACTCGCCTGCTTCGGCTGCATCCAAAAGTTCGTCGTCAGGAGTGCTCTCCCAAAGGAAGAACGAAAGCCGTGCCGCCAACTCGTAGGGATCGAGCGAAACCTGTTCGCCGCTTCCGGCCCCGTGCTCGAGCCGATAGAGGAAGTACGGCGACTGCAACATTGCAGCGAGGGTGAGCTGGACCGCTGCATCGAAATCGATCGCGCTTTGCTGGGCTTCAAAGAACGCCGCAAAACGACTCACCTGTTCAGAACTCAAGGGTCGACGAAACAACTTTCGTCCCGCGTGTCGGATGAACATGTCCGCGCACGCGGAGTCTTCGGTCGAACACGGCACCAAGCGTGAGCGCACGTCGGCATCATTGACGGCATGTGCGCCCATGGTCATCGCCGCGGCTTCGTAGCGTGCGATGCGAAGGTCTGAGGGTCCGAGCGAGCGCGCGTCGTTTTCAAAGACGCCGGAAGCGACGCCGTCGTCGGGCATGCTCGGCAACTCAGGCACGCTGCCAAACACATCGCGCAGCGTGTTGAGGTACTCGACGTTGGTCAGTCGCCGGACAGGTGCAGACCCTAAAACGATCGCGTCTGGGTCTTCGCAGACGGTAGGGACGCCAGGATCTTTGGGCTCATAGCGAGGGTCGCTGATGCTGCCTTCGCAGCTCAGCACAGCCAGAAGCGCACATGCTCCCCATCGCGACACGTCCTAACCCTACGTGATTCTCGGGACGAAGTCCGATGTAGGGACAAGACCCACATCTACGCAATCGAGATAACGGACGGCGCCCCTATACTGTGAGGACAGTTCACGGACTGGAAAGGGAAGAGGATGACCCGTCTCGGACTGCTCATGGTCGCGTGTCTCGCGCTCGGTGCTTGCGCCGGTGAGATCACCGAACCGGAAGGCGACTCGCCGTACAATCCGGTGCCTCCAATTGATCCGGTCGATCCGGAAGACTTGGCGCCTACGTTTCGCTTGGAGCCGGATGCGCCGACAACGCAGCCCGGTATTCGTCGTCTGACGCACAGCGAACTGGTTCGCACGATCCGTCACGCCACGGGAGTCACTCCGGATGTAAGTGCGCTTCCGGAAGATGACGAGCTGCTGCACCTGGCCAACGACGCAAGCCGGCTGAACATCAGCGACGGCACGCACATGCGTGAGCTTCTGGTCATCGCGACCGACGTCGCTGCGGCTGTGGACATCGATGCTGTTCTCCCTTGCGCAGGTGCCTGCAACGACGACGAGCTTCGCACGTATCTGGAGCGCGCGTTTAGTGAGCCTCTCGACGCGGACACGATGACCAGGTTCCGCGACATCTACGCACAAGCGCAGTCCGAACTCAGTGGTGAGCTGGCGCGTCGTGCAGTGGTGCAACAGTCGGTGTTCTCGCCCAAGATGCTGTACCGCACCGAAATCGGTGAGGGCGGGGATCTGACCTCCAGTGAACTCGCCAAGAAGCTCTCGTACTTCTTGTGGGGTCGCCCACCTGACGATGCGCTTCGAGCGCGTGCCTTCGACGGAAGCCTAACTGACGAATCGGTCTATTCCAGCGAGGTGGAACGCTTGCTCTCGCACGACAACACCCGCGAGCGCATCGTCGAAATCGTGTTCGATTACCTGGGCATGGATCACTTTGATCTGAGCACCAAGGACGCGTCAGCGGACCTGGACGACATCAGTGCACTCGAAGCTTCAATGATCGAAGAAGCAGAGCGCATGATCGGTCGGGTGCTCTTCGAAGAGGCCAGCGGGTTCCGCGAGCTTCTCACCACCGAGACCACCGAGGTCGATGAACTCTTGGCGATGCACTACGGCATCGAGGGTGTGACCGGCAGCGAGTTTCAAGAAGTGTCGCTGGCAGGCACCAGCCGACGAGGGTTACTCACCACCGCGCTCGCACTTTCGGCGCACTCGAAGGAATCAGGTCGCTCCCCCATGCAGCGCGGTTCCTTCCTGGTGGACGAACTGCTCTGCCTGAGCTTTCCGCCCGATGCCGGTACCGCCTCGATGACGCTGCCGGACGGTGTTGAAGACCGAACCTTTCGCGAGCAGTTCGCTCCGCTGGAAACGACCGCACCGTGCAGCAACTGTCACCGCATGCTCAACGCCGGTTTTGCGCTCGACCTCTTCGACAACATCGGTCGTCGTTACCCACTCAGTCGCGTGGGTGATGAAGAAGCTGTTGGCACGCTCGACGTCGTCCCCTTCGATTCAGTCGAGTTCTCAAATCCTGGCGAAGCCGTTGAAGGATTCAGTCTGCATCCGGTCTTCACGCGATGCGCTGTTGGGCAGGTCTACCGCTACGGACAAGGCAGCGTGCCTGCGGATGTCGACGCCGATCTGATGATGAACCTCGAAGAATCCTTCGATAGCAGCAACGGAAACATGCTTGAGCTGCTTCGCTCTATCGCGCTGTCTGAGCGCTTCGCGGAGGCTGTCCGATGAGTAACTTCAAACACAAGCGCCGAACGTTCCTGCGCAACTCGGTCATGGCGAGCTTGCTCGCACCCGTTGCCTACTACTGGGACGACCTCGCCGAAGCACAGCCCATCGCTGGACGCACGCACATGGTGTTGGCGTTCCTTCCGAACGGAAAGGTCGCGGGCAACCCGTACATCATGGGGAGCGGAAGCGACTTCACCCTCGGCTACGGCTACGAGCCCTACATGGCGTTCAAGGACGACATGATCCTCTTCGATGAGTACGGCTTTCAGTCGTTCATCGCAGCCGAGTACAGCGGCGACCACGGCGGTCACGTGGCGCCTGGTGGTGTGATGTGGTCCGGCGAAGTCCCGCACGCGGTTGACGGCGAGGGTCGTGCAGGAATGGCGCCTTCGATCGATCAGATCGTCGCGTGGGACTACTTGGACCGAGGCGTGATCACCAACCCGCTGCGCAAGAGCCTCAACATCAAGATGACCGGAAGCAGTTTCCGGTTGAGCACGGTGTTCGTGGACACGCCTGCGGACTATTCGTTGGGGGCGACCTACACGCGCGCACTCGATTCGATTCCGCAGCACAACCAGCCGCAAGACGGCTTCGAACAGATGTTTGGTGGCTTCGCGACGATGGCGGGAAGCACCACCGAGGAACTCTGGGCGTTCGGCAAGAGCATCCTGGATGTTCCGAACGCGGAGCTGCAGCGCATTTACCCGCAGCTTCCACGCGAAGGTCAGATCATCGTCGACGAGCATCAGCAGTCACTGCGTGATTTGGAGCTGAGCTTCATGGACGAAGGCCCACCGCCCGGTGAAATCCCGCCGGAACCGGGTTCGATGGACACAGCGCCGGGCAACCACGTCAACGTGTGGTCGCAGTGGGTTCGCATCATCGATGCCGCGCTGCGCTTTGATCGCACCCGCATCGTGAACGTGCAGTTCGGTGGTGTGGCGAGCCGCTTCAAAGTGCCCGAACTGGGCCTTGGCTTTGTTGGCGAGTCCGGCGACAGCAACTCGGGCGACGACCACCACAGCTACACGCACTGGGATGGCGACAACGTTCCGCACTTCATGAACTGGTACGCCGAACGCATGTCCGAGCTACTGGGTGCGATGAAGGGCGGAACCGCGAGCGGCAGCACCAACCTGCTGGACTCGAGCGTTGTCGGCGTCGGTATGGAGTTTGGTCGCAACCACAACGCGAGCGACATGCCGGTGATGTTGTTTGGCAGCTTGGGCGGCTATCTGCAGCCCGGGCAGCGGATCATGCACGGCAACGATCTGGACAACTACCACAAGCACACCGGCATGCTGATGGCGTTAGCGCAGGGCATGGGAACGAGTCTTCCGAACGTGGGCAATCCGAAGTCGCAGTATCAGCAGGGCGTGTATTCGGCACTGCTCGCCTAAACGTCACCGTTTTGCGTCGACGTTCGATTTTTTCGGCATGAATGCCTTCAACTGGCTGGTTTGCTTGGTTTTTCTCGTTGGATGCACCGACGACGATCGTCGTTCCCCAGACTCGTCGATCGACGGCGGTGCCGATGATGCACCCATGTTCGATGCCGGCGGCGACGATGCCGGCGACACGTGCACGTGCGGACCCGGCGAAGGTTGCTTGGTGTTCGAGCTGAGTCGCTCCGCGGACGACGCCAACCTTCCGTGGATAGCCTTTGAAGTGGGCGACGCCGACGGGATGGGCACGATGGTTGTGGGTGCTCTGAACACGGTCGCATTCGAGGAGGTCGCGCGGATGGAGTTTCCCGCACAAGACCTGACCAACCCCTCGTGGAACCTGACCGTCGATCTTGGATGCGTGCCAGCGACACGTTTGGAAGCACGCGCGTTCTTGGACGACGATCTCGACACCATGGGCGGTGTCACCAGCTCAGACTTTGTGGACGCGTGTTTAGATGGGCGACGGGTCGAAGTCACCGTCGGCGAAGCTGTTACGACGCGCGCGACGGGCGTGATCGCGCAGAGCTGCGACTGACGGAACTTGGCGAAACGCCGGCGAACCGCCGGCGTTCGCCACGTGAATTCGGCGTAATTGTCGAGTCTCCAGTCGGCACGTTGGGTGCTTTGGCATCCCACGCTACATTGGAGGTGCCGAAAATGGCCGAAGACTTGAACACAGAGATCCTGAAATCCATCCGCGACGAACTGCGTGATACACGGCTTGAGCTGCGTGATACCCGCGAAGATCTCGGAAGACGGATCTCGGAGACGAACGTACGTTTGGATCGGCTCGAGAAGCGTCAGACCCAAACCGAGATTCGGCTCGCCACAGAGCTCACCGAAGTGGCGAAGCTGATCGGCTCCCTACGCGATGCGATTCTGGAAGACCGGCAACTTCGGGCGCGCGTGGATGATCACGAAGCGCGAATCCGTAGCCTCGAAACCGCCTGACGAAAACCTGGCGAAGCGCCGGCGTCCGCCACCCTTCTCGACGACTTTTGCCGACGCCAGCGCAGGCATAGCTCGTGCTCAACGGTGGGTATGGATCGAGACACAGCCATCCGCTGGATACGGGACGAGCTCACCGAGCTGAACGAGCGATTCACCGAGAGACACACCGAACTGCGCGTCTCTCTCGCACGGTTGAACATGCGGGTGGCTCAACTGGAAAAACGCCAAGCCGAAACCGAGCTAAGTCTGCGCACCGAACTCGAGAACATCGTTTTGCTGCTCCACGATCGACTTCGCGACGATTAGCCCCAACGAACTTCGAACTCGGCCCAGTCGGACCCCGTCTCGCCGATCGTACCGCTCACAGGCGCCGCGCCGGTCAATGCGAGCGTCGCTTCGATTCCGGCCAGCACGGCAACCGAGTACAAACGATGCGAGATCGGCGGGTGCTCGATGATTCGCCCTTTGGCCCAGTCGGTACCAAACCCATCGATCACCAACTGACCCGATTGATGCTGGCGTCGCCAAAACCACGCTGCACGATCCATTAATGTTCGCGGCTTCAGGACCCGCAGAACCATCTTGTACACGCGTGAATACGCGACGGTTTGTTGGTCTCGAAAGTACTTTCGAACCGCATCTTCGTTCTTCAGGTTCAAGCCGTCGACCACGGCTTCGGTCAGACGAACGGTCAACCACTCGTCAACCCAGTCCGCTGGGCGTACGTGTTCAAGGATCTCGCGATCCGCTTCGCTCAACGACGAGAGCACCCGTTCGCGCGCCGGCGATCCAGGCGCGAGACGAGGCGAACGCAGCATGTGCCACACCACCATCGCGCGGTGCAGCAAAGGTGCACTCGGCGTGTGGGCGACGTGGTTCACGCTCGGCGACGAAGCCGGAACGCGATCAATCCGCTCACGACCCAGAGCCAGCCAGCGCTCTTGTCGCCCGCGCCTGGTGCGGAACACCCGCATCCTTCCTTCGGTCGATCTGCGCGACACAAGGGATCGAAGCCACCCCGCGGTGTGTAGTCGCACTCCGCTGGAAGCGTGTCGGGTGGCGGATAGGCCGCGCACAATCCCTCCGCGTCATCCGTCGTCAGGTCACGTTTGAAGATCTCCGCTTCGTCCGCGCACGCCCACATCGTGGCCATTTCATCGTCGGGCGTGTGTGCGAGTCCGAAAAAGTGACCGAGCTCGTGGGTCACTGTGTTTTCAAGATCGACGACACCGTCTTCGCATCCAGAGTCGGGGCAGTCATCGAACACCCAGAATTCCTGGTTGAGTTCCATGTCGGCGTCGAAGATCTCGCCGTTGGTTGTGTCGAACCATGTGGTCGTGAGCGCAAATGCACCCCCGGCATGACCCCGACCGGACCAGTTGGACACGAACGCCATGGTATTCGCGTTGGCGCCTCCAGAAACGTACTGCGGCACGTTGCACAACCCGGGTTCGGGTCCAAGACGCACGTCAAACCCGATCGATTCGCCACCACACGAGACATCCAACCAGGTTTGGAAGCTGCGTTCGAAAACCGCTTCAACCTCGGCTTGTGTCAGTTGCAGCGACTCGCGCGCATCCACGACGTACTCCATGCACCGTCGTCGCCAGCCGAGTTCCACAATGCGTCGCGACTCGATCTCCTCGGGCGAGAAATCGCTCAACTCCAGACACTCTTGCCGGCACGACGAACTCGCCGACACCACCGAAAGCGATCGGCAGAACGCGTGGCTGGTTGCGGGCGCGAAGACGGCGAAGACAACGAGGAACGCGAGGCCGCGAATCACAGGCGCAGTATAGCGCTCACTTGTAGGGAACGGGCATCCCTTCGTAAATCGCTCGGAAGTCGCGATCGCGGTGTTCGGCCTCGAGCATCCACGGCATCACCCTCAGCTGAAAGATGCTCTCGAACATGATCCAGACCGAGCGATCGGGAATTCGAACAGGCTTGTCGGCCTGGTCGTCGGATCGTTCGAGATGCGACTTGACGGAACTCGCTGCAACGCCGTGCCCGGTCAGACTCGGTGTGTAGAACGACACTCCCTTTGCAAATCCGTTGCCTGCGCCAGCCGTTTTGATCACCGCGTTGAACTCTGTCGCGACGTTACGGTGAAAGTAGGGCGGTCGAAACGAATGCTCCGCCACATCCCATCGTCCGGTGAAGGCGACGAAGTCGGCGACGTTGTTGCCGTGCGCATCAAAGGGAACGGTCAACACCGTGAAGATCGATGGGTCCGTATGGTCAAAGCTCACGCTGCCTTGCGCGTTGAAGTGTCTCAGGTCGTACCGATACGGAACGTGATTGCCGTGCCACGCAACGACATCAAAGGGCGAGTGATCAAGCTGTGCTCGCCAGAGCGAACCACCAAGCTTCGCGATCAGTGTCGTGTCGTTCTGCGCATCTTCGAACGCTGCGACGGGCGCCTCGAAGTGTCGTGCATCGGCCAACCCGTTGGCGCCGATCGGTCCACGCTCTGGAAGTTCAAACGGGCCGGAAAACACCTCCAGCACAAACCCGCGCGCTTGCGCATCGTGCAAGCCCACTGCGAACTTGATCCCCTTCGGGATGAGCAACGCTTGTCCAGGCGCCACATCAAGCAGACCGAGTTCGGTGCGAACCCTGAACGCCCCTTCTTCAGGCGTGATGAGCAAGTCACCGTCCGCGTTGTAAAAGGCACGTTCCATCGATTGGGTCGCGCTGTACGCATGGATCGCAAGTCCGTTGCGCAACGCGGGCGATCCAATACCCGCAATCGTGGTGATGCCGTCCACGAAGTCGCCATCGCTCATCGGTGTGGGCTTCCATCGCAGCAGCTCCGCGGCGACCACGCCTTGGGAAAAATCACCCGTAAAGCGCGGATTGCCGGAGTACCCCTCGAACGCACTTTGCAGAACGCTGGGTCGAATCCGGTACATCCAGACGCGTTGGTTGTGCGCACGTTTGGCGGTGAACCCAGTTCCGTTCAACTGTTCGGGATGCAGCCCGTACGGCGCGTTGCGCGGACTGTTTTGGTCCGGCGGCAACGCTCCATCACGCGCCTCGCTCTGCAGCGACGCTCGAAATCCGCGCAGGTACGAAAGTTCATGGTCCGTTTGGTAACCCGTGGGAAGAGTCATTGCGGCGGCAGTCCTTTCATCGCGTTTGTGACCAGTTTCGTCAGGCGCGACGCGTCCATCGGCTCGGGATTGGGATAGGGCGCGCGCATCACCTCACTCACCACATCGTTCACAGGCACCGCTTTCGCAAGCTGCGTCGGTGCACCGATGTTTTGCATCAGCGTGAAAAGCGCGTTGGGGTCCAGATCCGTATGGTTCTGGTTGTACGCGATCACGTGTGGAAGCAGCACCGCGTGAGTGTCCGCATGGGGCAAACCGTGTGTTCCACCCAACACGTGGGCGAGCTTGTGCTGCAAGCCCATCGTGCCGCGATGCAGAGCGATGCCCGAGTCATGGGCGGCTCGTAGCGCCGCTTCACGCAGTGCCAAGTCCTTCGGTGTCGCAACCAGTTGAGGGAGCGTGTCCATCCAGCCCTCGATCGCGCGAGAGCAAGCGGCGGCGAGCGCGTCGTCCGCACCGTTCCACGACGCGTCGACCGGATGCGCCATGGCGTTGAGCGCACTGGTGATCGATGTGGCGACGGGAAAGTTGAGCGTCAGCGCCGGATCGTAGACCACGAGTTGTGGACGCACGCGTGGTTCGCGCGAAGTTGTTTTGCCGGTTGCGTTGGTGATCGCCCAGATGTCGGTCATCTCGGAGCCGGCGTATGTGGTCGGAACAGCCCCAAAGATCACATCGCGATGGAACGCGATGGCTTTGCCCAAACCTGTGGCCGTGCCACCACCAATGCTCAGAATCGCGTCCGCATCGCCAAGTTGTTCGAGAGCCGCATCGACGACGCGTTGCGGCAGCTGCGGCTCGGCAATCGCAAGTGCACGCACATCCGGGGGCGCATACTCGACCCGCCCAGGCGTCGTAATCACAACAACGCGTGTGGCACCAAGCTGATGCAGCTCGTCGATGGCTGAAGCCGCAAGCCCAGCCCCGAAGAGAACGCGCACCTTACGCGGTGTGGGATTCGATCAGCTTGCTGAGACGCGGGATCGCGGCTTCCACGTTCTTCTTGGCGCTTCCGCGAAGACGCTTGTACGTGCCTTTGACCAAACCGTTGGTGGACTTCTGCGCTTTGGCGTCTGTCACCGCGAGCAACGCGTCGGCAACGCGCGCACTGTTGGCGGGAAAGAACGCGCTCACGCTCTGACCTTGGGCCACGGCTTCCGCGTGAATCGGCTCAAGCGCATCTGCGAACTCGGGCAAGAGTCCTTCGACGACCGACTTCACAAAACCGGGCTTGATGCCTTTGACAGCCTTGTACCCAGCCTTGACCGCAGCGCCGCCGAGACCACGCTTGTCGGCGACCTCTTCGTCGATGAGCTTCAGGCAATCCTGAACAATGGCGGGCTTCTTGGACTCGTCGGTCAATGCGGCAGAGAGACTCATGAGGAGGCCATATGGCCTCTTTAGGCGCGTCGGGCAAGCGGGGATCCGACCGCTTTCACTGCCGCACATGCGCGTTCCACGGCTTCTTCTGCAGGCGCGACCACGAAGATCAGCTCTTTGTTTTCCGTGTGCGAAACCTTGCCCACCTTCTGACCCTTGGGATTGTGGATTCCGATCTTGGCTCCGACGTACCGACCGAATGCAACGGGAACAACACCCACGTGGCCTTTGCTCTCGAGAATGCTCACCACCACGTCGCGAGAGAGGTAGCCCTCGTTGTTGAACGAGACGACCAGGTTCGGAGCACGAACCGCGTCCACGACCGCGCGAAACGCGTCTTCGATCTTGCGCTTGGAGTTGAACTCGCTCTTTCGTTCGCGACAGTCCGTTCGTTTGCGGGCAACTCCATACGCTTCAGGCGCGTCCCAACGAACGAGCGTTTCCCAGATGTGATAGTTGCCTAAGTAGCTGTGCTGGTTGTACGGCGGGTCGAGATACACCGCGTCGAGATCCTGCTTCGCGGCTTCGAGCGCATCGCCTTCGCGCGCGTGTCCCTTCCCAGGAACGAGCTCGGGCAAACGTAACTGCAGATCATTGTGCGCGCGCTTCGCCCATTTCTTGAGATAGGCCATCTGCACGCCCGTTGTGCTGTCCACGCGATCCGCCGCCTCCATCAGGGAGACAAGAACAATCGCGCGTACGTTTTCGTTCAGGTCGAGTTCGTCGATCGCATCTCGGATCGCGTCGACCTTGGCGCCGTTCTTCGGATGGAAGTAACGAGCGTCGCGGCAGAAGGTTTCCGTGAAGTAGCCGTCCTTCGGTGTGACCGAGGCGAGCTTGGCGAGATGTTTCTCGGCGTGTTCTGCATCTTGTTGTGTTGCCGCGACGTAACAGCGAGCAAGCGTCGCCGCGAAACGGAGTTGGTCGTTGGCGAAGACTTCGTATCCGGCTTCGCGTAAGGCACGACCGACTCGCGCCGTTCCGCTGAACAAGTCGCCGACACGCTTCACATTGGGAAGCTCCGCGAACGCCGCCAGGATGTGCGGAAGCAGAAGGCGTTTGGATCCGAGGTACTTGATCACGTCGGCGGCGACACCATAGGACGGAACGCCGAGGTTTTTGGTCCTTTTCGGGGGAGTGCGGTTCATTTCTGACCCTGTCCCCAAACTGAACCCCCAAAAGAATACCCGCCGCATGGTGGTGCGGCGGGTTTCGATAGGTTCGGGTTTAGCTCAGTTCGACTTTGCCGTGGTCGTCGCAGTGGTCGCCGTGCGGGTGATGCAGGTGACCATCGACGATGTAGTCGACGTGATCTCCATGAGGAACCGCCTCATGACCGCATCCCGGTCCATGAACGTGATCCGCGTCATGACCGCCACAGGTATGCGCCGGAGTGCAGTCTGCAGGGTTGTCCGCGCTCACATCAAGCGCGTGCTCTTCGACCGTTCCGTCCGCCTTCGGGTGGTGCAAATGACCGTCGTGGACAAAGTCGACGTGGTCACCGTGCTTGATCGCGGTGTGTCCACAGTCGGGTCCGTGCTTGTGGTCGTGGTCGTCATGAGTATGCATTGTCGATCTCCTTAGTCGTGCGACGCGTGCTCCAACGCGCCCCGAACCAACTCACGAACGTGATCATCCGCGAGCGTGTAATAAATGTGCTTGCCTTCACGACGGCGCTTTACGAGCCCTTCAGAACGCAAAATCTTGAGACGCTGAGACACCGTGGACATGCCGTCCCCGCTCTCCGCGGCGAGGTCCGTCACGCAATGCTCCTCGCACAAAAGGCAGTGCAGAATGCGCAGCCTTCCTGGATCCCCCGCCGCGCGGAACAGCGCAGCGGCACGTTCGAGCACCTCCGGTTTGACCGGAGCGTGGTCGCGACCTGAGTGGTCGTCGGAATCACACGTGTCGTGAACCATATCTACATTTCATCATATGTTGAAGTGTTGAGTTGGTCAAGATTCTATTGAGCAATTCCAGCGAGATTCGTCTCCAATGTGGAACTAGCCATCAGGGAAAGCCGACCTACGTTGGCGGGAGTGCCGTCCACCCCGCCTGCCCGCATCCGCAAGACTCGAGTTGTTTTCCTTGATGCCGGCCAGGCCCGTGATGTCGCAGACACGCGCCGAACCATGCTGCCTGGCCCGCTCTACTCGGCCGATGTCATGGGGTTCCGCAACGCGTTTCGACAGCACTACGAGCCCATCCGCCGGTTCGTTGCGGAGCGTGATCTCGGGGTGGCGTTGGTTGCGGTGCATGACAACGGACACCTCGGTGGTCGTGCGTGGATCGGCGCGCGCATGGGCGCGATCCAAAGCGCGGTAATCGGGCGTCATCCCTCCGTGGATCTTTTTCTGCAGGACGATCCCTCTCTCTCGAATCGACATCTCGCGTTGGTGATCGATCCCGTGAGCACATGGGAGCCCAACGACCTGCGCTTTCGATTTCTGGATCTGCGAACCGGCGCAGCCATGTGGACCGAAACGGGCGACCGAGTCGAGGCGCTCGTTTCCGAAGGCCCGGCGTTTGTTCGTATCGGTTCGTATCGCTTGATGGCGTTTCAAACCGGTGGACTGCCGTGGCCCAACAACGCCGATGATGCGTGGGACACGCTTCCGGAACGAGTCTTCGTCGATGAGCGAGAAGCCGAGCCCGACCGATGGAAGCGACTGGCGCTACAAGCTCAGCAGCAACAACGCAGTCGACGCAGAAAGATCACGCTCCTCCCAGGAGCACTGGGTAGCAACGAATTACGCGGCGGCCGACCGCTTGGAACACTCACGATTCGCTCACACCATGGACGCATCGAGCGCGAACTGACGCGCGCCGAAGCACAACGTGGGGTGATTCTGGGGCGCGAACCACGGTGTGATTTCGCCGGATTACTCGCGATTATTGAGGTTTCCCGCGTGCACATGATGATCGTGGAGATCGGTCGACGCTTGTATGCCATCGACGCCGGCAGCCTCGCGGGGATCCGGCACGGTGGCCAAGCCGTGCGCGTGTTGGAGCTGGATCAGGAGCGCACGTTTTCCATGGGAGCGCACCTGGTCGGAATGCACTGGCAGCCCATCGCGCTCCACTGAGGTTTCGTCAGTGTGCGTGGCCGTGACCGCCATGCCCGTGACCGCCATGCCCGTGACCGCCATGTCCGTGACCGCCATGTCCGTGACCGCCGTGTCCGTGACCATGTCCGTGGTGCCCGCCGAGTGCTGCTAGCCAACCGCGTAGACCCGAGAACCACACCCCTGCACCGGCGAGCAAGCAGAGCAACGCAAGTCCCACGTTGGCCCACCAGCCGTGAGCGTGTGCATGACTGTGATACGCAACGGGAACCGTCGGATCGAGCGCGTTCAACCCCACGCCAACACCCCACGCCACAACAACCAGACCCGCAATGGCACCCAGCGCTGCACGAGCTCCATACGCCGCACGAAGCCAGCCCACCGTGGCCAGATTTGTGGCGGGGCCAAGCAGCAGCCCGACGAGCACAGCACCCGGTGAAAGACCTTTGCCGATCAAGACCGCGGCCAAGGGCGTCGCACTTGTCGCGCACACGTAGCTCGGCACAGCGACCATCGTCACGACCAGGAAGTCGGCGAACACGCCCCACCCTTCGAAGGCATCGCTCGGAAGCACGGCCTGCAGATACGCCGCGGCGAGCAAACCAACCGCGGTCCAAGGCAGCGTGTGTCGCAACACTTCGTCGAGCTGCGCAAAGAAGAACTTCAGGCGCGAGCCCTCAGGTCCTGTATCGACGACTGGACCGATCTCGGGCGCAATGGTCTGACGCTTTTTCAGCAACGAGGAGACCAGTAGTGCCGCCACGAGCGAGACCGCCATGGCCGCGAGCAAGCGCGTCCACGCAAAGGTCCAACCGAGGAACTTCACCGAGAGCGCAAAGGTCTCGATGCCCAGCTCAGGCGTCGCTAGGAGCAACGCAACCACCAACGCTGGCGCCGCTTTGCGCTGCTTCAGTGATTGCGCGACAGGCAAGATCCCGCACGCGCAAATCGGCAAAGGCAGCCCCAACAGCACGCCCTTTCCAGCTAGGCGGAACGACGAACCACCTCGCAGCCAACGATCTGGAATGTGTCGTCCGAACGTTTGGAGAATCGCCGCAAGCGTGAGTCCGATCAGGAGAACCGGCGCCGTTTCCAAACTCAACTCGAGCAACGCTGCGCCCGTGTCCGCACGAACGCTCTCGGCAAGATTGATCCCACCAACACCAGGGTGACCTTGCCCAAGAACCACCAAGGTCACCCCCGCAGCAGCCGCACCAAAATCGGTGAGCCGAGCTGCCCAACCGGTTGGCATCGCGGCAGTCCACCCGTGCATCACCACGTGGAGGAGCAAACCCGCCGTGGCGGCCGACACCCAGGGATGCGCAGCCATCAGCGCATCGGTGGGCACCAGGTTCACCAACAACACCCCAACCACGGCACACGTGGCGAGAATCCCGGCGCGCATCAATGCGTGCTTCATCCCTCGAGGGAGAAACGCGAGCACGACCATCACAGTCACGGGAACCGCATGCGCAGCAACCGCAAAGAGAACATCAAACGATGGCGCGACCGGACCCACGCCGGGCCAAATCGGCGAAGCAAAGTGACCCAGCGCAATCCCGTCGGCGACCTTGTGGAGACACAGGCCCACAAAACCAAGCTCGAGACCGAGTGCACGGTTGCTCGACACGTGCGCCCATCGATCCAAGCCCGCGGCGAAAACCAGACTCAGCGCAAACACGACAAGCGCAACCAAGCCAACGCCGGCGAGTGCTTCGGGCAGCAGGTGCACGAGCACCACACCCAACGCAGACACAACAGCAAAGGTCTGAATGCCCGTGAGTGCGGTGGCTGTCCGCGAGAGCGCGAGCAGCGTGCCGAAGACGACAGACCCGATGGCGATGGCCAACGCGATGGTCATGCACGCCTCATGTCCTTGAACCTACAGGCGAAACGCCCGGGCGCAAGGATCCTGCACTAGGCGTCCGGTGCGGTAACCTTTTTGGCGGCTTTCTTCTTCGCAGCCTTCTTGGTCGTCTTCTTCGCGGCCTTCTTGGTCGTCTTCTTTTTGGCGGCCTTCTTGGTCGCCTTCTTCGCAGTCTTCTTCTTAGCTGCCTTCTTCGTCGTCTTCTTGGTCGACTTCTTCTTGGCTGCCTTCTTGGTCGACTTCTTCTTCGCCGCCTTCTTTTTCTTCTTCTTCGGGTTCGCGGCTTCTCGCTCCCGACGAAGCTGCAGCAACTCGGCCGCGCGGACGACGTCGATGGTCTTCGGATCGTCGCCTGTACGCAGCGACGCGTTGGTATCGCCATCCGTCACGTAGGGGCCCCAACGACCCTCCTTCAACACGATGGGCTTCTCGCTTACCGGGTCGGTCCCGATCTCGCGCAGCGGCGGCTTCTCCACCTTGCCGCGTCGCTTCTTCGGTTGCGCCAAGAGTTTCAGCGCATCCTCAAGTGTGATCGTAAAGAGCTGGTCTTCGGTTTCGAGACTGCGGTTCTCTTTGTTGTGAACGATGTAGGGCCCGTAGCGTCCGTTGAACGCCATCACCGGCTCACCGTCCGCAGCGATGCCCACCTCACGCGGTAGCGAGAGCAACTTGAGCGCCTGGTCGAGCGTGAGCTCTTTCGGCTCCATGCTCTTGAGCAACGACGCTGTCTTCGGCTTCTCCTTGGCGTCCTTGCCACCCTCGCCGAGCTGTACGTACGGCCCGTAGCGACCCGCCTTGAGGAAAATCGTCAGGCCCGTGTCGGGATCGGCGCCGAGTTCACGGTCATCCGAAGGCGCGTCGAGAAGTTCGATCGCTTTCGCGAGATCCAACTCGTCCGGTGCGAGGTCGGGTGGAATCGACGCGGTCTTCTTGTCGTCGTCGACACCGGTCTGCACGTAAGGGCCGTACTGACCCATCCGAATCACAACGGCTTTGCCGTCCTCGGTTTTGCCGAGCGGAAACGTCTCGAGACGCTTCACCTCTTCGAGGTCGATCTCGTCCATCTTGGTTTTGACGCGGGTCTCCAAACCCTCGTCGCCCAAGAAGAAATCCTCGAGGTACTTGCTGCGCTTGCCCGACCCACTCGCGATCGCATCGAGGTCATCCTCCATGCGCGCGGTGAACTGGTAGTCCACCAAATCGCCGAAGTGCTCCTCGAGCAGACGCACGACCTGGAACGCCTTGAACGAAGGAACGAGTGCACGTCCCTTCTTCCACACGTACCCACGGTCTTGAATCACGGACATGATCGACGCGTAGGTCGACGGGCGTCCGACACCCAACTGCTCCAGCATCTTGACCAACGACGCTTCGGTGAAACGCGCAGGTGGCTTGGTCTCGTGACCGGCCACCTCAAGGTCCGTTGCGGTGACCTTCTGGCTCTTCTTGAGCGGCGGCAGTTGCTTCTGGTTCTTGGCGAGATCCTTTTCGGGATCGTCGCTGCCTTCCACGTACGCCTTCTGGAAACCAGGGAAGGTAATGGTCTGACCACTCACACCAAAGAGCACCGACTTGCCGGCGGTGGTCTTGGCTTCAAGCGTCACGCTCAGGGTCTGTCCCTTCGCATCGGCCATCTGTGAGGCCACGGTGCGCTTCCACACCAGCTCGTAGAGCTTGGCTTCTTGCGCACCCACTTCCTTGGCCACCTGCGCAGGCATCTTGAACTCGTCGCCCGCGGGGCGAATCGCCTCATGAGCCTCTTGCGCGTTCTTGACCTTGCGCTTGTAGATGCGCGGCTCTTTCGGGACGTAGTCGTCGCCGTAGAGCTCTTTGATCTGCTTGCGCGCGGCGTCCAATGCCGTGTCCGAAAGCGTAGTGCTGTCGGTACGCATGTAGGTGATGTAACCGGTTTCGTAGAGGCGCTGCGCAACACGCATTGTGCTGCGTGCACCCCAACCAAACTTGCGGCCTGCTTCCTGCTGAAGCGTCGAGGTCATGAACGGCGGCGCCGGTCGACGCGTCAAAGGACGCGTTTCGACGGAAGCAACCGTAAAGCTCTTGCCCTTGAGATCGGTCGCCAATGTGTTGGCTTCCGCCTCGCTGAGGCACACGACATCTTTCTTGAGCTTGCCGTCCGCACCGAAGCTCTGACCGGTCGCGACGCGCTTGCCGTCGAACTCTTTGATCTCGGCTTCGAACTTCTCGTCCTCTTGCGTGACGAAGAGTCCGTCGAGATCCCAATACGACGCACGTACGAATGCAATGCGCTCACGCTCGCGCTCAACCACGATGCGCGTCGCAACACTCTGAACGCGACCCGCGGACTTACCGCGGCTCTTACGGCGCGACATGTCGCTCATCGCAAAGCCGTAGAGTCGGTCGAGAATGCGTCGTGCTTCTTGCGCGTCGACCAAACGCGTATCGATCTCGCGCGGATTATCGACGGCCGCGAGAATCGCTTTCTTGGTGATCTCGTGAAACACCATGCGCTTCACGGGCACCTTGGGGTTGAGCACCTCCACGAGGTGCCACGCGATGCTCTCCCCTTCGCGGTCCTCATCAGTCGCGAGCAGAAGTTCATCGGACTGCTTCAGAATCTTCTTCAGCTGCGCGATGTGCTTCTTGCGATCCGGGGACACGATGTAGAGCGGCTTGAAGTCGTCCTCCACATCGACCGCGTAGGTCTTGATGTAGGTGTTCTTGGACTTGACCTCTTTGGTGAGCTCCGAGGGCCGCGCGAGATCGCGGATATGCCCAATGGAAGACTCCACCACGAAGTCAGAACCCAAGTATTTCCCAATGGTTTTGGCCTTGGCGGGAGACTCGACGATGACGAGGGCGCGGGACATAAGGGATGTGCTCTAAAGCGGATGGTCGCTGGGTTGTCAAATCGGAAGCGAAGTGCTCAGTCGGCGAATCGGGTGCAACTAGCCGACTTCACGACGAAACCCCGCCACGCAGCGAAGCGCGAGCGGGGCTCATGAGGAACCGCGAAGCGAGATCAGGCTTCGCCGTAGAAGCCGGCCTCTTCCTCAGCGGCCTGCTTTGCGCGGAATTCTTCGGCGCAGGTTGGGCACGCGAGGGCTTCCTTGGCGATTTCGTATCCGGCTCCACCAGAGTCGTCCATGTGCTTTGCCTTGCGGCCTACGCGCATTTTGTGGGCCTTCGGGCGGCTCGGGTACTCGGTCGGTCGGGTCTCAGTAATGACCTTCGAGCAGCGGGTGCGCGGCGGTTGAACGGTGTTGCAGAGCTCACAGCGGTACATGTCGATCTAGTTCCTAGAAAAGTGGGTCTGCCGAGATAGCGGATCCCTTTCGGGCGTGCAACTCACGCCAAAGTCGAGGTGTAAATTCCAGGGACAGGTTCATTAATGAACCGACCCATGGTCGCCAACTACCTGAAATCGCTCAGGTCGAGAAAACGAGCGACCCTCAGTCGCAGTACTGCGTCAGACCACGCTCGCAACACGACTCGCGACTCGCGTATCCAAGCGCGCAGTTCTTCGCAGCCTGCTCGTCGTCGATCTCGACTGTCACGCCTTCGACCGCTCCTTCACGAGCAGCCTGGCTCTGTTCGCTCAGCGTCGACTGCAGAACCTCGAGATCGGCTTCCGAAGACTCAGCAACGTTTCGCTCTTCGCCCGGATCGTAGTCCACACGATACAGCTCCACTTCCTCGAGCCCGCGCGGGTTGCGCGCGTTGGCCGTGATCAGCTTCCACTCGTCGGTGCCGCGACGCTGACGAACCGACTCGAGCACGTTGCCCTCGTGGCTCTCCTCCGCGTAGACGACGTCACTGCCCTCGAAGATGTCGCCACCCTGCATTCCATCGGGCGGCTCGAGACCGGCGAGACCCACCAAGGTCGGCATCAGGTCCACACTCTGCGTCCAGTGACCAATACGCGTTCCACCACGCGCGTTGTTCGGCAGCTTCACGAAGAGCGGAATCCGGATCTGCTCGTCGTAGAGCGTCGTGCCGTGCCAGAACCCGCCGTGCTCGCAGAACTCCTCACCGTGGTCAGACGTGATCACGATGGTCATGTCGTCGTACACACCACGACGCTTCAGGTCTTCGATGAGCGCGCCGAAGTGCTCGTCCCAGTACTCGATCTCGCCGTCGTACAACCCGCGCAGACGATCCGCTTCCGAAGGATCCGGGCGCTGGTTGGCCGCACGTGAGTAGCCCGTTCCGTCGTAGGGATGCGGATAGTAGGGATCGTGCGGATCCATGTAGCCGACGAAGAAGAAGAAGGGTCGGTCCGAATCCACTTCGTCAAGCCAG
The DNA here is from genome assembly GCA_965227405.1 of Polyangiales bacterium. Classification (GTDB taxonomy): domain Bacteria; phylum Myxococcota_A; class Polyangia; order Polyangiales; family Houyiibacteriaceae; genus JALVDI01. The sequence goes on from OZ245758.1 coordinate 1,496,837, forward strand.
CGCGAAACCGTGGCGTTGACGTGCGTCGCATCTTGGTACGCCACACCGGGTGCCACCCGTCCAAGCGCAGCGTCGATCTTCTCGCTGATTCGCTTGAACACCGACATCAACAAGAGCTTCGCAGCGGCGTCATCGGCGCCAAACACGTAGTTGGGCTCGAGGTATTCGTAGCTGTCGAAGCCCTGACCGAAGTTGTAGTAGGGCGCGACGTTGTGGTTGGTCGCGACACCACGCGTTTGCCAACCGGCGGCACGAAAGACTTCGGGCATTGTGACCAGCTCATCGGAAAGTGCCGAGCTCTTGTCCATGACGCCGTGGCTCGAAGGCATGCGGCCCGTCATGATCGAAGCGAAGCTCGGACGCGTCCAACTCGCGTTGGCAAAGGCCATGTTGAAACGAATCGCGTCTTCGGCGAACGAGTCCAAGTTGGGCGTTTCGATCGCGTCGTAGCCGTAGAGCGGAAGGTGGTCTGCACGCAGGGTGTCGACCACGATCACCAAAACGCTGTTGGCGTCGGCGGGTGCTTCGACCTCGTCGCCATTCGATAGCGCTTCAGCCGGATCGCCGTTGAAGAAGGTCGCGAGCGAAAGCACGCCGCAGAGGATTCCGACAACCACCGGAGAGCCCCACGCACGCAGCATGATCTCGCCGGGTCGACGCGCGACGATCCAGCGCAGCCCCGCCGATACCGCGAGGTAGAGAATCCCGGCGCCCACAACACACGCGAGCAACACGCCAAGACCCATCGCGCTCTTCCAGACCAGCTCCTCATGAAACACGTCACGACGCACGCGGAAGGCGGTCAGCGCCAACCCAAAGAGCGCGATCAGAAACGCAGTCATGCGTGCATACGCAGCCGGTTCGGGCATCGCCGGTCGTTTCATCCAGCGACCCGAAAGCGCCAACACAAAGCCCATCCCTGCGCCCATGAGCGCGCAGAAGATTCCGTACACCATCGCCCCGTAGGCGAGGACACCGGGACCGACCGTGCCGTTCCCCAAAGCAATGACCACAGCGGCTTCGCTGGTCCCAATAACTAAACCAGCGAGTGCACCGGCACCGAGGCCAATGGTCAGACCGCGAAGCGGCTTGGGCTGCTCGGCACGCTCAACCTCTTCGATGGCTTCGATGGCCCGTTGTTCGTGCTCGAGCTCGTCGACCTCGATCTCAGGCTTGTACCCGTCGCGACGCGCCAAAAAGATCAAACCGCCCACCGCAGATACAGTCATCTCACAGAGGATGAAGCCACCCGCCATGAGCAGAATCGCCGCGGACTCTGGAAGACCGACAGCTGCAGACGAAAAGAGCGCAACCGCCGACATCTCGCGCAGACCCAGGCCGTTGATCGACGCAGGAAGAATCGTGGCGAGAATCGTGAGGTTCGCACCAAAGAAGACCACGCCGATCGGCAGGTCCAGTCCGAATGCTTGTGCGGAGCAAACGTAGATCAGGTTGTTGAACGCGTGGACACCCACGCCAAGTGCGAAGGCCTTCGCGAGGAGTTTGCCTTTGCCCTCGTAGGCGCACACCGCGTCGAGAAGCGTTTGGACGCGCGCTTGAACCTGGCGAGGCAGAAAGCGGGCGAACGTACGAAAGAGCTTCGGCTTGGCGAGCAGCAGCAGCGCCGTGCCGATGATACCGGTGAAGCAGGCGACCAGGATGTACACCGCGTTCATGCCGATGAGTTGCGCACCGAAGAGCAGTGCGCCGAAGACGACCACAACGCCCATGGCCGCTTGGCCGAGGAACGTCTCGACACCGATCGTCGCTGTGGCGCGAGCAACCTTGCCCGTGTGCTTGGCGACGTCGTAGATGCGCCAGCCGCCAAAGCCGGTGAACCCCCCCGGAGTGAACGCGCCGAAGAAGCGCGCGATCATGATCGAGCCACCGAGAAAGCCCCAGCCTGGACGAATGCCCTGACCGCCGAGCAGCGTTTTCCAGCGAAGCGTCGCGAACGAGATCGCGATCAACTGCATGACGATGCCAGCGCCGATCCATCCCCAGGAGATGTCGCTCAGCCGTGCCCACAGATCTTCGCTTCCGTCTCGCCCGAGGACCTTGCGGAAGATCAGCCAATAGGCGCCGACCGCGAAGGCGACCTTCAACGCAAGCAGAAGGATGCGCTTCGGAGTCCATCGACCCTTCGGCTGGGTTTGTTCACGCTGCGCGTGATCGCTCGTAGTGTCCTCGCCCGGACGCTCGTCGCTCATGAATCCCTTTCCTTGTGTCGTCGTTCGCCCCGACGACTCCTTGCGGTAGCTGGCGCTGACGAATCGGTCAAAAATTCGCAGCTCAGGAGGGAAATCCACGCGAAATCCCCCACATTCCGCCGTCAGGGATTCCCTCCCTCAAAAGCAGCGCAATGTTGCGCGCGATCTCGGGTGTTGGTAGCAGCGTGGACATGCGACTTCGGCTCGGATTGGCGTTCGGACTCTTCGTGATCGTGATGTACGTGGCGTGCGGCGGTGAGAACCGCGAAACGCCCAACAACGAGACTCCAGACAACACCACGATGGAAACGTCGATGAGTTCGATGGGCACCTCGATGGCACCCCGCGAGACCAACGACGAACCCCGTGGGGACGAGATCCCCGACAACCTCACCCGCGGTCTGCTGATCACCTACTCGCCCTTCGACCAAAACGAGCAAGGCAACTGGGTCGTTCCACAGCCAGCACGCTTGGAGATGCTGACGCGTCGCAACGGCGAATGGAGCGCCCAGGTGATCACCGATGAAGACAGCAACGTCTTCCACAAAGCGATGGTCTACGACCCGCCTGGTGATGCAGCCCCCGGCGTTCTCACCATCGGTGGCATGGAGGCGTACGTGAAGCTTTGGCGCCGCGTCGACGGTGACTGGCAGGCCGAGACGCTGTGGCACGAGAACTTCGGCGGTGAACGCAACCGCATGCGCGACGTTGAGATTGCCCACCTCTACCCTGGTGGTCAGGCGGCACTTGCCATCGCCACGCACGACCAGGGCATCTTCGCGACCATCCGGCCCGACGGTGAGAACTGGAACGTCACGCAAAGCGCACGACACCCGAACACGTTCGTGCACGAAGTTGAGATCGGAAACCTCAACGGCGACGGCAACCTCGAGGTCTACACCACGCCGAGCGAGCCCAACACGATGCAGGGCGGCACCCAGTCGGGGCAGGTTCTTCGTTACATTCCCGCAGAAAACATGGAGGGAACGGTCGTTGCCGATCTCGGAAACCGCCACGCCAAAGAGATCTGGGTCGGCGATGCAGACGGCGATGGAACCGACGAACTCTACGTTTCGGTCGAGGGTCTGACGCGCCGCGAAGGTGGCACCCTCGAGGTGATCGAACCGGTCGAAATTCGTCGCTACGACGCAGATACTCCGCCCGATCAGGGTGTCGTGATTGCCCGCATTGAAGGCGACCACCTGATGCGTTTCTTGACCGTCGGCGACATCGACGGAGACGGAGACAAAGAGATGGTCGCAGCATCGTTTAGCCGCGGCTTGTGGCTACTGCGTCCGGGATCGAACCCACGCTCGGAGTGGAGCAAGGAAAGCATCGACCGCGAGTCGGGTGGATTCGAACACGCGTCGATCCTCGCCGACCTGGATGGCGACGGAACCGACGAGCTCTACGTGTCTTCGGACAACCACGGCGAGCTTCGCCGCTACGTGTGGATCAACGGGTCACCGCGACGAAGCGTGATTCATCGTCGCGCCGAACCGCGTTCGATGATCACCTGGAACCTGATGCCTGCGCCAGCGGAACTGATTCGCTGACCGGTTCCTTGGCCAACTTGAGTTGCGTCGTCGCTTTCTCTTTCTTGCGACGCGGCTTGCGCGGCTTCTTCGTCGGCTGAAGCACGATCGATTCGAGCTGCTCACTCAGCTCCGTATCGTCCGACGCGTATACGCGTGCGTACTGCTGAGCGCGCAACGCGGTCTTGAGCAACTCCGCGCGTTGGGTGTCGAGCGCGCTACGGGCTTGCTCAAGTTCGGCTTGGCGTTGGGTGACGAGCGCGAACGCGTCTTCAACACCGCGGACTTGTTCTGCAAGCACGTCGCGATCGACGTCGGGAAAACGAACCTCCGAGAGGGAGTCTTCGAAAAGCGCGAGAAGGTCGTGGATAGCGGAGGAAATCGGAGCTTGACTGTTCATTCGTTCAGTATACTCAAATCCGCTCTCTAGACCAGTTCGGGAGCAAACACCTCCACGTCCACGCCGGGCGAGTAGTGGATCAACTCCGGTCCTTCGCTCGGTGCAGGCAGGGCCGCCGCTGCGATCAACGACTCCTCGCAACGCGTCACCTGTGCGTCGAAGGCGGGGTATGGAACGTGATGCACCTGGCCACGAACAAGCCGACCGCGCTTGATCGCGAACAGATAGTAGCGCTCCAAGAAGAAGTGCTCATGTGAACCCAAGGGTGATGCGCCGAGCTCGTTCCCGATCGTGTAGTCGACCCGAAGGTGCGCTCCATCGGCGTGACGAACGGTCTCGAACGTTCCCGCCGACGCCGACATCGTCGCGTGGTGATAGGGCAAGCCCCAACCGGTACGCGCGGCTTGAACCGCAAGCCATGAGCTTGCTTCAAGCGAGAAGAAGTACACGCCCGGCTGATCGTTGTAGTGCACGTACGTGCGTAGGTTGCATTCGAGAAAGTTGAACGCGAGTGCGCTGGGCCACCACGAAGGCGCGATGTCACGCATCAGGAAGGGAACGACACCCACCCACGCACGCCCGTCGTAGAGATCGAGTTCGAGCTCGTCAGGAACGACGGCGCGCATCGCGTCAACAGGAACCGACCAGTGAAGGAAGAGCAACTCGCGCCAACGCTGAGTACCCGCGTTGGATCCAGGCGGTCGAATCGAAGGAGCGTGCCGATCCACAAGTCATGGTTACGGTACTGCTCTTGAACGTTCGAATCCATCTCGACCACCCGCTTTCGCTCGCGCAGATCCGCGGGTTGCGAAGGCTTGTGCCGTATCTCCGCACGCGTCGTGCTGTCGATATTCGGGAGATTCTCGCGCGACAGCGTTGGTGGATTGCAACTGGGGTCAACGACATCCGGAAAGCCCTGCGTGAGTTGGGATTCCGGTTCGAGACGTTCGAACACGGTGAGTACGGTGCGACGTTTCTCCGCTCTGTACTCACGTCCGACCTCGAAGCCGAAGACGCGGGGTTTGACGTTGTCTTTGAGCCCTCGTTCACTCCACAAAGCATCGTTTGGGCCAGTGCTGAACGCATCGAGCTCGTGGCGTCACCTGTCGGTCTTCACACGCAGTTCTTCACCGACTCGCAACACGCGTCGCACCAAGAGTTCCAGGTCCTTCGAGAAACCATCACGTATCGCGAGCCAGCGCTTCAACTGCTCGCGCACGCGACTCCCGATCGTGGAAGAGATTTTGGTCTTGATGGAACCACCGTGACGCTTCGATCACGCCGGACGAGCGAAGTGCGCACCACGGAGATGTGGTGTCCGTCACGTGCGAGCCACACTGAGGCGTACTCGGTGATCGCACGCGTACTGACGCTGCTGGAAGACGAGCTACGCGACGAACGCCTGCGACGTTGTGTGCAACGTTTGCGCTCAACGCTGGGCTAGTACCGTTTCAACGCCAAAGTGATCTTAGCACCCACGTTCACCACTCCACCCAACAACGCGCGCACAGCACGAGTGCTTCTTCGATCACCCGCACCTCGCCTTCGACACCGCACTGCGGGCACTCGCCAGTCGTCCACTCCGCCGGCTTGGGATCGTCCATGGTGCCGAGAAGCGCTTTCGAGGCAGCCGCGAGCTTAACGCGCATGTCCGCTCGAAGATCCTCGCGTTCCTGCTTGCGCCACCGACGTTCAGCCTCTTCTGCTTCACGTTGCTCGCGCGCCTCAATGTTCTGCCGAAGCGCAATCATTGGGTCCGTGGGTCGATATGGAATGTCGTAGTCGGGCCCTTTCGCTTCGCCGGCTTCTGCACGATCAAGCCAGTGTTCGTACCAGTCCAGGAAACTGGGCCCGGCGGGAGTGAAGCCTGCTGGTAGTTCGCCGGGCACCTTCGTGAAAGGTCCAAATGCACCGGCGTTTGGTTCGTGCGTCCACACTTCGTCGGCGTGTGGTCCGTTCAGCACGAGCATGCCCGACGTTCCAGAGTCGTAGCTCACAATTGTCAGCGTCCCGTCGCCAAGCTCGTCTCCGCGTTCCCAGTCGTCGTCGGACCGCACTTCGATCCCGGGAAACGCGCGAGTCTCGCCGTCAAACTCACACGCCGCTGCCACCACCGCCTGCCCATAGTATGCGTAGTCCAACGGGTCGCCGTCGGTCCTCGCGTCTGGAACCACGCGGTCTAGAGTCACGAGTGCGAAGCGTTCCAAGCTAAACGCCGGACCAGCACCGCCGTTTCCAACCGTCTGGATGAACGCTCGATACTGCGGAGGCAGCCGGATCCCACGCGCCTCTTCGATCTCAACGACCTGTTCTTCGCTCAGCACGTTGCCGATTTCGAAGCCGAACTCACGTTCCAACGCTTCAAGCCGCTCAATGATCTTCGTCAGGCGCCCGGCGACATCCACGTCGCCACTCTACGCATTCAAGCGGCCAACGCTAGAGACAGCGCTAGGTTTCGTGTCCTTGTCACCAACTCTTCCGACACTCGCGGTTCCAGGTAGTTCGCGGCGTAGTGCATCAGCTGCGCATCCACTTGCGACGGACGACCTCGCGCGTCGAGCAAGCTCGACAGGTACTCACTCGGATCGAAGTCCGCGAAGATCACGGGCGCACCGCGGTTCTCTGCCAGCCACACCACCAAGTTCTTCACGGCAAGCGTGGCCACGCGGTGATCCGACTCGTCAACATCTTTGAGGAACAACTCGATCGTGCGGTTCTCCCGCAAGATGCTCAACGCGGCAGCGACTTCTTTGCCGGTGATCTGTTTGCCGTCAGGCAGCTTCATGTACCGCGCCTTCATCCCAACGTGTTGGCGACGCGCGCGTTCCAACTCGAACAACCACAGAGCCACGTCCTCGTTTCCGAAGTGACCTTTGCGGCCCATCCAACGAAACCAACGTTCCAGTAGTTTGAACGTGTGGCCCGTCCCCGAACCGGCTGCGTACACATTCACGTAGACTTCGCAGCTGGCTTCGGTGAAGAACGACCAGTACTCGATGCCTTGGCGAGGGTCGGTCGGGAAGCGACGTGCCAGCGCAACCTGCAAGACCTCGCGGCACATGTCGGGATTGGCGGGGCGAACGTCGGCGAGAAAGGGCTCGATCAAGTCGAGCGGTCGAATCGTCATGCCGGTGTATCGGCCTACGCCACGATGAGTTGCTTCGAAGGCTCAGTTCGAACCGCAACTGATCAATGCGGTGCCGCCAGGTGTCTGAACTTCACGCGCACAGGTCACCTCGCAGCGATCCGGGCCGTGGTACTCGAACAGCACGCGGTAGCTGGCGTTGGGCTCGATGTGAATGGGGAAGCTGCGATTGCATCCGCGTTCAGCGTAGCGACGGACGCTCGTCGAGTGATGGTATCGCGTGACAGTGTACGATCGTCCGTTGCGATACTCCGTGCCCAAACTCGTCCAGTTGTGATGTCGGATTTGCTGAATCACCGGCGCACTGCCAACGCTGAGGTACTGAGTGCCTGCCTCGACCGGAAACGCGAACGCACCCGGATCACGACGACGAACGATCTCACCATGACCCTGAACGCGATATGTCTCGCGTTGCGCGATCCCTTCGGTTGAGTGGTAGTGCGCCTCGATTTTCACAATGCCTTGTGCAGCGTTTTCGGGGGGGGCTTCGTAGGACCGATCATCACGACAACTACCGTTTCGACTGCCGAAGGGATCGCACTCCAAGCGCGCCACACGACCGCAACCCCAAGCAACCCAACGCTGTGCTCGTCCCGGCAGCGGGTCCCGACGGTACGGATTGTCGGGCGCTCGCGCGATCTCGACATCGTCACAATCGAGTTGCTGCTCGATCATATCGCGTGCGTGGTGACGCGGTCGAAAGGGCTCCCGGACAGCACAGGCCTGGACAAGCAAGGCGAGAATCAACAGCTGTTTCATCGGACGCTCCGGAGGGCAATGGTCATGGCGACAGTGCCGTACGCGTCGAGCCAGGACTCGCCGCCGATCTCACGAAGGTTGATTCCTGCTTCGACCTCGGTGGCGACGATTTTGCCGATGTGAAAACCGACGTGCGGGCCTATGTGCCAACCTTCATCACGTGCATCGTTCTCGAACGACCAGTCGTAGCTGATGCCACCGTGACCACCGAGGAACACCGACACGATCCCAGCACTCGCGCGGACGCGAAGCTTCGTTCCGACATCCAGCAATGCGTGGTCGCGTGGGTCATCAAGAATGTCATCGGTACCTTCGCGCCACCAACCAGCGCGAGCGTACAGACCAATGCTAAACGCGACGCCCAGTGCAACGTCCACACCCATGCTGCCCACGACGCCAGCCGAGATGGCGTCGTCGCCATGGTCGCGAAGGGGAATGAGCATTTGTGCGCCGATGACCAATCGTGGAACGCGAAGGTAACCGCGCTCGTTCGACAGCGGGTCGAGCTCAGACGTGTTGACCCGATGCCGGGTTAGAGGGACGTCCCACTGCGCTTGGGCAACACTGGTTGTCGCAGCAGCGAGAAGAATGAGGATGACGCGAGGCATGCCGGCTTATCGGCGCGGCTAAGCACCAGTTGCTTGTTCCGTCAGATTCAATAATTTCAGCCAGTTACAGCTCATGGGTCGGTTCATTTCTGAACCTGTCCCTCAAATTTACACCTGGGCTTTGACGGGGCGGTGTTGGTGGGCCATACATCCGGCCCCGCTGCGTATGACCCGCAGGGGCGAGATTTTCCATGAAGCCCGATATCCATCCCGACTATCACCCCGTTGTCTTCGTGGACGACGAGCACGAGATCATCACGCGCTCGACCATGAAGTCCGGCGAAACCCGCAGCATCAACGGCGTTGACCACTTCGTGGTTCGCGTTGACATCAGCTCCTTCTCGCATCCGTTTTACACGGGTCGCCAGAAGGTCGTCGACCGAGAAGGTCGCGTGGAGCGCTTCAAGAAGCGCTACGCGAAAAAGAAGAAGAGCTGATCGCTCTCGCATCGGCCCGCTTCGGCGGGCCGTTTTTCGTTAACCCTTCTTCAGCAACTTGGCGGCCTCTACAGCGCCGTAGGTCAGCACACCGTCGGCACCTGCACGCTTGAACGCCATCAGGCTTTCCAAGAGCACACGCTCCCAATCCAGCCAGCCTCGCTCCGCGGCACCCTTGTGCATCGCGTACTCGCCACTGACTTGGTAGACGTACGTGGGCGCACCGAGTTCGTCCTTCACGCGACGAACGATGTCCAAGTAGGGCATCCCCGGCTTCACCATCACCATGTCGGCGCCCTCTTCGAGATCGAGCGCGACTTCGTGGATGGCTTCGTCTGAGTTGGCAGGGTCCATCTGGTAGGTGCGCTTGTCGCCCTTGCCGAGATTTCCGGCCGATCCGACCGCATCCCGAAACGGGCCGTAATACGCCGACGCGTATTTCGCGGCGTAACTCAGGATCAACACGTGCTCGAAACCACCTTCGTCCAGCGCATCGCGAATCGCACCGATGCGACCGTCCATCATGTCGCTCGGCGCGATCACGGTGCAGCCCGCCTTCGCTTGGTTGAGCGACTGCTTGACCAACACCTCAACGCTCTCGTCGTTGATCACGTACCCGTCGCGCATCAAGCCGTCTTGCCCGTGACTCGTAAACGGATCGAGCGCGACATCGCAAACGATGCCCATGTTCGGTACACCGTCAGCGAGCGCACGCACCGCACGACACACCAGGTTGTCCGGGTTGTAGGCCTCTTCTGCACCTTCGGTTTTGAGCGACGCGTCGACCACAGGGAACAACGCCAACGCCGGTACGCCCAGCGACGCCGCTTCTTGTGCGGCCTCGACCAACAAATCGATCGAGAGTCGATGCACACCGGGCATGCTCGGGATCTCTTCGCGCTCACCCTTCCCTTCGCGAACGAACACGGGCCAGATGAGATCGTCGACGGTAAGCGTGTTCTCGCGAACCAAACGACGCGACCAATCAAAGCGACGATTGCGCCGCATACGAGTACGAGGAAATGCCGGCATGGCTGGCAACGATAGCCGCTATGCTGCCGAGCATGAAGCAGCGAGCGCGAGGTCCCTGGGTGGTGACCGGAGCAGCCAGCGGGTTTGGACGCACGTTCGCGCAACGCATTGCGGCGCAGGGCGATCCTGTGGCGCTTTGGGATCTCAACGCAGCGGGGCTGCGCGAGACCGAGAGCATGCTTGGTGGTGCGCGAAGCTGTTGTGTTGAAGTCGACGTCACCGACCCTGAGGCGGTGAAGCGAGCCGCGACGCAGACTCTGGAATCGCTAGGTTCGGTCGCGCACGTGGTTCATTCCGCAGGCGTGTTGCGGGTCGGTCCGGCCGAAGTCGTTTCGCCGGCGGACTACGAACTGATGATGAAGGTGAACTACCTCGGGTCGGTTCACGTCGCTCAAGCCTTGTTGCCGCAACTGCGCGATGCACGAGGTCGCTCGGTGCTGATGTTTGTGGCGAGCGTGGCAGGGCTGCGCGGATTTCCTGAGCTTGCGGGCTACTCGGCGAGCAAGTTTGCCGTGGTCGGGTTCTCGCAAGCGCTGCGCGACGAGCTTCACAACACCAACGTGGATGTCCGGGTGCTCTGTCCTCCTCCTGGAGACACGCCCATGGTTCGGAACCTGCCGAAGCTTCCGCCGATCTACAAACTCAGCAAGATGTTCTCGGCAGACCAAGTTGTTGACGCTGCGATGCGTGGAATCGAGAAGCGCTCGTGGGTACTGCTGGTCGACATGAACAGCAAAGCCATGGAGCGAATCGGCGCGTTGATGCCAGGCGTACTGGACCGGGTGATCCGCTTCGCATCCCGATAAGCCCCTGTTGGATCCAGGTCCGTGTGGGGACGTAGTCCGTACGGACCTGAACCTCGAAAACCGCCCGTTTCCTTCGCAGAATCGAACGCGACCCTGCTGCAACGGTTCTCTGCACGCGTGAAACAGCGAGAACCGTTCGGTCTGCACGAGCGATTGGCGCATCGGTCCACAACAAGCCAAGCGCAGCACTTCCCTCTGAACGCACTCACACCAGACTTCGATCACAGCCCCATCCCGGGAGCTGGTCGCGGGCCCTCCACATCTCCCCTCGGAATCGGCATCCCAAAAAGCCGATCGTGCCCGCGACCGAACGCCTGACTGTTCGCAGTCGGGCGTTCTTCTTTTTGCACTGATAGTGTGCCCACATGGCGTTTCGGGACGACCGCGAGGCTCTGCGAGCCAAAAGCGATGCGCTCGAAGCGGATCTCGCCGAGGCTCAAGAGCGACTGCTCGAACTCGAGAGTCGTGGGGACGCGGACCAGCGGGAACTGCGACGTCTTCGTCGACAACTAGCGCGTGCAGTACCGAGCCGTCGTGTTCCGGTTCTGTCCATCTTGGTGACACTCTTGTTCTTGTTGGGAGTGATCGGGGGAATGCTGGCGTTCAGCCAAGACGACGAAGCGCCCTCCGACACCGTCGACGAGCCTGAACAGGCTCCGCTTGCTCGAATCGAAACACCACCGCGTGTCGCATTTGGTGCACAGGTGATTCGCTCAACAGGAGCCACCATCGATTCGGGTTGCGTGTTCGTCGCAAATCTTGAGCGTGGACCTACGGTCAGTCGCTTGGTTGCGCGATGCGACGACCAGGTGCTCTTTGACTCCAACGTCGAGCAGCCGGGTGTTCGTATCCGGGACCATCAGGTGCACGAAATCGAACAGCACGAGTTGCTGCAGTACCGGTTGCGGTATCGGGACACGGGAAGTGCGGGCACACAAATCGTGGTCGATTCGCAGCATCGCCGTGCGCGGATTTGGAACGACGCGGTCGACCTTCGCTTTGCGCTGGACGATCGAAGTGGAGCGCGTGCGGGAGCACGGTTCGGACAGCCATTGTCGCAGCCGATTGCGGACTCGCTGCATGTTCGAGCGGTTCCGATGTCGAGCCGAGGCAACGCGCCAGAGTTGAGCGAGATGTGCGAGCTTCGCGTGCATCCCGCAGTGGGCCGCGAATCGCAGAACTGCCGAATCGTCGTGGATTGCGGGACGATTCTCTACGGTGCGAACAACGGTGGGTACAACGAGTGCACCTTCGATGAGGGCCGACCCGATACCGCACGAGATTCACGCGGAGCCGACTTTGACGGGGACCCAAAGCTGACGCTGAACTTTCAGGAACGAACGCTCGTGGTCGAAGACGCGTGGCGCCACGAGTTCACCTTGGAAGAAGACGAACGTTGCCAGATCGCCGGAGCGTGGGACGGAGATTTCCGAAGCATGGGGCTGTACGTGTTCACGCAGAACGGCAGAACGCTCGCGACGACCGACCTCGCCGATTCGATGGTGTGGGATGCGCGGGTGGATTTGGACTGCAAGAGCGGACAGGGAACGATCGAGATCGACGACCACGGGTTGTTCGAAGGTCGATTTGGACCTGGCTTCCAAACCTTCGTGGGTCACGTGCGCAGCCTGGACGCGACGACCTTCTACCTAATGCGAACCGAGTAACCTTCGTCCCGCAATCGGGTAGATTGAGCAAAAGGTTCAGATTGGGGACAGGGTCAGATCTGAACCGGACTCCTCCGAAAACGACCCACTTTCCTCGTGATCGCGAATTGTATGGTCACATAGTTCAGTTCAGTTCTGACCGTGTCCCCAAACTGAACCCCCATCTGGGATTGAGGACGCTTAGGCGGAGTCGTGGTTCGCGTGTTGCGCCGCAACCATCGCGCCGGTCCACCACTCGTAGTCGCGTCCCATGGGATCACCATCGGGGAAGAACACGAGGTAGCTCATCGAGTCGTAGGGAACAAAGCTCGGTCGACCCCCGGCCAGGTTTCCGATCTGGTGCACGGTTCGCCACGTTCCGGTGTTGAAGTACACGGCGTTGTTTCCATCCACGGTTCCGAGCGGAACCATCGACGAAAAGTGCGAGTGACCATTGACCACGTACTGAAAGCCTTTGCGCTTTCGTAGCTCTTCCACGCCACGCACGGCCATCTTCCCGTCCATGCCGTGCTGAATCATCTTGTAGACCTTCGTCAGCCGCTGGTCGCTTCCACGCGCCACCACTCGCTTGGTTGAAAGCTCCAACAAGAGCTTCAACTTCTGACCGGTATGGAACCCAAGTTTCTTGGACTCCGCGGCACGACGTTGACGCATCCAACCCCGCACAAAGGGTTTGGAGAAAAAGTCCTCCACCAACATGGACCACGTTTGCCCTGCCGGCTTCAGCAGCTCCTTACGGATAATCCCCAGCTGACGCACCCACGCCGGCACCGCGTAAATCGGTCGCACATCGTCGATGTCATCCAGCAGATTTCCCAGTGTGGGCTCGGGCAAGAGTCGCTTCACGTTCCGCGGAAAGCGCGTGATCAACTCCAACCCAATCGCGTCACCAATCGTTCCCTCTTTGGGATGCACGGTCGCATTGATCGGGTCACCCACGTGCCCGTGGTACGCGAGCACTTTGTGCTCCGGAAACTCCGCATCCGAACGAAACTCGACATCTTCGTCTTTGCCGGTGAGTGCTTTCCAGATCATCCGTCGTGACTTGGGCGCCGACGCCAAAAGTCGGTCGTGGTTACCCAGCAAGTAGGTGATCTCGAGTGCACCCGCTTCAACCTGCTGACGAATCGCGGCAAAGAAATCTTTCTCACGATCCAGGATGCGTTCGACGATTCCATCGACGGTGTCGATCACTCCACCCACGGCTTCGTGGTACGGGCGGTACGCACCATCCAGCCACGTCGGCGAACGCACCAGGTCGAAGAGGTCGCCAGCAAACACCATCTTGGCGGGACGCTTGCCACGCGCGGCCTGAATCCGAGTCCAAAATCGCTCGAAGGTAAGCGCGCGCGGGATCGAGCTGCCGTGAAGCGCATCCGTGAGGTGGATGTCGCTCACGAAGATCAGCATCGGCCTATCCCCCATGAACACACCGATCCTAAACGACTCGGCCTTCGATCGCGGTCACTTTTTGCGCAACTCACACCCTCAAAGTCCGATGAGCTTGCATGCCTTCGGACACAGTTAGCCTTTTCGAGCTGGGCAGTGCGGCTCTTTCCCTTCCACCTACCGGCGTTGCCAGCATTCTGAGCTTGGGCTCCGGCGCACTCTCGCTGCTCTGGCTCTCCTCCAAAGGCACCGACTGCATTTGTGGCGTCGACCCCTTGGCCCGCTTCGAAAGCGCTGCCGGCCTGAGCGCAGTTCTTCTCGAAGCCGACCCGTCCGAACGCGCTGCTCTGATTCACGCTTTAGGCGATGGCATTCGACCCCACATGGAACGAACGCTTGGGCCCAACTTCATCAGCGAACTTCGCGCAGCCCACTTTGAACTGGCCGACGGAATCGCTGCTGCGTTTTGTGGTCACGAAGATCGCGAGGGTCCCTTCCAACAAGGTCGTCGATTGATGCGCACCTTGATGCAGACCAACGGGCACGAGATGCAACCGCTCTTCAACGAAGCACGCGTCCACTTTGATCGCGGCTTGTGCGACGCGACCTACAACAGCATCGACGGACGCCGCTTTGTCCGCGATGCCTGCTACCGCGCAGGTGTCGGCTATGGTCGCTCGATCCGCGAAGCGCGTCGCGTCGAAGAAGCACGCGAAGCCCACGCACGGCTCGAACGCGATCGCGTACTACGGCATCAAGTCGGTGGTGTCGCCGACAAGAGGTGACGCGCTGCACCCCAGGGCGTGGTCGGCAACGCAGCGAAGTACTGCATGGCACCGGGCAACGTTCCAAAGATCTTTTCGATGGCCGCAAAGGGCCCTTCTTGGACGTTGATCCGAACCGGTGCTTTGGCATCGCGGCTGGCTCGAAACTCGCGCACGTAGCCCAACAGGCGCTCGTGGTAGTCGGGCTCTTCGACGATCGCTGAGATCGCCCGAAAGCGCGGATGCGTCCCTTCGAGCATCTGCAGCACTTGGGTTTCGAGCTGGTGCAACCCATCGGGATACGACTCGAGAAGCTGCAGGTCGTACGCCGGATTCGCGTGCACCACCTGCATCACGTGGCCGATGATCCCGTCACGCGTGGACAGAAACCCCGTCGGATCCACCAACGACGCAGGCTCATCCAGAAAACGCAGGATCTGGTGAAAACGAAAGTCGATGCCTTTGTCTTCGTAGTAGTCGGCCGCCGCCGGAACGATCCAAAAGCGGAGCATGTCGATGCTCCCCACGACCAGCTGCAGGCGCGTAGGCGGCGTCTCCACGTATCCCAGCTCCTGCAGGTAGTGAAGCCGGGCATCGAGCGCATCGCCCTGGGTGTAGGCGCGTAGAGCCGAAGCGAGCCGCCGTACTTTGCCCAGCATCTCGCGCGGTGTGCCTGCGGTTTCGCGAACCAGCGTCCAGGCGCTCTGTTGAGTTCGAGCCGTCATGGTTCCATGCAGAGGTCCGCCTCACAGGTCCAACCTGCTGGGCAGGGACAGGGAGGACGTTTGCAGCGACCTTCGTCACAAACGTAGGGAGCGGGACAACTTCCGCAGCTCACCAACGCACAACGCCCCGAGCCCAAGCACTGCCAACCCGGTCCACAGTCGTCGTCGGTGTCGCAGTCCCGAATGCAAGTCGCAAACTCACTGCAGCTCGTTCCGCTCGGACAGCTGCCATCTGTGCATCCTAAACAGATTCCACCCGGTGCTTCGCGGTTGCACGACGCGGATGGACCTGAGCAGTCCTCGCTGCTTCGACACTGAACCGGAATGGGTGCTCCAGCGTCGGGGACTGGACCTGCATCAGCACCGGCATCGCCACCGGCATCGGTTCCAGCGTCAGCGCCTGCGTCGTCTGCAGCAGCGTCGGTCGCCGCATCATCCCCAGCGTCCCCGCCCGCATCCGCTGAAGACGCATCGGTTGAAGAAGCATCCGTCGCCGCGTCATCGCCCGGCCCCGAGTCGGGAGTCGTCGCGTCCGCCCCAGAATCGCGACTGGTCGACGCGTCCGCCATGGGTCGACTCGAGTCATCACCACACGCGAGCGCAAAACATGTCAGCAGCACCCAAATTCTCACGACAAGACTCTAGCTCGCCGGGTCTCGCCTTTGCACGCCTTTGCAAGGCTTTGAACTCTTCCGGAAAATGAACGGTATCCCACCCCACCAAACCGCCCGCGGTATGCTCCACACATGAAGTTTGCCGCCGAGGTGATCGACGGAAACGCCGTACCGCTCGTGGCGGACGCACCCCCGCAAACCGTCGATGCCCCCAACGGCTCCATCGTGTTGGTCGAGGGTGACGACGTTCAAGTCCTGGCCCCCGCGGGCAGTGCCAAAGCCGCTCTATACCGAGTTGCCGGACGCAACGGCATGAACCCCGCGTTTCCTGACGCTGTACTCGCCGAAGTCGAAGCCTGGGAACGCGAACCGCATATCCACGACGCCGACCTCGACGACCTTACCCACCTCGCCTTCGTCACCATCGACGGAAAGACCAGCCGAGACCTCGACCAAGCTCTGCACATCGAAGCTGACGGTGAGGGACACATCGTTCGTTACGCACTCGCAGACGCGGCCTTCTACGTCCGGCCTGGAACCGCACTCTTCGATGAAGCCTTGCGACGCGGCGCCAGCTACTACCTGCCCGGCGTCATGATTCCGATGTTGCCGCGCGCACTTTCGGAAGGCTTGGTCTCGCTCAACCCCAACGTCGACCGCCGCTCGCTCGTGTTCACGATGAAGCTCGACGCAGAAGGCCGCTGCACATCGACCACACTGAGCCGTGCGCGCATCCGCAGTCGCGCCAAGTTGGATTGGGGCGGTGTGCAGGCGTTCTACGACGGCGGTGATGGCTTTGATGCCGACGTCGAAACCAACCTGCACGGTCTGGCCGAAGTCGGTCGCCGTCGCATGGCACTAGCCGAAGAACGCGGCGTGGTGCGCTACCGACGCAGTGAAGTCGTGGTCAAACTCGGCGGCCAAGAGGGGCTGCGCTTTGTGGTTCTCAAAGACGTTCGCCGCGCGGTTGAGCGCTACAACGAACAACTCTCGCTCTTGTGCAACGTGGAGGGCGCGCTTTTGCTCCGCGATGGCGAGGGCGACCACGTCGAGCCGATCTACCGTGTTCACCCTCCGCCCGACGCGGACAAGCTACGCGCGTTCGAACGGATGCTCGGTGCGCTGGTGCAAAGCCGACAACTCGATCCCAGCGTTTGGCTTTGGAGCATTGGTTCAGAGCGACCCATTGCGGACTACCTCGATCAGCTCCCGACTGAAGGCGAAGAGGGCCGGCTTGCTCGAGCGATTCATCGTCAGGCGGTGATGGTGAATGTGCGTTCGACGTTTCAAACCACGCCTTCGGGCCACCACGGTGTCGGTGCGGAAGTCTACGCACGCTTCAGCGCCCCCATGCGCGAGATCGTGGGGGTGTATCTGCATGCCGAAGCGTGGGAACGACTTCGCGGCGAAGGTCAGCGCAACGAACAACTTCGCGATGCGATCGTGGTGCGCGCCAACGAAGCCAAGCAGCTTCAACGCAAGGTCACCGACGAGTCGAACCGCTTGGTTCTGGATCAGCTCTTCAAGGAAGGCGGCGAAACCTTTAAGGGGACGGTAATGGGGCTAACACGCGGCAAGATTCACGTGATGCTCGACCTGCCTCCCATTGATGTGAAGGTGTACATGCGTCACCAACAGCGCTTCGCCAAACGCGACCTGGTGGTGAGCGAAGACGGAAGCATGCTGCACGACGAAGACGGCAAAGCGATTTGCGGGTTGGGCGACGAAGTGCAGGTCAACGTGCAAGGGCGCGACGAAAAGAAGGACCGCTGGATTCTGACGGTGGAGAAAACATGAGGTGGTGGGTTCTCGTCGTCGCGTTGGGATGTGCGTCGGGTGGGTCTTCCGATGACGCGGGTCCCCGAACCGATGGCTTTGTCGCCGACGGAGGCGCGGACACCTCAGTCGCAGACACCGGACCGCCCGACGAAGCCTGTATCGGAGCGACCGAGGGAACACCCTGCGACGCCGACGGGAATGGCTGCACGATGGACCTGTGTCGTCGTGAGCGTTGTGTCCTCGGCGGAGCTGCGGACTGCGACGACGGCTTGGGCTGCACGACAGACTCGTGCGTCTCGACCGGCCCGATGACGTTCATGTGCTCGAGTGAAGTCGCTGCGGGCAGCTGTGCGATCGGCGCCGTGTGCGTCTCGAACGGAATGGCGAATCCGGCCGACGAATGCCAGGTGTGCGATGCATCGAGTCCCGAAGCGTGGTCGGTCAACACGGGCAGCTGCGACGACGGCGATGCGTGCACGATGGGCGATTCGTGTGCGACCGGAACGTGCACGGGCAACCCGATGCTCGACGCGTACGAAGGCAACAACACGCGCGCAGCAGCACACGATCTCGGAGGCGTAAGCGACCGTGACACGTTTGGCGAAGAGAGCTTCAACGACGCGGCGATTTATCCGGATGGCGACGAAGACTGGTACCGCTACTTCGACGACGACGACATCGGTGGTTCGATCTTTCCGCAGGTCTATCTGCAGAACATCCCGAGCGGCAGCAACTACGACCTGTGTGTGACGGTGAGTTGCGACGATGGACTCGACAGCCTCGACTGCGAAATGGGCACCAAGGTCGGATCGGACACCTGCTGTAGCCGTTCTGGAAGCAACGCGGACGAACGCGTTCGGATCGATCACTCGTGCGACACGTTCACCGACGACTCGGCCACGATCTTCATCCAAGTGGTCAAAGTCGGTGGTCCCGCGAGCTGCACCACGCCCTACGAGATCATCTGGGGCGACGGTTAGGCGCGTGCCTGACGAACTCACCGACGATCAGTTGGACGAACTTAAAACGAAGGTCGGACAACTCGTCACGCAGCTTCAGAGTTCCATCGAAGAAGCGAAGCGCGGAGCCAAGCCCGTCAAACTCGACCAGCAAAGCGTGGGCCGCGTGTCGCGGATCGACGCGATTCAGCAGCAACAGATGGCCGCGGCTGGACAGCGCTCGATGGAACTACGCTTACAACAAGCCAAGGCAGCGCTGCGCGCGTTCGAAGCAGACGAGTACGGCTACTGTCGGCGATGCGAGGAACCGATCGGATACCGACGCTTGTCAGCAAAGCCCGAGTCGCCGTTTTGCTTGGAGTGCCAAAGCGCAGGCGAGCGCTCGTCGAATTGAGGTTCGTCACAAGCCGGCCAAACATCATGCCCCCACTGTGGTCAGCACGACGTGAGACTCAGTCACTTGTTTGCCGCTGGATGTCTTGTGATGGCTGCGTGCTCGGGAGCCGTACCAGACACAATCGATGGCCTCCCGCTGCTTCACGCAACGGACCAACCTGGTGCGAATAGCTTGCGAGTCGATTCGACAACCTTGCATTGGGTCAACGAAGTCAGCGGGTCGATCATGGCCTGTGATTTAGCAACAGGTGAGACACGCACTCTCGTCTCAGATATTGACGGGATCAGTACAGCGTTCGCAGTTTCCGAGTCGCATGTGTACTGGGCGACGTGGACCGAGGGTGCCGTGATGCGGGTGTCTCGTCACGGTGGCGAACCCGAAGAAATCAACAACGAGGGATTGTCACGCGCGACCGACATGGTCGTCGTAGGCGGCGATCTCTTCTTAGCGATCTTTGGTGGCGCGATTTTCCGAATCCCGGCAAACGGTGGCCCGGCTGAAGACTTACATTGGCCAGAAGAGCCGTGGACAGCCCCTCCAACCGGCTTGGAAGCTCAAGACAACTACCTCTACGTCGGGTCAAAGAACGCGATTCGACGGATGCGAATCGACTCGTTGGAGTGGGAGACGATTACGGACGACCCACGTATCGGTAGCCTTTCGGGTCTCACTGTGAACGCTCGCTTCGTGTACGGGTCGTCCATCAATGACGACAGGCTATTTCGCGTTCCGGTCGGCGGTGGCGAGCTGACCATCTTGTCCGAAGACCAGCAGTTCCTTCAGATCCTGGCTGACGACTCTCGACTCTTCTTCTCCACACAATATGGGGTCGGCTACATGCCTGCGGATGGGGGCGAACAGGTCCAGCTTGCACCGCCTGGACAGCTCCCTGAGGAGTTCATGAGAACACACACGTTTGCACTCGGGTCTCGACGCGTGTGGTGGGCGACGCGTGAGTACTCCGAGCCAAACCTGCAGAGCGAGATCTGGTCGCTACAACAGCCCGACCTCTAAGAAACACTCAATGCAAGAGTTCTACTCGTCGCGAAGACCGAGTTCTTTCATCTTCGTTTGAAGACTCTTGCGCGAAATCTTCAACAAGCGCGCCGTGTGCGTGACGTTCCCGCCGGTTTGCGCCAATGCGCGAACGATCAGCTCCTTTTCGAGCTTCGCGGTCGCTTCCTTCACCGCGTCTTTGAGACCGACGTTGGAATCTGGTGACGTGACGGCTTCCGCGGTTCGCTCGTCGCCCAAGAGGCTCTCGCCCACACTGGTCGCGATCGAGGTTGCTTCGCGGATCTCTGTCGGCAAGTGATCCACATCGATCTGATCGCCGTCGCAAAAGAGCATGCAGCGCTCGACCACGTTTTCGAGCTCACGAATGTTGCCGCGCCAGGGATGCTTCTCCAGCAGTTCTAACGCTCCCGACGTAAAGCCCTGGACCGACCGCTTGAGTCGTTCGTTGAACCGCTTGACGAAGTGCTCCAACAAGAGCGGCACATCCGAGGTTCGCTCGCGAAGCGGCGGCAAGTGCACGTGCACCACGTTGAGCCGGTAATAGAGGTCTTCGCGGAACCGTCCTTCTTCAATCTCTTTCTTCAGATCGCGATTGGTCGCCGCAACCACGCGCACATCGACGCTCAGTGTCTTGATTCCACCCACGCGTTCGAACTCTTGTTCCTGCAACGCGCGGAGCAGCTTCACTTGCATGTTGAGCGGGATTTCCCCGATCTCGTCGAGAAAAAGTGTTCCTTTATCGGCCAATTCAAACCGACCTGGCTTGCTCGTCACCGCACCCGTGAACGCACCCTTCTCGTATCCAAAGAGTTCGCTCTCGATCAGATTCGGTGGGATCGCGGCGCAGTGAACCGGAATGTAGGGCTTGCTCGCACGGCTGCTGTTGTCGTGAAGCGCGCGTGCAATGAGCTCCTTACCGGTACCACTCTCCCCTGTGATCAGCACCGTGCTTGGCGTATCGGCGACGCGTTCGATCACGTCGTACACCTGCATCATCGGCTTGCTTTGACCGATGATGCGGAAGCGCCCGGGTTCTGCCGGCGGCGCGGCGACGTGCTTCCCAGTGATCTCTCGCGTGCGCGTCGCTTTTTCAATGACGTGCTTGAGCTCTGCACGATCAAAAGGCTTGGTGACGTAGTCGAAGGCCCCCAGCTTGAGTGCTTCGACAGCCGTGTCCACCGTGCCGTGCGCGGTGATCATGATCACCGGCAGGCCAGGGAACTTCTCAGTCACCTGCTTGAGAAGCTCCATCCCGTCCAGGTTGGGCATCTTCAGATCCGTGATGATGACGTCGACGTGGTGCTCTTCGAGCGTTGCTAACGCAGCCTGACCGTCTTCGACGGCATGCACTTCATACCCGTCACGGGTCAGCTGCGCTTTGAGAACGCGCCGGAGATTCGGCTCGTCATCGGCAACGAGGATCTGCTTCATTCCGGCTCAACAACGCACTTCGGAATTTCTTCCGTCGGCACATCACCGGGAAGACCGGTACAGAGGAACATGAATACTGCGTTTTCGCCCGGTGCAGACGCGACGGGTTCCAGCCGCTCGGTAGCCTCGGGAGCGCAGCGCGAATCGCCGGGACAACCCGGATTGGTCGTCGCCAAAACGACCGAGCGCCCCAGAAAATCCTCGGGTCCCACGCCACTCGGAACCAAAACACGCGCAGCATCTGCGTCCGGACCACTCGAAGTACCCGGGATGACATAGAGCGCACCGCTGTCCACATCGCCGCCTACGTCTGCGGTCGGTGCGCCCACGACGACATCCGACATCCCGTCGTTGTTGATGTCGCCGATGGCGAGTGCAGCGCCAAAGCTCGCTGCAGCACAGCTTGCGTCAAGAGTGCCAGTCGCGCTTGCCGGACACGCGAGTTCTGTCGTCGCAAGAGGCGTGTCGCACGTGCCAACCACACTTGGAACTTCAGCAATCAAGACGCGATCCGATGTGGGATCGCCGATCACGACTTCGATCGCCGCATCGCCATCGATGTTGCCCAACGCAATCTCGCCGCTCGTAGTGATTTCGTTGTCTCGCGGCGCACGCGTCGTCACGCCGTCAACACAACCCAGTGTTTGCAACTCGATCGTGCCCGCGTTGTCTCCGAGCACCATCAGCACCACGCGGTTGTCTCCTGGCGCGCCCGCAGCAACGATGACCGGCGAACCGAGACCACCAAACGAGTCGACGGGGAACGTCTCAAGCGGTGAACCCAGTGCACCGTCGGCGCTGAGCGTGAACCCCGTCGGATTGGCGAGTGGGACCGGCATCGCTCCGCCGTCGTTCAAGCGGAAGATCTGACCGCCTTCCGGAGTCCGTGTCGCACTGATCAGCGCAACACCCGCTACATGATCCTCGGGCAACGGTGCCAAATCGGTTCCGAGATCGACTTCCTCAACCGGAAGAATGCGCATGGTCGCACGCGACTGCTCGCACATGACGAGGAGTTCACCCTCGCCCGACTCGAACGAGTCATCGCCGCGAACCGGGTCGACGTTGGACGTCAGATAGCAGTCACGCAGACCGTTCCAGCTCGCCAAGCCAACCACGGCGCCGCTCGCGCCCATCGGACAGTCCGGCATGTCGCCACCGAGGTTGTTGCAGCGTTCGGTCAGTGCTTTGCCGCCACCGAGACCTTCTTCGTCAAATACGTTGAAGACCACCTGACCGAAACCGACGCCGCGAGAAGCCACGATTCGCGAGATCGGACGACTCGGCTCGGTCGCTGTGCCTCCGGTGTACGCGGCAATGACACCGCCAAAGTCCGTGTAGCGACTCGGCGGCTCAAACGAGAGCAACGTCGCCTGCTTTTCGAGGTCGTCGAAGGGGCCCAACTGACAGCCCACGATCAGAATGCAAAGTAGCCAACGCATCAGAACCGCCAATCCAGCTGTGCACCACCGGCGCGCATCGTTGGACTCAACATGGGTGTGAACGTCCAATCACGAGGTTCGAGCACGTCCGCACTCGAGTCGGGTAAAGGGTCGCGTATGAAGTAGTAGATCGAAAGAAGACCCATCAGTCCTGCTAATCCGAACGCTGCGTTCGCACCGGCTGCAAGCCCCTTTCCTTGTCGAAAGCGAGAGTCGTTTCGCGACAGCAACCCGATGTCTCGATCGTCGCGAAGGTCGCCGAGAATGCTGTCGGATTGCAGCCCCATCACCACGCCAGCAGCAATGCTGCCCAACCCAAGGATCATCGTGATCCATGCCGGCGCTCGACTCACCGAAGGTCGCAGCGTGACACGCATCGGCGTGAGCTGACCGCGTTCGATCGTCACGTCTTGCTCCCAGTCCTTCATGCCGGGATGACTCACGCGAATCTCGTGTGGTCCAGCTTCGACCTCACCATCGTAGGGAACTGCACCGACTTCGCGTCCATCCACGTGCACCTTGGCGCCATCAACGTTGCCAAGTACGCGAATGCGCCCGTAGGTCACGCGTTCGAGTTCGACTTCTTCTTTGACGGTATCGCCGATGGTGACTTCGACGTCGCGTTCCAAGGTTTGGTAACCCGGGCGTTCGATCCACACGTGGTGTTCACCGGTCAGAAGCGGGTTCATAAACGGCGTTTGGCCCACCGCGCCTTGCGAACGGTCATCGATGTACACGTCGGCTCCCGGCGGTTCGGTCACAACCTGCAAGTAGCCGAGGAACTCGCCCTGGGAGAGCTCAAGCACGGCGACGTAGACCTTTCCGGGACGAATCCGCATGGTGCGGGTAATCGTTCGGTAGTCAGGGTGGTCGACCGAAATCTCGTACTCGCCTTCATCCAGCGTCTGCGCGAACGGGGACTGACCCGACCCAAAGACTTGGTCGCCTTGGCGCAAGGTAATCGTCGCGTTCGATGGAGTCGTTTCGATGGAAAGAAGTGACTTCATCTGCACCGCCGGTAATGCAGGTGCGGGGTCGCCTGTCGGATCTCCTGTCGGATCACCTGTGGGATCGCCTGTGGGATCGCCCGTCGGATCGCCGGTTGGGTCACCCGTGGGATCACCTGTCGGGTCGCCGGTGGGATCCCCTGTGGGGTCACCGGTGGGATCGCCCGTGGGATCGGTTTGCGGTGTCAGGCGCGCAACTCGAGCGCGAACGTCTTCGGCGTCACTCGCATCCGGCTCAGCTTCCAGGTAGCGGTTGTAGTAGTCCACTGCCTGATCGCGCTGCTCGGCGTTCTCGTACGCGATGCCCGCGTTGTAGAGGAACGCGCTAAACGGTCGCGCTTGGTACGCCTCGAGGAACGCCGCTGCGGCATCTGCGTAGTTCTCCGCGACGTAGAGTTCCTGGCCTCGCTCCATCGCCTCTCGCGCGGCCTGAAGCAACTCGCGTTCGGATTGTTGCGCGTAGGTTAAGGTCGAGACGAAACTCAACGCCAAGACGCACGCCCATCCACCCATGGTTCTCGACATCGCGTGCATCGTAGCCTCATCTCAGAGTCACCAACACCCATGATTCCGCGCCTCGTTTGCGACTTCGATGGAACCCTCGCTGTCCAGGATCTCGGCGATGCGATCTGCGCGCATTTCGCGGACCCCAACTGGGTCGAAGTCCGTGAAGAGTGGCGCGAGGGAAAGCTCACGCTCCCCCAAGCGCAGGATCGAATGTGGTCCACTGTGCGCGCGAGTGCAGATGAGCTGCGCGCGTTCGTCGACGAGGTCGCTCAATTGCGGGGTGGCGTGAACGCGCTCTTCGCAGCCGTTGCGGACCAGAAGCTTGAGCTGGTGATCGCGTCGGGTGGGTTCGACTTCTACATCGAGCAACTGCTCGGTGAACGTCTCAAAGGCATTCCGCTGTACTGCAATCGCCTGCGTCCATCTCGGCAGGGTGCACGTGTCGAGTTTCCCCACAGCGAGTTCGCGCGCGGTCTCTTCGCGATCGATAAAGCCAAAGTTCTCGAAAAGCACCCGGGTGCATTTGCGGGAGATGGTCGGTCGGACCGCTCCGTGATCGCCACCGATGCGCAACTTTTTGTAGTGCAGAACAGCGCGCTTCACAGCTTAAGTAACGCCGCGGGTAGGTCGTGCGTACCGTTTACAGACTTTCGTGAGATCGTCGCTATGCTGA
Organism: Polyangiales bacterium; assembly: GCA_965227405.1. Classification (GTDB taxonomy): domain Bacteria; phylum Myxococcota_A; class Polyangia; order Polyangiales; family Houyiibacteriaceae; genus JALVDI01. The sequence goes on from OZ245758.1 coordinate 1,522,140, forward strand.
CCGAGTCAGAAACATGACGACCGCCACACCCAACAGCGCGCCTCCCAACAGTGCAAATCCCAACAGCGCAACTCCGGACGACGCACGCAGGCCCAACAACGCTGAGATTCTGAAGCGGTGGGCGCGAAACATCACGCCGTGGGTGATGTTGGCGGTGGGCATGTGGTGGATCGGCTCGTCGATCCAAGGTGACCTTCTTCCTCGTGGACCTGCCCCAGAACTGAGCGTGCAGTTGCGTTCAGGCGAAGCCTTCAACTTGGAAGAGCAACGTGGAAACGTGGTGGTGCTCAATTTCTGGGCGGCATGGTGCCCACCGTGTCGAGCGGAAGCTCCGGCGTTGAGTCGGGTCGCGCGGTACATGGAACAACGCAACGCCAAGTTGGTGGGGTTGGCGGTCGACACGATTTCGTTGCCGAGAGCGACGCGATTGGGAATGGACTATCCGCATGCGCTGGTCCGACAAGAGGACATCGACCGCTATCGCGTCACCACGCTTCCATCGACGTTCGTGATCGATGCTGAGGGCGAGATCGTTCGGACCTTCGTGGGCGAAGTCTCGGAGAGCGAGCTGCGCGAGGCTGTGGACGACGCGCTGGAAAGCGTGAACCGAGTCGCTTCCCGCTAACGCGGGGCTCGAACTTTTTTAGTGGAAATTTCGAAGGGTAGAATATCCCAAACGATCGATTCGCGCGTCACGGCGAGGCCGTTGTCCTGCTTCTAGACAGTCGCTCGCAGCGTGTGCATTGAACGATTCAGGGAATTCTCGTCTTCAAAATTTTCCACTAAAAGGCAGACCAAACCGGTCCAGACCGGTGTCGCCCGAAAAGCAGCTCGGTGATAGCGTCCGTTCATGCCGCAAGCGAGCATCCTCATCGTCGACGACGAGAAGAACATTCTCTCGACGCTCTCCCGTGCGCTTCGTGTTGAAGACTTCGAAGTCGACGTCGCAGGCAACGCCACGCTCGCGTTCGAGAAGCTCGGTAAGAAAGCCTACGACCTGCTGCTTCTGGACGTGCAACTGCCGGACAAGAACGGTCTCGAAATTCTCAGCACCGTTCGCGACGAGGGCAACGACGTACCTGTGATCATGATGAGTGGCCACGGGACGATCGACACCGCAGTCCAAGCCACTCAACTCGGCGCATTCACCTTTCTTGAGAAGCCGATTGGTACAGAGCGTTTGCTGCTGGCCATTCGCAACGCTCTCGGCTTCGCGCAGTTGGAAGCAGAGAACCGCGAGCTACGTGAACACGCTGGAGCCACCGACGCGATCCTCGGTCAGAGCCCGGTCATCGGGGAGCTTCGCGAGCGAATCGGTCTCGCCGCAGATGCCAATGCAAACGTGCTGGTGACCGGCGAACGCGGGACCGGCAAGGAATTGGTCGCGCGTGCAATCCACCTGGGCAGCCAACGCAGCAAGGGTCCCTACGAGAAACTCAACTGCGCTGCGGTTCCCGCAGAGCTCATCGAGAGCGAACTCTTTGGTCATGAAGCGGGCGCGTTCACCGGTGCCACCAAGCAGCGTCGGGGCAAGTTTGAACGCGCGAGCGGCGGTACGCTCTTTCTCGACGAAGTGGGCGACATGCCGTCCAACATGCAGGCCAAGCTCTTGCGCGTGTTGCAAGAAAACGAACTGGAGCGGGTCGGTGGCAGCGATCTGATCAAAGTCGATGTGCGCGTCGTGGCCGCGACCAACAAGAACCTGCCCAAAGAGATTCAAGAAGGCCGATTCCGCGCCGACCTCTACGACCGTCTCAATGTTCTCCCTGTTCGTGTTCCAGCGCTTCGCGAGCGCATCGAAGACGTGGATGTGTTGGTTCCGCACTTTCTTCGTCAGGTGTGCGCGAGCAACGGTCGGCGAAACAAAACGCTTACCGACGGTGCTCTCAAACTCCTGAGTAGCTACGACTACCCCGGCAACGTGCGCGAGCTACGCAACCTGATTGAGCGCATCGTCATCCTGACGCCCGGTGACCAGATCACGGAATCCGCTGCGCGTGCACTTCTGCCGATTGGTGGTGGCGGCGGTGGTGGAGGTACGTATTACCGGCCCGGCACTGCGCTCAAGAAGATGATGGAAGCTGTGGAGCGCGACCTCATCCTCCGTTCGTTGGACCATCACAAGGGACACATCACCAACACCGCCGCGGACTTGGGCCTTGAGCGCAGCCATCTCTACAAGAAGATGAAAGCACTCGACATTAAGCGAGGCGACAAGTGAAACGTGCGCTTGTCCTCAGCGTGCTGCTCGCCTGCGGTGGTGGAGGGGGAGACGCACCGGATCCTGACACCGTGATCCCGTTGAGTTGGGAAGCGGGCGACTTGACGGCGATGGTGGTCTTGGAACGTCAGTTCGTGGACCCCGTGACGCTCGGCGCAGACCGCTGCGGTTGGTTTCTACAACTTGGCGAAGCGACGACGGCCGGAGAGTTGCCGCGCATCGATGAAGAGGGACCGTGCATCGTCACCGACAGTTCCTTGGAACTGCGCACAGCACCCGGATTCGAGGCGTTCTGCGGTGGCACCATCCAAGTCGTTGCTGGAGGTCTGAACCAGACACTCACGCTCTGCGGCATCGATCGCATTCCTGACCGTATGGACCTGGACTGCGCCGACGCCGATGCGGCCGAAACGATCATGGTGTCGAGCATGAGCGACGAAGCCAGCGATGATCGACTGGCCGAAGTCATGGCGAGTGTCGACACCGGTCGTATCCCCGACATCCAGTCGCCTGTTGTGAACGAAGGTGGCACGGGCGTGTGGCCGACTGGGGAGTTCCTGGTTGGATGGGGCGGCATGGGCGGCGAAAGTGTCGAGATCGTGTTGCGTGAGCGCATGGAGACTGGACCTGCGCTGCGATGTTTCGTGGAAGACCGAAACAGCTTTGTGATTCCGGAGCGACTGCTCGAACGATTTCGCGGCATGATCGTCAGCCTCGAAGTCGCGCGAATCAATCAGAGCGTGGTCGACGTGGACGGAACCGAACTTCGGATTAGCCACCGAATCAGCGACGCGACCTGGCTCTTCCCCGAATAGCGCCGACCAGGCGGTTCCGTCCAACTTCCGTTTGAGGCGTGCTCATTCCGCTGCGTCAGCCATCGTATGAGCACGATTCGCGAACGTCTCAAAGCGGCTCGCCGGCCGACCCAGCATGCGCTCGACGCCGTCCGTCGTAAAGGCGTTGTGTCCATCGAGGAGCCAACGGAACAAAGCAATGAAGAAGTCGACGACCGGTGCGGCAAAGTCCTGGCTGAGCGCATCGGCGAGTTGTTCGAACGTCAGTGGCAGGTATTGCAGAGTCCGCCCTTGTGCCGCCCCCAGTATCTCGGTCGCTTCGGCGTAGGTGAGCAGCTCCGGTCCCGTCAACTCGTAGATCTGGCCCGAATGTGTGTCGTTCAGCAACGCCTCGACGACGCAGTCTGCGATATCGTCGCAATCGATGAACGGCTCACGCACCTCGCCTCCCGCGAAAGCGATGGTGTCTTCTCTCGGGACGAGCACTCCCTCGGTGAAGTTCTGCATAAAGAATGCGCATTCGAGGATAGTCCAGCGCTTGACGCCCGACTCCCGCACCGCGTCCTCGGCTGGACGAACTTGCGGCTCTCCGCGGCCAGCGAGCAATACGATCGTTTCAATTCCACGTTCGACGGCGAACGCACATAGCGCTCGCACGTGAACAGCGGCGCCTGAGACTGCAAGATCGGGGTAGTAGGTCAGGTACAGCCGACCAGCGCCATCGAGAGCTGCTTCCCACGTGGATGGGTCGCCCCAATCGAAACGCACCTCGGACCGCGGCGACACCGCTCGCACTGGCAACCCCAGCGCTTTCAAGCGTTGGGCGACGCGACGCCCGGTCTTGCCCGTTCCTCCAACAATCACGGTGAGTTCTTTGGTCATGTTTCCTCCTTAGTCTCGGCGGCGTGCCGCCGTGGCAGAATGTGGCGACCCGCGGCGCCGCTGTGAAGCCATGCAAAGCTCGCGCGGGTCAAAGCGGGCATGATGGCGTAGGTCATGAGAAGCACGATGCTGGCGACGGACAGCATCACGCCGAGGAGGTGGTTGCCCGGCAGGGCCGCTTGGAAGGCGGGTGGAATGAAATGCACCGGAGCAAGCAGCCCGAGAAAAGTGAGCGCCGCCATCTTGTACCGTGGCGGCGAAAGATGGCGGCACGAGTCGGAGTCACGCAGCACGTTTGTCCGCAGTGGTTGAGCTTGCTGCGCTGGATCGTACCTGGCCGACAAGCGTCGCCCAGTCCATACCCAACGCCTCGTACACCTCCGCCGCTTCAGGCCGAGCGTTGTCGCTGAGAATTTCGATCATGAGGCTCGCCCCGTCTGCCACCACAACGCCGCTCTGGGCGAGCCGAATCAGACCGGTCTCGCGTTTGGTCGCGTTGAACGTACCGCTCGCATCGACGGCCACATACGCTTCGAAGCCTTCGCGAACCGCACGCATCGCGGGAAAGGCGGCGCACACTTCGAGCGAAACGCCAGCGAAGATTAGCTTGCTCCGCCCGGTTGCTTTGATCGCCTCGGCAACACGCGCGTCGTCCCAAGCGTTCACCGTCGTGCGGTCGATAAATACCTGATCAGGCAAAGCATCCACCAGCTCGGGAAAGGCGGGGCCCCAGAGCGTGTCGGAAGATGTGGTCGTGGTCACAATCGGCAAGCCCAGCGCGCGTGCCGCCCTCGCGAGTCCCACGACGTTGTGCTTGAACTCGGCGATTGGGTAGTCACGAATGCCGGTGATGAGACCCACTTGCTGATCGACGAGGATCAACGCGGCATTGCTCTGTGTGAGGGGCTCGGGGTTGTATCTTAACGTGTTCATGTTGCTCTCCAAATGGTTGTCGGTCTCAAACTCAGTCGATCGAACCCAGTCGCCCAGCGGAATAAGCTGCGGCGACGGCTTCGATCTCATCGAGGGTGCTCATGACGAAAGGTCCTCGTTGTATGAAGCGCTCCTCGATGGGGGTGCCCTGCATCAGCACTACTTGGCTGCGAGCGCGGCTGTGAATCTCGAGTTCCGCTTGCCTGGTGCCACGAAGAGCGATTGCTTCGTGTTCTCTCAGCAGCGTTGCCTGACCGTTGATGCGAATGCCGGCGTTGCCGCGGATGGAATGCAGCCACACGCTGTCGTTCAGCGTTATCGCGTGAGTGAAGCTGCTGCCTGCGTCGAGCTGCACATCCAAGACGGTAAGAGGCAGTGCGGGCGATGACGCACCGATCAACCCGTGCGTCTCGCCTAGCACCACGCGGACTCGATGTCCTTCGCCCTCGACTACGGGGATCGTCGCGTTCGGGACATGCAGAGAGCTCGGCTCCACGTGCTTCATCCGAGCCGGAAGGTTGACGAAGATCTGCAGCGCATGAGTCCGCGCGCCTGAAAGCGGCATCTCGTTGTGCACGACGCCGCAGCCCGCCGTAAGCCAGTAGAGATCACCGGGGAGCAGATCCACCTCGTTGCCGAGCGAATCGCGATTGCGGAAGCGACCCTCGCTGTCCTCGAAGAGCAGCGAAACCGCAGACATGCCTGCATGTGGATGGGTGCCGAAAGTCGGCGCAGTCATGATGAAGTGGTCCACCATCACCAGCGGGTCCATGAGCCCGTGAAACTGCGTGTGGCTAAAGCTGAGTGCTTCGAATCCAGCACCGATGCGAACAGGTCGCCCCTGTTTCGGCTTGGAGTGAGGGACGAGGCCTGAGTTGGTTTCCCGTCTAATCTTGGCCTTGGTCACACTGAATACATAACGATGGAACGATACCTCTCGAAAGTAGGAGGTTTAGAACCTATCGTTCTATATTCAGAACGATGGGAGCGCGGGTGTGGACCTCAACGATTACTTCTATTTCGTCCACGTGGTTGAAAAGCGGGGCTTCGCACCTGCAGGGCGAACACTTGGTGTTCCGAAGTCTCGATTGAGTCGGCATATCAAACAGCTCGAGGAGCGCCTCGGAGCGCGGCTCATCCAACGAAGTTCGCGTCAGTTCACAATCACGGATGTGGGGGCGACATTCTATCGCTTCGCGCGCGCTGCACTCGACGAAGTGGATGCCGCCGAGGCGGCGGTGAAACGGCAGACGAACACACTCGCCGGCCATGTCCGCTTGACGTGTTCAGTCGGGATGGCTCAGTTCGCCTTGCGTGATGTGATCGCGCAGTTCCTCGCAGACAACCCCAAGGTCAATATCGTTCAGCATGTCACGAACCGAGCTGTTGACTTGATCGAAGGTGGCTTTGACATCGCCGTTCGTGCGCACACCGGCCCGTTGCCCGACTCCAGCTTGATTCGACGACGCCTCGCACCTGCTCCATGGCATCTGTTTGCCGGTGCTGCCTACGTGGAGAGCGCAGGCTTCCCTGACTCGCCCGAAGCATTGTTTGGCCACGTTGGCTTGAAGCTCGGCTACACCCCCGAACGTGGAAGCTGGTCACTCCGCGGTGCCAATGGCGCGACCGTCACCGTGCCGTACCAACCGCGCCTATGCAGCGACGACATCGTCTCGCTCAAACATGCCGCGACCGAGGGCCTCGGCATCGTCGCACTGCCTGGTTACATCTGCCGCGATGACGTCGACTGCGGTCGTCTAATTCGTGTCCTTCCCAGGTGGACCGCGGGCGACGCCGAAATCAGTCTCCTTCTGCCCTCGCGCAGCGGTGTGATGCCAGCGGTGGAAGCGTTGGCGGAGCATCTACAGGAAGTCTTTCCATTCATCACGCGCTTACACGACGACGACGACGAAAATCGGTCCTAGTCACGGACACAAAATCACTCGCGTGCAGTCTCACAGAGCGCCGCGCATTTCGGCTGCTATATTGAGGGGATGCGCCGCTTGCTTTTCTTGTGTGCGCTTGTGGGCTGTGCGCCCGCGAGCCCCGATGACGTCCAGTCTCTTGAGCAGTCGATCATCGGCGGAAGTCGCGAGACGGGTTCGCCTGCTGTAGTTGCGCTTGTACGCGTTGTTGGTGGTGGTGGGTTGTGTTCCGGAACTGTGATCGGACCACGCCATGTGCTGACCGCGAAGCACTGCGTCTATCAAGAGATGAGCGCGCTGCCCGCGAACCAGTTTCGGATCTACACGGGCGGCAACATCGGCAGTCCCGCAGAGATCCACCGCGTCCAAAGTTGGGTGGCCACGTCCGGCCCGCTCGTTGACGAAGACCTTGCAGAAGGACGCGACGTCGCAGTTGTGACGACCGAGACGAACATTGGTATCCCACCTCGGGAGATCGCGCGAAGCTCCGCACGTCGCGGCATGCCGATCGAGATCGTCGGGTTTGGTCGCACCAGCCCCTCAAGCTTCGCATCCGGGGTGAAGTTCTCAGGCGACACCGAGGTGGGGGAGATCTTCCTCGGAGTATTTCAAACCATGGGCGTTGCGCGTACCTGTCAGGGGGACAGCGGCGGTCCGGCGTTCGATGCGAACGGCCGGGTCATCGGTGTGACGAGCTTTGGCTCGGATGAAGCGTGCCGTGAAAACATGTCCTTCTACTCCGAAGTACTCCAGCACCTCTCACTCATCGAAGGTGCCCTTGGAACCGATGCGCCGTGCACGCCGGGACCGCAACGTTGCAACGGAGCGGATGACAACTGCGACGGTATCGTCGACGAAGGTTGTGGCGGACTGGGCGATCCTTGCTTCGAGCCCGAAGAGTGCATGAGTGGCGAATGCCGTGTCGTCGACGGGGAATTCGTGTGCGTTCAAAACTGCAATCCCGAGCTTGGGCCGGAAGCCGAATGTCCCAGTGGCACGGTGTGCGACTACATCACGTGTGGCAACGGTTCGTGTGTGGTGGGCACGCCAGGTGCGGGCGCAACAGGCGCCCCGTGCACAGAAAACTCGGATTGCCAGTCGTTCTACTGCTACACGCGTGATGATGGCTCGCGCCAGTGCGGTCGCGCGTGCTCGACGAGCGGCCCCTTCTGCGACGAGGGCACCGAATGCGTGACCGAAGGATTCTCGTGCGGCGCCTGTTTGGTGACCGACCCGAGCGCGCCTCGTCCCTTTGGCGCGACGTGTTCAGACGCGAGCATGTGCATCAGCGGCGACTGCCACGCGGAAGGGTTCTGCACGCAAGCCTGCACCACGCACGCGGAGTGCCCTGGGTATCGCTGCGTTGAAAACCGTTGTGCGTCGGGCTCGCCCGCTGCAGTGGGCGCCCCTTGCACCCTGGATGACGAGTGTGTGGACGGAGCGGGATGTGGACCTGACGGTCTCTGCGCCACTCGTTGCGACACGGGTTGTGATGCCACCGAAACCTGCACGGATGGGTTTTGTACCCCCGATGGACTGCGTCTTGGCGAAGCCTGCTCGGGCAACGAAGAGTGTGCGAGCCGCATCTGCGCCGGAACCTGCACGGTGCTCTGCACCGACACCGGGATTTGTCCGGATGGGTTTGAGTGTCGGCCCGCAGGAGCGGAAAGCGGATGCTTCCCGATGTCGACAATGATGATGGGAGACGGAGGTGGAGGCTGCGCGGCAGGCGGTGCAGGAACCGCGGCATGGCTGCTGCTGATTCCGATCTTGTTCCGACGTCGGCGAGACCGAAGAGCGTAGACCGCTCACGACTTGAAGTGATTCGATGATCCGTCGTCCAGCGCGTGCCTCGGGCCGGGCGTGGACGAAGGAAGGGTCGCGTCCTTTCGAGGACAGGCCCGGGTCGAGGCACGTGCTGGGCGGCGGAGGGCGGATCAAAGCAAGGCGTGAGCGGTCTAGTCCAGTTCTTCGGCCGGTGGCTCTTCACCGCCGCCGTCGTCCGCAGGCTCTTCCGCGGATCCGTACATTGCCTCGGCAATCTTGTACGCGCTTAGCTCCAAGGCTTGGAGGCCTTCGCGAATCGCCACAGCATCGCCCTCACCATCGATCAAACCGCGCAGGGCATCGATGTCGCCCTGTACCTCTTTGATGACTTCTTCGGGCACAAACTCCGCACACTCTTCAACCGCGCGAACACTTGTGTAGAGCAAAGCCTCCGCACTGTTCTTGAGTTCGGCGAGTTCTTTCCGCTTCGTATCGCTCTCACGATACTTCTCAGAGTCCGCGATGATCTCATCGATCTGCTCTGCGGTAAGACCACTGGATGCGACGACCCGCACGCGCTGCTCACGCCCCGTACGAAGGTCTTTCGCGTGCACGTCGACCATGCCGTTGGCGTCGATATCAAACGACACTTCGATCTCCGGCACGCCACGCGGCGCAGGGGGAATCGGAGCCAGCTCAAACTTGGCCAACGACTTGTTGTCGGCCGACATTTCGCGCTCGCCCTGCAGGACATGAATCGGCACGAAGGGCTGGTTGTCGACCGAAGTCGTGAAGATCTCTTCGGCGCGGTGAGGAATCGTCGTGTTCCGCGGAATCAGAATGTGAAACACGCCACCGCCGGTTTCGACACCCAGGCTCAGCGGAGTCACATCGAGAAGAAGAACCTCTTCCACGTCTCCCGAAAGCGCACCGGCTTGAAGCGCCGCGCCAACCGCCACCACCTCGTCGGGGTTCATCCCCTTGTACGGCTCGCGGTTGAAGAACTCGCTGACTTTGCGCCGAACCAAGGGCATGCGCGTCTGACCACCCACGAGAAGAACCTCGTCGATGTCGTCGACTGTGATCTTGGCGTCGGTGAGCGCCTGCTGACACGGAATCAGGCTTCGCTCGACCAAATCGAGCGCGAGGATCTCCAGCTCGCTACGCTTGATCACGGTTTCCAAGTGCTTGGGACCACTGGCGTCCGCAGCGATGAACGGAAGGTTTACGTCGGTTTCCAACGAGGTCGACAGCTCGTGCTTGGCCTTCTCGGCCTGCTCACGGAGACGCTGCAGTGCGATGCGGTCTCCGCGCAAATCGATCCCGTGTGTGTCCTCGAAGCGTTTTGCGAGTTCTTCGACCAACGAGTTGTCGATGTCTTCGCCACCGAGATATGTGTCGCCGCTCGTCGAGACAACCTTGAACACGCCGCTGGCGATCTCGAGGATCGAAATATCGAACGTGCCACCGCCAAGGTCGTAGACCGCGATGCGCTTGCCTTCCTTTTGCTCAAAGCCGTACGCAAGAGCAGCCGCCGTGGGCTCGTTGATGATGCGCTTGACCTTGAGACCGGCGATTTTGCCCGCAGCCGTGGTCGCAGCACGCTGCGCATCGTTGAAGTAAGCGGGGACGGTCACGACCGCCTCTTCGATTTCTTCGCCGAGGTACTGCTCGGCGACATCGCGCATCTCCTCGAGAATCATCGCGGAGATTTCGGCAGGTGAGTAATCCTTGCCCGCGACGTGCACCCACGCATCGCCGTTGGTGTTCTGAATGATGCGGTACGGAACCAGCCCCTTCTGGCGCTGCACTTCCTCCGCTTCAAACTCCTGACCCATCAAACGCTTGATCGCGAAGACCGTGTTTTCCGGGTTGGTCACCGCCTGGCGCTTTGCCACCGAGCCTACGCGTCGTTCACCTTCTTTCGTGAACGCGATGACGGACGACGTCGTACGCGAGCCCTCGCGGTTCGGAATCACCACGGGCTCCCCGTTCTCGATCACCGACACACACGAGTTGGTGGTGCCCAGGTCAATCCCGATCACCTTTCCCACGCGCTACCTACTCCTCAGGCTCTTCAGGTGTATCCAGTCGAAGCTCGTGTTCCTCGGCAACCGGCTCAGGAACGCCGGGCTTAGGACGAGCGACCACGACCATCGCTGCACGAAGCAAACGCCCCTGCAGCAGATAGCCTGGAACAACCTCAGCCATGATGGTTCCCGCCGTGTGCTCGGCAGTCTCCACCTGTTGAACCGCATCATGAACGTTCGGATCGAACTGTGATCCCACAGCCTCGACCCTCGTGATCCCCATTCGTTCACTGATGTCTTGAAAACCGCGAAGCACCATCTTCACGCCATCGGCCACAGCTTGCACGTCCACCGCAGATCCGGCGGCAGCCACAGCACGTTCGAGATTGTCGATGATGGGTAAGATCTCGCGGACCGCATCTTCCTTGGCTCGACGTCGAACATCTTCGAGATCACGCCTGGTGCGCTTCCGAAAATTGTCGAAATCCGCTGCCGTACGAAGCAGTTGGTCGCGCAGCTTCTCTCGCTCTTCGATCAACGCCGCGACATCGACCTCGAGAGCTGCCGGCTCCGCATCCTGAGGCGCTTCTGCGCCTGTCTCTTCTTCGATGATCTCTTCCTCGCTCAACGCCAGGCCCCCTTGGGAGAAGCGAGGTTATGACGAAAAAGTCCGTGGTTTCAACAATAAGGCAGGTTCTGAGAGCGAATCGGAGTCGCGTGGTCCTAATCCGAGTCGTCGTCCTGCCCCTGGAGGACTTCGCTCATCACCTTTGCTGTAAATCCGACCAGGGGAACGACCTTGCCGTAGTCCATCCGTGTCGGGCCGATGATACCGATACTGCCGGCTGCACCGGTGCTTTCGTAGGGCGTGCTGACAACACTCACGTCTGTGACATCTTCGAGTCGCGTCTCTGCACCGATCAACACCCGCACCCCGCCGGACATGAGCGTGCCTTGGAGCAGTTCGAGAAGACGCTCTTTGTCGTCCAGTGCTTTGAGGTAGCGCCGGATCTTGTCGGCATCGACGAACTCAGGCCGGTCGAAAAGTCTGCCCTGCCCTTCGATCACCATCTTGGCGGGCGTGGTCTCGTTCATCACCGCAGCGATGATCGCTCGCGCATCTTCTGCGACGTCTCGTTGTTGCTCCATCTCTTTGGCGAGCGAGTCACGCATCCCCACCAGACTGGAGGCTCCGTCCTGCAGCGCCTCGGCGAGCAGGTTGTTCACGCGCTCGAGTTGCCGTTCGTCCACGGGGTCATCCACGCGAACCACCCGGTTCTGAATCGCGCCGGTCGTGGTCACGAGCACGGCCAAGAGCTGACCTTCGCGCAGGGGCATGAAGCGCAACTGGGCGAGACGTTCTTCCTCGGGTCGCGGGGCTGTGATCAACGCTGCTGCACCCGTCAGTGCGCTCAGCAGCTCGCCCGCTTCTTTGAGCACATCGGTGCCCGGCTCCAGATTTTTGAGCCGCTGGAGGATCGCGGTCCGATCATCGGCTGGAACTTCGCGCATCTGAACGAGCGCATCCACGAACACTCGGAAGCCCTTGTCGGTGGGAACCCGCCCTGCCGAGGTATGCGGTTGTGCGAGAAAACCTGCGTCTTCGAGATCGGAGAGCACGTTGCGAATCGTGGCGGGGCTCAGTTCGATTCCGTAGCCCTTGGCAAGTCGCCGCGATCCCACGGGTTCACCGGTCGCGATGTACTCGGTGATCGTCGCGTACAGGATGCGTCGCGTGCGATAGGTCAGCTCCGCCACGGGTCGACAGGTTAGCAGACGATTCGGTCAACGTATGGTTGGTGTGGTTTCCGGGTCAGCAAGGGCGAGGGACACTGATGCATGCGCTGGACCTTGGCTCTGCTCCTGCTGGGAGCTTGCGATTGCTCTTCGGGGTCCGATCCCGTCGACGCTGCGACGCGTGATGTAGAGCGCGTCGACGTTCCGTTTCGCGACGCAACCGTCACCCCGATTCCCGGAGAGGGAGAGTGTGCGTGGGAGCCCGGTGAACGCCCCGTCGTTGAGTTGCCTCCGGAACACTCCAACACCTACGAGCTGGAACTCGAACGCTGGAACATTGACAACGACTCGGGCGATCCCGTCGAAACACGCACGCGCATGAACGAAGCCATCGCGTGGGCGACCGACAACGGTTTTGACCACATTGTCGTTCCCGCAGGCACGTACCTGGTGGGCGAGCCCACGACCGACAACTACGCAGGCGGTATCGAGCTTCCCGGAGACATGACGCTCGAACTGGATGACGCGGTGATCGAGATGGCCACCAACGACCGCTGGAACTACTGCGTGGTCTCGCTGCAGGGCAACAGCAACATCACGGTCCGAGGCGGAACGATCCGTGGCGACCGCGACACCCACATCTTTGAAGGCGATGGCGCCCACGACGAGGGTCACGGGATCTGCGCGTGGACCTCGGTGTCGCACGTGCTGATCGAAGACATCGAGCTCGAGCAGCTCACGGGCGACGGCGTTCTCGTGCTGGGAAGACGCGGCGAAGACCCCGAACCCGACGTTCCCTCCACCCACGTCACCATTCGCAACAGCGAGATCCACCACAACCGGCGACAAGGCGTCTCGATCGTCGGCGGGCATTTCGTCGCCGTCGAGAACAACCACATCCACCACATCGCCGGGACTTCACCGCAGTTTGGCATCGACATCGAAGGTGCAGGGCGAACCGACCGCGACATCACCATTCGCGGCAACGTCTTTCACGACAACGCGGGTGGCGACATCGTCACCTCGACGGGTCGGAACGTGTGGATCGAGGAAAACACCATGACCCAGTGCGGGGTCGACGCCGCGGGCAACTTCGACCCCGACGCACCGTGCGAACTGGAAGAACAGGTCGATGGCCCGATCGTGATTTGGAAGGAAACCGACAACGTGATCGTGAACAACACGATTCGAATGTCGCTCCGAACCGTCAACGGATTCTGGGGAATCATCGGATACACAGGTCGGGACGGACCGGTTCGCGAAAACCCCGTCGGCAACCTCATCGCCAGCAACACCTTCCACGGCGCGGGGATTCACATGGCGCACAACATGCGAACCGTCATCCGTGACAACACCATCGATGATGGGTTGATCCTTGGTTTCCGGTTGGCGTGCACGCGACTCGAAAACAACCGCATCAACCGCACCAGCTCGGAGAACTACAAACTGCGCGACGTCGCGGGTGTGGCCGAAGGCAACATTCTCAACCGAACCGAAGGCTTCCCCGCTGAAGAGGACATCGAAATGCACTTTCCGATGGCCGACGACGCTCCGTACCGCAACTCGTCACCGGTGTTCTGGTAATGCGTGCTCTCATTCTCGCAGGCGCCCTCTTCGGGCTGACGTTGGCTGGGCTCCTTCACGAGCCCACGGACGCGCTCGAGCCCCTTACGGACCATGTGGGCCAACCCTCGTGTCCAACGGATGGCGCTGCCATGCTGCGTGTTCCCGAGGGCTTCTGCATCGACACCACGGAAGTCTCACGTGCGCATTACGCAGCGTGGTTAGAGACGTCTCCACCAGCTCAAGATGGCGAGTGCGCCGACAACACGAGCTTCGAACCAACCTGTCAGTGGGATGGATCGGGCGACGACCAGCCCGTGGTGTGCGTGGACTGGTGCGACGCCAAAGCGTACTGCGAAGGCGTCGGCAAGCGGCTGTGCGGCGCAATCGATGGTGGAGCCAGCGAGATCACGCAGTACGACGATGCCGAAAGCAACGAGTGGTTCGCAGCCTGCAGCTCTGGCGGACAATACGAGTACACCTACGGCGACGAACTCGACACGACGACCTGTCGCGGCGCCGATGCCGAAGACCACACCACCTGGGGCGTCGCGGACGTGGGCAGTTTTGCAGACTGTGAATCACCGGACTCGGCGTACGCGGGCATCTATGATCTGAGCGGGCATGTCGCGGAGTGGGAGAACTCTTGCGAGGACGGCGCCTGCCGGATCCGAGGCGGCAGCTACCAACATCACGCACACGGGTTGCGATGCGCGATGGGTGAACGACTGCTTTGGCCCCGCGAGCGAACGGTCCGCGCGGTCGGCATTCGATGTTGCGCCAACTGAGCTGACTACTCAGGGAACTGAAACACGATCTCGTCGTCGCGGATCATTCCTAGTTCATCGCGTGCGACCTGCTCGATCGCGGCAGGATCTCGACGGAGTGCGTCGACCTCTTGCTGCAGAGCGCGAACCTCCCGTCTCAGCCGCTCGTTGCGGGCATCGACTTGCTGAAGCTCGGTCTTGAGGACCCGATAACGAGGGAGTCCACGCTCGTCGAGGATGCGCAAAGGCACCGCGACGATCGCCATCACCAAAAGGGCAAAGGGAAGCACCCAGGCCGCCGTGGTTCCAAACCGGCGCACGTTGAGCATCCTGCGGCGAACGCGGGGCGCCACGCCAATAATCGACATGCGCTCTTTTTTTGCGCACTTGGTGCTGTGTCCGTACCACCAAGGGGAGATGTCGCTGGTCGCCACCACGCTGAAGGTGCGCAAGACGATACGGGCCACGTACGGTCTGCTCGTCGCCGCTGCTATTGGTGGGCTTGTCCTGATCGGTGTGTTCAGCAAACCGATTGAGGAGCTACATCTCGAGCATCTCGTCGTGGGCCTGGCCTGGATCAGCGTGATGGCCACGCGTCTGACGCACCGATCACGTCTGCTCAAGCGCGATAGCGGTCCGGGCGTGGTCGATCTGGAGATTGGCGCGTTGCTGATCGTCGCAAGTCACGCCGCAGTGCAAATCGCCGGTGGGTTGTCGAGCGCAATCTATCCGGTCGTGTACGTCGTGATCGCACTCTTGGCGTCGTTCGCCGCCCGACCCTTCGGAAGCGCGTTGGTCGGCATTGCGGTGGCCTTCGAAGCGTCGGTGCACATTCTTGCCGAAGGGCGACTGACCGACTGGGAGCCTTTGCTGCTGCACACCGCGTTCATCGTGTGCTTCGGGATGATGAGCCTGCTCTTCACCCGCGCCGAGATCGCTCGCGTGCGCGAACACTCCAAGCGCGAGTTGGAGACCGACCGCGCGCGCATCAAAGAAGAGAGCCGAATGTTCCGGCTGGTCTCTGCCCCTTCGGTGGATGGAGTGAGCGACGAAGAACGCTTGGTTCGTTCGAGCATCGAAGAGGTACGGCACCAGGTCTACCACGTACTTCAGTTGCTCCATCGCACGCTGGGACTGCACACGTGTGTGCTTCTGATGCGCGAAGAGAACGATCAGTTGCGGATTGTGGAGCTGGTCACCCAAACGGCGGACATCGCCGAAGGTCCCTTTGATTCGGGCGAAGGCGTCGTCGGCGCGATCATCAAGCGCAAGATGGCCATGAAGTTGGAGAACCTGAAGTCCACGTACGGCGGCATTTGCTACTACGACGGCGGTTCACCGGCACGCAGCTTTCTCGGTGTCCCGATTCTGGATGGCGGCGTGGTGCGGGGAGTCCTCTGTGCAGACCGCATCGACGAGACGCCGTTCACCGAACGCGAAGAGTCGGCGCTTGAAGCTTCGATTCTGCATGTGCTTCGCGCATTGGAAAACGAGCGTGTGTTTGTTCAGTTGGAACGAACCAAGCGTGAACAAACCGTGCTTCACCACGCGTCGCAGAAACTTGGTGGCGCACTCGACGAAGACGCGGTGCTCGACGCCGGTCTCGAAGCGGCTGAAGCAATTGCCTCATTCGATTTTGCGGCGGTGACGTTCTACACGCCCAAGACGCGCAAACACCGGGTGTCGCGCGCTGTGGGTCATGCCGCCGACACGTTTTCGGGTCTGACGTTTTCCGACAACACGTCGTTGACCGCGATGGCCGTGAAGAACCGGCACTATCTTCCCTACCGCGGCACCTTCGATGCGCGGCAACAGGTGGTGTTCACCAAACGCATGAACCTGCGTGGAATGAAGTCGCTGCTGATTCTGCCGCTCGTGGTGCGTGAGGACGCGATCGGTACGTTGATCTTGGCGGCCCGACGCCACAATGCGTTTGGCGATGCGGTGCGACCCACACTTCAGGTGTTGGCCAACCAGCTGGCGATCTCGCTTTCGAACGCACACGCGGTAAAGCGCCTGGAAGAGATGGCGACCACCGATGGTCTGACCGGGTGTCTCAACAAGCGCGCGTTCTTGGATGAGCTCAGCCGACGTCTTCGTTCGGCCGCACGTTTTGGACGCAAGCTTTCCCTGATCGTCACCGATATCGATCACTTCAAGAGCGTCAACGACACCTACGGGCATGCGACGGGTGACGTGGTCATCAAGGAGCTCGGGGCGATTCTGCGGCGCGTCAAACGTGAGACCGACGTGGTGGCTCGGTTTGGCGGCGAAGAGTTCTGTGTGCTCTGCGAGGAGACCGACACAACAGGTGCGCGACTTCTCGCGGAGCGAATTCGAGAAGAGCTGGGCAAGTCGGTGTTCCACTCGGAGCTGGGTAAGCTGAGCGTGACCGCCTCACTGGGTGTCGCCACGTTCCCGGACCATGCGGAAAACGAAGAAGACCTGTTCGAGGCAAGCGACAAAGCGCTCTACGCCGCGAAGCATGGCGGTCGCGACCAAGTCCGCGCGGCGTAGCTGAGCATCTTTCTCTTGACTCGTCTTAGCGATCGCCTGCCGCTCCAGGCGGTATACAATCGCCGTGGGCCAAGTGGAGTACGACCCCTTTAACGACGACGAGGACGACGACGACGTCACCCGGCTAGACGCGGGCCTCGGCGGAGCCGGAGAGGTCGACCTGCCCTTCTATCCGGCGCTCGCGCGTTGGGGTGGCTTCGACATCCTCGGTCGCATCGCCCAAGGCGGCATGGCCGAGATTTATCTCGCCCGCGATACGGCCGGCGGTTCCGTTCGCCACCTGGTGCTCAAGCGCATCCTCCCCGAGAAGGAAGCCGACGCAGAGTTCATCCGCATGTTCCGCGCGGAAGCGCACATGGCGTCGCGGCTTTACCACGAGAACATCTGCCACGTGTTCGAGTGCGGCGAGGCCGAAGGCCAGACGTTCATGACCTTGGAGTTCGTGCACGGCATCACGCTCCGCAAGCTGCTGTCGCGTGCGCGTAGCCTGCCCAATCAAGCTCTGCCGCCGCGCGTTGCGGCCCACATCATTGGACGGATCGCGAGCGCGCTGCACTACATCCACCATGCGCGTGGTGTGCACGGGCGATCGCTGGGGATCATTCACCGCGACGTCAGCCCGCACAACATCATGATCTCGTACAGCGGTCGCGTGAAGCTGCTGGACTTTGGCATTGCGAAAACGACCAGTGGCGAGTCGCATACCCAAGCGGGTGTCATCAAAGGCAAGTTCAGTTACTTGTCGCCAGAACAGGTGCGCGGTGAAACGCTAGATGCCGGTTCGGACCAGTTTGCACTCGGTATCTGTTTCTACGAAACGCTGACGGGACGACGTCTGTATCGGCGACGCGAACCGGTCATGGCGCTTCAAGCCATCACCGACGAGCCGGTACCTGTGTGCGCGAAAAAAGCTCCTTGGGTTCCGATCGAACTCGATCTGATCGTCCAGGAAATGCTGCAGAAAGATCGTGCTTCTCGCATGGAAAACCTGGCGGAAGTTGAATCGACGATCGACGCGTATCTGACGCGCACCGGAGGTCCTGTCAGTGCCGGGGAAGTGGCGTCGACGATCGACCTGCTCTTCGACAAGGAAGATCGCTCACCGCTGACGCAACACTCCGCAAAGCTCACGGGTTCGTTTCCGGGCGATACCGGCTCGATGTCGATGGCCAGTGCCGTCCACACCGCGTCGATGGCCACACGCGAAGTCAAAAAGGCGAACGTTCTTTTGGAGCCGACCAAGACCGCTCCGGAAACGTTCGCGACGCCTCCGAAAAAGAAGAAGAAGAAACGCAAAAGAAAGAACCCCCAGACCAAGATTTGGGCGGGGGCTGCGATCTTCTTTCTGCTCGTGAACGCGGCAGTCGTCTACTACCTGTTTTTTACCGGTTAGCTCTACCGGTTCGTTCGGCTCGCGAACGATCCCATGTGCGGGGCCCAGACCAGAGGGTCGGCAGGAGCACGGTTGGACACCAGGACCGGGTGCGCCCGGGTGACAACCGGCGTGACAACCGGCGTCACGACGGGTCGCGGAGTCACAACTGGGCGAACGACAGGACGTACGACGACCGGGGTTGGGACGACCATCGCGTCACCGTGCGCAAGAACGGCCGCAAACTGCGGAATCCCGTTGGCGCGACGGTACGCCATCAACGTGTCGACGGCTTGGTCGAGACTGCGATCGGCGTTGCGGATGAGTGTCTGCTCGATCTCGCGGAAGCGGCTCTGAAGACGGCGCACTTCGGTGTCCTCGATTTGCTGGAAGTTCGGCTCTTCGGGCTCGTCCTCGATGTGGAAATAGGGCTCTTGGATCATGTCGATCTCCGCTTGCGTGAACCCACTCGAGAGCATCCACCGGTAGAGAGGTCCGTCGTTGACCGTGACGAGCCGGAGGAAGTTGTCACGTGCTGCCGTCTCACGAACGAGCGGAAGCACGCCGTCTTCGGCCATCAGGTTTGCAGCGGCGCAGATGTGTCCCTCGTCGTCGATGAACACGTTGAGCATTCCCGGCCGGACGTGGTTCTGCGGGAACTCGCCGGCGTCACGGTACGCAACGAAGCGCGCGAGGTTGGTGGCGCGACGCTGCGCGAGTTGAGCGCGAAGGCGTTCGCGTTGCGTGGGTGCAATCGCCCGTCCGTTGGGAACGACCGGCATCACACGCACGGGTGTTGGAGCGACAAGAGGCCGACCTTGATCCGCGGGTTGCCAAACGCCGACACCTTGTGCAGAGGCGGCCGACGTCAGCAGCGTGAGGAAGAGGAGACTGAGGAGGGACTTGCGGGGCATGAAAGTACCGACGCATCAGCACGGCCGATGGTCTGGTTTTTTTCTCGCCACGCGAAGACGATCACGGAAACGACGATCCATGCGCGGGCGTAACGGCCCGGAGCGGCGTCAAAACTTGCTGAATTCGCGGCGTTTTCCATTCGTCACCCTGGGTCCACGCACGGTCCCTATCAAAAACACACCTCAGCACTTCTCGTCGCCCGCATTTCCCCTAAGGTCCCCCGCATGGCTCAAGATCCCAAGCGGCGCGTACCTCGACGCCGCGTTGTCACGCCGGCGAAGCCAGGGTTCGCCAAGGCTCTGTCCGGCATCGGTCTCATTCTCGTAGGCGGCACCGTCGTCGCGATGGCTCACGTGTTGGGGGGAACGAACGCGTTCACTCCGCCGGGTCACGAAGGCTACGTCTACCACCAGCCTCTCGCGATCGGTCAGCGCGAGTTCGTCGAGACGCAGCAAGGTCCGACGTCCACTGGATGGCGTTGGCGGCAGTACGCGACCAACATCGATATGCGCGTCAATACGTACTCCGAGCAGATGAACATCTTCTCGCGCGACAACCTCGAAGTCAGCTTCGAGGCGCACGCGCGCATTCGGCTCAAGGACGGCAGCGTGCAGCAGATTGTCGAGCGGTACAGTGCCGAAGATTGGTACGCCAACAACGTGCGTCGTCCCTACCGCACTGCGGTTCGCGAGATCGTGCGTCAGCAAGACGCGTTCGTGATCAAAGACTCGAGCGAGGAAATCGCCCAACAGATTCTCGAGCGACTTCGAGAGGAGTACACGGACACTCCGTTCGAATACCTCTCCATGTCGATCGGTAACATCAACTACCCCGCATCGGTGGAGCAGCGTGTTGTGGCGAACCTGGCTGCGGAGCAGCGCCGCCAACGCATGGAAGTTCAAGAGCAGATCGCTCAAGCCCAAGCCGAGATTCGCGAGATTCGCGCACGTGGTGAAGCCGAGGCTCAACAGCTCGAGCAGGCCACCCTGACGCCGCTTTTTGTTCAACACGAAGCCGCAGAGCTGTATCGAACGCTCGCGGACGAAACCAACGACGACAACGGCGTGGCGCAAGCACGCGTTGTGGTGGTCGTTCCCACGCGCACCGACCGTGCTGGTGTTCCCCGTATCTACGAAGGAGGCCGCTGATGAAGGCCCGTCATCTCGCGTGCCTGCTCCTTTTGGGAGCGTGTACCAACCAGACCACGCCCGAGGGTTACGAGGGCTATCTCTATCACCAGCCGCTGATCTTCGGTTCGGCGTACTTCGTCGGCGACCAAGCCGGTCCGACGTCGACGGGTGTCGTGTGGCGTCAGTTCTTGCAGAACGTCGACGTGCGACCGAAGAACTACACCGAAGAGTTCCACATCCTTTCGAAGGACAACCTGAACGTTGGCTTTGAAGCTCACGCACGAATCGGAGTTCGTTCCGGTTCCGTGCAACAGCTGATCGAAGAGTTTGGTTCCGGCGAAACGATGGGCGAAGGCGGATTTCCCGAGTGGTACAACCGGGCGGTTCGGCAGCCGTTCCGAACCGCGGTGCGCGACACCGTTCACCAGTTCAACGCCTACGATATTCAGGCGCGCACTCAGGAGATCGGCGCGCAGATCCTTCAACGTCTGCAGGATCAGTACGGCGACACCCCGATCGAGTTCGAGACGATGAGCATCGGTAACCTCGCGTATCCGGAAGCCATCAACGCCGAGATTCAGCGCAAGCTTGCTGCCGAGCAGGACTTGGAGCGTATGGACCGCGAGCGTCAGATCGCCGAGCAGGAAGCCACGATCATGGTCACGACGGCACGTGGTCGCGCAGCCGCGCAGCGCATCGTCAACGAGACCCTGACGCCTCTCTACGTTCAGCACGAGATGCTCGAAGGGTTCCGTAATCTCTCGCGCAGTCCGCGCGTGACGATCGTCGCAGCGCCCTCGGGTGATCGCGGCGGTGCTCCTGTGATGCTCGGCCTCGGTCAGTAAGGACGGTGTTTACTGGAATCACACGAGGGCTCTTCGAGGTGGTTTCGGTGAAGCGCGAGCCCACGCTTCTTCAGTTTGAGGTCGACCTCGGCGAGTACGGGGCCGGCCTTGAGCTGGGCGCAAGCGTGAGCATTGACGGGGTGTGTCAGACCGTCGTGGCGGTCAATGGGACCCACATTCGCTTTGACGCGATTGTGGAGACGCTTCGCCTGACGACCCTGGGCTCACTCGAAGTGGGCTCCAAGGTCAGCGTGGAGCGAAGCGCTCGAGTCGGCGATGAGATCGGCGGACACGATGTGTCTGGTCACGTCGTCGGGACCGGCGAGGTCCGAAAAGTCTGGAAAGACGACGCCAACGTCGGCCTGCGAATCGGAGTGCCTCAGGACTGGATGCGCTTTGTTCTGCACAAGGGCTTCATCGCCGTCGATGGTTCGAGCCTAACCATCGGCGATGTCGGCGAAGACTGGTTCGAAGTGCATCTGATTCCCGAGACACTTCAACGAACGAACCTGGGAACGCGCGAAGCCGGCGCGAAGGTGAACATCGAACTCGACCCCCGCACTGTGGCGATCGTGGAAACCGTGGAGCGAGTGCTTGCTGCGCGGGGACTCTGAAATCTGGCGGCCTTTGGTGGGCGCGAACATTTTAGTGGGAAATTCTGAAACTTAAAATTTCTCCTTTTTCTTCCGAGAACGCGTCAGCTCGATCGAACTGTCGGTGTCCGGTCGTGACGCACGCGTCCGAACTCTGTGTCGATCTGGCTGGCTAAGGAGAACTGCGCTTGCTCGGTGACTCCTCAAGAAGAGGAATTTTGAGTTTCGAGATTTCCCACTAAAAAGGCGGACCAAACCAAAGAAAAACCCCAGTCCTAAGACTGGGGTTTTTCTACTTACTCCGCAGCGTCGGTGTCATCGACCAAGCGCGGCGCTGAACGACGCTGCACTTCGGCGAACATCTTCTCCAACGGCGTACCGCTGAAGAGCTTGCTCACCACGTCCGCAACGTCCTTCCCTCCGAAGAGGTGCTGCGCGCTCACAGCCTGCGCGACCTTCGTCAACACGTCCTGGTTACCCAAGAGCTGAATCGACTCGGCCAGCGGACCTTCTGCAGCCTTGAACCGCGCCACGATCGACTCGGTCTGCGCCTGCAGCTTCTTCAGATCCAACTCGTTTGCTGCACGAGCCTGCGACTGCTTCTGCTCCGACTCCTTGCCCTTGCGCACCAAGCTCTGTTCAAGAGCCTCGTTCGCGAGAGCATCGGCTGCACGCTGCTGCTCGGTCTTCTTCGTCAACTCGGCCAGTACGGCGTCGTGACGTGCCCGAACGAGCTCCAGCTCGCGTTCGATCCGCTGCATCTCCAGGGTGCCCTGGAACGCCTCGGTCTGAGCGAGTTCGGTCGCGCGCTCACGCTCGAGGTTCTGCTGTGCCTTCTCGAAAGCCAGCTTCTCCTCCGCATGCTTCAGCTCGACGGCCGAAGCCACAGCCAGCTGCTGAGCGTCCTCGAACATCTTGGCGATGGTCGGGTCGTTGATGCGCGCACCCACGAGCTCCACGTCGTCGACTTCGAGACCGGCCTCAGCAAACGCCAATGCCTGCCCCTCTCCAACAACCGCTTCGCGAACGTAGCGAGCCGGATCGGCCATGAACGCCTCAATCGAGACTTCGCGGACCTTACCCTTCACCAAACGACGCACGCGCCGCGTGATGTGCTGGACGTAGTCGCGCGTTGCGAACCAAGCCTGGTCTGCCTCACCGACGAAGTGCGCCCGCAAGGTGAGCTTCACGGTGACGAACACGCGATCCTTGGTCTCCACAACCACCAAGTCGCGAACGAGGTTGTCGCGCAGCTTCAAGTACACCGTCGGCTGCACGCGCTCGTTGGACTTCGGGATGTTCATGGAGAGCTCAAGCACTTCGAGTGACTCGTCGTAGTCCATCAGGAGAGTCTTCGGACCCACCTCGACACGACGCTCACCGTTCTTGCGCACCACCAGCACGGCGTAGCCTGGCCACACCTTGACCAGCGGCACACCTGCGTACTTGGTCGTCAGCGTCACGCTGCGCGGCTCGGCGTAACTCGCCGAACGCACCCATTCGTCTGCCAACGGACCGCTCGCCGCACTGTGCACCGAGGACATGTCCGCGATACCCAGATCGGCCGGGCGCTTCTTGGCTTTCTTACTGCGACGTACTTCGCCCTCGGAAATCGCCGCACGAGTCGACGGAGAGCGATGCAAGAGTTCACGCAACAGGGCGTTGACCTCAACAACTTCGGTGTTTCCCGGATACCAGTGGGTGCACTCCGCTTCGGTCAGCACACGCCGCACGATCACTTCGTGACGCGGGTCCGGCAACAACATCGTCGGACCTTCGACCTTGCGGATCTCACCCGTACCACGGTCCATCAGGTACCGTGCTTCACCCGCCGGAACAGCGGTCGCGAAATGCTTCGCGTTACCGTCATAGCGAATGAGCGAGTGCTCCGGACGCGGGAAATAGATGCTCGTGTCACGTCCGGTGATGAAGAGTTCCTCACCCTCGGAGTAGTCACGACCATCCTCCGTGTACGGCGCGATCACCTTCACGTGGATACCCTGCTTCGGGTTCAGCTCGGTCGGACGGAAGAGCGTCGCTCCGGTCTTCGCATCGCGATAGAAGCGCTGCGTCGGCTTCGGGAACACGACCTTGGGACCACGCTGGTAGTCCTTGTCACCGTTCTCATCGACCAAGATGCAGTACTGCAGTCGCTCAAGCGTCAGTGCATCACGAACGAACTTGCCGTCCTCGTCCGACACGACTTCAACACCGGTCGGCGGAATGTAGAACGACACCTCGGTGCCCTTGACGATGAAGAGCTGGCCGACGGACAAGTCATCCTCGGTCAACTCGCTGATCGAGCCCTGCGGACCTTCCGACTCATCTGCGTTGCCCGCGCCGTTCGCGGTCTCCAACACCGCCTTCTTCCAGTTCTCACGAGCTGCTTCGACGTCGTAAATGCGACACAGCAAGTACTGGTTCGAACGCAGGTTGTGACCCTGAATGACGCGTGCGACCTGAGCCGGCCACAAGCTAAACGTGATCGGACCGGGGATGTTGACGCGACGACCCATCAGCAAGGTCGGAGCGTTCTCCTTACTCGCCGGCTGGGGCTGCGTCGTCGTATCGATCGCTGCCGGGTTGTGCAGCTCGATGTAGAAACCCTGGGGTGCCATCGGGCTCTTCTGTGCCGCGTCTTCAAGATCGACGGGACGGAAGCGCGATGCGTCGTGATCGTAGACGACCGGGTACTCCTGGCCGGTGACGTTCACGACAGTCGGTCCAGTCAGTACCTTGACCGCACCAGTGGTGGCGT
Source organism: Polyangiales bacterium (assembly GCA_965227405.1). Classification (GTDB taxonomy): domain Bacteria; phylum Myxococcota_A; class Polyangia; order Polyangiales; family Houyiibacteriaceae; genus JALVDI01. The sequence goes on from OZ245758.1 coordinate 1,546,889, forward strand.
CCTGGGTGAATGCGTATTCGCCGACACTGAGCACCAGGTCGGTCTTCTTGCTCCGGTGTTCTTCTTTCATGGCGTAGACGGCAGCCGCGTTGCCGTGCGGCGCGTTTTGCAGGACGCGTTCCAGGAAGAAATCACCGGATCTGAAACCTGAACGACGTTCGTGCTTATCCGATGCGCTAGCGGCTTAGCCACTTCGCGCGTGGACGCATTTCACCTACGCTCAGCGCGTGGGTGCGGCGACCGAACTGCGCAAGATCGGCAAGTACGAGATTGTTGCCCCTCTTGGACGAGGGGGTGCCGGCGAGGTCTTTCTGGCGCTGGCAACGGGTCTCGGCGGCTTCAAGAAGCTGGTCGTGGTCAAGATGCTCCACAGCCACTTCGAGGACGACAAAAACCTCGTGGAGATGTTTCTCGACGAAGCGCGCTTAGCAGCTCGTCTGAGCCACCCCAACGTGGTCCAAACGTTGGAAGTCGGAGTCGAGGGCGACCGTCACTTCATTGCCATGACGTACCTGGAGGGCCTGCCTTTGGACCAAGTGCTGGCCCGTTTCGGAAAACGCGCACAGCGAATTCCACCGCCAGTAGGTGCACGAATCGTCATCGATGTTCTCGACGGGCTCGCGTACGCACACCAGCTCAAGGACTACGACGGAGCTCCGCTGAGCATTGTGCATCGCGACGTATCGCCCTCGAACGTGTTCGTTTGCTGGGATGGATCCGTGAAGCTCTTGGACTTTGGTATTGCGAAAGCCGAGCGACGGCGCGCCAATACCGACAGCGGAATCATCAAGGGCAAGTTCGGCTACATCGCACCCGAGCAGGCGACCGGGGATCGCGTGGATGCACGTGCAGACATCTGGAGCTGTGGTGTGGTGTTGTGGGAGCTGCTTTCGTCGAAGCGGCTGTTTCCGAACCTCAACGATGTGACCACGCTGCGAAAGCTCGTGGCCGGCACCATCCCGTCCATTCAAGACGCTGTCGATGAACCCCTCCCTGCCGAACTCGTCACGGTTGTGGAACGCGCACTGCAGCGCTCGTCGAGTGATCGGTACGCCGATGCGACGGAGATGCGCGACGAACTCCAGGCGTACTTGGACTCTTTGGAGACAGCGGTGACGCGTGACGATGTCGCAGAGTGCATCGGCGAGCGGTTTGCGGGTGAGCGTGAGGCTCAGCAAGCGACCGTGCGTGCTGCCGTGGGTGGCGGAAAACTCGCCGCGACACCTTCCGGATCGTTTCGGCTAGGTGACGAAACATCCAAACGAATCATGACGCTGCCTCCACCCGAGGAAGAGCGCGTCGCACTGCCGAAAGAACCCCTGATCCTGGCGTTGCTCGCCGTGATCGCGATTGGCGCGATCCTGGCCGGTACCATGTGGATGGGCTGATTACTGAACGCGTTCGATCGGGTAGCCCTCAGCACGCAGCTTCTCGACCAATCCGTCGGGTCCGAGAAGGTGGCCGAGTCCGACCGCTACGAACGCGCCGCCTTCATCGAGCTCCTGCTTCAGCGCACGCATCCACGCCTCGTTTCGGCGCGTAAACAGTTCGCGGTACATGCGCGGACTCCGCTCCATCTCCGCTTCGTCGAAGATCAGCCCAGCCATCTGCGCTTCGTTGCCTTCGCGATAGAAACGCAACATCTCGCGCAAATCCTCGTTCGCGGTCTCGGCGTTTTCCATCATGTCGGTCACGATTGTCACCATCTCGCCATCCGGAATCGCGTTGAGTGCACGCAACTGATCGTTGGCGGTCTCGAGCGGTCGCAGGTTGATGCCTTGCTCTTGTGCGTACGTCGCGATCGCGACATCCATCGACTGCGGCGGTCGACCCACGTGCATCTGTCGCACGCGCTCGTTGGTCAGCATCATCATCGCAAACCACGGCTTCATCTGCTTGAGCCCCTCGGACTCCATCACGCCCGAGAGCTCGGACGTCAGGTCATGCCACACCATCGAGGGAAGCATGCTCTCCAAGTTGGAACGACGCGGAAGTCGCGCACCGGCCACCAAGTTCTGCGGTGTCACCGTGGAGGGATCCACCTCCACCATGATCACGCGCGGCTCAGCCATCGCGCTAAAGTGATCACCGGGCAACGCTTCCTCAAGCGCGACACCCACGTGGATTGTGCCGAAGAGGTAGGACGTCGCTTCCACGTTCCGAATCGCATAGAGCCAGGGCTGTGCAACCGCGCCACGAGGTGGTGGTTGAGGCGTCGCCTGTTCGTTTTCGTCGCCGGTCGACTGAGTCCGTTCGACCTGGTTCGCATCCGGATCGGACTCGTAGACCGGAGTTCCGTGGTTGGAGGGGCCAGGGCAACCCAACGAGAGCGCCAACAACGCCCACACGAAGAAACGCATGCCTGACGTGATGCCACAAAGGATCTAAAGAATCAGCCCTTCCGCGTCTTCAAGCGGCATTTCCCGGGCTCTTTTGGCCACATCGTACGCAAACCCGGCTCGCCCAAGTACGCCAAGCTCGCGTTTTCTGCGGTCGGCGTCGACTTCCACGCGCGACCACGGGCCCATCTTACGACGACGCAATAAGCGCAACGCTGCACGCAAATCCTCGTCCGCCTGATCATCACCGAGCGCTGCATCGACGTGCTCGGTCGCGATACCCTTTTCCCGAAGCTTGGCTCGCACAGCACGGGTTGAGGCGCCTCGACGACGCATCGCTTTGGTCCGATCGCGGGCAACCTTCGCATCGTCCAGGTAGCCAAGCCGCTCACAGTAGTCGAGTGTGTCCTCGATCCACGCGAACATCTCGTCGCGTTCACCACCGTGCTCTTTGCGCGCACGGTCGGCCCGTCGACGCAGCACACGACGCAGCTGTTCACGACTCGCTGCGTGTCGACTCAGATGATAGAGCGCGTACTTTCGCGAGCGTTCAGCGGTGAACTTTCTGGGCTTCTTTCGCGCCGGCACCTAGCCGACCAGCGCGCGAATCCGTTCGAGCAAGAGCGTCTCGCCCTTGGACTCTCCGCCGTCCGCGGCAGCGGCTTTCTCCACAGCGTCGAGCAACTCGCCGCGCGCTTGCTCCGAAAGAGCTGCCACGCGTTCCTCCACGGGACTGTCCATGTCGATGCCCTTGAGAGCAGCTTTGCGCTCGTCCTCGGAGAGCTTCAGCTCATCCATCACCTTGTCGAGATGCTCGCGTTCGGCGTCACCCAGAATGCCGTCCGCGATGAGCACCTGACCCACGATCTGCACGAAACGAGTCCGATCTTCAGGGGACATGGGCTGGATGCTAACCGGCTTGCGGGCGACCGAGAAGCGGACAACGGTGTGATATGCACCAGACCACAGGCACAACCCCTGACCAGCCCCAAATCCGCTACTGGTCAACGGAGCCTGGTGGTCCTCGCGTCCTCATGATCATGGGGTTTGGAATGCGTGGAGTGCTGTGGAAGCCCCAGATTGAAGGGCTGCCAGGGCACCACGTCGCGTGGTTCGACAATCGCGGCATCGGCGAGAGCGAAGCGGGTCCGAAGCGCGTGTGGACGATGAAGGACATGGCTCGGGACGCACTGCGCGTGATGGACTCGCTGGGTTGGGACGACTGTCACCTGGTCGGTGTCTCAATGGGCGGCATGGTCGCGCAGGAGTGCGCGCTCTTGGCGGAGTCGCGGTTTCGAAGTCTCACGCTGATCGCAACACATGAAGGTGGTCGGTTCGGTTGGCTGCCCTCACGCAAAGGCTTCCAAACGTGGCTGCGCGTGAACTTCGCGAAGGAAGATGAGCGCTTCGCAGCACTCGAGCATCTCCTTTATCCCGAAGCATGGCTGCGTCAGGCCGACCGCGATGCACTTCGCGAACGCATGGCTGCGCAAATCGGTAAGCGTGCGGCGCGCTCGACCTTGTTGGCGCAACTGCACGCGGTGCTGCGTCATGACACCGGTGATCGACTGCGCTCGCTTCGTCTGCCCACGCTCATCATCAAGCCGTGCCTGGACATCCTGATTCCGCCCGAGCGCAGTGATCGACTCCGCCGCCGGATCGCGCACGCCAAGTTGCTCGAGATTCCTGACGCGGGTCACGGCGCCGTGTTCCAAAGCAAAGACGTGATCAACGCAGCGCTGATGGAGCACTTCGCCGACGCTGAAATGGTAGCTGTACCGCCCACGATTCACGCCTAGCGTTGCGATATCGCGAATCGTTCTAACCAACGACGTGTCGACGCCCTACACGATAGAAGAAGGCAACGGACGGATCACGGTCCGGCTACATGGACGCATCGACGAGCGCGAAAGCACTGCCCTTGCGCAAGCGGTGGGTGAGCACTTGAGCGGGTCCAGCGCGCGTGGGGTCCTCTTCGATCTCGAAGGCGTTGACGAGGCCACCCTCCTCGCTCGCGCGAACCTCGTCGAAATGCAACGGCGACTGGGTGAGCGTGGTGTGCGTACGGTGTGGTTCTCCACACGTCCGCGCTTTCGCGGGTTCGCGCTTGTGATTTGCCACGCGTCCGGAGATGGGGCGGCTACGGTCGTCTCCAACCCCGATCAAACCGACGCGTGGTTTACCAGCAGCACCGATCGCATTCGCGACGCACATCGAGACGTCGACGAGGGTTTGCGACGGATTCGGCAGCGACGCAAAGGCAAGGACACATGAGCAAGCGTGAACTCACGCGTGCGCAACGTGCGTTCCTCGCGTTGTACAACCCGTTCTTCGAGAAGATGCTCGGGTGGCGGCAAGACGCCATCAACGAAGAGTTTGTTCGAACGTACGGTGTCGGCGAGCTCTTGAAGTACGGCAAGACCATGGGCGACACACTTTCGTTCCTGGCAGAGCGCTACGGCGAAAGCGAAGCTCAACACATTGCGGGTTTCTCCGGCATGATGAACGGCTGCCGTTTTTGCGGGGTGGGTCACAACCTCACGGCGAACGTGATGATCTTCCAACGCACCGGCGAGCTCTTTCCCATCGATGAGCTGGAGATCCCCGAACTGCAGAAAAAGACCGACACCAACATCATGCGCCTGTTTCAGGATCGGTTGAGCGGCACGCGTTGGGCAGACCTGCTGCGCCACCTCGAGCGCATGAATCAACTTCGAATCGGCGCCTCGCGCACCGACTCCGACGACGACCTCTATTTAGGTACCGCGCTCGATCTCTGGATCTGGAACAACGAGTGCACGATCGAAGTCGGGCTGGATATCGATGCGACTGACGTACCTTCGTTTGCGACGTTCAATCGCAATCGGCCCCTGTACGATCGCTACCGAAGCGCTCGTGCCAACGCGGGTTAGTCGACGCGAACGCCGGTGGCGAGAGCGTGGTTCCGGGCTCGCACGTCGCCACGTTCTTCAGCGATGGCCGCGTACTCGGTGGACGAGCGCGCCTCTTGGCCGGAGAGGAAGGACATGTAGGCCTGAGCTTCGTCGGCGTGACCACCTCCGGAACGCCGGTAGAGTTCCAGTCCATCGAGACGTCGTCCGATGGGCGCGGTCTCCGCGTGAAGACCCAGCCAGCCCCAGTACGCCTGCGCCTCGACCTCGCTAAAGCCCTCGGTGAGTTCGCGCCGATGGATTCCGTTCCAGCGCCCCTTGTAGAGCGTGCGGACGACAAACTCCGGAGCCACAAGCTCGCCATCTTGCATCGCCCCGTAGCGCTCCAACATCTCGCGGAACGTACCCAACACTTCGGTTTCTTCGTCGTTGGAAAGCTCTCCTGCGAGCGCCGGCTCGAGCTTCTGCATCGCGGCGCTGCGCAACGCGTCGATCTCGTCGTCGCTCAACGTCGCAATGGCCTCGCGAATGGCTCGCTCCCGTGCGGCAAATGCATCCCGCGACTCACCTTCGGTGACCTCGACCCGTCCCTGTTCGGCGTGCAGCTCCAAGAGCCGTTCCGCTTGCTCACCCGTCGGAGCCTGAACATTCGACTCCGCATCCAGAACCGCAGCGACCTGACCACGGTCCAGCATCAGGCCTGGGCCTTCGCGCGGAATCACCGCTTGTGGAATGGCAAGCAGGACAGCGGCGCAACCCGCAGCCGTGGTGCCCAGGATCAGACGCGCTCCCGACGCGGTCAGTCGTCGCTCGGGCTTTGCATCAGAGTTGACTTCAGGCTCGCCCAAGCGCTACTCCTCTTCTTCCGTGACTGGTCGCCGCGTACACGAACGGTACGACTGTAATCTCGACGTCACCGTCGCCATCGACGGACTGGATGTCGTTGCGACGGCGACGAACGTCAGCCTTGGCGGCATCTTCGTCAGCACCGAGATGGAAGTCGCATACGGCACGCAAGGAAAACTAACGTTCCGCGTTCCTGCGCTCAAGGAAGATGCAGTGGTCGACGTGACCGTGCGCTGGGTCAAGCCGGGCGGACTGGGCCTTCAGTTCGGCAGCTTGCGAGCGATCGAAGTCTGGGCGTTGAACCAGTACTTCAAGACGCTCACGCCCAGCCCGCTTCCCGAGTCGTAGTTCTCAGTCTTTCGAAGCGCGACGCTTCTCGAGTCGCACTGCACGCGCCACCGTCAACGTGGTCATGTGCACGATGCTCGACACGCTGGTGTTCTGCTGCAGCACGTTCACCGGCTGACGCGTCCCCAACACCATCGGCCCGATGATCTCACTGCCCATCGCCCCGAGCAGCTTGTAGGCAATGTTGCCCGCGGCGAGATTTGGAAAGATCAGAATATTGGCAGGATCGCTCAACGTCGTGAACGGATATGCCGCGCGCAGACTGGTATCCAGCGCGACATCGGCCTGCATTTCACCATCGACTTTGAGATCCGGCCGACGCTCTTTGATCAGGCGTGTTGCCTTCGACACGCGACGCGCAATCGGGTGATCGGCATCGCCGAAGTTGGAGAACGAGAGCATCGCGATGCGCGGTTCGATCCCCAGGTCCTGCACCATGTCAGCGACGAGAACCGCGGTTTCAGCCAGGGTCTCAGCGTCGGGCTCGATGTTGATCGTGGTGTCGGCGAAGAACTTCACGCCGTCCTTCGCCACGACCATATAGCAACCACACGCACGCCGAACCCCATCCGCGACACCGATCACCTGAAGCGCTGGACGAATGGTCTCCGGATACGGTGAGGTCAGTCCGCTCACCACTCCGTCGATGTCGCCTTGGCGCAGCATCATCATCGCGTAGTAGGTGCGGCTTCGGTTCATTCGATCGAACGCTCGCTTACGCGTCACACCCTTGCGCTGCCTCAGCTGCCAAAACGCCTCCGCGTACTCGTCGAGCTTGGGAAGGTTCTCGCGGTCGAGCAGTTCGACGCCTTTCAAGTCCACTCCGAGCGCCGACGCGCGTTCACGAATGTAGTCCGGACGACCAATCAACACTGGCTTGGCGATGCCTTCGTTTTCGATGATGTCCGCCGCGCGAAGGATCGTGTCTTCCTCACCCTCGGGAAAGACCACGCGACGCGGATCCCGCCGTGCCGCTTTGGTCACCTGCCACATCACGCGACGTGCGGGATCGAGCTTTCGCTCCAACTCCGACCGGTATGTCTCAATGTCCAAGGGGCGCTCTGCGACGCCACTCTTCATCGCTGCTTCCGCCACTGCCGGTGCCAAACGCGCCAAGGAGCGCGAGTCCATCGGCTTTGGAATCACGTACTCCGGACCGTACTTGATCGGCTTTCCACCGTAGGCGAGCAACACGTCGTCGGTGACGCCCTCTTTCGCCAGCTCTGCCAGTGCGCGCACAGCTGCGAGCTTCATCTCGGTGTTGATGTGCGTCGCTCCAACGTCGAGTGCGCCGCGGAAGATGTACGGGAACCCCAACACGTTGTTGACCTGGTTCGGGTAGTCGCTGCGACCCGTACCCACGATGGCATCCGGTCGCGCAGCACGCGCGACGTCGTACGGAATCTCGGGGTCGGGGTTGGCGAGCGCAAAGATGATTGGTTTCTCCGCCATCCGCTTGACCATGTCCGCGGACACGATGCCGCCCGCCGCGAGTCCGAGCATGACGTCGGCGCCTTCGAGCGCATCAGCAATCGTTTGTCTTGGATCATCGGCAGGCCGAGCAAACTGAGCTCGGTACGGATCGAGATCTTTGTCGTTCTCGTGCACTACCCCCTGTCGAGCAACGAGGGTGATGTTTTCTTTTTTTACGCCGAGCTCTGTCCAGAGCCACATGCACCCGATCGCTGCCGCGCCGGCACCAATGCAAGTCACCTTGAGCGTCGTGAGGTCTTTGTCGAGCAACTCACACGCGTTGAGAATCGCTGCCGCACTAATGATGGCGGTTCCGTGCTGGTCGTCATGAAAGACCGGAATCTTCATGCGCTCTTCGAGAGCACGCTCGATGGCGAAACACTCCGGCGCCTTGATGTCCTCGAGGTTGATGCCACCAAACGTCGGTTCAAGGGCAGCAACAACCTCAATGAAGCGATCCGGATCCGATGCGTCTACTTCAATATCGAACACGTCGATATCCGCGTATTTCTTGAAGAGGACCGCCTTGCCCTCCATCACCGGCTTGGATGCCAGCGGGCCAATATTGCCGAGCCCAAGGACCGCGGTGCCGTTGCTGATGACCGCGACAAGGTTGCGACGGGCGGTATAGAGATCGACGGCCGAGGGGTCCTTGGCGATGACGCGACAGGGTTCGGCTACGCCCGGCGAATACGCGAGCGAAAGATCGCGCTGTGTGCTCACCGGTTTTGTGGGAACGACCTCGACTTTTCCAGGGCGACCCTCGGCGTGATACGCCAGCGCTTCTTCCTTGCGAACCATGGGCGCGAGCATACGCGCGGCGCCTGGACAGATATAGGGCCATGTCCTAGGTTGTTGCCGATGGTGGGAACGAGGATGACGGACTTGTGAAAGTCGATCTCCGGAAGACGCTCTTCATCCTCCCGAACCTGTTCACGCTTTCGAGTGTGCTGTGCGGGTTCTACGCCATTCTTACGTGCGCGAGTCCCCAAGCCACGGACGATGATTTCTACCGCGCGTCGCTACTGATCATCTTCGCGATGTTCTTCGACACCATCGATGGACGCGTCGCACGACTGACCAAGACGCAGAGTGCGATCGGCGTGCAGCTCGACTCGTTGGCCGACGTCATCAGCTTTGGAGTTGCGCCCGCGGTGCTGGTGTTCCGTTGGTCGCTCGACGTGTTTGACACCGTGGGTGTCCTGGTGTCGTTCGCCTACATCGCGTGCGGAACGATTCGCTTGGCCCGTTTCAACGTGCTCACCATGGGTGAACAGGGCGCGCCCAAGAAGCCGGGCAAGTACATTGTCGGCCTGCCGATTCCGGCTGCAGCGGGCATTCTGATTTCGTTGGTCGTGGCCAATGTTGCTGCGCGAGAGACCGCGGCGCGTGACGTGTTGGGATCGCCGAAGCTGATTTTGGGCGTGGTTGCTGCGCTGAGCTTCTTCATGGTCAGCACCATTCGTTTTCGGTCGTTCAAGGACCTGAAGCTGAACTGGCGGACCGCCGCGTTCTTGGTGTTCGCGATTGGGTCGACCGTGTTTGTCGCGCGGCGCTACCACATCTCGTTTGCGTTGGTGTGGCTGCTGGCTTGTTACATCGTCATCGCGTTGGCGGAGATGTTGTTGAGCTTGGCGCGTCGGCGACGCACAAGGGATGACGACGAACCAGAGCCGGAGAGTCCGTAAGTTCCGGTGTAGTCATTCCGCTGGGAATCATTCCGCTTCGCGGATCTGGAAGTTTGGAAGCTTAGGAGGACGGAAGCTCAACTCTTTGGCCGAGAAAAAATCGGCTTCTCTTCCCAGCTTTCCGTCTCTCAATCTTCCAGGATAAAAAACGAAATCGCGGCACATCCAAGTCCGCGAAGCTCTTCCGCGATTTGGGCGAATGATTTCACCGGGAGGAGTCGAGTAGAGGAGTAAAAGAGTTCTCTCCTCTACTTCTCTACTCCACTCCTCCCGGTAAAATTAATGCCCCCACACGTGCGCGAACTATTGCCAGCCGAACAAGAGATGCGCATTGCGAAACTTAAACTGAATCTGAAATGAGTTGGCTCGCGTAGGAGACCGGAAAGGAATGTCCTCTGCAGGCTCCGAGGCTCACGTCTCCCACTAAAATTCAGACCCAGCTCTGCGCCTCGTGTCACACGTCGGGGTTGAATCGCGGACCCGTTCTATACGGAACCTCTAACGTCTCACTACGACACGTTCCCCCAATGCACATTCCGCTCGAACAGTCCGACGGTGCGCGCGCCTGAAAGCGCAAAAACACATCGCTGTTCGCCGGAATCTCCGCACCGAAAAACGGGTTCTCGATCGTTTGCTCGATCACTCCATCGCGCGCGGTGACATCACCGTCTTCGCCGTTATCGCGCACAGTCACCAGATCGATAATGCGCGGTTCCTCTTCGGTCCCCACACGCATCTCGATCGTCACTTCATGCGCCCGGTCCAACATGTCGCAACGCATCATCTGCACGCGCACATCGACCATCTGCTCGGGGTCTTCGATGGTGACCATCTCGGTCACGCTCGCGCTCTCCAGAATCGACAGCTCGTAGGGCAGGCAGTTCGTCACCGCTTTACCGTTGCAGCTCCGCTCAAACGGCTCCGACGACCCACACGCGGCAAGACAAACAAGGACAACAAGAGCTCTCACGGTCGCCTCCGAGAAGGGTTTTCGTACACGGTCACGATCGGCACTCCATCGTAGGTCAACACGTGCACCGGTTGAGGCGTGCCGTACCGAACCCACGCTTGGTACTCGACTTCGGCAAAGTGATGTTCGTGGTGAACCATAATGAAATCCGCACGCGCCATATCCAACGTGCCACGGATGTTCGCCGGAATCAGCCCATCACGCCGGAACATGTCCCACGCACCCGTTGTGGTGTCGCACAGAAACACAGTTCCACCCTCGGGCATTTGTTCGCTGAAGAACTCGGTCAGGCTTCCGGTGGTGAATCCCCAGAACTGCCGGTTCATGCCGTAGTCGGCGGAACCCGGAACCCCGCCTGCGGCATAGGTGTAGTGCGAGAGCCCGAAGGGATGGCTGTGAACGGTTTCGATCGCCGAAGGAGCCAGCGCGACTGCACACGCCACACCCACGGCCGTGTAGCGTGCTTTGGGCAGCTTCCGACCCACACGGCCATGACGAAAGAGCCTCGACACCAAATAGAAACCAAGGCCAGCGTAGAGCGCCAAGAAGGGATACGAGGTGATCCAGTGTTTGGTTGCGCCGAAGATCGGCGAACTGGGCAAAGCGATCATCAGGATCGGTGCGAGCAAGCAACCGACCAGCAGCACGTCGGTGCGCATCGGATCGGGACGCGCGTTCCTCTTCGTGACCTTCCAAATGCGATCGACCAAACGCTGCGGCAGCATGGCGCGGAACCGTTCGCGGAGTCCGAGCCCTGCCAACACCAACGTGGCGAGCGGCACGGTAAAGAGCGTCATTACGAAGGGATACGAGACCGGAAACGGTGGCTCGAAGTAGGTGAACCCGAAGTACGCGATGTCGTAGTAGACGTGCGAAACGTGGAACCGCGCGTACCAACCAAATCGCGCGAGAGCATCGGCGGACCACATCCATGGCCAGGTCGCGATGAAGATGACGGGACCAATCCAGCACATCCAAAGCAGCCACCACGGGCCCGCTTGAATCCGGTTCAGCACAAAGCGTTCGTCGCCATTCAGCTCTTCGTCCTCGGCGTCGCGCGCTTTCTGCTCTTGGCGCAACGCGGATTTCATCCACACAAAGTGGATCAGGAAGATGCCCGGCAAAACCCAGCTGTTGTGCTTGGTGGCAAGCGCGAGTCCGAACGCGATACCTGTCCATACCGCCCAGAGGCGGCTGCTTAGTGAGCGCCAATAGCAGTAGACCACCCACGTACACGCCAGCGTGATCGGGATGTCAAAGCAATCGAGATGCGCGTGATAGAACGCGCGCGGCATCAGGGCGTACGCCGCGGCTGCAAACGCTCCTGCCTGTCGACTAAAGACCCGCGCACCAAAGATGTAGAGCAGCCAAAGCAGCAGACCCGCACTGACCATCCCCGGGAACCGGAAGGCCATCGAGTCCGATGAGAAGAGGTCGTACTTCTGATGCGCGAGCCACGAGAGTGCGAACAGGCTCTTCGCGAGTCCAGGGTGCTCGTGGTTGTAGTCCCACGCGCGATCCCGAACCTCCGGATCCATGGCGCGGTCGGTGTCTTCGACGAAGAGCTCGAACCAACGCCCGTAGTCTTGGGCAGCCGTGACGTAGAAGCTCTCGTCGCGCGACATACCGATGTCGCCTGCCGTGGCCATCAGGAGCGCCACGTAGAGCACGCACAAGAAGAACCCGAGCAGATGGTCCCGCCAGCCCACCGGCGGTGTGCGAACCACTTTGACCGTCATTCGCCGGCCTCGCGTGCAGGACCACGCGTGGTCGCCGCCCAGCAGAGTGTTCGGTAGTGCGGATCGGGCGCGTCGACTTCGACGCTGACGTCACCGTGGGTCGCGCCAGAGTTCACGGGATCCGGGTCGAGCTCCACTCGCTTCCATCCATCGCCATCGCGATGGACCAATCGCCCAACCTCAACCCCGTCGACGCTGATGCGCGCTGTGACAGGGCCTCGGATGCCCTCGCGTTCGTGCTGGTAGTAGAGCCCGGCGTAAAACACGAGACGCTCGCCCAGCGGGACATTGCGAAAGGTCGAGCGAACCACGTCGCCAGGCGGCGGATGCTGCCAGATACAACGACGGGCTTGGAGGTGCAGATCCTCGGTGACCGTCTCCCCGACGAAGATCCACGGCTCGGGACCGCACTGGTGGCGTTCTCGCGGCCACAAAGGCCCGCGCCACAGACCACCTTGGTTCGACGCTCCAGAGCGCCACGCGCAGGGACGGTCCCCACGTTGGACCCGTGCTTCGCGAACGTGGTCTACGAAATCGTAAAGGACTGGGCTTGGACCCAAGTCGAAACGGCGGACCCGCACTCGACCAAAACCCGTTTCGAATGCTGGAGCGAGGTCCTGCTCCGTGCGGTGACCGCGGATGCTGACTTCCCACAATCGTTCGAAGGGTGCGAGATCGGCGCGGCCAGCCACCGCGGTGGGGATCATGTCGCCGAAGTGTAAGCGCAGCAGTGGGTCCGCCCAGTCCGGCGCCACGACGAACGCATCCTTCGGTTCGTGGTGCTCGCGAACGAACTCCGCGGCGGCTACCCAATCGTCTTCGGGCGCAACACGCGACTGCACGACGGCAAACCCCAACACCTCGACGAAGACAACCGCCGCGATGAGCCACCACGGCCATTCACGCCATGGGAGCGAGGGAACCTCGGAAGAATCAGCCAAGCCGGGGGATGTTAGAGCACATCACCCCGGGGAGTGCATCCTCCGTGAATTAGGTCGATGGAACGCAGTCGTAGACGAGATCGAAGCCGACCAGAGTGGGGGTGTCCGTCGCGCTCGAGAGAAGCTGCGCTTCGACCTGGAGGTAAATCGGGTTGGCCGGCTGTCCATTCGTCATGAGCCAGTTGCCCATGTCGAAGGTGCCGTTCTCCGGGTTGGTCGGGATCGCCCACGTCGAGGGCGTCGCTGCTGCAACTTCTGCCGGTGTGTCACCGACGCGAATGTTGAGGTTGATCGACGTGGTCGCCGGAACGCTGGAGAAGTAGTCGAACTGTCCCCAAACCGCGCGCTCGGCAGGGTAGTTGCACGCGATGGTTGTGTCGTAGTCGCGAATGTACGTACCGATCGTCGGTGTGATGCAGGTGTGCTGCGCGGCAAACTCACGTACACGCGGAGTGACAAGCATCGTCGGATCCGAGTCGGCACTGATCAGCGTCAGCTCGGTCTCGAGGTAGCGCGCCAGCGGACTCAATCCCGCAGCCTGCAGAGGCGTTCGAATGTCGAGCGGAGACGCCGACGGCGGCGCGACACCTGCGGCGGCCCACGTCGAAGCTTGCAACGCGGCCAAGGTGTCTCCAGTGCGAACACGCCAGGTCAGGAAGGTGTTCGGAGGTGTATCGGCATCCCACGTGAGCGTGTCCCACTGCGGAACACCGGTGGAGCAACCCTCGAAGATCTGGAAGTACGTTCCACGCTGTGCGGCCGCGAGACGAAGCTGCGCACCGGTCATGTCCGAGTACGTGTAGGGACTGACGATGTTTGTCGCCTCAACTGTAACGGTCCAGTTGTTGAGACCCGTAGCCGGTCCACCTGCAGGCACAAACTTCCATGCGCGGTTGTCCCAGCGTCCGATCACCCAGGCGTTGTCACGACTGTCGATCGCCACACCCCAGCCACGTGCGTTCTGACTGGCGCCATTGACGGGGAGATGGACCCAGCTCGTGGGATTGGACCCATCGATGCGAATCACGCCAAACGAACCGGTCGTCCAGACGTTGCCGAGGCCGTCTGCGGCGATTCCAGCACGCCATCCGCCGCCGATGCTCGAGGTGTTTGAGCTACGCAAACGAGAGCCTGCTGGGAACCCTTCGTCGTAGTACATGACTTCGTTGTCACCGCCCAACCAGACGCGCTGGTTGAAGTCGACGGTGACGCCGTACGGCCGCCGAGGAAGGTTGATGCGCTGCACCGGTGCGGCTGCACACGCCGCGGTATCGCCCACGCACTCTGCAGCAGCGGGACATCCAGCGGCGTTACACACCGTTGTGTCGACGCGGATCAACATACGATCGTGAATCGTGGAAATCCAAAGGTTCTGGTCACGGTCGAGAGCAAAACCGTAGGGCGTTCCGCTCACGTTGCGCGTGCGCAGGATCGCTCCGGTGGGACCGTCCAACAACGCGATGCGTCGGTTGCTGTAGCCACCGACCCAAACGTACTCCTCCACGCTTCCAGAGATGATGTCGACGATGTCCTGGGCCGCCACCGCACGGATGAAGCCGCTGGGCATGATCGAGCGCAGGTCGCGGTACCAGAGCAAGCAGTCGTCGCTGCCGTAGGGGAGCAACTCGCCATCCCCGATGTTGCGGCTAATGATGCCGTCACCGTTGAGGTCGCTCGAGGTCGTGACCATGCCGTCGCCGTTGGTGTCCGGGCATCCACCGCGATCACCAGACGCCGAGATGCGACTCACGAAAATGCCTCGTCGACCGGCGACAAACGCGTCACCCGACGTGTTGATCGACGTACGTGAAGGGTCGTTTCCGCCGCCAAAGGGACCCGGGTAGTACCGGCCTTCTTCCTCTCCTGTGAGGATGTCGTACTTGGACACGGTTCCATCGCCCGTGTTCGCGATCCAGATGTAGTCCGGGTTGAACGCCGACGAGTCCAAGATGAGCGCGCCGTCGGTCGGATCGATCGCTAGACCGCTCGCATCGCCCATCATCAGGTCGAAGGGGTCGCCACACGGTGGTCCAACGCACTCGTCCTCGGGCATGGTCATGTTCGGATCGGGACAGATGCCGCCCGTTGCAGGGCAGTAGCTCACGTCGGACGAGTTGCCGGGGTTGAGGTCCGCGTCGTTGGGACGGTCGCGGTTGACCTGGCATGCCGGGTTGCACGAGTTGCACTCGTCGGGGCCTTCGATGAGGTCGTGCGTGACCGCCATCGTGTATTCCTCGACGTCTTCACACGTCGTGAACATCCCACCGGCGCAGGTTCGAACGCCCTGGCGACAGATCATGTGCCCGTCGACCACTTCCGGAGTCAGGAAGCACGGAACTTCCAATCCCTCGGCATCGCATTCGCAGTAGTCGCCCGGTCCAGAGCATTCGCGCGCCTCAGGTTCTTCTCCCCACGACCAGCAACCAGCCATCAGGAAAAACGAAGTTAGAACTAGCCGACGCATGAGATCTCCGGCGCGGCCGAGCGATTACTCGCTGGGCACGCAGTCGTAAACCAAGTCGAAACCGACCAGCGTCGGCGTTGCAGTAGCGCTCGAGAGCATCTGTGCTTCGACCTGAAGATGGATGGGGTTGGCTGGCTGTCCGTTCATCATGAGCCAGTTGCCCATATCGAATGAGCCATTCTCCGGGTTCGGAGGAATGGAGTACGTGGACGGAGTGGCCGCGGCTACTTCCGCTGGCGTATCGCCTACACGAATATTGAGGTTGATCGTCGTCGTTGCCGGAACGGTCGAGAAATAGTCGAACTGTCCCCAGACGGCGCGCTCACCCGGATACGTACAGGCAATCGTGGTGTCGTAGTCACGAATGTACGTCCCGATCGTCGGTGTGATGCAGGTGTGCTGCGCGGCAAACTCACGTACACGCGGCGTGACGAGCATCGTCGGATCCGAGTCGGCACTGATCAGCGTCAACTCGGTTTCGAGATAACGCGCCAGCGGACTCAAGCCAGCAGCTTGAAGTGGCGTGCGGATATCCAAAGGCGACGTCTCAGGCGGAACGACACCCGCTGCAGCCCACGTCGACGCAGCCAACGCCGCAAGCGTGTCTCCGGTGCGAACACGCCACGTCAGGAAGGTGTTCGGAGGTGTATCGGCATCCCACGTGAGCGTGTCCCACTGTGGAACACCGGTGGAGCAGCCCTCGAAGATCTGGAAGTACGTTCCACGCTGTGCAGCAGCCAAACGAAGCTGCGCACCGGTCATGTCCGAGTACGTGTATGGAGCCACGATGTTGGTGGCTTCGACCGTGACGGACCAGTTGTTCAAACCGGTTGCCGGTCCACCTGCGGGGACGAACTTGTGGGCACGGTTGTCCCAACGGTTGATCACCCACGCATTGTCACGACTGTCGATCGCGACACCCCAACCACGTGCGTACGTGCTGGCCGCGGTACGAGGAATGTGGACCCAGCTGGTCGGGTTCGAACCGTTGATTCGAAGCACACCAAAACCACCGGTCGTCCAGACGTTGCCTAGACCGTCGGCGGCGATTCCAGCGCGCCATCCACCACCGATGCTCGATGTGTTCGAAGACCGAACGCGTGTACCCGCGGGAAACGACTCGTCGTAGTACGTGACTTCGCCTTCGCCACCGAACCAAACACGCTGGTTGAAGTCGACGGTGACGCCGTACGTTCGTCGCGGTACCGAGATTCGCTGTACAGGTGCTGCAGCACATGCCGCGGAGTCGCCCACACATTCTGCGGCGGCCGGACAGCCAGCCGCGTTACACAACGTCGTATCCACGCGATACACGTTCGTGCTGATGGTGGAGATCCAAAGGTTCTGGTCGCGGTCGAGAGCGAAACCGTAGGGTCCACCGCTGATGGTTCTCGAGCGTAGGATGGCGCCGGTCGGACCGTCCAAGAGAGCGATACGCCGGTTGCTGTAGCCACCGACCCAGACGTACTCCTCCACGCTGCCAGAGATGATGTCGACGATGTCCTGCGCTGCGACAGCGCGGATGTAGCCACTGGGCATGATCGAGCGCAGGTCGCGGTACCAGAGCAAGCAGTCATCTGCCCCATACGGCAGGAGTTCCCCGTCGCTCAGGTTGCGACTGATGATGCCATCTCCGTTGAGGTCGCTGGAGGTGGTGACCACGCCATCGCCGTTGGTATCGGGGCAGCCACCGCGATCACCAGACGCTGAGATGCGGCTCACGAAGATGCCTCGTCGACCGGCGACAAACGCGTCACCCGACGTGTTGATCGACGTACGCGAAGGGTCGTTTCCAGTACCAAAGGGACCCGGGTAGTACCGGCCTTCTTCCTCGCCCGTGAGGATGTCGTACTTCGAAATCGTTCCGTCGCCGGTGTTCGCGATCCAGATGTAGTCCGGGTTGAACGCTGACGAGTCCAAGATGAGCGCGCCGTCGGTCGGATCGATCGCCAAGCCGCTCGCATCACCCATCATCAAATCGAAGGGATCGCCACACGGCGGTCCAACACACTCATCCTCGGGCATGGTCATGTTCGGATCGGGACAGATGCCGCCCGTTGCAGGGCAGTAGCTCACGTCCGACGAGTTGCCGGGGTTGAGGTCCGCGTCGTTCGGCCGGTCGCGGTTGACCTGACACGCGGGGTTACACGAGTTGCACTCGTCGGGGCCTTCGATGAGGTCGTGCGTGACCGCCATCGTGTACTCCTCGACGTCTTCGCACGTTGTGAATTTTCCACCTGCACACGTACGCACGCCCTGGCGACAGATCATGTGTCCGTCGACCACTTCCGGAGTCAGGAAGCACGGAACTTCCAGTCCCTCAGCGTCACATTCGCAGTAGTCGCCGGGTCCCGAACACTCTCGCGCCTCGGGTTCGTCCCCCCACGAAAAGCATCCGCTACCCAGAACAACAGAGGTGAGAACCAACCAACGCATCTTTATTCTCCACCAATGCACGCCAGCGTGTCGTGCAATCCACCCGGTGCACAGATCTGCCCTTCGGGACAGTCCGTATTCGACGAGCACGAGCCAGGACGAACACACAAGGGCGGGCCCTCACCGTTCGTGATGTCCAAGCACTCTCGTCCTTCACCACACTCGACGCCTCCACCACAAGGACCATCGAGTGAGCACTCCGCGACTGAGCTTCCCGCGAACACCGTGCACAGAAGCGGGTCTGTGCAATCGCCATGAGAGCTACAGGCACCGGGAGGAATGCATTCGTTCATTCCGTCGCCGTCGATATCGCCACAGCTGTATCCAAGCTCGCACTGAGACGCGGACGTACAGCGGTTGTTCGCAAGCGTGCAGAACATCGACGCCCCGCCCGGCTCAAACGAGCACACGTATCCGCGTGGGCAGTTGTCGAACACCGATCCACACGGGATGCGACGATTGACACACGTGCCGCTCTCGCAGACGGAACCCGCGGGACAACTCGCCGACGTCGTGCAGTCCCCCGTGGAGGCCGTACACACGCCGCGCTCGAGTCCGTCGGGGATCACGCAGGTATTGCCACCGCATTCCTCGTCGCTTGCACAGGGACGACCCGGAACGCACGCCGAGCCACCACAGAGGTCGGGCGCACACACGGAACCTGCAGGGCAGGGATCGTCGCAGGTACGCGGTGTGATCGAGTCGCAAGGCGGCTCGGGAGGACGACTATCGACAGGCGGGGGAATTGTATCGACGGGACCGGTGTCGACGATGGTCGTCGCATCTCCCGGCAGGTCGGTGTCGAAGGCGGTGTCGATCACAGCGTCGATCGCGGCATCGACACCGCCTTCGTCATCCATTCCCCCATCTCTCAACCCAGTGTCAAAAATCGGCGGCGGTGCCGAATCGTCCGAACAACAAATGGTAAGTGCCGACAGCGCGCTCAAGAGCACGACCATCGTCAACCAAGACGCCGTGCGGCGGTTCATTCCTCCTCCATCGGAGCGCAACGAAGCCATGCACCCGGGCAGTTGACCCGGCGTCCTCGAATGTCGGCTCCCGCTCCGCTTGTCTCAGCCCACACGGCACCGATCAAACCGTCTTCTCGCACGGCGAGTCCGGGAATCCCGTCGTCAAACCCAGCCGTGCCGAGTTCGACAACCTCCACCACGTCACCATCCGAACCATGGACGAAGGCCAACTGAATGGTCGTCACGAGATCAAGGCGCTGGTGGTAAATCACCGCAAAGCCACCCATGTAGTACACGACGTTCGCGACCTGACCTTGCGCAGGTGCCAACGAAACGATCTGCTCGGCGCGCTTCGGAGTGCCGTCGTTGTTGAGAAGTCGCGACCGAATCTCCGGGCGACCACCCAACGAGACGTCGAAGATCACCACGCCGCCGAGCTCGCCAAACGCCAGCTTCACCGGACCGACAGCGTTGTTTTCGGTCGACAATACAAAGGATTCGCCGACTTCTGCAGCACCGGCATCCAGCACCTGCATGTTGACGTCACCACCCTGCACCCACGCCGCCATCATCTGACCGTCGGACTCGTGCAACGCCAAGTCGGTCGGCGCGGAGAGACCCGAGGCAATCGTCGTCACGTTGCCGAACGTCGTGCCGTTGTACGTGCGCACGTTGAGGTCCCAAGTCGCGCCGTCCTGCTCGGAGTAACCGATCACCCAGTTGTCACCGAGAGCCGCAACAGACGGTCGCTGCGCGTTGCCGTCGTCGGACGTTACGCTGAACTCGTCACCGCTTCCGACCTGTCGCCCGCGCACCACAAACTCAAGACGTGCTGCGAGGTCGTCTTCCCAAAGCGCAATGCCGTCACGCAGGATCAGGTTTCGTTTGGAGCCCAGATCATCGGTGAGTTGCGAAGTGGACAGAACCGACTCGCCATCGGTCCCGATGATGCCCGTGTACACGTCTTCGGCATCGCCCATCTGTTGGCGCCAACCGACCAAGTACCCCATGGGGTCGACCTGAACCGAGACCGGTCGCGGAGTGCCGATGAAATCCATCGCAACGGTGACGTCGGTGACCGTGCACTCGGTGGGAACCTCCGAGTCGGTGCCGGGAGCGTCCACACCAGGAACATCCACGCCGTTGGTGTCGGGCTGCCCGACATCGGGTCGCATCGCATCCCGCAAACCAGAGTCGATGCTCGGCGTGGAGTCATCGCCACAAGCGACTCCGAGTAATGCACTCAAACAGAGGAGAAGGGACGCGCGTACCGGGTAATCCATAGAATTCATTGTAGGTGCCGCCGATCGTGTTGGTCCACGTCGTGACAGAACCTCGGTGCAGGAATAGCAATCGATGTGCCCGGCTGGATTTGCCCGAAATTACGACGAAAAACGCTATTCGAGATGGGTCATTGTTGCGAGAGCATGAAAAGATTGCATAGAGACTGAATGGCGATCGATTCGGCGCTGCTGCAGATGGACGGTGCGATCCCGAGTGGATCCATCGTTCGTGACGCGGAGGTACGCCGGTCGTATTCGAGTGACGAGTCGGAAGCTGCGCCTGTTGTTCCGGAAGCTGTCATCCGCGTGAGCTCCACCGAACAGGTCTCGGCCGTACTCGCTGCGTGCCACGCACATCGTGTCCCGATCACCCCGCGTGCTGGCGGAAGTGGACGCGTCGGCGGTGCGATTCCAGTTCCAGGCGGACTTGTTCTTTCGGTCGAAGGTCTCGATCAGATCCACAGCATCGAGCGCGACGACTTGCGCACCACCGTGGGTGCAGGGGTCGGACTGCATCGAATCCACGAAGCAGTGGAATCCGAGGGGTTGTTCTATCCGCCCGATCCCAACTCCGTGGGGAGTTGTTTGATCGGCGGCAACATCGCAGCGAACGCCGGTGGACCACGCGCGTTCAAATATGGCGTGACCCGAAATTGGGTTCTCGGTCTCGAAGCGGTGACCGCAGACGGAACCGTCATCCAAGTCGGCCGACCCACAGCCAAGGGCGTGACTGGCTACGACCTCGCTTCCCTCTTGGTCGGCAGCGAAGGAACTTTGGCGGTCGTGACGCGAGCAACACTTCGTTTGATCCCGCGCCCGGAAGCGATCGGAACACTGCTGGTGTTCCTTCCCAATCAAACCACGCTTGCCGCTGCAGTCACCGAAGCGTTGCGACGCAAAGTGATGCCGCGGTGTTTGGAATTTCTCGACGCGTTGGCGCTCGACATTTTGCGACCGCAAGCCGGACTTGCGGTGCCTTCACAGGCCGGCGCGATGTTGCTGGTCGAAGTGGACGGCAGCACCGACGAGATCGAACAACGCATCGAAGACTGTGGCTCCTCCATGCTCGACGCAGGAGCGATCGAAGTCTTGGTCGCCAAAAACCACAGCGAACGCGAGCGGTTGTGGGCGGCGCGCCGCGAGATGAGCTACGCGATGCGCCGACAAGCCAACCACAAGCTTGCCGAGGACGTTGTGGTCGCTCGAACTCGCGTCGGCGAGCTTCTGGACCGCTGCCGGAAGCTCTCGGACACACACGGCGTGCGGATGCCAAGCTACGGGCACGCGGGTGACGGGAACCTCCACGTGAACTTTTTGTGGGACGACCCGGACCAACGACATCGGGTGGATGCTGCGATCCGAGGCCTCTTTGAAGACGTCGTGGACATGGGCGGGACGCTCAGCGGCGAGCACGGAATTGGAATTCTCAAAGCGCCCTACCTTCCGATCGAACAGAGCCCGGCGTTGATCGCGCTCCAAGAGCGCATCAAAGACGCTTTCGACCCGCGCGGAATTCTCAATCCAGGCAAGATTTTCCCAGCGGGTGCGAAGCGTTTCCACGGCGCTTGCTGAGAGCACGGAACTTCGCGGTCCGCTTGTGGTCGGACGACCATGCTGAGAGGGCTGGTTGTGCTGGCCGGTGTCCTGATCTGGATGCCGAGCCCAACGGAGGCGTGTATCCGCGGGATGGATGACGCGTACTATGACGAATCCCGTGACGTGAGTCGTGCACGCCGCTTGTTCTCGCAAGGGCACCTCCGTCGCAGCTTTCGGGTGGCAGGACGCGCGTGGAATCGTGTTCGCGGACGACGCGCCGAAGATCCTGCGCGTCACGATCGACTCAAACGACGCGCCATGTTGATTCTCGCGAGCGTGACCATTCGACTCGACGGAAACGTCGACCGAAGGCGCTGGCGCGCACGTGACGGCAGCAAAGCACAGCGGTTTGAAAACGTGCAGTGGGCGATCGAACAACTCGAATCGGTGGGTGACCGCGATGATCCGGAAATCGCGGCGCGAATCGGTGAGGCGTACCAACACCTGGCCAATCGACAGCAGGAAGCGATCGCCTTGCTTGAGCCTCTCGCCGAAGCGGACCTCATGCCCGATGTGTATGGGTACGCGGCGCTTGCGCGCGCGTATGCCGCAGTGGACAACGAAGAAGGTCAGGGTTTGGCGTCCGCGACCTGCCGGCAGCGCGCAAGTCGCGCACAGCGCACGATCTGCCCGGCTTGATGCGCAGCCTTGCGCTCGCACTTCTGCTGCTGGGTTGCGAGCAGCACACCAGCGTAGAGACGCCTGCACCTCCCGTCGAAGAACCTTTGTTTGTAGGCGACGCGGATCGTGGTGAAGCACTCGCGATTCAGTTTGAGTGCGCTCGATGTCACGACGGCGTTGTTGGTGAGCCGACGCTCCAACAACAGTGCGCGGGGTGCCACGAAGACATTCTCGACGGGACTCTCGAGGTGCCCGCCGGGCAACACTGGCAAGACAACATCCACAGTCTGCCAAGCGCCCCATCGCTTCAGGGCGCGCACCGCTTTGCACCCGAGTGGATTGCCGAGTTTCTGCAGAACCCCCATGACCTCCGCCCGAACCTCGAAGCGACGATGCCGCGACTGGCGATCGACGAAACCGACGCTCGCGACCTCGCTGCGTTCCTGACGCGCGACGCCTCAGCGAGTGAGCCGTGGCAGTTTGGTGATGCGCGTCGTGGTCGTGAGATCGTTCGTTCAAGCGCCTGCGGAACGTGCCACCTCGAATCTGGACAATCGATCGGCGAGGAAACGACTGCTGGGCTCGCACGCACCCTGGCTCCAGACCTCGCCGTTGCAGCCACGCGCTTTCGAAGAGACCTTCTGGTCAGGTGGCTGCTCGACCCTGCCGCGCTTCATCGGGCCACGCGAATGCCCGCGCAGGGTTTGAGCGAGAGCGAGGCACGTGATGTTGCCGCGCATCTGCTGACGTTGGAGATGCCGCAGCCTCCTGCTGCGCCTGACCGACTGCCGGTACTGGAACGCGAAGTCATGTTCGACGAAGTCGAAACACAGGTATTTCGCGCTGTTTGTTGGCATTGCCATGCGGATCCAGACCTGGCGATGGGCGATGGAGGACCCGGCAACACGGGTGGCTTTGGGTTTGAAGCGCGTCGGGTGAACTTGGGTGAGTACGAGAGCATCCAAAGTGGTGCGCTCAACGCGGAAGGGCGACGTGCTTCGCTCTTTCGTGAAGTCGAACTGAACGGCGAGCGGATGCCCTTACTCGTGGCGACGTTGCGTGCGCGGCAGCTGGAGGAAGCGGGCGTCGTGCATGACGGACCGCGCGGTATGCCTTTGGGTCTTCCCGCGATGAGCCCGGAAGCGATCCAACTGGTGGAGACGTGGATCGCGCAAGGTCGTCATCGCTAAGGGCGAGGTGGGCGGCATTCCGCTTCGCGGATCCGGAAGCATGGAAGCTTGGGAGTACGGAAGGACTTCAGCTCTTCCCGCTTAGAGATGCAGGTCTGCAAAGTCCATGAACAGCTCCCAATCGCTCGCCAACAACGAGTGATCGCCGGGACGCTCAAACCAACTCAACGGGCCTTCCTGCGTTGGAATGCCTTCGTCATCCGCGACGAGTCCAGGCGAACCGAGTAGCTCCCATATTGGCGCTGCGGCCTGTACTGCGCGCAGTGCGCCCGGAGGGTCTGCCCAGTCATCTGCGGCGCCGTTCGTGACAAACACCGCACGCGGCGCGACCAAACCGATCAACAGATGCTGATCGATCGGCAACTGCGTTTCTCGGTTCGCAAACGTGTTGAACACACCATCAAACCAATGCGGGAAAGCCGCGTTGATGATGAACACCGACTCGCCCAGATAGCTTCGGCTGAGCGTCGCACCCGCTGTTCCGCTCTGATGTGGAATCGTCATCGCGATCCGCTCGTCGAGCGCTGCTGCCCACAACGCGGCTTTGCCACGTCGCGAGTGACCCACCGTCGCAATACGCGTCGCATCGACTTCCGCGGTCTGCAGGTAATCGATCGCGCGACTCAACCCGTACGCCCACGCGCTGATCATCGCCCATCGCGCCTCTTCAGGAACGTCGTCGAGCGCAAAGTGCGGGTGGACCCCATCCTCGAACTCACGATCGTTCACATCGTCGGGATCGACGTCGCTTTCGTGGAATGTCACCAAGGCATAACCGCGCGCCACAATCGCTTCGATCGGCCACAGCGAATCACGGAAACCTCGCGTCAACTCGCAGTCACTTTGAATCCACGACGTGGTCTCGCGAACAGCTTCTTCGAACGACAAGCTCTGGTTTCCACACTTGTTGAGCGCGAGAAGCACCGGCGCATCGGTCACCCCAACCGGACGAAAGATCGCGAGCGAGATGGGCGTGACCTCGGACGGTCCGTACGCAAGCGACACCTCGGTGTACGAAACACTCGCGTCAAAGAGTAGCGCTTCGTCGGTGACCGTCGCTTCGACGGGCACAGCCTCGGGAAGAAAACCGTAGACGTAGTGCTGAAACAACTCGAGCAACTCGGGTCGTCGAACGTCCCGCCACTGTTCTGCCGTTTCGATCCGCATTGGATCGAAGAAGGTTTCGAAGGGATCGGGAAGCTCTTCGCTCGCCGGGAGATCATCGACCGCCGGAAAGCGACCTGCGTCCACACGGGTATCGGCTGCCGCGTCGATGCCGGCGTCCACGCTTGAGTCTGGGCTCGCGTCCGCCGACGAGTCCGTCCCAGCGTCCGCAGGTGCGCTGTCATCGCCGCACCCCAACGCCAACACAAGGAGCCACGCAAAGCGCTTCATCGCCGAAAGCCTAGCAGAGCAGTCAGAGAAGCATGGCGTAGGGCGCCTGAAGCAGACGCTTCAACTCGGCGAGCCACTTCGCACCCACGGCGCCGTCCACAACACGGTGGTCGCAGCTCAGCGTCAGTTTCATGCGCTTGCCCGCAACCAGCGCTCCGTTTTCGACAACCGCTGCATCGCGAATCGTTCCGACGGCCATCAACGCACCCTCAGGCGGGTTGATCACAGCTGCGAACTCTTCGATTCCGTACATACCGAGGTTCGAAATGCTGAACGTTCCGTTCTGCATCTCCTCGAGCTTGAGCTTCTTGTCGCGCGCACGCCCGGCGAGCTCTTTGACCTCTCGCGAAATCTCGAGCACGCCTTTTTGATCGGCGTCGCGCACAACCGGGGTGACCAATCCATCCGGCACAGCAACCGCGACGGAGATGTCGACCACTTGGTGGTAGTGAATCTCTCCATCCATCCAGGAGGCGTTGCACTCAGGCACGTTTCGAAGCGCCACGGCCGCGGCTTTGATCACGATATCGTTGAACGAAACCTTCTCTTCGAGGCCCTGAGCCTTGAGGGTTGCGTTCATCTGCTTGCGCGCTTCCATCATCGGCGCCGCATCGACGTCAATGGTCAGATAGAAGTGCGGAACCGTTTGCTTGGACTCGGTCAGCCGACGCGCAATCGCCTTGCGCATCTGACTCGCCTTCTCCACCCGCGGAGGTTGGCGCACACCTCGCGCGCGAGCTTGCGGCGCAGCACTCAGTCCTTCGAGGTCTCGCTTGATGACACGACCACGTGGGCCGGTGCCCGCAACTCCGCTCAGATCAAGCCCACGCTCACGAGCCAGTCGTCGCACCAAAGGCGACGCGAGAATCCGCCCGTCGCCACGGTGAGGTGGTGCAGCCACAGCCGGTGCTGCTGGAGCAGGAGTCGCCGTCGGAGTGCTCAACACAGGCGCAGGCTCGGCTGCCGCGGGTGCACCGCCCTCTTCGGAACGCTTCTTCGCCTCCTCGATCAACGCGGCGATGTCCTCGCCACGCTTGCCGATGATTGCCACCGGCATGTCCGGAGCCAGCGTCGACCCTTCGGGAGCCAGAATCTTCAGGAGCACGCCCTTGTCGAACGAGCGAAACTCCATGGTCGCTTTGTCGGTCTCGACCTCGGCAAGCAAATCGTCGATGTCGACGTCTTCGCCTTCCTTCTTGGTCCACGCCGCGATGGTTCCCTCTTCCATCGTCGGTGAAAGCTTCGGCAGTCCGATGATCTTCGCCACGTCGTCCTCAGCTGCTGTACGTCGCTTTGCGAACTGCGGCGACAACACGGTCGACAGTCGGCAAGACGAGGTCTTCGAGATTGGTTGCGTAGGGCATGGGAACGTCCAGCGACGCCACGCGTTCGATCGGTGCGTCGAGCCAGTCGAACGCATCACGTTGAACACGGTCCGCGATCTCCGCGCCCGGTCCACCATAGGGCCAGTGTTCGTGCACGATCACACAACGGTTGGTCTTCTTCACACTCTCCACAATCGTGTCGGTGTCCAGGGGCCGAAGCGTGCGAGGGTCCACGACCTCAAGTTCGATTCCATCAGCCGCAAGCTGCTCGGCCGCTTGCATCACGGTGTAGTAAGGACGTCCCCAGGTCACCACTGTGCAGCTATCGCCTTCGCGCGCCACGCGTGCCTGACCAAAGGGAATCAGCTCGTCTTCCTCGGCGTCAGGAACCTCGCCGCTGACGTTGTAGAGCGTTTCGCCCTCGAGAAAGATCACCGGGTTGTCGTCGCGAATCGCCGTCTTTAGAAGGCCTTTCGCATCGCGCGGTGTGGCCGGCATCACCACCCAGATACCCGGGATGTTCACGTAGAAGGGATCCACCGAGTGGCTGTGCTGTGAGCTGACCTGCTTCGCCGCACCGTTCGGTCCACGGAAGACCATCGGCACCTTAATCTTGCCGCCGCTCATCTGATAGACCTTCGCGGCGTTGCTGATGATCTGATCAAACGCGACGAAGCTGAAGTTCCAGGTCATGAACTCGATGATGGGACGCAACCCCGTCATCGCGGCACCTACACCGATGCCTGCAAATCCGGCTTCGGCAATCGGGGTGTCAATGACGCGCTTCTCGCCAAAGCGAGCAAGCAACCCTTCACTGACCTTGTAGGCACCTTGGTAGTGACCGACTTCTTCGCCCATGAGGAAGACCGTAGGATCACGATCCATCTCCTCGAGCATCGCCTCACGCACCGCTTCGCGATATCGAATGGTCCTCATGCTCCGGCCTCACTTGGCGCGTACACACCCCACATGACCTCTTCCTTGGCGGGCTCCGCTTCGTTCGCGAACTTCACCGCCGCGTCGATCAACTCGTCGATCTCTCCGTCGAGATCCTCGAGCTCGTCTTCCTTCACGCCCGCTTCGACAAGTCGGCCGCGAGCCACCGCACAAGGGTCCTTCTTCTTGCGCTCTTCGAGCTCGGCTCGGCTGCGGTACTTCGCCGGATCACTCATGGAATGACCGCGAAAACGGTAGGTTTCGACCTCGATGAAGGTCGGACCTTCACCGCGACGCGCACGATCGACCGCTTGCTTCACACGGTCGTGAACCACAGCGACGTCGTGACCCGGGAAGCGATCACCGGCCATGCCATAGCCCTGCGCCTTGAGCGTGAGGTCCTGGATGGCCGAGGTGCGCTCCATCGGCGTGCCCATCGCGTACTGGTTGTTCTCGCAGATGAACACGATGGGCAGCTTCCACAAGCCGGCCAACGACATGGCCTCGTGGAACCCACCGATGTTGGTCGCACCTTCACCGAAGAAACATACAGTCACGCGTTTCTCGCCTTGGTACTTGGCTTTGAACGCAGCGCCGGCAGCAAGCGCAAGATGTCCTCCAACGATGCCCCAACCTCCGTAGAAGTGGTTCTCGACATCGAAGAAGTGCATCGAGCCACCCATGCCGCGCGAGCAGCCTGAGTCCTTCCCAAAGAGCTCCGCCATTGCCGCGTTCGCGGTCATGCCGCGCGCGAGTGCAATGCCGTGATCGCGGTAGGTTTGGAACGTGTAGTCCTCGTCCTCGAGTGCATCCGACACACCCACCGCCACCGCCTCTTGGCCGATGTAGAGGTGCAGAAAGCCTCCGATTTTGCCCATCGCGTACGCGCGAGCAGACTCCTCTTCGAAGCGCCGGATGGTTTGCATCATCCGGTAGCGCCGCAGTAACTCGTCCCGGCCTGAGGCCATGCGATCTCCTCCAAAATTAGGGGGAGCGCAGGCTACGTGAGGATGGCCTCGAAGGGCAACTGGTCAGAATTGATGCGTTTCTGCAACTCAGCAATCGCCGCGGCAACGCCGGAATCCGCCGAAGCCGGAGTCGCTGACCCAGAAGCCCACTGCGCCTCGCGGTGCGACGACAGCAAGGTCGTCCGAAAACGTGTTCCGAACCTCTTCGATCGAGATCAGTTCGAGGTTTCTGACTGAGCCGTCGTCGCAGTCGCTTTCGATCACCAGCCGATCCGCTTCGCTCCACCAACGGTCACCAAACGCACAGGTTCCTTCGTCAAGGAACCACTGCCCTGCTTCACCTTCGAAGTAAGTACCTTCGTCGTGTGAGAGAACTTCGATCTCTCCACTCTCATGGAACCGGTAGACCGTCGTGGTGGGGATCAACGCCCAACCAAAGGCAGACACCACCTGGTAGTCGTCCGCAAACTCCGGCGAGCGTTCGATGTCCGACTCGAGTTCCAGTTCGTGGGAGGCGTAACAACCGGTAAGTGCGAGAGCGAGAACGAGTCGAAGCATGGAGGTACGATACGCCATGCTCACCGCTCCGCCACACATCGTTGATCTCAACCTTGCGGCCAAGAAGCCCAAGTACAAAGACCTCGCGTTTCGTCGACGGCCCCTTTACATGCCGTTTCGTGAGCTGCTTTTCGCGATGTCACCGCGTGGCACGCTAGCCATGTCGGCAGCAATGGCAGAGTGGGCGCTCTGGCGGGTGCATGGACACCACGAGTCGAGCACGGAGTCGTTGATCGAGGCGATGTGGGTCGTCGCCGTCCACCCTTCGTACATGAAGGTCTACGAGCCGCCGTGGAGTGAAACGCCAACCGTCGCGGACAAAGCAGACCCGGGTTGGAAAAACTCTGCGCAGAGCACGTTCTGGAACATGGAAGGGCTCCACCGAAAAATCATGGAGGGCCTCATCGGCTACAACGACATTCAGGACCTGCGTCACTGGTGTTTGCATGCGTTGCCGCGTCCCGTTCGTCCGACGTTCGAAGAATGGCTGCTGGAAACAGCAAGCACGATTGCCCAGCTCTCGCCGGGCGATCCAGACACGTTCACGTGCTGCACGACAAAGCGGCCGGATGAGTCGCTGCAGAAACAGTTCAAGTGGGGCTCCGTGGTGTTTCGTGACCAGTTGGATGGCGCTGCGAAGAGTGAAGTCGCGAGTTCGTGGCTCGCAAACGCGCGGGACAACCCGTACTTGGTGGATGCGGACTCGGTCCCTGCCAACCGCCCATGGCGAGGGTGGAGGAATGCGGTCCCTGGGTTTACGGGTACGCCCTACGTCCTCTAGGTTTTAGCAACCGGAACGGGGGCGGGCTCGGGGATCGGCTTGCCCATATCGCGCAGAAAACGATAGTGCGCGCCAAGCGCCGACCACGCGGTCGGATAGTAGTAGTAGGGCACACCGAACTCTTCGCAGGTCTCGCGCACAATCGGCACGATCTCATCAAGGCGGCTGTAGCTGATCGTCGGAAAGAGATGGTGTTCGATCTGGTAGCCGAGTCCGCCGAAGAAGGTCACGGGCAACCACCACCCGTGCTGAAAGTCCACGGTCGTACGCATTTGTTCAATGCCCCAATCACGTGTCGGAGCGCGATGGTCATGCGCGAGGTCCATCGCCAATGCGTTTTGATGACTGAGCGCGAACGTGCCCTGCACCATCAAACCTGCGCCTCCGATCATCAGCAGCTGCATTGTGAGCGCTGTCGTCCACGGCAAGAGAAAGTACGGCAGTACGTACCAGAGCGATGCACTGATGAGCTTGAACGCGGTGAATGACAGAGCTTCACGCCATCGGGGGCGTTGCATCTTTCCGTAGGGACCGAACCACCAACCGCTTGCTGCAGCAACGATGTCGGCCAACCAGAGAACCGGAAACGTGATGAAGTAGAGAATCCACGCGTAGAGGTGCTGACCACGGTGGAAGAGCATGTGCTTCTGCGATTCAAACTCGCGAACGAGTGGGAAGTGCACCTCGATGTCCGGATCGACATCTACTTCGTTGGTGTAGATGTGATGCAGCGGAACGTGCATCGCGGTGAACACAAACGATGAGACACCCATCAGGTCGAGCGTCATCAACGCAAGCGCTCGGTTTGCTCGCACGGTCTTGAACACACCGGCATGCATCGCTTCGTGCCCATAGCCGCCAATGGCAAACGCCACAGGTCCCCACGCGAGTGCACACCACCACTGACCGAAGCCCACCGCACCGATCGAAAGCGCAATGAAAAGGAGATAGATACCGGCAAAGCGGAGGTAGAACTCGCGCGTACCGTGATGGGAGATGCGGAGCTTGCGCCCTTTCAACCCACGTTTCTTGGCGTCTGCAGCGAAGTGCTCACGAACGCGCTTCTTGAGCGTGGGGTAGAAACCCTCACCGTCCCAATCGTGCGCCGGCTGGTAGTCCGGCACATCACCAACATAGTACTTGCGCATTGTTGCGCGCGGGATCTTGTCGTGCAGATGAGTGCTGTTGAACAACGCAGTGCAGTCGATGCCGCGCGTTTGTTCCAGGAAGCGTCGACCGCCAGGGTGCTTCTCGAGGAAGGGCTCCAGGTCGTAGTACTTGCCTTCGATCTGCCAGAGCTTCGAGGGATCGAGCGGTGCGTCTTCCACGCATGTGGCTACTCCTCCAATCGCATCGGGTAAAGGACTTCCTCGTCGGCG
The DNA here is from genome assembly GCA_965227405.1 of Polyangiales bacterium. Lineage (GTDB taxonomy): Bacteria > Myxococcota_A > Polyangia > Polyangiales > Houyiibacteriaceae > JALVDI01. The sequence goes on from OZ245758.1 coordinate 1,578,027, forward strand.
TAAGGCTTTTCTCACTCACAGACGTTTCGGATCTCCAGCCGACCTCCGTCGCTCACACGCTCACACGTATCGGGACAAAGCTCGACATACCCAACCGGTTCACCCAGCTCGACGTCGTAACTGAAGTAGAAACCGCGACCGTCACGACACGTTACTTCGTCGCTGACTTGTGGAACTTCGGCTCGACTCCCGTCGCGTTCGATGACCACTGCCTCAAGACCTGCACGCGCACCACTCGGCAGTTCGTAGATGCAGGCCGACTCTTCTTGGCGAAGCACGCGCAAGTACTCGACGAGTGCGTCGCCGACCGCTTCAGCCGTCGAGAAGAGCGCGAGTTCGGTCCCTCCAGCTTCCGACACCGTCGCGAGATCAGAGGCAACCCCATCTTCGTCCGCTCCGAGGATAGCCAGCACGAACGTAGGCACTCCGTTGGCGAGACCTGCGGCCGCTTCGCGTCGCAAGGTTGCAAGCCCGCCAAGGTGGTCGCATCCGAGGGTTCGGGTGTCGGTCGCAAGAACCAGCACGACTTTGCGATGGGTGCGCGCAGCGCTGGTTCGCGCCGCACGGTGCATGCCTCGGAGCGCGGGAATGGTGGGTGTGCCTCCTGCGGGCACGATCTCCGTCAGTGTTTCGGTGAGAAGAGGCGCTCCACGCGGAAGGTCCACCGAAGCGACGCTCGGGGACACGTAGTACGAAGGCATACAAATCGGTGTGTCGCGATGCAGACGCCACGGCGGTCCGTTCTCGCAGTAGCCGAAATCGATGCACTCGATTTCGCCGGGGCAGCCGGTACCCCCATCGCGCCGTGTTCCGCTATCCGGCTGCGGAACGAAACAGGTGACGATGTTGAGCGGGTTGAGATCACAACGCCCAAGCGGGACACAGTCGAGGTCGCCGCACGACCGGTCGTCTGTGCACGTGGACGATTCGTCCTGACAAATGTCGGGCATCACACAGCGACCGATCACACAGTCTCGGTCGGTGCTGCAGGCGATCGGAGCTCCCGGAAAGAACGTCAGACTCGCGTAGGTGCCAGCAGCCTCGGGAAGCGTAAAGAAGCGCGCAAACCCGTCGGCGAGCTCCTCTGATTTCGTGCGGCCGGTCGAGGTCTCATTGGCCATTGAGAAGGACCGATCGACGAGGAACCGCAGTTCAAGCGCAGCGGGACCAACTTGCGTTACGAAACGGCGACAGAGGTTGGCGTCGCCAACGGTGTCGCGTGGAGCATCGAACCCAGAATCGATGGGCCGTCGAACATCGCGGACCGCATCACGTGGCGCATCGCGCGTCGCGTCGAGGGCGCCATCGCTGCGGGCATCCCGATCGACGCGTGATCCGTCGACCGAGCCACCATCGCCCACATGGACTTCGAGGGCACTCTTTGCTCCACACGCTGCGATGAGCGCGCATGAAAAGAAGAGTCGGGCGTAAGGCAACACAGCGTGGGTCGTTAGCAGCCGTCGGAGTTTCTAAGCTCCAACCAATACGCCCCGGCGGTCGCTGGAAGCACCGTGCTCAACGTGCTCAACGTTGGAAGCACCATGGGCTCTCGGCTCGCTCGACACACATTCCCCCCTCACATCGAAACGTAGAGCACTCTCCCCAGAGCTCACAAGGTTCGCCGACGGGCTTGTCGCCGTACGCAACGCAGATGTCGTCCGTATCGTTGCAAAAAGCCTCAGTCACCGAGCACCGATTCCCCAACGATGCTGGAAAGCACGCTTCACCAATCTCGGGATACGCGGTGCAAACATCGTCGATGCACTCCGCACCCTCTGCACAAAGGAACGAAGGGTTGAACCCCTCCGACGAGCAGTCGTCGCCCGGCTCCAGATTGCCAAATGTGAACACAAACTTGACCACGAGCTCACCGCAGTCGTCAGCAGAATCCGCGAGACGCTCAAGGTTGGCTTCGAGTGCTTCGACGTCCTGTGGTCCGACAGCATCAGGACGGTCCGGCCAGATATCGCAGAGGCTCCTGAGCAGAGATTCGTGACAGTCAGCGAGGTCGTCGCCGAAGCGTTCCAGGTCGTCGTCACAACACGCCAGGGCACCCCGACAGAAGGTCTCGGTGAGAAACCAACAGTACCTGTAGATGTGGTCCGCATCGGATCCGGGCTCCAACGTCGTCTCGTCAGGCTCCGAGTCCCCTGGGCCGTCGACACGATCGATACGCTCGACGTTGCCATCAGCGTCGCTGGTTGCGTCCATGGCGGTCGTTGCGTCGATCTCGCTGGTGTCGGATGTACTCGAGTCCGGTCCATCGACCCCTGAGTCCGCGCTACCGCTAGAACCACCACACGCCAACGCGAAGAGCAGCAGCCACCTCATCTCAATCCCCCTCGTTGCAAGTTAACGAAAAAGGCCCGCACATGGCGGGCCTTTCTCAGATGACTTCGGTGTCGATCAGATGCCGAAGTAGTTCGAGATGCCGTACTCAGCCTGAAGCTGAATCAGGTACTCGAGGAACGACTCCTGACGCTGAAGCTCGGACGGGGGCGTACGACCGTCTTCCTGCATGTCCACCAGGCGGCGAAGCATCTGGAAGCCGAGCTGCTCCTCTTCGAGGTTGTAGGTCAGGCGCGGACGCACCTTCACGGCGACGTACGGCGTATGGAGACGCTCCGAGTTGTACACGACATAGGTCGCGTCCTCCGCGGTGTCGCAGCCGTTGGGAACGCCCGGATCAACCAGGTTGTGGCCGGGCTCGAGAGTCTCACCATAGGCACACGCCGGCGATCCGTCCGGCTGGAAGTCCGGGATGTCGTGTCCGGCGCCTTCGCCGTTGCGGAAGACGATCAGACGCTGCTCGAAGCTCGAGTCGTAGAAGACCGGGAACTGAGCCAAGGCGAGGATGGTCGCCCAGGAGCGAAGGATGGTGTTGGAGGTGCCATCCAATGCCGCAGCCGGGTACTCGATGTCCTGCGATTCGGTGCAGGGCGTCGAAGCACCGCCAAGACGACACTCGCCAAGTGCGAGACCGCGGTACCAGGTCATGTGCTCGATCTCGGGTTGACCATCGACGAGGTTGACGCGCGGAGCGAACCAACGGGGGTTGTCGAGGATCATGCCACCGAAGAACTCGGTCATCGGGATGGCGAAGAGATCGTAGTAGTTGATGAAGTAGCGCTCATCGATCGTGAAGCTCAGGCCCCAGTCACGAATCGCGAGTGCGAGTAGCGCGTAGAACTTGTCGTAGAACACGCCGCCACGCTCGGTCTTGAAGAAGCCCTGGTGGCCTTCCTGGAACTTGGTCCACATGCCGTAGCCCTGACCAGGTCCGAACGAGAAGTCCGAGCCGGCCATGTCCATACCCTCGCCCATGTATTCGTAGACGTTGGTACGGGGGTTGAGCGCGTAGGAGCCTTCATCCGGAAGGTTCGCAAGCTCGATGAACCAGTTCATGCCGTCCACGGAGGCCTGGAACTGGTCCAGGAATCCGAGCGGGCCGTCGTTGGCCGAGAAGCCCGGCTCGAAGAAGAGGCGGAAGAACAGGTGCTGGTAGATCTTGGCTGCGTCCACAACCATGCCGAACGACGCTGCGGTGCGAACACCTCGGAAGAAGCGGCGGTTGTAGTTGTTGGCGTAGCCCTCGTAGAAGCTGCGGCGGTAGAAGTCGATGACCTCTTGGAAGGACTCACCGGCGTCGCCACGCGAGTTCCACGAGATGTCGTTCGCACGCTCGTCCGGACCGAAGAGGTACTCGACCGGGAAGTAGTCGAGCACGCGGTCACGGTCGGCGTCGAAGTCGAACGCAACACCGTCGACAGCGTCTTCCATGTCGGACTCGAAGGGCGAGCACACACACTCGGCAGCCGAGCCACACGCCTCAGGAAGGCGGGTGAAACGCGGGTGCTGAATGCAGCGCTGGTAGATGCCCTGGTCGCCCGTGAGAAGGGAGCTGCCCGGACCCGCTGCGCAGTCGGTGTCGACACGGCAGGTCTCGCCACCGCTGTAGTAGTGCCACAGCGTGCGGTCGGTGGTGTGCGTGGTGTGCAGTCCGTCCAACGAGTCGGACGAACTGATGCGAGGGTCACCCTCGTAGGCCTCGACAAGGTCGAAGTAGCTCCAGAGGGTGGCGGCCTTGTCGTATCGACCCAGACCCGCGACGTCCGAGTGGTCGCCGTTGTAGTCCATGATCGAACCCGTCATGTAGTTGTGGATACCTGCGGCGGCGCGCTCGTTGCGCACGCGACGCAGTTCCTGACGGTAGCGCTCGACCTCGGAGGTGCCGACGAATCCGTCGCTGTTACCACCGTTGGCGACATCGTCGAAGTCCTCGAGCTGCGGGAGCTGAAGACCACGCTCGATGACGAGGTTGTGGTAGCCGTCGGAGTAGTGGTTGCGGTCGAAGCTTCCGCCGAAGTTGTGGCGGAGACCGACGCTGTGTCCGATCTCGTGGTACTGGACGTTACGAAGGAACATCTGCTGGATGCGGATGTTGGCTTCCGTTCCGGGACGACCGCGGAAGGCCTCGGCCCAGTACTGCCAGACTCGGTTCTGGAGGAAGGTACGAACGTCGGTCAACTCCATGAAGTCGAAGTTCAGGCGACCGGCGTGCCATGCGATCTGGCGATTCTGCATCGCGTTGCGCATGTAGTTGTTGTTTCGGAAGGGGGAGATCTGGTCGAGCACAGCGTCGTCCGTCACCGACGCAGTCGGGTCGAGCTCCACCATGTCGAATCGACCACCACCGCTGAGGTGGGTCTGGAGAGCCTGGCCACCCAGGGCTTCCATGATCTGCGACTCGAACTGCGTTCCCTCAAGGTTGCGCATGCGGTCGCTGTAGATCTGCGCGCGGGCATCTTCACCATGGAGGTTCTCGATGCGGGGCATGGCACGCATCACGTCTTCCATGAGCGCGTCGCCGAAGGCGTCGCCTGCGGGAAGCGCGGGACGGCCGCGGTCAGTCGTACGACCGGTGCCGTCCGTACCCGACGCAGCGATGGCGATGGGCAGGTCGGTGTCGCCGAGTCGGCTGAAGTAGTTACGCATGGTGTCACCGGCGAGCCAACGCTCGGCGGCGCCTTCTTCACCCGGGGCACAACCCGCGTCGCTGACGCAGCGCAGGACGGGCAGCCACTCGAGCGCAACAACGCTCAGGTTCTGCGAGATGGCGTCCGAGTAGTTGGCGTCCGCGGTGATGAGCTCACCGCTGGTCGGGTCAGCCAGAAGCTCCGACACACCACCGAAGGCCGTTCCGACCTGGTCGATGTAGTTGAAGAACTGGTAGCGAATGTCGCCCTGCTGCTGCCAACGCACGGACTCGCCGGCGTCGTTGGTCACAACATCACAGTGCTGGCTCGCGTCGGTACGCCACCAGTCACAAGCGTTGGTCTCGAGAGTGAACATGCACTCTTCACCGACCATCTCGTAACGGTACGCACCGGGAATGGCGTACTCCTCGAGGCTGGTGGGACGCGCCGGCTCGGCAAAGCCGTCGGCGTTCGCCACGTAGCAGTCGTAGGGGTTGGTCACGCCGCGGGCGACCCACTCATCCGGGGACACGAAGGGGTCGTACTCGGCGTTGCAGGTGCCGTCGCCAAGGTCGTCGGCCGAACCGCAGAAGCAGTGACGGGTCGGGTCGTCGCTCTGACACGAGACCTGAACCGCGCGGTAGTTGGCGTCTTCGACACCGTTGACCGCACGCCAGCCGCGCGCGAACACGGCGTTCCAGTTGGCAACAACCTCATAGGCGGGCGCGACAAGGTGTGCCGGGTATCCGTCGTTGAGGTGGTAGGTGACGGGGCGAATCTCACGCTCGGTGACGGGGATGGTGCAGCGACCTGCAGCACGATCACACTCCGAGCCAGCCACGCCGGGGACGTCGTCGTAACGACCGTTGCACTGCCAGTCGGCAACACACTCGGTGTCCGTGAGGCTGTCGGCGTAGAAGTTGTGGCGCGGACGAAGGAAGGTGAGAAGGTCGGTCTCGCCGAAGTCGCTGGTGAGACCACCGGTGCAGACGTGGGCTTCCATGTCACACGCTCGGCCGCCGCAGTCTGCGTCGCTCGAGCAGTGAATCGCCTGGCTGTCGAAGTCGCGTCCACCACGCACGTAGGTGCGCTGGTAGGTGCGGAACAGACCGAAGCGGTCGAAGTCCTGGTGCGGCTGAATCGACGAAGCGTAGGTGTGGTTGGGCGGAACGCGAAGGAACGCGGTCCGAACCGGGACGGTCAGCGTCGAGCAGACGTTGACGCCACCACCGATGAGCAAGCAGTTCCCGCCGGGCGAGAAGGCCATCATCGAGACGAAGCTCATGTAGTGGACGGTGTCCTGCATGTCCTCGGGCCACTCGTCCGCGAAGCGATAGTCGGGATCTTCTGCGACACGCACAAACTCGGGAGCCCAGGACTCGGGGAAGCAGTCGCGGCCTGCGCCCTCTTCGACGGTGGTGCCCGGCGCGCAGTGCGACTGGGTGGCGTCGAATTGGAACTGAACCGGTTCGTGCATCCAACCCGCACCGACGAGGCCGGTGACGTTGATGTAGTCGTTGAACCAGGAGAACGAGTTCGCCTCGTTCATCGACCAGTCGACGCGCATGTAGTCGCGCTCGAACCAGCGACGGTCGGTGGTGTTCTCCACGACGGTGTTCGTGGTCTCACCCGTAACCGCGTTGTACTCGCGTTGGATGTCGATGTGGTTGTCGATGTGGAACGCAGCGAGCGGCTGACCACGGAAGTCGTCGTCGCGACCGTCATCGTTTCCGCCATCGATGAGCTCGTACGCACGATAGGCGTACAGGAAATGCTCGTCGATGACCCAGCGAATGCGGGCGATGGTCGCCGAGCTACCACCGTCGACACCAAGGTCAGCGAAGGAGCTACCACCGCTGTACATGTACAAGCTCGCGGAGCGGCCGTACGCGGTGGTGTCGCCGTCGACGTCGATGGCGGTCTGAAGTGCCCACCACTCGCCTTCGAAGATCGACTTGTCGACGAGGTTGACCTGGACGCGGTTCACGTCGGGGCCACCGGTATTACAGCCACCAATCGCGGCCATCAGGGATGCAAGGAGTGCAAAGCGGAACATGGTCAGTGCCTTGTTTTCAGTCTTCTGGTTGTTGATTTCGTTATTCATCGTCATCCCCAATCAGAAGCGCAGGTAGCTACGAACACCGAACTGGTTCTGTAGCTGGATAAGCTGGAAGAACTGGGACTCGAGCTGTCGAAGCCGGCCGTCGTTTCGATCGACCTCCTCGTCGAGGAAGGAGATGCTCGTCGGCAAGCTGTACTCGAGAGCATCAAGTCGATCGCGTGTTGCCGCGTCGAGGTTGTCAACGTCGATGGGGTCGCCACCGAAGTCGCCACGATAGGTCTGCAGTGCGAGAAGCAGGAACTGCGTCTCCTCTGCTTCTCGGACCATCTCGAAACCAATCGAGGTCTGGTTCGGAACGTCCTCGCTCGGCTCAACCTGCCAGGCGATGAAGTCCTTGCCGTAGCGCTCCGAGAAGAAGGTCGCGTAGTCGGCATCTTCGATGTCGGTCACGCCCGGGACGTACGCGACGTCGCCTGCATTCGGCTCGAAGCACGCTCCGTTGCCTCGCTGACAAACGAAGAGCTGATTCTGGAACGTGGTGTCGAAGAAGACCGGGAAGTCGGACAGCGCGAACACCGTGGCCAAGAACGAGAGGGTGACGTTCGAGCCAGCCGAGACGACGAGCTCATCACCAAAGCGCTCTTCCACGCTCGGACGACACGTCGCCGGGGTGGAGCAGTCGCCACGGTAGAAGTCCGGGTAGACCAGGCGCGGTTCGCCACAGTCCGGGAAGCTTCCGCTGTTGCAGATGACGCGCGGCGCGATGGCCTCGGGCTGGCCGAGAATCATGCCGGTGAAGATCTGCTGCATCTCGACCGGGAAGAGGTCGTAGAAGTTCGTCCAGAAGGGAACGTCACGCGCGTAGCTGGTGGTCCAACCACGCTGGGTGAGCATCTGCATCGTGAACCACTTCTCGTAGAACGAGCCGATGAGCTCGATGCGCGAGATGCCGCTGATGCCGTTCTGGTACTCCGAGAACTGGTAGCGAGCCATACCGAGCGGCAGCGAGAGCTGGGCGCCGGCGGTGTCCGGGTCGAGGCTGGTGAGCTGGTAACGCTCCCAACCCGCATCCCAGCGGTACGCACCCAGACCCGGCTGGGACATGATGCGGCCGTAGAAGTTGAGGGTGTCGGCGGTCGACAAGAAGTGGTCGTCGAAGCCGAAGGCGCCCGTCGAGTCGCGGTAGTCCGGGTCCTGCGTGTAGCGGTACAGCAGGTCCTGGAACATCGACTGAAGGATGTTGAACTGACGGCCGATCAGGCGGTTGAAGAGGTAACCACCCAAGCTGAACGAGGAGCGGTATCGGCGGAAGTTCGTGAAGAGGTACTGACGGTCGTACTGCTCGGCGATGTTGCGAACGATCTCGCGGTAGCTATCGCCCTCGTCGAAGCGGTGACACTCGGAATCGGTGCCCACGCGGCCGTCGGTGCAGAACTTGTACTCGACCGGCGCGTAACGCGGCGCGGGACCGGTCACAAGCGCTGCCATGTCGGCGTCGATGTTCGAGCAGATGTTGCCGAACGCGGCGCCGCGGGTGTCGGGCTGACAGGTCTGGGTCAGACCCACCGTGCTGTTGCTCGAAAGCAAGAGTGCGGAGTTGGCGCCCGAGGTGCTGTAGGGACAGTCCGCGTCCACGTTGCAGCTCTCGCCGCCGTGGTACGACTTGACCCAGAGGCGGTCGGTGTTGATCGGGTTGATCTCGTCGAGGTTGAGGCCGCCCGCGTTGTCGTAGACCTCAACAAGGTCGCCGTAGGCGTAGCTGATGGCCATGTCGTCGTAACGACCGGTGCCCGTCGCGGTGCGCTCGTACCACTGCGCCGTGTACTCCATGATCGAGGAGTCCATCCAACGCTCGATGCCGGCGAGCTCACGACGCTCCTTCATCGCGTGGTACGCGTCTTCCCAGGTGGCCTGCTCGGTCGGATTGAGGCCGTTGATGCCGTCCGTGTCGAACTCCGCCGGCTCCGGAAGCGGGAGGTTTTCGGCGATGTAGTAGTAGTTGTCGTCGTAGTTACGGTTGTCGGCGCTGGCCTTGAAGCTGTGGCGCAGACCCAAGCAGTGACCCACCTCGTGGAGCTGCGTCTGGTACATCAGGGTCTGGTTCAGCTCGATCTCGAGGCGAGCACGTGGCCAATCGCGGTGGCGAATGACGTACTCCATGACCGAGTTGTCGGTGAACTCGTTGGGCATGTAGACGTTCGCCTCGCCAATGCGACGCTCAACGTCGTTCTGGTACTGGAGTCGCTCCATCGGCGAAACGCGGAAGGGCGAAACGCGGTCCAGGATGGCGTCGTTGATGTCGGCGGGTCCGAGACCGTCGGGGAGAATGTCGATACCGGCCATGGCCAAGGTGTCGTGGTTCTCCATGAGTCGACGCTCGATGTCGGTGCCGCGGAGGGTGTTGAGGCGGTCGCTGAAGATGCTGGCGCGACCCTCGGGACCGGCGAGCTGCTGACCGCGCTCGACGAAAGCGTCCATGCGGTTGAAGAGCTCGGTGCGATCGAGGAAGCCAGCCGACTCAGCGCTGGTGGGCCGCGGCGCGAACTCCTCACGCGGAATCGCGGGAGGCTGCACGTTGCCGAGGTTCTCGATGAAGTCACGGACATCCTCACCGATGAGGAAGTCCTCGCGGCGGATGTCGCCGTTGACGATGTCGTAGGTCTGAAGAGCAAACGTGCGGTAGCCGTCGAGGGCCGGGCCGCCGATGTTTGCGTCACCCGTGATGACCTCGCCGGTGATCGGGTCGGTACGAAGGGTCGCAACACCGAGGAAGCCGGTGCCGGGCTGGTCGACGTAGCTCATGAACTTGAAGCGAAGGTCACCACGCTCCTGGCAGTTCATGCCGTCGCGGGTGCCGCCGTTGGCTTCGATCGTCGCGCGGTTGCAGGTGTTGATGCGAAGGGTGTTGATGCACTCGCTTCCGACCATCTCGGCGTCGAACCAGCCGTAGAAGTCGCTGTCCGAAAGAGCCGGGTTGTTCATGTCGGGCTGTGCGCCCTCGGGAACCTGCACGTGGCACTGGTAGGGGTTCGACACGCCACGCGCGGCGGCTGCCTCGGGCGTCTCAAACGGGTCGTACTGACCGGCGCAGGTGGGGTTGAGGGTCTCGCCCGTCTCAGGATCGACGTGGCAGTAGCAGTAACCCTCAGCGTCGGAGGTCTGGCAGGAGACCGGCGGGTAGACCGCATCGGGCTCGTTACGCAGGTGACGCACCATGCGCATGTAGACCTCGTTCCAACGTGCGGTGAGATCGAACGTCGGCTCGACGAGGTGACCCGGAAGCTCGGTGCTCGTGTACCAAACGATCTCGCGGGTGCGGCGATCGGCGTACGGCGTCGGGCTGCCGTCCTCTTCCACCCAGTCGCGCCAGATGTTCTGACGGTTGGCGTTGTAGTTGAGGAAGTCGGTGCTGCCCCAGGCCGGATCGTCGGCGCCGGTGCTGCGGTCGAAGGTGCGACGCTCGTTGCGGAAGTAGCCCGCTCGGTTGAAGCGGCTGTCGAGCCAGTTGACCGGCTCGTACTCGCGGGTGTCGGAGACCTTGAGGAACGCGTTGCGGATGTAGATGGCGGTCGTGGTGCAGGTCGGGGCGTCGCCGTAGATGGACGCACACCAGTTGACCGGGCGACCCGTGAACGGGTCAGGCACGTTACCCGGGCTGAGAAGCTCCTGGGTCACGAACGAGAAGTGGTAGAACTCGCCGGGCTCGTAGTCTTCGGCGAAATCGCGCTCTTCGCGGGTACAGGCTTCGGACGTGTCGTCGAGACCCTGGCACTCCATGAAGTCGAAGGTCGGGCGCCAGCTATCCGGGAAGTCGCTCTGGCCCTGGATGTAAAGGTCGCTCGGCTCGCGGTTATAGAAACCAATCACCTCGTAGAGGTTGGCGATCTGGCCGTAGTAGGACGGCAGCATGTTCTTCGACCAGTCGACGCGCATGTAGTCGCGCTCGTACCAGCGTCGGTCGGTCGTGTTCTCTTGGATGACGTTCTGTTCTTCGCCCGTCAGCGTCGAGTACCCACGACGAATGTCGAAGTGGCTTTCGATTGAGAACGCCGCCACGGGGTGGGTCAACGTCTCGCCCGCCGTCGCTTCACCTTCAGGGTTAATCCCCTCGATGATCTCGTAATCTCGGTACGCGAAGAGGGTGTCCTCATCGATGACCCAGCGGATGCGGGGCATCGAGGTGTTGAAAATCGCCGGGTCGACAAAGTCGATCGCAGCGTCACCGGGGTAGGTGCCAACACCGGCGGCTTCGTAGTCGACGTCGATGACGACGCGCGAGTAGTACCAAGAGCCGCTGAAGAGCTGCTTGTCGACAACATTGACGCCGACGCGGTTGACCGCGGGGTCTTTGCTGCAGGCGCCAACCAGCAGTGAAATGGTCACCAGCGCTACTGCAGAAGCTAGCGGGGTAACCAACGAACCAAGATGAGAAATGAACGAGCGCTTCATTCTATGAGCTTTCTTTCCGCCCTATTCGGGAGGTGCAGGAGCCGTTTCGTAAAAAACAAAAGGGAGGGCCGGCGTCAGAAGACGCACGACTCGAAGGCGGGTCCATACCGCCACGGCCTACCTTGGGCAACCCGTGTGCCACCTGCCCCTACAAGGGGGAAATCACCCGATCATCGAAGGATCTGGAGCGATCGGACTTCGCGCAGGAAATTGCGTGGCGCGACAGAGTGTCACGAGTTTTGGGTGAGGACGAAGATCCCCTGCGCTACAGGGATGATCGCACGCGTCAGAGAAGTAACGGAGACGCTTGGGACGGGACTCGGGCGACCAGACACGCTAGGAAGCCAATTCATTTCACCTGAATGATTCCGTGGAGGGTGTGCATGCGCGAAGAAACCTGGGGCGGTTTGAAAGTCAGAATCCTTGGTGGTGAGGATCGTCACGGTGGCGGATCCGGACCTGTCGTGACTTTGCTGCACGGTTTTGGAGCTCCTGGAACAGACCTGATCGGGCTGCTTCGTGTGCTCGACGTGCCGCGTGACTGGCGGTGGGTGTTTCCAGAAGCACCCATCGAGTTGGGCCCGATGTACGGAGCCGGTCGAGCCTGGTGGAACCTCGATGTGGCGGCGCTCGAGAAGGCGATCGCAGCCGGCAAGGGTCGGGACCTTCGCGACGTGAAACCCGAAGGCATTGAAGACTCCGCCAACAAGGTCATCGCGATGCTCGAAGAAGGGCGTCAGCAACTCGGCGGCGAGTGGGTGCTCGGCGGCTTTTCGCAGGGCGCGATGCTCTCGTGCGACGTGGCTCTACGGTCGGATCTGGATCTGAAGGGGCTCGTGCTGATGAGTGCCGGCTATGTCGACGCGGAACGTTGGAAGAGCGCCATGCCTTCGCGAACCGGAATGCCCTTCTTCCAGAGTCATGGGCAGATGGACGCGCTACTGGGATTCGGCGCTGCGGAAGCCTTGCGCGACGATCTTAGTGCGGCGGGGTGGAAGCCCTCGTGGGTGGGTTTTCGAGGGGGCCACGAGATCCCGATGTCCGTGCTGGAAGGCGTCGGCACCTTCTTGAACTCAGTTCTCTGAGACGGAGATTCTCTCCCTAAAACGTCTTCGGCTCAGCATCGGGCTTGTTCCGCACGAGCGGCAACACCAATAAATAGAGCGCACTCACGATCGTGGCGGCCGCGAACACGGGTACATAGCCGTAGTTGTCGCCGACGTAGCCTGCGATCGGCGCTGCTGGGAACTTCCCGAACACCTCCACACTCGCCAAGAGCGTGTAGTGCGTCGCGCCGATGCGCCGATCCACCCGCGACATCATGAACGCGAACATCACTGTGGTGAGCGCGCCACCGAAGAACGCCTCCGCGCACGTCACGGCAATAATCGCAGTGGGCTGAGGATCTCCCGACCACGCCAACCACCACTGCGCGGCATGCGGGATAACGCGGAGCGTCGCCGTGAAGAGCAGCGCATCCACAAGCCGCATCCGAATCGCCAGCAACCCACCAAAGAGTGAACCACCAAGCGAGCAGATCATCCCCCACGTGCCCAGCCACAGCCCCAGTTGCGCTGGGGTGTAGCCCGCATCGACGAGGAAAGGACCGAACATCGCATCGGCCATCTTCTCGCCGATCTTGTAGGTGCCGACGACGACCAGCAGTCGCCACGCCCCCGACTGAAAGAAGGCCGACTTCAGTCGATCAACAATCTCGCCGACCTTTGCTTGTGCTTCACCCGAACTCGGCGGTTCGCGATGCATGGCGCTGATCGCCAATCCGAACAGGACAAGCCCCGCCATGATCCGAAACAGGTTCGCGAACCCCAGAAACCCACTCGCCCAAACCAGCAGACCCCCGCCGACGAGCATCCCGACTTTGAAGCCCACGACCTGCGCGGTGTTGCCTAGTCCTAGGTGCCGTTCTTCGAGCAAGTCGACGGCAAGACCATCGACAGCGACATCGAGCGTGGCGGCGACCAGATTGGCGCTGAAGATCAGTCCCAGCAGAAGTCCCAACGAGTGACTGGGAGGCGCGAACGAGCATCCCAAACACACCAGGGCGAGCAGCAACTGCAGCGGAAGGATCCAGGAGCGTCGACGGCCCCATCGAGATGAACCGAAACGGTCCACGACGGGAGACCAAAGCGCTTTGAGCAGCCACGGCAGCGCCAAAAGGTCGAGGAAGCCGATCTCGGTGAGCGACACCCCGGACTCGCGAAGAAAGGCAGGAAGTGCCGCTGCCTGAAAGCCAAAAGGCAGTCCCTGAACGAGATAGAGGGAGGCGAGCCAAACGATGCGCCGTCCGAGGGACACGCGAGAGGATACCGCGATACTCTCCGCGCAGTGGGCGAGTTCCCGACGCTAGACGATCTGCAAAAGGCCCGTGAACGCATCGCGCCGCATGTGACGCGAACGCCGGTCCTGACCTCGCGAACGATGAACGCGCGTGCCCAAGCAGAGCTCTTCTTCAAGTGCGAGAACTTCCAACGCGTGGGTGCGTTCAAGTTTCGAGGCGCGTGCAATGCGGTGATGGCGATGGACGATCCGGTCGCCGTCGCGACACACTCGTCCGGCAACCATGCCCAAGCTGTTGCTCTCGCCGCACAGATTCGCGGCATCGAAGCGCACGTGGTGATGCCTATCGATGCGCCGCGAGCCAAGCGCGCCGCCGTGGAAGGGTACGGAGCGCGCGTCATCGAGTGTGCACCCACGTTGGAAGCGCGTGAACGAACGTTGGAGAAGGTGCTGCTGGAGACCAACGCCACAGCGATTCACCCCTACAACGACCCCTTCGTGATCGCGGGCCAGGCTTCGGCAACACTCGAACTGCTCGAGGAGGTTCCAGGCCTCGACGTCATTCTGATCCCGGTGGGCGGTGGTGGGCTCATGAGTGGATGTGCGCTCGCCTGTCACTACACCTCACCGAACACCAAGGTGATCGCCTGCGAGCCGGCGATGGCGGATGACGCACGTCAGGGGTTTCTGTCGGGCGAGCGAATCGCTCCACGTCCGCCGCGCACCGTGGCCGATGGTCTCCGTACCGCTCTGGGCCCACTCACGTTCGCGATCATGCAGGCGCACGTGACCGACGTCCGCACCGTCACCGAGAGCGCAATTGTCGATACGACCCGGTTGATGTTCGAACGGATGAAACTCGTGGTCGAACCCTCCGCTGCGGTGCCCGTCGCCGTCGCTTTGGAAGGGAAGTTGTCTACAAAGCGGATTGGCGTGGTGATTTCCGGAGGGAATCTGGATCTCGACCGGCTACCATGGCAGGAGAATTAAGTGGCCTATCACGACCATCACGACTTCGAGTCCTACGGCGACAAGAAAACGAAGCTCTCCAACTTCGACAAGCTCGCGGTTTGGATCTGCGTCTTGGGCGCCGCCATCATCTTCGCGCTGCACATGATCGTTGTGAAGTCATCCGCACGCGTCTACGGACGGGTTGATGATCTGATCCCGGGTATGGGCAAGGTGATCATGACCCCTGGCTACGCCGCTGCGTCGGCCATGTTGATGCTCTTCTTGGCCTGGTACGGCACTCGGATGCGTCGCTTGTTCAATAACAAGATGGCGAGCCGAACCTTGTTTGCCGGAATCGTGACGGCAATCGCCACCAACGGCTTGCTGATTTGGGCGGTGTACAGCCCGGCAAGCCGTTCGATGCGCTACCTCGGCTAACGGCCTGTTAGATGCGCGTGATCACGATCGGCTCGGGTCGTCGATCTCGGGGACGACGCGGACGACGCGGACGACGAACTTCAGGCGCGAGTTCGAGTTCTTGGTCCCAGGTGAACACCTCGTCATGCGCCGAGATGTTGAACTCGACGTAGGGCTCTTCCGGGCGAAGTCGTGAGTTCACCGTCGTGTCGAGCTTGAGGTGAAAGGTCGTCTCTGGATCGGTCTCGCGATGGAAATGTGCGACGCCCTCGGCGTTGGTCGTGGCAACCACTTCGTTGTTCAGCAGCACCGGAACGTCGGGCTGACCCGTTCGGACAATAAACGCCGCTTGGCGCTTCATCGGCGGACACGCCAAGAGCATGTGCAGTCCGGCCTGAGCCTCTGGATCCAACGCGCGGAAGCGGTGAAGACGAAGGGTCTGCGGCCCCTCGGGCTGAACATGGCCCTCTGGACACGTGTAGGTGATCTCGACAGCGGCACCATCAGGTCCGCGCAACATCGTCTGGACAACCCCATCCTCATCCGAAGCACCGACGTTCGCGCCGTTTGCGCTCACTGCCACACCGCCGAGCGGAAGGCCCAGATCGGACTCGGTTGTGAAGGTCACCGCAAAACTCGAACTGGTCGGCCCTGTCTGAGCTCCACACGCGAGAGCAAACAAAATCGACGTAATTCCGGTAATTCTCATGGCGTACACTCCGTCCCGTTCCGTCTGACATTCCGACGGCACTCAACCTTGGCTCGAATTACAGCAGCCGCGGCTGTGTATTCGGGGTTGGGATAGTCCGATGCCAAAAGCTCATAGAGAGCGAGAGCATCTTCGAGCTGATTGGTCATCGCGGCATCGACCGCCTTCTTCTCGATCAGCTTTTGCTCTGCGACTCGAATCGCTGCAGTGCGCTCTTCTTCCGTGGCGCGACGCCCGAGTTCATCCACGGCTTCTTCGCGCGCGGTTTCCAGGTCTGCGCTAATCACGCCCATGATGCGCTCGCGTTCGGCGACCTGCTGTTGCGCGACGCGCGCGCGATCGGCCCGGATTCGTTGCCGGAGGTTGTCGGCGATCGTCTGCGCTTCCTGCGCCTGACGTTCCTGCTCCGCCACGGCCGCTGCTTCGGCAGCCGCGCGTTGGCGCTTCTTCTGGATCGCTTGCAACGTCAGTGCGCCAAGAGCCACGAGCAGGGTGATCGCAAAGAGGATCATCGTGCGTTGCGGTGGACGCTCGAGCCCTTTCTTTTCCTCAAGCTCGTCGCCGGTTGGAATCGGTGGCAACGCAAACGAGCCACCGCCCGGTCCCACGTGCATGCGGTCGCCCGGCGGAGCCGCACCCGCACCCGCATCTTTCGGAATGATGTCCGTCGCGACCGACGACTGCATCAGCGTCGGGCGTTGCTCCACGACAGCACCACCACCAGGTCCAACCGCAGGCGGAAGTGCCTGCGCACCCGGCGCAGCCATCGGCGGAACATCACCGATCGCTGCAGGGTCGAGAACCTGGGTCTTGAACTCTTGGCGTCCGCCCATGACGGGCTTGGCGGTCGAGTCGTTCATCTGAAAACCGACTGTCGGCGGAGCCGCACGCCCACCACCGGGTGCAGAGGGAACACCGGTTCCGAGACGCGGTGCGGCCAAACCCGCGGGCGGTGCAACCACGCCACCGATTGGTGTGGGTGCGGATGGACCTCCCGAATGCGGCGGAACCATCCCCTCTTCGTAGATCGCCGTGGCGTCATCGTCCGCGAAGTCGTCAAGAGAACCGATGGGCAACGCGGCTTGTGAGGTGAGTGTCGGCGCGGGCGCGCGTGGTGCAACTGGTGCCGCAGGTGCAGCGGGTGCAGGTGGAGCGGCAACAGGGGCGGGTGCGGCAGGCGCAGCAACCGCTTGTGCACCCGACGTTTCGACCGCCATCGCTCCGCCGCCAAACTGAAGTTGGCATTGCCCCGTCAGCTGTCGCCACGACTGCACGGGCTGTCCGTTGACTGCAAGCGTGCCGGCCATGGGCGGTCCGACCCAGAGTGCTTTGCCGTCCCAATACAGTTCGAAGTGAACCGCTTGAACGCCTGGCGCTTGAACGTTCCAACCCGCATCGGCACCGCTTCCCACCGTGACGCGTGCTTCAGGTAGTGCGCTCGAAAGATCCCACATGGCCGCGCCGGAGTTACCAGCGACGAGCTTGACCCGAGCCCAATGCGAGGGAGCGTTCATATCAGTGCGTGGCGAGTCCTGCGCCGGGGTCGTTCGCGTCGGGGATCTCGTAACCCGCCGCGCGCGCCGCGTCGTAGAGCATTTGAGGAAGTTCGAGGCCCATCGCTCGAATCATGTCGAGACAACGGGGGAGTCGACCCGTGGGGTTGAACTCCGAAATCACCTTGCCGTTGTTGTCGCGACCAACGTACTTGCGGATGAAAATATCTCCGAGCTGGTAGCCCGTGCTCGGCTCGTACCCCAGCACCTCGGTGATGTGGGTCACGCAACGCGAGCCATCGAGCAAGCGCGTGGTCTGCACGATGAAGTTGATGGCGGACGCGATCTGCGCACGCATCGCCTGGAGCGGAATCTCGACGTCACTCATCATCGCCATCGTCTCAAGACGGTTGAGTGTGTCGATCGGATAGGTCGCGTGAACCGTGGACAGACAACCACCGTGACCGGAGGTCATCGCCTGGATGAGTTCAAGAGCCTCACCGCTTCGAATCTCACCCACCACGATTCGGTCCGGACGCATACGAAGCGTCGCCTTGAAGAGATCGCGAATGGTGACCTTGCCGCGTCCACGCGGGTCAGGGGGCTGTGCTTCCATCTGCACAACGTGCGGAAGCTGCAGCTGAAGTTCGCGCGCATCCTCGATGACGACCACGCGCTCTTCGGGAAGTGCAAAGGACGAGAGACAGTTGAGCAGCGAGGTCTTTCCCGAACCCGTACCGCCAGCGACGATCACGTTCTGTTTGGCGGCGACAACCGCCTGCATGACCTGGGCTGCTTCGGGTGTGAAGCTCTTGTATTGCAGGAGCTTTTCGATCGTCAGCGTGTCCTTGCTGAAACGACGAATCGCAACGCTGGGGCCATCTGGGGAAGCCGGCGGAATGACTGCCTCGACACGCGAACCATCCGGCAAACGTGCTTCGAGAATCGGAACGAACTCGTTGATCTGGCGACCGACGAACTGCGAAAGGTTGCGCAGCGCGGACATCAACGCTTCGTGCGAGGGGAACTTCGCCTCGGTCTTGTAGAGCTGTCCGCCGCGCTCCACGTAAATCTCCGCAGGTCCGTTGATCATGATCTCGGACACCGAGGGATCATCGAGAAAGGGTCGAATCGGATCGAAGAAGCTCAAGAGCGTCTGTTCGAAGACTTCACGCGGAATCGGCATCAGACTCCTCCCTCGGGAGCGGGCGTGTCGCCCTCAGCGGGCTCGGTGTTGGCCGAACCGTCGGTCACATGATCGTCGAGTCGCTCGATGCGCTGAACCGTCGGTCGAAGTAGTTCACGAACTTCATCGGCATGGTTGCCGTCAGGAGCGAGTTCGATATAGCGCTGCAGATACTGACGCGCGGCGTCCATGTCCTCGTGCTGCTCGTGATGGAGCATTCCTAGCGCGTAGTAGGGAACCGGTTCCTCGGGTGCGTCGCGCACCACCTTCTCCAGTTCAAGTCGCGCCTCTTCGTCGGAGCCCATCGCGATGTGCAAGGTGGCAACGAGGTAACGAAGCGCCCAGTTTTCGGGATGGTCACGCAGGTAGGGATCCGCATGGTGCAGCGCGATGGCGTAGCGCTGCGACGCGATACAAACACGAAGCAGCGCTGGAAGTGCTTGCTCCCGGTCGTACCCCTTCTCGATCGCCGCCAGGATGTACTGCTCAGCACGCACCAGGTCACCACGCTCCGCCATGCCCAATCCGTGGGCATAGAGCTCCTCCGCTTGGACGTCGTCCAAGGGATCTGGAGTGGGTGTTCGTGATTGGGAGGATGAGCCTCCGCATCCAAGAAGCACCGCAAGAATGATCGTCGACCTCAGCGGTGAACGCGCCATCGCAGGCAGGACTATACCAAAATCACTCTCGACGCTCTCGCTCCTTGTCCCAGCGCCCTTGAACGATGCGACGGGTTCGATCGAGCCACACCACGTACTCGTTCTCATCATCGAGATGGTCGACCAAACGACTCAACGCACGGGTTTCGACAAACGAACGCTCCCAGTCCTCGGTCTGCAACGCATGGTGCAGGCGTAGCCGACGCGCAGCGTATTCCGCTTCCACGGTTTCTTGCAGTTCGGCTGCAAGAGCATCCATTTCGGCTGCCTTGTCGGTGTTGCTCGCGTCTCGGTAACACTGCGCGGCCTGCTTGTAGAGCATCACAGACCGAACGCCATCACGGAGGTCGTAATTGAGTCGGTCTCCGCGCGCGTGAGCACGAAACTCGGTTTGGACTGCACGTTCCGATGCCTCTTGCGAACCTTCGGGGCACGCTTGTGCCTGCTCTTCACCGAAGAGCGCAGGCGGCTCGATACCCTCGCCGGACGGAAGCCCTTCCGCCGAGCGCTTGGACAAAATCATCCAACCGCCACCGGCAACCGCAACCACCAACGCGATCAAAAGAACCGGGCTGACGCCACCGTCTTTGTCGTCTTTCGACGCGCGCTTGTTGGTGACGCGAATGCGCAAGCGACCGATCGCAAACTCGCTGCCCCAGGGAACGATGCCACTGGTGAAGGGCTTGCCCTTGAGCATGGTCGGTGTGAGCGCGCCCTGGGATGTACTGACCCAGCATCCTTCTTTGCCGCGTGGCGCGAGAAGAAGATGTTCGAGCTCGAGTTCCCGTGCAGCGGGCACCGAGATCTGCGCGGAGCCGGACTTGCCCAGCGTGACCTGCGCACCCTCGATCGGAAACCGATCTTGGGTTCCATCTGGATTCACGATTTCGACAAATGCATCCACGTCACAACCCCGTAGCCATCCACTTGACGACGAACGGCCCCAAGAGAAGGAGAATGATACAGACGAACATCAACATGAGGGGACCCATCATCATGATGCCCGCCTTTGCGGCGTTTTCCTCTGCGCGAACACTGCGACGCATGCGCAGCATTCTCGCCTGAATCATCAAGACCTCGGAAAGCGGCGTACCCTTGGCCTCGGCCTGAACAACCGTGTTCACGAAGTCTTTCACCGCATCGATCGGCACTCGCTCGGCAAACCCTTCGAGTGCTTTTCGACGGGTGTGACCGAGTTCGAGCTCCTGCAGAATGCGACCGAACTCTTCCTTGATGACCGCGTCCTTCGACGACGACTTGTCGACGATCTGCTTCACGGCACCCGGGAAGTCCAAACCAGCACTCATGCAAAGTGCGGCAAGGTCGATCGAGGTCGGAAGCGATCGGTTGACCGACTTGAACCGCTCATTCGCCTCACCGGTCAGTCGCGACCAGGGGATGTACGCACCCATGAAGATCGCGACCATTACCAAGATGACCGGCAAGTCGAGCATGAACACGGCAAAGAAACCAAAGCCCATCATGCCGATGCCGCACATCAGGCTGAGTGCGATGAACTCGTTGGCGCTCAGCCCAAGCCAGTCACCCGCGTACGTGATTTGCTCCTGAACCGACTTGCGGAGCTTCGGCATCGGAACGCCTTCGAACCAACCTGCGACCAAGCGCATGGCCGGTTCCATGGTTGCAAAGAGACCGCCGGCTTCCATCGCTCGACGACGCTTCAAACCACGAAGGCCCAGTTCGGGACGTTTCGCCGGCGGGTTGCGCCCGAGGATGAACGTAATGACAAAGAGACCGCCGGCGACTAGCGCCAAGGCTCCAAATCCGAGTAGGCGAGTCGGGCTCATCAGATGTCCACCGCGAGAATCTTTCGGGCCCAAACGATCGAGATGAACCACATGGTCAACGCGATGCCCGTGATCGTGTAGCCGATAAAGCCGGATGCGAGCGGCTTGAGCCACTCCGGATCGATCAGGCTCAACACACCCGACATGACGAAGGGCATGGCACCCAACACGACTGTCTGACCCTTACCTTCGGCGGTCTTGGTCTTCACGACGCCCTCGAGACGTGACATCTCGCGAAGCGTACCGGCCGAACTTTCCAACACCGCGGAGAGGTCACCACCGGTCTGACGCGCGATGACGATCGTGGCCAACGCACCTGCGATGGTCTGACTCTGCATGCGCTCGGCAGCGTTCAACACGGCCTTATCCACCGGCGTACCGAGCTGGTTCTCCTTCACGAGGAGGTCGAGTTCCTCGCTCATCGGTGCCTGAACCAGCTGAACGGTGGACTTGATCGCCTCACCAATGGCGGGCGTTGCCTTCAGTGCGTTCGAAAGCATGAGCAACCAACCATCGAGCTGCGCTTCAAGCTGTTCGATGCGCTTGCCCTGCTCCGACTCAAGCCACGCCCAAGGGATGAACGCGATACCCATCAACGCGATCAACAGCGCGGGGTGACCGGTCGCCGTAAACGCCAGACCACAAGCTGCAAGGGCGAGCGCCTGAGTGCGCGCGATCTCGGTGCCGCTCTTTTTGAGCAGCAGAAACTTCACGTACTTGTCGAGGAAGCGAACGTACTGGTCCCACTTGTCTTTGACGGGACTGCTCGGCATCGCGAGCGCCATGTAGATCGCGCCGAATCCCCCGAGGCCCATCAGAGCGATGGCCAACCAACCCGAGAGCGGGCTTTGAAGAAACGCGGTCATAGATACTCCCCGTCGTCGACCAAACCGTAGGTGATGAACTCGTCCAAGAACGAGGGCAGGTAGCCGCTTGCGCGGAACTCACCCGTGATCGTCCCGTCGGACTCAGTACCGGTTCGGTGGTACAGAAAGATGTCGTTCAACACGAACTCGCCATCGTCGTTGAGGCCGTTGAGTTCGGTGATCGCGCTCACGCGACGCGAACCATCGGAGAAACGCGTCTGCTGCACGACCAAGTGAACACTGGTGGAGATCTGCTCGCGGATCGCGCGAGAAGGAAGATCGATACCGCTCATGAGACACAGGGTCTCGATACGTTTCACAGCCTCTTCAGGACTGTTGGCGTGGGTCGTGGTCATCGAACCTTCGTGACCGGTGTTCATGGCCTGAAGCATGTCGAGTGCCTCACCGCCGCGACACTCACCGACGACGATTCGGTCCGGACGCATACGCAACGCGTTCTTCACCAGGTCGCGAATCGAGTACTCACCGCGACCCTCCATGTTCGGCGGGCGCGTTTCGAGCGACACAACGTGCGGCTGCTCAAGACGAAGCTCGGCAGCATCCTCGATCGTCACAATACGCTCGGCAGAGGGAATGGCGGAACTGAGCACGTTAAGCAGTGTGGTCTTACCCGAGCCGGTACCGCCACTGATGACGACGTTCTTTCGCACCTTCACGGCGCGAATCAGGAACATCGCCATGCGTTCGTTCATCGATCCAAAGCCCACCAAGTCCTTGATGGTCAGGGGATTCTTCTGGAACTTACGAATCGTGATGCAGGCGCCGTTGATGGCCAGCGGCTTGATGATCGCGTTCACGCGCGAGCCATCTTTGAGGCGCGCATCGACGAGCGGAGTCGACTCATCGATACGTCGACCCAACGGCGTGACGATACGTTCGATGACCGCGCGCGCCGACTCATCGTCGGTGAAGCGCAAATCGGTCGCCCAGATCTTGCCGCCCTTCTCGATGTAAATCTTGTAGGGGTGGACGACCATGATCTCGCTGCAGTCGTCGTCGGCGAGCAAGCGCTCGAGCGGTCCAAGACCCAAGGCCTCATCCGCCATTTCACGCTTGAACGCGTCCTGATCGGCCTGCGGCGGAATGTCGTGCTGCAGCTGCTGGAAGATGCGGTGCAAGGCCTGCATGACCTTGGGACGCATCGTGACGTCGTCCATCGCGCCGCGATCGAGACTCGCGAGGTCCAAGTGGTCGAGCAACATGCGGTGCACGCGACGACGCAACTCGACGCTAATGTCCGAGGTGCCACCTGCGATCTTCAGGAAGCGCTCGTCCTTGCCCGACGTGGTGCTGTCGAGATCGACTTTGCGCGAACTGGAACTCTGTGGCTTTTGCTGCTGCGCTTGCTGTGGCGGTTTGGGAACCGTCGTTGCAACCGGTTGTGAACGCGGCGGAGGCGGAGGCTCGCCAATCCGTCGCAGACGAACCAGGTAGGGTCCGATCCGCAACGGAATGTTTGGCGGCGTGTCCACCTTGCTGCGCTTGACGCGTTGACTGCCCATCAACGTGCCGTTGGCAGACTGATCGGTGAGTTTGAAGCCCCGTGAAGACGGCTCGACGATCAGGTGTCGACGGCTGACTTCGGGGGATGGGAGGACGACATGACAGCTTGGATCCCGCCCGATCACGACGGGACCGTCCGCTTGGATCGGTAGTTCTTCAACCGACCCGTCGGGCATCTCGATGGAAAGGAGAACGCCGGCTGTCATGTCCCTTCGTCTCAGTCCTCGTCGGAGGACTCGTCCTCTGCGGTGTTGGTTCGAAGTCGCGCACCGGGCGGTCGCGGCTGCTCCACAAGCTCAACCTCGGCAACGCCGCCGCGGAAGTCCTCGTAGATACGAATCGCTTCCTGGATTCGGTTGCGTTGTTGAAGCGGAATGCCCTGCACGATCGTGGGAATGATGAAGAGCAAGGTCTCGCTCTCTTCCCAACGACGCGAGTGCGATCCGAAGAGTGCACCCAGCACAGGAATCTGGCTCAGGCCCGGGAAGCCATCGCGGCTGCGCTGACCCGAACGCGCGATCACGCCACCGAGCACGACCGACTGACCAAGCTCCATGTTGACCAAGGTGGACAACGTCGAAACGTTACGACCGGGAACACCGGAACCACCGTCATCGGTCAGGTCCGAGACGTCTGCGTTGATCTGGATCTCGAGACGACCACTCTCCGGATCGTAACGAGGTGTGCAGGTGAGGATTGTGCCGAACTCGATGGTTTCGATCGAACCACCCACGTTGCCCGGAACGAGGAAGTTCACCTCGCCGCCGACGTTCACCTGAGCTTGCTGACCGTTGACGGCCACAACGCTCGCCTGACGATAAATGCGCGACCATCCGTTGGACTGCGCGATATCCAAGCGCGGAAGAATCGATGAGCTGGTCAGGTTGATGCTGGTCTGCGCACCACCCTCACCTTGAACCCACTGGGTGTTGATGGCCGCAATACTCTGCTGCTGTCCACCGCCACCGATCGAGTCGGGGAACCGGATACCAATCGCATGCGAGTACCGATCGACGAGCTGCACAAAGTAGAGGTCGAGACGAATCGTCTCTTTCTCTTCGATCCGCCCCTCCGGGACTTCCTCGGTCCCGCCCGGCACGGTGATGCGGTACTGCACCTGCGAGCCATCGCGCATGATCATCAGCAGCGATGTGCGACCGGGCTGAACGCCGACCAGGATGAAACGGCTCTGATCAGAGGTGAGGCGAACATCGACGATGCCGCGCGTGCCTTCCGAGTAGCTGCGCACACCTTCGGCGGAAATGGATGTCTGTTCGCCAACCTCGACCGTAATTTCGCGCTCGCGCTGCGCATGTACGGTCGCGGTTGCTGCCACGAGCGCCACACAACAAGCGGCTCGAATTAGGGTTCTGTGACTCATCGGTTTCCTCGAATCTCCTCGATCATGAAAGCTCTGGGACGCGAACGCTGCGCCATCGCCAGTTTCAGAGGCTCGATCAAATCCTCATCGGTGGTCTCGGGAACGTCTTGAATGATCTGCATGTCGTCGCCGTTGCGAAGAAGCAGACTGAGATCTCCACGATCACGTCCATGCGTGATCATCGTCGCTTGCTCGATCGTCACCGCGACACTGACATCGACACCACGCGTGACTGCGCGATCGCTCGACTCGTCTTCGGCTTCGTCGGGTGCGCCGGTGTCGAGACCCACGGCCAGGACCAGCACGTTTTGAAGAAGCGGAACCGTGACGCGCGAAACGGAGCGCGGTCGGTTTCCGGTGAGCAAGATGTCGACGCGGTTGCCCGGACGAAGCAAGCCACCAAACGACGCGGCATCGGACACGCGGATCGTCATCGCGCGCATGCCTTGACGAAGAAGCGCACTCAGATCGCGACGTGAGCCTGCGTTGGTGCTCAGATCGGTCCAGAACAGAGACTCGTCCGAGTTGATTCGGTTCAGGACGCGAACACCGAGAATGCGCTCGCGATCGGTGGACAGAATGTGGCGGTCTTCAATGTGCGCCTGAGGAAGCGAGGTTGTGCCCAGCTCCTCGATCGTGATCGGTTCGCCGACCTCGATGTCTGCCGTCGCACGCAGAACGTCGATGCGATCACCACCGGCCGCTTCCACGGAGAATCGCTTTGTGTAGAGCACAAAGAGAGCGATTCCCGCGATCACGACGATCGTTGCAGCTAGGAGTGCTGTCCGGTTCATCCTTCAGGCCCAAGCACAAGCAGGGTGCGGACGCTGACCATACCGCACCCGGGGGCTCAGTTCATCAACAGGTTTGTCGATGTCCGCTGAAAATGACCTGGATTTGGAGTGTCGGCCTACACCAAGGGGATGACGTGTCGGTGAACAATCACCGCGATACACCCGACCAGAAATGCAGGCCCAATCCGAATCCGCGAGAGACTTTCGCGTTTGATCTTGCGCTTTCGGGCCTTCGGGAGAAACGGGTTGGTCAGGATGATTCCAACATTCTTGAAGGTTTGAAGCAGCTTCCCCTCGATCGCGAGTTTGCCGATCCCAAAGATCCCCACGGCAAAGAGCGTGGCGATTCCGACTTCGAGACCGATCTTCAGACCCACGATTCCACCGACGGCTGCGAGGAGCTTGACGTCTCCGCCTCCTCCGGCTCGCAGTTCTTGGCCGGGTGTCGGAATTCGAGCCTTAAATAGCAGAAACGGCACCAGCCCACACCCGACGATGCCGAGTATTGAGGCGAGTGCCGCTTCTACGCCGCCCAACAAACCGTGGGCGATTGGCGCCGCAATCAAGGGTGGGAAGGTCAGCCAGTTTCGAATCTTGCCCGTCCGGTAGTCCGTGATTGCAGCAACGAGACAAATGCTCGTGGCAATCGCGAGACCGACAAGATCCGGCCGGAGCTGAGGCATCCCACCCCAGGCGGGGCCAGGCTAGGTCAGGGCAGGCCGTTGATGGCGGCGGTCGACTGGTCCGCCTTACCGGTCACGGCGTTACCGAAGTTCTGCCATGCAACGATCGCGATAATCGCAATCAAAATCAGGATGATGACGTACTCAACCGTCGAAAGTCCCTCTTCGTCTTGAAGAAGCGCCTTGTTCTCGAGATCGATCATGGGTTCAACCCTCTCCTTTGGTACCGAGCTATGCCGGACGTTCAATGCCTAACACCCAGGCTCACTTGTTGTACGGGGTACGTGCAGGGCTTGTCAAGCCATATTGTAACCGGACAGTGTGACTGAAGTGTTGTTGTCGTTGCCCACTCATACTGCAATGCAGGTGCCATGATCCAGCCCCACTGCTTTTTTCTTTTCAAGCGGTCAGAATCATTGGGCAAATCCTGAAATTACCTCGATTGAGTGATCTGACTGTGGTGGGCGTATCTGCCCCGGTGGGGTGTAAAATTCCGTCGATCGTGGAAATTCACGAAGGATCTTGGGCGGGCGACCTTGTCCCCACTGGGAACGGATGGCCCCACGACTCAAATAATCCTTTGATTTCAGAATCTTACGGTCACGGGTCGGGCGGTATCGACGCCCCCACCTGCGCCGCCGAGGTAGATTCCTTGTCCCCAGCACTGCACGGCGTTGTCCACGATCGCACAAGAATGGCTGCGACCCGCGACCACAAAGCTCGCTCCGCTGTCGATCACGCTTCGCGGAGACAGGACCATCAGGCCTGCTGCAACGCCGGCCTGGAAGAACTCGTTCCCGCCCCAACAGGCGACCTGGCCACCGGTGAGCAACGCGCAGTTGTGAAAACCGCCTGAAGAGATCTGCGTGGCTGTGGGTTCAGGCTCACCCTCTTCCACCAGCGAAGCGAACGAGACTCGGGTTGGACGCAGCTGTCCCACTGTGCCGCCGTTTCCGATCTGTCCGAGGTCGCCGCGACCCCAGCACCAGACCTCGCCGTCGAGATCGAGCGCACATGTGTGAAAACCACCAGCCACGAGCTGAATCGGATCTTCAAGACTCGGTTCACCATCGGGGCGCGAGAGGTTCGCGGTGACGGGAGTGGAGCTGTTGTTGTTGGTGCCATCGCCGAGCTGGCCTTCGCTTCCAACGCCCCAGCAACGGATCGCTTTGCTTCCCGTTTCTTCGTTGGCGGTGGCCACACACGTGTGCGCCGAACCCGTGGTGAGCAAGTACGCGCCCGTCACGCCACCGACGAATACCGGAGAGCTCTGGTTCATCAACGAACCGACACCAAGCTGGCCATCTTCTCCGTAGCCCCAGCAGTACACACTGCCGTCTTCCCCGAGCCCACAGGTGAATGCGCGTCCACCACCAAAACGGCTCACCGCCAAATCGGTCAGTCGCCGCGGCGTGATGATTTGCGTCAGATCGACCACCGCATCTTCGGTTCCGTTGCCCACCTGCCCGTTTTCGTTGTTGCCCAAACAAAAGAGCTGACCATCAGCCAGGTTGCAGAGTGGATCGCCCAAGAACACGCGACCTCGAAGAGTTCGGCCAAGATTGAGCGGCTGCGGCACACCTTCGACAATCCAACACGTGGGTCGAATCACCGGATCGAGTTCACCGTCGTCGACTCCGCCTGCATCCGGTCCGCCCGCGTCCGGTGCACCTGCGTCGGGCATTCCAACGTCGGGCATTCCAACGTCGGGCATTCCGCTGTCGGGCATTCCTGCATCCATGTCGACGCCGGAGTCGTCCATCCCTGCGTCGTCCGTGCCTGCATCCGTGCCTGCATCGGTTCCGGCATCGGTGGCTCCTGCATCAGGAGCGCTCGCGCCCACCGTTTGGATCGCACACGTGAAGATGTCCCCGGTTTCGACCGCGGTGAGCACCCGCGGTTGTTCTTCTTCATCCGTTCCACCGCACGCCACAGCAAGACACGCAAGCAAGACCACAAGTCGCATGCGCTGATCTTACCTCTTGCGCTGCCAGACCGCGATGTGTGCGTTGCGGTACCGCTCCTCCCACCTGGGACTCTCCAAGAGCGCACGCGGCTGGTTCTCATCCAGCAACATCACGTGCTGAACATCCGGAAATTCGTCGATGAGCTCGATGTCTCCCGCCTCGATGCGAATAAAGCGCACCCAATCGTCATACGAAGCGACTTCCGAGCGGGCATCGAAGAGCACGCGGTTACGCAAATCCGGCCGATAGAAGAGCAGCCAGTCGCCGCGTTGTTCATCTGCCAAGATGTTGCCTTCAGCGTAGGGCAGCTCGAGCGCCTCACGTGGCCACTCCTCCGCGATCGCGGCAGGGACTCGGTTGAGTGCGATCACCACCGAGACGAGCCACACCGCCATCGCCAACGCGGCCACGTGTCGGCTCGAGCGAACTTCGCTCTCCCGCGGCGCCAAAAGCAGATCCAACATCGATGGGCCAAACACGACCAGACCAAAGCCCAGGATCAAGCCGTAGCGCATTCCGAGCATGCTGATGCCCGCGACCACCGCGAGGTAGAGCGCGTACTCAAACTTGAGTTTCTTGAACGTTGCCAGCAGGCCGAGGCCCAAGACACACACCATCGACACGTGAACCGGTTCAGTTGCAAAGGTGGGCATCAGCCATTCGATGAACGGCCCCGCGTCTGTGGTCATCTTCAACCAGTACGGAGGCAACCAGTACGGCGACACCAACGTGGCAGCCATAAACGAAAGCCCCATCGCAACTCGCTCCACCGCAATGGTTCGCTCACGCCGACGACGAACCAGGGTGATCAGCGCCGAGAGTCCGAGCAATCCTGCACCCAAGATCGCCGAGCCGTGCAGGTTGGTCCACAGCACCAACATCGGCACACCCAACCAAAGCCGACGGTTGCGCGCTTGGTTGGGTTGTGAGGTCGAAAGCTCATCGACCACCAACCAGAACGTGCATCCCAGCAAGGGCCAAATGAACGTTTGCGCGCGCATCACCGAGTAGGTCGGCAAAAGACAAAGGCCAAAGAGCACGCCCATGGCGACGCGCATCGAGCTGGCGCCAGTTTTTCGGGCGGCGAGTGCGGCGATCGCTAAGCCCAGACCTTCGAGAAAGCCTTCGAGCACCATGCACACTTCAAAACCACCGAAGGAGAAGATGCGGTTCCAGCTAATGTGCGAAAGCCATTGAGCGTCGATCCACCAAGTGCCTGCGGCGACGACGGTGACGTTGTTGGTGTGGGGTAGGCCGTGCTCGAGGATGTCGCGGCCGAAGAAGAGGCAGAACCACGTGTCGCCGGAGACCGCGCTTTCGAAACGCAAGATGACCGCGCACGCCCACAACGTGACGAGCAGCACCGTGGGTCCGTATCGAGTGCGTGCGTTGGCGTTCATTCGACGAAACCGGAAGACGTTGGCGTACTCATCTTCGGTGGGTGGGCATGGCGACTTATGTTCTTAGCCGGAAGCGAGGAACTATTCGGTTGGTCTGAGGCCAACATTTTTTACCGGAAGTACGAGAAGGCTGGAAGGCGGGAAGGTTCGGTATCCAAAACCTTCCCGCCTTCCAGCCTTCCCGTGCTTCCGGTTAAAATAGAAGCCCGTTTCCAACACTCGCGGCGCAGAGTGTTAGTCGCGGCGACGGATCGCCAAAAGCATCAACAGGCAGAGTGCGCCGCTGCTTGGTGCGCCACCCGCGGAACAGCCACCACCGGACGAGCCTCCGGTGCTTCCCTCTTGTTCGGTTCCGCAGAGAAGCTCACCGCTCGAATCCACACACACGTAGGGAGTGGAGCACGCGCCTGCCGCACCACATGGACGCGTACAGATCTGCGCGTCACCCACCTCGCGACACATGCCCTCGTGACAGTCCGCATCTGCCGTACACGCTTCGCCCAAAGGAGCCAGGTCCGTACGGCAGAACATGTCCGTGCACGTGAGCCCGTCGTCGCACGAGTCGGTGCACGGTCGCGCACATCGTCCGTCGAGACACTCGCGCGTGCCTTGGCAGTCGTCGCTGGTCAGACACGGGTCGCCCGTTTGGCCAGGGTTGCCGCGTGCACAGCGGTCGCCCCGGCAGTGGAAGCCGTCGATACACGAACCAAAGCCTTCACATGCCACGCTGCAGTACTGCAGTTCGCCGTCGGTAAAACAGATCCCCGAGTTGCACTCTTCGTCCGTCGCGCAGGGTTCGCCAAGTCCGCGCCTGCCGCCGACAATCGAAGGATCGACGCAACCTCCACACGACCCCTCGCCGGCTGCGCACACTTCCGTTGTCGGGCACACGCCTGCGCCACCCTGACAACGGTATAAGCAGCGTTGCGTGCCGTCTCCGGGATCCAAACACGCCAACGACGCACAGTCCGTGTCTGCCGTGCACGCTTCACCCAACGCAAGCTCGCCCGGTTCACCCGCCACGCACTGTCCATCACAACCGGTCGTGTTGAGGCAGTACGCACCCTCGACCGCAATCGAATCTCCGGGTCGGAAGGGATCAGGAATCGAGCCGCAGCTTTCACGCGGACGGAGAGGATCGCAGCGACGCGTGCACACGCGACCTGCGGGGGTGTCGCCACAAACGACGGGGTTGTCGGAACGAGGGGATTCCACGCCAACACCGAAGCGCTCGGGAAGATCGGCAAATGCACACTCGTCGTCGCTGCTACACGCTTCGCCGAGACCGAGACACCCTTCGTCAATGGTTCCGTCGCAGTCGTTGTCGAGACTGTCGCAGACTTCGTCCTCCATGATGGGGCAGTCACCCGCTTCGTAGAGAGCGGCGTCGATCATGCCGAGGAAGATATCGACTCGGTTGTGACCGTCGTTGACGCTGGGACACGCGCCGCCCCCACCGATCGTGCCTTGGCCAAAGCTGGCGACACCGACGATCTCACGTGGCGTGCCTTCGAGGATCATCGGACCGCCCGAGTCGCCTTGGCAGATGTTCATCGCACTGTAGAGAACCCCGTCGTCGACGCGCGAGACCGTGCCTGTGGTGACGAGTTTCGTTCCGCTCGTTCCGGCGGGTGTGTTGCCGTATCCGATGAACGTGACTTCTTCACCGACGAGTTCGCTGGCGACACCGCGGTGCACGTCGATGGGGGTGACGTCCGGGAAGTTACCGTCGCGGTCGGGAAAGATCGTGACCGTGGCAACGTCTTCACCGATCAACCCTGTGAGCAGCCCGTTGGAGAGGTACACGCCGGGTGTGGTGTCGATGCGACGAGCGCGATAGTCAACTGTGTCGCTGAAGTCGGGACCGATGCCGATACTGACGATCGATTCTGGATACTTCTCGTCGTTGCCTGCGAGTTGAACGCAGTGTTTGGCGGTCAGTACAACCGAGGGTGAGATGAACGTGCCGCTGCAGCGCAGCACACCGCCGACGACTTTGACGAGGACGACTGCTTCTTCATCGGGCGCGGGTGAACCGTCGACGATCGGAAAGTCGACGCTTGCAGGGGCGTCGCGTTCAGGGGCCGCGCAAGCGAGCGCGAAGAGGAGAAGAAAAGCAGTTCGGAGCATCCCGAGGGGTTAATAGCGTCTTTGGCGGGGATCGTCCCTGGCAGGTGGTTCCGGTCGGCATTCTTCAGGGTGGGCAGCATTCCGCTTCGCGGATCCGGAAGATTTGAAGCTTGAAAGCCGGGAAGCTCGGACCTGAATTTTAGTGGGAGACGCGAGGCTCGGAGACTGGAGATTTTTCTCTGCGGGGAGTCGCGAGGTTACCCGGCCATCATTGCTCAATGCGCATCACGCATTGCACAGCTTGAGTGCGAATGAGTTCCGCTTCGCGGGGCTGCCTCTAACGCCTGCGAACCTCGAACGGCCACGCGGGAAGAGGAATAGGAACGGGCGGGCGAACCAGTAGCGAACGAGTGACCTAATGAAAGGCAATTCTCTCCAGTCTCCGAGCCTCACGTCTCCCACTAAAAATCACTGCGCCCTTTCGCCTTCCCTCTTCGAATCTTCGAAAAAAAAAAAACGAATAGCCCAGCCGACCAAGCCAACCGCTACCGCATCTTTCGGTCCAGAAAATCAATCACCGCCCCATACCAATGCCGAATATTCCTCGGCTTCAGGATCCAATGATTCTCATCCGGGTACACGATCAACTCGCTGTCCACATCGTGCGCCTGCAACGCCTCGAACAACGCTAACGCCTCTCCGATCGGGACTCGATAATCCTTCTCCCCATGGAGAACCAACGTTGGGGTCTTCCACTTCGACACGTTCACATGCGGCGAATACTTATCGATGTCGCCCGACCACGGGGTCGACGCGTTGTGCAGTCCAAAGTACGGCCCCGCATCGGTCGCCCCGTAAAACGCACGCAGGTCAAACAACCCTGCATGGCTCACCAACGCAGCAAAACGATCGGTCATCCCGCCGATCCAGTTGACCATGTAGCCGCCAAACGAACCGCCCATGGCCGCCAACGCACCGACATCATCGCGTTGCTCCAAGACATCGGTAACCGCCATCAGATCCGCGTAGCACTGCTCGCCCCACACGTTGCCCCAGATCCCGTCGATGAACTTGTCGCCGTATCCGGTTGATCCTCGTGCATTGGGCAACGCGATCGCATAGCCCGCACGCAACAACACCAACGGGTTCCACCGCCAATGCCACTGGTTTCCAAAATGGCTGATCGGTCCACCGTGGATCCACAACACTGTTGGAAAGGGGCCCTCACCACGCGGCTTGATCAAACGCGTGTCGATCGTGACTCCGTCGGTCGACTCCACGCCAAAGCGTTCTTCCACCAACGTGGTTTGCTCTGCGGAACTCATCCGACTCAGTTCCGGAAGCCAGCATCTTCCGAAGTCGCTGGGCTTCTCATCCGAGCTCACGACGTACACGCGCGGCGGTTGTGCCAGCGAGTGACCAATGCCGACAAACCCACCATCATCGAGAGCTCGCAAGCTGGCGTGCGAACCGTCTAGTGCGTGTTCCTCACGCTTGCCCGTCCTCAGGTCCACAGTGGCCGCGCGCACTTCGCCGTGTTCATCAAACGTCACGAGGCAACGCGTCGCATCCACCATCGCATTGGGAATCGGACGGCGATCCCAATCGGTCGCGACCACGCGCATGCCATCGTCACCAAACACCACCAGCTCGTGCGTATGCACGTGCGCTTGGCTTCGCTCCGATCGCGTCGCGACAATCCCGCCTTCAAAGAAAAGCGCAGCGCCGTACCAGGCTCGTTCTGAGCGCCCGAACTCTTCCAGCAAGCCACTCTCGGTATCGAACACCTGCAGCCACGAACTTCGAATCCGATCGTCGGGATGAATATCGTGTCCCGTAACCAGGACACGTTGACCGGATGCATCCATCTTTAGATCGCTCTCCGGGCGAAGCTCCGCGTCGTAGTCAGGCGTCAGATCTCGGCGCACGCCATCGCGAACCACAACCAGGTGCGGCGCTGACTCAGGCTCCCAGTGATCCCAAAAGCGCACGGGAATACGCGTGTAGTGCAGCGCCGAAGGTCCGTGTTTGCTGCGCTTCTCGTCCAGCTCGCGCTGTTCGGCATGCGCAACCCCCAAACGAACAGGACTGATCATCGCGAGTGTGCCCGCCGCCACTTCGAACGAACTCACGCCGAGAGGTTCGTCGGTGACACGCGCAGGATCGCCGCAATGCGCGCCGAACATCCACACCTGGCTGCACTTCTCCGGTTCGCCGCCTTCCGCCGGCCGATTGCTTAGGAAGTACAGCCGCTCACCATCAAAACGCGGACGACGATCGTTGAAGGGACCCGAGGTGATCGGAGTGGGTTCATCGCCATTGAGCGGAACCCGCCACAGGTCATGTACGTACGCCGCATCCTTCGAATCGAGGCGGGCCACCGATACCGCAAGCCAGGTCTGGTCGGTCGACACTGCCAGTTCCGCAACCCGTCCGAGCTGCGTGAGCCGAAGCGCGGAAATCATCCGTAGCGCTTTTCGATCATGGAGTAGACCGCGCGAAGGGCCATCGCTTCACCACCCTTGGGTCGACCGGTTCGCTCCGAGTTGTTGTACGCCATCAAATCGATGTGCGCCCAAGGCACGTCCGAGTCGACAAAGCGCCGCAGGAAGAGCGCTGCTGTGATCGCGCCACCGTAACGCGTGCTCGATGTATTGCTGACGTCGGCCACGCGACTATCGAGGTAGCGGTCGTAGGGATCGTGCAAGGGCATCCGCCATGCTTCGTCGTGCTCGCGATGTCCAGCGGCAAGAATGTCGTCGGCCAACGCGTCATCGTTGGAAAAGAGCGCAGGCAACTCGGTACCCAGGGCGACGCGTGCGGCACCGGTCAGCGTCGCAAAGTCGATCAACATGTCGGGCTGTTCGCGACATGCCTCATGCAACGCGTCGCACATGATCAAACGTCCTTCGGCATCGGTGTTGCCCACTTCGATGGTCAGTCCCTTGCGCGACTGCAGCACATCAAGAGGCCGAAACGCGTTGCCCGACACCGAGTTTTCGACAGCCGGCACCAGGACGCGCAGTCGGATTGGCAACTTCGCCGCCATGAGTGCATGCGCCAGTCCGATCACGTGGGCGGAGCCACCCATGTCCTTCTTCATCAGCAACATGCCCGACGCCGGTTTGAGATCGAGCCCGCCGCTATCGAAGCAAACGCCCTTACCGACCAAAGTGACTTTCGGATCCTTGGCGCGGCCCCACTTCAGATCGATAAGCCGAGGTGCTTCCGATGCGGCACGCCCCACCGCGTGAACCGCCGGCCAGTTCTTTTGCAGCAACGCGTCACCACGCACGACCGTCACGCGCGCTTGGTGCTTCTTGGCGATGCGCTTCATCGTGGATTCGATCTGCGCGGGACCCATGTCGTTGGCCGGCGTGGTGATCATGTTGCGGATCAAAAACGTCGCTTCGGCCAAGCGAGTCACGCGCGCCTTATTGGCAGCCTTGGGCCAAACCAAACGGCGGTCGGGGCGTCCAGATTTCTTGTACTTGGTGTACCGGTACTCTGCGAGCGCCCAACCCAATGCAAGCGCATCGGCAAGCGAGCCCTTCTTCACACCTTTGATCTCGTAACGACCCTTGGGCAGTCGACCGGGAAGACGTGCAGCAAGCAACGGGCTGGTTCGTTCGCGGTCGAGCACAAACAAAACGCTGGCGAGCTTTCCGTTGCTGCCTGGAACGAGAAGACTGCGTCCTGGGTACGCCTTGAAGTCGTTCGAATCCGCCCAAGCTCGGGTGGCTGCGCTTTGCTTGGCCAGCCACTTCTTCGCGCTGGCCGGCTGCATAGCGTGGACGGGAATGGTCGTCTTGGTCGCGCGTGCGGCGAACAGGTGATCAATCTTCATGTGGCGCGGATGCTACGCCCGCTGGCGCGACGAGTCGACTGGCACTACCACCTCGGTGTGAGCGACGACCACGACGATCGGCACCGCGGGCCCGGCCACGCTTCGCCCTACGGGTTGAGCACATTGGCGCCATCGATTTCGTTAGTTGACGTTGCCGCCGAGATTCAACACGCCGACGCCATGATCGGCACCGCCGCGCACTCGAAGTTGCGCGTGATCGCGGAGCAAATTCGGGCGCTCCAAGAGCGCGCTCGCGAAGTGATGGAGGACGCCAAGCGCGATCTCGATCTGCACCGCGCGAAGTGTGCGTTTCCAAGGCGCCCCGGGCAGGTCTATCACCTCTACGCCAAGGCCGATGACGACCTCTATTGGTCGATGGTGTCGCCCGAGGAATGGGGCGCTCAGCCACCGCATCGTTTCGTGGGCAGCTATCGATTGGGAATCGATCAGAGCTGGACTCCCGTCGAAGAAAACGACGAGAGCGACCTTCCTGGACAGGAGCAACTTGTGACGATGTTGCTCACGCCAGATACCGAAGGGTAGCTTTCCACTTGGGATGCGGTTTGGCTTCTGCGTAGCGCTCTTGAGCGCAGTGCTCTCGATGCACAGCTCCGTGCTGGCGCAAGATGCACGCGACGAGTTCATGCGCGGAGCACAGCTCTACCAAAGCGAAGACTACGAAGGCGCGCTCGAAGCGTTTCGCACGTCGTATGGCCTTGCGCCTGTCCCGGTCGTGCTCTTCAACATTGCGCAGTGCTTGCGTTACTTGGATCGACCCGCCGAAGCGATCGCAGCGTTTCACGAGTATCTCGAAAGTGAAGAGTCCGTGGACAACCCGCGTCGCGAAGCGGTGGAAGCGGCGATGCAAGAACTCGAAGCCAAACTCGCGGCTGTCCGGATCATCGTGAACGTCGCGCGCACAGAAGTGTTCATCGGCGATCGACTCTTGGGCACGTCGCCTTTTGCGGGCGCTGTGTACGTCGGGGAGGGCCGACAACGCTTTCGCGCGGTTCGTGAAGGCTACTTGCCCACCGAACGCTCGATGACGTTGCGCGCAGGTCAAAACGCCACGCTGCGAATCGAGATGGAGCGCGAACCCGAAGAGGGCACGTTAGTGATCGATTCGAACGTCCCAGGCGCGGTGGTCTACGTCGACGATCGTCGCATCGGACAGGTTCCGGTCGAGCGAACCTTCTTGGCGGGTGAACACGACGTGATGGTCGAAGCGGATGGCTACCGCGACTTCGATCAAACTGTGACGCTTCGCGACGAAGAGCGCCTGGATGTTCAAGCTGACCTCGAACCCCGCGATCCGATCATTAACAAGTGGTGGTTCTGGACGGGCGTGGGTGGTGCGGCACTGATCGCGATCGTGACCACGCTGATCATCACGCTTCCCTCGAGCCCGCAGCCTTTGGATGGTTCGCTTGGAACCGTGCGCGCGTTGGAGTCGCCATGAGGTGGTGCGCGCTGACCTTGCTTGTGGCGAGTTGTGGCTCGGGTTCGGTCACCGAGATCTTTGCCTGCTACTCGATCGATCCCGCGTTGGTGTCCGACACCACCGTTGTACGGATTTGCGTGCGCGACGAAGAAGGCGAAGTTGTGCACGGTTGCGGTGACGCACGACTGAGCTTGGCGAACACGGGCGAAACAGCCAGTCAGGGCTTTGTGCAGCGCAATGCGCAGTCACTGATCTTCGAGATCGAAGCGGAAGCACCGGTGGCAGGACGAACGGCGACCGTGTCGCAGTCGTTGCGGGTGCCCTTTGTGGATGGGGAGATCATCGATGTGACGCTGCGGCTCGATGCAGCGTGTGCCGATCGGGTGTGTGACCCTGGTGAGACCTGCGTTGCCGGCGAGTGCCAGGCATCCGAGGTTGGAACCCGTTGTCTGACGCCGCACGGATTGGAGCCCTTGCCCGAGTGCACCGATCCGCGACTGATCAGTGTGTGCAACGCGCCCTAACCGCCCAATCGCCCTTTCCTTTTCCTCTTCCTCTTCCCAACCAGCTGAAGAACCACAACAGGCGCGCAGGAGTCTTCCCAAACCTACGGATAGCCGAGGTCGAGTTGCATCCCCAGCATCGAGTTCATCCGCGGGGTCATTCTTGGAGTCATGCGGGGTGGCGGGCGACGAATCACCATCTGCGAGGTCATTTGCGAGGTCATGCGCGGACGGATGGTGATGAACATCCTCGAGCCACCACGTCGCCTCATCCGGGGCGAGTCGTTCTGCGCATCGGGATCCTCGACCACCTCGTCAAAGTCGATCTCTTCTTCTTCTTCTTCTTCTTCTTCCTCGACGTCAGGCGCCACCTGCGCGGGTTCCATGCTGGCGGAGGGCACTGCCAGCGAGGGCACTGGAACCTGCATGTCTTCCCTGAAAATCGCGTCGTAGCGCCAGACCTCGCGCCCATCGATCAGCGCACGAACATGGTGCACATCATCGCTCGCAGCGACGCGTAAGCGGTTGTCGGAAGTCAGCCGGCGTCCATCCACTTCCAGCACGACGCTCGACGGGACACCCGTGAAGGTCACCGTCACGTCCTCGGGAGTGGCTGCGGCTGAAGCCGTGGGTGGCAAGGGCGCGGGTTCTTCACCATCGCTCAGCGCCCATGCCGTAATTCCAAACGCAACCAGCAAAAGCGCCACGCCCCCACCCGCAAACATCAGCTGCGTCTTGCGCTTCTGAACTGCGGCGCGCGTCATGCTCGGAGTCGGCGTGTGTTCCGGAGGAGGCGGAGGCGGGGCAAAGCCATCCGGATCCACTTCGGCTCCAGACGGCGTGAAATCCACCCCCACAACCCGCAGTTCATCCGACGGAACATCCTGCTCTTGCGGTTGGTCCGGCGCGTAAAACGCGGCATCGGCCTTCACGGGAACCGCATCGGCAAGCAGGCGCCGAACCAACTTCGATTCCGCCGCGGCGTTTTCCGATGACAACCAACTTCGCAACGCGTGCGCCAAACTCTCGCAGCTGTCGAAGCGATCAGTAGGACTGCGGCGTAGCGTTCGCATGACGATGCGTTCCAACGCTTCGGGGATCGGCGTGACCTGCGAGGGCTTGGGCGTGGGATCGTGGAACATCGCGGTCATGGTCTGCAGCGCATCGTCACGCGCGAACAAACGCCTGCCGGTCAGCAGCTCCCAAAGCACCACGCCCAACGAAAACTGATCGGCACGTCCATCGACGTCTTTGCCGCGCGCCTGTTCGGGCGCCATGTAGGGCAGCTTGCCTTTGATCACTCCGCTTTCGGTGCGGTGCTGCTGGTACGCGCTCTTGGCAATTCCAAAGTCGAGAACCTTGAGGTGCCCTTCCCGCGTCAGGAACAAGTTGTGCGGCGAGATATCGCGATGCACGAGGTCCACGGGTTGGCCGCTGCGATCGCGTAAACGGTGTGCGTAGTCGAGCGCGGACGCCGCTTGGGCGATCACCGCAGCGGCGGCTTGGGGCGAAACGGTTTTCTTCGCCGAGGGAAGCGCGTGCAACACCGTCCACAAATCACGCCCCTTGAGAAACTCCATGACGATGCAGGGTCGGTCATCGAGCGTCGTGACATCGTGAATCTGCACGATGTTGGGATGCGTGAGCATCGCGGCCACCCGCGCCTCCCGCATGAACATCAGGTTGAACTTCTCGTCCTCGGCGAGGTGCGGAAGGATCGCTTTGATCACAACCGGGCGCGTGAGCCCGCCACTCATCCGCTGAGCCGCGAGGAACACCTCAGCCATTCCGCCCGTGCCGAGCTTGCGAAGCAGCCGATAGCTACCGAGAGACTGCGCTCTGAGAGCGGTCATCGGCGGCGCGGCTCCATCCGAGGAGAGTCACATCCGCCTATTCGCCGCGCAAGAGCCGCTCGATCCGCTCCCGATCGGCCCGCGGCAGCGCCGCTTGAGCCTCCGCACACTCGGCTTGATGCTCCACCGCATACCGCGCCATCAAACACCGCTGAGCCTCATCTGGGAGTCTCTGGCAGGCATCCACAAAGAGTTCCCGAGGCGGCATCTCCCGCGCATCTTCGGGAAAGCGCTCCCGAACGACTCGAACGAGTTCTGCGGTGCTCTCGTAGGCGGCATCGCATGTCGACGCACCAACCTCCGCGGCATGTGCAGCGGCAAGCGCTTGTCCAACCGTGTCTTCGAGGACCACCGCTGCCTGCTCCGCCTTGGTGAGTTCTGGGATCTGCTCGGCCTCGGGTTCCGACTCGGCTTCGGCTTCAGCTTCCGCTTCTCGAGTCTGCTCCGCAGCGTGATGGAGCGCCTCTTCGGCAGCGTCCGAACCACAACCCAAAAGTCCCAAGATCAGTAAGAACCGCACAACCATGGGTATACGAGAAACGAGGACGGTGAACCCCATTCTCGGCCCACCTTACACTTGATCCGTGGTCGTACGTCCCCACACCCGCTGTCGGAGAATCGATTATACTGTGAAAATCCCGTGTGGCTGTTGGCGTGGAACTTGAACTCCACCTCACCGTGTGTGTCTGGGATCTGTCTTGAACTGGGTGGCGACGATGATGCGTTTTAGTGCGGTCTGTGCATGTGTGTTCGCGTTGGCTTGTTCGGCCAACACACTGGGACCTGGCGGAATGGACCCGGATCGAGAGTGCCTCGACGACCGCGATTGCCCAGGCACGTTGATCTGCGAGGACTTCATTTGCCTCCCGCCCATCGGTGGCGAGCGCATGGAGTGCGACACCGCAGCGGACTGCCCCACGGACTACACCTGTGAGACCCGCGGAACGATCCGCATCTGCATCCCGCCCGACGTTGGACCCGAAGACTGTGGACCCTGTCCTGCTCCGGGTATGTGTCGTGACGGCGTCTGCATCCAGCCCGACGACGAAGGCGCGTTCTGCGAGTTCGACTCCGACTGTGGAGACCCCAACCTGCTCTGCATCGGTGGACGTTGCACCTGGGACCCGCGGATTCCGCGAACCTGCACCGATGGCGAAGAGTGCCCCGATGGTTTGATGTGCGCGATGGACGGTCGCTGCGTGTGCACCGGCGACGCCGACTGCCCGGTTGGAACGATCTGCTCCGACACCGGCGAGTGTATTCCCGGTGGTGAGTGTGTCGGCGATGACGAGTGTCCGATGGGGATGCTTTGCGACCGCGGCATGTGCGTTCCTGAAGCAGCATGTGACGTTGTTCACCCTGATCTGAGCACCACGACGGCGCCGATCTGGAACGTCAACTCCACGTACAACTTCCGCGAGGCTCTCCCCGGTTGGCTTGCCGGATTCCTCGATCTCGTTGCGGGTCCCTTCCGTTTCTTGGCCGGCGATAGCGACGATCCCGACTTGGGTCTGCCCGGCTTCATCGAAGACCTGATCGGCGACGCGATCCGCAACTGGGCGGAGCGCAACCTGCCGCCCTACGTGCTGGAAGCCATGGGCGGAATCGCGGACTTCAACGACATCATGTCGACCTGGCTCGTCGAAGAGCGCATGGAACTGACGCCCACGATGGACCGTGATGGATACCGCGGCCAAAACGAATGGGTTCAGGTCGCGTTCATGTACCGCGGCGAGATGGTGGTGGGTGACCCCGCCATGATCGCAGGCTGGAGCTACACGCCCTCGGCGTACGACGCGCAGGCAGTCTGCGGCACGCTCAACATCGAGCGTCACGACGTCGAGGTCGGCATTGGCGCGATCATCGCTTGGGCGCTCAACGCGATCGTTTACGAGTCGACCGATGGCCGCTACCGCGACGTCGATGCCATGCTTGCGGGTCTCCGTGGCTCGTTCTGCAACGCAGCACGCAACTTGGCTGAAGACATCTACAGTGGTGCAGGCTCACTCGCGTACGCCTGGTGTGACTCCACGTTGGACAGCTACGCCGACGATCTGGTCGATGCGATCAACGACGCCCTCCTCGAGCTCGACCTCGTGAAGCTCAAGGGACACGCCATTATCATCGACGGCAACAACCTCGATCCCGGTGTCTGGGAAGGCACGATGCTCGGCGGCGACTTCTCCGGTACGTGGTCCGCCGACCGGTAACCGAGAGGACTCACGCTTCATACCCCTCTTAGTTCCGACTTAATTGGGAGGGGGTGAAAGTGGACCCTCGCGATCGGCTGCGTATTATGTCCGAGATGCGCGCCCCATTTGTGGTCCTTCTCGCCGCCTTTTCATGGGCTTCCATAACCCAAGCCCAAGCCGAAGGCGCACCCGCGCCAGCGCCGGATGATGAGGCACCTGCGGAGACCCCCGCAGAATCCGATGAGGATTACGACCCTCGTCAGATGCGAACGGAGGGCTTGGATGATGAACAAGCGCGATCCCGGTTTCGCATCGGACAGGCGCTGTACAACGAAGGGCGCTTCCTCGAAGCCGCCCGGGAGTTTGAGAGTTCCTACGAGTTGTCCAACCGCTCGTCGCTGCTCTTCAACGCCTACCTGAGCTATCGCGACGCAGGTCGCTTGGATGATTCGGTACGCGTGTTGGAGCGCTACTTGGGCGCGGACCCGGATGTGGAAGACGCCGACCGCTTGCGGCAACGACTTGCCGCGATGCGTGTTCAGTTGAACGACGAGCAGGAGAGAGCGCGCGCTGAGCAAGCCGAACGTGAGCGACTTGAGGCTGAGCAGGAACGCTTGGAGCGCGAGCGGATTCGTGCCGAGCGCGATGCCGAGCTTGCACGGGAACGAGCACGCCGAGCAGAACAGGGGTTGAATCCCATTGGATACATCGTCGGTGGAATCGGTTTGAGCATCGTGGCCGGTGGCGCAGTCGCAGGCGGCATCGCCCGAAACCGAGTGTCTGATATTGAAGACAACTGCCCGAATGATCGTTGCGCACTCACCTTCAATTTAGAGTCGAAGCGCGACAGCGCCGACCGCGCGATCCTCACGGCGGATATTCTGCTTGCGACCGGTATCGCCGTGACCGCGGTCGGCATCGGCTTGCTCTTTCTGAAGCGGAGCACCGAGAGCACTGCGCCAGACGTGTCCTTCGGTTGCGGACCCAACGGATGCAATGCCGAGATGCGGGTGGGCTTCTGATGCGAGGTAAAGACATGTTTCAGCGTGCCGCCCTGATTCTTGCCCTCGTTTCGTCGAGTGGTTGTTTCGTGCTGAGTGATACGGGTCGTTTCGAAACGGATTCCAGCTGTGACTTTCAGCTCCGACTTCGCAATTTCGCACCGCACACCGACGACAAGTTCACGATCGCACTGACGCAACGCACCTCAACAAACGTCGAACTGCTGACGACCGCGATCTTTGAGCCACTCGAATCGGCAACGATGAACCTGCGGATGCCGCTGGGGGTGCCGCCGCTTTCGACCCCAGACCGAGAGTTAGCTGAGATCAACTTCTTCGGAGACGACGACTCCATGGAGGGGTACAGCTTTCCCGGAGACCATAGTTGGATTCTTGAAGATGCCTGCACGACTGGGCCCGAAGTATTTGAACACGACATCGTGTTTCAGGAACTCATTCCTCCGCCGGACGCACCGGCCGAAGAACTTCAACGCCCAGCACGACTCTCAGTCTCACTCTGTAATGTTCCGCGCGGATCACCAATCGAGGTTCGCGTGTACGGCGACTTGCCCGTTGTCGGCGGTGTCGAGGAGCGTCGTGCGACGGCTCTTTATCGATTCGTACAAAACCCCCGCGGTGACGTCACACGCACACTGGACATCCCAGCAATCGTCGACCGAGGGTTCGACCACTTCATCGACGTCTACATCGACAGCAACGAGAACGGTGCCTTCGACGAAGGTGAAACGGCATGGTCGTTCACGTTTCGACCCGAACCAGACACGATTAGTTGTGACCTCAACGGGATGCTGCCCGGGGGAACACCGGATCCGTGTGCAGACATCATGCTGCCTGGGATGTTCATGGAGTTTCCGGCCTGCGCCGACGGTGACGACATTCGAGTCACGTTGGGTCCACTTGGCAACAACAACCGGACCATGGAGATCGACGACTTTGGTCGCACGCCCAACTCGTGGATCAACTTCGATCCGGACGACATCGAGAACTAAAGCTCGAGCTAGAGCTTGGCGTCGTGCTTCACGACGCTCACATCCCGGATTCCATCGACGGAACCAAGTAGCGGCTTGAGCGTCTTCGCGTCACCGACGGCCACAATCGCTAGGTTCTGCGCTCGGATTCTGCGCTGCACCGCTTCGTGCGCATCCTTTCGTCGCACGCCACCGACCGCTTTGCGGTAACCACCCTGGTGCTCATCGCCGAGCCCGTACAGCTGAGCGTTCATCCGAACATCGAGTCGCCTGTACGCGGTGTCTTCATCGAAGCAGCGCGCTCCACGCAGGTAACGCTTTGCGCGTCGGATCTCGTCTGCGGTCGACCCCTTCTCGACCCACTGTTCTAAGAGCTGAAGCTGCAACGCTAAACAATCGCGCGCGTTGTCCACAGAGGGATGCGTCCACATGCGCCAAGCATCGCGTTGTCGCGACGCACCAAGGCTGCTGTACGCCGAGTAACTCCACCCGCGAACGGCACGAACCTCTTGCATCAAGCGCGATGTGAACATCCCGCCAAACGCCGAGTCCGCGACCAGAAGCGGAAAATAGTTCGCGTCACGCAGCTTCACGCCAAGCGTCGCGATCCCAAGTTGCGTTTGACTGCGACCAGGCTTGTCCACGATGAGAAGACGTCGGCCCTTGGGCATCTTCGGAGCACCGAGTTTGGTCGAGCGCGAACGACGACCCGAAAGACCGCCAAAGTAGGTTCGCGCGAGCCGACTCAGTTCCTTGTCATCGATCGCTCCTGCCGCGCCGATCAGCAAGTTGCCCTTGGTCCACATTTCCGCATGACGATCGATCAGGTCGCTTC
The DNA here is from genome assembly GCA_965227405.1 of Polyangiales bacterium. GTDB lineage: Bacteria > Myxococcota_A > Polyangia > Polyangiales > Houyiibacteriaceae > JALVDI01. The sequence continues at coordinate 1,622,381 of OZ245758.1, forward strand.
GGCGGATCTTTCCCATGCTGGCGTGGGTACCCCCAGTCGGTCGTCCGTAGAGATGGCCGTTGAACAGAAGTCGGCTCAGATGTCGCGAAGCAAGCGCGTGATCGTCGTCCTGAAGGCTCACCAAGTTCGCGCGAATGCGACGCTTTGCACGCGCGAGATCGGCATTGCGAAACGCCGGCTCGAAGAGCAGCTCGGCAAGCAACGCCACCAGAGGTTCGATATTGCGGGCCAGAACCGACGCCTGCACCCCTACGATCTCACGTGAGATCGTGAAGCTTACGCGTGCACCAAGCCGAGCAATCTCCGCGTCGACCTGTTCGGAACTCCTCTTGCGCGTACCACGACGAAGCAAACGCGCCATCACGCGCGTCAGACCTTCTTTGCCTTGGGGATCGCCCAACGCACCACCCCGGATCTTGATCGCAAGATCGACCAAGGGGAGGTCGTTGCTGTGCTCGACCAAAAGCTTCACGCGCTCTCCGGTCGCACGAAGAGAACGGTTCGTCGTCGCGGATCGAACACGCGTTGCAACACATGGCGCACCCGCTCGGCAGTGATCGCACGCGTGGCTTCGATACGCTCGAAGATGCCGTTGGGCGGCAATCCCAACGTTGCGTAGAAGCCCAAGAGATCGGTTTTGCCGCCTGCGGTTTCCATCGAGCAGTACGCCGAGAGTTCCAAGCGCGCTTTAGCGCGTTCGAGCGCTTCTTCGTCCACACGTTTGCTCAGCCGCTCGATCTCCTTATCGACCGCAGCAAGCGCTTCCTCCGCACGCACTCCTGGCCGCATGTCCGCGCCCACTTCGTAGAGCGAATCCAGTGCAAAGGGCGGGAGATATCCCCACACTTGGTTCGCACGTTCACGCTCCATCACCAGGTCCCGATGCAATCGCGAACTCGCCGACGAAAAGAGCATCTGACCGATGACCGACACGACACGCCAATCCGGGTCCGAAAACGGAGGCGCAGGATACGCGACCTGCAACTTTTCGCCCGACGTCGGCAGTTGGATCTCGAGTCGCTTCTCTTTGCGCGAACGCGTCGACCGATGGGTTCGCGTCGGAACCGTCGAACGCTTCATTCGGCCGTAGGCATCACCCACTGCTCCGAGGAGATCGCTCTCTTTGAACTTCCCGGCCACAGCAAGCGTGACGTTGTTGGGCGCGTACCACGTTCGGTAGAAGCGTCGACAATCGTCAGGCGTGTAGTTCCGGATGTCGCGCATCCACCCCAACGTCGGATGTCGGTAGGGGTGGTTGCGTAGCGCGGTGGCCCACAGCACCTCGCCCGCGCGACCTTCGACGTCGTCATCGATGCGATCGCGACGTTCGCTCATCACAACTTCGCGCTCGCTTTCGATCTGCGGCTCTTTGAGCACCAAGTTCTGCAAGCGGTCTGCTTCTAACGTGATCGCGAGTGGAAGCTCACGACTCGGAAGGTTCTCGTAGAAGCAGGTCCAGTCGGTCCACGTTGCCGCGTTGCTCTCGGCACCGACTTCCTCGAAACGTCGATCCAGCTCGCCATGCGGCATGGTCTTGGTTTCGTTGAACATCAGGTGTTCAAAGAAGTGTGCGAGCCCGGTCTTGCCCTTCTCCTCGTGCCCTGAACCCACACCCAGCCATGTTTGGTAGCTGACCACAGGCGCACTCGTGTCGCGCAACGCGAGCAAACGAAGCCCGTTGCGAAACCGCCAGTCGCGGACCTTCAGACGAGGTCCGAAGGGAAGCTCAGCGTGCAACGTGGGCTTGGGCATCCGAAGCGGAAGCCAAGCACGGAACGGTCAACACGCAACCGTTCTTATGGGATCACCGGCATCCGAGCTCCTCGTTGCCAGAAAACGGCGAACAGATGTTCGAGGGTCCGGACGTGTCGCAGAGGCAGTTGAAGAACGGAACCGAGTTTCCACACTGCGCTGCGGGATGGTTGATTTGTGGGTTGTCCCCCACGCACTCACCGAAGCCGACGCCACAGACGAACGGTGGGTTCTCGTACGCGCACGCTGTGAACGCTGGCTGCGGGGTGGCAACCGCATCGCAGTCGTAGTCGTAACTGTCCGGTACCGGCGCGATGACGATGCAGGACCGGAAACAGCGTGGTGTGCCACCGCACGGATACGTCGCGTTGTGGCCATCGCATCGCGGCTCGGTGAAGTAACGCGTCTGCCCCGGAAATACGTTTCGGTCTGCGTCGTTGCAATCGGTCTTGGGGAAGCCGCCAAGGCACGCCGCCGTCGAGCGCGCGTACCCGTCGTTGTCCACGTCTTCGGCAACATCGACGCCGCCTCCGCTGCTGCAATCGTTGTCAATTCGATCGCAAATCTCCGACTCGCCTGGGTTCACGTTGATGTCCCCGTCGTCGCAATCCACGTCCATCCCGACGGGCTCGCGGTCGGTGGTTCCCATCGGACACGCACAGACTTGGGTGGCCGTTGCACCCGCCGGTGCATAGTCATCGCGATCCGAATCCGTGTAGCAGGTTGTCAACAACGTCTCGTCCGTGGCGCCATCGCAGTCTTCGTCCAGACCGTCGCACGCGGTCTCCGTTCCCGCGGGTGGAATCGAGCACGACCCCCACGTTCCCGCAGTGCACGTTTGGATGCCGCCCGCACACACGCCCAAGAAGCCACCCTCCGAGCACGCACGAGTTTCACCACCCGAGCAGTCGCAAATGCTTGGCGGGTTGCCCGCTCCATCGCAGTCCTCGTCGACCATGGATGCGTCGCACACCTCCATGGCATCCGGGTTGATGTTGAACTGACTGTCGTCGCAGTCCGTCTCCGAATCCCCGACCGTACCCGGCTCACGGTTCGTGAACGTGAACGGGCAACCACCCACCGCATCACGTCCTGAAACCGTGCAGCGCTTCATGCTTGCGCCACCAGGACCAAACGTATCGTTGTCCGCGTCGACCCAACACGTAGCGCTCACACCTTCGTCGATGCTGCCATCGCAATCATCGTCCAGGTCGATCACGGCGCCGTCGATGCAAATCTCCGACGCGCCAGGGTTCACCGACGAACGCGTCTCGTCACAATCATCCTCGGTGCCGCCGGGGACGCGGTTCGTGAATCCGATGGGGCACTGTCCGACTTCCGGTCGCCCACTCGCGGGACACAGGTTCTCCGCGGCAGCAACGGGAGAGGGGTACGTATCGTTGTCGTCGTCTCGGTAGCAAACGATCGTGAGTCCTTCGTCGATGTCACCCATGCAGTCGTTGTCGATGCCGTCGCAAATCTCGACCTCGGGCAAGATGCTGCAGGTCGTGCTCCAGGTTCCCGAGTCGCATGTCTCGACGCCCGCCGCACACGCTCCAGGGAGACTGCATGGGCGCGTTTCTCCCTCGGTACACGCGCAATCCTCGTTGATGGTGCCGTCGCAGTTGTCGTCGACATCCGCGGTCATTTCGCAACGTTCGGTGACACCCGGGTTGACGCCGGGGACTGTGTCGTCGCAGTCGCCGGGCGTGTCTGAAAACCCATCGGGACGTGCACACGCCAACATCGTGTCGCCGTCCTCATCACCGAACATGTCTCCGTCCATGTCTTCGTAGTAGGTAACGAGGACACCCTCATCGACGTCGGAGTCGCAATCGTTGTCCAGGGTGTCGCAGACTTCGGGTGCCGTCGTGTTGACCGTGGAACGCGCGTCGTCGCAGTCGTCACCACAGTTGAGCGTGCCACCGTCCATATTGCAGCACGCGGCGTCGCCTTCGCCGTCCATGTCTCCGTCACGGAAACCAAACGTGCGGGGATCGCAGTCCTCGTCGCGGTTGTCAGGATCACAGACCTCGGTATTTCCGGGATAGCGATTGGGGTCGTCGTCGTCGCAATCCGTTCCACCGCACGCCGAATCGGCGGCACCGTCGGCATCCGCGTCGGGACATCCTTCGTCGCACACATCGGCGATTTCGTCGCAACCCATGGCTGGGCAGGGCGGGTCGCCCGCAACACATCCGTCTGTGCCCGCGGCGGCGTTGTCCGGATCGCACGACTCCTCACCGTTGCAGTAGAGACCATCGGCGCACATGTCGTCGCTCATGCAGATGGAGGTCGCATCGTCGCCTCCGTCTCGCGTCATCGACGAGTCGTCATCCCCGCATCCCCACACCACCAACGCGAAAACCCACGCGAAACGTCTCGCCATTGAGCCCCTCCCTCGAGTGGGAGACTACAGAGCTACTGCGCGGCGCGCGCCCCACAGTTGGGGCATTCGGTGTCGTGCGCCGGAAACGCGTGAGTGCAGTACCGGCAAATCTGGTGACCCGGGCGGGTTTCCTTCCGCACAGCCGTCAACGCGGGCGCTTGCGCGTCGCGTGCGGTCTGAGCCAGCGCGACTTGGCCGCCGGCAAAATCCGGATCCGTCCACGCTGCGATCTTGCGCAGCTCGGCCACGACCTTTCCGAGATCTTGGTCGTCGGCGACCGTGTCCATGCTGCGTGTGCTGGTGACCGCAAAGCCAAGCACGACCCCGCCCGGCAGTCCGGTTCGTGCAAGAGTGGGCCCACCCGGAGCTTCGCGCGCGGGACCGACGAAGACATGGGTTGCGGTTGGTGCTGCGCGAACGAGATCGAGCGCGGCTTCGCGTGCGTCTTGAGCTGTGCGAAGCACCCCGTGCCGTTGAGCGATATCGCGGACGTACGTTTCGTCGTCGTTGCCTTCAAAGCGAAGGAAGAACACGACTTGGCGCGAGCGTGCAGCGGGAACGGGTGGAGCGGCTCCAGGAGGCATGGGGTCACGGCTGGGGCTGAGCTGAGCTTTGCGACTGACGATGTAGAACGTCGCGCCCGCGAACACGATGATCACCACAACGCCCGCGCAGATCAGCAGCTCGCCAAACCCGATCATGCGAGGAGTCTATACGCAAAACGTCCCGAAGCCGGGAGCGAGAGGGCAAGTCGAGTGGCATAGGCCAGCGCCGCAAATTGCGAGATGCGCCGCCGGGTTGGCGATATTTTAACCGGAAGTGCGGGAAGGCTGGAAGACGAGAAGATTTCTGGATCCTAAATGGGCCTCCCTCGCTTTCGTTGACACCGCCTTGGAGGTGTCATGGGCTCAAGAAGATCGAGAAGGAATAGTCGTTACTCGGCTGAGTTTCGCGCTGAAGCGGTGAAACTCGTCCTGCGAAGCGACGACACGTTTGCTGTGCTGGCGGAACGCCTCGGCGTGAATCGAGGCACGCTCTACAGCTGGTACCGTGATGAGATGGCTCGGAAGAAACCGAAAAAGAAGCGGACGGCGACGAGTTAAGAGACGCCCGAGGAGGAGTTGCAACGGTTGCGGCGTGAGGTGAAGCGTCTGCAACGGAAACTCGACTCCGCGGAAGAGGACAAGGTCATCCTAAAAAAGCCGCGGCCTTCTTTGCGCGCGAAAGCGAATGAGATTTGCTTTCATTCACGCAGAGAAGGCAAACCACTCAATCGCTCGTCTCTGTCGCGTCCTTCAGGTCACGCGTGCCGGGTACTACGCGTGGAGAGATCGAGGGCCGAGTCGGACTGAAACGCGTCGACGACGCGTCGAAGAACTTGTTCAACTCATCTTCCTCGCGAGCTACCAAACGTACGGTAGTCCGCGCGTGTTGGCGGAGTTGCGCGAGACGTATGGGATACGAGTCTCCAAACGCACCGTTGAAAACGCCATGAAAACACTGGGGATCCAAGCGCGGAAGCGAAAGCGTTTTCGAAACACCACAGAACGCGATGAGACGCGGCCTGTTGTAGCAAACATACTCGACCGCGACTTTGCGGCGTCACGACCGAACGAAAAATGGGTCAGCGACATCACGTACATTCAGACCGCAAAAGGCTGGTCGTACCTCGCAGTGATCCTGGATCTGTTCTCACGCAAAGTCGTTGGCTGGTCATTGCGTAGCGACCTCACAACCGAGCTGGTGCTCAGCGCTTTCAATGCGGCGCTGATTTCTCGCGCGCCAGAGGAAGAGCTCGTTCACCACTCCGATCGAGGCAGGCAGTACACAAGCTATGCATTCGAACTTGCGGCCACTCAAGCGGGAGTACGTCTGAGCATGAGTCGCAAAGGCAACTGCTGGGACAACGCGGTCGCGGAGTCGTTCTTCAGCACGCTCAAACAAGAACTCATCTCGCGTCGCACTTGGCGAGACGAGCAGGATGTCCGGAGTGCGCTCTTCGAGTACATCGAAGTCTTTTACAACCGGGAACGACGTCACTCGACGCTTGGGTACGTCTCCCCAGAGCAGTTCGAACTAAACCACGCGGCGTTTGTCGCATAGGTGTCAACGAAACTGAGGGAACCCCAAAACCTTCCCGTCTTCCAGCCTTCCCGTACTTCCGGTTAAAAAAATCGAACCACCAAGCTCTTTGCACGCTTCGAAAAATGAAAAGCCTGCTCAGCGAGTTGCACTCGGAGACATCAGCGCAGCAGCTTGCTTCGCGTCTTCCCGCGCACGCACCCGATCGCCCAACGCTCGATGCACATCCGCGCGCAGAGCCAAACAAGCCGCAAGCTCCGCTCGATGCGCGCTGCTTCGCGACAGCTTTCGGACCAACGCCCCTAGCGCACTCAGCGCGTCCTCGTGCTGCTCCAGGTCGTAGAGCAGCGCAGCGCGTTCCCGTGCCGCCCCGATCTGCGCTGCACGTAGTCGCGCATCGCCTTTGCGGAAACGCTCCAAGATGTCGTCATACACCTCAAGCCCCGCACCCAACCGGTGGTCCGCGACCAACGCGCGTGCCTTCAACACCAACAAACGCTGATGGGCACGCGGCATGCTCTTGAGCTGCGATCCCAACGCATCAAGCGCCTCGTCGACCGCCTGCAACGCCTTTCGAAAGTGCCCCTGCCGGTACACCGCCGCACAACGCGCGATCTGCACGTTCGCCACGCGCCCTTTTCGAACCGGCGCCGATGGCCGCTCGGCGATCACCCGCAAGAACGCTTCATGGATCCGCAGGTCCTCCGTCGCGTTGCGACCGCCACGTGAAACCGCGGGCCACAACGCGTCCAACAACGCCTTGAGCTGAGGCTTCTTCCACGACCGCAACTTGGCCGCGTTCGCGCGACGCGCCGCCAACGCGTAGCGACCTCGTCGAACCGCATCGCGAACGCTCTCAATCGTCTTGTCTGCACCCCGAAGGTCTTCACCTGCCAACTCGGCAGCATGGCGAATACGCCGGATGACATCTTCGAAGTAGTACACGTCTGGCTGCGAACCCGTGGGACGCGCAGGTGCACTCGCTTCTAAGCGTTCGGCGAGAAACCCCAGCGGATCCCGCGTGAGCGGTGGTGCATCGGCTTTGAACACGCGCAGCAGTTCGTCGAACACCCGATCCGCGGCGAGCGGTTCGTCGTCGTCCGGCACCACGAAACACACGTTCGAGTGTTTTCGCAGCCACTTGGGCAACGACTCGACTCCCGCTGCGCGATAGCAAAACCAGTAGAGCTGATGTTTGAGTGGCTTGCGCAGGCGCTTGCGCAGCGCCTTCATGATCACGTCGCCTTCCCAACCCGAATAGCCCAACACGAGTGGCGAACGCGCACGCAACACGTCGTCGAGCAAGTCGCTCATGCCCGAACCGCCGTAGCCTTTGGCGCGCTGTTCGATCTCGTCGTCGGTGTTGATCAGGTCATAGAACCAGTACGACCCGTGAACGTGCACGATGCGAACGTCGGGACCTTCCAAGTCGATCCGCGCAGTCGTTGCAGGGTGGTCACACACCACATGCGGCACACCAAAGAGATGCAGTGCACGACTGCAAAAGTCGTCGAAGTTCGGGGTAACCAACAGACGCGTTAGCCCACCATCGACGAGGAGATGCGCGAGCCGCAGGTTTGCGTCCGTGAGCGGCTGGCCTTCGATCTTGTCGCGAAAGAACGCGCGCCGTTGATCCGGATCCGGATAGGCCTGCTCCAACCAATACGAGTACCCTCCCGCGGGGTCGCTCGGTGCATCGCCGCTGGCCAACCCGAGGTCTTCAGCACGACGCCGACACTCTTGCTCGATCTGCCACGCCAGCGGAACGCTCGGTACCGAGATCCCCGCACCGCAAAGCAGGAAGAAGGGGCTGGTCGATCGCGTCCCCGCACGACTCTCCCGAATGCGAGCGGCGGCGGTTTTGAGGTTGATGAGCTTGGCCATTGTATTGGGATCACCCATGGATCCACGCGCCTGTGTCGATCGAGAAACCCCTGAAAATCAAGTCATTTAGAAGCAGGTTCGGGTCCGTACGGACCTCGTCCCCACACGGACTCCGTGCTAGACGAGGCGCATCATGAGCGTTCGCGTCCGCTTCGCCCCAAGTCCGACTGGTTTTCTGCACATCGGCGGCGTGCGCACGGCCTTGTACACCTGGCTGTGGGCTCGCAAGCACGACGGCAAGTTGGTGCTCCGTATCGAGGACACCGACGTTGCACGCAACACGCAGGAAGCCGTCGATGCCGTGCTCGAATCGATGCGTTGGCTGGGTTTGGATTGGGATGAAGGCCCCGACGTGGGCGGTCCGCACGAGCCCTACTTTCAGGGCGAGCGCACCGACATCTACCGACAAGAGGCCGAGAAGCTGATCGCCAGTGGACACGCGTTTCGTTGCTTCGCGACCAAGGAAGAGATCGCAGAGCTGCGCGCCGCGTACGAGAAGGAACACGGCAAGAAGGGTTTTCGCTTTCGTTCGCCATGGCGCGACCGAACCGACGGTGATGCGAGCCAGCCACACAGCATTCGCTTCAAAGCACCGGCGGACGGGAAGACCGGATGGGACGACTTGGTCTATGGGCGCGTCGAGTACCCCAACGCGGAACAGCAAGACTTTGTGATCCTGCGCCCCAACGGCCTGCCGCTCTACAACTTTGCCTGCTACGTCGACGACAAACTCATGGGCATCACCTTGGTGACCCGTGGCGAGGACCATCTCGTCAACACACCACAACAGCTGCTCTTGTTCGATGCTGCGGGTGCCGATCGTCCGCAGTACGCGCACCTTCCGCTGATCAACGGCGCGGACGGCAAGAAACTCGGCAAGCGACACGCGTCGGTGGCCGCATTGGCCTATCGCGACAACGGATTCCTGCCCGACGGCTTGCTCAACTACCTGGCGCGTTTGGGCTGGTCGCACGGCGACGACGAGATCTTCACGCGTGCGGACCTCATCGAGAAGTTCGACTGGAAGTCCGTGGGCAAGAAAGCCAGTACGTGGGACGAGAAGAAACTTCAACACGTGCAGGGCACTCACCTGCGCATGGTCGACGACACCAAGCTCGCCGAAATGGTCGCTCCGCTTCTACGAGAGCGCGGACTCGATGTACCCGCGGACAACGCGCGTTTGATCGCCGCGATCGCGCCGGTGAAGTTGCGTGCGACCACGCTGCACGACTTGGCCAACGACTTGGATTACTTCTTCCGCGCCGACGATGAGCTGCAGTACGAGGAGAAAGGTTCCAAGAAGTTCCTCAAGCCTGACTACGCGCCCAACTTGGAGAAGCTGGCGGACATCGTCGAACAGGCGGATCCGTTCAACGAAGCCACGCTCGAGGAAAAGATCCACGCGTGGATGGAAGCCGAGTCGCTCAAGATGAAGGTCGTCGCACAGCCTGCGCGTATGGCACTGAGCGGACGCACGCGTAGCCCCGGTTTGTACGAGACCATTGTGCTGATCGGTCAGGAGCGAGCGGTGAAGCGTCTGCGCAAGGGCGCCGCCATGGCGAAGGGATGAGCACAACCTGGCGCGAGCGTTTTGCGGAGCTGCATCCGCGACGCTTCTTTGTGGAGACCTGGCGTGCGATGGACGCCGAGGCTGCACAAGAGCGCCAGGCTCGAACCGACGCAGGACTTGGCTACGACTGGCGACCGCTGATCGCGTTGTGCGCCGGCACCGCGTTTCTCACGTTCATGGAGTACTGGGGCATGCCTCAGGACTGGGACACGATCGTCGAGTACCTGGTCGACCTGGAGATGGCCGGAGACCTTGAAGGTCGCACGTGGCAGGACTTTCGCTACGGCCCGTGGTGGCGCTTGTCACGTCACGTGTACTGGGCCGTGTGGCGCGTGCTCGGGTTCCTCGTGTTCCCGATGATCACCATCAAGCTATGTCGGCTGAAGGTGCGCGACCAGAACCTGACGTGGAAGGGAACCGGCGAGCACTTTTGGATCTACGGACTCGCGTTCGTGGTGGTGCTTGTGTGTGTCGTTGCCGTCAGCTTCACCGAAGGCTTTTCGAGCTACTACCCCTTCTACAAACAAAGCCATCGCAGTTGGTTCGACTTCTTGTTTTGGGAGTTCTTCTACATCCTGCAGTTCTTGTCGCTCGAGTTCTTCTTTCGCGGATGGTGGCTTCGCGCCGGCAAGACGATGATGGGCAGCACGGCGATCTTCGCGATGATCCCGGCGTACGTGATGATCCACTTTGGCAAAGAGATGCCAGAGACGTTGGCCGCGATCTTTGCCGGCGTGTTCCTGGGAACTCTCGCGATGCGAACGCGGAGTATTTGGGGCGGCTTTATGGTCCATTGCTTTGTGGCGATCAGCATGGATGTCGCGGCACTCCTGCAAACCGACGGACTCCCAACCCATTGGTGGCCTGAGTTCTAGCGTTTCTTCTTGGCCGCGCGCTTCTTGGTCGGCTTCTTCTTTGCCGCGCGCTTCTTCATCGGCTTCTTTGCCGCGCGCTTCTTGGCCGGCTTCTTCGCAGCCTTTTTCCCGCCCATGCGGAATTCGATCAGGTGGTTGTACGGGCCTGCGAGCAGCAGCGCTCCGTCATGAACACACGCCGTCGTAAACGCCTGACAGGGTGCATGCAGCGTTTGCCGCTCAGCGACAAAGCTCTCGCCATCATCCTTTGACGCCATCACCAGCTCATCGCCGCCTGCAATCACCGGTCCGTTTGGAACCTCACCAAACACCATGATCGGATCGTCAACTTGCGTTGTCGTGAAGCTCTTGCCGCCATCTGTAGATCGCAGAAGCACAGCGGTATCGAAGTCGTACGTATCTCCGTCGAGCTCTTCCGCTGCCGACGCGAGGATCGTCCCTGTTGAGGTCTCGAAGACTGCAAGAATCGGTTTCTTCGCCGCGTGCAGCTTCTTCAGTTTGCCTGCTTGTCCGAGCCAGACGTCGCCTTTGCGATCACCGACGAGCACGCCTTTCGATGACTGCTGCATTGACTTCACGAGGTCCTTCGGCCCGCTGACGTTCTTGAACGCTTTCGTGCCGGACTTGCGATACACGACGCGACCACCACCGTGGTAGCCACCCGCGGCCCACAAACCTTGGTCACCGTCGACAGCGATGACACGCATGGCTTCGTCGGTCGGGATCGTGACACTGCTCCAGGTTTCCCCACCGTCTGTCGAGCACGCGACGCCGTCGGATCCCGTTGCGAAGAGAACTCCATCGACCCAGGCCAGACCATCCCCGTAGCCATCAAGTGACCCCTGCAAAACTTCGCTCAGACGACCGCCGAGGTCGTTGTAGAAGCGAAGCCAACTGTGCACGTAGAGATTCTCCCCGTCCGACGCGAGTGCTTTCGGTGAGAACAGTTTGGCAAGACTGGACTGTGCTTTTCGCAGCGTGGTTATGGTCGGAGCCATGCCCAACGCTACTCGGCGATCTTTACACGTGTCTATGGTGTAGCGTTGCGCGATGGCGTACCGCATCGCGTTTGTGTTTCTGGCGTTTGCGCTTGGTGCCGCAAGTTGTGACAAGCGGCCCTCGTACGCCGAGTTTCAAACACGTAGCTGGCAAAACGGCTGCTCAAGAGATTCAGATTGCGTGTTGGTCCCCGTGCCTTGCGACCATTGCGGTGAGGAAGATTCCATCAACGCCAGTGTCGAACGCGACTACCGCGAGCTCGCCGCCAAAGTGAACTGCGACGACTACTCGACCGAAGACGAGTGCGGATCGCGAATCGACATGGAACCGGCGTGCGTGTCCGGACGATGTGCCGCACGCGTTGCGACCGTTGCCGAGGAACTTGCCGAGGAACCTGACCCTTGCGCGGAACTCCGGTCGCGTGCTCTCGCGATCCTCTCCACGCCCTCAGCAAGCTGTGGCGGTGAAGGCGATTGCACCTGCTACCCGGCGTTCATCGATTGTGGGGGTGTACGCGATACCGCGTCGGCCGAACAGCTGCGCACGATCGCCGAAGAAGGTCGTGCAGCGAACTGCGGCTACGTCAGCCCACAAGGCGCGACATTCAACTGCGCACCCTCCGAGTGCACACCGCTCTGCGACAACGGCACGTGCCGAAACGAGTAAACCCTGGGGACAGGTAAACTGGTTTACCGGACCTTTGATTTGGCAAACGCGGTTAGTTGCGAGCGAAAGCGTTCGAGGCTCGGTAAACAGGTTTACCTGTCCCCAGGGTTTACTGTCCGTAGAGCGGACAGTGGGCGGCCGACAATCAATTACATCTGAGTGACAATTGAGTGAGGGCGCGTTGCTTGAATCCGCTTCATCGTGCGTCGATTCGCACGGTTTTGACGGAGAAGCACCTTGGATACGGCCATTATCGCCCTGTACTTAGTCGCCCTGAGCATCTTGGGGATCTACGGCGCCCACCGCGGCACGCTGCTGATGCTCTATTTGCGCCATCGGCACCGCAAGCACACGCCGGATTCGCTCTTTGCCGAAGCCGACTTGCCGCTGGTCACGATCCAGCTTCCGATGTTCAACGAGATGTACGTGGTCGACCGCCTTCTCGAAGGTGTCGCCACGCTCGACTACCCGAAAGAGAAACTGCACCTGCAGATTCTCGATGACTCGACTGACGAGACCACCAAGATCGCGCGCGCCAAAGTCGACGAGCTTTGCGAGCGTGGTTTTGATGCGGAGTACATCCACCGCACCGATCGCACCGGCTACAAGGCGGGCGCTCTCGAACACGGTCTAAAGACCGCCAAGGGCGAGTTCGTGATGGTGTTCGACGCGGACTTCGTTCCCGAAGGCGACATCATCCGCAAGCTCATCCACTACTTCACCGACGAGAAGGTCGGCATGGTGCAGGCTCGCTGGGGTCACATCAACGCCGAGTACTCGCTGCTTACCAAGTGCCAGTCGATGATGCTCGACGGCCACTTCGTCATTGAGCACATCGCGCGCAACCGCTCGGGTCGTTTCTTCAACTTCAACGGCACCGCGGGCATGTGGCGCAAATCCACCATCTTTGATGCCGGTGGTTGGCAGCACGACACCGTCACCGAAGACATGGACCTCTCGTTCCGCGCCCAGCTCAAGGGTTGGCAGTTCATCTACGTGCCGACCGCTCTCGCGCCGGCCGAGCTTCCCTGTGAGATGAACTCGTTCAAGACCCAGCAGTTCCGTTGGGCCAAGGGTTCGGCGCAGACCACCAAGAAGCTTCTGTGGACGGTGTTGAAGGCCGACATCCCCTTCAAGGTGAAGATGGAAGTTGTCTTCCACCTCACGAACAACTTCGCCTACCTGTTCCTGGTGATCCTCGCTGCGCTGCAGCTCCCGAACATGCTGCTGCGCCGTCACATGGACAATCCCGAGTTGCTCTTGCTCGACGTCCCGCTTTTCGCCGCCACCTGCGGCAGCATCTGTGTGTTCTACCTGGTCACGCACCGCGCGCTTTACGACAACCTCTGGGAGGCCGTGAAGCGCTTGCCGCTGATGATGGCGCTGGGCATTGGCTTGAGCATCAACAACGCGCGTGCAGTGCTTGAAGGACTCTTCGGCACGGACCTGGAGTTCGTCCGGACGCCCAAGCATGGTGTCGAAGGCACCGACGACAGCTGGAAGAAGAAGAAGTACAAGGCCAAGTGGCCGCTTCACTCGCTCATCGAAGTGGGCTTCGGCATCTACTTCGTGATCACGATCGCTCTTGCTGTGGTCACCGGAAGCTGGATCACGATCCCCTTCTTGGTGCTCTTCATGGTCGGCTTCCTCTACGTGGGATCGCTGAGCCTGTACCAGGCACGCTGAGTTCACAGCGAACTCGCATGGGAGCCCGGGCAACCGGGCTCTTTGCGTTTAAGCGGTAGGATGCGCAGGTGAGCGCGCCGCCCAAACCGCCAAAGTCGTACGACCGCGAGGGTGGACAGAAGGTCAAGCTCGCTCGCTACGCGCGTTGGTTTGGCGTCTTTCTCATGGTGCTGACGGTCTTGGCGTGGCTCTTTCTGCAGGACCGTCCCGCCGTCTCACGGAGTCAGTTGCGCGATGCGGTCGAGTGGGCGGAGTCCGTCCAATGGGAGCCGTGCGAACGTCCCGTGCTCTTTGGCGAAGCGATTGCGGGAGAAGGCACAGACCTGCTCCAGCGGGTGTTTGAAGCCAACGGTTGTCTCGACGAAACCTGCAGCACGTTGCGACGAGCGGTGCAGCACGAACGAGTCTGTTCACCGCAACGTCCCGCAGATGGACCGTGGCTCGAGGACGTGGTCGCGCGCATCCGGGCAATCGACGATCCACGCGAGAAGCTCGAGATCGGTTTTGCTGCACTACGCGCGGTCGATGACACCCGTCGCGGCGAACAGCGAGCGTTCAACTTCATTCCCCCTGACACCTCAAGCGTGCACGGGGAAATGGTCGGACTCGTACGGTTTCATCCTGAACTCATGCGAGACCCAGCCGTTCAGCGCGCTGCAAATACGCTTCGCGACACCTCACCACCAACGCATCGTTTCATCCCACAACGGCATGCGGGCATTATCTTGGGCCCGCTGGAGCGGGGGAGAATTCGTCCTCAGTCGCACACTCCCTATCCGCGCGCGGGCGCCGTGTCGCTGGCCATTCTAGGAAAGCGGGTGCAACGATGTGCCGAGTTTGAGTGTGTCCGAGCGGCGCTTCGTGGACGAATGGCGCGTGACGAACCGGGAGCGTGGAGCGTGCTTCTCCAAGGTCCGCGCGCGCGCGGTGCAACGCTGATTGCGGACACAACAAACATCGTGCTGCTTTCACTGGCCGAGGATGTCGAAGTGCTCGCAGCACATCGGTCTTCGCAACGCATGCTCGCGGTGCAGATCATGATGCGGGCGGACCCGTGCCGACCTGTTGCTGAGGTCATCACGGCCGAAACCGGACTGGTTCATGTGCCTGAAGAAGATGGCGTCGGAGCCATCCGCGATCCCGTAACCGGTTTCGAAGCGCCCGTGGAGTACTGCCACGAGGGGCTGCATCGATGAACGAGTCCAAAACCCGAGACGGTGGCGAGCGCGCTGCAGCCGCTCGATACGCTCGATGGAGCGGAGTTCTGCTCATTGCACTCTGCGTCGTGAGCTGGGCGATCGTGTCGGCCCGCCCAGGAGTCTCCGACGAAGTGTTGCACGAGGCCGTGCGTTGGGCAGAGTCGGCGCCGCGAACACCATGCGAGCGCCCACCGCTGTTCGGAGACGCACTGCCCGGCACGGGCTCTCTGCGCACGCTCGTGGAACGCGGTTGCACAGATGCGCGATGCAGCACGCTTCTGCATGCCGTCCAGCACGAGCGTGTGTGTGCGCCGGAGCGACACCAGAGTTCACGATGGATCGACGGCATCTTGGAGCGTCTGCCCGCCTCCCGATCACCCAGCGAACGCCTGCGATTGATCATGCACGCACACCGAGCCATGGATGACTTCCGTAGAGGTGAGCAGCGGGCGTTTCCGCGTCCCTACGACCTGCGCGAACTGGCCTCGGCAACCCAGTCGGTATGGCGCCAAGCGCGCGAGCTGACGGATGTCGATGGACTCGTTGCTGCGGCCGAAACCCTGGTGGCGACGTCACCCGATGCCACGTTTCTGATCGGACGAAATGCAGGCGAGGTGCTCTGGGGATTTCAACGAGGTGAAATTGCACCTGGCCCGAACGCACCTCATCCGCGTGCGACTACAGTTGCTCTCGCGCACCTTGGACAGGGGATTCAGCGATGCGAACTGCCCTGCGGAGAGGCATGGACTTGGGACGAATGCTCCCGGTTCGCGTGCGTTTCAACGTACCTGAGCACACGGCCAAACGCAGATCCCGTCTCGAGGTGGCAGGCACTCGTCCGCGGGCCACGTGCGTACGGCCCCAGTTGGATCGTCGGCAACACGCAATTCGTCGGCGCGCAGTTGAACCACCACCTGCGTGGGTTCGAGCAACAACGTTCGCTCGAACGGCTCTTGCTCACGGCACTTCGGCTCCGAGAGTTGGGTGAGTGTTCCACGGGAATCGAGCAAGTCGTGCAGCTCGGAGAGGTCATCGCACGGACATCGAGTTCTGCGCGGCTTCGAATGCACGCGCACGACGTCCCTTTCGAAGTGCACATCGAAACCAGCAACTCTGCGTTATGGATTCGAGACTCGGTGCCCAACGGTCCAGCCCTGCGCGTCGAACTTTGTTTGGAAGAATCGGTCCGGTGATGGCAGCGGCTTAGTCGATCGCCTCGAAGATCACTCGGACGGTCCAATCCGCAGGCGGCGTCTCTAAACCTTCGCGAAGATCTCCGCCCTCCGCATCGACCACGATCACTTCGCCGTCGTGTCGCACGAAACGATACGTCCCTTCATGGAACGTGATCGCTTGAAGGCGTCCCAGCTGGTCATGCTTCAGCCCCAACACTCGACACTGCGTTTTGTAACGAGGACGATCGAGTCCAGCCGCTAGCAACGTCAGCCCCGCTTGATCAGGAGCGACACCGCGAAAGTCGAACTCGCCCTCTTGGCCGTGCGCGACGCTTTGGTCTTGGCCAAACCAACGCGGCATCCAAAGCGCCTCAAACACACGCTCGTCCGGATTCATCGCCATGTGTCTTCAACCGCCTGCATTGGCTCTCAACTTGGCGAGGATATCGGACGCGGCATCGGCGAGTTCTTCCGAACCCATCATCTCGGCACCGCTGGGCGTGTAGGGCTCCCAGGCATCGGGCGGAAAGCCCTCGAGGAAGCGGCTGGGTGCACGAGGCGTCACGCGACCACGCAGGGTTCGGCGCTCGGGTCGGGTGAGGTAGAGCAGCTCGCGCGCACGCGTAATGCCGACGTAGAAGAGTCGACGTTCTTCGTCGATGTCCGTGACGATGACTTCGTTGATCTTGGGGTCCGTCGTACGACTGTGGGGCAGCTGTCCCTCAACGCAACCCACGAGGAACACCGCGTCGAACTCCAGTCCCTTCGCCGAGTGCAACGACGAAAGGGTTACCTTGTTTCCCGGTGCTTCGCGTTCGCTTTCTTCGGCGCGCAGGGTCAAACCGGTGAGGAACTGGTCGATCGAACGCTTGCCGCCACCCTCATCGAATCGCTTGATGGCACCGAGCAGATACTGAACGTTCTGCCGCTTGCGCACACCCAGCTTGCTGTCGTCGTCGGCGAGGTACTCCGTGAGTCCCACATCGTCGATCAGCTTTTGCGTGAGCGCTTGAATCGACTCGCCGTCTTTGAGTCGTCGCCGCGCATCGGACAACGCCATCATCAAGCTCGCCACACCACGCTTTGCTTTGCCGGGCACATCAAGCGTTTCTGCATCGGCCAACGCCTCGATGAAAGGCTTGCCGGTTCGCGCGGAATGCGCCTGAACTCTCTCCAAGGTCGCCGCACCAATTCCACGCGGTGGGTTGTTCAGCACGCGACGCAGCGAGAGTTCATCGCGCGGGTGCACGACCACGCGAAGGTAGGCAATGACGTCTTTGACCTCTTTGCGATCAAAGAACTGCGTTCCGCCGAACACTTTGTAGGGCACCCCACCCATCGCGAGCTCTTCTTCGAGAATCCGTGCTTGGGTGTTGCTGCGATACAGGATCGCGATGTTGCCGTAGTTGAAGATCTGCCCAAAGGGGCTGACCTCGGCGCCCTTGGACAACGCGCGAATTTCGCGAACCACAAAGCGCGCTTCCTGTGCCGGATCCGGCAACGACACCAGTCGGACGCGTGCGCCCGCACCTCGCGCCGAACGCAGCGTTTTGACGTGCCTCTTGCCGCGACTCTGCGCGATCACGGCGTTGGCCACATCCAAAATCGGCTCGCGACTCCGGTAGTTCAGCTCGAGTTTGACGATTTCCGCACCGGGATAGAACCGCTCGAAATCCAAGATGTTGCCGACTTCCGCACCTCGCCATCCGTAGATGGACTGGTCGTCGTCGCCAACCACACACACGTTGCGATCCTCGTTCGTCAGAACTCGGACGAGTTCCAACTGACTACGGTTCGTATCTTGAAACTCGTCGATCAGCAGGTGCCGGAAACGCCGACTCCATTTCTCACGCAGGTCTTCGCGTTCCTTAAGAATCCGAACGGGTGCGACCACCAAATCGTCGAAGTCGACCGCATGCATAGCGCGCAGTTCGGCTTCGTATAGCGGATACACCGCTGCTGCGATGGCGTCGTACTCGAAGTCGCTTCCCTTGACTTGATCAGGCGCCTTGAACGCGTTCTTCCAGAGCGAGATGCGCGTCAGGATCGACATGACGTCCAGGTTTCGATCCATCAGGCCTTCGCGCTTCATCAACTCGCGAACCAGACCGAGTGCGTCGCCCTGATCAAAGATGACGAAGCGCCCGTCGTACCCCAGCGCGCGGTTCTCTTGATGAAGAAACCGAACACCAAAACTGTGGAACGTTGAGAGCCAGAGCTTGCCGGTCTTGGCCTTGCCGACGAGCGGGTGCATACGCTCGGCCATCTCCGCGGCGGCCTTGTTCGTAAAGCTCACGGCGAGGATCGAACCCGGAGACACCCCTCGTTCAATCAACCGCGCAATCCGGTGCGTGATGACGCGGGTCTTGCCGCTTCCTGCACCGGCGAGGACGAGCAGTGGACCCTTCGCGTGCTCGACAGCTGCTCTTTGTGCGGCGTTGAGCTTGACCACGGAAATGGCGCCTTACCTTGCGCGATGCGTTCGTTCAAGGAAGCCTTCCGGCACGTGCTTGAGCGTTTGCTTTTCTTGGGTTTTTTGGTCGTGCAGGGGTGCTACCTCTCGCACACGCTCGAACCCGCCGATGCGGGAACCGATGCACCCGACGCACCGGACGCTCGAGATGTAGGCGTCGACACGACACCCGACGCGTTTGACGCAGCCACCGATGCCGGCTGCGATGCGGGACCGCCGACGGATGCCGGTGGCACTCCCCTCACTCTCGACTTGCTCTTTGTCGTCGACAACTCGGGCTCGATGGCCGAAGAGCAACGCGCACTCGCGGAGCAGTTTCCCGTCATGGTGCGATCGCTCGCCACCGGCGACCTCGACGGTGATGGACGAGCCGATGTCCAAGCGGTGAGCGATCTACGCGTGGGTGTCATCACCACAAACTTAGGTGCGGGTGGCTTCGAGAGCGGAGCGGGCTGTCGCATTCGCGACGGTGAAGGTTCGGATGGTGTGTTGCGCACGATTTCGCGTGAGCGTGGATGCCCGCGCGATCTTCCACCCTTTCTTGGGTTCATGCCGGGCGAACCCGTGGACGAATTCGTCGCGCAGTTCGCATGTCTCGCGGTGGTTGGCGACTTGGGTGGATGCGGCTTCGAGCAGCCGCTTGTGGCGACGCTCAAGGCGCTGCTTCCTGCCGACGCTCCGTTTCCGTTCGTGACAGGAACTGCACACGGCGACGGAGCCAACGCTGGCTTTGTGCGGGACGACGCGATCCTTGCTGTGATCGTGGTCTCCGACGAGGACGATTGCTCGATCAAAGACGGTGAGTTCTTCGATCCCGAAAGCGTGGCGTACCCATGGGAAGGACTCGGAGCTGGGAACCTTCGTTGCTTTGCGTACCCAGATGCGCGCGTCGAAATCGATTCGATCGTGTCTGCTCTGCGGACCGTCAAACCCAACCCCGACGATCTTCTCCTCGCTGCGATCACCGGCGTTCCACCCGATCTTGTCGCCGACCCCGAAACCACCGACTACGAGGCGCTCTTGGCCGACTCCCGGATGCAGGAAATCGTCAATCCAGACCGACCTCGCGGTGCCCTCTTCCCGGCATGCGACCTCGAGGGGACGGGTTTTGCGCTTCCCGCACGCCGAACAGTTGAAGCCGTCGCTGCATTCGGCGACAACGGGGTCGTGCAATCCATTTGCGATCCCACGTTCGGCCAAGCGCTTCGGGGAATCACGTCGCGATTAGGTTCGTTGATTCGTCGGAGGCGTTGTCGATGACGGTGATTGTGACGGGTGGTGCAGGCTTTATCGGTTCGCACGTGGTCGATGCGTTAATCGCCCGTGGTCAGGACGTCATCGTGATCGATGACCTGAGTAGCGGCCGACGCGAGAACCTGGCGCAGCACCCGGACATCGATCTTCGCGTTGCCGACGTGGCCGACGAATGGCCGCTCAACGACGAGTCGATCGAAGGCATCGTTCACTTGGCCGCGCAGGTTTCCGTCGTGCGTTCGATGCAGGCGCCACTCGATGATCTTCGCGCGAACGCCCAAGGCACGGTGCGCGCGTTGGAAGTCGCACGGCAGCGCTCGGTTCCCAAAGTGGTGTTTGCGTCGTCCGCGGCAACGTACGGTGACGTCGAGCACGTCCCGACCCCCGAGGACGCACCGAAAGCTCCACTCAGCCCCTATGGGGTCAATAAGTTGGCCGGTGAGAACTGGCTCGGCATGTATGGAGCGGTCCACGGAGTGGGCACCTCCGCGCTGCGCTTCTTCAACGTCTACGGTCCACGCCAAGATCCCTCGAGCCCCTACTCCGGGGTGATCAGCATCTTCTTGGAGCGAAGCGCACGAGGCGACGGACTGACGATTTACGGCGACGGACAGCAAACGCGCGATTTCGTGTACGTCGGCGATGTTGTGCGGGCGATTCTGGCGGCGCTCGATCATCCCGGGTCGACCCCACCGATCAACGTTGGCACCGGGAGGAGCGTGACCATCGAGACACTCGCGCATGAGGTCTTGGCGGCAAACAAGGCAGACGTGAAAGTCACGCTCGCGGAAGCACGAACCGGAGACATCCGGCATTCCTGTGCAGTCGTCGACCGGCTTGCCGATCTCTTGGGCGTGCGAGCCGAAACCTCGCTTGCCGAGGGTCTGGAAGCGACTGGGCGCTGGTATCGCGCGCAAGGCGAGGTATAAGGGCCGCGTGAGCACGCTGTTGATCGGCATTGCTGCGCTCTGCTTGGCTGTCCTCGTCATCTTGGATTTGACGGTGATGCGTGGAGCCGATCGGTTTGACGGATCCACAACCGAAGACGACGAAGCGCTGACGCCCATGTGGAAGGACGACGTTCCTGGCACGGTCAAAGCCGGACGATGGGCGGGTTTGGCTCTTGGTGTGATCAGCTTTCCGGCGACGCTCGCACCGGTCGTGATCACCGTGCTTGCGTTTCAGAAGCATCCGGTGCTTTCGCACGGCTGGATCTCACTGGTGGCCGTGATCGTCGCAGGTGTGTCGATGAGCGCGGCGGTGAAGTACTTGCGAACCGCTCATCTCTTTCGTGGGTTTGCGCAAGAGATGAAGAAGCTGCTGAAGCACACCGTGATCTACCAAGGTCTGTGGACGTTCTTTGTGCTGATCATGCTGGTGTTGATGCGCTCACCGGAGTCGGGGCGGCTCGTGGCGCTGATCTGGGGTTACGTGGCGATTTCGATCGTGGGCTTTGCCCTGACCGCACTCGCAGCGAAGCAGGCGCTCGTTCCCGACGAAGTCAGCTCGTTCTAGACTTTTCGGGCAGCCACTGGGGTCTGAAGTGTAAACTCCAGGTCTACAGCTGACGCGGATCTCCCGAGGATCTCGTCGGCACGACCTTTGCTCATTCCCCGTCTCATGCGACTCCTTCCCCGTCTACTCGCCATTGGAGCGCTGCTGGCCTCTCTCATCCCTGAAGCCGCAGCTGCGCAAACCGGTGTCGTTCTCCGCTTTCGAGGACCCGGTTCCGGCCAAGCTCGAAACGCCGCAGTCCGCGCAGCCCGTCGCCAGATGGATCTGACCCCTCGCGCACGGGTCGAACGACGTGCACGACAGATGGGTGCACGCTTGGGAACTCGCGCCGGTCGCGCACGCATCGCCGACGACATGGGAATCGATTACTTCGTGCAAGGTCGCGTGACCGGACGTGGCGGCTCGGCTCGCACGCGCATCACGATTTACGGTTCGGACGGGCGCCAACTCGCGTCGCGTCGAGCACGCAGGCCCATCGGCGCAGCAGGACGTGCCGATGTGACACGCGTCACCGCCGCCGCGCTTCAACACGCCATGGACCGTGACGGCAACGGGCCCGACCCTGTGGAAGAAGAGGAAGTCGAAGAAACACCGCCTCCGGTTGAAGTTGAGGAACCGGAGGAAGAGGTCGAAGACGAAAGCTCGTCCGAGGGCAACACAGGTTTGCTTCCCGTCGCGCGCATTCTTCTCGGGGTCGATGCACGAACGCGCGACGTGTCCATCCGACTCGCCGATGGAGTCCGTCGTCGCAACTACGAAACGAACCTCTACCCCGAGATCACCGCGACGATCGAAGCGCATCCCTTTGCCGGTCGAGAGGGCGGTCTGCGCGGCCTGTACGCACAACTCGACTTCGCGTACGCCGTGGCGCTCGACACGGTCGAACGCGACGCAGCAAACCCCGCGCTTGTCACCGACGTGAACACCACCGCATGGCGCCTGTTCTTGAACGTGGGCTACCTCGCACCCGTTGCCGATGATCGTGTCCGCATCGGTGTCCTCGCCGGCTTCGGTCACGACCGCGTGGATCTCGCCCCGAACATGACGCTGCCCTCGAGCCGCTACAACCAGTTCCGATTGGGTATCGCAGCGAGCTTGGCCAGCTACGGGACGCTCATGCAGACTCGACTCGACGCGGGATACCGCTTCGTCCTGGGCGCCGGTGAACTCTCAGATGCATTTGGCGAGACCATCAACGGCGGTGCATTTGACGTCGGTCTGTCGATCGGCGGCTTCATCGAAGCCGGCTTCTCGTACAGCCTGCGCTTCGCCTACACCCGCTACGCAATCGATTTTGCGGGACCAGCCCTCGACGAACCTGCCGCCGACGGGACAGACTCGAGCGTATCGTTTGGTCTCCAAATCGGCTGGGCTATTCGCTAGCGCTTGTGCTGGCGTGCGGAGGCACGTCTTCCCCCGATGCGAGCGTTCCGGATGCAACTCCGGATAGCCACGTTCAAGCGACATCGTGGACTTGGGATCCGTGGCCACAAGGACCGGTGACCTATCGCGTCGCAATCCCGAGCTGCAACGACGACGCGGCAGAACCCGGACGCTGTTCGCGCGGTTTTGCATGTACCGGCAGCGTGGATGTTGAACTGGTTGCACTCACTCGCGAGGAACGCGTTTGCGTGGCCGATGGTGTCACGACAATCGCCATCGATCGCTTTGAGGCGTATGAACCGAGCGAACCCGTCGACGTCACGATCCGAGTCACGCACAACGACGCGCCTTTCGAAGGCCGCGGAACGCTACGCCTGATCGACGAACAAGGCGCTGAGGCGTACTCGGGTCCTCTCGGCGACATGTCACTACGACTTCAACGCGGCAACTTTCGCGCGCTGGTCAACGTCGAGCCCGATACTCAAGTTCCAGCTTGGACACGCGGCGCAGCGGTCGTCGTTGGCGACGAAGCGGTCGTCATCCCGCTCGAGTCTGGGCGCTTGGTGTTCGAGGGTGAAGGTCGCGCGAATCTGTTAAATCGGGAAACCGGTGTCGCGATGGAGACCACGCTTCCGGCCGATCTTCCTGCGGTCGCGGGCACGTACGAAGTCACTCTCGTCCGCGATGCCGGTAGTGCACGTCAGGCTCCGGTCGATGTCACTGTCGGCGAACAAACGCGAGTCTCGCTCGATGCTGAAGAAGCTAGCGCCGTAGGCGAAGTCCGCGTCGATGGGGAGTTGGTCGCTGTGGGCACCGTGGTGTTCCACGATCCAGAAACAGGTCACGACGTCCGCGTTCCGATTCGCGAGGGCACCTATCGCACAACGCTCGTGAACCGCGCATGGGCGGTGTTCCTCGACACGCGCGACGTGGAAGGCCCACTGCCTCAGATGCGCGCCCTCACGCACGAGGCTGCAGCACCGGTCGTTGGGCTCGACCTCGATGTGTCCACAGTTTCTCTTCGCGGCACATACAGCGTCGACGGTGTCGCGGCGCCTGTGCTCGGCCAGCGCTACGGGTTTGTCCAAGTTGTCGATGCACTAGGAATCGCCGGCGCCGGTGTTCCCTTGGAGGATGGAACGTTTGAAGGGCGCATTTACGCGACGCGTGCGTCCTTGGATTTCGTCGGCATGCATTCGACCGCACCGCGATTGGCCCAACGCGTGGCGGAGTCGCTGGTGTTGGATGATGTTCCGATCGAAGTCGACATCGAAACCGCGCAGCTGGAAGTAGCACTTCGCGTCAACGGCGGAACGTTTCCCGTTGGCGCCGATATCGTCCCACGTGGACGCGGCGTGCTGATGGTGCGCGATGATTCGCGCAGTCTCGAGGCGCTGTTCCCTCCGCGTGGTGAAGCGATCGCGACGATGGTTGTTCCGCCCGGACGCTACACGCTCCTCTACGCCAACGACGAACTCGACGACGTTCCGAGGGGGCAAATCGTGTTGGGCGAAGTCGAGGTTTCGGGCGAAACGCGGGTCGACTACGACCTAACTCTGCACGAGTTCGCGTTGCAGCTTCCACCGGATGCGGGACGTGCGCAGTTCACCGGGATCGACGAAGGAAGTTTTGTCGACACCAACGTGACGGGCAGTACACCAGGGACAGCGCGGCTCTTTGGTGGGACGTGGCGAATGCACGAGCTGTGCACGGTCGGATGCGGTCGACTCGTCATGGGCTGGTTTTCACTCTGACGTTTGGACCACGCTAAGCAGCCGGCCGCATCACTCGCCAGCCCAACCCTAGCGACGCCAATCCCAGCACACCCAGCATGACCACAATCGGCCAACGCTCACCTTCGCGCTGATCGTGCCACGCGCGAAGCTCGTCGAGTTCGCCCACGTACACAACACGTGCCTGGTTGCCCTCAACCTCCAACGCCACCTGATCGCCTGGACGGATCGCTTTGACGATCACGACGTAGGGCGGTTGCATTCGCTCGCGCGCCTCTTCTTCGATCGCACCGACGACCGGCAAACCGGCCACGGACTGCACTTCCACGGTGTCCGCAGGCACCAACCCTTGCCACCGATCCGGCTGCGGAAAACGGTAGGTCTCTCCATCGACCACCACTTCCGGATCGCCTTCGGTCGCCGACCAGCTTTGTTCGAACGCTTGCGAGCCCGACCGCGCAAGTCTCACTTCGCCGTACAAAAACGGCTCGCCCGCAGGCGACTCGTGCAGCTCGCCTTCGCCCACAGTGCCGACAACATCTCCAGGCACTTCCATTCCAGTTCCAGACACCGCGAGTTGGATCGACGCGTAGCTAAACCCGACGCCAGCGAGGAGAGCGATGATTCCGGCCAGTTGCTTCACTCGAAGAGTCCTTGCTGACCGCTTCCCTTCTTGCCCTTCTTCGTCTTCTTGGCCTTACCAAGATGTTTGAACGCCTTGGGAGTCGCGGTTCGCCCGCGAGGCGTACGCGCAATAAACCCTTGCTGCAACAGATACGGTTCGTACACGTCTTCCAACGTATCTCTGGGCTCACTCAGCGCTGCAGCCAAGGTCTCGATCCCCACCGGCCCACCTTCGTAGTGGTCGATGATCACACTCAGGTATTTGCGGTCCATCAGATCGAGACCTTCCCGATCCACGTCCAAGCGATCGAGTGCGTCGTCGGCCATCTTCACGTCGAGCGTGCCGTCGCCCAGCACCTCCGCAAAGTCGCGCGCCCGACGAAGCAGCCGGTTGGCGATACGCGGGGTTCCTCGCGCTCGACGTGCAATCTCCACAGCCGCATCGTCTTCGATCGGAACGCCCAGCAACCCAGCGCTTCGCAACACGATCTTCGCCAGGTCTTCGGGCGGGTAGTAGTCGAGTCGCGCGGTATAGCCGAAGCGGGTGCGCATCGGATTGGTCAGCAACCCCGTTCGCGTCGTGGCACCCACCAACGTAAAGGGATGCAAGGGCAACGAGAGCGTCTGCGCATACGCGCCGTCACCTTGGACGATGTCGATGCGAAAGTCCTCAACCGCACTGTAAAGATTCTCTTCGACCACCGGCGGCAAGCGGTGGATCTCGTCGATGAACAAAACGTCGTTGGGATCCAACTTCGTCAGCAGCGCCGCCAGTTGTCCTTTGTGTTCGATTGCTGGAGCGGACGCCGCATGAAGAACCACGCCGCGTTCTTGCGCGACGATCGTCGCCAACGTGGTCTTGCCCAAACCCGGCGGACCGCAAAACAACACGTGGTCGACCGGGTCGCCGCGTTTCTTCGCCGCTGTGACAAACACGCGCAGGTTATCTTTGATCTTCTGCTGTCCAACGAACTCTTCGAACTCCGAAGGCCGTAGCGAAATCTCATACGCCTTTTCGCCCGCAGGCTGCGTCTCCGGATCGAGCGTTTCGTTGTCGCGCGTCATCGAAGCGCTCCCAACGCGTCACGGAGGATCTCTTCGACCGGCTTCTCCGCAAGCTCGATCGACTCGACCGCGCGCTCGGCTTCGAAGCGCTTGTAGCCCATCTGCATCAGCGCCGCGATCACCGTGGCCGCCGGTCCCTCCGGAGTCGTCGGCTTGGGTCGCTGCACGTTGGGACGCGGCTTACCCGCTTTCGCGCCCACGAAAAGCTTGTCCCGCAGATCGAGAAAGATCCGCTCGACTGTCTTCTTCCCCACTCCCGGAATGCCTTTGAGCGCCGTTCGATCTTCACGTGCGATTGCATCGGCCAACTGATGCGCGTCGAGCGCTCCCAGAATCGCCATCGCCGACTTGGGCCCCACGTTGGACACACCAAGCAGCGCACGAAACGCGGCACGATCGGTATCGGTCTGAAAGCCGTAGAGCGCCAGCGCTTCAGCACGAACATGCGTGTGGATATGAAGTGTGATGGGGTCGCCCTCGCTCACCGATGCACCAAGCGGCACGAATACTTCGTACCCCACCCCTGCGACGTCGACGATCACCGTCCCGTCGAGACCGATTTCCGCGAGCACGCCCGTGAGTCGCCCGATCACCAGGCGAGCCTAGCAGACTTCTATATGGAGTCTTTTGCTCTCGCGGCTGCCTATGCTTCAGCGTGCGCGTTGCTGGATGTCTGCCGCACGCAGCGCTTGCATGTGCGTGATCGCGATCGCCAGCGCGTCGCACGCGTCCTCTGCGGGAAGCGTTCGAATGCCCAGAAGCGCACCGACCAGCGAGGCCACTTGGTCCTTCTTGGCTGCGCCTCGACCGGTCACCGTCTTCTTCACCACCGCAGGCGGGTAGGCTTCGACGGGAAGGTCCGCACTGGCGGCTGCCAAGAGCGCCACACCGCGTGCATGTCCCAACTTGAGCGCAGCGTTCGGATGCTTCGCGAAAAACACGTCCTCCACAGCCACGCTCACCGGCGCGTATTCGGCGATCACCTCGGCGAGACCGGCATGAATCACTTTCAGCCGAAGCTCGAGAGCTTTTCCCTTCGGCGCACGAATCACACCTGCGGCGATGAGCGTCGCGCGAGGCCCTTTGGTCTCGATCACGCCCCAACCGGTCTTTAAGGTGCCGGGATCGATACCGAGAACGCGCGCCACGCTTTACCCTAGCACCGTGGTCGAGACGGGCGACGAGGAGTTGGCTCGCCTACGCCCGGTGTACGCCGGCGTGGGACTGCTCGTCGCTGTCATCGCGGCTGCGGGTGCGCTTGCCTACTACCTGCAAAGCGAAGTCGACCCAACGCGCGTGGTGATCGTCGCCACGGGCTGTTCCGACGCGTGTCGTGAGAACCTAGCGCGACGTGCCGAGTTTCTGATGGAGCAACGCGGTTTCGACGTGCGTGCCCATACCGGTTCACTCGAGCAAGCCATGCGTGAACACGACGCGCTCCACGGTGTGCACATCGAACTGACTCACGAAGCGCGTACACCTTTGGTTGAAGGTACGCATTCGCTCGAAGTCGTGGTGCAGACGACAAGCACGACACGCAACGAAGCAGAGAGAACATCGAGCTCGCTGACTTTTCTTCGCGAAGCCAACACCGCGGACCGAGCGCTCTTGGACGCCGGTCTTGCCGGAGTCGATGCGCTGGTCTCGCAAATGGAAGTCGAGATCCTACGAAGCGCCACGATTGCTCGCTACGTGGCCGAAGGCGCGAATCCTCACGACCTCGATCGTTTTGAAGCGATCGATCGCGCGCGAAACGGCGTGGCGGACTACGAGCAAGGCCAAGTTCGTTTTGCCGAGCTATGCGACGAAGTCGCTCAAGAACTCACTGCGGATGGACTGCAGTGTCTCACGCGCAGTTGTGGCAACGAGTACTTGGTGGATGTCGTGGATGCCGACACAGCGCTGGTACGTGTCGAAACTGCAGACCCGGTGTTTGTGTTGGGAAGCGCCTCGGACGTCAAACGCGCGGAAGTCCCCGAACGCTACGTGCTCGCAAAGACCGACGGGACGCGTCAGGACATCCTGGCCACCGGTAACCTCTTTAGCTCGGCGACGCTGTCAAACGACCAGCGCTATCTCGCGTACGTCGAAATCGCGAGCGAGGGCACCGCTGTGTTGGCGCGACTCGACCTCGAAACCGGCGAACGCAAAGTCGTGCACACGGTTGGTGCACCCGCGCGACTCTTCTATCCGGACATTTCACCGAATGGACGTTGGATCGCGTTTGTGCATCGTCCCTTCGCCGGTGCCGATGCCACGATCTACGTCGCGGATACCGAGGGGGAGACGTGGGAACCCGCCGAGTTCGCGATCCAAACCCACTGGGTTGAACTCACTTTGTCCGGTGCGTCCGAACCACTCTTGGCGGTGACGATTCCTGCGGAGCGAGACCAGATCGCACTTGATGCCGATTCCGGGATCGACGAGTCCGAGATCGACGACGACCTCGAAGAAGACGAGCCGGGTGTCAACGTCACTCGCGAACCCGACGAAGAGCTACCGCCGTTGACCCACGTGGCGTTGGTTCGGCCCGGCGAAGAGAGTGGCGAAGTCGTCGCGCGAATCGGGGGTGTGCAGCGACACATCGGAACGGTGGTCGGAACACGCGACAACACGATCGTGCTCACAGGAGCGACACCCTTGATCGGTTGCGAACTCGCGACGTGGACGCCGAGTGAAGAGATGAGCCTCACCCCGCTACGAACGTGCATCGCGTATCCATCGATTGGGCCCGACGGCGCCTACTACGCCGATGCACCAAGCGAAGATGGAGACGCCGACATTGTGCGGGTGGATCCGGAAACGGGAACCACCACGCACTTGATGGACAACAACTTGCGCGATCGATGGGCACGCCCTGTTCAGGCCGGTGAGCAGACCCGAGTATTCTTCGAGCGCATTCCAGAGCGCCGTTACGCACGCCATCCAGTGGCGGGTGTGTGCTGGGTAGACCTGAACACGCCCGCACCCCCATCCGAGGTCACGTCGGACGTCCGTCCGGGGACGTAGTCCGTACGGACCCGAACCTGCTTCAAAACGGGCCGTTCCACCGACGTTTTTGGATCCAACGCTTGACACCAAGACGTTTTGATCGGGAGATCGTCAGCCCTTCCGGCGTAAGAGGATAGTCCAAGGAGGAATGGATGAGCGATCTCGTCGATATCATCGAAGTAGCCAAGTCGGGCCGCGCCAAGTGCCGCTCCACCGGTGAGAAGATCCCCAAGGGCGAGCTGCGTTTCGGCGAAGCCTTCGTCAACACGTTCAGCAGCAGCGGCAGCATCTCCTACCGCTGGCACTTCCTCGAAGCCGCAGCGAAGCGCTTCCCGCTCAAGGTGAAGAAGGCGCTCGAGACGTTCGACGGTGACGTGCCCAACCGCGAAGCGATCGACAAGATCATCGAAGAGGCCGGCGCCAAGAAGAAGAAGTCCGACGCGAAGAAGCCCGGTGGGTTTCCGTACGCGGACCGTGCACCGACCGGCCGTGCAGCGTGCATCGTCTGCGGAGAAAAGATCCCCAAGGGCAGCGTGCGGTTTGCCATCGAGCGCGAGATCGACACCGGCTCGTTCGTGCGCAAGGGCCCGGGCTACATGATGGGCACCATGGTCAAGCAGTACTGCGAGGACGAAGGCTTGGACTTCGATGACTTCCTCGCATCCGTGAAAGCCAACAGCCGCGTCGTGAACGAAGAAGAGATCGACGAAGCCATCGCCGGCTAGGTGTAAATTCTGGGGACAGGTTAATTAATTTACCGACCCTCGATCTCTAAGTACCCGAAAACACACGATCGCGATGGCTGACGCTCCAACGCGACGAAATGCCACATCCCCGAGGACGCGGTCCCCAGCTAACCCCGAAAGGTGCGTTGGGCGGCACTCCTCGGGGTTTTTGTTTGGGCGATTCCCGCCCCCGTCGACGCATGCTCGACCTGCGCCACGGGCGATCCCACGCTGACCACGCTCGGTTCCGGCGCACCTTATGCAGGTCGCGTACGCCTAGGACTCGAGGTTCAGCACCGACGCGAAGACGTTCACGGCATCGAACTTCGCGAAGAGCGCTACGCGTTGGGCATCGCATTAAGCCCACACGAACGACTCACGCTCACCGCAACACTCCCCGTCGCCTACCAACGCTTGCGACTGACGAACTTAGCCGAGGTTCGTCGCTGGTCGGTTGGCGACGCAAGCCTTCGCGCCGGCGTCACCCTCTATCAAGACCGTGCGTTCGACACGCGACACCTCATCGCGTTGATCGGCGGCATCGAAGCCCCGACCGCAACTCGTCCCAACGATGTTCCGGTCGACCTGCAACTCGGTTCCCGAAGCTGGGATGCACTGATGGGCGTTCGCTATGCCTGGTTCGCGCAGCCCATCTCCATTCAAATGCACGCGTTGATCGCCGCCCCCATCGACGAGTCCGAGCGACGCGCGCGACTCCAAGCAACCGGCATCGCGCAATGGCAACCCATCGACAGCGTGGGTATGCGAGGCGGGATTCGCACCGAAGTTGAAAAGCGCACCGAACAAACCGGCGGTTGGGAAGTCGCTGCACTCGCCGGAGCAATGGTCCGGGTCCGCGAAACAATCGCGTTCGCTCAACTGGTCGTGCCGCTCGCACAAGACCTCAACGGTGGACACAAACGCGACTGGAGCGTCGAGATGGGAGTGACCGTTGACCTCTAGGCTCGCTTTAGGACTCACGCTCGTGAGCATGTTCCGCTGCGTTGGCTATGACTCCGGAATCGAACTTGCGGTCGAATACCAAGCCGACTGGATCGAACGCGAAGGTCTGGTGCTGGACGAAGCGCGCATTTCAGTTGTCGCGCTCGAGCTGATCGAGTGCCCTCGCATCGCGTGGAACCCGTTTTCGGTGGCACGCGCACACGCACCTATCGAAACCGAGCACACGCGAACGTTTGACGTGGTGACCCAAACCGAAGTCGACGGTGGGCTCATGCTTCCCGAACCTGGGTCGTACTGCGGCGTTCGGCTGCACCTGATGCCGCAACCCAGTCGTGACGCACACACGCTCTTGCTTGCTGGCGAAATGCACGGCGAGCCCTTCGTCGCGTTCAGCGATGACGCCGTCGACATCGACGTTCCCTGCGAATCGGCAGTGTCCCTCGACGAAGCATCGCGCACGCGAGCCGAGATTTTGCTTGAGCCTTCCGCATGGCTTCAGACACGTGACCTGAGCGTGGACTTCGATCCAAACAGCTTTCGCTGCCGATTCGTTTCGACGCCTTGATCCTGCCGGACCAGCACTCCAAAGATCAGGAGGTGAAGGCGAGCGACGAAGGCATGCGCTGGTTCGTACGGGTCCGTTGGGCGGCCGTACTTGCCGAAGTGCTTGTTGTTGGCGCTGCGACGGCGCTCGACGAAGTACTTCCGCTTGTACCCATGGGAGCACTCATCGCGGGTCAGGCGATCAGCAACGCGGTGATGCAGCCACATCCGCCGACCACACAGGCGGGTCGCACACTCATCCTCACGCTCGATGTTGCGGTGTTGTTTGCGTTGCTTGCGCTGTCGGGAGGCCCCTCCAATCCGTTTTCCGCGCTCTTCTTTGTGCAGGTCACACTGGCCGCGGTGTTGTTACCGCGCACCGCAACCGCGTTTGTGTGGGCCAGCGCAGTGGTCGCGTACGGTGCGCTCTTCGCGATTCGTCCGGCGACACATCACCATGGCGGCGGTGATTTCGCGGTTCACCTCTACGGAATGTTTGCAGCGTTCGCGCTGACCTCAGGACTGATCGCGTACTTCGTCCATCGTCTTTCTGTTGCGCTCCGAAAAACCCGCTTGCGTGAAGCGCATGCACGCCGCGTCGCGAGCTTGACCACTTTTGCGGCAGGCGCTGCCCACGAACTCGGAACGCCGCTTGGCACGATCGCACTCATTGCGAGCGAGCTGAGCGACCAAGTCGACGACGCCCACCGCGAAGACCTCGAGGTGATCCGCCAACAAACAGCGCGGTGTCGTCAGATTCTCGACTCCATTCACCACAAGGCGGGCGGAGTCGCCGGCGAGGGTCTCAGTGAACTCTCGTTCGAAGAACTCGCCGATGAGATCCGCATTCGCATTGGTCCAGACCGCGCCGCGCGACTTGATGTATCTGGTGAAGGCGATTTCGAAGGACCGAAACTCGCGTTCCTGCAGGTTCTCGAGAACCTGGTGACCAACGCGTTTGATGCCTCCGATCAAGAGAGTCGAGTCTCGCTCAGCTTCGACGCCGGTTCGTTACGTGTCCGCGATCGGGGAACCGGTATGGATGCCGAGACCCTCGCACGCGTGACCGAGCCGTACTTCACAACCAAGCCCGAAGGGCAAGGCACGGGTCTGGGTCTCTTCGTCGCTGCGGAAACCATCAGCGCAGTCGGTGGCACGCTCGAGCTCGAGTCCACCCCAAACCAAGGCACGACGGTCACCGTGCATCTTCCAGGAGCTGCGTGATGGATGCGAAGAGCATTCTGATCGTCGACGATGACGATGTGTTTCGAACGCATATGGTTCGTGCGTTCGAACGACGTGAGTTGGAAGTATGGGCAGCGGAAGGCCCTGAAGACGCGCTCTTGCTTGCGCGTGAACACGTCCCCGAACTCGCCTTGATCGACCTGCGGATGCCGCAAGGCAACGGGCTCGACTTGATTCGCGATCTTCTCGACGTCGATCCGCACACGAACGTGGTCGTGCTCACCGGCTACGGCAGCATTGCGACCGCCCTTGAAGCAGTACGCCGCGGTGCCACGCACTACCTGACCAAGCCCGCAGACCTCGACGAGATTCTGGGAGCGTTTGCCCGAAAGGGCTTGGAACCGGATGCGGATCCTCCTGAGATTCCGACCACAACGCCTTCGCTTGCGCGCGTGGAGTGGGAGCACATTCAGCGCGTGCTGACCGATTGTGGCGGCAACATTAGCCAAGCTGCGCGACAGCTCGGCCTTCACCGGCGTTCGCTGCAACGAAAACTCGCGAAGTACCCCGTGAAGCGCTGAGCGCGGTATGGTCCGCCGCGGATGAGCGACGAGGACCAGAAACTCACCGGCTATCACTGGAAACTGCTGCTCTTCCTGAGCGTCGCCACGTTTTTCGAGGGCTACGACTTTCTCGCGCTCACGCAGGTTCTTCCGAACTTGCGCGAAGACCTGAACCTTCCGCCCGAAGCGTCCGGTTATCTGATCGGATTCATCAACATCGGCACGGTCGCTGCGTTTTGGATCGTGCGTCGTGCAGATGTGTGGGGACGCAAGAAGGTCCTCACGATCACGATTATTGGCTACACCAGCTTTACGTTTCTCTCGGGCTTGGCACCCGACGTGTACACGTTCGCGATCGCGCAGTTGCTTGCTCGAATCTTTTTGTTGGGCGAGTGGGCGATCAGCATGGTGATCGCGGCCGAAGAGTTTCCGTCGAGCAAGCGCGGGATTGCCATGGGCGTGATCCAAGCGTGTTCGTCGCTCGGATCGATTGTGTGCGCAGGCACGGTGCCCTTCTTGCTCAACACCGAGTACGGCTGGCGCACGGTGTACTTCATCGGAATCCTGCCCTTGGTCATCTTGATGATCGCGCGTCGGGGCATGCGCGAGACGCAGCGCTTCAAAGAGATCGAGGACGAAGAACCGGTTGGGTTCTTTGAGATCTGGAAGACCCCCTATGTGAAGCGCATGTTGATTCTCGCGCTGATTTGGTTCGTCGCGTACATCCCTGCGCAAAACGGTGTCGCGTTTTGGAAAGAGTTCGCGGTGGGAGAGCGCAACTTCACCGATGGCGAAGTGGGCGCAGCGATCAGCATTGCGGCCGTGGGCTCAATGCCCTTCGTGTTCGGTTCCGGCTGGTTGATCGACAAATTCGGCCGCAAGAAAGGCGGTGCGTTCATCTTCCTGGCTGGTGGAGCCGGAATCGCCGCGGCGTACACGCTGGAAGGATTCTGGCCTCTGACCATCGCGTTGGGCTTTGGAATCTTTGCGGCGAGCGCGTACCTACCCGTGCTCAACGCGTACAGCACCGAGCTGTTTCCAACGAAGCTGCGCGGTATGGCGTACGCGTGGTGCAACAACCTCTTGGGTCGGTTGGGCTACGTCGGCTCGCCCGTGGTTGTTGGACTACTGGTGAGCGAGACCGGAGCGTTTGGACCGATCGTCGCGTCGTTGGCGTTGTTCAACGTGGTTGCCGTGGTGTTGATCTTTGCGTTGCTGCCCGAGACGGGGAGTCGTTCGCTAGAAGATACTGCTGCGGTTCACTAGCTCAGCCTTTCGTGCCGTCGCTGGCACCAAGCGCTCGGAGCATCTCGTCGCGTGATGCTAGCCAACGCTTGAGCGACTGCCGATTTCGCCAGCTCCCTGCGGCGAAGTAGCACCAGGCGAGCCACGCGGCGAGGCCGGCTGCGAACCGACCTTCCTCTTCGACGAAGAACGACGCGACGAACAAGCCTGAAGACCCCACCCCGAACAGTAGGGCACAAAGACCGCAAAACCACTCACCGAACGTTCGTATCCATCCTTCGCCTAGGCGTCTCCATTTCAGCTCCAGCGCGCCTATCTGCCCACGAACTTCAAGTTCGAGTCCTTCTTCGCCGCGAGCGGGATTGATGACGATCATGGTCATCCAGATTGTGTGGTCGTCCTTGAACCCCCATTGAACGTCGTCATCCCAAACCGGTCTGAGTCGTGGCGGGCCTAGCCGAGGAAGTTCTTCGAAGGTACCAGCGACCTGGGTCGGAGCAGATTCGAGAAACTCTTTCCAGGCTCTGCGGCGTTGGTCGATGAACGTACTGACAAACCAATCGCCGAACATCCACGCACCCTAAGCACTCATGGGGTCTTGGGAAGAATCCTACGTGCACGTTTCTCGAATCGCTCGTTGGGCATGGGCAGCAGGGGCACGCCGTTCCGCCGGTTCCTGCGCCGACGCGACGCGACCCGTGTACCGTCGTGCCCGTGCCCATGCCCATGCCCATGCCCGTGCCCAACGAGCGTCGGAAAGAGACGCGTGCGCAGGAACCATCCCATGACCACAGGGTCAAAACCGCGCGACATCCAATAGAATATCGACCTCGCAGGTCTTGCTCACCGCACCCTCTGTCGTTCCATCCGCATTGACCTGCGCCGAGAAACTAAACCCACGCGGATCCAAACACGCAGGATCGTAACTGCCATCAAGCCCACCGACGGGCGCACTCGCCACGGTTGTCCACGCGTCGACGAAACCAAAATTGTTCCGCCTCAGGTACGTATGGAACGTCTCATCAAACGCTCCATCCTCGGTGATCAGCTCGACGTACACTTCGATGTCTAGGGCTGGCTGCGTGGGCGACGGGATCCGACACACCAAAAACCCATCGGTGTAGACAATTCGAACGCGCACGTTGGTATCCGGAAGCGTCTCGGGATACAGCTCACGATCACGCATGTACGGAAAGGGCGACGTGAAGTCGTCCGTCGGAATTCCCTCCAGTACCGCCACTGGCGTGAAGTCTGCATCATCACCGCACTGCTCGTTGGCGTCCTCCAATAGAATCGCGCCCTCTTCCGGCAAACCGGAATCGCGTCGCGTGCACGCCAAACCAGACGCCGCACACACGCATTCGTTCACACCGTCTGTCGCATCAAAGCGCTCGCCGTACTCGTAGTCGGTACCGTCATAGGTGCAGCCCGGACCCATCGACGTGCATTCACGCTCGGTGCATGCGCTGCTCCCGTCCGCATTGCAGTCACAGAAGTTGCACCCGTCGCCCGCGGGATATCGGTCGCCAGCTTCATGGTCGTCCAGACAACTCGAGCCCGCGTCCACGCCCGCATCGGTTCCGGCGTCGACACCTGTATCCAGCTCCGCATCGACACCGTCCGTCGAAGCGTCCGTGCCCACGTCGGTGCCGCTGTCCACGACCGACACGTCCGTACCCGCGTCGGTCGGAGCACTGTCGTCTCCGCACGCGACCATCAACAAACAAACCAAGGCAAGTGACCGCATGTGACGAGCGTGCCACGTGTTGCGAAATCACCACAGCGTTGAACGACAAATACGCGCTGAACGTTAGGGATTCGAAGTGGCATCCCCTTCGCATTGGCGGTGGTTATGCGTATCGCACTGACCATCATCGTGCTCGCTGGATGCACGCCGCACGTGTTCTCACCACCGGGTCGTGTCATTCCACTCGAAGCGCCAGCGACCGTGGGCGAAGGCCGAACGGGAATTCAGATCGAGGGCGGAATGAGTTCGGAGAGCTTTGGCGAACCCATCGGGCACGGCACCGCACGCGTTCGACACGGCCTCACGGAACGACTCGAGATCAACGGCGAAGCAAGCGCGGTGGTGTTTACGCTTGGCGACGACGCCATGACCGATGCGCATCGCGGAATCTACTCCGCACGCTTTGGCGTCAAAGGCGCGTTCGGACGTCACTTCGCGCTCACGAGTGGACTCGCAGGAGGATGGTCGGCAGGTGGTGGTTTTCTCTCGCCGGACATTGGGCTCGTCACGGGGTGGACGAACAACTTCGTCGTGCCCTTCATCTCGACGCGTGTGTTCTTCAGCCAACCACTGAATGCGACTGCGGTGACGATCACCGACAACGAGGAAACGATCACAGCGGAGCCTCAACCTTCGTATGGCGTGTCGTTGGCGACGGGAATTCGTGTGCCCTTCGGACCGCGCGGGGATGAACGTGGAGCGTTCACGACCGGGTTCGGGTTTACGGTCATCAGCGACGGAGACGAGACGAAGGAGTTTTCCGGGTTCAATCTAGGGGTGGAGCTGCGCCTCTGAGGTCGGAGAGGGATGTGCCGCGATATATTTTTTATCTTGGAAGATTGAGAGATGGAAAGCTGGGAAGAGGAAACCGATTATTTTCTCGGGCCATGCGTTGAGCTTCCGTACTCCCGAGCTTCCAAGCTTCCGGATCCGCGAAGCGGAATGCTGCCCACACGGAGCCGCTAAAAACCATCATCGAAGATCGGCACATCGTCGACGACTTGGTCTGACATGCCCATACCCATGCCCATCCCGCGCATGTTCATTCGTGGACGCATGCCGCGCATGCTCATGCCCATCCGTGAAGCACGGTCGTCTTCTGCCTCGGCTTCGGCTTCGGCTTCGGCCTCGGCTGCGACGGCGGCTGCGGCCTCGGCTTCGGCGACGGCTTCGGCGACGGCGTCGGCTTCGGCCTCGGCTTCGGCTTCGGCTGCGGCTGCGGCTTCGGCTGCGGCTTCGGCGGAGGATTCGGCGGAGGATTCGGTTTCAGCTTCGGCCGCGCTCCCAGCCGATTCCACGGGTGGCGCCGCAACGGGCAGAACCGGCTCGCCACTTCCGCCGCGGACAAGCATCACCGTCAACGCAAACGATGCGATCGCTACCGCAATCCCAGCAACGATGATCCAACCCTTCCGCGACTGCTCTTGGCGCGGACGCACGCCGCTTCCATCGCGTGTCGGAGCTTCACTTGCCTCAACTCCAGCTGGAACCGGCGCCGCTCCATCCAGACAAGCCGCCAGCATCTCACGACGCTCATCCAGCATCTTGCCAAGGCTGCCCTCCAAGAGTGTGGCGATACGCGTCGCATCCACCATCGCCACCTCAGGAACGGCCTGGCCCAACGCACGTCGGAACTCCAACGCAGTCTGATAACGATCGTCCGGATTCTGGGCGAGCGCCTTCATCACGACAGCGTCGAGTGCCGGCGACACCCCCGATCCAAACGCGCTCGGAGGTTTGATATCGGGCGCTGCGATCTGTTGCATCACGGCGAGTTCGTCACGACCGTTGAACAGTCGTCGCAACGCAAGCATCTCCCACAACACCACGCCCATCGCATAGACATCGCTACGTCGATCGACGGTATCCCCGCGTGCCTGCTCCGGCGCCATGTAGCGCAACTTGCCTTTGAGCGAACCCGACCCCGTTTCGGTTTGGTGATGCCGGCCCCGCGCTTTCGCAATTCCGAAGTCGATCACCTTCAC
Organism: Polyangiales bacterium; assembly: GCA_965227405.1. Classification (GTDB taxonomy): domain Bacteria; phylum Myxococcota_A; class Polyangia; order Polyangiales; family Houyiibacteriaceae; genus JALVDI01. The sequence continues at coordinate 1,660,652 of OZ245758.1, forward strand.
GTTGCCGTCCGCAGCCAACAGGATGTTCTGCGGACTGATGTCGCGGTGAACCAAACCGAGGAAGTTGCCGTCGGCCCCCTTGATATCGTGCGCGGCGTGCAAACCACTGAGCGCCTGCATCGCGATCCAAGCCATCTGTGCTGGATCCAGCGGCTCTTCGCTCATCGCGCGTGACTTGAGAAGCTGCGAGAGCGAAGCGCCGAGCAAATACTCCATGGCGATAAAGAGCACGCCGTCGCGTTCGCCCAGTTCTTCGATGTGAATCACGTTGGGGTGTTGGATCTTCGCGGCGAGTTTGGCCTCGTCGATGAACATGTCGACGAACTCGGAACTTTCGGCGAGATGGGGATGGATCACTTTGATCCCCACGGGTCGCGCAAAGCCCGCAGCACCCTCACGTCGCGCGAGATACACGCTCGCCATACCGCCGCCCGTTAAACGCGCGAAAATCTGATACGGCCCAAAGACCGAGCCGACGCCGACGTGTGCTGAGGCGCTGGGCTGAACCGCCACGTCGCGGAGTGTAACAGCCCTCAGTCAGGAACCGTCAGTCGGCCCGGCGGAACGTTGCCGTTGTACCGAGCGGTCGATCCTGCACGCGCACCGAGAACACCACCCAGCACAGCGCCGACCACAACAACACCGACGATGGTCCAAAGCACCGGCGAACGTCGTAGCGGACGAGGCTCATCGCCTACGACATCGGGTTGTTCGGACAGGACTTCTTGTTGCGCGAGTTCCGTCGGATCAGGAACCAGTGGAGTCCACTCGAGACCGGCCACATCGATGACGTGCTCGGCGCCTTCTTCCAACGTGAACTCAAGCTCGACTGCCCGGTAGTCCGCGCGTTCAACGCGTGCCGTGTGCGTGGAGGGATCCAATGGAAAGAGTTCCCCATACGCAGCCGCAGGAACATCCTCGTCGTCGATCGCAACCGTCACGTTCCGAAACTCACCCGTCGCCACAATCCGCACGTTCGGAATTGCCGCTTCGAGTTCCTCAAGTGCGGCTTGTGCAACTCGGTTCTGCTGTCGAGCGCGGCGCCCTCGGGCATCGTTGGAAGAAAGAAAGCGTCGGTAGCTCTCTGCAGCCGCGACCCACATGCCCAGCTGTCGTTGGGTGCCTGCCAAGTTCAACAGTGTGGTCGAACGAGGCGAGAGTTCGTACGAACGCTCGAACGCATCGTGAGCTTCCTGCCAGTTGCGCTGTCGCGCTTCGCGAATCCCCTCACGAAAGAGGCGGCGCGCAACCGTGGTGCTACTCGCGCCTTGAGCCTCCACCAAATCCGCCCCCGACGAGAGCAGAACCACCATCGCGAGGAGGTTGGCAGCGACACGCATGCGCAAATCGTATCGAAAACCACGCGCCGCTTCTACTTGGTATCCTCCCCGCATGCTTCGGCGTCTTGGCTTCGCGCTCGCGATCGTCGCACTCGGTGCGTGTGATGACGAAGCCACGCAGTTGATCGTGGTCGTCGACACAGACCTCGCGATCCCAAGCATGATCGACGGGGTTCGCTTCGACGTTTCGGGACGCGGCGCAACCGCCACGACAACGGCAGCGTTGACGTCGTCTACGCAACTGCCACTGACGTTGGCGCTTGAACCCGAAGGCGATCCCGGCTCAGTCGAAATCCGAGTCACTGGCACAAGCGCTGGAAGCGACGTCGTCGAAGCGCGCGTAGACACCGAGTTTCTCACCGGCCAGCGGCGACTGGTCAACGTGTTCCTTTCCACGTCGTGCATCAGCGTGGACTGCACTGGATCAAACACCTGCGTGCAGGGCATGTGTCGCCCTTCGTTTGTGGCTCCTGAAGACCTTCCGCGCTTCGACGGAGAGCCGGGCCGACTCGACGGTGGAGTCGGTGTGGATGCGGATATTGGTGATGCGGACACCCCCGACGCGTTCGATGGTGGACGCGACGCAACTGTCGATGCTCCACCCATCGATACCGGTGGTGTCGATGCAGGCTGCGGATGCGACGACGGCGTGACCTGCATCGACGGTGTCTGCGAGAACCGGCTCGCGGTCGACGTGTGGATGGGCCAACGCTTTACGTGCATCGAACGCCGCGACGGCACGATCAGTTGCCTAGGCGACAACCGCAGTGGACAGCTCGGCGACGGAACAACCAACGACGCCCCGGTGTTGGCGCCGGTTGATGTGATCGGTTTTGGACCGGACGGTGATACCGCCACGGACGTTGCGCTCGGTTTCGACTCGGCGTGCGTGGTGACCAGCGGTCGCGAAGTGTTTTGTTGGGGCGCCAACGAAGCCGGGCAGCTCGGTGACGGAACCCTGGTGATGCGACCCGTTCCACAGCGCGTACCGGGGTTGAACTCGATCATCGACGTCAGCTCCGGCTCGAACCACACCTGCACCGTGGCTGTGTCCGGCGAGATCCAATGTTTTGGCGGCAATGCCGCGGGGCAACTTGGCGACAACACCAACGACGGACGCAACACACCGGCGCCTGTCGTGGACGATCTCGAGGGTGTTCAAGTCAGCTGTGGCAGCGGCTTCACCTGCGCGATTCTCATGGACAACAACGTCGCGTGTTGGGGCGGTGGACTGAGCGGCGAGAACGGCAACTCGATGTTTATGAACACCGAGCGGCCGGACAACGTTGGAGGAATCAGCGGGATTCCCTTGGCCCTCACCACTGGAAGCGACAACTCGTGCGTCGCTTTCGCGGATGGCACCGTTCGATGTTGGGGCGCGGCTGACTTCGGTCGGCTCGGTGACGGAGGCGCTAGTGGTGGCGGCGATCAGTTCATGGCTGTCCCCGTGCCTGCGCTTGCAGGCGTCACGCAAGTCGCGAACGGACCCACTGCCTCCCACGCATGTGTGAACGCTGGTGGAGATGTGTTGTGTTGGGGTGGAAACCGCTTTGGCCAGGTCGGCGACGCGAACGTCGGCATTCCGCGGCCGGTGCCCTTTGAAGTGTCCCTGCCGTCCGCTGCGATTGCGGTAGAGACTGGCGGCGTGTCGTCGTGCGCCGTGTTGGACACCGGACGCGTGTACTGTTGGGGCGAAAACGCGCGTGGTCAGTTGGGTGACGGAACGACCGACGACCGCGGCATCCCGACGGAAGCCACCGCATTTTTCCCGTAGGCGGTACGCTTCGGCATGGCGAAGCGGCGTTTTGAGTTCAGCAGCGGTTCCTCGAACAAGTTTTGGGAAATCGACGTCAAAGGTTCGTCGCACACGGTGCGCTACGGGCGCATCGGAACGGACGGACAAACCAAAACCAAAACACTCGCGTCGCCCGCCAAGGCTCGCGAAGCGGCGGACAAGCTCATCGCGAGCAAGATGAAGAAGGGCTACGTCGAGACCAAGGGCAAGGCCGCCAAGAAGCCTGCGAAGGCCGCCAAGAAGAAGCCCGCCAAGAAGAAGCCTGCGAAGAAGTCCGCGAAACGGTTCCCATCGACGAAGGCGTCGGCGAAACGAAAGCCCACCAAGAAGGCGACCAAGCGACCCGCGAAGAAAAAGCTCGCGAAGGGCAAACGCATCGACGCGCGATTGGTGCATGCCGTCGCACCGAAGTATCCCGCCGGCTCGTTCGTCGGCGTGTGGGAAAGCGGAGCCGACTTGTGGGTCATCGGCGCAGACGACATCGGCAAAGAGGACGATGTCTCCACCGCAGATGTGATCGACAGCGATGGCTTTGTTCAACGCTGGCGCTTCAAGTCGCCCAAAGAAGCCAAAGCCGCAGCGGCAGCGATCAAGAAGCAGAAGAAGCCCGCGAAAGGTCCCGCACCGGACTGGGTTAAAATCGACTCCGCGCTCAATCCGTTGATGCGCGCCAAGGATCTGCCCACGATTGCGCGTTACGACGTAGCGAAGAGCGGCCCGCTCACATTGACGCGGTCCACGCCCTTTGACTGGGTCCATCCGCGACCTGCATCACGTTGCTGGTGCGGGCGTGCCCTGATGCCGACGTATCAACTCAGTGGCGCGGTCGATCCTCGTTTGGGCAAGAAGATCCGAATGCACATCTCGTTTTGCCCAGGCTCACTGCAGTCTCCGCACTGCGAAGGCACGATCGAGGTGATCGTCGAGCACGAAGGTGCGAAATCCAGCGACGTCGTCGCCTACGAACTCATTGGCTACGGACGCAACAAGAGTTACGGGGTGCTGTCGCGAAGCGTGTTTTGGGATCCGATCGGGTCGGGTTTCCGGCATGCAGTGACGACGCACTATGGCGAGATGGGCACACCCGGGACAGTTCGTACCGAAACGTTTCGGACGCGCAAAGAGGCCGACGAGTACTTCAAAAAGCGAAAGCCTCACCGCCCGGCAAAGCGAAGTCAGTTTGGGAAGTGGTACGCCGACGTACTCAAGGAGCGCGCCCACTTCCACCGCGTCCCAGGTTCGAAGCCACAAACGCTGCGCCTCAAGCCTCTGATGGCGCCGGCCAAAGTCAGCGGCAGCCCCTACGCACGCGTCGCGGACCTCTTCGACAATCGAGATGGAGTGGGTGGACAACCGAACTACACGCAGAGCGACTGGAGCGACACGTTTGACTGCGCCGCGTGTGGCAAGGTGATGCTCTTTGTGTTTCAGACGGGCTACGGCGCGCCGTGGTGGTGCGAACAACTCAACGACGGGGATGCAGGATCGTTTCAGTTCTTTGCGTGTCCGCACTGCAAGGGCCCACACGGTCGCGCGCTCTTTGAGTGCCACTAGCGCGCGTCCACATCGCAACAAGCGCACCCACGATTCCGGGACGGACGGTGCTTCGATACGACGCAGACTCGGGAAGCTGCTCCATTAAACGCTGATGTACCAAGGGAAAGTGGTGGTAGGCCAACCGCGGAAACTGGTGGTGCAACGCGTGATGCGCCGTGCCGACAGGGTTCACCAGCCAGGTCAGCCAACCTCCTTCGAGGGTGCTCGAGTCTGCGACTTGAGCATCGAAGCTCATTGGGTCGCCGTGGCTTTCGTACGCGTGCGACACGTTTGTGCGCAACTGATTGAGCGCAAGCGCAGTTCCCGTGACCGCCCACCACAGAAGCGCCCAATGCCAGTGCAGCCATCCTTGGATCAGAGCGACGCTCATCGTGGTCCACCACAGCCACGCAAGCACTTCGTACCGAACAAAACGCACGTCTACGCATTCGCGTCGAAACGACATGTTGGTCACAAGCGAACTCGCACGCGCGACCACAATCCGACGAATGGGAGGCACGACACTAAGCGGTGCCACCAAGACCCAACGAAGCGCAAGCAAGGGCGGCAACACAAAGCTGACCAGGACCGAGGAGATGTGTTGCAGCCGGCCCCAGGTCGCGACCTGTTCGTATTCGGGATCGCCTAGCGTGCCGTAGACCCGGGTTCGATGATGATCGGTGTGCGTGTCGACCATAGGGCTGATCAATCCCAATGGGACGCCGACGAGCAGGTTCCAGATCGGCTCAAACCCAGGCAGCTCACCTGCGCGCCGATGGTTGATCTCGTGGACGAAGTACGCCGCCCGCCACAGCGCAAAGACGCTGATCATCGCCGCTAGAGGCCAGGACAGCGCCAACACAAACGCACCCCAGCCCACCAGCGCACTGGCGCCAAAATCCGCCCAATAGATGCTTCGATTGGGCTTCAGGGTCCGTACCCACGCACGAAACTCGCGATTCATGCGGCTAGCGTCGCGAATCACTGAGTTTCTGGCATTGGTCGACTGCGCCGTTTCATTGACCGAACGCGCTATCGTGGGTGGGTGATAGCGCGGAGCGTCACCGAACACGTCATCGCCGTGGCCAAGGCTCATGGGGCCGGTGGCATGATCCAGCCCACCGGCGACCAGGTGGATGATGCCACCCACCTCAAGATCTGGGAGCAAGCCATTGCTCAAACCTCCCGCGACTTGCCGGTCCACTACGCGCGTGCGTGTGATGTGGATGGCTATGGCTTGCTCGGTCTAGCGTGCAAGACAGCACCTGATCTGCGAACGGCCATCGAGCGCATGCTCACCTTCGTGCACATCGTGGCCTCGAGTGTGCAGGCTCGGTTGGATGGCCACACGCTGGTCGTCCAACGCGACGGCAACCCCGGACTGGGTCGAATGGCAGCCATCGAGTCCACGCTGGGCGAGATCTGGGTGACCATCGGCCAGATGACCGTCGAACCGGTTGCTCTGACGCGCGTTGAACTCGCCCACCCACCCTACGTGCAGCTGAACTCGCTCTTCGGATGTCCGGTCGAGCAGACCGATCGCAATGCTCTGGTGTTTGCTGACGATGCACTCCGCACGCCCTGAAGCAGGCTGATTCTGCGATTTCTGCCTATTTTCTCGAGCAATTGCGTCCCTTGGCGAAACCTGAGACGTGGACCGAGCGAGTCGCACAACAGCTCGAAACCGCATTTGCGCAGTCTGGAGGAGCATCCAGACCTGGGGTCGAGGATGTCGCTCGAGCGTTGGCCGTTTCACCGCGCACGTTGCAGCGTCATCTCCAAGAAGAGTCCTCTTCGTTTCGCACCGTCCTCGAACACACGCGTCTCACCATCGCCAAACGACTTCTGATCACACACGCCATCGGCGAGGTCGCATTCGCGCTCGGGTTCTCCGAAAGCAGCGCCTTTCATCGTTGGTTTCGAAAGTCGACAGGGATGACGCCGGGTGCGTTTCGCGATTCCTCCACGCTGGGATGATTTGTTCGAGCACAGCGCGTTGACTCTTCGTGCCGCGCGTTTGGAGTCATAACCACCACTACTACTCGCGAGTCCTGCTCGCCTGCCCTTCACGATGCCGAGTCGCACTGGATGTTGGATGCGGCGAAGGTGACCTCAGTATCGAGCTGCTTCGAGTGGCGGACCACGTCATCGGACTCGACTCGGACCCGGTGGTGATCGAACGCGCACGCGAACGCTCGCGTGATGCAGAATGGCGGTGCGAGAGCTTCCTCGAGTCCGAACTACCGCGTGCCGACTTCATTACGTTCGTCGCATCTCTCCATCACATGGACATGCGCCCGACGCTCGATCGGGCACTCTCGCTCTTACAGCCTGGGGGAGTGCTCTGCGTCATCGGCATGGCGCGTTCGACCGAACCGCGAGACTGGCTTGCCGATGTGGGGGGCTTTGTGGCGTCCCGAACACTGAAACTGTTTCGCCCAACCGCACGTTCGCAGATGCGCTTGAAGCACCCACAGGTTTCGTACCGCGACGTTCGAACCCTCGCGCATTCGCTACCCGGCGCGCACTACGAACGGTTGTGGCTCTTTCGCTACCTCTTGGAGGTGAACACCTAACAGCACCAACGCGTCACGATGTCTGCCAACACGTCGGTTCCCCACGCGTAGCCGTCGAGAGGGATTCGTTCGTCGTGCGCATGGAAGAGATCGGCATAGCGCAACCCTTTCGGCAACTTGAGTGGGGCAAAGCCGATCCACTTCACGCCGATTCGATCGAAGCCCTTCGCATCGGTGAATCCCGGAAGCATGTACGGAACCACCGGACAGCCCGGCGCGTGATCCTTCATCACGCTCTCAATGGTCTGGTAGAGCGGCCCCTTCCAAGGACGCGTCTCGACGGCATCCATGGCATGTGTGACTTCGATCTCGACGTCGTCACCCATGATCTCTTTCACTTCGCGAAGGAACGACTGTTGGGTTTGTCCCGGCAACACGCGTCCATCGATCTCGATCGATGCTGAACCTGGGATCACGTTCACGCTTTGTCCGGAACGAAACACCGTCGGACTCGCGGTGTTCGCCAGCATCGCCAACATGCCCATGCGAACCGTGGGATCTGGGACACGACGCACGATCTCCCGCAGCGCACCGGGCTGCTTGGCAAGCTGCCCCGTTGTCGCACGAAACCCCGGTACTTGCGGGGCAATCGCATCGACCAGGTGTTCCAAAAACGCTTCGACGATCGGAGTGCGATGCGGCGGAAGCGACGTGGGTGTGAGTCGCGCAACCTTCTCCGCGAGACGCAACACAGCCGAGTCTGCGCGTGGCATCGACCCGTGTCCTGGAGGTCCGTGGATGGTGGCCTTCATCCAGCACACGCCCTTCTCGGCAACCTGCACGGGATAGAAACACTTGCCACCGAGATGCAGCGAGAACCCACCGCCCTCGCCCAGCGCGTACTCGGCACGAACCAAGTCTGGATGGTTGTCGCAGAGCCACAGTGAACCTGCACGACAACCCTGCTCCTCGTCCGCCACTGCGGCAAAGATCAGATCGCGTTTGAGTTGGACCCCTTCTTTGGCCAATCGACAGATCACCGCGAGCGACATCGCCACGTGGTTTTTCATGTCGACCGCGCCTCGCCCGTAGAGACAACCGTCGTCGCCCACGACACCCGCGAAGGGCGGATGCGTCCAATGTTCGGGTTCGACAGGAACGACGTCGAGATGACCCGTCAGCAACAAGGGCGGTTTCTCGCCGGTTCCCTTAATCCGTGCGACGACGTTTGTGCGCTTGTCGCTTGAGGTGAGAATCGTCGGCTCAAGACCTGCTTCGCGAAGTGCGCCGACCACGTAGGCTGCAGCTTCGGTTTCGTCTCCGGGCGGGTTAATGCTCGGGATTTTCAGCAGGCCTTCGAGAAGAACCCGGGAATGTTCGCGGAGGGCGCCGTCAGCGACGTTCATGGCGCGAGCATACCGAGGATTTCAAGAAGAGAACCTTTGGGCTGGGCGTACGTCTATCATAGGTACCGGCGAAGTAGGGTTGAAGACGAATGCGAGCTGAGGCACCGGAAGGAGGACGCGACAACGAGCTTCGACTCGTCTTGTGGGCGGCCTTGGTTCTCTCGCTCGGAGGTCACTTGGTGATCTACTTCAGCCTCAACCCGTGGTGGCCAGGTCCTGTCGGTTCACCGAGTGAACCGAATTGGATGACCATGGTTGAAGGACCTGGCGACGGGATGGGTGAGGAAGTCACGCCCGAAGAATCGGGTGAAGCTGGAAGCGATCTGCTTGAGAGTGAGCCGATCGCACCGCAGGAGCGCGTGCCTGAAGACATTCGCGTGCAGCGCGAAACCGAACCGGAGCCGGTCGAAGAGCAGATCACGGTGGTGGACGAAGCCGAAGAACCGGACGTCGCGGTTGAGGACCCGATCGAGCGTATCGAGAACACGCAAGCACCCAGCAACGAAGTTCGCGACATTCCGAGCCCAGAAGAGACCGCCAACCGACTCTTTGTCGACGCACTCATCAATCGAGGCAACAACGGCCAAGGGAACGTTGGCGCGGGCACAGGTTCCGGTGGTGGCGGTGAAGCCGGTGGTGGCGGTGAGTGTGGGGATCCGATCCTGGGAACCTGGCGCGCGCGTCGGTACGACCGACTACATCAACGGCACGCCACGTTCACCATTCGAATCACACACCGCGAGGGTGATCGTCTCGAAGGCACGATCATCAACCGCGCATGGAGTGGCGGACCGCTACAAACGTCTCCGCCGCGCTGCACACCTGGAGTCTTTGATCATACGGTTCGCATGCCCGCGCATGGTCGTTTCAATGGGCGCGAGTTTCGGATGGATGCAGAGTCGCATCGTCGAACGGTGCACTGCATCGACACGGGGATCTGGATGTACAACCTGGATCACTTTACCGGGCGAATGCAGGGCGATGTGCTGGTGACCGTGAACAACGATGGTGGGGTGGAAGTGAACTCGCCGTATCGTTTTCGGCGGGTCAGTTGTCTCTAACTTGGCACGCTCCGCTCGCAGAAACTTAGGCAGGGAAACCCGGGTTTGATGTGCATTCCGCTTCGCGGATCCGGAAGGATGGAAGCTCGGGAGTACGGAAGCTCAACGCATGGGCCGAGAAAAGAGTCTGTTTCTCTTCCCGGCTTACCCTCTTTCGATCTTCCCGGATAAAAATGAATCGCGGCACATCCAAGTCGCGAAGCGGACCTGGTCACTCGGAAGCAGAGTTTAGCGCCCAGTCGTACTCAAAATGCGTAATCCGCGTTCGGTCGCGCCGCACAAACTCCGCGTCTTCGCCCTCAAGCTGCGACGCAATGAACTCACGTACATCGCCAAAGTCATCCGCAAACCACTCGAACAACTTCGTGGCCGAGATTCGATTGCGCCGACGATCCAACTGCGTTGTACCGCGCACAAACGCTTGCGTTGCTGAGGCCAACAGGGCTTCGAGGTTTTCGGGAGTAAACGCCTCACGCTGAAGCGGAGGACAACCCACCGATGCACAGTTCACGGCAAAGTGAATTCGCGGCTCACCAAAGCGCTCCTTGTCGCGGATAATCTCGTTCTCCAACGCGTTGAGCGTCATATCCGCGCCTGCAACGCGATGGGTTCGCGCGTCGAAGAACCCGTCTTCCTGCATCACGCTTTCGACGGGCCACAACTCCAACACGGAGTTCACGGTCAGCACGTTGTAGGCGTTGATGTAAAACGCCAACGCACGGTCGCGCTCCATCCCGGAGGTATCGATCGATCCAACTCGTTCGACGATCATCGCCAAGCGAGCGACGTGTTCTTCGTTGGCGCGAAGCGCTTCGTAGCGAAAGCCTGCGTCGTTGACGTATGCCGCGAGCAGGTTCGTCCAATCGGCGGTGGGAAACGAGTCGACTGCAGGTGCTTCGCGGGTCCCGGGAACTTCGGTGTTCCGCGCTTGCGGCTCTTCCTGTTCGGGTTCGGCCTCAGCAACCGGCTCGGGTTCGGGAGCAGGTGTTTGCGGCGGAGGTGACTCAGTGTTGTCAGCACCACATGCGAGCGCAAAGACCAGAGGAAGCCAAAGTTTTCCAGAAGCCATGCAGGACGTACGAACCATAGCGGCGGACGTTAGCAGCTTCGCGAACGGGCGCGTCGGGAGCCGGGAAACCCTTTAACTTTTTCGAAGACTCCAAGACCTGCAAAGACGCCAAGTCGTGGGTTGGGCGAGTATTTTTTCCCGGAAGAGGGGAAGGCGGGAAGACGGGAAGAGTTTTTTTTTTTTCTCTTGCCGGTCAGCGTCGTTCCTTTTGAGCGCTCGTTCGCTCCTAGCTCCGGGGCGTTTTGCGCTGCTCACCGCTTCGGATGTCTCGCTCGTGCTTCCTTCCTCCGAGCAACACGCATGAAATCAAAACGCAAACCCATCGCCGGCCTCATGCAGCGTGTCCTCGCTCTTCGTGCGTTTTGACCTCGTCGCCGCAACGCGAAGTTGGGATACATGCGCGACGTGTGAGAAGTGAAAAACGCCTCGAAGATGGGTGCGCACGAGATCCGGTGGAACATCCGCAGGTGTCGGGAAAAAATCAGTCCTTCCCATCTTCCGGCTAAAAATACTGGCGCTACTCGACGACCGTCTTCGCAGGGTCTTGAAGTCTTGACTGGTTTGGTCGCTTGACCGACTTCGAGAAAATGATCGGTATCCCAGTCTTCCTGCTTCCGAGCTTTCGAACTTCCGAGCTTCCGGATCCGCGAAGCGGAATGCAGACCAAGCCTTCCAGAACGAAAAAAGGGACACCCCGAAGGGCGTCCCTTTTCCAGTCTTCGCAGACCTGGATTACTCCGTAAGAATCTCGATGCTCCAGGAGTTCAGCGTTCCTTGGTCCACTTCGGCCAAGTCCGCCACGTTCAACGTGTAGGTTCCCGCTGCGTCGCCGCTCAGACCTTCCACGGTGAACGTGCGCATCAGGCGGTCGCCCTCAACCAGGTCTTCACGCATCAGCTCGATGGCCGAACCACCGTCCTTCGAGATGCTCACGACGAGGTCGCCGATGAACGAGTGGGTCACGTCGATGGTCACGCGCACGGTCGAGATGGTCCCGCTCTCGGTGATGACAATGTCCGAGTCCACGCCCGCCATGTCGTTGTCCGGAATGACACCCAGCGTGTCGTTCATGCCGTTGATGGTGCTGGGCATCGAGCCGCAGTCGCCACCCGCACACGTGGTCAGGTGAAGGGTCCACGAGTTGAGCGTTCCCTCGTCGGCGTTCGCGTTGTCGATGACCGTCAGGATCCAGTCGCCAGCGGCGTCTTCACCATCGAAGTCCGACACGTCGTAGGTCGCGACAAGATCGTCGGCGCCTGCACCCTCGCGCTCGAAGAGCGTCACGGTGCGGTCGTCCTTGGTCAGCGTGACCGTCAGGTCGCCACGGTAGGTGTGGGTGATGTCCACGTCGACGCTCACGCCGCTAAGCGTGCCGCTGTCCGCCACGGTGATGGTGCTGGTCGCGCCCATCGCGTCGTTGTCGGGAATCGCCACCGGCGCTTCACTCGTGTACGAGCCGGCCGGGTCGACGCACGCGCGGTCCATCGAGCATGCCGCGTCTGCGCAGTCGATCGCACCGTTGAAGTCGTCGTCCTCGCCGTTGCCGCAAATCTCGTCGATCGCGAGCTCGGGCTTGTCGGCGATGTAGGCCGAAAGGTAGCGCTGAACGTACTCGTACGAGATCCAGCCGTAGCCTGCGCCGAACGGGTTCTCCGTGGCCCAGCCGTCACCCCAGCTGTTCTTGAAGAGGAAAAAGCCGCGCTGCATGATCGGGTCGCCGTTTTCGTCCTCGGCCAGGTTGCCCTCGGCGTCGATGGCCTGAACCTCGAGCTCGTCGCTCCATCCCACGAGAAGGAACGAGTGACCCGCGCGGTGCGTGTTCGACGAACGAACATCTTCCGCGTTGGGCGTCACGACGTAACCGAACTGGCGGTAATCGCCATACGTCGGGATCTCCGATCCGCCGTGGCCCCATGCCTGGTAGTAGAAGTCGCCGCCGGCCTGAACGGCGGTACCCGTGTTGAACATGTGCGACTTGATCGACTCGGGACGGGTGCTGATCCAGCGACCACTTGAACCAAGGAACCAACGCTGTGCCATCAACGCGGCCTCGGGCGGCTCTCCGTTGGTGTGGCAGCGCGTAGGCTGATCGCTCTCTTCGCCGTCGCACTCGGGATCATTCGTAGCGGTCCAACCGCTGGCCTCGTACGGCCAGTCCGACTCGAGCACCGAACCGTAGCGGGCGAGTGCGCGCAAGTTCGTCGAGGCGTTGCTGCCCGACGTGTTGCGGAACGCACCCACCTCAAACTTGGTCGACCACTGAAGGAACTGCTCCGAGAAGTCGGGCATCGTCAGCGTGCCTTCGACGATGTAGAGGTGCTCCTGGTACGCGGTCGTTCCGAAAATCGAGCACACGCCGCGACGGCCCTGGCTCTTGATCGGTGACTGCGTGGCAACCAAATCAAACGTTGCGGGAAGCACCTCGTCGAACTTGCCTTCGCTGGGCAAGTCGCCGTCGCAGGCTTCTTCAACGCTCGGGTCGCATCGCAGTGCGTCCGGGTTGCTTTCGAGTCCAAACAGGACGTCGTCATCGGTGAGGGGCGGTTCGCCGCCATCGCCGCACGCGAAGGATCCGGCAGCGAGGGCACCCGCAAGAAGAAGGCGGAAAGCTCGATTCATGCGCAGGAGTAAAGCACGCCGCATGCCACAAAGGTAGGAAGCCACTGGTTGGAAAGATCGAGGAAAACGGACCCGTTGGTTGGGGATCCTCACGCGATCGGTGGCGACCCCAGTTGCCAGAGGAGCCCTTCGAGTCGCCAGCAAGTAGGGTCCGGCGGTGCGCAGTGAATGGACACTCGAGCCGGACCTCGCCTTTCTCAACCATGGATCGTTTGGCGCGTGTCCGCGTGAGGTGCTCGATCGTCAGACGGCGATTCGGGCGCAGATGGAGGTCTCGCCCGTTCGCTTCTTCGTGCGCGAACTCGAGCCCATGCTCGCCGAAGTTCGCGACCAAGTCGCTCGTTTCGTCGGCGCCGAGCCCACGAACATCGCGCTGATCCGAAACGCCACCGAAGGCGTCAACGCTGTACTTCGCTCGCACACGTTTGCAGCGGGGGACGAGATCCTCGTCACGAACCACGGATACAACGCGGTCGCCAACTGCGCGCGTTGGGTCTGCGAGCGCTTTGGCGCGGAACTGAAGGTCGCCGATGTGCCCTTCCCGATCGCCGACGAAGACCAAGTGGTGGAGGCCGTACTCGCGGGCGTCACCAACAAGACAGCGCTCGTCATCGTGGATCACGTCACGAGTCCGACCGGCGTTGTGATGCCGGTGAAGCGCTTGGTCGACGAACTCACACAACGCGGGATCCACACGTTAGTCGACGGTGCGCACGGCCCTGGCATGTTGCCCTTGCAGCTCGAGTCACTCGGCGCGGCGTACTACACTGGCAACTTCCACAAGTGGGTGTGCGCGCCCAAAGGCGCAGCGTTTCTCTACGTCCGCGAAGACCGGCAAACCGGTTTGGTTCCGCCGGTGATCAGTCACGGCTACAACTCGCCACGAGATCGTTCTCCGTTTTTGGAGATGTTCGACTGGACCGGCACGGGCGATCCCAGCGCGATGCTCTCTGTGCCCGCTGCGTTGCGCTTCATGGAACGCTTTGGAACCTGGGAGTCGATTCGCGAACGGAACCGCGCCGTGCTTTTGGAAGCGCGCGACTTGCTCTGCGACGCCCTCGACGTTGCACCACCGGTACCCGACTCGATGCTGGGGTTCCTCGCTGCTCTGCCGATTCCCGATGGTGATGCAGGCCCACCCAAGAGTTCTCTCTACATGGATGCGCTGCAGATCGTGCTCTATGAGAAGCACCGCGTGGAAGTCCCGATCGTGCCCTGGCCTGCGCCACCCAAGCGGCTCGTGCGGATCAGCGCGCAGGTCTACAACGAACGAAGCGACTACGAACGACTCGTCCAAGGATTGAAGGCAGAGCTATGGAGCTGATTCGCAACTGTGCGTACATCAACGGTGAGTGGACCGACACGAGTGCGGGCCGTTTCCCGGTGACCGACCCTGCGACCGGTGACGTCATCACCGAGGTCTCACGTTGCGGGACCAACGACGTGCAACGCGCAATTCGATCGGCCGAACGCGCACTCCCGGCATGGCGAGCACTTCCGGCGGCCCATCGGGCTGCTGTGTTGCGTCGGTTCACCATGCTGATGGGCAAGCACGAGGATGAACTGGCTCAGCTGCTCACGCGCGAACAAGGCAAGCCGCTGAACGAAGCACGTGGAGAGATTCGCTACGCGGCATCGTTCACGGATTTCTACGCAGAAGAAGCCCGTCGCATCCACGGCGAGACGATCCCTTCGCCGGATCCGCACTCCCGCATCGTGGTGTTGCGTCAGCCGATCGGAATCGGTGCAGGCATCACCCCGTGGAACTTCCCCTCGGCGATGATCACCCGAAAGCTTGCACCTGCATTGGCTGCAGGGTGCACGTTCGTCCTCAAACCCGCTGAAGGCACGCCACTGAGTGCGCTAATTCTCGCGGGGCTACTTGAACTCGCTGGTGCACCTCCCGGTGTGTTCAACGTTGTTCCCGGTGCTGCCGAAGATGCGGCCCCCATCGGCAAAGTCTTGTGCGACGACCCGCGTGTTCGCGCACTGAGTTTCACCGGATCGACCGCGGTCGGAAAGCTGCTGCTCGGCCAATGTGCGTCGACCATCAAGAAGGTGAGCTTGGAGCTCGGCGGCAACGCTCCCTTCATCGTGTTCGAAGATGCGGACATCGAAGAAGCCGTGAAGGGCTGCATGGTCGCCAAGTTTCGAAATGCGGGGCAGACCTGCGTGGCAGCGAACCGCATCCTGGTGCACGACAAGGTCTACGACGCGTTTCGCGATGAGCTCGCATCGCGAATCGGGCATCTCCAGGTCGGCAACGGCTTGGAAAGTGGCGTTACGATCGGACCGCTGATCGATAGCGATGCGGTGGAGAAAGTCGAAGAGCACCTGCAGGACGCGCGCGACAAAGGCGGTTCGATCAAAGTGGGTGGCAACCGTCACGCGCTGGGTGGAACGTTCTTCGAACCCACGTTGGTCGAGAACGCGAGTGCCGACATGCTCATGGCTCGCGAAGAAACGTTTGGTCCGGTTGCGGCGCTTACGCGTTTCGAGAGCGAAGAGGATGCGATTCGCGTGGCGAACGACACGCCGATGGGACTGGCTGCGTATTTCTACTCACGCGACGTGGGTCGGGTGTGGCGCGTGAGCGAAGCCCTCGACTACGGCATGGTCGGTGTGAACACCGGCATGATGTCGACCGTGTTGGCACCCTTTGGTGGCGTGAAGGAAAGCGGCTTGGGGCGCGAGGGTTCGCGACACGGAATCGACGAGTGGACCGAGCTGAAGTACGTCCGAATGGCCGGGCTTTAGAGTGGCAAGTGCTAGTAGATGGGGTCTGGTTCGGGTGGCTCACCGAGCGTCACCCAAAAACCAACGCGTTGGTCTGCCAGTTCGTGAATCGTCCATTGACGAACCGCTTCGGACAAACATGCGCGCAACGCGCGAAACTCCACAGATCCTCCCATCGTCCGCGCGATCATGACTTCGCCGGCTTGGTCCACACGAAAGCTGATGTGCAGATCCGCGGCCGCTTGTGGGTCGGCGGTCAACATCCGTCGAGCACATGCGTCGAGCGATTCGCGGTGCTCTGCCAAATATGGTTCAAGTGCGGGTTCCTCAAAAGCGAACGCGAAACTCAAGGGTTCTTCGGCAACAGACTCGCCGATTTCCATCGGCAGCGGGGTCCACTCGCGCTCGGGCAACTCATCGACAACGACGAGCTGGTATCGATAGGTCCGGCCGAGCACGACCATCGCGAGATCGGCAAGGTGTTGCACCGTCACGCCTTCGTGTGGCTTGACGAGCACCACGTAGTTCGTGACGTCGTGAACGCGTTGCTCCTCAATGCCCTCGGGAAACGGAAGGACTTCACCGGTCTCGAAATCTCGCACCTCGCGAACAGGTTCGGTTCCAAGCTCGACCGTGAGAAGGACGCTAAACAGCGCGTTGGGATTGCAGGCGCCACGTGGCCACCACACTGAAAACGCACCAAGCGAGTCACGCAAGGCAATGTTCGAGAGTACCGGCAAGGGCTCTGATTGCGGCGGAGCGGGGGCGTCCATCCGTCGACCGACGAGAGTCACCGAACCGAACTGATGTAAGGCCCGAAGCAACGGACGGGCCTGGGTTCGAGCGTCGGCGATCGCGGTCAGAGGCCGGCCGCCACCGATCGCACAACCATCGATATACCCGCTCGGAGTGGCGAACCTGGCGGCCGTTCTGCGCGCTCGCCGTCGGAGTTCGGCAACCTCCTCGTCGCTGATGTCCTGAGACGGCCCGTATCGATTGGACGGCCTCTTTGTCGGCGGTGGCGTGCCCCTCGATCGCATTCCGTGTCCTGGCGATTCTTCAACCTCGTGAAGCCAAGCCGGTTCATCTTCGACGATCTCTTCAAGGTACCGAGCGTGTTCCTCCTCTCGTCTTTGCTGCTCTGCTTCGACCGCGGCGAGAACATCGTCGACGGGCTCGCCACCGAGGGAAGCTGTGGCGTCCGCGTCAATAACAACCCAGGGTTCTCGACCGTAGTCGTCAGTGCGCACGAGCTGGAGGTCATCGGTCCACGGCACTTCCGTCCACCGCTCGATCGTGTCCATGGTGGCGTTCGTCGTGACGCGATGGAGTACCAACGTCATGAGCAGCACCACGACAAGGCTGACCGTTTGGGCGACTCCCGTGCGACGAAGCGACTCTGCAGCAATCACGAGTGCACCGACGCCCGCCGCAGCCACTGCGATCAGACTCGCTTCGGCAAGGGCAGTCTCCCCCTGTGCCACGGTCTCGTAGATCTCGATTCTCGCGCGCGTGCTCACCTGAAGCGCCATCAAGAACCCTTCAGTTCGATTCTTCAGCAACACGACGGCGCAGGCTCCGATCATCGCCAGCACACCAGAGGTTGCCGCGCCGAACGCAGCTTCACGTCCCGCAGCAAAACCGAGTGACGCCGCAACAACCACGGCGGCGAGTGCCACGAGACTTACGATTGGCGCCTCGGTAACGACCAGCGCCGGTCCAGCACATGCCAGCAGCCCACATGCAACGCCAAGAGCTGCGAGTGCCCGCTTGCGTTCGCCCTGCGAACGCACTGCGAGAACGACGGCAATCGCTCCAAGCAACCCCATCGATAGGAGCACCCCCAACCAAGCGATGTCGGCCGCGGACGCGTACCCGCGCAATGCCATTTCACCGTGCGACGACCAGTCTGCCTGCTCCAGTGCTTTCTCGGCGGCGCGCATGCGATACCGCATGCCTCCCAAGCCCGACAGCCATGGGAGAGTGCCTGTGAACACAATCAATGCTGCTGGGATGCGCCGTCCGTGACGCCTCAACCACAACAATACGCACGCGCCTGCCAAACCAACTACACCTGCCGCGGCGATGACAACTCGCCATTCCGTGTAGACAATGCGCGAGCCGATATCGCTCAGAAGCGCGGTGAAGGCAGCAACGAGTGCGACGGACAGAATCGGGAGCCCGACCTCAAGCCACGCGCTCTTGCGTTCGTGTTTGCGCTCTTCCCCCCGAGGCATCCTGCGAGTCTACATGCCGACCCCGAAACTACTCGCGGGGGGATTCCCCGAGTCGGACCCAAAAACTGAACCGCTGTTCGTGGTCGTTGGGACGAAATCGCCACTGCTTAACCGCGTCTGCCAAACACCCACGCAACGCACGGAGTTCCACCGCGCCACCGATTGTACGTGCCGATGACACCTCGCCGCTCGGCGCCACGCGAAAATAGATCGACATGGTACCTGCCAGTTCGCGGTCGAGTGACAGAGCGCGTCGTGCACATTGATCGAGCAGTTCGCGACTATCGGACATCCGATGGCGGAGTTCCGCACGCTCGCGTGGAGGACCAAAGGTCAGCTGTTGTTCAGCCACGGACTCGTCGATGTCCGTAGGTAACGGAACAACGACTCGCTCGGGCAACTCGTCGACGAGCACGAGGCGATACTTGCCCGTTAGCGCCTGCAGGGGTGCAGCTAAATCGGCAAGATCCTGAATACTCGCGTCACCAGTCGACTCCACGAACATGATGAAGTAGGCGTTCGGCTGATCGTCGCGCCGTTGTTCCAACCCATCTGGAAACGCCAACGTTTCGCCCGTCTCAAAGTCACGTACTTCACGAACCCGATCCGCGCCGAGTTGCACCGTGAGCAAGACATCATGCAGCGCGTTGGGTTCGCATTGGGTCCGTGGCCACCACACTGAGAACTGAGTCAACGAGTCGCGAAGGGCGATGTTCGACAAGATCGTGAGCGGTTCCGTATCTGGAAGAGGACGTGCCTCTCGGTAGCGACCCACCAACTCCACAGTCGCAAGTTCACCAAAGAGTTCGGGCAACGCGCGAGCCTTCGTTCGTGCGTCAACCACTGCAGCAACTCGTTCTCCCCCACCGATCGGACAGCCTTCGATTTCTTCCATAGGCCGCATTGAGGCTTGCTGAAGGCGGCGCGTCATCTCGCTCTCCTCATCGGGAGGCCGACCGATGGCGTGGCGGTTCGTGTTGTCTTCTGGTTCGAGCCACTCTGGCTCTTCCTCGTGAATGTACCCGGGTGGGTAGCCGTACTCCTCAAACTCGCGAGCACGGTCTTCGTGTCTTCGGCGTTGCTCCGCCCTCACCCTCGCAACGACATCATCGACCGGCTCGCCCTGAAACCAGACTTCTTCATTCTCCAGCACCACCAGCCATGGCTCCGATGCGTACTCGTCAGGAGTACGAGCGAATTCGAGAGTCTCCGGCCACGCATGGTTGGTCCAACCTTCGATCATCGACATGCTTGCGGCTGTGGAAACCCGATGCAGCGCCAACGTGATCAGGACGACGACAACAACGCTCACCGCACGCAACACCGGCGTTCGTCGAAGCGACTCTCCGCACAACACCAGCGCACCTACGCCCACCGCCGCGATCGCGATCCAGCTCGCCTGCAGTAGCGCTGTTTCGATCTCTGCAATCGTCTCGAAAATCTGCATCCTCGACTCCGCATCCACGCTGGCGACAACGCCAAATCCAGGGATACGACCTTCGAGTTGAGCAACGCCGCACGCCGCTGTTGTCGCAAGAAACCCCGCGGCCGCAGAACCAAACGCACTGGGTCGGCCTGCGCTGAGCCCGAATGACACCGCCGCAACGACAGATGCAAGCGCGACCAACGCTGCGATCGGTGCTGTTGCAACTGCCAGTGCAGGCCCGACACATGCGATGACGCCACAGCCCACACCGAGCGCTACGAGAGTCTGGCCGCGATCGCCATGTGCGCGAACCGCGATCACAACCGCGATGGATACCAACAGACCGCAAGAGAACAGCAGACCAAACCACGCGCTGCTACTCGCTTCGGCGTAACCGCACAGCGCCATGATGCCGTGCATCGACCAGTCTGCGTGTTGCAACGCGCGGTCGACCATGCGCATGCCGAAGCGCATCCCGCCAAGCCCCGTAATCCAAGGAAGCGTGGCAACAAAGATCGTCAGCGCGACCGGAACGTTTCGTCCCTGGCGAGCCAGCCAAAGCAGAACACAAACGCCAGCGAGCCCACTGATCCCCGCAGCAGAGACGGCGTAAAACCACCAGCCCATGCTAGGAATGCGGTCGCGAAGTTCGTTTCCGAGCAGCAGCGCGAGTGCGAACACAACCGAGACCGACACCATCGGCAGAGCGATCTCGATCAGCGCGGCCTTTCGTTCGCGCGATTGCTTTTCCCCCCGCGGCATTCCGCGAGTTTATACAGCTACACGCGTATTTCGGGAATCGCTACGTTTGCAGGGCGAATCTGTAGGCGACGTCGAACATCGTCCAAATCGTCTTCCCACATGTCCTCAAAGCGAACGACCGGAAGAAACGCTGCTTCTGCACCTCGCTGAAACCCTTCCCACGCCGCAGCCACAACTTTGCGCGCATGTGGGGCCAAGCGAACGGTTCCGATCAACGTGAGCAAAGCAGAACTCGGCATGCGCATTTGCGCGTAGCTAAACGCTTGGAGTGCGACCTCTCCCGCGACGTCGGTTTTGTATCCGGTGAGCACGTGCCAGATGTCGTGCGTCTGCCGAACACGCTGCGCGAGATACGCCGGAACCTCAGGCAGTCCGGGTGGTGCTTGAAAGAGATCGGGGTCCAGGTTCTCCGCATCAAGATAGCGAACATACGCACCACCCAAGGTCGATGCCGGTAGTGCACGCAACGCATCGAAGTCGATGTGCTTGGAATCGATTGCGGGACGATCAACGAGCAGCTTGGAGCCTTCGGCGTCGCCTGCCATGCGTGCGAGGAAACGCTTCAAGTGCGGCGCGTTGAGAATGATGCCGAGTAGAAAAACTTGCTCGGTGTCGTTCGGATCTTGATGCAGCGCGCGCATTGCTCGGGTTGCGACCTGCACCTTCTCCCGCGGCGTCCCGTTGAGCGCAGTCCGAACAGCGTGGAGCTCGGGATTTTCGGTCGCTTCGAAATTCGCATTCATTTCCATGGCTTCCTCTATTGTCAGAACTGATAATAACTCTGCTCAAGTTATTGTCAAGTCTGACAATAGTGTTAGGTTCGACCCATGGCGCGAGTCCGACGCACACCCGAGGAAGCGCGAGCTCTCATCCTGAAAGCGGCGCGCGAGATCCTCCTGCGCGAAGGACCTGCTCGTGTGCGCTTGAAGCAAGTCGCGAAACGCGCAGGCATCAGCCACGGGTTGATCACGCATTACTTCGGAACGATCGAAGGCTTGGTCGAAGAAACGTTCTCAACGTTCGTTCTCGAGATGCGACGAGAGTGGATTCGTCGCTTCACGCAAGACGGACTCAACCTTCGAACGGGTGTCGAAGCGTTCTTCGAATCCCTCAGTCATCCGTTGTATGGGCGGTTGGTTGCGTGGGGGTTGCTAACGGGTCGTTTCGAAAAACCGGATGCGCCCTTGATGAACGATCAGGGCATTCGGCTGAGTGTCGATGCGGTGGAGGCACGTGTTCGCGAACGTGGTGGAGAGGTGAGCCGCGAGGATCTCGAGTACATGTTCCTGATCGTGATGACGAGCGCGGTGGGGTATCGGCTAGGACGCGTGCTGATGTGGAAGGGGCTCGGGCGCGAGCCGAGCGAAGAGCGGGATGCGGAGTTTCGGCGGCGGATCACGAAGATGATTCAGGCGTACTTGGATCTACCGGACGAGTTGGTGCGCTGAGAATCGAGGCGCTTCGCGGATCCGCAGGGAAGAATCGTCACAATTTGTTAGTGGGAGACGCGAGGCTAGGAGACCGGAGAGATAGATTTTCTCTGCGGACTCCGAGCCTCGCGTCTCCCACTAAATTAAGATCCCTCCCTCTGCGCCTCATAAAGATCTCCCTCTGCGTGTCCCTCAAACTTTTGGCCACGGTCTCCCCTCGAGTTGCTTCACCCGCTCGGCCGCTGCGTTCCACGCTTTGAAGGCGGCTTCTGCGGCGTCTCCTTCGAGCCGCATCGCCTGGTGTTCCAAGCGCGTTGCCTCTGCTGTCGCAGCTTGCCGCGCGGAGTCACGCTCTGTCGTTAGCGCCTTGAGGTAACGCGCGAAGCGGTCGGCGTCGGTGGGGAGAGGTCGGAACATCGCCGCATCGGGGTCGAAGTCTTCGCTCGTGAACCACACCCAATCACGAAGCAGGTTGTCGCACCACCGCTCCAGCTTGCCCTCGCCCCGCGACGAACCATCCGAGTCGTCAAACCAATGCACGGTGGGTTCCCGGTCTAACGCGTCGACGAGGTATCCCATCGAGTGCCGGTCTTCGACCAACACGAAAACATGTGCATCGCCGTAGGGCTTTTCTGCCCCAAGTACGAACGCAGCCTCCAGATTGGGATGAACAAAGTACGACGAGTACTTCGCGACTGAACACGCCTGCGCCAACGCTCGCACGCCTTCGTATGCATCCGGAAACGGATCCTTCGGCTCCCCTTCGAGCTCGAAGGCAATCGCACCAGCAAGTACGCGCGCAGCCCACGGCGTGTTGTAGGACACGCACGCGATGCTCTCGACGCTCAGCAAGCTCATGGTCCGAGCTTACTGGATGTCAGATGACGGGGAGTCCGCGCGCTTCGCAGTCGTGCTTCAGGATCACGCTCTTGGGTACGTCGCCCAATCCCAACTTGCTCGAAAGATGACGCGCGGCAGCACGCACCTCGAGTTTGGTGGGAACGTGGGTGGACGTCTCACGGCTACGACAGCGCGCTTCCGCGAGTTTCCATGCAGCAGGTGCGAGTCCGCCAGAGTCCTCGAGGAGACGGGCATACCCGCCATCTTCGGAAACCAACTTCAGCAGCCATTCGATGGGTCGCATCTCATACCTCCATACGACCGGTTGTGGCGCGACCTTTAGGGATTGGTGGGCGCGCTCATTACTAAGACGTGCAAAGCGCGCTTCAAAGTCAAAGAAACGGACGAACACTCGAGAAATACCCGGTTTTGTCGAGGGATCGCGAATGCCTCCTCGCCAACCAGGGACGTTTCACGCACGTCACATCGGTATCGCCTCAGGTACTTACTGGCCCTGCGGCGCGATGGCGTTAAGGTGCTCGGTCCGTGCTTCCCCTCGAGAAGGTCCGCGAGAAGCTCTCCCCCGCCGATCGAGCGATGACGATCGAGGACGTGTCCGCTTCGTTGATGGACGAAGAGGTGGCGTACGCGCTCGCATACTTGGCCAACTACGTCGAAGCGAAAACCCTCGGCGACTTGTTGTCGAGTGAACGCGCGCTGCATGTGTTTGGGCAGGCGCTTCGTCGGGATACGCAACAACGCGTGCTCCATGCACTCGACGAGTGGGCGCTAAGTGAAACACGTGTCCGCTGGCGTTGGCCGATCCAACCCTCGCCGATGGTGCCTGCTCCGCCCGAGAGTTTGAGTGCGCTGCGCAAGTGGGTGAAGAAGCACGACATCGAAGCGTTCCTCGGCGCGTTCGGGCAGAAGGTTCGTCCTTTTGCGCCTTCGGGCTACTTCATCGACACCAACGAGTTGGTGACCGTCGAAGACATCTTGTGGCGACGCGGACCGGTCTCGACGCTCTCGCGCGCCGTCGCAGATCGTTATGCCATCGCTGCGCGCTCGTTTCTGCACTACCGAGCACGGCGACATGCGTTGGTCGTCAAACGTCGCGAGCTCTGGCAAAGCCGCCCGCATTCTCGTGCACTTCGCTTGTTTGCGAGTCGGATGCGCGAAGCCTTCGATCTCCTGGATCCGAGTTCGGACGACCCGGTCTTTCTGAGCGGCGATGAGCATCTCGTCCTGAACGACGCACCTCCCTCCATCTCCGTGCGCATGCGCGGTGCACCCAGCACTACCGTTCGCATCGAGTTCATGGGTTTCGAAACGGCGCCGGTTCGTCTTACAACCGCGCGCGCGATGCCGATCGAGCGCGCTCCAGAAGTTCGCGCCTTGGTCGAATGGACGCGCGACATCGTCCACGACATCCAGCATCCGCTCCACGAGACGCTCGAACGCGTGTTGTCCAAGCCCACGTGGATGTTCGTGGTGGACGCGTTGGCCAAAGGCCTCGAAGAATCCGAGGACAAGCCCTCCCGTGAGCAACGGTTGCTTTGGCGAATCGAAGAGACGAGTTCCGATCGCAAGTTTCGCGTGGATGCGATTGTTCAAAAGCGTCTCAAGTCTGGAAAGTGGAGCAAGGGTGCTCGCACAGCGGTCAACAAGATTCCGGTCGAAGCACTGGGACCGGCTGACCACCTCATCTACGACGAGGCATCCAAAGCCGAAGATCGCTTTCCCGTGAACTACGACTCGGTATTGCTGGCGTTGGTGGGCCATCCGCGCGTGGAGCACGAAGGTCGGCGCATTTCGATCCACCAAAGTCAGCCCACGCTGGCGCTCACGCCAGCCGACGGTGGCGTGCACGTGGAACTGCGCCTGCTCAACACCGTGTTTGATCCCGACGACATGGACGAGCGTGTCCACACGGCATGGGACGACGATCGACTGCACCTCACCGTCCTGGATCAACGCACGCTCGGGGTGATGCGAACGCTCGCTGGTTTTGGTGGTGTCCTTCCGCCCGAAAGCTACGACCGCATTCTTGAACTGCTGGCCCGGCTCCAACCGAACATCCAACTTCAGCTTCCGACGGCGTTGCGGGGCGATGCGAAAGCGGGGCCAAGCCCACTGGTTGTTCGCTTGGATCCGGATGACCGCGCGCTTGCGCTGAGCCTTCGCTTTCGACCCTTTGGTGCGAACGGTGGTTCGTGGCCGGCGGGTTCAGGACCGCGCATCGTGTACGGCACCAAGAAGGGCAAGCGCATGCACGTGCAGCGCGATCTGCTGGACGAACAAAAGCAGGTACGCGCACTTCAAGACGCGTTGGGGCTCGATCAACTCGACACACGCATCACCGACTTGCCGCGTGCACTGGGGATCTTGGATCAGCTGGAGCAACGCGCGGCCCGCAAAGAGCTGATCACCGAGTGGCCGCGCGGTCGAAAGTGGAAGCTGCTTGGTACGGCAACGAGCAGCGCGCTCAAAGTACAGGTCCAACGCGCGGGGGATTGGTTTGGCGTGGAAGGCTACGCCGAACTGGATGGCGTGAAGGTCCCTCTTTCGTCGTTGCTCAAGGCGGTTCGTCGAAACGAAGAGTGGGTGCAAGTCGCGCCCGGTCGGTTTGCCAAGATCGCCGACGGCCTGCGTGATCGACTGGGCAGTGCAGACGACGTGTTGGTCGAACACAAAGGCGAAATCGTCACCGGTGTTGCTGCGGTCTCCGAAGTCAAAGCGTTGGTCGACGAGGGCAACCTCGAAGCAGACGACGGATGGCTCGACGTGTTGGATCGGATGGAACGCGCCAGCGAACTCGACCCCGAGTTGCCCGACGAACTCGATGCCGAACTTCGCGAGTACCAAACCGAAGGGTTTGTGTGGCTTGCGCGTTTGGCTGAGTGGGGCGCCGGCGCGTGTCTCGCCGACGAGATGGGCTTGGGCAAAACGGTGCAAGCCTTAGCGATGTTGTTGCGTCGAAGCGAGCTTGGACCCGCGCTTGTGGTCGCGCCGACGTCCGTCGGTGCAACGTGGCGTTCGGAAGCCAAGCGTTTCGCGCCCGAACTCAACATCCGCAACTACCGCGGGCCGAAGCGAGCATCGCAACTCACCAAGCTCGGAAAACGCGATGTTGTCGTGACGAGTTACGACATTCTCGCGCGCGATGGCGAGGTGCTGGCTAACCAGGACTTCGCGACGTTCATTCTTGATGAAGCGCAAGCGATCAAAAACGCACGCACCAAGCGAGCGAAAGCAGCACGCGGAATCCAAGCACAGTGGCGATTGGCGCTGACCGGCACGCCACTGGAAAACCACCTTGGCGAGCTATGGAGTTTGTTCCGCGTGGTGTCCCCAGGATTGCTGGGCACGTGGCCACACTTTCGCGAGCGCTTTGCGAGTCCGATCGAGCGCGATGGCATCGAAGAGCGGCAGCAAGCGCTCGCCCAGAAACTTCATCCCTTCTTGCTGCGACGAACAAAATCCGCGGTTGCACAAGAGCTTCCGCCTCGAACCGAGGTACTGCGCCCGGTCGAGTTTTCTGAGCACGAACTGGCGATCTACAACGCGGCTCGACAGGAAGCACTGGACGGTTTGGTCGCGTCCAAGCTCGAGAAGAAGCGCTTTGAGGTTCTTGCTGCGCTAACGCGTTTGCGTTTGTTGGCTTGTCATCCGCGTTTGGTCGATCCGACGTCGACGCTCAAGTCGTCCAAGGTGAGCAGCCTGTTGGAGTTGATCGACGATCTTCGTCGCGAAGGTCACCGCACGTTGGTGTTCAGCCAGTTTGTGTCGTTGCTGGATATTGTGCGCGAGGAACTCGACGCAAAGGGAATCGACCCACTCTACTTGGTGGGTTCAACACCGGCAGAGCAACGCGAGCGTTTGGTGGACCAGTGGCAAGAGGGTGAAGACCCCGTGTTCCTCATCTCGCTCAAGGCCGGAGGAACGGGACTGACGCTGACCGGTGCGGATACCGTGATTCATCTGGATCCCTGGTGGAACCCAGCGGTGGAAGACCAAGCGTCAGACCGTGCGCACCGCATCGGGCAAGAGAAGCCGGTCACGGTGGTGCGACTGGTCACGCAGGGAACGATCGAAGAGTCTGTGCTGCGTTTGCACGATGAGAAGCGTGCGTTGGTGGATGGCGTCCTGGAGGGAAGCGGTGCTGCAGGGTCACTGAGTGCGGAGGAGCTGGTGGCGCTAATCCGGGGGGAAAGCGACTAGGTTCCTGGGTTGTGGCTCCGGTCTATTCACTAATTTAGTGGAAGATTCGAAGACGAAAGACGAAAGAGCGCGAGCTCGAGCGCGAGGGTGACCGATAAATTTTTCGGGTATCGTCGCTCCGAGGCACCCACAAAAAGACAGCTCCCCTTGAGTCTTGCGCCTTCGATCTTCCACTAAGAATATCGACCAAAAGGCGCGCCACCAAAGTGACGCGCCCCAAGTTCGAGACAAGCTCGCAAGATCTTACAAGCCGAACTCGGCCAGACACTCCCTCAGCTGCGGCGTGTCTTCCCAACCGCAACCGTCTTCCCCACCACCGCACACACCGTAGCGCTGGTAGCAGACAAACTCCGGTCGCACTTCGCACGTAGTCGCAAGATCATCGGCTGCGCAGATCTCTCCCGAGCAACCCGTTCGACGACACTCGCCGGGATCCGGTTCGGGATCGGGCTCGGGATCCGCAAGACACGCTTCGAGTTCCGCGGTCTCCATCCAACCGCACTCGCCATCATCCTGACGTCCGCAGATTCCGTGGTCGGCGTAGCACGCATCTCCGGGAAGCACTTCACACGTGGTCGCGATGTCTTCGTCCGCGCAGATCTGACCGGAGCAACCGGTTCGACGACACTCGCCCGGTTCCGGTGAAGGATCGTCCAAGCACGCACTCAACTCTGGCGTCTCGGTCCACCCGCACAGTCCATCAGCCTGACGCTCGCAGGCTCCGTGCGTGTCGTAACAAGCATACTCTGGTCGTGCTTCGCACGTACTCGTGAGTGGCTCGTCGTTACAGAGTTCACCCGAACAGCCGGTACGAATACAGCCGCCACAATCGGGGTCAGCATCGAGACAGAACGAGTCGCACTCGCCGTCTCCGTACCAGCCAAACTCTTCGCAGTAATCGACTTCGGTCTCGCCGATGTCGCGTACCTCTTGTTTCGTAAACCCAGCGTTTTCCGACGTACAGCCGGCAACGGCGAGGCACGCGAAAGCCCAAGATGCGATTCGATTCATGATGTTTCCTTTCTGAAGCAAGACAGACAACGGCCTGCCAACGCCGGAGTCGGCGCGGTGGTGCAGGCAGAAATGAGGGAGCTAGCGAGCGCTAGAGGGGACAGCCTCCGGCACACGCCTCGGCGACCAGAGTGATGAACACGGCGTCTTCACTGCCGCGCACTTCCAAGAGATCTTCGACTTCCCCGTCACGGCCATCGAACGTGACGATCACATCAAGACCACCATCACCGGCGCTCATCCCGGTTACCGACAAGCCTTGGTCGCCGCGTACAAGCGCAGGTGCCATCAGCATCTCCGCGCACACCGGCTGAGCAGGAAAACGGATTGCGGTTTCTTCACCCGGCTCGCCTTCGATGCGCATGAACGTTTCGGGCACCGTGGGTCGGCACACCCCCGAAAGTGCGCCGACAACCACGCTGAAGTCGAACACGTCGGAACGAAGTCGCTCGTTGATCGCTTGCAAGCGAACCGTCAACGCGCCCGGCAACTCAAAACGAAAGCTGCCATCCTCGTTCGTCGGAATACGAACCGGTGCATCCGTGCTGCCGAAGATGGTGGTTTGGATGTCCACACCACCCGGATCAACCGCGCCTGCGCTGCCCTGCACGATGAGCAAACCCGCACCGCCTTCGATCAACTCCACGCGTTCCGGATCCAGGTCGGGCTGCAGCGGAGGGTTGCCAGTTTCGGTGCCCACACAGGCCAGCGAGACCACGAAAAGCATGCAAAGTAAGGGTTTCATGACGTCTCATCGCCTTTAGAGAGAGGGAAGAGCTGAAAGTTAATCTGGATGACCTGGGTCGGATTTTCAGAGTCTTCTTCGAGAGCAAGAAGCGACCCGCGCAGGTCGCGAAGCTGGCTTTTGATCTCTTGGAGACGACCCGGATCCACGCAAAGCGTCAAAGATGAGATGTCGCGTTCTGCCGCGGGCACGAGATCGATCGCTTCGGCAGCACGGCGCATCATTACGCGGTGGTACTCGCCGATGTGCACCCACTTGGTTTGCGGCCCCGTCGACACGATCGAATCGCTGGGTCGAATCTGGCCATCGACTTCTTTCAGCATGCCGAGTTCTTCGAGAATGCGAAGCGCACGAGCGGCATCGCTCTTGGAGATCGCCGGAACCATCTGACCCGCGATCCAAGCTGCGTCGGCGCGAAAGTCTTTGCGTCGCGCCAACTCACGCACCGCGGGAATGAACCACTCGCTGTGGTATGCGGCATGTGCGAGATCGAGTTTTTGAGCTTTGCGAAAGCTGCGGTGACTCGACAGGTCGCGATAGCGTTGTGCGCGCTCTGACGAAGTCTTGGCTTGGTTGAACGCCACCAGGTGCTCAAAGAAACGCAGCCCTTCCCCGTCCAAGCCGCATGCCTTTCCAAAGCGCTGCGCCATTGCCGGGGTGAGGTTGCGGTCGCCATCGATGACCAGCTTCAAGTAGTTGGGCGACTTGAGTCCGGCGCGACGAGCGAACGCGCGATACGAAAACCGACCGCCCGCTTTCTTGAGGTCGTAATACGCGCGAAGAAACTCGCGGTAGTCGAGGAACTCAAAGACTTCGAGCGGCGCGCCCATGACTACTCAATACGTCGCCTCGCGTGTTCGCGCACCCTGCGGAACAGAGATATCGTATACGCTTAGTATACAAAAATTGATGAGTTTCACAAATAATCCAATAATATCAAGCAGCCTAGTTCGTCTTGGCACATGCAGCGGACTCAATCTGTATACAAGCTCAATCGACTGCTCGCTGTTCGTGCGCCTCGAACACGGCAATGGCTAGACTGCGCGCATGGCCTCGACGACCAAGATTTCCAAGTGGATTCGCGCAACGCTCATCGGGCCTTTTGCCACGTGTTGGGGTGTCGTCACGGCGGCCTCGGTACTCCTTCCGAGCGAAACGTTCTCGCGCATCTTCTTTGATGTGGATTCGTGGGCGCTGGGGATGTGGCTCGTCAGCTTGTTCGCGTCTGCGGTGGCTGTCTGTCTGATCGCCACCGATGTGCTCTTCCTGAAGTGGAAGTTCCGCCAACTGCCCACAAGCTTGTTCAGTTCCATGCTGGCCCCGATTGCAGTTTGGATCGTGTGGTTTGTGATGCCTTCGTTCGAAACGATCCCGCTCTTGGTCGCGTCATTGGCTGCGGGATTGTGGATTGGCGCGGCGTCGGTGCGCTTGGTGTTTGGCAAGCGTCCCTAGTTCCTGAGTCCGCCACAAACCTGTAACCGAGCCGGCCCCCAAGTGGAGGTATAGACCTCGGATGTCTGCTTCCAACCTTGCACGTCGCTGCTTCGCCGAAGCGATCGGCACGTTCGCACTCGTGTTTGCGGGGTGCGGCGCCATCATGGTGGATGCACAAACCCAGGCGCTCGGGCATCTCGGTGTTGCCACCGTCTTCGGTGCGGTGATCGCGGTCATGATCTACGCCGTTGGACACATTTCGGGTGCCCACTTCAATCCGGCCGTCACCGTCGCCTTCGCCACCATCGGTAAGTTTCCGTGGCGTGAAACGCCGGCCTACATCGCCAGCCAAATCGGCGCAGCAACGCTTGGCGCACTGGCGCTGCGCGGCATGCTCGGCTTCGTCGCAGACGTGGGCGCCACCACACCAAGTGTTTCCGTCGGCGTTGCCTTCGGAATCGAAGTCGTCACCACGTTCTTCTTGATGTTCGTGATCGCAGCTGTGGCCACTGACAAACGCGCCGCGCAAGCGATGTCAGGTGTTGCGATTGGCGGAACCGTCTTGCTGGTCGCGTTGTTTGCAGGACCGCTCAGTGGAGGGTCGATGAACCCCGCGCGCAGCCTTGGACCCGCCATGGTAATCGGCCAAACGACGGATGTTTGGCTGTACGTGGTCGCCCCCACGATCGGTGCCGTGCTCGGCGCGATGAGCTATCGCTTCGTGTCTGGGCAACCCGTGCATGCGCACGAAACGTCGAAATCGACGATCACATCGACAACAGCCACGACCTAAGCCGCGCGAACCAAGCGTCCCGGACGAGCTCCCGTCAGCTTGCCCTGCTTCGCGATTGCGATTCCGTTGATCAGCGTCGCGATGTAACCCGTCGCACCCTGCATCAAACGCTGACCGCCTGCCGGCAGGTCCGCCTGCATCTCCGGGTGGTTCAACTGCAGCTGGTCGAAGTCGATGATGTTGATGTCGGCCTTCTGACCCACGGCCAAGAGCCCGCGATCCTTGAGACCCATGTAGCGTGCTGTGTCGTGCGCCTGCATCTGCACGATGCGCTCAAGCGGGATCTGATCACCATCACGGTCGCGACCCCAGTGGGTGAGCATGAACGTCGGGAAACTCGCATCACACACAGTTCCGACGTGCGCGCCACCATCGCTTAGACCCGGCAGCGCCAAGGGATGCGTGAGCATCTTGTGCAGGTTGTTCAGGTTCATCGACGTGTAGTTGTAGAGCGGGAAGTAGAGCAACGCCTTGCCCTCTTGCTCGAGCAGCGCGTCGTAAATCGCACCCAGCACCGGCTCCTTCTTCTTGAGCGCCTCGTTGTAGAGACACGTGCTGATGTGCGGCTCGTAGTTGGGCTTCTCGCCCAAGCGGTACAGACGCATTGCCACCATGTCCAAGTTGGCCAACAACTGATCGGCCAAAGGCGGAATGCTGCTGCCGTCGCCAGCAAGCGGCTCACTCTTTTCCTTGAGCATCTGCGTACGCAGCTCGGGATTGCGCATCGCCTTGACGCGTTCGGCCAAGGGCAAGTGCGAGATCTTCTTGTAGCTCGGGAATCCCATGAAGGGATGGAAGGTCGCGTTGAGACCCAGCATGATGCCGATGCCTCGCGCGCCCACCTGACAACGAATGTCGAGACCCTTTTGCTGGGCGGCCTGCGCACGCTCGAAAATCCACTGCCACTGGTTCGGTGACTGGTCGCGCTGCATCGTCGACACCGACATGGGTCGACCACCACTGGCAGCGATCATGGCTTCGAGCTTGTCGAACTCCGCGTGGAAGTGTTCGTCGCCACGCATCATGTCGAAGTCGCTCACCGCTTGAAGCACGCCGTGACTCAACCCCTTGAACGCTTCGGCAATTCCGGCGAGTTCACGCGCACTGGCTTCGGATGCGGGCGTCGCATCGCCTTCCGCCGAACGGTGATTGTCCGTTTGGCCCGTGGAAAACCCGCACGCGCCCTCTTCCAACGCGGCACGGACCACGCGACGCATCGCCGCAATGTCGTCTTCGGTTGCAACCTCGTCGGCGATCGCGCGCTCGCCCATCACGTACACGCGCAACGCGTCGTGTGGAACCTGGGCCAAGAAGTCAATCGCGTGTGGCATGTCGTCGATGGCCTGCATGTACTGCGGGAAGGTCTCCCAGTTCCACGTCAGTCCCTCGGCCAACGCCGTTCCCGGAATGTCCTCCACGCCTTCCATCAACATGATGAGTTTTTCGTGGTCGGTCGGCTTCACCGGTGCGAACCCCACACCACAACTTCCCATCACACAGGTGGTCACGCCGTGGATCGACGAAGGCGCCATCTCTTCGTCCCACGAGATCTGCCCGTCGTAGTGCGTGTGAATGTCGGTGAACCCCGGCGTGACGATCGCACCTTGTGCATCGATGGTTTCGTGCGCGCCTTCGTCGCACTTTCCGACCGCAACGATCTTGCCGTCCTTGATGCCGATGTCGCCGCTGTAGCGCTCGTTGCCACTTCCGTCGACAAGCGTCCCGCCCTTGATCTTCACGTCATACATTCGACTGGTTCTCCTTCTTCACACCAATAGCCAGCACGGCGACATCTTTTTCGCCTTCCCCCTGATCGATCAGCGCGTCCATTCGCGCGCCCAATCCGGGAAGGACTCCGAGCGACCGACCCTCGGCCGCATCCACCATTAACCCCAAGTCTTTACGGGCCATTCGCAGAGACCACATCGTGTCCCAATCGGCGCTGGCCATCTTGGGACCCCGTCGCGAAAGAGCCATGCGCAGGTCGAAGTGCTCGAACAATCCAAGAACTTCCTGGGCCTGCAATCCTTGTTGGTCGGCCAGGGTCATCACGTCGGCGAGCCCACCAAGAATCGCCAAGAGCATGCCGTTGCCACTCAACTTGAACGCCGCAGCCCGACCTGGCTCTTCACCCAAGAAGAGCACTTTGCCCGTCATCATTTCGAGCTCGCTACTCACTTCCCCGAAGAGTCCTTCAGGGCCGGCGACAAGCATGATCCCTGCAGCATCGCGACAAGCTTGCGGCGACATGAACACCGGCACGTGCAGGTAGCGCACCTTGCCGGCCAAACGCTGTGCGCGTGCACGCGTCTTCACCGGTGAGTTGGTGCTGTGGTCGATCACAATTGCATCGGGCTCCAGCGCATCGACGATGCTGTCGATCACTTCGTCGACCGCCGGGTCCGAGGTGAGCGCGATGTGCACCCGGTCCGATCCGCGGACTGCACCGGCCGCGCTCTTGGCCACGCGTGCACCGTGTTCGCTCAACGCCTCGGCTTTAGAGAGCGTGCGGTTCCAAACCACCACCTCATCGCCTCGTTTGCAGGCCGCTTCCGCCAACCCTGCGCCGATCCATCCTGTGCCCAAGAACGTTCTCATTGCTTGACCTCGATGACCCAGTGGTACATCATCTTAACCGGTCGGTCAAACCGCTCGGTTAAGAATTATGCAAACTGCCAAAACTACTAAGAAAACCAAGAAGGTCCTGATTCTCGAAGCGGCCGAAGCGTTGCTCCACGAAGAGGGCTACGAGGCGTTGAGTGCGCGAGCTGTCGCGGAACGTGCGGGCGTGAACAAAGCGTTGGTGTTCTATCACTGGGGCAGCACGACTGCGCTCTTTGAAGCCGTGTTGGTGCGCTACTACGAGCGGCACAAAGCTGCGTTGGAAGACGCGTACGCTCAGCCAGGAACGACGCGTGAACGGATGCATCGTGTCGTGGATGACTTTCTGGATTTCATGGAGAGCGAACGCGCGTATGCGCGGATCGTGCAGCAGCAGGTGTCGAGTGGAGGCGAGCACGTTCCCTTGGTGCGCGCGCATCTGAGCTCGGTGTTGGATATTACGACGCGCATGTTGGAAGGCGTGACACCCGCAAAGGGGCCGCTGAGCGCGCGGCATTTTCATCTCTCGTTGTCCGCGTTGGTGATCAACTACTTCACGTACTCGCCCATGCTCGTGCCGGAGGGTTCGACGTACGATCCCTTTACCGAGGAAGCGTTGGCGGAGCGTCGCTCACATGTGCATTGGGTCGTCGATACGTGGATGGACGCCTTGGAGAAGCAAGGGACTTAGGCTGGGCGGGACATTGGGCGCGAAGGTATTGGGGGTGGGGTTCCCTCAGTTTCGTTGACACCTATGCGACGAACGCCGCGTGGTTTACTTCGAACTGCTCTGGGGAGACGTACCCAAGCGTCGAGTGACGTCGTTCCCGGTTGTAAAAGACTTCGATGTACTCGAAGAGCGCACTCCGGACATCCTGCTCGTCTCGCCAAGTGCGACGCGAGATGAGTTCTTGTTTGAGCGTGCTGAAGAACGACTCCGCGACCGCGTTGTCCCAGCAGTTGCCTTTGCGACTCATGCTCAGACGTACTCCCGCTTGAGTGGCCGCAAGTTCGAATGCATAGCTTGTGTACTGCCTGCCTCGATCGGAGTGGTGAACGAGCTCTTCCTCTGGCGCGCGAGAAATCAGCGCCGCATTGAAAGCGCTGAGCACCAGCTCGGTTGTGAGGTCGCTACGCAATGACCAGCCAACGACTTTGCGTGAGAACAGATCCAGGATCACTGCGAGGTACGACCAGCCTTTTGCGGTCTGAATGTACGTGATGTCGCTGACCCATTTTTCGTTCGGTCGTGACGCCGCAAAGTCGCGGTCGAGTATGTTTGCTACAACAGGTCGCGTCTCATCGCGTTCTGTGGTGTTTCGAAAACTCTTTCGCTTCCGCGCTTGGATCCCCAGTGTTTTCATGGCGTTTTCAACGGTGCGTTTGGAGACTCGTATCCCATGCGTCTCGCGCAACTCCGCCAACACGCGTGGACTGCCGTACGTTTGGTAGCTCGCGAGGAAGATGAGTTGAACAAGTTCTTCGACGTGTCGTCGACGCGTTTCAGTCCGACTCGGTCCTCGATCTCTCCACGCGTAGTACCCGGCACGCGTGACCTGAAGGACGCGACAGAGACGAGCGATTGAGTGGTTTGCCTTCTCTGCGTGAATGAAAGCAAATCTCATTCGCTTTCGCGCGCAAAGAAGGCCGCGGCTTTTTTTAGGATGACCTTGTCCTCTTCCGCGGAGTCGAGTTTCCGTTGCAGACGCTTCACCTCACGCCGCAACCGTTGCAACTCCTCCTCGGGCGTCTCCTCTTTCCTCGTCGCCGTCCGCTTCTTTTTCGGTTTCTTCCGAGCCATCTCATCACGGTACCAGCTGTAGAGCGTGCCTCGATTCACGCCGAGGCGTTCCGCCAGAACAGCAAACGTGTCGTCGCTTCGCAGGACGAGTTTCACCGCTTCAGCGCGAAACTCAGCCGAGTAGCGACTATTCCTTCTCGATCTTCTTGAGCCCATGACACCTCCAAGGCGGTGTCAACGAAAGCGAGGGAGGCCCAGGGGTCTATTCCATTTAATTTTTTCGAAGATTTGAAGAGCGAAGACTCAAGATTTTTCTCGGTTTCTACCGCCAGCGCGTCGGCGAATACACTCTCCGCAGGAGGTCTCCATGAAGGGTTTTGCTCTCGGATTGTCACTGTCGATCGCGTTTGTTTTAGGGTGCGTTTCAAGTCCGCTCGTCACACGCGATGCCCGCGCTCAAGAGGACGGCGGGGAAGTCGTGCCAGCACACGTCCCACGTTGGCAGCACTTCTACTACCTCGACCAACCGCCGCGGTACGACCTGGACCGTTTGAACGACCTGGGCGGACGCGGCTGGCAGATGGTCGGACCGCGTGATGAGTACGATCGAGTCTGAAGCGTCAACTGTGATCAGATCTGCGAAGCCACAGCACCCTAGAAAAGGAAATCGGTCTCCTCTTTGCACTCTTGGAATCTTCTGATCTTCCAAAAAATAAAATAGGTATCCCCGTATCCCCGTATGCCCGTATCCCGACCGCAACCAACCAAACCCACCGATCACTCAGGCGTCGGCAGTTCCTCCAACGAGCTGATGTACGCCCACAATGCTTCCAGTTCCACGTCGGTCATTCGCTCTGCGTACGGCTTCATCAGCGTCATCGGCTCACGCACATCGGAGCCATCCGGTCGCTTCATCTCGCGCATCGAACGCACAAAGTCTTCGTAGCTCCACTCGTTCAACGCAGTCAGGTTTGCCGCTGGGAGCCAATCCGGATCGCCACCCAAGATTGGACCTCCCTGAAGCTGCTCTCGATGACAACCCACGCACGGTCCCGCGAGGTGCTCGCCGAATTCCAACGTCGGCGCGGCTTCTGGAGGCGTCGACGGATACGTTTGCTCGTGGTCGATCTCATCCGCAGCTAACGGGATCTCCCCAAACGCGAGCAACACGGTTCCGAGCGGACCCATCTGCACCGCTGGCGTGTCATCTGAATCAACGGGATCCAACGAACGCACGTACGCGATGATGTCGGAGAGTTCGCGGTCGCTCATGCGCTGATGATCTTGAGCAGGCATGACGGAGGGACGTCCGTCAGACATGACTCCGTGTCGAACGATGCGATCCCAATCCGCGACGGAGTAGCTTTCATCGAGCCCGCCGTTGCCTGAAGTCAGGTTGGGTCCGAGGAACGTACCGAGCGCAGGGTCGTCCACCATGACGCCACCACCGAAGTTCGCGCCGTGACATTCGGTGCAGCCATATCGTGCTTCGACGAGGTGCTGTCCGCGTTCGATGGCGCGTTCCAAAGCGAGTGCGTCAAGATCGACCCCTTCGAGAGGATCGACTTCAACAACATCGGCGGCATCGGCATCGACATCCGCATCGGGATCGGCATCCGCATCGGCATCCGCATCGTCGTCGGTTTCGGATTCAGAGGAAGCAAGTTGCGCAGACCGCTCCTCGCGCAGCTGATCAAGCTCCGCCTCGCTCAACGGAAACGGAACCGGAACATCCACCACGCTCACGTCGAACGAGCGGTTGACCAACGAATCCGCTTTGACCGAAGCCCATGCGTAAAGGACGCCAACTCCGACGAGCAGGACTCCCAGAAAGACAGCAAGCCCCTTAAAGAACTTCTTCACCCCACCTCCCAAGCCGGATTGTATACGGTCATCACAACGAACTGGAGAACGACATCGACTCGGTCGTCACGTCATTTGTCACAGCAGGATACGGTTCGATTCGAATCGAGATCTCACTCGACTCGAGACGCATCCACGTGCGGCGTTGGGGTCACAAACTCGACGAAGAAGCTGAGTACACGTTGCCGAAAGCAAAAGTCGCGAGGCTCCGGCGACTCGCCTCACGAGTCCAACAAGACGAACAAGAATCCGTCGTCGGGTCGTTTCACGAAACCGGTCGTGAAACCTTGGACATCTCCATCAACGGTCAGTGGATACGACTCGAGCATCCCACCGACCGCCTGACAACGCCCGCAGCAAGTGCAGTGACCACCTACTGTCACCAACTCGCCGACGAGTACTGCCCGCGAAAAGCAACATGAGGTTTGGGTCACTCGGCGGCTGAGGCTCCGTCGCCTCAGGCTGGCCGCACTCAACCCGAATTCGCCTTGATTTCCGGGACTTGGATCGCGCAATCGGGGCGGCACGATGCTTGTAATAGGGAGCTGCATGAACTTGCTCTCTCGTTGGTTGATGCTCGCTTCAATCCTCGCATTGGTCGGTTGCGGTGACGACGATGGTCCCGCCGATCCAGTCGACGGAGGCAACGGTGACGCTCCCGTTTTCATGCCTCCCGACACGGGGCTCATGCTTCGCGATTCGGGCAACGTCGACAGCTCGGTCTCCGAGTGCATGCGACCTCGGCTCGACCCACCGCCGGCTGAAAGTCTTCCACTGTGTAGCGCCGAAACGCGTGACTGCGTACAGCGTTGTCCCGAAGACGAAGAGGACTGCGCCGATGAGTGCTGGGCTGCGGATGAAACTCCGGCGGACCCGGACATCGGAGGATGCGGCGAGTGCGTGATCTTCGACCTGCTCGCGTGCTTCGACGCAAACGGATGTCAGCAACAAGTCGCCGAGATCTTCTGTTGCGGTGAACGCGAGTGCCCACCGGGCAGCGCCGAAGACTGCTTTGATGTGATGTGCCAACCGGAGCTGCAAACGTTGTTCTCGTGTGGCGTGTCGATGGCACCCACCTGTTTGGATGAACTCAACGGCACGGGCGCTTGCTACGACGACACACCGCTGACTGATGCCGGTCCGATGGACGACGCAGGTCCCATGGATGACGCGGGTCCCGGCGACGCGGGCGACATGGATGCAGGCGTTGCGGACGCCGGTACCGACGCAGGAGAAGTTTGATGCGAACGTTCTGTTTAGTCGCGCTACTGGCGCTTGGTTGCAGCGATGAGGGACCCGAACCGGTACCCGCCGAAGTGGTCGAACGACTCTCGCCCACCGAACACTTGGTCCGCGCCAGCATGGCGATTCGTGGTGTGCGACCGGGCATTGCGGAGATCGAAGCGGTGGAAGCGGACCCTGGCGCACTGCCATCCATCGTCGACTACTACCTGACCACCGACGAGTTCGGCGCCACGGTTCGTGACGTCTGGGCCGAAGGTCTCTTGCTGGGGATCGCCGCCGACTCCTTCCCGGCTGGTTTTGCCGCTGTGGGTGAGCTCGCTGACCGAACCACCCATGAGATCAACACCTCAATCATCGAGGCGCCCCTTCGTTTGATCGAACACGTCGTCGTCAACGACCGGCCCTTCCACGAAATCGTCACAGCCGACTACACTCTTGCTGACGAGATCGTCGCCACCGTCTGGGGCTTGCCCTATGACAACGAAGCCGGTGGATGGCAGGTCACCACTTACGAAGACGGTCGCGACGTCGCGGGCATCCTGTCTGATGGCTTCATCTTCACGCGTC
Source organism: Polyangiales bacterium (assembly GCA_965227405.1). Lineage (GTDB taxonomy): Bacteria > Myxococcota_A > Polyangia > Polyangiales > Houyiibacteriaceae > JALVDI01. Next base: position 1,699,646 of record OZ245758.1, read on the forward strand.
ACTCCAGCACGTTCTCCAACAAGAACCGCGGACGCGCTTCACAGATTTCGCGCGGACTTCTTTGCTACGACTTCCTCGATCGTCACGTCGAGATCGACACCGGCATCGACTTGGCGGATGCCGAAGCCGTGGCCAACGCGATTCGTCGCAACGACGCCTGTGTCTCGTGCCACCAGACGCTCGATCCCCTGGCTGCATACTTCGCGAATCACTTTCCGATCCGGGTTCCCAGCGACATCACCGAGTACCCCGTTCAACAGTACGCTCCCGAACTCGCGTTCCTGAACACCTCAAGTCCACACACCGCGTACTTTGGTCAAAGCGGCAACGGCCTGCACGACTTGGGTGTCCGGATGGCCACCGACACGCGGTTTGAGATGTGCGCAACGCGTCGTTTCTACTCGCACCTCACGCAAGTCGAGGTCGACAACATTCCACTCGAAACAGTCAGCCGATTCCGCGATGTACTCGTCAACGAAGGGCAGAACGTCAAAGCGATGGTTCGCGCCATCGTCCTCAGTGATGAGTTTGCATCCCGTCGCGTCAACGCCGATGCCACCGACGACGAAGCCGCGCGTCTGGTGGGTATGCAGTTCGCGTCGCCGGAACAACTCGCGCGCATGATGGAGGACTTCGCCGGCTACCGCTGGGAGACCGACTTCAACTTCGACTTTGGCTTCGGAACGATTGGCCGCATCGACCTAATGCGTGACCCTTTCTTCGGCTACAGCGTGCTGGGCGGTGGCACCGACTCGATCAGCGTCACGCGACCCACGCGCACCGTCAGTGCCAGCACCAACTTGGTCTTAACTGGATTGGCCGGGCGCACCGCCATTGCGCTGGTTCGCTACGACCTCAACGAGCCTGACCCCGCCTACCGTCGTTTGCTCACGAAGGTCGACGACACCACACAAGACGAAGCAACCATCCGCGATCAACTCATCGACGTGCACCTGCGCTTCTACGGACAGCGCGTCACCGCGGACTCCCCCGAGATCGACGCCTTGTGGACACTCTGGTCCGGCGCACTCGCCGACCCCGAAGCCGACCCGTGGAGAGCGTGGCAGTTCACGATCTTCGCCATGCTCCAAGACATTCGCATCGCCTACTACTGAGGAACTGACTGATGAAAAGAAGAACACTTCTCTCTGGTGGTGCTGCGATGGCAGCGCTTGGTGGCCTGGGTGGCCTGCTCCGTGCTCGCGCATCGGGTTCGGGTGCGTGCAAGAACCTTGTCGTCGTCTTGAACTTCGGTGGTTGGGACACGACCTACACGATCGATCCCAAACCCGGACGGGAGCGCATCGACGCCCCCGAAGGCGACGTGCGCATGTTTGGTGGTCTGCCGATCTACGACAGCGAAACACGTCCACAGGTCACTGAGTTCTTTCAGACCTGGGGAAGCGAGTGCGCGGTCGTCAACGGCGTTCAGGTTCGCTCGTTTGTGCACAGCGACTGCGTGAAACGCATCCTCACGGGCGGTCCGTCTGAGGTCACGCCCGACCTTGCGGCGATCAGTGCGTACGAACTGGGTCGCGAGCGTCCGGTGCCCTACTTGGCCTTTGGTAGTCAGGCGCGCAGTGGTCCCTTTGCATCGCTCACGGGACGGACGGGAACGCTCAATCAGCTGACGACGTTGGCGAATCCTGAGCGGGCGTATCCGCGGCCGGGCGCGTTTGGTCCCGACCAAGGCTTCCAGCCGACCGCAGCCGAATCGGAGTTGTTACGTGCGTACCTCGAGGGTCAGGCAACCGCACTTGAAACGCGGTTCGGAACGCGCGGCTACAACGGCGATCGCATCGACGACTATCGCGGCTCACTCACGCGTGCGGACTTGTTGCGACAGTTTTCGCTCGACAACGACTTGGGTGAACTGGACTACACGCCCGATTTGGCGGTTCAGGTACCGATGGCGATCAACGCGATGCGCGATGGTCTCGCTCAAACGATCATGATGGAGACCGGCGGTTGGGACACGCACACCTACAACGCCATGCAGGGCGAGCTGCACAACAACCTGTTCGGCGCACTCAACCAGTTGGTGCAAGGCCTCAACGAAGAGAACCTCTTGAGCGACACAATGGTTGTCGTGCTCTCGGAGATGGGTCGTACGCCGCTGCTCAACGCCGACATGGGCAAAGACCATTGGCCTGTCACCAGCGCGATGCTCTTGGGCGGCGACGTACGTGGCGGTCGTGCTCTGGGTGGAACCAACGACGAACTCGGAGCGCTCTCGATGGATCTGCAAACCGGCGACGTTCGCGAAGACGGCAAGCAGCTACAGACCTCAAACTTGGTTGCTGGAATCTTGGAATCGGTCGGCGTGGATCCGGAGCCCTACTTCCCGGGTGTGGAGGCGTTCCGTGCGTTTCTGTAGTGCACTGCTCTTGATTGCGGTGATGGGTTGTGCCGATGACACACCACCGCGAATCGACAACCAACTTCCCGAATGTCCAGAAGATAGCGTTCTTACGTACGAGAACTTCGGCCGGCCTTTTCTCTTGGATTGGTGCACTGGCTGTCACTCGAGCGAACTCGCCAACAACATTCGCGGCAACGCGCCCGAGGACTTGAACTTCGACGACCCGAACTTGTTCCGGCCCTATTTGTTGGAGATGTACGACGTGGCCGCCGACGAAAACATCGAGATGCCACCTGTTGGAGGGCCTGGTTCTGCGGAGCGTCACCTCTTCGGGGAGTGGATCGCCTGTGGAGCGCCGTCGGACTACGACGTCATCTCCGAATGACGATTGCGCTACGCTTGGCTCGATGTCGACGGAGCGATATCGAGACTTGGAACCGATCGCCCAAGGGGGGATGGGCGAGGTGTTCCGCGCAACGATGATTTCGGATGCAGGTGTCGAGAAACGCGTCGCGTTGAAGCTCCTGCACGATGCCGACGGCAGTGATGGGTTTCTCGAAGAAGCGAAGATCGCGATGGCGATGTCGCACGGCAACATCGTGCAGACCTTCGACGCCGGGCATCGTGAGGGGCGTCCCTTTTTGGCCATGGAGCTCGTCGAGGGGACGGATCTCAGTGCACTGATCGCCCGCGGTCCCATTCCGGTCGCACACGCACTGACGATTGCGGCCGAAGCGTTGCGTGGTTTGGACTACGCGCATCGGCTTCGTTCTCCAACCGGTGCGCGTTTGGACGTCGTGCACCGTGACATCTCGCCGGCGAATTTGTTGGTGAGCCACGATGGTGAAGTGAAGGTTGCCGACTTTGGGATTGCGCGCGGTGCGGCGCATCGACAACAAGAGCGCGGGGTTCGTGGAAAGCTCGCGTACATGGCGCCGGAGCAGCTTTCGGGCAGTGCGATCGACGCGCGCGCTGATCTCTACGCCATGGGCGTGGTGTTGTTTGAGATGTTGACCGGTGAACGCCCCTTCCAAGCCGCCGACGCCGATGGACTCCGTGCAGCGATTCTTCAGGGCGGCGTCGACGCGTCGAGCGTTCCTGCACGTGGGGTGATCGAACGCGCCATGTCTCTCGACGCTGGAGATCGGTTCGAAAACGCAGCTCAGATGCGCGAAGCGATCGAAGACGCAGCCCGTGAAGCAGGGGAGCGTGTTTCGACACGAGCACTCCGTGACTGGATGGGCGCCACGCCTGCGCCTGCGAGTGATGGCTTCGATGCACGGCTCGGTGCGCTCTTGGGCGGTTCGCGTACGGGCACGGTGGAAGTGGAAGCCGCGGTGACCCCCCAAGCTGCAGAGCCGGACGCGTCGGACTCAGAGACTGCAACGAGCACTCGTTCGTACACGGGATTGGTCGTGTTGGCGTTGGTGGTGTCTGCGGCGATGCCCTTTATCGGGTTCGCTTTTGATGACGACGAACCACGTCGCACATACACACCTCCACGGCCTGCGAGCATGAGGGCGATGGCGGAGAGCATGACGCCCGTGCAGGAGCCGGTTGCAGAAATGGCTGTTGCTCCGACCGTCGTGACGATGGAGCCAACGAAGAGGACGCGCCCACGCATGCGCATGTCGATGCTTGAGTCCATGCGCGTGGAACCCGAACCTGAGATGACGTCGGAAGTTGTTGGGGTGCAGCCTGGTGAGCTTTGGATTGCGAGTGAACCTTGGGCGTACGTGTCCATTGATGGGCAACGGATTGGTCGCACGACGCTTCGTGGACACACCGTCGAACCAGGGCGGCACGTGATCGTTTTGTCCAACCCGGATGCGCAGCTGCAGCGTCGGATTCAAGTCGAGATCGAACCCGGTGAACGCAAACGACTCTCGGTAAACCTAAACGAATGAGCGACTGGGCAACTCGGACGCTCATTCAAGATGGGCACGTTGTTTCGCAAAGCGTGCGGTGCATTCGCTTGCGTGTTCGACACGACGGAAACGAAGACGTTGTGGAACTGCGTACGCCGCGAATCCGAGTCGGTTCGCGCCCCGGACTCGAGCTAACGCTGAACGACGACGCCGTGAGTCGTACGCACTTTGAGCTGCTCGCGACCGAACGAGGCTTCCGACTGCGAGACCTGGGAAGCCGCAACGGGACAACCGTGGATGGCTATCGAACGCGCGACATCGAACTCAAGCGCGGTTCGGTGATTCGTGTTGGGCGCACCGAGTTGGTGTTTGAGCCCACCGAAAAAGAAGCGCCGGTGGCGCTGTACGAGTCGGATCGCTTTGGTGAGTCGGTGGGTGGCTCTGCGCGCATGCGTGAAATCTTCGCGTTGGTCGACAAGGCTGCACCCACAAGCGTGACCGTGTTGCTGCAAGGCGAGAGCGGAACCGGTAAAGAAGCGATGGCGCGTTCAATTCACCAGGCGAGTCCACGACGTGATCGTCCGTTTGTCGTGGTCGATTGCAGTGCCCTTCCGGCGAGCCTGTTGGAAAGCGAGCTTTTTGGTCATGAAAAAGGGGCATTTACTGGAGCGTCGACGCGACGACTCGGTCTGATGGAGGAAGCGCAAGGGGGAACGCTCTTCTTCGACGAAATCGGTGAGCTCCCGGTGGACATGCAGCCCAAGCTCTTGCGCGCGTTGGAATCGCGAAGCGTCCGACGCGTGGGCGGGCGCGAAACGATCAACCTGGATGTTCGCGTGATTGCGGCGACGAACCGGGACCTTGCGGTGGAAGTGAACCGAGGTTCGTTTCGTGAAGATCTCTACTACCGGATCGCCGTGTTGGAAGTGACCTTGCCACCCTTGCGTGAGCGACCTGAGGATGTGCAGCTCTTGGTCGCGCACTTTGTGCGTGACGCATTGCGGGATGATCCGGGACAAGCCGAGCGACTGCTTGCGAGTATTACGCGTGAGAACTGGGAGAAGCTTCGTTCGAGACCATGGCCTGGAAACGTGCGTGAGCTACGCAACGTGATCGAAGTATCGTTGGCATTGAAGGGCGACGATCCGCACTTGCAGCTGCACGGACAAAGCGTGTCTGCGCCCAGTAGTTCCGTGGATCTTGATCGTCCGTACAGCGCGCAGAAGCAGGAGTGGATCCAGCGTTTCGAGAAAGCGTACGTGTTAGGACAGCTCGAGCGACACGACGGCAACATTAGCCAAGCCGCGCGCGCGAGCGGTCTGGAGCGAATGCACTTCAAGCGAATCCTGAAGAAGCACACCGACGGCTAATCTTCTGCGGGTGAATTCTGGGGACGCGTTTACTGGTTACCCGGACCTGCCCTGAAACAGCTCGATCTGCCGGCATTTTTGCAAAACCAACGCAAAACGACTCAACGCCGCGCGAGTGCCTCGGCGGCAATCAACGCTGTGGGCGCGCCCTTCTTCCGAACCAACACGAGTTGGTAACGACCCGTTTCGTAGACAGGTTCACCCTGTGGACTGGTCCCAACTTGCTCGAGGTGTGTGGGCGTCGCGTCCCAAATCACTTCCGCAGGCAACGACTCCTTAAAGCTCCTTCGGTCGAACTCCACTGTGCTGACGAAGCCGGTCACGATCTCCAACCGGAAGCCGCGCTTGCTCTCTGCAAAGCCGTCGTCATCCTCGATCTCGACCGCGGAGCACAACTTCAACGCGCGCTTGACCTCGGGAGACTCGTAGTAACTACCCAGCAGAGCACACAACTCGTCGCCGCTCACTTGGGATACGCAACCAACGCCGACACGGCATCTCCGTCGCGCACGAGTCGAATCTTGTACGTACCTGCGTCGACCGTTACCGATTCATCGTCACGGTCCAGCTCGGGCAGCGTCGGATCTTCATCCCACTCCAGCCCTTTCGGCAACGCACCTTTGTAGTACTCGCGAATCAGCTGAACACACACAACCGCGTTACCCCCAAAGTCGATCTGATAGCCGAGCGCATCCATAGCTTCCGCATGACCGTCACCGTCCTCGTCGATCTCGATCACGACGCAAGGTTCCAACGCACGCTTCACCTCGTCGTCGTCTCGCGCCTTTCCCAGGAGCTCACAAAGCTCGTCACCGTTCATGGGGCCAATCCTAATATCCGGGGCAAGTTTCAAGAACCCCCGAGAAAACAGCCGATTTTGAGGCAGGTCCGGGTAAGCAGTAAACGCGTCCCAGGATTTACTCGTGCGCGGCGTCTTTGGGTTCGCTGCCAGGATTTACTCGTGCGCGGCGTCTTTGGGTTCCTCGCTTGTCGCAGCTGTACGTTCGTCGAGTTCGATCACGTTTCGGTCAGGATCTCGAATGAAGATCGCCGACAAACCTTTGAACTCGATGCTGCCCGTAATCGCAATGTCGTGTTTGGCGAGAAATGTCCGCACGGGTTCAAGCGCACTCACGCGCAACGCCATGTGCGTATAGCCCGGTGCTTTGTCCGCGACGTCCATCAACACGTTCTTCCCATCTTCGGGTGTTGTCGCCGGACCGAGAAGGTTCAGTACGATGCCGCAGGGGTGCTGCATGATCACCGGGTGTCCTTGTTCAAACCCGCTTTCGGAACGCAGCTCAAAACCGAGAAGCGCATAGAACGCGATGGACCGCTGCTTGTCGCGAATCCGAATCCCAACGTGATCCACCTTTTGAATGTCGATCATGACCACTCCACCAACTGCGTCCAATCCTTGAAGCTGGTCCATCCGACGTCGGGATAGCTGCTCTGCAGCGAAGCAATGTCCACGCTAAAGCCGGTATTCGCGAACCACGCATACATCGTGGCCATGTCCTCAAACTGATCCCGCACCTCGTCGAGACTCTGTTCTTGGTACTGAATCGACCGTCCAAACACCGTACCAAGCACATCCGCCATCTGTGGTCCGGTGATTTGGTCTGCCGCGATATCCACGTGTTTCCCCACAAACTGCGCCGCATTGGCGATGACGTACGCGACGAACTTGCCGATGTCTGCGGTCGAGATCATCTGGAGCGACACATCCGCAGGCAACGCTTGTCGCCACACGCCATCGCGTAGCGCCTGGATGTTCCAGGGGAACAACACGTTGTCATAGAAGAACGCCGGCGCGATCGATGTCCAAGGCACATCCAACGTTCGAAGGTGCTCTTCGATCTGGTGCTTGCTGTCGAAGTGCGGAATGCCAGTCTTGTTCTGTGCGTCGGCGACGGACGAAAACAAAATGTGCGCACCTGTTTGAGCGAGCGCATCCACAGCGGCACATCCGTGCACTACCTCTTGATCGACACCCGCTGCAGGTGTGGTCACCACGAACGCAAACTTCGTGTCTTTTCCGGCGTCGCTCACCGAACCCGAGTCTGCGAAATCGCCGCGGACAAGCACAGCTCCGGCCTGCTCGAGCGCGAGTGCTTTGGGTTTCGAAACGTCTCTCACCATCGCTCGAACATCGTGTCCTGCAGCGAGAAGTGCGCGCGCAACCGCGCCCCCCACATTTCCCGTCGCACCTGTAACTAGAACCAGACTCATACCTCCAGAGTGGGTTGACCTTCTGACCCGCACAAGAGACGTTGTAGGAACGTTATGTCCCGAAATCGGGCCAGGACCAGATGACGCGGTTTAGCGACGTGGACGTGTTTGTGGCCGTTGCCAAAGCGCGGTCGTTTCGTGCTGCTTCCGTTGAACTGGGCGTGAGCAAATCGACAGTAAGTCGAGCGATCGAACGGCTCGAAGCACATGTCGGCGCCGCGCTGGTGGTTCGCGATCGAAGTGGTCACCGGCTCACCGATGCAGGCGAGTCATACCTTCGTTACGCCGAGGACGCGTACCGTGCGTTGACCGAGGGTGAGCGTGCTGTCGCCGCGCTCGACACAACGCTGGAGGGGACCGTGCGCATGTCCGCTCCACCTGCGTTGGGCCCACTTCTCGTGTCGGAAGTGCTCACCGAGTTTATGAAGCGTTATCCGCAAGTGGTGGTTGAACTGGCGCTGAGCGACGCGATGGTCAGCTTGGGCACGGAGCCGATCGACATCGCCGTCCGTGCTGGAGCACGGTTGGTGCGTTCGAATCAGCGCGCACATCGCTTGGCGCGGGTTCCGTTCCTGGCCGTCGCAACGCCTGGCTTGGCGAAGTCCTTGGACGGGTCCGCACCCTTGATCGAAGTAGGAACAACCAAGAAGCGACGCCGAGGAACGATCTGCCTGCGTGTAAACGACTTTGCAACCGCGAAGGCAGCGGCGCTTCAGGGCGTTGGTGTTGCAACACTCCCCGCGGTACTCGTCTCGCACGAGCTTCGCGCCGAACAGCTTGTGCAAGTGTTTCCGGATTGGTCGCTGCCCACCGCCAACTACTGGGCGGTCGTTCCGCGGGCCGGTGTGGCGCCGCGAGTGGCAGCGTTGCTCGACCATCTCAAGAGCGGGTTCGCGCGCCTCGCCAAAGACTAGGTGTGGTCCAAAGGGCTCAAACGGCTGAAATTCCGAATGATCTCGGTAAGCGTAAAACGCTAGGTGTGGGAATTTCTCTACTCGTCCCCAGAATTCACCGGTTCACTCTGCGGGTTCGAAGCGGAACACCGGGGGTTCTTCGTGGGTGACTACGATCGCAGTCGTCACGATCGCTCCGGCAAGCAGAACGCCAAGGAGCGATAGTCCTAAGCGCAACGCAGTTCGGCTTTCTTTCAGCGCCTCAACGGTACGTTGTGCACTCAACGCGTCGGTCTCGGTTCGATGGGCAAGACCCGTATGCAGGTTCAACCCTTCCGTCTCATCCGGCCGGACACGCACGATGATGTCCGCATCCAATGAGTCCGCGATCTCGCGCAGCGTGTCGTCCGAGAACTCGTAGAGCTGAGCCACGATCGTCTCGGGTGATGCCGCGGGCAAATCCACCTGCGTGGTTTCGGCTTCGGGATCCAACGAAAGCGAAAGCGAGCGTGACTCTCTCAACGGCGCCGCAATCGTGAAGTGATGCCGCCCCGGAGCACCACGCGCCGTAATCGGAGCGTCTCCAACTTCGCGTCCGTTCATGCGCACCTGCGCTCCGCTTGGTGAGGTTGTAAACGCACGTGACGCAGGAGCACGCGATCGCGCCTCACGGGCCAACTCGGCGTAGCGTGCACGCACATCCGGAGGAAACGCGACCGGCGGCAACTCAGCGTCCGGCCTCAGACGAGCGGCTTCACGCAACGCTGTTTCGACCTCCTCGGGGTGTTCGAGGTTCGATTCGATCAACGCGCGGTACGCCCAAACCAAATGCAGCTGGTCAAAATCCGCTTCGGTTTCGCCGTCGGACTCCAACAACGACTGCGCTCGAGCCAGCTCTTCCAACGCCTGCGGGCTCTCGAACGCCAACGCGTGTGCTCGCGCCGCTGCAAGATGAGGTTCGGCGCGTTGGGCCGCGGTCGCTGCAGGTTCGTGTTCGTCCACACGCCACTCGGCCTGCGTCTCTCCCTGTGCCTCGGGATGCGCGATCACCCACACGTTCGGTGCACCACAGCCCGCCAACAAGAGCGTGAACACGAACTTCATCGCCAGTCCACGTCCCGGACAAAGAGCCACGCAGAGCGCTCCGCGGCGATCACTGCTGCATCGAATGTGCTCACGCCACCGTGAATCAAAATGCTCTCATCATCGAGCTGCACCGCATCGTGCAGAAGCATCAGTGGACCTGCAGGGTAGCTCACACTGTTCGCTTCGAGTGTCGCGGCTTGTGCCGTGCACGCACACGGGTCCACCGGAATGCGCAAGCCACTCCCTTCCCCAACCACCAGTAATTCATTCGGAAGCGCAAAACTGCGGTGGTAGGTGCGGGTCTCGGGCAGCGATGCGGTTCGACGCAGCACCCCACCTTCCGGGCGGTCCAACCAACACCAAACGTCGTCCAGCTCGACTTCCTCTTCCACGCCCTCTTCCCGGATTACGCCGCCAACGACGTACACTGCACCCCCGCCTTGTTCGCAGGGCACGTACGTCGCGCTCATCTCTGCCCAGCCGAGCGGCGGTTCCGGATCGGTGTCCACATCAACGAAACACGGACTACCTTCGCAATCGGTCAGGGCCAGTTCGAACAGCGGTCCGGGTTCTTCAAACAATCCACCAGCCAAGAACGCTCCACGTCCCAACGTCAGTGGTGCAACCGCTGGAAGACTCCGAGCCACCCCTCCGGTCGCTTCGCGCGGCTCGAACGAGAACGTGTCGTCGTGCACTTCCATCCGCGAAAACGCGGGCATCAAGGGTGGCGCAGACGGCATCCCGCCAAAGAACGCCAACCCGTCCGCAAGAAGCACCGCGGCACTGGAACATCGCGGTGCAGCAAGCGGACGCGTGATCGGCGCAGCCTCGGGCGGCCACAACACTTCGATCGTTTCGTCGCATCCAAGAAAAGGATTTTGTCCACCGGCGATCAGGACTCGCCCATCGCGGAGCGTCAGTGTCGGCGCGAACAAACGCTGCGTGGACAGTTCGCCGATCTCCACAAAGCGCCCACTGGTGATGTCGTAGCGCTCCACGACACGAACCGGGTTTGTCGGAACGAACGAAGCGTCCAACATGGCAGCTCCACCCGCAATGATCGCTCCATCAACAGTCGCACTGATCGATTGAAGAAGGCGTGCGTGCACAGGCTGTCCACGCGTGGGCGCGATTTCGTCGGCACATCCGACTTGAACCGGAATCGTGTACGGCGGACCACGATGTTCGAAGTTCGCGCGTCCAACCGCACGCCGTCGCAACGCGCACACACCTTCACGCGTCGACGCGGCAACCTCGAGTCGGTAGCGGCGCCCGTTCCGCAACACCCCGCCCTTCGCCAGATCGGCGAGCAGATCGCGGCCACGCGTTTCGACGACCACCTCGTTACGCGCGTCGTACACCCGAAGGTCAACGTCGACGAAATCACGCTCCGGGTTGAGCCCCGCCGTCGGCACCATGCGAACCGAGATCACCTCCGGATCCGCACACGCGAGAAACAGGCAGAGCAGCACGCGCCACATGCGCGCAAGATACACCGGCGCTCACCTCGATTCCCATGCGTTGCAAGGGTTCGACGACAGAACGCTGAACCGCACGACGCGCCGACTCTGCCCACTCGCTTGCGGTCATCCAGCCCAGCGCGTGCACCAAACTTGGATCGACAGGGTCGGGAGGAAGGTTCTGAAGTTGTTGCAGCTGCTGATCGAGTGCTTGCTGCGCAACTTCGCCTAACCGCGCACGCATCGTTTCGTCGGGTTGCGCCCACTCGAGGATCCACCAACCCAGCTGCGAATGCGGAGCTTCATCTCGGACGATCCGATCGAGCACCGCACGGATCACGGGATGCGTCGAGCACGCTCGGGTTCCGGCGAGAACCGGAAGGCTGAAGGCCTCGCCCACACAACACGTACGTACTGCGATCGCCAGCGCTTGCTCCAACGCAGAGCCGGGCATCTTGGGCGTCACCTTCAGGTCAACCGGCGGCGAGATGCCACCACCGAGCGCTAGAGCGATACGCGTGTTGAGCTCCACGTGGAACATCTCGTCCGCGACAAACGAACCTGCGCATGCGACCAAGTCGATCGGAGCACCGGCTTCCAGCAACGAGGTTTGCAGTGTCGCAAACGCTGCCGCGGAGCAGTACTCCTGGTACGCACCGTATGTCCACGCAGCGCGTGCTGCGGTGACAAAGGGTTCGGGGTACGCACTGGGATCGAGCGACGCGAAGTCCACATCAAGTGAGCGCTCCCGACGCACACGCCGTTCAGCTGCACCTCCGAACCAGCCAACGCGGAACGGCTCACCCATCGTTGCTGGGATAGTTCGGGCGCTTGAAGTTCCCGACGGGGGGCGGCGGTTCCTCTTCGGCTTCGTCGCGTTCTTCTTGCCGCGGTTCTTCGGGCTCTTGTTCAGGTTCTGCGGCGTGTGCAGATGCGCCCCATGAAGAGGCTGCGAGGGTCGCGATCATCAACCAGCGTGAGGACATGCCTAGAACCTAGTGCGCATAATCCCCTGTGTTGTCAGGGTTTCGTAAAGGTCGGCCCGAACTGCAGCGTGTCTGCGCACAGCGCTTGCAACGTCTCCTCAATTGGTCCGAGCGCTGACACAGCTCGGCACAAGGAGGAAATGATGCGACGTATTCTCGGATGGCTTTTGATCGCGGCACTTGGTGCTTGCGGATCCGAGGTTCCTGACGCCGGTAACGAACTCGTTTTGAATGACGAAGCCGTCGGACTGGGATTCAACGCGATGGGCATCACCACCAGTCCAGAAGGACAGGTCTTCTTGCTTGCCGGCAACCAAGTCTTTGAGCGCATCGAGGGCGAGTGGACGTCGCGGTGGAGCGCCGAAGCTGGCACACCGATTCTCCAAGACATCGTCGCACTGGGTGAAGACCGCTTTGCATTGACCACACGCAACATGGGCTTTGAACTCTTCTTGGAGAGCGGCGAGCTGGTTCAGCACTTCTGCTACATCCCCGGCGACGACATTCGCGAAGAGGATCCGCCGCAGACCCCGACGCCGACGGTCGAGATCAGCCGCAGTGTGGCCTACGCGGTTGAAGAGAACCTGATCGTGGCCAACCCGCAAACGATCACCGATGACGTTCGTCAGCGCCCGATGTTCTCCGAGGTCGCGATCTTTGATCGCACCAGTGGTGAGGAACTGCAGTTCCGCAACCTTCGTGACGCGGACTTCTCTGCGGGTGGACTCGCCGTTCTCGACTTCCCGACGCTTCTTGCGGGCGACGGTTCGATGCTGGTCGAGATCGACTTCAACACGGGTGACAAGCGTCGCTTCTTGGGTCTTGCTGGCCTCGGCATTGCGGAGATCGAGGGTCTGGCCATCGATCGTGAGGCAGGCGAATTGCTCGTTCTTGACGGGGTTTCGCAGCGTCTTGTGACGCTGAACCTGGACCAGGTGGAGGCTGCGCGATGAAGCGTCTTTCCTTCCTGATTGTGCTGCTCGCTGCGTGTGGTTCGAACGTTCCGCAGGGTGGTGATGAACTGGTTCTCGATGATCGTGCAATGGAACTCGAAGCGCGTGTTCAGGGGATTACGAGCGCGAACGGCGTCGTCTACGCGTTGGGCGACAACAGCGTGTTTCGTCGCATCGAGGGTGAGTGGTCACGCGTTTGGACCGCGGAACCGGGCGTGCTCGAACTCTTGGATATTGTGGCGCTTGGCGATGAGCGTTTCGCTCTGACGACTCGCAATATGGGATTCGAGCTGGACTTGAGCACCGGTGCGTTGACCGAGCACTTTTGTTACGAGCCTGGCGACATTCCGCGTGACCCCGTTCCGCAGCAACCGCAACCGACGGTCGAGATCAGCCGGAGTGTGGCGTACGCCGCCGAAGAGAACCTGATCGTCGCGAACCCGCAGACGGTCACTGACGATGTTCTTCAGCGAGGCGTGTTCTCGGAGGTTGCGATCTTTGATCGTACGTCCGGTGAGGAGCTGCGATTCGTGAACTTGCGCGATGCGGAGTTCTCCGCGGGCGGATTGGTCGTCTTGGATTTCCCGACGTTGATCGCCGGAGAAGGCTCGACGCTCGTCGAGATCGACTTCGAGACCGGCAACAAGCGCAACTTCCTCGGACTTGGTGGGCTGAACATCACCGCCATCGATGGACTCGCGATCGATCGTGAAGCCAACGAGCTGCTCGTCTTGGATGCAGCCACCCAACGCTTGGTGACCCTGGACCTCGAGCAGGTTCTGCGCGCTCGCTGATTTTTGGGCTCGTTCCGAAAAAGCGCCTTGGATTTGGCGGTTTTTCGAGCAGGTCCGGGTAAGTACTACACGCGTCCCCAGGATTTACCTGGGGACGTAAACGCGTCGGGGCGACTGTAGACTACGCGTGAGTGCAACGCTTTCTGCCCGAACACGTTCCGCCCGAGCGTCTGCATCCGCAGGGCGCACCTGGGGACGGGCTGCGTATTCGTTGGCTCGGCACAGCCGGTCACGTGGTGCAAAGCGGGTCCACAACCGTTCTGCTCGATCCCTTTCTCTCCCGTCCCGGGTTACTCGCAACCGGCTTTGGACGACTGCGTCCCAATCCCGACGCGTGGTGGCGTTGGATCCCAAAGTCCGTCGACGCAATCGCCTGCGGGCACAGCCACTACGACCACATCATGGACGCGCCGGAGATCGCCAAGCGGACCGGCTGTTTGCTCATGGGTTCGCGTACGACGCTTAGCTTTGCCCGCGCACATGGGGTTGCCGAGTCCCAACTTCGAGAAGTTCCCCCAAGCGGCGCCGTCCTTCGCGTCGGCGACATCGACATACGTTTCGTCCCAAGCCTTCATGGACGCATCGCCGCAGGACGCGTACCTCTACCCGGCGAAGTACACAGTCCGCCCAAACTTCCAGCGCGTGTCTTCCACTACCGGATGGGCGGTGCGTTTGGCATCCACCTCACAACACCGTGGGGTCGCGTCTATCACAACGGCAGTGCTGACCTTGTGGACGCAGAGCTCCAAGGCCTGGGCGCGGAAGTCATGCTGGTCGGGCTGGCGGGTCGACAAGCGACGCCTTTCTACCTGCCCCGCATGCTTGGCATCTTGAAACCTCGCTTCGTGATCCCGACGCACCACGATGCCTTCTTTGCTCCTTTAGACGAAGGCGTGAAGCTGCTGCCGAGCATCGATCTGCCAGGCTTCCTGAAGCAGGTTGCCGCGATCGACCACCGAGTCGACGTTCGGCTCCCCACGTACGAGAGCATCTGTCGAATCAACGACCACGCGGTCTTTCACTCGCGCTAAGGCCAGAATCCCTGTGCAAGACAGGGACAATCGTGAGGCGTATTTTTCTGAAAATCGCGTGATGGATTTGTGAGCCTGCGTCCACGAAGAGAGTGAAGACACCGAGCTTCGTGTCTGACAACTAGGTTTGATTGCCCGGTAGATCCACTGGATTTGCCGGGCATCTTTTTGTTTGAAATCCATGTTTTACGGATTTGAGACGGACCCGCACACTGGCACAAAGCGGCATTCAAAAACTCAATGAATCAGGCTCAAACCAGTTGGAACGGGACGTGCTCAATGAGGACACCATGATGCGCTCCACACAACTTCCGCTCCTTACTCTTTTGGCGTTGCCACTCATTGTCGGCGCCGACGAATGCGAATCCGATCCGCCCGACGAATGTATCTGCACCGCAGACTACGCTCCGGTCTGCGGTGTCGACGGCGAGACGTACAGCAACGCTTGCGAAGCCAGCTGCGCGATGGTCGAGATCGAACACGAGGGTGAGTGCACCCCTGATCCGATGCTCTGCTTTGACGACGGCGACTGCGCCGCGGGCAACTACTGCGACCACGACGAGTGCTTGAGTCCCTGCGAAGAAGGCGAAGTCTGCCCCGCTGTTTGCTACGGACAATGCGAACCCATTCCCCATCCCTGGTGCGAAACCGACGCGGACTGCGAAGCGGGCTTCGTCTGCAACGCAACGTGCTCCGCGCTTCCCTGTGAAGGCGAAGGCTGTGATGAGCTTCCGCCCAGCTGCACCGGCATCTGCGAGCCGGAACCGACATGCATCTGCCCCGATATTTGGGCTCCGGTCTGTGGCGCCGATGGCGTGACCTACGGCAACGGCTGCGAAGCAGAGTGTGCGGGTGTCCCCGTCAACCACGAAGGCGAGTGTCGCCATGACTGCGTGTGCCCGGACATCTGGGCTCCGGTTTGCGGTGCAGACGGCAACACCTACGGCAACGGTTGCGAAGCCGAGTGCGCCGGTGTGCCCGTGGAATACGACGGTGAGTGCCGCCACGACTGCATCTGCCCCGATGTGTGGGCTCCTGTCTGCGGTGCGGACGGACACACCTACGGCAACGAATGTGAAGCGTCGTGCGTGGGCGTGAGCATCGAGCACGAAGGCGAGTGCGGCGGATGCGCATGCCCGCGCGTGTACGATCCGATTTGCGGATCGGACGGCAACACCTACAGCAACCCGTGTGAGGCACGCTGCGCCGGGGTCGAGATCGACTACCACGGCGAATGCCGGACCGATCCGCCTCCTCGCGAAACCTGTTACAGCGACGAGGACTGTCGTGGCGGCTACTGCGACCTCTCAGTCTGCCTCGATCCCTGTGAGCCTGGTGAGGCGTGCCCCGACGTGTGCGTAGGATTGTGCACCTACGATGGCGGCGAGCCTCCGCCCGTTCCAGAAGCATGACCTGACGTGATGTTCAGGACGTGATGTTCAGCGCCGGCACGCTTCTCGTGTCGGCGTTGACGCGTCTTATTCGAGATCGACGAGACGAATCGGTACCATTGTGAGGATGGCGGGGCCCTTCGAGCGCGCACGAATCCGATGGATTCGAGAAGGCGCGAGCGATGAAGCGGACGAGTACGACGTTCGTACGATCAGCGTCCGCGCCATGTTCGTGAAAATGAGCAATCCGCCGAAAGCGGGTACACGTGGACGCGCGGAGTTGCTCGACCGCGATGGCAATCCCGTAATCGTGGGAACGATTCGCGTTGTCTTCATGCGACCCGACTCGGGTGTCGGCGTGGAGTTCCTGGACACACGCACGATGCCTCCGCCCGCACCTGGCTCGCGGCGGTCTGCACGTCCAAGTGCGCCTCCCCAAATCGAGGCAGTCACGATTCCGAAAGCGCCTCGCACACCGACGGCGCGTCCCATCAAGAAACGAAAGAGCTCCGGTCCGCCTGCACCGACACCAACCTCGACGACTTCGATTCCGCCGCCTCCCAAGACACCCGTTCCTGAGAAGCCGCGTGCACCGAGTCCGATTCGACCCTCGCGACCACCCTCAAAGACTCCGGTGCCAACGCTTCCGCGTGCGCCCACTCCACTTGCGTCCACACCTCCGCCACGAAAACCAACGACTCGACCTCCGCCTCCAATGGAGGAACCCGAAGCCGTTGTGGCACGTGATGTTCGCGTCACGGGTGCGCCGCCCAAGCGATCACGTTCGCGAAAGCCCACCGCCGTGGGTGTGCCGCAGCCGGTCGCCACGCGTCAGCGTCGACATCGTTCGAAGAAGGCCACGATTGCAGGCATGGCTCCGGTCGTGGCGCCGCCGCCCAAGCCTTCTGACGCGCCATCCGATTCGCAACCGGGCGGGCTGAAGCTCGATCTTGGCTCGCTCGAACCCACGGCACCGAGTGTTGAATCCGAGGCGCCCAAGCTCCAACTCGATGCGCCCAAGCTACAACTCGATGCACCCAAGCTTGATGTCCCCGCATTGAGCTTGGATGACGAAGCTCCGCTCCTGGAGCTCAACACCGACGCGCCTTTGGCACTCCCAACGCCAACGGAAATCCCTCCCGCACCGGAGGACTTTGATCTTCCGATGCCAGACTTGGGCGACCTCTCGGAGCTGGAACCGCCGCCTTCGAAACCGCCGGTTGAAGCAGAGCCTGCGAAGGACGACATCCTCGCCAAACTCGCAGCGCCTGCGTCGCAACCTTTGGACCTGGGTGACGACGACCTTCCTGAACTCGAGATCGAAGCACCCAAACCCAAGACGCCCTCGATCATCATCGAGCCGCAGCTTCTGGAAGAAGCGCGACGGCTTACCGATCCACCGCCTCCTGAAGCGCCCAAACAAGCGCGCCTCTCCACGCGCGTCAAAGCTCCAGGTGCGAGCGCGGACGTTGCGATCGGAATCGACCTCGGAACCAGCAACACATGTGTGTCGGCCGTGCTTGACGGTCGCCCCCAAGTCATTCCAACCAGGTGGGGCACAACCACGATTCCCTCGATGCTCTCGATCATCGATGGACGCGTCATGGTGGGACATGCGGCTGCGAAGCGTTCGATCATGAACCCGCAAAGCACCATCTACGGCAGCAAGCGTTTGCTCGGTCGCACGTACTCCCAAGATGTACACGAAGAGTTTCAGCCCTACTTCGCGTACCCCTTGACCGAAACGGACGATCACCGCTTTGGTGCAGCGCTTCCCGACCGCACAGTGTCGTTTCAGGAAGTGGCCGAACGCCTGCTGCGCGAAGTGCGCGAAGTGGCTGAGCACCACCTCGGCAAATCCGTGGATCTCGCTGTGGTCACGGTGCCCGCGTACTTCGGCGAAACACAGCGCGACGCGGTACGGACTGCAGCTCGTGACGCTGGGCTGACGGTTGGACGCATTGTCAACGAGCCCACAGCCGCTGCCGTGGCGTACGGCTATCAGCAGCAAGAGCCGGCGACACTTGTGGTGTTCGACCTGGGCGGCGGCACATTCGATGTCTCGGTGTTGCGCGTGGAAGCACGCCGCTTTGAAGTACTGGCGACCGGGGGTGACGCGTTCCTCGGCGGCATCGACGTCGACGATATTCTCGCGCACTACCTGCTCGAAGAGTTCATGCGCACCGAACGCGTGAACTTCGAGCCCGACTCGCAACAACTCGCACGTCTTCGCGACGCAGCCGAAGAGTGCAAGCGCGGGCTTTCGATGCAGCACAAGTTTGCTGTGTACTTGCCTCACTTTGCCAACGTGGGTGGCAAGCCGCGACATCTGCAGGTTGCCGTGGAACAGTCGAAGCTCAACGAGCTGACCAACGATTTCTGCGACCGGTTGATCGACATCACGTCGACGGTGCTGGCAGACCAAGGTCTGACCCCGCGCGATGTCGACGACGTATTGCTTGTGGGTGGTGGCACACGACTTCCGCGCGTTCAGGAACGCGTGGAGGAACTCTTCGAGAAGCGCGCAAGCAAGCGCATCAACCCCGACGAAGCTGTTGCACTCGGTGCGGCGCTGTTGAGCGACGAGAGCGGACTCGTCGACCTGATCGATGTTCTGCCGATCTCGATCGGCTACAGCGGCGCGGGGCGAAAGTTCACCCGCTTGATCGCCAAGAACACCTCGGTGCCCGTCAGCCGTTCCTTCATCGTGCGCACCACCGGCGAGAACCAAGTGTCGTTTCCCATGCCGATTTTCCAAGGCGAGCGCATGGACGCGGCAGAAAACGAGTACTTGGGTACCGTGCGCGTCGAGAACATTCCGGAAGGGCCGTCGGGTTCGGAACTCGAGCTGACTCTCTCACTCGACGATCAGTGTTTGTTGCACGTCGCAGCACAACACGTCGCGTCAGGAACGGGTCTCGATGTGACCCTGGAACGCGATCGGTCCGTGGAAGAAGTGATCCAATCCCTGGGCAAGTACGAAGGCGAACAGCAAGCCCCCACACCAAGGCGTCGTTCGGCGCTTGGGAACTTCTTCGCCAAGGTTCGCGGGATCTTCAAGAAGAAGAAATGAGCGTTCGGCGTCTGGCCGATTGGCGCGTGCACCCTGTGGTGTTCGGCGGGATGAACCTGTCGATCGAAGGACGCCCACAACGAGCCCAAGCGATCGAGACGATTCGCGCCGCACGCGACGCAGGTTGTCAGGTGTTCGATACCGCCGACGTCTACGGACTGCCTGGTGAGCCGCACCACAACGAAGCACTCTTACGCGAAGCACTCGGTTCGGACGCGCGCATCATCACCAAGGGTGGTGTGCGACGCGTTGGAGATGCGTGGGAGCACCATGCTCATCCCGACGATCTCGAGGCTGCGTGCGAACGTTCGCTTCAGACATTGGGGTCGTTCGAGCTGTATCAGCTGCATGCCGTCGACGAGAACGTGCCGATCGAAGAAAGTGTCGGCGCACTGTCGAGACTTCGCGATCGCGGTTGGTTTCAACACATCGGCGTGTCGAACGTGAGTTTCGAACAAGTTCAACGCGCATGCACGACAACCACGATCGTGAGCGTGCAGAACGAAGCATCTCCTTTTGTTGCGCCGGATACTCGCGTCCTCTCGTACTGCGAAGAACAGGAGATCGCGTTTCTCGCGTATGCGCCAATGGGAGGTTGGCGCGCAGGACAAACCGCGCACCTACCCGCGCTTCAGCGTGCGGCTCAAAGCGTTGGGTGTACGCCCTTTGAGGTTGTTGTGCGTTGGTTGCTCGCGGTGTCCCCCAACCTGCTTCCCGTGTGCGGCGCGTCGACACCCATCAAAGCCACATCGAGCATTCGGCAGTCCGAAGCGCTGGATACCGACTTGGCCGATGCTTTGACGCGCGAATTGTGGCAACCGTTGCGGGCGCGATAGGGTTGCCACGATGGCGATTGAACGCATCGGTATTCTCACGGGTGGTGGTGACTGCCCCGGTTTAAACGCAGTGATTCGCGCAGCGGTACGTGTCGCCAAAGCGCGTTACGGCTGGGAAGTGTTCGGAATCGAAGACGCGTTCAACGGCTTGGTCGATCTCGAGTACAAGGCGCCCCGCGGCAACCGATGGCTCGAACTGAGCGACGTGCGCGGGATCATCGAACAGGGCGGAACGATCCTCGGCACATCGAACAAGAGCGATCCCTTTCAGTACATTTCAGAGGGTCGCGCGATCGATGTGTCGGATCGCGTGATGGCCAACTACGAGAAGATGAAGCTCGACGCGATCATCTCGATTGGTGGCGACGGTTCGATGTTGATCGCGCAGCGCTTCATCGAGAAGGGAATGAAGATCGTGGGTGTGCCCAAGACGATCGACAACGACCTTGCTGGGACCGATCAGACGTTTGGTTTCGACACGGCACTCAACGTTGCAACCGAGGCTATCGATCGCATTCGCGACACCGCAGAGAGTCACGATCGCGTGATGGTTGTCGAGGTCATGGGGCGCGACGCAGGTTTCATTGCGCTACATGCCGGAATGGCGGCGGGCGCAGATGCGATTCTGATCCCGGAGATCCCGTACAAAGTGAAGCCGCTGGCGCAGATGCTTCACGAGAGGCGAGCAAACGGGAAGCACTACAGCATCATCGTGGTCGCTGAAGGCGCGCGTCCCGTGGATGGAGAAGCGAGTGTTCTCGAGCACAAGCTCGGTGAAATGCGGCGTTTGATGGGCGCGGGCCACCGGTTGGCGCAACAACTTGGCGAACTCACCGACGCGGACATGCGCGTCACGGTGTTAGGTCATATCCAACGTGGTGGGGCACCGAGTGCGTTTGATCGCGTGCTGGGAACACGTTTTGGTGAAGCCGCGGCGCATCTCGTCGCGCGCGAGAAGTTCAACCATATGGTGGCGTTGCGCGGGGGTTCGATCGTAGAGGTCCCGATTGCAGATGCGGTGTCGACCCCTAAACGCGTCGAACCGATGGGCGAGCTGGTATCCACCGCTCGAGCCATCGGTATTCGGTTTGGCGACGGGGGAACGAGTCAGACCATTCGCCCCTGAACGCGTCGTTCAGATCTGGTCGTGCGTCCACTCGACGAGGCGTCGTGTGGTCTCGTCGCGGTCTTGATCGCGAAGCTTCGTGCGCAACGTCGTGGTGACGAAGGCGTCGAGACTTGTGCCTTCACCTTCGGCTGCAGCGACGAGGCGGGCGAGAAGTTCGTGGTCGATGGCGAGTGAAAGCTTCTGCGTCTGCATGGGTCGGCCACGCTAACAGCCGAACCGAAAACGGACTTGCAAAGCGCGTGAGGTTTCCCATTGGCGCGACGCGTCATGAGCGAGCGTTCAGAATTCGAGCGTGCGTTGGTGCGTGTTGTGGACAGTTTTGCGAGCGCCCTAAACCGCTGAAACACAAGGGGAATTGAGCGGTTCGCAAGCAAGCAAAGAGGCGTGTTTCGACGTACAATTGAACGTGGATTTTGTAGACGCTGTTCGTGCGCGACCAGGGATGTACGTCGGTGGAGCCGACGCGTTCGGTTTGCACCACATGCTTTGGGAAGTTGTCGCGAACTCGCTGGACCAACACCTGATCGGTCACGCGAGTCACATCGACGTTCGAACGCACGACGACGGGAGCATCGAAGTTTGCGACGACGGTGCGGGCATTCCGATGACGCAGTTCGACAACGGCGATGGATTTCTCGAGCGCGCGATGACGACTTTTCGATCCGATGCAACTTTCGACGATCACGCACCCCACTTGCACCTCACTGGAGGCGGAACGGGGTTGATGCCCATCTGCGCGCTTTCCGAATGGATCGACGTGGAGGTGTGCAGGAGCCAACGCCGTTTCCATCAGAGATTCGAGCGAGGACGCGTTGCTTCTGAACTCATCAAACTCGGGCCCTCACAGAGATCTGGCACAAGCGTTCGATTCAAACCCGACAAGTCCATTTTTGAGGCCGCGACCTGGGACGTCGATCGAATTCAGGAACGGCTCCACCAACTCTGCGCACTGATGCCGGGTCTCCGTGCATCGCTCAACGATCAGCTCTTCGGCCCGAGCGAACTTCGGGATTTGTTGGAGGGGGATGCATCTCTGGCTGGACCGTTCGAGATTGTGGCTTCGCACGATCTGATGACAGTTCGGCTCGTGATGTGTTGGTCCGATCGTAATGATCGCGCCGGCAACAGTGTCCGTAGTTTCGCGAACGCCATGCAGACGAAAGAGGGCTCGCACGTTCGTGGATTCATGGAAGGATTAGCCGCTGCAATGGTTCGGTTGGGAGCGAGAAAGGGTTCGTGGGTGGATGCCTTCGAACATCTCTCTCGCGGAATGAGCGCCGTCATCAGCGTCATGTTGATCGACCCAAGCTACGGCGCTCCAACACGTGATCGTCTTGTTCATCCTCGGGTGCGCGAGTTGATCAAGCGCACCGTTGCTGAACAACTCCCTGCACAACTACCAGCGACGATGCGCGACGAACTGCTATCGCGTCTGCGCTGACTTCGGGACGTGGCCAGCATTCCGCTTCGCTCTGGAAGCTCGGAGGCTCGGAAGCTCGGAAGCTCGGACAACACAGGCCTAGGCGACGATACCGATATTGTTTCTAAGTCAGCCAAGTGACCAAACCAGTCTTTGGTCGCTTGGCACGTCTTTGAGTCTTCGAAAAAATAGATGGTCTCCCAGAACTACCCGCTACTCAGCAGGCGGCGGCTCCTCTTCGGTTCCACCCAGCGTAAACGAGAGATAACCACTCTCATCCGCAACAACCTCGGACACGCTCAGCGGGACACCCAGGTCCGGCAGCGTGATCGCCAGTCCGTCGAGCAGACCACTGATCTGACTGCCAACGATTCCTTTGAGCGCACCTTCGAGGCCACGCACCGACGCGGGTCCAAGCTCAACACGCGGCGACTCGAGCAACCACACGTGCGTGGTACTGGCTTCGGATACGTAGACCGGAACAACTTCGCCTTCGCCACCCTCGAGTGAGAGACCCATCTCGATGTGGGTTCCGAACACGAAGAGCGTCTCACCGCCCGCGCGAATGGTGAGCTTCAGTTCGCCAAGTCCAATGAACACATCCGGATCGACTTCGAGCTCGCTTCCTTCAACGGGTTGCGCCGCAGCCCAGCTGATCGGAGCAAGCTCTGCATCGATGTCGATCTCCAGAGGCGTGGCGTCGTCGAACGTACCGGGCGTGTAGAGCGTGCGAAGTTCGCGCGCGAGAATCGCGAGAGCACCAACGTTGAGGAACGCGCTCGCAGACTCATCTGCATCCGCGGTCAGGTCGTCGATCTGCAGTGCACCACCACCCCAGGCACCGTGAAGCAGCTGACCGACAAGACCTGGATCCAAGTAGAGCGTGCCTGGTGCAGCTGCTGGAGCAGTGGGCGGCAAGTGCGGTGCACCCGGTGCCGTCGGACCACCACCGGGACCGGTCACACTCGCACCGACGGTGGCCATCAGCACGCCATCCACCGGCTCCAGTCCCGTCAGGCAGAGCGCGACTTCCATCGGCACATCGAAGAACGCCATCTCCTCGGTGACGTCGAGAATGTTGATGTCCATGTCGAGGAAAGGACCGATGAGGTCGTTCACCATGGGCTGAAGCTGACCCTCCATCTTGTCCGCGATGCTGCCCTCCACGAGCTCGCCGATGATCTCGCCGCCCAAGCCAATGATGGTACCGATCAACCCGCTGCCTCCGCTGAGACGCAAGTCCAGATCGAACGAGGTGAGTTCGACGGTAACGTCGTCGGCTTCGAAGCGCGTAACGCACTCACCGGGGGCGGGCGGCAATGCGCGAAGCGGCACGTGAACCTCAACCGTGATCTGATCCGCTTCGCTGTTCGGACGAACCGTGACCGTCTGGCCAATCGCGTTGCACTGTCCCTGGAAGCCGACCGCTACGTCGGGAAGAATGACCGTGAGATCCAGCCGACCATCTTCGAGAACGGATGCAGAGATCTGAAGCTCACCGTGGCTGACCCGGTTCACGTAGAGCTGGCACATGTCGTCGTTGATCAACTCGCTTCCGGGCGGAAGCTCTGAAGCCAGGTCGATGTCACCCCCCAAAAGGTCACCGACACTCCCGGCGAGCCCGGAGAGAATCTCGTCGTTGAGCGCGATCACTGCCGCGCCGCTGTTGCGTTCACCTTCGGGCACGTAGGCGGAGCGAAGCAGTGAGCGGTGGCCACTGACCGAGTGACCTTCGATGTCGTGTGCGCGAAGCTCGACTAAGTTGAGACCCGGCTCGACGACAGCCGTGGCGGTGAAGCTTCCGTCGGCAGCCGTGGGCACGGTGGTGGGCGGGTCACCTGCTTCAACGCGATCCAAGCCCAAGCTGGCGCGGGCTTCACCCGTGATCGGAAGGTCCGTCGACTCGAGCCGACCGTAGGGGTCCGTGCTGGAGGTATCGAGAACCAGCGAGTACCCACCTGGCCCAAGCGGGTCCATCGGAACCACGGGAGGATCCTCGCCGGGCGGGTCTTCGCCGAAGCGGTCTGTCTCGACCACCGAACTCGCCGTTCCCACACATCCGAAGAGCCCCAGAAGCACCAACCATCGCGTCATGCCTTGGATAGTGCAAACCCCGGACCAGCAAGGGATTTCGACCAATAGTCGTAATATCGGACCAACCCGCGAAGCCTGTTTCGACGTTTGTAGACCGCGGGGTCACAAGACCCGGTCCCCCCACCCCGTCCCATTCTGGCAGAGGTAATTTTGGGGAGGTGAATTCTGGGGACGGTGAAACTGCTTACCCGAACCTGCCCATAAACAGCCACGAAACATTGGGCTTTACTGAGTTCTACCCAAAAACCACTGATCCCAGAGGAGCGATAATTCGTGGCGCAACGGCTACGGACGTGGTCGCAAACCAGTCGTTGGGCTTCATTTTTGCGTGGGTTTTCAAACAGCTCCGCACTTTCGGGCGATATCAGAGCAAGTCCGGGTAACTAGTAAACGCGTCCCCAGAATTCACTTCAGCCTAGGTGGACTGGAAGACGACGTGAGCCCCAGGTTCCTGGGTTCGTGTGGAAGACTCCCGCGACCCTTTCGCCGCACGCTGCGCACGCACCTTCGTTCAGGTTCCAACGTTGGATGGTGTAGCCGTCTCGGGCGATCACGGTCTCACCACACGACGGGCAATACGTACTCTGCCCGCGCGGATCGAACACGTTCCCGGTGTAGACGTAACGCATCCCGGTTTCCATCGCGATGTCGCGCGCACGCACTAACGTCGACGCGGGTGTTCACGGCTTGTCTCGCATCCGAAAGTCCGGATGAAACGCACTGAAGTGCAGGGGCACATCTGGACCCAGTGTCTCGAACACCCACCGATTCAGTTCACGTAACTCAGCTTCGCTGTCGTTCTCGCCAGGAATCAACAAGGTGGTGATCTCCACCCACACGTCGGTCTCGTGCACCAAGTACTCGAGTGTCTCCAACACGGGACGCAACTCTGCACTACACAGCTTCCGATAGAACCGTTCGGTAAACCCCTTCAGGTCCACGTTCGTAGCGTCGATCACCGAGAAAAGATCACGACGCGCCGCAGGCGTAATGTACCCCGCGGTCACAGCCACGCTCTTGATGCCCTGCGCACGACACGCCACCGCAGTGTCCATGGCGTACTCGAGAAAGATCACAGGATCGTTGTAGGTGTACGCGACACTGGCACACCCCAAACGCTTGGCGGCTGCGGCAATCTGCGCCGGCTCTGCGCTGTCCATCAAGCGATCCATCTCGCGCGACTTCGAGATCGACCAGTTCTGACAAAACTTGCACGTGAGGTTGCACCCCGCGGTTCCAAAACTCAGCACGGGTGTCCCAGGAAGAAAGTGCGACAGAGGCTTCTTCTCGATCGGGTCCACGCAGTACCCACTCGACCTTCCATACGTCGTCAGAACCAGCTGATCGCCCTGCCTCGCACGGACAAAACACAGCCCACGCTGCCCCTCGTTGAGCGTGCAATGCCGCGGACACACGTCACAGCGAATGCGCCCTTCGTCCTCACTCCAATGTCGCGCAGGGTGCATTCGCAACCACTATAGTAAGGGCATGCGCGTTCGTCCC
Organism: Polyangiales bacterium; assembly: GCA_965227405.1. Lineage (GTDB taxonomy): Bacteria > Myxococcota_A > Polyangia > Polyangiales > Houyiibacteriaceae > JALVDI01. Next base: position 1,726,127 of record OZ245758.1, read on the forward strand.
GCAGCCATCGCCGGGCTCTTCTACAGCGACGACGTCGACACCCTGCGCGCATCGGTCCGCAAGTTCATCGACGACGCACCCGAGAGTTCACTCCACCCCAAAGCGTTGGTCGCTCCACACGCAGGCACCATCTACTCCGGACCCACCGCCGGCTACGCATACAAGCTCATCCCCAACTCGGTGCAACGCGTCGTGTTGCTCGGACCCGCACACCGTGTCGCCGTTCGCGGCTTGGCTGTACCGAGTGTCGACGCGTTCGAAACACCGCTTGGAAACGTCACGCTCGACCGAGATGCGATCGCCGCCGCACTCCAACTGCCGCACGTGCATCAAGACGATGCTCCCCACGCCCAAGAACACTCGCTCGAGATTCACCTCCCCTTCTTGCAAGAACACTTGGGCAGCTTTCAACTCGTCCCCTTCGTGGTCGGCCAAGCAACGGCTGCAGAAGTTGCCGAAGTGCTCGCGCTCTTATGGGGTGGTGACGAAACACTGATCTTGATCAGCAGTGACCTCTCCCACTTTCACGACTACGAAACAGCACGGCGCATGGACGCGGAGACAACGGCTGCGATCGAGTCATTGGACGCACACAAACTCCACTACGAATCCGCATGCGGTCGCGTTCCGCTTTCCGGGCTGCTCGCGGTGGCCAAAGAGCGCGACATGAAGGTGCACACTCTCGACGTCCGCAACTCGGGAGACACCGCGGGCACGCGCGAACGCGTGGTTGGCTACGGCGCATATGCTTTCGTCTGAAGCACGCGCACGGCTGTTGGAGATTGCGACGCAAGCTGTCGAAGCGGCAGCTCACAACCAAACGTTTTCGATCGACGCACACTCCGAAGCCGAAGAACTGCGACCGCTCCGCGCCACCTTCACCACACTTCGGACAGCCGATGGCTCGCTTCGCGGTTGCACGGGGGTTGTGAAGGCGTTCAGACCGCTCGCCGAAGACATCGCCAGCACCGCACGGGGTGCCGCCGTTGCCGACCCGCGATTTGAACGCGTGCAACCTCAAGAACTCGACGGGCTCGCAATCTCACTATCCGTACTCACACCGATACAAGCGCTCGAAGTCCGCAGCGAGCAAGAGCTGCTCGACATCGTCCGCCCCAACGTCGACGGAGTGATGCTCACGGACGGAACAAAACGCGGTCTCTTCCTGCCCTCGGTTTGGGAAAGTCTTCCTGAACCGCGCGACTTTCTCGATCACCTCTTGGCGAAAGCACGCATGCGTTCGTGGTCACCCTCAACTCAAGCGCATCGTTTTCAAGTCGAGAAGATCACGCCTTCTTGAGCGACTCGCGAATCTCCTGCAGCGCTTCGTGCGAACTCACGGCGAGGATCAGCAACTCACAAATGATGCGCGCCAAGATCAACACGCCGATCGCACCCAAAGGCGCGAGCATCAACATCGCCAAACCGACGCCGACCGCACCGTTGATGATCGCGATCACCGCGTTGTACCAACCCATCAAGAGTACGGCGACAGCTTCGATCCACGACAAGGCGTAGAGCACTTTCGCCAATGTCCGCGTGACCACTTTGTCGAGGTTGAAGTCGACAAACGCGCGTGCGAGAGACTTGAACGCGTCCCCGTCAAAGCTGCCAATCGCTTCGGTGAGTGCGGCTGCGGCCGGAGTTTGCGGCAACTGCACCGGTTGGGATTCAACCGACATGGCTGGCCCACCAAGAGGCGGTTGCGACGTCGAAGGAGGCGGCTGCGACGCGGTCACCGCGGGCGGTACAGGCTGGCCCTGAATCGTCTTGTTCCCGACCACGGTATCGACACCGCTGTCGTGAACGATCATCTCTGGAGAGAACGGTTGCGTGGCCGGTCGAAACGGCGGAGGCGGCGGAACCGAGCCAGCCGCTGGAGGCGGCGACGAAGGTGTAGGGGGTGGGACTGAAGCCGGCGGACGCGAAGGCGTGGGTGGGGGAGGCGGCACCGATGCAGTGGGTTTGGGAGGTGAGCCGTCCTCAGTCATGTCTTTGGGGTATCAGTTGCGCGACGAAGCGGTCAACTCTCGCGCTGTCCGGGTCGGGGAGCACCCGGACGTGAGCTGCGTGTTCGCGCGACGGCTTCGATCTCGTTCACTGCCTGCGCAACGGTTCGACCGGTTCGCGCACGAAAGAGTTTCTGCACGATCGAAAGTTCGTTCGGACCGATTCTCATCGCAGTGGCCAGCTTCTCGCCGCTTAGCCCGTTCAGCGCATTCCGAAGAAGTTCGCGCTGCGATCCACTCAAGCCATACCGTCGTGCATAGCTCGAGAGCACTGTCGCTTTTTCGCCCATGCGCGACGACATTGCAGGTCACATGCCGTGCGCTTTTCCCTCGTTTTTGTCGTCCGAACACCACCACGCGTAGTGGATGCCCCACAGTTCGGAGGTTGCGTCCTACGCGCTTGGAGAAGCGCCCTACGAGCCTGGTGAAGCCTGCTGCAGCCAGTCGGTATGCACCGAAAAGGTCGTCATCGGGCCTGCGTGATCTCGAATTCGAATCCCAAGCGAACCGCCACTTCGCGTGCGCAACGTCGCACGAAGATGCGCCGCTCCACGCACCGGAAGATCGAAGCGTCCGTACTGCCGTAGCGGCACCTCTGCGATCGTCGGTCCCTCTGCACCATCGTGACGAATCTCGAAACGCAACTTGGGCTCCATCGTGCGGAAGCGATTCCAGCTCTCGCCCTCGACACCATACGAAACCGTCACCTGACCATCCGGTCGCTTGGTCAGGTTGAGATCAACAAACACAACCGAGGGATGACCTTGCGCACTCACTGCTGTGGCTCCGATAAGGAGCAAACCGATCACTGAAAGTTTTGTACCGCCCACAGACTCCCGCCGGGTGTTTCGTAGAACCCACACGCGACTCGCGTGTAACGGGTGCTCGACATGTTGATGTAGTGCCCGTGCTCGCTGAATGGTTCGCCAGGACCTTCGTCCCACATCGCCTGCAAGCAACCGGTGATGACCTGACCGACGTCCCGCCAGCCCGGACATTCATTTTGTGCGTTTCCTCGTCATTGTACCCAATGCGCGGCGCACACCAAAGCTAGGTGCTGTATCCCACGTTCGTCACAAGACGAATGGTTCGGACATCTTCACGCCGAACGATCTGCTTGAGAACTTCGAGCGGAACCTGACCGATGATCTGTGTGCCGGTTCGAATCAAGAGCATCTCCGAGAGAACGCGTTCGTCCGGATCGGCTTCAAACTCGACGCGGATCGGAATTCGTTCTCCGTCACGCGCACGAACACGATCGCGCAACGGACGATCCAACTTGGCCATCTCAGAACGCGTGAAGCGCACATCACGGGCGTCTTCCACGTCGGTTGCATTCGACGACGAGGAGGTTGCACAGCCCACGAAACAAAGGGGGAGGACGAGAGCGATAGTTCGGATGAGTACGGTCATGCCTTCTTCAAGTGTTTGGATGCGAGCGGCAAGGCTCACGTTCAGGCGTTCGTAAATTGGCGGCGAAACGTTACGAAGTTTGACCAGTGTGGAAAATTTCGCGCTCGCGTTGCCGGTGCTTCCCCAGACGCTAAGGTTATCGACGTGGCCGACAAGCCCGACGCTTCCAGTTCGTCCGGTTCACCCGAGCAATCGGCAACGCCTGAACACGCAGCGAAGAAGTCGGAGTCGGACACCAAGAAGCCTGAAGACGTGGTGTTGATCCACGGACGCAACGACGACGGCGCACTGCAGATCCTGCGCAAGAAAGGCGACGAGCTTTCGGCGGGCGAACTGCGCCCCATCGAAGAAGGCAAACCCATCCAGGGCGACGTGGTGACGCTGCGTCCGCGCAAAGAGATGCCCCTGCTTTGCGACGTCGAAGAAGAAGTGAAATTGCCGCGACCGAAGGGCACCAAGAAGCCGGCAAAGGTAGCGTCGGATCAGTATCGCGCCGGATGGGAAAAGCTCTGGGGTCGACGCGCGCGAACGCGCAAGTCCAAATCGAACTAGATCATGCGTCACTCGATCACGCTATTCATGTTGGCGATGCTCGTCGCATGCGGCGACGACGATGGGACGCTGGATGCCTCCATGGATGCACGCGCCATCGACGCGCCCGGCATGGATGTTCCCGGAGTCGATGCTCCTGGGGTGGATACGGGTCCCGATGCCACTCCCGATCGATGCGGAGAGTGCAGTGCCAGCGCTCCGTGGCAGTGCGAGACGTGTTTACCGACACCACTGCAAGAGATCAGCGCGATCGAACTCGATGGGAAGATCTGGGTTGTCGGCGGTTTCAACGGATCGCTCCGGGTCGAAGCACGGGTTCGGGTGTACGACCCAGCAACGAACGAATGGGAGGACGGCCCATCACTTCCCGACACGCGTCATCACGTTCAGCTCGCAACGTTCGACGGAGACCTCTACGTGTTCGGCGGAATGCGGTCGGGGTTCGTTCCGCTCTCCACGGTGTATGTTCTGCGTTCGGGCGCAGACAGCTGGACCGAGCTCGACCAGATGCCTAGCGACCGCGCCGCAGGGTTCGCGGGCCGCATCGGTGATTTGATTTACGTCGCGGCCGGACAAGGCGATGGACGAAACGACACGGAGCGACTCGACGACGCCGCACCAATCTTCATCTTCGACCCCTCCGATGACACATGGAGCGTCGGTGCGAGCATCCCTTCGGTGCGTGAACACTGCGCTGGTTTTGTGCTCAACGACGAGCTCTACATCGTGGGTGGACGACCGCTATCGCTGGAACCCACCTACGACACGGTCGAGATCTACAACCCCGCGACCGACGAGTGGCGCGAAGGTCCAGACATGCCCACTCGCCATGGCGGTTTCGCCGCAGCCGTGCTCAACGGTGTTGCCTATGTCTCGGGCGGAGAGGAACGCGATCAAGCGTTGACCTCGTTTGAGGCGTTCGATGGATCCACGTGGACGCGCTTGGACGATGTCCCAACACCGCGGCACGGACACGCGATGGCTGCCATTGGCGACCGAGTGTGGGTGATTGGCGGCGCAGACGAGCCGGTTTTCGCGGCGGTGGATGTCGTCGAATCGTTCGTCCCTTGATGCTATGAGCACGCGGTGCGTTACCGCGACATCGATCTGCACTACGGGTGCGAGCGCGATCGACTGCCTCTGCACCTGCAACGAGCGTTTGTCGAACTCGACGCCGATGCCTCAACGCGGTCGTGGATCGACGAGTGCATTTCGAACCCGCATGGCGCCATGATCGCTGCGGCACGTGCGGTTGCCCGCAAAGTGATGAGCGACTTCGACGCCAACGGAATGCTCAACGCTCACGACATGCGCGTCCTCGGAACAGAACAAGCAAAGCGCCTGCTGAGCACGAACCACCTCGGTGGGCGCTTGCTCGATGTCGGCGCAGGCGATGGGCGTGTGACCGCTGAACTGGCGCCGTTGGTTGATGCAGTGGTCGCGACAGAGACTTCGACTCCGATGATCGATCGGTTACGCAAGCGTGGTTGGACCGCATACGAGACCGATTTGGTCGAGGGCGGACTGCCGGACGAGGGCACGTTCCAGCTCATTGCGCTTCTCAATGTCATCGATCGAACGTCTCAACCGATTTCGTTGCTTGAGGCGCTGCTACCGCGACTCGCGCCCGGCGCTCAGCTGATCGTTGCGGTCCCGTTTCCGCTCAAACCGCACGTGCACGTTGGGCCGCTTACGGTCGATCCAGAAGAGCTGCTTCCCATTGTCGACGGCGGCTGGGAGGCCCAGGCTGCCGCGCTCGACGAGATCTTGTTTGCGCCGATCGGGTATCGTGTCGATGTGCTGAGCCGAGTGCCGTACTTGTGTCGCGGTTCGAAGCGTAAGCCTGTTACCACCTTGGACGATGCCGTGTTCGTCCTGAGTGCAAGTGCAGCATGAGCTACCGCGAGCCCGCCAAGCCAAAGACACCGAAGCCGCGAATCAGCGGTGGTCCAGCAATGGTGATCGCAGTCGTTATCGCCTTGGTGACGCTCTCACTCGCGGTCATGTGGCTAAGCGCCACCCACGGCAGCTAATCGACTAGGCGCCGCAAGCACCACCGAAGATGCAGTCGGTTGTGGTTCCAGGCGGGCAACTTCCGGTACACGCGCTCGGTTCGACTTCGGCACCGCAGCAACCGAGTTCATCGACCTCGTAGCAAGGAATCGGCGCCGGTCGTGCTTCGTCTTCGGACGGAGGTGCACCGCCGCCGGATCGATCGTTGATCTCACCGCAGCGCGACTCCTCGACACTTCCGGCGGGACACGCGCCACTGCACGCGTTTCGCTCCACGATGCCACCGCAGCAGCCTTCGAAGAGCACTTCGCGACACGCTTCCGTGGGCGGGAGCAAACCAGGAGCTGGGAAGCCGGTGCACTCGTACTCGAAGATGGAGCCCGTGGGACATCCACAGGACGTCGGCTCACCCACGTACTCGCCACAACAACCTTCGCCCAGGTCGGTGAAACAAGCAGCAGGCGGTTCGGCGGCACCTGCATCGGGCGACGGACGTCGATCGGCTCCCGCATCCGGCAGCGGCGCACCCGCGTCGCTCTCCACCGTTTCGGGACAACCACACGTCGGGATGAATCCTGCGGTGCACTCCGACACGGGACGACTTCCCGCCGGACAGACTTCACAGCTCTCCGTAAACACGGGTGCACCGCAACAGTCGTCGCCCAAATCTTGTCTGCAGTTCAGCGGCACTTCGCAGCGCTCTTCGCATCCGGTCACGCGACACTCGCTGCGTTCGATCATTCCGGAGGGACACGCTTCACAGACGGACACCTCGGCAGCACGACCATCGCAACAGCCCAGCGAATCCGCAGCAAAGCACGTCTTGGTTGCATCGCAGCGAGTCGACTTCGAACTAAAACAACCGACCAACGAGAGCGAAACACTCGCAAGAATCATCCAACGCATCATCACGCTCCACATCCCCCGCCAAAGGCGCAATCCATGGAGCTCCCGGGCGGGCACTCCCCCGTGCAGAAGTCGATTTCCACTTCTGCGCCACAACAACCATCGGCGTCGACCTCGTAGCAAACCGCACGAATGGGCGCTCCGGCATCGTCTGCACCCGCGTCAGGCACACCAGCATCCGCAGGCGGGTCCGCAGGCTCGTCCATCGGAGGTTCTGCCGGACGCGCGTCGCTTCCGGGTCGGAACCGATCACACGCGGACTCTACGACCGAGCCCGCCGGACACTCACCGCTGCACGCGTTGCGCTCTACGATGTCCCCGCAGCAGCCCTCGCCGAAGTTCAGTCGGCACACCTCGATCGGGAAAAAGTCTGCGTCACCCTCGACCGCGAAGTTGGCGCACTCATACTGCGGCACGGTACCCACGGCGCAGCCGCACTCGCCTTCGGTTCCGGCGAGGTTGCCACAGCAGCCTTCACCAAGGTCGACGTAACAATCGACCTCCGAACGGCGCGGTGCTTCCCGATCTGCACCGTCCTCGGGCGGGATCAACGTCGTCTCGAAACAACCGCACTCAGGAACGAACCCGCCACACGACGTCGCCGGTCGACTTCCCATCGGGCAGGTATCGCAGCTCTCGCTGAACACCGGCGCGCCGCAGCAACTCTCGCCCAAGTCCTGCACGCAGTTGAGTGGAATCTCGCAGGGGTCGTCGCAGCCCGCGACGCGACATTCGGAACGTTCGATCATCCCGGAAGGGCACGCATCGCACGCCGACACCTCGACACTCGATCCATCGCAGCACCCGAGCGCATCTGCGGCAAAGCAGGTCTTTCGGGCGTCGCATCGGTTGGATTTGGAGGAGAAGCAGCCACCCGCCAAGAGGGCGGAAACAGCCAGAATTTGAGTCAAAATGTGCCAGCGGGCATGCATGTAGAGGGATGGAGCACGCGCCATGCCACTCGTGAATACAGGGAAATTCGCAACCCACCGCGACTGACTCGACCTGGCACGAGTGATGCTCTTCCGCAGGTATGGCTCGCATTGCGATGGTGATCTTGGTTCTCGGCTGCACGGCCGCGGATGAAGGCCTGCGCATCAACGAGCTGGTGGCGAGCAACGCTGGAGTCGCCGTCGATGAACGCGGCGAAACCGAAGACATCGTCGAGTTGATCAACACCGGAACCGAACGCGTCTGGTTGGATGACTACAAGCTTGCCGACGGAGACAGCGTGGTTCGCTTGCCGGAACTTCCACTCGCGCCGGGTGAACGGATCGTGTTCTACGCCGACGGAGAGATCCTCGAAGGCGAACGACACCTTCCCTTTCGACTCAAGTCGTCGGGAGAGACACTCGAGTTGCGTGGTGCAGGGCGTGTCGACCGCGTGGAGTTTCCCACGTTGGCGGAGAACGAGAGCTTCGCGCGTTTTCCAGACGGCTTTGGCGACATGCAGGTGTGTCGCTATGCATCACCTGGCCGAAGCAACGGTGAGCGCTGTGGTCCACCACTTCCCGAAGACGTCTCAGTGGAACCCTTCGCGCCCTACGCGTGGCCTGAGCGCTTCCCGGTTGGCGCCGCGGGTGTTCGTATCGTCGAGTTGGGACTTCGCGGTGACGCGCCCTTTGTCGAAGTGCTCAACGAAGGTGCGACTCCCTCGGACTTGAGTGGCTACGCGCTTCAGATCGATCCGCATCGTCCAGGGCAGGCCTTTCCATCACGAGTCGAGGCGACCCCGCTTACCGGCACGTTGGCTCCTGGTCAGCACGCTGTGTTTGATGTCTCCGTTCCCGAAGCACTCGCAACGGACCCGAACTTCGAAGGCGTGGTCACGCTCTTTGAAAGCTCGCGTGCTCATGATCGGGTGGACTTCATGGCCTGGCCCAGCGGCGCCACGTTGACCCAACTTGAAGGCTCGGGTTCGTTCGTGTTTTGCACCGTTGAAAGCCCGGGCTCAGCCAACACGGAGTGCAGCCCCTTGGCGTCACGCACCATCGGCGACCGGCTGCGTCATCTGCGCACGCCTGGCGATTTTGGAGCGCTCGCTGCCGGTGGAACCAACTTGGGTGTGCGCGCCGTGAAGTTCGTCCTCGACATGGAGAACGACGACCTGGTCCACCTGCTCAGTTCCGAAGCGTACGACCTGCACTACACGTTCGTCCGCGAAGCGATCGATGGTGAAGAACCGCTCGATCGTTGCGACCCGGTCGAAGCGGCGACCTTCCGAGAGGGTTGGGGCAAGTTCAGCAATGAGCAGTACTCCGCAGTCGACACGCGTCGCTACTTGCTCGGAACTCTCCTGGATCACGCGGGTGCCGATGCCCATACCGTGGAGTTCGCGACGGGTGATCGCATCACCGGCGAACTCATGCATCGCGCGTTCTTTGGCGTGGTGGCTCGAACCGACGCACCCCGCGATTGGGCATTGCGTCCGCAAGGCGCATCGCAGTCCGAAAAGATGCGCAGCATCGAGGGTACGGTTCCCATCATCGGTGAAGAGTCGATTCGGGCTGGCGTGCGCTTTCAACCGCTCAACGCCGCAGTTGGGTTTGGAATCCTGCGCTTTATCCCCGCGACCGACTTGGAAGACGAACCCTTGGGTGGCGACGTCATTGTCATCACAGACGACGTGCCGAACGACATCCCGCTCGTGGGAGGAGTGATCACCGAAGCACTGCAGACCCCGCTTGCACACATCAACGTGCTGAGCCGAGGCCGTGGCACTCCAAACATGGCGCTGCGCGACGCTCGCAACGACTCGCGCATCATGGGTCTGATCGATCAACTCGTGCGTTTGGAAGTCAGCGAAGGTGCGTTCGACATTCGAGCGGCGTCAATCGAAGAAGCCGAAGCGTTTTGGGAGTCGCTGCGTCCCGAAGGACCCCGGTTGTCGCCGCGGATCGACACATCTGTCACGGCATTGGTTTCGTTGAGCAGCGCAGGCATGGACGATGTGCCTTCCATCGGTGCCAAGGCCGCACAGCTCGCCGAACTCTCACGCTTGGAGTCGATGCGTCCCGGGTGTCCGGGTCTGATTCAGACTCCTGAGATGGCGTTCGCCGTTCCGGTGCACCACTACGTGCGGCACTTCGAACAAAGTGGAGCCGCTGCGCTTCTCGAACAGGAAGAAGCACGTCCGGAGTTCCGTGCGGATGTCCGCGTGCGCGCCGACGCGTTGTTTCGTGTCCGCGCTGCGATGTTGGACCATCCGGTCGATGTCGACTTGCTTCGCGAAATCAACAGCGCGATGGCCGCTCGTTGGGGCACGAGTACCCGTGTGCGTTTCCGAAGCAGCAGCAACGTCGAAGACCTCACCGAGTTCAGCGGTGCGGGCTTGTACACCTCAATGAGTGCGCAGTTGGACGACCCCGAGCGTAAGGTTGAGGATGCTCTTCGAATCGTATGGGCGAGTTTGTGGAACGGACGGGCGTACGAAGAGCGCGAACGCGGACACATCGACCGAAGCACGGTCGCCATGGGTGTGCTCGTTCATCCGGCGTTCCAGTCTGAACTTGCGAACGGAATCGGGATCAGCCGAAACGTGCTCGACCTGACTCGTGGCGACATGCACTACTTCAACATCCAGGTCGGCGAAGCGAGCGTGGCCAACCCTGCACCCGGCGTTCGCACCGACGAGTTGCTCTATCGCTGGGGGCGGTCGCCCCGAGTCGTTTATCAGAACCGCTCGTCCCTAACGCCCTTCGACATCATGAGCGACGACGAGCTCGACTTTGCCGCGTGTCAGCTTCGAGCCATTCATGACGGGTTCCGCCAACTGCTGGACCCCGAACGTGAAGACGCCTTCTTTGCGATGGACATCGAGTTCAAGCTGGTTGGCGAAAGTCGCGAACTGGTGGTCAAACAAGCCCGTCCCTACGACGTCGGAAACGCTGAAGTCCCCGCCGATTGCCGGTCGTTCTGAGCTTTTACGTAGCTCGAACATCCCGGCACCAAGATCGCGTTACCTTGTAGACATGGAAGATCGCTTTACGCGCCGAGGGTTTGTGGGGGTCTTGGCTGCCGGCGCCGCAAGCGCGCTTTGGCTACCGAAAGCCCGCGCGATCGATCCCATTCGGTTGGAAGCCCGGTGGACTCAACAGCTCAACGACCGCACGCTCAACCTCACTCTGTGGGTCAAATCGTTGGGCTCCGAAACACATGAAGCCGCACCCCATGCCATCGAACTCCGCGCAGAGTTTCGTTCGCCTACCGCGCGGCACGCACTAACGTTCGAGCCCATCGTCGAAGAACGCCGTCCTATCCGCACGCGTTCGGGACGTCGCATCGAGCGTCGGATCTTCGTGAGTGAGCGCGAGATTTACTACGACTCCTTCCGAACAACCCTGCCGGATGGGTTGCAGGGTGAAGGCGTGTTGCACATCGAAGCGCGCAGGCGTGTTTCTGTGCAGCAAACCGCAGAGCGTTACCGACCCATGACCACGGCGCTCGCACAGATTCGCGCCCAGGTTCCCGTCCAGTTCACGTGACGACGGACCAGCTGGTCTCGTGGCTTCTCGGCACGGGTCATTTGGAGCAACTCGATGTCGATGGCCGACCTTTGGGCGAAGCCGCATCGCGGGCGTACGTACGTGCGGAGCAAGACGAGCAGGTTCGTGCGTTCGGTGACTCGCGTGACCACACCGGACTCCCGTGCAACATCGCAGCGCTAGCCCAACTGCGCGGTCATTGGGAAACCGTCACAGCGTGGGTGGGACGCGCGTTTCGCAACCAACCCGATTGCATGGGTCGAGTCGCGCGCCGAGCTCATCTCGCCACTCGGGTGGCGCCGCTCTTGGCGTTGCGCGGTCATCCCGTCAGCGTCGAACACGCAGCACTCTTCAAAACCTTTCTCGGGTTCAATGAAGTGTCGTTGGCACTCCTGCTCGAGGAGCGCGTCGACTACGAGCAGCCCGCACGACCCTTGGACGAATGGGTTGATGAGCGCCCATGGCTGATCGGCGACCGTCAGGTCTGCGCAGGAACTCGCGCGCAAATCAAACGTGCCTGGGAAGCACTTCAGGCGGATGTCGAGGGACCTGAGCCCGAGCCGTGGCTTGTGGCTGCCGCCGATGCGTGCCGCGAACTCGAAGCTCTCGTGGCTGCATCTGCTGGCGCCGCTCGTGTGGCGCTTCATCGCGGCGCAGATCCATCCGCACTCGGTGCACATCTCATCGACGCAACCGTCGTTCCTCGCGCAGTCGAAGCGCTTCGCAACGCACCGAACGCAGGCGTCGTTCACACCACGTTGTTGTTCGAAGCGGGCGGCATCCCCACCTCACTTCGCGCGTTCGTCGAGGCCATCGCCAACTCTCGTCCAACGGACGAAGCACTCTTGGAGTGCGCGCAGCAACCGGCGAACCGTCTCTGCGCTGCGCTTGGACGCGAGTCGAGTCCGCTAAGCGCAGCCGCGTTTACACGCTATGGTGAAACAGAAACGGCTGGGTCATGACGACACGCCCACCCGCCCGGACGCGCAGATCGCCCAACCAAGTTTCGAGACACGCATGGATCCCGTCGCTTCGTACCGGCCGCACGATGGAGACATCTTGCACGCGACCACCAACGACACTCCACTCGACCACCACGCGTCCTCGAGCTGTGTGGTCTTCCTGAAGCACTTCGTTGTAGCAAGCCGTGAGTTCGTCCAAGCGGCCCTCGAGCGCAGCGCGGAGCGTGTTCTCAGGAATCCGTCCGCGTGAGTACGAAGGCGCCAAGAGATGGATCGTTCCGGTTGGTGCGGGCTGATCTCCGTGGAGTGCTTGCGCGAGGTCACCGGGAGTCTTCGTAGCGACGACCTCAGGACGGGGCGGAGGTGGAGGCGGAGGCTCAGGTGCGGGCACGAGCATCTCTTCCGCTTCGCGCGGTCTGTCACGCAGCTCGCGTTGAGGTTCCGGATCTCCGGAACATGCGAACGAGACAGCAATCACCACCAAGATCAATCGCAGCATCAGACGCCGAGAAGAATACCCTCGGTTGCCGTTCCCGTCGCGGACTCGATTGCACGCGCGTAGGTTTCGACCTGAACCACGTAGGTGTCGTGCGCACCAACGGCGTCAAGATCGGTTTTGTAGTCCACCACGATCCACTTGGTGCGACCAAACGCATCGTCTTCACGAAACGCCAAGTCGATCACGCCTTCCACGAGAGTGCCGTCTGCCAATCGTTCGAAGATCGGCACTTCGCGTCGATGCTCCGAAGCTTGGTGTGCTCGTTCGATCAACGGATGGGCAAACGCGCGCACGACGGCTTCCACGGCGGCGCTCTGTTCGGTTTCTGGGGCGCCCAATAGCTTGCCTTGTGCGCGCGTCACCGCGTCGATCAGTTCGCGACTCGCGTCAAAGGGCACCTCGGCGAGGGCTGCGTGCACCAACGTACCGAATCGCGCACCCATCGGACGCTTGGGGGTCCATGCACCGGTGCTGAGTACCGCGACACCGCGACCTTCCGGTGCGCGTTCGGCGGAAAGCGAACTCACGGTGCGGACGACTTCCGACGCGGCACTTGCCCGCTCCAGTGTCGCCGCGCGCGTCCGCACCCACGACGTGTGGGTCTCTGTACTGGGTGCTGCGCCTTCGCCTCGTGGCTCGAGCAAGACACGACGACGCATCTCCGCGCCACCTTCACCGTGAAGTTTAAGGGCTGTCGGGTCCCACCACACCGCTTCCACCCCGTCGGCCGTGCGATGCAATCCCGGACGCACCGTCATCGAAACTGCACGGGCGACTTTCTCCGATCGCTCGAGCACCGTGTCTTGGCCTTCAAACGCAGGACACCCTGGACCGGGTCGCATCGCCTCGGCTTCTTCTGGAGAGGGATAGAGCCCAGCATAGAGTGTCTTGAGCCAGCTCTCTTCGATCGGACCGTCACCCGGCGCGGGCACCACAAGAAGTTCCGTTGCGCGTGTCGCCGCCACGTAAGCAATCCGAACGCGCTCTGCGAGGTCGGCCGACAACGCCTCCGCCTGATGCGTTCGCACATCGGCAGGCGTCGCGTAGCACAAAGGCATCGCCCAGAGTTTTCGTTCGGCATCAACGTGACGGCTCGGTTCGTCGCGCGTTTCCTTGGCGGTGGGATCACACAACACAACGACGGGAAACTCGAGCCCCTTGGCTTTGTGCACCGTCATCAGACGCACGCCTTCGTCACCTTCGCGAACCATTCCGCTTTCCTGGGAACCCGCGCGCTCAGACTGCGCATCCACCCACGAAATAAACGCGCGGAACGATGTCGCCCCACGACCGTCCATGCGTCGCGCATGCTCGACGAAGCGATCGACGTTGGACAGAGTTTGTTTCGGCGAAGGCCAGAACGAGAGAATCGCCGTTCCACGCGTGGCTTCGAGAAAACTGGTCACCGTGTCTGCAATCGGGCGACGGTTTCGTTGCATGTGCAGTTCGCCCAGCACCTCAAGCGCCGTCCCCACCGCACGTTCCGCGTCTCCGAGCTCCCACGAACTTCGGTCTGCAAACGGATGAAAGGGATGGTGCTCGCGACCAACTTTGTCCCGCGCCACGCTGCGATAACTCAGCAACGTCGGATCATCGATGCCAAAGAAAGGCCCGCGAAGCACCGAGTACACCGCAAGCGGATCGTCGGGCCATTCGATCGCAGCACAGACTTGGCGTAAGGCAGCGATCTCCTCGCGTGCGTAGAACGTGCGACCACCGTGCAGGATGTGTGGCACCCCACGTTGGGCGAATCCCTGCACGTACGGACTTGTCACATCACGCCACGCGCTCGACAGCCGCGTAAACAGTAGCGCGACGTCGCCCCACGCGATCGGACGCCCTTGCACCGTCCAACCACTCTCGGTGACGAGCCAATGCACGAACGCGCAGATCGACTCGGCACTCGAACGTTCGAGTGCACCCACGAAGTAGTTGATTCCAAAGTCGCCGTATGGATGCGGAATCGGAGCTACTACGATCGACGGTTGTTCGTTACGTGCTGCCCGATGCGGAGAAAGCGGGACGTACTTCGCTTGATGCTCCGCGCCCTCCATCCGCGCTTTGAAGGCGTGGTTGACCGTACGTTGAAGCGAAGGGACCGCACGAAAGCTGGTTGAGAGCTCCAGCACCTCGCCACCGGCCCAGAGCACACTCGCTTTGGCGTGCTCGTACACGGCCAAGTCTGCGCGCCGAAAACGGTAAACCGCTTGCTTGGGATCGCCGACGACGAAGAGCTTTCCTGGCTTGAGCCGCACTTTTCGCCAGTCGTCGACGCGTGAATCCGAAGCCGCCAACAAGAAGAGCACCTCAACCTGCACGGGGTCGGTGTCCTGAAACTCATCGACAAAAATGTGGGTAAAGCGCTGCTGAAGTTCAGTCCGCACGTCGCTTCGCTTTCGCAAAAGCTCACGCGTCTGAACCAAGAGATCCAAGAAGTCGAGTTGACCTGCCGCGCGTTTGCGCCGCTCGTACTCCGCAACGCGAGGCCACAGTTCGGCCTGCAGCGCGGCTGCGAGATCCATCTCGGCGTCTTCGACGTAGCGACGCACCACCTGGTACGCCTCGTCACGCGACTGCAGCACTTCGTCGCGTGGAAGCCCGGCGAACTGTGCGCCGTATCCCTTCCAACGCCAATGACCTTGGCTCTTGCGTCCAAAATCGCGCAGATCGGCTTCGAGTCGATCAATCGTTTGTCGGCGTGCACGTTCACGTGATTCTTCAGGCCGAGCATCGATCGCGCTCAGTCGTGCATCGGCATCTTGTGCGAAGCGCCAGATCGCGGTGATCGACTTCGTCAGATGGTTGTCGGGAAGATCCGGCTTTGTCGCCAACTCACCCAAGTCCCGAAGCACCTCCAGCACCTCGAGCAATCGCATCTCACGCTGAAACGGCGGTCGTGACCATGGTGTGGGAAAGTCTCGGTGCTCCACCAGTTTCCGCACTGCGTCGCGCAACAGCTCACGTGGACCGGTATCGCGTCCCCAGCGCTTCATGTGCAGCACGCGAGCGACCCCCGGTGGTGGATCATGCAGCGCCTGACCAAACCAGGTATCGAATGTCTGGTTCACGAGACGCTCGACCTCGTCGTCGGAGCACACCGTGAAAAGCGGATCGATTTCGGCTTCGACCGGACGCTCTCGAAGCATCTCGCCGCAGAACCCATGGATCGTGCCCACAAACGCGAGTTCCAATTCTGCGAGCGCGCGAACAAAGCGTGCTTCAGTCTCCGGATCCGCCTCGCGACGAGCTCGCTCGAGTTCATCGCGCAGCTTGATCTTCATCTCGCCGGCGGCCTTCTCCGTGAAGGTCACCGCGACCATTCGCTCAAGCCGACCACCCGCAGCAACAGCCGCCACAATGCGACCGATCAGTGCGGTTGTTTTGCCAGTTCCTGCGGCGGCTTCGACAACAAAGGTGGTCTCCAGGTCCTCGCGAATGCGTCGGCGTGCTTCGGCGTCACGCATCAGCGCTGCCTCCGGATTTGAACCAAGCGTTGCAACGGACCTGGCGCGCGACGGTGCTTCAACAGTGCGCGACGCTCTTCGTGCGGCCCGCACACAGGTTTGTAGTCACACCAACGACACCCGTCTTCGATCGGTGCGGCGGGAAAGAAACCACGCTGAAGATGTGCTGCGACAAGCTCGAGATACGCGTTGACCTGGTCGCGCCCCGAGCGATCGAGCGCGACGTCTCGCACCGCAAAGTCGCCGCGACTCGTGCAGTAAAACAGGCGACCGCCCTCCACGGTGGTGTCGGGATAGAGCTGTTCAAGGGCCAAGGCGTAAAGCAAGGGCTGCAGGACCCGACCACCACCGATTTGCGTCTCGGCTTTGACGTAACGCGGCACGCGTCCTGTCTTGCTATCGGTTGCGCGCAACACATCGCCTTTGCGCTCGACCAAGTCGATCGCTCCGCGAAGCAGCATGTCGGCGTGCAGCTGTACGGGCTCGGGGCTCGATCGAGCGTCCCGCCGAGTCCCGCGCGTAAGACCAAACGCGAGTTCGAACGCATCGGGTTCCCAGTCTTGCGCAGCCAGAACACTCAGCCACTCGTGCAGATCATGGCGCATGTCCGCGACCGACTCTTCCCATACCCGCGGAATCGCGGGCACGAGTTCTTCGGCATACTCCTGCGCAAGCTCGTCAATGACGTGGTCCAGCAGTGTGCGCACACGTGCAACCGCCTCAAGTGTATCGAGGGGCAGCATCTTGTCGTCCCGTGCACGCGTCAGCGTTTCGAACTGGATGTCGTGAATCAGCGAACCGCGTTGCAACGGGTTGAGCTGCTCGATCGCTTCAGGGACCTCGCGCGTTTCCAAGCGGAACAGCGTGTAGAGCGCGAAACGGTACGGACACGTCGCAAATGACTGAAGTGCGGTCGCCGAAAACGGTCGTGCCCCTGGTTGATGGCGTTCGAGCAGCTGCGTGCGCGGATCCTTGGGCGCCAACACGAGCCCATCGGCGGAGGTCCACTTGCCGGAAAGCCAACGCCGGGCTCGAAATCCAAGCGCACGTTTGGCGTGTGCGTTCGCATCGAGCAAGTACGCCATCCCGCCTTTTTGTTTGTCGCGAAACGCGTTGCGCAGTGTCGCCAAGTCAAACTCCGCCGCATCGATCGCAGCGAGAGGATCGTTGGGCGCCGGCCAACCGGTGTGCGTCGGACTGGCCTCCACCGCCTCCGACTTGAGCGCGTCAAAACTGGGCAGTTCGCCACGTGCGGCACGCGCAACTTCCAACGCATAGAACGAGGGAACGCGTGGACGCGAGCGCTCCAGATCCACATCCGGCCACGACAACACCACGCGCTGCTTGGCGGCCCCGAGCGCAAGGCGCAGCGACAGCTTCTCTGCATCCATTGCATCTGCGCGCGTTTGAAGCTCCACCGCAAGCTGAAGTCTCGACGCGTCGAGCAGCAAGGGATCTTCCAACACGCGCTTCGGAAACAATCGTTCGGCAAGACCCGGGACGAACACCATCTCGAACCGCGTGCCGCGAATCTCTGCGGTGGTAGCGACGAACACACCGTCGACACGCTCGGTCGGACGCTGCAGCA
This sequence comes from Polyangiales bacterium, assembly GCA_965227405.1. Lineage (GTDB taxonomy): Bacteria > Myxococcota_A > Polyangia > Polyangiales > Houyiibacteriaceae > JALVDI01. Next base: position 1,744,017 of record OZ245758.1, read on the forward strand.
GCTGAGTGAGCCGCGGTTCCAGAACGCGTTTGACCTCGGGTAAGTCGATGGGTCCCACCGGCCCCAAAGGTGCGAGTTCTCGAAGCACACGAAGCACCGTTTCCGGATGCCGAATCGCACGCGTCGCAATTGCTTCGAGACGCGTGAGCCACTCTCCCCAACGCGCGTGTTCGGGCAACTCCGAGAGCGCATCCAAGATCGGCATTGCAAAGAGCCGCAGGGACACGAGTTGCGCACGTCGCCGAATCAGTCCCGCACGTCGTGGATCGTCGGGATCCAGCGTTCGGTGCTCGCGCTCGAGTCGCGAATGCAACACATCGAGACGTCGCTCCCAACGATCTCTGCCGCCGATCACCGCGGCATCGACAATCAATGTCTCCCAGTCGCGTGGGACTCGGAGCGTGCCCGCAATCGCGTTCGAATCTAGGTCCGCTGGCGCTTCATCGTGAACCGGTTCGGGCAACTGCAGACCGATCGGCATCTGCTCTTCGTCCGGGACAACCCAGAGATCCTGTGCTTCAGGCGGCGCGCCTTCCTCCAACTCAGGCACCACACCCAGCGAGAGATACTCGCCGAACGCACGAGCGCTCAGCCCTTCGTGTTTGCAGCTCAACAACGCGAGCAGGGCTCGACCACTCGGATCGGGCGCGTGCGTACCCCGTGTGAAGCGGAGTGGAATCGAGGCACGACGAAACGCCTCAACGAGGTGCGGGCGGTACGGTCCCGGCGTGTGCAGCACCACCGCGATCTGGTCAAAACGCAAACCGTCTCGCGCCGCTCGCATACACCGACGTGCAATCTCCACGCATTCACGACTCGGTCCGGGCGCCGAAACGATCGTCACTGTCGAGTCGGGCGGATCCGTTGTCTCAATCGGCTCGAAGAGACGCATGCGTGCTCGTGAGAGCGAATCGACCAAGGGCTCTTCGACCGTTTCGCGCGGAGCACACACCTCCGAAAGCAGTCTCCATGCGCGCTCGTCTCCCGCGGGCAGTGTGATCAAGCCGTCGTCGCCCGCAATGGTTGCTGCCAACTTCGCTTCGAGCGGACTGGTGATCACCGGATCGAGGATCACCGTTGCTCGTGCTTCACCCGTCATCGCGGCGCGCAACACATCCGCACGATCTGCCAGCTGAGCAAGCGCGAGTTCTTCCTCAAAACCGCGACGGATCGCTTCGAGTTCGTCGTGCCCAACCTCGGCCAATGCACCCGCGGGCAACTCGCCCAATCGAACATCGTGCAACGTTCGCGCGAGAGCACTCGGCAGCCCAGGTTGGTCTGCAATCGGTGTGAATCGTCCCAAGCGATCGGCGATTCCCAAACGATGCACCACGCGAGCGCACACAGCATCCAACGCGAGCGACGAAGCAGCGCTGAGTTTCTTGCGGCCAAGTGGGAGCAGCGAACGACGCGCAATCAACGCACCCCACGAGACCGCTTCCCATCCAAACGTGGCGCCTTCGCGAACAACCGTACGCAACAAACGCGATGCTGCTTCACGTGTGGGCGCGGCAATCCAAACCGGCTCATCACGTCGGCGTTCGGAAAGCCACGAACGAGCAGTCGCGAGACGAAGCTCAGCAGCGTGACTGGCGATGAGCCGCGGCATCGACCGAGAATGGCGGAAGCTATCGCAAAGCGAAAGTGAGGAAAGCGGCGGCCCTATGTAATGAAAACCCGAAGGTTTTAATAGAAGGAAGGACCGCCATGGCCTCGTGCGAACGCTATCACAGCAGCGTGGACAAATCGAAAGCCGTGAAGTCGTTGTCCTGATTCACGGGGCGAAACACGTACGCTGCCTCGTCACGCAGCTGCACATCGCGATCGTCATACGCCACACACATCCCGTCATCGCTTTGTGGCACGTGACGAAACAAGTCGTGCACCGTGGGCATCGTGTCCACGTACTCCAAGAACGCAGGCATGATCTTCCCGAGCACTTTCGTGTTTGACGCGGCCGAGTTGACGCGCCCGTAAAGGTTGGCGTCGACGTACACCAAGTGACGCTTCTTCACGTCGAGATACGCGATGTACTTGGTCAGGTTGCCACCCCGAACCGGAAACGAAAGTTGAACGCGTGAGGGCTCGAACATTTTCCCTGTCTCGGGTTTCTCACCCCACTGCAGCGCGGCTTGAACGTCGACCGCTTCGTCGAACGACTTGCGCGAGTAGCAGAGGATCGCCCACACGCCGTATCGCACACCCTCCTTCGCGAGCTTGCTCAAGTACAAGTCGATCAGCTGACATGCCCGGCCCTTCAGGTCTTTGGAGTTGGTGGGATCACCGCTAAAGACTGCCGTGCCATTGCGAAACGTGGCTTTGTTCCACGTGCAGGTGCCCATGGGCGTCCATTTGCTGTCGAAGAACGACCAGCCGTTGTCGTACCAAAGATTGGAACTCGTCCGGCCCGATTCCCAGTAGCTCGCCGTTCGTAGGAACGTGACCTTTCTTGGAATCTGAAACACGGTGCCGCGACCGTAGGGAGTCAGATCCGAATCGTTGGACTGCAGACGAACGTTTGCGACGCGTGGATCCAAGCGCACCGTCGGAACAACCTTGGAGACGCGCTGTGCAATCGCAGCCTCGAGCTTTTGTATGAGCGCGTTGCGAACTTTCTTCGGCACGCGACGTTCAGCGGTCTGAGGCCGGGTTTGCATCTTGGTCCAGTTGCCCTTGGGGGCGAACACGCGGAACCCACGATCGTGGTCGGTTTCAAAGTGGCGAAGAGTTTTGAGCAGCTGCAGTGTGCTCAGCTTGGGAATCACGTGTTCAAACGACCCGGCAGCATCCGCACCAAAGAGCAGAAGCATGTGGTGCAGCCGACGCATGAACAGACCGGGTCGCTGCTTGAGCAAGACCAGGGCCTGCGGATCTTGGGCGTCAACACAACGCTCCAGTTCGGACTCGAACGTGGAAATCTGTCCGCCTTTGTAGAGAACGTCGTAGATGGCGACGCAACGCGGGAAGCGCTTCGCCCAATCGCCAGGTCGCAGTGCGCGAAACAATCGTTTGAACCGTTCACGACGACGCGCGACGTCTTCATCCAAGTTCGCTGCACCCTCCAGCATGGTCAGGAGTGCGCGACGTTCTCCACGCTTGAAGGAACGCAGCTTGGTGTTCTCTCGAAGTGACACGTCGCCTTCGCTCATCGCAACCGCAAGACGCAACACATCCGTCGCTGTGGAGAGCTCCGGTGGGTGCCCCAACTCAAGCAGGAGTGCCGCGAGTCGAATGAGGTTCTCTTTGAACGGTGACGCCGCTGGAACGACGGAGTGCAGCCGTGGTGCAAGCACCGCAACTTGCTCCCACTGACCGCCAGTCCACCGCGCAGGCAGGCGCAACAACGACGCGTAAATCTCGCCGAGCGTGTCCTCTTGTGCGACTTGCAACACGCGAAGCTGGATTTCCTCATCCATCGCTTCGCGCGGTGCTTCGTCCTCACGCACCAGGTCGTTAGGCACTCCCCAGTACATCAGGATCTGACGAAGCCAGTAGTCAGCCTCGTCCATCGCGAGAACCTCAGAGGGGAAGTTCTTGTAGACGACATGCTCCGCCATGTTCTTGTCGTCGCCCGTCACCGCCATCAGCGCTTCTTCCAACGACAACCACCACGCTTCGATGTCGGCGGCAGATGCCTTTGCCAACGCTTCAAACCCCTGGTGCGTGAGAGCGAAACCGTAGTGCGTGATGTTCGCAATGATCGTCGCTAGCGCAGCTTGATCGATCGCCTTCGCACCGGGATTGGGAACGACAACACGTCCGTGGCGCAGCAAGAGCTCTGCGTCCTTCATGTCAGATTCACCCAGTGTGCGGTCCCGTCGGGCGCCCATTCTTTCTTCCAGATCGGCACACTCTCTTTGATCGCGTCGAGCGCCTCACGACATGCGGCAAACGCTTCCGCACGATGCGCACCCGCCGCCCCGACCACCACAGCGAGATCCCCAACTTTGAGTTCGCCGATACGATGCACCGCCGCGAGTCGCACACCGTGTTTCGTAGTGAGCTCGTTCAGGATTCGTCGTGTCTCGGCGATTGCCATCTTGGTTTGCGCTTCGTAGTCAAGTCGCGCGACTGGCTTCCCCTCATGATGGTCGCGCACAACCCCCGTGAAGATCACAACACCACCGGCGCCAGGATGCGCTACGGCCCGGAACACCTCATCGATCGAGAGTGGTTCGTCGCGCACGTCGGCGAGCAGATCGCTTCCTCCGGCCACCGGTGGCAGCACATCGACGCGATCGCCTGGTGTGATCGTGTCTCGACCCGACCGGAGCTCTTCGTTGATCGCCAGTCGCATGCGCGGCAAATGCGGTGCGAGTTGGGGATGCTTCGCGGCAAGAAGCTCAAGAAACGCTGGAAGCGCCAACGGGTTGTCGAGCTCCAGTTGTTCTTCACGCGCGCCAACCAGTTCACGCGCTGCCGCGTGGTAGTGCACCTCGACCATACACGCAGTGTCTCAAATATTTCGGCGCCCGGTACCATGGAGCGTGGCGAACGTTCGGCCCACATCGGAAGCAGACTGGTTGCACCGCACAATCGCGGAGTGGACCGAGATGGAAGCCGGAGAGAGCCGCTCGTTTCGTGTCCCGATCGGCGGGTATCTGTTGGTCAAAACGGGTCAGGTGTTTGTGCAAAGTGAACACGCCAGACAGTCCGCGCTCTCAGGTCCGACGAAAGCCGCGATGGGTGGCGGGTCGATTCGCATCGAAGCTCAATCCGATGCAGCGGTCGCGCTAGGAACGATTCGGACGTATCTCGGCGTCGTCATCGACGTCGACGCCGGCTACGCCAGTGAGTTGTGGGCACTTCTTGGTACGAACGTCGGAAAGAGACCGCGCGCTCGTTATGGTGCGCGCACGCAGTAGCGATTGACGCAGGCAGGCTCGGGCCGAGGTGTAGGCTCGCCAGGCTCACAGTCTTCGACCGAAGCGAGTTCTTGAAGATGTGTTTCAGCTTGCCTGCGTTTGCGCCGATGGACCACCAGGTAGTCACCGCATCCCGGATCATCGAGAACGATGCAATCGGTGGGACGGCGACAACCGAGTCGAAGTTCCTGATTGCCAACGTCTCGGCGAGTGCACAGTCCCTCTGCGCAGTCGGCAACCAAAGCGGGAGCGTGGGAGTGCGCGCTGCAGCTCATAACCGCGGCACGTCGGTCATACTGCTCTTGAAGCGAAGCCGCGAAATCACGATGGATCACATCCACCATTCCACACACGCCTCCCACCACCACACAATCGTTCTTGGTCGAACAACGATAGGCAGAACTTGCTGCCCGACACTCACCATCGAAGCAGTACGCCACCGATTCGCCCAAGCTGTGACTGACGCCGAGCGTAGGTTCGCACTCGGCGCTCGAGCGAAGCTCAGCCATTTGCGCTTCGTACGTTTGAGCTCGATCCGTATGCACACCCACTTCGCGTGAGCATTGGTCTCGCCCGACAACACAATCCGAATGTACCGAGCACAGTGTTTCCGTCGTTCGGTCGGTTTCCGGGGCAGCCGACTCGGGTGTTGGATTGGGGGCGGGAACTTGCGACTCGGTGGGCGCCTCGTTCGCTCCACACGCGAGCACGAGAGTAAACCCTAGGGACAGGTAAACTCGTTTACCGTGCCTAAGAGTCATAGCGGTTACGGCCTTACTCATCTTTGAGTTGGGCTTTGAGTTTCTTGGCCGCCATCGCGTAGCCACCGTCCGCACCATCGACGAAGTGAAAATGGTCTTGATCATGTTGACGGATCACGCAGGTCATCAACGCAGCCCCTGCAGAGTGATGCCCGAACACCACGTTTGGGGTCGACTCGAGCAACTCCAAGATCCGGCCGCGCTGCTCGACGCTGACATCAAGCACCATACGCAGCATGTCGTCGAACTTTCGAAAATCGGTGTTCTGCACGACCTGTTGTCGATACACGCTTCCCGGAAAACCCAGCGCATCGACTTTTCGCGCCAACAGAAACCGTCCGATTGCGGTGAGCGCACGCGCCTTGGTTTTCCGCGACCAGTAGTTGAACCCGCTGGTCTCGCCACTTTGCAATCGTGCTTCGGCATCAAACCGATTTGGATCGCGCGCAAGTTGCAGGTTGCCCTCGGACACCGGCCGTCCATCGCCACTTAGAATCGCCTCCACGCCTTCGATCACCGCACGGTACGTTTCGCTTTGCGCTGCAGGATCTTCCGACGTCGCACGCACCAGTAGGGTCAGCACTTCGCCACGCTGCGCGTGCAGTGGTTGCCACCGACACTCGAATCCTTCGAAGCTCGCTGACGCGGGTCCACTCTCGATCGAATGTGCCTCTTCGTCGTCTTTGATTCGACGCTCGGCTTCGCTCACACCAGTGCCCGCCAACAACGCAAGCGTCACGTGGTCACTGATCGAGTGCTTGCCGACCAGCACGGGAAAGCCGTCTTCGCGAAGCGTCCGAATCGATACGATGCCGAGGCGCAACGGCAATCCAAACGCGTCAGTCGACCGCGCTTGAACTTCACGCAATGCCGTCGACACCGCTGGAACCAACGAGTCGGGAATCAGAATCGTTGCGCCGTCCCCACCAAACACAAAGGGGATCTGCACATCGCCCGCAGCATTTCGCGCCGCGACAATCGACGCTGCGCCCACGACGTTCACGTCTTTGTAGCGCCCTGCTTCGATCGCTTTGGTCGAACCACGAACGTCGGTGACGATCATGAACCAGGAGTCCGGAGCTTGCCGATACCGTGACAGATCAGCAGCATCACCGAACGCATCGATGAGCGGCAGATCGGCGTAAAACGACTCCACGGGCAGGAGCTTACCAGGGGCGCACTTCGGGATGGGCTCGCAGCACTCGAGCTTGTCCCGCAGTCAGCTCGGTTCCCCCTTCATCTTCAGCAAACATGAGGTTTCGTTCCTCACCGAGTCCGACTGGCGTGTCCTCGATCGGATCCACGAGAAGACCGGACTGACTGGGATGAAAAATCCCTAACCAGTGACACGACTCGTGCGCCATCCGACGGCCGAGCTGAGCAGGATCGCGATCGAGCGCAACGGCAACTCCACCCGGCATCCCCACCGCACCTGGAATCCCACTGGCGTTTCCTGTGATGGCGTCTTCGAACTCGTCGATGAGGAAAACATGCAAGCCCGACCGTCGCGCGCCCTCATCAAAGAGCATGTGCAGATCGCCCTCACCTTCGGTGTCGTGGATGACTCCGTAGCGGGTGGGCACGTTCCTGAAACGAACGCTTCGGATGTCGATGGAGGCTTGAGCGAGGATCCGTTCCAACTCCCCGATCGCATCGTGGATCAGTTCAGACTCCGCCGCGTCATCCGCGCGCAACAGCTCGGATGCAAAATACAAGTTCAGGTCAACGACGCCGCGTTCAGGGACTGTGTCTCGAACGAACAGACGCACATCAACGGGTACGTCCACAGGTCGTCCCACGGCATCTGTCACGCCCACTTCCAACACGTAGCGCCCCGGCACGACACGTTCACGTGCAGCGTCGCCGTTGGGAAACAACGCCGCGGATACGCCACGTCCTGGCAAGACAGGATTGATGCTTTTGAACTGCGGGCCAAATCGCCCCAAGAGAAGACGCTCGCTCTCCAGCACGTCAGGAGCGAAGTCTGCTGCCACGAGCGCACCACGAGGCCCCGTCAGTTGGGACACATAGTGTTGATGGTCGTCCTGACCCTGAATCACGATCATGAATGCAGCCCCACTGGACAGCTCGAACTCGATCCGGGTCGTGTTTGTCGCAACACCCAACTCGAGAACGCGAATATCTGGGGACAACCTGGCCGGGGTGCTTTGGCACGCCAACACCAGACCCAAGACGCCGAGCACCCGCATTGCGATTTAGGCTTCGGCGCGGCCCGAAAGTTCAGGACCCGCGTCGCTCAGCATTTCCAGAAGCGTTTCCTTCACGTCGCGAATCAGCGCGCTGTGGCGATGCTGTTTGCTCGTCACCACCCACACGTCCCACTCCAAGATCAAATCGCTGACCCGTTGCAACTGCGTTTGCTTGTCGGCCATCACGCACGGCAGCAGAGCCACGCCGATGCCGCTTATGACCGCGGCCATGGTCGACGCGTAAGGAAACGCAATCAGTGCCTGCTCGGCTGGCGGCTCGAGGGTCTCGTTCCACTTCGAGCCGGGTGATGTCGCCGACGCAACCACGATTCGATGCCCCTCAAGTCCTCGAATTGGTCGTTGGGGCGTGCCGAATTTGCTGAGGTACCCGCAGCTCGCGTACACGGCGAATCCAAACGTACCCGCCTTGCGCGCCAGATCGGCAGCGCCTCCAGGTGAGGCACCCTTGGGGTGGGTGCGAATCGCCAAGTCTGCTTCGTGACGACTGATGTCAACACGTGCGATGCCCGCCATCGTATCGAACGTGACGTCGGGAAAACGTTCTTGCAGCTGAGCGAGACGCGGGATCAAAAAGTCCATCGCCAAGATCGGACTTGCGGCAATACGGACCGGACCGTCGGCGGAGCCAAACATGGTCGCGGCTTTGGCGGACAGGTCTGCGATCGAACTTGCGACCTGACGAGCATAGGGTTCGATCGCGAGCCCCACGCTATTCAACTTGATGCCGGTCTTGGTGCGATCAAACACCGGACCGCCGAGCGCTTCCTCCAAGGCAGCAAGCCGTCGACTCACCGTGGAGTGGTCCACACCCAACGCCGCTCCGGCACCCTTGAGTGATCCACTTTCGCAGAGCGCCACAAACACCCGTACGTCATCCCATTTCAGCGGCATCGACTCGAGGCGCAAACCTGCAAGAGGTGCTTGCTCTTTTGTGGACTCCCCGACTGTAGGTGCACCTGGTTAGGGTGAGGCGTCCACCATGAAAAGTCATGTGAATCCGCGGCTGTATCGGGGAGTTGCCGCAGTTTTCCCCTTGATTTTCACCCTTTTGGCCATGTTGGCGGTCGGCTGTAAAGACGGCCCCTCGAACCCAGAAGAGTCGACCTGTGTGCGTGATAATGCACAGATCGATGAGCGCGCGGCGTGCGTGACCGATGAGCACTGCCCCTGCGGAGCCCACTGCTCGCTCGGTGAGTGCGTCGCCGACTGCCGGTCCAACTCGGATTGCGATGGCGGCGAGCGCTGCGACCTGTTCGGGTACTGCCGCGACGAAAACGACACGACGCGCATTCCAGAGTTTGCGCCCGTCGAGCAAGGCACGCTGGTACTCGGCGCGTCTCGTATGGACATCGACGACCCGGCCGAACCTGTGCGCGTTCGCATCTCGGCGCACGGGCGGGCACTTGGACCGATACGGGCACTTGCCGAAGCCAACCTCGAAGTGAGTTGCGACGCGGGGACAACGTTCGCGCAAGAGTGTCGCTTCGATTCGCTCGAGGTGGACTCGTCTACCGAGGTGTGGGTCCAAGCCACCGAGCCCTTGGACGACGACGAAATTCGTGTCGTCCGCATCTTCACGGGCACTCAGCGCGACTTGGTCAGCTTCACCTCACCGACGAACGTGCTTGCGGCGCTTGACCGATTGATCCCCACGGACGCACCGCGCGCGATTGGTGGACCCTTGGAAGGCACCTACCTTGGCCGCGCACGCTTGGTGCGCTCTTCCGTCAGCGACAATCCCAGCAGCATAGGTGAACGACTGAGCTCCCCCGAGGTCTTCGAGATCAGTGCTGAGATTCACGCGGACGCCGACGTGGGCTCCGCAATCGTCGCGCTGCAGGACCCCGCAGCGATTCTCGCCGGAACCGAAGAATGGATCGCGGACCTCGATGTCGCCGCAGACGGAACCGGCACCATCGATTTTCCGACCACGCTTCTTCACACGGGCATGGCTTCGTTTGGCGAACCCGTGGAGATCCTTCTCGAGACGCCACCCGCTGACGTTCTCGTCGACGTCGTTGGCGCGCGCACGGTTTCGTTCACGCTCACGACGCGTCAGGTCGGCTCATTGACCAGAGGCCTGGCGGTGCAGTCGGCGTGGAGCATCACGCTCTTTCGCGTGGGAGATTTGGAAAGCGCGACGCGCCCGACCGTGCCCGCAGACGCGACCGCAAGCGTGGATGCCACGCGAGCCAACCTCGACACGAATCTGGAGTCCGTCATTGACACGGAGCTTCTTGGGTTGGTGTCCAGCCCCGATCATCTCTTCGGGGTTCGCAACAGCGTATGGCCAGCCTTCGAAGGTGCTGGAGACAATCTGATCGCCTGCGCGCTTCCTTCGCCCAACCAGGAGGTCATCGATAGCGCGTGGATTGCGTTCTTCGCGGACGAAGAGATCCCGATTGGCGGAACATCCTCGACATTTGAGTTTTCCGCGCAAAGGCTGTGGATCGAAACCGACCTTGAGATGTACCTGATGTCACCTGACACCAGTCCGCTTCTCGAGCTCGTTGCCGCCGACCATCTCGAAGAGAACCCCATCACGGGCTTTGGTACGGAGCATTTCTTTGCCTTCAGCGCGCCAAGCTTTGACGGCGCGTTGCCCTGCGAGTTCGATTCGTCGGCTGACATCATCCAGTCGAGCAACGGCGCATGCGGGGGCGACCCACGGATCAACGCGATTTACCCCCTCAACAACAGCACACCGGTGGACGTATGCGCCGAGATGGCCGCGAGATACGACTGCGAAATCGTCGATTCGGCACCCGGCGACGTGGCGACGATGCACGCCGAGATGCGAACCCAGGGAATCGAATTCGGCTGCGGCAACCAGTACGACCAAGACATCGAGCTCCAAGTTCAGCGCCGGTGCGTGTTTCCTGATCCGCCCGAGCCTCACTTGGTGCCCCGCCGCTGCGGTGAGCTTGCGAGCTGCTTCGACCCGAGCTCCGTCGCACCCGAGCCCGACGGAGGCATTGGCGGCTCGGCACGCTTCGGGTCGACGGTCGAAACTATCTCTGGTGACCTTCAATGCGACGTGGGCTCTGGTGTGCGCGGCGCCATGCTCGCGGTCGATCTCAACGAGGCCGATCTGAAAGCGCCTGCGATGCTCCGGGCATGCATCGCGGAGTTGGAGGCATTGAACGACGACCCGAGCGCGGCGACCGGTCTGGGCGAGCTCTTCGCGCCAGCCGAGTGTGTGAACGCAACCCGCTTGTTCTACGCCGCGAGCCAAGCGCTGGAGTCGACTCGCGTCCGTACGGCGAATCCGAGGATCTCGATCCGCGCTGACGAGGAAGCACTCGCCATCCGGCTCTTGCAACGCTGGGTGCAGCTGCATGGGTTCATCGCCCGCCAGTCCGCTCAAGCCGAACGCTTGGCGCAGTTGATTCGACGACTCGATCCCTCCGACGACGCGCTTCCTCCACCGATCGACGAAGTGTTGGCGAGTTCGCTGCAGGGCTGGAACCTCTTGCTCCACCCTCGTTTTGCCGACGCGATCGCGAACCTGGATCCGGCAACAGTCGCATCGCCCGACTACCGTTCACGGACCGCGCCCGCGTTTGTCGATCCGGTACTGAGTGGTCGAGAGCAAGGCGACGGACTCGCGGTTGCCATCCTCGACACGCTGACCGCCCAAATGGAGCTGGTTGAGGTTCGACTGGAACGAGCACAACGCACGGGTGACCTCGAAGCTCTCGATCGCGCTTTTGAGGTGCTGCGTCATGTAAACCTGATGCGCCCCCTCGCACAGCACCTGTTCAATCAAGCATCGAGCACGGGCATTCCGGTCTGGCAGGAACGCTACCAACGCGCTCAGGTGCAACTGGACGGCAACATCGCGAGCGCCTTTGTGCAAATGCAATCGATCCGTGAAGGCCGCAATCCATTCGGGATCGAAGAAGACGATCTTCCGCTCTACTTCTTGGCGGACACAATTGGTGCGGGAGGACGCTTCACCGCCATCTCGGATTTCCTCTTGGGACCGAACCCTGCGGCCGCCAGTAACTTCGCTCCGTTCTCGATTCGTCAGGCTGCGGAGTCGCTCGATGATGCACGTGACGCGTGGACCGCATTTCGCGACCGAGAAACGCAACGTATGCAGTCCGCGGCAGAGCTCGACGAACGCCTCGAAGAGATCAATCTCCGCTTCGGTGGCGAACTAACCAGCTACTGCGGTGCACCTGCGGGACTCGACACGGTAGACGTGCTCGACGGTTGGGATGCCGCACACGGCGAGGCGTTCAATGCCGAAACATGCTTCTACAACCGCGACGAGCCAGGTTGTTCGTTCGACCTAGGCACGTGGGCGCAAAACGTCACCACAGATGACCTGCTCTTCCAATACTGCGTGGCGGATGAACTCGCGCAACGCACTGGTGAACTGCCGGCGCTTGAAGTCGAGTCGACACGCGAGGTGCTGGAAGACTTCATGGCGTGTGCATCCGACGCGGTCTTCCCAGTCACATGCGGCACCGGCTCGTGCATGGAATGTCGCAGCGGAACCGTGATCTTCGAACCGCAGCCGGCCGTACTCAATGGTCTGGTCAACGGTGCACCGAACGGCGTCATCGATGCCGCGCGCGCATCGTGTCGCACCCAGTTCCCCACTGCGATCCCCAATCTTCCCGGCCTGGCAGAGATCAACGTGCCCGCGCTCGAAAACGCCGCGTGCTACCGAGGCTCGTTGGGGCAGGCTGCGCTCACCGCACGTGCTGTAGCGCAAGACGTCGAAATCGCGCGTTCGGAGTTTGCCGAGTTCCAAGAACGCTACGACATCGCCATGAACAGCTGCATGATTTTGCAGTTGGGCAACATGTCGCTTGAGTCTGCCACGGCGACCCACAACGCAACCATGCGCAGACTGCGCAACTCGAAACTCGCCGCCGATGCAGTCGCGAACTCTGCGCGTGCCGTCAAAGAGTGCGCCGCGACGGCAGGTTCGCCGGGTAACCCGTATGCTGCTGGTGCGTCATGTGCCGCAGGCGCAGCCGAAGGCGTTGCCGAGTCGGTGTCGGATGCGTTTCAGCGCGACATGGAGGAAGCGCAGGACAACCACGATGCATTGATGGCGATGATCGAAAACGACATCGCCGAAGATCAGTGCTTCAACGACGCAGAGATGGAGCTCGTGGGTGTGCGCACCGCAGGGCTCCGCATTCAACGAGCGGCCTCGGACCTCCAGCTTGCCCTCTTTCAGATGAGTGAGCTGCAGATCCTGGCGACCACCGCATACAACGATGGACGTGGGTCGCTCGAGGCGGCCCGAGACCGCGCGGTCGCGCCGATGGCTCACGACTACTGGCTCGACGAGAAGCTGGAGACCTACGTGCGCCGTATGCGCAATGCGACTCGCATCGCGTACCTGACCGTGCGTGCCGTCGAGTACGAGTTCCAGCAGAGTCTTGACGCGCGAGGCCTCGTGTTGGCGGCAGAAGTCCCCGATGATCTGGAGCAAGCGCTCGACGAGCTTTGGTCGACCGCAGGCACTCGTCGGATCAACGGCAATGCGCCGACCGATCTCAAGGTTGTCGTGAGTCTCAAGCGCAACTTGCTCCAGCTCGCGAACAACGCGAGCCAACCTCCGGGATACTCCGCGCTCACCGACACCGATCGGCTGCGCCTGCTTCTCCTGGATCCGCGCTACGAGGTGTACGAGGACGGCGAGTTCGTCGGCCGCGCGATCCCGTTCAACCTGGCACCGCTGGAGGAGCTCGGACTAGGTCGCACCGCGGGTGTGTCTGTGTTTGCTCGAAACTCGTGCGCCGAGCGCCTGTGGAGTGTGAATGCGACGATTCACGGGGATGAGGATCGACTCTTCATCGGGGACGACCCTTCGTTCGTCGACATCCAACTCTTGAAGGCCAACACGTTCTATAGCCAGTGGTGTACCGACGGGGCCGACACCGACTTTCAAGAGGCCAGTGTGCGTCCCTCGCGAAACCTCTTTGCAGATCCAAGCTCAGGGTCGCTCGTCGGTGACGAACTGGGGTTGGGCAACGAGACCAGCTTGTTCAGCCGAGCTCGCATGCAGGCATTCTTCAATGTCGATCGCGACGAGTTCTCGGAAGACGACTTCGCGAACGGAGACAGCACCGAACTCGCAGCGCGTGGCCTGTACGGACGCTACGCCATCTTCCTCCCCGCCGGTGTTCTCAGCGACGGAGGAAGTGACGGACTTAACCTCAATGCGATCGAGGATATCTTGCTGCGCTTGGACTACGTATCGGTGGCTCGGTGACTACCAACGACCCATGATGCGGCTGATGAAATCGTAGGGGTAGCCAAAAGCCGGCTTGGTGACCTCGTTGAGCTTCTCGACCGCATCCGCTGGCAGCTCCAGCGTCGCTGCGTGAAGGTTGTCGTCGAGCTGCTTGCGGTTTCGCGCACCGAAGATCACGGAACTCACCGATGGTTGAGCAATCAACCACGCCAACGCGACTTGCGGCACGGACGCATCCACTTCAGCAGCCACCGAGCGCAGCAAATCCACCGCTTCCCACTCACGATCTCCAAACCGGCCAAAGCGCTCCTGCCACTTCGCGTACCGCGAGCCTTCGGTCGGCGCTTGGTCGCGGTGGTACTTGCCGGTCAGGAAGCCGCCGGCCAGAGGCGACCAGGGCAGAATCCCAAGTCCGTGTTCTTGGCAGAGCGGAATGTGCTCGCGTTCCAAGTTCCGTTCGACCAACGAGTACTGGGCTTGCAGCGTCACGAATCGCTCCAGTCGTTGTGTGCGACTGGTCCATAAACTATCGGCCAAACGATATGCCGCGTAGTTCGAACAGCCGACGTACCGAACCTTCCCTGCGCGCACGAGATCGTCGAGGGCCCGAAGCGTTTCCTCCTCGGGCGTGTTCGTGTCCTGCATGTGGATTTGATACAGGTCGATGTGATCGGTCTGCAGGCGACGCAGCGAATCTTCGCAGCACTTGATGATGCGATAGCGCGATGCACCGCTCTTGTTCGGACCGCTCCCCATCACGAAGCGAAACTTGGTCGCGAGCACTACTTCGTCACGCCGACCATGCTTCTCAAAGAAGCGACCGATCACCCGTTCGCTCAGTCCGTCTTGACCGTACACGTCTGCGGTGTCGATGAAGTTGCACCCTTGGTCGAGCGCGTGACTCAGCAGCTGGTGGCTTTCGTCTTCCGGCGTGCCCAGCTGGTGCATGAAGCTGTTTTCGTCCGCTTCGCCAAACGTCATTGTGCCGAAGCAAACAGTCGATACGTTGAGCCCGGTGCTTCCTAATTGGCGGTATTTCATGTCGCCCTTTGTCGGGCCCAAGCATCCATCACGCAAGACTTCATGACAGCCCTTTACGTGTATGTCAGCCTTCCGCCGTGTCGTTGCCGCTGATCCCGCCGAAGGCCGCGAAAGCGCTCGGCTACTCGCTCGACGAAATTGCCATCGAGCTCACCGTGTACTGCAACCTTCGCTGCAAGATGTGCAGCGTGTGGGAAATCCGTGAACACGGTGTCCCACTCGATCTCGCCAAGAAGATCTTGGACGACGCGCGCTCGCTGGGCGCCAAGCACTTCACGCCCTGCGGTGCAGAGTCGTTCATGCGCAAAGACTTTCTCGACATCGTCGAGCACGCGCATAGCATC
Source organism: Polyangiales bacterium (assembly GCA_965227405.1). Taxonomy (GTDB): domain Bacteria; phylum Myxococcota_A; class Polyangia; order Polyangiales; family Houyiibacteriaceae; genus JALVDI01. The sequence continues at coordinate 1,759,482 of OZ245758.1, forward strand.
GGGTTCACCAAACAAGATGTGGTGACCAACGGCACGATGATCACCGACGAACATCTCGATCGTTTGCAGCAGGTGCCGTCGATCGAACTGCACATCTCGATCGACGGGCCCGAAGACGTACACGACGACCTGCGTGGTGAAGGCAACTACGCCAAGTCCGTGGAGACCGCGCGCAAGTGCATCGAACGGGGTATCGCGGTCGGCTTGAGCGGCGTGATTCTCAAAGAGTCGCTGCCCCACTTAAAGGCGCTGGTGACACTCGCGCACAACTTGGGGATCGGCGAAGTAAGTTTCCAGCCTTTCCAAACAGAGATCAGCGGACCCGAAAAAGACATCGCGCGCTTCTCCCTGATGCGAACACCGCGAGACCAAATCGTGGCGTGTCTTGAGGACCTTGCCGAGCACGCCGAGAAGCTGGGCGTGAAGATCTTCACCGAGTCGCTGTTCGGCGTCATCCCGGACTACCTGGCATTCGGCAAGCGACCCATCCCGCCGGGCGGCTGCTTTTTGCCCAGTAAATTCCTGCTGATCGACTGGCGGGGAGACGTGTACCCCTGTTTCTTCATGCGAAGTGAAGCGGATCGCATGGGGAACGTCTACAACGACGTGATCACCGACATCTGGCATTCGGCACACCATCGTCAGCTGCAAACGCTGGCGCTGACTGAGCGCTGCCCGGGATGTCTTGCCGCGTGCAGCGACGTCGAGAGTTTCGACGACGCCGACCAACAAGCCGACGTCACCTACGCCCCGCCGCGTCAGGTGCTGCTCGACGCCATGGAGAAAGCGTGAACCTGCCGCTGCCCGTCGCTGAGGCGCTTCCGACCAGCTCTGTCACCAAAGTGAAGACTCGCACCTGTTCCTGCGGCGAAGTTGTTTCGCATCGGATGAGTGGTCTGGAAGCGCTGGAAACCCAAATCTGCCCGAAGTGCGGTAACGAACTGCTCTTTACGAACTACGAGCGGATGGACATCGCGATGAGCGAGTACTGCAACCTCACCTGTCAGATGTGTCGGCGTCCTTCGGAAACGTTGTTCATGGACGCCGAGGTGTGCAAGCGAGTGGTGAGCGAAGCAGCACAAATCGGAATCGAAACGGTGAGCTTCTCCGGTGGCGAACCGTTTGTTCATCCCAAGATTCTGGAGATTCTGGAACACGCGTTTTCCGTGGGCGTGAAAGTCCAGATGGTCAGCAACGGCACGCTGATCAAAGAGAAGCACCTCGACCTGCTGAGCAACCTCGATTGCCTGACGATCAGCATCGACGGAACTGAGGACGCGCACGACCACATTCGCCAACGTAAAGGTACGTGGAAACGCAGCATGCAGACGCTGAGGCTGCTGACCGAGAAGTCCGACATTCAGTGGGGCACCAACACGGTGATGCAGAAGGACAACTGGCACTGTCTGCTCGACTCGTTCCGCGCCATTCAGGAAGTCGGTGGATTCAAGTACGCCTACTGCGGCTTTTCTCACGTCGAAGTCGTTCCCGAAATCGCGCATCTGCAGATGACCAAAGAGCAGAGCCAGAGCGCGTTTCAGCAGATTCAGCAGATCGAGAAGGAGTGCGCCAAAACCAACACGTGGTTCAACGACCGCGAGATGCTTTTGCAGCACTTCGATACGTACGCGCAGAAGTCCGACCGCTATCGGCCTATGGACGGCTGCAAGATTCCGCAGAAGTTCATCGGGTTTTCCGACCACGGGTTCTACCTGTGTTGGCACCAAGGCCGGAACATCAAAATGGACTCGTTGATCGACGCGCTTCGCACGGACGTGGCGCGAGATATCGTTCGCGAGGGACTCGAGAAGCGGTGTGTGGCGTGCAACTGCTTCAACTACTCGTGGGATGACGAGTGGAACGCCGGGATCATGGCGAGTGCACGTGCAGGCGACAGCGTCGCGGGTGTGATCGCATTCAAAGATCCTTCGCGCGTAAAGCTCAAGCTAGTGAGCGGTGGTGCAGGCAACACCATCGATATGCACGACGACGGGGTGTAGATGCGACGGTTCGGGCTTTGTTTGGTGTGCTTGGTGGTGGGTGTGTTGTCTGTAAGCGCACAAAACGACCAAGAAGTTCTCGGCCCTGGCCTTTACATCTACCAAACGCGAATCACCGAAGCGTCATGCAACGACGCGACGCGTACCGGGTATGTCGACAGCTACGTCGCGGCGATCAACGGGATTCCGCGGAGTCGTTCGATGGACATGATGCTCACCAACAGCGACTACTGGAAAGAGTGGGACATCAACATCCAAGCCAACGGAACCGTGGTCGGGACGGCTCGAGTACGAAACCGTTCAGCGCGGTTCGAAGTTCGTCGGAACGGTTCTCGTTTTACCGGCACCGGTTTTCGCGAGTACACGTCGAATGGAACGCGTTGTCGGATCGAGTTCGACGCATTATTGCGGCGGATAGACGTGCAGACACGGCGCTAACTTAGCCGTCGATCACGGGCAATCGCGGGCCACCTCGACGAACTGGCTCCGCCGCTGTTCGCTTCGGTCCGCTCTTCAGATCACCGCCGCGCCGCACATCCTCCGGACGCTTGTCCCACGCGTCGAGCACGTCCTTGTCCATCAGGTGCGTCGGTCGCACGTTGCCGATCGCGCGCATCATCACGCTCTTGATGTCCGGCTTGGTCGCCTCGAGCTGCGCCAACAGCGCTTTGGTCGCCTCGCGCTTCAGACCATCCTGAGAGCCACACAAGTTGCACGGCAGGATCGGGAACTGCAGCTCCTCTGCAAGCTCTGCGATGCGCGCCTCTTCGCATTCGATCAACGGACGGATCACTTTGAAACGCCCATCATCGGTGGTGTACACGGCCGGCATTGCCTGCATCTTTCCTGCGTAGAAAAGATTCATCAGCAGCGTTTCAAGCGAGTCGTCGCGATGATGCCCCAGGGCGATCTTGTTGCATCCCAATCGTTCGGCCGCTGTGTAGAGAATGCCGCGTCGCAATCGTGAGCAAAGCGCACAGTAGGTCGACTTCGCATCCAGCTTGTCCGTGACCACCGTGTAGGTGTCTTCACGCAAAATCTCGTAGCGATAGCCACTCTGATCCAGCCACTCGACCAACTTGGTTCCGTCGTATCCCGGTTGGACCTGGTCGAGATGCACCGCGATCAGTTCCACTTCGAACGGCACTCGTGGCTGCAGGTTTCCCAGCAAGTGCAGCATCGTGTAGCTGTCCTTGCCGCCGCTCAGCGCCACCATGATTCGGTCGCCAGGCTCGAGCAGATCCCAGCTGACACAGGTTTCCTTGAGCTGTTTGTACAGGCGCTTCTCGGTAGGACTCTTCGACACGGAGCGAAAAGCATGAATCGGAGAAGCGATGCGTGCTAGGTGTCCACCCGTGGCCGCCCTCATCGGAGTCAACACGCCCTACCTTCGCGGCGAGTACGGCCATGATTTGGCGCCAAACGGACGATTCCCGGACTGGCCGGTCGAGTTCGACCCCATGCACGCGTTCCGACCCGTCGCGGAAGCAGCCTGGCTTGGATTCGGCGCCGTACGGGTGTGGTTGTGTGAAAACGGCGAAGGCATCGTGGGCGATGTCGAGTCTGTCCATCCGGATCTTCTGGAAGCGATTCGCATTTTTCAGGAAGGCGCCGCACTCAACGGCGTGCGGGTGTATTGGACGCTTCTCGATGGCAACGCTGTTGTGCGTGAGGGCGATCCGATCACGCGTTCGATTTTGACCGATGCCGAAACGCGGAAGCGTTTTGTCTCCAACATCGTACTTCCCATTGCCGACGTTCTGGATCCGAACGTCACGTTCGCACTCGAAGTGATCAACGAGCCGGAAACCGCGACCCCCGAGTGCTTCGACGCTGCGGAGAAGCGCGCTCCGGGAGCCAAACCGGTTGCTTGGGAAGACATCGGCACGACCATTCGCGCATGCAGCGAAGCCGTCGACGCGCACGTTGTCACCGCGGGAACGATGCACGTGTTTCTGGAGAAGCTCTGGCACGTCGATCCCAAACTGGGTGCAGTCGATATCCACGTCTACCACCCCAACGGTGGACTGCCTTCGAAGGACGACTTGGTCGAGTATGTGGGCGACGAAGCAGTCCGTGCGCTTCCGCTGATTGCAGGCGAGTGCGGGATTCCCAAAGACCCCGGCCCCGAAGAACCGCAGTCGTTGTGTAACTTCATCCACAACGCGGACAAGCTCGACTACGCGGGAGCTTTCCTGTGGCAGCTTCGCGGTGACCTCATCGACGTACAGGTGAAGCAGCGCCCACCGACCAAGCTCGGTTGGGACGTCAAGCACGTACTCGCCGCTCGGTGATACGCTGAATACATGCGATGGGGATTGTGCAGCGCACTTGTGCTGCTTGGTTTGGCATGTGGGGATGACTCGGACGGCGTGGATGCGGCCGTCGACGGTGGCGGTCGCGATACCGGCATCGACGCAACAACCGACACCGAAGAGCCCTTTGACGCAGCGTCTTGTGACGGCCTGCAGTTCCCCGCGTTGACGCGCGCGCGAATCGCGATCAGCGAGGGCTCAGACACCTACGCCGTCGACCTCGAATGGACAGGTGGCAGCGACCAAGTCGAAGCCGAAGTCGGTGTTGAGGTCGACGGAGAGTTTGCCGTTGCGATGGATGCGGTCGACGCGGCCACGGCGAGCGGACAAGCCCAGGTCGACAAGACGCTCCAAGATCTCTTCATCCGCTTGGTTGGCGTGCGCGGTCCATGTCGGGTCAACGGCGCAGCCGTACGTTTAGCCAAGCCGGACTACGCTGACCCCGCGCGTTGGGGCAACGACTGGATCCGCGTGGTCAGCCACACGCACACCATCGCGGACATCAAAGCCAACGCAGGCGGTCCCGTGTTTGCAAATCGCATCAACTGGTTCAATGGCTGCTTCGACGTGCTTGGCGACATGGAAGCTTGTCACGAACTGCTCTTGCGCAGCTTCAGCGAAAGCGGTGTGCAATGGCTGGTGGATGCAGCAGCCGACAACGGCATCGACGCTGTCATCCTCACCGACCACGACAACGTGGGCATTTGGTTCACCGATGTGTTCCGACGCTACAACCAAGCCGACGCCGATGGTCCGAGTGTCGTGCCGGGCATGGAGTGGACCAGCGCGTTCGGTCACTTGACTGTCGTCGGGAACTTCCTGCCGGAAATCGATCCGAGTTCCAGCATCTACGACCTGGAGTTCGCCCAACAGATCCACGGCTCGACGCCTCTGCCACCAGATGAGTGCGACGATACCGACGAAAACCACGACGTGAATCAGCCTGCGTTTGATGGACCGGACGCTCCGTGTACGCGAGCCGATCATCGGGGTCATGGCGATGATCCGATCAGCATGATGGATGCGATGGTCAGTATCGACGAGCTCCATCGTCGAGGCGCACTGGTGTACATCAACCACCCCACACAAAACGCAGTGATCGAACCTCCGATGCGGTGGGCCTTGGGCAACGATCGCGTGGATGGGGTCGAGGTCAACACGCCCGATCCCACACTCACCAACCGCAATGCACCCGAGTGGTGGCGCGACAATGGACTGCGCGAAGGTCGACGCTGGGTAGGCATCGCCGGTACCGACTGCCACGTCAACGGACCGCCCTACGACGGCGACACTGGTTGCAACTCATTCCACGGCATCGTCGACCTCACGCACATGGACGCGCCGTACATGTGGGTCAAACCGGTTGGCTCGACCTCCGCGGCTGCGGTCAACGACCCCGACTTGGTCGTGGCGGCATTGCGCGAAGGGCGTGTGACCGTCGTACAAGACACCGATCCGGCGGTTGTGGTCGACCTCGGCATTGATGTGAACGACGACGGACTCATCGACTACTGGAGCGGCTCGACCGTACCGGCATGCGAACAACCCGGTCGTGACGCGTTCACTGTCCAAGTTCGTGTGCGCGCCGTGCAACGCCACAACTACAACGTGAACATTTGGCGCAACGCCGCTGAAGAACGAATCCTCGACCGCGAAGAGATTCGCGCCAACGAGATTTGGATGGGCACGTCGCGCTTCTCGCGCTCAACCGACATTCCTGCCGGAGCCGAACACGGTTTCATCACCGCGTGGGTACGCGAAGACATCACGTTGAGCACCGACAACGACGCTGGGTTCAGCAATCCGATCTACTTCGAAGCCGGAACGGCGGATGTTGCGTGCAACACGCGCAACAGCGATGGGCTCTAAGTAGGGAACGCGAGCACGACAGTTGTCGTGTTGTGGAACCCACTCATGTCGCCCGCTGCCAACGCGATCTCACCGTAGGTCTCAAAGCCTGCAAGCGGAACATCGCCCAACACGGACGACATGCCTTGTACGGCGTCGCCAAACTGCTCGCCAAGAATCAGATTTCGGCAGATGCAGTCGAACACAATCGCGCCAGCAACCTGTCCGTCGAGTTGGCCGCCGGCGGATTTCGCCGCTGCGATAGCCGCATCGACTTGTCGCCCTGCTGAACTCTCTGTGATGCGGAATGTCGCTCCCGCAGGAACCCCGCATGCGAAGTTCAATGAGCCATCGGCGCCCTTCGAAAGCGGTGCTCGAATCTTGAGCGCTTCGCCACTCTGTAAACCCGCTTCAAAACGTAGGAGGTAGGCGCCCACCTCATCTTCCGGCAACGCGTCGACGTCGATTCCGGCCGCCTTTGCCGCTGCACGCGTGTGTTCCACCCACACATCCCAGGCAGGTCGACCACCGATTGTTTGCACGGTCGCACCTTCGGCGGCGGTGACTTCGAGTTCGTCGGAGAGAGCGTGATGTCCATGCGCAACACCTACCGCGAGTGGTTTCGCAGATCGAATCTCGGCGATCACGACAGCATCCGACGCGTGCTCTGATCCACACGCGACGAAAGTCTCCTTCATCGCAAGATCATCGCCTGCAGCGCCCCCAGCCAGAGCAACACCTTCGCCCAAAAGCGAACCCGCCCACAAAGTCACTTCTTCGCTCCGGCCGACAAGCGGATCGAGAAGTAGAATTGCAGTTCGATGCGGGAGGTCACGCGCATCGCTCGCTTCAAGTTGCTCGAGTGCGCTTCGAACCGCGCCTTCAGGATCCTCAGCAACGCCGCGACCGAGCCCCGCACGAACAGCGAAATCACCAGCGACCGCCACGGCGACAGTCGTACCTTTGGCATTCAAACTGGCTTCTGTGAACTCGCCCGCAGTGGAGGCACCGAGCACCACAGCGTCCGCGAACCGCGTTTGTAGCGATGCACACACGGATGCCAGAGACTGCGTTGTTGACGCAAAGGCCATCACCAAAGCCGGCGTGCTTCCCGCGAGGCGGGTTTCAAGCGCCTCACCAATCGAGTTCGCGTCGGTGCCATGTGCTGTCGCAAAGGTTGTGGTCATGTCTATCTCCTCAGGTGCAGCCGACTCATGGTGAAGCGTGCCGTGATCCCCACGAGTCCCCCTCGAAGCGCAATTCGCTCGAGCAAGCGAAGAGCACTTGCGCGGTCGAACCTGTCTCCGAGTCCGAGAGTCGCCGCCGCTTCTTGCACCACCTGTTTTGCGACGGAGTCGCCCAGCGGCTCGGCAAGAAGTGCGATGAGCTCTCGTTGAGTCATCACCAACACATTCTACGTTGATGCACACGTTGTGCCGAGGCCCGCGCACGACTTCTCGCGTGCATCGGTGGTTCGTACAGCCCGCAGTGTGGACGATCTGACCTTTAGCGGGCTTCAAACGCGACGATGTTGGGCACCTGCCAGAAGACATCGTTGTCGTCGTTTTCGTTGAAGCCGTCCTCGTAACTTCCAATCTCGGCAACGCGGTGCCCCTCCGTGTTGACCACAAGCGAGGCTTCGGGTCCGCCTTCCATGTAGATCATCCCGCGGATCCCGTGACCATCGGCAAGCATGCGGTTGAGCACGGTCATCCGATATGGTGTTCGCGTATGCATGAAGACTGCACGCCCTTCGTCATCCACACCGAAGCCGGCTGCACTGTAGCGCTTGCGATTGGGCCAAGGGACTGCACGACCACGACAATCCACCATGCGATACGCCTGAAGCACATTTTGGTAGCGACGCGTAAACGCGTCCAAGCCATGACCGCATCCACGACCCCCAATCGCTAGCGGTGCTGCACTACCACGTGCCTCGAAGCCCACGACGCCACGATATTTGCTCACGCGACGATTCGACGCGACCGAGCCGTCTTGCATCATGAACCCTACGCTTCGACCGCTGGGCAAGAACATGCCTGCGTTGATGCCTCCGGCCAGACTGTGGTCACGCACCCAGCGAGGCAGCGAGCGTCGCTCTCCGTGTCGTTCTTCGGTGAGGATGCGCAACCGGTACTGCGAGAGATCGACGCGGACCAACGTGATGATGCGGTTGCCGACTGGAATTTCCGGAGCGACCGAGGCGCGGATTCGTTCGACGACGATTCCGGGTTCGTCCGCTGAAGTGGAGCCAACGAGAACAATTGAAGCCAAGCTGCTCAGCGCAGCAAAGAAGAGGACGCGTTTCATCGGAGACTCGAACTGAAGTGTCGCCCGCGCCTATTTCCGGCTCTGGTTGCGCGCGTTAGCGTTTTACGTGGCTCTTACATTCATTTTGGTCGCGGCTCGGATGGATTCACGTTTGGCGTCGTTTCGACCCTGCGTTGGTCCAGACGTTCTTCGACCAAAATGGCTAGATTTTTAGTCGAACTCCTCTTCGTCGAGGGTGTCCTGCTTCATTGCGGGCTTCTTCTTCTTCGGCGCTTCGACCTTCTTCTTCGCAACGCCCTTGCGCGTCGTCTTGCTTCCCTTGCGCGTCTTCTTCCACGCCATCTTCCAGGCGCGACGCTTCGCTTGGTACTCCTGGCCCTCTTCGGTTTCGAACCACTCCCGCCTGGTCATGCCCTCCGGCGTGGGCGGCATTTCGGGCTTTGGTGGTAGCTCGTCCGAGTCGCTCAAAGAAGAATCTCAGACACTGTGTTCACGGCTCGGCCCGCGGGTCCGAGCTTCGCGGTCACACCCATCCGGGCAAGCATCGTGTTGTACACGTCGATGCCCTCGACGTTGTCGAGATCCACGATCTCATTTGTACGGAACCGATCGTTGGCACCGGTAATCGCGTGGAAGATCCCACTAAGCTCACGCGGCACGTCGTTGTGACGCCCGTCGCCGCTCTCCGTGCTGATCATGAGCATGGAGTTGTCGAGAATCGTTTTTCCGTTCTCGTCCGCATGCGCCGGGTCATCGAGGGCGCTCAACAAGTACGCGACTTCGCGCATCTTCATGTGCAAGTGTGCCTTGAGCTGCACGTTCCCGTCGGTGCGCCCGTTGAACGCGTGCCAATACTCGTGGCTGCACCCCTGCGCACCACCGCGACCCCGATCGCGTCGATCGTCAAAGTCGTAGCTCGTGCTCATGTGGTCGTAGTTGCCCGTCACGCGAATGCGCTCACCTGCACTCAGGAACGTCGCACAGCCAAAACGAGCCAGGTCGCACTGCACCGCCAACACGAAAAGGTCGGCCTGAATGCGCCAGTGGTTCACCAACGCTTCAAGCGTGATGTCGATGCCTTCGCCGCCCGGATCGGCTGCGGGCCCATGCGGAATACCGCCCATGCCGGGTCGCTCCGGCACGTCACAAGTCGGTTCCACTTCACCGCCAAAGATCTGTGTCTCCAGCTCGCGGACTCGGTCGAGGTGGTCGGCAATACGCGTTCGCGACGCCACACCCAGGTTGGACGCGTCGCTTTGATAGTGCCGGTACTGGTCGAGCACGCCATCGAGCACACTGCGGCGAAGTCGCTGACGGCGCTCCGCTTCGGGATCGCCCGTCATCATTCCCGGATCCTCGCCAAAGATGCGGTCGAAGAGCGCGGGTGGGTTGTCGATCATCGTACCCGCGGGCGAGCCATCCGCGTTCCAACTGTGCAGGTACCGATAGGGACGATCGTCGCGACGGAAGTACGTGCCGGTGCACAACGTCGGGATGATTCCCGCAGGGAGTCCATCCGGATGCACGTGGCGTCGAACCAGCTGCTCCGCGGTCGAACCGCCGGCAACGGTCAAGTCCATGGCAGGCGTAGCGGCAAACGCAGCCCCCGAACCATCGTAGTGCGCGTTGACACCACCGATGTCGGCGCGGACTTGGTTCACACCTCGAAGGACCAACAACTTGTCCTGCACCACGGAGAGCGGCTCCATCGGACCAGAGAAGCCCAACGACTGCAGCGGTGTCGGGAAGCCGAGACCGAAGAACACGTTGAATGCGCGCGCGACCGGCTCGGGCTCTGCCGCATAGAGACTGGTCGTGCGCATCGCATCCAAGAAGGGCAGCGCAATCGCCACAGTGCCTGCTCCACGCAGGAACGTTCGGCGCTTCATGACTTTGGAGTACTTACTCACGGCGCCTCCTCCGTCTGGATGTTTCGGAACATGGAGCTCGTGACCAACGCAATGACGAGGTCGCGGTACGTTCCGTCGGTGGTCGACAAGCGGTCGCGCAAGTCTTGGAGCGCACACCCATCGCTGCTGAGCAAGCGACGGCCCATCGCGAACTGTGCAGCCTTCAGACTGAAGCAATCGCGAACCCGCTCGTGCGAACCAAGCAGCGACGAAAGCTCGCCGATCGACTCGTAAGGAACTGGATCGGTGGCGGGTCCAAAGCGGACGAAACCGTCTTGCTCTAGCGCATTGCCAAACTCGTCCTCGAGATGGTGACGACCCGTCGCATCGAACCGCTCCAAGCCGAACGCGAGCGGTTCCATCTGAGCATGGCAGCCCAGGCACGAAGGATTGGTGATGCGCTCCTCGCTGTAGAAACGTTGCGAGCGACCCGCTTCAAGTGGAGGCGGTGTCGTGTCCACACCTGCTGGCGGCGAATCCAACTCGAGACAGAGCACCGTACCGAGCAAGTACAGGCCGCGCATGACCATCGAGCTTTCGTTGCCACCAATCGTGAGCACGCTGCCCTGCGTGAGAAGTCCGCCTCGCTCGGGGATGTCCGTCAGGTCGACCACACCGTCCGCATCGGGCGCGGGGTAGCCGTAGAAGTCCGCAAGCTCAGGCGACACGATGGTGTACTGCGCGTCGAAAAGCGCACCCACAGGCGACTCGTCCTCAAAGAGCACGCGGTCGACGAACCCGAGCGTTTCGTCCTGCATGGCGGCGCGAATCTCGGGCGACCAATCGGGGAAACGCTCTTCATCGCGCGTCAGGAAATCGAGGTTGCCCACGTGCAGCCATTCCGATGCAAACGTGCCCGTCGCGGTGCGTGCTCGCGGGTCGGCAAGCATGCGATCCACCTGCGCGATCAGCTCGTCGTCGGTTGCGAGTGCATCCGCGGCGGCAGCATCAAAGAGCGCGTCATCGGGAGGGCCACCCCAGAGCAAGTAGCTGAGGCGACTCGCCATCTCGAAGCCGTTGAGCGGGCGTTCGTTGCCGTTGCCGATCTCCACTTCCGAGCGATAGAGGAAGCGCGGGGACTGCAGCATCGCGCGCAACACATATTGAGAGCCCTCGACAAAGTCTCCACCCTCGTCACGAACAGCTGCAAAGATTGGCAGGAGTGCCGTGCGTTCCTCATCGCCGACGGGAGCACGAAAGAGTCGTTGACCGAGGTTGTTGATCAACTCCGCGTCGCAAGAAGGCTCACGGCAACTCACGTACTGGTCCAAGAACGCGTCGTAGTCATCGATACGCTCCACGATCGTGTCGGCCAACGACTCGTACGCGCGAACGTGTTCAAGCGAGACCACCAGACTCACTGCGACGTTGGAGAAACCTTCCGAAGGCGGCTCTGCAGGAAGAGCATCTCGCATGTCGGAGATATCGACGCCGAGAGCACCACGTACGGTCTCGACATATTCCTGGACGGTCAGTCGACGAACCAAGTTGGGACCCGCAGAGGCCTCATCGGGTCGACACACAAACTCCTCGCCGGGACGCGCTTCGTCAGGCGGCACGTCGACGATCGGATCGTCGGTTCGTGGATCGCCGATCTGGCCTTGGCAGGCCATCGCGCTCACAAGCGAGAGTAGAAGCAGACGGGACACGCCGCGTAAGGTAGCAAGAGGCGATCCACCAAGTTTGCCGGGTTTTCCCGGGCTCACCGTACACATTTGCTGGCTTTCACTGGGGACCCAAAGCACCACCGGGGTCAACGGTGCATGAGGGCTTGGTGAAGCGCAGCGCCCATCCGCTGGTAGCCAGCCTCCGTAAAGTGGACGTGGTCACCGATCGCGAGACCTTGTTCCACCCAACGCACCATCGATCCTTCGCCGCCCATCATGGCGAACGTGTCGAAGAACGCACAGCCTTGAGCCGCTGCAACCTCGCGCTGCACGTTGATGATCTCTTGCGTGCGCGGGCGTGCAATCCAACCACGACGCGTGCGCCTCGGCCATTCACCGGGTCCGATCAACATGCAACTCGCTTGCGGCGCCCAACTCTTCCAGCGACGCATCGCAACGTTGAGTCGACGACGGTACTCGCGCATCGAAACCCGGTTCATCGCACTCTCGTTCGTGCCGTATGCCAGAGCCCACAGATCGGGCGGACGTGACTCCAGTTGCGCCGAGATGGATCGCGCACGCCACGGCACTTGATCCCACACGCGTGCGCCGGGCACCCCGAACGCATCCAGCGTGACGCCGTTGCCTTTGCGTTCCAAAACCACACCGAAGATGCGAACAAGCCCACCCTCGAGTTCGATCGACACACTCTGAACCGGTGCATCCAGTTCGTAGACTTGGCGTTGTGCGCCACGGCCGGCAGACGTGTCGATGCTTGCGAGTTCGCCCGCGCTCGTTCGAAGGCGAATCGTCCCACCACGTGCGCGTCCGAGGTAATGCACTTCGATGTGGTCAACCGGAACGTCGGGCGTCAGTTGGGAGGTGGCGGTCACGCCTTCGACTGCAAACCCCGCGTAGCCGTACTCGGTTCGCGCTCGCTCGCGACCGCGCACCTTCAGTCCACGCCAACCACGCGCTGCAATCTGAACCCGCGCATGGTGGTAGTAGGGGAATGGACTCGCGGGCATCACCCAGCCTGGGCCCGCGTCACCGTAACGAGATTGAAGCCGCCGCCGAACCTCGGACGTGAACTCATCACCGGCGGTGTGCGACGCGCCGTACACGACAACGCGCGCGCGTCGTTGAGATGCGTGCTCGAGCGCTTGGTGAAACGCCGCGAGCGGTTCGTCTTGGGAATGGCCCAACGGCACCACGAGGGTGAGCGCGACCAAACACGCAGGGACGAACCGCACGCAGCAAGCTTAGCGTCGTCGAAGCAACGCCACACCCACGATTAGCAACATCGCGAAAGCCGGAGTGCCTCCCGCACCTGGAGCACGACACCCGCATCCCGATGACGCGTTGTCCGCGCTCTGTGCCGACTGGACAACAGGATCGTCCTGAGGTGCAGAGTTCAGGGGTTCCATTGTCGGTTCCGCAGGAAGAGGGTTGAGTGCGGCTGCACCCGCCAAGCCCAAGCTCGGAACCGGCGAACGAACAGCCTCCGCCAACGTCAGTTCGCCGCGTGTGGCAAACGCCGTGTTTTGCGCTGCGGCGGGACGCGAAGGCATTCCACCAGGAGGACCACCCCACACACCGCGCTGCGGGTTCTCGCATTCCACCGGTCCTGTCCACGGGTGACGAATCGCGTAGCGACCTTGGAAGTTGTTGCCACCCGCGGGAGAGGCACCGCGCTCCAGTTCGCCGTTCTCGCTGCGAACTTCGCGTCCACCAGTGATCGGGGGTGCAGCGCGGAAGACCAGATCCTGACCCACCGAACCCGCGTCGTAGCGCGCGTGAAGACGCGTGAGCACGTAGCTGTGTCCGCCACCAAAGAATCGCCTCACTCGTCGTCCGGGGCGGCCCGGTCGTCCTGGTCGTCCTGGTGGAACGATTGTATTGCTGGCACCCGCCACGTCAGCGCCCAAGGTGACGATCTCGTGGTAGCCCAGCTGTGGGCCGGGACAGGGATCGCACGAGGTCGCCTGCCAGCTGTACTCGGTCACCACCGCACCTGGGTTCTGCGTCAACGTTTCGTCAAACAGCGCCGCATAGAACTCCCCAAAGCGGTTCTTCATCGTCTTGTCGATGTCAATGTTCGTCGGGATCGTGACGTTGGGGTAGTTCGCCACTTCGTAGCGCTGGTTCTGCGCAAGGATGTGCACGATCAGATCCTGCGGTCCGTCGGCGTTCATCAACCCCAACCGAATCGGAAGCGCCAACTGATCGCTGTCGTAGTGAAAACGCAAAGGCGAAAGCACGACCTGTCGACAGTGGGGCGGCATGTCGTCATCCGGCGCATCGGGACAAACGTTGGCGTACTGCACTTTCGAGATGTCGACTTTCGCCACGAAGAACTTGCTGTCGGACTCCACGTAGGGACGAAGCAAGGGCTCGGCTCCAGCCGGAATGTGATAACCCTCGCGACGCAACCAGGTGTCGAGTCCTGCGCTGTCTTCCGCGGACAAGATCTGGATGTCGTACTCGGCGACCTCGAATTCCGCTTCGATGGTCACCCCGAGGTCCTGAGCCGGTGCCGCGGCGCGCGCAGCCATGGAAGGCCCACGACGCATCCGACGCCGCGCGGTCTGCGGCATCGGAGGGTGGGGATTGCAGGGGTCCTGCTCCCAATACTCAACCAGTCGCGGCGCTGCCATGCGGTCGACTCGTTCGAAGATGTCGCGCGGAAGCGTTTTGACTCGCTCCTCATCGAGCACTTCGGGAACCGGAACTACCATCGCGAAGTTCTCTGGTGGTCCTTGATAGTTGTTCTGCATGGAGAGCACCGTCTTGGTGCCTTCCCGCAAGAGCACGACCATCGTCGCGTCGTTGCTCAACGCCTCGGTCGAACCACCCACGTAGAACCCGCAAAACGCGTGTGCACGCGGAGTCGCGAACGCGCACACACCCAGCGCGAACGCCCCCATCCAGAGCTTGTTCATCCTGCCTCCAAGCCGACTCTACCGAACGGCTGCGGGTGTGACGGAAGTCTTCTCTGAAACCTTGGATCGATGTTTCGACGTTCCTGGCGAAACCCTGCGCGACCCAGCCTCTCCGCGCCTTGACATCAGCCCCTCGGTGCTCACGTTCGGCGGAATGCAACGCTTTCTACCGCTCGCTGCAATCGGGGTGATGGCCACACTGCCTCTGAGCATCTACCTCGGAGCATCGCCGCTCTGGGCGTCCATCGCGGTCATCGTCGCTCTGATCGTGCTCGGGGTGTTCTACTTCGGGCGGCCGCCACGCATCTTCGCCGAGCTCGAGAAGTGGGCGCGCCCTCGCGACATTCGTGAGTTCAGTGTCGTGCAAATGACGGCACCCCCCTATCGCTACGTCGACCTGTTCAAGGCGTGTGAGCGCTGGGCCGACGAACGCGGCGGACAGAAAGCGCTCGACGCTTCGGACCACCGACCCCTGGGCATGCTGCTCTCCAGTGACGCTGGACCGCACGTGCCGATGGAACTCACGCAGTCGAGTTCGATGCACTTTCCGGTTGGCCCCAACGAAACCGAAGCACTGCCCTTTGCACGGTTTTGGGCCAAGCGCGGTGTCTGGATTCTCCGAGTCCGGCTCGAACAGAATTCGGGACGCGCGATCGTTGAGCTGGCAACTGCACTTCCGACGCAACGCTCCGCGGTTCAAGACATCGTGGCCGACAGCCTGGAGCAATCGATCTTTCGGGGTCAGTTCATGGCGTTCAAAGTGCTCCAGGGTGGTGGGTACGACGACGACTACGTGTTGTCTGGAAGTACGACGCTCACGTTCTACGAGGGTGACCCTGTGTCCGACGACGACATCGTCTTGCCGGACGACATTCTGGATGTCTTGCGTCGCAACGTGTTGGACATGTCGCAACGACGCGAAGTGCTCAAGGCACATGACATCCCCACACGCCGAGGCGTGTTGCTGCATGGTCCACCTGGAACTGGAAAAACCTTCACGTGTCGCTATCTCGCGGGAAAGCTCAAGGGCGTCACGGTTCTTTCGGCAGCCGGCTTGGCGCTCACGCGTGTCGGGGAGCTGTTCGAGCTCGCACGTGGCCTCGCACCCGCTCTGGTTATCCTGGAAGACGTCGACTTGGTCTTTCAGAGTCGTGACCAGAACATGTTCGGTGCTCCTCTCGGCTCGTTGATGGATGAACTCGACGGGCTCTCGCCGAACGCAGAAGTCTCGGTGTTGATGACCACCAACGCGATCGACCGGCTCGAATCGGCGATTCGCGATCGGCCGGGACGCATCAGCCAATCGATCTACTTTGGTCCACCGAGCACCGAGCTTCGGCGACGTTACCTGCTGCACGCGCTGCGTGATCGGGATCTGAGCGAGGTCGACATGGACCGGCTGGTGGAAATGAGCACGGACGCAGCACAGGTCTTCCTCAAAGAGTGGGCGTATCGTGCGCTCCAGTTTGCGGTCGAAAGCGACGCTCAGACGCTTCGCCTGACCACAGACGCATTCGAGCGCGCATTTCGTGAGATGACCGGAGACCAAAAAGCGGACCGCATTGTCGGTTTTCGGATCTGACCCACTGCCTTCGGTGTGTGGCATGAGTGACGAAAAGGATACGATTCGCGACGATGGCTTCGCCCTATCGCGGTGGTGGTTCTCGGCCGGAGAGTCCCGTCTTGGACGACGGAATCGTCGGCGACCTGGTCCGTCAGTTCGCCGACCGCTTCGCATTTCTGCGTGAGCTCGTCCAAAACTCGATCGACGCTGGCTCCGAACGCATCGACGTCCGTGTGCACAACACCGACGACGGCATGCGGATTTCCACGCGCGACAACGGCGAAGGGATGGATCCCGACACGCTGAAGGAAAAGCTTCTCGTCCTGTTCCGAAGCGGCAAGGAAGGTCAGGAAGGCAAGATCGGAAAGTTCGGCATCGGGTTCGTCAGCGTCCTCGCGGTGAAACCCGATCGCGTCACCGTCCAGACGTCACGCGGCGGACCGGCATGGACTCTCCATCTGCACCAAGATCACTCGTACGAACTCTTCGAGTCTGGGAAGTCGGACGACTCCGGCACGACGGTCACACTTCACGTTCCGATTCCGGTCGACGAACAAGAGGCGTTCGTGAAAAGCGCCCACGCCTCATTGCTTCGGTGGTGTCGTCACGCGGCCATTCCCATCCGCTTTATGTGGCCAAGCGGCAAGACCGAAACCATCGTGCGTCCGCTGGCGCTCGACGACTCCGTGCTGGAGGTGGAACGAACCGAAGGCAAGACGAAGATCGTGGTCGGGTTGCCCCGCAAGCCCGGCGATACCTACGCTGGGTTTTTCAACCACGGCCTCACGCTCTTTGAAACCAGTGAAGTCCACTCGTTCGGGCGTCACGCGAGGATCTTTCAAGGCCGCGCGTTCAAGGTGATGGATCCCGAGCTCGAGCACACGCTCAGCCGAGACAACGTTCGCCGAGACGCTGCGTTTCGACGTGTGCTGACGATGGTGGCGCGCTGCATCAACCAAGATCTCGGTGTCGCCTTCCGTCGCGCCGTAGCCAAAGCTGCGCACGAGGGAGATTCGGTCAGACATCTTCAACTTCTATTGCACTGGGACGAAGCACTCCCGGTCGCGAAAGCATCGATCACGGTCCCGCTGTTGCACGGCGAGCCCAAGAACTTCGGTGGGTTGCCCGGCAAGGTGTTCTTCTCATCGTCCGACTCTCCGCTCACTCGAGCACTCGCGGACCATGGTCACTCCGTCGTCACTGGGCTCAGCCACAACACTCGGCAACGCCTGGGCCTCCAAGTCGCCAAACATGTGGTGACACTCGTTGAGCCCGTCCTTGCAGAAGGCAGCGACGCACTCCTCATCGAGGCATTGCACGATCTGCTCGACGCGTATCGAAAGCCGAGCTCGGTTCAACTCGTCCGTTTTTACGGTGCGACCAACGGTCTCTACGCAGGGGGACCTCGCGAAACCGAACCATGGCTTTCGTTTGATCCTTTGGACGCCGATCCCTTCCGTCGTTTGATGCGCCCTGCGTTGTTGCTCAACGTCAGCAACAACGCCGTCATCATCGCGCGCAAGAAGGCGAAGACACGTCCGTACGTCGCCGCGGCACTCGTGGCGCGTGCGGTGCTGACGCAACACAAAGCGCTCAACGCCGCCGTCGATAACGCGCTCACGGTCCGAGCCATGAATCGGGTGCTCGAAACATGAGCGTCGGCAAACGAATCGCCACCGGACGTCTACGCGTGGACGCGAGTCGCGCTGTCTCCAAGCTACGCGACTATCAACTCTCGGATCCGCGCACGTGGCCACGCGAAGTCGTGCGTGCAGCGAGCGCGTTGGGTGCGACCGGTGTTCGCGCGTTTGGCGATGCCGACGACGTTTGGATCACGTGGGAGGGCGAGCCCCCCGCCATGCAAGAGCTGCAGTCGATCTTGAACGAGTTGGTCAGTCCGTCTGCAGCAAGCGAACGTCGTGGTCTTCGCCTACTCGCGATCGGCGTCAACACAGCGCTCGGGCTGGGCCCTCGGTGGGTCGACCTCTACTCGCTCTCACCCGACACCACGTCGCGCGTCCGGTACACGGCAAAGGTCCTCGAACCCAAAGACCTCGGCGAAGACGGATTGGGATCGGAGGCCGTCACACAAGTCAGCAAACCGCATCCCAAGCTCTACGCGTCGGGCGGTGCTGTGCATTTCCGTCGCTACCCGGGTTTCGAAGCGTTGCGTCTCTTCGTGCGTGGCGCCGAGCCGCCAGAGCTCACCGACCTTCGCTGGGCATGTCGGAATCTGCCCATCCCCCACGAAGTCGGCGACGAGCGCCTACTCGACAACACGAAAGACATTGTCCGGGTCGAACTGGGCATGGGTCTCAACGGCTTTGTTGCATTGGTCGCTGGCGAGCCTCCGCATCGTGGGGTTGTCCTGGACTTCGCGGAACTGGGAGTTCACCTCGCTCAACGCGCAACCCAAGAAGGCGTTCACCACGGACCACCGTTACGTCTGTACTTGGATGCCCCGCGACTTCCCACGAACGCGTCGCGCTCCGAGGTTCGTATCGACGACTCCCCTGTTCGCGATGCCGTCGATCGACTCGGACAGGTCATGCCCACGCTCGTGGAGAAGATCATTGCGCAGTGGGAGGAGAAACCAACGCCAGAGCTGCGCTTTGCCATCATCCGGTTGATCAGCGCGTACGCGTCGGGCTCGCAGTGGTTCTTGAAACTCGACGACGTTCCCGAAGTGTTTCGTCCGCTGCTCGAGCTTGCTGTTCTCAAGAACGGCGTCGGCGACATGTGCTCGTTCAACAACTTTCAAAACAGCTTCGAGATCGTGCACACAGGTACGGTGCCAGAGCCTTCTGCGCTTCACCCCTGGCTGCACAACGTGTTGTGGGCCGCTCCGAACTTCGCCGAAACCCAGTTGTTGGGAGACTGGCCTCCGGCAACTGCCGACGACTACATCCGTCAGGCGCGGCAGAACCTCAAGGCGTGGGAACAGTGGTATGCGCAGAAGAGCACCGAGCCCAAGGTTGAGCGCGAGCCCGATCAGTGGGTCACGATCGACGTCGGAGGTGTTCACTACCCATCCGTGCGCGCCAATCGCCTCGACCTGGAATGGGATGGTCTGACGGGTCAAGTCGCTGTGTACGACACGAGCCGACCACGCGAAGGTCACGTTCGCCTTCATCTCGAAGGGCGCCCAATCGCGGACGTCATGCTGCGGAGTGCGATTCCGTTTCGTGCGGTGCTTGAAGTCCCTGGGCTGCAGCCCACCCCCGACTACAAGAGCGTGGTCAACGACGAGACGTACGATCGCGCAGTCAAAGTCGCACGTGCCGCTGCCGTGGCGGCCGTCGAACTACTCGCCGGAAAACTCCGCGATGATTCTCGCACGCTTCCCGCATCGGTAGACATGCGTGACCTCAAGGACTTCGACGACTTCGAACTCTTGCGTCGTGCGCAGATCGCGTTGGTCGTCAACCGCATCGGCAGTGCTCCTGAACCCGCCGAGATCGAGAAAGTCTTCGATCGTGGACCGCTGTCCAAGGTGAAGTGTTGGCCCGTCGTACATCACCCGAAGCGCATGCAGGTGGTGACGATTCGCGAACTCTTCGCCATCGCACGAAAGCAACCCGATCTGATTTGCGTGACCCCCGACGCGATTGCCGCACCTCGTGGGCGTGAAGCCATCGTCACCGATGCTGAACAACGCGCACATCTGCGTGCACTGCTCGGTTCACCAAACATGATCCTCTACTCGCCGCCTGACCGTGAGGTAAAGGCGAGGGATGTCGCGATCGGATCGAGTCTCGATGGGGTCACACTCTACATCTCAGAGTCATCGCGACGCGGTGGAGTCGCGTACTCACCGGGCAGCGCGCCACTACTTCGGCGCTTTCACGGGGGACGCTACGTCGACCAGCGCAGCTACGATTTCGCGTTTATCCCCGTCTCGATCGGTGTCGACGACGATGGCATTGTGCCTGGGACATCCACCACGTTGGATCCCATCCTTCCGTTCGATCCGAAAGCATGGGAGGCGAAGTGGCTCTGTGCACTGGTCGACCACATTCGGGGTGAAGAACAACTCGACTTCTTTGCGCCCTCGAACGTGCTGGAGTCACGAGGCCTGCGCACTGCTCTGCTCATGGCTCTCGGCAGAAGCGGCGCGCGGCGTGCACTGACCAAAGAGCGCATGGAAGCACTGATGGATCTCCCGCTCGTGACCCGGGTGCGCGCGGAAGCCGTGTCGCTGCGGCAGATCAAATCGGGTTCACGGTTGGAGTACCTGCTGCCGAATGAGGCGGGTGGTCTCGCACTCGGCGACTGGTCGCCGATCGAAGCGGATGAACAGCTGGCCGATGCGATCGCGTCGATCATTGGCCGCAACCTGCATCACGCAACGGCGCGCTTGGACGCGATTCGTGAGAAGGCCGTCCGCGTCCAAGCTCTGCAGCAACATCGCACGCGCGCAAAACGCGAGATGCCTCCCGCCGGCCAGGACGGAGTCGAGCTCTCGGGCAAGTGTCGCGGTGTGGTGAAGCTGAGTCGCACCGACCAGATGCACATCGAGGTGCGACTTGAAGAACGTCCTTTTGCGCAGCTCACCACCGAAGATGGCTATCCGGTCGAAGCAGTCGTCGATATCCCGGCGAAGTACACGAGGCGCGATCTGAAAGGGTTGTCGCGCGAAGGTGAGAAACTCGTTCGGAGTGCCGTCCGGCGAGCAGTACCGCGCATCCTGATCAAGCTTGCTGAGGAGTCGCCGCAACGTCTGGTCGACGAAGCCGCGCCAGCGATGCTGCTTCTGCGTTGGCTGCGAAACTCCAAGCGAAGCAAAGCGCGATCGAAGCTCTTCGAAGCTCCGATCTTCAAGAGTGTTCATGGAGAGCGGGTCTCGGTGAAGGACGCGTGCACCAAGCAACGCATTCGCGTCGGGCGTTTCGAGGGGAAGTGGGTCGGACCTGCCGAAGGCGAATCCGAGCATCTGCTCGACGGTGCGATTCTCGAACTGCCGGAAGGTAAGCAGCGCGCAGCGCTCAAAGAGGCCTACGAAGCTCTCGCACACCCGCGCAAAGTCTTAGATCACAGCCGCGCGCTGCGTGAGCTGCAGACGGAGCGACGCGTCGCACAAAACCTCGTCGTCGCCCCCACGCTGCCCGACATCCCCGACACGCTGAAGGCCACCTTGACCGAACTTCGCAAGACGAGCCGTCGCAGGCTCATCGGCGTGGGTGAAGTCGGACTCATCAAGGGCGACAAGTCGAAGATCCGTGTGTACGCCAACAGCGAACTGGTTGGCGAAGTCAGTTTCGATCTGCAGCCGGCGGTATGCATCGCAACAGAATCCCTCTCACTCGCCGAGGCGATTCGAGAAGACAAGAAAGTCAAAGCCGACAAACAAGCGCGCTCGTTGCTTCGAGCGTTGCTGATCGAAAAGGTGCTCGGAACGTTGGGGTCCCAACCGCGCTGGGTGGTCCGTGCGGTACGGCGGGCGTTTGGTGAGGGGATCATCACGCGTGACGAGCTTCGCGGGGCGTCGGTGTTTGAAACCACCTCCGATCAGTGGTTCGACTTTCAAGTTCTCGTGGACCAACAAGAACGCTTTGGCGACGTCTGGTACACCACCGACGATCGGATCAGCGAGCGCAAGCGTCAGCCTCTCGACCCACGCCGTTTCGCGTTTCGTGTCACCGACTCCGAGGCGATCACTCTGATGGACAGTTTGATCATGGTCGACGCATCGGAGGAACTGCGCCTCGACGAGCGTGCACGCCGCAACCGTGCCCGACCTACCGTCGAGGCGTTCGAACTGCCGGCGTCGCTACGCGATGTAATCTTGGGCGCGCACCATTGGCAGCACGACGGGACCGAGATTCTCGTGGGTGTACTGCCCGCGTCGCATGCTGCGTACAGTGGCATCCACGTTCATCGCGACCGTCGACTCGTGTGTATCCGTCGGACCACGGGTTGGCCGGTGGTTGCGTTCGTCGAGGATCCCGCGCTGACGATCAATCGCACGTGGGACGATGTCGTCGAGGACAAGGCGTACAAGGCACTTGAAGCACGCGTCCGCAAACGAGCGTTGGGCGTCTTCGAAGAGATCTTAGATGCTCCCGACAACGCACTTGTCGCATTCCGTCCCGACGTCTCTTACATCAAGAAGCACCTGAGCGAGATCCAAGGGGCGCACTGCGTCGTCTGGGTCGACGCGCAAGTACGCGAAGGCACCGTCGCCGTACACAGCCGACGCCAACAAACGATTGTTCCCACCAAGAACAACATCTCGATTCCGATCTCTGGGGTCATGCACTTGGCGCACGTCACGCATGGGCAACGAGAGCGGCTCGAAATGCTGATCGCCCGCTTGTACGGCGAACTTGCGGGACGACTCGTTCACAAGATCGTGGCCAAATCACTGGACGACGATCGGGTCGATTCGGCAATCGCACACGTGGTCCTCGCTGTCGGCTCGGGGTGTTGGGAACCCTCGAAGCGCGCCCGCGGCATCAAGCTCAGCTGCTTTCACCCCGAGCCCAAAACGCTGGGCGACCTGGACGAGATGCTCGAAGCACGCGAACCGATCGATGCTTTCCACCCCAACGACTTGCATCCTGAGCGACCGGGATTGGTCCGCGATGGCTCCGAGACCGCACGCGCTGTCGAAGAGGTCCTGGGCAAGCTCATCCGTTCGAGGCGCGTCGAACTTGCACTGCCGCGAATCCGTCGCGACCGGAAACAACCCAAAGCCGAGTTCTCAGCACCGGTCGAAGTGCCGCTGCAGGCTTTGGGTGCGCGTCTTCTGTCCCGGATCGCTGCGCTCGGCTACGCACACGTCGCGCGGGGAATCGTGGTGATCCCCGACGAGAAGGCCGAGCTCATCCAGCTTCGAAGTGACGAACGTCTGATGCTCGCCGGCAACCATCCCGTACTCCTGAAACTGGAAGCCGCTCGGATCAGTCGCTCGGCGGATTTCGAACCCGCGCTCGATATGCTGGCTCTCCATGCCATTGCCGAAATCAGCCGTCGCAGCGAAGACGTCACCGATGGTTCGGTCAACAGCACCTTGATGCGCCTACTCCGCAGCAAATCTTAGTGATTCGCGACTTGCTGCGAGCGGAATCCAGCCTATGTCACCCGCCGTGGGGATGACCCGACCCAAGATGTTCGCGATCTGGTTTGTGATCGCCTACGGCGGGAGCTGTGCGATCGCATTCGCGTTCGCGGATGGTTGGACCAGCAACTACGCGCGCGCCTTGACGGTGTTGCATATGCTGCCGGTGTTGCTGGCGACGTTGGTGGTGCAGGGCCCGATCTTGAAACAACCTGTGCTCGCGCCGCTTGGTCTCAAGCTCAACATCAACCGGTGGTGGTTGGTTGCTTGGCTCAGCCCCGTCGTGGTCCTGATCTTCGGCGTGTTGTTTGCGTGGCTCTTCTTCAGTGTTGAGCCTGTCTTGGACGTCGAGAGCTACCTTGCGCACAAGCGCGCGTTGATGGCGCCCGAGCATCTGGAGACCTTTGATCAGCTCGTCGCAGACAACCCGCCAAGTGAGCCAATTTGGTTTTGGTTGGTCGTGCAGGGACTGCCCGCTGGACTCACGATCAACTCACTTGTTGCGCTATCCACCGAGCTTGGCTTTCGCGGATTTCTCTTTCGCGAGATCCAAGGTGGGTTTTGGCGGCGCTCGCTCTTGATCGGATTGGCGGAAGCCGCGTGGTTTGCGCCCACCGTCGCATTTGGCCTGCACTTTCCCGAGCAGCCCGGCATTGGTCTCGTGGCGATCGTCGTGTTCTGCGTCGCGATCTCTCCCGTGTCGGTCTATCTACGAGTTCGCGCGAACTCGACCCTCGCAGTCGCGATCTTTCGCGGAACGCTGTTGGCATTGATGCTGCCAGCAACCGAGTTGGCGTTTGACGCGACGGAGTGGCAGCGACCGTTTTACGGATTGGCAGGAAGCGCAGCGCTTTTGGTGTTGCTGGGGCTGTACGCGTTACACGATCGGCGTGCGTCGCAGCGACTCCTGAGCGCTAGACCGCTCACGACTTGAAGTGATTCGATGATCCGTTGTCCAGCGCGTGCCTCGGGCCGGGCGTGGACGAAGGAAGGGTCGCGTCCTTTCGAGGACAGGGCTGGGTCGAGGCACGTGCTGGGCGGCGGAGGGCGGATCAAAGCAAGGCGTGAGCGGTCTAGCTCTTGAAGCGTTTCCAGTGCGTCAGCTCCGCCTCTTGGAACGCACCGTAACGACCCTGCAATCGAGCAAGCTCGCCGTAGGGACGAGGCATGTTCGGTGCCAGCGAGAGCAGCACTCGTCCCGTCGCTTCTGCATCGCCCGCAGCGCGGTGGGCTTCTTCTAACGGAATCCCAAAGTGCGCCGCGACGTCACCAAGCTTGCGGCTCTTTTGATCCTTGAGGATCTCACGCGCCCAAACGAGAGGGTCGACCCAGATCACCTCGTTGCGCATCGCTGGGGGCAACGTTCGGTCGGTCAGTTGTCCACGCACGCGCGCCGCTTCAGCCAACAAGAACGCGCGGTCGAAACCAGCGTTATACGCAACGGGCAATCGCCCTTGGAGAGCTTCGAGAATGGCTGGCAGGGCTTCCTCAAAGGTGGGTGCTCCTGCGAGCTCTTCGTCAGTGATGCCGTGAACGGCACGTGCATCTTCAGGAACCGGAATGCGCGGGTTGATGAGCAAGCTCTCCCGAAAGCTCATCTCGCCTTTGTCGAAACCGACCATGCCGACCTCGAGGATTCGATCTTCCTCAGGGTTGGTTCCCGTGGTCTCAAAGTCGATCACGACCAAGGGAATGTCGGTCCAGTTGTCTCCGGCCTCGAACTCTTCGCAAAGTCCCGGAATGTCACGGATCGCCTTCGCGATCAGATCCGCGATGCCGGGGTAGTGACGCCCGGTCGGGAAGCAGCTGCTCAAGTGCGCGCCGCGCATGATCTGGGTGTACTACGAGCTGCGACCGAAGTCGCTAGTCTTTCGCGGCAGACTTGTTGTGGCGATCGATCACAGCTTGAACCTCTTCCACCGTCAGGTTGTGGTCCGAAGCTTTCGCCACCAACAAGATCGCTTTGATGAGCGGACCGGTCACAGGAACGTCGTGCTCCTCCAACCAGTAGGTCACGTTGGAAATCCCAGACATGGGTCCGATCGCGATCTCCTGCTTGCGACCGATCATCCCTGCGGGAACACCGCTGTACACGCGATCGGCCAACCACTCATCGCCCTTTTGCTTGGCTTTGATGATCGCCGCGGCATGCACGCCCGTTGCGGTACGGAACGCGTCGTCGCCCACCACCGGATAGTTGATCGGAATCGGGAAACGCGTCGCGCCCGAAACCTTCTTGGCCAACGCAGCAAGCTTGCTCAGGTCGTTGTCGATCACGCCCAGAAGCTTGAGGTTGATCAAGATCAGATCGAGCTGTGCGTTGCCGACGCGCTCACCGATACCCAGCGCACATCCGTGCACGCGGTCCGCACCAAACTCGTAGGCAAACAACGAGTTCACCAGCGCCAAGCCGCGATCGTTGTGGCCGTGCCAGTCCACCTTCACGTCGGCACCGGTGCCTTCGATCACGTGACGGGTGAATCGGATGAGGTTGTTGACTCCGTCGGGCGTGACGTGCCCAACGGTGTCGCACAAACAGAGACGCGTGGCGCCGTGGTCGATGGCCGCACGGAAAAGGTCGGTCAGCAGACGCGGGTGACTGCGTGTCGTGTCCTCGGTGACGAAGGTGACCGGAAGGCCCTCTTTCACCGCGAAATCGATCGCCTTGACCGAACGCTCGATGATGAGTTCGTGCGTCCAGTTCTCCGCGTACTGGCGGATCGGCGAGCTGCCGATGAAGGTCATGACCTCGACGGGAATGCCGGCCTTTTGGCTGACCTCCACCATCGGCTCGATGTCACCCACCAACGTACGACCCGCGCACGTGGGAATGATGTTGAGCTTCTGGTTGGCGATCTCGCGCACCAGCGTCAGCACGTCGTCGAACGCGCGCGGACCTGCACCCGGAAGTCCCACGTCGGTCGAGTACACGCCGAGCTCGTCGAGCAAGTGGAGGATCTCCAACTTGTCGCCGATTCCCGGGTCGACCACCGAGGGGTTCTGGATGCCGTCGCGAAGCGTCTCGTCGTGCAGCTCGAGCTTGCGATCTCCAAACACGGAGCCGCGACGCTCGACCTCGTTCCAGTCGTAGATCAGCTCATCGAGCGACCCGCTCGTTTCCGCTGCCTTGGTGCCTTCTTCGTGTGGCTTCATTTGTTTACGCGGTCTCGAGAACCACAGCGATGCCCTGACCACCACCGATGCAGGCGGAGCCAACGCTGATCGGCTTGTTCTGACGACGCGCGGTGTAGATGAGGTTCGTGGTGATACGTGCACCCGTGGCACCCAGCGGGTGACCCAAAGCGATCGCACCGCCGTTGACGTTGACCTTGTCGTCGGGAAGCTCGAGCTCCTTTTGCACCGCGAGGAACTGCGGCGCGAAGGCCTCGTTGACGTCGAAGAGATCGACGTCGTTGATCGCGATACCGGCGCGGTCGAGTGCAATGCGAATCGCCGGTGCGGGTCCAATCCCCATCAGGGTTGGCTCCACGCCTGCAACGCCCCACTGAAGAAGCTTCGCCAGCGGCTTGAGTCCACGGCTCTTGGCCCACTCACCGTCGACGACAACCAGCGCTGCTGCACCGTCGCAAATGCCGGATGCGTTACCCGCGGTGACCACGCCGTCCTTCTTGAACACCGGCGGAAGCTTCGCGAGGATTTCCATCGTCGTCTGCGGACGCGGGTGCTCATCCTTGTCGAGAACCTTGCTG
The DNA here is from genome assembly GCA_965227405.1 of Polyangiales bacterium. Classification (GTDB taxonomy): domain Bacteria; phylum Myxococcota_A; class Polyangia; order Polyangiales; family Houyiibacteriaceae; genus JALVDI01. The sequence goes on from OZ245758.1 coordinate 1,786,709, forward strand.
CCCTTGCGCGACTTCACCTCGACCGGAACGATCTCGTCGGCGAACCCACCGCTTTCTTGTGCGGCGGCCCAACGCTGCTGGCTGCGAATGCCGTAGGCGTCGCTATCTTCGCGGCTGATGCCGTACTTCTCGGCCAGGTTCTCTGCCGTGACCGCCATCGGCGTCTTGCAGTAGCTGTCGGTCAACGCCTCCCAGAGGGTGTCGACCATCGCCGGAGCTTTGCCGAAGCGTTGCCCGTCGCGAAGTCCCCACACCGAGTGCGGAGCTTGACTCATGTTTTCAGAACCGACCGCGAGGACTGCCTTCGCGTCGCCCAGAGCGATTTGTTCCGCGGCACTAACGACGGCTTGGAAACCGCTGCCGCAAAGTCGGTTGACCGTGATCGCGGGCGTCTCGATCGGAAGACCCGCTTTGAGTCCCACGTGGCGACCACCGTAGATCGCGTCGGGACTGGTCTGCTGCACGTTGCCGAAGATGACGTGGTCAAACTCGTCAGCGTTGAGCGTGCTTTGTTCGATGGCCGCCTTACTGGCGTGCACGCCGAGATCGATGGCGCTCAACTTCTTGAGCGTTCCGTTCATCGCGCCAAAGGGGGTGCGCTTTGCAGCGACGATCCAGATCTCTTTTGTAAGCTTCTTAGCCATTGTTTCCTCCGTGTTTGCGCAGAGTTTCCACGCGGGTTCGACCCTGGCGGTCTAGGTCCAAGACGTCGGAGGCGCCATGCACTTCATCACACGGCCAATTTCGCCCTAAAGAGAGTGGGAAACGGCGTTGAGGAGGAACGTTAGATCCTCGTCGGCCACGTTCAGGGGCGGCACTACGTAAAGGGTATCGCCGAGCGGTCTGAGCACCACGCCACGCTCGCGCGCTCGATCCGCAACAGGACGCCCGGCTGTTCCGTAGTAGCCCGTGTCTCCAAGATCGAACGCGGCGATCATTCCGCACGCGCGGGGTCGACGCACACCGGGGAGTCCTTCGACCCAACTCTTCAAGCGCGTGGCTTTGGGCTGCATCGCTTCGAGGATCTTCTCGTCGCGGTACACCGCCAACACTTCAAGCGCGACGCGTGCACCAAGTGGGTTTCCGTAAAACGTATGCCCATGCAAGAGCGCGCGACTCATGTCGCCACGAAACCCATCGTAGATGCGCTCCGTCGCCAACGTTGCTGCGAACGGCAGCATGCCACCGCTCAACCCTTTGGCCGTACACAGGATATCGGGCGCAACGTCGGCGAGCTCACACGCCCACATCGAACCGGCACGACCCACGCCCGTAAACACCTCGTCGGCGATCAAAAATGTGTCTGCTTCGTCGCACGCATCACGCAGCGCTTTGAGCAACGCTGGTGCGTACATGCGCATCCCTGCCGCGCCTTGCACGATCGGTTCGACGATCACACCCGCGATGTCGTCGCGCGTGTTGAGTGCCTCGATCATCACCCCGATTGCGGCTTCCCACTCCTGCGTGTTCTCGGGCATCGGCGCGTCGTTGACGTGGAAAAGCAGAGGACGAAACACGTCCACAAACTCATCCATCCCACCGACGCTCATCGCCCCGATCGTGTCGCCGTGATACGCGCCCGGTAGCGCAAGAAAGCGTGTTCGCTGTTTGGCGCCGTTTTGCTGCCAGTACTGCAGCGCCATCTTGAGCCCGATCTCCACACTCGTGGAGCCGTTGTCGCTGAAGAAGACACGCGCCATTTCCCGCTTGGCATCGCGGGGCCCCACGGCCACGAGTTGTTCCGCCAACTTCGCCGCCGGCTCGTGTGTACAGCCACTCATTGCAACGTGCGGCAGTGAGTCGACCTGATCACGAAGCGCAGCACGCAACCGCGGATGCCCATAACCCAGGTTGTTCGTCCACCACGAGCCGGTCGCATCGAAGAGCTTCTCGCCGCGTTGCGTGTGCAGCCAACACCCTTCGGCACCGACGATCACTGGATCGTTGCGCGACGCATGATCTTCCGACGACGTATACGGACGCCACACAAACGCCCGATCGCGATCGATCGTGCTCATTGTCCGGCGGCTTCAGCAGCCCGCGCACGTTGTCGTAGCAAGCTGATCACAACTGCGATCGTCAGTGACCCCACAATGATTGCCAACGATGCCCAGTTTGGAATGTGGAACCACTTGTGGACGATCATCTTGCCGCCGATGAACACCAGGATGACGGCGAGTGCGTACTTGAGCTCACCAAAGCGATCGATCGCGTTTTCCAGCACAAAATAAAGCGAACGCAGACCCAAGATCGCAAAGATGTTCGACGTGAAGACGATGAAGGGTTCGGGTGCGACAGCGAGCACCGCGGGAATCGAGTCGAGTGCGAATACCAGGTCGGTCCACTCGATCACGATCACGCACAACCCCAACGTGGTCAGTGCAAGTCGACCTTCGTAGCGCGTGAGGAACTTTCCTTCAGGAGCTTCTTCGTCCGGTGCAACGTGCAACCACCGCTTGAGTCGCGCGACCAAACCTTCGCCCGGTGACTCTTCTTCCTTTTCGGGAAGCAACAAGCGCAAGCCAGTGATCGCCAGGTACGCACCAAACACGTAGAAGAGCCAGTTGAAGCGATGCAGCAGCCACAGCCCACCCAAAAGCATCGCTCCGCGCATCACGATCGCGCCGAGCACGCCCCAGAACAACACGCGGTGGCGATGACGAGGTTCGATACCGAACTGTCCGAACACCAACGCAATGACGAAGATGTTGTCGACGCTGAGTGACTTCTCGAGCAGGTACGCGGTCAGGTAGCGCGTCGCCGCAACCCAACCGTGTCCCGGTTCGGTCGGTAAGACGTTGCCCTCTTCGTCGAGCAGTGCCTGGTCGAACCAGCCGTACTCGTAGACCGCCCAGATGAACCCGGTGAAGAGCAGGCTCAGAAAGATCCAGAAGCCGGTCCAACCCAACGCCTCTTTGGCTCCGACAGCGTGTTCTTCTTTGTGAAAGACCCCAAGGTCCAACGCGAGAAGAAACGCGACGAGCACCAGGAAACCGGCCCACAGCGCGATCACGGCGTTACGTTCTCGTCTATGAACACCGCGGAATCAACCTTCTTTTCGAGGGGGATGCTGGTGTGGTTGCTCGTTTTGAACATTGGGCGGCATCGGAGCGTCGTACGATGAGTTATGCGTGCGTTCTTCCTCGCCCTGCTGATTCCTGCTCTCGCTCATGCCCAGCCGCCTGCCGACGTCGCGGGTGCCCGAACGCGAGCTCCTCGTGAAATCGACTGTCTGCAACGCCAGGCTTCTGCGCTTCGCGACACGATTCAACTCTTACGTGAGGCGCGTGCGCAGCTCGATGCATCGCATGCCGATCTTCGGGATGCCGCCGCGCACTCGGTCGTCTCGTTGGAGCAACGCGTCGCGCGTATTGCCGAAGCGATCAAAGCGTGTGTGCCGGACGAGGACGTTCAAACGCGCGTTCAAGAACACACCGGAAACAACGCTGCTGTGGGTCAGGAGAACGCGGCGACACTGGTGGTCGAGCAAAACACGCGTCTGGGCAACTACGTTCAGGTGGTGCGTGGAGAACGCGTCGACGGTCATGGGAACGTGTCGTCCGATGAAGTGCGGCGCATGTTTGGTCGGATCAGCGGACGGCTTCAACGTTGTTACGGAAACTACGTGGATCGAAACGCACTTGAAGCGGGGACCGCGATTCTCTCGTTTACGGTCACGACGAGCGGTCGTGTGCGCAGCGTGCGGGTGGAGCAGGCCATGGGCGACGCGAGCTTTCAGCGCTGTCTGCGACACGCGGGGCGAGCGATTCGGGCGACGACGTCGGCCGTAGGTGGAGATGTGCAGTTCGCGTATACGCTGCGATTTGGTCCGGGGAGCTGAAGCTCCGTCCGCGAAGTGTCTACCAGCTACTGGTACTACACCCGATGCAACACGACTCGAGCAGGCCGCGCTCGATTCCACACGCGGCATCCGCTTGCGACGGACCGCAGATTCGGCCTGCCCCGCGAATGCACGTCAGCCATGCACGAAGCTCGTTCTGACAACTACGACACCCTTCTTCGACTTCCCGGTTCAGGTTCGTAACACAGTCCGCGGCGTCGGTTCCGCCGTACACGCAGATCTCGCGTTGGCAGCCTGGACCACGTGTTCCACCGAGGTCTTGGCAGCTGAAGTCCGGCGGGCATTCGGTGCCGAGCGGACAAGGGACCGTGCAGTACTGCCCGCTGAAGCCGTCGTAGCACCAGTCGCGATCGCATTGACTGTCCGTGGTGCAGGCTGCGCCGATGGAGCGCGGTGCAGGCGCGTCGGGATTCTGCGTGCGGCAAAACTCCACGACGTCGGTCATCAGCGCCGCGGGGCTGCACGCACCGCCACCACCTCCGGTGTCGACCATCGTGGTGTCGCTTCCCGAGTCCGAAAGCGGGCGACTGTCGTCGCCACAGGCGAAACCAAAAGCGGTGAGCGTGATGCAGAGCAAGCGCATACCCGATGGGTAGCACCCGCGCAGTCGAGCCGCGAGTTCTGATTGGAACGGTCCGGAGCGGACGTCAGATCGGCTGCACCAAGACTTCGCGCCGACCTCCAGCCTTCTTCGAAGGCGGGCCCACGACACCGTCTTTCTCCATTCGCTCGACCAGCTTCGCTGACTTGTTGTAGCCAATGCTCAACTGACGCTGCAGATGGGAAATCGAGCAGTACTGCGCCTGCGCCACGATCGCGATCGCCTTGTCGTAAAGCGGGTCGTCGGTCTTCGTTCCCGGTCCCGCGTCTTCACGCGGCTTCAGAATGTTCTCGTCGTACTTGGGCTTGCCCTGCTGCCGAAGCGCGTCGCAAATATCGACCACTTCCTCTTCGCTGATAAACGCGGAGTGCACACGCTTCAGCTCGCTCGACCCCGGCGGGATCATCAGCATGTCACCGCGTCCCAACAGGTTCTGCGCACCCACTCGACCCAAGATGGTCTTGCTGTCTTCGCGCTGGCTCACCTTGAACGCCATACGCGCGGGGAAGTTCGCTTTGATCATACCGGTGATCACGTCCACCGAAGGTCGCTGCGTCGCCAAGATCACGTGAATACCCGCAGCACGCGCTTTCTGCGCCAAGCGCGCGATGCAAGCTTCGACATCTTTCGCAGCCACCATCATCAGGTCGGCAAACTCATCCACGACAACCACGATGTACGGCAGCTTCTCCGGAACGAGCTCGCTCGGTGACTCGCCGTCGGTCGCTTCGTGGAACACCTCGTTGCCGTTCTCATCGACGCCACGAACCTTGCCGGCCTTGCTGCGCATGAGCTTTTCGATCGGCAACTCACCGGCAATCACCTTATCGACACGCTTGTTGTACGAAGTCACGTTGCGCGCACCAGCATCGGCAAAGAGCTGGTAGCGCCGCTCCATTTCGTCGACGGCCCACTTCAACGAAAGCGCCGCCTTCTTCATGTCGGTCACCACCGGCAGAAGCATGTGCGGAATGCCGTCGAACACGGCGAGTTCGACCACCTTCGGGTCGATCATCAGCATGCGCACTTCATCGGGCGTCTTCTTGAAGAGCAACGACGCGAGCATGACGTTCAAACCCACGGACTTACCGGCACCGGTGGCACCTGCGACGAGCAAGTGCGGCATCTTCGACAGATCGCCGTACACAGGCTGACCCGCGATGTCTTTACCGAGCGCGATCGGCAGGTTGCCCTTGTGCTTTTCCCAACGCTCGTCTTCGAGGATCTCGCGCAAGTAAACGGTCTGGCGATCGTCGTTGGGCAACTCGATGCCCACACGCGCCTTCCCCGGAATCGGCGCGACAATGCGCACCTTCTGCGCCGCAAGCGCGAGCGCGAGATCGTTTTCAAGCCCGGCGATCTTGGAGATCTTCGTCCCGCTCTTGGGCTCGAACTCGTACATCGTGACGACCGGACCCGGATGGATCTCGTCGACGCGTCCCTTCACGCCGTACGACTCGAGTTTCTCCGTCAGCCGCTTGGCGTTCTCGCGCAGGACCTCGCGATCCACGCGAATGCGGGCCCCGTAACTCGCGTCGAGTAGATCAAGCGCTGGGAGTTCGAAAGGCTTTCCGGAATTCTGTCGACGCGTGCGTTGTGCCGGTGCTTTCGGCTTCTGCGCTGTTTCCTTCGGCGCAACGATGCGAGGACCTGCTGCAGCGCGTTTCTTCGGAGCGGGCTTCTTCTTTGGCGTGACCGCGACGGGCTCTTCGACTTCTTCCTCGTCGTCGAACTCTTCTTCGTCTTCCTCGGCCTCATCCTCTTCGGGAAGTTCCTCGTCGAGTTCAGGCTCCTCTTCGTCGAGTTCGTCGTCCTCTTCGTCGACATCCTCGTCGACGATCTTGGGCGCGTCGCGCTCTTCTTCGGCCTCGCGTTCGAGTCGTTCGATCTCACGCGCTTCTTGCCACGCGTCGGCCAACGCGTTCACACCACCACGAGTTTTCGCGAAGCCTGTCCGCATCCACGCGATCAAACGTTTGACCGAGTCGGCGACCGACACAGGAGTGCGCAACACCATCGTGATCAGCAGAATCGTCACGCCAACCACGTACGCACCGGTCTCGCCCAAAAGCGATCGCAGCAGTTCGCCCAACACCTCGCCAAGCACCCCACCTGGAAGATGTCCTCCAAACACGAGTTGGCCGGCGAGCGCGAGATGCATCAGGGCGCACCCGACGAGAACGATGACCAGCGTGGACACCAAGGTGGACACTCCCAAGACCGCTGAGCGACCTCGAAAGAGACGCAGCGTGGTGGCGCCGAGTTCGAGCGGGATCAGCACCGCAGCGACACCGACCGCGCTGATCAGCAGTGCCGCCAGATGCTTGCCAACGGGGCCAATCAGGTTGTCCGCGCTTCGGGCGTCGTAGCTATAGATCGCCAGCCCGAAGAGCACCGCCGCGCAGGCGCAAACCAAACCCCAGACCTCGCGCCGTCGTCCCGTCGGCGCGAGCACGTCTCCGTGCGCAGATGTTTCCACCGTGTTCGACGCTATCGGGGGTGCGCCAACTCTCCAAAAAAGCGGGGAAAATCAGGACCATGGCCAATCCTGGTGAAATGGGCTCTGAGGTGAGAGGACTCTTGATCGGGGAGGCGAGTCGTCTACTATCATCGCCACTTTCCGGAATTCGACGTATTTCCGCGTCCCTCCGGGCAACTCGAGAGAAGCGATGAGAGCGAATTCGCGAGTCTGTGGCCTGCTGCTCCTCGGACTGTTTGCCTCAGCCGGCTGCAAGGTCACTGCCGACGACATCGAGTATTGGAAGGGCACCGTTAAGGGCCCGGGCAAGATCGTGGCGGTCCTGTTGGCCGAGCGGTACCCGATGGAGCTGCGAACGCAGGCTGCCTTGGCGCTGGTCGAGATGGAACGAACCGACGTCAACGGCGTTGGCGAACTCCAGCGCGCCGTTCAGCAAATCCAAAGTTCGGACGCCGAGACCGCAGGTCAGATCATCGACGGAATGTCGGCAGGTCTGATCGAGATGATGCGTGGCGGTGACGATGCCAACCAGGACGCAAACCTGGGGCCGCCCCTCTCCCAGACACGCGCAAAAGACGCTGCATACTTGTTGATCGCAAATGCCGGTGCGGAGACACGTCAACAGCTCATGGAGGCTGTCGTCGGTTGGTACGCCGTCGACTTCGCGGAACGAAGCCTGGCCGGCGATTACTCGGTCGAGCAGGTGGTGCGTTCGCTCGGAGCGCCTGCCGCAGGACAACTCGTCGACGCGATGAACTCGCACCAGCCGCAACAGGCGCTGGTCAAAATCGCCGAGATGATCGGGCAGCTTGGCGACGAGGAATCCAAGGCACGCGGCGCTGCGCGTCTGGTTGAGATCGAAACCGAGATGGAAGGCGAAGAGTTCATCACGTGGCTGAAGTCGAAGATCAGCGCCTCGCTGGAGCAGCAAGGTCGTACGCAAAGCGACGAACGCATTGAGTTGATCGCCCGCCTCAACCGCGAAAACTTCATCAACGAAGGCGCGTTGCCCGCGATGAAGCACCTTTCCTCGCAGGCCGCAGTGCGAGATCGTCTGTTGGCAATTTCCACGACCCCGCCTCCCGAAGGTGTCAACGCCGCAACCGCGGAAGCTCTCAACCTGCGTCGTCAGCGTGCATTGCAGGCGTTGGAAGGAGCGGTCAGCGAAGAGCAGCTTCAGCCCCTCATCGGGATCGCACTCAACGAGACGGCTCCGATCAACGTGCGTGACTACGCGTTTGACCGCATCGGCGACATCCGCAGTCAGCGCGCGATCCCGCAGATGTGGGCACTGGTCGCAAACGGCGACAACGAGGACCTGCCGAAGCGTTTGCGTTGGCGCGCCGGTGAGTTGGTGTTGGCGATTGGCGGCAACGACATCGTCAGTCAGTTCTTCACACGACTGCCGACGAACAACGACGCCGAGTTCGAACCCGAAGAGCTCGAGGGCTACGCCACGAAGATGAGCACCATGACGCCGCAGCCCGTGGCGTTTCTGGAGCGACAGTTGCGTTCCAACAACTGGTTCGCTCGCGTGATCGCGCTTCGCTTCATCGAGCGACGTGGCACCGAAGCGGACATTCCGAAGATGCAGCGCTTGGTGCGCGACTCGACGGCAACCGTGGGTGACGGATGGTCGGGGCGCGAGCTTCCGACTGTGGGCAAGGTCGCCGAGGCCGCGATCGCTGCACTCCGGGAGCGCCTTGCCGGACCGGCGAATTCCGACGACACTACTCAACCGGCCCAGCAGTGAGGGGGCCTCGGTGACGCACGATCAAAACAAGAAGACGCTTCGAAGCTTCCAGTGTCGCGACTACCTCTGGGAGATCTTCGGTCAGATGGGCGCCGAGCTCGAATGTTCGGTCGACTACCTCATCAACGAGGCGATGCGACAGTACGCGCGCTCGCGAAACTACGGGGTGCGTAGCCCCTCCGCATCGGGCATTCCGCGACCCGGTGCGCCGCCTCCCGCAGGCCCGGGCATTCCTTCGATGGGACGTCCTGCAAGTCGGCCGCCGATTCCCTCGGCACCACCGCCTCCGCCTCCTCGGCCCGGCATGCCGCACGCAGGACCGCCTGTTGCGGGTCCGCCAGGTTACGGTGGTCCTCCGCCCGCCGCGGCTCCACCTCCTGGTTACGGAGGGTATCCGCCCGCAGGTGGTCAGTACCCGCCCGCAGGTCACGCACCTCCGCGCCCCAGTGCGCCGATGCCCTCGCCCGCGAGCTACCCGCCGCGTCCGAGTGCGCCGCCTCCCCTTCCCGGGCAAGCGCCTGCCGGTTACGCCGGTTCCACGCGTCCACCTCTTTACGTGATCTTCAACGGACAGAAGATCCCAGTGACCAAAGATGAGTTCGTGATCGGTCGCGGTAGCAAGACCGCAGACCTGCCCATCAAAGACGGCAACATCTCACGTCGTCATGCGGCGATCGTGTTTCAGGGCGGCGCGTACTACGTGAAGGACCTGGGAAGCACCAACGGCATCGAATACGGCGGTCGTCGTATCGACAGCAAGCGCATCGAAGAGGGCGATATGGTCGCCATCTGCGACTACGAGTTGCGCTTTACGTACCGCTAAGTGCGTCTCGAACAGAGAAAAGGCCGGCCTTGGATGCCGGCCTTTTTTTGTTAACTTGGCTAACGCACGGTCAGCACGGCGCAGGGAGCGTGGCGCACCACACGTTCTGTCGTGCTGCCGATCAGCAAGCGCTGCAATCCAGTTCGCCCCTGCGTGGCCATCACGATCAAGTCGACGTTGCTGGACTTCACGTGGTCCAAAATGCCTTCGACCGGACTCGCGTCGTGAATCACCGCACACTCGTTGGGCGTGCAACCGACCTCGGCCACGACCTCTTCCAGTTTCTTGGTGAGCGCCGGCACCATGTCGACAGGCCCGCGATGCCCTTTGTGAGGAAGAACGCCATCGGGAAACGAGTGCGTGCTTTCTTGGACGTAAAGCACCGTGAGATGAGCGTCGAGCGTTGCTGCCAGCTCACTCGCCACGCGCAATGCTTTGTTTCCCGATTCGGAAAGATCGGTCGTCACTAGGATTCGTTCGAAGCTCATCTCAACCCCCGCGCAGTCGACGGTCGACTTGGTAGAAGCGCTCTTCGATGAACTCGTTTCCGGGCTCGGCATCCATCGCCATCTTCAGATAGCGCCAAGCGCCCTTCCAGTCACCCTTGTGAGCTGCTGCGATGCCTTTCTTGAAATAGGTAATCGCCTGCGGAGACTGAATTGGTGAGTTCTTCTTCTTCGGCGTGTCGACCTCGCCTGCAGTGGCCTTCGCCTGCTCTTCGGCAGTCAGTCGAATCTTGCCGCCCTTGAGCGCTGCATCGTACGCCTCGCGACTCTTCGGATCGGTCAGAACCTGAAATGCTTCGCTGCCGCGGCGGTAGATCATCGCCGCTTGTTCGATCTTCTCGAGCGTCGCACCCGCGAAACGATCGGGGTGATACTTGCGTGCGAACTTACGAAACGCGCTCTTAATCTGCGCCGTCGTCGCATCGTCGGCGACCTGCAAGAGCGTGTAGTAATCGAGCTGATCGAGACTCAAAGCACAACCATCACTGCATCAAACGCTGTTGACGCGCTTGCATCTCGGCAATCGCCTGATCGTCCGCTCCGCCGAGCAGGTTCACTCGAATCGACTGCTGCATTCCCGTACCCACGTCGACCGCACTGACATCCAGCACACCGCTGGCATCGATAATGAACGTCACCGCGATCTTCACAGCACCGCGAGGCGCGTTTCGCAGACCCAACAACTCGATGACACCCAAGGGATCATTGTCAGGGTACGACTTCGACTCTCCCTGACAGATCTTGAGCATGACCGACTGCTGTCCATCGGAGGCTGTGGTGAAGATGCGCGACTGCTCTGTGGGGATCGGAGCGTTGCGTCGAATCAGATGCTGGCAGAACCCACCCGCGGTCTCGACACCCAACGAGTGAGGCGTCACGTCCATCAACAAGGGCGGAGGACGCTCCGGCATCTGCACAACCGGTTTGCAGCCGAAGGAGGCGGAGGTTGTGGTGGAGCCGGTGGAGGAGGTGGTGGTGCCTGCGGAGGCGCCGGAGGCATGGGTGGAGGGGCCGCAGCTGGATGACCGATCTGCGTTCGCTTGCGAGCAGGAGCGCTCGGCACCGGAGGAAGCGGAAGCTGCTCGTCGAACGTCTTTTCCTGCTTCGGTGGTGCAGGCGCACGAAGCCCTGGAGAGGGAATCAACTTCTCTTGCTTGGGCGGAGACGGAGCACGCAATCCCGGCGAAGGCTTGGGACGTGACTTGTCCAGCAGCTCTTGCGGGACTTTGTCGATGCGCGTCGACGCATCCATGATCGGATCGTCGAGATCGAAACCACCAGGCTCCGGTGGCGGTGATGACTGCCACGCGTCGGTGAGATCCAATCCATCCGAAGCGACAACACCGGGCATCGGCGGTGGACGATTGGACGGCGAGGGCAACCCCGGAAGAGGAGGCGGAGGCTTCGTCGGACGCGGTGCCTTGGGCTCGGGAAGCGGCTCTTGTTCGACCTGCGTATTGGGTGCGAACGCGGGCTGCTTCGGCAGCTCTTTTTGACGCTGGCTGCGCTGCTTACGAAGTCGCGCGACGTCCTTTGCCGACATCTTCTTGAGCGCGACGCGGCCGAGCGCACCTGGTTTTGCTTTCTGACGTCGTGGGGTACCCGACAACGCGTACCCGTGAATCGCGGCACCCTGCGCAACGACGAGGTCGGGGTCGATCTCGGTGCGTGGTTTCTTCTCGAAATAGTGCTCGACCATCTGCTGGACGAGCGGCACACGCGTCGAGCCTCCAACGAGAACCACGTTGTCGACCTCGGCGGGTTTCATTCCGGCTTCGCTGAGCGCCTGCTGACAGACATCGAACGCCCGCGCGACCGTTCCGCGGATTGCATTTTCAAAGTCTGCGCGGCTCAACCGAAAGTGCAGATCGAGCGCGGTTCCACCAGCGCCGTACGTCAATTCTTCAATGTCGAGCTCGACGATATCCTCGTTGCTGAGCTGACATTTCGCCCACTCTGCAGCCGCGCGAAGTCGTTCGTACGCTTGAGGATCGGAGCGCGGATCCCAGCGGTGTTGTTTCAACGACTCGTCGCACATCAAGTCTGCGATGAGCACGTCGAGGTCGTCACCACCCAGGAAGCTGTCACCCGCGGTCGACAACACTTCGAACACGTCGTTTTCGAGCTCGAGCAGGGTGAGGTCAAACGTACCGCCACCCAGATCGAAAACAGCGACGCGCTCGGGACGAGATTTTCCGTACCCATAGGCCAGCGCGGCTGCAGTTGGTTCGTTGATGATGCGCGCGATCTCAAGTCCGGCGACGCGACCCGCTGCCTTCGTTGCGGAGCGTTGCAACTCGTTGAAGTTTGCGGGCACGGTGACAACCGCACGCTCACACCGACGACCCATCGCTTGCGATGCGACGTTCGAGATCTCGCGAAGCACGAACGCGCTGATCTCGGTAAGGGTGTACGTGTCGTTGCGAACTTTGACGAGCACACCACCGTTGGCGCTCTCGGAGAGTTCGAACGCGAAACGACTCTGCGCTTGCTTGACCTCTTGCGAGCGGAAGGGTCGCCCAATCAAGCGCTTGATGGAGTAAATCGTATTGCGCGCATCCAACAAGCGTCGTTCGCGAGCCTCTTCGCCGACGAGGATCGAACCGTCCGACTTGAACGAAACGACAGAAGGAACGAGGCGGTTGCCCAGTTGGTCCGCCAACACACGCGACTGACCGCCATCTGCGACGGCGACAACGGAGTTGGTGGTTCCAAGGTCGATACCTAAGACGACATCGGGCCCAGCCACACCGAAATGGTGCAGCACTGCTGGAGCCGTTACAACGCGGAACTAAGTTCACATCGACGGAAAACACCCCACAAACGCCGACGTTTATCACTGATTGTCTGAAACTGGACGGTTGAGCAGTACTGCGTATTGTAGAGGCATGAATCGCACGATGCTCTTCACCATTCTCGACGTTCTGCTTGAGCGCGCAGAGCGCCGAACCGACGCCGGACACCTGGCGCGCCGTTGTGGCGTGACTCGGACGCAAATCGCGGAGGGACTCCTTCACCTTGAGCGAAAGGGCTTGGTCGACGCAGAGCGCTTGAAGCTCACGCTGACCGGCCTGGCGGCGGCAAACGCCCTGCGAGCCGATGCTTCCAAGCACGCTCGCAATGCAGCCTGAGCTACTTCACCGGGATCGGTGGGATTCGCACGATCCGGTCTGTTGGCGGGTAGCGCAGGACTTGTTCTTCGCTTACCCGCCGATGACCTCGGTTCAAGTTTCGACGGCGAATCACGAGGTAGCCTGGAATCCCATCTTGGGTCACCAACGCTTGGCCCATGGGGACGGTCGGATCTTCGATCACGCGTTCGCCAGGTTCGTCTTCTGTACTGACCGAACGCGACCATTCGACGTCTGCACCCGGACCCGTGCCGAGCACTTCGACGCGTAGTCTTCGACCGTTCACCTGCGCTTTGATCAACACCGGAAACGGATTGGGGTTGGTCATCACCAAGTCGACGTTCGGCCAAACAACCGTCGCGTCCAACCCGAGCGGCACGTATCCCGCGGGTCGCGAGTGCGGCACATGTGTGGGTGCGTCCAATCCAGCAACGAAGCCTGCAGCATGCAGTGTGCTGGCGACTTGGCAGGTGCCTCCACCAATGCCGTCGACCATCTCACCACTCACGATCACCGGTGCCACGCGATAGCCCGCTCCGCGCGAGCGCTCGCCGACCCGTTCGTTGAACGACAGTCGTCCGCCGGCGGGAATCACGGCGCCGTTTACGCTCTCGGTCGCAACCTCCACGTTGTGAAGTCGATTGCGGGAACCCGAGACACGCGTCGACCACGATCCCAGCACAACAAGTTCACGTGGAGGGGGTGGTTCAGGCGCGGGGGGTTCTTCCTCGCGAACCACCAGTTCGACCATGAGCTCTTCATCGCGTACCGCTTGGGCGATCGTTTCGCGAGACGCGTCGACATCCAGCGTGGCTCCGCGTTGCGCAGCTTCGAGCACCCGACCGTCACGACCAAAACGTGCCGCGATGGGTTCGCGGTCAACGCGTCGGCTCAGTTCATCGAACATCGCCATCGGGACGTCGACGTGGATGGGCCAAGCGTAGTCGTAGTCCCCGCGACGTGCGTTCCACCAGGCCGGGAGATCGTCGAACACGTTGCCCGAACGACCGATGGACTGGACTTCGCGGCTTAGTGACTCGAGATCGATCGTCGCCCCGAGTTGGCGACGCGTGCGAAGCACCACCACGTCGTTCCAGCGAATGCCGACTTCGCGATCGAGCCAAGCATCGGCGCGTGCACGAAGAGCTGCTTCAGGGTCGTCGGTGGGTGCGAGTCGTTGACCCGCGACGCGTACGCCGTGAACCGTCGTCCCCCGTCCCTGGTGCCAACCCCACGCCGCAAAAGGCGTGGCGGCAACGACCAACACCGCAACGAGCACAAAGCGCACGCCGCAGCCTAACGCTCACCTCGAGTCAGCACGGAATTCGCGCCGGACCAAAAACAGGGTGTTTTGACAAAAGCTTCGGCAAAAGGCGCCATTTAGGACCAGGTCCGGTGAACGAGTAAACGCGTCCCCAGAATTTACCGGCCAGAATTCAGCCTTCTCTAGAGGTTGCGGACGCGAAGGACGACGAACTTGTTGCACACGTCTTTGTCGGTGATGTGCTCGACGTCGCGGCCTCGTACGAGGTTGCGGAAGCTTCCGACTCGGCTGTGTTCCATCACGAAGAACGCAGTACTGCCCCGGTTCTTGCTCATCCACTCGCGGATCTTGGCGTTGTCCAAATCCACAAACGCGAACACGCGGTTACCGGTGTAGAAGTTCTCGCCCTTCCAGTTCATCTGCCACGCAATCACGGGCTCCTCGGGACCCTCGCGGTTGTCGTAGTAGGCCTTGAAGAGCTCACGCATGCCCCAGTGGGGCGCCAAGTCGACCATGTAGAAGTTCAGGGTCCAGCCCGCAAAGATGATCGCGAGTCCAACCATCGCACGCGACGCTGCTGCTCGGGTGTAGCGCAACGCAGCGAGCGCCAAGAGCAAACCTGCACCGATCGCAAAGCCGGTCAGGATCGGTCGGTAGTCAAACAGGTCCGGCCAAGGCCGACCGTAGTTGTACACAAACAAATGGATCAGGCGTTCGTATCCACCTGGTCGTGCGCTGGTCACCCACGCGAGATCGCGACCGACAAACGCCACAAGCACCGCACCTGCACCCACGGCCACGGCCACGGACAACTCCGTGCGCTTCGAATCCGCATCCAGTTTGTCCCGGTGCGTGCGCTGCCTCCAAAACCAGTACGCCGCCCAACCGAGCAAAGTCGCACCCACAAAGATCAGCAGGTAACAAAGCCAGAGCGACATTCCGTGATCGAGCACCCAGTCTTGCCGCTCCGCACCGGGGCTGAGGGAACGCGGCACGAGGCCACGCAAGTCTCCCCAGAACCCGCCGATCCCAGTAACCAGGAACACGGGCGAAGCGAGCGCAGCGATCGTGGCCCAACGCGTCTTCTGTCGAACTTTGTCGTCGCCCTGCGGGTCGTGGCCCCACAAGCGATCCACGAACAAACCCACCAAGATCGCCGCCGGCGGAACCGCAGGAAAGATGTAGTGGTGAAACTTGGTGATCATCGCCGAGAACAACGTGAACGCGGCAAAGAACCAAATCCCGATCAGCATCAGGGTGTGTTTGCGATTGTCGATGTCGTGCTTGGCGTAACTGGTGCGGTACGCCCCCAAACCGGGCGCCGCACGCCGCTCATCGAGCCAAACCCACGCCAACGCTGCAGCAGGAATCAGTGCGACCCACGGGAAGGTGGCGTAGCCCAACTGCCAGATGAAGTACTGAATCGAGCCGGTATCGCCATGCACACCTGCCGCAAGACGGTTGAGGTGGTCATGCACCAACAAGCGATCGGTAAAGCCCGGTCCATGCCGGATGTACATCGCGATGTACCAAGGCAGGCCGACGCAACTCACGATCAACGCACCGGGCGCAATCCGCAGCTGTCCATCGAAGAGCACGTTCCAGCGGCGTGAGGCGATCAAGTAGAGCAGCGCGATCAATCCAGGAAGCGCAAACCCTGGGATGCCCTTGCCCATGAACGAGAGAGCGCAGAAGCCGTAAAACGCGGTCATGAAAAGCGCCTGGCTTCGCTTCTCCTTACGCAGCATCCACACGATGCCGACGAGACCGAGGATCCAAAACAGACCCTGAAGCGCAGGCTGCAACGCTTCGACGTGCGGCGTGATGTCGCGATGCGGCGGGTTGCCGGGAACCTGACCGGCTTCAATGCCACCTGGGTTTCCTGCCGAGCCGTACATGAACGTATCCGGCAAGATGCGGAAGCCTTCAGACGGGAAGAACTCGACGTTGAGGCTGATCAGGTACAGGGCCTGCGGCAGGATCAACATCATCAGGCCGCCCACCACGATCGTTTGGAAACTGATCGTACGGCCACCGAAGATGCGATAGGTGCGCGCCTTCTCCGCGGGGTCTGTCGCAAACGCCAGCATCAACATGCACAACGCCATGACCAGGTTCGACACTAGGTACATGTCGGTAATCGCCTGGTGCGACAGGAAGAAGAAGTGCGGCATGGTCGCCAAGACCAACGCTGAGATTGCTCCCGCGCGCTGCGAAAACAGCTTTCGAATGGTGGCGTACACCACCATCACGGCGCAGATGCTGAAGGTGGTGACCGGCAGACGAACTGCCCATTCGGGATGCGCAGGGTTCGCGTCGGGCATCACCGGGAGATGGAGCGCGTTGAACGTGAGCGACTCACTCCAGAAGATCAGGATCGGCTTGGACCAGAACCAGTTTTCCTGCGCCCACCACAGGCTGATGTAGTCGTCGCGCGCCACCATCTCTCGCGCAACTTCGCCGTAGTGAGTTTCCCAAGGATCCCAAAGTCCGAACGTGCCGAGCTTGGGCAGGTAGATAAACCCGACCACGACAAAGACCAGAAGCCCAGGACGTTGAACCGCAGAAGGGAACAACGTGAACAAGCTCGCTGCGATCACCCAAGGCAGCGTTTCGTATCCACCTGCGACGGAGCCGATGAAGAGAATCGCGATCGCGACTGGAACGGTATAGAGCGGCTGCGCCCATACCGGCTCGTCGGGAAGTCGCCCCAACGGGGTTTTGCGAAGCTCGGTCGCCTCGCCTTCGACGTGAAGCAGTCCGAGATACTCCAAGAGACCAAACACGCCGAACGCGAGCGAGATGAAGCCGAAGATGACGCCGTGCGGAATCTGCTCCACGTGCGACATCAGCAAGAAGGTGACGATCAACCCAAGTGCAGCGGTGACCAGACCGCGAACTTTGCGCTTTCGGTCGGAGTCGTTCTTCGCCGGCTTCGTCTCAGCCGAACTCTCGGCCTTCGATTCGGACGTCGTTTCCTCGCCCGAATCCGCCTTCGATTCGGACTTCGTTTCCTCGGCCTCCGATTTCGCGGCCTTCTTCTTCGTCTTTTTCTCGTCGCTCATTCAGCTCAATCCAAGCAAATCCAAGAAGCGCGCGGAGCATATAGCCTCCCCACGCCAAGACCGCATTCCATCGGTCACTGCGGGTGGGACAAGCCGCAATCGAGGCGTGATTCCCGCAAAAAACGTTGAAAAGTGGCCCGAGGATCCAGATGTTCCAGGTATGGATGACTCGAGCACGGAAAACCGCGTCTACCTCTTTCGCGAACTCGCGGCGGCCTACATCAGCGCCAAACCAAACGCATTTGGCGACGATGCCAAGACTGCACTCGCCGAGATCGCTCGGATTTCCTGCATTGTTGCAGATGGCGATGATGCGAGTGCAGACGAGTTGGCCGAGCGAATTCGCCAAGGGTAGGAGGCAAAGCCTCGCTGCGTCCGTATAGTGGAGAGGGATGCGTGCGTGGTTCGTGGTGGGGACGATGCTCGCGAGCGTGTTGCTCGCCGGGACCGCGTTTGCCGATCCCTCAGCCATGCAGGACGAAGACGAACGTCGTCCTCGAGTTCGCTGGCCCGAGCCTCTCTCACTTCACGCGTCTGCCGCAGTCAGCACGGTTGGTTGGGGCGACGTCACGTTCCGTGACAACGAGAGCTCGTTGCAGATGCCTGGCAACCAGCTCTCGCTTTCGCACGTCGAGTTGATCGGCGTCCAAGCAGGACTGAGCGTCTCTGCTGCAAACATCTTTCGTTTTGATGCCGGTGTTGGTTACGGCGTCCCTCGCAACGCAGAACGCATCCGGCTTCCGACCCTCGGACCCAACGCGCGACTCTCGCAACTGCACGTGACGCGTTGGTACTTGCAGCTTGGCATTGGTCAGCGCTTTCGTGATGTGTCGCCCTTTCTGATGCTGCACGGTGCGGTTGTGCGGGCGATCGCCGATGTGGCAGAGCCTTCGCTTTCACTCAACGGACGTCGTTTTTCGCTGGGTCCGCGCGCTGGAATGCGGGCGCACGTGTACAAGAAGCTCTTTGTACAGGCGGCGTTGTTCGTCGACCTGTTGAGCATGCCGGACTACGCGCTGACGTTAGGGATTGGGGTTGGCGACCGCTAACCCGCACCGAGCGTGTAGTGGCGCTCGACGAATGCGCTGGGCTTCTCACCGACAAGTTCACGCACCGTGCCGGACCAATCAGGAACGTTCGTCGTCGTCGCGAAATCCAAACGCGACCCAAGTCCCACCACGTCCAGTCCCGTCACTGCATTCAGGACAACCAGGTCGATAAACCAACACGTCTCTTCCGTGTCGTAGATCTCGAGCTGCGCGACCGCGTACGCGTCGGCGGTCGAGACCTGCGCGTTGATCGGAGCGTCCCAAAAGCTGCCAAGCAGCTCCAAGTCACCGAGATTCTCACCAAGGAAATCGACAAACACAGCCGCTCCACCAGCCGAGTCCACGTGCGCAACAAACGAAGGGCCAACGATCTCACTTGGACAGAAGTCGTCTTCCTCCAGACGTGCCTCGAGTTCCAACTCCGCCGCTGAAAGAAGTTGAATGCAACTCGTCGCGCCCTGAGTCGGCCAGGGTTTGGTCTGAGCAAACTCCCCTGTCGCCATCAGCGTGTCGAGCAGAGCGCGATTAATCACTGGGGCCGCAGCACCCACTCGCCCTCGGTCCACGCATCCAGTGTTGGGCCGTCCATGATTCCGGTCGGCACACCCATTCGTTGTGCGGCGTAACGGCCAGCGACCTGCAGACACCCAATTCCGTAGCGCACACCGGTCTTGAAGCTGATGGTTTGCATGCCTTCCCAGTAGTGCGCGGGACAGCTGATCTCGCCCACGGAGATCCCCATGCCGATCGCTTGCGCCAACACTTCGCTATCAAACGCAAAGTCGTTTCGATTGTTCGCGAGCGGCAGCGTCTCCAATGCGTGACGCGTGTAGGCGCGATAACCGGTGTGGTACTCGCTGAAGTTCGCTCCGATCAGCGCGTTTTCAGTGTGCGTCAAAAACCGGTTCGCGGCGTACTTCCACCGCGGCATGCCCCCGACAACAGCCGCACCCAACAACACCCGTGCGGCCAGCACGATGTCGTACCCGCCATACACCGCCATCGATGCAATCGGTGGAACCAGCTCAGGCTTGTACTGATAGTCGGGGTGCAGCATCACCGCGACGTCACCGCCGATCTCCAGAGTCGCCCGATAGCCCGTTTTCTGAGCGGCGCCGTACCCCAAGTTTCGCGAGTGCGAGATGCAGGCGATCCCAAGCCGCTCCGCCACAGCAACGGTGTCATCCGTGCTGCCGTCGTCGACGAGAAGCACCACGTCGACCACCCCCTCGGGGATCGCGCGTACCGTGCGCTCGAGCGTTGATGACACGTTGAGGCCCGGCATGACCGCAACGACCTTCTGGCCTCCCAGCAAGGGCGCTCCTATAACATGCACCTGGAGGTTTCTGGATGCGCAAGTGGTCTTGGCTGTTGGTTCTCGCGATTGGTTGCAGTCAGTGCAACGAAGAGGAGTCGGCAGAAGCGGAACAAACCGAGGAAGCCGAAGCCGAAGAAGCTCCGGTCGAGGAGCCGATTCAGGCGCTTCCCGCGGTTCAGACCAACATGGACAAAGTCGTTCTCGGACGTCGCCTCTATTTCGATCCGATTCTTTCGGGTGACGGAACGGTGTCCTGTGCGAGCTGCCACTCGCTCGATCACGGCGGTGCAGAGCCGCGTGCGGTGTCGACGGGCATCAACGAGCAGCAAGGTCCGATCAACGCACCGACGGTTCTCAACGCCGGCTTCAACTTCCGTCAGTTTTGGGATGGGCGCGCTGCCGATCTGCAAGAACAAGCCGGCGGTCCGGTCGAGAACCCACTCGAGATGGGGACGACATTCGCCGAAGCGATCGAGCGAATCCAAGGTGACGAGTGGTACGTCGAGCGCTTTGGTTCGCTCTACAACGGAGAGATCACCAAGGAGAACATCACCGACGCGATCGCCGAGTACGAGCGTTCGCTCGTGACGCCTTCACCGGTCGACCGCTACCTCAACGGAGAAGAGTCGGCACTCAACGACCAACAGCAGCGCGGCTACGCGTTGTTCAAAGAGGTCGGATGCTCGAGTTGCCACATGGGCGTGAACGTCGGCGGCACGATGTACCAGAAGATGGGTGTCGTGGAGGACTACTTCGCGCTGCGCGGTGGAGAGCTGACGGAGGCGGACCAGGGTCGCTACAACCAAACCCAGTCCGACTCGGATCGCCACTTCTTCAAGGTGCCGACACTTCGCAACGTGGCGCTCACTGGACCCTACTTCCACGACGGCTCGCAAGAAGAGCTGGGCGAAGCGGTGCGCATCATGGCTCGCGTTCAGTTGGGGCGGCGCCTTGAAGACGGCCAGGTGGCCGACATTGTTGCCTTCCTCGAAGCACTCTCCGGTGAGTTGCCTGAGCACGCTCGACTTCCCGACGACCAAGTCCCGCCCGACCGCACCAGTGGTGGTACAGAGGAGGGGTGAACTTCGACCATCGCCAGCACAAGCGAACCATCCGAAGCATGTGGTTTCGGGTGGCGGGGATTTCCTTCGTCGCTGTGCTGGCTGTCCTGGCGATCCTCGTGGTCGCTCAGAGCTTTAACTCCAAGTACGAACCGCCTCCCACCACCAGTCGAGCGGTTGTCGACGCGTCGATCGGGGCCAACTGTCGCTACACCGCATCCAACGTGGGTGGTGTCGTCGAGATCCACGAAAGCGCCGGCTACGACGAGATGGTGATCGGAGACGTTCCGCACGGCGCGGTACTCGACGTTGCAAGCGTGCGGGTCGACTTCATCGAAGTGAATCGCCCCCAGCATGGTTTTGTGGATCGCCGGCAAACCACGGTGCAGTGCGACTAGCGAACCGCTGCAGCGACTAGCTACGAACCGCTGAAGCGATCAGTTCCTTCCACTGACTTCGCCAGCGCGACTCCGCAAACTCGCGCTCCGCTTTTGCGCGACTCGCCTGACCCATCTGCGTACAGAGGTCGTCGTCGTTGAGCAGTTGCTGACAGGCTTCGCGGATCTGGGCCGCGGTCTCGCCCACAAACCCGTTCACACCGTGCTCGACGTATCGATCAATACCCGGAATACGAAAACTGACGAGAGGTAAGCCGCTCATCATCGCTTCGATCAGCGTGATCGTGTACTCCTGCTCGCCGTCGTGGAGGTAGAGGCGCGCACGACGCAGCTCACGTTTGAGATCCGCGTACTCGTACACCTCCTGGTTTGGATCGAGATGGTCGATGTGCAGCGTTGGCAAACCCTCCATCGCTTTCTCGTAGAGGTAGTAGTGCCATCCACGATCACGGTACGAGTGGATGATCGAAAGCACGTGTCCCGCTTCAAACGAACTGGTCTCGTATTCGTCTGGGTCCAATCCCAGCGGTACGTAAGGGACGTCGACGCCGAACTTCTCTTTGAGCGATGCAACGGTGTTTGGATAGAAACTCACGACCGAGAAGTCGTCGCGCGCCAAGAGGTCTTCCCATTCGGGAATTTCGAGTTCCGCGGTCTTGCACACCCGATAGAGTTTGGGAATGTCGTCCCGCCGATCGCGGAAGAGCTTGTACTGCCAGTTGAACATCAACCAAGCCAAGTCGTAGCGATCGGGAAACTCGACTTGAGGGTCGTCGAGTAATCGCGCGTAGTCCGGCGGTCCCCAATCCAGGTGCGCGTCTTCAAACGTCGGCAACACGTTGTGGACGTTGCTCGGCTGGGGGCGCCAGTAATGGAACTGGTCCCAATGACCGAGGAAGTGGGTGGGTAAACCCACACGGCAGAAGTGGTACTGCACGCCTGGGTGCGTCGGAATGATCAGGACGTTGGGGTCGCGCATCTCGAGCCGCGATTTACCGCGCTCAGCCCGGAGGATCCAGCGCCCCGCCTGTCTCGGCACCACTGGAGCGTTCAGATGTCGAGCGCTCGCACGTTTCGCGTCCCGGACAGTGATACACCCAGCGCTCCTCGCAGCCCTCGGCTTCGAAGTAGTGAAAGGTAACGTGCGTGATCTCGACGTCGGTGCACTCCATGTCGCGTTCGATCCACGTGCGCACGGTGCGGCGGTTGGGGCCACACGCGCAGGCAAGCAACACGAACGCAAGCAGCAGACGCATCAGACGCCGAGCACTCCTGCAACTTTCGCCATCATCCCTAAACGCCACTGCATCACGCGGCTTGTGCCTTCGAGCACGGCTTTGGTTTCCTCGGCGATTTGCTCCAGTGGGAAGAGCCGAATTGAGGGATCCACGGTTTTGATTCCACCGTCGACGGTGGGGCGCCACGCCGCCATGACACCGGTATTGCCACTGGTCATCGCTTCGACCATCTGAAGCGCAAACCGGTTTGCCATCCGGCGGTCTTCGTAGCTTGGACTTCCTCCGCGCACGACGTGACCCAAGACCGTTGCGCGGACGTGGTCGCCTTCGATGCGCGCGTTGAGTTCGCGCACCATCTTGGTGCAGGGCACCGAGACACCCTCGGACTTGATGATCAACACGCGCAGCTTTCCGCGATCGAAACCGCGTCGAATCGTACGCTCGGCGTCGTCGATGATCTCGTCTTCGCTACGGTCCTGTTCCCGCATCAGCACCGCATCCGCACCCGCGGCGATTCCACTCGCCATCGCGAGATAACCGCAATCCCGGCCCATCACCTCGACCACAAACGCGCGCCGGTGAGCACTGGCGGTGTCCGAGATCCGGTCGCACGCTTCGATGATCGTGTTGAGCGCGGTGTCCACACCGATGCACGAACCGGTGCATCCGATGTCGTTGTCGATCGACGCTGGCATGCCAACCACCGGGATGCCGTGTTCTTGGGCGAGGAGCATCGCGCCATAAAGCGAACCGTTGCCACCGATCACGAAGAGTCCCTCAACGCCTGCCGCTTTGAGATTGTCGGCGGCTTGCTGTCGGCCACCTTCAGTGCGGAACCGATTCGAGCGTGCCGAGCCGAGGACCGTGCCGCCCCAGCCACTGCACGCTTCGACTTCGGACCGAAGGGTGAGCCCGTCGTCCGTACTTGCCGTGAGATCGCGAAACGACCCATCGATCAAACCCTCATACCCCAGCTCAACACCCACCACCTCGATGCCGCGACCTGCGCAAATCTTCGCGATTGCGCGAATCCCACTGTTCATTCCCGGGGCGTCGCCGCCCGACGTAAGTACAGCCAGCTTCATGCCGCTAGCCTACCCGACGAACGTCGCGTAGAACTCGCGCCATGAACCATTGGTTGCACATCGGGTTGCTGGCATTCGCTCTGGCCTGCGGAGGCTCCTCGGACGGTGATTCCTCCGAAGAAACGAGCGGTGGCGAGCACACCCACGGCCACGATCACGGCGACGAGCATCACTCGCATGCCCACGATGATGATCATCACGATGGGCACGATCACGACGGGCATGGAGAGCACGGTCACCATGACCACGGTGAGATGCCTCCCGCACTCCATGCGTTTCACGAAGCTTTTGCAGGCCACTGGCACGGCGACCGAAGCGCTGAGGCTGTGTGCCCTGAGGTTGAGAACTTGAAGTCGCTTTCGGACGCAGCGGGTGCAGAGAGCACGGATACCGAGCAGGTGACCGAGCTGACCGCCTCGAGTGAAGCGGCGGTTGCAGCATGTGCATCGGGTGAGGGCTGGGACGCCGCGTTCGACCGGTGGCACAACGCTCTGCACGGGATCATGGGCCAACCCCATCACGAATGATCGTCGGCTCCCCGAACAGGGGATGAACTACCCGCATCGATCGAATAGCCTTCGCCGCGGAGGTTCTCGTGAGTGACATCGAACTGATCGGCTTTCCTCAAAGCAGCTACGTCTGGGCCGTGCGCATGGCGCTCGAAGAGAAAGGCGTGAAGTACGAGCTCGTCACCGACATCGACCTCGCCTCTGAGCAGTACGTCGAGGACCACCACCCATTTCGTAAGATTCCTGCGTTCCATCACGGAGACGTCGAGATCTTCGAAAGCTCAGCGATCATGCGTTACGTCGACGAGACCTTCCAAGGTCCGAGCTTGGTTCCCTCGAACACGATCGGCCGCGCGCGCATGAATCAATGGATGAGCGCGATTCGGGACTACCTCTACGACTCTGCCGTTCGAAACTTGGTCATTCCTCGGCTCGCACGACCCGACAGTGCGGACGAAGAAAAGATCGCTGCCACGCTTCCCAAACTCCGTTCGCAACTCGAGGTCTTCGACCAGGCGCTGTACGAAGATCACTGGCTGGCGGGCATGGAGTTCTCACTGGCGGACTGCATGCTTGCGCCGATCATCGCGTACTTGGGAATGGTGCCCGAGGGGAAGAAGGCGCTCGAGGGTCTGGAGCATCTGGCTCGCTTTGCGGATCACACGCAGTCGCGGGTGTCGTTCCAAAACGCTTCGCCAATCCCGAAGAGCTAAGCGCTCCCGCGCTTAGCGCGCGAGTTCTTCCTCTTCGTCCTCGACTGCACTCAACGAACGCGCAGCACCACGACGTGACGTTTCGCGAACCGCTCCGTCCTCATCGGCCTCTTCCCCATCGGCCTCTTCCCCCGCAGGACGACGAAACGTAAGCGTCATTCGATCGCTCTCGCCGATGGCCACAAACGCTTCGCGGTTCTCGTCGCCACCACGCAACACAGGCGGCAACGACCACACACCGTTGGGATGATCGTGCGTGTCGGCTTCGTTCGCGTGAAGTTCGGAACGATCGGCCAATTCAAATCCTGCAGCTTCCGCAAGGCTGATCACGTGCGACTCCGTGAGATACCCGATGGTTCCGTCCTCGCCGTGTTCCGTACCCTCGGGCGCTCGGTGCTGAACGACACCGAAGGTGCCGCCAGGACGAAGCACCCGAAACACGGCGCTGAAGTAGTCAGCGGTCGGCGCATCGTTGCGGATCCAGTTGTGGGTGTTGCGCGGACTCAACACGAAGTCGACGCTTTGGTCCGGCACGCCTTCGAGCAACTTGCCCGGCGCAAGCACACGACGCTCGACCTGGTCGTACACTTCGGGGGCGCCATCGAGCATCGCGAGGTACCTGCGGGCGAACCCGCCTCGAAAGGTCTCGTCTTCGGGATCCATGTTGCCGGCGATCAAGCGTCCGTTGTCGCGTAGGTACGGTGCCAGGATCTTGGTGTACCAACCACCGCCGCCTGGCCAGACCTCGAGCACGGTCATGTTCGGTTGCACACCAAAGTGCTGAAGCGTCTCCAAAGGCTTGCGGAACACGTCTCGAGCACGCTCCGCGTCCGTTCGATGCTCACCTGCGATGGCGGCTTCGAGGTCACCCGAAGCGACTTGGTACGGCGCACGCCTTGTTTGAGGAGGCAGGGTGTCGGCGCTCTGCGAGCCACCACAAGCCATTGCAAACGCCAGAATCGAAACCAGATAGCGCATGAACACCGCTATAGCGCCGCTCTCGGGCCCAGCAACGCGCTTGCGAAAGAGACGCGGCCGTGATGACATCATCCACCCGTCGCGATGCCGGCAGTTCTCGATCTCTTCCACGGTTTCTGCGCGACCAGCCTCGTCGGATTTCTGGTCGGTTACCCCGTCGGCGCGCTGGGCGTGACGCGCGGGTGGCGTGTTCGTTTTCTGATCGTGGGTGCGATCGCGGGCACCGGTGCGCTGGCGTTGATGGGGTGGCCCATCGTCTGGGCAGCAGTGTTGGGCGTGGCAGGAGCAGCCGTGTCCGTGGCGCTGTCCGAGTTGTGCGGCGCCCTGCCGGCCAAACGCGACACAGAACCGAAGCCTGTTGCAGAGCCGAAGCCTGTTGCAGAGCCTGCGGCAGAAGCATCGGTGAAGCTCACGCCAGGGCCGGACAAAACCGAGGCATACGGAACAGCAGACGCCGAGGATCTCCCGCTTCCCGAGATGAGCGTCGAAGCAGCCGTCGCGCGTGCATCACGACCGACCGAAGCCACCAAGATGATGGCCCCCGCGTCGAAGTGGAAAGAGCCCGCACAAAGCACCTCACCGGGTTCCGTGCATGTTCCAGACCAGGGTGCGTGGGACGAACCAGGCGGGAAATCGACTGGCCCCCTGCCGGTGATGGGGAAGCGAAAACCTGGCGCTCCGATGGACGACGTCGATCTCGAAGAGCTTTACGACGAAGTCGACGCAGCCCTGAACGTAGTTCCAGACGAATGTCCTCATTGTGGTGGTACAAACCCAGCGGATGCGCATTTCTGCAAGCACTGCAGCGCACCGCTCAAACCTTGGACGTGTAGGAGCTGTGGGCGAGTCAACGATATCGATGCGAGCTTCTGCGTGCGGTGCCGAGAGCCGCTGCAAATGTTGGCCAGTCCACTGGACGTCGAGGTGATCGATGAGTGATCCCGACCGAACCAAAACGATCTACATCGCTGTGTTCGCAGCGATGATCACGAGCGTTGCGACGACCTACGGACTTCGTGCGCTCGATGCGCCGGGAGGCGAGGTCGAAGGAAGTGTCGAAGTTCCCTCCGTCATCGGGCTCGAGCAGGAAACCGCGCGTGAACTCATCGTGAGTCGCGGACTGCGCATGGTGGTTCGCGCCGAGGAGCCGAGTTCCGATCACCCGGCGGGACGCGTGTCTTCGCAGGAGCCTTTGGCCGGAAGTGAGATCCCCGGCGACACCGCCGTCAACGTAGTCATCAGCACCGGGATGCCAAAGGTCACCGTGCCCGCACTTGCGGGGCAAACCTTGGCGGACGCACGCGCTCGTCTCGAGTCGTTGGGGCTCGTCGTCGGCAACGTGACCGAAGGTGGCGAGGGCGAACCGGGGACGGTGACCTCGCTGGATCCGGCAACGGGTTCGGAAGTGGACTCCGGTGCCGCGATCAACATCGTCGCCACACCTGCAGGTGTGGAGATTCCTGACGTGGTGGGAACGAACTATCGGCGGGTTCGAGAACAGCTTACGCAGCTGGGTCTTACGACGCGTATTCGACGCCGCTACGACGAAAGTCGACCCGACTTTGTGGTGCTCTCGATCGAGCCTGCTGCGGGCGAACGCGTTCCGCCGAACACCGAAGTCACTCTCACCATCAACGACTGATCCATGAGTACCGGAATCGTGCTCGGCGGTGGTGGTGCACGCGGCGCCTACGAAGCGGGCGTACTTGCGGGCATTGTCGACGTGCTCGGCCCGGATTGCCCACAAACGCTGTTCGATGTGATCTGCGGAACCAGTGTCGGCGCGATCAACGCAGCGTGGTTGGCTGCGCACGCCGATGCTCAGGGCCACGAAGTCGACGGGCTCGTGGCAAAGTGGACCTCGCTCTCGCTCAACCGCCACCTCCGTCCGGATGTGCTGGGTTGGCTTGGGCGTGCACGACGCGATCATCTGGGACGGGGCTTTCTCGACCCGCAAGAGCTCGAATCCATCGTGGAAGAAGGCGTGCCTTGGGATCGCCTCCATCAAAATGTCAGCGGGGGTCTGATTCGCGCGCTTGTGGTCACCGCACTGCACGTGGCGAGCGGCCGCACGACGATCTTCACGCATCTTGCGCCGGGCGAAAGCTACCCCGCCTCACGCGATCCCCGACGCGTGCACGTTGCTGAACCTGTCACTGCGGACCATGTGCTCGCGTCTGCCGCGGTTCCGCTGCTCTTCCCTTCACGTCGTATCGGCGACGCGTTTTATGCCGATGGCGGTCTGCGCTTCAATACGCCGATCGCTCCGGCGTTGCGGATGGGTGTGGACAAGCTCGTTGTGATTCCGCTTCTTCAAGACCACGCCGAGCCAAGGACCCAGTTGGGACCCGAAGAGCCTCCGAGTCTGATCTTTCTTGCAGGCAAGTTGCTCGACGCGCTGCTTCTCGATCCGATTCGCTATGACTTGGATGTGCTTCGTCGATTCAATCGCTTGGTGAACGTACTCAACGACTCGCTTTCGGACGCAGAGCGAGAACGCTTTGATCAAGCCATGGCCGCCGAGCGGGGTGCGCCCTATCGAAAAGTCGAAACGCTCGTGTTTCGTCCGAGTGCAGACATCGGTGCGATGGCACGGGCCAAGGGCGAAGCACTCGAACGACGCGGGTGGCGCGGACGACTGGTTTCGCGGATGACGCGTATCGGCGGGCAAGTGGATGCCGACTTGCTGTCGTTTGTGCTCTTCGATGGCGATCATGCGTCGGACCTGATCGAGCTTGGGCGATCGGATGTGCGCAATCGAGCAGACGAAGTGCGCGCGTTCTTCAGCTGATCTTCGATGGGATGACTCAAGCGATGTCGTTTTCCTGACCGCCACGAGAGAGGCGTTTTTCCCGACGGCCACGAGGGAAGAGGAAAAGGAAGAGGAACGGGCGGGTGCCCCGACGCGACTCCGCGAAGCGCCCCTTACTGCCAAACTGCCCGTTCCTATTCCTCTTCCTTTTCCCCTGTGGCGGTGCCGAGGTGTGCAGGCAACCGAGTCTTCCCAAGACTCAAACATTAACTCCATTAACCCTGGGATTGGTTATCCTCCGCCCGCCGCTAGAGGGGATCCAACATGAAGATCGATCGACACAAGTTCATGCTCATCGCCATGTCCATGAGTCTGGGCAACACACTGAGCGCATGTGGCGGAGGTGGCTCCGCACAACACGAAGACACATCCGGAGGCACCACGACGGTCGCGGTCGAAACCCGCGCAGCTCCTGCCGACGAGTGCGTCGATTGGGATCCCAGCGGCGAGTGCATCGCGTGGGAACCGGCACAAGAGTCCTACCAGTCGGACTCGCCCGGATGCACCGAGTGGGATCCGAGTGGTGAGTGCATCGCTTGGGGACCCGCCGACGAGTGCATCAACTGGGACCCGAGCGGTGAGTGCATCGAGTGGGAGTCCGCCGCGGCTCCTGCCGACGAGTGCATCAACTGGGACCCGAGCGGTGAGTGCATCGAGTGGGAGCCCGCCTACGAAGGCTGAGTTCCGTTGAACACGGATCTGAACGCGCGCTTTGGGCGCGCTCATCGACAACTTCAAACGCTCGCCGTCACCGGGACCAACGGTAAGACGACGAGCGTTTCGATGATCTACCAGGCGTTGCGTGCGGCAGGCGAAGTGCCTGCTCGACTCACCACGCTGGGTGCCTGGGTCGACGACACCAAGATCCAAGCCGACACGCCCACCGCAGAGTTCTTGTGTTGTGTCGAAACCGCGCTTGCAAAGGGCGTTCGCACACTGGCGCTGGAAACGACGTCCAAAGCGCTCTCGCAAGGGCTGGCCCAGCGCTGGCCACCGCATGTCGCCGTGTTCACCAACCTCACGCGCGACCACTTGGACATGCACGAGTCACCCGAAGCGTATCTCGCAGCCAAAGCGCAGTTGTTCATCCACGTGCAGCCGGGTGGAACCGTGGTGCTCAACGCGGATGATCCCTCAAGCGAGTTGATTCGTGCCGTCGTGCCGGAACACGCACGCGTGGTGACGTTCGGCCACAACGGAGACCTCGAAGCGACCAATATCGTCGTCGATCGAAACGGGACTCGCTTTGATCTTGACGGGGACACGTACCAACTCGGTGTGTTCGGAGAGGTCCACGTACAGAACGCTCTGGGTGTGCTGCTTGCACTGGAGGCTGCTGGATACCCGCGCACCAAGGTCCGACCCGGGATCGAATCGTTTCGTGGTGTGCGCGGCCGCTTTGAAGTGGTGTCGCGCGAACCCTTTGTGGTGGTCGACTACGCGCACACACCCGATGGTCTGCGGGGGACTCTCGCGAGCGCGCGTGCGCTGGCCGAAGACAACGTCCTCGTGGTGTTTGGCTGTGGAGGACGACGCGACAAGGGCAAGCGCCCTCAAATGGGCGCAGTCGCCGATGCCATGGCCGATCGGGTGTTTCTGACCAGCGACAACCCACGCAACGAAAACCCCGCAGCGATCGCCGCAGACGTTCAACAAGGCGCAGAGGGGAACGCGGTGTGGCGAGTCGAACTCGACCGACGTGCAGCAATCGAACTTGCACTGCGTGAAGCAGGACCGAATGACGTCGTGGTCATCGCAGGCAAAGGGCACGAAACCGTGCAGGAAGTCGGAGACCAGCGCATCGAGTTCGACGACGCAAGCGTGGTGCGCGAGCTGCTCCAGCTACTCCTGCGGTGAGGCCTGCATCGACTCGTCGGCGACTTCGACCTCGAGCCCACCCTCAATCACTTCGACGGATCGGTCTTCGACGGGATCGAACGACATCCAGATGATCGCGCCCGCAGCGCCCAACAACGCGAGCGCCAGGAAGAACATGAACACCTTGGCGGCGCCACCTTCGCTCTTCTTCTTGACCGGGCGCGTGATCTCTTCTTCGACGCTGGCGCCAGACATTGGCGACAACGCAGGAGTTGGAGCGGCCAAGATCTCGTGCGGTTCGGACGGCGGATCCAGAGGTGGGAGCGCGACTTGAGGCGCCGCGGGCTCCGGCGGCATCCGCGACTCTCGAATCGTCGTCGGCTGCTCGTCCACGTCGTAGAGCATCGGCATCGAAAGCCGACCCTCAGGATTGCGCAGCTTCGCAGCGAACTCGGACATGCTGCAGCGATCATCCGGATCGCGTTCAAACGCCATGTCCATCGCGGTGCCAGCGTGAGGCGGCAGGAGCGGTAGAAGCTCACGGATCTTGGGCGCTTCTCCTTTCAGAATCTTGCCGATGATCTCTGGCGGATTGCGGCCCGTGTACGGAAGCTCACCGGTCAGACACTCGAAAAGGATGACCGCCATGGACCACACGTCGGCTTTTCCGGAGATGTCCGAGATCCCCGCAGCCTGCTCGGGCGCCATGTAGTACGCGGTGCCGAACACGTCTCCGACCTGAGTCACGGTCGTCTCACGCTGCACTTTGGCCACGCCGAAATCCAAAAGCTTGGGGATGACTTCGCCGCCATGTCCGATCGCGAGGAAGATGTTATCCGGCTTAAGATCGCGGTGAACGATGTTGAGATCGTGCGCGCGTTGAAGCGCGTCCATCACCGGCAGCAGAAGATTCAGTGCGCCGCCCAGTGAGAGCACTTTGACTCGTCGCATCATCTTGAGCAGCGGCTCACCCTTCAACAGCTCGAGCACCATGAAGTACGAACCGTCGGTGTCTTGACCCATGTCGAGAATGTCGACGACGTTGGGATGCTGCAGGCTTGATGCGGTTTGAGCTTCGGTGAAGAACCGTTTGATCAGGTCGTCGCGATCGTTGAGTTCCGGGTGCAACACCTTCATCGCGACTTCGCGACCGGTCCACTCGTTCTTGACGGCGTAGACCACACCCATGCCGCCTTCGCCCAACACATGCTGGATGCGGTACTTCCCGGCGACGAGGTCACCGAGGCGTTCAGCGGACTTTTGAGCCGGCAAGGTTCGATACTATCCCGATTCGACGCTGTTCATCAGCTTTCGTGCTCAAGCGCGTCGACCGCCGTGCGACGAAGGGCCGCAGCGCGCTCAACCTCACGCAATACAACGTCTAGTTCTTCGCCCAGCACCTTGCCGAGTTTCATCTTGAGATCGCGCGCGATCGTCTCGAGTTCGAGCGCCGTGCCGACCAACACAGCGCGCGCGACCACATCCACCGCGGCATCGTCGCCACGAGCGCGCAACACCTCGCGGACGAGTTGTCCACGGGCACGTGCACGTCGCAGCACAAACGAGACTTTTCGGTCCACGGTGTCGCGCACTATGGGGGCCCAGAGCGCGAAATCAACTGCGACTGCTGCGCCGACGCGTGACCCACAAAATGATGAGTCCTGCGAACAGGGTGACAGGCGTGTCACCTGCTGCGGAGCACGCGCCTCCGGTTGTGCCGCCGCGTGGTGTTTGCTCAATCGCAGCGACGTCGTCGTCGATTGAGAGCAAGAAACTTTCAAGCGCGAGCAGTTCGTCCTCGGTCAGCGATTGCGCATCACCATGCCCCGGATGTGTGAGGACCTCTAGCAGCGTCGCTGCACTGCCATCGTGGAAGTACGGCGCGCTTGTCCACACTCCACGCAGCGTTGGCGTGTCGATTCCGGTGAGCGCTTCACCGAGACGCATGCCGGATGTGTCTCGGATCGTACCCACGTCGTGCAGAGCTTCGCCACTGTCAGTGAACGCTTCGCCGCTGTGGCAATCAAGACAGTTCAACTCCGCGAACAACGCGCGACCTTGAAGTGCGAGTTCCGTCAGGGTCCCGTCTGCGTTTCGATGCGGACTACGCGGAACTGTGCGCAACGAAGTGACGTACGCCGCAAGCGCATCCAGCGCTTCGTTACGACCTGCTTTGGGTTCGCCCAGCGGGTCCTCACTCGCCGCAAAGTCTTCGTCCGTCAGAAATCCACTTCCACCAAAGTGCAGCCGGATGTCGTTTTCGAAGTCCTGGATCTCGTCGAAGTTCGCGGTCCAGTGCACCGGCCCGTGACCTGTCCCCGCTCGTCCGCGAAGGTCGGTTGTGTTGCGTAACCCCTCGCCACGGTTGGTGAAGTCCCAGGTTTGACCGTCGTGCCCACCGTCGAGATGACACGTCGCGCAGCTGAGGTAGCCATCGCGACTCATCTGCGGACTATCCGCGTTGTAGAAGATGCGTTTGCCGCGAAGGACGACTTCGTCGAGCGGTTCGTTTGCGACCGTAATCACGTCTCCCAGAGCACGAGGCGAGAGGTCGGTTCCACGAAGAATCCCACCCACGTCGAAGCGAGACACGCTGCGCGAGAGAAAGCCCTGAACGAAGAGCACATCGCCTTCGAGCACCACGCCTTCAGGCGCCAATCCCGTTGAAAACCCGGCGATGACGATGCCACTGACCGTGTCGATCACATCCACCCTGTTGGTTCCGCGCGTGGTCACAAACGCCAAGTCGCCAAGCGTCGAGAACGCGACAGCGGATGCGCCCTCATGGTTGTCCAAGTCCACACGAGCATCGAGCTGCTCCACCCCCGAAGCGAGATCGATCTGGGAGACGATCGTGCGCACGGTGTTGTCGGGGTTGGGCTGCTGCCCATCGAGCACCAACCCACGTTCTGTATTGCTCTTGCTCGATGGAATCCACACGCGACGTCCGTCGGGGCTGATCGCGATCTGGCTCAGGTAGTTCGGTACGCCGCGACTGGACCGCGTGGTGTCGGGTCCCGGATCGCGCGCGAGTTCAATGGTATCGAGCACGTCCAGTGTCGAAACGTTCACGCGATACACCTCGCCGACGTCACCGGAGATAAAGCGCGTCACCCATGCTTCGGTACCGGCGCCATCCAGAGCGAGTCCGCGCAGCGCTCCCGGGAAGAGCCGTTCTGCGACAACCTCACCCGTCTCCGCATGAACTCGGGTAAGCGCGCCGGACTCTTGCGCGACCAGTACCATGGTTCCTCGCGCGACCACGCCATACGGCGCTGCACCGTGACGCAACGAAATCGTGTTGAGCCGCACGCCCTCCGAATCGAGCTGCACGAGCGTGTCCGCGTCTCGGCACGCCACCCAGATCGAACCATCGTCGCCCACGGCGATGGTGCTGGGGCGTGCATCGACCTCGACTTCGAAATCGGTTGAATCACTCTCGAGGTCGAAACCGGCGAGGGTGTTTGCATCGGGATTGACCACGAAAACGCGCCCGTCAGACACCGCGATGGTGCTGGCGCTGATGGACGGAGCCGCCGCGGGATAGTGCACGATCTGCGTGGACGAACAGCTTCGCGAACCCTGGGCGCTTTCGACAGTCAGGGTGATCGGGTGACGTCCGGCTGCGTCGAACGCGTGGGTGACCTCGGCACCGTCTGCCGTCGCACCATCGCCAAAGTCCCAACCAAACGTCAGGCCATCACCCTCCGGAGCGCGATAGGTCAGCTCACGTCCAATCTCAGCGGCGCGCGTCGTGAACGAACACGGCAGCTCGACCAACGCGTCGCCAGTCGAGAACACCGAGCGGTGTTCGACAGCGATTGGGTTGCCGACCAAGTCCGTGATTCCACCGGCGGGCAAGACAACTTCGTACGTCGTGTCGGTGGCGAGGGTCTCGTTGGGCGAGAAGGTCAACACGGTGTGGCTGACTCCCCAGCGACCTTCGATCGGATCCCCCCCGACTTCGCGAACCACGAACGACTCGGTCGAGAGACTCGCCAAGTCCACGTGGTCGCTCAACGAGAGGCCAATCCGTGACGTCGGTGCTTGGTCGAGCGCACCGTCCGGCGGATTGACGTAGAGCACTCGCGGACCGATCGAGTCACGGCGCGCATCGTGAACCGTAAGAACCGAACCGATGTTGATCTCGTCGTCGCTGATCACCAGCAGGTTGCCGATCGGAAACGAAAACTGATCGTCGGTGAAACCGCCCATCAACAAGTCGTCACGGCGGCCTTCGATGTACGCCAGCGGCGTGGGATTGAGCGGATCGCGCAGGTCGTGCTTGATCACACCCGGGTTGGGTCGAATCCGCCCCAAGAACAGGTGGTCATCGGCAAAGCTGACGTACTCGCTGTTGGGCGTCTCCATCGTGTGGACCAGCTGGATGTTCCGCGGATCGGTTGTGACGTCGTAGGTGCGCAACGGTGTGAGCAGGTACGCGTAGGGTCCGTAGAACGCACCGATGTAGGACTTGGTGTCCTCGATGACGAAGTCCAGCAGCGTCGGCATCTCGGGATTGGAGATGTCGATGGTCGTGAGGCCAGCGCGCTCTTTGGGCGTCCCGGAGATCAGCAAGTTGCCCACTGCGTACACAGTGCCGACCGAGACCCCACCCACGTCACTCGCAGGGACACGCGTCACCACGCGCGGGTTGCGAAGATCTGCGGTGTCGATGACGTGCAGTCCGGTGTTGGTTCCTCCCGCGAAGAGATAGCGACCTTCCCAGGACACGCCCCACACCGCTTCGGTGTTGTCGCCGTAGTCGATGCCTTCCAGCTCGACAGCACTCAGCAGTTCCGGTGCACTCGGATCGGTCACATCCCAAAGGTCGACACCTCGACCCGAGATGGTGCCCGCGTAACGCCGCGTTCCGTCCGTCATGAACGTGATCGAATGCGATTCGGCTTCGCCGTCATGGTGCGGGCTGACCATCTCGCTGATCTGAACCGGACTGAACGGATCACGAATGTCCCAGAAGGTGTGAATCCCGTTGCCGGCGAGCAGTAACGCCCCTGACACCACGCTCGGTTGGTTGTGATCCGATCCTTCGCCCATCACCGGGCTGATGATCTGAAGTTCCTGATCCGGAGCATACGAACGGTCAGGCAACTGTCCGAACGCAACGCTCGGAATCGCCAGCAAAGAAGCACTCAGCGCGGACAGCAAACGCACGGTCGAATCGTAGGGGGGTGTCCGCACAGCGTCCATGCCGAGCCGAGCGCTTTGTCACTTTCTGTACACCCGGCGGACGCGTCGCTTAGAGCTGGTGTATGCACTTGGACGGACTGCAGCGCGCACTCGTGGACAGCCTGGATGGCTTGGTGATTCTGGATCCTGAGGGACACATCGAAATCGCCAACCGGACACTTCAAACGCTTCTGGGCTACACCGAGGCGGAGCTTCGCGGACGCTCCGAAGCGGACGTGTTCGGACAGTCCATCCCGACGTTCGCGAGTTCGACGGACACTGTCCCGGACAGCCGTGACCGTTCGCGGTTGACACAGGTGCGGACGCGAAGCGGGGACACCTTGCGTGTCCGTCTGAACAGAGACGCGCTTCCGCAGGGCCGCGCCATGATCGTGGTCAAACCCGTCGCCAACGCGGAACTCGACACGCTGCGCCGCCAAACGGACGAAACCAAATCGCGCTACGAGACCCTCGAACGAGAACGAGACTTCTTGCGCGGTCAACTCGCTCGCGCCCGAGGGTACGGACCCATCGTGGGATCGAGTGCCGCCATCAACCTGCTGCACGCTCAGGTCGCTGCAATTTCCAAAACCGATTCGCCGGTTCTAATCAGCGGCGAGTCCGGCGTGGGCAAACGACTGACGGGATATTCGGTGCACCTCGCACGGCATCCCGAACGCCCTTTGGTCGAGATGGACTTTCGGGAGGTCCCCGAAGACTTTCAGACCGCGATGCTCTTCGACGAGCGATTGCCGGTTGCCCAAGCCGAGGACGGGAAGTCGGGAACGATGATGCTCGTGGGAATCGAAGCCATGGGCATCGAAACTCAGAGCCGACTTTTGGGACGGCTCGACAACCTAGACACGTCGATCGTCGCAACCACAACGGTCGACCTCCGCGCAGAAGTTCAGGAAGGCCGCTTTCTGGAGGAACTCTACTACCGCTTGGGGATCCATCCGCTGCGCGTTCCACCACTGCGTCGACGTCCGCACGACATCGCCTTGCTGGCGAGCCACTTCTGGGGTGACGCGATTTCAGAGACCGTGGGTATGGCGCTCGCAGAGCAATCCTGGCCCGGCAACGTCCGCGAACTTCGCGCACGAATTGCCCGAGCAAAAATCCTCGCACGCAAACGCGGGTCCGAAACGCTCTCGCTCGATCTCCTCGGATTGGGGGGCACCAGTTCCATCAGCGCCGAACCCGCGCGTATTCGGCGTGTGTTGCGCGAACACTCGGGGAACATTCAGCGCACTGCTCGCGCTCTTGGCATGAGCCGCCAGGCCCTGTACCGACGGATCGAGAAACACGGCATCGAACGCTGAGCTGGCCGCACGCGTACGCGTGGTTACACTTTCCGCCGTGAGGTGGATTCTTGGCTTGTGTGTCGTCGCACTCGCATGCGGAGACGACGACGGAACGATCAACCCCGACGCCGCAGTTGTATGCACAGAGGACTCGCAGTGCAGCGATGGACTCTTCTGCAACGGGCTCGAAACGTGTGACCCCACGAACGCGTCTGCGAATGCGCTCGGGTGTGTTCTCGCTGCACCCTCGTGCTTGGACGGACAAATCTGCGAGGAGTCCGAATCGCGTTGCGTCACCCGATGTGATGGCGTGACCGACGCCGACGCCGATGGTTCAGACGCGGTCGAGTGCGGCGGCGATGATTGCGATGACTCCAATCCCAATCGACATCCGGGCAACACCGAAGTCTGCGACGACATGGACCTCGATGAAGACTGCGATCCCACCACGTACGGCCGACGCGATTTGGACCGAGACGGGTTCGACAGCGCTGCATGTTGCAACGGCGACAACTGTGGAACGGACTGCGACGACACTCGACGCGCCTCCCACCCGCTCTCCGTCGAACAGTGCGATGGGCTCGACAACGACTGCGATGCGGACGTGGATGAAGATGTCTCCCTCGCGGGTTTCGAAGACCTCGACGGCGACGGATGGGGCAACGCAGAACGAACGATGATGGCGTGCGCGGGGAGTGCTCGCTTCTCGACGCAAGCCGGCGACTGTGACGACACCGAACCTCAGCGTCATCCCGCTCAGATCGAGGTCACCGACACGATCGACAACGATTGCGACGATGCCACCGACGAGTCCACGATCGGCGTGCGCTGGTTCCCCGATGTCGACATGGACGGTTACGGCGATCCCAACGGCGTGACGGTGTTCAGCGACACGCGACCGCCAGGTGATTGGTCGTTGATCGGAACGGACTGCAACGACGCAGACGCGTTGATTCAACCCGCCGCAGAAGAGGTATGCAACGGCGTCGACGACGACTGCAACGGCTTGTTGGATGCCGTTGTGGGCATCAACGACTGGGAAGACGATGACGGAGACGGAATCGCCGATTCCGCATGCGGCGGAATGGACTGCGATGACGCCGATCGGGACAGCCTTCCGGGAGCTGCGGAGTTGTGCGACGGACGCGACAACGACTGCGACGGAACGGTGGATGAAGACGTCGTCGATCTCGAACTCTACGTCGACCTCGACGGGGACGGATACGGCTCGGGACTTCCCACGATGCAGTGCGCACCCACGGGAACCTTTGCCACGCAAGGCGGCGACTGCGACGACACGAACGCTCTGATTCATCCTGGTGCTGTCGAGATCTGCGATGGTGTTTCGCAAAGTTGCGGTGCCACGGTTGACGACGGAGCCCGCTGTGCGCTGCCCGGTGCGATCGCCACGTGTGCCGCAGGATCCTGCACGGTCGCGTCGTGCCTCGGTGGCGCACTCGATTGCAACGGCGACCCCAGCGACGGATGCGAAGTCGACTCGTCCTCGAGCACGGCGCACTGCGGGCGTTGCGACAACCCGTGTGCGACGTGCACCGCGGGCGTCTGCATGGGCGACGTGTTGCAGACGTGGTTCAGCTTCAGCGTCAACGGATTCTGGCTCGACAGCGCCGCCGGCATTCCGGCCGCCGAAGTCAGTGTCGACCTGCCCTCCTCACCGGTTGCGACAGGTGTCGGCGACTTCTACACAATCCAAGGCTTTGGCCCGCCACCCACCACGGCAGTTCTGCTCTTCTCCGGTGTCGACGCGTCGCCAACCCTCGTGCCCTACGACTCTTTGGCTGGGTTTGATCTGCCGTACTTCATGACCAACGCAGAGCGAACCGCGCTGGAAGGCATGACTGGAGAGCTCATGGAAGGACGAGGAATCGTCGTACTCGAATCGCCGCACAACGAACGCGACTGTCCTGGATCCGACATCACGGACTACGCCTCGATGGTGTTCCCTGACGATGAAGACATCGTGGAAGAGTCCATGGCCAACGGCGACTCCGACACCGAGCTCCACTACTACGTGAACGTCCCGCCCGGCCCCGTCACGATCGCGACCTCGAGTGAGGTCTTCCTCGCCGCTCCGGTGCCTCCGATTCGTCCTGGGCACGTGAGCGTGGCAAAAGTGCTCTTGATCAGCTCAACGTGCCCCTGAGAATTTTGATCTGTATTGCGGCGATGAGTGCAGCGCGTCCTGCACTCGCCGACTGCATGCCTCGCTCACTCTTTGACGATCTGGATGACGCAGCTCGCGTCGTCGTCGCCACCTCACCGGGGCAAACCGGCGCGACAGTACGGCTTCGCATCGAGGAGACGTTGAAAGGCACTCGCGCCGCCCACGTGGACTTCCCGATGAGCATGACCGACATCCCGAGTCCCAATCAGCGGTACCTCGTGGTGCTCAACGCGCAGCATCAACCACTGGGTCCGTGCTCGTTGCGATCACTACGCGGACGAACCGGGCGCCGTTTGGTCGGCGCTGCGCGTTCATATCTCGGACAGCGAGATCGTGACCGACGCGTGCGCCAGCTTTTTCGGCTCGCGACATCGCCCGACGTCGCGCTTGCGGCCCCAGCGGCTCAACGACTCGCAGCGGATCCTCAGTATGCATCGCGGCTTGATGCGTTGCAGATCCAACGTCTGGTCAGTGTTCTTCGACGCACGACCGACGCGCGCACGCCGCATCTCGCAGCGTTGATGGGACGGCTGCACGTGTTGGACGCGGTGCCCTGGCTTGTCGAACGAATGGGTGACCGCGGTCAAAACGCCCGACCGATGATCGACGCTCTTGAACTTCTGACGAACCACCTCACACCGAACTACCGACGCGGGCACGATGTGCACGGTGCACAACTCGCGGCGATCCAAACCCATTGGCGCGAGTGGTACGCCGCCAACCAAAGCAACGCTGACTTCGTGGAACGCGGTTACCGGGAGCGCTCGCTTACACCGCCAACCACTCGCACCGAACACCAGCAGTACGTGGTGCGTGGTCCAGACCGAGTCACACGCAGTGTTTCATTGGCCGCATGTGAGACCCGACGCGCACCCGCTGACGAGGTTTCGATTGCCGCATACCTGCTCTCGCCCTTGAGCGACTCGCAATGGAGCGAACTCAGCCAACGCTGTCGATAGGGTGCTCGGATTCGCCGTCGAGATGAAAGCGCATCATCGCAAAGCGGGCGGTGACGCCGACGAGATCCTGGTGGATCGTCAACGCTTCGAGCACTCGCAAACCTTGAGCACGCGTCAGTGGGTAGCTCAGGTCGAGAAGCCGAACGGTGCGCGTGATGAGCGCGCGCGCACGTCGTTCGCCAATCGCGTCCGCGAGGAGTGCGACCATATCGGCTTCGACGAGCTTCGCGTCCGGTCGTTTGTAGCGTCCACTGGAGAGGCCCACGCCCCCTTGTTCGGACGCTACTTGGGCAAACTTGAGGCTACATTCCGACGATCGCCGTTGGGTCGATCACCGCGTCGAACTCACGTCCTTGCGCCACAGTCGAACGCCCAGCGTCGCCCCAGCACAACACGTCTCCAGCGACCACAGCACAATGGCCATCGAGCGCAGCCGACAACTCGGAAGGGAACGCGATGCCGCTCACGGGGGCTCTCGGAATCGGGCCGGTATCGGGAAGAGCCTCCGCGAACCCCTCGCCGCCGTAGCACCAAACACGACCGTCACTGGTGGTCGCACAGGTGCGTGTGAGCGCCATGGAGAAGTCGACCACGTCCCGCACAGCCTGCACCTCAACAGGGTTCGGGGAGCAGTCGAACGCCCCGCAAGACATCAGCGCACGGGTTCCGAGCGTGCCGCCGACATCGCCACCCCAACACGCCATCGAACCACTGCTTCGCAGCACACACACACCCGGTCCTGCAGCACGAATCTTGATCGCATCATCGATGCCGGGGACGCGCATGGGTGTCACGGGATCACCAGCTGTGGGATCCGCGGGGTCGCCCAGGGTGCCCTGACCTAACGCCCCTGACACGTTGCTCCCCCAACAACTCACCCCGCCGTCGGCGAGTCGAGCACAGGTGAACCCTGGAATGCCGACGTTCGCGAATCCGCCCGTCGCCAGCTCCACAACCTCTCCGTCGATCCCCATCACCTCTCTCGGCGTCGGTTGGCAGGGCGGCAAGTCGCACGTGTCGTCGGTACCGATGAACCCCGTGGCGCCTGCGATGCTCTCACCCCAGCACCACACGCTGCCGTCGCGCCGAAGCGCACACGCATGGAATCCATTCATGTCCAGCTGAGTCACGTCATCGATGGTGACCAGCGCAGGTCCACCATCCGTCGCAGGTACGATGCCTGCGTCGAACGTTTCCGCGTTTCGCCCGGTCTCGCCCCAACACGTGACGTTACCGTCAGTCAG
Source organism: Polyangiales bacterium (assembly GCA_965227405.1). Lineage (GTDB taxonomy): Bacteria > Myxococcota_A > Polyangia > Polyangiales > Houyiibacteriaceae > JALVDI01. The sequence goes on from OZ245758.1 coordinate 1,828,054, forward strand.
AAGTGCGCAGGCTGCGCTCGCACCCAACACGACGTGACGTGCGCCTGCGATTCCTTCCACACGAGTTGCTGCATGTGCCTCGTCCCGATCGGGAATCGCACCCGGACGCACGATGCGTTCACCAGGGTTATCGCCCCAACACGCGACTTCGCCGGTCGATGTTCGTGCGCACAAGCCGGTCCCCGAGGCCGTGAGCTGCACTGCCGGATCAGGCAGTGGGATGGGCACTGCAAGCCAAAGACGAAGCTCGCGATTTGCGGATCCCAGTTGCAAGCCCGCGCCCCAACAGTGCGGCCACCCATCGACGAGGACACATGAGTGGAAGTCGCCAGCCGTGATCGCCGTCGGCGCCGTGACGATGTCTCCCTCCGCAGCAACTACATCGGCGTAGAAGTTGCCGGCGTACCGCACCATGACACTGCTACTCGTCGGGTTCGGTGCGCCGACAGCCGAGGCACCAAACTCGTCGTTCGTGGCACCGCGACACTCCACCTGTTCGGTCACCGCGTTCACGAGACACGTATGTCCCGGACGGTCGCTCGCTGACGCCGCGGCCATGTCGCTCCAGCTCCCCGGGATTCGGGTTGGACTCGACGCAGTGAAGCCACTGCCGTTGTAAGCCTCTTCCAATCCCCAGCAGTACACCTCGTTGGATGCGTTAATCGCACATCCGTGTCGAGCTCCGACTTCGACCCGATCGAATTCCACCGCAGTGGCAATGGGGGCTGCAAGGAGCCCCGTTCCCGTCGGAGTCGCGCTGCCACCGCGACCGAGAACTCCACCAAAGTTCTCTCCCCAACAAAACACATCGGTGCCGTTGCGCACTGCGCAGGTCGAGACATCACCCGCGTCGATTTGGGTCACCTGGTCGAGAACCCCACCACCCAGAACACCGACCTGCACAAGGACATCGCTCGCTTCACCATCGCTCGTTCCGAGCAATCGCTCTTCGCCGACGCACCAGACTTCTCGATTCGCACCGCGTACCACACAGGCGTGGTCGCTCCCGTGCGTGATGTCGACGACGTCGTCCAGACCCGGAATGGGAGCCATGCGCATCAATCCGCCGCCCTCGCCAAAGAGCGCGCACATGCCGACGCTTTCTTCCTCGACGCCGGAAAGAACACCTTCGCAACTCACTTGCCCGCTGGCTTGCAGCACACAAATGCAACGGTCGCCGTTGGCAACGTCGATGACATCCTCGATCGGTCCAGCAGCATCGTCCAAGAGTCGAACTCGGCGCGAAGTCAGCAGCCCGGTTTCACCCCAGCATCCTGCGTGACCTTCGGACGTGATTCCACACACGCCCTCCGCCGATGCCTCCAGACTGACGAAGGTCTCCGAAGGAGCGAAGGTCGGCACGCAGAGCCCCGAATCACACATGCCGGATTCACAGGCGACGCCGCAGCGTCCGCAGTTGGTGCTGTCCGTACCCAAGTCGACCTCGCAACCGTTACCGAGCAGCCCGTCGCAATCTGCGCGCAACTCGCCGCAAGCGCTCACCACACAGCGCGCAATGCCGGCATTGATCCCGCAACTGCCCAGAGCATCGGTGTCGCCCGTCGCGCGAGCTCGCATCGTGCACCACGCGTTGGCTCCTTCGTCGAGAACGCCATCGCAGTCGTCATCCACGCCGTTGCAGCGCTCCAACGCACCTCCATACACCAACGGGTCGGTGTCATCGCAGTCATCGAGCGGCAACACGTCGCCTTCGCACATCACGTCGGTTCGCAGATGCCCGTCACGATCATTGTCCGTGTCGGGGTCGTCGCTGCCGTTGCAATCGTTGTCGATTCCGTCGCAGAGCTGTGGAGCTCCGGGGAACACCGTTCGGTCGCGATCGTCACAATCGTCACCGGTCTGAGTCCACAGCGGATCTTCAATGCATGCGCGCATCGTGCTCGACGCGTTGTCGCCAAAACCGTCACCGTCGACGTCGCGAAAGTGAACTCGCTCCACACCTTCGTCGAACGTGCTGTCGCAGTCGTCATCGAAGCCGTTGCACACCTCAATGCCCTCCGGACTGATCGCGCTGCTCTCGTCGCCACAGTCCCGCCCACATACAGCACCGTTGCAACACCCCGCTTGCTGGTAGCCATCACCGTCGCTGTCGGGGCCAACCGTCGTGGGATCACAGTCTTCGTCGTGTCCGTCGTCGCACACTTCCGTGTTTCCGGGATAGGTGTTCGGATCGGCGTCGTTGCAATCGTCGCCACCGCAATCGATCGAGATGCTGCCATCCGCGTCTGCGTCGTCGGTCCGATCACAGTTCGTGATGCAACGCGCCTCGGACTCGCTGCAGGTGGTGTCGCCAATGCAGGGATCGGTCGAGGCCACGCATCCTCGTGCATCCGCGGCTGCGTTTGTGGGGTCGCAGACCTCCGCACCGTTGCAGAAGAGTCCGTCCGAACAGTCGGCGGCAACCATACAGCGCGAGGGACCTCCGTCCGGCGGCGGGTCAACACCGTCGTCGTCTCCACAGGCAACCAGCAACACCATGAGCGCGAGCGAGATCCGAAGCATGGGTGACGATCGGCAATCCCTGCGGCATTTGCAATGCGCTACGCTGCGCCCATGCCACGAGGCCAGTTGATGGTGATCCTGGCGTTGGCGCTCATGTGTGGAGTGGCCGCGGGTGTGTTCGTGTATTTCATGGCAGCCGCACCGCGAGCCGCGCCCACCCCACCTCCAGTCGCACCTGTGCGAGTCGCGAATCCCTCTCCACCGGCCACGGTGATGCTTCCGACGCAGCGTGTGGTCGATCACGAAGCTGCTCCCGCCGCACCCGCACCAACCAAGATGAAGCCACCGACGATGGACGCACCGATGGTCGCAGCGCCAGTCACGAGTGCGATGGGTGGATCCGCAGCGCAGCGAGTGCGCCACGCTCGACGACAGTGCCACGCGATGGCGGAACGCATGTGTCAATGCTTCCCGCAAACGTGCTCGCAACAACGTGACGCGCAACGCAACGCCGACCGTCAGCTCGCCGAATCCGTTCGCCGACTCCAGAGCATGCCCGGTCCGCTCAACGAGTTGCTAACCTCGCTCGAACAGAGCTGTCGCGAAACGTACGCCGCAACCCAGCGCGCGATGCCGCAGTGCTTTTGAATCCTTAGCGTTGAGAGCCGTCCGCGGATTGCACACCAGGTCGACTTGCGCAGTTGATCGAGTGGCGTAGGCCCACGCCCGTGATACGTGTTTCTTGGCTTATTCTTTTTGGCTTGGCGGCCTGCGCTGCGAAGCCGGTGATCGACGTGACGCGACCCGAAGCTTCGGCGAAGACCGATGCTGTTGTCGGTGCGTCGTGTGAGTCGGATCGCGACTGCGATCTGGGCGAACTCTGCGACCTGCCCGTGTGCATTCCAGAAGGTCCGCCCTGTCCGACCGTGGGTCGCTGCATTCACCAAACACGCTTCTACGATTTTGAAGCCACGCCGATTCCGGACGCAGATCCGAACGGCATCGAGCGCAGCCTCGAAGTGATCGAGCCCAACGTGGAAGTGGGCGAAGTCGTGATCTCGGCTGCGATCGAACACACCTACCGAGGCGATTTGCGCGTCACTCTGACTTCGCCGGCGGGCACCGAAGTGGTGCTGCACGACCGCGAGGGGCGTTCGGCTGACGACCTCAACCTCAACGAGCGTCTGAACGATTTCGCCGGTGAACTCGCCACGGGGTTGTGGACGCTGCACGTCAGCGACCACGCGCGACTCGATACGGGCACCCTGCGCAACTGGCGTCTTGAACTGACGCTGGACGAACGCGCCGAACCTGCGCCCTGGGCCGACGTCGCTGTGAACATTGAGTCGGACCATCCGTACACCAACAACGCCAACGACGTGTACGAGCTGATGCCGTGGACCGGCGCCGCCACGCAAACGCGCATTCACTTTGCGCGCATCAACGTGGAAAGCGGCTACGACTTTGTCGAAGTACGCAACCACACCACCGGCGAAGTGTTGGACCGCATCACCGGCGCACACACCAACCTGCTTGCGGGTCCCTACGAGACCGGCGACGTCGAAGTTGTTCTTGTCAGCGACTACTCCATCGTGGACTGGGGCTTCGCGGTCGATCGCATCGATGTTCAGGGCGCGGGTTGCCTCGACGACGAGGACTGCGGCGACGGCAACGAATGCGTCTCCGTCACCTGCGTGCGTCATCCCTGCTTCAGTGTGTGCCAGCCGCGCGATGAACCGCCGACCTGCATCGAAGGCGAAACCACCACCGACGGGTGCAACAACTGCCAGTGTTCAGGCGGTCGTTGGCTCTGCACCGAACTGGCCTGCATTGCCGGCGAAGGCGAGCCCTGCGGAAGCACCATCGTTTGTGGCGATGGACTGGTTTGCGACTACCCCGAGAGTGGTGGTCCCGCATGCGGCGTGGACGCGCGTCCGGAAGCGGACGGAACCTGTGTTCGCCCCGGCGCACATCATTGCCCCGCGGTGATCGATCCGGTGTGTGCGTGCACCGGGCAAACGTTCAACAACGATTGTGAGCGTCGTGGATGGGCGCCCTTCGCCAGCGAAGGTGTTTGCAACCACGACGTCGCGATCCCAGATGCCGACGCGGATGGCGCGACAGCCAACGTGCAGGTTCTTCGTCCCGCGTCGTCCACACGTGCGCGCGTGTTCGCCAACGTGCGCCATACCTGGCGTGGTGACCTCGTGATCACCGTCGAGGCCCCGGACGGAAGCCGTCATCTCCTGTCGAACCGCGAAGGTGGTTCCGAAGATGACTTTGCGTACACCGGTGTGATCGACTTGGGTGCAAACAGCGTGGTGGGAACGTGGACGCTGCACGTTGCCGACCTCGCACGCTACGACCGCGGCAGCATTTCGTTCTTCAACGTGTTGCCGGAGTACGAAATCGATACCGAAGGTCAGGTCTGTGGAACGCGCGGTGCGTTGCCCTGTGGACCGAACGAGATCTGCGTGTTCGATGCCGGCGAGTGCGGTGCCACCGATCGTGGTGGAATGTGCCAGCCGCGACCCGAAACGTGCAGCTTCGATCGCTTGCCCGTGTGCGGTTGTGACGGACGCACGTACCACAACGCCTGTCGCGCAGAGCAAGCAGGTGTTTCGGTGGCAAGCCAAGGCACGTGCCCGATGCCTGGCGACTTCTGCGGCGGACTCGGCAACTCGTACTCGTGTGCCGTGGGCGAGTACTGCCACCACGACATCGGCGAGACCTGTGGATGGGCGGATGCTCCGGGTGAGTGTCGTCGTATCGGCGGTGGAATCTGTACGGCCGAGTACGACCCCGTGTGTGGTTGTGACGGAGCGACGTACTCGAACGCATGTCGTGCAGCAGCGGCAGGTGTGAGTGTACTGTCGCTGGGCGAGTGCGACTAAAGAAACGTCCGAATCTCTTCGTTGAACTCGGTCTCTCGCACTTCTCCAAAGTCGAGAAGTGCGTGCAGCAAGATGCAGCCGAGTGGATCGACTTCGTCGTCGCAACTCGCGTGTGTGCGCTCCATCGACTCAAGGCTGATGATCTCGCGAAACGTGGGCCGGATTGCGTCTGATTCGTACGCACCCGGCCGACCGTCGACTTCGACTTCACCTCCGTGGCAGAACGCGCATCCAGTCATGCTTTCGTCGAAGAGAATTTCTTCGTAGGGAGCGTCGTTGGTGATCGGCGCTTCGATCGGAAACGGAATCTCGCCTTTGATGCTCCGCGTCGTACTGGTGAACTCGGACATCTCCAGCAGATGAGCACCGTCACCACCAAGCACAATGCTCAAGATGAATCCTTCGTCGGTGAAGAGGAACACCCGCGGATGCGCACGGTCGGGTGAAGGCTGCGCGGAGAAGGTGCTGTAGGAAGCGACCAAGTCGAGTGGTCGGGGTAGCGATGCAACAAAGCACTCGAGCGTGACCGGTTCTTCGATCGCGTCGTCGAGCATCTGAATCCGATCGACGACGTCTTGGATAGTGCGCGGAGCTTCACCACCGATCTCGCAAAGCGAAGAGACCTGCGCGCGGTCCGATCCCGCGCAACTAAGCAGGCAGATGATGAGCAACAAGACGCGCACATCGCTAGCGTAGCGAAAAACGCTACTCGCCGTGCATGTGTTCGTGCAGTGCTGCCTCAGGATCGGGTTGTTCTTTGAGATGCTCCACAAACTCTGCCAGCTTGAACCCAGGCAGGTTCCACGCGGAAAGAACCTCCGACGCGTTCACGTTGAACGTATTGAAGCTCTTGCTCTTCGCCAGGGTTTCCAGGACGCGCACGAAGTCCTTCCCAAATGGACGTTCGCCACGTCCCAAATTCAACGCGAGCAACCCCCGTCCGAAAATCGGTGCGCTCGCACCATCCACGTCTTCGATTCGTTCGCACAAGGGCACCGTCATCGAACGCGCTTTCTCGCTACCCTCGGAACCGATCGATCCCACCGCCAACGCCAAGCGCGCGAGGTAGTGGATGTCCACGAAAGGAAGCTCGTGGTAATCGCTCGCGATCGCTTCGCGCTTCTCCAGCGCGAGCACCAGAGCATCGATCACCTCATCCGAACAACTCGGCCCGAAGGTCAGCCCGGCTTGAATCGCAGCGGTCGCTTGGACGAGCGGTGACGCATCCCCGAAGTAGGCCACAAGCTCTTCCGGTGTCGCGCCACGCATGTTGGAGATCGCTTCAACCGCCACGGCGCGCATCTGCGGTGACTCGTCCGTGCTGCTCGCCAACTCTTTGAGCGCCCCTCGAATCTCGTCCGTCGGTTCGGGAAGCGCGGCGAGTGAGAGCACGGTCCGACGCGTCTCCTCATCCCCCGAACTCATCAACGCCCACAGCTTGGACCATCCGGCACCCACCGCATCGACGGTTCCAAGGACTCCCAGGGTCCAGTCCTCTTCGTCATCGTCGGGCGCCTGCACTCCGGGAGGCGGTGCGTTCGCTTCCTGCTCCGCACGATGCTCCCGAGCTTGCTGTGCCCACGGCGCCGCGTTCGAGGCAAAGTCGTGGATCATTTCCAAGAGACTCGGGACATCCGCGTCGGGATGATCCAGCAGATCGATCACGAACGGCATCACGCGAGCCGTGCATTCGTAGACCGTGCCTTGGTGCAGCGCTTCGGAGTAGATGCTGCCCGCTGCGTAACGACGAACTCGAGCATTGGTCGACACCAAACCACGCAGGTAGCGGTAGAAATCGCCGACGTCGTCGCAATACGCGCCTTCAAACTTCGCCCAATCCAGATCTGCCGCACCCGCCAGTTGCGGAGCGTCCCCCATCTTCGGCTCCAACACATCAAACACCAGCGCGTTCAGAGCCCAAGGCAGTCGTTCTGCGTTGACCGAAGCTTCGACCGGTTCGGGCACCTCAATCTGTAGTTCTTCTTCACCGTCGAGGAACGTCCACGAACCGACAAGATAGTAGTCGCCGTCTTGAAGCTCGAAGCCGCCCTTGGCGCTGACCTTGCCATCCGAGTCGAACAACTCACACCGCAAGCGATCCCCATCTCGCTTGGCTTCCATGAGCAGGATCCCGCCCTTGCCGAGCTGCTTCCGCATGACGATTGCATCGCCGTCCCACTCGGTTTCCATCTGCTCTTTGATCGAGCCGTCCTTTTGGTACCAGGCCTCAAGGGTTGGCTTGCCCGCTTCGTTCTTCTTGCGACGCACAAAGAGCGAGCCGTCGTCACGATAGCTCCACTGGTCCAGTCGAACTTCGTTTTCGTTGTAGAGCGCTTTCTCATCGAGCCGATCCCCGTCGTACTTGTGCATGGAGATCAGCGAGCCGTCGTCGCGCCGTTCCTCGACACGGGTCACCACGCCCTCACGCGTCCACCACGTCCAAGTGCCCACCTGCTTGGCCGTTCCTCGCAGCGTTGCGCCGTCGACCCAGAAGTTGTGCTGCGGAAACCAGCGACCCGTTTTCGGAACCGCGTCCGGCCACGGAGGCAACGCGGAACCATCGGGCGCGACCACGTTGCCCTCGCGGTCGAAGTACACGAACGTGATCGCACACGATCCATCCTCCGACGCTCGTTCGAGGATCTTCCACACCGTGTCTCCGCAGTCCGGCCAAGGCTCCGGTGATTCGCACTCCGCGCGAAAGACTTCGAGGTCGAGCTTTGCGCCCATCTGGTAGTGCGCGATCGACGCGGTCTTCCCATCCGGATGAAAGTTCTCGTTCGGCCCGTCGATCTTCCCATGCACGTACGTGCACTTGCCGTGCAGCCAACCGTCGCGATGCCACTCCATGTACGGACCGTGGCGTTGACCGTCGTCGTCGAGTTCACCGTGCACCCACTCCCATCCGGGCGTGTCCTCCCAACGCGCATCGGGGTGGACTCCTTCGGGTCGTTCTTGCGGCTTGGTCATGGCCGCGAACGGTACCCTATTTCATCATCATATAGGTCAGCGCAGCGGCGATCACGATGAGCGCTGCCCAGACCCACGGGCTTGGTCCCGAGACATGCGTCGGGTTCGTCCCAGTCACCTCAGGTGTTGGCTGACGTGATGACAGCCGCGCATACGCGTCACTCACTCTGGCGAACTTCTCGGCCGCCTCCGGATCATCCGGATTCCGATCGGGGTGAAGCTTGATCGCCAAGCGCCGATACGCAGCTTTGATCTCCGCCTCTGTGGCCTTTGGTGAAACGCCGAGCACTCCATGGTCGCTAAACGGGCTCGCATCATCTTCGAAGATGAAGTGAACAACTAAGTCGCCGCGATGTTCACTGGGTTCGGGAGAGCGGTAGGGGTCACCACGTTTCGGACGAGGCACCACCGGAGAACCAAACTTCGTCAGACCGAAGCCACGAACGCGAACGCAGTCTCCCGACTTGGTGCTCGCAGGCACAACTACTTCGAGTTCTTTGTCCCCGCCTGTGTCGGGATAGGTCGCCACGATCTTCCCACCCGACGCAGCCATCTCAGCGGAGAGACGAACGAACGTGTGGATATCGTCGCCCTCACGAGCGTAATGATCGTCAGGCTTCACCGCGATCACGTAGTAGAGATCACCAGACTTCCCGCTCGCCTCGTTCCCCTTGCCACGCAAACGCAACGTTTGCCCGCTTGCGATGCCCGGTGGAATCGTCAGCGTGAGTGACTCGGCTCGCGAGGTTCCACCAGCACCCGCACACACTTCGCACACCACGTCGAATGTCTTCCCGCGACCGGAGCAATCTGCACACGCGGTCTGCATCGAGAACATCCCGGTGCGCTGTCGTCGGATTCCCTCGCCGTTGCAAGGAACACAATGGGTGGGCTCCGCATCTGCGGGAGCGCCACGCCCTTCACACACGTCGCACACGAACGCGCGTATGGGCGCAACCTGACGTTGTGCACCGTTGTCGATTTCCGGAAGCGTCACGTACAGGTGTTCACGAAGGTCCGCACCGGCTTTATCCGTGCGACCGAAGAGATCACCAAAGAGCGATCCGAACTGCTGGAACATCTCGTCGAACTGAGTTTCATCGAACTGCGTTTCATCGCTCGGCTCTTCGTCCACGAGGAGCACAGTTCAGCAGTTTCACTGTGCCTTGACAATGCCCTGCGAATCGCGAGTTTTTGTGCATGCGCATCGTCCACGTTTCCGCGTTTGTGACCGACCAGCCCTTCAGCGGAAATCCTGCCGCTGTGTGCTTCCTCGATGAGGGTTCCCTCGACAACGACGCGTGGATGCAAGGCGTCGCGTTGAACATGAACCTCTCTGAAACCGCATTCGTCAGTGGCGCAGGAGGGGAGTACAACTTGCGTTGGTTTACGCCGGCGGTTGAAGTCGACCTTTGCGGACACGCGACACTCGCGACCTGCCACGCTCTCTGGAGCGAGACTTCCGAGGCCCACGAGACTCTGACTTTCCAAACTCGCAGCGGTCCACTTCGCGCCGTGCAGCGCGGTGACGCAATCGCGCTCGACTTTCCTACGACGCCAACTCCGAAGTGTGATGCGCCCGAAGGATTGCTCGAGGCTTTAGGTGTTCAAGGGCCCGTCTTTCGAAGTCGCTTTGACTACATGGTCGAGATCGAGTCCGCCGATGCGGTGCGGGCATTGCGACCGGACATTCGCGCGCTCAAACAGCTCAACGTACGGGGAGTGATCGTGACGGCTCCCGGCGACGACGTCGACTTCGTTTCGCGCTTCTTCGCTCCTGGCGCGGGTGTCGACGAGGACCCGGTGACGGGCAGCGCACACTGTGCCCTGGCACCGTTTTGGGCCGCCAAACTCGGGCGCGACAAACTCTCCGCACGACAGCTTTCGGCACGTGGAGGACGGTTGAATGTCGAGGTCGCCGGTGACCGTGTCCACCTCATTGGGCGGGCGAAAACCACCCTTCGCGGGGAGTTGATCGCGTAAGAGAACCTTCGCGTTAGTTGCAGACAACACAGCCGCTCCAGTAGCTTGGAGTGATGCGCGGTTGGTTCGTGGCTTGCCTGATGGTGGTGGGCTGCAAAGGCGGAGGCACAGAACTGATCGTCGATGTTCGCACGGACTACGTCCCGGGTATCGAGTTCTCCGAAGTGGAAGTCGTGCGTTTGGGCGACGACGGGGACACGGTGTTCTCTCGGATTGCGGAACAGGGCGACGACTACGTTCGAGGCCTGCGCATTGTCGAACTCGACGTGAACAACTCACGGGTGGAACTGCGCGCGCGCTTGCTGGCTGCGGATGGTCGTCGCATCGCCGATCGACGCCAGTTGGTGGAAGTGCGTGGAACGACCGGCGTCACGATCGTGATCACTCGCGACTGTGAAGGCATCGCATGCCCGGACGAACAAGAGTGTTTGGATGGCCAGTGCGTCGAACCTGGCTGCTCTCCCGAGCGTCCTGAGTTGTGCGGAACCTTGGTGCTGTGTGGGCGCGATGAGGCGTGCACCCAACCCAATGCCATGTGTGCACGCGCAGTGTGCGAGGGATCGTTGTGCTTCGATCAAGAGATCGAAGGCGCATGTGCGGCCAATGAGTATTGTGTTCCCGAGGAAGGGTGTGTCGCACGTCCGGATGAGATGACGGATGCCGGTCCGATGCCCGACTCGACGGTTTCACCCGATGCTGGCGGCTGCGGGGATCCGTGCGTGGTTGGTTGCCGTGCAGGTGTGCTGGACTGTGGAACCGGCGAGTGCGTTGGCAATGACCCTGCGGATGCGGGCACGTTGTGCCGCGCCACAACGGGTGAGTGCGACATCGAGGAGATGTGCGACGGCGTCAGCACAACGTGTCCGGACGATTCGTTTGTCATGACCGGCACGGCGTGTGCGGAGGGCTTCTGCGATGGATCGGGCAACTGCGCGAGCGGATGCACGCCTGGCATGGCGTGTCCACGCGCAAACCCGTGCGAGCGCGGCGTGATCGACTGCTCAAGCGGTACACCGGAGTGCATTGCTGACGGGCCCAACGACGCGGGAATCGAGTGTCGTGCAAGCGCTGGCGAGTGCGATGTGGCGGAGCTGTGCGACGGCGTCAGCACGATGTGTCCGGACGACGCGTTTGACGTTGGTGCGACCTGTCGCGCTGCGGCCGGCGAGTGTGATGTCGCAGAGACTTGTATCGCTGCTCCCGCGTGCCCCGACGACGACTTTGTGATGGCGGGTGCATCGTGTTCGGCCGGGTTCTGCGACGGCTTGGGTGATTGTTCGAGTGGTTGCACGCCGGGGGCGCCATGCTCGACAGGGAACGCCTGCGAGATGGGTGAGGTGGCATGTGCGCCGTTTCGTTGCGTCGGAGTGGGCCCTGTCGATGCGGGAACCGTTTGCCGTGCAGCGATGGGTGAGTGTGACGTCGCGGAACAGTGCGATGGTTCATCGGTCACGTGCCCGACAGACGGCTTTGATTCGTCTACCGAGTGTCGTGCTTCGATGGGCGTGTGCGATGTGGCCGAGACGTGCAACGGCGCGTCACCGAACTGTCCGACGAACGGGTTTCGTCCGCCTTCGTTCGAGTGTCGGGCATCGGCGGGTGATTGCGACGTCGCGGAGACGTGTACCGGAAGCAGCACGACGTGTCCGACGAACGCGTTCTTGAATGGAACGACATGTCGCGCCGCGGCCGGAACATGCGATATCGCCGAAACCTGCAATGGAACCGACGCGGACTGCCCAGACAACGAGCTTCAAGACGCTGGATTTGTCTGTCGCGCCGTGAACGGGGTTTGTGACGTCGCCGAGATCTGTAACGGCTCGTCAGCAACGTGTCCGACCGATCAATTCGCGACGTCGGGCGTGTGTCGAAGTGGAAGCGGCACCTGCAATCCCTCGGAATCGTGCGATGGCTCTGGCCCCGACTGCCCGGACGACCGTTTCACGTCGTCTGGGACTCCGTGCTTCGGACCGAACGAGTGTGCGGATTACGAGTGCAATGGATCAGGGTCGTGTCAGTTTGCTGGCGGAGGCTGTCCTCCGAGTGCTCCGATTTGTTGTGAGCGGGGGATATGCATCAACGCAATGTCGGGTTGTCCCTAGCCTTTACTGGGATGACTCCTACGTGAATGTCACTCCAGCCGCCTGTTGGGCACGGGCAAGGGCATGGGCACGGGCACGACGTTCCGCTGGTCTTGGGAAGACGCGTTCCTCTTCCTTCCCGCGCTGCAGTTGGGGTGCCGAAGCGAACAGGAAGGGGAGTCCGAGTTCGTTGGCGACGCGTCGCGCGGCGACCACTATCGTGCCCTTTCCTATTCCTATTCCTCTTCCCACGTGGCTGAGGCGAGAGACGATCACCTCGGAGACGGCACCCAGCTGAACGTCGTGCCCTTGCCCATGCCCATGCCTTTGCCCAACGAGCGGATCGGGATCGCCTTTGCATTCGTGGGAGGAAGCGATTGGATGACTCACCTCGATGTCACCCAACCGCCACGGATGGTGATCAAGTCATCCTGAGGGTTAACCCCTGAGGGCATGCCTTCGTTTCACGCCACACACTGACGAAAGCGCGAGGACGAACGTCTAATTTTTTATGTTCCGCCTCCCCCTTCTCACCCTCGCCGCTGCGCTTGTTGCGCCGGCGCTCCTGCCCTCTTCCGCCGACGCTCAACGCGGTTGGCGTCAAGGTCGCAACTCCATGCGTGCACCCATGCGCGCTCGCACGGTTCGCACAACTCGCACGGTTCGCGACAACGGAAACGTGACGACCACACGCACTGTGCGGCGCGACGGTCGATCGACAACCACGACGGTTCGTACCGATCGACGACATCGTCGCTACCGCAACCATCACCGCGTCGTGGTTGGACCTCAGTACGCTCCTCCTCCTCGTCCACGCCATGCACGACGTCATCGAGCACATCGACGCGGAGTGGTTTGGATCCCCGGTCATTGGACGTGGGACGTCGATTGCTACGTCTGGGAACCGGGTCGCTGGGTTCCGCGTCGTCATGCACGTCACTACCAGCCAGGACGATGGGTGCTGCAAGGTAACCAATACGTTTGGATCGAAGGTCGCTGGGAACGAAACCGCGATCGACGCGACCGGCGCCGACGACGCGGACAGCGGTATTACTAGTCCAACTGATCCAAGTAGAAGGGTACGTTGCACTCGTGCCCTGCATTGATGCTCGCCCATTCGATGCCGTCGTTGACGCGAAGCTGACGCAGAAAGTCAAAGGCCGCATCGGCGTTGGGCGGGGTCATCACACTGCTAGGGAGTTGGTGCATGGTGACGAATGCCTGCGCGCGTTGTGGTTCAGTGAACGCAACCACGCATAGCGAGCGTCCTTCAAACTGCCAATACAACGGTCCGCGTGGATCGTTCGGATGCGTCAGAAACACCAGCTCTTGCTTCTTCACGCATCGCATGACCATGTCGATCATTGCGTCGAGTCGTGTCCGGCGCATCTCACGAACCAAGTGATCCAGGACAGCCGTTGGCGTGTTCATCCCCCACTCGACGCCTTCGAGAATCTCTGCGAGCGGCATGGTGAACACACCACCCTTGGCTTCGCGCCACGTGTTGATGCCTTCGTGCATGCCGTCGAACGGCACATCGCTAACGTCGAGCTCGACGAGGGATTCGAGGAGCGCATCACGAGCGACGGGAAGGTGACCAACACGCGGAATCACACCTTGAGGACCACAGAGAATCAAACCGTCGACTGAAATGTGAATCGTGTCGCTTTCGGACGGACCGATGACGACACGCGATTCAACCTCATGAGGCCGGTTGCGATACACCCAACGTTGACCGGCGTGGATCTCCATCCCGCATCCTCACTTCTGCGCAAGCGAACTGCAAAGCTGAATGGCAGCTTAGCGCCGACGGCGCAGTGCCAATACGCCCAGCAAGATCCACGCGTGGTCTGCAGGTGAGCTACCTACCGAGCATCCGCTCGTCGGTGCGATCGGTTGCGCGCTGAAGCCCAGACCCGACACTTCGAGTGAACCTGCACGTTCTTGCGTCACCGTGACTAGATGCACGCGGTCAAGCGAGTTTGGAATACGCATCTCAGCAACACGACCCTCGGGTGCGGCAGGGAACGATGTACATGCACGCGAACCGTCGCGTGTGTTCTCGAGACAGCTCTCGACAGCGCGATCGCTTCGGTACCAAAACACCAGCGTCTCGTGGCTGCTCAGGTCAACGCCTCGCGTCAGATGACGTGCAACGCCGGCGAACTGGTCGACGCGAGTCGCTTCGATACGCGCACACCCTGAGATCGCCACCGGGTCGCGATGATGCGCCGGATGCGGCACACACGCGGTGCTGAACTCAGTCACCTGCGTGGAACCGCCCCACAGACTGTCGTCAAAAGGTGCCCACGCGCCGTCCGCAATCCACAGTCGGTCGACGACGCGCTCCCCGACCACGACCTCCACGGTGAGATCGCGAACCAGTCCGACATCCAAGGTCCGTGACTCGGGCGACAAGACTTCACCGATGTCAACGGTGCGCACGGCCATGGCAGAACCTGCCGTCGAGACCGGATGCAAACGCAGCGACACGCGTCCTTCGCCACCACTCACGAATCGATCCAGCGTCAGCGTGAGCGAGGAGCCAAGCAGTTCTGCGCTCCGGATGGCGACTGCCGGATCCAGCGGCGCATCCACCGTGGAAGGCATCCAGGTGTCCACGGTGCCCTCATCGAGCACCACGTTCTGGCGTTCACGAAGTTTGCCTTCGGCACCCAATGCTGCGAGTACGCGCTCGGTGACCGCGGCAGCGAAACCACCTTCACGGCCCCAAACCTGCACATTCAAAACGGTCTGGTCGCTACTCGGTAGCGGGTACTGATCACGAAGCCACGCGCTGCGAACATCCAACGCACCGTCCGCGCCTTCGTAGAACTTGAACTCCACCGAATGATCGAGCGTTTGCTCGTTGGCGTTTCGATAGGTTGCAGCCAGCAGCCTGTGCTCGCCCAGTGGACCCACCGAAAGAAGCGTCGAACCTCCCGCGCGATCACAGATGGCCTTGCTGTGCTCGTAGAGCTCTCCACGAGTTTCGATCGCCATGACGGTTCCAGCCACGCGTCCTTCCGGGTCGAGAAAGTCGAGCGCGAACACACCCTGGGCATTGGTGAGCGAAGGCAGGTCCGTCGGCGACGTCTCCACGGCGACAAGTCCCTCGATCTCCAGACGTTCAAACACCGCACGCACCGCGTGATCCGGTTCGATCAAAGCGCTGGAGACCCGTGCAAACTCGGCCAACGCCGGTGTGACGCGAGTTCGAAAGATGCTGCGACGCGCCAGCTGGTCGGCCAAACGTCCGTTGGATTCGAGCCCTCCGACACCGCCCGACGAAGACTCGGGCGCGTACTGCTCGCCATCTTCGACGCCATCTCCATCCGAGTCAGGGTCGTTGGGATCGGTTCCGTAGAAACAGTTTTCCTCAAAGTCACTTAGACCATCGCTGTCGGTATCGACCGATGCGTCCACAGCGCTGACGTTGATCGTCGCGGAGTCTGCGTTGGCTAGCCAGACGTAGGTGTCCAGGTAGTTGCGGTTGCCCTTACCGCTGGACGTGAAATTGCCCCAACTGCGTGCATTGACGTTGGCGACCGCCGCAGCGGCGTAGTCACCGGAGTCAATTCCACCCTCGCCCGCCGTGACGAGTCCTTCTTCGCCACTCAACATCGTGTTCGCTGCACTCTGAACGGCGTAGTCGTTCCAAAGCATGTTCAAACCGGCACGTGTTCCGTCGGCGCTCACCTCGAACATGCGAATGCCTTCGTACGCGGTTTCGATGTCGGAGCCGACGTAGTGAAACTCGCCAATGTTGACGCGAACACGACAGGAGTAGCTACCCACCGAGACGTTCGAGCCTTGGTGCGTTCCGTCCCACAAGACCGTGTTCACTCCGGGGGACGTGGTTCCAACCAAGAACAAATCGTCGTCGTTGGTCGACTCGAACGCGCCATCACCATCGAGGTCGCACTGGAGGTGATAGGTGCCTTCCACGTCGGTATAGAACTGGAACCGACCAAAGCTCTCGCCCGGAACCACTTCCGAACACGGGTCAATCGCAGTTCCGAGCACCGACTCACTGACACCGCCGATGTAGTCCAGTCCATAGACCGTTGGAGCTGCGGGGTTGTAGTTCGCCACCGTAGGTGGGTTGAGATAAATCGGAAACTCGGGCGTGATCGTGTGCCCGTACATCGCAACAGAACGACCCGCATCCGGTCCGTCCACGCCGATTCGGTTGGCGTTGATGTTGTAGACGAAGCCAGCAAGTCCATCGAGCTTGAGTTCGATCACCGCATCGGTGTCTGGCGCCCCGCCCGGTAAGATGGCGTAGAAACTCGCGAACGTCGCTCGGTCCGACGAGAACGCGCCCGCGTTGAACATCCAGTCGTACGAATGAAGTCGTCCGCCTGCGGTGGTTTGTCCAACGACTTCGACGTCCCAGGCAATCCCAACAACCTGGCCTTGATTGGTTTGGATCCGGTAGGCGCCTGCGTCGTAGCCAGTCGTGTCGGCGACCTCACCGGAAGATAGAGTTCCAAGCGCTGTTCCATCGGGTGCGAACACATCGACGGTGCCCACACCCGTCCACCGAATGGTCTCGGTGCCGGCAGCGACAATGTCGACGTAGAGCGTCGCGTTCGATCGCAGTGCTTGTGTTGTGTTGAGTTCTGCCGTGCCTTCCGCGTAGGTCGTCGAGACCGAGAGCACGATGGCGAGAACACTCAGAAACGGGGTCGGAGAAATTCGCATGACCCCTGCCAAAGCACATGCCGCACCAGGCCAATGCGCCGACGCTTTGCGGGTTGGGCGTTCCTCTTCCGAACAACCGTTCCACCCTCAAAATCCAGATCGGGACGGTGAAACACCCTGTTTTGACTTGCTGATGTAGGTGCAAGTGCTACCTTTGGCTCGTCGCCCTGTTCGGTCCGGCACCTAAGTGCTCGCGCTTGCGCAATCCGGAGAAGAACTGAGCCCGTACGAGCGACTGCCATTGGAGGTTCTGATGCGCGGTCTGCTTCTGGTTTTGTGTCTCTCGTTTGCCTGTGTCGGTACTGAGCCGATGGAGGACTCGCTGCTTCTTCCCTTGGTTGATCCAGGCAGTCCGGAGGAAGCCGGGATGCTTGCGTTTCTCAACGACGCCAGCACCACCGAAACGTTGCTCGACATTGATGTCGCTCTCGATCGACGGGCAGCACGGAACCTGATCGCACAACGACCCTTTGCGTCGTTCGATGAGATCGATGCAGTTCCCTACGTCGGAGGTGTTGCGCTCCAAAAGATTCTGACCTGGGCTTTGGACAACGGTTGGGTCGAGGTCGGTGGCGATCGCGACACGGCAATCCTGGCGTTGCTCAACGACGAAGAGACCACGTTCGCGTTGTTGGATGACGAAGTGCGTTTGGATCGTCGAGCCGCGCAGAATTTGATCGACACACGCGCGGGCGCCGATGGAGTGCTTGGAAGTGCCGACGACGTACGTTTTGTATCCATCGCGCAAGTCGATGCGGTTTCGTACGTAGGCCCTGCAGCGCTCGATCTCTTGGCCACCTATGCACTGGCCAATGGCTACGGCGAAGAGCCCGTGGTCACCGAAACGCCGTGCGCGATCATCAGCGAGGTCTTGGAAGGACCGGGCCGCAACAACAAGGCCGTCGAGGTCTACAACTGCGGCACCGAGCCATTGGTCTTGGACCAGTTGGGCATTTGCTTGGTTCGCAACGACGACACCACCTGTTCAAGCACGGCGATCCTTGGCTCCGGCGCACTCCAAGCCGGCGACGTCCAAGTCGCCTGTCGCACGCGCACCGGCGAGTTGATCGATCCCTATCAGCCTTTGGCGGACGCATGCGATGTGGAGATCGGCGGCGCGGCAATCTTCAACGGCGACGATCGCCTCATGCTCTTCTTCGATGCCGATGCGAACGGTTCGTTCGACGGTGACGACGCGTTGCTCGATACGTTTGGCGATCCGAACACCCGACCGGACGACACCATCTGGGCGGAGCTGAGTTTCCGACGCTGCAACCTGGAACCCTTTGTCGGTGGATCGTTCGACGTCGACGATCACTACACTCGGCACGGCTCCACCGCGTTCACGCACCTTGGCACCCCGCCTTCCCAAACGTGTGGTCCGGATGGAACCGCAGCCGTCGGTGAAGAATGCTTGGACACGGAGTCGTGCGCAGACGGACTTCGTTGCCAAGGACGTCCGCACGACGAGTCCACACCCTATGGCCGCTGCATCGACCCCACACCGATTCCTGGTGAAGGAAACACGTGCGATCGCTGGAGTCCCTGCAACACGGGTCTTGTCTGCGCCGGTTGGACGATCTTTGGCGAAGGTCACTGCGTCCCGCAATGGATGGCGGGTCGGTATCGCGATGACGAAGGTGGTGCGATCGATGGCACGCTGGAGCGCGGGTTGATCGTCAACGGACTGGCCTCGGTTCCGGTCGACATCGAGGTGGTCACGCACATCGTCCATCCTCGTTTGAGCGACTTGCGCGTGACCTTGCTCGACCCACAAGGAACCGAGTCGATTCTGTGGGATCAGACCAGCGAGCTCGAAGAGTGGTCGCGAAGCTACGCGCTCAACGGGATTTCGCGCGACGACAACGTCAACGGTGAGTGGACCCTGCGCGTTGAGGATGTGGTCACCGGTGAAAGCGGCACGCTCGAGCAGTGGTCGCTGTTCATCGTCAGTCGTTGGGACTAGTCGCTCAGTCGTTGGGACTGGCGCCTAATCTGCTGCGCATTTCGCCGCGGCGGACGTAGCATGCGTGGGTGAATCACGGATATCGAGAAGACCTCGCGTACATTCATGATGTCGGCCATACGGACTTCATCCGGCGTTCGTCTCCTGGCCTGCTTGGTCTCTTCGCCAAGGGTGGGCTGGAAGAAGGATTCGTCGTCGCACTCGGGTGTGGAAGCGGAGTCTGGGCTCGCGACCTTGTGGATGCGGGGTTTGAAGTGCGTGGCGTGGACCTGTCGCCGGCGATGGTCCGACTCGCGCGTCAACGCGTTCCCGAAGCACGGTTTGACGTGGACTCGTTCGTCGACTTCGACATTCCACCTTGCGACGCGATCACGTGCCTGGGCGAGTGCTTCAACTACGTCTTCGATGATCGTGTCGACCGCAAGATGTTGAAGCGTGTGTTCAAACGCGTATGGCAGGCGCTACCTGCTGGCGGTCTCTTTGTCTTCGACGTGATCGAACCCGGCATCGTCCCCACCAAAGAACCGGTACGCAGCTTCCGAGAGGGAGACGACTGGACTGTCCTGGTCGAACTCACCGAGGACAAGCGTCGCTCGCGCGCTAAGCGACGCATCGTGTCGTTCCGGCAGGTTGGCAAGAGCTACCGACGTACGGAAGAAACGCACGACCTTCGGCTCTACAAGGGCACGGATCTCGCCGCAGATCTGCGGGACATCGGATTTCGTGTTCGTCTGCTGCGAAGCTACGGTTCACAGCACTTTCGCCCCAATCACGTGGGCGTGATCGCCCGAAAACCCTAGATGATCAGCCATCGAGCATGAACGCGCGGAAGATTGCCGCGCGAGGTTGGCTCACAAACACGTCGTCTTGCGTGGGAGGCGACAGGCTCAGTCGTAGGCGTCCCTTCGGAAGTGCGTCGAAGTGTTTGACTGACTTTCGCGACACGAGAAATGCACGATTCGCGCGGACGAACGCGTGCGAGGCCAACTCTTCTTCGAGTGTTCGCAACGAAGGATCGATGTAGAAGCTCCGCTCATCGTGCGTGACGAGAAGCGTCATCTTGTGAACCGTTCGAAAGTAAGCGACCTCCGACGCACTGATGGTCTCCATCCGCACGCCGCGTTTCACCAAGTAGCGTGGTCCTGAGACGGTCTTCGTGGCGACGTTCGCGATCTTGAGGAGGGCGGCTTGAAGTCGCGCTTGTTTCACTGGTTTGAGTAAGTAGTCGAGACCACCGGCTTCCAACGACTCCAACACAAACTGATCGTGGGCAGTGCAGAACACGACGGGGCATGGCAGCGGCTCCTCACGTTGGTGGAAGAGCTCCAGCGCGTTGCCGTCCGAAAGTTGAATGTCGCACAGCACAAGATCCGGCGTCTCGTTGTCACGAAACCATCGGGTCGCTTGCGCAATGCTTCCGACTTCACCTGCGACTCGCATGGAGGGAACGATCGTCTGAAGCATCCGAATCAACCGCTGTCGCGCAGGAGGCTCATCCTCGATGAGCAACACACTTCCGAACACGTCCGCCAAGCTCATGCAGCGCCAGCTCCAAACGGGACAGTCACCGCGAACCGTTCTGACTCTTCGATCGTGATCGGTGTTCCCAAGAGCAAGCGACAACGCTCGTCGAGGTTCTTGAGACCAACTCCAGTCGTCGACGTAGGATTCTTCGGCCGGTTGTCATGATGGACAACCGCGTGTGCAGACTCGATGTCGACCGAAACCACAAACGCGTTGTCATCGTCGAAGCGATTGTGCTTCACCGCGTTCTCCACCAGCGTCTGCAGTGCACAGGGAGGTACGTGCGCGGTGGACTCGCCTTGGACTTTGATCTGCAGCGCACCACCAAAACGAAGGTCGAGCAGAGTAGCGTAGGCACGCACGTGAGCGACTTCGTCTGAGACTGGAACGAGCGGCCGGTCTTTCGTCTGCAGTAGATAGCGATACGTGTCGGCGAGTGCTTCGCAGAATTCGCTCGCGTTCGGACTCGCTTCCTCGATCAGTGCACTCAGTGTGTTGAGCGAGTTGAACAAGAAATGAGGGTCGACTTGTTGGCGAAGGGTCTCGAGCTGTGCCGTGGCGTGCATTCGATGCAGTCGTTCGACGCGCACCAGGTCGCTTTCTCGCGCTTGGATCAGCAGAACGGTCTCGTAGGCATGCGTCACGAAAAGCACGCAGATCACATTGACCAGTGACACGGTCGTCACTGCTGCAGTATCGAATGGAAGCTCTGCGACCACGTACCAAAGCGAGATCGCGCCCGCCGTAAGCGGCACCGTGCACACCGTGCATGCAAAGACCAGCACCACGAGTTTGACGATGGGCTGGGCGAGCCAGGACACGCGTGACTGTTGGCGGAACAAAAGCCAGCGGTTGCCTTGCCAGATCGCTGCAGCCAACAACACGAAGTAAATCGTTCCGACCCAGTAAAACGAATCGGAAGGCCCAAGGTCACCGAACAGCCCAACTGCGCGCGGAATGATCAAGCCGAACGTGGGAATTCCAACGAGTCGGACCCAACCGTCTCGTACGTGGATCTGCTCGGCGCTCGGCGTCGCAGTAGACATATCCAAACCTACTACAGCGCATGTCCGCGTTCGTCGGCCTTCTGTCCGCGTTCAGCATCACGGGCAAAGCGTTCGGCGACGACGATGGCATGGATGAACCATGGATCCCGCCGCACTCAACATTCCCGCTGTCGTCGTCGCCGCTCTCGCTACCTTCTTGATTGGAGGTGCCTGGTATTCGCCGGCTTTGTTTGGAAAGCGTTGGCAGTCGTTGATGAATCTTCGAGACGAGGACCTTCAAAGCGGACTCGCTCGCGTGTTTGGGCTCTCGCTACTCGCCGCGCTGGTGATGTCGCTCAACCTCGCGATGTTTCTCGGCCCTGAAGCCACAGTTGGTTTCGGCGTCGCTGCAGGCGTTGCGGCGGGGTTCGGCTGGGTCGCGATGGCAATGGGCGTGACTTATCTCTTCGGTCGCAGACCTCTGGCGCTCTTCTTGATCGACGGCGGCTATCACGTCCTCTCATTCACCGTGATGGGCGCAATTCTAGGCGCTTGGCACTGACTCGCAGCGGGGCTCACGCAACGCGAAGGTTCGATGGTATGACCGTGCGCTATGGCCATCCTGAAGAGCGCACTTCCCGACATCGAGATCCCCGCCCGTTCGGTCACCGAACACATCCTGCAACACGCTGAGCGACTGGCGGACAAACCGGCGTTCATCGATGGACCGAGTGGTCGTGAAGTGACCTACGCCGCGCTCGCAGGTCAGATCAAAGCGCTTGCCGGTGGACTCGCAGCTCGCGGCGTGGGTCCGGGAACCACGTGGGCGTTGATGGCGCCAAACGTTCCCGAGTACGCGGTGGTGTTTCACGCGTTGGCGTACGCCGGTGCGACGGTGACCACGCTCAACCCGACGTACGGTGCGGAAGAGATCGCATTTCAGCTCAAGGATGCGGGCGCAAGTGCGGTGGTCACGGTGGGTTTGTTTCTCGAAACCGCCCAGAAGGCATGCGCAGAAGCCGGCATCGAAGAGATCTTTTTGATCGGTCCTGGTGACGCACCGTCGATCACCACTCTTGTTGGGGATCCGCTCGCATCGCAGAAAGCTGTCGACCTCGCACAAGACGTCGTTGTGTTGCCCTACTCATCAGGCACCACCGGTTTTCCGAAGGGCGTCATGCTGACGCACCGAAACCTGGTGGCGAACATCGAACAGCTCGCGGGTCACTTGCCGCTTGGTGAAGACGAAGTCTGTTTCGCGGTGCTGCCCTTCTTCCACATCTACGGCATGCAAGTTCTGATGAACTTCATGCTTACGCGTGGTGGCACCGTGGTGACGGTTCCCCGCTTCGACATGGTGCAAATGTTGGAGCTCACGCAGAAGCACAAGATCACCCGGCTTTTCTTGGTTCCGCCGATTGTCCTGGCTCTTGCGAAGCACCCGATCGTGGACAAGTACGACATGTCGTCAGTGCGGCAGATCTTCAGTGGTGCGGCGCCGCTGGGTGGCGAGATTGCCGAAGCAGCCGCCAAGCGACTTGGCTGTTCCGTGGCACAGGGGTACGGCATGACCGAGCTCTCGCCCGTGACGCATGCGGTGCGTGAAGGCGAGTACCGTGCGGGTTCCGTCGGAACGCTCGTCGCAAACACCGAGATGCGACTGGTCGATCCCGACACGGGCAGTGACGCCGAGGAAGGCAAGCCCGGTGAAGTCTGGGTGCGCGGACCGCAGGTGATGAAGGGTTACCTGAACAACCCGGACGCGACGAACATTACGATCGATAGCGAAGGCTGGTTGCACACGGGTGACATCGCCGAGCTCGACGACGCGGGTCACATCTACATCGTCGACCGGCTCAAGGAGCTGATCAAAGTAAAGGGCTTCCAGGTTCCGCCGGCGGAGCTCGAGGCACTGTTGATCACCCACGCCGAGGTGAACGACGTTGCGGTGATCGGTGTGCCGGATGACGCTGCGGGTGAGTTGGTCAAAGCGTTTGTCGTGCGCAGCCCAGACTCCGAGGTGTCCGAGGACACGCTCAAAGAGTTCGTCAAAGAGCATGTTGCGACGTACAAGCAGGTTTCGATCATCGAGTTTATCGAGGCGATTCCGAAGTCGGCGTCGGGAAAGATCCTCCGACGCGAGTTACGTGCTCGGAAGAACTAGTCCCGATCAAGGCAAGCTCGCATAACGCGAGCGTTCTCCAGCGATCAGATCGCGGCGTTGTTCCACGACGTCGGTGATGAACTCCCGCGCCGCGCGCACCCGTGCGGTAGTTCGAAGATCCACGTGGTTCACCATCCACACACCCACGTCGTGCGTCTCCACCTCGATATCGATCCGACGTAGTTTCGGGTCCGCGTCGCCAACCATGCACGGAAGGCTGCCGATGCCAGCACCGTGTCGCACTGCTGCCGCAATCGTTCCGACGTCGTCGGCTTTGATCACGACCTTGGCGTCGGGAAAGTGATCGCGAACCCACGAGGGCGGTTTGAACGACCGGTTGATGATCACGCGCGGTGGCTCGCGTCGCAGCTTTTTCAAATACGACGTACTGCAGTAGATCCCGACACCGAGCGACATCAATCGCTTTCCCACAAGATCGCCGGAGAGCTTTCGCGCGAATCGAACCGCAAGATCGGCCTCGCGTGCACTCAGATCCAACACTGCGTTCGTGGTCAGCAGCTCGAGGTCAATGCCAGGGTGCATGGTGTGAAAGCGGTGCAGCTCCGGCGCTAGGATCGCATTGGCAAACTCGGTATGCGCGGTCAGCTTGAGAGAGCCTTTGAGCGCCGCATCGCGTCCGAACATGCGACGGTCGATGGCACGAACACTCTCTTCAACCTGCTCCGCTTGCGCGTACATCTCCTCGGCCGATTGCGTCATCCTGTATCCGTCACGCGTACGGTCGAACAAGCGAACACCGAGGTCTTCTTCGAGCGCGGCTATCCGTCGAGCCACGGTCGTGTGATTCACGCCTAAGAGCTGTCCCGCTGCAGTCACGGAACCGCT
Organism: Polyangiales bacterium; assembly: GCA_965227405.1. Classification (GTDB taxonomy): domain Bacteria; phylum Myxococcota_A; class Polyangia; order Polyangiales; family Houyiibacteriaceae; genus JALVDI01. The sequence goes on from OZ245758.1 coordinate 1,852,638, forward strand.
TCTACACACGGCGAGAAAGTGCTGAAGGTCGTCCCATTTCATGAATTGAGCGATGTGCATTTTTGCACATCAACAGCGAAATCTTACTCGATGACACGCGATTATGCACATCTCATCTTAGAGGGGCTTCAACGGAAGGAAGACCCATGAACAAGAAGAAGATCGCCGCCAAAGTCACGACCGGTTTGTTTGCTCTCGCGATGCTGCCGGGCGCCGCGATGAACATTGTGCAACCTGATGTTGCCGTGGAGATGGCCTCAATCCTCGGTTTGCCTTTGCACCTGTTGACGCTGATCGGGATTTGGAAGCTGCTCGGTGTGGCGGTACTGGTGACACCGCGCTTTGAACGGCTCAAGGAGTGGGCGTACGCAGGATTCTTCTTTGACCTGACCGGAGCGGCCTTCTTGCACGCCGCGGTGGGCGATGTTGCAGGCGTACCCGTGCCCTTGTTGCTCGTGGTGTTGCTGGTCGCCTCGTACGTATTGCGCAACGCGTCGAGCGAGAGCGTGAGTACACCGGCGCTCACGCTGGCTATCTCCGCCTGACGATTAGTCGATCCGGACCAACCCCACAGACTGAATCCCTTCGGGATCGAGATCGACCGTGAGGTAGTGCCGCTCGATTCCGTCCAGTCGCTCTTGAATCGCACCGCCTCCACCGGAGATGTACGTGTCGATTCCGCCGAGCGAGTACGCGTAGTAGCTGTGGACGTGCCCGAAAAAGAGTGCGTCCACATCCCCAGCAGCTAATCGCTGCACCAAGCGCGCAGCTTCGTTTCGACTTCGAAACGCACCCGAGCGAAGGCCCGACGCATCGAAGATCGGAACGTGCGTCAAAAAGAGGTGCGGAGTGCCCTCATGCGCGTCGATCCACGGTTGAAGTCGATCGTCGAGAACGGACGGATCGATTGTGGCGTTGGACGAGTCGACCAACGAGTACGCGACTCCGCGATAGCGAAAGAAACTACTGAAGGGCCCAAACAGATCGTGCCACGCCTCAGGACCTGGGACTTCGTGGTTGCCCACGGTGCTGTAGAGCGGGAAGGGCAGACTCTCGAGTTCGCGTTGAAAGCGCTCAAGTTGCCCACGTGTTCCGGACTCCGTGAGGTCGCCGGTGGAAATCACAAAGCGGATCTCCGGATCGGCGCGCATCTGGTCGTAGATGTCTTGCACCTCACCGATCGCTTCTTGGACATCGCTAAGTACAGCGACGCGATAGGCACCTAGGTCCTCGGCGTCCGTCGGTGCAACGCGGATGGTTTGTTCTCCATCGAGGTCGAGGACGAACGTCGCCACCGTTGGAATCGTGTCGGGCTCCCGCTCGATTTGCGTGCCGTCGGCGAGCACGGCGACCGCATCCGAGAGTACGTTGCGAACGGTCAATCGAAACATGCCCGAAGCACGAACCTGAAGGTGCAGCACAGGCGAAGCCGCCCAAAGCGTGGCCTCGGTTTCACTCAACACGCGCACCGCGGCGAGCCCGTCTTCCTCCACGACCGAAGTCGTCGGCAGTTCGCTGCGACCCACTTCACGATCGAACCGTGCGTGGTCTTCCGAGGGCCGCAGACACGACATCGCCAACAAGGCGATCAACATCCACGTCTGTTTCATCGTTCTCTCCTGGCTGCGCGATAGAGGAGACTCACGCCAACGATCACCGAGGCGCCGTACTCAAGTTCTGCGCTCATGCCCCACTGGCCGTCGCCGAAGAACCCACGACCGGCAACGCCGATGTGTCCGAGTGCTCCCGCGGCAACGCTGTCGAGACTGAGCCCGCCCGCAAAGTCATCACGCCGATGGTCGTAGTAAACGAGGACTTCGCCGCTGGGTCCGAGGAAAAACCCGTAGCCAACGCGAGCGAGCAGCGTACCGCTCCAGTCTTCCGACACACCGCCACCCGTGGCTTGGTACCCAAACCCTTGGACTCCAAGTCCGATATCGGCTTCGACGAAACTCCCCGCAAGTGTCGGCCCGATCACGGCGAGATCGAGACGCCCGCGCAACATCAGGTCGAACGCAATGCTCTGAAAGTTGTCGCTACCAAAGCGATGCACGTGCATGGCGGTTTCGGCGGCCAACGACGAACCGCGGTCGCTGCCAACAAAGCGTTGACCAAGACCGACTGTGTACCGCTGGTTGTCATCGTCGAGTGCAAGCCACGCGTGGCCAAAGACGCGCGTGTTGTTGAACCAACCCTCACCGTCGAGACGAAGCACGTTGCGATAATCGAACTGCGGATCGTGGATGTAGCGGTATCCGATCCCAAACTCGAAGGGTGCTGTACGTGTTGCGCTTCCGACGCTGCGTCCTTGGTTGATGGATCCATAGAGATCGGACAACCAGCCAATGGCGTACGTGCCGAAACCGAGAATCGCGATCGCTGCAAAGGGTGCAACCGTGCGTCGCGAAGCTCCGGTGGCGACAAGACCACCTCCGCCGAGCACCACGCCGCCCAGGCCGATGCCTTCCGCCGCCAAGAGACGACGCGCCGTTCGGGGCTGACACGCGGTGAAGTGCCCTGTTCCACCGACAAGCAAACCCGTCGCACCAGAGACAACAGGGGCGGCACGTTGACGTGCTCGAGAGCATTGCGAGTTGCTCGATTGCGCGTGAGCGCCGCTGGCAATCAGAGCGAAAGAAAGCAAAAGGACGAAGCGCACCAAGAGTGTGTCGTTTGGCGCTGCGAAGCGTTTCACCGCTCAGGGAATTACCACCCAGGATCGTCGGTGTAGACACAGATCCGACCCCAATCACGCACTCCAGAGCCCATGGGATCCGTGTTCGCGCCAAGTCGCACCGATGTGAAGTACGAGTCGGCGGTCGGCGTGGTGTCGATGTTCTCGCCATCTTCTCCACGCAGCAGGTCCGCCGCTACATCCGAGACGAGCGCAAGATCATCGAACCACCAGTAGAACGCTCCGTCGGCTGCCCCCGACGCCGACGAGATACGAAGGTAAAGCCTGTGCCGGTGCCACTCACCGTCCCACACGTTTTCCAAATCGAGCGGCGCGCCGTCTTCGGACACCACGAAGAAGTCACCCGGTGCACCCGAAGGACCACCGTAGATGCGTGTGTTGAGGCCGTAGTGAATCTCCCATCGCGATCCAGTTTCTGGAAACACGAAGAACGTTTTGTCGTCCGAGGTGCCCGACCACGCGTCGTCGAAGCGGAGATAGAACTCCACCCAGATTTCGTTCGTCGTATCCGCCGCTGCACCCGGGATGTTCAGATCGAAGTTGGTTTCGTCTTCGGTGCCGTCACCGCGTAGCGTCGCGCGCATGAAGTTACCTTCGGTCCCGTCGTGGAGTGTGCCGCTCTCGAGACTCACCATGCCAAGACTGAAATCGTTCGTGTTTGCAGCGATCATCTCGGCGGTCGACGCGTAGTCCCAACGCTCTTCCCAGAAGCAACCGGTGTCGCCGGCATCCGTATCTTCACGTGCGTCCGGCTCGGGAGCGTCCGTTGTCGCATCGTCAGATGCGTCTTCTTCCACCGGAGCATCGGTGGGCGCATCGGCCGGAGCATCCAAGCGTCCGCCATCCGAACCCGCATCGGAGGATGAGTCATCGCCACAGGCGAACAAGAGCACGGCAAGCATCCAAAAGCGCATTCTTCTTGTTACCGAAACCGATGCACCGGCGTGTTCGTGCAGACGCCAAACACGGTCATCTCGACGACAAAGCGACTAGCGAAGGGCGTCGGTTGCCTCACGCAGGGCCGCGGTAATCGCGGGTTCGCTGTCGGAGTGCCCTGCCCCCGCGACGAAGTTCAGCGTGTACGAAGCGCCCACGTCGCGGAGTCCATTCGCCAAGCGCCATGCGGCTTTGGGCAAGCATACGAAGTCGCTCCGGCCGTGCACGATTCGGATGTCCATGCCGACCAACTTCTTAAGGTTCTCGGGTGCGATCAGCGAACTCTCGATAAACCCATCCGCCAACATGTAGACGATCTCGCACGCAGCGAAGGGCATGAACGCCGAGGGGTTCGAGAGCGTGGTCTCCATCGCTGTTGAATCCACGTGGACTTTGCTGATCGACAACTCGTAACGAACGAACTCTTGAGCGGCTTGCTCGCGAAGCGAAGCGTCGTTGAGCATCGACATGTACGCGCGAAGCGGATCGGAATCATCGGGGCGATGACGTTTCGCGAACTCGCAGTAGCGCGACCAGGCTTCCGGATGATGGTCGGCACTTCGGCCGCTCCGGAACAGGCTGTCCACTTCGTCGCGCTCGAACGTGAAGATGCCCCGAAGCACCAGCGCACTGCAGCGTTCGGGATGCGCCTGGGCGTACGCGATAGCCAACGTCGAGCCCCACGAACCGCCGAGAACCAAAGGCCAACGATCGATGCCGAGATGCTCGCGGATACGTTCGATGTCCGCGATGAGCTTCGGCGTGTTGTTCTCGTGCATCGCTGCATCGAAGTCGTCGCCTACGTTGGGCTTGGACTGACCTGCTCCACGCTGGTCGAAGAGCACGATGCGGTAGTGAGCGGGGTCGAAGAAGCCGCGCACTCGGGGTGACGTGCCGCCGCCTGGACCACCGTGAAGGAAGAGTGCCGGTGCACCCTCGGGGTTGCCGGATTGTTCGACGTAGAGCGCGTGGCCGTCACCAACGTCGAGGTGCTCGGTTTTGTACGGTTCGGGGATCATAGCGTCCTTGACTCGGTTCACCCTGTAACGTGGTGGTGCGATATCATGGCTACAAGATCGATGGCGTTACTTCGTTGTTTGTCGTGCGTTCTGCTCACTGCGTGTGGAAGCACGTCCGCAAGCGAGTGTGACGTGGAATCCGCGCTCATCTATGAAGAGATCTTTTGCACGGATGTACCAGTCGAAGTCATCGCGAATGTACGTGCAGCTGGCGGCCACGCAGTTCTTGCCCGACGCGAGATGAGTGAGCCGCTACCTGACCAGGCTTTCGTTTACGAAGCGACTCCATCAGGAACGTTTATTGGCGCGGAAACGACACTTGCTCGTTACACGGTGACCGACGACCTTGGTAGTGGTGTTTCAACGGCACTACAAGTTCGCGCTCAGTCGAGCCGTTTGTATCGCGCACGATCAACAGGGGAACCCGACTGCGAGACGGAACCCGAAGTCCACCCTGCATGCAACGAGTCAATCGCAGCACACCCACGTGAAGGCGAGATCTTCCTGCTCCTGCTTCTGCCAAGTGACGACGTCTTTCTGCTCCGCAGTTTTGGACGGGTCGACGGTGAGCTCGGCGAGGTGCCGGGAGGGGCGGTTCGGATTGAAGAACTGAGACTCTGATCTCGCTAGGTGAACGATGAGCCCAACGAAACGAATACGGATAGTGCTCTTCTGGATGACTCTCGCAGTGTCCGGATGTCGCACGAATCAAGAAGCGCACGACGCAGGTTCATGTTTTACGACAATGAACCATTGGTCCGAGTCTGTTAGCGCCATTGCACCGGCTAGGGAGTGTGCGGCTGACGATGACTGCGTTCTTGTTTCAGCCAGCTTTGAGTGCGAGCGCGCCGGTCGGCGCGTGGCGTTGTTCCTGCAAGGTTGCGACTTCCCCGCTCGCCGTACCGCAGTCGCGGAATTCGAAAACGAACGCGACCGGATGGCGGCTGAGCTGTGCGACTCGCTCCCCGATCCATTTTGCTGGGTTGAGGGTTGCAACGTCGACGGTGGCACTCCTGGAGTCCGCTGCGTCGACGGCCTGTGCACGCGGCGCTAGAGAGGCGGGTATCGGGCAGAAGCCAGTGGGAGTTACCGCAGAAGGCAAGTGCCATCGACACAGGTCGCCCGCATCTCTTCCGAGCAGAGCGAAGTTGCCACACACTCCTCGGTGCGCTGTGCACAGAGCGCATCTGCTGCTGCGAGTCGCGCCATATTCACGTCGGCGAGATGCTCGGACGCAACGCCAACGCCACAGCCACAAATGTTAATACCACCTGGACACTCAACGCCGTTGTCCGCGACCACACAGTCCGAGTCCGTCATACAGCTCTGTCGTCCGCCGATTTCAACGCCAAGATTCTCGAACCAAGCGAAAGCCACTTCATCACACTCCATTCGGTCAGCATCTTCGAATAATGCGGAAGAAGTTGGGGCGGATGAACACCCCAGAAGCAGCAACAGACCGATTGGGCTCTTCATCTTTCTAGTTTCGAGCAGCTATTCCGATCCTGGCAACTGGTGGAGTTACGTCCGCTACCATGTGAGCTTGGTTTCGAAGACGATGACGCTGACACGCTCTGGTTCGTTCGTTCTCCTGTCCGTGCTCTTTGCTTGTGGCACATCGCACGAGGAGTGCTCGATTGAAGATGCACTTCTTCAGTTGTCACCGCTCCCCGTAGATCCTGGTATGGTGGTGGAGCGTGCGGAATTTGTCCGACGCGGAGAAGGTGCGTGCCGCTATCGAAGCACCACCCCAAATCTCTCTAACGAACGACTCCGGCTACTATCTCGCCCGTGGAGCCGAAGTCGCCGAGTTCGAGGTTCGTGACGCACTTGGACACGGACGTTCTCTCTGTCAGAGCGTTCTCAGGAGTTCGGTACGTAGCAACGGAGACAGGCGCTCCTGTCTGCATCGATCCAGATTTCCCGGGTTTGCACATGCCTCAAGAGCTGAACAGCCCAGGGCACCCACCTGACACACAACCAATGCAGGTGCTCATGTTACTGCCCGACGAAGAAGGGTGGTACCTGTACAGACGAGCCCGACCGACAGAAGACGGTGCGTTCGTGATGCAAGGCGGGGTGGACAGGGCAACCCTCGATGAGCTCCGGATCTAGGCCTCCGGTCTACTGAATCGTACAGCGCCCGTCGAAACATACCGCACGTGGCTCTGCCGAGCAGAGCGGTGCGGTGTTGCACGGCTGCGTTCGAACACCGCATAACGCAGCAAGGCCATCGGACCAGGCAGCTTGGTAATCTGACTCCCAGTGACTCGCGACGGCCGCGCCACAAGTTTGGATGGAGGTATCCCCACAGATAGCCTCGCTTGGCACCCATACGCAGTCCTCGTTCCGCGTACAATCTTGCCTGCCATTCAAGTAGGGATCGAGGTAGTCAACCCACACCCTCCAGAGTTCCTCACATTCGAGCGAATCTGCATCCTCGAACAACGCTTCGGTCGATGAAGACGTGTTCGAACATGCCAGGAAGACTAAACAGAAACAAAAACACAGCGTTCTCATGACGGCCCCTCGTCGAATGGCGGACGCCCTGGAAGGCGCTCTGGGTGAGGTGAGCGCGCGGGAGTCATCATCAACTCAGAAATATCACGAGCCTCACCAGCCCGCCCGTGCACCCGCGTTCCGGTGCGCTGGTGCACCGCTCGGACGATGTTGCCATGCCGGGTGGACTGCACGAGTACGGCAAGTGGTCCCGCCAGAGTTTCGGCGCGATGCGATAGCGACCCTCGCTCGCCATCCGGTGGACAAACATGTGCGTGCCACGTCGTCCCGTCTTCGACGTACCGCTCACTTTCTTGGAGCATGAGCAAGACCTCGTTCCCGCGGAATCGCCCCATCGCCGACCGCGAATCCGGATCGACAGGGATCCTCAACGCCGCATAACGAAACTCGCCGAATGCCGTTGGTTCGACGAGTTCGATCGACTCCACATCGGTTTTGAGACTATCGAGCAGGAGGACGTCGTAGTCTGGTCTCGCTAGAACCGAAGGAAAGGTGCTGAGTTCGCCACCGTCATAGCAAGTGGATGACATGACGTGACGCGGCTCCGCGGACCCTACCGCGAGGGCTTGAGGTGCGCTGTCAATTTGGTTGTCGCAGCCAATACAGACCAAGATCGCGGATATTAGGTATCGGTTCATGTTCGCGAGTCCTTAGTAGGAGAATCCGGCCGTGAACCTGTTGTTCACGTGATCGTACGCCACGTTCGCACCATTGACGATTTGACTGATTGGAAACGTCGGTGACGAGAACTTCACCGATGTGCTCAGTCCGAACTTGGTCGCAACTGCAAGGTGCCGCGGAGACGAAACATCGCGCCAAGCGGCCATCACACGACCCGTACTCGAGTCGTACGCGATACCAAACGGCCGACGTGTGTCTGCGCTTGATGGGGTCAGTGTCGCCCACTGACCACCGCTGAGCGTGTAGGTCGAGCCGCTACTCCCGATGTTGAACTGGGCGATATAGCCCTTGACGCCGCCGTAGTGCACCGAAGCGACGAGTAATCCGTTTCCTGCGCCATCAAACACCATGCCGCCGAGGTGACGATACGGAATGGCGATCGTACTCGTCCAAGGAGCCCACCCTGGGGCAGTGATGGCGTTAGCTGAGGTGAGTCGAATGCGCGCATCCAGCTCACTGATCGACGCCAGGACAAAGCGATCTTCATATCGATCGTATTCAACGTACGCCTTGGTGTGCGTGTTCGTCTCGAGCGTTCCCCTTGTCCAGGAAGACCCATTCGTCCACGCCCATTCGACGTCGCACGCGAACGTGCCGTCGCAATCATCGAGCCACACGACCATGGTTTCACCAAAGTCAGAGTTCGCGATCGACGCGCCGGCATCGACGTCGAACGGGACTGACGCCGACGACATCGACGACCAAAGTGCGTGCGTCCCCTCGCGAACGGCGACGTTTCGCCAAAGCGGATCCCAGAACGCTGCACGAAGAGGACCAGAGCCGCTTGGAAGGTTGCCGTCGAGAGCGGGGGGGGAAGAGCTTGCGGAGGTGGAAAGGATTGATGGAGCACTCCAAGAGCTTCCAGTACTGCTCCATGCCGTATGAGGTCTTCGACCTGTGTTCCCGAACACAGCTCGCGTCGAGGCTATGTCGATTGGAAAGAGGCGAAGAAAAGTTGCGGGAGTGCCAGGACAACACATCACCGAGTCGACCCCAACCGGATGATCAAAACCGAGCATGTGCCCAAGTTCGTGGGTCATCGCGCCCTCGTAGCCCGTTTGGCCTGCAATGCCCGCAGAGTGCCAAGGATTGGGATAGTGCTCGACCCACTGACGCGTTGGGTGAGGCGCACACGAGTCTTTCATGAAGGCGATGACGTAGGGACGCCACGCGCCGCACGAACCACCAAGAGGGTAGAACGCACGGGCTGCAGAGTTGTCCCCGCACCCACCAATATCCTCGTTTCGAATGACAATCGCATTCGACTTCCGATTACTTGTGGTGATGCCTGCGAACAGGAGGTCGTAGTCAGCTTGTCCCTCCTCGTTCCACGTCGCCATTGCATCAATCGTGGCTTCCCTGAAACCGGATGGGCTGAAGCCGTTTGCTGCAATGGTCCCCTCGTTGAAATAGACGTCGATATCAGACGTCGTCCAGTTACACAGGGCTGGATTTGTCTGTGCATGCGTGAGCGGCACAAACAACAACCAGACTAGAACCGCACGCGAGACCATGAACCACAGTATCGTGTGTCAGCGCGTCCGCCGACTCTTCGTGGCGCGATCGCGCATTTGGTCAAAAGTGACCAAGACAAACCCTGCTCGCGCAGGCTAATCCTGGGCGCGACAGGACTCGGCCCGAAGGTGCCGTCGAGTTGACGAGCTACTGTACGCCGCACGGCGGCGAAAAATGATCTCGGATGTCTGCTTCGATCACACGACGCTGACCGGCCGTGAACCCCGGCGTGTACAGGACCGCGACCGCGAGGCCATCGTTCTTGGCTGCTCCACGCCAACAGGGTGCCCGGTCGTGGTTCTCGATCCGATCACGCACGGCTCCGGACTCACCTACGTCCACGAGGTGCCAGTTGCCGGCAGGGCCATCGCGTGTGACCACTGCGTACACGCCCCCTTTCGCCTGGAGTGATCCCGTCGAGCGGAACGGCCCCTCGAATTGGTATGACAATACTTGAATCGACAAAGTTATCTCCTCTCCGCGGGTCTGTCCCGCTCCCCTCTCATTCGGAGCCGAGGTCGTTTCTCGACATGGGAGGACGAAAAAAGTCGCCTCCTACGAAGGAGCGATAGAGATGGATCGCGGTACATTCGAAGAGCTTCGACGAGCGCCCTGGCCAGAGATCGGCCCCAAGCTCCTTCGCGCCGGCCTCGCTATCACCGGGGACATTGGCGCTCTAGGGCGCCATCTAACCCCGTCGGACGTTGAGGACTTAGTGACTCAAGCGATCGAGCAAGTCTTGTCGGGCGCAGCCGTATGGGATCCGTCGCGCGGCGAGTTGTATCCGTTTCTCAAGGTCGTCTTCAGACGGCGCCTTATCGATCGCCTACGGGCGAAACGACCCGGCGCACCGTTAGAAGTGGTCGACAACTCGGCCGCAACGGCGCCGAGCGCGGAGGACAAACTCATCTCGATGGAGTCGGATGCGGTGGTTACACGAAGGGTCGCTTCAGTCTTTGAGCTTTGTGACGAGGACGAGGAGGCCAAAATCGTGCTCGAGGCAATCATGAGTGATGAAGGCGACCACCGACCGCGGGTGATCGCCGGGATCACAGGATTCCCCGTCGGCCGGGTGAACACGGCGAGGGCCGAACGGGAGGCCGCACTGCTCAAACGGCGTCGAGTTGAAGCCCTCGAGGGGCTCGAAGTCAGCGTTCTCCGACAGATGGTGCTCGAGAGGATTGTTGCCTTGCCGGAAACGCAACTCCACCATCGCAACCTCGACGAAGCGACCGCGAGCGACCTCGCTGAGCTACTCGCCGACCTTGAGTACCTTGAGGGCGAAGGGGCGGATGAGTAGAGCGTCCATGGCGGCCAATCGCTTGGTCTCTCGCTTGCGCATCACCACCCCGACCGACCTCCGCGAGATCGATGATGTGGCGTGGGCTGCAGGCGCGTTGGTCGTCGACGCGGCTCTCGAGGGAGCCGAGGGCCGACATCTCCGTCACGCCGGCCGAAGCATCGTCACGGTTCGTTCTGGTCTCCACCCCGGCCGTCGCCGCTTCACAGTCGCTCATGAGCTCGGCCATCTTGAGATGCACTGCGCCTTTAGCGATCTCCTCGTGTGCACCGGGGCGGACGTGAGCGAGTCCCCGACAAGCCGGGGGCCTCGTAACATCGAGGGTGAAGCGAACGAATTCGCAGGTTGCCTCCTCATGCCCCTAAAAATGCTTGATCCTGTGCTTCGGGGAAGACCGCCTTCGTTTGACCTGATCGACGAGCTCGTGTCGACATTCAGCGTCTCTTTGACAGTGGCGCTCGAACGCTTCGTCGCAACCACGGGCGAATCGTGCGCGCTCGTTCACTCCAGCGACGGGATCGTCCGACGGTTCTCTCCAAGCCGCGACTTCAGCGACGCCGGGCTATTTGTCTCTGTGCAAACGCCAGTCGATAGCTACACGTACGCTCACTCAGCGTTCAACGAGGAACACGTACCACGTCGAGGCGAACAGGTGGACGCCTCCTGTTGGTTGTCGCCGGGACGCCACAGAGAAGACGCACTCGTTCGGGAGTTCACCTGGCCGATGCCGCGTTTCGGTGCCGCTCTTTCGCTCATCTGGATTGATGAGGATATCGAGCCCGAGTAGCGCCTAGTCGCCAGTCCCAACCGTCCACACGCTACGAGGCACCACAACGACGACGGCCGGCGAAGCGTCTGCTTCAACCGGCCGTGATTGTTAGCGTTGACTGGAGCGGGAGACGAGATTCGAACTCGCGACGTCAACCTTGGCAAGACTGACGTCTTGTCCGCATAGCTTGGAATATCGATAGAAAACAACAACGGAACTGTCCCGGGACCCCGTGTGCTGTCCCCAAGTGTCCTCCGAAAGTGTCCGCCAACGTGTTCTCCTCCAGTTACGCTTACGTCGGAGGCACCGTGAGTGACGTCTATCTATTCGTGGACAACTCGAACATCTGGATCGAGGGCAAGAAGGCTTCTGGGAGACAGAAGACTCCGCCGGTCCCGTCCAACTACAACTACCGTATCGAGTATGGAGACCTCCTCAAGCACGTGATGGAGGGGCGTTCTCTTGGGGCCATTCCTCAGCTCTACGGTTCCGAGCCACCGCCGAACGACTCCGTCTGGAGGATGATCGAGTCGAAGGGGTACGACGTGAACGTGTTCAAGCGGAACTTCTTCGGGAAAGAGAAGGGCGTTGACATGCGGCTGGGCCTCGATGTGGCCAAGCTCATCTACCGACCGCCGAGCAAGAAAGGCGTGCTCATCCTTGTTGCCGGAGACGCTGACTTCGTACCGGTCGTTGAGGATGCGAAAGCGGAAGGCTGGACGGTTGAGGTCTGGTATTGGTCGAACGCGGCTGCGGATTTGAAGGGAGCTGCGGACCGGTTCGAGAATCTGGACTCAGCGATCTACACGATCGGCTTTGACGCCCGGTAGTCGCATCCTCCTCACTCGGCGCTCGACAAGCGTTGATGTGTGTTCGCTGCTTGCTCCAGTAATCTTCAGTGTCCGCGCATCTGCGACGCGGACATGCAGTTTCATGTGCGTCGACTCTTCGGTGGAGTTCAAGCAAGACACCCAACCTCCGCCTGCTTTAGGACGTGTGGATTGATCTTCAACCGATCCGAGGACGCACACGGCTTACCCGCCCGAGAATAGGCGCGTCGGACGGAGAAGAGCTGCGGGGTCAACGGCATGTCGATGCTCACGACGGAGAAGATCTACGAAGGCGTCATACTGAGCGCACCGCTCGACCAGTATCTCGTGTGGTGGCCTCAGGGGATCTTGCTCTCGACGGCGAATACAGATCGCCACGAGCTGCGTAAGGTAGAAGTGAGCATGGCCGATCAGATCCTCCAGCCAAGCTGGCCCGTGCGCGGCGTGTGCGACACTGTTGCGCGCCCTGTAGAGTCGCTTGACCTGCCACCCGAGGCGGAGACAGGAGCTTTCGAGGTACTCGGCGATTCGGGCACCTTTTCCGATGCCGAACATGCGCCGCAAGCCCCAGTACCACTGAACGAGTCGCGGCTCCTGATCATAAAATAGGGCCGTGAGCTTTCTTGAATCGCTCTCTGGCTTCATCAACGACTCTAACAGCCTACGTCGGTCAACCCGGTACGGACCCGTCCCTACGATCTCACGCAGCGTCTTTTCTGAGGCCGCGTCGTAGTTGACCCTGCCGATGGCGGCCGCCAGCGAGGTCAGTTCGCGCCGCAGCTTACCCAGCGTGATGGCGCGTGGTACCATGGACGCCACTGCTGAGAGCAGGGTCGAATGGTCGCGTGTACCGAGGCTCAGACGTTCGATTCCAAACCAGAGCAAGATGAACCGACTCTCCAAATCGTCGGTCTCCATAGCTCGTCGGCGATGCCGGATCGCGTCGAAAACGCCGTCGTCGATTGAGCTTATTACTGTGGCGTTCGCGCTCGCGATAATCCGTAGGACCTCGGCAGGTTGGGCTCGTCGCCTCTCGTGCGGCAGGGGCGGAGTGACGCGCACCGCGAGAGGAGCAATCGTGTCAGAGGTCACCACGACGACCGGACTGCGTACGTGGACCTTCCCGACGAACACAGCGACAGCGCCAATCGCGGATGCCGCATCGTGGTACGCCTTTCGTGCAGCGAATTGCGGGTCTGGGCCCACAACTGTTGCCTTGATAAAACTCCCCTTCTGCGGGGCCTTTCGCGGCGGCTCGAAATCGAGTTCGCGTATGCCCAGCGCACGGAGAGCGTCGTCCTGGCCGGTCAGTCCGTCTACGGAAACCGCGACGTAACAAGAATACGAGGGGAAGGGACTCAACACCTTCGTCCGAATCTCAGCGAACTCTGTTTTGAAGTCTCCGTGACTCAGGCTACTAAAGAGCCGCCGTAGGGTGGGATCCGACCAGCCTCGCGCCCTCAGATCGGTCACCAGGGTCCCGACACATCGGTCAAGATCCGCCAGTCGCCTCGGCTCCTCTGCCGTCAGCCAAGCGATCGCAGCAAGCGCGTCCGAGAGGTAGGTTCGACGAAGCGTTGCGTTGAGCGAGAACAGGAAGGCGACCTCCTCCTCTGTCATCTCGTCCATCCCAACCCGCACGCGGGTCAGCGACTTCCGCAATAGGTCCACGATGGCGGGCTGCCGAAGCTTGAGAACCACGTCCTCGGAGAGGATGCACAGCGCCTCGTCTGCAACGTCACCAATCGTCGCGATCCCGTGCCCAGCTGCACTTGGATCGGCGGTGGGCCGAGTTTGCCCGTGGGCTGCTATGTACGCTCGGGCAAGGCTGGCGACCTCTTCCACCGCCCCTCGCACATTCAGGGTGCGAGCGCGCCGTCCAAGCGTCGATCGGTGATCTAGGAGTTCGCGGGTTCGCTGTCGAACCAGCAATTCAGCGCGAGTATGCGTTGACAAGGGAGTTCCGAACTAAACGAGCCGTGGCACGCAGCGGTGGGACACCTAGAGGTGGCCTCAACGGCTGCGGCCACAGGCTTAGCTTTACGGAGCAGAACAACTCCTTGACAGCAAGCTACGCAGTCAGACGGATTTGTCAACTTGGGACGAGTACCGCGAAATGGTCGAGTCGAGGGCCACGATGAATGCAGGTCTCCAACGTTCAGGACTCCGTCGTGAGTCACGCGCTGGGATAGACTGCGTCTGATGACGGATGAAATTCTGATTAAGTCGACTTCGAACCAGAGTGCGGAGGTTTCACCTGTCGTAATCCGCCCTGGCAAGCAGACCCGGTTGGTCTTCATCCCTCAGCTGGTGAACAACCCGAACAATCCAGCGGACACGGTACGCGGCCATCTCGTCTATCAGCGAAAGGCTGCCGGACAGCAGTGGGAGTCGTTGGCGTCCATCAATCTCAAGGAGCTCAAGGGTGGCGAAGGCGTGAGACTGGAACTCAAGTCCGCCGCCGTCCGGAAGCTGTTTGAAACAGTCTCTGAACTTTATGCGATTCACGCGAAAGATGGGTTGCCCGCAAACGAGCAGAAGTATGTTCGCTCGTCACCAGTTCTTCGCGAGCTGGCCAACCTCCCAACGCCCGAGCTTCATCAACTCGCCGATGCCAACACGACTCTCGGCAGCGTGGTATTGGGGAAGCTGGTTGCATGGGCGTCAACTTCGGCGAACAAGAAGAATGCGCTCGCCAGCGCGCTGGAAGCACTAACGCTTGATCAGCTGGACAACATTTCCCACTTCGCGGGTTTGGCTCGTCTTCGCGCGGCCATGCAGTGCTGGGATGAGTACCTGACTGCACCTACTGCGAAAATGCTCGAAGAAGAGCACTGGCAAGACACCTTCGTGAAGCACCAGTTCCTTCTAGAGAATCTCTTCTCGCGCCCGGTCTCGATTCGACGTGGGAAGGCATTCCTTGGCGGAAAGTCGGTGGACAATGAGCACGGGAAGGTTGTCGACTATCTTCTCGAACATGATCTTGTCGACGCAGCGCAACTCGTTGAAATCAAGACTCCCAACACACAACTCCTTCAGAAGACACCGTATCGCGACGGTACCTACGCTGCATCTCGCGATCTGGCGGGGAGCATCGCGCAGGTCCTCACGTACGCCGACACGTTTCGGCGCAACGCAGCTTCACTTGGTGCAACCTTTCAAGGATCTCTCCCAATGGTCGTGGTTGTTGGAACGAGTGACGAACTTGACTCGCCTGAGAAGGTCCGCTCGTTCGATCTCGTACGCGGTGAACTGAAGGACGTTAGCGTTTTCACCTTCGACGAGGTGTTCGGGCGGACAAAGAAACTGGTCGAAATCTGGCTGTCCTAGACATGTTTCCGACGTGCCGTTTCTATGTCGCAGCGATCCATTCTTTCATGAATCGCGTGACGGGTTCTGCCGAAGTCCTTTTACGACGTTGAGACTGACCCGCGAGGTTGTGGGACTCGCGCGGTGGTTCGCTGCCGCTAATGTGCTTCAGACGCTTGCAAGCACCCCGAATGTTCGCGCAATTTGCATGGCTGCATAACCAGCACGAAGAAGGCAGTCGCCGAATCGTCTAGCCGGAGCAGCGCCTCATGCTCCAAGGCCAATATGGAGTTCGCCTCGGAGATGACGTCGATGGTAGACGGCCGCGCGACTGCGCCCTGCTCCAAATTACGTACACGCCGACCGAATTAGCGATCCGCATCGCTTCGATCTCAGCGTCACCGACCGACTCGAACCGGAGCTTTATCGCACACCTCATTGGGGTCTGCGATGCGCTGATCGCAAATCACGTCGAGTCATAGTTTGGTCATCAAACCGATCGCCTCACGTTCGATATGTGTCGAGCCGAATGTTGTGCCAGCTGCGCCAAAACCAACCGGCTGGCTCGGAAGGAGGTCTGTTGGTGACGGGTCCGCGAACTACATCATTCCGATTTCCATGCTGGGATAGGGTGCCGTCGCTTGCCGTGTCCAGCAGCCAAGCGCGTGATCGACGCGTCGCCGTAGGTTGGCAACTGAGCTATTAGCGCTTCGTCCAACTGGACAGGAGATCGCTGGAGTCGCGGTGTCTGCAGGACTACCGCGGTGGTTCAGATCTCTCCTCACGAATCGCGCACACAGGCTGGGGTTCGCTAACGAACCGTTGGATTGCACATAACACACGGATGGAGCCGTTGGTGTCGTGATTTCGTCTTGGACTCGAGAAGCGGTGCCTCACGGTGAATCCACAATTGTCGGGACAGATTCGAGCTCGACCTGTTGTCGGGCGTAGTTACAGACGCGTCCACACGCGAACAGTGTGGCGTCGCACACTTCCTCACGGTTTGCTCGTGCGGGCAGTTCAACGCCACCGCTCCGACAGTGATCTCCGCTCGCAACACAGCGACGCGGGCAGGTTTCCGCCTCCATGAGGAGCGCGCCATGCGCGGCGCGATAGAGGCCGGCGAGGAGATCATCGCTGCGGTCCTTATACGCCTCTGTTGCGGAGCGAACGGCGTGAAAGCCCTCCAGGCGCACAATCAGCGGTTCGGTTCCTGAGTTTGCTTGCTGGAAACTTCGGTCAAGGATGGAAGTCAGGGATGAGGCGATTCCGACCTCCCACTCTGCAAGAGTCTCCCGCTCCTGAGCGAGTGCGCTGGCAACGCTCTCCCTTTCACGCGTAAGCATTTCCGCTGCGGCAATCTCAGCTTGAGATTTGGTTTCGGAGTAGGTTCCAAGGAACGCAAGAAAAGCCGCCGCCCCGGTGGCAAGCGCTGACAAGACAGCCGCTTGAACCCTCCAGCGCACCGCCCCAGCGCGGACCTCCTCCAGCTGCTTTTCGATTGCCTCAAGTCGGTCAGCGACTGCGTTGGTCACATCAGCCCTAGCTTCGCGCTCGCGAAAGACGGGGATGGGGATGGTGATGGGGAGAGCCGTATCGACGTGATGTGCATCACAACTTGTTCGCAGGACGAACATCGCCGTGCAACCACGAAGTGCACGACGCAGAACTTGTCGACGTTACCGCAACGCGTCATTCTGCGCGACTTTTCACAGACCCTTCGGGCGCATCAACGCCGGTCGTGGTCATTTGTGACCAACAACCCGTAAGGAAATTCTCAGCTTCTCCCGCGTTTGTCGACCGGCGGTTGCGAGTGCATGCGAGTGCATGCGCCCGACGTACACCATCGCAAGGTGCGGCTGTTCGGCCGACAGAGAGGAGGAAGCCGAAACACTTGCCGGAGAGTTCATCGTCGCGAACAACGACCACATTATTTCGTGCGGCACGTACGCGATGGTGAATCTGTTAGTGATCGCAGCGCAGTTGTGTCTGCAACGTCAACGAAGCCTGGTGTTACTTGACTCTTCCACACTGTTGCTCACTCGCAGCAGCGACGCTGTACAAGTTCAAGCGCCAAACGGAGACCGTTGACAAGCGGCGATGTCGACCTCGATTTGTGTCTGATGTCGCCGACGGCCGGTTGTCGACGAGCAGCGTCATTCATTCGAATGCTGACCGTGCGTCCCCCACCAGCATCACATTAGAACTGTCATCCGCTGCGTCGACGTCGAGCACACACGCCTCTCAGATCTCAGTATCGATCTAAGACCTGGACGATGGCATCAACGAGATCATAGGGATCCGACACCGCGGCATATGCACCAAGGCTTCGTAGTTCCGGCTCGCATTCACACATCATCGCTGTTCGTGAGTAGAAGACCACCGGCGGCAATGTGGCTACGCTCAACCCGGCTGCAATCCGATCGCTCAGCAACTGGGTGCCCCATCCTATCGTGTGCTCACACGCACTCGTGCCACTCACTATGCAGTTGTCTGGGACCGTCACTCGAGTGAGATTCAGGTCGGTCACAATCATGTGATAGCTAAGTTCTTCTAGTTCTTCCTGCGCTTCCAATACAGTCCGAACGGTCTTCACGTTGCCGCCCAGACTTCGGAATATCCGCTCAAGCCATAGGTTCTGCTGCGGCTCGTCACTGACCCAGAGAATCAGAGCCCCATCGATCTTGGCGCTCATCAAAGTTTCCACCAAGGCCGAGTTCTCAGAGTCGTCTCGAGGGGTGTCTGGCTCTGTATTTTGCGCCAGTTGCGCAACTGCGCGGGCTGCAACGACTCTGCTAGCTTCGATGCGAATGCCAGCGAACTCGGCACTTGCTGTGTCTGATTCCTTCACGAGTTTGGCATACGCGTCGGAAACGTTTGTGAGTGGAACGCGAAACATCCACACGAGCAGGACGGCCATGATTGGCCACGTCGCGAGACTGCGAATAATGCCGATGACGTCTCTGACTCCGTCGACAATCCGCTGCCATCTTGAGGGATCACGTTTGGGTGCTTCTTCGTTGCCTAGAGAAGCGTCCAGCGTGAGTGTGACCTTCGAATCAGACATCGACTACCGCCCCGAGTGCCTCTGCCGTTTGGACCAGATTACTAGTTGAGTTCGACATCCTTCCACAACGTCAAGTTGTGTGCCCAAAACAGCTGCCTGGATCAATACGCCGATCGAGTGATGGCCGTCGGCTGGTGCACCGGTACGCTGGCGCATGTTCAAGCGGGTATGTTGTGCGCTATTCCTGGGATTTCTGACGGATCCCGCTACCGCAATCTGTCAACAACCCACCTCGCTTGCCGAGACTGTTACGGAAGCAATGCCGAGTGTGTTATCCGCGGCCGGGCTCTGCCGGGAAGTTAACGCTCTTGATCGCCTCTACCCGCGAGCTGTTGGTGATCCGACGTCGGCGTATCGTTGGGTCCGACTTGCCGATGACGGTAATGGTCACTGGCCCGAGGCGCCAGACGAACATGATGAACTCCTTCGTCTTTGTCGAGGAGGCGAAGCTGCACCATCGCTGCTTGGCGAGAACGCACCCGAACGCGTTCTAAGTTGGCGAAGATGGGTACTGGCGACTCAGAACCTTCACGAATGGGTAGAAATCCAATGCGGTCGAGGAGGAGAGTGCTCGGAATGGGCCCAACATATCGGTCGACCAGCCGAAGCTCGGAGTGCGTCCACACCAACCCAAAGGTTGAGGCGTGGGCCACTTTGGGAGCCGCTGCCCTCGAAGGAGGCATCTTGCACGGAGTCAAGGCACCAGGGGTGGAAGAGTGATCTAGCGCTCGCGTTCTCCAGTGATGAAAGATCAACTCTGTTAGTAGACCTTGTTTCAGAGTCGCGTCCGAGCAGCGGGGCGGGACGCTACTCTTGCAGCTCAACGATTCCTTTAACACGAGCACAACTTCTTCCAGATCCGGACGAACATTCCGTTGAGACGCGCTATGGAACACCGGAACGCGGAGTTCTTCCAGGTGCGACGGAACTGTTTGGAGTGTTGGTTCGGGGACTTGCCCGAGTTGTTGAGCGACGAGCACGCGAGGAGATGCAAGCGTATCTTTCGGAGTTAGTCATCGAGCGAATCTGTCCAGCGACCGATCGCGACCAGGAGAACGCTGAGCCGCAAAATAGTACAGAGAGCACCGACGAGGTTCAGGGTGGTGAAGTTTCTGACGGCGAACCTGCGGAGCATCGCAACACCGAACGAGATGAAAATTCCGAGACCGAAACGAATACCGAAAGCGGACAGGTCGGACAACTCACCGCACGGCTGCATCGGTACTTCAATCATACTTGCACGACACTCGCCGCGTGGAGCAATGACAGCTCGGCGCCCCCACTTCGATGGGGAATCGTCCGCGAGGCGTTTGAGAACGACCTACGCCAGCTTCCATTGTCGGCGGCGCAAGACGTGGCCGCGGCACGGGGTCTCGCCCGCTCGCAACGTCGGTTCCTACATGTTGCATTGCGTGTCGTTGGAATCCTTCAAGAGGACATCGATCCACAGCGTGTCGCACGTGAGGTCGTCGAGGCAATTCTCGAACTGCGCGACGTTGCACCGCGTGTTGAGTTGTTGGCGCGATTCATTCTTGTCTTGATCGACGAGGTCGCTGTGGACGACCTGACGCCCCTGGCTCTCGAAGGAATGACGCGGACAGTTCTCAACGCTCCACTCAACGCTATGGTACTGCGTGCACGCAGTCTCTCTCAGGAAGTCGTTGCGAACGTCGAGGCGCTGCGAAATAGCGGAGATGTTCGAGCATGGTGTGTCGGTGGTCAGGAGGACGAAGACACGCCGAGCATTTTGCAGCGAATCCGGGGGCAGCTCGGATATTTCGAGTCTCGGTACTCCCACGAATTCGAACATGCTTTGTCCGCAAGCTGTAGCAGCGTTCTCGCCGAGCGGCAGTTGTTGCATTACGAGGAGACAATACGTCCCAGGTGGAGACGCCAACAGTGGAGCGTACTAAACGTATCTTGCTCGGACACTGGTGCTGTTAACCGTCAGCAGTTGTTGGCTGATGCTCGAGAACGTCGTCTGATTCGGCGAAGGCAGCAACTTCCGGAGTGGCTGCTTGTCGCCGCTGGCCATCGATGTGTCGCGCAAGTGAGCGCGGCGTCAGCAGAGACGGCACTGCATGCGTTCAAGGAGGGATTTGCCAGCTATCACGACGCTCGCCCGTTTTCGCTGTCACAACTTCAGGAACACGCCGACGACAGTTTCTGCCGCACTCGGGACGTGTCTGATCTGTCAGCGCCTCTTCGAGCGGCATACTCTCGTTTGCAGATCGGTGGCGACGAGATTAGTGCGGCAGCATTAGAGCAAGTGGCACGCACGGCGTGTGCGCGCGAGAGCGTGACTGTCGATCGGCTGGGCGAACGACTATTCACTCTTCGGACGCTGGTTCGCGAAATGCGCGGAAGCGTGGCGCAGATCCGCCGCTCGGACGAAGTGGCGCCAAACGAACAGCTTGATCAGGACGCGCGACGTGAGGCTGTCCGCGGACTACTTCGTCACTTGCTCAAAGTGCTTGAAGTGGGTCTGACACTCGTTCCGGGCGAAGCGAGCGACGTCGAGTTGCCGTCTCAACTCTTTCTCCTCGTCGATTCTACCGTCGACGGAGACTACGGCGCGATCCTGAGTGCGACTGCATCGTTGCTTGCCCAGTACGGCGAAGAGACCAGCATGTCGCCCCGCCTCGTCAGCGCGCTCGCGTTTGCTGCGTCCGTACTTGACGCGGAGAACGAAGAACAAGTTGAGGAGGCACTCGAGGCATTTGCGCTCCGTCCAGGAGGCTGGAGAGGCAAGATCGGCGCACGCGATGGCTGGCATGTTCATCGCCTTGCAACGCTTAATGCGTATGTTGGTTTTTTTGGGGCGTACGAGCTGTTCCTTGATGGTGTCGAAAACAACGACGAAACATTTGGCTTTGGTGTCCACGCGTCTGTTGGGTTCGACTTCAATATCTTTGCAGGTCCACACGGTCACCTAGGCTTCTACGTCCCTTTGCTGGACCTCTCGAGCTTGGTCTCCGCACCGATAGGAGGCGACTCTGAAACCGAGGCAAAAACGACAGAGCTAGGGACGAACTTCGATGTTCGGAGCGTGTTTGCTCCTGGTCTCTACTTTCGAGTCGGACTTGGGCGCTCACCGTTCACCCTTGCGGCTGGAGTGTCTTACGTTCCCCGGGCTCGAGAGTTCGTTGTCGACGACGACGACGCGATGACCACGGAGAAATTCGAACGCGATATTGTCCGATTCGGAGTTTTTCTCGCAGTCGACGTGAGCCTGTTCAGGCTCAGTTCAAACAGATGAGGTGGTTACTCGTCTGCGCCGCGACTCTCTGCGGCGTTTCTGCCGCGAGGGCTTGCCCGAACATTGACACGCAACAAACTGAGCCGAGGTCTGACTTTCACGTCACTACGCAGCTCGCGTTCTGTGACGCTCCGTTCGCTGATCTGGTTCGGCACGCTAGGCTGACCGACGCGTTATCCGACAATCCGCCTCCAGAGTGTCGGCGCCGAATTGAGAGTGCGCTACGGTTGAGGCACGAGGTTGGCTACGACGAGAGCGATGTGCCTGCTGCAACAACGTGTGAGGGCGCTCTGCTTTCGTTTTCAGGGTCCGCTGAGAGTAGACGGCAGGTCGATAGCCTGTGTGTGCGGAAGCCACCGAATGGCGTTTGCGAATCCACGCGTGCCGCGATCGAAAGAGTGAGACGTGGCTTTGCAGGAGAGGTGAACCTCGCAGGAGTCTTCGCGCTGCTTTGGTCAGTCAACGAGCAACAGACGCTGCCTTGTCGTCATTTGGTTGAGACGCTCGCAAACCGTTTGGGCTACCGCGATCGGCAACTCCGCCTTCTTCTCCAAGTCCAACACCCACGAGCGTTCGACTTAGTACGAACGGCAGAAGCTGCAATTCGAGTTCACGAACTCGGACTGGCGCAGCGAGTTCTACGACGCGTCGTGGTTGGGCGCCTGCTTGGTGCAGAGCGAGCGTTCTATCATGAGACACGTGCTCGCTTGGCTGCCTTGAATCAAGACTACGCCACCGCCACACGTGCAATCCGCGATGCACTTACGGCGCTTGGGCCCAACGAGGACACCTCCGTGGACCACCTGCCATCTCGGGATGAGCTGCTTGCCCGTGGAGCACGATTTGCGGCACTTGCTGGGAGCGTCCAAACCGCGAGTCGATGGTTCAGCGGGGCCCTTCAGACTTCCAGCCCGCGTCGGGCCGACGAACTCGCGGAGGCTGCGATTCCGCTCTCGCACCTCAGCGGCGTGCGCACGGATCCGCTCGCTGACGTGCTCCGTTGGGTTGAGCGAACCCAGCCGCGTATCGATGATCGGAGGCACGGGGACCTTGCAGTGCTGCAGAGAGGCTGGAGTGCGACGATGGGTGCCGTCGGCGCACGCTATTGGGAACGCGGGGCGTCAGGACGCGCGATTGAAGCCTGGCAAGCGTCTCTCCGCTGCTGGGAAAACGCAATCGGCCGGGGGTCGCGTGATTTGCGTGGCGCGTTGGCCAGGCGACTGGATGAAGTGCGAGAGACCCTTGATTCCATCTACGCAGCCGCTGCGCAGAGCCAGACCAGCGAAGTCGTGGATCTCGCCATCGCAGCATCACTCGCCTTTACAGGTCGGGGTTTGTCGCCGTCGGTACGGTCGTTCAAGCCTGGATCGCGCGAGGAACTCATCGCAGCGGCTCTTTCTGGATCCGACGTTGGTTTAGATTTTCATGTCGTGGATATCGAGGGCGTCAACCACTACGTAGTGTTCGTGTTTGAGGAAAGCAGTGTCGATGTTGTCACTCTGGCCCGAAGATATGAAATCGATCTGGCGAGTGATGCGCTGCTCGCAGCGTTACGATCGCCGCGGGGCTCGTACAGACGCGCCGTGGCCAGCATAAGGGCTGCGCTCGCTCCGATCTGGTCGCGACTTCGAGGTAACGTTCGCGTCAGCTTGCAAGGGAGACTCTCCCTCGTGCCACTCGAAGTGCTATGGAATGGGCGAGCGCCAGAGATAACTTACTCCCTAGGGCTGGCAAAAAGTGAGCCCATGTCGCTCGGCCGAGATGCCAGGGCTGCTGTAGTTGGGGATCCCCGAGTGGCAGATTTCTCCCCGCTTCCTGGTGCGCGGAGAGAGGCGCGGATGGTTAGTCGTCGATTTCGTGGGACGACCCTCCTGGATACCCGTGCAACGGAGTCGGCGGTCCGAGAACTGCTTCGCAGGAATCACTCGCTCGTTCACATCGCCGCCCATGGAGTCTACGCACCACTCCAAAGCTCAATCCCTGTGGCTGAGCCCCACTTGGTTCTCCGACCGACATCAGAGCATGACGGGAGATTGACCGCCGCGGAGATCGCTGTCGAAGTCGACCTGGCCGGTCGGCCTCTCGTGGTCCTGTCTGCTTGCGATTCAGGGGACGGCGCAGTGCGTCCAGGCCAGGGTATCTCGGGACTCCAGCATGCACTGCTTCGTGCAGGAGCTGGTGGAGTTGTCATGACGAGATGGGCGGTTAACGACGATGCGACCGCCAACTTCATGCATATCTTCTATCGGTATTTGGCCCGTGGCGTCTCGGCAGAGGAATCTCTACGCGTGTCCACTCGTCTCCAGCGTGAGCGGTACTCTCATCCTCACTACTGGGCACCTTTCTTGATGCTGGCTGCTGATTGATATCCCAAAACCGAAAGCGACCTCGCCAACTCCACTCGGTTCGCCACGCCCAACGTCGCATATATGTTGCGCAGGTGTGTTCGGACGGTATGCGCTGAAATCTCAAGATGGCGGGACATCTCTCGCACTGTGACGCCGCGAGCGGCCAGCTTGGCGACCTGCTCCTGTCGACGAGTGAGCTGAGATCGAACGATCCATGTGGGCAGACGCCTCACGTGAACAACATAGCGGTTCGATTGACCGTCGGTTCCGTAGAGGATGCGTGCGACAACAGCGATGGACTGCTCCTCCGCGACAAACCTACATAACTCTGCGTCAGCCAAGGCTCGCTGCACGGTCAGTACGATGTCGCTCGGCACCACTATGTTTGGATTCGAACTCCACTCGACCGTTCCGGTCTGGCTAACCACATGCACTTCGATGTCGCCGAGCACTTCCACGCACCAAACACGATAATCAATTTGTCACCCATGTTTTGGTCACTTTTGACCACTTCGCACCTCGTAACCACAAAGGGAAAGTTGCTTTCGTATGTTCGGTTGCACCGCGAAGATAGACGGGGTGACGACGGCCGAGCGGGAGCGCTGCGCCGGTGTCCGACCGTCCGAAGTGGGAACCCGTCCCGTGACGAAGCCGTCGACCGAGAACCCCAGCGTCAGTCCACTGGCGCACCGTCCGAGCTCCCGCCGTCCGTCGGCCAATGCCAACAGTGTCGCGCATCTGTCGTCGATAGGTTCGGTGGAGACGCAACCGTCGCTGCGATCGCAAGATGTGCGATTGCTGTCTGTTTCAGCGTTTTGAGCATCAGGGCGTCGGACCCGTGCCATGGGTCGGCACAGACTTGACCGCAACCGCCCTCAGCAATGGGTTCCTTTCGGTGATTGAGTCCCACCGTGTGCGCTAACTTGTGCACCATTGCACCAAGAAAATCGGGCTCGGAAGTGCCACCGTCTGTGCGACCCCACAACCGTAGTCCTCTGTTCCGACGTCGGTCGGATTACCGTTTGAGAGCCCCATCACAAAAGATGCAGTCACCACCTCGGTGTTCTTCATCAGTAATGAAGATTGCTCCTGGCACCGTCCAGTTTGGTGGATCGGCGCGGTACCAAGGAACAACATAGAAGTTGGGTAAGTCCGCATCCGATGCTTCGAGGATTTGGACGGCCCAGCGGACCTCATTGACGATTTCGTTCAGAGTCCACGACGACCGTTGTGGGAGGATCGGAAGATAGATGGGACGACAGCCGACGATGATCAGGGAACCAGAGCGCATACATGGATCGATTCGGCTCAAGGTCAGCAACGGTGGAAACCAAGCCGCCAGCCGCCCAATCCCAACTTGGATACAGTTGGTCTTAGCTTGGAATGTGGTGGTGACCCGCCCGGAACGGGAGGGAGACCCGCCTCGCCTCAGACCAGCGTGAAGGCTCATTCGCCATCGTCTGCGTTGCTCAGTTTTTCGCGAAGCCTGCGCAGCGCCTCAAGGAGGGCCTTCACCTTGGGACAATCCGCTGCACTCCTTCCCTCGCTCTTCGCGCGTGCTGTCGCTTCGGCGAGCCGTCGGTTCAGCTCCATGCGTGATGTCATTGGCGCATGCTCGCAAAAAAGAATGTTGTCCGCTGGTCACTTCTGACCACGAGGGACCCTTGCAGCCAAGGGATTCTGAGGTTCCGCCATCGCTAGTGCGAGCTGATAGACGCCCCCAAGTTCTCGCGTTCCGTGCGTCCGATGAGGTCCCGACGTTCGATTTTGAGGTGTCGTGGAACTGGATCGAGCGGTCTCCAGACAACACGGCATCGACCTCTGTGATGGTGACGTGTCTGAGAATTCTCGTCGTCCTCAGCACGCAGTTATTCTGTCGAAAAACCTCGACGAAAGAGGTGCCCCACCTGGCGCACCTCCCAACCGCGCGTTCAACCGCCTATTCGAGGGACAGGCCGAAGCGCCTGAGCGAGAACTCGGGCCAGAGCGACCAGGGGGCCGTTCCGCTTGACTCACGCTGCGTCAGCACGACACGGTGCGCCGTGGCGCTCAGGCAACGGTTTCCCGGGTACTTCAGACCATCGCAGGAGGACTTCACCAAGCTCTGGGCCACTGCACTGATCGTGTTGGACACCAATGTTCTGCTCGATATGTATCGAATCGAAGAAGAGCACGCTGACCAGCTGTTTGCCGTGTTTCGCTCCATCAAGGATCGGGTCTGGGTTCCTCATCAGTTCGCTACCGAGTTCCTCCGAAACCGAGAGAACACTCTGGCAAGTCGGTACGTTGCAATCAAGAAGGCCCGGGACCGTACCGCGGAGTTGGAACAAGAGCTTCGGGAGGATCGGCATTTCAGTGCCGTCGCTGCCCAGAGTTTGGTTGACTGCGTTGCGCTCTTGGAGAAGGCAGCTGGCGCAGAGATTGATTCCGTCCAGAACGATCCGCGCCTCGACGCAATCGAAGAAATCGTCGGAGATGCGATTGGACCGGAGCCAACGCCGCGTGCTCTTGAAGAGATGATCTCCGACGGCAAAGCACGCTTCGAACGCAAGTGTCCTCCAGGCTTTCTCGACGGGACAGGCGCAAAAAAGAAGCCGGAACCCGACAGGTATGGCGACTACTTCGCCTGGTGTCAGATCATGGACCACGCTGAATCCGAGTCCAAACCAGTGATTCTGTTGACACAGGAGAAAGGCAAAGACTGGTGGGCCATCCATCACGGCAGACGCGTGGGACCGCGACTGGAGCTCGTGCAGGAGTTTGCACTGCGAACACGCGAGTCGTTTCACCTCTATGACTTAAGAAGCTTCTGTCGATGGTGCCCCAGCTATGGGCTGCCTGATGTTGGCGAAAGGACGCTCAAAGCACTGGCTCGCCCCGTTTCGGAAAGCGCGAGCAAGAAGTCAGCTGTTCCTGCAAAGGGCTCTACGAAGAGCGAGGTGTAGCGATGCTGATTGCTCATACCTATTCGCCCCAGCAACTTCTCGACGCCCTGATCACCTGCATCGACACCGGGGAATTGAAGTCTTGGCACTACGACGAGGACGGTGACCTCTCGCATACATCCGACAGATGGGCGAACCTCGCTTGGATGAGGCCTGCGGTTCGGACGGGCAAGTTGGTCTTTACCATTGTGCCGCCACGCGAACGGCCAATCTCAACGCAAGTCTACGCCGCGTACCACTCACTGCTAATCAGTGCGCTGCTACAGCATTGCGATGAACTCTTTCGCAGAGTGGAGGCTACGGCAATGCCGGCTGGCACCGACAAGGTGAAAGCAGAGTACTAGCGAGCCCGGGCAAGGGAGAACCCTGGTACGACTGAATCCACGGGCCGAGCCAAGCAACGAGCAACACTGCCATGGCCAAGTTGAAGCGCAGAGAGGAACGGCTCAGGCATTCATCCACGCTGACAGGTGTGAAAACGAGTTGACCCAACTACGTGACCGAGATTCTACCTCGCTCAGCCACAAATCGGCGAGTAGCTGCTGTAGCCGTGACTTGTGCGAACGTGAACGGCATCGTGCCAAGCGTCGCAAGCGTCCGGACGATCCCGTAGTCGTCGAGGTACTGGACAGCGTTGTTTATTCGAGAAGGTGGTAGCTTCGTTGCTTCTTCCAGTTGCGGTCCCGTGACTACGTCACTCTCGGCGATCGCGACGGCGACAATGAGAATGTCCTCCTCGGGATCGTAGTCGAGCGCGTTCGTACCCTTGAGCTGAAGTGCCAAGGCGTACGTTGCCTCAAGTAGGCCGAAGCTGTATGGGGCGGTTCCCAGGAAGTGGTGGAGCTTCACCAACCCAATTGCTTCGAGCTCCTCGGCAGCGTCGTTCAGCTGCTCCGGCGCGAACTCAAGTGACTTGGCCAACTCGGCGCCACCGATGGTGGGGGGCCTTCCTGATGATGTGTCCATGGACCCAGAAATTTGCACAGCCAAACGAGCTGCGTGCGTGGTTAGGCCAGGTACCTGGACGACAGGAGGCGGCATGCGAACCGGAGGCTTTTCAGACTGCCCAAGTATCGCGTCGACGACGCGCCGGACGCCAGCCTCGAAGTCCTTCGTGAGGTCCACACGCAACAGCGGACGCAGTGCCAGGGGAATCTCACAGGGTTGAACGACGATCGGGATTACGCGCACTGTCCCTTCGATTCGCCTGACCATTGCAACGTCAAGCTCGTGGCGAACCCAGGGTGACGCGACGCTATCCGGGGAGAGAAGGACGACAAATGCAGCGCAATCTTTGAGTCCAACCTCAAAGATCCTCTCGATCAACGAATCTCCGGGCTGGATCTCCCACTTGTCGAACCACGCGTCGACTCCTTGCCTGCGAAACGCTGCCGAGACTTTCTCGGCCACAGCCTTATCGGCATGCGAATGGCTTACGAAAGCTTTGGGTGCAGCCACGCTTACTCCTTGACCTTCTCGATGATTCGAGCAGGAACCTCGTAGCGCACACGAAGTGCTCCGATGTCGACACGTGACTGACTGAGCTCGTTGAGGTGTCCCGGCGATATCCAGAGAGGTACACACTGCCCACGTCCATCGTGAAGAACACGGTCTAGCTGGAGAACCGCAATGCACACATCCTCGCCAACGACGTTCCTATAGAGGCACAATAGGTAGCCTGGTCTCGCGCTTCCCGGCCGGAAGTCAACAACGAAGGTGCATGGTACAGTTTCGTCAGTCTCGGAGGCGGGAATGAACCGCGCCAGGCGGGGCTGTACGCCGTTTACGTACCAGCGATACCCGCGGATCATCGCACTCGCCGTCAGGAACACGAGCGCCATCGCCCCGAACACAAAGAGCGCGATGGTCGTTGGACTGACCGAGATTCCTTCACTCGGGATTGCCAACCAACTCAGTATCGAAGCGACGCCCGTGATCGCGGCCCACCACCACCTTGCGAACAGGTCCAGCAAGTCTCGAACGTAGGACCACACCCGCACGGTTCACCCCCGAGCGCAGATTATCGCGGCTTCCGTGCTGATCAAGTGAACGCGTCTGAATATCCATTGTGTCAACACCGTTCCATCGCCATGGCCTCAGAACGCGCCGAACAACTTGCCGACGATCTCCTCCGAAGAGCCGAAAAAGCGGTCGGGGGGATGTCAGGCTCGGTTCAGAAGGAAGTGACATTCGAAATCGCCACCGAAGATGTGAAACTCGCCGCGCAGGTGCTGGCGCGACGACGGGTTGCGGTGATTCGCGACGGCAAAGTCACGATCAGCATCAACACGTTACCGCCGTGGCTGCAGTAGAGTCTCGACATGAAGCTCGATGAGAATCGCGTCGCGTTCCTAAGAGGTCTCTTGGCGGCGTTCGCGTCCAACGGGCAGACCGTGCACTACGATGAGATTCGGCGTTTGTGTCGCCTGTCTCAGGAGCAGCTGGGTGCCTACCTCGAAGAGGCGCGACGAGCCATGGTCGATGCCGGCCAACCGGACTTCTGCTCGATCGTCGTCCGTAAAGCAGGCTGGCCTGGTGACGCATGGGCAACGGGGCCGCACGGTACTGATCCGCGAGAGTGGGCTCGCGCTTTGCGATTGGCTCACGAGTACTGGCGCGATCGCCGCCAGCTCGACAACACCGAGTTTCGGCAGAAGCACGGTGAGCTTCCCAAGGTCCCAGGGCTCTAGTCGATGAGATGATGGCTCGAGCAATTCACACAAGGGTTCGCTGGGTCGTATTCACAGCACCGGCTTCGATTCTGTGCCGCAGTCGCTCGGCGAGTTCCTCCTCCGTGACGCTTCCGCGCAACCACGGATTACAGCCTAGACGTCGATGGAAAGTCGCGAGGAATCAGGGTTGGTCGGGTCGACCGCTAGCACCGTCGCACTGTAATTGACGATCAACGCGTCACCGGCGCTTCAATCAATCGACGCGTCCCCGGCGAAGGAGGTCTTGGTGTTCCAACTACCGTCGACGAGTGTTCGGATGAACTTGAATATGAAAGTGGGGACCCGTCCCATGGTTGAGTTCAGGAACAACTTTATGCCCTGGTCGCGATGGATCGTATTGCCACTCGGCGTTGAGTTCACGACGAATCGACTCCGCCTGAGAGCGAGAGAAGCCGCGAAGTGAGATATCGATCGCCCTACTGTGAACGTGAACCCCGGTTCCACCGACAGCTCTGTCCTGTTCGGGGGTCCTGATGTACGACGTAACCAACACGGACTCGATACCGCGAGCCGCTGCTTTGTCCAAGAAGCCACGTGCCACCTCGGCGAGGATCGGTTCCGGGCCTGCCTCCCACGCCCGTTGGTCGACTCTGCTCTGAAAGAGAAGACGTGTCGGAGGAGTCTCTTCCGGCGATGCTTCTGCCAGAGCCGGGACGGGGTCGGAGTCGTCGATCGAGATCGGCACCATCACGATTTTCGTGCTCCCATTGAACCTCCACGAGAGAAAGCCTTCTTGCGATGGCCTGACAACTAGGTACAGCGTGTTGTAGAGAAATGAGGTCGAGCCAAACGCCTCATGCTTACCCTCGTTCGGCTGTGAGCCCCTCCAACCCATTTCATGAAGAGGGACGCCGAGGAACACTCCCCGCGTTCTCCACTCGAACGAGACGTCCGAAGTGATGTGCCAGTCTGCTGTACCTGCCGGAATCTGAACATCAGCTGCGAGCACATAAACCTGCCCCGCACGAACCATGAACGGTTGCTGCCGATCCTGAATCCAGGCTTCTTCCGGCTCGCAGGAAGCATCGTGGATTTCGAAGTTGCCCCACATTCCGCCTACGCCTCGGTGGTCACAACGGCTCGCAGTGACTTCGCGGCCTCCAATCGAGATAGGGGTGCTTTCGCACCCTTCTTCCCAGCTGCCAACTGTGTGGATTTGAGCGCTCAAGCGTCGAACTCCAGGAAGGACACAGCCGTCGTCGTGCAGGTCCCCCCAACGAGGATCACAGGAAACGTCACGGATTTCGAAGTTGCCCCACATCCCGCCCGGCCCGCGGTGGTCACACCGGTTCGCCCGATGTCGATGTCCATGAATCACGATTGGTGTCTCGGCGCACGCCCTCTCCCAACTTCCTCCTGTATGAATCTGTGCACTCAAACGACGTGTACCTGGGCTGACACATCCGTCGTCGTGGATGTTGCCCCAGTGGTCAGCCGCAGCCGGCGAAACTCCACTCAAGACAAGCAGAATCCCCCCAACTAGACGAACGAATCCCTCCGCACAAAACACTTGTTTCACGCGTGCCTCCCTATTGCCCTCAGCGCCGACTCGCTGACGGACATCCAAACATGTGAACGGTCACAGCTCGCGTCAACGTGCAGAGTTCGTTTTTTTCTGCACGGGTCTGGTCAGACCGACAACGGACTTTCGGCAGAAGCAGCGAGCTTCCGGACTCTACGACTTGCGTGGTCGGCCGGGCTTGCGTCGACGTCGTGACCGCGGAGCCTCGAAAAGCGGAGCGACCTGTACGCGTAGCGCATTCGCGAACTTGACGAGGGTGCGGAGCGTCGGGTTCGAGCTCCCACTCTCGATCCGCTGAAGATACTTGAGCGATACGTCGGCTCTTTCCGCGAGCTCGGCTTGCGTCCAATTGCGCTCTTCGCGCAACTCTGCGATCCGCCGCGCGACGTCCGCCAAGACCCGGTCCGCGTCGAGCTTGCGCACGGGCGAAGCGTCGGGGAGCACGCCATTCGCTAAAACCGCCTAGATGTTGGTATTATTCAATATGAGCAATTCAGCTCGGTGGGCGATTGCTGGTGCCACCGTACTCCTTTTCACGCTGGCTTGTGCTTGCGCTCCCTGGGTCGTAACCGCCGTCTCGGTGCTTGGGATCATCGTGGCGATCGGTGGGCTATCCCGACATGCGCCTTGGGGGAAATCGACGGTGCGCGATGTGTCGATACTGGGGATATCTGGCGCCTTTCTCTGCCTCAGCGTCTTCCATGCCGTGATGACTAGCAGCCAGTACGAACAGCAACTCGCCATCGCCCAGTTGCAGGCAACCGAAACACAAGAACGGCTGGAAGCCGAACGACTAGCAGCTCTTGAAGCCACGACACCTGCTCGAGTACAAGCTGCACGCATCGGACTGAGTCGTGCCCTCGCTGCGGTCGCTGAAGAAGACTACCGAGCAGGTCTGACCGCCGTTGCTGAGTCTTCCGGCAGGGTGCTGATTGCTTCAAGAGCATTGTCGTAGCTCGTCTCGGCGACCAAGTCATCGGAGTGGTCGGCGTCGAGCGATTGGCGTGCCTGAGCCAAAGTGTCGAGCGCATGGACGCGAGGGCGGATCTCGGTCCGGAGTGTCTCAAGTTGAACCCAGCCGAGCGCCACTCCGACGACATCCTCAACCTGCGACGTGAACTTCACGCTGCGAAGCGTCGCGTACGGCGCAATGCCGATCGAATCCGGCAGACTCAGCTTAGAACCGCAGCCGTTGCCGCACTGTGTGGGGAAGCACCGGGGTTGATTGAGCTGCGAGCGGCTGTTCATCTGCACCTCCAGCGCAACGCACACGACCCACAATCGTTGAACATCGAGTCCTGCTCTGCTCCACGTCTTGATGGTGAACGATGCTGGCGGAGTACATGTCGCTACCGTGGCCGGAACCCTTTTGGTGCACGCGTTTTAAGTGCTGTCGAGGTGCATGCCGGTCGCGAAGGTATTCTTACGATGCATCAGCTCTAGGCCGGCATCCTACATTCGCTTCTATCAACAGAACGAGTGCGTCGAAACACGCAGACGGCGCGACTCAATCGCCACTGTACTCACCTTCGAACTCAGCAAATAGCTTGCAGAACGTCCGCATGTTTGTGGGCGATGGATCGATGGCAACGATATGCCCCCCCAACGAATACCCAGGTTCCGTTTGCTCTTGCGTTGCAGCATCAGTTCAAACGACTTCACGAACTCTTCATCCGCCGGGGTGTACATCGCTAAACCAAGATCCTTGCGCGCGAGCATGTAGCCTCCCACGTAGACCTCAAGCGAGTGCACCCTCTCATCACCGAGATACATTGTCGGCCTCACGACAACACGTCGGAAGAGGTGACGCAGCCACCCAGAAGGCGAGTCATTCATTGAAACCATCGTGAACTAGTGAGTTCAAGAAGCTGCCTCCTAGTAGGCCGGGGAGTTCGATGACTAGTCGGCGAAGTTGCCGCCTCGCATCCACTTGGGCCAGCTTGCTCGTGAGGACCAGCGACTCAAGTCAATTCCCGTCTCAGCGACGAACTCAAAGAACAACCGGTACAGGCTGCGTATGTTCTCTGCGCTCGAGTCAAGTGCCGCAACATGAGTCGCCCAAGTTGCATCGGGGAGGTGTGTCTGTTTCTTCAGCCACTCTTCGAACGCTTTGATGATCGGTGTCTCTTCGTCACCATAGGCTGGGAAGCCGCTATCCATCCGCGCCAGTCGATAGCCCTCACAGAATGCCGCCATTCGCTCGATGGTGAGACCTCCAATGTACACAGCCGGTGCAGACTTAGAAGCCAGGAGGAGCGGGATTAGCCAGTCAGACACTCTTGGACCCTAGAAGGTAGAGGGGATGTCATCAATGGTTGCAGCCTCGATTAGGAAGTGTTGCCTTTCGTCTCCGATCAGGCCATCCCACCATGCGTTAGCTGGCGTTCCTGTCGGGTGCAGGTTGTCGAAGAGAACATCACCGACTTCGATGACCCAATGGCTTACACCGCGCTCACCAAGCACACCCGCGACTTCGTGGGCTACCATCAGGTCGGCGCTTGGTCGTATACGAGTGACTTTGAAGGGCACCCCAAGCGCACGAAGTATGTGTGCAAAGTGGTAGGCGAACTGCTTGCACTGTCCATACCGACAGATTTCCGGAACGCGCGCGCGCAGGATTTCCCCGACGCGAATCGCGCTAGCCAGGTAGGAGTTGTGTGCCAGGACATGGGATTGCCCAACGTAGTATCTGTGGCTGTAGTCGACGTGGAGGTTGTAGACCTGCTGTGCTGGCTGTTGCGCGCGATCGACTCCCACGACTACTTCTTCGCCGGTGGAGGTTAGGAGGTGCTCGCCTGGCTCGATCGAGTCAGCTCGAACCCATGTTCCACGCGTTGACGAGAACAGTGGGTGAGCAGCGGTAACAGTGAGCTCTTCCGACGGTAGTTCAACTTGAACTGCCGCGGTGCTGAGATGCTGAACGGTTCCGAGCACCACACAGCCAACTCCTTGCTCGATATCCGCGAGCTGGATATCGACAACTTCGGCTGGGCCACTGAGATTGAGTTCTGACAGGTCAGTCTGGATCGTGTCGCCAACTCGCCATTGGGTAACATCATCAGCATCGCGGAGAATCTGGACCGACAGCTCATGAGTCACGCCTGCGGAATCGAGAGCGGTAACCGCGAGTGAAACCTGCATCCAGCCGTCATACTCTTGGGCCTCACACAGGTCGTTTGTCGGCATCACCCGATCGCCCACGCGGACGTCTTTGATTTCGGCTTCGTCGCCCGTCCCAAGAAGAACGAGAGTGTCGCCAGAGAAACATGGGCAGTCACCGCCTGCAACGCAGCGAGCGACGGTGGCTTGCGCAACTCGTGCGCCGTTTGCCAACTGTCGAACGCCAGCGCGCACGAGAGCCCCTGCGCCCAAGACGTCGGTTGCGAGTACGGTGTATTCGCCGGCAGAATATGCAGTACTGTCTCTGTCCGTTGGGTCGCCGCCCGCGTAATGGGAGCGAATCCACCCAGTAGTCCCGACAGTGAGTTCATCGCCGAAACCACTAGCGTAGTCTCCGATTGTGTAGAGAGCCTGTTCGGCCCTCCATTCGAACGGACGCGAACGCGGCGTGAATTGTGTCGCCTCGGTGGCAGTTAGCAGGTTGTCGAATCCCGCCGTGGTGTTCACGGAAGTATGAAGCGGCGCAGCTGCTTCAAGTTGAATTCCACCTCCGCTTCCCGTGTAGTCGACGATGGTGCCGCCAGATGGGTGTGCGAGCCTGTCCGGACAACTCACGCCGCCGCCGCCCACACAGAATCCAGTGGCATCGACGTAGCTGAGCGGATTCCACATCGCATACTGATATGGATTCTCCTGTCGTCCCGACGTGAATACGAATGGATCCGCAGTGAGGAACGTCGCGTTGCTTGGGTCGTACATTCGCCCCTTTGCGTTCACAAGACGGCCTGCTGATTCGTAGTCATGACCGGCAAATCGAAGTCCGTCACCTGGTAGGCCGGACGTGGCGCCGAACGGCTCTGGCCTTTCATGGTGTGTGACCGACGAGCCAAACACCGATGTCGAGCTGGTTCCAAGAGGAGACTCAACTTGCCAGTGGACGCGTATTCCACGACGGCCGTCATCTTGGAGTTCCGCGATCAGCTCACCTTCGGCTTGGACTCGAATTCGTGTGAGGTGCTTGCCGAACTTCGTAACTCGAAGGTAGTCGCCGAGTTCGATTGTCTCGGTTGTTCCTTCAACCTCGTAAGCACGCCTTTCGAACGCGTCGTACGCGTACGTGGTGGTGTCGCCGCCTGGCTGCATGATCCACTGCGGTAGATCGAATGCCGTGTACGCGGCTTGCCACCCATCGGAACGAGCCACTCGCCTCCCTCGTATGTCGTGAGTGAACGTATCACCGTCCGCTGTATCGAGTGTGTGGGGACGGCCATCGTTATGAAAGGTTCGGTTGTTGACGCCGTCGGTCTGGTTACCGAACTCGTCGTAGTCATAGTTGATGGCTGGAACGCCGTTCAATCGGAGTTCAGTGAGTCTCCCTCTGTCGTCGTAGTCATGCGCGTAGATGACTCCTGCGATTTGGTCCGTGTCTGTGTGCAGATAATCGCCATTTGTATAGGCGTATTGGTGAGCATCGATCGTAGTCGAGCCTAGGGTGGCGAGGCTGGCTTCCAGCAACCCACTCGCATCGAAGTACAGTCGTTGAAGCTGAACCGGGCCGTGGTTCTGATCGATTGACCGGCGACTCGCGTCTCGTTCATGGTTGCCCCAAAGACCATCCATCCAAGAACCGGAGCTGCCGATTACCGAGTTGAGGCGACCTGCAGAGTCCCTGTTGTACTCAAGAACCACGGGCGCCGTCAGGCCAACTGCCTGGTACGTGACAGTATCGACATGAATGCCCTCGTAGGTGCGGTCTTGAACAAAGGGTTCTCCATCGACCGTCGTCGTTGTGGTCGTCAAGCGACCGAACGGGTCGGCGTATACGAAGCTCGTTTGAACGTCGATCGCCGCGTCACGGCTCGCCGATGTCAAGCGTCCAACACCGTTGGTACCTGCGTCGTACAGGTAGTCAACAGTGTTGCCAGGTTCGATGATGCTGCTTACTCGTCCCAGGACGTCGTACTCGGTGTTCCGGACTGTGCCATCACCAAAAGTTGTGTTCTCCAGTTCGCCAAAAGCGTTTCGGGTCATCCATCGATCGCCTGAGTCGGGGTGGTCGATGTGGTCGATGTGTCCGTAGATGTCGTGGTCGAACGTGGTGTCGAAACCCATGTGGCTGACGGTCTCAAGGACTCCGAAGGCGCCGTATTGATAGACAGCACGATCCTCTGGTTCTCCCGGACCGACGTCGATCTGGTGCTCCCGAACCCGTGCCACAGTGTCCCGGCGAACCCACTCGATACCGCCCTGCAGATTGCCGTGTTGAAGCTCTCGGCCAACGTAGGACCACGTTTCAACTTCGCCTGTGGGCAGCTTGCGTCCCGTGAGTCGACCCAGTCCGTCATACTCGAGAGTGATGTGAAACTCAGGGTCGCTCAAAAAGCGTGGCCGTCCATCAAACACCAAGCGACCGGCTTCGTCATACTTGTATCCGCGCACGCTGTCCGCGCCGTGGGTGTCTGTAATCGACAACGCACGGCCAAAACAGTCGAACACAGTGACGGTTCTAGGTTGTCCGTCTGGGTCGACATCAAGCTCGTAGCAGCCACCTGACGATAGTGTGGTCCACTCGAACGTGTCGACAACGCCATCGTGCTCGTGTTCCAGAACATTGCTGAATCCATCGTAGGTAAAGGTCTGCTCAATGCCGTTTGGATCACGAACGAGATAGGTATCGCCAGTGTCAGTCCAAACTTCGAACTCGGTGATGTGCCCCAGAGCGTTCTCCTGCTCTTCCATGTCGATGTGCTCGACCGAGTCGTACCGAAAGAGGTCAAACCTTTGCAGCTCAGCAGGTTCGCCTGGCTCGCCGAACTCCGGGTTTGTCGCATACCGGTCGATACGCTCGACATTCCCCCATGCGTCGTAGTCATACTCAACGCGGGCCTCATCGGAAGATCCGCGTTCGTTGTAGACAGCGTCCAGATGTCCGTTCAGGTACTCATACTCATAGTGGCGAGTTCGAGAAGTTGTCCCCTCGATGCTCTCGACATCGCGTGTTTGGAGTAGGCCAATGCGGTAGTTTCCGACGTCGTTGAGGTAAGTCTCTTCTGTGAAAGTTTCAGTGTCGCCGCCGAGAACGTCGTAGAAGTAGGACAGCTCGTTGTTTCCCCAACTGTCTGGCACGTATGCATTCCGCCAGTGGTAGATGAGGTCGGCTTCCTCGAGCGTGTTCTGAAAGAGCTGGTGAGTGCTTGGCTCGAACACTTGCGTGTCTCTCCATGTCATCAACCTCCTGTACGCGCCCGCCACGATGGTTGATTCCTGAAGTTCTCGCCTCCAGACCGTTCGAGTCGCGATGACCTTGCGCGCCGAGGGCGGCCAGTTCGTTTCGTTGATGCCGGACGCATCAGGCCACTGGTAGCTGTCGACTTGCGACGGAACGCCAGCGTACGGCGAGCGTCGATCGATGATGTCGTCGAAGGCGTCGAGCGTGTCGGCGTAGGCTAGGTCAAACCGCGTCTCACTGTGCCGAGGCGCACCGACGGTGAGCTCGTCCTCTTCGATCACCTGGAATCCCAGCGCGCCACCGCGACGCAGATCTACAAGACGGGGCGAGTACTGCCGTCGAATCGGGTAGGTGCTCTGGCCATTACTTAGCGTAACGCGGTCGGCCACCCAACCGCGCTCGGAGCAAACGTTCGGGTAGTCGTTGTCGCACGACGACAGGTCGGGGAGGGGCGCACCGGGATCACACGGCGGGACTGGGCCCTCGGTGGGAACCGGGCACGCGACAGGTGGTGCCAGAAGGACAGGCTCGGGCAGTAGCACCTCAGAAAGATCCGAGTACGAAAATTCTGGGTTCGAGAGATTGTCAGACACGCGCGCGAGTACGGCAGGCCGTTCGGTCACTCCGATCTCGACGGTTTCGATAACGAGGTCGGGACCATCTTCGACGACCTGGGTAAAAGAAAGGTCTCCGTCTCCGTCGTCGTCGAGGACCTGAAAGAAGTGCCACTGGAACGCAAAGTCGATTTCTGTGCAACTGGGATCGACGCACCAGTCGATCAGGAATCGCCAGTCTGGTGTGCTCACTTCGTGGGGGACGAGGTAACCATTGACCCAGCGACACAAGACGAACGTGGTGCTGTTGCTTGTGTAGGGATCTGCGACGGGAATCAGAACGTCCTGTCGGCCGTCACGGTCGAAGTCGGCGACTCGAACGTCACCGCCGTGAACATATTGAAGCCACGCGTCCCAAGATGGTGGGCTAGCGAACGCGTCGGTGCGTGGACCGAAGCCGCGCCCGGTGTTGAGCCGAAGGTGCATCCCGTCGGTCGCGAAGCTGATGGCATCCGTGAGACCGTCACCGTTCAGGTCGGCAAATGCGTATTCCTCATCCGTGGGCAAGAACAGCGGAGGAAGGTCGCCCATTGGCGTACCCACGTCCGCGACGGCCACAAGTCCGCTCGTCGGCGGCGACTCGGTTTCCTGCAGAAGCGGCTGGGGCGTTGGGACGGAGAGCACTTCGGCGCGACGATCTCCATCAAAATCGAGCGGGAGCTGACGTGCGTACTGAGGCCCAACCACGACGGGATCGGACTCGTAGGGGTCGGTCCCCTCCCAGTAGTTCTTTGGAACGAACTCGCTACGATGCCAGGTTACGATCGGCGTCGGACCAGAGCCGGTGGCGCACGCACCCGAGAAGTCCAGTCCACCGTCGCCGTTGAGGTCGGCGGTGAAGATGCCAGGCGACCACCACTCAGTCGCGTTGTGGACGCAACCCAGGACGTTTTCCTTCTCGACGATCAAGCTGCCGGCTTGATAGCGCATCACATCCCAGGTCGAGTCGGAGTTGCCGGAACCGCCGAGCTGGCGCAGTAGCACCTGCGCGCCCGTGCCATGTTGTGAAGGCACGACTTCGAAGAACCGCGGTGGCGGGAGGAGGTATGGAAGCTCGTAGCCGAGATCGACCGCCGCGGTCCAAGTGCCACTAGCAGTTCGACTTCGGGTGTAGAGTTTCAGGTTCGCGCCGCCATCCTCGAAGTAAACGACATCGTCGTTCGAGTCCCCGTCCACATCTCCGGTCTCAAGCGATTGCGTCCACACGCGCCCGTCAAACCACTGATCCGGAACTGGCATCAGCTCTGCCGTCGTCGTGGCGAATGATGGCGATGACCATTCGAAGGTGGTGGGCGGCCGACACCGGTTGAGCGGTCCGCATTCGGTGACCGAGTCCAACACCGGGCGTCCTGTCCACGCATCCGCGACGTACTCGAGGTCGTACTTCCGAACTTGCGACAAGCGTACATTGGCGATGAGCTCGTCGAGAACCCCAGTCATACGCCGCTCGGTGCCGCGAAAGAAGTACGAGCGAGCCTCGAACTGAGCTACATATACGAACTGAAGCTCACGCTCGGCAGTCGTTCCGGGACCTCCCGTGTACAGAATCGAAGCAAGTCGGTGCTCGTAGGCACCATCGGGATAGTCAAAGTGCTCGTAGACGAGCTCAACATAGTTGCCGAAACGGTCCTCTACTTTCCAAAGTGGCCACTCCACCTCGACCATCGACGTGTTGGTAAGCGCCCCCGTCGCGTCCCGATCGCTGCGCGTGGCCCACACGGTCGCGTTCGGGCCTCCGTAGATCTTTCGCCCCCCGTCGCGGAGCTCGACGACGAACGTTCGGTTCGCGCCACCTTCATGTCGAACCCGTCGCCACGCATCGAGGTCCTGCTGATAGGTCGCGCCCGTATCCCAGTACGCTGCGCCCAGATTGCCCACGAGGCGCTGCCCGTCCAGACAGAGTCGGTCTCGATCGTCGAAGTGAACGCCGTCAACCGCGCCATCGTACGCGGCGCTCTTGGGGCACCTCCGAACGGATGACCGCACGCCCGCGAGATCGAAACCTAAACCGAGATAGCTCTCGCCTCCGCCGCTGGAGTACGTCAGCGAGAGCTCCGGAGCAACGCCGCGTCTACCAGGAGGAACAGTGAGCGGAATCGTGTACGTCGCGTTGCCGCCGTTATCGATTTGCGGTTGCCCGGCGAGCGGTCGAACTGGATCGGTCGCGACGCGGGTCACGACGGCCTGCTGAACGGTGCCAACGCTCTCGCCAGGCTGCGCGCAACTCAGCAGGAGAACTAGTAGAAGTCTGAAGCGGCTCATTGAATACTCCGGTGGCGATGCGTTCGACGGTTGTTCTTTTGGTCTTGTGCGGCTGTTACGAAAGCCATGGTCTGGATGGCGGCGTTGACTCGACCCATGTCGTGTCGGATTCGGGCGTCGGACGTCTGTCGCGATTTCTCGTGGCGCACGACGTGGTGGTCGAGGAACGGTCGTTGGATGTCCCGAGCCGTGTCCGTGCGTCGTTCGCGATCCGACCGCCGGCAGATGACTCTCGGGTGGTGTCGCTTAATCCGCTGCCCGGTGGATTTCTGGTTGGCTGGGTCGATCCACGGCGAGTTCGACGCCTCTTCTTTCATCCTTGGGCTGACGAGGTGGTCGAGATGCCCACACCGTTCGCGGGTGGGTACATCACACATCGAGGCGACGTGACGTACCTCTTTGGAAACCTCCGAGCGCGGCTCGATCGCGAAGCAGGAAGCTGGAGTTTTGCGAATGTTTCGCAGGGCGTTTTCGGCTTGGACAGTTGGTACTACGCCCAGGGGCTCGTCGCTCGAATGAGAACCCCCAACGATCCCGAGGTGCGTGACGAGTTCGAGATCGCTGAGTTTCCGGAGCACCCTGTTCGTGTGCCCGAATCTCCGCCCGCTCGGCTGCTTGTCGACGCGGATGGGCGCATGTCGTACCCCAACTGGCCCGAGCGTGAGTGGTTCGTTCACGCGCCCAATGGCAGCCTGATCGGTGTGTACGAGTACCCTGCGCCAACGCACTATCCAGCACTCGGACACGACGGGACCATCCTTTGGGTCAACGAAGACAACCGCGAGATCTACCGAGCCCCGGTCACCCTGGAAACTTACGAAGTCTTGATGGACATCCCGGATGACTGGGAGTGCCCATGCTTCGTTTCGTTCGCCGTCAACGCTCTCGAGTGAGGACCACACATCACCAAACAACGGCGATCACGCACTCGCGGCAAGATGTAAGTTTCTCGATTTCGTCACCCCTGCTTTTGCGAGCGATAGGGGATCTTTTTTCGGCGCCGATCTGTGAACTCCAAGCAACTCGTGGTGACACTAAGCCGATAAGCGATGCACGATGTCAGACAGTGACGATAGTCTCGGCGTGTCGATGCCTGATGTGCTCCTTGTCGATGAAAACCCCTCTGCGAGCGTGCTGACGCGAGCGCTTCGTCCTCTCCCTGTCGCCGTTGCGCACTCGGTCGATGACGCAAGACATCTCCTGAGCAAGAACGACTTTCGTGTTGTTTTGCTTGGGTATTCTCGAGCTCATCTCCCGGTCGAGCGAAAGGTCCGATTGCTTCCGCCGAGTGCGTTTCAGACCGAAGAACGCAGAGGAACGCTGCGGAAACCGTTTGGTCAGCTCGCCTTGCAGCAGGCGATTTCGGACGCCGCTGGTGAGCTGGTTTCGCTGAATCCAATCTGGACGGCAGAAGACGTACACCTAGGTGGGGAGACGATTCCGGCTGGCCCGCGCGCACTTGCGATTGCTCAGGTACAGAGGTTCTGGCGCTGGACTGCAGACGAGACTCAAGCGTTTCGTCATTTCTTGTCGCACACGAGAACCGAAGACATCGCATCGTTGCTTGGTGTGCCGAAGAAGCTGATCGACTCACGACTGACACGAGCCACTGCGAAGGCTCGATCTGCACTCGGACTATCTGCACTTCGAAAAACTGAACTGCGATTCTGGATTCTAAATCGGGTGATGCCGCCAGGTTGAGCTAAGCTGAGGTCCATGCGGCCCCGTGTTCTGTATGTCGACGACGACCGAGCCAACCTCCTCGCTGTCTCATACGGACTTGAAGACGTGTTCGACATGGAGACCGTTGAATGTGGCGAGCAGGCGTTGTCGATGATCAACGAGTCGCGCTTCGACGCTGTGATCATCGACCAGCGCATGCCCGGCATGAGTGGTGTCGAGTTGTGCGAGCGCATCCAGCGCGTTGACCAACCACCCGTTCGAATCATCTTCACCGCTTTCGTAGATGCTGCAGCGGCGACCGATGCCATCAACTCGGGACGCGTATCTGAACTCGTTCATAAGCCCGCCTCGAACGAGCAACTCCGCACTGCCGTGTTTCGCTCGATCTCCCAGGCCCGTCGAAGAGCCGAGACTGAAGCGCTTCGTGCGGCGGTCTTTGCCGACCCGAAGAGCCGGGCGATCGAAGCGGCACAAGTGTTTGCTTCCACCCTACTGCCTGACGCGGTCACCGTGGAGTTGTGCGACTTGTTGCTTGAGGAGCAGAACCGAGAGCCCAGATTTGATGTCGTTCGCGATGCCGACGCACGGCTGCACGACTTCTTTGTCACGACTGGCGTGCGTCTGGTGGAACGACGTCGGCTTTCAGACCTGACGTTGGACAGTCTTCGCGCGCTCCGACCCTACCTGTCTTGCAGCGCGCGTGTGCAGACGAGATCCGACCCCCTCGTGTTCGTGGACCCCGCAACCGTTGCGTCCGCACTGTTGGTTCTGCTCGCTGACCACACGCAGCATGTCGATGTTGACCTTGAGCACGATGACGCGGGCGAAGGTTGGGTTTGCCTGACAGTCGACGTTTCAGAAGATCGGTTGTTCTTCGCCAACGCGCTGATGCGGATGTACGGCGGCTCGGTTCAACGGACTGCCAACGGTGTGGAACTGCACTTTTCGCGGTGGGGAGACGACCCAGACGCGCGGCCCGTTCCGATCACTCGCCGGGTGGACTCAACCGTCACTGGTCATCGACGCGGAGAATCACGTGTCGATATCTTGTTTGTCGACGACGAGGTTTCGAACCGGACGGTCTTCAAAGAAGCGCTCACGGCACAGCGGATTGCGACGTGTGGTTCTGCGAAGGAAGCGATGGCGGTTATTGATGAGCTATCACCCGCCGTCGTTGTGGCCGACGAGCGCATGCCTGGGATGAAGGGGACCGAGCTGTGCGCATGGCTGTGTCGGACGCACCCCGACATTGTGCCGGTTGTGCTGACGGCGTTTGGAGACTTCAAGGTCGCACAGAGAGCTGCGGGCAATGCAAGGCTGCTGCTGCAGGCTCCGTACTCTGTTGACGAAGTGTCGGTCACACTTGCTGACTGCGTTGATGAAGTTCACGCGGCTCGACACGCTCGCGAAGTGGAGCGCGCAGAAC
Organism: Polyangiales bacterium; assembly: GCA_965227405.1. Classification (GTDB taxonomy): domain Bacteria; phylum Myxococcota_A; class Polyangia; order Polyangiales; family Houyiibacteriaceae; genus JALVDI01. Next base: position 1,896,419 of record OZ245758.1, read on the forward strand.
TGCTTCACTCCATCAACGACTTCGGAAGCGAATGTCGCTTACTCGGCGAAGACCTGTACGAGCGCTCACGAGGGCTGGTGGCTGTCGCGGAGAAAGCCGGACTTGGTGTCGAAGTCCGAAGCGCGCTCGTCGAGCTACAGGCATCCGTGGACAAGCTCACATCGGTATAGCTGAGCAAAGGTTGACGCCAATGGCGAAGAGTTCGACGGTGGCCAGCGCGCATCACGGTTGCCTGTTACCGGGTTGGTGGAACCACCGCGAAGGGGCGCAGTTGGTCTTCCTCGGTACCACTGCCCAGGCGTCCACTACCTCCAGAGCCCCAGCAGAACGGAGCGCCGAAATCAGTGAGGGCACATGTATGCGCTGCGCCACCCTCCACCGTCACGAATGCCGGACCATCGATTGCTGCCGGCGACAACTCGCGAGCAACGTCGCCTGTGCCTAAACGACCACTGTCGCCGTTGCCCCAACACACGGACTCGTCTGCAATCGCACACGAGTGGACGTTCCCCAAGCCAATGGCGGTCACGTCCGAGACTGATGCGACTAGTACGGGTGAGGTTGTTCCAGTCATGCTTCCCGTCCCGAGCTGCCCGACAACGTTGTGACCCCAACAGGCAACCAGCCCGGAGTCCAACAATGCGCAAGTGTGAGTTACCCCGGCTGAGATCTCAGCAACCCCGCGCAGCAGACCAGCGCCGCCAACGCCGAGCACCGCGACAGGAGTTGAACTGTCGTCGTCGGACCCCTGCCCAAGCTGACCGCGGAATCCATTGCCCCAACAACTCACCCGATCGTCTGAGCCGTGGATCGCACAAGTGTGGCTCTCACCAGCCGTAATCGCGCTCGCGTCGAGGAGGTCGGACACGACGGCTGAATCGACTCGATCCGCCATCGTCCCGTCCCCTAGTTGCCCAACCACATTGCCGCCCCAGCATCGGACGCGTCCTGTGTCGATCACGGCGCAACTGTGGAGGTCTCCGCACGCGATATCGGTAATGCCAGTCAGTTCGGACAAGCCGGCCGGACCCCGCACAACAACTGGATCGAGGCTGGGTGCGCGTGATCCGTTTCCGAGCCTGCCGTCGCCGTTTCGTCCCCAACAACGTGCTGTGCCATCGGCCAATCGCGCACAAGTGTGCTCCGCTCCGAGTGCGACTTGCTCAACGTTTTCGAGCGCGAGGAAAATCGGCGTGTCCTGATCAGTTGTGCTTCCGATTCCAAGCTCGCCGTTGAAGTTGCGTCCCCAGCAGGCAAGCCGCCCGGTCTCCAATCGTGCGCACGTTGCAGCGTTGCCAGCTTCAATCTGAGTCGCGTCCTCACAGACCCCCTCCACGCACGACCAGCCGCAAGGGCTGTTGCACCCCCCACAGTGCATCAAATCGGAAAGCAAGTCCGCTTCACAACCGTCCGAAACATCATCGTTGCAATCACCACGGTCCGGCTCGCACAACGGAGTACAGATTCCCATCGCACATACCGTCTCACGTGCACCGGCGAGTGGCTCGCAGGTCAGCGTAGCTGCGGCGCCGTCGACCACGCCATCACAGTCGTTGTCCTCACCGTCGCAGACTTCATCACTCGGGACACAGCCGTCGGACACGAAACCATCGATGGTCGCGTCTATCCCGGCATCCAGTGGCACGCACCGCATTTCAACTTCGATCATGCCAGGGAGACAGACGCAACTATCTCCCTCGATCATTCGCATGTCGCCACACGTGACATCAGCACACCCGACAAGCACCAAGGCCAAGAACGCGAATCGAAGCATCATGCGCAGTGTATCGGTCTTTTGACGAGTCGGTTGTGTCGCAAATCGACTTAGCGGAATGGGTCCGCAACCAAAGAAAGCTCGCAGGCGATGGCAGATAGATCCTCGCAGTTTCCTACTCGTGCGTGCGTCACCAACGCCACAAAGCTGGCGCTGTCGAGATCTTGAAGAAACACTGAGCAGCCTCCGTTTGGATGAACGCCGCTGTGCCAAACAACGCGTGACCGCATACATGGATCGATGCGTTGGACGCCGAGTCCATACAGACTTGGACCTACAACCATCGCGTCCACAACACTGGGCGAGAGAAGGGTCCGACTAACCAGAAGTTCACGCGCGAACCGCTCAAGATCAGCAACGGTGGAAACCAAGCCCCCGGCCGCCCAACCCCAACTCGGATGCATTTGGTCTTCGCTCGGAACATAGTAGGCCCCGGAAAGCGTCACTCCGGGAACGGGAGGGGGACCCGCCTCGAACGCCTCAAGGTAAGTTGAACTCAGACCAGCAGGGCTAAGGACTCGGTCACGGAGCACCACGTGAAAGGCAGTGCCTGTGAGCCTCTCGATCAGTACACCGATGGCGAAGTAGTTGGTGTTCGAGTACGACTCAGCCAGACCGCGCCAGTATCCGGCCGCATCCCGTAGTACAGCGCTCGCGTCTGTCATCGGTGCGACCAACGACGGGTAAAATGCAAGAAACTCGGGAAGCCCACTCTGATGGGTGAGCAGCATTCTTGGGGTGATGGTTGGCGGCAACTCTGGAAGCCACGGAGCAACCGAGACGTCTAGCTCGACTACTCCCTCTTCGACCAAGCTCAGAAGAGCAGCAGCGGTGAAAGTCTTCGTAACGCTCGCAATGCGAAAGGAGCCGGTTGATTGCAACGCGTTGCCGAACCCGTCGGTTCCGGCGGCACCAGTCCAAATCGTGCCTGAACGGTCACGCGTCAGTGCTACAAGTCCTTGGTACCGAACAGGCGTGTGACTTGAGAGCACGAGTCCAGGGGAGTCGGAGCTCTCGGGTCCGAAGCATGCGAATCCCGTCCATCGACTTCCGTGCGCATCCGTGCCGAAGCAGGCTCCTCCTTCGGGCACGCTTGTATTGTCATAGGGTCCGAGTGCCCCCGCATCAGTGCAACAGTACCTCGGCCATGTTGCCGGCTCACTTGGTGGACCACAGTGTCCGAGGGTCGGAGCGCAGAGAGAGTAGGGATCCTGACGAACGCAGCACGTGGAGCAATCGCGATCGGTCGAGCACTGGTCTAGGCAAGCCTGAACACCATCAGCAAAGTTGGTCAAGACCTGGCCCTCAGCACAGCGACGCGTGTCGGGGTCCCTTGGTGGATCCGGTTCTTGGCAAGCCGCGATCATCAGCAACGCGAGTAGAGGGATGCGTACGAACATCGTGCGGAACCATGGAAGTAGCAGGGTGGAAAGGCAGTGCGTCCGATCGCCATCGCCATCGTACCTGGTTGGGGTGTCGGATCGGCGATGCGAGCTTTTCGAACCAGTGATGGAGATGTTGGTCATGGTCCCTCTTTGCTCAAAGAACTCAGGGTCGGCTGCCTCGAGTGGTAACGATAGCGGCTCGGCTTGCCGAGCGCCGCACGGGCTTGAGGGCGCACTTCATCTCACCCAATCGTGACGACCTCATCGCGACGCGGTTTGCGAACGAGAATGGGCCGAACTGAGCATGGCTGTCACCCGGTCCGGCGCTTGCGCCGTATTCGCTGACGATCGGTCCGACGGGCACTCGAACTTCAGGTGCCATCGTCTGCGTTGCTCAGTTTTTCGCGAAGCCTGCGCAGCGCTTCAAGGAGGGCCTTCACCTTGGGACAATCCGCTGCACTCCTTCCCTCGCTCTTCGCGCGTGCTGTCGCTTCGGCGAGCCGTCGGTTCAGCTCCATGCGTGATGTCATTGGCGCATGCTCGCAAAAAAGAATGTTGTCCGCTGGTCACTTCTGACCACGAAGCACCCTTGCGCAGCCGAGGGATTCTGAGGTTCCGCCAGTGCTAGTGCGAGCTGACCGGCGTCCCAAGTTCTCGCGTTCCTCCATCGAGGCATGCTGGTGCGTCCGATGAGGTGCGACGTTCGATTTTGAGGTGTCGTGGAACTGGATCGAGCGGTCTCCAGACAACACGGCATCGACCTCTTTGATGGCGACGCGTCTGCAGAATCCTTGTCGTCCTCAGCGCTCAGTTATTCTGTCCAAAAACCTCGACGAACTGGGGGCGCCCCGGGGCGCACAACCTGTTCGCGCCGAGTGCGCTCCGAGGCAACCAGACACCGGTTGAGCAGATCGCTATACCGATCGAGAAACTGGAAGTAGTGCGCGCGTTCGACGTTCAACGGCTTGCGACGCGTCACAAAGGGGGAGAGGTCGGACAGAGCAACTTGGATTGCGCGACAGAAGCCGACATCGGGGCCCTCGCAACAGATCGTGATCCGCTCGGCAATCGTGTCCAACACGTCCTGACTGACGATGTTGTGGGTTTGGACGAGCAGCTCCTGCAGCGCGGACACCTCTGGTTCGTCGCGCAGCTTCGGCAACGCCGCCATGATGCGACCTCGCATTCGACTCAAGTGTCGTCGACATGCAGGTGAACATATCCGTCGTGCGGGAAGTGCGGGGCCACCACAGACGCTGCATGTGGAGACGCTGTGCCCGCTCCTGAGCGCCTCAAGACGTTGTTGGTAGGTCGCCTCGCGGTTCGCCATCAACTCCGCCCAGACGGCCCCGAGCGAGCCCGACGCGTGCACGCGCGACCGGAGCCCGTATTGCGAATCGTCACCGCACTTCGCGGCGTACCTGATGCGACCAGCCAACCGACCCATCGTCTCGATCGGCTTGGACGCTTGTAGTTGGTCAGAGGCGCCGACCTCTCGCCACACAGAATCGACATCGGTCGCATCGACTCCTGCGACCGTGGCATGAGCATGAAGACGTCGTTTCCGTTGACCCAGTTCGAATACAACGAACGACGCGCCGCCCAGTGCTTTCAGTGCATCGACTAGCTCAGCGATGTGTTGATCCGCGTCGGGCAACGCGTCGTCTCGAAAATTGAGATCTGTAGCGACCAACGGGCGTTCTTCGAACGCGACGGCGACCGTGTCGAAGAGCGCCTTCACATACCACTCGTCGTCTGCGAACGAGGGACTGCGACGAATGCTTCCATGGAAAGCCTGTCGGTGTTCTGGACAAGACCAAACGTAGTTGTGTCTCTTCTTCTTTTGTTGTTTTTGTATGATCAAGGCAGACGCTTGTTTGCGGTGCATCACTTTCCTCCTGCGCGGGCACAGAGCAACGTCGACAGACTCCCCCAACTCGTGGGGGGTGCCGCGGGTTGCTTCGGCTTTGTTCCGATTATCAGGCAGCGGCGAAAAAATGATGGCTGGCGCTTTCAGTCGTTCCGGGACTGCCTTTGCGACGCGTTCAGGTTCTACGAATCAACATCGACGACGAGTTGATGGCTGATTCTGTCGAACCGCCGTGACATCAGGTTGTCCGCGCGCATCGGTCGCTCTCGCGAAAATGTCGGGTTGCTAAGTTCCGCCGAAGCAAATGCACGGGCTTTGTATGGATCGAATCCGATAATGTGAGTTTTTCCTATAACATTCTGTTCAGTGCACAGCTGGAACCAAGGAGCACGAGCACTGCGCCGATGGCGCCTCGACGCAGGTCTCACTCATCAGCAGGCCGCCACTCGACTGAGAATTTCGCAAGCGACCTACACCCGAATAGAGAGAGGGGCGCAACTGCCACGCCTGAGCGTGGCGATACGAGTGGAAGACCGATTGGGCATTCCAGTTCGGAAGTGGCTCTCCAAAGCTCGCAAACGATAAAGGCATCCACAGGCTTCCTGATCCACGACGACGAGTGCGCCCCGGGGCGCACATGCGGTTCTCACTCGAGAAACATTCGATATTGCCGTTCGCCAGCGAGGAACTCATTGCGATCGATCTCCGGCGATAGGTACGTGCTTGGGATGAGCGACGGGAGCGGCGCCTACAGCGCTTCAACGACTCGTCAGAAGTTGTCCGGCCGCGCGATCGTCTTGTCTCGTCCGTGAGGCGTGCGAGCTTCTACGGCTAAATCCTGCGTGGGCCGTCCAGACGCCACGTTCAAGTCTGTTTGAGAGTTTCGGCGACGGACGTGCGCATCTTGCGACGGATCTCGCTGCGAGACGCGTTAGCGATTTAACTGCCGACTTCAAAATCTTGTCTGCGAAGCTTCCCGACCTCATCAATGTTGAACGAACTCGGTCTACCTGATCCGCACATGGCAGACGCGACTGCGATGATCGAGATCGCAATGCCCGGTCAACAGCGAAGATGAGCAGTCAAAACCTCGATAGAGTGACGGCGCCCCGGGGCGCCGTCACTTAGTTCACAGACTGCTCGGGCTCTTCGACGCGTTGGAACTGCGTAGATACACCGACGACTTCACCTGCTTTGTTCGTCTTCAGCGCGATGTAGAAGAACACGTCATCACTGATCTGAACCGCAGCATACGCATCCTTCTCCCATTTCTTCAGCGTCTCACCCTGCGCATCAACAAAGCGATGTGTCTTCGGCTTGCCACCTACTTTGCCGATCAAGGTGATCTGACGTGAGCCCGGTTTGACACCACGGACCTTCTTCGAAGCACTCTCAAGTTCGCGCTTAGTGGCACCCTCTCGGGCTTCTTTCAACAGACGTTCACGATCCGGATCCGGGACATTGGCGATGAGTTGAAGCTTGGAGTGGCCAACATCTTCGAAGTCTTTGGCGCTGAAGACTTCAACAGCACGCATCATGTTCTGAACGAACTTCTTCGAGTATTTCAGTTCATTTCGCCACCAGTCGGTGAACGACTTGAAGCCTTCCTTCTTCCACGACATTGCTTCGTGGACTTCCTTGAGAAGGAGTCCGATCTTGTACGCGCTGGTGACGATGGCTGTGTCGAGCTTCCGGATCTCGCGGGCAACGGTAGCTGCGTCGCGTACAACCTCAAGAGTGTGAGCACCGGTCTTAGCGAGCTTAGCCGCCCTCTTGGCGTTTTCCGCGTCTTGGGCTTCGCCCTCAGCCTCTTGAGGTTCAGCCTCTTCAGCTTCGCGAACGTTGGCTTCGTCGTCGTCTAGACCGTCGTCGCCACAGAACGGACACGCTTCAAGATCTTCATCATCGTCAGTGATCTCGAGACATTCGTGACACTGAATCCAATCGTCTTCTTCCAAACCGGATTCTTCGATCCGGTTTTTGTACGCAACTCGCAACATCTCAGCGAGTTTTTTGGGCGTCCCCTTTGCTGGGACCTTCACCCCATAGCGTTCAAGTGTTGCTCTTATCCGGTCCGGATCGGCTGGAGTGTCAGTGTTCTGGAGTACATGGTTTCTGCTCATACCCTGATTATCAGGCGGACGATCGACGTTCCTTGCGCTTTCCGACTTTCGCCAGGGGCGAACTGGAGAACGTTCTCCGGAATGAGATGCTCTGTCACAGCATGCTCATTCAGTACCGGCAGTACGAGACGTGATGGCAATTGCAGCAGGAGAGTTGGGAAATGTCGCAAATGAATACAAGCGACGCCAAACTCACTCTGCACCAAAGAGTGTGCTTATCTGCCTTCGCGAGTGTCGCCACCACGTAGTGGGATGACGCTGTATCCGCCACTTTGCGCTCGTTGAATTGTTCTTCGAATCGTCGCTGGATGCCACGTTGCCGCGAACATCGGACGATAGCCATCAATGTAGAGCCACCTTGCGATGTCTCGGTACGAGGCTCCGAGTCTTCGTAAATCAATCATCCGTTGAATGGCGCGAAGCTCATGTGGAACGGGTTCAATGGATCCGCCGCGCTGTCGATAGCCGTATGGGGTGGCGGACATACGAACAAGCTGCAGACTTCGAACGCGTCGTCAATCCCAACCGAGGAGATGGTGGTCTGTGGGACATCGCTCGGGTTGTCTCAAACCGCGCTTCCAGCGTGACTTACCCGGCAGTGACCTTGAAATACGCTTGCTCCGGGAAGTGAATACAAAGTCCACCACTTCTTGAGACCAGTGCTTCAAGTCTCGCTTCGGGAATTGTGAAGGTATGTGCGCTTTCAGAGAAGAGACTTGTCCGACCTGAGTTCCTCAATATCGGGATGGAGATTGTCGTATGTGAGCGCTTTGAATGTGGTGCCACCGCCGATCCGACATGCCGAAAGACACACGACAATTTTTTGGCGAGCTACTTTAGAACGTTTTCTTCGTTTCCTAGCCACTCGCGAACGCAGATTGTTTCGCTGGAACTCAGCACTGGCTCAGCCGAGACACAGGGTGCGATTGGAGGGGCTATAGGTCGGCGAACGGCGAAGTGGGCGCCGACACAGAATCCCCTGCAGTACAAGGATCGGTCGTGGTCAAAAGTGACCAGAAGTCGACTCATCAACCTGGTAGCGTGTCTTTGTGCCGAGCCCGCACATCCTTCTTCACTGCGCTGCATGCTTCCCATACGAGAGTGCATCCAATCGTCTAGCGGCGCTGGAAGCGACGCATCAGCCCATGCTGCGGAGGTGGTAAGAATCAATGGAGAAGCGTCGTCTAGATTGGTGGTGCGAGCCAGACTCTCCCTCGATGCGACTGGGAAAGTGCGCGTTCTCCGAGGGGCAAACGGGTGATGCACGATGTTTTCGCGCAAAAATGCTCGGTAGTCAGGACGAGGTTTGGGAGCTTGCCGAGGCCCTCGAACAAGCGGGTGTTCGATGGACGCAGACGCGGCGACGGCCTGTACCCGCAGTGCGATACATGACTCCCCGAAACGTTCCCATGATGAGTGTCGCGACCCAGGATCTGCGTTCGTACCAGACCTACTTCGACGCCCTCGAAATCCATTCAGCGAGCGCTGTCCCCGGCGCCAGAGGCGATGGCGTTGAGGTGGTCGACATCGAATTTGGCTGGAATTTGGAACATGAGGATCTTCGTGGCCGTGTACAGGGCGTCAGCTACGCATCGCTGGGCGAGTCCCATCACGGCACCGCCGTCCTCGGGGTCCTCGGTTCAGCGGACAATGGACGAGGCACACTTGGCATCGTTCCGAACGCGGCCCTTCGCGTAGAGAACGCAGGCTGGCTCGACAACGGATGGAACGCGTCAAGCGCGATCTACCGGGCGGTATATCGACTGCGCCCCGGCGATGTGATCATCCTTGAAATGCATGAGCCAGGACCATTATCCGATGCGAACAGCGACGACGAAGACTTCGGGTTTGTGCCTGTCGAGTGGGGCCGAGCCGAACGTCACGCTGTCCGGCTGGCGACGCGCAAAGGAATCCACGTCGTGAGCGCCGCGGGAAACGGCGGCGTCGATCTTGGGCACGCTGCCCACAACGGAGCCTTTGCTGACGATACTGGATCGATCATGGTTGGCGCCGGCGTATCTGACCAAGCCAATAAGCATGACTTCAGCAACTACGGGAGTCGAGTCACGGTCCACGGCTGGGGCGACTCTGTGGCGACCACCGGTGGCGATGCACCCTACTACCGCGAGCTGACACCCCACGCGAGTTCACCGCATGCTTTCTATACCGATCGCTTCGCTGGCACCTCGGCGGCGGCACCGATGGTGGCTGGTGTCGTGGCGTCTATCTCGGGTGCCCTTCGCGCCAGAGGCACCACTCTTTCGCCTTCGGACATGCGTCGCTTAATCGCCGAAACGGGAACGCGTCCAGTTCACGGCATCGGCACCCTGCCCAACCTGCGCCGCGCGCTAAAATCACTGGAGATTCTATGAAGTGGTCCACTGGTCTCGCCCTCTTGCTGGCATGTACATCAACTCCTTACAAAGTCTCCCACGCGGGCGAATCAAACTCCGAGCGGCTGGTCTACGCGCTGCCCGCCACCGATTTTATGTTAAGCGCTGCCTCTCGCCAGAAGCAAACGCTCTACCCAGAACTCTATTGCTACGCGCATGCGTTCGGGCTCAGAGCCGAACAACCAGAAGCATGTAGAACGGCCCTTGTCACGGACCGCGGTCGCCCCCCAAACAAGGACAGCGTGGCAGTTCGTTCCGTTGGGATCGACCCAGTGGCTTACCCAGACATGGCGCGGCTGTATGCTGTCGATTTTTCCGATAGCTCCGCTCGAGTTCGTCGAAACATCGAACTGATGCTGACCGCCGACGCTCGTTTGTCCGGCGGCGGCGTGACAGCGAGGCCCCAAACCGGGCGCATCATCAGTCAATCACTTACCTCCGTCGCAAGTCTTGCTGGTTCCGTCGTCAGCTCTGCTTTCGGTGTTCCTCCGACTCCCAACGCCCTCGCCGATGTCATCGACACTGGTGCCAACCCTGCAACCGACGAGGCGACGAGTTTCGCCACGGAAGCTTGTGCGGATGCAGCAGCACAGGCGGTAGACGCAGCTGGAACTGAAGAAGCTGAAACGGTACAAGACGCGTTAGAAGCTGCGCGGACAACATTTCGAGCAGCGGTACGAAAAGCAGAAGCAGCATCTCGAGCAGCACTTCGAGAAGCAGTACGAGTAGCAGAAGCAGCAGAAGCAGCAGAGGCAGCAGCAGTAGAGGCAGTGCCACCAGCGGCAAGAGACGCAGTAGCAGCAGCAACCACATGCGAAGCTCGCATCCGGGCGCGCTACTTGTACGCAGCGCGCATCGCCGCCGAGTTGGCAACCGCCCGTACGCGCCGAGCACAGCTTATCTCCAACCTTCCACCCCAACCAGGAGAGGGTGTGACGCGGGCCATCGCTGCTTTGGATGCTGATATCGCCCGACTGCAGGGTTTGTTTGCGGAGTCGCACATCCGGACTGACCACCAGGCCACCCTCCGTTTTGGTCCCGAAAACGAGGTATGCGTGGAAGTGGCGACCAACGGAAGGCTGTCGAGGCTGGCGACGTGCCCAGCTCCTCTAGCGGCGAATCAACTCTCCATCAAGGCGACACGCGAGGGCGCTCCCGTCGGGGATTCCGATGCCGAAAATGCGCTGCCGTGCGGTGAAGACTGCGGCATCGTGTATCGCGTACCCGGCCAAGCCATCGTCGAAGTATCCAGCGCCGAAGAGCACGTCTTTCTCAACCGCCGGATTACCGTGGCCCAGTGGGGTGGCGTTGCAAGCTTGCCCAACGAGTTCGTCGGGGAGACGACCATGCGTTTCGCGCTTTCGCCGGAGACCGGAATGCTCATGAGCCTGGCCTTCGAGGAAAGCGACGTGGATCTCTCGGCCCTTGAATCTGTCAGCGGAGCGGCCAGTGCGCTCGCCACCTCCGTGCGCAGCACGCGCGCGGAACGCTCCGCCGCCGAGCCCTCCGCCAACAGCGAACTTGAAGACACTGTGCGGCGACTTGAGCTTGAGCGACAAATCGCCTGTTACACCGACACGGGTGCGCCTTGCAACGATGCGGAGGAAGAGGAGGACGATTCGAGTCAAGCCGACTAGGTCCCCAGGCCGCAGAGGCCACTGTGTCCGGTCTGCACAACACGCGGTCACTCAAGTCGAGCGCGACTCCACCAGGGGAACCCGAACGTCCAGCGCCGAAGCTGACGTGATAGAGTAGGTTTCAACGGCACGGCCCAGACAGCCCCAAGATCAAGGAACGGCATCGCCGTCATCAATGTCAGCGACCACGCGATGAGCTGGTTTGCAGCTCTGGCACCAAACCTCAACGGTCTTGCTTGGGCGCTTGACGATGAGATCGGTCCCCTTGCATTGGTCGCAGTCAAGACCCGAGATGATCGATGCGTTGTCGGCACCCACAACATCCTTTGTTTCAAGCCGGTCTGTGCGGCAGTCGCAAACGACTCTGATCTCCCTGGGACGACGCATAGGTTCGTGCTTGATGGTGCGAGCACACTTTTTGTCGCATGGGCCGGCGAGACGCAGGGCAGCTAAGCGGAGTCTCTTGGTGAGATACATCTCACCACGCTAGCAAACTGGACTGACGTCCAAGTTTGACATTGCTGCCTGATAATCTGGCTGTGGGAGGAAGCCCATATCTGACGATCTCTGAGGCGGCCGAATACACGCGGTTTTCTGCTTCTGGTTTGAGATCGTGCATCGAACGAGGCGAGCTGCAGCCCGACGCGAGGGGACCCCGTCGTATGGCTCTGTTCCGCGTGGAAACGCTTGATCGCTTCCTTCAAGCCCGACTGCGCTACTCTCAGGCGACACACACGGGTCCCGGGGAAGGAGACCAACGTGAAGAAGACCAAATACCCTGGGGTGCAGCGGCTACACGACGGCCGCTACTTGCTCCGTGTCACGGGTGTGAGCCCGAAGACCGGAAAGAAACGAAACTTGAAGAGAACGATCACAGCGTCCTCCGCAGCAGAGGCAAGCAGGCTACGGGAGTCCCTGCGCGCCGAGCTGCTACGAGGAGTGGCGGACGACAAGCAGCAAAGGCTGCGAGTCGCCGATGCCGCGATTTCGTGGCTACGCATGAAGATTCCCTCGCTGAAGCCGGCGACTCGTGATCGGTACGCGGTTGCGCTCGATCACGTCATCGACGGTCTCGGCGACATCTACCTCGACCAACTTCGCTCGTCCGACATCGTCGCGTGGCGCGACTCACAGCGCGCCAAGGGCTCGACGGTGAACGGTAGACTCCGAATCCTGAAGTCCATGCTCGCGGACGTGATGCACGAACACGGCTTGCCCAACCCGGCCGAGCGCGTTGCTTCTCGGAGAGAATCGAGAAGGAACGCAGAGGAGGTTGCGCTATCGGTCGAAGAGCTCCGGCACTTGCTCGCGACCATCGACACTCACTTCCCGAAGTGGTGGCCGATGTTTCTGACGTTTGCGTACACCGGCCTTCGGGCTGGTGAAGTCGCGGCGTTGCGTTGGACGCACGTGGACTTCGAGCGACGACTGATTCGAATCTGCGAAGCACGTTACAAACAGACCGTGGGCACGACGAAGACGGGCCGGACTCGTTCTGTGCCTATGGCTGACGAGCTCGCTCGCGCCCTTCGTGCGCACAGGCAACGCCAGCTGCGCGCACAAGCCTCAGGCCTGGAGAAGGGTCTGATATTTCCTTCCAGCGTCGGCGGGTACATCTGGAACTCGACCATTAGCGAGTGCCTCCGCCGTGCGGTTCAACTCGCCGGCATCGACAAGCGGTTCACGTCTCACGGGTTCCGCTACACGTTCAATTCGCTCATGGTCAGCAGGCCTCCGACCATGTACTCCGAAGCATGACGGGGCACGCGACAGAGCGAATGACCGACCACTACACGCACGTCGGAGACGCGGAGAAGCGAGACGCCATCGACCGATTTCCTCGGCTGGTGTCCTGCGCGGTGTCCCCGACGCACCCCTAACGACGACGACCGGCGAAGCGTCTGCTTCAACCGGCCGTGATCGTTAGCGTTGACTGGAGCGGGAGACGAGATTCGAACTCGCGACGTCAACCTTGGCAAGGTTGCACTCTACCACTGAGTTACTCCCGCAGCGGACCGACGATTTAACCCGTCACCCGGGGGTCGTCAAGGCGCGATATGGTACGGGCCATGCGGAGCATTTCCTGGGCGATCTTGGTCCTGGCGGCATGCGGGAATCCCCCGCCAGCAACACCTCGATACGAGTCCGATGGCCACGCTGGGCGCTGCCTGCCGGTCGTGGGCAACTGCGACTGCAGCTACACCTGCGGGCTCTCTTTGGGTCCGGCGGAAAACGGCGGCGCCCGAGTCCAAACGGGTGATGGCGAGGTCGTCGAAGCCACCCTCGAACGTTGGTGTCAGGGCGGTGATTGTCGCGATGCGTTCGTTCGTCCGCTGCCCTGCGGGGGCGAGTGCGTTCCAACCCGACTCTTCGACAGCTGCGCGATGCGCAACGACGCGTGTGTTCAATCGCCACGCGACGCGCTGCATTCCGCCGCCGAAGATTGGTTGGGCGAAATCGCCGGCAGGCAAGAAGCACATCGAGCGGAGTTCGGAGAGTACTTCCCGATGGAAGCGCAGATTCAATCGTGGGCACCCGCGGTGTTGCCCCAAGGTGCAACCTGGCAAAACCCAGGACGCTGGACTGAGCTGCAGTTTCGCGATGGAGAACCGCTCCCGTTTCAGTTTCGCGTGTGGTCCGGAAAACCGGGAATGGATCCTCCCATCGTTCCACCGGCGCGCGGCTCTGCCGACGGTGAGCGCTACTGGAGTTCGCGCACGGGCGATCACGACTTCTGGTGGGTTGTCCGCGCTCGCGGAAACGCAGACGGCACCCCGGTGATTTTTCAGCGAACGTCGTGGGAAGATCGCGTTGTGAGCGTCGAACCGTTGTGACCGTCCTTCATCTCGGTGTCGATGCCGCTTGTTTCTTTCTGTTCAACCCGTACGACTTCGTTGACGAGCATATGGATGGCGAACTCGAGCCGCCCGACCTTGGATTCGACGAAGCGCTCGTGATCGGGCTTCAACTCGGCGCGGACGGGCACCGTGCTGTGGATGTGCAGGTAGGTGCGATCACCGCAGAAGAAGAACAACAATGCGACGGTCCCATCCGCTTTCCACTTCGTGTCCAACAAGGACGGCTGTTTGCAACGGACCGAATGGCAGGCGTAGACGATTTCGATTGGGACAACGAGCCAGCCTTTGTCGTCGAACCGGGGCTCTACGAAGCGTTGTGGTTCCGCGCTAACAATGCGCTGATGGAAGAACGTAACGTCAATTGGTTGGTTCGCTTGCGCGCCGTGGAGTCGTTGGACGGTCTACCTGAGTGGCGCGACTTTCCACATGAGGATCAATTCGACCTTTAGTTAGCGACAGGCGCGACGCGTGTTGCTCACCCACACCCAACCCGCAATCGGCGCTTCGATCCGAATCCATCGATGACCACGCCACCGCACCGGCGTGACTCGCGTACCGTTCGCGAGTTGCCCGACGGTGCGCGCTCGACCGCGTGGATGCTCGCGCACGTTGAGGGGTGAGTCGTCTTGCACGATACGGTCGCACACTCCGGTTTGGCTCGACGAAAGCAGCGCCACTCGAACGTCTGCGCCGTCGCGAAGTCGGCGAACAATGCGCGTCACCACGAACTCGCTGACGTTGTACTTGTAGTTCACCGAGAGCACCTCGCGGTGCACGTCGCCGGTGAAGTAGCCCTCGACGAGTACGGCCATGCCTTCGCTTGACTCGACGGTGCCGCCTTCACCATCGCTGATGGGATGACTGGGAATCTCCGGGAACGCATCACCGCTCTCGTTGATCACTCGCAGCCATGTTTCACCACCTGTGTGGCCCATCGGATCCGTGCCCACGTAGTTGGTCGGACACAAACATCCCCACCCATCGGATTGAAACGCGAGAGGGAGTCGCACCAGGTCTCGCGTACCTTGACGCGCATTGTTGACTCGCTGCGTGATCCAGCGACCCACAGCCTCGCCCTGATCGGCACTCGGCCCGCGCGTTTGCGCGGATGCGTGGGATGCGACGAGCAGCGCGGTGACTACGAGAATCCGCATGGCCAAGCATAGACGGACGACAGCCAAGAATGATTTCGTGGAACCGCGGACGTTCCCGACCGGTGGGCAGCCAGGACACCGACCTCGTCCCGCTCGGTAGATCGCTTTGGTACGAGCCTCGCAAATAGGGCTTTCATGCTTCGTAGCCTTGCGTTTCTCGTCCTGCTCGCAGCTTGCGACAACAGCCTCGATACGACTCCTCGCACCGATGCTGCACCGATGGATGCCGGGTCGGACATGGACACCGCTCCGCCCGTCGATGCGGGAACCGACGCGTTCGTGGACCCGGATGTTCCGTCGCCACCCCTCGACGCGGGTGCGGAAGCACTCGACTGCACGTACGCGTCGGAGTCGTTCGGAACCGGGATGCTCGAACTCGACAGCGGTCCTACCGGTTCACCCTTGGTGTTCTTTGTTGCCGCTGTTCCCGATCCCTCGTTGGTCGAATCCGCCGAGCTACGGTTTGTGTCCTACGACGCCGACCACCCCGGGCAAGAAGGTGTGATCGACGTCAACGGCAACACGTTCGATCTGCCTGCGATGGAAGGCTGGGACAACGCGAGTGGCACCGGCAGCATCGACGTGTTGTCGGCGATCGTGGCTGGCGACAATCGCATCAGCTTTGGACCGGGTCCCTTGGACCGTTCGTTCTTCCGAATCGGTGACGTCGAACTCGTGTTGCGTGCTCGCGTGGACGCATGCGTGGTTGTGTTGCCGCCGCCACCGGACGCCGTTGAACGACGCATGCACTACACCGAGGCGACGTACTCGAACCGAAGCACGTGGGTGGTGCCGTGTCGCGATGCCAACCCCTTGCGCAACTACGCGTTTACTGCCGCAGGCGACGAACACATCGAGACCGACTGCACCGGAGAGTTCCGACCCGGAGGAAGCCGACGAGGTACTGCGGTGTTTCGTTTCGACGACGTGGTGCCAGCGCGGTACCACGTGGTGATCCGGAGCCGACATACCGAGAACCGGAATCCTGCGGGTGCGTTGTTCACCGTCAACGGCGAAGAGCGTCGCATTCTCCAAACAACGAGCAGTGACTACGAAGACGACGTGTGGGGCGAACGAATGCTGGGCGGGGTGGTGGAAGTGATCCTCGACAGCACGCGCGAAGCGAATAGCGACTCGGTCACCGAGGTGAGCCTGCTGCCGATCTGATGGGCTACGGTTTGCTCTTCCGCTTCGCGGATCTGGAAGTTTGGGAGCTTGGAAGCTCGGACCCATCCGGTCCGCGAACGAGTGACTCAAGCGGGAGGCGGTGGAACGCTTGGCCGACTTAACGCCCGAAAGAGCCGACCGTCTTCACCCGCCGCAAAGCCTCGCTTCTGAAGCCACTGCGTGACGCGATCCTTCTCTGGATGCGTCTGACGCACCACGTTGGTCACGTACTTCATGCCCGCGCGCTCTGCTTCGTCGCGCAGCCGGTCGAGCACAAAACTTCCCACTCCACGACCACGCGCTTCAGGTCGCGTCGCGACGAGAATCTCGGCGTTGCCCCAACCCAGGTCCATCCAGCCGTAGCCGACGACCTTGCCTTCGCTCTCCACGCGAAACCAAGTCCCAGGGATGATGTCGCCGAGCTGGGCTGCGGCGTATTGCGGACGGAACACTCCCTGCGCTTCGGCCCCAACGATGCGCGCTTTGTCCTCGTCCCACCGAGCCGGCTGTGGCTCGGCGACCCATGCTAAGTCTCCCACGCACACAGAGTGTGCGATGACTCACGTCCCGTCAAATCGACGCTACTCGTGCCGGAGACCTTCGACAGGCAGCATCTTCGCGGCCCAGAAGCTCGGGCCGATCGTCGCAATCGCACAAATCGCAAACGCGACGGCTGCCGTGATCAAGAACTCCATGCCGCTCACAACGACGGGGAGGTGGTCGATCAAGTAGACCTCAGGGTCGAGCGGAAACTCGTCGAAGGTCAGGTAGGCCACCAGGCCGCCGCCGAGCAAGAGCCCGACGGCGGTGCCTATGATCCCTATCACCATCCCTTGCAGCATGAAGATGCCCAGGATGGTCCCGTCTCCGGCACCCATCGCTTTCAGAATCGCAATCTCGCGCTTCTTCTCCAGCACGATCATGTTCAGCGTGGCGATGACGTTGAACGCAGCCACGAAGATGATCGTGGCGATGACAAAGCCCAGCACGATCTTCTGAATCTCCAGCGCCGTGAAGAGATTTCGGTTCAGCTCTGCCCAATCCAGCGTGTGGAAAGGACCACCGAGTTCACGCTCGAGACGTCGCGCAATGTCGCGGCTCTGCTCCAGGTCGTGCAGCCGCATCTCCACACCGATCACCGCATCACCGTGACCGTAGAAACGCTGGGCTTCGTAGAGGTCGGTGTACACGAGACGCGAGTCGTACTCCTGGAAACCCGCCTTGAAGATACCGATCACCCGAAAGTCGCGGGACTTGGGGGTGCGTGCTTCAGGCGCAACCATCGACACGTCCAAACCGCTCAGCGGTGAGACCAGACGAACGCGCTCACCCACGCCAACGCCCATCTCTTCGGCAAGCGTGGCACCCAGGAGAATTCCGGGAAGTTGATCGAGACCTTCAGCCTCTTGTCGTTCCCGCTCTTCTTCCTCTTCGAACCAACGCTCGTCCCACTCGTCGTTCAGGCCTTCGCCTTCGTCGAGGTCCGCCAGCATCGCTTCAACGTCTTCCGGAGAGGCGACATCAACTTCAGGAAGCGGTTCGAAATCCGCACGCGGTGTGTCGCCTTGATCTTCGTCTTCCGACTCGGGGTTGCCCCACACCGGCGTGCGTCGAAGGGCAGGTCGCACCGAACCGTCGGGTAGCAGAATGCTCTCGTCGCTTTCCGCGAGGTGCTCCAACACAGCATCGACGTCGATGTTCTCGGCCTCGGGATCGTCACCCTCGGCGTCCTGCTGTTCTTGGGTCAGATCCTCGAGCCAATCCCAATCCTGGGATGCGCCGTCCGCAATGTCGTCAGGATGCAGTGGCGGTCGCGCGCCTTCCGCTCGGAGTCCGCGCAACGAGCCGTCGATGATCTGGTTCGGCAGGTCCAACACCTGCTCAACCCGATCGGGGTCCACACCCTTGACCAGCACCCCGCCAAGCTGGTCGCCACGCGCCATCATCATCTCGATGATGAGGAAGGGGCCCACACCGGCGACTTCGGGCATGTCTTCGGCCCGAGACATCACATCCCGGTACTCGTCGAAGTCCACCCCGTACTTCATCACCAGGACATGCGCGTTGACGCCTAGGACTTTGTCGCGGAATTCCTTCTGGAATCCGGTGGTAATGGACAAAACGGCCAAAAGCGCAGCAACTCCCAGGGCCACTCCAGCCACCGCGATGAACGTGATGACCGAGATGGTCTTCCGCTTCTTGGAGCGGAGGTAACGCATGCCGATTTCGAGGGCGTAGGCCATGGGGTGTGGTCGCAGGTAACACGCTCTCCCACCTGCCGCCACAGGGATGAATAGGCGAACGAGGCGAATTGGCGACGCGTGCTCTGATGGCTAAACTGACAGCCTTCGATGTTTCTTCGCTTGTTGTTGGTGTGGGTCACAATTTGTGGGGTTCTGGTCGGGTGTGGAAGTTCGGTCGACATCCCCGATGCAGGACCAGACAGCATGACTCTCCCCACCCGCTACTTGGAGTTGGAGGGTGAAAGTTCGCTGATGCTCGTCTTTGGAGACGAAGCGCGCATCCTCGTTCGCTACCTCGATGAAAACCGTGCACCGATCACGGGCGGCATCGTCACGTTCGCACTCGCGGGAGGAGCGCACGACAGTTCGTTGCTGGGTCTCGACGGAATCACGCAAAGCGAAGGTGTCGCCGAGACCACGCTGATGGCGGGTTCGACGCGCGCAGCGTTTCGTGTGCGCGTGACTGCCGAAGGCGCAGATCCGCTTTGGGTGGATGTCGCGGTTGGCGACGAAGGCTTCGGCCAACTCGAAGTCACCACCACCTACGAAGGCGAGCGCGAGCCGCAGTTGGGTGTGGCGGTGTTCGCAGGACTGACCTGCGACGACGAACTCACCATGGAAACGCGTGGTGATTGGTATCGCATCGTCGAATCCGTGGAAGAGCCTGTGACGTTCATCGGGTTGCCTGCCGGCGCCACGTTTGCGGTTGCAGGAATTGGTGAAGGCCCGATGGGTGACCTGCTTGCGTATGGATGCGTCGACGACGTCACCATCGATGCGGAAGAGCTGCAGACGGCCGCGGTCGATATCGTCGACCTGCCGCAACAGAGCCGCGGTGTGTACGACACCCAACTCGATTTTGCGTCGCCCGAAACCGCGTCGCTCTTGGGCAGCCAAGTGGCGGCTCAGTACACAACCTTGGCCGATTCGGGTGCAGCCGCGATTCTCGATGCTGCAGAAGCGCAGCTGATCGCCGAAGGCAACGAAGAGTTCGCCATGCTGCTTTCGATGTTGCGTGAGGCCGATATGGAGATGGCGTTCGCCACGCGTCTTCGCGATGACTCGGTGGGTCCGGAGGCGGCGTTGAGCGCAGTCGAAACCTTGGTCCGCGAGCGTGCCCAGCGCGTGGTGCTCAGCGGCACGTTGCGCATTGCCGATGAGTTGGGCTTTCAGGTGATGGCTGTGCAGAGCGGCACCGAGGACGCAGTCAGCGATTTGATGTCGCCGGGTTTGATGGAACTCGAAGCCAGCGTCGACGGAACACTCGCCGAGGGTGGCGCCATGCTTTCGCTTGAGGCACTGACAATCTCGCTTCCGGCTGCGGCGATCGTCGATGGTATTGCGGCTGCCGAACTGAGCGACCCAGACGACGAAGGCGGCTTGACCGAATACATGCTGCGCAACGCGTCGTGTGACCTCATCGCGCCCCCCGATGGTGCGATCGCTTACTGCGACGCTGCGTGCTTCCAAGCGGCATGCGAGCAGATCGTGCAGAACGTCGCGGGTGAGTTGCTGGTAGGTCTCGAGGACATCGGGCGCACTCAGCTGGACATGCGTGGCGACGTAGAGCTCACAGACGATACAGCGGACCTCACTTCCGACACGCTGGTCGCGGAACTCGAAGGCGAGTGGACGAGCGAAGGCGACGAGTCGCCCGAATCGCTCGATGTCGATCTCGCAGGCATGCGCGTCGTCGCACCGCGGTGACCTACCCCCTCGAGGCTGCGCGTAAGCTTCGTCAGGAGGAGCTCGACGCTGCAAAGCGAGCTCTGGGCGCTGCGATCGAACGTCAGCAGGAGGCTGAGGCCGTGTTGACGCGTGCGATCCAACGACGGGAAGAACACAGCGCAGAGACCCGAGATGCTGAGCTGCGAGCGACTCGAGTCGAAGCGCGTAGTGCCCAGGATTTGCTGGTGGGTCAGGCGTTTCTGCAGCGTCGCCGGACCGAAGCCGCAACATTGGCCGAGCGGGAGCAGCAGGCACGAGACGGGCTCCAGGAGGCCGCGAAGGGCGTGGAGACAGCGCGGGAGGCATTGGCCGAGGCTCGCGCTCAGGCTGAAGCGGTGGAGCGGCACCATGCGAAGTGGCTCAGCGAGCGAAAGCGCCTGGCCGAACGCAAGGCCGAGGACGAAGCCGACGACCGCAACGCCTGGGAATGATCCTCTTCGGCGCTCTCGTTAGTATTCGTAGGCGGCTGTCGAAAGTTTGCCGCGATAGGGCGGGATCTCTAGTTTCCGATGAGTATGGGGCGATGGTTCGGGGCGTTATGGATTGCAGTTACGTTGTGCACGTGCGGAGGACAGGCTCAAGCGCCTGAACCCGCAGCGGAGGCCACGCCTCCACCCGAGCCGCCGCCACCACGAACGTTCTCCGCAGCAAGCGTTGCGCCGAGCGAACACATCGCGCAGCTCCGTGGGTTGCTCGAGACCGACGCGCCACGGGCACAACGTGAAGCCGAAGCTGCGATCGAAACTGCCGAAGCGCGCGAAGCTGGGCGTCTGCGCTGGATCGCCGCAACGGCTGCTGCTCGTCAGGGCAACCGAACCGCGGCAGAAGCGCACTGGACTGCGCTTTCCGAAAGCGAACATCCCTTGGCGCGTTGGGCTGCCTTGCGCCTGGCCGAGAGCATCGAAGAACACGACGCGACGCGTGCCGCCGAAGTTGCGCATACGTTGACGTCCGAGTGGGCTGCACGGGATCGCGCGCGTTTGATCGAGGCGCGAGCACTCCTGGAAGCCGAAGAAACCGACCGTGCGGTTGCACTCTTCCGTGAGTTGGTCCGCGAAGCACCTGCCAACGTCGGTGCAGCGTCCGCGGGGATGCCTCTCGCAGCGCATCTCTCTGAAAGCGAGTCGGTCGAGGATCGAGAGGAAGCACTCGGTCTCTATCGCCGCGTCATCACGCGTGCCCCCAAGGCGCGCGTGGCTTCGCAAGCCGAGACGCGTGCGGCCGAGGTTCTTGCATCGCTTCCGCGCGAACGACGTGAAGCTCTGGAGTCGATTCCCGTGGCCGATCGATTCGTGCAAGCCGAGGTGCTCTACAACGGAATGCACCACCGTGATGCCGAGCGTGCGTACGCCGCGCTTGCACGTGACCTTCGTGACGATCCCGAAGCACGTTGTCGTGCGCAGTTGGAACAAGGCAAAGCCATGCTTCGCCGTCGACGCCGCGAGCAGGGTTCCGCGCACCTCGCGGCTGTCGCTGAACGGTGCCGCGATACCAACGTCCGTGCGTGGGCTCGCTACAAAGCCGGTCGCGCATATGCCCAACTGGGTCAGCGTGCCCAATCGCTCGCGCAGTACGCCGCGTTGCTGGAAGAAGCGCCTGCTCATCGCTTGGCGGACGACGCCATGTTCCGTTCAGCACTTGTCGACGAAGGTGCGGGGAACACCGAGTCGATGCTGCGTCGCTTTGCCTCGATGCCCGAGCGTTTTCCGGAGGGCGACATGGTCGGCGAGGCGTTGTTCCGCTTGGCGCTGCACGCGCGACAACAAGGCGAGCACACCGAAGCGCTTCGTTGGCTGGACACCTCGCTCGACGACGAAGGTTTAGGCCGTGGCGAAGAAGACGAGGACATTCGCGGGCGTGCTGCATACTGGCGCGCACGCACGTTGCTCGATGTGGAGCGCAACGACGAAGCGAAGGCGGGCTTCGAAGCGCTGATTCGACGTTGGCCACTGGGCTACTACGCCCAGCAAGCATTCGCGCGACTTCGCGCCATGGACGAAACCCGCGCCGATGAGCTGATGGCGTCGATGCGTACCGAGGAAACTTCGGACTCGTTCACGTGGCACGACGCGATGGACGAAGCGTGGTTTGCCCGCTTTGTCGAACTGAGTGCTGTGGGCGCAACCAGCGACGCGATGAAGGAGCTGCGTCACAACAACGCGCATCGCGACTCTGATCTCGTTTGGGTTGCTGCGGCCGTGTTTGCGCAAGGTGGTGCACTGCCCGAGGTGGCTCGATTGGTTCGTTGGCGGCTGGATGCGTTCCGCAACGAAGCCCCGATCGGTGATGCACGTCGCCGTTGGCGCCTCGCGTATCCCCGCGCGTTTGCTCCCGTGATCGAGCGTGCGGCGTCCGATGCCGAAGTCCCTGCGGCGTTTGTTCGCGCCGTCGCGCGTGAGGAAAGCTCGTTCAATCCCAAGGCCGTGAGCTGGGCGCACGCCTATGGTTTGGTGCAGTTGATTTTGCCGACTGCGCGGCGCTATGGACGTGAGCTGGACTTGCATGTCAGCGCACACACGTTGAAGCGTCCCGAAGTGAACTTGGCGATCGGTGCACGCTACATGCGACACCTTCGCGATCGCTATGCTGTCAATCCGGCGCTTGTGCCTGCGGCGTACAACGCGGGTGAAGGTGCGTTGGATCGTTGGATTCGTCAGCGTGGTGACCTGCCCTTCGACGAGTTTGTGGAGCGCATTCCCTACGACGAAACGCGGCGCTATACGCGACGCGTGGTGCAGACCTGGGGCATCTACAGCTTCCTCGATGAGGGAGTGTTGCCGACCTTGCCTTCGCGGGTGCGCTAGACCCTACGACTCGAACGACTTCGACAGTTCTTCGATCAGTTCTTTCGCACGCGGCGAGAGTTCTTTCGGCACATCGACTTGAACAAGTGCCACGAGATCGCCACGGCCTCGGCCATCCAATCGCGGAACTCCTGCACCTCGAATCACCAAGGTCTCGCCAGGCTGAACACCCGCAGGTACGCGCAGGGAAATCGGCTCTTCATCCTCGCGCAGACTCGGCACTTCAACTTTCGCGCCCAGGGCGGCCTGAGGGAACGAAACATGAAGTTCGTGCACCAAGTCGAGACCTTCGCGGATGAAGCGTGGGTCGTCGGCGACGTGTACCTCCACGTAGAGATGTCCCGCCGGACCTCCACGTGCACCGGATTGACCCTGCCCGGCTAAACGCAACGTCTGACCGTGGTCGATCCCGGGCGGTATGGTGATGCGCACCTTGCGCTCACTACCGACCTCGCCAGAACCGCTGCAGGTGTCGCAACGCTCGGAGATCTTCGCGCCTGCACCACGACACGTCGGGCAGGTGGTCTGCAACACGAACGCACCGCGCCGATGCGCGACCTGTCCGTGACCACCACACGCTTCGCACGTGTCGAGCTTGCCGTCCTTGGCGCCGGTTCCGCTACACGGTGTGCACGGCGTGGGATGCTTGAGTTCGAGTTCTTTGTCGACGCCGAACACGGCTTCTTCGAGGGTGAGTTCGATGCGCGTGCGAACGTTGCCACCACGCTCGGGTCCGCCTCGTCGTCGACGAGGGCCACCGCCAAAGAAGTCACCGAAGATGTCTTGGAAGTGGCTGAAGATGTCACCGACATCCGAGAAGCCAACGCCTCCCATTCCACCACCGCCGTTCAACCCGGCGTGTCCAAAACGATCGTAGAGCTCACGCTTGTGCGGATCGCTTAGGACTTGGTATGCCTCCGAGACTTCCTTAAAGCGCTCTGCCGCGGATTCATCATCGGGATTGCGATCCGGATGATGCTTCATCGCTAGCTTCTTGTAGGCCTTCTTGAGTTCACCAGGCTCTGCGCCTGGTTCAACAGCAAGAACTTCGTAGTAGTCGCGCTTCTCCATACGTCGGAGTGGTTAGCTGCTGCTTCACATAGAGCTGGAACAAAAGTGGTGCTGGAATAAAAGCGGCGTTATTCCGGGCAGCTGCGCGCCAAGATAAGGCGCACGAGAATTGAGGCAAGTGGATTTGCTGCAGAATTTGCAGCTCGAAACCCGCAGAATGATGGGGTATGCGCCGACGCCGCAGATGGACGTGCGGGATCCTGTTGGTTTGCGCAGCGTGTCACCCCAATCCGATCGATCCCTTCGACGGCGGCGTCGACGTGGGCACCGACGCGCGGTTTGACGCGTCCGCGGACACAGGAGACGCTGGAGTCGACAGTGGGCCGGTGGATGCAGGCGCCGACGTCGCAACTCTCGAGTGGGCGCCGTACCGAACCGATCGCGACCACTCACCCATCACACCTTCGGTCGCGCGTCACCTTCGTTCGGTGTTCTCACGCGGCAGCGGGTTGCGCGACAACGTGTTTGCCAAAATCGGCGACAGCATCACCGTCAGCTCGCGCTTTATGCATTGCTTCGACGGCGCTGTGGATCTCGACGGACACGACTTGCAGCCCACTATCGATTGGTTTGCTGAAGGTGACGCCGGAGGCACATCTTCATTCACACGATCAAGTCTCAGTGCTGTCGTGGGATGGCATGCGGGTCGCGCACTCGATGGGTCTCCCAGTCCACTGCAACAAGAGATCTCGGCGATCCAACCCGCGTACGCGATCGTGATGTACGGCACGAACGACATCGGCTTTCGGGACTTGGACGTCTACGCCGACAACATGCTGACGATCGCAGACACACTCTTGGACGCAGGCATCGTGCCGATCCTGAGTTCGATCCCCGCGCGCGTCGACTCTGCTGCGATCGACGCCAACGTTCCGCGCTGGAACATGAGTGTCCGCGCACTTGCGCAAGCAAGACAGGTTCCGTTCATGGACTACCACCGGGTCATGGAAGCCTTGCCAAACCGAGGATTGGGCGGAGACGGCGTGCATCCCAGCGCGAGCGGAAACGCCTGTGACTTCAGTGCGTCGGGCCTGATGCAGGGATACAACGTGCGCAACCTTTTGGCGCTTGAAGCGCTGTCACGAACGCGCGCTGCAGTCGAAGGCGAAGCACTCGATGCCGACGAGACGTTGTTTGGTGATGGGTCTCCCGAGCAACCCTTTGTGATCGACGCGTTGCCCTTCGCGCATGTCGCCGACACCACCGAAAGCGAGCATCGCAACCTCAACGTGTACACGGGTTGTGCCGCAGACCAAGACGAGTCGGGGCCTGAGTATCTCTACGAGCTACGGCTTGAGGCACGCACGACGCTGTGGATTCGAGCATTCGATCGAAACGCGGTCGACATCGATGTTCACGTGTTGGACTCACCGGACGAAGCGGGTTGTATTGAGCGCGCGCATCAAGAGATCGAAGTCACCCTAGATGCAGGGACGTACTGGTTGTCGCTCGACACCTTTACCGATCGAGCAGGCGAGTACGTGCTTGTCGTGATGCCCGAGTAGCCGGAGTTATTCCGCGGTCAGCTTCGCTTCGTCGCTCGCCAGAATGCGTCCATCCGGAAGTTCGCTGAGATGAAAGCGGCGACCGACATCGCGATAGCCCTGTCCGCGTCGTGTCGGATCCTGTTCCCATTGCCCCACGCCAACTGCGGTCACGCGTTCACCCTCTTCGAGGATTCCCTCATAGACCCGATACGAGTGACGAAAGAGCATGCCGTGCGTTTCGAGTCCGCGTGACGTCAGAAACTCGTCCACGTGCGGTGGCGACACACTGAGAAAGCGGTTCTCTTCCTTCGCATCTGGAGTCAGCAAGAGTTCGATCGCGGTTCCATCCACATACGCAAGCTCATCACCATCCTTCAACAAGAACGATTGCGAGTCCGACTCTTCGAGTTTCTTGCGCCAGGTCTTGTTCTTTCCGCCTTCGAGTCGCCAGACGATGAAATGCCAGGCCGCACAGGGGCGACCCGACATGGGTGCGGTCAGCGTGTTGTCGGCGTCAATGTACTGCAGCTCCCCGCTGATGCGGATGGGCTCATGCTCGGTGGCGCTCGAAAGAGGCACATGCGGCACTGCACGAATCTCTTTGCGCAGTTTCCGGTTCGCACTGGTGAGCCATCGCGCGATCAGGACCGTCGCACCGACAGCAACGTACGCACCGATGATCCAACCAGGCACTAGACCGGAAGCGTAGCGCGCGAGTCGAACCGACTTTGAATGTCGGCCACGAGCTCCGGCGAATGCTCACCGTTCTGCTGGAAGTGCCGCATGTGCAGAATCGGCTCACCACCAACTTCCGCCGCACTGCGACCCATCACGCGTTCCACGTAGCGCTTCGGCTCAAAGGGAGCGAGGTCCGCGCCCTTGACCGCATCGATGCGTCGACAGAGATCCATCAGCGCATCAAGACTGTTCATCTTCATGTAGGGACACGTCGCACAACCACCTGCCGTGGTGCAGCCCTCACCCGAAGCGACACCCGGCACGATCGGCAACTCGGGATCGTTGGTCTGGGCAACCGCTTCGCTGGCCACCGGAAAGATAATGTCGACAGCGACGTCGCTCTTCGCTTCGCGCAGGATGTCCTGCACCTTGCGCACGATCGGCGTGATCATCCCAGCTTCGGTGCCCAGCACAAACTGCAGCGTCACGCCCGGTGTTTGTGTTGCCTCGCGCGTCTTCTCCAAGATGAAGCTTAGAATGTTCGACGTGCTGCCCACCACGCCGGCGTTCTGCATCCTTCGCTCGAGACCCAGCGCAAACATCTCACCGGGCACTTCGAGGTGTGCCGTGATGAGCGCATCCGGGTAGCTCTCGCGCGTGGTCTGAACCACGTCCGCGCCAAACATGTGGTGCACCACGCAGTTGCCCTGCTTGAAGTAGCGGAACCGCTCCAACAGCGAAGCGATGCTCTTCTTGTTGTGCGCCGGGTGGATCTCCTTGATGGCCGCATCGTCCATCTCCGCCATCGCGGCGAACATGTTGGCCAAGTTCTCGCCCATGTAGGTGTCGGGGCCAAAGAAGATGTTGATGTCGGGCACCTGAATCGCCGCTTGCAGAATGGTCGCGACCACGTTGCTCGACGTGCACGTGATCGTCGGCACAACCGCGTGCGCCTTCGCCTTCGTGATCAAGCTGGTGTTGATGTACACGACGTGCAGCGCATTGGTTGTGGTTGCAGCCTCTTGGAGGAACGCACCGTACGCTTGCGCTTCTGCAGACTCTGCCAACGAACATCCGATCGGATCTTCGGCGAGGCGATACACGGGAATGTCTTCGTGCCCTGCTGCGGTTAGGAGAGCGCGTGCATTCTCGCTCATGAAATCCACACCCAGCACGACCACCGTGCGACATCCCGCTTCGGCCATCCGGATTCCGCGATCGGCCATGACCAGCGAATCCGACACGCCGATGTGCTCCCACGAGCACGCGCTCAACACACCCTGCAGCTCGGGGTCCATGTAGAAATGCGCGACGACGCCAATCTTCTTTTCTTTAAGAATCGCGTCGAGTTCTTCGACCACTTTGGGCTGCGGTTGGAGGAACTGCGCTTGCGCTTCGGCGAACGAACCTTGGGGAGTCAGCGCGTCAGCGGTAATGCGGAGAGTCGGAAAGGGGTCACCCATGCGCCGACTATTGGTCCTTCTCGTCGGCCCAGCAAGACCGATTGCGATCAAGGCCCAGGGTGCCAAGGTATCGCGATGACTTGGTCTCCGACGTCGTGGAAGAACTTTCCGGAAGCGCAGGCGATTGCGTACGACGGCACCGAGCTGGAGCGCGCGACGGAGGTCTTACGTCGGCTTCCGCCATTGGTGACTAGCTTCGAGATCGAGAAGCTCAAGAGCATGATCGCGCAGGCTCAGCGCGGTGAGCGTTTTGTCCTGCAGGGCGGAGACTGCGCGGAGACAGTCGCGGACTGCGACCCGGATTCGATCACCGCCAAGCTCAAGATTCTGCTTCAGATGAGCATGGTGCTGATTCACGGTGGCAAGCGACCCGTGGTTCGTGTGGGTCGTTTTGCCGGGCAGTATGCCAAGCCTCGAAGCCGTCCAACCGAGACGCGCGATGGTGTGGAGCTACCGAGCTACTTTGGGGATCTGATCAACCGCGAACCCTTCGATGCAGAGTCGCGTCGCATCAATCCCTTCCACCTCGTTGAAGGCTACAAGCACGCTGCGCTCACGTTGAACTTCATCCGCTCTCTGACCGACAGCGGATTCGCTGATCTGCATCATCCCGAGTACTGGGACTTGTCGTTCATCGACGCCACGAAACTGCGCGATGAACTGCGTGTGGACTACCAGCGTACGGTCGACGAAGTCAGCAAGGCGCTGCGCTTCATGCAGGCGCTGGGTGAAGAGTCGGTGGACAAGCTCACGCGCGTGGAGTTCTTCACCAGCCATGAGGGGCTGAACCTCCACTATGAGTCGGCGCAAACGCGTACCGTGCCTCGACGTGAAGGTTGGTACGACCTGAGTACGCATCTGCCTTGGATCGGCGAACGCACTCGCCAACTTGATGGCGCACACGTGGAGTTCTTCCGCGGCATCAAGAACCCTGTCGGTGTGAAGGTCGGACCCACGGCCAACATCGACGACGTGATCGCACTGATCGAACGACTCAATCCGAACGACGAACCGGGCAAGTTGGTGCTGGTGACGCGAATGGGCGCGGACAAGGTGGCCGCAGGTCTTCCACCGCTTCTCGAGGGCGTGAAGAAGGCGGGCAAAACCGTGCTTTGGCTTAGCGATCCGATGCACGGCAACACGTCAACGACCAGCAGTGGGCGCAAGACCCGCGATTTTGATCAGATCCTGGCGGAGATCGAAGCGTGTATGAAAGCGCACCGCGATGCCGGAACGGTGTTTGGCGGCGTGCACTTTGAGCTGACCGGTGACGACGTGACCGAGTGCACCGGCGGAGCCAAGGGACTCACCGAGGACGACTTGCACGTGAACTACGCCACAGCGTGCGATCCACGGCTGAACTACGCGCAAGCGCTGGAGATGTCGTTTCGGATTGCGCGCGGGCTCTAGCAGGATGCTGAAAGGCGCGCGAAGCGCGTTGTTCAGCCATCATGCTCCGGTGCCCATGCCCGTGCCCGTGCCCGTGCCCGCGCAATGTCCGAAGAAATTTGTGACGTTTGGGACACTGCCTCGCACCAGACCCCACGTGGGCCGAATCACGTCGCTTGCTTGTGGAGTTCTGATCGCGTTCGCCGTCACCGCGCAGGCACAGGAAGCCGAGACCGAATCCGAAGCCGAGCCCGAAGCCGAGACCGAAGCCGAAGCCGAGACCGAAGCCGAAGCCGAATCCGAAGGCGACGCCGAGCCCGAAGCCGAGTCCAACCAGCCCGTCCCACCATCCGTCGTTTCGATTCCTGCGATCGAGCTTCCCGCCGAGCTCACCGACGACCTCGAAGACGGCATCGTCGAACTCCGCGTCCTCATCGACGCCGACGGCGACGCGACAGTCGAAGAGTGCTTCGCCCCCGACGCGGTGTGTGAACGCGTCCGCGATGCGATCCGCCAAGCCGAGTTCACCCCCGCACGTCGCGGCGACCAAACGATGCCTGCTCGCATCGGGATGCGCTTGCGCGTGGGAACGGAAGCCGAGGAAACCGAAGAAACAGAGGCACCGGATCCGACTGCGGACCCCAGCACCTCCGATCCCGCCACCTCCGATCCCAACGAGCAGACACCGACGCTGCCCGCTGCACCCGAAGTCGAAGTTGCGTTTGGTGCCGAGGCGGAGGTCGAACGTATTCCGGCCGGCGTGCGGCGCCTGACTCTGGAGGAAACACGAAACCTCCCGGGCACTTTCGGCGATCCCTTTCGCGCTGTTGAAGCGCTTCCTGGCGTGGTCCCGATCTTCAGCGGGTTGCCCTACTTCTACATCCGCGGGTCACCTCCCTCCGGCACGCTCTACGTCTACGACGACATCACGCTCCCGCTGCTCTTCCACTTTGCGCTGGGTCCCTCCGTGATCCATCCGCGCATGGTCGGCCCCTTGCGTTTGTACTCGGGTGTCGCGCCGTCTGAGTACGGCCGATACATCGGCGGTGTCGTGATGTCCGAAGGGCCTGAGAACCCCGACAACGGGATCGAAGGCGAAGCCGAAATCCGTTTGCTCGACGTCAACGGGTTCATCAAAGCACCGGTGGGTGATGGTGCGGTGATGGCTGCCGCACGCGTGGGCTGGCCCGGCGTTGTCGCGAGTCTGATCGTCGACGGAATCAAACTCAACTACTGGGATTACCAGCTTCGTTTTCATCATCCGATCGGCAATCGCCGAACGCGTTTCGAGCTCGTCGCGCTCGGGTCGTTCGATGGGCTCGCGATCGAAGACGAAGAAGAGAACGACGGCGAGACGACAACCACGACATCCACAACGCGCGTGCAGTTTCACCGACTCGAAGCGCGCTTGATTCGTCGGCACCGAAACATCGAAGCCGGGATGGCGCTGCAGTTTGGCTGGGGACGATCGAGTCTGACGAGCAGCGACAACGCCGACGAAGACCTTGCGGTGGAGTCGTATCGGTTCGGTCCACGCTTTTGGCTTCGCGCGAACTCGCAGCGGCTCAAGTTCCGGCTTGGCGCAGAGATGTTTGCCGCCACGGGAAGCACCGAGATCCCGGGTGAAGACGCGGACGATGACTCCACCGATCCCTTCGTCGCCAGCGTCACAGGGCGAAACCTCGGTGCGCTCTTTTCGGAAGTGCGCTGGGATCCAAACCGTTGGGCCACGTTCGATTTTGGTCTTCGCACCGATCTCTGGATCACCGGCCAAGGCGCCGACCTCGCACTCGACCCGCGCATTCGCGCAACCCTGCACGCCAACGACGACATCGACCTTCACCTCGCGGTGGGGGTGACCCGTCAGCCTGCTGTCTTCTTCATCCCTCTGCCGGGTCTGTCCGAAGTCGCGGTTGCCGATGGTCCTCAGCGTGCGGTGCAGGCCGAACTTGGAATCACGCTCGAACCCATCGAAGACCTACACATCGAGGCGCAGATCTTCGCGCATCACTACGCCAACTTGCTCTTCGTCGATCTCTTCTTTGCTGGCGAAACGTGTCTCGAACCCAACGTCGGTTGCTCGTCGATCGAGGCGCCGGATCGCATCGACGGCTACGCGTACGGCGGTGAGCTCTTTGTGCGCGTGGATCCTTCGCAGCGGCTGTCCGGGTTTGTGAGCTACACACTCTCTTGGGCAGAGCTCGAAGATCTGCCGGACGGCAGCAACTACACACCCAGCTACGACGTTCGTCATGTGCTCAACATCGCCAGCCGACTGCACATCGTTCGCGACCGACTCAGTGCAGGCATTCGACTCAGCGTTCGCACGGGCAAACCGATCACGGTTCCGTACCTTGAGCAGCCCAACCCCGACGCGATTCCCTTGCTTCAGCGTTACCAGCAGCGGCTGCCCGTGTTCATCCGCTTGGACGCTGAAATCGCCTACTCGTGGAAGAGTCGACGCACGGGTGCGCGCTATCGACTCGCACTGGAATGGCTCAACCTCACGTTTTCAGAAGAGCCCATCGGCATCGACTGCGGTAGCGACCTCACCAGCCGACCCACATCCAACTGCCCGGTGGATTTCTCTCCGGCCATCGTGCTTCCCAACATCGGAATTCGGGGGACCTTCCAATGAGTCGATTGCTCATCGTGTGTCTCGTCCTCGCGTGTAGCGGTGGAAACTGCGAACTCGATCCAACACCGACGCTGAGCTACCGGCCGGGTGCGATGGACGGTGGACAGTCACCGCTTGCCACAGACACGTTCGAACTCGAAGCGGGCGACACCCATATTTGCGCGGCCATTGGTGCAACGTTCTTTGGAGACGAGTTTTCACGACCGCGCTGTTGGGGTGGCAACGAACGTGATCAGTTGAGTCGACGTGGCTCACCCGACATTGGCGAAGCGTGGTGGTTCGACAACTTCCGCGAGAACGCGACCATGGCTGTAGGCGCGGCCCACGCGTGTTTCGCGCCGGAGGAGTTTGAGTACGAAGAAGGCGATGAGCCTGAAGATCCCGGTGACGGTCCGCTGCGGTGCTGGGGCAACAACGTCGCTGCACAGCTGGGCGTCCCGGCAGACACCGAAGTCATTGGCATCCAGGGGCCAACACTATTGCGTGCTGCGCTCTTCGTGGATGTTGCCGTGGGCGCTCTACACGGCTGCTTTACGGACGGCCTCGACATCTTCTGCTGGGGTGACAACAGCGCGGGTCAACGCGGTGCAGAGACCGACTGCTGCGAGATCACGACACGCGTGGAGCCCCCTGAGGAGTGGGAAGGTTGGTCGCAGCTCGCTGCGGGTTCACGTCATACGTGCGCCCTTCAACCGATCGACGAAGGCGGACGCCTGGTGTGTTGGGGTGACGACAGCTTTGGCCAACTCGGCGATGGCGATGCCGTGTCGACCACGATGACCGAAGTGGGCGACGGATTCATCGACGTTGCTGCAGGACCCCATCACACGTGTGCGATCGACTCCGACGGGGACGTGTTCTGCTGGGGCCGCAACGACAGCGGCGAACTTGGAACGAGTGAAGCCTCCGATGCACCCGTGCGCGTCGAACTTCCAGTGCGCGTCGAAAGGATTTTCGCTGGCGGACAATCCGGTTTGACGATCGACGACGAGAACGTGTCGTTCGTTGCCGGCGCAGCAACCACCTGCGCGTTGGACGTCGATGGACAGGCCTACTGTTGGGGCGCCAACGAAAGTGGACAACTCGGACCTGGGCTCGAGGTGCTCGCACCGACTGCGATTCATCCAACACTTCGCTTCGACCGGCTCGCACTCGGTGGCGCGTTCACCTGTGGTGTTCTGCGCGACAGCCCCGAAGTGTGGTGTTGGGGGAACAACGACGTAGGCCAGTTGGGCCGAGAAGGTGAAAGCTCACCGGAACCGGCGTTGGCGGACGTGCTCTTTGAACAAGACGGGACCGCGATTCTCTAGCCGCGCGAATGCAACGGTGATTGAGGGTGTTCTCGCCGATACCGGTGCTCTACTCTCCGTTGATGCGCGTACTTCCGCTGATCGTCCTGCTCGCCTGCGGTTCTTCGACGTCGGATCAAGGTCCGACCACAGTTGGCACAACGCCTGCGGATGGCCCCACCTACTCGATCAAACTCGATCGCCCCCCGGTGATCGGACAGTCGTATCGCCTCGCAACAACCACCCGCTCTCGCCAAGCTCAAACGTTCACACCGCCCGGTGCCCCACCGCAGGTTCAGGTCGACGAGAAGGTCGTCGAGCTGCAAGGCGTCATGCAGCGAACGGGTGAACTTACGTACTGGGTTGAAGTCGAGTCGTTTCAAGCCACGATTGGAGCCAGCGTGCAGCGGCCGATCACGGCAGGAACGCGCATCGAAGTGACTCGCGGTGACCCTGGCGTGATCGCCATCAACGGCGAGCCAGTCACGGGAGACCTTGAAGATTGGATCGGCCTAGTCGTTCCAGACGGCCCCGTTCGAGATGACGACGAAATGTACGGCACCCCGGATCCGCAGCCGATCGGAGGCACCTGGAACTTTCAGCCCGATGTCGTTTCAGAGCTTTTGCAGCGCATGCGCGTCCAAGTACCACCAGAGGCAATTCACGGCGGACTTGAGGTGGCCGAACACAACGCAACAACCAATCTGCTCACGGTACGTGGGCAACTCGACATCAATGCGTTCGACTTCCCGCACATGCCGGACGCCACCGTCGAGAGCGGAAACGTGCATCTCGAGATGGAATGGGCACTGCCGAGCGATCCCGAGCAAGTCGCGCCCTTCCGCAAAATGGAGATGCAGATGACCGCCAACATGCGCCTGCAAGACCCCGAAACCGGAGAGAGCGCAGCTCTCGTGATGGAGTTCCACAACCATCGCGAGGCAACGCTCCAGCCCATGTGATGACCGCGGCGCGAACGTTCAGCCTTTCGTTCGCGCTGTGCGCGTGTGCCTCGGCAGCGCCTCAGGTGGCTGCCGTGGACGTTCGGGTTTCCGCCGAGCAGCGCGTGTCGCCCGCACGCCGTGTCGTCCTTGAGCGTGAACAACACATCGGGCAGCGCTTTCGAGTGATGCGCCGTTCGAGACTGCTTCGTACGCGTTCGGTGTACGAGGGCGAAATCTTGCGCGACACGCCTACCGAGACCGATCGTGAGGTTGAACTCGAAGCAGTAGCCACGGTGTTGGCAATGGAACCCGACGGCGGGGTTCTCGAAATGCAGTACGAGGTTGAACGTTTCGAGTGGTTGCGTGGGGCGCCTGACGAAGGCTCAACCGTACTTGCCGCCGGAACCGTGGTGGTGGTCCGACGTGGCGAGCACGGCGAGTTCTACGTCGATGGTGAACGGCCTTACGGAGACGTCCACGAAGCACTGCGACTCGCCATCGACGCCACGCGCGACGAAAACCAAGACGAGCTCTTTGGAACCAGCGAGCCACAGCCGGTGGGCGGACAGTGGGGCATCGGTTCCGAAGCGGTGGCGGAGGCAATGTCGTCGCCGCGTTCGCCCGTCGACGCGAACGATGTATCCGGAACTGCCTCGTTGGTTTCAATGGACGCTAGCCACTACGAAGTCCGCGCGACGTGGCACGTCGAGACCGAAGACGAAGAGTGGCAAGCCAAGCGTGTCGTGCACGGCGACGGAGTGGTTCGGTACGCGCGGGACGTCGCGGTGCCACCTTTGGATGCCGAGCTCGAGCTTCGTCAGGACTGGGAGATCACGCGCGGCACCGAACGCCATGTGACGCGTTCCGAAGGCTGGTACATCACGCGTCGACGTCCGTTACCGGATCGCTAGTCGGCCTAAAGTCGCGCCAGCGCCTCGTCCGCCGCGGCCCGCTGAGCGGAAGGATCTTCGCCCGCGACTTCGGTAGCTCGTGCGATCAACCGCAACAACACCACACGAACCGCCGGTGTCGACTGACCCGCGCGCTTCTCCAAACGCGTTCGCGCCGCAGCATCCATCCCGTCGCCCGCCATGGCGCGCGCCATCGCCCAAATATCGTTGGTCGTGTTCTTCACCAACTTGAGCATCGCGCCACCCTCGTTGTTGATGCGATGTCCGACCGCATCCATCGACGCAAAGTGACGCTGCGGGTTGTCGTCATGCGCAAGCAAACCCGCCAAGGCTTGTGCCTGAAGCTGCGTCGTCACGCTCAACCCGCCTACAATGGCTTGCCCTTCAGCTTCCAACGCTTGCAGATCACCGAGGATTGCCAGCCAACCAAACCGCTCCAGGTGATCCAGCAGCTTGCTCGCACCAACTTTCCCGTTGGCCGAAGGGGCGATGTACTTATCCAACGCACCGCGTGCAGCAGGGCCGCCTTCTTTGATGGCCTCTTTGATCGCCTGGCCGCCCTTACCTTGTTTGTAGAAGCGGACGGCAACCATCACGATGCCGACCACCAAACCGATGATCGCGCCCTGAAGCATCAGCGCTTCCGGCGAAGAGTCGCGGTCGCGGGCTTGTCGGGCTCGCTGTAGATCAAATCGCCCACGGCACCGCGGCTCAACTCGGCTGCGTTGCCCTCATCCGTATCGATGTGCATCTCCAGCGCGTAGCTGCTCTTCACACGAACCAACACGTCGCCAAACACCAGGTCGCGCTCGCCACCGGTGATTGCAACTTCCACGTAGTCCTTGTCTTTGACTCCGTACGCTTCGGCGTCTTCCGGCGTCATGTGGATGTGTCGCCACGCGCAGATCAAGCCTTCTTCGAGATCGATTTTTCCGGCCGGACCTTCCAACGTAATCGGCGCACTTCCCTTCACCTTGCCGCTGTGGCGAATCGGTGCGTCGACACCAAGCTTGAACTCATCCGTGCGCGAGATCTCGATCTGATTTCCGGGTCGAAGCGGGCCAAGAATACGCACGCCATCGATCCGACCACGCGGTCCGATCAAGTTGACCTTTTGCTCCGATGCGTACTGACCCGGTTGCGAGAGCGGTCGGTACTCCGTCAGTTCCACACCCTCGCCAAAGAGCACGTCCATCGTCTTGCGATCCAGGTGCACGTGACGCGCACTGATCGCGATCGGAATCGGCTTGGGCTGCTTCACCTTCTTGCCGCCCTCAGCCACCTTCGCGGTCTGACGCGCAATCTGAAGCTCTTCGTTGGTCGCGATCACCAACGCCTTGACGCGCGAGTTCGACGCACTGATTTCAGCGACCGGCGCCTCATGCGAAACCTTCGCATCGTCGTTGTGATGCTCGTCGAGGCGAATGCCCATGAACTCGAGACGTTGAAGAATCCGACGACGCATCTCCGAACTGTTTTGTCCGATGCCACCGGTCAACACGACCGCGTCGACACCGCCCATCGCTGTTGCATACGCACCGATGTACTTGCGGCACTGATGCGCAAACACCGTGATCGCCAAGCGTGCGCGATCGTCGCCCTCTTCCGCCTTGGCTTGAATATCCCGCAGGTCGTTCCCGATTCCACTCAGGCCCTTGAGTCCACTGTTGCGGTTGAGCAATTGATCGGTCTCGTCGATGCCCAACTCGCGGGCGAGCTTGAGCACCACCCCCGGGTCCAAGTCACCACAACGCGTGCCCATCACGAGGCCCTCGAGAGGCGTCAGCCCCATCGACGTGTCGACCGATCCACCCATCTCGATCGCACACGCGCTCGCACCGTTGCCGAGGTGCAAGGTAATGATGCGCAGGTCGCGAATGTCTTCGCCCAGATGCTTCGCCGCCAACTGCGACACGTAGTCGTGCGACGTGCCGTGGAAACCATAGCGACGGATGCCGTGCTTCTCGGCGACGTCCTTGTCGATCGCGTACACCTTGGACCGACGCGGCATGCGCACGTGAAACGCGGTGTCGAAAACCGCGACGTGCGGAACGTCTGGAAGCATCTCGCGCGCAGCACGAATACCCGCCAGGTTCGCCGGGTTGTGAAGAGGTGCCAGCGGCACGCACGCTTCGATCGCCGCGATCACTTCGTCGTCGATCTGACGTGCATCGTGGAACGACTCGCCGCCGTGCACGACGCGATGTCCAACCGCTTTGACGTCATGCGGCTTTGCTGCCTCCAAGATCTCTTTGACGGCATCGAGGTGCGTTCGGTCGCCTTCGATTCGTTCTGCCTTACCGGAGAGCAGAGAGTTGCCGGTAGCAGTGTCGACAACCTGGTATTTGACGCTTGATGAGCCGCAATTGATGACGAGGACGTTCATGCCGCGGGAGGCTACAGGCGCCCGGGCCCTGATCCAAGGGGCGCTGCGAGAACCCGCCTGGACAGGAAGCTCCGGGCGATGCTCTCGGCCGGCTTTCCATGTGGCGTGTAGTGCCGGTCGTGCTCACCTCCCGGCCCAAACCAGGTCCAAAAGAAGACGCCGTGCAGCCACGCTGCGTCGCCGAGCGCTTCGGTGACGAGTTCATAGCCGCGCGCTTGAGCTTCGAGATCCACCGGCGCCCCCGTGGTGGTGTTCCACGGCTCTCGCAGCGCGCCACGACGCGACGGAAACCCGACTTCAAAGATCACGAGCGGCTTGCCGTGCTCTTCGTGCAGTTGCCGAAGTCTCTGTGCGTGATGTTCCCAAGAACCGTTCACCGGAAAGTACGCACTCACGCCAAGAACATCGACGTGTTCGAACGCCACTGGGTCGAGTGCATCGTGATTCGCGACGAACGCAAGCGAACCCGCGTAGACCTCACGCACCTCCGCAATCAGCTCGGCCCACTCTGCGTCGTGGTCGCGCGAACTCAACTCCGATCCCACCGCGAAGAGTTCGACGCGCTCCTCACTCGCAAGTTGAGCGTAGTGCAACACAAACGCACGGTAGCTCTGCCACCACGCAACACGGTCGACCGGCTCGATGACACCACGCCACTGATCAAGTTCGGCGTCCTTGAGCGAAATCCACGGTGCCATCGCGACGCGCAGACCGAGTTCACGCGCACGACGAATCGTTCGACGCCACGTCACGTCACGAGTCTCACCGGGGACTACGTTCGATGCGTGAACGTCGCGTTGCTCCCACGAGGGACTAAGCAACACCGCGTTGGCGTGCATACCCGTAAGCGGTGCGGGATCGGGCGGATAGGCAAACCCCTGTCGTCGCGATTCTTCGGGATGGTGCGCCAGCGCGAAGCCCCAATACCCGTTCTGCGCTTGGCGCTCGTTGGGGCTGAACCAAACGGCTGCCATCAAGATCGCGAGCGTGACTCTCATCGGCTCGGCTGTGTGGTCGCGCGCAGAGCGTCGTGCGCTGCAATCCCGTCGCGAACACCCGCAGCAACAGCACCGGCAACGTCGTCCTCGTCCGTGAGGTCGACGCACACTCGCCAACGCCCTTCCACGCAGGTGCTGTCCGCCAACGCGCGCGTCGATTCGTCCAAGACGATCACCGATGCCCCTGTGGCGTTCTCGACTTGTTGCGCGAGTTCGTCCAACGTTTGTTGCGCTTCTTCTGGATTCGCCTGCGCAGCATCCTCATCGAGTCCATACACGATGACGTCAGGCCAGGTGGTGATCGCGGCTTCGACACGTGCACGCGTTTGCGCGACGCTTTCGTTGCGTTGAGCGTCCACGCGGTATCGGATTCCTTCGGGGGCCGACTCTTCGCTGAGTTCAGCGAGTTTGCCGGCACCCACGATCGGAACGATCTTTCCCGTTCCTGCTGCAAGCTTCCAGACACCAAGCACGATCGCGGGGATGATCAGCGCGGCGGCCAACAAGTGTTTGGAGTTAACCATCGTATGCGACTCGTACGCCAACGAAGAGCTGGCGTGACTCCGGGACATACCAGTTTCGAAAGCTCGAAGTCGCAATTCGAGGTGCGGTCGCAAAGCTCCCACCCCGCATGGTGCGGTGTGTCGCGTTGAAGTAGGGCGCCGAATATCCCTCGTATGGATAGGGCGAAAAGCCCTCGCGCGCCTCAAACCAGTCCGCGGTCCACTCCCACACGTTGCCGATCACATCCGTCGGTTGGCTGCCGTTGCGAACTGCTCGCGGAACGTCGCAATCGAGGTGCGCGTCGTCGCCGAACCGCTGCGCCAAGTGCTCCCATTCGAGTTCAGTCAGCAAACGTCCGCCTCGGTATCGAGCATAGGCCTCGGCTTCGTAATAGCTGATGCCCATCACCGGAAAGTCTGCATTCTGCATCGACGCGCGCGGGCCGGTGACATTGCTTTGTTGCAACCATGTCCACCCACTGTCCGACCAAAGCCCCTGCGTTGTGTACCCACCTGCGTCGATGAAGTGCTGCCACGCACCGCACGTCGTGGGATGTGCATCGACCACGAAGTTGTCGACTCTCGCATCGAGCTGAGGTCGTTCGTTGTCGTACGCCAAGCGTGAGTTGGTTCCAACGCAAAACTCGCCGCCCGGGATGGCGACCCGGGTGGGCAATGTACTCGTTGCGTCAACCGCATGCGTTGGCTGCCGTCCCAACGCACGCACGATGCGCATTGTTTCGCGGTGCTGATCTTCGTGCGCCGCGATAAACCACGCCAGAAAGTCGTGCTCCTTCATCGGGTGTTGCAGCGAGGGCCACGCCGTATGGATGGCGGACCGCACCTGCGCGAGATACCCAAAAAGTTCGTCGCGTTTGTATCCCTGCGCACGCAGCTTCTTCGCGCATCCATCTTGCGCAAAGCGGCTGTAGTAGGGCTTTGAAAGCGAGTCGTTGCCTGCGCATTGCTCCAGAATCCAAGCGGCTTCGGTGAACGCGATGTGTCCCAGGTGCCAGCAGATCGGACTAAACGCCGGGTCCGGCCACGCGCAAAGCAAGTCGTCGGACATCGACTCGACCAACGCCAACGTTCGTTCGCGCGATTCATCGAGCCACTCCAAACTCAAAGCGCAAACCTCGTCACGCCCTCGCGGGTGACGTGTACACCACCCACGATGGGCTCCCAGTCGCCGTCGCCGCTCGGTTCACTCCCGATCCAGACGTCGTCGTCGTGCCGCAGGTAGAGCGTTGGTGGTTCGCCGGAAAACGCGTGCGTGCATGCGATGAGTTGAGTGCCATCCGATACGATCAGCGAGAGCAGCACTTCCGCATCGCCACGCAACGCACCGATCGTCTCGACAGTGTGTCGAAGTGCGGCAACAGGGTCGTCCTTCAGTGCGTCGAGGAAGAGCGCAAAGAGATGCTCCGAGTCCGTGGTTCCGCGAATCGCGTCGTAGGCGCTGTCGCTAAGTTGAGCGCGCAGCTTGCGCATGGTGCCTTCGCGAAACCCGCGCACGAACCCGTTGTGCGAGAACACCCAACGCTCGTGCAGAAAGGGCGGCGTGTTGAGCAACCCCATACCCATTCCGGGTGTGGCGCTTCGCGCGTTGGCGATCACACACGTCGAGCGCAGGTGCGCCATCTCGTGGATGTTCTCGTCGCCCCACAAGGGGAGCGTGCTGCGATATCGCGCAAAGCGATCGTCGGCGTACCAGCACACGCCAAAGCCGTCGGCGTTGAGCAACGCGCCACGCATTTCTTTGGGCGCATAGCTTTGCACCTCAAGCGAATGCTTGGACTCGAGCAGGAGTTCGCCTAGCGATCGAGACGAACCGAGATACGCGAGATGCCGACACATGGCGGGAGTCTAGAGCACAACGCCAAACTCGCTATGGCCGCTTGAAACGTTTGCGTGCCTTCTCGACCTTCTCGCGATGTGCGCAGCCCTCGAGATGGTCGTTGACGATACCCATCGCCTGCATGAACGCGTACACAGTGGTGGGCCCAACAAACGACCAGCCACGCTTCTTGAGCTGCTTGCTGATGGTGGTGGACGTGTTGGTCTTGCTGACCTTCATCAACTGAGCGTGCGTAAACCGCTTCGGTCGTTCTTTGGCCGCGTCGTCTTCGAACCCCCAGAAGTAGGTGCCGAGTGAGCCGAGTTCGTCGACCATCTCGCACGCACGCTTGGCGTTGTTAATCGTGGACTCGATCTTGCCGCGGTGACGAACGATTCCGGCGTCTTTGAGGAGCCGCTCGACGCTTCGCTTATTGAAGCGAGCGACGCGTTCGAAGTCGAAGTCGGCGAACGCTTTACGGAAGTTCTCGCGCTTGCGGAGGATCGTCAGCCAGCTCAAGCCCGACTGAAAACCTTCGAGGCAGATTTTTTCAAAGAGGCGGAAGTCGTCGTCGACCGGATAGCCCCATTCGTTGTCGTGGTAGTCGATGTAGTCCTGGTGTTCGCCTGGCCACCAGCACCGAACCGCACCGTCCTCGCCTTGAATCAAACCTTTGGGGAGTTTTGCCACGGCGGGAGGCTACGCGATGGGTGCGACAGCCGTACTTCCAACCGAAACGATCGAGGCTCGGTAAACCAGTTTACCTGTCCCCAGGGTTTACTAATGCTTGTGTATGCGCGACCGAATCCTTGCTTACCTCAGAAAGGAAGTGCCCTCGTGGCCCGACCGACGAGAGATCGAGCAGTTGCTTCGACCTTGCATCAATCTCGCCGCCGGTCATCCGCGCAAGACGGGGCACTCGCGTATTGGTGGAGCTCCTAGTCTTCCAGCGAACGTTGCTTGGCCTCGGCACCAGGGTGAGCCCCTCAGCTTCGTCATGCAGATCGATCTGGGTGAGGTCGACAACGCGTGGAAGGACTGGGATCGCTCACCTTCGTTGCTCCCTCCAACTGGTGCGATCTTTATCTTTCTGAGCCGTGAAGACGCGCGTGTGCACCGTTTGATTCACACTCCAACGTTCGGCGCCGAACGCGCGCCGTTTCCGTTGGAGCTCAAACGCAATCAGCGAGTCAAGAACGCTTCACTGACTGCTCGGCGCGCACTGGATCTGCCCTGCAACCGCGATGGGATTTTTCGTGGTCGTGACAAGCCGCGCGACAAAATACTCGACTTGATGGAAGTCCTTCGCCGTGAACTCGCCGACAGAATCGGGGGTCATGGACGCGCGCACCAGATGCTGGGGTACACCGACAGCTGGTGCGACGATGAGATGAAACACATGGCTCAGCGTCGGGTCGAACGCGACGGCATCACGGCAGACGCGAGTGAGTTAAGTCGTGACTTTGAGCTCCTGCTTACATACCGCTTGGACGACGGAACCGACTACACCAATACCCATCGGTGGGGCCGTGGCGTCTACCAGTGGGGCCTGACTCGCGAAGAACTCGCACGCGGAGAACTAGAGAAAGCGGAATGCAAATTTCGCTTTTACGACTGAAGCGGAACGCGGAGCGAGATCGAGAATGAGCTTAGGACGTCGCTCGGGCACAAGTGAGCGACGCCTAGGTCCTAGTCATTCTCGATCTCGTTCCGAATCTCGCATCCCAAGTTACTCGATCAGCCGCCTTCCATGGCGTGACAGCCCAAGCACCCGAAGCCTTCGTTCGTCTCCGGGTTGTACGGGTCCTCGCCGAGAAGCTGGTACATCCGCGGCCACACAGTTTGGGTCATGAACTGCGCCATGGGTTGATCGCTCTCGAACATCGCCGGGATGTGCTCCGGATTCAGCGGCGCCAATCCGTTCGGCATCTCGAAACCGACTTCTTGCGCGTTGTCGCCATGACAGTTCGCGCAGGTGAACTCGGCGTAACGCTCGCCATCAAACTCCTGAAAAAGCTGCGTCATCTCCGGCATCACGGTGTTCTGCATAAACGCGAACTTCTGATCCTGCGTCATGTCGTCAAAGCGAGCCGGCGCGTCTTGCGCATCGTTGACCACGGTCGTCTCTTGCTCGTCGCCCGTCGTCGTGTCGGTGGTTGAAGTGTCGTCCTCACTCGCACCGCCACACGCCACGAGTACTGCCAAAAGGAACGCCCGATGAGTCATGCGCCGACCCTAGCGGTGTTGGCGTGCCACTCATGGGACGCAGGGTTTCAGAGCACGTTGGGATCGAAGCGCTCGGCGAGAAAATCCACGAATGTGCGCGCTGCCGATGCCAACGCTCGGTCCGGAAACGCTGCGACAACCCAGAGTTCGGGCGAGGTGTACTCCGGCAGCACGGCGACAAGCTCACCCGCATCGATTTGTGCCTGTGCAAAATACAGTTGCGGCAGCAGAGCAATCCCCAA
Source organism: Polyangiales bacterium (assembly GCA_965227405.1). Taxonomy (GTDB): domain Bacteria; phylum Myxococcota_A; class Polyangia; order Polyangiales; family Houyiibacteriaceae; genus JALVDI01. Next base: position 1,939,617 of record OZ245758.1, read on the forward strand.
ACCAGCGACTGCGGCCTTCGCCACAATCACGTGTGAGTTCGCGGCGAGTCGCACACGCGGCTCAACGCGATACATCTCCCCAGATTCGTCGGCCAACGTCCATACCGCTCGCCCATCGGGTCGGTAGATCAACCCTTCGTGGTGCTGCAGCTCCGCCAATTCCTCCGGTCGTCCGCGCGCTTCGAGGTAGCTCGGAGCGGCGCACAAGCGCGCGCGAGTTGTCGCCAACCGCCGTGCCACCAGCGAACTCGACGGCTCGGGCGCACCGATCCGAATCGCCACGTCGATGCGTTCTTGGATGAGGTCGTTGCGCGCGGCATCGAGCACCAACTCGAGCTGCACCTTCGGATACGCACGCATGAACTCCACAAGAATCGGTGCGACCACACGCTCTGCGAAACTCACCGACATCGCCACACGGAGCGGGCCGCTCGGCGCGCGATTCTGTGCGCGAATGTCGTCGCGAAGTTCATCGACCACGCTCTGAATTCCGCGCGCACGCTCAACCAGAAGCGCACCCGCTTGCGTCAATCCGAGTTGACGCGACGTACGCTGCAAGAGCCGAACGCCAAGCTCCTCCTCAAGCGCCTTGAGCCGACGACTGATCGTCGACTTGGGAATACCGGTGTCTTTCGCCGCCTGGGATAACGAACCTGCGTCCACGACGGCCGCGAGCAGCACGAGTGTGTTGAGGTCCATATCCGGACATTACAACTAGAGCGTTGCGTTCGCTGTGTTTCCGAAGCGGTCCGTCACGACCACGTTGGTTGCACCGGCGGGAATAGCCACGTCGAACGCGCCCTCCGCACTGGTTTCGCCTTCGACCTCGACCGGTTCCACATCCGGAATCGTGAATGTAAACGTCAGGGTGCCGTTCGCGGGAATCGGCGTGTTGCTTCGAATCGTCCGGTGCAGCAAACGCCAACCGTTCGGCGCATGGAAGGTCGCTGTACCGGCAAACTGACCGCCCGCAGCTGCGGCATCCAAGGTCATCGTGGCGGGTTGGACGTCCCACGCGTTGCTGGTCAACGAATACCCTTCGCCTTCGACACGAAAGCGGTAGCGACCAAGCGGTACACCAAACCGGTCTTCGACGTCGTCGTTGGGACTTCCCCACCAGGTCACGGCTTGCCACTCGACCGCCCAGCGATGCGTTCGTGGATCGGACGGCGTGTCGCGGATCAGCGGATCAGGTGTGTGAAAGAGCATCACATCCTGATCGATCACCGGTCGACCCGAACGTCGCGTCAGTGGCTCCCACACATCCGCTTCGACTTCCCGCTCCAGGATCACACGCGGGGTTCCATCACTGGGATCCTCACCCACCCACGCGAAGACTGCGCTCTCCAAGCGTTCGATCGTCGCAGGCGGCTGCGCACTCGTCAGCGGCTCACCTCCGCGAACGTACTGGCGATCCCAAGGTGGATCCTCGAGCGTGCCCGCTTGCGGAGCATCATCGGGAGCAGGCAAGTCGGTGTCATCCGCTGCAGGTGCCGCCCAGCGCGTCGCAAAACCATCCTGGGCGTTGTCCCTTGCGGGGCTCATGGCCAGCGGCATCAAGTCGACCAGTTGCTCGGCGATGTACTCGCCTTCCAGCGGGCCCCAGACGTTGATGCTCGGCTCGTAGCCGCGCTGCAGCCAGTCTTCCGCCGTCATGATGTACCCCCCATGGTCCTGCGCAAAGCCAATCAGGATCGTGTGGTCGGGTTCGATCGGGGAGCCCTCGCGCACTCGGTCGGCGAAGAGCGTCACGGGTTCACCAGGGACGGTCACGAAAAGATGGTCGTTCACACGCAGCGCGGACAGCGTGGTTCGCGTCGTCGCACACGCAGGCATCGGATCGAAGGGCAGCAAGAAGAAGTCACCCAACAAAGGCGCCGCGACTTCCGTCTTCACGCATGAGCGATACGGGTTGATGAAGTGGCGGGTTCCGGGCAACTGCGCCATCGGAAAGAGCGCTCCACCTTCTTCACCACAAAGTGCTGCGCCAAAGGGCGCGTTGAACTCGTCCATGGGCGAGATGATTCCGCCCATCGAGTCCATGATCTCGCCGTCCGCGAAACTCACACCGTCCCAGTCATCGGCATAGCGAAGCGCACCACCGCGAACCGTGAAGGTGGCCGGGTCGGGTCCGAGTTCGACGTGACGGGTCAACATCTCCAACGCAACGTCGGTCTCCATCGCATCGCCGGCGGCGTTCCATTGCGTGAGAATCAGGTCGCGCGCGTTTCGACCCACCATCTCTGCGCGCGAGAAGTTGTAGCAGGGCCTGCTGCAGTTGATTCCGCCGCTGCCGGCAGGCGAAACATCGCCGCCAGCGCCCTGCATGTGCATCACCACCACGCGCGAATCGAAGTTCTCTTCGAGCGCACGCTCGATCTGTCCAACCGCATCGCTCGAAGCCAACAGGTTGTCGGCGTCCAAGACCGTCGGATGCATTCCGAACACGGGCACGATCGCCAGCGGATCGCCGTCCGCGGTATCGACGCGCATCACGAAGAGCCAGTTGTCTTTAGACTCGCCTCCGGCAAGTCCATCGTTCTCAGGACGACGGTCGCGCGTGACCAAGTCGTCGGGATCGAAACCAGGGTCCACCGCAAACCCCAGTTGCGCTGGAACCGCAGTGTCCATCGCCTCTTCGGCTGCTTGCACCATCGCGTTGACCAAGCCGTCGGAGACTTGGTTGCGCAAGCGCCCCATGCCTACCCACATCAGCTGGTTGGAGTGGAACTGCGAGAACGCAGAGTGACTGTGGCTGGTCGCAAACAGAATCTTGCCCGCGAAACTCTGACCGCGCGACTCTTCAAGCGCCTGCGTGACGCGATGCAAGATCGCTTCGTCTGCCATGGCGACGTCGACCTTGATCAAGATCACAGTCTCACCGCCCGCTTCCAGGCTGACCGCTTTGACGCGCGGATAGGTCTCGACACCGACCGAAGGTGCAAACGTTCCCGACACTTCGTTGAACCGTCGGTCCGGGGGATCGATGTCGCCCAGGAAATCCACTCGCGCGGTGAACGCGCCGAGTGCACTTCCCACGCGTGGACGCCACACGACCTCCGACGCGCCCGCCATCAACGCGCCCGACTCCACCATGCCACTCGCGTTCGCGGTTGCAGGAGGCGGTTCGTAGTCGCAGTGATCCAAGTTCGGTCGCAACACCATCGCGTCCGGCCCACCGTCGTCCATCGAAGCATCGAGATCCCCAGCATCGGGATCGACCGTCGAATCATCGTCACCACACGCGAGAAGCGCGCAGCAGCCAAGCAAGAGAGCCCACCGCATCCCCAACAGCATGCCGTATTCCACGCAAATGTGTCCTTACGGCCGCCTCTTTGGTGGGACATTTCGTCGCACCTAGTGGCCAGCGAACGTGATGTTTGGCATGTCGTAGTCATGCTTCGCATTGCTCTGGGCGTCTCGATGGTCTGCGCCCTCGCCTCTTGCGCGGATGATGGTGGAGAAGACACGCCCATCGGAGTTGTCGATGCTGCATCCAGAGCCGCCTGTGCGGCGTTCCCGAACGGCACCGCTCTGACCGCAGCTGCGACCGCCGACGGAGCAGCGTCTGCCGAACTGCACCCCGAAGCAGCCCGTCTCGTCACCTTGTCCGAACAGGGATACGTCACGCTTCACGCCGACGTGTCGCACCACGACTGGGCCATCTTCGTGAGCGAAGAGACCACCCTTGCGAACGCTGAACTTGGTTTCCCGGGTGCAACCCGCGCAGGCGCGTGCCCCGATGCTGGGCTTTGGGACTACCGCGTTCACGTACACGAAGGCGGCGAGTACGTGCTGGAGCTGCACAACCACGGCGGTGCACCGGTGTTCGCGTACGCGTATCGCATGGAGTCCGACCACAGCGGTGATGGTGGCATCGACGACGGCGGACACGATCACGGTGACGGCGGACACGACCACGGTGACGGCGGACACGACCACGGCGACGGTGGCCACGATCACGGTGACGGCGGACACGACCATGACCACGGCGACGGCGGTCACGACCACGACCACGACCACGGCGACGCGGGCTAGTCGCGACGTAGTCGGACGTAGATCGTCGAACGCCCTGAAGCGCGTTCAAACTCCGCGCGCCGCAACGCACGCGTGAGACAGCGATCGAGCTCGTCGTTGCCGGACTCTTCCATGAACCGAACACTGGTCACACGACCCGACCGGTTGACGCGCAGGATCGCCAACGCACTTGCTGGCTCCTCAAAACAGGATGTGACCGGCTCAACCACGGAATTGAGTACCGTCTGAGCAGCGTCACGCTCGATCGCACCGGCTGCGCTCTCAACGTCGACACTCGCAGTCTGCGCCAACACCAACGCAGGAAGAACCAACGTGGCCAGTACGCAGCTCAGCGTGATTCGGGGCATCGACCCGAGTATTGCACAGCGAGACTCTCGCCGACGCTCACCGGGTCGAGAGCGGTGGTAAGCTCGGTTCGTGATCACGATCGACGCGCCGATCAGCTTCCTCGTAGGCGCGTCTATCGCTGTTGCGCGCCGCAACGAAGAAGGCACCGCAGTCCAACACCGCGACCGCGTGCTCGCCAAGGGACTTCTCTTCCAGTCCACGATTCTCTCCCCCATCATCTTGTTCTTCATGTCCCGCTTCCCCGACTGGGAGTGGAACTACTTCTTCGACGCGCGAACGTTCTTCTTCGAGAGTGAAGGCTCATTAGGGTTTGCCACGCTCGCGCTCGTTGTCGCGTTGGTCAACGCTAGTTTCTGGGTTGGCTTTCGCTGTGCCGAATGGCTGATGGCGCAAGGCAAGCTCGACGTCGCCAAAAAGGTCGTCATCGGAACCGGTGTGTTGATCCTCGGCACGATGGCGGTTCTGTACAACCAGTCGTTGCACGTGGGCACCTACGACGAGTTCGAACACGGAAGTGCAGGCTTGATGTTCACGCATCTCGAGTTCGTCACCATCTTGGTTGTTGCGGGAACGCTGATCGCGATTGGCCTGGGATGGCTCTTGCGAAGCGAGCGCCAACACACTCAAAGCGCAAACGCTTCAGGGTCCTGACCGTGTGCGCGTAGAAACGTGCGAATCGGCGCCAGGTCGCGTGGAATCGCGCGTTGCCCGGCGTGCTCGCCCAAGTCGCGCGCAAGGTCGTACGTCATCGCCTCGCCTGTGGTCGCATCCACGATGGTCTTTCGATCACCGTCGATCCACGCCACGTGAAAGTAGTCCGTCTGCTGATCCGGTAACGCAGCCGAGTAAATCGGCCGGCGCGGCCCTTCTGCGCCATGGAGAGCTGGAGTCAGGTTCGTTCCGCATGAACCCTCGTGTGGCTGCCCCAAAAGGCTGAGCAAGGTCGGCAGGATGTCCACGTGCGAGACAGGGTCGTAGCGTTTGCCCGCTTCGATCCCCGGCGCCCAAATGACGAGCGGCACGTGGATCTCTTCCTCGTAGACGCTCTGTCCATGTCGAAAGAACCCGTGCTCGTTGAACGCTTCACCGTGGTCCGCACTGAGGATCACGATGGTTCGATCGCGTCGCTCCGGACCATTGAGAAACGACAGGAGTCGCTCGAGTTGCTGGTCCACGTACCGAACCGCATGCAGGTGCCGGTCGTGGTAGCCGAGCGTGTCCTCCGTCGGTAGCTCGGGACCATGCGTGAATGGAAAGTGCGGCTCGATCAGGTGCGCCCACACAAAGCGAGGCTCACGATCGCCAGGTGGTGTGCCGAGTTCGTCGATGATCCGGCTGACCTTGAGCGACGCGCTGTAGCGATGCTCGAGCTGGAAGTCGTGAAACGATGAGTCCACAACCTCGAATCCAGCGAGTCCACCAAACTCGGCTGGAAAGATCTCCGTCTTCGAAACCAACGCGGTGGTTCGGTACCCGGACGCTTGGAGATAGCCGGCAAGCGTCGGTTGGCCCTCGACGATCGACAGCGCCCATCGATGCCCAGGTGTCGGCGGCGCAGGAATCCGTCCTGGCCAAATCCCCGTGAACAGCGAACGGAACGCGTGGCGTGTCGAAGGCGCGGCGGTATACGCGCGGGTGAACACCGCAGCATTGCGCGCACGACGACGGATGTTGGGCGTCACATCGAACCCGGGATCCGCCATGGACGTGTGATCCCAACGCCAACCATCCACCGTGATCATCACGACATCCGGAGCGTCTTCGAGTTCGCGCATCTCCGTCAGCGAAGTCAGGCGATCGTTCTCTGTGCAGGCAACCACGCGAAGCTCGGACTCGGTCGGCGCAGGCGTTTTGGAGGGCACCCAAGGTCCACGCACTGCAGCATGAGCATCGCCACTGGACGTACTCACCACGCAGACGAACGCACCCAGTGCGACCACACCACCCGCAACTCCCATCGCACGGGGTGCACTGCCAAAACCGAGAATCGCACTGCCGAAAATCAACGCGACGGCACTCGCCAGTTCCCAGGGAAGAACGCGTACGTACTCGGGAACGATCAGATACGCGGCGACCAGCACCAACGCGACCAAGAGCAAGGTCAGTTTCGGAAACCAAGTCGCACTGCGTGGTCGCGGCATGCGTTGCAGCAGCTTGGTCAGCGGATTGAGCAGCGCGAGTCCGACAAAGAGAGAAGCGAAGCTCAGGATTCCCGCCGCAAGTCGCTGAGTTTGAGCGGAGAAGCTCACAAACATGAGCAAGCCGCCGAGCACGGCAATCGCGCCAACACCAGCCAGCAACAACTGCGCAACGTGTCGTGGTGCCTCACTGGGCGGCGGCAGCACCACCTGCTTGAGCTTGGGGAACTCTTCGATGCCCACGCGGATCACAAACGCCAACGCGCTGAGAATCGTGGCCGGAAGAAACCAAGCCAACGTGGCACCGGTGATCGCCGCGGCCGGAGACATGGTCGCGACGGACCACGCGTGGATCACAGCCACAACGACCGCGGCTGCCCAACCGTAAAGCAGGGCGCCCAAGGCGCAACGGGCCATCGAGCTCATGCTTTTGAAGAGACGAGGACCAGACGGTGTTTGTTCACTCGTCGACCGCGGAGCCCAACGGAAGCGTGGCTTCGTCGGGAACATCGCCTGGATCAATATCGCCCGGATCCTCGCGCGGCAGCGTATGGCGCTGAACTGCGAGCGAGTGCTCCTGGGTCAACTCGCGCATCGGAAACGCCGCGCCCCGGCTGCGTTCACTGAGCTTCCGCGCACGCTCGTTGAGTGCGATGCCCATGCCACCCAAGAGCAGCGCCGAACGCTCCTCTCGATCTACGCGGCGTGCTGCAGGCATCGCAGCCAGAAGTGCACGACGAAACTCTTCCGCGGTTTGAAAGCGATCTTCGACGTCCGGCATCATCGCTTGCGCAATCGCTTCATCGAGCGAGTCGGGCACAACCAGCATCGTCGACACACGGGGGACCTCACCCTTGAGGAGCTTCATGATGACCTGGTCGTTGGTCATCCCACGAAACAGCCGTCGGCCGGTAAGCAGCTCCCAAAGAACCACGCCAAGCGCGAACACATCGGCACGTCGATCCACGGTCGCACCGCGCAACTGCTCCGGCGGCATGTAGCGCATCTTGCCCTTCACGGCGCCGTTCGCAGTTTTGTGCAGACGAATGCGGGCGCGCGCCACACCAAAGTCGATGAGCTTCACTTCACCAGCAGTGCTCAACAGGATATTTCCTGGACTGACATCGCGGTGGACAATGTTGAGCGGCGCGCCATCCTCGGCTGTCGCTTCGTGGGCTGCATGCAACCCCGCTGCAGCTTCGGAGACGAGCGCGACCGCAAACGCCGGCGTCAGTCGTCGACGTGCTTGGTTCACCTCACGCAAGATCTGATTGGCGGTTGCGCCGTGCACGTACTCCAAGACGATGAAGTAGCGCCCGTCGAGCTGACCCAAGTCTTCAGTGCGAATCACATTCGGATGGTGAATCTGCGAAGCAAGCCTGGCTTCGTCGAGAAGCATCCGGACGATCTCGCCGTTCTGCGCCATCTCCGGACGCAGCACCTTCACCGCGACCGGCTTGCGAAAACCCGCCACGCCTTCGCGATACCCCACGTACAGCTCGGCCATCCCACCCGACGCCAAGTGCTCGAGGATTTGATAGTTACCAAGCCTCTCGGTCACTGCCTCCGATGATACCCGACCTTGACTCTTCGTTGCGCGAACCCACTTTTCGCCGTGAAAGAAGAAGAAAAGAAATGGGTCTAAAAGGTATTGCCAAACAGGTGCTCGGCATCCTCGACGAGGGTGCGTACACCTCACACTCCGGCGTTCGCGTGGTTATCGCGGATGCCGTCGAGCACGCGCGAAGTAAAACGCGATTGCTGACCCCGGATGCACTTTCCGCATTGGGGATTCCAAACGAGAAGCGAGCGACAACGATCGAAGTTACAGGTGAGACGACGCAAGTCGCCGCACACCGACTCGTGGTGAACGAAAATGAGGAGCGAGTCTGCGTTCTGAACTTTGCCTCGGCACGAAATCCTGGTGGTGGGTTTCTCGGTGGCGCGCGCGCACAGGAAGAAGACGTCTGTCGATGCTCGGCGCTATATCCATGCTTGCTAGAAGCGCCGACGTACTACGAGGTCAACCGCGCACACCCCAACTCGATCTACACCGATCACCTCATCTATACGCCGGACGTTCCCTTCTTTAAGGTCAAGGGTCGTGGCGAACTACTCGACGAGCCTTTTCTCGTCAGTGTGCTGACAGCGCCTGCGCCCAACACCGGTGCTGTGCTCAAGCGCGACCCGGATGCCAAGCCGGCGCTGCGCGAGGCCTTTCAACGGCGCACGCACTACGTCCTCGCGGCGATGGCCGAACAAGAGCACCGAGTGATCGTGCTTGGCGCGTGGGGCTGTGGTGCGTTCCGCGGGGATCCAGAAATGGTCGCCGACATCTTCGGCAACCTGCTCGAGGGTGAGTTCAAGGGCGTGTTTGAGCGCGTGGTGTTCCCGGTGTTCGACCCGCGCGAAAGCGAACCCAACCGAGTTGCGTTCGCCGCTCGACTCGCAGCGTAGCGCTACTCTGCGCCGGCGTCGTCTTCGGAGCCTGCGTCGTCTTCGCTACCCGCGTCGTCCGCTCCGGCGTCGTCTTCGCTACCTGCGTCATCGGCTCCGGCGTCGTCGGCACCCGCGTCGTCTTCGGCGCCGGAGTCTTCGCCAGCATCCGCTTCACCAGCGTCTTCGCCACCGGTGTCTTCCGGAATCGCGGTGTCTTCCATCACCGCATCGGTGGGACCCGAGTCCACGCGTGTTCCACGCACGCACAAGCCTGCCGAGCATCGGCGGTTGTTCGGGCATTCGGAATCGGTTGCACAGACTTGCTCACAACTGCGCGAACAGATCTCGGTCTCGTCATCGACGCAAGGCCACTCGAAACACGTGAGGCTTCCTTCACAGTCGCTGTTGCCCGAACAACTGTCGCCGAAGCTGCCCTTGCAGCCCACGGTTCCGACTAGCGCTGCAACGGCGCAAAGCATGCGAAGCCAACTCATCGGCGGGAGCGTGACTCATTCGATGCCCGAACGCCAGCAGAGCCATGCCATGCTGCCCACAGTGCGCGAAGCTGCGACACAAGCGATTCTGCTCCTGGATCACCCCGATCATGGACACGCCGAACAGGCGCTCGCGCTGGTTGGTGCCCATGACATCGAGTTTCGCGTCGTGGTGTTGAGCCAGCTTTTTGCACGTGGGTACCGATGCGCACCGGCGGCTCTCTTAGTGTCCGGCGGTGACGCGACGCGCGCGCATCAAGCCGCGACGGAGCTCATCGACTGGGCACTCGATCTCGAACCAAGCGGCGCAGCGAAGCACGCAGCCAAGCGACTTCGCGAATGTGACCCCGATGACTACGCAACGTGGGCCAAGCTCCTGCTACGCGTTCTTGACGGTACTGTGTTTGACCAACTTGATGACCCGCGCAGTCCAGCTGTGCGTCGGGTGCAAGAGCTCTGCAACGACCTGCTCTGACCGCGACGCATGGGATCGCTGACACGGTCCGGCACGAACGCGATCGCGACTCCTCCCGAGTTTTCCGATGGCACAGCTCCTGCTTTTCGCGTCGCGTGGATATTCGATTGTGTGCCGTGTTCTTTCTCACGGGGTGCGCGCTGCACCATCGAGTGGAGTCATTCGAAGGCTCGGACTCCGGTGTGCCGGACACGAGCATCGAAGTGGATGCCGAGGTGCCGTTCGAACCGCTTCGCTGTGCACTGCGTCGCGTCGACAACGTTCAGGTCGGCGGTGCCCGCTATCAACGGTACGCGCCGGACTTGGTGTTTGATGGAACGTCGTTTCAAGTCATCGCCACAGAGTCCGATTCCGATGCGCATCCGTGGGTGAGCGTCACGACTGTGAGTCGCGATCTTCGTGATGTCAGCGAAACCCGTTTTGCCGGCGAAGAAACCCATAGCTGGGGGTTGGGCAGTCGATTGAGCGACGGTGCGATCGCGCTCGCGTGGAGCGGCGATCCCGGTGGTCCAAGTCGTCTCATGTACCGACGACTTGAGGGTGAGGATCGTACCGCGCGCATTGATCTCTACGACAACAACACCGAGGCGGTACTCGATCTCGCGACGATCGAAGACACGTCGCTCGTTGCGTATCGATATCGAACCGAAGTCGATGGAGAGTTTCGCATCGAGTCGCGGTACCACCTCATCGATCGCCACGGAAACGCACTTATCGATCCGGTCACACTCCATGTGACGGAGTATCCTGGCCGCACAATTCGCATGGCCACGATGGGCGATCACTTCATCGCCGCGATTCCGCACGAAGAGGAGATCGAGGTCCGTCGCATCGATGTCCGCGGTCGAGTTGTGGACACGCTGCGCGTCGACGCACCCGATGTGCGTCACGTCGTCGTCGCCGCGAACGAAGAACGCATGGCCCTCGTTTGGCGCACAGGTCCACGCGACGCGCGAAACATCATCTTTCAAGCATTCGATTCCGAGTTCCGAGCGCTCGCCGGTTCGCGCCAACTCGAAACGGCAGCACCGGGAGCTGCAGTCCCCGCGGTTGCTGCACTGCCCAGTGGTTGGGTCGTCTTGTGGGGCGAGGGCCGATACAACGAACGCAGCGTTCTGCTGAACGTTGACCCCACTGGCGAACCCTTTGAAGCTCGTCACGAGTTCGTCGGTGGCTCGGCATCGAGCTACGGCGCACCTGCGCTGGAAGTCGTGGACGGTGAACTCTTCATCGCGGTGTCGCACGAACCTGCCGAAGGCGAAGCTGAAACGATCTTTGTCCAACGCTGGGTGTGCGAGGAAGACCCCGTACTTTGCGAACCACAGAACATCCCAGCCGATGGTTGCGACGAGACCTTCCTTGGCTGGCGCTGGGACGGCACAGGCTGCACGCCCGCGTTTGGATGTGCGTGCGAGGGCGGCGACTGCAGCCAACTCGCCACCACCGAATACGCGTGCCTGCACGACCACGGATCCTGTCCGACAACGTGCCCTCGTCCAGAACCGAAAGAGGCATCGACGATGTGCGTGGACGCGCTTCAACACAACGCGTACGGAACGCCGATCGTGTGGGCACAAGTGGAGGGCGCCGATTGCTGTACGCCGTGCCGAGCGAACGTGGTGGGAGCGTACGCGATCGAACTGGAGTTCGAGCAGTGCGTGCTTTGCGACTGCGCTCCCAACCCTCGTGGCGTGGCATGTCGTCTTCCGCCCATGGGTGCGGGCGATTGGACTGTGCGCAGCGCGGCTGGCGAAATCACACTTCAGGTCGTTCCGCGCTGGGAAGAACTCCCGGCACCCGAAGGCGCCTGCGTGGGATCTTGACGCGCTGATGGGTGGGTGAGATTCACCTTCCATGCGGCTCGCGTGTTGTCTCCTGCTCTTGGCCTGCGGTTCAGCGACTGAGCCGGAACCCGATCCCGAACCGGTTGCGATTGCAACCACAGGCGATGAGCAAGAACCCACGGTCGAAGCGGAGACATTCGGCACCGACGCCACAACGTGGATCATGAACATTCGCGACGCCGCGCTCGCTGTCCTTGGCGGCGCTGAACCACCCGCCGATCTACCGGTTCAAGAGCGCAGTGAAGAACGGGACTGGGTCGAGCACTTCGGGCCTGGCACCGTGCCGCCCAACCTCGAGGTCGTCGTCACGTTCTTCGAAGGTGAGGTGACACTTACGGACGGCAATGCCGCGAGCGTCGTCATCGTATTTACCAACGCTGGCCCGCGACTGGCTCAGATCACAGCGCAACCCCAACGTCAGCGTGAGGTGCCGGCACTGGACCCATACCTGGAGCCGATGGCGAAACTCGCGCGAGCGATGCTGGCGGACTTTCGCGCTGGACAAGGTGCACAACACGTAATGACCGTGGACGAGCTACGCGAGTTTGTGCCGCGAGAGGACCTCGTCGCGCATGCGCAGCAACGGCTCCCCGGTCCCGACGAAGTCGCTGCCGTCGAAGAGGCTGTTCGCCAACCGGGTGTCGACGTCGCACACATCGATGCCGAGGAGGTCGGAATGCTCATGCGAGATCCCGCGACCGGAGACATGTACGGCGTAGATCTTCGGTTTCGTAGTGGGCTTGACGGAAGCTATCGGTTCCGCACATCACCGCTCATTCGTGCGCGGCTACTTCCACAACAACCCTAGCGGCTTTGCAGCTCCAGTCGTGCACGACGCTGCAATCCCCATCCAAGTGCAAACCCGATCACGCAGGGAATCACCGGCAAGAGCCACAGATCTTCGTCGCCGTGACGTGCCGTGAGCGACGCCAGGATGAATGCGAGAACGACCGCGACGTGATGCACCATGCTCCATCGCGCGATCCCGATCACTCGTCCGAGTTTCTTCTGCGCCAACAAACGTCGCGATGCGATGAAGAGAGCCACACCTAAGCCAAATCCGCTGAGGCAAACCAGAACAATCGCGAGCGCACCAATCGCGCCGTCGTTGTGGTCCGCGATGAAAAGCGCAGCGAGCAGACCACCAGGCGCAAAGAAGAGCACCGTGATCACACCCCAAAACACGTTGAAGCCGGCGACGACCTGACTACGACCGCTCGGTTCGCGCGGACTGCGGACAGTGACGACTAGCGCGACCGCTGCCACGATGGCGAGTGCGACTCCCCCGTAAAAGTACATCGCACGACCCTATCACTCTTTGGACACTACCGGCGTCGAACGTCGCACCGCCCGTCGTTGCAGAACGCTTCGACGTCATCTGGATAGGTCGGAGTGCACGCGTCGCACGTCGCGTCCGCGTCGCAAACCAAGTTGAGCAGGTCGAGAACCCCCAAGGGCGTGATCCCGATGAGGTTCTGGAACACAGGCTCGGCATCGCACTCACAGCACGTGTTGGTCCGCATGCGGCACTCGTCGTCATCGGTGCACAGCGTGGCAGGCAAGGTTGCCACGTCGATCGCGATGCATGCGCGCGCGTTGCAGGTCGCCACGATGTTGGGGTTCGGCGCGGCAGGTTCACAATCGGGGCATGCAACAGGGTCTGCACAGACCACTTCGCGATACTCGTCGACGTCTTCACTGGCGAGTCCGATCACGTCTTCCAGCGTGGGTTCCGTGCACGGCTCACAGCAACCCACAGGTGTGATTGTGCATTCACTGGGCTCGGAACAACGCGATCCACCCGAGCACAAGCGCGAGGGTTCACACTCAAACGAAAGTCCGCTGGGACAAAACGCTTCGCAGGTGAAGGGATCCTGAAACGCGGTTTCGACGATGTCGCAACACGGTCCGCCAAAGCACGAAGGCAAAGGAAGATCGGGGCAGCCCATGATCGCATCAGGGCGGGACGAGTCGGGTCGACTGCTGTCGGGACCGCCGTCGGGCAGCGCCGGACATCCGGGATCGGGACGACACATGTCGCTCGGCAGGACAGCTCGAAACCCTCCAGGACAAACCTGCGCACAGTCGATGTAGTTTCCAGGCACGATGTTCGTGCAACACGCGTCTGCACAATCAAACGGGATCGCCGGACAGATATCGGGCGGTTCGTCATCTCCGGGACAAGCGACGAAAAGCGGAACCATCAAAGCTAGACAAGCAATACGACGCATCACTCTCCCCTGAGTCAGGTCGTGCCAGCGCACGCCTCCAAAGGTAGCGCATGCAACGCCAGGGCCAGCGTCGACTCTGATACCGAAGGTTAAAAGCTAAAGGCAGGGGATTCGCGACGTATGCGCGGCGACTTCGTCGAAGAAGATCAGGGCTTCGTCGAAATCGGTGTAGACGAGCCCCAGACCAAGCCCAGTGAACGTTTCGGTGATCGGCATGTCCTCTGTCCGAACCGCCATCGCACCATCGATGAAGAGTTCGACGTACCCTGCCGTGGGATCGCGATGCATGTGCATTTCGGCGCACACCCAACGATCTGCCTCGGGGTTGATCGACGACTCCCACGTCCCGTCACCAAGCACTCCGTGTGCGTGTACGTCAGCGTACGAACCGGGAGTGACCAGGTGCGGAACACTGTACGAGTCGCCCACAAACTCGAACGGCTCGATCACTGTGGAGAAAGTTGCATCGACGAAGTAGTAGGCCCGCACCCAGAGGTCGTCGGTGTCGTCGGGCCAAATTCCGCCGCGAAAAATGATCGAGTAATCGGACCGTGAGTCGCTGTAGGACCGCAACACGCCACGACCTCGAAACGCCGAGTCGGAGAACTCGATGTCGGTCTCGGTTCCTTCGGGGATGTCCGTCGTCCACGCACTGAGGTCATCTTCGAACCCTTCGCAGAAGAGCACGTCGAGCTCGTCGCACTGGCTCGCGCGCGGCGGCAGAGCGTCAGTCGGAACATCCGAAGGAGCATCGGTTGCCGAATCCGTCGGTCCGCTATCCGGTCCTGCATCCATTTGCGCATCGACACCCGCGTCCTCGTCCCCCGCGTCCGCGCTGTCCACGCCCGCATCTTCGATGGGTGCGTCCATTCCTGCGTCATCGACGGCATCGCGAACACACACATTGCGGGACACATCACACGTCCAGCCCTCGACACAGGCTTGCGTGTCAGGTGCGCATTGTCGCCCTTCTAAATCGAGCGAATCGACGCTGCAGCCAAGCACGAATGTGAGGAGCAGAACTCTCACACCACCAGGATACCAGCTCCCAGGGAGAGCGCGTCGTAGGGGTCGTAAGGTAGGCATGCGTTGGATTCTGATTGTGGCCCTTGCGGCTTGTGGTGCGTCTGAGACCGACGAACCGGAGAGCGAAGAGACCTCCGGCGACGAGACGCTAGAACCGCGACTGAGCGAATCGCCCCCTGAACCTGAAGCCGCTGAAGTGACCTGCACACGCGTCGACCTGATGACGATCACGGTTCCGCGTCAGGTCTACGACACGCGCCACGGTTACGACACGACGCACTTTTCTGCGTTGCAGACCAGCCAAGAACAACCACTCGAAGAATGTGGGTTGCGCAACGTCCTTGCGCGATTGGTCACGTTACAATGCGATGATGGATCGTCAGCGTTTCCGAACGGACCCGGCGAAGCTCACGCGTCTCGCGTCGGGAACACCGGTCCAGGAGGGCGCTGTGGTGGGATCATCGATCTCTACCGCGCACAGTGCGGTACCGAGACGTACGACGTGTACGCCGACATGTACTTTTGTCCCGGCTAAGCGGTTGGCTACTTCGAGTCTTCCCAGGGCATTGGGTAGGCGTATTGCGTCATTGGACGCATGTCTTTCGCTTGCAGCTCCAGGTCTGCGACCAAGAGTGCGGGTGAGATCGTCGAGACAGGCACGTAGCCGGACTCTGCACCGCAAAACGCGTTGTCGACCTCTTGTCGCTCGCCTGCAGCGAGGATTCCGCGAACAGCATTAAGCGGTGTGCCGACAAAGTCGACACCGCGAACCAGTTCATGCCGACCATCGGGATACACGCGTGCAGCTAAATCGATCTCGCCGAGAAACGCTTGAAAATCGTATGCCTCAGTCGTTGTCTCACCACCGTACGCTTCCATGATCCGAATGCCGTAGGGCACCTCTTGTTCTCGGATCTCTTCCAGAAACGCCTGCATCAACGCGTCATCATCGAGACCATCGTCGGCCTCGACCACGGTCACACCCATCCGACTGATCGCTCGACCGTGAAACGCGCTACGTCCATGGCCGTTTGAGCGATGCCCTTTCGCAATCGGTGTTCGACCGGTGAGAAATCCACGCAGCGTTCCGTCTTCGATAAGCGACGCGCAATCCGAGGGCACTCCCTCATCATCGTAGTCGTAGTGACCGACCAGAGATTCGTCACCAAAGGAGACAAGGCGAGGATCATCGCGAATGCTGAGGCCCGGCATGAGAATCTCGTTGCCGCGCGCATCTCGAAACGTCTGTCCTTCACCTTGGGACAAGAGGCGATTGCCTTCGAGGCGGTGCCCAAGGGCTTCGTGAACCATCAACCCAGCGGGTTTCGGATCCAGCAGCACAGGTCCTGAATACGAACGCAGCATCGGCGCCGACGCCAACGCGTTGGCTTGTGCATACAGCTTCTTCATCGCTTTGCGCACGGTGGCGAGAGTCGGAAGCTCGTCCGGATCGGTCACAAACCAGGTCTTGCTTTGCGGAAATGTGTGGCCGTCCGCGGACAGGTACCAAAGGTAAAGTTCGACCGTTCGGTAAGGCTGGCAGCGCACAATCACACTGCCTTCCGAACTCGCGAAGATCCGAATCGCGTTTCGTCCGCGCACTCGCACGTATCCATCCCGCGCGAGTGGATAGTTCTTCATCGATGCGCTTGCTCGAATGGCAAAGTCGCGGGCGGCTTCACGATCAAAGTCCGGAAGCTCGCTCCAGCCCATGTCTTCGACAGGATCGCGTCGAATCAACGCAGGCAAGGCCGCGTGTTCGTCCAAGTAGTTGAGTTCAACCGCTTTGCGATGAAGCAAGTCGTCGCACGCTTCGCGGTACTTGGCTTCGGTCAGCCGCCAAAGTGCGAATCGCAGTCCGTCGGATTGTCCATCGAAGGGCAAGCGCACCATCTCGTACGACTCCGCATCCGTGGAATTGTCTTTGAGACCGCCGCTGCGAACTTGATCACGGCGGTATGAACCCACGCGTACATCGACCAACGCGTTGCGTCGACGGTCGTGCGAATCTTGCGTGAGCGCCCCGAACTTGGCTTCGACGCGCCACTCTTCTTCGTGACGTAGGAGATGCGAGAGAAAGTGCGCGGGCTTGTGCCCCTTGATGCGCATGTTCGCCATCGCGCGTGCTTGTTCAGCGCGCAACGTCTTGGCGAGTCGAACCGTAGTGCGTCGGTCCATCTGACTCCGAGCGCTAGCTCAAACTGTCAGCGAGCTTGATGTAGCCGGCACGCGCGTCTTCTGCGCTGGTGCCTTTCTGTCCGGACCAGGCGTCGTACTTTGCACGTCCTTTCGGATC
Organism: Polyangiales bacterium; assembly: GCA_965227405.1. Classification (GTDB taxonomy): domain Bacteria; phylum Myxococcota_A; class Polyangia; order Polyangiales; family Houyiibacteriaceae; genus JALVDI01. Next base: position 1,956,946 of record OZ245758.1, read on the forward strand.
GAGCATGCCCGGGCGTTTGCCACTGACGTCTCCCGAGGTTGCCTGCTTGTACAACCCGTACAGCTTCAAGAGCACATCGTTCGAGGGGGTCTTCGGCAGACCATTGACGCGTTTTACTGCCGCTTCGAAGTCTTCAACGCTTGCCACGCGCCGAGAGTACCATGAGGGCATGAGTCGTTTTGCGCTGATTCTCGTGGTGTTGGTTGCGTGTGGAGACGATGACGGTGACGTCGATGGCGGCACGGATGCGGGGCGGGATGCCGCCGCGGATGTGGGCGAGTTGGATGCCGCTGTTGACGCCGGTGAGGACGCAACAGATGCGAGCGCGGACACCTTTGATGCGGGACCGATGTCGACCGCCCGCTTGATGTACGTCGCGGTGCAGGGTGACCAACGACTTGCCGTGGTGGAACTCGGAGTCGACGGTTCGATGACCGCGATGACCGATCGCGACGTGGATCTTGGGGCGGGGCCTGGCACGCTCGCGTACGCGCGCAGCACGCGTCGACTCTATGCGGGTGCAGGCAACGGCATCGTCACGCTGAGTCTCGACGAGTCGGGCACACCCTCGATCGAGGGGCGAACATCCGACACAGGAAATCCGGTCTATCTCGCGGTGACCGACGACGAGACGCGACTCGTCAGTGCGTACTTTGGAGCCAACGAGTTGAAGCTTCACGATGTGTCCGGAGCACCGCCGCATGCGCAGCTCGATGTGACGAGCACAGACGAAGAGCCTCACGCTGCGTTGATCGGCCCCAACGACCTCATCTACGTCCCGCATCGCAACGGAGACGTGACCCAGTGGTATGCGATTGAAGACGAGGCGTTGCAGCTGGTGGGAGAGCTGGATGCCACCGCAGGGGTGGGTCCGCGGCACATCATCTTTTCACCAGACGAAACTCTGGGTTGGTTGATCAACGAGTTCGATGACTCGGTGACCAGTCTGAGCGTCGATGGCAGCGGTGCGTTGACGGCCAACGACACGGTCTCTTCGTTGCCGGGTGGTGTGGATGGCTCGGAAAACACCTGCGCCGATGTCCATGTCACTCCGGACGGTGCATACGTATATGGATCCAACCGTGGTCACGATTCGATCGCGATGTATGCGGTCGGTGCAGGTGGTGCGCTGACGTTCATGGACACGGTCGATACCGAGGAAAGGCCGCGCGAGTTTGACGTGAGTCCGGATGGCCGGTTCGTGGTTGTGGCCGGACAAGACTCAGGGTTCCTGCAAAGCTACGCCGTCGAGGCAGATGGCACGCTGACTTCGGTCGAGCGCTTGGACGTCGGACCCGGTTTGCGATGGGTCATCATCGACTGACGCGCTCGAGACTCAAGGAATCAGCGTTCCGCCATCGAGCACGATATCGATCGCTTCGAGCAACTCGTGGGGACGAAACGGTTTGAGCAGAACCGGCGCATCAAGCGCTGTCGGGTCCGGGGTGAAACCTGTGAGATAGAGAACAGGAACATCTGGTTTGCGCTCTCGAAGCTCGCGCACAACACGACGCCCACCACCGTCCGGCATCGTCAGGTCCGTCACCAGAAGGTCGAAGCCAAGCTCGAACGCCAACGCCTCGTTCGGACCCGTCGTGAGATGAACGGTGTATCCCGCGCCTTCGAGCACTCGGGCGATCAGACGACGCACAAGCGGTTCGTCCTCCACCACAAGCACCGTGATATCGCGCGCGCGGTTGCGAATCGGAGGCAGCGTCGACTCTTCGCGATCGGTTTGCGGCAACCACAAGGTCACGGTGGTTCCCACGTTGGGCGTCGCGACCACTTCGATCTCCGCGTCGATCTCCTCGGCCACCTGCTCCACGGTCGCAAGACCCAAGTTCGTTGGCGAAGAACCGAGTTGTTCTTCATCGAGAATGCCGGAGCCGTTGTCGCGCAGCGAAATGCGGATCCCGGCTTGCTCGTGACGTTGCTCGGGCTGCGTCGTAATCGTCAGCAGTCCTGCGCGCCCCACGGTATCGCGGGCATGCACGGCGACCGCCAGCACCAAACGATGAAGGAGTGCGGGATCCAGCCACACCTTCGTCTCGCGCGACGAAGGTTCAAAGCGTACATCCAACTCATCGAGCATGAGCCGCGAGAGCATGCGCGTGCAGTCCGAGATCACCGACTCGACGACCACCGGTTTGGCTTCGCGCTTTGAGTCCGTTCCGAACACCTGAAGCCGACGCGTAAGTTCGGCCCCAGACTCCGCAGCAGCAATGATTGCGCGCAGGTCGTCGTTCGGATCGCGGTTGTACAAAACCCGTGCGTGACCCAACACGACAGTCAGCAGGTTGTTGAACTCGTGAGCGATGCCTTCGGCCAATCGTCCCGTGGTGCTCATGGTCGCCGACCAACGCACCCGCGCGTCACGTCGGCGTTGGTCGGTGACGTCTTGAAAGATGCCAACGAAACGATCCCCTTCAGGAACACCGCGAAACAGAACGATGCGCTCGGTGCCATCGGGACGGCGCAGCCGAATCTCGACCGGTGCCACGCGACCCGTCTCACTGGCGAAGCGCCTCGCATCAAAGAGCCGCGCAAGGTCATCGGGGTGAACAATCTCGTCGAAGAGCTCCACCGAAGGAACGCCGGGCTCTCGGCCGATGATCGCCCAAAGCTCCGGTGTGCATTCCACCTCTCCGGTACTTGCAGACCAGCTCCAAGTTCCTAGGTGCGCCATGCTCTCGGTTCGCGCCGCGGCCTCAGCCTTTCGTCGCGTCAACGTGATGTCCTGAATCGTGCCCACGAGGTCCGTCGGACCTGAGGCATTGCGCTTGAGCATGGTGTGCGTGCGAACCCAACGAACTTGGTTATCGATGAGAAGGCGATACTCGTATGCGCTCCCATCGCGTTCGCGTTCACCGCGCGCGCGGTCGCTCATCGTCTCGCGGTCGTCTGGATGAACAATCGCCAGCCAGTTTTTTACGCTGGGCTGAATCTCACCGGGTCTTAGGCCGAGGATTCTGTACGTCTGGTCCGACCACCAGATGCGGTTGGTTTCAAAGCTCCACGCCCAGCTTCCGAGATCGGAAAGCCGCTCGACAATCTCTTGCAGTTCGTCGACTTGGGGGAGGGAACCCATACAGCGTTACGATTGTAACGCCCCGACCCACATATGAACCCCGTGTCAGGAAACACGAGGAGACCATTATTGAATTCTCACCTGAACGAAGCACGTTTGCGTAAACCGCGTTAACGCGGGTCGTAACTGAACATCGCGTAGCGCCAGGGTGCTGCATCAAGATGCAGGTGATCGTGATGACGCGGTCGCGGTGGTCCCACGATGCCGCGGAAGATGTCGGGACGCTGGCGGAGTGTTTCGGCGAGCCGATGCAGAAAGCGAGCGTGGTGTAGATCACGCGTTCGACGCGGCGACCAATGCGAGCGAATTCGGATCTCAAAACTTCGTCGCAGATGACGTGGCAGCCCTTCGACTTCCGTTCCCCGCGGGAGACGACCGAAGTTGAACCCCTGCAAGTCCAGTGCGTTGCCGAGCGCATGTTCGCTGATTCGGCCTCTACGACCGCGCGCCGAACGGCAGTTGAACGCGCCACGATGAACCAAGCGAGTGGGTACACGACCGTAGTGTTCAATCGCCAACGCGTTGACCAGCTCCTCGAAACGCTCGAGACGCTCGACAAAGGGCTCTGTGACGAGCACACGACCGGCGTACCGAAGGTGCGTTCCGCTGTGACGAACCAGGCCCTCGCGGTTGCAACGAAGTCGTGTCCCAGGCTCTAAGAACCGCGGTGCTTGATCTAACGCGTAGGGTTGAACCGGCCAACCGTTGAAGAACGAGAAGTACTCGACCTGCGGACCATCTTCAGCACGCGTAGGGCCGGCCGAGAGTAAGATCAGGGCGACGAGAGATCCGACGCCAAGCGCAACTCCAAGCGCCTTCACCTGAACACCATCTTTTCTCTGACGTTCATCGCAGCGTTTCGATTCCGAAAATCGACCGAAGTTCCCTCACCTCAGCGAAACTACGAGCAACTCCCGCTTTCGCTTCCCGATTTGCACCACAACCTCGTCGTCGACCTGGGCACCGACCAGCGCGCGCCCAAGCGGTGATCCAGTCGTCAGAACGGTGATCTCACCTTCGTCGGTGGTGAGCGAACGACCTCCGCCGACCGGAACAAGAAAGTAGGTGTGCTCTTGTTCCTCTTCGTCCTCCACCGTGACAAGAGCACTCACACCGACGGTGTCGTCGTCTGTAAAGTCACGAACCTGGACGAAACGCAGCCGCGTGTGAGTCTCCTGCATCTCCTCGACACGCTTCGCCTGACCCCGTGCGAGATAAGACGCCTCCAAGGCGCGCGTGTCTTTGTCGTTCTCCGGGCGACTTTCTTCGTGCGTCGCGCCTTCGTGCGTGGCCTTCGCCGCTGCGAGCAGCGTGTTGATTTCGCTCTCGATGTCGTCGAGCACGCGTTGCAAGAGCGCACGCTTGTCCACGCCTGCATCCTAGCCCTAGCATCCCCAGGTGACCTCTGATTTTGACTGGATCGTGATCGGCAGTGGTTTTGGCGGAAGCGTATCGGCACTGCGCCTGAGCGAACGCGGGTACAAAGTCCTCGTCGTCGAAAAGGGGAAGCGCTTTGGCAAAGGAGACTTCGCCAAAACCAACTGGGATCTGAAGAAGTGGATGTGGAATCCGACCCTCGGACTCGAGGGGATCTTCCAGATGAGTTTCTTTGAGCATGTCACCGTGCTGCATGGCGTGGGTGTCGGCGGTGGCTCGCTGACGTACGCCAACACGCTCCCGACCCCCAACGCAGATTTTTTTCAGCGTCCATCCTGGAGTCACCTCGCGCCATGGCAGTCCGAGCTCGCTCCGCACTACGAGACCGCACTCAAGATGCTCGGTGCGACGGAGAACCCACGACAAACGCGCAGCGACAAAGTGCTCTTGGAGATCGCTCGCGAGATGGGTCGTGAAGACGACTTCCACGCTGCTCGCGTGGGTGTCTTTTTCGGTGAGCCGGGCAAAAAGGTTCCCGACCCGTACTTCGATGGAGACGGACCCGAACGCGTGGGCTGCACATTCTGTGGCGCGTGCATGACGGGTTGTCGCGTCGGTGCAAAGAACACGCTCGACCGAAACTACCTCTACCTCGCCGAGAAGCGCGGCGCGCAAGTCCGATCCGAAACCGAAGTCGTGCACGTCACCGCGCGCCCCGAAGGCGGGTACATCGTCAACGTCAAGCCTTCGACCTCTCGAGGGCAGCACGAGAACATCACGGCCAAGAACGTGATCTTTGCCGGAGGCGTGCTCGGGACCATTCCGTTGATGCTCCAGATGGCTGAGAAGAGCGACGGCTTGCCGTACTTGTCTGCGCGTTTGGGCGATGGGGTTCGTACCAACAACGAAGCGTTGATCGGAGTGATCGCGCCCGAAGTCGACGAAGACCTCACGCACGGCATCGCGATTACGTCGATCCTCCACACCGATCCGCACTCGCACGTGGAACCGGTTCGCTACGGCAAGGGATCCGATTTCTTCCGCTTAATGTCGGCTCCACACGTCAACGCACCCACCGCGATCGCACGGATGGTCGGCGCCGCCACGGGGTTCTTCAAAAACCCGCGTACGTGGATGAAAGCGATGACCATGAGCAAATGGTCACAACGTTCGCAGGTGCTCCTCTACATGCGCACGTTGGAAAGCACATTGAGCCTTCGACTCGGACGCGCAGCGCAGACCGGTTTCCGCAAAGGACTGGTGACCAAGCTCAGCGAGGGTCAGACGCCGCCAACCGCGTTTATGGAAGAAGCGACGGAGATCGCGGAGCGCTTCAGCGAGAAGGTGGGTGGTGTGCCGATGACGTTGCTGACCGAAACGGTGATGGGCATTCCCTCAACGGCGCACATCCTCGGTGGTGCGTGCATGGGTGCGGATGCGGGCGAAGGTGTGATCGACGCGTTGCATCGTGTGCACGGCTACAAGGGTTTGTACGTCATCGATGGTGCAGCCGTGTCGGCCAACCCAGGCGTGAACCCTTCGTTGACCATCACCGCACTGGCTGAACGCGCGATGTCGTACATTCCCGCCGCATCCGCTGCGAGCTAGCAAACAAGAACTACATCTTGCTCATGTCCCAGAACGCGGCTTCGATCTTGTGTCCGTCCGGGTCACGCACAAAGCAGCCGTAGTAGGGCTCGCCGTACGCAGGACGCGGACCGGGTTCACCGTCGGGCTTTGCCCCTGCTTCAAGCGCGGCATCCCAAAACGCGTGTACTTGTTCCTTACTCGTCGCGATGAAACCCACGTGGCTGCCGTTTCCGAGCGTCGCAGGTTTGCCGTCGATCGGAGTCTGAATCCAAAACTCTGGAAACATGCGACCCCACGCTGTGGCTCCGGGATGTTCCATGATCTTTTTGCAGCCGATCGTGGGCAGCACGCGTTCGTAGAACGCAACGCTCTTGTCGTAATCGTTCGTACCCAGTGAGAGGTGGGAGATGATGCTGGGAGGCGCTTCCATGTCGTGGTCCTTTCAAGAGAGTCGTACGCACACTTCCGTCCGGAGGTCGGGCGGCGCGGTGGTCAGGGGTTCGTTGAGGTAGTGCTCCACAACAGGTTCGTCGCGGAGCTGCACACCGCGTTTGGGAAGCCATTGCCCCAGCAACGCGACGTACGTGGATTCGATCGTTTCGTACGGACCGCAGTGCAGCGCGAGCGCGTATTGCCCGGCTGGAATCGTGCGAATCGTCGCGACCGCAGGGAGCGAGTCGACCGACGCGAGTGCGTCTTCATCGAGCGCGAGACACGCGTCGTACCGAAGCTTGTCCGCGTCGGTGATCTCAGGGTCATCCCAGGCGAGACCAAACGAGTGGGTCGAACGCTGCAGCAGTCCACGCGGACCCGCCCACTGCGAAAGGTCCGCCCATGCTTTTTCACACTGCTCGTATGGGCCGCGATAGCGATACGCGATGCACCGGTGCTCCGGTTGCGCGCGCACACTCATCTCAATGCCGGCCTCGCGGGCGCTACTGAGCTGCGCGTCCCGAAACTTTTTCGGTGGAACACCAAAACGTGCCCGAAATGCGCGCGTGAACCCCTCGTGGGACTCGTAGCCGGCGTCGAAGGCCAAACGAGTCACCGGTTCATCGCTGAACTTCAACCGCATCGCGGCACGCTCGAGACGGAGGCGCCGAACAAACCCCATCACCGACTCACCAAGCATTCCTCGGAACACCCGATGGAAGTGATGCAATGAGAAGCCTGCGATCTTGGCTAACTCTTTGGGATCGAGCTCGTCGTCGAGGTGGCTGCCGATGTAGTCCACCACGCGGAGAATCCGCTCGACCCACTCGTTGTCCATGCTTTGGACCTTAGGCTCTCGGGGATCCGCGTGCTTGACCGTCCGTGCTTTTCTGCATCCCATCCGGGGGTTGTCGGTGAACAGCGTGCGCTCGTAGGGTTTGGCGTGCAGCTGATTCCTCACGGTCCGGAGAGGTTTGCGTCTGAACGGTTTGCCTCGTTTCGCAAGGACTACGTTCTTCGTGTCACAGGGACCGCCGCGGAGATCGAAGCCGATCTTGCGGTGCTTCGGTCCTATTCGCAGCGAGCAAAGACCCGTCGGCTGCTGCTCCTGATCGTGGCGCTCGTCATCCTCGCAGTGTCCGGATTGGCCATCGCAAATGCCCGCGGGGACGACCAAGGAATCATTGCCGCGATCGGGATGGTCATGTTGATCGTCGTCCTGATCGTCCGAATGCGGATTCCCACCCACTTCGAGACACGCCGTGTCGAACTCGCCAGTGGTTTGCTGCGCGGTATACGCGTCGGGGCAGAGCCCTGTTCGCTGATGCTCGACCTCGCACCCATCATGGCGAGGCGAAAGCGATCAGGAAAAGAGAACGGGTTTGACGTGTACAACGATCCGTTCCTGGAACTGGATGTCCCACTGGTGGATGGGACCCGCATCAAGGTTCAACGCACCGAGCAGCTTCACTTCTTCGAACTCAAAACGGCCAAACGACACGTTCGTGAATGGAAGGGGACTGAATGGGACACGATCACGTTTACAGCAACGGGTGGTCATTCCGAATACCGTGAGCGACCACCGCACGATTTCAGTCGCCTGCAGGCAGGTGCGCTGACGTTGTTGCCAGGCTTTAGCGGCGTCACGTTCAACGCTACCGCGAGCGAGGTTCGGGTCGTGCTGAAGAACCAGCTCCTCTGGGATGCCAAACCCACTGGTTCGTTGCAGCCCAAACGCAACGACGCCGTCAAGACACTACTGCTCTACATCTCGCAGCTCGGCAACGCCGCACGGTTGGGTGCTGTTGTGGCGCATCCTCCACAGGACGCGTGGAAAGCCAAGTTGCCCGCCATCGGTCTGCGCGGCGGAGTGCTCCTCATGGTGGTGTTCACGCTCATGGGAGCCGGATTGACGATCGCTTCAGGCATCGAGATGCCGCAGCACTACGAACAAGCCTACGAGTTTCATGGCGGCGACCTGATGGCGGGGTCGTTCGGAGAGGATGTGATTCGCACGGCCGCCTTCGGAGCCGGCTGCTGCATGCTGCCGTTCGGGTTGACCATCGCCATGGTGCTCGTCGCTCGCAAACGTCGGCGCACGTACGAGGGCGCGTGATCAGGTTGAGTCGCGCGTAAAGATCCACGCCCACGCGATGAACAACAACTGAAACGGCAGTCGAGCCCACATTTGCCACACCGGAATGTTCCCGCCCGGCTCCAGCTGGATCTCGTGGATCGCCATGTTGATGTTCGCTGGAAACACCGCGACAAAAAGCGCGATCAATCCCCACGCCGCATAGCGACGCGTCTTGGGAATCAGGACACCAATCCCGCCCGCGATTTCGAACACGCCACTGATCCACACCAGCCACAAAGGCGCTGGAAGCCAGTCGGGAACGATGCGCACAAAAGGTTCGGGATTGGCGAAATGAGCCACCCCGATCGCGACCATTCCCACCGAGAGCAACCCGAGCGCGATTTTCTTCCAGGTGGGCATGCCCTTCGTACGACTCGCGTCTCGCCCCGGATCGGTGCTACGTGGTCGGCCATGCATCGCGCACTCGTACTTTGTCTCTTTCTAAGCGCGTGTCCACGCGCGACCGACGAAGGTCCGGTTGAACCTCCGACGCAGCAAAACATGACACCACCCGTTGCCAAACAAGTCCCGCACGAACTCCGTGCTCACGATCACGTCCGCCAGGACCCGTACTACTGGATGCGATCCGACGATCGCAGTGACGAAGAAGTTCTCGACCATCTCCGTGCGGAAAACGCGTACGCCGAAGCGCGTCTGGAACGACTTGGTGGGTTTCGTGACTCACTCTACGAAGAGATCGTTCGACGCATTCCGCAGGACGACGAGTCGGTGCCCTATCGACTTGATGGCTACTGGTATTACGACCGGGTCGAGGAAGGTAAGGAGTACTCGATCTACTGTCGCAAGCAGGGTTCGATGGAAGGCGAAGAGCAGGTGATGCTCGACGCCAACGCAGAGGCCGAAGGACACGAGTACTACGCGATTGGCGGCATGAGCGTCACGGTCGACGGCAACACGCTTGCGTACGGCGAAGACACAGTGAGCCGCCGCATCTACACGCTGAAGTTCCGCAACCTCGAAACCGGCGAGAACCTTCCCGACGTCATCGAAGGCACGACCGGACGCATGGTCTGGGCACTCGACAATCAAACCGTGTTCTACGTGAAGCGCGAAGAAGGAACACTGCGCGCGTACCAGGTCTGGCGCCATCGACTCGGCACACCGGTTTCGGAAGACGCGCTCGTATACGAAGAGACGGACGACGAGTTCTTGGTCAGCATTTTCCGCAGCCGCAGCCGCGATTTCATCTTCATCGGCAGCTACCAAACGCTCAGTCATGAGTACCGCACCATCGATGCACGCAATCCCAACAACGAGCCGCGCGTCGTGTTGCCTCGTGAACGCGAGCACGAGTACGACGTCGATCACGCGCACGGTCGCTTTTGGATCCGCACCAACTGGCAGGCCACCGACTTCCGCTTGATGTCGGTCGAACCGGACGAGAGTCAGGACAAAGCCAATTGGCAAGAAGAGATCCCGCTTCGCGAAGGCGTCCTGCTTCGTGGATTCGAACTTTTCAAAGACCACCTGGTCGTCTCCGAACGCCGTGGTGGCATCGCGCGCCTGAACGTGATCCCGTGGGAGAACCGCGACCAGGCACACGAAGTGCAGTTCGAAGAGCCGGTGTACGTGGCGAACATCGGCACCAACTCCGAGTTCGACACCACCACGCTGCGCTTGGGGTATTCGTCGATGACTACTCCCGGGTCGGTCTACGACTACGACATGAACGAACGCACGATGGAGCTCAAGAAGCGCCAGCGAGTCGTCGGTGACTTCGATCCGGCGCAGTACGTGACGGAGCGTGTGACCGCGACCGTACGCGACGGAACCGAGGTTCCGATCTCGATCGTGTATCGCCGCGACTTGGATCGCAGCCAGCCTCAACCGTTGATGCTCTACGGGTACGGCAGCTACGGCTACTCGCTCGACCCCTCGTTCTCTTCGACGCGTTTGAGCTTGCTCGATCGCGGCGTGATCTACGCCATCGCGCACATTCGTGGTGGCCAGGAGATGGGTCGCGCTTGGTACGACAACGGCAAGCTGCTCAAGAAGATGAACACCTTTACGGACTTCATCGACTGCGGCCTTCACTTGCAGCGCGAAGGTTGGACCGATCCCACCAAGATGTTCGCGCACGGCGGAAGTGCCGGTGGCTTGTTGATGGGCGCGGTGATCAACATGCGGCCCGACATATTTGCGGGTGTTGTCGCCGACGTTCCATTTGTGGACGTCGTGACCACGATGCTTGACGAGTCGATCCCGTTGACCACGTTTGAGTATGACGAGTGGGGCAACCCGAACCAGGAGGAGTACTACCGCTACATGCTGAGCTACTCCCCTTACGACAACGTCACGCCTCAGGAGTATCCCAACTTGTTGGTGCTCACGGGTCTGCACGACTCGCAGGTGCAGTACTGGGAACCGATGAAGTGGGTCGCGCGACTTCGGGAGAGGACAACGGGCGACAACCAACTGCTCTTTGTGACCAACATGGATGCAGGCCACGGCGGAGCGTCGGGTCGATTCCGGCGCCACAAAGAGACCGCTCTGATCTACGCGTTCCTGTTGGATATCGTCGGTATCCGAGAGTAGAGACTGGAAGCCAGGGCAAGTTGCTGGGCAACCTTCCGCTTCGCGGATCTGGAAGCCTGGAAGCTTGGAAGTACGGAAGCAGTCAGTTGGTCCGTACGCTTTCGGTGGGGACCCGAAGAAAAAAATCGGCTGCACTTCCCGTCTTCTGATCTTCTGATCTTCCAGAATAAAAAAGGTCTCCCCGCATCCCGGCGCACTAGAGCCGCTTCCCAATTGAAAACGGCGCGCGACCCACGTCGCGCGCCGTTGTTCTGTGTGGGCTGCTCTTAGCGCCGGCGGCGCTGCCAGAACACGAACCCGATCAACGCAAAGAGCGGAGCCAAGGGGCTATCGGACTGACCTGGGATCGTGCAGCCACAGCCACCGCCGCTGGCTCCACCGCCTGCGTCGACTGCTGCGTCTTCTTCACCCGCGTCGCCTTCACCCGCGTCGGTGTCGTCTCCAGCGTCTTCGTCACCGCCGTCGCTCATTCCACCGTCGTCGACTCCGGCATCGACACCCGCGTCTTCGACGCCTGCATCCATTCCGCAGCCTTCGATCATGTCGTTGACACACGCACCCGTGTCGACCGTGCAGCTATCGGTGGTGCACTCGTCACCATCGTCGCAGTCGGCATCCTCGGTGCAACACCCAGCGATCTCGTCGTTGCTACACGTCATGTCGCTGCAGCTGTCCATGGTGCAGGTGTCGTCATCGGAACAATCCGCATCGACCACACAGCAGCCTTCGACTGCATCGTTGGCGCACTCACCCGTCGCCACGTTGCAGCTATCGGTCGTGCATGCGTTGGTGTCGTCGCAGTCCGCGTCCTCGGTGCAGCATCCGGCGACAGGGGTGCGCTCACAACGGTTGGTCGTCGTGTTGCACATGTCGTTGGTGCACATGTTCCCGTCGTCGCAGTCGCTGTCCATCGTGCAGCAATCCGTGATCGCGTCGTTGGTGCAGGTGCCGCCGGGTCCACTACACACATCCGCGGTGCACACGTTGGTGTCGTCGCAATCCGCGTCGATGTTGCAGCATCCGGCGATCGCGTCGTTGGTACACGTGCCGCCGGGTTCGTTGCACATGTCGGTCGTGCACATATCGACGTCGTCGCAGTCCACAGCCGTTCCGGCCGTACACGCGCCCGCCATACAGACTTCGTCGCCGTTACACGCGGTCCCATCGGCACACGCGGTTCCATCGGTCGCAAACATGTCCATCGGACACGCCGCCATCGATCCGGTGCAGCTTTCCGCCACATCACAGACGCCCGCAGACGCACGACACGTTGTTCCTGCTGCAACGAATCCGTCGACGGGGCACATGTCGTCGGCACCGCTGCAGGTTTCCGCCACGTCGCATGTTCCCGCTGAACCACGACACTCCGTACCTGCCGCAGCGAATCCGTCCGCGGGACAGTCCACTGCGGTTCCATCGCAGGCTTCGGCCACATCACAGCCACCCAAGCTCGCCGTGCGACACACGGTACCCGCCAGCGACACGACGTCGGCCGGACAATCGGCATCGCTTCCGGTGCACGTCTCCTCCGGGTCACACACGCCGGTGCTCATGTTGCAGATCGTGGTCGACGGCTCGAACGCATCCGTCGGACACATGCCGCTCGCACCGGTGCACGCCTCAGCTATGTCGCATGCACCCGCCGCGGCGCGACACTCCATGCCGGCTGCAACAAACGCGTCCATCGGACATGCGGCTGCCGCGCCGTCACAGGTCTCCGCAATGTCGCAGTCGCCAACGCTCGCACGGCATTCCACGCCGGCAGCTTCGACGATGTCCGCGGGACACGCCGCTGTCGCGCCGTCGCAGACTTCCTCTGCGTCACAGAGATCCGCCGAACCGCGACACACCGTACCTGCCGCTTCAACTCCATCCGCCGGACAATCGACACTCGATCCCGTGCAGAACTCCTCGGCGTCACACAGACCACCGGTCCCTGCTCGACAGCTCGTGGTGTCAGGCTCAAACGCGTCGGCAGGACACGCTGCATCGGTGCCGGTACAAGTCTCGGCAACATCGCAAACACCGGCGCTCGCTCGACACTCGGTACCTGCAGCCATGAATGTATCCGTCGGACAGTCCTTGTTGACGCCATCGCACATCTCGTCGACGTCGCAGTCATCGGCCATGGGACGACACGTGGTCGTCACGGACTCCACATTGTCGACGCAAACACCAAATGCGTCGCAGGTATCCGCCGCGTCACAAGCGCCCATCACTCCCGTGCCATCACACGCGGTGTCCACAGGCTGGAACTCACACGCGAACGTGCAACAACTCGCCGAGGTTCCGTTGTCGGTGCCATCGTCGCAGTCTTCGCCCGCTTCGGTGGTTCCGTTGCCACAGACCTGACAGGCGTTCGCCGCACCCGGCGTCGGGACGCCATGACCATACTGGTCGGTCACAAACGCACCACCCGCTGCATCGGGACACCGTTGGTTGGACTCGAGATCCTTGTCCCGGTTGCCGTCCTCGTTGAGCTGCGGCTGACCGGGCGTGAGCGCTGCAATCAACACCGTGTCGTCACCGTCGTTGGTGTCGTACACCACACCATCGAACAGGTTCGTCGCGCTCACCGGTGTGTCATTGGGGAAGTCTGTCTCGTCCCCGAGATGGAAACCCACGCCATCGGTACCGTTCTGAATGCCGTTGGTGGTGAACTCGGTGCGATCGACGTTGGCTACACCTGCTGAGCCGATCACCCAGTAGCCGTCCGCGCCCATGGTCTCGCCGTCGAGATCGATCGCATCGTACGAGGCATCGTCGCTTCCGTTGTAGAGAACCAGCACCGAGCCATCGAGGCGCACGCTCGGCGTGGTGCTGAAGAGTTCGATGAATTCCTCGCTATCGGTACCGGACTGGTCTGCGTCGACCTCGTTGATCAGCACCGGATCGATGGTGTCGAACGTATTGAACTCGCCCGCCATCATCGAATAGGTCATCGTTCCCGGTGTACCGGCGGGAAGCACCGTCGCCGCACCCTGAAACTCGTTCGAGCGAACCGCGGGATTCGGCGCGACGTCGATCAGCGTGGCCACGTAGTTGAACGCAGCGTTGGGAGACGAGTTGAGCATCGTCATGTCCAGGCCAGCAATTCGCAACGCGGCGCAACCCGCAAGCTGAACCGAGAGCAAGGGCGTGATGATGTGCGCGGCACCGCCCGTTCGAAGCTCGACGAGAAATGCAGCGGAACCGGTCGCGGTGTTGGTGAACACGATCGCGTAGTCGGCGGTGAAGCCAGGCGCGAACCCCAAAGGCGTCTGCACCAAGGCAGCTGCACTCACACCCGATGCTGCAGCCGCGACGGGCGACGTGTTGTCTTGAAAGAGCGTCGTGTCCGCAAAGCCCGTCGTGCGATCGGAATCGATGTAGATGACCGCGTGGTCTGCGAAGCCACCTCCGCGCGTGCACGCGCCGCCCAGCACGTCGAGCGTCAGGTTGCCGGCCAAGTCGCTGTCCCACGCGAACATGACGCCAGTTCCGATTTGCCCACCAAAGTCGGCGTTGATGCCCGCATGCATGGGCATCGGCGGCGCAGCCACAGTCGCTACCGAGTCATCTGTGGTGCTGAAGACCTGAGCACTCGCTGTCGAACCCAACGCCAGGGTTGCTACGAGTACAAAACACGCAATCCGATTCATCGCCCCTCCCTACGCGAGCACCCTACCAGGGCTAACGAATCTTGGGGAGGTCGCGATAGCAACGAGCAAGCAGACGATGAAAGTGATGTTCGCCTTGTTCGACGCGCGGTGCGTATCGCCCACGATCATAGTGTTGAGAAACGAGTCCACGCTGCACGGACTCACAGATCTCGATGTCCTCACGTTGCGTCACGTCGCTTTGCCGCATGCTTTCTTCGATCGCTTCAGGGCCGACGGATGCATCAAAGAAGAAGTCGTAGTCGACGCGACAACGCGAGGGTCCGAGCGGAACGACGTGGTTCGAATCCAAGCACGCGCCGTAACGATTGATCATGAAGTTCGGAAAGAGCCACGCGTACAGCGCCCCACCGGCCGTGCGTTGCGCCTCACTCCCCGAACTTTGAATTGAGTACGTGTCGAAGATCTCGGTGCCGTACGTGCTCATGTCCAACTGCGCATTCAGCGACGGGTGCATGTGCGGAACGTGGTACCCGCCGTCGAGATAGTTATCGACGTACACCTTCCAGTTGCACTCGAGGGTCCAACTTCGTGAACCCACCCACTGCAAATCCTTCCACCCGCTGGCATCCAAGCGGCGCGTCAGCTCGCCAAGCTCCGGCTCAACAGCATCATGTGAAACGAAAACCCAGGGTCCCCAGATGAACGTGCGCAGTTCTGGGAGTGACATCTGCTCACGATCGAACCCACGAACACCCGCCATCTGAGGCGCTTTGCGGAGGGTTCCATCCAAGTCGTAACTCCACGCGTGGTAGCCGCAGACCAGCGAGTCCGCGTGGCCACTTCCCGTCACAACTTCACGACCTTTGTGTCGGCACACGTTGGAGAACGCACGCACACCATCGGAAGCGCGCACCACGACCCACGGCTCTCCTGCAAAGCAACCTGCGACGTAATCTCCAACGTTGGAAACCTGTTCGAGTCGTGCCACGGGTTGCCAACTCGATGCGAACACAGCTGCGCGTTCCAGCACGTACACATCAGGATCGGTGTACCAACCCGACGGCGGCGTCCACGCGTCCTCGATCGGAATGTCCGGATCGAACGCTTCGATCAACGCACGCACTCAGCTCACCAAACGCGGCTCATCGAGTTCGGTCAGCTTCACGGTCGTCATCCCCGACTTGTCGCTCTTGAGCGACTCGACGCGAAGCTGTGTACCTGGTGCCAAGATGTATTCGTCTTCGCCGGTGTACGCGGAGAACTGTTTGATGCTGACCGCAGAGAACGTCGACACCTCGAAGAGCATCCGCTTGCCCTTGCTCCCCAAGAACCCCTTCGCGACGGAGAGCTTCGGGGTGCACGACGACACGCCCCACCACGTCACGACACCATCCTTCGGGTAGAGCTTGCGCAGATCGATACCCACGCCGCGGTACAACTTCATCTCGCCCGCAGCGATCTTCTTCAGCGCCGACACAAAGAGCCGCAAATACGGAAAGTAGGGTTCGATCTTGGAGCGATCCGGATGCCGTAGCGTCGCGTTGAGCTGCTTATAGAGCGCAGACTGCGTGGTGTAGAGGTAGAGCGCCGCAATCTCGTGCTTGGTCAGCTTCTTGGTTTTGGTCTTGGCTGCAAACGCGTGCGCAGCCTTGGCCGGGTGCTGCAGGTTCTTGAGCACTTCGAACAGCGGTTTGATCGCATCGCCGTACTTGGGAACCTTCTGCTTCATCACGCCGCTAATCGGAAGCAGCTCCTCCAGGATCTCTTCGACGTCCTGAAGACGATCCAAGTAGGTCTTGTGCAGCTCCATCGTGGTCGCGATGAAGTCGCCCATCTTCTCGGCGGTCTTGCCGGCCTTGGCATCCCAGCCCTGCTTGGGAAGCCAATCGACCGGCTTCATCTTCAAGTCCTCGAGCGCGTCGTTCAGATCCTTGAAGTGGTTCCCTTTGCAAAACGCGTCGCCCATCGCGGCGGGATTGCAGTGGTCGACGTGGCGAACTTTCACGCCCGGATAGTTCGGCGCGAGCTTCTCCACCATCTTGCGAAGCGCTTTGGCGTGAGCACCCCACCAAGCGAACACGACCCCCTTTTGCGACTTCTTCTTGGACGCCTGCTTGGCCTCCAAGATCGACTCGACGATGCGTTGGACGACCGGCTTCCAAAACGTGGTGTGCTGCGACGTGGAGCGCGACTTGTCCGTGCTCGCGGTCAGCGCGGCGTTGAGCAGCAACACGCCCTGCGTGAGCATTCCTTGAAACCACTCGGGCGGCGCCACAATCTGCTCTTTCGCCAGCAACTTGCGGATGTCGGCGACTTTGCTCTTCGGGTCGATCCCAAACTTCCAGATCGACGCTGCCTTGATGATGCAGCGGATCGAAGTGACGCGTCCGAACTGGCTCTCTTTCCAATCACCGAACGCGTTGTCGAACATCGCGATACCCGTCGCGGATTCAACGCGTGGGTACGGATTCTGTCCGAAGATGACGACTTTCCACTCTTCGGGCGGATGCGGTTTGAGCGCTTGGAACGTCAGCTCACGAACGGGAACGATCGCTTTGTCACGAGACGGACCGATGAAGTCTGCAGCGTTCGGACGTTTTTCGATCACCGGCGCCAATAAAGGCAACCAAGGTTCGCCACCGCCTTCGAAGAGCGGCTTGAGCTTGAGAGGATCCGCCATGTGCGGAGCTTAAAAGAAAAAGCCCCGGCCGAGGCCGAGGCTTTCCGCAAAAACGTAAGGGCTTACCAGCGTCCGCGACGCTCACCGCCACCGCCGCCACCGCGACGACGATCCTGAGCCACGTTGACGTTCAAGGTACGACCGTCGAGCTGCGCGCCGTCCATCTCTTCGATGGCGGTGTCTGCCGCTGCCGGGTCGCTGAACGTCACAAAACCGAAACCGCGGCTGCGGCCGGTGTCGCGATCAAGAATCACCTTGGCCTCAAGCACCTCACCGAAGCGCTCGAATGCCTCTCGGAGTCCGCGATCGTCCGTACCCCAGCTGAGGCTGCCCACAAAAAGCTTCTTCGACATCTATCTCTCTCTCTCGACGTGCAATCCGAGGATTTGCCGTCAGTCTCTAAATCCCAGAGGCGGTTCCTCCAGGGACGGGGGTGATGCGCGTTCTCCATCACAGACGCAAGGAGAAATGCGCACGACGTTCGGATGACGCTAAGATTGCGACCCGTCGATGAAGACGATTAGCCAAGTTCAGGAGGGCGAATTTGCCCGAATTCGCGGCCGAATTCGGCAAGCGACGCGTGAGCTTCTCCACGCTGAAGGAGATCGGCGATGCGTCTATTGGGATGTGCGTCGCGACCTCCACAGCGACCCCGATCAGAGCGAGTGCCAACCCTTTTGGGTCGAGGACGCCTCTGGCGACAAGGTGCTGATTCGGCCCGATCGCATTCTCATCGTTGCTCGCGGCGAGGAACGCAAGACGCTGGTCGAGACCGCCACGTCGGACCTCCACGCGGTGACCGATCGCATTCGTGTGGTCAAAGATGGCCTTCGTCGTAGCGGCGGTACCGATCGTGAACTTCGCGCCGAGCGCAAACGACTCGCCAAGATTGCGACGCTTCTCTGCGCCATCCGAGCGCATGCGCGCGGCAATGTGCACGCGTCCGCAAACCTGGAAGAGCAACAACGCTTTATCGACCAACACATGTCGCTGATCCAATCCGACGGGCTCGGCACCGCGACGATGCAGATGATGGTGCATCGATTGGAGATCGTGCTGCAGCCTGACGACCCGGTCGAAGTCGAAGGTGTGTTTCGGATCGAACCCATGCCGCCCGACATCGGAGGCGCGCAGGGTTACCGCGAGCGTCCTGCGTGTTGGACGGTAACCAACGGAGCGGACAAGCCCGCCATGTTGATGGGCATTGGACGCGCAGCGCCCGAGCCTCCCGACCACAAAGAAAAGGGCGCCTCGAACTCTGCCAAGGCGCCCCGCAACGCGTCACAAGAAGAGTATCCGCCGTGGCATCAAGACCCGATCGTTCGGGGCACAGCCACCGTCGTCATGACACTCGTGACGCTCTACTATTTGTTTTTCCACTAAGCAGTGGAATGACGAAGCCTGCCAACTCCGCGAGAAGCGGCAGGTGGGAGGGAGGCACAAGCGCCGCATCACCGTAGCGATCGGTGCGTGCTTCCACAAAACGACGCCAACGACGACGCGACCCACGACTCAACCCGAACTCCCCGCGGAACAAGCGATCGATCATGCCGAGATCGTCGTTGTGGTCCGCAAAGGCAGCCCGAATGGGTCCTGCAAGCAGCGACGTGTCCAATGCACCGAAGCGCTTGAGCGCGATCAGGTCCATGAGGTCCTTCGGACGCCACCGACCCACCCCACGCTCAAAGAGCCCGTGAAACTTCCACGCGAAGTGCTGCTCGGCAGGCATCGTATCCAATGCCAGCTCACCCAACGAAAAGGGTTGGGTTGGCAAAAGCATCGTGTCACCGAAACCTGCGTCGACACGAATCTCGTGGTGGCCTGCGATCACGTGCGTGCGCAAACCGGGATGCTCCAACTCTTGCCACGTCACTTCGATCGGCGACGCGGGAAAGAGTGTGCGGAAGACCGTCTGAAACGCGTCAAACGTGTCGACGCGAATCAGAAAGTCGACGTCTTCGATCGGACGAGGCATCGGCTGAACCTGCTGACGCAAGACGAGCCCACCGCGCAACACAATCAGGTCGCGCAACGGGTGCCATGCGGCATGCCGAGCCACCCGACGCAAAGCATCGAGGCGATTCATGACTTCACCCTCTATGCGGAGATCGACTGCGCTGGCCGCGTCGCCCAACCATCGTCGAGTGCAACGTTCGTGTCGTACACGGCGTACTCGGTGAGACGGTGTGAAACTGGAAGCCCCAGCTTACGAACCGCATCATCGAACGCGCGAAACATGAACGCAGCCTCTTGCTGCCCCACGCCGTACGCACGCAGCGTCACGAAACGCTCTTCGCTGCCATCGGCACCCGCAAAGCGAGCGTTGCGCGAGAGGTGCGCTCCATAGACACGCGCCACCGTCTCCAACGCTGCACGCTCGGCTGCGTTGCGAAGAACCACCTTCATGTGGAACTCGAAGTAATTGTTGGGCGCACGCCGCGCCTCACGCGAGGTCTGCGGCAAACCAGAGTTCGCTCCAGTCGCCTCGATCTTCACGCGAGACACGGCAAAACCAGCCGCGTCGATTTCACGAGCCAGCCCGAACACCTGCTCGCGCACGTCCGCAAAACCACCACGGTGGTACGTGGCAGTCATGGGTTGGAAGGTGCAAACACCGCGGGGAAGGGCGATCAAGACGCACTTGGTTCCCGACGCCTCGCACCAACGTTCGAACATGCCCACGTCACTTCCGCCGCTCCTATCTCGAGCCGCAATCGTGATGTGAGCCTCGAACACTCCTGCGAGGCGCTTGAATGGATTTGGAACGTCGTCGAAGGCGATGGTCATCATTCGCCCCCTTCCCGATGCCGCGGGTCAGCTCAACTTAAGTCGGATCGTCTCCAAAGGAAGGGGGCACAAACCCCGGCGCTTGATTCCAAATCGGGGGTTCGCCTGTGTGGTCGGGCAGATAGAGCCCGTCCTCTTTCGACGCGCGGACGAACTTCGCCAACACCAGTACCCGCGAACGGTTCTCGAGCCGCCACACCGCACCCTCCGCCTCTTCGCGTGCACCGTGATGGCCGTGCGTTCCAAGCTTTGTGATCGCCTGCGCCACACTGCACGCCGAACCCGCGTGCAAGAGCGTTGGAAGCGTGAGTCCTTGCGCACGCGCACGAAGCTCCTCGTCGAGCGCACGCTCGCGACCCCGCATCAAGTCGAACACGACGAAGGGTTCGTGTGGCAGGTCGTAGTGCGTGGAGTGCACCAACGCGAGCCACTCTCCAACAAAGCGCTCTCCGGGTTGGAGTAGCGCGGCAAAGCGAGTGCGATGCGCATCCACCCAACGCGCAAACGCTTGTCGGCCCACGTTGCGCGACTTCGAAGCGAGGTCACCTTGTCGACCCAACGCGACAATCTCACCTTCGTGACACGCCACAGCGACGCACGTTCCGTCGAGCTTCTCGCGCACCAACACACGCTCACCGGACGCGCAACCTGCGGTGAGCCGTCGTGCAGAGGGCTCATCGATGTGGCGATCGGACGGACCGGTGCGTGAACCCGGCAGATGGGGAATCGAGCCATACGCTTTGTGCCCGAGGAGGCGCATCGGTCGGCACCATGGGTCCAGCGCACGAGATTTCTACCGAAAACCGGAAGATCGACAATCGCCTACCGCGCTCTCAGAAATCGGTTAAGACGCCGGGTGATGACGACAGCAACGCGCGAAGAGCAGATTGTGGAAGTCGGCGTTGCCTGGGCGGGCAGCGTTCGCACGCTCTTGCGAGAGGAAGGCCGCCCGGCGACTGGCGGCTGGCCGGGCACCATGAGCGAAGCGCGTGCGCGCATTCCGCATCATCTGGGGCGCGGACTCGGTTCGGTTGAACTCGCCCACCTCGCAAAGGTGCTGTATCGCGCGGCAAAAGACTCCTGGCACCACAGCACGGCACTCGACGAGTCCTGAGTGGTGATCCCGCGGCAGGGTCGTGGCATCCTCGCTGTGTGGAAGAGCGAACAGACGTCGATGGGGTGGCGCGGGTTCTGATCTTACGTCGAGCCGAAGGATCGATCGGGCGACGCATTACGATCGACAAGTGGCCGTACGTCATCGGTCGTGGCTCGAGCGTGGATCTCGATCTCGACGCAGACAAAGCGTCGCGCAACCACGCACGCATCTTCTGGCAAGCCGGCAAGGCTTGGTTGGAGGACTTGGGAAGCAGTAACGGCACCTTGCTCAACGGCGAAGCCGTGAGTTCTCCGCAGTTGTTGAAGAAGGACGACGTCATCGCGATTGCCGACCTTGAACTCGAGTACCAAGAGGTCCTGATCTCCACGAAGCCCACGGATTCGACCGAAACCGTGGTCATGCCGCTCGACGACGAAGACCTCAGTTGAATCTGCACGCGTGAACGCGCGTCGACACCGACGTGGAAAGTTCACACCTCAGCGAGCTTCTCGCACCTGAATCATCGAGTTTGGGCCGCGCAGGAAACTTGCAGAGGAAACGCCGCTGGGGAGGCTCGATGCGTAACTTAATTCTTAGTGTGGTGGTGGTGATGACGGCGGGGACTTCGGTCCACGCGCAAGAGGCTCAAGGCGAAGCTGCGCCGCAGCCGCAAGGCAACGTGGAGATCGTGGAGCACCAAGAGCATCCACAGCAGCAGCAACAGACACCGCCAGGGTACGGACAGCAACCGGTCTATCAGCAACCGGTCCAGCCCTACCAACCTCGCCCACGCCGCTACCGTGAGCCGTATAGCGAGGGCATGGAGATCCCGGAAGGCGCCACGATCACGCGTCGGGTTCGGCTGGGTTTGATGATTCCAGGCGGGCTCATGTTTCTCGTGCCCTACTTGTCCACGGCGCTCACGTACAGCTTCCTCAAGGATGCACGTCGCGACGATCGTCAGCCTCAAGGTGTGCTTCTTGTGCCTGTTCTCGGACCGTTCCTGGCCATCCCGAATCTAGATGAGAACTTCGAAGACATGGGCAACGACTCGGGCACGCGTCGGTTCTGGCTCGCGTTCAATGGACTGGTGCAACTTGCCGGACTGACGATGCTTGTTGCGGGTGCAATCCCCAAAAAGTACGTGGAGTACTACGCCAACAGCCCAGTGCGACTCACGCCGCGAGTCAGCGCAGATGGCGGTGGTCTCGATCTGTTGGCGCGTTTCTGAGCGAACCACGATAGCCTCTCGGCTGGGTGTCTGGAGGCGCGAAAAAGTTCGGTGCGTTCGGCGGTGTCTTCACTCCGTCGATCCTGACGATCCTCGGCGTGATCATGTACCTGCGCCTGCCCTGGGTGGTGGGCAACGCAGGTCTGTTCTGGGCACTCGGCATTGTGATCGTGGCCCACGTCATCTCGGTGACGACCGGTCTGAGCATCAGTTCGATCGCCACCGACAAACGCGTCGGCGCAGGTGGCCCCTACTACGTGATCTCCCGTTCGCTGGGACTTCCACTAGGCGGCACGATCGGCCTCGCGCTCTTCATCGGCCTCTCGTTCAGCATCAGCCTCTACATCATCGGGTTTTCTGAGAGCTTCATCCCCTTCATCGGCCAATACGTCGACGGCGGACTCGAGCTGAACCTGACCAACATCCGGCTCTTCGGCACCGGAACCATCGTCCTGCTGACGATCATCACGTTCATCAGCACCTCCCTGGCGATCAAGACGCAGTACATCATCCTGGCAGCGATTGTTCTGTCGCTGGTTTCGATCGGAATGGCTCCTGCGCCTCCTCCTGTGGAGCCGTTGCTGGAACCGCCTGGCGAGCTCAACCTCCCGCTCCTCTTCGGCATCTTCTTCCCTGCGGTGACCGGTTTCACAGCAGGCGTGAACATGTCCGGGGACCTCAAAGATCCCAAGCGCGCGATTCCTATTGGAACCATCGCTGCAGTCGCGGTCGGTTTGATCGTCTACATCGCGCTCTCGGTCTTTCTTGCGTTCCGCATCCAACTTCCGACCGAGCAAGATCCAGAGTTGCTCACCAACTCCGCACGATGGCCCGTTCTCGTGCTTGGTGGGATCTGGGGAGCAACCTTGTCATCTGCGCTGGGCAGCATCTTGGGCGCACCTCGCATTCTCCAGTCGATGAGTAGCGACGGCGTCACACCGCGCTTCTTCGCCAAAGGCACTGGCGAAACCAACGAACCTCGTCGTGCACTCTTGCTGGCGTTCCTCGTCGGTGAAGCCGGAATCTTGATCGGTGAACTCGATGCCATCGCACGCGTGGTGTCGATGGTCTTCCTCGCGCTCTACGCGGTCATCAACATCAGCTTCGCCGTAGAGAGCTGGGTCAGTCCGGACTTCCGACCCTCGTTCCGCATCTCCCGCTGGTTTGGTGTGTTGGGCGCATCGACCTGTGCGCTGGTCATGATCCAACTCGACCCGGCGGCCATGGCGGGTTCGGTGGTCATCCTGCTGGGCTTGTTCGCGTTTCTGTCGCGTCGACGTCTCGCACTCGACTCCGGCGACGCGTGGGAAGGCGTCTGGTCCTCCCTGGTACGCACCGGTTTACGCCGCCTGGTCAGCGTCGAAACCCATCAGCGCAACTGGAAGCCCAACCTGTTGGCGTTTACCAACCTGCACGAGCATCGCGAGGACGAACAGCGCGTGCTCACCACAGGGCTGATTGGCAACATCGGTGTTGCGACCGAGTTCACCTTTGGCGAACCGAGCAGTGCGGAGTCCGAAGAGGATCCACCGGAAGGGTTGTTCGAAGAACATCTCAGCACCCACCAACCGCCATTGGACGTCGTCGAAACGTTGGCGCGTCACCATGGTTTTGCCGGCGTGCGACCCAACACGATTTTGGTGCCTTGGAACGGCTGCACCGCGGACCCACAAGGCTTCGTCAAGCTTGGTGCCGCGCTGCAGGAGACCGACCAGAACCTACTCGTGTTTGCGGGAGGTGACGGCAGCACGGGAACCATCGATGTCTGGTGGTATGACGATCTCGGCAACTTGGCGTTGGGGGTCACACTGGCGCGCCTTCTGTTGCGTTCGGATCGCTGGCGCAAACATCGCGTTCGTGTGTTGCTGCTGACGAAGGATCCCTCCAACGACGACCTGTTGAGTGTTGAAGCACGCGAGTACGTTCGCGAAACGCGTTTGGATGCCGAGGTGTTGGTGCGCCACGTTCCGCCCACCGCGATTCGTTTCCAAGACGTCGTGATGGAGGAGTCGAGCGCGTCGGCCTTGGTCATCGTGCCGTTGCCTGAAGTGCTCGATGAGAACTCATTGGTTCCCTACGAAGAGGTCAAAGATCTTCCGGGGCACTTCTTGGGGTACCGGGCCGAGAACGTGTTCGACCGCGTGCTCACCGTGGGCGGCCCCGAGTCACTTCCGCCGCCTTCGTTGGATGCCGAAGAGCAAGAAGCCGTCGCGCTCGCGCTTCCTGAGCATCACAAACTCGCTGAGATCGTCTCCAGCTTTGACGAACGCGCGCGTGAACTGGTCACGAGTTTTCACGCCCGCGGGATCTCGCAGTTCTACGACACCGATTCGAGCAATGCGTTGGCGCGTTCGATCGATTCGTTGGTCAAAGCATGGGAGCAGCGCGAAGACGACGACGCCGGAATGCGCGTGATCGGAACGTGGTTCGATGAAGCCTCTGAGCAAGTTCAACAAGCTCTCGGCAAGCTCGGCGAGAAGCGTCGTCTCGTATCCGAAATCGCAACCGAAACCATCGACGCCGATACACTCTTGGAGCGCGTCGGCAGCGTGGTGGTGGGTCGCCGCAAGGAAGACTTCGATCCGCACCCGGATGACGATGCGGAACTGCGGGCGATCAAACGACGACGACGTTGGGGTGGTGCGCTGCGCGGCATGATCAAGCTGCGTGTGCCTGTCGCAACGCTGGAGCACTACTACCACCAACAACTGGTGCGCGACGTGCTGGACAAGTCGCTACGCGACGCGTTCTCTCATCATCACGACGCTGTCCTCGGTACAGGTCGTGTGCTCTCGCGACTCGCGCGCGACCTTCTCGTGGTCGATCTTGCCGAAGTCCCCGACGCGTTGCGCAAAGCGGAGACAGAGTTCGACCGGATTACCCAAACGATCCGCGAGCGTCGCGACACGAACCGCCGTCTGGCCCAAGCGGGTACGCGCGAGCGCGTCGTTCAGCTCTCCTCGGACGTGCAGCGACTCGACGTCGATCGATTCGTTCGTCGACAACGCACCACCAAGGGCGGCGCTTCGCTGACGTCGATGGATCGCTGGGAAACCGGCGCCACGCTGCTGTGGGAACGCGCGCACCTCGGTTCGCGTTTGGGAAGCGTCACCCAAGAGATCCGACGTGCTTCGGCAGTGCTTGAAACCAAGCTCGTGATGGACGTGCTCAGCGACGTGCGCGAAGGGTGCACGCGACTGCGTCAGAGCCTCGACTCGCTCAAAGACGAAGCGTCATCGATCGACCTTCTTCAAGGGGGTGAGCAGCACGCAACGTGGGACCCGCGCGGGGATCTTGATGAGTTTGCAGCATCGATCTCCGATGCCGCGGATGAACTGCCCGAACGCTTTGTCACCTGCGGCGACGAGGTCTTGCGCAACCTGACCGAAAGCGTGGAGCTACCCGAACTCGAAGTTCCACTTCGACGCGGGATCGACGCTGTGGCTCGCCACGAACTTCTCACCCGGGTCGAAGAAGTCACCAAGACCGCGCACAACATCAGCACCGAAGCGCGCAACACGCTCGACGAAATGGCGCACATGGTGGCGTTCCAACGTCGCGCCCAAGAAGAAGAACCGGATCCGGAAGCGCTCGCCTCTGCACTCGAACGCGCTGCAACTCTGCTCGACGAACGACTGGTTTCACTGGACGAAGCACAGGCGAGTTTGCATGCAGCGTCGCAAGCAGGACGCGCGGAGCTCGCGCAGATCGCCAACGCATACGATCTGGAAGCCCTGCGGAGCGCAGGCACCGGTCGACGTCAAAAGGGCACGCCGCGTAAGAAAGTGGGACGCGGCCTACTCGATGGGGCACAGAGCGCAGTCGGCAGCCTGCTCTATCGTCGTTCCCACGGCGTTCTGCTCGCGATGAAACTGCGCACCGTGTCCGAACGGGCCGCGGTGCAGTCCGAACTGCGTCGCATGGCGCGCGAGTCGGTGCTGGGTCGCAACGTTGCAGATGTCCTGCCGCCCTTCTATCAGCAGCTCTTCCTCGGTCGTGGTGCACCCGGCGGTCCGTTCCGACTTCCGCGCGAAACCTCGGAGCGCCTCGGCGCCGCAGGCACACTCATCGTCACCGGCGAACCAGGCTCGGGAAAGACCTCCGTCATCCAGCAATTTGTGGCGTCGCTTTCGCCGCCGGAACTCGTGTGGGTGCAGTCGCCTGCGGGTGGAAGCGTGTCGGTTGTGGAAGCCGAACGCGCGCTTACCCATGGATCTCGTTGGACCTCCGCCGACGAGTTCTTGCCACGTCTCGTCGATGGCTCGGTGATCGTTATCGACGACTTTGAACTCTGGTGGGAGCGACGGGACGGAGGACTTCAAGCCGTCGAGCACCTTCTCGACTGTGTCGATGAACACTCCCATCGACTGCGTTTTGTCATCGGTGTCAACCAGCACGCCTACAACGTGATGGACCACTTGGTTCGATTGACGTCGAGTGCGAACGCCGTCGAAACGTGCCATCCATTTTCCGCGCAAGAGCTTCGTCACGCCATCATGCGTCGTCACCGTTCCACCGGTTTGCGCTTCACGCTCGAGGGTCGTCCCGAAGACAGCTTGGGCGAACTCGCGATGGCCCGGCTGTTCAGTGCGCACTTCAATGCAGCGGCAGGCAACATGGCTGCGGCATTGCGCGGCTGGTTGGCCCACGTCGAGAACTGCACCGATCAAGAGATCACGATTCGTCGGCCGGTTGCCGCAGATTGGTCCGCCCTGGATGCACTCGATGCCGACGGAAAGACGCTTCTGCTGCAGCTCATTCTGCACAAAGAAGCTTCGCGCGGACGCATTCGACGCGTGTTGGGGCAGCCCGAGCCTGTCGTCGATGACTTGCTTCGCGAGCTCACGCATGCCGCACTCGTTGTGGAGCACCCGTCGCGCGGGTTTGGCTTGAACCCGTACATCCAACATCACGTCATCCGACACTTCCGGGAGCGAAGCCTTGTGTGAGGTGACGACGTGAGCGTTTGGCTCCAACACGCGTTGTTACTGACGATCGCGATCGTCGGCGCCATCGGACTCGTTCTGGGTGTTCGTGCGTTCGGTGCCGTCGTGCGTTTGTTGCCGATGAGCCGCACGGCGCAGCAGAAGGTTCACGCCTGGCTGCCCATGTTCGGCGTGACCGTGATGGTTCTCTACGTTGGTGTGGTCATCGACTGGCTTCTCGCCGGTTCGTTGCGTTGGTTCGTTCCGATGCTCGCTGTGATCGTTCCGGTAGCTGCATCGTGGGGTGCGATTCGGGACATGGTCGATGGACTGGTTGTGCGAAGCAGCGACGTGTACCGCATCGGCGACTACCTCGAGCTCGATGGTTTGGAAGGCCGTGTGTCGTCGTTGGGCTGGCGCTACTTGGTTCTCGAAACTCGAGACAGCACGGTTGCCACGGTTCCCTACTCGCGCTTGGCGAAAGCCATTGTGCAGCGTGCGCCTCGCGCCGAACACGCGCACTTCCACACGTTCCGCGTTGAAGCGCCCGATGTGCTGCCGATTCCCGAAGTGAAGCGCGCTGTCTATCGTGCGTTGCTGCTTTCGCCCTGGTGCCTCTACAAGCGCGCTCCGGAAATCCGCGCCGTGGGTGGCGAGATCGAAGTTGTGGTGGGCTTGGTGGATGCCGACCATGAGGTCGAAGCGGAAGCTGTGGCGCGTGACGCGATCGCCGCGATGACCCGCCGGATGAGCGTGGCTCCAGGTGCGTCGCTGGCGCCGAAGTCTCGCTGATCGACGGTCGACGCCACCGACGCCGGCGTCCGCCACCCCGTTTCGCCAAAAACATCGGCCCGTGGGCTGGCACGCGACCTGCTCTGTACCTGAAGCAAGGAGGCGCCATGAGCGTGAATTTGAAAGTGGGCGACACCGCCCGGGTGAAGAGCGGTCCACACGAAGGAGTGGTCGGTGTGTTGTTTTGGAGAGGGCAGAGTCGGCGCGACGCGCAGCGATCGCGGTTTGGACTTCGAGACACCGAGGGTGAGGTGTACTGGGTCGAAGATCACGTGTTGGAACGCGGCGAGCTCAAGCTGGAACCTGTTGCTTTCGGATTTGGCGACCGCGTGCTCGCGATTGACGGTCGTGCCCGCGGAAAAGCCGGCCAGGTGTTTTGGATGGGTGCAAGCAAGTACCGCCCAGGAACGCGCCGCTACGGCGTACGCGATGATGAGGGTGAGAGCTGGTTTGCAGATTCCAACGAGCTGCAAGCCGCGTAAGCCGATATAGTCGCGGTGTGCCGCGCATTGTGGAGGCTTGGCATCTCGGCGCAGAGACCTCGTATTCCTATGCGCGTGCGCGCGATAAGCGGGTGTATGCGCTCGGTGTGACCAGCGAACTGACCTGCGTCGACGATGGAACCCTCGCGTGGCAGTACGGATCGGGGGCGTTTTCGATTCGTGCGTTTGCGCTGGGCGAAGCCCACCTCATTGCCGCGGGTCGGCGCGGAACTCAGCTGCGTCTGCAGGCACGTGGTCTCGCCGACGGAAACCCGGTCTGGGATGTCCAGGTTGAAGCCAAGCGCGTCGGGCGTGTGTTTGCGAACACCAAAGGTCGGATCTTCCTCGCCGTGCACCAAGCCGGTCGCTTAGCGCTGGAGATCCGAAGCCAAGCCGACGGGTCGCTGATCGACACCAAGCGTCTGGAACGCCGTCGGCTGATGGTGTCGCGCAACGGTGCGTATGCATGGACGCGTGATGCAGAGGGAATCACCGAACTTCAGCTCGTGACCGGTGAGAGTCGGCAAACTCATCTGGGCGCCAACGGGTTCATGGTGGAGGTCGAAGACGGGCTGATCGTCGGTGCGGGAGCGCGGGTGCTTCGCCTTCAAGGCGGGAAGGTGCAGTGGGTGCAAGAGCTACCCGCGCGCGACCTTACGCAAGTTGCCGCTGCGGACGATCTAGGCGACGAAGAGGACATCTGGGAACCGCAACTTGGCCGGATCGTTCGCTTTGGATCCTTGGTGGTCGTGCCGGATCTCAACGGGTCGCTGCACGCGCTCGATGTGGATACCGGTGAGCGACGTTGGACGATGTACAGCGCGCACTACCCGAGTGCGCAAAGCGTCGCAGCTCCAGCACCGATCGAGTTTGAAGACACCGAGTACCTGCTTTTTCCGGCGAGCGACGAAGAGCTCTATCTCGTGGACGACAAAGGGGAAGTCCATGCGCGACATGAACTCCCCCTCCCGTTCGAGAACGTGGCAGTCAGCACAGGTTCAACCGTCGTGCTGCCTTTTGTCGGTTTACGCGGCTACGCCGTTGAGTCCTAGGGCTCTGGTGCGGGCGGAAGCACAACTTCGTGCATCCATCCCGTTCGGATGAACAGGTCGACCCCGTCGATGGCCGTACCCATGAAGTTCGCCGACACGTTGGTCGCTGTTTCGGACCCGGTGTCGCCGCTGGGCAAGTTGAAGTACCCCGCAAATCCACCCACGAAGGTCGCGGTCGCATCCGTATCCGGTACGGCACGGTCGCGAATGTAGAAGACCTGCGACATCGCATCCGCGGTGTCGACGGCCAACGATGCGCCCGAGTCGGTGGAGTTGAGTCCACCGCAGTCTTCGACAATCGCGAAGAGCTGTCCGCGCGTGTCGTCAATGTCCACGCCCGAAAGCGTCTCGATCGTGGTGATCGCGGTGTCGCTGAAAATGGGAAGCACCGCGGCGGTCTCGGCGGTGAAGTCACCGATGACCGGCGGGTTGAAGAACGCGATCGTGTCGGGATAGCCCTCGACCGTGAGCTCGACGAAGCCCGTGAATCCAGTCGCCCCCAAGGGGACCGTGGCCGTGCCCAAACCGGTTGCGTCCGTGGTGCCCGTCGCGATCGGCGTTGCGCATCCGGTGTCGGTCGCATTGCACAAACGGTACGCGACGTTGGGAACCGGTTCTTGCGTCAGCCCGTCGATCACGCGACCGAAGAACTGCGCCGTTGCGGACGAAGGCGTACCGCGGGTCACGCTCCCCAGGCAGCTCCAGTTGCCCTCGCTGGGCGAAGGCGGAACCGCCAGTGTGGTGAGCCAGCCCGCACGAACGAGCACGTCATCAAGTCCACCGACGTAGCTGATGCTCTGGTTGACGCGAACACCGCGACGCCCAGGAACCACGTTGAGGAAACCACCCTGACCGCTCGCGTCGGTTTCTTCCGCTGCGGCATCCGGCGTTCCGTCGATCAAGTAGAACCCAATGGTGTTGTCGTCACGCCCGTTGGTCAGAAACACCGCACCGTCATCCGGCGTGGCATCGCCGCCGCAATCGCGCGCAGCAATCGCGAGGTGTCCCCGCTCGGCGTTCGCCGTGGTTCCAAGTGCTGCCGCAAACAGACCGAAGTCCCCGCTCGACAAGAACGTGGTGATGCGCGGCGCGCTCGCGTCGTTGCTTTCCGTGATGGGCGGGTTCGCCACCGAAATCCCATCCTGGAATCCATCCGCGGTCAGTTCGAAGTAGCCGTCAAAACCAAAGGCACCCGTGGGCAGATCCGCAATCGTCGCCAAACCGTTCATGTCGGTCGTCGCGGTTCCGAGCGGGGTCGTGCAGTCGTCATCCATACGACCGCATGCGCGCACGTTCGCGTCGGGCACGGGATCACCCGTCAACTCCACAACAGCCAATGTGACCGAAACGCTATCGCCCGAGGGTGTTTCTGCTGTGACGCCTTCCAAGCACTCCCAATCGACAACAGGCGGGCCCGCATCGAACGTGTCGGGTGCGGCATCACCGGGTCCGGCGTCCTCAGTTCCCGTATCTTCGTCTCCGCTGTCGCTCATGCCGACATCGCCACCGGCGTCTACGCCCGCATCGGTATCCCCGTCGTCATCGCCGCATCCGTAGACGCTGATTCCCAGCGCCAACGCAATCATCCATCCCCTAGTCATGGCTCCCCCGGAAAGAAAAAGAAAAACCCTAACCGGCGACCCGTGGGGTGCAACCTGACATGACGTATGCTCGCGCTCATGGAACGCGAGCTGCGTAAGGGCTCTGAGTTTCGCGGACTTCGCGTTCACGGTGTGCTCGCTCACGGCGGTATGGGCACCGCCTACTTGGTGAGTCACGGCGTGTTGAAGTGCCCCTTGATCCTCAAGACGTTCACGCCGCCGAAGGGCACCGAGATCTTTCAAGAGGCGCAACTCGCCGCACGCGTTGCATCCCCTCATGTGGTGAGTGTGTTGGATGCCGGAATTGAAGACGGCATGCCTTTCTTGGTGCAGCGCTACGTCGATGGATTGGATCTTCAAGAGATCGTCGATCACCACGCCGACATGCCACTCGCCACAGGTGCTGTGGTTCGCATGGTCGCAGACGTCGCGCGGGGACTCGGCGTGATTCACCGCGCTGGTGTCGTGCATCGCGACATCAAACCCGCGAATTTGTTTTTGTGTGGTGATGGAAGCTCGCTCCTGGGCGACTTTGGGATTGCACGCGACAAAGTACGCGTGGCGGGTTCAACGGAACCACCAGCAGGAACGCCATTGTTCATCGCACCGGAGATTTGGAACGGCTCACAAGCCACACCGCGTTCGGACCTCTACGCGCTGGGTGCTACGGCTCACTTGTTGGCGACCGGTCGAAAGCTCTACGAGCGCGCGAATGCCGCACAGCTCTTTATCGCTCACGTCACCGAGCCCTATGTCGCGCCCTTGACTGACGATCCGGCTCGCGCGTTTCTCTTCACGACCATCAAGCACCTACTGGCGAAGGAGCCTCACGACCGGCCACCCCACGCCGAAGCCGTGGTTCGAGAACTCGCGCGCATCGAAGAACCCTTCGCCTCGTTTACGCAACGCGGTGAGAACCATGCACGTGTGGGTGGCGTGAACGTCGAGTTGCGACACGGCGATCTCGCTGCAGCAGAGGCCGATGTCTTGGTCAGCGCCGCGTACTCGCATCTGACTATGGACTTGGGGGTTGCGGCATCGCTTCGTGCTGCCGGCGGGCAAGTCATCGAAGACGAAGCCATGGAGCAGGCACCGCGCGGAATGGGCGACGTGGTGTGGACCACTGCGGGCAAGCTCCAAGCCAAGCACGTGGCTCATGCGATCGCAGCGATCGACGATGCGATTTGTATTCAACGCGCGACACTGCGAACGCTCTTGGGTGCGCGCAAGCGACGCGCTGCAACCATCGCGTTCCCGGCACTTGGAACCGGCGTTGGCCAAGTCCCACATGCCCTCGGAGCCAAGCTGATGTTCGAAGCGATTCGGACGTTTGCGGCGATGGGTCGCGGAAGCGTGGAGCAAGTCCAACTCTGGCTCTACGACCCCGAGTCGTTCACCGCCTGGCGCGAAGTCCTCGCCGGAATGTGAATAAGGTTGAGCCGTTTTTCGCGCTGAGGTCTCCTACTGCTTATGCGGATGTGTGTTTGGGCCCTCGTGGTCCTCATGGGGTGTGGTGACGATGATGGCTTGGTCGACGGAGGCGGTATTGACGGCGCGCGACCGGACGCACCAGGGATCGACGCTCCGGGTGTCGACACCGGTCCTGGACCCGACTCAGGCCCACGCCCGGATGTGCCTACGCTCGACGACTTGCCTGCACCCGGGAACCCGGATGGCGAGTGCGCGATTCCGGCCGAAGCTGAACTCGAAGATGTAGGCTCGCCCGACCACGTCGTCGGCGACGGTTCGCCGGAAAGCTGCACGAGTGCCGAAGTGGTCTCGGCTGTGGCTCAAGGCGGCGTGATCACCTTCAACTGCGGTCCCGATCCGGTCGTGATCGAAATGGAGGAGACGGCCAAGATCTTCAACAACACCGGACCGCGCATCGTCATCGACGGCGGCGGCTTGGTCACACTCTCCGGACAAGGTGAGCGCCGTATCCTCTACATGAACACGTGCGACGAAGCGCAAGTGTGGACGACACCCATGTGTCAAAACCAAGACCACCCGCAGCTCACCGTGCAGAACATGACGTTCATCGATGGCGACGCACGCGGTGAAGATCCTGATGGAGGCGGAGCGATCTTTGTGCGCGGTGGACGCTTCAAAGTGATCAACTCGCGCTTCTTCCGCAACGAGTGCGACGACGTTGGACCCGATGTTGGTGGTGCTGGCATTCGCACGCTCAGTCAGTACGAAGGCCGACCCGTATACATCGTGAACAGCACGTTTGGAGGTCGCGACGACCTTGGCAACGTCTGCAGCAACGGCGGTGCGATCAGCAGCATCGGCGTGTCGTACACGGTGCTCAACAGCGTGATGAGCTTCAACCGTGCGATCGGAAACGGAGCCAACCCTGCGCAACCGGGAACGCCTGGCGGTGGAAGCGGAGGCGCGATTTACAACGACGGGAACACGTACACGCTTCACGTGTGTGGTTCGCTGATTACGGACAACACTGCAAACGAAGGCGGCGGAGCGATCTTCTACGTCAGCAATGATCGAAGTGGAACGTTGATCGTCGAGGACTCCACGCTGCAACGAAATCCAAGCGGTGAGTTCGAAACCGATCCTGGCATCTTCGTGCTGAGTGGAGATACGCAGTACATCGACTCAACGATCGAGTAGCTCCTAGGTGAGCGTCTCTATCACGCGCAAGAGTGCGTCTTCCCAAGACCCAGAACGCTAAAGTGCTCAAATGACGCTTCTTGCCGTCGACCTGGGGCTTCGTGCGGGGTTCGCCGAGTACTCCGGCGAGGGGCGACTCTTGAGATATCGGTCCACCAACTTTGGAACGGTTGCGCGACTCAAGAAGGGTGCATTTCGCGAAGTTGGCGAAGTCGAGGAACTGCGTGCGTTGGTCGTGGAGGGCGACGTCAACCTTGCGCGACCGTGGGTGAAGGCTGCTGAAAAACGCGGCGCACAAACGATGATCGTGCAGGCGCATCAGTGGCGGAAAGACCTGCTTCTCGACCGAGAGCAACGCAGCGGCGCGGAGGCGAAGCGTGTCGCCGATACCGTGGCGCGTCGGATCATTGAAGAAGCGGGCGCCAAGAAGCCAACGTCGCTGAGGCACGACGCAGCGGAGGCGATCTTGATTGGTTATTGGGCGTGTATGGAGCTGGGCTGGATCGACGCGGACTGACGTACAGCTTCGCGAACACGAGGCGCAGAGGTCGTTCTGAATTTTAGTGGGAGACGTGAGGCTCGGAGCCTGCAGAGGACATTGCTTCCCGTCCGGGCCCCGCAGCGACAACTCATTCTAGATTCAGTTTAAGTTTCGCAATGCGCATCTCTTGTTCACGGCAACAGCTTCGATATGGATCCAATTTTTCGGAGAGGATCGACCCTGAATTTCGTCGCGATCTTCCGTACTCCCCAGCTTCCATGCTTCCAGATCCGCGAAGCGGAATGCTGCCCACCCGGAACTCCACCCACAGCTGGAAGCAAATCGCGATAATCGCTGGATGCGCCGCCTCGTTTGCCTCGCCCTGTTCCACGCGTCGATTGCTTCTGCGCAAGACGCAACAACCCCCGGCGAGATCACCACGCCCCACCCAACCATCGAAAATGCCTCGGTCGAGTGGGCGATCGACGGCGACGACAACAACAACGCCACCGTCACCGTTCGGTTCCGCGAAGTGGGAAGCGATACGTGGCGCGTGGGTCATCCACTCTTTCGAGTCCCCGCAGGGAGCAACGAAGGCTTCTCCTGGGCCAACCGCTTCTCGGGAAGCCTGTTCGGTCTCGTTCCCGCAACGACCTACGACGTTGAACTCACGCTGACCGATCCCGACGGCGGCGATTCCACGCAAACCACGACACTCACGACGCGCCCCGTTCCCGCGGTTGCCGACGACGCACCTGAAACCATGGTCGACCCCAGCTCGATCAACGCCGCAATCGGAAGTGCATCACCGGGCGACGTGCTGGTGCTTCAAGCCGGCACCTACTCCGACATCTCCGTGAACACCAGTGGCAGCGAAGGTTCTCCGATCGTTCTTCGCGGCGCCGATCCCGGAACTGTCATTGTGGATGGCGAAGTCCGCATGGATGGCCAAACAAACATCTGGATCGAACGCCTTACCGTTCGCGGACAGATTAAGTTCAACAACTCGGCCAACATCGTGGTGCGCGAGTGTCGGATCGAAACCGATCGCGATGGCATCGTGTCCTTCGGGGAGGGAACGATTGACGGGTACTTTGCGGACAACACCATCATCGGACCCACGGTGTGGGAACTCGACGCGCTCGGTGCGAGTGGCGACAACCTTGGCGAAGGCATCGCGGTCACCGGTCCGGGCAACGTGATCGCGTACAACCGCGTCGAGAACTTTCGCGACTGCGTATCGCTCCTGGAAGACTCGGGAGCCAACGATCAACGCTCGATCGACATCATTGGTAACGACTTGCGGCAGTGCGCCGACGACGCGATCGAAGCCGATTTCGCAATGGGCAACGTTCGCGTGCTCCGCAACCGGAGCACCAACTCGTTTATCGCCTGGAGCTCGCAACCTGGACTGGGCGGTCCCACGTACTTCATCCGCAACGTCGCGTTCGCGAACTTCTTTCAGGTGTTCAAACCCAACCGAAGCAGCATCGGCGACGTGCTCTACCACAACACCGTCGTCAAACAGGGCGACGCTTTCGGTGTGTACACGGGCGACGCGTGGGGACGTGCAACGTCTCGCAACAACCTCTTCCTCGGCGGTCCGGACGTGGAGTCGGCCGGAGGTTTCGACACTGGGCCTGGATCGATTCTCAACGTTGCCAGTTTGCGTACCGACGATTCGTCGTTCGACTACGACGGTTTTGGAAGCCACGAAATCGGTCGGTTCGATGGCCGCTTCGGCGACGTACGTTTCGATGATTTCGACCAACTGCGAAGCATGACCACCGAAGCAAACGCAGTGCAGGTCGATGTCGACGTGTTCGCTACGACGTTTGATTTTCCGCGAACGATCTTTCCCGCGCGTGAACCGGTCGACCTTCGACTTGCGGAATCCGGTGCAGCCGTCGACGTGGGACTGGCTCTGCCCAACATCAACGATGGATTTGCAGGAGCAGCACCGGACATCGGCGCGTACGAAGCAGGAAGCAGCTTGCCACCCTACGGGCCACGAACCGGGGTCGCGGCGGAATGCGGCAACGGAGCGATCGAAGTCGGCGAGACGTGTGACGACTCGAACACCACGTCAGGCGATGGTTGTTCGGAAACCTGCCAACTCGAAGACGGAGATGCCGGTCCAACTGTGGACGGCGGCGCGCGCGTCGACGCCGGACCCGAGTTTGACGGTGGACCGGACTTCGACGGAGGCGCATCCGATGCAGGTACCGACTCGGATGGTGGAGGCTGCGGCTGTCGGACAAGTGGTCACGCAGACCTGAGCTGGCTCATGCTGCTGGTGCTACTGCGTCGACGTCGTTGAAGCTGGCCCGACCTTTGCTCTTACCTCTGAGCATGGCGAAGTTCCTCCCGCTCGGTCACGGCACCTCAAACACCACTCAGCCCTCGCTCAACTTTGAGGGATACGAAACTCCCAAGACTTTCGTGGACTGGGTGCTGGAAAACGGCGTCACCGAGCCCCGCATGGAGGTGGAAAATTTCAGTGAGCCAGCGGTGCAACCTGTTTCCGACCGAAGACTCCTAAGCGACAGGTACAAGGCTGTGCATGTCTGGATGAACACACATCAGCGAGTTCGACCCATCGATGTGCTGGTGGCTGTGTTGCTCTTCGTGGTGATTGCCATGGGCACCGCACAGATGTTGGAGCCCGACCCGCCAACGCTCCCGCCGTTGAGCGAAATGAGGTAGATTCGCCGCCCCGATGCGAGTTCTCATCGCTGTAGTTCTGGCCGCCATGTGCACATCGACCGTTCAGGTCGATCACCGATGGGACTCCACAGAACGCCGTTGGCGCGATGGTGGCGTCCAAGTCACACCGCGCGCTGTGGCGATCGAAGTCCACGACCTGCGCGAACTCGATCGAACACCAGTACATCGATTGGGGACACTGGTTGTACAGCCGCATCCGGAGGTCGCAGACACCGAGTTCGACACGTGGCTCGTGCAACGCGCTGCGGAACTCGGCGGCACCCACTTCATCGATGCGGACGCGCTGCACGAAGCATCGGAGTCGGAACTGGAGTCGTACGCTTGGATGGGCGACGTTCGAGTAGCCAACCGCGACATCGCCGACGGCGCGGACCACTACGTGGTGTTTCGCGTGCGACCCGATACGTGGGTCAGCCTGCCGACGTCGATTCAACCCGAAGGGCGCTAACCCCAAATCGCAATGCGCCGAGTGCCGTCCATCTGATTCGGCACCTCGGGAAAGCTTCGCGCTTTTCCGCGCGCGATCCGTCGTGCACTCCAGGCGACAATCGCTGCGTCGAGCACATCGTCGACACCCACAGCGACATGCGGCCCTTCGTCGGGCAACACAATACCCGCGTCGTGAAGGACAGCTTGTCGTGCGGTGACTCCACCCCATGACTTCTTTCGGGGGAGGCGCTGTCCACTCGCCA
This sequence comes from Polyangiales bacterium, assembly GCA_965227405.1. Classification (GTDB taxonomy): domain Bacteria; phylum Myxococcota_A; class Polyangia; order Polyangiales; family Houyiibacteriaceae; genus JALVDI01. The sequence goes on from OZ245758.1 coordinate 1,994,902, forward strand.
ATCGAAAACTGACTTCCGGATGCACTTCGTAGATGCGTGGGTCGTCCGCAAACTCATCCACCTCGCGAATCTTCGGAACGAGGTTGAAGCTCTGCCGAGACAGACCTTTCCCGGTCGCACGCTTCGATCGCTGCGAGGCAACCGCGTGATCCTTTGCGCGAAGTATCGAACGAACCGGGGCGTCAAAAACCGACGAAGCCTGCCCGCGTAGAAAACTGCGCGCAGACACATCGGCCTCGCGAACGCCTTTGGACAGAAGTCCGATCGGCATGTCCACTCCGATGATCGTGGCGGAGCCAAGCGCTTCCATGGCGCTCGCGAAGTGCTCGAACACGTAGGTACGCCGTACGCGTCGCGCAGAGAGCACCACGCAAACCCAACCCGCTTTGCAGCCGTCGAGCCCAGCGAACACGGTGGAGAACCAGGGTCAGTCGATGGTCACGACACTTCGCAGACCGTAGTGATCGGAAAGCGGCACCATCTCGCCGCCCGCCATCACGGTCCGTTCGGTGTACGTCAACTCGGTGCTGAGCACGTTTTCGACGTCGATGTTCTGCATGTAGATGTGATCGATCCACACCGGCGTGGTCGCGTCACCTGCAACCGCGTTGTCGGGGCAATGGCTACACGCGGGAACGTAGTCGGGTGTGACTGCTTGCACGAGTTGCCCCTCGAGAATGTCGAGCGTCGTGGGCGACTCTTCAAAGATGTTCTGATCCGGGAACGCGCGGCCCGCGTTGAGGTCACCCAACACGAAAGCCGGCGTGTCACTGCCACTACGACCGTTGATGTAGTTGAGCAGCTTTTGCGCCTGCAGCTGCTGCTCGGCAGCCCAACCGTCTTTACCCACGCGATCATCGCCGTACTGACCGGTGTACGGGAACGCCAACGAATCAAACACGGGCGTGAGGTGGTTGCAGTACACGTCCACGCCAACACCATTGGGCAACTCGGCGGTCGCAGTTGCGACAATGCGACGGTTCCAGGTGCCCGGCATCACGAAGTTGTCCGCATTGGTCAACGGGTGGCGCGAAAGGATCATCACGCTGCTTTGTCCGCGATACGCGATGTCCGCGCCAACCTCGGTCGAGCAGAGATTGCGCATCTCTTGGAAGTTCTCGACCGGAAGACTGGTCGCCAAACAGGAGTAGCAACGCAACGCTTCGTCGGCGCCCAAGAGCAGCGTCGTGACCTCTTCAATGCACTGCTCCTGCGCACACGCCGAGCTGGTGGTTTGACCCAAGTCACTCCCGGGCATCGTGTTGCAGTTGTCTTGCAAGCACTGGATCGCGGCTTCGACCTGAGGCTGAAGTGCAGCCGACTCACAAGGAGCGGTCGTGAAGGGATCGGGGACGGATCCATCTTGAGCCGTCGCGTCGTCGATGGGCGTGCTGTAGTCGGTCGTGAACGAGACCACATGGGGGAAGGTGTCGGACACCCCAGCGGTGATCATGTCTTTGTCGGCCTGCTCCCACACCTCTTGGAGACACACGATGTCGGACTCCATTTGGCGTATGGCCTCGAGGATAGGAGCGCGTCTAGCCTGTTCATGGGGAATGAATGCGCCAGCAAGCGCAACATTGAAGGTGTCGATTTGAACGTCGAGGGACTCGGCGCCGTCATCACCACAACTCACCACACCGATCACACACGCAAGCAAGACGAGCTTTTTCATGACTCCTATGTACCGCGTCCGCGTTTCTGTTGCACGCCTAGCACTCGCACTCTGCGCGATGGGCTGCAGCGATTCCCTCGCTCCTACATGGCCTGAGGGCGCAGCCATCACAGCCGGCGCGTCCAGGGATGCTGTAGAGCTGAGCTGGCCAGCGGCTTCCGACAACCAGGCGGTGGTGGGCTACCACGTGTTCGTCAACGACGAGCGTGTCGCGGAACTCGGTGCGGAGGTGCGGCAACACACCGTTTCGGAGCTGAGTGAAGCGCAGCAACTCGCCGTGCGCGTTGTTGCCCGGGACGCAAGCGGCAACGCCAGTGAGTTGCAAGCGCAGGCTCAGACCCTCGACGAAACACCCCCCACGTTTGATGAGACCGCGTCGATCACACTCGAAAATTTCGACGACGGAGTTCGTTTGAGTTGGCCCGCCGCGGAGGATGCGAGCGAAGTGACGTATGTGATCTACCGCGGCACCGAACAAGAACGCACCCAACCCGAGACCGTGGCAGAGCTTGGTCGTGGTGACGGCTCAACGCACTTCCGGGTGGTGGCACGCGACGCGTCCGGACACGAATCGCAGCCTTTGGTCACGGAGTGGATCGCTCCACCTCTCGCTGTCGAAGGTGTGAGTGCGGTGAGCGATGCTGCGGGTGAACTCGTGTTGCGGGCGACGAACCTGGCGCACGCTCCAGACGCGATTCAGACGCGAGCGAGTTCATCGAGCATCGAGGTTGCCGCACACGGACCGAGCGTGATCGCATCCGGCAACGCGATTACTCGCGTGTCGGGACAACGACACGTCGGGCCTGTGCGTCGAGCGCTCTGGGACCGGCTCAGAGAGCGCTACAACCAGTGTTACAACGCCGAACTTCGCGAGCATGCGACGCTGAGTGGCTTGTTGCGAGTGCGAGTGAGCGTGAGCGGTGCGGGTCGACTGGAGAACGCGGAGATCCAGGACAACCACGTGACCGCCGAGTTGGCCGAGTGTGTGCTGCGGCATGTTCGTTCGGCGACGTTTGCGCGAGGTGGTGGGCAAGGCGTGTTCGATCTGCGCCTGCAATTCGAACGGGACTAGACACCTCAGCGCTAGCGCTCTGCGTTCAGGTGAAGAACTGCTTGAGCCGGTCACCCAACGTTTGGTGGTTCGCGGACACAACTTTGCCGCGAAAGCCATCGACCGCAGCCCAATAGACCGAGGGATCGTCGCGCATGCGATAGCGCTGTACGTACAAGGGAACGAAGCACAAACGCGCGTCGTCGATGTACGCCTGGCCGAGCAAAGGACGCTGTTCGGTGAGCACGCGCTGTTCCATCGTCTGCTGTGGGTAGTCGGGGACGACGTGGTGTGTGTCGAGCGCGTCACCCGGTTGCAGGTCCGCAAGTCGGATCTTCATATCGGGCCGAATGGGAAAACCAAGCCGTGCGCAGACCAAGTGTGTATCGCGCGAGTGATGAATCGATGCGCCCATGCGACGACGACGCTTCGTGGTCGGCCGGCCCGGAGGCCAATCCGGATCCGGTCCACCTTGGATCACCACATCGGGACCTGTGCGAACGTCCACTTCGCTGTAGGCGAAACTCACTCCGTGTCCAGACACTTCGACGCGCCAAACCGGCACCCAGATGAACTCGACGTCGTGACGAACCGCGTCGTCTGGAACCGCGTCTTTGACGCGGCCGCGCCCTGCCAAGTCGCTCAGTGCGTGTGGCAACACGAACCAGTCCATCGCGCTCAGATCGAGCGGAGCACTTGGAGCGTGGACCAGCTGAGGAAACTCCACGCGCTCAGAGTAAACCCTGGGGACAGGTAAACCAGTTTACCCAGCCTTCGTGAGCTGAAACGCAGTTAGAGAAGGCGAAAGCGGCGGAGGCTCGGTACACCAGTGTACCTGTCCCCAGATTTTACTCGGGTTGGCCGGTGCGCGCGGCATTGCCGGCCCACGTGGTCCAACCGGTCAAGCGTTGGTTGCCGGTGTTCACCGCCACGAGTTGGCCGTTCGTGGTTCCGACGTACACCCAACCTTCGTGCACCGCGGGTTGGGTACGCACTGGAGAACCGACTGTCATTCGACGATCCACTTCACCGCGATCTGGATCCACGATCAGAAGTTCGCCCGACACGGTTCCAAGCACCACGCGGTTGCCCGCACTCGCGGGAGCCGATGCCAACGTTCCGCCAATCTGGGTCAAGTCCCCGGGCATCGGCACAGCCCACATCTCGCGACCACTGGCGCGATCAAAACCGACCAGCGCACTTCCCATCAACGCGATGTTTCGACGACCCACTCCAAGCACCCACGAGCCTTGGTACTCCTGCAACCCGTGCACGGTTGTACGTCCGACCAACATCTGCGCGCGACGCATGTTCGCTGCGGCAGGCGCACCGCCCGCGAAGCCGTTGGCAGCGTCCAAGTCTGCCGACTCAAAGTCGTAGCTAGTCGACTCCTGAAACTCTCGGTTCAAGTACGGCGCGGGTCGACTCTCGCTCTCCCCACCACCGGGCTTTCCTGAACCCTTCATCATCAGAAGGTTTTCGCGCGTCTCCATTTGCTCGCCGGTTCCTTCTTCAAAGCGCCTCGAAACGACCACGTATCCATCGATCATGGCAGGCGCCGAAGTCGCGTTCGCCTGTCGCGCTTGCTCCAGTTCACCCGTCTCCTGATCAAAGCGAACCACCGTTCCGGCAAAGGTCGTTGCATAGACCTTGCCCATCCACGCAACCGGCGCACTGATCACTTCCGCGTCCAACCAGCGCGTCCACTTCAGCTCCCCTGTACGCAGATCAAACGCTCCTAGTGCGTGACTCATCTCGTCGGGAATCGGCCGGTCTTCGCCCGGCGGATAGGTTCCACCACCGGTCGCCGGATACGCGGCATACACCACTCCGTTCGCGATCGCCGGTGCGCTCATCAAGGGGTCGCCGAGGTACCACGACCACAACAAGCGTCCATCGTTCGCATCGACACCGAAGATCGTGCACGACTCCGTATTGAACACGCACACATCGTCTTCACACGCGGCGTTGCTCGGACCATCATCGCCGAGACCGATCGCCCACGCCGGTTGTCCAGTATGCGTGTTGAACGCGTACATCGTGCGACTTCGAAAGCCGCCACTGACGACAACCTTGTCGCCGTACACGGTCGGCGTCATCACGGGAGCACCACTGGGCAACTGCACGCGGTAACCAAGTTCCGTTCGCTCAGGCGTGGGTGCGTCAACAACGGTTGTCTCGATGTGACGAAAAATCGAAGGCGGACCGCGAAAACGGTCGGACTGCTTGGCTCGAAGCTCAGCCGTGATGTCCTCGCCTTGGGTGAGATCGGGAGGCCCACTCGGCTCGGCACTGGCCTCTCGAACCTCGCGCGCAACCGTTGTTTCGACCCGCTCGCCCCCGCCGCAGGCCACCAAAAGGGCGCAAATCACCCCGTCGTGAAGACGCATCTCTACCTCCGAGGGTCAAGACGCATCACACGCAGAAACGATCTCTGGGTTATGGTCGGGTGTGCTTTCGGCGGCTTTGCCCACGGATCCAGAGATCGCGGCGCGGGTCGAGCGCATCGAGCTGCCCTTCAACCAGTACGGCATCGATCCCTACGGGGTGGACAAGCGAGAGCTCAGCAAGCTCTTCACCATGCTGAACTTCTTCGCCAAGAAGTACTTCAAGGTGGAAGCGTATGGCGTCGAGAACATTCCCGCTTCGGGGCGCGCGATGTTGGTTGGGAACCACTCGGGTGGAATCGCAATCGACGGTGCGATGGTCATCGCGACCTGTTTCCTCGAACTCAACCCACCTCGTCTTGCTCAAGGCATGGTGGACAGGTTCATGGCGCGGCTGCCTGACGCCGGTCAGATGGCGTCGCGCGTGGGCCAGTTCACGGGCCTGCCCGAACATGCCGCACGCCTTCTCGAAGACGAACGGCTGTTGATGGTGTTTCCCGAAGGACATCGCGGCACCGCCAAGTTGGCCAAGGACTCCGACACACTCGTGCGATTTGGAACGGGGTTTGTGCGCCTTGCATTGCAAACGCGCGCACCGATTGTGCCTCTTGCGTTTGTGGGTGGAGGGGATGCGTTTCCCACCGTGATGAACCTAAAGATCGGCAAGATGTTCGGGGTGCCCTACATCCCGATCACGCGCTACCTCCTGCCCGTTCCGCGTCGAACTACGTTTCAACTCTTGGTCGGATCGCCCATTCGTTTCGAAGGATCCGGCGGCGAAGACGACGACACGATCGCCGGCATGGTCGAAGCGGTTCGCGAACGCATCAAGAGTTTGATCGAACAAGGCCGTGCCCTGCGCGAAGGGCAACTCCAACCGGACGAACTGGATTTGGGATGAAGGTATTGGTCACCGGCGTCGCCGGAAAGCTCGGGCGGGTTGTCGGTCGAGAGCTTGCTGACGCAGGGCACGAGATTCTCGGCGTCGATCGTCGTCCGTGGTCCGACTGCCCCGAAGGCGTAACGATGTTCCAAGCGGACATCCGCAAGCGCCCTGCCGAGGACGTGTTTCGAAAGCACCGCCCGGATGCCGTTGTGCACATGGCGACGGTCACCCATCTCACGACGCGTTCCGCCGATCGCTTTCGCATCAACCTTCACGGCACTCGGGCAATGGTCGAGTACTGCGATCGCTACGACGTGAAACAGATGATCTTCTGCGGCCGGCACACGTACTACGGCGCACAACCGGACTCGCCGCTCTATCACACCGAAGACGAGCCCCCGATGGGGATCCATAACTTCGCCGAACTCGCAGACCTGGTCGCTGCCGATCTCTTCGCGGGTTCCACCCTGTGGCGCTACCCCAAGATCCACACGGCTGTTCTGCGTATTTGCTACACGCTTGGGCCGAACTGCCACGGCACGCTCGCCAGCTTTCTTCGTGGACCTCGAGTGCCCACGATCATGGGGTTCGATCCACTTTTTCATGTGATGCACGAACACGATGTCGCGCGAGCCATCGTCGAGGCGCTGCAAAAGAACCTGCGCGGGGTGTTCAACGTCAGCGGCCCGCCACCTGTGCCGCTTTCGGTGATCGTTCGTGAAACAGGTCGCGCGGAAATTCCGGTTCCAGAACCTCTGATGAACCTCTCGATGGGTCGGTTCGGGTTGCCACGTCTCCCGAAGGGCGCCGTGGACCATCTCAAGTATCCGATCGTGATCGACAGCGCGGCATTTCAGAAAGCCACTGGCTACGTGTACGAACACGATGAGCAAGAGGCGATGCGCGACTACGCCGCCGCAATGCCCATCCGCTAGGTGCTACTCTCCGCGGGCCATGCGTCACCGAAGCACGATCCGAAACAGCATTCTGCTCGCGATGTTCATCACGGCTGTTCCCTCTGGACTCCACCTGACTTCGCCGGCATACGCCGACGTCGTGGAGCCTGAACCCGAGGAGTGTCCCGAAGGTTCGACGCCCGACACATGCCATGGCGGCCCGCATTGCGTCCCGGTGCGATGCACCGCCGATACGGACTGCGACGGTGACTTCGTGTGCGAGGAACGCGAGTACTGCGTCGACACGATCAACTGCGCCGGAATGCTTGGACCTGGTGAAGACCCGAGCGACTTCGATCGCGATGTGATCGTGGGCGAATGCCGTGGGGATTGCAGCGGCGCGTGCAACTTCATCCGACTCTGTGTTCCGCCTCTACCCGAAGGTGGTGGCGGTGGTGGATGCAGCGCTACGGGCGCACCCACGGGCATCGCCCTCTTCGCGCTCGCCGTGTTTGTGGTGATGCGCCGTCGCGACTAAGACGCGGCTACTCGAAACGGGTCCACTGGCCGCCAATTCGCCGTTCGTGCGGGCGAAAACGCGCTTTGTACGCCATCGCATCGCACCCTGCGATGTAGAGACCGAGATAGAGGTGGTCGAGTTCCCACTCCTGACACAACCGCAGTTGAGTGAGAATCGAGTACGTCCCCAAACTCAAGTTCTTCAAGTCGGGATCGTAGTAGCAGTATACCGCGGAGAGCGCGCGCTCCCCTTTGTCGGTGACCGCCACGCCCACGAGCCGATCGTTGAGCAGGTAGCGAATCTCAAACGCTTCGCACTGTCGGTCCACCAAGAAGCGTTGGTACCCCAAACTGTCCATCGAGGGTGACCCGGGGCGCGCGAGCCCTCGCCCAAACCGATGCTTGTCGTAGAGCGCAACGCGTTCATCACACACGCGCGGCGGTCCCATCTCGATGCGAAGTTGTTCGTCGCCACGTTTGAGCACGCGTCGATGGCTGCGTGAGAGTTCGAAGTCGGTGGTGAGGCGAATCGCTTCGCACGCGTGACACTTCGCGCACGTAGGTCGGTAGAAGAGCGCACCGTGTCGACGATCGCCGCGCTCCAAACGCGAGTCGAGTTCCGATCCCGACAGGCTGCGCACCGGCAAGCGCAAAGGCATGCGCGCGGTCTTGCCCTCGAGATACGGACACGGCTCCTCAGAATCATGCACCAGCAACTCAGCCGGTTGCAGGTCGACGATCAGTGGAAGTGACTCGAGGCGATCCACGCCGGTTCATCATGCACGACACGCGTGCATTGAACAAACGACCGTTCAGGGCTCAGGAGGCGGCTGTGAGATTCGTGACAGCTCTTCGAGGAAGGGTTCGAGCTCGTCAATGCGCTCGTCGAACTCCACCGCGACACGAAAGCGCCACAACCCTTCTTGATCCTGCTCGTTTTCCTTCACGCGCACGATCTTCCCTTTCACAACACGCTCTTCTTGATCGTCGTTGGGAAACGAAAGCGTGAGTTCCACCTGCGATCCGATCTGTGGTTCGGCGGCTGAAACCAGCAGCACGCCCACTTCGCTCACATCTCGCGTGATGCCGAGGATCACATCGCCTTCGCTGGAAAGCTTCATGGGGAACCAGATCGCGAATCGGTGCGCTTTGCGGCGTTCTTCGGTCATTTCGTCAACCCGATGTCTCGCAGGCGCTCGAGAAGAAAGTCCTCGTACGCAATGGGAGGATACTTCGCTTCGCCGCCATCCGGAACACAAGTCGGCAAGATCTCCAGCGTCGCATCGACGCGTGGGTGCACAAAGAAAGGCATGCTGTAGCGCGGTGTGGGCTCGCCGCTGGGATTGACCACGCGATGGGTCGTGGCTGGGATCCGATCGGCGGTGATGCGCTTCATCATGTCACCCGTGTCGACAATGATCTGTCCCGGCACCGCAACAATCGGTAGCCACTCCCCTTCTCGCGTGAGGATCTCCAACCCCGATTGATCTGCAGGTGGAAGCAAGGTCATCAGGTTGATGTCTTCATGCTGCGCCGCACGCATCGCGCCAGGCTGATCGAAGCCGTCACACACCGGGTAGTGAATGATGCGTTGCACCGCGTTGCCGTCCTGCGCGAGGTCTTGTAGCGCGGATGCTGGCTCACCGAGATACTCCGCAAGTGCGCCCAGCAACGCGTGCGCACAGCGATCGAGTTCGCCGAACAAACGCATCGCCGTTTCGCGAAGCTCGATCTCGCTCGGCCACAAGTTCGGGTACTTCCCTTGTTCACGACCGACGTGAAAGAACTCCTTCAAGTCTGGAGTCTCGTTGTCCTTCGCATGTTCGACGCCAAACGAGGTGTACCCACGACGACGTCCGCTTTCGGCATCCTCGTACTGCCGCTTGGTCTCGTCGGACAGCGCGAAGAACTCCCGGAACGCCGCGTACGCGTCGTCGAAGAGTGCGCCATCGATGTCGTAGCCCTCGAGCGCCACAAAACCGAGTTGCTCCAACGACTCACCAAAACGCTGGATAAAGACCGACCTCTCAGGCTCGGATTGGAGGGCGCGAAAGTCGACGACAGGGATGCTCTGTTCGGTCATAGCGTGTTGCGAACGAAGGTGAGATTTGGGGTGAGAACGCGGGGATCCCCTCGATGCTTCGGGACTGTGTCAGAAGTACAGTGGGAGCACGGAGGTTTCTTCGACCTGGCGTGAAGTTATGGCCGATGGCAACGTCTTTCCAACCGGAGATGCGGACAAACCACACCACCATCTTCATCGCGGGCGCCGGGCACTCGGGATCCACCTTGTTGGGTCTGCTGCTCGGTAGTCACCCCGAATCGTTCTACGCCGGTGAGGCGGCCAAGACCCGATTCTTGGGCGATGACCGAAAGCCGGAACACAAACGAGTCTGCAAGCTGTGCGGGCCCGACTGCCCGGTGTGGGGCGACTTCAGTGTTGCGACCTCGCCCGACCTCTACGAGCAACTGGCACAACGAACCGGGGCGAAAGTTGTCATCGACTCAACCAAGAACCTCACGTGGCTCGACACACAGACCAACGCGGTTCGCAATCACGGCGGACAACCGGCACTCATCTTTTTGCAACGCGACGGACGCGCGGTGATCAACAGTCGTGTTCGCAAGTATCCCGAGCGCGATCTCGAAACGCTGATCGTCAGTTGGGTGCAGCGGATGGAGCAAACGCAAGCACTCTTCGATGCGTTCGACGGGCCCAAGACAAAAGTGCGCTACGAAGAGCTCGCCAGCGCACCGAGCAAAACGCTTCGTCTGATCTGTCAGCGACTGGGTGTGCCTTTCGATCCGGCAATGCTGGATTTTGCATCACACGAGCACCACGTGTTGGGTGGCAACAACGGCACGCAGTGGCAGGTGGGGCGACGACTCGATGAGACGTTCGTGAAGTTGAGCGATCGAACGCGTGGGTACTACGGCGACCACCCCGAAGGAATCGTGTTGGATCTGCGTTGGGTCGATGAATTACCGGTAAAGGCCTTGCGTATGTTCGAAGAGATCGCCGGCGCCTGTAACGCTGAACTGGCCTGGCCCGTCGAGCCCGCAACGAGGACGGTGGCATGAAGCGCGTCGAGCTTGTCTTTCGAACGGTGGGAGAGCGAACCAGCGAGGCTTCACTCAAGCTCGCGATCGAACACATCCAACCGCAACGCACGCACGTCATCGAGAACGTGAAGCCCTTCACGGAAGCTGTGCGACAACAGCTCGCGATTCAGCATGACTGCGATGTGGTGGTCTATGTCGATGCGGACTGTTTGATTTTGGAGGGCATGCGGCCCTTCATCGAAGCCAACGATCGTCCGTACGTGGACTGCTACGTTCAAGATCGATTTCGCGGTCGCATCCACTGTGGCGTGCACATCACCCGCATCGATTTGGTTCGCGCCATGCAAGAGGTACAGCCCAACCCAGACGATCTCCGGTACGTACTTCGCCCCGAGTCCCGTGTTCGCAACATGGCGATGCGCACGATGGTCGGTTGGAAGAAGTCGTTTAAGGGATTTCACATCCTTCACGACTTCCATCAGTCGTACGAGTCCATCTTTGAGAAGTACGCGCTTCGAGAGCTGCGTAGTCGTACCGACAAACAACGTCCTCGGCTCGAAGGTGCGATGCGCGGTTGGGGCGACAGCGACGATTTCGAAGTTGCACGCATGGCAATTCGACATGCCCGCCGTGAAGTGCCGCACGACGCTCAGCCTTCGGTAGTTGCCGACTACATCGCCGCGCTCCCGGAAACCGCGCGCACAGAACTGGCGAACGCGCAGTTGGCTCCGCTTCCGCCGATCACCGACTTTCCCGCCGCACCTCCAAAGCGACGCAAAGTGTTTGGACTGGGCCTCTCACGTACAGGAACGCGTAGTCTCACCACCGCGCTGCACGTGCTGGGCTGGGACACGGTGCACTACCCGACCGATCCGCAGTCGTTGGCGGACATGAGGCGCGGGGATGGCCGGTTTGCCCTGCTCGAGCACTACGACGGGTTGACCGACATCACGACGATTCCGTTCTTTCGCGAACTCGACCAGCAGTATCCCGACGCGAAATTCATCCTGACGTCTCGCGACACCGAAGGCTGGATTCGCAGTGCAACAAACCACTGGACCAACCGACCTGCGTTCGGCGACCCGCGCAAGACACCTCAACAGCTGGAGGTGCGTCGACTGCTGCGCAAAGCGGTGTACGGCATGCTGGAGTTTGATCGCGAGCACTTCCTCAAGGTGCATCGCGAACACGAAGCGCCGATCCGCGAGTACTTTGCAGACCGCCCCGACAAGCTCTTGGTCTACCCGCTGACGCGTGGTGCCGGCTGGGAACCGCTGTGTGACTTTCTCGACGTTCCCGTTCCAATGGAGCCCTTCCCGCACAAGGGAGGCGGCTTGTCTGCCTCGATGGCGGCGCAGTGAACAAGATCGCCGCAGTCCGACGCAGTGCTCTGCGCGTGATGCGGCTGGCGCGACAGTCCGCGCCTGGTTGGGTGCAACTCTTTGTGCTCGTCACGATCTTGGTGGGTGTGTTGCCCGCCGCCGCGGCTTGGATCGGCAAACGTTTGGTCGACACTGTGGTCGATGGCGGAGTGGACGCGACGTCGATCGCGGTTGGGCTCCTCGTCGCAGAAGCCGTCATCATGGTTGCACTCTTGGCTTCACGTCGGGGTGGAGCGGTGGTGCGCACCATGTTGGGGCTCAAGCTCGGCGACATGATTCGAGCGCGCATTGCCCGCAAGGCGGTGGCGTTGGAACTCGCCGACCTCGAATCGCCCACCGTCCAAGACCAACTGGTTCGTGCGCGGAAACAAGCGGGCAGTCGACCGATTGCGTACCTCGATCACGTCGGAACTCTTGTGCAGAGCGTTCTCGCCACAGCGGTTGCCGTAGCGCTGCTCTTCGACGTGCATCCCGCTGCGATGGTAGCTGTTCTTCTGGCGAGTGTGCCGGGATTTCTGGCCGAGATCCGATGGGTCAAGCGGCAGTACGCCATCGAACACTCGCGGACAGCCTCACGGCGTGAACTCGGCTACCTCGAGAACGTGTTGTCGCGCGAAGACTACGCGAAAGAAGCGCGCCTGCTTCGACTGAGTGCGCCCTTGCTGCATCGTTTTGACGAACGTGCCGGTAAGCTCTTCGATGAGCGCGCAGACGTGCAGGTCAAAGGCGCGCGGGCCGTGATTGTCACCGGCATCTTCGGAACGCTGGTGTTTTACGGTGCGTACTTCGCGGTCGTGTACAGCGCGATTCTGCGTCACATCAGCTTGGGCGAAATGACCATGGCGCTGGTGCTCCTGCGGCAGTGTCAGAACGCGGCGGCATCCAGTCTCATCAGCGTGAGTCGCATGGCGCAGGACGAGCTCTACATGAACGAGCTCTTCGCGTTTCTCGATCGCAGCGTGCCCAATCCTCAAGAAGGTCTGACGAGCGGTCCGACCCCAGGGTCCGGGATCGTCTTCGAGAACGTCAGCTTCACGTATCCGGGTGCAGCACAACCTGCGCTTCGCGACGTGTCGTTTTCGGTAGGACCCGGCGAAGTTCTCGGCATCGTCGGTGAGAATGGTTCGGGCAAGAGCACGCTGATCAAGTTGATCACGCGCTTGTACGACATTGAGCACGGGCGGATCACGCTCGATGGTCTGGATCTGCGACAGTGGAATCGCGCTGCGCTGTGGCAACGCACGGCAGCGATGTTTCAGGACTTTGCGCGGTTCAAGCTGACGTTCGAAGAGAACATCACTCTCGGAAACGACGGAGAGATCGATGCCGCACTCGATGCCGCACAAGCTCGGAGCGTGATGGCGTCGTTGGAAGCCGGCCAAGCTCAACGTCTGGGTCGCGGTTTTCCCGGCGGTGTCGACCTCAGCGGCGGACAGTGGCAGAAGCTTGCGCTCGCACGCGTGTTCTTTCGGGAGGGTGCGGATCTGCGCGTGTTTGATGAACCGACGGCGGCGCTCGATGCACACGCTGAAGCTGCCGTGTTTGAGAAGATCTTTGAGCGGGAAGCGACGATGACGATCGTGGTTGCACACCGGCTTTCGACGCTTCGTGCGGCAGATGAAATCCTGGTGTTGCATGAGGGTCGTGTGGCGGAACGTGGAACGCACGAAGAACTCGTGGATGCGGGTGAGCGCTACGCAGCGCTGTTCGAGACGCAAGCTGCGCAATACACCCGCTAGCCATGTGATAGTCCGCGAAGCTGTATGAGGTGGGCAGCATTCCGCTTCGCGGATCCGGAAGCTTGGAAGCTTGGGAGTACGGAAGGTTGGGCGGGGATACCGATCAATTTTTCGAAGTCGGTTTAAACCCGATTGCGAAGCTCGTTCCCACTGACGATCATTCACCCGTGGGGCAGGAAGACGAGTTCTTCCACGTTGATTTTGAGCAGCGGCGTATTCGCGATCGGCTCAAAGCGCGTCTGTTCGACGCTGACGAACCAACACGCCTCGGACGCTACGAAGTTCTCGAACTTATCGGCAGCGGCGCAAGCAGCCACGTCTACTTGGCGCGCGACCCCGAGCTAGACCGACGCGTCGCGATCAAACTTCTACGTCAAACCGGCAACCGCGATGGATGGCGTGAACGCTTCGTCCGTGAGGGTCGCGCGCTCGCCAGTCTCTCGCACCCAAACGTGTTGCAGGTCTTCGAGATCGGAACGCACGACAACGAACTCTTCCTCGCAATGGAGTACGTCCAAGGTCGCGACCTGCGTGCCTGGCTCGCCGAAGAGTCGCGAGGCTGGGAAGAGGTCGTTGCAGTGATGAGTGCGGCGGCGAAAGGACTCGCCGCAGCGCACGAACACGGGTTGGTCCACCGCGACATCAAACCAGCCAACGTGCTGATCGACCACGAAGCACGCGTTCGCGTGGGCGACTTTGGTTTGGTTCAACCTGCCGGTGCATCCAACCAAGCCAAACCAGGCTCTGCCGCGCCAACCACGCTCACCCGAACCGGAGCCGCCGTCGGGAGTCCGGCATACATGTCTCCCGAGCAATGGAAGGGCGGAACGATCGACGCACGCAGCGACCAGTTTGGGTTCTGCGTCACCTTCTTTGAAGCGCTGCACGGCCAACGTCCGTTTCAAGCATCGTCCGAAGTCGCGTTGGTCCAAGCGGTCACCCGCAGCGAGGTACAGTCCACACAAGACGCTGTGCCCGACTGGCTCGACTCGGTCGTTCGACGAGGTCTCTCCGCGAATCCGGAAGAACGTTTCGCCGACATGCCGGCGTTCATCGACGCCTTGGAACGTCGAGTTCGCTCAGCTGAGCATGTCGCAACTGCTGAAGCGGCACTCGAAGCGCTCGCGGGTCGCTCCGCGCATGACTCCGAAGCGTTTGCCTCGCTCGCCGCAACCGCCAGCGTCGCGCTCTCGAGCGCACTTGATGCCTGGCCCGACAACGAACGCGCACGCGAAGCACGTGATCGTCTGCTGGAAGTTTGGTTTGAGCATGACCTGGAACAAGGCGCGCTCGATGCGGCAGCAGCACATCTCGTGGGTCTTCCCGGTCGTGATGACTTGGCGCTTCGCCTGGACGAAGCAAGAACGCTTGCCACCGAGAAGGCGGAGCGGCTCGCCAAACTGAAGCAGCTCGAACACGACGCGGACCCGAACGTTGCGCTTGAGTTCAAAGTGCGCACCCTCCTGCTCCAGGCGCCTTTGTGGGCGCTGGTGTTCTGGGGGCTGGGCGAAGCCACGCGCGCGGGCTGGATCCACGCGGGCCACCTGGCCGCTGTGTTTGCGGGCCACATCGTCATCACGATCGTCGCCCTCCGCGTTCGACCCGATGTCTGGTCGCCAAACCGGGTAGCGCGTCGTGTGATTGAAATTGGAATGACCAACGAAGTGGGCACGCTCTTGATGCTGCTCTACGCGTGGCTCACAGATTTCGATCTCGCGACGTCACTCCTCTTCGTGCAGCTCATGCTCACAGCGTTCTGGCTCGGCGCGAGTGTTGTCTTCGATCGCAGCATGGTGTTGGTGGCTTTCGTGGCGCTCTTGACCGCTGTGTTCATGCACTACGTGCCTGCGTACGCGGTCGATGCGTATGGCGTCGCCACTGCAGTCGCGCTTGCCGGGCTGGCGTGGAGTTGGGCACGCGGCAAACCAGAAGACGGAATAGGCGACGCCCCTCCGAAGAGGGGCGCCTGATGTGTGGATGTTAGGAGTGTTCCGGAGTCAGAAGCAGCTTCGGTGTGCTTCTAGACAACGTTCTTCGTCGGGGTACACCGAGTCACAGTCTGCGCCCTCGCAGCTGCATCCGGTTTGTGGCGTGCACGTGCTTCCGTTCCAGACGTAAAAGGGAGCGGGCTCACAGCCACCGACTGCGCGAGCGTCTTGTGCGTCGCAGCTATCGAGCATCTCCACCGTTCGGCAGCCGCAACCGCACTCGTTGGCGAAGTACTCGGTCCCCTCTTCGCAGCCAAAGAGAATCACGGCGCACTCGGCCGGGCTGTTGCCCACAAACTCGACGCCAGGATCGCCGGGCGCAGGGTCGCAGGACAAGCACTCGGCGTGGTCGGCCTGGCACGAAGCCATGTCTTCGTAGATGTCGTCGCAGTCTTCGCCGACACAGGAGCAACCGCTCAGAGCCACGCACGCTTCACCGTTCCAGGCGACGCCAATGATCGCGGTGCAGGGTCCCTCCGCGCGGATGTCTTGTGCGTCGCACGTCGGACCGGGGTCGTCGCTGGGTTCGCAACCGCAGCCGCACTCGTTTTCGAAGTACTCGGTTCCCGGTGCACACGCGACGGCAATCGCTGCGCACTCGGCCACGCTACGACCGACGAACTCAACACCAGGGTCGCCGGGTGCAGGGTCGCACTCGAAGCAGCTCGCACGATCTTCGAAGCACGCCTCGTAGGTTTCGTAGGTCTCGTCGCAGTCGCTTCCAGTGCACGAGCAGCCACTGATCGCCACGCAGTCGCCGCCGTCCCAGACAATGCCGATGATGGCTTCGCACGCGCCTTCACCACGCGCGTCTTGTGCCTCGCAGGGACCGGGGTCGCCAAAGCACTCCGCGTGGTCGGCTTCGCACGATGCTGCGTCGTTGTACGTGCGGTCGCAGTCCGCGCCTTCACAACTGCAGCCCGAGTCACCAACGCAGTTCATGCCGTCCCACCAGTAGCGCGGTGCAGGTTCGCAGCCGCCCACCATGTTCACGTCCATGGCCTCGCAGCCCGGCGTGATCGTGCCTTCACAACCGCATCCGCAGTCTGCGGGGACTCCATCAAACGGAGTTGTTCCGGCGGGACACACGAACGAGATCAACGCGCACTCGTCTGCATCGGTCGAGACGTAGTGGACCGTGGGGTCGTCCGGGTTCGGGCACATCGCGCAGTCGTCTTCGTCGAGTTCAACGCAGAACGCATCGCAGACTCCGTCGCCGTACCAGTCCTGTGCAGCGCAGATGTCGCCACCATCGGGACTGACGCCACCGAGTCGTCGCGCTTCGTCTTTGGTGTAGGTGACGGGGGCGGTGGTGTCGTCGAAACACCCTCCCAACATCACCGCGACAATACACAAGCTACTGAACCGAGCCATTTCTCCTCCTCAGGGCGCAAATCACCCTCACGACCTCCACGGGTCGTTGAAATTTCTGTTCTGTGGGTCCTTCAGTCCGAGGACCGCTGGACAAAAAGTGTGATGGCGCGCCGGTCTCGCATGGGCGCACTGACCTCGATCAGAAGTGTTTCTTCATCGATGGCACCGGTGGGTGCGTTGGCGACCACGGTCACCTCAGCTCGCTCCCCCGAGTCCAAACCGCTGGGCATGCCTTCGAGCGTGAACGCGGTCGACCCCATTCGGAAGCGCGCTTCAAACTCCACGCGATCCGGACAGTCGTTACGCAGTTCGACCACGCGTCGTTCCGATCCGCGAACGACTCCGAAGTCGAGTTCGGACGCAGGGTCTGCGGTGAAGCAGCCCGCAAGCGGACGCTCTGCCTCCATGTAGAACGAACCATCGACCGATACGATGTCGAGGGGCTCCGATCGCGAGTCACCAGTACGAACCTGCACACGCAGCTCGTCGGAGAACGCACCACCGACCGTCACAGTGAAGCTCCCGTCCGCTCGCACAGGCTCCGCCACCGGCGGAACGTCGCGATCCAAGTTGGTCAACACCACAGCGCCTTCAGCCGGGTCCACTGCACCCACTGCGCCGTTGACCGTGGGCTGTGCCACAGCTTCGGGTCCGCCCGAGCCCGTGATCCGTTGCGGATCCAAGTTCGGAGGCGTCGGCTGCGGACTAACCGCACAACCGAGAAGCGCCAAAGTGAGTACAAGTCGAAGCACGGGAAACTACAGAGCAACCAGCGTGCCACGCAAAAACGCCAACGATCTCGAGAATCGATGGCAACACTTGTCTCATTTCGTATCATTCGTCTCAGAGATTGAGACGTGAGAGTTGGCCGCTACGACTTGGTTGAACCCTTGGGCTCAGGTGGAAGCTCGAGCACGTGGCTTGCGCGTGACGGTGACCACGAAGTCGCGCTCAAACTCTTAGACCCCTCGCTTCCACGCGAACTCTTACGCGACGAGTTCTCGCAACTCGCAGGGTTGGTGCATCCGAACGTGTTGCGGGTTCTCGACTACGAGACGGTTGGCGCACGAACCTTCTACACAGCGGAACGCATCGAGGGTGCGGTGTGGTCACCGACAAGCTGGCGCAAAGACCGCGAGATCGTCATCGGCCTCTTGCGTGCGCTCGCGTTCTTGCACGACCACGGCATTCGCCACGGAGATGTCAAAGCCGACAACGTGATGGTGTCGAATGGCGACGCGGTCTTGATCGATCTCGGTTGCGCAGCACCGACAGGCAAAGCCAGTGCGACCATCTCAGGCACGCTCGCGTTCATGGCGCCCGAAGTTAAGAGCGCCAGCACCGCCGATGGACGCGCGGACATGTTTTCACTCGGGTGTCTGCTGCAGTCGGTGCGTGGTTTGCCGCGAACAATGGAACGTCTTGCCCAGCGCATGCGTGCCGCGGAACCAAGTGACCGGCCAAGCGCACGTGAGGCTCTGGAACTGCTCAAGGTCGATCACATTCGGCTCGTGTCGTTCGATGCACCGCGCTTGCTCGGACGCGACGATGCCTTGTCGGACTTCGAAACCAAACTCGACCTGCTTGCACGTGGGCAGAGTGGTCCGCGTGTGATCGGGGTTGAAGGCGATTCAGGAGCGGGACGCAGTCGTCTCTTGCGTGAATTCAAGTGGCGCGCCCAACTTCGGGTCAACGCGCAGGAACTCCGGGACATCCGTCTGACTCTCGGCGAAACGTTGGGTGTGCGACGTGATTGGGCGCGTCGCATCGCATCGCTTGAACCAACGGTATGGCTTGTCGACGACGTCGCACTGCGAAGCCAAGAGGAGCGCGACGCACTTCGTGCACTGCAGCGTATTTTGCCTGCACGTGGCCCCTTGATGTTGGTCCTGGTGGGGCGAAGTGCTCAACAGGCCGATCACATCATTCCGATTGGGCCGCTGGGCATCGACGATCTGCGGACGTGGGTCGGGGAACGCGCTGCCGCTGTGCTTCGACTGAGCGGCGGGTATCCACGTGAAGTTCGTGCCGTCCTTGGTGGTTCGCTTGAAGGAGAGTCGCTCGACGAAGTGCGAGAGGCGCGCGTGGCGGCTCTCCCCCTACCGGTGCGACGCGTGTTGGGAGTCATCGCAGCGCTTGGACACTTGCCCACGCATTGGCTCGATCCTTATGCAGAACACCTCGGTGTCTTGATCGGCGCAGGGTTGATTGTGCGTCATCGCGATCGCGTCGCACTGGCGCGTCCGATCGAGCGTGACGCGCTTCTTCAGCACGCCACCAAACGCGAGCTTCGTGCGTTGGCGAAGCGCATTCCGTCAACGCACGTCGCCGAAGCAATCGTGTGCCACGTCGCTGCAGGGGACACGAACGCAGCTCAGAAACTCGGTTCGCGCGTTGAAGCGCGTGGAACTCCCTTTGACCGCGAAGCCGCCGAAGCCCTTGTTTCGATTGGTGAATCGGCGCATGGGGCGAGGCTCTTTGAGGCGCTCGGGGACTCGGTTCGCGCCGCAGAGTTGTATCGCGAAGCCGGCGAAAGTGTGCGACTCGGCGCGTGTCTGTTGCGACTGGAGCGCCTGGACGATGCTCGCAGCGCGCTGCGTGGAAACAAGTCTGCCGACGCAGCCGACTTGCTTGCGCGCATTCACATCAAGCTTGGTCAGTACAGCCAAGCCCTCACCCTTGCCGAGAACGCGTTGCACGGCACATCCGACAGCAAGCTGCGCGCGTTGTTGCTCGAAGACGTGGGTGTTGCAGCGAGCTACCTGGGCGACCACGAACGTGCGGAGACGAGTCTCCGCGCCGCGCTTGAGCATGCGGGAGCACCACGCGCACGCGTGCGCGTCACCAGCTACTTGGCCATCGAACGGTGGCGTCGCGGGGACATGCAGCGTGCAGCGGAACTCTACGCCGAAGCGCTGGAAATCGCCGAGACGCACGAACTCGACGACCAACTGGCCCCGGCAGCGATCAATTCCGGCAGCATTCACCACCATCGTGGTGATTGGGGTCGCGCGCTCAACCTCTATCAACGCGGATTGGATGGAGCACGCTTGCTTGGCCAAGCCACCGCGCTCGCCACCCTCTCATTCAACTTGGCGAAACTGTATGCAGACATCGGTGCGCGCGCGCGAGCGCAGCACTGGGCCGACGAGCTCGTGGGTCACAACCCAGGGGCGACGTTGCAAGCAGCGACGAAAACCGTCCGAGCCGAATTGGTCCGTGACACGTCGCCGGAATCGGCGTTGGCACTGTACAAAGACGCTCGTTCGACGTTCCTCGAAGCCGGTGCGGAGCGCGAGTTGCTGGAAGTCGACGTCGGCATCGCCGAAACCCGCATCACCGCCGGACATCGCGAAGAAGCCCAAGCTCTCCTCGAGTCGCTAGACGCTTCTCGCTTTGAAGATGTTCGTGCGCGCGTGGAGTTACTCCTCGCGTGGTTGCGAAACGACGTCGATGGGCTGCGTCCCGTGATTGAGAGCATTCGCGACCGACGCGACGCGTACGCAGAAGCATGCGGAATGCTTGCACGGCTGCAGCGCGAACGCGGCGAGACGCGTGCCGCGGAAGTCAGCGCGGGAGAAGCACGTCGGGCGTGGATGGAGATCGCCGATGGCTTGCCCGATGAACTGCGTGAAGTGTTCTGGCAACACCCGCGGCGCTCCGCGCTAACTCCGACCACCACCGCTTCGAGTGCCGATCGCGGGAAGCTGCAGCGTCTACTTGCGATCAACAACAAACTCAGCTCGTCGCTCGACACCGGCGAGGTGCTGCACATGGCGATGGACGCTGCAATTGAACTCACGGGAGCGGAGCGTGGCTTTCTCGTCCTTCGAGAAGGCGACGAGACGCGCGTTCAAGTGGCCCGCAACCTCGATCGTGAACGCATCGGACGTTCGCACACCAAACTGTCGTGGAACCTTGCAGAGCAGGTCCTCGAAACGGGCGAACCCGTGCTGACCGTGGACGCACGAGACGACGCACGTTTTCGCGACCACGTGTCGGTGCATGCGATGAAACTACGTTCGGTGCTCGCGGTACCGATTCCTTCGCCAGACGGGGTGCGGGGAGCGCTTTACCTCGACAACCGGTTTCGCCGTGGCCGGTTCAGCGAAGAGGACGTGGAACTGCTCACTGCCGTTGCAGACCAACTTGCGATCGCACTTCGCAATGCGGAGTTGCTGGCGACGCTGCGCGCTCGAACTCAAGAACTCGAGCAACAACGCGAGCGAGTCGAAGCGCTGAGTCGGGGGCAGGCTGCGCGGATCGAGACCCTGATGGCCGAAGTGCGTAGTCATCGCGCGAGCGCGCAGCGTCGGTTTGACTACGGACAGCTTATCGGTCGAAGCGATGCGATGCGACGCGTGCTGGATACGCTGGATCGCGTGATCGACTCGCAACTGGCGATCTTGGTGCAGGGTGAAAGCGGCACCGGTAAAGAGCTGGTCGCGCGTGCTGTGCATACGCAGGGACCACGTAAGGACGGTCCCTTCGTGGCCATCAACTGTGCCGCGCTGCCCGAGACACTCCTGGAGTCAGAGCTCTTTGGACACGTGCGCGGGGCGTTCACTGGAGCGACACAGGATCGCGAAGGGCTGATGGTTGCTGCGGATGGAGGCACGCTCTTCCTCGATGAGCTGGGTGAGATTCCGCTGACCACGCAGGCGAAACTGCTGCGCGTTTTGGAAGCACGCGAAGTGCGGCCTGTGGGTGGACGCGAAACTCGGAAGATCGATTTTCGGCTTGTGTGTGCAACCAATCGGGATCTTGAACGCGAAGTTGCTGCCGGCCGTTTTCGGCAGGATCTCTTTTACCGCGTGGGCGTCGTGCGCGTGGACCTACCGCCTCTACGCGAGCGTATCGACGACCTACCCGAACTGTGTGAGCGACTGCTGCAAAGGCAGACACCCGATGCACAACTCACCGCGCAAGCCATGCAGTGGATCTTGGCGTACCCGTGGCCCGGCAACGTTCGACAACTCGCGAACGTGTTAGCCACTGCAGTTGTGCTCGCGGCCGGTCACACGATCGAGCCTGAGCATCTTCAGTTGCCTGAAGCGCCGTCAAAGGCCGATGCAGCGGACCAGCACGAGAAGGATCGTTTGCTCGACGCGTTGCGGCGTTTCGATTGGCGCGTGATCGACGCGGCGGATCATCTAGGCATGTCGCGCGCGACGTTGTACCGGCGAATGAAGCGACACGGTGTAGCGCCGAAGCGAAGAGCGTCCGTTACGTAAGCGAGATCGGATTCTCCACAAACGACTCCCCGCCGAACTCGCCCATTCCCACCGTCGGAAGCGAAAGCCCAAAGCGCTCCGCCAATCCGATCATCAGCTCCTGATTGGTTCGACCGCGCATGTCGAGATGCTCGCCCTTTCGGATCGGTCCACCAAAGAGCACAACCGGCAAGTCCCGCACGTCGTGACCGCCACCATCACCAAACTCGCTCATCCAAAGCACGATGGTGTTGTCCAGCAACGTCCCATCACCTTCCGGAATGGACTTGAGCCGGCTGATCAGCCGTTCCATGCGATGCGAGTACCACTCGTAACCCAAGTACAGCGAGTCACCCAGCGACGCACCATCATCGTTATGCACCATCGCGTGCCAGTCGCTGTATCCAAAACCCGGCACGGTGTAGTCGGGAATGTCCAAGAAGCGTTGACCGTGACTGTGCGTGAACTGCAGCGTGACAACGCGTGTCAGGTCACACGCCAATAGGAGCGGGATGATGTCCGTCTGCGCGTTGGCTGAAGCCAGCGCGTTCTCGACACGGTCAAACCAGTACTCACCGCCCGGTGTGGACAGCGAAGGAATCTGACACGCACCGCCAATGTCGACCCCGACGCTGAGGTTCTCACGAAGCTCATCCAGCAGCCGGCTATGCGCTTCGAGCGTGTTGCGATCATCCACTGGAAGCGACTGACCCAAACGCGAGTAGGTTTGCTGGACGCCGGCCAACACGTCGCTCGAACGCAACCGTTCCTGAAACGTCAGCGGACGTGGCTCGTCCGGCATCACCCCGGAAAAGAAACGCGACACCACATCGTTGGGATCCGGATCGTTGGCGATCCACTCGACGCGATCGCCTCGATCACGCCAAAACGCCGAGTATTCACCGGGATAACTTCCACCCACGGAGAGATGCACCGAGCGAACACCTTCACCCGCAGGCGCTGCAATCCGGTCCGCCACGATCTGATCGATCGACGCGCCAATTGGCGAGCGAAAGTCTGCATCTTCCAAGCGCACCGGAACACCGTCAACGATCTGTCCCTCCAGCGGTGCTCCCGTAAAGAGCATGCGCGCTGCTTCCGCGTGACCGATCTCGCCGGAAGTTAGCCGGTTCACCAAACGGTTCTCGATTCCCGACAACACCAGCATGTCGTCACGATGCGCTTCGAGCGGCCGCAGCAGATCGCTCATCGTGTAGCCACTGCCGGTTCCGCCCGGCGTCCAACGGTCCACCAAGGTTCCGATGGTGTGATAGACGACAACCAGTCGAAGCGGGCGAGCCGAGGGCTGAGCGTGCGAACGCATCGAGGGCAGAAAAGGCAGCGCAAGCGAACCCAAGCCCAGGTTTCGCAAGAGGTTGCGACGCGAGATCATTCCGACACCTCCGGCAGCGCGCGATACTGAAATGCGTCGGACTGCGTAATCGCGATCAACAGCGACGTGATCGACTCCGACTCTGAAACGAACTCGCGACGCATTTCTGCAATCAACTGCCAATCCAGTTCAGCGACAGCTCCGCGATGCGTCGCGTACCGGAACCAGTGCTCCGCCACGCAGGTCTTGACGTCTTCGCTGGTTGCGAGCAGCTCGGCCAAACCTGCGGCACCTTCGAAGGATTCGCCCGCCACGTCGGTCGATTCCAACGCGCCTGACGCATCGATTCGACCCGAGTCATCGATGCTTTGCGACCCCTCGTATTCCGGCGTGAGATCACGCCACTGACCAATCGCATCGTAGTTCTCGAGAGCGAGACCGATGTTGTCGATCTGTCGGTGGCATCCCGCACAAATCCCACTCGACGCCTGCAAGATCTCCGAACGCTCGCGCGCGCTCGCCATGTCGGGATACTCGGGCTCGAGCATGTCGGCGTTGGGTGGCGGCGCACCAGGGTTGGCGCACAAGATCTGCGTCATGACCGTCAGGCCACGATGCACGAACGATGTGTCGCGAATCGACGCGTGGCTTGCCGTGAACGCAGGGCGCGCCAACAACGATTGGTACTCGGGGGGCAACGCGACATTGACCCACTCTGCCGAACCGTCGTGCGCAACGCCGTAGTGCTCGGCCAATGCAGCGTTCATCGGAACCGCGGACATTGTCAGGAACTCACCGAGGGTCGCATCGCTACGAAGTGCCTGGTCGAACGCGCGCTCCAGCTCTTCAAAAAACGAACGTGCGAGCTCCTGATTGAACCCCGGAAACGTGGCCGCGTCTTTGCTCAACTCGCCATGTTCCAGGTGCAGCCACTCCACGAGAAAACGCCGCGCGAAACGTTGGTCCTCTGCCAAGAGCAGTCGGCGAGCATGACGCGCGATTTCGGCCCTGTCGTGCAGTCGATCGTCCACAGCGGCTTGCCAGAGTTCGTCGTCTGGAATCGAGTCCGAGAACGTCATTGAAAGTCGCGTCGCGATCTCAAACGAGTTCAGCGGGATTCGGCCGTCGCGAGGTTCGGCGACACCTTCGGTCACGTAAAGGAAGGGTGCCGACTGCAGCATCATCACAACCAACACGGCGATGGACTCGACGTCGCTGAAGTCTGCTGCGCGTGCCGCGGTATACCGGTCTTGGTATTCCGTTCGCTCTTCGGACGTCAGTGGGCGACGGTAAGCACGAGCCACGTACCGGTCGATGAACTCATCCACGCACGCAGCACCTGGTGCATCGCCAGCACAAGGAAGGATCGTCTCCATTCGTTCGATGCTCTGTTGTGCAGCGTCCTCTGCCGCTTCGAAGAGCTGCCGAACGCTTGCTTCGTTCGCTTCGTTCGCACCAGGGTCAGTCGAGTACCCCGACTCCGCTAAGCCGACGTTGATGACGTTGAACACACCAGGGTCGATCTGCCCTGCAAAGAGATCGCGCACCGCGTACGCGTACTGGGTCGGAGTCAACCGTCGCGGTGCGCTGAACATCGCCACAGCTGGCTCATCGATCTCGCTGATCTCAGGACGGTCGACACCAGGCCCAGGTGCATTGGGCTCATTGCGTTCGGCGTTCGGGTCGCCGATAACGCCCGAACACGCGAGGAGCACACAGAAGAATGGGAGTGCTTTGACCACGTGCT
The DNA here is from genome assembly GCA_965227405.1 of Polyangiales bacterium. Lineage (GTDB taxonomy): Bacteria > Myxococcota_A > Polyangia > Polyangiales > Houyiibacteriaceae > JALVDI01. The sequence goes on from OZ245758.1 coordinate 2,020,155, forward strand.
CACGCTACGTGTCTGCGTGAGAATTGCCCATAGTTGCAGGGCGAAAAACGTATCCTCTCAGGATACGCAGAAGCGATTTCTAGAACGTTTTCGCGAGCGGGGCACGATCCACGTCTTCGTCGTCCGCGACCCCATCGGCATCCAGGTCGACAAAGAAGTTCAACGGGAGAAACGAACCGCCCGCGACATCTTCAAGTAGCTCCATGTTCGAGGCAACGTTGACCTCGATGACTCCATCGCTGTTCGGAACGGCGATCTCGATATCGAGCTGCAGAATCGAACCCAGATCCCACGCCAGCAGGTGCGCTCCTGTGAGGGTGAACTCGGTACCGGGGTCTTCGATCTGCAACAGCGTTGAGCTCTCGATGTTGCGAGCAATACGAACAGGCGCTCCATCAGAAGTGCGGCGACCGATCACCACAAAGTTCGCCGATGCAAGTTCGGGTGGCGCATCGCTGGGTTGACTCGTTGCAGGACCGTTCACCTGCAATCCACAAAACCGCTCATCGGCTTCGAAGGGCAAGTCGACACGCTCGGCATCCAGCAGGTTGACTGCAAGCGGACCCGGAACTTGCGCGGTGACGGAGTCGGGATCACTGCACGACCCTTCGGGAAGAACTCGGATCTCGGACAACGAAACCCAGGCTTCCTCGACCTGCAGCTCTCCTGTGTTGTCGAAGCTCACCGCCTCGTGTCGCGAGTAGGCGACCAACGCGGCGCTCGGATTACCGGTTTCGACCACGGTCTGACCGCCACAGCCACACAACAACGCGATGAGAAGGGTTCGAAACGTCATTTCTTTTTCTTCTTCTTCTTGGGTGTTTTCGCCGACGTCGATAGGGGAAAGAGCTGCATGTTGAGCTGCACAACCTGCTCGCCCTGATCCATCTCAACAGCCATGGCGATCAGCTCTTTGCGAAACTGCTGAATGCGCGCTTTGAGCACGTGTAGGCCTTCTTCACCGACGCAAAACGTCAACGACGAGATATCGCGTTCGGCAGCTTCGATGATGTCGATCGACTCCGCTGCACGTCGCATCATCGCGCGGTGGTAGCTCACGACGTGCACACCGCGCGTTTCGTCGCCTGTCGTCATCACTCGGCCCGACTGCACGAGCCGGCCGTCCTTGCGAATCAACAACCCGAGGTCCACCAAAGTCTCGACGCCGCGGCGCGCTTGCGTCGGGGTGATGCTTGGAACCAAGTGTTTCGCGATCCAGCTCGGCTCTTCGGAGAAGTCACTCCGCAACACAAGCTCATAGATGGCGGGGAGATACCAAGTCGAGTGAAACGCAGCTTGAGCGATGTCGAGCTTGTGGGCCTTCCGGTATCGTCGAAAGGTCTTCATCTTCTCGTACGCTGCACTGCGTTCGGTAGGAGTTCGCGCTTGGGTGAACACCACGAGATCGAGAAAGTAACTCGCCTCGTCACCTTCGAGTCCGAGCGCTTGCGCGTACCGCACCGCTGTTTCGGGAGACAGGTTGCGCGAGCCATCCGTCACGCGCTTCAGGTGGTTGGGTGAGCGCACACCTGCACGCATGCTGAACGCGCGGTACGAGAAGCCTTTGCCTTCGCCTTTCTTCGCGACGTAGTAGTCGCGGAGGAACGCTCGATAGTCGAGGTACTCAAAAACATCGATGGGGCAGGCTCGCGCCACACCCCACCATGCCTCGATGTAGCCCAAGCTCAAACACTAGGTTGAGCTTGGGCGCGCAAACCGAAATCAAAATCTAATATATCCAAATACTTAGCGCGCAGCTGTCAGTACATCTGTATCCAGGCGGGATACGGTTTCTCCGTCACGCTCCAAAGCGAAGAATGCCGCCAACGCCCAATCGGAACTGAACCAAGCCAACACGAAGTGGATCGTCGAAGAGCTGGTGCGCCTGCACACCGAGATTGACTTGTGCACCAAACATCTCAGTGAACCAGATGTTCGCGCCTGCGCGGAATCCGATGCCAAATCCGAACGCGGAGTCATCAAGTGCAACGTCATCTGCGGTTCCGATCGCGAAGTCGATCGCTAGCCCACCAGTTGGCTCGAGCGTGATGGATCCCAACGAGATCGCGTACTGAAAGCCGAACACAAAACCGATCCCGAGGACAATCAGTCGATCTGCATCGCTCGGCGCGCCTTCGCCAACATATCCGTCGACGCCAAAATTGAGTCCGATGAAGAGCAGGTCGCTGATGGGGATTTGACCCTGTACACGCGCACCAAGAGTCGGATCCAGATCGAAGTCCCCCGAGCCGAACCCGTCCACATCCACGGTTCCGCCTCCGCCGAAGCCAGGGTCAAACGTGAACAGCAAGCGGAACGAACCTGGTCCGCTGGACTGTGCAGGTTCCGCAACCGGATCATCCACAGGCTCGACCCACTCTTCTTGTGGAGGCTGCTGCGGCTGCTGTGCCGGTGCGCCTTGGTCCGCCTGGTCTTGCGTGCCTTGATCTTGCGTGCCTTGGTCTTGTCCTTGGTCGGGATAGCCCTGGTCGGGATATCCACCTTGGTCTTGTTGCTGGTCCGGATATTGGGCGTACGCGCCCTGGGCCAAAGCCAGCGAAAGAATGGTCGAGCTAAGGATCTTGTGCATATGCGCCCCCTTACGCGCGGACCCTCCCAGAATTCCCTGCTCTCGTCGAGAATACATCCAGGTAGCTGAACTGACGTTCCCCCTGCTAGCATCCGCCCGCAATGGAACGGCTGGAGCGGCTGCTGGATCTCGTCCACGTGCTTCAAACAGCTCGTGCGCCGGTCCCACTTTCGAGTCTGCGCGATCAGTTTCCCGGCTATGCCGAGGGCAGTCCCGATGCGATTCGTCGGAAGTTCGAACGCGACAAAGCGGAGCTCGCGCGCATCGGTTTGGTGCTCGAGTACATCGACGACGACGAGCACGATCCGGGCTATCTCCTTAACTTCGACGCGTCTTACCTGCCTCCGTTCCAGCTTGAGGAGCAAGAGCGCGCGGTGTTAGCGACCGCTGCACAAGCAGCGTTGGCCGACCCCTCCTTTCCGCATCGTCGCGCGTTGCGACTTGCGCTGGCCAAACTCGGTGCCGATCTCGAAGACGCCGCACCCGAGGTTCACTTCAGTCACGGCTCTGCCGATGTGCCCGATGACAGCGGTCGGGTCGAAGCGCTCGGTGCCGCGCTTACGCGTCGCAAGTGGGTTCGCATCGTGTACCGCAAACCCTCCGACGATGCGCCAGCGGCACGTACCGTCGATCCCTACGGCATGTTCCTACGCAAAGGCGTCTGGTACCTGGTCGGTCACGATCACAAGTCGCAACAACAACGCATGTTCCGGCTCTCGCGTATCGAGTCGGCACGAGTGAACTCCAAGAAGCCCGGCACGCCAGACTTCGAAGTTCCCGAAGGGTTTGATCTTGGTTCTTCGATGCGACAATCGCCGCTGCTCTACCGCGTGCATCCTCCCGTCGTCGCGAAGGTCAAAGTGGATCCCGAAGTCGCGTTCTTGATGGAGCGCTGGTGGGGCAAACCGGACGAAGAAGGCGTTTTCACCGTCGAAACCAGCCATTTGGGGTTCTTGGTGGATCAGGTTCTCGGGTTGGGTCCGCGTGCCGAGTTGTTGGAACCACGCGAAGGTCGCGAACAAATCCGTCTCGCTCTCGAAGCCGTGTTGAGTGGTCATGAGTAAGCTGCCGCAAGACCTCAGTCGGTTCCTCTTCTTGGTGCCGCACGTCGCACAACGAAAAGACGGTGTGCCGGTCGACGAACTTTGCGGGATGCTCTCGATGGAACCCGCTGCGCTTCACTCGCTGATCGAACGCGTGGCCATGGTCGGAACGCCCGATGGCAGTCCCGACGAGATGGTGGACGTGTACCTCGAGGGCGATCGTGTCTTCGTCGCGCTCTCCCAACGCTTCACGCGCCCGCCGCGCTTTACCGTGGAAGAGATGCTCGCGCTTTTGGTCGCACTCGCTCCGCTTCGGGAAGGGGATCTACCCGCGCTGAGGGAACAAGCTGAGACCCTCACCAATCGGTTGCTGAACCTGGCCGGTGAACGCGCTGGCTCGGTGGCAACCACACTCAAAGAACGCGTCGTCATTCGTGCCGACGGTGCCGAAGCCGCGTCTCACCTGCGCGACCTGGAAACTGCAGTGAGTGAACGTCGTGCCGTAGACGCCGAGTACTACACTGCCGGTCGCGACGCGCTGACCACGCGCGTGATCAAACCGGTCGGGTTACTTCAGGTTCGTGGCGCTTGGTACGTCGTCGGTTCGGACAGCAAGACCTTCAAGGTCGAACGATTTCGATCGGTGTCGTTGAGCGACACAACGTTTGATCCACCGGACATCGACTTGGCCGAGTTGCGACGCCGCCTCGAAGGTCGCCAAATCGACGACGGGGATAAGCGCAAACTCACGCTACGGACGAGTCGGGGGGATCGAGAGATCTCCGCTTCGTCCATGCACGCCATTCGACGTTGGGTCCGTAGTTCACGTGGCCGCGTGAGTGTCGTGGGTCCGGAAGAAGCTCGTGCGGATGTTGCTCGGGAAGCGCGTATGCTCTTGGCGCGTTACCAGGACAACGAATAACGACGAGATCGAGTAGAGAGACGAGATCATGAGCCTGCAAGCTGCGCTCGACGCTGCCATCCACGCGGCCCGCATTGCCGGGTCCATGTTGCGAACCGAAATGAATCGGCCGGAAGGTCCGCGTCGCGAAGGACCGGCAAAGGCTCCGATCGATCTCGAGGTCGAACGCTTCCTTCACGAGCAACTTGCCCCGGTGAACCCCGCGTGGGGTTGGGAGAGTGAAGAAGACCCGGCGCTGCAGCGCATCGAAGACACGCGCTGGGTCATCGACCCCAACGACGGAACGATGCACTACCTGCGGGGTCATCGTGGCGCTGCCGTTTCGATTGCTCTCATTCGCGACAACCAACCCGTGCTCTCCGTCATCTACGCGTACTGCGCGCCCGATGAACACGGCGACTTGTTTGCGTGGGCCGAAGACTGCGGACCCCCAACCCGCAACGGCAGACAACTTCCACCGATGTCCGACGAGCCGTTGATGCCCGGTGCGGTTGTGTTGGTCTCGCCTAGCGCCGACCGGTGTCCCGAAGCCAACGCGCGCGAAATTCATCCCGCACGTTTCGTCACCTGCGCGAGCTTGGCCTACCGACTTGCACGGGTTGCAGCAGGTGATGCGATGGGAGCATCGGCCTACAGTGGTCCACGTCGTCACGACTACGCCGCAGGTCTTGGTTTGTTGCGTGCGCTCGGCGGAACCCTGGTCGACGGCAACGGCAGCTCCATTCAACTCGATACACCGGGTTCCGATGTATGCTTTGCCGGTTCGTGGAGTGCGGTCGCTGCGCTCGCTCGGGGATCCGAACGCGACTTTTCAACCACCACCGATCCACTGAGTGTGCCCAGGCTTCCGCGTATCGAAGACCAAGGTGTTTTGGATCGTGCGCTCGGTTGCTGGCTCGCCCAACTTGCGGGTGACTCGCTGGGAAGCTTGGTTGAATTCCAAAGTCCGGCGTCGATCGCGCGCAAGTACCCCGAAGGTGTTCGCGATCTCGCCGATGGTGGAACGTTCAACACGATCGCTGGCCAACCGACCGACGACTCCGAGATGGCCCTGGCCATGGCGCGTTCGATCATTCGCGAGGGAGCGTACGACGCCGAGAAAGTCGCGCACGCGTATGTGGACTGGTACGAGTCGCGCCCCTTCGACATCGGCAACACCGTGGGAGCCGCCACGCGCGCAGGTCTTGCTGCACGCAAACGAGGCGAGCCGCTCATCCCGGCGATTCGCTCCGCATCAAGTCAGGGATCCCAAGCCAACGGTTCGCTGATGCGGCTCGCACCCTTGGCCATCTATGGCGTGTACCGTTCGCCCGATGTTATCGCACACGACGCACGCGCCGACGCGATGCTGAGTCACCCGCACGCTGCCTGCCAAGATGCCAACGTGGTCTTTGCCTGCACCATCGCGCATGCAATTCGGGTCGGCCCCTCGCGTGAAGCCATCTACGAGTTCGCTGTACAGCTCGCGAACGAGATCCGTGCACACGACGTGGTCCGCAGTGCGCTGGCCGATGCCGCACATGGTCCACCCGCGGACTTCATGCATCAGATGGGTTGGCTCCGGCTCGCCCTGCAAAACGCTTTTCATCAGCTCTTGCATTCCGAGTCGCTGGAAGAAGGTCTGAGCGACACGGTGGGACGCGGAGGCGATACCGACACCAACGCTTGTATTGCCGGAGCGTTGCTCGGTGCAGCCTTTGGGCGCCGCGCGGTTCCCTGGCGTTGGCAACGTGCAGTTCTTTCGTGCCGACCGATGGACGGCTTCAACGACGTTCGTCGGCCGCGACCTTCGTGGCTTTGGCCGGCCGATGCGGAAGTCCTTGCGGAGAGGCTTCTGCAAACCGGGCGAAGCGCGAACTGAGTGGTTAGGCTGCGTCCTGAGGAGGCCACACTGGACGCTCAACAGCTCGTCGAGTCCTGGAAACAACAAGGACGCGCCCGACTCGACGGAACTAGGATTCGATTCGCACCCCGCTCGGATGAACCACCCGCCGAGGTGCTGCGTCGCGCGTATCGTTGGATCGTCGAACGCGGCATTGTCTGCGAAGCACCCGACCTTCAACTCGGTGCACCACGCGTGCTGGGACGTCAACGCGTCGCACTCGTGGGTACGGAAGAGGCGTACGCGTCGTACGTGCTTCTTCCGTTGCTGAACTTGGTCACGCACCAACGCATGTTGATCATCGGCGCACCGGGGCGCGGCAAGACCACGTTGGCCACCTTGATGGCTCTGGTCGCTGGTGGTGCGCTCAAAGACGTGCGTCGCGACACACAACACGGTCACCCACAGCTCACGATTGCCGACCTTCTTGGAAGTCCGCTGCCGGGCAACCTGGTCGAAGCGAAGACACCGGACGAAGTGGTGGTGGCATGGCGCATGTGGATCGAACGACGCGTCAAGATCGTCGACGAGTACAACCGCATCCCGACCAAGACACAGTCAGCACTGCTTTCACTGATGGCAGAAGGCTACGCCGAGCAGTTTGGACAGGTCGTGCACTCCGGACGTAGCGCTTGGTTTCTGACGGCCAACGACGATTTGGGTGGCGGAACGTTCCAAGTGATCGACGCGCTCAAGGACCGCATCGACGCGGTGGTTCGCGCAGTGCCCTTTGAAGGCAATCGACTGCGTCTGATCGCCGAGCGCATTGCCTCGGCGGAACGTCCGGAAGATGTGCTTCCCGACGACCTGCGACTCACGCCTGCATCGCTCGACCGCGCCGACGCCGAGATTCGTGCGATCTCCATCCCCGACGACGTGCTCGACGCGCTGGGTAGCTTTGCTGCGCAAATCGAGTTCTGTCAGATGGCCTCGAAGCGGCTCGAGCACATGACCAAAGACACGTTGCGCGTCGCCGGCCGCCGGTTGGCTCAGGTGTGCAACGAAGACTGTCCGCTCGACAAACGCGAACACGTGTGTGCGCAGAGCGAGGCGGGCATCTCCACACGCGCGCATGCCGCGCTTCTCCGGTACGCCCAAGCGCTCGCCTGGTTCCGTGGTCGAACCGCCGTTTCGCTCCAAGACGTTCGCGCGTTGCTTCCTTGGGTGTTGCACGAACGACTCAACCCCAACACGCACAGCGGCTTCTTCTTGGACGAAGGCAACCAAATTTTCTTGTCCGATCGAACGAGCTGGATCGTTCAGCTTTTCGATCGCGCCGTTTCGCTGCGCGATGCTCATGCAGGAAATCGGGAGCCTCTCGAGGCGCTTTCGGAGCGCGTTCCAACAAGTCGCGAAGACGCACGTGCACTGCTTCGTGAGATCGAAGCGGCAATCGAGAACCTGCTGGATCACCACGAACTCAACGGCTTGATTCACGAAGACCTGCTTCGTCTCAAGGCGCTGCACCATCGATGGCGTCCACTCGCGACGGGGATGATCTGATGGAGTTTCACGATATCGTGGAACGTGCACAGCGCGAAGGTCGGCGACGCCACGCCCGTTGGCGTCCCGAACTTTACACTCGGGTGGTCGAGGGCCCGGCGCTCCGTGCGTGGGCGGCTCTCGCGCCTCGTCAAAATCGAGTCGAGCGCTTCACCGCGTACATGGACCTGCTGGTCGAAGCGCTCGGTCGCGGCGTGATCGATCGTTCCAAACTGGTCGATCCCACGACCGGTGGATTGCTGACCACGATCCTGCTTCAGCACGTGCCGAAACACGCCGCAGCCATCGATGCTGCGCGACTCGCCCAACTTTGGAACCTCGGTGAAGGCATGGCCGATCACGCAACCTGGATCGACCGTTTGCTCAGCGCGGCGTTTGGCGGCGTCACCGTCGGTCAAGAAGAGCAGTTTCTCGTCTCGATGCTGCAGCGCTTGCACGCCGAAGACGCCGCACAGTGGAACAACCAGCCCTCTGTCGAAACTCTGCGACTTCGCCGACACGCCGCGACGTTTGTTCCAGGCACACTTCGTTTCGTCACCCCACGCGTGGTTGCCGTGCGCGATCGTCGACGCGACGACGAACTCGCTGTTGCTGTTCTCGACGACCAAACCTGGGTGGCCGGTCCGCTTGATCTTCCGACAAAGGGAAGCGCACCCAGTACGGTTCCGATTGCGATGCGCAACGCTCAGATTCGCATCGGAGAGAAGAAGTTGTTCTTCCCAAAGATGACGACTTGGCAACACGTCGTCGTCTCGCCGGCAGGGTTTGTGGCTGCCACCTGTGTCGACTCGCAACACCTTTGGTTGGGACGTCTGTGACGCAAGCGCAGATCGAAAGCCCCACGTATCCGAAGATCGAGGAAGCGATCGATCGCGTGTGGGAATCGGCGCGTGAGCACTGGGCGCAATCCATTCTGCTCAAGCGGCCGGTCGTCGATGCAGACCACCACTCCGTTGCGCGACTTGATCTTCGCAATCGTCAGATCTTTGTGAGCGGACCCATGATCACCGACCAGAACCTATTGGGTTCGATGGAAGCGATCCTGGCGCACGAAGTTGGTCACCACGCACGCTATCCGCGGTCGATGGCCACTGCAGCACGCATGCGCATGCTCGAAACGCAGCTGATCCCACTCGAGCGCTTTACGGCGATCAATCTTTTCACGGATCTCCTGATCAACGAACACTTGGGTCGGCGCGGGCTTCACCATGAGCTTGCAGCCGTCTATCTCGCGGGCGGTGCATCCCACGCCACACCGGCGACGTTCCTGTTCACACTCGCCATCTACGAAGAGCTTTGGCAGCTCGAGCCGCGGTCTCTCGTAGGTACCGGGCATGACAAACTCTTGGAAATCCACGAGTCGTACCGCGCGGAAGCGCACCTGGTCGCACAGGACCTGTTTCGGCTCGGTCCGAACATCTTCACGCAGTTCCTGTTCTACCTCTCGGTGCTCAGCCGCTACCTCACACAAGAAGCCGAAGACTCGCTCGAACACATGCAGCACGCGTGCAACTGCGCGGGTGATCCTACCAACGACGATTGGGCGACGGCTCTCAACCCAAGTGCGCTCGAAGATGAAGCAGTCGATCGTGCCGAGCGCGAAGGTTGGTTGGCTAAAGATCAGATTCGCCGGTTACGCGATGCAAAGGACCTGAGTCAGCGCACGTCCGGTCTACCGGGTTCGCTGGGCGGCATGGGTGATCGCGTGCCCGAGATCATGGCGGCGTGGTATCGACGCAAAGCCGAACAGCACCTGATCAAGCCGCCTCCCCAACGCCACCTCGGCGAGGCGGTGGTTCCCACGGTGCTTGAAGAATGGGAGCCCGGCGATCCGCTGACAGGAATCGACTGGTTGGCGTCACTGCGCACCCGTGGCCCGAAGTATGGCGCGGCGGCACCGATGGTTCGCGAGCCTGTCGCCGACCACGACGGTCTGGAAGTCGAGCTGTGGCAACCGCGCTCTGAGATCTACTTGGACGTGAGTGGTTCGATGGCCGACCCGCGACTTGCTGAAAACGCGATGACCCTTGCTGCGATGATCGTTGCGGTAGGAACCCTGCGCGCAGGCGGTTGGGCACGTGCGCTCATCTACAGCCACGAACACGTCAAACTCTGGAACTGGACCCGTTCCGTCAACGAAATGTCGCGCTTCTTGATGCACTACGTCGGCGGCGGCACCGAGTTTCCGTTCCACGTCCTGGAAGATTCGGTCGAGGCCTGTACACGCACCAAACCCGTGCGCATCGTGCTGACCGACCGCGACTTTCACCACAACGTCAACCATCACGATGCCTCAGAGCGCATCTTGCGCGACGCGGCAGCACAGTCGCCTTTGATTTTGATGATGCACTTTCCCGAAGAGGCCGAGTGTCGGCGCTACACCCATTGGGGTGCGCGCGTCGTTCCCGTGCAACAACTCAACGACTTTCCCACCGTCGCCGCACAACTCGCGCGAGCACTTTTTGGAGAGCGCGCATGAGCCTTCAACTACCGCTCAAGGCTGTTCTTCACGTGCTTCGAAACGAAGTGGCGCGCGTCGAACGGTGGCAGCCCGATCCGCTTCTCGCGCGCGCACGGCTGTGCGACGCATTTCGCGATCTCGGTGTTCAGATCCCAACGCCGCAGGAACTCGACCACGCACTTGCCGAGATGGACACGCCCGCGTGGCGTCGGCTCTACCTCGTGACGTTTGCTGCCGAAGACCGAGCCGTCGGTGAAGCGCTCACTGTGGCGCATCGCTTCGACGCGAACCCGTGCGACTTCTGGAAAGAAGCGTTTGTTGGTTTTGCGCAATCGATGGACCTGCATCCGATCGCGTTGCTGCGTGAATCGAACCACCGCCTCGAAGAACTCACCCGCACGTGGCTGCTTCGCATCGGGGTCGGCATTACGGGCGAAACCCCCGAGCAAAGCCTCGCGCGGCTGGAGCGCATCGACTACGCGCGTTTGTTGGCTGAAGTCGGCCGTGCACGAACCGCAGCAGACGAACGTCTCGCCTACCTGCGCAAGCTCCAAGAAAAGGCAGACCGATTGCGCGCGCCACGCGGAAAGTGGTGATGCGTCAGTTCCGTTGGCATACCGGCGCCGAACTGCGCCCCGTGGATCCGGACGAAACGCTCGAGCCTCTGTTTCGTGACGTGGGCACCGACGCGTTGTTGCTGTTTTTGAGAGGAGAGCTGCATCGACTCGCGGGTCCGATGACTCCGATCACGTACACACGAACGTGGCGTTGGCAGGAGCCTTACGTCGACCACGAACAAACCGGGCGGCTCGTGTTTCTGCAGCCGCATTCGCTGACACCCTGGCACTCGGGCATTGACCACGTGTTCGTGGCACCTGCGCAGGTGTCGCCCGAACCGAGCTCGTTTGGGTACTTGCCTGGTGACCTCACGTTGAAAGACGCAGCGGCAAGACTGCAGGGTGTTCGTACTCGTGCTGAGCTTCGTGAAGCATTTGGCGGGTCACTCTACGACGAGCGACTTGCGCATGACCGACAAGCGCTCGTCACGCTTCATCTGGAGCGTGATGCATCCGAGCAGCGACTTCGTCCGCTTCGCGAATCCTTGCAGCGCGGTGATGTCGACGCGCGTGCTCGGCTTCAAGAACTCGGTCTGACCGAAGCGCTGTTGTGTCAGGCCTACCACCACGTTCCGCGTGCAGCGCGTCAGCGCATCTTGGAGATGGCGTGATCGCACTCCAACAAGTCCCCGAAGCAGACTGGGCGACGTTCCGCTATCTAACGTGCAGCGCGCTCCCCGTCGCTCGCGCGTGCGACTGTCGATGCAAGTTTTGTTTCTCGCACTCGTCGCTAAGCGCGCTTCCGCGTCGAAGCCAAGCGTTGGACGTCGATCGCTACTTCCAGTTTGCCTGCGCGCGGGGTGCCACACGCCTGGTGATCACGGGAGGTGGCGAGCCGCTCCTGCAATCCGAGCGATGCGTCGAGTGGATCGAACGCGGCTCGCGTTACTTCGGCGAGATCGCGCTGTTCACCAACGGGTCTCAACTGACGAGCGAACTTGCGCAACGCCTCAAACACGCAGGACTCAGCTACCTTTGCTACAGCCGCCATCATCACCTCGATGCACAAAACACCGACTTGATGGGGCCTGCGGCGCCGCAACTCGAGGCGTTCTTTTCGGCCGCCGAAGGGCTTCGCGTACGCGCCACCTGTGTGATGGCACGTGGCTTCGTCGACGACACTGCAAGCGCCGAACGCTACGTTGAAACTCTCGCGCACTACGGCGTTGCGGAGTTCACCTTCAAACACACTTACGTCGCGTACACACACTCCGTGTTTCGCGACTCGCCGCAGGATCAGTGGGCGCGTGATCACGCGATCAACCTCGATCCTTTCGAAGGACGCGGCACGATCGTCGGAACACTGCCTTGGGGGCCTGTCATCCGACGTTTGGGAGAGCACCAGATATGTCACTACACCGAACCGACTCCCGACTGGGAACGCCAGAACCGACTGGGTCGATCACTCAACCTGATGGCGGACGGAACGATTTACGGATCGCTGGAGGATGCGCGGAGCCGCATATCTCTGCCGCCCAGCTAGCGAGCGCGATCGCTCCGGAAGAAGTAGAGAGCTTTCGGCCGCTCTTGCCCATGGGCTACGCGGTTGGTGCGGCTGCGTACAAGGCTGCAGTGGCGAACCTGAGCGCGGAAACCCTCAGCGATCACTACACCCAAGGGCAGAACTTTCTGCACCAGGATTTTCGCGCAGCGTTGGTGCACCGACTCGAGACGTGGACCGGATGGGACTTGCGCGACCACGTCGTGATGGCGGCCGGAAGCGACGTCGACTTGATGACTCACGTGGTCGACACCGTCGCCACACAGCACGAGGTCGCTCTCTATCCGGGTGACTGGTACGGCTTTGTCGTTGGGAGTCGGCATCAAAGCAACGTGCGTTGGGGTGGTAAGCCCGCCGCACTTGGTTGTCTTTGTGTGCCCTCGGTTCGCAACGGACACATCACACCGGACATGGCCGCGTTTCTGCAGCAGTCTGAGTCGTGCCTGCTCAACCTCAATCTTTTCCCAACACTTCCGCACGACGAACGCCGTGCCATCGGCAACGCACTCACACCGGTGTTGGACCGTTCGATCCTGTCCATCAGCTTTAGTCGTGGTTGGGGGCTGACCGCATCCCAACTTGGTGTGGCGCTGGTGCCGAAAAAGCACCCGCTCTACGTCGCGTACGAAACCCAGTGGAAGTGGCTGAGCTACTTCTTCAACCAACTCGCGGCCAAAGCTTTCTTGGCGTTCGACCACGACGCAGCGGCTTCAGTCGACCAACTGAGGCGCGCCTGGGTGCTCGATGAACTCGAGCGCCGTGGTTTGCCCGTGGTCGAAACTGGAACGTACTACGTGAAGAGCTTCCAGTTGGAAGGCGACGTACCCGAGCACCTCAAACCACTCGTACGCGAGTCAGCGGAAGGCACACTCGCCCGACTCTGCTTCAAGCCGCCCCAGAGCTGAGCCGCGTTCAAAAGCGTGCCCGAAATTGTGCGCCAGTGGGGCTCAGTGCGACGTCGTAGCTCGGCTTATCCAGAACGATCATCAGCACACCCGCGGTGAGCGCAACCAGCCCAATTGCCAGCGACGCATCGGCAAAACGCATCCGTCGACGCAGTGAATCGGTGTCCGACGACGTGCACGTTTCTGTTTCGCAACGATCGCTAAGGTCGGAGTCTTCAGCCAGCGCCATTCCACCGGCAACCGCGAAACTCAGCGCAAACGCACCTCCAACGGCAACCACACCAAAGCCTGCTTTGCGCACAGTTCCCGTGGTCGGTTCGGGCGGCGGAGGTTGCTGGGGTTGCACCTCTCCAAGGTCGGGCGGATCGGGATCCGGTTCGGGATCCGGTTGAGTCTGCGCGGCTTGTTCTTCGGCTCGCAGTCGTAGATTGCGCAGACGTTCTTGCTGCCGTGTGCGCATTGTTTCGTCGTCGGTGCCCTCGACGAAACTCTCGAGGTACTGAATCGCTTCGGCGAGATTCCCAAGCCGCTCGTAGCACTGCGAGATATTGAAGAGCAGCTCGACACGCGGGGTGATCTCGTACGCGGTTTGAAACTCGCGGACCGCGTCGTCGTAACGCGCGCTTTCGTAGTAACTGACGCCCGCTTGGTAGTGCGTCCGTGCTGCAGCGACGTCTTGTGCTTGCGCGGTCGACACCAACGAGACCACCAAGAAGCCGAGGATGGCGCGAATCACTCGCACTCTCCTGGCGGCAACATCATCTCACCGCATGAAACAGTGCATCCGCAGTTGGGCCCACCGACGCAGCGTCCGCTGACGCAATCGACATCTAAGAAACACGCTTCGCCGGTGTTTCCCGATCCAACAGGATCGGGAAAACACACCCCTGCCGGACCACCACACGTTCCGCCGCCGTGGCAGACCAACGCGGGACCCATCATCGGAGTCGGGCAGTCCTCGTCCACAATGCAGCACGCCGGCGCCATCGGTGCCGCAGTCGGTGGATCGCAATCGACACCCGCGTCACTTGCGTCTGGCAAGCCGGCGTCGTCTTCGCCCGCATCGTGGTTGTCTGCGTCACCTCCGACGTCAACTGTCGCGTCGACGGAGTCGTTCACGTGTTCATCTGGGTCGATCACCAGGTGACAACCCGCGCAGAGGACCAACACCAAACCCCAACGCACGACTGAAGGTTATCTACAGATAGGTCGCTCGTCACCTACGACATTTTAATCAGGGCAAGCTTCTGGCAGAGCCACGTAGAGCACGTCATCCCAGATGAGTGATCCGGTCATGGGCTCCCAGCGTCCCTCGACGCGATCGCTCAACACACGATCTCCCGTACATGTGTACGCCCCACTCTCAAACACATCGGAATAGCTCCAGTCGAACCGACCTCCGACAAAGTTGATTTGCCAGTTGCACCGCACGACTCCCATGTCGCCCAGGCCACATTCGAGTTCGTCCCGACTCTCCCAACGGCGTCTCTCGAGTGCTTCGCAAAACGGCATACTGCGAAAACAGGAACCCGTATCGTCAACATCACAGGTTTCAAGCACATCGCGTGTTCCGCATGCACACGGGAAGGCGCAAGTGTCTAAGGGATCTCCACAACGTCGAGCGAGCACGGCAGGCGGACAATCCCTCTCCGTGTCTACGATCGAAGCATCGACGATCGGACCGCCGCCAGTGTCGCGAGAGGCGTCGACTCCCCCGTCGCTCTCTTTCGATTTGGCGCAGCCCACACAAAGGACCAAAACTAGCGCGGCGCGAATCACTCTTCTTCGCCTGAACCCAGCACCCCAGCGATCCCAACCCCGAGTGCCTGGGTGCGTGCCGACGCCAACTTTCGCAAGGCACCAAGGTGATGCACCAGCAGGTCGCGGTTGTCGGACACCGGAAGGTTCAGCAACTCAAGCGCACCGATTCGATCCTCGGGCGTAAAGGGCGGATCCTCCACCTTCTCCATGGAGAGCTTCTCAGGCGCATACGTGGAGTGCTCCGGCTTCGTGTCGAGAATCGTGTAGTCGTCACCTCGACGAAGCTGCAGCGTCACGGTCCCGCCCACACTTGGTGCGACCCAACGCGTCAGTCCGTCCTTGAGCATGAGACCTTCGGGATCGAACCACTTGCCCTCGTACAAGAGGCGACCCAGTCGGCGCCCCAACGTGCAATAGAGATCGGTCGTCGACTCATTGTGCACGGCGCTCAGCAAGCGTTCGTAAACGAGGTGCAACAACGCCATGCCGGGCGCTTCGTAGATGCCCCGACTCTTCGCATCGATCACGCGATTCTCGATCTGATCGCTCATGCCCAGACCGTGTCGTCCACCGATTCGGTTGCACTCCACAAAGAGCTCGAAGAGCGAATCGAACCGCTTGTCGTTGATCCCGACCGGCACACCGTTCTCGAACGTGATCGACACGTCTTCACGTGCGATCTCCACCTCGGGCTTCCAAAACGCCACGCCCATGATCGGATCGACGATGGTCATGCCCTTGCTGAGGAACTCGAGATCCTTCGCTTCGTGCGTCGCACCGAGAACGTTGCTGTCGGTCGAGTACGCCTTCTCGGTACTCATCGTGTAGGGAAGGTCGAGCCCCTGCAGGAACTCGCTCATCTCCTTGCGACCCCCCAACTCATCGACGAACTTGGGATCGAGCCACGGCTTGTAAATCTTGAGCGTCGGATCGACCAGGATGCCGTAGCGATAGAAACGCTGGATGTCGTTGCCCTTGTGTGTCGACCCGTCACCAAACACATGGACGTCGTCGTCGCGCATCGCTCCCACGATTGCAGTCGTTGTGACTGCACGTCCCAAAGGCGTCGTGTTGAAGTACTTGCGACCGCCAACGCTCAAGTGAAACGCACCGCACTGAATCGCGACGATGCCTTCTCGAACCATCGCCTCCCGGCAGTCGAGCAAACGCGCTTCAACCGCGCCGTGTTGAGTCGCCAAGGGCGGAATGTTGGCAACGTCGTCTTCGTCCGGTTGAGCCAGGTCACCGGTGTACGAGTACACCTCCAGACCCTGACGACTCATCCACGCGACAGCTGCGCGCGTGTCGAGTCCGCCAGAGAAAGCCAATCCAATTCGAGTACCCGCGGGAGGGAGCTGACGATAAATACGACTCACGCGCGCCTGCATAGCACATGTGGACCTCTGGCCTTACATAGACCCTCATGAAGGCCCTCGCGGTTCTGCTCTTGCTCGCGGCGTGTCACGAGGAGACCGCGCAAACGAGCCAGACTGCGGAAGTACCACCCGCGATCGAACCCTTGCCTGCACGAGTTCGTCTATTGGGCGGTGCACAGGCAACAGATGAGTTACCCCTCGTCGTCGCGCTTCACGGACGCGGCAGTGATCCCGAACGCTTTGCTCGCTTTTTCGACGACGTCACCACGCCGGCCAGACTGCTCCTAGTTGAAGCGCCAGTCGAAGAAGGAAATGGACGCGCATGGTTTTCGTTTCGAGGCAAGAGCCGAACCGAACTTGCGCGTGAGATGCGGGGACTCGCCCGACGCGTGATGGAAGCGACGCGCCAAGCTGTCGACGAGCACCCAACGCAAGGCCAGCCGGTCCTCACCGGTTTCTCACAGGGCGCGATGATCGTGTACATCCTCGCGATCGAGCATCCCGGAACGTTTCGCGTTGCGGTACCCGTAAGCGGCGCACTCTTCGAGTCATTTCTTCCGCAAGACGCGAGCAACGCGACACCCTTGGTGGTGTTGCACGGTGAGGATGATCCGGTGATCCCGATTCGCGGCGGACTGAGAAACATCGACGCGCTTGAGCGGGCTGGAGCGGATGTCACTGTACGGCGCTTCCCAGAAGCCCGACACTGGATCGCAGGGGATATGCAGGACGCGATGTTCGAGGCTCTCGGGTTGTGACGAGCTGGCCGCAGTACGCGGTCGGTCGCACGTACTCGTTGTCGCCTTCTGGCGCGGTTCGCTTCCAGACGATGCGCTCGGGCGGTCTCTTGGCGGAGTTCGCGTCGAAACCACTTCGTCGTCATAGGCTCCTCGCTGAAACTTTCGCCCTCGAGTTCAAAGCGCAGGGAATGGATCCGAGTGCCTATCGAGCAACCACCCTCAACATGCTCGACGCGGAAGGGACGCTGGTGTGGTGCCGACGTGCACCCGATCGCTACGCACTGCGCTCCGACGGAAAGGAACTCGCATACATCACGGGCTCCGACGTGGTTCAGCTTGACCTCGTCGACGCGTCTCCGCGCATTCATCGCGGCTCGGCTGAACTGGATGATCTTGTCTACTCCGACGACGAGCGGTTCCTCCTCGCGCACTCGGCTTCACAAGAAGCACTTGTCCGCATCGACAACGACTCCCTGACCAAACTCAACGTGCGTTCTGCGGCACGCAAGGTCGTGTTCGGCAACGACCGAATGATCGTCCTTCGGACCGGCTGGGCGCTCGAAGTCTTCGATCCCTCGTGGGGGTGTATCCGTCAGCGACTTCCCATTCGTCACGGATCGCGGGGCCAGCTTCGTCGAATCGACGACCGCATCGCCGTCTTTCAGTCGGGCATGCCTTCGCTGACGATCAGTGAGCCCTGGTGGGGTGGCCAAACGAGCATACGAACTCGCGCAGGAGTTCATGACGTTTCTCAAGTGGGAGAAACGATGCATGTGCTGGTTGGATCCGACGACTCGGCGCAAGTGGAGCGACACGGCTCGAAGACTCTCGTCGACGATGTTCCTGGTGCCGTGGCGTTGTGGGGCTCGCGCATCATTCACCAACAACACGCGCTTCCGATCGCGACCGCGTCGTGCGACGTCGGTGTCTCCCACGAGGGTCCACACTTTGCATCCGGCAATCGCGTCGTCGCATCCAAGACAGTGGTCGATCGCAATCCAATTGGCGCGACCTTGGTGTTTGGCTCGACACTCCTGGTCGCGGCGCGTCACATGCTCGTCGCGCACTCGCTCAAACGTCGTGACCATCGAGTGGTCTGGGGAAGCCACGCCGATTGGATCAGCTCGCTCACCGTGCTCGGCACGCACATCGCGTCGTCTGGCGCCGACGGACGCGTGCGAATCTGGGACCGCGAAGGCACGCACATTGGCGATCGCATGCACCCCGCACCCGTGTGGGATGTCGCCGGAACATCCTCTGGGCTTGTCACCGTGTGCAACGACGGAGTCGTGCGCGTGTATCGATCCCCTGTGACGAGCGACGTGCACGTCGCATTGCGCGTCGGGCTTTGCCACGCCGTCGCGGCCACCCCGACATTGATCGCCGTCGCCACCGCACGCGAAATCAGGATGTTCAACTGGGATGGAGAGGTGCAATGGGCCGCCAAAGCGCGAGTGGCCACACTTGCGGCACACCCGTCTCGCGACCTTTTCGCCCTCGGTTCTCCAACAGGCGAGGTGTTCTTCGCGCACCCCGGTGAGCACGTCGAGATTAGTCGCGGACATGTTCCAAACCCGAGCGTTGCGTTTGGCGAGAATGAACTCTGGATTGGTTCGGGCACTCCGGAACATCCCGCGAGCGCCATCGAGCTTGTGCTCTCATGAGTGCGCGAGAA
This sequence comes from Polyangiales bacterium, assembly GCA_965227405.1. GTDB lineage: Bacteria > Myxococcota_A > Polyangia > Polyangiales > Houyiibacteriaceae > JALVDI01. The sequence goes on from OZ245758.1 coordinate 2,039,131, forward strand.
AAGGCAGACCAGTTGATCCAGCTGCTGGCTCAAGCCGAGCACGCGCAACAAGGGTTGTCGTTGCTGCACGCGTTAGACGATGACGACGTCAAACGATTGGTTGCACGGTCGATCGACTTTGGGGTTCATTCGATTTGGCGTGCTCGCACCCTCGACCTTGAGATTCTCAGCACCTGCTCACGCGCTTTGCTCGAGGAGTTTGCCCTGCGCTTGGAGGGCCTCGGGATCACCGATCACCATTGTTTGATTCCGGGAGTCGAACGCGTTCTCCATCACGCGCACTCACTCTCGATCGATGTGCGGTCGGATCCCGTCTCCGTCGTGCTCCCCGCGCTACCGAAACTCCGGTCATTCGATTCTCTACGCGCACACATCGACCTAGGTGGACTTGGCGCGGCGGCCGATTTGGAATCGCTCAGTGCCGTCGAAGGCAAAGTACTGAACGCGACACTCGATTGGTTGAAGACGAGGGCTCTCACCACGCTGAAGCTGCACCGTGCGACGCAGCTTCGCGAACTAGGACCGCTCGCGACGCAGCCTCAACTATTGCAGCTCGAAATCACTCACGCGCCGATCGAAGACGTCTCTCCGCTTGGTGCACTGGAAACGCTCCGCTCTCTTTGCCTGATCGGGTGCACAGAAATTCGTTCGTTGAAACCCCTCGCCGGATTGAGTGAGCTCCGCGTTCTTGCGCTCGCCGGTACCAAGTTCAGCCCCGACGACGTACCGAATTCGATTCGGCCCTATGCGACGTGGACTCCCTCACCCGACCTTCATCGTCTCGCACAACGTCCGCGGTATCCGGGTTAGCGGTTCCGCTCTACTCGCCGATCCAGACTTCGCCGGCGCTCTGCCAACTGCGTTTGGTCGGCCATGGAACACCCATGACGGACTCAAGAACCTTGCGGTCGCCTTTCCACGCAGCAAGCGCGACGCCCTCTTTGACCTTCCACGCGGCCAACGTCAGATCAAAGTACTCGCCGTAGTCGTCGTACTCTTCAGGCCAAAACGATGCCGTCAGAATCAAGTACTTCCCGACTTCGCCGGCCCAGTGACCATCGCCTTTCTTGTTCCAAACGCAGAACGCGGGCATCGAAGTCTGCGGCAGGTTCTGAACGTCGTTGAGGAGTCCTTCGTCGTCGGTGAGGTAGATCGTGTCTTCCGCCACCCCGTCGATCCATCCCGGATCCGAGGGCTTTCCGAACGACGCTCCCATTTTCAGGTAGCGAACATCATCTGTGACGACGAGCTTCTTCTTGGGGTCGGACGCAGCAAACGCATCGCAGCACGCCTGGAACGAACGCACTTGAAACCCGGTTGCTTCGGCTTTCTTGGCGCTCAACCCAAGCGCTTCGAGATAGGGCTGTGCGACGTCGCCCAACGTCGACAGCGCCTCACGCGATGCGGCAGCAAGCGACTCGCTCTCGCTCAACAACGCTGCGATCGCCAAGCCGTGTGCCGCAGGTTCTCCCTTCGTATCTTGCAAGTCGCGTACAGCCGCTTCGTCCTCTGACCACAACAAGTTCGCAAGGTCGTGGGCTTCGCCCATCGGAAGCATCTCGGTCAACCGCACGCTTTCGATCGCACCGTCGGTTTCCACGACAACCGGTCCAGCGTGTTCTGGCACACCTTCGTAAAGATGCCCTTGAGGACCCGATGCGACCAACGTCCCATTGACGGCGTAGCGAAGTTTTGGTCCGACGGATTCAATGTCGAGTTGGAACACTTGCACGTCGCCCATCAACGAAGTCTGCCCGTCGTCCCCGCCGTTAAGACCTTTTTGCCACCAGCGATACGTTTCGTGGTCCAGGCCAAGTTCAATCCCTTCACGCATGCGCAACGTGGTCTTGGTTCCGCCACGCACCATGGCTCGAAAACGAAATCCCAAGTGTGACGCCGCACTCGTCCATGACGTTCCCGCGTCGGTCGCTTCTTCCAGGGTTTCGTAGCGGTCGAGCTCGTTGGGAGAGATTCGATGGTGTCGAACCAAGTCGAGATGTTGAGTGATGAGACCAAGTTCGATCCGCTCATCCACATCCCACTGGTTCAACGCGTTGCTAAAGTTGCGTTGGCTGTATCCCATCGTCAGGTTGCCTCGACCCTCGGCGAAGCACGCAAACGCATGACGAATGATCGCGAGCGGCGCTTCCGCACCGATCAGCAGATGCATCAGACCCATCGGTTTATCGCCGTGCGTATGACGGATCGATACGTACTGTCCTAAGTCGTAGCGCTCGACCGCCTGCCAGAGCTTCGCCTCATCGTTGCCCCATCCCAACCAACCGAGTTCGTTCGCACGCGCGACCGCCCACTCTAGATCCTCTTTCCATCCGCCAATCGTGACGACCTGCAACAAGTCCGCCCACTGATGAGGCTCAAGATCCTCGGCATCGTGCACGTCGTCCTCTAGCGCCTGACGAAGGACGTCGACCGAAGTGGGTTCGTGCGCGGGTTTGTCGCCACCCTCCGGCTCATCGAGCAGCCATTGTGTCGCGTCGAGGTTCCATCCGCTCGGCTGGTTTGCGATCGGGGCCAACCACGCTCGTGACTCCGGAATCTTCTCAATCGTTGCGACCAACTCTCGCACGCGCTCTGCAGTTTTGGTCTTCTTCTTGGCCTGCGCATCGCGCTGGGCGGCCGCGGCTCGTCGCCCTTCTTTGCCACCAACTGCAAGAAGGCGTGCCACCAGTTTTCCGCGTTTGGCGTGTCCAAGAAAGTGCGCAAGTGCCGTCGCAGTCTGCTTGGAGTAGATCATCGACTGTCCGGCAACGCGTGCGAACTCAGCTTCCTTGCCCTTCACCTGATCGAGGACGGCTTGGATCGCTTCGGCGGGCAAGTCCTTCGGCATTCCGATCGTCCACACGTGGTCTTTGTCGACCTTGTGGATCGCGCGAATCAGCAACTCGACGTACGCGTCCGGTGCGCTCTCGTACGCGCGACGGTACATCCGCAGGTCAGAGAAACTCAGGGCTTGGTCACGCTTCGCGAGTTCGGTGATCACTCGACCAAGCGCCTTGGTCGGTAGCGCGTCGCCGATGTAGTGCAGGTTCAGATGCTTGCTCAACAAAAGCGCGTCGACCACCGCATCTGCGTTGGCTTCCACCAGTCGTCGATAGCGAGGCGAGCTCGTCGGCACCTGATGAAAGAGCGCGCGGTTGAAGGCGCTCGGCTGATGTTTGCGCACACACTCGATGTAGCTCTCGAACGGAAAGGGTTTGTCGGAGTCGCGGTGCAGCACCGACGTCATCCATCCCACCAAGCTCTCGTTGGTGCCTTTGCGTTGTAGCCACGCCTCGACGTCATCCAATGTGATGGGCTCGTCGAGGGTGTCGGGATCGAGGTCGATGCTCTCCCAGTCGTTGAATCGTTCGCCTGGCTTGCTGGGCGGTGCGGCCATCACGATGCGCAAGAACGCACTGGGTGCGTACACGCTCAACTTCCGCACGTGCATTTGCATGAGCTGATTGTGTTGCTTGGTTGCGATGCGTTCGCGTAGCGTCGCGACGACTTCCGCCTTGTTCATGCGGCGGAGTTTACATGTGGCCTCTGGCGGAAGGTCTAGAAGCTCTGAACTTCTTTGGTTCCGCGTTTCAAGACCCAGCTTGTGACGCCCATCCCGACGAGTGCGCCGGGCATGACCACCGCGAGCACGATCCAACGCCCTGGTGGATCGTCGAGGTAGCTGCCCGCGATCGTGGCGATCGTAAGGGTCAGACTTGCGCATGCGAGTCCACCCCACGCGCCCGCACTGCTGTTAGCGTCGCGGGTGGACCAGGCGCCACCCAGCACACCGCACACAACCGCGAACGCTGCACTGCCGATCGTCATGCCGCGACCCCAGTCTGGCGTGGCGCCCAAGACGTACATCGCTGCCCACACCGAACCGGTCAATGCGACGACCGCGCCGGCGATTCGACCGCGATGCAAACCAACATCTTCGAGCTGACCGCGAACCGTCGTCTTTCGCTTGAACTCTTTCTCGCCTTGTTCTGCGCGAGATTGAGCGCGAGGCGGGAGCGCGTCCCACACCGTCTCGGCGCCGTGCTCTTCGAAGAGTTGGAGCAACAACTCGCCCGGCTTCGTACCGCGCTTGAACGCCGCTTCGATCTCTTCGGTTTCGTAACCAAACGAATCCAGCAACCCGAGCAACTCGACCGGATCCAACATGACCTCAAGCCGCGAAGCACTGGTGTGCTTGAGAAGCTTGAGCAAAACCGAGGCGACATTCGCCATGCAGCAAAGGTAGCCATTCTTGGCTGCGAAGCTGTATTGGGTGGGCAGCATTCCAAATTCAGAACCACCTCTGCGCCTCCGCGAAGCTGGCGCAGCTCACCGCCGCGCCTTAGACACTGCTCATGCTCCCCGTACACATTTGGTCCGATATTGCGTGCCCTTGGTGTTACGTGGGCAAACGCAAACTCGAACAAGCTCTCGCTTCTTGGGATGGGGAGGTTGAGATCGAGTGGCACGCGTTCGAACTCAATCCAGCCGCTCCTCAAGAGATCGATTTGAGCGTCTCGTACGCGCAACGGCTCGCGACGAAGTATCGCGTCCCGCTGACGCAAGCCGAGAGCATGATCGCCAACATGACGAAGACCGCCGCAAACGAAGGCTTGGACTTTCACTTCGAGAAGATTCGACCAGGAAACACGTTCAATGCTCATCGCCTGATCCGGCTCGCCAAAGAACACGGCAAACAAGACGATATGAAGGAGCGGTTTCTGAGTGCGTACTTGTGCGAAGGCGAACGCATCGGACACACCGAGACGATCGCGCGGATTGCAAGTGAACTGCTCGAACCCGACGAAGTGCAGTCCGTTCTGACGAGCGACGCGTTTGCCGACGACGTGCGTGCAGATGAAGAGAAGGCGGCACAACTAGGGATTCGCGGTGTGCCCTTCTTTATGATCGGACGCTACGGAGTGTCGGGGGCACAGCCCGTGGAGACGCTGACGCAGATCCTCGATCGAGCGCGGGACGAGCAAGAGCCGGTGCTGGTGGAAGGCGCGATGTGTGGGCCGGAGGGCTGCTAATGCTTCGGTTCCATCTCGGCTCATCAAACGGGACGCGTCCTTCTGCCTTTCTTTGAGCAGACGTTCTTCCTCCGAAGCAGCTAGCTATTTCTTTTTTGGGAAGACCGCGTCGCGCGTTCTTCCCAGTCGTCGTCGCTCGAACTGCAACGCGGAGAGACGCGCAAGTGAACGAAGGCGAGCGCGAGGGACGCACAGCAAAAGGACACCCACCAAATCAGCAAAGCTAGCCGATTCGGAGGGTGTCCGATCACTCTGTGAGGTGGAGAGATCTCCGTCGTGACGAAGACCGTCGAGCAGCTACCGAATCGTTACCGAATCGTTAGCGAATCGTTGAGACCATCGACGCCGCCCACCGCAGCAAACCGTCACCCCAGCCGCCCAGGATGTAGGTCTTGTCGTAGATCTCCGGAACGATCGTGTCCTGGTATCCCGCCACCTGGACGAGGAATACCTGCACGTTCGGGTTCACCTTCGCGCGGTACGCGGAGATGAGCTTCGGCACGTCGATGCAGTGGCCGCCCATCCACTTGAAGTCACGGTACTTCTTCGCATCGGTACCGTAGAGACCACCGTGTCCGGCCTGCATGTCCGAGTACACGAACACGCTGTCCCAGTGCTGGCGCTCACGAATCGCCTTGTCCCAGAACAACCACACACCGTTCTCGGTACCACCGCCGATGCCGTGGCCACGACGATCCGCCTCGTCGACCTGATCGAAAATCGAAGCACGCGAACGCACCGCGAAGGTCTCCAACCGGTCGCCGAACACGCCGACCCAACCCTCATCCGACACCATGCCCGTAAGCACGGCCGTGAGGTTCGCGATCGATGCGACCTGCATCGTGCCCATCGACGACGTCATCGTGCCACGCGCCGAACCGGAGTTGTCGCAGAGCGACATCACGCGGCCCTCGAAACGCGGCAAGTTGCCGAGCGACGTGACCATGCACTGCTCGACAGCGTCGAAGACGGAGCCTGGCACATCGAGGCCCGCGTTCTTCAGAACACGGTGCGCCGAGTAGTACCGAAACGGCAGCTGCTTGCCCGTCGCGGCACCCGCAACGAGCTTGTCGGTGAACGCCGATGCGTCGACTCCGGCCTTCAAGAGGTTCCGAAGGTTCCGCAAGAGCGCCATGTGACCCATGACCTCGAGAGCCTCGAGCCACGTGTCCTTCGATGCACCCTTCTCAGAAAGCAAAGCCTCCCAAGTCGCACCGGTGTTCTTCAGCGTGCCCTTGGCCAACTGATCGATCACCTCAGACTTCGGGTGCACGAGGTTCATCACGTCTACCGTCTTGATGACGCGGCGCTCCATCCGGTACTTCGCCAGCTGGTACGCGTCAAAACGCATCAACGCGTCACGCCACGCCTTCTTCAAGGCGTTCGGAACCGGCTTGCCGTAGCGGAACATCTGGTACGCCAGACCCACCGCCGGCTCGTCGGCACGACGGATGATCTCCTTGGCGAACCGACGGACCAAGCCCGTGCCCTTCACCTTCGGGTGATGAGCCGCACGCACGAGGATGACCTGCGGCGTGGTGCGAATGTACTCGTCGCGACGCAAACGCACTGCTTCCGCAAGCGTGCGCTCCGCGTCGTGATCCAACGCGTCATCGATCGCGCGCTCCATCAACTCGGACGGAGACAAGCCGCGCCACGACTGCGGGTCGAGCGCGTCGAGCGTCGAACGCAAGTGGTCCACCTCAGCGTCCGTAAGGCGCTTGCGGTACACGCGTGCTGCCTTCACCGAACGCGTGTCGGACGCGTCGCGGTGGTAGTACATCGGCTCGCCGAAGAAGCAGCTCGACGCCGCGATACGCAACCGAAGCAGCGGATCGGAGATGTCGAAGCTCGGGCCGCCCATCCAGTTAAGGTGCGCGCCCTTCGGCAGTGCCTTGGTCTTGGTGCGATGGAAGTGAGCCATGATGATCTCCTTTGGAGAAAAGCGAACGCCCGAGCCGAACCCGGGCGAACACGAAAAACTGGGAGAACGATGCAGTCGGTGTGTTTTTCTTTAACCTAGAGAAGTAACCGAGTTGCTTACTGCCCAGCGATGATTGGGGTCAGGGGCGGGAGTTGCACCCGCGACATCCGCGTAATGAACGAAGTAACCCAAACGACAATGTCGACCTCGTCACTGCCCGTGAGGGAGAACCGTGAGGGGGTGTTTTGTTTCGGCGCTCTACTACTGAGCTACCCTGACTAAGGAACCGTAAAGAACCAACGACGCAGAAGTCTGTTTGCAGGCGTCGTGCCACGGTCGTTTCCGGTAGTTCTTTGTCGACGGCACACGGTGTTTGCGACGTTTGGCGAGTCTCCTATCCAAGCGGCGAGTGTGTTCTACTGCGCGTGCGTGGAGTCGAGCGAGGACCCGTTTGAGTTGGTAACCAAGCGCTTTTGCAAAGGCCTCGAGGTCGCACCGGCAAAGATCGAAGGTGGCTATCGAGGCGCAGCCGAATCACCGCTCGAAGGCGAATGGCTGGGTGGCTACTCCACAACGCGAATGCTCGAACCCTTTAGTGCCATGCGCGTCATCTTCGCCGGAACGAACGCAACCGGCGACGACGATGCTGGTCCGAGCACGTGGATTCGCATGGAGCGACGCGGCCGTAGTCAGGAGTGGCTGAAGAGCTACCCCAACGTGGAGTGGCTGTATCGCGGTCGGAAGGAACCCCACGCGTTTGTGGGAGCGTGGACGTCACCGAGTAACCCTGCTCAAACAGGGTGTTTCTGGTTGGTCCCTGCAAGCCAGCTCTCGGATGCGCACGCGAACAAACTGCGGCGTGGTGCAGCGCGTCGATGGTGGCCTGCGATCGGAGCGCAGGTGTTGTCGTTGGCGATGGTTGCGGGGTCGGTGCTTTCAATCGCCATGTTGCCGTGGTGGCTTGCACCGCTGCCGTTTGGCGTGATCGGGTTGGCCTTGAAAGACGGGTTGCGTGTTCCAACGCTCGCAGCAGCCGTGTTCAAAGAACTCGATCAACCGGAGTTCATCGACGCGCGCGTCGAAGTCGCAGAAGCCGCCACGGAAGTCGAGACAGAGGGTGTGACGATCGACGAACTCTTTGAAGATGAGCAGGAAGCTTCATCGTCAGCCCCGACGTAGAACAAACTCATGCCGCAGACTCCACTGACAAACGCAAAGCTCATCGACCACGAGTTTCTCAAGCACATGGTTGGAGATTCGTACTTCCCAGCGCATCTGGTCGACAAAGGAATCACGATCCTCGATCGAGCAAAACTCGCCTGCGGATCTCGATGCTCTCTACCTGCTCACCCACCAGGCGACAGAGCGCTTTAGTGATCTCGACGAAGAACTTGCAGCTGCGGGAAGCGAAATCGAGACCACCGCGCGCGAGATCATCGCGGAGGACTTTGCCGTGATTGCTGAGGCGTACGGTTTTACGGACGCAGACATCGAAGAACTGATCGCGCCGCGAGACTGGTAGGCTCGTTTCCATGTCGCTCGGCGCAACGGAAGCCTGCGCAGGGACCTGAGAAAGGAAATCAGTCTCCCCTTAGCTCCCTTAGACTCTTCGGATCTTCCAAGAAATTAAATTGGATTCCCACAGCCCAACCTTCCCGCAGCCCCGCCAAGTCTTTCAGACCCGAATCACCACTTTCCCCCGCGCTCGCCCCGTCTCCATGTACCGATGCGCATCCGCGATCGCATCCAGCTCAAACACCTGATCGATCACCGGACGAATCTTCCCCGCTTCGATCAACTCCGTGATCGCCTGCAGGTTCTCCCCCTTCGGCGCACGCGTCACAAAACGCAGCTTCACGTTTCGTCCCACAGCCGCGCACATCATGCGGCCTGCGGTCTTGCCCACCATCGCAGTCAATCCCAACGCTGGCCCATACTGCTTCGTGTACGTCGGCAACCCGGCGGTAATACACGCCACGCGTCCACCTCGACGCACCGTTCGCATCGCGCGCAGAACGTCGTCACCGCCCACACTCTCCAGGATCACGTCGACGTCCTTGGCGACTTCTTCCCAGTTCTGGGTTCGGTAATCGATGCACACATCGGCACCCAGGCTGCGCACCAACTCGTGGTTTCGCGGGCTACATGTCGTGAGCACTTCCGCGGCACCAAGCGCTTTCGCCAACTGGATCGCAAACGTTCCCACGCCACCCGAGCCCGCTTGGATCAACACGCGCTCGCCAGGCTGCACGTTCGCTGCGCCGACCAAACAGTCCCATGCCGTCAGCCCGACCAACGGGATCGATGCTGCTTCTTCGTGGGTGAGGTTCTTCGGTTTGTGCGCAAGCTCGCTTTCACGAACGGCAATGCGCTCAGCATAGGTGCCGATTCGGCGATGGCTTGGTGACGCGTACACCTCATCGCCCACCGCAAAGCGGGTGACCTTGCTACCCACTTCCGTGACCACACCCGAAAGGTCGAGTCCCATCTTCGAGGGCATCGAAAGCCACACCACGGAACGCTGACCACCGCCACGCATTTTGTAATCAATGGGGTTCACGCTCGATGCACGAATATCGACGAGGACCTCGTTCGGTCCACACGTCGGTTCGTCCACATCATCGATGCGAAACACATCCGGCTCTCCATACTGGTGGATGCGCGCAGCTTTCATCAGTCTCTCCTCTAACCGATCACGTTCAACACGACGTCTGAGAGAAACACCCAGACAGCAACCGGCGCAGCGAGTCCGATTGCAGAACCTACGAAGTAGTCGCGGAAGCGCACGCGAGACATCGCGAGCGCGTAGTTCAAAGGCGGCGACACCATCAACGCGAGTCGCAAGATGGCAACGGTTCGCACCGGGCGTTCGTCCAACTTCGCCAGCGCTTTGCGCATAGGCGTCCAACGAATCTCGCCCAACGCTTGGCCACCAATCGCACGAACGACGACGAAACTCACCGAAATCGCGAGCAGCGCCCCTGCATATGCCACCACAAAACCCAGGCCGGGTCCGAACGCAACGCGCGCCCCCACCAGGAACGCAGCGCCTGGGATCTGAATCAACGATCCGACGCTAAACGCGCCTAGAAACATGACGATGCCCATGCAGCCTGCACCCGCCGCCAACGCCTGAATGCCTTCGGGCGACAATGAGTCACGCAGTCCAAAGTGATCTGCGACGAACCAAAGCGATCCAAGCACCGCGGCAAACAAACCAATCTTCTTCATGGCGTGACCAACGTCGCCACCGCGACATCCGCCACGTAGCTTTGCAGTTCAGAACGCACCTTCTCCGAGTCACCACCGATCGTTTCGAGTTCCGCATCTGTGGTCAGCGCAACACGCGTCAGCAAGAACATCAGTCCTTGCAAGGGAACGCGGAGCGACTCGGGTGTTCGCTTGAGCAAAGGTGCGAGCATTCGACTGGCGGTATCCAGGTACTTTCGTTGCGCTTGGACGAGACGTTCGCGCTGCGGTGCCTCAGCCTCGAACACCGTCGTACGCAATAAGAAACGGCTGTACCGATTGCGCTCGACCGCGTAGCGAAATGCACACATCGCGGTGTTACGAATCACCTGCTCGATGTTCCCAGCGTGCTTGGCGACGACCTGAATCAAGTCTCCCTCCAGCCCCTCGAGATTCGCGAAGCACTCCTCCACGCACCGCGCGTGAAGGTCGTCTTTGGTTCCGAAGTGGTGATGCACAGTGGCGAACGTGACGCCGACATCCGACGCGATCTGACGCAGCGATGTCGCCTTCAGCCCTTGCTGACCAAAGCGGTTGATCGCGGCATCGAGAATCCGCTGACGCGTCAGCGCAGGGTCTGCATTTCGAGGTCGTCCCATCGGCCGAAGAACTTATGTATCGATTGATAAGTTAACGCAAGTCGATTTTTCGTTGACGAAACAGGGATGCGGATCCATACATTGAACGTGTTCGACATTGAACGTGTTCAGACTAAAAGGAGGCCAGGATGACTCTCGTCTACGGCGTCTACGCGATCTTCAGCATCGCCCTCACTGTGTTTCTTGCCCGCACCCTCTCCAGCAACGGTCAGCTGCTGCTCGAAGATGTGTTCGCGGACAACCCTGCACTCGGCAAAGCGGTCAACCGACTTCTCGTGGTCGGCTTCTACTTGGTGAACTTTGGTTACGCGTGTTTGTTGATGAGCGGTGGCTACGCAGCCACGTTGACGGACGCGATCGAGACTCTCGCCACGAAGATGGGTTGGCTCTTGATGAGCCTTGCAGTCATGCACTTCGCCAACCTCTACATCTTCCACCGCATTCGCCGTCGCATTCGCGCCCGCAACGTGCCGCCCATCACACCGCAGGGTTACGTCTGGCATGCGGATCCCAAAGCGGCCTGATGTTGACTGTCCTCTATGACGACGAGTGTGCGTTCTGCGTTCGTTGTCGCGAGGTGTTTGCAGGGTACGAAGCGATCGCTCCGATTCGCTTCGTACCTCTGCGCTCCGACGAAGCACGTGCACTCGGAGCGATTCCAGGTGGCGGAAGCGAGCTGGTCGTTGTCAGCGATCAAGGCATGTTCTGGATGGGTCCCAGCGCATTCCTCGCTTGCCTGTGGTCCTTCGACGAAACGCGGTGGATCGCATCGCTGCTCGGCCTTCCCTTGATCCGATGGGTCGGAGCGTGCTTCTTTCGGTTTCTGAGCCGCAACCGAGGCGCACTATCGTCTTTGTTCGGCATGAAGTGCGAAGGACACTGCAGCCTTCCCAGTACCGGTTCTCCCTATCGGTAAATGTCGACGAACGATGAAGAAACGACGCAGCGACGGAGAACGAAAGCGAGCGCTGATCCTGGAGACAGCGCTCGCGCTCTTTCGTGAAAAGGGTTTTGACGCAACAACCATTCGCGACATCGCGGCGCGCGCCGAAATCTCCGTCGGCTCTGCGTACCACTACTTCCCCAGCAAAGAAGCGATCGTCTTTGCGTACTACGACGCGCAACAAGACAAGCATGAACAGCTAGCGCGTGCTCGGCTTGATGAGGCGACAGCACTACGCGACCGGCTTGGCATCGTGTTTCAGTCCAAGATCGACTCAGTCGCCAACGATCAGTCACTGCTCGTCGCGATTGCGCGTCGACTTGCGGATGCAAGTGATCCGCTCTCTGCGTTCTCCGAAGAAAGCCGCGAGGTGCGAGAACGCGCCATCGGACTCTTCGCGGATGCGGTGGATGTGGCCGAAGTTCCGCATGCACAGCGCGGTTTGATCGCAAGCGCACTTTGGGGACTTCATCTCGCTTTGCTCGCGTACTTGGTCAACGACACCTCCCCCAAGCAGCGCAAGACCCGCGAACTCACCGATGGTCTGCTCGACTTGATCACGCCCTTGGTTCCCATGGCTGGACTCGGCGTGATGGCACCGATCATCACGCAGCTTGAGCGCGTGCTCGCCGATGCAGGGCTTGCTATGACCGCTGCGAATGGCGCAAACGGGACGGACGGGTAGCCTCGACCACGACGACCCCGAGGCGTTGCGCTTTCTCCGTCGTCGAGTGCAAGCGTACGGACTTGTGGTCGGCACGCTTGGTGTGGTCGCGCTTGTTGTTCGCTTTGGCTTTGCGATCGCGTTCGACTTTCTCGAACACTTTCTCGACCTTTCGGTACTCCCTCACGTTCTGGCCGCTGCGACCTTCCTCGGTGTCGCACTTGCTTGTCGGATTGGGCCTCTCCGGTGGTCGTACCTCGTCAGCGTCGAAGCGCTTGGGATGATCGTCGGTAGCTACTGCTACATCTGGATGGGTTCGAAGATCCCGGTTGTCGTCCAACCGGGCATGATCGTGTACGCGGTCCTCTCATTCGGATTTTTCGCACGCGCGATCTACGTACCGTCCCCGCCCCGCCGCACGTTGATCCTTGGGGTTCTGATCGCGATTCCCTTTGTTTGGGAAACCCATGCGATTTACCTACGGAAGCTTCCTGAGCTCCCCGAGTTCCTTGCAGCGATCGATGCCAGCAACGCATTGCTCGCAGAGAACGTGCCGCCCACGACCGTCGAAGTGGAAGCGATGGGCCACGCCATTCAGGCTGCGTTCTGGTGGGTGTTCACCGTCATTCTCGGAACACTGGCAAGCCGCGTGATCTACGGACTGCGTCGCCAGGTTCGAGACAACCGCAAACTCGGTCAATACAACCTGGTCGAGAAGCTCGGCGAAGGCGGCATGGGCATGGTCTATCGCGCCGAGCACGTGATGCTGCGTCGACCCACCGCGGTGAAGCTCCTTCCACCCGAGCGAACCGGCGAACGTGCCTTGGCTCGGTTTGAACGCGAAGTTCGCCTTACCGCGCAACTCACGCATCCCAACACGGTCACTGTGTTCGACTACGGACGAACGCCTGAAGGTGTCTTCTACTACGCGATGGAGCTGCTCGAAGGCGCCACGCTCGAAGATGTGATCGAGGTCGCGGGCCCGATGCCTGCGGCACGCGTGGCCTACTTGCTGGAACAAGCGGCGTCTGCACTCGTGGAAGCGCACTCGGTGGGTTTGATCCATCGCGACATCAAGCCCGCCAACATCATGCTTACTCGACAAGGTGGTGAGCCCGATGTCGCCAAGCTTGTGGACTTTGGTCTGGTGAAGAAGCTCGACCCGAGCGCCAGTGCTTCGCTCAGTCAGGTGAACGTGATCGCCGGCACCCCGCACTACATGTCGCCCGAAGCAATTACGGCACCCGACAATATCGATGGTCGTAGCGATCTCTACGCGCTCGCAGCGGTGGGCTACTTCCTGCTCGTCGGTGAGACCGTGTTTCCGGGCAACAACGTGGTCGAGGTATGCAGCCACCACTTGCACACCAAGCCCAAACCGATGTCCGAGCGCACCGACAATTCAATCCCCGAAGCACTCGAAGCAATCCTGCTCGACGCACTTCAGAAGAAAGCCGGCGATCGACCGCGCGACGCCGCTTCAATGCGCGACGCCCTACGCGCTCTTGATCTGAAGTGGACTCTTGCAGATGCCGAGCTGTGGTGGAGTGAGTACGGCGACGCGATCGAGAAGGCACGTCGTGAACGAGTTGGCTCCTCGAGCGGTCACACCGTGGTTGTCGATATCGCTCGTCGCTAGGCGAACCGTTAGGGTGCCAACACGCAAAGCGGGAACTCGCCACCACTGCAGATCACCGTCGGACCGTTGCAGCAAGCTTCGCCGTCCGGGTCACACACTTCCCCTAGGTTCGGACCCGTGCACGGCCCGCACTCGTCCGGATCGCTCGTGCATGTCAGCGCACCCGTTCCATCGGGCAGACAGCCACATCCACAACAGTCCGAGGCGGTGGTGCACGCCGCACCGTCCATCAAACACTCGCCGTCGCCACAACGAAGCACGCCTTCGTCGTCCGGGGTGCAGATCCCGCCGCAACACACGTCTCCGAACGCGCATTCTGCTCCTTCGGGCAAGCAACACAGGTCTTCACCGGTCGGACCGGGCGAACACATGATGTCGGGGTAGGTGTCGACGCAGCAGTCTTCGGTGGTCTCGCACTCGCGTCCTGGCAACACACAGTCACCCGTTCCACCGAGACACCGACGGAAGCCAGCACCGCTCGGTTCGCATCCCGTGTCGCCGCCACCGTTCGGACAACAGTTGGAGCTTGCGCCGCCCTCGCCACAAACCTCGCCCGCAGGCAGGCACGAGTCGGCGTTTGCACAACGCATGATCGAACGACCATCGAGTGTCATGCCGCGTTCCTCGCATACACCCGAGCAGCACTGCCCGTCTGACGAACACAGTTCGTCTTGCACGCGACACCCACCGAGGAACTGACATGTCGGTCCCTCCCCGGAGGTCTGCAAGCAGATCGTGGAACAGCATGCACCACTGAGTCCGGGACTCGAGCAGGGTTCTCCCGCAGGCATGCAGCCACCAATTTCGGCGCACGTACCCATCGCGGCTCCGTCGGGTCGATCGCACAACCGGTTGCAGCACTGCTCATCCGCCGTGCATTCCGTGCCCGCTGCGAAACAGTCGGCACGCGGTGCGCAGATGCAATCCGCTTCGCCCGCACAGGCGGTTCCGGCCGGAGAGTTGCACGTCCCGCTGCAGCAATCGCCCGCCGCCGCACACGCGTTCCCAACAGGCGCACACATTCCGGTGTCGGTTCCCGGCGCATCGACGCCAGGAGCGTCGACTCCAGGTGCATCCACGCCCGGTGCGTCTACACCCGGAGCATCGACGTTGGTATCCGTTCCGGGGGCGTCTTCGGTGCCGCCGTCGTCTCCGCCGCCGTCGTCTCCGCAGTCACAAGCAACAATCAAACACAGAAGAATGAGGAGACTTCGGAAGGCAGACATGAACCAAGGATCGTCGATCCGCGGTGCAATTTCCAGTGTGGCGGTCGACATGCACTCACGGTGATATGCTGCCCACGTGGATGAGCCCACGATTGGCGTCGAGCTCGAACGGACAGCCGCGCCCGAGGCCCCAACGCCGCTTCTCAAGTTCGGTCGCTACGACGTCCTTGGTCGACTTGCCGTTGGAGGAATGGCCGAGATCTTTCTGACCGAAGAACCGGTTGGTGATCGCGTCCGACGCGTGATCATCAAAGTTCTGCATCGACAGCTTCGTGCAGACGGAGCGTTCGAGAAGCTCTTCATGCGTGAAGGCTCAATCGCCATGCAGTTGGCGCACCCGAACATTTGCGCGGTTTACGAGTTTGCGAAGCAATCCGGGCACTTCTACATCGCCATGGAACACGTCGATGGTGTTTCGTTGTGGCAACTGCTCGGGCGACTGACCAACAAGCGCCAACGAATTCCTGCAGCGTTTGCCGTTGCGATTTGTGCGCGTGTCGCGGCAGCTCTCGACTACGCACACGCGGCGAAGGATGCACGACGCGAGCCGCTTGGAGTCATTCATCGGGACGTCAGCCCGCACAACATCATGATCCGCTTCGACGGAGTGGTGAAGCTCCTGGACTTTGGTGTCGCGAAGATGCGCGCACGTGAAGATGCGATCGAGCGGTCCACTGTGAAAGGGAAGTCGGCGTATCTCTCACCCGAGCAATGCCGCGCAGAAGAGATCGACGGACGCACAGATGTGTTCAGCTTGGGGGTCTGTCTCGCAGAGTCGTTGACCGGACGACGCTTGTTTCGACGCGACAGCCCGTTCGACACGATCAAAGCGATTGTCGAAGAGCCCGTCCCCTCCGTTCGGGAGAAGGTTCCCAACCTCCCCGAAGACCTCGATGAGATTGTGAAGAAGGCACTCGCCAAAGATCGCGCGGAGCGATACCCGACGGCAGGTGAATTCCAAATCGCTCTGGAGCGTTGGCTGCAAAAGCACAACCACGTCATCACCGACGGCGCGATTCGCACATTCCTCGAAGAACACTATCCCGAGGATAGCGATCGCTTTCCCGTACTCGAGCGCGGTCCCGAAGCCATCGAGCGCCTGCAATCCGCGATTCAGGCCGAGGTTGTACACCAGCCGAAAAAGTCACAACCGCCCTATCTGTGGATTGCTGCAGCGGCTCTTCTCATCGGTGGTGGTGCAGGGGTGTGGAGCTGGAGTCAGGGCGAACCCATGAGTCCACCTGTGGAAACATCTGCGGCGCCACAGCCACTTGTGGATCCGACCGAACCGGTCACGATGGAAGCCGACACGGTCGAAGTGCGCGATGAGCCGCCGACAGAAGTTGAGCCAGAGTTCGTCGAGGTGGAGATGGCACCAGAGCCTGCGGTAGAATCGCAGCCGATGATGCGACGACGGGGGATGCGTCGTGGCATGCGGATACGACGCGACCCAGGGTTCTGATGCGCTCACGCTTCCTTATTGTTCTTGTCACGCTTGCTGGCACCGTCGCACAAGCTCAGCCTACGGAGACGCCAAGCGAGGAAGCCGAGACTGAGACCAACGCACAGGCGGACATCGACCGCGCGCGAGAGTTGTTTCTGCAAGGTGTGGAGCAGTTCGAGGCGAGCGATCTCGACGCTGCGATCGCTTCGTTTTCAGAAGCCATGTCGCTGCACGATGCGCCCACGATTCGGTACAACCTCGCATCTGCGCATGCCGACAAGCGCAACTTCGTCATCGCCTACCAGCACGTCGTTGCGCTTCAAGAACGTGACGATCTCGAGGCCGACCTGCGGCGCGACGTCAATCGCTTGGAACGCCGAATCCGCGGACGCGTCGGACGAATCGACCTGCGAAGCTCCGCCGAGATCGACGAAGTACGCCTTGATGGTGCAACAGCCGAACCGGGGTTGCTCATCGTGGAACCAGGTAGCCATGTACTTGAAGGGTTTCGGAACGGGAGCGTTGCGGTTCGTCGCGAAGTGGAGGTCGCGCGCCGCGAACGCGTCACGGTCGACCTTGCAGTGGTGACCGTCACGGAGGTGGTCGAAACGCCGACGCCGACACCCACCAACCGCGCACCGCTTCGACGTGGTTTGGGCATTGCAGCCGCTGTTGTCGCGGTCGCGGTGGTTGTCATTGCAGTGGTCGCGACGCGTGGCCCGGATCCCGTCAACGGCAACCTCGAACCCGGAGTGTTGCGATGGTGAGGTGGTTTGCGCTCGCGTTCGTGTTCGCCTGCAGTTCCGATCCAACGCAGGTGATCGTTGTCGTGGACACGGACCTGACGATTCCCAGCGAGGTGGACTCGGTCGAAATCACCGTGCGAGGACCCGACGGTGAAATCCAGACGGCGGGTGGTGCGCTCGATGCTGCAGAACCGCGAACCCTTGCTCTCACATATACCGGCGGAGCGCTTGGCCCCTTCCAGGTCACGGCGGAGGGCTTGCTTGGCGACACGACGGTTGTGGACCGGCGTGCAGCGTTCGAGTTTCAGCGCGGTCGTCGTCTAACCCTTCCGATGCATCTCGTCCGCACGTGCGTCGGGGCGAGTTGTGTGGCCGAAGAGACCTGCAGCGAAGGCGGTTGCCGCCCCATTCAAATCTCGGCCACGGAGCTCCAGCCGTGGGATGGCCCTGTTTCCCTAGACGAAAACGACGCGGGCGTGATCGGGGATGGATGTGTTCCGGTACCTGAGGTCTGCGATATGGCCGACCAAGACTGCGACGGAAGAATCGACGAAGGCACCTCCGCGATGGAGGAGGAGTGCAACGACCGCGACGACGACTGCGACGGAATGACCGACGAGACGTTCAACAAGCTAACCGATCCCAACAACTGCGGTGGCTGCGGTGTGACTTGCACGTTCATGAACGGGACAGGGTCGTGCCAAGCCGGTGAGTGCATGCTGACTGACTGTGATGAAGGATTTGCAGACTGCGACATGGATGGGCGCAGTTGCGAAGCCAACACGCAGACGAACCCAGACTTTTGTGGGGATTGCCTGACAAGCTGTCGAAATCCCGACCCCGATTGTTGTGAGGGTGTGTGCGGGCGCTGCGGCTGATCTGGTAAGCTAAGCATCGGGGATGCTTGGGAGGATTGGTATGAAACGAGCTTTGTGGATGAGCGCGTTGGCGTTGGCGCTCGCGTGCGGCGGGGACGACGACGGAGGCGGCACCGACGGCGGAACAGGCGACGGTTCAACGACCGACGGATCGACCGCCGACGGCGCACGCGCAGACGGCGAAGGCGTTGATGCAACCGGTATTGATGCGCCTGGCTCCGAACTGTGTCCGGACGGTTGCGAGTGCAGCGACGGAATCGACAACGATGGCGACGGCCAAGTCGATGGTGCCGACGTGGAATGCACCGGACCTTTCGACGACGACGAAGGCAGCTTTTCCACTGGAATCCCGGGCGATAACCGGGACCCGATTTGGCAGGACTGTTTCTACGACGGCAACTCTGGCGCAGGCGACGACGGTTGTCGCTACCGCACCGGGTGCATCACAGGTGAACTTGAGCCCGACGACCCTGACTGCGTCGTGTCTGCAGAGTGCCTCGAGTTCTGCCGTGGACGTACGCCCAACGGTTGCGACTGCTTCGGTTGCTGCGAGATCACGATCGGCGACGGCGAGCGCATCAACATCCTCATTGGTGACGGTTGCTCTGAAGAAAACGCAGAGGATGAATCGGCGTGCCCGCGTTGTGTTCAAGACGAAGAGTGCGTCAACGAATGCGGCGAGTGCGAGCTTTGCCCAGGACGCTACGAAGAGGACTTGCCCGAGATGTGTTTCGAAGAGCCAGATGGTGGTTGGCCCGACGGCGGAATGCCGCCGCCTTACGTTTGTGATGACGGAGTGACGTGTACGGGTGATGGCGACTGTGCGGCGGGCGAGTACTGCTCGCTGGGTTGTTGTCTCACCGTTCTGATCTAGCGAACGAACGCACTCGATCGAGGGGCGCTCGCGGTACTCGTGAGCGCCCTTTTCTATTGCTCGTAGGGTGCGCGCAGAAGCGTGGTCAGATCTGGATCGAAGAAATGACTGTAGCTTTCGCCGCCATTCGTTCCTTCGGGGAGAGGCAAGAACACACGCCCCTCGATTTCGTGTCCACGAGGAACAATGAAGACAGTGCACGCTTGCTCGCGCGCAGCTTCAAGTTCTGCGTCCAACTCCTCGGCCGAAACACACGCAACCCGATTGCACGCGTCCAAGGGTCGGTCTCGTAACGCGTACTGCAACTGGTCGAGCACGCGGCCTCGAACGGCCCACGAACGCTGGGCATCAAACCGATCGCACGTGTCCATGCTGACTTGCTGGCTCAACCGAATCTCGATCGAACTTGTCGGCAGCGTGACTTCGACGCGACCGCAACGTCCAGACTCCGTGCACGCACTAAACACGTAGGCGCCGGGCTGAGCAAGGATCGTCGTCCAACACGCCATCCCAAGGCGGTGCGTTCGACGGCGCCGCAACTTCCCGTTCCACATGAAGGTGTAGTCGTCCCCGGGGGCCAACGTGACGAGAACCTCCTGGGGCGGTTCACACTCGGCACAGTCCCGCGCGCTACAACGACACTCACAGGTCGCCACAAAGTTCTGCGACTGGTCGTCGTCCTCTTGGTCGAGCGACAGCGGCCGTTCACCACCCGGTCCAAGCGCGACCACACCCAAGGGAGACGCCGGGCCGTAACTCCGGTCCAACACCAAGGTCTCTTCGGTGTCGTTCACGACCCGAATGCGAGCAGGAACAATCGCCGTCTCTTCGCGTTGCTCCACCACTGGCTCTGGCTGTTGGGGCGGAGGCTCTGTGCGTTCGTTGGAATCCGCACCGCACGCTAGCGCCAGGCAAATCACGCAACCCAGGCACATCATCCAACGCAGCTGCATCGTCGCGAGCGTACCCGACGTGGTACTGAGCCGCATGACCGATCTCCAGACGATGACCTACGCGGTGGATGGACGCGTCGCGCGCATCACGCTTAACCGACCAACGCGGGGCAATGGCATCACGCTGCGAATGCCCGTCGAATTGGCGCAATGTGTCGAACGAGCGGATCTCGACCCGGCTGTTCACGTGATCGCACTCAGTGGAAACGGCAAAGGCTTTTGCGGCGGCTACGACCTCGTCGCATCGGCGGAAGGTGCCGGACAAGATGACGTGGGTGCGGCACCTGGCAGCCCCGTCGATCCCAACGTGGTGATGAAGAACCACCTGCCCACAGAGACGTGGGATCCCATGACCGACTACCAGATGATGCGACGCAACGTGCGTGGGTTCATGTCGCTCTTCTTCGCCGACAAGCCCGTCGTGTGTAAGGTGCACGGCTTCTGCGTTGCGGGTGGAACCGACATGGCGCTGTGCTCGGACCTTCTGGTGATCGAGAGCGACGCAAAGATCGGATACCCGCCAACACGCGTGTGGGGTGTTCCCACAACCATGATGTGGGCGTACCGGTTAGGACCTCAGCGCGCGAAGCGGCTCTTACTCACCGGCGACTGTCTCAACGGGCGCGAAGCGGTGGAGTGGGGATTGGCGATCGAACACGCTTCGGCTGCCGCGTTGGACGAGCGATTTGAGGTACTGGTGCAGCGCATCGCTCGTGTTCCCATCAACCAGTTGATCATGCACAAGCAGGTGATCAACCAAGCATTGTGGGCGCAAGGCCTCGCGAGCTCTCAGATGCTGGGGGTGACCTTCGACGGAATCGCTCGGCACACGCGAGAGGGTTACGCGTTTCAGGCCAAAGCGATGGCCGAGGGGTTCAAGGCGGCAGTGCACGACCGCGACGATCCGTTTGGGGACTTCGGTCCCAGCACGTTCAAGGGCTAGGCACGAAACCTGCTT
This sequence comes from Polyangiales bacterium, assembly GCA_965227405.1. Taxonomy (GTDB): domain Bacteria; phylum Myxococcota_A; class Polyangia; order Polyangiales; family Houyiibacteriaceae; genus JALVDI01. Next base: position 2,060,261 of record OZ245758.1, read on the forward strand.
TGGATTTCCACAAACGAAAGGAGACCCGGATGAGATCGATCTTCATCACGGCGTTGCTGGCGTGCGCGTCGAGCGTCTCAGCACAGGGAATGGCCCGCATGGAAGCGCGACAGGCACGCATGGATGCGCGTATGGAAGCACGCGAAGCCAGGATGGCTCGCATGGACGCGCGGGAAGCGGCGAACGAAGCCATGGAAGCCCGACAGAACGTACGAAACGCGGAGCCTGGTGAGCGTCGCGAGTTGCGCCTTGAAGCGCGTGAGGCGATGCGCGAAGCGGTCGAAGCACGCCAGGAAGCGCGAGCCGAAACGCGCGAGGCGAACATGGCTGCACGCGTCGCGGATCGCGAGACTCGCCAAGCCCGACGCGCTCAGAAACGGCGCGCAGCTTGGGGGCGGTTACGCGCGCAAACACGGGCCGAACGACCCCGCGCGATTCAACCACCAATTCGTGCAGAGCTCCGACAACACGCGCGTCGGACTGCACGCCTGAAGCGTGTGGAGGGCCTTGCGCGCGAAGCGGGAAACAACGAAGCACTCGAACGGGCGCAGGCGCTGCTTGCGCGTGAGGACGCCCGGCATCAACGCCGCATGACGCGACTTGTCGCCCGCGGCGAAGGTCGCACCGAAGCCACCGACATGGCGCAAAACGATATGGCTGCGACTGAAGGAGGCGAATGATGAGTCGTTGGCTACTGATTGCTGCGCTAGCGTTTCCCGTCGCATGCGGCGGAGAAGAACCCGCCGAAGATCCTGCACCCGAAGAGCCCGTTCAGGAGGAACCCATCGAGGAAGAACCGGTGGCTGAGGCTGAACCCACCGAGGAGGAGATTCCCATTCCGGAGGACTTTGAGGACGAAGCTGCGGCCGAGATCACGGCAGACAACTTCGCCAGCGTGCTCGACGAACTTGAGGCGGAGATCAACGCCGACGAACCGTAGGTTCAACCCTTCACGCGTAGGTGCCACCCTACGACTGATGCGCGCAACGCCCGCACCTCGCCCGACTCCCAGGGTGGTGCGGGCTTTGCACAGTTGGGGTAGGTGCGCGGGACTGTCGACTACGACCCTCTGGAGTCGCTCATGGAAGCTGGCCATCAGCACATGGTCAGTGGTTCATGGGATCACGCACGTCGCTGTTTCGAAGAGGTTCTCACGCGTCGCCCCTCGCACGTTGGAGCGCTTCGTGGACTCGAACAGCTCCAGCGACGAGGGCACAGCAGCACACCGCCCGAACCAGTGAGCGAAGAGATCAAGATCGGCACGGACTCCGAAACCCGAAGGCTGATCCTGCGCCTGGTCCGCGCGAAGCGATACGAAGAAGCTCTGCAGGCATTGCATCGAGCTCGTCGCGAATCGCCCAACGACCCGGCAGTCGCGCGCAGTATTCGCTACATCCAAACGCATCTGGAGCAACGCTACCTGGGTTTGCTCGACCTTCACGCCGTACCCACGTTGCTTCGGCAACCGATCGAAGGGGACCTCTCAGTCGTGGCGCAATGGGTGGATGGCGCAAGCACCTACGCGGAGATCGTTGCTCAATCCAACATCGGAAAGCTGCGAACGCTTCGCGCGCTGCACCGGATGAACGAAGACAAGGCGATCGGCGTCATCACCGAGCGCACACCTGTTCCCGCCGCGCCACAACTTGCACTCTCGACAATCGAGCCGCCGGCAATTGAACACCCGAGTTCCCCGCTCCCCAGTACTGCTGCGCCGCTTCCACCTCGCAGCCGAGCACTCCCCTTCGTAGCGCTTGTTGTGCTCGGCACGCTGGTCGCTGCGACGGGCTGGCTGCTTGCGGATCGGGCGGAGCGGACTGCAGAACCGATTACACGGACTGCGGATGAGCAACCCGCTTTGCCCGGAGCGCCAGACGTTTCGACGCATGTCGCACAGCCTGAACCTTCGATTCGGCTCGAGGTTGAACCTTCGATTCGGCTCGAGATCGAAACACAACCCTCCGGTGCCCAAGTGTTTCTCGACGAGCGCAACGTCGGCGAAACTCCGCTCACCCTCGAACTCGAAGGCGACGCTGCTGAGGCTCGGCGCGCAACGTTTCGCTTTGAGCGCAACGGATACCGAAGCACCACGCTGGAGCGCGACCTCCACACGGGTTCGATTAGTATCGCGGCGGCACTCCAACGTCGACGTCGGGCAAGACGACGTACGGAACCATCCTCGGTTCGTACGGGCGCACTTCGCGGCTACAAAGCCGAGCCGTACTGACCACTCGCTGGCGTCAGATGGGGTCGACCAGCTCGATCGACACGGTACCGGTCGCCGTGAACATCGAGTCTTCCAGCGTGACGTTCAGCATCATCATTCCGGTATCGACCGTGGGATCAAAGACTGCGCGACGTGCCACCCACCAGTCGCCTTGGCGCACCAGCTCAAGGTCCACGGTGTAGTTCGCAGACCCCTCGTCGCCACTTCGGTCGTAGCGCACCCTCACACAACGGTTGTCCGACGGATCATCCATCTGCGCGGGCAGACGCATCTCCGTGACGAGCATGTCCGATCCCTGGAAACCACGCGTCTTCGGTACGACCACACCGTCGGTGAAGGGCACGAAATCCGGTGTAGGCATTCCATCGCTCGGTTCGGGAACCGACCCAAGTTCAAGCGCGCGTGTCTCCGTTCCGGGGTCGCCGCGGAAGTTGCATTCATCCGGGTTGGTTGGGCCGTCCGGTCCACACGTACACGCGGCGCTGAACAATCCAACTCCAATCGGAACAGCAAGCGCCAAAAGGATCCCTATGCGAAGCATGCGGCAGCGTAGCATCCCGTGCTCCGAACCCTCGTTCCTGAGTCAGTCGTTGTCCGATTCAGACTTGGAAGTTCTCCTTTGTCATTCCGTAAGGAAAACCATGAGTGACGTGGTCTGTAAGACGCTGCAAAACCTGAGCGGCGATCTCTTTGATGCGTACGACCACTCGTCGTTGACGTTTGAACTGAACGAAGCCGTCGAGGGCACGTTCCCATTCACGGTGTCGTTGTCCGATTCGTTCCACTGGTACGAAGGCAGAATCACCGTTGTCGGACAGACGTTTGTGGCGGACGGGGATCTCTTCCTCGACTTCTTGAAAGACGCGCCGGACATGGACCCCTACCCCATGACGATTCGGCTGGAGACGCCTGGCAAGAGCTACGAAGGCGTCATGCACTTGCCCAACCCATGGAAGCATTCAACGCCTGGCGAAACACCTGCGCGTGCATCGGTCCCGCTTGCTCTGGACTGGACGTTCGAAGAGGTGAACCGACTTGGGCCTGGATCGGTGTACGGGTTTGCACTGTGGGGTGGCGAGATGCTCGCGGTTGGTGGCGACAGCTACTGCGAAGACGAGGGCGAGGAAGGATTCATCGCGTGGTGCGAAAGCGGAACCAAGCTTGCCCATCCCGCACAGAGAGCTCACGGATTGCGTCGTCCCTGGGTTGACGGCGAACGCATCTACATCCCTGGCGAACACGGGCTGCTCGCAACAAGCGACGATCGCGGTGCGTCGTGGAGCCTCGTCGACCTCGAACAGGACTGCAGCATCTATCGGATCACCGCGGATCCGCGCGGTGGACTGATTGCCACAACTGAAGAAGGGATTCTTCAATCCCTCGACGGGAAAACGTGGCAATGGCTGATTGAAGACGTGAGCGTTCGAGCGGTCTGTTTTACGAAAACTCGCGCGGTCTTCTGTGGCGATGACGTCGTGATCCAGGAGGAGGACCAGCACCATCCACCTGAAGAGTGCGAGCACGCCGAAACACTCTTCGCCATCACTCGCATGCCCAAGAGCGGCGCGTTGATCATGGTCGGTGACGGCGGACAGGTCTTTCGGTCCCGGGATGAGGGCGACACCTGGAAGCAACTTCAATCACCCAACGATGAAGAGATGGAGATCGAAGACTGCATCAATGTCGGTGACGGTCTCTTGGTCGTGGGCGCGGATGGCTTGATGGCGTACTCCGCGGACGAAGGGGAGTCGTGGCACTCGATCAAGCACCCCTGGGGAGACACTCATCTGCGGGTGCTGGCCGAAGGTGACCGCAACGGCGAAGTGTGGGTCGGCGGAGACGGCGGCCTGGTCGCCACCATGCAAACCGACACCGACTCCGGCGCCGATCTCGATTGAGCCGTCCTTTGGCGTACCATCCGCCGGATGGACTGGACTTTCGAGGAAGTGATCCGCATCGGACGCGGACCGATGTACGGATTTGCATTAGCCGGCGGTGAAGTGCTTGTCGCCGGAGGCAACAGCTACAGCAACGACATCGCCTCGGCGTGGTGCGATACCGGCACCAAACTCACGCACCCCGACGACGGACGTGACGGGGTCATTCGCGGGTTGCGCCGACCTTGGATTCGCGAGGGTCGTATCTATCTGCCCGGCGAGTACGGACTCCTCGCGATGAGCGACGACCGAGGTGCAACGTGGACAACTGCGGACCTCGATGGAAGCAGCGCGTGTATCTACCGCGTAGTCGAAGATCCGGAAACGAGACTGCTTGCGACATGTGACGACGGCATTCTCGGTTCGGACGACGGACGTACCTGGCGCATGTTGCACGAAGACGTTCGCGTACTGGGTGCGTGCTTCACCAAGTCGCGCGCGATCTTCTGTGGTGACGAGGTCGTGATTCGCGAACGCGGTGTGTACCGGGAACCCGAAGATTTCGTTCCCGACGACACGCTATGTGCAGTCACCCAAGCTCCGAGCGGCGCGATACTCATGGTGGGCGACAGCGCACAGGTGTATCGGTCACGGGATGAAGGCGACACGTGGAATGAGCTTGCGCCGCCCAACGACAACTACGACGACATCGAGGACTGCATCAGCGTTGAAGACGGCGTGCTGATCGTGGGCGCAAACGGTCTGATGGCGTTCACGACCGACGACGGTGATTCGTGGCAACGCATCGAGCACCCGTGGGGAAACACGCATCTGTGGGTACTCGCAGAAGGCGACAGTAACGGCGAAATATTGCTGGGCGGCGACAAAGGCCTCGTGGCATCGATCCAAACGAACGCGGCGTACGACGACCTCGACGACTTGGATTGAGTTGTGCCAGACTCGCGCCGTGCAGATCCCGCTGACGTGGATTGCTCAAGCGCAGGAGCAACAACAAGTTCCGATCGAAGATCCGAATTCTTTGATCCAGGCGCTTCTCGTCACGCTGATCGGCGGAGGAATCTCGATCGCGGTGGGCTACTTCGCGATCAAGTGGCTGCGTAACAAACCGGTCACCACATCCTCACCGAACCGGGAAGAACAAGAACGCGCTCAACGCGAAATCGCCGATGCACGATTGCAAGGTGTGCTGACACTTCAATTCGTGTTTGCTCCAGCCGCGTGGCAAACCATTGCCGAACGGATTCCAGCTCAAGGCGCTGGGATGGATGCCGTGCTGGGTCTTGCTCGCGAGTTGCGCGAAACCCGGGACCAGTGGCTTTACGTGGCGGCGCGCGGAACCATCTTGATGGGTGAAGACGAAGCCGCTGCAGAAGCCGACCGAATGCTGGGCATCTTTCAAACACGGGCTTCGACGTCGGACTACCAAGGCCCCGGTGCGATGCTTCTCACCGTCGCGGTTCGTGCACCCTTCGACTATTGCGAAGTGATGCCGGGGGACGTCGAGGGATTCGAGACGACGCTCTCCCGTTTGTACGACATGGACTCACGCGGTTCGTGCAGCTTCAAACTGCTTTGGACCGAGGTCGCGCAAGAGACACTGCAAGACGTGGTGCCGGGTCTTGTTGCGGCGGCGCCAGCCCAACCTTCCGCGGTACTCTAGAAACGCCCTTCGGCGACGAGCCCACCAAAGCGACGACCCGCTGTTGGACTGATCCGCAAGCGATCTCGCCACTCTCGGCGCGCACGCTCTGGATAGCGTTTGTGGATCCAACCGCCGATTTGCCAAAGCACACTCAGCGCCGATCCGATGAGGAGTCCGCGACCAAAGTACCGGCCGTTTCGACCGAGACGTCCGATCGCCGCGGCACCGCCTGCAGCCGCGAGTGCGGTGAACGCCATTGAAGTGATCAGGAGTGCACGTTTGGGTTCTTCCCACGTCCATGCTGCTGCGATCGCGGGGAGTAACGAAAACGTGATCCCCCAACCTCCCGCAGAGAGCGCTGGTAGACCACGTCCGGACAGCGCCGTCAGAGAACTAAAGAAACTCACGAGACCAAAGCCCAAGAACAACACGCCCGTTCCGATCGTGGGCGCTTCGCTTTGCCAAGGCCAGTCTCGGGAACGTGCTTCGGGTGTGTCCTGAGCGTCCCAGATCGCGCGAACTTGCAACCACTCGTCGTCTGGGCCTTCCGGAACGGCAGCCACGATCTCGGCATGCTCCGTGGCAAAGACTCGCTCCAGTTCTGCAGACGAGTCCCCGGACTCCACCGCGCCTTCGGTGAGTTCGCGCGCGCGTTCGATACGCGGTTGCAAATAGGCCAACTCGGCGGCTCGATTCGCATCCAGCTCCAACACATCGGAAGGGCAATGCGGCAGCGCCGCGACAAGTCGCTCGATGCTTTGATTCACACCACGTAGCGTTCGTGAGATTTCGGCAACGCCCTCCGGACTGTGCGCGAGGTGATCACGAAGCTCCATCTCAACAAGGAGAACGTGCATGCACTGCACGGCCTGCTCCAGGGACGTGTGCGCAGATTCGTTTCGGGCCAGAGCGCGTGTTGCAGACAGCGCTCCGCGCCAGTTGTCCTCTTCCATCGCGCGCGCAAGCTCTTCGTACGAAGACACTTGTGCGTGGACGCTCGTCGACCAGGCCATGGAAAACAGCGCAACAATCAGAACGAGCCGGTCCACCCGATGCTCCCGTGGTTGCGAGAAAAGTCGACGGTCGGCTGGCCACGTAGTCCGCGACGCGTGCGTCGGTAGATGCCGAGACCCCCGACGAGCCACACCATGTTGGCGATCGACGACGCGGCCATTGAGGCACCAAAGATCTGATGACGGCGTTTCAGATCGGCGCGGAACAACGCGATCCCGCCTCCAAAACCACCAAGCAAGAGAATTGCTCCGGCCATCAATCGGTGAGGCGTCCATTCGGAGTCGGGATACGTCCAGGTGCGACCCAACATGAGACCTGCAAACGAACCCACCGATACGCCGAGTGCACCGAGCACGAACCGGGGGCGGACGTTGGGATCGGCGCGCACCATCACACCCATCGACAAGAGCGAACCCACGAAGAGCAGCGATGTCGCAATCAGCACACCCGATTGCCAGCCCTCGAAGTTCTCAGCATCAGGGTCTTCGCGGACGGCGCCGTGCGTCTCTTCGTAGCGTGCACGCAAGTCGTCCCAAACCAACTCGGGACTCGATCCAACAACGGCAAGCATCGCGTTGTGCGCTGCGATCGAGTCGTCACCGCGCACCACAGCCCGTGCTCGTTCGAGCAGGTCCGCACGTTCGCGCAACTCAGACTCAGCATTGACCCACGCCGTGGACTCAAGCGTTGCTAAGCAGCGTGCATAGGCGAAACGTGCGGGCTCGATCGCGCGAAGAAACACGGTCACTTGTGTCCCGACAACGCGAAGCGTCAGGGGGTCACCGTCCAGCGGAGGGATGTACACCGCCGCAATACTGGGCTCGATCAAACGCGCTTCAGCACACGCGAGCGTCGGTGTTCGCCCCCACTGAATCGCCTCCAATGCGGCCGACGCGTTCTCCTCACGCAACGCATCCTGAAACGCAGTCGGTGGGGTCGTCGCTGCGCGATCACGAAACTGTGCCGCGACTTGTGCCAATTCTGGATCGGGCTCGACAGGTGGCAGTTCCAGCGAACCTTCTTGTGGCGCTGGAGGCACACCCTCAACCGAAGTTGCGTCATCCGTAGCGCTATCGTGCTCCGGAGGCGGAGGCACTTCCTCCGCTTGAGCGAACGCGAACGACGCCCATAACGCGCACACCACGACCGTCGCCGTCGCGCACCATCTCATCAAAATGTCCCCACTAAGTTAAGCCGCTCTCAGAGAGAGCTGGAGAAACGACGAACGGGACCACCAGAACATTCACTGCCCACTTGGTTTTTCCGGCTTCAATGCGCTCATGCGACGTGCAGTCATGTAGATCGGAATCGCGGCGAGCCCGTAGATCTCGAAGTGAAAAGCCGGCACGAACCACGCTGCAATCGCAATCGCGACGTGGCCAATCACCATCGGTCGCCATGCATCCGTCAGCTGCGGCGGCATCGTTGACCAAAGCGCTGCGCTGAAGATCGCACTGATGACCGTAATGTGCGGCATGGATACGCCCATCGTTCCGAGCAGCGGCCACATCACAGTTCCGACCACAAACACCAAGGTGCTGAGATAGGTGACGCGCCGGTTCGTCGCGTTGGCGAGCATGGTGTCGCGCGCAGTCCACGTCGCAATGAAACTGCCAATCAGAAAGAGCAGTCCAAACCCAGCAAAGCGCCAGTGGTCGACGACAAAGATGTCGAAACGCGTGAGCGCGCCGCTGCCAAAGAGCACGATCGCCCAAACCAGCGCGGCGGCGTAGGCCCGTTGAACTCGGGCATCCGCACCAAAGCCGGTATCGACGTCGCGTTCCAAAGCGGCAAGTCGGTCTGTCTTTTCTGCATCTTTGTCGATCTGAGCGCGAACCTTCTCGACCAACTCGGGAGGTGGTGATTCGTCCAGTCGAAGCAGTGCCTCGGCAAGACGCGGCGCACCTCGACGTAACTCGTACTCGGTCATCGCGATGATCAGACGGCGTCTTCCACGCTGAGCGCGTTGGTTCCCCGGCCAACTGCGCAGCGACTGCTCAAACGCAAAGCGTGCTTCGTTGAACAGCGCTTCCGCGCGCTCGTGTTCATCCACATCCAGTGCCTGCAGCTCCTCGAATCGCCGCTCCGCTTCATGGCACAACTCGAATGCGTCGCGATGAACGAGAAAGCTCTCGAGCGCGTCGCCGAACTCCTTCGCGCTGGCGTACCGACGATCGGGGTCACGCGCCATTGCGCGATGCACGATCGCAGCCAGCTCCGGGGGGACGTACGCGGGATACGGAAACGGTGACGAAGTGAATGCGTGGAAGAGGATCGTGTGAATGTTCCCGCCCACGTGCGGCGGTGTGCCAGTGAGAATGTGATGCAGGGTCGATCCCAAGAGATACACGTCTGCAGCCACCGATAGCTTCGCACCGTCTCCTGCTGCCATCTCTGGCGCCATGTACACCGGAGTGCCCTCGATGGTCGTGACGTCTTGAGCACGGGGGACACCTGCGAGCGGCTCTTCAAGCGTGCTGACAGCAACACCCCAGTCGACGAGATAGACCTCCCCAAACGGACCGATCATCACGTTGTCGGGCTTGATGTCGCGATGCAGTACGCCCCGTGAATGTGCGAAATGAACCGCGTCTGCGACCTGCTGCAGAATTCGCAAATGACGTCTCAAAAATCCGCCATCCACCCGCTCTTCATTGGGCACATCGTGAAGCAGTGAGGTCCACGGATCACCCTCGATCCGCTTCATGACGATCAGCGGCTGACCTTCTTCATCTTGGCCAAGTGCGTACACCGGAATGATGTTCGGGTGCTCCAGTAGGCCAGTAACCCGACCTTCTCGGATGAGTTGCTCGCCTTGTTTGGATCCTGCGCGAGCGGTTTTGACGGCGACGGTTCGCATCAGCGCGGTCTGAGTCGCTGCGCGCACCAGACCCATCCCGCCTTCACCCAACACTTCGCCGAGTTCGAGTGAACCACTGCTCTGCACCAGTTTTGGAAGTTCCGGAGTTGTACTGGCTGCGGGAGCAACGACCGTATCGCCGCGATACTCGAGTTGGTCTGGATCGATCCCGAGCTGCGCCCAGGTTCGAGTCAGCGCCTCACGGCTCACGGTGTTCCCATGCAACGTTGCGGCGCTGGAACGCTGCAATCGCCAACGAACTCTTCACCGGCGAAGCGGTCCGCTACAAACGTCAGAATCTCCGGCAGTCCAAAGAGAATCGGTTCGACGTGATCCGCATCGGCACACTCGAGGTAGCGCCCTTCAAACGCGGATCCGCACAACATTGGAAACGACTCGCGCTCCAACGCTGTCCAAACAACGTCATCAGACTCTCCCGTCAGAAAGAGCAGCGGCGACGCGTCAACCGCATCGACATCCGTACGCGTGGGATCTGCGATCGTCAGACTACAGCCTACGTTGCCAAACTCACCGAGGTTCCCTGTCTCGGCAGCCGCGCGTGCCTCGTCGGTGAAAAGCAACGAGAGGTCCTCGGGAAGCAGGCTCGTATCAGGATCGCACGTGGCAACAAGTTCGGCGACGTCTTCATCGAACGGTGGTTGGAACAACGTCCCAAGCTCATCTTCGTACCCGTACCACTGCGCGTGAGCGACGAAGATCGGGAGGCTTAGCGGAGTAAGTGGAACGCGCGCGCCGAGTCCACGCTCCATCTGACGAATCAATGACGCAGGTGGGACCACCGCGACGGTTCCAACAACATCGAGCTCCCGCGCGTAGTACCCGGCAAGCCGATTGACCCAGAGTGCTGCGTGCCCGCCTTGCGACACCCCCAACACAGCGACGCGGGGATTTGCACAGAGCTCACCGCGCTGTTGTGGATCCAGACGAAGTGCTGCCCGAACGGCATCGAGTGACGCGTGCGCCGTCGGCTCCGCGACGTGAAACGGATGCATGAAGCCCGTCGACACACCAGAGACTTCGGCAGCCAATCCGATGTAGTCGGGCAACACCACCACGTAGCCATGTGCCGCAAGAAGCGCGCTGATCGCTTGGTACTCCAAGGTGTGCGACGCACCGCAACCGTCCGCGAAACCCGTTGTACCGTGAAGCATCAGCACGACGTCAACATCGGTTCCGGGTTCCAGCGTGGTTGGTGATGCGACAAGCGCTGTCGCTTGTACGATGCGACCTCGTTCCTGAGTTTCGTACGTGACCGTCGTTGTCGCTACGCGATGAGGTGGCTCCTCAATCGTCACGCCGAACGACTCAAGCGCCGCAATCGCCACAGCCAGCGGGTAGTTCGTCAGCGGTGTATGCGCGATCAACGAACCTGGGTCACGACGCCACTGATACTCGGTCTGCCCACAACGCGCAGGCGCATCCGCAAGCGCATCCGTCTCGGGTGTTCCCGCGACAACAACTTCCGGCGGCATGGGGCACGCCACGTCCGTTGTGTCCACACTGTCGGATGCATCCGTAGACGTGTCGGACCCCGTATCGAACGCGGTCGCGTCGAGACCCGCATCTGGATTTACGTCATCGTCGCCACACGCGATGACGATCAACAAGAGCGCAGTGGCACACCGCATCTCACTCGTCGCAAGACTCGGTCAGCTCTTCACAGCTACCACCGGCGTAGAACACCGTTCGGATCTCCCCGGTCACCATGTCGCAGCAAACCTGGTCATCGTCGGGGCTACAGGGCGTGGGCGTGCAGCACTCGTCACCGGTGCAGACCAACGTGTCGGGCATCGGATCAGTACCGCCGCACGTGAAGCCAAAGTCCGCTTCGCTCCAGCCACAGACCACACCACCACCAGCATCGTCAGCGCCGGCGTCATCCGCGCCCGCGTCGTCCGCACCGGCGTCGTCCATGCCCGCGTCGAGATCCGGACCCGAGTCCGTTCCTGCATCGATCGGACCGGTGTCCGTGCCGCCATCCGTACTCGCGTCCGGTCCAGCATCTGGAGTGGTTGTTCCGTCGTCCCCACAACCCACCAAGAGCACAAGCGTCAGCAATCCCCATCGCATGGGCGAATGCTACCTCACGCCGGCTTTCGCTTGCGAATGCGCAACAACATCGGCGCAAACAAAGGCATCAAGAGCGGCAAACGACTCCGAATCAGCCAACGAGCTTCGCGTCCTTCGTACTCCGTTCCGTCGCGGTCGCGCACTTTGAGGTCACCGTCGCGAATGTCGAAGCGTGCTAGCCAGTCCAACCATCGGATACGACGCGCTACTTTCGCAGGTGCCCACACCATGCGTTCGCGTACCGCGGGTGTGACCCAAACCAACGTCGCGCAAATGCCCAAGTAGCTGAACACGCTGACGGTTGAGGTGATCTCGATGATCACGTGGAAGCTCAGCGCCATGAACATTGCTGCCACGCGCGTTCGTCCAAACCAGTAGCCCAGCCCGATAAAGAGTTCCGTCAGCACGATGAACTTCCAGAACACCGCGTTGAACTCCACTGACGCGATGGGGTCGATCAACTCGGTGGGCACGCCTTTGTGTTCGGCAACGTGCCGGAAGCGCAAAATCCGATCGCGCATCACGGCACCGCCCCACCAATCCGGGTCGATCAACTTGCTCGTTCCCGAAGCGATATACGGAGTGCAGACCAGCACGCGCAGCAACACGATTCGCCACAGGGGCGTTTCATCCTGCAGAGGAGCACCGCGCTTGTTGGCGATCCAACCATCGACACTCAAGACCCGACCGCATGGAATGAGCGTGAGTCCAAAGAGGATGCTCATCAGAAACGCACGGTTGTGATGAAAGAAGATCTGGTTGCTCAGCACATTGAAGCTGACGAACGCAAACGTGTACCCGGTGGAAAAACGCGTCGCGAGTCCCAGCGACATGGTGACCGCTGTGACCATGGCTCCGAGCAGGAGCGCTCGGTACGTCCCCAGTTCCAACACGGGCCACCACTCGAAGAAGGGCACGTAGAACCCGTCGGCGAAGTAGCGCTCTGGTGTCGCTGCAGCCAGGAAGAGCCACAGATGCACAATCACGATGGGGCCGACCAAAATGCGCAGCACCGCGATCGATCGAACGCTGACCACGCGTTCGAAGAGATCCTTCATCGGGGCCGCTCAACACTACGCAACGTGACCTCGACCGGTTCATGTGCGTTCTTCACGTAGTGAACGCGCGCTTCGAGGTAGCGCGTGGTTCGATCGTTCGGCGTGTTCAGCGCCACCCAGTCCAACGCCTTTTGGAAAAAATCGAGCGTGCTTTCGACACCGCTGTGCGCGTTATGCGTGTCGAAGGGCCAATCCAAACCACGACGCGCGCGAACCAAAGTCGGCCAGTGATAACCCTCCCAGCCATCGCGAATGTCATGTCGTTGGCCATCGTACGTCACCCGCACGATGTGGGCGGACCACGTACTGGACTGACTAAAAGGTTGGTACCCGAAGTGACTGTGCGGGTTGTCGTATGCAGCGACAACAAAGTACGCCTGCGCGATGACAACGGCTGCGAAGAAGAGTTGCGCAGCGAGAGTCCGAACACTCACGCCGCGTCATACTACCGTTCGACGCGTCGCATCCAGAGATAACGCCGCAGCGGCCCCGACTGAGCGAGCGCTGAATCAAAGCGCACACGGAATCGCAGCAAGCCACCTGCACCGCGAGGTCGAACCGCCAGCATCATCACGCGCTGACTTGGACCCTCGGGCAAGAACGCAGGCACTTGCACACCTTTGACGAGGGCCCGTAAGAACGGGATGTCCATGATCGTGTTTCGCACCTTCGGTGCCTGCGTGACCATGAGACGAGGAAGTTCCGCAGCGAGAATCGCGCGAGGCGAGAGCTGAGTCGGTGTCAGCGCCGCATCGATCTCGGCGAGCGGATCGTTCCAACCGGCTTGCCCCGGATGGGCAAACACTTCGGACGGAACCCACAACGCCGTCAAAACCCCCAACGCGAAGGAAACGCGCATCACCTCATGCTACGGAACATTCGAAGGGCGTGCCCCCTTCCAAGAAAATTCCTCAATAGACTCGTTCAGTTAGGCAGGCGATAACGCATCGAAAGGCTGAGCCAGGTCGATCGAACACGGTACTCGCCAGCGCACCCGACTTTGACTTGGTCGCCCGGCTGACACCGATCCGCGCGCGCTTGAACCGTGTCGCCGCCCCATGAGTAGTGCAACGCAAGGTCGAGGTTCACGGGACCGACTTCGACACCACCGCCTGCGTACACCGCATGTGCAATCCCAGGCGGCGGCATGAACGCTTGGGTCGCACGGTGACGCGTCGCGAAGTTCGACAAGTTGTACCCGGCACGAATCGCTCCACTCGGAAAACGAAACTCCCCACCGATGCGACCGCTGAACACGTTCCTCCACTCAAAGGGGACCGTGATGTCTTGCACGCCGATGAAGTCGAGATCGAACTTCTGTTCTTCGTTGGCTTCTTGGTGCATCTGAAAACGAAGCTCGCCCGTGACAAGCCAACGTGCAGCGTCGTAGGCCACACCAAAACCCAATGCGTGTGGAACCGCCCACGATGTCTCTGACGGCACTCGCGTCGTATTGCCCGGGACCAAGTCCACGTTCGTGGTGCCGTCCATGTCGATGCGCACCTTGCTGCGGTACGTCAGTGCGAGAGACAGCTCGGGTAACGGACGTGCGGTCACACCCAAGAGCACACCGGGGATCCGGCCAAAACCACGCACGTCTTGCTCCACGTTTCGCCACGTGTCTTCGAAGATCTCTTGGTAGACATTTGCGTTTTGACGCGCGTAGGGGAAACGAATCGCCAAGCCGACATCCAACGCGGGCGTGATCCGAAATGCACCACTGAGCGAAGCTTCGGCTACCCAGAGCGTCGCGTCCTGATCCATCGGCTCGGGAAGCGGTTCGCCGGCGACGACTTCAACGTCTTCAAACGCGCCGCCGTAACCGGTGAGAACGTACGCACCAAGACCGAGCACCACGCGTTCGTGCGCACGGACGGCGAAGCCCAAGAAGGGAAGCGGCGCGAAACGCCAACCCGTGTGGTCTTCCGAGTCTGGACCTGCGAGTGGTGCCTGCAGATCCACGATGATGGTGGTGAGCGTGAGGCCGACTTCGAAGCGGTCGATGCCTTGAAGGTTCGCCGGGTTGTGAAAGATCGCAGCAGGCGAGTCGAGATACGCGAGACCTGTCCCGCCTAGCCCGATGGAGCGCGCGTCATACGCGGGAGGTTCCGGATTGGCGTGCGCCACCGACGAAACCAAAACTCCAAGCGCGATGATTGCCGCCCGCACAACCGCGCGAGCCTAACCGATGCGCACTGTACGCGCGATGCTTCAGGCCGACTCGAGCACGAAGGGATAGGTCACGTTGGTCACCCCGCCATCGTCGATCGCGGGAAAGCTCCAACGACGGGCGGCGCGAGCGATGCACATCTCCGTTTCCGAATGACCCAGAGTCGATGACTGGACAGTCGCCGCAACGACTTGTCCTGTCGGTGCAATCACGAACTGCGTGAGAACTCTCCCGGCGAGGTCGGGACGTTGTTGAAGCCCTCGCTCGTAGCAATGACGCACCTCGCCATGGTGTCGCCGAACGACGCGACGGATGACTTCTTTGGAAAGACCGCCGCGAATCCTCAGGTCACCGCATCCACATCGCACGATGCGATCCGGCACAGCGGATTCACGCTCTGGCAAAGGAGCTTCGACCGACGCGAGAGTCGCGATGCCGGTTCCATGTCCGCGTCCGATCAGTCCCATCGGTCCGCATCCACAGATCGAGCCCCAGCCTGTCCCGCCGCCTCCCGAAACATCCAGTTCGACGGTGCCTCCGTGCAGTCCGGCCCCACGACCCGTTGAACTCAATGAGAGTCCACCAAACCCAAACGACTCTCCAACGCGATCACCGGTCAGCGAAGCAAGTACGTCTGTGCCGGCCGCGCGTCCAGCGAACGGTGACGCCGAGTCCCACGAACCGCTCATCGAACGTAAAGCGGCGAGCGCTCCAACCTCTGCGGAGCGCTCTCCGTGATCGTCGACGTCGTCGCGTTGACCATGCGCCTCTCGTCGATGTTGAGGCGTGGCCTGATGTGCGGTCCCAGCACGACCCAACGCGTGTTCGAACTCCGACTCTACCGGGCTCTCTCCGTCGACCCTCGCGACCAGCTCTTCCACAGTTGGAGGCAACGGCTCCATCACGAGCGCACGGATACTGCGCGATGCGAACGCATTGTGATCTGCACTCAGCGCTGAGTTCGCCGGTGGAAGAAACGACGCGGCCAAGAGCAGCAAACTCGTGAACGCCAGTGACGCGCCAACGTAAACCCAGGGCGCGCGATCGACGCGCGCAGCCCCAAAACGCTGCACGGCAACAACTGGCGCGACCTCGCAATTCAAAGGACCACCCTCACAGGAGTCGGCAATTTCCTTCGCCCGAGCAGGCGAAACGTGCTCGACCTCGAGCAACGCGTCACCCCAACGCACCCGAACTTCGACAGCCTTTTCCTGGTTCAACAGCGCCTCCCACAGCATCGACAACGCCTCGAACTCGAGGTTCCCGTATGCTTGAGGAATGCGATTGGCTTGGGTGTGGATGGTGGCGTGCGCATTGGCGTGCGGCGATGACGATGGCGGAGCAGACAGCGGAACGGACTCGGGCCGCGACGCTCCCATGACCGACACCAACGGTGAAGACGCCCCGGAACAGGACGGTGGTGAGGACGCCGCGGTCGACAGTTCAAGTCCCGACGCGATGCCTCCCGAAGCGTGTGCGCTACCCGCACCCATCGACGAGGATGTGACCTACGACAACACCCTCTACGTCGCCGTGGGTGGAAGCGGTGATGGTTCCGAAGGCGACCCCTTTGGCGACATCGAGCAAGCTGTTGCGGCGGCGGGACCAAGCACGCGAATCGTGGTCCGCGAAGGAACCTACGACGCCGTCGGATCGATTAGCCCACAGGGTGAAGAAGGCCGACCGATCAAGATCGAAGGCGAAGGCAACGTGGTCATCGACGCAGGTGGAAGTGGGAACACGGGCTGGTCGATGAGCGACCCTCGCTACGTTGTGGTCGAAGGGTTCACCATTATGAACTCCGGCGTGCACGGCATGAACATCGACGACGGTGGAACGTACGAAACACCGGGCGAGTTTCTGGTGCTGCGCGACATCACGATTCCTTCTGCGGGTTCTGGCGGAAACAACGATTGCATCAAGATGTCCGGAATCGACGATTTCTGGGTGCTCAACAGCGACGTCGCCGGATGCAACCGCGGTGAGATCATCGACATGGTGGGTTGCCACCGTGGTGTGATCGCGAACAACGCGTTTGCCTCGCCCGTGGGCAACGGTGTGCAAGCCAAGGGCGGGTCCAGCGACACGATCGTCGCGAACAACGTGTTTACCGACATCCCGGGTCGCGCGGTGAATGCTGGCGGGTCAACGGGATTGGAGTTCTTCCGACCCATCGATGCGCCTTTTGAAGCGGCGCGTATTCGTGTCGTCTCCAACCTGTTCATCCGGGGTGGCACCGAAAGCGGTACGCCGATCGCATTTGTCGGGTGCGACGCGTGCGAGTTCCTCAACAACACCGTCATCGAACCCAACGGCTGGATGGCGCGCATCCTTCAGGAAACCGTCGATGCACGTTTCGTTCCCTCGCGCGACGGAGTCTTCGCGAACAACATCGTCGTGGTGAACATCGCCGACCTTCGCTCGTGGTTTAACGTGGGCACCAACACCGCACCGGATACGTTTCGATTCACGAACAACCTCTGGTTCGCACTGGACGACGATGGGTTCACCGGTCCTCTCTACAGCGGCGGCATTCCCAACGGGATGAACGACATCGTGATGGATCCAATGATGGTGGACCGCGCTGGTGGTGACTATCGCTTGATGGACGAAAGTCCCGCGATTGGTGCAGGAACCGATGTAGGTGTGCTGCCGCCCGATCTGGATGCGATGTGTTACGACGACCCGCCCACGTTGGGTGCGTACAGCCGGTAACGATTCGCTATCCTTGAGCCATGTCTAGGTGGTGGCTCGTCGCGCTCGCGATCATGGTGGTTGGCTGTGGTCGGTCTCGCCTCATAACCGAAGACGCCAGCGCGGAGGACGCCGGTTCGGATACGTTCGGCATGCTCGATGGCGACGGCATCCCAGATACGTCTGGCTGTCGCAGAGACGAGGATTGCCCCGGAGACCGAGTGTGTGTCGAGAGTCGTTTTTGTTCGGACCCCAGTGAATGTCGCGGCGACCTCGACTGCCCGTCCGGCCAGATTTGTGAAGGAGGCGCGTGCGTACTGCCCTTGGAGTGTGGAACGGATGCCGACTGTCCAGGTGGAATGTGCGTGATGGGCACCTGCATGCGCACCGTGGACTGCAGCTCGCGTGCGGATTGTGACCCGGGTTTCGACTGCGTCGCCGGCGAGTGCGTGTTCATTGGCGAGTGCATGGCCGACCGCGACTGTCCCGGTGATGGCTTCAGATGCTTGAGCAACACGTGTGTGTTTTCGGGCGAGTGTCGGAGCGATGATGAGTGCACGGCAGGCTTCTCCTGCATTCGCGCGCGTTGCGAGTTCACCGGTGAGTGCGTCACCGACGGAGACTGCGCGGCGGGTTTCCGTTGCGACTCCGCCATCTGTGTGCCGACAGGGTGCATTGGCGACGACGACTGCGAAGCGGACGAGATCTGCGACATCTTCGCGCGGCGTTGCGTGCCCGCCACCGATTGCACACGCGACGCGGATTGCCCAGTGGGGGACCTGTGCTTCTTCGGGCGCTGCACCCCGATTCGACGATGCCGAACATCGGCGGAGTGTCCGCCTGGCGAACGTTGCGATGGGTTTCGCTGTGTTGCTGATGTCGGATGTCGCAGCGACGACGAGTGCCCGCCCGGAAACCGATGTGAGTTTGGGTTCTGTCAGCCGACTTCGTGCATGGTCGATGAGGACTGCGAAACCGGTTGGACCTGCGAAGCGAACATCTGCTTCCCACCGTTCTTTTGCGAGTCGGATGGCGACTGCCCGTTCCCTGGAATGACGTGCATCGATCGGATTTGTGTTGGCACCACCTGCATGGACGACGGCGATTGCCCAGGCGTACAACGTTGTATTGCTGGTGCATGCGTACCCTTGCCGCCGCCCGAATGTGAGTTCGACACCGACTGTCCCGATGGCGAGCAGTGCAACTTTGGATTCTGCGAAGTGGTCGAAACGTGCCCCGCGGTTCCCTGCGAAGGCATGCAAGTGTGCGAAGACGGTGTGTGTGTTCCGCCGCCCGAGTGCACGACCGACGACGAGTGCATGGGAAGTGGACTGACCTGCGAGGACGGTCGCTGCACGTTCACCGGCATGTGCACTGGTGACACGGACTGTCCCGAGTTCTTCCGGTGTCTGGACAGTTCCTGCGTGTTTGTGGGTGAGTGCACGACCGACGGAGATTGCGATCCCGAGTTTGAGTGTGTGCTTGGATCGTGCCGTTTCGTGGGCGAGTGCATCACCGATGCGGACTGCGATTCGGGCGAGATGTGCGTGACCGGTTCGTGCCAGACCGAACCGTGCCGTGAGAACACCGATTGTCCGGCGGGAACCATCTGCAACATCTCAACGCGCGCGTGTATCCCCGACATCACCTGTGCATCGGATGCCGACTGCCCGCTGGGATGGAACTGCCTCGGCGATACTTGTTACGCACTGCAGTTCTGTTTCCCGCCAGGTGAAATGGGCGGTTGCCCGCCTGGAACCGTCTGCGCGGACTTTAGTGCGTGTTTCATCGAACCCGAGTGCATCAGCGATGGAGATTGTTCGGGTGGTGAGATTTGCGAAGCACAGTTTTGTCAGCCTGCGTCGTGCATGGGCGACTTGGACTGCAACCACGGTTGGTCGTGTGTCGCGAACCGTTGTTTCCCGTGGTTGTTCTGCGGCACCGACGAAGACTGTGGTGATGATGGACTGCGTTGCATCAACAACCAGTGCATCGCACCCGGTGGGTGCATGAGCGACGATGAATGCCCGCCACCGCAGAGCTGTGTGGCTGGCTTGTGCTTCTCCATTCCGCCACGCGAGTGTGATGTGGACGGAGATTGTGCGGAAGGCGAGCGATGCGAACTCGGGTTCTGCGAGCCGTCGACCACGTGTCGAATCACCTCGGATTGTCCGCCGGACCAAGTGTGTATCGACGAAGTCTGTCGCTTCGATATCGAGTGCGTGATGGATGCAGACTGCGAAGCGGGAGAACGCTGCGACGAGCGAGGCCAGTGTGTTCTAGTCGGTCCCTAGGGACTGGGGGCGGCGTTCCGCGAGAGACCACTGATTCATGCCTGTTCGTGCAGAGGTCATCGAGATCGATGCAGTCATCGACGACATCCAAGCCTGCGTTCCCGGTTTTCGAAGCGCCTCATACAGCGAACTTGCAGCGGCCATTCGCGCGCGAGGCTTCGAACGGCGGGATCCAGTTCGGTCCCACCCACCTGCGGTTGCGGCGGGATCCAGTTCGGTCCCACCCACCTGCGGTTGCAACCGACCCACATGTCATTGGAACCGACTCAGGGAACCGACTCTCTGCGTTTGAGTCTTCGATCGACTTGGTTTTGGACTGAAGTGAGTGTGCCGGTCCTGTCTGGCGTGCCGACGGATCGATACGATTCGATGGAACGACGCAACGCGCCCTCCCGACTCCGTCGGCAGGGCGCGTTGATGTTTTCCGAACCTCCGACCTACGCGGCTTTGGTGGCAGGTGGGTCGCTCCCCACGACTTTCACTCCGAACAACACACGCATCTTCCACGTGCCCTCTGGGAACACGCACGCTTCACCCGCACAGTGCTTCTGCAACGCGCACAAGTAGTCCGCGCGAAACGCTCTCAGCAACGCAACCATCGCCTTTCGCCGGTCGACATCACCAGCGAAACGTGGATTCGTGGTGCTCTTCTTCGCCTTCGTCTTGGGCCGGTCCCAAATGCTCTGCTCTCGGATCCGCTTCATTCCGATCGGATTCACTGGCCGCGGGATCCGCTTGAGCTCCCCACGCAACATCTCCATCAACTCCTGCCGTTTCCAATGCTTCAGCCCCGCCGGCACGTGCACCTGCGTCTCCACCTTGGCGGGCAACTTCGTCCGCGTGGACGCACACTCAGGACGACTAACTCGCAACACGCGCTGCCCCATGTCCTCGGGCTTCGACATGCTGCCTTCCCATTGCGTCCACTTCGCAACCAATCCCGACGTCTTCGCGTTCCCCATTGTGTACACAAGCTTCTCGATCAGCGTCACTTCGGACGCCGACAACTCGTTGCTCAGATCCACTGCGCTCGGCTGCGACGTGTTCCATACCGATCCCTCAATGTCCGGGAAGTGTCGTTTCAACAGGTTGACGATGGTTTGATCCAGCAACTGAAAGAACTGTGGCGCCACTCCACGCACATCAGTCGCGACAATGTGGAAGTGGTTGCTCATCAAGATCCACGCATGCACTTGCACACCGGTAAGCGAAGCTGCGTACGCCAGCGAGTACTCGAAGATCTGCTTCACGACCGGGTCACCAGGCGGAAATCGAAAGAAGCGCTGCCACGTCCGCCGCGTGATCAGATACGTGACCAGCGGAAGAACCATCCGAGCCTTCGACATGCCCACTCATCGGCCTGAGTCCGGCTGAGTTGCTCTCACAACGGTCCCATCTTTCGAATCTAACGCCGCATCTTGTAGAGGGCATCGAAACCCGGCACCGTGGCGCGGATGGCGTCCCGAATTCCACTTGATGAAATGCTAAACGTCACTTTCGCTGGTGGTGAACTCTACGCGGTGAGTCACCAGATGCTTCACGCTATCGACGACGACACCCGGCCGCTCTACTCCGCACAAGACGTTCTCGGACTGGCGCTGGAACCAACTCTCGACGAGTCGAAGCTCCTCATCGGTGACGGGATCTTCGTGTTTCTCTACGACCTCGAATCCGAGGAGATCGTTTCGCGCTGGCGTTCAAGTGGTGAGGGGCCAGGCTGCATCTCACCCAGCCCCGATGGCTCGCACTTCATTGTTGTTGGGAGTGATGAGGGCGGAACGGTAAAGCGGTTCGAGTTTGGCCAGAAGCGCGCTCGCAAGACGCGTGGTTCGTTGCGGTACGGACAAATTGCTTGGCTCGATGATGAGACGTTCGTCTGTTTGAGCTCGTCTCATCAGGCTTGGTTGAGCACGCTGGATCACGAGTTGAAGGGCGAAGAGACAATCGGCAGTCTCGCGCACACCTCCAGGTGCATCGCGGTGACCGATGGTGATGTACTGGTTGGGTCGCCCAAGGGACTCGCCAAGGTTTCACTGCATCCACTGAAGTCGACAACGTGGTGGAACGGTCCAGAGGCGACGGCGCTGGCGATCTGCGACGACGGACGCCTCGCCGTTGGAACGCGTGATGGGCTCTTCATCGTTTCCGCGAACGGGAAACGAAAGAAACAACTTGGTCGGGGCGAGATTACCGTCGTCGCTGTTAGTTCCGACCGAGTCGCATGGATCGACCGCGACGAAACCGGCTGGGTGACGCCGCTCTAGACCCTTCGATTACGAAGTGTCGGCACCACGCATTCGTGCCTGTGAAATCCAAGTCGTCGAGGTCGACGCGGTCATCGACGATATCGTTGGGAAGAGGAATAGTTCTACGAAGCGGAGCCTCCTCAAGCCGCAACGGTAATCAGGTCTTCCGGATACACAGGCTCATAGTCCGGTACATCTTCCAATCCTAGTTCCGAGCGCACTTCATCCAACGGACGGTGCAGCAGTTCTTCCCAGTACACCTCTGGCAACCATGCGGCACGCTTCCCTCTTTTCCACGCGTCACGTGTCAGCTGTCGGCCGTCAGCGGCGGTTCGTTGCAACAACCACGAGCTCACGTAGCCTGCCGCTGCGAGAAAAAACACTCCCGCACTTCCAGTTTGCGATGCGGTAAACGCCAACAACGCGTTCTCGCCCGAGAGGTCGGTGTTGTAGCCAGTGACCGTGTGCCACAGGTCATGACTCTCACGTAGCCGATCCGCGATGAAGAGTTCTTCCTCGCTCAGTCGCTCGCGTTCGTCGCTTTCACTCGCTTCAACCAATCCGCCAGGCGAGATGCCGTTGCGTTCACAAAACGCCACGTAGGTTCGCCCGAGCGATCCCTCCGGCATGCTCGAAAGTCGCTCACGATCCGAGAGCGTCTCCAAGAGGTCGGGACGCTCCGCGAGAAGTCGTCGACCCCCGGCAGTCGACTTCGTGCGCTCCAGCAGCCGCTCCACATGGTTGCCCTCAAGAGCACGAACCACGCGAAACGCCTCCTCAGTGGCGTTCGGATCTCGGATCAGCCGAAGCACGCCTTGTGCAGCTTCGAGCGGCCTAACCCTTGAATCTTTCACCATTTCCGTCTCCTTACTTACCTGTCCGTAAGTAGTTACTGACTAGTAAGTAAGTCCTTCTCGCGAGCAGGTCAAGCGGCTACGCTGGAATTGATGCGAAGGCGGCTGAAAGGCGAGGAAGCCAAAGCGCAGATCCTCGCGGTCGCAGGCAAGCATTTGCACGAAACCGGTCCTTCGGGGTTTCGGCTCGACCCCGTCGCTAAAGAACTGGGGGTCTCGCGCCAAGCCATCCTTCACCACTTCGGCAACCGCGACGAACTGATCTTGGCGGTCGTGCGCGGCACGATGGAGAAGCTTCAAGGCGAGCTCGCACTCGGCTTTGGCGCGCTCGACGATCACGAAGACACCGCCGCCGCACTACTCGATCACGCGTACGAGGCGATCGTCACGGGGGGGACGGGACGCCTCTTGGCGTGGCTTGCTCTCGAGTATCAAAACGAAAACGCGCCTTGGCACGCCGCCACGCAGCAACCGATGCGCATGCTTGCGCAAATTGCCGATGCCATGCGTGCGCGCGACATGGGCGAAGGCAATTACGAGGATACGCTCTTCACGTTGATCTTGGCGTTCTACGCCGTGTTGGGATCCGCCGTATTCGAAGAGAGTGTGCTGAGCAGTGCAGGACTGACCGACGACGAAGCCGCGCCCACGCGTTTTCGTCAGTGGCTCTCGAAACTACTGGTCGCCCATCTAGAACGCGAAATCTAAGACGCCGGCGCCTCAGACAACCTTGCGTGCACGGCATCCCGCAGACTTTGTGCGCGGTCTTCTTCGATTTCGAAACGCTTCACAAAGCCCTTCATTAGATCGCTCTCGGCTTTGGCGAGTTCTCCATCACTCATCGCCAATTCCCACATCAACGCAATCATCAACTCGCGCAGCACGGGGTGACTCACGCGCTTCTCGATCCCGTTCATGGACGGGGGATCATGCACGGCGGCAACGAGCGCATCCTGGTCATCGGGACCGAGTTGGCTGTGCGTGATCAACGCTTTGAGGAGCTGCACTTCTTCGGGCTCCAACTTTCGATCGGCATTCGCCATCCAAATGCAGATCTCGATGCACGCTTTCTGCGCCGCGATCAGAGTGTGTTGCTCTTGCTTGTTCATCCACTCGCGAAGCTCACTCATTTGGTCTTCGCCAACGACATACGCAGCGAGCGTCACACCTGCTTCTTCGTGTTTCGACCGAAACACACCGCCGGAAGTGAGCGCTCCTACCCAACTGGTCATCGCACGCTGTGCGTCGTTCATGCCGGGATGGTACAGCGAGTTGCGTACGCTCGTCGCCGCAACGTACGCTGAGCCGTGGCGGACCGAGCAATGTTTCGCGCGATTGTGCTAGCCGGGTGTTCGCTGGTGGGGTGCGACGACGCAGACGTGGTCGAAAGCACCGAACCCGCCGCAATCAGCGAACCCGTCGAGCCGGCGGAACCCGCGGAACCTGAAGCGGTCACAGCGACCGAAGCTGTCGCTGAGATCCAAGCCGAGCCCGAAACCGAGCCCGAAACCGAGCCCGAAACCGAGCCCGAAACCGAGCCCGAAGTCGAGCCCGAAATCGAGCCCGAACCCGAAGTCGCACCGCGCATGTCCATGCGGGCTCGTATGGCCGAAGCTCCGTGTCCTCCAGGCTCCGAGATCGACGTGCCGCCCTGCGTGCTGATCCTCTGAAGGCGTGAAGCTTCCCTACGACGACCCCGCTGTCGACGCGTTGGACGACGGCGCTCGCAAAGCCCTCAGTCGTCGTTGGGAACAACGCGTGCGCAGCGAGTTGGAAGTCGGACGCGCGTTCGAAGATCTCGTTGACCGACTGCGCGACGTCAACGCGGATCCCAAAGTTGTCGACATGGCGCGCGAAGCAGCAGAGCAAGAACGCCGACACGCCGCGATCTGCCATCGCCTTAGCGAACGCTACGGCGCGCGAACGGTTACCTTGCCACGACTGGATTGGGAACCCACGCGCTTTGGCTACGACGACGAGCGCTACGAAGTCATGTTTCAAATTGCGGGGATGTGCTGCGTCAACGAAACGCTGGCATCGGTATGGTTACGACGCTGCGCAACAATCGCGGAGACCCCCTTGGCCCGCGCCGTAAACCAAGAACACCTACGCGAAGAAGTACTACACGCTCGCCTGGGCTGGGCACACCTCGCGTCGGGCGCTGTCGACGACGCGATGCGCAAGGAACTCGGAGGCCGTCTGAACGCGTTGATACGCGTCAACGCTGAACAATGGATGGATGAAGACAAACACCTCGGCGATGGTGTTCCTGCACACGGCTATCCAAGTCTCGCCGAGACGCGCACACTGGTCGTCGATGCACTCGCTGCGTTGGTTCGCCCAGGCTTCGAACGCGTCGGCGTCTAACTCAGAACAGCGCGCGAAGTCGCTCGTCGCGCGTGGTCGCGATTTCCGCGGCAGCGTTCGCGATGCCCTTGAGATGTTTGCGCGGCAGCGCGTCCAACAAACCATCGAGCCCGCGTTCGGAAGCCACCTTCAACGACGATCGCGTCGCAGCGTCGCCCAACGTCGCATAGAGATATGCCGCAAGCGGTGAGGTCTTCAGATCAAAGTCCGATGCGCGCGTTCTTCCTTCGGCGAGCAGCGTCAGGATCTGGATGTTCACATCTTGTGCGCTGGTCTTCGCTTCGGGCAGAAAGTCTTCCAAGCGTGCCGTTCGCCGCGGCCCGGGGAGATCGCCCATGAAGAGCGCAATCGGTGCGTCACCACCCGTTCTCATCGCGATCGCTTCGAGCACCAACGCAGCGAGCAGCTTCGCTTCCATGTAGCAAAGCCCAAGCTTCACATTGCGGGTCGCCGCTGCATCGAGACGATTCATCTCTTGTGCGGATGGCGTGTCGCGGAATCCTTGGAACACCACCGTGGGATCGAGGTGCTCGAAGAAACCGATCATCTTTTCGATCGCCAGCCGATACTCGGTCACCGTGTACAAACGCTTCCCTCGCAACGACTCGTTGGTTTCGGGCAGCAGCTTCCACGTGTTGTCGAGAAAGATAGTGGGGTCTTCGGAAGCAAAGTTCCCGACGTCGCGGTTGCCCACGATTGCCGCACGCCCAACGGACCGCGCCAAGTCTTCTTCGCCCATCCCGAGCTGCAGGTCGCGATCGAGCACAACCAGGCGTTCGTAGAGGCGTTCAAGCGCTTCGACACCATCGCGTTTCGGACGGAAGGGGATGGTCGCTTCGATACACGCGACGATTCGCACCAACATGTCGCGAGGAAGAACATCGCCGAGTGCGCGACACGCCAACAACGCACTCAGCAATTCGTTCAGACCACCAAAGGGTGACAGCGTCTGCCCCGGTTCAAAACCAAACACCCGCAACGTGAGCGTCCGAAGCGGATCCGACTCGTCGTGGTCGGTCAGCGTCCACCCATCACCGTCGTGATACACGGCGTTGCCGAGAGGCTCGTAGTGAAGTTCACGCATTCCACCGTCGGCCTGGCAGTACACGGTGTCGTGAAAGAGGATCGCGAGCGTTTCGATCGGACCCGCGCCTTCGGAGATATCGAACACGTGATCGATCGTGTGGTACCGACGGCCGCGTCCGGACATGCTCTCGTGCACGAGGACACCCCAACGCTCGAGCAGGTGCGGTGTAGCTTCGACGCCGAGTTCTCGCAGCGCATCATCGAACATCGCGATGACGCGTTGAAGTGAGGGAACAGCCGGCACTTCCGAAGACACAGCGGTCCGGATTCTACCTCTGCGCTTGCGAAGATCTAGAACGTCTGCACGAAACGGCTGTCCCACAATTTGGGTCATCGCTCAGGCCGCTGCGAAAAGTCGCCAGAACCAGCGCTCGATCGCTCCTCGCGCGGGCACGTTGTTTGCCCGTCGAGCAAAAGCGTCGATCGGCAGACCCGGATCGAGACTGATCATGGTTCCGTCTTCGAGCGCGTCTAACAGCACCGCGTCGATTCGAACGCAGTGTTCGGCGGTATCAATGCCTGGCATCGCCAACACGCATTCTTGACCGAGTTCACCCATCGGCGCGGTGAAGGGCAGAACCTGTCCCGCGCGAAGTCGAATCAGGTCCTTGGCGTCGATGAACAGAGTCATCTTCGGACGCACTTGGGGACGTTCTTCGACCGCGACCTGCATGGGTCGCTTTACGAGGTGCGCGAGGTGGAAATTCCTTCTTGGCTCTTGAGTTCGAGGATCACTCGAGTCTTCAGGGTTCGGTCGTGCAGAGACAGACGTTTCGGGCCTAGCGCTAACGCCCATCCCAAGAGCCAGACGATGAACAAAATCCCGCCAGCGAGCTGTACAGCAGGGACGGGAACGAGGTTCATGAACCCAGCGACCAAGGGCCCCCAGACCTTGATAAACGCCCGAACCACCATGCGAAGCGCCATCGGTTTTTCGTCGTGCACATCCACGGTACGAAGCGCGAAGAGCTTCTTGCCTACCGTAGTCCCCCAAATGGCTTCGATCGTGCCCCACGCGATCGCAAGAACCACCACCTCGAGGTTGATGAGTTTGCCCAACTCGAACAACGGACTGAGCACGGCGAGATCCACGATTGCGGCGAGTGCGCGTGACGCGAGTGGTGCGTTGGGGGCACGACGATGACGTGCAGCTCGAATCGCGTCGCGTAGCTCTGCATAGGTGGCGAAACGTCCGTCTGGAGTTTTGGCCAGAAGCCGAAGCACCAACGTGTCGATACGCGGTGAGAGGTCAGGACGAAGAGTGCGCGGTGGAAGAGGTGTGTCCTCGAGGTGCTGACTGAGCAGAGACGCAACGTCGTCACTCGTAAAGGGTCGCGTTCCGGTGATCAGTTCGTAAAGCGTGACGCCCAATGCATACATATCCGCGCGGTGATCGACGGTCTCACCGCGTGCTTGTTCGGGTGCCATGTACGCCGGGGTTCCCACGACCGCGCCAGCTTTCGTGAGCGCTCCACTCTCCTCGGGAACCTCGGCGCGTTCGTGCGACCGCAGTTCATCTTGGTCGTACGCTTTCGCCAGACCAAAATCGGCCAGCAGGATCAACCCTTCTTCGGTTCGGAGAATGTTGGAAGGCTTGACGTCGCGATGGACCAAGCCGCGTTTGTGACCCGCTTCGAGTGCGAGACACACGGCATCAATCACATCCAACGCTCTTTCTGGATCGAGTGCGCCGTTCGCACGGAGATGGTCGTCGAACGCTGCGCCCTCGATCAGATCCATGGACAGGAACACCACGTCGTCCTGCTCACCGACGTAGTGGATCGGGACCACGTTCGGGTGACGCACCTTGGCTTGAGCACGCGCCTCACGCATGAACCTCGCTTTGGCATCGCGATGCGTCGAGGTCAGAACTTTGATCGCCACCGGGCGCTCGAGCGCCAAGTCGAAACCGCGATAGACCGCGCCCATGCCACCGCGGCCGAGGAGTGCTTCAACGCGATGGTGCGCCAGCCGACGCCCTTCCAGCGGCGCACCAGGTTCAGCATCTTCCGAACCCGATGCGATCGTCGGCGCATTCGCAATCTCGTCGACGCCCTCCACCGCCGTCATGGTAGCGCTACGCGCAGCAGCGTTGCGCGATTTCAGCGAGCTAGAGGAAGGGTTGTTCTCCAACGATGGTTGTCGGACCGCGACGCACAGTTCGCTCAGTTCCGGGCGCAGTTCCACTTGGAATGTAGACCCCTTCGCGGAGCGAGGTGATGACGTACCGCTCACCGTCCGCAAGGACACCGCTGAGGTGTATGTGCCCATCTCGTAAGGATGGTTGCAATGAGGATGGAAACCACCAACCCCCAAAATCTGCACTGCGCGTCGTTCGTCCCGACGTGTCGAGTGCCGTGATGCGCACTCCCTCTCCGACAACTCCAACAGTTCGGAGCGATGTGGGTTCGGCGTCGGTGACCAAAAGGATGTCTCCGTAGCTTCGAATCTTGCCAAACAGATCGGCGTTGTGACGGAAACGTTCACGACCCTCCGCGTCCCATCCCACGATGTGCGCGATGTTTCGGTGTTCTGCCGCGATGTGTGTTTCGACAAGCCCGGCGTATCCATCACCGTGCGCAACGAAGTTCTGGATCGAGCCGGAGGCCTGCAGCGGAACGCGGTGCAGTCGGCGTCCAGTATCCGCGGAGACATGTTGGATCCAGTGCTGGTCGCGCCGCTTTTCCCAGTACACCAAGGTGTCGCCCTGCTTGGCCAAGTTGTCGTCGCCACCACCGCCTGAACGCGTCCACACCAGTGCACCCGTATCGAGATCGAGCTTGAGTAGAAACTGATTCATGTAGCGTCGACCGCGAATCCTCGCGTTGTCGGTCTGCAGAGTGCCGCGCTTGAAGTAGCCGGACACCCAAAGTTGCGAGCCCTCGTGCACCGCTCGCGTGAGAGCAACAAACGCACACAGTGACTGCGCGTGATTGCACGAAGAGACGCCACGAGTGCTCATCCGGTTGCGCCACATCTCCCGACCTTGCGGATCGAAGCGGATGATGGCGGCGTGCGATTCGCCAGCGGCCTGGTCAACGTGGGCAAACACGAGCATCCCACCGTCCGGCAAAGGCTCAGCGTCACCTCGAAGTCTCTGCGCACCAAGCATCAGGGGGGTCATGCTCTGCACCCGCCCGCTCGCATCGTGTCGATTCACCAGAAGCGTTTGGGCGCTGATTCCAATCGGCCCAGATGGTGTCGCAACCGCGCCACCGGCGGCCCGAACGATCGAGAGATCTCCCGATCGCACGAGCCCCGAGAAGTGGGGCATTCGACCGTACGAATCACGCGTTGGTGTCGTTTCCTCCTGGAACTCGAACGAGAGATCTTGAGCGAACGTCGGCGAAGCGCACAACGCGAGACAGAGCGCAGCAACGCGCACAGAGGATCGACGCATGAACGGCTGACGCGCGCCGGTTGAGACCGATTCAGGTCACCCCGCAAAACGAGTGGAACCCCTCAACGTGGAACCCCTCACTGCAACAAGGCGGGCTCAGATACAGATCGCGAAGTCGTTGCAGTAGGGAGCCATGTCGAGACCGCCCACAAGGTCTGTGGTCGCATCGTGATAGTCGACCAGGACGGTTGCACTCCACTCTTCGGGTGGCGTCATCGTGGGTTCAAGCCCGTCCGCACGTATCACGTCGACGAAGATCATTTCGAACCAGGGTTCCGCCGTGAAGCGACCTTCGGGGTAGACCGTGAGACTGGCTTCGCGCATTCCCGGCGCGAACCCGTCTTCGCCGAAGTAGGGGACTTCGATCTCTAAGAACGCACCATCAAAGGTGGGTGTGTCACCCGCTCGAATGAACAAGCGTGGACACGAATGCGCGCCGAATCCCTCAACACCGCCAACAACGTAAGGGAACTCAATATCGAAGACGGGAACGAATCCGCTGAACCCGCCAAACCCACGTTCGGCGCGACACGTGACCGGCGGCGGCGTATCGGGGGCCGGGGCATCCACCGCGACAGGTACGTCGATTGGGGCGTCGGGCATCGCTGCATCGCGCTCTTCGACCGGAAGGCCAACGCGAGCACCGCACCCAAGAAGCAAGAGACACAACCAAACCCGCATCCACCAAGAGTAAACCCTGGGGACAGGTAAACTGGATTACCGAACCTCGACACGTTTCGCCTTGTTTCATCGAGATCTTGTGTGGGTGGGTGTAGATGCGCACTATGGGTGAGGCTGAGCGGTACATCTCTCACACGAGAAAGGAACCAATTCTGGAAGACACCGCGAGGACGCCGAAATGTGAATGTACGACGACATCTTCGAGCTCTTACTCAACCGCTTAGCGCCCTTAGCCAGCGTTCAACAAGATCCCAAGTACCACCCTGAAGGCGACGCTCTCTTCCACTCGCTTCAAGCATTCGACTTGGCGAGAGACGCGCGAGAGCCGCCACACCTCGTTGCCGCAGCACTCTTCCACGACCTTGGAAAGAGTTCGACCGAAGGTCGGCACGAGCACACGGGCGCTGCGTTCCTGAGTCACGTCGCCGACGAGCGCACGTGTTTTCTCGTCGCCCACCACATGGACTTGCTGCGCGACGCACCTGCAACCCGACGCTCGCTCCACGACGAGCCCGAACTGCTCGATGATCTGGAGCGCCTTCGCGACTACGACGACCGCGCGAGACGCACGGAGGTCTACGTCACGCCCATGGAGCGCGCACTGGGTTGGCTTCTCGAACCGGGAGTCGCCGAGCATTGGCTCGATGAACTCCACCACCTGGAAGGATGAGTCGGCGCGAAGTTCTCATCCAAAATCCGGACGCCATCGATGCTTCAAAGCTGCTCTGGTTTGAAGATCTCGAAGCCTGCGAAGACCGAGCGCGAGCCGTTCGCGACGCACTACGCAGCCTGACGGAGAAACAGCGCGAGGTTGTCGTCGCGTATTTCTTTGAAGGGCGAAGCCAATCCGACATTGCCCGCCAACTCGGCGTGAGCCAACAGGTGGTCCACAAACGCATCTTCGGCGTCGTCCGCGACGGCCGGCGCGTCGGCGGTGCACTCAAACGACTCGCAACCATCCTTCAACCCTGGGTGCGTTCATGAGGCGCGAGCGACACGACTCCAAGACTTTTGTATTGAGTCTTTTGCTCCCGCGGCTGCCCTCGATTCTCGTCGCCTGCGGCGACTGCGAGTCTTGACGCTCCGCCTTCGGCTCCGCTGGCTCGCCGCTCCGCAAAAGACTCGGAAGCTGCTCGCGCGCGAAGCCGCACGCCTCATGTATGAAGAAGACGTATCGCAGTACTTCATCGCCAAACGCATGGCAGCCAAACGTTTGTTTGGTCGAGGTGGCGGAAAACGACTTCGGTTTCGTCCGCGGGATCTCCCCTCGAACGGCGAGATCCAAGCTGCGCTCCTCGAACTCGCGGACTTGCGCGAAGGCGATCAACGTCGTGTTCGACTCAACGAAATGCGACGCGTCGCACTCGCGGTCATGCGCGAACTCGAACCCTTTGAACCTCGTCTGATCGGTTCGGTCGCCACGGGTCACATTCGTCGTGGTAGCGACATCGACATCCAACTCTTTTCGGAAGACACCGATGCTCCCGAAGAGTTTCTACTGGCCAAAGGTTGGCCCTACGAACGCGAAGACGTATTGATTCGGCGTCCGCAAGGGTTCGTGGAGTACCAACACTTGCGTCTGTATGCCGGGTTCGACGACGAGTACGCGGTTGAACTTTCGGTCTACGACTTACGCGATCTGCGCCATCGACCGCGCAGCAGCACCGACGGCCAACCGATCGACCGAGTCTCGATCGCTCGACTGGCAACCATGCTCGATCAGAGCGTCGGGTAGTCGGTGTAGCCTTCGGGTCCCGGCGTGTAGAAGAGATCCATGTTCGGCGCATTCAGTTCCGCGCCGTGCTTGATGCGTTCGATGAGATCCGAGTTCGCCAAGAACGGACGACCAAACGCCACCAATTCGCCCTTGCCTGCTGCAAGTTCCGTTTCGGCACGATCTCCATCGTAGCCACCACTCAGGATGATCGTCCCGCCGAACGCGTCGCGCATTCGAGCCTTTACCGCGTCGGGAACTTCGGGTGCACCCATCGCACTGTGGTCGACGATGTGCAGATACACCAAGCCGAGTTTGCCTAGCTGTTCAGCGTAGTAGGTGAACGAGTCAGCTAACTCATCCCAAACGCCCATTCCGTTGAACACCCCAAAGGGCGAGAGACGAATGCCAACGCGCTGCTTGCCAATCGCATCCGAAACTTCGCGAGCCACCTCTAATGCGAATCGCGCACGACCCGCGTCGGAACCACCGTACTCGTCGTCACGTTGGTTGGTTGCCGTGTTGAGAAACTGATCGATCAAGTATCCATTGGCGCCATGCAACTCGACGCCATCGAACCCTGCTCGGATCGCATTGACCGACGCTTGAACGTACTCGTCGATCGCCGCACGAATGTCGTCTTTGCTCATCGCCCGCGGTTCGGGATGTGGCTGCGGACCCTTTGCATCGGTGTACATCTCACCGGGCGCGGTAATCGCAGATGGCGCGACGAGTTCTGCGCCTTCAGGAAGGTTGAGCGGATGACCGATGCGCCCGACGTGCATCAGTTGCGCAAAGATCCGACCGCCCTTGTCGTGGACCGCCTTGGTCACCTTCTGCCAGCCCTCGACCTGTGCATCCGAGTACAACCCAGGGATGCGCGGATAACCTAGACCGTTGGGCGAAGGCGCGGTGCCCTCGGTGATGATCAATCCCGCCGACGCGCGCTGGCCGTAGTACTCCGCCATCAAGTCGTTCGGTACGTTTCCGATCGCTCGACTGCGCGTCATCGGCGCCATCACCAGCCGGTTCTGCAGTTCGATATCGCCCAGCGTGTACTTCGAAAAGAGGGTGTCGTGTGCCATCGCCCGAAGAGTCGAGCACCGCGGTGCTCCGTTACGCAATGCTGTGTGGAGCAACGAACCGTTGCTTGGTCATCGCTGACGGAACATCCGAGAATCCGCCCATGGAGCTCAATCCCGACGAGTTGACCGGCACGCAACGCTACAAGCTCATGATCGGTGGCATCACCCCACGCCCCGTCGCGTTTGTATCCAGCCAATCGCCCGAAGGTGTCGTGAACCTGGCGCCCTTCTCGTTCTTCAACGCCACAGGCCCAAGTCCGATGACGTTGATGTTCAGTCCCGTGACCAAGATGGACGGTTCGATGAAGGACACGTTGCGCAATGTTTCCCTTCCTGAGAATGGCGGCATCGGCGAGTTCGTCGTCAACTTGGCTGTTGAAGCGTACGCGCGGGAAGTGAGTGCGGCCGCTGCAGAACTCCCGTTTGATGACAACGAGTTCGAAGCGATTGGTCTAACGCCCTCACCTTCGGTGAAAGTACGGCCACCGCGCGTCGGCGAATCCCCAATCGCGTTTGAATGCGTGACGACACAAATCGTTCCGGTTGAACCCGGTCGGCCTGCGAGCGGCAATGTGGTCTTTGGTCGCGTGGTGCACGTGTATGTTCGCGATGAAGTCATCGACGACAAGTTTCGAATCGACGCGGACAAGGTGGCGTCGATCGGACGCATGGGTGGGCGTTGGTACACGCGGACGCGAGAACGTTTCGAACTGCCCAATGGTTTGGAGACGCTCAAGCTGCCCGACCCGTGTGCCGAACGGTGAACCAGGTCCGTATGGGGACGTAGTCCGTACGGACCCGAACCTGCCTCGAAACGAGCCGTTTCTCCGAGCGTTTTGAAAACGTATGGTCACATAGTTCCGGTCCGTACGGACTACGTCCCCACACGGACCTACCTCTCGGCTCGGAAGCGTGCGCCTTCGCTCACCGCAGCGTCCGGCTCCAATACGGTTTCGACTTCGCGGTAGATCACATCCACACCATCTGCGTCGAAGTCGAGTAGCGCGTAGCCGCGTCGCTCCGCCTGCGCGTATTGCACCCACTCCAGATCCGCCCAGCCCTCTTTGAACCCAATCTCAAAGCGTGGGGGAAGCCCATCGCTCGAGATCGAGTTGCACGTGCACTCCCACCCGATTCGTCGTGTCGACGCGTCATCCGCAACTGCATGCAAGTCGGCAAAGAGCGCCGCGTGTCGATCGCCGGACACCACACCAAAGCCTTCGATGCCCGAGGTCGACACCACATCGAGTAGACGCTGTCGCTCTGCGGCAAAGCCATCCCATTGATCTTCGTTTCGCAGCGCATCCGATCCGAAGCTGATGTCTGTGAGCATGATCGACTGCACGAAGAGCGTGTGACGCGCTGTCGAACTACGAACCGCATCGTGCAACCACGCTTCCTGGGACTCGCCCAAGAGCCGAGGTGTGCCATCGGGGCCGGTGCATGTTCCGACATCCTGGCAGTCGCGTGGGTCCCGAAAGAAACGCGCATCGCCAACCAGAAAACGAACCATCTGCCCCCACGAAAGCTGTCGACGCGTCGTTCCCATTGTCTCAACGCGAATCGGCATGTGCTCGAAGAACGCTTGAAGCGCGACCCGTCGCCGCTCCAAAAACTCTTCTCCCTGCGTGATGCCCTCAGGTTCGGGCAAGTCACCGTGCCAGTTGTTGTCGACCTCGTGGTCATCCCACGTGACGATCCAGGGACACCACGCGTGCGCGGCCCGAAGCAAGGGATCAGAGCGGTACTGCGCGTAGCGGTCGCGATAGTCATCGAGCGTGACGCACTCGCCTCCACGATGCAGGCGTATGTCGCCGCCATCGTTTTCGTAGATGTAGTCACCCAGAAACGCGACGAGATCCGGTGCTTGCGCAACAAGGTCCGAGTACGCGGTGTAGTACCCGTCGCGGTAGTCCTGACAACTTGCGACCGCCATACGGAGTGGGTCCATGGCATCTGCTGCCGGCGCCGTTCGCGTTCGACCAACTGGCGATGTGTCACCCAACGCGTGGAAGCGATAGAAGTAGACCTCTCCGGGTGCCAGTCCTGTGGCGTCGACGTGGACTGTATGCGCAGCGTCCGGTTGTGCGAGCACCTCGCCGGACACGACGACATCCGAAAACGACTCGTCGCGAGCGACCTCCCACTCAACAAAGTGCTCACCTTCGAGCGGCGCTAACGGATTGAGCAGTCGAGTCCACAGGATGACTCGATCTTCGAGCGGATCGCCGGACGCGACGCCCAGCGTAAACACAGGGTCGCTTGTGCCGTCGCCACATCCCAACGCTGCACCTAGGCCAAGCGACGTCGTCGTTCGCACCCATTCTCGACGTCCGATCACCATCGACGCGTTGTAAACACCTACGTTCGCTGTGTCCACGGACGTCATCCATTCGTCACCCTTCATGGCACGGTCGCGTTGCAATCGTTGTGCAATCGGAGTTCTGCGACGATTCAGGGCCGGTGTGTGCAGTTGCTCGCACACCGCTGGGCCTACCCGCCACTATCCTCTAGGTGTTTTGGAAACGCCTGCTCAGCGGGGACGACGGTATCGAGCGGTGAAGTTCTACGCGCTATGTCTATCGCTCTTTGCGACGCAGGTCGCTGCGCAGAGCAGTGTGGAGACCGCACTTGACCAAGGTGACCCGCGCATTCGGGTCTCACTCGTCGCCGATCGTGAAGGCGATGCGTTGCGCGTGGGCGTGCACTTTGAGCCTGACGAGCACTGGCACATCTACTGGAAGAACCCCGGCGAGAGCGGCGTGTCGACCGATGTCGTTCTTGACGGTGCGTCGTTTGGTGAACTGCAGTGGCCCATTCCACAGCGCTACGAAGCACCCGGACCGATCTACACGTACGGCTACGACGAGGTCGTCCTCTTTGCGTCGACGCAGGCAGACACACCGGTTGAGGTTGAGGTTCGCGCCGACGTCGACTTCCTGGTCTGCGAAGTAGACTGCATTCCTGCGCGTGTACAGCTGAGCGCCACGATCGAACCCGATGCGTCGAACGACGCGTTGCAACGTTTCGCTGCACGCGTTCCCCAACCCGGCGACGTCAGCTTGGTTGGAACCTGGCCCGCACTGGGAGAAACCACGACCGCGCAAATCGCGTGCGAGGGATGTGCGGTCGATCCCCACCGGGTGTTCTTTGAACGCGTCGAGGGCGTTGGGATTCGCACCGACGAGCACGTCAAGTTGAACGCACGCAGCGAAAGCTCTCCGCAACCACTGCGCGGTGTGCTTGAAGCGCAAGTCGATGGCGCTCCGCAATACATCGCGTTTGAGGCTGAGCTGCAGGCACCGACAACCCAAACGATCCCACAACCCATGGCGTCGAGCGCACCACAGCTCACTCTTGTGTGGGCATTGCTCTTTGCGTTTCTAGGTGGGCTGCTGCTGAATCTGATGCCCTGCGTCTTGCCGGTGTTGACGGTGAAGGTGCTCGGCATGCTGCGACTCGCCGGAGAGCCAAACGAAGCGCGCAGACACGGTTGGGCGTACGCGGCGGGCGTGGTTGGGAGCATGGGCGCGCTCGCTGCACTCGTGGTCGGTTTTCGTGCTGCAGGACATCAACTCGGCTGGGGTTTTCACCTCCAAGAACCACGATTTGTCGCTGCCATGGTGGTGCTCCTGGTCGTGCTCGCACTGGGGTTCTTCGGCGTCGTGCACTTTCGC
Source organism: Polyangiales bacterium (assembly GCA_965227405.1). GTDB lineage: Bacteria > Myxococcota_A > Polyangia > Polyangiales > Houyiibacteriaceae > JALVDI01. The sequence goes on from OZ245758.1 coordinate 2,097,319, forward strand.
GTCTCGACGGCACGACTCGACGCGGAGGTCGACAAGAGCGTTGGAATCAAGCGCAGTGTTGGTGAGGGCGTTCTTGCGGTTCTTCTCGCCACGCCATGCACGGCTCCTTTTCTTGGCGGCGCCGTGGGGTTTGCTCTGACACAACCGGCGTGGGTGATCGTTGCCACGTTCGTGCTTGTCGGGGTTGGTCTGGCTGCGCCCTTCGTGCTTCTCGTGCACGTGCCGGCGTTGCTGAAGCGCTTACCGAAACCCGGCGCATGGATGGAAGCACTCGAACGGCTTCTCGGGTTCGCTCTCTTGAGCACGGCGGTTTGGCTCGCGTGGATCTACGGCCAGACCATGGGCGTGGATGGTGTCGCCATGCTCCTGGGCACGTGTCTCGCGGTTGCGTTTGGAGTCTGGCTCTGGGGTCGATGGCCGGGGTGGCGTGCGGGTGCGTTCGCAGCGGTTCTTGCCACCGCAAGCATTGCACTGCTGGCAACGCGCACACCGGTGGTGTCGGGAATCGCAGTGGCATCGGAAGGTCATGCCGAGTGGCGCACCTGGGAACCGGCCGATGTCCAAACCGTACTCGCGCAAGGACGCGCAGCCATGGTGGTGTTCACAGCCGACTGGTGTGTCACCTGCAAGGTTAACGAACGCTTTGTGCTGCAGTCCGACGAAGTGCAGCAACGGTTGGGCAACGTCGCGGTATTTGTGGCGGATTGGACGCAACGCGACGACCGAATTCGTGAAGAACTAAGCCGACATGCACGTGCTGGCGTTCCCCTGACGTTGCTTTATCGACCCGAAGCCCCAGACTCCCCCGAAGTCTTGCCGGAGCTTCTCACCACCGAGATCGTGCTCGACGCACTTCGTCGAGCGGAAGGATGACCACGATGCGCATGCTGCTTTCCCTGTCTCTCGTCACCGCGTTGGCGTGTTCCGAAGAACCCGAAGCCATCGAACCCGCGCCGGAAGAAACGGTAGAGCAACCGGCCGCGCAGGAAGAGCCGGCCGCGCAGGAAGAGCCGGCCGAGCAAGCCGAGCAGGAAACGGTTGCTGAGAACCCGAGTACATTGACCGCAACGGTGGGTCAGCCAGCACCCGACTTCTCACTTCAAGACCAAGCCGGTGTCTCCCACGACCTGAGCGGCTACCGCGGCAAGATCGTCGTGCTCGAGTGGATCAACCCGGACTGCCCTTACGTGCAACGGCACTACCGGGCTGAGACCATGCGTGGTTTGGTCGATGCGTTCGACGGAGATCGCGTCGCGTGGCTCGCCATCGACAGCTCCCACTTTGTCACGCCGGAAGCTTCGGAGTCGTGGCGCGCAGAACACGGGCTGCCCTATCCGATCCTGCAAGACGCTAGCGGTGATATTGGGCGCCGCTACCAGGCCCGCACCACACCGAACATGTACGTGATCGATGCGCAGGGTGTGCTTCGCTATACCGGTGCGATCGATGATGATCCGCGTGGTCGCAACGACTCACCGCGCAACTACGTGCGCGAAGTGGTCGACGCTCTGCTGGCCGGAACCGAGCCACCGCTCAGCCAGACAGAGCCGTATGGCTGCACGGTGAAGTACGAAAACAGCTAGGGCGCAGTCACCGATACGCCCTAAGCTCGCGCGATGGCGTGGGCCGCGCTGTTTGTTGTTCTCCCTCTAGGGATCCTGTTTGGGACCTGGCTGGGCAACAAGCTTGGTGCGCCCGCGACACTACTGCTGCTCTTTCCGTTTCCGGTGCTGGTGCTGCACGGCATCCAGTTCGTTGAAGGTGGCGATGCAGCCCTGCTGAGCGCGACGACATCGAGTTTGAGCAGCTTGCCCACAGTGTTCTCGTGGGCGATTCCGTACTTCCTGATTTCCAAAGCACTCGATCGAACCTCGCTTAGTGGTGGCGTTCGTGTTGCAACGTGTCTTGCGGGCGGAGTGATCGGTTCTGTGGTGATGCTGCGTGTCGTGGCAGAGCCGTGGCGGTCGCTCGCGGACGATCGCGTGATGTTCACGCTCGCGAGTTTGGGACTCGTCGTGTTTGCGCAAGGGACAATGTGGCTGAGCAAAGACGCGCGTCAGCCGCTGGACGCGGTTGCGAGCCGAGCCAACGTCGCCGGTCGAGTGATCACGATCTTGCTCATCCTCGCTGTGCTGACGGCAACACATGGACGTGGCGATGGATTGAGCCTGACGCTGCACATGGTGCTGATGAGCGTGCCGCGTATGACCATGGAACTGACCGTGTCGACGCACATTGGTCACGGCGGAGCTGCAGCACGTCAGGTGCTGTGGGGACTACCGCTGGATACGTTGAGCCCAATCGGTTGGTGTCTGGGAGTCATCTGGTTGAGTGAGCCGCTGGGCATGCCCGCGGCGATCGCGATCAGCGCAGCATGGACCGTCGTGTACACAGGAACGTTGGCGTGGGTGTACGTGCGCAGTTTCAAACGCTAGTCACGCGATCGACCCAAGAGATCGCGAAACGGCCTCAGGTAAATGCGAAAGAAGCCGTCGTACTCCGGCTCGCTGCCATCGCCGATTCCAAACTGCATCTCGGGCTGCTTCTCCGGCAGACACCACGTTCCAAAAAGCACATCCCAGATCGGAAACATAAACGCCATGTTTCGATCCCGATGCTCGGGCAAACAGCTGTGATGGATCTGATGGTGCGCGGGACAGCCAAACACGAACGCCAGCTTGCCCGGCCAACGCACCCACACGTGTGAGTGCCGTAAGTGGTACCCACCGACGTTGAAGAAAAACACGAGTCCGTTGATCCCCAGGATCTGTACGTCACTGGGAACCGATCCGGTGACACGCGTGAACACACCGCCCACGAGTCCAACACCAAGCGCGACGAACACGGCATAGATGAAGTTGTCGACCGGGTGTTCACGATAGTTCGACAGCGGGTTGAGCACCTCGGCGGAGTGATGCACGCGATGGAACTTCCACAACAGCGGCACCTTGTGCTGCGCGTAGTGCACCACGTAACTGAGGAAATCGACAATGACCATGCTCGCCACCGTGTAGGCGAGCGCGACCGTCATCGTGGCTTCGCTCGGTTCCGGCGGCGCTCCGGTGAGCGTTTCCAGCATGGACGATGTCCAACGGGTGAAGGGCACCGAGAGGAACAGCACCATGTTCACGTAGATCCAGATGCGAACCATCTGGTGCGGAATGAAGTAGCGCACGTCGACCCAGGTGGATCGGTGCTTCCAGATCTCAGGTGGAAACAGAAAGCGAACGAAGTTGCCGAGGCTTCCACGTGTTCCCTGCCGACGACGCCAAATCATGAACGCGATGAACGCGACCGCGATCGAGCTGACGAGATACGGCCAGTACAGGCGTTGCGTCGCGTCGATCGGATACGACACGACACGCACCAGCGTTTCCCAAACCGCAAAGGCAATGTGCTGGAGCGAATCCACCCGCTCCCAGGATAGCTCAGGCTTTCATCTGTGCGCGCAGCGGCTCGATCTGTGCGACCACCTTGTCCCCGAGGTTGCCTTGGTCGTGAATCCACGCCATCAGCGCCGACGCGTAGAGTTCCTTGAGGTACGCAAACGAGAACCCCTCGGTTTGCTCAACAACTTTGGCGCGCTGTGCACCGTTCAACCGAAGCTCTGATTCGAGCTTGGTGTTCCAACTCTCCACGTAGCGCGTGCGCTCCGGCGCCCGGGGAAGTCTGAAGTTGTACTTGCGGTCAAAACGACTTGGCCGTTCGAGAATTGCAGCATCCAAACGCTCGGGATGGTTGGTGCTTGCAATCGTGATCAGACCTTCGTTGTCGTGAAACCCGTCAAGCTCGTTCAGAAAGAACGCGCGGGTCTCTTCGGCGAGAAGTGAGTCCAGATCCTCGAGCACCAACACGCAGGGCGAGCGGTCTCGGGCGAGCTGAAACACTTGGTGGATCGCCATCTGCGGATTCGCGAACCGCGACACGAACGTCTTCACGTAGAGGCACGGAATCTCGAGCTCACGAATCAACGCTTTGACCGTGTGGGTCTTTCCGTTTCCAGGCGGTCCCACAAAAAGAGCACCGCGTTTCCACGCGATGCCGTGCTTTGCGTACGCATTCTTGGCCGAGAGGAACGACTGGAAGTCCGAAAGGATCGCACCGTCGAGCAAAGGATCGAGAATCAGGTCGTCAAAACTGGTCTTCTGAATTGCGCGATACAGCTCGCGACTCTTCTGCCAATGACCTTGGTCGAACACCCAGACTTCGCCGTGCAGTCTCTCGTTGAGTTCCACCACGTGTCGAAGAAACGACTGCGCGACTTCGTGCGTCTCCGCGACGATCCAGTCGAGCGACGTCATACCGCAACTTGGCGTTTCCCACTCGAGTCGAATCAGCTCGAGCTCATGTGCGCCCCACGTGATGTACACGCAGCCGCAACGCCAATCATGCGCGAGTGGTTGGTCGAAGTCGTACCAGGTCGTGACCATGCGCGAGTGCGCTGCGGGACTCTCGCGGATCGTGAAGTCGCCGTTGCGAAGCGGCAGTTTCAGACCGAGACGGCGTTCGGTTTCGAGGACCGCTTTTCCACTCCGCGCAGCGTGGACGTTCTTGCTTGCGGTGTACGCGATCGCGGGCGCCGGAGCCCGCATGGCTTGTTCGAGAATATCCAAGGCCGACTAGGTAAGTCGTCGACAGCCACTGGCAAGGTTCTTATTCCCGACCTCACGACTCGGGCTGTTCGACCAGCACAATCGCTTCGAACTCTGTCGCCCCTTCCGGAACGAAGGCGATGTGCACTGCGACCGATCCCGCGTCGGTGATCGCGTGCGGTAAGCCCGCATGACCCGGCCCAAAGAGCTCGGCCTCAGTTCCCGGAATCAGATCCGAAAGAAGCGAGACGCGGTTGATCACGCGGTTGTTGCAGCCGATCAGCATGTCGGTATCCGCGCGGAGCATCAGTTCGAGTTCACCCGCAGGGTTCGTCATCAGGATTGCGCTGTCGAACCCCGAACGTACACCCGCTCCCTCAAGTTGAACCCGCAACGCCACCCCGCCCTCGTTGTTCGTGTGCACGGTTTGGATGGTGCGGATGCTCAGACCCGACTCGATCTCCTGTCCCTCGATCGCCAAGGTCCGCAGACCCGCATCGGTTTCCTCAAACACACCGCGTGCGCCGTCCCGCTCTCCACCCATGACCTCGGATAGGAACACCACGCGACCATCGTTGAGGTAGGCGAGTCCATCACTCGGCGCGACAAAGGTCGCTCCAGGTAAACCTGGAACGGCTTCGCCGCGAGCAGCTGCAGCAACCGGACCCGTCTCCCGAATCACGCCTGTTCCAGCTGGACCTGTCTCGACATACGCGATGTCACCGCCTGCGTTCAGATTGAGCTGCACGTACGCACCGGTGAAGCTCTCCGCAACGTCGATCTGTTCATCGTCGGTGCGCCCAAACCGAAACAGACCGCGGTCGATGTCGAAGCCCGCGCTGGGTGCGCGCCGAATGCCTGTCGCGATCGCCACCACATTGCTGGACGTGATCGCAACCTGAGGTTCGGCGGGCCCGTAAGTCGCTGTGTCCATAGGAATGCCGACGGGCTGACCGTCGTCGAGAATCACAACGCTTGGCGTCGATCCGGCAGCCACTTGCCACACGCCGCGTGGCTCGCGAATGCTGGGACTTGGATCCGTACTGACGAAAAACGAATGAAACACCAACGCGCCGTTGTACGCCGAGCGACGGTTGCGAAGCGTGAACGGCTCCAACAACGCAAAGGGTTCATCCCGTGGTCCTGCTCCAGCTTGATTCTCGCGAACCAAGAGTGTGCTGGTCATTGTGGTGGGATCATACGCGTACGCGGCGTTGTCCCCGCCCTCGAGCACCACTTGGTAGCCGACGCTACCGTCTGTTGCGACAACTGGATTCCCTTGAATCGCCAGCACCTCAACGGTGCCGCCCTCGGTAGGCAACGATCCACCAACCGAAGCGACCACGTCCAACACACCGTCTGAGCTGGCGCGGATCAACGCTTCGTTTCGATCGCCACGGAACCCCTCGAGGAACGTCCGGAACACCACGGTTTGATCTCGTCCGACGACCGGTGCCGTCCCAATGCTTGTCACGGCTCCAAGATCGACGCTGTCACCACTGATCACGATCGCATCGATCCCCTCGGGTTCACATGGCCCTGCATCTCCGCGCATTCCGGTATCCGCGTCGGCCATCGGACCGGCATCGGTGACCGGGCCACCCTCGGGAAGTGAAGCGTCAAACGACTCACGGTCACAGCTCGTCGCGCAGAACGTGGCAGCGCCTGTCCCACAACAGATCGTATCGCCAGGGCAGCCTTCATCATCCTCGCATGCTCCGCAGGGCGTCATTTCACCCACGACAGTTGGCCGACACGTGCGCGAGGCTTCGCTGTGACCCGGACAACATGTCGTGCCTTCGCTGCACTCGCTTCCATCGGTACATGCGGGCTCGTCGCACCCAGTCGAGCACATGCCGTTGCGCATCGATGGCTGTGTGCAGCAGACCAGCCCGGGGTCGCACTCGACGTCCAAACGACACGGGCCGGTCGTAGGATTGTTGGAGGGGCAGGCAGTACAGAGCAGGCTCAAAACCAAGATTGGACGCATGTCGCCATCGTAGGCACGTGAGTCCTTTGTGGACCTTTAAGCGAATTAAGTTCCGTCTTGAACCTGGACGATTGGCACGTCGCTATGGATCGCCCATCCCTCGTCTGTGGTCACGAGCACGTCACCCAACCCCAGTTTTCGAAGGGTGTGAATCGCGACGTACACGCGTCGGCTCGCCGATGTCGGGTCCATTCGCTCACCCGGCCAGGCAGCAGTGACGACTTCGTCGAGCGTGAGCGATCCCCGCTCTTCGATTCGCGCTTGCACGAGTGCTTCGAAGAGCAATCGAACCGACCGGCGACGGGACAGGTCCACCCTGACGCCTTCGAGTTCGAACCACCCATCGCCGACATGAAGCCGCTTGGCTGTTCCGTGCTCGCGAATGGCTTGTTGCAGTAGACGAACCGGAACGCGGGCTTCGGACAAGACCACGTCTTCGCGCTCGACCGACTCGATACGCGCTGCTGCTGCGCGAATGCGTTCTGCCTCGACATCCTTTCGACCTGCGGCACGCGCGCGCGTGAGATCCAGAAACCCTTGCGCAACGTGCAACGCGTCAAGGCAACCTCGGTCCTCGGTCGGAACCAACGCGTTGTTTGCAGAGCGGAAAGCGGCCACGGCTTGAGCATCGAGATCGCGGTGTGCGTTGAGCACTCCTTCGGTGATTCGAACCAACCCTTCCAGCCGCGGATCGTTGACGGCAGTTAGGAGCGTCTGAGCACGCGCGACGTCTTCATCAGCGGCCTTGAGCAAGTGCTCCTCGATGTTGAGCCAAGCGCGACAGACGTAGGTAAAGCACAAGTAGAAACGCGACTCGGAGGCTTTCAGATCTTCCTCGGCATCGTCGAATGCAATGCGCGCACGAACGAGGTCGCCGAGCTGGTGATGCAGCTGTCCCACATTCACCCAAACAGAACCGGGAGACGTGGTCCCGCGTAGCGCGAGTGCCTCCTCGTAGAGTTTGAGCGCACCGATCGCATCGCCCGCACCGGACACCACAAGAGCCAGGTTGTTGAGCGCCTTCGCAGTCACGAGATCATCGGCACCACGAGACACGGCAAGCGTGGCTTCGTATCCCACGCGCGCGTCATCCCAGCTTCCTCGAAAGAGCTCGACGTTGCCGACTTGAAGCAACGCTTTCGACAGGATGCGCGGATCGTTAAGTGCGCGTGCGATCTCAATCGCGCGATCCAAGTCGCGTAGCGCCTCGCCATACTGCGCCACGTCTAAACGTGCGATGCCGCGTGCGGTCCACAAACGAGCTTCCGCAGCGGCAGCGATCCCCTCGGTACGCTCGAGCGCGTCATCGAGTATGCCCAGTCGCAACGGAAACGGCCCTCGCTCGCTAAGCACCGAGTCGAGTGAGATTGCGAACTCCGCGCCTTCACCGCGCGCGCACAACCACCGAAACGCACCAAGCGCATCGTCCAACTCGTAGTCGGCATTGGACGCGTCATCCTTCGCCCAAGAAGCACACTCACGTTTGAAGTAAGCTGCGTGGCGTGCGTGCACCTCGGGATCTTGCAGATGGTCTGCCGCAAGCTCACGCACACTTGCGAGCGCACGAAATCGCACTTCAGCGTCCAACGTCGTACTCAACAACGAGCGATCTCGTAAGGACTCGAGCACGGTAAGGACAGGCGTCGCGGACTCGACGCGCACAATGGCCTCTGCGGCTGCTGCGCGAAACGCGCCGCGAAACACAGACACCTGAGCAAGAACAGAGCGTTCGGCTTCGTCGAGCAGTGCCCACGACCACTCGACCGCCGCGTGCAGACTCCGGTGTCGACCGGCAACGCCACGATCCGATGTCTGCAAGATCGACAGCTGGTCGGGTAGCCGGTCACGCAGTGCCGCGGGAGAAAGCGCACCCACTCGAGCCGCGGCCAACTCGATGGCCAACGCGTTTCCGTCAAACACTTGAGCGATCGATAGCGCGGCGCTTCGCTCGGGATCGTTGAACGTCGCGTCTGGACGAACCGCACGCGCTCGCTCCTCGAAGAGACGAATCGCATCGGTATCGTTTAGGCCCGATACCTCCACGCGATGTTCGCCCTGCAGTCGCAGCACTTCGCGCGTGGTCACCACGAGCGTCGTCGGTGGCCCGACCAAAGGCGCAACCAACTCTGCAGCGCCGTCGGCGATCAGATGCTCCATGTTGTCGAGTACGATCAATGTCCGACCGCGCTCCTGCAGCTCGCGCCGAATCTCACGCGCAAGCGCGGGCGGGTCGTCCTCGGTGCAACGAAGGCGAAGTGTCGCCACAATCGTCGTCAGAATCTCCGCTGCACTTGCGACACCCGAGAGGTCACAAAACCACGCACCTCCATCGAACGCATGCAGTTGTTCCCGGGCAACTTTCCGAGCCAGCCGCGTCTTGCCTGCACCCGGTGCACCAAAGAGCGTGATCAACGACGTGTCGCCGAGCAGTCGTGCCAGAACCTCGCGCTCGGCGATCCGACCGATAAACGAAGTCGGCGAGTGGTCGATGTTCGTGGACGGCATCCGTATCCATGATGATCGAAAACCAGCGTTCCGAGCGCATCTTAAGGACGCTTAAGGTCACGAGCGTGGCTCCGTGGGCATACTCCAACCATGCGTTGGCTCGCCCTTGTTCTCGCTCTCGTGTCCGCTCCTGTCTCGGCTCAGCCGACCGAGCTATGGACGGCTACGTGGAGCAACGACGTCGATATGAACCGCGATACGTTGGGCCATCGAGACCACAGTCCTCGTTGGTCGACCCGACGCGCGTTTGCGGTCGGGGATCAAATCGCGATTGCTGGATGGTCGAGCGGCGGCGACGCGAACGGGTTCTATGCCCGGTATGACTTCGATGGCTCCTTAGACCACGAACAAATGTTTGTTGGCCCGGTATGGATCGACTACTTCACCGCGGTCACGTTCGATCCCGACGGGAACGCGTATGTCGTGGGAACGACATGGGGACCGACTGCCGAACTCGGTTGCGAGTATGTCGGCCCGGAGGGCGTTGCGATCGTGCTCAAGTACTCACCGACGGGTGAGCGGCTCTGGTGTCGCGGATTTGAAGGCACAGGCACCGAGCACGAAGTCGCGTGGCAAGTCCAGTGGGCGATGGATCGCGTGTATGTGGGCGCAGAGACCTCCGAGACAGGTTTTGCCCAACAACTCACCGTGGTGAACTTCGACGCAAACAGTGGCATGGAGCAGTGGCGACAGTCGTTTGGAACCACGGCGAACGATCGCTTCAACGACATGGCCGTCGATGGCACCACGGGGGACGTGTTCGTCGTGGGTCACGGCAACACCGGAACGGGCGTCGAGTGGATCGTCGGACGCGCCGACTCTGACGGTGGACTGGGGTTCGCCCAAACGTTCTCAGGAACTGGATCGGGCGAAAACGTTCCTACTGCGGTGGTTCCCGACGGTGCTGGCGGAGCTGTGATTGCCGGTTGGATGCACAACATGACGACGAGCACAGACGCGACCTTGCTGCGAGTCGACTCCGCAGGTGTTGAGCAATGGCGGCGCGACTACAACGGCAGTGCGGACAACACCGATCGCTTGTATGCGCTGGAACTACACGGCGAAGTGTTGGTCGCGGCGGGGCGTGCAGCGAACGCGATGGGACGCAACACCGATGCACTCGTGCTCCGACACGGACTGGACGGTGAGGAGCTGTGCAGTGGTCTCTTCCATCATCGTCAAGAAGAAGCGTTTGATGTGACCGCGGATGAAGCCGGAAACATCTACGTGGCTGGGCACTCGTTTAGCGACTCGGTGTTGGGGGAAGACTTCTTGGTCGTCTCGTTCGATGACGCGTGCGAAGTGCGTTGGGATATTCGACGCGATGGTGGCATGACCGACGCGGACTTTGCCTACGCGATACACGCGCTCGGCGAGGATGACGTGGTTGTCGCAGGCGACGTAAACGCAAACGGCGGTCAATCCAACGTGATTGTCGTGCGCTACGTGATGGCGTGTACGGATGCGAGCGACTGCGACGACTCACTCCCATGCACGGTTGACGCATGCGAGGACATGGTGTGCACGCACGAACTTGCACCTATGGGAACCGTCTGCCGAGCATCGACTGGCGTGTGCGACCCCGGTGAAATGTGTGACGGATCCAGCGACGTATGCCCGAGCGATCAACTCGCGGTGGCGGGCACAGAGTGTCGAGCTACAGTTGGCGAGTGCGACGTCGCGGAGACCTGCGACGGGTCGGGTGCGGACTGCCCCGCGGACGGTTTCGCAGAAGCGGGGACGGAGTGCCGCGCTGCATCCAACGTCTGCGACGCGTCCGAGAGTTGCGACGGACTGTCCGCGATGTGCCCTAGCGATGTGTTCAACGACGGTGCGGTGTGCGGCGACGATCTTTGCGGCAACCCCTTGATGTGCGTCGACGGCGTGTGCCCGCCTTCCGATTGCGAGGTGGACAGCGGCGGCGGTGGCTGCGGTGGTTGCACGACGAGCAGTCCGGCTTCGGCTTGGCTCGGCTTTGCATTCCTCGCATTGGCGCTTCGACGACGTTACTCGCTTTGAGGCCAATCGGTGTGCACGGGTTTGTCAGGAGCATCACGCCGTCGGTACGTGTGGCTGCCGAAGTAGTCGCGCTGCGCTTGGATCACGTTTGCACTGCCCCGCGCCGTGGTCAGTGTGTCAAACCAGGTTAGCGACGCCGCGAATGCAGCGACGGGATAGCCCGCCGCAGTTGCGCGACTCACGACACGACGCCATGCGTCGACCCGTGGCTTCAGGTCGTCGACAAACGACGGTGTGAGCGCGAGCAGTGGAAGCTGTGGGTTCGCGGCAAACGCCTCGCGGATCCGATCGAGGAAGCGCGCGCGAATGATGCAGCCGGCAGTCCAAATCCGAGCGATTTCACCAAGGTCGGTTCCATAGTCCCGCTCGTCACTTGCTGCTGCCAGCAGTTGAAACCCTTGGGTGTAGCTCGCGACCTTCGACGCGTAGAGCGCATCACGAAGATCATCCTCGCTGATCTCAAGCGCACCACGCGAAGGTGCGTAGGCAGGCTCTGCGTTCGCACGAAGCGAGAGAAACGACGAAAGCGCACGTGCATCCACGGCTGCCGCGATCGTCGGAATCGGAATCCCGAGTTCCACCGCGGTGAGCACAGTCCAACGTCCCGTCCCCTTTTGTCCCGCCTTGTCGAGAATGGCGTCGATCAACGGCGCGTCTGGCTTCTGCGGATCGGGCGTTCGAAAGATGTGACTGCTGATCTCGATCAGGTAGCTCTCGAGCTCTCCCTCGTTCCATCGCGCAAACGTCTCGCCCACTTCGTGCGCGCTCTTGCCGAGTCCGGCGCGCATCAACACCGAGGTCTCGGCGATGAGCTGCATGTCACCGTACTCGATGCCGTTGTGGACCATTTTCACGAAGTGTCCTGCACTCCCGCGGCCGCAGTGAGCAACGCATGGACCTGATTTGCTCACGGCTGCGATTTTCTCGAGCACCGGTTGAAGTCGTTCCCACGCTTCAGGGTCTCCACCCGGCATCATCGATGGCCCTTCAAGCGCGCCGCGTGAACCTCCACTCACGCCCATCCCGACAAACCGCCAGGGTCGATCTTCGGCTCGCGCGTTTCGTCGATCGGTATCTCGAAAGAGGCTATTGCCGCCGTCGACCACGATGTCGTCGTCTTCCAAAAGTGGATCGAGCGTATCGAGAACGGCATCGACGGCTCGCCCCGCGTTGACCAACAACACGATGCGTCGCGGACGCTCCAAACGTGCCACCAGCTCTTGTGGAGTGGCGGCGATATCCAAGTTCGCTTCCGGGTACTTCTTCGCCAACGCCCGCGCGCCGTCGACATCCAGGTCGAACCCACCCACTCGAAATCCGCGTCGTGCGAAGTTGCGCGCCAGGTTGGAACCCATCACGCCGAGTCCGATCACGGCGACATCGTTCAGTTCGGTCATGGAAGCCTCTCGCGGACGATTTCCAAACCGTCCAAGGTGGATGCAGGAAGTGCGGCATCACGTGCAAGCACGCGTCGAACCGCATCGTCTTTGGCGCTGCCCACCGCGAAGAGCACGTGTGTCGAAGCGGTTTGCAGCATGGCGTGCGTCAAGGTCATGCGCCGGGGTGGTGGCTTGGGGCTGTCGGCGATGTGCATGACACGGTCGCCCTCCCAGGAGTGACCGACAAAGAGCGATGCGATGTGACCGTCGCCACCCATGCCAAGCAACGTTACGTCCAAGCCGTTGTCGAAGTGTTCCGCCAGCCCTCGCTGAACGCGAGCAATCGCGGTCGGAACATCTTCGTCATCCATCCACAAGGGCAACTCGTACGCTGCACGATCGCTCCGAGCTCGATGTGCCTCACCACAGTTACTGGCGGACTCGGCATGGGTGACACAACGCTCGTCGACCCAGGTCAGATGGATCTGTTCCCACGGCAACTCGGCACGCAACCAAGGTTGAAGTGCCGAACCACCGCTGATGGCGACCCGCGCAACCGAACGACGCGCAAGGGTCGCCGCAATCGCATCCTCGAGCGCGCTCGCAGCGGCATCGATGGGATCGGTACTGGTCGTCAGGGCCACCACGGAGGGGATGCTATCAGCCTCCAGCTCGTGCACTCTCTGGACCGACATGAGCCTGCAAAAACCTGAGCCGAGTGTGTTTGTGATCTTTGGTGGGACTGGCGATCTCGCCCGTCGAAAACTGCTTCCTGCGTTGGCTCGTCTCGCCGCAGCAGGTTCGCTCGGCAACTGCCACGTTCTCGGTGTTGCGCGAAGCACGGAACACGACGACGCCTCGTATCGAAAGCTGGTGCAAGAGTCGCTTGCCGCTGCCGGCCTCTCTGAAGACGTGCAACGCGCGCTTTGCGAAAGCTGTTTGCACTACCAATCCATCGGTCGGGGTACCGAAGCGGAGTTTCGTGCACTCGGACAAAAGCTGGAGCAGATCGAGAAGGACCACGGTCTCGCGCAGAACCGCACGTTCTATCTTTCGCTTCCCCCCAAGGCGTTTCCATCCACGATGGAAGGTCTCGCCCTGGTCGGTCTGGACGAAAGCAAAGGGTGGACACGCCTCGTGGTCGAGAAGCCTTTCGGTCGTGACCTCGCGTCTGCACGGGAACTCAACGCGATCACGCATCGCTACTTTCGTGAAGAGCAGATCTATCGAATCGATCACTACCTCGGCAAAGAGACGGTTCAGAACCTGCTGGTGTTTCGTTTCGCCAACGCGATCTTCGAGTCGATGTGGAACCGTGAACGCGTGCAGAGTGTCACCATTACCGTCAGCGAAAGCCTGGGACTCGGTTCGCGTGCTGGGTACTACGACGGAATCGGCGCGCTTCGCGACATGGTGCAGAACCATCTGACCCAGCTGCTCACACTGGTGGCGATGGAACCGCCAAGCAGCTTTGATGCCGATGCGATTCGATACGAGAAGATCAAAGTGCTGCGTTCGATGGGGGCGATCGACGCGAGCAAGGTTATTCGCGGGCAGTACGACCGCGGCAACGTCGATGGGCAAGATGTGGTCGGATACCTCGAAGAGGAAGGTGTGCCGATGAACTCGGCGACGGAGACCTTCGTCGCCATGGAGCTGGAGATCGACAACTGGCGATGGAAGGGCGTGCCCTTCTATCTGCGCACCGGAAAGCGACTTGCGGCCAAGAGTTCACGCATCTTGGTTCAGTTTCGCGATGTGCCGGTGAGCTTGTTTCGATCGATGGGCGCCAAGTTGGACACCACCGACGTGCTGGTGATCACGCTGCAGCCAGACGAAGGATTTGAGCTGCACTTCGACGTGAAAGCGCCGGGCGACCCCTTCCGAACGAAGCGCATTCCTCTCACCTTCGATTACGCGGAGTCGTTCGACAACATCCCGCCGGCGTATCAAACGCTCTTGCTCAACGTTCTCAACGGCGACCAAACTCTCTTCGTGCACGCCGACGAAGTCGAAGAGAGTTGGCGTGTGTACACGCCGCTACTGGACAACCCAGGCATCATTCATCGGTACCGTTCAGGCAGTTGGGGTCCGCGCGAAGCAGAACACTTGGCGCTACCCGAACCCGAACTCTGGAAGGTCTAGCGCGCTTCGATGGATCCGTACGTGAGCAGCGCATCCAAGAGCGAACGCTGCTGCACCGCGATCCACTGCGCCGAACGCGCCACGCGCTGAATCCGAACCTCATCGATCTCCGCATCGATGAAGTCGATGTCCGGTGCATCTATCGTCGCGCTGTTTGAATCCGCACCGATCCACACCGGATTGGCGCTGCACTCCAGCATTCCCGTCAGCGCCACCGAGTCGACCTCTACTCCGTCTGCGTACAATCGCGCTGTAGAGCCGTCGTAGGTCATCGCGATGTACGTCGGATCACCCAAGTCACGCGTGGGACCGGTGAGGTTCGGTCCGACCGGCGCGTCTTCGGTGGTCAACGTGGTCCGGTACCGGTTGTCATGGAACCCCAGCCAAAAATCGTTTTGCGGCCCGGTACCCAACTGACGCGTGACCACAGCACTCCACATTGCTTGGTCCATGCGGTGCCGAACCAGCGCGCTGATCGTGATCGAATCGAGTGTGGCAAGCGAAGAGCTCGCGGGCATGAGTGCGTAGCTCATATCCGACGCCATGAACGACGCGTTCGGGCCGAGTGATCCCGACGCAGGAGCCACGTTGGTCCACATCGTATCGTTGCCGTTGGCTGTGGAGTCTTGCTCGTTCCCCATGTGAAGGACGGCGACGTAGTCGGTGCTCCACACTTCGCTGGATGGGCGCGTGATCGGTGGATCGCCTCCCCAGTACATCGTGAGTGCTTCGGGGTTCGCGGCGGCAGTGACCGAATCGATCGTGACCCAGATCCACGCGATGGCAGCTTCGAAGCGTTCGATTTCGTGCGGAACCAACGTCCCGTCCAAACGACGGAATCGGATTTCAGCCGAATCCGCGATCGTTGAGAAGTCGAAGTTCTCCGAGCTCAGCCGGACCAGCACAGGCACATCGCTCAGCGCCGATCCGATCGGCACGTGACCGATCGCGAGCCGATGCGTAGCGGTTGGATCCAACCACGCGTCTCCGGCATCTGTGCCGACGTCGGTCCCACCATCAAAGCCGCCGTCAAACCCAACGTCACTCCCACCATCGAATCCGGCATCGCTGCTCATCGGAATCGGAAGACAACCATCGTCGGGATCGCAGTACTCATTGCTTCCACACTGGCTGTCGTCGCGTTGATAGACGCACACACCTTCAACACATGCCGGCGAAGTGCAGGGTGCGGCCATGGTGCAATCCGTCGCGCTCATGCACTCGGGATCGCCACAGCCGGGTCCGGTCCCATCCACGCACTCTTCCGGCACGCAGCTTCCGCCCAAACACGAAAGTGCGGAGATGTCGTCACCCGCTCCAGGACACATCACCCCACGACAGTCTCGGGTCATCAACACGGTGATGCCGACTGCACCACTTACGCGCGCACGCACGGTTCGTGATGCGAGTTCTCCGTCGGGTCCGAGCAACGTGACCTCAATTCGGCGTTCACCCGAATCGATCGACTCGAAGTCGGCGATCCGTCCCGCCTCAAACACTTCGTCCGAGATTCCAAACGCCCGCGTTTCGCTGTCGCTCCCGTCGACGACGGTTCGAACTTCGGTGAACTCCACGCCCGGAACGAAGTCGGTGCGAAGGTCGACGCGAAGGCTCCCGTCACCTCCCGAGCAACCGAGAACGACGAGCACAAGCGCGACTCTCCATCCCACCAACTACAAGGGTATCACTCGCCCAACCACTGATCGACGATGCGGCCGAGTGCGCCGCTCTCTGCCAGTCGAAGCAAGCCTACGTCGAGTTGCGATTCAAGCTCGACGTTCTCGTGGCTGACCGCGAATCCGTAGCCCTGAGGTTCGTAACTTGATGGGCTGATCACCAAGCCTTCACGCGGAGTGGTGCGCAGCTCGTACTGCAGCATCGGTCGGTCGTACACCACCGCCTCGGCTTGTGACGAAGCGACGGCTTCGACCGCGCCACCCACGTTTTCAACCGCAACGATCGAGGCTCCGTGACGACGCGCAAACTGAGCACCCGTCGAACCCTCCACCGATGCGATTTGACGTCCGTGCAGATCACTGGCGTTTGAAATCGCCCCACGCTCCAACGAAGCGACCGTCAACGTGGTGGCGAGGAACGCGGTCAGTGACGACACCGTGACCATCGAGACCACCATGAACACACCGGCGACGACTCGACCCCCAGCGGTCTTCGGTGCTTTGTCGCCGTATCCCACGGTCGTAAGCGTCACGATGGCAAGCCACACCCCAACGCCAGTGCCGGGGACCATTTCCTTGGGGAAGTCGTCGTTGTGCTTTCGTTCCGCGCGCCAGAACAGGTGACCGACGATGACCAGAACGAGCAGAAAGATCCCAAAGCCTTTTAGAAAGGGACCACTCAAGAAGGGTCGGACGCGTTGCCACGCACCCGGCGTGGTTTCGGGCGCGACGATACTCAGTGCGCTTTCGTAGTAGGGCTGCGTAAACGCGACGCGAACTGCACGTGACGCCGTGATGCTAATCGGGCCGATCGCGACATCCGCGCGTCCTTGCTCCACTTGTCGCAGTGCATCGGCAACGCTCTCGGCTTGTTCGAGCTCGAACGTACGGCCCATGTCGTCGGCCAACGCTTCCCAGATGCGAACGCTGATTCCGTTCCAGTCTTCGCCAGGAATCACAAAGGGTGCGTTGCCCGCGACAACAACCCTCAGTGGTTGTTGAGCATCTTCCATCGAAGCATCCACTGCAGCATCCAGCGCTCCCGCGTCCGGATCTTGTGCCAAAGCGGGGGAGCTTGAGAGCAGAACGGCCAAAGCAAGCGCGCGCATCGCGCAAGAGCTAGCACATTGGCGTACGCTCGTGGCCACGATGGTGCTTCGAATGGCGGCGCTGGCGGTTCTCGTCGGATGTGGTTCTTCCGAAGACGCACAGTCCACGCCGCCTCCCGTTGCGCCTGTGACTCCTGTTGCGCCTGTCGCGCATCCCGTTGCAGCCGCGCCGAGCGGTTCTGCTCTGACCAAGCCGTGCGGCGACGCGTGCGGGCTACGCGAACGAGCCGTCGTCGAGGGTTGGAAGGTCGTCGAACTCCGGTGGGGACCCGAAGCGACACGCTGGAACGAACCCTTCGCTGAGCGCTTTGAGATTCATCTGGTCGATCCCCATCAGCAGTGGGGCCCTCTCTTGTTGCGAAGTCGCCCCAACGCCACCTACGCATCCGCTCCGAGAGTGAACGTGAGCACGCGCGACGTCGACGCCGGACATCTGATGGTTGTGCAACTCGACACGCGTTGGACAGACGCAATCGGCGGCCAGCAAGACACAAGTGAGTGGGTGATTTGCAAACCGGTCGATCGACACTGTCGCCGCGTTCAAGCGGACTCGAGCTATCGGTCGCCCGAAGGGAGCGAACTTGTCCGTCACTTCGACGTCGAGTTCGAGAACTCCCGATTGGTGGTTCGCAGTCCTGACGAAGCCCGCTGTGGTGCACCCCCTCCCAGTGCGGTGCGAACGGAGGACGAGCCCGAACTGCTGTGGTTTGGAAACCATGCGTGGATCGACGTCTTCGGCGGTAATTGACCACTCGTTCGCGTGGATTGACGCGAAGCACAGGTTCCTTAGAGTCGGCGCGCTATGCACGTCGGACGTCGATATCGCTTCTTTCAAACCCTTCAGTGGTCACGCCACAACTACCAGCTGCCCTTGCTCTGGTCCGTGGGCGTTACTGCAGCGTACTTTTTTGGAAAGCTGACCTTCCTCGGGATCCCCACGCTGCCGATGTCGCTCGTCGGCATCGCGGTGGCGTTCTATCTCGGCTTCAAGAACAACGCGTCGTACGACCGTATGTGGGAAGCCCGAAAGATCTACGGCGCGATCGTCAACGTGAGTCGCTCGTGGGGATACGGCGTGCGTGATCTGGTGAGTAACGCCCACGGCGCAGAGCTCTCGGACGAAGAGCTTAACCAGATCCGCGAGACGCTCGTGCACCGACATGTGGCCTGGATGGACGCGCTTCGTCACCAACTGCGCAAAATCAAATCGTGGGAACACCAGGGTGCATTGGTCGATCGCCTGCGCAGCTCGATGGTCCCCGAACAGAAAGAAGATCTCGTCAAAGTTCTCACGCCGAACCTGAGTGCGGAAGAGCGCGACGAAGTGCTCGCCCAGATCAACCCCGCGGCGCACCTCGTTGCCTGTCAGTCCCGCCATCTGTCCAAGCTGCGCGCGCAAAAAGTCATCGACGGATTCGCGCATCTACACATGCAGGAAATGCTGCAGGAGATCATGACCCAGCAGGGCAAGGCGGAGCGCATCAAGAACTTCCCCTTCCCGCGTCAGTACGCCACGGTGAACATGTTCTTCGCTGTCATTTTCGCGCTGCTCGTTCCGTTTGGACTGCTTCCGGAGTTCGCGAAACTCGGCGAAGCGATTTCGCAGCCCTGGATGGTTTGGCTGACTGTGCCCTTCGCGACTGTGGTCAGTTGGGTGTTCCTCACCACGGACAAAATCGGAGATTGGAGCGAAAACCCCTTCGAAGGTCTCGCCAACGACATCCCGATCACCTCGATGTCACGTGGCATCGAGCGCGACATCCGCCAAATGATCGGCGAGACCGAACTGCCGGAGCCGCGTGCGCTCGACGGCATGATCGCGATGTGATTTATTCCGCGCCCGAACCGAAACGGAGTTGAAGTGTCCAAGACCATTCTGATCGCCACCAAGAAGCCCTTCTCGCCCGACGCCAAAGAACAGGCTTCGGCCATTCTCAAAGACGCGGGTTACGCGGTGAAGGTTCTCGAGTCGTACGGTGACGAAAGCGATCTGCTCAGTGCGATTCCGGAAGCCGACGCGATCATCATTCGCAGTGACAAGATTCACGCGGGGGTTCTCGACACCGCGAAGAACCTGAAGCTGGTGGTGCGTGCCGGTGCTGGTTACGACAACGTGGACTGCGCAGGCGCCAAGGAGCGCAGCGTGGCGGTGATGAACACACCCGGTCAGAACTCCAACGCCGTCGCCGAGCTGGTGTTCGGCATGATGGTGTTTGCTGCGCGTGGTCGCTTCAACGGGAAGCCCGGCACCGAGCTGAAGGGCAAGACCATCGGCATCCATGCACTTGGTAACGTGGGCAAGAATGTGCTGCGTGTTGCCAAGGGCTTCGGCATGAACGTGTTGGCGCACGACCCCTTCGTCTCGAACGACGACATCCAAGCACTTGGCGCGACGCCGGTCGACACAGTCGAAGACCTCTACGCGAAGAGCGACTACCTCTCGCTGCACATCCCCAACACGCCGAAGACCAAGGGATCGATCGGCAAGGCACTGCTTACCTCGTTGCCGAAGAACGGTGCGCTGGTGAACACCGCCCGTGCCGAGGTGATCGACGAAGCGGGTCTCATCGAAGCGATGAAGGAGCGCGACGACATCCGCTACATCACGGACATCGCGCCGAGCGACGAGACCAAAGCAGCGCTGGAAGCGTTTGGAACGCGCTTCTTCTGCACACCGAAGAAGATGGGCGCGCAGACCGCTGAAGCGAACACCAACGCAGCCACTGCGGCGGCGCGTCAGATCATCGCGTTTTTCGAGAAGGGCGAGCGTCCCAACGTCGTCAACGATTGAGGGATCTAGGGAGCGCGCACTCCGGTGAACGTTCCAGTGAGATCGCGTTCCATCGTCTCTTCCGCGAACGTTCCTTCCCACATGCCATTGGCGAGTTCGCCAACGCGACCTGTGGCATCGTCGACGTCCGCACCCATCGCGGTTCCGCGAATTGTAAGCGTACCGGGAGCATCGATGCGTCCAGCAAGCTCGTCCTCCAGGAGCGTTCCGATCGCGTTGAGACCGTCCATGCAGTAGCCGCGTAGGGTCGACACGCTCGGACTAAACACAAAGAGTCGCTCGATTTCCGCCTCGAGCCACTCCGCGATCTGCATGCAGTCGACCCAACCCGCAATCAGCTCACCCGTCGACTCCACGCCGAACACGCCCGGCAGCAACACCTCACGGTAGATGTAGAGCGTCAGCTCACCCCAGTTCATGTCGAAGCTGTGGTCCGGAATAATGAGCGTGGTTCCATCCACGGTCGCGGTCTCGGTCGCGGGGATGCTCACGAACCCTGCGTCCTCCAGCGCGAACATTGCGACTTCGCTTCCGCCGCCAAGCGGACGGAACGGTACGCGCATTTCCAGCAGTTCGTGCTCAATGGGCACCTGGAATTCACCACCGGCCGAAGGCGTAATCGTCAACCGCGACGTGAACTGAGCATTGGTGATCGCATTGCTCAGATCGGATGCCAGCTGCAACCACGCGGAGTTAAACGCAGCGGGTGCGTTGGCGTTGATCTGGTTTTGGAACGGTGTCTTGACGACCTCCCATGCCGCACAGCCACCGAAGAAACGCGACTGCGCGCCATTCCAGGTATTGAATACCTCTTCGTAGATCGCGCCGATGTCGCCAAGGCGGTGTCCGATCGAACACTCGCCGTAGTCCTCGCCGCTGCTGCACTCCCAATCGCAGGTCTGGCGCATCGCGATATCGGTCACGAACGCACCGGGATCCACACCGTACTCCGGAGCGATCCCATCTCCGTCATCGTCGCTGGTTTCGAAGTCCGGATTGCCGTCAATGTCGGTCACATCGTCGTCGGCAAGCTCGCCGATCACGTTGATCACATCCTCGGTCGAGGGTGGAAGTGCACCGCCAAAATCGAACTGGTTGTCGAGGTCCCACACACCAACGAAGTCGAGCGGCAACGGCTGCTCATTGAGCGTGACATCGACCTCCGTGTCTGCGCCCGCAGCAACAACGATCAAGTCTGCGCATCCAAATGCACTGAGTTGTGTGCGTCCGTTTTGCGCCAGAACAACGACCGTGTACGTCGTTCCGGGATCGACGCCTGCGAACCCTGGACGCTCGCTGAGTGCTGCCGCCGAAACCGTGCGAAGTTCGGCCGGCAACGCTGTCGGATCGAGACCACTACAGGACTCTCCGTCGAAGAGACGGGCTTCGAATGATGCGAGCTCGCGGTCGCCCGAGTAGAGCATGTTGACCGTGATGCTCCCGATCGCGGTGTCCGAAACCGCTACGTCAAACTGAACCGGATCGCCATCCGCCGGAGGCGTGACCACGACACGAAACATCGTGTTGGTCATGCCCGCCGTAAGCGTCATGCGTGCCGTTCCGTTGATGTCCGTGAACCCCTGCAACGCGGCAAGACGCGACCCACCGTCGTCGCCCTCGATCGCAAAATCGATCGGAGCACCTTCAATCGGCGCGTCGTCTTGATCGACATACCGAACCGTCAGGTCTGCGGTATCGCCCCATTGAAGGTTCACCGCCGACGCACCCACGATCTCGAGCCGCGCGTTCTCCCAACGCGGGTCGTCCATCATCATCATCGGGTCGCCGCCACCACCACAGGCCACGACCAGCGCAATCCAAGCCAACCGAAAGTTCAAACCACCCTCCAAACGTGGCAACGCCACGAGGGACTAGTTTGACGCGTCCGCGCGTGCGAATCAAAGGTGGTTTGATGTTGGCTCAAGATCCCGCGAAGCGTGCTGTGGAGCGCTGGTGGCTGATCTACACGCCGATTTGGGGCGCGATCAGTGGCGTCGTGATGATCGGCGGGTTCGCGGTTTCGTGGGGCGACATCGAGTGCATGGCGTTTGGTGTGCTGCTGATGCTGGGGGCGATCGTTCCGCCAATGGTGCGTCCGGTCGATCGCGACCTGCCGGTGCTGCAACGCGTGTCGACCAAGTACGTCACGTCGGTGGTACTGCTCTCGTTTGGATTGAACTACGCGCAGACACCGTTCTTCTTCGATGTGTTGCACATGCACTACGGGTTCGACGTCACGTGGGTCATCGATCGCAATCCGATCTTTCTCTACCTGGTAACCGTCGCCTACTTCGCAACCTACGCGGTCATCTGCTGCATGACGTTTCGTTGGCTGCGACCGCGCACACGTTTCGCATGGGTGCTTGCACCCTTCGCCGTGGCGTTTCTAGAGACCGCACTCAACGCGAACCCCTTCATGACGCAACTCTTCTGCTACGACGACCTTGGTTTCGTGCTGAGCTTCGGCACGCTGATCTACGGGTTCGCGTTCGTCGTCGCGCTCCCCATGTGGGTCAGCATCGACTCCAAGCTTCAGTTGCGAATGGTGGTTGTGTACGCCAGTGCAGCACTCTTTGCCGACTGGACATACCTGGAAGTCATGCGGCACCAGGCTGCACCACACGTGACAACCGTCGTGAACGACGCACCTGGTTTGCGGGACTTCGACGAGAGTTGTTTGGAGCGTTGAGCTGTTTTCATCGCTCGCGGTACATAGACCCGTGATGCGAATAGGATTGCTTTGCTTGGTGCTCGCCTGCTCGAAGTCCAGCACACCAAGTACGGACGCGAATGTCGACGTGGCGGAATCGGATGCGGCCATTGACGGACCGGACATCGACGCAGGTCCGATCGAGTGCGGACCTTTCGATTCTCCACTTCGTCATCACGAAGCCGATGTACTGGGCAACATCGCCACGGCTGCACTCGGTGTAGAGGTCGTGTACGACATTCCGCCGATCGACGAACTCACGGGTCGCGATGTTCCGGTCAGTCCGCTCACTGTCGAGTTGTGGAGCCAAGCGACGGAGAACGCACTCGCTGGGTTTGATGGTGGTCTGCTGGAGGCGGTCGAAACGCTCTTGCGCCGACAGCTTGAAGAAGGAGAGCTCTTGTCGCTGCAAGCCGCTGTGGATAGTGGTCCTGAAGCGGTCGAGACCTCGCTTGCTCAGGTGATGCTCTCTCCGGACTTTCTGTTGAACTGGGAGGTCGCGCCTTCCCGGTCGTTGCGTCCACGCGAGATGGCCACTCGCATGAGCGTTGCGGTGTGGCGAGACGGACCCACCGACGAACTGGTCGCGGCGATCGACAATCCGACCGAAGCCGCACGCATCCTGTTTAGCGATCCGCGAGCTACGCGAGGCGCTGTGGAGTTCCATCGGCGCTGGTTGGACTACCGAGGCGATCTTCCCGACATGGCCGAAGAGACGCGTCGCTACGTCGCAAGCGTGTTTGAACGCGAGCCAACATTCGACGCGCTACTCCGGTCGCAATACACATTCGTCAACGATGCTCTCGCCGAGTTCTACGGCTTCTCAGAACGACCGGGCGACGCGTTCGTGCAGGTGTCTTTGGAACCGAGTCGCGCGAGTTTGTTCGCGCAAGGAAGCATGACGAGCGGGCAGAGCATCGCGCTGCGTGGAATTCGAATCGCTCGGGATGTGCTTTGCGGGGTCATTCCCGACGAGCCAGCGGGCCTGGGTCCGATCGATCCCGGACCGCGCCCTGGAATGACTGGTCGAGAACGCTACGAGTCCTCGGTAGCCGACTTTGCCTGCGCGGGATGCCACGAACTCTTCGACCCCTACGGCTTTGCGCTGGAGAACTATGGACCGGACGGCGCGTACCGCACGACCGACAACGGCTTCCCTGTCGATGCGACGTTCGAAGCCGCAGATGTTGACGGCGCACGTGGTCCGAGGGGTGAGGGGATCGCCGACCTGACGAACTGGTTGGCAAGGAGCGATGTCGCGCACCAATGCTATGCGCGCCAGTGGGTTCGTTACGTCACGCAGATCGACGATCCACCCGCGTGTGGGTCGGACCTGAATCACGAACCCGGCACCACCATTCCCAACATGCTTGGTGCACTTGCTGCGAGCGATGCGATTCGATCTCGTTCTGCGGCTGCGCCGATCGACGAGTTCACGTTTCGCCCCGACAATCCGGACGAACCGGCGATCATCACAGGGTTGCGACGTGCAGCTGAACGAACCGCGGAACTCTTCGACGCAGCACGCACGCCCCAAGACCGCCAGTACCTTGAAACACTGCGTGAGGCGTATCGCGAACAGATCATCCGCCGTAGCCCATAGCGTGTACATTGGGTGACATGCGTGGGTTGGCTTGGGCGTGTGTGCTGCTTTGCGTCGCATGTGGTGACGATTCGAGTTCTGAAGATGCAGGCACCGAAGACGGAAGCTCGGACGTCAGTACAGATGTTTCCGAAGTCTGCACAGAGGACGACGAGTGTTCCGACGAGTTGTTCTGCAACGGTGCGGAGACCTGCGACCCTGCAAACGGGGCAGCAGACGCGCGAGGTTGTGTCGCCGCAACCGACCCTTGCATGGACGGACGTACCTGCGATGAATCGACCGACGCGTGCCTCACCGAGTGCGACATCAACGCGGACGCGGATGGCGACGGTGTTGATTCTGCCGAGTGCGGCGGCGCGGACTGTGACGACGGCAATCCCGACCGGTTTCCTGGTGCGACCGAGGTCTGCAACGCCGTCGACGAGGATTGCGATCCAACGACGGTAGGCGAGCGAGACGTCGACGATGACGGGTTTATCGACAGCACCTGTTGCAACGGCGACATGTGCGGTACCGACTGCGACGACGCTGCGCCCGCAACGTTCCCCGGCGCCACCGAAGTGTGCGACGGCGACGACGAGGACTGCGACATGGCAGCGGACGAGGGACTTCCGGTGTTCGCGTACGTCCCCGACTGTGACGAGGACACCTTTGGCGGGGATGGAGCCGCGGTGATGGGCTGTGCGCCTCCCGCTATGGCTCCGGCATCGTGTGCAGCGGGCGGTGTGTGGACCACGACCACGGGCGACTGCGATGACACCAACCCGAGTCGAAACCCTGGAAACGCCGAAGTGTGCAACGGCGTGGATGACGACTGTGACATCGACGTCGATGACATCGTGGACGAAACGGTCGTGTGCGAGTTTGGCGAGATGGGTTCGTGCATGAACGCTTGCGGTGTTCCCGGCACAGGAACGTGCACAACCTGCCTCGGGTTCGACTGCAGCTCGGCGATGACCGAGATCTGCAACTACTGCGACGACGACGGGGATGGAAACTTCGACGAAGACGCGTTGCTCGCGGGCTTTACCGATACCGAGGACATGCTGTCGTGCCCAGGTCCTTCTGCTCCCGTGTTTGGCGTGGCGGATTGCGATGTCGAACCAACCACGCCCGTGGGATCGCAACTGCTGGTTGCGACGTTGCTGGACGGAACAGCCAACAATCAAGCTGGCGCGGTGTGGTTTACGCCCAGCGATTGGGTTGTCGGTTGGGGCACAATCGATGTGCAGATCACGCTACGTGCGCGGACTGTTCCGACCGGTGCGCCGATGACTGCGGAGAACCCTTTGGGAGGTTGGGCCATCGTTCTGGACGACGGCGGTGCGGTCGGAGTTGGAGGGGCGGGCGCGTTGGGTATCCCCGCCGGGACCACCGGCGTTTCGGCCCGGTGGTTTTGGAGCACGAATTTCACGTGCATTGGAAACCCACCTCCGGATGCCGGCGACTCTGTGAGGCTTTGGAGCAACCAGCCTTTGCGACCACCTGGCGTTCTCGATGACTGGAGCTGTTCCGACGGTTCACCCGTAGGGTCCGATCTCAACAGCCAGACCACGTTCGTCGCACAGACGATGCGACTTCGGTACACGGCGAACGACCCGAACACGGTTCCGAACGAAGAGGAAGCCACGATCGACGCCGGTGGCACGAGCATTACGTGGCGCGCGGACACAACCGATATGCCGCGATTGAACGGCGACCTCACACCCGGAGCGCCCCTACGTATCGGCATCACCGCAGGGACCTACACGGCGACGGGCTTCGACACCGCTGACGGGATCACCTTCGGCGTTCCGGTGGAGGCGCGCATCACCATGTGGAGGATGGGGCCACCACCATCGGGGGGCGGACCACCACCGTTTGACATGATCGAAGCAACCGTGTCGCGCGGTGGTCTCTGCCCGCCCTAATGCTCAGCCTGCTCAGCCCTTCGCGGCGGCGAGCACGTCGTCGTAGTTCGGCTCTTCGACGATCTCCGGCACCAGTTGCGAGTGCGCGACCTTGAACTCTTTGTCGATGACGATGACTGCACGCGCGGAGAGTCCCGCAAGCGGGCCACCGGCCATCTCCAAGCCGTACTGCTTCACGAAGTCGCTACGGAACGTGGACAGCGGAACCACGTGCTCCAGTCCTTCCGCCTCACAAAATCGCTTCTGTGCAAACGGGAGGTCCGCGCTGATCATCAGCACCTTGGCATCGAGTTCGCCTGCCTTGGTGTTGAACGCGCGCGCCGTAGCCATGCACACACCGGTGTCGTAGCTCGGGTTCACGGTGAGGATCAGCGTCTGGCCCTTAAAGTCGGAGAGGCTCTTGGCGGACAATGTTTTGTCGACCAAGAGCGTCGCGTCCGGAGCCGCGTCTCCGACCTTGGGAAGGTCGCCGTTGAGTTGAACTTCGTTGCCTTTGAACGTGACGGTCGCCATGCGCGACCTTCTATCAGATTCCAGTCCTCAAGGGACGCGTCATTGCGTCATTCGCATGAGGGCGGAGGAAACGCACCGCCATTGACCGTGAAGTAGCGTTCCGAGGTCAGAACTTCGCCGTCCACTTCGACCCGAGCCTCGAGCCGCATCAACTCGCCCACCATGCACGACGGCTCGTCGACGATTTGCGTATGCCCAATCAAGTCGCGGTATCCGTCGACGTTCTCAGGATCCAAGTTGGCGCGAACAATCGTCTCCACCGGTGCACGGCTTTCGTCGGCCGGCTGGAGCTCAAACGCGATGACGGGCTGCTCCACCATTCCGCGAGTCCGCACGCTAATCCAAACGTGCCAGCCACCCTGCGCACCACGAATCAGCTCGAGCTCCTGACCATCGGTAATCGTCTCGAATCGCCATGATCCCGCGCCCAGCTCCACACTCGCAGGATGGTCGACGTCTTGGACGTCAGTCGCACATCCCGCGAGCGACAGCGAGGCCATGAGCCCCAATCGGAGCGCATGCATCATCGGCGACGACGCACAACCAGGATGGCCAGACCGACGAACGCAGCAAAGCCGAAGCCGGCGGAGCCGCCAGCGGAGCATTCGCTTCCACCACCACCCACGAAGATGGGCGGACCGGGAACCGTCGCGTTGTGTTCCGCAAGAGCAGCGGCGATCGAGTCACCGTTGTCGGTCATCACCGCACCGGTTCCTTCGGTACCGACGCGCAAGATGCGACGGTTGGCGGGCATACGCTCGTCACCCACGCTGAAGGGCCAAAGGTTACCTTCGCCTCGAACGACGTCGCCGCTTGCAAGCTCGACGCGCCACGGCGCTTCAAACTGACGCACAGCCATCGAGCACTCGATCACGCGCTCTGCGTTGTGCTGGTTGGAGTAGTCGGGAAGCTCCGCGTTGTAGTCGAAGATCGGATCGACGGTCATCTCGTGCGGCGACATCGTCGTGTACAGACGGGTCATCTTGAGCGCATCGGCGAAGAGTTGCGCCGTGTCTGCCATCGGATCGGTGACCTCATCGCGGAAGTCGCCGAGAAACGCTTCGAGATCCACCGACGCGAGCTGCTCTTCTGAGGGCCAGCCAAAGCAACCGAGGCAGCTCCAGTACTCGTCTTCTTCGTAGATGGGCTCGCCGCCCTCTTCGAACACGGGAATCGGGATGTGCCGGCGCAGAACATCGAGCGTCCCGTCGAACTGCGCGTAGCGTGAAATCGTGTTGAGCAACGAACCGACGTTGCCCGTCCAATCGCGAGTCAAGATGTCGCGGACGTCATCGCTCTCAAAGTCTGCCCAGATCGTGTTGACGAGCGTCGACGCGTTGGCTGCCATCTCGGTCACGAACCCTTGGCCGCCGGCTTCGTTCGCCGCTTGGATAACCACGTTGTTGTACGTGGGCGTGGGGTTGAGCCAATTGATAAGCGCTTCGTTGAGTTCGAGGTGACGATAGTTGGCGGGAATGGCACGAGCACGACCGAGCACCCACACCATCACACCCATGTCTTCGGTCGCAGCGACTGCGGTCGGACGAATCGGAATCGAAGGCGCGCCCTGACCGAAGCTGATTCGTACCGGACGAATCGAACCCGCATCGTTGCCCTTCGAGAGGCGGAACGCGAGCAGGTTCATGCCACGCTCGAGGTACTCACCGAGGATGTCGCCACCGAACTCGGACACGTCGTACTCATTCTCACCGAGCCACTCGAGTGCGACCTCTGCGGGCTCTTCCGCTTCGGGGTCCACGCTGATGATCACGAAATCGTAGGGACCGACGTTTCCGGAGTTGACGACTGTCACGCCCGGATCGGGAGGTGCACCACCGTCTGACGCGATGGCCGAGTCAGCCCCGCCAAACGCTTCGTCGCGCGTCGAACGCGGCGGCTCGGTGTAGCACTCGCCCTCGATGCGGGTGGTCAATGTGTACTGCGGGTTGGTTGCCGTCTGAAGGCGCGTAAAGGCGGTGTCAGAAGACACCCCCACCTCGGGAGCACCGTTGACGGGAAGCAACCAAGCAAACGCTTCGGCCGGGCCCTGGTATTGAATCTGGATAATCGCCGTGACCTCACCGGTCGGGCTTTGCGAGAAGATGATTCGCTCTGCGGCCTGGTTGACCGGCTGAGCGTTGTTGCAGAAGAAGCCGCCGCAGGCGTGTGCCGGTGCCGGTGTGGCAGCGACGACGAAAGCAGCGATTGAGGAACAAAGGAGGAACACACCACGCATCATGCGGCCCAATATTGCACGACGTGCGCCAACCATTTTTTCAGGGAATTTTGAACATGGACTGGCCGTTCTGTGCCAAGACTGGCCGAGCCTGGCACATCGTGCTCAAGAATCCTTCGGCTTCAAAAGAGTCCCGCTGCGGCTTGATCGAGGAGGGCATCGAGTTCGTTCAGAAGCCCCTCGTTGCGATCGTGTGTGTAAGGCTCGAGCGCGCGTTCGTACTCTGGACCGCGCGCCAGGAACGCTTGGAGCGAGTCGGTATCTACTCGTTCGGCCATCGCCCCGTAGCCAAGGTGCTCGAGATAACGCGCATTGAGAACCTGTTCGAACTGCCCTTCGAGAGGCACGGCAAGCAGCGGCTTGTGCAGCACGACGCACTCCCCCATCAGCGTAAACCCAGCGCTCGCGATCACAGCACGAGCACTTGCCAGGTCCTCGACGAACGTCGTTTCACTAAAGGGTCGGTGGACGAGGTTGTCGTCGGTGACATCGCCGTCGATATCGCGCCGCATCCCGTACACACGACACTCCAACCCACTGGCTTTGAGCGCGTCGATCAGCGCGGTGTTCTCTTGGGTCGTCTGGTAGACAAGCAGGTGGTCACCACGCGTGACCTTCGCATCGAGCACCTGGGGGCGAAGAATCGGACCGAAGAGCGATGTGCGCTTCTTTCGAATGGGCGCGTCAAAGAACGTCGCGATCAAGTAGTGATCACAAAAGGGCAGCTTCGCTTTGACGAACGCTTTGACGATCTCGAAGTCCGCTCGATGTTCACCAATCACTTCGTCGGGAACGATGCACCGGCTCATCAATTGTTGGTTGTCGATGGAGAAAATCGGCAGGTCGTGTGCCTTCGCGTAGAGGTACGCGAAACTCTCGAAGTCGCTGATCACCGCCTCGGGCCGAAAGTCCTCGATCAGTCCGAAGTACGAATCGACTTGTCCCGGTAGGTTCTTGAGGCCTTCACGCACGTTGGACCACAACGTCTTGCCCTTTTTGACCCGGTTGTCCTCCGTGACGATGTGCAGTCCGTGAATCGTGTGCACTTCCCCAAAACGCTGGCTCAGGTAGGTCGCTGCTCGGTTCGAGGCGAGGATTTCGACTTCGTGCGACTCAGCGCCGATCAGGTGTTCGAGGATCACACCCGACCGAATTGCGTGGCCCATACCCTCGCCCGTCACACCGTAGAGGATCTTCATGGCTGCGTACGTTAGCGTGGAAGCGTGTTCCGACTCTACAGCGAGCACGTTCCCTACGAAGCGATCGACGTTGCGCTTCTCGCCGAGCTGCAAACACGCCGCATCGAACTCACGGTGGCCGTGTTTCCCCATCAGGTTGATGCACTCGCCAGTCTGAGCGAACGCGCACGCACCGCGAATGTTGCCCTCGTGGTGTGGCCGCTGCTTGACGACGCTCAAGGTCGATGGCCGAGTGCAACCAACGTCGACGCATTTGCTCAACATGTGCTCAGCCTCGTCGAGCGCGTCGAACCCGCCACGCTCTTGTTCGATGTGGAGCCACCTATCGATTGGGCACGCCGCGCGGTTCAGTGGCGCTACGTTCCACGACCCCGAGCACTCGGTTCTCACGCACAGTTGGCGGAGCATCTGCGACGCATCGGTTGGACCGTCGAAGCCGTCGTTCCTCCCATGTTGCTCTACGGTGCGCAGTGGGAACGCTGGCTAGGAACTCCCGTGGCAGACCTGCGATGCGAACGCGTCGAACCCATGCTCTACACCTCGCTTTTCGAAGGCTACTCACGCGGTGCGATTCCACGACGCGTGGCGCGAGATCTCTTGGTGCGAATGACCCGCGTTGCAGGAGGCGCGGTTTCGCTTGGTGTGGTTGGAGGTGGTGCACTGGGTGATGAACGCGCCTACCGCGACATCGACGAGTTGCGCGACGACGTGGCGTTGGCACGAGCCGCAGGTGCTCAAAAGCTGTCGCTCTACGCGTTGGACGGCATCTTGGAGCGCGGAAACACCACACAGTGGTTGGATGCATTCGTCGACACCCAGCCTGGAGCGTTGCCTCGACACACGCGACGCGGGGCGATTGTTGAGCGTGTGGCGGCTTGGCTCGGCGGTGCGTTAACCTAACGACGTGGGTTGGATGAAGTGGTGTGCCGTGGTGCTTGTTGTCGCTCTTGGCTGCGGAGACGATGATGGGCCAGCCGATAGTGGAACCGACAGCGGTCCGGATGCGACGACCGACAGCGGAAGCGATGCGGGCACGGATGCAACGTTGGATGCAGACCTCGACACGGGTCCACCTCCGCTCAACGAGTTGCCCGCGCTCACCGATCTGGAAGCCGGCTGGAACGAGCTTGTGCCGGGTGGCCCCACGATTTGTTCGCGCGGCAACGAGTTTGCGTTTTTCGTGCATCCCGGAACCACCAACAAACTAGTCGTCGACTTCATCGGCGGTGGCGCGTGCTGGAGTTTCGAAACCTGCTCATTCGCGACGGCGATCTTTAGCGACTCGGTCGACCCCGTACGGGACGCCGTCGCAGCAGGTGTCGCGGTGGGAATCTACGACCGCGAAAACGCGGAGAACCCGTTCGCAGACTGGACCCACGTGATCATTCCGTACTGCACCGGGGACATTCACTGGGGCGACGCGTCGACCACGTACGAAGGTGACCGTTTGCCGATCACCGTCAACCATCGTGGCGCAGCCAATGCGCGCGTTGTGCTCGACTGGGTGTACGACAACGTTCTCGATCCGGAGCAAGTTTTTGTCACCGGGTGCAGTGCCGGCTCGTACGGTTCGATCGGTTGGTCGGCGTACTTGATGGAGCACTACACCGACACTCCGATCATCCAGTTCGGCGATTCTGGAGCCGGCGTCATCACCGAGACGTTTTTCCGAGACAGCTTTCCTTCATGGAACGCCGAGGCAATGCTGCCGGATTGGCTACCGGGGCTCGATCCCGCAACCGTCGACATCTTCGAGCTCGAGCTCGCCGATGTGTACGAGGTGATCGGCGCGGCGTACCCGAACAACGTCGTGTCGCAGTACAACACCACCTTCGATAACAATCAGACCTTCTACTACGAAGCGATGGGCGGAGAAGGCGGAGCGGCTGGCTGGAGCGAGCGCATGGAAACGTCTCGCGATCGCATCGTTGGATCGACTCCGAACTATCGTGCATTCCAAGCGCCGGGTGAGCAGCACTGCATCATCATCCAAGAGAACTTCTACGAAGTCGAAGCCAACGGAACCCGTCTTGTGGAGTGGCTGCAAGACTTGGTTGACGGGGAAGATGTCGAAAACGTGCTGTGCACGGAGTGCGATCGCGATACGCCCGGCACCTAAGCGTCAAGATCAGGCATGATTGCCCTCGTGCGAGGGGGACTAGTGCGCGGAGTACTTTGCGTAGCGCTTGTGGTGGGGTGTTCGGGCTGCGGCCGCAACACGCCCATCGGACGTTTCCTTCGCACGCTGCGCGAAGTCGGAGATGTCCTCGAGTGGTTGTGCCCACTTCTCTTTGCGATCGTGTTCTTGGGAGGCGGACTCGCATCCATCGTCAAGACAGTCCGCGCACCCACGTCACGTTCGCGCGCCGTAGCCACGGTCTGGGGCGCAATCAATCTCTTGGTTGGCGTGTTCTTCGTCATCAGCATGCTCTCCGACCCTCCACATGCACGCGTCGAGCAAACCGTCCCTACCGGCGAGGTCGAAGAAGTGTTTGCGAACGGTCAGATTCAAACACGACCGATCACCGAAACGCGCGAAGTCCCGGGCCCGGTCAACATGGGTCACCTCGTGATCCTTCTGGGTATTGGATTGGGAACAGCAGCTCTCGGCGGGGCGGGTATCTGGGTCGCGCGAAAGTCCAAAGCGCCCTGACATTCCACGAGCGTCCGTGGTTTCATCCAGCCATGCGCGCTTCGCTCGTCACTCTGTTCCTCCTTGTGCCCGCCTTTGCATCGGCCGATGCGATTCGAGCACCCAACGAATGTCCTGAAGCGGGCTGGCTCGCACAACGACACGGTCACTCGGCGTGGTGCACTCCACGTACGTGCACTCAAGACAGCGATTGTATCGGCGGCGGCTCATGCCAGGAGATCGCGCGATGTTGGAGCGAAAGCACCTACGGCATGGGACGGCGACGTTGGGACGAAGAGCGCGACGGTCCGCGACCCACCGCGTCGCGTGCCGGCGATCGATGCAACGAAGGCGCCTGCTCAGGCGACGCCGAGTGCCGCACCGCAAAAGAATGTGTGTATCCAGCGGGCACGAGTTTGGAACCAAGCTGGCGTGCGGAAGAACCTCCTGCGCGAACCGAACCTGCGCCCGAGCCTGAGCCCGAACCGCAGCCCACACCCGAAGCACAACCGACGCAGGAGCCAGCTCAAACGGCAAGCGAACCCGAGCAAGCCGAAGAATCCGGGTGCTCGCTCGCCAGCACGTCGCCAATGTGGTGGATGTTCCTTTTGTTTGTGCGTCGTCGCACGCGACCCTGAACTGGCGCGTTCAGAGGGGAGCTGACGCAACCCGCTTCGTATATCCGCGTGGAGGCGATCCATGCGGTGTTTCGGATGCGTAGCGATCATGTTGGCTCTTGGCTGCGGTGACGGAGACCCACCGATCTTGGGCGGTGATGCAGGAACCGATGCTGCGCGCGACGCTGCGAGCGACGCACCTGGCTTTGACGCGCCGGGGTTTGACGGTGGTGATGATCCCGATTCGGGTCCTGCCGAAGAGTGCGACGAACCTGGTGCCACCGAGAACGTAAGTTGCGGTGCATGCGGAACCGCCGTTCGCTTCTGCACCATCGCGGGTGTCTGGGAATACGGTCCCTGCGGAGAAGAGACCGGCATTTGTACACCCGGTGAAACCGACAGCGAATCGTGCGGCGCGTGCGGCGTGCAAATGTCGGTGTGCAATAGCGAGTGCGAATGGGAAGCGATTGGCGAGTGCAGCGCAGAGGGCGAATGCACGCCAGGTGAACGCGTCCGAACCTCCGATGGTTGTGATGCCGGCGAGACCCGTGAGCTCTTGTGCGGCGAACTGTGCACCTTCGAAGAGTCGATGATGTGCCAAGACGATGGATGCGACTCGCCCGGCACCATTGAAACCGTGGAGTGCGGTCGCTGCGGAACCCAAGAACGCTTCTGCACAAGCGCTGGCGTTTGGGAGTATGGCCCCTGTGGCAGCGAGGGCGTGTGCGACCCTGGTACGACCGAAGACTCCACATGTGGAAACTGCGGAACCACGACCGCGCGTTGCAACACTTCGTGTGAATGGGTCGCAGGCGAATGCAGCGACGAAGGCGAGTGCGCACCAGGCGACATGCGCACAAGCGGCGCGGGGTGCCCCTCCGGCGAGGAACGCATCGACACCTGCGATGCGACCTGCACGTATGAAGCAGGCATGTGCATGCCTGTTGACGATTCGTGCACGCAGCTCGACTTGCTTTTTGTGATCGATGACTCGGGCTCGATGAGTGAGGAGCTCGCCAACCTGGTGCTGTACGCAGACGACTTAATCGACGAGCTCGACGACTACGCAGGTGGTGCGATCGACTGGCGCATCGGCGTCACCACGACCGGTCGCGATCTGACGGTCACCCAAGAACTCTTTCCTGGGTTCCCACCCACAGTGACGAACGAAATGGGCCCCAACGGCGCCCTCTTGCAGCCCGAAGGATGTGGCTTGGCGCGGCCTTACCTTCGACGTCGCGATAGCGGTCGCATCGATAAGCTGCAGTGCTTGCTCAACGTCGGCACCGCGGGCTCAGGCTACGAGATGCCTTTGTTGATGATGGATCGCGCAGTCAGCGATCGTGTTGCCGACGGGTCGAACAGTGGGTTCTTCCGTGCTGGTGCAATGCTCGGTGTTGTCGTGCTGACCGACGAGAACGACTGTTCGTTCCCAGAAGACGACGTGACGGTCGAGTTGATGGGCGTAGGCGTAACCGACATCTGCGATCCCGCGCACACCGAAACCACGATCATCGATCCGATGGATACGATTGAAGCACTGGACGATGCAAAGGGCCGCGACTTGTGGTCGACCTATACGATCGCGGGTCCGACAGCCTGTAGCTCTGCATTTGGCGACGCGCAGGCAGCAACTCGAATGCAAGACTTCAACTCGAGCGCTCCGGCGAACACCGACTTCGCGAGCATCTGCAGTGGTGACTTGCGCAACGCATTGCTCGATGCTGTGGATCACTTCCACGACGTCTGCAGCGCACCTTAGTCGTTGTACCCCTTCTCTTCGTGCCACTTGCTGAGTGAGAGGCGCGGATACTCGGGGTACACCTCATCGTCCGCGTTCGATTGCACCGGCACCCAGGCCGCCTTGGAGTCGACCATCATGTGAACCTGCGCGGGTGCTGCAGGCAGCTCGGTGTCGATCGCACTCGCGACCGGATGCACCAGGTCAGGCCAGCGATCGTGGTGTGCCCATAGATGGCATCCGCACTCGCGACAGAAGAAGCGTTTGTGGTGTTCGCTCGCTCGATAGATGTGCAGGTGCTCTTCGCCTTGTACCTGCATCGTTCGGAAATCGCCGCCCAGGTTGATCATGAACCCCCCGCTGCCCGTCTTTCGACAGATCGAGCAATAGCAACGCTGGTAGGGCCACGGTTCGTGGCTCTCGAGTGAAAACCGAACCTTTCCGCAGTGACACGAACCTTCAAGGCGCATGGCTGTGTGTACCTCGGAATGCGGTACCTTGGTGGTGCTTTGCGCTACGGATGGTTGTTCCTTGGAGTCGTTGCTTGTACGTCGACCAACGTCGACAAAGTCTCGCACGAGGTCGTGTACGGCGAAGACGGCCGAACCAAAGTCTTCGCCCATCCCAACGCGTCATTACGCGCACTTGCTCCCGCGATCGCCATGAAGATCGACGAAGACAACTTGATCTTCGATGGCGGCGACGTGTTCATCGACTACGACCGCACGCTTTCCGAAGCGCGTTCGTTATGTGCGGGCGAAGCGTTCGAAGACCAACTCGAACCCGGCACATGCTCCGGAACGCTCATCGACGATCGCTACATTCTCACCGCCGGTCATTGCATGGACTCGGCCAGTGATTGCACGGACAAAGTTTGGGTGCTGGGTTGGCGCTACACCGCCGACGACGAACTAATCGCGCTCCAAGACGACGACGTGTACTCCTGCCAGCGCGTCCTCGCGTACTTCGACGACGATCGAGTCGATCACGCAATCGTGGAACTGGACCGACCGGTCGTGGGTCATACACCGGTATCTGTCCGCATTGAGCGGGCGGGCTTACCCGTCGGCACACCGCTCGCTCTCGTGGGTCATCCCAACGGCATTCCGATGAAGATCGACTCCGGTGGAGTCGTGACCGTCAACCACTCCAGCTTTACATCCCTGCGCGCCACTCTGGACGCGTTCAACGGCAACTCGGGCTCTGGCGTTTTCGACCACTCTGGAAACCTCGTTGCGCTGCTACGCGGTGGTGAAACCGACTACGTGGACGCCGGCGGTTGCAACGTGGTCAACGTGATCGACCCCCCGCCGACGGATGACGGCGAGGGGTTGGTGTACGCCGCACCCGTGATCGACGCGTTTTGCGCGACCCCCGGAGTCGAGTCGGTCGTGTGTGACTGCGATGGTCCCTGCGTAGAACCTCCGGAAGGAGACCGTTGCTCGACCGCGGAAACCATTGAACCGGTCAACCAAACGATCCGAGACACGCTCGTGGGTTTTGCGCCCGATTCCGAAGGTAGTTGTGGCGGTCTTGGACCGGAACGCGTGTATTCGTTCACGCTTCCCGCGCCGGGTCGGATGGTCGCGCAAACCGCTGGCTTTGACACGGTGATGTACTTGCGCGCTGCGTGCGACGGGCTGGAGTTGGGCTGCAACGACGACATCGATCGAGACACCAATCGTGGTTCACGACTCGATGAACGCTTGGCGATCGGAACGTACTTCTTGTTTGTGGACGCGTACGACTCCGATGTCTCCACCTTTTCGCTTCAACTGACGTTCACGCTCGATGACGACGCTGCGGTTCCGGCAGTGGATGCAGGTAACGACGCAGACCTGCCCGATTCAAGCGTGTCGCACGATGCAGGCGTTGGAGACAGTGGTGTCGATGCCGGCGAGCCCATCGACGAGGGTGGCTGTGGATGCCGAACAAGCCAGACCGGCGATGCGACCTGGCTTGTTCTGCTTTTGCTGTGGGCCAACAAACGACGTGTTCAGAGATCGAGCGCGCGCAACCGCGCGTACCAGTCCTGACGCAAGGCCACACGTTCGGCTTCCAGCGCCACAATCGAGCGCGTCGACTCATCCACTGCGCGCACTCCTTGAGCCACACTCTGGCCAAGCCGTCGCCGTAGCGCCGCGTTCCCGGGCACGTCGCGCAACGCACCCAGAGCTTCACGCTGTTGCGTCAGTGCGCGTTCCCGAACGTCCAGGTCGCGCTGGTGCTGAGTGCGCTCGTGACCGATCGCGTCCAAACGATTGACGATATCGCGCAGTGGTTGGACGTCGATGTCGCGAGCGGCGATCAGATCAAGCAACGCCGGCACATACATGTGATGGGGATCCGCGCTGAGATCCACCTGCGTGGTGGTGGGTTGAACCAGTCGCACCGTTTGATTGTCGTCACGCAGGGGCACGAAGTAGCCAGCACCGGTCACGATTGCATCACCCGGCAGACCTTCGGGCGTGTACGACGCTTCCTTGCCTACGAACGCGTACACCAACGAGTCATGGTTGCCCGATACACCAAAGCGATGCTCGACGACACGACGCATGCGAACGGTCAGCACACCTCCAGTCACACTCAGCCCGCGAATCTCATCTTCGGCTTGATGCCGATGTGCATCGATCCGCACCGAAGGATTGATCGCATACGCCACGAACGCGTGAGCGTCCGCGGGAATCGCTGCGGTCACGCCGTCACCCTGAAAGCTGCCTTCGGCGTACACAGTCACGGGTCCGGTCAGTAGAGGTTGCTGCAGCGGGTTCACAAACATAACCGCTTGGTACGGATGGGTGTGACTTGCACCAGGACGACCGTTGGTCACCGGCGCAGGCTTGTAGAGCAACACGCGACGACCCGGGGTGGACGTGTCGACAAAGGGCACCAAGCCAGACTCGCCCGCACCCAAAGTCAGCCGCTCGGGCGTCTCCAAGGTAAAGCCCTCTGCAGGATCTCGCGCATCGATCGCGGACATCGCGTTGGTTGTTTGCGTCACCGGTGCCGGCTGCGGTGCTGGCGTTGCCGTGTTCACGATGTTGTCGTTGATGCGTGCGTTGCGATCGTTGACGCGCCGCCCAGCACGCTGACTTGCTTCCTCGCTCACGGCGTTGGCCAGCCCATACGCGGTTTGTACATTTCCGGTCGGCGCAACAGGCACGATCGGCTGCACGATTTGCAGGCGACCGTTGCTGTCCAGAGTGGGACGCTGCGCAACACGCGCCGTGCCCACTTCATATCGAAATGCCAGCGGCACCTCGGTCGAGAGCGCGAGTCGCACGCCCTCCCAGTCTTCGCCCGATGGATTGTCGACAACTGCAAGACCTTGGAGTCGAACGCGGTCGTCACCCACATCCACAATGCGATAGGTCGGCCGCCAGCCCGAAGCCTCGGCGACATACGCTACGGAAACATCATCGGACCCTTCGCTCGAGAGTCCGATCCGGAGTCGCGCCGTTTCACCGTCTTCCAACACGCGCACACCCGTGACCGCACCGCCCTCGTGGTCCACGACGGACAACGACTTCAGCACGTCGTGAATCCCCTCGGGACTCGCGTGCAGATCAAAGCTCTGCTCGTCGATCTCGCCGCGCCGTTCGATGTAGGCCATCCCGTTTTGGAACAGCACAACTCTTTCGACAGGCAACGACGCAGGGCTCTCCACCACACTGGTTTGCCCGCCGCACGCACACATCACACTCAACAAAATCAGCTGCCGCACTTCGAACCTCCGAGCTTCAGCCTGAATCGATTGCGGGAGCGCTGACGTAAAGCTCAGGTCAATTGCGGTATCCTTCGTGTGTGCGTGCTCTTGCGCTGCTTTTTGTCGCGGCATGTTCGAGTGGCTCTCCGAGTCTTCGCGTCGATCTCCGGACCGACCTGGTGCCCGGGCTCGAGTTCGATGGGGTGTTCGTCACGCTCGAAGACACTCGACTCGATCACGCCATCACAACGCAGGATTACTTCGGCGGCGTTGAAGTCGCGCGCTTCGACGGACTTCGAAACGAACTGGTTCAGGTCGAGGTCTCGCTCACCCAAGACGGCGAGGTCGTGGTTTCGCGTCTGGTTCGCGTGGAGATCGATGGGACGACTGGAGTCACCGTGTTGGTCACTCGCGACTGTCGCTCGGTGACCTGCGACGACGCCGTCGCAACCACGTGCTTAGGCGGCCAATGCGTCGACCCACGATGTGTTGAAGAGACGCCCGAACTTTGCCGCGACGACGCGTGCTCCGACGCTTCGGACTGTCCAACACCAGCCGCGTGCGCACGTGCAGTTTGCGAGCGCGTTGCGTGCACCGTCGAAACCATCCCCGATGCGTGTCCGCGTGGACAGGTGTGCGATCCCGAAAGAGGCTGTGTCGATCCGGCGTGCGGAAGTTGCGACGATTCCAACTTCTGCACTGCGGACTCGTGCATCGACGGAATGTGCCTGTACGACGTCCGAGACGGTTCCGAATGTGGTCCAGGCCGATGCGAGATGAACCGATGCGTGGTGCGCACCGACGCTTGGGAAACGCTCTCGTTACCAGGACGTGCGAGTGGCGTAGCGATCGCCGACGACGTCGCTGCCGTCGGAATGCTGGACATCGACACCGTTCAGATCTTCTTCAAAGAGGGCCGAAACTGGGCACCGGGACCCGCGCTTTCCCCTGGAGACGACGGCTTCGGTTGCCGGATCGGATTGCAGGGCGACCTTCTTGCCATCGTCGCGTGCGGCACGCCCTACAACCTCGTGATCTTCCGACGCAACGGTGAGAGGTACTCCTTTGAAGCGCGCATCCCGTTTGCCGACATCGTTCCCGCAGTGGACGAAACGCTCGCCTCGCTACGACCGGTGGCGGTCCACGACGGCGTGGTTGTCCTTGGTGTGAACCAAGTCGCCGGAGGTGGGGGTGTCGCTGTCTTTGAGCGTGGCGGCGGCGGTTGGATTCAATCGGAGTTACTGAGCATCGAGAGCGAGCCCACCTTTGGCAGCTCAGTCGCGATCAACGAGCGTCTCATCGTTGGCGCCCCCGGACTCACTGCGACCGGACGAGGAACGTTGTTCGTGTACGAGCGAGTCGACGGCACGTTCCAGATGATTCACCGCACGACGGCCGACGCAACGCAACTGGGCGCGCGAGTGTGGGCGTTTGGTCCGCAGCGGCTGCGTGCCATGGGTGAGACGCCCACGGGTACAGCGTTGTTCAAGTTGGACGAACGTGAAATGGATTGGGAGATCTCGCTCATCGAACGCTTTCCAAGTGGTGGCATCGTGGACATTGCGGACTCGATGTTGGCGGTGGGGCGGCCCGATGCTTCGGTGGGCGGTATTGCGAACGCAGGGATTGTCGAGCTCACCTACTTCAACATCCAGGTTCAGCTTCAAGAAGCGTTTCCTGCGATCAATCGGCGTTTCGGCGAGGTACTCGCCACCGACGGTACGAACGTCGTTGTCGCGCCGGTTCCTCCTGACTTTACAGATGCTCCGACGGTGACGTTCTTGGATGCCAACGACTTGGAGTCCACGCTCGTGCCTCCCGAGTGATGAACGACGTTGTGCGTTGGGTTTGAATCGGGTCTGCTGTGGTCATGCGAGTCGCAATTGTTCTCTCGTTCATGATCGTTGGCGCTGTTGCCCAGGCCGATGTGATTCCTCCGCTTCCCGAACCAGATTGCGACCCCGGTTACGTCGTGACGTGGACGCACGGCGGCCCGCAGTGCGTTCGTCCTTCGTGTCGTAGTGACTCGGACTGTCCGCCTGGCCTGGGGCTCGTGTGTCCGCCCGGGTACTGCTTTCGCTGGATGGAAGATCGCGAGTGTCTGGAACGTGAAGGGCTCGGAAGTCGCGACCGCGAGACAGGAACTCGCAACGCGTTTGAACCGCCACCCTTGTGTCCGCAGATTCAACGTCGAGAGGGTCCCGAGAGCTGCCTGACCACTGCCGACTGCGGTGCGGGGTTGGTTTGTTCGCCGCGAAGCTGTCGACCGGGAACAGCGACCACGATGACGACGATGTCCGAGACGACGATGTCTGAGACGACGATGTCCGAAACGATGTCGTCCGAAACGATGGAGACGATGTCGTCCGAAACGATGTCTGAGACGATGACGAACACGATGTCCGGCACCACGATGTCGTCGGGAACGTCGACCGAGTCCACGAACACCGACGAAGGGCGAGGTTGCGCAGCAGGCGGTTTGAGTGCGAGCTGGCTCGGGATCCTGGCGTTGGTTGCCCGTCGACGACGACATTTCGTCTGATTTTTAGGGTAATTCGAGGCTAGGGA
This sequence comes from Polyangiales bacterium, assembly GCA_965227405.1. Taxonomy (GTDB): domain Bacteria; phylum Myxococcota_A; class Polyangia; order Polyangiales; family Houyiibacteriaceae; genus JALVDI01. The sequence continues at coordinate 2,138,960 of OZ245758.1, forward strand.
GATCGTGTGGTCGCGAGTCGTACATCTTTCTCGTGGACCACTCAGCTTTTCTTCTCGAGTACTTGGACGAATCCAAGGGCGAACAGGTAAAGCCCGCGGCCTCGAGTGCAGAAACTCAGCCTGCGTGGGGCGAAGAGGCGATGACCGAAATCGGCGCGCCAAGCTTCGCGCAGCTGCGTGCGCAGACACTCGATGTTGATGTCGAGGTTGAGCAGTTCATCGACAGCGCGTTGGTCGAACACGACGACATCCACGTGAACATCGACGTCGAGCACCAAACCGGTGACGACGTGGAATGGCAGACCGGCGATAGCCTCGACATCGACCTGGACTTTCTTGCACCCGCGGCTGAGGCCGAGGTCGAAGAAGAGATCGAGATCGAAGTTGAGATCGATCTCGTCGCCGATCAAGAACAGCTCAAGCTCGAAGTGGCGATTGCACGCAACAGCGACAGTCACGTGTGGGAAGGACTCGATGGCGAGTTCGGCGTGTTCCTCGCGACCTATCAGACGCTGGCGGTGGGAACACAAGTCCAACTGACTGTGCACTTGCTCGACCGTACGTTCACCACTGCGGCCACGGTTCGCTGGATGCGCAACGAGAACACGGGTATCTGGCCAGGTGTTGGCTTGGAGATCGACGTGCTTACGCCGGAGATCACCACTGCGATTCAGCGATTTGGCAAGGTGCGCCCTGCCATGTTCGCGTGCTTCTGATCGCTTTGAGCTGCGCTGCCAGTTCGATGTCTCCCTGTCGATTGCGCGCTTCATAAAGACAGGCCAAATCGCGCGGACTTGCGATCGTCAATCCTGCCCGTTCGATCCGTTGCGACCACGCAGCGCTCCAATCAAGTCGCGACTCGTAGGTCAGGTCCACGTGCAGATCGTTGTGGCGACCACGGATGTAAAACCGGCCTTGCAACGGCGTCTCACCCAGAACCAAGGGCTCGTTCCAGGACGTCCACTCGATCGGTATGTTCTCGACGATCCGAATGAGCGAAGGCACGGACACGAGGAAGTCCACATCGCGCGGAACGCGACGCAGTAGTTCGGGCGCAAGTTGGTGTACCGCAAAGCTTCCAATGAGCAGCGCGGGTGCTGTGGAAGCGATCCGCCGTGCGAGTTCCGACTGCGCCCTTTCAGTAGCGCGCGATGACTTCACGATCCGGGTCCCAATCCGCGCTCAGTGTTCCATCCGCATGAAACACCAACTTGTAGATCACTCCACTCTGATGACGCCGTTTCATTTCTACGTAGTCCGATGTTTCGAACGTGACATCGATGCCACGCCAACGCGCCCGCAAGTTCCAGTAGTAGTAACCGGCAGTCACAGCGACCGGTTCAACGAGTTCAAGTGCAGGCTCCAGAAGCGATTCGATGGAAACGCGATGCTCCTCGATGAGTCGCAGTGTCCGATTCGGTCGATACAAGTCGCCTAGTCGCGAGAGTTCACGAAACACCACATCTCGCACTCCGATCGATTCTGCCCAGCGCAAGTAGGTCCAAAGTGACTCTTGGTCCCACACGCCGCCCTCTTGAACGACGCACACCAAACGCACATGCGTACGCTCCATCGCGTCTTGTGCGACGCGCTCGAACACAGTGCGGTCGGCGACCGGAACACCGGGCCGAAAGCGCATGATCGCTTGGTTTGCGTCATGCGTAGCAGCGTGGCGTGAGAGCTCGACGCGGGTCACTTCGGCCAGACGTGGAAGCAAGCGCCGTCCTGCGTCTTCCGGAGTCGCAGTGGTCTCCCGTGCAAGGCCAGCACCATTCGAATACAGCACGACGTCGTCGATCGGCGCTCCTGCCGCCCGGTGTGTACCGATCGCATCCAACACAGCTTCGAAGAAATCGGGGTCGTCGGTCTGCTCCAGACCCGACAACGAGAAACCAAGTGGCACTTGCGCCAAGTCACGCAGTGCGGCGCGAAGCTGGCTTGAATACTCCGGTCCCGGTCGTAGCGATGCGGACAACCGCGATGCGTTGCGGTGCTGCAACGTCTCTGAACAAAACGTACATCGTGCCGAACACGGCCGAGCCGACGCGAACGGCGTCAACGTCAACGGCAGCGCGAACAGGTGTTGTTTCGCACCCACGTGTGCGTGTCGTAGCCGGACTCCGATACGACGCGTCAACGGCAGTTTGCGAAGCCGAGACCAAAGTCGCGAGTGACCTACGAGCCCAACATCCTCTGTCTTGATCCGTCTCGGCGACCCCATGATTACATAGTGTAGTTTAAACACTAAGTGTCAATGCTGGGCAGACGTTTCTTGCTTGGTTACGCAAGAGTTGCTTGATCGCGTCGAACTCGCGCCCACCAGATCCCCCAATCGTTTCAGACGCTTACACACAAATGCCTACATGTGGGGTGCTGTGGCAGACGACTTGCGATGGAGGGGAGCATGGTTCGCTCAATCACTCTTATCGCCCTGTCCCTCCTCGTGGGCGCTGTCGTTTCGTCCGATCTCTTCGCTCCAGAGCCCCCGGTCACCGTCGTGCCGATGCCGGTGCAGCAGACCACGTTGGAGCAAGACGCACTGCCGCAAGGTGTCGCGCTCGACCAGACGTTGGGTTCGTACAGCACGCGCTACCGCACGTACCAGCGCGGGCGCGCACACAACGTGGAGTTGGCGGCACAAAAGCTTCATGGCGCCGTGATCGCTCCTGGCGAAACGCTCAGCTTCAACGAGACGGTGGGTCCGCGAACCGGTCGGCAAGGATTTCGGCGCGCACCCGTGATCGATGGAGGCGAACTCGTACCCGGCATGGGCGGAGGTGTTTGCCAAGTTGCAAGCACGTTTCATGGCGCCGCTCTTCGCGCGGGGCTCACCATTGCTGAAGCACGTCCGCACAGTCGTCCTGCGGGCTACATGCCGCTTGGGCTCGACGCCGCAGTGTCGTGGCCACAACTCGATCTCAAAGTGACCAACCCCTACGAGTTCCCTGTGGTGTTGCTGATCGATGCCGCCGACGGAGAGATCGCCGTTCGCGTTGTGGGTCAAGACGAAGCACCGGACATCGAAGTGTCACGGCGTGTGCTTCGACGCAGTCCTTTTCGCGAGCAAGTCGTGGTCGATCCAAGTCTTGCACCTGGTGAGCGTGATGTGCGCCAAAGCGGCATTCGCGGCGCTCACATCGAAGTGACGCGAACGATTCGGCGCGGAAGCGAAACCGTGATCGAGAGCCATGTCGTTCGCTACCCTGCCACCCCCCAAATCGTGCGCGTCGGCGCCTGAGGATCAGATGGATTTCAAAACGTTCGAAACGAAGATGCTCGAGAAGTTCAAGTTCAACGGCGACGCGTTCAAAGGCGAGGGCGACAAGACCTGGCTCGCGTTCGTGGACGACGAGGGATACAAAATCGAGATTGCGATGTTCAGCGAGATCCCGGTCGAGAACACCGACACGCACTTCAAAGCGCGGTCGATTTTCGATGCCAACAGCAACGAGTTCATCCTGATCACGGAACCGGGCGCGTACTTCCACCACGTGTTTTGGAACGACCACGAGGAAGGGCTGTACAGCATCGACTGCATCGAAGACCTCGAAGATGAGCTCGATATGGATGAGTACGCCACAATGTCGAAGGACGAGCGAATCGAACAGATGCCGTTCTTCCAGAATCGACTCGCCACGAGTCTCGAAGAACTCTTCGAGCGCATCGAAGCGTTTACGAAGGAAGAGTTTTGGGCCAAACCCGAAGCCTGATGACGTGAAGCTTTGCGCCCTGTGATGAGGCTGTCCTAAGCTGAGCCACGCATGCGATTCGCACTGCTCGCGCTCGTGCTCGTAGGATGCCCGGCATCGCTTGATCGGTTTTCGGTCGGTGATGACGGAGGCGTCACGCCCGACGGTGCACCACGTCCGACGCGTTGCGATGAAGCGATCGCCATTGGAAGCGAGTACGCCGAAGGGTTCGAAGCCGGACCGGGCGGCTGGGGCACTCAGGGTGCAACATCGTCTTGGGCATGGGGACAGCCTTCGGCGGACACCGAACTCAACGCGGCATTCGAAGGACGCTCTGCCTGGGTCACCAATCTCGAGGGCGACTACAACGACAACGAAGAGTCTGCGCTGCTCTCACCCTGTTTCGACGCAAGCGCGGTCACCGAAGATCTCATCATGACCTTCGCGCACTGGTTCGAGACCGAGGCCTGTTGCGACGAAACCTGGATCGAACTCACGACCGACGGTGGAGCCAACTGGCGCGTCTTGACCAGCGATGAGACGACGGTCAACGGATACAACGACATCGAGAACCAGTGGTGGGACGGCGAGTCCTCAGGTTGGCGTCTTGTCAGCTTCCGGTTGCCACGCACAGCGGGTGCATCCCAAGTGCGCGTGCGCTTTGTGCTGTCGACCGACGGTTCATCACGACGTGACGGAATTGGTATTGATGACGTCCATATTCGTCCGGTCGAGCGCGACCTCGCCGTGACCGCGATCGAGGAAGCGTCGGTTTGTGGTGAAGCACTTGCGACCATTACCAACGTCGGTGGTGACTTGGTCGAGCGATTCGATGTTGTCCGCATCGTGGATGGTGAAGAAGAACGCGAAACCGTCAGCATGCGACTGAGGCATCGTGAGACGTTTCAGGTTGCAGCGGGCGGTGGCGGTGCGCGCGGAATTCTCGTTCGTGTGGAAGCAGACGGCGACGTCAGACCGGTCAACGACGAGATGCGCTACACCTACGCTCCGATCGACGCGAACGCGGGCATGTTCTGGCTTTTCGAATCCAACGATGGTGCGTTCGAAGTCGGCGGCACCAACCCAAGTTGGGAGTGGGGTGCACCGCGTGGTCCATTCATCGGTGGCGCAGAGTCTGGTCAGTTTGCCTGGGTGACCAACCTCGACGGTGAGTACAACCACTCCGAGATGAGCTTTCTTCGCTCGCCATGTTTGGACCTAAGCGGCACGTCGCGTGATCCGAACTTGCGCTTTGCACTCATTCACTCCACCGAGAGCTGCTGCGACGAAGGTTGGGTTGAGCTGAGCGTCGGTGGCGGGCCCTTTGAGAAGCTCGGGGAGATGGGCGAGGGTTGGTACAACAACCGCAGCGACTACTGGAACGGCAACAGCGGTGAGCCCAACGGGTGGGCAGACGTCAGTCACCCCATGACCGGTGCTGCGGGGCAAAACGATGTTCGTTTCCGCTTTGTGTTTACCAGCGACGGATCAGTCGCCAGCGACGGATTCGGGATCGACGACATCTACATCGAGCCCTGAGTTTTCGAGCTTTACCGGGATCGAAGACGCAGTGCAGATCGAGCTGCTCGGCGAAACGCAACTACGCTAGTCCGACTCCAACAACGCACGTTCGACTCGTCGGAATCCCTCCGAGCTGAAGTCTCCGTTGGTCAACACCACCACACCATCGTTGTGGTCGGGTCGCATCAACGCGTCGGTCGCAATCCCGGCTTCGCCCCCGTCGTGTCCAACGACGTCCTCACCGTTCAACCGCCACCAAAAGAAACCGAGCGCCTGGGATCCGTCGCCCAGCGTTTGAATGCGCAACATCTCGTCGACGGTTTCGGGCGCAAGGAACCCGGCATCACGATCCGTTGTGGCAACGAGAAAACGTGCAAGTTGCCCCGCGCTCGTGCGAAGTGTTCCGTTTGGATAGTCGGGATAGCTCCAATGACCTTCGACGTCCCAGCCGCGACGCCACTGCGTCGGAACCGCGAGGCGCGACAGATCGATTCCGCTCGTAAACCAACTCGTGTCGTGCATCTCAAGCGGCTCGAAAATGCGCGTATCGCAGAACTCCGCGAAGTCTTGCTCCGTCACGCGTTCGACAACCACCCCGGCAAGCGCGATTCCCATGTTCGAGTACTCAAAGCGTTCGAACTCGTCCCAGTTCTTTTCCCGGTAGTACGGACCGCCGGGCTCGAGATAGCCACGCAGGTAGTCCGCTAACGCGATCTCTGGATCGTCGCGCGTGTAGTTCGCTTCCATCACCGCCCACGTATCGACGATGCCGCTCGTGTGCGTGAGGAGGTGTCGCATGGTGATGTCTGGGTGCTGCAGTTCGAACCCGACATCGACGGGTGCATCCAAATCAAGCGCACCTTCCTCGACCAGAATCATGACAGCGACCGTGGTGATCAGCTTGGAGATCGACGCGATTGTGAAGAGCGTGTCGGAGTCGACCAAACGATCGGTCTGCGTGTCTGCCCAACCCCACGCGTGAACTTCAACTTCGCCATCTCGGATCAGCGCGGCCTGCATGCCGGGAACTTGGTCGCCGCGTAGCTCTTCGATCGCGATGCGATCCAACTCCGTCGCATCAGCCGGAAGCGGGATCGAGGGTTCACACGCGAGGACCGCCAGACTGAGAAGCGCAAATCGCACTCCTACACGTTACCCGAACTCGCGCTCCAGCCAATCGACGGCAAACGAAACGAACGCAGGAGCCTCAAGAACTTCGGCTGTACAGCCACCGACTGGCCCGGTTCGCGCGTGCCCGGCAGCGAGAAAATCGAGCAGGATCTGGCTGAAGTAGTCGCCGTGCTCCCAATCCACGATGCCATCGGTGTCGTCCAAGCTCTCGACCGTGACTTCGCCGACATCGGCGCGGAGCAACGTTCGCGTCACACTTCGCTTGTGCGGCAGGTTCGCCAAGTACTCCGCGTGGTGGGTCAGCGTTGTCGTGTCGATGTCCGCGCCCAAACGCAGCACGAGTCCTCGATTCGCTGTGAGTCGCTCCAACACGGACGGCGTGGCGAAGTAGTGGTCGCGCGGAATCGGTGCGAGAAGCATCGCCGCATCAGGACCGCGCGCTGCGAATCGTGCTGCAACGTGGTCGTTCACGACCACGCCTTCGGTTTGTCGAAAGAGTTCTGCCAGCACACCCATCTCTTCGGTGTCGACCGGGGTGGTAAGTGCATCAAAGGGTTCGTCGGGATCGGCATCGAGCACCATCAGCATCGTGCCCCGCGGACCCAGCGCATGGGTCAACGCGTTGATCAACGCGTCACCGCCACCCTCGATGGGACCGATCGCACGAAGGCTCGCGTGAACCATCACGATTCGACTATCGAGCTGCAGCGCACGCAGCTCTCGAGTGAGCTGCGCTGTCGTGATCACGGCGACCGCAGCTTGCTGTGAGTGCGTCCGTACGTGAAGTAGATGATGAAACCGATCAGCAACCAGACGAACAGGCGGAGCCAGGTATCCCAGGGCAATCCGATCATGACCCAAACGCATGCGCCCGCTCCCGCGAAACCGATCACGTTGGGGAACTTCACTGCAAACGCGCGCGGATGATTGGGTTCGGTCCGACGAAGAATCGGAACGCCCACGCAAACCACGACAAACGCCAACAGCGTTCCGATGCTGACCAGTTCGCCGACGATGTGGATCGGCATCACACCGGCACAAAGCGCGATGAACACCCCGGTGACACTCGTTCCGATATGAGGCGTGTGATACTTGGGGTGCGTTCGACCAAACCAAGGCAACAAGCCGTCACGGGCAATCGCGTAGAACACGCGTGTCTGACCCAGAATCATCACCAGAATCACGCTGGTGAGACCGGCGATCGCGCCGAACTTGATCGTCGCGGTGAACATTTTCTGTGCACCTGGATCCCAACCACGCAGCTCCACGATACGGTCAATACCCAGTGCAATCGGCTCCGCGACATCCAGTTCGCGATACGGAACAACGCCCGTCAGCACGATCGCGACACCCACGTAGAGCAACGTGCACACCAAGAGCGAAGTGAGAATGCCGATCGGCAGGTCCTTGGCCGGGTTCTTTGTTTCTTGTGCGGTTGTACTGACCGCGTCGAAGCCGATGTACGCGAAGAAGACGACGCCCGCGCCGGTGAGCACGCCTCCCATTCCCCAACCGTAGCGAGTGAGTTCACGACCATTCTCGACGACGGTTTCAACCGGTGGAACCAAAGCGCCCAATCCCGCGCCCGCAGGATCGGCAAACAGGTTCGCTTCGGAGATCACGCCGATCCCCAACGCGATGAAGATGAATACGATCGCGACTTTGACGACGACGATCAGGTTGTTCACCCACGCAGCTTCCTTGATGCCGCGGTAGAGAACGAACGTGGCTCCTAACGCGACGAGTGTGGCGGGTACGTTCCAAATCCCACTGACTTCGGTTCCGTTGGCCAACGTGACGTTTTCCCATGGCCCTTGGGTGAGTCTGACCATCCAATCTGGAAACGTCATTCCCAACGAGTCGTGCAGGAGTGAGTACACGTACCCGCTCCATGCAACCGACACCGTGACCGCACCGAACGCGTACTCGAGAATCAAATCCCAGCCCACGATCCACGCGATCAACTCGCCCATCGTCGTGTACGTGTAGGCGTACGCCGAACCCGCGACCGGAATCATGGATGCGAGTTCGGCGTAGCAAAGCCCAGCAAATGCGCAGAGCACGCCGCCCAAGACGAAGCTGTAGACGATGCCGGGTCCTGCGTACTGCGCGGCAGCGGTACCCGTGAGCGAAAAGATGCCGGCGCCGATGATCGCGCCGACTCCGAGCATCGCAAGATGGAACGCGCCCAACGAACGCTTGAGCCCGCCCGCAACCGCGTCGTGCCCATGTTCTTGAAGGTTGGGATCGCCCGCCTCTTCAACGACTTGTTGAAGAGACTTCTTGCGAAGCAGCGACATCAGCTGCAGCTGTCTTCAGCCGACGTCACACAACACGAAGCCTCTGCTTCTTCGAGGAAGATGAAGCAGCAGTTCGAGCTCGAAGTCGCAGGGCCGTTGAGCTGGCAACACGTATCGTCCATGCAGACCGGCGTTCCACCCGGGATGTCACAGCAGTTCATACCTCCGCTGCATCCGCTCGAGCCTTGATCGATGCAGGAGCCACCATCGCACGTGTTCCCGGTTTCGGTGACCGTGGCGGACGACGAACACATGCGCTCAAGACCGTCTGCGCAGAAGATCTCTCCACACGCCACGTTGTACGCGTCGCCGTTGATCGCGCCTTCGCATCGGCACGACCCGCCGCCGGTATCCGTTCCGCCACCGCCGGTGTCGGTAACTCCGCCACCATCGGGCGGATCCGTGAAGCAAGTGTTGGCCGACGTACAATCTGCTGCAGCGACCACACAGCTGCGTTGAGCCGGAGTCGTCATCGAGCGGCAGTTGGACTCACAGTTCGGAATGGGAAAGCCGCAGTCCGAAGCAACGCGACAAACATCGGCGCACGAAGCACCCCCGCCACCGTCGTCATCCCCACATGCGAGCATCGAAACAAGCGCAACACACAAAGCGATTCGGTTCATGCGCGCGACGATACCCCAACGTGTTGGCGGCGTAACCCTTTCCTGCCGCTAGCGCGCGCGTGTTGTCGTGGGTCGCACGTTCGATCCGTTTCGCGCCAACACGATCACTTGGTCGCCACTGAGTCGTCCGCGCCGACGCGCTTGGGGTGGTTCGCTTCCCCATCCTCGAATCTGAGTCACATCGCTTTCCAGGATCGCACCGCCGTCTGCGTAGAACGCCAGGATGCGCTCTCCAACCTGCGCGAGATGCACATCCATCACCATTCCGGCTGCGCTCGCCCAGTCCGGATGTTGCTGCGGCACACCTTCGGGTGAAGTCGAAACCATACTCAGACGCATGCCTTGCCCGTTGCCGGGATAGATCAGCGCAAGGTGGTACCCACTTCCGTTCCACAACGCGTCGGCGAGCGCCCAAGGTATGCGCACTTCACGAGGATCACCTTCGGTTTGTCCGTCGGCATTCAATAGAGCCATGTAGGTATGCGCCGCACTCGGGTCGTTCTCCTGGACTTCTTGAAAGAACACTGTGAAGCCACGCGGCGTCGGTGTTGCCACCACCGCGAATGGAAGGTCGTGGCGGTTGTCGGGTCGCGGTAACTGAATTTCTTCGCCAACTTGGCCTTGTTGGTTCACGACGCGCACACGAAACGGATGTCGCTCGGCGTCCACTTCGTACGCGACAAGAACCCGGTCATGCCCAACGGCCAACGTCGCTGCGACACCCCCACCTTCGTGCAAGAGCGTCGTACGGTTTCCCACCTGCAAGCGCGCACTTCCATTCCCGTCCGCTTCCCAACGAGTGGAGACGCGAACGGTTTTGTTGCCCAAGCGCTCGGCACGAACGTCGACTTGCGCCGGCTGAGCAAAAACGGGAATCGCAACGAGCGCAGAGAGCGCAGCAAGGACACGCATGAAGACCTCCTGCTTCACGTGTCGATGACGTGCAGATCCGTGACCAACGAGCGTTAGGGATCTGTCGAATTCGGCGACAACACCCAGAAATTGCGAAGGAAACTCTGGAACTGGTTTTGCAGCATCCCGCGTATGAGGTGGGGAATCGCAATCGCTTTGCTTTGTGCATGCGGCGAGTCGCACACAACTGGTGACGCCGCGACAACCGATGCATCTGTAGATTCACGTGACGACGTCGATACGCCTGACGTCGATGCAGGTACAGAGCCGACGGTCACGTTGTTGGCTCAGGGCGATCAAGTGTTCGCGATCAGCTTGGATCATTCCGCGCGTCAGACGCGTGTTCACGGGATCATGGATGGTTCGATCACGCTTGCTGACAGGACGTTGCTTGAAGCTCTCCGGACGCAAGACCCGTTCGTGTTCGAGGTCGATGATACCCGACACGTTTGGAGTGCTGTCGCGGGTGCTCCTGGAGACCCGGACGACCTGTACTGGATTGGCAAGGTGCTCTGGATCCAACCAGACACGAGTTTGACGCACGTGTTCGGCCACACCGATGGAAACGCACTCTGGAATGCAACGCCCCTACCACGTGGCGCCATTCGGTTTGACGTGTCTCGGTCGGGTTCCGTGTCGAACCTCCAAACCGTCAACATCCCCGGCGTGTTCCAAGTCGCACGATCGGATACCGCCTTGTTCACTGCGGCCATGGTTCCAAGCGGCGAGCGCATTGAGGTAGGTGGCGTCGAACGGGTTGTCCCCGAAGGTGACCCGATGATGATCGCGGCGTTCGATACGGGCGGAGAACTACTCTGGTTGGAGTGGCTCGACGTGGACAACATGATCGCGTTCGAAGTCGTCGGGAGTCGTCTTCGCGTAGCTGCCGAGATCTCCGCGGGTGCCACAGCACTTGGTCTTGCGCCTGACTCAACGGCCACGCTTCTCGCCTCGTTTTCGGAAGATGGGTCGCGCGACGCGGGGCTGATTCCGTTCGCTTTCAGTGTCGAGTTTCTGGACAGCGAAGACGGTGGTTTGTTCATCCAGTTGACGGGATCGGATCGGGGACCGCGATGCGCCGCACTTCGCGTGTCGTCCGACATGAGCGTTTCGTGGATGGAAGCACTCGCCGGCAACTTGGGATGCGAGGTACGTCGAGTGGCTGGTGGACTCATTGTCTCGAGCAACAACGATGTGCTGACGCAAACGCTAGCGTACCTGGATGAAACCAACGGCCGTTCACGCTGGTCACGAACGTTCTCGGGCAGCCTGGCAGTCGACGACGAAGGCTACTGGCAAGCGAGCAACGTTGGTGAAGACGAGACACTCCTCCTCGGAGGCGAGAGCTTCGAGACCGACGACGGCATGGTGGTCTTTGCGCGTTTCAACCTCGACAACACCTTGGAGTTTGTTCATGCGCTCGACACGCGTGGTATCCAAGCCACTGCACTGCAGGGCTTCTTCGGGTTCGACCAGTTCGCGAACCTCGACCGACGCTTCGATAGACGCCTCTATTCATGGGTCGAGACGCGCAACGGTGATCGCGCATCGCAACTCGCACTGGTCGAAGTCTCTGCGTCTGGGGTTCGTTCCATCGAGTTCGACGCGAACACCGAAGGCACGTGCGTGTTCAACTCGCCCGGATTTTCAGGATGCCCGATCGCCGTCGCAGGCGATCAGGTCTACGCGTGGGCAGCTTGGTCCAATGGAACGCTGACGGTGGACTCGGTCACGCTCAACGCCGCGGCTGAAACCACATTTGCAAGCGGCGCACTGATCCGAGCCCGCTTCTAGCGCGCGCCCATCATCTGGAGAAACGAGCGCATTCCCGCATCGGACGTGAGTTCGATCGGTCGTTTGCCGGAATCATCTTCAGCGTCCGGATCCGCACCGACCGATACGAGCCACTTCGCAACGTCGAGCTGCCCGGCCTGTGCTGCGTAGTGGATCGGGCGACGTCCTTTGTCGTCCTGAAAGTCGGGATCGTCGCCGTCCTCGATCTCTTTGCGAACACCTTCGAGGTTCCCGTTGGACGCGTGCGTATGCAGCTTTCGCTTTCGACGACCGACCACTTCGAGCTTACCGCCCGCACCGATGGTCATCGATCCACCCTCGATCACCAAACGCGCGACACGCATTCGTTCGATCACGATCTTGGCGTTGCAGTGCTTACAAAACCGCGCCTTCGTTTCTGCAGGTGCACCACAAAACGGACACTCACGAGTCTTGTCCGATGCGCCGATATCCACGTGCGCCCCGTCGGTGATCTTGTAACCGCCACCCTTCATCTTCTCGATTCCACGTGCGGTGCCGAGCTCCGCAAAACCTGTGGCCTTGCCGCAGTAGGGACAAAGAGCCACGCAGTCTGCAGCCGGTGCACCACACGATGAGCACTTAAGAACGAAGTGTTTGCGCATCAGTCGAAGACGCCTTCGCCAGTGGTTTCGATCATCCCGTTGATCACGCAGGTGTCAGACATCGACACGCAGTTGCGAACAGGGAAGTCCGTGAACGAGGCGCGCACAACTCCGTCGGTAGGTCGCCATTCCATGATCGTGGCTGAACCGGGTTGTGCTTCAGAGCCGAAGGGCCAGCAGTGGTTGCCGTAGGTCGTGAAACTTCGGTCGGTGATCGCGAGGGTGTGGCGCGGTCCGTCTCCAACGATTTCTGGGTTGTCGACCGAACCGGAAAACCCACTGGGAAAATCGAACGAGATCGAGCCGCGTGACGTGAATGGGATCTCGGGGTCGGTAAACGCGATGCCCAGGTTGGTATTGAAGTTCACGATCGCGCGACCCTGAAGCTCGCCATCGCACGAAATGGTCAAGGTGGAGGTAACACCACCCCCTGCGTCCATCGCAGGAGCGTCGACACCACGAGCATCGACGGCAGGAGCATCGACACCAGGAACATCGGCTGTTGGCGCGTCCAACGTCGGCGCATCCACCGCAGCATCCACACTACTGTCGGACCGGCCTGCATCGCCTGCACGAGAGTCGTCATCCCCGCATGCGATCAACAGAACACAAATCAAAACCCCTCGCATGCATGGGGTCTACCACGAAGGTCTACGCCAGCCACTCCGCTTCGATCCGAACGCGCTCCCAGTCGAACGAAATCGCATCACGAATGCGCTCGCAGCCCGCTACGGGAAACGGATACGACCACGCGGCATCACGCCACTCGGAGTGTCCAACAGCCAAATGCCAGTACGTCGCAATCCCTTTGTACTGACATGCCCACCGACGCTCCGATTCCATCAACCCTGCACGCACCTCAGAACGCGGCACGTAGTAACGAACCGGCAGGCCTGTTTCGAACACAGCAACGGCACGTTGCGTATCCACGATGCACGCGTCGTTGACGAACGCACGAACACGACGTGACGTCGGCAACGCATCCACGCGATGGCGCGGATCGCGCGGGTACGGTGCGAAGAGCCGTTCGTCTTCTTCGAACCACTGATCGGCATCATCCCAACGAACGCGAACCAACGAACCTTCGCGATCGAGGATGTCGCGCTCGGGCACCTTCACCGTCGACTCATGAAAGTAGTAGGCGGGACATCCCTTCCCATACACGAGTCGCGGTTCAGCACAGTCGACGATCAACTCGCCCTCGCGAAACACGCGCACGTAGCGGTTGCTGGGTTCGATTTGCAGCTGAGTCACGCAAGTGTGCCTTTCATCCGCGAAGAGTCGCGCATGGGTGAGACACACGCCTCTAAGGAAGCGTAGAGCTCATGTAAACCTGCAGCGGTGCGAGGCGCGCCTGCAAAAACGCAGGCTAACTAAGGTCGAGCGGTCCGGGACAGATGCTCGCGTCGCCGAATGTCGGTGTCTCCACACCCATCGCGTTTGCCAGCGAAGCCAGGAGCTGCCCGTGTGTCGGTCCGTGCTGGTGGTAGATCACGGTGCCGCGCGGTTGGCTGCCCCACTCGGCAGGCGTCACGACGCGTTCGCGCTCGTTGCCTTCATCTTGAACACGATCGAAGAGCATCGTGCGACCCGTTCGGAACTGACCCTGTGCATCACCGATGACCTGCCAGTGCACCATCTGCCAACGGTGCGCCGGGTTGGCCATTTCGGTGGCGTGCAAGATCACGGTGTTGTCCAGCAACGAACTTCCGTCGGCCTCCGGCAAGGCTGCCAACGTGTCGAGCAGATGGCGCAACGCGTCGCTCGTGCGTTGGTGATAACGAATCATGTAGTCGTCGCCCATCATGCCGAGCGCAGCTTCGTCGACCACTTCGTGATGGAACCCATGGTTGCCCAACACGCCAAACGTTCCCGTGCGTCCGGTTTCGGCATCGCCAGACTCGAAGTCCCACGTCGCATCAGGAAGCCACTCACTGCCGATCACAGCGACGCGCGTGATGTCCGCGTGCAACGCCGCCGCAACCATGCGGATGTTGACGTCGCGCGTCAGTTCGTACGCGCGCTGCCGATCCAAGCCGATGCTCGCCAAGCCTGGGTCGTTGACCCACATCAAAGGTTCCGACCACACGCCCAGCGTCGACGCTCGATCGGGAATGGCACCCGCAACGCGAAGACCCAAGCGAGCCTGAAGATCGGTGTGCAGCTGCATATGCGCTTCCACGCGCAGTCGCTGTTGTTGTGGGAGACGGGAGATCAAACCCGAGCTCAGGCTTTGCACCAAGTTCGCCGATGCCGTTCGACGACGCGCGGCCGCGGCTTGTTCTTCCGCACTGGCTTGAAGCTCTTCAGGAAAGAGCCGGTCGTAAATGATCGGCGGCTGAATCAACGAAGGCACTTCGGTGCCATCCGGACGATACGTGCCCGAGCCGTTCGGATTGCCGGTGCCGACCGTCACGTTGATCGAGTGCACGCGACTCACGACACCGTTCGCCGCAAGTCCGTCGGCGATGTGCTGATCGATCGACGCACCACCAGGACGGTTGTGCTCAATGCGCGGTGCAGCAGTGAGCGCGTTGCTCTGCAGGTGCCCGTGACCTCCGCCGTCCGCTGTCGCGCTGGGCAGCGTGGCGCTGCGCATGTCCATGCCTTCAAAGTTGATCATCCGGCTTTCGTAGCCAGCCAAGGGCGCCCATGCCGGAGGCAACTCCCACTCGGTTTCGGTGGGCATCGCTGCCGCACCTTCCATCCAGTCTCCCTGACCAGGTGCACGCGGACGTGCAAACCGCGGCGCATATCCATGCTTCTCGTAGAAGATCACAAAGCGCAACGGACACGGGCCGTCACCCGCACGCGCTCGCGATGAAAGGATAGAGGGCAGACCCACCGCGGCAGCGGAGAGTCCCAGACCCTTGATCAGATCACGTCGACTCCACTTGGGCATCACTCCGCCTCCTCGAGCATGTACAGAAACGAATTGCTTAGTGCCATCGCGCGCGCGAGCCCTCGCAGGTCGCCGTCAGCTTCCACCAGTTCGTCGGCCAAGTTCTGGATCTGACACAGGTCGCGAGCATCTTCGCTGCTTCGGCCTGTGGCGTACGCGTAGAGATGACGCGTCATGCAGTAGGCGACCTCTTCACGGTCTGCGATCGCGTTTGCGAAGTCGACTGCACCGTTGACCTCTGTACCGAACACCTGACCGCTTGCATCGATCGGACGTCCAACTTCCATCGTGCGGTAACGCCCCACCGCATCGAAGTTTCCAAACGCGAAACCGACGCCGTCGATCGTTTCATGGCATCCGCGACACCCTTCGTTCAGATGCTCTTGTTCCAAACGTTCACGCGAGGTGCGGCCGCTCTCCGATCCCTCCGACACATCGATCATGTCGAACTGCGGCAGGCCTGGCGGAATACACAGCACTTGGTTCATCACCATCACGCCGCGGTACACCGAGTAGAACGTCGCGTCCGAAGGTGCAGTCGCCAACACCGCAGGGTGCGTCAAGATGCCCGCGCGCTGATCGGCGGGAAGCTCAATCGGTACCAAGTCCATCGTGCCGGGGGCATCCGCGCCAAAGAGTGGAGCCAACCGGTCGTTGACGTACGCGGTTCGACTGGTGAGTAGTTCGCTGATCGACGCGTCGAGAAACGAGTGTCGCAGCGAGCGCAACGCCGACTCGCGAAGGTCATCCAGGAACGCTTGGTCGCCACTGAGCGACGGGTCGCGACCGTAGCTGCCACCCCACTCACCATCACGAAGCGGCATCCACTGCGACGCAAAGCGCGTGAACCCAGCCTCGATTCGCGCGTCGGCGATCATCTCGTCGACCAACGTTTCAATGCCGTCGGTCCCAAGTTCCTCAGCGCGTGCGACCAGCGTCGCGTCCGCCGGCTCATCCCAGAGGAAAAGCGAAAGACGTCCCGCAAGTTCCGTCGGTGTCAGCGCACGCATCCCATCGGGTGCGTCGGCGTCCGAACCACTCTCCGGCACGTAGATGAACTCCGGCGACTCGAGAATCGCTTGGATACCCAACTGCAACGTCGTTTCCGCTCCGTGATCGGGAACCTGCGTCGCGACGAACGAATCGAACGCACTGGTTTGCTCTGCGCTCAGCGGATGCCGAAATGCCATCTCGGCCAGTTCGGTTAGCGTCGTGTTCACACACGCTGCATCGCTGGCGTCACAACCCAACCAATCGCGTTGGGCGAGCGCTGCCTCCGAGATCATCACCGCGGCATCGTGGTACTGCTGAAGCGCTGCCTCGATCGGTGCCGCAAGCGTCGCATCGTTGTCGTAGCCGTTCTTCGCAACGGCGACTTCGGGCAACTGCAACGCAGCAGTCGTGACGCCTGGGAACATGCGCTGTACGAGCGTCTCGTATTGCGGTGGGGTCAAACGTCGAAGAGGGGCATCACCAGGACCCGGAATGTCGCAACGACGTTCCTCCGGCGTCATCGGTCCTTCACCCGGAAGACCTGGACGCTGAAGCGGCGGTTCGTCGATTGCGCCCGTGCACCCCAACACCAAACAGAGCACGATGCGTTTCATCTAGGTCATAGGTACCGCGAGCGGGTGAAACGGCTCAATGTGAGTGATCCGGCTACATGTCGGATATTTCAGCGTTTTTCGATGAGCACTTGAACCCTCATGCGCGCCTCCTGGGGGCCCACAAGTCTCCCGAAGATGTTCCACAGGCATCGTTCAGATGCGCCCGCGCTGTTGAGCTGCACCTGAACGTCCATCATCCGCCTTCCATCAAACGTCAACCGAGCAACCACCCGGCCGCGGTTTGGCACGCACTGGGCAAACTGCGCTGCACGCAACCGTTGGCGGATATGTGTGCGCCAAGGTTCGGGAGCGCTCACGCGAAGGTGGATGTCCGCGCCTGGATCGGCTGCGCGCTCTGCGCTCGGGGTGCCGGGCATCGGAGTCGAATCCCGCTCTACGTTTGTCACCAACACGAAACGCTCACCACCAAAACGAACCACCAGTTCCACACGTCCGTACCCCGACATCGCGCCAGGGTGCACCCGAACGCTGCCGGTTCCCTCTGCAAGGAATCGTCGACCAAGATCTCGCTGCCCTTGGCTGAGACTGTGCGGAACCACCTCCGGACGTTCATTCCAAACGCGCGCACGCGTCACTCGGATCCGGGTCCGTCGTTCGGCTTGGTAGGCAAGCGTCACTTCCGTGACCCACGCTCCATCTGCAGGGCGACCTGCACTCGCCCGGAGCGTGAGGCGAACTCCCTCGTGCTCAATGCTCGAGTCGGCAAATGCAGGAGAGCTCGAGAGCGCGAATAGGAAGACGACGAAACGAACCATCGATCAAGTGTACGCTGCTCGAACGAACCGGGCTCAGCAGTCCACGACCAACACGTCGTAGCTGATGTCGCCTTCGCGCAGGTTTCGGATCGTCACGCGGTACGTCTCGCCAACTTCGGCAGTCCAGCCATCCGGTTCGATGCGCAGTGCAGGCGGTGGTCCGAAGCCGCCGGTCTGCCCAAGAATCACCGGCATATCGGCGCCATCTGAAACGCGCGTGATGATCGCATCGGTCTCGGACTGAATCCGCACCGTGTACGCCTGAAACGACCACCAGCGTTGTCGCGCGATTGAAAACGGCGCCGGTCCGGGGTTCGGGTATGCGCTCCACTCGCGATCGCTCGATGCACCGCCGCCACGAATGTCGAGACACTGTCCCGGGCGCGAACCGACGCGCGAAAACCCAATCCCCACGCTTCCGAGATTGCGTCCGAGGATCCAACGTCGGTGCCCCAAACTCTCTGTGCCGCGGTCTTCCATGTACCCATCGATCGCAGCGGCAGAAGAGCCATAGCCGTAGGCAATGTTGGAGGTACCCGCTGCTGACGCACCTTCACTGGTCCAACAATCCCAATCCATCGGCGGCGAGTGCGACAGACTTCCGTTTGCACTCATCAACGCCGCACACGCCATCGTGTTGTCGTGACGCCCAGGGTCGTTCGTCAGGTTCGGCAACCCAGCAAGCCAGCGATAGGTGTTGATGCGACGAACCGTGTCATCGATCGCTTCGGGCGGCATCATGCCCGGGCCGCACATGGTTCCGTCGTCGATCCAGACTGGGCTCGCATTCTCCACGCGACCGGCGCGCCACATGTCGCAAACTTCGGTTTCGGTGCGCGTCGCAGGATCCCCGGGCGGTGGGAACGTACACCCTGCACCCGAATCGATCGTGCCTTCCATGCACACGCACGTTCCCGTGGATGCCTCGCACTCTTCCATGGCTCCGCACGTCACAGTCGCACACGGCCCGCCTGCATCACCCGGCCCCACATCCGTCGCAGGTGCGTCGACACCCGGCGCGTCGACACCTGGAGCATCCACCGCAGGAGCGTCGATGCTTGCATCCGTACTGCTATCGAACGTCGGCGCATCCTCGGGAACAGCCGCGTCACCGGGTTCGCCATCAACCGTCAACGTGCCGGTACACGCCGAAACGAAGAGCAGTAACAAGCAGCGCATACCCTAGTTTAAGCGCGACGACGGAGCTTGGTTAGCCCCATCGCCTTACTGCTTGTTTCGTCGTTTGTTTTGCCGTTGTCGCGGTTGTCGCTGTCCTGTTCTCAGGACGTTCAGCGCACTTCGAGTTCTACTCCAGCAGTCCGCGGATGGAGTCGAAGAGTTCGACGAAGTGTGCACGGTCTTCATCACGTGATGCCTGCGGACGAACGATCATGTCGATACGCGCAAGGTCGGCTACATCCGCATACGGGCTGTCTTTCAGGATCTCGGCAAAGGCTGCGATCGCACTTGCCCAGAGCAGGTCCTCGTCTGCTTCGGTCAGACTGGCGACGTCTTCAGGCAGCAACGCGTCGCTCGTCTCGTAGGCCGGGTCCTCTGCACTCGCACCGGGATCCTTCCAGCGCACCTTCACACGCACCAGCTCGGCGGGATCGATCTCGCGTTCACCCTCGACCGGCTCACCCGTCGTTGCTTCGGGGGCACCTTCCGCCATCGGAATGCTTTGACCGCTCAACACCAACTCGTACAGCGCTGTGACGCGATGTCCCGCTCCGATGTCGCCTGCATCCACTGCATCGTTGCGAAAGTCCATGTCCGCAATGGCACGGTTCTCGTAACCCAAGAGTCGATACGCAACGACATGCTCGGGGTTTAGTTCCACTTGGATCTTGAGGTCGCGCGCCACGTGACGAATCGTGCGCAGCAACTTCTCCTCGGCATAGCGAGTGGCTTGTTCGGCACTCGACAGCACGTTGTAGATGCCATTTCCCGCGTTGGTGACGCGTTCCATCATCGCGTCGTTCAAGTTGCCACGGCCGAAGCCGACGGCCGTCAAGGTGATGCCGGTCTCACGCTTGTCTTCGATCAACGCGACCAGTTCATCCGGGTCAGAGATCCCGATGTTGAAGTCGCCATCTGTGCACAACACAACGTGGTTGAATCCACCCTCGAGGAAAGCCGCTTCGGCCTGCTCGTACGCGAGTTGAATTCCTGCACCCCCTGCAGTTCCGCCGTCGGCGTCCAAGCGATCGATCGCACGTTCGATACGACGGGTCTCACTCGCGTTTGTCGGAGCTAAAGCCACGCTCACAGAACCCGCATACGTCACGATCGAAACGGTGTCGTCGTCGGCAAGCACACCCAGTGACTCGCGCATCAGATGCTGCGCAAGCGGCAACTTGTCTTCCGCCCCCATGCTCCCCGAGGTGTCGATCAAGAAGACCAAGTTGGTGGGCCTTTTCTCAAACGCGTAGGGCTCCGAGGCCTGAATGCCGATACGCAGATGTGCCAGTTGTCGACCCATCGGGTGTGCGGACGCGTCAAGATCGATGGCGAACGGGATTTCCGCATCGGGTTCCGGCGCGGGGTAGTCGTAGTTGAAGAAGTTGACGTACTCCTCGAGCCTCACGCTCAACGGATTGGGCGTGATGCCATCCTCCGCGTCACGGACAAAGATGTCGTAGCTCGCGGTGTCGACATCGGCACCAAACGTTGAGAAGGGATCGTGCGCCGTTTCGACGAACGGGTTCGTTCCGACGTCGTCGAACATGTCGCCCCGGTCCGCCTCATCTTCCGGGGGTGGGGCGGCACCTGCGTCCGAGCCTGAATGGAACGCACCGGGAATTCCGTCTGCATCCGCGCAACCAAGCGCCAAAACGCATCCCAATAGGCAAAGCAGTCTACGCGTCATCCCAAACCTCCAAATCCACGAGGAGGTTTCTTTTCACGAGTCGTGCCAGCACGGATTGGCACAACACGATTGATCTCTGCGGCTAGATCCCTATCGTCGGGGCGCTCTTTGAACGACGAAGCTTGAGGTCGTCAGCCTGTGCTTGCACTCGGTTGGTGCCTCGCCAACCTGGCCACGTATTTCGCGTTTCACCACAAGGTAGGCTGTTCGTGGTTGGTCTCTGGGGATTCGAGTGGTGCTTCACCCCTAGCTGGACCAACCTCGCTTCCGCGGTTTAGGGGTGAAGCACCACTCGGATCCCCCGGCCCAACCGGTGAGCCTACCGTGTCCCTAGTGAGAGAGTGGCGACCTCAGCTTCGATCGTTCTGGCGTCGTTTACGGAGTAACGCGATGCCCACAAGTGCGAGGAACGAACCGCTCGGTGCACCGCTCGCGCTACACGTGTCACAGCCCTGGTACTCGCCGTCCCACTCGTCCCCTGTTACCTCGTCGACAAACGACTGATACCGAGAGACGCGGGTGTAGACCTCGGTGACGCCGTACTTCCCCAAGCGTGCACCACTCGCATCTTGGTACGCGCTGATTCCAGCGATGCGAAGTCCGTCGTCGCTGTCGATGAACGCGGGTCCACCACTGTCTCCGTCACCGCTAATCCCTTCGAGTTCGGTCACTCCCGGATCGCTTGGCGCATCAAAACGAAACTTGATCCACCGCGAAGTCACATCAAACACGGTGTTCGTTGCGCGACGAGTTTCGAAGTCGAGCGTGGCTCCGTCTTGTCCTGTGACTCCTGTCGCCGTATCGCCGCGACCGACCAACACCACGCGTTGGCCGAGTTCATCATCGCCGCGAAACAACGGGATCGGCTCTGCACTCACGGGTCTTTCAAGATGCACCAACGCAATGTCGTGACGCTGTCCGTCAAACCGCTCGTTGCAGACCTTGCCGCGCACCCCAACGGTCTCATCACCAAACGTCAGTGTGTGGGGAAGCTCAAGATGCCGTACGCAGTGCGCTGCGCTGACCGCCCACTCGGGCGTGATCAAGGTTGCTAAGCAGTCGCCCGGTTCAAGCAAGTCCGCAACTGCCGGAAACTCGTTCGCGTCCACTATGTAGGCTGTGTCCTCCACATCGTCGCGCCGGATGATGCCAAACGCCACCGACGAGCTCGCCAACACAACCAACAGCGGTGCCACGCGTTTCACCACTAGAGCTTACTGCACGAAGTCGTCTCGCTCGATCCCGTGCTTTCGCATCTTCGTTTGCAACGTACTGGGTGCCAGTCCGAGCAGCTGTGCCGCACCGTCAGCCCCGTAGATCTTGCCCCGGGTTTGTCGCAACGCGTCTTCGATCGCTGCACGAATCACTCCGTCCAGAGGACCCACCACGCGCGTCTGAACACGCGGTGCGTCCCAGAGCAGTTGGTGGTCACTGAGCAGGAGAGCTCGCTCGAGTTCATTTTCGAGTTCGCGAACGTTTCCTGGCCAGGCGTAGCAACTCAACGCTTGCATGACCGCACTCGAAACCTCGGGCACATCGCGTTCTAAGCGCCTCGCGAGTGAAGTCAGCTTTGCACGAACCAATACCCGCACATCCTCGGGTCGCTCACGCAACGCAGGCAAGCGAATCGGAAACGTGCGCAGTCGGTACGCTAGATCCTGGCGAAACAAACCATCGGCGACCAGGCGATCAACATTGCGATGTGTGGCGCAAGCGATCCGCGCGCGAAAGGGCAACACCCGATCGCTCCCCACCGGTCGAATCTCGCGTTCCTGAATCACCCGCAGCAGTTTTGCTTGTGCATCGAGCGAGAGTTCAGCGACTTCGTCCAGGAAGACCGTACCTGCACCAGCCGCTCGCAGGGCTCCTTCGCGCGCCCGGTTTGCACCCGTAAATGCACCGCGGACATGACCGAAGAGTTCGGCCTCGACGAGTTGAGGGCTAATCGCACTGCAGTTGATCGCAACGAAACGCTTTCGGTTCGAAAGTTCGTGTAAGGCACGCGCGGCGAGTTCCTTTCCGGTGCCGGTCTCACCTTCCAAGAACACAGTCGTGTCGTGCGGCGCAACAACCCGAAGAAGACGACGTACCTCACGCATCGCGTTGCTGGTTCCAAGCAACCCGAGATCGTCACCTCGAATGTCGCCCACCTCGCGTCGCAACGAAATGCGCTCTCGCTGAGCACGTCGACTCGTCGCCGCAAAGCGCTCGAAGCGATGCAGCCAGCGCGCAACACAATCGCTCAGTGCGCCGAGTTGCAGGATGTCCGCTTCCGGCATCTCGAACGGGCCGAAGACCGTGAGCGAGTCGGAGACGAACACATAGTCTTCGCTGGTTTGCCCAACTGTGTGTCCGCCAAACGTGAGCCCCGTCGCGCCATGCGCTCGCAGCAACGCAAACCACCGAGACGCGATCACCTCGCCGCGCGTTGCCTCTTCGGCGACTTCAACGAAGGCGATCACCCACCGGATATACGGTGGCTGCACCGGCATGCAAGTGCTCAGGTCTTGTAGATACTGAAATCACTACGCTTCTTGCTGGAACGCACTGTGCTCAACCCTCCTGCATGACCTTTGTTGTGAAAGCAAACTGCGCGTCGTGCCTCGATCGCGCATGTGTGGATGCGTGTCCTGTGGACGCATTCGACGGTGGCGAAGCACGTGGCGCCTCGATCCTTCAGCTCTTCATCAATCCCGACGAGTGCATTTGCTGTAGCGCGTGTGAACCGGAGTGCCCCGTCGACGCAATCGCTGACGAACACGACCTTGCGCACGATGATCTCGACCTACTGAGAAACGCTGCGTTCTTCTGCAACATCAACACCCGCCCTCTTGAGTAGCACCCACGTTCCTGGCGATAGTCGCCGGTGTGAGGGGGTTGTTCTACTGCGTCGGGCTGGCGTTCGTGGTGAGCTGCACACGTAGCGTCGCGCCACCTCGTTTGGTTGCAGCACACTACGAAGGCCCGATCCAGTCGCGTGACGTCGCAGAGGGCGGCCGCATCTACCTCACCCTCTGCGCGGCTTGTCACAAGGGACGCGTAAACCCGAGCGGGTACAACTGGTCACCGGGTCAGATGCGACAACAGATTCGTGAAGGCAACCGACTGATGCCTCCGATCCGTCCCGACTTGCTCACCGACGAACAAGTTGAAGCCGTGCTCGCGTACTTGGTCGTGATCGACGCCATCGACGGAGAGGTCCCACCCGAGCGACACTTTGAAGCTGAGTACGAGATGTTGTTTCCAGAAGACGAGACGAGTGAAGCTTTGGACACCCCAGCGGGCGGTGTGGAGGCACTCGAGCTGTCCGACTTCGACAATACGGACCCGACACCGGAACCCGAAACGCCCGTTTCCGAGTAGGGCTATACTCGTCTCGTTGTGAGGCTGTTTGCGTGTTGCTTGCTCGTCGGATGCATCTGGGATCCCCAGAGCTATCGCGGTCGTGACGCGGAAACAGACAGCAGTGTGGACAGCAGCACCGACGCTCAGGTCGACAGCGACCTAGACGGCGGTGTCGACAGTGACGCCAGGCTCGACGCAGAAGATATCGATAACGATGCCGGCGATGGCGGGGATCCTTGTTACGAGGAGGCCGACCCCACGGTGTTGGGGGAAAGCAGCACGTTCAGCAACAAGCGCATTGTCGTCGAGGACGACGGTGTTCCTGCCATCCAGATTCAAGGCCGCGATGTTCTGGTTCAGAACGTCGAGATCATCCTGCGCGGCGACTCCCCAGGAATCGTGATCTCCGCACCGGAAGTGCGCATTTTCAACGTGCGGATTGTCAACGATAACGCCGACAACGAGAGCATCGCGATCGAGTCGCAATCCGACGGCACTACCGAGTTGTTCGATCTCACCTTCAGCGACATCGAGGTGGAGGGGATGTTGGCGATCCAACTGTCCAATGTCGCCTCGTCAAACTTCAATTCGATTCGCGTTCTCGGTCCCACCACTCCTCTCATCGAAGAAGCCAAGCGCGTGGCGATTGCCTGCGACAACTGCCAGCGAGTGGAGTTTGACGGCGTGACCATCGAGGCCGGGACGAACTTACACCAAGCCATGCGGGTGCGTGGCGAACGCGTGATGCTGGCGAATCTTCGGCTTGGTACCGCGACCGAAGACTTTCCTCTGTTGGGAATCACCACGGGAAGCGACTTGTCCACGCTGGTGGACTCCTACGTGTACGACGCGGCGAGAGGCATTCAACTGCGCGGACCCGGCGGATGGTCGGTCACAAACGTCCACATCGAACGAACGAACGATTGCGACCCCGATGACTTTGCCTTCGACGCACACAACGAGTCCAATGGAAGCCGTGCCTGCAATGATTGCACGTACCATGGTGACCCCTGCACGCGCGAAGGCACATCACCGATGCCTCCACCAGAGTGGACCGTTCGGAGGGATACCCGAAGACTCGACGAGCTTCCGGTCCCAATGCTCTGCGAACGCTAGATCAGTCGATCTGAGTGATCAGTCGACCTGAATCACACACTCGCGAATACCTGCTCGCACGGTGTGAAGGCCGGGCTCCATCTCGAGCCGAACGATCTGCACAACGTGCGGGCTCAGACAGCCACAGACGGCACAACAGTCACAGACTTCCCACTCGCCAATGATCTCCCACTCGCGTTCCGCGGTTTGCATGCCGTTGAACACCGCAGTGCCGGTATCGCAGCACCGACCCGGACTCGCAGTCACTGTGATTTGAACACCTCCAGCAACGGCAAAGTCCGGACAGGTCAATCCGCCAAACTCTCCGTTCGGGACGAAGTCGCATCGTGCATCGACAGGAGGCGGCGCATCGACCGGCACATCGGGAGGAACGTCCGGCGGAACATCCAGCGGCACGTCGACCGGCACGTCGCGCGGGGCATCGACAGGCACATCGGTACCGACATCGATCGGCGGACCGACATCTGGAAGAGTTGCGTCAGGGCGGATAGTTGCATCACGACCTGAATCGACGAGCCCAGAGTCCGTTCGTCGCGCGTCGCGTGCAGCGTCGATCGGTTCAAAGTCCTCGACGGGATGAAACTCGAAGCAGCCTGCAAGCAGCACAAGAAGCAGGAAGCGAAGCATGACGTCAGCATGACACGTCAGGCTTCATGCGCATGGAATGTGTATCCTGCCCCATGCGCTGGTTGGTTCTTTTTGCTCTTGTGACCGCTTGCGGGGACGACGCGACCCCCATCATGGATGCAAGCCTTCCCGATTCTGGAATGGATGCATCCATGGACAGCGACACGTTTGATGTCGGCCAGGGCGATGCGGGGGAGGACGCACCCGCCGTCGATGCAACCGTCCCCATGGACGTGCCAGCGGCGTGCACAACAACTGCGGTGAGCGAGACGCGAGACATCACGTACTCGGGTGCAGACCGCGAATACGTGCTGCACATTCCTGCCACAGCCACAGCATCCAACGCACTTGTGTTCGACCTGCACGGCTTTACCGAGTCGCCCAACCGACAGAACGGTCGCAGCAACATGCGCGCGAAAGCGGATGAAGAAGGCTTTGTCTTGGTCCAACCGCAAGGACAAAGCGCGTCGTGGAACGGTGGCGCATGCTGCGGTTCAGCCAGCCAAGATGACGTGGGGTTCCTCCGCGCCATTGCAGCCGAGATCGCGACAACCGCGTGCATCGATCCGGGTCGCATCTACGTCACGGGCATGTCCAACGGCGGCTTCCTTGCGCATCGAGCCGCGTGCGAAGCGTCTGATTTCTTTGCAGCCATCGCACCTGTCGCCGGTGTGCTTGGAATCGACGAAGACGCGTGCAACCCCACCACGCCAATTCCGGTGATGCACTTTCACGGTCGTTCGGATTTGATCGTTCCGTACAACGGCAACGTGTTTCTGAGCTATCCGAGCGTGGACGACACCATCTCGTTTTGGCGTGGTGCCAACAGTTGCGACGCCGAGTCGACGCGCACGTACGACGAGGGCAACACCGAGTGCGACACCTGGTCGTGCGCAGGAGGAACCGAAGTCACGGTGTGTTCAACATCCGGGTTCGGACACGACTGGCCCGAAGGTGGCTCCGACATCAATGCGACCGACGCGATGTGGGAGTTCTTCCAACGACATCGCCGTTAGCGGAAGTCCATCTCCAAGGGCATTTGCTCGCGCAGTACCGCTTGCCAGTACAGCGCCTGGTAGGGCGTGAGCGCGACCATTCCGGTGCCGAGGAACGTTTCGACGAACCGTTTCGCATCCGCCAACCCAAACGCAGAGAACGTGCGCACTCGCTTGATGGCCGGAATCTTTCTCGCGTTGGTTCGGCAACGCAGCGAATAGCCTCGACCACGTTTTGCCCAAGCCTCGAGCGCCGGCTCGGGTTCTGAAACCTCGCGTCGATTGAGCATCGCCGGCGCCGGCAACACGTGAGACGGAAGCTGTGACTCATCGGCGTCTGCAACTTCGAGATTCGGCAGCGAACGAAGCCTGTCCTCCCAACCGCTGGATGCTCCGATCCAAACCAGACGGGGATCACCCGCCACGCTTGGATACGGATCCGTCCAGCCGTCTGCGCGGATTCGCGTCTCCGGACCGACGGCGGGGTGCTTCAACACAGTTCGACCGTGGGTGGTTTCGACGTGCAACTCCTCCAAGGGCGAAGCGACTTCCAGGTGCTTCGGTAGAAGCGGGATGCGCAACGAGCGCAACTTGGGAAACTCCACGGGCAACTGACCCGACCGATTCAACACGCGCAGCTTTTCCAACTGAGGAGCGAGGTGTTGAAACGTGGTTTCGAACCACGACGATGTCCACGACGCAATCTCGAGTTCGCGCAGCCCAGGCGCGTGAAGCTCCGGCACCGAACCAAAGAACGAAAGTCGTTCGAGCTGCGGCGAGAACTGCGTCGGTACAAGTCCTCCAGCAACGCTGAGCTGCAACGACTTTGTGGGAAGCTCTTGCAGAAACTCCAGTGAAGACGGCGCACGACTCCACAACAATCGCAGTGTCGCGTTGGGGAAGCCTTCCGCGATCAAGCGGATGTCGCGCTCGTCGTGCGTTTCGATCGGTGGGAGTTCGCGAATGCTCAAGCGCGCGTTGGCCAATTCGGTACTCTCCGCGAGTGCAGCAACGAGTTCGCTCGCGTCACCAACACCCGATGGCCACAGCCAATTTCCGCGTGTCGAGCGCTGCAAAACCTGCGCACTCGCATCGCCGCCGAGCGCGTGCATCAGCTCTCGACCTTGACGACGCCAGTCTGGATCGGAGTGCGTCAGCAACTCGATCAGTCGTTCAACGCTCACAGCCCACCATAAGCGAAGTTGGACACTGAAGCGCAGAGCATGTACATCGGCGTGTAGGGCGAACAAGGGGGGCTCATGGATACGCGTAAGATTCTCTATCCCGTTCCTCTCGAGGGGCGAAAGATCCCTTCGCACCGAATCGTGCGTGGGCTGCTGAGTGCGCGCGAGTGCAACAGGCTCGTTCGGTGGGCGGAGAACGAATACGAGTACTCCAACGACGGCATCGCCGCGCACGACGTACACATCTCCGAACTTCCTGTCGACGAAGCGCCGTGGGTTTATGAACGCATTGGCCAAGCCGCCGTTGACAACAACGTCTGGGGTTTCGCGCTAGCCGGTTTTGCCGAGATGATGCGCATTCAAAAGTACGAAGTGGATGGGCATACCGACTCCCACACCGACTACGACTACGAACTTCTTGATACGAGCAAGATCACTGCTGTGATTCCACTGCTCGATCGAAAGAAGTGGCGAGGCGGCGCGTTCACGTTTGGCAACAGCCACCGCTCCCCGCGTCTCGATCGTGGGGACTGCCTGCTCTTCCCAGGATTTGTTCCTCACTACGTCACGCCGGTCACGGAAGGCGAGCGCGTGAGTTTGAGTGCCTGGGTCGAAGGACCCGTTATTCGCTAGTCGCTTCGAGTTCCTTTTTCAGTTCTCGTTCGATCCAACGCGCATGTTCGAGCTGCGACGTCTCGTCCACGACGACATCGGCGGGCATCAGGACAACACGATGCAGTCCGCCGGGTTCAGATTTCACCACGACCTCCTCGACACGCACGCGCGGAACCACAACGTCATCGACCTCGAGTTCGTGCTCGCGAACACGCACCTTGTGTTTGGTCATTGCGCGATGCCGCTCACGATAAACCGCGTAGGTTGCCATCAGCAGTAGCGCAACAACGGGCCAAACGATGCCTCCACCAAACCTGTCTGCACCAAACGCGCTCGCGACAACCAAGAGGAACCCGAGCCCCACGTATGACACGGGGTCGCCTTTGATCTTCGTCGTACTCTGCCACACGATCTCGGTCACCTTGTCCGGCTCCGCAGAGTCGCGAAACCCTGCACGTGCTGCAGGAACGGCGCGCGCTTCTCGTACAAACGCTTTGGGTTGCCGAAACAGTTGCGCCGCTTCGGGCTCCTTCGGCTCGGTCGGTTCAGGTGTCGGCTCCTCGACTAGCGCGGGTGGGCGCGGTGGTGGTTCTGAAACACGTCGGCGCGTGCCAGCTTGCACCGCGTCGCGTCGTGCCTCGTCGTCTTGATCAAGCCAGTGGGGCTGCCCGTCACGTACGCGCATCCCGGTTCCGCACTTGGCACAAGCGACGATGCCTGCGTCCGCGCGCGGAGACCATTCACGTTGGATCCGGTGCATCGGTCCATCGCACGAGTGGCAGCGAATCGGTGTGCGTGCAAAACACGCTTTGCACATCCACGTCGGACCGTCTTGCGCAAGGATCGCTCGGTCGAGCGGCTCACTACACTGCGGACACTCCACAGCTAACGCGAGTCGCTCTTTCGTCGCATCAGAAGCAGCACGAAAACAGCGAAGAGGGAACCTGAACCGCCGGCTGCAGAGCAACCTGACTCTTCTTCCTGGGCCGCAGGACGCGGCGGCGGAACGGTGCATCGACGTCCAATGCTTGGTGTTCCTGTTTCACATGCACCCTGAGCATTTGCCTCGCCCACCACTACGTCGACGTCACCCGAGCGACCCGCAAAACGTGACTCGACACAAAAGCGAACGTTCACGCACGTCGAGCCCGCCATGTACTCCGATGCACATTGCGCGTCACTGGTGCACTCGAGATGAAAAGGCACACAGCCGACGGGACAACTTCCATGTCCGCCAGAATATGCCGAGCTACCGGGTGGACACGTCATCGGCGGACAGCTCGGCGGTTCGTAGTCACCGTCGATCACGTCTGCCAAAGCGACCGTGGGCAAGCAGAGCAATAGACAAAGCGCGCGTGTCATCAGACCCCCTTGCCGCGAGTATACCGTTCTGAAAATGACGGACAACGCGTGCAAGTGCGTGTTCGTGGCTGACAACACCGCGCCTTGCCAGCTTCCGCGTGGAGGCTGCAATGACCTATCGACTCTTCTTTCTTGTGACTCTTGTCGGTGCCTGCACCAGTTCACCCTCGCCTACGCCGGATGCTGGATCCGACGCGATGCCAGATGACGCCACGATCGACGTGACGACGGATGACGACGGCGGCACAGACTCAATGATGACCTGCATGGGCTGCACTCTCGACGGGAGTTGCGAACCCGGCACCGCGGAAGCTGCATGCGGTTCAGGAGGTTCCGCGTGCATCGTTTGCGCAGCGGGCGAACTCTGCATCGACGCGACCTGCGTCGTGCCGAGCGACTGTGAATCCACCTGTCGCGGCTGCTGTGACGGCGATACATGTATGGATGGGAACGACGTGACGAGCTGCGGCTCCGCGGGCCTGACCTGTCGTGCGTGCGCAGCTGGTGAAACCTGCGAAGACGGCGCCTGCGTTCCACCTTGTGAAGCAACGTGCACCGGATGCTGCACCGCCGAGGGAGAGTGCCGTGTGGGCGACGACGACGCAGCGTGCGGTGTTGCCGGAGCCGCGTGCACCGACTGCGGCGATGGAACCTGCGATGCCGGAATGTGCGTGGCAGCAAGCTGCGCTGAAACCTGCGATGGCTGCTGTAGCGGTGACACGTGCTTGGCAGGCGATTCAAGTTCTGCGTGCGGAACCGCCGGCGGCGCGTGCGTGGATTGCGGACCAAGCTTCACCTGCGGATCTGCGATGTGCATGGTCGACGGCGCGTCGCGCTGGGATGTTCTCATCGAACAGGGCATGGTGCCCACACGCGATTGGGAAGACCGTGCGTGGGACTTGTTTGGCGGGTTGCCCGATGTCTACGTTCGACTCACAGCGAACGATGGCGCCGATGAGCTCCGCGAAACCTCATCGACAATCGACAACGACGAGTCTCCCGCGTGGATGGACGAAGTCGTTCTCGATGCAGCTCCTGCACGCGCTTTGACCGCAGGTGTGTTCGTCGAGATCATCGACCGCGACACGGCTTTTGATCAGACGATCAGCTCCTGCATGTGGACACCGAGCGATTCCGACTTCGTGATCGGTGTCGTCAACGTGACCTGCCCCGCTCGCGACGAGGATCATCCGGACGGACCGGCCGTGGCCGCAAGCGTGGTGCTGCGTTTGGAACGCGACTAGCGCTACCAGTTCTCGCCGAAGGGGCGCACTTCCAACTGGAAGGTCCACGCGCTCTTCGGCTGAGTCGCCAGATGAAACATCGTATGCGCGATGTCATCCGGCTTGATGAAGAAGTCGTCGGGCTTGTCGCTACCTTCGCGGCTACGCGGCAAGTCCACGACACCATCCACGATCACGAGCGCGACGTGAACACCCTTGGGCCAAAGCGTCCGCGCCAGCGACTCCGCCAAACTCTTCTGAGCTGCTTTCGCAGAAGCAAATGCCGTCGTGAAGGGCTTTCCACGAAGCGATGCCGTTGCACCGGTAATGAGAATCGAGCCACCACGTTCGGTCATGTCGTCCATCACTGCACGCGTCGCCTGCAGCAAACCCAACGTGTTGATGCGCCACGCCAACTCGAACTGCGCATCGTCGATTTGATCGATCGGACCGAACACTCCCGAGCCCGCGTTGTAGAGCAGAACATCCACGGGTCCGAGGTCGTTCTTGATCGCTTCGAAAGTCGTGCGAATCGCCTCGGGATCCGTCACATCGCACGCGTACGCACGCGCTTCACCAAGACGTGACGCGAGCTCTTCGCTGTACTTCGTCGAACGAGATAGCAACGCCACTTTGTAGCCCTCCTTGGAGAATCGCTCGGCAAACGCACGACCGTTTCCAGGACCGACCCCAACCACCACACAAACTTTGCTCATGTCGTTCTCCTACTCGAGCGTCAGGCCTTCGAAATCGGCCGCACTATGACGTTCTGCAAGCTGAACATCACCCCACGTGCGGTTCACGAGACGACCCCGTTTGGCGGCCGGTCGTGCAGCGATTTGCTTGGCCCAGCGCAGCACGTTTTTGTATTCGTCTACGGCTAAGAACTCCGCGGCGTTGTACAGCTTGCCGAGCACGAGCCCGCCGTACCAAGGCCACACCGCCATATCCGCGATGGTGTATTCCTTTCCGGAAAGGAACTCGTGTTTACCGAGTTGCTTGTCCAACACGTCGAGCTGACGCTTGGTCTCCATGGCAAAACGGTTAATCGGATATTCCTGTTTGGTCGGCGCGTACGCGTAGAAGTGACCAAAGCCACCGCCGAGATATGGGGCCGCACCCATTTGCCAGAACAACCACGACAACGCTTCGGTGCGTTGTGCTTGAGGAAGAAACGCGTCGAACTTCTCAGCGAGGTGCAGAAGAATCGCTCCGGACTCGAAGAGGCGAATCGGAGTGTCGCCGCTGTGATCAAGCAGCGCGGGGATCTTGGAGTTCGGGTTGATCGCGACGAAGTCACTTCCGAACTGGTCACCCTTCATGATGTTGATCGGCCACGCGTCGTACTGCGCGTCATGTCCGCCTTCGAGGAGTTCCTCGAACATCAGCGTGACTTTCACTCCGTTGGGGGTCGCCAACGAATAGAGCTGGAACGGGTGTTCGCCTTTCGGGAGTGCTTTGTCGTGCGTGGCACCGGAAATCGGCCGGTTGATATTGGCGAACTGTCCGCCGCTTTCTTGTTCCCAGGTCCAGACTTTGGGCGGGGTGTATTCCGACATCACGACTCCTCTTGTGCGGTCTGTCGCACGAACCCGACGAGCATTACCAAATCGCGTATGCTTCGGGCATGCGCTTACTCTCGATGCTTATTCTTCTTGTGGGCTTGGTCGCGTGTGGAGACGACGACGCAACACCGGACACCGGGTTGGCTGATGTTGGAACAGACACCGGTGAACCCGAGACGGATGCTGGCGAGGACGACGCTGGCGACGAAGACTCGGGCGAGCCTGAGATGGATGCGGGCGAAAGCGATGCTGGCGAGAGTGATGCTGGCGAGGATGCTGCAGAGCCCGACGCTGGCGAACCCGACGCAGCCGAACCCGATGCCGGTGAACCGGATGCGGGACGGACCGTTTTCGAGGGTCCGTGTGCGCGCCGCTTGGGAACATGCACCGAAGACTCGGACTGCATGGCAAGCGGCTGTGGTGGCGAGACGTGCGCATCGGAAGAGATCATTTCGACGTGCGACTGCACCATGCCTGCCGCGACGTGCGGATGCGTCGACGGAATGTGTAACTGGTACAACTAGTTCGCGGTGCGATCGAGAGCGTGGTCATTAATGACCACGCTTGCCCTTGTGGAAGCAGTGCGATTCGGACGCGTTTGCCGGGCGCCTCACTCGGCGGCACAGACGCAGCTTCGTTGCGATAGCGTCACGCAATGCAACCGACACCCAAAGCCGTATCTCTTGAAGCGAATCCCGCGTGGTCCCCACGCGAAGTCGTCACCAATTGGTTCGATGTCGTGTGGAACCAATCCACACGCGAAGGAATCCGAGCATTCTTTGAAGGGGAGGCGCACGGGCTTGCACCCGGTCGCGACAAGGCGCTCGACCTCGACGCTTACGAGGCGATGTGGGACCAGTTCCACGAGCACCTCACAGATCTGCAAATCAAAGTGCTGGACTGCATCGAAGAGGGTTCTCGCGCAGCAGTTCGTTTTCGTGTCACCGGCAAGCAGAAGAAGGGAACTTGCTCCGTCGACTTTGAGGGCATCGCGTTCGTTGAAACGCGTGCCGGTAAGATCGTCGACGCGTGGAACGCCGTGGACTTTCTGACAATGTCTTTGCAGTTGTGTCCCACGAAGTCGGCCGAGAACTCGCTCGTTGAAGCGCTCCGCGGCTCACTCTTCGCCAGCTGATGCTCGAAACTAGACGACGCTCCTCAACGGTGCGAGCGTCGTCTCGTGAAGGCGACGTTCGACCGTAAGTTTGGAAAGGACTTCGTCGCGAACGTCCCAACCACGGCGGGCGTCTACCTCTTTCGAACCAACGATCGCGTGATTTACGTCGGGAAGGCGAAGAACCTTCGTCGTCGCATTGCCACCTATCGGAACACCACGCGTCGAAAGGTCCATCGAAAGCAACGGACCATCGTGCGTGACGCTACGAGCCTGGAGATTCGACAACTCGCTTCGGAACGCGAGGCGCTACTCGTCGAGAACGAACTGATTCGAACGCTCCGTCCAAAGCACAACGTCGATGGGAAGTTTGATTTTCTCTACCCGTCGATCGGTGTGGGCGCGGTCGATCGTTGTACGGTGCTTTGTTACACCGCAGATGTTGAAGCGTTCTTTGCATTGGAGCTCTCCTGGTTCGGCTGCTTTCGTTCACGGCTACGAACGCGCGAGGCGTTTGATGCATGCGTCGAAATCGTGGGTTTCCTCGGTCATGCACAACGCGTTGAAGCGCCACGACGGCGGGGAAGCTCGACGCGTGGGTTTCGGCAGCTCCCGCGTCTGATCGTCGATGAGCTCGAGGACTACTTTGCCGGGCGAGATCCGCGCGTGCTGCGATCTCTTTCGGTCGCGTTGTTGGACAAGCCCGCCGCGCGACGCGAGTCTGCACGCGTTCAAGAGTGCTTGCAGATCCTGA
This sequence comes from Polyangiales bacterium, assembly GCA_965227405.1. Lineage (GTDB taxonomy): Bacteria > Myxococcota_A > Polyangia > Polyangiales > Houyiibacteriaceae > JALVDI01. The sequence continues at coordinate 2,173,607 of OZ245758.1, forward strand.
CTTCGTTTTTTGAGACGGACTTGGCACCGCTTCGCGCGGTACTGATCGCGGATGGACGTGAGAGCACGCACGTCGAACAAAACGAACGCGACGCGCTCTTTCTTCGAGTGGGTTAGGCACAACTTGGCGCGGCACGCTTCCTGCTCGAGCGGTGTTCGTGCGCGTGTACTTGTTGGTACTCCTTGCGGGATGTGGTGCGCGTTCGGCGCTTGAAGTCGAGCGCTGCGACAGTGGGTCACGATCCTGCAGCACCGCGTGTGGGGAAGGCACCCAGGAGTGCATCGAAGGACTTTGGAGTGTTTGCGACGCAACTGCTGAGCGAGCGTGTCTGAGTGCATGCGGGGAGGGAGTCGAAACCTGTGCACTTGGAGTGTGGGGGCCATGCAGTGCTCCCGAAGTCGGAACGATGGGTCAGTTGAACATCCGCGTACGTGACTTCAGCGACTCGCACTTGGACTTCGAAGGACCCGGTGGAGCGGATCGTGGACTTGTTGCAACGATGCTTGGTTCAGATGACAAGCCTGTGTATTTGGGTGGGGACGGCACACGTACGACGAACGGACGAATGCTCTTTGACCAGTGGTACCGCGACGTGCGTGGGATCAACGTGCCGATTGATCTGGCGCTGCCGGTGACCGTTCGACGTGGAGTGTCGAGTTTCGAAGACCTCGCGTTCTTTCCCATCGACGACCAGGGTTGGGGCAACGAGGGACGCGATCACAACTTCCACTTCACCCTCGAAGCGTCTACGCGCTTTGTGTACGAAGGCGGAGAGACGTTTCGGTTTTTTGGTGAGGATGACCTTTGGGTGTTCATTAACCGACGACTCGCCATGGACGTGGGCGGTACGCATCCGCAGGAAGAAGCGTTCATCGAGCTCGACGTGTTGGCGGAGCAGTTGGAGATCGAAGTCGGTCAGCCCTATCCGCTCCATGTGTTTTTTGCGGAGCGGCATACCGACGGTTCTGCGTTTTCGTTTCAGACCACGATCGCCGCTGAGATTCTCTGCGAGTGAACGCAACTGAGTGATTCTGGGTCCGATGACTGTCCATGCCGGCCGCACGGATGGTGATCCCAGGCGTGACGTACTTGCTCACGCGTCGCACGTTGCATCGCTACTTTCGGTTTCCACCTGGCGATCCGGTGGTGAAGCAGATCTTTCTGTACGCGCTCGCGTATGCAGCGTCGCGAACTGGGGTGCAGGTACATGCGTGGATCCTGATGAGCAACCACCTCCACGTCGTCATCACGGACGTGCGGGGCGAGGCGCCACGTTTCTATCAGTTCTTGGATCAGACGATCACGAACCTGTTGTGTCGACACTTTCCCGACATCGAAGATGGAGTCTGGAACAAGAGTCAGCCAAGTGCCGTAGATCTAAGCAACGCGTTGCTCGCGAGCGAGACAAGCGTGATCGAAAAGCTTGTCTACACCATGGGTAATGCGAAGGCGTCGGGCCTGGTCGCCAAGTGGACGCAGTGGCAGGGCTGTATGTCGAAGCCTGAGGATATGGGTCAGCGTGTCGTAACAGTGCGTCGACCCGCGTGTGCTTCGAAGCGAACTCTCCTGCCGGAGCAGGTTGAGATGCGAGTCGAAGTTCCGCCGAGTTTGGCGCATTGGGACCGTGATGAACTGATGGAGATGTTGCATGGGGAGCTGCGAGCGATCCCGCGTCCGAAACGGCCGATAGGGATGAAGCGGATCTTGAGGCAGAGCATTTGGGATCGGCCAGGGAAGCGAGCGAAGCGAAGCGCGATCAATCCTCGAGTTGCCGGGAGACCGGCGAGAAGGATTGCGATGTTGACGATGCTGAAGGCGTTTCGTGAGAGCTATCGGTGTGCGCTCGAGAAGTACTGTGCGGGTGAGGAGTGTGTCTTTCCATGGGGGACGTGGAAGATGCGTGTGCTGTTTGGTGTAAGCGTGGAGAGCCAAGCGGACCCACCCGCAGTGGCCGCGTAGCGGAAGTTCGAACAAGACCAAAGGCGCCGTGTCGACGAGAGTCGGGACGGCGCCTTGTGTCGTGTGAGTAGTTCGAGCGACCCGAGAGGAGCGAAAGCTCGTTGAGCTTCATCCAAGGACCGCGCATCGACGCGCAAGAACAAACCCAGGCCCAGAAACCAACCCCCGACCCACCCGCGAAACCACAACAGCCCAGGTTTCCACAACAGATGGTTGGGTTTGGTCGTCGTCGACCGGGTTTGGTCGTCCGTCGTACTAGCGTTTTGTTCGGGCAAGTCGGACTCGCACTACGAGCCACCCAAGCAACAACATCGCAACTAGCCCGTACGCTCCGTACCACCACGGAATATCCGCAACGCCCATAAACCGCAGCACAATCGCCGCGACTCCAAACAGGAACATCCCGGCAATCGCCACATGGGTCCACGCCTTCGTTGTCCACGCGTTGTAAATCGAACGACCCGCCCCAATCGCCAACGCGGTCGCAAACACTGGCAGCTGGTACTCGGGAAAAAACAACCCGACGACCAACAGTCCCCACATCGCAAACGTCGCGATCCGATTCATCCCCGGACCACGCGGGGGCGTCTTCCCCGACCTCTCGTACAACCACGCCACGATGTCCCGCGACTCCGGCAACCAACGAACACCTTCGTCGTCCTCAATCCGCAACACCGGTACGGTTCCGCGACCCACAGCCTTCACGAGCTCCCGCCGATGCTCGGGGTCCACGCGCACATCACGCTTCTCCACCTCGATCCCCAACGCCTCAATCGCCGAGTACACCCGCTGACAATGGGGACAGGCATCGTATGCATACAGCGCGAGATGCATACGCGAAGCATAGGGTCCACGACCCGATCCGCCATCGCCTTTCCTCTGCTGCGCACCGTGCGCGACATCACGTCCACGCGGCTGAGGATGGATACGCTGGGTCATGCGTTGCCTCGTGCTTTTCTTGTCGTGTGCCTTGTTCGCATGCGGCGATGACGACCGCGCTCCCACTCGCGATGGCGGGGGTGTCGACGGAGCGTTCGACTCCGCCACCGACGTGTTTGTTCCCTCGGACGTGCCGTTTAGCTGCACACCCGGCGAATTCGACTGTCTCGGCAACGTCTACTACCAGTGCGGCGACGACGGCGCATCGCGCATCAACGAAACGGTCTGCGACGACGCGTGCGATCCCGAACTCCGTTGCGTGCTTTGCCGCCCTGGAACTCGCCGATGCGAAGGCGATGTCTCGATGGTCTGCGCATCCAACGGACTCGCTTGGACGACCGGTCGCAACTGCACAGAATGGGGCTCAGTCTGCGGCGCCAGCGGCTTCTGTGCAGACGCATGCGGCGAAGCGGAGTCATCGCGCTCCAACATCGGCTGCGAATACTGGCCGACACCGCTCGCCAACATCGCCGAGCTGGACAGCTCGCTCTTCGACTTCCGCATCGTCGTCTCCAACCCCAACGCAAACCCCGCCAACGTCGAGGTCACCCGCGGTGGTGCATCGGTCTCCACGGTCAGTGTTCCCGCAAACGGCGTGTCCGAAATCCCACTCCCCTGGGTCGATGGACAATCCTTCGGGCTACCGACCAACGACTGGGCAGGCATCGTCGTCGCAGACGGAACCTACCGACTGACGTCCGATCTTCCGGTCACGGTCTCGCAGTTCAGCCCGTTTGAGTACAACGTCTCCGGCACGTTCAGTTTCACCAACGACGCCACACTGCTTCTTCCATCACACGTCCTCACAGGGGATTACGTCGGCGCCAGCTACGTCCCACTAAGCCGCACCACCGGCATGCGCGGCGGAATCGTTCCGACGTCCAACACTCTCAAAACACCGGGCTACATCGCAGTCGTCGGCATTTCTCCCGAGCCCACCAACGTGGAGATGTTCCTCTCCGGCAACATTGCGGCCGATCGAGGAGGCCGTTGGCCGGCCGCAACGCGCGGAAGCTCAATCGCCTTCACACTTCAACAAGGCGAGGTTGCGCACGTTGCTGCGGCTGTTCCGCCCGACTGCGCTCCCGGTCGACCGGGCTACAACAGCGTCGTCGAAGGCGGAGTGATCGGTGAGAGCTTCTTCGACACATGCCAAGAGGTGGATCACGACCTGACGGGCACACGCGTCATCGCGAACCGACCGATCGCAGCATTCGGCGGACACTCATGCGCGTACGTGCCGTACACCAGCGAAGCATGTGATCACCTCGAAGTGCAGCTCGCGCCCATTCAAACGTGGGGAACGTCGTTCGTCAGCACACCCATGATCGATGCTCCCACGGCGCGACAAAATCTCGTTCGGATCACTGCGGCGTTCGACAACACCAACGTCAACGTCAACCCGCCACAGGGTGGGTTTGCATCGTCAAGTCTGAGCGGTCGTCAATGGGTCGAGTTCTTGGCGGACGGTCCCTTCGAAGTAACCGCAGACAAGGCGATTCAAGTCACGCAGTACCTTCTGGGTCAGAACTACACGATGCCCGAAGCGATGCGTGGTGATCCCGCGATGACGGTGTTGGTTCCCAGCGAACAGTGGCGCAGCGACTACAACTTCGCTGCACCGAGTTCATACAACGCAGGGACAAACGGGCAATCGTTCCTTCTGCTCACACGCCAGCCCGGCGTCGACATTCAACTCGACGGAGCGAGCGTGTCCGCAACGTGGCAAACGGTGGGCGGACGCGAAGTTGGCATCGCACCGGTCGAAGGCGGCATTCACTCGCTCACATCAAGTGCATCGTTCGGGGTTGTGATCTACGGGCTGGGTTCCTTCACCAGCTACGCGTATCCGGCTGGACTCAACCTCGAGCAAATCGTCTCACTCATCTAGATCGTCTCGCTCATCGAGCTTGGTCGAGCCATTCCACGATCAGGTCGGCTTCTGGAGACCCATCGGGAAACACCGTCGGTCGATGACTCATCACGCCGATGGGACGCAGCAGGAACGGGCTCGAGTACGCATCACTGCGGAGGGTGAAACGAACATTCTCGAAGTTGCGTTCCCAAGACTCGGGAGCTGCTCCAACCAGTACGTTTCCATCGCATGTCGGCGGAACTTCCGTCTCTGCGATCGGGTCGAGGTAGAGCGCAGATGTTGTCGCGTGACACGAACTTCCCATCCCTGTGGAACAGCCATGCGCGACGATCACCTCGGGCATGATCCGACAATAAAAGAAGTCCTCATCGATCAAGGGATCCGCCACCGGGGACGAGTCTCCCAAGTCAATCGAGCCACACGCGAACAACAAAACCAAACAAGCCCACCGCATGACTTCAGGATACGCAGAGCTGGCTATCGCACACACAGGGGGATTCCCTTACGCTTGTTTTGTCGATGGTTTGTAGCTGCGCCGACGACAAGACCGGCCTCAAGTGCTTCTTGATCTCGGAAGATCACCTTTGGATCAGCACCAGTTGGAATTGGTGTGCAGCTTGTCAATCCGTGTGGTGCGAGGACGAAGAGTCCGGTTGGAGCCGCGTGCCCTTTGAAAAGATCTGCGATCCAAATGTGTGGGTCACCGGCGTCATGGGCGTGTATCCGGAAAAGGAACTGGTCGACCCCGACACGTTCTCGCGTTGGGTGGAGTCCTTGGACCAGCCCCTCCACACCTGTCCGATGGTGTAGCGCATGAGTATCGACATGGCGGGCCACGACGAAGTCGATGCTGCGGAAACGCTGTTGGACTTCGCACTTCGTCGCTAACGCAGCTCGATCCAGGTCGCACGTGCGACGCCTAACAAGCGCTGGTCCGAACCATAAAGCGCCGAGCCCGCGATGATTTTTCGACCCTCACGCGTGATGCCCCAACCCATCACAACACACGGTTCATCAGGTTCGGGAGTATCGCGCACGTCGCCTTCGAGACGGCCTAAGAGCACCGGTTTCTCGAACGACGCGGCACCAAAGTACGAAGGGCAGTCCAACGCAGACCACACGACTTCGGGAGCAATGCGGCCTTGTTGCGTCGGCAACGACGCGTGTGGAGTCCAGTCACACGCAACAACCGATGTCCCCTCAATCGAGCCAGGGTGGATGTCCAAACCGTCCCCCGGCTCGCGCGAGATCCCACAAACGAAACACTCTGGGTAGATGTGTTCGGTTTTCGCTTTGAAACGCTCTCGTGCGTCACGCGCGAGATCAAAGTCCACTGCGTCAGGAGCATCGAGCGATAGCTCCTGCGCCACCGCTTCACCGACCAACGTGTCGCCGTGCATCGCGCGGACCGTTCCCTCCACTTCGTCGATGGTCAGATCTGTATCCAAAGGCGGCGGTGAACGAAGCGTCACTTTCGCCGATCGAATCTCACCCGCGATCCGACCACACGAGTATCCGCCGTTGCCGGAGTTGTCGGGACCGCGGAATCGACGTGCGATACGAATCAGCATCCCGCGATGGTACGCGTCACTGCTTGCGCAGCAAACCAGCGCCTTGCCCCAAGCAACCAGGACATCCTGGAAAACCTGGAGGAATCTGCCGGTTCAACAGGTTCTGAGGATCCACCTCGAGACCCAACCCGAACCCTTCGCATTGCGCCAACAATTGCTCGGCCTCCAGCAAACGCCGAAGTGCGCGAGCCCGCGCACGACCTCGTCGATCGCGGACTGCTCTCGCGGCCGCCCGCAACTCGTTCGCAGCGTCCAACAGACAGCGTCCCCGCAAACGCGCATTGTGTTGTGCCGCTAGAGCACGTGCGACCTGCGGCGGTGGATCCGGATACTCGTATCGCAACCTCACACGTACGCGTCGAATGGCCGGCGAGAACCGCTGTACACGCCGCAAGGTTTCGACCACGCAGTTGCGCTGAGTGGCGAGCAAGTTCTCGTCTTCGGAGACCACCACGATCCGCGCAACGCGACTCGCCCGCAGATCAAGCTGCAGCTCGAGCACTCCTTGTCCGACGCCTTCGTGTTGCTCAAAACAGCGCTGTACGGCCGGTCGCGTTCGCAGCAGAAAGCGACGTGCCAGCGTCGAGTGCTCCTCCGGCTCTGCAACGGGTGGCATCACCTGCAATCGCACTTGAGCACAAACCACAGAACTCGCGGACAACATCATCAATAGCGCAAGCGTTCGCATGGCCGTACGACAGCAAGTCTCGTCACACGTTCCCAAGAAAATCATCTGAAGAAAGCCGGTCACGATAGTGCACGTCATCGCCACATCTGATCTTCGGGTACGCTCCACGCCGTGACTGAAACGCTGCTCGTCTACGACCTCAACGATGTTCCACAAGAGCTGACGTGGCGAGTTCCCGACACGTCGCTAGTACGACAGCGCTTGTTCTGGGCCGGGCGGAGCCACTCCAAACTAGTCGATGAACTCTTCGGCGAAATCCCAGAGCCTGATATTGAACACGTTGATGAAGGACTCGACACGGCAATGCTCGTTGCAAGTGCGGCCGCTGCGAGCCACCGGTTTGCCGAACGCGTGCGTCCAGAGGATGTCCCACAAGGAGGCCGCATCTACGGTGCGTTTTGCGGTGGCTTTCACACGGCCGAGCGCGGTCCCGTCGAGGAGTGGCTCCGCAAACACAGCACCTTGGTCGATATTCGCGAAGTGCTCAGCAAGGTGTTGGTTCTACGCGTGACCCGAGGCGAAGACCTCGTCGACTCGGTGATGTGGACCAGTCATACGGTCAATGCCGGCTCGGAAGAGATGTTCGATGAACTCTACTGCGGCCCTGGTTTCTACGGGCTCGATCGCGAAGACCCTGCCTACGAATCGTTCGAGATCTACGACGGCGACGCAGACGAACCCACTCGAATCACGCTGCGCATTGCGGACTGCACAGACCCGGTTCTGCACATCGACTTAGACCAAGGCCCCAACGCAGTAGCGTTTGCGGACCTAGACTTTGACTGATGACTCCTGCGGAGTTTCTCGAGCGCATCGACGCCGCGTATCGCGAACTCTCGCGTCACGAAAGTTTGTTCCAGGATGATCTGGTCGCCGAGTTGAACAACTACCCCGATGACTGGGAACTCCTGATCCACGAGCAATGGGACTTGTTCCAGACGGTGTCGCGTGAGTTCGCGATGTTCGACTCCACCAGCCCGGACAATGAGCTCTTTGCGCACTTCCTCCACGTCTTGCTGGCACCCTCCGCACCGGAGGAGGAGTTCTACGATCGCTCCGAATTCCTGATCGCGATGGAGGGCGCGAGTTTTCCCGATGGCTTCTTCGCACTGCTCGAGCATGCGGACGAGTGCTACACGGTCGAATGGGAGTATCCGCCCAAACACGTTGCGATGTGGTCGCAGGACAACGGTTGGGTGCTCGCCTACCCCGACAAACTCATGGAGTTCCCGACGCCCTTTTCACTCATCAAATACCTCAAGTCACAGCTCTCGTGATGTGCCATCGTTCGCGGATGCGTTCCATGTTGCTCGTCTTCGCGCTCGTGGGTTGTTCTGGCGGATCCGCCGAAGACATTCCCGCACCACCCGATGTCGCCGCGCCGCCAAGCGATGCTCAAACCACCGCATCGGGCCTCGCTTCAAAAGTCATCACGAGCGGCACTGGAACAACGAACCCGAGTGCGACCGACACCGTCGAAGTCCACTACACCGGTTGGACCACCGACGGCGCCATGTTCGACTCGTCGGTCGTGCGCGGTGAACCTTCGCAGTTTCCTCTCAACGCGGTGATCGCCGGATGGACTGAAGGGCTTCAGCTGATGGTCGAAGGTGAGACACGGCGCCTTTGGATTCCGGAGGATTTGGCATACGGCGGACAACCAGGTCGACCCGCAGGCATGCTCGTCTTTGATGTCGAGCTCTTGCGTATCGTGCGCTAGCTCTCCGTCAGCTCCTGGATTGTCGTAAGGAGATCGTTCCGATCGATGGGCTTGCTGACCACCGGTACGTCCGCGTCTTTGATGAACGCGCGTGCTTCGGCTGTGAACGCGCCCCCACTGCAAAACACAACGCGGCGCACAAGTCCCGGAGCCACGGTTTTCAACTGCGTGTAAAACGCCGGCCCGTCCATGATCGGCATCATGAGGTCGCACACCACCGCGTCGAACCGCTTATCGCCCTCAATCCGATCCAACGCTTCGCGCCCAGAACCGGCGGTTACGACATCGAGATCACGTGACAACATTCGTGCATACGCCCGCAGAATCCCTGGTTCGTCATCGATGAGAAGGATCCGAGCGCGGAGTTGAGGCGCAGGTTTCTCCGTAGGTGTCTTCGCTGCTCGAACGGGCTCATACGCATAGTCTCACCTGGTTCATTCGGACGGCCAAGGAAAGACTCTAGGAACTACACGCAAGCCTTGCGACGTTGCATGAGTCAGCGTTTTGCGGCTAGGTGGTCGCATGAAGCCCGGAACGGTTCCTGCGAAACACGCCTGGTCCATCATGGGAGCCGCCCTCGTCGTGGTCGCGGGCACGGCCGCAGCCACGTTCGGCGGGAGTTGGATCATCAACGCGCTGGTGTTCATCGTAGGCGCGTTTCTTTCGACGTGGCTCACCCAAAGCAGCAAGCTTGCCGCGTTCGGCATTTGGTTTCTTGGCTCGATTCTGTGCGCCGTCATCGTGTTCTTCGTCACCATGAAGATGGCAAGCCACGCCACCTCTTTGGCGGCCTCGGCTGCTCACCTCTCGCACAACGCAACCGCTGAGAATGCCGCAGACACGGTCAACCATGCAGCAGAAGTCGTCGGTGGAATCGGCGGCGCGTTCTTCGGCGTGATCAACTTCTTCGTCACGCTCATTGCGTCCAGCATCGGCCTGATCATTGGCGCAATCGCGCGACCCAAAGTGGCGGCGCCTCCTCCCGCCTAGGCTGCAAGCACACTTCGATACTGGCTCCGGAACGCCATCACACTGCTGTGCGAGACCAAACGTAAGCCTACGAGGCTCATCGTCATCGCAGCGGTTGCTACACCCATGCGCACAATCCCACTACGTGTGAACGCGTGCAGCTCAGCGATGTCATGACGGTGCTTCACGCACCACTCGGTCATCAGCATTCGCGACGCGCTGTCGTACGACTCGAGTTCGGAGAAATCGGCGAACATCGCCAACGGTCGCTGAACGAGTAGCTCGTTCATCACGATCACGACCTGTTCGGCAATGTCTTGGGTGTACCGACCTTGGACTGTCAGCAGAAACGCTCCTCGCCGTTCGTTTTGAACAGTCGCCTGACAAGACTCGTTGCTGTAGGCGCGAGGAGGGAGCATTCGCCCCATCATTCGGGCGCAGGACGCCAACTCTTAAGGGCAGAGCACCCCATTGCAGAGGTTTCGCGGTGTACATCGGTGCGGAGCATCCTGTTTTAGCTCGCACCCACGGCATGCGCGGTCGCCCGCAATCGTGGCGATTTCTTCCTGGCAGCGCCCGTCGCGCGGAATGCAGAAGTCCGTGTTGCAGCTTTCGCCCGGTCGCGCTGCGCAGTACGGCCCTCCCTCGGAATAGCACTCGCGTGTGAGTGCGCGACACGCAACAGGATCGCCAACAGCCTCTCGACACGCCTGTCGCTCTGCGGAATGTGCGAGGTCGCAGCCAAGCAAAGAAATCATCAACAACACAACTCTCATGGCATCGCTGCACGCCGAGTGAGATCGACTTCCAAGGTTCGCCCACTCGCAGTCTCCGCTGCGCTCTGAGCCTGCACCTCGGCTCCAGACTCTGCCCACCAGCGCTCTGCATCGGCGTCCGTCCACTGCGTCGCGAGTGCTCGAACCGCACGCGCGATGTCTTTCGCATGCGCGGGTCGATCGTCCGGGGACTTCGCCAAACACTGCATCACGACGTCCGCGAGTTCGCGAGGCACATCCGGCGCGCGCACGTCGACGGGAACAGGCTCGGAGTGAAGATGTTGGCTGCAAACCTCCACAACGTTCTTTCCGGCAAAGACGTTTTCACCAACCAGTAGATAGTAGGCAACGGCTCCCAGCGCGTAGATATCGCTGCGCGCGTCAACGGATTCCGGAGTCGTGATCGCTTCCGGAGGCATGTACTGCGGCGTTCCCGCAATGGTCCCAACCATGCTCATCGATGGCGTGTCCCCGGGATTCATGTCCTTGACCAAACCGAAATCCAACACCTTCGCAACGTCGTGTTCGCCACCGCGCTCAACCACCATGATGTTGGATGGCTTGATATCGCGATGGACCAAACCTGCGTCGTGGGCTTCCCCAAGCGCACGACACGCTTGTTCAAGGACGTACGCGACGCGTGCCGCGGGCTGAGGGCCATCCACGGCCACAATGTCTTCGAGCGTCGCGCCTTCAAGTAGCTCCATGACGTAGTAGAAGACTCCGTCGGGCGTTCGGCCGTAGTCGAAGATCCGAATCGTGTTTGGATGCGTGAGTCGGGCCGTTTCCTGCACCTCGCGCTCAAAACGCTTGATGCTCTTCTCGCCAGCTTTCTCAAGCGGCAGCAGCTTTACCGCGGTGGGACGACGCAGCATCGCGTGTCTCGCACGATAGACAGCGCCCATTCCACCCTCACCGATCTTCTCGAGCAGTTCGTACTGCCCCAATCGTTTCGCGTCGCGCACGTTCTTCCGCAATCCGTAGATCACTTTGGACGCGCCCCAACACAGCACCACGCACACGGTCCAAAACGCAGTCGCAAAACCCACAATGGTCAGTGCAACACTGTCCGAGGGTCGTCCCGTTAGGTACGGATCGTCGGTATAGGTGAAGTCGTGGTTCCGGTACATCAAGTACGTCACGATCAAGACAGGAATGCCGGCAGCGATCGTCAGCGTCAGTGCACGACGGGCCGTCGACGGGACGTAGATCGCTCGCGCGACGAACACACCCTGGAGTGACAGCAGCACGATGTAGTGCGGCATCTCGTAGGGTGTGATGTGCAGGGTCATCGCCGAGTACGCGACAGCCGTGCCGAGAAATCCGAACGTCTCGGAGTGCCGAATCACGCTCACGGATCGCTTGCCCGTTCGGCATACCGCCCAGGTGAACGCGAGACACAACATCCCCGTCGCATGAGACAGGAACGATGGATGTGTGAACTCCTGCATGTGGTTCGCCACGAACGCCATGATGGTTCGGTAGATCAGGAAGCTCAGACCGACCCAGGCTCCGAACGCTGCCGCACCACGAACGCGTCGTTGGAGAAACGCGCGACCCTCCTCGGTGCTCTCCATCGGAGTGGTGTCGCTCACGGGTGCAAGCGTGCGGGTGCGGCGCATCGGAAGCAAGCGTGCGCACATGAAGAAGCGTAAAGTCGAGCCATGGACTGGCAGGCAAACCTCATCACCGACGACGACGCGACTGTCGAGATTGCACGCAGAGCACGACGTGTTGCGGTACTCGGGATCAAGCCTGAGAGCCGAGCCTCTCAGCCGGCGCACTACGTGCCGAAGTACTTGAGTGAACAGAACGTCGAGGTGGTCCCCGTACCGACCTACTACCCAGAGGTGACGGAGATTCTGGGTCTGCCCGTGGTTCGCGATCTTACGACTGTTGGGCACGTCGACATCGTGGATGTGTTTCGACGCGCCGAAGACATCCCCCAACACCTGGATGCACTTCTCACCCTGAAGCCGGCAGTCGTTTGGATGCAACTCGGAATCCGAAACGACGAGGTTGCGGAGCAACTCGCACGCGCCGGCATACGCGTCGTCCAGGATCGCTGTCTACTCGTCGAACACAAACGCGCTATGGCGCAACCTTGATCGAACGAATCCGATCCGAATCGTCGTCTCCCACTCCACTTCCAAACGGTACAATCGAATGCGGTGGGTGAGCGATGTCCGCAATGTGGTTCATCGAAGAGCAGGCTGTTGTGGCCGGGGGCTCGTCGATGCACGCAGTGCAAGGAGGTGACGGTCGGCGGGCGGCCGGCAAACACCGAGGACCTGCGACTGGCCACTGTTCTCATGGACTTCGCGTTCACGGAGCTGTCCACAGCGTCGGAACGGATGCACGAGATTCGAACCAAGCTCTTGGAGCTCGGTGCACCACCGGAATCCATCGACGCGGAAGTGCGACGCGCACGACAAGTTTGGCGCGGCCGCGTGGGAGAACCGACGACCGATCCCTCACCACGTCTCGACGTCGCCACAACTCATGGACAGTCGAAAGCCACATACCGCGAGTCTCAGAAAGCCAGCACGCGAAGCCGCATTCGCACCAAAGTGTCGCAGAATGCCAAGCGCAATCTCGGTCGATGGGCAATCGCGCTCATTGCAGCTCCAATCTTGCTTCATGCACTGGCGAAAGACCCAAGCGGGCTGTGGATGGTCGATGCGTTTTGCGTGCTGCTGCTGCTGCTCTTTGCGTGGGAGCTCGCGAGTGGAATCACGATCGACATTGAGGGCGACGTTGTCGCAGTGCGCGAACGCTTTCTGATTCGCACCTCAACGACGAAGTTGATCCGTCGGTCGGCGATCCAACAAATCCGACTTGTCGAGGTCCCTGCAGATGGCAATCAGCAACCACTCGTGCGGGTCGAGATTGTCGAGCACAACGGCGCCGTTCATCTGATTCGGAACTACATGGATACGCCTACGGCGAAGTCACTTGTCGCCGAAATGGAAGCCGGTGTGTTCGACTCGATCCGCCGCGCGCAACCACGCGTACGCGTCAAGAGCGACGAAGAGGTTGTTGTCGAGCCTGCAGAAGAGGCATCCGCGGAACGCGAGGCTTGATGCGCTATTCTGGTCACGTGCTGCGTTCGACCATCGCAATCGCGAAGGAAGCGTGGCATCTCGGTGGCTACCGGGAACGAGAGCCTGCGCGCGCCGCTGCTCGCACACGCCCGCCAACATGGGTACGAGAGCTTCGCCATCAGTGGTTTGGCGTTGGCACTGCAGGATGCGCAGCAACGCACTCCATTCATGAAGCTTGCGACTTCGGGTGCACGGCTTGTTACTTGAGCGGAGCTGCGAACAGAACCGAACCGCTTCCGTTTGCTGCCGTTGCAGAACAACTCGCAACGGTCCGGCGAGCAATGGGTCCTGGAGCAAACGTCCAAATCACCAGCGGTGAAGTCACACTGCTTCCACGCGAAGCGCTGGCACGGATCGTTCGTCACGCCCTCTCGCTGCAGCTCGATCCAATGGTGATGAGCCACGGTCAAACGTTCCTCCGCGATCCCTCGTATCTCGAACATCTCGTTGCAGCCGGTCTCTACAAAATCGGACTGCACGTCGACACGACGCAGCGTGGTCGAGACGGACACGCCCGGCCAACCCGTGAGCACGAGCTGCACACTGTGCGTGACCAACTCGCGGAACTCATCCGGACCACGCGGAGGCGCACTGGACGCCCTCTCGTCGCCGCGCACACCATGACGGTGACCGCTGACAACCATGCCGATGTCGCTGAAGTTGTCCGATGGACGCTTCGCAATGCGGACGCGTTTCGCATGCTTAGCCTTCAGCCCACGGCAGAAGTGGGCCGAACGCGCGAGCGCGCAACACGCGCCGGCACCGTGTGGAGCGAGGTCGAACGTGGCGCTGGCAAACCACTCTCGCCGCATACGTTTCGCATGGGACATCCGCAGTGCAATCGGTTGTGTCTGGCGTTTGTCGTTCGCTTTGGAACGCGCATCGAGGTGCTGGAGGTTGCTCGAACAGGCTCGTCTGTCGACGCTCGTTTCGTCGATCATCTCGTCGGTGGTGCGCTCCGACACCTCTACCTCGACGGTTGTTCTCGAACTCAAATCGTGGGTCGTCTGCTTGGATTGTTCGCACGCTCGCCGCAGTACGCGCTGACTTTTCCGCTGTACTCACTGTACCGACTCGCGCCCGAGCTGAGCTGGCTGCCGATGTTTGTTCGCTCTGCAGCACGCGGCGAAGCCAGCGTTCGACCCTTCGTCTTCGTCGCGCACGACTTCATGTCGAGCGATCAACTCGACACCCCGATCGGGCGCGAGCGACTGGACTCATGCGTATTCCGACTTCCCGTGAACGGCGAAATGGTCAGCATGTGCCAACTCAACGGTTCAGGGTTACGAGAGTCACTCAACCGTCAGCTGATTCCGAGTTCTCGGCTGGTGCGTTAGCGCGCCCATACAAGCGCGAACCAGGCAGCGCGCTCAACCCATGCGCGAGCACACTCAATCCGGCCACGACGAAAGCGATGCTCTCGACGAGTTCGCCGTGCGGCATGTTCGCGTCAGACACCACGAGTAAACCAAAGAGCACGGTTGCCAACCCTCGCGGCCCAAACCACCCGACGAAAACCATGGTCGACATCGACGAGCCACTTCCCACAAGAGAAAGGGCGACCGGAACCATGCGGATCAACGTCAGGCTCAACACGGCGTAAATCCAGATCGCTGTGGTTGCCGTGTTTAGCGCGGGCCACAGCAAACTCGCACCAAACATCAAGAACACGAGCACCATGAGCATCTCGCCCTCGGCCTCCAGAAACTCGTGAATGTGGTGTGCGTGTTCGCGCGCAACCGCCCCAAACGTCATCCCGGCGACAAACGCTGCGATGAAGCCGTTGCCGTGCAGCGACTCCGCCAACGCCCAGCTTGCGAGCGCCAACGCGAGTCCCCCAACGCGTTCCATGCTCGGCGACATCCAGCCCAGGACACACGCCTTGTTCATGAGTTTGCCGCCCACGACACCAATCGCGATGCCAGCAAGCGGACCGAGGATCACTTGCTTCGCCACGAAGAGTGTCCAGTCCCCCGCAGTTCGCGCATCCACGCCCAGCGACGCAAAACAAGCGAAGATGACCACCGCCGGAAGCGCGATCCCATCGTTGAGTCCACTCTCAACGTTCAGCGCTTGTCGAATGCGCGCTGGAACATGCGGACTCGACACAACCGCCTGACCCAATGCTGCATCGGTCGGTGCAAGCAAGGCACCCAGCGTCGCGGCTTCAAGCCAAGTCAACTCGTCAACCAGAAACTTCGCGGCAAGGGTGCCCAGTCCGATCGTCAACGGCATCCCGAACGCCAAGAGCCGAAAGGGCAGACTTGCATTCGCGCGCAGCTCTCGAAGATCGATCCGTGACGCATCGGCAAAGAGAACGAGCACCAACGTCAGCTCCGCCAGCAGATGAACCGGCTCGTGGCTCATCCCCATGTCGAGCACACCCAATCCCGGACCCAGCAGCAAACCAAGTGCGACGAACACCATCGGTGCGGTGATCCACGCCCGATCAAGTCGCTTCGAGATCAGCGCGTAGAGCGCGATCGACGACGCAACGATCAGGGTCGACTGGGCAAGCACTCCCCTTCAATGCCACACGGAGCCGCGCGTTACGCACGAAGTTCCGCGCCAAGCGGATCCGCGCACCGAGCGTAGTGAAGAGTGGGTGCGTTCGCGCGTATGCTTCGTTGCACATGGGGGACTCGGACCTGGTTGCACAGCTCGAAGCGTTGGGAGCAACCAACCACGGAATTCACGCAACGATCCGACCACTCTCGGACGACACGCAGGTCGACTTCATCGACGCGCAGACGATGATCCTTCCGCGAACGAGTCGCGACCTGCCCGCGGTCGTGCTCGATCTTCCGGGCGAAGAGTCTGGGGAGGGCGCGGATCTCGAAGTTCGCGAGCTTCTTGGCGAAGGCGGGATGGGCCGAGTGTTTTTGGCGCGGCAACACTCGTTGGATCGTCAAGTCGCCGTCAAGACAGCAAAGGACAAAGCGCCCAAAGCGATCCACGACGCGTTGCTTTTCGAAGGCGTCGTCACCGGACGCCTTGAGCATCCAGCGATCGTGCCGGTGCACGCACTCGGCTTGGACCAATCGAAGCGCCCAACGCTCGTCATGAAACGCATCGAGGGCGTGAGCTGGGACACCCTTCTCGAAGACCCCTACCACGAGGGTTGGGAAGGATGGGACGGCGACCCCAACGATCGACTGCCCGGTCATCTGCAGATCCTTACTCAAGTCTGCAATGCGGTTCACTTCGCGCACAGTCGCGGGATCGTTCATCGCGATGTGAAGCCCGAAAACGTTCTGATCGGGCGCTTCGGCGATGTGTACGTGGCGGACTGGGGCATCGCCGGACGCATCGGAAACGAAGACGACCAGCGCCTGTGTGGAACCGCGGGATACATGGCGCCCGAGATGGCGAAGCGTGGTCCCATCGATGCGCGGACAGACGTGTACTTGTTGGGTGCGGTGTTGCACGAAATTCTGACCGGCGAACAACGACACGAAGCACCGACTGCGCTCGCGGCGATTCATCTCGCGATGGCGTCTGAGCCTTTTGACTATGACGACAACACGCCCGTCGACTTGGGGGCTCTGGCCAATCGCTCCTGCAGTCTCGATCCTGCGAAACGACCGCGAAGCGCGCTGGAGTTTCGCGATGCGCTGGCAAGTCACAGCGAACACCGAGCGTCGGCACGGTTGACGGATGAAGCGTGGGAGCGTCTCAACCAGCTTCAAGCACTTCTCGATGGAACGCAGTACCGAGAGACGCGTCGCGAAGCGGATCGTCTTGCCGCCGAAGCTCGGTTTGGCTTCGAGCAAGCCCTCAAGAGCTGGGCGAACAACGCGCGTGCCGAAGCAGGACTCTCTCAGCTCGAGACCCTGTTGGAAGAACGGCGCGAGCAAGCCGCCGAGTTCGAACGCGTGGCGCGCGAACACGACCCGACCATCGGAGACCGGTGGCGTCGCATTGGATTAGCCATGGTGGCGATCTTCTGCGTGATCCTCGCGTGGCTATCGTGGGAAGACCATCAACCCGCAACGGCGGAACTCTTGGTTCTGCACGTGTGTATCTTGGGTGTCTGCGTGTGCATCGGTCCGTTCCTCGTTCGTGAACACGTCTTTCGAAACGCGTTTAGTAAACGGGCGATCGGAACGGTGATCTTCGGTACGGCCGCGATGTTCATCCCTCGTATCGCCGACCTCTGGGGCAACTTCGATCCAGCCCACGCTCTGACACGAGACATCTTTGCGATTGCTGCGGTGAGCGCCGTCGGAGGCCTGACGTTGTTTCGCTGGGTGTACGCGTTGTCCGCGATTCTCACCATCGGTGGGGTGTGCATCATCTGGTGGCCTCAGCACGCACTTCAGATCTTCACCACCTCACTCGCGGTCGGTTTCGTCGTCGCATCGATCCTGTCGTTTTGGCTCGGCAACAGTTCGCGCACAGACGTGTCGTCACACGAACACCGCGTTTAGCCGCTCAAGTTTTTGCAGGGACGTCCGAATACGCGTTCATGGACGTCTCCGCGCTTTCCACGGGAATGCAGATCGAAGCCGCACTGCTCTCCAAGGCCAAAAACCAAGCCGAGGTGAAGGGAGAGGCTGCGATCAAACTGATCGAAGCCGCGACGCAAAGCGCGCCTCGACTCCCTGCGGACCCCTATCGAGGACGGACAATCAACATCAAAGCCTAGATGTCTCGGTTGTCGACGAGGTAGTCGATCAACGCTTGAGCTGCGACGGAGCGTTCGCGCGCGACTGGGTAGACCACCCATCCCTTCGCGGACATCGGCAAGGCTCCCTTCAACACTTCCACCAGCGCACCGCTGTCGAGATCTGTCTGACAGGTCAACTCGAGCAAGGGTGCGATGCCGTATCCATCCAACGCGGCGAGCCGAGCAGTCTCCAGACTATTGGCGCGCACACGGTTGTGCATTTTCACGCGCACTGGCCCGCGATCTCCTGTCACGCGGCGCAACGCGTTGGGCGCCCATCCATCCATACAGACACCATCGTGGTCGTTGAGTTCTTCGACAGTCTTCGGAGTCCCACGAAGCGCCAAGTACTCTGGGCTCGCTGCGAGAAGAATGCGCGAGTCCCAAATCTGTTGCGCTGCGAGATCGGCGGAGTCCGGCGGTGCCCCTCCACGCAACGCAACGTCCATCTCTTTTTCGATCAGGTCGATGTACTCAAGTGAATGGTGCAACTCGAGATCGACCTCCGGATAGCGTGCGACAAAACCGCGCAGCGTAGACCACAAGATTCCGTTGTCTTCGGGCGGCACGGCAATGCGTAGTGTTCCGCGCGGAGTCGCAGAGGTGGTTTCAAGTGCGCGCTCGGCTTCAACCAACAACCGTGGAACGCGCGCGATGCGCTCGTAGTAGATGCGTCCGGCTGCGGTCAGCCCGACGCGACGCGTTGTTCGATGGAGCAACTTGGTCCCGAGTTGCTCTTCGAGACGCTTCACGCGACGACTCACTGCGGAAGGCGGAAGATCGAGTTCACGCGCGGCGGCACTGAACCCGTGAGTTCGGACGACGGTCGCGAACACCATGACGTCTTGTGGGTCGGCTTTCATTGATGCGAATTCAGCAAAGGCAGTGTTGCCAATCCATTACTTGTGTCCCCATGACATGAATCCTAGCGTTCGTTGCGCATTCGACCAAGGAGGGTGGCGATGGAGTTGGGATTCTCGGAAGTGAACTGGTGGGCCGTGTTGGCGAGCATCGTCGCGGGCCAAGTCATCTCAACCGTGTGGTTCGTCGTGCTCTTTGGCGACCCCTGGGCGAAGGAGTACGGCGCTTCCGACAAGAAGCAGCACACCGCAGAGATCCCTGGATACACGTACGGCGTTCAAGCGCTGTGTACCGCGGCGATGGTGGTGAGCATTGCGTTGCTTCAACGCGCGGTGGGTGTCGAGTCTGCAGGTGATGCAATCCTCTTGGGCGTCATCCTCGCTGTCGGTTTCTGTGTCGCTACAGGTTTGCCCGGACAAGCTTTCCTGAAACGTTGGCGAGTGTTTGGAATCGCGTTTGGTTGCCAGGTGGTGATGATCCTGGCCGCGTCGCTGATCCTCGGTTTGTGGCGCTGATCCTCGGTTTGTGGCGCTGAGGCGCTAGAAACAGAACGACTGGCCATGCAGTGAGCCGTCGACAAGCGACCAAACTCCGTACAGTAGGTTGCCGCGCCGTGCGAGAGCGGTCTGCGACACCCGGTCCGACTGCGTCAACGAGCGACGCTCCCCTTCGATCAACGTCGTGTCCCCAAACTCGAACGTGGAGACGTTGACGACGTCCGAACTCAGCCAAAGCACCGCAACGCCGTTGGGCCAATCCGCGAGCGCACCGCCACGTCCGTCACCGCTTTCAAACGGACTGAGCATGGAGTCGTCGCGATACGCGAGTACGTGCGTCCCGTCGGAAGCGTTGTCCCAACTCGCGATCAGCCTTCCTTCTGAGTACACCAACTCAGGGACCGTGGACCCACGGTCGGGCGAGATCTGCAGCTCGGGACCGATGCCGGATTCACCTCGGACGGTACCGAAAATCGCCGGATCGGGAGCACCGCGTTGCCACACAATCGCCAACCCATCCGGCGTCCACGCGGCAGCCGGTTGCTGGTCCGGTCCCCCGGACGTGATCGCTTGGTCGGCTCCTGGCGCACCGTCATCCTGCAGCGGTGCGCTTCGGATCTGAAAGTCTCCATCGCGGTCGTCCTTCCAAACGACGATGAAGCGACTGCCGTTCCAAACCAGATCGGGGCGGGAAGATTCAAACCCGTCCATGGATGTCACACGGACTGGATCGGTCGGCGCACCATCGCGCACGAAACCGAAGTAGATCTCCGGACTGCCCTCGAAGACTTGGAACGCCAAGCCAAAACCATCGGCGTCGTCCGCGACAATGACCGGATTGCGTGCTGGCCCAGGTGCGTTGACGGCGCGCGGGCCTCCCTCCGACAAACCTCCGAACGTAAACTCCTGAACCCACACCTCGTCGTCTTCGGCCCATGCGACAGCCACGCGACTGTCCGATACTGCGACGCTGGGAAAGTCCGCGCCCGTCGTGTCGAAGTTCAAGGTGACCTCTGTGCAGTCGGCGCTGATACAACCGCGTTCGGGATCGCAAAACGCGCCTTCGTCACACACGCGCTCGCTCGTGTAGAGGCACGCACCTTCGTCGCAACGCGCTCTGGAGCACGCGTTCATCGCGGGGCAATCCTCGTCGACGGCGCACTCGGCTTCCGGACAGAACTCTGGGGTTTCGGGCGTGCACGCGGGGTCAACGCACCGCCCACCGAGACACGCCGATTCGCTCGGCGAAGCCCCTGAATCGGGGCACATCACACCACGGCAGTCGCGCGTGATCACTGCAGTCGCAGCTGTCGCGCCACGAACTTGAGCGATGACGCGACGACTCACCACCGGCTCTCCTTCGAGAAGCAACTCGACGTCGACGGTCTGTGTTCCGGATGTTAGCGACTCGAAGAGTGCAACCCGCTGTCCCTCGATGAACCCCATGTCGGAGGTGACGTCGAGCATCTGCGTGTCGGTTTCGCGAACGACTCGCAGACGATCAAACTCAAACCCTGGAACCAAGTCGGTGATGAGGTCCACACGAAGCGTGTTGTCTCCGCCGGAGCACGCAACCAACACCAACGCTGCGACCAGCCATCGCATGTGTGGAGTATAGGCCTACGACGCAGCGATGAGTGCCTCGAACAGCTCGCGCGGGTTGTCGTAGCGAGCAATCGCTTTCCGCGTCACAGTCGCGTAGCCCCTAGTTCCAGCATCACCAGGCTTTGACTTACCGTAGCTGACGATGAGCGTTTCAGCGGTGGAGTAGTCGGTTCCGCCGTCGTCGGGCTCGACCTCGATCACCAGACCGGTTTCACAACACAACGACTGGGCACCCTTCGGAAACACGTCGAACGGAACGGTCAGGTCAATACCTTCCCAGTCGACAGGATGGCTGCGACTGGGGCCGCCCAATGTTCGCAAGAGCATGTCGAGCTCGATCGTCGTGCAGATCTTGTCGTGCACGGTCAGGTCACTAAGTACCGCCTCCACAAACGCCCACTGGCCTTGTGTGGTGTCCAACACATCGCCGTACACGTCGACAAACACTTCGAACGCACCTTCGACGTCACGTTCGAGTCGGTGTTTCGCCAAGAACTCGTCCAACAGCGGTTTCAGTTCGTCCAAGAACGACATGCACGCGAGTCTAACGCAGTGCGAGCGCGCGTCGGCTTTGCGCAGCACTCGCTTCTTCATCGCCGGTGCCCCACAAAACAGTGAGTCCTGCACCGATCAGCAAACGCGTTGTGTCGTCGGTGAGTCCGATGTCCGCGTACAGGTCTGTCTGAACACGCGGGTGTGCCTGAATGTAGATGCCTGCACCCGCGAAGGGCAACGGGTCCTCATCCTCGGTCCACAACATGAAGCCCTGCACGTAAAACCCAAACGTCGAGATGGGTTGAACACTGACCGCGAAGCTGCCTTCTCCGCGCAATCTTCGCTCATCCATCACTCTCGTCACACCCGCAGCGAAGTTGCCGCCAAAGCCGACCATTCCAACACTCGCACTCCAGTTCAGTTCCAACCGGCCCGTAGTGCGCCCATCGCTTGTGCCGACCGGAATCGTCACGCTTGGAATCACACTGATGGCGAGTGTGCCTGCGATTGGACTCCCCAGTTTCGCCGCGAGCGTGAGGTCGCCGACACCCATCGGGTTCTCGAAGACAATCGTGGGCACATCGATCCGAAGTTCGATCCAGCGCGCTGCACCCACTCGAATCCGCAAATCCGGAAACGTTCCCGCTTCACCGTCGTCGGGATCCCACGCCACGGTGGCACCCAGTTCCGTGATCGGGCGGAGCACCGGCGCGACCGACGTACCGTTCGCGTACCCTGGGCGGTCGGAACTAAAAGCGTCGTCCGCGTGAGCGACGCTTGCACAACACATGAAGATCAAAACGAGAGTGCGCACGGCGTATGAATCGTATCGTGCGAGCCCACATAGATCTTGAGGTATCGTCTGCAGATGCGAACGTTGGTGTGCGTCCTACTCGCAGCCTGTGGCGGTTCGACTCCGCCACCAACCAGCGCAGCTCCGGTGCACGTTGTGCCCGCGCAAGAGGAGCAGACCGCGGGCGCGCGCACCCGCCCGGTGTCGGTCGAATGGAGCGACGTGAACGCAACTCCAGGTTGTTTCTTCTTTGCTGGACCGGGCGATCATGGACGCGACGAACCACTGGGAAGTAGCGCCGAACTCACCGAAGAACCCGATCACGTCGCACTGAGTTTTGGAGACGCGCACTTTCTCGGTCGAACCGGAACCCCTCTGGAGCTTCAACGCATCACGCAGCACGACTACGAGGGCAAGTGGGAGATCACGCAATCGATTACTCTCACCTCAACGTCGAGTGGGTGGCAGGGCACCTACCAATACCAAGAGTGTCAGGTGGATATCCAAGCGCCGTGTCCCGGCAACTGTTCGATCCAGGCAAACCTGACCATCGTTCCGCTTAGCTAGTTCGCTCAGCTAGCTCCGTCAGTTCGACTCGTTCGACGACGGAAGAGAAGGAACACCAACCACACGCTCGATGTACCCGAAGCGGCGCAGCCTGCGGCGGATGGTTCCGACATTGACGCGTCGGACATGCCCGCGTCGAAGCTCGCATCCGGCGCACCCGCATCCGGAGCCGGGAGACCTGTATCCGGTACCCCCGCGTCCGAATCCGCCGGATCCCAACACGGGCCATCACATGCGCAAAGCGGAGACGCCGGTTCCTCTGCGCAATACGCAACAAGCGCCGCATCCGGGTACCCCACGACTTCGCCTTCGTCGCCCGTCGCTTCGAACACGTTGACCACGTTGCAATCTCCGCGCGGAACGTAGTCTGGGTACCCGCGTTGCAGCACACCGACGAGATTCCCATCCAGATCAAACACTCCGGATCCTGAACTCACGTCGAACGCGTCGACCGTGGCGCGAAAGTAGCGATCCATGAAACTGAACACGACGGCTCCGCCAGCATCGACCTTCACGGGGACACCATCTGGAAACCCTGCGATCACAACCGGTGTGCCCAGCGTCAGTCCACCCGCTTGCAGCCGGACAGCAACAGGGACGCGTCTGCGGACTTCCCGGTCCAACTCCAGGATCGAGTAGTCCGCACGCGCATCGGCGACGACCACCCGCGCGCATTGGTACACGTCGTCCGCCGCGAGTTCGGCAAGTTCACCAGACTCATCCATGTGAAAGCCAAACACCCAATAGTGGGAGTCCGTGCACTGTTCGGGTCCGGGTACGCAATGTCCGGCTGTGAGTATGTGCTGGCGGTCGATCAACGTTGCTGAGCAACTGCCCGGCGCGATCTGATCTGCGAAGCGCTCACCTTCACACAAGTCCAACGACTCACCCAGCGTGCGCGTGTACGTGATGCGCGGCGTGGAGGGATCATCGAAGTTGACTGCCCAGTCGACGATTCGCACAGCAACTTGCTCGCGGGCAATCCGTGCAAATGGTTCGTCGGCCTGGTGTGGCTCGACGCGATCATCCTCACCAAATACGACGGCGAGGGACTGGGCGCCCGGAGTTGTTCCGCATCCGACGAGAACGATGAGCCCGATGCGAAAGAGCATTCATCACACTAGCGGTGGACCGCCGTGACGCGAGTCGTGCCATGCACGAACGTCTAACGACGCGTGCGATCACCCGAACCGCACGAGCATACAGTGCCCGATTCGACGGCGAGATCAGTAGGCGAGAACGCCGATCGCGATCGCTTGGCCGACCCAAATGGCCATCGCCAAGAGAAAGAGTCGCAACCCGGCTGCGTTCGCTTGGTCGTCGTTCGTCGGATTCATGGCGTGCACCCTACTCGCGGTTGGCGGGCGGGTCCAGCTCACTCCTCGGCAAGCATGGCTTCAAGCATCGGCGCGATCGCAACCGATGAAATGTGCTCGCGCTCACCGACAAATGCGTACGTGTCCGGCTTCAGGTCGTGGAACCACTCCTTGTCCATCTCAAACCCGTCGCGGTTGTCGAGCGTTCCGTACCCCACGGTCATCATTCCCGCGTAGGTCCCAGTCGTAAGGCGAAAGAACATGCTCGAGCCACACTTCGTACAGAATCCGCGTTCCGCCCATTTCGAGGACTGAATCACGCGCAGATGTTCCTCACCTGAGAACACAACCTTCGCGGGGCCTGCAGCCAAGAGCGGCCCCCCGGACCACCGAAGACACATGTTGCAATGACATGCCGAGAACTTGGGTTCGACCGTTCCTCGGTACGTGACCTCGCCACACAGACAGCGCCCGCTCCGTTCCATGGCTCAACGATGTGTCGCCGAACACCACACGGCAAGATGTACACTCGGAACGTGGGGCACACGTGAGCGACATTGGACTCTACGGAATCGCATCGTTCATCGTCGGACTCGCGTTTGTCGCGGCCGGTGTACTGCTTCTGTTGATTGCAGCGATCGTTTCCGCACTCGAAAAAGCGCGAAGCGGATCGTGGCGAAACGCTGCAGCACTCGGGATGGTCACCAGTGCAATCCTCTTCGTCGGCTTTGGTGGGCTTGCGATGTTTGCAGGCGATCAGTGGCCGCGTCGCGCGGACGATCTCATTGCGTTTTGGGGACTCGGTGGGTTCTTGCTCGCCACGCTATCCGGCGTCATCACCGGTACGCTGACCCGCAAACCCAAGACGTAGCTCGGAGACCGTCCCTCGTTTCCGTGCGTGCAAGCGACGAAACCCGTTTGAGAGCAAGGTTTTCGCCAAGACTCGTAGGTCGGTTTGACCGTAAGGGCGTTGAGCGCAACGTTCGACCGTTCGCTAGGAGTCGTCATGGTTATTCGGTCGTCGTTCGCTTTGTTCTTTGCCTTCGCTCTTGCTTGCTCGGGAGGCGATGGCCGACCGACTCGAGGCGGCGACGGCGGAACCGGGTTCGACGATGGTGGCACCACAGACGGTCCCATCGATCGTCCGGATCGCAGCATCGGCGACTGCACACCCACCGGAAACGAAGGCACGCCGGAAACGTGTGCCGACGGCATCGACAACGACTGCTCGGGTCGCGCCGACTGTTCCGATCTCGTGTGCTCGGGTGTTGGTTCCTGCCCCGTGTGTGGTGAAGTCGAAACACCGCTGGGCGCTCCGCTCGCACTTCCGGACGGAGTGGGCGACATCAGTTGCAGCAGCGACACCGACTGCCCCTCCGGTCAATCGTGTTTCAGCATCGATGGACTTCTCGGCCCCTCCATGGAGTGCCGCGAGCCGTATCGATCGACGTTGAACTTTGTGGGGTTCGGTCCCGCCACGTTTGATGCCGTTGGCGACATCGTTTCGGTGTGCGTGACCATGGAGCACTCCTGGCTTCGCGATATTGAGATCGCGCTTACCGCGCCGAACGGGTCACAGGTTCGCTTGCAGCGCTTCCTTGGTCAGGAAGGCGGCGAGATCTACTTGGGTCAGGCCGACGACTGCGACGACGACGGCTCACCCTCGCCCGGCACCGGTGCTCGCTACTGTTGGTCACCCGGAGCGCCAAACGATGCCATGCTGGAGTACGCGAACTCTGGCGGCCGTATGGATAGCGCCCCGTCGTGTCTGTTTGGTGACGTCGATATGATGCCGCCTGGCGACTACAACGCCGCCGAGGACTGGTCGAACTTCATCGGCACCCCGCTCAACGGCGAGTGGTCGCTTTTGGTGACCGATCTGTGGCCCATCGACAACGGCTACATCTTCGACTGGTCGATCACGTTTGATCCTCGCACTGTCGAGGACTGCTCGGCGCCGCTCATCTAGCCGTCGGTCCAGCCGACGAAATTCGGTGCTAGAGTTTGGCCTTGCCTTGTCGAACTCTCTTGTGCCTGTTTGCGCTCGCACTGGTTGCATGCGGAAGCGATAACCCAGGGCCTGCATGCGAAGACGTGTGCGCCAACCTAACAACGATCTGTCCGGACGATTGGACGACCGCGTCGTGTCTTAGCGAGTGTGAAGCCGACTTCGATCGGTCCACTCGTCAGTGCATTCTGAGCGCTCGAAGTTGTTCCACGGCAAGCAGCTCCTGCCTCAACGAAGGTGAGTGCGGCGATCGCGTCATCGACCGCGGCGAGGAATGTGACGACGGCAACACGATCGGCGGTGACGGATGCTCGGCGACGTGCACGTCAGAGGGTCCGAACGATGGTGGAATGACCGACGGCTGCGCCCCCGGCGAAGTGATTTGCGACGATCGGTGCAGCGACACACAAACCGACAACATCAACTGCGGTGCATGCGGCGAGTTTTGTGAGCTCGATGAAACATGTATTGCTGGGATGTGCCAACCCGAACGCGAACTGGAGTTCATTCTCGAGTGGGACGTACCGGGCAACATGGACCTGCACGTCGTTCGTCCGGACGGTCAGGAGATCTTCCACGGGCAGATGCGCCCGCCAACGGGACCAGGCGGTCTCGACGGTGAACTCTTGGCCGACGATCAAACCGGCACGGGGCCAGAACGAATCGCTTTCGACATGCCGACCGCCGGCACCTACATCATCTGCGTCAATCCACGCTCGATCAGCGAACGCACCACCTGGACGATGAGTGTCGAGCGGGAGGCGAGTCTTCAGCGTGCTGTGGAGCGCGAGTCGACCGAGAGCGTCGCGTCGTTCAACTGCACCGAGGAAACGTCGATCCTCGAGTTCAACGTGCTCTAGTCCGAGTCACGATTCACGGTGGCTGGCGTAAACGCCGGCAAGCAGACTGCGATGTACTCCGCGCCATCCTCATTTGGCGTGCTGTATCGAACCCACTCGCCCGGTTCACATGTAATCGCTTCACCGGCGCTCACGTCGATCACACCGCCCTCGTGCTCTACGCGCAACATGCCCTTCAACACGATGGTGTGTTCGGTGAACTCCGGACGCTGGCCTGGCTCGACCCAACCGCCGGGTGATCGCATGTGCGCCACACTCACACCTTCGGACTTGGTCGTGACGCGTCCGACATACTCGTCGATGAGCTTGGGCTTGTTCCCTGCGGCTTCAATGCGGGTCGGCTTCGAGATGTGTTTCGGCATTGCGCAGACCATTGCCGGCGAGTGCTGCGCTGTCCAGCCTGCAGGGTACATCCTGCAACTCGGGGATCGAACTTGCAGCGTTTTGCCGAACAGCGTGCCATCACACTTGTTGGAGGCGGCACATCACGTGCAATCTGCGTGAGTATGGATCAAGCCTGCATCGAGTGTTCGGCGCCAGTGACAGAGCCCGCGTTAACAGGTGTGCTTTGCAGAAGCTGCTTCGACAACGAACAGAATGCTGACAGGAGGTCGATCCTGCGCTCACCATTGAGTGTCGCGTTCCTCGGTGTGGGATCTCCGATCGCATTTCAGGTGACCATTGACGGACTGAATTACGTCAAGCTTATCGGCGGCGGTGCTGCCGTTGTCGCAGCGCTCGCAACGATTCCCATGGCGGTCAAAGCACCCGACTCGACCCGCGCGAAGATCTTTTTCGCGATGCTGATCAGCTTCATCGGTGGAGGCTTCCACCTGTACACGTCAGGGCTCTTCTGAGTTCAGTACAGTCGCAGCTTCTTGAGCGCAGGGAGCTCGTCCAGAAGCGATCGTGCGTCGCGTGGAATACGCATGTCGAGAAGTGAAAGCTGTTCCACCGAAGTCAGCTTCGCCAGGACGGATGTATCCGGGAGCGGAAGTCGACACGCGTAGAGGTCCGTGACGTCGGACCACGTTTCGAGATCACCGAGCACATCGACGTTCTCGGTCCAGTCATGCCGTGTGATCTCGACCTTCCGCACACTGGCAGGAAGTCGCACCGGTCCATCGAATCCACATCGACGCAGTTCCAGCGTCTCCAGCGCGGGCATCTTTTCAATCGAAGCACAGTCCACGAGCCGACAGCTCCACACGTTGAGTGCTTTCAGATTCGGAAACAGTGGCAGATACGTGCAAAGCTGACGCGTCCGACACTTGTAATCTCCATCACCGGCGTAAAGACGCAGCGATGTAAGCTTCGGACGCAGTGCCGCGACTTGGGACCCCTCTGGCGCCACGGCAACCAGGCCCAGCAACGTGTACAAGCGCCATTGACCGACTTTGTCTCCACCAAAGAGCTTGTTCGGTTCCAGCACCTGCATGTCACCGCGCATGCCCAGCGTGGTTCCGCCCGTGAGCTTGTCGAAGATCTCCACATCTGCGAGGGCTTGTGCGAGTTGAATGCCGAGATCGAGCTCTTCGTAGTTACGACTCAGTAAGAGGTTCTTGAGTTTGGTGAGCACCTTCGCCATTCAGCTCGATTGTACGCGGGACCATGAGCATTCTCCCATGTTCGGTGCTCCTGCACGCCACAAGCTGACAAGGCTCAGCGCGGTCCTTCGAAGTGCACGCGAGTCAGGTCTTCGCCACCTCCACGGTTGGTTCGGAACACGAAGACGGTGGTCTCGTCGACAACCTCGGCGTAGCAGTGCTGCTGCTCGTCACGCAGCAGAACGTGTGAGGATCCCGTAGGCAGATGAACACGCCGGATCGCGGGCCCGCGGCGATTCAACTCTTGATGGTGCTCGAAGAAGAGCACGTGTTCCTCACCGGAAAACGCGATGCCTCGATACGCAAAACTGCCGCCCGGAAGGGCCAGTCGCGACACAACCTGTTGTTGACCCGTCACAAAGTCATGCGCGAGCACCTGCTCACCACGGCGAAACACCATGCGTTGGCCACTGGGCGAGAACGGGTTGGCTTCCATCGTGCCCACGATCGATCCCTCGCCCAACGCGACATCGCGTCCGGTCAAGAGCTCCCGACATCGAAGGTCACCGTCGCTCGAGTAGCAAAGTCGTCGACCTGCGCGATCGGCGTAGGGCCTAGCGAATTCACCGTGGAGTGGTTCGAATCGCGTCGACACGAAGTCGAGCAGCGTCGCCCGGTGACTGTCTCGGTTCGCAACTAACAATCGTTGTGCGCCTGCTGTCGGACCAAATGCCAACAACGCAAATCGCCCCGCACCAAATCCCTGCGGAAAGGGTATCGGGTCCGCGCCTTCACGAAAGAGCGCGGCACCCTCTCGACTCTGACGCGTCCACATCACGCGTCCGTGCACGTCGTACGCAACTGCACAGAAGTCGGTTCGATGACTTTCGGGTGGATCACGATGCACCGTACGAACCCGCCCCGTGTCCAAGTCGAACTCCGCAACGCCTCGTTCAAATGTAAAGGCGACTTTACGACCGTCCGGTGCCCAACCCATCACACTGCAGGTCACCGCACCCAACTGTGGAGCCTCATCGACCCGAATGCGACGTTGCTCGGCGAGGTCGTACACCTCAAAGCCACGCTGTCCCCAATACGCGAAGTGCTGACCTGTAGGAGAGCCAACTCCGTGAATCCCTTGGCCGTAGCGAAGGATTTGAACACCACGTGGAAGCCGACGACGTTGAGCATCGGCCGTGACTGCAGAAGCCACAACCAGCAAAGTAAGGAACGCGCGCATCACGCGACCTCGACGGTCGAACTAACGACGCTATTCAATCACGGGGTGCACTCGCCGTCTGCACATCCGCTCGGACACGGAACCACGATCGTTGGATACGTGCACGTTCCCATGTCGCATGTGCCTGGACCGGAGTAGGTCCGCATGGAACCGCTGTCGCAGTCCGCCGCTGGTGGTGTGTCGCAGACCACGTCTTCGCACGGATCACAAACCGGACACATCGGACAAGGCAATCGAATCTCTGGGTACTCGCAGGTTCCGCTCACGCACATGCCTGGACTTTCGAACATGGCGATCGATCCATCGCCTGGACAGAACGAGTCCGGCGGTGTGGTGCACCCACCTTCGCAACTCGATCCGGTGTCGGCACCTCCGGTGTCGGGAACCGACGAATCATCTCCGCACGCGGCGAAGATCCAAACGACACAAAACGCGCAGACTCTCCCCATGCGTCGAAGAGTAGGGTCAGTGGAGCTCTGTGCACAGCGTGTCGCGCACCAAACGCCGCGCAAACGTCACCTGTTGCAGTACGTTCCGGTCTCGAAGAAACTTTCCATGCGCTCTTGGAGATCGACATGGCGCGCGATGAGTCGTGGAACGAACTCGTCGACCAAGGTCTCTACGTTCGGAAGCGTCTCACCAAACCGATGCTTGGTGTCATGAGCCGCCCACACCACAGGAAACGGCGCGTCGCTCCGAAGGTCGAGCCACCAACCATCTCCGACCCCCGCGGTCGTGATTTGCACCAAGCCGTCAAAACCGTAGCCGCCCACTTTGAGTGACCGAGCATCGCAAAACTCGGCTTGGCCCCACTCGCAGATCTCGGCATCGTAGCCTGCTGCAACCCATCGATCGCGAACGATGTTCCAGTACAGACCGTATCGCGCGGCTACCGTCCGATAGAACTCTCTCAGTAGTTCCGGCAAACGGATGCCCAGCCTTGCTTCGATCACGTCAAGTTCCGACGCGTCGACGGGCGGCTCTTTGATCACTTGGCACTCAAACAGCGGACACGCAGCAAGTTTGGCCTCCGCATCCTGAAAGCAGTGAAGCAACGAACTCATTTCTACAGCGGGGCGCCGGTCATGAAGTTCTCGATAAGTTCGTCCGTAAGCATGGCCTCAGTCACTTCACCAAGTTCCGCTTCTAGAACGGGGCCCTCTGCACGTGTGCGCAACGCGCCAAGACGAGCTCGCGACGAAACCCAAACCTTGCCTTCGGGCGTGTAGGCGTAACGAAGCGGTTCGAGCCCTCGAACAACGCCTGCACGCAGACGCTGAGCGTCAGCGACGCGGACAAATGTCATCTGGCTACGATCGGTCCACCAAACTCGTTCATCATCTAGACTCACTCTGACTTGGAGCGGGCAGGGTCCGAGATCGTGGCTTTGCTCGCTCTCGAGCACCCGATGCATGAGCCGACTTTCGTCACAATGGACGGCGGCCACGTCTGTCGCACCGCGAAGGTTGGCAAGTTCGAGACGACGAGTCTCGCTCCCATCTGCCAGGGAGTACCAGACAAACTGGTTGCCGATCTGAACGCGCACCCGATCATCGACGAAGTGCGGCGCAACAAAACGTGGCGTACCTGGCATCGTGACCGCGAATCGGCGCGTGTCCGTTTCGACTTCGTAGACAACGAGCGCCGTTCCACGCGTCACGGCCAACAGCGACCCGGAGTCGTTGAACGCAACTTCGGACTCGACGTCGGGTCGCGCACGCATCACCGTGGACGTGACGTTCAGACTGGCATCGCTCAACACAACAGAGCCGTTGCGCCTCCGCACCACAAGACGTGTACCGTCAGGCGAGTACTGCGCGTACGCGTCCTCCATTCGACCCGTTTGCCGACCACTCATGTCGTAGGTCACCGACGGTTGATCGGTAGCTTCAGAGTTCCCACGCACAACCAGACTGCTCCCGTCCGCGGCAAACTCGGCACTTGGGGTGCACAGCCACTCATACTCATCACCCTCGTGACGGTCTCGAGGCACTGAAAAGCAACTCGCATAAATCTCCAGCGGAACGGCTGGTCGCCCTCGGACCTCAAGTAGCAATGTCTCGTCGTGACCCTCTGGATCCGTGAGACGCAAACTCGCGCCTGGACGTGACGCGAACTGTGCGCTGTTCGGGTCGAAGCTTGAAGCAGGCCCGATACCAAACATGGAAGCAGTGCCAATGCGAAAACCACGTTCGGCGAACTTCACATCCCACAGGTCGAACGGGCGTCGTCCTCCCTGCACCAAGCGACGCATGCGCTGCCGCTCCACGTTCGCAATGAACACTTCGCTGTCCGCACCGACGAAGAAATGTGAGCCACGACGGGGACGCGCCACCCGCATCATCCCGCTCCGCTCGATCCTGCGTCCGAACTCAAAACGGACGGGTTCCGCATCGCCTCGGTTGAGCGTCACACCTTCGGCATCCAACTCGATCGCTTCGCCCGCATCGGGCGCAGTCTCAACCGCGGCGGGTTCAGGTGTCTCGACTGCAGCGGGTGTTCCACGGCTCCTCCCAGTCCGCGCATCGAAGCGCTGCACAGTACGCGAAGTGACAACAACTTCGGTGCCGTCTTCGGAAAACGCGACGCTGGGAATTCCATCCGAAACGTGGAACGTCAACGTCTGCTGGTGCGAGACGCCAAAACTACCCATCGCAAGCGTTAGCTCCTCATCCGAAACCAGCAGCGCATAGCGCGAACCATCTGGGCTCAGTGCGAGGTCCTCCACTTCACCGACTGATCCAGGCACTCGCCAAACCTGGTCCGTTTCCAGGTCCCACATTGCAGCACAAGCGTCACCGTCTCCATGATCTCGCCCCGTGATCAGCAGGTGTTGCCCCGCCATCAACACAGCACCCACGTCCGCCCCGAACACGCGACGCGCGGCACGCACATGCCCCGAAGGCACGTCGTAGATCGCGACCATGCCGCGCGAGCCACCGACGACGAGGAAGCGTCCGGACGTGGCGAGAGCGTCGACATCGTCGAAGCTCTGGACCGGCATCACCGAGAACCTGGCGCGTGCAGGGCCGGCACTTCGGTTCACTCGAACACGGGCAGGCTCCGGTTCCGTTGCAACGGCCGTTTCTTCACTGGGCGTCGGAGCGGGCTGTTCGTTCGTTGGCGCCTCTCGGCCACCACCGCACGCGAGGACAAGAGCGCTCAGAAGCACGAGCTTCGACATGTGCGCATGGTCGCACGCTCGCCAGTTCGCAGGGGGATCCCCCTGTTTCCAGATTTTCTCGCGGCCTGACATCTCCGTGAACCGACGTTCCTAGATCGAACAAGATCACCCAGGAATTGCACGGGCACGGGTCTTGCGAAGTACCAAGGTGTGTACGGGATTCGCATGCTGCTTCTCGCGGGAGCTTTCAGCTCGATCGGGGATGCTGTGTACGACTATGCGTGGGGCCCTCCGACGCCGAGCGAGCCGGTCTTCTCGGAACTACGTCCAACCCCCGAAGATGACTGGTTGCTGGCTGAGCTCGAGGCCGAGGCTGCGTTCGATCCTGTGCTCAGCGTGGCGATCGATCTGAACGAAGAAGCGGACGTGAGTTTCGATCCCGTGCTCAACATCGGTGTCGACTTCAACGACGACGCCGACCTCTTCCCCGGCGCTGAAGAGATCGAACTCGACGGGGGCGCTCGAATCGGTTCGCTGTTGTTCGGCGACTACGACGACTTCGAGGTGTTCGAGATGCCCGGCCAGCGTCAACGGATCCCGGTCCGTCCGCCCGGTCCGCGGCTTCACTCCGACCCTGGCATCCACTCGATCCTCACCGCGCGACGCATGATGTCGAGCGGGGAGCTGATTCAGGGTTCGTGCTACCGCTTCCTTTCCGAAGTGTACGACCGTGCTGGTCATCGCAGTTGGCGTAAGCGCCGCGTGGTGTTCCGAGAAGGACGCGACGGCCCCTACGCCAACTTGGATCTCATTCGTCCCGGCGACTGGCTCTACATCGTCAACGACCCAGGTCGAACTCCTGTCGGAACACACAGCGTCATGTTTGTGCGTTGGACCGACAAAGCGCGTGGCTACGGCAGCGTCATCTCCCATCCCGGTTGGGGTGCTCCAACAACCGGCCGGGAGAGCACCTACGATCTCTCGATGACGTATCGGATCATTCGACCGACGGACTAGGGTCGATCAAACGCGCGACGACATCGACGCTCTCACGAAGCAGCCTCACTTCGTTTTGGGTGATGTTCACAGGCGCCTTCAGTTCGTGAAGGCGTTCGATGCGATCAACGCGATGCTTCACTAGTCGAAACGGTAAGTGGGCCGCAAACGTCTGGAGCTGTCCTGCCATCGGCGTCTCCAACCCGACAACAAACTCTGCAATCGTCTCTGCACGAACCTCCGCGTCATTCTCAAGCGTACCGAAGGTCATCAAGAGAAACTCATCGAGATGTCGGCAGGCGCGATCAAAATCGTGCGCAACACCATGAAGTGCGTGCAGGTACGCACGCGCGAGCTCTCGGTGTGCCACGCCGACTGCGTATTCATATTCGTAGTGGAACTCGTCGCGATGCTCGTGAACATCGGACATCACATCACCGGCGCTTTCGTGTCCCAGATCCTCCGCGTAGAGCAACCAGGTATACGCACGATGCGGATGAGTCGCGCTGACATCGTAGAGCGCATCCACATCGCCAGCACGCGCGAGCTCGGCACACTGATCCTCGTCCATGTGGCGGACTAAACCATGTGATCTATTCTGTGCACATGGGGAAACACGAACGTCTGATCTACTGCGCGATCGTCGCACTGGTCATGCTTGGTGGAGTTTGTTCCGCCTTAGCGGTGTTCGTATTTCCGCCTGAGGTTGAGCTTGTGTGCGCGGGCTACGACTGCACACGAACAAACATGCCGAACCTGGTCCACGCACCACTGCTCGGGGTGTCGATTGTCGCATTGTTGATTGCGATCGGCTTGAAGGTTCATCTTCTGATTCGAGCGTGGCGTGCATACTGGGCACGCATCGACGCCGAAACGCCGCAGGTTTTCTGAGTTACGCTCCGCGCGTGGGCCGGAGGAAACGCAAACGCAAGAAGCCGTCGTCGGATCGGTCACTGAGCGTCTCACTCGATTGGATCGAGATTGCCCTCGGCGACGACGGTTGGGGTCGCGGGGATCCAGAACCGGTGCTCTTGCTGGGCATGTATGCACTGCGCGACGGCGTGGTCACCTTGGTGAGTCGCGGGTTGGTTCGACCGCGTGTGCCCTCGCCGTACCCCAACGATGCTGACGGCCCAAAGAGGCCGGTGATCGAAACTCGACCTCCCAAGGGCGTGCCTCTCGCATTACTTGTGTTGGCGCTGGAAGAAGACGGTGGCAAAGACGTGCAGCAAAACTACGCACGTCTCGAGCGGTCCGGCTTTACGTTTTGGGAAGGCAACGACCCAGAACCAAACCCTCGTTCTCTCGCCGACTGGATGGCGGGTCCGAAAGGCGTGTTCGGGGTTCATCCTTTACACGAAGAAGTCGACCTTGCAGAGAGCTGCCGATCCGACGATTGGATTGGCGCGACATTGATCGTCGGCGTCGCGCATGGCGGTCGACACCGTGTTCACGTACGAAGCGAGGACGGCGAGAACGACTGGACCGTCGAACTTGCGCTCCGTTGACTCAGCGGTTGTTCCACGGATTCGGCAAGCACAAGACGTCTTCGAACAGCTTGCGCGGCGTCTCCAAGCGCATGGTCATCGGATAGGGATCCATATTCGGTGCGTCCTTCAAGCAGTCGAGGAAGTTACCTCCTTCCACGACGAACGTGCGCCCAGCAATGGTGATCTCTCCCTGGTACCAATGCATCGTTTCGGCAAACGAGACGCTGAACGGAAACGTGCCGTGGACCTCTTCGCTCAACTCGAACGTGAGTTGGTACTCATCGTATGCCCGGAAGAGGTCTCCCATCAGGTTCTCGAGGGTCTGGCAAACGATGTCGGTCATGCTTCTTCCTTACGTCCACGCACACGTAACCTTCTCGTGCTGAATCGGACAACGACCGAGCGTCCAAAACGGAGGTGGACGTTGCGGCGACGACGTTATTCAAAACGTCCAAAAGTCGCCAAGGCACTTGGATTGAAAGGGTCAAACCCGCATGAACAAGTGCTGGGTGATGTTGCTGTGCGTCGGACTCTTTGCGTGCGGGTCGAACGAGAACACCGAATCCACCGCGGGCGCAGAGAACGCGCTTGAGCCCCTGTCCGCATCCAACCTCGACTCCGTCTGGTCTGCTGTAAACACGGTCCAATCCACTCTCGAAGCCGAACACATGCATGTGTACAGCACGGGTGTCGGTCAATGTTGGGAACGAGATGGACTATGCGCACAGGTGGAAGTTCAAACCGGTGCAAGCGAAGAGCGAGTGCGTGAAGCCGTCAACGCAGCTCTCTCCCGTTCCGGATACACCGCTCACATCGAAGTCCGCTTTCACGACAGCAACCCACGGCAACCGCAGGCCGGGTAGCTCAGGTCACGTTCAAGTCAGTGATCACAATTTCGAGCCCCATGATCTTCTGCAGTTCGGTCGCCATGTTCTGACAGGCGTTCGGAACCGCGGTTGAACCGCCACTCGCCGCAGCATCTTTCGCGGCGACGACCAACTTCATCGCGGCAGCCTTCTCGACACCTTCCATCACGCCGGGTCGCTGCCCCACGAGGTTCTTGGCAAACGTCTCGGCGGACACAACACGCAGTGAACACGTCCCAAAGATCGCTTTCACCCCGCCAAGGTTGATCGGGCCACCAAACTTGATGTCCGCCCTCGGTCGTGTGGAGATAAACCAGGCCTCGACGCCAGCACCGGCGAACTCCGCGGGGACTTGGTAACTGCCAGGTCCGATCACTCGGGTGATGCTTCCGAACTGGGCCAACACAACGATGTCGCCCGCAGCCACAGTCATGCTCGCCCCTGCGTCAATCGAGCCTTCGAAACCATACGCAAGTGCAGACGCAAACTGAGGTGGGCGCGTGATCATGCAACGACGCTACCACTTCACGTTGCACCGAGACTGACGTAGATGAATGCTCGCGGCGTGGACGAGCAGGTCAAACGAGTCACCGAGATCTTCGACGCCTGGGCAGAGAGCGGACGTGCCGAAGGGATGGAAAAAGGACACGGCCCAACAGCACGACCTGCGTTCGAGCGACTGCAACTTCGCGCAGGGCAGCACTACCTCGATATCGGCTGTGGCAATGGCTACACCGTGCGCTGGGCAGCGGATCTCGATCCATCCATTCAGGCTGTGGGAATCGACGTGAGCGAGAAAATGATCGCGCGCGCGCGACATATGTCGCCTCAAGACAACACGCGGTTCATTCACGCTCCCTTTCCGCTTCCACTGCTCAAAGCGAAGAGCTTCGACGCGATCTTCTCGATGGAAGTCTTCTACTATCTGCCCGACTTGACGTGGGGCATCCTGAGCGCCGCGCGACTTCTGAAACCTGGGGGCCGCTTTGCGTGCGTGGTCGACTTCTATGAAGAGAACACGGCGTCCCATTCGTGGCCTGACGATGTTGGCGTGTCGATGAATCTCCTTTCGGAAGCAGGCTGGGCGAGCGCGATGCGCGATGTTGGCCTCGAGGTCATCGAGCAGAGTCGCATCACCGATCCCAGCACCACAGGTTGGAAACGAGATGTCGGCAGCTTGATGACGCTGGCCCAACGACCCGCGTAGCTTTGCGAACGCCAACGGAGTGTCGTAGTTCAACGCCTATGCGCTTTTCGATCCTGCTTGCCGCTTTGGTCGCCTTCGGTTGTGGTGACGACGACTCCACAGATGCTGGAACCGATTCTTCCACCGCCGATGTGCCAACCGCGGATGCTCCGATGACGGATTCCGCCAACGACGACTCCGGCGCAGACGACGCGGGCGAAGACGACGCGGGTGAAGACGATGCCGGTGCAGACGACGCCGGTGCAAACGATGGCGGTGACGACGCCGGCGCAGACGACGCTGGCGCAGACGACGCCGGCGGAGATACCAGTCTGCCCTTCGACGCCGATGGCGCGTGTCATGCGCTCGGCTTTGGACGCGGCGTGGTGACCCTGGAGAACGTCGATTCCCTGCCCGAGATGACCGGAGGCACGATCACGCTTGGCGCGTGGGACCTGGTCGCCGTGCAGACCACCGGTGCGTTGAGTGGCACCTCGCAAGGAACGTGGACCTTCGAAACAGACTCCACGCTCCAAACGCTGAGTTGGCTCGCGCTTAGTGGGGAGCCGCCAGCTCCTACTCCACGTACCGAGTCGTACAGCACCGAAGGTTCAAACCTCATTCGCAATCAAACATGCGGAGGCAGCGACTCGTTCAACACGGGTTACCGCGTGCGCACCGACGCGGGCGAGACACTACTCGACGTGCGCAGCGGCACCGTGATGTTTACATACCAGTTGCGTTAGAAACCGACGACGACGCCGACGTGCGACATCGCTTGCGTCGTTTTCAACGTGAACTTGTTGCCATCGTCGACGTTGATTCGATGATGTTCGATGCCGATCTCCGCGATGACGCCCACGCGTTCGGTGGCGAAGAACGTGGCTCCAACGAAGCCGCCGAGATTGAGTCCCAAACCACTGTCGTCGGCGAGTTCGTCGTTCAAGGGTGCGATGGTCATTCCTAGAAGGACACTCGCGTGGAGTTCCAGGGTTCGCTCACCGACGTCGAACCCGTACCGACCGCGTACCAGCGGGGAGATATCGATGAAGCTATTGCGATCGTCAGCACCCCACGAGGTCCACTGAATCGCTGCGCCAACCGAGAGAAACTCGAGTGGTGCGAACTCGTAGCGAACGCCCAAACTCGCGCTGGGGTCCAAATCGAAATTAGCGAAGCCTTCGTCAAGACGTGCATCTCCACCTCCGCCGATCCCCACGTAGCCACTCACAAAGTGGCTAGGGGTTTCTTGCGCACTCACTACCGACGAACACACGAACAACACGAGACATGCGATCCGAATTCTGGGCACGGGCCCTCCTTTCGGGCCCGAGGACGCACGTAGTCACAACTCGTCGCACAGAAAGTTAAGGATTTCGATCGTGCAACTCGCGGACACTAGGGACACGAGTCAACGCACTGGTTGTTCTCGCAGCGAACTTGGAACGCACAGTCCGGAGGCAGACTCGGATTGGGCGGTGGCGGACACGTCACGCCGTCGCAGTTCGACGCGCGCCAGGTGTTAACCCAGTTCTTGTAGTCGCGACCGTACGCTCGCAGTGTGCGCGGGTTGTTGCAGCACGGGTTCGCTGTATCGGGAATCGTATCGCCCACACATTGATCATCGGCTGTGCATGCACGAGGCGTGGGTGCGCCTGGAGCGACGAAGAATCCGTCGTGGATGTCGTGCTGCGAGGATTGCGCTTGCGTGGCTTCCTGCGTTGTTTCTTGGGGCGCGTTGCCGCACGCCAGCAAGCAAACGAGTGCAAACGCTGTCGACGAGTGTGTCATTGGGGTCCTCTTAGGGCTCGCGTTCCGATAGTGCCTGGCGAAGCTGCGTCGCTGCGCCATCGGTGATGGCAGACTCGACCACCCGACCATCGCTGTAGGTTGTTCGCCCGCCAACGTGCACGGTTCGAAGCGACTGGATCGACAGAAGAACCGGAATCGCAGCATCCGTGACCGGAGTCGTACGAATGCTCAGTTCGCGAAGACGTGGCAATTCGGTGAGAAACTCGATTCCACGATCGCTGATGTTCGTCCCGCCGACAACGAGCGTCTCCAACGAGTGCATCCTGCCCAAAACCTCGAGCGACGCGTCGGTGATTCGGGTGTCCATGAGTTCAAGCTCGCGCAACTGAAGTCCTGCGAGGTGTTCGACGCCTTCGTCTCCGACACGCGTAAACGAAAGCCGCAAACGACGAAGACGCTCGAGCCCTGAAAGGTGCTGCAGCCCAGCATCGGTGACTCGGGTGCGGCCTAGCGAAAGAAACTCGAGTTGCGACAGACCTCGAATGTGTTCCAGACCCGCGTCCGTGATGTCCGTTGCCCAAAGCCCAAGACTGCGAAGTTCGGTGCGACCCGCAACGTGGGCAAGACCGCGATCTCCGATCTGCAGATACCCCAGTTCCAACAACTGCTGGTCCAGTTGAGTCAGTCCGAGGTACGCGGCGAGTCCATCTGCCGTGAGCCCGGTTCCCGAAACGTCCACCTTGACCAGCGAACGCAGATTCGACAGATGCGTGAGACCCGTTCCCGTAATGCCACCGACGCCAAAGAGCAGAAGGGTGCGAAGCTGCGTCAGGCCTGCCAGGTGCTGGAGACCCGCATCGGTGATCTGAGTCTCCGAAAGGTTCAATACTTCAAGCTTCGACATCGCAGACACATGCACGAGATCAGCATCTGTTACGGGTGTCCTCGTCAGCACCAACGTTCGAAGCTCGTCGTTCAAGTGTTCGAGCTGAGCGCCGGCGATCGACGTACGGGCAAGGTCGAGTGACTCAAGCTGGGACGCTGCAGATAGCGATCGCAGGTCAGTGACTTGGCTTCCGACGAGACTGAGATGACGAAGTTGCGTCGCAACCTGCAGCGCCGAGATATCGGACACGTGCGCGTTGGTGAGATCGAGCCATTGGAGTTGCTCGCCCACACCTTGAAGGTTTTCGAGCCTGCATCGGGCAAGGCGTAGCGTTTTCAGCGGTGCACCGTTCAGCGCAGCCATCGAGGAAACTCCGGTGTACTGCATTCCAAAGCGCTCCAGCCCTTCGATACTTGCGACCACATCCATGCTCGCGTTGGTCAATTCGCGACCGGTTAGATAGAGGCTTTGCAACGTCGAGCCACGCAGCACTTCGACGGTAGCGTCGCTGGTGTCCCGAAGTGCGAGATGTCGCAGCTGTCGGAGTTCTGGGCCCACGTCGGACGACGCGTACGCCACCACATCCGTCCATTGCGCGGGCATCGACGTGTCGGACACAAACCAAGCGACAGCCTCTGGACGCCAGCGTTGAACGCAGCGGAGCTGCTCAGCCGACCACTCGCCACGCACGGTCAGCGCGTAGGGCACATCACGTCGCGACAGAATCTGGATAAACTCATTCGCGAGTTCACACGTTTCGGGGCTGGTCACCCGCAACGCGACAGCGCGGTCGATGTTTGCCAGCTCATCGCGCGAGCTCTCGTTCGCTTCCAGTGCAACGACGCGATCGCCAACCTTTGTGATGCCGTCCGCGTAGTTGGTGCGAGTCGATTCCTCGGGCGTGACATCGATGAACGCGCCGCCATCTTCGTGCCACCACCAGTCCACGACGCGCTCAGGTTCGGCGACTGGCTCCTCAACCACTTCAGGCGTCGCGACTGGAGCGGGTGCGCTTGAGCTTCCACAACCAGCAAGCACGGCGATCAAGATCCCACGGTTCACAAGACGGAGAATGCCAGCTCTCTGCGCAGAGAGAACAACCGAGTACGCTAGGCGCATGGGGAAGCCGTACCGGCCGGGAATCGGGATCTTGGTGTTGGGACTGGGGCTGTTGGGGTTCAGTGCGTACCTGATTTGGTACGGCACGCGTCATCTCGACACGGAACCGCTCTACATTGCCGCCGGTGTGTTTCCGCTCTCGCTGGCGGTTCTTGCTTGGTATCTGTCCACGGTCCACAAAGCGTTCGCTGCCGCAACAGTGTTCGCATTGGTCGCCGCGTTCGGCGGGTTTGGATGGATGAGCTGGCAAAGCTCTGAGGCACGACGTGAAGGGTTTCGCGCGCAACGCGAACGCACGCGAACGGCGCTACCGCTGTGTCGAGATGGAGTGCCACTTGCAAACGCACCCGCGTATGACCTGAACGCGGGCAATGTGACCATCAGTGTGATCGGTTCTGTCTACGGCGACGATCGACCGTTGGAGTGGATTCCGTGGCGTCGCGAGCAGTACCCCGCAGGCTGGTACAGCGAAGGTGTTCCGCAGCTCGTCGCGTGCATGCGCAACGACTACGTGCTTCGCGACTCACAGACGTATACAGGATCGGGCGGAACACTTGGCGTCATCCAAGCACGACAGCACTACTACGACGTTGAACTCTACGAGGCGCGCACGCGCAGACTCGTGTTTCAAACGCGTCTGGAAGGACCCGCGCCGCGACCGCTTCCAGACTCGGTCCGGGTGACCGAAGGTCAAAGTCTCGGCAATCGCGACGGCGCTCGGATCACGCCAAACGCGGTCGCGACTGCACTGCAGACTTACGTCGGACGACCTGTGCCTTAGGGCGTGA
Organism: Polyangiales bacterium; assembly: GCA_965227405.1. Classification (GTDB taxonomy): domain Bacteria; phylum Myxococcota_A; class Polyangia; order Polyangiales; family Houyiibacteriaceae; genus JALVDI01. The sequence goes on from OZ245758.1 coordinate 2,215,874, forward strand.
ACGCCGAGCCGACCTCGATCCCGTCCCAGAAGTCACACTCGGCTTCGAGGTATCCACTGCCAGCCGTAGGCGGCGTGGCGAGAGTCATGTGTTCGTCGCTCTCGGTTTCAAACACGGGCCAAGTCGGATCGCCGTCACCATTCGGATCTCCGTTGGCGGTAAAACGAGTCCAATAGCGCTGCATCGCGTCGCGCAGGTCTTGGTCTTCGTCTGCAACCTTGCCGAGGATCGTGTCGTCCAAGTCCCAGAGGAACACCAGATCTGCAGCGTGGAAGGCGCCCAATCCAAGCGACTCGACGAAAAGACCATCCGGAACGGCTTCAAACGCGTACAGGTAGGTCGTGGCTTCGTTGTCTGCGAGCCAACGCGCAAGCTGACGCGTCATACAGTTGAAGTGATCGCCGGTGACCTCAGCAAGTGCGCGGTTCGCGTCGTCGAACGACGCCACCGGGTACCGTGCAACGATCGCGTCGATATCCTCGGCATTGGGGTAGCGGTTCGCGAGCGCGGCACGGTACGCCTCTTCCGTATCGTCGATCGGAGTCGAAAGCGTGTCGGAGTGAAAGAGCGTGCCCTCGTCACCGTTGCTTCCGATCAACCAAGGCACGTCCGAGAATCGGCCTTCCGCGTACGCCACGGTGGGATCTTCGAGAATGGTCACGCCATCGACGTTGGGAATCGTGACGGCAACGACAGGTGCGTAGAACAAACCACCAGGTTCGGTTCGAATCGGCGTAGGCTGAAGCACCTCATCAACACTGAGTGCTCGCAAACAGGCCGCCGCGGTGTCGACGTCATCGCAGCCCACACCTGTCGCGTAGACTTCGCCGATCGCCTGCGCCTCCTCCAGCGTGGGCATCGGAAGAAGATGGGGCGGTCCACTTTGCACAATCGCTCGGTCAAACAGCCCGTCGCTACCCGGGGAAATGCCGTGGAGCGCAACCGACACCGCGCCTGCACTTTCACCTGAGATCGCCACGTTGTTGGGATCGCCGCCGAACGCATCGATGTGATCGCGCACCCACTGCATGGCTGCTCGCTGATCAAGCAGACCATAGTTTCCGGTGCCTCCGCCTTCCGCAGCCAACGCTTCGTGCGCGAGGAAACCAAACTGATCCAAGCGGTAGTTGATCGTAACGACGACGGTGTTGGTCTCACGCGCGAGCACGTAAGCTGAACGACCTCCGCTACCCGCGACGAACGCACCACCGTGGATGAAGAACAATACGGGCAAGTTCGTTGCCGTCGAATCGGGCGAGAACACGTTTAGATAGAGACAGTCCTCGCTCCCACTCGGCTCCGTCGCAGCAGCGAGAATGTCGATCTGCGCACAGTTCTCAGGCCGCTCACCAGCGTCACGCGGTTCATCCCAAGGCGTCACCGGTCCAGGTGCGCGCCAACGCATGTCGCCTACCGGCGGGGCTGCATAGGGAAGCGCGAGGAAGAAGTCCACGCCATCGATTGTGCGACCGACCACCGTTCCATGGTCGTACGTAACTTCGACCTCAGGCGGTGGTCCGGCGTCCGGATCTTCCGCATCTGTTCCCGCATCGCTCGTCGCGTCGACCTGCGCATCCATTTCGGTTGCGTCGGTTCCGGCATCCACAGCTGCGTCCATTCCCCCGTCGTCGTCGCCGCAAGCGGCCAACAAGACAACGAGAAGCCCCACTCGTACTCCCCACATGCGGGTGAGGTACTGCGTCAGGACTTTGAATACAAGGTCCGAGTCGTTTCCCTCGTTCCAGTGAGCTCAGTCGCGGCGAAGCGCGGGCAAACGCAGCACTTCCCAGTGGTGCTCCGACGAACACCAATCCGCTGCATGTTCGTACTTCACGTGGAGAAGCACCGTGTCTGGACTGCCCACAAACCACGCTTCCAGCACGTCGGGGGTGTCGGTATCGCACGCGTGATCGGGATCGTCGTTGTCTGGATCGACCTCTTCTCGCGGTTGACCCAGCGCGAGTGCGCGATACCGGGCTGCGCTGTTTCCAGGATCACGAATTATAACTTCGTCGGTTCGTTCACCACTCCACACCAGCATCGGCACTCCGCGAAATAGCGGTGCACCTTCTCGCCGCTCTGGAATTGGGATCATTGAACGAAAACCAGCCGAGTGTAGATAGCGGTTCGCGTCTCGCGCGACGCGACGGAACCGAAGCGCTTTCGCTTCGTACTCCTCTTCGTCGAGTTCCTCGTCCTCCGCCACGCTCGTCACGTTGGTGACGAACGACTGAATTTGTCGACCCGATGGAACCTCGAAAATGAGAACTTCGGTTGAAGAATCGAATGCGTCACCTTCGTGTTGAGCCACCGCGATTCGCGTCCCGTCTTCGGACATCGCGGGGAGGCCAAACACATATCGATCCGGCGCGATCATGTCGGCGCCACTCTGCGCTGCCGACTCCCCTTCGCGAAGACGACGCACGCGCGCGGTAATGCGTGCAGGCGCACGGGTGAGTCGACCATCGTCAACCGGATCGCCTGGTTCGACCGTGGGAATCGCCGGGACTGCGGGTTCGTCAGGTTCGTCCTCGGGTTCCTCGACAGCTGGTGACGGAGTTTCAACCGGCTGCTCGCGTGTCTGCAGCTCGGTTCGCTCCGATTCACCCCCACATGCGAGCGCGAGCAAGCATGCGCACATCACCCCCCGCTTGATCATGCCCGATCGTACAACAACGGCTGCTGAGGTAGGCTGCCACCATGCGTTGGTGCTTGTGTGTGGCTCTTGGTTTGACGTTGGCGTGCGGAGACGACGACGGTGGCGACAACGACGCTGGAACGGACGCCGCCACTGAGGACGCTGGCTCCGATGTCGGTTCGCCCGATGCTGGAGTCGATGTGGGAACCGATGCAGGCGCATTCGAACTCATGACGAGTGCATTCGAAGACGGCGGCGAAGTCCCGCTGATCCATCGCTGCGGTCCACCGCTCATTCCGGACGAAACGGGCATGAACGTTTCACCTGCGCTCACGTGGACGCCCGGACCTGCGGAAACAATGTCGTATGCCATGGTTGTTCGCGACCAGTCTGCGGGCGGACTCGTGCACTGGGTCATCTACGACATTCCCGCTGAACTGCGCGCGTTACCCGAGCGAGTTCCTGCTGCGTACATGCCTCTTGCGGTGGACGGAGCGAGGCAAGGCGAGATCCAAGGCAGCGGATACTTCGGCTACTTCGGTCCCTGCTCCGGAGGTCGTGGAAACATGTACGTCTGGACCTTGCATGCGATGCCGGTTGCGACGCTTACCGGTGCGGAACGCGAAACGACCGAAAACGACATCGCGTCGATGGTGGAAGCCATGTCGATCGCGACAGCTTCGTTTTCCGGCACCTACTAAACGGCCACATACGCGATGGATGAAAAGCGCCGCACTCGACTCGTCAGTCTAGGCGTGTTCGCCGTTGCGGTTGGAATCGCTGCAGCGCTGGCGTGGATGACCAAGGACATGACCAACATCCGCGATCAACCGGCGTGCGCCGAGCTCATCGTGATCGACGGAGAAGGCGAGCACACCTACCACGATGTGTTCGTCGAAGAACGACCGGGCAACGTCCTTCATTTGGTCGAACAAGAAGGGCGCGCGCGCGACCTCACGGACGTGCAGGACTGGACCTGCACGCCACCCGAATAGAGTAGCTACGCGCTTGCTTGTGTTACCGAGCGTTGCGCGACGTCGACGCCCGTAAGCTCGACCAACGCGGTCCAAGCCGCCGCGGCACTCCTTGCGTCGAACAACTGCGAGAACTGATCTTGAACACCCACGGGCCCAACCAACTTCTTGGGATGTGCGGTGGCATAGAAGTTCCCGGTGTCGTGGTCATCACGCGATGCCGCATCGATGTAGCGCTTCGCTCCATCCTCGATCGGACCGTTCATGCCCATTGCGCCGCCGATCAACTTCATCATCGGCAACATCAACGCTTTGATCGCAAACCCTGCATCGCGCGCAAAACTCGTCGCGGCGTTCGCACCAGGACTCACGCAGTTGACCGTCGTTCCCTGAGGGAGTTGTTTCGCCAGTTCCGCCGTCCACCATGCCACGATCAGTTTCGCGGTGACGTACTCGTTCATGTTCTTGAAACTCTTCTGCTCTGGCAGTTCCAACCGAACCAAGGACTCGATCGTCTTCGCCCGGTCGCCATCGAAGTGCAGGTCAGCCAACGCTGGAATGTCGTGGTAGCTGAACCCAGGCATGTTGCCGCGCGCACCTTCGCTTCCAGAAATCACAATTCTCGCACGTGGCTTGAGCGCTCCCTGATTCAGCAGCTCGAGAGTCAGAACGTGATGTCCGATCAACGTGCTCGCGTACGTCACTTCATGCCCGGCCGACGTAAACGTCGCGTCCTTCTTGGATGCACCCGCGTTGAGCAACAAAAAGTCGATGCCGTGCCCACGCGAAGCCAGCTCGGCAGCTGCAGCTTTGGCACTCTCAACTTCGCTTGTGTCGATCGCTAACGTCGTGAAGGGATCTCGACCCGTTCGTTCCACCAAACGCGAGCGCGCAGCATTCGCCTTCTCGGTGGTTCGACACGCGAGCACAACACGACCCCATCCCGCTTGTGCAAGCTGAGCTGCTGCTTCAAATCCAAGGCCCGAATTCGCACCGGTAACCACAACTGTTTTGTCCGAAAGCGCCACAACGACTCCTACTCTTTGGTGGCTTTCGACGCAGGCGTTCGCGCAGCGTTACGAACTCTTCTGACCTGCGGGAGCGTTTTGATCGGATACTTTCGAAATGGGGGATTCAGGGATGCGCACGCTTCTTGTTTTTTTCGTACTTGGCTGTGGTGCGTCGACTACACCGACACCCTCAACCCCTGAACCCGAGTCCACACCTCAGGACGAAGCCCAGTCCGAAGACCCGTTACCGAGCCCCGCGACCGACGACGATGGCGCTTGGCGACTCGAAGACGACGACGACGCTGTCACAGAATGGAGTGCCGCGAGCACCCACGACGACGCAACCAACGCGTTTCGCGAATTGTGGCGAGCAGGGTTTGAACTCGCGGACGATGCTCGATGGATGAACGCGGCGACGGCGGCGATCGAAGACGCTGCACGTGCCGCACGTGATCCTGAGCGCCGCTCAGACGCTGAATCTCCTCCTGAAACGCATCCAACACTGGAGACTCTGGTCGATGTCCTCCAACACGCCGAGGGAGTGAGCGCTCCGAACATCTCCCTCGAGGGAACAGGCGCCGGAAACTCCTGGATCGTTCACGGTGTCCTCGCGAGCCACCTGGTACGCACCATGTTGCCGCTCGTTGTCGATCCCCAAAGTGCCGCTCTCCTACAGAGCCTTCAGCCGCTTGGTGACCCGTATGGACAAGAGCTCCGGTATGTCGAGGCCATTGAGAGACTTCGTCCCCTGGCTGTCGCAACAGGGGAGCCACCGCGTCGGCAGTTTTCGGACACGAACATCAACTTCGTTCTTTGGCGCGCTCTCGACGTGGTGCACATGTCGTTGTTCGCCGCCGAAGAAGACGTGTCGATGGTTCCCGACACGGCTCCCGGCTGGTGCATCTACGCACGCTGGCTTGCCTACGAGCACTGGACCGATCTCTCGGAGCAAATCTACTGGTCGGGCGAAGAGATCGATACTCAACTCATGGCGCTTCAGGAAGGTGACTCGGAAGCGGGCGAGCTCACCGAAGAGCAACTGCGTTCCATTCGCCAAGACTGGCAGCGCACAGAACCACACGCTTACGCACAACGCCGCTTAACGATCAGCGGCAGCGCGGACGAAATCGATGCGGGTCTCGAGCGCGCGCTACCCGCTGTCGAAGCTGCTGCTCCTGTGATTCACGGTGGACTCTTCGAGCCACCGATCATTCGCTCGGTTGCACTTCGACGCGCACAAACCATTCGAACGCGTTGCGAGTAATGCTTCGAGTTCGTATGGTCCAGCGTTCTTTGAAGACGAAACTCGAGGTCGTCAGCCTGTGCTTGCACTCGGTTGGTGCCTCGCCAACCTGGCCTAACGTTACTCAATACTCCACAAGGTAGGCTGTTCGTGGTTGGTCTCGGGGGATCCGCGCTGCGCGCGAGCCCTAGCTGGACCAACCACGCATCCGCGGTTTAGGGCTCGCGCGCAGCGCGGATCCCCCGGACCAACCGGTGAGCCTACCGTGTCCCTAGTGAGAGAGTGGCGGCCTCGGGTTTCGAGCTTCCTTGCAACATGTCGCGTCGGCGCAATGCTAGCGTACAGGTGTGCGTCCTTGCCTCAACTGTGATCGACACATCAAAGACGAAGAGATCACGTGTCCGTTTTGTGGAGAGCGAAACGGACCGGCCCTCGACGATCGTCCTATTGAAGTCTGTCCGGTGCCTGCCTACGGACTGCCACCCACGCAACGCCCTGGTCTCATGCTCGCGTTGGTCCTTTGGTTCGTCGTTGCAGCCGGTGCAGGTGCCTTTCTGATGTTCTATCTGCGCTAGAGTTCGACGCGCGTGCCGTGCTCCTGCGCATACGCGTGGGCCTCTTCGTCGGTATCGAACCAGCGAACGACTTCGATCTCGTGATGCGCGCCGTCAATCTCGATCACGCGACGCGCTGCGGGTGGCCCGGACGTCACGACCTTCAACAGCGCGGGTTTCACTGCATGGATCTCTCGACAGCGTTCGCAACGAGCGGGTCCACGCTTGCAATGAACCCGAGTGAAACGACGAATGACCTCCATCACACGTTCGTACCAAGAAGTTGTTCGGTGATGCTGCGCATCATCGCGTCTCCCTCAGCCTGGGCGAGCAGAATCCAGTGCCTGTCACTTGGCTTTCCCTGATCGAGTGCACTTCGCCAGGCTTCTTCCGAGCAGTCGCGTGCCGCATCCCACGGGTTGCCCATCATCGCGAGCTTGTCCGGCGGCACAGCTTCCTCGAGCTGTGGACGAAGCTCGGCGAACAACGCCGGGCTGAGCTGATAGCCAACCTGCAAAAGCGTGGTGTCGTTGAGTCGTCGGAGCGCGTCGAGTCGTCGCGCAACGAGTGCGGCCTCCGTGAGTGGACCGCTCTTCGGAGGGGAGTCAGCGGTCTTGCGCGACCGTTGACGGCGACGTTGCTTGGCTCGCTCGGGGTACAAGATCGCCGTGCGGATTTCTTGTTCGTCGTATTCGTCACGAACGGTGAATCGTTCTTCGACTTCACGCGCCCGGTCGCGTTCGCCCATCAGCGCGAGTGCACGCGCGAGTGAAGCCACGGGCGTTTCGAAGTCCTGCGTGCACCCTCGCTCTGCCGGAGACATCTTGCCGAGCTGCGATTCGATTGCAGCGATCTCCTCTTCGCGCTCTTTCGTTTCGAGGTAGGGCAACAAGAGCGCGCGCGGCTCAATCCCGTACCCGTCAACACCCACACGTGCATGCCAGGTCGCCAAGTAGGGAAACGCGTGCTTCGCCAGACGCTGAAGCTGATCGCGTTGAAGCACCGGCTCCAAACAAAAGCACGCGTGATTCAGAGTGGCTGGCCATGTCGTGACGAGACAGGCCTCGAGGGCAAGGTCGAAAGCTTCGAGTTCCACCAAACGGTCGAACCACCCAAAGCCCGGCTCAAGGCACGCATGATGTTGTGAGAGCGCGAGCAGCGCGTCGAAGTATGGACGGGGATCACTCGGTTCGTGCACAAGCACGTTCAACGTGTCACCAGGGTGCGCGCGCCACGTACGTCCGAATCGCTCCCACTCTGGGATCAGTCGAATCGCACTCTCGATGACATCTGTGAAGCCCCATCCCTCTAGTTCGAGCACTCCGCGTGCACCGGCCAAGTCACATCCGAGCGAGGCAACGCGACGCGCCCACCACGCATTCCAGTGAACAAGCTTAGGCGCTCCTCCACGTCGAGCTTGATCCAACGCTTCGTTCGCCTCATCGACAATCCGCCACGTCGGTGAACTTGTCTGAAGCGCTTCTACAGCACGCTGAATTAACACGCGCGCAAACTGCGTCTCGTTTCGCTAAACGCAAGCACGTATGCTGAGGCATGCGGTGGAGTTTGCTGAGCCTAAGCCTCTTGGTGGCGTGTGATTGCGGGGGCGGGGGCGCGGAACCGTGCGTGACGTCGTTGGATTGCCCCGGCGATGAGATCTGTATCGACGAGACGTGTGTGCCGATGAGCCGCGACGATGCCGCGATCGACGGCGGTGACGACGTCACCACATCAGACACGACGTCGTGCGAAACGATCGTCTGCGAGGGAACGTGCTGCCGCGACGGCGAGCGTTGCGCGAGCTTCGGCTGTGTCATCGACCTCGGTCCTTGCGAAAGCAACGACGACTGCGCGGGTGACAGCTACTGCGACGTCGACCGATGCACTCCCTACGGAAGTCCGCCCGAAGTGATCAACGATCCGGACTGTGAGCGCGGCATTGAAATCGGCGCGTTCGAGCCCGCCGAGCAGTGTTTGTGGGACGGCAGCGATGCACCCGAACCCACCTGGAACGCCGTATACGGCGCGCCAATGGTTGCCGACTTCAATCTCGATGGAGACGACGACGTGTTGGCGCCCTCGATCGTGTTCGGTTCATTCACCAACTCCCGCGCGGGCTCAATCTTGCGCATCGTGGATGGCCGCACGTGCGAAACACTGCACTCGCTGACCGATCCGGCGGACCGATTGATCTACGCCAGCAACAACGCAATCGGTGACCTCGATGGTGATGGAAGCACACCCGAAATCGTCGGCACTGCACTGCTCGCCAATGAGTCGCCTGGCGGGTTGATTGCGTTCGAACGCACCGTCGATGGCTTTGCGCGCCGTTGGTACGGCCGTCGATGCGACATGCCTGGAGAACCGCGACACATCATCAACGATTGGACGAACAACAACGGCCCGTCCATCTACGACCTCGACGACGACGGCATCCCAGAGATTCTCTACGGCCGTTTCGTGTACGACGCTGCCGGTTGCGTGCTGAACCCAGGCGAGACGTACGACAACTATCTTCGGCTCGGCCTCTACAGCGTAGTAAGCGACATCGATAACGATGGCACTCCTGAGTTGGTCTTCGCGAACGGCACCTACGAGTGGAGCGGCACCAACTGGACGCGGGATGCTCGTTGGGCAGCCACGGATCCGGCCGCCGAGCGGTTAGGTTTTGTCGCTGTCGCCGACATGGGAGCGTTCGACGTCGGGGCTGACGATCTCGAGATCGTGGTCGCAGCAGCACCCACGGTGAACGCAGCAAGCAACACCACGGGAAGCGTGCGCGTGATGACGTTGAATGGCGACATCGTGTTTGGACCGTACGAACTTCCGGCGGAGCCGGGGCAGATCGCAGGTCGCGGCGGACCGCCCACCATCGGCGACTTCGACGGCGATGGTCGTGCGGAGTTCGCGGTTGCGGGTGGCTCGCGCTACACCGTGTTCGATCTTGACTGCGACATCGATGCCGAAACCGGTCCAGGCTGTGATCGCGTCGCCGGCCTGCCGCGCGGCGTGTTGTGGAGCCGACCCTCGCAGGACTTCAGCTCGAACGTCACCGGTTCAAGCGTGTTTGATTTCGATGCCGACGGAGTCGCCGAAGTCGTGTACGGCGACGAGTGCTTCTTGCGCATCTATCGCGGCACGGACGGCGAAGTTCTGTTTTCACGATCGGCATCGAGCGGAACCGGCATCGAGCTGCCCGTCATCGCGGACGTCGACGGTGACTTCAACTCCGAAATCATGGTGGCCATGACCAATGGCCCGGCGTGTCCGGCGACCGATCCGATCTTTACGATCGGGACGTCCACGCACATGCCACAGGCCGGCGTGGTGGTGCTTCGCGATGCACTGGATCGATGGGCGGCATCCCGACCCATTTGGAACCAGCACGCATACAACGTCACCAACGTGAACGACGATGGTTCGATTCCTCGAACGAGCGAACGTTTGCGCAACGCCGACGTGGAAGGTTTGAACAACTTCCGCATGAACGCGCAAGGAGACTTGGAGCGTACCGGTGCTGCCGACCTGACCGTCGCTTTGGACGACGACATCTGCACTGCAAGCGGTGAAACCGAACTGGTGGCCAACGTGTGCAACCGCGGAACGAACCCTGTTCCCGACGGCGCGCGGGTGGTGTTTTACGCAGGTGACCCCGACATGGGCGCCGACATCGCGTGCGAAACTGCGTTGCCGCGACTCTTGGATGTCGGAGAGTGCAGCGCGGTGTCGTGCTCGTACACACTTCCCGCGGAAGACGCGCCCGAGATCACGGTGGTCGTCGATCCGGATGGCGACGTGTTCGAATGCCGCAACGGCAACAACCGTGGCGTCGTACCCGCGATTCTGTGTGGACCGATTTAGCTCGTACCGCTCTCGTACTACGCGCGCTCGAGCACCATCGCGCAGGCTTGTGCGCCCGCAGCACAGATACTGATGAGGCCATAGCGCGCGTCGCGGCGTGTCAATTCGTTCGCCAACGTGGTCACGATTCGACCGCCCGTTGCAGCAAATGGATGCCCGACAGCGATCGAGCTACCAAGCACGTTGAGCTTGTCGACCGGGACAGTGCCGATCGCTTCTTCCTTCCAGCCCTTCTCCCACGCAGCCAGGTTCGCCAACACCTGACCACCAAACGCCTCGTGCATCTCGATGAGATCCATGTCGTCCAACGTCAGACCCAGTTGCTTGAGCAAGCGCGGCACCGCAACGCCCGGACCCATCAACAAACCATCGTTCGGATCGATCGCGACGTTCATGAAGCCTTTGATGAACGCCAAGGGTGTTCGCCCTTCCTTCGTGGCGCGTTCCTCGCTCATGAGAAGTACCGCCGAAGCACCATCGGTAAGCGGACTGGAGTTCCCCGCGGTGAGCGTTCCTGTCTCACTGCGATCGAACACCGGCTTGAGCTTCGCGAGTTTGTCGAGCGAGGTGTTTGGACGAATCAGTCCATCGCCTTTCACATCATCAAACGCGTGAATCTCGGCCGTCAGCCGACCATCTTCGGTCGCAGCAGTGGCGCGTTGGTGACTCCGTAACGCGAGTTCATCCTGAGGTTCGCGCGCGATCTTCCACTCCTTGACCATGAGCTCCGTGTGCTCGCCCATGCTCAAACCCGTTGACGGTTCCTTCACACCAGGAAGCTGAGGTGCAAGGTCGCGCAGTCGCACACCGGTCAGGTGCTTGAGCTTCGCCCAAGTAGACTTCTCGCGCGCGCTCTCACGCAGCGCATCACTGAGGTTTTCTGAAACCAAGATCGCCGCGTTGGACATCGACTCTGTGCCGCCTGCGATCGCAACCTCGACACGACCCAAAGTAATCGCGTCGTGTGCCCCGATGATCGCACTCGTTCCTGCGATGCAGTTGTCGCTGTATGTGAGTGCGCGGGTGGTGGCGGGCAACGACGACTCGAACACGACTTCACGTGCCATCTGCGGCGTGTTCGGATCGGTTACGACCCATCCAAGATGAAGATGTTCAACGCTCGCTGGATCGAGATCGTGTTTCTGGATCACCCCTTCAACCGCATGCTTGGCGAGATCGATTGCGGAACGATGCCGCAACGTGGTCTGCGCTTTAACAAACGGGGTTCGTGCTCCGGCGACGATAGCGACTCGTTTCATCACAACCTCCAGTGAGACGGACGTACCAGCAAGGTCCCGCGTTACGCCAGGCTCCTGCGCCCGACGCCAAGTTCGCCTACAGTAGCGACGTGATCGATGAGCAGCAGCTTGCGCAGCAGGAGGCCGAGCGCGAACGAAGGCGCGAACACCAGCTCGATCAAGAACGGCTTCACACCGAACGCCTTAACCAAGCTCGCTCGCTCGTCGAAACGTTTGAGCGTGACGGTTCTCAGTGTTTGGGGATCACGACGAATCGGACCAAAGCGCTCATCGGTAGTGTCGGAGCCATCGCTCGTCTCGCTGTGACCGGTGGCTCTGCCGCGCTTGCGATTCTTCTCTCGCCCGCGTTGTGGACACCAGCTGCCCTTGTTCTCGCACTTCACCTTTGGTTCGGACTGAAGCCTCGCGGAGTGCTCGCCGCGAAAGGGAAGTACTTCGCACTGCACGCCGGGATCCGACTCGCACAAGGTGCAAAAACGGATCTGCACGTGGTGCTCTACTCCGGCACGTTGTTGTCCGAAGGCAAGCGTTGGCGCGGGTGCTGCAAGATCGCCGCCCAGGGCATGCCGCGCTTCGCCGCCGATGGCTTGAGTCCGGATGACTTCTCACGCATCCGCGCATTTTGCCGTCGCCACGACTTGCGGTTCAAAGACTCACCGTACGAGGGAACGGTCAGCCACGGATGAGACTCGCATTCTTGCTCTGCCTCGCGTGTGGTGGAGTCGACAATCCAACCCCTCATCCCGTCGCATCGGGGCCTGTCGCTCCGACCGACTGCACTCCACTCGCGGGTGAGAGCGCAGCGATCGAGGCCGGCATTGAGCCCGACACCTATCTCACAACCACGATGCCGGGTCCGTGTGTCGCCACGTTCGATTCGGGCACGCCCGAAAACAATCACATCAAACGCTATCAGTACACGGGCAGACAGCTTCGTGCGGTGACCACGGAACGCCCCGGTGGAACAGGTCGTGTTCAGGTGATCACGAACAGGGCAGGGTTACCGCTGAGCGTTCGCGGGAACTACGTCGTGTCGGAGACCATGCGTGGTGATGTGCAAGTCGACTTCGTTCGCGATGCGTGCGGCAAGTTGATCGAACGAGTGTGGGGCGACCAGCGCACGATCTACGCGCACGACGACCAAGGTCGAATCATCACCGAGCAACGATTCTCTGGCGACGCACTCCAAACGCGAGCCACACACCACTACACCGAAGACGGTCTCGAGCGCTCTGTCTACGAGCATCCGCGTCAGTCGAGTTCTGGCGAGTTTCGCTATCGCTACGCGAGTGGACGCCTGGCGGAAATCCAGACGTTCTCCAACGGTCGCCCAATGTCACAGACCCGATATCAGTACAACGCTCTCGGTCTTCGCGTGCGTGATGAGGTCACCGGCGAGGTGCCCAACCACGTGGTCACGCGCGAGTTCGACGAACAAGGCAACGAGGTACGCGAAGTTGTACGGCGCGGCGAACAGCTCTTGTGGACGCGTACCTTGGACTACAGCTGTCACGCGCGTTGAGCATCGCGCGTTGCACCGAGCGAACCCAGCAAACCGATCGCAGCAACGACCGCGCCCGCTCCACATCCGCGAAGCAGCTGATAGCGCAGCCAAGCATTCGGTCGATGAGCGAGCGACAACTCCCATGGACGCGACCACGCCTGACTCGGTTCGAAAATGATCGCCGTCTCGGCGCGCACCGTCTCATCCAGTAGACAGACCACGCCGAGCATCAGGGAAAGAACCGCTGCAACCACAACGAGTACACGTCCACGGCGAGGTTCGGTACGGACTGCACGCGCACCCATGCCCAGTCCAAGTGCTCCGAGCCCGACCAAAGACACCGCCACAGCAAGTCGTGCCGTCCACTTCCCAAGCCAGAAACCGACTGCCCAGCCAGTCTGATGTCGTAGCCAAAACTCGTAGAACACCGCGACGAACGCGATCGTCGCAGCCAAGCCGGTCACAGTCGCGGCGATGGTGATCGACGTGTCCTCGCGTCTCTCCATGCCGAAGGTACGGCGCAGGTCACGGATGTATTCCGGAACAAGAAGGCAACCCTCGTACGTAATTGCTGCACGCTGAAATACAGCGCTCTTGAGCGGCGTAGCCCCTGCCGACGAGGGGACTTCAATGGAACATGTGCTTCGCGCGTGTTTGGCGACGTGCGCCTTCACGCTGCTCACATCAACGGGTTCGGCACAACACCAGGTGCGATGGGACTGCTACCTGCGTGGTGGTCCAGTGGACTGCGTGCAACTTGGCAACGCGTATTTTGACTCCGTTCCGGGGATGAACCGCGACGAAGAAGGTTTACTGACCATCGAGGTGCGGTCTACGGCCTTAGCCAACGCACGGCGATACGACGTGCGGGTTTCCAACACCGAGTCGAACGTGGTCGTTCGTGGCGACGTGCTCAATAGCCGTGGGCCGGATCAAGCCAACCTGGAAGTTCTGGCGTTGCTTCAGCAAGCAACCATGCCCTTCCTTCGCGTGTCGTCCCCAGGCAGCACCGACGACGGAGTCTTTCGGCTCGAAGCCGCAGCGGACGAACAACCCGACGTCACAGACGACTCGACGAACTGGTATTTCCGACCACGTCTCGGCGGAAACATGTTTCGAGGCGGGATCACCGTGGCGCGTGTCAACGGCGGCCTCACGCTAAACTACTCCAACGACAACTGGCGCTTTCTGATCGACGGAAGCGTTGGCTACCGATTCGTCGACTTCGATCTTCCCGACGACCAATCCCTCAAAGGTGGCTTTGTCACCGCATTCGGTCGCAGCGTGATCGCCCGCTCTCTTGGACGAGGCTTCAGCGCAGCGCTCATCGGACGTGCGCGAAGAGAACCCCAGAACAACCTGGAGCTACGCGGTGAAGCGGGTGCAGGTCTTGAGTGGGTGCATCGTCCGTTTATGGAAAACGACGCAACCAACATCGGCCTGCGGTACCAACTGCTCGCGGCACGTGACCGGTACGTCACCGAGAATCGCGACGGAGATACCGAACTTTGGTACCCGCGCCACTCGATGAGCGTGTTTGGTCAGCTGCACGGTGACAATGTCGACATCAACGCGGACGTCGGAATCGCCACTCCGCTGATCGACCCCGAAGCGTGGAGTGTGTGGGGTGGAGCCAGCTTGACCGTTCGAGTCGCAGCGGGCTTAGAAGTGACTCTCGGCGGCAACATGCAGGTGCGTCGTCGTGCGCTCAACGAACCCGCAGACTTCGACGAGCTCGACCCGGTCACTAGCGTAGAAGGCCGAAACCTGGGCCGTTTGACGTACGGGCTACGACTGAACTTTGCATACACGTTCGGAAACGGTCTTCTGCACAGCCAAGACCGGCGTTGGCGCTGAACGACGAAGTGAACTGGACGTAAACGACCGTCCTCGTTTGGTACTCTCGGTTCGTGCGCACAACTCTTCTCGCGTTCTTCGCTCTTGCGGGATGCGCGAACATTCCATCTGGTGACGGCTCCGGCGGGCTGCGTGTTTTCGACGACGACTTCGAAACCGAAGACTGGTTCGTCGATGAAGATTTTGACCGACGCTACTACTACGCAGGCGGCCGCTATTGGATCGAAGCCAACTCGGGCGGTTGGACTACCTCCGCACCCTACTCAGACGCGCTCGCTGCACCTTACGGCGTCCTGACCGAAGTCACGGTCATCGTTCCGAGCGCAGGTGCAAACGCGAGTGCTACGTTGGTCATCGAGCGACTCGACGGTGACAACAAAACCGAGTTCTATGTCGATGCCGACGGGTGGTACAAAGTGACCGAGTATCGATCGGGCGTGGCGCGAGACCTCAGGGACTGGACGCAAACCGATCGTTTGTTCAACGCGGGTACACCTAACGTGGTGCGCGTAAACCGATACGCCGATCGAATCGAGATTTTTGCGAACGGCGACGGTCTACGCACACTTCGCACCGACGCGTTGACTGGTGATGTGAACGTCGGTCTCGGTTCTCGGACGTTTCGCGGCATGGGTACGTCCAGCGCAGCGTTCGAACGGTTCGAGATCTACGACCTAGCAGGCAGTCTTTAGCGAAGCGGCGAGCCAGCGGAGCCAAAGGCGGAGCGTCAAGACTCGCAGTCGCCGCAGGCGACGAGAATCGAGGGCAGCCGCGAGAGCAAAAGACTCAATGCAGAAGTCTGTAGTCACGTTGGGGGTGTGCGCGGGCGTGGCGTCGTGTCGAACGGAACGCCACACGCCGCGGCGATCTCAGTACCGATCCGCACCACGGACTCCTGGTTGCCCGTGATGATCGCGTTGCACTTCAGCGCCCCTTCGTAACTGATGTCTCCCCCGACAAACGAAAGCGCAACTTGTTGCCAGTTGACGGTCCCATCGACGTAGAGCTCGTAGCGATCCGCGCTCTCCGACACACCACCGTACCCATCACCACGCGACACTTTCACCACGTACACCACGAACTGACGAATCGCATGCCGCGGGATGTCGAGGGTAGGTACGTGTGGACTCACTCGCCGCAAGCCATGCGCGTTCAACTCGACCCACGACATGAGACCGGGATCGATCACGCCTCCCGTGATCCAAAGTCCAACCGCGAGCATCGAAAGTACGCCCCCGGCAATCAACATCATGTTTTCTTCTGACCCGCTCATCATCCGAAGCAGGTCAAAACCGAGGAACAGAGCAACCGCCGCAAGAAGCCCGACCACGACGGAGAGCATTCGAAGCTTCGACAAGTCTCGAATAGGAACAAACACCTGAGCATTCGGGGTTGGTGCGTCTGGCCTTGGCTGCATCCGTCTCTCCTCCTGAACGACGGCGTACGCAGCATCGTGTCGCAAAATTTCGCTCTAGACCGGCAAACCTCGAACGTGGAAGTAGCCAACGGCGGTCCGAACGATCCAGCGACCGTCATGAATTGCAGCGGAGCGAGGATGTTGTTTCCATGCTGCAACGTGTTGAGCTGTCGACCCATCAAACACGTAAATGTGCGTCGGCTCCTCGGGGGATTTGTGCAGCCGGTCCATCGACAGCATCACAACGACGGAGTCTGTGACCGCAAGAATGTAGTTCGCCTCAAGCAGTTCTTGACGTGCTTGCTCGACCCAGCCGGAGTGGCTACGCGCCATCCAACGGATGCTTGAACCGTCGGCGACGACAACGAGGTCGGAACTCGCCGCTTCGATGTCGCACACGTTCTCCAACTCACAAACGACTTCAACGGTCTCGTCGGGCAGCGTCATTCGCAAAGCACGACCTTCGGTCAGAACAAACAACGCGCCCGCATCGGGAGGCAACGCGAGCGACGTAATGTTGTCTTCGAGGTCTTCGTCGATCGACCAACTGAGGTCGATCATCTCGCCACCGGCTGGCGTGAAGGTCAGATCCCGCCTGTAGTCACCCGCCTTCCGCGCGACCAGTTCGCAACCCGCGCGATGGACCGCGAGGGCTCCCGGATTCTCACGTTCGACCGCAGACAGTTCGGTGCTCAGCTGCGCTTGCAAAGCGTCGGAAGGATCGTGGATGCGCTCGAAGCTCAAATCGAACGATGGCACGACGGTGGAGTGTGAAAAACTCTCCGCAGGTGGTCGCGCGACAGGCTTGGGCGGCATGTCTGCTGGCCCGCCATGACTTCCTTCTCGGATGCCGTGGTACACGGCGTCCTGAATCGGCACGATCTGATGCGCACGACGCAGAAAGCGAGACGGCGCTTCCAGATGCTCGGCTGGTTCGAACATCTCTCGCTCGGGGTCACCAAAGATCAACTCGAGAAAGCGTCCAGACCAGCGCTCCGTTTCGGGCGCCTCATCACCCATCGCCGCGTCGTATGTCGCACCAAGTGCACGCTCTTCGTCGGGCGTGGGCGAACGAACAAACGCAACCGTGATCCGATGACCAGCGTTTGCCCCCTCGTACCAATCCGTCGGGTACGCGCCGTAGAAGGGAAACGGGAAATCGCTCATTCGATGACAAGCATTGTAACGAGCTGGTGGTTGCCGGCGTTGCCGACATGCGTGAAGACCTTGCACGACTTAACGCGACCCATGAACGAGTCTACCTCCTTCACATGCTGCTGAAGCCGCTCGGTAAACCCATGGTTTTTGTCGTCGAGCGCTGAAGTGCGATCACGTTCCCAAACCCAGCTTGGTGCGTATTGGATGCCGGTGTTCAGATCTTCGACGACCGCATAGTCCGGCCGTGCTTCGACGACTGTTCGAAGTACGCCAACGTTCCCTTCGTAGATTCTGATTCGAACCTCATGTCCGACGGGCACCGCGGCAAAGTACCGCAAAGTCATTTCACGCATGTCACCGATCGTAGTGGACGATCAGCGGAGCCACAGCACCTCGCGTACCGGCGCATCACCGTCGTAGCCGCTCAGCATCACGCCCAATCCACTGGGTGCCGGGAGTGCCGCTGCAAAACCTCTCGGCTCAAGCGGATCTTCCAATACGATCTCTTCAAACCCCACGCCCAGTACGTAGCGGTACAAGCCATCCATCGGGTTCATGTCGGAGTCAAAGCCGCCGTGGAACACGAACCCATCGTCGGTCGGTCGATGCCACGGAACCCGTCGCCCTTCGATGCCGGCACCATCATCCAGTTGGGTCCAGCCGTCATTCCATCGCCAGACATCCGCGTAGAACGCGCTGCCAAACGCAGACTCCGATCCGGCGAACAGAAGCAGTCCGTCGTCATCGGCCCACAGCGCGCCGTCGTACCGCGGTGCGGGCCCATCTTCACTGACCAGAATCCACGACTGTCCCTCCGCGCGATACAGCGCGTTGCTCGATCCACCGGAACTCGCACCACCAAACCAGTACAGGGTGCCGTCGTTCGTTTGCGCCATCATGCAACCGAGCGTGTTGTCTGGTGTGGTGCCAGTCCATTGCGTCCACGTGTTTGCGTCGAGGTCCAGCTCCCACGTTTCGGGAGACTCGAGAAAGGGTCCATTCAAATCACGACCCCCGCCGACGATCACCACGTTGCGGGTGGCATCGTACGTCGAGCATCCGCAGTAGCGAGCAGCCGGTCCTTCCGCGAGTTCGGTCGCGACCAACGTTTCGCCTTCCCAGTCGTAACGCCACGCGCCGTCTAGAGTTGTTCCCGACACATCCGTGGCCGTCGTTCCGCCGAAGAGTACGGCCGAGCCAGATTCGGTTTCGGTGACCAGCGCGCCCCACACCATCAAGGGTCCAGCGGCGGGTTCTGCAACGCTCGTCCACGTAAGCGAGCTGCCTCCATCCAAACCGACATCTGTGGTGTCGGCATCGAAGGCTGCATCCACACTCGGTGCATCTGTACCGGCATCGAGCGTCGGCGCAGCGTCATCCCCGCACGCGCAAAGCGCGCACACCACGATCCCCATGCGAAGCATGAACGCCCTCTACGCAAGCTGTGTGCCGTGCGTTTTCTGGGACGAATCCAGCGATTTCAGCCGTGTGCGCACGCGCCCGTCAAACTTCGCACGCTCGATCGAACAACGGGAGTGATCGAAACCGCGAAGATCGCTACTACCTAACCATGCGCTACCTGACCTTGTTGGCTGTACTGATCGCCTGCGGCGACGATGACGGAACGATCGAACCAGACACGGGTCCCCCGGATGTCGGCGTCGACGCACCAGACATTGAACCGGACGCCGGTACCGACGCTGGAACCGACGCTGGAACCGACGCCGGAATGGATGCCGGTACGGACTCCGGTACAGACGCTGGAACCGACGCAGCAAGCGATGTCGGAACGGATACCGCAGTTGATGTCGGAACAGACGCCGGCTTCTCCGAACTCACGGTTTCTGCAATCGCGAATATCTACGGCGCGGGCATGATTGGCCCACCGGGCGGCGGCGCACTCCCGCCAATGCTCGCGCTGCCCGCAGGAAGCTCTCGGGTGATGTCGCTGACGGCAAGCGGGAGCGTGAGCTACTTGCCTGGTTTCACCAACGGACCCGACGGCATTGCAGCTGTCGTGAGCGGACCCTCACCAGATATCAATGGACTCGCTGGCCCGCCGAACATCGATCGAGGACGATGTCTCTACGCAGTCTTTTTGGACGACGCAACGCCCATGGATCCCGCGCCCGCAAAGGTCACCCAAGCAAGCAGTGCGGACACCCCCATCGCGCCTCTCGTCGCGCAGATCTTTTTCGTCGGTGACGGACTGACCGGTGAAGGCGCGGGTGCGAGTCAGACGTTCCAAATTCCAGATGAGGCGACTCGTGTGTTCTTTGGCTTGTACGACACGGGAACGTGGGGCGACCCACCCACAGCGTGGACGGACAACGGCGGCGAGTTCCAAGTGCAAGTCACCATCGAGTAGATCGGCGCCGTCCCGCGATCAGAAGCACCACAAACCAAAAGGCGGACCCAACCGCCCCAACTGAGCAGCCGCTACTCTCATTGTCCTGGGTGGTCTGCTCCATCGACGTGTTCATCGACGCTTCGGGTTCCATCGAAGGGTTTGCTTCCATCGAAGGTTCCATCGAGGGTTCCATCGAGGGCGCATCCATCGACGCTGGATTCGCTTGGCACTGGCGAAGTTCGACGACACGGCCTTGTGCGCATGCTCCGCTCGCGTCGCACAAACCCACTCGCACGTCCTCCATCACCATCTCCTGATAGCGGGGGTGCATCCTCTCTCGCGTTTCCACGCAGGTACACAGAGTCGTGCAAGTCGAACCATCCGGGCACGCGCGCGACGAGCAATCGATCTGCACGCACGTCTCGGCATGGTTGTGGACTGCCTTTTCTTGGCCCACCTCACACTCGCCGGCGAGAGGCATGATGACGTCCGCGGACGCGAGAGTGGGAGAGCACAGAATCAAAACGATGAGCGCACGCATGCCGTACCGTATCAACTCTTCTCGGCACAGGCGGGAATACCTCTGATCAGAACGTGCGTCAGACCGTCGATGAAACGCATCGCTGGTCTATTTCTCCTCGCCGCTTGTGCGGCGAATCCCGTTCCGCCTGCTGCTCCCCCCGCGCAAACTGCTCCTCAAACACAACCGGCGCAGTTCGACAGCGTCGCGCGGCAAGAGGTAAACCGATTGATGCGCGAGCACAACGCGCATCGCGCAGCGGTCGTCATCTTGGACCGCGACGGACGAATCATGGGAGCGGCAGGAGCCGGCCCCGATGGCGATGAAGAAGTGCGTCGCGTTTCCGCGGTCGGCTCAACGATCAAGCCCTTCACGATTGCTGCTGCTTTGGACGCCGGTCTGGATCCAACGCTCGAGTTCGCGGGTGATGCACTGGACTTGGGCGACATCTTGGTTCGCGACTCGCATCCACGAGCCTCGCTGACCGCGCGCGATGTACTCATCACTTCATCGAACGTCGGCGCCGCAAGAATCGTCACACACGTCGGCGAGCCACCCGTGGAGCAAGTACTCGATGCCATGGGTGTGCGTGTTCCCAACGAAGCAAGCTGGGCGCTGAACGGCACTGGCATAGGGGTTGAGATGAGCCCGTTGAAACTGGCGGGTGCGTATGTCGCCTTCGTGAACGAAGGGGTCGCGGTTGGCGCGAGCAACGACGGAACTGGAGTGCAAACTCGTCTCGTGAGCGCAAACGCCGCTCGCCTTACTCTCGAGATGCTCGAAGCTGCGGTGGGTGACGAAGGCACCGGGCATCGAGCACGGGTCCCCAACGCCCGTGTTGCAGGAAAGACCGGCACCGTGCGTGAAGGTGGCGCCGTGTTCGCGGGAGTCGTGTTCGAAGCCGACGCTCCACGCTACGTGGTCGTCGTGCGTGCCGAAGTCGAGGGCGGGTACGGAGGTTCGATCGCCGCCCCCTCGTTTGCTCGAGTCGCGTCGAACCTAGCCCGATGATTCTTGGCGCAACTCGTCCAGAGATACCTTGAACGGGTGCTCTCCGGCGCGCAGTCGTTCGATCAAGTTCTTACGAACATGCTCGACGCCGTCCGCGAGCAGCGAAGAAACATGCGAAAGCATGATCGCATCTGCAGATGCCGTAATGTGATGTGCGGCATGCATGGCTGTGCCGATGAACTGAGCCTCAACGGTGCCGTCTACGGCAATGCCACAGTCACTCATCATTCCGGACACCACCGCCCGCGTAGCTTTTAAGTCTCCTGCTACCGACACATAGGTGTAGCTGTCTGCGTACAGGTCTTCACACGCCAGGTTTCCTGTCACTGCCAACGAGTGGTTGCCTTCGAGATCGAGAAATCCATCCACCGTCAACGACCCATCGACAAGAAGCATCCATCCACCTCGACCGGCTTCTGCGGCGCGACGAGACAGCTCTGCCCGCAACGCATCACCGGACACGTTCAAGTCGCCCTTGTGTTCGAAACACGCCAATGTGTCTGAGCCGTACTCTTCTTCAAGAAAGACGGCTGCGTGCGACCCAAATCGGCCGGCATATTCGGAGGGCCATGAGCGGTCTTGGATTTCCTTGATGGACATCGCGCGACTTTACGTGAGTTCCCAATCGGGTCCAACGCGCGAGATGACCCATGAGTCGGCACGACTCGCGTCGGTTCGTCCACAGGGCTACTCTCTCGCAGTGAGAGCCTGTCTGATCCTAGCTGCGCTCGTTGGTTGTGGAGGTTCGGGCGGTTCGGTGCTGGATGTCGGTGGGGCGCCCAGCGACGGCGCCATCTCGGACACAACGCTGACCGACGCATCTGAAGCTGATGCTTCACGTGCCGATGCCGCTGTGGGCGATGCCGGTGTCGACAGCGCTGTAGCAGATGCCGATGTGAGCGATACCAATGTCGACAGCACCGTGGCAGACGCCGCTTCGGGCGATGGCGGTGCTGTATCCGATGCCGCCACGGGTGACGCCGCCGCAGATGCCACTGTGAGCGATGCAGGTATCGACGGTGCTGTAGGCGATGCCGGCGTCGACAGCACAGTTCCTCCGGAGTGCATGCCACTCACACTTCTCGACGACGAGACGATGCTCGACGGCCTCATCGACAGCGACGGGGATGGCGTGCTCAAGCTCTTTCCCGGTCCGACGACTCCTGTCACCCCGCCCGACGACGATGGCGATGGTGTCCCCGACATCGCGGATGACTTCCCGACAGATCCCGCACGCACAGGCGTTGAAGAAGGGTTTGCGGCCACACTATCGAGCGGCGAAACCACAGTTGTCGACGTGATGATCTCGACTCGACTCGAGTTGGAGGTCGATGTCTACTTCCTGGTCGACACAAGCGGGTCCGAGAGTGCAATGCTGACAACGCTGCGCGACTTGCTCGTGGACGACGTGGTGGATCCCTTGTGTCCGGCGGGGATCGTCGATGCCATGCAGTGCCTTGGACTCCGAGTGGAACTCGGATTGGGCCGGTTCAGCGATTACCCCGTTGCGCCTTATGGAAGTCCGATGCCTGCGTGCAATGACACACCGTACGAACCACTCCTCCCCATCGGTTCCGCAACGTCTGCCATGCAGGTTGCGATTGCGGCGCTTCCCACATCGTGTGGAGGCGACGACCCTGAGAGTGCAACGCAAGCGCTCTACTCCGCGGTCACAGGCAATGCCCTTGGTGTGTTCACGCCGGCCGCCAGTGGGTGCAGCGGAACGGCGTTTGGTCACCCCTGCTTCCGAAGCAGCGCTGTATCATTGGTTGTCGTCGTGAGCGGTGCGGACTTGCACAACGGACCTGACGGACTTGCGTACGACTCGCTCCTCGTCCCCGGAACACCAAGCTACTCGGCGGTGACCTCAGAGCTGCTCGCCAACGAGGTGAAGCTGATCTACGTCGATCCCAGTGGTCGACCTTCGCGATTCGACTTGCTCGACTTGCTGCTCGCCACAAACTCTGCGAGCACGACACCGTTCCTGCTCTCGGTCCCATCGGATGGCGGACCCGACCTCGGGAGAGATCTCGTGGACCTCGTGGAGAACGCTACGGATGATGCGCGCGTCGATGTCACGCTCACAGTCACCGATGACGCAGTGACTCCCGTGGACGAACGCACGTTTGTTCCGTTCATCGGGGCGGTCGGGTCAAGCTTGGGGTGTTTCACAAGTGATGGAAGCGCAACGCTTCTTGACTGTCGCCGTAATGCGTTGATGCAGTTCAGTCTCACAGTCACGAACCCAACAAGCATCACGGACGCTGTCGCGACGCGCGTCGATCTGCCGATGCCATTGCTGGTCGAAGGTGTCGAGGAGCGCCGCATCCCTGCCCGTGTCGTGATTCCGGGTACCGCGCCGACGTTCATGCCCGGCTCTCTCAGACGTCGCCTCACACTTGAAGAGCCGTGCATGTTCGACTCGCTCGTCGTTGATGCGTTCGCACCGGGCGACTCCGCAATCAGCGTTGCAGCGCGCTTTGCTGTGGACGAGTCTGGCTTGGATGCTGCGACATTCCAACCTCTCGTGGTAGATGCCGGTCTCGCGGATCTCTCCTCAGCACTCGACTCAGCTGCGGCCGACGCTGGTGTTTCAGCTGACGCACTTCGTGCCATTGAAGTCGAAGTCAAACTTGCTCCCAGCACCGATACGCGGGAGACACCGGAACTTCGCCGACTCGAACTCCAACTCCGCTAACCCTCGGGACACATCCGAGTCGTCAGCACTCGCGTCGTCCCGTCCAGCGAACCGAGGCCGATGGTGAAGACATCGGCGTTGAACGTCACGTCGATCGCGTCGACGGTGTCGGGCATCTCGTGGGAGGTCACTTCGTCCATCCCGCCCGCGACGCCGTCCATCACGTACATGCGTACAACGGTGGGACGCATGGCGTCCTTGGCGACGACCAACAATGGCGCAGTGGCGCTTCGTTGTGAGGCGACACCAAACAGGTCGCCGATGCCGGCCAACGACTCGGAATCCGTTCGCAGAAACCCCGTCGTCACAACGTCGCGCTGAAGCCTGTCATCGACTCCGTAGAACACCGCAAAACCACTGACCCCAACTTCGACAATCACCGCCGGAGCTGTGAACTCGCCTTCAACTGGGTAGCGATTCTCGGCGGGTCTCCCACCTCTCTGGTAGTCGACGTTGCGCCCACCGCCGTCCTCGTTGAGAACCACGTGGATGCCCGGCGACGCGTCTTGTGCGAACACGGACGCGTATCCGTCTGTCGTGTCCCGAGTTCCTGCAAATGCAATGCTGTTCGTTGAACGCTTTGCAAACGCTATTGTGTTGTTCGCACGCAGAAAACCTTGGGCACTTCCATTGTGCGTCACTTGGCTGCAGGTCACGCCGTCGGCTGACAAATGCTCGAGTGTGAACTCTGTCGCACTCGCATCCACGATGGCGGCGACTGCACCGCTGTGTTGAATGTGCAGGTCGGTCACTGACCCCTCGCTGATGCAGTCGTCGACGCGGCCTACGTCCGAAAGAAACTGGTTGACCGAGAGCGGAGTGTCCGGGTCCAACATGTCACGAATCTCGTAGTCACCGTCCGGGAGCCTTCGCGACATGAACAGTCGACTGTCGTCGGAGAAGACTTGGACCTTCTCGAAGGGATCAAGCAAACGATCCTCTGTCCTGTTGTCGAACAGTACCGTTGGCATGGTCAACGAAAGCCCAGCAGCTTCTGGCAGACAATCGGAGGGACCAACATCGGGTTCAGCACCGTCAAGGCTTGTGTCGACGCTTGCATCTGAGGTCGCGTCAACTGTCGCGTCCGCACCGGTGTCGGTCCCGCCGTCCACGGGGCCAGAATCTTCGTCGCGGTACTCGTACTCCAGGTCCAACAGTGCGCTGCATCCCAGCGAGGCACTCAACAACATTGTGAGCGCTGGTTTCAAAACGACCCTCGCAACGAAACCGCACAGCCACCTGGCGCACATGCCATGCTTGTCTCGGTCGATGACCGACGCTTCGCAGCGCGAATCGTCAAGGCCAGTCCGACAATGCCGACCACTGAAGCGAGTGGCCAAATCACATCCGTCGCGATGCCCAGACTTCGCGCGCGATCTTCGATGGCACGGTCGGCCGGGTCGCAGTCCACGCGCGTTGGGCAGCGTTGAGCCAGGCGGTCCTCCTCACTCGCTGCACGCGCTCCCGTGACGGCTGCGACTGCCCCCAACACAGCGGCGCCTGCCATCAATGCGATTCCAGGCGCCAACGAGGGTGTCCCTGTCGGCGACGCAGTGGGCTCAGCAGCGTCTTGCTCAAGTGCAGCTAAGCGAGCTTCCAACAACTCGCGATTCCGCACGTCATCGGCTTCATCGAGGTAGCGTCGAAGAGCAGCTGCGGCCTGCTGATTTCGCCCGGCATCTCGATGCGCCAGGTAGATGTTGTGTTGAAGCGCTGCGTGGGGACGAATGGCGTAGCTCGCCTCGAACTCAGTCACGGCTTGATCGAAACGACCGGCCTCGTAGTGGCTTTGCCCTGCGCGAAAGTGCAGCCGCGCACGTTCATCCGCTTCTGCGTCTTGGGCCTGCGCAACTGTACTCAATGAAGCGAGCAAGACCGTCAACGCTGCGAGTCGCACCTGCGCAAACTACCACACGTACTACCAGTCTTCTTCACCGTCGTCGTCATCATCGTCGTCGTCGCCGTCTTCGCCGATCGCCCAGTTACACAGCTGGCCCTCGAAGAAGGTGAAACTAATGCCTTCGTAGTAGAGCACTCTCCAGGGTTTGGAGTCCTCAGCCTTCAGCGGGTCGCCGAGACCACCAACGATGCCTTCTTCGGTCAGTTCGCCCACGCCTTCAAGCTCGCCCGCGAACGGTGTGAGCTTGCCTCCAAAGATCCACTCGTTCGGATCGGTGTAGTACCCCGAGACGCTGGTGATGACCTTGCCGCTGAGCCCGACAAACACGCCCAACGCACTCCATGTCGCCGAGCCCTCGTCCACCTCAGCGGGACCATGCGTGGCTTCGACATCCGCCAACTGAGCACCGACAACAATCGATTCCACGCCCACACCAAAAGTGACTTTCATCGGACAACCTTGCCTGACCCAGCGCGCAGATCCAACTTCGTCTGCGTCTTTACTTCCGGGGGTGAGCGTCAAGTTGCACGGCGAAGACGAGGCATCCATCGCGCTCGTTGCTGCGCTCGTTGCTGCATCGCTTCGACCCGACGACTTGCGCGAACCAATCCGCGAATCACGAGTCCCATCAGGCCACCAAACATCACGATACTCGACGAGCCCATCACACCGGCGGCGATTGCGTCACGACGTCCCCATGGAAGTTCGCACTCTGAACTCGCGTCGCACTCCGCGCGACGACTTGAGCGTTGCGCTAAGCCAATGAGTGAGCCTGCGAGCCCGGCCACGCCCGCGGCCACAAAGAGTACGGGTCGACGAAACCAACGTCGCTGACGCGTCGGCGGCTCCTCCTCACCGAGAAACAGACTGACATCCACGTCGACGCTCAACGTCGGTTCACGCAGTCGTAGAGACTCGTCCGTTTGCGTATGAACCTGAACCTCGATGGGTTCTCCGGGTTCCGGCGGCTCTTGCGCGAGCGCGGCACCTGTTGAAGCGGCAATGAGAGCGGTCCGCCGAAGCGTAGAGAAACGCAAACGACCCTCCATTCGTTGCGGTTACAGGTAGCAACACACAAGCGACTGGGACATTCCGACACGATATGCTGCGATGATGTGGCGAGTTTCGATGCTGCTGTGCGCCGCATGCGGTGCTGCCCAGACGCCCACAAACGCCCCGCGCGATCTGGACGGCGACCGCATCATTGACGGCGACCAATGTCCGGACGAAGCCGAAACGTACAACGGGACGGCCGACGATGATGGTTGCCCGGACGTGGCCGATCCAGACACATGCATCGCCACAAGCCGACAAGTCATCCTCGAGCGAGTTTACTTCGACGAAGGCGTTGAACTGCGTCTCTCCGAGACACCTCTCATGGATGTGATCGCCGAGACGCTCAATTCGAACACGCAGATCGAACGTCTTGTTGTCGTGGGTGGCAGCGCGCGGGACGAATCGGCCCAGCAGGCCGAACAACGCGCACACACGGTGCGCGATGCTTTGGTGCAACGGGGTGTAGCTTCGCACCGCTTACTCGCGCATGGCGCCGGTCATCAGTACGCCGCAGGTGATGATGCACGAGATCGTTTGGTGTGGTTCGTGGTGTGGCGAATCAGCGGCGAGGACGTCGCCGATGACTACGCGTACCAAGCAGTGAACTGCGAGGAGAACATTCGCGACTGGCGCAACGGTGCACCGCGCAACTGCGACTGTCCGATCCCAACCGCGCCCGGGAGTTAACCCGCGTCTTCGTCATCGTCGGGCGGATCGGGTTCGTCGTCGGGCGGCGGGCTTGGCGGAATTCCGTAGTGCGGCTCGACCTGGCTCTCGACCGCATCCTCGGCAGGCGCGATCACACCGCCTTGATCGGTGTCCGCGTGCGCAAGTGAAGTCTGTCCAAACGCCAAGAGTGACGCGGCAAGTGCAGCGCTCTTCAGCTCGCGGGACACACGGCGAGTACAAAACGGACAACTCGACCCGTGAACGTGTCGATCACACTTGGCGCATCGGTTGAGCATCACTCGGAATCGTAGCGTGCAGCTGGAACCATGGCGAAGGCGCCGGCGGTCGCAAGGAAGGCCAGGCCGAGAACGAGCACGGCATCGCCAGCAGTGCCTCCAGTGACGAGGAGTTCATACACGCGGCTTTCGGCGAGAACTCGGGTCTCCTTCATCCAATAACTGACGAGGATGCTGAAGACGCCAGCGTACGAGAAGGCGCGTGCAATGCGTTGTGGCTCGGGCACCGACCCACACTAAGTCGTCTGGATCGACGCGCACTCTCAATGCATCGGATCTGAACGCTGACCCCGCGGATCCCGGATGAGCCTGCGAACGTACAACCTCAGAGATCCACGCGATCCAAATATTCCTCGAGGTTCTCGTAGCCGTCGTCGTCAGCATCGTCAGCATGGTCGTCGACGTCTGGATCAAAACCTTGGGCGATCTCCCACACGTTTGGCATCCCGTCTCGGTCTGTGTCGAAATCCATCGGTCGTGTTTCGGATTCCACGGGCGCAACAGTGTACTCGCTCTCGTCTAACGCGGACTCGTACACTCCCTCTTGTACGTTGGTGATCCATGCACGGTCGTACGTATCGGAGTTGGACGTGACGGTACCGTCAGCTTCCAAGCGTCGATTCGCACCTACGTCCGCAAGTACGCGTGTCAGCGCTTCCTCTGCAGAGAACACGTCTGGCGCGACTCCGAGAAGATCTCGCGACGCTGACTGAAACCACTCGGTCGGCAGTCGTTCATCTTCGACATAGGGTTCCTGAGTACCGTCGAAGAACGACCACATCCGACGGTTGTCGGCGTTCATCTCGCTCGCCGTGTGCGTGTTGGGGTCCTGTGTGTTGACTGCAACGATCACGTTGTCAGCGGAGTAGATACGGGGATCGGCACCGAAGTACTGATACTGGTTGATGCGATCGTTGCGTAAGGGCGTCGTTCCGAGATCGCTGTAGTTCCCCTGGTGAACCAAGTCGATCGCGTCGTTGGCTCGGACCAAACGATTACTGTAGTTCCACGCGACGTTGTTGATGACATCGAACGCTCCCGTGCCATTGGACGCCAAGTTCGGGAAGCGATGGCTGATGTTGTAGTAGAGGTTCATGTACGACGTGTAGCCGGTGTCGCCCTTCAGGATGGTGCCGGTCTTGCTTTCGGCGAGAAGGCAATGTGCCATCGTGGACTCGCCCAATGTCGTCGATGTGCTCCCACTGCTTTGGGTCATCGTGCCCGCTTCATCGAGACCAAAGCTCATCGAGCAATGGTCGACGTAGATGCGACTGCTATTGAGAACTGTGAATGCATCTTGGTCGTCGCCTGACCCGCGGAAGCGAAGGTGGCGTACGATCCAGTTGTCCGACTCGAAGATCATGAAGGTGTTGCCTGCCACCGTGATCCCCGCGCCAGGTGCGGTCTGCCCAGCGATGGTGATGTTCTCTGCGTTACCCGTGAGGCGCGATGTCAGCTCGATCACGCCAGACACGTCGAACACGACGGTTCGATTGGATTCGCTCACCGCGTCGCGCAACGAACCCGGGCCGGAGTCGTCGAGTGTCGTGACGTGATAGACATCGCCTCCGCGCCCCCCCGTGATCTCCGCGCCTGCACCGACAGCCGTTGGAAACGCGCGTAGCGGTCCACTCACACCGGCGTCTGATGAGTCTGTGGTTGCGTCGTCAAGCGCGGGAGCGTCGACCAAACTGTCTCGCGATGCATCCACGAGAGCGTCAATCGACGCGTCAACCACACCACCATCTGCCGGCGCGGAGTCATCTCCACACGCAGCGAGAACGCAAAGCGCGACAAGACACCGAGTTGCCATGGGCAGTATGAGACAACCACGACGACAGCGTTGAACCGGAATCGAACGCCGTATCAGCCTGACGAGCACGCGTGGGGAAGAGGCGAGTCGCTCTTGAAGTACAACGCGGCAAGTGCGGCGTTGCGATCTGTGCAAAGTAAGTTGGGAGGCGGGCTCAGGCCCGTACCTGGAGATCCTCGACTTCGGCCGAGACGGCTTTGGTCAATGGGCGGAGTTCTTGCGGAGTCGACCCGAGGAAGACGAGTCGTTCGAATGGGAGCTCACCGGACGAGAGCTCTACATCCGGACTTCGGCGTACGAACGCGTCGTCACGATCGAAACCAAACTCGTCGGCGACACGTGGGTGTTGCGGTTGAGCGCGCCCTTGGTCAAAGAGTCTGAATGCACAGAGTTCCGCGGCTCGCTGACGTAGGAGAAGTCTACTCCTCCGACTCTCGTAACTGCTGCTGGATCTGCTGCATCACCTCTGGTGGTATCTGCGCGTCTTGCGGTATCTGCGCGTCTTGCGGTATCTGCGCGTCTTGCGGGCGGGGTGTTCGCGCAAGCGTCAAGAGTTCAGCCGCGTAGCTCGACAGTGTGAAGATCGTGTCGTCGCCCTCACGTTGGGCATACCTTCCTCCGTCAGGCAGAACATTCGTGCTCACCTGGAGACGGATCGTTTCGTTCGAAGTAGAGAGCACAACAGAATACGCTCCCCACTGAGGTGTGGCGTCCGCGAAGCCTGACGCACGCAGTCGAGCCATGCCCCGGACGATGCGCTCGATGTCGGTGTCGCGGGCTGGGTCGCAATCCGCTGTGCACGACCAAGACCCGTCCCGCTGCTCGAACACGGGATGTGCGCTTGGGAGGTTCACGCGCACACTTGTGACGTCTTCGGGGGAAATATCTACGATGGTTCGGTCACGCCAACTACGAAGCGGCTGATCGAAGGCGAACCGAATCGCACCCTCCACGCCGTACACCAAGTTGGATCCCTCCAAACGCACCATCGTCGTACCCGAGGCGTACGCGCCAACGTAGACGTCGATCACAGTTTCGTTTCCCCGGACCGCACGTACGCGCAACCCGTCGACCTCGAGCCGTTGATGGTGCTCCGGGTCGTCGGTGATGAGTTGTCGAGCTTCGAGCATCATCAACATATCCAACGCCGCGTCGACCGCCGAACGACTCGCAGCCCCACGAAGCGGGTCCTCGATCATCCAGCGATCTCCCTGCCGCGTCATTCGAATGGCACCTTCCGGACGACTGATGATGAGAGTCGAAACAGCGTCTGGCGAAACGTGAGGAAGCGCCCGGTCCAACGGAGGAGGCTCCTCCGTCGCGCTCGCGGACAGCACCTGGTCATCCTGTTCGTCTGACGCCGAACGGACGGTTGGCGCGGACGCGGCGCAACCGATGAGGAGGAGAAAAAGCGAGCGCATCCGAGCGAGTTTACACGCGGCCGACTTAGGCGCGAAAACGGGCGCGTGCCTGCGGGGAGAGTTGTTGCAACACGGATTCGACCTGTCCCGACGCAAGCAGACGCGGCTCGATGGCGTTGCACTTCGTCGCCAGTTCCGACTCATCCCAGCGCGCTCCGTACTCGTGCTGGAGCGCGTCAACCAATGCCGGTGATGCCTGTCGCAAACGGTACTTCTGGTGGTACGCCTCGGCGCTCCAAAAGCGACCGTCGTAGTCGATCTGCGGTCGTTGTGCTTCTTCGAACGCGTTGACAAAGGCGGCGACAACCGACTTGTGTTCTGCGTTCGTAAACACGACCGGCCGGTACTGGGAGCGACGCGCCATCATGTTGGCTTTGGTTGGCGTGAACCAGTTTCGGAACACGCCGAAAAGCGAATCAAAACGAAGTTGCTCGCGATCGAACACAATCCGAACAACCTCCGCATGGCCGCCGAGACTGCGATACGTCGGTTCGAGTTGTTCTCCACCCGCGTACCCCACGCGCGTTTGAACCACTCCGTCTAAAGCAGCGAGACGCGAGTCCGGTCCCCAAAAGCATCCCATCCCAAGGATGAGCGAATCGAGTGTGCCGTTGTCGAGGCCTGCAGCGATCTGCTCTGCCGTTCGCATACCACTTGTACGCTCGAACAGCGGACTCGTTAGCTAGATCACAGGCTGGCCGTCGAAACGCACCGTGTAGGTGGGTTCATCGTTTGCGGTCGCAAACGTAACGCGCGCGACAACGTAGTTCCCACCTCCGACCAGGGTGCCATCCACCGGACCCAGCGTGACGAAATCACCTGCAGCCACAGTTGCGCAGGTCGGACCCATGAGGGTTCGCGGCGGGTCGCCGAGCGTGTCGTCGAGCTGTGTGTAGTTGAAGAGTTCCAAGCAGACTTCGGAACTCGATGGGGTGATGCCTTGCAAACTCACGGTGACTCGGACGAGACCAACTGTTTGGACGGCGATCCAATCTTCGTCGCCGGCACACAAGCCAAGTGGTGCTGTAGTGAAGACATCCACACCGTCGATCGAACCGACGGTTCCTAGTGCGAGCGCCTCGGCCGCATTGCTGTCCGGTTCGTGTTCTGTGCACGGCGCTGGGCCAGCGTCTGCTCCTGCGTCGACGCCGACATCGACTCCTTGGTCGATCGGTGCATCCAACACTCCGACGTCGACGGGTGCGTCGAATCCCGCATCCACGCCACCATCTGTGCTTGGCAACGCACTGCAGCCGCTGTTGGGGTCGCAATACTCACCCGCTCCGCAGCCGCCGCCACCCTGCAAGCACGCCCCACCCACACAGCGGGGCTCGACACATCCCGCTGTGGCAACGCAATCGACCGCAGCCATGCAACTGGGCGCGCCACACGCCGTCAGGTTCTCCACGATACATGTCGGCGACACGCAACGACCATCGAGGCACTGGTTCGCCGCCGGGTCGTCGCATGTCACACCTGCACAGTTCCGGGTCACGAGCAGGGTAACGCCGGTCGAACCACGCACTTGAACGACGGCCGTTCGTTCCGCGATCAGCGCATCGTCTGCTGCACGCAACTCCACACTCACGCGTTGCGTCCCCGAAGACACAGACTCGAAAAACCCAACGCGCACCCCGGCCGCGAGGTCGTCTCCCACGGCGAGCTCCGTTGTCATTTCATCGACCCCGTCAACACGAGTGACAACTCGCGCGACTTCGACGCCACCGACCCAGTCGGATCGTAGGTCGACGCGTAGGTCAGCCCCCGAACTCGCACATCCCGCGCACACGAGCAGGCTCAACGCGGTACGCAGCGACATCCAATGACGATGCAACGTCGAGCGAAAACGAGCAACTCACGGTGAGTTCCGCCTGCTAGCGCGGTTGTTCGTCGCGCAAGAGTGATCCACCAGAACGCAAACGGACGGCAACAGCGTCTTCGTCGAAGCCCGAGTCGATGCCATCCACCAACGCCTCTTCTCCATCGGTCCCACCGTCGAGGTTCGGTGTATCGCCGTACACGTCGACGATGCGATCGATGGACCTGCCACCGTACAGACAGAAGTAGTGCTCTTTGGCGCTGACCAGCACACGCGCCGTCGTTTTACCGAGCACGTCCGTGCTGTAGTTCGTGCAGTTACCCAGGATCGTGTCGACGTGAAGATCGCCCGTGATGAAGATCAGCGCAGTCGTGACGATGCTCTTGGCGCGCACATCGCCGAACACGATGAGAAAGCCCGCACGGAACTCCTGGATGATCGTGTTGGTGACGATGAGGTTTCCTTGCACCACAAGCGTGGGGCTCTCGCTCGCCAGGTGAAGCTCCTCGAGTACGAGGTCTCCACGATGGATACGTAGCTTGCCTGAACCAAGGCACGTCGGGTCGATGACACCTTCGACATCCGACGCTTCGGCACGCGCGATCGCGTCGGCATGCGCGTTGAGCATCGTTTGGAACTCAGACTCGTCAAGCGACTCCGTCGTGCCAAAATCAAACATCACGGCTGCGCGCGAACTAGGCCGGTGCCGTTCGGCGTCGACGTGCAAACACCACAGCAAACAGCGCGATCCCTCCGCCGAGAATGGCCAATGGCAGCAACTGAGAATCTCGATCGCGACTCGCAGCGACCGAAGCACCGACTCGTTCAACTCGGCACCGGTTCGCAGATGCCGTCACCAGTCGGAACGTATCCACGACCTCGTCAGGACCTGGGCCTGCGAGTTCGTACACCATTTCGACTTCGGCACTGCACGACGTGACTTCCGGTGGCGGCGCATAGCGCGGGAAGAAACGACTGGCGTGAACGCAGCCTTCTCCGCGTTCGAAGCATGCTTCGCGTTGGCGTTCGATCTCCCGGTCCGTTTCTCGCTGCCAAGCGATCGCAGCACGAAGTGGAAGCAAATGCAGGCGTGCCGACGAGAAGACTTCTCGTGACCGCCAACTCGCACCTCGCGTCAAGACGTGTTTGGCAGAGTGGATCTGCGAGAAGATCTTGTGACCGCCGATCAACCCGTTACGCGGCGCGTCGTAGACCACGACGGCGTAGTTCGGATGCGCGTCCAAGTTCTGGATCATGATCGCGTGATTCACGAACCGTGAGCCTGGCGAAATATCCGGAGCAACGTCTGCGAACGCGAAGGTCGGAACGAGCAACGTAGCGAGTGCGAGAAGTCTGATCATCGTGTCCCCCTTGAGCTTAGACGCAGGAAGCCAAGAAATGTTTGCTCGTCGATTTTTTGACAGCTTGCGTTCCGCTTTGGCACGCCACGGGTATGTTCATGCGTTCGAAAGTTCTGACCCGTCGTCTTTGTATCATCGGCCTCTGCGTGGGTGTCTCGCTCTCCGCGGCATGTGGAGACGACAGTGCTGCAAATCCAGACGCGGGCATGATCGACGCAGCGGCCGGTGACGGTGGAACCGATAGCGGAGCCGATGCAGGCACGGATGTCGGAACAGATGCGCCTATGGACGCTGGAGCCGACGTGTTCGATGCCGGAACCGACGCAAGCTTTATGTGCGAAGCCGATCAGTGGAGAGACTTCTCCACCACCACCTGTATGGAATGTCCGGGCGGCTCGATCTCGTGCGAAGACTTCGATCTCGACATGGCCGAACTCGACCTCGACGCCGGCACACTCACAATTCCACTGATGGACGGCATCACCGAAATCGTGGACGGCACGTTCATTCTCACCGTCCGTACGACCGAGGGCGAGACTCTTACGGTCGATGCCACGCTAACGGTGGATGGGAACAC
This sequence comes from Polyangiales bacterium, assembly GCA_965227405.1. Lineage (GTDB taxonomy): Bacteria > Myxococcota_A > Polyangia > Polyangiales > Houyiibacteriaceae > JALVDI01. The sequence continues at coordinate 2,250,840 of OZ245758.1, forward strand.
GTTGATCGGTGACCTGAGCGAACTCCCCGCAGACTTTGAGGCGCTCGAGTCGGTGTCCTGGGACTTGAACGATTCGTGCGACACCAACCACACATCGTCTGGTGACATTCAAGCTCCCGGTTCGATCGGCGAGTTCGCCTGCGAGTCCTGAATTCAGACGCTTCGCCGGCGTCAGCGTCTGACGTCGCTGTCGCGGCGCATGTTCAACATGGACGTTGTGCATCGTCGACGAAGAGGCACATCCACGCGCAAAGGCGACTAACAACCGCATGAGTCGAGCTTCGCTTCCTGACGAGGTCGCTCATCAAATGGTATTGCTGCCTATGGACACGATTCGTGTGACAACGACGTTCGCCGACTGGCTGCCAACGAAGAAGATGGTCAAGTTGGCTCGAGGCTTGGGTGTCGGCCCAATCGTGATCAAAGCGCTCGAAGCGAGAGACGAATGGGTCCGTCTCAAGCTGACGTACTACGGGGTGGAGAACTTCTTACCCATTGCGGTTGATGGACCTCCTCAGGCGTTTGCACTGAGGCTGCTCGCGACCGAGTGGAAGTCGATCCATGACGACTCCGGTCCGTTTCACCTGCCGGGGATTACGCGTGCGTTCCCGGATGTGTTTCAGTCTGGTTTCGAGCCGGGCGAGGACCAGACCGTGTTGCTCGACTACGGCAACACCCACGTTGACCTGGCGGTGGACCCGACACTCCTAATGGACGGATGGGTGGAGTCGAGTGCAAGCAACGGCCGGTGGCTTCGGCCGGACTGTCAGTACCTCGATTTTCAGTGCGCGGGGTGGCCCAAGGTATCTCCCCAGATCACGGCGACCCCCCATACATATCCGTTCGCCATCTTCCGGTACACGCAGGTGGCTCACGAGCCCGCACTGCAGGTCGGTACGGTGAAGAAGAAGCGCTATCAGGAACTCGAACACTACCCTTCTTTGGGATTTGTGCGCCGGGCAGGTGTGAGAACCAGTAAACCTCTGCTCGTCTTTGGAACCGGAATCGGTCGGCCAAACCGAGACTTCACCAGCGTGAAATGCGAAACGGTAGACGGACTTCGGCATCTCTACTGTGCTGCTGAGTTTGAAGGGGAACTCTATCTCGGCGGCTCCGATGGCTTGGCTCGCATCGGTGAGAGCCCGCAGGTTTGGAAAACCAAAAAGGACGGACTGCCGAACGCCGAAGTCTATGAACTGTTCCCGACAGAACACGGACTCATGATCGCCACCGGAAAAGGCGTTGTTGTGCTCCGGGGCGGCAAGCTTACGTCTGTTCAGAAGAGCGTTGTGGCACGTTCGTTCGCGACCTCTCCAGATGGCTGGGTTGCGTGGGCAGAACACCATTGCATCCGCGTTTGGGATGGGCGTGGAAAACCCAAACGGGTCGCGTGTCCAGACGTCACGGCGTCCGCGGTCGTCGCCCTTACGAAAGATCGTGTTGGCGTCTTCTTTGAGGATGCGACTCCCAAAATCCACACGCTCGGGACGAAACACTTCGAGCGGTGGCCCGAGTTGTTCACTTGCGGTGTTCTCTCTCAGGCCACGCAAAGTCCCAAGCAAACGATCTTTGCGGCGGGCCAATACAGCGACTTTGGGAGGCCAACCTGCAAAGCGTACGTGATCAATGCGGACGGAACTCTGTCGACTTCACACGTGATTGCCGGCACGACTCACCAAATCGACGACTTTGAAGTCATGTCGATGAGCACGCGGTCCAAGTCACCCATCGAAGTTGAAGATACCGGGCGCCTTGAGGTTCCCCCAAGCCTCCAACTCGAGTGTATGGGAGAGCGACTTGCTGTGGGTTTCAACGACGTTGCCGTAGCCGTGTTCGACCTTTGACAACTACTCGCGCCACATCTCCTCATCCGCCTCGCTCTGCGCGATTGTCGCGAGGTGGAGACGAACTGCACGGATTAGGGGCTGCATCCCGCGAATTCGAAAAAGCGATACCGCTGCTGCAGCTAGGAAGGTTAGCGCGACGACCCATCGCACCCTTCCTGACCAGCCGTCGACGAAACCGAAGACGAGCATCGGCACGAGGTACGGCAGCGCTATCCACGGCCCACGCACGACGCGTCGCCATTTCGAGGTTGCCCCACGACGCAGTGCATCTGCCTGCGCGCGGTCCAAGCTATCGGTGCGAACGAGAAAGAAGGCACCCTGAACGCTCAAGTCGGCATTGTGCCAAACGCCAATGATTTCACTTCCGCGTTTGACTCCGAAATACGACCAACTTGTGTTCCGAGAGACGTAGGTCTTGCGCCACTCCAGCCGGGTCGCACGGTCGTTACGCGAGCTTGGCAACCATTCACTGGATCCATGATCGTCTTCACCGTGCCCATGTCCGTCGGCAAAGTTGACCCGCATCGGTGTGTACGGGTCGAAGAAACGCGTTTGAAAGTAGGCACCCAACCACTCGCCATCGATGGAACCGCCGGCAGCTTCTCGGTAAGACTTCGGCTTCGACTCGCGAATCCGGAGCGCTGCGCGAAATCGCTCGCGCAGCTTCCCGAGTGGCGCTACAGCGGCGCGTTGCATTCGTCGCACACTTTCCATGTGCCCGCGTTGGAAGCACCACACTGAACGCAGATCTTGTCGGGGCCTCTCCGCGCTGGCGCAGCGGAGCCTAGCAACTGCTCCCCTCCCGTCTCTTGTTCACGAGTGCCCTCCGGAGCTTCATCTCGTTCTTCGGCTGCTTCTTCGCCCACGTGGTCTTCGTTCGCTTCTTCTTCCTGTCGCCGCCGCATGACCACTTTTGCGCCGGTGATCAGCACAACGGCAAGTCCAGCTACGGCAAACCAGAGATTCTTGCGCGCATCATCAACAGCAACTCGTCGTTGGTGTTCTTCCGCGAATCGAGCTGCCTCGTACGAAGATGTTTGACCAAACGCGGTCGACATCGGGAGACATAGCGCGCAGCAGACTGCGGCACGTTGGAACCACAACAACATGCTTTGAGCGTTTATCACACCGCGCCGAAAGTCACTGGCGCATGGACGCGAACCGGTGTCTGGCTGGCGATCGCGTGCCCATCGCCAAGCTGCCCGAACCAAGCGATGAGTATCGAACTCAGAAACTGCAGATCAGAAAGCCGTTGGCGTAGCCATCTTCGTAACCGATCGCGAAGCTCTCTTCGTAGGCCACTGAAAAGAGCGTGTCGTAGCCATCGACGTAGCCACCCAGATCGAACGCATCGAAGTAACACGCTTCGTACTGGTCGGTGTCGCCGTCGACAAATCCCGCATCAACACCTTCGCGGTAACCGTCGGCGTAGCCATCTGCGTCTCCATCATTGAGACCCGCGGCTTCGCCCTCGCTGTTTCCAGCAGCCACGCCATCTTGGTAGTCAGCGTTCGCGGCAACAGCTTCTGCAAACGCGTTGTCGTAGTGTGTTCGTGAGTACGTGCTGCTGTAGCCTTGGTCGACACACTTGCCGGGTAGGCTCGGATCGAGGTCTTTCGTGTTGAACCCACAGCTGTCGAACTCTCCGTCGATGCACCCGGTGGCGTACCCGTCGTTGTAGCCCGCCGTGTCTCCATCCGCGGCACCGTCAAACTCGCCATCCGGCACGCCGCCTGCGTAGCCGTCCGCATATCCGTCGTTCTCGCCATCCAAGCATGCGGTGACGGACGCCCCTTCGCCGTACCCGACGTCGTAGCCATCGACGAAACCGCCGTCGTAACCAAGGGTGTAGGCTCGGTTGTACGCAGCGTCGTACGCTGTGGAGTACGTGTCCGCGTATCCGTCTTCTCGTGTCAGAGCTGCACCGGCCGCAGTCGCTTCGCTGATATCGACAGCGATCTGCGCTTCTGCATTGGCGACGCCTTCGTCGTAGGACTGCGTCAGCTCCATGTTCACGGTGCAGTCGAGCACACCTGCACCCTGGATTGGCAGGGTTGTACGGATCGGCTCGCCACCGCTTTGGGGTTGATAGTCGACGTGCAGCGCATCGCGATAGGTGACGTCGTTCATCGGCTCGAACGCGATCGCAACGATGCAGTGCTCGCCTCGCTGCAGGGTCTGACCTGGAACACAGCCCGTAGAGTCCGCGTCGATGGTCAGCACTCCGTCCCACCCGCTCCCAAGCGCCACCGCCACAATATCGATCGCTTGTCGGCCGGTGTTCTCGACCTCAATCCGTTCGAGTGCGGTGTCGGTAATGCGCACCGAACCGAGGGGACGAGGGTCTGCACCAGGAAAGTCGACGCGGTGCTCAGGCGTTGAAGAGCAAGCGATCGAACCGGCGCAAAGGAAGAGCAACAAGCAACGCATCATCACTAAGGTAACAACGGTACTGCTGCGAGCATTGGATGCAGTGAGAATCGGGGGGATCCCCTGTCGTTCGAGCACGCAAATCCGCCGATTTTTCACCATCCAGGAATTCGTCGCTGTGACGAGCGTAAGTCGCAAACCAATCTGACGACCCAACGCATGGCGCGCAGTCGACGCGCCTCATGCCTCCGGACTTCTAGAACGTGCTCGGCTCGCGTTCTTGCAGCGCTTTGAGTCGTGCTTCGTCGCGTCTATTCCAGACGATGACGAACCACGGACTTAGGAGAATCAACAGCCACGCGGGACACGCGATCCACCTACTCCAAAGGTCGAGAAATCCTCCGAGAAGCAAGCCGAAGAGGGCGAGTACGAGAACGACCGTGAAGACAGCTGCGCGCACTTCAGTTGCAACGGTTGTGCTCTGATGATGTGTTCCGTAGAGGGGAAGGTTCCAACTGCACACAACCGTAGAAGACGGCATGGTCCGCGTCGCTGCTTTGCTTCTCTGTCTGATGGCATGCACCGACACGGAATATGCTCCCGGTTATTCGGAGCACGCGTGGGAATCCGTACGCGTGGGCGACTCGGAACGAGCAGTCACGTCGAAACTCGGAACTCCGCTGGATGTTCGCGACCTTGGGGGCGGCACCGAGGGATGGCTCTACACTCGTTCGCCGTCTTCGACGCACTATCACTATCGTGAGATCCACCTGCGTGCAGGTGTGGTCACCAAAGTGGACGCACACTTCTACTTCGACTGACGCACATGAAGACAGTTGTCGTTATTGAACCCGAAGACGATGTCTGCACTGAGATCGTCGACCTCAGGTTCACAGGTGTCTTCAAGGTCCGCCGTGCCACCACGGTCGCTCGCGCGCGTTCTATCCTCAAAGGTCCCGTAGCCGCAGTCGTCATCATCACACCGGATGAACAGCCGCCCACCAAAGGATTCTGGCCTTGGTCACGACGCTACGATTCACGCAGCATCGACACCGCGCGCTCGACCCTGAGTGAACTGCGCGCTGCCGGGTATCGCGGCCTAACGATCGTTCACGGACTTCGACGCGAGCATCTCGATGCACTGCGTGGGCAGTTTGGCGACGTCGAGATTCTCTCCATCTTCGACGGAACCGAACTTCAAGAAGCTCTTGGCGAACAACGCGCCGACGAGGACACACTCGCCGAGCTGAAACGGTTGGGCGAGAGTATCGGCCGCACGTTGCGCAACACAGAGCGAGGCGTTCCAGATCGCATGGTCGACATGTTTTTGCGCGATGTGTACGGCGGAGACGACAAGCCGTCTGCAAGCAAGCGGTTAGCAGAACTGGACCCGGGCGACTTTCGCCTCAAGAAGGCCCACGACATCGTTGGCGTGATCGACTCGATGGAAGCTCAGGCTCGAGCTCGAGATGCACAGGCACTCGATGTTGTCGCAAGACGTGTGCGCGAACTGAGCCGGTTCCTAAGTCTTTTGCGGAGCGGCGAGCCAGCGGAGCCGAAGGCGTAGCGTCAAGACTCGCAGTCGCCGTAGGCGACGAGAATCGGGGCAGCCGCGGGAGCAATAGACTCAATACAGAAGTCTTTTGCGGAGCGGCGAGCCAGCGGAGCCGAAGGCGTAGCGTCAAGACTCGCAGTCGTCGTAGGCGACGAGAATCGGGGCAGCCGCGGGAGCAAAAGACTCAATACAGAAGTCTCGTGAGTGAGATGTAGTTGCACGCTAGAACGGGATCTCTTCGTCGTTTTCGGCTGGGTCTTCGGTCGGCGTCGCGGGTCTCGTCCAGTACGTCCACCCCGACAGCCATGCGTACGGGTCGTCGTTGTGTGGCTTGTCGATTGGCTCGGCGTTCATGCCGTACCACGCACGTGTGCGCGCTCCACCGTCGATGCAAACGTGTTCGCGATGTCGCGTGAACCCGAGCCCAATGGTTGGATCGGCAGCGCGAATCATCTCCACCCATTCTCGCGCGGCGAGAGAGAACGCTCCAATCTCTTGGTAACGCTCGTCACCTCGCAACGAGTACGGTGGATTCGCGCGCCAGTGGTTCAAGCCGATCCATAGAATGGACTCGCATATGGTCAGCAGAGTTTGCGCTTCGGGATGGCCGCGAAAAACGGCCGCTTCCGTCGTCCAATCCGGCAAGCTGGCGAGGTCGATGCTGTGAACGCCGTAGCGCTCGATCTCCATCACGATCTCGTTGGGCGATGGAAGCTGCGCTCGCACAATACGACCCTCGTAGCTCCACAAGGTGTGGCCCGGGATCGCGATCGCGTGGTCGCGTCGGTCGGAAGAACAGAACCACACTTCTGTCTCTCCCGGTCCTTTGCAACGCGCAAGGATGTCAGCAGGACGAGCTTCGACACCTCTCGCACGAAACGCCTCGGCAGCCTGACTTCGAGCTTTCGTTTCTTCCATCAGCGCACTCGATGCACAAACACGTCGTGATCAACATCGACGATGCAATCTGGCATACCGACGACCTCGATTTCGCGGAGCTTTGAGTGATCGGCCAGGCGCAGACGTTCGACGTCGGGGCATGAGTCGACGCAAAGCACGCGCAAGTTTGGTGCACTCTCGGCGAGAAACTCGAGATGTCCTCTCACATCCTTCAATCGGAGATCGATCACACTCGAGAGATCGATTGCACTGTTCCATCGCATCCGTGCCAGCGTCACCGCAGCCGCTGTCGTCTTGCCCAACACAGCCGCATCAAACCGCGTGCATACATCCAACTCTCCATCGACATGCACGTCGCCGAGCGGCCCCGGATCGATGTGTTTGTCGTAGCAAGCGAGTTCGAGTCGATGCAGACGAGCACCACGCAGCGGATCAAGGCTGTCGACGACCACGTCGATTAACCGAAGCTCTTGAAGCGAAGGATGGAGTCGAGCAGCGCTCAAGAGTTGCGCGCCGACCGCGAACATCTTGAACTCCAACATGTGCAACTGAAGCTCCGCAAGGCGCGCTGGATTGGGTATCGGCGCGCGCACGACGAGGCTGCGAAGATTCGGAAACGGAGCGAGCGAAATGATGTCTTGGCCAGGAGCTCCCCACCAATGAGCTTGCGTTACCGCGTCGGCACGTTCTCGCAGCTCAGAGGAGAAATCAGCGGCACGTCCAAGCAGATCGTAGTGGCCCCACTCATGATGCTGACTGAGTCCTTCGCTCAGAAGAGCGAGAGCTTCGACGACTAGCTCAGCATCGTCCATTGCCAGCACGAGCTCGATGCCTTGCCCTACCGAATCGACATCGGCACGCGGTCCAAGCAACTCCTGCCACTGCGGCTGCATGTCTCGAGCCTAACAATCGTCTGGCACTCTGCGATCGCCAACCGCCCGCTCACCGTGCGACGGTGAACAACGCGAGCGATATCAACAACACCACGCTCCCCACAAGATCGGCGACCACGACCCGTCCTAGCGGCCCGTCAAGGCGACCTGCGAGTGCGACGAAACCCAGCATGCTCACGAAGCCAAAGACGAACGCAGGCACACGCAACGAGGGACGAAACGCGGCGACGATGATGTACGCGCCAACGAGGCCAAAGAGCAGCGCACGATGCCGCATCAGGACGAGCGCATCCGCTTCAAACCGTTGACCATACATCGACTCAAGCTTCGCGGCTGAAACGACACCAACCACGGGCACGACGTTGATCAGCCCCACGATCACCAAGAGCACCTGAGCGACGCGTGTCACGCGTGGAAGCGTTGAGGCACGAACACGCTCGCGCCATTACCTCCGAGGTCAAAGACGCCGACTCGCTATGAAGCGTTGTTTCGCGCCATCACACGGGTGTTTCGCGCCAGACCGCAAAGACGCCGACGTGTTGCTCCCGTCACGTTCTAGTCACGCTCGGCTGCGTAGCGTGGAGCCTGGTCCTCGGTCCACAACGAAAGAACAGCCAATGCTCCACACCTCGCGCGTGCACGTCCTCGTCGCATCCCTTCTTCTCTCGGCCTGTCAGGCCGATGAACCCAACGCGGAGATCGTCCCCAACGGCGATGTCTTCTCCATCACAGCAGGGGAAGACACCGTCGCGTCTCTCCCTGAGCGCGGTCCTGACGTCGACCCGGATGAAGCTGAGCTCGGTTGGCTGCTGTTCTGGGATCCGATCTTGAGCGGGAACAGCGACGTGGCGTGCGCAACATGTCACCTGCCGGAACACGGATACGCGGACGGACTCCCAACTTCGATCGGCGTGGGAGGCATTGGACGTGGCACCTCTCGCATGCCGCATCCCGCCGGCCTCGTTGCACGCAATGCCCCTGGCATCTTGAACGCGGTCTTCAATGGGATCGAGAACGACGGAAGCTACTCCCCCGACGCCGCTCCGATGTTCTGGGACAACCGAGCATTCGGGTTTGCACAACAGGCCCAAGAGCCCGTGATGAGTGAACCGGAGATGCGTGGCGACGCGTTTGCCGAGAGCGAGATGTGGGTCGAGGTGGTGCGTCGCGTTGAAGCGATCGACGAGTATCGAACTCGCTTCGACGAGGTTTATGGAGAGCCGATTTCGGTCGACACGATCACGCGTGCGATTGCGACGTTCGAGTCCACGCTCATTGCCAACAACGCTCCGTTCGATCGCTGGATGCGCGGTGACCCGACTGCGCTAACCGAACAACAGTTCGACGGACTGGTCGCGTTTTTCGAAGCCGAGTGTGTCACCTGCCATAGCGGCCCAATGTTCAGCGACTTTGAAACGCACGTGCTCGCAGCACCCGATGGCGCCTCGGCAGCTTCTGTCGACATGGGGGACGGCGAGTTTGGATTTCGTACGCCAACGCTCCGTCAGCTCAACTACACGGCACCGTATTTTCACGGCGGACATGCCGCCGATCTCGAAGCATCCATCGAGTTCTACAACCTGTTCCAACCCGATAGCGAAGGCGAGGGCACGAACATGCTCAACCCCGGAGTGCCTGTTGAGATGTTCGACGAGGAGCTGGGCGAGGTCGACCTCGAAGACGGAGACATCCAGGCAATCGCCGCGTTCCTCGAGTCGCTCAACGATCCCGACTTCTTCACCGACGAACCGGAAAGCGTACCGAGCGGTTTGCCCGTGGGCGGATTCGAGTAGGCGAGAGTACAGAGTCGCGACCAGTGATACGCTGAGTCACGCAGCATGCGCATCTTGCTCGTCGAAGACGACAGGGACCTGGCCAGTACCATTCAGGACTACCTCACCCTTGAGTCACACTCCGTGGACTATGCACACGATGGTCGCATGGCACTGCATCTCGTCGACCAACTCGAGTTCGATGCCGTGATCCTCGACGTCGCAATGCCGCGCATGGACGGCCTCGAGTTTTGTGAACATCTGCGTGCCCAAGGCAAAGGAACCCCGGTTTTGATGCTGACGGCACGCAACACACTTGAAGACAAGCTTCGTGGTTTCGCATCGGGTACAGACGACTATCTAACAAAGCCGTTCGCACTTGAGGAACTCGCAGCTCGACTGCGCGCGTTGGCAAGTCGTGGGCCTCGGTCGGATGTGGGTGTCCGCAAGATCGGTGACCTCGAGCTCGATTTCGAACGTGAGACCGCGACTCGAGCTGGCCAAACACTCAAGCTCAATCGTGTTCAGTTCGCGCTGCTCAAGGCACTGGTGCTTGCGAGTCCCGGCGTCGCAACTCGCGAGAGTTTGGAGTACTCGATCTGGGGCGACGACTTACCGGAAAGCGACGCACTGCGGACGCACATCTACAGGCTACGCAACATCGTTGACCGCGGGTTTGGTGCGCCCCTCATCCACACTGCTCACGGCAAGGGCTTCCGGCTCGCGGTCGAGTAGGCGAAGTACGAGTGACATTTCGCAATCGCCTCTCACTGACGTTCGGGGTTTTCACGGTCCTGTTCTGTCTTCTCTTCGCGTTCTTGTTCGTGGAGAGCTTGAACCTGGTCGAAGAGAAGGTGATCGGTTCCTTGCTTCAGCAGGAAGCGAAGGTTGTCCAGGAGAGCTACGAGCGCGATCCGGGCTCTGTTGCGTTACCCGATCTTGAGCAACTCAAGGGCTACCTTTCGGGTGCAGAGCCGCAGTGGCTCTCCGAGTACGAGCCCGGCTACTTCGACTCGCAAGACTTTCAGGTGCTCATTGTGGAACTCGAGCCCGATCACCTGCTGTACTTGGTCTACGACGAACGCATCGGCGTGCTCGACAGCAACGAGTACGAGATCCATCTCGCGATTCTGGGCATGGTTGGGATCGTCATGATGTTCGGCTTCGCGCTTGCATGGAGCCAAGCGCGTCGGCTGTCTGCGCCACTTGTAAGTCTCGCGAGTGAGATGAGTACGGAGAGCGCCACGATTGATGCAGAGCTACTCGAACGCCAAGACGAGATCGGCTTGCTGAGTCGAAGCTACGCCGACCAGATGGAGCGAATCGACGCGTTCATCGCGCGCGAACAAGCATTTACGCAGCACGTCAGCCACGAACTCTCGACGCCACTTTCGATCATTCGCACCAACCTCGAACTCCTGCGCGAGCCGAGAGCCGATGCCGACATGCAACGGAAGTCCGTCGCGCGCATGGAACAGGCGATTGAACGAATGCAGCGCCAGATTGGGATCTTTCTCGTGTTGGCGCGCGGAGTTTCGAGCACGAGATCGAAGGGGACACCTTCACGGCGAAGGTTACGTTCTAGCCGCTGGCGATCTTGTCGCCGACGGTCGCTGTGGGAAGCGCGCGTTCGAACTCGGCGACAACGCGTGGCGAAAGAGTCACCCTCAGTCGACGCCTGCACCCGAAAACATAGTGGTACGGTCCGGCAACATGGATGGAACTCAATGGGCAGACTGCATTGGACTTCACCACTCTGCATCACCATTGCGCGAAGCGCTCGAAACGCTCGTCGCGGAACTGGTAGTGACGAAGCCCGGTGAACCCGAGTTCGCGACCATCGACCAGCTGTACGAGGGTGCAGGACTGCAACTGAGTTTCAAGGACGGTCGGCTGTACGCGATCACATTCTCGGTGATGGACTTTCCTCATGCGCTCCCCGCTTCGATCACAGAGATGGGTCCGATCCCGGCGGGGTTCGAAACGCAGCAGCAGCGCGATCGCAACCATGTCGTTCACCGTCGTGAGATCGCCGGACTTGAAATTCTGATCCACGAAGATCATGGCGCGCGCTTCAACGTTGATGTGCAATTCCTTGGCGACCTCGACACGGTGCCGGCCAAACCTATGACCACCTCGTGGACAAGGGCTGGCGTCGCTGAAGGTACGCCACCTCCACAGCTCGGCCTACTGTTTGGATACAAGACGCACTGGTTTGCGGTGCAGGGTGCCGAACCGGATGACATCCGTGAGGCTTTGGGACTCAAAGGCACGTTGAGCCCGTGCGGGGCACAGGCCGGGTTGGACACGACCGATCCGTTTATCTCTGCAAGTCAGAATGGTTGGCGCATCGTGCTCGATCGTTGGGCCGATGAAGCTGAAGCAGGCTTCTTCATGGCGCGCAAAGCCAGCCGTCTGTTGAAGTGCAAAGTCTGCTTCTTCTGGAGCGACCGAGTCATCGACAGCTACGCGTACTCGTTGTTCGACAACGGAGATAGCGTTCGTGAGTGGTGGACCGAAGACGGCACCGTGCAGCGCGATCGTGGTTCGCTCGACGACGAACCGGAGTACATCGATGAAGACGTCCTGCTGGATCTGGCTGGTTCGATCTCCATCGCGCGACTCCCCGACGCGCCCGGGCATCGTATCGAGCTGAGCAAACGTTGAAACGGTTCCAATCTGTTGCAGCGCGTGTCGGGCTTTTGCTGCTCATCGCATGTGGAGAAACGCGCACGCCGCTCGAAGCAACGGCAGGCGCAGAATCGGAGACAGACGCAGAGCCGACTGCTGAAATCGCGCACGAGCCGCATGCCGAGGTCGACGAAGCGCCGCCCCGGGTCGAGGGGGACGTGTGTGCAGAGTTACGCATCGAAGCTGCGACGCGTTGCGAGCTAAGGGAAGGCGGTCAGACGCTTGCGGACGGCGCCCGTATCGACGTGCTCGAGTTGACGACCGAAGACGCGATGCGTGGCGAAACCAAAGTGCTGGTGGTGGTGCTTCGAGCGGTCAACGATCCCGATCCAATATTGCTCGAGGTTGCGGAAACGTACGACATGCCCGGCGAGAGCGTGAGCTACGAAGTGGGTGAGTTCACGATCGGCGACGGCATAGTGACGTTACCACTTTCAGTAATTGCAACGACCTATCCCAATACCGGCGACCCCGACGAACCAACCGGTGAGTACTCCGAACGTGAAGATTCGGTCGTGCGCTGCACACGCGACGGAGAAGTCTGGGATTGCCAGCAATACTAGTGGCTCACTCGTCATCCGGTTCCTCTTCAAAGCCGCTTAGGAGGGAGCGCATCAACGACTTCTGTTTGCTCGTTCCGTCGCAACTGTCGAGCATGTCCCGGACGAGGAGTCGCCGTTGAAGGAACACCGCGGCGGGTACGCGCATAGTGTAGTGAATCTCGCACTCGGCGCCCTCCCGCCGACAATCGCTAAATCGATGCACGTCAAAGTGTTCGCTCCGTCCGCTGTCTCTCCCAAGCGCTTCGTCACGGACGGCGAGCAGCATGGCTGCGAACGCTTCGTCGCTGCGGTCTTTTTCGCGTGACCTGCCTCGATAGATCGCGTCGTACTTCTGGTCGACGAGACGCGCGTCCAAGCCGCCGAGAAACCGCTCAAAGCTCATCCGCGGATGATGGCACGAGATCGAAGTTCATTGTCGACGAAGCCCCGCCCGCGCGCAGCCGAACCACGCGAGTTCTAGCGGTTCGCTCGCTCGATCGTGGTAGCGTAATTCGTGGCGAAGAGAGACGTCCGTCAGCAGGTCTTGGACATCTACAAGCGCCACTACGGCACCGACGACTCGGACGATCAAGCGCTGGCGACCGACGTCAACGCTTTCGACAAAGATCCGGCGGCCTTCTACGAAGACATCTGCGACGCGTTTCCTGACGCCGACCTCGAAGACCTCTTGTTCAACGGAGGAACGGTCGCACAGGTCATTGCGGCAATCGTGCGCCCCATAGAGAGCCCGCAAGTCTTTGACTGGATCGATCTTTATTTCGCGGATCTGTACGCACGTGCGAAGCGCGCAAAACCGACGCGAGATCAGTGCATCTACACGATCCTCAACTTCGTCCATCGGCACGGCGCGCAAGGCCGACGCGGTCTACTGAAACAAGTGACTGCCATCCAAGGCCAAGCAAACGTCGATGTCGCGAGCTACGTAGAGCTAGCCAAGGCGCAGAAGCTCTCGTTCACCGAGGACCAGATGAGCCAACTGCTCGAAGAGATCGCCACATTTGCGGTCGAGTACCCGCCACCGTACCCACCGTTGTGAACAAGGCGACGCAAATCTCACCTGGCAGCATCGCTTCTCGGCTACAGTCCGGCCCTCTGTTCACCGAAAGGACGATTCATGCCGAGTTGGGGCGAAGTTCAGGAGTACGCACGTTCGAAGTACAAGCTGGCCGAAGACAACGAGAACAACTTCAAGTTGGTCTTCGAGTACCAGAACAAGCGCTTGCAGGCGGTCATCATTTCTCGCTTCGAGGCGATGAACCGCGACTGGTGTGACTTCGCATCCGCCTGCTGCAAGCTCAACGAGATGAGCCCCGAAACCGCGTTGCGGAAGAACATGGGATTCGCTGTGGGTGCGATCGCGCTCGACCGCGACATCTACGTGGTTCGGTACACGTGCCAAATGGGCACCATGGACATGGAAGAGTTCGAACTCCCGCTTCATGTCGTCGCAAGTACGGCTGACCAGATCGAGCAGGAGTTCTCGGCCAGCGACACGTTCTGAGAGCCGAAGAAGAGCTCGAGGTCGCCACTATCTCACTTGGGACACGGTAGCCTCACCGGTTGGTCCGGGGGGATGGCGCCGCCAACACCCCCTAAACCGCGGCTGCGTGGTTGGTCCAGCTAGGGGGTGTTGGCGGCGCCATCCCCCCGAGACCAACCACGAACAGGCTACCTTGTGGTGTATTGCAAAACGTTGGGCCAGGTCGGCGAGACACCGACCGAGTGCAAGCACAGGCTGACGACCTCGAGCTGATTCTTCAAAGCGGCGCCACTCTACCCCATTCAGCTGCGTTGCAAATCCAATTTGGCGTGGACACGCACCTGTTTGGCGTGGCGTTGAACGTGCTGTTCGCCTTGGCTCGATAGCGTGAGCTCATGAAACGCTTTCGCATCGCCATTCCCGTCTTGGCTCTCTTCGCTGTGGGCTGCGGGGATGAAAGCACGCCCTCCCCAGACGCAGCACCGATGGACTCGGACACGTCTCCGGATGTGGGAGCGCCGGACGCAGACACCTCCGATGCGGAGACCTCCGATGCGGGTGCGCGAGATACATCTCCCGAACTGGATACATCTCCCCCTGACTCGTCGATCCCGTCTAGCTTTTGCGATGCGAAGATCGCGGAGCATGGGTTGCCTGTGCTTTTCGAGGATGACTTCGAATACACGTGGGATGGAACCGCAGGTGGAGCGCCGCCGTCGTGGGATGACGGTCGCTCAGACGCCAACGTGTCGATCGTCGAGTCGCCGTTAATGGGTTCGCGCGCGTTGCTCGGTCGTCAGCCGATCGGCACGGGAGGCAGCGGCACGTATCACTTCGAGAAGGATCTCGGCCGGGATGTCAGCGAAGCTGTGTTCTGTTTCGCGTTGGGGTTCGAACCCGAGTATCCGCCGAACGGGACGTCGGAAAAGATCCTGCACTTCAACTTGTACAGCCCGACGTCGTATTACCTGTTCCAGTATCACAACAACATGGACGCAGTGGTGATGGACATCTGGCCCGATCCTGCCGATGACTCCTCGGGTGGCTTGTATCCCGCGCTTCCGCCGAATCGAACCGAGCGACACAGCAACGGTCGCTTGTGGGTGTCTCCGCAACCTGCCGGTGGCACACGCGCCGAGTACGTGATCTACATGCACCAACCGACAGGTACCTGGCAGTGGTGGCGCGACGGAATGCAGATGGCGGACCATTCCGACCGCGAATTCGACGTGGTCAACCACATCACGTTTTCGGACACGTGGGGTGGCGGTGGAAGCAAGCCAAACGCGGACGGACGTTTCCTGGATGACGTGAGAATCGCTGGCGAGTGACGAACTTACAGGATGCGTGCGTGTGCACGCCGTTCTGACAACGATGCCTCACCATCACGACCCGGCTCTACCTCGCCGCGTGGAGCGCCGGTGGTCAGCTCGCACAGCAGCCGATGCTTCCGTTGATGGCTCTTACGGTCGCGCTTGGCTTGATCGCCACGCGCAGCGGGCGGCTGCGCTTCGCTCTTCCGCTTGTGCCGCTCTACTGTCGGTTGCTGATGCGGATCGGTTGGCTTCGCGCGCCGGAGGGACCTCTCGAGTGGGGAGCACTTGCACTTGTTCTAGGATTTGGTGCGCTCGGCGCATCGATGATCATTCAGTTACGCACGCGGCCGACTGACGCTTAGCGCGGTCGGAAGACATCGCGCACTGCACTCGCAACGGCGGCAGCGACTTCATCGTCGTCTCCAAACACATCATCCACTTCAGGGCGCTGCATCAGCCACTCGACCAGGTGGGTTTGTCGAAGGCGTGGGTCGCTGGCGAAGCCGACAAAGGCTCGGAGTGTGTGCCCACGTAGGTTCTGGGCGAACGCGACGGTTTCAGATGCCTCCAATGCTTTGATGAGCGCTTTGCCCAGCTTCTGCTGCTTGGCATCGAGCGGCTTTGCATCTTCGTCCAGCATCGACGCAAACGGCGCACACACGCACTTGCCGGCCCGCACAACACCATGCCAGCCCGCGAGTGGAAAGTACGCCGCGATCACATTTGCGGCGTGCTGAAGATCGTCGCCGTCGACGATGAACCGCCCAAACGTCGCAGCGATGCTGAGTGACGCCGGATGTTTCGGCGCCCGAAAGTCGGAGATGTCGAGTCGGCCTGGTTTCTTGGGCCGCACGCGTTGGATTGGCGGGTCCATGAGGTTCAGTTGAAAGAAGACCCGGTCGTGTGGATCGAGTGTGGCGCGAAAGGGCTGCACTGTCGCACCGTCGATTGTGCAGCCCGCAGCGTGAAATGAAGCGGTGGGGTAGTTGGCGAAGCGGTGAAAGACACGCTTCGCGTTCACGTCGAACGAGAACGCACCGCTTGTTGCGAATCGCACGAGCCCATCCACCGACCGAACGTGAAGATCGATCGCGAGCGTACCGTCGTCACGGGTTGCACCGCTGAACGTACCTGCTGCGCGCCCAGAACGACGTGGCCCTCTAAAACCGTCGCCGTGAAAACCAAGTAGCGTATCGAGCGTGCGCGACTCATGGAGTGGATTGGCACGTTGGGGCAGCGGCACATGCAAACCCGCCGCAGCAACATACTCGAGGTAGAAGCGTGCCTTGTCGGACTCCGCATACTCGTGACGATCAAACGCCTCGAGCACATGACCGAGATTGAACTCCTTGCCCATCTTCCGAACACGCTGGTTGGCTATTCGCCAAAGCAGATTCGCCACGATCGTGCCTTCAAGGTCGGCCTTGCTCATGGTGCGCAGCGGGGTCTGTGACTGCAGACCCCAACGCTTGAGCTTCTTGTCGAAACGTTTCTGTTTTGCGGGTGTGTAGTCGGCTCGCGCGTCTTCCCCAAGCTCGAGCAACTCGGTGAACTCAGCGTCGATATCCGGCGTGTCGAAAAAATCCGTCACGACCCGAAGTTACGCCCTCCACCTCTCATTCTTCCACCCTCCAGTCACGGGCGGGTGCCTTCAGACAAACGCGGTTCCTGTTCTCGGAGGCCACACGCGTCGAGATTTCAACCTTCGTGCGCAAGCGCTATCAGCCGTTGTACCAAATCTAATTCTCAGATGCTTGGCTCGTCGTATTGACCATCGTGCACCTTTAGCGATGCACGAAAGTCGTCTGGCAATCGAACACCTAACTCGGACTCAGCGGCCGCGATCTCCTGCTCTGTTGCCGGTGGACGCCTTCTGCGGCCAGTGTTCGTCGAAGTACGCTTCGATCCGTTCCCAGAGTTGCTTCACGTTGCGTAGCACCACGTTCGGTTCGCTGCGGAGAACGGTGTGCATACAGGATCCACGTCGTCTGAACAGCGCTGCGAATCGCAAGCGAGGTCCCGCTCGCATGCTTCGTCGATCTCGACTGGCTCGAAACACACCGAATCGAGGCACAGGGCGTTCGGTTCGCAGTCCCAGAGCTGACACGTCTCGCCAGTTCGCGCAGGCGGTGCGCAGACGTCACGGAGGCAGACGAGGCCTGGGCGACAAAGAACGTTCTCATACTGCTGACCCTCGATGTCGCAGGTCTCACCCTCTTCGCGAGAGCCACGGAAGAGCTGGCGGTAGCTGAAATCAAAGCTGTCGCATGCCTCGAACGCTGCGACCCCCGCTTCGAAATGGGCATTGACCGCTGCGATGTCGACGCTGACATCCTCGAACGCTTCATCGTCGAGTCGTATGTCGGCGCATTCTCGTTCCAATACGGATTTGCACCACTCTACGAGATCGAGATCTTCGTAGCGCCGGGGAGCGTCGTCGCAGCAGCTAAAGTTGCCCTCGCACAAGATCTGAGCGCCGTAATAGCAGTAACGATGAAGCGAGTCCGCAACACTGCCGGCATCTGGAAACGGCGGCGGCTCATCAAACCCGGACCCGTTGAGGTGTCTCGCTCAACTCCGGTGTCTCGATCCGAACCGCCGACGTCACTGACTGCGACGTCGCTCTCGCGATCGGCGTCATCCGAATCAAGCGTGGTTGATGTCGCACACGCGACTAAACATAGGCTTCCAACAATACGCATCGGGCTGTGCTACGTCGCAAGTTCGATCGGGTCGCTCTTACAGCAATCAGATGAAAGGGAACCAAACACAATTTTCGTCTCGTGTTGGAACTACTCCGTTTGACTGTCCGTGCGCTGCGCAACGTCTGATTCAAACCTCCGCTCCAGCGGTACAGTGAACACACGGTCGCTGACTTCGAAACGTCGAACGCGACGTGTGACCCACATGCCCACTGTGACGATTCGGCCCGTCGCACGCCTCTGAAAACCAAACGAACTTCGGTGGTGTGACGTTTGCAGTTGAACAGTGCATGACAAAGCTCTCGCTCGTTCTCGTTTTGCTCGGCGCACTTCCTGCTGCCGCACAGACGCACGACTCAACTGCTGAAGACGCGTCAGAGGACACTGTGCAGCTTCGCGTGTTGGCAAACGGCGACATCGTCCCGGACAACGAGGAGGGTCGTCGGTACCAACTGGAGCAATACACGCACTACCTGTCTCTGCGCCGTCGTGCGCGTCGTCAGACGTCGTTTGGACTCTCGTTTGGATTCTTGTCGGTCGGCATGTCGATGGCTGGTTGGCTTCTTGGCTCATACCAATGCTTCGACGCGGAAGATGACTGCAGACACTCGCCCATCCCGTGGTTGTTCGCAGTGGGTGGGATCATCTCGGCAGCGGTGAGCTTTTCGTTTGCAGCGGGCGGCGGTAAGCGGAGACGCAAAGTTCGAAAGTTCCGCCTCGGCCCCACGACGTGGCGTTAGTCGCGTTAGTCGCTCAACGCCTAGGTGTGCAAACGCCGTTAGGGCGGTTTCGGCGGGTTGCGTTAGATCGCAAGCATGGCCAACGTGATGCTCACCCCTGACAACTTCGAAAACCTTCTCGACATCCTCGACGACAAACTGCACGGAAACGACGAACGCTTGTGCCCCGTGGTCGATGAGTTCGGTGGGTTCGATTTTGCGAAGATCGAAGTCGGCGACGACGACACGTACGCCAGTTTTTACTGCGCAGATGTCGCTGACTTGATCGAAGTGCGATTCGCGTACACGGGCCCGGCGTTTCAAAAATCCGCCAGTCAACTCGAAGTCCATCCGGCGTTTTACGAAGCGTTGGCTACGACGCTTCTGGAGTGGGGCCGTAGCCAAAGTACCGCGCCCGACCCGCTCGACCCTATCGGTGCGTTTCGCCGCTTGGCCGAAGCAGCAGGAACACCAGCAGACGAACTTCGTGCAGCGCTCAAGATCAAAGCCGTTGAGGGCAAGTCACCGCTCGCTCACTTGCGCGACATGGTTCGTGCGTCGGAGACGACGCAGGATCACTGCTCCGGCCATTTTCTCGACTTGCTCGAAGCCGCCGGCGCCTGGATCGAAACTGAGTATCTCAACGCTCAATGCAAGTCGTTGGTTGAGGAGGGCCAGCGTCTGACCACGTTTGATGCTTCGGGCTACGTACTACTTGATGGTTACGTGTGGGAAGTGCACCCAGAGGGCGCCGCAAGGCGTGAGAAGTTTGGTGTCTGGCTTGCGCGGCAAGTGGAGTCGTCGATCAAGTACGCATCGAACTAGCGACCGAGGAGTGTGGACTTGCCATATCCGTGCACGCTACGGGACCCCGCGACAGAGAACTTCTGACCCCTCTACGGCGGTGAGGTACCAACTCCAAAACTCGTAGTTCTTCTGGCGATCAAATGGGGCACCCCATGGGAACCCTGCAACAGCTCCCGCTGCCCAAGCCGCAGTGTCCCAAAGGTCTGGGTCATCTGGGTTCTCCAGCTGCTTGAGCGTTGCACCTTCGTCCGGAGTGATCAGCTCATCAAACACCACAACGTACGCGGCACACGCCGAAGCACGAGCGGCGAAGTTTGCGCGCTGCTCTTCGATAGGATGAGGATCGTTCGTAGCGCCGATGAACGAGTACGCGCGCTTCTCGAGCTCGGTGGCATCGCGTGCTGTCGACAATACGCGTCGCGCGAGTTCGAGCAGATTGCGCGGATGTGGATGTGGATGCACCGCTTCGTAGAGGGGGAGGACTTTGCCGGCCACCTGCAATGCAAGCTCGGCGCGACGCGCATGACCCGCCAAACGCGGCAATGCCGCAGGATCAGGTGCTACCTCGCCGAGGGTTCGCAGCATTCGCCGCCGGCTCTTGAACGACAGCTGGTGATCGCGCGCAGATTCAATTTCCCCCCGACAAAATTCAACGTGAGCAAGAGTCCCAGCGTCAGGAGAGGGTCTGTCGATCATGTCACGGCTATCGTGCCATCGTCGCACCCACGATCACGAGTGGACTCAACCCTTTCACATGCGAACCGGAATTTTCAGCAGCGTTGTGGACTCGCCGAAGCCTTCGTTGACCGACTCCCAACCTCCGCCGCCGCAAAGTGTCACGACAGCAAGACTCAGACACAGGCGTCCACGTGGACGTGACCGGCGGCTGAGATAACGAAGAGCGCGCTCAATAGACATCGCATGCTGCGCACTCAAGCAACTTGCAGTCCGTCGTGATGTCGTGATCTTCGGCGACCCTGTCTGCGAACGTTGCTTCGCACCGCGAGGTCCACACCGCAGTAGCTTCAGTCTTCGTCCGCCACTTCGTCCGCTTCTGGAAACAACGCACGGATGTGCCAGCTGTAGATCCGAAGCCTTCGTTCACCACGCAACGCTGCGGTTCGAACCGCACCTGTCGCGACAACCGAAACCACCAACGACGCAACGTTGGACATGGTGAGTAAGAGCATCGTCGGCATCTCGCGAACCTCCAACGCGCGCGGAAGCAAACGCATCTCCCCCTCGGCAAACGCGTAGCTCGTCTCGATGACACCAACGGCTTCAAGCCCCAAGGGGACAAGCATGGCGGCTATCCCAAAGGCCAGCGCCCACAGCCGTTCGCGGTTGGTGAGCACCATGCTGAACGCAGCGGTGTTGCCGATCACCATCGCGGGCACGAGCACGAGCGCACCAAAGAAGGCGGTTGAGAACGCAATCCCAAGACTCGAGATCGCAGCGACCACCACGGTGAGACCGGCGCGCCGTGTCTTGCTCGCGAACAACGCCACGCCTGCGGATGCAAGAAAGCACGCGTAGACCGCTACGATTGCCAGCCAATCTCGAACGCCGGCCCACATCAACAGCGGGATGAACACGAGGAAGCTCAAGTACGCGACTCCCGCGATCTTTCCGGTCGACGCGACCTCGTCGCTGCGATCGCGCTCGAGTTCGACTTCGACGTCACGTGGAATATCGCGCGGCGGTGTCACCAAGAGTTCGCGCAGACTCCTTGCCGCATCGGTGTGGTTGGGGTCGAGTGCGAGTGCGCGACCGAGCGCGCGCATCGCATCCCGTCGAGCCTCGAGGTCCTGGCGACCCTTTAGCGCATCGTGTGCAGCCGCGGCGTGTTCATCCGCGAGTTCGCGACGCAGCGTGAGGTTCAACTCCCCATCGAGAAACGCTTCGACAGCCAGCGAAAGTTGATTGGCGTTGGCGAAGCGTTCGGCAGCTTCCGGATGGATGCACCGCATCACGATGTCGTCGAGCTCAGGCGGCACAGCGGAGTTGTGCGTTGACGGTGGGACGACGTTGTTCGTGAGCGTGCTGCCCACTCTCGATGCGGCGTTCTCTTGGGGATGAAGTCGCTTCATCGTGAGAATCTCAAAGAGAATCGCTCCGAGCGAATACACGTCGTTGTGTGGTGTGACCGGCAACCCTTGGACCTGCTCCGGCGACGCATATCCGGCTGTCCCGACGAAGTCTCCAACTTCGGTCGTGACCTCGCCGGAGATGTAGACAGGGGAGCTCTCTGGATCTTCGACGTCCAAGACCTTCGCGATCCCCCAATCGATCACGTACACCTCGCCGAATGCACCCAGCATCACGTTGCCGGGTTTGAGGTCGCGGTGCACGACGCCACGCATGTGCGCGTAGCCCATCGCTTGGCAGACCGTGACAAACGAACTGAGAAGCTTTCGACGCGTGAACCGAGCATGCGCATCGGGATCGTTGCGACGCAGCAGCGTGAGCACTTCCTTGAGCGTCACGCCCTCGATTCGTTTCATCGAAAAGCAGAGTTCGCCCTGCTCGTTGCGCACAAGGTCGTACACGGGAACGATCGCCGGGTGTTCGAGTTGTCCTTGAACACGAGCTTCGCGTAAGAAACGACGTTCAAGTCCTGAGTCGCCGCTGAATCCCGAACGCAAGACCTTCACGGCGATGCGGCGACCCACGAGACGATCGGTGTGCTCCACCACGTCGCCCATACCACCGCGACCGATCAACTCTCCCTCTTGGTAGCGTGCGCGGAACCCTTCGACGTTCGATGGACCATCGACGACAACAGCCTCAAGAGCCGGCGTTTCAAGCGCACGAGGCCGTCGCCGTCTGTCTTTCGTTCTCGCGGACGACGGTGTTGCTAGCTCCTCGGTGCTGACTTCTGTCTCGTCGGCATCGGGTTGCTGCATCCGTCTCGTAAAGATAACCGAATTACGTTCAACGTTCAGTAGCAGGGCGAAACAACGCTGCGTGTAGTTGTGACGCTCAGCGCTTGCCTAGGCTCCGGAACACGGCGCTGAGTCAAACATGGCTAGGACGTGCACTGACACCCCGCATTGAGAAAGGCGGGGTACCTGTCCAACACGTGTCCGGGCACGGCGGTATGTGCGATTCCGGGGGTGACGAGTGAGTTCCTTCGGGTGTTCCAATCGTCGAGCCGATCGTCGGGGAACTTCCCACCACCCGGCGAGTTGTCGAACCGGGGATCACTGACGAACGAGGTGTATCCGCACAAGCATGCGGGTGCGTCGCCTCCGTAGTCGTTCTCAGCAATCGACCAAAGAAATGTCAGTTCGCTGTTCACGAGACTCGTGAAGAACGTTCCAATCGAAGCGAATATCGACACGAGCGGTGAGAGGCGGCCTCCCAAATTGAACGGCGTCGCCATGGTCACGACGTCGATGTGTACGGGAACTTCGACCGCGAGCTGGTCGCCTTGACCGCACCACCACCGCGCTTCTTGTTCGGCGAGTTCTTCGGCGTTCGGAAGCTGATCCCAGCCGGCATACGTGATCTGGTTCGGCACGGCTTTGTGTCCGTGCCGAACATCGCAACGCATACGCGCCGCGGTTTGGGTCGCCACGATCCCGCCGGCCGAAAACCCAACCAGGTGCACATGAATTCGCGTCACCCAGAAGTTCGAGATCGCTTCAAGATCGACCAGTCCATCGATCATGTTGGCGATGCGACTTGCGTTGGTCGCTGCCTTCAAGCGCGGGTCATACTCGGCAACGACGAATAGCTTGCGGCAGCACTTCGACGCGTCGTTCTGGATCTTGGTTTTCATGTCCTCGACGAACTGAAGCTCGTCTTGGCTGTACGTGATCGTTCCGTTGCTCACCGTGCCGGCGCCAGGAAAGAAGACGATGATCGCGATTCCTGCACCGTCCGGCGCAGGGCAGTTTGCACACGTGGGCTCTTCCGAGTTGCGAGCCTCGATGCTGACGCGGGTCATGCTCGCACTCTCGCCTCAATCGTGCCGACACACAACGCCACGTCCAACCTATGCGCTGCCGAGTTCGCTCAGAGCTGAAAAGCCAGCTGCGATTTCTTCGTCGGTGACGGTGAGAGCGCCCTCCCCAAGATAGAGTTCGACCCGAGAGCCTCGATCTCGCTCCATCGCTCCGCCGAAGAGCCAGACACCGGTCTGCTGCGCGAACGCGTCGCGAGCTTCATTGGCCGTCTCTGCACTCACCGGGAGCTGTACGTGCACCATGCACGTCTGCGGAGGATCGGGAACAACTTCGATGCCTGGTATCGAACGCAAGACGCGCGCTACCGCATGCGCTCGCTCGTAGTACGTCGTCATCCTCGCGATCCGCTCGTCGAGCAGCATCGCCGCTGAAGCCGCGTTGGGGGTAAGTGTGTAGAGGTTTCCACCCTGACGTCGTTGCCAAACCGCCGCTTGGTCGATGAACGCACGCGGGCCAAGCAGCATCGCACCAGGCAACGCGCCGATGCCTTTGTAGAAGGAGACGTAAACCGAGTCGAAGCCGGCACAGATCTCCTCGTACTCGCATCCATAGAACGGTGCGCACTCCCAAAGTCGTGCACCGTCAAGATGAAGGCGGACCCCTCGCTCGTGGGCAGCCTGCTTCAGCTCGGCGAGTTGCTCGAGGCTTGGCAGAAGTCCACCGGCTTCGCGAGCAGGGAGTTCGACGAGTAGTGCAGCGAGTGGTTCCGACACTGCGTTGAGGTGCTCTGCCAGAAGTGGCGCATCGTCAGGCCCGACCAGCGTCGAACGCAACTTGTGCAGGTGTTTGTACCCGTGCTCTTCGTGCAGCTCGAGATGCGAGGTCGGATGCATCCCAAAGTGCGGATGCCCTTCGCACCAGATCCGAAGCGCAATCTGCTGCGCCATCGTTCCACTCGGCATGAAGCGCGCCGCTTCGAAACCGAGTCGCGTTGCCAAGCTCGTCTCGAGCTCTTGCATCGCCTCGCCCTGTCCATACGCGTCAAAGCGAAGACCTCGCTTCTCGCAGTAGTCGGCGAGTTTGCGCAGAGTCTCGGAAGGCGAACGCGGGCCTCCCCCGTGCAGCCAGCGACAGCGATCCCTCAGCGCTCGGCGCGCGACAACGTCCATGAACCACCTCTACTACCTCTCGGAAGGTGGACCAACGCGTTCGACTAGAGCGAGACGATCATCGGCCACTCGCCGCATTCGCATGCGCATCCCCACAACGTGAGCAAGAGGTACGACCGGTCGGGCGCAACGTAGACCGCGGTGACCGATTCACCGTCGAGCGGCTCTCGAGTCGTACCGGTCTCGGTGGTCACTTCGAGAATCGATTCGGTTTCTTCCGGGTCGTCTGGCGTGTCAACGCGAACGTGCACTCCGTGACCGGCGAAACTTCCGTCGGAGGCTCGCGTCATCGCATCGAGCGTCGACCACCGACGCGCCTCGACAGCCGTCATCGCGTCTTCGAGGTCCTCACCATACGGTGCGATCATCTCGCCTGTGCCGTCTTCGACTGACTGGATGAGCCATTCCGACTCGACCGTGCGTGAAGCGACATCGATCTCGTGAAGGGTGGAGTCCGTCTGAACAAGAACGAAGTGCCCATCGTCGCTCAGCGCCGGCAAACCCGCCACGCTCAGCTCGTCGTTTGAGATGGAGACACTGACGTCGGACGCAGAGTTGGGGGAGGCAACACACGCAGCGAGGAAGATGACGACTAGAGGGATGCGCATGCAGCTGTGTTCAGCAAGCTTCGTTCCCGGCGAGTTTGTCCGTGATTAAGTCCCTAGAGCGTGGCGTGGTTGCCACGCCGCGCGTCCGCAGACACACGGGCCGTCAGCACGTTTGGGCGAGATCGACACCACTAGGCCAGTCGAAGCGGCGCTCGTCGTCTCCGCCAAGTTCGATCAACGTAGCGCGCTCTAGCTCGCCCAAGAGCAACCATGCACGGTCGCCAACGGTGACGAGCCGAACGAAGTCTAGCAATCCGTCAAAGTCACGACTCAAGAGCATCTCACCGTTTCGACTCACTTCAGTGCGCAGTGGAAATCCGGGACAGATCCCGTCTTCACTCGGCCCATATTCAAATCGCAGTGACCAACCTTCACCCGTTGCCACGATAGGCTCGCCAAACTCCGTATCGGAGATGTCCAGAGGCACGACTCGCGCATCGGGGTGGTTGCCTTCGACTGCGAGAACCGGTTCGCACTCCGACGTCACCGCCACCGCGTCAAATGCTGACCGGTACGGGTCGGAGGGGTCGATCTGCTGAACGATGACGACCCGGCGCGCGCTAGAGGCCACGCACTGTCCTTCATATCCCACGAGCGTGAGCGTCGGGACTTCGCCTCCTGATTCGTGCAGAAAGAGATCGACGTCCGCCGCGTCTAAGAGGCGACCTTCGGACTCTGGGACGTCGGTGCCGCCGAGAATGACGTAGCGTCCCTCGTCGCCCAGGTTGTCGATCGTGTGCCAGACAATCCCGCTGGTCTGGGTCGAAGGTTCCGTTTGGAGCACTTCCGTACCCGTGGTTGTGGGCTCAGGCGTCGACGCAGGTTGTGTGGAGCACGAGGATATGAGCATCGCAACCGCCAGTATCTGGACACTCGAGCACCACATACATAGAGCTTGGCACGACCACACTTCCGAGCCGATGACGAGGCGCACGTTGCGCCGATCTCCTGAGCAGTCATGATGGCGGACTCAACAGAAACGAGCGTACAGACTTGACCACTTTGACCAAACGAGCCCGAGAACAGAAAAAGGCCCGAAAGGCACGCGAGAAAGCCCTTCGACGCCAACAGAAGCGCGACCAAGCGCCAGCCGAAGCAGAGATTGTTTCTCAAGAAGAGTTCATCGGCGCCGTCGCTAGCACCGAAGAAGTCTTGAAGGCGATGAACGCGCCGGACGTTCCTCGAAGCGCAGCCGCGATTCCATCCAAGCTTTTCGTCGGAAGCTTGAGCGACCACACCACGAGCGCTTCGCTGCGGGCTCACTTCGAAGCGGACTTCGATATTCTCGAAGCCACGGTCATTACGGATCGAAGCACCGGCGCGTCACGCAACTTCGGTTTCGTGACCGCAGCCGACCGACGCGACACCGCGAAGATTATCCAAGAGCTGCATCACAGCGAATTGGATGGTCACTCGATCGTCGTTCGTATCGCGACAGAGCGCTGAGCCGAGACATTCGTTCGACTGGTATGCTAGCTACGTTGTGATGTGATGCGACGAGCCGCCAGACTGTTCATCGTAACCTTCGTTCGCGCGTAGTCCATCCAACCACGAGAGGACTTCGACGACGGACTACTTGCGCCAGCGCATCTTGATGAATCGCTTTGGCCACAACGAGCTCGGGAGGATGAGCGCAACGTTGCTGTGCTCGGGCGCGAACACGATTGGGAAAAGGTCAGAGGTCTTTCGTTGATAGGGCAGATGCTCGCGATGAATCAACGTTCGGGTGTAATAGACCTGTCTGCGTCCTGCGACCGGCATCCCCTGAACGAAGCTTTGCCATGCCGTGATCGCTTCCATCACGGGAACGAGCTTCGGGTTCTTCTCCGGAGTGAACACGTCCTTGCCGTACCCCGCATGCGCGGTCTTCGGCGCCGCCATTCGAAGGCCCGAGAGCACCAGCTTGCGTTTGATCTTGTACAGCCGCTCCGGATGCGCATCGTACGAGGGAAGCGTCGAATGAACGAACGCTCCCTGAAGTGGTTTCGTGCCGGCGTTCCAAAGCGCGTCTTCAGAGAGAGCGTTCCATCCCCAGTGGACGCTGCCGTGCTCCAACACTACGCGCTGCTCGGCGTAGATTATTCTCGCTTCGCGACGCACGCGTTTGGCTGGCGTCAACTCGAGCTTGCGCAAAGACGCTGTACGTTTGCGAGCTGTCGCGAGCTTTGCTCGACAGTGCTCAAGTACCTCTTCGAAGTACTCGGGGGTCTCGCCGTCTCGAAGCTCCATGCGTGAGAGCGTAACAACTTCGCCCAGAGCGAAGTCACCCAGCTGCGCTGTACGACTTTGACTTCACGTCGACATGGCAGAGTTGCTTGGCTTCGAACATGGCCTCGAATACGTAGCTCCCTGCATCAAATGTTCGGAACAGCACTGGGTCGTTGTCAGTTTCGTCGAGCAACGGAAGGTCGATTGCGTCCGGCTCTTGACCAAACGAAAGAGCGAACGGGAGTGTGCCTCGGAACCATCCATCTCCGTAGAAGTGGACGCCAATGAGCGCGCCTTTGTGGAAGTGGAACGCCACACCGTAAGTCGCTGCGCAGTCCTCAAAGAACCCCTCTCCATGTTCATCGAGGACCACGTCGGGTACGCCACACTGCGCTAGCGTTGTTCGAAGCTCGAGGTCTTCGGCAGGAAGCCCAACCAGTGCGACAAGCTGCTCACCGTCGATGTCGGCCACCAGAGTTCCTACCACGTCTGCACCGAAGTCGATCGGCCCCACGTTGCTTCGGGCGCATCGGTGTGACCGAAAACGTTCCGCGTCCCAGTGACCCAAAAGGGGTTCGCCGCGAGCTGGCGCACGCAGGTCTCAGTACCGGATGTGGTAACGGCCGGGCGCTGGTGGGAGCTGGACCACTTCGCGGCTGTTGGGACGACGCACCTCATCGGGACGTACACCCTCAACTTCTCCCACGATGAGCAAGTCGTCGTCCTCCCATGAAAGCTCGATCGACCAGTCAGGATCCAACTCGTCTCCGTCGGCCATCGCACCGCGTTCATTCGACGCGCCGCGGAAAAACCACACACAGTTGACGTGCCCGTCCTCGCGCACACCGCAGACGAGATCATCACGCACTGTCGTGTAGCTGCCCGCGTGGTGTCCAAACTGATAGCTGAGTTCGACGACTAACCGCTTTGCGCCGTCCTGCCCCAACGGGCCCCAACGGAGCGTGACGCTCGCCTCGTCTTGAGCACGACCACCACTTTCGCAGGTCGCGAGCTGTCGGCCGAACCAGCCGGCTTCGGTTTGCACGAGCAGCGCACATTCGGATCCCATGTCGAAGTCGCCGGCCTCGTGTGCGATCTCCACGAAGTGAACGGCTGAGAAGGGTCCCTCTGGCTCCAGCGACTCCCGAACGCGGAGCGCGGGGTAATCGTTGTCGTCGCCCGAACGCAAGGTGACCGTGCTGCAGTCAATCGTGTCGCCACGCATCACTCGACGAACGATCCCGCAGAGCGATCGGGAAGGTCCCCTGAGTCGATGCGCGTCGATCGTCGGTAGCTCTTCGGGCTGAAGCTCAGGCTCAGTCTCACGTGCAGGCTCAGGCTCAGTCTCAGGTTCGCGCTCAGTCGCAGGCGCGGTCTCGCGCGAAGGCTCAGGTTCGGTCTTAGCGGCAGACTCGCCTGAACACGCCAAGCACACGAACGCGAATCCCAGCATGCCCTTCTTCAACACGTCCGAATGACCCTATCAAACAACACTTGCACACGATCGTGTTCTCCATCGGCACGATGCGTTCGAGCCCGTCGCGTTGGGCGTGGTTCACTGATAGCGTCGACCCGTTGAAACGAGTCGTTCCGAGATCACGCGTCATGGAGTCGGACTTCAAGTGCTCTTGTCCGGGAGAAGACGAGGCCGATCTGCTTGTGCGCTTAGCGGCGTTGGCTGGCCTGGAGATCTCAACGCGTTTCCAGCAGTACGACGATGAGGGGAAAACGATCGTCTGGGCGAGTTATCAAGGCGTGGAGACCGAGATGCGGTTTGAACGCCGGAAGTACTACTTCCCGCCCGAGGAGTTGCTTGAGTACCTCAATGGGATTCTGCGTGCTCGCGGCGGCGATCGGCGATTCGTCGCGTATCAGACCGGTACGGGCTGGCAGACTCGACAATGCGTTGCGTGGGTGTCCGAACTCGAGCGCGACAAGCTCATCGAAGCCGATGCAGAGATTCTATTCAGCCCTTAGATTCGGAAGATGGGACCGTCGGCTGAAGTGTTCTTCAAAGACGCGGTGGAGGCCGCCGACTTCGAAGCGTTCCTCATCAATGGCGGTTACTGGAACAGCCCTCGGGCTCCATCCAAGCGTTCGAAGCCGCACAAGCCAAAACGACGCATCAGCTGGTCGTATGAGATTGGTGTCGAACCGGCAAAGCTCGGGTTGGTCGCACCCGCCGAGTGGCTTCAAACAGCAGTCTACGGCGGCAAGGTCTCGTTCAACGTCTCCGCGCGCTCATTGAAACGAGGCAACGAGTTTGAGGAGTGGTTGTTGAAGAACGACTGGTTGCCAGAAGACCTCGCCCAAGTCGTGAGTGTCGGTAGCAACTTCAATTGCGTGTTGTCGTATGACGCGGTGAACGCGTTTTCCGAAATGGTTCTGACATCGCTGGGAGGATGTCTCCGAACCAGCGCTCGCAAATGATTCGCCTACGAACACACACCGATCGCATCGCTCAAAGAGAGAGCCGGACCACGATAACGCCACGCGTCTGTCTCCTCTAGCCACGGACCGTCTCCGCACTTCTCGACAACGAGCAACGCGGTCTCGGTAAACAGATAGATGACGTCTTCAGCGAAGGCCAACGACAACAGTCTGTCCGGATTCTCTGTCCGCGGGACAACGGTGTCGCCTTCGACTTGGAGCGTGTGCAGCAGTGAACCGTTTTGCGCATCCCACACAGCGACACCACGCACGCTCCACGCAGCGATCGTCTCATCGCCCTGTATCGCGTACTCCTCGCAGGAGCCGGCGCGAAACGCATCTGGCTCATACGGAGTGTCGTGGTGAAGCATGTCGCCACTCTGTGGATCACGCGCGTCGCGCACGGTGAGCATCGCGTAGGAAGTCACCTGCTCGGGGCAGTCGACCTGCAGCTGGATTTGCGAAGGCACTTCAATGGCCCGTTCCACGACGCGCACAAGTGGGCAAGGCAGTGGCACGCGCGAGATGACCTGGTAGCCGGACTCGCACGTCGACGTGTTTGCCTCCGACGTTGATGCGTTCTGAGTTTCCGGCGCCGCGTCGTCCAACGGTTCGTCCACAGAACTCTGCACCTGCTCCGAACCTTGGGACGATCCGCTTGCTGGCTGGCCCGCGGTTCGTTCACCACAAGAAGCGAGGAGCAACATCATCCCCGCGAATCCCAATCGCACCACATGGGTCATCGAACCGAGTGTACGAGGATCCTGCAGAGCCTCTTCCATGTAGACTGCTCAACCAATGCGCATCATTTTGGCAGCGGTCGTCATCGTTGGGTGCACCGCAGATCCACAGCCGGAGAGCAGCTCAGGGAACGAAGAGGTCCCGTCGTATGCGATGTGGCGGCTGCAAACCCGCGTTCGCCTGCCCGAGTCCGACGCATGGGTCGAGTTGGACCCCGCGACATCGAGCTCCCCCTTTACATCGGACGTCACGGTGTCGGGTGGCCATGACATCGGTCAACTTGGACGCTGGGTGGGCTGTGACTTCTCGGTCGCTGGTGCGACCGGAACGATCTCGTGTACCGACCTCACCACGCGTAACAGCGCAACCATGAGCGCAAACTGCCCCACCGAGGGATCGACGTTACGTTTTGCACGCGCCGACGCCGACGGTGGCGAGCTCGAGATCCGCATCGAATGCACGACGCGATAACTCGCCTGGTGTAGCGCCAAGAGGTTTGCGCGCCAGCAAGGCCTCGACCTGCCAGTCGTACGCGTCTCGGCCCTCGCTTCGAAGACCAGGAAGCAGGTCCCCGAAGGCATTGACTTCGATCACCCGTGGCGCGAGATCGCTCGCCCGGAAGAGAAGGTCGACGCCGACCATGAACGCACCGTGTGCAGCGCGTTCGGCCATATCCACGGCCTCGGCCCAGCGCTCTGGCCCAACCAGTGGTCGAAGAGCAACAGCATCACCGCGCGTCCCCCCGAGATGGAGGTTGGTGATCGGGTGCGTGCTGGTTCGTGGCAGTGCCAGTCGGCACCGCCCTTCGACGATCACGAAACGAACGTCGCAATGGCGCCCGCGAAGGCGCAGCTTCTGGTCTGCCAGCTCGACTCTCGCCCCTTCACCGAGAACGAACGCGAGAGCCGCATCTTGCGCCGATGCACTGTCCAAGCGTCGAACGCGCAGGCTGTTGAACCATCGCCCACCACTTCGTTCGAGCGTGGTCCAAACCGTTCGGCGTCCGTTCCGTTGCGAAACCACTGCCAGCCCGCTTGCCGAAGAGCCGAAGCGCAACTTCACGAACACTCGCGAAGCTCCGCGTTCGGCCATCGCAGCAAAGAGACCCTCGGGTGTGTGCTCCGACACGTGAAGCACTTCAGTCGTCCGAATCTCGTGCGCAGCGAGTCGCTCGGCGGTCCGGTCCTTGTCGAACAACTCGGCCACGAGCGCGGGCGGTGTGAGCCAACACCACGAACGAGTCGCGACGACTTTCGCGAGCCGCTCCAGATGCGCGAGGAAGCCACGATGGCGCGCAGCCGGCGCAACCAACTCACCGTGCGCGGGTTCCCTGTCGTGAACACCGCCAAGCGCCAAGAGTCGCGGTGTGCACTCGGGGCCCATGGCGTCGAGCCGTACCCATGCGGGGCGATCGAGCAGCGCGAGCAGTCTTTCGGGTTGAGCGAGTAGAACTTGGTGGTCGATGGCCGAGACCTCGACACCACGCGCGCTGGCTGCGCGTAGGAACCCAGTCGCGCGCCGATCCTCGAGCGACGCGATCAAGATCACATGGGTCACTCGCTGACGCTGACGTAGCGGTGCAGCTCTCCGTCGCCCCAGTCGTCGGGCTCTTCCTGGATGCCGGCGCGCAGCTTCGTTCCGAACGCCGCGTCGAGCGCCGCGAGCCCTTCGGCACCGACGAAGTTCTCGCCGATACGGAGCACTTGGAGCTGCTCAAAGGAACCCGCGCCCGCGGCGAGAGCCTTGGCGCCTTCGTCCCCAAGCGTTCCCATCTCGAAACTCAGTTCACGAACGCTGGCCGCGATTGGCGTGCCGACAATGTGCTGCGCGAGTCCATCGCTGATCTCGGCGTTGCCCAACGTCAACTTGGTCAGCTTCGGATAACCGGTGTGAGTGAAGAAGGGCAGGAAATCTTCGACGGTGGTCTCGCCGCCGTACTCCGCAGTGCCGAACCAGATCACTAGCTCTTCGAGTTCGGGCATCGACCCCTTGGCGAGCGCTCGTGCAGTGCCAACGGGCAGTCCACCCGTCTCGAGAATCAGCGTCTGAAGTTGATCGTGGGTTGCATCGGCGAGTTCGATTCCGCCACCTCGAACGCGAAGCCAGCGGAGCTGCGGCAGCCCACGCAGAAGAGCAGCGATGGAACCGACAGTGGTCCAGGAGATCTCCGTCTCGTCGGGGTATGCGAAGTCCCCCACGAAGAGTTCGCGCAGCACCGGGAACTTCGACTCGTCGATGTGCTGGTCGACCCCCTCGTAGAAGTTCTCCTCGGAGTGCCAGAGCCCGAGCGTCAAGCTCTTGATCCCTTTGCCGTGCGCCGCCGCGACAGCTTCGAGAATAGCGTCGGTATCGACACCCATGTCCCAGTCCGTCCGAATGCGCGCACCAACAACAGTGCCGTCGTGCTCCTCGATCTCGAGACCACCGGCGCTCTTTGCTTCTTCCAGGCTTTGAATCACTTCCGCTTCACTCGGTGGGTTGGGGTTCAGCGTTCCGGCCCGTCGACCGGAGCGGACGCTGCCGCGAGGACGGACACCAATGGGCAGATCGGGAACTGCGACGAGCTGACCAACGCTCTCGGCGTAGAGCGAGAGTCCTGTGTCTCCGTGATCACGCTCGAGCGCCGATTGCCACGCAGTGAGTTGTGCGTCGATCGCTGGCAACACCCGTTCGCGGATGTCCGAAAGCTGATCCTCCGAAACCTGCAGCCCGAAGAGCATCGGCGTGTGGAACGCGTCGTTGCCGAGCTTCACACGTGCGTCGACGAGATGGGTCAGTGCAGGAGTGACACCCGCGACGCTCGCCGGAGGCGCGGCATCCGCGACTTTCTGCAACAGCCAGACGATAGTGTCGTCGCCTCCGTCGCCACCGTTCCCCTTACCGAACCATCGCTTGAAGATCATGTGTGTCCTCCACGCCTGCGCTTGGGTCTTAGTAGAGCACCACCGATGTACGACCAAGCTGGTGAAAGCTCCCTGCGACTTGCGTTGTACCCGTCCGCGCGCCAGGTATGCACCATGATCATCCGCGTCCTACTGGCCACGTCCCTCGCACTCGTGCTGGGCTGTGATTCTCCCGAGCGGCCATCGGTTGACGGTGGGGGGGAGACCGACGCTGGCGGGGAGACCGACGTTGGTGAGATCGACGCTGGCGACGATGACGATGCGACTACCGACACCAATGCAATCGTCGATGGACCGCGCGCACCCTGGCCGATGGGAACGACCATCGTCCTCTCAGGCCACTCGCTCACCGACACAGTCATGTCGCATCCCTGGCCCGGACGTCTGACCGAAGCCGTGATGCTCGATCCCGCCGGCGACTTCTCCCAGCTGAAGAAAGCTACCATTCCTGGGTCATTCATCTCTTGGCGCTGGAGCAACCGCGAGCCCGACAACGACCAGTCGGCGCAGTGGCCCGAAGACATGGGGCGCTACGGAGCCCTCGTGATCACGACCGCCGTTCCGCTCTACGCGGACGACGCGACGCGCCAGCGTGACCAAGTCGATTGGCTAAAGCGCGCGGTCGACGACGCGTGGGCGAACGGCAATGGTGGTCGTGGCGCACCCACGTTGCTCTTCACGACTTGGACTCAGCTCGTCGCGAACCCAAGCGAGCCGCACCCCGAAGACAGCCTCCCGTTCCGCGAGCGGCTGAACCGCGACGAGGCGCGTTGGGAGGCAATGCAGGATTTCGTGAACGACAACGCGCCCGCCGGCCAAGAGCCCCTTTACCTGATCCCGGGACATCGCTTGATGATGCGCGTTGTGGACGACATCGCTGCGGGGAGCGCACCGTTCGGCAGCATCGGCGAGATCTTCGAAGACGACATCCACCCGAACGACATCGGCAACTACGCGCTGACCCTGCTGCACTACGCGTGCATCTACGGTCGCGACCCGGCCGCGTACCTGCCGAACACCCTAGTGGACATCGATAGGGTAAACGCCGCCCAGGCGGAGTACTTCAAGCGCATCGTCGCGGAGATCGTCACCGGCTACGCGCGCACCGGTCTCACGAGCCTCACCGGTCGTTGACACGACAACGCAACGTGCGCGTGTCGTGACAGTACGGAACACAGTGGAGCACTTTCGGATCTGAAGCTCCGGGGTGTGTCGTGCTGGCACGCCAAGTGCTCAGTGCTGCAGAGTGAGCAAGACAAATGTCGCCGTTGTGCTGCTTGCGCTCGTAGGTGGCTGCTACGAGTCGCATCGTGTCGTGGACCCCATCGATGGTGGGGTGGGTGACGCTCCACCTTTCTGCGAACCGGGAACGTTGTCCGCGCGATGGCTGGGCGCTCCGATTCCTGCGGGTCCGTATTTCACAGAGGGCCCTGTGGCGCACCAAGGATCGTTCTACATCCTTCGCCTCAGAACCGACGAGTTCGAAGTTCACCGCGTCAACATGGATGGAACGCTGACGTTCGTGAACGAGTTCAACGGTGAGGCGGGAGCGATCCCACGCTTTCAGTCCAACGACAGCGAGCTGATCTTTAGTCGCCATCCGTCCGACGGGAGAGGGAACCGTCGCTTGGTCGTCACGACGATCGGCGAGCGATTGAGCACATGGTCGGTACCCATTCCCTCCTACACCAACATTGTGCCGACGTCGCTGCACGACTGGCTCGTTGTCTCGACGCTGGGTGTTCGCCGGATGACACGCGACGGTCGTTGGACCAACGAATGGCAACCTCTTGTGGATGAGCGCACAGATCGGCGAGGCGTCTGGTTAACCCCGGCAGGCAACGACGCGTTGGTCACCGGGTATCAAGAGGAGACGGTCTCCATCGGTCGCCTGGGTACTCCGTTCGAAGATCGTGTCCGCTACCGGTTGCCAGATAGTCATGACGCGGATGTGATCGCCGGAGGCTCACGTGCGCTCGATGTGGACACGTTCGCAAGTCTTCTCGACCGCCCCGCCGGACTCGTCATTGCAGTGTACGGCGACGGCGTGATCACTCGCTCACGCGTCACCCCCACATGGGAGCGAGAGAGTCCGCCGCAGACCTGGGCGATGGGAGGCGTGCAGTTCGTCGTCGCGTGGAGGAGCGGCGACGCGTTGATGTTCGGGTCCTACGACGCGACCGCAGTGCGTGAGGGTGGACCAACCACCGAGCTCGCATTGGACACGGAAGCCCGTTCGTATTTGGACGTCAGCGCACCCGTTGATGGGACTGTCATGTTCCGCGCGCGGGGTGAGTTCGGTGAACGCTTCGGTCTGCTCTCGCGATGCGAATGATCCACCATCGTGGAATCGGACGGCGACCCACGATGAGCCGACACGTCGACTTGAGCTGCGTCAGTTCGAAATCGAGCCTGCAAAGTAGGGGCTGGCCGCAAGGATACGCTTCACCTCCAACAAGTCGTTGTTGTAGATGGAGTTCCACCCGACGTTGAGACTTTTCAACGTCGACAGCTTCGAACACGACGCCAACGTTCGAACACCCCACAGCGTGATTCGGTTATCGAACAGGTTGAGCATTCTGAGCTTGGCGAAGCTCTCTGCGTTCACAAACGTCTCGATACCCTCGTCGGTGAGCTGGTTTCCCTGAAGGTTGAGGCCACTGAGGTTCTCCAAGCTCTCCAAGAGACAAAGCTCCTCCAAGCCACGATCACGAAGCCGACCGTACGAAACATCCAGTGAATCGAGGTCGGAGAGAACAGGCCAACGCGCCATCATCTTCACGCCCCTCACACCAATCTTGTTCGAGCCGATCTTCAGCTTCGTGAGCTCGGGTGGTTTGAAGCCTCGGAAAAAGGCGAACGCGCGTTTCATCGCAGCGTCGTCATCCCAACCGCGAAGTGTCAGGCTCTGAACTGGCAGCTGGAACGATTCCCCCAACTTCTGCAGCTGTGTTTCTTGGTACTGAGTGACCAACAAACTGATCGAGTGAAGGGTTGGAAGCGCGTTCGATCGTACGAACTCGGTGAGCATCTTCGCGCTCGGAAGCTTGCCCTTTGCATCGTGGTGAAACGTTACGTGCGATGCCTTGTGTCGAGTCTCCGATTCCAAAAAGCGCGTGAGGTTGACACCGCGCGGTCCTTTGAACAGCGAAATGGAAAAGCGAGCGTCGGGCAGTATCTGTGAAGCACGCTCGAGCTGTTCGAGCGAATACACATCGGTAAAGGGTTCGGCATTCCACGAGAGCTTGGACAACGCTGGGATCCATCGATCGACGTAGGCGTCCCGATCGGTGTCGAACTCATGAGACAAGAGATCCCAGACCCATTGCCGTTGGTCTTTGCTGAGCTGCTCAAGGCCCAACACCTCGCTGACCGCCGCGCACTTCTCTTCAAACGTCTCCACGGACCACTCTACGCTGGACGCAGCGATTCTATGCTTCGCACGGTAGCTATCGCGTAAAGAGTTCTGCAGTGTGGCCGAGCGTGAACCAGCAGCCGACCTCTGCAGCGCTCATGGGGCGGGCGTAAATGGCGACCCGGTGAATGTCGCCCTCCCATGTACGGATAGCGTCGTTCTCATCTCCGAGCGCGAGCTTGTGCACGAGCTCGCTCTCCCAGTTCAACACTCCACGTCGGCACCGCCACGGGTCGTCGCTCAACGTACCGTTGACGTAGATTTGGGGCTCGCCCAAGTCCTGATCGAAAACCATGACGATGTGCTTCGGGCTCAGCGCGTCGAACGCGCCCACGCTTCGCTGCTCGGCCAATGGAGGACGCGCGTCGCCATCGACCATCTCATCGCACGAGATCGCGGCCGTTCGCGTGGTCGAGGTCCGAAGACGCGTCACCAGATCGCCTTCGTCGTGTCCGACGGTAAACGCACGTGCTCCGCTGTTTTCCGAGAGCGTCACGATTCGCTCGGGCCCCGACTCTTCTTCTTGAATGAGGTCACGCGTCTGCGCCCACACCTCGACGGTGAACGAGCCCGCCGCGAGCAACTCCTGAACCAACGCGTCGCTGTCCGGTTGCGTCGCCGACAGCCGTCCTCCTGACATCGTCACCGAGCCGGCGCCCGCGTTGAAGAGCTCGAAGGCGCCAGTGTTATCGGTCAGCGGCACGTCTGGCGCAGCAGGAGCCCGATCAGAGACAGACGCCGCATCGTCCGGCGCCTGGAAGGTGTACAGCACGATCGGATCGTCGCGCTCACCACCGGGGCCGGGGCATGCAAGCACCGGCCCTGCGTCCAGCACGTCGGTCGGCGTATCAGTCGGCGCGTCCTCCAACACGTCGGCGCCCGTGTCGGTGCCCGTATCCGAGCCGGCGTCAGTCCCGGTGTCGTTCCCCGCGTCACTCCCGCGAAGCACGCACGCGCCGTTGATGCACAGTTCACCTTCGGCGCAGTCGGCGGGTGACGCGCATCCGTCGGGCTCGGAACTCCCGCACGCCAGAAGACACGCGGCCGAAACAACAATCCAACGCACGCTTTAGGATATCACGTTCGAGCATGCACGACGCGGCTGCGGCTTTGTTGTGCCCCGGATAAGCTCGACAAATGGCGGTTGAGGATACGCTCAAGAGCGAGATCGCGGAGACGCCTCATACCGTCGCTCGCCAGCAGGCTTTTGTGACGTTCTTCTTGGAGGAGATCGACAACAAGACCCTGCTGAAACCCTATCTGCAGCTCGTTGGTGATCTCGCTCAAGGGCCTGCCACGTTCCGGTCCGCGCACACACACTATTTCCATTCGTCGGCGAGACAGTTCGTGCGCGATGTCCTTCTGGCAGAAGAAGAGTGGGACGACACTTCGGACGCGATGTTGGAGTTCATTGCGAACATTCCCAAGAACACCGCGGTTGTATTGAGCGAGCTCTGCGAGTCTCTTCCTGGCTCGATCAGTGACAACATCGCGTTCCTCGAGACCAAAGCGGGAGAGCTGAACATCGATGGCGCCGATGTGGCGAATGTGGAGTCACTGGTGTGGTCGAAGGCCAAACTCGACCGACAAGGGACGCTGACGCGCTTCGGTGCTTATGTGCTGTCGCTGCCCTTCGAGGAGGCTTCCATGCGGGCCGAGCGCGCGGATGCCGTCGTTGGCCTTCGGACCTTGTATCGCGAGTTCGACTTCAACCGTCTCACCAAGCACGTCGACTACTTCGTGGAGCGCTCCCTTCAAGAGTCCGAGTACTCGAGGGCCGTGTTTGCACACCAGCTCAGCCGCTTGGATGCACAGGTGTATCGCGCACACGTCGAAACGATCGCGCTTTCTGTCGAGCGCGATCCAAAGCCGCGCTTCATCATCGCCGACACGCTTCGCGCCTACGAAGACAAGACGGACGAAGCCTTCGCCGTCGCCGAAAAATTGGCCATGGAAGTACTTCCGGCAGAGCGCTCCATCCATCAGTGGCGCAACGCGCCGTGGTCCATGGGTCATGGCGAGCTACAGCTGGACCTCGTCGAGTGGCTGGCCAAGTACTACGGCAAGCGCGCAAAGAAGGCGCTGAAGA
Source organism: Polyangiales bacterium (assembly GCA_965227405.1). Classification (GTDB taxonomy): domain Bacteria; phylum Myxococcota_A; class Polyangia; order Polyangiales; family Houyiibacteriaceae; genus JALVDI01. The sequence goes on from OZ245758.1 coordinate 2,289,929, forward strand.
AGTACAAGAACAAGAACTACGTCTACATGGTGAAGTGGTACTTCCCGGCCATCGTCGAACACCTGGGACAAGACGGCGCCGACATCCTCGTCTCGGGCTTTGCGCAGAAAGCTGTGGGCAAGAGCGTGTATGGGTTCATGGAACACGCGACGTACTACCAGCGGCTGCTTCAGCTCTGCTCACGGCTCGACATGTCGAAGTACCGCGACCGGATCGAAGACAAGCTCAAGAAGAACAAGTCCGAAGGGGTCAAGGCCTTAGCCGAACTCTACTTTGACCCTGCACCTGGAAAGAAAGACGTCAAAACGCCGAGCGAGCGTTTGTCACTCCGTACAGCGACAAGCGAAGTCGTGAACGAACTCGCGGTGGCGATCGCCAACGGTGACGTTGGGACCATTCGAGCTATCCACGTTGTCTTGAACCGAGAAGACGAACCGCGACTTGCTGGAGTGGTCGTGGACGGCGAGACGCGCGCAGAGCTGCGCCCGAACATTGCGCTCTGGGAACATCTGCCATCGCTGGACGAGTTCGCGACCCGCCACTCGATTCCGCCACGCAACTTCTCGTGGGGTGATTCCGAAGCGCTGCCCCTTTCGATCTATTTGTGGGAGCTGGGGAAGTCTCTCGCAGAGCTCCATACCCTGTTGCACGAGCTGGTTGACGATTCTGTGTTGATCGAGATCGACGAAGAGCCCCTGCAACGCTTCATCGCTTCGTGCGAGTCGAGCGTGAAACGTCAGGTGGCCTATCAGTTCGTCACCAACCTCGCCGCGCGGGAGTTCGCGCTGCTCTGTTATGACGACGAAGCGGACCAGGCGTTCATCGAGGAACTCGCGTGCCCACTTGTGCGATACGAGCTCGTCGACCCGTAGTTGTTCGGATCGCTACAACATGCACGATGCGGGTTCGGGCATTGTGTCGCGAATCCAAACTGTGATGCGCTGCGGGCCCGACAACCGAGCGAACCGATGCGTGCGGAGCGTTCGACGGATGCATGACGCGACCTGTCCCGAGCCGCCCTTGGGACGCGAGACGGAGATGACACGGCCATTTCGTGTTCGCACGACAAACGAGATCGTCGCCGCCGAGCTCGGCATCTCGACGCACTGCTGAATCGCATTCGCCAGTGTTGCTTCTGCAGGCCGACGGTTCACTTCGACCTGAACGTGCTGTGCTTCGGCGAGAGACCCGAACATGCAAAGCCCAAACGCGATCGCTAAGCTCTTCCAACCCATGCGCCTAACCATTGTGCACCACATTCCGAGGTTGAGACCAAGATCGACCGCGTGTCCTTGGCTGACTATGTCTCGCCGTCGGGGTTTGCTCGAACTCTTCACTACAGGGTGGGACTCAGGGAATGCGCGCGGCCCATTGCGTGTCTCGAGCGCATGAACGTGCTCATTTCGGTCGGAGTGTTGGTTCTCGGCGCTTGTGTGCCTCGAACGGATCTCGTGCGTCACGTTCCTTCGGACGCTTCGCCTGAGGAGCTCGTCGCGGAGTTGTCACCGCTGGATGGTGACTCGAGCGAACCACTCTCACTCGCCAACGGTTTGGTTGTGGAGGATCCCACAGACTTGCTGCCCTTTGTCCCACAAGACTCCAGCACGGCTCGAGCTGCACGGGCGTGGAGCCACCAACGAACATACTGGAGAAGGTTTATGTTGGGCCTGATGGGTGTCGCTGCGGTTGGCGCAACTCTGCTCGGACTGGGCCTGCGTTCCATGCGGTCAACACGAACCAAGTTGGCGTTCATCGTGCCCGGAGCGCTTCTCATTTCGTCGACCATGTATGGGCTGTGCTTGGGCAGCGGGCAGTCCGCGAACACCAGACACAGGCGCCGTGCATTCAAGCACTACTGGCGTGACCTACGTCGCCAGCTCGTGCGCTGACGAGCCCGCAGGAGGAGGCGCAGAACCAGAGCCAGCATTCGGCAAGGGATTGCTTCGCAGCCAGACTACTCGACTCGCTCACACACCTGGCAGAGCGCTTCGCTTTGGGATAGCCGCAAGTCTCGCAGTCGTCAGGTCCCAGTGTTCGCAGCGAGTAGAAGATTCCGATCTCGCGTTGTTCCCACGCGTCCGCCCGGGTGTTCGTCGAGCTTAGCCACAAAGAAGGTGTTTGCAGAGCTTCTCTCGCGCTATCGGTTCTGAGGGACGATCGTGAGGACGCTAGCCGCAGATCGGATACGTGGAGGTCGTGAGTTCGGCGCACACGTTGATCCCCCGCGCCGCGAAGGACTCGACCAGCTCGGGCGATGCCTGGGTGAAGCGCATGTCGAGATGCCGCAAAGGCAGAACCTCGAGCTGGCTCAGTCCCGCGTCGGTCATCTCGGTGCCACGAACCTCCAAGTAGCGCAGGCCAGCGAGCTCACATAGAGATGGCGCCACATCGTCGTCGATCTCGGTGGACATGAGAGCCAGATTTCGAAGGTGCGCGAGGCGCTTCAGATACTCCACCGCGGTGTTCGTAATGGCGGTTCGTGAGAGATCGAGATCCCGAATCGACGGGGCCGCGCAAAGTTGCACGACGCCCTGATCATCGATGTAGGTGCCGTTCATGTTGAGCTCGACGAGCTCGATCAAGCGCGCGATGTGCATCGTGTCTTCGTTGTTCACCGCTGCGTTGGTGACGTCGAGCCGTTGAAGGCGCGGGGTGTGTCGAAGCGCCTCGAGGCTGCCCGCTTCCAAGTTGTGCAGCAAGCGCAGTCCCAAGATCTGCAGGCGCGGGAACGCTTCTAACCCCGCGAGGTTGGTCACCTGCGTACTGCCTACGTGGAGAATGCGAAGGTGATTCAAGGGTGCGAGACGACGCAGCCCTTCGTTGGTCAGACCCGTCACGCTTAGATCGAGACTCTCCAATGAACGCAGACGTGCGATCGCTCCGAGCACCTCATCGTCGATTGTGGCTCCGATCAGCGAGAGCACGCGCAACTCCGTGAAGTGAGACAGACGCATGAGGCCCTGCCGGCTGACACCCGTCTCGAAGAGGTAGAGCTCGCGCAACGGGATCGACTCAAGTTCGCGCAGGAACGAGTCGTCGGTCGACGAGCCTTCGAGGATCAACGCCTGCGGAGCCAGCCGCTTCAGACACTCGACCTCGTCACCCTCGCCTTCGCGATACAGCCGAATCGCAACCACCGGCGGCAAGCGTTCGCGCGAGAGTTCGCAGACCTGGTCCGACCGCAACGCGATCGACACTCCGTCCGAAACGTGATCGAGCCAGTCGTTCGGAGCTTCGGGCCACGCCAGGTTGATGCCGACGATGCGTTCGCCGAGCCAGATCACGGGCCCCTCCCGCCGCAGCGCATAGCGGTCGTCGTAGTCGATCGGCAGATAGAACCGGTCCCACCACACGAGCTCATCGTGATCGACGCGCTCGACGACCGGCTCAGCCTCAGGCTCCGCCGCTGGCGTGGTCGATCGCTGTGGAGAAGTGCCGCACGATGCAACGACGACCACGAGCACGAATCGCATCACAACAAGGTAGGTTTGTCGGACCACGAGACATCATCTCACACGTCGAGTTCGTCCCGACTACCCTTGCGTTTCGTTATCAGCGTCGTGACCCGGTGAAGCAGAGGTCATGCTAAACACGCCACACCATGTGGTACGCCTGGATGATCGACCGAGTCGCCGACGCGATGATCGCGTGGGCGAGCCGAGAGTCGGACGCAGCATCAGCGTGGGCGAGCTGCCCGGATGCTGCGTGGATTCTCCGCGCGTTCGAACTCGTCGAAACACCGCGGCGACTTCAGCTATGCGCGGCGGCCGAAGGAGCGAAGACTCTCTTGCCATTGCTCGGCCATGACAACGTCGCGATCGAATCGATCAGCGCTGTCGAACGCTCGGATGCACCCGAAACGCTCAAGTCTTTGATCGCTCAACTTGAAACCGCTCGTCTGAACCCGAACCCAACGACTCGGTTCCAGCATGCAATGGCCCAAATGTTCGAGGGCACCGCTCAGCACACCGCATACAAAGCCCTCTCTTCGTTGGTGCATGGTGCGATCGTTGAAGACGAGCCAGGTGCACTCGCAGCGGCGATGGACGAGACCGCAGAGGCACTTGGATTGCTAGCGTTTGCCGACGCGCACACTCGCGAAGCACACCCTTCACCGGAAGTGTCCGCGTCGGCTCGTGCACGCGTCCTTGAAGACATCGCAGATCGAATTCGCTCGCTGTCGTGGTGGCCCGGCGAACTCGAGCGACTCGTGCGTGCTTCAACGGTTTGAGTTGGCTCATCGAGCGGCCATCGTCTGCGCAGTCAGGACTTCGCCGCCAAAGCGCCCCGTCAAGAACGGCAACATGCGCCCATTGAGCATGCCGCTGATGTTCTGCGACATCATCTGCGTCATCTCCGGCTGAGGCATGTCTTGGAAGTGCTGTCCCCACTCGATGATGATTCCGTCGCCGTCGGGTACCAACAGAACGGTGCCGAGATGGTCGCGCATCCCCCAGCTGTTCTCGAACGCCGAATATGCGAACGCGTACGGCGCTTCGAAGAAGACGACGCGCTCTATGAAGCGGTCTTCGCCGACTGAGCATTCGCGCGTCGTTCCGACCCCGTTCGGCTCATCGGCGCCACTGCGATCGATGTCGGCCGATGCCAGGATCCCCGCGCTGTACTCGACGAGATTGTCGTGGTTGGAGATGTACGCCCAAACCTCTTCGATGGGCGCATTCAAGCGAGCTTTGGCGACGAGCTGTCGTGGCGCTACGGCAAGCGCGCTCATCTCGCCCTCCACTTGGCGTGCAACCTGCGCCGAGGTGGTTTCGTTCCCTGCGTTTGTTGCCGCAGCAGTGCTCGACGTGGACTGAGTGGTCGTGCTGGACGGGGTCGCGCACCCCGCGCAGATCAAAGCGAACGCGATCGCATGTTTCATTGTTTCCTCCTCCCGTCTCGTGACGGGAAAGGAACATAGAGACGCACCCATCTCGCTCAACGCCGAAGGCTGCAAGCGTCACCCGCACCAACGCAGGTTCAAACGTTGAGTTCCGGAGTTCGATCCTCAAGCGCTCATGGCGCAGGTGGTAGCGTCGCCCAATGGGTCGCGTCGTCCTCGTGTTGCTCCTCGCTTGTAGTCCCTCGACGCTGCAGTCCAGCGCGACGATCGAAGAAGCAGAGCTAAGCGACACCGAGACGCGTCTGGGCACGAGCGAAGACGACGCGCGAGCCCTGTGCGATCTCGGGTTGCTCGGCGAGGTGATCGAATGCCGCTTTCGTAGCGAAACCCAATCGCTACCGCACGGGTTTCAGGCAGACCTGCTCGAAGCGCAACTCGCGGGCGAAGAGACCCGAGTCCTTCATCTCGTGATTCGTTCGCCCGATGATCTGGAGGCGACGACGACAGTCGAGCTTGCGGATGCCTACGACGCTCCCGGCGAGAGCGTTTCTTACGAAGTTGGCTCGTTGGCGGTAACTAGCGATGGCAACCTCGAGGTGAGCACCATCCACGTGGTGCAGACCTCTCCCGGTCCCGACGGAGTCACCACTCGAAGCACCGGGCTGGTGCACTGCAACCCGAACGGCGAATCCTGGGTCTGTGTGGTCGCGGCTCGAGATGCTGACCTCGTCCAACCGTAAACGCACGGTGTACTCGACGCGCACTTCGAGCTCGCAAACCAAACGGACGAGCGGTTCAAAACTCGAGTTCTGCTTCGGCAGCGAACCCCGTTTGGCAGGGATCGCAGTACGTGCACGTGCAGTAGACTGAACCGCATTGCGCGTTGCCGCTCTTCTCGCAGAAATCGACGGTGTCTCGCCCAGCGCCGTCGCGGCAGTCGGAATGCGCAGCACTGCACGCGGAGCTCGCTGAGAGACCCCACTGCGTATAGCACGTGCCGCCACCTCCAGCGCACAGCGCTTGCGTCGCCCCCACCACCTCGTCCTGCTCGACTGGAAGCGTCGGACGCGACGCCGAGGCGACGACTCGACCGACCGTGATCGGGTCGTAGCATTCGCTGGGCACAGTAGAGATAGGGGTGGTCGAGTCGGCGATCCACTCGCCGCGCACGTCGCGAACCATGACGAACGGGACGTCGTTGCAAGTCAATGTCACTCGGTCGGCGTCGTTTGCGACGGTCACATACGTCGATCCCCAAGCAACCTCTGCCTGCCCAGCGATCTGTGTCCAAGCTTCTGCGACCGTGTTGCCGTCCATGTCGAGAAGTAGAAGCGTGTCGCTCCCGACGGCCCGCGCCTCCAAGTTGAGGCTCTCAAGGGACGCATGGTGAAGATCGTCGAGCTGCAGTGTCGGGGCAACAGCGTCCGCCGCGCATGCGCCGCCAAGGATCGTGAGTGCAACGAATAGCGTGTTTGATTGTCGGGTCATCGTGTCTCCTGTTCATTCGCCGCTCTTGTGGCGAACGCCCGTGTATCCGCAACGTGCGTGCCACGTCGTTTTCCGGTGTTTGTGGGGCATCGCTGCGCTCGATCCAGCGCGTATCGCGGAACGCCTAATGCGGTCGGAAGACGTCGCCGACCGCACTAGCGACGGCGGCAGCGACTTCATCGTCGTCCCCAAACACATCATCCACTTCAGGCCGCTGCAGCAGCCAGTCGACCAGGTGGGTTTGTCGAAGGCGTGGGTCGCTGGCGAACCCAACAAACGCGCTGAGTGTGTGACCACGTAGGTTCTGGGCGAACGCGACGGTTTCAGATGCCTCCAGCGCTTTGATGAGCGCGTTGCCCACTTCCCCAAGCTTGAGCAGTTCGGTGAACTCGGCGTCGATATCCGGTGTGTCGAAAAGGTCCGTCACGACCCGAAGTTACGCCTACCCCCCTCAATCTTCCACCCCTCCGGCTGCGGACACTCGCCTGCGCTTTCGCTATGTTTGAACAGACAATGCAACACGATCGCGTTGAACTCCTCGAGCAACTGATGCATGCGGCGAACATGCCGTTGGCACGTCTCCCGCGCGTCGGGTTGCGGCATTGGATCGCGTTCTTTCGAGGCAAGGCAAAACTCGACGGGGTGCCTATTCCGAAAGACGAGTTACAGATCGGTTCGCTCTTGAAGCCAGCGCTTGAACACGCAACTGCGCCTGCGCTCCAGATCACGATCGGACATCTGCTTACATGGTGTGCCGACCATACGCGAGAGGTCTCGTTTCAAACGAAGGTTCGGGACACGCAGACCATGTCCGTTCTGCTGAACTCGTGCCCTCCACTTCAAGAGCTGTTTGAACTCACCGGTGACTCAGTTGAGTTCGAAGCGAGTCTCCCGGAAGCAACGCGCATTGAGATCTCCAGCTTCGTTCGGAAGCGCTACCGGCCGTTCATTAGAATCTAAGCCTCAGATCCGGCTCATCGCCGCTTCGGTCCGTTCCCAGAGTTCCTCGATCAACGAACAGGTCCGATTGTTCGGTTCGCTGCGGAAACGGAGTGCAGACCGGGTCCACGTCATCCGAGCAGCGCTGCGAATCGCACGCGAGGTCTCGCTCGCATGCTTCGTCGTTCCAACACGGATTTGCACTACTCTACGAGATCGGGATCTTCGTAGCGCAACGTTTACGTCAAATCTCACTGTCCACGCCCTCGACCAGAAACGATTGCGGGTCCTCGGGATCGACACGGACACGCCACGTTGAGGCTACACCACGAGATGACTCCGACGCGCTCTGACGAAGCGTCGCGGCGGCTTAGCTCATCGCGCGGCCACCGTCTGCGCAGTGAGGACTTGGCCGCCAAAGCGCTCCGTCAAGAACGGCAACATGCGCCCATTGAGCATGCCGCTGATGTTCTGCGACATCATCTGAGTCATCTCCGGCATAGAGACGCGACCATCTCGCTCAACGCCGAAGGCTGCGAGCGTCACCCGCACCAACGCAGGTTCAATGTTGAATGGATGTCGCTCAGAGCGGTTCGAAGCATCCGCCGATCTGATTCCATTTGAACAGCTTTGGAATCAGGGTGCCGCCACTCGCGTGAAAGCAGAGCAGGTCTTCGGCCGCGTTGCCGCCGATCGCCACCCCGGCGGACCGATGTAGGGACCGTCTCGCTCGGTGCCGAAACCCGACATCGTGTCCCACCCATAGAGCGCGTCGTTGAGAGCCAGCCAGTTGTCGGGTTGCCAGATCTCGAATCCCGATCCGTCGTCGGTCAGGTTGTGAGGGTCATGCTCGACGAGCTCGATCATCTTCGCGACGAGCGTGTCGTTGACGTCGTAACCGAAGCGGAGGAAGCCAGAGCGAACTTCATCGGGCGTCATGCCGTTCGAGGGTACCGCCCGAACTTCTGCGCTCAACTCGTCCGATCACAACTCTCTTTGGTCGAGAGAATATCAGTTCGCCAAACGGATGATTGCTGCGCAAAGCTAGCGGCGAAGACTGACCTAGGTGGGCCTGTCGCTCTGTGTCACTCGAGTTGCTTACTATCGCCTCATGAAGGGCGAAGTGCTTTACCAGCAGGCCGTCACGGCGCTCGAGAAGCTCGACTTCGAGTTTGAGCACAGCGTCGAAGACGAAGGATGGTTTTATAACCGTGCACGAAGTGTTGCTGAAGTCGCTCGACAACTTGTGCCAGGTGTCGTCGTCGATCACGTCGATGGCATGCAGTTCTATGTCAGCTTTCATCCGTTGCGGATCGCTAGTCAGCTCCGACCGTTGACCGGTGACTCGATCCGGATCGAGAACAAACACTGCGACCCCGACGCGCTGCAGTGGGTGTTTCTACTGAACGATGAAGAGCACACGATTCAGGGAAGCAAGCGACTTGCAAAGCAGTTCGTGAATCTACTTGCGAACGCAACCACCGAGTGGTCATTCGTCCTGATCCAGCCCAGCCGGAGACATCAATGGCGAAAGCTCGTGGTCTGTAAGTCCGAACACGAACAGGAGCTTCGAAAGCTATTGGGCACACGCTGATACGGCGCCCAGGCATTTCTTGTTGTCGGACCGCGCGCTTACTCAATGCGCAGTAGGTACGGCTCCTCGGTTTGGTCGCGTCGTACCATTCCGCTGATCACGACTCGCGCATCCGTCCGGTCGCGAACCGAGACGCAGAGCGAGGTCGTGCATTCCCCGTCGACGCACCCCGCGGCCGCGCTCGGGATGCCGCGCGAATGCAACACGTCGATCGCCGGAAACGGCCCTTCGGATGCAAGCGTCAGCGTCACGCAGAACTGCTGCGGCACGTCGCCTTCCAACGTGATCACATCCAGCCAACCGGCGTAGCACTGCGAGAGCTCGGTCGGTGCGGGTGCCTCGGCATCCGAGTTCGTGCGCAGCATGACCGCACCCACGTGAGGTTCCGGGGTGAGAACCCCAGAGAACGGGAGAGCCACGGTCACGGCTCTGCGCATGCCGGGCCCCACGCGATCGACGTAGCGTCCCGCGATCGGCTCGACGGAGACACCAGCGGGGACACGACAACTCGGATCGACCTGCGTCTGTGCGACTGTTGTGGTCGGCGTCACCTCGGGTTCCGGTGCGGGTTCAACAGGCCGGGCGATCGACGGTGCGCACGCCACGAGCGCGACTACGGACACGAGCATTCTCGTCATGAAGAGACCGACACGCGTCGCTTCTGCGAATTGGGTACCCGGCTCGAGGACGTCGTCGCCTCCGCGGTTATTGAACCGGTCCGATGGGATAGTCAGGGCGGCGTGCTCCGACCTCGTGCCGCCAGCCATCGGCGTCGGCGCGTCCCAAGCACCCGTCGATTTCAAAACCCGTGACCGATCGAATTCGCACTCGTCGAATCGACTTCGGCAACCACTCGCGAAACGCGTGAACAGAAGTGGGTTTGTAGAAGACATCGCCGCGCCAATCGAGTTCGAGACTTTTGATCGGCGGAAGCTGCATCTTCTTCAACGCATCCCAAAACCGCAGTTCAGTTTGCCCTACAGCAAGCGATTCGAGGCGTGGGAAGCGCTCCCGAAGGTCAAGTTCAAAGTAGCCAGCCCGCAACTCGAGCGACACGGCGTCGAGAGGTGGTCCCTCGACGAGTCGGTGTGCTTCGTCTCGGGTGTGAACATCACATCGCAGTTCTCGCACGAGAGACCAATACGGTCGTGGGTCTAACTCGACCGGTGCAAGCCATGACTGGGTCGAGTGCAACACAGCTCGTTCTTCATCGGGCCACTCGGAAAGGGAGTGCGTGAGCTCAGGCGCAATCTCTTCGTACACGCTGTCGTCAAGCATCTGCACGTACTCGATCAACTGCGTGAACGAGCGACGGCTGGGCACGTTCCGAGCCATCTGCAATGCACCACCCCGGAACGCACTCTGAGCCAGCACGAGCGGTAGAGGTTCGACGTCAAAGCGCTCGACCAGCTTCCACTCCGGTTGTTCATTCCCGGAGATGGAGAGCTTCTCGAGTGCGGGCCATGAAGTCGATGCGAGCACATCCAGAGCCCCCGAGAAGCTGCAGAATGCGACAAACAGCGTTCGAAGCGTCTTCCGGAACGGCGCATCAGCGAGTGCGCGATACGCTGCGATACTGAACACGCCGTCGTCGATGAGGAGTTTTCGTAGCTTCGGAAACGAGGCCGCGATGATCATCATCTGCGGATCACGCACTGGTTTATCACCCATGATTGAGAGCTCTTCGAGCTGGTTCTGCTCGGCCAGCGCTTCAACAACGGGGAGCGGCAACGTAGCGTCGGTCGAAATGGTGAGCGTTCGAAGTGGTCCTGATGCGCGAAGAAACGACGCAACGAGTTCCGGCGAGCGGAACCATCGCATCCGAAACTCGAGGTCCATCGCGTCGACAGATCCGAGATCGGTGTCGAGCCAAGGCTCGAGCTCGCCCGCGTTGTCGACGACAAGTTTGAACGCTGCGGCCATCACGATGAGTATAGACGCTCGACGTTCGCGCAGGTGACACGCGGTTCGCAGGTCTTTCTGTGATCCGTTTAGAGAGGCAGGAGCTCGCCCGCACCATCGTCTTTCGTCACGAGTGCATACGTTCGCCCATCCACGCGCAGCGTCGCGACCACTTTGGCTTCGGTGCGCCGATGAAGAACGGTGTCGCCTCGGCGAAGCAGCAGTTCGATCGTCGCGGAACGGGTCGGGGTTGGAACGGCGGTGAAGGCCGTGACGACGTCGACATCGTCAACCAATCGAGTCATCGAAACAACCGGCACGCCTTGGAGCGTCCACATCTCCACGCCCAACACGCGGCGCACCCACCGAGTCACTTCGTCCGCACGCATCTCGCCTGCGTCCCGATGGAACGTCGCACGTGCTCTGGGCAGCCCACCCTCGACAGCCATCACGACCTCACCGATGTCACACTGGTCCGTCCCAACCGCGATCGCCGGACCCGACAAGTTCCACCGATGAACGAAGCGTCGCGATTGAGAACGAACGATACAAGCACCAGCGTTGCCAATCAGCGTCCATGTAGACGGTGTCTGCAACGCTGGCGCGTCAGCCACGCTGGTGTCATCAAACGAGTGCGGCTCGAGACGTCGTAGCTGGACGTGTTCGGGGATCTCGCCGCCTGTCATGATGTGATGACGCCCGTCGAACGTCGTGACAGCGAAGCCGCGCATCGTGTCTTGGGCGGAGGACGGAGGCGTGGCACTCAAGGCGCCGAACCCGAAAACAAGAAGAGCAATGGGGTTCATGCCCTAGAAACGCGCACCAACGTCGAGTGGCGCACAAAATCGACCATTGAACACGAATGTTTCGCGAAACTCGCCAATGCTTGGGTCGAAAAGGAACCATGTCATCGATGTCGAATGTTTGGAAATGGTCGGTGTTCGTACTGACCTTGGGTTGTGGCGCCGCCGAAGCGCCGCCAAGTTTCCTGAGTCGTGCACAGGTTGATGAGGTAATGACGTCAGCTCACGCTGATTTCGCTCGCTGCGGTAGGGACGCTCAGGCTCGTGGTGTGCGCGTTGAGACTCGGTTCCGCATCGACTTGAACGGCACGGTGACGTCCGCCGAAATCGTCGAACCGAGTTCAGAAAACGAGGCTCTCGAGGCGTGCCTGCTTCAAACCATCGGAGCGCTGCGGTTCCCCGAACCCGATCGGGGAGAAGTGAATGTGACTTACCCTCTTGAGTTTCACTAGCGAAGCTCTGTGCGTTGGTCTTCTTACCGAAATAACGAGCCTGAGCAGTCAGCGAGGCCAACCTCTCGAGCCTTCGAATCGAGAATCTCGGCGCGCTGAATCGGCGGCGTGCTGTTCGCGATCATCGAGAGAACCATCTGGTAGATCTGCGGGTTCGTGACGTGAGTACCGACGTAGCGGCTGTAGTCGAAGTCGCGTTGCGCCGCATCTTCGACCGCAGCGACAGCATCGGGAGCTTCGATGCACACGATACGCATCGCCTCGAGTTCGGATTGCTCGGACGACGATCCTACACTCTCCTCGCTGCTGTGTTCACGAGTCGCCCCACCGCACGCGAGTGCGAACACGAGTGGCAGCGCGCTCATGTGCTTCATCCAGAGACAATACCAATCGGTCTGCGAACGTGCTTGACCGTCTTGTCACCACGGCAGGCGAGGCGTCTCCTCGGAGCAGGTGAGATCCGCATGGTCACTTTTGACCACGCACCGTCCTTACGTTGCAGGCGGAAGAGTCTTCACCAGCCAAACCGCGCGGCTGCTGAGCACACTTCCCTCACCATTCTGTCGTGCCCGAATCGTGGGTAGTGGTGCGACTCGATCTCTTCGAGCAGCATGGTGCGGCATGAAGAACAGCCAGCTGACTTTCGCCCTCGCTCTCGGTGTGTTGATCGGATGCGCGACATCCTACGCCACACGAACTACGGGAGCCGTCGCGCAAACCACATCGACGTCCACCGGGTTTCGTGAGTGTGTCGCACGCACGCTGCGGTTTGATGGCGACCACGAAGACCTTCCAGGGAATGCCATGCGCGTTGATGGATGGACGCCAGTCGGAGGCACGACAGTACAAGGCGGCGCACACCCCGCCGTCGTTCTTTGTCGGTGAGCGATGTTGTCGGGTCATGGCAGGTGTGTATCACCACGGCTGTGACCGTCGGTTTCGCGTGTAGCGGGACCGGACAGCCGGCGCCGGTGACGATCACCCTGTCACCAGAACTACGAGTCTCCGGATTGTCGCGCGACACGGTGCTATCAGCGATCGACGCAGACGCCCACGCCGTAGCAACGTGCGAGTCTCTCAGCGCGATCAGCTTCGGGCTGACGCACGTACAGATGTGCTCGATCGCAGGAGCCGGTCTCTCTGACGACCCAACGAACTGCGACGAGTATGTCGCCGACTGTCTTGAGAGAACCCCGCAATGGCCTCCCATCGAGTGTGGCGCCGTCCGAGCGGCGGATTTCGCACACTGCAATGCGACCCTCGGTCAAATCGAAGACTGCCTGAACGCCCAGGTTTCAATCTATCACCGCTACTTCGCGTCACTGACTTGCGCCAACGTCGGTAACGAACCCTCGCTGCCGATCGCCGAGGAGTGTAGAGAGCTTCACGGTCTTCGGAGCGACGCGCCAATCGCAGAGGCATTTCGACGTCACCTACCGTGGACAGCATGGGGTGGCGACTGCCCCACCCTGCCAACCATCGTGTTGAGGTAACTGCCGCGAGCGCGCGAAGGCCTGTTAGCCCATCAGATCGATTTCGTCTTCGAGTCCTGCTGCGCAGAGGGTGCCGTCCTCGTCGAGCAGCACCGTGACGAGGTACGGCGGGTCTGCAAACATGACAATCCAGACATCAACTGTGCCGGACGCAGGCGGACGTCGGTCCATCGCTTCGCGATCCTGGATCGGGCGCAGCGCTTCTCGCCATGGAACGCACGCGAGAACCTCCGGCTCTATGCGATCGCTGAACTCGATGATCGGTGGCTCGCAGGCCTCGGTCAGAGCGGCGACAGCAGCCGTGCACGCCTGCTCCTTCGTCGTCTTTGGTGCCATAACCAAGCGTGTCAGGCTCGGACTCTCCTACGCCACCACAACCCTAAGAGAAGCAGGAAGGCGCCTGTGGGTTGAAACGGCGCAGTCGCACAGCCACCGGAGCCGTCACCAGAGCCAGCGTCTACATCCGAGCCGCCGTCGCCGGCAACACCTCCATCCAAGTCGTCAACGCCTCCATCGTCCACTCCGCCATCGAGGCAAGGGTCTTCGTTGCAACTCTGTGCGTCATCCGGACGCACGCTCGAGTCACACAGTGAGTCGTCGACAGTAGCGTCATCGAGATCGACACACGTCACGCTGCGTGTACTCGTCCCGCCCCCACAAGGTTCAGAACACGCGCCATACTCACCGACAAGCCAGGTGTACATGCACGGACCTAGGTTGCACGACTGCGAGTCCGATGGACGTGAGCCTGCATCACAAAACGAGTCCTCCACCATCTGCCCTGTTTCGTCGACGACACAAACAACCGGTCGCGTCTGGGTGCCGTCCCCACAGGTCTCAGAACACGAGTCAAATGCGCCGGTCTGCCACGAGTACGTGCATGCGCCCAGGTTGCACATCTGCGTGTCCGCCGGACGCGAACCTGCATCGCAAAACATGTCAGCGACTGTCGCGCCGGAGAGATCCGCCACGCATGTCACCGGTCGTGTTTGCATTCCATCTCCACACGGTTCCGAGCACATGCCGAATGCGCCGGCCTGCCACGAGTACGTGCATGCGCCGAGGTTGCACATCTGTGTATCTGCCGGACGGGAACCTGCATCGCAAAACGTGTCAGCAACCAACTGACCGGTTGCGTCGACAACACACACCACCGGTCGAGTTTGCATTCCATCCCCACACGGTTCCGAACACATGCCGTACGCGCCGGTCTGCCACGAGTATGTGCATGCGCCCAGGTTGCACATCTGCGTATCTGTCGGACGCGAGGCCGCATCGCAAAACGTATCGGTCACGGTCTCACCGGTTGCATCAAGCACACAGTTCACGGGACGCGTTTGGATTCCGTCGCCGCACGGTTCAGAGCACATGCTGAATACGCCCGTCTGCCACGAATACGTGCACGCTGCGGTGTTGCATGCCTGCATCTCGTCAGGCGGCTTGGGATTGTCCGCACAGCTACTGTCGGGAAGCACCGTTCCCCGGTCGGTGTCCACACACTGGTAGCTCCGCGTTTGTGTCCCACCGCCGCACGGAACGGAACACGTGCTCCACGGTCCTGGGACCCACATTGCACCTTGTGCCTGAGCATGCGGACTGACACCAACAACCAGCAACGCCACAATCAGACCAGTACCCCGAGATTTCATTGCCCGAGAGTACCTAGCGATTCTGTAGAACGCCCGCTGAGAGATACGCGTTCGAGATAGATAGGAAAACGCGAACCGGTCCCACCCACTTGTAGACGCTTTGTCGGTGAGCGATGTTGTCAGGTCATGGCAGGTGTACGGTCACCTCTTCGCGCCGAGCCGCTTCAGCATCTTCACGGTTCGGTCCGAGAACATGCCTCGACTGGCATGCTCCAGCAGCGTGAGGTAGTCCCATTTCTGTCGAAGCGCCTTGTCCCGCTCGGCCTTGCTTAGCCCTTTCAGAACGTGCTCGACCACCTTGCTGTGGTCTGTCTTCACGGCACCTAGGAGGCTGCAGTACTTGCCCGCTTTCCGACGTGCGAAGGGATCGGCGCCGGCCTCGATCATCGCAATGGCCAGGTTCTGGAGCGCCTTCCACGACGAATCGCCAGACTTCATTGTGGCGCCCTCGATCCGCGAGTAGAGCACGTGGTCGAGCGCGGTCAGGTCGTGCTCGTCGGTCTCCGCGAGATCAATTCGGTGCGTGAGCGACTGCAGCTGCGCGTAGCGGCGTTGTGTCGCCATCTTGCGGACGACGGCGACTTTCAGCATCTCGATCACCTCACCGACTTGAGGATCGAACAACGTCAGTCCACCGGTTTCGCAAAGCTTCGCGAGACTCACACGGAGAGTCGTCATCGCTCGGTCATCGACAGACGCAGGAATCGCGACGAGGAGCTCGCCGGGTTGCTCGAGAAGGTGAATCTCCACCGACGATGCGTGGGGAAGCCGCTTCAGCGATTCGACGAGAGCATTGCGGTCGGCCGAGCCGCGAATGACGAGGTCGTAGGACATCGGCAGTGGTACGGAAAGCGTCTCGATTTCTCCCTCGCGGCCGTACGTAGGTCGTCACATCGACACGGAAACACACGGCAGGTTCGCGTTCGGTGTGAGTGCTCAGACACGCTCGTGCACACCATCGCACCACCACCCGTGGGATGAGCTGAAGCGCTCTTGTTCGCACTTGCGTGAATCGTGATGCTCGAGCTCTTTGGTGGTGCGGTGCTCGGCGCACTGTCTACAAGTGGGTGGGACCGGTTCGCGAAGCGCATTCATACCACCTCTTGCGGTCCGAACCGGTGCACCTGTCGGCGATCGGCGAGGGCGAAACCTTTCATCTGAACCTCCGCGTTACATCAGCGGACGCTTGAAACACATCACGTTCCAACCGTTGTGGCTGTATTCCCACCCCTGCTCGCCGAGCTGCGTTGCTGCTGCAGCATGATCGTCTCCCCCTTGTCGCTGAGGAAGAGGACATGTGTATTCCCAACGCTGAACGCCGGCTGCCTGTTGTTGCGCGCTCATTCGCGGGACGATCAAGGGTGCTGCTGCACAACCAAGGATGAACGCGATTGAGAGCGAGAGTCCGAGGGCGAAACCTTTCATCTGAACCTCCGGCCGAGAGGTTACCGCTCAAGCTGCAGTTCGCGCGCCGTGGAACAGATGGGTGTCCTATTTCCGCACCGCTCTCTGCGCTTCCTGACGTCACTCTCCCCGGCTTGCTTGCGCCCACCGGGACGGCAACCATGAGCCCCATGAGACGATTCGCCGTGACCCTCGCCCTTCTCGCCGGCTGCGCCCAGTGCTCGGAGGCCGCGTCGAGTCCGGCGCGTACCGCCGGTGGCGTGCCCATCCTCGAGCTGCCCGAACGCTACATGGCCAACGGGTTGGGCTTGACCGGCGAAGACGAGGAGGACTGGTACGGCATCAACGGGTCGGCCGACGGCATGGAGGTGTACGTCCACGCGACCAACAGCTACGTGGAAGCCGTGGCCGAGGCCAACAGCAACGCGCAGGTCCGCGGCGCGTGGGCCCGGGCGACGGTGGACGGCGAGCACCGCGTCATCTCCTGGGCCGAGAACGACACCACCTACTCGGTGGGCGCGAAGTGCCTGGACGAAAGCGACGTGCGCTGCCGCGACTTCACCTTCGTCGTCGACCTAGCCAACACCCTCAAACCCGCTCCGTAGTGCTCCAACGCTTACGTAAACGCTGCGCCGCTTAACCATCACGAAGCGTCCTACTGGGAGCGCTCGGAGTTCGCGACCCACATGAAAGTGCCATTCGGGTCTACGTAGACCATCTGCTGGCCGCACCCACGGACGCCGACCTGTCTGGCGTGACGTCCGGGTCGGTTCCGTCTGCAGAAGGGTGGGACCGGTTCGCGAAGCGTTCCTTCGGGACGAGCGACGGTGTATCCGTCTACGCTCGCGCGATGCGGTTGCTTCATCGACTTCCAGCTCTGTTGCTTGTTGCGAGCATGGGTTGCGACGACAACACGACACCTCCTCTCGCGCCTCCCACCAGTGCCGCACCGGCCGCTCTTCCGGCACCCGCCCAAGCCGCGAGTGAGCCCGCGATCGATGATCTCGCGCGCACGCAGCTCACAACTCTGGCCGGGGACGTCTGGGTCGCGCACGAGTCCGGACAAGAGGTCGCCGTCCGAACCAGCGAGGACGGCACGGAGGCGATCGACAACCTGCTCATGCCAGGCTCGGGGGACGCTCCACACCGAGTGACGGTGCGCGTATATCCTAACCGTCATCCATTCACTGCCGGCACCGACCCGCGCGTGGTGGATCCACGCGAGAACGCGGATGGCAACTCGGTTCACTTCGAGCGACTCGACGAAGGCTCACTGAACTGCATGAGCGAAGAAGGACGAGTCACCTGCGAGGCCGCTCGGCTGAGAAATGGTTTCCTGATCGTCGCGCTGGTCTCCACCCGCCTCGAGACTTGGAACCGAGATCGCGATGCTTTAGTCGCCATGATGCGAGTACAGGGCGTGGCTCCGTGAGTGAGCTCCCTCGAACCGCAAGAGAGTGGGTTGCACCTGCAGGTGGGTGGGACCGGTTCGCGAAGTGTTCGCGAGACAGTCACCGCTTTGGATTGAAATACAGGTGTCCGTCTTGAACGATCTCTGGCAACGCTTGGAAGCCTACTTTGCGGAACACTGGCCGCAGAAGGAGCTCGCGCTTCGCCCACCAGCAACGCTCGAGCAGATCGATGCGGCAGAGGCGGAGCTCGGCGTTCGATTCCCCGACGACTTTCGCGAGTCGCTCTTGGTACACGACGGTCAAGACGAGGAGCCGAGCATTCTCTGGCTCCCAGGGGTCGATCAGTTGGGCTCGCTACAGTCTATGGTCCAGTGCTGGAAGCTCGACCGCCGCTACTTCGATCCCACCGTGCAGGGCGATCCCGACAAGGGGAAGCGTGTCCAGCCCTGCTTCTTCCACCCCGCGCACATCTCGTTCGCTGGTAGCCTGGACTGGGCGCTCGACCGGCTGCTCTTCGACTTCGCTCCCGGGCCAAACGGGTCGCGTGCTCAAATCATCACGCGATACGACATCCATCTCAGCTACCTCTGCGATACGTGGCGTCAGCTGATGCAGATCACGGTCGATGGGCTCGAGGACGGAACGATCACGATGTTCGAAAACGGCCCCGAAGTGAGCCGGGTAACTCCCGTCTACCGATCACCCCGAGCGAAGAAGCCAATCACGGTCTTCGAGTACTTCGCACGCGCCATGCGTTGAGTCGACGGACCAGAGACGCCTCGGTGGGCTACGCCGTTCGCAGACGAGCTTGGGTCTTTCCGTGAACCCATTGCTTGCCTTGCGCCTGCGCAAACTGGTCGAGCGCTTCGACGCTTCCCAACACACCCGCCGTTCGTAGGCCCTGGTACTCCATCACGCGAAGCCACGCTCCCGGATCCAGTTGCAGCTTTTGCAACAACGTAGGCGCACGTCCGCGGATCCGACCGCTTGGACCGACTGCGCGTTTGCATCGGCCCGTCCACTCGAGCAGTTCGACGTAGTCGAGAAACTGCATCGGTACCGTTTCACGTCGACTTCGTGACGAAACTTGATCCTCGAACGGCACGAGCGCCGAAGGCACAACGTTGGTGTCGGCGTCGTCGAGTGCGACTTCCGCGTGCTCGAGACGAAGCGCAATCGACGTGTGTTTGGACGTCTCGAGCTTCATCGCTTTGCCCGAGCGAATCGGGTTGAGATCCACGTATGCCATGCACGTCAGAAGCGCTTCTTCGTCGAGCAGAGGCTGCGACTTGAACCGCCCTTCCCAGAAACGACCGGTGCATTCGTCTTCTTTGTTCGCGCGACGTGCGATGTTCTCGTTGAGACAGCGCATGAACCACGAAACGCTCATCAAACGTTCGCGCCAGCTCTTGGCCAACTCACGTCGATGACGTGCTGTTGTGTTTTGCGCAGCCGCTTTCATCCCCGGGAAGAGCCGCGAGTAGCGTTGGATGACAGCGTCGTCGTCCCACGATCCCGCTTTCGCTTCGTCGACGCGGAGCACCACGTGGAGATGGTTGGACATGACCGCGTAGGCGTAGAGATCGATCGCGAAGATCTCCGAAAGCTCCCAAAGCCGCTCTTCGACCCAACCTCGACGGTGTTCGTAGTCCCGACCTGAATACTCGTCGCGCCCACAGAGGAAAGCCCGCCGCACACAACGCGAAATGCAGTGGTAGTAGGCCGTCGAAGCCAAATCCAAAGTCTCCGAACGCGCGCGCGGCATGAGTGGAGAGGTAACAGAGCCTGGGCTGAGAGTCAATAAATATGGGTGTCCTATTTTAGATGCGACTTCCCGCCGCCGAGTGAAGCGGTCGTCAAAGCGAGCAAAATGCGTGCGTGTCTGCCGGTCGCGAAGCACTACAACGGTCGCTTGAAGCAGTACGTTCCCTGTTCGGACGTGACAAGCTCCCACCCCTCTTGGCCGAACTCTTGAAGGGTCTCAGTAGCGCGTCGCCAGCGAACTTCGTCACACTTGTAGTCCCAGCGCTGAACGCCGGCGGCCTGTTGCTGCGCGCTCATTCGCGGGACGATCAAGGGTGCTGCTGCACAACCGAGGATGAACGCGATTGAGAGCGAGAGTCCGAGGGCGAAACCTTTCATCTGAACCTCCGGCCGGAGGTTACCGCTCAAGCTGCAGTTCGCGCGCCGTCAAAAATATGGGTGTCCTATTTTTTTGGACGCGCATTTACGCGTCACGCTGACATTACCTCGCTTGATGGGGTCCCGTCCGTAGCCTCGTACCTGGAGCCTGGTGCGTGCGTCGATGATGTTCGTCCGCCGGATTCCAAATCGGCCGCCGCCTCCGAGGAACACCCGCGAGCCGCCAAGATGAACACGCACGCCCCCAGCCACGTCGAGGGTGATGTCTCGCGCGTCGTCGCTCTGCGCGGTGCGGACGACGGAGTCAGCGCTCCCGCTGGACGAAAACTCGGAGAGCTCGAGAAGATCGAAACCGAATCTCAGGGCAATTCGATACCCGAACATCTCAAACAACCCGCCGGTGATCTGTGCGCCGAGCGAAAGCGTGGGTTCGGCTCGGCCCTCTCCGAAGGACTCCAGCCACGCTACGCCCGGGCCAATGAACGCCTGAACGTGACGCATTCCTCGCCAGTTCGAGACGCCCGGCATCGGACCCGACTCTCCACCGAATCTAGACACGAGCGCACTGGGAAGAGAACCCGTGGGAGCCGATGTTTCGGCTTGTGGGGGTTCAACAACAGACTCGACAGGCTCGACAGGCTCGACGGGTTCGACGGGTTCGACGGGTTCAACGGGTTCAACGTTCTCGGGTGGGTCGGACGCCGCTTGTGCCAAGAGCATGGCGATCTCCGAAGTGTTCGCGGAGACCCAGTCATCGTCTACGAGCGCGATCGCTTCGCGTAGGTGCACTGCGGCCTGCTCGCGTCGGCCGAGCTCAAGCTCGCTTTGTGCCATCCGATGAAGTGCACGACCGTGATTCGGGTTGCCGGGTTCAATGCGAGCAAAAACAGCGATCGCCGCCTCGTGCTCACCGGCCGTTTGAAGTTGTTCGCCGCTATCGATGAGCGACTGTGCAACGACGGTGAGCGAAATCAACACGGTCAGGTGGGTAAGAACTCGAACAGCACGACGCGTCGTGCTCTTGAGTGGCCGCCCGTTGCCCATAGAGCGCGAGGATACATCACGTCTCGTCCTCAAGATTCGTCGCTGTCACGACGAACAATTCGTGTGAAATGTTCCTAACTCAATCAAGTGATGTGCAGTTAGCTTGCGAGGACCTGGGCTAGCCCTTTGCCGTGAACCCATTGCTTGCCTTGCGCCTGCGCAAACTGGTCGAGCGCTTCGACGCTTCCCAACACACCCGCAGTTCGTAGGCCCTGGTACTCCATCACGCGAAGCCACGCTCCCGGATCGAGTTGCAGCTTTTGCAACAACGTAGGCGCACGTCCGCGGATCCGACCGCTTGGACCGACTGCGCGTTTGCATCGGCCCGTCCACTCGAGCAGTTCGACGTAGTCGAGAAACTGCATCGGTACAGTTTCTCGTCGACTTCGCGATGATACTTGATCCTCAAACGGCACGAGCGCCGAAGGCACAAGGTTGGTGTCGGCGTCGTCGAGTGCGACTTCCGCATGCTCGAGACGAAGCGCAATCGACGTGTGTTTGGACGTCTCGAGCTTCATCGCTTTGCCTGAGCGAATCGGGTTGAGATCCACGTACGCCATGCACGTCAGAAGCGCTTCTTCGTCGAGCAGAGGCTGCGACTTGAACCGCCCTTCCCAGAAACGACCCGTGCACTCGTCTTCTTTGTTCGCGCGACGCGCGATGTTCTCGTTGAGACAGCGCATGAACCACGACACGCTCATCAAGCGTTCGCGCCAGCTCTTCGCCAACTCACGTCGATGACGTGCTGTTGTGTTTTGCGCAGCCGCTTTCATCCCCGGGAAGAGCCGCGAGTAGCGTTGGATGACAGTGTCGTCGTCCCACGATGCCGCTTTGGCTTCGTCGACGCGGAGCACCACGTGGAGATGGTTGGACATGACCGCGTAGGCGTAGAGATCGATCGCGAAGATCTCCGAAAGCTCCCAAAGCCGCTCTTCGACCCAACCTCGACGGTGTTCGTAGTCCTGACCTGAATACTCGTCGCGCCCACAGAGGAAAGCCCGCCGCACACATCGCGAAATGCAGTGGTAGTAGGCCGTCGAAGCCAAATCCAAAGTCTCCGAACGCGCGCGCGGCATGAGTGGAGAGGTAACAGAGGCTGGGATGGGAGTCAACAAATATGGGTGTCCTATTTTAGATGCGCTGCTTTCACTATTCTTGAGATGCGCTGCGCGAAGCGTTTCAGAAGCGTCTCGCTTAGGGTGGGCGACCGAGCAGGTAGGCGGGTACCGCTACTAACGACACTATTGCTAGGACCAGCACGATTACACCGGACCAGAAGCGAATCCTCTGCCGGCGATGTGGCCATTCCCAACGCTTGCGCGCTTGCGCTCGCTCAGTCTGGATTCGGCGAGCCTCAGCTTCGTACTCTTCGAGAGACGGTTCGATACCGGGCTTCAATTTGAGGCCGTGGTCTTCTTCGACGAGGTAACGCAGAACGGCAAGCCGCCCCGCATCAACGAGAAGGTCCAGGTCCTCGCTCGACAAGTCGAAATCCAACGTCTGGATTGGGTTTGTGTCGATGCGAATGATCGAAGAGCGGTGTTTCTGGAGGACGGACATTTCATCTTGCCCAAGAAAGATGCGTACAGTCGTCTTCAGCAGTCCCCAGAGACCTGCCTTTTGATCACCGTGACGAGTTCGGGACGCTGCGTCATAAAGATAAAGCCCGATGATGTCGTGATCTGCCAGACGTTTCCGCGCCTCCTCAAACGCGAAGTTTGCGACGAGACCGCCGTCGTAAAGCGACTCGGTGCCCTGCTTTTGACCTGCGAAGAAGCCGGGAATCGCCATACTGCATCGCACCGCGAACTCAATCTGTTGCTCGTTCTCAAACACATAGGTGTTTGAGTCACCGGAGGAACTGGCGACGATGAGCAAGGTGGGGTCGAGGTCCCGAATCTTCGTTCCAATGTGGACGTCGGGCTCTGCTCGGGGACCATCGTCGCGAGGACGCCAGATCGCCAAGTGGCGAATGAATCGCCCAACCGGCTCGGTGCTGTAGAGAGCACCGGTCCAAAGCAGCCCCAAGAACGCAGAGACGCCAGAAATCCACCGACGGAACCTGAGACCCAGACGGCTCATGCGGCTGCGATTGGGAGGAACCAGATTGGCAGGGTGGGTGTAGGTATCTGGCTGCCATTTGGAATCGAGGAAATCGAGGAAGGAGACTTGCCTCATAATCGTCTCAATCGTTTCAGGCTTGTAGCCCATCGCGAGAGCCGTCGCGGTGATCGCGCCGGCTGATGTGCCGCAAAAAGCACGCGGTTCAATCTCAACGCGTCGATACAGCTCAACCAGCGCTCCGCAAAACGCTGCGCCCTTCACCCCACCACCGTTCAATACTAGTGCGAGAGGGCGAGTTCCTAAGCGGTCCACCACCGCTCCTCCAAGCTGTACCAGCTTGTCCAAAGCCACGCGTCCCAGCTGGAGAACAGCTTCGAGGGTGAGTGGGGCCCAGGCATTCTTTCGAGCAGATTCACGTGCCTTCCCGAGAGAGTATCGGAGCTCAGGATTGGACTCGGCAAGGGCCGCAAGGACTTTGACGGCTTCCGGCGTTGCTCGATGAACGAGTTCACGGAGAATCGTGTCGCCGAACTCGCTCAACGCTCGGTCGGCATCGGGGAGTTCAGCGCGGAGCCATGTATATAGCGTGCCGAGTTGTTCATCGCGAAGCGTCTTCACCAAAGGAGGTGGTCGGTCAAGAAGCGACTGACTGTGGCCGGCGTACTCTTCGAAGAGACGTCGACCGTACGCGTTGTCAGAAGTCACCACTGCCCAAATCTGGCTCCACAGAAACTCAACCGACGGAGAGTCAAGCAAAGCAGAGGCGATTGGCGCCTTGTTAATGTTCGCCAAAGCGTAGGTCTGAGCTTGAGCACACTCGTGCGCTAGGAGCACACGAAGAAGTTCCGCCTGCGATTGAACAGACAGCCCGCCCTCCAATTCGCTAAGTAGTGCAGCTTCAAGTTGTGCGCCCCAGATCTGAGCAACATGACGAAGGTGGTACTGGGGTTCGCTCTTCCTGTCCTGCTTTCGTATCAGTGCTACGACAGTCGCTGTGACTTCATCCGGTGCGTGCAGCGCAGCCATCGCGCGAAGTGCAGTTGCTGTTTCATTCTGATGCGCACCCGCGAACAACAACGCGGCCCACTGCCTCCAAACGGCACTGGGGAGTTCTGCGAGTTTCTCAGGTTGCTCGTCAGCAAGCAGTTCCCAAGCGTAGTAGCCATCCAAGTCTCTGGATTGGGCGCTTCCCGTCTTGAGATACTGTTTCAAATCCGGCTCACCGGACAGAATCACTGCTGTTGCTGCGGCCTTGATCTGCTCTTTGTGTCGCTCTGTGGCTTCGCTCCACCGCGGAGACAGATGTGGTGCTCTGTGACCAAGGTCCTCGATAAAACGACTCCACCGCAACAAGTGCTGAGATGGGTGCGACACGAATCGAACCAGCTCATCCCAGCTTCGCTGGCTTTGCAATTCCGCGTGCCGTCTTTCCCACTCCTCATTCTGACGGAGATGTGACGCGGTTTCGCTTTCGAGCTCCACGTAAAGAAGAGGGCGCAAATCTTCGGGCAAGTGTTGGTAGGCTTCGAGGACTGCATCAACCTGACTTGAGTTAGTGCGATCATGAAGCCATCTAATCACCCAACACCAAGGCTTGTGATTTGTCTCGAGCTGTTCGATTGCCCAGGCAAGATCATCGTTGTTCAACACGAGGTCGAGAACAGTGGACTCGTGCCATCTGGAGAGATAGGGCGCGATAATCCGGGCTAGCGACCGGCGACGCTGCCGCGGCCATTCCTTGATGAATGTCAGCTCGCGATCTCGAGCCACGAGACGTGGCAAGAGCGGCTTGAGCAGCGCTTCCTGTACGCGCGACTCCTCGAATGACTTCAGTCCTTGTGCGACGAGTGCGGTTTGCAGACGGGTGATCGCGTCGTACTTTCCTCGGTCGTAACGGGCCTCAGCTGCCCACGTCAGCGCTGAACAGAGTTCGTCTAGCGACAGTTGGTCTGGAAGACCACTCAAAAAAAGTTTGTAGGCTCCAAAGTATGAATCTCGTTGCGGCGGGACGAGGTGCGAGAGGAGTTCGTCGATTGACAAGTCATCCGGCCAGAGGGCACGAAGCGCACACGCTCTGAGCGTATCGTCAGGATCTTCCTCGCGCGGCAACTCGAGGAGTGGTCTCAACACTCGGCGTACGTCGCGGTCGTCGACGCTGGCCAGTGCCCGCGCAGCTGTTTCGCGAAGCTTTATGTGGGCCGACTGACTCAGCCCGACTCGCTGGACGAGCGCTGGATCAAAGTGTGAATCGGCTACGAGGATATCCATTGCGACCAATCGCACGACGAGTGCTTTCGTGGCATCCGCGACGACCGGATCGAGCAGCGGAGCCAGAGTATTGGATGCTAGCGATGTGTAGTGAGTGCGACCGTCCCACCACCTTGTGGCGAGCTCTCCTGATTCAAACTTGTCCAGGATTGATTCAACCAACATCCGGCGTTGCTCATCAGACAGAGCCGGTGCCGCACTCAAAACGACGCCTGGGTCGCTTTGAATTAATGTCACCGATAGCTCCGGCTGCAGTGCAGCCAGCCAGCCAGCCAGCCCAGTGAGCTGCGGTGGAACGCGACCGAGTTGATCTAGTTGCAACAGCGCTAAGAGTTCCTCGGCGTCCATCTCACGATTCAGCAGAAACTGAGCTGACAGAAACTCTTGATAAGTGTAGTGCGTGAAACTGAGGTGTGAGTCCGCGCTCCCTGTGAACAGCCCAGACTCGAGTACCTCACGTACTGTCGTTTCATCTACGGTTACACCAGATTCCTCGCCTTCGAGATCTTTGTATGAGAGCGCGCTGGGGCCGCCGCGAAAGCCGATTGATGTATAGCCACTTAGAGTCATGGCGGCCGCGATTCGGGCGGCGACCAGAAGACGGCTCTCTGCATCGAGAGGTGATCCGGAGTCGGTTCGGGATTTGCTCTCTTCCGCAATCCGAAGAAGGCCTTGGCTGTACAGATCTGCTCGGGTCCCAGGCAGCTGGGCGTTCTCGCGGAAGAGAGGGAGCAGCAGCTTGAGGCTCACCGGCCGGGACGCCAGAGAACTGACGTGCTTGGCTTCGACCGCATCCAGAAATGAAGCGGGAGCAACGCCGGCCTGGATGGCCGCCGCCGCAACGTCGTGCCGCTGCAGCGGGAGCATTTCGTATTTCGATACGGTTGTGAACTCGGCACGGATGGTCTCTTCCAGACTTTGGAAGGAACGAATCCAGCTAGCAGTCCTACACACCAACACGACTCGAAGCCGGTCAGTCGGAAGCTGTTCTATCTGTTTTGCAAGAAGAGCGCTCAGCGTCGCGACGTGCAGGCGACACTCGTCCAGCCCATCCAGTACGAGCGTCAGCTGATGAGAGCCGGCTTTCCACTCAAGGACGCGCTCGTTCCGAAACACTTCGGATATGAGGCCTTGATCGGTGCTGAACTGTGGGAGGTGTGCGTGTACCCCAAGCTGTTTGGCAACAGTGGTCTTGCCCAGCCCGGCGTCGCCTAGGAGGATCGACGCAGAAGGACCGTCGGCAATGGTCGCTCCCGTTCGAACCAAGTGGTTGTTCTGATATTTGCTGGGTGGCGCGACATAGCCAAACGCGTCAAGCGAGTAGGTTCGACCATAAGGGCACCACAGCCGCTCCCACTCGAAATTCACCGCCGGATGCTACGCCACCATCCGCCCCGCTTCATCCACGAACATGATCTCCTGCTCGCGACAAAAGCGCTTCAGCTCTCCGACCTCGCCCTCGCTCAACCGCAGTCGAACGTTCCCCACATCAACGGTCCAGATCGGCGCTCCGCCAACTCCACCAACGATGCCTTCACCGTTCAGGTAGCGCGCGTGCGAGAACGACACGCGCGACCACGTGGGATAGCGCAACAGACCCAACAACTGACCGAGATCCCGCGTCATCAGCTACACCCCATCGAGTTGCCGCAGTTCAGGCACTTGTAACAAGCGCCATTCCTAACCGTGATGTTCCCGCACTTCTCGCACATCGGCGCATCTCCCATCATCTCCCCCAACTGCTGAGACAAAGCGTTCTGCGGTCCTGCAATCGCAGGTGTCTGCTCTGAAGCTTCAAAGCCAAAGGTCACCTGCTCGGCCTCCTCAATGGCAGGCGGCGGTGTGGTGTGCTTCGCACCCTCCGCGCGAATCGCAGCCGAAACGTCGGTCGAAGAAAGCAGTTCTTCCTGCTCTTCCTTCGGCGGGACCTGCGCGAAGTCGTAACGCTTCAGGTACTCGACTCCGAGAACTCGGAACACGTAGTCCAACAACGAGGTCGCAAACTTGATGTTGGGATGGCCCTGCACGATGCCGCTGGGCTCAAAGCGCGTGAACGTAAACTGCTCGACGTAGCTCTCAAGCGGCACTCCGTGCTGCAAGCCCATCGACACGCTGATCGCGAAGCAGTTCATCAGCGACCTAAAGCTGGCGCCTTCCTTGTGCATGTCGATGAACATCTCGCCCATCGATCCATCCTTGTACTCGCCCGTTCGCAAGAACACTTTGTGTCCACCGATGCGCGCTTCCTGGGTAAACCCAGCGCGCTTCTTGGGCAGGCGATGCCGGTTGCTCTCGGGCGGTCGCGCACCTTCGACCATCGGCGCACGCGGAGCGGCTGCTGCAGCAATCCCCACGGTCGTGCTCTTGGCTTCGACGGTCTCGTCTTCGGAATCGTCGGACGACGAAAGCGGCTGCGATGCCTTGCACCCATCGCGGTAAAGCGCGACGGCCTTGAGGCCCAGCTTCCAACCTTCCATGTAGATCTCTTCGATCTCTTCGACGGTGGCGTCGTTGGGAAGGTTGACGGTCTTGGAGATCGCACCGCTAAGGAAAGGCTGCGCGGCAGCCATCATGCGGATGTGCGACATGGCAGCGAGGAAACGCTTGCCCTTCTTGCCGCAACGGTTCGCACAATCGAACACGGGAAGGTGCTCGGCGCGAAGGTGCGGTGCGCCCTCGACGGTCATGCGACCAATCACCACTTCGTTGAGCTCTTCGATCTGCTGCGCGGTCAGTCCCCAGTGCTTCAAGATGTTGAAGCCGGGCTTGTTGCGCACCTCTTCGGAGATGCCCATGCGGTCGTAGGCCTCGGTGCCCAACACCCAAGGTGCAAGCGCGAAGCTGACGTCGAACACACCGCGAAGCTCTTCTTCAGCCTTCTCGATGTCGCGATCGGTCAGACCCTTTTCGAGCAACGCCTTGCGACCAAGATGCGGAGCCTGCGTGAAGGTGTTGGTGCCGGTGACGAAGCTGACGATCTCGGCGATCTGCGCGTCGGTGTAACCCAAACGCTTCAGGGCTCCGGGAACCGACTGGTTGACGATCTTGAAGTAGCCGCCACCCGCGAGCTTCTTGAACTTCACCAACGCGAAGTCGGGCTCGATGCCGGTGGTGTCGCAGTCCATCAGCAAGCCGATGGTTCCGGTGGGTGCAAGCACGGTCGCCTGCGAGTTGCGGTAGCCGTAAAGCTCGCCGAGCTTGACCGCGAGATCCCAATCCTGACGCGCGGCGCGCACCAAGTAGTCGGGGCAACCGGCGGGACGATCGTCGTCGACAATGCCGGGGCCACCGGGCTCGTCGATCTGGTAGGCGGCGTCGCGGTGCTTGCCCATGACCTTGAGGAAGGGCTGGCGGTTGCGGGTGAAGCCGCTGAAGGGACCCTTGGCCGACGCGAGCTCTGCGCTGGTGGCGTAGGCGTGTCCACACAACACGCTGGTGAGCGAGCTGGCGATCGAACGACCGAGATCCGAGTCGTAGGGGATGCCCAAACGCATCAGCAAGGTGCCGAGGTTGGCGTAGCCCAATCCGAGCGGACGGTAGTCGTGGCTGTTCTTGGCGATGGGGCGCGTGGGGTAGCTGGCGAGGTCGACCAGGATGTCCATCGCAAGGATGAGCACGCGGATCGCCTGGCGGTAACCCTCCACGTCGAAGTTGCCCTCTTCGTCGAGGAACTTCACCAAGTTGATCGACGCCAAGTTACAGGCGCTGTTGTCGAGGAACATGTACTCCGAGCACGGGTTGGACGCGTTGATGCGGTCCGTGTTCGGGCAGGTGTGCCAGTCGTTGATCGTGGTGTCGTACTGCAGGCCGGGATCGGCACAGGCCCAAGCGGCCTCGGCGATCATGCGCCACAGGTCGCGCGCCTTGTGGGTGTCGACGGTTTCGCCGGTGGTGCGCATACGCGTGGACCACTCACCGTCGGTCTCGATGGCCTCCATGAACTCGTCGGTGACACGCACCGAGTTGTTGGAGTTCTGGCCACTGACTGTGTGGTAGGCCTCGCCGTTGAAGTCGCTTTCATAACCGGCAGCGATCAGGGCACGCGCCTTCTTCTCTTCCTGCTGCTTCCACTGGATGAACTCGACGATCTCAGGGTGATCCATGTCGAGACACACCATCTTGGCGGCGCGGCGCGTGGTTCCACCGCTCTTGGTGGCTCCGGCTGCACGGTCGAACACCTCGAGGAAGCTCATCAGACCGCTGGAGGTACCGCCGCCGCTCAGCTTCTCTTGGCGGCCACGGATGCCGCTGAAGTTGGTTCCGGTGCCGCTACCAAACTTGAAGAGGCGCGCTTCGTTCTTCACCAGCGTGTAGATGCCCATCAGATCGTCTTCGACCTTCTGGATGAAACACGCGGAACACTGCGGCTGCTCGTAGGCGTTGGTGGACTCCTTCATGGAGTCGGTCTTGGCGTCCCAATACCAGTTGCCCTCGGCACCGGTGATTCCGTACTCGTGCCACAGACCGCAGTTGAACCAGACCGGCGAGTTGAACGCGGCCTTCTGCGTGAGCAAGAGGTGGATCAGTTCGGCTTCGAAGTTCTCCGCGGAGGTCTCGTCGGCGAAGTAGCGCTTGAAGCCCTCGCCTGCGGTGCGGATCGTGTGGGCCACGCGATGCACCAGCTGCTTGACGCTGCGCTCGCCCTTGTTCTTGTCGCCGTGCAGACCCGCTTTGCGGAAGTACTTGGACACCGCGATGTCGGTCGCGAGCTGCGACCAGCCCACCGGTACCTCGACACCCTTGAGCTCGAACACGATCGCGCCGTCGCTACCGGTGATGACCGAGTTGCGGAGTTCCCACTCCACAGTGTCGTAAGGGTCCTCGCCAGGCCGAGTTAGTTTTCGGTCGATGTGCAAGCCACCCGATTGTTGAGTGACCTCGGCCCTCCGCAGGGCTCCATCCAACATCTGCTCACCGTCCATATCTCGACTCTGTAGCGCCACGATTCCTCCTGCACAGCTTGGTCCTTCGTGCGGCACGAGCGGGGTCGTCCTTCCAAGTCGTGTCCGTGGTCGGTGTTTCAAACCGGAGTGGACGGTTGGAAGGGCGGTCGCTCGATGCCCCCGAAAATTCAAGCTTTTCAACGTACGGGGCCGTCGCCCCTTTGTTCCTCAAACTCAGCAACCTGTGGAGAGCGCAATCCGAACTGATGACGGTGCTTTGTTGGCTCACATGAAAGGCGCAGGTTTCCCACCCTAGGCTGGTGGGATGAATCCCCAATTCATCCACTGCCCGTCCCCATGTCGGGGTGCGTCTCTCCACAGACAACCCACAACCTGTAGTGATGGCTACGTGCCGACCACCACAACAGCTTGGGGAAGACATGGTGCTACGCTTCTCACCCTGGGGCGTCAAGCATCGTTTTTTTGAGCACGAATTTGATTGCCGAGAGGTCAGCAATTCTGGGTGCTTAGAGGTGGTGCAGTCTTCGTGACACAGTGTGCAATTGGCGGACGTATCACGTGTATCTCGGAGGAGACTTTGCAGTAGTGCATGGCGGTGTATGGCCACTGGGTGAACCCTACAAGATGTCGTGGGTCCGCCAAAAAAAAGCGCAAGGGATAGGGGTCTGCGGGTTTTTCGGTGTCCCCAAGGTTGGACGGTGTCGCGTACGGTGCCGTTCGTGACTCGTGGGTGTCACTTGTGCGTCCGGGGTGTTTCGGGCGGGGCGATCGGATCGAATTCCTATTGGGATCGTTGGGTTTTTGGCCGATTGATGGGAGTTTTTCCTACCAAGGGGGTGTGACGTTTGATTCCTCTTGGTCACTGGTTGGGTTGGTGTGCAGGGGCAAGGTGTTGGAATTGTTAGGAAACATTCCGCTTCGCGGATCTGGAAGTTTGGGAGTTCGGAAGATCGGAAGCGTTTTGGGCAACTGATTTATTTGGTGGCCGATAGACGGTCATGTTCACCGATGGCAGCCGAGCCATTATCGGCGCTTGTATTGAGGTGCATCGGCAACTCGGACGCGGTCTGCTCGAATCGGCCTACCAGACCTGCTTGGCCGAAGAGCTTCGCTACCGAGGCATCCCGTTCGACGAGAAGCCCACGATTGGTCTGCGCTATCGCTCTGCGAAAGTCGTGAAGGCGTTCGAGCCTGACTTCGTGTTCGAACACGTTGTGCTGGAAGTCAAAGCTGTCCGAGAGCTCCACCCTGTCCACGTCGCTCAAGTTCGAACGTATGCTCGCGTACTTCGGAAGCGCTGCGGGTTGGTGATCAACTTCAACGTGAAGCTACTGCACCAAGGAAAAAGGACGCGACCCTTACGAACTTCGTCGCTTCCAATCTTCCAGGATAAAAAAACAATTCCCTGACCCGCAACGCGTAGTCCACCTTGCATGGGTGCGTTTCGTTGTGTTCGCTGCGTTGCTTGCGTGTGGCAGTACACCGGTTCGTACTTCGGTTGAGCCACAGGCTTCGCAGGCAGACGACGCTTCGGAACTAGACAACGGTAACGCTTCGCGCAGCGAGGGTCGTGCTGCGGACGACGGTGCGTCACAGGACGAGCTGATTGAATGCACACGCGTCGCCGACACATGGGTGGTTGAACGCGGAACCACGTGCATCGTCGGCATCGACACCAGTCGCATTCGTGCGTACCCATCCTGCGGATCCGAGTTCGTCGAAGTCTATTTCAGTGCAGACATGCAGTTGCTCATCCGTGGCATGCAGGTGGGTTGCTACCTCTGGCAGTACATCGACCGGGACGGCGAACCGCAAAGCGCAGAGTTCTGCGTGGGTCCCGACATCGGTACTGGACGCCCTTGTGGCTACTAGTAATTAATCAGGATTAAACCCACATGCGGTGTCGCCTTGACCGTGACACAGCGTGGCCATGACTCGACGCGCCCTTCTCGTGTTGTTCTTCGCTGCGTGCGGTCCTCAAGGGTCGACCGACGTACAGACATCGCTCTTCGTGGAAGATCCCTTCCTCGACATCGCAGCAGGCGCTCCTGTCGCAGTCGGCACCACGGTGTTGGCGTGCGCGGGCAGTGAACGAACGCGTGCGGCTCCACATGCGGCGTTGTTCCCCGGTGGCAGCTTGGACGAACGTACCACCTCGAGTCCGACCAACGTGACGATCGAAGCGGGACCTTCCGATCGCGTTCGCGTGTCGAACCGACAAGGTGGCTGTGCGCGACTCACTCCGCTCGCACCGGGTGAGATCACGGTGAACTTCGAAGGCACCATCGAAGGACACGAAAGCGAAGCGTCGTTTTCATTTCTTGCCGCCGAGGCCGAACTCAAAGGCGAGTGGATCACGACCGACGAGCCGCTCCTGGCTGGCGAGCAGGTCACCGCGCGTGTTTGGGCAGAGCAGTCCGGAACGCGTGTGGTGACGGCGTTGACGAGCGTGGAGTTGCCGGCCCATACCCTCCGCGAGATCGGCCCGGACCTCCGCATCACGCTCGAGTTTGCTGCAGCGCCCGGTGTGCTCACAGACGTCCTTGGCGAGCGCCGCGTGCTGGAGCGGGCCGAAGCGGTGAGTTCACGCCTGACCGACACGCCGGAGGGCAAGGCACTCGTGGTGGACCTGAAGGTGGGCGAACGCACGCTCGCAGTGGGCGAGCACAACGTCACGATTCAGACCCCCGAGCGTTGCACGACCAGCGCGCAACCAGGACCTACGGATGCACCGGAAACGAGCACGCACTCAGGCAGCATTCCGCTTCGTGCACGTGAGAACGCGCCGGAGGGTCCGTGTGAGATGCACGTGGTGACGACCTACTTCGATCAGACCTACGAGCACGACGCGAGTGTGGACCTGTCAGACTCGTAAGACCTTCGCGGACTGGGTTTTGTGGGAAACCGAATTATTTTTTCGAAGACTGAAAGACGTGCCAAGGGACCAAAGTCTTGACTGGTTTGGTCGCTTGACCGACTTCGAAAAAATGATCGGTATCCCTGCCTAAGCTTCCGTGCTCCCGAGCTTCCAATCTTCCAGATCCGCGAAGCGGAATGCTGCCCACCCGGAACAGCGCTGCGGACTGACATTTCCATTCCCTTTACCTTTCCCATTCCCTCCAAGCAGCAGGTGCGACCTCTGCGCGCTCGCGGGTCTCCCAGCGGCTGGGCGGGAAAGGGAATGGGAACGGGAATGGAAACGAAGGCGCTCCGCGTCGTGACAAAACAGCTTTGGTGGTCATGCGCGACAGCGGGTCGAAATCTATCACCTGAAGACGGGAAGACGAGAAGAGCACAACTTCCCGTCTTCCCGTC
Organism: Polyangiales bacterium; assembly: GCA_965227405.1. Taxonomy (GTDB): domain Bacteria; phylum Myxococcota_A; class Polyangia; order Polyangiales; family Houyiibacteriaceae; genus JALVDI01. The sequence continues at coordinate 2,323,645 of OZ245758.1, forward strand.
TTCAGGTAAAAACACTGAACCAAGCTTCGCGGACATTCGAAGAGATGCGAGGGATGGACACTCGCACGTTCTAGCTCAGAGCGCGGGAAGGCTATCGGGATCGTCGTCGTCGAACGTCGGGAGATCTCGCCACGGGTTGGCCGGAAAGGTGAGACCGGGGTCGTAGTCGAAGGTGTGTGTCTCGGAGGCGTAGTCGCAGGTGGCACCCGCGGGACACAAGCCTTCGAGTTGGTCCAAACGCGCTGCGCTGATCACGTCTTCAGACAACGCGTGCCAGTGGATCCTGCGTGCCTCCCACAAACGCCCGGCTTGAGCCTCTTCGAAGGTCATGCCGAACCCACAGCGTGTCGACGGAAGTAGATAAACCTCCGCGTCGTGCACGAGCACGTTGTCGGTCGTCGAGCCGGAGAGCTGCTGAAACGAGTCGTTGTTCATATCGCCACCAGCGGTCGTGGTGGCTTCGCGCATCCACGTGCCGCCCTTGATGTAGACGTAGTCGACGGGGTCACTGTTGAGTCGAACCAGCTTGTGAAACGACACGCGCACGCTGTTGTCGATGAGGATGGCGTTGTTGCCACCGTTGAAACGGAAGCCCCACGAGTTGCGGTTGCCCGACGTCACGATGTTGTTGTTGGCGAAGAACACGTTTTGCGTGTTGACGCCGAGAAACGATGTGCCGTCGATGTCGCCACCCCCCTGATCGACGGGCAGCACGCGCACGAACGAATTGACGACAGCAAAGCGGTTGACCGGTTCACCGTCTCCTTCGCGCACGTTGATCGCGGTCCCATTGCGTGAGTCCGAGACCACACCGGTGTTGATCGCGACACCGTCGAAAACAATGTCCGTCGACGGGCCCATGACTAACATCGAGCCGATCTGTCCACCGCGAATGCGAATGCGATTCGACGGTGCCAGTGTGGGTCCGGGAAGACTGCCCACGACGAGCGTGTCGATGATCACCATCGGACCGAGCTGAATGTCGCAGTCCTGTACGTTGCCGATGTTGACGATGCCAATCCGTCCTGCCGCGTCGGGCACGATGACTTCGGTACCGGCGGTTTCACACGCGTCCATCAACTCGCGACCCGCATCGGTGCCCGTGGTGCTGACCGTCACCGTAGCAGTCGTCGTGGGTAGTGCGGGGGGTTCGTACGCACCGATGGCTCCTCCACCGTCGCCGGGAAGCGTGGCCAAGTCGAGCGGCGGATAGAGCGGGTGAGGGCGCTCGCCGACCGATCCATCGACCGTCGCGTCGACACCGGGAGCATCTACGCCCGGTGCATCCACACCCCGAGCGTCGGGTCGCTCCGCATCAACGCCGGAATCAACGGACGAGTCATCCCCGCAGCCGATCAGCGTGAGGAGAGAGAGCGCGAGACGGAAGTTGAGATGCCTTGGCATGGGACCACTCTCGCACATGCTCGAGCCGCTTCGTATCCAACTGCCGAATCGCGGCCACGTCCTGTGGTCAGAAGCACACCACGGTGTCGGTTTCGACTGGACCATAACCTCCGTCATGGAACGCGGCTTTGCACCAGTTGTGCGCGGCGATTCCACACGTCACGGGATCGGGCATGCATCGCGATGCAAAGCCCTGCAGCGTCTCGGTTGTCGCCGTGTAGATCGTTGCACTTGGTAAACAGGTCACCGTCAGTTCGTCGTCGCTCTCCGTGATCGGACCAAAGCCACTGACGAACCCTTCGCTGATGCAATAGCGATGGATCGCGGTCACGCACTCCGGAGTCAACGACTCGGTGCAGCCTGCTTCATGCGTTGCAAGTTCGGTTAACGTCGTCGTTCGTTCTTCGGTCTCGGCAAGACACACGGCTTCTTCAGACGTCGGCGCATGTCCGCTCGGAAACGCAAAGCCTCCGGTGAAGCACGCAAAGTCGGCGCAGTAGTCGCGCGCGGCTTCGTTGCAACCAATGCGATCCGTTCCGCCAAAATCACAAGGCGGCAGCCCCTCATCAAAGAAGCTGTACACGCGCGTTGCCGGACACTCGCAGGTTCCGGTGCACGCTTCGCCTCCGCTGCACTCAACGCCGCATCCACCGCAGTTGCTCTCGTCGGAGTCGAAGTACGCGCAGTACTCGCGATTGCACGGACTCTGCGTTTCGGGACAACCGCAGGTTCCACCCGAACACGGGTTGTCGCCTTCGCAGACCACACCACATCCGCCGCAGTTGTCGGGATCGTCGACAATGCCAATGCACTCGCCGTCGCACTCTGCGGTCTCAAACGGACACGTCACTCGCGTAGCCAATGCGCAAAGCTGCTCCGCAAGGTCACGCTCCAAACCGTAGGGTGTTGCTGCAGGTAGAACGGGTGTTCGCCCCGTGATGGTTTGGTGAATCACGCACGCGGCAACCAGGGATCCTTCGGGGCGCGGATGACTCAAATCATCTTGGTGCAAACGTACCTCCGGCATCTCCATCCGAGCGATTTCCCATGCTGCACCCACCCGCGCGACGATTCCGCCTGCAAACTCCGCTGCAGCGCGATAGCCGCGTTCGTTCGACGCGTTCATGAACGCCGGACCTGCATCGGGATCCGCGAAGAAGTCGCCGTGTCGCGCCCAGGTCGCAAACCAGATGTTGTTCGTCCCCTCGAGCACATCCGGAAACATCTCGAGCGTAAACAGCAGAGACCCGGCTTCCATGCTTTGCCCCTGCAGAACAATCGCGTCGAGGCCACCCATCTCGATGCGTTCGCGCGCCCCCGTGCTGGTCATGTGTTGGTGTAGCGTCGCACCGCCCTCGGCGATCATCTCGACATCCATCGGTGTGCTGCTCGCCTCGCCGATCGCCGCGATCACGTTGGGTAAGTCGTTGAAGTACGTGTAGCTGTTTCCGACGAAGAGCACGCGTCGACGCGCTGCAGGTGCATCCGCGCCGACATCAAGACCTCCGTCGAAGCCTTGTGTATCGGTGGACGCGTCAAACGAAGCATCGAACGAAGCGTCGGGTGAACTGCTGTCGTCGCCACAGGCGAGCGCAAGCACGCATAAGAAAGTAAGTCCCCTCACACTGCACAACCTGCCGGAACCGCGCTTAATGTGCTGCTTAAAGTTGGAAATCGCTGGTGAATAGACGCGTCTGTGAACGTTGCTTCGCGCGCATTTTGTAAACCGACCTTCGCAGGAGGATCCCTCCGTTTTTGTCCAACGGCGATGCATGCCCACAACGCACGTGCCATTGGGTCGCGCATGATTCGACTCACTCTCGTACTCGCACTCGCGTTCGGTTTTGGTTGTGGCGACGACGAACGCATGTTGCCCGATCCAGACTCTGGAACTTCGCGCAGCGACTCTGGCACTCCGCGCACCGACGGGGCGATCATGCTGATGGATTCCGGAGGTGGCGGTGGCAGCACACCTGGACAACTCAACGGCTTAGGCTCGGCAAGCGCAGATTGCGTCGCGTACTGCCGCAGTCTCTTCGACGACGGATGCGGCAGCTTTAGTACGTGCTTCGGTTCGGACGGCAGTTGCTCACGACAGGACATCTCGGCCAGTCAGTGCGCGGCCAACTGCGCCAACGCGGCAACCTATCAAGCGGCGTTGAGCGGAAGCGGCTGCACCTCTCAGTACCAAGCGTACGAAAACTGCGTGGCCTCCGTATCGGGGTGCAACGTGTTCGACTCCGACTGCGGAATCGACTGGGGCGTGTACGCCAGCTGCGCCGGACTCTAGCCGTGATCGTCGATCACCCCGCGCAACCACGGCTCGACGTCGGCGGGCGCGGGGTGACGGTTCACCGCTTCCAACACTTCGTCCAACGAAGACACGACACCGACGGGGGTGTTGTCGCGCGGTCGCATCAACAGGATGCCCGCGATCATGCTGCGGACAATGGAACCGAGAAATCCTTCACGACGCACCCAGACCACACCGCCGGCGAGCTTGGGAGCGATGCGCGCCCACGCTTTGGCAATGACCTGTGTGACCTCCAACGAGAGCGCAGGCTTGTTCGCGGAGGGAACGACCACGATCGTGACCTGGTTGTGTTTCACCGCGAGCTCACCAATCGCGACAGCCACACGACGCACACCAAGTTCTTGTGGCGCCACTTTGTTGATGCTCACCAACACCGGTCCATGACTGGCGAGAAAGTGCTTACCGTCGTCGTGGTGAACGATCGGCGGCACTAAAACCTACGACGCCACTGGATGGAGGCGCCGTTTCGACCCGCACTCGCCGAGACTTCAGGCTCTCGCTCCAACACGAACCGGAAGATCAGACCCGTGGTGAGTCCCACGCCGGCAATGATCAAACCCGAGGTCGCAAGCTTTCCTAAGCGGTCGAGTCGGTCGACATCTCCGTCCGGACAACCGTCGATCGTGCCTTCGCACATCATGTCGTCGAGGTCGCTCTTCTGCCCAAGTCCAAGTCCGCCACCGACGGCGAAAAGAACCGCTCCAACTCCGGCGACCGCAAACGATGCGCTGGAGAGTGCGTGGCTCGGTCCCTCATCGACGGGCTCGACGATCGGATCGACCAAGTTGCCGTCGCTTTCTTGTTCTTGAGCCGGCAGCCTCAGGCGCAGGATCTCGTTTTCGCCACCCACGACGCGCACGGTTTCGGCGGCTTCCCGCTCACCATCCCTCGCCACAATTCGATGCTCGCCAATCGCCAAAATCAGCGGTGTATCCGTGGCTTGTCCATCGACAGTAAGCTGAGCTGCATTTCCGTGCTCAACTTGCACCTCATACCGACCGACGAATCGGTATGCCCTCTCCAAAACACCCTGGACTTCAGAACGCTGGTCGTCAGTCAAGGGCTGGCGTTGATCGATCAGTGCCGCCTCCAGCCAGCGGACAGAATCCACGTACTGACGCACTTCGTAACTCACAGCCCCCATCGCTCGTAAAGTCCGCGCGTTCGGGTTGAGCGCGTGAGCGCGCCGGAAGAGTGCCAGCGCTTCCGGATACCGACCCGCTGCGTTCTCAGCGACCGCCTCTGCGATCACCTCTTGATACTCCGCGCTCTGCGCAGACGCAGGTAGCGCAAGACTTGCGAGCATCAACGTAGCCAAGAAAGCGCGCATTGGCGGAATCATACATAGATCAGTGGGCAAAATTGACCCATGAGTATCGCCCCATTACACAGAGTCGTGGCGAGCGATCCCTTCATCGGCCGCGTGCTGGCAGGACGATTCAAAGTCGTCGAGCACATCGGTGAAGGCGGCATGAGCCGCATCTATAAGGCGGAGTCGACCGAAAGCGGTGGAGAGACAGTCGCGGTCAAGGTGCTGCACGGCTATCTCCAGAAGCGCGAAGAAGCGGTCGCACGGTTTCACCGCGAGGTTAAGGCGGTCACCAAGATCGGTCATCCCGGCATCATCACCGTGCTCGAATCCGGCACGCTGTCCGACGGCACCGTCTACATGATCCAGGAGCTGCTCAAGGGCGAAGACTGGGGCGAAGTGCTCGAGCGCTCCGGTGCTCAACCGATCGCACACGCGGTGAAAGTTGTGCGCCAGGTTTGCGATGGACTGGGCGCCGCGCATGAGAAGGGGATCATCCATCGCGATCTCAAACCCGCGAACGTGTTTCTTCACGAACGCAAGAGTGGTCGCATCGTGGTGAAGCTCCTCGACTTTGGCGTGTCGAAGATCCGCGACGACGACCAATCACTCACAGCCACCGACTCCACCATGGGAACCGTCGCGTACATGAGCCCGGAGCAACTTCGTGGCGCGAAGTTCGTCGACGTGTGTTCCGACATTTGGGCATTGGGCGTGATGCTCTTCGAAGCGCTCGCAGGTCACAAACCCTACGAAGCCGAAACCATGGCGATGACGGCGACGAAGATCCTCAAGGATGCAACGCCACGCATTCGCGCGGTCCGACCTGACGTTCCGGCGGGACTGCAGAAGATCATCCACAAACTGCTGCAGAAGAACCCCGAGAAGCGATTTCAAACAGCGGCCGAGGTCAAGGAAGCGCTGACGCCATACCTCAGCATGGAAACGACGGCGGTCACCCAAGACATCATCGAAGAACCGATGAGCAAGGCCGTCTACATCGGTGCCGCAGCGGCCGTTGTACTGCTGGTGGGTGCGTTGTGGTTTTCGTTTGGTTCGACAGAGAACGAATCCGACGGACTTCCGGAGCTGCACGCGGGGACACCTCGGGCCGAGGCACAGGCCGAAGCACAGGTCGAAGCTCAGGTCGAAGAGACCGAGCCTGCAGAGGTCGAGACCGAGATGGTGGAGCCTCAAGCGGAGTCCGAAGTGACCGAACCGGCTGAAGCCGAGACGATGGAAGTCGTGGTCGAGACACCCATGGCGGAGCCGACCGTGATGCGCGCGGAGCGTTCGATGCGGACTTGGATGCGACGCCGTCCACCGGAACGCATGAACAAAGCGCCCATGATGCGGACGATGGTGCAGATCTCGGTGATGGACTTCTGACGAGTCTCGCCTCCACCTCTTGAATTGATCCAGCTTGGCGAGATAAAGCCGCCGCATGCAGCAGCCTCCTCCGCAGCAGGCCGGGCCTCCTCAACAGTTTCAGGGACCGCCACAAGGCCAGCCGCCTCAACAAGCGCAACTACCGCCCGACATGGCGCCGGTGCGTCACGAGATCACGCACGGACCCTCGTTCGCGATGCTGCGCGTCGATTTGGGTCCGGGTCAGACCGTTGTTGCCGAAGCGGGTTCGATGGTCGCGCGACACCAGTCGGTGCACATGGACGTGAAGATGAACGCGAACCCAGCCGCGGGTGTGTGGGCCAAGATCGTGTCGTTCTTCATCGCGTTTGTTCGCAAGATCGTCGGTGGTGAAACGTTTTTCGTGAACCACTTCTCCGCCCAACAAGGCGGAAGTGTTTGGATTGCGCCGACGCTCGCAGGACACATCAGCTACCGGAAGCTGCAAGGCGAGACGATCACACTTTCGACCGGTGCCTATCTGGCGAGCAACGGTCCGCTCGATATCAAACTCAAGTTTGGTGGACTCAAGTCGTTGCTCGCGAAAGAAGGTGCGTTCTTCTTGGAGATCAGCGGTAGCGGCGAACTCTGGTTCACGAGCTACGGCGGCATTCACGCGGTGGACGTGAACGGACCCTTCATGGTCGACAACGGCCACTTGGTGGGCTTCGAAGGCAACCTCACGTTCAACATCAAAAGCGCAGGTGGAGGCGTGATGGGTTTCGTTGCATCGGGCGAAGGCTTGGTGTGCGAGTTCAACGGCCAAGGACGCGTCTACCTGCAATCACGCAACCTCGGATCGCTGATTGGGTGGCTCGAGCCACTCTTGCCCGGCTGAGCCGCCGGCAACACTTTTCCTCAGGAATACAAGGGAAAACGATGCAAATCGAAATCGGATACCGACCGGCTCAAGCGATGGCGCGCGTTGCGCTCGCAGCCGGGGAATCGATCCGCGCAGAGTCGGGCGCGATGGTGGGCATGAGCACCAACGTGCACATGCAAACCGCGTCGACGGGCGGAATCATGAAGGGCATCAAACGCATGTTTGGTGGCGAGAGTTTCTTTCAGAACACCTTCACGGCGCAGAACGGTCCTGGCGAAGTCTTGCTGGCGCACTCGTTGTGCGGCGACATCGTCGACTTGGAGATGACGCAGACCGGCTACTTCATTCAGTCGTCGAGCTACATCGCCAGTTCGCCTTGGGTGGACATCAACACCAAGCTCGGTGGCTTCAAGAGCTTCTTTGCTGGCGAAGGCGTGTTTGTTCTTCAGGCAACCTCACAACAACCCGGCAACGTGTTGGTGGGTGCGTTTGGCGGCATTCAAGAACTGCACTGCGACGGCAACTTGGTGATCGATACCGGACACCTCGTCGCTTGGGACGGGTCGTTGCAATACACCGTGGGCAAGAGCGCTGACGGTTGGCTGTCTTCGTTCTTCAGCGGCGAAGGCTTGGTGTGTCACTTCACCGGCCAAGGCCGCATCTGGATCCAAACCCGCAACCCGCAGGAATACGGCGGCATGGTCGGCCGACTTCTGCCTCCGCGAGAGCGATAACCATGCGTTACGACCTATTGGATAAGCCTGATTTCGGCATTGTTCGCGTCGCGTTCGAGCAACCCGGCGAACAGATGATCGTCGAGTCGCAAGCGATGGTGGCGCGAGACGGCGGCGTCGAAATGAAGACGCAGATGCAGGGCGGTTTAATGGCCGCGGCAAAACGCAAAGTGCTGGGTGGCGAAAGCCTTTTTCAGAACACGTTCACCGCTACAGCACCGGGACAATCGCTGTGGTTGGCGCCCAACGCTGAAGGCGATGTGATGGCGCTGGACATGAACGGCACCTACGAGGTGATGCTCAACTCAGGTGCGTTCCTGGGCTCGGTGCCTTCGGTGCAACTCGACACCAAGTGGGGTGGCGCCAAGGGCTTCTTTAGTGGCACCGGGTTCTTCTTGTTGAAGTGTTCGGGACATGGGCCGCTCTTCTTCTCCAGCTACGGCGGCATCCACGCAGTCGACGTTGGACCGCAGGGGTACATCTGCGACACGTCGCACGTCGTCGGGTTCACCAGTGGACTGAACTACAACGTCACAAAGGTCGGCGGACTCAAGTCGCTCTTCTTCAGCGGTGAAGGCTTGGTGTGCAACTTCCACGGTCAAGGTCGACTGTGGATGTCGACGCGCAACGCTGGTTCACTCGCTTCGTTTGTGCATCCCTTCCGACGCGTCAAAAGCCAGAACTAAGTGACTCGCTTCGGTTTCGCTTTGCTTTGCATCGCGTGTGCTGCGCCTGCGTCGGCACAGAACGTGTTGCGAGATCTGGGGCGCATCGTCGCGACCGGCGGCGTTGCGGGCGAGCTCGCCGTTCCCGTGTGTCAGGGCACCACGCTCGAACACGGTGAACTCGCGCATCGTCGGTTGCTACAGCACTCCGAAACGGCGATTCACGTCGACACAGGCGGACTCTTGGCGCGTTATGGCGTCGCGCGTTTCGCCGTGGATCGCGACGTGGGCGCGGTGGTCGAACTCGTTCAAGGCCTCGGCTACCACGCGTTGGCGTTTGGAGAGACCGATCTCGGTGATCCACGCGAGCTGCTTCTTCGGCGCGCACGTGCGCTGCGCGAAGCCAACATTCCCTACTTGGCGACCAACCTTCGCTGCGACGAAGACGGCAGCGAGGTTTGCGAAGCGCTGATGACGGGACACGAAGGTGTTCCCATGATGCGTCGCGGTGGTTCGCGCATCGCGATCCTCTCGTATCTGCAGCCGACTGCACTGGCACGCGTGGGTCCCGACCGTGCGCGTGGGTTGCGACTGGAGCCCTTACAGGAGTCCATCCCAAACGGCGTTCGCGCAGCACGTGCAGCCAACGCGGATGTTGTTGTGGCGATCGTTGATGCTGGCTACGGCGCGGATGCAGTCGCGAACGTGATGGAAGCCACCGAGCCACTCGACGACGCCGACAAACCCGACGTGGTGTTGGTCGCCGGCGCAGGTACGCAGTTGGTGTTTGCTCGTCCCGCGAGTTTTCGTCCTGCAATTGCAGCCGCACCGACGCGCAACGCGTCCGACGTCCACATCCGACACAACGGAAGCACGTTCGACATTTTGGTGCGCCCATCGGACGACACCGAGACCGTTCACCCTGCGTTGGAGCGGTTCATCGAACGGATCGGTCCGGCGTACTGCGAAGCACTCGGCACCGACTTGCCGGGCGGACACTTGGACCAAGAGCGCGACGACATCGATGCGGCGCAACTCACCACCCTAGTCGGTGATGTGATGCGCGATGCGGCGACGGCGGATGTCGCGGTGATGAACCTGAGCGCGATCGACGAGCGGTGGAGTCTGCGTGGAAGCGATGCGCTGACCGAGAGCGACATCAATATCGGCGTCCAGTACGACGAGCCACTGATGACGGCGACCGTCCCCGCGACGTGGCTACGCAATCTTGCCCGTGCGCAAAACGAGTCGCTAATGACGCGCGGGCTCGAGATCACCAACGCGTTTGGTGCGCTCGAGAAGATCAAAGTCAACGGACGCATTCTCGATCTCGAAGCCAACTACCGCATCGTGACAATTCGCTTTCTCGCCGAAGGTGGCGACCACGGTTTGCTTCCTGCCGGCGTGGAGTGGGAACAGCTCGAGGATCAAACGCTGCGAAGCGTGATGCGCGACTACCTGCAGACACCACGCGATTCTGACCCGCGCGAGATTCGCGATCCGGGTGACCGTTTGGAGTGGACGTTTCGGGTGAACACCGACGCCACGTTCGCGGGCTCTGCAGTGCGAGATCCGGGTGGGTACGAAGAAGGTCCGCTACAAAACGCCAATCAGATCCAGTTGGGACTCAACGCTTCGGTGGGTCTCAACGCGTTGTCGCGACGTGCCGCGTGGGAGAACCTGATCACCGGAACGATCACCGGTGCGTCGACCAGCGAGAGCAACGGGTTTGACGAAGGTGCCGACCAGATCGTGTATCGAACGTCGGGCAACTACCGTGGGTTTCGCGCCGACAACGACGAACTCTACGTGCCTGACTTGGTGGTGGAGGGACTGCTTCGTACCGAGTTCACGCGACAAGCAGAACGTGACCGCCATTTTCTCAACATGCGTTTCACCGGCGGTCTGCAGTGGCGACTGCACCTCAAAGTGAAAGTGAAGTTGCTAGGCGGTATCGAAGTGTTGGAAGCCGCCGACGACGAACTGCGATCGGTCGAACCGGGTTTGGGTGCGCAGCTGATCATCGACCCGTGGGTGCTGATGCGCGAAGGGCTGCGCAAGCTGACTCTGGCAACCACGCTCGACTACTTCAGCAGTGGTTTGGGCGACCGGAATCGTCACTTGCTGCAGGGCTTGTTTGATCTGCAGTTCAACTTGAATCGCTACTTTGCGCTGGCGCTCAACGTGACCCTTTATGGCCTGAAGGAAGCCGACAACGATTTCTCGTTTGCCGCGCAAACCACGGCTGGAATCCGCATCGGCTGGGTCGGCCGCCGCGTCCAGCGCTGACCACCGGGGAACCTTTTGCGACACTCGGCGTAGTTGTTCGTCGTTCTGTCATGACTGTCCCGACCTGGATCTCCCACATTTCGCTTCGTCGTCTTGAACAACTTCCGGACGGGGTGCGCTGGCTCGAAGAAGACGAAGCCAAAGACGAGCTGGACGAACTTCGTCGTCGGTACGAACACATGCCGATGGGCACACTGTGGCCGGGCGACACCTACGAACACGCCGTTGAGATGTCCAAGCGCGTGTTTCCGGTGATGCAAGGTCCCACGTCGTCGGGCGCGCCGGAGCCGCACTCTGTGGTCTGGTACTACGACGAAGAGCACGACGCGTTGCAGGCTGCGATGTCGAGTGAAGTTGCGCCCTTGCTGTGGCTGCAGTGCGAACCGACACCCAGCGCGATCGCCAAGCTCGCATCACAACTTGAGTACCGCGAAGGCGAACGCACTGGTCGATTTCGTGCGTTGATGGGCGACCCGCGTGAACTGATGGTCCCCAACGTGTACTCGGGGGAGCTGGTCGAAGCGGACGCTGCGCAGCTGACCAACTACTGGTTGTTCAATCCGTACCGACCAAGCGATCCACTCGCCTCGGCACTGACTTCGTTTAGCCATTCAATCGTGCGGTGCGAACGTCACACTGCTCTCGGACTCTACGTCTGGGACATGGAGTACGTCCCGGCATCGTTCGCAGCCAAGGTCGAATCACTCAACCAGAAGTTCAATGCCGAGCTTCCACTCGATCTTCCGTTGGATGCCATTGGTTGCGTTCTTGGTTTTCGCGTCGAAAGCGAAACGTTCCTCCAACAGCAGCTGACAGAAGCTCCACACGTCAACGGCGCACTCACCGAGTACTGGCTCTCGCGCGTGGCTGCATTGCGGTACGCACAGCCAACGCTGGCCGATGAGTTGCGACCGTACATGACGGATCCTCACCCCGTTGTTCGCTACGGCGTGGCGATGGCGGCTGGAAACGCCGGACTCAACGACCTCTTCATCGAGATCCGCGATTCCGAAACCGACCCCGTCAATGCCGACTACTTCAAAACACTGAAGCTGCCGGACGGTCCCATGGTCACTCGGCACATGATCGGCTAGCACCCTGAGGTGCTTTCGGCGTACGCGATCAGCATCCTCAGCGCGCAAGGCGCATGGCGTGAGAGTTGGTCGGAAGACGCGCTTCGCGAACAGCTCACCACGCTAGGCACGCACGCAGCGCATGGTGATGTGGAACTCGCCCTTTACGGCGAACGCGGTCGAATGCGCAAAGGCACCGCGTTGATCGTTGTCGACGGAGATCCTGAACTGGAACTCGGCACGATGGCGCGGATTGCCCAAGGCGACGACGCGCTCGTCGACAGTCGTTTGGTCGTCGGGCGCTTGGGCGAAGCGCGCTTGGACATCAACGCCGAAGGCCACGTTTTCGCCGATGGAACCAAGGTCGCCGACTCGTTGATCACGTTGATCGAAACGCATCTGCGCGCGCTCGAACTCGGTCGACAGAAGTACCTCTTTCACACGCCGCCAACTCACGTTGAGAGCTTTGTAGCAGCGCTTTCACTCGAACCGATCGAGGAAGCCAGCGACTCGGTAGTTCGCTATTGGAGCGGCGGACCAGTACGGGCACGCGCGGTCAACGACACGTTCACTATGGGCGTTCGACACACCGCCGACGCGCGCGCGGTTGTGGAGCACGCTGCAGAACACGCGCTGCCACTGCGCTACGAATCGCCCGAAGCCGTGTTGATGGTGCGACCTCCGAGCAAAGCACCACGTACTCATCGCAAAGGTATCGAAGCACCTGCGTGGTGTCGCCCACGCGAGCATGGTGTGGTGCGTTACTACCGACGCGGTCGACACCAAAGCATTTCGCAGTGGCTGTACGTGGATGAACAAGTCACCGAGATCCTCGGGCCCGGCATCGACATGATCACGCGCGAGCGCTTCATCGGCGTCACCGACGAACTTGATGACGTACTCAGTCCAGCGTGTGTGGCGTGGCTGAGGGCTCGCGGTGCCACGATCGACCCAGCCGATGCATCGACCGAAGAAGACCGCGCCACACTCAATGACCAAGAGCGGGAATGGGACACGCGTTTCGCCGGTCTCTCTGTGGACGCGGAACGACCCCTACGCGTCGGCGTGACCTTATGCGGAGGAGCCATGGCGCGATTTGGATCGAAAGACATTGCCAAACCCCGGGACCTACCTCGCGCAATCGAGCGCTGGTTGTTGCACGGCAAGTTGGACTAAGGTCGGCGCGTGCGTTTGGAAATCGGTTTCGCTCTTCTCGCCGCTGTCGCTGCGTGCAGCATCGAACCCTTGGAGCAAACGCATCAGGGTTCGTTGTCCAACGAAGACCCACGACACCCTCAGGACGATTCGTTTTACGACGCGTACACGTTTGACGCGAAGCAGGGGTTCGAGATCGAACTCGTGTTGGAGTCGGACGAGTTCGACGCGTTCTTGCTGCTGAACGACCCGACCGGAGAGCAGATCGCGCAAAACGACGACCGCGATGAAGACGATCAGAACTCGCGGATCACGATCGAAGCACCGGCAGAAGGCACCTACACGGCGTTCGCCAACTCGCGTAGCGAGGGCGAAACGGGCGCCTACACGTTGACGATCCGCACACGCGCACGAGAGTGAAGACTGATTTCCTTCACACGATCGTCTCATGCGACGCCAAAATCGCAGATCATGTGCGGTGCTGTGCGTTCATGTAGGACATAAAGATCCGCCGAGAGGAGGATCCAGGTCGCCGAAACTGATAGACTTTCCGGCGTGAGACGTTGGGGTTTCAACCTTCTCGTTGCGACATGTTTTGTGCTCGTCGCACAGGTTCACGCGCAGGACGGCCCGACGGCGCAACAACGCCAGCAAGCTGCACAAGCGTACGACCGTGCAGCGGCGTTGTACGTCGACGGCAACTACGCGCAGGCGGGTCAGTGGTTCATGACCGCGTACCGACTTGCGCCTGCACGCGCTGCGCTTGTTCAGGCCGTTCGCGCCTATCGCGCAGCACGCCAAATCGATCGCGCAGGAACGTTGGCCATCTTGCTGGCCGATCAGTTTCCGAACGATCCAGCGGCGGTTGAACTTGCGAGCCAAGTTATGGAGGCCGCCGGACGTCGAACTCTCCTGGTGACGGTGGACTGCGAAGGCTGCGAAGTCGAAATCGATGGGCGCATGCTCAACACGCGTGCAGCTTACGTGTCGGCCAACGAGCGTCACCGCGTCGTGGGCCACTTTGGTCGCGCCCAAGTGGAAGCTAGCGTGTCGGGCGGTGAGTCCGAGCAGGAGCAGGTTCACTTCGATCGTCCCGAGGGCGCTGAGGTCCAAGAAGAAGAGCTCACCGAAGGCGAGCGCGAACGCCGAAACTCCGGCATGGATACGCGCACCGAAGAAGGTTCCGGTCGCCAGGTCCTTCCGCCCGCTGTGTTCTACAGCGCGTTGGGTGTCACCGTTGCGTTGGGCGCACTGACCACGTGGTCGGGTGTCGACACGCTTTCGGGCGTTGACGCGTACGAAGACAACCCCACTGCCGAGGGGCTTTCCGACGGCCAGGACAAAGAGCGTCGCACCAACATCTTGTTGGGCGTCACGCTCGGTATGGCCGCTGTTTCGATCGTCACGCTGATCCTGACCAAGTTCGGCGGCGACGACGATGAAGATGACGACGAGGCCAGTGCGGCCATCGTCCCCAGCCATGAAGGCGTTGCCTTCGTCTACTCGAGGTCGCTGTGACTCAGCCGCTCCGAGGCACAGCTGATCGCTCCACCACGCTCCCCGCGGTGAGTCCGGTTCTGCCTACTCAAACCCAGTCGCAACATCTGGGTCGTTATCAACTTCTCGCCAAGCTCGCTGCAGGCGGCATGGCCACGGTGTACCTGGGACGCATCGCCGGTGTGGGTGGCTTCGACCGCCGCGTCGCGATGAAGGTCTTGCACCCGCACCTTTCCGAGAACGTCGACATCCGCGACATGTTCTTGGACGAAGCGCGCCTCGCTGCAGGCATTCGACATCCGAACGTTGTTCCGGTCATCGACGTGGGTGACGAACCCGGGCACGGCACGTTCCTCGTGATGGAGTACATCGAGGGCGTCGACTTCTCGAAGGTTCTTCGCGCTGCGATCAAGCGTGGCTCCCGACTCGCTCCGCCGGTGGTTCTCAAAGTTGTCGCCGACATGCTCGACGGTTTGCAGGCCGCGCACGAGCTCAAGGATCGCAAGACAGGTAAGCCGCTCGGCGTCGTGCACCGCGACATCTCCCCGCACAACGTTCTTGTGGGTGTCGATGGCATCTCGCGCATCACCGACTTTGGTATCGCGAAGGCCGAAGGTCGTATCTCGTCTACCAAGACCGGACAGCTCAAGGGCAAGTTGGCGTACATGCCGCCCGAGCGACTTCAGCGAAAGGGCGACTCGTTCATCGACGATGCGCGCGGTGACCTCTTCGCAACTGCAGTTTGTTTGTGGGAAGGGCTGACCGGGCGTCGTCTCTTCCGTGGTGAAGACGACCTCGAGACGGTCCGCAAAGTTCTGCACAGCGACATTCCTCCGCCCTCGGCACTTCGTCCGGACCTTGAGCCCATCGACGCGATGGTGATGAAGGGTCTCGAGCGCGATCCGCACAAGCGCTACCAGAGCGCGCGTGAGTTCCGACGTGCCCTGGAAGAAGCGGCACAGAAGCTCGGTGGGCTGGGGCGCTCCGAACACGTCAGCCAGCTGCTCAACGCGTTGGTGGGACCGAGCCTGGAGCGCCAGCGCATTGCGGTCGAGGCTGCAGTTCAAGCCAGCGAGGACGCAGCAGCAGCGGGTGGCCTGGCCACAATCGCACCAGTCACAGCCGCGTTCCCTGCGGTTCAGCACGAAGAGCGAACGGGCACGACAACGGGGACCGCGCTTCAAACTCAACAAGCACCTGTGGTGTGGCGTGCTGCAGCGATCGTGTTGGCGCTCGCGTTTGTGGGGTTGGCTGCGTACATGTTTGGTCGCGAGCGACCCAGTGCTGCGGGTACAGCCGAAGTCCAGGTCGCGGCACCGCCCTCCGAAAGTGCGATGGGACTCACTCCGCCCTTGCCGGCTGGAAACCCGCGCACCGAGATGGTCGCAACGACATCAACGCAGGCACAGGTTCCGCCGAGCACCACCATGACCGAGACCGCGATGGTTACGCCGATGGCGGAGACCGCGATGGTCGCCGAAACGACAGAGCCGCCGGTGGAGCAAGCCACGCAAACTGTTGCAACGCGCGTGCGAATGCGCGGAACGATGCGCGGAACGATGCGCGGCACGATGACGCAGACTCAGACTCAGACTCAGGTGCAAACGCCGCCGGCGATGACTCCCCGAATGACTTCGATGGTTCAGAATGAGGTCCTCGATAACCCCTACGCCAACTAAGAGTTCGTTCACGCTTATCTTGTCTTTGGCGCTCGGTGGAGCGCTGGGCTGCAGCGTGTATGACCCCGGATTAATCCCTGGCGCAGACACCGGAACGGGTTGCCCTGCAGGTACCGCCGACTGTGACGGAAACGGAAGTTGTGAGTCCGATCTGACTTCCGAAGCCACGTGTGGTTCGTGCGAGATGCGCTGCTCACCAGGCGAACGCTGCGTCGCCGGTACGATGTGCATCGAAGGCGACGCCGAACTTCCCGACGCACCGCCGATGGACGCGACCGGTGATGCGAACTTTGACGGAGGCACCGACTCCGGCATCGACCCGTGCTCACGACAGCCGCCTGGACCGCCTGGTGGTGCTGACGGTCCGGACGTCGGATCTCGCACGTGGGCGCTTCGCGATGTCACGCTCGACCAGAGCGGAGACGTTTGGCGCAACCTCGGCTACGACCTCGACAATCGCTGTACCGAAGACATTACCGACGAGCACCTCTGCATTCCGCCCGAGGCACCCGTTCCGCCACTGGATGGCGACAACGGAATCGACAACGCGTTCGGCGAGTCGATCCTCGCGCGAATCACCGCCTTCAACTCGGCGTTTGAAGCGAACGCGCGTCGAAACATGGAAGAGGGCAACGCGATTCTCGTCACGATGAAGGGTTGGAACGGCACACCCAACGATCCTCTCGTCGACATTGAGATGGTTCAGGCGCTCGGTGTGAATCGCGCAGATGCCGAACCGCTTCCCCAGTGGGACGGCGACGACCGCTGGATCCAGGCGAGCACCTCGTTCCAGGCCGGACTTCCCTTGATTCGCGACGACGGCGCATACGTGACCGATGGCATGTTCGTGATGAACATTCCGAATCGCCAGCCGATCACGCTGCCGTGGGTGGACGACAACATCTTCGATTTGCTGCTGACCGATGCAACGCTCACCGGCCGAATCTCCGAAGATGGTCAAATGCTGACCGACGTCCTTCTGACCGGTCGATACGCACTCATCGATCTCTCGGTGGCGTGGGAAGCTGCAGGCCTTTGTGCGGGCGGGATGCTGCGCACCATTGTCGACGACCTCTTGGGGCGCGAACTCGACGTTCGATCCGCCCCTGGCACCGGCGGTCCGGGTCGCACCTGCGATGCGATTAGCGTTGCGATGAGCTTCACCGGATTCATCGGTTCACTGAGCGATATCGAAGATCCCCCGCCACCCGAACCGGTGACATGTCAGCCGTGACTCGATTCTTAGCCATCGGCATCCTGCTTGCGGGGTGCAGCGTCTACGACGCCAATCTTCTCGACGCGGGCAACAACGATGCGAGCGGTGGATGCCCGCGTGGACTTGCGGACTGCGACGGAGACGGAGCGTGCGAGTCCGACCTCATGAGCGAGGAAACGTGCGGCAACTGCTCGAGTCGCTGCACGCTGGGCGAGACCTGTGTTGCAGGTGTTCTTTGCGTCCCGGGCGACGTTCGAGAGTTCGACGTTGGCCCGCTCGATGGCGGAACCGACGGCGGTCCGCGCGACGGTGGCGACGATCCCGACGCGGACATGACGCCGGATGCAGGCGTGGAGGATGCAGGCCCGCCCGACACAACGCCTCCCTGTTACATCGAGCCTCCGCCGCGCCCGGACATCGCCGACATGGCGGACCTGTCCGACCACGTGTACGCGCTCCGCGACGTGGTCCTCGACCAAGGCGCAGACCGCTGGCAGACGATCGGGTACGACCTGGACGAGCAGTGCACCGACAGCATCGACGATCCGTTTCACTGCACACCGGCCATCGAACCTCTTCCGCCGTTTGACGGACCCATGGGTGTCGACAACACGTTCGGCGAACGCGTGCTCTCGCTCATCGGCGGTCTCGACCCCAACTTCCAGGACAGCGTCCGCAACTTGATGCTGCAGGGAAACACCGCGATCCTCATCGTGAAGGACTACAACGGCGAACCGAACGATCCGCTGGTGGATGTTCAGTTCGTCCGCGCACTCGGCGTGACGGGCGGCGGTGCTCCTGCATGGGATGGCAGCGACACCTGGATTCGAAGCGAAGATAGCTACAGTCCGGTCACCGACGACCCGCTTCTACGCGACGAGGGTGCGTATGTCGCGGACGGAATTCTCGTCGCGCGCTTCCCCGACCGACAGCCGATTGTTCTTCCGTGGCTCAACAACTCCCGGTTCACCATCCGCATGACCGACGCCGTACTGACCGGTGCGATCACCTCGGACGGAGACCGTCTTGACCCCATCGTCTTCCAAGGGCGCTTCGCGCGAACCGACCTGGAGAGCACTCTCGCGGAAGCCGGGTTTTGCGTCGGTAGCACCGCACGCGGCTTTGTTGACCTGGAACTCGACAAGGGCGCCGATGTACGGGCACTTCCTGGTTCAGGCGGACCCGGCGCGATTTGCGACGCTGTGAGCATGGCGATCCAGTACGCCGGTTGGCGAGCAGAAGCCGGTCCGCGACAAGAGCCGCCGCTGCCTGATCCTGTCGTCTGCCTTCCGTAGTGAACCTTCCGTAGTGAAGAAGTCTTCGTAAGACGTAGGAGATTGTACTTCTTCGTCGCTCGCGCTTTCACGAGCGGCGAAGGGTGTGCTACTCAGCCCCCGCTCGCCGGGAGAAGGCGTGACAAGAGGAGACACAATGAAGCACACCCTTTGGATTTGCGTTCTGTCGTTGTTCGTCGGAATTGGCTGCGGCGGAAACGAAGAAGAGGCGCAGGCCGAGGCCGAAGCCGCGGTTTCGGAGCTTGAAGCTGCGCTGAACATGGCAGCGGACGAAGCGACCATGGCTGCAGAGGCCGCTGGCGAAGCCGGTGGTGAAGCTGGCGAAGCCGCCGGTGCCGCAGGAATGGGACTGGGCGAGCTCGGCGCCGCGCTGGGTCAGGCACTCGAAGCAAGCGCGATGGCCGAAGGCGGCACGCCCTGCGAGCAGGCCTACAACGGTGCGATGGCAATGGTCCAGGCGCTCCAAAAGCAGATGGGCGAAGGCCAGGGCAACATGCCTGATCGCGACACCTTCATGGAGGCGTGCAACCAGCTTCCCGAGAACGCACAGCAGTGCATGGTTCCGGCGTACGCCATGGGCCACATGCAGGAGTGCCAGGAAGTTCAGCGGAGCCCCGAGGTGCAGCGCGTGCGTGAGTTGATGCGCGGCAGCGCCAACATGGACGGCTGATCGCACTTCGCGATTGGAGATGAGGCGGTAGCTCCAAAATCCGAGCGCTCGAAGAACGACTCTCCCGAATGGAAGAGGAACTCTGGAAGATGCGTGACCAGGTTCGCAACGAGATGGAGCAATCGTTTGCTCGTATCGAACAGGACCCGGCCAAGCGACTCGGGATGCTGGTCGAAAGTGTAGAGACCACGCTTGCTCAACGAGTCGAAGCGTTGGAGCCACGCGTCGTCAACGCCACGTCCCTCTTGGACCGACTTGAAGCGGAGCTTGGTCCGGTGCGTTCGGTGGCGCGTCACTCACCCGCGTTCAGCGTCGAGCACACGGCTCAGTACACAGGGGTACTCGGGTTTTGGTTTCGCAGTGGCTACACCGATACGATCGAACTCTTTATCAACGGCAAGAGCATTGCGCTGGTCGGTACGGACGAAGGATCGTTCAGCATTGTGATTCGATCCGGTGAACAGTTCCGTATGCAAAGCGCTCGTGCGGCGAAGGGCAAAGAGATCGGCTGGAAATCGATCTTCACTCCGTTTGCACCGTAGATGACAGCTGCGTTCGAGATAATCTCAAACGCATGTTCGGTGGAAAACGATTCGAAACGATCGAAGCACGTCTCAACACTTTGGAAGAAGACGTGTCTACCCTGCGGCGAACTATCCGCGCCGAGATGGAGCAAGCGCTTGCGCGCGTGGAGGAAGACCCAGCCAAACGCCTTGCGCTGCTCGTCGCGGGTATCGAGTCTGCCCTTGGTGAACGCGTGGCCGCCTTGGAGCCTCGGATCGCTGACACAGAGCGGACTCTCGAACGAGCTGACCAGGTTTTGGCCCCGGTGCGCGCGACCTCAAGACACTCTCCGGCCTATGGCGTGGAACATGTTGCCGAACAAACAGGGTTGCTTGGTCTTTGGTTTGCTGGCGGTTGGAACGACGTAATCACGATCATCGTCAACGGTCATACCGTCGCTCACGTCAACAACGTCAACGATCTATGCAGTTCGTTCGCGGTCGTCATCCGACGCGGAGAGCGATACAAACTAGACAGCAGGGCGTTTGCGAAGCGACAGGAAACGGGTTGGAAGACCGTGTTCACACCCTTTGGGCCATGAACGGATAGCTGAGGGAGACGTTTCGTCGCACCAACGTATGGTCAGCCGTGAGTCGTGATGCGAAGAAGCTTCTCTTTGCGTGCAAGAACGGCAACCTGGGATGGGCGAAGGCCGCGCTAGAGGCCGGTGTGGATCCCAACGAGTTGGATACAAACGGAACACCTGCCCTCGTCATCGCGGCACGCAACGGACACAGCGAAATCGCGTTGATGCTCTTGGATCGTGGCGCGCAACAACGACACGAAGCACTCGCCGAAGCGCCGCCACAAACTGCTGAGGCATTGCGTGCTTGGAAACCCATCGCGGAGCGTGGGCACTCCGTGGTCGAGCAGCAACAACTCTTGTGCAAAGCCGCTGAAGCCGGCGACTTGCGTGGTGCAAGTGAACTTCTGGAGGCGGGCGTGGATCCATCCACGCCGTTCCAATCCCGCGCGCCGATGCTGATGGCGGCCATGATGGGTCACCTCGACATGATGCGTTTGCTGTACTCGTTTTCTGCACCCGTGGACGGTGTGAAGGGCAAAGACACCGCGCTGCACTGGGCGGTGTTTGGTGCACGCGCCGAAGCGTTGAAGCTGCTCTTGGAGTGGGGAGCCGAAGTCGACGCGCGAACCCGTGGCGAGACGCCGCTTCATCAAGCCGCGGAGATGGGCAACGTCGAGCTGATGCAGATCTTGTTGGAAGCCGGAGCGGATCCTGATGTGCGTGATGCGTACAACATGACTCCTCTGGAGCGCGCACAACGTCGGCATCGATATCAGCCTTTGAGCCCCGAGGTGTTTCGCTTGTTGGGTGCACCCGCCCCGTCAACGAGGCGTTCGAAGAAGAAGCCCGCGAAGAAGAAGTCACAGCCGCGTCGAGCTCCTTCGACCGAGGATTGGGAGGACTTCGACTAGCGCAGCTGGTATCCCACCAGCGTTGCATCCGATCCTCTACGAGATCCCCACGCCGTGGGGCCGCATTGCGATCTTCAGCTACGGCGCGTGTATGAGTCTCGCTGCGCTGATCGGTTGGTACGCCTACGCGCGACATGATCGCGAGCGTGCAGCGCACTTTGTCTTCGCGTGGGTCTGTGCGCTGGTTGTTGGAAAGGTCGACTGGACGGCGTCATATGGTGGTGCCGTGTTCGAGGGCGGCCTGACATTGTCGGGACTCGTTGCGGGAGCTGTGTTTGCGACCTGGATTCGAGGTGTTGCGACAAGAGCCACACCGATCCTGATGTTGACCGTGGCGCTGCACGCGTTGGGACAATGGCTGCACAGCGCCGACCCGACCACGCTCTATGAACTCTTTGGCGCGCTGCTTCTCGCCTTCGCAGCGCACCGACAACCGAGTCGCGCGTGGATCTGGACCGCGGCAATCGTGGCCATGCACACAGCACTTGAGCCACTACGAAACAACGTCACGATCGCCTACGCACTTCCAGCAGCAACGATCGGAGCATTGGCGTTGAGCCGGACAAAAAGAAAAGAAATCTAGCCGATTCGGAGGGTGTCCAAATTCTCGAAGAAGGGATGCAGCGGAGCAACGAAGCGAACGTCGGGCAGCTACCGAATCGTTAAGAGTTCGATCCTAGCCGGTACGTGCTTGTGCCAAGGCGTCCCCACAAAAGGATCGCGATCTTCGCTCGCCGTCAGCTCGTTGGGCGCGATTCCACCCACTGCGCCATCGTCATGTTCATCGACGTTGTCCAACCCGGTTCCATTGGGCAACGACACATGACCGGGCTGCATCATTTCGCTGACTTCGATCGTCACCACGGCAGAACCACGCTTGGTCGTGAGCTTCACAGCATCTCCTGCTGCAACACCCAGCGCCGAAGCATCGGTTGGACACATCCGCAGTGAACCCGCCGCATCCTTCTTTCGCCAGTGTGGATCCCGCACGATCGTGTTCGCCGTAAACGCGCGGCGTTCTCCCGCGGAAAGTACAAAGGGCCACTCGCCTTCCAGTTGAGGCGGGCCTTCGCGCAGCGTTTCCATTTCCGCCAGCATGTCGTCGAGCGCCAAGTGGATCTTCTTGTCCTTCGTGTCCACGCGCTTGAGCACGTCGCTCCACTCACCTTCGGACACCACAACACCAGAAGGGTTGCCGATGATGGCGTCGAAGAGTTGGTTCGCGAGCGCCATCGGATCCTTCGCATCGAACCCCGCACGCGCGATCGACTTCGGCTGCTGCGAGGCAAAGCGAAGGGCCAATCCCCAGAGAACAGCGGCCTGTTCAAGCCCCTTGGGCAGTGTGGTTCCGAGCGTGCGGTACAGCAGCACGGGCGCGATCCCCATCATCTTCGGGTTGACCGCGACCTTCTGCATGAACAACGCAGTGAACGCGTCGCGGCCTTGCTCCGCTGCTGTTCGAAGCTCTTGCACCAACGCGTCATCGACCAGATCCAGAGCCTCGACAATGCGTGCGTGAATCTCCGCTTCGGGCAAAGGACCTTCTGGCGCGTCCATCAGTGGGGCGCGCAGATGAAAGTAGTTCGTAGGGAACTCGAAGTTGAAGAACGTTGCTTCGGCTTTCTCAAACTGCGTCGACGCAGGAAGCACGTAGTCCGCAAGCCGCGCAGTCTCCGTCATCGCCACATCGATCACGACCAAGGTGTCGAGCGACTCGAGTGCTTCACGCATGCGTTGGCTGTCGGCGAGCGAGTGTGCAGGGTTGGCCGCTTCTACGATCATCGCGCGAAACCGCTTGTCGTGGTCCGTCAGAATCTCGTCCGCGATCACGTTGCACGGAACCAAGCCACCAATGATGCGTGAACCCGTGACCGGACTATCGCGCTTGTGCTTGCCATCGGCGATCGAAAGCAAGGGGGTCGGTGCGTACTGCGTGCCCTTCTTCCCGAAGTTGCCAGTCAGCAACCACAAGAACCGATGCAGGTAACTCACCAGCGTGGAATGTGGACTCATCTGCACGCCGAGGTCCTCAAACGACGCGACGCTCTGCGCTGCACCGATGATCTTCGCAGCCTCGCGAACCAAGGCTTCGTCCACGCCGGCGTACGTGCAGTATTGGCCGATATCGATGGTCGAAAACGCTTGCTTGATGGTGTCGAAGCCGACGGTGTGTGCATCGATGAACGCGTGGTCGAGCGCGTCGTCTTCGATCAGGACTGCGACCATGGCCGTCAACAGCCACGCATCGCGTCCCGGCCGAACCTGCAGATGAATGTCAGCCATCTCGGCGGTCTTGCTGCGTCGCGGATCGACCACGATCATCTTGCGCGCAGGATCCTTCGCGATGGCTTTGAGTGTCACGCGGGCTTGCGGGATGCCGTGTGAGAACCAAGGATTCTTGCCGAGAAAGAACGCGACTTCACAATGTTCGAAGTCGCCCCGCGTGTAGGTCCCCATCATGCGATGGCTGATCCAAAACTCGCCGGTCTTCTCCTGCGCGAGAGCACTCGATCGATAGCGCGAACCCAAGGCGCGGCGCGTCGCGGACGAGTATGCGCCGGGCAGGTGGTTTCCTTGTCCACCACCGCCGTAGTAGAAGATCGACTCACCGCCATGCGTGTCGCGAACCTTGCCGAGGCGCTCCGCCACTTCGCGGATGGCAACATCCCATTCGATTTCTTCGAATGTGCCGTCGGGTCGTTTTCGTTGCGGCTTCAGTAGACGATCACGTCCGTTTTGGTAAAAATCCAAACGGTGGGGTTTCTCGCACGCGTAGCCTTTGGACGCGGGGTGCTTCTTGTCGCCGCGAAAGCGCACCAAGCGCCGTCCGTCGTCGCCGCCCAGTTGAACCTCAATGCCGCAGTTGCACTCGCACAAGATGCAGGCGGTCGCTTTCCACTCGGCCATTCGATGCCCCTTTCGTCGCTGGATCGACAGGATGACAAGATGGTCTCTTTAAGCAACCATATTCGAAAGACCCATGATTCGTAGGACATTCGAGGACGAAAATTGCTCGGTCGCCCGCTCGTTGGACGTGATCGGCGATGGCTGGACCATGATGATTCTGCGCGAGTGCTTTCTCGGTGCGCGTCGGTTCGCAGACTTTGAAGCCGTCTTGGACATCTCCAAGAACGTGCTGACGCAGCGGCTGCAGCACTTGGTGGATCACGCGATTTTGCAACGCGTCGACGCCGGCACACACGGTAAGCGTTACGAGTACGCGTTAACTCCGAAAGGCAAGGACCTGCTGACGGTGATCACGGCGCTGCGGCAGTGGGGTGACCGTTGGATCTTTGGCGAAGGCAACGAACCGATCCTGGTGATCGACCGCCGCACTGGGAAGCCCATCGAACGCGTGCGTATTCACGACACCGATGGTGCGGTGTTGCATCCAAAGCACCTTGGATTGAAGCCCGGACCTGGCGCGTCCGAAACGACGCTCGAGCGGTTTCGAAAAGGTCGCTAACGCGTCGCGGCTTGAACGCGTGGCATGAACACACTGCTTGGATAGCGGGTTCGAAACGCGCTGGCCTTCTGCAGTGCAGCTTCGCGTTGACCGTCTGCTGCGAGTGCTTGGACTTCTAGTGCGTCACGTTCTTCTGCAAACGCGGAGTCCGCGAAACGTCGTCGATGACGCGTCAGTGCGTTGAGCGCATCGGCTGCCCGTCCGCGTGCGAGCGCGTTCTGCGCTTGCCGGATCAGGACGCGTTCACGTCGGCGACTCGGCGCAGGGTCGACTTCTGCGGGGGATTCCGTGCTTTCGTGAACTTCCTCAGGTTCGCCGGCGTCTTCACCTTCTTCGCCAGCGTCATCTTCGACGGGCACATCCACTGCAGCGTCAACCTCCACGGGCGCAACCACAGGTACGGAAGCATCAACGACCACAATCGGATCCGAGGTTGCAACGGCGTGGTAGGTCAGCGCACCGCCCGCGGCACCTGCGGCAACACCCGCTGCGGTCATCAACATCGCGATCTTGGTCGAGACCACACTTGTAGTGACCGCCGAGCTCGCCATTTCCGAGATCACTTCGTTGGCGATCTCGGACACGCCCGATCCTGCGGCGCTGCTCGCCACCGTGACGGAGAGCCGACCGACCAAGCGTTGCTGGATCTCTTCGGAGGGTCCCGGGATCTCTTCGTCGCGAAGCGCATCGAGGATCGCGTCGTAGCGTTCGTCGCTCATGCGTCCTCCTTCGCGATGAGGGTTTTGAGATCTTTGCGAGCCAGTCGAAGTCGTGAGTAGACCGTGTTGAGCGGAACGCCGATCGCGTCGGAGATCTCAGGCGCAGTCAGACCCTCGAGTTCATGAAGCACGAACACCGCGCGTCGCTCGATGGGGATCTGTTCCAAGAGTCGCTGTGCTTGTTGGCGCAGTTCGGTCGACTTCCCGGCTTGATCGGGATGCTGGATGTCCGGCAGTTCGCTCGGAACCTCGCTCTGCATCTTGCGTCGTTTGTAGGCGACTGCGACGCGAAACGTGATGCCGGCCAACCAAGGCTTGAGCGGTCGCGACGGATCAAAGGTCGAGAGTTTGCGGTGCACCACGACAAACGTGTCGTGAGCTACGTCTTCGCGATCACGGGAAGGAACACCGAAACGCGTGAGCAGTCGCCAGACATACTGAAGGTGCTGCTCGTACACACGAGACAAGTCGGGCGGCAGCAGCACGTGTTCTCTTAGCGCCCCCACACCACCCCCACACCCAACGACGCAGACACAGGACCGCTCGACCAAACCGTTTCGGTGTCGACGTTTACATCTGTGTCCACGACGCCCAAGAGTACTTCGCCGAAGAGGCGCAGGTGCAATCGAGGCAACGCTCGCCATTGCAACGCGAGATGCGGTCCAATCCCGACGGAAGCGCGCGTGACGCGACTGCTCTCGTCGAAGTTGTGGCCTGATGCGATGAGTGCACCCGCGGCACCCACGAACCCGATCTGAAAGCTGTGCCACGCATAGCCGGCAAACGCGCGAACACGAATCAGCGTGGTGCGCACACTACCCGGAGCCACCTGCATCTCTCGGTTGCCCGTGTAGCGAGCGCTTAGCGCAACACGCAAACCACCCACTGGAAGCAGCAGCCCGAATTCGACTGCCCAAGCGGGGTTGGGAAGCGCTTCAAGACTCACTCCTGCAGTCAGAAAGTAGCGAAGCGAGATCTTCGGTTGCGGAGCGACGTACTCGATCGCTTGAACACCCCCGAGGTCGTCACGAGGCGCGACAATCATCTCAGGATCGGCGTCCGCATCGGCCTCGGCCTCGGCCTCGGGATCGGGATCGGGATCGGCCTCGGAATCGGGATCGGGATCGGGATCGGGATCGGGATCGGGATCGGGATCGGATCCGGAATCGGATCCGGAAGTCTCGGACGGCAGCACAATCGGCGTTTCCACGATCAGCGAAAGCGTGAGCAACACATCTTCGACCAAGTCGTCGCACGCGCGACCTTGAGCGCGTAGCTCGCGCCGACCCATCACCACGCCTTCGGTCACAATCGTGATCTGTGCAACCAACTCGCGACCGACGCGTTCGATTGCAACACGCACTTCACGAGGGCTTTCGGGATCCACCCGGTCTTGCCCGACGCGTGCGGCCAACTCGCTTCGAATGTCATCCTCGGATGCACAGCGCGCGGTAGCGTCGGCAACGTTCAACCGTATAGTGTCGTCGGCGAACGCCACGCTCGGCGCGATCACCAAAGACGGTGCGATCAAGCACAGGGCGATCACCAACCAACGCAGCGCATGAACAAGACTCGGTCGCATGAGCCAAGCGCGCTCATTCCACGTTTCGCCAACACGGTCCAGGCAATCGCGTGCCTCATGCTCGCGTGCAGCAATACGGCCACAGTGGGTCGAACTGGCGACGCCCAGCTTCCAGATGCGGCTCAGGATGCACCCACGGACGCCCCGGACGATGCGGCAGCAGACTCCAGCGACGCGTCCGACGCAGGTACAGACACCGACACGTCCGATGCAGGAACAGACTGTGTGCGTCCATGGGTGCTGATGATTTCGAACTTGGGGGACGCGGCGCAGGTCGTTCGTTTCTCTCTGGTGGGCGAGCCCACGCGTTGTGCGGATCTCACCGCCGAAGGCATGATCCCGCCCACGACGGTCGATGTTGAAGCGCTGAACGAAGACGTGATCTTCGTGATCGGTCCCGATGCTGTGGTTGCAATCGACGTCGCCAGCGACACGGTGCTGTTTCGCAACGACGGAGTGGATGCACCCGACGCACAGGCGTTCGCGCTTCGGAGTGATCCGCCATGGATGGGGGTTGCGTGGTTCTCGGACATTGGGCGCATCACGCAGTACACCGGTGTGTCGATCACAGGAGAGGAACAAGTCTGGAGTGCGCCGGCGATGATGGTCGGTGTTTCGGCGCACCGCGATCCTCGATACGCCTATGGGCTCTCGTTCGACAACGAGTGGTCGGTCTTCAATCCTTTCAACGGGATGGAAATCGAAAGCGTCGATGGGCTTAGGCTCTACAAGCCAACCGTTGTGGGTGACCCGCCACGCGTGGCTGGTGGAGGTGCAAGCGGTGGCCTCGAGTCGGTGCGTACGGGTCTCTTTGGTGAGCCGCTCACGACCCGACTGATCGATGGGTGCGTTCCTCAAGAAGCCGTTCCGCACCCGCTCAACCCTGACCAGGTGATCGTTCGCTGTGGCCGTGAAGGAACCACCGCTGTGCTTGCCGATGTGATCGCAGACGAGTCGCGGGTCTTGATCGGACCGGATGCCTCGGAGCCCATGCGCACAATCCAGGGTCTGGGGATTCTGGAGTAGCCGCACTCTTGGATTCGCCGGCACTGATCGAAGTACGCACGAATGCTCCGAAATTCGCCGCGCGAAACAGTCCGCCAAAAAAAAGATTCATCGTCGTGACGGATTCCGTACTGCGGGAGCAATCGCTTGGTAGACCGCCCACAGAGGCGAACTTGTGGACGCGCTCCACGCGACAAAAAGGAACGTCATGGCCTGGAATTGGAAAGAACGAATCGACGCGATGTTGGCGGCTATCGACGCCAGTGAGAGCACCGAATTTCGTCAGCGCGAAGTTGGAGCTCCCGCGACGGACGCCGAAATCGCTGAAGTCCACGAAGCGATCGGGTTCGAACTCGATCCCAAGTTTCTCGGATTCTTCCGCGCCGCGAATGGCTTGCGGGTGATCTGGGTGACCTCGTACTTCGACAAGCACGAAGATCCCGCTGCTCACTTTCACTCACAGACGGAGATGCACGTCGCAGGGCGCATCAATGTGCCTTCGCTGCGTGAACTCTTCATCGATGGTCCGGGCTATCTCTTTGGACCGGACTTCTGTGGGCCCAAAGAGTACAGCGAGCGATGCCTCGGTGGATGGGATCAGCACGCGTTGCGTACGGCACTTCGCAACATCGACGACTTTGATCAGCGACCGAACGACTCATCGTACTACTTGCTTGGACTGGTTCAGTCCGAGCGGTACCCGGATCCGCCCATCCTGATGACCAACGACTACGCCGCCGCGTTGAGCGACAACCATCCGATGTTGGCCAGCGACTACCTTGCGTTTGTGATCGCCACCATGGGTCGTTCGCATTCGCGCATGGAGCGGTTCAAGTCACGCGGAGCCGGCGGAAACCACGAGCTCTTTGTCGCGCCGGAGGGGTGGCTAGACGAGGCACCGACGGCGGACAAGATCCTCGGAATCGTCCACGACGAACTGCCGCTCGCGGAGAACCAAGCGATCAACGCCACGTTGCAACACATCGCGACGTGTCCAGGCGTGCCGGTCGCGGAGACTCCCTATGCGTCGTACAACGAAGCACCGCCTGCAGCTCCCAAAACGGTGTCGACGGATCCGAATGCCGGGATGCGAGTCGCTACACCCGAAGCAGACTGGGCGGAGTACTTGGGTGACTACAAAGGCGACGTCACCTTGCCGCTGTACGACGAGACGCACTACGTGATCCAAGAGCCGGTGACCGATGCGGATGCGCTCAAAGCATTGTTGGGTCAGCCGGTGAAGGCCGAGAGCAAGTTCATGAACAGCGTGGGCTGCTTGGTTGCCGTCGAACCAGATGGAACCGGAACGCTGCTGAACGCTGGTGACGGCTACTTTGGAACCTCGTCGTTCTCGCTGGACGATGCGAGTGCTGTCGGGCGTGCTTGGTACGTCAGCTGACGATTGCGCAGGCGTTGCTGAAGGCAAAGTCGTCGGGGCGCTCGAGCGTGCTCAGTCGCACCACGACTTTGTCTTCGGTGTTCCACCCTTGCGTGACCATCGTGTCACCAGGCCACACCGGCTTGCGGAACTGACCGCGTAGCTCGCGAAGTTTCGACACATCACCACCACACGCTCCGCGGATGACCGCTCGGCCTGCGTACCCAAACGTGCACAGACCGTGCAGGATCGGTCGGTCAAAACCCACCTTGGTCGCGATCTCCGGATCGATGTGAAGCGGGTTGATGTCGCCGCTCAGTCGATAGAGCGCGGCTTGCGTTGCGGCCGACTTCTCTTCGATGCGGAAGTCCGGCTCTGCGTCGGGTGGCTTGATGCGTTCGGACTTGGGCGGACGCGGTCCATCAAAGCCTCCGTCGAAACGGAAGATGATCTGCCACTCGGTTTCGCAAACCAGGTCCTCACCATCCATGGTTTTGGTGGTGAAGATGGCTTGAGCCATCCGCTTCAAATCGTACACAGCTTTGACCGTGCCCACGGTCTTGAGCGTGCCTTCGGGTGCAAACTCGCGATGCAACACGATCTTCTGTGCGCCGTGTACTACGCCTTCGAAGTCGCCGCCCACGTGTTCGAAGAGTTCGTCGAGTGCGGCGAACGTAGGGATCACCGCGTAGGTCGGAAGAACCTTGGGCCCGTTCTTCTCGTAGAGCAGCTCGATCTCATCGAGCGTCGCGCCCACGCCCAGTGCGTACAGCACCACGTCCTTCCACGCGTAGTTGTGTTCGAGGACCTTTGTTTCGCGACCGACCGACTCAACCTTGAGCGCCATGCGCGGAGCGTCGTTCAAATCGCGCGTGTGTCAAGCTGAGCGCATGACCCCGCTTCGCAAGCTGCGGAAGCTCGTTCAATCCCGCGACATCGACTCGTGTCGGCAGGGTGTCGAACTTGCCGCGGCCTTGGGCGGCGATGAGATCCCACAGTTGCTCGCTCGTTCCGGAGTGCGGGTCGCGCCGAGTTCCGATCTTCTGATCGGCAGGTCGGCGAAGTTTCTAAAGCGAAGCCTGCCCCGGCGCGTTCCCCAAGTTGTTCCTGGAGTCGGAACGCGCGGTGCACCGGCTGCGGTCCGTGCGTGGGTGACGTTGGCTCTCGCCGCGCGATCGGAGTGTCGGTCCGCGCGTCGGTTGCGAAGAACGACTTCGCTGGCACTCACAGGACAAACCGATGTGCGGGAGCACATGTCGATCGACGTGAGTGTGCTGGAGCGGTTTTCCGAGTTGGACTCGTTGTGGTTGTTGAACGCGACACAGTTAGAGGGAGAGTCAGGGTGAATTCAATCGGTCAGCGCATCACTAGCAAAGGATGCTCTGATGATGCGAATACGGCGGAAGAGATTCACGAACGCTGAGAAACGAGAGCTTTGGCAACGATGGCGCAAAGGGGAGTCGGTCAGCGAGATCGCACGCGCCCTCCAACGCAACGAGGGTTCGGTAAACAACATTGTTGTCCGACACGGTGGATTTCCGCCGCGCGAGAGGACGCGTCACCCGCGATCTCTTTCCCTTCGCGAGCGAGAGCAAATCTCACGTGGATTGTCTGCTGGGCAGTCCATGCGGCAGATCGCGCGAGCACTTGGTCGATCACCCTCAACAGTTTCTCGCGAGGTCGAACGGAATGGCGGAGTTCGGCGCTACCGCGCAGTTGATGCCGATCGGCGTGCATGGCGCGCAGCGTGCCGACCAAAGACCTGCAAGCTGCGACGCAACAAACGACTGTGTCGCGTTGTCGCCAAGAAACTGTCGCGTGAATGGTCGCCTGAGCAGATTTCAGGGTGGCTCGTCGAGACGTACCCTGATGACTCTGACATGCAGGTCTCGCACGAAACGATCTACCGCTCGCTCTTCATTCAGTCGCGCGGCGCACTAAAAAAGGAGCTCATTCGCCATCTACGTCGTCGTCGAGCAACTCGACGCGCGCGGACTGCGACGGGTAAAGGGAAACGCCAGGGAAAGATCGTCGACGCCGTTTCGATTCGCGAACGCCCGGCAGAAGCCGAAGACCGTGCGATCCCCGGTCATTGGGAGGGCGATCTGATCGCCGGAACCCAAGGCGGCGCCTATCTCATTACACTGGTGGAGAGACAAACCCGCTTCGTGTTGCTCGAGAAGGTGACGAGTAAACAGACCGACGTCATCGTGCGCGCGCTCATCAAGCTCGCGCGCAAGATTCCAGACGAGCTTCGTCGAAGCGTCACATGGGATCGTGGTGGTGAGATGGCGTCGCACAAGAAGTTCACAGTGGCGACGGGGATGAGTGTGTTCTTTTGTGACCCGGCCAGCCCATGGCAGCGAGGCAGCAACGAGAACACAAACGGGCTACTGCGACAGTACTTTCCGAAGGGCAAAACGCTGGATCATGTGACGCAGCGCGACCTGAATCATGCAATGCAACGGCTGAATACACGCCCGCGCAAAACCCTCGGATTCAAAACACCCGCGCACATGCTAGATCAGCTGTTGCGCTGACCGGTTGAGGCCGCAAGCGCTTTCCGACCTTCCACTGCAGCGCTTGGTGCTGTCCAACGTCCGCGCATTCGATCTTTCCAAGGCGGTTATGCCAGATCTCGAGTCGCTCGAGCTGCAGTGCTTCCTTCCGTTGTCCGCGGATTCCGATCGCATCGGGCCTGCGTTTCGTGCGCTGAGGTCGTTGCGGCACCTCTCACTATTGCTGAACGCGCACATCGCGGCCGAGCTTGACGCGTTGGCCCAGCCTACACTTGAGACGCTGATCATTCGTCCGGCCAAGCTGCGCGACTTGACCCCGCTGGCGAGGTGCACGCGTTTGCGCCATCTCGAACTGCCCAACTCACAGGTGGACGACCTCTCGCCCGTGTCGAGTTCGCTTGAGCTTCTCAACCTGAGTGGAACGAACTCGCAAATCGATCTGCGGCAGCTTGTTCGGTTCGAGCGCTTGCAGACACTCGATTTACGTCGCGTTGCGATCACGGACTGGAGTCCGATCGCCGAACTTCCTGCGCTCAAAGAACTGATCGTCACGAGCGCGGTTGCACGCGAGCTGCCACCGGCGCTTCAAGCCAAGTGCCGCATGAACGACGGCGTGTTTTAGGGATCGCGTGTACGCTGCACGCCGTGAGTCGTACTCGTGACATGGGCTTGCAGAATCGAGCGGGCCGCGCCGGACGGTGCTCGCGTTTCCGGCGCAAGGGACCGCCGGTGACGGGGCACCAGGCTTGATCCAAGCCGATTACCAGCCTAGGTCGTTCCCCCATAGTACACCGCGCTCCTCCTGTGCAGCGATGGTCGACACTAGTCGAATGAAGCCCAAGCTGAGCTGCTCGAACGTGTAACCCTCAGGCGGAACGTATGCGAAGCCGCCAGCTGGCAGTGGGTGGCGGAGAGTATCGATGGCGTCCAAGTCAGCCCCAATACGAGGCAGGTCGAGTTGCCTGAGTGCCTCACTCAGTGCGTGCGTCTCTCCGCGGTCGAGCCACCCTTGAATACCGCTGTTGCTAAACGAGTAGCCCACCACCCAGCCCCTCTGCCCGAGCCTCTCTAGCAACTCTCGAACGGCCGGAGAGTGGCCCATGGTCGAGTCCCGATAGCGGCTTGGCACGAAACTTCTCCCAACGAACAGGCAGCGGCCGAGGCAATCGTTCAGCGCCGCCTGAAGCAGCCAGTGGAAGTCCTCCGCCATCAACTGTCGTCTCACATCGACCGCACGAAGCCAATGAAATGAGTTTCCGCGATGAAACGGACAGGTGGTTCGGCTTGGACAGTTGTTCGACCGACAAGCACGCACTCGCCAACCATCTCGGGGCTCGCCAACCACGCTCTCGCAGCCGAGGTCCGTGGCACTGAGCAGGGAGCAGTCTCGCCGGAGATCGGCAAGCCCGAGAGACGGCCGCCGCCCAACCCCGACTTTCGCCCACGCGCCTTCCAGGCTGACGTCGAGCACCCCCGTCTGGAGCGTCGCTACCAACGCCGGGACTACGTCCCTCTTGTAGCGGTCGGCATCGAACACGAAGATTTCTGCGTCCCACCCCATGGTTAGCGCTGGAATGGATGGGTGCGGAATCTCCGGCCGAGCGCTGCTTCCCAGCCCTCGCGGAGAGCTTCCTGCTTCGTTTCCAGCCCAGGTAGCGCTACGGGGGGATAGGGGAGGATAGGGGCTACCCGGTCGAGCTCGTCCGGAAATAGGAACGACTCATCGGCGAGTCTGTCGTACGCCTGAAGCGCAAACTCCATCGCAGGCGGCCAGATCGCGCCGGCGAGTTCTCTCGCCCATCCGGCGTGCGCCTCATCTGCTTCTTCGCTTTGGTGGTTGAGAACCGAATAGAGGGTGCTGACGTGCTGCATGGCCTCATTGCCATGGACGCTCGACGATACCCGACGCTGAACATCGTCGAGCACGCGTTCGACCGTACGACTTTCGAGCGGCAGTCGATGCCTGGTAACTTCATCGGCCGCACGGTGTTCGCCGAGATCACTCTTCACGCTCCGCGAGAGGCTGGCCGGCTCGACCGACTCGAGGGCCTCAATCAACGCGTCCGCGACCTCGGTCCCAACACGCTGGAGTTCGCGCCGCGAACTCCATTCGTCGCATGCATCTACGTGTAGCGGATGGCGGAGCTGGTACCCCTCGCCTACCGCGAGCCCCGATGGACCGGCGTAGAACGAGCATATGTCCTGGCCTCCATCAGGGGATACGACGAACAAGCAGACGTCGAAGAGTTCATCGTCATAGTCACCAACGTGCAGCCAACCGTCGCAGACAGTGATGACCCGTGCGAGAGTCGTGTATGGGTCCCTTCGGAGGGCAAGACTTGGGTTTGCCAGGCCCGCTCCTCTGCTCCGATAAAGGCTGGACTCCAGGGAGTTGCCGATGGCGAACCCGTAGCCTCGGGCGCCAAGTCGACCGTTGTCCACGCACGGGCCGAGACGAGAAGCCGTCACCGCGAGATCGAACAGGGCCTGACTCGAGCGTACCGGAAACGGGGATCCGAGTTCGCGCTCCAGGGCTCTCGAAGAGAAGGGCGCCACGGAGGTGATGTTAGGGCCAGCTCCACCGCCGGCTACTCGCATTCGGGACCACACAGGTCCGTACTTCGACCGCCTGCGATCCGAGGTCGGTGCCGAGCGCGTTCACTACACACCTGGCGTCGTTCGCCAACTCCGTCGGCACTCGCGTCCCTCGCGCCTGATGTCGCTCGGATCGCCAATGGCGCATCGTGGCCAAACGCATCACAACGCACCTCGGTGTCCGGACCAGGTCCCACATCCGGCGACACCACGTGAAGCGAGTCGACGCGGGTAAACTTCGCGTGGTGGATGCCGTCGCGAGGCCAACGCCTCGATCAGGCGGGGTCAAATGCGAGTAGGCGGACGACGGAGCTGTGCTAGTTCCGTGGATGACCGACGCGCTCTTTGTCGACTTCGCCCGGGATGTCGTCGGCCCGGACCTCGCGGCGCTGGTGCCCCTACTCTCCTCGGTGTCCGCTATCAGCGAGCACAGCCAACGAATGGCCTGGCACCAGGACCGTGACTCCCGGGCGTACACCGTGGTCCAGATCGGCCATCGCGACATGGGCGACGCAACGTCCCGCCGTGACTGGTGCCTCGCGAAGAGGATGATCGAGGTCAAGTGGGACAGGGAAGGATGGCGCACCCGCACCTTCAAGTTGGCGCGCGGTTTCGTCGAGCTGCGGCCCCGGGAGACCGTGATCGGCGTCGTGAGCGTCTCCATGGAGGTGGCGAACGGCGCGGCCGCGCGGCGCGCAGTGCGGGACATGCCAGAGCTCGCGGTCGTCTACGAGGCGCTCAGGCCAATCGAACCATACGGCGAACGCAGCCTCGTCGAGGTCATGCCGGGCGAGATCTCAGCCTTTGGGAGTCTCCACTACCGCAACCAGAGCGCGACGATCCTCGAACGGGCGCGCGCCGTCGTCTCGGGAGCTCAACTGGAAGAAGACGAGGGAGGCTTCGTCGCTCGCTGGGGGTCCGTGCGGATGGACGCGGGCTCTCCTACGCGCCATGGTGGGGATCGGTCCCGAAGATCTCTCTGGGGCTCTGATCGCTACGCGATTACCGTATCCGTGACCAAATCACTCAAGGTGCCACGCACCTCGTGATGTGCGTTGTGCTGGAGCAGGATAGAAATGTCCACGCGGGCGTTCGATAACCTCCAAACTTGCAACTCAGCGGGCTCCGAACTTGTTCGAGCTCGAGATCCGTCGAAGTCGTTTGGACATTCTCGATGCGCTCGCGAAGTTCACGCGCTTGCAGCACTTGGACATCGAGTCGACACCGATCGACACCTGGAAGCCGCTCGGGAAACTACCCGCGCTAGAAAAGCTGTGGGTCCGCCGCACGAAAATCGAGGGCGAGCTTCCGACTAGGCTCGTGGCGAAGTGCTCGAGCGGAGGGTGGCGCTCGAAGTGGCTAAACGGGACGAAGTCGACGTAGCTTCACGACGCGTGCGCCCGGACCGCCATCGGGATCCACCGGTGGCAACGACGTCACCAGGCGTTCGATCCAGGGTGCTGCGTGAATGGTCGCGGCTTCGACGTGCAGCTCCGAGAAGCTGGGATCGTCGAACACCAACACGAGCCAGTAGATCCCACCAAAGCCACGCGCGAGAAACGATCGACCCGGTTCGTGCTCGGCCCACCGCGAGATCCCGGTGCCATCCGCTTTGTCGCGCAACGCAGTCACGCACGCGAACGTTTGCAAGAGTTGGTTCCACGTTTGGGTGTCCCGCGTGACGCCTTCTGCGGAAGCAAGAAGTTCGGGAATCAAACGCGCGAGTTCATCGGGCAGTTTTTCAGACGCCTCACCCGCAAGGTGCGCCGCCAAATCGATCCCAGCGTTGCGCGCCAACTCCGCAGCTTCCACCGCCCGCGCCGCATCGTGCACATTCTCGGGCCACTCTTCGCCCAGCGATGAACCCCACACCATCGGTGAGGTTTCGTCGACGACCAGAACTTCGCGCGCACCGGTTTGGTTGGCGAGAACATCCAACGCATCGTCCAATGAACGCCGTGGGTTCGACGGGGGACGAGGAGGGCGAACTGAACCAAAGCTGCTCGAAAACCCACCGACCACTAACTTCAAACGATCGCGGAGCGCTTCCACACTCGCGGGCAGCTCACCGTCGAAGATCACAACAATCCGGTGCATCCCGTCAGGCAAGCGACACCAGACCGCGTCGTCTCCGGGTTCGCGGCCACCCAACTCCAAACGTGCGTCGTCCGCCTCGAGCTCTTTGCAGGTGAGATCGAGGATGCGCTGCAGGTCCTCCACGCGCGCAGCATAGTAGATTCCGGACGTGGCGTATCGACAGGATGCACGTCCAGAGGAAGATCCTCTTGAAGCGGCGATCGAGCCTTACCTCGGTCCCGACGAAGTGCCCTTGTGGATCGAACGCGCACGCCAGGGAATTGTGTTTCGTGCTGCCGATGCGATCTTGATTCCCTTTTCGCTGGTGTGGGGTGGGTTCGCGATCTTCTGGGAAGTGATGGCGCTGACGATGGGCGCGCCCTCGATCTTTGCGTGCTTTGGTCTGCCCTTCGTCGCGGTCGGTTTGTATCTGATCGCAGGTCGGTTTCTCTGGGACATGTACAAACGTCGCGAGACGCTCTACGCGATCACCAACGAGCGTCTCTTGGTCTTGGAGCGCGGCAAGCTCAGAGCACTCCAGCTCGACCGTCTCGACGAGCTCTCACTGACCGAACGAAGCGATGGTTCAGGACGCATCACCATCGGCAAAGTGCCGTTCGGGTTTCAGGCTAGTGGCTCAAAAGCAACGGTGCTGGAAATCGCGGACGATGTGCGACGGGTGTACCGAACCTTGCTCGACGCCCAAGCCGCGCTTCGAAAACCCGTTCGTGCGCGCGTCGAGATCGACGAAGTGCAACGCGCTGCGATTCCGGAACACACCGATGTCGAAGTTTCCGAGGCGGAACACGAAGCGGATCGTTGACGTGCGGCGTTTGACTGGCGAGGCTTGGGTTATGCGAACTCTGCTGGCGGTCCTCGTGTTCGCAATGGCCTGCGGCGACGACTCCGGTGTCACGCCGCGTATCGATGCAGGACGCTTTGATGGCGATCCGCCGCCGGATGTTCCCGCCAACGCAGACACCGACAACGATGGCGTGTGTGACGCCACCGAGATCGAGCGCGGTCTGAATCCCACCCTCGACGACACCGACGCCGATGGGTTCAGCGACTACGCGGAAGTGCTGCTCGGGTT
Source organism: Polyangiales bacterium (assembly GCA_965227405.1). GTDB lineage: Bacteria > Myxococcota_A > Polyangia > Polyangiales > Houyiibacteriaceae > JALVDI01. The sequence goes on from OZ245758.1 coordinate 2,361,609, forward strand.
CAATCCCGTGGACGGTGCATCTCCGAACCGTGACACCGTGCTGATCCTTCGCGAGAGCGACGTGGGCGCCGTGCAGGTCCCACTGACGGTTTCGATACGCGGCAGCGGTGAGGATTACGAAGGCGCGTTTCAGTCGTTGGGCGCGCCCGATGAAGCGGGCGATACGGCGATGACGTTCTTCACCGAGTCGGTGGCTACGTTTGCTGAGCCGATGGAGAACGTCGCGATTCTTGATGCGGAGAACCAAGCGTTCCGCGGTGTCGTGGGACGAACCCTGATGGGTTTCGAAGTTCGTTTCGAGTTTGCGGGTGAAGCGACGCCGCGCGGTTGTGCTCGCGGTTACGAGTGGCGCTACAACGTCAAGCGAAGCGATGGTCGCATCGTGAGTGCGCAGACCTACTTGCTCTTGGTGTTGCCACCGGGGCAAACGCTCGAAGGAAGCGCCGAGTGGTGCTTGCCCTTTGGCGGCTGCATCTAAGGACGGGGTGTTGGATCTGGCTCGGTGGGGCCAACACAAAGTCCGTCACGACAGACGGTGCCTTGAGCGCATGAGAAATCAGCCACGCACTCAGCGGTGCATCCAAGGTCTGTGCAGACTGCTTCGGAACATTCGGAGTCCCCACTACACGTGGTTCGTTCTGGCGGGGGAACCTCGGTGCATTCGCCGTCGAGACACGTGAAACATCCCGTCTCATCGCAGAAGTAGTCTCCAGCCGGGTCACTGTCCGTGCCACCCGCGTCCATGGGACTTCCGTCGTCGTCACCGCATGCCAGCGCAACAAACAAAAGAATACCTGTCCAGCGAATCATGTGTTCATCCCGCGTCTGGATCGCCGGCGTCTGCAACGCCCGCGTCTTCGTCTTCGGCGGCTTCGGCTTCTTCGAGCTGCTCTTTCGCCCGCTCGAATGCCCGCATCACGCGCGGTGAGGTTCGAACCGAATCCATGACCAGATCGGGTTGGCGCGTCAGTGCTTCACGGAACGCTGCGGTCGCCAGGTCAATCCGACCCAACGCGACATATGCCGTTCCGAGGTCGCGCTGAATGGTCACGATCTGGTTGCCGGTCAGCACGTCCGCACCGAGCAGACGGTTTCCGAGTCCAACCGCCTCGGTGAACCGACCGCGGCGCAGATGCTCATGCAGTTCGGGAAGCTGCTCGTCGATGCGCGCTTGAAGCTGGCGAACTTCACCGGCGGGCGGTGAGCTCCCTGTTTCCTCTTGGATGATGCCGCGACCTTCGTCGCTCAACACCAGGTCCGCGAGGGGAATCAAAATGATCTGACCACGGTCGACGCGGTTGAAACGCATGTTGTTGAACCGACGCAGTCGGCGTGAGTGCTCAACGCCGCCACCGAAGTACCGGTTGGCAATGCGCGGTACCGTGTCGGTGGGCGATGACACATGGCGAAGCGGATAGGGGATGAGCAACTCCGCACCCTCGTCCGGCTGTTCGTTGGAGTTGCCCGAGTTGGCCTCCATCAACAGAAACGCGCGACGAGCATCGCCGTAGAACTGCAGTGCGAGCTCGGCCCAGGTCTCACCGGGCTGTACGCGGTGATAGCTCACGAACGGAATCTGCAAGCGAAGACCCACTTCAATCGGCGCGCCACCTTGAGCGGTGAGACCGTTTTCGGTGACCAAGACGTTCTCGCGTCGCGGATCGCCGTAGTAACGCTCGGCGATCGAAGCCAACGTTTCGCCTTCGCGAACCACGTGCTGATACCCGCGGTCTGCGGCAGTGGTCGACATGCCGAGCTGCAGAACAACGAGTGCGAGAAGAACTCTCACTCCTCGTCCTCCTCGTCGTCGCCTTCCAAATCGTGAAGCGGCTCAAGTTCGACTTCGACCATTTGGGTCTCGCCGGTCTCGATCTCAATCTCGCGTCGGGCTTCTTGGTAATACGGATTGACCAAGCGCACGTAGTGCAGTCCAGGTGTGAGCGCGATTGGTTGAGCACTCGGCGTGGTCATCACCTTTTGCCCATCGATATACACATCCGCCCAAGGGTCGACCACGACGCGTAAGTAGCCGGCTTGTTCGGGAACCACGCGCGTGCTGCTTTCGCCGCGAAGACTGGTGGTGATCTCATCGAGTCCACCCGACGACGCTTGAATCACTCCGCCGGCACCCACGATTCCCGCAAAGAGCAAGCCGCTCACCACCGCGGTGTGTTGAACCAGTCGCCGATCCTTCAGTCCACGTCGTGCGTTGCGTGGTGCACCTGCAGCCAGCAGTTCATCCGCCTGGCTGTCGGTCAACACACCCACATCGCGCAAGTACATGACCAGGCGCGCCGAGTAGTTCATCGGTACGCGCGGGGAGAGGAACTCCATCAAGTCGTCGATGAGCGCCTGCGTCGTGGGGTAACGGTTGGCCGGCATTTTCTCCATGCAACGACCAAGGATTCGCTCGAGTTGCCGAGGTACCGAGCTATTGAGTTTGCGCGGTCCGACGTAGCGGTCGAGTCGGATCTTTTGCATCACCGTGCGTTGCTCATCTTCGATGAAGGGCTTTTGTCCCGTCACCATTTGGTAGAGCACGATGCCGACGCTGAAGAGGTCGGAGCGGAAGTCGAGCTTGTCGCCGAGGATCTGCTCGGGACTCATGTAACTTGGCGTGCCGAGTCCTGTGCCTGTCTCTGTCAGATCGCTGAGCGTTTCGTCGCGCGCGATCCCGAAGTCCATGAGCTTCACTTCGCCCTGCTTCGAGATCATGATGTTCGCGGGCTTGATGTCGCGGTGGATGATTCCGCGGAAGTGCGCGTAGTCGAGTGCACGCGACACCTGGAGTGCAATGATTGAAGCGACTTCGGAAGGAAGCGTTGGCGACTGCTCGAGCAAGTCGTAGAGATCGATCCCCTCGACGTACTCCATGATGATGTACATGGAGCGGCCGTCTTTGATGAAGTCGATGACGTGCAGAATGTTTTCGTGCTGCAGCGACGCCATGAAGTGCGCTTCGCGCTCGAAGCGCTTGGCGAACTGGCTGTCCATCGCGATCGAGGGCTTGAGTGCCTTGATCGCCACGACGCGGCCCAGCGGCTCTTGGATGGCCTTGTAGACCACTGCCATGCCACCGCTGCCGATCTCTTTGACGACCCGGCAATTCCCGATGCGTTCGCTCATGCTTTCGCGCGTGGAACGTACACCGATCGCTCCCCCTCGTGTCAACCAAGCTCCTGAAATCGTTGACTTTCGGTCCTTGCTAAACTGGGCCCGTGGGGGATGACGCCGACTTGGCGGCTCGATGCGGCGCAAACGACGACGACGCGTGGACCCAGCTGCGCGGGCGATTTGAACGTCAGATGCACTTGGTGACGCTTCGTGTGCTCGACGAGCGGCGTTCGCATCCCGAGATCCTGACCGAAGCCAAGCATGCGAGCGCGCGGGTTTGGGCCATGTTGCGGCGCAACGAAGGCGGCCCACTGCGCGTTTGGGAAGGCTCGAACCTCTCTGCGTATCTGTCGGTTCTGGCCCGAACCGAAGCCGAAGCGTTCGCCATGGACGAGACTCCGATCGCGTCACCGATGAAACACGCGCCCCGGATTACCTCCGACACGCGTACCGAAGAAGTCGGTGAGAAACCTGCGACGCGTATTGCCGAAGTTCTCGATCGTCTCTCGCCGCGTGCTTCGGCGATGGTCCGTCTGCGACAACGCGGTCTCTCGCTGCAGCACATCGCTGCGACGTTGGGACAACCTCAGTTGGCCGTGTCCGAAGACCTTGCGCGCGTGGCGAAACGATTGGCGCAGGCACAGTCCGCAACCGATGCCGAAGTGGTGTGGCGCTACCTTTTGAACTGCGAAGGGTTGTCCGAACGCGTGCGCATGGCGTTGCGTACGGAAGAGGACGGCGCCTTTCGACGCACGCGCACAGTGATCGAAGCGACGTGGAAGAAGATGCGTGAACGTGCACTGGTGGAGTTGAAAGTGCGTACGCCCGGTCCCCTGGAAAAACCGATCGGAATCGCTGCTTTCATCGACGGATCGATGAAAGGTGCGGAACGGACGCGGGCCGAAGGGCACTTGGCGACGTGCGAACGCTGCGTGGATGTGGTGGCGATGCTGGTGTTGGATCTTCGCGCCGCACAGTTGTTGCGCGCGACGTCGGAGCTGCATCCCTACGCCGCGCTTGCTGCAGTGTGTTTGGCGACCGGTCGCGAGCGCGCTGCGACGACGCTGGCGTCTGCCGCGATCGAGGAAGAGGCCGAACATGCCGAACCGCTTCGACGCTTGGCCGTTGCCGCGTTGGGCATGACTGACGATCACAATCGTCCGGATGTGTCGCAGGTGTACGCGATGCGTCGGCGGATTCCCTCGGACGACGAAGCGCATATCGATGCGATCGAAGCGCTGGTGTCGGGTGACGCGACCGCGGCATACCGCGCGGTGGATGACTACGCAGCAAAGCACACGATCGGACAGCGTTTGAGGCTTCTGGCCGCAGCCAGTGGTCCCGATCTACCGGAAGCGCGCGAACTTGCGCAGCGGATTGCGGAGCTGGCGAGTCCCGACCCGGGGTTGCGTGCGGATGCGACGTGCGTGATGGCGCTACCTGAGGATCGCGAGCTGCCGCGTGAAGTGCTGATCGATCGACTGCGCGATTCGATGGCCGACGCAGTGCGCTTTCTGACGCGATAGGATCTTACTCGCAGCAGTCGCAATCTTCGGTGGGTGCGACATCGAGGGTCGCAAGCTCTTCGCCTTCCCAGGTGACCACGCGCCAACCGGTTTGCCACTTGAGCAAGAGCCACTGCTCGCCAGCGACGAGGATCATTCCGGCCACGCCACGACCTTCTTCGCGCACGATCGGGGCGTCGATGGTTGTCGAGCCGCCATCCCATGTGACTTGCGTGGGCGTTCCAGGACACAACGCATCCCCAGGTGCACTGGAGATCGTGAACTCCAACTCCGTCCCCACGAAGCGACCGCGATAGGCGTCGGACGGCCCCATCGGAACCTCCGTGCGTTCGGTGGGAACAAAGCGAGCGTTGTGTTCGCCCTCGATCGTGACGATGTCGCCCGGACCGACGCGCGTTCCTTCTGCGTCGCCGCCCAGGTGCACGTGCCAGCGCGGTTCTTCAGTGGTTTCAATCGGCGGTTCGACTGCCGAGCTCGACGCGGAGCTGGACGCTGCCGGCTGGATCGCCGGCCCACAACCCAGCACAAAAAGCAGCAGCACACGCATACGAGACCACTACCACCGTCTCAAAAACCCATGAACCCCAATCCTCTAGCCGAAATCACTTCCCGACCAATGCAGTCTGAAAAAGCGATGCGGATTTCGGCTTGCGGCGAGTAGCGTGCAGCACGTGACGCCCTCGCGAGTCGAGCGCTTGGTGATGAAGGGGTTCCGCAACCTTACGACGGAGCGTCTCGATCCTGGCCCGCACTTCAATGTCATTCACGGTGACAACGGAGCGGGAAAGTCGAACCTGCTCGAGGCGATTCACTACCTTGGTTCGTTGCGTTCGTTTCGCGGTGCGAAAACCGACGACTTGATCCAACTCGACGAAACACAAGCGGCGCTCTCGGCCAAGATTAGTGGCGATGTGGCACCGCGCATCTTTCGTGTCGCGCTGGATCGCGACAAAGCGCGCAAACTACAGCTCGACGGCAAGCGGCCGCGAAGCATCGCGACCTGGCACGGCGCGATCCAGATGGTGCTTTTTCACCCGGGCGACCTGACGCTCGCGATGGGGTCGCCTGAACCGCGACGAACCTTTTTGGATCGGATCCTCGAACAGATGGACGCGACCTATGGTTCGACGTTGAGCAGCTATACCAAGGCGCTTCGAAGTCGGAACCGGTTGCTCAAGAAAGACGACATCGATCGTCGCAGCGTGACCGCGTACGACTCGATCCTGTCGCAGGCGGGCGCGATCATCGGCCAAACGCGTGCGCGATTGATCGAGGACTTGGCGCCGCGGACCGAAAAGGCGTTCGCCGAGGTCGCCGGTGTCGAGTTGCCGCTGGAAGTTCGCTACGCGCCGCGTGTGGAACCCGACCCCGATGTGATCCTGCAGAAACTCCGGGCGAGCTACGACAAAGATCGTGCGCGCGGGTTTACCGCTGAAGGTCCGCACGGCGACGACCTCTCGCTTCGAGTGCGTAGCGTCAAAGCGAAGCACCACGCATCGCAGGGGCAGCATCGCGCGATTGTGTTGGCACTCAAAGTTGCCGAGTTGGATGTGCTCGCTTCGCGGATTGGGCGTGTTCCGATCCTTCTTTTGGACGATGTGTCGAGTGAACTGGATCGTTCGCGTAACCGACGCTTGTTCGAACTCTTGTCGAAACTGGGCGGTCAGGTGTTTCTGACCACGACGCACCCCGAGTTCATCCTGCTGGAGAAAGACCGCCGCGACTTTCATGTCGAAGGCGGAACGGTCCGCGCGACGTAGCTACTCGGCCGCGGCGCTCGTCGGGACGACCAGGTGGCGGGAGACCGACTCCGAACTGAGGTTGTTCAACACGGGAACCGATGTCGCCGGGAGTTTCGTGCGCGCGAGTGTGGCCAACGAGGACTCTTGGAAGCGCGCCGCAACACGTGGAAGGTCTTGTTCGGCTGCGAGTGCGTTGACCACCAGACGCGTGGGGAGCGTACGTTCACGACGTACAGCACGAAGCCAGCTGCGCGTGTCCTGAATCGTGGCTTCGTCGGGTCGGGTCACCACCCAGAGCTCAGTGTCGTGTGAACCAAACAAAGTTTGCTCGAGAGAACGCACCATGTCTGGAGCAAGACCTGCGCCTTCACGAAGCGCACGAACGGCGCGAAGCCAACCGAGCACCCGTGACGTCTCCACATCAACCACAACGCGACGCTCGGGATGCACCCGACGGTGGATATACTGAAGCACCGCGAACGCGCGCAACGTGTCGGCGTGCGTGGCGAGGATGCGGCGTGCAAGACGGTCGCCGAACACCTCACGGCTAACTTGGTCAACGCATCGCTCTGGATCGAGGATCCAACGTTCGACAGAGGTTGGTGTCTCGCCGTGACCGCGATAAATCTGGATCAGCGTCGTGGGGAAACGAGTCGCCAAAGCCGTTGCTAAGCCACATGCGATGGTGGATTTGCCCACGCGCGACTTGCCTGAAACCCATACGAGGGGACGAGGATCTTCGTCCATGGATCAGAGCTAGGGTCGGATTCCATAAGCTGCCGCGGAACGGATTGTTCAACGACCACTCAACGGAGCAGGGCTAGCGGCTACGCTCTTGGAGCGGCATGTGCCCGGCTTGGATCCCGTCGGTCACCAACGCGCGCAAAGCCGCAAAGTTGGTCGCAAGCCCAGCACACGCGGCAACACGCGCCAAATCGACACCGCGCTTCACTCCCGTGGCTGCGATTGCGAACCGTGCAGCGCGATGTGCGCGGATGGTGCCGCCCACGATTCCCATCGCCAAAGGCATCTCCAGGAAACCCACCAGTGCAGCGCCATCCATCTCCCAACGCGTCAGGGATCCGTACCCATCAAGCGCGGCATAGGCGTGTGCACCTGCCTCGATCGCGCGCCAGTCGTTTCCCGTTGCCACAGCGACTGCATCGACCCCATTGAGTACGCCTTTGTTGTGCGTGGCCGCGCGGCGTGGGTCGCGTTCAGCGATCGCTGTTGCGCGCACGATGCGTTCAGCGACATCGCGTTCGATCAACGTACGGCAACGAACACGAACGCGGCGTTCAAGATTGAGATTGGTCAGGATGCGAAGAAGTGCACGCCCTCCAAGCGCTCGCTCGAGCAAAGGCGCTGTTGCCTCAGCCACGGTATCGGCCAAGTTCGCTCCCATCGCATCGCAGACATCGAGTTCGATGTGCACGCGTAGCGTGTCGCCGACGGGATCGACGTGGATGCCTCGAACGCCGCCACCGCGTTCGACAATTCCTGGAACAACACGGTTCGCTTCGGCTCGGACTCGCGCTTCAGCGACTTCATCCAACGTTCCAGAAGCTCCTTCGAGGTACACCTGCGCGACCGCGATGGGCGGATCGGCTTCGGTGATGAACCCGCCAATCCTCTTCGCTGCACTGGATGCCGCGGCGACGACGGAAGGTTCCTCGATCGCCATCGGTACCAATACCGGATGGCCGTCGATGACGAAGTTGGTCGCGAAGGCGAGTGGCAGCGCGTACGTCCCGACCACGTTTTCGATCAGGCGATCGGCTTCAGCTTGACTCAACCCGCCACAATCGAGCTCGGCAAGCAGCTCGGTTTCGGAGATGCCCAACGCGTTGGCGATGCGAACCTGACGCTCGGCAAGCGAATCACGATGCAAACCAGGAAGCTGGGACTCCACTCTGTTGATCTAGAGAGATTGCACGCTCGAAGCGAGCGAATATTCTGGTCGAGGCTGCGTTGAGGATGCGTATGGGGAGGAAGCGTGGCTGGTTGAGCATTGCGCTCGCCGGCATTCTGATCACGAGCAGCTACAGCTGCGCCACGGGAAGCACTCAAGAACAAGAGTGCCGACGGGCGCGTGGTCGCGCGGTGGGCAAGGCGTTTGGCGCGCTCACGGTCGGTGTTCTTCTGCTCGCGGTGTTTGTCGTGGCTGCCGCAAGTGGCGGTGGAAGCGGTTTAAGCAGCGGGAGTGGTAGCCGTCGACGACGGGACCGTGCGCGACGACGAGGACTCAGCGTGTGCCGCGAAGCACCGCCACCGATGCAACAAACGACTCCGGTCGCAGCGCCAGCGAATGCGCAGGCACCGCCGACCGAGGATCCTGGACCACCCTCACGCGATGATCTTCAGGAGGGGTTCAACCACATCGAGCCCCAGTTGCGTGCGTGTGTGAACGAGGGTGCAACGGGCACGCTTTACATCGATGCCAACATCGATGGTGCACGCGGTGCGGTCGACACGTTCACGATCGATGGGGAACCCGCCATGCACGCCAACACCACCTGCTTGAGCACGGCACTCGGCCAACTTCGCTTCGACCCTTTCGGCGGTTCCGTGCGAGTGCGCTGGGCTCTTCCCCTTGGTGCAGCTCAGAAGTAGGGTCCGCTCGTGCACCAAGGGCGCGACGTACTTTTCATGACGCTCGACACGCTGCGTTTCGACGTGGCCGATCGGTTGTTTCATGCCGGCGAGCTGCCCAACTTCCAGCGGCTCTTCCCTGCAGGTTGGGAAAAGCGTCATGCGCCAGCAAGCTTCACCTACGCGTCGCACTTGGCGTTCTTTGGTGGGTTTCTGCCAACCCCCGTTGCGCCGGGCAAGCACCCACGACGTTTTGCGATTCGGTTTGCAGGCAGTGAAACAACCACACCCAGCACGACCGTGTTCGATTCAAGCGACATCGTCTGCGGGTTCAGCAAGCTTGGCTATCGCACGATCTGTTTGGGGGGTGTGGGCTTCTTCAATCCGCAAACGCCCTTGGGTGCAAACCTCACCGCCAGTTTCGACGAGGTGCACTTTGAACCGGAGTTTCGCGTGACCGAACGCGATGGGTTTGCACGTCAAATCGACCGACTCTCTCAACGGCTGGGAGAGATTGAGGGCCGCGTGTTCGTATTCATCAACGTGGCGTCGCTTCACCAGCCCAACTGCTTCTACGTCGAAGGGCAAACCGAAGACGACATCGAATCTCACGCTGCAGCGCTTCGATACGTGGACTCGCAGCTCAACGCGTTGCTCGACGCGTTCGTCGATCGATCGGTGTTCGGTATCGTGTGCTCCGACCACGGTACCGCGTACGGCGAAGACGGCTACTTCGGACATCGAATCGGACACGATGTTGTGTGGACTGTTCCGTATGCCGAAGGAGTGATTCGATGAGCGGTTCCCGATGAACACGGAACTTCGCGCGTGGTTGGAAACTCCTTTCGCCGGATACGCGTACTCGTATCCGCATAAGACCGCGTATCGCGAACTGGACGCCCAACCCTTGGCAGACGTGTGGAACGGCGAACCACGCGACTCGCTCTTCCTCTACCTGCACGTTCCGTTTTGCGAAATGCGCTGCGGGTTCTGCAACCTCTTCACCGAGGCTCGACCCAAGCAACGCCAAGAGCGAACAACGTCGTTTCTCGACGCGCTTGAGCGGCAAGCGGAAGTGGTGCGTGAAGAACTTGGTGAACTCGGTTTCGCGCGAATGGCGATCGGTGGTGGAACCCCAACGTACCTTGAGCCAGACCAGCTTCGACGCGTGTTTGGTCTTGCACGAATGCTGGGTGCGCAAGCCGGCATTCCAACGTCGGTCGAGAGTTCACCTGAGACCGCGAGCGCCGAACGGTTGCAGGTGTTGGCCGACAACCAAGTCACGCGTGTGAGCATTGGTGTGCAGTCGTTTCTGGATGACGAAGTGCGACGCTTGGGTCGCGCACAGAAACGCACAGTTGTGGAAGGCGCACTCGACCGAATCCGGGCGCACCCGTTCGAACTCAACATCGATTTGATCTACGGCGTGCAGGACCAGACGCGTCAGACCCTCGACACCTCGATCGATGCCGCGTTGACCTGGAAACCGGAAGAGATCTTTCTCTATCCACTCTACGTTCGCCCTCTGACCGGACTAGGGAGATCCAAGAAGTCCGACCGGGGACGTAGTCCGTACGGACCCGAACCTGCGTCGAAACACCTCGATCCTTGGGACGAACACCGTTTGTCGCTCTACCTGCACGGACGCGAGCGACTGCTCCAAGCGGGGTATGTCCAACGTTCCATGCGTTGTTTTCGCCGGGCTGACGCGTCGCAAGGAGACCTCCCGCCGTACCGCTGCCAAGAAGACGGAATGATTGGGCTGGGTCCGGGAGCGCGCTCGTACACGCGCAACCTGCACTACAGTTTTGACTACGCGGTGACGGGTCCTGCGGTGCGCGAGATCATCACACAGTACATCGAGCAAACCGACTTTCGCTACGTTCGCTACGGCGCGGTAGTCGGTGACGAAGACCAGCGCCGTCGCTTCGTGATCCAATCGTTACTTTGGTACGAAGGCCTGGATCTCGCGCGCTACCACGCACGGTTCGGAACCGATGCACTCGACGATCTTGCGGAACTCCGCGCGCTTACCGACACGCCGTGGATCCAGTTTGACGAGTCGCACGTTCAACTCTTGCCTGAGGGGTTTGCATACTCGGACGCGTTGGGTCCCTGGCTCTATGCCCCTCAAGTTCGACGTCGAATGCAGGATTTCGAACTGCGATGACAACGAGTTCGTCATGGCGTAGCGTCGCGCGCATGAAGTGGATGCTTGCGTTTGTGGTGGTGCTTGGTTGTGGCGGCGGCGATGCGGAGTCGGAGTCGACAGCGGGTGATGAAACGCCTGCCGAAACAACAGACACCGCAGAGGTCTCGGACGAGGAACCGGCGGAGGTCGTCGATCTCTACGCTGGCGATCTCGAGATGATCTGCAACAGCTCCGTCACCGACTCGGGTGTCGCCGATGCGCCTGCTGAAGACAAAGCACGTGTGCTTGCGCGCTACATCGAAGAGCACATTCAGTCGGATGAAGCGCGAAACCTCTTTCAGGCTCTGGCCACGATGGCGCCGGAATCACGCGTTGAGGTCATGACGCAAGAAGCGCAAAGCAAGGGAATCACCGAGTGCGCCATCCTTGAGTTTTGGGGACCGCCTCCCGCGGAATAACAGTGCTGCGGATTCTGTATCGCGGTTCGCTCGACAGCTGTAACTACGCGTGCAGCTACTGCCCGTTTGCGAAGAACGAAGCGAGTCGCGAAGCGCACGAACGCGATCGACGCGAACTCGAGCGCTTTACTGCGCACATCGAACAGACTGAGACCCGTAACTACGGCATCTTCTTCACGCCTTGGGGCGAAGCGCTCACACATCGTTGGTACCAACGTGCAATCGCCACGTTGAGCAGGCTCGACCACGTTGAGAAGGTCGCGATTCAAACCAACTTGAGCGTGCGCCCACGTTGGCTGGATGCGGCGCGACCTGAGCGAGTGGGGATCTGGGCGACGTTTCATCCGACGCAGATCAAGCGTGACGCTTTTGTTCGACGCGCGTTGGACTACCACGCACGTGGAGTGTCGATCAGCGTGGGCATTGTGGGTTTGCCCGATCAGCTGGACCATGCGCGCGCGTTGAGAGCCGAATTGCCCGACGACATCTACGTGTGGGTCAACGCCGCCAAGACGACCCACGGCACGTACGACCAGGAGCTCATCGGAGCATTCGAAAGCGTCGATCCACTCTTTGCGATCAACACGCAGTACCACCCGAGCCTCGGACGCGCGTGCGACGCGGGACACACGGTCGTGAGCGTCAATGGTGAAGGCGACGCACGACGGTGCCATTTCGTGGATGAGAAGTTGGGCAACCTCTACGACGGTTCACTGGATGCGGCGCTGCAACCACGGACGTGCCCTAACCAAACGTGTGGCTGTCACATTGGCTACGTCCACATGCCACATCTGCAATTGAAGAAGCGGTTTGGTTCAGGACTTCTCGAACGTGCTTTGCCGGTTCTCTAACTCGTTGGCTTGAGCTTGCGAACTCGCGAAAGCGTCGCCTTTCTAGAGACTGCTTGTGAACGCATGACTCGTTCACGCAATCGTTCTTTTACGCGTGTCGTTGGAAAGCGGTGAAACTTGTCGATGGCGATCTCGGCGCGCTCAGGCGTGATGCTGTCGAGCATGAGCAGTGCCGCGCGTTCGCGTGCCTTGAGCGTGAACCGTTCGGCGACTCGATCGTAGATGCGTCCGTTGTTGAAGATGCCGACGTGTGGCGCGTACTCCGAAGGCGGTCGTGAAAGCGACAGCACAGCAAGAGCCAACGCTGTGCTGGATGGTGTGCGCGTAGACAGCCGAGAACGCGTAAACAGTTCTTTGATGGCCGCGCGATCCGGTGAAATGCGTTTCAGCTCCTCATCAATCTCGAGCTCGGTGAGTTGCAGACCGATTCCGTACACGCCGTCGGCGAGTTCGAGAAGGACTTGAAGTCGTTCAGGACCTTGACTGGGAACCACGGTCGGAATCTCCTTCGCTTGGCCTTTCCGATTGCGCGCAAGAGTGCTCCATAGCGGCTTCTTCCCTTGATCGAGAACACCAGGAGGAAGCTCGCCGGCCCAACGTTGTCGAGGCGTTCCTGCAGCGGGTAGACCGTGGCCACCACGAGGGAGCAGCCAGCTGTTTGCGAGGGGTTGTGCGACTGACCTCTCATCGCGGTTGAGCTTCGAATAGGGCACGCAATGCTCGCGCCTTCGTTTCACCGCGGAGTACGTTCGAAGCACTTCCGACGCCGCCAGGACCGAATGAGGACGATCGAGGTTCGCGGCAATTGCGAGGATCGTTTCGACCAGCCCAGTGTGGTCGTTGCGATGTTCTGCTAAGGCGGCGAGCCCACGCGCAGCACGTCCGGGTTCCCCCGGCGCGTGTCGAAACGCGAACCATGGAAACGTCGTATGCGGTTCCCACTCCAACCACCGTTCGACTAAGTCTGGCGCGTCGACCCAAGCCAATGTGGCGTCTGCGCGCAGTTGTGCGAGTGCAGTACCTCCATCGTGCCAATCTCGGACTTCTCCGAAACAGGCGAGCGCGAGGCTGAGGGCTCCTGCGACGGATTCGTCCATCTCGCGTTCCCACTGGTTGGAGAGATGCTCGACAGCGTCTTCAAGTTCCGCAAGACACGCAATGACCAGTGCCGCACCCGCGCGCAACCCCGGCGACGCGCTCGTCAACCACGATAGGAGCGAGCGCTCGTGTCGAAGTGCAGCGGTTCGCGCCGCACGTGCGTGCTTTGAGTTGCTTGGACCATACGTGAACGCGCGTGCGTGATCCGAGCCGAGAATGTCAGCACTGAGAGAGAGCAGTTTCGTTGGGTCGTTCGCTTGCGTCACTGCGCTGAGTAACAAGTCGACCGTAGGTGCGCTCGAATCGAACCAACGCCCACTCTTGCGGATGGGGTAGACAAGTGCGTCAACAAGCTCTTGGTACGCCATCGACTGTTCGTGTGTGTTGCCGAACGCGAGACGCTTGACTGCGGATGGCACTCCGCGCGCAGAACCGTTCTGGTGTTTGAGCTTGCTCCAGGTCACAGGTCGCGTCGGCTTCGGAAGTGCACGCCGTGCCAACGACGGCCACCGAAACGTGATGCTAGCGAGCGCGCCGGCTTTGGGCTTTGCCGCCGTTGCGAGCGCAACCGTGAACTCGTCGTCAACGCCGCGATAGACGCGTTGGAAAGCGGTTCCAACGACCTCGATAGTGTCACCCGCAAAAATGATCAGGTCTTCTGCGACACACCATGCCCGCGCAACGAGGCTCTTGCCTCGAACAATGTCCCAGACTTCCCATTGTTCGTGCAGCAAGCTCGCAGGGCCGAGTCGATCACGTGCACCCAAATCGGATGTGAACCGCTCCTCGAGCACGTCGAGTTGTGCGCGCTCAGACGCGGACAGCGAACGTTCGCTCTTGGGATATCGGGGATTCGCGAACTTCAAGGTGCAGAGACTAGGCGACCTAGCCGTACTCCTCCAGCCACTCGCGCGCGGTTCCTTCCTGCCAACCCCACTTCTCGGCCGCCACGACTCGCATCGCATCAGCAAGTTTCGGTTCGGGCGGAGGGTCTCGCAGGATTGGGTCCTTCAGGTCGCGGTTGGAATGCCGGAGCATCGCGTCGAAAAGCTCGACGGGGACATGCTCGAGTACGGCAAGTGCACGGACGGTTTCTCGAAGTAACTCCTCGTCCGCATCGGCCAACTCTTGCTCGGGTGCACGCTTCGTCACAGCCGCAAGCACACCCTCCAATGCGCTGAGCGTTTCGGTACCGGGATGATCGACCAGCGCGCGTGCCGCTTGGTGCCGACCTCCGCGTACGTCCACTTGGAGAATCGAACGCAACTCGGCCGCATCCATGCGAGACGCTTCCAGCCACGTCAGCTTTGCTTCTGGAAGTTCAAACGCCACTCCGAAGCGATTCAACACATCTTCAACGATCGCGTTCAGCGCAGCGTCGTGGTGATCCAAGAACGCAACAAGCGGCTTCGCAGATTCGGCATCCAGAGGGAGGTCACGACACAGCTCGGCGATCCATCGCCGCAACTTGATCGTGTCTTCTTCGTCGTACGCTCGTTCTTCGGCCGCCGGTGGCAACGCAGCGACAACAGCATCGCGACGCGCGTCGGTCGGTTCGATCAGCCACAGTGCGTAAGCTTTCGCGAGCGGAACAGGATTGTCGTCGCCCATCGGCTCGGCGGCTTCGAGCGCTTTGGCCAGCGCATCGCGTTTGTCCGCAGGCTGGGCTGCAGCCATCAATCCATAGCCTACAAAAGCGTCCGCGGTTCTGATGTCGTCGTTGTAGCCATTGGGGTTTGCGACGACGTGTGCGAGGAGCGCCTCGTCAGCCAGAGTTGGATCCAACACACCAAGTGCGCGTGCTGCTGCCGACGGTGTGTAGAGCAAGCTTTCGGACAAGGCGAGCGGCACAAGCACGTCTGCATGTTGTTTGGTGCCTAGACGTGAGAGTGCGCGAGCAAACACTTGGGCTTCGTCATCGAAGTGCATGCGTGTCTCGAACCCACCTTCGGCCGGAGCGGATTTCAACAATGCATGCAGTGCGTCGGCGCTCTGTTCATCGCCCGCTGCAACCAACACATCGGCGACCAGCGTCTGTTGCCACGTAGGTTGCTCTTGCGGTTCCAACACCGTGCGAAGCAGCTCGATGGCACGAGCATCCAACCGGTTGGCGCGGGCCAGCGCGTGCAACATCACTTCGATCTGGCGACCACTAAACGCGCGAATGGGTGGAGAGTCTTCGCTCTCGTCGCGCTCAGCTGGTGCGACCAGGTTGCCCACCAACAAAGCCTGTAGTGCCGGCGTCGCGTGCGCCGCAATCGCGCGACACGCGTCGTACTCCTCATCGCGATAGAGTTGGCCACAACGAGAGTAGCCATCCCCCCAAAGCAGCATCGCTGCCGCTTTCGCCTCCGCGAGCTCCGGTCGTCCGAGAAGCGCTTCATAGAGGTCACTCCGAAGCGCGCCGTTGCTGGCTTCGCGCCAACAGATGGCATCTAGCGCATCACCGTTCGCGTTCGAGATTTCCTCGACAACGGCTTCGCGCTGGCGTGCCAGCTCCGCAAGTCGTTGTTGCTTCTCAGCGTCACGTGCTTCGGCGCGTCGCGGATCCATGTCGAGCGCGCGAAACCCTTCAAGCACTTTGGGCCAGTCGAGGATGCGGCCGAGTTGTTTGCGTCCACCGCGCAACTCTTCGATGAGCGCACCCGCATCACGCACCAGCCGTGATGCGTGTTCCTTGCAAACGGCCAGGTACGCTTCGAGCTCGGGTTCATCGAAGAGGTATGCACGCCATGTGGCGTACAGCGCCGTCGGAACCGCCTTCTTCGCAATCTCCAATCGCGCCTGGGTGATCTCATCAGTCACGACCGTGTTGAAGTCGGCGACAAAGTTGTCGCGAACGCTTTCGGGGTTTCCACCGTGGTCGTGCCGAAAGAGCGTGATCATCCAGCGAGCGCGCCAAAAGTAGAAGAGCGGACGTCGCTTCTCGGGAACTGTGTCGAAGGCTTCGAAGTCTTCGTCCCGCTCGTCCATCGAGAAGTGCCAACTGGGCTTTACGCGACCGCGAAGCGCTTCGTAGCCCGCTTTGGATGCGTCTGGCGAAGCGAGCTCATCTTCGTCACAGCGGGCCAAGGTGCATAGGTAGGCGAGTGAATCGAGCGAGTCGCTGAACTCGTCGTCGAAGCAATGCTGTTCGTGATCCCAAAACCACACGAAGCGTTCCTCGCCATCTTCTTTGTCGGGGATCGACAGGTGGTACGTGTCGCCATTCCCGAGGCTGCCAATACAGGTGGTCCCTGCAAAAGCATCCGGAAGTCCTGTTCCAAGGTAGTTGAGTTGGTCGTTCAGGATCAGCTGTTCGAACAGGTTCTGGTCGTCGCGAGGACTTATGAGCGCACAGTCCAAACGCAGTTCGTAGAACGTGCTCCAACGGTCGGCGTGCGCGCAGATCGCTTCGAAACGCTCCAGCTCTGCGGGTGCTGGACATCCCCACACATCGTTGTACTCGTCGGTGCGACCACTCCACAGTCCGGTCACTTTCGCAATCGCGTCGCGCTTCCACGCGTCGGTTCCTTCGAACGCGTGACCTTCGTCCTCGTCTTCGTCCTCTTCGTCTTCGTCGTACTCCTCATGGTCGTCTTGCTCGACTTCTTGCTCTTCGCGTTTGGGACTCACGTGTTCGATAAACGCTTGCAGCCGATCGCCGACAAAACCGTCTGGTCCATCTGCGAAGATGCTGTCGAGTGGGTAATCACGCGCAAAACGATCCTCGCGGTCAGCCCACGGATTGGCAGCGCCCTCGGCGCGCAACCAAAGCAAGAGTCCTTGGTCGCCGCCGATCACAACTCCCTCACCAAAAGCCGCCGTGCACCAGAGGGTGCGCGAGCCGATGCCGTCGGGAACCTCGAGCGCGGAAAAGCTCACCCCGTCATCGTCTGAGACGAGCAGCGTTCCGCCCCCACCATGCGCAAGGACGCGTTCGCCCCACACATGCACACCTTCGAAGTCTTCGTGCACGCCTGTTTCGATCGCCTCGAAGGCTGCCGCATTCGTTGCACGGTAGAGCTGTCCGCCATCTCCACTGAGCATCAGCGTGCCCTTGGATGTCGCGACCAAGCCGGTAAGCGGTGCGCTTCCTTCGAACACTACTTCGAACGCGCCGCCCTCTGCAGAGCGTCTGCGAAGGGATCCGTCACCGCCCAACAAGTACAGCGCACCATTGATGTGTGCGACGCGGAGAAGCCGACACTCGCATCCGGTTTCGACAACGGTCGGTGTGCCCCACGAACCCAACTCCATGCGCAACAAGAGACCGTTGTCACCACTTGCGTAGAGCTGGTCGCCAACCTGCACCGCCGAGTAGAGGCAGCCGGAGTGGTCGTCGCTGCCTTCGACCCACTCTTCGCCGGCGTTGGACGAGTGAAGCATCGTGCCGAACTCACCGACGACGAAGACACCGTCGTCAAATGCCGCCGAGCCACGCAGACCGTACTCAGGCGTGGACCGTCGGTGTACGTGTTGCCCGTCTGAAGACGCGAGGACCAGTGGGTTTCGACTGAGCCCACCCATCGCGACGATCGCTTGGTCGGTGACGACGATGCTGGAGACGTAGCCGTGCTTGGAACTCGGCGCGTGAAGAATGGACAACTCAACGTTGCTCAATGGGAACCTCCTGGCATTTCAGCGACGCAAAGATCAGTCCAGCGATCTGCCCCACAATCAGCCGGGATGTCTACGCAAACCTTGCTCAATTGAGCAAAGCCGCCCCACTTGGGGTGCGCGGAAGACGTGGTGTTTCCGCATCATGATCGCATGCCGCCCTCGCGGCGTTTCGTTCACGAACAGAACCGTTGGTGGACGCGACGAGAACTCTACCTTCACGCCTCACTCGATCTCGCCGAGATCAGTCCGGAACACTTCCGTCAGATTCGTGTGGTGACGTGCGTGATCGCGTTCGTCGTGTTGATCGGAACACCCTTCGTCTTTCAGTACTGGGCGCTGGGCATCCCGTGGATGTCGATCGCGGTGGGCTGCACGATTGTTGGCGGTCTTGGCGCGGTCGCACTCATCCGTCGCACCGGTCGAGCTCGACTTGGAGGATGGATCGGAACATCGCTGCTCCTCGTGTTGCTCACCGTCAGCAACGTCGCGTCCGGCGGTTTCTACGACCCCAACTTTGCCTGGCTCTACGTGATTCCGATCCTCGCTGCACTGGTCGTTGACGCGCGCGCAGGTTGGGTGTTCACGGGCTTGGTGTTGCTGCTGACGCTGGGCTTCTTTCTCGCGCCCACGATGGGGATCGAGATGCCCTCGCTGATCCCGCCCGAAGATCACGCGATGCAGAGCCTGTTCAATCGCACCAGCGCGATCACTGCGATCGGGGTGGGCCTGGCAGCCTTGGTGAGCCAGCAGCGTTTTGCGTCGCGGCTGCTGCAGAAGGCGAACGACGATCTCCGTGACGAGATGACGCGTCGACAAGAAGCTTCGGCACGTTTGCTTCATGCCGAACGGATGGCATCAATGGGCAGCGTTGCGGCGAGTGTGGCGCACGAGATCAACAACCCGCTGACGTATCTGTCCATGAACCTGGCGGAGCTTCGCGCTCAGTTCAAAGACGCGTCACCCGAAGCGCATCGGATGCTGGACGAGGCCGCCGACGGTGCATCGCGTGTGCAGGCATTGGTGGCGGATCTGCGCACGTTTTCGCACGAAGGCACGTCGGACTCCGCGGAGCCCATCGATGTGGATTCGGCAGTGAAGCTCGCGGTTCGAATGGTCTCAAACGAGGCGCGGCATCGCGCAACGTTGGATGTCGTCAACGAAACCGGGTTGTTCATCGAAGGACACGAGAGTCGGTTGGTGCAAGTGCTGCTGAATCTTCTCACCAACGCACTTCACGCCATTCCTGAAGGCGACAAGGAGCACACGGTGACGTTGCGCGTGAGCAACTCCGACCACCAAGTCGTGATCGAAGTCATCGATGACGGCGCCGGGATGACGGAGCAAACACGTGCGCGAGTGTTTGAGCCATTCTTCACGACCAAGCCAATTGGAGTTGGCACCGGTCTTGGCCTCTCGATCTGTCGAAACTTGGTTGGTGCGATGAACGGTACGCTCGAGATCGAGAGCGAAGTGAACGTGGGCACCACAGCACGCGTTTGCTTTCCTGCAATCACGCCACCGGCGCGTCGCGATGACTCCAGCGGCACGTTTGCGCGTGCTGCCCGAACCGGGCTGCGCGTGCTGGTTGTGGACGACGAGCGCGCGATCTTGCGCGCGATCAAGCGCGTGTTGTCCGACCACATCGTTGAGACGACGTCATCGGCGCGCGAAGCCGTCGAACGCTGTCATCACGAAGAGTACGACGTGGTGTTGTGTGACCTGATGATGCCTGAGCTCTCAGGTGCTGAACTCTATGCGCAGCTCCCAGAGCGTGTTCGGCCACGCTTGGTCTTCATGACCGGAGGTGTGTTCACGGCGGGGACCATCTCGTTCATGGAGACCGTGACGAACCCCGTGCTGCACAAGCCGTTCAACCCGGCGACGTTGAAACAAGCCGTTGCGGACGCGATCCGAACGATCGAAGCAGATCAAAGCGTGAGTTCGTAGCTGCGAAGGCGGTTTGAGCCTGAGTCTATTCATTATTTCGTGGAAGATTCGAAGACGAACGACGAAAGAGCACGGTGACCGAAATTTTTCTGGGTGTCACCGCTCCGAGGCACCCATGAAAATGACAGCTCCCCTTGAGTCTTGCGCCTTCGAAACTTCCACTAAAAAAGAATAAAGCGTCCAAAACCTCATCCGCGAAGACACTTACTCCCAAAAAGGATTGTAGCGCTCGCTCGCGTCTTCCTTGTGGCCCGCCGGCGCTTTCTTTTCGGGGATCGCATCCAGGTCGTTGGCCGCAAGCATCACCAACGCGGACGCGTGCTTGCACGGACGACGTCCGCTGCAGTTGCACTGCATCCCGTAGCTCTTGCGGCGCATGTCGACGTGCACGCTGTAGCTGCCGCCTCGCGGTCCATGCGCGATCGCCCACAACACCTGACCGTGTCGACCCATGGGTTTGAACCACTTTGGCGCCGAGACCTTCGCAACCGCCTTCTCGGTCTTCTCATCCATGTTGAGCGAGCCCAGCAGTTTCGCTGCGGTTTGCGCAGTGTCCGGTCCCTTGCTGACTCGCTTGGTGGACTTGAGTCCAATCATCGCTTTGAACGCGGCTTCGTCTATCTGCTGCACGCCCTTGTCTTTGGCTTTTGCGATCTTGGATGCACCAGGATCGCTTCCCACCACCAAGATGTCGGTTTTGCCGCTGACCGATCCGGTGACGCGTGCGCCCATCCCGGTGAGCAACTCTTTGGCGGCATCACGATCCATGCAGTCGAGATCACCGGTAAACACAAAACGCTTTCCGGTGACGTCTTCGCCACCGGACGTTTCCACCTCGACCTGTTCGTCGGCCACTTCGATCGTCTCGCGGACATCGTCACGCGTTCCGACGCCGAGCAAGTACGAACCAGGCTCGAGATCTACGCTCAAGTTCAACGCGTCACATCCGCGGATCTTCTTGGGCAAGCGAACGAAGTCGCCCCCATCGACTTTGAGCCACCAATGCGCCTGACCAAACGAAAGCTCGTCAAACCGGTCCTGATCGAACGCGGGTTCATGCTTCAGCGTGTAACGAACTTTCCCCATATCGTTCCTGTCTACGCTAACGACCTGTCCCGACTACCCTACGAACGACGTGCTGGTGATCGCAAATCCTGGGAAACGACTCGACGCCTTCTTGGCGGCGGCCCAGGAGCTGAACATGGAAGCACCGCAAGTGCTGCACCACGCAGCGTTGCTGCACTCGATGGACGCGTTGGTTCAAACGCGGTTCGACGATGTGCGCATTGATGCGTGGGGACGCGACGTCGAGGTTGAGCGTTTGCTGATGGAGCGAGGTCGCGAGCCCGATGGCATCCCACCACGCGCACGTATCCCCAACGAGCTACTCGCACCGCGGCAGGTCCACCGCGGATGGACGCGTTACCTCAACGACCTCGGCAAGGCGCTTGAAGAGTGTCGGTTGTGGACTCCGACGCGGACGCTCGTCGAACTTTTCGACAAACGCTTCACCTATGCGCGTTTGAAGGGCGCGGGGATCTCCGTTGCCGAGTCGTTCCCGGTTCGCACGCTGAACGAACTTCGTGAGGGGGTGCAGCAACGCGGCTGGAAGAAGGCGTTCGTCAAACTCGCGTTCGGAGACTCGGGCGCCGGGATCGCAGTGTGGGACATCGAGAACGACTCGGTGCTGACGACGGTTCGACGCGAGGGTGATCGATGGATGAATGCGCGCGAGTTGATCGCGATGCACGAGCGGTCCGCGATCGATGCGCTTTTCGAGTACATCATCGCGCAAGGCGTGCATCTCGAGCGTGCGGTGGATCTCGCGAGGATCAATGGAAAGCGCTTTGACCTGCGTGTGTTGGTGATTGCCGGTCGGCCCACGTTTGTGATGGGTCGCTGTAGTGAGCGGCCCATGACCAACCTGCACTTGGGTGGACAGCGTCTGCGTTGGTCGCAGTTGCGTTCGTTCATTCCGCCGCGCGAGTGGGAGGATGCGATGAACGCCGCAGTCAACGTCGCGAAGCTCTACGACTGTCATCACGTCGGTGTCGACATTGCGTTCGACCGACTGAGCGCAAAGCCGATCGTCGTGGAGGTCAACGCGTTTGGCGACTACTTGCCGGACGTGAAGCGTGACGGGTTGAGCGTTATGGCCTGGGAGCTGCGGAGCCGGGTTTAGGTTGCATCGTGTCGACGACCCAGCTCAACGCGCCGTCGAACGTTGAGAACAACTTGTAGGGATAGATCGGCGGCTTGAGCCAGAACACGGCGGTCACGAGTCCGCGTGTCATCGCGTTGGGTGCGACGATCCCGCAAGCACGCATGTACTGGCGATCGTGTTCCTCCAGACGCTTCTCGAGTTCGGCCATACGCTTGCGTTGCTTTGCGGTGCCGACGAGCAGCTTGCGGAGATGCACCACCCCCGCGACGGGCTCCCTGTTGGCGTCACACCACGCGGTAAACGCGTCGACGTGTTCGTCGAGCTGGGCGTCGCTTGGCGTCTCACCGAAATCCATCAAGTAGATCCGGTCAGAACGCATGGTGACGAAGGGGCCGACTCGTTCCCCCTCCCACTCGGGCGGGTCGTCCACCGTGCAAGGATATCAACTCTGCGATAGATCCCGCGCATGGCGCTTCCGTTTGAGCACACACGTGCGAACTATCCCGTGCTCTCCCACACGTTGGTTCCGGCTCGAAGAGAGCGAATCGTTCGTTTTGTCGACGCGTACGGCGAGATGGCGAGCGTTGTTTCGGAGCACGGCCGAGCGAAAGCGAGCGAGGCACAGGAGGCGCTTGTTGCATTGTTGGACGCGTGGGTCGTCGAGGACTTCGAAGCACAACAACCACGACCCCTAAGTGAACAGAGCGCTGCATCGTTGAAGAGCGCATTTCAACTCGCGTTGCAGCACACGGAAGTACTGAACGACGACGCCGAAGACGAACGCCGACATCGTTCGGTGGTCGAAGCGCGTCTACGCAGTGCGATTGAGAACCTGGAGCCCCTCCCTGCGAATGCCGTGCGTCGTCTTCGGCGGAGCGCTCGTCGTTTGCACCGACTGGTGGAACTCGAAGGTCCGGCGGTCATCCTTGCGAACGAAGCCGTCCTGCTCGCCATGGCGTTGGTTGCGTGGAAGACGCGTCCGGACGCAGGTCCGACCCCCATCTCGTGGACGCGAGGTTGCGATGGATTGCTGTGGCACGGCCTGCGGATGTGCATTGCGCTTGAAGACGACGCGAGCATCCGCGACCTGGGTTTGGGTCCGAGGCAAGACCTCTGGTCGCGCCTGGATGTCTCCGTCGACGCGTGCGACCGAGCACTGCAAGCGCAAGAGCCTTTGGAGGTGCAGATCCCAGCGATTGCAACGTACCCCTTTGTCCCAAGGGACCGCGTGCATGCGTTGGGCGCTGCGTTTCCGACAGTGCGGGATCACGGAGAGATCACGTCGCCTATTGGTTGGGCAAGCGGTGATGCCGTTGCGGAACTCGCCGACGCGTATCGCGAGATCGGCGAAAGGGAAGTTGCCGATCGAGTTGCCGTACACGAGGCCGTGGTCGGGTGCATCGAGTGGATGGACTACGAGGGCGACGGTCGGCGTGACTGGCTCGCGGATGACGACTTCGTATGAGTGAGCTGCACACCTGGAAGGAAAAAAGACATAGCCCTTGAGTCTTGCGCCCTTCGAATCTTCCACCAAAAAATGAATAGACCGGTCGAACCGCAGACCTAGTCTTCCACCTAGTCTTCGACCTGCACGCCCGGACCACCCAACGGCACGTCCAGGATTTCGATGCCCGCTGCCTTGGCGTTCTCAGAAAAGCGCGCCGCATCCTCTTCGGAACGAAACACGGCAAGCGCGACATCACCACCGCCTGCGCCGGAAGGCTTCGCGGCTCCACCCGCGTCGCGTGCAAGCGTGCTGACTTTCCGCAAGCGCTCTTCGACAATGGGTGCACCTGCAGCGTCGCCCAGTGCAGCCATGGCTTCGCAATACGCATGTGTTGCTTCGATGGTCTCAGCGGCCGAACCAAACGCGTCCACAAAACGCTCGCTCTCGTCGGCGAGCCGTTGCATCGCGGCGCGGTAGTCGTTGGGCCGCGCGTCGCGAAACGCGTGCACGATGCCAACGAGTTTATGGGTGCTCGCTGCACTTCCGGTCCAGGCAACGCGCGCAACGAGGTCTTGTGGCCACTCGATCGGAGTTGCGCTGACATCCCACGTTCCAGCTTTGCGTTGATAGCGCACGAACCCACCAAGTGTGCACGCCGCGACGTCGGCGCCACTACCCGAGGGTGCGACTTCGCGGTGACCATCGAGTGCGGAGCGCAATACGGTTGCGCTGTCCAAAGAGGCATCGGCCAAGGCGTGCACCAGCGCGGATGCAGCGGCAGCCGCAGCCGACGACGATCCAACACCGAGCTTCTGCCCCGCGCGTCGAAGCTCAGAGACGTCGACTCGAAACGACGGTGCTTCAATGCCCAGTGTTTTGCCTGCGATGGCGGCGCTCGCGAATGCTTCCGGAAACCGCGAGTCCGTCGCGCGGTCGTCATGCTCACCTGCGGCCACGTAGGCCAGCGCGCGGGTTTGCACGGCTGCGACGATTGCGGGTGCTCCATCGAGTACCGCGTACTCGCCGGAGATCATCATCTTGCCCGGTGCGGAGGTTTTCACGCTTCGATCTCGATCGGTCCGCCAGGCTTGGCCACCAGGATGTCGAGCACACCCTCGGTCTTCTTGAGCGCGCGCTTCACCTTCGCGGCGTCTTTGGCATGACAGAGCACTTTGACGTGCGGTCCGGCGTCCATCGTCGCCCACGCAGAGACGCCGCGATCGCGCAATGCCTCGACGGTGCGAAGTGCTGCCATCGTTCCTGCTTGCCAATACAGGATGGCGGGCGATGCGCTCATCGCGCAGGCGTGAAAGCTAAACGTGCTTTGCTCCATCGCCGCACCGAGCGTGTCGAGATCTTTGTTCTTCAACGCGCGCTTGATCTTGCGCGCGAGTCCCGTCGATTTCTCAACCCACGCGTCGTAGAGCGGCGAGGTCTTGCGTGAGCGCTCCATGCCCTCGGTCGACCCGACCTTCTTGGGCCCCTTCGCCGTGACTGCGACGACGAGTCGAACGTCCCAGTAGTTTGCGTCGTAGAGACCTTTCGCGGCCAACTTTTCATTGCCGGGTTTACCTGCAGGCAGTTCCGAAAACCCGCCGTAGATCGAACGGGCCGCCGACGCGCTAGCCTGACGGGCGTACGCGCTGAGCTTCTTGTCGGAGAACTTCAGTCCAAGTGCCGTGCTCGCAGCACCAACCAACGCAGCGAAGCCAGACGCACTCGACGCCAGTCCTGCCGCGGTCGGAAACTTGTTCGTCGACTCGACGTAGGCGGTCAGGTCCTCGGCCCCGGCTTCGTCGCGCAAGCGATCGAGCACTTGCACCACGCGCTTTGCTTCGCGACCACTGACCTTTTTCCCGTTGAGCAGGATCTGATCGTCCTCGCCCGTTTCGGCAAAACCGACCTGGGTCTCGGTGACCAACCCATCCAGGGTCAGACTGATGCTGGGAACCGCGGGAAGGTTGAGCTTGATGTCGCTCTTGCCCCAGTACTTCGCCAACGCAATGTTGGCGCGCGCGCGTGCAAACGCGACGTCGACGATGCTCATCCTGCCTCCGCGATCAAGGTCAGGCTGGCGTCAGGCTTCAGCGCTTCCTCGATCGTCTTTGCATGGTCCAGGTTCGGTGCGAGCGCGATTATGCACCCGCCCCCGCCGGCTCCGGTCAGCTTGGCGCCAAGTGCTCCCGCTGCGCGAGCATTGCGGCACAAGGTCTCGAGTTTCTCGGTCGAGATCATCAGTGCGCTGAGCATGGCTTGGTTCATGTCCATCAGCTGACCAAGGCCCTTCAGATCTCCAGCTTCGACCGCGAGTTTTGCGTTGCGCACCAACGCTTCGATCGCGTCGAACACTTCGCCAATTCGTTCGGGCTCTTTGTCGTACTGGCGACGAACGTGGTCGACCACTTCCTTGGTGCTGCTGGACTCGCCGCTGTGCGCGATCACCAACGGAAGTGGTGAGCGCGGTCGCACGCGTTCTAAAGGTTGTCCTTTGGTGAACACCGCAATGCCACCGCATGCCGCCATCGTGTTGTCGACACCGGAAGGATTGCCGTGGAACACGCGTTCCCACGCGAGCGAGAACTCGGCACGTTCTTCGGGTGTGCGTTGCACTCCGTACGCGTCATCGAGTGCGTCAACAACCGCGACACCGAGTGCTGCAGAACAACCCAACCCAGCACCACCGGGAAGCTCGATGTCGGCGTGCACATGCACGGGTGTGGGTGAATCGTAGCCTTCAAGGACGGCAGCAAATGCGCGACCGAGTTGCTCGTCGCTCGTCGGTTCGAGCCGAACATCCCAAGGTTGGCACTCGAGAAGGAACGCGGGTGAAGGGTCCGCGCTTGCCGTGACACCTTTGGCGATTCCCGCGGCGAGCGCAGGCTTGCCGTAGACGACGCTGTGCTCGCCAAGGAGGATGACTTTTCCGCGACCACGACCCATGGGCAGGCGCGATGTACGTCAAACCTTGCGAATGGCCAAGCGCTCGGCGAGCCACCTGAGCGTTTCGACGCCTGGACCGTCGAAAGGCGCGGCCGAAAGGGCGTTGTTGGCTTGCTCCAAAAGCGTCGTGAGGCGCGTTTCGATGTTCTGTCGAGCACCTGAGGAGATGATCAATTCGGACGCCGCGGCGACTTGGGCATCGGTCGGAACGCTCGCCGCCATCAGGTCCTGGATCGGGCCGAGCTTGCTCTCGTCGAGGATGCGCTCGGTCTCGGCGACCAGGCATGTTCGCTTCTTGTGCCGAAGGTCATCGCCGGGCTTGCCGGTGTCGCCACCGAACGTGCCGAGCAAGTCGTCGGCCAACTGGAATGCTTCACCGATCGGGTTGGCCCATTCGATGAGGCATTCGAGTTCTTGGTTCGACGCGTCGGCCAGTAGAGCGCCGAGGATGAGCGGACCGCGGACGGTGTAGCTACCGGTTTTGAGGTCGTGCATGCGCGACACGTCGGGGTTCGCGGTCAGATCCAAGTGCTGTCCGAAGAACACCTCTTTTTGGATCTTCACGAACTGCGCGTACGCCTCGGCACGACGCTTGTCGGGGAAGGGCGCTTCGAGAACCAGTTCCAACGCGTAGGCCGACGCGAGGTCGCCCGCGAGAATCGCCAGTGCATTGCTCAGGTGCGGACCGTGTCCGCGGTTCTCGTAGATCTTGTGAACCGCCGGACCGCCACGACGTTCGTCGTCCTGATCCATCCAGTCGTCGTGAATGAGCAAGTAGCTCTGCAGAACCTCGATCGACGCGCCGGCAGATGTCGTCGCTTCTTGATCGCCATCGGGCTTCACGCATCGGAACGCGGCGTCGAGAACCACTGGACGCAGGCGCTTGCCGCCACGCATGGTCAGATCGGCGATGCCTTCCACCAGTTCGATCGACTCAGGCGAAATGCTTTTCGCCTCGGCCAACTTGATCTGGAAGTAGCTCGCGAGCTTGCGGTTGATTCGCTCGCGAACCGAAGCGATCCAGGCGTCGTGATTGCTCATGTCCAGCGCTTAGGGCGTCCCATCGAGCGGGGCAAGCGCTAAGCGTTAGTAGGGTTCTTCGCCGGTAATCGCGTCGAGGTCCGTGGCGGTTCCACCATCGTGGGCTCGGAACACCAGGTCCGAGAGAAGACCTTCGAATCCTAAGTACGTTTCTTCTTCACCGGTTTCGTGCAGGACCACGATCGCTTTGCTTCCACGCATCAAGTAGTGGTCGCCAGCACCGGTCTTGCCGATGAAGATCTCTTTGCCCTGAAGCTCGGGGGTGTCCATGTCCCAATCACCGCACTCCACGGCATAGAGCTTTCCGTGATGCGCGTACGCGTGAAGGTACGCGCGGAAGTTCGCGTCACCGGCTTTCGGAATCAACGCGAGGACGTCGGTCAGCACTTTCGAGCGAGCGGGTTTCTGCTTCAGGAGTGTGATCAGGGCCTGGCTGTAGGTGCCGTACGCCTGCGGTGGCGCGTTTTGATCCGCTTTGAGCGCGTCGGCCAAACTGGGATCGACCTTGGCGAGATCCACCAACTCCGAGTCGGTGAAGTTGGAGTCGCCGTCCCACTTTCCCGGACCCACTTCTTCGTGCTCCATCAAGTAGCTCAGCACTTCAAGCAAGCGCTCGGGCGTGACGCGCTCACGACCCGGAATCGGCATGTCGTATCCGTCGCAGGTCGCGGGTAGCTCCTCGGTTGCGGTCCCTTCGATCAAGTACGAGTACGGGCCATTCCCGTCTGCACTTGCGATCATCACACCGCCTGCTTCGCCATCGCCAAGCGCAAATCGAGCACTCCATGTGTCCGCGGAGAGATCCCAAAACGCGAGAGGCTTGTTCTCGTGCTGTTTGATCCAGCGTTTGAGCGCTGCGAGCGAATCCAAGGTTTCTTCTGGCCCGGCTTTCTTCTGGGTCACATCGCGAAGCGTGATGGGCGTCATGGCTCGAGGAGACCACCCTGGTGGGGTGCCATCAAGGACGGTTCAAGGCTGGCTGAAGACGGTTCGCCGAGGGCTGTGCGGACGCTGACAGGCCGGCTGGAATCTCCTGCGCGGGCACCCTAAAGACTCGGTATGGCGGACATCAAACAGCGCAAAGCCGACCACCTGGACCTCTGTGCGACCGACGCAGTCGCATTCCAGAAGAAGACCACGTTGCTCGAGCACGTGCGCTTGGTGCACCAGTCGCTTCCTGACATCGATTTGGATGCGATCGATCTCTCGGTCGAGTTGCTGGGCAAGACGCTCAAAGCTCCGATCGTGATCGCGGGCATGACAGGTGGGCATGAGCGTGCTGCAGAGGTGAACCACACCTTGGCCTCGATCGCGAACGAACGTGGCTATGGCTTTGGTCTGGGTAGCCAACGCGCAATGCAAAAGCGCCCGGACACGAAGTGGACCTTTCAGGTTCGCGAGCACGCTCCGGACGTGTTGTTGCTCGGCAACGTTGGTGTCGTTCAAGCGCGCGATATGGACGTCGAGCTGATCATGCAGCTGATCGAAGATGTGCGCGCGGATGCGATCTGCATTCACATGAACCCCGCGATGGAACTGGTGCAGCCGGAAGGCGACCGCGACTTCCGTGATGGCACCGCGACGATCGCGCGTTTGGTCAAGCAGCTTCCCGTTCCGGTTGTCGGCAAGGAGACCGGAAACGGCATCAGCATCGAAACCGCGCGCAAGCTCTACGCCGCAGGTGTGCGCACGTGTGACACCAGTGGTGCCGGTGGAACCAGCTGGGTGGGTGTCGAAACCCTTCGCGCAGAGGGCGACAAGAAGACCCTGGGCGAACTGCTGTGGGACTGGGGCGTGCCCACCGCAGCGAGCGTGCACAACGTCGTCAATGCGGGCATGAACGCGATTGCTACCGGTGGAATGAGCAACGGATACGACGTGGCCCGTGCGATTGCACTCGGTGCTTCGGCGGGTGGTTTCGCGCGCCAAGTGTTCATGGCGTTCCTCGAAGGTGGACGTCCGGCCGCGGAAGCGTTCCTTACGCGCGTGGAAAACGAGCTGCGTGCCGTGATGCTTCTCGTCGGTGCGTCGAACGTGGCCGAGCTGCGCCAGGCACCGCGCTACATCACGGGCGAACTGCGCGACTGGATGAAGCTGGTCTAGGCTTCGGCTTCCGCGTGCGCGGGTGGGTCCACGGACTCCTCCACCTCGACGTCGTTGCTGGCCTCCACGCGAACGCGTGGGCCAAGTTCGAACCTCTTTGCGACCTGTTCATCGATCGCGGATCCAATATCGCGCGCAAAGAGCTTCGGCGTAAGCCGATGGTTCAACCACATCAGTACCGCAGCGATTGCCGGCACAGGTACGGCTCCGCGTTCACCCACCATCGTCAACGCCAGCAGCGGCAACATGATGAGCACGAGGTCCAATCCGATCGTCAGGATGCCGTTGAGACAGCCAATGCCCACACCAAAGATGTCGGTTTCGCGCTCCAGCATCGGCACATCAAAGAGTTCCGCGATTTCGCGACGCAGTTTGAGCGCACTCGACTTGTCACGAAGAACCGCCAGTTCGATGACCTGATCTTCCAGGACCAGGTACACCGGCCAGAAGTCGTGTCGCGCACCACCCCCTGTGGTGTTGAAGAAGTGTCCGAGAACAACTTCACGGATCTTGCTTTGGGGAATGCGATGACCATCGAACTCCAAGGTCTGTCCGGTCGGAGCGTCTCGGTAGCCTTGATCCACGGACGGCGAGACCAAGGTGAAGTGCTTGCGGATCTGGAGGAGGCGTCCGCCGGTGCTGACGCGTGCCGACATGTCCAACAGCCCGCCGGCAAGTGCGCCAACGCCCGCGCCGATCGATCCGATGATGCCGAAGAATGGTTCGAAGAACAGCATCGCCACGGAACACAAACCCATGGCGAGCAAGAAGAAGTAGTAGATGCCTTCGTGGAGTCCGGGCGTTTGCCCCGGACGCGTGAACACGACTCGACCCGGTTCACGCCGGAGCGAGCTCACGAATCGATCTCGTCGAGTACCTTGCGCTGCTCTTCGAGCAGGTTCGCGATCTTCTTGCCCTCGGCGACGACGCGAAGGACAGCACGCGCCTTGGCGTACTTCACGCGAAGCTCCGCGAGTTCGGCACGCGTCTCTTCCAACTCGCGGCGCAGTTGATGCACCTGCTCTTGGTTGGCCGAGAAATCGTCCCGATAGGGCACGCCCAAGTATGCGCAGGGCTTGCCTTGTCGTCGAGCATCCACCGCGTCACAAAGAAGTATGCGTCTTTGCTTAGGTTTGGCACTTGCGCTCGCGTGCGGGGGCGGCGGACCTGATGACCCGCCCGGATGGCCGCCTTTAGAGTCGCTGCGCGAAGTGAGCGAAACGTCGTTGCTTGCCGACATGGTGGATCCGGAGATCGTCATGCGCGCGCCAAACCCTCCCTACGTCGCGTTCATGGCCTCGAGTTTCGATCGTCGATCCGAAGGTGCATCGCCGGGATCGGACGCGTGGTTTGCCAACATCGACTCCGGACATTTTCTCGGTCAAGACGGAACCGAGTCGATCCTTTTCGACGAGACGGGGCCGGGCGCCATCACGCGTATTTGGTCGGCCAACCCGCGCGGAACGATCCGAATCTATCTCGACGGGTCGGACACGCCTGCGATCGAACAAGACCTACGCGAACTCTTGCACGGCAACGTCGAGCCTTGGGTGACGCCCTACGGGTTTGTCGCGTCGTTTGGGTACAACTTTTACTACCCGATTCCCTACGCGAACGGATGTCGGGTGACGGTGGAAGTCCCCGACGGGCATCGGCTCTTCTATCAAATCAATGCTCGTCGCTACGTCGATGAGCGAACTGTGGTGCAGAGTTTTGGCTCCAGCGATGTGAGTGCGCAGCGTGACGCCACGGCCCAGGTGTTGCGGGATGGCTACGTTGCTTCGGGCACAACCGTGATGGGTGACCTTGCCGACGGGGTAAACCTCACTGGGCCTGGAGTGATTCGCGAGATTCGGCTGGGAGCGTCGCTGGACGAGGATGCACTGCGCCAAACGCTGCTTTCGATCACCTTTGATGGAAAGGAAACCGTGCGTGTTCCGCTCGGTGATTTCTTTGGGGTGGGGCCCGGTTTGGTCGATGCGGCTTCGCTGATGGCGACGCTTGCGGGCACCGAGCTTTCGATGCGTTGGCCCATGCCGTTTGCGTCGAGTGCGATGTTGAGCGCGTCCTCAAGCGTACCGATCGAGGTGGATTGGGAGTCGCGCGAGTTCACGGACGACACGTTGCTCTTTCACGCGCACTATCGGTCTCCCGAAGACATCGACACCGTCGCATCCAACGGCGACCCCACGCCCAGTGACTGGAACATCGCGGACTTGGAAGGTCGCGGTTTGATGGTGGGCATGCTGCTGAACGTGGCCAACGAAAGCACCATTTGGTGGGGCGAAGGCGACGAAAAAGTCTTCGTCGACGAAGAACGCTTCCCCAGCTTTTTCGGGACGGGCACCGAAGACTTCTTTGGTTACGCGTGGTGCAGCACGCAGATTTTTGACGAAGCGTTCATTGGACAAACGCGTGCACGAAGCAGCGACAACGCCGGCAACGTGTCGCTCTATCGGTGGATGCTCAACGACGCGATTCCCTTTACGCGTTCGCTGCGTTTCGACCTGGAAACGCTGCATGGGCCCGATCCGGATGGCGCCCCGCATCAGACGACGTACGACGCGGTGTTCTACTACTACGGGACAGCCGAAACCGAAGAACGTGGACCGGCGATTGGCGAGCTGCGAGTCCCACGTCCTGCTGTGGGACCCGACGAAGGCGCACCACGGATTTGTGGTGGAGGTTTCATCCCTCCAGATCCCTGAGGTCCCTGTCGCTGACGTGGAATGTGGGCCTGGCAACCTTTGGCCCACCTACTCGTCCGACTCGCCATCGGAAACCTCCAGGCACACGCGTTGCAAACAGCTCGTGGGTGTGGAGGAGGAGCTGTGAGAGGAAATTGGAAGATCTGGGTCGTCATCGGTGGTCTGGCCGGCTGCGTCGGTGGCGTTGATGGCGAGTACGTGGGCCTTGGCGGAGCTGTCGTCGGTGCCGAATCGGCACGCATGGAAAGTGGACCGATTCGTGGCGAAGGCTT
This sequence comes from Polyangiales bacterium, assembly GCA_965227405.1. Taxonomy (GTDB): domain Bacteria; phylum Myxococcota_A; class Polyangia; order Polyangiales; family Houyiibacteriaceae; genus JALVDI01. The sequence goes on from OZ245758.1 coordinate 2,394,366, forward strand.
GGGCCTCGACATGGAAGGCAACGCGGAGCGACTGACGATCGACTTTACGGTCGACGGCGAAGCGGGTGCACAAGATGTCCGGCTCGAGCTCGAAGGGTCGGTGTTGGGGATGCTGCACGGAACGAGCGACGGCACCGCACGCTTGTTCGTCGACGGATTGACCGGACCCGATGGAGCACCCGCACGCGTTCGGATCGAGCCACTGAGCGATGGTCGATACCGTGTCGTGTTTACGGCCGAACTCGAGAACGGACCTTCGCAAGGTAGCGTGGTCCTCGACTTCCTCGAAGGTCACTGCTGATGCGCGCCGCCCTCGTCCTCCTAGCTCTTGTGCCATCGCTTGCGATGGCGCAGGGCGGGGGCCCGCAACAACTCGCCGCCCCGCCCGAAGGCACGCGAGACGCTGAGGCTGCGCAAAGCACGCAGACCTCAACCCCGCCCGAACAGTCCAGCGCGAATGCACCGAGTGCGGAACAGGTTCCACCAGTGCCGCCTGCGCCAAGCGCGCCCGCGAATATTCCGCCTGCGCCGAGTGCTCAAGCCATTCCGATTCCGCCCGCGCCTGCTGCACCGAACACGCAGCCGGTTCAACGTTCGCGTCCTCTCTACATGAGTCCGCTTACGGCGCGTGAACGCGCGTACGTGGAGCGCTTGCAACGACGCATGCAGCGTCGTGAGATGGTGTTGCAGCAGCGCGAGCAACGTCGACAACAGATGCGCGTGCTTCGCGATCGTCGTTTGACGAATCCCTGGTCGTTTCGATTGGAAGCGTTCTGGACAGCGACGCCGCGTTCGATCAACGGCTTTGGTCCTTACGACGGCAACGATGGATACGCTGCGTACTTCGGGGGGGGCGCAGGCCTTACTGGATCGCGGTGGCTCACACGCGCAGTGCGTGCCGACCTCCGTGTTGCGCTGGGGTACATCGCAGGCGATGGGTTCCTCAATGGCGACCATGGTGCGGAGGGCTCGTTGGGACTCGCCGTCAGCATACACACGGCTGGAACGCGCCGGCTTGGGATCGGTCTTGGCGTCGATGCGGTGCTTGCACGTGAGTACGATGCCGCCACCGAAGGTCACTTTCGTTGGCTTGGACTTCGCGGAGTCCTCGTCGGAGAAATGGCTTTCGTGGGACGACACGGGAACGCGTTTGTGATGAAGGTTTCGCCGACACTCACGTGGGCGCCGTGGGCCGATCATCCCTTCCCGGGAATCATCAGCGGGATCGGCGTGGAATGGTCGCCATGAGGTCGGTGCTCGTGGTTGTGCTGATCATGGGATGCTCGGAGTCGCGCAGCTTGCACGATGCCGCATCAGGTCCGGATACGGGGCGTCGTGACAGCGGAAGAGATGAGCGTGATAGCGGCGCCTTTGGCGGTGGGGACTGCTTTGCTGCAGGCACTGCGATCACAACTCCACACGGTGACGTTCCGATTGAGCGCTTACGCGTTGGGGATCTGGTCTGGTCGTACGACGAGGCGCGCGCGCAACGCGTCGCTGCGCCGGTCACCCAAACGTTTCGACACGAAGACTCCGACGTACGGACTCTCTACCTGACGTCTGGCGACACCTTGATCGTGACGGACGAACATCCGTTCTACGACGCAGACAACGCACATTACGTGTTGGCGAGTGAACTTCGCGTTGGCGCGCAACTGCTCACAGAAACCGGCAGCGTGTCAGTGGAGTCGTGGGGCGCGCGCCAGCACATTGACGAAACGTTCAACATCGAAGTCGACGGGCACCACAACTACTTCGCGGCGGGTGTGCTTGTGCACAACAAGTCCGACATTCCGACACCGATCATTCCGTGCGGCGACACGCTCTGCACCACGAGCGAGATCTGCGTGATTCCGTGTTGCGAAACGGAGTTGCAGGCATGCGAGCCGCCCAACGAGGAAGGCGAGTGTCCGATCGGATGGCGCCGAACGCTTTGCGAGGACGAGTCCGAAGGTTGTGAACGACCCTGTGACCCGCCCGCGGAGGACGGGACGTGTGGGCTTCGGCAAGTCCTCGGCACCTGCGCAGACGGAAGCGAAGGGTGCATCCCCGACTCGTGCGCGGAGCCCTACTGCGTGTGGGGAACGGATTGCAGGTTCCGCACGTGCGAGCCGCCGACCGAGTGCATCAGTGGTGAACTCGACGACCCGAACTACACCTGTACGTGTCGTGCGCCGGAGTAGATCGGTTAGCTCAATCGACTCAGACCAAATTCCGAGCAAACAAATTCTAGCGAAACAGTTCCTGACTCGGGAAGAACGCTCGCATCGACCGCGGCGAGTTCGTCCGGCAAGACCTGCGCAAGGTAGCGAAGCCGGTTCTCCAACTGCACTGGATTCGGGGCGCCCGAGTATCCACCCAGATCTCGTTTGCCGACAACGCTGAGCGCGACGACGAACACTCCTCCTGCATCACGTGTGTCACCCAAAGCGCTCCAGCCGACCAAGAGTCTTTTGAAGCTGGGCCTGCGCGCGAGCTTGCGGGACGGGGTCGGCTTCGACCGTTCCCGCAGCCAGCCAGGCTTCCTTGGTACCAAGCAACGCACGCACCGTTGCACGCAGTCGATCGAACGCGTCGCCTTCGATGTGGGCGAATACACTCCGGGCGTCATGACGCAGAGCGATCATGATCGTGCTGACGTCGACCATCCCACGGAGTTCCGCCCCGACCTCAGGAGTTGGAATCGTGGTCCCGTCACTCGCAACCATGCTGCGCTGCGATGTGAAGCGATACAGCACTCCCGCGATCCCGAGAGCAAGGACAACCAATCCACCAATCCAGTAGAAGAAATGATGCGCGGGTTCATCAAACTCATCCCAGTCGGGTCGAGCGTCCGGATCGATGGACTCGATGATCTCTTCGCGCGTTCGCTCGTCGGTGACGTTCTTCCCAAGCTCGCGCATGGTGAAGATTCGCTCTTGTCGGCGTCGGTGTTCCTGCGCTTCTTGCTTCTCGCGTTGATGCTTTTCGTGTTGCGCCTGCTGGAACTCCCGCGTCGCTTCGGACACCGGTTGCGCCCGTGCAGTCCACACGCCCAACGAACAAACGACGACAACCGCAGCAGTGAAACGCATCGAACCCCTGAACGCGAAGCTACCTGCTTGCTCTCTGATCGTGCCAACTCGACGACCGTGATCTTTGGAAAACTCTGTAATTATTGATTTATTTTCTGGTCATTAAATTGAACTTGACGTCAAGTTCACATTTGCTAGAAAGGGTTCGTGGCTGAGATTCGCGTCCCCCGACAAGTTCGTGCGCAGCGCACCCGAGAGAAGCTTCTCGGCGCCGCTCAGCGCGAGTTTTCGACCAAGGGGTATGCGAAGACGACTGCGCGTTCGGTCGCCACAGAAGCCGGCGTCGCGACGGGATCGTTCTACCAATACTTCGGCGACAAGGATGCGGTGCTGCGCGAGTTGGGCACGACGCGTCTCGCACGAATCTCGGAGTTCGCGCTCCAGTTTCTGAAGTCGGAAGCGGACCCGCGCGAGACCATGCGTCAGGTCGTCGTCGCGGTGATGGCATACCACCGCGAAGATCCAGGTCTACACGAAGTGCTCACCGAGCGACGTGCCTACGATCCGGAGCTCGACAAGCTGACCACCGATGGCGAGCGAGCGCTGATCGGTGCCGTGCAGTCGATGTTGGATCGCTGGAACCATCCTGGCGATCGCGAGGCTACAGCCTTCATTCTTTTCAGCATGGTCGAGGGTGCGATTCACGCGCACTGCCTCGGTCACGCTCTGGTTTCGGACGAACGGTTCGTCGACACGTTGATCGACGCGCTCGTCCACATCGCACTTCCCTAAAGCACTACCGAGGCACTCATGTCCAAGTTCGAAGAGATGATCGAAAACTACAAGCGCGACCACCAGCACCCGGTCAACAAGGCCACGCACATGGTGGGCATTCCCATGATCGTGCTTTCGCTTCCGCTGATGTTCTTTGTGCCCCCCGTTGGGATCTTCATGTTTGTCGTCGGGTGGATCCTGCAGTTCATCGGTCACGCGTTTGAGGGCAAGCCGCCCAGCTTCTTGCGCGATCCCAAGTTCTTGATCGTCGGACCGACTTGGTACGCCAAGCGTCTGTGGTCGAAGTTGACCGGAACCCAGTTCGACGAGCCTGCACCCGCAACTTCGGCGGAATCCTCTGGGGTCGCGCAGCCCGCCCACGCCTGACAAACCAGGCGAAACGCTTCGAGGCTCGGTAAACCTGTTTACCTGTCCCTAGGGTTTACCGAGTTCAGATGACGGATCCGGTGGTGCCTGCCACTCTTGTTGTATGGATTGGGGATGGAAGGTGTGGGTTTGCGCCCTCAGTGTGGCGCTAGCCTGTAGTAGCAACGACCCGCCGACGATCGGAGACGACGCTGGCGAGTCCGACGTTGGAGTCGCCGACACAGGCGGTGCGGATGACGCGGGCGATGCGGATGACGCATCAACCGGTGACGACGGCGGCACCGACGATACGGGTCCCGGTGACGACGCCGGTCCGGATGACGATGCAGGCCCTGGTGCCGACGCAGGTCCGGACGATGACGCAGGTCCCGACGACGATGCTGGACCCAGCGGATGCTCGCCCGAACGTCCGTGCGCCGATGGTTCGTACTGCGTCTACGGAGGGTCGTGTGGTCGCGCGGGTCCGGGCACATGCATGCCGATCAGCGACTTCTGTACGGAGGATTGCCCTGGTGTGTGTGGCTGTGACGGCAGAACGTACTGCAACGCGTGCATCGCAGGTCGCAGTGGTGTGGATGTCGATCCAGACGGTGACTGCAGCGTGGTGCGCGGGTGTTCATCATCGGCAATGTGCGGACTTCGCGAATACTGCCTGCTTGAAAGCTGCGACGGCGACGGCACGTGCCGAATGCGTCCGGAATTTTGTCCGGACATCTTTGATCCTGTGTGCGCGTGCAACGGCATGACGTACGGCAATGGTTGTGAAGCCGCTGCTGCAGGCCAGACCGTCGCGCGTGACGGGGCCTGCGAGTCCGATCCGACGTGAATGACTTCGGCGCGCTCGTCAGCGAGTTCGAGCGCGCCGGGCTCAAACATGCGACGCGCTCACGCGTACGTTGGTGGCTGAAACAACGCGATGTTTCAGCCGCCTTCGCGGAGCTCTTCTTCAAACGCGTGTTGCGCTCAGGTGCGTGGGAACCCTTCCAAGGCGAAGAGCTTCCGGAAGAAACGCGTCGGGAGAGTGCGGGTTATCGCGAAGCTGCACGCTCGATTCGCACGATCACGTTGCGTCCACCGATACGCTCACTTCTGCTGACTGTTGGCTTCATATCGATCTTCCCGGCGTGGCTGCTCTTCATGGTCGAGTACGGTCGACTGGGAGACTGGTTCGCGTGGGTTCAGCTGTCGCTCGTATTGCCGCCCTTACTCTTTGGTGTACTTCGGCTCTTTCGGTTCATTCGACCAGACCGGATCGAGGTCCAATCCGAGCGTGCGAACTCCAAACGAGGCGACTTCGTACGTGCGGCGCTACATCGTGACGAGGTTGCATTCGTCGGCGTCGCACAACATTCCGATGCCGTCGTGCTTTCCGCTTTGTCGACGCGGGATCGGCGACTGGGGTTCTTGTTGGGCAGTTACCGAGACAATGCATGGACGGTGTTTGTGCAACGCCTCGACGGCACCGTCATCATTCTCGGAGATCACCTCCATGAGAAGACAGCGCGCGCAGCCGCACTTCGACTGGAACAAGCCCTCGAGCTGGAACAGCGCGCACGGGTTCAAGCGCGTGTTGAAACCGAGGAAGAAGAACTAGCTACGCAAGACGACGAGTCGGTCGCGGCCAGCGTGGAGGACCGTGCCGACAGCGACGTGAAGTCGACTGGAACGCGGTAGCCACACGTTCACATCCAGCTCGCTTGCGTAGGGCGACTTCAACGCTTCCAAACCTGCGGGTGCTTCCCATTCGCGATCGCCCAACACCAACGCACCGGACGCCCAATGGATCGAACGGCGAACGACTTCGACGGGAAAGCGCGCACTGTGTCGTTCGAGAAACCCATGGCGACGACGATGGATCTCCGCGCGCGAGTCGCGTGGTTCCCACGTGGAAGGGTCGCTCCAGTCACGTTCACCGCGCGCCAACTCAATGCGCTCAACAACGTTGAGATCTGCGGTGTCGCGAATCTCCATCGCGTGTGAACCGATCCCATCCGGAAAGCAGTCGTCACGCTCCACAACTTCGACCAACACTTGCGCGCCGTCCGTCGAGAATCGAAGTGGTGTTCGATCGACGTTTTGAGTGCACTGCGCAGCCGCTTCGCCGGCGACGAACGCCGTGACAACTGCGACCAAGAGGGCGACTACGCTTCGCACGGTTGCAATGCTAGGCAGGAATCGAGCCATGCCGCGAGAAACCGAGCGCACCACGCCTTGTACGAACCAACACGGCAATTATTCCTTCGCACAGTGTGTCCCGAGACTGCACACCTGGGGTTTGTTGTGTGCACTTGTGTTCTCACTGGGCGCATGTGGTGATGACGATGGTCCTGAGAGCGACTCAGGCGTGGACGCTGCACTCGATGCACCCAACGACATAGGCACGGACGCGTTTGACGCCGAACCGGACGCCTTCGACGCCGGACCGCCACCACCTCCGACTTCCGAACCCGGTCGGCACACCGTTGAGGTGATCGACACGCGCCTCATCGTTCCCGGAGACGGGCTTCCAGCCGAAACGCCCCCGATGACGTCGAACAACAACCTCGACGTCGTTCGTCACGACGGTCGGGTCTACCTCGCGTTTCGAACGGCACCCGATCACTTCGCGGGTCCTGAAGTGTTGATGCACGTCGTCTCCAGCGAAGACGAAGTCACGTGGCAACACGAAGCCACGTTCGACTTCGACACCGACTTGCGCGAACCGCGATTCCTCGTGCTCGACGGGCGACTGCTCTTCTACTTTTCGATCCTCGGAACCAACCGATTCACGTTCGAACCGATGGGCGTAAACATGAGTGAGCGCATGCCCGATGGAACGTGGACCGATCCGGTCGACATTGGGATGACCGGCTACGTCGTGTGGCGAACCAAGATGGAACGAGGAACGCCGTACATGGCGGCGTACCTTGGCGGTGAACACATCTATCTCTTCGATGGAATGCCGCTTGATGTCGAGCTTCGAACCACCACGGACGGCATTAATTGGACGCCGCTTGAACCGACTCCGGGAATGACATCGGTGTACGTCGGAGGAGGGAGCGAGATGGACTTCACACTCGACGACGACGGGAACCTGTTTTCGATCATTCGCAACGAAGCCGGCGACGAGACGGGTTGGGGTTCGCTGGTGTGTCGTGGCGACGCGTCCAACATCGCCGACTGGAACTGCGTGCACGATCCGAAGAAGTACGATTCGCCCTTGATGTTTTGGTACGACGGCGAGGCGTACTTGGTCGGTCGTCGCAACGTCACCGAAAGCGGTCAGTACGATCTTGAAACCCCAGGTGCAACACCCACCATCACGACGGTTCGCTACCAAGTGGACTACTCAAACGCGCCCAAACGATGTGCGGTGTGGCGTTGGGTTCAGGACGAGGATCGCATCGCCTACATCACCGACCTGCCCAGTCGTGGCGACACCTGCTTTCCGGCTCGGATCGACGCCACGGAGCCCAACCAAGTGGTGCTCTACAACTACAGCTCAGACATCGATGGGCCCGATGTGGCCTGGAACACCGGGCAGGAAGAACCGACTTTTATCTATCGCCATGTGCTCGAATTCACGTCGATTGCCGGCGACTAGTTGATTCAGCTCACATATCTCGCAGATCGGTGTGGAGATCTTCGGCTCTCCGATCGTATACCCCCATCGCTGTGGAGATTTACCCGCCCGAGCCGGCGGAGAAAAGAGCATAGGAAACATGGGTTACTACAAAGAAATCGACGGCAAGAAGTACGACGCGGGCATCGTGGAAGCAGCTGAGAAGGCTGTTGCGGGTCGTGGAGACGGCCGGATTTCGCAGGCGGACGCCGAGATGCTCCTCAAGGAGGTCAAGGACGGCGACAAGTACACCGACATCGAGAAGTTCACGGTCAAGATGCTTCGCGAGAAGTTCAAGTGGACCGACGCCGCTGACGAGTGGTTCCGTGGTGAGATCCGCAAGTGGGCCGCCAGCAAGGGCGTGAAGGAAGACGACGCCAAGGCGTGAATTGCTTCACGCGTAAGCGTGCTTATTGAGAGGGGACGGCTTCACGGCCATCCCCTCTTCGTTTTTAAGCTCTGGGGCACCATATGGCTGAGCACCGTTTCCAGATCCACCTCGGTGGAATCATCGACCTACTCTCGAATCACCTCTATTCGAGTCCGAGTGTCTACCTGCGTGAACTGCTGCAGAACGCTACGGATGCGATCCGTGCACGCGGCGAGGGTGCAGAAGGTGTGCGCATCACAGTGGCGACAACGCCGCGTGTGCAGCTGACGATCGAAGACACTGGGATCGGTCTGACCGAAGAAGAAGTGCATCGCTTTCTGTCCACGATCGGCGCGTCGTCCAAACGTGAGGACCTCGATCGAACCGACTACATCGGACAGTTCGGAATCGGTTTGCTCAGTTGCTTTGTGGTGAGCGAGCAGATCTCGGTGCTCACGCGTTCGGCCAAGGGCGGACCGGCAATTAGCTGGCAAGGACGCGCCGATGGCACGTACGTCATCGAAGAGCGGGACCCTGAAACCACGCCGATTGGAACCACGGTCCACCTGATTCCCAAGCCCGACATGGTCGAGTGGTTTGATGCAGACAAGGTTCGCGAACTCGCGGCCAAGTTTGGTGCGCTGCTGCCGTTTCCGATCGTGGTGAGCTCGGATGGTCGCGACGAAACGATCAACGAAGTGCCGCCCTGGCGTCGCAAGTTCGAGTCGCCTGCCGAAGCACGCGAAGCAAGTTTGGAGTTTGGTCGACGTCTTCTGGACTCACCGATCGAGTTCTTCGATGTGCTGCCGCTGCATTGCGAAGCGGGTGAGGTTGAGGGGCTAGCGTTTGTGTTGCCGTACTCGCCAAGTCCCACAGCGCCTGCTGCACACCGCGTGTACCTGAAAGACATGCTGCTCAGCGAGAAGGCCGACAACCTGCTTCCGCGCTGGGCGTTCTTTGTGACGTGCGTGCTGAACACCAACAGTCTTCGGCCGACTGCATCGCGCGAGTCGTTTTATGAAGACGCGGCGTTGTCCGATGCCCGAGACGCGTTGGGTGTTGCACTGCGCAAGTACCTGATCGATCTCCAAGAAAACGATCCCGTTCGGCTCGAAGCACTGATCGCTTTGCACTACCGGGCAATCAAGGCGCTCGCGGCGCATGACGACGATCTCTTTGCGCTCTTCATCGACCTGCTTCCGTTTGAAACGTCGATGGGTCGCATGAAGTTCGGTGACATCCGCGCGCGCTACACGCAGGTTCGCTACGCACCCAGCGTGGATGTGTTTCGACAGATCGCGCAAGTGGCTTCCGCGCAGCGTATCCTCGTGATCAACGCAGGCTATAGCTACGACCCGGATTTGCTCGCACGCGTTCCCGAAGCGTTCCCTGAACTCGAAGTTCAGGCGGTCGACGCAACGGATCTGACCGAGGCACTTGCGGACGTGGGATCCGAGGGCGAGGTCTTCGTTGAACTCATCACGCAAGCCACCCGCGTGATCAGCCCCTACGACTGCGACGTGGATCTAAAGCGCTTTGCACCGGCTGAACTTCCGGTCCTCTACGTGACCGGTGAGGACGCCACGTTCCAACGCGCGATCGAAGTCAGCCGTCGTGCCCAATCCGCCGAGAGCGTGTGGGGTGGGATGCTGGACAACATCGGCGCCGAAACCCAAGACGCTCGTGCTGTGCTGGTCTTCAACGCAGCCAATCCTCTGGTTGGCCGCTTGGCGCGTGTCAGCGACGACGAAGCCCTGCGTTTGAGCGTCCAGATGCTCTATGTACAAGCGTTGCTTCTGGGTCACCACGCACTGCGGCCGGAAGAGATGTCCTTGCTGAACGTAGGACTACTGGACCTGATCGAGTGGGGTCTGAGTCAGTCGCGCGGCGGCTCAATGCTGCAGTAGGAAGTCATGAACGCAACTGAGGTCGACGAGCTCCTCGCAACTGCCGAGGACATGCCCTACGGACCGCCGCGCACGGAACGTTGCGAGGAAGCCGTTCGCATTGCCGACTCGCTCAACGACGACGGTTTGGCGTACGACGCGCGCATCGCGTTGATCGAGGCGGCGGTGTTTGGTGGCGCGCCCCAGAAAGCGATCGTCGCGTTTGCGTGGTGCGTGGCCAAGAGCGACGCCAACCCCGAACGCTTTCCAGAGCGTGGTGGTTGGGGAACCGACTTGCTGTGGATGCACAAGTGGGTTGCGGGACAGGTTCACGCGTATCCGCAGATCACGCGTGCACAGGTGACCTCCGCGCTCGACGACATGGAGACGCGCTACACGCGTCACGGACTCTCACTACGGCCGGTGCATCAGCTGCGTATGCACGCTGCGCTTGAGATGGACGAGGACACGGAAGTCGCGCACGGACACTTCCGCAAGTGGCAGTGGGCCAAGCGAGATTCGTACGCAGATTGTGCAGCGTGCGAAACCCACTCGGCCGTCGAGTTCCACATCAAGCGCGGTCAACATGAGCGTGCGTTCGACACTGCGCGTCCACTTCTCGAAGGTCGACAAGCGTGCGCCGAAGTTCCGCATCACACCTACGCTGTGTTGTTGCGTCCGGGGCGCGTCTTAGGACGCGACGACCTTGATCATCTACATCGCGTTGGGTTGCCGATGGTGCGCTCAAACCCCGACTTTCTCGAGCATCTTGCGCATCATGTCGACCACTTGGTGTTGACCAAACGGCTCGATGAAGCGGCCCCGCTCGTGACCACCGTGCTCGAGTGGACACGCACCACGCAAGACTTCGACAGCCGTATGTGGGGTTTCGCCACAGCCAAGTTGTTCTTCAGCAAGGGTGGACAAACGCGTTTGCCAACCCATCTTGCCGCCGCTGAAGCCGAGCCTGTGGCGTACTTTGATCGTGAAGCGAAAGCGATCGCGGCGCAGTTCGATACGCGCAACGGCAACACGCTTATCTCCCAGCGACTGGCCACGCGTCATGACTGAAGAAGAAGATCCTCGCAGCCCCGAAGAACGGCTGATCTACGACAAGCTCGACGAGCAGAAGAAGCTTGAGTACGGCGCAGAGCGAATTGCAGTTGCGGAAGAAGCTGTGCGTCTTGCCGATGCAGGCGGCTTTGAAGTTGCGGCATTCGATGCGCGCTTGGAGTTGGTTCAAAGCGCAGTGCTTGGTGGCTATCCCGAAAAGGGGTTTGTGGCGTTTGGTTGGTGTGCGGCCAAAAGCAAGGCAGAGCCGGAACGCTTCAAAGAAAGCAAGTCGCTCGCGGGCATCTTCCTTCTCGGCGTGGATGTGCTTTGGACTTACAAGTGGATGACCTTGCAGGTGCCTTGGTACCCGCAAGTCACGCTTTCGCAGATGAGTGAAACGCTGCGCGACATGGAGGCGCGCTACCGAGCCCACAACCTTTCGTTGCGGCCGCTCTATATGGCGCACGTCCGGTGCATCCTCGAAACGGGTGGCGACCAAGACGAAGCCAAAGACTACTTTCGCAAGTGGCAGTTCGCGCCTCGTGACCTTTACGCAGACTGTGAAGCCTGTGAGATCAGTTTTCAGTCCTACTACTTCGCTGAGCGGGGGGATCCCGAGCGTGCGATCCAAGAAGCCGCACGCCTGATCTCCGGAGAGAAGAGTTGCGCCGAAGTTCCGCACAATACCTACGCGCGTCTGCTCGACTGTGCGCTTGAACTCGATCGCAACAACGACGCCGCGCGGTGGCACGAGGTCGGCTATCCGATGGTGCAATCCAACCGCGACTTCGTGTGGAACGTGTCCCGCCACATCGCGTATTTGGTGAAGATCGGAAACCTCGACAAAGCCAAAACGCTGGCAGAGCGGCATCTGGATTGGGCGGTCGACAACCGCGTGATCGATCGACGCATGTGGTACTTCGCTGCGCTCCGCGATCTCTTCGCCGCGCACGATGGAAGCGTGCAAGCCAAGCTCTCGCCGAAGCTTTCGATCTACGCCGAGGACGGGACGTACGACGCAGCCGGGTTGAGCGCGTTCTTCGCGGACGAGACGGCAGCGATGGCGAAGCGCTTCGACGAACGCAACGGCAATGCGTACGTTTCGGATCGTATTGGCCGTGCCTGAGTGGAGTCCTGCCGAGCACGTCTTGTTCGCGCATATTGAGTCGCGCGACCCATTTGGTGCCGGCTACCTCGAACCTGACGATCCGATGATCCAGCAAATCGCGCGTGCCGATTGCTTTCGACGAGTGACGCTCGATCAGATCACCAACCCGGCATTGTCCACTGCGCTCGACGAGTTGCGTCGCAACATGGGCAAGCACGAAACACACGTCTTTGCGATCTCCGATCCAGGCGGAGAACGCGTAGGGTCGCTAGTCCTGCTTTGGACGAAGTGGTCGGATTGTGGGTTTGTTGTGTTGGATGAGACCGGACGCGTCAGGCACACCCACCTGGGTCCAACCTGCTTGTTCTTCGAAGACGTGCGTTCGCTCTAACGCGCGTCCGTTGGCGCAGGTTCGCGGTAGCCGCACCGCACGTACAAAATCATCCAGGGCAGTTCGACGAGTCGAGCGACGAGGATGGCGGTGTCCAACGACGAAACGGGATCTGCGTCGCCGACAAAAGGTTGCGGAAACGCGAGCATCCCAAAGAGCGCGACGTGCGCCGCCGAGCCCGATGCCATCGCAATACGCGCCCATCGATCCAACCAATGCCGGCTCATCCAAAGCAGTGCGAGTGGAACCAGTGCACGCAATGCTTCGCTCGCCAATGCAGGGAGAATCCACCCGCTCACGATCACGACAATCGGAAATAGCCAGCGAGGGCGCACACCTTCCGGCAGCTCGGTCTCGCGTTGCATCGAAAAGATCCTAGCAGACCCGCTTTGCGGCTATGGTCGCGCGCATGTCGGACGACGACTACACGCCCAAGCCCGGCTTCTTCAAGCCCAGTACCCTTGCACCTTTCTTTGCGCTGACAGCGGTGTTTCACGCAGCGTGTGTGGCGAGCCGGTTCGATGAAGTCGCCAAGATGCTTCCGACGGGTATCGCAGGTGGACTCCTGATCGCGACCTTCCCGCTGATCTTCATCGAGGGCTATTTCGAAAGTCGACTCGACTACGGCAAGCAGATGGACTCGCTGCCCTTGTGGATGAAGATCGACTCCAAGCCCGTGAAGATGTCGTTCACGTTCGCGTTTACCTACCTCGGCATCGTGATTCTGCAGACGTGGGATGTGGGCATCGGACCCATCGATCCGACTCCGCCGCCCGAGTGGCCGCTTGCACAACGCGCGCAGTTCTTTGGAACGATGACGTTGGCGATGTTCTTTCCCAACTATCTGGCAGCGACGAGCTTCTTTGTTCCTGGACTGCGCTTTCTTGGAAAGCTCTTTCACAAGCTACCCGCGTACGCCGGAATCGGGATCCTCGGCGTGGTGGGTATTGGTGTGGGTTACGGAGTCGGCATGTTGTTGTCGAGCGCAGGTGCAACCTCGACCGTGACCTCGGTGCAAGACACCTGGAGCTCGATCACCGAGAAACCCGCGATCGCGATCGGACTCGCGTTTGCAGGTGTGTTGGTGCCGATGATCTTCGGAGCGATCAAAGGCAAAGGCGAAGACGACTAGGTGTACGTCAAGCGGCATGGGTTCTGGTTCTACGCGCCCAACCTTGAGTTCAGCGACTGGATCGAAACTGCCGACGTCTCGACGTTCCAGGTGTTGAGTGCGTCCCACGCTCTAGATGCCGAGCGTGTCTATTGGTTTGGAAAACCGATCAAGGATGCAGACCCTGCCAGTTTCGTGGCGCTGTCTTCACTGGTCGGAAAAGACAACGACCAGCTCTACCTACAAGACAGCGTCTATCCGATCGACGTTGTTGATGTCGCCACGTTTGAGTCATTGGGCGAGAGCTACTACCGCGACGCGAACAACGTCTACTGCATCTGGTACAGCTACGACGCGTACGACTGTCATGTGGTCGACTGCGACCGTGACTCATTCCGCGTTATCGACGGGACGTTCGCAGTGGACGCCAACTCGGTCTTCAACCACGGGTCAAAAGCAAACTTCGATGTCGCCTCGTTTGAGCGGCTGGGGCCCTACTTTGTGCGCGACGTCAACGACGTGTACTTCCTGCGCTTTGGTGGAAAGAACAGCGACCACGTTGCGGTCGAACCGCTAAGCGCCGACCCCAAGAGCTTTCGACTGCTCAACGACCGTTACGCGTGTGACGCATCATCGGTTTTCTTCTTCTACAACTGCCACAGCGTTGCCCGCGAGAGGTACATGTGGATCGAATGCTCGCGCGTGGACGTCGATGTCGACGCGTTTCGCGTCCTGGCACGTCGTGATGACAAACACGACTTGCCCGATGCGACGGACGGTCGTTCGTTGTTCGTCTACGGCAAGCGACTTCCCGTGGACGACTTTTGCGTCGAAGAACACAACGGCGAGCATATTCTTGTCGGCGCGGATCTCGACGCGGTGTACGCGCTCATCGCCGGTGAGGACGACCCCACGAAGCTTGGACCCATCGATCACCCCACGCGGATCCAAGACGAGTACCGACGTTGGTGGTTGGCGGGTGACGAATGTCGCTTGAGTGACGAGGAGCGTGCATCTCCTCGCGGGCGTCTGCGTCGTCACCTGCAGAAAGCTTGGTTGAGTCTATCGACGGTCGCTGAGTTCGACGCGATGCGCGCGACCATCACCTCCCACGGGCTTGTGGCGATGGAGTGGGACCTTTTGATCCGAGAAGCACAGAAGCGCTCCGTGGAGACTCCGCCCAACATTGATGTGCACATGGCGCGATACGAGTTCCTGTTCACTCTGCCCGTTGCGGATCCCAAGCAGTCGTGGGTTTACACGATGAACAACGTCATCTGTCGCGCACTTGAGTTTGCCGAACCTCCCCTGAGTTCGTTGGAAAGATGGGCAGACGTGGCGCGTGACCACACGGCAACGAGCATCAACCTGCCGCACAATCTGGCGTGTGTGTTTGCGCTGGTCGGTCGTAAAGAAGAAGCGTTTGCGATGTGCGAACTCGCGATGTCGATGGGCTACAAACCGTGGAAGACGATGCGCGATGACGCGCAGTTGCAAGCGCTGCACGACGACTCTCGGTTTCATGCCCTGTTCGAGGGAGTCGAAGAGATCGTCGACGACGAGGACGCCGACATTCCGTTCTAGAGCACATCTCAAAACTCCCGCCGGCCGCTACGCCGCCACAGCACGCAAACTGATGCCATCCCCTCACGCTCGAAAATACGACATATTTCCTCGGTTCGCGGACGCACCATCTTACGCACTCTGACGGCGGATCGACGGGCGGGAGTTTTGAGATGTGCTCTGCGATGTGCTCGCGCGCTCAATCTTGGTCACACTTCCGACCATGAGGTGGGCTTGGCTTTGGGTATGCGTGGGGTGTGGTACGTCGATTCAACACGGTCCACCGCCCCAGATGCCCCAGGATCCTGCGGAGCGGTGTGTCGCCGAAAACAAACTCACGTTCGTCGCAGGACACGCGGAGCTTCAAGGACTCAATCGCAATCCTGGCACCGTCACGATGCATTACTCGGGTGGTTCGTTTACCCACTCGAGCTTTCGACCGAGCACCAACTCGTATGCGCCGCGAACGAGTTTGACCGGATACACGCCCTATCTCGGCAGCGAACGCATCTCACCGAGCCGAGCGCTGAGCCTCTTGGGTGACCCGGAACTCGAACGCCGCTACGAAGCGAGTGCACATCCGTATCGTCGCGGACGACTTCGTTGGTTGAAACGTTTCACGTGGGTGACATTGCTGATCGGAGCAACAGCGATGTTGGGTGCGGGCATCATCGAATCGCTCGACAGCGGTTACGATCCGGAGACCGATACGACCGATTGGAACAACACGTTCGTGTATCTCGGGAGTTCGATCGGTGGGTACTTGTTGATGATTCCGTTCTTGCTGCTCGACCTTCCGCAACACGACAACGCCAACCAGCTGCAGGTCCGGCGCTCGATGTTGGTTATGCGAGAGGACATCGCACGCGACATCGCAGCCGCAAACGTGGCTCGTGACGAACGCCTCGCCGCCGACTGCCGTTGATCGAAAGGGAGGCTTTGCCGAGGCGGGGGGAGGTTTTGGCGAAAACCTCCCAAATAAAGAAGTGTGTTGTTGCTTCGCTGAAGCTTGCGAACGGCGGGTTTCACCCCAGGATTGAGTACGGTGCGCTTCTTTCTCTTCTTCGCTGTGGTGTTTTTCCTTTCGCTCGCCTTGGGCGTGTACGTGCACCGCCGCAGCGCGAAGGTGTTTGCGCTGAAGCGTCGCGCTCGATGGATCCTCGGCGTGACCCTCACGTTAGGCGTCGTGCTGCTTTTCGGCTCGCGCATGTTTCCCGGCTTGTCCGACGACACGCGCTTTGTGCTCGCGGTGGTGAGCACCTCGGTATCGCTCGGGATGGGTCTCGCCGCAGTCTTCTTGATGCACATCGACGTCGTGAGCGGTTTGTGGTGGGGCGTCGATCGCGCGCTTCGCAAGCCAAGCGAAGTACGTGAGGAGCACACCGACGAAGCGGAAGAACCCGCGCAGCCCATTGCAATCGAAAACCCAGGTCGCCGCCGCTTCGTCACGCAAGGAAGCGCAGCCGCCATCGTCACCGGCATGGGATCCGGAAGCTATGGGGCGCTCTTTGGACGCACCGACTACGAGATCGAAACCGTGCCCATTCCGCTGCCGGGTCTGCCGCGTCAGCTGGATGGCTACACGATCGTGCAACTCTCCGACATTCACTTCGGGACGTTCATCCAAGACACCGAAGTTCGTGTGGCCGAAGAACTCGTTCGCAGCGCGCGTCCGGACGCGATCGTTCTAACCGGCGACCTGGTCGATCACGAACCGGAGTACGCCCACTACGTCGGACGTCTCGTGCGTCGGCTCGGACCGCTGGCGCGTGATGGTGTGTTCGCAATTCCCGGCAACCACGACCACTACAGCGGTGTCGAAGAAGTGCTCAGTGCGCTGCGACGTGGTGGTGCAACAGCGTTGGTGAACGACGCACGGGGGATCGCCGAGGGACACATTGCGTTGCTTGGTGTCGACGATTTGTGGGCGCGCCGTGCGGGCTGGGGACCCAATCTTCAGGCCGCGATCGAGGCTGCGCCGACGGGTGTTCCGCGGATCCTTTTGGCGCACCAACCGGTGTTCTTCGAGGAGAGTGCCGCACATGTGCAACTCCAGCTAAGCGGGCACACGCATGGCGGCCAAGTCACGTTCGGGTACAACCCTGCGGAGATGGTGTTGCCGCACGGTTGGGTTCGTGGGCTCTATGACGAGCTGGGAAGTTCGCTCTACGTTAATCGTGGTTTCGGTACAGCTGGTCCGCCAGTGCGCTTGGGGAGTGCGCCTGAGGTTACGAAGATCGTCTTGGTTGCAGCATAGGACTCCCTCTTTCGCCAAGTCTGGTTGGGCGAGTATTTTTTACCGGAAGATCAGAAGACGGGAAGACGGGAAGGTCTGATTTTCTATTCCTGCGACCTTGCGGATGCTCCACCGGATCTCTCGTGCGCACCGATCTTCGAGGCGTTTTTCACAACTCATTCGTCGGTCAAAACGCAGTCGACGTGACACCAACGGAAGTCGTCCGCGGACGCGTTTTGATCTCATGCGTGTTGCTCGGAGGAAGGAAACACGAGCAAGACATCCGAGGCACTGAGCTGCGCAAAACGCCCCGGAGCTCGGAGCGAACGAGCGTTCAAGAGGAGGGACGCTGGCCGGCAAGAGAAAGAAAAAACTCTTCCCGTCTTCCCGTCTTCGGATCTTCCGGTAAAAAAATATTCGCCCCAACCCACGACTCGGCGTCTATGCAGATCGCTGACGACGTTCGCAGTTCGCGCGACGCCTGCACGCGTGAAAAAAAAAATGGATTCACAATTTGGTCTTTCAAGATTTTCCACTGAAAAGGCAGACCAAAGCCATCAGACCCCCCGCCGATCCCCCCACAGCAAAACATGCAGCCGCGTCGTCAGGTTGTAGCCGCGCTCGATACACACCGGCGCAAGCTCTGCACCGTGACGCGCCAGCGTTTCCGCATCGGTGCCTTCCGGCATCAACCACACCCGCGAAGGTTCCACGCCGAGCTTCGCGACCAACGCGTGCGCTTCATCGAGGTCACCCTCGCCAACCACCAGTTTCAAGACCGAACGCTCAAGCGACATCAACTCGGCGAGAGCGTTCGGCACAAAGCGCTTGTCGAGTGGATTACCTGAACTCGAAAGCTTGGGCGACACGTTCCATTGGTCGACTCGCGAGGCGAGGACACCGGGTCCGAGCGTGCCCGCAGTTTCGATTTCGACCCGGCTTTCGACGCGTTGCAGCAACGCGTGAATCGCTTCGGCTTGAAGCATCGGCTCACCGCCGGTGATCACCAGATTGGAGCAGTGCGAAACACGTTCGACGACCTGGTCGATCGACAGTTCTTCGAGCTCTTCCGACATGGAGAACTCGTCCCACTTCCACGTATAGGGGGTGTCGCACCAGGTGCATCGAAGGTTGCAGAACCCCAGCCGGAGGAACGTGCTGGGTCGTCCTGTACTCGGTCCCTCGCCTTGAAGACTGTCGAAGATCTCGGACACCAGCAGGTGGTCGGCGCGGATCTTCATGTGGATAGTTTGCGCGCTCACCCCACCGGTGCGCTACCGTTCGTGAGGGGACCATGCGACTTCTTGCACTTCTGACGTTTCTCGCGCTCGCTTGTGGTGGTTCAAATCAGAACGACCCGCCGCCGATCTACACGCCGCCCGAGGGCGAAGAAGAACAAGCGCAGACGCAGACCCAGCCCGAACCTGAGCCGGACCACAGCAACGAAGCCGAAGCGCTCAACGTCGCGTTGGCGCTGGCCGAAGCCGAAGGGCACAACGTTGCCGATTACTCGGATATCGTCGTCCATAAGAACGAAGACGACGATTGGGTGGTCCAGCTCCGCCGACCGCGCTTGCATCGGTTCCTTGAAGTCATCGTGGATCACCGAAGCGGCGAAGGTGTTCTGAGCGTCCGCAGCAGCGGACACCACTAAGCCCCAACAACGCAGTTTGAAGCGGCCTGGATCGTGCAGCGCATCAAGCATGCGTTGTGTCTGGCTGATTCTCGTCGCGTACCCCTTTAGCTCTGTTGCCGCACAGGGACTGATCGCTGGTGACGATGCCGAGCTCACCGCGCTTGCCGATGCCTACGACCGGCAGATCCACGGGCTGATGACCGTCGAACTTGGTTGGGGGCTGGAAGCGTACGTGAGCAACCCCGACGACCGAGCAGCTGTCGAAGCGTTCATGGCGTCGGGTCAGCGGGACTTTCAAGCCGCGACGGGGCGGCATCCCTACGAGGTTGTCGATCGTTTTGGTGAGTACGGAGACCTCGGCATGTTCGGTGGCGTGCAAGCTGCTGGTGACGCGTTCCGCTACGCAGTGCTGCGCGACGAAGGCGCACCCGCGGCACAGGTCGACCAAGCACGTGCAGACCTGATTCGCGCGCTTGATGGGATGCACTGGTACACGGCCGTGACGGGGGTGCCCGGAGTGATGGCGCGCGGCATTCGACGTCGGTTGCCTGCAGCGGGGGACCCCGCGCTGCCCGAACTGCCCGACACCGTTCCGCTTCGCGATGGTGCAGGAAACCCGCTTCCCGCCGTCAAGGAACCCACGTGGCGCGAAGACAACTCGGGTGAGTTGCCCTTTCTGATCTGGTTGGATGACACGTCCAAGGACCAAGTCGACGGATACATCTTCGCACTGGGCGCCGCCTACGACGTGATCGCGAACGATCCCACCATTGACGCGTCGTACACCGATCGACTCGTCGATGATGCGCGCGCCATCGCTCAGCGCTTGATGACCGTTGTCGAAGTGTCGCCCGGCAACCGAACCGACTTGGTGTTGCAAGATGCGGACGGGCGCATCACGACGTTTCACGATCTCGCTGCAGAGGAACTGGGAGGCGTCGTGATGCCGCGCGCGCTCAACGGGTTCAACGCCGTCATGAGCCTCGGCATGATGCGCACGCTCTATCACATCACCGGCGACACCGACGTGGGTGAGCACTACTACCGCCTGATCGAGGAACGCGGCTACCTCGACGCGGCTGAGCTGAACATCACGTTGGTCTACGTCGGCACGATCACGAACTACTCAAACGTGAACATGGCCATGGTCGCCACGTATGGATTGCTTCGCTACGAGACCGAAATGCTCTACGCGCTGCGTGCGCGAGGGATCTTGGAGACACTCCTCTATGCACCCGGAGAGAACCGCGAAGCCGCGGGACTCGGACAATCATGGTTCGACTTTCTCTATGCAGGGTTTCGCGTGGGCGGAAACGGTTCGGACGGTGCGTCCGCGGTGACACGCGGGATCCAGACGCTGCGAGAGTTCGACATGCCCCCGTATTGGCAGACCGACGTGATCAACTGCGACGAAGCGGAACTCGCTGCGATGAGCTGCGTTGCCGTCGACGGTGTCACTCCGATCACCATTGCCGAAACGCTTGGTCGCGGAGGGATTCCGGTCGCAACAGAGCCGCTTCCGAAACGACTTCGACCAGACGACAACTTTGAGTGGCGCTCGGATCCACACCGCGTGAACGGCACTGCGGGATCACGTCTCAATCCCGGTGGTGGATTTCACGGCGCGTACTGGATGGGACGCTACCTGCAGCAAGGAGACAGTGGCTTTCACAACGTCTCTCCTTTGGCGCGCGAACGCACGCCTGTGCCTCCAGCGACGGATGGTGGTGTGGTCGACGATGCGAGTGTGCCGCTCGATGCAGGTGTCGATGTCGACGCAGCGGGTGTGGACGCAGGCGAGGTCACCGACGGAGGGGGAGGTTGCTCCGTCGGTTCGCTCGGCGTTACCGGTTGGTGGGTTCTGCTCTTCGTTGGCCGTCGAAGGAACGGTTGTGAACGCCGACCCTGAGCCCCAGTGTTCCCTCGCGTTGAACGGGGTCGTATCCGGCAAACCCGCCGATGCTGAACATGGGTGACACGAAGCGATCGAACCCCACGCGTCCCTCGACTTTGAGATCGTAGCGGTGACGTGTGATGTGGTTGATGCAATCGACTTCGCGCGTTTCGATGTTGAAGATCAGTGCGCGAAACCCGGCGGCGACTTCGGTGTTGAACTGCCAGCGCTGTCCAACGGGAACGGTGACGCCAACAAACGCGCGAAGCCCGACACTGATCGTGGACTTGAGGCGAGCCTCCACAAGACCGCTCCGTGCTTCACCGGTTGGACGTATCGATGTGCCGAGGCTTCCCGCCGCACCCATGTACACATTGCGGTGCAACAAGAACGAGAAGCGTGGTCGTAGTTCCATCACCGAGCGGTGTTCCAAATCACTAAGGGTGAGTTCGTAGTTGTTGTCGTTGTGGCTCGTTTGAAGCGGAAATGAGATGTCGCCGAGGTTGAGGGTTGTCAGGCCGACCTCGAGTTCGAGCCGGAATGGGCGGCGGTTTGCGTCCCATTCTGCGTATCGGTAGCCCGGGCAGTCGCGTAGCCCGACCGCGCTACTTCTGTCGACACACGCAGGTCGAGCGGGTGTGCTGCTGCTACTGCTGCTGGAACTCGACGACGAACTCCAACTGCAGCTCGACGAAGAACTTGAGCTACTGGACGAACTCGAACTCGAACTCGAACCCCCGCAGCCGGCGTACACGATGCGTGGGACCATGAGGATCGCGCTACTGACCGAGAGAACGAGCGCGACCTTCACGAACCACTCCATCGAAAGCACACCGGTTCGGCGGGTTGGTGAAGAACAGGTTCAACCTCGACGCAGACATCCAATGGTCCGAGACCGGGAGGAACGACGTACGCGATCACCTCATGAGCAGTGCGACGTCCATCCAAGAGCGCTGCACGAATCTGTTCTTGCGGGTCCCACGCAGCAAGCAAGATCGGCGTATTGCCCACGTCCTCTGAATAGAACTCGGGAGCCGGCAGGTCCGTTCGAGTGCTTCGAGGTGCAGCCGCAGGGGTCGCGACAACCACTGCGTGGCTCAGGTCGACAGGCACAGCGCCGTCGCACGAGTTGCCCAGTTCGTATCGCACGCCGACCCAGCCGAGTTCACGCAAGCGCTCGTCACTGTGCGAGGTCGCGCGGACCTCAAGGCAGCCTGTGGCGACGGTCTCGGATGACTCACCGGCGACGGTCTCGGATGACTCACCACTTGTCTCGTTGGCCGTCGTTTCGAGTGAGCCCGATTCGTATCCGTGTCCGCACGCCAGCAGCGTGAACAAAAGCCAAACACAAGACGCACCGGTGCACACCATCTTGGCAGATGGTCGTAAGCGCATTTCGTAACCTCCCGCTGCAAGACACAGCACAACGCGTTCCAACGCGTTCGATGCCCTCGCACCCAACTCAACGACGCAAAGTTCGGAACTATTCGGCCACTCGGTCAGTTCACGAACGCCTGACGGGGGGATCCCCCTGAGACAAGCTTGTCCGAAGTGCGAAGGCAGCTTCGCGGACGAGGCGCAGATGAGCACCTGAATCTTAGTGGGAGACGTGAGGCTCGGAGCCTGCAGAGAACATTGCTTTCCGGTCTCCTACCCGAGCCAACTCATTTTAGATTCAGTTTAAGTTTCGCAATGCGCATCTCTTGTTCGGCTGGGCAACAGCTTCGCGGACGACGAGTCGAACGCAACTGGCAACTCGGACGAGTCGAACGCAACTAGCAACTCAGACGAGTCGAACGCAACTAGCAACTCAGAGCACGGAGCAGAGAACAAACAACCCGGACCGCCGGAGCGCGTGTGTCGGTCTTCGCGCGATCCGTGTTCCGAATTTTCTGTTCCGGTGTTCTCAGCTCCAGGTCCCACCTCCTGCGCTTTCGCGGGCCCTCTGGAATTGCTGGACGGGAAAGGGAAGGGGAATGGGAATGGAAACGAACGCGCTCCGCGGAGCAACTTCGCGGAAACGGACCAGCTACTTCTTCGAAGACTTGGTCACTTGACCGACTTCGCGAAAATGATCGGTTTTCCCCGCCGAGGCTTCCGTGCTCCCGAACTTCCATGCTTCCGGATCCGCGAAGCGGAATGCTGCCCCCCCGCAATCGCTTCCGCCCGAACTTCCAACCTTCCAGATCCGCGAAGCGGAACCTACTGAGCGGCTGTGGTGCGTTGCTCGAGTTGACGTCGACAGAGCTCGATTACGAAGTCGACGTCGTTCTCGTAGCCGTTCTTCACCCAGCGACCTTCGTCGTTCAGCACGTACCAGCGAATATCGCCCCGGATCCAATCGCGAAGTTGCTCGTCGTGGGGATACATATCCATGAACTGCACAGCGTTTTGCACGTATGTGTCGTACGTGGGTTCGATCTCGCGAACTTCGCACCGGAACGGATCCCGTGGTTTGGGATCCTCGACGTGAAGTACCCGTGCTTCAGGAGCCGCAAACACTTCGAACTGATTGTGGTGCAAGCGGTAACCGAGCTCGGTGTCTTCCATGCCCCAACCGTGGAAGCGTTCGTCGAAGCGTAGTTCCGGGTGACCGAGCGTGATCGAGAAGTTGCACGAGTACACGAAGATCCACGGAAGCTCGTGGCCTTCGATCGTGCCGCCATCCAGGTCAGCGACACGGTCATCGCGTTCGTGGCTGACGATGTCGTCCCACGATGGGATGTCGCCTTCGAAGTGTTCGGTTCGGTGTCGAAAGCCAACGCAGATCGTCTTGTCACCGGGGTGCTTAGCGTGTGCATCGAGATGTGCTTTGACGAACTCGGGGCGAATGAGCACATCGTCGTCCACGAAGATGACGATGTCGCCGATCGCTTGTTCGATGCCCATGTTGCGCGCTTGTCCGGCACGAAATCCGAGGTCTTCTTGGAACGCGTACACCAAGGGAAGTCGGTCCTTGAAGCTCTCGGCAACCTCGCGCGTGTGGTCCCTGGAACCGTCATCGCAAACCACAACGCGGGCGAGTTCAGGACCTTGCGCTTCGACACAACGCAGCAAAGCGCGGAGCCGTTCCGCTCGGTTGTACGTGGGAATGACCAGCGTCGCGCGCACGACCCCGAGCTAGCACAAAACAGGTCCGTCCGGGGACGTGGTCCGTGCGGACCCGAACCTGCCCCAAAACGCCCCGCTTTTCCGGTATCCCAGCCTAAGCTTCCGTACTCCCGAGCTTCCATGCTTCCGGATCCGCGAAGCGGAATGCTGCCCACCAGGTTCGGGTCCGTACGGACTACGTCCCCACACGGACCATCGTTTCGTCGACGATGTCGAAGTCCTTCAGCGCTTCACGCAGCGCTTCGCGGTGGTGCTTGGTTTCCTCCGTCAGGACCAAGCGCACGTTGACCTCTAGCGAAGACTCCAGCAGCGCGTTCCATCCGCGCCAAAAAGCGTCCCACGTGCCTGGACCCGCCACAGCTTCGTGGGTTTCGCGGTCCATCCCGTACACGATAGCATCCACGCCCCCCAAACCACGCGCGTGCGCTTTCGCGGCGAGCCCGTCTTGCGCGAACGGGTACACCAAAGTCTGCATCGACACCCAGCTGACTTCGCCGCGCGCGTGCTCCACCAGCGTCCACACATCGGGATGCTCAGCCGGCGCGCCCCCCAACAAGTAGATCCGCTGCGCCCCGATCTTCTGCGCGTACGCCACGCGATCCAACAACTCGTGCAACGGTTTGCCGCCGGGATGCACTTGATGGATTTGCGCATGCACTGCGGAGCGTGACGACGCCATCCCACCCATCTCGATACCCACGGTCGTGGGCTGACCACAGGTCTCCGCGATGTCGGAGTGCGCACGCTCGACGAACGTTTGCATCGTCGGACTGGGATGTCGTGCACCCAGCCGCTCTAGATTCTGAACAAAGCCCGCAAAGTCATCGTGCGTCGGAGCGTGCTTGCGAAACGGATTGCGCGGCGCAGGCTCGCTGGGGTCCACGAGGTGAATCCCGAGCGCCCAACGCGATAAGATCCACTGCGCACCGGCGTTGTGCAGTCGCACACCAAGGTCGACATCTTCCAGCCCCCAACCGCGAAAGCCTTCGGCGAATCCACCCACTTCGGCGAGCAGTGCTTTGGGCAGCGAGAGGTTGCCGGTGTAGCAAAGCTCCCACGGTGTCTCGAGCCACTGCACGTTGTCGAGACACGATCGAAACGCGGGCTCGCGGGAGCGATCGGGAATCACGCTGAGCGCGTCGAGGTCTGCACCACGAACGTGGTCGAGAGTGTGGATGAAGCCCAGGTCGTGCAGGTTGTAGCCGGACAGGTAGCCCAACACGACGCTGCGCGCGTTGCGGCGATGCACCCAGTCGAGGTGCCAGAGAAAGTCTGCGCCCACGGCCACGTCGGCATCCAAAAACGAGAGCACGTCGTAGCGCGCTTGTTCGGCGCCATACTGACGCGCCTGTCCTGCACGAAACGTGGCGTCGCGTCCTTTGGGTTGGAGCAGTCGTACATTGTCCGGCATCTCGGCAAAGATCGGACGCAAGTCGCTTTCGGATCCGTCGTCGACCACCAGAACTTCGTAGCGATCTTCGGGGTAGGTTTGCGATGCGAGGCGCGTGACCACTTCCGCGAGAATCTCAGCGCGTTCGTATGCGGGAACCACAACGCTGATTCCGGTGGGCGTGTCGGTGTCCGGCAAGCTCTCCGGAACCTCAACGCGCGGCTTGGCGAGCCGATCACCATCCCAGTCCATGCTTGGTCGGACGGTGAACGCTTCGGTGTAGCCCGCTTCGGCGACAGCGCGTCGCGCGAGCTCCGTGTCTTCGCCAAAGGGATACGCGAAGCGGGTCACATCAACGCCGAGTTCGCGCTCCAACGTGCGCTTGGATTCGACGCACTCGCGAACAAGCCGATCGAAATGACGCTTGTCATCTTCGTCGTAGAGACGCCATCGCATCCGAAGATGGGAGATGGTGTGTGAACCGATGTGCCATCCGCGATCGCGCAGCTCTCGTACTTGGTCCCACGTCAGAAAATCCGGCGAAGTGTCGACGTAGCCCGTCGGTACAAAGAGGGTGGGCCGCACACCCAAGGGCTCGAGCACCTCGACGGCACGCATCATCGACACGTGTGCATCGTCGAAGCTCAACTCGAAGTCACCTTCGCGCTTCCACTGCTGCACGAGCGCGCGTAGCTCGCTTTCAGACAGGCTTAGACGCGGTGGCTCATCACCATCCGCGTGGACGTAGTGCGCGTAGTAGTGCACGCCGCGGCGACGATAGGTCTAGCGGCCGCTTTGCGCCAAGCGCGGCGAGACAAGCACGCGATAAAAGCCCGTTTCGTCGGCGCGCGCACGACCCAGTTCGACGAAGCGCGTGTCGCCCGCAGTACGACCCAGCACCGTGACCTCGGCATTCGGGATCTCCATGCCGTTGGCGTCGCGAATCGTGCCTTGCACAGGAACCGGCGGTTCGATGTCGAAAGGGTTCGCCAAAGTGCGTAGTGATCCAACGGTGTAGTTGGGCATCACAAACCAGGCGTAGTTGGACTCGGACGGCGGTTTCACGAACACGTCGTACACACCGACGTCGAGTCGCAAATCGAACAGGCCGTCGATGTCGCCACTGAGCGTTTCGCTGGACCGGTTGTAGATCGCGGCTCGCGGCATCTCGTCGTCCGCTTGGATGCCCAGCGCAACGGCTTCCAACTGCACACCCGGGAACGCTTCGCCCATGGCGGTGCGAACTGTGCCGCCGAGCACGGCACGCTCGGGCGTGATGAAGAGCTGACCGCTCACGATGGGCTCACCGGTCATCGGAGGCGTGATGCGCAGTTCGTCCGCAACCGGAGCAAACGTTCCCGCAGACGGCGACACCACGATTTCGTAGGTACCGGCAAGCAGCTCAACCTCGAACGAACCATCGCTCTCTGTGCTTGCCGACGTGCGGAAGCTGCCACGTGCCATGACCTCGGCGTCGAACACATCGTTGGACTCGAAGGTGAGGGTGGCATCCACGCCGGCTCCGTCCTCGGTTTGAACGCTGCCGCGATAGGTCACGACGTCTGCTTCGGGAACGCGGATGCGCAGTTCACCGGGCGGAAGCAACGCGGGATCCACCGAGACCGTCGGGAAGAGTTCACGCCCCTCGCCGCCGGTGACACGAAGCAAGAAGCCTTCGGTGTCGGGCGAGGTGGCGATCTCAAAATGCCCGTCGGCATCGGTCAACGCAGTGGACGAGACCACGCGACCGGACTCCGCTTCCACCGCGCGAACCTGCAAGCCTTCTTGGGGCTCCGCGTCGCTGTTGATGACCGTGCCTTGCAGCTTGCACCCCGCAAACATGGACGTGCACATCGTGTCGAAGGGCGGGTAGGTGAGCTCCACCGGCCAGATCGCGCTTCCGTCCGGCGACGAGGGCGTCTCCAGCTGAAGGATGCGCATCGGCGGGAGTTCGCGCAGCCACGGCACATCGCTGTCGGGCATGGTCTCGGCGCTGGGTGCGACCGTGACGGTGTACATCGAGCCCGCTTCGAGTCGTGCGCTGAAGTCTGCGTCGATGGTGCCGACGCGCTGCGGCTCGTTGAACGTGTTGACCGTCACGCGGTCCATCGGACGGCCGGGCAATCCCGGTCGCGTGAACGTGATCTCTGCGGGGATACGCGCTTCGCCTGACCAATCGAGTGTTCCGGCAACCTCGACGATGTGCGGCAAGGTCACGTCGCGCTCGGCAGTACGAATCAAGCGGAACGGCTGGTCGGTCCAAGCCGAAAGCGTGGGAACGTCTTCGGAGGGGATGACGCGGATGGCGATCTCGACATCCTCTGTGTCGGTGCTGATGCAGATCGAATCTTCACAGGCGTTCGTGCTGCAGTCCGATGGAGCCGTGCAACGGTTCTCGACCTCAAACTGCGGCTCGCCGAAGTCAGCGCAGGCTGCCACGAAGCAGAGGAACCAGACGTATCTCAAAAGGAGGGGCATCCGTCCATCGTCGTTGAGAGCACGCCTGCTTCAGTGTCGATTGTACTCACCCACCAGACCGCTCGAGCAATGTCGGTTGGATCTGCGCTTTGCCGAAACGCGTCCTGACGTAGGAACCGCGAACTGACCAGCAGCTCGATCTTGTGGCATTTCGGTTCGGTGAGTTCGGTGACGGGCACCTGAAGGACGAAGTCTCGCTCGAGACCTTCGTTGGCCGGAATCGTTCCTCCGGCCACAAGTGATCCGAGATCATCCTCAAACTCGAAATCAACGTACGCGTTGTACTCCAGCGCTTGGTCAAAGTTGGGGTCGCGGACGATGACCGGGATCGAGAGCTCCGACCCCTCGAACGTCGCCACGTCGATTCGAATGATCTGACCCAGACCCACACCCATCGTGTTGGCGGTCTCGCCCGTCACGATCGAGGGCGGCAGGTTGCCTTCCTCGGGAACTTGGGCGTTGTCGGTCACCAAACAGCTCATGAGCACCAACGGGATCATGAACAGAGCAAGCCGCATGCCGATCATGCGCTCAGCCAACAAGCCCAGATAATCACTAAGGTTTCTACGCATCCAATCGAACTTGAGCGTGGGTTGCACCCAACGATCACGACACCCATGTCAGGGTAGCCTGAGAGTGGGCGAACCGGCACATCTTGGTGATCTCAGGCGCTTGGCCGGTTGAGTCAACTCCCCGACGGTCCCGGCGCGTCCGGTTCGCGTTCGAGGTAGCGGAAGATCGTGCGCGGATCCACCCCGAGATCGCGCGCCGTCTTGGTCCGGTTGCCGTTGTTCTGCTCCAACACCTCGAGGATGTAGCGGCGCGTGAACTCCTCGCGTGCTTGCGAGAGTGGGACGATCGCCGCGAGAGCTTCCGGAAAAAGATCCATGTCCTCGGGACCGACCAACGTTTTGTCCGCGAGTACGACCGCCTTCTTGATGCGGTTTTCCAACTGCCGGATGTTGCCCGGCCAGCTGTACTTGCGCATCGCGGCCAACGCGCCCGGCGTAAAGCCCTTCACGCGCGCGCCGTACTCGCCCGAGTATCGTTTGAGGAAGTACTTGGCGATCACGATTACGTCGTCGCCGCGTTCGCGTAGCGCCGGCAGATGCAGGTTCACGACGTTGAGTCGGTAGAAAAGGTCTTCGCGGAAGTTCCCCTTCTTAATCTCCTCTTCGAGATCGCGGTTGGTCGCAGCCACGACGCGGATGTCCACCGCTTCGGTCTTGCTGTCGCCGACCTTCATGACGATCTTCTCTTGAAGTGCGCGCAGCAGTTTCACTTGCAGCGAGATCGGCATCTCACCGATCTCATCGAGGAAGAGCGTGCCCTTGTCGGCCTGCTGGAACTTGCCGTTACGCGTCGCCACGGCACCCGTGAACGCGCCACGCACGTGACCGAAGAGTTCCGACTCCATCAAGTTCTCAGGAATCGCGCCGCAGTTGACGACCACAAACGGGCCGTCGACACGAAGTGAACGACGATGGATCGCGCGTGCGATCAACTCTTTACCGGTTCCGGTTTCGCCGGTGATCAACACGCTGATATCGGTGCCTGAAACCTTGTCGACCTTGTCGAACACATCGAGCAAGGGCGGGCAGCTTCCGATGATTTCGCCAAAGCGCTTGGTGTCGAGCTCTTCGCTGAGCTGCGACTTCTCCAACGTGAGCTGGTCCAGGAGAATCGCGTTTTGCAGAATCAACGACGCCTGGCCTGCGAAGATGGTCAACACGTCGAGCGACGATTGTTCGAAGAGGCTGACGACGTTGTCGTTTCCGACGTAGATCAGTCCGAGTAGCTGACCCTGCGTCATCAAGGGTGCGCACATCACCGAGCAGAGCTTGAGGTTCATGACGCTCTCGCTCGACTTGAACTTGGTGTCGTGCAGCGCGTCGCTCACGATCAACGGCTTCTTGGTCTCAACGCACTGCTGAATGATCGAGTCACTGAGATGACGAACACCGTCAGGGATGTCGCGCTTCTCTAGGTTGCGCGCCGCAGCGATTTTCGCGTCGCCGTCCTGCAACAAGATCACAAAGCCCTTGGAGGCGTGCGTCACCTCGATCACGGCGTCGAGTAACGCGTCGATCTGATCGGGCACCGAACGGATCTCCAACAAGCGTTGGTTGAACTCACTTAGCTTCACCATGCCGGCGAGTTCAGCGCTGCGATCGTCGCCTTCGTCTGCTGCGGTGTCGACGATCTCGTCGTACACGCTGAACGTCAGCTCGATGTCGCCGAGTTGGATCCGATCGTTGTGATAGATCTTCGCGCGACGTTTCTTCTTCGAGTTGACGAGAATCGGTGACTTGTCGACGTCCGAAAGTTGGAAGTCGCGACCGTCGAACACGATCTGCGCGTGGTTCTCGTTGAGGCTCTTGTCGTCGATGCTGACGTCGTTGGCGCTGCCTCGACCGATCGTCGTGATCTTCTTGTAGATCGGGAAGACCTTCGGCCGGCCTTCTCCTGCGACCCATTTGAGACTGGGCATATTCCGGAGTCTACACGTGTTTTCGGGGAGTTTCGTACGTCGTGGAACGAAGTGTCGAAACACTGGTCCAAGGGGCTGCGCTGGGGCATGGTCCCAGCCACCTGGAGGTATCGATGCGTTTGAAGCTCAGCATTCTCTTGATCGCGGGTCTCTACGTCACGGGTTGCGACGACCCCTCGGAGGACGTGCCCAAAGCGCAGGTCGAAGACCACGATCACGACGACCACGACGATCACGATGATCATGACGACCACGATGACGATGACGATGATGGTCACGACCACGGTCACGACGAGCACATGTCGCGCATCACGCTCAACGCGGCCGAGAACAACACGATCGGCTTTGTGGGCTCCAAGGTGACCGGCTCGCACGAAGGCGGATTCCGCGAGTGGACCGGCTACATCGATCTCGATGCCGAGCACCTCGGCGAGAGCAGCATCAACATCACGATTCAGACCGCGTCGCTGTTTACCGACAGCGATGACCTGACCGACCACCTCAAGACCGGCGACTTCTTCGAGACGGAGCGCTTTCCCACCGCGACGTTCGTGTCGTCACGCATTGCGGAAGGCGGCGAAGGCGAAGCTACGCACACGATCACTGGTGACCTGACCTTGCACGGCGTGACCAAGAGCATCTCGTTCCCCGCCACCGTGGCGATGACCGATGCGGCAGTGACCGCGAGTGCCGAGTTCTCGATCAACCGTCGCGACTTCAACATCAACTACGATGGCCGTGCGAACGACCTGATCCGTGATGGCGTGGTCATCAAGCTCAACATCAACGCTTCGCGCGCGGGTGCGACGCCGGTGGAAGAGACCGACCACGCGCACATGGACGAGGATCACGGCGACGATGATCACGAAGAGGATCACGACCACGACATGGAGTGATTCGTGACTAGAGGACGACGATGCTTGCGCTTCCTTCGGCGCGGTATTCGTTGTCCTCGGCGATGACCGTGAGTTCCACCGGACCCGAACCGGTCATCGGGTCAAACACCGCGCCGGTTGACGTAAAGAACGCATCGCCTGCTTCGCGTTCGAAGAGCAGGTTGACGCGAACGGTCCGACTTCCGGTTTCGCGTCGTCGGTATTCGACTTCCATGCAACGCGTGGTGGCTTCCTCGCCCGGGAGCACCGGCAAGCGCAGCCGTGTCACGATCATGCTGTCGCCCTGAAACCCTTCAACCTTGAACACTTCTTGCCCCGCAACGAAGGGTTCAAAGTCAGGCATCGCCATCGCGTCCGTGGGAAGCGGGACTCGACCGAGCTCGATGATGCGCGGTTCTGTGCCGCCGCCCACACCGGTGCAGCGGTCGGGGTTGTTGGCTTCTGTGCAGTAGCACGCACCCAACGCCGCAGCGACGGGGGTGATCAACCAAAGAGCGATTCCTACGCGAAGCATGACCCACAGGCTACCGCGAAAACTGGACGTGAAACCCTACCTTGTCTCGGTCATACCTAGAGTCATGTGGATTGACGTGATCACGCCGGAGCACGCAGAGGGAGACCTCGCCGACTTCTACGACGCGGTGGGCAAAGCGCGTGGCGGAGTTGCGCGTGTGCATCAGATCCAATCGCTCAACCTCAAAGCGATGAAGGCGCACCTTGAGCTGTACAAGGCTGTGCTCTTTCAGCGCTCATCGCTGTCGCGCATTCAACGCGAGCGCATCGCTGTGGTTGTGTCGCACGCCAACCAGTGCGCGTATTGCATCGCTCACCACGCGGAAGCGTTGCGAAACCTAAAGGACGATGAGCGGACTGTGAGTCAGCTTGCGGAAGGTGCGATCGCGGACTCGTTGCCAACGAGCGACAAGCTGCTGCTCGCGTGGGTGCGCGCTCGAACGCTGGAGCCGGGAGCGGCCAGCGAACAAGACATCACATCGTTGAAGGATGCTGGTTTTGACGATCGCGCGATCCTCGATGCGACGTTGACGATGGGGTACTTCAACTTTGTGAACCGCCTGGTGTTGTCGTTGGGTGTGCACCTCGAAGACGACTTTGAAGAGACGTGCGCACCCGATATGCGGGAGTAGCAACGGAGTACGCCGAGGCAGCGGACCGGACAGCGTCCGGTTCCAAAAGTGCCTGCGTCGTATGCCGTGGTACTTCCATACGTGCTTCGCCTCGCCATCGCCTGTGTTCTCGTTGCTTGTGGTGGCGGCGGACCTCGGCTTCTCGTTGACGTTCGTACCGACCTTGTTCCGGCGGTTGAGCTCGGTGAGGTAAGCGTCGATCTACTTGGCGACGGATTGGGCGATCCCGATCTCGGCCAGACGCGACTGGTGCTTCCCAGCGATGACTTCCTCGATGGGGTGCGCATCGCAGAGTTCGACGGGATCCGAAACGGAGAACGTCGACTGCGTGCCCAGCTGTTTGGTGTGGATGGGTCGTCGCTCGGTGATCGCGATGTCCAAGTCCAGGTTCGTGGCAACACTGCAGTGACGATCGTGTTCACACGCAGCTGCGTCGGAATCGAGTGCCCGGGCGACGGAAGTCCAACCGCTACGGAGTGCCTCAACGGAACATGCGTGCCGCCCGACTGCGTGGGTGGGATGTGTCCTGAAGCGTGTGTGGACGTGAGTGATTGTCCGCGCGGTGCGGCCTGCTCGGAACCGATGTGCCTCGACGGCGCATGCTTCTTGGCGCCTACGGGTGAAGCCTGCGCGTCTGGGTTTGTGTGCATTCCGGAACGCGGTTGCGAGCCGACCGGTTCGATGGACGGCGGCACGGGCTGCATCGACGGCATGCCTTGCAACACGGGCAACGAGTGTGAACGGGGTCGAACCGACTGCAGTTCAGGGTCGGCCGTATGTGTCGCCGATGGCGTGATGAATGCAGGCGTGAGCTGTCGCCCCGCCGACAATGAATGCGACATCGAAGAGTTCTGCGACGGTGTCGCGCCGACGTGTCCGACCGATGGCTTTGCGGATGTTGGAACGCCATGTACGGGCGGTTTCTGCAACGGCCCAGCGTGCGGAGCTTGTCAGCCCGGCGTCGCATGCGAGACCCCAAACGCGTGTGAGACGGGAACGATCGAATGTGCGGACGGTGTTCCGACCTGCGTTGCGTCGGGTGTGGTGGCTGCGGGAACCGAGTGTCGTGAGGCAGCAGGTCCATGCGACGTCGCAGAGTTGTGCGACGGAACCTCACCAGAGTGTCCCGGCGATGCGTTTCAGCCGATTGACTTTGTGTGTCGCGCAGCTGCGGGTACCTGTGACCAAGTTGAAGTCTGCGATGGTGCGACGCCCGCATGCCCTGCCGACGCTTTCGATATGAGCACCGAGTGTCGACCGGCGGTCGGACCCTGCGACCTCGCGGAAGTGTGCTCAGGCGGTGCGTCGTGTCCGCCCGATGATCTGCGTGCAGCTGGCTCGACGTGTCGTGCCGCGGTGACCGAGTGCGATGCGGAAGAAACCTGCGACGGCGCAACTAGCGTCTGTCCTGACGACGAGTTTGAAAGCGCAGGCACCATGTGCTCGGGTGGACGCGTCTGCGATGGTTCAGGCGCGTGTCTTGACCTCGGTTGCGGTGATCCGTGCAGCACCGGTGCGGCGTGCGAAATCGGAATCATCGATTGCAGCAGCGGTTCACCGGTATGCGTGCGCGATCGCTTGCGCGATATTGGCTTCGTCTGTCGACCGGTCGCAGGTGCGTGTGACGTGGCCGAAGAGTGCGACGGCGTGAGCGCAGCGTGCCCGGTCGATGGGTTCCTGAGCGGTGGCGAATGTCGTGCTGCGTCAGGAGCATGCGATCTGTCGGAGAGCTGCACTGGAACCAGTGCGTTCTGCCCAGCGGATCAAGTTCGTCCTGCGTCGTTTGAGTGTCGAGCAAGCGCGGGCATGTGCGATATCGCGGAGAACTGCGACGGAACCAACAAGGCGTGTCCCAGCGACGTGTTCGTTTCGAGTGCGACAGTGTGTCGAGGCAGCGAAGGTTTTTGTGATGTGATCGAGAACTGCCCTGGAAACGGTCCGGACTGTCCTGCCGATGGCTTTGTGAGTTCGGGAGTCGTGTGTCGTCCGGGAATTGGAATGTGCGATCGAACCGAGTCGTGCACTGGAACGGCAGCACGATGTCCGGCCGACCAACTACAACCAGCGGGTTTTCCGTGTAGCGCCCGCGATGAGTTTCCATGTCACGTCAGCGAGTGCGATGGATCGGGCATGTGCGAGATCGTGGGCGACAACTGTCCAGGAGGTCAGGCGTGTTGTGAACTCGGGTGCAATATCTGTCCGTGAAGCGGGTGCATTCCGCTTCGCGGATCCGGAAGCCTGGAAGCTCGGGAGTCCGGAAGCTTAGGCGGAGATACCGATCATTTTTTGTTGGTCTCCCACGAAATCCAGAATGAGTTGCTGTCCTTAGCGCTCGAGCGTTAGCGAGAGCGACCGCATCCGCGTTCGACACGCGTCCCGCCACGTATCCAACTCCGGTGTCTGCATGTGTTCGACACACACACCAAACGCGGCCGACGCGCGCTGACGGAGATCAAACACCGGCGCACGCACCGCATTTGCGGCCTCGGGGGGTAGCGCGCCAAGGTTCGCGTCTTCGAGTTGGTTCGCAGTGCGCAGCAGAATGTGCCCGTGAATCGCCGCACCCAATCCGAGCTCGCTCTGCGGCCCGCCACGCAGCACGCGTCGTGCTTCATTGGCGTCCGCCAGCATCTGCGCGCGTCGTTCGATCCACGGTTCGTGCGTTTCACGAACCCACAACACGTTCGTGGCTGGTGGTAGCGGATCGAGTTGGCGTGAGAGATCGAGCAGCGCCCTGAGTCCAATCCCTGCGGGATGAAAGGGCATCGCCGGCCATCCTTCAACCCGCGGCGTCGGTGTCGTCGGCGCTTCAACCGCGGGTTCGGATCCTCCGCACGCAAACGCGAAAGCGATGAGCAGGGCAAGGCGCACGCGTGAAAGGTACTCTCGAGCCATGGGTAAGAAAAAGCCGCCTGCCCCCAAAGAGGAAGTGCGCAACAACCCGTTTGCTGCGTTGGCACCGGCGAGCGCGCCACTACCCAAACAAGAGAAGAAGCCCGAGCCTGTTGCGTCCAGTGCTTCGAACCCGTTTGCGGGCAAGCTTGTGTTGCGTCGAGAGAAGAAGGGCCGTGGGGGCAAGACGGTAACGCGTCTTAGTGGCGTTGCGCCAAACGCCTTGGACGACACGGCCAAGCAAATGAAGAAGGGCTTGGGTTGTGGGTCGCTCGTGGAAGGCGACGACATCGTGTTGTTGGGTTCGTTGGTTGATCGCGCAGCGGACTGGCTTGAGAAGCAGGGTGCGAAGAAGGTGGTTCGCGGAAACTAAACTCGGAAAAAGATCGATACGCGGGGTTGACCCGTCGAAGACGCCGACGCATTGTAGGCTCACCCCAGGGCGCTTCCGATTTCATTCGTCGGATTTCATTGGACACAGCGCACTGTTTCACGCCACTTCCGGCACGCCTCATTCGGCACTTCTCTCCACTCTTTGCATCTGCGCTCTTTTGCAGACACGCGATGCAACCATCACTACCTCTCGGAGAGGCAAACGATGATTCACGTACGTTTCGAAGGTAAGTCCTACGACATTTCTCCACTCGACTTGCGTCTCGACGCAGGCATGGGTGACCAGGCGATCAAGCAGCGCATCGCGCAGTACCTTGATGTTGGTCTCGACCGGGTAGCTCCCTACGTCGTGGATCGTTCGCCAACCGGGCATGTGATTCTTCG
Organism: Polyangiales bacterium; assembly: GCA_965227405.1. GTDB lineage: Bacteria > Myxococcota_A > Polyangia > Polyangiales > Houyiibacteriaceae > JALVDI01. Next base: position 2,430,570 of record OZ245758.1, read on the forward strand.
CCCGGAAGCCGTTTACGGCTGAGCAAGAATCTCCTTTCAACAAAAGGGAAAACAAAGATTACGGTTGTTGCCGCGCCCTTACGCGAGAAGCGTACACACGGTAAAAAACAAACCTCGCAAGTTTGCACTGTCGGTTCGAATCCGGCTCGGTCCACCGCGTCCTAGGACGCTGCAAACAGCTCGCGCTACAAAGCGAGAGCACTTCCCAAAGGTCGAACGAGCGCGAAGCGCTCGACGATCGGAGGGGGAACAAGCTCGGCGCTGAAAAGCGAGAGCACCTCCAAAGTTCGAACGAGCGCGCAAGCGCTCGACGATCGGAGGGGGGGACCCAGAGGGCTCTGCCCGATGGGGGGGGAGGACTTCAAGAAAGTCCTCCCAGAAATCTGGGCCGAATAAACACATTCGTCGCTTTTACGACTTGTGCGGCAACAACCTTATTTACGCGCCTGTAGTTCAATTGGATAGAACGCCGTCGTCAAGACAGCTTCAGCAACTTACGCGGCTCCACTCGCGACTACTCTGCAAGCCTACACACGCATCGGGCTCATAACCCGGAGGTTACAGGTTCGAATCCTGTCGGGCGCTCCTCTCGCACATCTCAAAACTATCGCCGGCCGCTACGCGGCCACAGCACACGACCTGCTGCCATCCTCTCGCCTCGGTAATGAGTACATTGCCTCGGTTCGCGGACGCACCATCTCGTGCACTCTGACGGCGTATCGACGGGCGCTAGTTTTGAGATGTGCTTCGAATCGTGACCACTTTTGAAGCGTACATACTTGGAGGTTCGAATCCTTCACTCCCCACCAGAGCTCTAAGCTCAATCACATTGGGGAGTTGGGCAAATGGCAAAGCCAACGCGTCGTAAAACGCGTCTATCAACGACCGCTTCACCAACTTACACGATTCAACAATTCATCCCTCGCGATCACTGATCGGCTTACACACTGGCTAAACTGGGATAGGCAACAGACTCTTAATCTGTGATTTGTTGGTTCGAATCCAACGTGAACATCACCAGCCGATCGAACTTGCGTGAGGGTGCCAAATTTCGCGCGCGTCCTAACAACTGGGACTTACACACTGGCCTTGAAAGCCAACGGATTGAAACTCCGTCCCCTGCAAAGGGAACACAACGTCCCGGAAACTCACGCGCGCTATTCAAATCACCCCCTCGCGATCACCTGCGCGGCTTACACACTCGCCTAACGGTAAGGCAACAGACTTCAACTCTGTCGATGTTGGTTCGATTCCAACGTGAAACCAAACACAGCCGTTCGAACTTGCGTGAGGGAAGCTTCTGGTCGTCTTTCAGATGACCTTCGTCTCGGTCCCCGACTTCATCGACGTACACACAATCGGATCCTGGGGGCGAAAGCCCTCTGCATCATTGCGTAGAACCGTCGACGTAACTTGACCGAGCGTTGATCTGCAGCGTTCGTCTAATGCCAGGATGCCGGCCCTGTTAGGCCGGAGACGCACGTTGGATTCGTGCACGCTGCGCCAAGGTTCTGCTTCTCGCACACACGAGAAGCGAATGTCCCCCAGTCGTTCGTGAACGCGAACGATCCAATCGCCAGAAAACGCGTCTCTCCGGAGGCGCGTTTTCGATATGCGCGCAAGCGCACTCTTCAACAAGGCAGAAGAACATGACCCAGAAGCATGAGCACGACCTTCGTCTCCAGATGCTGGACTCCTTGCTGACCACGCCGCACCGCAAGCTCGAAGAGGTTGCAGCGCTGCATGCAGCAATGATCAGCCAGGACCCGATCTTCTATGGTCACCTTGGTGTTTGGTACGCCAAGAATGGTCACGTACGCGATCACCGCGAGGTGTTCGTCGCGAACCTGTTGACCAGCGATCTCGCAGAGCACCGCGACGCGGGCTTCGTGATGTTGCAGGACTTGGCGCCTTACCAGGTCGCACGTGTTGTCGACTTCATGAAGAAGAGCTGCAAGCGCGTTCCGCGTAGCGCGCGTACGGCGGTAACCCGTTACCTGCGTGCGCGTGAGGCGTCGCCGCAGCGCTTCGATCGTGCAGCGCTCCGTGGTCGCAAGGCCATGAAGCACCTGTACGCGTCGCTGCACATCAAGCCGAGCGAGCGCGCGGACATGATTCTGTTCAAGGACCGTCCGCCGACGGACAGCCTCGCCTACGTGGTGAAGCAGCTCGCGAAGGCGAAGACCCCGGCCGATCAGGCAAAGCTGATCGCGACGGAGCGGATTCCGTTCCCGGTCGCGGTGGGTGCGATCAAGACGCTGACTCCGGCGGTGCTCGTGGCGTTGCTCGACGCGATGACGCCGATGGAGGTCATCAACCACCTCAAGGCGCTCGAGCGTCGTGGCGCGATGGCGCACCCTGAGGTGAAGAAGCTGATCGAGAAGAAGATCGCTGCGGCGAAGGGCGACAAGCGTGTCTCCGCCTACAAGGCGAAGGTCGCGTCCAAGGCTGCAGGTGTGTCGGAGAAGATGGCTGAGGCACTGACCGAGGTCACCGAGGCACAGATCAAGCAGTCCGGTCGCATTCGTCGTCCGACGGCGTTGCTTGTCGACAAGTCGGGTTCGATGGACCAGGCGATCGAGGTTGGAAAGCAGATCGCTGCGATGTTGTCGAACATCGCGGAGGCGCCGCTGTACGTCTACGCGTTCGATCAGGTTCCGTACTTCCTGCAGGTCGAGGACACGAGCCTTGCCGGTTGGGAGCGCGTGTTCCGCAACGTGAAGGCAGGCGGTACCACGTCGATCGGTGCACCCTTGGCGGCCATGCGTCGTCGCGGGCAGCGCGTGGAGCAGATCCTCATCGTCACCGACGAGGGGGAGAACGCTGCACCGTACTTCCCGGCCGAGTACGAAGAGTACGTGAAGGACTTCTCCGTGAAGCCGGACGTGCTCATCTTGAAGATCGGTCGGGCGACCGACTACCTCGAGAAGAAGCTGCGCGAGAAGAAGGTGACCGTGGATACGTTGACCTTCACCGGTGACTACTACTCGTTGCCGAACATCGTGCCGCTTGTGACGCGCCCGTCGCGCTTGGATCTCGTACTCGAGATCCTCGAGCTCCCGCTGCCGAAGCGGAAGGATGGGAAGGGCAGCCTGCGGGCGGCCTAGTCGCAACAACAAACAAGAAACAAGGAATGCGAGTGCGATCTCAGATGGGGTCGCTTCGCGTTCCCGGTTTCGAACGCGTGCGCGGCAATCGCACGTTTCCTTGGAGTTCATCCGTGACTGACATGAAGACTGCTTACCGACTTGCGGCTGCGGCCGTTCGTCGTCGTTACGCCGAGCAGCGTCCGCACACGCTGGCTCGACTCAACGCGCTGACCAAGAGTGACGTCGCGGTTTACCGTGGCGTGCACGACCACGTGCAGGAAGTGCTCAACATCTTGGGTGTTCCGCACAGCATGGATCCCAAAAAGCTGGAGCACCGCATCGCGTTCGTGAACTGCACGAGCAAGATTGCGCACGTCGACAAGCTCGAGCGCTTTGCGCGCGAGGGTGGTCTCGTCGTGAGTTCCGACTGGGCGCTGCGCACGATCCAAAAGACGTTTCCGGGCATGATCCGCAAGGGCGGTTCACGCGCGACGGGTGACGAGGTTGTGGGTGTCGAAGCAACGGCCGACAGCCTTTGGTCCGAAGTTGTCGTGCTCGGTACCAATCCTCAGTGGTGGCTGGAGGGTGGCAGCGATCCGATCGTGATCGATTCACCGGACAAGGTCGTCATCGAGGCTGCAAGCCACGAGATGTTGCAGCGTTACGCCGCACCGGTTGTCGCTGCATCGTTCCCGTGGGGAGCGGGTCACGTATTCCACGTGGTCAGCCACTTCTGGTTGAAGCGCACCCGTACCGCTGCAGGTCGTCACGCAGGACCCGCAGCCGATTTCATGCGGGCCGGTCTGAAGTTGAGCGAAGAGGGCATCGACGCCGTATTCGCGAAGACCAAGATCGACCCGAAGGCCGTGAGCTTCGCTTCGCTTCAGAGCGCGGCGACCGCCACCGAGCTCGTCGCGCGTTTGTGCGCAGACGGACTCGGCGCTCAACCCGGCCTGCCGTTTGTCCCCGCCTCCTCCGAGGCGGGGACCAACCCTTTCCTCGCCGCTCTCAAGCGCGCGTTTTCGTAATCCAATGACGCATGTTCTGGACCTGATCGATCGGCTCGCCCGCGCAGAGGACGAGCTTCGTTCGCGGCGTTTTCTTTCGCCGTGCGTTCCGGGCGTGCGTCTGCGGGTGCGCATCGACGGCTTGGTGCACGCGTTTGCGCCGAACCCACCGCGCTACGCAGGTTGGGGGTTGTTCCAGCCGATCGACTCGAAGCGCGCACAGCTGGTGAAGCGTCCAGACGACGCGCTGGTGAATCGCTACCTCGAGCACCTTCCGTCCGAACGCTTCTACGCGGTCAAGCAGGCCAAGGGGAAGGCGTGGTGGGCGATGCCGCTGTCCGCAGAAGCTTTCCGTGCGCGTCACGGTCGCGATGGTCCGATCGTGGTGCACCTGTGCAAGAACGTCGCGTCGTTCGAGACGATCGTCGTGCGTTGGGACGGTGCGAGCTTCTGGTTCGACCAGGTCGATCGTTTTGCCGATCCGGTTCTGCCGGAGAAGCTGCGCGTTGGTTTCACCGAAGGCAAGGAGCTCGAAGAGCTTCAGCTTGCGGGCATCACTCCGGAGCTCGTCGACGCGTACGTGTGGGCGTCGCTTTGGGATGTCGAGCAGCGCAAGAAGAGCCTTGAGGGTTCGCTCGCGCACGCGCTCAAGATCGGTGGCGGCAAGCTCGTCACCTTTCGCGACACCGACACGCACCTCGTGGTGGAGTGGCGGGATCGCTTGGGTCGTCGACACAGTTCGGCGATTCAGAAGAACGCACTGCAGGTGCAAAGCGCCGGTGCGGTGTGTCTCCAGGGTCGCGATGCGGACTTCGATCTCACGTCGCTCGTCGGTGTGATGGACGAAGCCCCGCAATACCTCGTCGACATGCTCGACGATTAGCTCACCCAAATCCGTACTCCTGCGTGTTTGTTGGGAATGCGCAGAGTGCGGGGGTTTGGGCTCGTTTTGGAGGGAGTTCGGGTCAGATCTGACCCTGTCCCCAAAATCCTCCCCCGATTGTGCGGAGAGAGTCTGATGTCGTTTTTGTTTCACGAAAAGTTGTCTCGCTCGGGTGCTGTTATGGCGAAGCTTCGTGCTGCGCATGTGACGGTGTGTGGGGCGGGTGCGCTTGGAAGCCACGTCGTCGAAGGGCTTGCTCGCTCGGGCGTGGGTGGGCTTCGCGTGATTGATCGCGACAAGGTCGAAGAGCGCAATCTCTCGACTCAGCCGTGGACGCGTGCAGACATCGGGCAGCCGAAGGCGCGCCTGCTAGCGCACTCTGTCTTTCGCGCGGTTGGCGTGCAGGTCGACGCACGTGCGAAGGAACTCAACAGCGACAACGCACGCGCGTTGGTTCGCGGTAGCTCCGTGGTTGTCGACGCGTTCGACAACAGCGTGGGTCGTGCAGCGGTCAAGGCTGCAGCCGCCAAGCTCGGGCTGCCGTGTGTGCACGCCGGGATGGCAGGTGAGTACTCCGAGGTCGTGTGGGATCCGCACTACGTGGTTCCGAGTGCGACCAACGACGACGTTTGCGACTACCCGCTAGCGCGCAACTTGGCGATCTTGACGTCCGCGATCGCGGCGGAAACGGTGATCCGTTTCCTCGCTACCGGAGTGATGGAGAACCGCGCCCTGACGTTCGGCGATCTAAAGCTGACGACCCACTGAGGTTAGGCCGGGACCGGTTCCGGAGCCTCGTTTGCGCCAACGTGTTCGGCTCACGACACGACAAGGCACGAAGCGGCACAATCGCCCATATGAAATTACTGAGTTTTTAGATGGCACGTGCCGTGCTCTATGTGACCCCAGATGGCACAGGCACCCCGCTTCGAACCGCTTGGACAAGGCGCGTTCACCAAAACCCACGCTGAGTTCACCGACATCGACACGTTTGACTGGGTGGCACTCGAGGCGTCCGCGAAGACGTTCGACGCGCACACGCGTGAACGCGGTCGTCGTGCGTTTGTGCTGCGCGCACTGGACGAACAACGCAGCGTTGTGGCGTTTAGTGAGCTGCTCACAGAACTCTGTCTGTCCGGAGCACCCATTGAAGTCATTGGTTCGCTGACCCGCGTTGTTCGCGACGAAGCGTTGCACGTCGACATGTGCGACCGCGTAGTCAAAGCGCTCGGCGGGTGGGACGAGAAGTCCCCGCAGCCAACCTGGGTACGCAGCAATAAGAAGCTCCCGCTCAAACTTCGCGTGCTCCAAACGGTTCTGGGTTCGCTGTGCGTCGGGGAGACGATCAGCGTGCACATGATCAAGGGGGTTCGCGAGCATGCCAGCGAACCGGTGATCCACGCGTTGCTGACGCGACTGCTTGCCGACGAGTCGTACCACTCGCGCATTGGCTGGTGGTGGTTGCGCGAGATCGAAATGAGCGACGAAGAGCGCACGTTTGCGAAGCGTTACGTCGCGAAGATGTTGCCGCACATCATCAAGACGATGCGGCCGAAGCTCAACGGCAAGAAGCACACGTATTCGCCGTTTGGGTCCATGAGTGCAGAAGAACGGCTCGATGCGTTCGACGCAGCGATGCACAAGACGATCTTGCCGGGGTTTGATGCCGCTGGACTCGAGGCTTCAGCGATTTGGAATGAGCTTGGGAGGGCTGCTTAGGATGAGATTGGACCGGAAAAACAACGCGCTTGAGACGATCTTGATGATCGCGCGTTCGGCGACTCGCACGATCACGATGTCGTCGGTCGGGACTGCGCTTGCTGTGTTGCTGAGTGTTGGAGGCTGTTCTCAGTCGCATACAAACCTGCCGGACTTGGACGGCGACGGCTACACGCAGGCGACGGACTGCAATGACGAGGATCCATCGATTCATCCCGGTGCTCTGGATCCGGAGTGTCCGGATGGAATCGACCAGGATTGCGACGGACACGATGGTGACCCATTCATCGCCTGCAACTTCTTCCCGCTCGACCGGGACGGAGACGGCTACGAGGAAGGCCACGATTGCAACGACTCCGACCCCACGGTGTATCCCGGTGCACCTGAAGATTGCTGCACGACAGTCGACAACAACTGCGATGGGATCATCGGGCCTACGGAAGACATCATCTGCAACTGCTTCTTTGGGGAGGATGCGGACGGAGACGGCTTCTTCACATTCTCAGACTTCGGCGCGCCTGCTGACTGTGACGACAGCGATCCCGCAATCCACCCTGAGGCCGAAGAGATCTGCGGCAACGATATCGACGAGAACTGCGATGGCGTCGCGGAACCATGCGTTGTGGTCAATCCACTGCCTGATGCGGACGGGGACGGCTACACCGCCGATGTCGATTGTGACGACTCGAATCCGTACACAAACCCCGGCGCCACCGAAGAGTGCTGGGACGGAATCGACAACAACTGCAACGGGCTCGTCGATGAAGAGCCTCCAGAAGGCTGCGTGATTCTCAACGGAATGCGCGACGTCGAACTCGACGCAGAACACGCCTAAACGAGTACTCGCCACTCCACCGTGGCGATACGCAGAAGCACTCCACCAACCGCTCTGCAACACCCCAGCGGTCGCGACTCCACCGTCGCGGCCGCACCTAATTCTGCGCCGCAATTGGGTTTTGTTAGCATCGCGGCATGTGGCGCTGTGTGCTCGTACTCGCGTTGTTGTTGCCCACGATGGCAGCAGCCCAAACCGAAGACGATCTCTATCGAGGTACCTCGGACTGGAGCGGTGACGGCGAAGAGGACGAAGCTCAGGACCAAGCCCCGGAACAAGCAGGGGCATACCCCACGCGCTACACGGCGCGCCCACTCACGCTCAATCGCTTTCAGCTTCGCGGCGACGGTGTCGTGTTGATCTATCGACGCCCCGACGTCTCCATCGCGGATGAAGACAACGTTGCCAGCTCGTTGGCCTTGGGTGGAGCCATCGGCATCACCGACGATTTTGAGATCGGCTTGAGTGGCGAGCGGCTAGGCAGTCCGCGGAACTTTCCACTTCTTTGGCCGGATCGTGGAGTCGGTGAAGGGTTGATCTCGCTACACTTTTCACCCGATTTCGACTTTGGAGACATCCCGCTCTACGCGCGCTTCCGTTTTCTCGACGAGTGGATTCAGATCGCTGCCGAAGTTGGTGTTCTGATTCCCGCCAACACCGACGCGCAAATTCGTTTTGGTGTTCCGGTGCGTTTGGGGTTCACGGACGCCTTTGCGATCGATACGGGAATTGCGTTTGGGTTGGTGTTCGCGGACTCACCCAGCGATCCCGGCGATGACTTCTTCGCGACCATGGACGTGCCGATTCGCATTTTGGTCAGTCCGATCGAGGCGCTCACACTTGGGCTCTACACCGCGCTTCGTTTCGTGGAGTTCGACAAAGACTTCTTCGCAATTCCACTCGGGTTTGAAGGAATCGTCTCGATGGAGATGGGTTCGTTGCTGTTCGACTTCTTCGCCGGGTTCGAGTGGCCGACGTTCTTGCTGCCAAGTGACGACAACGACAAAGCGCGTTTGGGAACGTGGATCATCAACGCCGGCGCACGCGTGCACTTTCAGGTGGGCGGCTCCAACGACGAAGAGATCTGAGTCCGCGCCAACATCCGCGGCGCGTAGGTGAGCGCGACAAGTACGGCGGCGCCCACCACGAATCCTGCCACCACGAGAGACTGGTCAAACACGCGTATGCCGGGCAGTGCGTCGGCGGCCACGCCGATCCACACGACCACAACGCCAAGGTTGAAACCCGTGAAGAGCGTTTCCGCAAAGCGCAACATCGCGACGTGACGCGGTTCATCGCTCAGCATGCGAAGCACGAGCTCAATGCATGCTGTGTTGAACGCCAGAAGTGCCAGAGCCCACCACAACGTGGAAGGCGACGCGTACCCGCTGTCGTGTACGCCGGTCCAATAGAGTCGGACGATGCCGGGTAGCTTTGGCAGCAACCACCAAAACGCGAGTGTGGCGAGCGCGATGGACCCGGCGTTGATGACCAGATGCGCGGTCGATCGACCCTCCGCAGGACCGGTGACGCGCGAAGCAACGCCCAAAACAAGTGCGGGACACATCGCCCCAAATGCAGCGCACGCGAGAACTTCGTGCGGGAGCTCGCGCCAGTAGAGCCCCACGGCACCGAGGAGACCGAAGAGCACCGTCGTTGTTCGAACAACGGCGAACACCGTGCGCTTGTCGCGGAGTCGACGCTCGGCATCGCGAAGGACCAACGCCATCGAGACGCCAACCACCAACACGCACACCATTCGAAAGCCCGCGCCGAGCACACGCGAAGCCTAGTCGATCGTCGAGGCTTGGCGCGTCTAGTGCCAACACGAAAAAGGCGGAGACCCCGAAGAGCCCGCCAAACATGTGGCGTTTGTAGCAGGTTAGACGTCGACACCGACCGGACAGCTCACTCCGGTTCCACCGAGGCCGCAGTATCCGCTCGGGTTCTTCCCCAAGTACTGCTGGTGGTACGCCTCGGCGTAGTAGAAGGGCGGCACGTCCACGATCTCGGTCGTGATGTCTTTGTGGCCCGCCGCGTTGAGCTTCTCTTGGTAGAGCGCCTTGCTCTTCTCCGCCGCAGCACGCTGACCTTCGTACACGTAGATCCCACTTCGGTACTGCGTGCCTTTGTCCGCACCTTGGCGCATGCCTTGCGTCGGGTTGTGACTTTCCCAAAACGTCCGCAACAACTGGTCGTAGCTAACCTTGGTCGGATCAAACACCACGCGCACAACTTCGTTGTGACCGGTCAGTCCCGTGCAGACTTCTTCATAAGTCGGATTCGGTGTCAGCCCGGCGGCGTATCCAACCTGCGTCGAGTACACGCCCTCGAGCTGCCAGAACTTTCGTTCGGCTCCCCAGAAACAACCCAGGCCGAACATGGCGAGTTGCATTCCCTCCGGCCACGGCGCCACCAGCGAGTTGCCGTTGATGAAGTGCTTGTCGGGCACGGGAATCGGGGCATCGCGCCCGGGCAAAGCCTGCTCGCGAGTGGGAAGTTGCAGCTTGGGAAAGAAAAGACCCATGCCCACAAGCATGGCGCCAACACTCGCGAGGTCAATCCGCTATAGTCGCCAGCGAGTTCGGATGTTTCGTGGAGCGCGAATGTGGGGGACGTATCTCGCGACCCTCTGCGGCAGCTTGGTGGCGTTGATCGTCTATGGCGCCGCGAATCCAAGTGGCGCGGTGTACGCGTCGACACGAGTCGTGTTTAAGCCTGCATGTCACCAGATGGTGGAGCGCTCGTTTCTCTGGGGCGAGACACCGTTTGCGGTGTGCCACCGCTGCTTTGGCATCTACGTCGGTTTGATGATCGGCGGCACGATCGCAGCGATGGGATTTCGCGCAGACGCGGGTAGCAGGAAGCTGTGGATCGCCGCAACGGCCCCCATGCTGGTACACGTCATCGCACTCAATATTTTTCCGGCTGTCGACTGGTGGTGGATGCGAGTCGGTACCGGCGCTCTATTTGGCGTCTGGGGAGCGTGGGCGCTTTCGCTCGCGCTCGGCCAGGCGTTTGAAACTCCGTTTCCTTCGTTGAGGTTTTCGCGAAAGCCTCTTGAAAGGTCCCAAGGCACGTGACGAACAAACAATTCTACATCCCGTGGGTGCTCATCTTCGGCGCAGGCGCCGGCGTGTTGAGCATCATTCCCATCATCAACTTGCTGAACTGTTTGTTCTGCGGGTGGATGCTTCTCGGTGCGATGTTCGCAGTGAAGATGGTCAGCGATAAGGCCAACGCGAACATCGAACTCGGCGAGGGTGCGATCATCGGCGTGTTGACCGGCTTGGTCACCGGCGTCATCGCAGGCGGCTTCGGCGCGCTTCAAGCCGGTGCACAGATGGGCGCGATGCAGCAAGCCTTCTCGCAGTTCGGTGGGCGCAGCCCGCTTGGCGGAATGGGCACTGGCGGCATCGTGATGATGTCACTTTGCATCTCGATTCTGCTCTATCCGGTGTTTGGCGCGATCGGTGGTCTGATCGGTGCCGCTGTGTTCAAGAAGAACACGCCTTACGGTGGACCGCCTCCCGGCGGCGGCGGATTTGGTGGACCTCCTGGTGGACCGCCCGCGGGTGGACCGCCCCAAGGTGGACCGCCCCAAGGTGGGTTTGGCGGACCTCCTCAAGGTGGCGGTGGATTCGGTGGACCTCCCCAGGGCGGCGGCGGATTTGGCGGACCTCCTCAGGGTGGCGGCGGATTCGGCGGACCTCCCCAGGGTGGCGGCGGATTTGGCGGACCGCCTCAGGGTGGTCAAGGCGGTGGCGGCATGGGTCCGCCCGTCTGATTCCGAACACTCGTTCGTGGAAGCCGCGGTTCGTTCATTCGAATCGCGGTTTTCTAATTGGGGGCGCGACCTTATGTTGCCCTCGTGTTCCGCACGGGTCTTTGGACAGTCGGTCGTTGGCGAGGCGTTCCGATCCGACTGCATTGGTCGATCCCTTTAGGCGCACTCTTCTTTGGACACTTCGAGTTCGTTCCTGGGTTCTGGCTCGGGTTCATCTTGTTGGTGCTCTTCCACGAGCTGGGACACGCGTACCTTGCCCATCGTCGCCAACTGGGTGTGCTCGAAGTTCAAGTCCATGGACTGGGCGGCGTGTGCGTGCACGAACGCGGAGGCGCATATGACAACGCGATCGTCGCGTGGGGCGGCGTGCTCGCGCAGGCGCTCTTTCTGATTCCAGCGTTTGCGATCACCCGCTTTGTTGAGGTGACCAACGTGTACGCAGCACAACTCTTGTGGGCGTTCACCACGACGAACTTGTGGCTGATCGGACTGAACCTGATTCCGATCGAACCTCTGGATGGCGCCAAGGCATGGCAGCTGCCTCGGTTGTGGCGTGAGCGTCGTCGGCGACGAAAGCCCAAGCCCAAACCTGTCCCTGCGGATGAAGATCCGATCGCCGCCGCAAAGCAACTCGCACAACAGGCCCTCGACGACGCGAAACGGAAGAACTAACCGCGTTCGCGGATGTACTCTAGGCGCGCCATGGGCGAGCGGATTGACGAGTACGAGCTGCTGCATCCGCTGGGTGAAGGTGCCAGCGCAAGTGTGTGGGCGGCGCGCGGTCCCAATGGAAACGTGGCGATCAAAAAGCTCCACGCGTCGACGAAACTCGGTGAGGAACAACGACGAAGACTGGAACGCGAAGCACGTGCACTAAACCGGATTGAGCACGCGTGCGTAGTCAACGTCTTGGACTTTGGTGTTCACAACGACACCGCGTACTTGGTGATGGAGTTGTTGGAAGGCGCAACGCTCGCCGCGGTACTCCACGAAGCAGTGCCGCCCAACGAAGGGCTCAACCTTGCTCGCAAAGTGATCGAAGGTCTTGCCGCCGTACACCGAAGTGGCGTGGTGCACCGCGACGTCAAACCCGAGAACGTGCTAGTCACGTTCGGCGGCGTGAAACTGATCGACTTCGGATTGGTGAAGTTTCTCGACGCGGCGCAGTGGGGGCAACACTCGGTGATCACGGCGGCGAACGTCCAGCTCGGAACACCGGCGTACATGGCACCTGAGGTGTGCTTTGGAGAACCGGCGGACTTTCCGAGCGACGTGTATTCCGCAGGCATTCTCTTGTACGAGTGCCTCACCGGGCACTTGCCCTTTGTGGGCGAGAGCCGCGTGTCGTGGGTACGCCATCACGCAACCACGCCACCACCGCCGCTTCACACCAAACGAGCCGAAGTCCAAAGCCCCGAACTCAACGATGTTGTGCAAAAGGCATTGGCGAAAGAAGCATCCGATCGCTACGCCGATGCGACGGAACTCGCCGCGGCGCTAAGCGCTCTCTGACTTCGCTTGGTCGATCGCAAACTGTTCTTCGGGTGATGCGACGAGCTGTTTCCGCGCGTAGAGCGCGAAGTACGCAAGTCCAGCGGCGTACCAAATCGCAGCTCCGATCACGACCTTTTGATAGACCGGGTCCACCACAAAGAGCGCGACCAAACACACCACGGCGATGACCAACGCGGCGATCGCGCCAAACATCCCAAGCGGACTTCGATACGGCCATTCGATGTTGGGCAGCTTCCGACGCAACAGGATGTAACTCAGCATCTGCAGCGCGTACGCGATCACAGCACCGAACACCGCCATGTTGAGCAACACCGCGCCGACGGGATGGTCCGATCCCAGAAAATGGATCAGACACGCGGCCGCGTAGCCCATGACTGCTCCCGCGATCAACGCGACATGCGGGGTCTTGCGCGTCGAATGCGTCAGCGAGAGCACGCGCGGGAAGTAGCCAGCTCGTGACAACGAGTAGATCTGGCGACCGTACGCGTAGATAATCGCGTGAAAGCTCGCGACCAAACCTGTCACCGCACACAGAGCCAAGAGCTTCGCGCCAAACCCTTCACCAAAAATCGTTTGGAACCCGAGAAACAAGGGTTCGTCACTCGTGCCGATCGTTTCCGCACCGGGCGGGATCCCTGCCGACAACAAGAGCGTCAGAAACGCAGCGACGATCAACGTCAGCAAGCCGTAGACAATCCCGCGCGGTAGATCGCGCGTTGGGTTGTGCGCTTCTTCCGCTGCAAGCGGCAGCTCTTCAATGGCCAAGAAGAACCAGATCGCAAAAGGCATAGCCGCAAACACACCGAGCACACCCTTCGGAAACCAGCCCTGATCGCCGAGCGCATGACTGAGTTCGAAATGCGGCACGGCACCGACCCAGAACACGGCCAAGATCGCCAGCGCCAGAAACGTGATGAACACAGTGAAGCGAAACGACGTTTCTGCGCCCCATATGTTGAGCGCTACAAACACCACGTAACAGGCCAACCACCACACCGGTTCCATGGCTTCGGGCGTTCCAAAGATCGCGCCGAGGTAGCCGCCCACACCCACGACGATCACCGCAGGTGTCAGGACGTACTCCATGTTCTCAGCGAGTCCGGTGACGTACGCACCCCACGGACCCATCGCCGATCGTGCAAACGAGTACGCGCCACCGGTATGAGGCAACGCTGCGCTCATCTCTGCAATCGAGAAGCACAAGCCCAAGTACATCAACGTGACGATTCCGGTTGCGACGAGAAGTCCGCCGAAGCCACCGGCGCCGAGTCCAAAGTTCCAGCCGAAGAAGTCACCGGAGATCACGGCGCCCACGCCAAGCGCCCACAACGACCACACACCTGCGCTGCGCTTCAATCCGCGCTGCTCAAAGTACTCGTCGTCGACTTCGGTGTACTCGACGCTATCGCTCATAGCGCGTCGAGCTTGGCACGAACTGCGTCCACGCGTGCACTCAGATCGACCTGCGTCCACTGGGTGAGCGCAAGTTCATACGCTCGCCGAGCGCGTTCGGCCATTCCGTGGTGCGCCGCAAGATCGCCCGCTTGCTCAAAACAGATCGCCAGATCGTTATCCACCAACTTGGTCGACTCGCTCAGTGCCTGGCACTCCACGTACGCCACGTCGTACTCGTCCCAATCAGGCAACCCAGCATAGGCCGCCATCAGTCCAGCCAACGCGTACGTCTTGAACCCTTCGCGTCCCACGGCTTCGAAACGCGGCAACACCTGACGCAACTGATCGCGCGCCGCCGCATAGCGCTCGCGAACCAACATGGTCAGCGCGAGGTTCATCTTCACGATTGCCGCTTCTTCACTACCCAACGACGAAAGCGCTTCCGCCGCTTCACGGTAGTGCGCTTCCGCATCGGCGAGTCGACCTCGACCACGCGCGATATCGCCCAACGAATTCGCGGCCACACCTTGCGAGTAGCGGTTGCCCATGCGCTGCAACTCCCGCGCGCAATCCAGCAACATCTCTTCGGCCTCATCGAACGCACCACGACGCCGATGCACGTCGGCCAAACCAATTCGCGTTCGCGCAATGCCCAGTCGGTCATCGCACCGATCGAACAGAACCCCCGCATCCAAGTATCGCTGCGCGGACTCGTCGAGCTTACCGACCATCTTCAACACTTCGCCCTGGCCGTGGAACGCGAGTGCCTGGTGATGCAACGCGTCGACACTCTCGGCGATTTGACCTGCGCGCTCGAAGTGCTCCAGCGCCTCTTGGGCGTGCCCACGCTTGTGCGCGATCCCGCCCTGCAATCGCGACGCATGCGAACGAGTCTTCCCGCTGTGATCGTCACGCAACAAGTCCAGCGCCACCAACAACGCACGCTCTGCCTGCTCGACGCGTCCGCGCAGCGCCTCGGTCTCGGCCATCATCAGCCAGCCGCGAACCACGCGTTCGTCTTGGGGTTGCACCGCGATCGCTTCGAGCGCGTAGAAGTACCGACCACACAGCGCAGTCGCCGTGTCGTACTGACTTCGGCGCTGACTGGCGTGAGCCGCTTGCAGCAAAGGCTCCAGCGCGCGTTCGTGGGCTTCACCTGCGAGAAGTAAACGCGCGAGCCGCTCCGGTTGAGTCTCGGTGCGTTCGGCTAGCGCATTGGCGCAGGCGAGATTAACCGCAGCCCAACGAGTTTGTTCTCGGGAGCGTCGACGCAGACTCTCCAAGAGCAAACCGTGAACCGCTGTGAGACGACGTCGCCCCACATGCGCGAGACGTCGGTTGGCCAAGTGGTCGGTCAGACCGTCGGGGATCTCGGCGTCCAGGAGCTGCACCGCACGCGCCCAATCATCAAAGCGCACGCGTCGACCCAGCGCCGCCCACGCCTCGAGTGCTGTCTCGGCATGATCGCGCGGTGTTCCCTCAAACTCATCGAGCACGCGTTCGATACGCAACGACCACAACGCGTGCAGGTCGTCGGGAATCGTGGGTTCGGCTCCCGCGCGCAGTCGAAACCCTCGTCGACCGGGCTCCAAGATTCCGCGTTGCACCCAGTCGCCCACCAACTGAACCGCAAACAAGGGCGAGCCATCGGTCCGCTCGGCAACATCCTCGGCGAGCTGTGATTCCAACCCCAACAAGTCGCCGATCAACCGTGCATGCGCTTCGTGATCCAGCGGGCCCAGACCCAACGACTCGGCGCGATCGACACGCGTCAGCCGCGCCAACTCCGCCGCTTCGGCAGGATACGACTCGAGCGCTTCCTGCTGCGCGGTCAGTACGATCATCAGCGGAGCGTTCGCAGCTTCGACGAGGTTGCGCGCAAACGCGATCGACTCGTCGCTGTACTGCACATCGTCCAGAACCAAGAGCACGGGCCGACGCGACGCCATGTGCTCCAGAAAGCCACGCACCAACGCGAAACGTTCTTCACGTCGCATCGCGTGTTCGTCGTCGGGCTGCAGCCACGCTTCGAGCTGTTCGCGTTGCTCCGTCGCCAAGTCGTACCCGCCGATGGCGGTGCGCAGGCGCTCGGCCAACGCGTTTCCGCTCAGCCCTTCCGCGCGAAAATGCCGCAGGAGAAGCCCGCGCAACGCGTCTTCCGAACCCCCTTCGGCGTGACCCAACCACAACACGGTCGCGGCACCAAGCTCGAGCGCGCGTTCGACCATCCATTCGGCCAAACGCGTCTTGCCCATTCCGGCACGACCCACCACGACCGCCGCGTGGGCATGCCCGGATCGATCGGCTTGTCGCAACAACGCCCAAAGCCGCTTCTTTTCCAACTCACGGCCAGCCATCGGGATCGGTCGAAGCCCGTACACCCCCAGTCCGATTCCCCATTGAGGTCGCGGGGCAGGTGGGGCTTCATCCAGCTCGTCAATCGGAGGCACCGCGATCAACTCGCGCTCACGTTGAGTCCACGAGGGCGCGCTTCGTCCCACGTGGCTGGCCAGATCCAAGCGCGTTTCTTCCCACGTCTCAGGTCCAAGCCCTTGCGTCGGTGCAGAGGTGAGCAAGGGCGGTGGCGGATTGCTCAGATGCTTGTCATCGATCGGCATCATCTCGTCTCCGAGCTGATCGAGCGCGCGTCGCGCATCCGCTGCACACTCGAATCGGTGCTCAGGGCGCTTGGCGAGCAGGATGCGGATCCACGACTCCAGATCACGCGGCACTTCGAACCGAGGTCGCAGTCGACCGACCGAATCGAGGCACTGCGCACGCAACACCTCGTGCTTTTCACCACGAAACGGAACCAATCCGGTGACCAGATAAAACGCGAGACACCCCAGCGCATAGAGATCGGTCGCGGGGCCTTCTTCGCTGTGCATGCCGAGGATCTGTTCGGGCGCCATGAACGCTGCCGTTCCTGCCTGAAGCGGATCGTCGCGTTCACCTCCATACCCAAGCGCATGCGCGATTCCAAAATCGGTCAGCTTCATCGCACCGCTTGCCGCGCGAAGAATGTTCGAAGGCTTCAGATCGCGATGCACCACACCACGCGCATGTGCGTGACCCAAGGCGACCAAGAGATTGCGCAACGTCTCGTGCAACACCTCCCACGATTCGACGTCTTCGCGCCGCAGCGTGCCCGTGTCGGCGAGCTCCATGACCAGATAGGGACTGTCCGGCGTCAATGCATCATCACCGACGCTCGCAACCTCTTCGACGCGTCCGTAATCCAGCACCTGGATCACGCCGGGATGGTCCAACCGGGCCATCGCACGCACTTCGTTGGCGAGCGCTTCACGACAACGTCGCTTTCGCGCCACTTCCGCAGTCACAAGCTTGATGGCGACTTCGACACCTTCGTCGACGTGACACCCTCGGTACACGCGCGACATGCCGCCGTGCCCGATCACATCGCGTAGCTCGAAGCTTCCAACAACGGCCATGCGTTACGCAGACTCCAGTTGACCGGCGTACAGGTTGAATCGTCCTTCGCGCGCAAAGCCGGCGATCAACATCCCAAGCGATCGACCCACGTCGACCGCGAGCGACGTTGCACCCGACACGGCAACAACAGCTCCCACACCGGCCGCAGCTGCCTTCTGCACGATCTCAAAACTGATGCGACCGCTGACGATCAGGATCTCGGCTTGGGCAAGCATGTTTCCCCGCAAGAGTGCGCCTACAACTTTGTCGACGGCATTGTGCCGCCCGACGTCTTCTGCAGCCGTCAGGAAAGACCCTTCACGATCTGTGGCCAACGCAGCGTGAACCGCGCCCGTACGCGCAAACTGAGGTTGCTGTGAATCCAGATGATTCAACGCACGCCGCAACGCACCCACTGGATACAGAGTTGTTTCACGAGGCTGGAGTCGACGAACCAGATCATCGATCTGCTCCCGCCCGCACAAACCGCAAGCCGCACTGCTGAGTGTTCCGCGACGGGAACGTTCCGGCGCAAACACCACTCCCGGACCTGGGCGCACATCGAAGGTGTCCTCACCGCACGGCGCCAGCACCGACACATCATCCAGCGATTCGATCAGTCCTTCTGCCCACAAGAGGCCGAGGACCAGATCGCGGTCCTGACCCGGCGTTCGCATGGTCACAATGAAGGGCTCGCCCGCCAGTCGGATCTGTAGAGGTGCTTCGACGGCGAGGTCATCGGACGCCCACTTCGGCTCGCCTTCGGCGATCTTTCGAAGCTCTCGTCGAGCCACGCCTTGATCGCTTTTCTTCATGCTTTCGAGAGCATAGCGCTCCGGGAACAAACCTGCTCTCCGGATGTCGAACCCCACCTAGGGGTTCGGCGCTAAGTTGTGGACGTAGGGTTCAGAGACGTGGAAGACGAGGACACGAGCATGCGTATTGCTGCACTTTGTCTCGAAGACGAAGGGCACGACGCGGCTCTCGTTCGCGTCCTCCAAGGCAACCGACGTCGCATCTTGGTTCGTCGTGCCGCGCTCTTCCTCGTTGGACTCACACTCTCGATGCTGGCGTACACCCAGAAGCGATACCTGGGTCGTTTGGTGCGCGGCGAGATCGCGCTCAACGGTGCAGCGCTCTACACCCCTCAGCACACTGCAAGCGACGCAGAGATTGACTGGGCGTCGGTGCACTCCCGTCTGCTGCCGGCGTGGATCATCGCGCGCAGTCGCGCACGCGGCACCGAAATCCAACGCGCCGATCGCGCACAGCGCGCGTACACCGAACTGCGCTACGCGTTTGCGCCCGATCGCAACTTGGTCGACCTCTTCGACGAACTCGAAACGCGACTCGACGACCCTCTCGCTTCTGCCGATCGCATCGACTACCTGCTCTGGGCCTACAACGACTACCTCTCGCAACGCGAAGTACCGTGGCGGCTCGAAGCGGATCTGCATGTTCGTCGCGACGGAGATCCCACGCTGCTCACGCGCAGCTACGAAGTGCTCGAAGACTTGCGCTCACAACAAGGTCATCGGTTGCGACTGCTGCGTCGCGCCGATCTGACCAACATTGACGAGGGGTTTCTCGGTCACGTTTCAGCGCGTGATCAAGGCGCGTTGGTGATGTTGGACCAAGTTCTTCAGTTTGGAATTCGCCATGTGTGGCCGGTGCTTCACGGTGGTTTGGATCATCGTCTTCCGCGCGCAGCACGCGGCATCGCACCTCACGTTCGAACCGAAGCGTTGGGTGTGTTGACGGCGCCGCAGTACATGCTGCTGCACGAGACGGCCGTCGATCAGCAAGCGCTCATCGAAGTCGCGGCGTCTATTCACGGACGTCAGGAATGCGGCAACCGGTTTCGGATCTATGGCTTGCCGTGGAACGGTCTCGAGCCTCCCGATCAGCGCGCACTCGTCGAAGCGCTGGGTCGGTCCGACGGTGAAGACTGTCCCGAAGTCACTCTTGGTGAAGCCGCTCGTATGTTGGGTGCATCGGAGCGACTTGGATCCACGGCCGGGCTCGCCGAAGCCGTCGAGTCACTGACCACGTTCGTTTCGCGTGCGGTGAGCGTGCATGAACTGCGGCACGTCGGAGATGGGCGTGCGGCGAATTGCATCGCCTGTCCCGAAGGCATGAGCGTGGCTGCGCAAGACGAGCTCTCGGCGTACCTGGCGTCGTTCGCAGAGCCGGGAATCGGGTACGTGGCGCTCCTTCAAGCGTGCTCCATGGAACCCGCGGGCGAGGACGTGAGCACCGCGCCACATGCCCAAGCTCTGGCTGTCGCGTTCGATGCGGTTCTGCCCGAAGGGTGCCAAGGCGAGATCCCCTCCGACCTCTACACGCGTGCAGGTGACGCTCAGCGTCACTTCTTTGGCGAGCGAGGGGCAATCTCGGTTCCCGAGGGTTATCCTGCTCACATCTTCCTGCTCGCCCGCGAATAGCCTGTAAATCCAAGGTTCCAAGGCTGGTCAGAACCTTGTGGATCGAGGTCTGCGCACCCTACGATCTCCTTATTATGTGCAGGGCGATCGGAAATCTTTTCGTAGCTTTGCATCTCATGCGGGCCGTGGACGCGGCCGAGGATCGCATATGACTAATGATTTCCGGGCGTTAAGATCTTCGCGGCCCAGGGTACAGCCGTTGCATAGTTCTTCCATCGCAATGGAGCGACCTGCGTCCAAAGCCATCTCAAAGCGTCCTCAGCGCCCCAAACAAGAGGGTTTCACCCTCATGGAGCTGATGGTCGTGGTGGGGATCGTCGCGGTGGTCGTCGGTCTCGCACTACCGAGCATGTCCCAGCAGCTCGCCGATCAGAAGACCAACCAATGCGCTCTCGACATCGTCGCGGCCGCAAGACTCGGCCGCTCTGCATCGACAGCATACGGTCGCGCGCATCTCTTCCGTTGGGATCCGGCACTCGCGGGCGGACAGGGCGCCATCGAGATCTACCGAGGCATCAACAACGGTTGCAACACCAACAACTGGGCCACGATCACGGCTGCGGGGTGTGGCGGCAACGTCAACTGCATCGACTCGGTGTACCCGACCGAGTTTCAGAGCGGCGACTCGATCTACCGCATCACCGAAACCGGCGTGCTCGGTGCGGGTGGCGATGTGTGCTTCGAACCCAACGGCACGGTGCGCTGGCGACCCGGCCAGGCGGGCTTCTTCAACTCGACGAGTCTTGCTGTCGGTGGCGGCAACGCAAACGGCGGGTTCGTGTTCAACGTGCAACGTGAACTCGGCGTTGCAGTCGGTGTGGCGCGCCAGGTGCTCGTCCCGCTTGGTGGCGACGCGAGGAAGATTCGATGAGGCACGCGAAGCGATACCGCAAGAACGCGCAAGGCTTCACGCTCATCGAGGTCATGATGGCGATGGCCGTGATGGTGATCGGTGCGTTGGGCATCCTCTCGATGCAGCAGGCCGCCACGCGCGGAAACATGACCGCACGCGAGCTCTCCACTGCTTCGTACGCCAACCAGGTTTGGCTTGAGCGTGTCCGACGCGACGCTTTGCTCTGGAACGGTCGCAACCGCACCGACGTCGTGGGCACCACCTACCTCGCCGGATTGGCTGCAGGTGACGTTGCCTTCTTCACGCCCGGCATCGGGCCGCTGGGCACCGAGTCGGCCGCGTTCGACTACTTCGGCAACGAGGTCCCGCTCGCCCAAGGTGTGTACTGCACCCAGCTCGCCCTCACCTGGATCAGCGCAGACGGCACGCTCGCACGCGTGACGGCGCGAACCTGGTGGCACCGTCGCGGCGACGGAGCGCCCGACCCCAACTTTGCCGACCGTCGCCTGTTTCCCAACTGCGGAAACGGTGCGGAGGCCGCGGTCACCGGTGAACTCGCATCGGCAAGCCCGCGTATTCGCCAAGTTCAGAGCTCGCTGCTCGTTCGCTGGAACCGGTTGCAACAGCCATGACCTACCGCATTCGTCGTCATAAGCGCCAAGCGGGTTTTACGCTTCTGGAGATGATGGCCGCACTCGTGGCGGGTCTCATCGCGATCGGATCGATCTACACGCTGAGCAGCGCGTCCTCGAAGCACTTCCAGGAGCAGCAGCGCATCTCGCAAACGCAGATGTCGTTGCGCATGGCCATGGCGCGTCTCACCGCGGACATCGCGCGTGCAGGGTTTGGCGGTACGCCCAACTCGGCAGCCGAACTCAACTTGGGCATGCTCGCGTGCAACCAGGCTCCTGTGAACCCGCTCTCCGCGGTGGGTTTCACCGACAACCTCGATGGTGGTGCCGCGGTTCCGAACCCGGTACCCAACGGGGTTCAAACGGACCGCTTGGATCTGCTGGGCAACTACGCCACGTCTGACGTGTATCGCGCGATGCCGAGTGCTGCGGCGAACCAGGTGGTGATCCAGTCGAACTGGCACTCGTTCTCGCGAAGCTTCGGCATCCCCGGCGACCCTGTTCGTCCCTACAACCAAACCGCATTCGAGGATGTGTTTCGTCCTGGTCGTTTGATTCACGTTCGCACGACCGATCAGAAGCACTTCTACGCGCGAGTCGTGTCGTCCAACGGCGCGGTCAACTCGTTTAGCGTCACGTTCACGCCGGCGTTCAACTGCTCCAACGCACGCCTGGATGGCGCGATGGTTTCGCCCATCAACCGGGTTCGCTACCGCATCGCCAGCACCATCGGTGGAGCGCAAAGCGACATGGCTGGATTGAACTTGGGTCGTTTGCCCACGGGTACCGTCGCCGCCGGCACACTCAACAGCATGCTGGTCCGTGAAGAGATCAACGAAGCCGGCGCACGGGTTGCCAACAGCGAGCAGGTCGTCCTCGAGTATGCGGTGCACACCGACTACCAGTTCGTCGTCGACACGCAGCTGGCTCCTGGTCTTCCGCCCGTCATGGTGCTGGAGCAAGGCACACCCACGCCGAACGTGACGAACAACCCGCACCGCATTCGCTCGGTCATCGTGACCCTGGGTGCTCGGACGCCGCGACACGACGCTTCCTTCGGTGGTGGTGCCAACGGCATCAACCCGGTCGCACCACTTCCCCTCCGAACCTTCCGCGTGAGCAACACGCTTCCCGGCCTGGCGCGCGTCCGCACGCTTCGCTCAGAGGTCATGCTCCGCAACATGCGAGAGATGCGCCCATGATCATTCGAAAGCACAACCGTAAGAAGGAGTCTGGCGCGGCGATGTTCATCGTCATGCTGGTTCTCTTGATGGGCACCGCCACGGCGATCTTCGCGATGCACTCGACCTCGTACGAGGTGCGCGCATCCGGCTTCAACAAGCGCATGTTGCAGACCCAGAACATCGGGGAGTCCGGTCTCACCGCGATGATGGCGTGGACCGACACCGTCACGCCTCAGGTCATGCGCGACGACTGGTTGGTGCGATGCACCCAGGAAAGCCAGACCCGCGACAGCACCTCGCTGAACCTCGAGCCCTTCGAGCCCGAGATTTCCGATCCCACCAAGCACGCATGCCGTCAGTACCAAGGCAACTTCGACGCAGCGTTTCCGGTGTCGGTGATCGACACGCCAAGTTCGCTGGGTCCGCGTCAGCCCTTCCGCGCCGAGCTGCTCGTCGATGCCTACGAGGACTTCGACTCGGGTGAGTCGGTCACCGGCGAAGACGCCAGCGGCGGCGGTGGGTTCTACTACTTGGACATCACGTTCACCGCGCGTGGACGTACCCGACTGGGTCCCCTCGGGACCGATACCGTCAGCGGTCTCGCTGGCGATCGAGAGTTTCACGAAGGTGCGGCTGACTCCCGCGTCTTCGCCATCACCGGACCGCTGATGCGACCGGATGGTGGCTGAGTGTGTTTGGAAGCTGTGAGGAAACCATGATCAAGCGCAATGCCCCATTCCTAGCCACGATCGCTGCCGCGATTGCCTTGGCTGGGTTCAACCCCGACGCAGTCGAGGCCCAAGGCCCCGACATTCGCGCCATCCCACCTGTCGTCGTCATGATGGTCGACACCTCGGGTTCGATGGAGAAGCTGGGCAACTGCGCCTGCGTAACGCCGGCGTGTACCGAGTGTCTTCCGGACTGCTCGGTCGCGAACCCCGAGCGGAACCGCTGGAACTCGATCGTCGAGGCGCTCAACGGCACGTACAACGACTACACGTGCCTCAGCCGCGATCGAAACAGCGCGTCCTTCTCGGGTGAGCCGGACTACCGCTACTTCCTGCCGCACATTCAGGCTCAGTTCACCAGCCAGAACACCGACGGTATCCTCGACGTCTATCGCGACCGTGTGCGCTTCGGTCTGATGACGTTCGATACGACGTCGACGTTCCTGGGGCAGGGCGAACTCGTCACGCAGGTCGACTTCTTGAGTCAAATCGGCATCAACCCGCTCGTTCAGGGTGGGTACTCGTACGGCAACCCCGCTCCGTTCAGCTTCCCCGGATGCGGCCAGCCCTACATGATCGACAACGGTTCGCGCAACGAGAGCGCGCCGAACGCTGAGGGTCGTCTCGTGTCCGTGGGCACCGAAGGCACCATGCCCGACATGCCGACCATCAACGGCTACGTGCAAGCCGCGCTTCGCGACATTCGCCCCTACGGTCCCACGCCCATCGCCGGCATGCTGACCGACCTCGACTACTACTTCGGCAACCACCCCGATGTTCGTCCGAACCTTGGCGGCAACGGTGACCCCTTCTTCGAGTGTCGTACCCGCTTCGGTATTCTCATCACCGACGGTCGTCCCAACCAGGACATGCGCGGTGCGCCCTACTTCTGTGAAGCGCTCGGCCAGCCGGTTGGAGCCAGCGGTTGCCCGTACGACACCCCCGAGAACTTGGCGGCTCAAATGCTTGCCGACGAGGACATCCAGGGTCTCTACGTCATCGGCTTTGACGTTGACGGCAGCAACTGCGGTGGCGATGCCGGGTGTATCTCGCGCGCCAACGACGCACGCGACTCCCTCAACGACATTGCGATGATGGGTGGCACCGGCACGGCGCTCTTCGCGTCCAACCGCGCTCAGCTCGTCTCGACCTTGGCGTCGATCCTCGACCTGACGGCACCGGGCACCACGACTCGTACCGTTCCGGCGTTCACCAACGTTCCGAGCGTCGGTGTGGGCTCGGGTTCGCAGATGCAGTTCAACACCGGCTTCAACGTCAGTGTTCAGCAGGACGACCCCTGGTCGGGCAAGCTCGAGCGTCGTCGCATCGAGTGTGATGGGCTTGTTCCGGTCACGCGCGACATCGAAGACCGCGACCGCTTCCACCTGACTTTGGACAACCAGACCAGCATCGCCAACGGCTACGGTGAGTCGCGTCGTCTCCTGACGGTTCTTCCGCCGGCACCTGGTCTCTTTGCCTCGCACATCAGCAACGATGCGATTCGCGACGAAGTCGACGACCGCGTGAGCACCATCCCGAGCGGCAGCCGAGGATCCCTGATCTCCAGCTGGAACCCGGCGTCGCCCAGCACGCACTTTGCGCGAAGCAACGCCTCGCTCAACGACACCATGCTCAACGTGCCCGACATGGCGCGCCGCAACGAGATCATCGACTGGACCCACGGTGTCGCCGGCACGGTTCGCGAGAACAAGCGTTTGGGCGCCATCGTCCACTCCTCGCCGGCCGTCATCGGACCGCCCCAGCTCGACATTGCGGACGAGTCGTTCAACGCCTTCCGCACCCGTCCCGACGTCGTCAACCGCCCGACTGTCATGTACGTCGGCACCAACGACGGCATCCTTCACGCCTTCGCGGTTCAGGACTACTGCCCCGCCGACGGAACGCCTGCGTGTGTTGGCGCTGAGGCTCGCGTCTACAACGAAGGTGAAGAGATCTGGGGCTTCATCCCGCCGATGCTCTTCCACAAGTACGACTCGGTGCTCAACTCGCACCAGTGGATGGCCGACGGTTCGCCCATCGTGAAGAACATGTTCGACGCGCGCCTTCTCGGCGCCGGTGTCGACCAGAACCAGTACCGCACGATGCTCTTCATGGGCATGCGCCAGGGCGCCAACGGGTTCATCGCGATGGACGTGACCGACCCGATCAACCCCAAGTTCGTGTGGCAGTACACCGATCCGGACTTTGGTGAGACGTACGCCGATCCCGCTCCGGCTCAGGTTCGCATGCGTCTCGGAACCGTCAGCCACGAGCGCGGCATCGCCATCCTTCCGGGTGGTAACGGCTCGCAACTTCCCGGTACCGCAGTGGGTCCGATTCCCGCCAACGGTGTGACCGGTGTGCTCTCGCCACGCACCACGCGTCGCAACTGGGACACCACCGGTCGCGCACTCGTCATCCTCGACGTCGCCACCGGTGCTGTGCTTCGCAAGTGGGACTCCACGACGTTCCCCGCACCGCTCAACGGTGGTGTGACGGCGTATCCCTCGGCGACCGGTACCCTCGCATCGCGCGCGTACTTCACCGACGCAGATGGAATCCTCTGGCGCCTCAACCTTGAGGATGAAGACCCGGCCAACTGGAGCGTCGCGCCCTTGCACGACATCTTCCACGGTCTTGCGTCGGACGCCGGCCAGCCCGCACTGCAAAAGCCGGTTGTGTCGATCAACAACAACAGCGAGGTCGTCATCCTCCAGGCCACGGGTAACCTCGACCGCCTCGAAGACGTCACCGCCGTCAACCGCGTGTTCTCGTTCACCGAGGAGCTGACCTTCAACACCGGCACCGGCGCCATCATCGGCGTGGGAGGTCGGCTCAACTGGCAGATCACCTTGGAGCCTGGTGAGCAGGTCACCGGTCCGCTCGAGCTCTTCAACCAGCGGGTGTACTTCGGTTCGTTCGTCGCATCGTCCAACGTGATCGACGCGTGTCAGGTTGGTTTCAGCCGACTCTGGGGTGTCGAGTTCCTCGCGAACCAGAACGGCAGCACGCCCGGTCCCTTCTTGCCCAACCCGGGTCTCGAAACGGCACCCGGCACGTTCGTCATGAACCAGGACTCGACCTCACTGCCGGACTTGGACAACCGCCTCATCATGGGTGTTGCGGTCGCGCGTCGTCCGACGTGTGTCGATGCCAGTGAGCCTTCGGAGACCGATCCCTACTTGGGTGCGCGTCAGAGCTACCAGCTCAACAACGCCAGTGCTCCGGTGTACCAGCTGACCGCACTCTTGGGTGGTCGTGACGCTGCGGGTGTGGGTGGTAGCTCGATTCAGGAGTTCACTCAGACCATCCAGCCGCCGGTGACCTACACCGACTCGCGCGCGTATCTGCCTGTCGTCGATTGATGGTAAAACCGCGTCGTGCGGTTGACCTTCATCTCGGTTCTCTCGGTCCTCCTCGTGGCTACGGCATGCGGGGAGGACGACCCGATCCCGACGCCCGGCTTTCAGGCTGAAGAACCTCGACGCGTTCCGGGTCGTTCGTTCAACCCACGCGACGATCTCTTCGACGAAGAGGGAAACCTACGCGAAGGCGAGGAAGTCATCGTGGGTCTGACCATGCCGCGTGGTTTGGACAAGGATGAGGAGCGCAGTCGTGACCGGCGCCACGTGTACTTCACCAACTTGGAGCTCGAGAAAGTCGTGGCGTACTTTGGACCGCGTTTGTTTACCGGCGCGGTGACGCGGATTGGTGATGGCGCCGTGTACCGCGGAGCGCGACCGGTCAACGTACGTGAGAACCCGGTGTTGTTGGACGTGTCGGTGCTGACCGCTGGAACGCGAACGCGAGTCGAAGTCGTGGAGCTTCCACCGGTACCTCAGAACCCACCGTCCGCAGCGGAGCTGGAGCGACGGTGGAACGAGATGCAAAAACGGTTGGACTAGGTTTGTCTGGTCTGCGGTTGGTCTGCGGATTTTCAGATCGCGGACGACACTTTCGGCTGTCGCAGCTTCCAGATCCAACCGTCGTACAGGAAGTGCAGCATCGATGTACCGACGTAGTAGGCCAGGTACATCTCGGTGTTCTGTCGCTCGCGCGTAATCAAGTAGAGCAAGCCCAACCCGGCGATCAGAATCGGCGCAAAGACGATCGGTCGACCCAGAAACGTGGCCGCGATCGAACGATGCTCGCCCTTGAATCGGCGTTCGGAAAAGTGATGCACAAACGCCAGGTACTCGAGCGCGTGCGCCGCACCAAAGCACAGGTACCCCACGATGGGACCGTGCACGACGAACACCACCAAAAGCAGCATCGTCGACGCGAGAAAGATCCAGCGCGGACCCCGATCGACCTCAACACTACGCTCAAACTTCCACCAACGGTGCGCGACTCCCGCAAGCAGGCCGAGCGAGGCGAGCGCAAGCACCGCGTACGCCGGATGCTGTACGACGGGACTCAGGCTCTGCCACACGCGCAACGCGTTGGGATGCGATTCGAACGTGCTGGCTCGAAGCCAAGGCAAGAGCACAGCGAGCGTGAACACCGACGTCCAGAGCAGTGCACGATCGCGACGCGAGTGCTCGCGTGTTTCCAAACCACCGCGTGCTTTGCCCGCGTAGGCACGCAAGATCCCGTAGCGCTGTTGAACGGTATGCCAGACGTTCCAAAGCCCACTGGTGATCAGAAGCAGCGTGAACGGATAGATCTCGAAGCCGCCCAGTTGGAGCGGTTGTTCTTGCGCCAGTGCGATCGCGCTGAGTCCGAACACGATGATCGGAGCGACCACGTAAGGAACGGCACGTTCTCGGAACGTGGCTGCATCGCCGTAGACCAGCACGAAGGTGTAGTGGCGGTGCACGTAGGTCAGACCGAGCACCACCAGAATCGCCAGCGAGAGTGCGCGCTGTGATTCGAAGCGAGTCAGCGGTTCAAACCCGAAAGGTTCGGCGCCGATCCCCAAGCCGAAGACGACCCAGAAATAGACAGGGACCCAGCAAAAGGCGAGCAACACGGTGTCGAACGCGCGATTACGGATCCACGGTCGAGCGACCGAATTCACGGGCGCAGAATGCTCTACCCCAGCAACGTGCGCCAGCCGTACAAGCCGTGATTTAATGAACTCGATGCGTTGGCTTGTCTTGATGTGTGCCGTGATGGCTTGTGATGGCCGACGAGAAGTCGTCACGATGGACGGCGAAGTTGCTGATGGCGGCGTTGATGCTCCGGTTGATGCACCTGTTGCGGACGTTCCTGGAGTCGACGTTCCTGGCGTCGATGCTCCGCCACCGGATGTTCCGGGTGTAGACGCTCCGCCGCCCGACGTACCTGGCGTGGATGCGGGCCCGATGGGTGGCTACCTCGATCGGTGTTCGGTTCCTGCGGATTGCATGTCGTCGTTGTGCGTGAGCGACACCGACTCCACCCGCTTTTGTTCGCGAACCTGTACTGGACACCCCGAGTGCGCCGACGAACATATCTGCGTCGAAGGAACGTGCGAACCCGATGACACCGGGGATCCCTGTTCAACCGCATCGCCGGCCAGTTGCAATCTCGGACTGTGCATCGGAACCGTGGGTGGGCCTGCGCACTGCACGCGTCAATGCAGCAACGCGGGAGAGTGTCCTTCGGGGTTTGCGTGCACGCGCGCGGGGGGATCCGCGTTCAAGATCTGCGTTGAGGTGGAGAAACCCTGTACTGCAGGTGGCAATGAGTGTGGAACCGGCCTTTGTATTCCAGCGCAGGGTTGCACCAGCACGTGTGACAGTGCTACGGATTGCCCGATTCGAGGAACCGCGTTCGGCGTGACGCCATATACCTGCGAGTTCGACTCCGGAGTTGGAAGCAACGTGTGCATTCCGCCGATCGACATCATGGGTAGTGACCGGATCGGAGCGCTGTGTAGTGCTCCTTTGAACGCCTGTCGTAGTGGGTTGTGCGCGGACCTCAACGACGGCGACGCGATTCCGGAGCAGTGCGTGCAAGTGTGCGGACCGGAAGGTGGTTGTCCTAGTGGAATGGCGTGTCAGCCCCAAGTGCTGGACGACCTGAGCATCCACGCGTTTTGCGTGACCGCTGGAACCGCGTCGATCGGCGCTGCGTGTGCAACCGGAGCCGCCTGTGCATCTGCGTTGTGCGACGACCCAGGTGGGTACTGCACTCGTTTGTGTGCAGACGGAATCTGCCCAACCGGTTGGACCTGTACGCCGGTCCCTGGTTCATCCCTGGCGATCTGCCGTCGCTAAACCCTGGGGACAGGTACACTGGTTTACCAGACCTCGCGAGGTTTAGCTCGCAAGTAACCAGAGTTCGGATTCTGGAGGCTCGGTAAACTGGTTTACCTGTCCCCAGATTTTACTCAGCGAAGTTGGATTTCGCGGGCTTCGGCTTGATCCACCGCTCGACAGAACGTGGCCCACGCGGGGTACTCGGCTGCCGCAATCCGCGTCAGGGGAACCTTCAGATTCCGCTCGATGCGCAGGTAGTCGCCATCGCGACGCGCTTGCATGGTGAAGCTCGCACCGTTGCGTTCCAACGACACAGGTCGCATCGCGGTGCGCGGTGCACCATCCGGCGTTCGAACGCGCACGCTCACACGAAGGTTCACCGGCGGTCCTACAATCTGATTCGTCGTGCGTGAATCGACGCGCGCAAAACGGGGCGTCAGCATGGTCGGAAAGATCGACGGCAAAGTCAGAACCCCACCGTCGCTTCGCGCCAGCGCACGAACACGCGCTGTGTACCGAAGCACAAAAGGCTCTTCCGGCTGCTCGCGACCGGTAATACGCAACTCTTCAAGCGTCGCACCGTTGAGAATGCGTGCGACGTACGCCTCTTCGAAGCGCTGTTCGATCAACGCTTCAGGCACACCTTCGAGATCGTCGCGCCACTGAATCGCCTGATGACCACGGAACGTTTCGATCACTTCCACGGTGGCCGAACCATCGGCGGCAACGTCGGCCGTAATCTCGATCACTCGTGAATCTTCGCCCTCGGACGCAGCCGGAAGCGTAATGCGCTCGACACTGGTCGGATCCGGAGTCGGTGCAAGCACCAACGCATCCTGCCCGCGAAGTGCGGGCGAGATGTAGCCGAAGGGAATGCCGCGCGAGGTGGGCTGCAAGAACACGTCCCCCGATCCCAAACGCACGACCAGGTTGCTGTACGTATCTTCGTCGGCCAACTCGGACTCGGTTTGGTCGTTGCCAAAACCGCGGCCCAACACCAACGACGACTCCACACCCGCCAACGTGAGCAAGTAGTGAAGTGCACGCGCGCGGTTGCCCGTTCGACCCGCGATCATCGCAGCAGCCTGTCCGAACACGTCGTTGTTGTTCTCGACGTTCTCGAGCAACCAGTAGTAGATGCGACGCGCCTTTTCGTTGTCGCTCGTCGCGTTGCCCACGATCTCGGTCGCAAGTCGCTGCGCTTCGCGGTCGACCACGTTCCGATCAGCGAGCACATCACGCAGCCCACCGAGGAAGCCAGACCACGACGCATTCACGCCCCAGTTGATCGACGGGATGAATTCGCGCGCCGCAACGCTCGCGGGCTCCTGAACCAAGGGCGAACTCTGCGTCACCGCCCAACGCAGCATGGTCATTCCATCACGCGTGCTGCGTTCGGTTTCAGGCGCGTTGCCACGTGGGTCCACGGTGACGTCCATGCCTTCCGGCAAGAGCACCACCAGCTCGCTTCGATCAAAGGGCAGTTCGAACGACGCAAAGTAGAAGCGGTCACCGAGCACACCACCGGGAATGCCCGAGGGCGGGTCGAGTACGCGCACGAACTCTTGCTCAACGTAGTCACCCACCGCCAAGTTCGGCAGCGAGATCGTTTCCTTCCCTTCGATCAGATCCGGTTCAAGCACACGACCATCGGGCTTGATCGTCTGAAGCTTGAGCATCGTCGCACCACCGGGCGGTGCAAACTCGCCTTGCGCATCAACAGCCTCTTCGCTTTGCAGCTTGTAGATCTGATGTGTGAGCGCGACCGACGACATGTCAGGGAAGACACGCACAACGGTGTAGTCGAACACCAAGACCTGCGGCTCTTCGTAACTACGGCCGGACTCTTCGAAGGCTTCGATCACCTCGGCGCCGTTGACGCGATGCCCTTCAAGTTCGAATCCACCACCGAGTGCGGTGCGAATACGTCGAAGATCCGCCATGGAAGCAGGCTCTTGTTCCAGCGCATCACTAAGCGTGCGAAGCGCGGCTTGGCGCTGACCACGTGCAAGCTGGCGATCGGCAATCGCCAACCGAACCGTATCGGCACGCGGCGAGAGGTCACGAAGCTCATTGAGCAACGCCACAATGCCATCGGTATCCGCCCGGCCTTCAGCGAGGTCGAGCTGGCTCGGGATCAACCGCTGCCGCGCTTGGCTCGGCTCCAAGGCTGCAAGTCGTTCGAGCTCGGTCGCTGCTTCAGCCCAACGACGTGCACGAACATGAAGCTGAAAGCGTTCGCTGTTGCGTGCATCGCACTCCATCGCAGCTTCGACATAGCGATCGATATCGGCGATCCGATCGCGCCGTCGTGCATTGGCCAACGCCGCGTTAATCGGGGGGCACGCACCCGGAGTTTGCTCCAACGCACGAGCGATGTGCGACTCGGCACCCGCGTCCCAACCTCGCGCCAGCAAGAGCTCCAACAAGCTCAGCTGAACGGTCGAGAGCTCGGGCCAACGGTCAAGCGCAGCCCGCAAGTCGGTAATCGCTTCTTGGTCGCGACCCTCGGCAGCTTTGAGTCGCGCAATCTGCAACACCGGGAACCACGCCCGATCGTCCCGCTCCATGATCCCGCGCAAGAGACGTCGAGCGTTGTCGCGCCGCATGTCGCTCGTCACCAGAGGATCGGCCAACGCAACTGCGGCTTGAAGCGAGCGCACCACCGGTGAACCCGGTCCGTCGCCTGCGCCACGAAGCGAATCGCGCGCATCGATCGTGTTTCCACGGGCAAACTGAGCCGCGGCACGAACATAACTGGTGTACGGATCAAGCTCGGTCGGCACCTCGGTACGACCCGCAGGCACCACGCTCAGCGCCAAGATCGGGTTGGGGTGTCGCGTGGTGATCTTCACGCTGACTTCGTGGGAGCCCGCGCCGAGCTCAACCTCATGAAAGGTCACGCGACGAAGCGGCTGACGCCGATGGTCCAGTCGTGCGATCGACTCACCATCGACGTGCACCTCCACTGAGTTGGGCGTCTCAACGCGAACCACGTAGCGACCCGCAGACTCGAGTTCGAGCTGACCCTCCACGTACGTGGTGCCACCCGATTGGATCGGACCACTGCCCAAATGCACTGCGCACCCACGCGCCTCGAGCTCACGGGTCGGACGCGTGCCGCGACCAAATCCCAAGTCGTACGACTCCGCCATCGGACCCGTCGCCATCGCAGGATGATCGTTCGTGTCGAACCCCAGCAAATCGCGCGGACCAAACGGACCGGCGGCTTTCCAGTTACGGATACAACCGGCGGCTGCAGCTGCGGCACGCACTCCGTCCATGTCGCCACGCCGGTACGCGAGCTCCATCAACACATCGCTCGACGTCTGACGTGCAGCCGGTGCCATACGCTCAACCAGGGGCGTAAGTCGCTGGCTCACAATCGTGGGAAAGTTCGGAGCAACGTGCGTGAGTTCCTCGACACCCGCTGCCGCAACCTCACTCACGATCGCGTTTTCGCCTTGATCGCCAGGGGATTTCTCCAGCGCAACCAGGAACGATTCCAAGCTTCGCGCGGGTTCGCCGTGCGTGTAGGCCTCAAGTCCCATCAACACGTGCAGCGCGCCGTCGTCCGGTGCAAGTCGCAACGCGTTTTCGATCGCGGCTTTGGCACGCGCTGGATCGCCATCGGCACGAAGCAACTCACCTTCGGCAAGTTGACGTTGTGCGCGCGGATCGTTGGGGTTGTCCGCAGCGTGTTCGCGAATCGATTCGATGGTGATCTCGTTGGGCGTCGTGTTGCTGTTTCGCGGGCAACCGAGCGCCACCACCAGAAGTGCAGAGATGAGTACGCGCATCATTCGACTCCTTCGACGATGAGGCGTTGACGGAGGATCTGATCGACTTGCTCGACCCAGTGCCGGAAGGCTGGGTATTCCTCAGGTGAGATTCGATCGCGTGTGAGTTCAAACTCAGTTCGCGTCATGACCTGACGCGCGTTGCTTTCGACGGTCATGCGCAGACTTCCAAACGGACTCTCCGCAGTTCCACCCGCAGGTGCGCGTCGCGTTGAACTTCCATTGGGCAATCGCGTGGTGCGTTGTTCGACGTAAGAACTGGTGCCGCCCAGGTCCAGGGGGTACCGACGGTTCGGCGTCCGTGCGAGCGAACGGGTCATATCGCCCATCACCGTGGGTGCAGCACGCAAGTTGGAGCCGTCGCGCTGGGCCATTTGCGGGACATCCGCCGTGTAGGTGTAGGTCACTGGCGCCTCGAGATCGTCGAGGTTTTGGAAGCGCTGATTCGTCAGGTTCAAACCCGGGAAAAGGTTGCGCAGCGAACGCTCAAAACGATCGGCCCGTGTTCCCTCGGCTTGGTAGGTCGCGCGGTAACCCGGTGCTTCCCCCCCCGTGACGGTTTCGGATCCGCGCACCGTCGCGCTGCCGTCGTTGGCCAAGCGGACATCCAAGGTGCGCTCGCGTCGGTTGCGGTTGGCCGGAAGAACCGGGGTACGACGCAGCTCCGAACCTTCGGGCCACACGTGCAGCACGGTGACGCCTTGGTCCATCTGCGGCAGCTCGGTGATGCCCGAGTGCTCCGCCGTTCCATCGATGTAGAGGTCGAGCCCCGGCACGTATGCAATCGCGTGGTCGAACACCGACAG
Organism: Polyangiales bacterium; assembly: GCA_965227405.1. Classification (GTDB taxonomy): domain Bacteria; phylum Myxococcota_A; class Polyangia; order Polyangiales; family Houyiibacteriaceae; genus JALVDI01. The sequence continues at coordinate 2,464,864 of OZ245758.1, forward strand.
CGATGCAGGCAAGTCGTTGATGCGACCGTTGCGACGCGTTCGAACCAACACGACGTGCGCATCGATCCCCGCTTCGCGGAACATGGTGAAGAGCAACGATGCCTTGTCCTTGCAGTCACCAAAGCCGCGGCTCACGATCTGCGGAACGCGGTAGGGCTTGTAGCCGTGGATACCGAACTCCAAGCCGACGTAGCGCGTGTTCTCCACCACCCAGTCATGAATGGCGACGACCTTGTCGCGAAGTTCAGTCTTGCCGGCAACCAGTTCACGTACCGTGCGCTGCAGACTTTCGTCGGCGTAAAGCTGGTCCTGAATCAAACCCCAGTACCAATGCCCGACGTCCTCCCACGTCCGGTAGGTCGACACGTGCAGATAGGGCGAAATCTCTGTAAATCCAGGCATTCCTGACTCGGAGCGAATCGCCGGAACGTTGTCGGCCACGTAGCGATCGATGCGGCGATCGCCTTCGGTTTCACGCGTGTGACGAAGCGACTGCAACGCGGGCTCGTTGAAGAAGAACTCGCGCGAAGTCGGCGTGATCAGGATGTACTCCTCGTGCGCGATCGGGCTGAACGACTGCAGGAAGGTCATGTCGCCGTAGTAGTCCGCGAAGAGATTGCGGTGCGCGACGTCGTCCAAGCGCCATCGCAGCTCGACCACGTCGCCCGGTTCGAGATCGGGGAACACGACAACCAGTGCGCGGGTGTCGTAGTAGATGCGGTACCAGGGCTCGCCCAACTGTTGTTCGAAGTACTGCGTGGCTTCGAGTTGACGACCGTCGCGATAGACGCGGGCGAGTCGAACATCCACACGCTGTGAGCTCGGATCGAACTGAATCGAATAGGTACGCATCTGACGCGCGCCTTCCGCGTCGTGAACCTGCGTCGCGATCTGGCGGAAACGCGAACCGAGTCCGTTTTCGTATACCGTGTTGACCGTCAGGTCCTGCAGCGTGGTCAACGGATAGCCACCGCTCTCCGAACGACGCGAGAGGATCGTTTCCGAGTTCGCGGCATAACGCTCGTCAGGCCGCTCCTGCGGCTGAATCTGCTCCAGCAGTTCACGCGTCGGTGCGTCTTGCGGACGAATGCGCAATGCTTCGCGGAACGCAGCGATCGCCGCATCGCTTTGCTGGAGTCGCAACATCAGCTGGCCGTGAGCAACGATCGTTCGGGCATCTTCGGGTGCCACCTGACGTGCGGCCGCAAAGAGCTCGAGTGCTCGATCGGTCTGGCCCAACGCTTCGTGAAGTGCCGCGATGTACGCGAGATTATTGGTAGATCCGGGCTGGTTGCCACGCAGATGATCCAGGTGCTCGCCGACCGTTCGCAGGTCACGACGACGAAGCGCATCGGCGATGAGCACGCGTCGAGTCGACGCATCGTTTTGTCGAAGCTCCAACGCGTGGGCGCGCAGTCGCAACGCCGTATCGTGGTCGCCCGCCGCTTCGGTGTACTGCGCGCGAGTGCGAACCCAGCCGTGTGCATCGGGCACTTCGTCGGCCAGGTCATCCATGATCGCGCGCGCGGTCTGCGGCAGATCCATCTGCTGGTAGAGCTCGGCACGCAGAATCCGTGCTTCGATTGAAGCAACCCCTGAACGATTCATCCGGTCGATTCGATCCAAGAGCGGAATCGCATCTTCGGGGTGAAGTCCGCCGCGGTGAATCTGCGCACGAAGCAGCAGCGCACGCGGGTCGTTGCCGTATCGCTCCATCGCTTGTGCGGCAAAGCGCATCGTCTCGTGACGTTGTTCCTGCGTGCGTGCTGCAAGCTCGAGATGCTCGAACGCAGGGTCCTTCTCGGCAGCGCGTGCAGCGAGCTGACGTGCGCGAGCCTCGGTCGGATCATCCGCATCGGTCCACAGGAGGAAACGGGCCAGGTCGTAGAGCGCACGACCCGAGGCGTTGTCACCCTCGGCAGCAGTCTCCAACGCTTGGTGAATGGTGGGACGCGCACGCGGCAAACGCGCACCGTGGCCCTGTCCGGCAGGCACCGGCATCGCCGACGCGTCAACGGTCACACCACGCGCTTGACCACCGTTTGCAGCGGCTACTCGCGCGTAAAAGCCCCAGGTCCGATCGGTCGCACACGCCTTGATCAACAGGCGATTCGCACCTGCGTGCGCACCGACCAACGCCATGCCGCGATCCGGATCGGGACGTCGGTACGTGTCGTCGGAGTGAACCTCTTCGCCGTTCCACCACACCTTCACACCACCACCGGCACCGACCCACACCGAGAGTGCTTGGGCGCGCTCGCTGGTCACCGTCGTCATGGCATAGCTGCACACGTTTGCCGTCGGACGATGGATCGCATCGAAGTTCACGTAGCCCACGCGCGTGATGTCCGGGTACAGGCGCCAACCCACGCGACGCTCCTTACCGTCCCACTGCGCGGTCGCTTCGAACGCTTGCGTCTGTGTTTCTTCCGGACCGTAGGCCTGACCTAGACCTCGCTTGCCTTCGTTGTCGAAGGGGCCAACCACCTGCCAATCGGTGATGTAGCCAAGTTCGCCCAGTAGCGTGGCCGCCTCTTCGGTGCGGCCCGATCGAAGATGCGAACGGACGAGCAGTGCACCCACGTACGCGCGACGATCTGCCGGAACGCGACGATTGCGGTACAAGCGTTCCAACTCGGCGTGCGTCACACTCGGTGTCGCTTCACCCCAACTGCGCCACAGCTCCAACACCGGCAACAATCCACGCGCACCACGCTCTCGCGCCGCTTGGCGGGCGAGGTCACGTTGCTGCCGATCGAAGGGGTTGTTTTGAGCCTGGAGCGGGGCGACCGCCCAGATAGCGAGGGCGACGATCACCCCGCGGAAAACGTGCAGATTCAAAGGAGCCTCCAGGAGGGGGGGACGGTACTTACCCGCCCCTTAGGGGACAAGCGTTCGCGACCTGATGTTCCCCGGTCGGGGCTTGAAATGACCCTGAAGAGGGACCAGGGTGCGGCGTGGTCGGCGGACTGCTCAAAGCGATGCGACCCCATCAGTGGGTCAAAAATTTGTTCGTTGTTGCTCCGCTTGTCTTCGCCAAGGGGCTGGGCGATCCGACCATGATGCTGCGAAGCGGCGCCGCGTTCGTGCTTTTCTCGTTCGCAGCAAGCTCGATTTACCTGCTCAACGACATCGCCGATATCGAGGCAGATCGGGCACACCCCAAAAAGCGCAATCGACCCATCGCGAGTGGGCGCGTTGCGATTTCGGTCGCACGCGGCGCCATGGTGGTTCTGGCACTCGCAGCCATCGGCGGTTCACTGGCTCTGAACTGGCTTACGACCGCCATGATCGGCGGTTACATCGCGCTGCAGTTTGCGTACACGTTCTTCCTCAAGCGCATCGCCTACGTCGACGTGCTCTGCATTGCGGCCGGCTTCGAACTGCGTGTGTTGGCAGGAAGCTTTGCGCTCGGGGTCGAACCCTCGAACTACCTGATGGCGGTCACGTTGCTGATCTCGCTCTTCCTCGGGTTCGGCAAGCGCATGCACGAACTGCGGCAGGGGAAGCACGCTGCGGAAAAGCAACGCAAGGCGCTCGGCAAGTACAGCGAACGTACGCTGACCGTGTTGCTGCAGATGACCGCATTGGCCACAACCGGCACGTACGTCGTGTACACCTTGGATCCGCGCACGCGTGAGTTCTTCGGCACCGACTACTTGGCTGCGACGATCATCTTCACCGAGTTCGGGATCCTGCGTTTCCTGGAACTGATGCGGAACGAGTCCGACGCCGCGAGTCCGACCGAACAGATGCTCAAGGACTGGCCCTTCCTGGCCAACCTGGTGCTTTGGGCGATCGCTGTCGTCGTTGTGATCTACGTGACCTGAACGCGAGGCGCGGCGAGACGTTCGGCGGCTTGTACGTTGGCGTAGTCGCGATCGGTGTAGAGCATCGAGGGTCGAATACCCGGTGCCAGCGGGGAAGGCGTGACCTCGCTCGAGGGGAACATCTGGACAAACGCAGGGTCGACTTCGCTGCGATCGACCACGGATTTCTCCAGGATCATCGAGTTGTACTGCTCAGCTGTGAGCTCAGGCGTGTTGGTGTTGAGCACCACTTCGGTCTCGTACCGGCGGGCATGCGCGCGGAGCCCAGGAATACGCGATTCGTAGGGCGTCCAGCTGTCTGCACTACAACCGTTTTCGCTGCATCCGAACACGCCGTGTCGACCGTGCACGAAGATCGTTTGGTTGCCCGAGGTGTGACCAGGGGTGCGCAAAAGCAAGCAGCCATCGCCGAGTCGCAGATCGGCGTCGAAGAGCACAACGCGGTCTTCGGGAACGCCCTCTTTGCCGTCGGAGACGAACCAGTTTCGTTGGAGTGGATGCAAGTCATCCCAATCGTCCCACTCGCAACGGGGTGCCAAGAGAAGCGCGTTGGGAAACCGTGAGGTCCAGTAGGTGCCGTCGGTGCGTGGGATCTCGCTACCCAGGATCGGACGAAGGTCTTGGGTGTGAAAGTGATCGAACGCGACGACGTCGATGTCTTCGGGGGACACGCCAATCGCGCGAAGCTGTTCGTCGATCTGACCGTTTTGTTTGGCGATCAGTTTCTTGAGCAGATCCGGTCGTGGTGTGGATTCGAGAATCTGCGCGAAGAAGGGCGTGCGTTCGGAGGTGATGTAGTCAGTGGGGTTGAAGAGGATGTTCCGCAAGCGACCCGCACCGCGAACTTGGATGAACAAGCAGCGGTGGTTCATCTGCAGGTAGGGCCAGGGCAAGCGCACCGTGTTGTTGAACGCGAAACCGGTGGGGTAGATGAGTGTGGAGACTGGAAGCGTGGTGACGCTGACCGCTTTGGGTCCGCTGCGCAGATCGTCGCCTAGCACGCGGCCGACCCGACGGTATTGGCGCAAGCGAGTGCCGGACACCGTGTGGGCGCGGGCTTCGTTGAGGTCGAGGATTTCGCGGACCCAGGGGATCCGGTGGTCGACGGGGTCACCGAGACGCATCCCGAAAGTATAGGGTCGACTTCGGTTTGGGGCGGAGAACAAAACCTTTGTTCACGTTGGACGTCTGACCCCGCATGCGATGGGTAAGCGGGTTTCTACTGGGCGGGCTGCTCCTTTCCACGAGCGTTGCCAACGCGGAATCGTGGTGCGCCTACCCGCTGTGGGTTCATGAGTGGGGCGTCCAGGCGTTCGATGACAACGGTCGGCGGGTCGTGCCTGTGAACTTGCCTTCGTACTTTCATCGCAGCGCAACCAACCGCAACAACCCCACTCCGGTTCGTCACATGCCACCCGATACCGGTACACGAGCGTTGCCCGTACTGCACTTCTACTCGGCTGGAACGATGGGAAGTGGCGACATCCCGCTTGGGATCGAAGTTGGGTTTACGCGTGGTGATGCGAGCGCGTGGTACCCGCAGGTCGACCGTCGACGCACACTTGCGCAAACCCGCACGCATGGCGCCGTTGCCGGACATGAGAGGTTGGTGCGAACGCGACGTGGACTGGATCCGATGCGTGCATCACGTCCACGCGTGCAGAGTGACCCGACTCGACAGTTGTTCTGGGATCGACTGACGCTTAACCGCGCTCCCGCTCATGCTCGCCAAACGTCCAATGTTCCTTGGGTCGATCACTTGCGCGACTTTGAGTCGGCGTTGTGGGTCAACGGTGCCAGCGAGTCCGAGCGTTTTGTGTTTTACGAAAGCAACAGCCGCGAGAACGTGGCGCTACGCGTGCGGCGAGGTCCAACTTACGCCAACGGGCGTCGTCACTACGTGCTTGAGAACGTGATCGGACACGACGTGCACGACGTGTTCGTGACGCATCGAGAAGGCCAGCAAACCTACGTGTTCTATGCGCCGCGGATTCCGGCCGGCCGGAGTACAGGGTTTGTCTTGGAAGACCACGCCGTACAGGAGTCGGCGCAAGCACGCGCCAAGACTCTCTGGGTGGATGCCGCTCAACCTACCGCACCCACAACCTACTCGTGGGGAAGCGCCGGTTGTGTGATGTCGCGTGATCCCGCCGTTCCTGTGGAAACCGCAGAGGGCCATCGACTCTTCGAACAAGAAGTTGATGCGATCTTACGCATCTGGGCGCGTACGTTTTTCGACCGTCCCGGAACAAGCATCGTGTACCGCGAGGACAACGCGTACGTGGACGCGATGATGCCGCTCTCGCTGTACACAGACATGTACAACTTCATCAAACTGCGCCGGCTGAGCCTGGCCGTGTGGCGAGCCCGCCTGCCTTGAGGTGTTAACTTTGGGGACAGGTTAAATTGTTAACCGACCCTCGATCGACAAACCCTTGAAATTACTGATCCGGGCTGCATAGAACTCACCTATGGCGGAAGTGATCTCTCCCGAGGACGCGCTCGATAAGATGGAAGACGAGGGCTACGCGTACGTTGATGTGCGCTCGGTCCAGGAGTTCGAAGGCGGACATCCAGAAGGTGCGTACAACGTTCCGTGGCATATGGGTGCGTCCGGCATGCAACCGAACGACGACTTCCTCAAAGTCATGGAAGCGACTTTTGCCAAGGACGCCAAGCTAATCGTTGCATGTAAAGCAGGCGGACGAAGCAAGGCCGCGGCCGCTGCACTCGAGGGCGCGGGGTTCACCAAGGTGTTGGATCAAGGCGCGGGTTTTATCGGATCGACCGATGCGTTTGGTCAGATGAAAGACGCTGGTTGGCAAACGCAGGGACTGCCTGTCGCGATCGAAGCAGAAGCGGGGCGCAGTTGGGACGAGCTCAAATCAAAAGCGTGAACTGAGTAGTTTCAAGCAGTTGCAGATCGAGGGTGGGTTAAATAGTTAACCTGTCCCCAAAGTTAACCCTCAAAGAGAGCGTTCGATGTCTTTGCCGGTGATGGTCTTGCTGCTTCGCTGCTGAAAGAGCGCGCGCTCCATCACGCGGTCGAGTTCACGAAAGTTCCCCGGCCAAGGATGCGCGGCCAACGCCTTGATCGCGTCCTTCGTGAGGACGATCGTCCCGTCTTCGGCATCGCTTTCCCCGACCATTCGCGTCTCGTCACCGTGCTGGTGCAGCAGTCGATTGCCGGCCCACAACGCAACATGCGCAATGTCGTCGCTTCGCTCGCGCAAGGGCGGAATGGTGAGTTCGATTCGCGACAACCGGTAGTACAGGTCGTGTCGGAACTCGCCGTTTTCGACCTTGGCGGGAAGGTCGTGATCGGTCGCGGCCATCACACACACGTTGCACGGTTGCGGTTCTTCGTCGTCGTTACGTCGGTATCGACCACGCAACACGGGCGCTAGCCGCGCCTGAAGTTCACGCGCCAAGGTTCCAACTTCGTCCAAGAACAACGTGCCGCCTTCGGCACGCGCAATCGCTCCGCGTCGATCCTTGGTTCCGAATAGATGCAGCGCGAGCACTTCAGGGTCACGCGAACCGGTCGGCATCTTCACAAAAGGCGCTTTGCCTCCGGGATGCATCGCCTGATGCAGCGCACGCGCGAGACCTTCCTTACCTGTACCCGGTTCGCCATGCAGCAACGCGTGCGTCACGTAGGGACGATCCAGTAGGCGCTCAACCGTATCCAGAATTCGCTGCGACGCCGGATGCGGCGTTCGGTACATCAGCACCAAACGAAGCCAATCGTGAAGCCCAGGAAGCGTCATACGCCGACTCTACTCCACTTGTAGTCCGCCTGACGGCTACTCCTCTTCGCCGCTCGATGTCCGCTGGACAAAGAGGCTCTCCAAGTTCTCGCGTTGGGGACGCACCGCAACCAGGCTTGCCCCTAAATCCAAGGCGGTTCGAACGACGTCTTCGTGCTGCCCATCTGGAACACTGACCAACCACCGCGACTCGGCCTCGTGCAAATCCAGTCCCATCGAGGCGAAGCGCTCCACCAACTCAGACGACACCTCACGCAGCTCGACTTCGACCGAATGTGCGTCCCGTAGCAACTCGCTGAGCTTGCCCTCCGCAGCAACTTTCCCCTGTTGCAGGATCACGACGCGATCACAGAGCACCTCGACGTCGCTCAAGATGTGCGACGTAAAGATCAACGTCTTGCCAGCACGCTTTTGCTCGAGCAGAAGATCGCGGATCTCTTTGCGACCAAGTGGATCCAAACCACTCATCGGCTCATCGAGAATCAGCACTTCGGGATCGTGCATCAACGCCTGCGCCAACCCCACGCGCTGCATCATCCCTTTGGAGAACTTTCCGATAGGACGATCGCGGGCGTGATCCAAGCCCACACGCGTGATCATCTCGTCGGCACGTTCGCGACGTTCGCTTCGATCCATACCAACCAGGCGACCACAAAGATCCAGAAACTCGGTGGGTCGCAGGTATTGGTACACGTACGGGTTCTCCGGCATGTACCCCACGCGCTCCATCGATCCGCGCTGCACAGGTTTGCCGAAAAGCTCAATGCTTCCCGAGGTCGGAAAGATCAGCCGAAGGATCGACTTGATCGTGGTGGTCTTGCCCGCGCCGTTCGGCCCCAGCAGGCCGAAGATTTCGTGGGGTCGAACTTCGAAGCTAACTCCCCGAACCGCTTCGACTTTCTTGCGAAAGAAGCCGATTCGAAACGTCTTCACCAAGTCGCGCACCGCGAGAACAGGCACCTCGCTCATGCCAGCACGCTTCCGACCACTTCGATCACCCGCTCTCGGTCGGTGACGCTCATCTGCGGGTAAAGCGGAAGCGCAACACCGTGCGCGGCAATCGATGCTGCAACGGGTGTGTCTGCGTCCGGAAGAAAATCGATCTCGGACAGTGAGTACGTCAACCGCCCCACGCCCACACCTTGGGCTCGACATGCCGCAATGAACGCGTCGGCATCGTCAACGATCAGCCCAAGCGTTTGTTCGTTCGCAATCGCCCCCTGCGGCACGTGTTGAAAGCGTGCTTGTGGAAGTGCTGCCCGAATCGCGTTGGCGTGTTCACGACGCAATCGAAGGGTCTCATCGAGTCGATCCAACTGCGCGTTTCCAAACGCCGCCTGCAAATCCGTGAGCCGATGATTGAGCGCAACCTGTGCAAACTGACCCGGGCCGGCTTGGCCGTGGTTGCGCAACTGACGAAGTCGCTGTGCAAATCCTTCGTCGTCGGTCACGATCATCCCACCTTCGCCGGTGGTGAGCAGCTTGCGGGGATGAAAGCTGAAACAGCTCGCAATGCCGAGACTGCCGCAAGGGCGACCGTCCGAGTAACGCGACCCGATCGCGCACGCGGCATCCTCGATGATTGGAATGTCGAGCGAGGCGAAACCGTCGCGAACCGGAACCCCGAACTGGTCGATGGCGATGATCACGTCGCCGGAGAGTCCGTCAGGGGTCGTGTTCCATTCGTCGGGATCGACGTCCGCAATGCGCAAGCGCGCCCCGAGTGACGACGCGGCATAGGCGGGAGACGGCCACGTGAGTGCGGGCACGACGACTTCTTTGCCAGCAACCTCGAGCGCTTCGAGGCACAACGCGAGCGCGGAGGTGCCATTGGAGACCGCGATCCCATACGCACGGCCGCATAGCTCGGCCATGGTCGCTTCAAAGCGCTGTACTTCGGCGCCTTGAACCAGCATCCCGGAGCGCGCGACGCGAGTGAGCGCCTCGATCTCCTCGTCACCGATCCAAGGTCGGGTAAGCGGAATCACTGCGCGCTTTATGCCCGAGTGTTGACGGATTGGGCAATGGCAGGCGGGGTCTCGAAAAATATTGCTCTCGCTTGCGCCTTGCCTCTTCGAATCTTCGAAAAAAATGACGAATAGACTGGTCTAACCAACCTGACTTTCGCTTCGGATCGACGAGTTGCGTTACTCTTCGCGCCGAATGCCCGACGACGACCTGCCTACGCAGCTCGGTCGCTACCGTATTGTCCGCCGCCTCGGCACTGGAGGCATGGCGGAGGTCTTTCTGGCCAAATCCACGGGCGCCGAGGGGATCGAAAAGGTCCTGGTGCTCAAGCGCATCCTGCCGAGCTTCGCCCGTAGCGCGAAGTTCATCGCCATGTTCGTCGATGAGGCGAAAGTCGCGATGCGGCTCAACCACCCAAACATCGTTCAGGTGTATGCGTTCGAACAAGTTCGGCGTGAGTTCCTCCTTGCGATGGAGTTCGTCGACGGACTTGATCTGGGTCGCCTGGTCACAACCGCGCGACGTTCCGGCAAGCGCATTCCGTTTGGTCTGTGTGCATACCTCGCCATGGAAACCGCACGTGGCCTGGACTACGCACACAAGCGCAAAGACGAAGGCGGCGCACCGATGGAGATCGTGCACCGCGATGTCAGCCCGCAGAACATTCTGCTGAGCTACGACGGTGTTGTGAAGGTCGGCGATTTCGGAATCGCGAAGGCCAAGATGGTTTCGGAAGAGACCGGCGTCATCAAAGGCAAGTTCGCCTACATGTCGCCCGAGCAGGCGCGCGGCGAACGCGTGGACGCACGAAGCGACGTGTACTCATTGGGCGTGTTGCTGGCCGAGCTGCTCATGGACCGAGCGATGTATCCAGGCCAACACGGCCTCGATGTTCTAGAGCAAGTGCGCGTTGGAAAGCTGACGTTGCCGCGCGCGGTGGACGAATCTGTACCGCGTCCACTCGAGCGAATTGTCCGCCGTGCAACCTCGTTTGACCGCGAAGAACGCTACCAAAGCGCGCGATCGATGGCCGGCGCCTTCACCCAGTTTCTGCATATGCAGGAGAAGGTTTGGGACGGCGAGTCGCTCGAGCAGTTCATCGAAGAGATCGCACCGCGGAAGAAGACCAGCCCCGAAGCGGTGCGTCGCGCGCAAACGTTCACAGGTGGCGTCACGGTGCTCTCCGGCATGTCGCAACGCGAGATGCGCGAACGGCGTCGCGTTGTGGTCGTTGCAGGGCGCGTTCGCAGCGCCACGTCGACCAATGCAGAGCGACAGGTGGAAGTGGACGAAGCCACTGCCAAAGTGCTCGCGGACATCGCGTACAAGGCCGACGCCGTGTTGTCGTGGCCCGAAGGGTTGGGTCGCAATCGTTTTCGCTTCATCGTCGGACTCGGCAAGGCCTCGGTCAGCGATCCGCTCAAGGCCACGCGTCTAGCCACCGACACGATCGATGCGCTCGAAGGTTTGTCCGCGGATGCGTTGGTCCCCGTATCCGCTTCCATCGGCTTGTCGCGCGGTTTGGTGTCCACCGTGCGTGACCACAACGGACGACTGCTTCGCTACGCACCTGTGGGAGATGTTCTCGAAGTTGCCGAGAAGCTCGCCGACGCAGGAGAGAACAACGATCTCTTCGTTGCGGGTGAGGTGTACCGCTTGGTGCGTCGCGACTACGCGTTCGACGAGACCCCACAAGAGGTCGACGTCCAAACCCAGGCGACCAACGCACCGCGCATGATTCGCGCGTGGCGCATGCGAGGGTTGCGCACACAAGAAGAGCTCGCCGAGGCGGTTCGCGAGCCGGTCGATCTCTTTGGTCGTCGCGATGAACTCAACACGCTGGATCGGCTCTATACCGAGGTTCACGAATCGGGTCGCACCCACTTTGCAGCGGTCGCGGGCGATCTGGGTGTCGGCAAAACCGCCTTGATCGGCACGGCGATCGATGGATTCCAGCCCACGCCCTCGGTGTTTCGAGTCGAGTGTGCGTACGGCGCTGCGGATGTTCCCTACGGCGCCGTCGCGCAGATGATTCGTGCCGGCGCGGAGATCCCGGACGACGCATCACCCGAAGAAGCGCTCGACCTTTTGGACTCACGCTTGGCCCAGAAGATTCCGTCGAGCATGCGCAAGCGAATGCTCACCACGCTGCGTCCACTCTTTGGACTTCAGGTCGAGCACAAAGACACAGCCGACGATCGCACGGGGTTGATTCGCGGCACGGTCGAAGCGTTGGTGACGATCGCCGCGCAAGAGCGGCCGGTGGTGATTTGGATCGACTCGTTGCAGTGGGCGGATACACCTTCGCTGCAGCTGCTGGGTCAGATGCGTCAGCGAAACTACGAAGTGCCGTGCTTGGTACTGATGAGTGCACGCGGCGATAGCCGACTCAACGCGGCGTTTCGCGGAGTCCCGCGCATCGAACTCAGCGAGCTTGCCGAAGAGGCACGCGTGCGCTTGGTGCAGGCGCGCTTTGATGCCACCGTGCCCACCGAGATCATCTCGCTCATCGAAACGCGCGCCGGCGGCAACCCGTTCTTCATCGAAGAGTTGGTGGAAGCGCTTCTCGAACGCGATGCGGTGCGGGTCGAGGCGCGAGGAGGCGAACGACGCATTGTTCGACGTCCCGAAGTTCCGATCCAACTTCCCACCACGCTCGAAGGTGTCATCGCCGCGCGCCTGGACGAACTCGAGGAGAAAGAGCGCCACGCACTGCGTTGGCTGGCGGTTGCAGGCTCTGGTCTGAGCACGCGCGACCTCAGTTCGCTCGCGGCCATGGACCTGACTATCCCCTTGGAAGGATTGGTAAAACGCGGGTTGGCGCAACCTCGTGCCAACGGTTCGTTTGAGTTTCCAAGCGCCGTCGTTCGCCAAGTCGCGTACGAAGCGACCGACATCGACGATCGCATTCGGATGCACCGTCGCATTGCGCAGCACCTTGCGGCACACGGTGCAAGCCCAGGTCGGATCGCACGACATCTCGAGCAAGCGGGAGAACGGACAGCCGCGGCCAAGGAGTACCTCAAAGCTGCAGACTCGGCGCGCGACGTCTACTCCAACCGCGAAGCGCTGCGCTTCTTTGGTCGCTCGCTGCAACTCTTGCCACCCGACGACGACGCCAAGCGCTTTCGAGCGCACGAGGGTCGCGAACAGATTTTGCGCTTCCTTGGTCGACCGCACGAACAGCTGCGCGAGCTCGAAGCGATGCGGGCGATCGCGGAACGCGGTGGCAGTCCCCGGCGTCGTGCTGTGGCGCTTCTGCGACGCGCACGTTTCGATCTCGACAACGCGCAAGCTGGCGAAGCTGACGACCTGGTACCGCGTGCACTCGAGGCAGCACGCGCAGCCGGCGATCTGCAGTTGGAGATGGACGCGCTACGCGTCGAAGCAGAACTCGCACGCGATCGCGGCGAACCCACGCGTGGGCTTGAAGCGTGCGAACGTGCTCTGGAACGCGCAGGACTCACGCCGAAGTTGCTCAACGCGCGCGGGTCGATCTTGGTTCAGAAAGGCATCCTGCTTCGACGCTTGGGACGCAGTGAAGAAGCCTTTCAGGCGTACACCGAAGCGATCGTGATCTTCCGGCGTCTGGGCGTTCGACGATCCGAGGCGTTCGCGCTCAACTCGTTGGGTGTTGCACTCGCTTCGGCGGGTCAGTTTGAGGACGCGATCTTGGCGTTTCGCTCGTCCATTCATATCGATCGAGAGACTGGCGATCGTCTGCGGCTGGGCCGAAAGCTCTCGAACATTGGTCAGCTTTACGACGCTTTGGGCGATGCCGAGCGTGGTCTGACCTTTGTGCAGCGCGCACTGGATGTGTTCGAAACCGTGGACGATCGCGCGGGTCGTTGTGATGCACTTGCAGCGATCGCCGAGATGATGCTCGACGACGGTGCTGATCCAAACGCGGCGCTCGTGCCACTCGATCAAGCCCGACGTATCGCGGAACGACTGGGAAGCAACTACGAGATCGCCCGCGAACGGATCGTCCGTTCCGAGTTGGAGCGGACCGCAGGACGACTTGCCGACGCCGAACGTGCGGCGCGAACCGCACTGAAAGCAGCGCGCGCAGATGGACTGGTCGGCTACGAAGTTCATGCACTGACGCAACTGGCCGCAGCCTTGGTCGAGCGCGATGAGATCGATGCGGCGCAAGAGTTCGCCAAAGAAGCTGCCGGCATGCTGCAGCGCGTGGATGTGGAGCGTGCCGAGAAAGTGCACCTCGCACTCGCACGCGCGTTCAAGCGACTCGGTGACGCGTCGCGGTCGGACACGCTCTACCGCGACGGAGCCACGCTGCTGGAAACCAAGTCCAAGTCGATTCGCAGCGAGTCGATGCGCAAGCGCTACTTAGAGAGCCCCGAAGCGCGCGCCATTCGAGACGAGTGTCCATGACCGAACGAAAGGAAACTGCGTGAGCCTCGGTGTTGTTCTTTCCGGCGGCGGGTCGCGCGGCGCGTACGAAGTCGGAGTTCTCACGTACATCTTCCATGACCTGGCCAAGAAGCTCGGCCGCCAACCACGCGTGGATGTCATCAGCGGCACCAGCGTGGGCGCGGTCAACGGTGCGTTTTTGGCTTCTACGGCCGAGGATTATGCGCGCGGCATCATGCACCTCGAGGAGCTCTGGTCCGAGCTGAGCTTGGGCGATGTGCTGCAGTTCGGACTGCGCCAAGCCGCCAGTCTTCACCGCGTGTTGTTGGGCGGAAAGAAAGCGCGTGGTGTGTTCGACGCGTCGCCGCTCGTGAAGTTGGTGGGCGAAGGCGTCCGGTGGCGACAACTGCGTCGCAACCTGCGCAACGGCACCGTCAAAGCGCTCACCGTGTCTGCAACAAGCGTCGCAACGGGACGTCCGGTCGTGTTCGTCGATCGCCATCAAGATGCGCCGCTTCCAACGCAACTTCCCAATCAAGTATCCGTACGAGGTGCGCGCATCGGTCCAGCGCACGTTCTGGCGTCTGCGGCGATCCCTTTGGTGTTCCCGCCGATTCGAATCGGTCGCCAGCTTCACTGCGATGGCGGACTTCGTCTCAACACACCGATGGCACCGTCGATCCACATGGGCATGGATCGTCTGTTTGTGATCGGCGTATCCGATCCAACCGCGCCCGATGGACAAAGCGTGTTGCCCGACGACGTGTATCCCGGTGCGTCGTTTCTCTTGGGCAAGGTGCTCAACGCGTTTCTGCTCGATCACCTCAACGCCGATCTGCAGGAACTCGAACGCGTCAACACTGCGCTGCGTGCCGGGATTCAAGCGTTCGGCGACGACTACTTGCAAAAGATGAACGCGGTTGCGCGCGCTGAGGGTCGACCCGAACGACGCGTGATTCGCGCGCTTGATGTGAAGCCGAGCCAAGATCTGGGTGTCATCGCTTCAAGCCACCTGAGATCGAATGCGGTTCGACTTGGGGCGACCGTCGGCAGGGGTTTTTTGCGCTTGCTGGATGTCGGCGAAGGCGGCGATGCGGATTTGGCTAGCTATCTGCTTTTTGACGGAGCATATGCGAGAGAGCTGATCGCACTCGGGCGCCGCGACGCCGAAGCGAAGAAGGATGAAATTGAGGATTTCCTCTTCGCTCCTGTGGATTAGCACCTCTATATCTTCGTAATTGCGGGCCTTTCGACAGAGAGCGCCCTGATGCTAAGTTGTGGATAAGCTTCGATGGGCAGCGTCCGACCTCTACCGCGAAATCCTGAGATTCAGCTCCAGCGTGCGCTGGAAGCAGCCGATCCCAGCGCTCGGTTGCGAGAGGCCGAAGCGGGTCTGGGCCCAGAAGTCGATCCTGAGCTGACCTTTCTGCTGCTTCGGCAGGCCTATCTCGCCCATTTGGAGCTTCGCCAGTTCCGCAGTGCTCTCGATGTCTGCGCTGACATGCTCGAAACCGAGGTGATGCCGGACATCGCATACACCGACCAAAGTCGCGCTTTTGCGGCGCTGGGCGAGGTTCAAAAGGCGATCGACGCACAGCGGCTCTCGGCTCGAAACGCACCTACGGCGCGACGAAGTTTTCAGTACTGGAGCCTCGCGACGCTCCAACACTTTGCAGGTGAGGTTGAGGCCGCGCTCTCCACTCTCAAGCGTGGACTTCGCTACGCCCAGAAAGATCGTCTGCTGCTCAAAGCGCATCGCGCCTACATCCGACTCGACGCGGGAATGGCCGTTCGCGACTTACACGAGCTGCGTTCCGATCTGGCCAAATCCAAATCGGGTGAGGGTTACGGACGCTTTCTTCAGGGCATGATCGCCTTCTGTTTGGGGGATCGACGCACTGCACAAGTGCAGCTCCAAGCGTTTCTGCGGCGCAATTCCAGTATCGACGAGGCCAAGCGGCTCACCTTGCGTGAGGAACTGCGTCGCGCCCGACTGGCTCTCGCCGAGATTTCGAGCGACTGAGTCAGCTCCTACCCGGATCCAGCGATCCTCGGCTACTCTCCCGCCGTTCGTGAATCCTCAGGGATGCGGGGAACACGAACGCTGGACGCTTGGAGGTAGTGATGTCGCGTGTGCTTGTCTTGTTCTGCGGGTTGATGTTGGTCGCCTGCTCGAAGAGCTCCACACCTGGTGCGGAAGATGGCGACATCTCCTTCGACGCCGAGGTGCCGGACAGCGGAACCGAGGACGGAGACATCATCGAGGACGACGGCGGTCCGGATGAGGATGCCGAAGTCGAAGCCAGGTGCGGCGACACGTCGATCGATCCGGGCGAGGAGTGCGACGACGGAAACACCACGCCTGGCGACGGGTGCGACGAGAACTGCGAACTCGAAGGGTTCTGCGGCGATAGCAACCTCGACCCCGGTGAGAGCTGCGACGACGGCAACACCGAGCCCGGTGATGGCTGCGACGAAAACTGCGCGCGCGAAGCGTTCTGCGGAGACGGAAACGAAGATCCCGGCGAAGTCTGCGATGACGGCAACAACCGCTCGGGCGACGGATGCCGAAGCGATTGCGGAAGCGACGAGACCTGCGGCAACGGCATCCGCGACGGACACATCGGTGAAGCGTGTGACTCCACACCGGGTTGCAGCGACATGTGTCAGCTGATGATGTGCGGCAACGACAGCATCGACCCGCCCGAAACGTGCGACGACGGAGGCACCGAGCCCTTCGACGGATGCGGCGCCGATTGCCAGGACGAGATCAGCATGATTCTGAGCAGCCTGACGATTGCCGGCACCGGCGATCCGGGTTGTGACTTCAGTGGAGACGGCGTCGCCGACCACGGCTTTGCGCGTGCGCTAGGTGGTTTGACCGACTTGCTCAACTCGATGTTCTTGGAGAACGCCATCACCGATGGACAGCTGATTCTCCTGTTGAACGCAGTGGGCTTGGACGATCGCACCATGGCGAACGACGATTCGTTCAGCCTGGGTTGGCTCACCGGCATCGACACCGATGACGACCCCAGCAACAACCTGACGGGCTCGGGCGAGTTCTTTGCCGATGGCGGTTCGCTCGACGCGGATGGCAACCCGCTGGCCTCGTTCGAGAGTTCGGTGATGTCCCGCAACCTCGACGGCGGCCCCGAGGACGTGGACTTCCCGATCGCGTTCCTTCCGCTCGAGATTCGACAGTCCCGCGTGACCGGCACGACCACTGCGAGTGGCGGCGAAGTGACTGGCATCGAAGATGGTCTGCTCTGTGGCGCGGTTCCCGTTGTAACGGTCGCCTTCCTTCCGAACATCATCGACATGTTCTTGCCGGGTGAGCCTGCGCCGCCCTGCGACGGTTCGATGATCGACACCACGCTCGCCGACATCGTGATCGGTGGAACGCCGCGCGGTTTCATCTTCCCGCTTCCGGGTGTGCAGCCCGACGTCGACTTGGACGGTGACGGACTGGAGCGCTTCGAAGTCGATCGCACCGGACCGCGTGGTTGTCAGCCGGTTGTGACCGCGTGCATCGACGGAGACGGTACGCGTGTTGAAGGCCGCGACTGCATCATGGGTATGCGCTTCGAGGACGGTTGGTCCGCGTCGTTCCCGATCGAAGCCGTGCGCGCCAACATCATCGGCGTTCGCTAACCCTGCCGTTTCCCCGACGTTTTTGATCGAGCGGCCTGGTATCCTCCCCACGCATGTTTCAGCACTCGCTGCTCGATGAAGCCTATGCGGCGCGTCACGCCGGCAACCTGGATGACGCGCTACGCACCGGAATCGCTCTGCTCGAAGCCGATGCCGGCCAGCTTGGTGCAGCCATGCTGGTCACCAAGTGTTTGGTTGATCAGGACCGGGGCTTTCTGGCCGGCGAGATCGCGCTGAAGCTGATCGATTCGTTTGTTCGTCGCGGCGATCTTCCCATGGCGGTCGTCGCAGCACAGGTCGCTGAGAACGCAGGCGAAGAAGGCACAGCACAACTCGCTCAGATCGCAGCGGCATTCGGCAAAGGCAGCGACCGGCTCGGGGATGGTGCACCCACACCACCGCCTCTTCCGACCGACGTGTCGATCGCGGCCGATCTGAAGAAGTCCAAGGGCGAAGCACTTCTCGATCGCGGTGAGCGCGCACTTCAAAGCGTGTTGGAGTGGAGTGATCCGGTTGACGCGGACGCTTCGACACCGAAGCTGCCGCTCTTCTCGCGCTTGGAACCCAAGGCTCTCGAAAAACTTCTCGAAGCGTTCGAGATTCGTACGGTCGCTGCCGA
Organism: Polyangiales bacterium; assembly: GCA_965227405.1. Lineage (GTDB taxonomy): Bacteria > Myxococcota_A > Polyangia > Polyangiales > Houyiibacteriaceae > JALVDI01. The sequence continues at coordinate 2,483,079 of OZ245758.1, forward strand.
CGAAGAAGTTGTCGGTGAAGGTGAAGAGGGCAGCGAAGCGTTCGTGCTTGCGCGCGGCATGCTCAAGGTTGTCCGCGGCCAAGGCGACTCGGAGAAGACGCTCGCCGGTTTGGGTCCGGGTGCACTCTTCGGCGAGATGGCGTTGGTCAGTGCAGCGCCACGTGCTGCCGCAGTGGTTGCGGTTGAGCCTGCGACACTGCTCGTCATTAGCCGCGAAGCGCTCGAGAAAGCCGCCAAGAAAAGCAAAGTCATCGGTGAACAGCTCTCGGCGTTTTGTCGTTCGCGCATGCTCGCGAACCTGATGCGCCACAGTCCGATCCTTGGGGCTGTTGCACCTGCGGAGCGACAGGCGTTGCTTGGCCGCTTCAAAGCGGAGCACTACGACGAAGACGAGATCCTGGTCGCTGAAGGTGATGAAGCCCAGGGCCTGTTTTTGATCGCGTCAGGAACCGTTGAGGTTCTCGGCGTGGACACCGATGGCGACCAGATCCGCATCGCCGAGTTGGGACCCGGTGATGTGGTCGGCGAAATCTCGCTGGTGTTGCGCCGGCCTGCGAACGCAACGGTTCGGGTGGTTCATCCCACCGTGGCCATGCAGCTGACCCACGAAGAGTTTCAGGCCGCAATTCGCGAGCACCCAACGATTCTCAGCGAACTGTATGAGATGGCCACCAAGCGTGAGGAAGAAACTCGTACCGTAGTCGCCCAAGAGGCCCTAGACGTGGAAGATATCGTTCTGTTGTAACGGTTGTCTGAAGGCTGAGACAGATGCTTGGGGTCGGGAGCAGCCAACGTTGGATGTAGTTTGACTGTTGTTGATATTGTAGAGGCTGTGAAACCCAACGCCGTGCCGCTGGCGACACGATTGGTCAATCAAGTAGGCACTGTTCTTCGCGGCAAAGAAGATGTCATTCGGCTCACCGTAGTCGCGCTTCTCGCACGCGGACACGTCTTGATCGAAGACGTTCCCGGCGTTGGCAAAACCACTCTCGCGCGTGCACTCGCAGCATCACTCGGACTGAAGTTCCGACGCCTGCAGCTCACCAGTGATCTAATGCCCGCCGATGTGCTTGGCGGAAGCATCTACGATCGCGAGACCGCCAAGTTTGTGTTTCGCGAAGGTCCGGTGTTCACCCAGCTGCTTCTGGCCGACGAGATCAACCGCACCACGCCCCGAACGCAAAGCGCACTCCTCGAAGCGATGGGTGAGCGGCAGGTTTCGATCGACGGGCACACGCACGAGCTCGACGAACCGTTCTTTGTGATGGCGACGCAGAATCCGCGCGACTTCTACGGAACCTATCCGTTGCCAGAATCGCAGCTCGACCGTTTTCTCGTTCGACTGCGCGTGGGCTATCCAGGCAAAGACGTGGAGCGCGAAGTTCTCTTCGGACGTGGTTCCGACGATCCGGTGGCGTCGCTCAAGTCGGTCGTCAGCGTGAACGAACTGCTCGCGGCACGTGACGAAGTCGACAAGGTTGAGATCGCGCAAGGACTGCTCGAGTACTTGCACGAGTTAATTCTGGCGACGCGCGACCACCCTGCGATCGAAGTCGGTGCATCCACGCGTGCAGCATTGGCATTTACGCAAGCTGTGCGAGCGCGTGCCTACGTGGAAGGCCGCAGCTACGCGATTCCCGACGACGTCAAAGAGCTGGTCGTTCCGGTTCTTGCACACCGACTTCGCACCAGTGGCGCACAAGGCCCGGATGCACGCGAAGATGCGGAAGCGGTTCTGAGCGAACTGCGTGAGTCGATTCCGGTTCCGGTGTGAGCGCCCGCAAGGAGAAGCGCGACAAACGGCGACGCGAGCGACGACGGAGATCTTTTCGTTTCACCCGCGAAGGGAAAGTCTTCGTCGCAGTGACGATGGGTGTCGGCCTCGCCGCAGTGAACACCGGTAACAACCTGCTCTATCTGGTGCTCGGTTTGATGCTGAGCCTGCTCTTGGTCAGCGGCACGCTTAGCGATCTAGCACTCACGCGGATTCGCTTAAGGCGCAAGCCACCGCGTCGAACCTTTGTGGGCGCAACATCGATCGTTGAACTCACGCTGCGGAACAACAAGACGCGTTTTCCGAGCTATGCGCTGGAGGTCGAAGACCGCACGGATAGCGAGACCAGTTCACGACGCTGCTTTTTTCTGAAAACCGCCCCAGGCAGCGACGAGCGGTCGACCTACCGCCGCGTGGCTCAGCGACGCGGCATGCTCACGTTCGTCGGGTTCACAGTGCGCACGCGCTATCCCTTCGGACTGATCGAGAAAGGTCGCACCCTGGAAGCTCGCGATGAGATGCTGGTGTACCCACGTCTCATCGATGTCGACGCCAACCTCCTGCGTGGTTTGGGACAGGGCCAAGACGCACCCTCGAAACGCGTGGGTCACACCGGCGATGTGCACAGCCTGCGTGACTACCTCGACGGTGACGGTGCGCGTTCGATCCACTGGAAGCGAAGCGCTGCGCTCGATCGCCTGATCGTTCGACAACGTCATGCGGCTGCACACGCACGAGTATCGATTCACCTCGACCAGGCAGAGCCTGAGCACGCCGATCCCGAAGCCGAAGCGAAGTGGCACGAAGCGCTGGAAGAAGCGATTTCGCGCGCAGCATCGTTAGCGGATCTGGCGTTGCAACGTGGTGCCGCGGTGGAAGTGCAGGTGCGTGGCGCCGCAAGCCCAACCGTGATGCCCGGTTCACCTCCCGATCCGATTTGGCGTTTTCTCGCTCTGCTCGAAACGGTTCCAGCGGCCGACGCACCACCTCTTGCTGCGTTGGGCGAACACAGCTTGGTCGTTGAGGTGGCCGCGTGAAGTTCGGATCGCTGCACACGATTATTTCGTACTTGCTCGCCGCGCTTGGCTTGGTCGCATTGACGTTGGGATCGGAGCTTCCACTACCCAGTGCCGTTCTGTTGGCGCTGGCGTTCTTCGCGAGCATGGCCGTCGGTCCCAAGCAGTGGAACCGACCCGGCTACACCAAACTTTGGAACGGCATTCTGCTGGGCTTCCTTGCGATCCAAGTCGGACGCGGTTTTCTAGGCTCGCCGATTCTCGCGCTCGGCATGGAGTTCGCTGGCTTCTTGCAAGTCTCGCGACTCTTCCATCGGCGCACCGCCAAGGACCATCAACACATCCAAACCTTGGCGTTTCTGCATCTGATTGCAGCAACCGTGTTGAGCACGGGACTCGACTACGCAGTGGTGTTCTTTGGCTTTGTTCTTGTCACGCCCTGGATGCTCGCATTCACGCACATGCGCGTGGAGATCGAGAACCACTACGGCGACGACGAGGATCCAAACGTCAACGCAGCCAACCCTCGAGTGCAACGCGTGTTGGAGTCCAAGCGCATTGCCGGACCTGGATTTCTTGCTGGAACGGCCGCACTTTCAATTCCGTTGTTCGTGGTGACGGCCGCGTTCTTCCTGCTTTTTCCTCGTGTTGGCATGGGTTTCCTGAGCTTTGGCGGAGCGGGCGGCCGAGCGGTTGCAGGCTTTGGCGGCAACGTCGAACTCGGTGACTTCGGCGTGATCCGAGACGACCCCACGGTGGTCGTTCGCGTACGCCCCGAGAACGTCAGCGCGAACCCACCGCCCTACGCCAACTTGCGGCTTCGCGGGACTTCGTTTGATCGCTACTCGGAATCGCAATGGACGCGTTCGCTATCGGAACCGGAGCGCTTCGTTGCCGAACTCGGAACGTTTCCGATTCAACGCGCACCGCGGAACACGAGCGACGAACAGAAGTTGCAGATGTACGTCGATCCCATCGACGAACCCGTGCTCTTCTTACCCGACGGAACGATTGCGTTAGATGTACCGCCGCGCGTGGAGAACGCGATCAACGTCGGTCGTCGTTTGGAGCGACGTCCGGGTCTCGACATCCGCTACACCGACGGTGACGGACTTCCGTTTTTGTACACCGCCATCGTGGCGCGCGACGCTGTCGGTCAGTATCGCGATCCGGCCACCGAAGAGGATCTCGAAAAGTATCTGCAGCTTCCCGAAGACCCCGCGATCGATCGTGTTCGAACACTCGCGAGTGAAATTGCGGGCGAAGGGACCGTTCTTGAGCGCGCACGCAACATCGAAGCTTGGCTGAGTGCCTCGGGAGAGTTTCAGTACAGCTTGGCCATGCCGGACACGCGTGGACGCGACCCTCTCGAAGTGTTCCTTTTCGAAGCAAAATCAGGACATTGCGAGTACTTCTCCACCGCGCTGGCCATCATGCTGCGCACCCAGAATATCCCCGCGCGCAACGTGACCGGCTTCGTCGGAGGCGTGTGGAACGACTACGGCAACTACTACGCGATCAGCCAAGGTGATGCTCACAGCTGGGTCGAAGTGTACGTCGACGGCTATTGGTTCACGCTCGAACCGACACCTGCTGCGCGCGGTGAGCTTCCGGCGGACAGCGGCATGCTTGCTGAGCTTCGTGCGATCATCGACGCGCTTCGAACGCGTTGGTCGCAAAGTGTGGTGGGCTACGACCTGCAGCAACAGGTCTCGGCCTTACGCGGGTTCTATCGCTGGCTGCGTTCGTTTCGCGCAGATGAGGAAGAAGACACACCGGACCGCGTCGATGACGAGTCGCGCTTGCAACTTGGCGCAGGGTCGAGCGCACCCGTACTTGTCGCGTTGATTCTCGTGGGGATTCTCGCACTGGTTGCGTGGTGGTTACGAAGACGACGTCGTGGTTCACATCGGGAGATGCGCGAAGCAACGTCGCTTTATGCGGAGCTTGAACGTGCGTTGAGGAGCGCCGGTCATGCGCGGCCGCCCGCACGAACCCCCAGAGAGCATGCCGAGACGCTTCGCGATGCTGGATTCCATGCGGCCGATGCCGTGGACGAAGTCACCGAGGCGTACTTGGCTGCGCGTTGGGGCAATGCGCCTTTGAACGTCGATGCCCTACGACGTCGGGTGCGCGAAGTTCGACGTCGACCACGCTAGCGCGCGGTTCGAACCCACTCTTGATCTGCGCTTGCCGCTTGGAAGATCGCGGGGAGCAGTTTGGCCTTCCACGCAACGTAGAGCGGAGCCCGCAGAAGTGCGAGAACGTCACCGAGTTCGGCACGACCGACCATGAGTGCGGCGCCGACGTGTGCGCCGACCACGCTGAGTCCAAGTGCCGCCACGAGTTGAGTGGGCAAGAACGGAACGAAGAGAGTGATGCCCAACACGCCGACATGAATCGCGAGCGGCATGAGCAAAAGTTCCAGAAGAGGTTCCGTCATGCGCAACTGACCGCGAAGGATCTGACCGATCAAACGGGGAGCGTGTTCGCGAACCATGCGAAAGCGTCCGCCTTCCCATCGTGCACGTTGTGTGTCGGCGCCGCGTTCGCCAACCGGGAAATCTGCTTTGACCCATGTGTCGTCGACGAAGTCCACGCGCATACCGTCTCGGACCAGTTCGATGTGATGCTCAAGGTCTTCAACGACCGAACGAGCGCCATAGGGGACGCGTTCCAAGCACGCCCGACTGAGACCGAATCCGTTGCCGAGAATTCCGGCGCTGAGACCAAAGCGGGATCGTCCGCGTGGGCGAAGGACGTTGAATGCCATCAACGCGACGTTCATGAGACGTGTGCGGGTGGATTCGTCTGCGTTGCGAACGGTGTAGCGACACTGAACTGCGTCGGCTCCCGCGCGAAACCACGCGGCGCTTGCCTCGAAGAAGTTGGGTGCGACGGAAGTATCCGCGTCGACCACCAAGACCGCATCGAGATCCGGGTAGGCGTAGAACAGACGTTCGAAAGCGAGTTCGAGGGCGAACCCTTTGCCTCGGTTGTGAGGATCGTCCCGTTCGATGACAGTGGCGCCGGCATCGCGGGCGACGCGTGCCGTGTCGTCGTTGCAGTTGTCGGCGATGACGAGGATTTCAACAGGGCAGGGGTGGCGTGCTTCGCGGAGACTTTCGACCGTGCGGGCGACGTTCTTTTCTTCGTTGTGAGCGGGGACCACGACTGCCATGCGGCGGAGCGCGACCGAGGCGCGGCCAGGTTTGCGTGCGGGGAGTAGGCCACCGGCGGTGACCAACATCAGTTCGAGCGTGCCCGGAAAGGTGGCTGTTGCACCGAGGCCTCCGAGCGAAGCGAAAAACATGGAGCGGAGCCTAGCAGGTATCCTGTAGCCATGTTCTCGCCGATGGTGCGCTGGCTCTTGGTGTTCACCACCTTGGGATTTGGCATCCACGCGCTTGTCGCGGGGCGGATGTATGGCGTGTTCTTTTGCGTGTCGGGAGTGATGCTGGCAGCCGGGCACTTTTTGTATGGGTCTGTGCGGGCGTCGTTTGCAGCGTTGCGTGGGGGGAACTTGCAGCGTGCGCACAAGTTGTGGGAGCGGACGCCGACGCGGTTTCTAACCGCCGAAACGCGGACGTATTACTGGTGGATTGCAGCTGCGTTGGCAGAAGCGAGGGGAGACCTCGAAACCGCAAAAAGCGAACTGCAAAAAGCCGTAGACCTCCCTTTTCGCACGAAGAACGACAAGACCTTGGCTCTTGCAACGTTGGCAGCGATTCATCAGAAACTCGACGAACACGACCAAGCCGAAGCGCGAATCTCGGAGGCTGAGGCGCTCGGGCCCGGATCTAGACTTGCTCCGTTACTAAAGTCGTTGCGCGACAAGCTTTAGACGCAACTCGGCGCCTAAACGGCCGATGACTGTCCATGCCGGCAGCACGGATGGTGATTCCAGGCGTGACGTACTTGCTCACGCGTCGCACGTTGCATCGCTACTTTCGGTTTCCACCTGGCGATCCGGTGGTGAAGCAGATCTTTCTGTACGCGCTCGCGTATGCAGCGTCGCGAACTGGGGTGCAGGTACATGCGTGGATCCTGATGAGCAACCACCTCCACGTCGTCATCACGGACGTGCGGGGCGAGGCGCCACGTTTCTATCAGTTCTTGGATCAGACGATCACGAACCTGTTGTGTCGACACTTTCCCGACATCGAAGATGGAGTCTGGAACAAGAGTCAGCCCAGTGCCGTGGATGTGAGCAACGCGTTGCTTGCGAGCGAGACAAGCGTGATCGAAAAGCTTGTCTACACCATGGGCAACGCGAAAACGTCGGGCTTGGTCGCCAAGTGGACGCAGTGGCAGGGCTGTATGTCGAAGCCTGAGGATATGGGTCAGCGTGTCGTAACAGTGCGTCGACCCGCGTGTGCTTCGAAGCGAACTCTTCTGCCGGAGCAGGTTGAGATGCGAGTCCAAGTGCCGCCGAGTTTGGAGCATTGGAACCGTGATGAGCTGATGAAGATGCTGCATGGGGAGCTGAGAGCGATCCCGCGCCCGAAACGGCCGATAGGGATGAAGCGGATCTTGAAGCAGAGCATTTGGGATCGGCCAGGGAAGCGAGCGAAGCGAAACGCGATCAATCCTCGAGTTGCGGGGAGGCCGGCGAGAAGGATTGCGATGTTGACGATGCTGAAGGTGTTTCGTGAAAGCTATCGGTGTGCACTCGAGAAGTACTGTGCGGGTGAGGAGTGTGTCTTTCCATGGGGGACGTGGAAGATGCGTGTGCTGTTTGGTGTAAGTGTGGAGAGCCAAGCGGACCCACCCGCAGTGGCCGCGTAGCGGAAGTTCGAACAAGACCAAAGGCGCCGTGTCGACGAGAGTCGGGACGGCGCCTTGTGTCGTGTGAGTAGTTCGAGCGACCCGAGAGGAGCGAAAGCTGCTTTAAGCTTCGCCCAAGGACCACGCATCGACGCGCAAGAACAAGCCCAGGCCCAGAAACCAACCCCCGACCCACCCGCGAAACCACAACAGCCCAGGTCTTGGCCGAAGATGGCCAGGTGCGGCCGAAAGAGGTGCGGCCGAAAGAACGCACCAAAAGCGAAAGGCCGGCGGTTGCCGGCCTTTCTGGGTGGTGATGAGAGGGTTCTGTTGTTGTTAGCTAGTAACCAAGCGCATCCATGCTCTGGCTATGCGCTTCGCGGATGCTGCGCTCATAGCTAGGCGGCGGAGCCGCACTCGGTTCATCATCTTCGTAGTCGTACTCCGCTTCGACGCTCTCGACTTCGCGGCGAAGGCTCTCGATCGACGCAGCCTGCTCCGTGTCCTCGCCGACATACTGCTGCGCTTCCCGAAGCAACGCGGTCGCTTGTCCAAGCTGTCCGGTGCGCACCATCCGAATCGCGGTCAAGGTCGCTGTCGCTGCACGGAGCTCCGCTGCCGTATTGTGCACTGAGTCGTTCCGACTCGCTTCGTACGCCACATGATCATCGGTCGCTCGCGCTCCCAAAAACGCCGACCGGCGAAGCTGCCCAGCATCGTTCACGGTGTCCTGAAACGTGATCCGCGAATCCAGCAACTCGACAAGCGCTCCCTTACGACGTCCCGGCGCTGTCATCCGAACCACAACCTCACGAACGTCACCTTCAGACAGGTCACCCAACGCGAGCTGCAGTCCACCTCCGCCACCAGGTGTGTCCTGACCAAGCACTTCGGCAATCTCCACACCGGGTCCGGGCTGGAGATGAAGCACGACATTGCGCGCCAACATCTGCTCAACAGCAAGCACTTGCTGCTGGAACACACTCGCAACCTGCTCGGCATCTTCAACGTACGTAAAGTTGCCGTGCGAAAGCTCCGCGATCTGACCCATCAGCTGCTCGTCGTACTCCAAGCCAAGGCCCAACGCGGCAATCGGAATCTGATGCTGCCCAGCCTGCGTAGCCATCGGAAGAATCGGGTTCGGATCGTTCGGAACACCATCACCGAGCAACACCATCCGGTCGATCGTTTCGCCTGTCCGATGCTGCAGCACCTGCGCCCACGCCATCTGCAAACCACCCGCCATGTCGGTGGTTCCACTGGCTTCCATCTCGGCGATCTTTTCGCGCAGTTCGTTCAACGCGCCTCGATCGACCTCGGTGCTCTCCAAAAGCAACTCGGGCTCTGTCCCAAACGCGACAACCGACAAGAAGTCTCCATCGCGCATCATGTCGACGACAGCCACAGCAGCATCACGTGCTTTGTCGATGGGATCCCCGAGCATCGAACCCGACGTATCGATCACCAACGCCAAGTTCAAAGGAGCACGTTCGCCAGGTTGAAAATCACCTGTCCGGACTCGGACTCGGGCCAACATCTCGCCACCCAAGTCAGCCATGACTTGCTCATGACCGAGGTCGGCATCCAGGAAGACAAGTCCTGGATCATCCGGTGTCGGCACGGTGTCGCGAGTGCAACCGGCAAGTGCCAGCGCGGTGAGTAGAACGAAAGACAGCTTGTTACGCATTCGAATCATCTCCTCCCTCTAACCAAGGTCGGAAGACGGCCCGGGGTCTGATTCGGTCTGCGTTTTTTGAGATTTTTTTCTTTTGAATGCGCAGGCAACAGGTGCGTCAAAGGCCGCTTTTGCCTGCGCACGCGCTCAGAAACGAAGCGTCATCCCCTCAACCCCCACCGTCGTTCGTTGACGAAAGTCACGACGAATCCGCGCACGCTTCGCAATCCGAACAACCAGTCGGATGAAGCCGATGATTCCAAGCGTGAACGACGCAGCCGCAAGCGAACCCATCACAGCAGTACCTGTTCGATTGGTTGTTCCGCACTCTGAACCATCGTCGCCAAGACATCGCGATACGCCCGAAGCGTTCTTCACCAACCACGCACTGGCACTGAACACCAGACCCAGTCCGATGCCGATCGTGGTCATGGCGATCGATCCACCAATCGGAACCTGATCGAGTTCTTGGTTGAGCTGCAACCGGTCGTCGAGCACTTGAGCCTGAGGTGTGTACCCCACGGGTTGTGCTGCTTGCGCTGCACGTTGTGGTTGCGCGTACCCGTTCGGCTGCGCCTGATCGGTTTCGATCACTTCGAGAGCAACCTCGTTTTCGGGTCCACTCTCAACCACTTCAACCTGCGCAAACGCTACTGAAGGAACGCACGCTGCCAAGACAATCCAAACTCTCATGCGGACCTACAAAGCAAGACCAGGTCCAACCGCAATTTCGGGGACGCGTAGAGAAATTCCCACACGTCCATGTTCATCAACGCGAAGATCACTCGTCTTTTTCGGACGAACGCTGCATCCGGACCGCACCTACGAGTGTCAACGACCCTTCACGCGTCGTGAACCACTACGATGAACCATGCGCTTCGCAGCTTTCCTCGTGTTCATCGTGGCCTGTAGCTCCAACGAGGGACCACCGGACGACACCGGCACTGCGGACACCGGCGTGGACGCAACCGAAGACGCAACTGCGGGCGAAGACGGCGGACAAGATGCGGACACCGCAGAAGACGCGAGTGAAGACGCAACCGAAGACGCAACTACAGACACAGGTGAAGACGCGTCAAGCGACGCGGGATGCGAAGAAGACACGCCCTGTGACCTCGACGACGATCCCTGCACGCGCGACGTGTGCAGCGGTGGAGAGTGCGTCGCCGGGCCGACGTGTGTCAGCCCACAAACCTGCGATCCAGAGATGGGCTGCGTGTGCCCGTTCTCCGATCTCAAAGTGTGCGGCGACTTGTGCATCTCCACACCAACGTGCTGCGATGATTCCGAATGCACAGCACCACAGACCTGCCCCGGCCCTGGAAGCTTCTGCTCGTGCCCGGTGGGCACTCGACCCTGCGACGACGCGTGCATCGACATCAGCGGCTGCTGCACGGACGACGAGTGTCCGGGCGGCAGCTGCGTGGTGAACGTGTGTCTCGAGGACTAACCAACTACAGATCGCGCCGGCGTCGCTGCACGATCCACGCGTCGACCGCATCGCGGTTGGGCGGATCTGCCGGTAGCGACGAGCTCTCCAGCATCGACGCCATGTACGCGTCGAGCTCGTCCCAACGCGCACGGTGCTTTTCGTCTGCTGCGAGGTCGAGGATCTCTTTCTCGCGACCTCCGCGCTTGATCTCCACCAACTCGAGCACGCTTTCAAAACCGTGTTCGGGTGCCAGTTTGTACAAGTCGCCTTCGAGTTCACCGGTTTGCATCAAGTGCGCACCGGTAAGCGCAACGCGGTAGCTGTACAACAAGCTCTTCGCCTGCCGACGGTTCTCGTGTTCACGTCGACACCCTTTGAAGAACCCACGGTAGTGCCCGATGAAGCGCTTGCTGATCGCGCCGCGCGCAAGTTCGCGCAACGCATCAACGTCTTCGCTTTCAACCAGCTGCAAAGGCGTCAGTAACCGCTCCAACACGTTGCCGTTACCACCAAGCAATAGCCCGAGTGCACGGGACAGTTCGTGCGTAGTGAAATCGTGTTCGGTGTCTTCGAAGATCACCAAACGATCGAACGACTCCTGCGGCTTGTCCAAGCCAAGCAACTGTTCGGTGGGCGCAAGATGGATGCCCTTCATGTCGACGTCGCTATCCTCCGAAGGAAAACCATAGAAGTGCGAACCGGTGATGCCGCACTGAAGCAGCGTTCCGGGCGGATGGTTCGCCTCCACGAAGCGACGTGCCTTTTCAAAATCCGGTTTCATCCGAGCACCTCCTTGATGATCTCCACGCCGAGCGTCTCAATCGCGTCTTCGTCTACGGCACGCGGCAATGTGCTCTTCTTGGCTGCCTCGCGAATGCGGGCGCCGTTGTGTTCCGCGTGCTCCACAAGTTCGTCGTAACTCCACACACCGTCGCGAATCGCCAAGAGCTCATCCCGGTCAGGCCGACGCACGACGACCTTGCTGGTCTCTAAGATCTCGACTGCCATTCGCTGCAAGCGAATCAGGTGCATCGCGTGTTTGGTGTCGTACCCAAACTTGGCTTCCAAAGCCGAGCGCTTGGGGTTCCGGTGCTTCTTCCACTGCTGGTACTGCTGCCAGTGGGTGCGCGCCGACCGGTAGCGTTTCTCTCGTCCCAAGACATCGAGAAAGTTGTCGGACACGTCCAGTGTTTCGCCCTTCTCAAGCAGTGTTTCGGCTGCGCCTAGTTGGTCTTTGGGAATCAACGTTTGCTCCGGCAAACCAAACTCGGCACGCGTCGGCTCCTTTTTCGGAGGCGAAAGCAACCACTTGCGGTGCGTCCGAATACGCTTGAGCTGTCCCAACGCGTAGCCGCCAAATGTCTCGCCGACCTTGGTGCACAGAAACGACTCCCGAACATCGAGCAGACGCTGACCGGCAGGCGTCACGGTTCGGTGGTGTTCCGACTCGGTGAACAGCAACTCCAAGATTGTTGGGTTGGCGTTCGCCAAGAGCTTGAGGAACTTCCGCACCTCAAAGTGCACGTGGTCGCCGTTGAGTTCGATCTGTTCAGGACCACCGCGATACCCGAAGTACCAACGCGGAGGTCCAACGATCACGCCTTTGAGATCGGTATCCGACCCTGGACGGTTCAGCCCATAACAGCGGCTGCCGTGCACGGTTTCATAGATGAGGGTCGGTTCCATAATGGGCGCAGGATGGGCACGTTTCCGAGAGGTGCACGCGTTTTATCGACGTCGGCCTCCGAAGTGGTCACGTCGACGGTGACGCTGTAGCCAACGGACCAAGCCTCGTACCGTGGCGAGGTCTGGATGCATCAGGACTCGACCGAGGGGGTCGTTGAACGCGGCCCCGGACCGATGAAACACGGCAACGCAGAACCGACAGAACTGTTTGCGCTGGGCATCGCTCATCTCCCACGCGGGTTGGCGAACATTCCAACGCCAAAAGAGATCGCGTCCCGCGAGCTCTGTAGCGACATCCGCACGACTCCTCTCTGTCGCGAGCGCGTCCAGATACCCGGCGATGTTCGCTTCCCCTTCACTGGCTTCGTCCACCCACGTCACCTGGAGTTGTCGGTTGATCGCCTGCAGAAACTCGACGCGGAGTTTGCGCGACTCGTCTCGCTCCAAAAAGCCAAGCTCCTCACCAACGACACAGTCCTCTTCGAACCCGCCTTCAGCAATGAAGCGCGCGCGTCCTTCCTCGACGCTGAGTTCGCGCGTTGGGTCGGTCACTGTTTCGACCAGTTTGTAGAAGCGCCAAATCTGAAGTTCACGCACTTCGCAATCACCAGCCCCAGTGAGTTGCTCAAGCGCAAGAGAGTCGAATCGCTCCAAGTTGGCAGTATCCGGAACGAGGATGGTGTCCAGATTGACCGTCGTAAGCGTACGAACAATCTCCGTCGGGTCCGTTCGCAGCTGCCAACACAGGTCGTGATCAAACGCGACCAACCCACCGCCAACTGCCCAGGACAGTTCCCTGACAGCTTGATCATCCAACTCAGCAAGCAACGAGTCGAAGCTCATCGCCTGGATCTGTAGTTCACAGCGTTCCGTCCAGGTAGCGAAACATGCGGCGTCGCTCGTGCGTTGAAGGTAACGAGTCGTTTGTACAGGGCGACTGGAGGACGCATGGGAGCAGGAACGAAGTGCGCGCTTCTTGCCGCGCGGGGCGATCAGCGCCAGCCTCATCGGGTGCGGGTTTCGCTGCTGCTCTTCGTGTTCGCCTCGGCATGCGCCGAAGAAGCCACTGCGACCGAAGCGCCGCCGCTTCCTCCCGTTCACGTCGAAGTCGCAACGACGACCGAGATCACACCCACGGCAACCGGTGTTGCAACGATCGAAGCTGCACACGCAGCAACCTTGCGATCCGAAGCACCAGGACGCGTGCTCGAGCTTCGCGTTGCGTCAGGACAACGCGTGGAAGCCAACGAAGTCATCGCGCGACTCGACGTCGGTCGTACAGCCGTTGCACTCCAAGCGGCCAATGCCGGGGTAGCTCAAGCGGAAGCCCGACTGGCACAAGCCCAACGCCAACGCGAGCTTGCTGCACGTTTAGTGCAAAGCGGTGGTGCAGCGCAGCGCCAACTCGATGACGCCGTGGATGGCGTTCGCTTGGCTCAAGCTGGGTTAGAAGCAGCTCGCGCACAGACACGCGTGACGCGCCGCGGAATCACTGAAGCGTCGCTGCGCGCTCCCTTTGCTGGAACGATCGCTGAGACCTTCGTCGAAGAAGGTGAGCTCGCGTCACCGGGTGCACCGGTCGCACACTTGGTCGACACGTCGGGACTCGAAGCGCGCGTGCTCTTGGATCCGCGCCAAGCCCTCGACGTACCGGTTGGCGCAAGCGTTCGCGTCGAGGCCTCAGCGCGACCGGACGAAGTGTTTGAGGGTGAAGTTCTACGCGTGGGTGAAGTCGTGGATGCGCGGACGCGTCGGTTGCCCGTCGAAGTCGCGATCCAGGACCCTGAGCATCGGCTGCGCCCCGGCTTGGTTGCACGAATCACCGTAGAAACAGGGGATCCACGCACGGCGTTGCTCGTTCGAGGAAACGCAATCTTCGAGCGCTACGAGCAGAGCCACGTGTTCGTAGTGGGTGAAGGCGACGTTGCCGAACGACGCGTGATTGAAGTCGGCGCGGCGCACGAGAATCAACTCGAGGTTCGCGCCGGGCTCGAACCTGGTGAACGCATCGTGGTCGACGGTTTGGATCGCGTCGTTCACGACCGCCCGGTCCGTATTGTGGATCCCCTCGCACAAACATCCGACGAGTGAACGCGCTCGCTCGGTTCTCGGTTCGCCAGCCGGTCTTGGTGAACCTCGTCGGCATCACCATGGTGATCATGGGCGCGGTCGTCATGCAGGACATGACGCGCGAATCGATCCCCTCGGTGCCCACGGGTTGGGCACGTGTCGCGGTCGCGTTTCCCGGAGCAAGCGCCACGGAAGTTGAGGCACAGGTTCTCACACCCTTGGAGAACGCGGCGTGGCGGGTCGACGGCATCAAGGAGATGTGGGGAACAGCACGCGAAGGCATCGGCTACGCGTTCATTCAGTTCGACACCGATGTTGAAGACGTCGCACGCGCGACACTCGAGGTTCAGGCCGAGGTCAACTCGGTGGAGTTTCCGGACGGTGCCGAGACACCCGAAGTCCGTCACTTCAGCGTGAACATTCCCACCATCGCGGTGTCGGTGCGTGGTGATGTGCCCGAGCCGATGTTGCGACGCGTGGGCATCGACTTGGCCGACTCGCTCGAGAAGGTCGAAGGTGTGGCATCGGTGGGTCGAAACGGGATTCGCGATCGGCGGCTCCTGGTGGATGTCGACCCGGATCGCCTTGCAGGCCTGGGGCTTCCGCTCTCCGTGGTCGCGGATGCACTGCGTGTTCGCTCGGCGAATGTGCCGGCAGGAACGGTTGGGGATCGCGACGCGCGTCTGGTTCGCGCGATGGCGCAAGTCCGCACGGCCGATGAAGTCGAAGAGGTTCTGGTGCGTCCCGACCCACGTGGTGGTGGCGTTCGGGTTCGCGACGTGGCGACCGTATACGAAGGCTTCGCGCCAGCGAGACTCACAGGTCAGGTCAACGGCGAGCCCGGTGTGCTGCTCTTCGTACGCAAGGAGCAACAAGCCGACAGCATTCAGATCAGCGAAGACGTCCGCGGCTTGGTCGATGCGTTGGAGCTACCTGCAGGTGTGACGGTCGAAGTGTTCGGCGACGCCGCACACGAAGTCGAACGCTCACTGGACAGCCTCTACGCCAACGCCGCCACAGGTCTGGTGTTGGTATTGGCGTTGCTCTGGTTCTTTGTCGGAGGTCGCAACGCCGCGATGGCGGCGCTCGGTCTCCCGGTTGCTCTCGCGGGTGCAATCGCAGCGATGCACATGATGGGCATCACCATCAACGTGATCTCGCTGCTCGCGCTGATCCTATGTTTGGGCATCGTCGTCGACGACGCGATCATCATCATCGAGAACATCTACCGGCACATGGAAGATGGTGTGCCGCGACGCGAAGCCGCGATGCGGGGTGCGAGCGAAGTGTTCTGGCCGGTCATTTCGTCCACAGCAACGACATGTGCGGCATTCCTCCCGATGCTCTTAATGACCGGTGTTCTCGGGAAATTCTTCGGGATCATCCCCAAGGTCGTGGTCGCTTCGCTGGTGGCTTCGCTCATCGAAGCGTTCTTCATCTTGCCTAGCCACATGGCGGACTTCGGGCAGGTGAAGAAGAAGCGTCAAGAAGAACGACCCAAGACACGATGGGAGCGCATTGGGGAGCGCACCTCAAAAATCTACGACCGTGTACTCAAAGGAGCGCTGCGTAAACGCTACTGGGTCATCGGTGGGGCGTACTTGCTTGCGGGTGGTCTCATCGGCGCGGCGGTGATGTTCAAAGATGTGGTGCTCTTCACCGACGGCGACGTGGACATGTTCGACGTGCGGGTTCAGTTGCGCACCGACGCCACCAAAGATGAAACCGATGCGGTGCTGCACGAGATCGAACGCCGCATCTTGGCCCTGAACAACGACGATGTAGAAGCGATCGTCGCTGCGCGTGGCGTGGTGCGAACCGCGATGGGTGTGGACCGCGGTGACCACGTCGGCATGGTCACGGTGTATGTCAAACCGCAGGAACAACGCAGTAGCGTGCGCGCTGGTCGTGAGCTGCTGGCGCAGACGAGCCCGCTCTTCAATGATCTCGTCGGGCCTTCGTCGTTGGAAGTGATTGAGTTTCGACCGGGACCACCGCGAGGTGCTCCCGTTGCAGTGCGGCTCTTTGGCGACGACATGGACAAGCTGGCCGACCTTGCTGCGACTGTGGCTGACGAGGTTCGTCAGCTCGATGGAACACGCACGGTCGCAACCGACTATCAGCTGGGAAAACGTGAACTGCACGTTTCCGTCGACGAAGAACGTGCGGGCATGCACGGGCTCAATCCGCCTGTGGTTGCTCGCTGGCTTCGCTACGCGCTGGGTGCGGCTCCGATCGCAACCACGCGTGATGGCGAAGACGAGATCGACTTGGTGGTTCAGCTGGATGAAAGCGCGCGCTCAGATCCCACGCGCCTTGAGTCACTGGCGTTGGTCACGCCCGCGGGCTCAACCGTTCAGTTGCGCGAGGTGGCGACGATTGAGCACGGGCGCGGTCCCGCGATGCTCAAGCACAAAGATCGCGAACGGGTCGTAAAGGTCACGGCGCAAATCGACGACGAACGCGTAACCTCAGCGGGTGTGAACGAGCGTTTGGCCGAACGGCTTTCCACGTTGCGCGAAGCCAACCCGGACGTGAGATTCGAACTTGGAGGCGAGTACGAGCGCACGAACGAATCGCTTCAGTCGCTCAAGAACGCATTCGTGGTTGCGCTGCTGGTGATCTTCACGATTTTGGCGACGCAGTTTCGTTCGTTCATTCAGCCCTTGGTCGTGATGCTGGCGATCCCACTGAGCTTTATCGGTGTGGTGATCGGGTTCTTTGTGTCGGGTGCACCCATCGGGCTGATCGCACTCATAGGCGTGGTCGGCCTCGCCGGAATTGTGGTCAACGACTCGCTGGTACTGGTGGATTTCGTCAACCAGCGCCGCCAACAAGGCATGGATGTGGACGAAGCGATTGTGGCGGGGTCGCACTTGCGTCTACGGCCAATCTTTCTCACGAGCATCACGACTGTGGCTGGGTTGTTTCCTCTGGCGATTGCAGGGGATCACGCGCCGCTGCTTTCACCGATGGCGACCGCGATCGCATGGGGTTTGACCTTCGCAACCGTGCTCACGTTGGTGTTGGTCCCGTGTTTGTATCGGGTCGCCGATGACATCTCGTCCGGTGGCGCGCGCGTGCTTGCTCCATTTACGCGCTGGCTGACGGACCCAGGCGACGCCACCGACGAGCGACTCACGGAACCCGCCGAGTAGTAAGCTCCGCAGGTGCGCTTCTACTTCGACTACATCTCGCCCTACGCCTACCTCGGTTGGACTCAGATTCGGCAGCTCGCAGCCAAGCACGACGAGCCGCTGGAGGTCGTGCCGATTTTGTTTGCAGCGTTGCTCAAGCAATGGGGCCACAAAGGTCCCGCGGAGATCCCACCCAAGAAGACGTACGTGTTCAAAGATGTGGTTCGTCGCGCTCACCGGTTGGGTGTTCCGCTCGCACCACCTCCCGGGCATCCTTTCAATCCCTTGCTCGGTCTTCGGGTGACGAGTGCCGCTCCAAAAGACCAGCAATTCGCCGTGATCGACGCCCTGTATCGAGCCACGTGGGTGGATGGACGCGGGATTACCAATGCCGATGTCGTGCGTGAGGTGCTCGAACCTTTAGGACTCTCCGGCCTGGTCGATGAAGCGGCCAACCCCGAGGTCAAAGCGCTGGTACGGGATCAGACCGCAGCGGCGGTTGAAGCAGGCGTGTTTGGTGTGCCGACGATGGTCGCGCGCGGAGAACTCTTTTGGGGAACCGACAGCCTGGAGCACCTCGATGCGTTCTTGGCCGGCGACGACCCAATCACCAAAGAGATGGCCAGAGCGTTCGCAGAGATGCCCGTCGAGAAGTCGCGAATCTGAGTCACTCGCCAAGTTCGTTCGCAAGTGTGGTGTCGAAGGTTCGACACACCGTGACTTCAATGTCGCGATCGTGACGAACTCAGGTTCACGATCGTGGGGAATACGCGACGCGTGGGGTGCGTATGAAATGGCCCAGTCGTTGCAACTCTTCTGAGCAAACCATCATGCGCACCCCGCTCTTCATCGCTGTCCTCGCTCTCGCTTCGGCGTGTGGCGATCTGAGCGTGGACGGCAGCGCAGAAGGTCATGGTCGTCTCGCATTGAGTTGGGCCGAGCCCCAGCATGGTTTGGTGCACGGCACTGGGACGCTGGATCACGGTGAACTTCACCTCAGCGTGTCGGATCGGCCACCTCAAGCAGCGTTTCGTCGCGGTTTGGCGATTGCCGAGTTGGTTCTCTTGGCGGACGAATCGCCCGTGAATCTCGGACAACCGCTCCAGGTCAACGGAATCGCGAGCGACTTGGCGCTGATCTACCGTGCACCGGATGCAGTCGAGCGCTGGTGGTCGGCCGAGTTCCCCGAGGGCTACTCCTGCGCTCAGCCCCAAATCGGCGCGGACGGTCAGGTTGGCTACGCCCCGGTGAGCTGCCGAGGGCTCAGGCTGCAGTTCGTGGGTCGAGACGATCTCGAAGAGCGTCCCCCGCGAGATTGAACCCCAACACGGTCAAGGCGATGGCCGAACCTGCAATCAGCGCGACGTGCGGGAAACGCAACAGCACTGCGCTGCCTTGATCGAGCAGTGCACCCCAGGAAATGCCTCCGGAAGGGCCCAATCCAAGGAAGCTGAGCGTCGACTCCGCAAGGATGACGCCGCCCACACCACTGGTCGCCTGAATGACGATCGGGCCAACCAAGTTGGGCAGCACGTGTCGGCCCAGCACACGACCTGGCTTGGCACCGAGAACCACCGCAGCCTGAACAAACTCCGCTTCTCGAAGGCTCAGTGCTTCAGCACGGGCAATGCGCGCATAGAGCACCCAACTCGGAACACACAGCGCCACGATCACGTGGGTCACCCCAGGCGTGTCGACCAGCGCGAGGATCGCGACGTAGAGCACGATTCCCGGAAACGCCTGCACCACATCGGCAAGCGAAACGAACGCTCGGTCGATCGCGCCTCCAAAGTAGCCCGCTGCAGCACCAATGATCGTTCCGAAGAGCGCACTGAAGCCCACCACGAACAGCGCGATCACCCCAGCAAGGCGCGCTCCGTGGAGCATGGCCGAGGCCAGGTCGATGCCGTTGTCGGCCGTTCCGAGCCAGTGGTCGCCTGAGGGCGTTTGAAACTGAGCACTCAGGTCGATCTGGGTTGGGTCATGCGGTGCGAGCCAAGGCCCGACGAACGCGAGCAGCACAAAGAGCACCACGAGAGCAGTCGCAAACCTCACGAGAGCTTCACCCGGGGGTCGATGCCCATGTAGGCCACGTCGATGGCGAAGTTGACGAAGACGTAGATTGCCGCGATCACGATCGCGCAACCTGCGACCACGGGATAATCACGGGCGTAGAACCCTTCGAGGAAGAGCGTGCCCAACCCACGTCGTTCGAAGATCGTTTCGACGACGACGGTTCCGCTCAGCACCGCACCGAGTTGGGCCGCGCCAACCGTGAGCACCGGGAACGAGGCGTTGCGAAAGGCTTGGATCATCACGCGCGTCGGCGGAAGTCCGCGAGCGCGAGCCGCCAAGACGTAGTTTTGGCTCAGCACCTCGATCAGCGACCCACGCGTTTGCCTCGTGAGTGTGGCTGCGAGTGCCGTACCCAGTGTGATCGCAGGAAGGATCAGAGCCGCAGCACCGGCTTGGTCATCTCCAGGAAGAGGCGCCCAACGCAGGTGAACGCCAAAGGCCAGGATCAGCAGCGGACCCAACCAGATGTTGGGGATCGCCAGACCCGCGACGGCCAAACCACTCGCGACTCGATCGGGCGTGCGACCTCGAAAACGTGCCGCCAGAATCCCGAGTGGAAGCGCGAGGATCCACGCCACCAGGATCGCCCAGAACGCGAGAAGTGCGGTGTCAGGCAGGACCTCGGCGATGAGTGAGGACACCGTTTCGTCCTGACGAAACGAAGTTCCGAGAGAACCATCGACGACATCGCCAACAAAGCGCGCAAACTGCGCTGGCAACGCGTCGTCGAGGTGCAGACGTTCGCGCATCAACGCGCGGTCTTGCTCCGACGCTTGTTCACCGAGAAGCGAGTCGACCGGATCGCCGGGGACCAGACGAATGAGCGCAAAGACCAGCGTGACCACACCCGCGATCGTCGCGAGCGCGCGAAGCAGCCGGCGACTGAGGTAAGCACCCACCCCGCGAACCTATCGAAACTCTCGACAAGCTCCCAAAAACGGTGCGGATGCCTACTCGGGTTCGACCAAAGCTGGATCGGCGACGCAAAAGCTCGCTTCGCGCCGGCGCTCGGACGTGTCGATGACCTGCGCCAAGGGCTCGCCACCCTCCATGATCCGAGGATCGCCAGCGGCCATGCACGAGTACTGCTGGCGGCAATCGCCGTCACCCCCACAGCGGTCCATGCAGAAGGTCACCGCGGTTCGGTCTGGGTTGCCACGCCACTCAACGCAGAGCGAGCTGCCCGGGCAGGTATCGGGATCGCAACCTCCGACGGTGCAGTACCCATTGGGCTGGGCCAAATCGCAGATTCGGCTGCCGTTGACCGAGCAATCCGCGCTGGACTGACACGAATCCCCGATGTTGGGCGCACATGCGGCCAACGCCATCAAGCTGAGGAAGAGGATGCGAGTCACGGTGCGTCCATATAGGGGATGCCAGTCGTTACGCCAACCCGAGGAGCCCGGGCTCTATTTCCTCGTTCCCTGACGCCATGCAAGCAAACGGGATTCGCGTGGTAGGGGGAGGCATGCGTTGGGGGATCATGTGCTTGGTCGTCGGTTTGGCGTCGACGGCAAGCGCCCAAGACCTGTCCGACCTGGTGCGCCGAGGCCGTCATGCCGAAGCCCTGGAGCGCCTCGCCGAAGTCGAAGGCGAACTCTCGCTCCCGCATCGCTACCTCCGCGCTCGTCTTCTGGAGCGAACCGGAGGCAACGCGATCGATGCCTACGCGTTGACCGGCTTGCCTCCCAGCGTGCAAGCGGATGTTGCGTTCCGTCGCGGAAGGCTTCTCGCATTCGCGGGTCGTTGCGACGAAGCGAAAACCGCGCTCGATTCGCTGCCGGCCAGTCGACGTCGACCCACTCTGCGTGGACTCGTTGCGCAGTGTCGTTTGCGAAGCGCCACCAACGCCGAACAACTTACACCGGTCATTGCCGAGTTGCGCGCGATTGCCGGCGACGATCCAGCACGCGTCGATACGTTTGCGATTCGTCTCTCACTCGTCGAAGCGCTGGAGCGGGCCGGCGACGCCGATGCATCGCGACGTGAGTTGCGCTCGCTGTACGTGGATATCCCAGCACACCCCGACGCCGATCAAGTCGCGCGCCGTTTGGGAACCATCGAACTGACGCCAGCGGAGAGGCTTCGTCGCGCACAACGCTGGTTTGATGCACGTCGCTTTCGCGATGCCGTCGCAGAACTCGAGGCCGATCCGCCTCGCGCCCATCGAGCCGCATGGCTGCACCTGCGGGGCATGTCGCGCTACCGGTCACGCAACGATTACCTGGAAGCCTCACAGGATCTAAGCGCGGCTGCACGAGCCGGTGGTGCCACCGCAATCGACGACGAGTTTCACGCAGCACGTGCACTCTCGCGCGCCGATCAAGACGCCGAAGCCATTCGTGCGTATCGACGGTTTGTGCGTCGCCATCGACGTCATTCTCGTGCGCATCACGCCGAATATCTCGCCGCGTGGTTGGAAGATCGCTTGGGTCGCGCCACAGCACGACGTTCGTTCCAACGCTTTTTGCGGCGAGCCCGCGGCAACCTCAAACGCAACGCAACCTGGCACGTGGCTCTTGGAGACTATCGGCGACGTCGTTTTTCCAGCGCTGCAGCTCTTTTCGAACAGTACGCAGGAACCGGTTCAGGGCCGATGGTCGAAGGCCGTGGTTTGTACTGGGCCGGACGAAGCTTCGAAGCTGCAGGCAACAACCGCCGCGCGTTGGCGTACTACCGACGCGTTCGCGCGATCGATCCGCTGCACTGGTATGGCTTGCACGCTGCACAGCGCATGGCGGGCTTGGGGAGTGCAGAGCCCATCCCCTTGCTGGCTGCGGGTCCAGCGCCGGAGTCACTCACGGTCACACTCCCCGCTGAGGTCGCGTTCTACAACGAGCTCGGTCTCTGGCGAGACGCGTTGCGTGAGCTGCGTTCACGTGAGCGCGCGTTACGACGCAGTGCGCCACGAGGACGGACGATCGAAACGCTGGTTGCGATGTACACGCAGGTCGGCGGTGCACGACGTTCGTACCAGCTCGGCAACACGCGCCGCTCAGAGCTTCGCCAAGAACCCGAAGGGTCCGCGCGTTGGGCGTGGGATGCAGCCTATCCGCGTCCGTTTTTCGGTGCAGTTCGTGAAGCCGCACGTGCCAACAACCTCCCTTGGGAGCACCTCTACGCGACCATGCGCCAGGAAAGCGGCTACTCCGTGGATGCGGTCAGCCGGGCGGACGCTATCGGCCTACTGCAGGTTTTGCCCTCGAGCGGCAGGCGAATTGCGCGTCGACGCGGTTTGCCCTTCGCGCGCGACCGCCTGTTTGAACCGCGTCACAACATCCAGCTTGGTGCCGCGGAGATCGCGGGTGAGTGGAACCGGTTCCGCCTAGAAGGCACAGATGTTCAGCCTCTTGTGATCGCGGCCTACAACGCTGGTGGCGCGCGCGTGGAACGTTGGCTCAATGAGACCGGGACGATGGACTTGGACCTCTTCGTCGAGCTCATCCCTTTTGACGAAACCCGGAACTACGTTCGCCGGGTCTCGTCCCATTTCGCGCGCTACCGATACGCAGCAACTCGCCACGTTGTGACTCTTCCTGCCCGAGTCTCGCCCTAAATAGGGTATCCTTCCGTCACTAGTGGACGACTGGGAGGAAGAAAAAACCGTCGTCGGCGATAAGAAGATGGCGGAGAAGCTTCTCGCGGGGGCGAGGGGTAAAGATCAAGCCTACGTCATCGTCATCGCCGGTCCTAACGTGGGGGAGATGTTCAAAGTCGAAGGTGTGTCCGATATCGGGCGCGGCCAGTCGATGAAGGTCTTTCTGACGGACACCGAGATCTCTCGGCACCACGCACGTTTGATCACCAAAGCTGGCAAGGTCTTCGTCGAAGACTTGGGCTCCACCAACGGCACGTTCGTCAATGGTGAACAGATCCAACTTCAGGTGTTGGAAGACGGCGACAAGATCCAGGTCGGCACCACCACCATTCTCAAGTTCAGCTACAGCGACGACCTCGACCAAGAGTTTCAGCGACGCATGTACGACGCTGCACTGCGCGATGGTCTCACCGGCGCGTACAACAAGAAGTACTTTAGCGAACGACTGGATGCCGAAGTTGCGTTCGCGTTGCGACACAAGGCACCCCTGTGTTTGGTGATGTTCGATCTCGATCACTTCAAACGCGTCAACGACACGTACGGTCACCTTGCCGGCGACTACGTGCTCAAAACGTTGGCCGGTGGGATTCTCGAAAGCGTGCGACGCGAGGATGTCTTCGCGCGTTACGGCGGTGAAGAGTTCGCGGTACTTTCACGTGGACTCACGATGGATGACGGCGCGCTTTTCGGAGAGCGACTGCGTGGTTGGGTCGAGAGCTATCCCTTTATCCACGACGGTCAGCGGCTGCCGGTGACGACGAGTATTGGTGTGGCGGCCGTGCCGGAAGTCGACGTGAGCGATCCGCGAATGCTGGTGAAGTGCGCAGACGAAGCGCTGTACAAGGCGAAGCACGGTGGCCGAAACCGTGTGTGTAAGTACGGCCAGTAGCATCGGTATCCCAGCCGATTGACCAGCAAAACAAGAGCGTGAAACAACATAGGCATGCGCCGCATGTTTCGTCATCGCATTTCACCGTGGGAAGCGGTTGGGCTCAAACCGGTGGGTCGCGGGATCGAACAATGCGTCAAAGCCATCGCAGGTTCGGACTACGAAGATGGCGCCAAGTGGGACCTGAGTTCGCTTCGCATCTTTCGCCCCGCCATGGGACCGGCAACCTGGGCCGGTTGGAGCCGACGTGATCGACGCATTCCGATCCTAAACTTCTTCAATCGCACCTACGCACCTCGCGACGAGGGCTACGACGTGCGCACCACCGCCGTTCGCGACTTTCGTGGCGGCGGTCGCACCTACAACAGCCACATGGGCACCGACTTTGTTGTGCCGGTTGGTTCGACGGTCTGCGCACCCGCGGCGGGTCGCGTCATCCGCGTCGAAAACCTGATGCAGCGGGGCGGACTCAAGATCGTGATCGATCACGGCGGTGGATTGATCACGCTCTGCGGTCACCTTGCGCGAGCGACGATTCAACAAGGCAAAGTCGTTCGTCGGGGCGATCCGATTGGGTTGAGCGGCTTTTCGTCCGTCGACGGGATCTTGTTCTTCCCCTGGGTCCCACCGCACGTGCACTTCACCGTGTTGCTCGGAGGCGAACCCGTGGACCCGTTTCCCGCCGACGACGAAGGCACGTTGTGGCGAAGCGAAGCACCTCCGCAGACGAACGACGATGAGTTGCTACCCACAGCACCCTGGGACGACGCTGCTGTCGCACGGACTCGGCAGAGCTGTCGCGATCCTGAGATCACGGCGGACTTCGCTTCGTGGGACCAACCAGGACACGCCGCCGCGTACTGGCAAGTGTTCTCGTACAGTGCGTTTCGCGAGCACCCGCCGCTGTACGCGAACCCGTGTGCACGCGTGCCGTTTCTGGATCTGCCCTTTGATGCGTCCGAGTTCGTCGGCTTGGCGATCTGATGGCTGCCAAGAAGCGCAAGCCCAAGGTCAAACAAGACCTGCTCGGCGACTACGTCTCGTTGACCCACAAAGTCTGCAAGACCTATCTCGAACAGGTTCGCCAGTGTCCGATCTTCGATCTCCAAAAGCGTCTTCGTCTCCATGAGGGATCACGCAGCTTCGATCACGATCTGACCCTCGAGATTACAGAACCGTGGGGCGGCACATTGATCGACGGAGATCTCATCGTCGGTGGAAATCTCTTCATCGAGGATCGCGAAGTGCCCGCGTTGCTCTTCGTCGTTGGAGATCTGCGCGCCCAGAACATCTTCAACTTGGGTTGCCGCATCATCGTCAATGGCAACGTCGAAACAGGAGCGTTCATCTGCTCACCGCGGCACCATCAACCGTATCGCTCTGCAGGCGTGCATGTGACCGGTCGGCTGAGCGCTGATGCCATCGCTGGACCCATCAGTGCGTGCGACGGTGCCACGTCTCAGATCTTTCGAAGCGGTCAGCGTCACAAGAAAATGGACGAGCTTGGATTCTTCAACGACGAGGCCCGGTCCTTTTTCGATCCTCAACTCATGCAAGGCGACGCGCTTCTGCTTCCGCGAGTGCGCGAGTATCTCGAGCAAGGTCGACCTCTGAGTTCGGGAACCGAGTCGAGCGGACAAGCAGAGTCGTTTCTTGATGAGGTTCCCGACGACATCAAGACACTGGACTTGAGCGGCCGACGCCTATCGCTGCTTCCAGACCGATTGTTCGAGCTACAGCAACTCGAACAACTCGATCTCTCAGACAACGAACTGACGGGTCCAGATCCCAGGCTGGCAACGTTAACGAAGCTCGAGGACCTGAACGTCCAAGACAATCGATGGGGCAGCTACGACGGGCTTGGTGTTGTGGTGGAGTTGGCTGAACTGAGGAAGCTAACGGTCGGACCTTTCAACCCAAGCGAGGCCATTGCTCAGCTGACCAAACTCGAATCACTCGACGCGAGCGAGGTCGGCTTTCCTCTTCATGAGGCGTTCTTCACGTGCACGAACATTCGCTCGTTGCGAATCGGTTCTCCGCGCAACATTCGAAGCAAGGACAACGATCTGCCTGAACTGCTGGCGAACTTCACGAAGCTCGAACGACTTGTGGTTGGACGCGGGATTTACGCGGTAATCCCTGATGCACTGTCGCAATTGAGCAATCTGGAACATCTCGAACTCAGTTGTTCGTTTCGCAAACGTGGCGTCCCCGCACTCGACGGGCTCAAGAAGTTGAATACCTTCATTTTCGATGGCGCGCCGTTCGACGACAACAGGCTCAACGACAAGTGGCTCAAAGACATCCTCGAAGCGCTCGAGGGCTCCTCGGTGACCAACCTGTCGCTGCCTCGCTGGGGACGAAAGCTCAAGCACCGGCGCGCGACTGGCAAACAGATCGATCGGCCTGCGCTCGGGACGTTGCCTGACAACTTTGGATCGTTGACGAAGCTCGTTGAACTCGACCTCTCGGACAACGGCCTGAAGGATCTGCCCGAGTCGTTGTTCAGCCTGAAGCTGAGTCGACTGGACGTTCGCGACAACGATCTAAGCGCCGACACGCTCAAGCGCGCACGCGGTGCATTTGGCGAAGTCGTTCACTGATGGACCACCGCATCATTGTGTTGGGTGCGTCGGGGTCGGGCGCGTCGACAACGGGACGCGCGCTGAGTGAGGCGCTCGAGATCCCTTACTTCGACGGAGATGACTACTACCACGGGCCGAGCGATCCGCCGTTTCAGAACCCGCGTTCACCCGACGAACGCTACGCGATGATCATGTCCGATTTGGAAATGCGATCGAGTTGGGTACTCGGTGGTGGCGTAGTCGGTTGGGATCCCTATCCCGATCTGGACTTTACGCTGGCGATCTTTTTGTGGGTTCCGCTTGAAGAGCGAATGCGTCGTTTGAAGACGCGTGAGCGTGAACGTTTTGGTTCACGGCTGGATCTCGGTGGAGACATGTACGAGACCCACCAAGAGTTCATGGACTGGGCGTCGCGCTACGACGAAGGCGGAATCGAAGGCAAGACCATGGAACGCCATGAAGAGTGGATGATGGACCAGGACTGTCTGAAGTTCGACTTCCGCGGAGTGACGACGGTGGACGATCTCGTGAAGTCGTTTCTCGCAAGCATCCCGACCTAGCCCTCTCGCCCGACCCAGTCGTGGTGCCGATGAGAACAAGAGATGCGTATTGCGAAACTTGAACTTGAACTCGAATAGCGTCGCCGGGGCGCGCCGCGACATGAACGCAACACGGAACTGAGAACACGGAACAGAAGATTCAGAACACGGATCGCTCGAGCGCGCGAGCGGCCGAGCAAGCGAAGCGATGCGGAAGCGAGCGAAGCGATGCGGCTGCGGCGGCGGAGCCGAGCGAAGCGACGCGGCACAAGCGAGGGAGGACAGAGTCGGGGCGGCGGATGGGGCGCGAGCGAAGCGAGCCCGCCGCAGAACGGCGAAGTTGGAGGGGGACCCCACTGTGCGGCTTGGCCGCACGTGGGGGGAGGGATGCGTGCATCCCTCCCTAAATAAAATTAGAAAGGGAGCAGCCTTTCGACTGCTCCCTCAATCGAGCTCCCGCGAATAGGGAACCCCTTCTTGGCTCCGACGAGCTAGTTAGCTCGTCGTAACCTCCGGCGAGAGCTCGTGGTTACTAGTACAGTCCATTCGATGTGGCCTCCCCCGGCGGTGCCGGCACCCTGGGGTCTCTGATCTCAAAGGATCAGACCACGCGAGGGCGTTCAGGTGGAGAGCGCAGGATTGCGCCCTTCGTTGTCGACTCCGAGTTTCGCCGTCGAGCGCAGGACTCAGCGAGGAACACCCCGATGAGATCAAGACAGCTCTCCAGTGATTTCGCACCAATGCGGGGCTCATGCCCAACTCATTGTCATCCTGGGTTCCTCGTAATGTGGATCCCATAAAGGCAGCATAAGGCTGCCTTTGACCTGAAACCAGATGCAGCCGCCAAATGAGGCACGAGTTAGGCTGCTTTCTGGGCTACGCGATCACTCGGATCGACTTGGAGGATGAGCCGAGCCACCGTTGCAGCGCGTCGCTCAGCGCCCGACTGCTTGTGCAGCCACAGGCCCTGCTTCCACGCTTCGATGGCCTCAGAGTGCTTGTTTGCTTGGGAAAGCACGCATCCCAGCGCGACCCAATGACGAGCTTCGCCACCGAGGGCAGCGAGCTGACGAAGCGCAACAGCGGCTTTGCGGAGTTCCCCTTTTCGCACGTGGCGATGAGCGCGACGCCGCAGAGCGCGGTGGTGATCCGCCCCTGTGACTCGCTTTCCTCGAATTCGCCGCCTACTCATCTTTGACTCCAGCCGTCTCACTCTTGAATCAGCAAGTCTTGGGCCACATCCAGCAAACGCTGATTCCTAGGAAAAACCCAAAAAAGCTGCAGATCCTTGGGTGGACCGCGACATTTTCGCCCGACATGAAACCGCCGTTCGCAGTCAGCGCCTTGGCGGTGACGGGTGTGTATCGGCCTTGGCCAACGCCAGTTGCGTCGCTACACCGTGGTCGTGGTTGGACGACGCGATTGGCTTAAGAAGACAGGTCTTGGACTTTCGGCGCTCGCTGTGGCGTGCGGTGACGACAGCGATCCGATGGATGCTGGAACAGACACCGGCACCGACGGGGGCATCGACGCACCTCCGATGGACGGCGGAACCGATGCTCCGGTCGACGCTGCGCTGCCTCCGCCTCCAACCGGTTTCGGATACGGCGTTGCAAGTGGTGACCCGCTACCCGACGCCGTGATCTTGTGGAGTCGCTACGTGCCGACGGACGACGTGAGTTCGATCGACATCGAACTGACGATCGCGCGTGACACCGCACTCACCGACGTC
Organism: Polyangiales bacterium; assembly: GCA_965227405.1. Classification (GTDB taxonomy): domain Bacteria; phylum Myxococcota_A; class Polyangia; order Polyangiales; family Houyiibacteriaceae; genus JALVDI01. The sequence continues at coordinate 2,512,055 of OZ245758.1, forward strand.
GTCGAAACGACAACGCTCACAACCGACGCGTCCAGTGACTGGACACTGAAGTACGACGCCACGGGTCTCGACGCCGGCACGACCTACTACTTCCAGTTCGCACTCACGGATGGCTCCGAACAATCACTGATCGGGCGCACGCGTACCGCACCCAGTGGTGCGGTGGATCGGCTGCGTTTTGGTGTGGTCAGTTGTTCGAGCTTCGGACACGGCTACTTCCATTCGTACCGACACCTCGCAGAACGTGCCGACCTCGATGCGGTGTTGCACTTGGGCGACTACATCTACGAGTACGGCGATGGCGAGTACGGCAGTGTGCGTCGTTACGATCCACCCAACGAGATCGTCACGCTCGACGACTATCGGCGGCGCTACCAGCACTATCGCGCCGACGCGGACCTGCAGGCCGTGCACCAACAGCATCCGTTCATCGTGACCTGGGATGACCACGAAACGGCCAACAACAGCTATCGCGACGGAGCACAAAACCACACACCCGGCGCGGAAGGCACGTGGGAGGACCGACTTGCGGCGGCGTACCAGGCGTACCTCGAGTGGATGCCCATTCGCGAACAAGACGAAGACCTCAAGATCTGGCGCTCGTTTTCGTACGGCGACCTGCTTGATGTCGTGATGCTCGACACGCGTATCTGGGGTCGCGACATGGAGACCAACCGCGCCGGTCGGGACGATCCAGATCGTCAACTGCTCGGCACGGATCAAGAGACCTGGCTGCAGGAGACGCTGGAGGCGAGCACATCGACGTGGCGCATCATCGGACAGCAGGTGATGGTCGGGAACTGGGATACGACCAGTGACGAAGAAGGCTTTGTTCCGATCAACTTGGATCAATGGGACGGGTACACGCCGGCACGTGCGCGTTTGTTCGATCTCTTCGAAGCCTCCAGCAACATCGTGGTGTTGACCGGCGACATCCATTCCAACTGGGCGATGGAGCTAACCCGCGATCCTCACGATCCCGAGGTGTACAACCCGGCCACGAGTGAAGGTTCGTTGGGCGTCGAGTTTGTGGGCACGAGTGTCACGTCCGAAGGTGCTCCCGGCGTAATCGGGATGTCGTTGGAGGAACAGGCTCTCGCGACGAATGAGCACATTCGCTACGTGAACTTCCGACTGCGCGGATACATGCTTCTCGATGTCACGCCTGAGCGTTTTCAGACGGACTACTGGGTGCTTGACGGAGTGGAAGCCGGTGAAGGCGAGCAAAGTCGCGAGCGTTCGTTTTCCGTGGCGGAGGGAACGAACCGACTGGAAGAAGAGGCCGCTGGAGCGATGGATCGAACCGATGCGCCAGAGCTGGCGCCGGGTGCGCCGCCGCGCGAAGTCTGATCAAACGTCGCCGAACTTCTCGCGCATCTGCAGAAACTCCAGAAACTCATGCAGCCGCATGACATCGGGAATTCGAAAACCACTGCTTCGCTGTTCCACGATGCTCAGTCGATCCAAGCGCCTCAACACGCTTTCGACTTCATCTACGCTTAGACCGATCTGATTCGCCAGTCCGCCCATATCGAGCGGCACCATGATCGAACCGTCTTCCAGCGGTTCACCGTTGAACTCGGCTTCGTGCGCCAACCCGAGGATCACTCGAGCCTTGGGATCCTTGTGCATCAACAGGTCGATGATCGTGTTCGCACTGTCGAGACGACGCGCCAGCTTCTTGATCAAACGCACCGCGATCTCGGCGTTGCTCAACACCATCGATCCGAAGGTCTTGCCGTCGATGACCAGCAGCTGTGAGTCCTCGATCACTTCCGCGCTTGCGGTGCGCGGCTTGTTGTTGAGCAGCGCCATCTCACCAAAGAAGTCGCCCGGACCCAGGATCGCGAGCTGCTTTTGCTGCTGACGCACCTCGGTGAAAATCCGAACCTTGCCGCGCTGCAAGACGTACATCACGTCGCCAGCATCGCCGTCGCGAAACAAGATCGTGCCTGCAGGACACGTCTGGGCGAGTTTGGCTAGCTTCTGGTTCATCGGTTGGGATTGTCGCCCCACCACGACGAGATCACCAGTTATTCAGCGAAGCAGCGCAGCCGTTGCGGGCGCTGCACTCGGATCTTCTGCCAAGTGCGCGGCCAAGAGCCGTAAATCGTCGGGCCGATCGACGTCGTACCAAGGCTCGATGCAGCACGCATCGGCGTTGGCACGCAACGTATCGGCAAGCGTGTGCGACGACGACCAACGCACGTCCGCAAACGAGGGAGCCGCTTGGCGCGCACCGATCAGGTAGTAGCCGCCATCGGCCGAAGGTCCGAGTACAACATCGTGCTCACGTAGCGCTTGTTTCGCCTGTTCCACGCAACGCGGTGGCAGCGTGGGTGCATCGCTCCCCACAATGATCACCGATGGGTGCTGCGCGAGAAGCACGTCGAACGTGTTCGCCATCCGCGCACCCAGGTCGGCTCCCTGTTGTGCACGCGTCTCAAGCCCAAAGTCCGGGCCGATGTTGTTGGCGTACCAAAGCTCCGGCTCAAAGCCTCGCAAGTTGTTCACCACATCGTGCAGCATGGCCGCGTAGAGTTCGGTCGCCTTGTCTGGTGCGAGCTTCAGCCGAGTCTTGACGCGTTCGGCCGGGTCGCGCGCGTAGATCACCAACTTCATACGGCGTAGCGCGCCAGCAACCACAGGATCTTGCGACTCGCGCCGAGCGTGCCACGGATGGTCCCGCTGACTTTGCTCTCTCCAATGCGCTCGCGATACGAGACCGGAACCTCAGCGTGTTTGAGGCCTTGTTGCGCAGCTTTGATCTGCATCTCGACGGTCCAGCCGTAGTTGCGATCGACCATGTTGAGCCGGCTCAACGCGTCCCAGCGAATCGCCCGAAAGGGCCCCAGATCGGTATAGCGCACGCGATAAAGCACCCGCAGCGCGACGCACGCGATCGCATTGCCCACGCGTTGTTGCGGAGTAAGCGCACCACGCCGCGCACGTTGGACGCGTGAACCGATCACCAAGTCTGCACCTTGCGCGATCGGTTCCAGGAGCTTTGGAAGCTCGTCTGGATGGTCCGAGTAATCACCATCCAAGAACACCACCACGTCGGGCGGATCCACTTCCAACAACGCGAGAGCTTTCAGGCACGCAGCGCCGTATCCACGCTCGGGTTGATGCACGACCTCTGCACCCGCCTCACGAGCAACTTGCGCTGTTGCGTCCGTGCTTCCGTTGTCGGCGACTACCACGCGTCGCACGGGCGGCTGTGGGATGTCGGTCAACACCCGTGGCAACGCATCTTCTTCGTTGAGCGCCGGGATGATGACGTCGACGATCACGACGCGGCTTCCTCGTGTTGGATCGGTGCGTTGGAGGGAAACCCACGTCGCAGCGCTTGAGCGGCGTAGCTGCGCACCAACTTCCACGTGTGTTGTTGAAGTCGTCCGTACGCTTCTTCACCGCTTGCCGCGAGTTCCTTCATGTACTCGTGGCCAAACAACACACGCAGCCAACGATGCGCACCTTTGCCGTACAGCAGGTTCGCCAAGTGGCGCTGGAAGTTCAGGTTGCGCCCTTCGTCGGTTTGCCGGAATCCCTTTTCGTATCGAGGGATTGTGCTGGTGCCTGCGTCGAGGGCGGCTTTGAGACGTGTCGCCGCATACCGCGCCATGTAGAGCACCGGAGCAATGCCCTCGCCGAGCAACGGATCGATTCCCCACGCTTCGCCAACGAGGACAAGTCCCGGACGATGCGCACGCGTCGAAGGCTCGTAGTAGTGCTCCGGCCATCCGGCGATCTTTGCATCGACACGATAGAACCCGTTGCGTTCGGCATAGCGATCGGTCCACTCGCGAAGCTCTGAACCTGCGGTGACACCTCGGCCATCCATGATTCCGATCTTCCAGAGATCGCTCTCGCCCGGTTTGGGATAGGGAAAGATCCACGCGTACCCAGGAATCCCATCGATGATCGGATCGAAGTCGAAGTAGAGGCGATCGCGCTCATGCCGCGAGCCATCCGTTCGGTACACGGCTTCAACCAGGCGACCGACAATGCCGCCTTTCCAACCCAGGCTGCGCGCCACCACTCCGCGTGCTCCATCCGCACCCACGATCCAGTCGTATGCATGCGAACCTTGCGCGGTCACAATCGCGTTGTCGTCGACACCTTTGACGCGGGTTTCTTGTCGCACCTCCACACCCGCGTCGATGCAGCGTTGCAGCAAGAGGTTGTCCAAGTGCGCACGGTCGTAGAGCCACTGACCACCACGCTCCTGAACTGGAAAGGCACCGAGCGAACAACGGAACTCCAGTGAGCGTGTGTCACTTCCGAGTTCGGGCTGCTTCCCGAGCAGTTCGTTCAACGCTTCGGTGCCTCGCCACGTCAGCGCGCCACCACAGAGTTTGGGACGCGGAAAGCGAGCGCGATCAAAGATGCTGATGTCGCTAGGGTCCACGCCCTCGCGAAGCAGGTTCAGCGCTGTTGCGCTTCCTGCAGGGCCACCACCGACGATCCCGACCTTCACACCATGGTTCTGGGCGCCTGAGCGTCGAACTTCAAGCCGCGCGTTTGACAGGTTCGCTGGCTTTTCGTTTGATGGGGCCGGGTGGCGGACGCGGTTTACAAAGGCGAGATTCCCGAAGACGGAATCGTCAGCCGACTCTCGGAAATCGAGGCGTACCGAACCACGGGCATTCTGCGGTTCAAGGACGGCGACAAGTCCGGCGAGGTCGCGTTGGTGCAAGGCCAGATCAGCGCCGACCAGCCCGAGTCATCCGACGGTAGCGACGCGGTGGAGACACTGCTTGAGCTGCGAAGCGGCACGTTCGAACTGATTCAGCACTTGCCGCCTTTGCCCGTGTCGAAGGGTGACGCCACGTCGCGCGAAGGCTCACTCGAAGTTCATGTTCCTGCCGACCTGATGAACTACTGCGAGCGGGCTGGACTCACCGGCGTGATCGAGTTTCGCGACGACGACAAAGTTGCCGAGATCGCGTATGCGAAGGGCGAGCTCTGTGGAATCCGCTTGGACGGGTTGGATGACCTGCACCAGGTCTTTGGGTGGGAAGACGGAACGTTTCGGATCGAAGTGCGCGGGGAAGCACCCGACTTCGAAGCCGAGCTGACCGAACCTCCGCCAGCCGACCGGAGTGTCCCGGCGCCTGCTGCGGATGCCGATGCCACCGGCAAGCACTTCCTCAAGGTGGTCGAAGTCACACTCGCAGAGATCGTCAAAGAGCGCGAAGAGCGTCGACCGGCAACGCGTACGAGTCCGCCGCTGCCTCCTATGTCGGGGCCCAACAAACATCCGACGTTGCGACCGCCGGACGTGGTGGCCAAGCCACCACGCAAAGAGCGCAAAGACCAAACGGTGCGCGTGATCTACCTGGGCAACCGGGACGAAAAGCCTGTTGCGCCGACTCCGACACCGAGCCCAGAGCGTGCTAAGAAGAAGCCAAGCACTGGGTCGCGCGCTGCGAAAAAGCCCAGTGTTTCCGAGAGGAAAGAGCCGGTGAACGAAGGACCGATCCAGTTGCCAACAGCCGCGTGGGTGGGGATTACCTTGCTCGTGGTGATCGCTGCGCTCGTGCTTCTGGCTAATCTGCCTCCGATCGAATGACCCACGTTCGCGCGCTCTGTGTGTTGCTCACGTTTTGTGTGGTGAGCGCACACGCCCAAGACGCGTCTGAAGAAGACGCGCCCGTGTCGTCGGAAGGCGAGACGGTCGACGCCGTTGAAGCTTCCGAAGCCGAAGCCGAAGCCGAAGCTGAAGCCGACGGCGAGGCCGAAGCCCAAGCCCAAGCCCAAGCCCAAGCCGAAACCGAGACCGAGACCGAGACCGAAGCTGAAGCCGACGGCGAGACCGAAGCCGAGTCCGAAGCCGACGCCGACGAGAGCGAAGTCGCCGACGATGAGTACGACGACGAGTACGACGAAGACGATGATGCCGGCGACACTCGGCTCCGGTACTACCTCCAACGCATTGAAGTACGCGGCAACGACCGCACTCGGAGTCGCGTCGTTCGCAATTTGGTCGAACTCGAGCGCGGCGACGTCATCGATCCCGAGTCCGATGTGCTCGAAGCCATCGAATGGCGACTCCGCGGCACCGGGTGGTTCAGCCGCGTTTCGATTTCGCTCGAGCCGGCGCGACGCCGCAACTGGGTCGTCCTGGTCATCGAGGTTTCAGAGCGCAATTCGATCGTTCTCTCAGGACTAACCTTCGGCGTCGCAGAGGGACTCAATGGCAGTCGCGACACGTCACGCGACACGGTGCCCTACTTGGGCGCCACGGTGTCCGACACCAACCTCTTCGGCACCGGTAGCTCACTCTCGTTCTCGACGCTGCTGTCGACGCGCTACTACGGGTTTCGCCTCGCCTACGACCACCCCCGCTTGTTTCCACGAGGTTGGGGGTTTCGCGTCGCACCCTCGTTCTACAAAGCGCGCCAGTACTTCGGAAACGACCCCCTCGTGTCCTGGACTTGCGACGACCCAAGTATCGACGGCTGCGAGGACGAAGCCGAAGCGCGTAACGCCGTCATCTTCTACCGACGTTCGGGCCTCTCGGTGGGCACCGGCACACTGCTGGGAAGCTCCACCCAACTTCGCATCGACTATCAACTGGATGTTCTCGAACGTCGTGCTGGTCCCGATGCCGCGTCGGAAGTTCACGGCCGCAATCCAAACAACCCGGATCGACCGCCTCGACGACCTGTCGACTTCGCCATTCGTCGCGGTACCAGCATCGTGTCGATGGTCCGGCTCAACCTGAGCTACGACCGACGCGACGATCCCGCGATGACCAGCCGCGGTGTGCTGGTCCACTTCAATACGGACCTTGGTCACCATGCCATCGGAGGCGACTACGACTTTCTTCGCGCCCAAGTCTTGTTTCGTGCGTGGCAACCGCTGCGTTTTGGAAGCTTGCGCTTTGGAGTTTTTGCCGGCGCGGTGTTTGGTGACGCGCCCTTCTACTTGAAGTTCCACGTTTCGGATCTCACCGACCTGATTCCTTCAAGGCAGTTGGACATGCAGCTCGATCGTCGAGCACCACCCAACCTGCTCAACACTTCGATCTCCGAGATGCGCAACGAAGAGTTGGCCGCGCGTCTCGACCTTCAGTACGAACTTCCGCTCTACCGCAATCGCGGCAACCTGCGCGGCATCAACGCCTACTTCAACGTGGGCGTGTACACCCTGCTGGATCAACGCGACATTTCGGTGGCGATCGAAGGCTTTGACGGTGCGTCGCGGGCACCTCTCGATCTCACGTTCGACGCCGGGCTGCGCTTCGATACGCGCGCCGGTGTCTTGCAAATCGGACTGTCCACCATCTTCCAGTTGGTGACGCTGAAGTGAAGCGTTGGTGGATCGCGGCCGCGCTTGTCCTCGTGGCCGCAACGGCGTTTGCGCAGCATCGCTGGAACCAGCGACGTATTGGTGTGCGGTGGCAGAACGGCAGTCCGCAAGTGACGTTCTCCGTGCGTGACTTGGCGACACGACGTGTTCGCCAACAACTTTCAAGCGGTCCACGACAGCGCATGACGATCACCGTGCAGGCGTACCGCACCGGCTCCACGCGCCCGATCACATCACGGCAGGTCAGTTGCACCGTGACGTACGATCTTTGGTCGCGAAATTATTTGGTTCGTCGTGGCTCGCGTTCGTGGCGAGAGGCGAACGTGCCGGACGTTCTAGAGCGCTGTCTCGCCCTAAGAAACGTGACCGTGGGTCCAGCGGAACGATTTCGACGGCATCGTGGAAGACCGATCATTTTCGCGGTCCGTGCGGAGTTCAATCCGATCACCCGCAGACGCTGCCGAGAACTCCTCCGCGCCTCGGCACAAAACACGGACGTCGGCGGTTCGGTGGTCATCAGTCTGGTGCGACGTGAGATCTGCTCGGCGGAATCGTTTCGGCAGTTTCGATCCCAAGAGATCGTGGTCCCCGGAGGATCGCCGTGAGGTTGTCTCGCTTCGAGCGAAAGATCCTCGGCGCGATCTTTCTCGTAGCGGTCGCACCCATGATTGCTGCGCTCGTACTCAACCGATCTGCGATCACCAACGCATATCGAACCGGCGTCAACGACCACATCGGCGCTCAACTCGAACGGAGTGTCGAGGTGTACCGCTCGATGCTCGATCAGCTTCGTGACGACGCGGAGCGCACGGCCGATGCAATCGCGTATCACCATGAATTGCATGGGCTTTTAGCCGACGAGGCAGACGCGAGTGCCTATCTGGATCGGGCGCTTGAACGATATCCACACGTGGCTGCCATCCGGCTCCACCGCGGGGCCGCACAGATTCTGGAACGCCAGGTCGAAGACCGCTTTGGTCCCCAGTCGCATGACCCACCACTGGTCATCGAACGCGATCTTGAGACGCATCGCGTCGAAGTGATCGTCACTGCACCCGAGTCGATCTTTGAAGACATGCAGGCGGCTGGCGAGGAAACGACACTCTACAGCCGACTGCAGCAAAGCACGGCCTTGGTGTCCACCACATACCTTTGGGTCTACATGGGGTTGCTCGGCATCGTCATCGTTGTCGCGCTCGTTCTCGGCGTGATCTTTTCGCGACGCGTGACTCGACGCGTCACCGCGCTGGCCGTTGCAACGCGTCGGGTGGGTAAAGGTGACCTGAGTGTGACGCTACCCAGCGGTGCGCGCGACGAAGTGTACGAGCTGACCGAAGCCTTCAACGCGATGGTCAAGGACTTGCGCGAATCGCGCGCGCGCATCGAGTACTTGCAGCGAATTGGCGCGTGGCAGGATTTCGCCCGCCGTCTCGCACACGAGATCAAAAACCCGCTCACACCGATCCAACTCGCCGCACAAGAGATGCATCGCACCTACAAGGGCGACGATACGAAGTACGCCGACAAGCTCGAGCAAGCGCGGGCGATCATCGAAGAAGAGATCGCGACGCTGCGACGTCTCGTCACGGAGTTCAGTTCCTTCGCAAAGCTGCCGGAAGCCGATCTCTCGGACTCGGATCTACGCGATTTTATGATGGATTTTCGGAAGGCCGTGCCTGCGATTCGCGAGGATGTGTTCGGCGAAATGGACGCTGCACGTGTCTCGCTCGACGTGCAGGAAGGCGACATGCCGGTTCGCATCGACGCGATGATGTTGCGCCGTTGCCTCGACAACTTGGTTCGCAACGCGTTGCAAGCTGTCCGTGGTCGGGAAGATGGACACGTGCGGGTGATCGCCCGAAGGATTGCAGACGAGGTCGTGTTGCGCGTTGAAGACAACGGCCCGGGTGTGCCTGAGAAGCAACAGGAACGCGTGTTCGATCCTTACTTCACAACCAAGTCCGATGGCACAGGGTTAGGCTTGGCGATCGTAAAGAAGGTTGTGTTGGAACACCAAGGCGAGATCCACTACGAACCGTCTTCGTTTGGCGGCGCGTCGTTTGTCATCCGCTTGCCACACCACGGCGAGGAAGCGTGACACCGCAAACCGAACGGGCGTTGCCGTGGATCGGCGGAGGCGTGGTACTTGCGATCATCGTTGCCATCGGCATGGCGCCAAACTGTGGGCTTCGTCCGCCCTCACCCGACGCCCCCTCGTTCACGATGACGGTCGAAGCGGGAGAAGGCGTGGGCGATCGCGTCGCATTGGACGGCATGGCGGGCCGGATCGTCGTGCTCGACTTCTGGGCCAGTTGGTGTCGTCCATGCCGGCGATCGATTCCGATTCTGAACCGCGTTGCCGAGCGTTTCCCACAGGTGGGCTTCTACGGCGTGAACGTCGAGCGCTCGGACCAACAGACGCTCCAGAGCCGTCATGAGCAGCTCGGCGCACAGTTTCCCTCGTTCCACGATCCACGTGGTGACGTGCAAAACGAGTACGAAGTCCAGCATCTCCCCACCTTGGTGGTCATTGATGGTGCTGGACAGATTCGTCACTCATCGTCCGGTGTGCCAGACGAAAATAGCCTGATTGCGCTCTTAGATGAGCTAGCTCCGCCCAACACCCGTGAGTAACCCTTGATTCGGGAGAGCAAGCCTGATAACGTCCGCGCCCTTCGGAGGTTTCTGGCTTGGTTCAACAGCTCCAGGGCGGTTCGCTAGAATCGCGCGTCGCCCAACTTCAAGAGCTCCAAAAGGCTGCTGCACCGGATGTCACCAAGATATTCGAGCAGACCTTGGAGATGTCGTGGATTTACCATGACAGCGCGCTCGAAGGCGTGGTGTACAGCGAGGCCGAGCTGAAGGCCGCGCTTTCAGACGATGTGCCCGCCGACTCGGCGCTCTTGCCCGTGTACGACGAGATCCGCAATCACAAGGCCGCGATTGCGATGATCTACGAGTACTCCACCAAGAAGCGGTTCTCGATCACGCTTGACGCGATCAAGAAGATCTACGCGCAGCTGGCACCCGAGGAACTCGAGGGCCGCGCGCAGCCGACGTACCGCAAGGACATGCCCTTGCATCGGCTCTACTTCCACGAAATCTCACCGCCCGAGAAGATCTCCTATCGGATGCGCCAGCTCATTCAATGGGCGACCGCACCGGAGACCAAACGTTCCACGCACGCGGTGCGACTCGCGTCCAAAGCGCACTACGAGTTGCTGCAGATCTATCCCTTCCCGCGTCAGAGCGGCAAGGTTGCGCGCTTGGTGATGAACTTGATCTTGTTGCGCCAGGGCTATCCGCCCGTGGTGATTCATGCGACGCAACGACAGCGTTACTACGAAGCGCTCAAGCAGAATGAAGACGCCGTCTCGACAGTGGTGAACAACGCGCTCGGCTCGTCGATCGAAAGCGCGATCGCGTACTTCGAACAGTCGGCCAAAGCCGACTAGTCTTCGTCGCCGCCAGGCAGAAGCTCCAGCATCTCTCGCCCGACACGCTCCAAGTCGAGCGAGATCCGACCGGCGCCCTGGAAGTCCACGACCAACAGTGTGCGGCCTCCTGCGCCTCCGAGAATCACTGCGTGTGCGCTCTCTGAGATGGGCGGAAGATTGTCGCCTTCTTTGGTGACCAACGCATCCGCACGACGGCGCAGGCTCAAGCGCATGCCGCGAATCGGAAGTTCGGCTGGGACGCGCCCGTCAGGAACTTCGTCAGTCTCACGGCCAATCGCGATGTCCTCGGCTTCGTCATCCAGTTGAACCACCCAGTCCGCTTTGGCGTTTCCGGGTGCACGAAACACCCGAGCGACCAAGCCCTCTTCATCGAGCTCGAACATTCCGGCGAGCCACAACTCGGTGTCCGCGTAGAGCAAGACATCGCCAACGCGCAAACCGCGCGGACCCGTTCGCTTTTTCTTCGGCTCGGGTTTGGTTTCACCGTCGTCGGCACGCGCTTCACGCTTGGCGTTGTTCAACGTCTTGAACGCGTAGGTGACGGACGCAACGATCGCGGCCCCGATCGCGATTTCTGCAATCATGACCACGCTCCGTGGATCGCACGCGCGCTCGCACGTGGGTCGTCGGCTTTGCACACCGCGCCAATGGCTGCGGCGAGTTGCGCGCCGGTGTCGGCGACTTGAGGTGCCCGGCCGACCGAGATGCCACCGATCGCGACGACGGGAACCTCCACTTGTTCACACACGTTTCGCAATGCGTCCAAGCCTACCGTCGGGTCCGGATTCACTTTGGTGCTGGTGTCGAACACAGGTCCAAAGCCAATCAAGTCTGCATCTGCAGCCAGAGCCTGCTCGAGACTGTGTGTCGAAAGCCCAACTACACCGCTGAAGATTCGCCGCGCATCCGCCACGGACATGTCGTCCTGGCCGAGATGCACGCCCTCGGCTTCGCTGAGCAACGCGAGGTCCACGCGATCGTTAACGACGAAGGGGACGTTTGCAGTCCTGCAACGTTCCGCGAGAGCACGCGCCAACGCCAACGTCTCGCGATCGTCACCGCGCTTATCGCGCAGCTGAAACACTGCACATCCGCCGTCCAGAATCGCCTCCGCAGTTTCGAGCGGCGACGTTCTACACTCCGCGGGATCGAGGATGGCGTAGAACCCGCGCCACGCGATCGGTTCGCCCATGGCTGATGCTGTAGAACCCGTGCCTCGGAGGATCAAGTGGGGCGTGCTCGCGTTGGCGTTTGCATGCCTCTTCGGGTTGGTTTTTGCGCGCTACCACGGTTTCAACAACCGCACATTCGATCTCGCGTTCTACGCCCGGATGTCGTGGGGCATGGTGCGACTGGATTTCTGGGATCCGATCCTCAACGCGCACCACGCTGGACTCCACCTCTCGCCGGTGTTGGCGCTCGTCGGTGCACTGGGTCTTCTGATCGGAACGGTCCCGGCGCTCTTGTTCACACAATCACTCGCGTGTGTGCTTGCTGCCGAACGCCTCGGCGTGATGGGCGCGCGACATCTTGGACAACGCGGTTGGTGGATCGGTGCGCTGGCGCTCCTACTGCATCCCAACCTTGCACACGTCGCGACCTACGAAGCGCATCCAGGAACCCTTGCGATCTACCCCTTGGCGTACGCCGTCGAGCGACTGGATGCGCGCTCCGCACGAGGATTCGCCTGGGCCTGCGTGGGTGTGTTGATGTGCCGCGAAGACCTCGGGCTCATGACCGCGTTGCTTGCGGTGATGGCATGGCGCAGTGGTTTGAAGCGCACCGCGCTGATCGTCGGTGTGGGTTCACTGGCGTACGTCGCAGTGTTCGTTGCGGTGTTGCATCCGATGTTGGCGCCCCAAGGCGGTTCATTTGATCTGCACTTTGGACCTTGGGGCGGGGGGTTCGGCGCGATGGTGAGCAGTTGGTTCACCGATCCGGGCCGACTCTTTGCTCATCTCTTCGCGCCAAAGCGTTTGCTCTACGCGCTCATCGTGTTTGGGCCTTTCGCGATGTTGCCGCTCGGCGGTTGGCGCTGGCTGCTTCCAACGCTGCCGATCTTTGGTGTGAACTTGCTGTCGCACTTTCCCACCACGGTGAACCTCGACTCGCATTACATGACTCCGGCATTGCCTTGCTTGGTCGCAGCAACCGTCGTCGGTTTGAAGCGGCTCAACGCACAACGTGCGCGCGCGGAAGTCGCCTTGGGGGTCGCGCTCCTTGGAATGACGCTGGCATTTGGTGTTCGGCCAACCGCACACCTTTCGCGAGCACGGTACGAAGCGAGTTCGCGCGTCGTCGCAGCGATCCCTTCGGATGCTTCAGTTCAAGCCCCCGATCCTCTTCTGCCGCACCTTGCCGAACGAGAGAACCTGCACCGCGCACCTCCGCCGGATCGCAACGCGGACTATGTCGTCTTGGATGTGCGCCATCGCGAACGCTATCGGCACCAGGAGAGTCTTCTTCGAACGCAGCAAGAACCCGACGTGCGTACGTGGCTTGCCAAACCCAACTACGGCGTGACGCTGCATGCACCACCTTGGGTTGTGCTGGAGCGAGGCGCCGATTCACGGCAGGTCTTAGATTTTGCCGAAGGCGAGTCGCAAGAACGCTTGTGTTCGTGCTTGTCGGTGGCTCGTGCAGAGCGGGTCAACGACAACGAGATCGCGTTGATCCTGGTCGCGCATGGCGCGTGTCCGAACGATCTGGCGCTCCACATAGGTGAAAACACCGATCTCTTGTTCGATGGAGTGGTCTCACCAGCGCATCTGCGCCAAGGGGATGTGGTCCGCTCGATGCACGAACATCGCGGGTCGGAAGTCCGCCTCGGCGCAGTCCGGTCGAGCGGCGCACGTCCGGCGCCAAGTGACCCACGACGCGTGACCGTGCCGGTCGAAAACTAAGCGAACTGCTCCCACGCGACGATCGTCGTTGTTGCGACATCGCCAAAGTCGCCACTCGCCATCAAGTAGCTCATCAAGTTGAGCTGATCCTGCTTGGCGACAATGCGCGCGAGCAACGCAGTTTCGCCATCCGTAGGAGTGAGGCCGATGCAACGTTTTTCGTCGCCTTGGATGATCCAAAGCCAGATCGGTGAAGCCTCGTCACGACGCTCAACCGCGAGAACAATTCCGTCGGCTTGCGTGTACTCAAAGCGTTCGCGTTCGCTCACCGTTTTCGTCCACCCCTGCAGTTGTTCAGACCACGTCATCTAGTCCCCCAAAACCTCTAGCCGAAATCACTTCGACACGATTGCCATCTCGCTGCACGAGGCGGATTTCGGCTCTCACTTCGTTAGACCGCCGTACAGGTCTGGACGCCGGTCGCGAAAGAAGCCCCACTCCGCGCGTTCACGTCGCAACTTTTGGAGATCAAAAGTAGCAAGAGCGACACCTTCGTCGGTTCGACCAAGCTCTGCAACTTTGTCCCCACGTGCGTCCGCAATGAACGACGAGCCGTAGAACGTGATGTCTTGCTCCACGCCAATTCGGTTCGCGGCGGCGACGGGCATCGCGTTGCTGACCGCATGCCCGATCATTGCACGCTGCCAAGGGTCGCAGGTGTCCATGTCCGGCGCTTCTGGTTCCGAACCTATCGCCGTCGGATACAAAAGAAGGTCTGCGCCTTGAAGCGCCATCGCGCGCGCCGCTTCGGGGAACCACTGGTCCCAACAGATCCCAACACCCACGCGCCCGTACTTCGTCTCCCACGTGCAGAACCCCGTGTCGCCCGGTCGGAAGTAAAACTTTTCTTCGTACCCAGGTCCGTCTGGAATATGACTCTTGCGGTACACGCCCAAGATCGTGCCGTCGGCATCGACCATCGCGACGCTGTTGTAGTAGTGCGGATCATCGCGTTCGAAGAACGAAACCGGCAGCGCGATCTCCAACTCTTTGGCGAGCTCCACAAATCGCGGCAACCAGGGATGGTTCGCAAGCGGGTGCGCATGATCGAAGAACCGCGCTTCTTCGCGCTGCGGAAAGTATGCGCCCGCAAACAGCTCAGGCGGCAACACAACCTGCGCGCCTTCCTTCGCCGCCTCACGAATCAGTCGTTCGACGCGGTCGAGATTGTCCTCGCCTGCCAACGCACATTGAACGATGCCGACCGTGATCATGCGGGTTGTTGTTGCGTGATGCAGTGCAATGCGCCACCCCCCGACACGATATGCCGAGCGGGAACGCTTCGCGCGCGTCGTTGAGGGAAGAGTTTCGCCAACGCAGCGCGCGCCGCTTCGTCCTCGGGCACACCATACGCAGGCACGAGCACCTGCTCGTTGGCCAAGTAGTAGTTGCAGTAGCTCGCGGCGGCGACAGCTCCATCCGGGTTTCGGATCTCGCTGGGCGTCGGAAGCAGCGACACCGCAAACCCTGCTTCACTCAACTGAGTCTTGAGGTTCAGCACGTCCATGCACACGACGTGACCAGGCTCGACGAAGCGCGCCAACGTGTCGATGTGCCCGTCGGTGTGATCGTTTGGGAGCATGCCGTCGACAAACACGACGCGCGTTGCGGCGAACGCATCACGCAGTCGAGTTTCCCAGGTCGGCAGGTCGGCACCACGCGCGAGCAAACACGTCGAGGTGGTCAGAACCACACCCTGACCGTCGAACTCGACCGAGCCTCCTTCCAGGACGAAGTCGAAATGGCGCGTGTCTAGTCCACTGTGTGCAGCAACTCGCGCAGACAGATCGTCGTCACCCGGCATCGGATACTTGCCGCCCCAGCCATCGAACCGAAAGCTCAGCGCTTTGTCCGGCTCGAAGATCGGCAGCGTGTCGCGCGTCCACGCGTCACCGTAAGGCTCGCGAATCAGCTCCGCGTTCACGTTCGGCGCGTCCACGTCCGGATGAACCAGCAACTTCACCGGCTCCGTCTCGGCGATCATGTTGATGAACGTGGCGATCTCCGCCTGCGCGGCCACGAGATCATCCCATTCATCCTCGAGGTGAGGCCACGCCATCCAACATGCGACGTGGTGTGCGGCCTCATGCGGGATCATTCGGTGCGTTTGACGACGTGGAAACCGAGTTCGGTTTCGATCGGTCCACGCACTTCATCCACGTCCATGGCGAAGAGCGCTTCGTCGAGCGGTCCAGGCAAGAGTCCTTGTTCGAGGCGACCCATCTCACCGCCGTGATCTTTGTTGGCGATGTCGTCACTCATGTCCGCAGCGACCGCCGAAAAGTCTTCGCCGCCGTTGACGCGCTGTAGTGCTTCTTGCGCGCGCGTTTGTGCATCAGCTTGCGAGCGGGTGATCTCCGACGACGCCCGCGACGCACCGCGATAGCGGATCAGGATGTGGGCGATGCCACGCGTGTCCGCTGCGACGCGATCGGTCGTCTCTTCGTTGAGCGCGTGCTCTTCGATGTCGACCGAGAGATCGAGCTCGTCTTCGTTGGGCTCAACATCGAGGTCCTCGTCCTCAGACTCTTCCTCGGAGTTGTCCTCCGATTCTTCGGAAGATTCCTCTTCGGAAGACTCCTCGGTTTCTTCTTCCTGCGATTCCTCGGACTCGTTGCCGCCGCAAGCGACCAGCAAACTCAAGGCAAGTGCGCGCCACATGCGGCGGACTCTACCTCACTCGATGAACACTCGCTCGCCGAAGCGTTGTTCCATGTCCCGGACGTGTTCCAACACGTGGAGTCGACGCTCTTCGACCCCGCGAATTCGGCGTTCGTTGAGGACGGGATGAAGCGGATCGCTCTCCAAGCGACGCCGAAAACGCTCCAGATCAAACGCCTCGATCGCATCCACCGTTGTCCGATTGAACCGCTGCAGCGCGTGCAGTCTCGTTTCCATCAGGTTGATGCGGTTGTTCACCCAGAACCCAGCGCCGTTGTCCAAGAAGATCAGCGGTCCGCCGCGGCCCGCAAGCCGCACGTTGGTGAACTCACCGCCCCAACGGTCGACGTTGCTGATCAAGTAGTCGAACACGATCAGATCACTGAGTTCGCGAACGCGACGGTTCGGACCTTCGGGTTCGCTCTCACGAAACCGACCCATCTCGGTTTCGTGTGGATCGATGCGGTTGTTGATCAACCCGCGATAGTCCGCGGTGCGTTGGTAGGGCGAGAAGGGCATTGCGCCCTCGACGCGTACCCAGCGTTCCCAGAATCGCCCCAAGCGCAAGGGAGGCACGCCCCCTTCGATCCAACCGATCAGCGCCCCACGAACCATGTTGTCGTCACCGACTTCGACTTCGCCGATCCGTCCGTCCTCCGCACGTCGCGCGACATTGCGCAACGGAGGCCAATACAGTTCGCGTCCAACCACGGGAGGTGCGCGCCCAAATCCCAACTCGCGATCGAGATAGTGTGCCGCGATCTCGGAGTACCAATGCGCTCCACTAAACGATTGCTCGGGTTTGAAGTACGCACGTCGTCCGCTGGCAAGCGTGATGCGGAAACCGAGACTGCGTCCGGAACCACCACGTTCGATGCGCACCACGTCGTCGTTGCGAAGCGACTCGCGCCACGCCACGTCACTCTCGCCCAAGAAGAGCGAGTGCAGAGGCTGCTCCGCAACATCCACGCTCGCATCGATGGGTTGCGGCGCAGGAGGCTCTTCGACGGGCACCGGTGGAGCGACGGAATCGCCACACGCGAGCACCAAAGCGAGGAGCACAAAACGCACTGCCGACAATTGTTTCGGAGTCGATACCCCGAACGCGAGAAACCGGCAGGTTCGGGTCCGCACGGACTACGTCCCCACACGGACCAGGTTAAAAAGTTGCGGCCGTGACGGGGGGAGTCACGGCCGCAAGAGTAGGGCAGCGTCTTCGAATCAGCGTAAGGGGGGGATAACGCCAATCCTCGCTGCGCCCCGGTATAGAGCGAAAATGGTGCCAAACATTTCCTCAATGATTTCAAGCATCGGAATCTCGAGACTCGTTCACGTTCGAAATGTGTTTTTCAAATTTGAAATATCGGCGCACCCACAGTGCGAGCAGAAGTAGGACTCCCACACACACGGTTTGGGGAAATGCTTCCAACCAGCGACCCATTCGCAAGCTCGAGGTTCGGGGAGGCAACGCAACCACTGCGGGGATGTCTGCGGGCATGTCCAGCGGAGCTGTTCGAACCATCGGCGGAGGTCCGCTCACGACTGGAGCTCGAACACCGATCGAGTTCATGACTTCGCGTTCGACGCCACGAACGTAAACCATCGGACGGCCGCTTTTGGTGTAGCGAACCCGCCCGGTCTCTTCGCCTTCTTCGCGCTGTGCACCGAAACCAAGACGACGCTCCCAACGTGAACCGCTCGGGGTGTTGATCACACCTCCAAGTCGATCGACCCAAATCGTGCTCGAACCGCCGCCGTCGAGGTTGATGCCGCGCCACGCGCCAAGTTCATGCAGCGTGCGCGCCATTTCGTAGAGCGTCATTCCGGTTGAGTGCTCTTGGCGTCCATCGGTGACGACAAGCCACACTTTGCGACCGTTACGACTCACACCGGCAGCAGATCGCGGTTGGCGATAGTTCGCGGTCTCGATGGGATCGATACTCGGTGTGTCGACTTCGCCATCGCGGATCAACAGCGGCCGACCCGATACGGCGTGTTGCATTCCGCCGGGTACGTCTTCGATGACATCTTCCGGGTAGCCGATACGCGCTCGACCATCTTCGTAGTAACCAAACCAACCGTAGTCGACGTTGTCTTTGGAGTTGCGCCAGCGCTCCCCTTCGTGGACTTGCAATCCACCGGGTGACGCCATCGATTGCCAGAAGCCGCCGTTAATACTCGCGGCCAAGTTGTGGTCACGTCCAAACTGCGCGACCGTTTGCCAACGCTCTTCGTAACTACTGCTGACCAGTTCAATGCCCGGTTCACGCAGATCGAGTTCGAGAACGTGAAGGGTGCAGGGCGCAGTTGTGGTGCGACGCAGATAGCGAATGCCCGGCTGAAGGTCGGTCCAAATGTCGTAGTGCTCGACCGGTGCTCGTTCGCGTTCCTGAGCCCACGCTCCACTCAGTGGAATCGACAAGAGCACACACATCCAAGCCACGCGCATGTCCGGCTTCTTCGCAACGGTCGTGCCCAGCGAAATGGTTGAACAATTCGTTTTCGATCGCGGCTGACATCACGCGCGTCCGCGGCAGCACAGACACGCGTTACCCTCCCGGCGAATGACCTCGAGCTTGGTCACCGGTGGGGCCGGATTTCTGGGTTCTCACCTTTGCCGAACCCTTCTCGACCGCGGCGACGACGTGGTCGTACTCGACGATCTCAGCGGCGGGTTTCGCGAAAACGTGGACCCCCGCGCCGAGTTCATCGAAGGCAGCATCTTGGAGGCCGAGCGCATCGAAGCGCTCTTCGCCGAACGCCAGTTCGACTACGTCTACCACCTCGCCGCGTACGCCGCCGAAGGGCTGAGTCACTTCATCCGTCGGTTCAACTACACCAACAATCTGATCGGCAGCGTCAACCTGATCAACGCGTCGGTGAAGCACGAGGTGAAGCGTTTCGTGTTTACGTCTTCGATCGCGGTGTATGGATCCGGTTCGCCGCCCTTACGCGAAACCGATCGTCTGCATCCGGAAGATCCCTACGGCGTTGCGAAGCTGGCCGTCGAGCAAGACCTTGCCGCAGCATACGAACTCTTCGGGCTCGAGTACGCGATCTTGCGACCGCACAACGTGTACGGAGAGTTTCAAAACCTCGGCGACCGGTATCGCAACGTTGTTGGGATCTTCATGAACCAAATCATGAGTGGAAAGCCGCTGACGATCTTTGGCGACGGGGAACAGACGCGGGCGTTTAGCTACGTGGGCGACATCCTTCACGCGTTGGCGAGTGCAGCGACCAGCGATGCGGCGCGAAACGAAACGTTCAACGTCGGCGGCGAAGAAGTGTTGTCGGTCAACGCATTGGCCGAGGCGGTGTTGAAGGTCACCGGTGCGAACGTGGGCAAACAGCATCACCCTCCGCGCGTGGAGGTTCAGCACGCCTTTGCCGACCACAGCAAAAGCCATGAAACGTTTGGCAAACCTGCTCCGACACCGTTGGTGGAAGGGTTGGCGAAGATGTGGGCATGGGCACAGGAGCGTGGCGTGCAGTCGACGTCCGCATTCGAAGCGATTGAGCTGCACAAGAACCTGCCGCCGAGCTGGACGAAGTAATGGCCGAAGATCCGCTCGAACCGAAACGACCCACTCCGCTCGATACGGCACTGAAGCTCTTCGCCGATGTTCGTCCAGGCGAAGGTGTTCTCGCGGTCATCTTGATGGTGACGATCCTGATGCTGATGTTCAGCTACTACATCATCAAGACGGCGCGCGAGCCGCTGATCTTGGCGAGTGGTAGCGCGGAACTCAAAAGCTACGCAGCGGCATACATGGCGATGTCGTTGGTGGTCGTGCTGCCGGCCTACAACTGGCTCACCAACAAGCTACCCACGAGGCGACTCCTCTTCGTGGTCACCGGATTCTTCTTGCTGTGCATCCAAGGGTTCTTCTTTGCATTGCAAGCGGGCATGGACATCGGTGTGCCCTTCTTCATCTGGGTGGGCATCTTCAGTCTGTCGACGATCGCGATGTTCTGGAGTTTCGCCAACGAGGTGTACACCCGCGATCAAGGGGAGCGGTTGTTTCCCATCGTCGGTGTGGGCATGACCGGTGGTGCGTTTGGTGGGTCGTATCTCGCCAGCGCGCTCTTCGGTGGTGAGGTCTCGCCTGCACTCGTGCTTCAGGTCGCAGCCGGCCTGCTCGTTCTACACGCCCTCCTTTACGCGGTGATTTTGCGGTTTCCGCAGGTACACAACGCGCTGCACGACGGCGAAGACGACGCGTTGGTCGACACGCCTTATCGCGGTGAGGAACCAGGCGAAGAGCCGGTTGTTCACGAAGACCCAGAGAAGAAAAGCGGGCTGCGCGCTGCCATCGAAGGGTTCGAACTGATCGCGCGCAAACCCTACCTGCGCTTGATCGCGGTGTTGATCTTGTTGCTCAACGTGGTCAACACCACCGGCGAGTACATCCTCTCCAGTTACGTCCTGGATCTGGCAGACACAAGTTTGGCGGAACTTGCAACACCGCCTGCGGATCCGGACGCATGGCGCGGTGGTTTCATCGGCGAGTTCTACGGCGACTTCTTCTTGTGGGTCAACGTCGCCGGTGTCGCACTTCAAGCGTTCGTCGCGTCACGTTTGGTCAAGTACTTCGGCATTGGCGGCGTTCTCTTTGCCCTTCCGATCGTCGCGGGAGCAACCTACTTCCTTGCTGCACTTGGTGTGGGCTTCGTGTTCTTCCGCTGGGCCAAGACATCCGAGAACGCAACCGACTACTCGGTGATGAACACCGCGCGCGCGATGCTGTGGTTACCGACCACACGCGAGGAGAAGTACGCCGGCAAACAAACGATCGACACGTTGGTCGTGCGTTTGGGCGATGTGCTTTCTGCAGGACTGGTGTTTGCGGGAACCGAGTGGCTTCGTCTCAGCACGCAAGGTTTTGCTTGGGCCAACGTCGTGATCGTTGGTGTGTGGCTTGGTCTCGCGTGGTTCTTGCTGCGCAGCTACAAGTCGCTTGCCGGCGACCGCAGCGAAAGCGCTCAGTAGCGTCGCTCAGTGAAAGTCACGCGATCGGTGGGCGATTTCGCGCTCGAGATCGCGTAGCGAGTCGGGCAGCGCCCACAGCTTTTCGGCGATCAAGTGCGTCACGCCATCCGCCTTTTGAACCTCGCCGCTCAAGCCAAACACCGTTGCCGTTTTGGCCAACACCTGGTGCTCTTCGAACACGCGTTTCCACACCACGATGTTTGCGAAGCCGGTTTCGTCTTCCATCGTAAAGAAGGTCACACCACTCGCGGTCATGGGTCGTTGCCGGCAAATGATCATGCCCACGAAGTCGGTCTTGCTGCCGTGCGGAAGTTCGTTGAGTTGCTTCGCGGTCGGATGACCCGTCCGCGAAAGCTCGGTTCGAAAGCGCTCCATCGGATGACCGCGTGGGCTGTGCTGACTCGATCGGTAGTCCCACAGCACCGCTTCTTCGGTCGCCAGATCGGCAAAGCTCATCTGCGTTTGGGCTTCGACGTGCGGTAGCGATGCGTCGATTGTTCGTACCAACCCGCGGATCTGCCACAGCGCATCGCGACGCTTCACACCAAACCCATCGAACGCGCCAGCTTCAGCAAGGGAGATGAGCGAGCGTTCGGGGATTCGTGTACGTCGAACAAAATCGGCCAGACTCACGAAAGGTTGCTGTGCTCGCGCACGCAGGATCTTGTCGCCTTCGGCCTCGCCAAGACCTTTGACCAAGCGCATGCCCATCCGGATCGCATGTCGCCCGCTTCGTGGTGGACCTTCGAGCACGTGATCCCACTCGCTCACGGCGACATCGAGTGGACGCACCTCAATGCCTTTGCGCTTGGCATCTTCCACAAGCGTCGCTGGGCTGTAGAAACCCATGGGCTGACTGTTGAGCAAGCCGCAGGTGAACACATCGGGGTGGTGACACCGCAACCACGCGGTCACGTACGCGAGGAGTGCAAACGACGCAGCGTGACTCTCGGGAAATCCGTACTCACCAAACCCGCGAATCTGCGAGAACACCCGTTCGGCAAACTCCAGCGGGATCCCATTCTCAACCATGCTGCGGATCATGCGATCGTGATGACGTTCGATCTTTCCGGAGCTTTTCCACGCTGCCATGTCGCGACGAAGCTGATCCGCTTCGCCGGGTGTGTAGTCGGCAACCGCAACCGCGACCTTCATCACCTGCTCTTGGAAAATCGGAACCCCCATCGTCTTGCGCAAGACGCGTTCGAGTTTGGGATGCGGCACATCGATCGGTTCGAGCCCGTCGCGACGTCGTAGGTAGGGATGCACCATGTCGCCCTGAATCGGACCGGGCCGAACGATCGCGACTTCGATGACCAAGTCATAAAACGTGCGTGGTTTGAGCCGCGGCAACATCGCCATCTGCGCACGACTTTCGATCTGGAACACACCGACCGTGTCTCCGGCGCTGCACAAGTCGTAGGTGGCTTCGTCGTCGGCAGGCACAGTCGCGATTTCGAGATCACGCTGGTAGTTCGTGCGCAACATGTCGAAGCACTTGCGAATGCAGGTCAGCGCGCCAAGTCCGAGCAGGTCGACCTTAAAGAGCCCCAGTGCTTCGACGTCGTACTTGTCCCACTGAATGACCGTGCGTCCTTCCATCGTCGCTGGTTCGATCGGCACGATTTCGTCGACCGGTCGTTGGCCAAGCAGAAAGCCACCGGGATGGATCGACTGGTGGCGTGGCGCATCCTGAAGTTCGGAAGCGAGTCGCAACAAATGGTGCGTCGCCGGTGCGTTTGGATCGAGACCGGAGTCGCGTGCGAGCTCGTCGTCGAACACATCGCCGCCCCAGTGCGAAAGCAGTCGCGCCATCGCATCCAGATCGGTGCGCGGAACGCCAAGCGCTTTGCCGACATCGCGCACCGCGGACTTGGCGCGATACCGAATGACGTTGGACACCATCGCCGCACGACGACGTCCGTATCGCTCGTACACGTGCTGGATCACTTCTTCGCGACGCTCGTGTTCGATGTCGAGATCGATATCCGGAGGTTCGGCACGCTCCACGCTCAAGAAGCGCTCGAAGAGCAACTCCATGCGTACCGGATCGATCGCGGTGATGCCCAAGCAAAAACACACCGCGCTATTCGCTGCACTGCCGCGCCCCTGACAGAGGATCTTGTTGAGCCGGCAGTACTCGACGATCTCGTGCATCGTCAGGAAGTAGCCGCCGTAGTCCAAGCGCTTGATGACATCGAGTTCCCGCTCCAGCTGCGTACGAACTTCGTCCGGTACACCGTCGGGATATCGGCCTTCGGCACCACGCCACGTCAGCACGCTCAGCCAACTTTGCTCGGTTTGTCCGTCCGGCAGCGACTCCTCGGGATAGCGATAGCGAAGTTGGTCCAAGCCAAACGTGCAGCGTTCAGCGATCGCGATGGACATGGCCAGCAACTCGGGTGCGTCCTCGAAGCGCGAGTGCATCGCATCGGCCGGCACCAAGTGATGCTCGGCGTTTCCACGCAACACCCGGCCCGCTTCTCGCAGCGACACGCCCGCGCGCACACACGCCGCGACATCCTGCAGATCGCGCCGGCCCTTGTGGTGGTAGAGCACTTCGTTTCCACCCACGGCTCCAGCACCCACGCGTCGCGCTTCGTCACGGAGTTCGCGTTCGTACTCGCGCTCACCCGGACCCAAGTGACGTGCGCAGTAGGCGTAGAGCTCGGTGTGCTGCAGCGGTTCCAACGCGTCGTAATCGGGCGTAAGCAACACGCATCCTTTCGCGTGCGCTTCCACTTCGGCGGCATCGGCCCACGCGTCGCCTTTGTCGCCGCGGGTGTGCGCCAACGACACCAACTTGCACATGCGCGCATACGCTTCGCGGTCAGTGGGCAGGATGAGGACACGCGCATCCAGCCCGGGTTGCCTCAGCGACAACTCGGTTCCCGCAATGACTCGAAGTGGTTTTTCTCGTGCGTGGATGTATGCGCGTGCAAGTCCGTAGACGCCGTTGCGATCGGTCAGAGCAATCGAATCAAGTCCGAGGTGGATCGCGGCGTCGACCAGCTCTTCGGGGCTACTCGCACCCTCCAAGAAGCTGTGATGACTCTTCACCCACAGCGGAACGTACGCACTCACTTCGTTCCTGGTTAGTCCACGTACCCTTGAACGAACCAACGACCGCGACGTGCATCGAAGAAGACCCAGTAGAGCGTCCCGTCTTCGACTTCGGCGTAGTAGTAGTCGCGTTGCGTCGACTTTGCGGCTGCGCCCCACCAACCACCGGCAACGCGTTGCGGCCCAAAGAGCATTCGTACGCAACCCGGCAAACGCGGTGCACCGCGTTCATCGGTTTCGACCGCGCGCGGGGCATGCACACGACGCTGAAGACGCGTGGGCCGTTCGCGACGCGAGGCTGTACCCACGAGCTTGAGCTTGCCTTTGCGTTCCTTGAGCAACGTTTGGTGCGCGGGATCGGAAGGCGACTTGGCTTTGCTCGCGCGCTTGGCCGATCGCTTCAGCGACTCGAGCGGAACCATTCGGTAACGCGCCTCGGGGAGATGCGCTTCGCGAACCTGAGCAGTCGACACGGCTCGAGGGCCGTAGAGTGCACGCAATCGAGCAAAAGCACGCGACGCTGCCACCGGATCGCGCTGCGGTTGCGCATCCGGAGTCATCAGCTGCTCGTCGCCAAGCGGCGCACCTTCGGCTTCAAGCACGATCGCTTCGGCCGGCGCCGGAAGTTGGTGCCGCGCCAAACGCAGTCGAACCAACTCCATCAACGTCTCGAGTTCGCGCGTCGGAATCGCCGGCTCAATCCGCTCGCTTCGCGTTCGGGCATCTTCGTCGAGTTTGGTTTCAACGCCGTACTTCTCGAGCTTGAGCGTGATGGTCAGGCTGCGAAGCCGTTCGCCACGACCTTCGAGATCACGAAGCAGGTCCTGCAACCCAACTTCGACTTGAGCCACGAGTGGATCGAGGTTTGCCACGGGCGGATCGACCGCACGCACGATCCGACGAGGCGGCACGAACTGACGCGGCTGCATCGGAAGCTGCCGGTCTTCGCTGAACAACGCGTGAAGCTCCGCAGCGTCGCGACCAAAACGGGTTTCGAGTTCACCCGCGGGAAGTCGGAGAAAGTCGCCGAGTGTGAGCACACCCAACATCGCCAGCGGATCGCAAAGCGACTCGTCGATACGCAGATCGCGCAGCGTGACGCCGTCGCTCTCGCGCCGTTCGGCATCCGCACTTGGCAGCACCAACGCACCAAACTTTCGCCGTGCCACAACCAAGCTGCGATAGCGTTGAAAGCCCACAACCACCGATGCGCTCAACCCGCGTGCGCGCAAGTACTGGTGCACCGTTTCGGCCCACGCGCGCATCCCGCCGTAAATCGGACCCAGGCCGTTGGGGTCGATGAAGAACGCACCGTCAAAGCGACGCTCCAACTCAACGCGCGGCGAAAATGCACGCAGCCCCGCACACAGTTCGTTCTCGGCGGCTCGAAGTTCGTCTTCGCTCACCACACCGGTGCACAGATCGAGCACCAAACTTCGCGCTGCACCTTGTCGCAAACCCCGACGCAGGCCGGCTGCACGCGCTTCACGACTCAGGTGCGTAAGCGGTGCTTCGGGAGACTCGTCTGCGGCGACCGCAACGGGCTTGCCCTTCCACTGCGGACGCTTGCGCCGCAAAAGTTGGATCGGTAGCTCGTTGAGTGCGACGCAGGCGGATCGCTCAGCTCGCGCGCGCAACACGATGCGCGCCCCCAAGCTCAGAGTCATCTTGATCGTTCGCCGGAACATCCACGATCTCATCGATCGTCTCGGGTTCATGCAACTCGTGGATCACGCGGCGTCCTGACGGGAACTCCACAACGCGATCCAAAAGCGACGCGTCGAGCGGAGCTGCAAAAGCCTGGGGATCGAAACCACCCACCCCCGCTTTGTCACGAAGCAGATTCGGCTCGACCAAGAACCCCGCGCTTGCACGCGAACGCTCCGGACGAACACGAACACTCACCGGCGAACCCAACGCGACTTCGGCAGCCGGCGTCAGGAAGACCAAGCGCGCTTGATGTTCTCGCGCCAATCCTTGGAGTCGCGCCAGCGCAGCCATGGGAACCCGCGCGGAGGCCGTGCTCAAGTCCACGACCACGACGCCAAAGCCACCGGAACGAAGCAGCAGCTCGGACGCCTTGAGCACCTCGCGCATCAGCGCAGGGACCCGCACGATGGGCAGAGCCTCGAGATCGACTCCAGCTTGCTCCAAGTCCGGAGCGAAGAGATCTGGGCTGTGGACGCTTTGCACCCACGCACAGGTCTCTCCCTGGCTCTGAGCCGTCGCCACAAGCGAGATTGCAAGCGTGGTGCGACTGACCGCGCCACCTCCGGTGAGCTCGCTGATGCGGCCCACAGGAACGTGCTGCGACCAGGTGCCGCCCGCGCCTTCAACTTGCGCGTCGCATGCAGGGCGACCTGCAGGGCAACGTGAGCTAGTTTTGGCTGTCGGGATCACGTTTGGCACCTCCAATCCAATATGCTGAACATCTGAGCAGTGTCAAGGGTGAACCTAGCCTACGCTTTCGGTGCCCCCTGGATGCCCTCCACACTAGGATTGCGCTGTGACAGCGCGGATCGCCCTATTTTCGTGGCTGTTGCTGAGTTCGAGCGCCAGTGCGCAACTCACGTGGGACGACGATTACCGCGACGCGCAGTCGATTGACTGGATGCTCGGCGTGGGTGGTTTGCTGGTGTCGCTTCAGATCGCAGCAGGACTGGAAACGCCAGAACCGCGCTGGGACGGAATGGGCCCGCTCGATCGCGTCGCCGATGGAATGCAGTTGGCGACACCGGAGGCGCGTTCTCGAGCAGGGCTTGCAAGCGACATCACCGGTCTCCTCGCGCTTGCACCGAGCTTCACCTTCTCGCCTGCGTTTGCGTACACGCAGGATTCGACGATTGGCGGCGAAGTCGCTGCGATCAACGTTCGTTCGTACGGCATCACGGCGTTGTTGGTGGCGATCTCCAAGCACACGTTTCGACGAAGTCGTCCGGGCGAGGGCCGAAGCGCCAACCGCAGCTTCATCAGTGGGCACACCGCGTTCGCGTTTACGGGCGCGGCGCTGACCTGCGTCAACCATCGACATCTGGAGATCTTTGGCGACCCAATCGATCGACTCGCGTGTGCGAGCACCACTTCGTTCGCCATCGTCACCGGGCTGCTGCGTGTACTCGCCGGTCGCCATCACCTGAGCGACGTCCTCGCCGGTGTGATCGCCGGCTTGTTTTCGGGTTGGATCGTGCCTGCTCTTGCGACCTACGACGGCTTCCGGAACTGATTCGCCAGACGCGCCACGATCCTCGCCTCGTCAGAAGCCAGACGCGTTGATATGGTCGGCGCGAATGCGCGCGACGCTTACTGTGGGGATGCTTCTGGTCGCATCGATCGCTGCTGCTCAACCAGCAGCATCGCGCACGACTGCGCCCGTCGATCCAACCGAACAGGTCGACGAGGAAGAAACCGAGCTCGACGAACCGGACATCGAAGAGCGCGAGCTTCCCGACTACGACGGTCGTGAGGACGCACGACCGACTGCGGGACGTCGCTTGCTTTGGATCCCGCGCATCTTGTTGGCGCCGGTCTGGTTGGTCACCGAGTTCATCCTTCGGCGCCCGCTCGGCTTCTTGGTCACCAACGCAGAAGAAAGTCAGATCCCCGACAAGGTGGTTCAGTTCTTCACGTTTGGTCCATCGAACAACATCGCACTCGCACCGACGTTCTCATTCGACTTTGGATTCCGTCCCAACGCCGGTGTGTACTTTCGATGGAACGACTTCATCTCCGAGGGGCATCGGATACGCGCGGGGTTCAACATCGGTGGCGCGCGATGGCTCAGCGGTGCGCTCGCATACCGCTACGGACCCAAGAGTGGAGCGTGGGAGTTTCAGATCGGCACGCGCGCTATCACGCGACCCGACGGGCTGTACTTCGGACTCGGATCGCAGGCCAACGACGACAACCGGTCGCGCTTCAGTTGGACCAACTACGACGCCACGGCACGCATCTCAGCGCGCTTGTGGCGACAGTCGAGTTTCACTGTGGAACTCGGCTATCGGAACCGGCAGTTCGGCGAACGCACGCAGGGTCGCGACACCATTCAGCAGGTCATCGACAATCCCAGTCCTGACCTCGACCCTGCCCTTGCGATTAGCGAGCTACCCCCGGGGTTCGAAGAGGGCATCTCGATCATTCGGCAGCGGACTCGACTGACTATCGACACACGGCCTTCGCGTCCGGCTCCAGGCAACGGCATCCGCATCACCGGCGAGTACATGCTGGGATTCGATCCCGAGTCACCCAGCGATCTCATGTTCATGAACTACGCTGGATCGATCGCCGCGTTCTGGGACATCACGGGCTACCAACATGTCATCGGAGTGCATCTCGGTGCAGCAGTGTCGAACGCGTTTGCCGGTGAGACTCCGTTTACCGAGCTACCCGTGCTGAGCAGCAACGGACCGATGCGCGGCTTCGTGGGCAACTTCCTTTCAGGACAAAGCCACGCTGTGCTCCTGGTCGACTATCACTGGCCGGTTTGGAACTGGCTGGATGGAACGCTGCACGTCGCAGTCGGCAACGTGTACGACGGACGTTTTGAAAACTTCTCACTCGGCGATCAGCGCTTGAGTTTCGGCGTCGGCCTTGCCGGCGTGTCGCAGCGCGACCACTTCTTCGAATTCCTCGTGGGCTTTGGAACCAACACGTTTGAAAACGGCCCCAACGTGGAAAGCGTCCGCATACTCTTCGGAGGCACCCGTGAGTTCTAAACCGATAGGTCCGTGTGGGGACGTAGTCCGTCCGGACCCGAACCTGCCGTCAAAGGGCGCGTTATTGCGAGGTTTTGCAATTCTCCTCCTCGTAACCGGCTGCGCTTCGGACATCCGCCGCTTCCCCATGGCCGAACCGATGTGGCGCGACGACGGCGACTTCCGAACCTTCCTGCCGATGCCCGACGAGTACTTCTCGCCCTTCGCGTGGGACGGCGCCGACCAAATGCTCTTCCGTCCGATGTCGCGCTTCTTCCAAGTCGACCCCGCCGGCGAAGCCACCAACGTCAACGCGATGGACGAAGTCCCGGACTCCAGCTGGTTCGAAAACCGTTTGAGCCGACGCGAGATGACTCTCGAAGAAGTGGTTCAAGGATCGTGCGATGAACCTCCTCTCGATCCGACCAGCTCCTGGACCATCACCAGCGCCAAACCCAACGGCGCCAACCCCGGCTTCATCATGGAAGACGCCGAGGGCCGCAAGTTCCTCCTGAAGTTCGACGGGCGCAGCGATCCGGAACGCGCAACCGCCGCCGACATCATGGGCTCGCTCATGTACCACGCGGCTGGCTACTACACGCCGTGCAACCGCATCGTGTTCTTCACGGAGGACATTCTTCAGGTCGATCCCGAGGCCGAGGTCGAGATCAACGGCGAAGACCAGCCGATGACCATGGAGATGATTCAACCCATGTTCGATCGCGCGCCGCGACTACCCGATGGTCGGATGCGTGCAGCCGCGAGTCGTTTCTTGCCGGGACGACCTCTGGGTCCCTGGCGCTACGAATCCACGCGAAGCGACGATCCCAACGACGTGGTTCCGCACGAGGATCGTCGCGAGCTGCGCGGCGGCTACGTGATCGCGTCATGGATCAACCACTTCGATGCACGCGAACAAAACACGCTCTCGATGTGGATTACCGACGAGAACGAACGCGGCTACGTGCGTCACAACTACATCGACTTTGGCGACTCGTTCGGAAGCCAGTGGGCCTGGGACGGAATCAGTCGTCGACTGGGTCATGCGAGCTACTTTGATCTGCGCACCTTGATCGCCGACTTCGTGACCTTGGGCATGATCCCGCGTCCGTGGAACCGCATGCGCAAGGGCGCTAGTGGCGACGTGCTGGGTTACTTCGACGATTGGTACTTCGAACCGGATCGTTGGCGACCGGGTTACCCGAACCCTGCATTCCTCAAAGCGAGCGATCGCGACAACGCCTGGATGGGTCGCATCCTCGCGAACTTCACACCTGAAATGATCGAAGCCGTGGTCGACGAAGCGCAGCTTCAAAACCAGGTCACGCATGACGAGTTGATCCGCATTTTGACGGGTCGACATCGACGGATTCTCGATCACTGGTTGCGCGAACTTTCGCCTCTGACCTGGCCACGTCTGACGTCGGACGGAACCAAGATGTGTCTGCGCGATCTCGCGGTGTCATCCGGCATCGTGGAGTGGGAAGAGCGACCCTACTGGGCACGGGCATGGCGACATGCAGGCGGTGACCAACTCGAGCCCACTGAGATCGAGGTCATGACGCGACGACGTCCGGCCGATGTGTGTGTGCAACTGCCAACGGCGGATGCGAGCGAGGACGACCCCGCGTACTGGATCATTGATGTTGCCGGTTTGTACGGAGCCGACGACGACGACCCACGCGTGGCACGCGTGCACCTCTACCAAGTGGGCGCCGGTCAGTATCGCGTTGTGGGTCTAGAGCGACCCTACGATCTGGATCCTCCCGGTCCGCGCGACTAGATGCGCGTATGCTCGCCTGAGATGCGCGCCCTGATCAGCCTCTGCTTTCTCGTCGCTTGTGCTGACGACGACGGTTTCTTCAATCCCGACGCAGGCGCGGACGGCGCCGTCGATGCGGTACTGAGTGTCGAGATTTGCTCCAACGCGATCGACGACGACGGCGACGGAGACATCGATTGCTACGACACGAACTGCGTCGGCGATTCGAATTGCGACTTCTCGTGCGGCGACTTCCCGGCTGTGCCGGAGTGGTCTCCTGAAGACATCGGTTTGCGCGCGGTCATCGTTGCTGAAGGTCTCGGGGAACCAGTTGCACTGACCTTCGGTTACAACGACTTGCTCTACGTCGTCAGCCAAGGCGAAACACCGGCGCAAAACGTCGTGCGCACCGTGAACATCCAAGACGGGTCGGTGGCGGTCTTCAGCGAGGGTGCAACCTGGCCAACCCCCGCCGACTTGCTCACAACGATCATCTACGACGCCGATGCACGCTTTGGTTCGCAGCAGCTCTATGTCGCGGACAAAGGAACCGACGGAGATGACGACAGCATCTTGTGGAGGTTGCTCGACGACGGTTCGGTCGAGTCGTTTCTCGCGGGACCGGGACCGGGGCTCGATGACATCTACGGACTTGCGTTCGCTCCCGCAGGATCGGGCTATCCGCAGGGGCTTTACGTTGCAGGCGACACGGACTCGACCGCAACACGCGACGACTGGGGTGTGTACACGCAAGATGGATCGGGGATGGCGTTTTCGAACGTCACCGGTATCCAAGGACTTGTCTTCGACATCGACAACATTGTCGGTGGAGGTCTGCTCGCGTGTCGTCCCAACGGCGGTGGGTTTACCGGCGACGACACCATCACCCGCATGATGCCCAACGGAGAAGCCGGCTCGCCCATTGTCGGTGGTCTAACCGGAATTCACGCAGTGAAGATCGCGTCCGGTCGAGGCAGCTTCGAAGCCGGTGCCTACGCCGCGAGCTGGGACACCGGACAGCTCTTCCACATCACGCCTGCGACCGGCGCGACTCCCTTTGCGGTTGGACTCACACTGACCGAGTTCAGCGGCGATATGTTGGCGTTCTCGCCGGACGAACACGGGTTGTTTTTGGCCGATCGCGCAACGGGTCGTTTGATCTGCGTCGAGCCCGTCGAATAGCTCCACCCGCGGATTTTTTGCCCGCCTGATCGTGCCTCCGTAGGGTGGGCGCATGCGCCAGGTTCTCGTTCTCGTTGCGGCCCTCGTCTCCGGCTGCGTGTTCAACAACATGAGCGCGGAGGAGACGCTTCGCGACTCGGTCGTGGGACTCAACGACGAGTGCCGCTGGAACCGTTTCGATCTCGCACAACAACGCGTTGAGGCGCGGTACCGCAATCAGTTCCGCATGACGCACCACAGTTGGCATCGCGATTTCCAAATCGCGGATTCCGAGATCATGGGTGTCGAGGTCGGTGAAGGTCGCGAGCGTGCAACGTCGCTGGTGCAAGTTCGTTGGTACGACCACAGCACGATGATCCTTCACGACACCACCGTGAAGCAGACCTGGAAGCGCGGCGTGAACGGCTACTTCTTGGTGGAAGAAGAAGTCGCCGACGGCAACGAACGCTTGTTGGAGATCCCCGAGAGCTTGCTGCCCGACGAAGACGAAGAGGACTCGGAAGAGGACGAGGAAGAAGCCACAGCGTCGGCTTCGACGTCAGACTCCGAAGAGGCTTAGCGCCGACGTCGCAGCAACGCGACAAGCATCCACAAGGCCCCGGTGCCAGTCCCGGCCGCGGAACACCCGCTGGACGAGTCAGACGCAGACGACGACGTGGCAGGCGTGCTTCGCTGCCGCGGCGGGTACGTGCACAGCTTCGCGATCTGTGGTTCCCCTTCGGCGCAATTGCCCGCGGCATCCGGCTCGCCCTCCACGAACGGAACATCCGCCAATCGCGACGTGTGTCGGCGAACGATGCACCAACGGACATCGACGCACTCCGAACCGGTCACGCCACCGGTATTGCAGTCCGCGTCGGTTTCACATGTTCGTTGCGAGGGCGAACAACCGACCGGACAACTTCCGTGACCCCCTCCACTCAGCGTCGTCGCCGGAGGGCATGTCCGTGCTGGGCAATCGGGTGCCATGTAGTTTGCCGGTACAGCGTCAGCCGCTGCGATGGACGGGATGGCAAAAGCGACGAGGACCAGCCAGCGCATTTGCGAAGCGTATCAGGTCGCGATCGAGTGGATCTTCGCGATCAGAATATCGAGTGCGACCTGGTTCGACCCACCTTCGGGAATGATCAAGTCCGCCCAGCGCTTCGACGGTTCGACAAACTGCAGGTGCATCGGACGCACGGTCTTGTAGTACTGGTCGCGGATCTGCTCGAAGGTTCGACCCCGGTGTTCGATGTCGCGTCGAATACGTCGAAACGCCCGAATATCCGCATCCGTGTCGACGAAGATCTTGATGTCCATCAACTCGCGCAGCGCTTTGTCCGCCAACACGAGGATGCCCTCGACGATCAACACCGGTCGTGATTCGACGCGCTGAGACTCGGGCTTGCGACGGTGCGTCGCGAAGTCGTACATCGGAACGTCGATCGCTTGGCCTTCGCGCAAGCTCCGCACGTGCTCCACCAGAAGAGATGTTTCGAGTGAGCTCGGATGGTCGAAGTTGAGCGAACAGCGCTCTTCGTACGTGAGATCAGGCCGGTCGCGGTAGTAGCTATCGTGCTCGATGCGATCCACGCGATCGACCGGCAGCGCCGATTGGATCTTCCGCGCGATCGTGGTCTTGCCCGATCCGGTTCCCCCCGCGATGCCGATCACCATCGTCATAGGCCGTTGCGATAGCACCCTCGGCAGGCGGAGTCGCGACGAAAGTTCACGATGTACACCGTATGGTTGCTGCAAGGGGAAGTCCGGAACCTGGCCACGTACACTCGCGACATGCAGCTTTGGATCTTCATCGGCGCGGCTTTCTTAGCGACGATTCCAGGTGCGTTGGTGGCGCGTCTCTACCTCAACAGCAAGCAAGTGCCGATCGACCCTGACAAAGGCACCGTTGCGACGTTTCTCGAGGTGGCTCCGGGAGCTGTGAAGTTTGGTGTAATCGGGCTGAACTTTCTGATGTTCATCGTGATCATGGTCGGAGCGAATATCCTCTTGGCGTGATCGAGGAACTGCTCGACAAGCCACTGCGTTGGCTCGGCGACGACGAACTGCTCGAGCGCTCACACGGAGAAGTGAAGCGCGCGTGGGCGATCAACGAACGAACCGGCAAACCGGAACGTGATGGACTCTTTTGTGCGCGCATCTTTGGACCCGTGGAAGAGCTGTCCTGCTTTTGCGGCAAGTACCAAGGCGAAGAGCATCGGGGCACGGTCTGTGAGAAGTGCGGTGTTGTTGTGGAAAGCACATCGCTGCGCCACGAACGCTTTGGCCACATCGAGTTTGCGCAACCACTGACCCATCCCTGGACCGAGGCGACGATCACGCGCGTGTTGGTCCTGCCTCCAGGTGCACGCGATATCGATCCCGAGCGCTACGACGCGAAACTTGTTGGCGTCAACGCGCTTTACGCGGAACTGGTTCGGCGCAACCGGATGGTCGCGCGATGCATCGAGAAGGAAGCGCCAACCATGATCATGAACCACGAGTTGGAGCTGCTCCAAGGCGCGCTCGATGCACTCTTTGGGACCCTTCCGAAACGGCCTGGTCGCGGTGACAAGTTGGGCCAGCGACTTCGTCGTGCGATCGCCGAACAACGCGACGTCGTACGAGAGTTGAGAGCAGCGGGTGCGGTTTACTGACGCCGGACGGCGACAAGATAGGGTGTGCCGGTTTCCGTGGCGGCCATGAGCGCAACCACTTCTTGATCGGGAAACTGCACTTCAAACGAACCTGACATCGCCACGATCTGATGGTCATCGAGGTCATCGAGTGGCACGTAGACGAGATACTCAACGTCGTCGTGTAGCCGTCTCGCTTGGTACACGCGATACGCGTCACGAGTACCCAAACGTGCTTCGATCACCAACACACCATCGAGCACAAGACCTGGCGACCACGGATGCTCGAACTGACCGGGTGGCGCATCCGGGCTCAACGCAGTCAAAACTGGTGCAAACAGCGGAATGTCCTCCGATAGTTCCTCCACATCGAACGTTGCAACGGGTTCGCTGCTTAGCGTTGAGGCTTCGGGGAAAAGCTGTGCAAGTTCAACCAAGGTGGCACGTTGCGCCGCGTCTTCTTCGAGCGCGCGCTCGAGCACCGGTTTGAACGGCTGCAGCGACAAGTGCTCCGGCATTGTGAACGCGTCACGACTGACTCCGACTTGGATGTTCTGATGCAAGGGTGTTCCAACCAGTGCTTCGAACAAACACACACCAAATCGGTACACGTCTGAAGCCGGCAGTGCTGCCCCCAAGAGTTGTTCGGGAGCGGAGTAGGCGAACTGGACGTGCAGTCCTGGATGAAAGACCGACATGATTCCTGACGAAGCGACATCGCCAAACCCGCAGATCGCTGCGCGACCGTCCTCATCCACGAAAATGTGATCCGGCCGCAGCGCGAGATGGTGCGTGCCGACATGATGCGCTGCACGCAGTGCTGAAAGCACGTCACGAAACACAGTCGCTGCCACGTCAGGCGCAAGGCTCGCGCGTCGCAAGAGGTCCCGAAGGGGTCGCGCTTTCGTGTGGGTGAACACGACGTAGACACGGTTGTCGTGCATTCCGCTGTCGACAACCTCGCGCACAAACGGATTGCGAATCGACGACGACAACGATTGGCGGGGGTGCCGCGCGAGCCAGATGTTCACGCGCGTTTGCCGCATACGGTCCATCGCGATGAACTCGTCGCCCGTTTCATAGCGGTAGACCGGTCGCTCAATCTCAAATCGCTGCGCAATTGTGCCACCGATGAGTTCGTGGCGAATGACGCGACGAAGAACACCATCGTCAAGCGGGCAACGTCCCACGTAGCTTGCGACAAACGCGGCATTGCATACGGTGCAGACGTTCTTGACGTAGCTATGCACACGTCAGCATACCCGCGCTTCGCACAAGTCGCGAAAGCCGATAGTCACTCCGTCTCCCTGAAACGCTTGGTTCACAAGCGCCAGTCGGCACGCCAGGGCCTTCTTCGAGAGAAGGACTCACGTAGGTTAACGCTGGGTGGTTGAAACACGCAGCGCGCAAGCACGGGTTAGGTGCTCACCTGCAAACAGCAGCCTGGCTCACAGTCTCGGTCGCCCGAGGGTCGCTACCTTAGGACCGTTATAGTTACGGCAATAGGTGTGTACGCTTCCGAGGTGGGGTCGCGAAGCGCGGGGCACGAGAAGATGGGTTCGCAAACAAAACTGTCAACGGTCTTTGTGTGTTTGGTTGCAGTCAGTTGCTCAGGGTCGGAGTCCGAACCGACGCCAAACGCAACACCAACGACGTCCATGACGACGACGATGGAAGCAACCATGGCGACCATGGCGGCACCGACGATGCAGAACGAACCTACGACCGAGCCAAGCGCAGAACCGACAACGCAACAACGACCTCCGGGTCCGGCGCCCGCACTCGACTCCGTACGTTGGGGGCCCGACACACGCGATGTCGCCGACACGTGGGAGCAACTCGACGCGTTGGCCCGCGAGCACCTCGGTCAGCCAGCGCGCGTCGCCGGACGTTTTCGTGCGCGGCACAATCGCGATCGTGTCTCGTTGGCCATCGTTGCGTCCGTCGACCCGCGCTACGTCGATGTGGAGGGTTACGTGCCCGAAGAGATGATTGGCTTTGGTCGACTCGAGCCCCGCGAGTCGGAAAACGAGGCACGTCCTGGATTGGATCGCCGACCGATGGGGAACGACCGAGACGACTTGTGTCGGTGCGCTGGAGAAGGCGAAGTACAGCTTCACCTCCTACGAATTGTTCACGCCTCCACGCCGCAAATCGCCTCTGCCGAGCTGACCAAGATCTGCAGTGGGCTGGCGTTCGATGCACGGCTCCTCGACTTTGACGGGGATGGTCGCGTCGAAGTGCGTGTGGACTACACCTTCACCGAGTGGGAAAGCTGCGGCATCAACAGTCGCGAGACCACCCGCATGGCGGTGTTCGAAATCGCGGACCTTCGAAAGCAAGTCGACTTCATCGTGAACGACTACGAGGTCGCGTACGAAGACGAGCGCCGGCGCGAGACTCGCATCCGCTTTCGCGACCTCGACGAAGACGGAGACAAGGACATCGAAGTCCGCGGCATCGTCAGCAATATCGAAAGCCATGAAGAGGAACGGTTTTCGGTGAACGAACGCTGGTTGTACGACGCGATCCTCGACGTGTGGTCCGGTCCGCAGCGTCAGTGATGCTGCGCCGATTAGCCGCGCAAGCCTTCGATGATCCCGTAGCCACCCGGGATGAAGAAGTCGACACCCGGCTCCATTCCAAACAAGTTCGCGATCGTCGCGATCATGTCGGCACCACGTAGCGTTCGAGTTTCGTGTTCGCCGCTTTCGCCGATCAGATCCACGGGTGTACCCAGTGCGATCGACTGCGCCATGCCGTCGATGTCGAAGTTGCCGATCTGACGATTGCCTGCCACAGCACCACCGGAAACCAACACGCTTGTCACGTTGTTGTGCCCATCCGGGTTGTACCAACCGTCTTCCGAATCGCGACTTGGACCGGTTGCCCACGATCGGTTGAACTCGCTTTGGATCAGCACGACGGTGTCGTCGTAAAGCGTGCAGCCAGGTCGATCCGGCGACGGCGAAGCCTTCATCTCACCGAGGATGCGCGCGATGATGTCGAGTTGTCCGCGAAGCGCACCATGTCCAACGAGCTTGGTGGCGCTGCCGTGCGTGTCGTAGTCCTGGTACTCGCCAAGGTTCGCGTACACCACGCTGGTCACGTTGCTCTTGAGCAAGCGCAACACCCACTCGGCAGCCGGCGTCATGTCCATCGAGTAGTTCGCGAGACCAAACGTGAACCCGTAGTCGGTGCGGTAGCTCGACAGGAAGTCGGGCCGCATCACCGTCGTGGGCGTGGTGCTCTCGATCGCGGACACAACATCCAACGCCAACGTGTTGCTCACCGCGGCATAGTTACGATGGATGTCTTCCAACACGGTGCGGCGTTCTCCCGCAGCACCCGCGCCGATCGCCGCGAGCCGACGCATCAGATGTGCCTCGACGTTGGTTGCACTGCGATCCGCGTAAGGTCCGCTTTCGCCAAGCGCCACCAACTCTTGTGGCGTACGCCCCGCGGAACCGACCCAACGATCCACCGCGTCGGATGCATCGACCAACCCACGCGCTGTGTCGATGTCGGTCAAGACCATCGGTCCGTATTGCGAGGGCAAGGTGGCAGGACGGGGAATGCCACCGCGACCGCCTGCGCGAATCGACACGCACGGAACCGGACGTGAATCCGAATACGTTTGATGGAGGAACTGCGCGACGAGACTGACCAACGCAGGCGATCGGTACGAACCACCGGCGAGTCCACACATCGCTCCAACTTGGGCGCTTCCGTGCGCAACCGAACCAATGTCGATGCCGTGGATCGCCGCTGTTGTTGCGCCGAGTTCGTGGTGCACCCAACTGTAGCCAAGCGGGGTGTAGGTGTAGCCCGTGCGGTCGGCAGGATCGGCAGGGTTCCAGCGGTAGCTCATGCGCAGCGGTGCGAAGCCACCCGACTCGCCGCTAAAGGTCATGACGTCTTCGGGACCGAAGAACAGAGGCTCGCTGTTGTCGCTGGTATTCGGCGGAGTGGTGCGGTTGATGTGCGCGTCGCTCAAGGGCGTGAACATCTCGTGGAAACGTGCGCCACCAGGAACGTAAAGGACGAGTAGTTTGGTCGGTCCTGAGGGCGTTGCGGCGCGCACACGCGTGAAGCGGTTGAGCAACGCGAGTTGTGTCGCGCCCAGTGAACCAAGCAACAGCGAACGTCGAGTGATCTTCTTCATGGCCATGCTCAGTTCGTGATGAAGAGGGGGTCGCGTGCCAACGCCGAACAGACTTGCGTCCACGCGGCTTCGGTACTGGTGCTTT
The DNA here is from genome assembly GCA_965227405.1 of Polyangiales bacterium. Taxonomy (GTDB): domain Bacteria; phylum Myxococcota_A; class Polyangia; order Polyangiales; family Houyiibacteriaceae; genus JALVDI01. The sequence continues at coordinate 2,550,953 of OZ245758.1, forward strand.
CGGCGGGGCGGTAGATGTCGTCGAGCAAGGCGTTGACCTCGTCGTCACTCGGTGCGACGTGCAAAAAGCGTTCGTAGAGATAGGCGATGTTCTGTCGAATCGCCGCTTCGTTGTCGGCGAGCGTGTCGCTCAGTGTGGCGTGACGAAGGATGTTGTCGTTGCGATCCCCGATCGCTTCCGAACACACGCCTTGCGCCAACTGCGTGATCGCCAAGAGCGAGGTTGCCGACCACTCCGCAGGCGGAAGCGTCTGCTGCAAGTAGTTCGCACCACCCATCATCAGAAACACCTGGTTGCGCTGCGGGTTCAAATAGAACGTTCCACCCGTGGCGAGATCCGGGTCGAGCGGGGGCGTTCCGTTCACGTCGAGCAAAGGCTCGTTGCCACTCGTTGGCTCCTGCCCGATCACCAACTGCAACGCGTTGATGTACTCCTTGGCGCGCAAGCGACGCGTGGCCGACGCTTCGTCAACAGGTCGTGCTTCGCCGGATGGCGGAGGCAGGTTTTCGATCCAGTCACGGATCTCGTCCATCGTGATCTGCGTCTCGCCACGGTCCGCACGATCCGCAAACGTGTCACCAACCGTGGGCATCTGCGTGTAGGCACCCGTGCCTTCGCCCTCGAGCAAGCGAACCAACTCGCTGTTTTCGGGTTCGCCTGCGACCACGAAGCGCTCGTCGTACGCGAGGAGATCTTCAAATGCGCTCAAGCTCGCAAAGAAGGGACGCGACGCACCTTCGCCATGACACGACTCGCAGTTGCGACCCAAACGAAGCCGCACAAAGTCGTTGTCGCTCGTGGCGCATTCCGTTTCTGGTTCGGGCTCCGGCGCGACCGACTCTTGAGGTTCGCTTCGGAACTCCGCCGCGGTCAGCAACGCGCGAAGGAAGGGACGCACCTGGCGACCGCCTTCGACGAACTGCTGCGTGAGCTCCCGGATGTACCGACCTTCGCGTTCGGGATTGAGTTCGCGTCCGACGAAGCGTTCGTAGATGCGCTGGGTCGCGCAGCGATCGAACTCGCCGGACTGAACCAAGACCTTGCCAAACGCCAAGGGGCCCATCGTGCCGTCGGTGTGTTCACCAAAGATCGTGTATTCGGGCGGAATCGTAGAAGAGCGCGTTCGGATCCGCATCGATCGTGGACTGGGCAATCGGCGTCATGATCGTGTCGCCTACCCACTCACCACGCCAGCGTGCAGCACCCGCCGCAAACCAAGCGTTGTGTGTGTACTCCAAACCGGGCTCGAACAGGTCCATCGGCAAAGGTTGCGAGCCGATGCCCGCAAGCCGTGATCGCTGCACGTAGTTGGATCCCGGATCACCACCGAAGATCCAACGACGAAAGGCAATCGCGACCGGATCCATCAACACGTGGCAATGCATGCACGGACCACTTGTGGCGATGTCGCGACCGATCGCAGGAAAGACCTGGTCGGGTGGCGGAGGATCAAACGATCGGCACGCAAAGATCTCGATGAAGCGCGCAGCACGCACGCGCTCGCGGGGGTAGTACGACATGGTGCCGGGCATCGTGAGCACACCCGAATACGGGATGCCGGGTGCAGGCCCCGCGTTGTCTGCCGGGTTCCACTCGAACGTGCGCGAGAGATCGCCGGTGGGTTCGTCGCCTAGCGCCATCAACTGCGGCGCCAGATCACCAGGAAGGATCTCACGCCAACGATCCGCGTCGCTCATGTCGGTGTGTTCGGGATCGCCGGGTGCCGATCCGACTTCGGGACGAAACCACGTCGTGTTGCCGTCGAGCTCTTCGTTGTAGAGCCCGGTTTGGCGACCGAAGCGCAAGTACCACGCAGCCAAACGCGTGGTTGCAACCGTGTAGTTGGAGACGACTGTGTGCGAGAGGTCGCGGTCGTGCCAGATCAGGTGTGCAATCAGGCGCGCCGGTTCGTCCCAGAGATCGCGTCGCTGCGATCCAGCACGATCGTTGGCCATGCCCAAGCCGGTATCCGGGTAGCACCACGCGGCGTTGGGCCCGCATCCGCAACCGTTGGAACTCGCCGCGCTGTAGTACACGTTGAGCACGGTTCCGCAGTCGCTTTCCTCACCCTCGCTATCGAGAACGGAGTCCACGTCGGCAGCAGCATCGCCGACCAACGTGACCATCGTGCCTGGCGCCCACCAAGGTTCGACCGAGCGCGTGGGTGCATCGGTTTCGGTACAGCGAACCGACTCGTCCATCGCGAGTTGGGGCGACGCGATGAACCACGCGTCAGGATGCGCAGTGTCCGATGCGCACTGACGCAAGTGCGTCGAGTCGTTGCCCATGTATCCGTCGCCGGTTGTGCCGTTGATCGCCGCGCCGTTGCGAATCCAGTCATGACCAAACTCGACCGCTTGTCGATAGAACTCCACCGAAGCGAGCGCATCGTCGATGGCAGAATCGATCACTGCGTTGCGCGCCGCGTCGTCGGACGCCGCAGCGAACGTGGCCACTTCATCGGTGTTGGGCGGACGTCCGCGCAAGCTCAGGAACACGCGTCGATACACGCGACCCAGATCGATCGCTGTGCGCTCCGGAGGCGCAGGAGGTTCGATCACGTCGTCGTCGCAGCGCTCGACCGACGCGTCGAAGTCATCGGGACCCGCGTCGCGGTCGCCACCCCCCGTTCCACCAATGTTTCCCGTGCAAGCGACGAGAAACGGCAACACCCACCACCGCATCCCACCATGATACACGCCAACGATTGATCGCTCTTCGGAGCCCCACTATGGTCGGCGGTCCATGGCCGCTGTTGTTGCTGCGGGGAACCCTCATACAGCGAACGCTGCGGCGGAGATCCTTCGTGCTGGAGGCAACGCCGCAGACGCAATCGTCGCTGGTGGTTTGGCTGCGTTCATCGCGGAACCCTTGCTCGCATCTGCAGGTGGGGCCGGAATGCTCACGCTCGCGATGCCCCAGGGCGATGCGGTGGTCGACTTCTTTTCTGCAACGCCCGGTCTAGGTGGCGCACCCGACAAGCGCGACTTTGTCAGCATCGACATCGACTTCGGATCTGCGATCCAACGCTTTCACGTCGGTCGAGGAAGCGCTGCACCACCGGTTGCGTTTCCTGGACTTGCCGAAGCGATTCGCAAGTTTGGTTCGCTTCCCTTGCGCGCGATCGTCGAACCCGCGGTCGCACTTGCACGCGAAGGTGCACCGGTCAGCCCCGAGTCTGCGGAAGTGTTCCGCCTCTTGTGGCCGATCAACCAGTTGTCGACAGACACCATGGCGGCGTACTCGACCAACGAGGGACCACCGCCTCCTGGCTTGAAGCATCCGATGCCGTCGATGGTGGATGTGCTGCACGCGTTTGCAGAGCATGGAGACACGCCACCGCATGTGCGTGCAGCGATGCTTGAAGCGTTTGGTGTCGAAGCGGGCGGTTGCCTCACGGCTGACGACCTCGATGCAGCACGACCTCAGATCGTCGAGCCACGTCGCTTTCACCTTGGCGACTGGGAGATCCTCGCGAGTCCGCGAATTGGTGGACACATGATCGAGGTCATTACCGGTGCGTTGAAGGGTGATCCCGCTGCTACAGCGCCGGTGGAAGTGCGACGCGTCGCGCTCGCGTGCAAGGCCGGTCACATGGCCAAGGAAGCGATCTTCGATAGCGAGATCGGAGTGACCACGCACCTCTCGGTCATCGATGCGCACGGTGGTGCCGCAAGCATGACGCTGACCAACGGCGAAGGCTGCGGTCACTTGATTCCGGGTACCGCAATCCAACTCAACAACTTCATGGGCGAAGAAGATCTGCACCCGAAAGGCTTCTTTGGAATGCCAGCGGGTTCGCCGCTGCCGTCGATGATCGCGCCGTGCATTGTTCGCGGTCCCGAGGGTGTGCTTGCGCTCGGTAGTGGTGGAGCCAACCGCATTCGCAGTGTGGTGTCGCAAGTTCTCTATCGCGTGATCCGGGGCGAGTCGTTGCAGCAAGCGGTTCTCGCACCGCGCGTTCATGCGGAGAACGACTCCGTGTGGTTGGAGATGGCGGAGCGACCGGATCCCGCAGAAACGCTGCACCAACTTCACGACGCGTTTGGTCATGTCTATGAGTTCCCGGTTCGGGCATTCTTCTTCGGAGGTGTGCACGCGGTGATGAAGCGCGGCGAGAACTTGGAAGGCATGGGCGATCCGCGTCGCGGCGGAGCGTTCATCGAGGTTCCCTGATGTACGCAGAGCGCTTTGAACTCGACGAAGAGGTCGGCGCCGGCGGGATGGGAACGGTTTGGCGCGCAAGGGATTCCGTCTCTGGTGAGATCGTCGCGCTCAAGATTCTGCGCGGTACCGCCAACCTGGATCTGGCTCGCTTTGCGCGTGAGGCACGTTTACTCGACACGCTCGAACATCCCAACATCGTGGGTTACGTCGCACACAACGCGCACGTCGACGCTGCGTGGTTGGCCATGGAGTGGTTGGACGGAGAGACGCTCGATCACCGAGTGATCCGCGAGGTCCTGAGTGCGAGCGATGCCGTTCCCTTGATCCGACAAGCCGCCACTGCGCTCGCGCATGCGCATAAGAAAGGGATCATCCATCGCGACATCAAGCCGGCGAACTTGTTCGTCTGCAAAGACGGCACGCTCAAAGTGCTGGACTTTGGCATCGCACGAAGTGTGTTGGGTGGGCACACGCTGACGATGACTGGGACGACCATCGGCACACCGCACTACATGTCTCCAGAGCAAGCGCGTGCGGAACGTGGTGTCGATCCAAGCACGGATGTGTACGCACTCGGATGTGTTCTCTACGAAGCGTTGACCGGAAGTCGGCCCTTCGACGGTGAGACACCCATGGCCGTGTTGGCGAAGATCTTGTTGGAAGAACCGCGACCTCTAGCCGAGGTATTGGGCGACGTTCCGGCAGACTTGGAGCGGCTGGTTCGCAAGATGCTTCAGAAGGATCGAACACGACGAATTGGCAATGCGCAGCAGCTGATCGAGGCGATCGACGACCTTGGCGAACTCGGTGCGACGGCGCCCAAAAGCATCATCCCGAAGATCGGCAAAGCCGAACAGCGATTGGTGTGTTTGGTGATGGTGGCCGACGTGGGATTTCACGGAGGCACCGCGCCCACCATGGTTCAGGTGGATGACGCGTCCGAAGATCTGATCGGCCGTATGCAAGCACTCGCGAGTGAGCACGGCGGCAAAGCGGATGTGCTCGCGGATGGTTCTGCGGTGGTCACCGTTTCGGGTGCCGAGGTTGCCACCGACCAAGCGATGCGGGCTGCACGCTTGGCGCTTGCGTTGCGCGAGTTGTGGCCCGGCGCCCCGATGGCACTCGTCGCGGGTCGTAGTGTGCTGACCGCTCGGCTTCCTGCTGGGGGTGTCGTCGACCGTGGTGTTGCTGCACTGACTGAGACGCGTGAACCACGGATCTGGATCGACGAGATGGTGCACGGCTTACTCGACGATCAGTTTGTGCGTCGAGGCGAGGCTGGCGCGCGCTACTTGGAACCTGGAGTACGCCGCAGTGCGAATCGGACGCTGCTCGGTAAACAAACACCGTGTGTGGGTCGACGCCGTGAACTCGCCATGCTTCACGCGATCGCCGATGAGGCCGTGGAGGAGCCAGTCGCTCGCGCTGTCGTCGTGCGTGCACCTGCGGGCGGTGGAAAATCGCGCTTGGTCCATGAGTGGATCGCGCAGATGGAGCATGAGGTTTCGCTCTTTTTTGGAAGGGCAGATCCGACGCGTGCACGTTCGCCATACGCCGCACTGGCATCCGCGATCCGCATGGCCGCAGGCATCGTGGATGGCGAGCCGTTGTCGCTTCAGCAGCGCAAGTTGAGCCAACGCGTCGCCGAAGTGTTGGTCGTGGATGCAGACGCACGTCGACGCGTGACCTGCTTCATCGCGGAGTTGCTACGCATCCCCTTTGCCGATGACGTGCACCCTGCGCTGGAGGCTGCGCGCCGTGATCCTCAACTGATGGGTGATGCGGTTCGTGCGGCCGTCGAGGATTGGTTCGCCGTCGAGTGTGCGCGTCGTCCGGTCATGGTGGTTATCGAAGACGTTCAGCACGCTGACCGACCCTCGGTTGAGTTGTTGGACGGGCTGCTACGTCACCTCGAGGAAGCACCACTCTTGGTCGTCAGCACGGCGCGCGATGACATCGACGAAGTGTTTCCGAATCTGTGGGTAGAGCGCGATGCGCAAGAGGTTCGACTCGCCAAGTTGACCAAGCGCGCGGCAAGCAAACTCGTTCGACACGCGTTGGGAAGTGCATCGGACGATGTCGTGTCGAGTATTGTCGAACGTGCAGACGGCAACGCGTTCTTCTTGGAAGAGCTGGTTCGTGCGCACGTGCGACAGGAGTCGGGCGACGCGTTGCCGGACACCGTGCTGGGCATGGTTGAAGCACGAATCGCGCGAATGGAGAGCAATGCGCGTCGTGCGTTGCGCGCAGCGAGCGTGTTCGGAAACGCCTTTTGGACCGCTGGAATGCAGCATTTGCTGGGCAATCCGCGTCCTGGCGAGCCCAAAGCAGAGCAGTGGGTTTCCGTGTTTGCGTCCGAGGAGTTGATCGGACGTTCAACGCTCAGTGCGCTTCCGGGACAAGAGGAACATCACTTCCGACAAACGTTGGTGCGCGATGCGGCGTACGCGATGTTGACCGATGAAGACCGTCAGCTCGGGCATCGGCTCTGCGCGAGTTGGTTGCGTCAGGCGGGCGAGCGCGATCCACGCGTTCTTGCCGATCATCATCGTTTGGGTGGTGAGCCGGAACGTGCATCGGCGTCGTATTGTGAAGCTGCGGCACAAGCGTTGGACGCGAACGACTACGAAGGCGTGCTCACGAATGTCGCGTTAGGTTCCGAAGGAGAGTTGCCACCGTCGCGGATTGGCGAACTCGCTTCGCTCGAAGCCGAAGCGCGCCGGTGGACTGGCGACTACGAGAAAGCTGCCGAGGCGGGTGCACGCGCAATCGCGCATCTTCCACCCGGTCAGGTGCGTTGGTTTGCCGCGGTGGGTGGTTCGATCGTCGCGCTTGGAATGTTGGGCAAGCACCATGAAGCGAAGCGACTCGGGCAAGTTGCAGCCACAACTGAAGGCGACGAAGCGGAACGGCTGGTGTGTTTGTGTCGCGCTGCACACCACGCATTAGGCGTGGGCGACTTGGCGCACGTCGACGCGTTGATCAAAACAATCGATGAGCTCGCCGCCGCAGTTCTACAGACTCGAATCGACGCGCGAACCGAAGCTTGGCTGCACACAACGCATGCCGCGCGAGCGCTGCATGTAGGCGAAATTAGTCAGTATTTGGAGGGTACTGCCGCTGCCGTACGCGCCTACGATCACGCCGGCGACCGACGTCATGCGTGCAACCAACGCGTTCGTTTGGGGTACGGATTTATTGGCGTGGGGCAGCTCGATAGTGCCGTCGAAGAGCTTCGTCATGCCGTCGATGACGCGCAACGTTTGGGCATTGCTGTGGTGGAGGGATACGCACTGCAAAACCTGGGTTGGGCACTGGCGCTGCGCGGTGAGATCGACGAAGCGCGTCGTCTCCAACATCGAGCGCTTCAACTTGGTCAGCGGATTGATGCGGCAGCCGTGGAAGGTGGTGCGCGCTTTTATCTAAGCCGTATTGCGCTTCATGCTGGCGACGCCGAGGACGCGATTTCCGAAGCGAAGGTTGCTGCTGAAGTGGTGTCCATGAGTCCGCCGCTTCGCACGTTGTGTGTTGCTGCTGAGGCGCGCGCACAAGCTGCGGCGGGCAACGCGATGCGCGCGGAGTTGTTGGCGCACCAAGCCGTCGAAGGTTTGTCGACGCTAGCGACGATGCCCGAGGAGCAACTCTTTGTGTGGCTGTGTTGGTTGGAAGCCGACGGACGCGGTGAGCTTCGCGACAAAGCACGAAGTGCGGTCGATGCGCGTTTGGCTGGGATGAGCGATGAGCATCGCGCGAGTTTCGAGTCGGGTCCCGAGGGCGAAGCGCTCCTGAAGCTTCTTGTTTGAGTGCGTTCAGTTTGCAGTCTGCGGAAACGACGCGTGAAGACTGGGCATCACGACGAGTCGCTCACATTGAACGCTGAGCGGGAGGCGATTGGTCGCGTACGTGGCTGACTCCACACGCAACGACCCGCAGTTTTCGCCTGTGCTGAGAGGGGTTTGAGTGTACGTCCAACGCGTGCCACTCCCTTCCACCCGAATACGAGTTCGAGCTCCACAGTCACTCACCACCACACCGTGCCACCACCGTCGATTACCACGGCGACGGGGTTCCAACACCACCGTGGTGGGTCGCGACTGCAGCAGTGAGCAGTGCTGGCGCTGGATGGCGCGTCGACCTGCGTCGAGTGCGGCCAAGCACTGTTCGTCGGATTCACAACGGTGTGCGCAGGTTGTTTGCACCAAACGTCGAATATCTTCGGTGGCTTCGCGACGAGTCTGCACCCGCCTCGGATGCTGCGTAGCCGGAGTTCGATTCAAACGCGCGATGTGTTGTCGAATCGTTGCGTCTGCGTCGCTGCAGATCTCGCGATACGCATCACGTGCTCCGCTCAGAAGTCGAGTTCGTCGCGCTGCACGTTCGGACCGCGTACGGAGTTGCGTAGACTCTTGCTCTGTTGTTGGCGGAATGGGGCCTTGGTTGAACACCGTTCGAATGAACACGCATGTGATCGAGTCGTTCCGAGTCGGACTGCATTCCATCGCCAACGCCGATGTGCCGCCAACCTCGTCGAACGTGAAGGGCGGAGGAGCTTCGAGTTCCCGGTCCTGGGAACCCGCGTGAAGAGGCCAGAGGACGAGCAAAGCGAGCGCGCAGTGTGTTCTCACGCGGCCAGGGTGAGGACGAAACGTGCCGTCGGCAATCCGGGGAAACCCTCGCGCGGCACGTGTAAAGCGCGCGAACTCACACGCGGGTAAACCCTGGGGACAGGTACACTGGTTTACCGAGCCTCGAAGCGAATCCCTTTGTTTTTGCGATGAACCACGATCCGATTCAGGACCTTCTGCGTGATGGCTATGCCGTTGTTGCAGGTGCTGTCTCGAGTTCGCGCGACCAGCGACGACTGATGGTTGAACTCGCGGGGCGCTTTGACGAGCCGACCGTGCCTGCAGCGTTGATGCGTTTTGATCAGCAACAGACCACGCGTTGGCACATCGATGGTGGACCCGATCGCGGTGTGTTGATGTTGGGCTACGAGCCGACCGTGGTTCGTGTACGAGTGATGCTGGCGAGTTTGGAACGACTCGCGCAACACCTGAATGTTGCGCATGATGAAGCTGCTCATCAGGCACAGCGCGGGTTGCACGACGAGTGGATTGCCGAAAGCGCGATCGAACTTGCGTTGGACTTTGACGCGTATCCGATTGTGCTGGTGAACAACTCTGCGACCGCGGAAGGAATGCTGCATCGCGCGGAGATCCTCGAGCCGGATCCAAGTGCGAAGCGGGTGGTGAACTCCGCGCTCTTTGGTTTGGGTCACGAGGATGCCGAAGCGTTCGAACGCGAAACCAAAGCGTTCATCGAGACCCACGAAGTCCTCACGTAACGATCCCAGGTGGGGGTTCAGTTTGGGGACAGGGTCAGATCTGAACTGAACTATGTGACCATACGTTTTCGCGACTCGCGTGATTGCGGGGTTTTGTGGTCGTTTCTGGGGGAGTTCGGGTCAGATCTGACCCTGTCCCCAATCTGAACCCCTTTCGAGTTTGGGTGGGTGGATCTCGCTTGGGTGATCCCGTTGGAACAAGGGGATTCGCTTCGAGGTCCGGTAGACCAGTTTACCTGTCCCCAGGGTTTACTGAGACCCCGAGAACCCCAGTGGCCGGCTACTCGGTTTGCAGGTTCAGGGTTTGATCGGTGCCTCGTCTTCGAACCACGACTTGCAACGAGGTGGCATGTCGATAGTCGCTATACGCACGCAACAGGTCGTCGGGTTCTTCGATCGTGTGGTTCCCGATCCGCTTCAAGGTGTCTCCGTTGCGCAAGCCCACTTGGTGCAGCAAGTCGTTGCTCCGAACTCCGTACACGCGAAACCCATCGGTACTCGGAACGAGTCGCGCTCGTCCCAACAGCTCGGGCGCAGCCAGTACCTGTTCGACCACACGACGCGGCAAGGTCTGCGGGTGCGACGCTGGAGCTGGTGGTTCCTCGGTCACTTGCTCCTGCGTCGATCGATCAAAGAGTCCCAACCGACATCGAGAGGTGGTCGTCACTAACCACGCTTCGTCGTCGTGAATCGCAACCACCGTCGACGTTCCGATCGTGTCGCCTTCCCCACGCGGTCCATACCCGTCAAAGAGCGCAAGGGATCGGTCCTCGTCCACATCGAACACCAGCCCCACCAAACGCGGACCACCCGAACATGACTCCATTTCGGGCGGAGGCGGCGCAGGCGGTTGTGTCGTACACAGCGAGCCACTCTCGTCGAAGATGTTTCGACACAAGGGTTCGCGGTCCACGTCGCTGGCGACCACAGCACGATCAAACCCTTCCCACTCAGGAGGATTAATCGGTCCCAGCGCGAGCGTGGCAAGGCCGGACCCAGCGATTGCTAGGACCGCGGCCACGCTCGCGCCGGCGACCACGTGCTTGGGATTGGGATGGGTTTGGAGAACGCTCATTGGGTTGAGCACACTCATCTAGAGCAAGGCGCGTACCACTCTTCGAACACGCGACTTTCGCAGCATCGCGTCCCAATCTGAACCGCATGGCGAGTCAACGTGTCCGTTCCGGACAACGCGTTTGTCAGTCTGTCAGGACTACGGTGCGCCGGTTTCGAGCACGGCTGTGAAGTCTACAGAGTCGCTCGAACGAAAGCGCTCCGTGCCCACCGTAATGGTCACCGTGACTTCTTGGTCTTCGACGTCATCCAGATCGAACGCGAGAAGATTGTCGAAAGGCCCGGCCCACAGATGTCCATCCAGCGGAATCAACTCACGGACGAGTTCCGCGCCCATATCCACGCTTCCACGCAGCGACCGGTTCTCGATCACCACGGAGGCACAAAGCCCAGGCGGATCATCCGGTAACGCGCTGATCCGCACGGTCGGTACGACCATGTAGCCACCCTGAAAACCGAACACGAGGTTCTGGGTGCTGTCGTCTTCCCACGGCGTGAAACGTTCTTCGATCGGCTCGGGACCCGAGCGCAGCGTTCCGATGACAACTTCGCGATCGTCGGCCCCAAACATCATCGGAAACTCGCATTCACTGGGCGGCGGACCATCGTCGTCACCGCACGCAAACGCACACACCAAGGCAAGAGCAACCAAGCGCATAGACGTACCTACTCTACCTCTTGGTGGCCTGATGGGGTCCAATCGTGTCGACAATTAACCCGGCTGGCGAACGCAACGACCCTCTTCGCAAACGGCGTCAAAGGTTTCGTGCGTGGTTGGGCATCCCTGGCATTCGACAATCGCGCACTCTTGCTCTTCGTGTTCCTGCGAACAGTCCTCGGACTCGCACGCACGTTGTTGCTCTTCCAACGCGTCTGCCCGGATCGCATAGGGACTCGAACACGAGCAGCAATCACAGCACCCAGGAAAGTCGCTGATCACGCACTCGGCGTCAGTTTCACAACGTTCGGAGTCTGCAACGAAGTCGGTCCCCGGTTCTTCCGACGTTGGGGTCGAACTGCCGCACGCCACAAGAAAGACCAACCACGCTCGCATCCGACGAGAGTATCAGGGCACGAGCACTAGCTTGCCGATCGTTTGGCCGCTTTCGAGATCACGCTGTGCATCGGCAACGCGATCCAGTGGGTAGGTCGTCACCGGCGCACCTTGAAGATCTCCGGCTTCGATACCGGCCAGCAATGCGTCCATCCCCTCGACCAGCAACGCGCTCTTCTCGAACATGTAGCTCAAGTTGAAGCCCATCACGCTGCGGTTGTCTCCAGTCAACGCCAGCGGATTGAAGCGCGGAGTTCGCAGCCAACCCCACGCGAGTTTGGCCCAACGCACCGCACCACGACTGCCTTTCGACGAACGCGGCAACATCGTGTGAAAGCCGTAGATGATGAGGCGACCGCCTTTGCCGAGATGCGCGTAACTCTGTCCGAGCGTTTCGACCCCATTTGCATCGAGAACAACGTCGTACCCTTCAGGGGCAAGTCGCTTCGCACGCCGCCACAGGTTCTCGCGACTCTTGTCGACCGGTTCCGCGCCCAGCTGACGCACCGTTTCAACTTTGTGCGAACCGCCCACGACGCCAACCGCATTCAGTCCTGCAGCACGAGCAAGCTGCAACGCCGCTGTCCCCACACCACCCGCTGCGGAGTGCACCAACACCGACTCTCCTGCAGTTACATGCGCCAACGCGTGCAACGCGTACCACGCAGTCAGATGCACCGATGGAAACGCCGCGGCTTGTTCCATCGAAAGCGCCGCGGGCCGCCCACGAACTTGATGCACCGGAACGACCAGGGAACTCGCGTAACCACCAAAACGCGTGACTGCGAAGACTTCGTCGCCTTCACGGAACTCGGTCACATCGGGACCTAGCGCATCGACGACACCGGCGACTTCAAAACCGGGAGTGATCGGCCAACCCACGTACTTCTTGGCGGACTCGTACAGACCCATACGCACGATGCAGTCGGCGTAGTTGATGCCGATCGCGCGCACAGCGATCCGAACGTCACCGCGACTCGGGCGAGGTTCATTGTGCTCTTCGAGGCGAAGCTGGTCGTACCCACCCGCGCGGTGAATGACGACCTTACGCATCAGCCGTGCTTCGAGGCGAAGTCCTTCATGAACGCGACAAGCTTGTCCACGTGCGCCGGCTCTTGCGCGTTGTAGATGCTGACGCGAATGCCGCCGACGCTGCGGTGACCCTTGATGTTCACCATGCCGTGGTCCGCGGCTTGCTGAATCATCTGCTTCTCCAACTCTTCGGTCGGCAAGCGGAACACCACGTTCATCACGCTGCGCGAACCCTTCTCGACCGGGCAACGGAAGAAGTCGGCGTTGCCGTCGATCGCACCGTAAAGCGTTTCGGCTTTGCCGCGGTTTCGCTTCTCCATGCCTTCGGCACCACCGTTGGCCTTCACCCAATGAAGCACCTTGTTCACGGCGTAGATCGAGAACGTGGGCGGGGTGTTCATCGTCGAGTCCTTCTCGGCGACGAAGGGGTAGCGGTAGAAGTCGGGGATGTCCTTGGCGGAGTCCGCGATGAAGTCTTTGCGCGCGATGACGATGGTCACGCCCGCCGGTCCGAGGTTCTTCTGCGCGCCGGCGTAGATGATGCCGAACTTCGACACATCGACCGGACGCCACAGGATGTCGCTCGACATGTCGCAGACGAGCGGCGCCTTGGTCTCGGGAAAGTCGTGGTACTGCACGCCGGCGATCGTGGCGTTGCTGGTGAGGTGCACGTAGCGCGCGTCATCTTTGAGGTCGAGATCCATCGGGGCGCGAACGTAGAGGTCGCCGTCCTTGCCGGAACCGGCCCAACGCGGCTCTCCGTAGCAACCCGCGGCCTTGAACGCCTTCTTCGACCAGGTGCCCGTGTCGACGTAGTCGGCGCTCTTGCCATGGAGAAGGTTCATCGGAACCAGCGCGAACTGTCCGCTCGCACCACCCTGCATGAAGAGCACTTCGTAGTCGTCGCTGATGTTCATCAGCTCGCGCAGCAGCGCTTGGGTCTCTTTGTGGACCGCGTCGTACTGCTTGCCGCGATGGCTGTGCTCCAACATGGCGATGCCGGAGTCTCCGTAGTCGAGGAACTCTTTTTGGATCTCCTCGAGCACCGAGAGCGGAAGGGTTGCGGGACCAGGGCTGAAGTTGATGACGCGGCTCATAGGTGGCGGGAGCCTGCCGCCATTGAGAGGCGCTTTCAAGCGTAGGCCGTCGAATTTGCGGGATCCTTTGCCGACTGGCTGTGCGTTTTAGCGAAGCGTGTTGAGACGCGACTCGAATCCAAAGATTCAACGCGTTTTCAGAAACATTTTTTGACGCGACATCACACGCAAACGCGGCATTGACTGGCACATCCCGCGCGCGAGGTTTGGCGGATCTACGTCGAGGCACATGCGTTGCACTGAGCGGCATCCATGCGCTTTGCTTATCTCAGCTTACTTCTGCTCGTCGCGAACGGAGCGCACGCGCAACGCTTCGAGTTCGGCTCCGAAGACAACCGGTGGGTGTGCGAGCCCGTGAACCAGTCGTCGGAATCGCCGTCCGAGTCAGACAACGAACGATCCGAGTCAGACAACGAGCGATCCGATCACAATCCGGTGGGCGATGCGCTCACGATCGTAGCCGAGCATCAAGCAGCACCCGAGGACGATCCCCGCACACGCCAACAACGCTTGAAGGACCAGCACCGCGAAGTGCGTTCGGATTCTCCGTGGATGCTAGGCGTTTGGATGGGTGCGATCGGAACACCGCGTACCACCCAAACCGGCGATGGAGAGCCGTTTGGGGCCCAAGGAGTGCGGGCGTTCTACGGCGGTGGCTTGATGATTACGCTCGGCAACTATCTAAAGCACTGGTTGCGTTTGGACGGGCAGATCTCGGCTGCATCGATCGGTCGCGACGAAGCCTCCGATCGTATCCACGGAATCGAGACAACCGCGGGCGTGGCGCTCTCGATGCACAGCGCCACGTTTCCTCGGATGGGTCTGGGTCTAGGCGTGGACTTGGTTCATGCGCGCGAAGCCAACGATACCGACAACGGACGATTCACGTGGTGGGGCGTTCGCTTTCGCTGGATTCACGAAATGATGTTCTTCACCCACGACGGGTTTGTGTCGGGCGGCATCCAGATCACACCGACCTTCACCTACGTGCCCTACACCAAGCGGTTCAACCCCGGTGCGCTGTTGGGTTTCAACCTGCACTGGGGTGCGTGATCAGGGCACGCTCACGACACATGGCGGTGCGTCGGTCGCACAGTCGCGACCCGACTCGCGGATGTTGCTCCCACAACACGCGTCGGGGCCGCCAGGACGCGTGTCGCAGCCAGGACCGCCACACGCACCGCACGCTGCTTCGCAGCAGATCGAGCCTGCACGAATTCCGGTGCAGGGATCGTCGGGCGGATCCTCCAGCAACACGCAAGGCGGCGGATTGTCGCGACAGCTTCGCTCGGAGTAGAGCACGTCGATAAAGCAGCAACTGGCAGCTCCACCCGGTCGCATGTCGCAGCCGACACCGCCGCATTCTCCGCAGGTTGAGGGACAACACACTTCACCGCTGGCGATACCCTCGCAGGTCAACGGCGTGTCGGGACCCGCGTCTGTCCCGCCATCGACTTCGCCGCCATCTGCTCCAGCATCGTCTGCGCCAGCGTCTTCGTCCCCGGCGTCGTCGTCCCCAGCGTCGTCGGCTCCAGCGTCGTCGGCTCCCGAGTCGTCGAGAGTCGCGTCCATGTCTGCACCCGAATCGGTCTCTTGTGCATCGGTGCCGGTGTCGCGTGTTCCGGAGTCTGCAACATCGTCGTCGCCGCAGGCCACCAGGAGAAACGAGAGGATCAAAGCGTGTCTCATGTACGAACGACGTTAGAACGCCTGAGCTGTCGCAATAAAGTGCTCAGATCTCAAACAGAAGCTGTTCCACGCACTCGTCCGGAACATCGAAACCAGTTTCGAGTTCGCTGCACGTCAGGCCCTCGATGAACGGAATGCACACGTCGTAGAAGTCATCGATGTCCCGGATGCGGTCCGTGCGGTTGCATCCCATCCCCATCGTCGCGCCAGCTTCGAACTCGGACTCATTGATTTCGCGGTCGAACCCGCAGCGCTCCACCGAGTCACCAAACGCCATGACGAGGTCGTCACACGCCTCCCATGGTTTGGGCTGACACGCGCCGAGTGAAAGTAGTCCCGCGATCGCAATCCACCTCAAGGCTTGCTGCATTCCCTGCTCCCTTCGCATCCCGGCCACTTGTTATCGCAGGGAGTAGACCAGTTCGGCGAACTCGATCTTCGGTCGCGATTGATCAGCAACCACATCGAGCGAGCTGTTTTGCTCGGCGCTATGGTCCAACCGCGTCAAGATGCGGCTCCATGGTCGCTGCAAGCCAGTCCATGAATGCTCGGACGCGTTTGGAGGGATTTCGACGTGCGTAGAGCAGCGATACCGGCATGGGCTCGGCAACGTGGTTGGGGAGCACACGCACCAAGGTTCCCAGATCCGCGAGCTCGCGAATGCGGCCAATGTCGGGAGCTTGGATGATGCCCATCCCAGCCAAGCACGAAGCGAGGTAGGCCTCCGAGTCGCTCACCGTGATCCGACCCTGCATCGCGATCGTGTCGTCGCCGTCCTCGAATCCGTAGGGAGTGCCTCCAAAACTCAGCGCGTAGTGCACCATTCGATGTTGGTTCAGCTCGTCGATTGAAGTCGGCACGCCGTGGTGGTCAGCGTAGGTCGCAGAGACGAAGTTGCCCATCGGGAACCATCCCAGTCGGCGTGCGATCAACGACTCGGTATCGAGATCGCCCACGCGCATGATGCAGTCGAATCCCTCTTTGATCAGGTCGACGCGACGGTCCGTGCTGCTGAGTTCCACGTCGACGTGCGGATGGGCGTCCATGAACTCGTGCAGGCACGGAATGATGACGTTGCGTGCAACGCCGATGGGCATGTCAACGCGAATCGAACCGCGCAGCGAGGATCCGGATTGGAACATCGAGCGGACGTCATCGGCGTCACTGAGCAGGTCACGCGCACGCTCCTGCAGCGCGATGCCTTCGTGCGTGAGATGGACACGACGGGTGGTGCGATGAAAGAGCCGCACGCCGAGTTCGGCTTCCAGGTCGCGCACGATTGTCGACACGCGTGACTTTGGAAGACTCAACGCGTCAGCGGCTTGGGTGAAGCTCGAAAGCTCGGCGACGCGACGAAACACTCGCAGGGATTGGAGCAATTCCATTGTTCTGAGATATAGAACAATACGTTCTCCAACTCGGCCTTTATAGCTTGTCTATGAATCAATACATCAGTGTTCAAGGAGATTTTGCAGATGACGATTGCACTGATTACCGGCGGAAGCCGCGGACTTGGGAAGAACATCGCAGAGCAGCTGGCGGATCGGGGAACCGACGTGATCCTGACGTACCGCTCCAATGAGGAGGCTGCGCATGCCGTCGTGGCCGAGTTGGAGAAGAAGGGACGCAAAGCTGCAGCGTTGCGTTTCGATGCGGAGGACATCGCTGGATTGGACGCGTTTGTGTCCAGCGTGAAGAGCGTGTTGGCGAAGTGGAACGCAGACCGAATCGATCACTTGGTGAACAACGCGGGGATGGGCATCTACGCGACCATCGCAGACACGAACGAAGAGCAGTTCGACGCGTTGGTGAACGTGCACTTCAAGAGCGTGTTCTTCCTGACGCAGAAGATGCTGCCCATGTTGGCCGATGGCGGAAACGTGTTGATGGTGTCGAGTGGGCTCGCGCGGTTTTCAATGGCTGGGTACGCGGTGTACGGCGCACTCAAGGCGGCGATCGATTCGTTGACGCGTTACATGGCTATCGAGTTGGGTGCGAGACGTATTCGAGTGAACTCCATCGCGCCGGGTGCCATCGAAACCGATTTTGGCGGTGGCGTGGTTCGGGACAACCAGGAGCTCAACGGGATGATCGCGTCGCAAACCGCGCTCGGTCGTGTGGGTGTGCCCGATGACGTCGGCCGCGCTGCAGCTGCGTTGTTGTCCGAAGACATGGGTTGGGTGAACGGTCAGCGAATTGAGATCGCAGGAGGTATCCACCTCTAGCCGCCAGAAAAAGTCGCCCAAAAGAAAAAGGCCGCGCTCTTGTGCGCGGCCTTTTCGGTGGAGCTAAGGGGGATCGAACCCCTGACCTCATGAGTGCGATTCATGCGCTCTCCCAGCTGAGCTACAGCCCCGAGGAACGCCGAATATAGCCAGCGCTTTGATTGACGCAACTCGTGTGTCGCATGTTTGGCTGCTGAGGCGCTTCGTCCACAGAGTGTGCACTCTGGCCACACGGCCGGAATTGTTTTCGCAGTAATTTCAGGCAGGTACGGCTCATGCAAACCCTCGCTGCATGCGATTTCTTCCGATCCTCGTTTTGTGTTCCCTGCTGAGTTCGACTCTGGCTCTTGCCCAAACAGAACGTCCTCAATCCAGAGTGGGACGGGCTGCCGAACTTCGGCTCGAGTTCATGTGACCAACGTGAAGGTCGACGTCGTGCTGGCTTTGGATGGGCCGTTGGTCTTCTCGGTGTCGGGGCGTCGCTTGTGACCTGGCTTGCTCCACTGGGCTGCCAGATCGGACTCGAAGACTCGTTCGAACGAGGTCGTTGTCACGAACACGTGTATTGGACGGTCGCCAACATCTTCACGCTCGGGTCGATCATCGCGCTTGCGATTGGGATCGGTGGCAGCGTGCGCAACGTCCGGCGAAGACGCGTTCGCCGGCTTCGATTCAGCGATGGGGTGTTGCGTTGGTAGCGAACACGTACGCATGCCGAACACGGATGGGCTCAGCGGTTGCCGGAAACTGCCAGGTTCGAATCTCGTCGACGACGCATGCAGCGAGCGCGCCGGTGGGAGCGATGACGCGGGCGACGGTGACGCGACCCGCATTCACCTGAAACTCAATATCGACTTCGCGCGGTTCAACCTCGTAGCACCGACGAATCGCTTGCCAGTGTTGGTGCAAAACCCGACTGATCGTCTTGCCGTCGAGAGGACCAACGATCGGCCGCGGTGTCCTCACAACCCTCACGACATCGCGTTCAACACGGTGTGAAATAGGCCGATCGTTGGGTCGCGTGTGGGGCAATCGGCCACGAAAGAGACGCGGCTGCACGGCGCCACGCGTCGCATAGGGCGCAGGGATACGAAGCGCGGATGGTCGCACGCGAAGTCGAATCGTCTCGGCATCACCAGGCGAACGATTCAGCCGAAAACTCCGAAGGGCTCTTTGCAAACAACGCGTCTCCTCAGTGTCGGGATCGTTGAGCAGCCAGCCAAGGTGACCTGTCGACAAGATCACGATGTCAAACACCCAGCGTGATTGCGAAGCGCCCACGCACTCACGAGTGAACTCGGTGAGTGCCGCAATCTGGCTCTCGTTCTCGCTTGACTGCAGCGCGACGGGAAGTGGATCGACATCGACGTGCAGCTCCTGCGCGAACGAAACCTGCGCGGACAGTAGAACGAACAGTAGTGCGTGCGAGCTGGACATCAGCCCGGACGAAACATGAAGGGGTAGGTCACAATCACGATTCCTCCGCCTTGCGGTTCGGGAAAGCGCCAGCGACGCAACGCGTTGACCAAACACCTTCCGACACTGGGATCCTGCATCGTGTCGCTCTGCACCTGCGCCGTTTGGACGGCTCCGGTTGGGCTGATGATGAAGCGCACGCTCACGCGGCCTGCGAGATCCGGCTGACTCGCGAGCGCACGTTCGTAGCAGTAACGGGCTTGGTTGAGGTTGCGGCGAATCACGCGCTGGATCACCTCCCGAGCAAGGCTTCCGCGCACTTGCGTTTCACCTGCCGCAACCTGACCCATGGTCGTCATGTTGGTGTTCGCGTTCGCAGGCGTTGGCGGCGAAAACACGATGGGATAGGTGACGCGAACCTGGGCTCCACCGTCAGGAGCGGGAAACGCCCATCGAGCGGCACCGTGCGCAACACAGGTTTGAACCGCGCTGTTGGTGAGCGTGGAGCTGTCCGCGACACTGGCGCTCGACACGCGACCTTGGGGATCGATCACCATCTCGAGAACAAGACGGCCCTCGAGATCTGCGTCGTTGCTGAGCTCTTGTTCGTAGCACTGACGAAGTTCTCTGACGTGACGTCGCAACACGCGCCGAATGATTTCCGGGGAGAGACCTGGACTGACTTGGGGACGCCCCATGCGAATCTGCGCCAGTCGCCGACTCCCGTTTCCAAACCGGCTGAGGTTACCCAAGCCGATCGTGCCTTCGCCGGTTCCGCCACCACCGCGTCCGGTTCCGCTCAGGCCAAGGCCGCCGAACCCATAGTTGCTTCCCTCCGATGAACCTTGCAGCGAGCCCAGTGCATCCGCCGCAGTCGTCGAGCCAAATGCACCCAACAGGTAGGTCGAAGGACGAGCCACCCGAACTTTCAATGTGAGGTCGCCTCCTTCGCGTCGACGCGCCACACGAAGCGTTCTGAGCATCCGAGTCAGACATCGCGTTGTCCGTGCTTGATCACCCGGCGGGTCTTGCGCGGTCACACTTCGCACGCGGCCATTTCTTCGAACGACGAGATCGAAGTTCCAGACGTGCTGTGCGTCCCCCACACACCGCCCAGCGCGTTCGTTTAGACCCCCGACGCGACGCGAGGTGTCCGCGCGATCAAGTCCCTCGGGAAGTTGCTGGACACGAACTCCCACGTTGTCACTCATCGCAGCGAGAAGGCCTGCATTCTGTGCGACTTGTCGATCACGTTGGCGAGCTGTCTGGGCGGTACTGCTCAGGACGTAGGGATAGGTGACACGAACTTCCGCACCTCCTTCTGGGGCGGGGAACGTCCAGCGTGCCGCAGCGCGACGAACACACTCTCGAACGCGATTGTCGGCGAGGGTTGAGCCGCTCGCGATCGCTGCACTTGCGACTCGTCCGTGTTCGTTGATCACAAACTGAAGCACAAGGCGACCTTCCAGATCAGGCGCTTGGTTGAGTGCCGACTCGTAGCAGTAGCGAACCTCGTTGCGATGCCGTCGGATCACCCGTCGCACGACAGCAGGGGAGAGTCCGCCGTGAACTTCCGTCGTTCCAGCTCGAACTCGCGGTGTGCGTGCATCTTGAGCGCTCGCAAACGCGGTTGGAAAGAGCAGAGCAAACGTGAGGAGCCACTTCATGACCGAGGGTACGTAGCTTGACGCCAGATATTCTCAACGGGTGCGCTTGCGCATGGCTCGCGGGCCGGTTTGCTGCCAGATCCCCGCCATGAGCACCGATTTCTACGGGTTGAACGACGAGCTTCGAGACGAAGAACGACTGGTCCGCGACAACGTTCGCGCGTTCGTGAACAAGCGGCTGATGCCGATCGTTGCGAAGCACTACCAGGACGGAACCTTCCCGATGGAACTGATCCCGGAGTTCGCCGAAATGGGTCTGCTCGGCTCCAACCTGGAAGGCTACGGATGTCCCGGAATGGGCGACGTCGCATACGGCCTGGCGATGCAGGAACTCGAGCGCTGTGACTCGGGAATCCGATCGTTCTGCTCTGTGCAGGGCGCGCTGTGCATGTATCCGATTCATGCCTTTGGATCCGAGGCGCAAAAGGAGCGCTATCTGCCGGGCATGACCAAGGGCGAAATCATCGGGTGCTTTGGTCTGACGGAGCCGGACTTTGGATCGAACCCGACAGGGATGATCACCAAGGCTGAGAAGATCGACGGCGGCTATCGCATCAACGGTGCGAAGCGCTGGATCACCAACGGCAACATCGCTGATATCGCTATCATCTGGGCGAAGCTTGATGGGCGCGTTCACGGCTTCATCGTGCCGACCGACACGAAGGGTTTTCAGGCGCTCAAGATCGAGGACAAGTTCTCGCTTCGTGCGTCGGTGACCAGCGAGTTGGTGTTGGAGAACGTCGAAGTTGGCGAGGACGCGTTGCTTCCGAACGTGGCTGGGATGCGAAATCCGCTCAGCTGCCTGTCTCAAGCTCGATACGGTATTTGTTGGGGCGTGATTGGCGCGGCGAGCAACTGCTACGAGACCGCGTTGAGTTACGCCAAGGATCGAGTGCAGTTCGATCGTCCGATCGCCGGGTTCCAGTTGGTGCAGAACAAGTTGGTGCACATGGTTTCGGAGATCACCAAAGCGCAGTGGCTCACGTTGCGACTGGGACGACTCAAGGAAGCCGGCAAAGTGCGTCCGGCGCAGATCAGTCTCGCGAAGCGCAACAACGTCTTTCATGCACTCGAGATCGCGCGCATGGCTCGCGACGTCTTGGGCGGCAACGGCATCATGTACGAGTACCCGATCGGCCGGCACATGATGAACCTCGAGACCGTCTTCACCTACGAAGGCACCCACGACATTCACACCTTGATCGTGGGCCAAGACATCACCGGGCTGGCTGCGTTTAGCTAGTGCTCTTCGTCACTGGAACCGGCACCGACGTTGGCAAGACGTGGTTCGGTGTTGCGCTGGTGGAAGCATGGCTCGCGCAGGGTCACTCGGTGCTCGCGGTGAAGCCTTTCGAGACGGGATGCGATCCGGATCCTCGGGATGCGATCGCGCTCGCTCAAGCGTGTCGGATGCCGCACTTGGTGAACCTCGAAGGGTTCTATCGAGCACGGCTTCCCGTGGCGCCTTGGGCAGCAACCAAGGCAGGCGAAGCACCTCCGGACTTGGCCGCGATCGACCAGCGGATCGATGAACTGCGTGGAACCCATGTGGCGGTTCCACGTCAAACCATGCCCGAGATCGAACGCGTGACGGTGCCCGATAACCGACCTCAGCGAGTGTTGGTTGAGGGTGCCGGTGGACCGCTTGTGCCGGTGACTGCGGAACTCGATATCGCGGATTGGGCCGTTGGGAAGTTTGACTCTGTGGTGTTGGTCGCCGCCGATCAGCTGGGGGTTCAGTCGCACACGTTTACGGCGGTGGAGTCACTCGAGAAGCGAGGGCTGCCCTTGAAGGCGGTGGTTCTCAACACCACCGAGCAAAGTGATCCGAGCCAGGATTCGAACCTGACGATCCTCGCCGAGCGCTTGGATGTGCCGGTGTTTCGAATGGGCTGGAAGAGCCGGGTTGTCCCACCTGAGATCGTGGCGTTGGCGTAGGAAGGTCTTGGTCGGCGACGTCTTGAACAAGTCGGTATCCGATCGGACCGAATAGCCCGAACACCAGCGAGATTGCCCAGTTACCAAACTGAAGCGAAGATCAGGACACCGACAAACAGCGACAAGAACACCGAGACGATCGTCGTCATGATGAACCTCTCTCGGCGAGCATCCGAAAACACGCTCATGTCGATCTGGTCTTTGAGTTTCAACCTCCCGAACGAGGCCAGCTCTTGAGGTTGCGCGAGCTTCCACCGCCACCACGAATCGCGGACAGGCAGATCGCAGCCGTCGGGATCCCGAAGGCAGCGCAAAGGAACCCGTCGACACCAAAGAGGTAGCCACAAAGAGCAGGCGCAATCATCGCTGCACCAAACGCCACCAACGCCAATCGCGAGCGCCTTCTCCCTCGAACCAGCACCTCCATCTCGTTTTCCATGCGTGGGTATGTGCAGGAGATGGACCTGCGAAGACCCTGGAAAACCAAGCGATCTTGGTACCTGGCTCTGTGCGAGCGGGCAAAAACGCCTCGGAGTTCAGCCCCGAAGCGCCTCGAGAAGTTGGGCGATCTGCGCCTCAGAGTGGGTCGCCATCGGGGTGATTCGAATCCTGGCAGTCCCCTCAGGAACCGTCGGTGGGCGAATCGCCGAGGCGAGGATGCCTTGGTCTAAGAGCTTCTGAGCAGCTCCCAAAGCAGCCTCATTCGAACCGTAGTGAACTGGGATGATCGCGCCCTCGCCAGTCGCACCAACAGCCTCGCGAATCGCATCGGCGTAGCGAATCACCGTTTCACGCCGCCATTTCTCTTCCCGTTCCACGTGCAACGCCGCAGCAACTGCAGCCACAACCATGGGCGAGAGTGCGGTCGAAAACACAAACGAGCGTGCCTTCTGGATCAGCCAGTTCCTCAGGTTGGAACTTCCGGCGACGAAGGCTCCTTGTGCGCCAAACGCTTTCCCGAGCGTTCCCACCAGGACATCCGGGACCACGCCTTGAGCTGCGCAAATCCCCCGGCCTTCGCCCACCACCCCAAGCGCATGCGCCTCATCCACGTAGAGGCTTGCTTGATGCTCGTCACACAGTGCTCGAATCCTGGAAACCGGAGCCGAGTCTCCATCCATCGAGAACAGAGAGTCGGTGACCACCAGCTTGCGACCTGGTGATGCCTTCGAGAGGAGTTCCTCAAGGTGTGCAGTGTCGTTGTGGCGGTAGACATGAACCTGGGCGCCACTGAGGCGCATCCCATCGATCAAACTGGCGTGGTTCAACCGGTCTGAAAAGACATGATCGCCCTTGCCGACAAGGGCTGAAATGGTTCCAACGTTTGCCGAATAGCCTGATGAAAACACCAAGGCAGCAGGCATCTGGACCAAGTCTGCCAAGTCGTGCTCGAGGCCTTGATGTGCCTCAATCGTGCCTGTGATCAGTCGCGAAGCCCCACTGCCAGCCATCGCAGCCACCTGGAGACGAGGATCGCTTCCAAGCCCGAGGTAGTCGTTGGAGCAGAAGTTCAGATAGCTCTGGCGGTCCCAGCGCACGACCGGACCTGAGCCTTCGAGCACACGAAGTTGGCGTTCGAGTCCGCGAGCTCGCCATCGCTCCAGTCGCTCTTGAAGATCATCTTCGAGGTTCGCCATGCGCCTGGTTTCACGTGAAACGCGCCTGCGACTTCGTCAACCGATCTTAGGTCTCAAAGCGAGGCAACCCACCTCGCACATCTTCCGCTCCCAGAGCTTCATCCAATGCTCGAGTTGCACTCTCGGCAGCATCGCTGGTTGGCAGCACCACTTCCACATGGACAATCAGATCGCCTGGCTTCTTGCCGCGTTGAGCACCCTTCCCTCTCAACCGAAGTTTGGTCCCGTTGCTCGCTCGTTTCGGAAGCTTGATCGAGACCCTTCCGCCCGGCGTGGAGATCGGCACCTTGGCACCTTCAAACGCCTCCAAGGGTCGGACCGGAAGCAACAGATGCAGCTCGCCGCCGTCGTACCAAAACCGCTCGTCGGTCAGAACCTTCACGTTGAGGATCAGGTCGCCCTTGATCTTGCCGAGCGAGGCACCCTGCCCTCGAAGTCGGACTCGCTCACCATCCCGGACTCCAGCCGGCAACCTCACCTTCAAAGAGCGCGGGCCTGTCCGTTCATGCAGCGTGAGTTCGTGCTCACCCCCACGAAGAGCATCCAAGAACGTGAGTCGGATCTGCGCCTCGACATCCTTGGGCTTGGCCTGTTGTCGAGCACCTCGTGGCTGAGCACGAAAGAGATCGTTCAGATCAAATCCGAACCCTCCGAAGCCACTACCGCCACTGAACCCGCCGAAGTCGAACGCGCCACCCGCTGCTCGAGCACGCGCCACTTCCGGATCAAATCCCTCACGCAAGCCAGGCTCGCCAAACTCGTCGTAGAGCGCCCGCTTCTTCGGATCGCTGAGCACCGAGTACGCGTTCGAGACTTCCTTGAAACGATCCTCGGCCGCCTTGTCGCCGGGGTTGCGATCGGGATGGAGCTCCTTCGCGAGTTGGCGGTACGCCTTCTTGATCGCATCAGCTGACGCGTCTTTGGACACACCCAACGACTCGTAAAAGTCTTTAGCCACCAACTACACTCATAAGGCTTCTTGCGGTTTGATGGAAGCACCCAGCGATGTGCCATGAACATGACGTTGAGCGCCACTGTTGACTCATATCAATGTTTTGAAAAGCCATTTTAGTCTGTGGCGGAAGCATGACAAGCGTGCACCGCGTCCATGATGCATACACCTCAGCGTGTTGCAGAAACCTGCCGTGCCTTTGATCGATCTACAGCGTTTGCCGCGTCACGTCGCCATCATCATGGACGGCAACGGGCGTTGGGCGCAGGCGCAAGGCCAAGCGCGCAGCGCAGGTCATCGCGAGGGAAGCAACTCGGTTCGCAGCATCGTTCGCGCTGCACGTCGTCTTGGTGTTGAAGCGCTCACGCTCTACGCGTTTAGCGAACAGAACTGGTTTCGTCCCGGCATCGAAGTGAGCGCGTTGATGGAGTTGCTCCGCGACTACCTCATCAGCGAACGCGACGAGCTGATGGACAACGGCATCCGACTGCGCACCGTGGGTCGCATCGAGAAGTTGCCGCGCATGGTGCACGACGTGCTCGCGCCCTTGATGGACGACACCAAGCACAACACCGGTATGACGCTCACGCTTGCGTTGAGCTACGGCGGTCGCGAAGAGATCATCGACGCGGCACGTGCGGTTTCGCGTCAGGTTCGCGAAGGCAAACTCGAGCCCGATCAGATCGACGAGGCGACTCTCGAAGCGCTGATTCCTTCAGCTGCTGTGGGAACCGTCGACCTACTGATCCGCACCGGCGGCGAGCAACGTATCTCGAATTTCCTGTTGTGGAGCGCTGCCTACGCAGAGTTCTACTTCACCGATCGGCTCTGGCCCGACTTCGACGAAAGCGATCTTTACGAAGCAATCGCTGCGTTTCAGGGCCGCGATCGCCGTTTTGGCCGTGCCGATTCGGACGACGTGCAGGACGACAGCTCGACCCGGACGCTCGAGCGAGACATCCTCCCCGCCGAATGAGCGAGGAGACTGCCGAGCCCGCCCCCAAGAAGAAACTTGGGAGCACCGCCCTGCGCTTTGCGTCGGCGCTCCCGCTGATCCCGCTCGTCATCTGGTTGCTCTTGTGGGCGCCGAAGATCGGTTTTCAGATCTTTGGTGCGATCTGGATCGCGATCTGTGCCGACGAGTTGATGCGCATGGCTGTGCCCGATTCCTGGTCGGCGCGCATCTACGGCGTGGTCGCTACCTTGGGTGTGTTCGCGATGTTCTTGTTCGTG
Source organism: Polyangiales bacterium (assembly GCA_965227405.1). Classification (GTDB taxonomy): domain Bacteria; phylum Myxococcota_A; class Polyangia; order Polyangiales; family Houyiibacteriaceae; genus JALVDI01. The sequence continues at coordinate 2,577,478 of OZ245758.1, forward strand.
CAGCACCCCGCTGCACTTCCAGGAACGTTTGTGGTTCTCGCGATCGGCGGACTGGTCGCTGGACTTCTTTCACCGCGACCGATCGAACAAGGTGCGCAGCGCGTCGGCTGGTTGATGGGCGGTCCCGTGTACATCGGCGGCAGCCTCAGCTGTTTGGCGCTGACTCATCAGTACGACCATGGCGGTGCGTGGGTGCTGCTTGCGATGTTCTCTGCGTTCCTAAGCGACACCGGTGCGTACTTCGCGGGTCGTGCATTTGGAAAGCACAAGCTCTCTGAGCTCTCGCCCAAGAAGACCATTGAAGGTTCGATCGGCGGACTGGTCGCCGCGATGGCCGGTGCCGCAGTGCTTCAACAGACAATGCTCAGCGACACGCTTCCGCTTTTGGATGGAATCATCCTTGGCGGTGTTGCAGCCGCGCTGGGTCAGGCCGGAGATCTACTCGAGTCTCTGTTGAAGCGAGCCACGGGTGTCAAAGACAGCGGCAACATCATGCCGGGTCACGGAGGTCTCCTCGATCGCTCCGACGCGCTGATGTTCACCGGAGCCGCCGTGTACCTCTACGTGACGTTCATTCTTCCGCTGCGCTGAGTAAACCCTGGGGACAGGTAAACCCGATTACCGAGCCTCCGAACGTTTCGCTCGCAAGTAACCGCTTCCCGACCTCAGAGTCGGTTGAATGACACCGCCCAGCTGAGCACGTCGTGGGGGACGATCTGACCGTCGCGAATGGTGACCTCTGGATGCACTCCGACGTCGCCGGCGAACCACACCGTGCCTTTCGTCGGGCCAGCAACGACAACAAAGAGGTCTCCACACACCCCATCGAGTTGAGCGATGCGCACAAGTCCGGGAGAGCCGTGGTAGCGGTCGAAGCGCGCCATCATGTCGACCGGAAAGCGCTTCTCGATCGCCGTGTCTGGAGGCCCAGCAGAAAGAGATCGTCGCGGCCTTCGCACCATTGTTCGAAGTCACGACCGAACGCCTCGACTTCTTCCATCGCGACAGGCAACTCGCCTGCGCCTGTGAAGTCGCTTGGAGTGGTCAGCTGGAACCCACAGTCGTCTTCAAACGAACCGATTTCAGTGAGGATGTCTCGGTACGCTTTCGGGAGCGCACCGTAGTCCGCCTCCAACGCGGCGACATCCGCCTCGCTCAGAGGAGGATGGCGAACCAGCTCGACGTTCTCAGCACGCTTTTCCAGCAGGCTCGTAGTTCGTCGACTCCAACCATCCAAAGAGCCTACCAAGCCAACCCGTCACCCAATCGAGAGCAACCTCAACCAAAGTTGGAAGGGGTTCAGTTTGGGGACAGGGTCAGATCTGACCCGAACTCCTCCAATAACAACCCCAGAACTCCCGAGATCACGCAACAAGCCCCAAACATATGGCCACATAGTTCAGTTCAGATCTGAACCTGTCCCCAAACTGAACCCCCATCTGGTCAGCTGTTTTCGAACTCCAGAAACGTTTTCTGGGTCGCTCCTCCGGAGCCATTTTGTTTGCTCACCACACGGGTGCTCCGAACCAATTCAGGGTCAGCTCTGCTTCTGATCCAAGTGCGTTTGGCCACCCCTTAGAGCCACCTCACGCGTCATCCAATTGTGACGCGTCGCGTTGTTGACGAGCCCGTCTGGCAATGCGAACCACAGGGGCATGAGCACGTCGGTTTCGGGTTCGTTCGATCTGGGTGAAGGCGAGAAATACGAGTTCTTTAAAGTCATCCAGGGCTACTTGGATGTCGCTGCAGACCTCGTTGGCTTGCCGCAACACGTGCGCGACATGCTCGCGCAACCCAAGAACGAGTTGATCGTTCACTTTCCGGTTCGACTCGATGACGGGTCGATGAAGCTCTTCAAGGGCTACCGCATTCAGCACAACAACTTGTTGGGACCGTACAAGGGTGGACTTCGTTTCCACCAAACGGTTTCGCTGGACGACCTCAAAGCACTCGCCACGATGATGACGTGGAAGGGCGCATTGATGGACATTCCCTTCGGCGGCGCAAAAGGCGGCGTGAAGGTTGATGTGACCAAGTACTCGCAAGACGAGTTGATGCGCATCACGCGTCGCTTCACCCACGCGTTGGGCAGCAACATTGGCCCCGCCTACGACATCCCTGCGCCGGACATGGGCACCAACTCGCAGTTCATGGTGTGGATCATGGACACCTACATGAACCAAGCCGAGTCCGCGGCGAAGAACGCGCAGCGCGCTGTTGTCACAGGCAAAACGCTGACCTGCGGCGGAAGCCACGGTCGCGTGAAAGCCACGGCCCAAGGCGTGGTTCACTGCATCACCGAGTGGGCGTCGGACAACCGATTCGAGCTCGAAGGCAAGACCGCAATCATCCAGGGCTTCGGAAACGTGGGCAGTCATGCCGCGCTCCTCTTGGGCAAGCTCGGTGTCTCGGTTGTCGCCGTGGGTGACCACACCGGGTATCGCCGCAACGACGAAGGCTTCAACCCACACAAGCTTTCCAAGTGGTGCGCGGAGCACGGAAGCATCGATGGCTATGCCGGCGGCGAGGAGATCACCCGCGAAGAGTTCTTCTCCACCGAAGCCGATCTCTTCATCCCCGCTGCACTCGAAAACCAAGTTGGCGTTGCCGAAGCGCAGATGCTCAAGGGTGTGAAGCTGGTCGCTGAAGGCGCCAACGGTCCGTGCACGCCAGATGGTGAAAAGGTTCTCCTCGATCGCGGCATCGCGGTGATTCCGGATGTTCTTGCAAACTCCGGAGGTGTGACCGTCAGCTACTACGAGTGGGTTCAGAACCTGCGTTCGGAGAGCTGGGACCTCGAGAAGGTCGACGAGCGACTCGAAAAGGCGATCAAGTCCGCGTACCGACGCGTGGAGTACTTCGCGAACTCCCACAAAGTCCCGCAGCGAATTGCAGCGTACGCCTTGGCACTCGACAAACTCGGACGTGCCTACAAAGAGCGCGGCATCTTCCCGTAGTGCACACCTATCGGCATCGAACCGTTCTCGCGCTTCTTCGGTCCACCGATTTCGAGAAGCTCGGGAACGGTCGAACACCGAAGGTCGGCGACACCGTCGAACTCGACACCTATCCGAGCAAGAGCGAAGCGCTCCGGAACCGGCTCGATGGTCATGGCGACTTGGTCGTTGCGACTGTGCGAGCGGACAAACTGTGGGTTCTGACTGTTCTGCTCAGCCCCAAGAAGACCGCACAAGGTTTCGTCGGTGAGCAGGTGCAGATGCCGATTCGCCACGTGCCGAAGAAGGATCTCAAACAACTTCAGTTCGACAGCTTTCTCGGGCTCACGCTCAAACCAGGCAAACTCGCAGCCTCACTTCGAACGCCACGCGTGTTGCTGCCCAGTGACGTGGCACTCTTGCTCGGCACGAAACCACCACCCACAAAGCAACCACGCGTCCGCCAAGTGTAAATTATGGGGACAGGTTCATTAATGAACCGACCCATGCCCGCGAAGTATCCGAAATCACAACAACGCGTTGTTCGCAGCACCGCATCGACTATGTCTTGAGGGATGCCGACGCTTCGCGAATGGCTCGACGAAGGTCCGTTTGCGCTCGCACTCTCCAGCGGGTTCTTCGGGTTCTTTGCACACGCAGGTGTGGTCAGCGTGCTCGACGAAGAAGGCTTTCGCCCAACCCAGATCTCAGGATCGAGCGCCGGTGCGCTGGTCGGCGGTTGCTGGGCATCGGGCCTCGATCCACAGGCAATCCAAGACACCTTCTTCGAACTTCGCCGCCAAGACTTCTGGGACCCCGCACCCGGTTTTGGACTGCTGCGCGGAAAGCTCTTTCGAGAACGACTCCGCGCAACCTTGCCCGTCGCCAAGATCGACGACTGCCCTACACCGTTTCGACCCAGCGTGTTTGATGTTTTCGGTCGACGTACGCGCGTGTTGGATCGCGGACCGCTTGCCGAAGCAATTGCCGCATCGTGCGCACTTCCCGGTTTGTTCCAACCTGTCCGCCTGAAGCGACGCGCGTACTTGGACGGCGGCATCGCCGACCGACCTGGTTTGCTTGGAGCACCTTCCGAAGGACGCGTGCTCTACCACCATCTTGTGTCACGTTCCTGGTATCGCGGATCCAACGTCAACGACCTTCCGCAGCGACGCGGACTCGAAGCGATCGTGATCGAGGATCTCCCGCGCGTGAACCCGTACAAACTCGACGCCGGACGCGACGCGTTTTGGGCTGCGCGCAAAGCGACGCAAAAAGCGCTCAACCAACCGCTTCGTGGTAGTTGATCCCAGGTTGCCAACTCGCGAACAACGAGGTCCGTGTGGGGACGTAGTCCGTGCGGACCCGAACCTGCTCCGATTTGGCCGGTTTCTTACGGTGTTTCTGATCGCGTGCGGAGGCGCCACCGCGCCGGTCGAACACCCCGATCCGCAACCTGAACCTGAACCTGAATCCGCTCAGGTCACGCCGCGCGTGCGAATCGCCAACCTCGAAGCGCCGAGTTCAGGCGCTCCGTTCATTGCGGAAACCGAAGGCGATGAGGTCGAACTCGAACTCGGTCCCAACGTCGAAGGCACCTTGCAAGCAGGAACGCATTCTCGCGCGGACATTCGCAATGCACTCTTCTATCCACGCGGATCCTGGACCGAGTTCGAGGTCGGACAACGCCGTGTCCGCCTACGTGGGGACAACGCAGTCGTGCACTGGCTGCAATCCCTCGAACTTCACTTGAGCGAAGGACAACACAGCTTTCTTGAAGGCTCACCGCACGAGGTCGGTTCGATCACAGTCGTCGAATCACTTTGGGAAGCGCGCGTTCGGATCCTCGGAACACTACTTCTTCCCGAAGCCGAGCCTTGGGCACGCGACGCGTGGGCAACCTATCAACTCGCTCTTCGCAAACCTGGCGGAGTGGATCGCCTGGTCGACAACTACGTTGCGCACCGAGCCAACACAGGGATCCCAATTCATCAGGATCAAGCCGGCGCGTTCTGGGCCAGCTTCTGCGTCGATATCGCCCGTCAAAACCCGTCCGAAAACCTCTCAGCGTGGGGTGACCGACGCGAAGTTATCGACGTCGACCTGTGTTTAAGCCATCTCAATGCACGCATCGTCGCGCACGTCGTGCCCGTGTACGACGCGCCGTCCATTCGTCGATTCTTCCGCGGTGCAACGGTGGAAGGCACTCCACCAACCGTGGTTCGTTCACCAGGTCCTTTACGACCCGGCGACGTGATCACCCACGTACGTGGACAACGTTTGGAGAACCTCGACCTTCTAGGCCGGTCGATCGGAACCTTGGAGCCGCGACATCGGGTTTCGATCGCTGTTCAACGAGGTGAGCAAACCATCCGGATGTGGTTACGCGTTCCCACCATGGAAGTGATCCGCGAGGACGTGCTTTTCGAAATCGATCCCGATCCAAGCGAGCACCCACGCTGGCCGTTCAGAGTAAACCCTGGGGACAGGTAAACTCGTATACCGTGCCTCTCTACGAATTCGACTCCACGAGCCTCGAAATCGTGACGCTTTCGGACGCTCGGTAAACCAGTTTACCTGTCCCCAGGGTTTACTCGTCTTCCCAGGTGTCGGGTTCGAGCGGCGGCATCACCGCGTCGCGAAGCGAACGCAACCGAGTCTCCAGTTTGGCCCGCTCCGTCGAGTCGCCAACGAGATACAAGAGTCGCTCAACCGCTTCGGCCGCACGTCGGTTGTGCAAACCGGTTGGAAACTCTTCGAGGTACTGCAGAAACGACTGGATCTGCGCCTCAGGGATCCGCGCTCGCAAAGCGTCGCGCGCACACCTCACCCATGCGCATTCTTCCGACGTGCTTTGGTCGTCGCCAGCCACCTCTGAACCCTCGGGTTCATACGGCCCGCGCGCCAGAAATTCCCCTAAAAAGCTGATTTCTCTATCAGTGGACCCTTAACGCGCCAGCTTTTCCAGCAATCCGCTGCCGATCAGGTCGTGGAATCGCTGCGGCGCCATTCGCTTGATCGCCCACATGACCTTCCCGTCTGTCATCGGCACCACGTAGAGATCGCCCGACTCGCAACCGTCCAACGCAGCTTTCGCCACTCCGTCGGCTTGGATCTTGGACTTGTCCATCATGCGTTCGGCCATGGCCTTCAACCGGGGATCGGTTTCGCCTCGTGCGTCTTCCATGATGTTCGTGCGGAAGAAGGTCGGACACAACACCGACACGTGCACGCCGACTTTGCGGTACTCGGCGTAGAGCGTCTCGCTCAAACCAACCACAGCGACCTTGGTCACGTTGTACGAACTCATGTTGGGTCCGCGCAGAAGTCCCGCAGCACTCGCGACGTTCAGCACCCAACCGTGCTTGCGTTCGCGCATCTTCGGAAGGAACGCCTTACACCCGTAGATCACACCCATCAGATTGATGCCGATGATCCACTCCCAATCTTCAAGCGCGATCGTCTCAAAGGGGCCACCACCGCCAACACCTGCGTTGTTGCAAAGCAGATCGACTTCACCGACGTGACGTTCCGCTGCTTCCGCAAGCGCCATCACCTCGTCGGGCTTGGACACATCGCAAACCTCAACCCACGCTTCGCCACCAAGTGCGCGAACCATCGTTGCCGTCTCGTCAGCAGTCTCCTTGCGCTGATCCGACACCACGATGCGAGCACCGCGTTGCGCCAAGTCCAACGCCAACGCGCGTCCCAATCCGGAGCCAGCCCCCGTAACAACCGCCCCCATGTTCTTCGGAAATTTCATCGCGAGACTCCTATTGAATGCAGTTCAATAGCGCGTTGCCCCCATCGCCTCAACCCAACCCAAAGCGAGCCGACCAAATGGGGGTCATTTTGGGGACAGGGTCAGATCTGAACTGAACTATGTGACCATACGTTTTCGCGAAACGAGCGATCGTGGGAAAACGGGTCCGGTTTTCGAGGAGTTCGGGTCAGATCTGACCCTGTCCCCAAACTGAACCTTTTGCCTTCTCCTACCGTTTTGGTGAGTCCGCCCAGGGCGGGGCTTTCGTGCGGATCTCCAAGTTGTCGAAGTACATCGCGCTCGCGTGCAACGCGTGATGCTCCAACTCGGCAGGTCCTCCGTACAACACGTCGCCCACCAAGGGATGACCGATCGACGCAAGATGCACGCGCACCTGATGTCGTCGCGCGGAGCGGGCTCGCACCTCAACCAACGATCGCTCGTCCTTCAGATGCTTCGCCGAAAGGATCTCCGTTCGCGCGGCCTGACCTTGGTACCGCTCTAACTCGATCGCATCACGACACACCCGCATCCGCTTCGCGTCTTTGCGCGCAATCGGTGTCGTAATCGAATCCGGCGCCTCTACGCGACCCACACACAACGCCAAATAGCGCTTGTCGATCTGCCCATCGCGTAGCTTTGTTCGCAATGCGTTGAAGTGCTCCTGACTGCGCGCGGCAAGCAGCAGCCCACTGGTATCGGTATCCAAGCGATGCACCAAACCAGGTTCGCGCGTCGAATAGCCAACGTCTGCCATCTCGGGAAATCGAGCGACCAACACGTTCGCCACGGTTCCCGTTTCGTCCGCAGCAAGCGGATGCGAAGGCATTCCAGCCGGCTTGCTCACAACCACACACGCGTCGTCACAATGCACGACTTCGACCCGAGGATCATCCTCAGGCACTGCGCGAAACTCCGTGGGCTGCGGCAACTCCTCTAGCGTCACCACGTCCCCTGCCTGCAGGAGTACGCCTTTCGCCGCACGCCTTCCGTTGACGCGCACCGAACCGGCACCGATGAGCTTCTTGGCCTTGGCGCGGCTCATGTGCTCCACCCGCGCGACCAAATAGCGATCCAAACGTTCGCCCGCGCCTGCATCATCAATCTCCAGCCGCATCCTCACATTCTAGCGGTGGTCAAGAAGCCATGAAGCACTATGCTCACACCGTGACGAAGCGCGATTACTACGAGGTTCTCGGAGTTCCGCGCAGCGCCACCGCCGACGAACTCAAGAAGGCGTACAAAGAACTCGCCCGCAAGTACCACCCGGATCGCAACCAAGACGACCCGAGCGCGGAAGACAAGTTCAAGGAAGCAAGCGAGGCGTACCGGGTTCTTAGCGACCCTGAACAACGCAAACGCTACGACCGATTCGGACACCAAGCGTTCGACGGACAAGGCCCCGGCGGGTTCGACCCCACCGACTTTGGATCGGTCGGCGATGTGCTCGAAGGCATCTTCGGAGATCTCTTCGCTCGACGACGACGCCAACGCTCCATGGGCAAAGACATCGAAGTTGATCTGCCGATCAGCTTTGAATCCGCCGCGCTGGGATCCAGCGAAACGATCACGGTGAGTCGCCCTGTCACCTGCGAACGGTGCAACGGCAACGGCGGCGAACCCGGCACGGACGTCCGTCAATGTCCAGGCTGCAAGGGCGTCGGCGAAGTCCGCTTCCAACGCGGCATCTTCGCAACGATGCGTCAGTGTCCTTCCTGTCGTGGTACGGGCAAGAAGATCGAAACGCCGTGCACCGCTTGCGAGGGTGGCGGCAAAGTCCTCGGCGACGAGGAACTCGAAGTGCGCATCCCGGCCGGTGTGTCCAACGGTGCGGTCCGCACGGTGCGCGGTGCAGGCGAACAATCCGCCGGCGGGTCGGGGGATCTGCACATCACGATTCTGGTCAAAGACCATCCGCTCTTCGATCGCAACGGAGCCGACGTGCTCTGCACAATCCCGGTGAGCTTCCCTCAAGCGGTACTTGGCGCCACACTCGAGGTACCTACGCTTGAAGGCAAAGTGCACATGAAGCTTCCGCCCGGCACGCAAAGCGGCAAGGTGTTTCGCCTGCGCGGCAAAGGTATTCCTGTGTACGGCGGCATGGGCAAAGGCGATCAGCTCGTCAGCATCATGGTCGAGGTGCCCGAGAAGATTTCGCGTGAACAACGCAAGTTGATCGAAGCCCTCGCAGACGAGATGGGCACCGAAACGCATCCACAGCGCGCCAGCTTTCTCGACAAACTCAAAGGGCTCTTCGATTAAGCATGGACGTCGATGCGCTACTCGGCCGCCTCGACGCGGCGCAAACCGTAGCGGTCGAAGGTCGTGTTCGCGCACTCGTCGGTCTTTCGATCCGCGCCTCCATTCCAGGCGCCCGCACCGGCGAACTCGTCGAGATCGTCCGCCGTGACATGCCACCCCTGCCTGCCGAAGTGGTTGGCTTCCTGGACGAAGACGTTCGCTTGATGCCACTCGGACGCACCGAGGGCGTGGGTCCCGACGACGTGGTGCGACCTGCTGGACAACCGCTATCGATTCGTTGTTCCGAGGCGGTGCTCGGTCGCGTCCTCGATGGTCTCGGCAGTCCCATCGACGGTGGTCCACCCATCGACGGTGAACTGTGGGCGGTCTCGCGACCTGCGCCAAACCCCATGGAGCGACCGCGCATCGAAGACCCACTCGTGATGGGCGTGCGCACGCTCGATGCACTTCTCACGGTCGGCCAAGGTCAACGCGTCGGACTCTTTGCCGGAAGCGGCGTCGGCAAAAGCACACTGCTCGGACAGATCGCACGTCAAGCAGACGCGGACGTGTTCGTGGTCTGCATGATCGGCGAACGTGGACGCGAGGTTCGCGAGTTCATCGACGACAGCCTGCAAGGATTCAAGGACGCGCGCGGCGTGGTGGTTTGCGCAACGAGTGACGAACCTGCGTTGATTCGTCTCAAGAGTGCGCACGTCGCAACCTCGATCGCAGAATGGTTTCGCGACCAAGGCAAGCGCGTGTTGCTCCTGATGGATAGCGTCACCCGCTTCGCTCGTGCAGGGCGCGAAGTCGGCCTTGCTTCGGGCGAACCTCCCGCTCGTCGAGGCTATCCACCTTCGGTGTTTGCAGCGTTGCCTCGATTGCTCGAACGAAGCGGACGCAACAACAAAGGATCGATCACCGCGTTCTACACCGTCCTCGTTGAAGGTGGCGACATGGACGAACCGATTGCAGATGAGGTTCGCGGCATTCTCGACGGACATGTGATCTTGGATCGACAGCTTGGTTCCCGTGGACGCTGGCCGGCGATCGACGTGCTGCAAAGTCTGTCGCGCGTGATGCCCGCGGTGAGCGACGAAGCACATCGTGAAGCGGCACAACGTCTGCGCGAACACCTCGCGGTGTACGAAGCCAAACGCGATCTCGTATCGCTGGGTGCCTACAAGAAGGGCAGCGATCCCAAGCTCGACGACGCGCTGCGCCGGATCGACAAGATCGAGAAGTTTCTTCGCCAGGGCGTCGACGAGACATCGGCGTTCGAAGAGACCGTGAAAAAGCTCGCGTCGCTCGTCGCATGAGCGACGACATCGTCATCATCGGGGGTGGCTGCGCGGGGCTCAGTCTTGCGGTCCATCTGCTTGAGGTCGGCGAAACGCGCACGATCCACGTTCTCGAAAAGAACAGGTTCGAGAAACCGAACGCTCCGACCTGGTGCGGGTTCCAGATGGGCTCGCATCCCTTCGAGTCCTGCATCACGCACCGATGGCAACAGTGGATGGTCGCGCACCGCCAACCCAGCGTGCACGGCAGCGCACAACATCCCTACGTTCACATTCCAGGTCACGCGTTCTACGACGAAGCACGGAGACGTCTCGATGCCGCGGACAACGTGCACGTGCGCCAAGGTGTCAACGTCACACAGGTGCGTAGCGGGCGCGTCGACACAGACAACGGCGCCTTGAACGCTGCGTGGATCTTTGACTCACGACCCACCCCGGTTCGCGACGGGCTGCGCCAACACTTCCGCGGGTTCTTCGTGCGCACAGAGCGACCCGTATTTGATGACCAGGTCGCAATGCTCATGGACTTTCGCGTTCCCCAAGACCGCGGAATCCGCTTCGTCTACGTCCTGCCCTTTGCGCCCGATTACGCTTTGATCGAAGACACCTTTGTCACACCAAACACCTTCGATATCGACGATAGCGCTCTGTCGCACGTGCTGGGCGACATCCCCTTCACGATCGAACGCGAAGAGCAAGGCTGCATCCCCATGTCGACTGCGCCGTTGGCGCCGAGCCCACGCGGCACGCTTCGGATCGGAACCGGCGGCGGCGTGGTTAAACCGTCCAGTGGGTACGCGTTCGACTTCATCCAACGACACTCGCGCTCGATCGCGCTCGCGCTTCGCCATGGCAAGACACCGCAGCCGTACCAACGCGCGGTCTGGATGGACGCCGTGATGCTTCAGGTGCTGCAGTCGCGTCCCGCGTGGGCGCCCGAGCTCTTTGTGCGGCTGTTTCGAAACAACCCACCGGATCGCCTCGTACGCTTTCTCATGGAAACGAGCTCACCACGCGACGCACTCGCGATCATGCGCTCGCTTCCGGCAACTCCCTTCATGCGTGCCGCCATGCGCGCGATGGTGCAGCGTCGTGCGTAAGTTGCTGTCGATCGGGCGCGCGCTGCCACCGGCAACTCCGCTCTCGGACCGCCCCGACTGGCAACAGGCTGACCCTGGTCTGATCGACGCTCTGTCCGAACGGGCTCAAGCACGCTCCGCCAACGGCTGGTGTGTCGTTGCAACATCATCGGAACTCCGCGACAAACCCATGCGCGCACGGGGTCGCGACTTGGTGCTTTGGCGCGTCGGTTCCGAAGTGCGCGCAGCTCCGAACGCGTGCCCCCACATGGGCGCCGAACTCTCGACCGGACGCGTCGTTGAAGACAAGCTGGTGTGTCCTTGGCACGGACTTCGGTTGGGACAACGCCATGGCTCTTGGCGCTGCGTTCCCGCGTACGACGATGGTGTGTTGATCTGGGCACAAGCGATCGATGAAGCACCCGGACAACTCATCGCCACACCACGTCCCACCGAGTTTGTCGCAGGCGTGATTCACACCGAGGCGCAATGCGATCCCGAAGACGTCGTCGCGAACCGGCTCGATCCTTGGCACGGCGTCCACTATCACCCACACAGTTTCGCGCGCCTCGATGTACTCAGCGTGCAAGACGATGTGCTCACGTTGCGTGTCGCATACCGCGTCGCAGGACCCTTCTGCGTTGAAGTCGACGCTACATTTCACAGTCCCACGCGTCGCAGCATCGTCATGACCATCGTGGGTGGTGACGGTGTCGGAAGTGTCGTCGAAACACACGCAACACCCATTGGTCCGGGTCGATGCGTCGTCACCGAAGCCACGCTCGCGACTTCCGATCGACCTGGCTTTGCATGGGCGCGACGTTTTGCGCCTCTGGTTCGAAGGATGATCGAACAACGCGCCGCCCGGCTTTGGGTCGAAGATGTCGCGTATGCCGAACGACGCTACGCGCTCCGAACAGGATCCGCATGAGCGACACCGACGTCGTACTGCTCGCGCGTCGATTCGGGATGCTTCCCACTCCCGACAGCGGAGTGGTGTCGCGCTCCCGACTTCGTGCGTGGCTCTTTGCGCAAGGCGGCACCGAAGACGACTGGCAGCCCTTTGTTCGCGAGTTGGTGCATCGCGAGCTTTGGCGGCCGTGGCACGGTCACGACCTGCAGTCCGTTGAACGCAGCAGTGAAACCGCGGGGTATCGAACGTCCGCCGCGAGCGCACGCGATGCACACATCTTTCCCGTGCACTGGCCACAGTTGGTGATCTCGTTTGTCACTCTTGCATCCGGCATCATCCTCTACACCGAGACGCGCGCGTGTGGCCTCATGCTGGCCGTTCCTGCGACGTACTTCTTCGTCACGCGTCTGATCCGCGGACTGCAGCGCGAGAACGTTGAACTCGGCGCGGGCACGGTGCGAGTTCGTCGTGGACGCCACGCGTGTGAGGTTCCGGTCAGTGCGATCGAGTGGGTCGACGTGATCAGTTGCGAAGATCAAGAGATCGAACCCGGCGAGCCCAACCCGTTTCGCCGGATGTGGATCGATCAAAAGCACATGGTCATCGTCCGGCGTAAGGATGGAGAGCTGGTTTTGCTGGACCATCGCTTGACTGAAGACGCCGCGATCGCACTTTGTCGGTCGGTGGAGTCTGCGATGATCGAGGCGAACGAACTTACGCGTGCGAATCGTCCGAAAGTGCGCGTCGACGACGCCAAGCTTCACGCCGAGATCGAAGATCTGGCAGCCGAAGTCGAGCAACGTCAGCAGCAGCGATGAGCCGGATCGCACTTCTCAACGAACTGGTCACGCGTTTTGCGCGACGACCTCCACCTCCGAGTGGCGTGATCTCCCGCTCGCGAATGCGTAGCTGGTATCAACAACATGGCGGGAACGACAAAGACTGGGGAGCGTTTGTCGCAAAGCTGGTTCAGCTCGACTTGTGGTCGCCGTGGCTAGGAGCGGACGCACCCGTTTTAGAGACCGCAGCCGAAGAGCCGAAGCAACGCCACGGCTATCGTGAAGCTCCAAAGCAAACGCCTCCCCCCACGTTAGAAGCAGAGGTTAGAGCCAAACAACCTCGCCATCTCGTCGCGCGCAGCCTGTTGTGCTTCGCGGTTGGATGCTTTTTCATTTCAAAGTGGGTTGCGGGTGCGGTGCTTGCCGGTGTCGCTGCCCTAGTCGCACTCACGCAGCTGCTGCACAGGCGGAAGAACATGGAAGTTCGTCGAAGCGGACACATGCTGCGCATCTTTTCGGGGGGACAATTGCAGCACGAGATCGCCTCGAGCGACGTCGACTGGGTGGACGTCTTCCTTGAAGATCAGCGTGAGATCGAACCGGGTGTGCGTAACCCCCACCAGATGCTCACGTTTGGCCAAGCGCGACATCGAGTGCTGCTTCGTCGTCATGACGGGATGTTGCTTCGTCTCGGATCCGTGCTCACGAGCGACGATGCCATCGCCTTCTGCCGCGCTGTCGAAGCCGCGATGTTGGAAGCGAAGCAACTCGAAGCCGCAAACCACGCCAAGGTGCGCGTTGCGAAAGCGAAGTCTCACGTCGCAGCAGACGAAATCCTCGAACGCGAACAAGCAACGGAAGCGTAACGGGACTACTATGCCCAGCGTGAGCCGGGAGGAAGAGGTGCTTCGTCTCGTCGACTTGTACGCGCAGCGTGAACCACCCACCAGTGGTGTGGTTTCGCGCTCACGATTGCGCGCTTGGCTCGCGGACCAAACCGCGTTCGACGGCATGTGGACGCCGTTTGTCGAAGCACTCGTGGAACGGAATCTGTGGGCGCCCTGGGATGGCAACGACCTCGATGGACGCCAGGAGCAACAACCGGCGACCTACCGCGACGTCGCGCACACAACGCAGATCTTTTCTGCGCCACGTCCGCCTCCGATCGGATATGCGGTTGCGGCCGCGGGTACTCTCGGATTTTTCGTGTTCATGATCCTGAGCCCTCCGGGAACGGGCGACCCGGCATACGGCGCGTTCTTCAGCATCGTCGTGGCGGTGTCTGGTTTGCTGCACCAGATCAAACGCGGTCGACCGGAGCTCAGTGTGCGGATGGACGGCCGCATGTTGCACCTCACGCGAGAGAAGCAGACAAGGACGCTCCTGCTACAGGACATCGAGTGGGTGGATGTCGAGTGGCAGGGAATGCGGTACGTGCCTCCGGGAACATCGCACTACGAGCAAAACCGCTTTGGTGTCGTGGCGTCGCTGCGAACCGGTGAGCGTGTTGTGTTGCTCGAACACGTGGTCCGCGACGTCGCGTTGCAGGTGTGTCGCGCGATCGAAACAGCCGTTGAAGCACCGCAGCCGAGAATTCGGATCGAGGGAACGATCGAAGAAGTGCAGGAGATCGAAGAACCCGAACCGAGTGTGATCGTCGATCAAGCCGCGTACGACGGCGAATGATCAAACCACGCGAGCAAACCGGGACAACAACCCGCGCGCCGAAGCACGGTGCACCGGCTGCACAACGCGTCCCAACAACTCGTTCGCCGCGGCAAAACCCGACGCCACCGCGCGCTCCATGAGCGCGTTCGGTGCATCCATCCGCACGTAGTCACCTGCCAACACAACGTTGTCCGTGTCCGTTTGAACCCGTGGACGCGTTGCATGACTTCCGGGCGCAAACGAAGGGCAGTCCTGTCGCCGCAAGTACCGCTCTTCGAGGATGACCGCGTCCTTCGTCTCTGGATAGATCCGGTGCAACCCCTGCAAGAGATCCGCGCGAACGCGTGCGTCGTCCAAGGCGGAATCGATGGCGTACGCGTGCAACTCCACCACCGAACCGCCCGTCCGTTGAGCCCAGCGCTGACTCTCGTCCTCGAGCGCGTCGTACACGCTGATGTTGTCGAGCAAGCCAACACCGGCCGTCCCGGCAAACGCCGAACGTGGCACGCGTCGATCCAACCACAGTCGCCACACCACAAAGGGCGGCGCGACATCCAACGAAGCGATCTGCGCGCGAGTCTCCGAACCCAAGTGGGAACGCTCGGCAACCGCTTTGAGTCCAGGTACGTTGAGTGCGAGCACCACGCCAGAATGCGAAATCGACCCGCCTGACGTGTGCACAACATCCGGCGTCACAGCATCCACCGTCTGCCCCAGCCGAAACTCCACCCCCCGAGTCTCCAAATACGCGCGCAACGGATCAAAGAGCCCTCGCGAGAACGGAACGTTCATCGTGTCGAAGATCAGTCCGTCGGGGTTGCCCGTGAAGTAGAAGTGAAACTGCATCAGCAGTTCGGCTGCGGAGAAGTTTCGCTCGTCGTTGAAGAACGAATGCGCGAACACATCAAAGAGCAACTGCCGCGCTTCGTTCGGAAAACGCAACGAGTCGAGGTAGTCGCCCGCCGACACCGAATCCCAGCGAGCGTACGTCTGGGGTCCGTACGCAATCATCGCCGACGCTCGACGCGCATCCACGTTGAGCAACGCACGCCAGTCCAGGCTCTTTGTGCGCGCGACCAGCTGCAGCAGGTTCAACGGCGTCGTGGTGGACAGGTCGCGAAAGCTCGCCGCCGCGTATGGACTGAGCACCGGATAGTCGTCCTGCTGCGTCAGGCACGACAGGCTCGGATCCACGCGTCGCATCAGCCCGCGCAGGTTGTGGTAGTTGCGAAAGAACGCGTGAAAGCCGCGCTCCATCTGAAACTGCGTGCCGTCCACAAGCTGATCCGTCCACGCACTGGCGCGGCCACCCAGCACTGGTTCACGCTCGACCACCACAACCTCGCGGCCGGCTTCGGCAAGAACCGTCGCTGCAGCAAGCCCCGCAAGCCCGCCGCCACACACTACAATCACGGACGTCGCCCCACGAACGTATGCACGATGCCGCGTTGCCAACCGGTGCTGGCGTGGCGTCGAACATGGCGAAAGCCTGCACGAAGCATGCGGCGCTCGAGAGCGTCTGCAGAGTCGAACTCGTTCACGCTCTTGCGCAGATAGCTGTAGATCGAACTCGTTGGTGCCGTCAGCCATCCGCCGGGTTGGATCACGCCGAGCGCAACAGCATTCCACACCCAACGTGCACGACGATCTTCCAACGCGTACTCGTGCACCGCGATGACACCACCGGGTTCGAGCAGCTTGAACATGTTCCGCAAACCACGATCGGGATCCGGAAGATTGCGGATGCCGTACGCCACAAAGATGCCGTCGAACGTGCCTTCGACTCCGCCTGCACGCGGATCGCTCGCATCACCGAGCATCCACTGCACGTTGAGCTTCTTCTTCTTCGCGCGTTCCAACATGCCCGCTGACGCGTCCATCGCCACCAGCGTTGCGTTCGGGTACGCCGCACGGACCGCTCCAGTACTCGCGCCTGTACCGCAACACAGATCCAACAGACGCTTTGGCGAATCCAAGTTCATGCGACGTGCACTCGCGCGAAGATGCTTGCCGTACCCTGGGTTGAGCGCAGTCAGAAGGTCATAGGTCCCAGCGATCCGGTCGAACGCACGCGGAACATCGCCTCGCTGCAGGCCCATTCAGGGGAGATAGAGGCCTTCACTCCAACCGGCAAGCGCACGCTGCCCAGGCGCTTTGCCCCGAGTGCACACACAGCGCTCGAACACCCGCCAAAGCGCGCACACCCGTGTATCCTCTGCGCCCCGTGTTCATGTACCTCTACATCGGCGCGCTCGTGTTTGGCGGCGTGCTGCTCGGTTCGTCGATCCTCTTAGGCGGACACGACGATGCCGACATCGACGGTGCAGACTTCGACAAAGACATCGACTTCGACGGCGACAAGGACGTCGATCTCGATGGCGATATTGGGATCTTCTGGATCTTTCGCTCACTGCGTTTCTGGACGTTCTTCCTCGCGTTCTTTGGACTCACGGGAGTTCTGCTTCAGGGCTTCGGACTTGTCGCCAGCGAGCTGGTCACACTCGGGCTTTCGATCGGCATGGGTTCGCTCGTGGGCATCAGTGGTGCCGCTGCGATTCGCGCGTTGATGAAAGACGAGACCGCCGATGCTGCTCATGAAGGCGATTACATCGGCAAGAGCGCCAAGGTTGTAGTCCCGGTCAAGGCTGGAGGCGTGGGCAAAGTACGCGTCGAAGTGAAGGGACAGATGGTCGACGTGTTGGCGACCACAGACGGAGAAACGATCAGCGCCGACGACGAAGTGCTGATCGTCGAAATGGAAGGCACGCGCGCCAAAATCGCGCGCGTCGATGATTGAACCGACTGCGTTGCAGTCTCAATGGGGGCGAGATGTTTCAACAACCACTGGGTCAGGCGTATGACCCGTACACACAGCAACCCTACGGTGCGCAACCGCCGCAACCGGAACCGGGTCTGATCGATAGCCTCACCGGCGACTCGACAATGATGGGTGTGGTCTTCGCAGCGCTCGGTGCTGCGGTGGGTGTGCTCATCCTCATCGGGATCATGCGCGCTCTTCTGAAGATTGCGCGACCCAACGAAGCCCTGGTGTTCTCGGGTAAAAAGAGCAAACGCGCGGATGGCGTGATCTTGCCCTACACCGTGTTCATGCAAGGCCAACGAGGTCTTCGGATCCCGATCCTGCACCGTGTGGACCGTATGGACATGCGCTTGTTGCCGATCGACATCGTGGTGCAGAACGCGTACTCGCTCGGAAACATCCCGCTGCAGATTCACGCCGTTGCGAACGTGAAGGTCTATGCCGATCCGCGCTTCATCGGAAACGCGATCGAACGTTTCTTGGGTCGCGGCACCAACGAGATCCAGTTGGTTGCGCAGCAAACGCTTGAAGGTGCGGTGCGTGAAGTTATCGCCAAGCTGACGCCGGAGCAGGTCAACGAAGACCGACTCGCCTTCGCGGAGAAGCTTGCGGCTGCGGCACTCGACGACTTGCAACAGCTCGGTCTGCAGCTCGACACCCTCAAGATTCAGACGGTGTCGGATGACACCGGCTACTTGGACTCACTCGGTCGTCCTCGTATCGCTGCTGGTTTGCGCGATGCCGAGAACGCAGAGAACGAAGCACAGCAAGAAATCACGCTTGCTCAAGCCGAAGCCAAGCGACGTGCGGATGTGGCGAAAGCACTCGCCGAAACCGAAATCCTGGAAAGCCAAAACCAACTGCGACAAGTTCGTGCGGAGCTGGAGGGTGCGGCACAGGCGGTTGAGCGTGAAGCGGAAGCAGCTGCAAAGACGGCGCGCGCAGAAGCCGAAAAAGAGCTTCAAAAACTACGCGCAACGCTGGAGCAACTGCGTTTGAACGCTGAAGTCGTCATTCCTGCAGACATGCGTCGTCAGGCGCTTTCGATTCTCGCGGTGGGCCAAGCAGCGCCGACTGCGGAAAACGGCGCGGCAGCAGTCAAAGTGCTCGAGATGATGGGCGACGCTTGGAAGGCGATGGGTCCGCAGGCGAAAGAGATCTACGTCATCCAGCACCTTGAAGAGATTGTGCAGACCGTGGTCGCGCAGCTCCAAGATGTGAAGGTCGACGAAGTCAACGTGCTCGACAACGGTGACGGAAGCGGAATGGCCAGCTACGCCGCCACCTACCCGCACATGGTCGCGCAGGTCATGCAGGCATTGGCAACATCAACCGGTGTTGACGTCCCAGCCATCTTGGCTGGAAAGGGAGGTGCGTGATGGGTCCGTTTCTCGCACTCCTGGGTGTTCTCGCGATTGGTGTCGTTGCGATCACGCTGATCATCAAGAACTTGCTCTACGTCTGTCAGCCCTCTGAGGTGCTGGTCTTTAGCGGTCGCCGCAAGCAGCACGGTTCGCTGGTTACGCACTACCGCATCGTCAAGGGTGGTCGCGCAATCCGTCGTCCGATCATCGAGGTCGTCGACCGCGTTGATCTAACCAACATGATCATCGAGGTCATCGTCCGGAACGCGTACTCCAAGGGCGGCATCCCGCTGACCGTTCAGGGTGTGGCCAACATCAAGATCCCGGGTGAAATGCCCTTGATTCACAACTCGTTGGAACGCTTTCTCGGACGCACTCGCGACGAGATCATGCGCGTTGCGCGCGAAACCTTGGAAGGAAACCTGCGTGGTGTTCTCGCGGGTTTGACGCCGGAAGAGGTCAACCGGGACAAGGACGCGTTCGCTGCGAAGCTGACCGAGGAAGCCGGTCACGATCTGGAGAAGATCGGATTGGTCCTCGACACGCTCAACATTCAGAACGTCAGCGACGAGGTTGGTTACCTGGACGCGATCGGTCGTATGCGAAGCGCCGCGATTCGTCGAAACGCGCAAATCGCGGAAGCGAGCAACCAGGCGGATGCTGCGGAGGTGAAGTGGAACACCTTCAAGAAGGGTGAGCTTGCGAAGATCACCGCCGCGATCGAGATCGCGCACAAGGAAAACGACCGTCGTATCGCCGACGCGAAGACGAAACGTGGTGCCATGATCGCGGAGCAGAAAGCTGCCGTTCAGGCTGCGCTCGCGCAGTCGCAAGCCGAGATCGGAATGCAGGAAGCACGCATCGACCAGGTTCGCCTGCAGCTGCAAGCCGATGTGGTTCGCCCCGCGGAGGCGCAGCGCGACGAAGCCATCGCACGGGCGAAAGCTGACGCCGCGAAGATCATCGAGCAGGGCAAAGCGACCGCCAAGGTCCTGCGTGACCTCTCGGTGAGCTACCGCGGACAGGGCACCGCAGGTCGCGACGTGCTGCTGATGCAGAAGCTGGTTCCGGTGTTGCAGCAAGTCGCTGGAACGATCGGGGAACTGCGTGTCGACCGCCTGACCGTGATTGGCCAAGGCGGCAACGGAAGCAGTGGAGGCTCGTTGGCGAGCACACTCGTGAGCACGAACGAGCAGATCAAAGCCGCCACCGGTATCGACGTGAGCGGCGTGATGAAAGCGAAGTTCGGCGACGGCCAGTACGAATACGAAGACGTCCCGGTCCAAGCCGAGTAGCTACGCTACGACAGCGTCTTTCGACGAAGGCGGTTGACCTCTTGGTCGGCCGCCCTTGTTGTTTCGGGCTGCCGAAACTTCGGCGCCAAACGCAGCACCCACTCGATCGCGCTTTGATGACTCACGCGATGCCCCGGACTCACGAAGAGTGGCTTCACCGAGTCCTGCGTGCGCAGGACGGCACCCACCTTTTCGCCTTCGTGATGAATCGGCGCATGCGACCCACGCGGTTCAGCAAGCATGTCGTGTGTTCCGACGAGCAGGTTCTTCGCGCAGCCAATCGCTGGCCGATCGAGAGCCACACCCAAGTGCGACGCGATCCCAAAACGACGCGGATGCAAGATGCCGTTCCCGTCGCAGACAATCATGTCTGGCAGCGCCGAGAGCTTTTCAAAGCACGGCAGCAGACACGGCATCTCGCGGAACGAGAGCAGGCCGGGAACGTAAGGGAAGGGCGCATCGCCGGTGTGCCGCGCGACTTCGATCACCTTGAGCGACGACGCATCAAGCACACAAACAGCAGCCCAAAATCGCGAGCCGTCCTTCTCGTAGGCGACGTCTGCACCGGCAATACGGCGCACGTCACCAAAGCGATCTACGAGCTCGACGTTGGAAGCGAGCTCGCGTTGGAGAGTGCGAGCTTCATCAGGTGTCATGAGCCGCGCACCTTAAGACCATTTCACGGCTTGGCTCACATTTCAGCGGTCCACTTCGCGGCTGCGCGTTTCCGCTTGCGCGTTTCAGTAGGTCCGCTTCGCGGCTGCGAACTTTTTAGTGGAAATTTTGAAACCTAAAATCTCTTTCTTAGGTGCCTCTGAGGGACGTCGCTCAGCTCGACAAACGCTTGCGTCGCACTGCTCCAAGAAAAATTGGGCCATTTGGTATTTGAGAATTTCCCACTGAAATGTTCGCGGCCGCGAAGCGGAGCTGCGAAGCAGACTAGCGAAAGCGCAACGAGCAATCCGCGCGCATCAAACACTGCGCAACCGCCGAGATTTCCGCATCCGGGTTTTCGCCGTCCATCCACACATCCGGAAGGAAGCCGTAGCTCTCTCGAAACGCTCCATTCGGATCTTCGTGCGATTGATGTCCGAGCGACACGCCCACGCGACTGTTCGGCAAACGATAGCGACGCATCTCGCCGACCTTCATCACGCCACCGGTGTTCTCGCCGATCACCACCGCACCGGGAACCTGGCGCGCTAACAACGCCGCGGTCTCACACGCCGATGCACAACGCCGATCGGTCACGACCAGCAAGCGCCCTTCGAATGCACTCGGCGCTTCACCAAACACCATCGGCGTGCGCACATCCAGGTCGCGAAACTCGCCCTGCTCGTTCATGGCTTCGTCGAGTTCACGATGCGCACGTTCGATTCGGGCATCGATCCACACCGCCCCGCCTTCGTCTGTGGGATTCGATGCACGCACGCACTCCCAGAAGTTCAGTCCACCCTGCAGCACCACTTCGCTGGTGAGCCGTCCACGCCGCCAGTACTGCAGGTCCCGTTCGAGAAGCTGACCGAACCAGCGAATTAGGTAGCGGTCGCTGCCCCCTCCAGTGCGTCGCAGATCCAACACCACCACAGGTGCGTCACGAACCTCCGCTGCAGACTCCACAAAGCGATCCAGCGCGCCCGCGCGATCGGTAAACAACGTACGCAAACGAACCCACGCAAACGGCGCTTCGATACGTTCAAACGCTGGACCACGTGGCGCGTTCATCTCCAGCTTGGTCAACGGCAACGTGCGCTCGGAAACGTGCCCATCCACATCGAACTGACACTGAATCGACTCCACCGGCTCGGGTGAAAGCACCAGTGGTCGCAGCGTGACATCGCTACCTGAGAGGACGGGTTGGATCACATCCTCGAAGCCTTCGCAGTGCACGAGTTTCGCAGCACCTGCGGCGTAGAACTGCCCGTCGCGTTCGGTGAAGCGCATCGCGCCTACGTACGCTTGATGATGTCCACCGACGCCGCGCCAACTGCGGCGTCCATCCTCGTAGGTCCAGAACCCTACGTGGTTGTCTTGCAAGAACGCGAAGCGCTCTGCGAGTACATCTCGGAACGCGACCGAAGTCTCAACACCGCGCAGTTGTTCGCGAGTCGTCTGAAACGCGCTCGCCCAGTCCGCTTCGGAGAAGAACGGATAACCCGCATAGCCTCGTCGCACGATGCGCTCGAAGGTGTCGAAGTCTGATTGGACCTCGTCGCTTGAAAGTTGCGTGGGCGCGTCCTGTCGACACTCTGAAGCGGGGTGAATCAGATTCGAATAGCTCGTGCGGAGTGCTTGCGAGGGTCCGCAAGCACACAGCAGAGCAACAACAACCCACCTCACGGGTTCAACGCGCACTGTTGGCGTTGAAGCCATGCAACGAGTTCGTTTCCGAACGCTTGCCAGTCCGGCAACGCAACTTCCGCAGTGGCCATCTGGGCCATCTCGAGCGCGCGTTCCAACAAGGGCTGCATCTGATTCCGAATCGCATCGTGGTAGACGCGTGACACTTCCGGATCCGAACTGACCGAGGCCGGTGGCGGAATCGTGAGAAAGACCTCGACGAACACGGCGTACGCACGAGCCACCCACAACCCAATCAACGCCATCTCGGGGCGCGGACGGTTCTCCATGCTGGCCTGAAGTCGACTGACCTTCGGCGAAAACTCGCCGACCCAGGGCGTCAACGTGGAACGCGCCCACGCGTTGTAGTCCTCAATCTCCAGCGACGCCGGAGGTTCGGGAGCGGTCACCAACGCGTCTTGATAGAGCGGCTCCGCATTCTGAATCGCAAGCGGCGCGGTCGGAGGTTCAGGCGGCATGCCTTCTGGCCCGCAAGGCGACTCTTGCGGGACCGGTTCGGGAGACAACAAGCGCGCTTCGGCTCCGCTGGAAGCAACAGGCTGAGGCTGAGGCTGAGGCTCGGGCTCGGGCTCCGATCCACCGCAGCCAAGAACCACGAACAGGCACATGGCAAAACGCATCAAAACGGAATGCGCAATCCGGCTTGAGCGATCACACCGTTGCCAAAGCGGTTGGTGTTCCAGATGTACTCGAACGTCAGATCCAAGGTGGCATTGCGAAACACGTCGAGCGCACCTTCACTGAGAAAGCCACCCTTGAGCAAGAGCTGGAAGCCCAAAAGGTTGCTGTGGAACGTGCTCATCTTCGGATCGGCCGTCACGAAGTCATCGTCCGGGAGCTCTTGACCGTACGTATCGGCATAGAAGAACGAACGCCGCTGCGTGTAGTGACGCCACCGAACGCGCAGGTTCAGATCACGCGCGATGCGTTGGTAGATGCGGAACTCGGGCGTGAGTGCGGCGATGTCCCAGCTGTCCATGTACGCGCGATAGATCAGGTGCAGCGAGGTACCCGAGCTTCGAATGAAGCCCGCCAGTCGACCGGTGAGTGTGTGACGGTGGCGGACGCCAGGATGCCGCTCTGGACGCAGTACATCCGCAACTGCGACGCGACGATACGCGTTGGCGAGGAAGCCGTTGAGGTAACCGTACTGGTAGTTCACCTGCGCCCATACCGAGCTTCCTAAGAGCTGGGTAAATCCTCCCGTGAAACCCAGAGCAAAGAAACTCTCGCGAAAACCTCCCGCCGAAGTTCCACCCATCGGGTCAGGGCGGGCCCCCCCGCCAGCACGCAACACCTGTTTGATCTCATCGCGCAGCGCATACGCCGAAAAGTTCAACACCGTGCTGCGGTCGTTGAGCGAGAGTGCACTGGTGAATGCACCGCTCAACGACAAGTAGTCGGGCTCGCGACTGATCTTGAACGACGCACCGATGTCGAGATCGGCGTTAGCAAGGTTGAACTCGTAGCCGGCGCCCAGTGCACCTTCGTGTCGGATCTCGGTAAAGCGAACATCTTCGACCACGCCCGCGGCCTGGCTCGCACTGGTGATCGAGTCCACCAAGTAGTCCGCGTGAATGCGCAGACCGTTGGGTGCTTCGAGGTTCGTTCCGATCGTTGGCGAAACGACCCTCGTCGAGGTTTCCCAGTAGTAGTTGCCGCGCAACTCCACGTTGCCGGTCCACGTACCAGACGCTTTGTCCGCAGACGCGTTCGATGCAAACGCGACGACTGCAAGCAACGCTAGTTGCAGCCGCATCCGCCACCCGTACTTCCGTGTCCTCCGGTGGCTCCTTCACGCGAGTCGTGCACGTGCGCGCGAAACCCGTTCTCCATGGTCTCGCGTTCAACGTCCATCCCGGTGCGGGTATGGTCCTCGCGCTCATAGGGCGCGACATGCACACAGCCAGCGCTCAAGAGGACGAGACAAGCCAGGATCCGAAGCATCGGTCGGAGCGTTGGATCCCACCGGGTTAGCGTCAAGTGCTGTATCCGCACGGATACGCAAATTGCCCTCGCAACGTTGTGGGTTCGCCCGCATGTCGGCACCGTGTGGACATGCGTGGATGGATTTTGAGTTTGGGTCTTGGGTTGATGGCGTGCGGAGGCGGAAGCGGCACTCCGGTGTTGGGCGAATGTCCCGGACCACAGTGCATGTGCACAGGTGCCGCCTGCGAGTGCGCGGAGGGACGGAACTGCCAGGTCGACTGCGATGCGATGGGCGCGGATTGTTCGCTCAGCTGCAACGGTGGCACGTGCGATACGAGCTGCATGCAGGACTGTTCGGCGAACTGCACCGGCAGCGAGTGCACCGGCATGCTGGGTGTGGATACCGATGTTCTGTGCACCATGGATTCGACCTGCGAGTTGAGCGTCGGCAACGACAGCGACGTCGACTGCATGTCGAGCGACTGCACGATCGACGCGGGTCGGGAAGCTGATGTGGAGTGCGAGATGGGCGCACAGTGCTCGATCACGGCCGCGGGCGACGCGGACCTCGAATGTCGCGGCGAAGGTACGGAGTGCACGTTCACCGTTGGTGCGGGCAGCTCGGTTCAGTGCGGTGCCGGCGCGACCTGCGTCGTCATCTGCGCCACCTCGTGCGAAGTCGACTGCGAAGGAGCCAACTGCGAGCTCCAATGTGGTGAAGACGGAGAGCGCAACATGATCGGCGCTGAAGGCGGGTGCGGCTAGCGCCTACTGCAGCCAGCTGACGAGCGACACGACCGGACCGAGCACGCTGCGCGTCAGGTCCTTGAGGATGGCGTTGTCGCGAATCACGTCGGCGGCACCAGGGCCCACGTCGTAGTACATCTCCACAAAGAAGCGTCCGACGCTGTTGCTGAGCAGGTGCCGGTCGCGGAAGCGGCGCAACACGCCAATCTCCTCGGCCAGCGGCGTGCCATAGGCAGCTGTCGCGACGAAACAGGGCGACACCGTGGTGAAGATGATCTCGCTTGTGACGAGCTCCTGAGACACGACGTCGCTTGGCGAGTTGCACTTGTCCACGGCGCGCATGCCGATGAAGTAACGGGTCTGGGGATTGAGGTGACCCAAGTCGAAGGTCACGACGTCACCCACCGCACCGTCGACCGGAACCACCAATGCGATGTCTTCCAGATCGGCGATCTTGGCTTCGACGCCCCAGCTACCAAAGCTCATGCCTTCTTCAAACGCCTCAGTCGCCACGCGAACTTCGTAGCGTTGCAAGTCACGCATCGAACTCGGAACCGTGAAGCTGACCGTCGCGTACTCCCAGGGCTTCTCTTCGTGCTCGAGCACGGTGAACGTATCGAAGAGGTTCGGTTGCGCGCTGACGTCGCACTCGCCCAAGCACTCGTTGTCTTCGGTGCAGACGAAGCCGCTATCGCAAGGGTTGGACGCGTCACATTCCGCGAAGCACTGCGGTGGCGGTTCGGGTGCACCACAAATGTTCGAAGGAACGACGGTCACGCTCAGTCGGTTGCCGTCGCCGCCCGCAAGGAGTCGGTCCGCGCCACTGCCGGGTGCACCGACCGGATCGTTGGAGATCGATCCGTCCATGCTGGTCATCTCGGAGCTTTCGCCCTGAGCGCTCCCGTAGCCAGTGGGATCGGCCACCGTGTACGTGCCACCTGCGCTGTTGAGCTGGAAAGGCACCTGGAACACCACGGAGGGCTGGCCGCGGTAGGGATAGCCGTAGGTCTTGGCCCAGAAGTCCCAGAACTCACTGTCACCAAGAATCGGCGTGGGGAAGCGCGTGTCGTCCCAGTTGGTGTTGTAGTCGCCTTCGACGTTCACCTCGACGAAGATCACGTAGTCGCCGTCGGCCCAATCAAGAGGCGCATCGAACTGAATCATCGTCTCGAGATCACCCTGCAAGGTCGCCATGGTCACGGCGTCGATCTCGGGCATGGCGACTCGTGCGTCGGCTGCAAAGTCGACCACGTCCGGGTGATCGGAACCTCGCAACTCCGGCAAATCACGACGCGGCGGGTAAAGCGAAGTCGTGTCCATGTTGCGCATCTCAACCGACGCACCGCGCTCGGCTTCGAAGGGCTCGGCATAACCGGCAGCCACATCGTCCTCGGTCAAGTAGCGACCTTTGTCGCTGTTGAACACGCTTGCGCAGGTCACCGCATCCAACGCCTCACGCGTGGTGGTCGACTGGTTGAACGAGAGACAGAAGTAGTCGTCGACCGACGCGTCGTTGCTGGTGCGCGACGCAAAGCCTTCGGAGAGTCGATCCTGGAAGATGACGCGCTTGAAGGGAGCCTGTGTCGTGACGCGACGATGCGCCCACACGGGAAGCACGCCTTCACGACGTCCGTACGGCCAGTGAAAGCCGCTGTTCATCTGAAGTGCGCCGGGTCGGTTTCCGATGCCTCGGTAGGCGGTGGCTTCGGTGAGTCGGATGGTCTGAAGAAACTCTCCGTCGGCGGTCTCGATCCAAATCGCGATCTGCGCACGTTCAGTCGGTGTGAACCGAACCTCGACCAGACGATCCTGCGCCTGAGAGGTTTGTGAGGTCGACACCGCCAGCATGCCCAACAACAGAGTCAGACACGCGCGCTTGAGCCCCGCGTAAGCCATCGGACCAAGCTTAGGACGACCCTTCAATTCCGCCAAGGCGGTGGTGTTGAATTTCACTCGATAAATACGAGCGAATCAGCGTCTTGGCCGTTGTCGACGCGCCGGTCGCCGCTTGGGGGCCTTGTCGCCATCCTCGAGCTTTTTGATTTCGTCCCGCAACATCGCTGCGCTTTCGAAGTCCAGCTCCTCTGCCGCGGCGTACATTGCTGCTCTCAGTGCCTCAATCCGTTCCTCGAGCGGAACGTCCTCACCGGTGCCTTCAACCTTCGGAACGGCCGAGTAGTCGGTCATTCCCATCGAGGGATCGAGCTCCATGACCGCCTTGACGACCGTCTTCGGAGTGATCCCGTGCTTGTCGTTGTAGGCCTGCTGAATCTTGCGGCGGCGGTTGGTTTCGTCGATCGCGAGCTTCATCGCGTCGGTGACCTTGTCGCCGTACATGATGACTTCGCCTCGAACGTTTCGCGCAGCGCGACCAATCGTCTGAATCAAGCTTCGCGGCGAACGCAGAAATCCTTGTTTGTCGGCATCCAGGATCGCGACCAACGAGACCTCGGGCAGATCGAGACCCTCACGCAACAAGTTGATCCCGACCAGCACGTCGAACTCGCCTTTGCGGAGGTCACGCAGAATCTCCACGCGTTCGATCGTGTCGATGTCGGAGTGCAGGTAGCGCACGCGTACACCCAGCTCTGCGTAGTACTCGGTCAGGTCCTCCGACATGCGCTTGGTCAGCGTGGTGACCAACACGCGTTCGTCGCGATCGATCCGATCGCGGATCTCCTTGAGCAAGTCGTCGACCTGCTTGCCCACCGGACGAACATCGATCTGCGGATCCATCAAGCCCGTGGGACGAATAACCTGTTCGACGACCACACCTTCGGTCTTCTCCAGTTCGTAGGTACCTGGAGTTGCGCTGACGTAGATAGCTTGGACCACGTGGTCTTCCCACTCCTCGAACTTGAGCGGGCGGTTGTCGATGGCACTCGGCAGACGGAAGCCGTGCGCCACCAGCGTCTCTTTTCGTGAGCGGTCGCCCAAATACATCCCGCCGATCTGCGGCACCGTTTGGTGGCTCTCATCGAGCACGATCAGGAAGTCGTCGGGGAAGTAGTCGATCAGCGTGGGCGGAGGTTCGCCCTCGGCACGACCGCTGAGATGCCGCGAGTAGTTCTCGATGCCTTGGCAAAAGCCCATCTGCTCGAGCATCTCGAGGTCGAGCATGGTGCGTTGCTCGAGCCGTTGATGCTCCAAGAGCTTGCCCGCCGCTTTGAGCTCCGCGAGTCGATCTTTGAGCTCGTCGCGAATCGCTTTGATCGCACGCGTACGGTGCTCTTCGGGAGTGACGTAGTGACTGCCCGGATAGATCCCGTAGCGGTCCAACTCGCGAATGACCGTACCCTTGAGCGGATCGATCTCGCACAAGCGATCGATCTCATCACCGAAGTACTCCACACGCAGCGCCACGGTGTCGGAGTGTGCGGGAAAGATCTCCACGGTATCGCCGCGCACTCGGAAGGTACCGCGGTGAAAGTCCACGTCGTTGCGTTGGTATTGAATATCGACCAAGCGACGCAGCAAGCGGTTGCGCAAGAGCTCTTGGCCGCGCTCCAGCTCGATCAACATCTCGTGGTACCACTCGGCCGATCCGATGCCGTAGATGCAGCTGACACTCGACACGATGATCACGTCGCGACGACTCAACAGTGAACGCGTCGCGCTGTGCCGCATGCGATCGATCGCGTCGTTGATGATCGCGTCCTTCTCGATGAAGGTGTCGCTCGCCGGCATGTACGCTTCGGGCTGGTAGTAGTCGTAGTAGCTGACGAAGTATTCGACCGCGGCTTCGGGGAAGAGGTCCTTCATCTCCGCGTAGAGCTGCGCCGCCAAGGTCTTGTTGGGCGCCATGATCAGGGTCGGCTTCTGGGTTGCCTGGATCACGTTGGCCGTGGTGAACGTCTTGCCACTGCCTGTGATGCCCAGCAGACACTGGTGTTTCTCTCCGGCGTTGAGGCCTTCGATAAGTTCCTTAATCGCCTGGGGTTGATCGCCCTTGGGCGTCATCTCGGTGACCAGCTCGAGCGGCATCTTCAGACCATAGCGCTCTGGTGAGACGACGGAAGGTGCGGAGCCAAATCGCGTAAGGTGCGCCGATGGACCAGGTTGACGCCTTGCAGCTGTATTTCGAAGGAGAAGCCGCTCACAAGGCAGGTCGAAACGACCAGTGCCTCGAGATGTGGGATCGCGTGCTTCAGTTCCTGGCGGACCATGGGCTTCAAGCTCTCGAGACCGACATGGCGACGCTGCCTCGCGCGATGCTGGCGATGAACCTCGCCATCGTTTGCCAGAAAGCCAAGCGCTACGCCGACATGCATCGGTACGCCGCGCACTTGGTGGAGTTGGATCGGAGTGCGGGTTCACTGCGACTCCTGGCAACTGCACTCAAGAACGATGGCGAACCTGCGAAAGCTCGTCTGATCATCGACGAAGCCGTGCAGCTTGATCCGCATCACGCCAACTCGCATTGGGAACGTGCGTGCATTCTTGCCGCGGAAGGTGACCTGCGAGGAGCGATCGATGCTGTGCGCTTGTCAGTGGAAAACGGCGCGGACCCGAGTGGCATTCTGGCCGACGATGAACTCGCCGTCCTGCAAGGCGTTGCAGGGTTTGATGACGCGCTTCGCCCCGCGCCTCAGCGTACCTATGACCAGAAGTCGAATGTTGCGGAAGCGCACTTCGACTGGAACATCGACTAGAGCGCTCGAAGCGCGGCGACGAGTTCTTGGATGTGCGCGTCGTGGATGTCGTGCTCGTCCAGCCAGCACGCCAACTGCAGTAGGTACTCGTCGTTGGGTCCGCTTGGTCCCTGACTGCGCGCGATGTGTGCAGCCATTTCAGCAACCGGAGCGGGCCCAAGAAACGACGCGTTTGTCGGAGTCGCAATGTACGTCAACGCGTCGATGCGTCGTCCATCTGCGAGTTGGACGTTGAGCGTGTGGCGTTCGAAACCTTCTTTTTCGCGATGATCCAGCTGACCCAGCACCTCGCGAAACACGTCGTCTGAAAGCCGAAACGCGCGACCGACGCAACTCGCTTCTGCCTGCTGGATGAGAGTTGCGACGCGACCTGGTGCTTCGGGTGTTCCGCGGTGGTCGGGCGAACCTTGCCAGAAGCGCCGCACGTAACCACTCAGCTCCGCGCGATGCGCTTCGATAAACTCAAACCCTGGTCGCCAAACCAACGAGCCGTACCCGAAGATCCACACCCGGGAAGAGTAAACCCTGGGGACAGGTAAACTGGTTTACCGAGCCTCAAAGCGAATCGCCTGAAAAACATGGAACACGCACCCGTCACGGAACAAGCTCTCACCGAAGTGATCGCCGCAGGAGTCGCCGCGCGATTCCACGAAGACGGTGTTCCTCCAGATGCGATCCAGGTTCATGAATTCAAGGTCGTCGAAGTGCGCGACACCACCATGCTCGTGACCGCGACTGTCGACTTGTTCATTCAGGACGGCATCTCAGGAATCGCGTGCGTCGAACTCGATCGCTGGGAGCCTTCACGCGGCCGTTTCGTTTCGTTCGAAGACTGAAATCGCAGCCGGGCAAGCATCGGAATCACGACAGCAACAGCGGATGCCGCAGCCAGGTGTTTGAGCGTGTGACCGCTGATGCGTTGACCCGTCAGCATCCACAAGTTCGCGTCTTGGTTTTCGAAGGCGACCGCGCATCCATAGAGCAACGCGACGAAAGCAACATGGGGCGTCGAGACGTAGTGCCCTTTGCGGTAGAGCAAGAACACGATCATCACGATGCAGCTCAGCGGCCAGACTTGCGCAAAGATCACGTAGAAGCGCACGTCGCCGGTAAAACGCCACGCAACAACAACGCTGACTCCGATGAGCAAACAGATCGGAAGTGCCCATCGACCGAGACGTGGGTTGACGCGATCGGCGAGCACCGATGCGAAGAGCGCCATGAACGCGAGCGACATCATCGCGCGATCCCAGAACAGCGTCCCGTTGGTCGGTGCCCAGTGATAATAGGCCGACCCTGCGCCGACTAAGATCAGTGCAAGGAAGAAGACCGCGTAGGGTATGCGGTCTGCGAGTTCTCGAAAGACACCGCGAGTGCGTCCAAAGAAGATCACCGCGAGTCCGTACGCACCCACGAACACAAACGCGAGGTTGCTGACAACGTCGCCGAAGTTGGGGATGCCCCAGAGCACGCGTTGGTCCACGAAGCCGTGGTAGGCGGCCGGTTGAGCGATGGGAGGAAGGACGAGAGAGAGACCCACCAGCGCGAACGACCAAAGCGCGAGAATCCAATGGCGAACTCGGAGCATCGCGAGAGACATTGCGAAACCCGCGCCATCGCGGTTCATCCGGAAGTAGCTCAGTCCGTACACCGCATGTGTACAACCAACGTACAAACCATGAACACCCAGCGCTGATCCTGGGATGTGCACGAGGTGGCACAGGTGAGGCGGCAACGTCACGAGCCTGCCTCTCACTCCGCCAATTTAGGCGAATTCGGTGCCGGCACCCTTCATGCACAAGAGCCGCATCATGCGGATGTGGATGGTCGTTGTGGTGCTTGGTTGGTCGAGTTTGGTCGACGCTCAACAACCGAGCTTACTGCTCAGAGCAGGCAACCCTGAAAGCGCCCCCGCGCGTCAGCTCTACGCTGCTGTGGTAGCGAACTTTCCAGGTTGGGACGTTTCGGTTGGGCAACCGGTCCAGGGTGCGACGCGCGACGAACGCATCGCAAACGCGAGGCCCGACTTGGAGACCCACGACGTGGTGGTGTGGGCAGAACAGCCCGAGTCTCCGCGCGATGACGAACACATCGTGATGCTGACCAACTACGAGGAGGATGCACGCTCGTTCCCGATCAACCGGCTTCGCCGAATCTGGTCCGTCCGCGCGGCCATCTACCTTCGAATCTATCTCCAACGCATTCAACACCGCGCTGCGCGAGTCGCCGCCGGAGAGAAGCCGCGTTGGCCAACACGCATGCCACGCAACGGTTGGGCCCTTCGAGTGGGTGCGTTTGCTGCGTTGACCCCACGCACTGGCGCGGATGAGTTTGGATTCGCACAGACATACAACACGCGAGCCGGCGGCTTGAACCTTCTCGTGGGTCGTTGGCTAACACGTACAATTCGGCTCGACCTCTCTCTCAACCTTGGCAAAGCCGAAAACGACTTGGGTGCACATGCCGCGCTAGGCACACAACTCGCGCTCGTGAGTCCAACACGAGTTCGTATGGGTGTGGCGCTCGGGTTCGACGCCCTGATCGTTCGCGACGTCGACAATGCCACGGGCGACCAGTACGGCTGGCTCGGGTTCCAGTTCTCGCCGCTCTTCGAGTTTGGTTGGGATTTCAGTCAACGGATGGGAATGGTCATCCACTTGGGCCCGACGGTGGTCAAGCTTCCTCACGACGATGTCTACGGCGGATTCATCACCACATTTGGCTTCGAATTCGATTTGGGCGTTGTCCAACAGGGCGAAAATTGACGTGTCACGAGCAAAGAGGCCTCTCGCACTAACTATGCAGTGCTCGGTCGAAGGGACCAGGAAGGATCGGCGATGAGGATTGCAAGTGCGGGACTGCTGCTTTTGGGAGCGTGTTCGTTTGGGGTCGATGGCGACTTCGCGGACACCGAAGCGGGATTGGTCTCGGTAGAAGATCTCCGAATCGATAGCGAGATGGCTGCGGGGGATGCCGTCGTGGCCAGTGTTCGTCCCGACGACTTGGATCTGATCGTCACCTTCGAGGTCGACGGCATGACGGGCGAACTTCGTTTCACGGAGTTGCTCTCTGTCATGGAACGCGGCGGCACCGGCACGCTTCGCCTTCAGCACGACGCAGGGTGGTCCGGCGTCCAGACCGTTTCGCTTTCCGCCAATACCGAGGGCGAAGAGTTCTTCGACGACCTGGGTTTCTTTGGTGACCAAAACATCACGATCGAGTTCGAAACACTCGTCGGAAACTTGAATGTGCAAGGGTCGTTTCAGCTTCTCGTAGCCGAAGGCTACGATTGCTAAGACGTGCGCGCGCAACTCCTCTTGATTGGCTTGCTCGGAGCATCCTTCGCGATCGCTTCGAGCACAGCCGCGCAAGAACGCACCAGCTTGATGCTGCGTGTAGGAGACGACGCGCGCGACCTCTACGCTGAGGTGAGTCTGCAGATGGCAGAGTGGGACGTGGTGCTCGGCGCCGCGCCCGAAGGCACGAGCTTCCTTCAACGTGCTGCGACCGCCCAACTCGACCTGCAAGAACACGCCGGTGTCGCATGGCTCGAACAGGATGGAAACGAAACCCGCCTCGTTCTCCTCACGCCGCAGGACGAAACGCCGCGCACCAGTCCACTGCCTGTTCGTTCTACGCCGGATTGGGAACGCGTGGTCGCGTTGGTGCTCGATGGGTTGGTCGCAAGCGAGCCATCGTCCGCACGCTTTGTGATGCCGGAGGAAAACGTCGGGCTCGATCCTCCAACGCCCACTGCGGAAACCGCTCCGCCACCTCCCCAATACGCCCCGATTCCCCGCCGCCCGAGCCGTTGGCCTTCGCCTCTCGCTCGCAACGGTTGGATGTTCCGCTTCGGCTGGTTCTTCTCGATGAGTCCTCGCGAAGCAGACGGCTTTGGTGCGTACACCGATGACGGAGATGTGTGGTCGCATATCACCGCAGGGTTGCGCTTCCGGCTCGGGCGCTACCTCACGCGAGTTCTGCGGGTGGATCTCACCGCACACCTCGGCAAGACCGAAGCGGACATCGGACCCGAGGGTGGCTTCGATGTGCAGCTGGTCGCAACGAGCGCCACGCGTTTTCGCATGGGTGCGGGCATCGGCTTCGGCATGTTGATCGTCGGCGAGCGCGACGAAGCCGCCGGCGGCAACTTTGGTTGGGTCGGCTACTGGGCGTCGATCCCTATGGAGATGGGCTTCGACTTCAATCGACGCAGCGGCATGCACCTGCAGATCGGTCCCACGTTCACCAAGCCGCCGTATTCACCGCACGTTCATCCTGGCTTCATCATGTCGCTTGAAGCCGAGTTCGATTTCGGGAGCCACGGATGATCCCGAAGCCGAAACGAAAGGTTCGTTCGATTCGTCCCGCAAGCGATGAACTGACCGAAGCGCTGGTTCGGCTCACTCCGCGCGTCAAAGCGTGGTTGTTTCGCCAGCTCGGTCCAGGCGTCGATCTCGACGATGCTCTTCAGGATGCCCTGACCGAGCTCGCACGAGCGATCCCCCGCTTCGACGGTCGCTCACGTTTGGAAACCTACGCGTACCGAATCGTCGTGCGCTCTGCGTCACGAACACGCCGCAAGCTTCGGCGCACCCAGCATCTAGAGTTGGTCCCGCCTCTCGCCGACGTCGTCGATCCCGAGTCACGCGCAATGAGTCGCGAGGCGTTGCGGCGTTTGTACGCAGTGCTCGACAAGCTTCCTGAGAAGCGGCGTCGTGCGTTCATCCTCTGTTGTATCGAGGGACTGGAACCACGCGAAGCGGCCGAAGTTGAGGACGTCAGCTCCGACGTGATGCGAAGTCGTTTGCGTCATGCACGCGCCGACGTCGCCAAGCATCTACGGCGCGATCCCTACTTGGCGAGGGTGTTCGGATGAAGGCTGTGATCGATCCCGATCAGGAGCTTCTCGAGCGCACACTCAAGTCGGCGCTCCGCGTAGACGCACCCGACGTTGGCGAAGACGAAGCGCGTGAACGAGCGGAGCAAGCGATCGCTCGTGCGCGCTCGATTCAGAGTCAACGCGGTCGGATGATGGTTGGTGGTGTTGCCCTCGCGGTTGCCGCAGCCATCGGATTGGTGGTCTGGGCCGTTCCACCAACGTCGGCGCCTGTCGCTCACACGCAACCGGTTGTCGAAGAAGCGGCGGTCGAAACAGAAGAGCGCGTCGAGCAAGAACGCGTCGACCAAGTTTCGTCGGTGCGTTTGCCCAGCGGCGATCGACTCGTGGCGGATCCAGGTGCCCACTACGACGTGGAATCGACCAGCTCCGACCGTAGCGTGCGCTTGAGCCAAGGCGAGGTGCTCTTCGATGTCGCCCCCTTGGACGGCGGAAGCTTCACCGTGCACGCAGGCGAGGTTGATGTTCGGGTACGTGGCACCGTGTTCTCGGTCCGTCGCGAACGCCACGTCGAAGTGGAGGTCTTCGAAGGCTCAGTCGAGGTCTCCCACAGTAGCGAGCGGGTTCTGTTGGAGCCCGGCGACCGATGGAGCTCTGCAGAGGTCGTCGCCTTCGCTCCCCAACCGACACGTCCACGCGTGGTGGAAACCGCGAGACACCTCGATGCACCAAGTGTCGAGCCAGAGATTGTGGAGGTGCAAGAAGCACTCACCCTTGCTCAAGCTCGGGTGCGACTTCGAGATCGCGACTTCGCCGGTGCTCTGAATGCGTGCGAAGGACACGACGAACCCGCATGGCAGATGCTTCGTGCCGACGCGTTGCGCGGCCTGCGACGTTGGCGTGAGGCTGCCGAAGCGTACGACGCAGCATCGTCTGTCCTCGGACAAGCCCGTCGTGCACAGGCCAGCTACGCCGCGGCACGCATCTGGTTTGATCGAACCGGCGATGCCAACGCCGCACTCGCCTCGCTGCGCTCCGGCAACGCCACGGTTGTAGGCTCACCACTCGAAGAACGAGCGCGAGCACTGGAGATCAACCTGCTGCGTCGTTTGGGTCGGGATCACGAATCACGAGCACGCGAGTACGTCGAGCGCTTCCCGCAGAGTTCAACAGCGTTCGAACTGCGTCGCGAGCTGGACTAGTCCAGAACTAGTCGTCGCGCGCGAGTCTGGGGCTACTGCACAAAGCGGTCGAGGGCGTGCACCGAGTCGGGTCCGAATCGACCGTGCGGTCCGAGGATCGCCCAGTCGCTCAGCTTATCGAGCGGGTGCTTCGCGCGCTGCCCTTCGAACATGCGCTCGATGTAGTACGGCTGGTTGAGCAGGGTCGCGTCGACTTCACCACCGTGGATGCCGTGCACATCAAACCAAAGGTGTTCGCGCTCTTCTTCGCACTCCGCTCCGTCGACCGCGTAGCCAAGCTTGACCAAAAAACGCCACCCGTCTTCCTGACCAAGTTCGGAAAACAAGCGCGCAAAACGGGGCAGCTTCTCGGCGGCGAGCAACGCCATCCGCGCAGTCTCCATGTTGGACACGTACAGCATCGGATTGCGCTCCAGGGTGGGCACCAAACTCGACGGGCAACACAGCTTGCGACCGGTCCACCCTTGTTTTGGAACCATCAGCACACCGCTTGGCACCGAATGAACGTCGTCACGATCGTCTTTGCCGCCCGGACCCTTGGGCGCTCTCTTCGCAAGCGCTTTGTCCCAAGGCATCCACGCAAGCGGCATGTCCTTGCCCGCTTCAAAACACTCACCTGGTGCCGGTGGCCCTTGCTCGATCCACATCGCAGCCACGGCACACACCAGGGGGTTGAGCGCTTCGGCACAACCCTTGGGCAGGTCCAGCATTTCGAGTTCGATCGAACCGCAGCGGCTTAGACCGTGGGTGTGCGCCCAGACTCCGTGGTCATCGAACACGTAGTGAACGGTGTACAGGTAGCGGGGGTTGGGTGGCGTGTCGCTCGCCGTCACATCCGAAACCCACTGTGCGGATCGAACCGCACACGCGTTGTCGTCGACGAGGACCACCGCATCCGGTGCCACGCGTGCGGTCACCTGGAGCTGGCGATGAAAGTCCAGCAGCGGTTCATCACCAAACTCGGTTTCGACCAAGAGTGTGAAGTCGCTTTGTGCGGCGTCGTCGAACACGGATTGTTCGAGCTGCTTGGCGCCCAGGTGTGCGTCGAGCGCGTGATGCGAACTGGGCACCATGGCGATGTGATAGAGGTGATCGTCGAGACAGAGATCGAGACCCCAACGTGCACCGGGGTACCGATCGTGTGCGCACTGGATGTGCTCGCACCGTGCGTCGAGCCGATCACGTACCTCCGACACTCCCGGTGCGGAACCCGCAGGGAGAATGGCACGGAGGATCGATCGCGTGACATCCATGTCTCTACTGTCGTGAGCTTCGACGAACCGTGACGCTTAACGCTTCACTGCTGCGCGTTGACTCACTTCTTGAGCTTCACTGTAGCCCGCTCCCGAGGATCGAGAGCACGACGGATCCCAATCGCTTCGCGGACCCGACGCATCGTGTTCTGCGCGATCTTACGGGCTTTTGCGGCGCCAACTGCCAACTGCGTGTCCAGTTCGGTCTCGTTCGCGCGCAATTCTGCGTAACGCTCACGCAACGGTCCCAACTCAGCTTCCAAGACTTCGTAGAGGTCTTGTTTGGCGTGGCCCCAACCGTAGCCCACGCCCTTGCGCATCTTGGCTGCCATCTCTTCAGCGGCCTCGGGCGCAACCTGCTTGCACAGCTGCCAGATCGTGGACGTGTCCGGATCCTTCGGGTCGTCGAGTTCCTCGGAACTGGTCTTGATCGTCATGATCGTCTTGCGCAGTTTCTTGGTCGGCGCGAAGAGCGGAATCGAGTTGTTGCGACTCTTGCTCATCTTCTGGCCATCGGTTCCCGGAACAAGCGGTGCGTCACCGATCACGGCTTCGGGCATGACCAGCACGTCGTCGCCAAAGTGATGGTTGAAGCGCTGGGTGACGTCGCGCGTGATCTCGAGATGTTGCTTTTGGTCTTTGCCGACCGGTACCGCGTGCGTGTCGTAAAGCACGATGTCGGCCGCCATGAGCATCGGATAGAAGAGGATCCCCGCGTTGGGATCGGTCTCTCCTTTCGCCTGCGCGTCCTTGTAGCTGTGACCACGCAGCAGGTGTCCCGTTCCGAACATGCAGCTGAAGATCCATGCGAGTTCGAACACTTCGATCACAGCGGACTGACGGAAGAAGATCGTCTCTTCGGGGTTGAGACCACACGCCAACCAGGTCGCGGCAACGTCGTATACGTAGCCGTTGAGCGCCGCTGGATCGCGCATCGTGGTCATCGCGTGGTAGTCGGCGATGAAGTAGATCGTGCGATACGACTCGGCGAGCTTCAGGGCCGGACGAATCGCACCGAGGTAGTTCCCCAGGTGCGGAGTCGCCGTGGGCTTGATGCCAGTGAGCGAGGTCTTCATGAGGCCCGCAAGGTGCGGCAACTTAGCGCCGAAGGCAACGCTCCAACGGCGTGTCGAACGCAACGCCCTCGACCGTCTGAGGTTTCTGTTCTAGACGCGTCGGGTGAGACCTTTCCGCATTCTAGGGATTCAGCAGATCGCTGTGGGTTCGACCGACAAGTCCAGGCTTCGTGCGCTCTGGGTGGACTTGCTTGGCGCGACACCCACCGGAACGTTCAAAAGCGAACGCGAGAACGTCGACGAGGACATCACCGAACTGGATGGGATCGAGATCGACTTGATGCAGCCGATCGACCCTGAAGCGAAACCGCGCGTGCACATTCCCGCGCTCAACCACGTTGGACTTTGGGTCGACGACCTGCCCAAAGCCGTGGAGTGGCTGCAGTCGAAAGGTGTGCGATTTACGCCGGGTGGCATTCGTCAAGGCGCCGCGGGTCACGACGTTTGTTTCATCCATCCCAAGGGAAACGACGCTGCGCCCATCGGAGGAGAGGGCGTGTTGATCGAACTTGTGCAAGCTCCACCCGAAGTCATTGCTTCGAAGAGTGGTTGAACAAGAAATACGCTTGGCTCTGATCTTGCTCTGTATGCTGCTCAGGTACGTATGACCTCTTTCAACGTGAACGCTCGTTCTCGGATCCGCGCCTGGTTGCGCCACGGGGTCACGCTTTTCTCGCTGGCTGCAATTTTCTCCGCGTCGGTTGCCCACGCTGATCGCGTGGTGGTCCTGCGCGCCACAGGCGACGCCGCAACGCTCGATCTCGAGCGCATCGAAGACCAAGTTCACGAAGCCATTCGCGCGCTCTCGCACGAACCGATCACCGAAGCAGGCGGAATGGACACCGCCGCTGAAGCGCTTCCCGAAACGGCCAACGACATGCGCGCAATCGCTGAGATGCGCCAAGCCGAATGGGTCGTTGTTCCAATCGTGCACGACCACGGCGAGCTCAAGTACTGGATCACCTTGCGCGCCGGTTACGCCGCAGACACTCGCGTCGAAGAACTCGATGCCGAGGTGTACCGCGTGCGTGAACGCGATCGTCTCGGTGCACTGCTGCAAGCCATGTTGCGACCCGAAGGCATCGGCGAGGACGGACTCGCACTCGCGGGTGAAGACACCGAAGGTCGCGCAGCGCAAGGTGACGCCGACGCGCAGCGCCAACTCGAAGAAGAAGAGCGCGCACGTCGCGAAGCCGAAGAAGCTGCACGTCGCGAACAAGAAGCGCGCGACGCGGAAGAGGCAGCACGTCGCGAAGCCGAAGAAGCCGCACAGCGTGAAGCGGAGGCCTATGAGAACCGCGATCGCTACGGCAACGCGGATGGCCTGACGATGATCAGCGCAGGTGTGGACTTGCGTCCGATCCTCACCAACGGAAACGGCGGCGACGGAGGCATTCTCGGTACCGTTGGCATTCGCGTGGGACGCGGCTTCGAAGGCGTCAACGGACTGGAACTCCGTGGCGGGTTCGACATCGGCTTCGGTGCGGTCAGCGCGTTTTCGGTATTCGTCGGCGGCGCGTACCTGTTCAGCCCATGGGTCACTCCGATACACCTTGGAGCAACCATCGAACTCGGCCTCTTCTACAACACCAGTGGCAACCGCGAAGCGGCGTTCATGGGCCGCGTGAGCGCGTTGGCGTCGTGGAACTTCAAAGGTGACTGGTATCTCGAGGCTTCGTTGCCCGAGCTGATGTACCTGACGAGCAACAGCGGCGCGCTGAGCATCGGCGTGGGCCTGCGCCTCGCCCGACGCTTCTAGGAGCGTTCCAAGCGCTGGATCGCG
Organism: Polyangiales bacterium; assembly: GCA_965227405.1. Lineage (GTDB taxonomy): Bacteria > Myxococcota_A > Polyangia > Polyangiales > Houyiibacteriaceae > JALVDI01. The sequence continues at coordinate 2,617,484 of OZ245758.1, forward strand.
ACTTGCTCCCTAGCTCCGGGCGATGCGTCGGAGGCACACAATGGCAAGGTTCGCGATGTTGCTCGCGCTCGTTTCCTCAACAGCGTTCGCCCAAGAGGAGAGCGCGCAAAGGCTGGCGGATCCGCGCATTGACTACGCCGCGTACTTGCCCGAGGCGCCGCAAACCGAACTCGCACAACCCGAGTTGATCCAACAGGACGATCGTGACGGTTCGTCGCATGGAGCACGAATCACCTATCAAGTCATCGGCGCTGCAGCGGGACTCGGATTGTCGATCGGTTTGGCCGCTGCCGTCGGGACTGCAGTCGGCGGAGAATCCTTTAACCCCACGCGCGAGTGCGACGACCATCTGGAGTTGTGCTCGCCTGGAGGCTTTACAGGCTTCCTTCTCTACGCCGTGTCGTCGCCCTTTCTTGCAGCAGCCGGTGTCACGATCGCGGGCAACGCAAGCGGTGCAAACGGTGGCTACGGCGGTGCTGTGATCGGCGGCTTACTCGGCTCGAGCCTAGGGTGGCTTTCCTTTGCGAAGCTGGACAGCAACGCAGGTCGTGCGCTTCAGCCTGTGCTCACGATCGCCGGTTCGATGATTGGGTACGAGATCTCGCGACTGGTTCGCGAACGCAATGCGCGACGTCGTGCTCGACTGATGCCCACCGCTTCTGCGTCGCCGGACGGGTTCACGCTTGGTGTGACGGGCGCCCTCTAAGACGTGCTGTAACGAACCCGAACAACGATCTGTGGTACCAACGGCGCATGCCTTCGTACGACGCGTCGCAAGCTCAGGTTCACGTGTTCACGTTCAAGGACGGGCTGCTCTCCAAAATCGCCCACGACCTGAAAATCAAAGTCGAAAAGCTTAGTGCCGAGGTCAACGAGGGCTCCCTGAAGGTAACGGTGGATGCGACATCACTGCGTGTCGTTTGTGCGCGCAGAGACGGACAGGATTCGCCCGGAACGCTGAGCAGCTCCGACAAGAGCAAAATCGAAGGCAACATCCAAAAGGACGTGCTCCACACGCGTCGCCACGCGAACATTCGATTTGAAAGTAGCGAGGTCACCATCGACGGAGATCGCGCAACGGTGGCTGGCACGCTCACACTGCACGGCACCTCCCAACCCTTGAGTGTGCAAGCCACCAAGAGCGGAGACACGTGGTCTGCCGAATTCGCGATCGACCAACCGCGTTTCGGCATCAAGCCCTACAGCGCGATGATGGGCACGTTGAAGATCCAACCCGTTGTGCGCGTTCGCGTCGAAGTGCCTGCATAGATGGCGGACGAGTCTTTCTTCGCGGAGATCCCTTCGCTCGAGCGCTTTGCCGAGGTGCCCGATCCCTCGTGGTACCGACAAGCACCGGCGAGCTGGGCGTTGATCATCACCGACGTGGAAGGATCCACCAAAGCGATCGAAGAAGGTCGTTACAAGGATGTGAACGCGTTGGGCGTCGCATCCATCGTCGCAGTACGAAACGCGATGCCGGACGTGGACATGCCCTTCGTGTTTGGTGGTGATGGCGCCACCATGCTCTGTCCAAAGTCGCGTCTGCCGCAGGTGGAGCCTGCACTACGCGGGTTGCAAGAACGCGCGACCAACGCGTTCCAACTCGGGATGCGCGCCGGGATCGTGCCCATCGATCAACTTCTCGAAGCTGGCCACAACGTTTTGGTTGCGCGCTACCGAGCCAGTGAGCACGCGACGTTTGCCATGTTTGCAGGGTCTGGACTCACCGAAGGCGAGCACTGGGTCAAAGATCCACAGCGCGGAACTGAATTCGCAGTGCAGCCGGGTGATGCTGCCGCGGATTTCGCGGGGTTCGAGTGTCGCTGGGAACCGATTCCTTCCGAGAAGGGCGAAGTTGTTTGCATCTTGGTCCAAGCGATCGCGAGCGACCGAAGCGAAGCGGCTGAGGTCTACAAAGCGATCATCACCAAGCTGGAGAGCATCCTGGAAGGTGACGGTAGGCCCGTCGGAGTGGAACGACTCAAGGTCGCAACCGGTGCGAGTGCGTATCGAACCGAAGCCGCGCTCAAGACTGGCCATGGCAAGGGCGTCAGCCACTCGTTTACGAAACTGAAGACCATGGCGATGGCACGCATGGCCAAAGGCGCGATGGAAAACGACACCGATGGTTTTGTACACGGTGCATATCGTCAGGAAGTCGCAGCGAACACAGACTTTCGTAAGTTCGACGACACGCTGCGCATGGTGCTCGACGTGACTTTGGACCAGAAAGCCGCCATCGAAGCGTTCCTCACGACTGAGCACGAAGCCGGTCGAGTCGTGTTTGGGGTGCACGGCGCGCCCTCTGCCACGATGACCTGTGTGATCACCAAACGCGAAGGTGACCACGTGCACTTCGTGGACGGATCGGACGGTGGTTACGCGCTGGCAGCCAAGCAGATGAAGGCGCAGATCAAAGCGCGTTCATAGAGTCAGGTCAGTGCACGCAATCCTTTGCGAGCCCGCGATAGCACCCGCAACCCATGCAGGCTGAGTGCGAGCGGAACACATCCGACCACCACGACAAAGCCCATCCGAATCGCAAGGTTCCCAAAGGGAGCCGCCAAAAACGCGAGAGTGCACATCAAGAAGAACGTGCCCATCATCGACACGACGACCGCGCTTCGGACCTCGCCGATCAAGAAGCGAACGCGCATCTCACGCGTTTCTAGACGAAAGAAATCGAAGTACTTTGACGCATCGGGCAACGCTTTCCACAACGCGTCTTCGGACTCTTCGGTGAGCCAACGAGCGTTGCCGTCGTGCTCCCATTGGGCGAGTTCCAGAACCAACGCAGCGTGTTCGACAAGACTCTGCAGCGACTCGAAGAGCGGTTCGTCATCGAGTTCGGGACCACGACCTTCGCGACGACCGATCCAAACCGCACCATCAAACAACACCAAGGTTGCTTGATCGTCGATTCGCTCAAGCGGAATCCAAAGATCGGGCCAGTTCTCTGCGTCGTCGGGTGGCACGACAAAGAGCTCGCGACCGCCCACGCGTACCGGTTCCGTGGGGAAGGGCTGCAACTCGGCCAAAGGCGCGGGAAGATCATCGACACGCTCGGTCTTCGACGCGTGCTCAACAATCGTGTCCCAACCGCTCATCAGACGTTGAATCGGAAGTGCATGATGTCGCCGTCTTCCACGACGTACTCTTTGCCTTCCAGGCGCATTTTGCCGGCGGCCTTCACCGCCGAATCGGACTTCAGTTCCAGCATGTCGTGCGTCTTGGTGACCTCGGCACGGATAAACCCTTTTTCGAAGTCCGTGTGGATCTTGCCCGCGGCCTGCGGGGCTTTCGTGCCCTTCGTGATCGTCCACGCGTGCACTTCGGGCTCACCACACGTGAAGTAGGTGATCAGATCCAACATTTCGTAGCCCGTTCGAATCACGTGATGAAGACCTGGTTCGGTCAAACCAATCGACTCCAAGAACTCTCCGCGATCGGACGCATCGAGCTGCATGATCTCGGCTTCGATCGCCGCGCTGATCACGACACAGGGCGCGCCACGTGATGCCGCAAGCTCTTTGACCTTCTTCACCAGCGCGTCGTTGTCCGCGTCACCGATTTGGTCGTCCTTGACGTTGCACACATAGAACATCGGCTTCGCCGTGAGCAAAAACAACTCGTGCAAAATGCGATTCTCGTCGTCGCCCTCGATCGAGAACGTGCGTGCTGGTTCACCCGCATCGAGCACCTTCTCCAGCGCCTCGCACACCACCACGGCTTTCTTCTCGAGTGGGTTGGGGCCCTTGCTGGCTTTGCGCGCCTTGTCCAAACGCTTCTGCACCGCTTCGAGATCCTTGAGCACCAACTCGGTCTCGATGGTTTCGATATCCGCGAGCGGATCGACTCGGTTGTCGACGTGCACGATGTTCTCGTCTTCGAAACACCGAACCACGTGGGCGATCGCATCGGCTTCGCGGATGTGACTCAGAAACGCGTTGCCACGACCTTCACCCTTCGACGCCCCGCGAACCAAACCCGCGATGTCCACGAAGTCCACGGTGGCGGGAACGACCTTCTTGGGGGAGAAGAGTTCGACCAGCGCGTCAAAGCGCGGATCGGGCACAGGCACCACACCCACGTTGGGATCGATGGTGCAGAACGCATAGTTGGCAGCCTCGGCTTGCTGCTTCGAGCTCAGCGCATTGAAGAGCGTCGACTTACCCACGTTCGGAAGACCCACGATTCCCACGCTCAAGGACATGGCACAGCGGGTAGCGCCAACACGTCGCGCCGTCGAGTCGACGTGACACAGCCGCCGATTCCTCGGTGACATCCGCAAGTGTGGATGCTCACGTGGGAAATGCTGGTCTTCTTTCCTTCGCGGGACCTCAGCGTCACACTGCTGTCACCTCGTAGGAGAATCATCGCGTCGATGGGCTTCCGCATTTTAGTCGTCGAAGATGAAGCTGACCTTGCCGAGCTGGTCGCCGTGACCCTTCGTGGCGCTGGCCACACGGTAACGGTCGCCAGTACAGGCTCTGCAGCCATCGCCGAGATCCGGCGCAAGGTACCCGACTTGGTCGTGCTCGATGTGATGCTCCCCGATGTGAGCGGACTCGAGGTGTGTCGTCGTGTGCGGCGCGATGAGGCCACCACCGGACTTCCAATTCTCATGCTGACCGCCAAAGGCGAGGAAATGGATCGCGTGGTCGGCTTCGAGGTTGGTGCCGACGATTACGTGAGCAAGCCCTTCAGCCCGCGCGAGTTGGTGTTGCGCATCGAAGCGATCTTGCGTCGTGGCAAGCGCGACGATCAGGCACCCAGCTCGATCGCGATTCAAGAACTTGAGATCGATGTTCCCGGTCACCGTGTACTCGTCGGTGGCTCGGAAATCAGCCTCACCGCTTTGGAGTTTCGTCTGCTCCTCGACCTGGCCACGCGACGCGGACGGGTGCAGTCCCGTGATGCGCTCTTGCAGCGTGTTTGGGGTTACACCCCCGGCGTTGAAACGCGAACCGTGGACACCCACGTGAAGCGCTTGCGCGAAAAGCTGGGGGCGGCGTCGTCGGTCATCGAAACGGTGCGCGGTGTGGGCTACCGCATCCGCACCGACTGAGCGCGCATGAAGGGGGGTCTGCGGCGCAGTCTGATCAGTGCCATCGTCACCGCGATCGGAGCACTGCTGCTCGCCCTGCTTCTGCTGGAAGACCCCTTGGTGGAATACCGACTGGGTCAGATCGCCTCCGACGCGCTCAACGACGCCACCGAGCAAGCCGAGACACGGCTAAACGACGGTGACGATCCGGAACGCGTCGCCGAAGAAGTCGCCGCGGAACACGGTTGTCGAATCACGATTCTCGACGCCGAGCAACGCGTGGTCGGCGACAGCGGACTGGATGGCGACGAGCTATCCAACGCACCCATTGCCGACCGCGTGTTGGAGCGTCATCTCGCCGGACGCGAGGTCCCGGTTGAACACGACGAGTTCTACGTGGTCTTTTCAGGTCGCTCACGCGTCGTGCAGGCCATGACACCTGCGGGTCCCGGTGGACGGGTCCGAACCACGGTGCGTGAACTGATCGTCATCAGCGGAATCATGGCTGCGCTCGTTGCCGTGTTTCTCACGTTCGTGTTGGGTCGAACGCTGGTCGAGCCTGCGCAGGAACTGACGCGTGTCGCCGACGCGTTGGCCGAAGGCGATCTATCCGCACGAACAGGATGGACGGATCGCGACGACGAGTTGGGAGCGATAGGACGCGCACTCGACCGGATGGCGGACCAGACGAAGGCACGCGTCACCGAAGCGAGCAGTGAGCAAGCGCGATTGCACACGATTTTGGATTCGATGACCGAGTCCATGTTCGTCACGGACTCCTTGGCTCGGATTCAGCTGACAAACGCGGCGCTCTCCGACTTGGTCGAAGGCGATCCCATGGGGAAGACTCCGTTGGAAGCGCTGCGCAGCCCGCAACTTCACGAGGCGGTCCGAGAAGCACGCCGGGCGGACGAACCTTCGGTGAGCGACATCGAACTGATGGTGGCCGGCGAGGTTCGCCACCTGCGCGCGTACGTCGCCCCGATCGAAGCAAACGCAGGCGTCGTCGCACTGCTGCACGATGTCACTCAACTCAAGCTGGCCAACATCATCCGGCGGGATTTCGTCGCCAACGCAAGTCACGAGCTGCGTACTCCACTCACCGCGATTCGTGGCTTCGCCGAAACGCTCCGCGACGGTGCACTCGACGACCCCGATACAGCCAAGCGCTACATCCAAGTCATCCTCAAGCATGCGAAACGGCTCGAAGCACTGGCGAAGGATCTCACCGCCTTGTCGCGCACAGAGTCGTTGGACCAACCCTTCCCGATCGAAGAGATCAACGCCGAGATCGTCGTGCGTGAGGTCGTCGACGCATTGGGGCCCATCGTCGAGGAGCACAACAAGACGCTCGAGCTACACGTGGAGAGCAGCAACCCCCGCGTGCGCGCCAACGGTCGCGCGCTCGACCAAGTCACGCTCAACTTGATCGACAACGCCCTCAAGTACGGTGAGTCGTACGTCAAAGTGCGTCTCTACGACGACGGCGATCAAATCGTGCTCTCGGTCCACAACGACGGTCCGACGATTCCTCCCGAGCACCTCAACCGAATCTTCGAGCGCTTTTATCGCGTCGACCCGGGTCGCTCCCGCGATGTCGGTGGCACAGGACTGGGATTGGCCATCGTGAAGCACTTGTGCTCCCAGATGCAGGGGGACATCGCTGTGGAAAGTCCGCCGGACGAAGGCGTCACGTTCACCGTGCGCTTGCCGCGCGCGCAGCCGGAGCCAGACGCGGTACGCTCCAGCGCATGATTCGGCAGTACGAGTATCGTTTGGTGAGCGGGTTTACAGTCGCGAGCTGGGCGAAGCACACGATGAAAACCGAACGACTCAGCAAACGTGCGATCATGCAGAAACGCGATCGTGGTGTTGGGCTGACGCGTCTCGAACAAGCCGTGCTGGATGAGAACCAACTCGAGTTGGCGTTTCACCATCTGCTCAACACCGGCTGGGAGATTCACAGTATCGCGACGTCACCGCACGAAGGCGCCGTGTTGCCCGACTGTTTGTTGCGCAAGCGCTTCAGTCCTGGACCGGACGTCAAAGCGAGCCTTGTTGGCCCGCCAGTGTAGGCAGGGTAGATGCGCAAGTTACTGATTACGCGCGGTGCACAAGGCGCGGGCAAGAGCACTGCCATTCGCGAGCTCGGCTTGTTGCCATGGTGCATCAGCGCCGACCGTTTTCGTGAAGCGTTTACCGGCCCCGTGATGACGCTGTCCGGTTCGTTTGGGATCGCACAAGACCGCGACGCGTTTATCTGGAAAACGCTCTACGACAACCTCGAAGAGCGGATGGCGCGCGGTGAGCTGCTGGTCATGGACGCCACGCACAAAGACGCCAAGACGTTCAAACGTCATCGTGAACTGGCCAAGCGCTATCGCTACGACGTCGCGTGTTTGGACTTCAGCCCGATGCCCTTGAAGCGTTGCCTCGAACAAAACCGCGCGCGCGACGAACACCGCGTGGTTCCTGAAGACATCGTGAAACGCACGTGGGAGACCACGCAGCGCGCAACCGTACCCGACGACATCCGTCGCTTTGCCTGGGACGATGGCGTTCCCTTCGACGCGATTCGCGAATGGCTATCCGTGCCCGTTCGTGATCTCTCCAGCTACCGCGCCGTGATGCACATCGGTGATCTGCAGGGGTGCGCCTGGCCGCTCACACAACTTCTACCCAACGGATTCGAAGACGATGTCTTCTACATCTTCGTGGGCGACATCTGCGATCGAGGTCCCGAAAACGCGGAAGCGCTGCGCTGGGTGCTGGAGCCTCGACCCAACGTCGTGGTGGTTTGGGGAAACCACGAAGACCATCTGCATCGCTGGGCCAAAGGTCTCGAAGGCAAGAGCGACGAGTTCGACCTGCGCACGCGCCCTCAACTCGAAGAAGGTGGCATCCGCAAAGAAGACGTCGACGGGTTCTGCGATCGCTTAGTCGACCTGGTTCAGTACACGTACAACGACCACAACGTCTTCGTCACGCACGCGGGCATGCCCGATGTACCCGATCATCCCGAACGCATCGCGTCGCATCAGTGGGCGCGCGGCATTGGTTTCTACTCGGATCCGATCGACGCGATTTTCGACGAACACGCCAAAGCGGGTTGGGTGCAAGTACACGGGCATCGCAACGTCGACGATCTTCCGCTTCGTGCGGCGCCTCGTTCGTACAACCTGGAAGACAAAGTCGAGTTTGGCGGTCACCTGCGCGCGCTACGCCTCGACGAAAACGGGTTCGAAGAAATCTCCATTCGTAACCGCGTCTACCGAACCATTCACGACCGCATTGCGATCGGAAAGATCCGCGACAAGAAAATGTACCCGCAGTGGGTTTGTGAGGGTCTGCCCGAGCGACCCACCATCGACCCCGCAATCGTGCAGGCGATGCGCGACCACGCGCTGATTCAAGAGAAGCGAAGCGCCGAACATCCACACATCGCTTCGTTCAACTTCACGCGCGACGCGTTCTTCGACAAAGCGTGGGACGAACTCAACGTGACTGCGCGCGGTCTCTTCTTGGACGTCGAACGCGAAGAGATCGTCGCGCGTTCGTACGACAAGTTTTTCAACCTCGACGAGCGGCCCGAAACCACGCTCAATGCACTACGCGAGTCACTGGTGTTTCCGGTCGACGCGTGGGTTAAGGAAAACGGCTACCTCGGACTGATCGGCTACGACGCGCATCGCGACGAACTGGTGTACGCCAGCAAGTCCAGCCTCGAAGGCGACTTTGCTGGATGGCTGCGCGAGATTGCATTTGCTGCACTCGACGAAGGAAAGCGCGACAAGCTGCGCCGCTTCTTGCGCGATGCTCAAGCGACGATGGTGTTCGAGGTGGTCGACCCTATCCGCGACCCACACATGATCGCGTACGACGAAGCCAAACTGATCTTGCTCGATGTGGTTCGTCGCGACGCCGCATTCCAACGCATGCACTACAAGGGGCTTCAGCACGTCGGAAAGCGGTTTGGTCTCGAAGTCAAAGCACGTGCGGCAAGCTTCTCGAGATTCGACAAGCTCGCTGGGTTTATCGAGGTCGCGCGCGAACCTGGGTTTGCCTGGAAAGGCCGGCACCTCGAAGGGTTTGTGTTCGAAGACGCAGCCGGTTTCCAAACCAAACTCAAGTTGGATTTTTACGCGTTCTGGAAGCGAATGCGTTCGCTCAAAGATCGCATCCTGAAGGTTCGAGGCACCAACAAAGATCTCGGTCGGGACATCAGCGAACCGCGCGTCGCGGACTTTGTGGAGTGGGCGCAACGACAGCCCGACGAAGTTCTTGCGAAGGACATCATCGCGGTGCGTGAGCTCTACCTTGCGGGTGTCGACCACGAGTGGACTGCGCCTGTCGACACGCGTCCCGACCCGAAGGTCTTGGGGTTCGAGCGTGCTCTTGCGGGCATTGCCGGAAACGAGATCAAAGCCACCACCGCGGACAAGCTCTTGGCCAAAGCACTTGCCCACGATGGGTGTATGGCTGTGCTCCGTGAAAGCGAGCTGCGCGTGCCACTGATCATGGCCGCAACCCCTGGAGATGCGCGTCAGGACGCCGCAGAGCTGCTGGGAATCGACATAGACTGAGGTTCGTCTCAGGCTCTCCTACAGCGGCCTGCTACTACTCGGTCATGCGACTTGCTTTGGTGTGTCTCGTCGTCGTGATGGGGTGCAAGAACGACAAACCCAACGACCCTCTTTTGGAAGAGCTCGGTCGTTGTGCGGATTTCGATCCGCTGCGCCAACCCTTCTTTGGGGACACGCACGTCCACACGCGACTTTCGTTGGACGCCAACCTCCAAGGCAACCGGCTCACACCGACTGACGCGTACCGCTTTGCACGCGGTGAAGAAGTTGGCATCCAACCTTACGACGCCGACGGCAACGCACTTCGTCGGTTGCAACTCAGCCGCCCTTTGGACTTCGTCGCGCTTTCCGACCACGCCGAGTTTCTGGGCGTCGTACAAACCTGCATCAACCCCGAGTCGGAAGGCTACGACTCACGTCAGTGCATGAACTACCGCGATGCGCCCGATGCCGCGTTCGTCGGGTTCAACATCGCGCTGACCGCAACGCAAGGAACCGCGCGCACACCACAACCGTGTCCTGGTGACACGTGCGCCGCGGCTGAACTCGCAGCCTGGAACGATGTGCGCGACGCCGCTGAAGCGGCGTACGACCGCACCGACGCGTGTTCATTCACCAGCTTTGTCGGCTACGAGTGGTCCGGAAATCCAGGCGCACTCAATCTTCATCGCAACGTGATCTTTCGAAACCACGTCGTGCCCGACGATCCCGCAACCTACATGGACGTGGGGCAAGAAGAAGCGCTTTGGGCCAGTCTCGACGCAAACTGCATCGACGCCGAAGGCGGCTGTGACGTGCTCACGATTCCGCACAACTCGAACCTGAGCTCCGGCTTGATGTTTGAAACCGTCAACGCGGAAGGACAACCGATCGACGCCGAATACGCGGCCACACGCGCGCGCATGGAGCCCTTGGTCGAGGTGTTCCAACACAAAGGCAGCTCCGAGTGTCTACCGGGCACACCCGCAAGCGACGAGCTGTGCAACTTCGAGTTGATGCCCTACCGCAACCTCGCGACGGCCAACCTGGGCGGTGAAGGACAAGAACTCGAACCCACGGACTTCGTGCGACACGCCTACACCGAAGGCCTGCGTCTCGAAGGCGAGCTCGGCGTCAATCCGTTTCAGTTTGGTTTGATCGCCAGCACCGACACGCACCTCGGAACGCCAGGTGCGGTGGACGAAGAAGGGTTCCCGGGGCACGGCGGCGCCGGCCTGACGGTGCGCGACGCACTCCCTGTTGGATTGCCTGACCAAGCCTGGTTCAACCCCGGTGGACTTGCTGTGTTGTGGGCCGAAGAGAACTCGCGCGAAGCGTTGTTCATGGCGATGCAGCGCCGCGAAGCATACGCGACGAGCGGCACTCGCATCGTGCTGCGCTTCTTTGGGGGTTGGGAGTATCCGGACGCGACCTGCGACGACCCCAACCTCGCGCAAGCAGGCTACGACGGTGGTGTTCCCATGGGTGGCGTGATGCCGGCGCGCACCGGGGATGGCGCACCGCGTTTCGTTGTGTCGGCGATGCGCGATACCGAAAGCGTTCCGCTTGCTGCTGTGCAGATCATCAAGGGCTGGCTCGAGGGCGGCGAAGCACGCTGGCAAGTGTTCGACGTCGCCGGCGACCTGGACAACGGCGCAAGCGTCGACCCCACAACGTGCACACCCAGCGGTGCCGGTGCAGATTCGCTGTGCGCGGTGTGGGAAGACCCGAGCTTCGTCCCCGACCAGCCGGCGGTGTACTACGCGCGCGTCGTCGAAAACCCGACGTGTCGATGGCAAGCGCATATCTGCAATGCCGCTGGCGTCGACTGCGCGTTACCCGAAACGGTGACGGAGGGTTTCGAGGGTTGCTGCACACAAGTGGTCGAACAGCGTGAGCGCGCCTGGAGCTCGCCGATCTGGTACGGCTCGTGAGCCGTTTGAAGGCGTTCGCGCTTCAGGCGCACCGACGTCCCCTGCTGACGATCGTCGTGCTGGGCACAGCACTCTACGCGGTGACGCGTTTCGAAGCCGAAGCACCCATCGATCGCATGCCACTCGTCGTGTCGGTGCTGGAGCAGGCCAACGACGACGACGTGCAGCGCGCCACCGACAACGCGGTGTTGCTCGCGTTCGCAGAACGTGCCGGATTCGTGCACCGCGACGCCGCGATCCGAGCGCGACTGGAGCTCAACGTGCGCTTTGTCGATCCAACGCTGGAAGGCGATGCGGCAATCGACGAAGCCATGCGTTTGCAGATGCACCAAAGCGACCCGGTGGTACACGCCCGACTGCTTTGGCTGGCGCGCGAAACGCTCGCGTCGGCAACCCAACGAGAGCCTAGCCGTGCGGAGTTGCAGGCGTACATGGAGCAGCACCGCGATCGCTTCGAACAACCTACAACCCTGTCGTTCGAACAGATCTTTGTGCGTCGTGATCGAGCTGACTTCGACGAGCGACTCGCGGTGGTGAGTGAGGCGCCGGCGCTCGAACTCTCGGATGCATCGTTGCTCCCCCCGACGATGGAAAGTGCTTCGCATCGGCGCATCGACGCACGATTCGGAGTGGGGTTTGCACAGCGTGTTTCCGAAAGCAGCGAGTGGGAACGAGTCGACTCCACGTTCGGTGCTCACCTGGTGCGCATCACTGCCAGACATGAGGCCGCACTGCCGGCGCTCGATGCGATCGAGACGCGCGTCGCCCATGAATGGGAGCAAGACGATCGTCCGCGCAGAGTTCGCCAAGCTCTCGCGAGGATGCGCGCCGCCTACACCATCGAGGTTGAGCGATCATGAGGTGGCTCATCACGCTGCTCATCGCGTTCGCGCCCTCAGTGGTGTTTGCACACCCCTTGGCACCCGTCGCGCTGTGGATCGACGACAACGGGGAACAACTCGAGGTTCAACTGAAGGTCGCGCGCGTCATGCCGATCGCTGCATCGTTTGCTGCTCGTCTGCCTGCCGGTTGTCGTTCCCTCGGCACGGACTTCCAGGAGGAGACTTCGTTCGTGGTCGAAACCCAACGCGTTCGCTGTGAAGCGCTCGTGGGATCGCGATGGGGCGTGGAAGGGTTGAGCCACGCCGATGTCGACGCTGTTGTTCGCGTACGCTTCGAAGATGGCCGAGTGGTTCGCGCGTTGCTCGACGAAAGCGACGACGTGTTCGTTGTTCCCGAGCGCACATCGTGGAGTGAACTCGCGGTGTCGTTTGGGCGTTCTGGATTGGAACACTTGGTCGGTGGACTCGACCACGTACTGCTCGTGCTTGGACTGGTGTTGTTGCTGGGTGCACCGCGCCGTGTATTGATCGCCCTGACGGCGTTCACGCTCGGACATGGCCTGTCCATGTTCGCTGCGGTGCTTGGCTGGGTCGTGCTTCCTACGGCGATTGCCGAAGCTGCGATCGCCGCGACATTGGTGTGGTTGGCGTGGGAGGTCGTTCGACAGCGCGACAACTCGATCAAACGGCCTTACGTCGCCGCGCTGACAGTTGGACTGATCCACGGACTTGGCTTTGCCGCGGTGTTCTCGGATGCAGGGCTAACGGGTGGCGACTTGCTGCTTGGGCTGGGTGCGTTTCACCTTGGGATCGAACTTGGCCAGGTTGCCATCGTGCTGGTGGGCCTTGTCGCGATGCGACTCGCCACCAAGCACCGCACCAAGGTGGAACCGCTGATCGGCTATGGAATTGGCGCGGTGGCGTACATGTGGCTCATCGAGCGCGTGTTGATGATATGACGCAGGTCATGTCGAAGCTCACCGCTCCTCTTTGTTTGGTGCTCGCGTGCGGAAGTTCGTCCGCCACCGAAGACGTCGAACCGGCACCGGTCGAAAGCCCCGTCGTGCAGACAGGCGATGAAACTCCCGCACAAGCACCCGAACCGGCACCGATCTGGTCCGACGAGGTTGCCGCGTTGGTTGTGGCACAAGAGATGTTTGCGGGATGGACGGTTGTTCCCTTCGCAGCGATCGAACACGAGGGCAAAATCGTTGTCGCGGTGTGGCCCTCGATCTCACCCGATGGTGAGGTGGTGGACGACGACATCGCTGGAATAACGCTTCAACGAGGCGAAAACGGGCTGCAAGTCACCGAAGAAATCTGGATGTGCAGAGGCGAAGAGTTCACGCGACGTCTGGGCACCGATCCGGCACCCGGTTCGCGAGGCGAAGGTGTTCCGGCGGAGATGTTGGCAGAGCTTCTTCAGGAACTGCCCAGGCTCTTTGCACAGCAAGTGCGGGCTGGTGAACGCGACGCCGCTGTGGAAACCGCAATCTCGTTTTCACGATTGTTCGACTTCGAAACAGCCGTGGAACAAGACACGGTTGCCGAGCTTCTTGGCGGACATCTCCACGGCGCGCAGATCGAAGCAGAGTCTGCAGATGCCCCTGGACGCGTCCGTGCGCGCTTCTCAATGAACGGCCGAGTCGCGGAAGAGGAAATCCTCATCGCGACGGAATTCTCGCCGGGATTGTGGACGTTCACAGATCACCAACGCGTCAGCGCCGGCACCATGTAGACGTCCTGTAGACGCTAGCCTTTCGCCTCGTCGATCTTCTTGAGCAACGCCTTGCGATCAAGCTCGAGTGAGTCCATCGAGCGAAGCAGATCGTCCACGATCTCTTTCGGCGGTCGATCGCTCTTGGTTCGACGACGCTGACCTGCCACGTACGGCCACAACCCAAGGCGCACGTCGTCAGGCAACACGTTCTCCAGGTACTCGAGTGCTGTTCCACGCAGTTCGTCTTGATCACTCTGGAGCGCCTGCAGGCTCAGACGAAGCGTGTCGCGATCCAGCACCAAGCTTAGGATGTTGAACACGTGTTCGAGACTTCGATCGCGTCGCGTCTTGAGAACTTCTCCAAAGGCTCCGTCATCCTCGTCGTCGGCAAAGTCTTCGATCAGGCGTTGGCTCTCCCACACTTTGCGGCCGACTTGAACTTCGCGGGCAGCTAGCTCGAACACCTCAGCGCGTGATGGCGAGAGTTCGTCGTCGCCAGCACAAAGCGCACTCAGCGCCAACCCGATGCGGTAGCGAACTTCGAACCGTGGATCGCCGAGCGCATCGAGAAGACCACGAACCGCTCGTTTCGAACGTGCGGACGCCACGATCGGAGGCAATCGACTTCGCACTTGGAGCGGTGCGGACGAGTCGAGAAGCGTGTCGATGATCTGACCCAAATGACGACGCGCTGCTTTTCGCAGGGCCTTGCTGGCCTGACGTCGAGTTTCGTCGCTGCCGATCTCTTGCAAGAGCTGATCGACCTCCACCGCGTCGTACTCGGACGCGTCGTCGCCCAAGTCGTCGCCGACCGCCTGCCGATCTTTGCGATGCTCCTCGATCGCTTTGAGCAGCTTCTCGCGATCCAGCGCCATCGTGGTTTCGGCCAACGTCTGGCGCGTCGTGGCATCCACGGCGAGATCTTCGTCGAGGAACACCGCACCCGTACGAAGGCTCTTGGCCAGCTGTGAAACGTACCCGCGTTGCAAACGACCAATCAGGATGAGCGCGCCGGCGGCGGCCACAACTGCAAGTCCGAGAGTGACCGAGATCGTGATGTCGGGCTCGAGGAGAAAGAGCAGACCCAACACGATGCCCGAACCCAGCGCATCACCCAGTCGTGTGCCTGCGACATCGATGAGCAACTTGGCCGGGCGCTTCTGCTTCGGTGCGACCGGGGTGTAGAGCAACTCGTAGCCGGAACGAAACACCGAGTTCTCAAACACGGTCGCGGTACCTCGCACGGCAACCACGCTCCACAGTCGCGTCCAGATCGCACCGGCCGCACCGAGCAGCCCAATCGCGATCGGCATCAACGCGATCGTCAGCCCGATGCCGAGTTTTTCGAGGCTCAGCCGCGTCGCGAACGTTTGGATGAGGAACGTCGCCACGCTCACGGCGGTGTAGTAGAGCGCGAAGAACTGAGCGAGTTGGGTCGAGTCGGTGTACGCCGAGTCCGCTTGGGCTTTGAGGGCAAAGTCCAAAAGCGCGCCACCAAGAGCAAGGAGCGCAACCACACCCGCAATGCGTCGCAGGTAAGCGTTCTGCCGAAGCGCCGATGTGCCGCTGAAGTTCTTGCCCTCGCCCGCGCTCATTCCGCGCGCGACCCAACCGACGATCAACGCGCACACGACGTTGAGTCCAGCCAGCAAGATCAACACGCGTCCGGGTCCAAAGAGCGCAGCCACGCGTTCGGCTGCGAGACCACCAAGCACACCACCCACGGTGGCACCCGCAGCAATGCGTCCGATGTATTTCTTGGCCGTGTGAGGATCGAAGCGTTCGTTGATGACCGACCAGAACCCGCTGATGACCGAAGCACCAAAGAGCGCGATGTGCAGGTAGAGCACGTACGCCACGAGCTCGGGTTGGGTGCGCTGCACGGCGGACTCGACCGCGAAGGCCGCAGCATTGATGAGAAACAAGGCTGGCACGAGTCGCCCCGGACCGATGCGCGCACTGAGACGCGAAAGCACAACAACGCCGACGAGTGCGAGACCGGCTGCAGCGAGCATCACCGCAGGAAGTTCGGTCGCGTCGTACGAGGTGAGAAAGAGCGTGTCGCGTGTGGCCTTGCTCGCGATCTGCTGCGCGATAATCGTCACCGCAGCGAACGCAGCAATCGTGGCGACGCGGGCCTCCCTCACCCGGCCACTCTACTCAATTCAATGCGTTGCCTCGCGAAAACAACGCGATTCGCGTCGAGGCTCGGTAAACCAGTTTACCTGTCCCCAGGGTTTACTCGCCTTCCAGCGCGCTTCGTTCCATCAGCTGCAACATGAAACCCGCTAACGCTGAGGTCATGCGTCGTGCGAACTGGAAGTGATCCTCGAGCACATCGAAGATCGCGTTGCGCTCAATACGCAAGCCCACGAGACAGCCCTCGGTGATCGCGTCGTACCAACGGGGGATACCGGACATCGACTCCAGCGAGCCTGCAGTGTCGGTGGGTCCAAAACGCATCACCGTCTTGTCGTCGACCAACGCGCGAATCACGCCGTGGCGAATAAAGTAGAAGTAGGAACCGGGGTCGCCTTGGCTCCACAACTGCGTCGGTTGATCGATTCGAACTTCTTCGAGTTCACGCGCGAGATCCGCGAGCGCTTCGACGTTGGACCCCGCAAAGGGCAGCACCTTTCGAAGCGCAGCCATCCGCCCGATCAAATCGAGTTCGCGCGGGATCGGATCCTCGCCCTGCACCCATTCGGTGGGGGTGAATCCGTGCCCTGGAAGTTCTTGGCGTAACGTAAAGATCTCGTGGCTCAGACGTTGGATCAGCATCTTGAGCAACTCGAAGTGATCTTCGAACTGGTCCCACGAGTCGTCGACCGATGCGCGCAACGTCATGGTGTCGGCCAACGCTTCGATGTCGTAACCGATCGGATCTTCTGCCAGCGCAGCAATGCCGCCCGCGACACTCAGATCACCAAGTCGTCGCAACACATGACCGTGACGACGAATCTCCACTTCACCCCGAATGATGAAGTGCAGATGCGAGCTCGGTTCGCCTTCTCGGCACAGGTACTCGCCTTTTCGGAAGTACCGCTCCTGCATGCGCGAACCGATGCGCATGATCGTTTGCTCGGGCATCTGCGAGTAGATCGGAAACGCGCGCAACGCGATCAAACGCTCGATGCGACCCACCGCAAGACTGGAGATATCAAGCGACACTCGGTACCCCTCCCGGTCCGGTCAACGTTTGTAGTGCACGCTCCATGACCTCGCGAACGAATCCGCGCTTTTCCGGCTGCGCGTCACGCAACGACGGCTCGAGACCGGTCAGACCCAGCTCCGCGATGTGGTACGCGACCAGTGAACGGATCCCGTCCGAACTGTCGACCAACGCCATGGCAAGTCGATCCTCGTACGTGCCGTCTGGAAGCGCCATGCCCAGCGCAGGAGCCGCGCGCTGCAGACGTTCGGGCGCAGTACCGTCCTCGACCAGTGCCAACACCGTTTCGCGAACGTTGCCGCGAAGTGCGTGGTCGAGAAGCTCGCGTGCGGCCGCGCGAATCTTGGGCGAAGTGCTGCGAAGGTTGCGCCAAATCAACGCGTAGTCTTCTTCGGGATCCAGCAAGCTCATGTACTGAAAAGCGCGTTGAAGTGCGTTGCGCTCTTTCTCTTTGAGCGTGGCGATCAAGAGTTCACCACCCAACCCGTCGAGTTCGTTCTGAACGCGATGTCGTTTTACGGCAACACGCAGATCCATCATCTCCACGACGCGCGAGAGCGACATCTTCAGGTAGCCCTGCAACATGGTGCGATCGACTTGGAGAGTCGGCGCCATTTGAATCAGCTGCACCAGCCCGCGCAGGATCTTGTAGCGAACGGCACCATCGCGCTCTTTGGGCAGGTGACGCTGCAGAATTTCGAGAGCGAGGTCCGGACGAAACCGGCTGATCGTACGCGGAAGATGACGTCGAACCCGACGGCTGTGCCGACGGTCGTTCATCGCTTTGTCGAGCAGCTCCAGCGCGGGCTCGCCCATCGCGACCAGGGCTTCGCGAGCTACCGGGCGCAACGTGGAGTCACCCAGCATCGGAACGAGGAAATCGAAGTACTTCACGTTCGGCACAACCGACATCGCTTCGACTGCAGCTTTGACCACTTCTTCGTCGCCGGATTCGCCTAGACGCCCCAACGTCGCCAAAAGCAACGAGTCCGGATCGGGCTGATGGGCGATCGCGCGTGCCAGTTCAGCCTGAACCTCCGGCGAACCTTGCGTGAGACACAGTTCGAGCATCTCGGTGAGTTCGCCCCGGTTCGGATAATGCCCGCCAAGCATGCCAACCAACGCGGTGGCATGAAGTGCTGCATCGTGACTCATCACGCTGTCTTGGAGGAGCCGGTCGTCGGGGTCCACGATCATCAATGCGCGGAGTGCTGCGGACCGAAGCGTCGAGTCTTCGTCGCGCATCAACCGACGCGCGATCGGAGCGAAACTGGGATCGCCTTCTTGCGAGAAGATCTCCAGCGCGCGCAACGCGACCTGAGGCGAGGGGTGATAAAGAACCAGCTTGGGAATGAGATCGACTTTGTCGTAGCGCTGGAAGAGATCGAGCGCGGCAACAACTTCTTCATCACGCTCGCTGTTGAGCGCGTTGAGCAACGCTTCGAGCGAATGCAGGTCGATCGAGGCGAGCTGTCCCGCGCCTTCGACGTGACCACCCCGCAAGCTTTGTCGGAACAACTGCAGGTACGAGCGGCGCGTCCCTGCCATGACCACAAGCCAGCCCACCAAGAGCGCCATGACCGGCCACACGATGTGCTCGGGCTCGGCACCTAGGCTCAGTGCGAGCAAAATGCCGAGCGACGCGATTGCCTGACCACCGCGCTGGCCCACGCCGTCGATCAGGCCCTTGAACCGATCGCGGAGCTCGCGCGGAACCGGGAGGTAAAGCACCTCCATCGCGGTGCGGTGAAGTGAGTGACGCAAGCTTCCATCGGCGCCCTTGAGCAGGAGCACCGGGGTCAGAATCGGCACGATGGCAAAGCCGATCGTGGCCATCAGCAGCAAGACCGGCAGAACCAAGAGCGCGCGGTTCACGCCGAACACCCGCAGGATCAAGCCGCTAAGAACAACCTGCACGACAAGGGCAGCGGCATTGAGACCGACGTAGAAACGAGCGAAGAAGGTCGCGAGTTGCTCAGGCGGAATGTTCTCTTCAACCACGCTCTTGAACAGGAAGTCCGCACCGGTGAGCGCAACGGTGCTGAACAAGACCATGAGCAGCAGCCGTCGCAGGTACGCGTGACTGCACAGCGTCTTGAGACCGTGTTCGACGTGTGGTTTGTCGACACGGCGATGTTCGTGCTCGCTTTTCTCTTCGGGCTTCCATGCGAAGGGCACCATCGCGCCCAGCACCAGAAACGCCGATGCGCCAAAGAGCAGCTGCTGCGCACCCCCGTCCATCGCCAGATAGCGATCGGCCAGGAACGATCCGGTGAGCGCTCCGACGACACCACCTGCGGCAACAGGTCCGAATATCCGTTTGGCTTGAGTGACCGTGACGACGTCGTCGAGCAGCAACCAGAACTGCACGACGATCACCGTGGCGACCAGACCGGTCCACACGTAGAGCGCAAAGAGCAGAGCGGGTTGTGCGTCGATCGGTGCGAGAGCCCAACCCACATCCACGACGGCGGCCACGATGAGCGATGCGCCGAGGAGCTTGCGCTTGTCCGCGCTCTTGTGGACAAGGTGCTGGTTGATGCGCACGACCACCAGCGCGAGCCCCGCGATCGCCAAGTAGGCCCAGGGCAGCTGGTCGGCATCGAGCTTGCCCAGGAAGAGCGCGTCGCGCGCCGTCTCGCTGAGCGCATGGGCGGCCATCAACGCGAAAAGGCTCAGAAAGCCAATCGCGAGATTCCGTCGATCTTCTGCGCGAACGCCACCCATAGGATCAGAGTAATGGTCGCATGAGACGCGCGGTTAGTTACTGTTTCCTCGGGAGGTTTCATCGAAACCTCCCCCCCATGCGGCGGAGCCACATGGGTCCCCCCCTCCGAGTCCGAACGCTGCGCGTTCGCGCGCTTCGGCGGGGCCTCGCGCGGTAGCAGCAGCTTCGCTGCTCCTACCCTTTCCGCTCACGCTTCATCTCTTCGAGCTGCTCCAACGTTTTGGGCCAGTCGCCTTTGAGAAGACGAGACAGACCACGGTCCGCAAGGAGCTTGCCCTCGTTCTGACAAGTCGCGCAGTAGTTCATTTCGTTACTCGCAAACGACACGCGCTGGACCTTGTCCCCACAACGGACACACGGTTCGCCGTACTTTCCGTGCACCTTCATGTCGTGGCGAAACGCCGTCACCTTTTTGGGCCAGGCTCCCTCGAGTTCGTCGATCAGTCTCTTGGTCCACAGCTTGAGCGTCGCGCCCACGGCTTTGTGGAGCCGTTTGACCTCGTCGTCGGTCAACCTCGATGTCCACTTGTGTGGAGGCAGCTTGGCCTCGAAAAGGATCTCGTCCGAATACGCGTTGCCGATCCCACTGAAGATCCGCGGATCGGTCAGCGCGCGTTTCACAGTGTGGTTGCGAGCCCGCAGAGCTTTGCCGAACTTGGCTGCGCTTGCTTTGAGCGGGTCGATTCCACCAGGATCGTGGTCATCGAGCGCCTCTTGGCCACGCACGATGTGCAGCTTGGCGCGCTTCTTCTTGCTGGCTTCGGTCATGACCAGCGTGCCGTCTTCGAAGTCGAACGCGGCCAGATCGCGAGCGCTCATCTTGGCGCCAACTTTCTTCCACTGAAAGCGACCCGAGATCATCAAGTGGAACACCATGAAGATGTCGTCGCCCATCTCGAACACGATGCGCTTTCCGATGCGTCGAAAGCCCTGCACCGTGCGACCCACCATCGACTCGAGTGAAGGCTCCACCGTTCGGAGGAGAAACACACTCTTGAGACGCGTATCCTTCAGCGCTTGCCCCTTCACGCGAACTTGCAGTGCGTGAATGTAGAGTTCGATGTCGGGCAGCTCAGGCACGATCTACCGCCAGTCTACTTGAGGGCTGACCATGCGCGGTTCAGAGTTGTTCATGAGTTTCTCGGGACGCACGGTTTGGATCACAGGTGGGGGCAGCGGCATCGGCAAAGCGCTGGCGCTCGAACTTGCCAAGCGCGGCGCTGCAGTTGCGGTGTCGGGTCGACGCACCGACAAGATCGAAGCGGTTGCACAGGAGATCACAGCGGCCGGAGGTCAAAGCATCGCATTGCCCTGCGACGTGACCGACGAAGCTGCGGTGCATGACGCTGCAGAGCAGGTGGCCGAGCAGTTGGGCGGCATCGACGTGGTGATCGCGAACGCAGGCTTTGGGGTTGCGGGTCGTTTCGAGAAACTAGAGCTGCACGAGTGGCGACGCCAGATGGACGTGAACGTGATCGGCTTGGTGTCGACCGTGAAGGAAGCACTGCCGCACATCAAAGAGCGTCGTGGAAGCGTGGTGTTGATCGGAAGCGTAGCTGCGTTTCTGCCGGTGACCGGAAACATTGCCTACAACGCCAGCAAGGCCGCGGTGGCATCGATCGGTTCGACGCTGGCCGCAGAGCTTCACGGAACCGGCGTGACCGTCACCACCATTCATCCTGGTTTTGTCGAAAGCGAGATCGCGCAAGTCGACAACCAAGGTCGCCACGATCCTTCACGTCGGGACAAGCGTCCCCAGAAGTTGATGTGGACTGCCGAGAAGGCAGCCAAGGTGTGTGCCGATGCGATCGCGCGACGCAAGCGCGAATTCGTGTTTACCGGGCACGGCAAAGTCGCCGCGTTCTTAGGCCGGCACACGCCCAGCGTTGCGCAGAAGATGTTTACAAGTAAGAGCGCGAAGAAGCAGACCGCAGAGTCTTCGAAGTCTTAGAACACGACGCCGGTTCGCTCGAAACAGAACTCGATCGTCGGTATCGGCTCCAGCGTGATTGCGCCGCCAGAGATGGAAGCCGTCCCGCGGACAGGCTCTTCGCCACACAACGCCTGAGTCGCCACACCATTGACGCGACTGTCTGGAGACGCGGCAACATCGAACGCAAAGTCTCCATCGACACAGTCGATGGAACGCTCCACTTGAACATTGTCGGCGTCCCATTCGCCGCCGGACAAAAACACTCCACGACGACTCCCCACGATTGCCGTGTTCGAGAGCTGATTGACGGCGACAAACATGTCGATCTCGGAAAAGAACGGCCAGTTGGAAGCCTGGATGTCGACGAACCCATTGGTGAAATCCACATTCGCGCAGTTTGTACAGTCAATCGCGCGAGGAGCCGCACCGTTGTGTATGTAAAAGCCATCCACCGTCACCGTGGTCGCACCAGCTACCTCCACAACGGCACTAGGAGCACCGACACCGCCCACACCAGAAGGCGGAACCATGTCCAACCTTGCGAAGCGAACTCCGATCGCCCGGTTTATACGAAGATTCATCCCGGCCACTTCAATGTCGGTCGCCATAATATTGTTGGCCCCGTCAATTCGAATGCCATCGCCAATCGGCTCGGTGGCGTCATCAACGTCGAACACGACACGAACATGGTCGAGGATGCTGCCCCCGGAGCTGTTGGCCAGCACCAGACCATCTGCGGTTCGCTCGCGAACCACGATCTCCACGTTACGCAGCTCTACATCCCCGGCAATCGTGACCGCCACACCTGGCGTGTTCATGATGAAGCGCGTGTTTTCGATCGTGCCCTCCGTCAGCACAACACCGCCATCTTCATCCGTCGTAACGCAGCTCTCAAACGCATCCGGCTGGCCTGCATCCCGGTCTGGCTCTGCGTCGAATGCATCATCAAGAAACGCATCGACGCCCGCGTCGAACGAGGCATCGGTTCCAGCATCACCCGGCGCATCCTCCACGGTGGCATCCGAGCTGGCGTCCGCGTCGGTTGGACGATACTCATCGACGCCCCACAACTGAGAGCAACCGCTGAGCAACAGGAGAGCGACGAACCTCACTAGAACGCCAGTGTACGCGGGAAGCAAAAGTCCGTAGCTTCGATCGGCTCGAGCGTGATGTTTGCTCGATCGAGTGTTCCAGCACCGTTTCTCGCCGGTCGCATACACAGTCGCTGCGAAGCTGTCCCATCCAGCATGGCGCCGAGAGCCATCGAAGTGTCGAATGCGTAGTCGCCAGCTGCACAATCCGCTGCACGTTCGACCTGCACGTTGAACAAATCCCACTCGCCAGTCGGTACAGTCAGCAGAACACCTCGTGCACTTCCGCGAATCGCGACGTCGGTCACTTGGTTTACGAAAAGCTCGTTTGGCCCGCGCGCCACGAATGAATAGTCAACCGTATCCATGTCGATGTAGCCACGAAGAAAGTTAATGTTGGTGGACGTACTGCAACTAATCGCATGCGACGTCATCCCCTCACGGATGTGAAAGTCGGACAAGATGACACCGCTGGCCGTAACGATCTCAACTGCGCTTACCGGCTCCGCAGGCGACGCGTCCCGTCGAACATTGATGATCTCCACGAACGAGAGCTTATTGTTGTCGCCGTTGAAGATCTTGAGCGGGAGCCCAACGAGTTCGAGTCCCGCAATCTCCGCGTTCTGCGAGTTGTTTAACACCAAACCATCGCCCTCGGCCGCCACTCCCTCAAGCATCGGTGTCACACGAACCTGGTTGATTCGCGCTCCGAGGTTTTGCACCTGAATACCGCTGGCTGCTGGATTCATGAGGACAACTTCGACGTTCTCAACTCTTCCGGGGCCCAAGACGTTGATGGCGAAGCCGGGTTGGGTCATCCGAACTCGAACGAACTCAAGCGGTTCGTCGAGAACCGTCACGGGCCCTTCAATCTCCTCCGTCAGACACCCGAGTGTATCCGCGTCTTCGTCCGCATCGTCGACCTCACTATCCAGTGGCGCGTCGAGTCTGGAAGCGTCCGTTTCTGTGTCGTCGAAGACATCTGCAACAGCATCGAGGGACACGTCATCCGAGGTGTCCCTGGAAGCGTCCACGAGACCTGAATCCATCTCGTCGCCGCGGTAGTCCTCGACCCCCCACACCAGGGAACAGCCGGACAACAGCACCAGAGACGCAAGGCGCACGGCCGCAGCCTAACTCACTGCGTCGAGGAGACGGAATCTTGCTCGGCTTCGACCTGAAGCTCGACATAGCTAATCCCGAACCACGCGACGCCGAGAATCAACACCATCAGCAACGCCAAGATCAACGGCGTCCAACCCATCGTGCGCTTCTCGGTAAACCGATCGCGATAGAAGCGACCGCGACTGCGCTCACGAAGCTTTCGCTGAACACCGCGAAGCAAGGGAGGCGGAGGCTCGGTCTCACCGGGAAGTGGGCGATCCGCCATAAAGGCTTCGAGCGCTTCGGCCTCGCTCACACCAGCGTCGCGAAAGAGCTCTTTGAGACCTTGTGTTTCATCGAGCAGCTCACGCAGTTCTTCGTACTCGACGCGAAGATCGTTGTCGCTTTCGAGCAACGCGTCGAACGCACTCTGTTGCTCGGCCGACAACGTACCGTCGTACGCATCGCTGAAGAGATCCCGTGCTTCGTCCGCGCTCATCGTCATTCGGAGTCTGCCTTGCCTCCAGCTTGTAGCTGCTTGACGCGCTTGACTAGAGCCAAACGTGCTCGGTGGAGGCGACTTTTCACCGTTCCTGCGGGCAAACCAGTCAGCTTTTGGATGTCTTCGTAGGTCAGATTTTCGATATCACGCAACACGATCAGCTGACGCTGCTCATCGCTGAGCTCGTGAAGAGCGACGCGGATGAAGTACTCGGTCTCTTTGCCCTGCACCATCTCATCGGGGCGTGGCAGCCGAACCGACGTGCTCATCGTCGCGCTCTCGAGCGCGTGACCGTCCGCGATTTCGTCGAACTCTTGTTTCTGTCCGCGCGCGCGACGCCCCAAGTACTTGATGCGGTTCTTCGTGTGGTTCGTGGCAACGCGGTACATCCACGTACTTAGTTTCGAGTCCCCTCGAAATCCGTGGATGCTTTTGAACACCGTGACGAAGACTTCTTGCGCGAGGTCTTCCGCCTCTGCGCGATCGCCCAACATGCGGAACACCAAACGGAAGATGCGTGCCTCGTACATGCGCACGAGCTCGTTGAACGCAGCCTCGTCTTGCTTCTTAAGCCGCTCGACCAGTCGTGCTTCTTCGCCGTCCGCCATGGGTATGTGGAAGCCCGCCGCGGCCGCTTCGACCTCGAACACCCTGGCGCCCACTGCCTTCACACATCGTGGACACCAAAAAGCCGGAGGGGTTCCGTGCGGAGCCTACACTGTTCTCGACAAATCGCGGCGGCCCCGCGATCGCTGATGGCGAGAATCGGGCAAAGGCCACCCAATCCTCGAAGAACAAACTCCGAGGATTGGGATGGATTTTCGAGCAGGTTCGGGTCCGTACGGACTACGTCCCCACACGGACCTATGCGTCGGCCGGTGTGATCACACCCAGCGTTGTTCCCTGGCGGTCTTGGACAAAACCAAAACGGCCCACACCCGGAACCTGCATCAGATCGCCCACGAGCTTGCCTCCAAGCTTCTTCGCCTTGGCCACCGTGGCGTCGACGTCGGACACGGTGACGTAGAACGCCCAATGCGCGGGTGCACCTTCGGGTGCGCCCATGATTCCGCCGCGCGGAGTCTCTCCGTTCTTGGCGATCAAGTAGTCGCCGTTGGGCATCTCCATGGTCTCGATCGAGTAGCCAAAGAGCTCGGTGTAGAAGTTCGCCATCTTCTTCGGGTTCTTCGACCAGAGTTCATTCCAGTGCCACGTGCCGTCCCCCGTCACCGGATCGTGGTCGCCTTCCTCGGAGTGAAAGATGAAGAAGCCGCTGCCCTCCGGATCTGCCAAAGGCTGCATGCGACCCACGGAAGGAATGTCGAACGCATCCATCAATGCCTTGCCGCCTGCTGCCTTCGCCTTCTTGGCCGTCGCGTCGACGTCCTCGACCGACACGTAACCCACCCAGTGTCCCGGTACGCCTTCAGGCGGCGCGGTGATTCCGCCGATCGACGCATCGCCGACTTTGATCAACGTGTAGACACCCTGCGGCATCTCCATCGCTTCGTACTTCCAGCCAAAGAGTTCGCCGTAGAACCCCTTCGTGTCTTCGATGTCGGTGCTGAGAAGCTCGTGCCAGGTGAAGCGTCCAAAATCGTGAGCCATCTTTTCTCTCCTCGGAAATGCGATCCTCGTCGCGTTTGAAGAGAGGTCGAACCAGCACGACACCGATCGACAGCCCGATTCGAATTTCTTCTTTTCCGCCCACATTGGCTCATCTCAGGGCTTTTCTCGCCAGTCTTGACACATCTCGCAGGCATCGCGAATTCGCTGTCGATCTGGGTTCGGCTCGGCCGACTCTCTTTTGAAAGGAGATCCGATGCAGTACTTGCTCTTGATCTACGAAGCGGAGTCCCAGCAAGAAGCGCGTTCCGAGAAGGAATCGGGCGAGGTCTTTCAGGCCTACATGGACTTTCACAAATGGCTCAAACCGACTGGCAAGATGGTCGGTGGCGACGCACTTCATCCGACGGCTACGGCAACCACGGTTCGCGTTCGTAACGGCGAAACCATGCTGACGGACGGACCTTTTGCGGAGACCAAAGAACAGCTCGGCGGCTACTACCTGATCGAAGCCGAGAACCTGGACGACGCCACTGCGATCGCAGCGAAGATCCCAACCGCGACCACGGGCTGTATCGAAGTTCGACCCATCATGGTGTTCGACAACCTCTGACGTCCCAGTTCGCGAGTATTCTCCCGAGGGTGGGCGTTGAGCGCGAAATCGAAACTGTGGTTCGCGCTCATCACGGGTGGGTGCTCGCGCGCTTGATGCGTTCGCTGCGCGATATGGATCTCGCGCAGGACGCGTTGCAAGCAGCGCTTGAAGCGGCGTTCGTCCAATGGACGCGTGATGGTGTGCCCGACACACCGCGCGCGTGGCTGGTGAGGACCGCCCGCAACAAGGCCATCGACGAACTGCGTAAGCGAACGCTTCGGCAAGAGCGCGCGGACGAGGTGGCTTGGCTTCAAGAGCTTCGGCAGGACACCGCACCTCCGGACGTCGGAATCGAAGACGACATGCTCCGTTTGATTTTCACTTGTTGTCACCCTGCGCTTGCCGTTGAGGCACGTTTGGCGCTGACGCTTCGCACAATCGCAGGGTTGGAAACCGAGGAGGTCGCGCGCGCATTTCTCGTTCCTGTGCCCACGATGGCGCAGCGTTTGGTGCGCGCGAAAAAGAAGATCCGCGATGCGGGGATTCCGTACGAGGTTCCCGAAGGCAGCCAACTCGACGAGCGACTCGGCAGTGTTCTTCTTGTGGTCTACTTGGTGTTCAACGAGGGCTACACCGCGACCAGCGGCGAAGCGTTGGTACGGACTCAGCTTTGCGATCATGCGCTACGTCTTGCGCGTGACCTTTGTGTTCTGTTTCCGGATCGCGGCGAGGTGTTTGGTCTCGCGGGACTGATCTTTCTGCAAGACTCCCGACGCGCGGCACGCACCGACGCACAAGGCAATCTCGTGTTGCTTGAACATCAGGATCGTTCGCTTTGGAATGCCGACGCGATCGACCAAGGGCTTGAGCTCACAAAGCGTGCGCTGCAGATGCAGCCTGGTCCCTATGCTCTTCAAGCGGCCATCGCTGCTGTGCACGCGGAAGCTGCCTCGAGTTCAGAAACCGATTGGCCCCAGATCGTCGCGCTCTACGACTTGCTGCTGCGTCATGTTCCAACCCCGGTGGTTCGTTTGAATCGCGCCGTCGCTCTGGCCTTTGCCCACGGATGGCAAGTGGGGCTCGACGCGATGGAGACGCTCGACGACGCGCTCAGCAAGTACCACCTCTTTCATTCGGCGCGCGCGGATCTGCTGCGACGTCTTGGCCAAACCAAAGAAGCTGCGGCGGCCTACACGAAAGCGCTCGCGCTTTGCGCCAACGAGTCGGAGCGCACGTTTCTTGCGGAGCGCCTAAAGGCTCTTGCGGACTAAGTCACCTGGCAAAGGTTTGTTCCGCGGAAACCCAGCGCAGATCGGCCTAGGCTCTGCGGGTGCGAGGTCTCGACGCGATTTGGGGTGTGTTGCGCCATCGCCGACGCGTTGCGGCGGTTGTGCTCGTACTCGCGCTTCTCGCCGCCGCGGGTCTCTCCCAACTGAGCATCGACTTTGACCCGCGCGCGCTCGTTCCGGGTGGTGATCAGCTTCCACGCACGTTGGTCGCGCTCGTCGACATCGATCCACAAGTCTCGGAAGACGATCGCCAACGCGTCTTCGACGTCAGCGAAGCGTGGAGCCAAGCAGAGGGCGTTCGGCGCGTGGATTCGATCACGCACACGCCGTTGCCCGTTGTCGGCGAAGACGAGAGTGACGAATCGCTCGATGCACTGTTGACGTTGATCGAAGTTGCGCCCGACGCGTTCCCTCGTGGACTGACCGACATCGCGGAACGAACGGGTGGGCCGCTCACACTTCAAGCGCTGGGTACCGACGCACGAGTCAGCGAGCTTGCACCGCAACTTCGCGGCGGACTGATTGGGCGCGCCGGACAAAGCGCGATCGTCGTTGCACAGCTCGATAGGCACGCCGACGCGTTGGCGCTCGAAGCGTTGGTTCAACGCGACGGCGTCCAAGTGACCGGGCTTCCTCTGCTCGAAGCGGATGTCGAACGCGAACTCACCGACGACCCGCTCACGCTTTTGTTTTGGGCAGCGCTCGGCAACCTCTTGGTGCTTGCGTGGGGATTTCGTGCACGCGCCGGTGTCGTCATTCCGCTCAGTGCAGCAGGACTAACCGTGTTGATCGTGATGGGCGGACTCGCTTGGTTGGGCATTCGCTTCAGCCTGCTCGACGTGATCCTGCCGCCACTCTTGCTCACGCTCGGTGTCAGTGACGCGGTTCATCTGCTCAGTCGCGAACACGAAGAACGAAATGCGCACTCGCCAGAACATGCAGCGCGTCGGGCGATGTCGGTGATGGCCCGCGCGTGTTTGGCGACATCGGTCACCACCGCACTGGGGTTCGGTTCGTTGGCGTTGGCACGCGCACCTGCTGTCAGTCGTTTCGCGATGCTGAGTGTGGTCGGCGTGTTCGTCGCGTTTGCGATCACCGTGGTGGTCGTACCCGCGATGTTGCCCAGCTTTGCGCCCACTCGGCCTCGTCGATTTCCTCGTTCTGCATCCGACGCCGTGCTTCGTCACGCATCGCTGATCATGCTGGCCGCAATCGCGCTAGCGGGCATCGCAGCGTACACAGCCACCGAGATCCGAACCGGAACGCATTTGCTCGCTCCCTTCGGAGAGGACCACGCACGGGTTCAAACCACGCGTCGAGTCGAAACCGAACACGGCGGCGTTCGCGAACTCGCGGTCCACGTTTCTGTAGACGAAGCGGAAGCGATGGCCACCTGGTTGTCGAGCCGACCCGAAGTCTTACGCATCGCCAACGTGGAGATCCTCGAAGCAATATGGCGGCACCTGAGCGACGAACCACGCCCTGCGGGAACCCTCGATGAACTCGCTGCGATTGCGGATGCAGCTGGACAACCGGTTTCTCTCACGACACTTGAGGTGGGGATCCCCGACCTGGCCACGAATGAAGTGCTGGCGTTTGGTCACGCGATCGAAGCACGCGGTGGATCGATCGACGGCGAAGCCTGGACAACGACCCAAGGCCTGGTTGAGCTCACGCACGATCTAGTCGTTGGGTTCGCCATTGCGCTGGTGCTGATCGTTCTGCTCTTGGCGCTTTTGCTGCGAAACCTGCGGCTTGGTTTGCTGAGTCTTCCACCCAACCTGCTACCGCTGCTCTTTGTGGGCGGCTGGATGGGCATGCGCGACATTCCTCTCAACGCCACGACTGCGATGGTGTTCGCGATCACGTTTGGGTTGGTCGTCGACGGCACCATTCACCTGGTGATGCGGTTTCGAGAAGAACGAAGGACGCACGATCGGGACAACTCAGCGCGCAACACGCTGGAGCGAAGCGGGCGCGCCGTGTGGATCGGTGGGCTCACCTTGGTAGCCGGCTTTGCCCCGATTCTCTGCGCCGACTTTCAGCCCTTGCGACTCTTTGCAGAGCTCTCGCTTGTCGCGATCGGTTCGGCAGTTGTCGTCGAACTGCTGCTCACACCCGCGCTCCTCAAACGATTTGGCTGATCACTGAACGTGGTAGCGGAAGGCCGCGAGGATCGCGGTCTCTTTGGTGTCGCTCGCGATGTCCTGACGAATCGAGATGTCGATGCCCAAGCGCTGGTCCACGTAGCCGAGTGCAGCCGTGATCTGGTTGAGGTCGCGACCCATCTCGCGGCGGAAGCCAATGCGGATCGGCACCTGGTTTCCGGCGAGGTACTCACCGCCCACACCAAAGATGAACTCCGGGTCGTCGAAGGTGGTCATGTCGACGAAGAAGTCGCCGGCCAAGCTGAACACCGTGCCCATTGAGTACGAGAGGCTGCCGCCCAGAAGCGTGGGTGCGATCGAGGTGTCGGTCTGAATCAGGTTGTAGCCAAGCGCTGCGATGTGCAGGCCTTCCGCCGGTGTGATGCGAATCGCGGCGTCCATCGTGAACGAGCGAACATTGCCGCCGATGCGCTCTCCATCGTCGTTGCGTTGACGGGACTTGAGGCGAAGAAAGCGACCGCTCACACCGATGGCGATGCGCTCGCTCAGCGGCATACCCAAGGCCAAACGACCGTCGTAGCCGCGGTAGTTGCGGTTTCCGCCGCCGTAGATGCCACGAAAGCTCATGCCGGCCGCGATCTTGTTCGACACCGAGTCGGCCACGGTGCCACCGAGGGTCCACGCCTGCTCGCCGGGCATGTACGTCGCGAAACTCTCCATGTGGTAGAGCGACGCCATCGGCATGTTGGCGGGGTTGTAGGCCACAGCGCTGGTTCCGACCGCGGACGCACGAGCACCCGCGCCCATGCCGAGACCACGCGCGGTCTCGTAGGTGTCCTCGCGTGCACGAACTCCGTCGTCCGGGACCTCGTCCTCAGCGGGAGGCAACTCCTCGATTTGTGCGTGAACGATCGAAGTCGTTCCCAACAGACAAAACGCCAAACCGATTGTGATCGCCCTATTCATTCGCCGTACGCCCCGTTTCGAAGCGCGAACCTAGCAGTGGGGTTCGGCGCGTCCAAAAATCAGGCTTTCTGGATGTCGCGATCATCCCAACTCTCTGTCATCGCCCTGACAGAGAAGCTGGACTTCAACGAACGCGATCGAGTGGGTGCGTATCACGAAAACAACACCCAGGCGCGTTCGGATTCCTCCTCAAGTTATCAACAGGCTGTGGATTGTGTGGATAGCGAACCTCACCCTGGGGAGATCACAAACAGATCTCCGTGTGGATCAATTTTGGTTCACGCGTGCAAGGGGTCCGGTACTGCTTGTGTCGGTTAATCGTGATGCATTTCAGGGGCTTAGCGATCACTCTCCCCAGGTCGTGTCCGTTCAGCACGCATCTCGAAAAAAGATCACAAGATGAATCGTTCACGATCCCCATCAGTTAGAAAGCAGCGCTCAATGCGACATAGACGTGACGATTTCTTGCTGCTAGCTTCGCGTTCCCTTCGAGAGGGGGGCAATCGCGGGGTCTGTTCTACGCCTGTAGAATAGGGTGGAAAACCTCATCAGGGTTCGGTGTTTGTGACGTTTGGATCGGAAGATCGACTCTCACGCATCAACTCTGCATGATGTGCCGACCACTTGCGCTCTGCGTTCAACTGCTCTCGAAACCCGCCCCGTTAACGAAAACACCAACGACACCACACACCGATCCGAACCTGGCTTCGTTCTCTGAATGAGCTGGGGAAGCGTTGGGGGTGTGTTGTCCCATCGTCTCGAAATTCCAGAAGAAATTCAGATGACCGAACTGTGGGAACGCGCGCTTGAGTCGCTCAAAGGACAACTCTCAACCGAGAACTTTGAGACTTGGCTCGCGCCGGTCCAGTGCGACGGAGTTGAAGAACAAACCGTCGTCCTTCGAATCCCCAACCGCTTCTACGCGGATTGGATTTCCAACCACTACACCGACCTATTGCTCGAAGCGTTTGCCGAGCATGGTGGTGATGGTGCGCCCAAGAAGCTGCGCTTCGACGTCGACGAGGCGTTGCAGTCGCAGTTGAAGGCGAAGCGCATCGCGGTGGCGCCACAGCCCTTGCCACGACGGAAGTCTCCCGCGAAAGAGACGCCGATCAGTCGTGGTCCTGCGCCCATCCGCGTGTCGGACTTGAACCCGAAGTACAGCTTCCACAACTTCGTCGTTGGGCCGAGCAACCAGCTCGCGCATGCGGCGTCGGTGGCGGTCGGTTCGTCTCCGGGCAAGCGCTACAACCCGCTCTTCATCTACGGCGGTGTGGGTCTCGGCAAGACCCACCTGATGAACGCGATGGGTCATCGCATCCTGCAGGACAACCCCTCGGCGACGATCCTCTATCTCTCGGCCGAGCGGTTCACCAACGAGTTCATCTGGTCGCTGCAGAACCACCGCATCAGCGACTTCCGCGCGCGCTATCGCGAGAACTGCGACGTGCTGCTGATGGACGACATCCAGTTCCTCGCCGGTCGCGATCAAACGCAGGAAGAGTTCTTCCACACGTTCAACGCGCTCTATCACTCCGACAAACAAATTGTCGTGACCTCGGATGTATATCCGCAGCAGATCTCGGCGATGGAGGAACGACTGATCAGTCGTTTCCAGTCGGGCATGGTCGCGGATATCCAGCCGCCCGAGGTCGACACTCGCGTTGCCATTCTCAAGAAGAAGGCCGAAGCAGAGCAGATCGCGCTGCTGGACGAGGTCGCGCACTTCATCGCTCAGGTGGTGAAGAGCAACGTTCGTGAACTCGAAGGCACCCTGCTTCGCTTGGCCGTGAAGGCGGAGCTGCTCGGTCGACCGATCGACCTCGAGTTGGCCAAGGAATCGCTGCGAGGCGTGTTGCCTCCGCCCGAACAAGCACTGACCGTCGAAGAGATCCAACGCGCGGTGTGTGGGTACTTCGGGTTGAAGCTGAGCGATCTGAAGTCGAAGCGTCGTCATCGCGCCGTGAGCTACCCGCGTCAGGTTGCGATGTATCTGTGTCGTCAACGACTCGGCACGAGCTACCCCGAGCTCGGCGAGCGTTTTGGGGGCAAGGATCACACCACCGTGATCAGCGCAGTTCGCAAGATCACCGGCTTGCTCGAGAAGGAAGACGAGCAGACCAGCGTGGTCGTGACCGCGATCGGCAACAAGCTCGGCTTCAGCGCCTAGCTCTCCTCGGACTTAACGCTCAACCATCTCACATTGACCGCGCACGCATGCGGGTCGACCGCCCCAGCAACTCACGTGGCCAGAGAGTGCGTCGAGGCACATCTGTTCCTCGCTGCACATGGTTTGCCGATGCTCGGTTGCGGCTTGGAGATGATCGCGGTGCACGGCGCCGGTGACGCCTGAGTCGTTGCTGCAGCCACAGCAGTCGAGTTCGATGGCCACGCACTCATCGTCGACCGTGCACGCACGTGCATCGTCGCCAAGCGAATCGAGCCAACTACCGGCTGACGTGGGAATCACTGTCGCGCCACAACCCAGCAGAAGCACAAGCAGAGCCAATCTCATGCGCGACAAGACTCTCGTCGGGCTGAGACATTCAATCCCTTGCCGTGGCGCATCAGGTGCCTGAGGTTCGAGTCATGGAAAGCCTCAACGGAGACTTCTCGCAGGTTGTGGTGATGCGCTGCTCCGAGATGGAGTGGACAGCAAGTCCGAGTGGCACGGTGCATCGCAAGCGACTGCATCGCGTGGGTCCGGCCGAAGCTGGCCAAGTCACGTCCGTGGTGCGCTACGAGCCCAACTCAAAGTTTCCGCAGCACGACCATCCGGACGGCGAAGAGATCCTCGTTCTGGAAGGAACGTTCTCGGACGAACACGGCGACTATCCAGCGGGTACGCACCTGTTCAACCCACACGGCTTCGTGCACGCGCCCTTTTCGCGAGAAGGCTGTCTACTCTTTGTGAAGTTGCGTCAGTACCCCGGAACGAGACCGCAACGACAAACAACGCTTCAGCACGGAACGCTGTTCGACGAGTCCGGCTTTCCCGATGTGACGTCGATTGAGCAGTGGGAGGGACCACGCATGTTCGACACGAAAGGCGGGCTCGAACTCTTCGTTTTGGAAGGTTCGGTCACCATCGCAAACCAAACCTTGAAACCTCACGATTGGATCCGCGTACCCGACGGCCACGAAGCGAACGCGACAACATCGAGCGCGCGGGTCTACGCAAAGCGAGGCGCGTTCGAACTGCTGCTCCGCGATTAACAACAACCCTCTTTCGGTTCGAAGCCGGTTACGTGGTGGCGCACGTCGAGTTCGATCGCACAACAGTCGGTCAGGTGCTTGCGCAGCAACTCGCGACCGCGTTGCACCCGCGACGACAACGTCGAGCGCGGAATCCCTAGTTGAGCCGCTGCATCTGCATGCGACATCGACTGCAACTCCGCGAGCTGAAGCGCTGTTCGATAGGGCTCTTCCAGCACCTCGATCATCGGGCCCAGCCACGACGCGACCTGCAAGGCGACGTCTTCTTCGGCGAGCATTGGCTCTTCCGGAACGACCTCGCGACGGCGATGAAAGTCCGCCACCGCGTTGCGCGCGACCCGATACACAAACCCCGACAGGTGCTCGACCTCGGCGTCGACTTGAGCCAGCCGTAAGTACACGTCCTGCATCAGGTCGTCGACGTCCGAAGCCGACACCCGCGCGCCAATGAAGCGTCTCAAACTCGCGTCGAGACGCTCATGCGCTTCAGCAACAAGAGGATTCCGACGGGACACAGCAACCCTCTTCTTTTTGCACCGCTTCTTGAGGAATCGAATGCACGTCCGCATCTCCGTGACGCACAAACACCTCCCAGCGGTACCCGTCTGGATCCACGATCCAGACCTTGTCTTGAACCGCAAAGCAACAGGTCACGCCTTCTTCACTCAGCGTCGCGTAACCCGCGGCTTGCATCCGCCCGTGTGCAGCCACCACTTGTGCGGTGGAATCCACTTCGATGCCGAAGTGCTCCACCGAATGATGCGGTGCTGGCGTGTCGGTCTGGTTCAAGGTCAGGTTGATCGCGGGTTGGATCCCTTCGAGTTTGGCGTAGCCCTCTCGAACCTTCGTCGGCTCCACACCCAGTAGCGTTTTGTAGAACGCGAGTGAAGCGTCGAGATCCCGAATGGCGAGTCCAAGGTGAATGCGAGGC
This sequence comes from Polyangiales bacterium, assembly GCA_965227405.1. Lineage (GTDB taxonomy): Bacteria > Myxococcota_A > Polyangia > Polyangiales > Houyiibacteriaceae > JALVDI01. Next base: position 2,652,790 of record OZ245758.1, read on the forward strand.
AGCATGTTTGTCTCCTTTCACCTTGGTAGTCGGACTCGGCCATCGACGGACGAAAAATACTTTTGTAGTGAGGCTCGCCGCTCCGCAAAAGACTTCTGTATTGAGTCTTTCGCTCGCGTTCAAATCCCTCAGAGCTGGGTCATTCCGCCATCCACCACAAGCTCGACGCCGGTGATGTAGCTCGCATCATCGCTGAGCAGGAACGCCGCCGCGGCTGCAACTTCGTCGCTGGACCCAAAGCGCGCCAAGGGAACCTGCGCCACGATCCCCGCGGCCATCTCTTGTGCAGCTTCGGCTGGAACGTTCGAAGCGTCGAAGAACCCGGTCTCAATCGGACCTGGAGACAGCGCGTTGACGCGAATCCCGCGGGCTGAAAACTCGCGCGCAAGGACACGCGTCATCGAACGAAGTGCACCCTTGGTCGACGCGTAGATCGATGCGCCCGGCATACCGATGGTTCGCGCAACGGAGGTGTTGAGCACGATCGACCCCTTGTCGCGAAGCAGCGGTCCGAGATGACGCGCATGCAGCAAAGGTCCACGCACGTTCACGTTGAACTGGGCGGCAAACTCCTCTGCGGTGACCTGATCGACCGGAAAGAACCGACCAAAACCGGCGTTGAGAAAGATCGCATCCACGCCGCCAAGTTCGGCCTTCACCACCTCGGCGAGTTTCGCCGCAGCATCTGCATCCCCCGCGTCGTTGGCGATCGCGATCGCACCGAGCTCCGATTCCGCAAGCTTGAGCTTGTCCGCGTTGCGACCCGTGATCGCGACGCGACCACCTTCTTGAATCACTCGCTTCGCCGTGGCCCAACCGATACCGCCCGTGCCACCCGTAATCAGAACCGCTTTGTCTTTGAACCGTGTCATCTTTTCATCTCCCTTAGGAACCGACCGGTTCCTAATCGTATAAACCTGAACGCGCTGGGCGAAACTCGACCTAGCGCAACATCTCAAAAGTGTGCTGGATCAGATCCTGAGCTTCTGCGCGTGATAGTCCCGCGCGAGCTCGCGACTGCACCCCAAACATCAATGTTTGGATCGTTCGTGCCATGCGCGACACGTCCAGATCCGAAGCGAACGACCCTTCCTCGATCCCTTTTTGAAGAGCGCGCTCGTACAGCCCCTCGATACGTCGAACATGTGCGCGAAGCAGCGTTCGAACCTCCGTATCGTGCGGCGCCAACTCGATGCATGTGTTCACGACGAAGCAACCGATCGGACCGTTACGTCGCGATGCCGAACGCACAATGCCTTCGAACCAAGCTTCCAGTGCCTCTTCTGCAGGATGCTCATCAAGCAGCGTCAGGAAGCGCGATTCACCGTCCGCCAAGTAGCGCTTAAGGGCGGCACGAAAGAGCGTCTCCTTGTCCCCAAACGCCTTGTAGACACTGCCCTTGGCGAGGCCCGTCGCCTCCATCAAGTCGCGAACCGAAGTCCCCTCGTAGCCGCGATGCCAGAACGCTTCCATAGCGCTCTTGATCACCTCGTCTTCATCGAACTCGCGCGGTCTCGCCACGAAGCAGACTCTGTGTATTTGGAACCGATCGGTCAATAACCTAATTTGCAACGTTGTTTTGCAAAGCTTTTGTATTGAGTCTTTTGCTCCCGCGGCTGCCCTCGATTCTCGTCGCCTACGGCGACTGCGAGTCTTGACGCTACGCCTTCGGCTCCGCTGGCTCGCCGCTCCGCAAAAGACTGCGCATGACGCTATATGACCCTACGTGACTTCGGTGGTGTTGCTGAACGCGATCGGGTAGATCGAACGACGGCTTCGAGCTGTGGGTTTTGCAGTCCAAAACCTGTGGGCGAATCTGGGGACGAGATCGGGATCAAAGTCTCCCCCACTTCACCCCCTGCATGCACACAGATCGAGACCGGAAGAAACGTTAGCGATCCGTTCTACTTCCACGAATGGACCCCCAATCCACAGGTCTTAAGACGGAGAAGTTAATTTAAATTTCTGATCAGATCCCCTCACAACGCTCTGTGTTGTTCACATCCGATCGGAAAATCTTCTCAGTGAGGCATTCATGGAACTCAGCATTCAGCAGAGAGATTTTCTTCGCGGTCTTGCACGCACGCATGGTGTTGCCGATCGCAAAAGCTCGATGCCGATCCTGTCGAACATTCTTCTCTCGGCAGAAGGTCCTGAGAAGCTGCGCTTGAGCGCCACCGATCTGTACCTTGGTGTTACAGCTCTTGCGGACGCCAGCATCGCCCGTGGCGGCACCGTAGCGGTTGCCGCCCGTACCCTCTTCGACATCGTCAAAGCGCTCCCAGAAGGCGAGCTGAAGCTCCGTGTGGGCGAGAACCAGGCGGTCACGATCCAGCAGGGCAAGATCAAGTACAAGATCCCCGGTCTGGTGGGTGAGGACTTCCCGCCCTTGCCCAATCCCGGCGAGACTCAGTTCAGCGCGATCGATGCATCGTTGCTGGGAGAACTCATCTCTCTGACGAGCTACTCGATGAGTAGCGACGACACTCGACCGCACTTGGCCGGCACGCTCTTCGAAGGTGACGGCAAGATGGTTCGCATGGTGACCACCGATGGGCATCGCCTGAGCAAAGCCGAAGCCAAGCTTGGTAAGGGCAAAAAGATGCTCAATTTCGGCATGTTGGTACCGCACAAGGGCGTCGCCGAACTCAAGCGCCTAATCGAGGATGCAAAGGCCGACGCGAAGCGCGACAAGGACAACGACAACGCGCCCGAAGTCGGGATTGCGGTTGCTGCGGGCAACGCGTTCTTCCGTCGTGACTCGTTGCAGCTGAGCGTGAAGCTCGCGGACGAGCAGTTCCCGCCTTACGACAAAGTGATCCCGCAAGAGCAGAGCAAGCGCGTGGTGACCGGTCGCGATGCGCTGATCTCTACGCTCAAGCGCATCAGCCTCGTGGCGAGCGACAAGAGTGGCGGCGTGCAACTGCACATCGAACCAGGCGTGATGAAGATCATCAGCCAGAACCCGGATGTCGGTGAGGGCACCGAAGAGTTGGATGTCGACTACGCCGGCGAAGCCGTGTCGATCGGATTCAACGCGCGCTACTTGCTCGATGCTCTCGGTGCACTTCCGAACGACGAAGTCGCTCTTGAGTTGAGCGGCGGACTCGATCCCGGAGTGATTCGCCCCGTCGGTGATGGAACCGACTTTGTGGGTGTGATCATGCCGATGAGGATCTGAACCTACTCGAGCGTTCGGCCAGCAAGAAAGTCGTCGATCAAACCGGGTTTGAGTTGCGTCTCTGACACAACCTCAAGCGACGCGTCCAAGATCGGTCCTGCGCCGCGAAGGCGCACTTGTGGCAACACGCGATTGGAGGTCACGAATGCGTGTCCCTGCGGAGTCGTCGCCAGTCCGTGCGTTCCCAGCGCGCGTAATGTGAGGCGTTGTCGATCGCTTCGACGCAGCACGTGCGCCAAATTTCCATCGACCCAGTAGACGAAGTCAGAGTCGAAGCTTATCCAGCCAGGACGCGGGCACGGCATGAGCCCAACCGACCGATCTTCGTCCAGCCTTCGCCACAACAAGCGCCCATTGTCGCAGTGGAGTGCCTCCGTCTGATTCGTCGACAACGCGCGGACGTCGTTCAGGGCCACGCGCATGATTTCCGACCCATCTGCAATCGACCACCGGACGAAGCCAAGATCGGTCTGCAGTTGAACGTACTCATCATGCAACACCGGGTCGGCGATCGCGTTTTCGGACAGCGTAATGTTGAGACGTTGCTCGCCGCTGGCGATGTCCACGATCTGCAATACGCGTCCACGTGTTGCAGCCACACGTGCTGAGCCATCCGAAGCATAGCGTGTGGTTCCACCTCGACGTGGATTGAAGACACCAGCGCGGCGTCGAAAGTCCAGGTTCGTGAGCGTCAGTGCTCCATTGTCGTGTTGCACGATGAGTGTCGAGTCGTTGGCGTAACTGGCCTGCGTCGCCGTAGGTGAATGTCCCAAGAGTCGGCCATCCGCCGCGTACGACGCGACTCCCGGATGCATCGAGAGCAAGAACCGGTTGCCTGGACCCCACACTGAAGTTGGACACCCGGGTCCGACCTCCAAGTCGTCGCAAAAGTATCGAGCGTTCGCAGGTAACGAGAGAACTCGCGGTGCGCTTCCTTCACGCATCAATGTCGGCGGATGATCGTGGTACGGATCCGACGTGAACGTGCGCACCGATCCATCTGGTGAAGTGCCGACAAGTTCACTGCCTTCAGGCAACGGTCGCAACCGGCGCACTGTCCTTGGAAAATCACGAACCCAACCTCGTCCGCGCAAACTCAGGGTTGAATCGTTCCGCTCGACCGACCAGACCGATGATTCGGTCCAACCCTCTTCAACCATGCGCCGAACACGGTCTCGACGAAGGTTGTAGATGAAGATCTCGTGTTCACTGGCAGCGAGAAACCAGCGCCGACGCACCGAACGCGGAACGGCGATAGCAAACGTTTGGAATCCGAGAGCTTTAGGTTCGACACCCTCGCGACGCAGCGACGAATTGGCGATGGTGGCCGGATCAAAGCGGGCATCGATGACGCTGTGGCCCGCACACGGAACGGTCGTTTCCCGCGCGCTTGCGAATCGTCGACCGGACTGCACGACAAGTGTTCCGTTGACGCATGCGACGAGTGCGTTTGCACGCGGTGTAAACCGCACCTGCGTTGCAGTGAGTGCGAGTCGTGCATTGAGTTCGCCTTGTGCATCGAAGACGACGACGGATTCACGACCGACAGCGGCGATCCGCGCAACACTCGACGCGACGTCAATTCCATGAAGTCCAGGGACGGGCACCGTTGCGCGTGTTTCACCGGAGGTCGGATCGAGGATGACCACCTCATCGTCACCGGAGAGAAGCAGTGCTGACCCGTCCGATGTGAACTGGAGAGTCCCGCCTTCCGGGAGATCGCGTGACATACGTGCGTCGCCCTCAGTCGATCGAATGTGAAGAACAACTCGCTCGCCTATGAGTTGAACGAACGCCATCCGTTCACCGTTAGGCGCGATCGCTGCAGTGCCCACACCCTCCAAATCGATCGAAACGGCTCGGTCGTTGCGCAAGTCCCACAGCGCATAGGTCCCCCCGTCGGGGCTGTAGTACTCGGTGCCACGCGCGAGGACCCGTGTTCCATCTGCACTCGCGTTAAGCTCGAGAATGCTCCCACGGAAAAGTCGCCGTGCTGCTCGTACGTGACCTGTGGGTACATCGATGACGCTCACGACTCCGCCGCTCATCGTGCCGGTTAGAACCACAGGTCGATCACGTACGATGTGCATGACGCGAATGAACGATCGGTGCCCGCGCTGCGGCACCAAAGCGGGCTCTGCCCGAACTTCCATCACCGCTTCCGTTTGGCGTGTCGGCGTGTCCGGACTCGGGAGCTCAGTCTCTGTCGACGACTCTGCCTCCGTCGATGGTTCTGCACCCTGCGTTTCGTGCGCACGAAGTGGTTCGTTGCGTTGTGTTTCGGATGTACCACCGCAAGCGCACATCACGAGGATCAAGACCCGACGCATGAAGCAATGCTAGCAAGCAGTGCTGGCTTCCACTTCGGAATGAGGATCTTGATGGAATCTTCGCGACGAACGCGCGTATGACGCCACCATGGATGTCGTGGATGTGCTCACGCACACGCTTTGTCTTCAGAACTACCTAACCAGCGATCGCAAAACGAACGGTCCGCGAACACAGTCGATTCGCACGATGGATCCCGGATTAGATCTGGAGCGAATCGATGCAGTCATCGACGCGATCTTTGCACTGCAGTCACAGGGCTACGGTCGAAACTGCTATCCGATTGAACTCAAGATCACCGATGCGAATCGAGCTGAGACGGAGACGCTAGGTGCCGAACTCGAGACCTTGCTGCAGCGTTTCAAAGCCGCTGGAGCACGAGTCACATCCGCGGAGCCTTCTCGTCGGGACGCGTACGTGTTGTGCACCATGGACACGTACGTTGAAACGATCGATCCCAATCCGAGCGATCCGCTTCGTTACACGAGCATGAGCATTCAAGACATGGGCTACCAGGTCGACGGCTTCGCGCAGATGGTTCCCGACATCGCGAAAGCTGAGAACCTGGTGTCGATCGTCGCGTTTGGAAACGACATGCGTACGCTTGGTTTCAACGCGTCGCGTCTAACCAAACTGCGTGCGCTGGATCTCTCGCAGAACCTGCTGAACTCCATTCCGGAAGAGTTGTTGGACTGCGGATCGCTGGAGTATCTGAGCCTTCACGAAAACCCGGTTCAACATGTACCAGCCACCATCGGTAAGTTGCGTTCACTTCGTTACCTCGGAGTGAGCGGTACGCGTTTAACCAACGCGCAGATCGACTCGTTGAAAGTTGCGTTGCCTCAATGCGTCATCGACCACACGCGCCGCGTCTATTCGCATGAAGAGAAGCTGATGAACTTCGTGCTCAACAGCCAGACCTGGATCGTGCGCGCAGATGGTGTGGTCGAGGTCCCTGGCGGAGCGTTGCCGCGTGGAACCGGGCGTCATCTTCTTCCTGCGACGGCGGACCTGCCTACGGCATCCGGGATCGCTCTCGTGGCATCGATGGATGCAGCGACCGGAGACGTGCGCTTGTTTCATCGCGACGGCGGTGATTGGAAAGACGTCACGAGCATCGCCACGGCTTCGACCCTCATGTACGGATTGGCGCAATGATGCTTTGAAGACAAGTGCTGTGTGCCATCTGCGCCAAGCCGTGGTTCACAACTCACACTAGACCGTCGAGCATCGCAAACTTGTGCGCGACGAGACTGGGCACGACGCGTGCACTGCTGAGGGCATGCTTAAACAAGTTGTCTTTGTGGCCACACTCATGGCGTCGACTCCAGCGTTTGCGGACGGTGTCGATCTGGTCGTGTCTGGACAGTTCGGTGCACATCTGACCGATGACACCCGAGTGGTCGCGGGTGGCGCGCTCGGTGTCGAAAGTGGCTGGCAGAATCTTCGACTCGGTGCGGAGTTTCGATATCAGTGGACCAGCTCATCGTCGTTCTGGGTTGAACAAACGCGACACGCGTTGCTGGTGGACGTGAGCGTTCACCCTCGCCACTACGTCGAAACGAATCGTGGTTGGGTCGCGTTCGGTCCGCGCGTGTTGCTTGGCGGTGGGCAAGCTCGTCATCGCGGTGAGGTCGACGCGGCCGGGCCGGCTCTTCACGTCAATGCGTCGGCGGCATGTACGATTGCGATTCGAGAAGCGACGTTCCGCTTGGCCTTTGGCTACGACACGTTGCGCTCACGCGATCAACGTCGCAGCGACGGGGTCGCGTTTGAGTTCTCGATGCTTGCTTCGTTCTAACAATCGGTGCAGCGAAGATCTTGTTCGGGCGTGTCCGGCATGCCGGTTGCCCAGCGCCATCGGACACCGAGTGTTCCGAAGTACCCGCCTCGAATGCCCAGTCGATCGCGTGAGTACAGCGCTGGGATCCAGGCGCCGCGTACTTGGATCTTCGGTGTGACGTTCCAGTTGAGCACCATGCCGCCGCGCAGCACCACCATGTCGCGTTTGGGAACACCGACGAGCTCGGCAACCACACCGAGCTGAATCGCGTTGCCCGCGCCGAAACGAAACAGGTACCCGAGTCGAGTTCGCCACACCCAAGGTGGGTCCACGATCACGCGAATCGTTTCTTCGAGGACGTAGCGTGTGGATGGAACGCGCGAGACGTAGGTGACTGCCGTTTCCGACACGATGCGTCCGGCACGTCCTGCAGGGATCTGCAAGGTGAGTTCGGATTCCCACGAGAGGTAGCTCGCAGTCGAACCGTTATCGATGGCGAAGTCGCGCGCGCGATAGCTGCGTTGAGGTGAGAAGTAACTTCGGTTGTACGCGACGCCGTAACGCGCACCGACGCGTAGGTCGGCCAGCGGGTGGTGAAGTCGAAGCCCCGTGTAGCCACCTGCGGCGGAGATGTTCACGATCGGGTTGGCGTCCCAACCAATCCAAAGCTGGTGTGGCTTGCCCCAGCCGACGCTGAGTCGTGGGCGTAGGTAGAGAAAGCCGAGGTCGAAACTTGCGGCGAAGAAGAAGCGGGGGTCGCCTTCGGACCAAGGACTGGCGTACGCGCGAGACTGGCGGAGTTCTTCGGGCGGGGTTTCGTCGCCGGTCTGAGTTTCGGTTTCAGTCTGAGTTTCAGTTTCAGTCGGAGTCTGAGTTTCAGTCTGAGTTTCAGTCTGAGTCTCAGTTTGAGTTTCAGGTTCAGTCTGAGTTTCAGTCTCAGTCTGGGTTTCAGTGTCGGTGTTCGCGTCGCCGTCGGGCTCGGCGTTGGCCTCGGTTTCGGCCTCGGTTTCGGCGTCGGCGTCGGTGTCGGCTTCGGTGTCGGCTTCGGCTTCGGTTTCGGCTTCGGTCGCGGACGCCGCTTCGGAAGCCTGCGCAAATGCAAGCGACCCCATCAGCAACCACGCCACCAACGCCAAGCGCATCAATACGCCCCGACCAGTCCGGCTCCAATCCCGTAGGGCACCAGCGAAATCTGCAGTCGGTCTCGCTGCGATCGCATGCGCAACGCTGGCACCATCAACCCGATCGCGGTACCCATCACAGCACCGACCGCCACATCGGTGACCCAGTGCATGTCGCCCATGATTCGGAAAATGCCGGTCGCCGCTGCGAGCGTCATCATCGCAATACACGGCATCGCTTCACTCGTTCCACCGCCGTAGAGCGGTAGGCGCGCGTGGTACATGCACGTCGTCGCGGCACCTGCAAACGCCTGCGAGGTGTGGCCGCTAAAGAACGAACGCCAACGCACGCGTTGTCGACACTCGCGATCATCGGGATCGATCTCGGTGCCGCAATCCTGCACGTAGGGACGCTGCCGACTGGTCACCATGTTTGCGAACGACTGAATCGTTGCCGTGATGAACTGGGTCTCCACACTAAGGAGCGCGAGTTCGCGCGCTGCCCGTGGTGACTCGTGGTACCAGAGCGCGGACGCGAGTGCGTCGAACAACAAGGGCCACGCCACAGTCAGTGACAAGAACACGTCGCTGACGTCGCGGATGCGTTGTCGGCCAACTTCGCGGTTGAGTCGAAACCCATCGCGCACCGTTTCGTCCAAACGCGAGGTTCGAACCCAGGGATCGTCGGCGCGTCGAGGGCCCGCGATCTGAAAACCGATCGTTGCCGCGACCAAGAGCCCGATGCTGACTTGGTCGGCGACGCCCCAATGACCCCAACGCTCGTCCCAGTGGATGGGTGGACCATGACCTGGCCGTGCGCGTTCAGGTTCGGGTTCTTCAATTGGAGTCGGTTCAGGAAGGTTCTGCAACTCCGGATCGAGAACCGGTACGTCCTGTGCGAACGCTTCCCCGTGGAGAACAATGCTCAGGCCTAGAACTACGGCGCACAGCTCTCGAAGCACCGGCGGATTCTATATCCATCGTCCCCGCGTTTTTGAAGTTTCGATAGAATGCGCTCATGCGGGGAATGGTGTGGTTGGTTGTCGTCTTGGTCGCGTGCGGCGATGACGATTCGGGGACAGATGCTGCAGTCGACGCACCGGGACGCGACGCACCGGGCGTGGATGCACCGGGCGTGGATGCTCCCGGTGTCGACGCTCCGGGAGTCGATGCGCCCGGAAGCGATGCGGGCCCAAGCGACGGTCGGTTCTTCCCCGAGGGCGCATGGATGTACCAGAGCATTGAAGACGCACCGGTGCGTGCGGATTCGGATGCGACAACGACCTGGCTTGTCGACCAAGGCGGGTGGGGTTTGGGTCGCATGCAGATCGATTTTTCGATCGAAGTGCTCGAAGCCGACGCAGAACCACGTCGCGCGTTCATGCGCACCGACGATTGGTTTGCGACCGCGTGCGACGACGTTCCGGTTCCGGTGCCACTCGGTGGAGCACTGGAAGGCGAGTCGGGGTACTCCTGCGACGGAGATGGCGATTGCCATTTGATCGTCGTCGACCGCGCCGCGTCCGAACTCTTCGAAATGTGGCGCGCCAACATTGTCGGCGATGAGTTCTTCGGCGGATGTCTCGCGGTGTGGGACATGTCGCGCGTGTACCCCGCCGAGGGACGTGGTGATCAGTGCACAAGTGCAGACGCTGCAGGGTTCCCGATCGCGCCGCTGCTTTTCTATCCAGAAGAAGTCGAAGCTGGCGAGATCGACCACGCGATTCGCTTCATCCTTCCGAACGCACGCATGCGCGCCGACACGTACACGCGACCGGCAACACATGCGGGTGGACCGAGTGGCCCTTCGCCGGCTCCGGTCTACGGCTCGCGCTGGCGCTTGCGAGCCGACTTTGATGTGAGTGCGTTGCCCGCAGGTGCGCAGGTCGTTGCGCGAGCCATGCAGCGCTACGGAATGGCGCTCTCCGACGGAGGAAACGTTGCGCTGACCGCTGCGAGTGACCGATTTCGTTCAACAAGTTGGGATGGCCTGCTTGGACCGCGGGATCTCGATACGATTCAGCCCACGGACTTCGAAGTCATCGATACCGGTCCGGACATCGACCTCACGCGCGACTGCGTACGTACGCCCTGAACCATGGACATTGAAGAAGCAGCCCAGCGAGCCGACGGTTTCATCAACCGTTTCCTCGCTGCGCACAACTTCTTCACGCCCGACGAAGAGCGCGCAGCCGACACCGGAGACTTTCAGCGCTACGTATTGATCTACTACGGCGCGATCGATCTCGATGATGGCACGCTCGAGATGCAGTTCTTCTGGGGCAGCGAAGTTGATCTCGAAGAGCACGACCCGCAGCTAAGCATGGGCAAGACCATGACCGCGTTGCGCGAAGCGTTGCCCGAGTTGGATGACATTCGTTTGGTTCCGAAGATCGAACGCAAGCCGCACATTCGGGACGAAGTGAAAGTCACCAACGCGTTCATCGACGCGTTTTTGGAAGCTAAGAAGTACTTCACGCCGCCAGATATGATCGCGAGCGATCCGGGCGACCGAGAGAACTACGTGTTGAGTTACTTCGGGTGCATGGCACTCGAAGACGAAGCGTTAGAGCTGCAGTTCTTTTATGGGCAGAACGTGGACCTGTCGCAGTTCAACCCGGAAGCCTGCATGCACGAAACCTTGGCCGCGTTGAAAAAGGCGCATCCCGATCTGGCCGAGCGGCGGTTCGTGTTGGAGATCCAGCAGCAGTTCTAAGGCTGGTGGTCGCTGATTGTGGTCGGTGGTTGTGGGTCGGGTCGGTGGTTGTGGGAGACCTTTTCATTTTCTGGAAGATCAGAAGATTTGAAGATTCAAAGACGTGGTGGAGTGATTTTTTCCCCGGGTCCCACGCGTGTCGCTCCCGGTTTGTTGAACAGCCGTCGCGGGAGCGCCAGCTTGCAGGGGTGGTCCCGAAAAAGAATTCACTTCGCCCCGACTCGCAAACTTGGAATCTTGAAATCTTCTGATCTTCCAGAAAATTAAAAAGGTCTCCCAGTCTCCCAGCCCCGGCGGACTACCGCGTCAGGCACAAGGCGCGCGTGGTCGTATCCACACCACCGCGCAGGTCTCGCGTCACAAAGACAAACTTCACGATCAAGCCCGCCTCGGGCACGTCCATGTCTTCGTCGTCGCTTTCGGTCGGCGTCCACTCGACTTCGCTCTCGGGATTGATGTCGTCGATGAATCCAAACGTCTGATCCAGGTCGCCTGCGGTCGACAAGTACGAGGTCTGCAAGTCTTCCACCCGCGGTTCGGGCCCAGGCGGGTCGCCGGTAATCACCTCGAACTCTTCGCGTTCCGACGCCCGCAACACGATCACTGCGTCTTCGCCATCCACACGGTAGGTCGGGAAGCCACTCGACGCGTCGCAACCACCGCTCGGATCCTCCGGAGGCATCGCGGTCCAGGCTTCACCATCCAAAAGGATCTCGTCGATGGTGGGCGCGATGTTCTCCTGCCGATCGTTGATCACCACTTGGTGCGTCAGCGTCACGATCTGTCCGCGTCCCACGCCGTCACGGCAGACTTCTGCACCTGGATCGTCGGTCGACACTTCGGTATCGATATCGCCGCCCATGCAAATCGCACCGAGGATCAGCACCGAGTTGGTGGCGTAGTCGTCGGGAATCGTGATCTCGAAACGCGGTGCGTCCAACGTTGGGGTCAGTCCCAATTCCAACGCGATCATCTCGTCGTCATCCGCACAAAAGTCGACGCCAAACGCAGTCGAGGCGGGCTCACACGCAAAGAACACAAACGTTGAAGGTTCGCGCACACCCGGAAACTCGACGATCCAATCCAAGGTCACGGTCTCGCCCGGTCGCGGGTTCGTTCGCCCTGTGTCGTCGACACTTGCACGCGTTCCCAGCACACGCGGCTTGACCAAGGTGTTGGCGTTTTCGAGCTCGTCCTGACAGCCCACCAGCGCAAGCGCACCCAACAGCAACCACGCGTACCTCACAGCTCACCTCGCAAACCGATCGCCGGAATCAAAGGCAAGCCTGTGACGGGTGTGCTGTCGCTGTAGTCGTAGTTGTAGACGATGCCTTCTTGGTTCTGTTGGTTGTACACGTTCTGGATATCCAGGAAGAACGCGAGCTTCCAGCGATCGAAGATCCACTGCTTCTCAACGCGAATGTCGAGGCGGTGGAAAAGCGGATTGCGTCGACTGTTCAAGTCGCCGTTGATCGGCACGTACACATCGTTGACCGCGTCGTAGATCGAACCGACCACCGGCGTGTCCGGGTTGCCGCTGACCAAGCGAAGCACCCCACCCAGTTCCCAGTTGCGCTTGAACTTGTAGACGAACGCCGCGTTGAAGATGTGCGTCTGGTCGAAGTCAAAAAGTCGCCATTGATCACCGGGATGATCGCGACGCTCACTGCGGCTCACGGTGTAGCTCAGGTATCCGAAGTAGCGTCGACCGCGAGTCGGGTTGATGCGCGCGCTGATCTCCGCGCCGTAAATGCGACCCAGACCACCGTTTTGGAAGAAGGGCTGTAAGCCGTCCTGCCGGCTGACAACGCGGTTCCACAGTCGCTTGTAGAAACCATCCACTCCGATGCGTGCACCTTCGGCAACGTCAAGTTCGAACCCAGCACCAAAGTGTGCACCGCGAATCATTTCGAGATCCGGGTTACCGATGTCTTCCCCGGATTCCTGAAACTCCGGCGGCTGGCTGTACATGCCGACACCCGCTTTGAGGCGCAGCCGATCGATCAGTTCAACCGTCGTCAGGAAACGCGGATCAAACGCGAACGCGTCGATCTCGGCGGCGTAGTCGACGCGCATGCCCAACAAGATCTGCCAGTCGGGCAACACGCGCATGTCGCTTTCGACGTATACACCCGGACGAAACGCCACATCGCGAACGTCGAGCGAGATCTGTTCCTGTCCCGCGAGAGGATCGTCGTTGGCGTTTCCTTCGCCCTGCTCCGGCTGCGGTCCGTTGTAGCGAAGTCGGAAGGGCGTCATGAACGCGTCCACACCGGCGATCACTCGAACGCGATCGTTGGCGCGGTGTCGCACCTCGCTACGCAGGTAGAACTGATTGAAGCGAGCGTTGAAGAAAAGGTCAGGACCCAGCCCGAAGTCCAAGAAGATCGGCCCACCTTCGACGTCGACATCGAGCTCGGTGCGGTTGCTGATCTGTCGGTCCCACGCGATCTGCACGTTGTTGAAACGTGTGCGTAGATCCAAGTTGCCGCGAATCGCGGGGTCTTCACCAAACGAGTCGTTGATGATGATCTCGAAGCGGTCGGCAGCACCGTAGGAAAGAAAGCGAACGCGGTCCTTGTCGGTCGGACGCCAGGTGATGAAGGTCTGGTAGTCGTAGTACGCGGGTGCTGCGGTGACGCTGAACAAGTCGTCGGGAATGACTTGCTTGAACACCACGTCGATCAGCGAGCGACGAAACGCAAATGCACCAGACGCGTTGTCACCGAGCGGAAACTCGAGCAGCAGGTTGACGTCGATGACGCCAAACTCGAACACGCCGTGCACACCGCGGTCTTCGTAGATCGAAAGCGGATCGCGCGTACCGACCTCGATGATGCCGCCAATCTTTCGTCCGTAACGCGACGAGAAGTTGCCCGGCACAAAGTCGATGCGATCCAGAAGTCGTGAGTTGATCACGCTGGTCAGGCCACCGAAGTGATAGAGGATCGGAATCGGCACACCTTCCAGAAGGATCTCGGTGTCGCCGGGTGCAGAACCACGAACGATCAGCTGACCGCTTCCAAAGGGAGGGCGTGCGATACCCGGAAGAATCTCGATGGCACGCAACGCGTCGCCGCGTGTTCCCGGGATACGCGTCAGGACTTCGCGCGGAAGGGTTCGTCGCACGACTTCGCGAGGGGGCGGATCGATCACGGCCTGTGCGCCAAAGACGTTCTCGTCGTCATCCCCGCTGTCGAGGATGCGCATGCGGTAAATGATCTCGGTGATCTCGCCCGACGCGATCTCTTCGCTTTGATCGACGTCGCCGTACTCGTCGGCAAGGACTCGAACCGCGTAGGTGCCAGGTGGCAACTCGTCGATTTGGAACTCGCCGTTTTCCGACGTCACCACGCGACGCGCGATCGTCTCGTCTTCCGAGGTGACGATCACTTCCGCACGAGCCACAGGCTGACCGTCTTCTTGTCCGAGAATGCGACCTTGGAACCGGCCTGGTGCCGGAGGTTCTGGAACATCCGGATCGGGATCCGGAACCAGGTCGGGTCGTCGCAGTTCGAACACGTAGCGATAGCGAATGCGGGCGGGGATCGCTTCGCCATCACGGGTGGCCGGACGAAAACGAAAGCGACGCACCGCATCGAGTGCGGCTTCGTCAAACCCGTTGCCCACCGGCGTGACCACGCGTGCATCGGTCACGACGCCATCGGCGGCGATGGTCAACTCCAACTCAACGTTGGCTTCGATGCCCTCCGCTTCGGCAGCGTCGGGGTAGTCCGCCTCCACAAATTCTTCGATTTGGGGCGGTACAATGACCGGAGCGGCCTGCTCTTCTTCGCCTTCAGCCTCTTCGGCATCCTGCGCAAACGCTGTCGTTGCAGCGAGAAGAAAAGCGCAAGCGATCCTCGCGGATTTCACGCGGCGCAGCATACGGCGATTCGTGCAAAGCGCACATCGCTTCGTTGCAATAATTAACATACAAAGACGCAGTGACGATCCCGAAACGATCGGGGCTATGCCTCGCAGGTGGGGGAATTACCGGCGCGATGTACGAGGTGGGCGTACTCGCTGCGTTGGAAGATGCGATCGAAGACTTCCAGTGTGCGGACTTCGATGTGTTCATCGGTGCGTCGTCCGGTGCGTGCGTTGCTACCGCACTCGCGGGAGGTATCAGCGCCCAACGCATGTATCGCGCGCTTCTCGATCCCGCGGACGATTTCTTTCCGCTGCAGCGCCAGCACTTGATGCGGATCGACATCAAAGAGATCCAACGGATGTTCTCGACGGCGATTGGTGCATTGCGTCGCATCGCAGGCTCTGCTGTTGCAAAGCCGCTGGGCATCGATGTGTGGGGCGAAATCGATCGCTTCTTCGATTCGCTTCCTGCCGGCGTGTTCACCATGGACGCGTTCGAGCAATTCTTCTTTGAGTTCCTGACTCGTCGCGGCATTCCCAAGAGCTTTGGTGATCTGCCGCGCAAGCTCTTGTTGGTCGCCAATGATCTCGACAGCGGTGAACAAGTCGTCTTCGGCGTGGGCGGCACGATGGAACACGTGCCCATTGCGAAGGCGGTTGCCGCGTCGATGGCTGTGCCGCTCTTGTTCGCGCCGGTGCGTTTGGATGGTCGTGACTTCATCGCCGGAGGCGTGGGTGAAGCGGGCCACGTGGATGTTGCCGTCGACGAGGGATGCGAGTTGGTGATCGCGATCAACGCGATGGTCCCGGTGCGCAGCGATCCCCTCGAGCGCACGATTCCCACGGGCCACGGACCGATGAAGCGAGTGCGCGATAAGGGAATGCTCTGGGTCTACAATCAGAGTTGGCGCATCCAAACCGAGGCTCGCCTGCAAAAGGGTTTGGCGACGTATCGAGCCGAGCATCCGGATGTCGAAGTGCACCTGATTGAGCCGGCGAAAGACGACGCGACGATGTTCATGTACTCGCCGATGAACTTTGCCGCGCGGCGCGCGATTCTCGAGGACGGCTACACCGCCACACGCGCGGAACTCAAGCGTCCGGACTCTGCGTTGCGGACGGCGTTTGAGGCTTTGGGTCTTCAGATGCGGGCGGAGTAGGCGCGCAGCGAGACAACCCGATCAAAGCGATGGCCGCAATCGCGATACTGGGAAGCAACCACACCAGCGGAACGTGCAACACTTCGTCGGACACGACGTTGAGACCCGGAAGCGGAATCACGCGATGCGGGAGTAAGACGGGAACCGCATTGATGCCCGCGTGCGCGGCGATGCACACCACCGTGTTGTTCGTACGCAATCGAATCGCACCGAGGATCAAACCACCCGCAAACGCGTAGGCCATGCTCGTCGGACGTCCGTGGATCACGGCAAAGAGCAGCGCGGTGATGAGTAGCGCTTTGGCCGCGCCGTAGACGCGCTCCAACGAGGGAAGAAGCAATCCGCGAAACAGAGCTTCCTCCATCATTGGGCTCATGAACACGAACGCGATGGTGACGGCGATGCCACGGCCGACGTTGCGGGGTTCGAGCATGCGACGAAGGGCGAGCTGGTGTTCTGGATCGTGTCCGGCGATCTCGCTGACGACGTTGCCGATCTCTGCAAGGGGTAACTGAAGCCCGATACCGGCGACCAACGCCCAAAGAACCGCAGTGCTGTTGACGCGGACGTGGACCCGTACGACGCCGTCCTCGCTGCGCATGCGTCTGAGCAAGGCAACAATGGCGACACCGAATCCCAAGAACTGTGACGCTGCGATCAACGCGGGGTCGTACGCAAAGCGGACAGCGGCTTCGCTAAACGGAGCGTTGCGGATCAGCGCGACTGCGCCGGCACCGGCGGTCTGCACACCCATGGTGGCGACCACCGCCAGGACCACGTATCCCGCTGCTTCCCACGCCCGAAGCTCGCGCCTAGGACTCAATCGACGACACTCCTCGTCATGTTGGGATTATCCAGCAAAGTTGTTTGTTGTTGCTATGCTGCGCCGTCACATGAGCCGCGGTTTTTCCATCTTTGTGCTTCTTACCCTGCTCACGGCTGCTTGTGGGCCTCGGGGAGGGGGACGTTCGACCACCGCGCTCTCGGTCGAGCTTCCTGAACGCGTCACCGACGACAACGTCAGCGATTCGCTGCGTCTCTATCGCTCGCTGCGTGCCGACATGCCGGATCGGGCCGTCCTCCAAGAGCGGTTGCTGGCGTACATCGATCAGCAGACCGAAACGATTGTGGCGAGCGGCGACTATGCGTTGATCCTGGCTCACTTCGGTCGGATGAGCACGCTTCTCTCGCCCATCGACTTTGAGCGCGAGCTTCCCGAGACCTACGAACGAGTTGCGCGTGCGGTTGTCGCGACAGGTTCGCCGAGAGGCGACGAAGGCAGCGTGCTGGCTGCACTTCGCGTGTTGATGGCGCTGGAAGACAACGAAGCCACGCGCGGCGAGTACCGCGAGCTGGTCAACTGGGGCCGTGATGCTCGCGCCAATCTGCGCAGTGGTTTTGAGCGCTACACCGGGTTGATCGATGTCTGGGATGCACAGGCGCGGTTGGCACCTGCGCCCGATGTCATGCAGGCGTTGGCGCAACTGCATGTCGATCGACGCGACTCGGTGGTGGAAGCGTTTCGCGATGGTCCGCAGACCTTGTTGCAGATGGGTCCGCTCACCACGCAGGTGATGCGCCTCGCTCCTTTGGATGTCGCGGCGGTGTACTTGCGACACGGCGACATCGCATCCGCGATTACGCACGTTCGTTCGATGGAAGACGGCGGCGAAACAGCGACGCGTTTGCTGCAGATCCTCGACGAAGCACGTGGCGATGGCGACGAAGCGGCCGACGCGTTGGTCGAGCTGGCCGAGGCGTATCGCGAGCCGCGCCCGCTGACCGGAAACGGAATCTGCCTGTCGGGACTGCATCGTTTTGCGCAGGACGCACGTTTCCCCACGTGTTTGGCGCGTGTGTCGGCTGCCGCAGGCGACTTCGTAGATGCCACCGCTTGGTACGCGAAAGCGATCGAACTCGCACCGGATATTCGCGGTCTCTACGACGAAGCCTTGCAGCGCATCGACGAGTTCCTTGAGCGCGGCATGTTTGAACAAGACGCCAGTCAGGCCCGGGGTCTTGCGCGTCGCGCCGAGCGCATTCTGGACGAGCGCATGCGTCGTTTCCCGGAAAGTGCGCCTCCAGTTCCGCGTGAGCGAATCGAGTTGCTCGTGGGCACAGCCGAGATGCACGCGGGCAACGCCGACGAGGCCGAGCGTCACTTCACAGCCTCGTTGCAGAGCGAGGAGACCGCCGAGGCCTTACTGCAGCTCGGATTGCTTCGCGAGCGCACGGGCAATGCCGAAGAAGCGTTGCGCCAGTACCGACGTGCGTTGGATCTGACGCCGGGTGGAAGCCCGCTCGACGATATTCAGCGCGCTCGTATTCTGGAGCACCTCGGCGATGCGTTCCGCGCCGCGAACAACACGCAGCAGTCCGAGCGGATGTACCGCCAAGCTTTGGTCAACTGGGATCGCTTGCGCGACGCGTTGCGCGAGGGTCCGGCGTTGGCGCGTTTGCACGTACGTCGTGGAGTGCTTCTCGATCAGCTGGGCGAGCACGACAACGCGCTGGCGGCGTTCCGCGCGGCGATGACCTCGGGTCCGCAGATGCGCGAGATCTACGCTTCGATTCTCTCGCACATCGTGGCGGCGAATGCAGACCTCGGGTTTGCTCAAGAAGTGTTTCGCGTTTCGCAACGACAACTCACGCTCGGACCGGAGTGGAAGGTGTACTTCGCGCTTTGGGTGAAGGTCGTCGCAGCACGGACAGGCACGAACCCCGATCCCGACGTGACCAGCGTGTTGCGTGAGAATGCCGATGTCGCGGGTTGGAGTGGTCGTTTGGCGCGTTTTGGAATGGGCGACATGCCTTACCAAGAGCTGCTCGAAGCTGCGGATGGCGTGGGCGAGGAAACCGAAGCGCACTTCTACGAAGCGGCGCGACGTTTGGCCGCGGGGGATGCAGATGGTGCGCGTGAACTCTTCCAGCGAGTTCTGGTGACCAACATGGTGGGCTTCTACGAGTTCACGATGGCGCGTGCGCTTCTCGACGATAACGCCGGCAACGAGTAACCGTGCACAAGCGAAAGCTCGGACATACCGATCTGGAGCTCTCGGAGATCACCCTGGGTACGTGGGGTCTCTCCGGCGCGTACGGCTACATGGACGACACGGTTTGTCGGTCGACGATCCAGACTGCGCTCGAAGCTGGCATCACCACGTTCGACACCTCTCCCTTGTGGGGCGAAGGCAAAGTCGAAACGCTTCTCGGCGAAGAACTCGAGAGCAAGCGCGACGAAGTTCAGATCATCACGCGTGGTGGCGCGGTCTGGGACGAGGACTCGGTCAAGCATCGCTTCGACAAGGAAGCGTTGCGCGAGGACCTCGAAGCGTCGCTGGAACGGCTCAAGACCAAGCACGTCGATCTCTTCTTGCTGCACGACCCTCCGGGTGAAGTGTTTGAGACACCGGAAAAGGAAGAGTCGACCAATGGCAGCAAACCGACTTCGGAAAAGCCCGAAGCGATCGAGTTGTGCGAGACGCTCAAGGAAGAGGGACTCATCAAGCACTGGGGCGTGACGACGACGCACGCGGACCACGTCAAAGAAGCGTTGGAGCACGGCGCGCAAGCGATCTGCATGCCCTACAACTTGTTGCACAGCGACGACCTGCACGATCTCGAAGCACAGATCAGTGCGGCCGGTGCAGGGGTGCTGGCGCGTTCACCGCTTTTTCACGGATTGCTGGCCGGGCGTTGGACCGAGTACCGGCAGTTTGGTGATACCGATCATCGGAAAGCGCGTTGGACGCGTAACGCACTGCGGATTCGGGTGCGTCAGGTCAACCAACTTCGCTACTTGGTGCATGACGACGTGACGAGCTTGGCCACGGCGGCGGTGCGTTTTGTACTGGCGTCGCAAACGGTGAGCTCGTGCATCCTAGGCGCGCGACGCCCAATGCAGATCCGTACAGCGAAGGCCATGGCCGGTGAGCCGCCATACTTGCCCGAAGAAGACCTGTTGCGTCTGGGCAAGTTGCTAAGCGACGTTGGTGCTTAGGGAACGTCGGCCTCGGGTGGGATACCCATTAATTTTTACGAAGACTCAAAGTCGTGCAAAGGCCGCCAAGAGCCTTGAGTTCTTTGCGTGTCTTCAAGTCTTCCAAAAAATAAAATAGGTATCCCGACTATCCGCGAACCTATCGAAGCCGCTGCCGGAACCACTTCTTCGCTGCTTCCGTGACGGCCTTCTGCACGTTCTTCCACGTCAGACCTGCCGCTTCCAGATCGGCGCCGCCTTCCTTTTGCAGGTCGCCAGCAACCCATTTTAGAAACGCACCCAAGTCGCGCATCGTCGCGTCCTTCGGACACGCTTCGTTGAAGCCCTGCTCCAAGCGCGCCTCGGTCACAAACGTCAACACAAACGCTTCAACCGACGCGACCACAGCCGGATCGATCTCCACGGCTTTGCGCGCCTTTCGCACACGGTGCTTCTCGCCCTTCGCCTTGAACATCAACGGTGATGTCTTCGCGATCGGTCGAGTCGATCATCGGGTAGAGCACCAAGCCTTCGCCGGTTCCTTCGACACCGAACACCGCTTCGACCCACGGATCCTTCGTTTCGACTTGCTCAACCACTGCATTGAGCGCGTCTGCCGCAGGTGCCAGGTCGGCGAAGTCCACTGCAACCGCTTCGCCGTACCAAGGAAGCACGTGCACATCCGGGTGCTTGGGAATCAACTTCGCAATGGCGTCGGGCTCGATCACCAACTCCGCCGCTTCGACGTGATGGTCACCAAGCTGTGCAGCAAACACCGCGAAGATCTTCCGGTCGATCCCGGTGATCGCGACACCCTTCTGAATGCCAGGGCCACACCACTCTCCGTAGAGCGTGACGTGTCGCTCCTGCACTACGGACTGGAAGGCTTCGGCGTTGTCGACGACCCATGCGGCGAAGCCCGCGTTGTCTGCGTCGGGAGTGAGAAGTTGGTTGCGACCCTGCGCCACGATTCCGTGCTTCGAGATTTGGATGCCCGCGTTGGTGCCGTGCAGCTTCACTTTGCCGCGGTACGTGACCTTCGGCGGTGCGCTGCCATCAATCTCGGCACGTGCACGAATGTCTTTGGCCACGTTGTGCAGCAACGCGATGCTGGTCCACTTGAGCAGGCGGCCTTGGGCGAGTTCGACTTCGGGCTTGCAGCGCCCTTCGGACAGATCGGTGCCGACTTCGGCTTCGACCGGACCCAGCGCCATCCCTTGCGACTCGACACCGCGAAGCTTGGCGCGCTTGAGCTTTGTACCGTCGAGCAGGGTCGTGCCCGCAAGCGCGATCGCAGCGACATCGCCGACGGAGTAGATGTTTTCTTGGTTGGCGACGATCTGAACGGATCGATCCGGGGACTCGAAGCGGTACACGTGAAGCGTGTCGGCGTTGGGGTGCTTCGTCGCCGAGACGGCTCGCATAGCAATAACGGGCATCGTCGACCTCCTGCGCGCGGGAGCCGCAACCTAAGGATGCTTTTGTGAGGTGCTATATGTGCTTCGCCGGTAACACGTTGGTGGTGCTTCGATTTTTTTTACCGAAAGTACGGGAAGGCTGGAAGACGGGAAGGTTTTGGATACCAACCTTCCCGTCTTCCAGCCTTCCCGTACTTCCGGTAAAAAAATACTGGCCTCGCTAGCCAGTTCGACTCGAGCACTGTGCAACGTATTGCATTTCCTTTCGGATCGTCGCCCGAGTGGGAGAACGTCAGCGACGACGCCACAACCTGTCGCACAGCTCAGTTTCAACACGATGTTAGAGTCCCCCATGCGCGCGGCCGCATCGAGTCTGCTGATCCTGCTTTGCGTGTCGAACCTGGGATGTTCGCGACGCAGCTTCGCGATCTGGGGCGCCGGTAGCACGATCTCTCATCGTGCTGAGTTTGCTGCGGGGCTTCACGAACAGCTCGCCTTGGAAAGCGGCTTTGAGAATCCGCAGATCGGATTCAAATATGAGTACTTCTCACTCTTCTTTCTCGACCTTTGGACAGGTGAAGGCGAATACGTTCTCTACGAAGGAGACCGCTACTTTCCGCTCAGCGAAGAGCAGCTCGCCACTTTAGGAACGAGCGCAGATGAGCTGGGCAAGCCGTTCATGTATCGCGTGCCGCTCGGTTGGATCCCGCTCGTCATCTTGCTCATAGGTTTCGGAGTGAGAATGCGACGAGAGTGGCAGAGTGTTGGTTAGCGACGGCGTCGCCACAACAGCCCGATCGCTAGCAAGCTGAATGCGCCCGGCGTTCCGGTGGCCGAGCAGCCGCCGCCGGAGCCATCGCTCATGCCTGCGTCTTCTGTTCCTGCGTCGCTCATGGCCGCGGCGTCGACTCCCGCATCCGCACCAGCGTCGTCACCGATGCCTGCGTCTTCGGGAACTACCGTCAGCGCGTCTTCGATGAACTCGCGGTACTGCGTTAGGTCGCGTAGACCGTTTCCAAACGCAGGACACCCCGGAGCACTGCCGTCTTCGCTGTACACAAACGTGGCAAACGCGACCACAGCGCCCGTTGCATCGAGTGCGGGGCCGTCGCCGCTACACAGGCTGGCGTCGTTGCCTTCCGCAAGGACCACGTCGTCTTCGACGCGGGTGACAGTGATCTCGGCTTCGTTTCGAATGCCACTGGTAAGCGAACCGGCACCGTATCCGATGATCGTGAGTACGTCGTCCGCAGCGGGTGCGGTGTCGGCGAGTGCGAGCGCCGGAACCGACAGCTCTTCGTCGGTAATCAAAACGACGACGTCGTTGTTGGGGACCACCGTCGAGTCGAACTCGCCAGGTGTCGCCACCGTTTCGACAACCGTTGCTGTGAAGGCTGGAGCCGCAACATCAACACCACCGATCACCCTGATCAAGGGATCGGCCGCAGCACCGGTGAACACACAGCTCTTTGAGCTCAAAACGTGCCGAGGACCGATGACAACTCCGGAGCATGTTGAGCCGCTGCTTGCGAACGTCTGCACGACAGACTCGTTTTCCGAACGACTGCCGCCGGAGATCGCTGCCGACCTCTCACCCACCGATTCGGGTCCAGCACACGCCGCAACAAGCACCAGCACCGATCCCCAGCGACTCATGCGCGGAACCTACCACTCTTTCTGGGGAACAAGCGGTCGTCGGTTCGATGTATGAGTAGTTGTGCGGCCTCGTCTTCTTGCGATTTGGGTTCTCTTCGTTGTCCTCGCGCTAGGACTCGTGGCGGTGTCGGGCGTGGTGTACGCACGCCACCAGCTCGGCGAGATCGAAGAGAATCTGCAACACGCCGAAGCAACACTTCTCGTTCCGATTGAGTTCCCTGCATGGAGCGACGCCACGGATGCGGACCTCGTTCCAGATGAGGACGCTGCAGCAGAGAAACTGCAGCTCAGCGACGACGCTCTGTTCGCGTACATCTCAACCGCATCAAACCTGCGCGAGTCGACGATCACCCCTGAGCAAGCGAGATCGATTCACGATCGTCTAGCTCGCTACGCGCAAGCTCACGACGCAGAGTGCCTCCAGCGTAGTGTGGAGCTGCTTCGCTTCCGACAAGCCTACGACGTGGTGAGCACCGATGAGCTCGACTTTGAAGCGCCGGTGATTCATCGCCTCTTTCGTTGTGCGCGTCGCGCTACCGAAGCCGAGCGAAGTCATGCGAAACAACTCCTTGAAGCGATCGCCGTGGCGGGAGGGAACCGTCAGTCCATCCGCGCCGATATCGCCGCTGTTCGACTCGACATCGAGCAGATGCGCGAAGAGATTCGACCGTGGACGTGGCTTGAGGCGGACTACCGTCGCGCTCTAACAACAGCGGATCGGTTTGTCAGTTCGATCGCGACACCGCGCACTCAGCGTTCCGAGTTTCGAATCGTTGCGATAGCAGGTGCGCTTGAGCCACCTGCGGAGCAAGAGCCGCGCGACGACAGCGACAGAGAGCAGACGCGTCTCGTCATTGTGTCCGCCGGTCGGTACTACCGTGCCTGCTATGAGCTTGAGTTGTACGACAACCCAAGTCTCGGGGGACGAACGCAGATGCGTTTGACTGTGTCGCCGGAAGGAGACGTCAGCCACGTGCGAGTGGTGTCAGGGATTGGGACACCCGAGATGCAGACGTGCTTGATCGAGGCGATGGAAGACCTGCACTTCGCGCCGCAACCAACCCTGCAAATCGTGAACTACCCGCTCGTGTTCCAGTCGACCATTTAGCTGAGGTAGCTAAGCCAGCGATACGACAGATCGATGGGGTAGATCTCTTGTGCGCCGCCCTTGGCATCGACGAACACCCACCGAGGTGTGGCGGACTCACGGAAGATCACGACGAGTCGCCCTGCTCCTGCGAGCTCATGCCATGCCGAAGCGATCCGCATCGCGGCCTTGATGGGATCCTTTTCCGGATGCATTCGCCACACTTCGATTCCGATCGCACCTTCGCAACCAAACGGTGCAACAAACCAGGACGCCAAGATCGACGGGATCGTCCGCAGATGAACCGACCACGCCTCGTCTTCGAGTGGGATGTCCTGGTGCGTCGCGAAGACTTGGTAGGTGGCGCTTCGACCAAGCAAGCGAACGCCCGAGCTCACGACGCGCTGTAAGTCGGGGTCCCAGTAGTCCGTGCCCGCAACCAAACGCATCTTGGTTTTCGCGAGTGTTGCGGAATCGGGGATGCGACGAACACGCAATGCTTTGTGCACGGTCTTGTCGATCACAACGGCGGGGCGTGGGTTGTCCAGATCGGTGAACTCTTCGCGAATCTCACGACACGCAACGCGATAGAGAAGCCCTCCCCAAGTACTGACGCCACGACTTGGCTCCACGCGTCCGACAACCGGTTGACCGAGGCGTTTGCGTTCAAAGTCCCGAACTTCGCCATCGCCCCTCTTCTTCGCTGTCTGGCGCTTGCTCGCGCGACGATTGGGATCGGGTGTCGGTTTGCGGAATCTCCAACTCGGTACGACGCGTGGGGCGAACACGGGTGGGTCTGTCGCCACAGTATCCGGGATCGTCGGCCCACTTTTGAGTCGTGGGTGCCATGTCGAGCCATCTCGCTCGTCGATAACCACGCTCTCACGAATCAACGCGATCTCGCCCAGCTGCTCCAGCAGTTTGGTCTCGCACTGAATTCGCTCCGCTCCATCGGTAAACAACGCCGAAGCGTTCAAGTCGAACCGAAACGCGTGCGCGCGATCCAGAACAACTTCGATCGCGTTGAGCGCCAAGCATCCACGGATGTGCTCGACCACCAGTCGTGACTCGCGTCGTGGGTCAAGTCGCTTGGTGCCTTTGGTTTCGATAAAGAGCACGTGCGCGCCCACGGGGTGACGAATCCCAAACCCAGCCCGTGTCACCCACGACAACTTTCCAAGCTCGCGTCCCAGCGCTTCACGTGCCTCGAAGAGTGGGCCTCTGGATATCTCCATGGGATCCATCGGATGACTCGGCTCTTCGCTTACCTCGCCGAGTTTCGGGAGACGCTCGAGTTCGCGTTCGAGTTCAACCTCGAGCCCAAGTTCACGAAGGTCTTCATAGACGCTTCGAATCGCGTCGAACCGACCGGTGCACAAACGCGCTGCAACGTCGAGCTGTCGTGCGCGAAGCCGGGCGCGTTCGACCTCGGCGCGCAACGCATCAAGGTCAACGTCTTGTCCGCGCTCGTGCTTGCTCCACTCGCCATCGCGGAGTGCATCAAACGCATCTTCGACATCCTCACGTGCCGAAGCGAGCGCTTGTCGTAGTTCTGCTTCGTTCTCAACGTCAGCGTCGACCGCGAGCGCCTTCCGCGCACGTTCGACAAGAAGTGAACTCGCGTCTGCAAGCCACAACACGCTGCGTTGGGACGCACAGCTCTGAGTCGCGCCTTCGATGTGTTTGCCCGACAGTTGAACGCGGCACGCAATCGGACCGTGTCCGTGAATCAACGCGTCAATCGGATCGATGCTGGCGTGCAAACCGCGGTGTCCGAGTTCCAGCTCACCGACGAACTCCTCAATTCCTCCAGCACGAAGAACACCCCCACCGTGCAAAGTACGGCGGTCTGGTCCGGTGAAGTACCAGGCGAGGATGGGCTCATCCATGCTCACTCCACCGAAGGGTCAAATGCATAGACGAGTGTTCGAGACTTTCGCTCCGGCACGGTCGTGAACGACGCCCGTTGGCCCACAGAGATCCACTCGCCGGATTCGAGAAAGCCGACCGTCAGCTCCCGGAAACTAAGAGCACGTGCGATTTCGAGCGCGTGTTCTCTCGGATCAGGATCGGCACTTCGACGAAGTGCTTCGTACGTGAAGGGATCTTGAACGTTTGTTCGCCAGAGAGCGTAGAGCCAAGGCATTTCGGAAAGGGGTCGCGATTGAAGACGGCAGTCGTTGTCGAACCAAACGCGAAATTTTCCGATCGAACCTCGTCGCATTCCGAGAAAGGCCGACGTGCGCAAGCGCCGGCGAGGGCCGAGTGGGCCCAGAAACTCCACGCGCGTAAACGTCGCGGGTGCAATCAGGTCTGCGTGCAGGGCTGGCGGCAAAGCGCGTAGCTTCTCAGTGTCGTGGATCGCTTCGATGTCGTCGCGTGCTTTGGATTCCCAGACGCGTTGCACACCGTCCGAGTGCACCCACAGGGAAGGCCGAAAGCCGGGTCCCTCAGCAGCGATGTCGTCGAATGTCCCGCCCCAGATCGCACACGATTGATGCGGGGGCCGCTCTCGCGGTGAACGAAGAATCGGGACACGAATGGCGATGTTGGTCGCTGGACCAGGTTCTGGCTCAGGCGGCGGTTGCGGTGCGAAGTAGGATTTCAAGACGCGTTGCGGGTCGACGCGAACCTGTTTGGGGCCGAAGGCAGCACGCTCCTTCGTGGGTGCCGATGTCTGGAGCAAGAGCGGAGTGGCGTGCTGTTCGTCAATATCCTTGGTGGACGATAGTTGGATGCTCTCTTCACGCAGGGGCAGGGAAATCTCAAATGCTCGTCGATCGATCACGACGACGAACTCACCTTTCTTGATCAGCGTCGACATCACAGACGCGATGCGTTTTGCCGGATCGGCGGGCGCGTGAAGCGTGGAGAGAAACAAAACATCTCGGCCGTCGGTGGTGCGGTAGCCACGCGACGCGCTCTCGATCCAACCCAGCATCGAAAACGAGTGCGCAACGACAGGCCAGAAGATCTCGAGGCCGGGAGGATTGGGTTGTACCGCCGGTTCCTCGGGCGGCATGTACTCCAGCGCGTCCAGCGACAGGTCGAGCGCAACACCCCATGCGCGCAGATCTTCGATCGCACTTCGGATTCGTTCGTGTGAGTCGGACTCCAGACGAAGAGCTGCGTCGACGAGCCGCGCGTTGCGCTGTGCTTGTTCAACATCGTTGCGCAGTCGTTCAAGGTCGACGGCCTTGCCGTTGTTCAGAGCCCACTCGCCGTCCTGCAGGGCATCCACGCGATCTTCTACGTCCTCGCGAAGTGCCTGAAGAGCCGGTTCATCGAGCGTGACGCCGTCAAAGCTCCCGGGAAGCGCTTCATGTACAGCAACAAGACCTGCGTCGCGTATGCGTGATTCCGCGTTGGCGATCGAGAGCACCTTCATCGCTCGGCCGCACACGTATGTGGAGTTGTGAACCGTGTCGCTCAGCTCAAGTCGACATGCGAACAGGCCACTCCCGAGAGCAATGGCTTGACCGGGATCGATGCATCCATGAAAGCCGTGTTCACCGAGCACGAGCTCGCCGCCGAACTGGTACTGCACCTCGGGTCGGAGCACGACCTGTCCTTGGCGCATACGGCGGTCCGGTCCGGTGAAGCACCAGGCGAGGATGGGCTCATCCACGAAGGTAGATTAAGTCGGCTCATCTCTCGCGCAGCAAGATCGTGGTACGAACACCGACATGGCGTTGGTTGACGATGTTCGCGCAGAGATTGTGGCTCTCCACGACTTTTTCACGGGTTGGTTTCAAGGAACGCTCCCCCAAGATGCGATCACCCAGATGGAGTCACGCCTTGCTCCCGGTTTCATCAACATCCAACCCGCCGGCCGGGTTCTAACGCTCGCGCAGTTGCGCGACTCGATCGCACAAGGCCACGGCGCGAGTTCTGAGTTTCGAATCGAAATCGAGGACGTGGTGATTCGTTGGTCTCAAGGCGACCTGGTGCTCGCGACGTACGTCGAAGTTCAACACGGCGCCCGCAACTCGACACCGTCGCAAGGCCTTGTGCTTCCCACTGCCTACGAAGCGCGGGAATGGCTCGCGCGGTACGGCAAGGCGGATCTGCAACGCAGTGCAGACGATCCATTTCTCGATGCACTTGCAGCCAACACGGTTGTCGGTGCCACGGATCTTGAAGAGGACGACGCGCACCGAATTCTAGACTGGCTCTATGTGCGAGCGGTTCGTGATCGCACGCAGTGCTTGCGTCGATGGACGGAACTCGTTCGCTTTGCCGAGGCGTATCGAATCTCGACCAGCTCACTACTCAACTATTGGGGTGCCGCGGAGCCGATGATGTTGTGTGCCGCAGAGTCATCCACTGACGATCGCGATCACGCAGCGGATATCTTCGAAGCTCTGGGAACGCGTCCAAGTCGCTGGCATCGAATCATGCAGCTCTATCCGCCCTACTACGCGACCGAGGGGTTGCGTGAAGACGTCAGGCCGTGGTCGCTGTTGGACTCAGAGTTTCGCCACCGCATCGAAGACGTGCGTCGGGAGATCGACGTTGCAGAGCGAGCGCCGCTCGAGCCCGGAGACTCGTGGGATCTGCTTTCACTACACATCGAAGAGCTGAGAGATCACGAGTGGCCGCGGTCAGCGCCGCGGTTCTATCTTCGCCACGATCGGTTTGCAGCACTCCATCCCCCACGCTTGGAGCCTCGTGCTCGGATCGCAGAGGAAGCGGCTCAACAGGCAGAGCAGTTGATCTTGCGGACGCTGGCGGAAGAGGGCGCACTGTACGATGCGCTTCGTGGCGAGCCTTGACTTCCGCGAGCTGAAACGCGACAAGCGTGCGCGATGACTGCGCTGCACACACTTTCCGCTGTCGAGCTCAAACAGCTTCTCGACGACAAGGAAGTGAGTTCGGTTGAACTGATCAAAGCACTGCATGCACGCGCCGATGATGTCGAACCACGCGTGGGTGCGTTTGCGCATCAGTTCCGCAAGTCGTCGCTCGCGGAAGCCGAGAAAGCGGACGCTGCACGCGCGTCAGGTGAGACCGTCGGGCCTCTTCACGGGCTTCCGATCACCATCAAAGAGAACATCGACACCGTCGGCGTGCCGAGCACGTTGGGGATGCGGGCCTACAAGAACAACATGGCCACGCGGGACGCGGTGGTCGTGCAGCTCTTGCGCGAAGCCGGTGCGATCGTCATTGGCAAGACCAACGTACCGCAAACTCTCTTATCGCCGATGGAGTCGACCAACGCGCTCTTCGGTACGACGCACAACCCGTGGCGCCATGGCCATGGTCCGGGTGGTTCGAGCGGTGGTGAGGGCGCTGCGATTGCAGCCGGCATGAGTGTGTTCGGCGTGGGTACCGACATTGGTGGATCCATCCGGGTACCCGCCGCGTTTTGTGGTGTGTGTGGGATCAAGCCCACCGGACATCGTTGGTCCAACCGCGGATCGTGTACGGCGATCAAAGGACAGAAGTTTGTCCGTGCGCAGATCGGTCCGCTCGCGCGCACCATCGACGATCTGATCTTGTTGATGCGCTCGATCGATACGCCAACGCACACGCCGTTTGATCCCTGGGTGCCGCCGCTTCCTTTTGGTGAGCCTGGTGCGGTCGATCCGCGAAAGATCCGCGTGGGCTTTTACGAAGACGACGGAGTGTTTTCGCCGGCGGCATCTGTGCGGCGTGCGGTGCGCGAAGCTGCCGACCTTCTGGACAAAGCAGGGTGCGAAGTTGTGCGTTTTTCGCCGCCCAACGCCGAAGAGCTGCTTTACCTGTACTTCCGAGGCCTCACCAGCGATGGAAGCGCGACGTTGTTCGAGCAGATGGACGGCGAACCCTTTGCGCCTCCGCTCAAGACGCTGGGCCGCATCGCGAAGATGCCGATGGGTGCGCGCAAGGGTCTCGCCAAGGCGATGGGCTTGATGGGCGAGACGCGTATCTCGCAGATGATGGACAGCTTGGGCGAGAAGCGCGTCAAGACGTTGTGGGAGCTGACGCAACGTCGCGATGAACTCATGCTCGAAGAACAGAACGCGTGGGACGTCGCTGGTATTGATGCGGTGCTCGCACCTGCGTGGGTCACGCCGGCGGCACCGATCGGAATGGCGCACGACTTTACGCTCGGGTTCATGAACCTGGCGCGCTACAGCTTGCTGAACTTGCCCGCGGGAACGGTGCCGATCACGCACGCACGACCCGATGAGACGAAGCGGACTGCGTTGCGCGATCGACTCGACAAGCGAGCGGCGCAGATCGAAGCGGAGAGTTCTGGTCTTCCCGTGGGTATTCAGGTGGTCGGTCGTCCGTGGCGCGAAGCCGAGCTACTTGCGGTGATGCGCTTGCTCTACCAAGTCGCGAGTGGGCAAGACGAGTTCCCGAAGACGCCCGTCGATCCGAAGTAGCGTTGGGGCTTGTGCTCTATTTATTTTTTTCGGGAAGATTCGAAGACGAAAGGCGCAAGTGGAGACCATTTTAATCAGGGTCCCGACTCCTTTCGTCTTGCCGCTTCAATCTTCCCCTAAAATTATGGAATAGACCGCACATCAAACGAGCTGCGAGCCCATCAAACCTTAGCGACGACAACCGATCCGCTCGGTCGCGACCACCACGTCGTCGTAATAGATCGTTTGCGCGTCCGACACAGTGAGCCCTCGTTCTTCCAGTACCATCCGCTTTCGCGCGGACGAATCACGCTCGTAATACGCGTCGAGGTAGATCGCCTTGAATCCCACGGCGTCATCCGTGCGGAAGTTGAACCCTTCGAAGGGCTCCGGATCGGTACACGCCGAAAACTCGCATCCGTCGGTGTGGAAGGTCGCGCGTAGCCACGTTCCGTTCGGATTGCCGGGGCGGTAGTCACCGATCAGTTCGTCGTTGACCCAGAACGTCAACTCACCATCCATCTCACCCACGGTGTTCGCCTTGGCGCGCAACTCGATACACGTCCACTCCGCTTTGGGAATGCCGGCTTGTCCCGGCGGGCGAAACACGTTGCCGAAGTAGTACGTGGTTCCTTGATCGCCTTCGCACCCGGGTGTTGCGCTTCCGTCGTTGCAACGCCCGGAGCGCATCTCGTGCCAGTACACGTAGAAGTTGAGTTGGTCGTCGTTGTTTGCGTCGAGGTCAAACCAGAAGCCTTCGTCGCCGCCCGGAACCGTGTTCGCGAGACCGCTGCGATTCCACGACTCGTTTCCTGCTGCAACCCGGATCCAGTGATGCGGATTCGGCGCGACTTCCGGGAACTGCGCGTAGAAGCGCCACCACACTTCATCGACGCGTTCGAAACCCACGCGCGGTGACGCGGAGATGTACATGTCCGCTTCCAAGTCGGCGGTAGTGACGCGTGACTGGAGGTATCCGTCGCCCGCGTTGGCGGTGTCTCCGTTGAGAATGGTCAGGTACTGCGTATCGTCGTTGGGAGCGTCCCAGCGTCCCCATCCCGATTCAAAGTCGTCGTGAAAGAGCACGGCTGGATCGGATCCGATTCCGTCGTCGCCTGGATACCGTTCGGCGAGCGTGGACGGATCACCACCGGTGTCGTCGCCGCCCGTGTCGATTCCGGGTGCGTCGATCGCGGTATCCGTTCGCGGCGCGTCCTGCTCGGGTGCGTCGCGCTCGGGAGCATCCACGCCAGAATCGCTGTCCGGTGCAGCGTCGTCACCACATGCGATGATCAGAAGTAAACCAAGAGTCCAAACCTTCACCGCATCACCATGCCCGAAACGGCGACTTTCTCCTATGCTCTTGGACGATGCGTCGTTGGATCGGGGCTTTGCTGGTGTTGTGTGCGTGTGACGCGCCCAAGTGGACACCGGATGCGCGGTTGATTGCACGCGAGCGAACCGCGGATCGGATTGGCGTGCTTTGGACCGATGCGCCCAACGCCACGTCGTACCTCGTGACGCTCGACGGTGAGCAAACCCAAGAGATCGCCGCGCCGAACGTTGAAGCGATCTTTGAAGGTCTCGAAGAGTCCCACCTCTATCTCATCGAAGTTCGTGCGAAAGGGTTGGGCGGAGAGTCCACGCCGCTTCGCGTGCAAGCACGAACGCGTGACGGCACACCGCCTGAGTTTCCGGCGGACGCGGAACTCAGCTACGCGCTCGATATGGTCGCGACGTTTTCATGGCCCGCAGCGACCGACACGGTGGGCGTCATCGAATACGTGCTTCGTGACGCCGACGATCCCACTGTCACGCTCGATCACGTGGATGCCGATCAGACCGAGTTCGTGTTCAACGAATCTACGCCGCGCCGCGTCGCGGTTGTCGCGTTGGACGGAGCGCAAAACGAATCTCGCGCGTTGGTCGTGGAAGTTGATCCGGCCGAGGCGGTCGCCTACGAAGAGCGTCGGCTCGAGTACCACCGAGAAGTGGCATCCGAGTTAAGTGCGGAAGACCTTGCAGCAGGTCGCGTTCCCGAAGGAATCAACCCAACCCTGCTTCGTCAGTTGGTCGACGCTAACGCTCTAATACCTGAACAATCTTCTCCATGACCCCGCCGTAGTGACGCGGCACGGCGCGCTGAACCGCGTCGATGATCTTCGCATCGAGGCCGATCAGAATTCGCGGCTCGCGTTTTTCCATACCATCGACGATGACTTTGGCGGCCTGTGCCGGAGTGGTCTTCGCCACCTTGTCGAAGTGGGCTGCCGCCGACGCTTTGTCGGTCTTGACGCCATCCATGTCGCGATAGAGCCGGGCGTTGCGCACGATGTTGGTGCGAATCCCACCCGGGTGCACAGAGCACGCGGTGACGTTGGTGTCTTCCAGTTCCCAGCGCAGCGCCTCGGTCATGCCGCGTACCGCGAACTTGGTAGCGTTGTACGCCGACTGTGTGGGGAAACCGATCATTCCGAACACGCTGGAGATGTTGACGATCCAACCCGTGTTGCGTTCCATCAGATGCGGCAAGAACGCCTTGGTTCCGTACACCACGCCCCAGAAGTTGATGCCGACAATCCACTCGAAGTCTTCGTAGGTGGTGTTCGCCAGGGTGTCCTGCACCGTCACACCCGCGTTGTTGATGATCGCGTCGACTTGACCATGCACACGGATGCTCTCGTCGGCCCACGCTTCGACCGCGTCGCGGTTGGACACGTCGAGAACCTTGGTGGTGACTTCGCGATCGCGGATTGCGGATGCGGTCTCTTCCAAACCCGCTTCGTCTACATCGCTTAGCGCGAGGTCTGCGCCTCGGCGTGCAAGATCCCACGCGAGTGCGCGCCCAATGCCCGATGCGGCGCCCGTGACGGCGACGACTTTGCCCTGCATGATCGACATGCCGGCAGCATACGTCAGCGTCGTTTCAATTGCTCTCGGATCGCCGCTTGGTGCTGGATCGCCGCGTCGTAATAGGTGTCGTGCTCCGCGTTGATGCGTGCACGCAACTGGGTGGGCGTCGGCATCATCGGGTGACGGACTTCGAGATCGAGCGTGGCCACGATCGCGTCATCACTGACGGACTCCACGTGGAGCTCTCCGGCTGCCGGTCGAAGATTGGTGCGCCCAAGCGCAACGGTGAACACCTCGGGTTCGCCAGCGGCAATGGGCAACACGCGATACCCCTGCGCCGCGAGTGGCTGGTCGCTTTGAAACGTGAGCTGGATACTCATCCCGTCCGTCACAGGTTTGAGTTCCATCATGACCATCGTGTCATCTTTGCCGAAGCCTGCTTCGAGATCGCGAATCGGGTAACTGAAGCCCTGCTCCAAAAACGGCTCTGCGACGTTTGCATGACCGGTTGCGGGCGCACTGATCGCGCTCAGTTCAGGTGCAGACGCAGGTCGAGCCGGCTCCGGAGTTGGAGTCGGCTCGGGGTCGACAGTTTCGACGACTTCTTCGGGCTCGCCTCCACAGGCGACGAGCAGGCAGAGCAGGTAGGGCCAACGCATGGCCCTACTTGTACCTCAGCCTTCCCAGCCCGTCTCGGTGATGATCTCGCCGTCGAGGTTCAACCAGAGGTGTTCGCCTGCTCCGTCGAAGAGCGGCGCGTCGTAGTAGAAGTCTACCGAGACTTGGTATCCAACGCGCGCTCCGTCTTCGACGATGGCGTGGGGTGCAACGTCCGCCAACTCGTGACGGTCGCCTCGCGCAGCACGCTCCGGATCGCGAGCGATGTCTTCGTTGTCGCTCTCGATGCGACGTCGCACGGTGTCCATCACGTCTGCGGGAACGTCGTCGTAGGACACGGCGACAAGCGCGTCGTGGTCGGTCTCGTCAAAGAACTCACCCACGGAGTCGGCGACCTCTTCGATGAACTGGTTGATGCCCGACTGAAGCGCGTAGCACTGGTCCATGCATCCGTCCCAAGGGCCTTCGTCCCAGGCGCCTTCGGTTCCGGCGCAATAGGCGCGACACTCACCGACGCTGCCTGCGGCGTGTTCGCCTCCGCAGTCCGCGTGCGCATACGTGTACTCCAAGCAGTTGCCGTTGTAGCCGTCCCAGCACGCAGCGGCAGCGGACTCTTCGATCGTGTCGCTTCCGTAGTAGCCGCCGATCTCCTCGCAACCGCCCAGGCATGTGGTCAGCGCGCTGTGGCACTCCACCGTTTGGTCTGCCAACCAGGGAAGCTGTCCGATGATGTCGGCGCAGTAGGGTTCTGCGTCACCATCGCAGGCGTCGCTGCAGTCGGAACCTTGTTCGACGAGACACTCGCCAAACACGTTGCGCGCCGTGACCTCGCCAACGCGGCCGTTGTAGTCGGGCAAACGTGCGATCGCGCATCGCGCTCCATCGTTGATGCACTCGGCTTGGCGTGCGACGCCCGTGAGACCCGAGCCACCCTCGCACGGTCCGCGATTGCATCGAACTTCCATCTCGAAGCCACCGGCGCCCACGCCATCGTGTGCTTTGACGACGATGTGGTGCTGTCCTCCCGAGGCGATGATGAAGTCGAGTTCGACGCGCGACGGCGTGACGTCGAAGAGCTCCGGCCGAACGAACGTTTCCGTTCCGCGATAGAGATACGCAGCGGGTCGAAGGTCTCCGGAGGTTCGTCGAATCACCACGGTGATTTCATCGTTGTCCGCGATCTCTAACGCGTAGAGAACGATGCCATCTCCGGCTGTTTCTCCGCTGACCGTGTCGCCGATCTCGATTTCGGTCGATCCAAACGCGCCGTCCGCTTTGCCTTGCGTGACTTGGTCACCAAGCCCAGCGGGTTCGGACGCGAGATCCACGGAGCCAGTGGTCGAGGAACAACCCGCCAAAGCGAGGACGAGTGCAAACGGAAGAGCACGGGTCAACAGATGCATGTTGTGGATAAGAGCAAGCGCCGTACCGTCGAAAAACGGAATGGATTCGTGCTCGCGTGGCGAACGTGGCTTCCACCGCTGGGGGTACACGGTCCCCATACGCTGAATGGTGTGCAGAGTGCGTTCACCCCGCACGATCGGGTCGCAGCACCCACGCTAGGATCGCGCTGATCACAAAGCCGACTGCGATGGCTGCACTGAAGATCTGCAGTGCGTACTGCGGCATGACCATGCAGCCGATTCCGCCTGCAGCGAGGCATACCGAAAACGCGGACAGCCAGGGAAAGAGAGCCAGTGCTGCAGCCGCACCGACCGATGCGAGAACAAAGGCATCGCGAGCGAGTGCCTGAGCAGGATCAAAGGGTGTCGCGAGATTGACCAAGCGCGGCAACACCATTCCGCCCGTTCCGATCATCAACATGCCGACTGCGTTGCGGCCGAACTCGTTCTTGAACAGCTGCTTTCGCAGCACGTACACCATGATCACAGCGCCGATGCCCACGCCGCCGCCGAACGTCACGAGTTGTAGAGCCGTCGGCTGCTCAGTTTGGAACCACGCCACCAGTCCGGTTAGTACGCCGGTTGCTGCAAGCAACGTCAGCCCGATACGTCGATAGCGCGCACCGACTCTGGGATCGTGCGCATGGGCGATCTTCTCGAGTTCGGCGTTGCGCTTGCGTCTCGCTTCGAGCAGCGCTTCGAGTTCGCGTAGACCCTCTTGAGCAACGGGGTTGTCTTCCCACGACTCGAGGGCTTGTTCGAAACCAAAGCGTGCGGCTGCGCCCAAGCGATCGTGTTCGCGCTGATACGTGGGTTTCTGCGGGTTCTGCTCCAAGGTCTGCAGCGCGACAAATCGCTCCATCGCTTCGTTCGCAAGTCGCATCGACTGCCGATGCTCGGTGTAGTGGGTGAGTGCCTCGCGGAATGCCATCGCGCTTTCGGGACGCATGGCGGGATCGGCACTGCACGCTTGGTTGGCGAGTGCGGCCAACGAAGGTGGGACATCGTCGTCGTACGTGTACGGCTCCGAGTTGAGTGCTTGGCCGAGCGCGGCAACACCCGTGGCAGCGTTGTGACGCAGAGACCCAGTGAGGATCTGGTGCAACACAGCACCCAGCAGATAGACGTCCGTTCGCGCATCGATTTCCGCACCACGCACCATTTCGGGCGCCATGTAGCCAGGGGTTCCACACAAGCGTTGGTCCGCTTCGACACCCATGCGAGCGGCAATGCCCCAGTCGGCCACGTAGATGTCACCAAAGCGACCGATCAACACGTTCTCGGGTTTGAGATCGCGATGCACGATCTCGCGGCTGTGTGCGAACGCGACGGCATTGCAAACCTGCGAGAGAATCTGAAGGTGACCCGGTAACCGATCGTCTGCGTCGCCTTCCCAGTTCTCCCAACCTTCGTGTGCAGGGTTCGCCAGCAGTTCATCCCAGGTCACACCTTCGATGCGCTTCATGACCATCGCTGGTCGACCGGCTTGATCCAGTCCTAACGCGTGCACAGGAACGATCGCCGGGTGTTCGAGCTGTCCGGTGATCACACCTTCGAACACCAACGCCTGTCGGATGGCTCCGTCGGCCGAGTCGCGGATCGTTTTGACGGCGACGTCGCGATCCAGCGAATGCTGGCGTGCCAAGAACACGCGTCCCATACCGCCTTCACCGATCAATCCGCGTACTTGGAGATCGGCTTCGTCGGTGGGCGATGGCATGCCCGTCAGCGAGCCCGGCACGTCCACGGTGATGTGCGGAAGCTTGCGCGGAGCCATGACCGCGGGACCCGCCAGCGTGTCCTCGGTTCCAACTTGCGCGATCGTGTCGGCGGTGGCTGCAGGCCGGATCGTTGCGCCCAACTCGATCTCGCCAGACCCCGCGGCCGCTTTGAGGCGATCCATCAGTGTCTGCTCATCCATGGGGGGATGCTAGAGCACGTGCGCGGGGTTCCGCGACCCGCTAAGTGCGAGCCATGGTTCATCAGATCCTGACGCATCCAGGCGGAGCACATAAAGACGACCTCTTGGCGGTGTGCGTGTTGATCGCCCGCCATTCAGCGCCGGTCGTGCGTCGCGAACCGAGCGATGCCGAACTCGGGGATCCTGCTGTGGCAATTGTCGACATCGGTGGTTCGCACGACCCCGCGAAACTCAACTTCGATCACCATCATTTTCCGCGCGAGCATCCGCCTACGTGTGCACTGAGCCTCGTGCTCGATCACTTGGGCATGTACGAAGAGGCCAAGCAGTTTTGCGATTGGCTCGAACCTGCCGAGTGGTTTGACTCCCGTGGTCCAGGCAAAACCGCCAAGTGGTTGGGCGTTCCGCGCAAAGCGATCAGCCAGCTCAACTCGCCGATCGACATGACGTTGCTTCGTCGGTTTGCGCAGTCGACGGAACTCAAGCCCGGCGAAACGCTGTACGAGTACATGCGCATGGTGGGTCAAGACCTCTTGGACTACCTCGAGAGCGTGCGCGAGAAGATCGCCTTTGCCGACGCGCATGTGAAGCGTTGGTCGCTTGGCGAGTGCGAGTCGTTGTTTTTGGTGCGAACCGATCCGCTCCCGGATGAACCCAGTGGTGTGGTGAAAAGCTACATTCGCGCGCACGAACTCGGCGAAGAGATCGCAGCCATCGTGTATCCGGATCGTCGCGGAACGGGTTACGGGATCGCGCGTTACGAGGACCATCCGCGCTTGGACTTCTCACGCGTGGAAGGCGAGGCCGACGTGCACTTTGCGCACAAGAGCGGGTTCATGTGCAAAACCACCGCCACGGATCCCGAACGACTTCAGGCACTTATTCGTCAAGCCTGGTCGTGACAGGCACAGCTTGGCCTGGCGCGTTGCGTGCAGCAGGTGCGGCTATGCGCGTCCTTCTAAGCATCTTGTTTTTGCCTGCGTGTTTTCTTCAT
Organism: Polyangiales bacterium; assembly: GCA_965227405.1. Taxonomy (GTDB): domain Bacteria; phylum Myxococcota_A; class Polyangia; order Polyangiales; family Houyiibacteriaceae; genus JALVDI01. The sequence goes on from OZ245758.1 coordinate 2,691,234, forward strand.
CACGAAGTGTCGGATCGCGTGGCGGCTTCGGATGCAGGAGTCGACACGTGGATGCCCAGTTCGTGCGAGCCCTCAGACAACTTTGTGTCGGTCGAGATCGAGCACTGTGGGTTCGGACAGTTTCAATTCTACGATCCCGTGGTTTCGTCCAGTGGTGACACGTTGGACATTCGGGTGATCGAGTGGTCCGAGCTGCGGTTCGAAGAAGAGTGCATCCTGCATGTTCGAGGACTGAACGCAGCGGTCCGCGCGGGGTTTGAAGAGCGCTTTGCGCGCATTGCGGACGGATGGATCGACGTGTCTCCGATTCATCTCGAAGTTCGTGACACGAGTTTGTGTGACGGTCCTGCTGCACCCATGTGTCCGTTGGCCATGCGTGCCGAAAGCGGAGGACTTCGCCCCGTGGTCGAACCCGGAGAGATCGAAGTTCGTTGGGGCGACACCATCTGTGAAGGTGAATGCGGCCAGCTACGACGCTTGGAGATGTCGCGCCTGCGCATCGACGCCGAGGAAGTCGCGAGTCTCGCGCAGGGCGAAGTGAGTTCGGGTCCAGGTCCCTCGCGTTTCGCCAACCTTCGTTCGTGGAACAGTTGCACCGACGAAGGCGACACGATCAGCTGGGCTTACTGGATCAACTGACTACTTGAGAAAACCGGTTTCGCGCGCGACTTCACGCGCGATCGGCAGCACGGCATCGTAGGCCGCCGCGTTGCACGCGAAGATCCCGCCATCGGTACGCAGGTCTTCGCCACCGTAGCGGTAGCTACACCCGTCGACGCGCATAAAGCGTCCGCCTGCACCACGCAGAATCGCGTCGGGTGCGCACGCGTCCCAGTGCGACGAGCGATCGCTGAGGTGAATGTAGAGATCGACGGCTTGTTCGGCGATCAAACCCACCTTGAGTCCCACCGATCCGCTCTTGCGTTCGTCGGTGATGCCCAGGCGCTTGACGATCTTGTCGATGCTCTCGGGTCGGTGCGAGCGTGACACCACCAAGCGCAAGTCCGAAGGCTCGTAACGCGTGCTCACCATCAGCGCTTTCTTCTCGCCGTCTTGATGAAGCCACGCACCCTTGTCGGCGATGCCGGTGTAGAGCTTGTCTTTGGCGACCTGATACACGACGCCGAGTTTGGCTTCGCCGTCGATCGAGAGTCCGATCATGACGGCGAACTCGCCGTTCTTGGCGATGAACTCTTTGGTGCCGTCGAGCGGATCGACGAACCACACCCGACCGCCTTTGAGTGCGTCGCTTTGATCCTTGGTCTCTTCGGCAACGATGCCGTCATCGGGGAATGCTTTGCGAAGCGCGTCGACGATGTACGTGTTGGCTTGGGTGTCGGCGTCGGTGACCGGATCCCGTTCGCTCTTGTAGGCCACGGAAAAGTCTTTTGCGTACACGGTGCGGATGATTTCGCCTGCGCCGAGTGCGATTTGAGCCACTTTGTCGAGTTCGCTGTCCAACATTGCGATTGCCCGTAGCACCTCGACGACTTCCGTGCGAGAGCCCAATCGTGGCCGGGCGATCCGTGTGGCAAGCGTTTCGCGACAATCCCGAGTGGCGCCGGATCTATTTCGCGCGCTCGGCCAGCCTTTTGGGCACGTGGCTTAACACCTTGGCGATCGTTCATCTCTTGGGTGAGGGCGAGGTTTACGCAGCGTTGCCGATCGCTGGCGTGTTCGTGCTCAAGCAGATCCCGGTCAGCCTGCTGGGTCCCGCTGCGGGTGTGGTCGCCGATCGTTACGACCGTCGCACGATCATGATCCTCTGCGACGTGTTGACCGCCGCTGTGGTCGCGCTCTTCCTCCTCACGGAACAGGGCGGCTCGGTGGTCTACATCTACGCGCTGACCTTGTTGCAAGTGTGCGTCACCGCGTTCTTCGATCCTGCCTACCGCGCCGTGATTCCTGACTTGGTGCGGGACGACGATCTGATCACGGCCAACGCGATTTCGGCCGCGACCTGGTCGTTGATGTTCGCCACAGGCGCTGCGGTTGGTGGCGTGGTGCTCTACGCGTTTGGTTGGCGCGTCGCGATTGCGCTCGACGTGGCGAGTTACCTGATCAGCGCGCTTCTGATTGCGACCGTCAAAGACGAGCGCACCAAACCGCCGCCGCATCCAGAAGACCGCGCGTTGTCCGGACTCGCCGATGTGCGTGCTGGGTTGGCGTACCTGAAGGAGCATCCGAAGGTTCGTCACATCCTCTTAACCAAGTCGGTGTGGGGCATGATGGGCGCGCACACGCTCTTTCTGACCATGCTTGGGGCGTCGCCAGGGTTTCGGCTGCGTGAGAGTGCAGATCTGGGGATCTCGTTTCTGTGGTTCTGTCGTGCGATCGGAACGGGGCTTGGCCCTTTGGTTGCGCGTCGTTTCGCCAATGGGGACGCGTGGCGATTACGCGCCAGCATTGTCGTCGGGTTTTGTTTTTCGCTCGGCTTCTACTTTTCGCTCGTGTTCGTCGACACGCCCTGGATGGCGGGAATGTGTGCGCTGTTTGCCCATATGGGCGGTGCAACCGTGTGGGTGATGAGCACCGTGTTGCTGCAACAGATGGTGCCTTCCGGTTTTCGCGGACGAACGTTCGCGACCGAGTTGGGTTCGGTGATGTTGATCTCGTCGTGCAGCTACTTGGCGTATGCGTTGGTCATGGACTACGGCGGACTCTCACCGGGGGTCACGGTCGCGATCGCCGCGTCGATCGCTGCAGGACCGGCGTTGATCTGGTCGGTTATTTCGTTGAGAGCCGAACGATGATCGCGCCCTCACCGCCAAAGCGATCGGGGGCACTCGCAAAGGCTTCCACCAAAGGTGCAGCTCCACCTTGGCTCAGTGCATGCACGGTGGTGCCTTGCAACACACCGACGCCACCTTCGCTGTGCTTTCCTTTGCCGTGAACGATGCACAGCGTGCGACGACCGTGTCGATGTTCGTCGCGGACAAACTGGCGAATCGCACGTCCTGCTTCAGCGCGATCCATGCCGTGCAGGTCCAGACTTGCTTCGGGCGGAAGATCCCCTTCGGCCAGCATACGAACCGTGCGAACCGGACAGCGTTCACGACGACCTTCGACGCGTGAGCCGTCACGCGTGACCCGGATCGTGACACCGCCACCGACGAGCTGATCCAAGCGCGCACGCGCACTCTCTTCGGCAGCACGCAACGCAGCCGCAGCACTTTCTTTCCGAGGTGCACCGCCGCGAGGTTTGCGCTTTTTCGGTTGGGCGCCTTCTGCAGGTGCATCGAGCGGACGAACACCAGCAAACGCGTGTTCGAACGCTTCGCGATCCGTCGCCGTGTAAGGCGCTTTGGACTCGGGTTTGGGTGCAGGCTTCGCCGGCTTCGCTTTCACGGGAGGCTTCCTCTTCTTGGGTGCAGCTTTCTTTTTGGGCGCTTTCATACCCGCCAAACCGCTCAACCCTTTTTGGCGTTTGCTCGCCACCTACGAAACGTGCGGCGCGAACGGCGCCGAAGCAAGTACAGTGAAGCATGCGGATTGGGATCGCGTTGCTTCTTCTGGGTGTCGCATCTCCCGCCGCCGCCACGTACTCGATCGCAGCGGCCGACCCGTTCAACGGTGAGGTTGGCGGAGCCGGTGCGTCGTGCGTACGAACCACAAGCATCTACCAGATCTACGTTGGGGTCCCGCGCCGTGGTGTGATCCAAGCGCAAGCGCTTCTCGGCGCGAGCTACCGTTTCGACGACGCCGCAGTGTTACTTGTGGATCGCGTCGAACCTGGCGAGATCCTCCGCCGATTGACGGAGCCAGACTACGACTCGCAGTTCACGCGTCGTCAGTACGGTGCAGTCGACTTGATGGGACGCAGCGCGGGCTACACCGGTATCGATACGATCGACTACGCCGACGACGTGCAAGGCACGCGTGACGGGTACGTCTACTCCATCCAAGGAAACATCCTCACGGGACCTGAAGTGCTCACTGCGATGGAGAGCGAGTTCGAAGGATGCGATCTCGCAGCACGTTTGATGGCGTCGCTCGAAGCGGGCGGAACCGATGGGATTGGCGACAACCGCTGCACGCCCAACGGCATTCCGGCGGATGGTGCGTTCGTCCAAGTTGATCGGCCCGATCAGCCGGGCTGGCTTTCGATTCGTTTCGAGAACACCGCGCCGGAGAACCCTGTGGTCTTGGTACGTGAAGCGTTTGATGCGTGGCGGATTCGAAATCCCTGTCCGGCGATGAGCGAAGATGCGGGTGTACCGGATGCCGCAGTTTCCGATGCTGGTGTCGATGCGAGTCCGCAGCCAGATGCGAGCGCCGCGGATGCTGGGATCGATGCGGACACTGGCTCTGGTGGATCGGGTTGTTCGGCTGCGCAGGGTTCGTTGTTGTGGCCGATGCTCCTTGTTCTTTGGCGTCGACGCTGATTCTTTGGCGTCGACGCTGATTCTTTGGCGTCGACGCTGATTCTTTGGCGTCGACGCTGAGTGAACTTTCACGAGGCGGTCCGTATACCGAGGTCATGGAGATCACGACCGATCAGATTCTCGAATGGCTTCGAGACGCACTTGATGTGGCCGCACGCAGTGGATTCGACGACGACGCGTACGTTGCTGAGATGTTCGAAGAACGAGTGCGGGATGAGTTTCGCGATCACTCCGACGATGAGCGCACCAAGTACACGAAGCAGTTGATGGATGAGCTGCGGACAGCGCTCAACGCTCAGCGTGAAGCCGAGCTGGGGTGGAAAGACAAAACCACCAACGACCACATCGATGCGGCGTTTGCGGAGCTCGAGGCGAGTCACGGAATCCTTGCGTTACAAAACGCGGGCTACACGCAGTCGGATGGTTGGAGCGACGTGCACGAGTTTCGCGGTCGCGTCGATGACGCATGGGGCGCCGTGTTTTTCCATGGTCAGGACCTCGAGCGCGGCGTTCGAGATGAAGGACTCTTCTTGGCCTACGGTGCGTTCGAAGATGGGGATGCGCACGAGTCCGAGAGCCTTCGCGTTGCCCGAACCACGTGCGAGGTTCTCGAGAAACACGGCGTGGCGACGGAGTGGAACGGCACCATCCAGTCGCGCGTCTTGATCAAGCCCTTCACGTGGCAGAAGCGCCGCTATACGAAGGCCCCTTGACACCTTGGGAAGCGAGTCGTAAGTCGGCTGTCCGCTCGCGGGAGTGGCGGAACTGGTAGACGCGCATGATTCAGGTTCATGTGAGGTAACACTCGTGGAGGTTCGAGTCCTCTCTTCCGCACTAACCCCGCACTTCGTTTCGAAGTGCGGGGTTTGCTTTTGACCTCTCGTCTTCGGATCGCGGCTGAGGTACAACAGGCCCCCTCGCACGAAAGGGTCTCGCCCTGCCCTCGTTTCGTCCCATTCCGCTTTCACGCCTCGGCATCATCGGCGGTGGCCAACTCGGTCGCATGATGGTCACTGCAGCGCGTCGCCTGGGACTCGAGACCATCGTGCTCGATCCCACGCCGAACTCGCCTGCGGGACAGGTTGCAAGCCAACAACTGATCGGCGGATTCCGCGATGCCGAGCGCATCCGCGAACTCGTGTCGAAGTGCGACGTGGTCACGTACGACCTGGAAGACGTCGATGTGGTCACGCTCGCCGAGCTCGAGACACAGGGACACAGCATCTATCCCTCGCCTTCGCTCGTGGCGGTGATCCAAAACAAACTGCACCAGAAGCAGCGACTCGAAGCTGCGGGACTTCCCACGTCGCCGTTCATTCCGATGGAAAACCCAACGCGCGAAGCGTTTGCGAAGTTTGGGTACCCATTGGTGCAGAAAGCTGCTGTCGGTGGCTACGACGGCCGCGGTGTGGCGATTCTCAAAAGCGAAGCGGACTTTGATTCGCATCTTCCGGTGACCGGTTTGGTGGAGAAGTTCATCCCGGCCGACATGGAGATCGCGGTGCTCGTTGCCCGAAGTCGGGACGGGTACTGCAAGTCGTATCCACCGGTCGAGATGCGCTTTCGTTCCAAGCAGAACGTGCTGGATATGCTGATCGCTCCAGCACGGATCAACCCGAAGATCGATCGTGCAGCGCGTGACCTCGCACTCAAGACCGTGACCGAACTCGATGGTGTCGGCGTGATCGCGGTGGAGATGTTTCTCGCGAACGGCGAACTGCTGATCAACGAGATCGCACCACGCACGCACAACTCGGGACACCACACGATCGAAGCTGCGGTCACCGATCAGTTCGAACAGCACGTGCGCGCTGTTGTGGGCTTGCCGCTCGGTTCGACCGAACTGCTGAGTCCCGCGACGATGATCAACCTTCTGGGCGCGGCGGGTCGACGCGGCACACCCACGATCGCCGGCATGGGTGAAGCACTCGCCGTTCCGGGTGTCTCGGTGCACCTCTACGGCAAAGCCGAGTGCAAACCTTTCCGCAAGATGGGTCACGTCACCGTGGTGGATTCCGATCTCGACCAAGCCATTCGCAAGGCGGAAAAAGTGCGAGACCTTTTGGTGATCGCAGGAGAGGCAGAAGCATGAGCGCGGTTGTCGGTGTGATCATGGGAAGCGATTCCGACTTGCCGGTGATGCAGGCCGCAGCGGACATGCTCACGCAGTTTGGCGTCGAGTTTGAGATGACGATCGTGTCGGCACACCGCACACCGGCGCGTTTGTACGACTACGCGAAGTCGGCCGAGTCGCGTGGACTTCGCGTGATCATCGCAGGTGCCGGAGGCGCAGCACATCTTCCCGGAATGGTGGCTGCGATCTCGCCGCTTCCCGTAATCGGTGTGCCTGTGAAGTCGTCGTCGTTAAGTGGCGAAGACTCATTGTTGTCGATCGTGCAGATGCCGCGCGGTGTTCCCGTTGCGACGGTGGCGATCAACGGTGCGCAAAACGCAGGAATCCTGGCTGCGCAGATTCTCGGCACATCCGACGACGCGCTTCGCGCGAAGGTTGCAGAGTACAAGGCGTCACTCGAAGCCACCGTCTTGGAGAAGGCCAAGAAGCTCGAGTCGGAGTGAAACGGCGCGACCTACTCGCAGGCGTTGGCTCGCTCGTGTTGGCGGGGTGTGGTGAACGCGACCGAGCGGAACCTGTACCCGAGCCTGAGCCTCGACCGGAACCGCCCACACCAGAGCCACCCGTAGCACCCGAACCGGTTGCGGCACCCGAACCGGTCCCTGTGACCGATGCGGATTGGGTGCGTTTGCGCGATGGGTTGCAAGGTTCGCTTGTTCGTCCATCCAACAGTCGATACGCGCACGCCCGCAAACTCTACGATCCGCGTTTTGATCACCTCGCACCTCAGGGTGTCGCGTACGCGGAAACAGAAGCCGACGTACAACGCCTGATCGGTTTCGCCCGAACGCACGGGATGCCCTTTGCCGCACGTTGTGGGGGACACAGCTACGGCGGCTACTCAAGTGGCGCTGGAATCGTTTGCGACGTGGGACCGATGTCGGGCGTGGAGGTGCAGGGCACACGCGCCACGATCGGCTCCGGTGGAAAGCTGATCGACATCTACCACCACCTCGCACCGCGAGGGCTTCTCTTGCCGGGAGGCACGTGTCCGAGCGTGGGTATCTCCGGCCTCACACTGGGCGGCGGACAAGGCGTGGTTGGACGCAAGCTTGGGTTGACCTGCGACGCGTTGCGCTCGATGCGCGTGATCACCGCAGACGGAACGATCCACGAGTGTTCGAACGACGACGACCTCTTCTGGGCTTCGCGAGGTGGAGGCGGTGGCAACTTTGGTGTCGCGACGCAGTTTGAGTTCGAAGTCACGCCGGTGGCACAGCTCACTCGGTTTGCGCTCCCGTATCGCTGGGATGCAGCCAAAGATGTGTTTGCTGCGTGGCAGGAGTGGGGGCCGGACGCTCCGGACGAGATCTGGTCCAAAGTGGAGATTGGCGCGCGCGACTCTCGACGTTCGATCGCGATCCATGGCGTGTTTATGGGTCCGCCCGATGCGTTGCAAGCGCATCTCGACGCGTTCGTTCGGATCGCAGGCCGCCCCCGTCGACGGCGTGTCGAGTCGGCCTCGCTCTTCGACACGATATTGGTGTTGGGTGGTTGTGCACGCCGCACGTACGAGGAATGCCATCTTCCGCCTGAAGGCACGTTGCCGCGGGGCGTTCATTTGACGCGTTCCGACGTGTTTGCGCAGCCACTTTCCAGCGATGCGATCGAAACGTTGCTGCAGCGCATGGATCGCTCCGGGATGGAGTACTCGGGTCGAGTCGGGATTGATGCGTTGGGTGGTGCAATCGGCCGCGTGGATCCAAGTGCGACAGCTTTCGTGCATCGACGCGCTCGGTTCATCGCGCAGTACGCCACCTACTGGCGGATGAGCGCGAGTCCCGAAGTGGTTGCAGCAAACACGGAGTGGATGAACCGTTTGTACGAGTCGATGCATCCGCATGCCGCGGGTGCGTACTCGAACTACATCGATCCGGATCTCTCAGGTTGGGAACAGGCGTACTACGGAGCGAACTTCGAGAGGCTTCGCGCGATCAAGACGCAACACGATCCACATCGTGTGTTCGATTTTGCGCAAGCGATTCGACCGGCCTAGACCGGCGCGTGTTGATCCGCCCATTCGCCAAGGGCGTGAAGTGGCTGCATCAACTTCTGACCGGACTCGGTCACCGAATACAACTTGTCGGTGTGCTGCACGACACCATGATCTTCCAACTCGCGAAGGTTCTGTGTGAGCACTTTCGCGCTGATCCCAGGAACGGCTTCGAGTAGCCGGTTGTAGCGAAGCGGCCCTTCGACGATCAGCACGCGGATAATGAAGAGTTTCCACTTCCCACCGATCAAACCGATCGCGCGTTCGACTGGGCAACAGGGGATCTCTTCCATCGCTTACCTCGAGGTGCGTTGACGCGTTCGGTGACGGTCCCGAAGCTCACGCCATGAGCAAGTTCGCCCTGATCGTACGCGATATCAACCCACCACAAGGCCGAGGCAAGATCGCCCATGCCATCACCAACGCGCTGGAGCTCAACGCCGCAGGACACGAAGCCAAGATCTTCTTCGAAGGCCAAGGTGTCGAGTGGCTCACGCTCTTTGAAAAGCGCGAGGACAAATTCACTCAACACTACGGCGCGCGCTTTGACGAGGTGCAGCAAGCCGGTTTGCTTGGTGGAACCTGCAACTTCTGCACATGCGTGAGGTTCAAGGCGCAAGACTCGGCGAACACCTACGGTGTGCCGCTCTACGGAGAAGACGGGCAGCACGGCAGTTTGGTGCACCTGATCACCGACGGCTGGCAGATCCTTTCCTTCTAGACTCCATTTATCGGAGTCGCCGCGCCCTACGTCTTCGCCTTCGGCTCCGACTTGCCTTCGGCTTACGGGCACGGCTCCTCCTTGGGGAGGGTTTAGCAACCCTCCCCCCAAACTAACGTTTGGGACCCCCCTCCAAGCACGCGCTTCGCGCGCGTCTCGGCTCGGGGAGCCTCGACGTTGTCCGACGGCCAGCGTCGCTCGAACAAACGCTCCGCGTTTCCTGACAAAGGTGCTGCCTTCCGCGAAGCGTTTCGCGTCTTGAAATCAGGCGGGCGGCTGGCTGTCAGCGATATCGTCCTGTCCGAACCGCTTCCAGCCGAGGTCGCGCAAAGTGTCACGGCACTGGTGGCGTGCGTCGCCGGAGCAGAAACCGAGGCGCAGTATTTGGGCCATCTACGCGAAGCGGGTTTCGTGGACATCGCGTTCGATCGGAAACCGGTGGGTGATCTCTTCGATCTCGACACCAACGATCCGATGTTGCGCGCAGCGATCGAGAGCTTCGGAAAAGAGCGCGCAAGAGCGATCTCCGAGCAAGTCTTCAGTTACAGTATCCGCGCCCGGAAGCCATGAACGAAGTTGTCGCCGATGTCGTCGCGTTCTGTCGTCTCTTTGGAGCGTTCGAACGAGAACAAGTGTGTTGTGGAACCGTGACGGTGGCGCAGTGCGTGGTTCTCCAAACGCTTCTGGAAGGAACGTGGGACGCGTCGTCGTTGGCGGAACACACGCGCGTCACCAAGGGTGCGATCACGCGGTTGCTCGATGGGCTTCAGCAAAAGGGCTACGTCGAACGTCAGAAGGATCCGGACGATGGTCGCCGCTCGATCATCGTGTTGACCAAATCCGGCAAGGCCGAGGCCAAGCGACTGCAGCGGATGACCGAAGGCTCGGTCGGGTTGATCCTGAATCGGCTCAACGCTGCCGATCGAAAACAAGCCGTGCGTTCGATTCGTTTGTTGCGCGAAGCCGTGGAAGCCGTGCGTGATGAGATCGACTGTTGCTGATGTTTCGCGCCGACATGTGCACGTTGTGGGTGGCTGAAGACGAAACGAAGTCGTTGGAGATCGAAGCGTATGAGGACGCGTTTCGTGTGACGGTGTGGAACGGATACGGCCCGAAGACCTACGTGCGTGAGGTTCCGGCACAGTGGCATCCGGCCAAGGCAGGCAAGTTGGCCCGTGACCGGTTGGGGTATCTGCAGGTCGAACTTGGCGACACCGGATTGGGCACGACCTACGACCTGATGCTTGGTTGGCCCAACCCAACGGGTGAAGGCTATGCGTGGATCAAAGCACCCCAGGACGCGAAGTTGGAAGACCTGCGGCTGTTTCCCGAAGGTGGACCGAGCTTCTACGAAGCCGTGCTTGGAGTGTGGGACGACACCGTCGAAGAGATGAACGCGATCGAACAGGGCTGGATCGAACCCCTGTCGACGTATCGCATCGCCAGCGCAACACAGCGTTCTCGCCATCAAGGTTGAACGCGATGCGTGGTCGGTTCAGCGTGCAGCATGACCGATGGCACGCGTAAGACGCTCAACGACGTTGGACTGCTTCTCCTTCGCCTGAGTGTGGGCGCAACGATGTTGTTCTCGCATGGCATGCCCAAGCTCATGAAGTGGGGTGAGATGGCGGACCGCTTTCCCGATCCGATCGGCGTGGGATCGACGGCGAGTTTGGCGATGGCAATTGGCGCCGAGGTGGGTGCGTCGGTGCTCATCATGCTGGGGTTGGCGACGCGCCTCGCTGCGGTTCCGCTCGCGTTCACGATGTTGATCGCCATGCTCGTGGTTCACGCGGACGACCCTTGGAGTAAAAAGGAGTTCGCGATGATGTACCTGATCCCCTACGTGACATTGATGTTCACGGGAGCTGGTCGCTTTGCCGTGGATCCCAAGCTCAAAGGCAAACTGGGCTCGCTCCGCTGAACCGCACACTGTGCTGCGGGTATCCCCCTGTTTCTTTCGGATCGGCCAAGACAGCGAATGCCGTTCGCATCGTACCGGCACCGATAGGAGGAAACATGACTCGGTTCGTACAGGGAGTGATCGCGGCTGCATTGTTGTCCGCGTTGTTTTCAACCGTAGCCCCGGCCGACGCGCAACGTGCGTGTCCCACGGGCGATTGCATTCGCCACGACATCAGCACGCAAGCACGCTGCACCGAACAAACACGCGGGCCTCAACGAAACGCAGGTTGGGACCAACACGGGCTCTCGACCGAGATTGACCAACGCCTCGCTGGAGGAAACGTCGTCGCGTACAAGATTCGTTGGAGCTCAGGTTGGTCGGATTGGTACGTGACCGGCGTCAACGACATCGACCACAAGTACAACACGCAGACCAACCAGATGCGGCGTGTTTGGGCGTACTTCACCGACCATCAGCACACGATGTTGATCTGCCGGTAATTTCAGAGCGCATTGGAAAACGCAGCGGGTGCGAGCGACGCATGATCGATGGACGCTCGCGCGCTGCTGCTCGCGCTGGTTCTGGGGGGATGCTTCGATAGCTTTGGCCTTCCGATCAGCGTTTCGGAACGTGAAGACCCGCCCGATCGTGCGTGCGATCCGGCCGAAATCCCCGAGTGGTTGATCGGCGAGTTTGCGATCGTCGGGATGGGACGGTCTTGCTTGGCACGAGACGAACTCGAACTCTACGCCGACTCATGCGGCGAGGGTGGTTGGTGGTTCTACGACATCGACTACGGCGGCGGTGGTGAAGGCGAGTTCGTTCGGGTAAGCGACGACCACTGGGAACTACAGGTGCCTTCAGACGATGGTCACATCGAGGTCGCGATCTCGATCTACCGCGAAGGTTGGTTGTGGCACGAACGCGAGATGCTGCGCATCGATGCGAGCGGCATCGGCTTTCTGGATGAGCTCTGGGCGATCCAAGCTCGAAACAGCACGCCGGTTGAGCATTCGGTCGAGGGCACGTTTTGCGCAACCCAAGAGTCATGGAGCGTGCACACGACGTCGGTTGCTCCAGAAGAAGCGTGGGGTGACAGTCCGATTCGTTTGCGGGACACCCACGACGGTCTCGTCGTTCGATTTCGTGGCGACGAGGTCTTGGTTGCCGATGGGCGTCTTCCGACGTGTGGGCACGATTGCACGCGCACATCCAACGGCGCCGTCGTCGCCTGGGATGGGTTCGGGGGAACGATCCGCTATCGCAATACGCACGGCGTCTGCTCCGCACTGACTGGCGAAGCCAACTTCACCTACGACGACAACGAACTGATTCTGGAACAGGAATGGGTCGTCATCGACGTCACCGACATGGACCGAGACGGTTCCCTCGACGATCGGGTCATTCGTCGAACTCGAACCGTGCTGCGCGAAGACGCCTGTCCCTGAGTCCCGCTTGGAGGGCGAGAGTTTTCACATTCAAGGTTCGTGGCGCTAAGCGATCGACTCGCGAATCATGCTGAGCAGTTGATCCTGCCGTGCCACGTCGTGACTTTCCGCGGAGCTTGCGCGTAGTGCGCGGCGTCGAAAGAACTTGCCGCTCACATTTGACAGTTCGGGTGCCGTAGCAAGCCAAACGGGTGTGCGGGCGCCCTCTTCGGATATCTGTGCGAACAGGTTGCCGACTTTGACGATCGGTTGGAGCCAGCGTGGAAAGTCGCGCGTGAGGTTGCCTTTCACAAACGCGGGGCAAAACGTGTTGATGGTCACGCCACTGCCCTCGAGTTCGCGTGCCATCGCGTAGGTCCACATGATCTTGCCGAGCGCCGCCTGCGTGCCGGCTCTGATCGCGCTGTAGTTGCGCAGTTGAAGGTCGTCCCAGTGGATCGTGCCGCGTCGATGCGCGTCTCCAGAGATCATGACGATGCGCGCGGGCGCACTTTCACGAACCCGCTCGAGCAGGAGTTCGGTCAGCAGTGCGTGCCCCAGAACGTTGGTGCCCCACGTCAGTTCAAAGCCATCCGCGCTTTCACGTCGCTCCCAAGGCGCAACACCTGCGCAACCGAGAAGTACATCGATGCGGGGACAGGATTCGAGAACCTGCACGCTAGCTTCACGCACACTTTGGAGCGATGCGAGATCACATCGGATCGCCTCGACACCCGGTGGTGCCGTGCTTCGAACCAAGGCGACCACACGCCATCCTGATCGAAGCAGCGTGGTCGCGCAGCCGAGCCCGACTCCGCTTGTTGCTCCGGTGAGCACCACCGTTTTGGCGTCTGCCACGAAACGGTTTTCGCACGCTCAAGCGATTCGAACCAGCGCTCCCGATCGCAGGTCCAGCAAGTCCCGATCATCAAGCAGTTCGTGTCTGCCCACGAACGCACGATTGGCCTGACGTCGAAACGCTCCGCTCGCAGCACCCAAGAGAGTGCCCCTTGCGCGTCGTCCCAGCAGAACTTCCTTCTTGCGACCTTCGCGTTCCAACAGGAGCGTGATCGGCGGATAGCGAGAGGGAGCAAGCTCCGTCGTGATCTGCATCCTTTGATGCCGAGCGACGAGGGCACGCACGATCTTGGCGATGTTGCGACAGTCGTCGATGCCGCGGTGATGCCGGCCTTCGAGTTCTAGATCGAGAGCTTGAAGCATTCGCGCCATGCCGGCGGGCTTTCGCTTCCACTTCTTGAACGGAACTTTGATGTTGATCCACTGCCGATACGGTGCGGGCACGTAGTCCATCGCACACGCGCGCAGTTGCGTAGGCAGCATGGTGTTCAGATCCCAGTCACCACAGGTGACGAATGCGTAGGGCACGGCAGTGTCTTTCGGAATCGCAGTTCCTTCGGTGGGCAAACCATGCGAGCGCAGCCACTCCAGATGGCGAGCAAGTACGTTGGGAAAGGTGGGTGCGTCGTCGACGTCCTTCTGTTCGATGCTGGTCAGCTCGGTGCAGAACGTCGTCAACGTGGGATGGTGAATCGGTCGTACGAACGACTCGAATTCATCGATGACCTCAAGGGTTTCGCCGTCCAGAAGGACGGAAGGAAACTCGATGATCTCTTGAGGTAAGGGTGGGTTGTCCTCGTCGCATGTCGCCTCGAAATCGAGCACGACGAGATTCTTCAATTCAGTCTTTTTCATTCGCCGCACCTCTTAAGCACGAACGTGAGCTTGCGCATCCGACGCGGGAGTCAGACGTTCGCGGTGCAAACATCGGGATGGCACGCCGTGGCACGCCGCAAGATGCGATCGGATACGGAACGCTTGTTGCTCAAGGGGACACCATGCGGCTCTTGTCCTTCTTGCTCGTTCTTTTCATCTCAGCGACTGCGTTCGCCGATCGAACAATGGTGTACCGGCGAGACGGGTCGCTCGTCGTTGGGACACTAGAGAGCGAGAGCTATCCGTACTTTGTGGACGTCAGGACGAGGTCTGGAACCGTCCGCGTTCCCGGGTCGAACATTCGTCGAATCGAGTACGGCAACGAAACGGTGGAGTTCCCCGAACACATCGAGGAACCCACGCTTCGTGTGCCCCTGCTGTTGATGCTCTCGAGCGTGGTTCTGGTTGGCGTGGGGTTTGGGCTGCTTTACGCGGATCCGAGCGTCAATGCAGCAGATTGCGATGATGGATGCTTTGGCGGTCCAGGTATCGCGGCGTTTACAATGTGGGGCATCGCAGGCGCGACCTTCATCGGCGCACTGACAACGTCGTTGCCACGAAGACTTCGTGTGCGTGCAGCATGGCGGGAGATGCGACGCCTTCACGTTGGCGTGAGTGCATCGCGGCGATCCGGTACCGCAAGTCTCCAAGTGCGGTTCTGACTCAAGGGCTCTCTATTCATTTATTTTGTGGAAGATTCGAAGCCGCAAGACGCAAGAGCGCTGACCAAAAATATTTCTGGGTGTCGTGTCTCCGAGGCACCCAGGAAAATGACAGCTCCCCTTGAGGCTTGCGCCTTCGAAACTTCCACCAAATTAATGAATAGAGCGTCCAACCCGCTCGGAGACTTCGCGTTTTCAGCGCATCATCTACACATGAGGTGGGTTTGCTTGGGGGTGCTTCTGATCGCGTGCGGAGATGACGCGACATCGGATGCGGGCGCGGACACTGGGACGGACGCGACGGTCGACGCTCCGGGTGTTGATGCACCAACCGTCGACGCTCCGGGTGTTGACGCACTAGGCGTGGATGCACTGGACGCACCCGCGATCGACACTGCAGTCGATGCGCCGGTCGGTACGCGCGGTGCGATTCGATTCTTCGAAAACGAAACGCGCGAACACGACTACAGCATTGAAACCGTCCTCCCCGATGGGTTCGGTGACGCCGAGTTCACCTTCGAGTTGTGGATGCGCTTGGACGAGTCTTTTCCGGTGGGTCCTGCTGCCGGCGGTGAGGCACAGCTGCGCGAATGGTGCGACGTCGACAACGAGCCGTATTCGAGCGGGTCGTGGTGGTACAAGGGCAACTTCCTGCTCGACGGACACAACAACAACAGCTTCGACCTCGGAACGTTCAGTTTGCAGTTCTACGGTGGTGGTCGATTGCGTTGGTTGTTTGGCGATGGCGGCACCGTCGACGGTCATTGGTCGGTTGGCGTGTATCCGGCCACGACAACTCCGTCGCTCTTGGACGACGCGTGGCACGCGGTTGCGGTGGTTCGTCGTTTTTCAGGAGCCAGCAATGCGGCACTCGAGCTTTGGATCGACGGTACGCGCGTTGCCACCGAGACATCCGATGTGCGGACGAACATGCGCATGTGGTGGGACGACTGGTCAGCGTTTCCTGGAGACCAACCCGGTTGGTTTTGGGGTGCGGAGAAGCAAGCGGCAGTGCTGACGCTCGATCAGTATGAAGACTACAAAGGTGACATCGCCGAGTTGCGGTACTGGTCCCTGGCGCGCAGCGAGTCCGAACTCGGAACGCCAGCTGCGGTGACCGGAAGTGAAGCCGGTTTGGTCGGTTGGTATCCCTTCGACGAGGGGTCAGGAACACAGGCGTGTGATGCGTTGGATCGAACTCGCTGCATGACGTTCATGCGTACCGGTCCCGACTTGTGGACCACGGGTCCAGCGCTCTAAGCAGGAGGCGGGGAGAGCACACCACACACCGCTTCGCCGTTCCGGTGCATGCAGATCTGATCGCACTGAACGGGCTCTGCGCATTCGTGTCCTGCAGGCACGCAGATACGACGAGTGTGATCGCATGTGTCTCCGTCGAGACTTCGGCATTGCGCTCCGTCTTCGCAGTGCGAGTCGTCCAAACACATGTCGCAGACACGTACGCGGATGGTGTCTTGTTCGTCGGTGATGGCGATGCCTCGACATGGGTACGTGTCGATGAAGCGCTCAAAGCAACCATCGTCGGCACGCGCCGCAGGCCCTGCGGAGGCATCGGCCTCGGGCTCGGCTTCGGCTTCGGGCTCGGCTTCGGCTTCGGCTTCGGCTGCGGGTTCAGTGTTCGTCGTTGCGCGCGAGTCAGGTCCCGAGGCACCTGCGCACGCGAGCAACGTGCTGAGCACCAACCACCTCATGGAAGGTCGCGCTCCAACACACTCGCGGAGCAACCCTCCAGGTTGGCGGGCACCGAGAAGAAGATGCTCCCAAACTCCGCGTGCAGATCGGGACCCGTCGCCCACGCGTTGGCCAACACGCCAATGTCGAGTTCGTCCGGGAAGTCACTGCGTTCGTACGCGTGCACTTCAGTCCAAGCGTCGTCCCCTTCGAGTTTGCGCATCAGCCGCACGCTCCGGCCAACGCGACAAATCGCCAAGCGTCCGCGGTGCGAGCCTGGGTTCAAGCACAGGTTGGAACTGGAGTTGACGGTGGTCTTGCCTTCACTTCCAACGTCGACTGTCGTCGATCCATCCACGCAGTTCGATGTGCCTTGGCTCCCGGTGTTCCACATGATCCAGTTTTGGTTTCCGGGACTGCTGCTTGCGGGATCGCGCAAGAGGAACCCTGCGGAGTTGAACTCTCCCGTGGGTGGAAGATCGGGTTCGCCCACG
The DNA here is from genome assembly GCA_965227405.1 of Polyangiales bacterium. GTDB lineage: Bacteria > Myxococcota_A > Polyangia > Polyangiales > Houyiibacteriaceae > JALVDI01. The sequence continues at coordinate 2,708,382 of OZ245758.1, forward strand.
CGATGGGCGTCGACCTCGAGCACGGCAAGGATGTTCCCGCGAACACGCTTGGTCAGCGCCGGACCCACGTCGTCGCCAAACCACGCGTAACGAGCGGGGCTTCCTTCGCGGAACGTGATCTGCAGTGAACCATCGGCGATCACGGCGTCCGCAAAGTCCATGTTCTCTTCGGTCCAACACGCGAGTGTCGCGGGGTCTTCGAAGTCGTCGATCAAGCCGCAGGTCAGTCCCGAATCGACACCGACGTCGAGTGCATCGACCCCAACATCCGTGGGTGCATCGACGCCGACATCCACCCCGGCATCCAGCCCACCATCCGGATTCATCACTCCGTCATCGTCGCCACACGCAACGAGCAACCCCACCAAGCAAATCCAACGCATACCCCAGCCTATCAGCGTTGCGATTCGCTGAGCTCCCATAGGCGACGTGCAGCATCCGCATCACGCGCAAGCCGCGAGGGTTTCCGCGGTTTGCTGTCGGCGTAGTAGCGGCCGTTTGCACCGGACGCGGCTTCTGAAACACCCAAGTAGTAGCCGGTACGTGCCGCTTTGGTGGCCGAACGAAGAAAGGGTCGACCGATCTTCATCAGAGTGTTGAGCATTCCGGGATCGTCTTGGGCAAACTCGGTTGCCACTGCACCCGGATGAAAACACGAGGTGTCCAAGTTCGGGTGTCGACGACGCAGCTCGCTCGTAAACCAGATGTTGTAGAGCTTGGTGTTGCAGTACTGAATGGTCGCGTTGAACGAACGCGTGCACTGCATGTCATCCCAACGAATACGCGCACCGCGATGACCCAACGACGAGGTGGTTACCACGCGTGGCGCAGTGCTCTTGCTCAACGCGTCGAGCAGTCTCTCGGTCAGCAAAAACGGGGCGAGGTGGTTGACCATGTACATCATCTCGAGTCCGTCATCGGTCTCGTAGCGTTGGTTCAGGTGAACGCCCGCGTTGTTGCACAACGTGTCGATCGTTCCGTACGCCTCGCTCAACTCGCCGGCTACGCGGTCGATATCGTCACGCTTGGCGAGGTCTGCGAGGAAGAGCTTCACCTCGCCTGTTGCTCCCGTTCGGATTTCGTCGAGTGCTTTCTGCGCCTTGGTCGCGTTGCGACAGACCATGGCGACTGGGTGTCCCGCCGCTGCAATCTGCAACGCCATGGCTTTGCCGATGCCCGAGTTCGCTCCTGTGATCACCACGACTCGTTTCATGCCGCCATTTTGAACGCAGTCCTCGTTCGAGCCGCGACAAAACGAATTGCTCAATACTCACCATGGTTTAGCCGAGCCACGCTCATCGCGATCTCGGGGTAAGTGCCCATCCCGACACCGATCGACGATCATCAAGTTGGTGGTGTTGCGCGCGTTGCTAGTCGGGATGCTTCTCAGTGGCTGTCAGGGAGTCATTGGGGGCGACGACGATCCCAACCCCAATCGTGACTCTGGAGTTCCTGACTCCGGCATGGACGACGCGGGTTATCTCGGCGAGTGCGGCGAGACCGGAGAGGTGATCCTCTTTTTCGAAAACCGCTGCACCAACTCGGCATGTCACGCAGGTCGGCAGTTTCCGCTCTTGACGCGGGATGGCTTGGCCGACTTGTCGAGCCTCGAGAGCGAAGCGGTTCCGGGACAGCGCTTGATCGTTCCCGGCGATCCCGAGTCGAGCTGGCTCTACATCAAGATGGCTGGCATGCAGGGCGAAGACGAAGGCGCGCTGATGCCGCTCGGAACGTCCACGCCCGTTGCGGAGCTTCCGCTCATCGAGCAATGGATCGCTGATGGTGCGCGCACGGAGTGCGACGACTTGCCGCCGGCTCTGATTCCGACCGATCCCAACACGTTGGATCCAGGTATGCTCTTCAGCTGCTCGGATCCGAGCGCGGCCCGCACATCACCCGGTCGACTTCGTCGCATCGAACGACAGGAGCTCACGCACGCAGCCGTTCGCAGTCTCAACGGAACCTGGTGGGGCTCCACGATGAAGGACAACCCCTTCGACGTGGGTGGGCTTCCGTATTCGACGTACACGCGAGGGCTAAGCGTCGATCCTGCAACGCTCGATCTCTATCTGCTCAACTTGCCTGAAGCCGCAAGCCTGTGGAGTGCGCGCGATCCCGTGAGCGTTTCGCCGCCTGCCACACGTACGCGTGGGCTCTACACCGCGGATCGCGACGATCGGTGCATCTTCGAAGACGCCGATCCTGCTCCCGAATGTCTGGATTGGTGGGTCGACATGATCCTCACGCGCGGCGTGCTGTTCCGTGAGCCGACCGAAGGAGAACGATCGCGTCTGCGCACCTTCCTGCAAGACAGTCTTGCGGCAGAAACCGACTTCGCGCAGCGACGCGACACGCTTCATCACGTGGCGCAGGGCGCGTTCCTGATGTCGGGCACGCTCTTCCGAAACGAACTGCCCGAGGGTGACTCCGGCGCGATGAGCAACGCCGACTTGGGGTTGGCGCTGGGCCACGTGCTGAGCACGCACCCGGTTGGCGCGTTGATTCCGATTAGCGAACCGCCAGACGAAGATCCCGACTCTGCCGATCCTGAACTCGGACGCCTCGGGTTGGTTCGGCAAGCGGCTCAAGACGGAACGATTCAAGACCCGGCAGTCCGACGTTCGCTGCTTCGCACCTACGGAAGTGGAGTGGCGTTCTCGCGGCCCGACATCAGCGCTGACACGGACGACCGCGAACTCGCGACACGGGGTCAGTACTGGTTGGCGCCTGGCTTCATGCGCTTCTTCCGCGAGTTCTTCGACTACGAAAACGCCAACTCGGTGTTCAAGGACACGCCAGGAGCGACGAGCCACTTCGATGGAGCCTCACGAACCACTGAGGGCTACACGAACAACCAACATGGGTACTACGGGCACGAACTGCGGTTCGTCGATCAGCTGGACGACACGATCGCGCGCGCGGTGGTGGAGAGTGAGATGAACGGCGAAGACGTGTTCCGAACGCTGCTCACCACACGCATGTACCGACTGCCCTCCACCACGGCGAACACCAACGGCGTGTCGTGCACCTCCGACGCGCAGTGTGGTGGCGACTTCTCGCGATGCACCGCGATTGGCCTATGCGGAAGCTCGATTTCAGGCAGTACGGCGACTGCGGCACGCGTGTACCAGGTCGACGTGGTCGACAACACGCCCGAAGGTCGCTGGGTGAGCATGGTCGACACCGAGCGTGCGGGTGTGTTGACGCATCCGGTTTGGCTCAGTGCCCACGGCGCGAACTTCGAGGACGACGCGAGCCTGGTCGAACGCGGGAAGTGGATTCGCGAACACCTGTTTTGCGAAACAGTACCGCCGCTGGAGTTGGTGATGGTCGAAGCGCAGTTGGTTGCGAGTGCACCGGAACTCTCTGCGCGTGTTCGTGTGCAGCGAAGCATCGAGGAAAACGTCGACGGTGCGACTTGCATGGGTTGTCACTCCAAGATGAACACGTTGGGTCTGCCGTTTGAGCTCTACAACCATGCTGGTTTCTTGAGGTTGGAAGACCACGGAAATCCACCCGACGGCAGCACAGTGATCGACAACCTTCCAGACGCGACGCTCAACCGGGCATACGCCGACCCGATCGAGTTTGTCGAAGCCCTCGCGAACTCGGACTACGCACGACGTAGCTTTGTGCGTCACGCGTTCCGCTACTTCATGGGACGTGCGGAAACGCTGGCCGACGGATGCACGTTGGTTGAGATGGAAAACGCGCTCAACGACACCGGTTCGTTCTTCGCGATGGTGGATGCGTTGGTCTCTACCGAAACGTTTAGTCACCGGGAAGGAGGCGCGCTGTGAAGCGTCGACACTTACTCCGCGGAGCGATGTGGGGCGCCGGAGCGGCGTTCCTTGCACCTTTGGTGAACCGTTTGCGCGCCGACGAGGCGGGCTCGTGTCGTTTCGTGTTCGTGGTGGAAGGCAACGGATACGAACCGGTCACCGTGCTAAGTGACTCGACGCGTAGTGCGCTCGACGCGACGATGGACTCGCCGATTGGATCGAAGCGTTGGTGGTATCGCGACTATCGACACGACTCGCCCTTGGTGTTGGATACGCCCGATCTCGACAGCGCGCGTTCGCTCGGTGGCTTGGGTCGTGAAGGGTTGATCGACCAAGCCACAGTGCTTCTCGGTCTGTCTTCGAAGGTCGTGGGAGGTGGTCACTCCGCAAGTCACGGGGCTCTGAGTTCGTCACGGACCGTGGGTGGAGCGCCCGGTGGACCTACGATCGACGCGTACCTCGCGGGTCTGCCTGGTGTGCGCGGTGACCTGCCCTTCGATGCGATTCGTTTGGGTGTGGGAACAGGCCGCGCATTGGACTTCGGGACGTGTGCGTTTGCAGCGGGCCGGGCAGCACCCATGACGCTCTTTCCACAAACAGCTTACGAAGTTCTTTTTGGTGCCGTAGCCACTGCGGAAGCACAGGAAGCGTTCATGCGTCGGGGGAACTTGCTCGACTTCGCGCGTGCAGACGTTGCTGCTGCACAAGCCGAGTTCCGCGGCAGTTCGCTCGAACGCGAAAAGCTCGAGGCGTACCTGAACTCGATCGAGCAACTCCAAGCACGCCACAGTCGCCTCTTGGAAATGGAAGACGTTCTGCTGGCGAATGCGCCTGAGGCACCCGACACGAACCCGCTCTACACGGGCGAGGCGTTGGACACCTTGGCGGCACAGATGGAACTCGCGACAGCGGCGTTGATCGGCGGGCTCACCAACGTCGTGGTCGTCGGTTCTGGAACCGGCGGAGACTTTGGTCTGACTTACTCCTCGGTATCGTCGGTGGGTCGACATGACATGCAGCACGGTTCCGGTGGAAGCAGCGAGTTGCTCGAGGCGTGTCACAGGGTGACGGAGCGCCAGGTCGACTTGGTTGCACAGATGGCACGCACGCTCGCCGACACCCCCGATGTGAGTGGTGGTTCGATGCTCGACCACACGGTGATCGTCTACATCGGCGACAACGGTGAACAACACCACAGCACGGCGAGCGAGTTTGCGGTGCTCTTGCTCGGTGGAAGTGCGCTCGGTCTCCAACCTGGCGGACGCTCCATCGTGTACCCGGGCTTGAACAACCCGAGCAACCGTCAGCTGTCGAACTTGTGGAACACGGTCGGCCATCTGGCGGGGCAGGATCTCAACAACTTCGGGACCGAAGGTCCTGCGCGAATTGCCGCAGGTCCGCTGAGCGAACTGCTCGGCTGACCCAAGATCCGCGCTGGACGGCGCGTACAACCCCACATGCGGATTTGGCTAGCCCTGCTCTTGGCGTCGGCGTGTGGTGCGTCGGAGTCCACTCCGACCGAACCCAGCGAACCTGAACCGGTGGCTGAAGTGACTGAGGAACCTGCCATGCACTCTGTCGAACGACCGGAGTGGACGTGGGTGGGCGATGAGCGTGCACCGAACCCGGCGTTGAGTTGGAACCAAGACGCAGGTGGCATTCGATGCATTCATACGTTCGACGCGGACTCGCACGCGAACCGAGTGGAGTGTCGGCTCAACGATCGACTGATTTGGTATCGCCAGGATCGCTCGCACCTCACGCATGCAGCGCTGGCTCAGTGGGGCGAGACACTCATTGTCGCGCGTTTTGGACGCATCACGTCGGGCTGTGTGCTTGAGGCGTACGAGATCGACTCGGGCGTGCAGGAGTGGACCGTGGCGCTCGAAGGACTCGGTCCGATCGATCACAGTCGCTACACCAACGCGGTGCAGGTGAGTCGACAGGGCGATCATCTGTTCGTGTTTGGTCACGAAGCCGCGGGCAAGTACATCGAAGTGGTCGACATGCGACCGCGCGTCGAGCCACGTCAGCTTGGGTTGTGGCGAGAGAGTGAAGGCGAATGGAATGCACATGCGATTCCTCGTGAACCAAGCTGGCGCGACCACGTGAGAGACTCGGCGCCCGACGCAGGCGAAGCAAGCGCTCGCACGTTCGAGTGGGTGGATGGACGTTCGGGTCTGGACTTTGAGTACGCTGAGCAAGCACAACACGGGTCCACGACGTGCACGTTTGAAGGGGACGACCACGCGGTAGAGCTTGCGTGCAAAGACGGCGACACACTGCTGTGGGGTTGGCGTGTGGAAAAGCGTTGGGAGTCGGGCGCGAGGCTTGTGGTGGATGAGCAGCGTTTGTACGTGGCGCGCTACCACCCAGGTGCCAGCGGGTGTGGCGTGCGCGCCTACGATCTGACATCGGGAGCAGAGCTGTGGTGGCGTGGCTTGTACGGCGTCGGTCCGGTGACTCACTCGGCGTACCAGAACGACGTGCAAGCCCGTTTGGAAGGTGAGCGACTCGTCGTGTTTGGCTGGGAAAGTGCCAACCGCTATGTCGAGATGCTTCGAGCGCGTGACGGTGAACTTCGAGGCCACCGCTTGTTCGGTCATCAGCCGCGGCGTTAACTCGAACTCGCGGCTTCAACAACGTGCATGCGACTGGCGAGGTGCTTACCGAACGCGCGCATCACCCACACGTGCGCGATCGCTTGCGTCAACGTGTAGACCATCCACGGAAGTCGCGGTCGGAACTCATGGATCGCAGCAATCACGTGGTCACCGTCTGCTGTTAGCCGAAACTCAAAGCGACCCGGACTATCTCCGGATGTGTCGGCGAGTGCCCCGCCTTCGATGTAGAACAACGCTCGCCCGTCGCGTGCGCGCTCATCGGACAAGCGCAAGATCAACAGCGGGAACTTGAAGCCCACGTAAAACCTCGCAACCGATCCGTCTGTTTCGCAACGAATTCCAGGAAGCGGAAAGTTGGGTAACCAGCGCACGTACTCTTCGGCGATCCAGCGCGCACTTGCTCCTGCGGGTCGCGGCAAGCGTTGGACACTGCGCACGGTTTTCGGCGGTGTCTTTTGTGAACGACGTCCACGTCTTGGCGTCGTTGCGAGCGCACTCTTCAAGCTCTCGTCGAAGCCGATAGCGTCAGCCGCCAGCCAACGTTGCAGCGGGTTGTCTGCAACGACCATCGAGTGTCGCAGACTCTGCACTAAGGGGCCGACCAACTCCATCGATGCGCCTGTGACCAATGAAACCCACAGCGTCGACAAGCTGGGCGTGAACAAAGGAACGGGGGCCATCGGTCGCGTAACCCCAATGGCCTTGGCCGTGCGCTTCATCATCTCCCGATACGTCATGACGTCCGGACCGCCGATATCGAACGCACCCGAAAACTCGTCGGGGCGTCCCAACACGTGCTGGACCGCGCGCACCACATCCTGCAGCGCGATCGGCTGCGTGTCGCTCAGCGTCCACTGGGGTGTGAGCATCGCGGGCAATCGCTGAACGAGCTTGGTGAGGATCTGCAGCGAGCTTCCGCCAGGACCTACGACCAATCCTGCACGAAGGGCCGTGACCGGGACGCCATGCGACGCAAGCGTGCGTTCGACTTCCAAACGACTTGCGAGATGCGCCGACATCGACTGCGTGTTCGGAGCGAGTCCGCCGAGGTAGATGATCTGTTTGACGCCCGCGCTGGCTGCTGCGCGCGCAAAGTTGTCGGCAAGAATGAAGTCGAGGTCTTCGAATGACGCTTGTGTTAAGCGCGCCGACGGCATCATCGAATGAACCAAGTAGATGGCGTAGTCGCAGCCGGCGAGTGCGTTCTCGGCGTCGAGAAGCGAGTAGAGATCGGTCTGTCGCCACTCGATCGATGACGTGTCGCTGCGAGGGCTGCGCGTGAGCCCAACGATGTGATGCTCAGCTTTGAGCGCCTTGCAAAGCGCGCTGCCGACAAACCCGGATGCGCCGGCAATCGCGACCGTCCCCATTGACGACACGTAGGATCACCGCGCGGCGACGACAAGTTGTACGTCGCCGGACGAACCGTTCCGTTGTCTGCACCACGCGCAGCTCCTCGGCATGTGCGCCGTTTCGCTTTGGGGTGCTAGCGTTCGCGCATGCGAGATCGAGTTGCGCTGATCACGGGTGGGGCATCGGGGATTGGGCGAGCGTTGGGGGAAGCGATGGCGGCTCGTGGCGCCAGCGTGGTGTTGGTCGATCGCCAGCACGAAATGGCCCAACAAGTAGCCGATGAGATCACCGGACATGGCGGAACGGCTCGAGCACTTGAGTTGGATGTTCGCGAGTCGCGTCAGTGGGAACGTGTGGTGGACGACGTCGAACGCACCGAAGGTCGCATCGACTATCTATTCAACAACGCAGGCATCGGAATCGGTGGCGAGATTTGCGACTACGAACTGGCGACTTGGGACGACGTGATCGACGTCAACCTGCGAGGTGTCGCGTACGGCGTGCACCACGTGTATCCAATCATGCGTCGTCAAGGCTCCGGTCACATCATCAACACGGCCTCGATGGCGGGGCTGCTCTCGTTTGGTGGAGCCGGCAGTTACGTGACGACCAAGCACGCGGTGGTGGGCATGTCCAAAGCGCTACGCGTCGAAGCGCGTCGGCACGGTGTGCGCGTGTCGGTGTTGTGCCCAGGTGCGATCCAGACGCCGATTCTCAGTGGCGGCAAGTACGGCGGCTTTGTGGGCTCGATCAACGCCGATGCCACCAAGAAGGTGTGGCAATGGATGCGGCCAATGCAGGTCGATGAGTTCGCCCAGGTGGTCCTCAAGGACGTCGAGCGAAACGAGCCCTACATCATCGTGCCGCGCTGGTGGAAGTCGTTCTGGGCGCTGGAGCGCATTGCGCCGCGGCTGAGCAACCGGATGTTCACAGTGCTTCACGGCCTGGCGATGAAGCAGGCCGGGGTCCGCTAGTCACAATCGCGATCGGTGATCTCGTCGCACCGGAAATTCTCTAGATCCGGGTCGGGATGCGCGGTGTCCGAACAACGGGAGCGCGAGCTGCTCACGCCACTGGTGCATCGACCGCTGGAGCACATTTCCGGTTCGCGACAACGACACTCCACCAGGATGTTGGGGTAGTCGCAGTCGCGGCATCCTCCGCCATTGCACACCCGACACGTCAACGTGTGTCGTGCTCGTCCAAGTTTCTCGTCGGAGCGACACGCCCAGCTGTTGGTGCGATTCCAGTCGACAAAGTCGCTGGGGCAGTCACGCGCGTAGGTCGGGCAATCGGGCGGAGGCGGGCCACTATCAACACCAACGTCCGGAGGACCCGCATCAAACGCGTCCGGCATTCCGACATCGGGCATGCCGACATCAGGTTGAGGAGCGCATGTCAGATCTGCGCGACACTCACCGGATGCGCACGCGCTGTTGTCGGCTTCGAGAAAGCACGCCGTGTCGATGCAGCGTCCGGTGCCGCAGCCCAGCGAGGGACAGTCCGCGTCGATCGTGCATGAGCCCAAGCACGAACTGGGGCTCTCGGGAAAACACTCGGGTCCCGCCGATACACTCGGTCGCAATCTCCGGGTCGCCGCTTTGTGGACAGCTGACACCTTCGCAGCTTCGGCTCACGACAACGGTCATCGCGAGGCTGTCGCGCAAGTCGACGTTCGCCCGGCGGGTGACCAGGGTGGTGCCTCCTCGATACGCCAAAAGGCGCAGACCAAATTGGCCTCGGGGCAGATCGGTGTACTCGGCCACTCGAAATCCTGAGAGCAGGTTTTCACCCCCGTTGAGGGAGGCTTCCTCGCGTCGTTCGAGGCCTTCGCCAAGTTCGAGAAAGACCTCAACTCGGTCAATATCCGCGAGCGGCGCGTAATCTGAGCGTAGATCCACTGCGAGTTCCAACGCAGGATCCGACGAGCACCCCCACAGGAGCGCCACCCCAACCAGCCACCTCACCATCCCAATCGTACCACTGATGGGGTTCGAGTGAGGATTCGCAGCGGCGCTACCGCCCACATCCGCTAGCCCACCCGGATGCTTCGCGCGTTTGCTTTCGTTTTGGCTCTGTCCTTTGCGCTACCGAGCGCAGATGCGCAGTTCGGTCCCCAGCCGCCCAACCAGCTCTACTACCGCACCACGACGGTCGCTCGGTTGAACCCTTTGGGTCTGATCAACTTCAGTCAGTTCACGTACCGACGTCGTCTCTTTCAGAGCAACTCGATCTTCACGCGCGACAACTACATCGGCTTTGGTGTGGTGCCGACGCTCAGCCCTGCGTTTGGTCGCATTGGTGCGCAGCTCGAGTTCCAGCCGGTTCCGTTCTTGCGCTTCTGGGCGACGTACGAGTTCGTCGGTTACTTCGGTACGTTCGACTACATGCAGTCGTTTGCAAACGCGAACGCCGACTACCGTGACTCGATCCTCGACGATCTGGATCCCTACAGCATGACGGGCAGTCAGCTTACGGTGAGCGGAACGCTGCAGGCCAAACTCGGACCACTGGCGTTACGAAGTGTGTTGCGCGCAACGCGACCCGACTACGACCTCCGCGGTAGCGATCCAGTCTACTACGATATTCTCTGGGACTCGTTGATCGAGAACGAAAACTGGTTCTTCAACAACGACTTCGATCTTCTGTACCTGCACCAGGATCGGTTCACGGTCGGCATTCGCTACACGTGGACCCGCGCGTTTTTCTCGGACGACGCGTACGCGGGTGCGGACTGCATGACCATCGAGTGTCGCAACGACATTCGCACCCACCGTATCGGGCCGCTTTTCGCGTACACGCATTTCAAGGAGTACAAGGCGCGCTACAACGGCCCGACCTTCCTGGTGGCGGTCAACTGGTGGCTCAAGCACCCCTACCGCACCGGCGAAGACGTTTCGCAGGCGTTTCCCTACATCATTCTAGGCTTCAGCTTCAGCGGTGACCTGTTGGCGCCTCCGCGCCGCGAGCAAGAAGAGCGCGACGAGTTCCCGCCGCCTCCTCCGCTGGAAGAGGACGACCCCCTCGTGGAGCCGGAGCCTGAGCCCGAGCCTGCGCCGGAGCCTGAGCCCACAGAAGGCACCGAGACACCCGAAGGTGAAGGCGCTGGAACCGAAGGTGAGGGCGATGCGGCCGAGGGTGCTGAGGGCACGACCGAAGGCGCAGAGGCTGGCACTGAGACTGAGGCTGGCACTGAGACTGAAACCGAAGCCGGCGCAGAGCCGGAAGCCGATGCGGCTCAGTAGCGCACTCTGCCTACTCGCTTTCGTTGGCTGTTCGTCGTCGCCGAGCGAAGCCGAACGTTTGCTGACCGAAGGTGAAGCACTCTTCTATCGTGCGCTGGGTGGTGAGAAGGAACTGCGCGACGAAGCGATCCTGACTCTTGAACAGGGTCTCGCACTGCAGCCCGACGACCCGCGAGGTTCGTTGATGTACGGCATGGCGCTGCTGAGTTCACTCGCGGAGGACTTCGATCTCACGCACGCCAACGCGATCATCCCGGCGCTCGAACACGCGTACGAAGTGAACCCGGACGACGCGCGCATCCCAGGCTGGATCGGAACCGTCCGCGTGAACACAGCGCGTTTGCTAGGCACCGATGAAGAGCTCCAAGACGCGATCGACTACATGATCGAAGCGGCCGATTTATGGCCGGACTTCAACAACTTCAGCTTGGCGATCTCGTTTGCACCGCTTCCGCTCGATACGCCGTACCCGCAGATGGCGCTGGATCGCTTGGATTCGATTGCGGATTGCGGTGCTCGCACGGACGTCTGCCGCAACGACGTGATTCCGCACAACATTGAGGGATCGCTGATGACCTACGGCGATATCCACGCGCGAATGGGCAACGCCGAACAGGCTCGTAGCTACTACCAACAAGCACTCGATTACCCGGGTGCCGCCACGTGGCAATACCGCGACCACGCGCAAGCGATCCTCGACTCACTCGATGAGCGCATCGAACGCTTCACCAACGACAACGCAGCCGACGACCCGCTCTTCTTCAGCGCAGGCGAAACCAGCTGTGTGGGTTGCCACGCGCCCTAAGTCCTAACTCTCACACCACACGGCGAGTTCGTTCCCGCTCGGGTCGTGGAAGTGAAACCTTCGTCCCCCAGGAAACGTAAAGGGCGGTTTGGTGATCGTTCCGCCTGCATCCACGACCGCCTGGTGTGATGCCTCGAGGTTGTCCGAGTAGAGCACGACGAGAGGCCCGCCCGTTTGCGGCTCGCCTTGCGCGAGACCGCCTTGTTCTTTGGTCTCGCCCTGAATGCCACAGTAGGTCGGGCCGTAGTCCTTGAGCGTCCATCCAAACGCGGCGGTGTAAAACGCTTTGGCGCGATCGAGATCGCTGACAGTGATTTCGATGTAGTCGATCGTGTGGTGCTGGTGAGCCATGGCGCGGAACCTACCGGTCGGGTGAGACACTCGATTCGGTGCTGCGAATGCGCCAGGCTACGGCGATGGCCAAAGCCAAAGCCCCGGTCACGGCAGCGATTCGTGTGCTGCGCGCACAAGCGGTGCAGTTCGAACCGCACTTCTACGACTACGTCGAACGCGGTGGAACGACAACCTCGTCGAGTGCACTGGGTGTCGATGAACACAGCGTGATCAAGACGTTGATCATGCAAGACGACGCCAAGAAACCGCTTTGCGTGTTGATGCACGGTGACTGCAGCGTGGCCACCGGTGTTCTTGCCAAAACGATTGGTGTGAAGAAGGTGCAGCCCTGCGATCCAAAAGTGGCGCAGAAGCACAGTGGCTACGTCGTTGGCGGAACGTCGCCTTTTGGGTTGAAGAAGAGCATGCCGATCTATGCCGAAGCGTCGATTCAACAACTCGCGACGCTTTACATCAACGGTGGCAAGCGTGGGTTCTTGGTGTCGATGTCGGCCACGGAACTGACGCGGGTGTTGCAGCCGACGTGGGTGTCGGTCGCGCAGCCCTAGACTAGTGCGCGTCGGGCCAGACTTTGGCTAGCCACTCGAGCGGCTTCTGTTCAGCGGGATGAATCCCGTCCGCTTCAGCCACTTCCCGCAGACGCAACAAGATCGTCTTCTGTGCCGCGATGCGCTTGATCGACACGACGTGAGCGGCCAAGTCTTTGCGCGACTTGAACTGCTTCTTCGCAACCTCGATCGCAACCGCGAAGCGTGCTGCGCCGATGTCATCACGCAGTCGATCGACCTCGACGCGTTCTTCGTCGCTGTACTCGTCGTCGGCCTGGATGATCTCGCGCATCAAGCCGATGAGCGCGAGGTCCTCTTCGGGGGTGAAGTCTTTCACGGCGGCAGCTTACTCCGTACGTTTTCTTTTGGGGAGGTGTGACTGCACACCGTTACCGCAGCCGGGCCTCGTCACCGACGACGATGGGTGAGCCAGCGTTGACCTCGAGAACTTCGCTCGCGATGAAACAGCGTGCATCGGGTTCGTCAGCAGCAAACGTTTCCACTGCGACCACCCGTTCGCTGCGCACGAACACCGCATCGATGGCAAAGGACACACCCGAGTTGACGATGCAGAGCTCGTCTTCAACCGGAAACTCAATCCAGAGTCCCTCGTCGTGCGCAAGTGAGTCCACGCCGCGCAGTCCGGTCATGCGTTCGGCCGCCGTGGTGGCAACCGTCACGTGGTAGCGCTCGCGTACCGCTCCATCGAGGTCGCGAACAACAACCTGTGCATCGGAGCTGCACCCGAGCGCAGCGAGTGCGAGCAGAACCCGCAACTAGAGCGACTGAAGGAACGCGAGCAGCGCCGCGCGGGAATCCGCGTCGAGTGCTTCGTATGCCAAGCGGCTCGCCTCGGCTTCGGTGAAGTGCGCCGCAATCGCGTCTTCAATCGTGAACGCGCGACCGTCGTGCATGTAGGGCGCGGAGCGTCCGATGCCCCAAAGCGGTGCGGTTCGGAACTCGCGTCGACCGGCGTCTCCATCATCGATGCCAACAAAGTCCGCGTCCTGCACGTCGTGCAGCAAGAGGTCGGAGTACACCGGAACAGGCATCCCCATGTCGGTTTCCATCGTGCGGTGACAGGTGTCGCAACCGATCATCGCGAACACGGTTTCACCCATGTCTTCGAGCGTCGCGTCCTCCCGAACGCGTGCGGGATGCGCCAGCGTGTTCATGAAGAAGGTCATGTCCTCGAGCTCCGCGAGCGTGATCTCCGGATCGGCCACGTCGTCGGTGTCGGCGCCTGCACCAAAGGTCAGACCGGGCTGATCGGGCAACGTCACACCGAGTTCGTTGAACATGCCGTCGCGAACAAACTCGGCGGTCGAGGGCACACCCGCTTTCCAGCCAAAGCGACCGACTCGTGAATCCGGAAGCACGTGCGCACGACCGCGCACGCCATCGCCGTCCATGTCGTCCGGGTCTTCGTTGGCGAGAATCATCGCCTCGGGAATCCGATCGATCAGACCCATGCCGAGCACCGTCGGTGTCTGTCGCGTTTCCAAGACATTCGCCGCCACGTCGAACGGAGGGCGATCTTCGGTAATGCCGTGACGATGCGCCATCGTGCCTTGCGCAGGCGGAGTGAACACGCTGCCGTCAAAGCTGCCGTGTCGCGACACGTCGACATCGACCGGACCCGCACCACCGATCACCGGATCGAAGTGACAACTACGACACGCGTCGCCGTTGAAGAAGGGACCCAAGCCGTCGCCGAGCGTCACGTCGCGGTCAAAGATCGCGCGACCACGGATGAACTGCGCCATCTCACCTTCGTCGAGCGGTCGCATCGGACCACCGTCCTCACCCACCGGCGGAACCGGCGCATCGGGAGGAAGCAAGCCCTCGGTGACGTCGTTGCGACCACCCAGCGACATCAGGAACTCGATCACGAGCTGCTGATCGGAATCGCTGAGCGCCATGTACGCGTCGCGTGCTCCGGATCCTTCACCGCCGTGCATCCGAATCGCGTCGTCGAGCGTGTCGGCGCGACCATCGTGAAGGTAGGGACCAGTCGCTGCGACACCCCACAGAGGTTGCGTGCGCCACTCACACCCGCGCGCACCGCCTTCGCAGTTGTCCGGGTCGCCGGCTTCGCCCATCTCAATGCCGTCGGCCATCTCGGGACCCATGTCGTGCAGAAGCAAGTCCGAATACGCCGGGATCATGCCGCGCGGACTCCGCAGCGCTGGTACGTGGCAACCACTGCAGTTGATGTCTTCGAAGAGCGCGCGACCCGCTTCGGTCATCTCGGTCGGCTCGTCGGGCGTCGGAGGCGCGAGAAGCATGGCCCACGACACCAGGTCAAAGAGAGCTTGTTCGCTCATCTCGGGATCGCAGACATCGTCTCCGTCCACTGTGGGTTCGTCGGGCGCTGCAGCCTGACCATCGGTGCGTCGACCCACATCGCCGGTCAACTCGCTGCTGCTCCCGCGAACCTCGGCTTGGCTCGGAACCGGCAACTGGGCTTGCAGCTCGGCTGAAAGCGGGTTGGTCGTGATGCCCAAGTGGTTGAAGAGCGGGCCACGAATAAAGCCCTCGATGCTGACGGTTTGCGCTTTACGACCAAAGCGACCGACAAAACCGCGATCGAAGTTCGGTCGACCACTGATTCCATCTCCATCGCGATCGTCCGGATCGACGTTGCGCATGATCTGGGACTCTTCGATCTCGGCAAGCAGACCCACGCCAAAGAAGGGAATCGCGTTTCGATTCGCAAAGCTGTTGGCCGCTTCGTCGTTGGGGCGTCGCACAGTCACTGCGGTCGCAGGGCCGCTTCCGGGTGGAACGCCCATCTCGTCGAGCATCGTTCCGTCAGGCGCAATGCAGTTGCTTACGGTGACGTCGCTGGTCTCGGCGATCTCGAACTGCGGCAGCACTCCGTTGACACCCAGCTCCGTGCGGCTTCCATCGGCGAGTTCTTGGCCGACCAAAAGGAAGTCGCGGTAGCGCGGACCACTTCCACCAAACGCCGGTCGTTCGTGACACGCGGTGCAGAAGGACACGTTGAAGTGCGGTCCGAGTCCGTCTTCGGGACCAAAGCGGTTGAGGGCAACGTCTTCACCGCGTTGGAACGTTTCCAATTGCTCCGCGCTTGCGGAGGGAAGCGGTTGGCCGAAGTCGGCGAAGATGTCGTCTGCAATGGGTGGGTCGTTCTTGGGACAACCGACCAGCACGAACACGGTCAACAACGTTAGGCTACGCACGCGAAGGCTCCTGCAATGACCCTACGGGCTTAGGGTCGTTTCTCAGTCCAACCAAGCTACCGCGGACGGCAACTCGGCAGTGTCTCAAAACTATCGCCAGCCGCTACGCGGCCAGTGCAGACAACCTGAAGCCGTCCACTCACGTTCGAAAATACCCCCATATTTCCTCGGCTCGCGGACGCATCATGTCGCCCACCCTGACGGCGGATCGACGGGCGCTAGTTTTGAGACACTGCCCGTCGCGTAGTAGAGCAACATTCGAGCCATGTGCCAGCGAGTGCCAGCGCAACGGTTGCGTTAGTCGTTGCTCGACATGCTTCGCGCGTAGCCGATTCCCTCGAATGGGGCCACAGGACTGTTCAGGTTGCCGCCCACCGTGGTGAGGCGCTCGCCATCACCGAAGATCGCATGCAGCGTCAGAGATGTCGCAAGAGACTGATCTTCGATCGGTTCACCAGTGTCGAAGTCGAAGGTGTAGATGGTGCCCTGTTCACCCACAACGTGGATGGTCTCTCCGACCCAGACTCCGTTGAGACCCGGAAGACCGAGCGGGATGTTCGCCTCTTCCCACGTTGAACCATCGTAGGTGTAGAGCGTGCCGTTACCGCGACCGCCGACGACCGCGATTCGATCCGGTCCGGTTCCCCAAAGCGAGATCAGATCAACGCTCGCGCCGATCAACTCTTCGGTCCAGGTGGCGCCGTCGTAGTGGATGACTGCGCCGCGTTGACCCACCACCCAGATGTCGTTGGGTCCGGAGCCCCACACCTTGAAGAACGCGAACACGTTGGCTCGCATCAACTCGGGCGTCTCGACAGCTTCCCACGAAGTTCCGTCGTAGTGGATGACCGTCGGCTCGCCGCCAGGGAAGGGATCGCCACCGACGGCCCACACGTCGGTCGGGCTGCTTCCCCACACGCCCCAGAGATCTTGGTCGGTGGGTGTGTCCATGATCGACCAATCGCTCTCGCCTGCGAGATGAACGACCACGCCTTGGTCACCGACGAAGAACACCTCGCCATCAAATCCAAACACCCAGTTGAGAAGCGGCACCGTCAACGGAATCTCGACGTTGCTCCAGTTGCCGTCTTGTCGTCGTAGTACTTGGTAGGTCGAAGGATCGGGTTGGCCTCCAACGGCCCACAAGTCTTCGGGCTGCCCCCACACGCTGAGAAACCACGAGTCGGTGGGTGCGTATGCCTCGTCCCAATCATCGTTGTTCGGACCGGGACAACTAACCATCAGCGCGCAGAGCGCCGCGAGAATCAACCGCCGGGGCATGTCACCGTCACGTTGCCATCTTCGTCGGCCTCGCACATGTCGCCGCACGCGACATCCGCCACACACGTGCAGTCGCGGCCACCACCATCGCAGGGGCTCGGGAAATCATCGCATTCGTACGCGGGAGGCATCCCGGTGTCGTCGATGATGACGCGGCAGTATTGGAAGCTCGGGCAGAAGCGGAACCCACACGCGAAGCTTTCTGCAGGAGGTGTGCAGCTCCCAATTCGGTTCACGTCTGAACCGGCGGTATTGGCCTCGCACGCGTTGCTGTGCGTGACGCCATCACAACCACACACGGGCATCTCCACATCGGGACAACCCATCGGTCGCGGTCGGCAGATCCCGGTTCCGTCGGCCGCTCCACAAATGTCATCCGGAAAGTCGCAGTACTCGTTGGCCTGACACGTGTCGCCAAGTCGTGCGCCACAAGCGACCTCGCCGCCGGCATCGTCGGTGCCTGCGTCATCCGCCCCCGCGTCGTCATCGCCTGCGTCATCGCCGCCCGCGTCTTCGCCACCTGCGTCGTCCCCACCGTCGTCGGCGCCACCATCGTCGCCACCGGAATCGGACGTTCCGCTGTCGTTCATCGGCGTCGAATCATCGTCGCCGCACGCTAAACCCAAGACACACAAAAGAATAAGAAGTCGAAGCATGCGCGTAGCGTAGCTCAGACTCTTGCATTGAGTCCGCTCAGACTTCGGTGAACCCGCGATCGATCCTCTCGGATCTCGCTGCGAGGAGTTCCTTCACCTCGTCGGCAAGTTCTTTCATGCCGTGGCCCACTAGAAGGATGGTCAGCTTTTCCATCGCAGCCACGGTGGATGGATGGTTGTGTGGGGTCGTCGCAAACGCATCGAGGAAACGCGAGGTCTCGATCTCGATTTCCGCAGGCTCGAGCGCCACCAATGCGCAGTCCAGTGCGGCCGAGGTGGCGCGTGCTTTGTCGCCACGAACCGATGCAGAACGACGGCGCTGGTGGGCAAGTGGCCGTGCGCGCTCCATCTGACCGCCGAGCACCAACAAGCGACCGATCGTCTCGTTCGCAGCCAGGGTCGCGGCTTCGTCACGCGCGCGCTCCGCCACATCCAACACCTTCTCGGCGTCTCGCAGTGCACGATCGGGTTCGCCGTTGACGCCGCGAATACGAGCCGCGCGAAGCAAACCGATGCGGACACCAAATGCGTCGCCCGCACGCTTGCTCAAACTCATCGCTTGTCGATGACGCGATAGAGCTTCATCGAGTTCGCCGCGCAGTCCCGCGAGTGCACCGAGACGCGCCGCAGCTCGCGCCGCGATCGCTTGCCGGTCCGGATCAGGATCGTCTTCGTTGGCGGCAAGCGAACTCGCCGCGATCGCACTCGACTCGGCCAAGCGACCCAAGTGAAACAAGATGTCCGCGTCGTCCGCATCGCAGCGCGCAAGCAAGAGCGGGTCTGTGGTGGCTGCTCGCGCACGGGCTACACACTTGAGGCCTTGTTCGTACCGACGCGCAAAGAGATGGACATCGGCTTCAGCCAACGCCAGCTGTGGTTTGCGACCCGGCTCGATCTCCAGCCACGTTGCCGCGCGCTCCAAGTGATGTCGCGCTTGTCCGTCGTCGCCCGCCCAGGCGGCCCGAGTAATCGCGCGTAGCAGACGCTCCCATGCGCGTTCGTAGTCACCGGCACGATGCAGCAGCTCGGCGACCAATGCGGCGATGTCGGTGCGTTCTTTTCCGTAGCGACGCAGCAAGCCGTTTGCAGCATCGACGCATGCGCGTCGATCGTCGGCGGCGCGATCCAAGAGAACTTCGCGGACCAACGCGTGATCGAACGCGTAGATCGAATCGCCTTCGTTGCGCACGAGGCCCACGAGCAACGCGTGATCGATGACTTCGGGAACCGTTTGGTTCAGGCGGCTGCTTGCAGACTCCAACGCGTCGATGTCAAAGCGCGCACCGAGCAGTGCTGCGCGTCGCAGAATCGGTTCGGCATCCGGGACCTTGAACCCCTGCAAAATGGTGCTGATGCGATCGCGAATCAGAGCACTGAGAGGACGTTCGTCCAGCAGTGACGCGACCGACGCGTCCTTGGCTGTTCGGTACACCTCACCTTCAGGCACCAGTAGCCCGCGCTGTAGCCAGTCACGCGTCAGCTGCACCAACAATAGCGGCGAGCCCTCCACCCGTTGAGCGATCTCGCTTGCGATCGACTCTTCCACGTTGGCGGTCTCGCGAATCAGCTCGGCTCTTCGTCGACTGCTCAGCGGTTGAAGGGTGCGTGTCGTCGTCGCAGGATGCTCAAGCAGAGGTTTGAGCCGATCCGCGAGCGTGGCGTGCGAGCGCGTCCCCGAGCGCATCGTCGCAACGAAGAGGATCGGGACGTCGGCAGCATTGAGGATGCGCAGCACGAGTTGCATGGCGCCGTCGCGTGCCCACCCGAGATCATCCAGCCACAAGTAGATCGGACGCAGTTTGGCTGCGGCTCTGAGCGTCGCGTGAGCAATGCGCACGACGTCGTCGACCGCGAGAGTTTCTCGGTCGTCTCCGCGCACGTAGCGAGTGAGCTCGTCGAGATCGAGCTCCGGATCCTGCAGCCAGCTCCACCCCAGTTGGTTTCGCGGTGAAGGTGGATTGCCGACCACACGACGCAACGCGTGGCGAAGTCCACCCGCGACGTCTGCACCGGCAGCATCGTACCCACCGGCTGCGCGCTCCATGGCACCCACGCGTTCGACGTACTCCAACCCCCAGCGTGCAAGTCGGCTCTTACCGATTCCCGGTTCGCCGACGTACACGAGCAGTCGAGGTTGTCCGTCTTGCGCGACGTCGTGCACGCTTGACATCAACTCTTCACGTTCAGCATTGCGCCCGACAAGACGCAGTTCTCGCAATCCCGTCAGCGACGCACGCAGTACGGGATCGGCGGGCCCGGCGGGAAGCTTTGCAGGGAGTTTGAGCGGTTCACTAAACGGTGCGAGCGAGGGCTGCTGCAAGCCACCAACAAGCTCAAAGAACGCAGCACGCGGACGCTCACTGATGCGGCGGGTGTGCGTAACCTTATCCACCACGTGGCGCGCGAGTGCTTCGAGTTCACCGGCTACTTCGCCAGCAAAACGCGGGCGGGCACGCGGTAGAGGTTGAAGCAGACGGTCGATCAGATGCTGCAGAGCATCCGGAACCTCTAAGCCTGGTCGTGTGGTCCACGTGCCGGTGTAGGTTTGCTTGCGGTACACCAACTCGTGCAGCGACTGGTCCAAGCGAAAGGGCATCTCGCCGCGCACGACCTCCGCCAAGACGACGCCGATGGCGTAGAGATCGGTCCATGGACCGGTCGACTCCCCGAGCATTTGTTCGGGCGGCATAAACTCGGGCGTGCCGAGCACCTGTTGGTTGGGGTCCTCTTCTTCAAGTCGAAGCGGATCGAAGCGCTTGGCGATTCCGAAGTCGAGCATGCGCGCCACGCCATCTTCCGGATCCACGATCACGTTCGCCGGTTTGAGATCGCGGTGGATGATTCCCGCGCTGTGTGCGCTGCGCAGACCCGCCAGAACTTCCATCACGGCTTTGGACAAACTCGCCCAGCCCGCCCAGTTCTCAATCATGCGATCGAGCGACACACCGCGTGCAAGCTGCATGACCAAGAAGGGCGTGTCGTCACGCTGTCGGCCCACGTCGAGCAAACGAACGATGCGCGGGTCGTCCAGCCGTGCCGCCGAACTCGCTTCATCGAGCAAGATGCGCGACGCCGCTTCTTTGGTGGTCATCGCGGTGTGCAGCGTTTTGATCGCGACTGCTCGACCACTGGGCCGATGAAACGCGCGATAGACCGAGCCCATGCCGCCTTGGCCGAGTAACTCGACCAGCTCGTAGTGGGGCTCCGTCACGGCGCTACTCTAGCGCAGTGCGTGATACCTTCCGTCGATGCGAGGGTGGATCGCGCTTTTCTTTTGTGTGGCCTGTGCGAACAACACGGAAGGCCGCGACACAGGGCCAACCGACGGCGGAGAGGGCGCGTGCCCAGCCGTCATGGCTCGCGCTGCAGAGTGTTCGTCGAGCGCGTGCATCGACGGGATCACCTCGCAGTGCGAGTTTCTCGCGGGCTTGGTTAACGACGACTTCGAGGTGGCTTTCGGGGCGTGTCTTGGCACCGACGCGCCACTCGGAGATTGCATGTTGCAAGGCCGAGCAGCGGTGACGCCCACGGATGCGCATCGAACCTTCGCGACTGCGTTCTGTGCGAACTGCGTGACGTTGCCTGCCGCGCCGTGTGAAGTCGGGTTCTTCGATGAGGACTCTCCGGAAACCGGAGTCGCGGGCACGTTCATCCTCCCGTTGACGGATGAGTTGGCGTTGGCGGCGACCGAACGCTGCACGGATAGCGCAACGTGTGGTGCGGATGTCGCGGACTGCATTGCGAGCGTGCTCGCGGATCAAGGCGTGTCGATGACGACGGCGACGTGCCTTGGCGACGCGTTTGTGTCGGGTGTCATCCCGGGATGCACCGAAGTGCCGGACGCTGGCATGGATGCCGGTGTCGACGACGGGGGCGTCGATGGAGGAATGGACGGCGGCATGGACGCGGGTTGCATCAACCCCGACGAACCCAACGACGATCGCGGTTCGGCGACCAGTCTCGGCGCCGTGGCCGATCGCGATAGCTACCCCGCAGGCAACGTGGATGGCGCACTCGTCGATGGTGACGAGGACTGGTTCTCGTTCACAGTGGAAGATCAGATCGGCGGCACGCTGGGACCGCGCGTGGGCTACACCGGCCCTGATGAAGTCTGCATGTTCTACGAATGCGACGGTGGCGACGGTTCGGTCACCTGCGACGAGGGTGAGATGGTGGGCGACGGATGCTGTGCGACGGCGCGCGTGAAGTTGAGCGTGGACTGTCCAGGGTTCGACGACAGCGGCACCGCGTACATCCAAGTGCGCAGTGATTCCACACCCATGTGCAACGTCTACGATTTCAATTGGGGCGACGACTAACCCCACTACGGTGGCAGTCCCACTCGCCAGGGGCGCGTCACAAAACCTCGAGAAACAAGGCGAAAACGAAGCTGTTCTGAGACGACGACCGGGCACGCGTCGTGCAGTTACCCCCAGCATGCTTCGCCGACTCGTTCTCATCGCGTTTCTCGGACTCGGTTGCACCAGCCAGGTTGATGCTCCGCTCGACACCGAACTGGGTTGTGAAACCTGCGGTGGCAAAGCCGACGAACATGGTCTTCCCGACGAAGGAACGTGCCAAGCATCGGCGTTGGTTCGCGTCGCCAACGAAGCGAGCTTCGAAGCGTTGGACGACGACGCTGCGCTCAACCGACGCGCTGCGGAGAACATCGTCGAAGCGCGCGCGGAAGCACCCTTTGAATTGATCGAAGACGTTGACCACGTGGCGTGGGTTGGTGCCGCAACGCTTGGTTTGATCTACGAGTACGCCGAAGCCACCGGTGTTGTGGAAGAAGAGTGCACCGAGGATCCCGTTGACCCGGTGGACCCCGTGGACCCGATCGATGAACCCGAACTCGGCGTCGTTTCCGATCTCGACAAGACGGTGATCCCGCCCGAAGGCGACTTGGATCTTCCCGAGGCACCGTACCCCGGTGTGACCACGCTCTACGCGATTCTCGAGCATGGTTCGGATGGAACCGGGCAAGCCGGTGACTTCACCTACGTCACCGCACGTACCCCCGAGCGTGTCGTCGACATCCCGGACTGGCTCGAAGAGAAGGGTCTTCCCGCCGCACCGATCGAAACTGGCGTGTCGGGCATTCCGTGGGTCGCCCAAGATGAAAAGGTCGCGGACATCTCGCGCGTGTTTGAAGCAGCGCCGAACCAGTCGTTCGTTCTTCTCGGTGACACCAGCCACCGCGATCCCGAGGCGTACCGCGAGATTCTGGCGCGCTACCCCGATCAGTTCCGCGTTGGACTCATTCACATGGTCAACCGCACCGTGAGCGAGCACCGCCTTGAGGGACTGTACCTGCATCACAACTACGCGGAAGCGGCGGCAATCCTCGTGGGCGAAGGCGTGATCAGCGAGCAGGACGCGCGTCGCGTGTATGACGACGCGGTCGAAGAAGGACTCGAACTCAACGAAGAAGAGTTCGAGACGCTACTCGAGACCTACGCCCCCTGAAGTCGCGTACCCTTAGGGGATGAAGCGGTGGTTCCTGATTCTTGCTCTTGGTTGCGCATCAACGTCGCCGTCAGAGTCTGAGTCGTCCGGCGATGAAGTTGCGGATGCGCCCTCGCAGTCCGGCACGCTCTCGCCCACGGTCGTGGATGGCATGCGCTTTTCGGACGGAGCCATGTTGATCACGCGTGCGGCGATGGACGAAGTCCTCGCTGACCAAACGAGTTTGTTTAGTGTGGCGCAGCTGATTCCGAGCGAGGCAGAAGGTCAGACCATCATCCGACTCTATGGGATTCGGGCGAATAGTCTGCTCAGTAGACTTGGGTTCCAAAACGGCGACGCGTTGCAGCGCGTCAACGGACAGGCACTCAGTCAGCCGAACGACCTCGACGCGACTCGCGACGCATCGGAGCTTCAGGTCGACCTACAGCGGGGCGGACAATCGATCACACAGACAATTCGTGTGGTTGACGCACTTCCCTAGAGCGTGGGAATCCTCGCGTAGACGGAGACGTATTCCCTCGTGATGACGCGCTTTGTTCTCCTTCTCGCACTTGGTTGTGCGTCTGCGCCACCGCCCGCAGAACCAGTGGTCGTCGAGCAGAATTCGTCAGGCTCAGAAACAACTTCAGAAGAAGCTCAGCTCAGCGAAAGCCAGACCGCCAACATTCGGTTCTCGTTGGAAAGCGCAACGCTCGTCGACGTGGCTCATCTGCTTGGGCAAGTGAGTGGTTTGCGGGTGGTGCTCGATGCGGAGGTCGATCGCGTCGCAGGCTGCATGACGATTTCGGTCTTCGAGCCCAACCTGATCACCGTTGACGAAGCGATTGCGGTGACACGCGAAGCGTACGCACCTCTCGGCGTGGAGCTGAGGCGATCGAGCGCGCAGTTGGTGTTCTCGTTGTCTGACGATGCTCCGCGCCGGAACTGCGGTCGCGACTACATCAACCCAGACTTGATGTTCGGTTCGCGAAGACGAGCCACGTCATCGCAAGCCACTCCAACACCGCAGTCGCGGTCGACCACACAGTCTCAGCAGCCGACAGCGCAACCACAGGCGACGACACAGTCGACGGGGCTGTCCGCGGTAGTCGTCAACGGCATCCGACGCGTATCCGCCAACGAGTTCTTGATCACGAATGCCGCGCTCAATGAGGTTCTGGCGAACCAAGCTCACGTGTTTTCTGCGGCGCGGTTGATTCCACACGAAGAAAACGGTCGAGTCGTCTCAATCAAGGTGTACGGAATTCGCCGCAACAGTTTGCTCGGTCGACTCGGTTTTCGAAACGGCGATGGCGTGCAAAGCGTCAACGGATACGACGTCACCAGTCCCGATTCGGCGTTGGAAGCGTATGCCCGAGTCCGCAGCGCGTCGGAAATCCGCGTGCAGCTTCAACGTCGCGGTCAATCGGTGACGCAGACAATTCGCATTGTCCAGTCGCTTCCCTAGCAACTGTAATCAGCGACCGTCGATGCGCGTGCGTGCCTCGCTGCGCACCAAGTCGAGTACTTGATCGGCCTTCAAGAAGTCGTGCGGGAAACCGAGTTCGATCTTGCTGACCGCGTCGAGCTTCGCCAGATGCGCATCGGTCAGCTTCACCTCCGCAGCACCAATCGTATCGGTGATCTGCTCGACCTTTCGCGCACCGACAATCGGGATCATGCCGTAACCCTGCGCTTGAACCCACGCAGTCGCGACTTTCGCTGAGGTCACGCCCAGTTCGTCGGCAACTTCGTCGACCGCACGTGCGATCGCCAAGCTCTTCTCATTGGTTCGACCGCGCGACTCGTTACCTTGCTTTCGGAGCGAGTCGTTGTCGCCGCCACGCGTGTACTTCCCGGTCAACACTCCCGCGCCGAGCGGACCCCACGCGAGTACCGACAGTCCAAAGTGCTCCGCCATCGGCACCAAGTCGCGTTCGGGTGTGCGCTGGAGAAGGCTGTACTCGATCTGCAAGCCCACAAACGCACTCCAACCACGAAGGTCGGCGGTGACATTTGCGGCAGACACAACCCAAGCCGGTGTGTCGCTGATCCCGACGTAGAGAACCTTGCCGCTGCGCACCAAGTCATCGAGCGCGCGCATGGTCTCTTGGTAGGGCGTGTACTCATCCCACGCGTGCACCCAAAGCAAGTCGATGTAGTCGGTGCGAAGTCGCTTGAGACTGTCCTCAACGCTGCGCACCAGATTCTTGCGGTGGTTGCCCGCGGTGTTGGGATCGTCGTGATCCATCGCCAACGTGTACTTGGTGGCGACCACTTGCTTGTGGCGTTTGCCTTCGAGCCACGCGCCGAGGATCTCCTCGGTTTCACCCCCGTGGTACTTGTTGGCGGTGTCGAAGAAGTTGCCGCCTGCGGCAGCGTAAGCGTCCAGAACCTTGTGCGAGGTCTCCAAGTCGGCGCCGAAGCCCCACTGTTGACCAAAGCTCATGGTGCCCAGGCAGAGTTCAGAAACGCGAAGACCCGAGGGTCCCAAAAGTCGGTAGCGAAGCATGAAGCCTCCTTCTCCAGAGCGGACGTCTGGTTTGGGCGTACTACGTGTTGCTCTGAGTCAGACCGTCAAGGGCGTATGCTCGCGCTGTGGGGATTCTCGATCCCAAACCGCCGCCGTACGACCCGCTCGAATGGGCGCAGAAACCGTTTCCCGAGAAAAGCCGGATGGTCTGTCGCTCGTGGGCGTTGCAGGGCTACGGCACACCGGTTTCGGCGTACGTGTTCTACCTGCTCAAGCTCGGACTCTACGTCGGCGGGTGGATGTTCTTTTGCAGCTTCTCCACCGACATCGACGATGTCTGGGCGATCCAAGATTGGTGGTTGGAACCGGTCGCGTTCGTCAAAGCGATCCTGTTCAGCCTGCTCTTTGAAGTTGTCGGCCTTGGTTGTGGAAGCGGTCCCCTCACGGGTCGCTACTGGCCGCCCTTTGGCGGCGCGCTTCACTTTCTCAGACCTGGAACAACCAAGCTTCCGCTCTTTCCGAATGCACCGCTGATCGGTGGTCACAAGCGCACGTACCTCGATGCGCTCTTGTACTTGGCGCTGATCGTTACGCTCGAGCGTGCGCTCTTGGCCGACTACGTCACCGGGCTGCACTTGCTGCCGATCGCGATTCTGATCCCGGTCCTGGGTGTACTCGACAAAACGATCTTCCTCGCCGCGCGTTCTGAACACTACTGGGTGACGGTTGTCGTCTTTGCGTTTGCACCCAACTGGATTGCGGGTTCGAAGATTGTGCAACTCGCGCTCTGGTTCTGGGCGGGTGTGAGCAAGCTAAATCACCATTTCCCTTCGGTGGTGTGCGTGATGGTTTCCAACAGCCCGTTCACGCGGTTCGCGTGGATGCGCAAGCGGATGTACCGCAGCTATCCCCAGGATCTGCGCCCGTCCAAGCTCGCTGTGGTCATGGCGCACATGGGAACGGCGTTGGAACTCGGCGTGCCGATTGTGTTGGTTCTCGGCGACGGCGGAATGATCACCACCGTCGGGCTGATCATGATGGTTGTTCTGCACGTGTTCATCACCAGCAACGTGCCGATGGGTGTGCCGATCGAGTGGAACATCGTGGTGGTGTACGGCGCGTTCTTCCTGTTTGGGGAACACGCGTCGATGAGCATTTTCGACGTGGGATCGATTCCGGTGTACGCGCTGCTGATCACGACAACCGTGATCGTGCCGCTACTCGGGAACTTCTTCCCCTCGAAGGTCTCTTTCCTGATGTCGATGCGATACTACGCAGGCAACTGGGCGTATTCGATCTGGCTCTTTGCGGGAGAGAGTTATCGCAAGCTCGACAAGCTCACGAAGAGTTCGGAATGGATCTACGACCAACTCGATCGCTTCTACGATCGTGCAACGGCGGTCGGCTTGGTGGGCAAGGTGATCGGGTTTCGGCAGATGCACCTGCACGGTCGCGCGATCGCGCAGTTGCTGCCCAAGGCGATCGGCGATGACAAAGTCAAAGACTACGAATGGGTCGATGGCGAAATCGTGGCCGGCATGGTGCTGGGCTACAACTTTGGCGACGGGCACCTGCACGACGAACGGCTGCTGAATGCAGTGCAAAAGCAGTGTGAGTTTGAAGAAGGCGAGTTGCGTTGCATCTTCGTCGAATCACAGCCGCTGTTTAGCGATGCGCTCTCGTGGCGAACGGCCGATGCGAAAACGGGACAACTCGCACAGGGCGATGTGTCGATCCGAGCCCTTCTGGAGTGTTCGGATTTTGGTACGCACGCCGTGGATGCGAAGACTGGTGAGGAAGAGGAATGATCGCACGCGTCTCGCTCCTCAGCGCACTCTTGCTTTTCGGTTGCACCGAAGAACCACCTCCGCCTGCGGCAACACCGCCCGTACTCACGCCGGTCGCGAACATGCACGTCCCGCGTAGTGGTCCGCCCGAGTTCGTGGATTCGCGCAGTATCCGGTGGCGTCTTCGTGGCGAACCGACGCACCTGACCATGGCCAATCGCAACTCGTTCCGACTGACGATCGAAGCGACCAACGAAGGGGAGTCTGAAGTCGATCCCCAACGCCATCATGGTCAGTGGCTCTTCCAAGGCGAGTCGCACTTCGGTCTCTCGCTGTGGTTTGGCAACGGGCTACGCGCGAATGAGTGGTCTGCGCTGCCGCCGGGGATGACCGTGACGGACTCGAGGACTCCAGGCGAATCGCTGTTTGAAGAGCCCGGCGAGTACGAGATCGCCTACGCACAGGGACCAGGTCGAATCGCGATCGTCCGGGTTGTGGTCGACCCCTGATACGTGGCGCGGCGGAATAGGCCCCTGAGTCAGATGGGTCTAAGTCTCGTGAGGTCTCGTCCTGAGTTGCGGTGGTTGTCTCGTACAGGGTGGATACTGCTGGTCGCATGCGCGAGTCAGTCGGTGCCACACGAGCACACAGTTGTTGAACCCGAGCCGCAAGAAACGTGGCAGGAGGTCGACGCGGTCACAGCCACGGTCGAGCTTCTCGCACCAATCCCAGATCCAACTGCAGTTGAGTGGCCCGAGCGCTTCTTGGGTCGATCCATTCCGGAACTTGTTCAGGAGCGCTTGCTGATGGCTCTCTATCGCGACGATGGGCATCGAGCCCACGAGCTGCATCTGGTTCCGATCGATGATCAATCGGGCTGGGTGATCGATCGCGGTGTGGTGACAAGTCCAGACTACTCACAGGCGCTTTATGAACGTTGGTCGCGCGTGCAGCTGCGCGGTGATGAGCTCGCGATCGTGTCGCAGGTGGGCCGAAGCGAAGCCGCCGAAGCACCACATAGTGAAGCGCATGAGCACCGCTACGACCTGATCGCTGCGCATCACCAAGAGTGCGTCGCGCCATGCGACAACCGTCGTTGCGAGCGCCGATGCATGCAGTCCACGGAACACGAGTTGACCACGCCGCATCGGTATCCGCTGGGTGACGCCACAGTCATCGTGGAGGCGCCCAACGTTCGCTTGGAATGGGACATTGTGGGGCAGACGATCGACGACATCGACGACATGAACGTGCAGGACCAGCCCACACGTCCCGTACCCTTCTTTGTTCTCGCGCAACGCGTTCAGATCGACGCGGAGCGCGAGGCCATCGTCTTGAGCTACGGCCACGGCTGCGATGAAGATGCGTTCTGTCCGGCAACGCGGATCTTTCTGCGCGACAACCTAACTGAGCTTGAAGGGGAGTTTCGTGGCTACCGCGCGGTCGACTTCCCAGGCGACGGAACGTTTCGGTATACCGGCGGCGACTCACGTAACTGTGAACCGACCGCGCAAGATGTGGCTGCGCATCGCGCGTCTGTTCCGCCGGACGAGTACGATCCCTCCTACTATTGGTGGCACCAGCACCGCGAGATGCGAGGTGGCGTTCGACTACGCGCCGACGGCGAGCTCGAGGAGCTACCACCACGACCACAGGCCTGGGGTCCGTGCACGGCGTCGTTTGCGGCGGCGTGTCCCTACGTGGATGTGGTGACAGACGACGGCGTGCAACGCGTCGGCGAGATCCTGCGCTGGATCCGAAACGAACCTGCAACCCAGGGACTTGCTTTGCCTATCTTGCACGGAGACACAGCCATCATTCGCTTGTCCGAAGAGAAACCGGAAACGACCTACCTAGACTCGGTCTGGTTGGAGCTCGATGGAGAGCGTGTCGATCCTGATGTGTCGCTGGCAATGGATGGCCGCTATGAGGTGTTGCGCAATGGTGAGTCGCTCGAACTGCAGTTCCCGCTACGCCCGCATACGCAGGCGCGCTTGGTGGCTGTGGGCTACTACGTGGTCGATCACTAGCGTTGTTGCGTGCACAGCACCAGAAACGACAACCCAACCTGCACCGGTGGTCACGGTCGCAGCACCTGCTGTTGAAGGTGGCGAGGAACCTCGTTCGCTGCGCGTCGTCGAGATGACGGAGCTCGGTGACTTCGAATACGAGGAAGGTCAGGCGCTCCCGCAGAGTGTGCAGGCACTTGATGGGGGACTGGTCCAGATCCGCGGGATTCTGCTGTACCTCGAAGACGACAAGTTTCTCTTGGTGAAGGAGCTGTGGGGTCATCACTTCGGATCGCCACCGGATCTCCACGAAGCCGTGGTCGCGACAATCGATCCCGTGGTGCGTCCGTACGAGGCGTGTCCTGCGATCGTCGAAGGCACACTCTCGGTGGGCGAAGAGATCGAGGATGGTTACGTGGTCAGCTTGTACCGATTGCTCGTAGACCGCGCAGAAGTCGATATCGAAGCGCTGGACCCACAGAGCTCACAGGCGTGTGGCGATCTTCCAACCTACGATCGTGCGCGCGCCAATATCGCCCGCTGACGAGCGACCGCGACCAAGTTCCGCGCGCTGTCCCAAAGCTCGACGTCTTCTTCGAAGTGCCCCGCGGTCATGTGACGCGTGATCATTCGGATCTGCATCCAACCGGCTGCGGTTTCGCTCGAAGCTGAACGCTCAACTCAAGCGTAGGTGTCCAACCGATTCGGCCGAGTAGCGAGAACGAGGTTGGAGGGATCGCATCGGCAAAGAAGGGCAGACAGTTGAGCGAAGGTTCGCGGCCGTCGGCAAAACGAAGCCAACCACCGTGCTCAGCCTGGCCGGAAGGTTTGCCTTCAGCGAAGCCCATGTGCTCAGGAAGCAAGCGCGCCCAGAGGTTGTCGTGGATCTTTGGCTTCACCGAAAGATCGGAGCTCACCGCGATGCACTCGTCGGGCGGCGGGTAATGCGGAGCGTCTTCCAGATGCCAGTCGGGTCCCTCGAGTTTGTCGAGGTCGCCGCACAACACCAACGCGCGCACGATCTCTTGGTCGCCCTGAACGAGTCGCGCTTGGTAACAGCTCGAACCACGACCCACGCGTAGGGTTTCGATTTCGACTGTGGCCGTGCCCGGCTTCGATGGTGCGAGAAAATACGCGCTGAGGTTCGTGAGGTCCGGGTGGTTTCCGAGTTGCACACACGCTTCGCCCAGAATGCAGGTGAGGTACCCGCCGTTGGGGATGTTGGCGATGCTCCAGTCGTCGTGGATTTCGACCTCGAACGAACTCTCGTTTGCTCGGGTCATCGTCATACTTTGGTCGTAGCGAAACACCGCTGTTTCTTTGGTGCACTTGCGTGCACAGCGCCAGCCGCTATCTCTTGCAGCGATGCGCGATTTGGCGATCACCTTTGCCGGCGGAGGAAGCCGCGCTTTCTATCAGGTCGGACTTCTCGAAGATTGGATCGAGCAACTCGAGCCGCGCATCGGATCCGTAGCCGGATGTAGCGCGGGCTCTGCGATGGCGACGCTGGTGTTGATCGGCCGTACCGAACGCGCACGTCAGTTCTTCGCCAAACAGCGCGTCGGTGTGAAAGGCCACTTCAGCTTTCGACGCTTGTTGGCCGGCCAACGACCCTTTCCGCACAACGACATCTACCGCGCAACCGTGATGGACGCGTTAAGCGAAGGCGGCTTTGAGAAGTTCAAGGCGCTGCCCTTTCCGGTGAAGATGATCTGCGCGACGTTCCCCAAGCGTGCGCGTGGTGTGTTGGGAATCGCTGCCGGTCTGGGGGTGTACCAGCTGGAGAAGGCACTCAAACCCAAGATGGTGCATCCGAGTTACCCGCAGAAGCTCGGGTTCAAAATGCGCGCGTGGGATGCGCGCGAGTGCGACAGCCCACAAGAGTTGGTTGAGCTGATTCTGAGCTCGTCATCGACACCACCGTTCACACCGGTCGGACGCTTTGGTTCGCACGAACTCATCGACGGGAGCATGGTCGACAACGCTCCGGCGTTTCTCGCCGAGGAAACGCCCGGCATCGAGCGCAATCTCGTGATCCTGACGCGCCCGCATCATCCTTCGCAGATCGGCGCGCAAGGACACCGCTACTACATCGCGCCGCAAACCAAGTTGCCGATTAGTCGCTGGGACTACACCGAGCACGCGCCGGTCGATCAGACGCTCGAGCGCGGGCGTGCCGACGCCACAACCATCCGGCGTGACGTCGAACAGTTCCTTGCTAGCGCAACCTGATCTGCGCGTTCTGAAGACTCGGTTCGATGCGTCCGCTCGTTGCTGAACGTGCACCGGGTGGGAGCGTGCCCTCGAGGTTGCGATACACGACGCAGCCGACACCGCCGCCACCACCGCCTCCGTTGGCGCTGTTTTGGAAGTTGCTGTCGCCGTTGACACCATCGAGCACGCTGCCGCCGCCGCTGTCGCCACCGTCAGCGCCGTAGCGTTCGTTGGAGCGGGCTCCACCTGCGGCTTGACCGAGCGTGAGTGCACCGTCTTGTCCGTCTTCGCCGTTGATGCCGCCGCCGCCGCCGAAGCCGCCGCCGCCGCCGCCTCCGCCGCCGCCGCTGGTCGTGACTGCACCGCCTGCAACCAGGGTGACGTTGGGTGCTTCCAAGAGGATGCCGCCACCAGATCCGCCGCCGCCGCCAGCACCCCAGTTGCCGGAACCTGCACGACCGCCTCCACCTCCGCCGCCGCCGGCGAGGATGAAGCCTTCGATGCGGATCTCTCCAAGCGCGCTGATCTGCAACGCGCCACCGCCGCCACCACCAGCGCCAATGTTGGTTCCGGCGCCAAGTCCGGCACCACCGCCGCTTCCACCCACAAGCGGAATCAAGAAGCTCGTGGGTACTGCGCTTCCGCCTTCGCCGCCTTCGAGTGTGCCGCCTTCACCACCGTCGCCACCTGCGCCGCAGAATGCGCCACCGCCTCCGCCGCCGTTGTCGAACGTGAAGTCTTCGCCCTCACCCGAAAGCCCTGGTGACGCTCCGCCGCCGTCGCCGATCGAAACAGCGCCAGCACCGTTGCCACCACCAGCACCGGGCAAGTTTGCAAAGCCACTCACGTCGAGAGCGGCATCGGCTTCGATGACGACGTCGCCCGTCGCCATGATCACAAGCGGACGTCGACCGCGTGCAGTGAAAAAAGTGTTGCTGGTGACGCGGAAGTTACCGACCTGCACCACGCAGACTTCGGGACCACCATCGGACTGAGACACCGTACGCGTGTCGGCGGACCCGGAGCTGCAAACCGAAGTATCGAACACCACGATCTCGCCTGGATCGTTCACGGTCCAATCACGAGCGTCGGCAAGCCAGAGATCCTCCGCCACGTTGGACGGGATCATGACGGCGCATCGGGCCGATCCATCGGGAGCACAACCGAGTTCGCAGGGACTGACCGTTTCACAGGTGACGATCTGACCATCCTCGCAAACCGGATCGCGCATACATCCACCATCGATGGGGCGTGCATCGGGCATGCCCACGTCGGGCATCGGACCGGTGTCGGGCATTGGACCTGTGTCAGGCATTGGACCCGTGTCGGGCATCGGACCCGTGTCCGGTCGTGGTCCCGTATCGAAGTCCGGTGCGTCGATGCCGTCGGCATCGATCATTCCTGCATCAAACCCATCGCCCCCGAGTTCATCGGGGTCTGGGTTGGCCAGCAGACTGCACCCCCCCAGAAGAACCACACAAGCAAGCCATCCCCTCATACCTTAATGATGCATGAGGCTCGGCACGAACGCGAACTCGCGGTATGAGGGGCCATGCGCATCGCCTTGGTGTTAGGGTTTCTTCTCGGCTGTCCTGCAGAGTCGGAACCCGTGGAACCGACAACGGGAGATGAGGATCCGACAACCGAGCTTGGTCCACAGCTCGATGAAGCCTGGATGCAGACAGCGTTGGACCGAGGGTTGGAGCACTACGCCGCGGACTCGGTGGCCTGGGCCGAGCACTTCAACGAAGTCGCCGAAGGTGACGAAGCCGATCCCCGAACCGGCGAAGACGGCATGGTGCGTGATGCAGTGCGCTTGTGCGGAGCTGACCGAACGGCGCGGCTTGCCCAACTCACCACCAACTTACGAAGCAAGATCGGAATGCTGGGTGACGACGCGTTCGAGTGTTCAGGACATCGCTGCACGTTTACTGCAGCCGGCGAGTACGACTTGGATGCGACCTTGGAAATGCAGCGCGAAGGCGACAGCTTTCAGATTACGACCGTGACGCGAGTCGACTCCGCATCGATGACCGAGGAGTACCTGCACGCAGCCGCCGAGTGGCTCCAACAAGCCCTCGAAACCCTTCCACCCTGCGAGTAAGTTCGCGGCACCTTGCGAGTGAATCCTGGGGACGCGTTTAACAGTTCACCGGACCTGCTCTCAAAACCGTCGATTCGTCGGCACTTTCTAGAAAACACCCCATTTCTAAAACGTGACCGACTTTTTCACCGAGTCGTGTAAGTCGTCGCGTCTTGCCTCGTTCATCCCTCGGAGGAGACGAGATGAGAGCTTTGTTCTTGATGGTTGCCCTCGCAGGTTGCGGGGGCGCGTCGTACGCGATGGAGGCGCCGAGCGACGTCGACATGGGCGGCGCAACGGTTGGAGAGATGGCCGGAGATATGGCGAGTGCGGAAGCGCCGATTTCTCCCGGGCATTCTGCGCAAGCCTCGACTGAGCCGGTTGTAGGCCCCGACGCACCGACCGCGTTACCCGTTCCTAGCGAACAGCGACTGCGCTTGATCTACACCGCGCAACTCGCGCTGATGGTGGAACACGACGGCGCCACGGCTGCGATCGACCGCATTGTCGCCAGCACACTTCAGCTGGGTGGCTACCTGTCACACCGAAGCAACCGTCAAGTTGTCGTGCGTGTCCCGTCCGAAAAGTTCCACGAGAGCATGCACGCGTTTGAACAGGTCGGCGAAGTGTCCGGCCGCCAAGTGCAGGTGCAGGACGTGTCCGAGGAGTACCACGACCTGGAAGTCCGCATCGCCAGTCTCGTTGCATTGCACGAGCGCATGCGTGCGTTGCTTGAACGCACAACGAACCTCGAGGAAGTGTTGCGCATTGAAACCGAACTCGGACGGCTTGCGCGTGAGATCGACGCCGCACGTGGACGCTTGCGTTTCCTGGGTTCGCAAGTCGCGTGGTCGACCGTCACCGTGGACGTCAACGAGCGTGCTGCCGAACAAGCTGCGCCTCCGCCCGAAGAACCTGCGCAACCTCGTTCGATCCGGCTGCCCATCGAGTGGCTCAACGAAACCGGCCTCGACGGCCTCATGAATCTGGAGAACTGAGATGAAGAAGCTACTGATGATCTTGGCTCTCGCAGTCAGCGCATGTGGACCCACGATGGATGTGCCTGGCGGTTTTGTTCGCGTCGACGGTGAGTACGATTTGCGAGTCACCAACGCGGACGGTGTTGTGGTGGGTGTGAACACGTACCGAAACCGACGCCCCAACGGCGACTTGGGATTCTGGGCTGCAGCCTTGGATGCGCGAGTGCGTGCCCGCTACGGCGCAACGCAGCGGGTAGAGATCGCTACCAACTCGGGCGTGGAAGGAATCCAAATTCGTGCGGCCACAGCGCGCGATGGACGACCGCATCGTTACTGGGCCACGGTGTTCGTCACCGGACGCAACGTGGTGTTGGTCGAAGCCGGTGGCGACGAAGCCCACTTTGCACCTCACGAAGAAGACGTCCTTGCAGCAATCCAAAGCTTGGACATCTAAGGTCCGTGTGGGGACGTAGTCCGTACGGACCCACACCTGCCCAAAAACAACCCGTATCCTCCGAGGAATTGAACTAGCCTCTGCATGTGCACAAGCACTCGGTGCAGATCTACTACGAGGATACGGACCACTCGGGCCTCGTCTACCACGCCAACTACCTCAAGTATTTCGAACGAGCTCGCGAGCATGTCTTGGGCACCGCGGAGCTCGTTCGGCTCTTAAACGAAGACGGGATTGGCTTCGTCGTGTACAAGGCCGCGCTCACCTACAAGAAGGGCGCGGTCTTCGGCGACACGATCGAAATCCGAACGGAAGTCCGCGCCGAGAGCGAGTACCGGCTGCACTTTCAGCAGAACGTGTACCGTGGTCACGAGTTGCTCATCGAAGGCGAAGTTCAACTCGTGTGCGTCGACAGTCAGAGCAAACTCGTACGCGTGCCTGCTAGCGTCACAGCACGTCTCTGAAGAAACGCCGGAAGAAACAGCAGGTTTTCGGGCAGGTGTGGGTCCGTACGGACTACGTCCCCACACGGACCTGGTGTGTACTGACGGTGGCAGTGCGCGCTTCGTGATGCATAGCTTGGTTCGCGTTTGTACATCTGATGACCATCCTGTGACCAAACGATGCTCAAACGGTCGCGGAGCATCGGAAATAGTCAAAGAATTCCGGGACGTCTGACTTCGGCGCGATGCGTGCAAATACACGCGCGCTGGAGGCTGGATGGACGAGTCGCTTGTCTTCTTCTTCGTGTGCTTTCTACCGATCGTGATGATCGGTGGCCTGATCGCGCTGATCATCTGGGCGATGCGCTCAGGGCGCATCAAACAACTGCAAGCTCAGTTGGCGGGTCTCGAAGCCAACTACATCAAGCTGCAGAGCCGCGTGTTCCAACTCGAGGGTTGGGCGACCAACGTGCAGGGCGCGATCGATCAAGGCGCGTTCCCGAAGGTACGCGTTGCAGCCGAGTACGAGGACGAAGCACCCGAGGACGAGGAAGAAGAAGCTGAAGAGGACGAGCACGTACCTGTCTTTGTGCCGCCGGACGCTCAAGCGTTTGATCCCCAGACCGATCCTCAATCGCAGGACACACCCGGTGCAGACGCACCCACGGCAGACGCACCTGTCGATACGGCAGACGAACCTGTTGCCGAAGCGCAGCCGCAAGAGCCCGTTGTTCACCCGCATGTCTCTGGCAAGCAGGGGTCGCTTCTCGACGCCTGGGATGCACAACAACCGCAGCAACAACCGCAAGCACCGCAAGGTCCGCCGCAGGATCCTCCGCACGAACCGCCTGCACCACCGCCGCACGATCCGGAGCCGGAGAAGCCGGCGATCGATTGGGAGCAGTGGATCGGTGTTCGCGGTGCAGCCGCGTTGGGTGGACTCGCGCTCACAGTCGCCGCCGTCTACTTCTTCAAGTACTCGATCGAAACGGGTCTGATCGGCGAGACCGCACGCGTCATCATCGGAATCGTTCTCGGTGTGGGCTGCATCTTCGCAGCCGAAGTCCCGCTTCGAGAGCGCTACCGCGTGCTCGGCGACTGGTTGGCTGGTGCAGGCGGCGCGATTCTCTACCTCTCGTTCTGGGCGTCGTCTGCGCTCTACCACCTGGTCCCTACAGGCGTCGCGTTTGGCGGGATGATCGTCGTCACGATCGCGTGCTGTGTCCTCGCGGTACGTAGACGCGCAGCACCCGTTGCCGTCCTCGGTCTACTCGGCGGCTTTGCCACACCTGCGTTGCTCTCGACGGGACAAGACCGTCCGATCGAACTCTTCACCTACCTGGCGTTGCTCAACGGCGGTCTGATCATGACTGCGCGCGCTCGCAAGTGGTCGTTCCTGCCTGCGGTGTCACTCGCTGTGACCACGCTCTACCAGCTCTACTGGATCGGCGGACGCATGGGCATGGGTGGCGATCGCTTGGCGATCGGCATGGGCATCGCGGCTGTGTTCCCGGTGCTCTACCTAGTCTTTGCGCGCCCGAAGGCAGGCGACGACGAAACCGCGACCTGGAAGTTCACGCGTGTTGTCGCTGCGCTCTTCCCTTTTGTGTTCTCGCTCTTCTTTGCGCTTCAAGCACCGATCGGTCCTGCGCTGTGGCCGGTGGGTTTGTTGCTGGCTGCCCTGTGCGCTGGCACCTGTTGGATGAGCGAGCGTGACGAGCTTCCGTGGATGCCGATCGCGGGAGCTGCATCATCGGTTGCCGTGATCGGTGCGTGGGTTCTCGCGAACACGATCACGGTCGCGCTTGCATGGGAACTCGCTGGCGTTCTCGCGTTGGTGCTCGTCCCGCTGCACTTCTTCGCGGAGCGAAACCCAAGCGATGAACAGCGCGACATTCACTTTGCAGGCGGTCTGTTCGCGTTCGGGTCGATGCTCTTGATGCTTGCGGCATCCGCGGTGCGTCCTGTTCCCGTCTGGGCGGCTGTTGCAAGCTGGTCGTTCTCGGCAATCGCCTTGATCCGTCAGACCAAACTCGGTCTCACGGTGTGGGCGCGCATCGCAGCACCGGTCATGTTCGCCATCGGTCTGTCGACGGTGCATCTCGCCGGTGGAACCAGCGTCGGCTTTCCCTCCGAAGCGTTCTTCCTGGGTGCCTACATGCTGATCGGCGCCGCGCTTCAGTGGCCTGCACTCGGCAAAGTGCGCGAGCAACACATCGCGTTTTCCAACCACGGTGTCGCGGCGTTTGCTTGTATCGCGTTGCTGCACCTGACCAGCTTTGAGATGGCTGGATTGACGGGTGCGATGGCACCGATCACTCCGCTGCTCGCGTTTGGTGCGCTGGCGATCTTCGCGTTGCTCGGAATCATGCCTTCCGTTCGACTCGGTGATTCGCGCTGGCTTGCAGCCACGCTGGTGTGTGCGGCCGTGTCGACCATTGCGTTTGTCGGTGGCGGTGCCGCTGTCGAGAACGTGAGCGTCACGCTTGGTGGCGTGCTCGGTCTGCTGCTCTTGTTCGCTGCGTCTCCGTTGCTCTTACCGACGATGCGCGACCGCGCAGGGATCTGGCGCACCGCAGCGATGGCGCCCATCGTGTTCTTCCCGGCGTACTTCATGACCTACCGTGAAGCGTTCGGAAGTTCGAGCGACGGGCTTGCCGCACTCTCGTTCGGTGTCGTTTCGCTTGGCGTCGCGTTCGCTTCCAAGCGTATTGGTCCGCCTGACGAGTCTGCACGACGCACGGCGTTTGTGTGGCCGGCTGTGGCGGCCATGGGCTTCATCACCGCGGCGATCCCGATGCAGCTCAACAACGAATGGGTCACGATCGCCTGGGCGGTTCAGGGCTTGGCGGTGTTGATGCTCTGGCGTCGCGTCGATCACCCGGGACTCAAGTGGCTCAGCCTAGCGCTCTTCGCAGCGGTCACGGTGCGCCTCACGGTCAACCCCGCGGTGCTCTCATATCACCCGCCTTCGGGCATCCCGGTGTTCAACTGGCTCGCCTACACCTACCTCGTTCCTGTCGTCGCGTTCGTGCTCGGCTCGCGCATCCTGGATCGCTTCGATCGCGAACGTCGTCGCTCGTGGGAAAGCGAAGTGTTGGGCGAGAGCAACCTGCTGACCGGGGCTGTAGCCATGGCGGCGATCTTCATCGGCTTCGTTTGGGTCAACCTGACCATCGTTGATGCGTTCTCCACAGGTCGCGCGCTCGAGCTTCCCTTCGACCGCGTGCCTGCACGTGACCTGACGCTCTCGATCTCGTGGGCGCTCTACGGCATCGGGCTCTTGGTGCTGGGTATCTGGCGCGTGATTCGTCCGCTTCGCGCGCTCGGCACCACGCTCATCGCGATCACAGCACTCAAAGTTTTCCTCTACGACCTGGGCAACCTCGAGGACCTCTGGCGCGTGGCTTCGCTCGTCGGACTCGCACTCTCGCTCATTGCAGTTTCGTTCATTTACCGGCGCTTCGTATTTGCCGGCGACAAGGAGTAGTCATGGCACGCCGCATTTTGCTTGTGCTCGTCTGTTTGGCGGCGCCGCTGTTGGCGTCGGCACAAACCCCGCATGTTGAATCGCTCTATCCGCAACAAGCGGCGATTCGATCCAACCACGTCGGACTCGTTCGCTTGCCGCTCACAGCAGATGTGATCGCGGGGTGTCGACCGGATCTATCCGACCTGCGCGTGTTTCAGAACGGGCGTGAGGTCAGTTACTACGTGGACGCCGAAGGTCGCGCGCAAGACGTTCCAGCTGCGATGCATGCGCTCGATATTTTGGAGGCCGAGCGCGTTGAGCGTCCCGTTGCAGGCGGACCTTCACGGATGGTTGAGCGCTACACGATTGGGCTTCCCTCGGAGGCGTCCCAGCGTGAACGGTGGACGCTCTCGATCCGCGGAACGCAACCGCGTTTCGTGCGTCGTGTCGTGGTTCACGCAGCCGACGAAGACGGAACCCTGAGACGCGAGCTCGCGCGTGGGACAATCTTCCGGCTGCCGCGTCCGCGCGCAGAGCGATCGGAGCTGACGATTCCGAGTACGGATGCGTCGCGGATCGTCGTGGAGATCGAAGGCGATGGCTTTTACGTCGAACCCTCCTTTCAGCTGATCGGTCGCGCGGAGCCGGTCGATCCGCAGGATCTCGAGCTGCCCTTGGAAGAACTCTCGCGCAGCACACGAGGCGCTGTGACGACGATTCGATTGCGGCGTCCTCGTGGGTTTGTTCCGGATCGTCTGGTTGTCGAAACCTCGGCGCGTACCTTCCACGTGAGCATGACGGTGCGCGATGCGACCGGCGACGGCGAGCGCATTGTGGGGAACCAAGACATCTTTCGCGTGGCGGATCTCCCCGAAGCCGAGTCGCTCGAAATCCCAGTGCAGACGACAAACGGCGAGGTGCTGGAAGTTGATGTGCACGCGCAGGATGGAGAGGTTCCGCAGTTCACGCTGACGGGTGTCGTTCGTCAGCCCGCGCTGATCTTCGATCACGACTTCGGTGCGGTGCTGCGTTTTGGCGGCGGTCGCGCGCGTAAACCGGACTATGGAATTGCATCGGTGCTTGCCGGTCGAGCGCTTTCGGGCCGCGACATTCCGAACGCGGAGCTCGGCGCGCTGGAACGCAATCCCGACTTTGATCCGGCGCCAGCGTTGGCGTTTGCGATGCATCCCGGTCGTCCCGTGGATCGACGGGCCTACGAACACAGCCAACGTTTGACCGTTCCTGCGTCGCCCGAGGGGTTGATTCGTGTGGTGCCCTTGCCCGAGACGCTCGCTGCGGCGGATCCAGATCGCAACGACCTGCGCATTGTCGACGCAGAGAATCGTCAGTGGGCGTTTATTGAAGGTGCGCCGCAGGTCGTTGGTGTGGAGCGGACGCTGACGGGTACACCCTACGAGCAGCCAGAAGACGGGTATTTGGACATCGCGCTACCCGCGACCCGGTACGAAGTGCCCTTGCCGGCAGCGCCGCTCTTCGTGCAGTACGTCACGATCACGCCGCCAGCGGAGTACGTCGATCGCGACGTGACGTTGCTCGGCGTCGCGGAGTGGACCGAGGAACCGTACATCTTGGCGACCGGTCGCCTGGTTGTACGACCCGACACTCGAAACCAGGCGCTGGAGTTGTCGGTGTCCAGCGCGCGGCTGACCTCGCTGGAGTTGATCATCAGTGACGGGGACGACGCACCTTTGCGCGAGCTCAACGTCGAACTCGGCTATCCGACCACGCCGCTCTACATGCCTGCGCCTGAGGGTGAGTACGAGATTCTCGTCGGTGCGTTGGATGCCGAGCGTCCGGTGTACGAGCTCGCGAGTGCGCGTGATCTGATCTTCAGCGTGAGTGCAGTGGATGCCGAACTCGGTGAGCTAAGCGACAACGCGCAGTACGAACCACCGAGCGCGTACAGCCGCGATCTGTGGAAAGACATCTTGTTGTGGGCTGTGTTGATCCTGGGCGTATTGGCGTTGCTGGTGTTGACGCTGCGTTCAGCGGAGCACAACCCACTGAAGCCGGAAGATGATCCGGAGGATGGTCCGGACAAGTCCGCGGAATCGAAGAGCGAAGAAGAGTAAATCCTGGGGACAGGTAAACTCGTTTACCGAGCCTCGAAGCGAATCCGCTTGTTTTCCAGCGCGATACCTATTCGCTCGAACAGCTACTTGGGAAAAGGAAGAGGAATAGGAATGGGCGGTTGACCTCGCGGTCCGTTCCTCTTCCTTTTCCTCTTCCCAAGCGGCTGCTGGTGAGACGGCAAGCGCAGGCGTCTTCCCAAGCCCCTACTTATCCTGGATGCGGAGCATTCCTGACCACTGCGCGATATACAGCTGGTTCTTCGGGCCAATGCTCATGGTCCCCCACGCGTTGTCGTTGTCGCGATCGTCGTCGTTGAACACAACTCCGCGGTAGATCACATCACCGCTCCACGGGTCGATGCCCAACATGGTCCAATCACCATCCTTGTTGGTGGTGTACGCGTACATCGTCGCGTTCGCCCGACCGATCTTCGGCGGTGCACTCATCACGTTGATCTTCGAGTCCCAACGTTTCTTGAGCTTGCCGCCACCAACGATCTCGTACCCCTCGATACCCAACACGCCCGAATCACGCTTCTTGCGCTCAAACGGCGTTACGTAGCCCCACGTGTTTCCGAGAATCAGATAGTTGTCGAAGGTAATGAGCGAGTTCTCGCAAGCGCTCTGCGAACTCCCGTCCAACGTCACGATGGACTGCACGTGCTTAGGCTTTCCATGCGCACCTGCATCTTGCGAACACAGGATCAAACGCATCTTGTCCGCCGCATCCGTAATCGCGACGTACTTGTCCCGGATCAACGTCGGCGTCGTTCCTGAGCCTACACCCACATGGCCTGGCTTCGGTTCACCCGTCGGCGTTCGTGCGACTTCGTGACGCCACTTGAGATGGATCCTTCCACCTTCGTACGTCAGCCGATACAGCGCGCGATCGGACACCACAAAACAACCCTTGTTGCCCACGGCAAACGAGTTCTGGATCTGTTCGTCCTGCGCATGTCGCGCCCATGGGTTGTCGGCTTTCGAGTTCAGGTCGAAGTAGGTCGCTGAGGGATCGGGTGGCGCTTTCACGACACCGATCAATCCCAAGTTGGTCGCGAACCAATAGCTGTCTTCGTTTTCAAACGTGGGCAACGCCGCAATGACGCGATGGGGTATCTGCACGCCCACACACACGTTGTGGTCTGCACAAACCTGAGCACCGTACGCTGGCGTAGGCAGCCTTCGACCCTCGTGTGGACCTCCGTTTGCCGGATAGAAGTCGAACGGTTTCTCTTTCTTGAACTTCCCGTCCTTGAGGCGAACGCGCCACATCGTGTTCTCGGCGGTGGGGATCACAATCCGGCCATCGTCTTCGACGAAGAAGTACGCACCGCCCGATGTGTCTCGAAACAACCGGCGCGTGATCGCTTCTGCGTTCACTCCGTCGGCCAGCAGTCGACTCCAATCGATCGAACGCCGCGGGACTTCGGTTTGCGCAACCACCTTCATCTTTTCGTCGAGCGCGATCAGTCGGTTGTCGCGCAACGAGAACGAAACCGTGAACGTGTACTTGCCGTGAAACACAAAGGCAGGACACAAACCAGAAATGCTGCGCTTGCGCTCCAACCAGGTACGCGTGCTTCCTTTCGCGCCAAGCGGGCCGCCAAAGGGCGACGTGTCGGTTGCGCGCGCGTCGTCGTGCATGGTGGACGGAGCGGTGTGACCGAGTCCTGGATGTCGCTTGCCTTTCGGCGCCTCGATCTTCCGGACGCGATGCGAAGTCTTCACTTCAACGCGAACATCCTTGGTGTGCCTCTCGAATTTCACCTTCGCCATGCGCGAAGGATCGCCGATCGCTTCACCAGTTCACAATTAGGAGATTTTCCTCACCCGTCTTCGGCACGCAACGCGCTCAGTGCTTGCTCGAGCGTTTCCTCCAGATCGAGCGTGGACACCTCGGCAGTGGCGAGGTCTTCGTCTTTTGCACTCGACTCGATCGTTGCGGCCAACGCTGCGAGGCGAACCGCACCCACGTAACGAGCGGCGCCTTTGAGCGTGTGTGCAGCCCGTCGAAGCGCGTCGACATCAACGTCGATCATCGCCTGTTCGATCTTGCCGACCAGGCTTGCAGCATCACGCTCAAACGTCGCGCGCACTTTGTCGAACACACCAAGCTCGCGCAGCGCGTCAATCGCAGCAGGATCGATATCGGTGTCGGGCGCATCCGCAACGCTCTGCACGGCAAGTCCGGGTTCTTCGCCCAGCACACTCGAGAGAGCCGCGTCCAAGGTTTCGAGCGTCACGGGTTTGGTGACGTATGCATCCATCCCCGCTTCGGTGGCGCGGGCTTCTTCTTCCGGAAGTGCGTGCGCAGTAACCGCGATGATTGGGATGCGCGTCCCTTCTTTCTCTTGCGCTCGGATCTGTCGAGTCGCCTCGTACCCATCCACGTTCGGCATCTGGCAATCCATCAACACGGCACGTACATCATCGGCGCGCGACATCGCTTCGACCGCCTGTGCACCGTCTTCCACCATCACCGCAGAGAACCCAAGCACCGCCAACATGGCTTCAATGACCTCGCGGTTTGTTTCGTTGTCTTCAGCAACGAGTAGCTTTCCACGATCGACGCTGACGCGGTCAGGAATGCGCGTCTCGTCCTGTTCGCCTTGACCAAGCGCAGACCGAAGCGCTCGCTCCAACGCGCGCCGCTGCAGCGGTTTGGCTGCGTAGCCTGAGATTCCCGCATCGCGAATGTCTGCGCTGCTCGGCGTACCCGAACTGAGCATCACCATCACCGGCGCGCTGTCGCTCTTTCCGATCTCACGCGCCAGTTCCAACCCGTTCATCTCGGGCATCGTGAAGTCGAGCAGCACCAAGTCGAAGGGCGTGCCTGCGTCGTTCGCCGAGGACAGCGCCTCAAGTGCCGCAGACGGTGCATCGACAACCTCGGCGTTTCCACCCCACGCATTCACTTGTTCGCGAAGCACCTGGCGGTTGGTCTCGTTGTCGTCGACCACAAGGACGCGTCGCTTTGCGAGCAACGACACCGCGCCGGTGGTCGCCGATTCTCCGGTGATCGCGAAGGGCAGCGAGAACGAGAACGTGCTGCCTTCCCCCAGGTCGCTTTCGACCTGCAGCTCGCCGCCCATCGACTCCACAAGGTGACTGACAATCGTCAGACCCAAGCCGGTGCCACCAAAGCGT
Organism: Polyangiales bacterium; assembly: GCA_965227405.1. GTDB lineage: Bacteria > Myxococcota_A > Polyangia > Polyangiales > Houyiibacteriaceae > JALVDI01. The sequence continues at coordinate 2,752,839 of OZ245758.1, forward strand.
CGCGCCATCGACGCGTCAGCCTGCGTGAACGACTGGAACACGCGTGCTTTCTGCTCGGGTGTCATCCCAATACCGGTGTCACGTACTTCAAAGTGGACTCGCACGTGACCTTCGGTCGACTCGGCCAAGCGTCCACGCACGACGACCTCGCCGTCGTCCGTAAATTTCACGGCGTTACCGACGAGGTTCATCAAGACCTGCTTCACGCGAAGGCCGTCGCCTTCCACGCACTCGGGAACGTTATCTTCGAGATGGCTCACCAACTCGATGCCCTTGTCGGTGGCAGACTTGGAAAGCGCTTCGACAACGTCGTCGAGTGTTTCGGGCAGTGAGAACACCACCGAGTCCAACTCGAAGCGACCCGCCTCGATCTTGGAGAAGTCCAAGATGTCGTTGACCAGGTGCAGCAACGTTTGTCCTGAACGTTCGATCGACTTGGCGAAGCGTCGTTCTTCAGGTGGTAGTCGCCTTCGCAAAAGCAGACTGGCCATTCCGAGAATGCCGTTGAGCGGTGTTCGGATCTCGTGGCTCATGTTGGCCAAGAACTGACTCTTGGCGTGGCTGGCCGCTTCGGCTCGTGTTCGTGCGCGTTTGTACGACGCCACCAACGCTTCGATGCGAAGCGCGAGGATCAACCCGACGAAGAAAATCGCGATCCCGATTGCGACGGCGACGATGCGGTTTTTCTGGGTGGCCTGCTCGATCGCGACTGTCGAATACTGTGCGAGCACCATCGGGGTCTCGCCGGTAGACGTGGTGACTGGCGCTTCGACGTACAGGGCTCCCGGCACGAAGTACGCAAGTGGATCGCGGGCTTCGCCGAGGTAGGTCACCTCCGCATCTTCGGGAAACACGCTGAGCTGTTGTTCGCTGACGAACACCGCGATGTGTTTCAGGTCTGGATCCGTCGCCGCTCCACGAAACACTTCGGTGATCGAATCGTTGTCTTGAAACTCGACCGAGGGCGCGATTGTGTAGGCGACCAACTCGACCATGCGCGTAGCTTTGATGCGCAACGCATCGCGCGCAGCGGTTTCCTGCTGCGTGGGAAAGTAGAGGTAGATCCCGACGCCGATGACGGCGAACGCGAGCGCGATCGGAATGGTGACGGGAATCCGCACCAGCTACTCGAGCGCGGACTCCACAACCTGAACGATGGCGCGAAGGTCGCCCTTGCGAACCGACTGCGCACCACATTCGCGAGCGAGCTTTTCGAGTTCCGCTTGAGGCAATCCCGAGCACAACACGAATGCGGTATCCGGCACCTTCTTGCGAATCATGTTGATGATGCGGTTGCCGTTGAGCGCCGGCATGTCGACATCCATCAACACCACAGCGGGCTTCTCGCGCAGAATCACGGTGGAGGTCCCGATCGCTTCCGTGCGCGTGAGAACGCGGTGTCCACGTTCACGAAGAGCAGTCTCCAGGATTTCGATCGAGGTGGGATCGTCATCCACGATCAGCACCTTGGGCTTCTCCATCGCGGGGAGCATACCTTACTGAATCACGCGCGAAAGACGTAGCAATCGACCTTCGAAACTCAGTCCACGTCCACGCGCAGTCGCGAGATGGATCACAGGGCGAGCACGGTTCGCATGAGGCTCTACCCCAAGTGCGCAGCCACGCGATGCGAGACTCCCATCGCCGCATACCGCGATTTGCCCATCTTGCATGGCAGCGATGATCTGCCGCGCAGTCGCGGTGTCGGTCCCGTTGGCGATGTACACCACGTGTGCGTTACCGCGGAGGGTATCGGCCACGTCACCGTTGTGAACGGCGCGACGGAGCTGGACCGTGCGTCCCGAAATCCGTGAACGTGATGCGAAGGCGCGAAACGCGTCGAGCATCGTGTCGCCGTCGCGCTGACCCGCAGTGTCGGACGCGATGATGATCCGCAACGGTCCGTCACCTTCTCGAATCGAGCGCTCGTATCCCACCGCAGACGCGATCACTGCGGCGCGCAAACTCGGAGCGACGTTCTGCGCCCACACCGGAGCTGTCCCTACCAGCAGGAGGACGATCACCCCCAACCGCGCAGAGATACCCATCTTCAACCTTGAGACGGGCTCCGGGGAGGGTCGATTCATCCCCCGGTGGGCTCCACTTCAAGGCCGACCAAAATCGTTGCCCCGATGGGGCTGGAGAAGCCGGGCAGCCCTTGCAGCGTCCCTGCTCGATCTCGAAAGAAGGCGCCGATATTGCGGACGGATCCGAACACGCGAACGCGCTCTTCCAGGATGCGTTTCGAAAGCGTGAGGTTGGCGTCGTAGAGGTTGTTCGACGTCACGAAGCCGGAGGTGATGATCGGTGTGCCTTCAATCGCACCGAGTTCTTGCTGCGCGATTCCGACCACCCATGAGAAGTCGGCGTGCAGGGTGACGCCTTGGCCGAGTTCACCGTCGAGACCCACGCTGCCGACGTGACGCGGCCAAATGTTGCGGGTCTCGCTGTCGGCTTCGCTGCGAAGAAAACGGTAGTGCCCGTACGCGGAGAAACGCGGAATGGGTGAGTACCGCAGGTCCATTTCGAACCCGATTTGGTTCACGGTACCGGTGTTTTGATAGATCAGCGGCAGCGCTTCAGCGGACGTGACCAACACCGTGTTGCGCGTCTCTTGAAGAAACACGACCAGTTCGGTTCGAAGATCGCTGACGAGGTCACCGCGATATCCGAGTTCGATCGAGCGCACGCGTTCCGGAACGAGTTGCGGGTTTGGGATGACGAAGGGAATCGGCGGATCGTCGGGTCCCGGCGGCGGTCGGCGTACACCACTCGACACCTCGATCGGATTCGGTGTTCGAAACGCCGTTGCCGCGGTGAGTCGCAGGTCGTGATTCGGTGCAGGACGCCAGATCATCGACACGCGTGGGTTGGCGTTGCGATAGCGAATGACGATGCCGCCGTTGTCGTCGTAGCGCGCGAGATCAAACCGCCCTGCAGCGCTGACCAAGAACTTGTCCTCAACAACAACAACTTCTTCCTGCAGTACCAGGCTGTACGTGTTGCGTTCGGGCGTGACCGCAGGAAGTCGCGTGACGTTCAAGCGCGCGAGTTCGAGTGAGAGCGTGGTTCGGCTCCGATCGTCGAAGAGCGAAAGGTCGCCCTGGATGCGAAGTCCGTGTTGCCACTGGCTGGCTTTGCCGAACTCGTTTGTGGTGAAGCGAACGTAGGCGCTGTCGTATTCGATGCGCAGGTTCAGTGCGTCAGCAATCCGCGTGCGACCACGCACCGACCAAGATTGTTCGCGAAAGCGAAACACGCTGGAACTTGGATCGCCCGCAGTCAGCGAGAAGAGCTCGGCGTCACTTTGTGAGGTCCATGCAAGAACTTCGGTATCGTCGTTGGGGTGCCACTGCAACGTGAGTCGCGCGTGGTAGCGATACTGACCGCGTCGAAAGGGTTCGCTTCCTTCGGGCCGCGTCCACTCGGGTGTGATTTGGTAACCAAACGACGCGCGAGCACCGAGCGTGCGAGCATCGTTGGCCACACCGTACGCAAGAGAGCCGGCACTTGCTGCGTTGAGGACGGCACCGTCGTCTCCATCCGGAGGTAGATAGTTGAGTCCGCCGAGAAGTCGTCCGCTGAAACCCACCGCATCGACCGGACGACGCGTGGTTAGGCTGATGACACCACCTTGTGCGTTGGCGCCGTAAAGTGTTGAACCGGGCCCACGAATCGCTTCGACGCGTTCGATCTCCTCGACGGAGATCGGAAGCCACTGCCACGACGGAAGGTTGGTGATGCCGTCGAACACCGGACGTCCATCCAGCAAGAGCGGCACGCGGTTGCTCACCAGCGTGCCGACGTCGCGAAGCACAACGCGGTACGAGTTGGCGGCCGTGCGCAACACGAGTGCGCCGGGAACGCGACGCATGATCTCGGGAACCTGGTAGACGCCCATCGATGCAATGACGTCACGCGGAACCAAGGTCACAGCGGAGGGCGCGTCGTGGATCGATTGTTGTCGGCGTGATGCGGACTCCACGATCTCGACCGAAAGGAGTTCTTCGAGACTCAACCCTTCGAGACCGCTGCCTTCGCCGCCTTCGGGTGTCTCGAAGCCTTCGAAGCCGTCGTGTTGTTCGGTGCCATCGGTTTCGTTGCTCTCGGGTGTTTCGAAGCCGTCGTTCTCCGGAGTCTCAAAGCCGTCGTTTTCCGGCGTCTCAAAGCCGTCGTTGTCTTCGGTTTCGGCTTCGGTTTCGGCTTCGGTTTCCGTCTCCGATTCGGTTTCGGTGTCGACTTCTGCTTCGGCTTCAGTGTCGGCTTCAGCTTCGGCTTCGGGCTCTGATTCGGCCTCGGCCTCGGGCTCGGTTTCGGCTTCGGGTTCGGCCTCGGATTCCGCTTCGGCGTCGGGAGCTTCAGTCTCGGACTGCGCGAACGCCGGCCAGGTGACCAGCAAACTCAGAACGACAATGATGCGAGTCATGGCAACTCGATGCTGATGCGAACCGTGTCGTCTTCAGGGACCACAACCTGCTCGGTCAGACTCAAGAATGCGAGTCGGTCGCCGGGACCTGCGCACGCTTCCGATGTGGAGTCGGCTTTCTGAAAGCAAACGACGACGAAGTAGTCATCGGCATCGACTGCAACGTCGACCAGTGTGGGAAAGCTCGTGGGCATGGTTTGGCTGAGGAAGTCGGGATCTCGCATGCCCGGAAACTCGCGGAACACAGTGATGTTCAGCGTGTCGCCTGGTTCGGGAATGAGCTCGGTGGCAGCGGTCACTTCCACCGAAAGAGTGGATGTGGGCATGCATGCGACTTCGTCCGGCATGTCGCTGCCGTCGAACGTGATCGAGCCAGCGTCGAGATCGACGGTGAACCGGTGAATCAGGTCTTCGGCGAGATCGACCGCGACGTCCGTGACAGCGAAGCGGTCTTCGTCACCACAAACGCCTTCGGTGTCGTTTCCATCGACGTCGTAACAGGCGTAAATGAAGTACGTGCCGGGTTCGCGCTCATTGAGTCCGGATACGGAACCAAACTCGAAGTCACCGGGGCGTGCGACGATTCGTTCGGCACCGTCCGCAGGCGGGAACTCGTCGAAGAGTCCAAGCACCAAGCGGTCTGCGCCTTCGGTGGGTGCAGGCGTGCTCGACTCGATGGTGAGTGCGACCGACATGCGGTTTGCGGACGGACATTCATCGAGCGCGAGGTCGACTGCTGACGAGAAGCACTCGTCCTCGAATACGTTGTCGATCACCGTGATGTCGATGCCATCCAGCGGCACGCCTTCGACGGTGAGTGAACGTCCCATCGGCATGTCGGTGAGCACGCAGTTGTCCGGATACGCGCCAACAGGTGCAGTCAACGGATCAAAGTCGGCGATGTCGACCAGCGACGCGGTGACGAAGTACCGGCCGTTCGGGAGAAAGAGCAGCTCGTAGTCCAGCTCGACGTTGGGATCGTCGACGCGGATCACTTTGAGCGCGTGCGGGATGACATCCGGGTCGGCTGAGGTTGTCGCGACGATCAGGAACGCTGGATCCGCGAACTCACTGCCGACAACGCCGTTGTACGTCAACGTGCCGGAGATGGATTGGCCCGCAGGTGGCGGTCCAAGGTCGTGGTCGCACGCGAACGCAAGCGCTGCGCAGAAGAAGAGTCCCACCCGTTTCACGGCGCCATGCTACCGCGACGACGGTTGGTTGGTCCGCTTCGCGACAGGTGGGTCGTTTCGGCCAGAAACGCGCCGAACCGGCTTTCGGATCAGTCGAGGGTGATCAACTCATCGACGTCGAAGACACCGCCACCGATGAGCGCAGCGCCCGGACCGTGCCCGTACGCGTCGAAGCCAGCCTGACCCGCCGCACGGTAGTGGTCGTAGTCCTGCGCGAAACGGTCGCTCAGGTCCATCTCCACATCGATGCGTACATCCACGTTTCGCGTCGGAAGCATGGACAGAAGCGCGTAGCCCAACACGTGCTCGCGTCGAATGCGGTCAAAGCCGCGCGCGTCTTCAAGAAGTGCGTCGAAGGCATCGCGAACGACCTCGGCACGCGCTTGGACCACCGAACGTGCGACCGCGTTGTCGTCCGATCCGTTGAGTTCGATCGCGAGCGCCTGGCCACCGATGACACCCAGTCCGAGGATCTCTGCGTTCTCGACTGCGCTCATGCGCTGGTACGTGTCGGCGTAGCTATCGAAAGTCGCGGCCATCGCGTCGAGCGCACGACGGTCGTCGCCGGACAGGTCTTCGCGATCGGCAGCAATGTCCGCTTCGGAGTCTTCACGGTTGATGCGCGCTGCAGCAAGAACACCGAGCACCGCTTCGCGCAGCGCTTCGCCGTCGGCTGCGGCAAGCAACGATTCGACGCCACCATCATCCATGCGGTAGTCCAACACGATGCCGGTGGGCGGTCCCACCAAGGCAGCTGCGGGCTCACGCGTGGCTTGCGACGCGATCTTCAGCTGAGCGGCCTGTCGGAGAACGTCGCGAAGCTCGGGCGGAAGCATCGTGGTGGCATTTTCGAGTGCGGTCTCTGCCTCAGCACGCAAACGCACGACTTCGGGATCCTCGAGAACAGCTTCGAGACAAGGATCAAAGGGACCATCCGGAACACACGTGGTCTCAACGTAGCGCTGCAGATCGTTGCCGGGTCCTTCGATGGCGTCGAGCGCGCGCGAACCACCAACCGCGTAGATCAGGGAGTCGAGGTGGTCGAGCAGCGTGTCGCGCTGCATGAAGTCGTCGCCCTCGAGCACCTGCACAAAGAGATTCACTTCGCTTTCGGTCGGCTGACCGTCGATGTCGAAGCGCAGACCCGAGAGTGCGATACGGCCGTGACCGTGCGTTTCGAAGAGCCAACCGCTTTCACGATGAAGCGAGTCGAAGAGCAGCTCTTGTGCGCCACCCGGTGTGGCAATGCGCACGGCGCCTTCGGAGGTGACCGTGCGGTTGAAGAAGCGCATGCCGAAGAGGTCGAGCCCGGCGTGGGACACCGACGACAGACCACTGCGCGAGAGGTCGTATTCCACCTTCACGCCACCGGCACCTTGTTGCGCCATGGCTTGTGCGAGTCGGACGTCCCCGCGAAGCGCTTGGCTGACTGCGTCTTCCAGCATCGCGTCACCGGAGTCGAGGTTGAAGCGGATGCGTGTGACGCTCATGCGGCTAGAGCTACCCGTGCGTTCGAACTCGGCGCTGACCAAGTCGAGACGGTCGTTGAGGCGCGAACGAAGAGCGCGATCCAGAACGCGACCCAAGTCGATGTTCTGTCCGGCGAGCGTGACTTCGCTTTCGACAAGACCGGAGACACCCCAACCGTCGTTGACGGCCAAACGCGCCGAGCGAATGCTGCTGCGCTCGGTTCCGACGTCGACCACAACTTCGTCGCCGTTGAGACGCACCATTTGGACGTCGAGTTGACCAGCGATCTGCGCTCGAAGGGCACCCGAGACGACCAAGCTGTACGTGGCCGGTCCAGCGTTGGCGATCACGATGGGAACACCGGCGCCGAGGTTGAGACCAAACGTGCCTTCGCCGCTAAGCGCAAATGCCTCGCCGGGCTTCATCGAGCGGAGTTCGGAGATATCACGAGGAGCAACGAAACCACGCGCGCTTTGAACACCTTCGAGAACCGCTTCGGCGTTGGTGCCAGGGCCTCGCTCGGCGGCCGCGATGACGCGACCTGAGATCGCTCCGCCACCAAGACCCAAGCGAACCGTCGAGCTTTCGATTCCGTCGGCGTCGATGTTGAACCCGTGCTCGAGGGATGCGCGAACGGTGAAGCCCGACTCGACGAAGACTTCGTCGCCGCTGCCGGCCAGGTGTGCGCGTCGAACTTCGTTGACCTCTGTGCTCAACTCACCTTCGCCGAATCGCTCGAGCAATCCGATGGTGAGTGCGTCGAGGTCTTCGACCAACTCGTTGGACGCTGCGGTGTCGGCGAGACCAAACGCTTGAGGCTCGTCGAGATCGACGTCCACAAAGCTGGTGCTCAACGCATCGTTGAGTGCGTCGGTCGCCAGGTTGGTTCCGCGCGCGCCGAGGTCGGTCAGATCCAAATCGCGAATGTCGCGGTAGAGCGACTTGATTGAATCCAGACCATCGCACTTGCCCGTGCAGGTGACGCTGAGGTCGTCGAGGGGAGTGTTGGAATCGCCGGCGCAAGCAAGCGAGAGAACCAAAGCGAAGACGGTGACGGGTTTCATGAGCATCCTGACATGCCGTAGTTGCAACTCGTGGACCAGGTGAGATCACGAGCTTTCGCACGCGTTTTTGGGGGCGAGAGTCCCCAAGCGAGGACACCTGGCGGCAACGATTGTGTCCAGCGCAAAGAACGGACAGCGGAGCTGGATCTGAATTTTAGTGGGAGACGTGAGGCTCGGAGCCTGCAGAGAACATTGCTTTCCGGTCTCCTACCCGAGCCAACTCATTTTAGATTCAGTTTAAGTTTCGCAATGCGCATCTCTTGTTCGGCTGGGCAACAGCTTCACGGACCTACGGGGCGGAGAAGCAGGCGAAGCCGCTCGCGTCCGGTTTCTGCAAGCACCGCGCAGGTGCGCTTAGGTCGCAGTTGCTTAGGTCTGCGCAGAGGGTGGCTCGGAGGCTTGGCGGAGCTTGGTCGACACCGAAGTGTCGTCCCAACGAAACCCTCCACTCGAAGTGTCCGGCAACGGGATGGTGATCGGAGAGATCCGCCAAGACGCCATCGCGTTGAATGCCGATGATGCCCGTTCCCCGCGTGAACGCGTGCGTGCTTCGTGAACGACGCGTTTCGTTGAGCGAGTAGAGCGGCGGATCGTAGTCCTGCGTAACCAAGACGTAGTCGAGGTGCTCGGGTTCGTCGCTTTGCGAGTACGCGTTATCGTCTCCCCACGAACGCGGGCCTTCGAAGTTCTCCGGGATGTGCGCGCGGAGAATCTGCGCGGCTTCAGGAAGTTCGTGGGGTTGGAGGTTGAGATCACCGGCCACAAACACGGGGCCGGGACACGCGCTGCGGTCCACCTCGTCGATCATCTCGCGGATGATCTGGAGCTGTCGTTGACGAACTGCTGCCGGGTCCCCTCGCCGACGACCGATCGCCGGAGACTGGTTTTGCAGATGCGTTCCAAACACGTGCAGACACTGTTCTTCGATGCGCACGCGCGCGTAGAGAACACCCTTCGCGGCGCAGCAGTCTTCACCGAGACACACGCCCAGTTCGCCGTCGGGCATCGATTCGTCGCGAAAGATCTTCTCCGCATGTGCATCGATCGCATGCGGGCTGAAGATCATCACGCCACCGTTGAGACCCAGCGGTGTGGAGATCGCGATCGGACCTAGACGCGACTCACATTGATCGGGTGCACCCTCGCCGAGAACAGGCGTGGCTTGGTACCCGCGCTCTTGCATCGCGGTAGCAATGGCGTTGCGGGCTTCGGCGTCGAACATCTCGGTAAGAACGACTGCGTCGTGACCCGCAAACGTGTCGGGGAGTGCGGCGGCGCGTTCGAGGTTGTCGCGACTGACCGGAGGCAACATCCAAACGTTGTGCGTGAGCACCCGGACCACGCGAGGCGTGGGCGGAGGCTCAACCTCAGCAACCGGAGCCGCCCCACCACACGCGACGAGGAGAATAAGCGCGGCTCGTCTCACTCGAACACGCGTGCCCAAACGTTGTAGCGGGTCCCGTCGCTCTCAATCCAAGTTGCAATCGCGCGTCCGGATGGGTGTACGTCAATGCGCGCGTTGCCGATCGGCTCAGCACCCATTTCGAGAAGCTCAGGTGTTGACCATCCGAGTTCGGTGCGTCGACTCCAGAACAGCTCAGTGAGTCCGTTCGCATAAACCACAATGGATCGCCCGGATCGGTCAGTTCCATGGGATGCGAGGAAAGCGTCCCCAGCGTCACTTGATGCCTCGCCGCAGCCAGCGGCAGGTCCGACACTTTCGATGGGTCGCCAGCTTGTCGTCTGTGAAAAGCGCCGGGCACGATATTCGTCGCGATAGATGCAGAAGGTGAGCAGAACTGTGTCCGGACCCCTGGATACGACCGGTAACAACGCCCAGTCGTCAGCTTCGTCGATCTCCTGCCCCACTGACCAACCAGTTGCCGGATTGAACGACGCAAAGACGACAGCGTATGCGGTGCTATCCCGCCGCTCAGTCCAAACCGTCCGTGCAACTCCTGTTGTGTCGAAAACGGCAGACGGTGCACTGACCTCGTCTGCCGTCGCACGGGAGAGCACCTCGACCGCTGTCCAGCCGGCCGCGACATAGCGCGACGCGACGATCGATCCCCCAAATCGACTGCCATCACGCCAGAGCGCCACTGTGTCGCCGCTGGCCCCAACAGCGAACGAAAGCTCGGCGGGAGAGTCAGTGAGCGTCTGCTCCGAAAGGCCTATCCACCCGCTGTCCGGATCGAAGCGGCTTGCCCCGATCAGGTTGAGCCCGGTCCAAGCGGCAACAAATCCACCTGAGTCATCGGCGCCGATCACAGGGCGTCCACTGGCACCGACAGGCTCTGCTGCGCTCCATGTGTCTCTGTGTTGTGCCGCAAAGATCTCGCGCTCACTCCCTTGTTGCCAAAGAACCATCACGCTCTCGTCGGCACCTCGGGCGATCGTGGGATCAAGAACGGAGTCATCTGTGCTGACGGTCTCTGCATCAGACCACTCGCCTTCGTCGTACGTAGAGCACCATAGGGAGTCTGCTTGGCGCCAACACACCACTCCACCGTTTGCGGGTGTCGCAACAACCGGGCGCGCCTGTAGCGCGTCGTCGCCGCGCATCTCGAGCAGGCTGGGATCGCTCCACTCACCGTCACGCGTCTGAAATGCAACGCTGGTGTCGACGCCGAGTGAAACGCCAGTTTCCGTGGCTACGGCCGCGCCAATCGTCAGTTCATAGTCGCTCAACAGATCGAGTCTGTTTGCCGGGGTGATGGTTGCCGTCAGCGTGGGCGCGTCCCAGGTAGTCTCCGATGCAACGTCTTCGTCGTTCAGTCGCAACGCAATGTTGCTGAGCGTGGCGATGTCAACTTCAGCGTTGAAAGTAATCGTGATGGCGCTCCCGGGTTCGACGCGAACATCATTGTGCTCAGGCTCTGTCGAGACCACGGTGAGCGTTGTTGTGCTGTCGGTGGGGGCATCGAATTGAGCATCCGGACCGGCATCCACTGACGCATCGACTTCATCGTTCGGAATGCACAGGTCACCGACCTGCGTGAACTCGGGTCGACAGACGCAAACGTCGTTGACGGGATCCACCATGCGTGTCTCTCCGCAATCGGCGGAGGGGCCGCATGCTGCTGCGACTGGAAGAAGACAGAGGGCGAGAATCGGCTGTTTCATGGCGATTTGTCGGTCAGGGTAAGTGCGAGTTGCGCAAAGAAAAAGCGGCCCCGAAGGACCGCTTTCGTTCGTCGTTGATTACCGGCTAAGGAGCGGGCGGCGCGTCTCCCGATCGCATGCCCGTGAAGGTTCCGGTGAACTCCGCCGCGGCTTCGAGTTCGCCCCAGTTACCGGTCCACTGTCCGTCGCTGATGCTCGTCGCGATGTTGGCGGCGTTGTAGTCACCCATGGTTCCAAGGCCGGCCATGCTGAGCGTTCCGTCTTCGGTGGTGACCAGGCTCCCGAGCTGGTCGTCGAGGAACGCGCCTGCGAGGACGATTCCGTCGTTACACCACCCGGTGAGCGTGGCGATGTCGGTGAGTGAATCCCCGATCACGCCAATGACGCTCGTGGCGATCTCAACACAGTCGATCCAGCCCGACAGCATCTCCGCAGTACTCGTGAAACCGAGCGCAGGCAGGACAGCGTTTGTGTAGATGTACTGCACAAGCTCTCCGAAGTTCACGTCGAACTGATGCATCGGGATCTGCAGCTCGTCGCCGTCCAGCGTGCCTGTGAAGCTCGCAGTGCCCGTACGGAAACCAGCATCGCGAAGGTTGATCATGAACGTCATCGGCGTGCCGTCCAGGTCCGTGATCGTGACCTCCATCATGTCGAGGTCGTGACGCATCATCGGCGTGCTTCCGCCGCCTGGGAAAATGATCAGACGCGAGTTGATGCGTGCGTCGTTAAGCGCGCGGGCAACATCGCCGAGGCTTACGGTCAGGCTCGAAACGATACCTGGCAGGAAAGCCTCGAGTTGGTCGTTCACGAATTCCTGCGCGACCTCTGCAGCGTCTGCGAGGTACCAGCCATCACAACCAAACGCGAAACGACCTTTCGCCATGTCCTCATCGCGAAGGACGTCGAGGTAATAACCCGAGATGTCGCCCAGCGGATGGTTCATGGGGTCGCAGGAGTCGTACGTCTCAGCTGCGCCGCATTCCCACGCGCACGTCTGACGCATTGCGAAATCCACCACGAATGCACCCGGGTCTTGGCCAAAGTCCTCTGTCGCGGCGTTACCCATGAGGTCGTTGTCATCCGTCAGCTCGTCCAGGATATCGACGGCGGTGCCCACGCTTCCGGGGAGTCCCTCGGTGAAATCGAACCGGTTCTGCAGGTCGTACACACCGGTCACCTGCGGTTCCATCGACAGGTCGTTGAGGGTCACGGTGACAGTGGTCTGCTCACCCGCAGCAACGGTCACGTCTTCGGTACAACCAAAGCCCAACGCTTCGCCTGCCACACGGCCGATCACCAGCACGCTGTAGCCACCACGCGCTTCGACGTTCGCGAAGCTCGGTCGGTCGGTGACGCGCGCAACCGGAACTGCGGAAGCCAACGCGGTCGGCAGCGACGTAATGTCCACCGAACCACAATCGAGTCCGTCGTAGAGGAAGGTCTCGATCGGGTTGAAGTCGCGCTCGCCGGAGTACGCCAACTCGACCAAGATGCTGCCGGCATCAAAGTCCGCGACACCGATCATGAACTCGATGCTGTCGCCTTCGGGCGGTGTGACGCGCACGCGGAACGTGGTTTCGCTCATGCCACCCGCCAAGCGGATGGTGCACTGGCCGCTTCCATCGGTGGTGCACTGCGACGCCGAAAGGCTCGAGCCGCCTGCGGTACCGATGATCTCCCACTCGAGGTTGGCGCCCTCGATGGGTCCGCCGACTTCGCCTTCGGCCAAGTACGCGACGGTCAGTTCTGCGGTGTCACCAAAGCGCAGGTTCTGGGTGGGTTCACTGACGAACTCCAGAAACGCCGTTGACGGGATCATCGGATCGCCGCCGTTGCCACCACAAGCAAAGAGGAACATCGCCGCCAGGACAGATCCCAGCAGACCTAAGCGCTTCACCATAACCAACCCCAATTCATATATCCGGCCGAACGAGCGTTCGGCGTAAGTCCCCGCAACCCAAGCGGGCCTGTAATCTTAACGCTGCGTCGAAGCCGGGGTCAAAGCGACGACGTGAGTGCGCTCCCCGTGCTCAGCGCAGGCCGTTCCGAAGCAAAACCAACGGTGTTTCGTCGCCAAACGTGCTTCCGGTGAGGATGTCGATGTCTCCGTCGCCGTCCACATCGCCCAAATCAAAGGTCTCTGCGCGCTCCGGCGCCTCGGGCAATGAGTGCGCGTCAAATACGAACCCGCCTTGGTTCTCCAACCACAACGCGTTGAGCACGGCATTGGTGGGAAAGCGCTCTTGGTCCTGGTCGTTCATGACCACGATGTCGAGATCGCCGTCGAGGTCGATGTCCGCAGGTCGCGACACGTAGCAGCCCCAGAAGCGCAGGATGTCGCGGTGCACGAAGCTGCCGTCGCCCATGCTTTCCAGAATCGCCACACCGTGGAGTTCCGCGGGATCCATGTCGGGCGGGATTCCGTCGAACGCATCGCCGTTGCTGACGATGAAGTCGGTGTCACCGTCCTCGTCGATATCGACGGGGAAGAGATCGCTCAATCCGTAGAAGGGCTGCGGACTATCGAAAACGGTTCGGAACGAGAACTCGCCGGTTCCATCGTTCACCCACAAGTAGATCGCTTCGTCCAGCTGCGAGCGTAGTTCGACCAAATCCAAGTCGCCGTCGTCATCGACATCCACCGGCCAGGCGTGACTGGTTCCGGTGAACTCGTGAAGTGTGTGCAGGATCGGATCGGCGTCGGTGGTTTCCAACCAACCAAAGCGACCATCGGTTTCGCCGAACTCGCACACCAAGATGTCGAGATCATCGTCGCCGTCCAAGTCGCCGACTTCGCCACACACTGCGCGCTTGGTGTTGCCTAGAATCTGCGTGCGCGTGTAGTTGTCGGTGCCGTCGTTCTCGAAGAGTTCCATCGCGCCGAGCGAACCGAGCTGTCCGAAGTCGGGACCAATCCCTGCGACGATGATGTCTTCGTCCGAGTCGCCGTCAAAGTCGACCGTGTTTCCAACCACCGGTGCGAGAACGGGATCGTCCACGATCAGCTCGACAGCGCACGCGTCGCCGGAACAGTCCACGCGATGCAGCGTCCCGACAAAACCGTTGAACACCGCGAAGCTGGAGCCGTTTGCGAACGCGCGAATATGCGTGGTGACGGCCATCGGTGGACGCCCCTCGACCTCTTCGGCAGTAAACATCGAAGGCAAGACGGGAACGTCGGGATTGACGTTGGCGTCGGTCGGCATGGTGTCGACGCGAGGAACGTCACGCGCAGAGTCACGCACGGTCGCATCGGTGCCCGCGTCTTCCCCTCCGTCGTCGTCGCCACCACATGCCGAAAACACTGCGATTCCGAACAGACACCCCACCAAGATCCAAGCTCGCATGGCGGGAGAGTAGCGTCCGTGGCAGATCGCGGCCATGAATCTTCCGCGCAAACGCGACCGTTCCCGTCCCTACGACATCGTACTTTTTGGGGCGACCGGCTTCACCGGAAAGCTCGTCGCGGAGTACTTCGCGGAGCACTACCGCGACTCGGATGTTCGGATTGCGTTGGCGGGTCGCAACTCGTCCAAGCTTGAAGGGGTTCGCGACGATTTGAAGAACCGGTTCGGGATCTCGGACTGGCCGATCTTGATCGCGGACAGTTTTGATCGCGCGTCGCTCGATCGTGTTGCGCACGACGCGTCTGTGGTGTGCACCACGGTCGGTCCGTACGCGAAGTACGGCGCAGGATTGGTCGCAGCATGTGTCGAGCACGGCACCGACTACTGCGACCTGACGGGCGAGACGCCCTTCATTCGCGAGATGTTGGAGCATCACGATCGGGCCCGCGAAACGGGAGCTCGCATCGTTCACTGCTGCGGGTTTGATTCGATCCCTTCGGATATCGGCACGTGGATGATGCACCGCGAGATGCGTGCTCAACACGACGCGACGTTGCGACAGGTGAAGTTCTTTGCTGGCGAATCCAAAGGTGGGTTTAGCGGCGGAACGGTTGCGAGCATGATGCTGATCGCGGAACGCGTTCGAAAAGAACCCGCGTTGCGCAAGATTCTCGGGCATCCCTACGCGCTCAACCCTGCAGGCGAACGTTCCGGACCGGACAAGAACGATGCGATGGGCGTGAAGTTGGATCGCGATCTTGGAATGTGGACGGGCCCGTTTGTGATGGCCGCGATCAACACCCGCGTGGTGCGACGATCCAACGCGTTGATGGGCTACCCGTACGGACGTGACTTTCGTTACTCGGAGCGAATGTCGTTTGGAAAGGGACCGCGCGGCATGGCCATGGCGTCGATGGTCGCCGGTGGACTGACGGGTTTCCTTGCTGCAGCCGCGTTCGATCCCACACGCAAGATTCTCAAGAAGCGTTTGCCCGATCCCGGTGAAGGTCCGAGCAAAGAAGACCGCGACAACGGCTTCTTCGTGGTGCGTCTCATCGCGAAGGGTCAGACCGACGACGGTCGCGAGGTTGAACTGCGCGGTCGTGTCGAGGGCAAGAAGGACCCGGGGTACGGTGAGACAGCCAAGATGCTGGGTGAGTCGGCGCTCTGTTTGGCGTTGGACCCGAGTGATCGCGAGGGCGGAATTCTCACGCCCGCGTCGGCGATGGGCGATGCGTTGCTCGAGCGCCTGCGCGCCGCGGACATGGTCTTCCGCGCGTAAGCTACTTCGAGTCGTCGTTTGCGACACCGGTCAGTCGACGCAGGATTCCGTGCAGACCGTCTGCGGTACACGGTTTCTGGAGCATGGCCGCGCCCATCTGACGAAGCGTATTGCCTTGTTGTTCGGTCCAGTGCCCCGAGAACACCAAGATCGGTAGGTCAGCGTTCACGTTTCGGATCTGCGGGATGACCTCAAGTGCTGTTGTGCCATCGAGGTGCAGGTCGACGATGGCGGCATCGAACGCGCCATCTGTGAGTGCTTCGAGGGCATCGGAAGGATCGCCAAAGGTCGCAGCCACGTAGCCCAGCTTCTTCAACTGACGTGCAGTGGAGCGCAACACCAGAGGTTCGTCGTCGACCACCAGCACACGCGTAGCCTTGCGCAGAAGTCCGCGCCCTGGTGTGCGCAATGGCGGGTCGGTTCGTTCGCGTTGTTTCGACCCGTCTGCTGCCGGCAAGAAGATCTTAAACGTGCTGCCTTCGCCAGGTTCGCTGCGAACGTGAAACGAACCGCCGTGACGTTGAACAGCGGCCAATGCGGTCGCCAAACCAAGCCCCGTGCCGTTGGAGTGGTCCTTCGTGGTGAAGAAGGGATCGAACACGCGCTGTCGCGTCGTTTCGTTCATTCCCACGCCAGAGTCGGTGACTGAGATGGTGATCCGGTCCGGGCCACCGCCCAGAATCTCCTCGCTTGTACGGGCTTTTCGCGCCCGAAGCTGCAACACACCGCCGTCCGGCATGGCGTCGCGCGCGTTGATCAACAGGTTCATCAACACCTGCTGAAGCTCCACGGCATAGCCCCACACCTGAAGCCCACGTTCGCAGGTCACAACCAAACGAATTCCCGCCGGCAACATCCGTCGGCAAATCTTGGCGGTCTCCTCGATGAGGTGCTCCACCGCGATCACGCGTTTCTCCGCGGCGGTCGGACGCGACAACGAGAGAATCCGCTCGGTCAACGACACTGCTTGTTCTGCAGCCGCGAGTCCGTCATCGACTGCTTCACGTTCATCGCCGTGGAGTTCGTCGAGCTGACGCAGACTGGTCAGGATGACCATCAAGAGGTTGTTGAAGTCGTGCGCGATCCCGGCCGTCATGCGACCCACGGTTTCCATGCGTCGTAAGTGCTCGAGCTGCTCTTCTGCCGGATCGACGTACGTGAAGAGCAGCACGCAGTCCGCGCCCAACTGAATGCGATCGCCAAAGCGGATCTGTGCAGGCCGTTTCGGTTTGACCTCGACACCGTTGACCCACGTTCCGTTTCGAGACTTCAGGTCGGTAATCTCAAACACGCCGCCCGTCTTGGTGACGATCTTGGCGTGGTTGCGGCTCACACCCGGTTGGTCGCGGAGTCCAACCGTGTTCTCCGAGGAGCGACCCATCGTCGTAACGCCAACATCCACGGGGAACGACTGTCCGAAGAGAGGACCGGCAAGAACCACCAGACGCGCCTGGCGCTCAATGGGTTGCTCTACCGTTTCGTGGGGACCCAGAATTCCTGGAATGACGGTCAACGTCTCCGACTCTTCCCCATCCGTATTTTGAAACTCCCCCAAGCAGCCTCGAAATGAAATGGTGCGGGAGGCGACTCAGAAGAGCAAACTCGGCGTCATGGAATCACTCCGCACCGACGACGCTCGCTTTTCGAATCTGCCGGATTGGCCGTACGAACCGCACTACTTCGACGATCTTCCCGGTTTTGAAGGTTTGCGGATGGCGTACGTAGACGAGGGGAACTCTGACGGTCCGGTGTTCCTTTGCCTGCACGGCGAACCGACGTGGTCGTACCTGTATCGAAAGATGATCCCTGTGTTCGCTCCGGTTGGGCGAGTGATTGCGCCCGACTGGTTTGGGTTTGGACGATCGGACAAGCCCGTCGACGACTCGGCGTACACGTTCGACTTTCACCGTCGCTCGATGATCGCGTTGATCGAACGGTTGGAACTCAAGGACGTGACGCTCGTTTGTCAGGACTGGGGTGGTCTCTTGGGTTTGACCATTCCCGTTTCGCATCCGGATCTGATCTCGCGACTGATTGTGATGAACACCGCGATTCCTTTGGGTGTGCATCCGGGCAAAGGATTCATCGAGTGGCGTGACTACGTCGCGAACACACCCGACTTCGACGTGGCGGGGTTGATGAAGCGTGCGGTACCCGGCATCAGCGACGCAGACGCGGCTGCATACGACGCACCCTTTCCCACTCCGAAGCACAAAGCAGGCGTGCGCACGTTCCCGGCGATCGTGCCCATCACGCCGGAGATGGGTGGTGCCGCGATTGGGAAGAAGGCAGCCGCGTTTTGGTCCACACAGTGGAGCGGTAAGTCGTTTATGGCTGTCGGTGTTCAGGATCCGGTATTGGGTCCGAAAGTGATGAAGATGCTGCGTTCGATGATCAAAGGCTGTCCTGAGCCCATGATGATCGAAGAGGCAGGTCACTTCGTGCAGGAGCACGGCGAGCAAGTTGCGCGTGCGGCGCTCGAGGCGTTTGCGCAGTGAAGCCGAACACGCACCTGGGGATCTCCGAAGCGCTGTGCGGCCGCGTTGAATCGCTCGGTGAAGGCACAGCCACGGTGGTGTTGCAGACCACATCTTCGATGACCGCGGACGACGCCGGGCTTGTACACGGTGGGTTTGTGTTTGGTGCCGTGGACTACGCGGCGATGTTGGCGGTCAACGATCCCAACGTGGTGCTCGGTTCAGCGGACGTGCGTTTCGTAGCTCCGGTGAAGGATGGCGACGCGGTGACCTGTGTCGCTCGGGTGTGCGAGACCAAAGGCAAGAAGCGTGTTGTCGAAGTCACGGCGAGCGTCGGCGAGACCGAGGTTGTGAAGGGAACGCTGGTGGCGTTTGTGTTGGAACAGCACGTCCTACAGAGCTGAGCGAAGTCGAAAACGCGGAAGAAACGCGTCTTTTTCGGCCAGGTTCGGGTCCGTACGGACTACGTCCCCAGACGGACTACGTTCCCAGACGGACTTAGCCAAGGATGTCGCAGTTGGCTTCGCCTAGGCTGACTGTGTTGTTGTCTTCGATGCATTCGCGTTCCGAGTCTTCGGCGTCAACTCGGACGAACACCTCGGTGGGTGTCGTCGGTGCGTCCATCCAGTCGATGCACACGCGCTCGGACTCACCACGGTCGATTCCACCCGTGGTCATGGTGGTTCCGATCAACGTTCCACCGGCATCCGGATCGCCGTCGTAGAACTCCACAACCAGACCTGGGCCGACGCGAACATCACCGCGGTTGGCCACGTTTGCACACACGACAAGTACACCTTCTCCGCAACGTGCGGTTTCGAAGTCGCTGAGATCCGCGGTGAGGTCGGGTGCGTTGAGCGCGTCGTCTGCGGGTGCGTTGAGCCGATAGCTGTTGTGGGTTTCCCAACTACCCGGCTCGGGCGTCACGATCGTGCCCGTCTCGGTGACGTGACTGATGTGATAGGTGTGCTGGTTCCAGATCGGACGCGCGCCCACCCAGGAATCATCGGCACTCGACCAAATCTCGACACCTGGAATGCGTTCGCCAGCGGGAATTGAGTCACCTGCAAAACCGGCTTCGTTGTTGGCTGTGAAGATGATCTCGGCGTTGCCGTCGTTGTCGACATCCGCAACCACCGGTTGTTCCGTTCGTGTTCGCGAGGGGTTGGGTTCGCGGAAGATCACGGTTCCGTCGACCCCGTCGAGAACCTGGAAGAACTGCTCGTCGTTGTAGACCACTTCGGCGCGACCATCGCCGTTGAAGTCGAAGACGGTCGACGAGGTCACGTTGGACGAGTTGTCTTCGGTGTCGGTGCGCCAGAGGATGCCGTTCTGACGACAGCCTTCGGGAAGCGGGTCGCCTTGGCACTCGGGATCGATCACCGAGTAGCAGAACGAACCAGCGACTCCGATTTCCATCAATCCATCGCCTTCGAAGTCCGCGACTGTGGGCGCACCACCTCGACCGCGGGCACTGTTGCAGTTGGGAAGCTGGCGCTCGTAAAGCACGGTGCCATCTTCGCCGTTGTGCACGTATACGTTGCTTTGCGCGACGCGAATTACTTCGGGAACTCCATCGCGACCTGCGGTGCCATCGGCGTTGACGATGTCGGCAACAGCGCAGAACCCGTCGTCGTTGTCTGCGGCTTCCCACAGGATCTCACCGGTCGGCGAATACACCGTGTGTCCGGCGATGATCTCTTGCCCGGGCGACGAACTGACCACGTCGGCGACACAGCTCAAAGGACCTTGCCCGTTGCGACCGCGTGCACCCGTTCCGGTGAACCGAACTTCGCCGGTGCGTCCTTCAAGAACGACACGTCCGATGATGACTTCGGGGACACCATCGCCTTCCAAGTCGTGAATGGCGAGTGAACCGTTGGAGTTGATCTCGCCCGTTGGCACGGCCCCAGAGTCCGCGCGCCAGTAGTCGGTTCCATCGTTGCGAAGCGCGACAATCCCGCCCCCTTGGATCACGGCAACAAGCTCAGGTGCGCCATCGCCATCGAGGTCACCCGCTGCAGGATGGGCGTCCTTGAGGATCGACGCGGTGGCCATGCTGTCGTCGACCACGGGCCCGGTTCCGTCGCCGGCCAACGTCATGAGCGTGGTGTACGGCGGTCGTCCCGACACAACGCGAATCACACCAGGGTTGCCGAAGGTGTTCGAGTAGCTCTGAAAGATCACTTCAGGGATCAGCTCGCCGCCTTCGTCCGGAATGAAGTCGATCACGATCGGTGAGTGGATCGCCTGGCTCATGCCCGGGAAAGGAAGACCTTCGGCGTCCCAGTGCAACTCGAGTTCGGGGTTGTCGAAGGGCGAAGGATCGGGTGTGACGGTGCACTCGCCCGGTGGAATCACCGCGTCGACACCAACGTCGGTGGACGCGTCCATCCCGCCGTCTTCGTCGCCGGTGTCGCCTGCAGTGTCAGGGACGTCACCATCAGGCAGCTCTTGGCACATCCCGTCCAAGCAGATCTGACCCATCGGACAGTCCGACGCGATCATGCACGGACCGCCGCCGCCTCCACCGCCGCAGTCACATCCCGCAATCGCCAATGCCAAAAACCAACCCAAGCTACGCGTCATCGCCACTCCCAACTCCAGCATACCCGCATTCGTTTGTTAGCGTCCGCGCATGACGAGTTTCGATGTCGAGATGGCGCGCGCGAGCTTCCCAGCGCTTCGTGACGAACTGGCGTACTTCGAAAACGCGGGCCGTTCGTTTGTGGCCCAAGCGGTTATCGATCGAGTGAACGCGTTTCTCGGCACGAACCCGGTGCAGCCCGACTACCCGCACCAGATCGCGACCCAATCACGAGCCGCGGTGGAAGCGGGTCTCGAAGCTGCGGCGTGGCTTGTCGGCGCAGCACCGAACAACACGATCCTGAGTCACTCCACGACGATCAACGTGTTCGTTCTCTCGCACGCGATTGGCGCGACATTGCGTGACGGCGATGCGATTGTCGTGACCAACCAGGACCACGAAGCCAACACCGGAGCGTGGCGTCGCATGGGCGCCGAAGTCCGTGAGTGGAAAGTGGATCCGGAAACGGGTGATCTACGGATCGACGATCTCGACGCGTTGCTCGACGACTCGGTGCGCTTGGTTTGTTGTCCGCATGTGTCGAACGTGGTCGGGACGATCAACAACGTGGCCGAGATCACCAAGCGTGCCCACGCTGTTGGCGCGCGTGTCTGCGTCGATGGTGTGGCGTTTGCTCCGCATCGTCGCGTGGACGTGAAGGCGTGGGACGTCGACTACTACCTGTTCTCTCTCTACAAGGTCTACGGACCGCACCTGGGTTTGCTCTACGCCAAGGACGAGTGCATCGACGAGGTCGCCAATCAAAGCCATTTCTTTCACACCGGAAAGACGCGGCTCAACCCAGGCGGGCAGCAGTACGAAGCCGTCGCAGCGGTGGCGGGGATCCGAACCTACCTGGAGCAGTTTGGTCCGACGCTTTTTGAGGAGATCGCTGAGCACGAGGAAGCGATCAGCGCACCTCTGATCGAGTACTTGGCGAATCATCCACGTGTGCGCTTGATCGGACGGGCAACCGCAGATCGCGAACAACGCGTGCCCACGATCAGCTTTTCGCCGGAGCGCGTCACACCGTTGGAGCTGGTGGCGCATGTGGGTGAGCACATCGCGATGGCCGCAGGTCATTTCTATGCAGCACGTTGTGTCGAGGCATTGGGAATCGACCTCGATCGCGGGCTCGCGCGCGTCAGCATGGTTCACTACAACACGCACGACGAAGTGCAGCGCCTGATGACGGCGCTCGACACGTTGCTTTAGAGTCCCGCGGATGAAGATCCGCTACGCACACATTGGACCCGAGCGCGAGAGCTCGATCGAGTTACCGCCCAAGGCTCCGTGGATTGGCGACTACGTGCTGGCGTACGACGAGTCGTTGGAGCGAACGGTGTACATGGTCGCGCCAGACTTCCATCAGATGGGATTGGCATACGCGTACGACGGTGAGACGTTCGAGCCGGTGTGCACAACAGGGATGCACACCGAAGATCCCAAACAGCGTTGGCAAGGCTTCTACGATCCCTCACGTGGCGGCGTCGCGGCGTGGAACTTCTGTTGGGAATCCGACGAGCCCGAAGTGTTTGGCGTGTTGCTCAAAGATGGAGCGGTAGCGCGGATCGAAACAACGGGTGAGGGTCCGCAACGCTCCGAAGAAGCGGACGAAACCGGTGCGGTGTTCGCGTTCGATCCAGCGCGAAACGTGACTCTGTGTTTGACGCAACTGGGGTTGTGGGAGTTGTCCGCGGATGGTGCGTGGACAGCGAAGCGAGATGGTGAAGGGCTCCCCACCGAAGATTGGAAAGCCGAGTGTCACGGCGGAACCTGGGATCCCGTTCGCGAACGCTGTTTCTTTTGGGCGGTCGCCGAAGACGAAAACGAAGACGATCGCTTTTGGTTGTGGAGTTGGGACGGCGCGAACCTGGAGCTGCACGCCAACGAAGGCATGCCCGAAGAGTTGGTGACGGGGTGGATGAACGTCGGACCTCTGCTGTGTGGTCATCCCCAACAAGGCTTGGTGGCGTACTGCGGGCACGATGGTTTCATCGCGTACGACGGCACCGCGTGGTCACCCTGGGACAAGGACGACGTGTTCGCGCCCAAGAGCACCCAAGCGAAGATCGGGTACGACCCCCGGCTCGACACCTTTGTGCTTGGGCCGGGTGACTACGAACCTGCACCGGGTGAGTTCCCTGAGGAACAACATCTCTTCTTTGTGCGTCGTTCGGACGGTTGGCAAAAACTCGGTGTGACGGTTTCCAAGAGCGCGTTGAGCGAGCTGTGGTCCAAACGCTTTGGTGCGTTCAGCGCCGGGAAGTGGCGTGCGATGGGCAACTTCTATCTGACGCTCTTGGAGTGGGACGACGAGAGCGGTTGGAACGAGCTGCTCGACAAGCGGGCGCAACAGAAGTTGTGGGATGGAGGCCACGCCGACAACGGCGCCGTGTGTCTGATCGGTCTGGTGGATTGTGACGGCGTCACGCACACCGTGAGCAACGAAGGTCACGTCTTCCGTTGGGCGGGTTCCAAGTGGGAACAACTCCATGGCGAAGCCAACGCGATGAAGCGTCGGATGTGGGCATCGTTGACGTGGGATCCCCAGGCCAAGCGGATCGTGGTGTGGGGTGGACGCGTGAAGGGTCGAAAGAACAACGACCTGCTCTTCTTTGAAGATGGCGCGTGGCGGGTTTCGCGTAAGAAGTCGCCCAAGCCTGTGGGCTATTCACGCAAGAAGAACGAAACGGAGATTCAGCATCAGCTGTATTGGGACACAACGCTTGGTTGTGTGGTGCGTGTGGGTTGGGATGAGCTTGCGCTCTTGCGTGACGACGCTTGGCAGCCGTGCACGCCGGAAGGAATGGCCGAACACAACGCCGAAGAGTGGCGAGGGCTCGCGCACGATCCGAAAACGGGGACGACACTGGTGCTCGATCTCCGCACGGGAGCGATTGCCAAACTCACCCCGGAAGGTTGTTCGCCGGTCGGAAGCTTCGAGCTACCCGAACTTGTGCGTCCGGACCACGTCGATGAAGCGTACGCGTACCGATGCCTCACCGATGATTGGGCGTTTGACGCTGCGACAGGTTTGTTCCACGCGCAGAATCCCGACGATCAGTGGGGACACTACGTGTTGGATCTGAAACCGTTCTTTCAGGCGTAGACGGTGCTGACCGGGATGTCGCGTTCGACGGTCGGGTCCTCGAGTCCCAACTCTTCGAGCGGGTCGCCGTTCCAAAGTTGTCCGCGCAACATATGACCCAGCATCTTGAAGTCGCCGGCCAGTGACCACAGTGGGTACGTGAAGGTGGCGGGTCGGTTGTTCTCAATCTTGAAGTGACCGATCCACGCGCAGCCGTACGCGAACACCACACCGGCGGGAAAGAGAACCGGCGAAGCAAGCGTGCTGATCCCAAGCATCGCGGCGATGTGCTTCAAGCGCGGTGTGTCACCTTCACCTTGGGTGACACCGTGTTTGGCAATCGCGCCAAACGCTGCCATCGCAGCGCCCATTCCAATCGGGTTGATCGCCAGCGATCCGAGGACGGATGCGACGAAGCCGCCGGTGCCAACAAAGTGCAAACGACGCGACGCGGGCGAGCGATGCTCGCTCAGGTAGTACGGCCAAAACTCTTCGAACGATTGGATGCGCTCCGCCACGGCGTCCTCCGGTGATAGGATTTGGCGTGAGGTTAGCTCGCTGGGTGGTACTCGCCACCCTCTTGATGCACTGCAAGGGGGGTGGTGGCTTAGAGGTCTTTGTGGACCTCAAAACCGACTACGTACCCGTTCAGGAGTTTGTCCGTGTTCGCACGGAGTTGACCGAGGATGGAGTCGGCATTGTCCGCAGGGAGGACTTCACGGCCACTTCGAGTGGCGACTTCGTCAACGGCGAGCGCGTGGCGGAACTCACGGGCGTCCCGCCGGGTCAGCACACGATCTTGGTCCAGCTCATCGACTTTGGTGGCCGGATTCTGAGCGAGCGGCTGAGTCGGGTCAGCGTCATGGACGACATCGCGTTGACGGTGTTGATCACGCGTTCGTGTGAATCGGTGAGTTGCCCGCTCTCTCCTGGCGATGCCGAAACCACGTGTCTCGGGGGTCAATGCGTGTCGCCGGATTGCACCGAGCTCACGCCCGAGTTGTGTCCCGAACCCGAGTGCATGGCGGATGCCGACTGCACCGCGCCTCCCGTCGACTGTGCGTTTGCACGATGCGAAGACAACGTGTGTTTGCTTCGTGGGCGTGACGACATGTGCGGAGCCGACGAATGGTGCCAACCCGAAGAGGGCTGTCTTCCGCTGGTCATGCCAGGAGACGACGCAGGTCCGATCCCGGATGCGGGTCCCGATGCGCTGGACGTTGGCGTCGATGCGCCAGGATGTCCGGGGGGTTGCGACGACAGCAACGCGTGCACGCTGGATGAGTGCGTGGGCACTACGTGCATGAACACGCCGGTTGCTGATGGCACCAACTGCGGATTGAGTGGTGAAGTGTGCTTGGCCGGAACGTGTGGATGCGCCGGTGAAGGTGCGCTCGACGGGTGCAACGGCGTCGATGAAGACTGCGACGGAAACATCGACGAGGACTGCGGCTGCGAAGCCGGCGAGATCGTGCTCAACGTGGTCGACACCATTGGTTCGACCGGCACCGAGTCTTCCGTTGCGGTCGACATCGCCGGCGGCGTGCACGTGTCGTATTACGACAGTACCAACGACGACCTCCGCTACGCGTACCATCCGCCCGAAGGGTTTTGGCGCGTTGAAGACGTCGAAACGACTGGCTCGGTGGGTGAAGAAGTCGCGGTGGCAGTGGACTCCACGGGCACGGTGCACGTGGTTCATCACGACGACACCAACCAAGATCTTCGCTACGCGATCCTTGCGCCGGGCGACACGTGGCAGGTGGTTGCGGTCGATACCGAAGACAACACCGGTCAGTTTCCCGCGGTGGCGATCGACGCCGCCGATGGTGTTCACGTGACGTACTACAAAGAGTCGGGCGACGATCTCCTCTACGCGTACCGACCTGCCGGTGGAATGTGGACAACCGAAACCGCCGTGGCCACCAACAGCGTGGGGCGTCACAGTTCATTGGCCGTGGCCGATGATGGAACGGTGCACGTTTCGTTTTACGACGCGACGAACACTGCGCTGCTCTATGCCAACCGCGATCCCGATGGCACGTGGTCGACGCCGCTCACGATCGACGAAGCGGGAAGCGTCGGGGAAGCGACTTCGCTCGCGATCGACGACGCCGGCGGAATCCACATCAGCTACCACTACGCGAGCTCACGCGATCTTCGCTACGCATATCGCGCGCCCGCCGCGAGCGCGTTCTTCGTTCAGGATGTCTCGACAGCCGACGACGCCGGACGCAATACGTCGCTGGCCATCGCTCCCGACGGAACCGTGCACATCGTCTACCAGGGCGGAAGTACCGACTTGATGCACGCCTCGTTGGATGCACCGGGTGGGACCTGGGAAACCGAGTCGATCGAAACCAACGGGCAGCAAGGGCTTGAGGCGTCGCTATGGATCGATGCTGCGGGTGGACTCCACGTCTCGCATCACGACAATTCCAACCAGGATCTGCGCTACGCGTACCGTCCGCCGGGAGGCAACTGGTTGGTCGAGCCGATCGACGCGCCTGGCGATGTGGGTCGTTGGAGCGCCGTTGCTGTTGCGCCGACAGGCGTTGTCCACGTCGCCTACTTCTCTGATTCCGGAAACGACTTGGTGCACGCGTACAAACCCGCGGGGGGAGTGTGGCGTGCTCAGACCTTGGCGACAGAAAACAACACCGGTCGCTACACCGCGCTCGCGCTAGGCGACGCATCGCCGGTGATTGCCTACTTCGATGACACCAACAACGAACTCGAGGTCATCGAACGCGTCGATGGATCATGGGTCCCAACGGTTGTCGACACCGACGGGAACGTGGGCATCGAACCCAGCATCACGATCGCGGCGGGCGAGGTCTTGGTCGCCTACCGCAACTTCAGCAACAACGATCTGATGTTGGCGACGCGTCCCGCCGGTGGGTCGTTCAGTACGGCGGTGTTCGAAGGTTCCGGAGACCAGGGCCGGTACAGTGCATTGGGCACCGACAGCGAGGATGGGGTTCATCTCGCGTGGTACGACGCCAGCGCTCGCGACTTAAGGTATGCCTACCGTCCGGCGGGCGGTGCGTTTGGCGCGTCTGTAGCGGTCGCCACTTCCGGTGATGTTGGCGAGTACGTCGCCATGGATGTGGACGCCGATGACGGAGTGCATCTGGCGTTTCTCGATGGCACCAACCTCGGCTACGCGTATCAACCGGCGGGCGGCTTGTGGGCACTGCAGCAACCCATCACTGGGATCAACGTCGGTCAGTACGCGGGTGTCGCGGTCGACGAAACGGGCGCAGTGCATGTGACCACCTGGGACAACAGCGTCGTCGACATGATCCTGCAGCGAGACCTTCTCTACGCGGTTCAACCGGCAGGCGGCACGTTCTCTTCAAGCGCACTGCAACGCCAGAACGAGGTGGGCGAACACACCTCAGTTGCGGCAGGCCCCGGTGGCTATGTTTACGTCACGTATTGGGACCGTACCCACAGTGACCTGAAGATCGCCCGAATCTGCCCTCGGTGATAGTATCCGCCGATGGCGGAATCCGAGATCGAGTCGCTTCGTGCGCGAGTTGCGGAGCTCGAGGCGCGCCAAAAGCTCAACGATGCGACTGACCAAGCGCTGGAATTGGCGCAACGCGATCGACTGCCTCTGACCGATGCGATTCAATCGCTGCTTCCGTTGATCGTCACGCATACGGGGGCGACTCGGGCGTGGGTTCGTACCTTCGATGAGAACCTCGAACTTCGCGAGTTCAGCTACGGCGGTCGACCGGGTGACTTTCCGCTCGATACCGAGACGATCGTCGATGCGACCGACAAAGGTGAGCGACTGCAGCGTCGCGTCGACGGCCGCCATGTGATCGCGCAGCCGCTCGACGTTGCTGGTGAGTTGTTTGGCGCTGCAGCGCTGGCGTTCGAAAGCGACGTGGCGCCCAAGCGTCTTGCCCTGTCGTTTTCACTCCTCAACACCTGGTGCGAAGAGCTCGACAACTACCTCGCCGCGATCGCGTTGATGCGGCGCAAGCACAACATCACGCGCAAGCTCTCCGAAGCGTTGCGTGCCCCCATCATCGACGATGGCGTTCAAGAAGCGATCGCGGTGCTGCGCGAACACGTGAAGTTCGACGACATGCTCCTGGTGTTTCGGCACCACGAAGACGCCCGTGGTTCGAGCCTGCACTACGTGATCATTCAGGACGGAACCACGACGCACGACAGCCGTCATCCCGACATGGAGATCGATGAGTTTGTTCGTGAGCATGCGCATTCGCTGCTGAAGGGTGACAGTCGCGCGTTGCTCGATCGCTTTGGGATCGATCGCGGGCGCGAAGAAGTACTCATCAGCGGTGTTCGCAATGCCCACACACTTGGGCGCGTGGTCGTGACCAGCGCACGCGGTGAGTTCAATACGTTCGATCGCGATCTGCTGGAACGCTTCGCAGATTTTCTGCGGCAGCGCGTCGTGGACTTCACGCGTGAGTGGAAGAGTTTGTCGCTGACGTTCGCACCTTCGATCACGCGACGACTCTTGAGCTACGAGGACTACCGCGAACGGTTTCTGAATCCACGCGTCGTCAACGCTGCGATCTTGTTTGCGGACATCAGCGGGTTTACCCGCATTAGCGAGCAGGTCCTCAAGGAACCACAACGCGTGGGTCAACTGATCGATCAGTGGGCCGAACGCGTGGTTGGACTGATCTGGGAGACGGGTGGTGTCTTTGACAAGATGGTCGGCGATTGCGTGATCGCGTTTTGGGGACCGCCGTTCGACGACTTTGATCCCGTGGAGTGTTGCCGTCGTGCATCGTCTGCGGCTCGCTTGATTCGCGACTTCACCAACACGCTCAACGACGGCAACTTGCTGCCTGAACTCAAAGGGATCGAACCCCCAGTCGGCGTGGCCATTGGTGTGAACTACGCGCCGGTATGTGTGGGCATCTTTGGACCGGACGAGGACTACACCGGGTTCAGTTCCGGCATGAACAACACGGCCCGGCTACAGGGAGTGGCCGTACGGGACGAAATTCTCTGCATGGAATCGTTCTGCAAGACCTACGACATGGACGAAGCGTTTGGAGACGTGCGCGAAGCGGACGTGAAGAACGTCGCTGAACCTCTGAAGTTTAGAGAGTTGAAGTGAGCGGCAAAAACAAAGACATGCTGGAGATGTTCGGCGAGCACAAGTTCGCCTTGGTCATGGTCAGCTGTTTATGTTTGTCGTTCGCGGTGTACTGCTTGAGCACTGCGGGCGCGTCCAGTTTTGGTGACACGTGTCACTACGCGTTTCAGTGCGCGGACTTGGTTCAGTACGATCTTGTTTGCCGCGAAGTGAGCGGGGAAGACCGCTGCGTGATCATGGAAGACGACGGCAACTGTCCGAATCACACCCGCCACGAAGACGGAGCGTGTTTGCCGATTGAAGGAATGCGCACCATTGGCGGTCGGGATCGCATCGCGCCCAACATCAATGGCCCAAGCAGCGCGCTCGGCGAAAACTAAGCGCGGTTTTCCACAAACTAGGTTCCCTGGAGAACCACGACGGGCGCGAGCACTTTGCGTTCGTCGTCGCTGAGCTTGCGGGTAAGTTCCCCCGCCGAATCCAAGATCGGGACTTTGGGTGCGAGTTCGACCAACGCTGCGCGATCGGCATCGCTTGGATGACCCACCACGATCACATCCGCACCAGCAATGGCGTGTGCCACCGAGGGAGCCGCCTGTGCGCGAGGATCGCCCAACGCAGCGCGGAGCGCGTCTAAACCCAAAGGAGGAACACGCGAGTCCAACACCGCGCTGTCTGCCACCGTCACGTGAATGCCCGCATCGAGGAGCTTGCCGACCATGCGAACGGGAGCGGAGTCGCGCACATCGGCCGCACCGGGTTTGAACCCCACGCCGACGATCGCGGCGGTCTTGGGTCGGTGCTCCAACACGACGCGAACCAAGTAACCCAAATGCGCGTCGTTGCTGCGAAGGATCGAGCCGAGCAAAGGTGCATCGACTGCGTGGGTTGCAGCATGCGATTGAATCGACGCGACGTCTTTGACCAAACACGCACCACCAAAGGGCATGCCCGGTCGCAGGTATGCCGCGGAAGTGTTCAAGCGCCCGTCGGCGCACAAGAGTTTCATCACCGCAAACGGGTCGACACCGATCGGCAAAGTCACGCGCGCAACTTCGTTGGCAAACGCGACTTTGAGCGCGTGCCACGCGTTGTTGACCAACTTAAGAACCTCGGCGGTGGACGGGTCGGTGCGGTGAAGTCGTTCGGCGAGGTGTGCATAAAGTTGCTGCACGAAGTCTGCTGCTCGGTCGCTTTCAGTCGCGTACACGATCAGCTCGGGATCCTCGAGGTCGGCGACCGCGTTGCCTTCGCGTAGAAACTCAGGATTGAGGGCGAGGTGAATGTCGTCGCGAAGATGCGCGCGGGCTCGTCCATACAAACCCGGCGGAACTGTGCTGCGAATCACGACGACATGGTCTTTGGGAGCGGTCGCGTTGATCGCGTCGAGCGCGGAGAAGATGTCGTCGACCCGAAGTTGTCCGTCGTCTCCCACAGGAGTTCCGACGCACACCAGCGAGGCTTCACATTCGCTCACATCGGTGTTGGTCAAACAGCGCAACGTGCTTTGCATGCGCGCGTGTGCGAGGCGTTCGGCCAAACCGGGTTCGTCGATCGGCGCGACACCACGCTCCATGGCATCGACGACCCCCTGGCGGAGGTCCACACCGAGCACCTGAACACCACGTGCCGCCAACGATGCGGCGGTGACACTGCCGACATACCCCAAACCGATGACGGCGATCTGCTTCGGCATGCCGGACGCTAGCACGTGAACCATGGGCTACACGTCGACGCAGGATTACGCTTGTCGATTCAAAAAAGACCCTAGAAACCGCTCATCGAGGGACGGCACTACTCCTGCTAATGCGGGGCGTGGAGGTACGCATGCGTGTTGTTTGGTTGACGATCATCGGTGCGATGGCGTGTGGCGGCGGCGGCTTGAGCGAAAGTGAAGTTCGCGACTTGCCAGCGGGGAATGCCAGCGGTGTCGCGTTGAGTGGCGACTACGAGCTTGATGCCATCACAGTGGACTGCAGTGGTTCGTGCACGCCGGTCGATGTGTTCGGACTTGTGATCTCACCGTGCGACGTTGGTGATCGAAACGAAGAGAGCGCCACTGTCACACAATCGGATGGGGTGCTCCGCGTGGATGTGGAGGACAGCTTGTGGGCGAGTCGTCTCGAGGGAGGTATCTGGGACGATGGCTCGTTCGATATTGGCGGAGTGAAAACGGAACTCGGTGGTGCGGCGCGTTTCATTAGCCGCGCGACTGGTTTTCTCACGAGCGACGGACGATGGACGGGCGAACTTGAGATTCGCACCGTCGGCAGCTTCGAGGGACAAAGCCGAGACTGCACCGCGACTGTGGAAGTCGACGGAGTGCGCGAGTAGCGCAACGCGACAACTAGAGTCGAAACGCGACGCCGAGTGCGAGCGAAAGCAAACCGTGCTCTTCAAACAATCCGTCGGGTGCGATGCCGTAGCCTCCGCGGAGTTCGACGAAGAGCATGGTCTTGCGCGACACCACGGCTTCAAGTCCGGCGATACCCGCGAACCCCATGACCAATCCGTTCGAGTTGGTCGCGTCGGGGGTATCGACATACGCGGCGAGCACACTGGCTCCTGCAGCGAGTGTGACGGCGTCGGTGACATGAAAGCCGACGCGTGTTCCGACTTCGCCACCCACGCCCCAACCAAGGTCGTCGGCGAACACGTTCTCCTGTCCGACAAGAGCGCCTTCGCCGACCAGGCCGAGTGGTCGCAAAGCAAGTGCGACGTCGATGTCGTTGCGTCCGTAGAGCAGGATCCGAATCGGGATCGACACCTCGCCGCCGATGCCGGTTTGCAGTCCCAGTAGCGGAGAGCCGTAGGCCACGCCTGCCCGAAATCCGAAGTTGAAGCGGCTTGTCGGCGCGAACAGAACTTCGGCCCAGAATCCGGGCCAACCGAGTGCGGCAGCAAGAACGACCTCGCCGTTTCCTACTGTTCGGCCGCTGATCAGCGAAATGTCGTCCGAAGTGGGCCGAACTTGCGCGTGGCTCGTACTTACGAGGCACAGCACTCCCACCATGGCCAACACCCGCATCGATGCGATCGTCGCCAACTGCGGCGCCGAGGTCCAGCGCTATCGCGAGGCCGATAGACGACTGCGCATCCAACGCGGGAGACGCGAGGAAGGAAAGCGCGGCATCGGGTCGGCGATCTCGCCATCTTCGCGCCACTCCATATGGAGGTGCGGACCACGTGAGATCCCAGTGTTGCCGGTGAGGGCCACGTGTTGACCGGCTCGCACAACTTGGCCGGGGAACACGTGGACTGCCGAAAGGTGTGCGTATGCGCTGACTTCCCCGTTGGCATGCAACAACACCAAGAGGTTTCCGTAGCCGCGAATCGTGTTGTCTGCGTAGCCGACCAAAGCGTCGGATACCGCTCGCACTGGGGTTCCGACCTCCGCGGTGAAGTCCACACCACGATGCGTAATGCGTCGACCTCGAAACTCGACGCCTCGTCCGTAACGCGCGCCATCGATGGGCCATACGAGTTTGCGACGCTGCTCGAGGTTCAACGATGTCACAGCTTCCAGCCATTCGGGACGGGGCGCGGTGCGGATGAGTTCCGCCGCTGCACGATGAGTCCCGAGCCCCAGCTCTCGCGCCCGCTCTGCGGCTTCGCCCTGCCACACGGGGACACGTCGCGGTCCGTTGCAAAAGCGGCGACCCCGATGGGCATCACAACGTTCGGCGTCCTCTTTCCACTCGACCACGTCCGGCAAGGCGTCCAGATCGACCGACTCTTCTGCGGGAGCTTCCACGATTTCCACGCGGGGTGCTTCGACGACGGGCGCTTCGATCGGTGCGGCGGCTCTCCTCGCGACGCTGGGGTCATCCCCACACGCAAACAAGACAACGAGCGGAACAATACGTCGCACTGCAGCCACCCTACGGGTCCCCGAATGACTACGCTACAATCCGATCCGCATGGAGCTCGCTGACGAAGAAATGCCGGGCACGCGACCCGGCGAACTCGTCGAGTCGGGCCCCATTCTCGGCTTGAGCGAGCTGCAGCCGGAGATGACCGGCTACACGATCGACGGGTCCTTAGGTACCGGTGCGATGGGTGCGGTGTATGCCGCCACGGATCCCGATGGTCGTTCGGTTGCGATCAAGGTCCTGCACGATCCACAGCCCGACGACATGACGCAACGTCGTTTCGAACGCGAAGTTGCAGCGCTGCGCAAGCTGGATCATCCAGGTGTTCCTGACGTGTACGACTCGGGTCGGTTGCCTGACGGTCGTCTCTTCTTGGTGATGGAGCGCCTGCACGGCATCACCCTCGAAGACTGGTACGACAAACCCGGTCATACACGACTCGAAGCGCTGGAGTTGATCGTGGATGCGCTCGACGCGATTGCGGTCGCACATGTTCGCGGCGTGGTGCATCGCGACGTGAAGCCCGAGAACATCTTTGTCTTGGACACGCCCGACCGAGGGCTGCGCGTGAAGATGCTCGACTTCGGGATCGCGTTGCATCCAGCCGAAGGTGAGATGAAGCGGACCGCGACCGGTGTGAGCGTAGGTACGCCTTGCTACATGAGTCCTGAACAAGCAGCGCGACCGAAGTTGGTTGGTCCGTACTCGGACGTCTGGTCGATCGGTGTGGTGCTGTACGAAGTGCTCTGCGGCGAGTTGCCTTTCGACGGAGAGACTGCGCACGGCGTGGTGGTTTCGATCTGCGCCGAGGCGCATGTCCCACTGGCTGAGCGGTCACCGCAGACCCATCCTGACCTGCTCAACCTCGTGGAAAGCTGTTTGATCAAGGCACGCGACGATCGTCCGATCAACGCCGCCGAACTCAAAGATGCGCTGGCTGGGTTGCTCGCGCGCGACGAGGTTCGGGAGACGCTTAGCGGACCCGCCGCAACGCCGGATCTACGCTTGAGTCGACCCTCTGCGGTGG
This sequence comes from Polyangiales bacterium, assembly GCA_965227405.1. Lineage (GTDB taxonomy): Bacteria > Myxococcota_A > Polyangia > Polyangiales > Houyiibacteriaceae > JALVDI01. The sequence continues at coordinate 2,786,896 of OZ245758.1, forward strand.
CGTTTGCCGAAACGGAAGAGTTCACCGATCCGGAACAAGACGACCTCGCGATTGCACAGACGGTGAGTGCGGAGCTGCATCCTGCCTCAGAGAAGAGTCGCGCGCCGATCTTGTTGGCGATCATGGGTGTGCTCTTGGGCGTGGCTGTCGCGATTCTCTATGTGCAAAACACTCCGCCTGCAGTCGCGAGCGAAGCTCCCGTGGTCACCGCGCCAGCGGTCGAACCCGAGCCGGAACCCGAGCCTGTGGTTGAGGAGCCAGTTGTTGCCCCGGAGCCTGAGCCCGAATCCGAAGTCGAGGTGGCCGACGTGCCAGAGCCGGACTTGGTCGTGCGCCCACGAATGCGACCGCGAATGGTGGAGCCGGTTGCCGTGGTTGAACCTGAACCTGAACCCGAACCCGAGCCGGTGGTCGAACCGGAGCCGGCGATGGAGCCAGTGGCAGTCATGGAGCCGACCATGGAGCCCGTGGCGGCGATGGAGCCGACGATGCAGCCCGTTCAAACGGTGGTTCGAAGTGCGATGATGCGGCGCCCACCGCGCATGCGGCCGGCCAAGATGCGACGCAATGGTGATCGACCTGGATTCGTGACGTTCTAGCTCATGCGATTTCTTCTCAGCTTGCTTGGTATTGCGGTTCTTGGTGTTGGTGTGCCCACCACGGCGCACGCGTCGCCATGGACGTTGCGTCAAGGTGAAGTCGCCGTTGTTGCGGCGTTCGACTACCAGTGGGCGCGTCGCGAGTTTCTCGACGAGTACGACTCCCAGGTGTTTCCGCTCAACGGCCGCTATACCGCTGCGTCGATGATCCTCGGTGCACGTGCCGGTTTTACGGATCGGTTGGAACTCGAGATCCAAGTCCCGATCAAGTTGGTGAGCTATCAGTCCGACCCGGTGATCTTGTTGGGCGACGAGATGAGCGGCATCGACGCGTTGCAAGAAAACGTGATCGACTTGAGTCGCACGCGTCGTGGTATCGGCGATATCTGGATCACCGGTCGCTACAACTTACTGCGCAACCCTTTGGCGCTCGCGATCGAAGCCCGTCTGAAGACTCCGACGGGGTATGACCCGCCTGAGGGAACGTTTGGCGACCGACCTCGCAACACCGAAGAGTTTCTCGCAAATATCAACACCTTCGTGGCACCTGGAAACGTGCGGGACGACGTGGCGCTCGGTGATGGTCAGGTTGATCTGAACGTCAATTTTCTGCTCGGCGCGTCGTTTCCTTCGCGCACGTTCATTCGCTTCGATGGCGGCTACAACCTTCGGGTTCGAGCCGGCGATCAGATCGTAGGTTCGTTCAAACTTGGCCAAGCGATCGGGCAGAAGATTTTGGTCTACGGCGACGTCAGCGGCGGCTACACCGTGGAAGACGGCGATGTGATCGGCGTGAGTGTGGCAGCGATCGACCCGACACTTCCGGCGAGCGAATACGGCGGCACCACCAACCTGCGCTTGCGCGAGGTTCAACTTGAACGCGACTTCTTGTCGCTGGCCGTGGGTGGCATTGTACGCATCACCGACAGCGTGGAGATGAACGTCGGTTACTCCCGCGTGCTGATCGGTCGCAACACTTCACAGGTCAACGGCGTGTTCGTCTCCATCGGTGTGCGCACGAACCTTCTCGAACAGCCCGAGGAGGAGGAGTACGAAGAGGAGTACGAAGAAGAAGAGTACGCCGACGACGAGGGCTACGAAGAAGATGAGGCGTACGAAGAGCAGCCTGTGGAAAGCCCAGTACCGATCGAGGCTCCCGCAGAGGAGCCCGCGCCGGTAGAAACCGAACCGGTGCCGCAACAGGACACCGACGAGTCACTCGACGCGCTATAAGAGCGCGATGGAGTTCGAAAAGCTCGGTGCGTTTTACTTGGGTCGTCGCTTTGATGCGCAAGGCGATGCGATCACCGACGAGTCGATTCTCTACGACGCGAAGGATCTAACCACGCACGCGATGTGCGTGGGTATGACCGGTAGTGGAAAGACCGGGTTGTGTCTGGGACTGCTGGAGGAGGCCGCACTCGACGGCATTCCTGCGATTTGTATCGACCCCAAAGGCGATCTCGGGAACCTCTTGCTCACGTTCCCAAAGTTGCGCGCACAGGACTTCGCGCCTTGGGTAGACCCAGCAGACGCTCGTGGTTCGTCGGTGGATGAACGCGCGTCGGAGCTTGCTTCGCGGTGGAAAGAAGGGCTTGCCGAGTGGGGGCAAGACGGCGCGCGTATCCAACGTTTTCGCGGTGCAGCGGACATCGCGATCTATACCCCTGGTAGTCAAACCGGTTTGGGGATCTCGGTGCTTCGTTCGCTGAGTGCTCCGGGTGACCTTGATGCCGATGCGATGCGCGAACGCGTCCAGTCCTCGGTCAGTGGCTTGCTTTCGATGGTAGGCATCGACGCCGACCCGATTCAAAGCCGTGAACACGTGTTTCTGAGCAATGTGCTGCATCAAGCATGGAGCAAAGGCGAGAGCCTCGAACTCGGTGCGCTCGTTCGTGCGGTGCTCGAACCACCTTTTGCGCGCGTTGGTGTCTTGGACCTGGATTCGTTTTTTCCGGCGAAGGATCGACAGGCGTTGGCGATGGCGCTCAACGGCTTGTTGGCGTCGCCGGGTTTCTCGGCGTGGCTCGAAGGCGAACCGCTGGATGCGAAGAGCTTGCTGTGGACCTCTGAAGGCAAGCCGCGGATCAGCATCATCAACATCGCGCATCTTTCGGATGCCGAGCGAATGTTCTTTGTGACGCTACTGCTCAACGAAGTGGTGACGTGGATGCGAACACAGCCAGGAACCTCGTCGTTGCGCGCGCTGCTGTACATGGACGAAGTGTTTGGGTTCCTGCCGCCGGTCAAAGCACCGCCGAGCAAGACGCTCTTTCTCACGCTGCTGAAGCAAGCGCGTGCGTACGGCTTGGGGCTTGTGCTGGCCACGCAGAACCCGGTCGACCTGGACTACAAAGCGGTGTCGAACTGCGGAACGTGGTTCTTAGGTCGCCTGCAAACCGAAGGTGACGTCAACCGCGTGATCGATGGCTTGATGGGGTCGGGTGCAAACCTGGATGTCGATGCGTTGCGCAAGACGTTGGCCGGTTTGGATAGCCGGGTATTCTTGCTGCACAACGTGCACGACGACGAGCCGGTGCTCTTTCATACGCGCTGGGTGATGTCCTTTCTTCGGGGGCCGCTGAGCAAACCGCAGATCAAAGAGCTGATGAGTTCGCGGCGAACCGAGGTCCAAGACAAAGCGGTTCCAGCTGCGATTGCTGGAGCTGCGGCAAGCGCGCCGGGAACCGTTGCTGCACCTGCGGTTTCGGAGCGACCCGCGATCGACGCTGAGATCGACGAAGTGTTTCTCGGCGAACCCGTCGGCGAACTGACGTACGAACCGGCGTTTCTTGCCACGGTTCAGTTGCACCACGCCAACGCGCGCTACGACATCGATGAGTGGTCGACACGCACGTTGATCGCTCCGATTCGTGAGGCCACGCCTGCGCAGTTGTGGAAGGACTCGCATGTGACGCGAGCCGAACAACTCGTCGAGAACGATGAGCCCGTCGCGGGTGCGGGTTGGGGCGAGTTGCCGCGTGGCGCGTTGACCAAGTCGCGGCTTCGTTCTGTTCAGTCTGCGCTCAAGAAGCACCTGTACAAGGAAGAGGCGATCACGATCTTTCGGTGTCGCGATCTCAAGTTGATGGGTGAAGCCGGTGAGGACCAAGCCGCCTTCGTTGCGCGTTGTCGTTTGGCCATGCGCGAGAAGCGTGATGAAGAGGTCGACAAGGTCAAAGCCAAGTTCGCCAAGAAGCATGCTGCGCTGATGAAGAAAGTTCGTCGCGCCGAGGACAAGGTCGCGCGCGAGAAAAGCCAGGTGAAGGACAAGCAGGTCGACACGGCGTTGTCGGTTGGGACGACGGTGTTGGGTGCGATCTTTGGACGTCGTGCGACCGTTGCTGGTCATGCCCGTCGTGCAGCGAGTGCAGCGCGGCGTGGGTCGAAGGTGCTCAAGGAAAAAGAGGACGTGAAACGCGCCGAGTTGGCGTTGGCGGACTTGCAGCAAGAGGTTGTGGACCTGGATGAAGAACTACAGTGGGCGCTGACCGAGGTGAAAGCGGATGCGAGCGAAGTGCCGTCGATCGATGAAGTGAAAGTCGCGCCAAAGAAAACCGATATGGCCGTGGAGCGTTTTGTGTTGGCGTGGGTTCCGGTCTAGCCGGGTCTCACTGTTCCGTCCGGTCCGAAAAGCCGCATTTCCTACGCGCGTTGACTATGCTCGCAGCGTGGCGCGCGGCTTCGACAGCGTTGAAGTGAAACAGCTCGTGAAGCTCTACGGGCGCACGCGTGCTCTCGCGGGTGTCAGCGCGGCGTTTGATGCCGGCAAAGTCACCGTCGTCGAAGGTCCAAACGGCTCCGGCAAAAGCACCCTGCTGCACATGCTGGCGCTGCTGGCTCGACCCACAGCGGGCACGATCAAGTTCGGCAAGTACGACGGTCGTCGTCACGCACGTCGCATCCGTCGTCACCTGGGCGTGCTTACGCACACCTCCATGCTCTATCCGGATCTGAGCGGTCGCGAGAACCTCGCCTTCTACGCGGATCTCTATGATGCGAATCGTTCGCGCGTGGATGTCCTGTGCGAACGCTTTGGCGTCGGCAAGTTTGTCGACCGTGCGGTTCGCACGTACTCACGTGGACAGCTGCAGCGAATCGCGTTGGCGCGTGCACTTGTTGCTGAGCCGAGTTTGCTGCTTCTCGACGAACCTGCGACCGGGCTCGATGTGGCGGGTGTGGATCGGCTCGTCGAGGTTGTGAAGGAGGAGCGCGAGCGCGGAGCCATCGTCGTGTTGATCACGCACGACTCGACCCTGGTGGAACGTGTGGCCGACGAACGCGTGCGTCTGCGACGCGGAAAGGTCGAGTCATGAGTGCGCTGCGGGGTGCACTTCGAATTGCTGCGAAGGATCTTCGGATCGAAGCGCGGACCAAAGAGATCACGGTCACGACTTCGTTCTTCGCGGTGTTGGTGATCGTCCTCGCGTCGATCTCGTTTTACTTGGATCCGATCATCGCGCCACGAATTGCACCTGGTGTGTTGTGGGTGTCGTTGGCGTTTGCCGGACTCGTTGCTGTTCTACGATCGTGGGCGCGTGAACGAGAACACGACGCGATGCGCGGACTTCTGCTGAGCCCGGTTCCACGCGCTTCGATCTTTTTCGGCAAGGCGATCGGAAATCTGATCTTCTTGGCGGTTGTGCAGCTGGTGGTCGTGCCTTTGGTGGCGATCTTCTTCCACCTCGACATGGAGCATCTGCCCGAGCTCGTTCTGCTGCTCTTTCTGGGCACCTTTGGGTTCGTGTGTGCCGGAACACTCTTTGGTGCGCTTAGCGTGCGAAGTCGTGCACGCGACCTTGCGTTGAGCGTGGTGATCTTTCCGCTGATCACGCCCGCGTTGTTGGGTGGTGTGGTCGCAACTCGCGAACTCTTCAACGATGCACCCTGGCCGGAGATCGCGGGTTGGGTGCAGATCCTGGTCGCGTTTGATCTCGTGTTTCTCGGAGCAGGGTTCCTACTCTTCGACGCGTTGCTCGCGGACTAGCGGAACCAATGCTTGGTTGAGCAGGTTGTCCCATCGGGGACGCACGGCGAGATCGGCGCGCGGAAGAGACTGCATTCCGTCGTCTTCATGACAACGCGTGCACGGAAGCGTCGAAAGCGGAATCGGGTCGGGTTCTTGGAGAAAGAACCCGTTGGCGCCGAGCGAGGGGATGTGCGTGACGGCGTCCACCTCGTGCAGACCGTGGCGAGGATCGCGATGCCACACTCGAGCTTCGATCAAACTGCCGTCTTGGAAGACGAGGTGTTCGATCTCGCCCACAACATCCGTGACGCCCACGCGTCCTTCACGATCGAAGGCGACGATCTGACTGAAAAGGACGCGGCGCGTGTTGTCGACGTTCATCGCGAGGCGGAACACGCGCCGGAAACCGAAGAACGCTTCGTGTGTGAGCACGGACATCTCAGTGCCAACTTCGACGACGCCCAGTTGGGCAACAATGTCGGGCAGTGCGTCGGGTGGCGCGTGTTCACGAACATCGTCGGGGGCGATCGCGTAGGCGAGCTGACCCGCAAGCTCGGCAACGCGTGCGAGTTGAGGGTCTGAACGATCACTGTTTTGAGCTCGGTTGTGCAGGCTCCACAAATCGTTTTGCAGCGCGATGGCATCATCGACCTCGAGCGTAGGATTAGCTTCAAGTCCTTCGAGAGCGTCGATGAGCGAGTGCTTGTCGGGGCTGCTCGCTAGCGTTGGACCGCGCAGGAAGAATGCGGGGTGATCGTAAAGCGAGCGGACCGATCGCTCCCACGCGCTGATCGACTCGATGTGCGGCTCGTTGGACTCCGCTTGGGGGACTTCGGCGTCACACGCTCGACATGCGCAAAGTAGGCAAAAGAGGGCCCGAATTTGGGGAGTTCGGGTCAGATCTGAACCTGTCCCCAAAATCCTCCCCCAGTCGTCAGAATCCGCGCGCTCGAAGCACACGCTGGATTGCGTCTTGGACGGCGCCTGTTTCGGCTGCGGCTGCCCGACGCAAGAGGTTGTCGACTTCGGGATGATCGGCACGTGCAAGAAGATCGCGCACCAACGCACGCTCCTCGGGGTCGCCTTGCCGCAACACGTCGATCAACATCTCGGCTGCTTCCAGACTCGGGATCTTTCCGATCGACGCCAACGACTTCTTTCGTACCGACGGATCCGCGCTGCTTCGATAAATCCGTTGCAAGGGATCGAACGCGTGCCCGAAGTGCAGTGCACCCACGGCCTCCAGTGCTTCACGACGAACGGCTGCGTCTTCGTCGCGCAAACCGCGCATCACCAACACAAACGAGCGCTTAAAGAAAAGCTGTCGAACGGCACGCAAACACGCCGCTCGAACCCGCGCATCTTCGGAATCGACGATGTGCTCTAACGGCGCCAGAGACGCGTAAATCTCCACACGTCCCAAGTGATGCGCCAACCCGATCAGTGTGTCGGGTGTGAGGTGTGTTTCTCCCGAACCGAGCTGATGCAGGCGGCACAGCAACGCACGACGACGCGTGAAATCGGGCCACTTGGTGTCCTGCAACACCTCGCCCATGGTCTCTGCGGCATCGCCGGCTTGTTCCCACTCGACGACGTCCAGGCGCCAGATCTCGGGGTACGCGGTCTCCATGCGCAGGTAGTCCGGAAACGGGACAGTCTGACCCGCGTCGTCTTCGACACCTTCGAGTCGCTTTTGAAGCCGCGTGTAACGCGCACGCCGTTTGTCGCCCAACTCCAGTTGCGCAAGCGCACCGTAAATCTCCCGCACTTTCGAGTACGAACCCAAGTCGTTGTACGCGTCGATGGCGGCGGCATACGCGTTCTCTGCCATCTCGTGCAGCGAGCCCTCGGCGACCATCTTGATGGCGGCTTTGACCTGAGTCTCGGCAGACTTGCGCCGGTAGTAGCGCTCGTACGGCAGGTTGTAGCGACGCGTAAACTCTGCAGCTTCACGAAACAGCGTTGCGGCTGCGTGCAGTTCGCCAACCTTGAGCGCGAGTTCTTGAAAGTCCTCGTAGTACTGCAGCACGTAGTACTTGAGGTTGTCTTCCTTCAGGATGCGAATGCAGTTGAGATAACCCTCGGCCAGGTTTTCGAACGCGCCGTCTTTACCCAGCGTCAACAACACCTGGTAGCAGTCGAACGCACGCTCGCGCAGACCACGTGTTTCGAAACCATCAGCTGCGGCCTCGAGGAGGTGCATGGACTGCACCACGGCTTTGCGCGCACCGGATCGATCACCGAGCCGTTCGCATGCGCGCCCCAAGTTGAAGCGCACCAAGCCTTGGGTGTAGAGGTCGTCGCGCAACCCTGGGTCGTCTGCGAGCCGCTCCCACAACACGCGTGCACCACGGTCGTCACCGGCATCTTCGAGTTGGATCGCGGCGTGTCCAAGCCAGCCCGCGTCGTTGAAGAATTTGGCGGCCTCGGCGGGTCGTCCCAACGCGATGGAGGCACGCGCTCGGTCGGTCGCACTATCGGACTCGCGGCCGGACTCCTCTGCGTGCTGCAAGAAGAGCAAAATCGTTGCGGAGGCTCGCTTGCGACCGAGGTCACGATACGCGCGTCCCATGTCTCGCAGGTAGCCGAGGAATTCCTCGTCTACGAGATGACTGCGATCAACCAGACTCCACAAGTGCGGCAGGGCATCTTCCGCATTGCCGCTGTCGAGCGCTGCACGCGCCCGCCGGTGTGCGTCTCGTTTGTCGAGCGTCGCCACGTCGAGGTTCTAACACGCCTTCGCGCAGTCCGTTATCATGGCGCGCAATGGGACGAGTGTTGGTGGGCGTGGCGCTCAGTGCGCTGGTGAGTGTGGCTTGGGCATGCGGTGACGACGACGCGGATACGGACGCGGGTCCGGGCACAGACGCGGGGCAAGACGCTGCTGTGGCAGACACCGGTGGTGAAGACGCACCGGGCGAAGACACCGGGCCTCAGCCCGATGTGGGCATCGATGCACCCGTACCGAGTGGCAGCGCAGCGTTCATCGCTCAAGGCCACTTGGGTCGAACGGTCGTCAGTTGTGACGACGGACAAACCTGGGTTGGCAACCGTTCCCTCGACGACGCTGCGGTGTGTTGGGATCCCGACGGCGAAGATCTGGACTGCGATCATCACCCCGGTGCGGGTAAAGGCATCACCTTCGGGCGGGGATACTTTTACGCGACGTGGGGCTGGGGATCGCCCGGCGGAATCGACCGCAGCAACGACGGAGTGAACTGGGAACGCGTGGTCGAAGAAACGACCTACGGCGGAATCGCGTTCGGCAACGACGTGGTCGTTGCCGCGGCTCGCAACGCGCGTCGTTCGATCGACCAAGGCGTGAGTTGGGAAGACACCGGCGAGACAATGCTCGAGGTGTGGAACGTTCGTCGCGCGGGATACGTCAACGCGATGGGCGGGCGCTTCGTGATGGTCGCCGACGACACCAACGTGGCGTTGAGCAGCGACAGTGGTGCTACGTGGTTCCGCCCCACGACGATCGACGCGAGTTGTGGACAAGGCATGCAGACCAACGGTGGGATTGCTGCGGTTGGCGACACGATCTTGTTGCTCGGCGGCAACGGCGTGGCGTGTACCTCCAGCGATGGCGGTGACACGTGGTCGTCTCGCAGCGTTGGAACCGAGAACATCCGCTCGCAGTTGGTTTGGACCGGCAGCGCATTCTTCGCCTACGACCGCGGCACTGCGTACACCAGCCCGGATGGCGAAACGTGGAGCAGCCAAGACACCACACCTGGCGATCTTCAACTGGGTGCGGTGGCCTACAACCCCGACACCGGTGTGTTCGTCGGTGTTCAAGGTGGATGGCAGCAGTGGTACGACCGACAGGTCTTCTACCGCTCCACCGATGGAGTCGTTTGGGAAGCCGCAGATGAGTATGTCGGCCAACATCCCATTCGCTTTGTGGAGTTCGGCTACTTGGAAAGCTGCCCAACCGAGTGACCACCATGCGTTGGCAGCGGCCGCGTCATCGCGCGTTGTGGCCTTTTGTCGATCGCATTTGGGTGTTCGAAGGAGTGTTCGAGCACGAACTCGAGCGCATTCTTCCGAGTGGAACGGTTCAGCTTCTGGTCAACCTCGACTGCAACGAGTTGCGTTCGATCGAGTCGGGTGAACTGCTGCGACACGACGGTGCCGTGCTGGGTGGTGCGTACACATCCAGCTTCGTGATCGATACGCGCCAGCAAAAGCACATCGCCGGTGTGTCGTTTCACCTTGGTGGTGCCTCGCGCTTCTTTGGCGACATGAGCGCGTTTGAGCAGCTCCACGTCGACCTGGCAGATCTTTGGCGTGCAGACAATCGCGAATGGATCTTGGATGGCGATCCGATCGATCGAATCGAAGCGCTTCTACTGGAGCGAGCCCGCGACTTGGAGCCGAACAGCTTGGTGGATGAGACGTTGCGTTGCTTGGATCGCGGCGAATCGGTGGGCTCGGTTCGCGAACGCTTCGGCTACACCACGCATCGGCTCATTCGCACAGTTCGCGAGCACACCGGGCTGACCCCCAAACGCTTTTCGCGAGTGCGTCGATTTCACCATGCGTTGTGTGCGCTCGATGCGGGCGCGACTCGGATGGCCGAACTTGCGGCGCAGTTGGGCTACTCGGATCAGGCCCACATGATCCGCGAGTTTCGTACGTTTTCAGGGCTTACACCGTGCGAGTTCCAAGCCCGGGAACCTGGTGACGTGCACCACGTCGCGCTTTGAAAAAATCTTCAATCCTCAGCGCCACAAAGCGACCATGGTCTCCGCATGGAACGTCCGAATCTCACTCCACGCCTTGTTGTCCGCGGTGCTGCCGCAGCGCTCGACTGGTACGCCAAAGCGCTCGACGCCAAAGAACTGGAACGCTTCGCGACCCCCGAGGGAAAGATCGTGCACTCGGCGATCGAGGTTCGCGGTTGTGTGCTTGCGGTGATCGACGAAGCGTTGGACTGGGGTAACCCTTCGCCTGCAGAACTGGGTGGTTCACCCATCTTGCTGCATCTCGTGGTGGATGACGCGGACGCACTCGCGAAGACCATGACCGAGCATGGCGCCGAAGTAGTCATCCCGATCGACGACCGGTTCTACGGATACCGTGAAGGGCGATTGCGCGACCCCTTCGGTCACCTGTGGATTCTCTCGCACAAGCTCCGCGACATGAGCGACGAGGAGATTCAAGCCGGCGTCGACAACTTCGAAAGCTGACTTTTTCGTCTGAAGGCACAACTCAACTCGCGTCAGGCCGACAAGCCGGCATCTCAACCCAATCGAGGTGCTTTCATGCCCGGTCCGAATGCTATTGGCGGCCCTAGCCGCACTCTTCCCCAACCCAATGCTGATGCGCCGCCCGCAACGGAGGCGCCGAGTCTTGAGTCACAGCAAGAGGCTGCGATCACTGAGGCCTTTTCGCGATCGACTACGCAGCGTCGTCGCACTTCGATTCCTGCGTACGCGGGCGTCGTGAAGTCCAAGTTCGGAATTGCCCGAGGCAACTCCACGATGGCCGCAGCCCTGCTCAACGACGCGCAGATCGGTCAAATGGCAGGTCGATCTCCGGATGAACTGGCTCGCAACTTCGTACGCGCAGGCCTGGAGCCGAGCGATGCATGGGCGATGGCTGAAGCCGTGGGTCAACGCGTGGGTGCGGAGATTCGCAACGAGGTTCGAGTTCGCGGTCACGAGCTGATCGCGGAGAGACGCACTCAACTCACTGCTGCACGTGATGCGATTGCAGCTCTGCAGAACGCGCCTGAGGGGACGCCCCCGGCACTGGTATACGACGCGATGGTCGAGCGTTTTGGTGAGGAGAAGATCGGGGAGTTGATGCAGGCGTTCGAGGACAATCTCGAAGCGCTCGACAACTGGGATCGCCGCATTGACGGCCAAGTTTGGACGCTCGGTGAACTCGGCGATGCTGCGCGTGACGTCGTCCCGCAAAGTTGGCTAGGTGACGGAGCCGTGGCGACAGAACAGATCGGACGCGGGGAAAACGAACTCGACCGATTTGCAGACGAAATGATGAGCGGCGGCGAGATGGCCCACCTAGCCTACGAAGTTGTCGCGTTTGCCGTGGAAGCTGGTCATGCGGCAGCCGAAGCAGCGGGCTCGGCAATCGGTGCGGTGGCCACTACCGCCTCTTTGGTGGTGCACCACTTTGCACACGAGGCACACGAAGACTTCGTGCACGGGATGCAGCAGTTGTTTGAGGACGCGCGATGACTCGTTCCGCAACGATCGATCTGCGTCCGCTCCCGCGTCGTGACCGCACGGGGTTTGCTGTGGCCATCGTGGTCGCCGCGGTGGCCTACGCGGACGTCTTCCCGATTCCGCATCACGCCGTACTGATCGTAGGAATCAGCCTGTTCGTTGCAGCGGTGGCGCTTTACCGGCCGCGCGCGAACGTCCCCGTTCCCACCGGTGGCGTGTTCCGTGGTCGTATCGAATCCAAGCTTGGGCCCTTCGCGCTTCAGGTCGTCGACAACGAACTGCGCGCGTGTCCCTTCGTCGTGCGACTCAACGATGGTCGCGTCGCCCTGGTCGACGATGCAGCGCTCGTGTTGGAAGCCAACGAAGACTCGCTCGGTGTGGGATCGGAGGTCGAACTCACCGGCAATCCGACGCTGACACCCTACGCACCCGAAGGCTATCGCGGCGCCTCAGCGCTACGCTTCCAAGGCGAGTACGGCGCTCCGGTCGGTATTCGCGCGCTCGGCTAGTTTGAGACTGCCTAGCAAATACAAAGCTGCACGATACGGTGGCCGCAGTTCCTGCACTCCACTTCACACAAGTTGCAGTGACGATCCCAGTGCGGCATCTCGGCGACAGTCAGAGTGCCGCACTTCGGGCATTTCTGCGTTCCGGTCAGTCGCGGCGTCGAGCACTTCGGACAGAAGTCATACTTCGCGTCGTCGAAACGCACACGGCAATCCGCACAGGTATACGTCGCCACGAACCGGCCTAGATCAACTCGCCCGGAGGAATGCTCCCACGCACCTCCGGTTCGGCTTCTTTGTCGACGTCCTTCTTCTCGGCCGTTGTGGCGTCGTCGACGATTTCCAGCGCACGTGCGGCGCGCGCATCTTTCTGGTTGAGCGAGTTGTTGTCGACGACCTGAACGGTGTGCAGGCGCGACAGATACTCCAGATCCAGCTCACCGGTGCTCGGCAGCATGAACACGCCGTAGAGCCGCGCGATGTTGCGCAGGCGCTCGATGGTATCGAGCGGGACGTGACACTGTGCGTGGGTGAGGATGTAGAGAATCGGCGTGCGGCGTTCGCGGCGGTGCAAGCGCTGTAGCTCGTTGGCCAGCATGCCAAACACCTTGGCGTAGTTTCGACCGCGTTCGCCCTTGAAGCACAGCACGTAGGGCACGCTGATTCCGCCGGTATCGCTTCGCCCGTGACGAGCGTGCTGCACTTCGTACAAACGCGAGTCGAAGAAGCGGAAGTACACGTCCTCGCCCTGCAGCAGCAGCTTCTTGATCAGCGTCAGCGCCAAGCCGCGCGCAAACACGCTTCGCTGCCCACGCATCGAAGCCGAAGCATCGACCATGATGTAGTGCAGACGCCGGTCCTCTTCGTGTTGCTTTTCACGCGCGTAGTAGAAGACTTCGTTTTCGGCGAAGCGTCGGTCGAAGAGATCTTCGTCGAACGCCAACTCCGTTAAGACCAACGAGTCGATCGTGCCGCGCCGCTCTACGCCGGAGTAGCCATCGACGCTAAACATCTGCTGACCGCTGGCCTTCTTCGTCTCGAGCACGCTCGGCAGCAAATCCAGCGAGAAGTTCACCACGTCGTTGGCTTCGGGCGACGCGAAAACGTTGAGCAGGTCGAGCATTTCCATCGCGCCTGCAGCCGACGCTTCCGCGCCGAACATGCCCAGCAGTCGCAGCGTGTCGAGGTCGATCTGTTCGATGGCAGTGATCAAGCGAAGCCGTTCGTTGGCCACGTGTTGCAGAAAGCCAACGTCTTCGCTGCGGTCGTGGCGCGTGAAGAGCGCGCCAAGTTGTGGCTCGAGATCGCGATACACCTCAGGGTCCATCGGCAAGATGGTGGGCGCACCCGCACTCATTCGATGTCCGCGGTAGCGTTCGTAAAGCGGACCGATCACTTTCAGGAGAAGTACAGAGATCAGTTCGTCGCTCAGGCGCCACTGACGGGCCTTCTCCAGAACCTCGGAGTCGCCGATCTCTTGCAACGTCTCTGTGTACGCGCGAAGTGCTTCGCCGACGTTTCCAGGGAGACTGACCTTTTGCAGTAGTGGACGTGGACCCACGGGAACCGACGCTGGATCGATGATCGTCAGCATGCCGATGTCGTGCACCGCCCAGAACGGAACCGTTAGCCCCACGCGAACCAAGGAGTTGCGCCAGTGTGCAGCGCGTAGCGCCACCATCGCGTTCTCGTTGCGCACGACGCTGAGCGCCAACGAACCGATGTCGCGCGCCGCTTCGGAATCCGCCATGTGATTCGGTAAAGGGATGCGCCGGTATAACACGTTGATATGGCGTTGCAGGGTCGCTAGCGTGAGCCATGCGTTGGCTGGTTTTGAGTGTTGTGTTGGGCTGCGCGAGCGCGTCGACGCCCTCCAACTCGACCCCCGCGGAAGAAGATCGCGGTCCGACGCGGGCCGACATCGATCCGGCTGTTGAGGTCGCTCCGCAACCTCCGACCTATCGGGTGAGCGTTCACGCCGACCACGTCGATGTTCTTTCGGATGACGGCTTTCCAGGTCGAGCGCTCGAACCGGTCTTGCACGCAGGCTCGGTTGAGCTGCACGACTACGAGCACGTGGGTGTGACCACGCTGCGCTTTGCCAGCGAAGGCGAGATGAGCGGTCCCTTCGTGTTGGTGTGGGGCAACGATCGCTACGAGTTGTCACCGTGAAGCGCGCGCTCTTACTTCTATGCACACTCGCGGCGTGCGGCGATGACGACGCACCGATGATGGAGTGCATGTCCGAGGCACCGATCATCGAGTGCCCGATGGACATGGACTTGGGCTGCATCGAAGGCACCGAGTCGGTGCGCTTTCGTCCACTCACGCGAGGTTGTGGCGGAGGCTCGCCCGATGTGGTGTGCACGCCCGAAAGCGGAAGCGATATCTCCGGCAACACCACGGTGACTTGCATTGCAACAAACGACTTTGGTGTAGCGGAGTGCTCGTTTCAGATCCTTGCATCACCGGGAGCGCGTTTGACCTGTGGCGACTCTGTGACCGCAGAGTGCACGGGCGAGCGCACACCACTTGAAGTGCCCGATCCGGTGGTGGACGAGATGTGCGGCGAAGTCGGAGCACTCACCAGCGATGCACCCGACGAAGGATTTTTGGTTGGCGACTCGGTGGTTCGCTTCGATTCAGCCGGTGGTGAGAGCTGCACGGTCGACATCGACGTTCAGGACACGACCGCACCGACGATCGATTGCCCCGAATCCGTGGTTGTCGTCGCGGATTCGGCACTGGAGATGTTTGATGCACCTGCGCTTAGTGCAACGGACATTTGCGATCCCACACCAAGCGTCGTTGCAGAGCCGGGCATGGTTGCCGCGGGCATCAGCGAGGTGACCTACACGGCCACCGATGCGAGTGCGCAACGCAGCACCTGCAGCACCATGGTCGACGTACGACTTGCGTTTGCACCACGAGCGTTGCGTTTGATGAGTGCCACGATCGCCACCGACGATACGACCGACGTTACCTTGGCGTGGGACAGTGGCGGAGGCGACGACCTAAGCGGTTTTGCAATTGAACGTGCAGCGACTGAAGCAGGTCCCTACGAGGTGGTCGACACGGTAGGCCGAGCGCGACGAACGTACACGGTTGCTGACGTCGAGGAACCCACGTGGTTCCGCGTCGCAGCACTCGCGGGCGAAGCCCAAGGCGCGTCTTCGGCAGCGGTACGTGCGTACCCGATCGAAGCGACTGGGTACGACATCCGCGACGTGAACGTTGAGGGCATTCCGCTTGCCGGAACCACGCTCTACGGTGTGGTTCGCCATCCCACGAGTCTTGGCGAGGGACCCTTCCCCCTGGTGGTGATGCTGCATGGCAACCACGGCATTTGTCGTCGCACTCCGACCAGCGACGAGGATGCATGCGCACAAAGCGCGGACCACGAGTGCCCCCAACCCGGTTGGTTCACCACACCCAACGCGGAAGGGTTGGCGTACTTGGCCGAAACCGTTGCTGCGCAGGGGTACGTGGCGGTTTCGATCAGTGGTAACGCGGTCAACTGTCGCAACAACTGGATTCCCGAACGCGCCGCATTGATCCGCGGACATCTGGAGCGTTGGACACAGTTCGCGACGGGCGCTGCACCCTTTGACGATCGCTTTGTGGGCGCACTCGATCTCGATCGCGTCGCGCTCTTTGGTCACTCGCGTGGCGGTGAAGCCGTCGCGGAGGTTCCAGCGCTCTTGGAGTCATCTCCAGTGGCAGGTGTTCGCGTCGTGTCGGTGTTCTCGCTCGCACCCACGGACTTTGGCGACTCGGCACCCGAGAACGTGGCCTACAACGTTCTGCTTCCCGCGTGCGACGGTGACGTGCAGTTCCTTTTTGGCACCGACATCTACGATCGTTCGATTCGTTTCGACGATGGCTTCCCACGTGCACAGCTTTTGATGGCGGGTGCAAACCACAATTTCTTCAACACCGAGTGGCGCATCGACGACAACAACGGGCGTGCGTGTCGCGTCGCGACGACCGTTGGCGCGCCGGCACAACGAGCGGCACTCGAAGGCGCGTTTGGAACCTGGTTGTCCGCAACCGTGGGAGGTGCCGAGGTCGAGCCCTACATGCGCGCGGAAGCTTCCGTCCCCGAAGGTATCGACGCGTGGGCCGACACAGCGTTGGATTGGCGCTGGAGCTATCATGCCGAACGACTTCGCGTGGACGAGTTGGAAGGCGACGGAACGCCCGATGTGAGTCTCTTGGGTGCACCCAACACCTTCACAGATTTCGAAGCTGCGTTTCAGTGCTTCGACAACGATTGCGGCAACCGCTACCCGCACGAAAAGGGCGCGATGCTCTTCCGCTGGGATGGAACCGCACCGGTGGCGAGCTTTGGGGTCAGTGGTGACACCAGCGCTTGGCCCTACGTGACCTTCCGCGTGGTGAGTCGGCGCTCGTCGTTCAACTCGGGCATCGACGAAACCGTGTTGGGTGTGCGCGTTGTTGCGGATGGGATGAGCGCGACGTTGTCGTCGAGCGACTACACCGTGATCCCGCATCTCTATCCAGCAAACGATCCCTTGGAGATCTTCCAGACGGTCCGCGTGCCTCTCGCGGACTACGGGTTCGATACCAGTGCGATCACTGCGATCGACGTCGAGATGTCCGGAACGGGTTCGGTGCTCGTGAGCGACGTAGCTCTGTCGCGCTGATGTTCGACGCCGACGCCAAAGCGGTACTCGACGCCATCCAGGGAGAGGAGCGGGCCACTCGGCTCGTTCTTCGTGCGCAAATTGAAGAGTTGTTTGGGCAGGAACTGCCGACCGATCTGCGCGTGTACGTCGATCGCTTGGAGCAAGAGGATCTCGAACAGGCCTCAAACCTCTTTCAGTGCGTTGATGGAGAAGAGCTTGCGAGCGACCTGGAGCCCAACGCCTTTACGTCTGCACTTCGGCACCAAATCGCTTTGTTTGCGGCGTTCACCGCGAGTGTGCCCATTGGAAAAGATGGCGGCGGGCAGTGGTACTACGTGGCGCTCGAAGCGCCGCATGAACTCGGCATCTATGGTCCGGGCGTAGGCGAGCTTCGTTTGCTGGCCGATTCGTTTTCTTCGTTTCTTGGGCTGGTTCGTGCCGAACAGCAGATCGCCGATCACATCGAAGAGCATGAAGACGAGCTCGACCCCGACGCGATTTACGAAGGTGACGAGACACTCGACTTGAGTCGTGCCGGGCTCGAAGACGCGAAACGACTTTTTGACGCGTTGAAGGGTCACGTTCGACTGACCGGTTTTGACGACTCGGATGTCTGCTCCGACTTTGATGAACTCTTCATCGGTCAACGCGGTGGCGTGTGGCCTCTGGACGCTCAATCGCGGCTCTTCGCAGATCACGAGCGTGCCCATCCGCTGGTTCGAATGCTGGACCACATGGGACTCTGGGAACTTGAAGCGGAGTGCGTGGACTTTGATCGGGTCCCCGACGCGCTCTATGCGCTGTGGCGGCTGTACTTCGGCGACGATGACGCAGCACTCACTCAAGCCCTCGTGCGTTGCGAATCACACGTTGCAGGAATGGTTCGTGACGCAGCAACCTTCATGCATGGTCTGCTCGACGCACCCGAAGAGTGGGCCGGACAAAACCATCTACGCACGCTGAGAGAACTCGTGCTCGCTGGTGATCCGGTCGCGCTTTCGGAGCCGCCTGATGGGAGTGAAGCGTTAAGTGCGGCGGATCCGACAGACAGCGCCGCGATGACCAAGTTCAAAGCGAAAGTACGCGAGCTGCCAGCCACGGCCGACGCGTGGGACGCGCTTACGTACGGGTACTTTGCCGAAGAGCGTTGGGAAGAGATGCACGGCTGTGCGGAGGTGTCGATCGCGCTAAGGCCGCAGCACTACTACGCGTGGATGCAACGCGGGATCGCCCGTCACGTGATGGAGCAGTACGACGACGCGCTCGCAGACTTCAACGTCGGTCTTTGTTTCGGCGACCACAACAACCTGCTTCTGAACAAGGCGATCGCATACAAAGATCTCGGTCGACACAAGCAGATGATCGATACGCTTCGCGCGCTTCCACGACACAGTCGTCGCGACACGATTGCAGCTGTCGAGGGTCTCGCCGAGTACGTCGCCGAAGTCGAACGCTAGTTAGGCCAACTGCGCGAGCGCGTTTTCGAACGCTTCGAACCCGTTGCGATGTGTCGCTTCGACACGTTCGGTCTTGTCGGCGAGTTCGCGAACCAAGTGGACCGTGGTCGTGTCGTTGTGGGCCTCGACAAAAACCGACCAGGCATGTGCCCCGAGTTGTCGACAGCCCTCGCGTACGCGTGTGAGCAAGTCTTCGTCGGGAAACATGTGGCGGAAGGTGACAGCGATATTGGCCATTTTCTTTTCTTCGGGCTCTTCGTCGGGGGCTGGGCTCGAGCGTTTCTTTCGAGACGCCCGAGAACCCGCTTTTCTTCCCGTTGCCCGCGTCGCTGTCAAAGTTCAGGTGCGCATTTGACTACGCACCTGAACGATTACCGAATCACTGAACGATGATCTTCGCTTTGAGCGGACCGTTCAGCTTCTTCACGGTCTCTGCAGCCAAGGTCAGGTAGCGGCCCACATCCAGTTGGAACTCGCCGGCGATCCACGCATCGACGATGAAGTCCATGTTGGGTGCGTCCTTGGGCTCGATGGTGGTCTTGGGGATCGTGTTGATGAGCACGCTGTTCTCTTTGTGCTCGCCGATCAGAGTTTCGTACACGCCACCCGATCGAATGACCGTGTCCTTGCCTTCGTCCGCGCTGTAACCGGGTTGCGCGAGATCGGTCAGTTCACCCTTGGACCAGAGCTTGAAAAATCCGCAGCCCATCGCACCGCCAGCATCGCCGTGGCACGAAGGCACGTACCCTGCTGCTCGCACTTCATCGACGATCGCGGCGAGACTCTCTTGGTCCAAGGTGCCGCGTGTTGCAGCGATCGCGTACACGCCACCGAGAGTTTTCGGACCGCGCATCTGATCTTTGTGATCTGAGAGGCGTCCGTCGACGCATTTGAACAGCCCGTTACTGTTGACGCTCACCACGCCACCAATGTGCGCCGGCTTCACGATCTCGGCTTCCCAACCAAGACTCTTCAACGCACCAACAATGTCAGTCGCTTGCATGTGTTCTCCTCGGGCACGTGCCCGCTCCAAAAGGTGACAGAGGATACCCGATTCGTAGTTCTACAATCGAGCCTAAAACCACTAAATCGCGAACGACTTGAGCTGCGGGTCGATTCCGGCAGCTCGTAAGGCTGTGGCGACCTCTGTTTCGATCACGCTGTTGCGCTCGGTCACACCTTGCGAGGTGATTTGGACCGGCTCTTCGTTCTTTTCCACGATGCAGAACACCCCGCGAACAGCTTTGAGGGAGCGGTGTTTGAGTGTGGACTGGATGTGACCCGCGACATCGGGAGCCTCGGAGAACATCGGTACCCTCACCGTGAAGATGTCTCGCTCACGGAGCGCACGGCATGCCGGGCGAAGCTTCCGCATCGCTGGAGAGTCTTTGTAGGCGCGGCGGCGCCAACGGACGGAGCGAAGTTCTAGACCGTCGCTGTTGGGCACTGTTGGGAGACCGTAGTTTGAGAGCCGGTTGCCGATGAGCTCTGTGACCGTGCGACGGATCGAGTCCAGTTCTTGAGGGTTCCGATTCAACTCCGAGAGCATAATGTGGAGACGAACGGTTCCATCGAAGTACGTGGGTGTCGTGAGATAACCGCAGTGATACGCGATGGCTTGCACGGTGGGGTCGTCGTGCACTGCGTCCGTCAGGGCCTCGAGTGCATCATCGTGCATGGCTTCAGGTCCAAACGCGCCTGCATGCAAGAACACAATACCCTCGGAGCGAAGGGACACGAACGCGAGTTCGACGGCACCTGCGTCGTCACCATCGCCAACACCGATGCCTGAGCTCACGAGGATGCACGACTCGTCGTACCCATCCTCGTGTTCTTCGTCTTCGTCTTCGTCTTCGTCTTCGTCCTCGTCCTCGTCCTCGTCCTCGTCTTCTTCGAGATCGAGTTCGTCCTCTTCGTCACGATGCAGGTCGTCGTAGTACTCGCCGAAGTACTCAGCGTCATCATCGTCGTAGGTGATCTGGTATGGCTCACGCGCAAACCGCAGTCTGATCAGCAGTTGGAGAGGAAACACCTCAAGCATCACGCCATCCACGTGGTCGATCGGTACTCCGGTGGATTCTGCCCACTGAACGAGTTGGGTCAGCGCAGAAACCAATTCGAGTTTCTCGGGACCGAGTTCGTGATCGACTTCGGGGGCACACTTGGAAAGCTGTGCGCCGATCTGACGAATGGTCTGCTCCAACGCGTCGACTTGGCGTTGCGCTGCGAGTCTGATGGCTGTGGCGTACGCGACACGAGCCGTGCTCAGCCAGCTCTCATGAGCGACCTTCTTGACGTACGCATCTGCAGACTTCCCCTGCGCGAGGACGCGTTGCGCTTCGACGTCCAGCCACTCCCATTCACGAAGTACGGCGGAAGGTTTGACGATCCGAATCCGATCGCCGACAGCCAAACGACGGCCATAGGGTGGTTGAGAGACCACAACACGTTCGCCCGACTCGGTAAGTCCAACGGCCAAGCCTGTGACGCCGGAGCTTTGGATTGTGACGATGTCACCCGAGTGAGCCATAGCCCCGACATACGCCGGGCGTCGGAGATCGCTCCCGAGTGCGCAGCAGCTGTAACCGTGCCTACTGAGCGAACTTGCCGCTTTGGAACACGTGTCCAAGCAGCTGCTCCACACGGCCGATCGCTTCACGCGCGGGCTGCGTACCAATCGCCTGAAGCGCAGCTTTGATCTCGTTGAGCGCCTTCAGATGGCTGAAGAGCTGGATGTCGCTCATCGGTCGATCGCTGGTGAGCAGATCGCGAATCCGGTTGATCTCTTCGATCAATGCATCGAGGCCGACATCGGCAGCACCAAAGCGACGGGACTCCGGATGCTCTCGGTACCAAGCCTCGAGCACAGGTCCCACGACGCCTTCCAAGATCTCGGCTTGGTCGAGGTTGTTCCAGATGTGACGAAGGATGAAGAAGTCGCTCGGGTCCGCAGTGGCACGTCCGTCCAACATCGCCGATGCCGAGAAAAGCTTGAGCATCTTGATCGCACGGCGGTCGGAAAGACTTACACCTTCGCTTCGGATCTGAAACACCAGACCCTTGTACGCCGCCAGGAACTCTTCGCTGAACTTCATGCGCGGCGCGAAGTTCGCGTGCACACCGTGCAGCTCTTGGCTGGTCAACACAGGCTGCATGCGGTCGTACTGGCCGGTGATCTTGCTGACCTCGTGGTTGATGCCTTTGAGCAGCAAGTCGTGGAAGTGGTAGCTGTCGAGGTTCTCGCTGCGCACCCGCAGCAGGAAACGGTCGAACACCGCCATCAAGTCTTCGTCGTTGGGAACCTCGTTGCTGGCACCAAACGCGCTGATCAGCGGCACTTTGATCACAGCACCACCCACCGTGTAGAGGCGCTCGTTGAGCACGCTCAGCAGCGAGTTCAGGATGGCCGAGTTCGCCTTGAACACCTCGTCGAGAAACACGATCTCAGACTCTGGCAACATTCCAGAGGTACGACGCTTATACTCACCACCTCGGAATGCGGTGATGTCGATCGGACCAAAGATCTCGTTCGGTTCGGTGAAGCGCGTGAGCAGGTACTCGAAGTACTTCGCTTGAACGAGCTTGGAGAAGAGTCGAACCAACGCGGATTTCGCCGTTCCGGGCGGTCCGATCAAGACCATGTGCTCGCCTGCCAAAGCAGCGATGAGCATCAGGCGAATGGTCTCGGTCTTGCCGAGGAACGTGCCCTCGAGCGAACGAGCGACCTGTTGAAGCTTGCGAGCGATGTGTACGTCGGTCATCGGAAGTTCCGTTTACGCGCCGAGCGCGGAGGATACCGGCAGAGGGCGCGCACGATCGAGGATGGATCGCGCAAATTCGACGGCGTCGTCGCCGGCTTGTTGACGACGCAGTTCGGCGCGTCGTTGGACACGCTCCAAATCACTGGCAGAGAGCGCGATCACGTCGGAGAGCGGCGTGTCGTGCTGCACCACGGCGGGCAAAACCGCAGCAAAGAGTTCTTCGTCGCCAACCGCGGGTTCGGCGATCGGGACGTGGCCTGCGCGCTCATCAAGCACTTCAAGAACCTGCAACTCCGCGAGGAAGGCTAACGCGACGTGCAGGTATTCGCCTGGTGCACCCACCGCGCTAAGTTCCCGCAACGCGTGTCCCAGTGGCTGCGCGACCTTGTTGGTGCCTGTCTTGATCAGCGCTTGAACGACGCCGTTGCGCAATCCCGAATCGGAGAGCACTGCAAGCGCGGCCATG
The DNA here is from genome assembly GCA_965227405.1 of Polyangiales bacterium. Taxonomy (GTDB): domain Bacteria; phylum Myxococcota_A; class Polyangia; order Polyangiales; family Houyiibacteriaceae; genus JALVDI01. The sequence goes on from OZ245758.1 coordinate 2,809,500, forward strand.
CCGAATACGAATCGTGGGTAGAGCTGCAAGTTGAGCAGCTGGGTAACCGGCGAGCGCGCGATCAGTTGGGTGAGCAAACCCGTGAGTGATTCTTCGTCGACGCCCTCTTCGAGGATCTCGAGCATCCGTCGCCGCGACTTCTGTTCTTTAACGAAGCGCAAGCGCGGCATGGCTGTGACGTTTGCAGGCGGCGGCCGACCGTAGAAGCGGTAGGTGTACGCCCAGTTCTTCACCACCGTGTCTTCGCGTTGGAAGAGAAGTGCGCGTTCCGCGATCACGTGTCGCGAGAGTGCTTCGCCGCGAGTGCGGGGCGGCGGGATCGCGTCGATGATCGCTTCGATCCACTCACGCATCGTCTTGAGCGACCCACGCGAAAACGTGCGGTCCAACATCGGGTCGGTAATCGCGCCGAGGTTGTGGAGCGCCATCGCCATACCCATGGCGCCGAAGTCGTTGGCAGGGAGCCCTTGAAGTGGAGCGATCTCGCTCGCTGCACGAAGCATGTGCGACTGCAGATCAAACTCGACCTCGGTGTCGCTGATCGTGCCGTAGGCAAACGTTTCCATTACGCCGGGGGGTAAGGGGCGCACCGCGTGGGCTTCTCCGCCCGCGAACAAGGGCAGGAGAAACTCCTTGATGAATTCCTCGTAGAGCTCGCCGATCTTCGTGCTCTCGTCGGCCACCTAGGCTTCTTCTTCCGTCGGCTTGGCTTTCTTTCCGGGAATGCCCCAGAGCGGGAAACGACGCGGTTTGTCGTATCGGAACAAGGGCAGCGGAGCTTCGTCTTCGATCGGGCGTTCGGCACCGATCGGAATCGCCGCGATGTCGCGAAGCACGCGTCGCGACACAGGACCAAATGCAGTCGAGGCAACGACGCGTGGTTCGGCTTGCTCCGCATCGAAGAACACAAACCCGTCGCCGCGATCGCGAACCAAATCCTGCAACACTGCCGGACTTACCGCCGGCACGAGCGTGAGCCCCGCGGGAACGTAGATGCGCGACGCCACCTCGGAATAGAACACACCCAGAGGCACACCTTCGATGCCGCTGGGATCGATCAGGTAAAAGCGATCTTCGCCGATAGCGATACGCAACGCGCTCAATGTCTTGGGAGGCAACGCGTAGAGCAGTCGCGACAACCACTCGCGCTGCTGCAGCGGCACCACGGTTGCGGTGATCATGCGCCACGCGTCGGTGCTCATGGCGAGGCGCAGCGGAAGCGACATGCCCAGTTTCTGTGCGCTTCCACCACCGGCTTGCGTCCGCGCCGAGACATCTTCTTCCAGGTCGACGTTGGTGCGAACGAGCGAACGAACCGGTGCAAAGGGCGGTAGCGGATTGACGACGAGAACCTCGCCGTCGCCACGAAACAGGTGCAGCGTGTCGTCGTCGAACAGCGACTGACAACTTTCGAGAGCGATGGGGTGGCGATAGCCGTGTTCCACCGCGAACGACTTTCCGAGCGGCTCAAACACGTGAACGCCCGGCAGCGACGAGAACAAACGAGCGACGCGTTCGGGCGTCTCGCTGATGTCGAACACGTAGAGGCGCACTGGACGATCGTCGAACGCGCTTTGTGCCGGCCACTCGGCAAGTGCAGCGCGTGCGGGGATCTGCCAGCGAAAGAGGTACGAGAGAATGGCTCCGCCGACGCCGACTTCGCTGGTCGCCCAGAGTCGTTGAGGCGTGGGTTCGTCGGTCCCGACGGCAGAGGGAATGCGATAGGGAGTGAGCTTGAAGACGAGATCGCGAAACGAGATCTCGCGGTCGAAGCTGTACGCTTGACGGAAACTGTCGTGGTAGAGCACCAGGTCCGCCGGTTGGTCCAAGAGCTCCTGGACGTCGTAACCCAGCGGAGAACCGGTATCGCGGTACTTCACGAAGTGGCGCGACGTCCCCGTGAACACCAACCCACCAGCGAGCTTGGCCACCCCGGCGATGCGATCCATCCGGTAGGACGACTCGGCCGTCAGCGAGAGCATGATCTCGCGACTCTTCAGCGGCGTGATCAGACGGCGGATGACCAACGAGGGGAGCAACTCATCGAGGGAACCCTCGTCGCCATAGGCGCGAAGAAACGCGACAAGACGATCGATGCTCGGGAAGAGCACGACACCCTTTTGCCCAAGAACCACACCTCGCGCGTCCGGGGTAACACCGGGCGTGCGGAAGCGGGTTTGGTGGAGCGCGGCCCGTTCGAGCACGCTCGGAACCTAAACCATTTTGGCGCTAAGGCTCCAGTTGTGTTTGCATGCGTTTATGCGCTGGTTCTTCGCGCTGCTCATGCTTTGTGGCTCGGTGGTCAGCGCCCAGCCGCCTTCCCTGGAAGCACGCCTAGCAACGCTGAGGCAGGCGCCTGAGGCGTCCCACGCGCGAGAGCCGATTCAGCAAGCCCGTCGCGCTCTGGAGCGCGAACGAGAGCTCCGCGAGGCCGGCCAGACCGCGGCGGCTCAACGTGCGCGACGGATTGCCGATGCGGCGGTGATCTTGAGTGAGCGGATTGTCGCGCGTGTTCGAGCGCAGGCTTCGCTCCGCGTTGCACAAACGGAACGCGATGAGGCGGTTCGACGAAAGGAAGTCGCTGAGGCTGCACTGGAGCGTGCCCAGTGAGGTGGCTGGCCTTGGTCGTTGTCGCGGCGTGCGGCGGTGCGAGTGTTCAGACCGATCCCTCCACGCTTTTCGATCCCGAAGGCTTGGAAGCGGCGCGGCGAGAGGCACCAGACTTAGTGGCTCAAGCTGAGCGCGCGGCGAACGAGGCACGAGCTGCGGAAGCTGACGGTGACACCGAAGCCGCACAAGACCACGCGACCCGTGCGCGCCTGCTCTACCAAGCCGCAGTTGTGGAGTCCGAGCGTGCAGCGATCGATCGCGAACGACTTGAAGCTTCGCAGACGGCAGAAGAAGCCACACAGGCTGCAGTACGTGCCGACGAGCAACGCGCCGCGATCGAGATCCAAGCACAGCGCGCGAATGCTGCGGAGGTTGCGCGTGCACAAATGCAGCGCGCGTTTGCACAAGCCGAAGAAGACGAGGGTCGTCGACTGAGGCGTCGTAGTGCCGAAGTGGATCGTGCCCGAACCGAAGCCGCTGCTGCACTTCGTGAACGCACGCGGTTGGTTCTTTCGGCAGCCCGTGCACTAGGTGCAAACGCTGAAGCGATCGATGCGGTGAACATTCCAACGGGCGGCACACCCATCGAGCAGATTCAGCGCGCCAATACAGCGCACGCTCAAGCTCTTGAAGTGCTCGGTGCCGCCCGCACGGCGCACCCCGTGGACGAAGCATCCCGGGAGTCCTTGCTGGCGGCGGTTCGAGAGCGCAGCCTGCAAGCACGTCTGGAACCGCGCGGCATCGTGATCGACGGTGTCACCACAGCGCGAGGTAGCGTATTGGCCCAACTCGTGGCCGCCCATCCGCATGGTCCGGTCGAAGTTCGGGGCCGCGGAGCCGCACGCTTGGCAGGCACTCTTCGCCGTGGTGGAGCAGGCGATCGCGTGCAGACGCATGCTGCGCAAAGCGACCTCGAAGTCGTGTTCGTGGGCTACGGGAATACCGATGCGCCCGCGCGCGTACCCTAGATGTGTACTTAGCGCTCGTCCTGGTCGCCGCGATCACGATTGGCGTTGTCGTCGCATTCGTGCACGGCAACTCGCGACTGGGTCGATGGGGTACACGGCGCGGCAAGCCCGTCGACGTGGGCGCGTCTCCTTATCGTGAAGGCACAAGCAGTCCGGTACTCGCCAATGGTGCACCGACAGGGCTGCGCTTTGTGGCGGGTCTCAACACGTTCTGGGGCGTCATCACCGGACTGATTTTTGTTCCAGCGGGTGCCGTTCTCGTGTTGTTCGGAGCGCCTCAGCTCAAGATCATCTCGTTTCCCGTCGGCTTCGTCGTGCTTAGTGGACTCGGTCTCGCATTCTCTCTGGGCATTGCTTCGGCACGTGTGCTTCGCCGCGAACAACTGCCGCAGGTTCGGAAGGTGTTGACCTGGTCGATGTGTCATCACGTGGCCGTTCTTGCTGTGATGGGTCTCGCGTCGTTGATGATCAACGAAGCGTTTCTGATCGCGGCGTCGGCCATTCCGTGTGTGCTCGGAATGACCTTCGCGCATCTACTGATCCAAGGCGTCAACCAGATCGAATACGGTCTCTATTCGCCCAGTACGGCTGACGGCTACTCGTAGACCATGTGCGTCTCCGAACGCTTCGTTCGGAAGTTCGCATCCATGTAGTCCATCAAGTCGAGCATGAACGTTTCCATCTGCGCGCCGTCGGGCGTGCCTTCTGGAGCGTTCGTGTAGAACGTTCCCTTCACGCACTCGTCGCCGCGGCAACGACCGTCGGGGAACACGAAGATCATCTTCTGGAAACGCTGCGCTTCCGGGATGGTCCGTGCGGTCATGAAGTTCCAAATCACGATGCCGGTGGCCACCAGGTCGGTCGGATCCTGACCGTAGCCGTGAAGCAGGTACACGACCGGGTATTCGACGTCCTGATACTCCTCGTCGAAGTAGCCGGGCGGCAGCACGATCGCGGCGGGACCGGTGCGACCTGTCGTCGGTGAGGTGAAGTCGATCGTGAACTGGTTCATGTTCTCGCAACCGGGGCTGACCTCGGGACAGATCCGGTCCACCACGCGGCGTCGGTCACCACCGGGCCAACGCTGGCTCATCCACGCCATCACGCTGATGATGCGGTTGAGCACCTGGTTGGGTGTTCCGACGTGCTGTCCGTCACCCTGTGCGAGCGCACCTTCGCTCGCATCGACATTGCCGTAGCGGATGTGGACGTACTTGCCGGTCTCGCGCCAGTCGACGTTGTTGAAGCGAAGATCTTCGTCCAGGAAGAGTCCGTCGTAGGTCAACGCTGCGTGCGAGTTGTAGAGCGTGAGCGGAAGACCGCGCGCCGAGAACGCACCCGCGAGGTGGTTCTGGTTCGCCGCGAAGTTGAATAGGTCGCGGATGCCTCCGTCGCTGAAGAAGTCCAAGTCGCGAAGCGTGTTTTCATCGGCGGTCAGAACAAAGCTGCGCGGGTTGTTCGCCAGCATATGCGCAACGCCGCGTGCCTGGGTCCAGCAGTCGTCGCCTTCACCGTTGTCGAAACCGCCTTCGTCGAGCTGTGCGGTGCCGGGCACGGCGTCCATTCCGTCGTCGAAGAAGATCTCGCCTTCACCGGCAATCGGGCTTGCAATCGGGCTGTCGCAGCCCGCGACGGGAGCGCCCACGTAGTCGCGAAGCCAGTTGTTTTCCGTGCCGTTGGGGTTGAACTGGAAGTCGTAGTCGTCTTCGTTCGGATCGGGGTTGGTGATCGGGTCGTAGCCAGGCTCGTCGACGTTGCAGAGCTGGTCGATTCCGCAGTCGAGGAAGTTCTCCCGGCCCTGACGCACAATCGGTTCACCTGGGTCGCGGATGCCGTTGTCGTTGTAGTCCACGGCGACGGCCACCTCGATGGGGTCGGGCTGCGGTTGCACCGTCGGATCCCAGATGCCGTGATCGCGCTCGCCATCGACGACGATCTCAGCGCCGTCGCAGAACGTGATGACCGGATGCTGACCGGTCATGTTGTACTCCTCGTCGAAGAAACCGGTTCCGTCTTCGCAGCCACCGCTTCCATCCGGCTCACACGCGGGGATCACCACCGGGTTGGCGCAGCGGTCTTCGTTGGTCCGTTCGCGATCGCTATCGGGAATGCCGGGCGGCAACACGTTGGCGCCTGTTGGATCCAGTGTCGCCGTGGTGTTGGGATTGCCGTACATGCGAGCGAGGTCGCGGAAGAGTCGCAGGTACTCGTCACGGTCGAAGGTGCCGCCGTGTCCGTTCCACTCGTCTTCGTAGCGCCAGTGCTCGAAGTCCTGTGCAACCTCGTAGCGCGGATCGTCGACCGGCGGAGTGCGCGCGGTGTCAGCGGGTCCCGCACAGCCTTCCGGATCGTCGATGCGTTCTTGCTCGGTGCAGAAGCCGCCGATGTGCCAGGTGCGGATGTAGTTCAACAGGTGAATCCAATCGACCGGACCACCCAGCGGACCGAGGAAGTCGAAACGGTCCGGGTTGTTCATGCCGATGAGCGCGGCGCCTCCAGAACCCATCGAAACGCCGGTGATGCCGCGGAAGCTGAACGTGCGCTCGCGCAGTTGAGGCCCGTTTTCACGGGCGATCGGCTGATAGGTGCCGAGTCGTGAGGTGTAGAACGTGACGTACCCCGGGTTGGACTCAAAGTCCGGGCTCGCAACGGGGATCGCGCGAGGTTCGGTCACTCCGGGACCGCTGTAGGCGAACTCCACGTTTCCGCGCCGGGCGTTTTCGGGCAGCAGCGCGAGCTTGACCGGAACCGTAAACGGGATCTCTCGATTCAGGCGCGTGTGACTCGGCCCAAACGTAATCGCAGGTCCGAGGGCCGTGTACCCCTCGGGGATCTGATCCTCGGCGCAATCGATGGTCACGTCGAAGGGATCCACGCGGAACTGGTCATCGCGCGATGCGCCTTCCGGAATCTCGATGCCCGTCAGGTCGTCGTCGAGTCGAAGCTCGCCGCCAGGACCGACGTTGCCCGACGCGTCGCCCGTGCACGTGGGAAGCGTCGTGTCTTGAACGCGAACATCAAGCGTCGACGTGAAGGTCATCTCGTCTTCGGTACCCGGCAGGTCGGTGTACGTGGCCGTGATCGTGGTCTCACCTTCGGCCAGTGCGGTGAAAATGATCTCCGAGCGCGAGGTGCGAGCGGGAATCGTGATCGTGTCGACGAAGTCCACGATGCCATCGGTGCTGGCACTCAGCGTGATCGTCAGGTCTTCGCAGAAGTCACGTGCGACCGAGAGACGTGCGTCGCGCATGATGCCGTTGACCATGTCGAGTCGCTCGACGCCCCACACCAGCTCGGGCGGGTTGCAGAACGCTTCGCGCTCGGCGTCGATGTCCATGACATCTTCCATCCCGGCATCGGGCAGCGGTCCGGTGTCCGGCGTATCGCCGTCGTCGTCACCACAAGCAATCAGTAAAGCGAGAGAAAGGGCGCAGAAGCCTGAAATGCGCATAGAAGCGCAGCCTATCCGAGAACTTGCGTGTGATCCCGTTGTGTCGCCTTACAGACAGTAGTTCCTGACTGAGCCGGTTCGTTACTCGGGGCAGCCCTCGTCAATCGAGTCGTCGCAGTCCTGGTCCATTCCGTCGCAGAGCTCGTCGTTTCCGGGAAAACGGTTGGGATCGTTGTCGTCGCAATCGCCGCCGGCACACTCGAGAGAGAACGCACCGTCCATGTCCATGTCGCCCATGAGATCGCAGTCGGTCAGGCAGCGCAGCATCTCTTCGGAGCAGCGGTCGGGCGGACAAGCGGGCTCGTCGGGTTCCACGCAGCCGTTCTCGTCGGCATCGATGCGTGAGCGATCGCAACGTTCCATGCCGTTGCAAAAGACGCCGTCGGAACATTCGGCGTCACTGATGCATTGCACCGGACCGTCGATGAACACGTCGGGCATCGGTGTGTCGAAGAACCCAGAGTCGACCGGAACCTCGTCGTCGTCGCCGCACGAGAACACAAGCAAGAGCACACAAAGGAGCCGGGTCATACACCCGCCTTCTGGTGAATGGCGTCCACGACCGAGCGCAGCTCTACGACCAACGCATGATCCCAATCGTGTGCCAACGCTTCGACCACACCACGGTAGTACCAAAGCGTTTGTTCTTTCGTCCCGGTGAAGCGGTCCCACAGCTCTTCGCCGACAACACCAAGGTCGCGAAGGATCGAGCGCGCGTTGTGCAGCTTGTCTGCCGCGCTGATCAGCTTGACGTCTTCAGGCTCGTCGCGAAGGTGCGCGAGGTACTTCTCTTTGCGTTCTTTCCAGGGTGGCTTGGGAAGCGTGACCGAGTCACTGAGTGCTTCGACCAAACCACGAACGCGAGGACCGAAGCGTTCTTCGACCTCTTCACCCGTCGAGCCGTCGATGTCTTCCAAGTAGTCGTGCAACACCGCGGCGATCATCTGATCTTCGTCGCCGTGGTGTTCACCGACCGTGACCATGACCTGAAGCAAGTGCGTCAGGTAGGGAACGCCGCTGCCTTTGCGGATGTGCGTACGAAACGAAGACGCGGCGAGAGCTAGAGCTTGATCGAGCCGTTGCGTGTACTGGTGTTCATTCGTTTCGGGCACGCCCGAGCATAGCGCGAAGTCAACGTCCCGTGATGCTTGTGCGGATCTCTTGGTTGCGCTCTGCAATTGCTCGGAGACCTGCCGTAGCAGCTTGGTTGACGGCTCGAAGCAGGAGTTCTCGACGTGCGCTTGGGTCGTCGACCCCTTCTTGATCGAGGCGGTCGCGCATGGCGCTGAGCGCTTGGTTGAGAATGTCAGCGGCAAGCGCAACGCCTTCGTTCATGCTTCGTTCTGCGGCGTCGGCCGCAGTCGTGGCGTACCGCAGCTGCTGGTTCCAACGAGTGTCGCCTGACGTTGATCCGTGAACAATACGACGTAGCTCGCGCGGTGTGATCTCTCCATCCCGAATGGCGGAGCGCATCGCGTCGGTCGACATTGTTGCAACCTCCAACGCGACTTCCGCTCCAAGTGCACGACCAGCTGCCTCGTTGTTCTGAGCGTTGACCCGCCACGCTCTTGCGAGCTGACCAGCGTTGACGATGGCACTCCCGATGGGACCAACGATGTCGTTGGTAAGAGCAGCGATCACTCGAAAGGCCGGCGTTGCGGCAGCACCCTCCCATCCTCCAAACACGCTTTCGCGGGGCGGTTGAAGAACTTCGAGCGCGTCCCGAGCATCGATCGGAACGCCTGTTGGGATTGGGTTGGGTGTCGGTGTCGGCGTCTCCGCAATGGCTTCTCGAGCTTGTCGTACAACCCGCGGGAGAGTCGCAAGTTCAGCGGCCCATTGGTCTCGGTTGCCGAAAGGATGCAGGTCCATCGTCGTACCCGCTAAAGGGGAGCATTCGTCCCACTGGATCCCCAGCTCAGGTAAGCCGTCGGCGTTAGGAGGGGCGTTGGTGACGCGTCGGTCAACTTCGTCGTAAAGAGCCATCAAGCTAGTCAGCGTCGCTCGCCGAAGCGACGTGTTCCGGGGCGTGCGCGGAGTTTCATCCAACGTGTGTTGGAGACGCGCCGCACGCGTCAGAAGCTCACTGGTGCTTCGCCTCGCGAGGTTTCGACCAAGCGCGCGAGCGGTGCGAGTTTGCGTGACTGCACGCGGTGTAGAGGTCTGCGACGCGAAACGCGCCATGGCCAAACTCTCTGCGCTCGCGATCGTTGATGCGGAGTCTCCGACCGGACCGCCTTCGCCTGCTGCGGCTGCGTTTCGGAGCATCGCTTGGCGCATGCGTAGTGCATCTTGTGCTTCTAGTCGTGTGGCGGCGTCCATCACTCCCGTTTCAGGCAGGTGACGCGCTTGCTGGAACACGCGAATCGCTTCCCGCTGTTGTTGTGGAGTCGCGTCGGGCGCCACCAGTCCGAGCTCGACGAGAACCTCGTCGACTGAAGTAGGAGCTGTCGTGGCTGAAGCGACAGGTGCGGAGGGGTCGAGTTGGGCACGCATGCCGTCTTATCGGGCTCTCAAGTTACGAGTTGTGGTCGATAAAGGTGCATGTTCCGCGCAATCTGGAAACGTATTCCGAAAACTCCCCTGTACGGGCTCTCCGTCATCGGATTGGCGATTCTCATTCTCTGGGGCGTGATGTCGGCCCACGAGGGGTGTCTTGCAGCACGCGACGAAGAGGCCGACGCGCGGCGTGTGCTTGCAGACCACTACGCGCAGAGCGACATGGACGAGGCTCAACAAACCCGAGCAGATACGCTTCGCGCGATCGCTCAGTACGTCGACTACGGCTACACACCACTGCAGTATTCTCAGCACAGTGACGCGGCAAAACGCCGGTTACTCGAAAACCTGCGCCGGACCCAATTCGCTCGACACAGAAGGTGCGCGTACGTTCGCTAGTCTTTGGGGCCTGACCGGCCGGTGCTGTCTGAGGAACGCAGCCACGCTAGGCCCAACGGAACGGGTCCGAGCAGGATCGCGAACGCCAAAAACAGCTGCGCGTGCTCCGGCACAAAGAGCACCAGCATCGCTCCAAGAAAGAGTCCAGGTGCTGCGATGTAGAAGCGTCGGTCGGCCATGACGCCAGCCAACACGGCACCCGCTCCAAAGAAGAACAGCTCTAGCGCGGTACTTCGTAGATCGCGCAGGCCCATCGCCACGCCCACGACACGCAAGAGCACCGCCAGAAGACCCAATACGATCAACGTCATCAGCGTTCGCTTGCTGCGCTTGGACGTGGTCATCCCGCGACCGAGCAAACCGCCAATCCCAAAGAAGAGCGGCACCGACACGTCGAACACCAACGTGTTCCACCACTGGTACTGGTACACGTCGGCACGTCCGAGCACGTACGCCGCTGTCGTTCCCAGAATGGCAAGCATCGCCCCGCCCAAGAGCATCTTCCCGCGTGCACGACGACCTGGATCGAGATGCTCTTCTTGGTCTTTGCGCTCCAGTTCCGCGGCTCGCTGACGTTGGTCGCGTGCTTCCTCCCGCAAAGGCTCGGCTTCGGCTACTCCATCGAGCTCTTCCAGTAGAGTTTCTGCAGAAGCCGCTTCGCCGCGGTGCAGGTGGTAACGCGCCATCGCGAGAAGTGCGCGCGTTTGAGCCGGTCGGGTCTCAGGGTTGTGTGGCCAGTGTCGAAGAGACTCCGCCAAACCAAAACGACAGCGACCAAACACGCGCTGGATCTTGGCGTTGCGCTCTGAGCTGCGTTCGCGAATGTGGCTTGGCGAGTCGAGTGCTTCGCCGATCAAACGCTCCAGTTCTTCGAGCTCGGCCAGCGCGTTGGTCGCCAGAGACTGCGCGAAACGATGCGAGCGGAAATCGCGGATCGCGCGTCGCATCGCTTCGGCGCTCTCGTAGCGTTCGGCCGGATCGGGGTTCATCGCCTTCTGGCAAATCGCAGCGAGTTCGGTTGGAACCTCATCCGGAAAAATCGGGATCTGCGCGTCGTACGCGGCGTAGAGCAACTGCTGCAGGTTCTCGCCCTTGTGCGGCGGTCGACCGACCAGGATCTCGTGAAGGCAGGCACCCAGCAGGTACACGTCGGTGCGCGGAGTGAGCGCTTGCCGGCCCACATCGACCATCTCCGGTGCCAAGTACGCCGGTGTGCCGAGCACCTCGCAGATCTCGTCGGCCATCGGAAGCCAGTCGCGGTACTTGTCGTCGGTGCACACCGCCACGCCCCAGTCGAGGAGCACCACTTCGCGGAACGCTCCGATCATGACGTTGTCGGGCTTCAGATCGAGATGCAGCACGCCGCGGCTATGCGCGTAGTGAACGGCATCGCACACCCGCATCAACACCTGGAGCTGCCAGGCCAGTCGGTCGTCGGCGTCGCTGGGAAACGCGGGATGCTTGGGATCGCGAATCAACGCACGCCAAGGCACACCTTCGATGCGCTTCATGATCAGCATGGGTGCGTTGCGTTCGTCGGTGGAAAACCCGTAGAGCGGAACCACGTTGGGGTGCTCGACCAGGCCGAGAATCCGCCCTTCGCGCAACAGACGTGCGGCAAACGCCGACTCGAGGAAGGGATCGCGCAGCGTTTTGACCGCCACTTCACGACGCAAGCCTGCTTGTTCGGCCAGCTTGATCGTGCCCATGCCGCCTTCGGCCAAAGGACCTTTGACGCGTAGCGCGTTGCTGTCGCGATCGTCTTTTGCAGGAGGTTGAAGCGTCTTGCGCTTAGGTCGCGGTGGAACGCTGCGCTTGCCCTGCGTTTGGCGAATGCGCGGCGCCAACGTGGGCATGAGCGTCGTGTCGAGCGCGTGGTTCTCCGGCACCGACTCGAGGTCGAACGACTCGACCAACTGCTCCAATGTCATTTTGCCGGTAGCCACGCTTCACCGAAGAAAGAAGTATCCGACAACTCCTCCGATGATCGCGGCGATGACGCCACCGATCGCCCAACCCACCCACGATGCCGTTTTGGGAACGGACACCTGTGAGTTGCGTTGGGTCGAAAATCCGCCGGTATGCGATGGCCGAACGCCCGCAGCCAACGCAAACGCGTTGGCAAACTCGCGCGCCGACTTGGGGCGCTGCGCGGGATCCTTGGCCATGGCTCGTTTCAAGAGGTCGTCGATTGCCGGGTAGTCCGGCAGGTGTGCAGAAAGCGGCTGAGTCTTGCCCTGCATGATCGCTCCGAGCAACTGCCCGTGGTCGGATGCGGTAAAGGGGCTCTCCCCGGTGAGCGCTTCATAGGTAATGACCGCGAGCGCATACACATCCGAAGCCGACGATGCGTTGCGCGCACTCGAAAGCAGTTCCGGGGCCATGTAGCGCGGGGTGCCGATCACAGTACCGGTCGCGGTGAGCTTCTTGCCCTTGGCAATCGAGGACAACCCAAAGTCGATGATCTTCACGCGCCGATCATCGGTGACCAGAACGTGATCGGGTTTGAGATCGCGGTGCACGACACCGGCCAGGTGAGCGACATCCAGAGGCTCGCAGATCGCTTTGAGGATTGGCTGAAAGTCGTTCGGCTGCAGCGCGCCTGCACGACGCACCATGCTGCCCAGCGACTCGCCTTCGATCAGCTCCATGGCCAGCCAAGGCACGCGACCGTGGGCATGCCCGAAACCACGAATGCCGACGATGCTGGGATGGTTGAGGGAACTGAGGATTTCGACTTCGCGCGCAAAGCGCTCTCGCGCATCTTCGTCGTGTCGTGCTTTGAGCAACACCTTGAGCGCGACGGTATCGTCGCTCTTCAGATCGGTGGCACGAAACACCGTGCCCATCGCACCGGTTCCGAGGATGTCGTCGATGCGAAACCGATCGCCAAAGAACGAACCTTGCGAGAACGGCGCGACGACATCCGTTTCCGGATTGTCGACCTCTGAGTAGAGCGGGAAGCGCTCCTCAAGCCCTTCCTCTTCCATGATGCGCTCAGACTCGCTCCACGTCCGTCACGCCTTCGATCTTGGCGATCGTGCGCATGACGCCGCGTAGATGGGTCAGTTCGCCCACCGTAAACTGAAAGAGATTGACCGCCTTGCCGTCGTCGCCGGTGCGGCAGGTGGCCTCGCTGATGTTCAGCCCGTGCTCGGTAAACGCGGTGGACACCTTCGCCAGAATGCCTGGCAGATTTTGGGTCACAACGCGAAGTGAAACTGGCAGCTCGACGTTGGTATTCGACGCCCAGCCCACTTCCACACGGCGCTGCGGGTCCAACTCCATCGAACGCGGGCAGCCGCGCCGGTGAATGGTCACGCCACGACCACGCGTGATCCAGCCGACAACCGGATCGCCGGGCACCGGATTGCAACACTTCGCGAAGCGCACGAGGATGTCGTCCATCCCGTCGATCCGAATCGCATCGTCGTCGCGACGGGTAACTCGACGCACCGTCTTTTCGATGAAGCTCGGTGCGAGGCTCTTGCGGGTTTCGGCTTTGCTGGGATCGACAGCCTCGACCACTTTCTCGACCGAGATCTTTCCGTAGCCGACCTGTGCGAAGAGCTCGTCTTCGTGGTTGAGCCCAAACACGCCGAGTGTGCGTTTGAGTTCCTTCTTGCTCTTGAGCCAACGCGAGTAGCTGATGTCCTTCTTGTGCAGCGCCTTCTCGACGAGGTCGCGGCCCAAACGAACACTGCGTGCGCGTTCCTTGACGCGGACATGTGCGCGAATGCGGGACCGCGCCCGACCACTCACCACAAAGTCGAGCCAGTCCTTGTTGGGCTCCTGATTGCGGTTGGTCAGGATCTCGACGACGTCGCCGTTACGCAGCTTGTGCCGTAGCGGAACCATCACGCCATTGACCCGCGAACCGCTGCAGTGATGTCCGACCTCGGAGTGAATCGAGTACGCAAAGTCGACCGGGGTCGCTCCGCGCGGGAACGTTTTGACCTCGCCCTTGGGCGTGAAGACGTAGACCTCGTCGGTGAAGAGGTCGACTTTGACCGACTCCAGAAACTCGGCGGGATCGGACACGTCGCGCTGAAACTCCATCAGCTGACGCAGCCACGCGAAACGCTCGGCATCACGACGATCGAGCCCACCCTGGCCTTGCTTGTATTGCCAGTGCGCAGCAATGCCGAGTTCCGCAGTTCGGTGCATTTCGCGCGTCCGAATCTGTACTTCAATACGTCGGCTTGCCGGTCCAATCACCGTCGTGTGCAGCGACTGGTACATGTTCGGCTTGGGCAGCGCGATGTAGTCCTTGAAGCGGCCCGGAACCGGGGTCCATTCGCTGTGAATGACGCCCAGTGCCGCGTAGCAGTCGGCAACCGTTTCCATCATCACGCGAAACGCGACCAGGTCGTGCACCTGCTCAAACTCGATGCCTTGCCGCTTCATCTTTCGGTAGATCGAATACGAGTGCTTGCGGCGTCCGCTGACCTGCATCGCGAAGCCTCGGGCGATGAGCATCTTCTTGAGGTGCTTGCAGACATCCTTGATGTAGCGGTCGGTGTCTTTGGTCGTCGCTTCGATCTGGCGATCGAGATCCGCAGCGGACTCGGGATGTAGATACCGGAAGCTGTGGTTCTCGAGCTCCGCCTTGAGCCACTGAATGCCGAGGCGACCCGCGAGCGGTGCGTAGATCTCCATCGTCTCGGCCGCGATGCGCTCTTGGCTGTCGATCTTCATGTGCTCGAGCGTGCGCATGTTGTCGAGACGGTCGGCGAGCTTCACCAACAACACGCGGATGTCGCGCGCCATGGCGACGAGCATCTTGCGAAACGACTCCGCTTGGCGGTCTTCCTTGGATTGGAAGTTCACCTTTCCGAGTTTGGTCACCCCATCGACGAGGAACGCGACCTCGGGTCCGAACTGTTGCTCGATGTCTTTTTCGGTGACGTCGGTGTCTTCCACCACGTCGTGAAGAAGCGCCGCACAGACACTCGCCGTGTCCAAGCGCATCTCCGCGATGATTCCCGAAACCGAGGCCGGATGGATGAAGTAGGGGTCCCCCGATTTGCGGGACTGACCTTCGTGCATGCGCTTGCTGTAGCGGTAGGCCTTCTCGATCAGCTCCAGGTCCGCTTGAGCGTTGTATGTCCGAACTCGTTCCAGCAGGTCGGTCAGCGCTAGCACTACCCAAGAACGTACGGCCGCAAGCCCGGATCCACAACAGATCGTACTTCCCGCTTTGTCAGAATCCCCTAGCCCCGATAGCTTAGGCGGCATGGGCGCACGCCTCTGGCAGATGATTCGCGAGCACAGGCGGCGAGTCGCTATGCTCGTCGCCGTGGTGGGTGTGCTGGTCGTCGGCGGACGCATTTTCGAGGCGGTTCCGCGCGAGGTCTCCGTCGAGTACTCGGTGCCCGAAGCCGAGGTCGACGAGGTCGCCGTCGCGTACTTCTTGGACGGTGACGAGGTCAGCGGGGTTCGCTTTGAGAGCACGCGCGATCTGCGCCACACGCTGGACCTCTCCCCAGGACGATATCGGGTCGAGGCGGTCGTCCGCGCCAACGATGAACAACGAGTTGTGAGGCGCGCTTTGCGAGTGCCCGCCGACGGGGTTGTGCACATCGACCTTGGAGACGACCGACTGGAGCCGCACAACCCATGACCGCCGGTGGGGTTCGGACCGTTGCGGCGGGCGCACAGCACGTCGTCGAGATGCCGCGCTTGGCCCTGGTGGTTCTCACCGGTGATGGACGTGGTCGTGAGCACGTCATGGACAGCGACCTCTTTCGCATCGGAAAGAGCCGCGACAACGATTTGGTGCTGAGCGACCAAACCGTCTCGCGTGAACACTGCGAGATCGTTCGTGAGGCGCGTGGGTACCTCTTGCGCGATCTGGGGTCGACCAACGGCACGCTGCTCGATGGGGCGGAGATCCGCGAAGTGTTCCTGCGTCCGGGGTCGATCCTGACGGTGGGAAAGATCGAACTGAAGGTGCGCACGTTTGCCGAGCGCATCGAAGTGCTTCCCAGCGAGAAGGATTTCTTTGGCGATGTCGTGGGGCACAGCCAAGCGATGCGACAAATCTTTGGGTTGCTCGAACGTTTGGCGCCGAGCGATGCCACTGTGCTGCTCGGCGGCGAAACCGGAACCGGCAAGGACGTGCTGGCGCGTTCGATCCACGGTGCAAGCCCGCGCAAGGATCGGCCGATGATCGTGGTCGATTGTGGTGCCGTGGTCGGAACGCTGATCGAGAGCGAGCTCTTTGGTCACGAGAAGGGTGCGTTCACTGGTGCGTCCGCGCATCGCCAAGGCGCGTTCGAACTCGCCGACGGTGGAACACTCTTCCTCGACGAGATCGGCGAACTGCCTTTGGACCTCCAGCCCAAGTTGTTGCGCGTGCTGGAGCAGCGTTCGTTCCGACGAGTCGGTGGCAACAAAGAAATCCGCGTCGACATCCGTGTGGTCGCGGCGTCGAAACGAAACCTCAAGATGGAGGTCGAGCGCGGCAAGTTTCGCGAGGACCTCTACTTCCGGTTGGCTGTGGTTCCAGTGGAGCTACCCCCGCTTCGTGAACGGCTCGACGACTTGCCGCTCTTGGTGGAGCGCTTGCTCGAAGACCTGAGCAAAGAGCAGCCCGATGATCCGGCGCTGACGATCGCGAAGTCCGCGTTGGATGCGTTGGGGGGTCACGACTGGCCCGGCAACATTCGCGAGCTTCGCAACGTGTTGGCGCGTGCGGCCTACTTGGCGCGCGGAGCCGGTGAGCACGAGATCCGATTGGGTCATGTGCCGGTGGGAATGAGCGGTGCGCCGCCCGACGCCATCATGCCGGCGTTCGACCCGGACATGAGTTACCGCGACACAAAATCCAAATTTGAAGTCGCGTTTGAGCGTCAGTACGTAGCGTGGTTGCTCGACCGCCACGACGGGAACATCTCGGCAGCCGCGCGTGCCGCAGATATGGACCGGAAATATCTGCACAAGCTGGCGAAGAAACACGGGGTTCACCCGTCAGATAAGAAGTAGATGGCACAGCGCAAACCGCTGCAGGGCATCGTGATTGCCGACAAATACCGGATCACGGAGCGCATTGGTGAAGGTGGTTTCGGTGAGGTGTGGGCGGCCAAGCACATCGCGCGAGATGAACTTGTGGCCATCAAAATCCTGCACGACCACACGGTGCGTGACGAGACCGCGGTGCGCCGTTTTCTGCGTGAGGCACGTGCGTCGTCCGAAATCGATCATCCTGGTGTCGTGCAGATCTTCGATAGCGGAGTGCACGAGGGCCGTCCCTTCTTGGTGATGGAACTCCTGGTTGGCGAAACGCTGCGTCGTGTGTTCGACGATCCGCGCGCGACTCAGGATCAGAAGCTGATGATGCTCGAGCAGATTCTCGAGCCGCTTGCCGCCGCACACGCCAAAGGGTTCGTGCATCGTGATCTCAAACCCGCGAACGTCTTGGTGACGAAGAACGGGGTGAAGATCCTTGACTTTGGTTTGGCGAGTTGCGCCAACGAGCACGGGCTCACCATGACCGGCACGACGCTCGGCACGCCCTACTACACCAGCCCCGAAGCTGCGCGTTCGGCCAAGGATGCGAAAGCCTCCGCCGATGTGTGGGCGGTGGGCTGCATGATTTACGAAATCTGGGTTGGTGAGCGGCCGTTCCCTGGAAAGACCGCAGCCGACGTTCTCATCAAGATCTGCACCGAGGATCTAGCGAAATTGCCGCAGAGCGTGCCAAAGCCCTGGGCTTCGCTAGTCTCTTGGTGTCTGGACAAGGATCCGGCAGAGCGGCCGGCAGACGCGGGACACCTCGGTGTCGCGTGGCGGAAAGTGCGAAACGGACAGATGCCTAAAGACTCCGACAACCTTGGATTTGCTTCGACCGAGATGCACGAAGCAGTGGACAGCAACTCGGGACCCACGCCGCTTTCGACAGCGCAGTTGGGTCAGATGGGCGGACAAGATCCGAGCGCATCGGGCGCGCGGCCTTCCGCTTCAGGTCCAGGTGTTCCGCCGAGTGGTCAGCAGCCTGGTGTGCCTCCGAGCGGTCAGCATCCGCAGCATCCAGGTGTTCCGCCGAGCGGTCAGCATCCCGGTGTGGGCGCTGTGCCTTCTCAGATGATGTACGCGGGACCGCCCAAGAAGAGCAAAGCCGGCATCATTGTGATTCTCGGTTTGGCTGCCGCGGCCAGTGCAGCGTTGGTGTTCTTCGTGTTGAGCGGCATGTCGCAGCCCGAGCCTGACCCAGTTGCACAGGTCGACACGGCTCCGACCACGGACGAAGCCGCCGTCGAGGAAGAGGATCTCGCGCCCGACGAAGGACAGGTTCGCATTCTCTCGTCGCTTGCTGACGCCAACCTGTTCATCGACGCACAACCCAAAGGCAGCTTGGAAGCCGACATGGTGTTCGTGCTGACGCCAGGCACGCACCAGATCGAAGCGCGTCGCGGGGATCGTATTTTGGCGTCGACACCCGTGGAGATCGACCTTGGTGAAGTGACTCAGGTGACGCTGGGTGGTGCTGAGCCGGTTCAGATCGTGCGCCACTCGATGCGCGCGCGTCGCATTCGCACAACGTCCATGCTTCCTGCGCCCACGCCCACGCCGGAACCGACCATGGATGTGGTGGTCGCGCGCAACGATCCGCCTCCCTCGCAGCCGGTCCAGAACACCGAGCCGCCTCCGCCGACTCCTGCTCCGTCGCCGACGCCGACACCCACGACCATGACCGGTCCACAACCCGGCGTGTATCCGACTGCACAACCGAGGCCACAGCCGCAGCAGCCACAGAACGCGTATCCGACTGCACCCGTCATGCAGCCTGTTGCCCCTGCGCCGATGGCACCGTCCAACGTGGCGAGCATGCAGCCCACTCGAGCCCAACTTCAGGCTCGTTTGCGCGGGCTTCGCGAAGATGTGCGGCGCTGCACAGGCAGCTGGACCGGTGAGTTGGATACCGCGGTGACGTTCGCTCCGGACGGCCGAGTCAGCGCGCGTGTGGGTCGTGGCCCCTCGGGAACGCAGCGGCGTTGTGTCCAGCAGCTCCTCAATCAGCGGGCTGGGCTCAGGTATCCTGGGTCGCGACAAGCGATTCGGTTTACCTTCAGGCTCTGATGTCCCGTGTCTTGGTTGTCGACGACGATCCCACCATATTGAGGATGGTCGAGCTCACGCTCGTCGACGCCAAACACGAAGTGGTTGTTTCGGACACGCCCATGGGTGTGAGCGCAATGGTTCGGCGCTTCAAACCGCACGTGTTGGTGCTGGACGTGATGATGCCGGGCCTGACCGGTGAAAGCCTTGCCAAGCTGATTGCGCGGATCGCCGATCGAACACCCGTGGTGTTCTTTAGTGCCACACCCGATGACGAACTTCTGGATCTAACGCGAAGAGTCCCCAACAGCACCTTTGTGCGAAAGGGCGACTCGCTGAAAGAACTCGTCGCGACAGTGGAGAAGATGGCGAAGCTCTACGCGTCTCAAACGCCGTAAGCGTTACCCCTCGCGTTCGAGCTGCGCGAACAAGTCCCGCAACTCACGCTTCACACGCAACTGATCCGCCAACGCACTGGCCATGGTCATCAACTGCTTCTCGCACTCTTGGGCTTCCGCGCCGCCTTTGACCAAGAGCTGTTCGCTTGACTGCTTCTCGAGGAGGTACTTCCCCTCCAGTCGTTCGAGGTTTCCACGCAGCGCTTTGACCTGAAACTCCAGGTCCTGAACTTCGTCTTCTTTGGCCTTGACCCACTTGCGCGCTTTGTCGGCGGCACCGGTCGAAAGCGACCAGCGATCCATGGCGTCGGCCACTTCGCGCAGCGCTTTAGCGTAGCTCTCGTCCGGACGCTCCATCTGCTTGTAGCCGCCCAGCTCCATCAACTTCTGGTGTGCCTGCGTGTATGCGTTGCGACCCTGTGCCTCAGCATCGAAGTAGGGCGACACCTCGGCGGTTGCTGCGCGTGCGGCTTCGCGCGCTTGTGAGAGATCCTCGGCCAAACTCTGTACTGCAAAACCTAAGCGCGCACGGTTGTCGCGCGCCTGCGTTTCCAGTTCTTCGAGCTTGCGCTGTTCCTTCAGACCTTCGGATCGGATCTCTTGAACGCGTCGCAGCGTTCCTCGAAGCCCTTCGACCAAGCGCATCAAATCCGGAGGTGCACCCGTAGGGAACGCGCGCGCGACCATCTGATCAAAGATCGCAATCCGTCCCGCCCACTTTTCCAACGTGGTTGGCGGCAGTGTCGGCGCCACGATCGGGCGACTGGGCGTAGCGGAAATCGGCGACACGGCTGGGCCGCCTTTGGGAACCAAGGCCTGCAGTTCCTTGATGACTTGGTGCGCGTCCACGGGCCGCCCGTCGGGCGTCTTGGCCATCATGCGCAGAATCAGTTCTTCAAGACGACGCGGGCACTGCGGCACAATTTCCGACGGCTTGGGCGGCGGCTCCTGCATGTGCTTGATGAAGAAACCGGTGATCTCTTCGGCCTGAAAGGGCAGCCGACCGGTCAACATCTCAAACAGAATGATGCCCAGTGCGTAAAGGTCGGCGGCAGGTCCGGCATCGATACTCGTGATGCGCTCGGGAGCCATGTACTGCGGCGTGCCAAAGATCTCGCCCGCGTTCGTCAGCCGCGAGTCGTGCATCGAACGCGCGATACCAAAGTCGAGCAGCTTGACGATCTCGCGACCCGGACCGCCGTTGCAGATAAAGATGTTCTCGGGCTTCAGGTCGCGGTGAATGACATCAAAGTCATGCGCGCGTGCGAGACCTTTCGACATCTGCAGTCCCAGCGAAGCCACGCGTCCCGGGTCCATGGGGCCCATGCCGATCAGATGCGAGAGCGGTGCACCATCGAGAAGTTCCATGACCATGAAGGGCGAGCCATCTTCGGTTTCGCCGTAGTCGTAGATCTCGATGATGTTGGGATGCGCCAGTGCTGCGGCGTTCTTCGCCTCACGTCGAAAGCGTTCGCGCAGCGACTTATCGCGCGCCATCTGCTGCGACATGATCTTTACCGCAACGGGTCGATCGACCAACGTGTGACGTGCGCGGTACACAACCGCCATGCCGCCCACGCCGATCGGACTCTCGACGAGATAACGACCCGCCAAGGTCTTGCCGATGTTGGGATCGGCCATTGGCTCGAGCGCAGCATTGTCGACGAAACAGCGGTCCTGATCGTCTTGGTACTGCAGGCCGCAGGTGGGACAGACCTTCATGACGCGAGGTCGCCGAACATAGCATGAGCCGTGGTTAATAGACCTAACATCACCCTCGATCCTTAGCCCGCGCTGGCGCTACCATGCGCGCATGTTCGGACTCCCCCAACCAGCGCGCATTCGTGCACGGGGTGAGCTGTGACCGACCTGCTGGGTCGCTATGAACTCGTGGAGAAGCTCGCCACCGGGGGCATGGCGGACATCTTCCTCGCGCGCCAATGGGGGGACGGCGGCTTTGTTCGTGCGGCTGTCATCAAGCGGCTCCATTCGCACCTTGCCGAGCGTCCGGCGGTGCTCGATGACTTTCGCAACGAAGCGCAGTTGCTGGCGATTCTGGAACACGACGCCATTCCGGTGATCTTCGACTTCCGCCACGAAGACGACACCTGGTTCTTGGCGATGCAGCACGTCAAAGGTCCGACGTGGGGTCAGGTCATTCGCGCGGAGAGGGACATCGGGCGCGTGATGCCGTGGACGATGGCCGTCACGATCGCGATGCAGCTTTGCGACGTGCTTGGCTACGTTCACGACAAACGCGACGACGTCACCGGACAGTCGTTGGGAATTGTGCACGCCGACCTGAGCCCTGAGAACGTGATCGTGCGACACGACGGTGGCGTGAAGCTGCTCGATTTTGGAATTGCGGGAAGTGCAGAGCACCGCGAGCGCCAAAGAGATCGAGATAAAGGGATTCGCGGAACGCTGGGGTACATCTCGCCCGAGCAAGTGGACCATCGTCATCTTCCGGATGCGCGTTCGGATCTTTTTGTGCTTGGCGTGTTGCTCTTCGAGGCGACCACCGGAACGCGTTTGTATCCCGGCGATGGGCTCAACTTTATGAACGCGGTGCTCGATCGCGATCCCCCGCGGCCGTCCTCGCGTGTTGACGACTACCCCAAGGAGCTTGAGGAAGTCCTGATGAACGTGCTGCAGCGCGAGGCCGATGCTCGGCCACGAAACGCCCTGCAGTTCAAGGCGATGCTCCACGAGCTGGTGGGCGATCGAACGCACGGTTTGGCGAGCTACACCGAGTCGCTCTTTCCGAGCACCCAAGAGAAAACCCTCGCGATCAGCGCGCGACCCGAAGCGATTCAGGCGACTTCGATTCCGCCGGTGGAGCTTGCACCCGATTCCGGAAACAACGAGTTGACGGCCGAGGAGCACGAAGAGGTGCTGCAGGATCTGCACGACCTCTTCTCACCCGACAGCGTGGAAATCGATGCACCTCGCGACACGGCTCCTCCCGGTGCGTTGTCGGGAGACGGCGCAGAGTTGCTCGACTTGTATCAAGAACTCGACGGTGACTTGATTACCGACCCTTCGATCGACCCGCCACCGCCGCCGACGACCAAGATTCAGAGCAAGAAACCCAAGAGCGACGACGGCTTCTACATCTACACGGCTGACGACGAAAAGTAGTGGGCACTCGAACTCGGAAGCCGCGACCCAAACAGAGCAACTACATCACTCCAGAAGGGTTCGAGCGGATGCAGGCGGAGCTTTCGTTTCTCTGGAACGAAGAGCGTCCACGCGTGACCAAGGGTGTCGCGGAAGCCGCCGCGGAAGGCGACCGTTCGGAGAACGCGGAGTACATCTACGGCAAGAAGCGTCTTCGCGAGATCGACGCACGGATTCAGTTTTTGGCCGATCGCGTGGATAAGGTGAAAGTCGTCGTTCCTGGTGAGCGCAGTCGTGACGACACCATCTTTTTCGGAGCGTGGATTCGTGCTGAAGACGAGGATGGCGAGGAGTACACGTATCGGATTGTGGGTCCCGACGAACACGACATGCATCCGCTGTACGTGTCGATGGACGCGCCGATCGGGAAGACCTTGCTCGGGAAGCGTCTGGACGACGAAGTCTTGGTGAAACGCCCGAAGGGCGATCTGCTACTGACGATTCTCGAGATTCAGTACGAGCCGTTCGACGATGTTGAAGGTTTCGATGAATGAGGACGAAATCGTTGTTCCCTGGAAGGACCTGAGCCCCGATGCGCTCAACGGCGTGATCGACGAATACGTCACGCGAGAGGGCACCGAATATGGGGCGCAGGACGTCCCGTTGGAAACGAAGCGCGCGCAAGTTCGGCGTCAGCTTGAGGCTGGAGAAGTCGTGGTTCTTTTCGACGCAAAGACCTCGACCACGAACATCGTGACCTCCGACCAAGTGCGGTAGACTCACCGCCCCGTGCGAGACGTCTACGCCAACCTACTCCGCGACACCCGCGGACTTCGACGTGAGCAATCCAAAGCGCGCGACGGTTGGTACGAGCGACTCGATTGGGAAAACAAAGAAGAGACGCTCTTCGAGCTGGAGATGCTGCTCAAGGGGTTCGCGTGCTTTGGCAATCCGCGAAACCACCCCGGTCCACAACGCCATGAAGCACCCGTCGCGCACGACTTTCGCGACGAGCTTCAAATCGTTCGCGACGCGTTGAGCCAGTCGATCGATCGCGTGCGACAGCTGCTGGGTCATCGTGATCGTGCGTACGTGTTTAGTCGGTACCTCGAGACCGTGCTTCCCGAAGACGCGTTGCGCAGCAAACTGATCAAAGAGCAGCTCAGTCAGGACACGCCCGAGGACTCGCTCTTCGTCTTGCGCAATACCTTCGGTTCGTTTCTCGAGCTTGCCGAGGGCATGGGTCGGCTTGGTCGCATCTCGCACCGCCAGTACTTCGCGCTCCTTGGCATGGTCACGCGCGAGATCGGCCGCAATACCTACTTCAATCCATTGATCGCCCTGGAGTTTCGTCCGGAGTTCGATCGGATTCGAACGGCTGAAGTGCTCGAAGCGCTGCACACTTCGAGCGATCCCGCGCACCAAGTGGTTGCGGTGACATTCCTGAGTCTGTTTCGACTGCTTCGCTATGCGCGCTTGGTCGATCAGTACGCCTCCAAGCCTGCAACATCGCGGCGCGCGTACTTGATTTTGAGCGTGTTTCGAAGCGATGTCCGTGCGCTGACCCGCTATCTATCGCGACGTGCGCCCAATGGATTGGCCGACGGTTTTGAACGCAACATCCTCTCGGTTCCCCGCGGTGAACTGAAGAGTCGTTTTGAAGAACTCGCCGATCGCGGTGGGCGGCTCATCGCGCTTCGCTCGACGCTCGAAAGTCTGTCGAACGTGTTGCGCGTGGAAGTGCGACGGACATTCGAGCGCGATCTTCCTGCCCCTGGGCATGCACGTTCGAACGAACTCGGACCCTTGTTGGTGATTGCGACCGCTCAGCTGCGAGCCACCATTCATCACGCGATTCATCGATTGTGCAAAGAACTCAATCCCGCCGCGACGCCGCCCGTGCTCTCGTCGAGCGAAGTGGCGAGTGTCGATGCCGCCGAGCGTTTGCGACGCGACGTGTGGATGTTCCAACAAGTGTTGCGCGCGTTCTTGGCCAAAGCGAAAGCCAGTAAGGCCGAAGACCGGTGGGCGAACTTTGCGAGCTTTCGCTTTGTTCGAGAGTTCCTCTCGCACTTTCGCGCGATCGGGTACCAGCTGGTGCGGGAGTCGGACTACACGCGTCTCGATCCCTTTCTTCATGCGCTCGACATGTTGCGGGACGTGGACCTGTTGGATCCGGAGAAGCTCGCGTCGATCGTGGAGGAGTGTCAGGCGCTCTATAAGTTTCTCGATCAGCTATTCGCGCAGATCTCGCAGCGAGCCGAGTTGGAAAAGCGAGTCTTTGATAAGCGTTCAGCCGCGGAGACTTTGAAGATCTACTTGGGTGCGGCGTAGCTACGTCGGTGGGTGCGAACTTTTTTAGTGGGAAATTTTGAAACCCAAAATTTCTATCCTGGTTCCCGCGATTGATGCCGTCCGTCGAGCCGGCTCAGCATTCCGCTTCGCGGATCCGGAAGATTGGAAGGTTGGAAGCCAGGAAGGGCTCGGGAGCAAACTTTTTAGTGGGAGGACGCGAGGCTCGGAGACCGGAGAGATTGATTTTCTCCTGGCAACGCGAACGAGAAGCCCGGAGTGGCGATCGATCGGATGCGAGACCCGAGGAGGTCGGGATTCCTATTAACCGGAAGCAGTAGAAGGCTGGAAGGCGGGAAGGTTTTGCATCGAAAAACCTTTCCGCCTTCTAGCCTTCCCGCGCTTCCGGCTAAAATTGAAAGACTCCGCACGGAACACACGAGGCGTCTCTGAACTAGCATTGTTGCGTGCGCTATCCGATCGATCGCCACCTCGACACCGTTATCTTGTTCACGGAGGTCGAGTTCACTCCCGCAGCGTACGAAGCACACGCTCGCTCTTTGCGAATGCGGATCGTTTCCGAGCAGGAGTTCCTTCCGTTCTGGCTGATGAAGAAAACCGGGTTTGCGATGATCTGGGTCACACCGGTGTCGACTGTGCGAGTGCATTCCGTGTCGTTGCTCGACCACAAAGCGGATCCAAAGTCAGCGAACAAACTAGGAGTCGCCCTCGTGCAAACGGTCGACGCGCTGCAGGCTGGTTACGAGCACCTGTTTGAGCGTCCGGGTCGACCGCGTAAGGGTCACGACGTTCTGAGCTGGCCGGTGGAGTACTGAGCTACTTGGCGTAGTCGTGGGATTCCTATTAACCGGAAGCGGGAGAAGGCTGGAAGGCGGGAAGGTTTGGTATCGAAAACCTTCCCGCCTTCCAGCCTTCCCGCGCTTCCGGTAAAAATGTTCGCCCACCCCACAAGCGGAGCGACGTGGACAAACCGGAGAACCGAAGCGCCCGAAGCATGTGCCGTTCAAAGAATGGCGGCAGTCCGATGAGTACTTGGCATTCCACGCGGCATGGAAGAAGCGTAAGACGCAAGTGATCGACGTGCGAGAAGAGCAACGCGATGGGAAAACTGTTCGCGTGGTGACCTACAAAAAGAAGTAGTCGGTCGCAGGGCAGGTACGCCGCGTACTAGCGAGTACGAGGGCCAATAGCTTCGCGCAGAGCCATTGCCGCCCCTACTGGGCGCTCGTAGCCGATCGGCGCACGCACCAGCCGGATATCGGACTGCGTTTGCGGATCTCGATCGCGCCCAAACGCGTCTCCCACGATCAGCACGACTCGTGCCGCCGCCAGAAACGCTCCCCACAGCGGTCGCAGCTCCTCATCGGGCGGCAGTGAAAACAGCTCCAGGTTCGTTCCACCGATCGCCACGACTCCGATGGCTCCAAACGACCCTGCACCGGCCGGGGTCGGTGGCTCGGGCGCGGCAATAAACTCTTCGAGTCCACCCAGCGCTCGCGCAAAACGTGTGATGTCTTCGCGCGGTCCGCTCACGCCCAGTCGGACTGGACCTTCCACACCGGGTCGTCGCAAGCGAAGCGCTGCCGCACGCATCGCCGTCACCTCTTCGGGATCGCAAAAACGAACTCGGTTGACCGCGTCGTACGCTTGCAGCACATCGCGGTCGATCAGCTCTGCAACGATACGCAGCACTTCCAGGTCATGCGCGGGAACCAAGTCGAGTAGCTCTTCGATCGAACGCGCTTCCTCGAGCGATGCGGTAATGCGCGCGACGAGTTCTGCCGAAAGGCCCTCCACGTTCTTCGGCTCGGCAATGCAGTGCACTTGCGTGGCCAAGCTGGGCAACTTGGTCTGCAGTTCTTTGAGTTCGTCGGCGTGACGAACGGCTTCCATCAACAGGAAGTCAGTACTGGCATCGATGCGCTGTCGACCCGCTGTTCGATCGGGCAAAAACACAAACTGACCTTCGCTTAGCGCCAACACCCGAAACAGCGCTTTTTCGCCGGCGACAAAGCCACACACGGCATCCACGACGCGGCCTTCCTTGAGCCAAATCTGACCGCGGACACCGCCGCTCACAACGCTCAGCAAACCGGTGCGCCGGTTGGCGGCAAACACCTGCAGCAGGTCGAAGAGCGCAACCTGTTGCAGATCACCCTCGAGCTCTGGACCGGTTTCGGGTTCACGACGCGTCCGAATGACTTCGATGACGCGCGAGGCGACTTCTTCCGCGTGGAAGGGTTTGACGATCGGTTCGGCGCGCGGATGCAGCGCAGCAAGCTCGGTTGGGTCACCTTCACCCAGCACAAACACATGTGCGTCTGCGGTGTGCGGGTTGTCCGAAAGCACGTCGAGGAACGTGCGGATATCGAACACGCGCACATCGCGGTCGACCAGCACGACTTCAGCGTGCATCTCGACCGCGTGTTTGAGTCCGCTTTGCCCGTCGGTGGCCAGTGACACGCGTGCACCGAGAGCGCGCAGTGTCTTCGCCAGTAGATCGAGGGTGTCGTAGTTCTCGTCGACGACAAGAACGCGGCCGGGATCGTCGTTCATCCGACCTCCGGCTGCAGGTGATAGGTGCGCTGAAGTGCGGTGACGAGCCCGTCGACCAAGTCCAAATCGCTCGCGTGAAACGCCAGTACGGACTCGTCGCCCAAGTTGCGACCGGTCAACACGTATCCGCCCACCTCGGTCAGGCCCATCAGCAACACGCGATCGCGCAGACGCGCATCGTCGACGCGAAGTCGTCGTGCACCAGGCGGACTGGGTTGCTTGAGAATCCCCAGTTCGGAGCGCATCGGTTCAAGAACCCACGCACGCACGGGACCGGTTTCGCCGATGTCCATCGACTGCACGACTGCGTTGGCAATGTCGTCGTCACCGGCGCAGTAGATCACACCACTGATGCGTTGCTGCATGGCGTCGGCCGCAAGCGAAGCACCGATTCGCGGAAGCACCGCACGCGGGATCAGCGAGTGCCGCGAAAGCACGTCCTCAGCATTCGCGGCATCACCACTGAGCTTGAGACCTTCGGGCGTATCTTCGACGTCGGCTGCGCCGAGCACTTTGTCGAGTACTTCCCAAAAGGGCAGGTTCGACAACGACAAGCGACGCCACACGCCGTTGCGCGATTGATCGGAACGGCGTCGTGACACGCGAAGCAACCGACCGAGATCGGCACCATCCAGCGGGTAGACCGAAATTCCACACACCAGATCCAACGCGGCGTCGGTCAGTTCTGCACTGGCCAACATCGCGGGGATCTCTTCGAGCGCATGAAAGCGCGTCAGGATGCGTCGTCGTGCGGCAAGCGCGCCGAGCAGACCGGTTTCGGGCAAGAGCAGAAACAACTCGTCGTCTTCGACGCGCGCAAGCACGTCGGAGTCGCGCACAGCGCCCAACACCGCGTCGGTCACCAGTCGGCGCAACGCGAGTCGAACATCGGGACCCGCTCGTTCGCGAACTTGCTCAAGTCCTTCAACACCCAGCGTCATCAAGGCGAAGCGACGACCATGACGGGAGGCACGATCGATCTCACGACCCGCCACATCACCGAAGTACGCAAACGTGTAGGCGCTGGTCTCCGGGTCTTTGATGCCCGTGCGCGCAATCGCGTCGACCTTGCGCGAAGCCGCCAGTGCCGCAGTTCCCAACGATGCGACCACCGTGAGCGCATCACGCTGTTCGTCGTTGAGCGGTTCGATCGGAACCAACACGCAACATGCCGACACGTCTTGTTCGCCGAGAAACAAGATGCGCGTGAGGTGGTCGTCCTCTTGAACAGGTTGCGTAGGATCCATCGCCGACAGCGCTTCTTCGTCCAGCACCGGCGGGAGTTCGTCACCACCCACAACAGTGGCAGTGCGCAAGTAGGTCTGTGCGCCTGGAAAAGGCGGTGCGTAGATCGCGCCTGCAGCCAGTGGCAGCTCTTCAGCGCAGGTTCGTAGGATGCGCTCGGCGACCACTTGTTGGTCCGTCTCCGCGACGAACGCAGCACATCGCGCGTAAGTGGCCGTGCGCAATCGACCCCATCGCGCTTCTTCACCGAGCTTGTGGCGCTGTTGGAGCAGGATGCGTCGCTCGCGCGCCCGATCGATGGCGACGAGGAGCGAGTCGCCGGTCAGTGGGCGCATCACGGTCTGCAGCACACCCAACGCCATCGCGTGCGAGGCTTCTTCGAGATCTTGCGGCGTGGTCAGAACGATGACGTCGACGAGCGGATAGAGCGCGCGAAGGTGGTGCACCAGCGCGAGTCCATCTCCGCGCGGAAGCGAGAGCGACACCAGTGCAACGTCCACGTCACCACGTGCCAGATGCGCGACTGCATCGGGAACACGCAGAGCGATGTCGACGCGATCCCCACGTTCTTCGAGCACGCGCGCAGCAAACCCAGCGTCGCGTTCATCCGCCGCAACCACCAGGATTCGCAACGTGCGAACGATCTCGGTCACGCGGGCAGAATCCCGTTGAAGACGTGCTTTGCGGGGCCCCGCATGTGGATGCCTTCGTCGCGAACCGTGATGGTGAGTGGACCACCAGGAAGTTTGATCGCAATGGGTTCGCCCACGACCGCGCGCTTGGTTTGAACCGCGGCAAATGCGGCTGCGCACGCACCGGTTCCGCAGGCACGGGTCCATCCAGAACCGCGTTCGAACACCCAGAGTCGAAAACCGCCCGGTATGTCTTCGGCAAACCCGACGTTCACGCTTTGCGGAAACCGCGGGTCGGCTTGAAGGTCGGGTCCGAGCTGGAGACGCGCTTCACCGACGGGATCGAAGGTGACCAAGTGCGGGTTGCCCATGCCGACTGCCGTGAAGCGGATCGGCTTGCCGTCGACTTCACGCAACGCTTCGTCGACCACAGGTTGACCGCCTGTCACGGGAACGAGCTCCGGTGCGACGGTGCCTGCTTGCATGACGACTTCGATGTCGCTCGTTCCGCGAATCCACGCGCGGTGCGGCCCTGCATCGGTTTGAATCGTGACTTCGTCGCCTTTGAGCGCACCGATGCGACGCAGGTGCCAAACCACACAACGCAGGCCGTTGCCGCACATCTCCGCGATGCTTCCGTCGGCGTTGAGAACCTGCATGGAAGGGTTCTTCGTATCGACCAAGAGCACGCCATCGGCGCCAATACCGGTGTGCCGATCGCAGAGCTTCGCGGCGCGCGCGGCATCGATCGATCCCTCGCCTGTTTCGACGATGATGAAATCGTTCCCCAAGCCCTCGTACTTCGCGAACTTCATCGCCTACGACGAACTACCACATCGAGCGGCGTCATCGGACGTGAACGTAAGTCGCGGGTTCTTCCCCGACAGGCCGCGGGAAAATCGCGGTCCATCCAGAGGGAAGCTGCGGTTCGCTCAGGTCGAAGAGGGTGCGTGCATCGCGCGGAGAGAGGTTCACGCAGCCGTGGCTCTTCCGGCGGCCGAACTGGTCGTGCCAGAACGCCGCGTGGAGGCCGTTGGAGCCCTCGAAGTACTGAACCCAAGGCACCCGTTCGATGGCGTAGTTGCTCTCGACATCGTCGCGCTCGAGGTTGTCCATGTCGCTGAACGCGAGCTTGACCCAGATGCGATGAACTCCCGCGGGAGTCTCGTGATGTCGACCCCGTCGACCAGTACTGACCAGGGTCGCGAACGTGGGGGTATCGCCGCGATAGGCGACCAAGACTTGGTTGGCGATGTCCACGTCCATCCAGGTGGAGTGTTCCGGTACGTCGTCAGGACGTGGTTCGTGACGTGCGACGACTAGATCGCGTTCGCGCATCCAGGTTCCATCGTTGAGTTCGGCCCAGCCGCGTTGAGTGCCGACGAGGTGAACGATCTCGCGTTGACCGGCTCGACGAGCGACGCGACCGTTGCGGCGTTCGAACACACGTGCGTTGCGGTTCTTCACCCATGCGACATCGAGCGTGCCGTTTTCGAGTTCGATGCCGTGGAACTGCGAACCGCGGGCATGGCGAACCTGATCGGCTTCAATGTAGATGCGACGGCGGGTGCGAACGAACGGAACTCCGTCGTAGACCGTGGATCCCGTGACGATGACGCCAAAGCCTTCGCCCAGTGCTTCGATGTACTGGTCGGCGAAGTAGTCGCTGGGGTGCGCGAACGCGCGTGTTCCGTCGTAGCCCACGAACGCGTAGTCGTGCGGAAGTAGCGCATCGGGTTCCATCAGGGGATGCGCGCGGGTTTGGGGATGTGAACGCGTAAATCGAACGTCGCCTTCGCAAACGAACGTACCCGGTGCGAACTCGACCCAGCTGCGTGTACTGCAACCGTCACCGGCCACGCGTCGCAAGACCGGGAAGCGAGCACCGCGAGCGAGTGTTCCGCGACGCGTTGCACCGCGTTGAGGCGCGAGGAACACCGGTGCGTCGGCGTGGATGATCTCCACGCTTTGGGTTCCGTTTGGAGGTGGAGTCAGAGGCGTACCGGGCCGGAGCGACTGCGCCATGGCACCCGCTGCACACAACACCCCGATGGCGACGATCCAACGCACGCGACGATTATAGAAACGCAGTTCACCGGAGCGCACATTTCACGCCAAACCGGGTCACGTATGGTCACATAGTTCCGGTCCGCACGGACTACGTCCCCAGGCGGACCTAGCAACCGCGCCACGCGAGTTCGCGGGCGATGTCCAGGTAGAGCTTGGGCGCGTCGAGCCCAGGTGCCCAGCCGACCTGCGCGTAGTGGTCGCCTTCGAGTTCGAAGAGCACTTCGCCCCAACGCATCGATTCCGTCGGCACCAGTCCGTCGCTGGGTCCGTGCTTTCGCAGCAACGCATACGTCGCCATCAGCACCGGGCTGAGTTTGGTCGCCGTGGTGGAGGTGACCACCGACGCGTAGAACACCCGCCCATCATCGATGATCTCGCGGTTGAACGTACGAGCCTGCTCGACCGTCAGGTCGTCTAGCGCGTCGAGCGTCATGCCAAGGCGTTTGGCGAGTCCGGCCACTCCGGTTCGCTTCACTGTCGACGCGGCGATCCCAGCCACCGGGGTTCCAAAGTGTGGTGTGCCGACGGTCACCAACGACGCGACGCGATCGCCAATGTGCAGCTCCTTGATCGCATAGCGCGCATCAAGCCCACCCATGCTGTGCGCGATGATGTTGACCTTTTCACCCAGCTCGTCGACCGCTTTGGCCAACGCCTTGGCGCGTTCACGCGTACTGGCCGACATGGGAAGTCGAACGCGATGGACGGTCAATCCCGCTTGCTCTAGGTTTTCGCGAACACCGCGGAAGTACTCAATCCCGCCCACTGCATCGAAGCCGAATAGGCCGTGCACCAATACGATCGGATGCCGTGGCTTGTTGCGCCCAAGCTTCTTGCGAAGCGCACGTAGAAAACGCGCACGTCGAACTCGGCGCCAAAACCAAACTCCGAGCAGAGCGAGAAGGAGCAAACCGCTCCAGACGATCCACCGCTCCAAAGGCTATCCGTCGAACACCCGTTCGCGCAGCGTTTCGAGCGATTTCACCGGGAGATTGCGCATCTTTCCGTCGTCGATGAAGCGTCGAAGCAGCAGCTGAGTTTGGTCGCCCACCTTCGTGAAGTGGTAGCGGAGGTAGACCTCGAGATCGAGCGGAGCCACCCGCGGCGCAATCCGCGATGCCCAACCCACGATGGTCGGTGTGACCCAACGCGTCGCGACAGGCTCCGAAAGTTCGGTCGTGGCTTCGGTGACCGCACGAGCCTCACGTGCGGCGTTCGCACCCAGAGTGGCCCACTCGCCCGACACCTTCGACAGCTTCCAACCGGCTCCCTGTAGTGCGGTGATGATCGGCATCAAGGTCGCAGTCCCGTGTGCTTGCAATGCGCGCGTGTCGTCGCTGACGCGTGCAGGACAACCACCGGCGTTGAGTGAACCCACGATGCTCTCCGCGTTGGCACCCGTAAACGGAGAGGTCTGCATCCAAAACGCAACACCGGGCTCGGGGACTTCGCGATCCACCAAAGGTGCCTGGTAGGCGATCATCGAAATCAATCCGTCGACGATGCGTGAGCGCGGAACGTGTGGTGCCAGCAACGAGGGCACATGCGTTCCCGGTTGAAGGACGACCAAGGTGGCGCCCTTCAGGTTGCGCAGGAGCACGGGCAAGTCGTCGCGCAGTGCTTTCTCAAACGCGGTTGTCGACACGCACAACCACACTTGGTCGTAGCTGTGTTTGGAGGCTTCCTCCGCGCTGGTCAGGACTGCATCGGGCTTGAACATCCGTGGTTCGCGACGAAAACGCCCGCGAATGGTGTACATCCGTAGTCCTGCGGCGCACTCTTCGGCGTACTTGGGTCGAACCAAGACTTCGACGTGTGCGCCACCTCGCTGGAGGTGATGCCCGTAGACCTGTCCAACCGCTCCCGCGCCCACGATCAACACGCGGAGCGGAGGCGCAGACATGCGTCCTCGTTGGTCGAGAGTGTTCAAGAGTTAGTTACTGCCGCGAATGCCATAGCGCTTGGCCAACTCGCGAAGATGATAACGCGTCAGACCCGCGGCCTGTGCGCTTCGCGTGATGTTGTGGCCATGCTTATCCAAAAGGCTCTTCAGGTACGAGGCCTCAAACGAGTCCAGCACCTTCTGCTTCGCCTCCTTGAACGGAACATCGTCTTCGACGAACTGCTCCGCGGTTCCACCCGGCAAAGGAAGCGCAGGGGTCTTTTGCGACGCCGGAAGCAAGTCACGCACACCAAGCTCGGTGCTATCGGCCAGTGATGCCGCGCGTTCGATCGTGTTCTTGAGCTCGCGAATGTTGCCCGGCCACGGATAACTTTTGAGTCGCTTCATCGCGTCGTCGGTGAGCGTGAAGTTCTTGTCCTGGTCGTCGGGGTAGTTTCGACGCGCGAACTCTTCGAGAAACGCTTCGACCAAGAGCGGGATGTCTTCGGGACGCTCGCGCAAGGGCGGCAGCTCCACCTGAACAACGCTCAAACGGTAGTAGAGGTCTTCTCGGAACGTGCCCTCGTTGACCATCTGACGCAGGTCTCGGTTGGTTGCCGCGACCACACGGCAGCTGACCGGAATCACTTTGTCGCCACCAACTCGCTTCACTTCGCGGTTCTCCAACACGCGCAGAAGCTTCGGCTGAAGCGCGAGATCGAGTTCACCGATCTCGTCGAGAAAGATCGTGCCGCCTTCGGCTTGTTCGAAGCTGCCCTTGTGGCGATCGGTTGCACCCGTAAACGCACCGCGCTCGTGTCCGAAGAGCGTGCTCTCGATCAGGTCCTTGGGGATCGCACTGCAGTCCTGAACTACAAGAGGTTGCGCCTGACGCGGCGACGCTTGGTGAATCGCGCGAGCGATCAGTTCCTTGCCGGTACCCGTTTCGCCGCGGACCAACACGGTCAAATCTGCGGCGGCCACCTTCTCCAACACCGCGAAGATCTCGCGCATCTTCACGCTCTTACCCACCAGGTCGAAGAAACGGTCTTCACCGGAGAGTTCGATCTCGACTTCGCCTTGTTGCGGTTCGAACTGAATGCGCGTCTGTCCAACCGAGAAAATCTTCCCCGGTGCGATCCACACCTCGCGGATCTTCAGTTCGCCGACCTTGGTGCCGTTGGTCGAATCCAGATCCTTGAGAAGGAAGCCCTTTTCGGTGGCAATCACTTCGCAGTGCGTGCCGGAGACTGCGTTGTCGGCAAGAACCAAGTCGCAGATGACTGAGCGTCCGATCGTCACGCGTTCGCGTTCGATCACCAGCTCTCGGCCTTTGTCCGGACCGTCGGTCACCAAGAGCTTCGCGCGTCGAAGCCGTCGTTTGGTGGCCTTCTTGTCCACGAAGATCGTGGTGAGACCCTTGTTCGTCACGCTGCTACCTCGTCGTTTCGAAGCTGGGAAATCGCCTGGGCGTAATCATCGGTTCGGAACACTGCGCTTCCCGCAACCAGAACGTCGGCTCCCGCCTGTACCACCTGTGCTGCAGTTCCGGGGCGAATACCGCCATCCACTTCCAGATCGATGGTGTGTCCCGACGCATCGATCATGGAACGTATGGACTCGATCTTGGGGAGAACGTCCGGCAGAAAACTCTGGCCGCCGAATCCAGGATTCACACTCATGACCAACACGAGGTCCACGTAGGGCAGCACGTACTGCAACACGCTCTCGTGGGTATGAGGATTGAGACTGACCCCTGCGCGCTTTCCGCACTCGCGAATTTGCGTCAGCGTGCGTTGCAGGTGCGTGCACGCCTCTGCGTGGACAGTGATCACATCTGCACCCGCGTCGGCGTATGCGTCGATGTAGCGCTCCGGTTCCACGATCATCAGGTGCACATCCACCGTTTTGGTGGCCGCCCGTGCAGCCGCCTTCACGACAGGTGGGCCGATCGTGAGGTTGGGAACGAAGCGGCCATCCATGACGTCGACGTGGATCCAGTCGGCTCCAGCCGCCTCAACGGCTCGGATCTCGTCCGCCAGGCGCCCAAAATCTGCAGACAGGATGGACGGCGCAATGCGCACGGGACGGGGAGGCACGGATGGAGGAAAGCCCCCCGGCCGAAAACTGTCAATGCCCGCTTCCTTGACGCCTACTAGCACCAGACCGACAATCCTCCGCGGAGAGTCGTACTCTCCCGCCCCACCCATTCGGGATGGGTCCTCTCTCATGGCAGAGCAGCGATATCGCGTGACCCAGCGCCTCGAAGCCGGAGGCATGGCTGAGGTCTTCATCGGGGAAGCGCTGAGTGTTCAGGGCTTCAAGAAGCGCGTTGCGATCAAACGCGTGCTGCCGCACCTCGCGCAGAACAAGAACTTCATTGGCATGTTTCTAGATGAGGCCCGATTGGGGGCCCGTCTGAACCACGCCAACATCGTGTCGGTCTTCGACATCGGTGCAGCCGACGGCACCTACTTCATCGTCATGGAGTTCGTCGATGGCTGCAATCTGAAGAAGATCATCGAGGTGCTCCGCCACCAAGGGCAGAGCTTCCCCATGAAGGAAGCGGTGTACCTGTGCACCGAAGCGGCGCGTGGTCTGAGCTACGCGCACGAGCTTCCGGACGAAGAAGGTGGCGACCTCAACTTGGTTCACCGCGATGTCTCGCCGCCCAACATTTTGATCTCCAAGCGTGGCGAGGTGAAGGTCACCGACTTTGGTCTCGCCAAGGCGACCACGCAGCTGGAGAAAACCGACCCGGGTGTGGTGAAGGGTAAGTTCAGTTACCTGGCGCCTGAAGCTGCTCTCGGTGAGCCGGTGGATGCACGCGCCGACATCTTCGCGCTCGGCATTGTGTTGTGGGAGATGCTGGCGGGTCGTCGCTTGTTCTTGGGCGAGACCGACTACCAAACCGTGAAGTTGGTGCAGCAGGCGCAGGTTCCGAGCCTCACGCAGATCAACCCTGAAGTAGATGAGGAATTCGAGGCGTTGCTACGCAAGTCGCTCGCTCGAAACCCCAACGATCGCTACCAAACCGCGGCGGAGTTTGGCGAAGCGTTGATGGGCTACCTCTTCCAACACCAGATGAAGGTGACCAGCTACGACATGGCGCGGCTGGTCAAGCGCACGCTTGCGGACAAGACCGCCAAGCCCGGCACGCCGCAGCAGTCGATCATTGACAAGCTGATCCAGGAAGAGCTTCTTCGGTTTACGTCCTTGGACGACATGGATGCTGGCGCCGATGCCGGTGAAGGTGCGACGCCGCTTTCGCCGGATGTGTTGGGTGGAGCAGCACCGCTCTTGGGGTCGGATTTCGAGAACCCTGCCGATTGGTTTAGCGACGACGAAGAAGTCGGTGCTGCGCTCGATGCCGCAACCGGTGGCGACTCGGGCGCACCCGGTTGGGTCGAGTCAGGGGTTGAAGGACTCGCGTCGCTCGAGGACAGCAACTCGTTGCCTCCCGGAGAGCTCGCTGGTCTTGAAGACGATCCATTCCCGATTGGTGGTGCGGACCTTCAGGCGCCGCCCGTTCCCGACATTCAGTTCGCGCCTGATCCCGAACCGCAAGACGATCCGCTCGATCACTTGGTTCCGGATCCCCAGGCCGAACCTCCGCGTGCGCCCCAACTCGACAACGAACCTCAGCCCGTGCCCCAAAAGAAGGGTCGTGGCGGACTGATCTTTTTCTTGTTGTTGTTGCTCGCCGGTGGTGGCGGAGCTGCGTACTACTTCCTGGTTCTGCAGGGCTAGACGGCCTAGTTGCAGCGACCGCGGACGGCGCGTGCGTCGGCAGCGTCGATTCCGCTTGGGGCGGCTTCCAAGTAACGACGCGCAAAATCGCAACGATCGGGATTGCCTCGGTCCAGCAAGGTGAGCTGCCCAAGCACCTCGGGGATCGGGTGCCGACCCTCGAGTGCACGACGTAGCGAGGTCACCGGAGAACGACCCTCAGCGTCATCGAGAAGCGCGTTGAGAAGATGACCCAGCGTGCACCGATCGTCCTTGGCGATGGCTTGTTGGGCGAGTTCACGTGCCTGACGCAAGTTGTTCGCCTCGTACAAGATTCGTCCACGCGTGGCGATCACGCGCGCTTCGTACTGCGGACCCAAGCTTTGACGTTCGACGATCTGTTGAGCTGCGGCAGCGGCTTCGCCTGCATCGTTGAGGTCGCCCTGACGAGTATGAACCGTGGCAAGAGCAAGCTGCGCTTCGATCTGGTTTGAGTCCACACGGATGGCGCGTTGCAACGCGGTCTTGGCGTTCCGATCGGATTCCGCTTGAGCGAGGGCAACACCATACGCCGTCAACACGATCGGATCGTTGGAGTTCAACCGGAACCGACGACGACGACCGCGGCCCGCAAAGCGCCCCGCGAGTCGACGCAGCTTCACGACGGCTTCGGCTCCGGCGCCCTGAAGGACGAGAAGTCGGCCTTCGAGCAGACGCAGCGCGTTGCCTTCCACACCGGCTTCGCGTGCGCGAGCAACAGCACCGTTGGCGCCTTCCACGTCGGTTGCTGCAAGGGCGATCTCCGCGGTGCCCATCAGCGCCATTCGGTTGCGCGCGTCTACGTTGAGCGCTCGCTCGAAGGCCTGACCCGCGCGCGCGGAATCACCGGCGCGGCGTGCTGCCTCACCGAGCGTTGCGAGGAACACGGCGTCTTGTCCGAACTGCGCTTCGAGCGATGTCAGCGTGGTGAGTGCGGACTGCGCTTCGCCACGCGCCAAATCGACGCGCGCACCGACCACCAAGAGGCGCGGCGAATCGAGCCCTCGGGTGCGTGCGTTTTCAAGCAACGCCACTGCCGCGTCCAAATCGGGTTTGGCGACGTACGCTTCGGCGAGCAACGAAACCACATCGAGATTCGTGGGTGCGCGTTCGACTGCGGCTTCCAGGTGCGTGATCGCGACTGGCGCGTCACCAGCACGAAGCGCCATCCCACCCAGTCGGGTTTTCGAAGCCACAAACCGACCCGCATCTTGCGCAGCCGTGGTGTAGAACGCTTCGGCTTCCTCGCGGCGGCCTTGTTCTTCGGCAAGTCGTCCGCGCAGGTATTGCGTTTGTGGAGACTCGCCCGCGCTGTCGAGGATGCGAGCCACTTCAGCCAGGTCACGAACTGCCAACTGAACCTCGGCTTGCACCAACACTCGAGCTTCGGCGCGTGCAGGCTTCTCCGGCAGTAGGCGCAGTGCGTTGGCGGCGCGATCGAACGCGCCTAGTTCGCGGTACAGCGTGGCGAGTCGCAACACAA
Source organism: Polyangiales bacterium (assembly GCA_965227405.1). GTDB lineage: Bacteria > Myxococcota_A > Polyangia > Polyangiales > Houyiibacteriaceae > JALVDI01. Next base: position 2,847,954 of record OZ245758.1, read on the forward strand.
AACGCTCGTCGCCTCGCGGTCGCGTGGCTTCGGACGATGCGGCGACTTCGATCGCGTCGCGCTGACCATCACGTGCACGAGCCTCTGCATTGAGCAGCAGCGCCCATGACCGCTGATGGGGCGATGCTCGCGAAAGCAGTTCGGTGTCCATCAGTGCGGTGGTCGTCGACAAGAACACCGAGTCGCTGCCAAACCGATTGACCTGCGCCAACGCAAGCGCTCGAACAGGCGACGCCTCGGGGAAAGGCTCAAGCAACGCGCCGGCTTGGTCGACTTGCCCCTGTTCCGCTCGGATGCGGGCAAGCAGACCGGTGTAGCGAGCTGCAGGCTCGAGGTTGTTGAGCAGATCGGCAGCAGGTCCGAGCTCGCCCTGTGCGTAGTAGACAAGCGCTTTGGCGTAGGCGAGCTCACCACCGAGAGGTTGCACACGATCGGCGAGAATGTTCGCGCGCTCCACGTCGCCAGCTTCGAGAGCGAGATAGATTTGCGCCGCGACTTGATCGGCTTGGTTGGTGTTTTCTTCGCCTTCCAACTGCGTGAGCAAATTCGCCGCGAGCTGGCGCGCAGTCGTCTGCGAGTCGTCGTTTTCATAGCCGTGCTCGAGCACCGCCATCGCATACAAGCGAGCGCGACGCGCAACGGCTTCGGGATCATCGCTGTTTTCTTCGGCGTCGAGTTCGTTGGCCGTTTCGACGGAGGCGACAAGTCCGTCGCTGGACGCTTGATCCACCGCGGCTTGAATCGCGGTTTCGGCTTGTGACGACGACCACACTTTCACCATCACGATCAAGAGCGCAACGATGAGCACGGGAATGCCGGCGAGAGCGATACGTCCGGCAAGCGGTAGCTCACCGACGCGATCGATCATGGGGACTTTGTCACGAACCTCGGCGATGCGGTTCGCGAGTGTCTTCTTACGCGGCTTCTTCTTTGCGGGCGGCGGTTGTGGCGGTTTGGTTGGTGCTGCGCTGGGCGCGAAACCCGTCGGCACCTTGCCGGTTGTCGGTCGTCCGACCTGTTGTGCCGGGCGCGGAGCACTGACATCACGCGCGACGGTGGCTTCACCCGCAAGTGGCGGCAGTGGTGGCAGCCCCGTGTCGACCACGTCGTCGGGGAACTCCGCCACGATCGGACGTGCCGTCGTTGTTGCGAGATCTTCGACCGAGTCGCTGTCTTTGATCTTGCTGGGACGCGCACCATGCGTGTCTTCGAAGTCCATCTCCGCACGGTCGCGAGCCATTGTTGGCATGTCGTCGAACGAGTCGTCTTCGATCGCTGCAGGTCGCGCGTGGGTGGGTTCGCCTTCGAGTTCGTCCGGATAGGCCTCGAAGGGATTCGGGTTGCCGGGAGGCGCAGGCATCGGAACGGCCGGCGCAGGCATCGGAACGGCCGGCGCAGGCATCGGCGGACGTGCCTTGGCTTGGCGCGTCGCCTCGTCGGTGAACTCTTCGAGATCCGCCCCGGTCGATGAACGCGCAACCGTCGCTTCGCCCTCCAAGGGCGGCAGTCCTTCGGCGAGATCTTCGTAGGGATCAATTTCGCCAAGCGCCAAATCGCTCGCACTGAGTTCCGAGGTGCCGTCGGTCTCGATCAGCGACAGTTCCTGCGTCGACAGGTTGTCGGTGGCTCCGTCGAGGATTCCGGCCGGCGCTAAGTCCGAGGCCTGAAGCTCGGTCGTGCTGTCTTTCTTGAGCACGTCTTCAGCCACGAGCTCAAGCGCAGACGAATCGAGCTCGCCGGTCTCGTCCTCTTGCAAGGGTGTCGGCGAAGGCGTGGGAAGTGCGGCAGGCATCCCCAGCATCGTGCGTTTGGGACCACGCTTTACGCGTGTCGCGGCAGCGGGGATTTCACCCGAAGGTGGCGGCAGTGCTTGCTCGGGTAGCTTGGCGGGCGGAGGCGCGCTCGGAATGCGTGCCTTGGGTGGCGGTGCAACGGGCGGTGCAGCTGCGGGAGGTGCGATCGCACCCATTCCCATCATGGTCGCCTTGGGCGTTCGAACCTTCTTCTTGGCGACGTGTTCTTTGGATGCTTCGCGTTCGAACTCGGGATCCAGCTGAATCGTCGGTGAGTGATCCGTCGAAGGTTGCGTCGCGGGCGGCGACTCTTGGCTGGATGGCGGAGCCATCGGCGTTTCGACCGTGGCAGGTTCGTTGGTGAACCAACGATCGATGGTCTCGGGAGGCGGCGTTTCTTCCACCTCGTCGAGTTCGTCCATCAGATCGGTCGCGTCTTCATCCGCGGCGTCGAGTTGCAGTGCGCGCTTCAGCGCATTCTCGGCGGCTTCCTTCTCACCTCCGCGCATGTACGCTTCAGCAAGCAGTCGGTGCGCCGCAGCCACGTCGGGCTGTTTGCGGGTCAGGGCCTGCATCTCGATGCGGACCTCGTCGTGGCGGTTGAGTGCCAGCAGCGCCTGCGCCAGTAGCAGACGCACCGAGACCTCGTTTGGCTTCGAAAGCAGGACCCGTCGGCAAGCGCGTACTGCCTCCTGGTACTTGCGTTCGGAGATCAGCTGCTTGGCACGGGCAGCGACATCCTGGACGTTCGTGCCCACTGCTAGCGGAAGGGTAATCCCCTCAAATGGAAACCTGAAGTGCTATTCAGGGCTGTGCTCTCGGACACCAGCGTGTACGTGCACTTTCCCTGGTGTGCGCGGAAGTGCCCGTATTGCGACTTTGCGACGCGAGGCGTCGATCCGAGCACCATCCCCCACCAGCGGTACACCGAAGCGCTCAAAGCCGAGCTGGAGGGGCACTGGCCTGCTTTGGTGGGTCGTCGTCTGTTCAGCGTGTTCTTTGGTGGAGGAACGCCCTCGCTTTGGGATCCCAACATGATTGGGGAGGCGCTCGCAGCTATCCGTCAGCGTTTCGATGTCGAGGTGGACGACCTCGAGGTGACGGTCGAAGCGAACCCGAACTCGTTGCGCCGAGAGTTTCTCGAGCGCTTGTGTGCGCAAGGTGTGAACCGCGTCAGTATTGGGACTCAGTCGCTTCGGGATGGGCACTTGAAGTTTCTCGGTCGTTTGCACAATCGCGACGAAGCGTTGCACGCCATCCAGACCGCAGTTGAGATCATGCCGCGGTCGAGTGCGGACCTCATGTTTGGGATGCCCGGGCAAACCGTCGAGTCCCTCGAGCGAGATGTGCACGAGTTGATCGCGACCGGACTGCGCCACGTTTCTGCCTACGCGTTGACGATTGAACCTGGAACGCAGTTCGGCGAACTGCATCGACTGGGAAAGCTTCGGGTGTCGGACGAAGACACCTACGCGGATCTCTACGAAACCGTCGAGCGGGTCATGCAGAGTCACGACCTCGAGCACTACGAAGTCTCGAACTACGCAGTGCGCGGAGAAGCGAGCCGACACAATCAGCACTACTGGAGAGGCGGTGCGTACCTCGGACTCGGTGCAGCGGCTGTCGGGTGTCTTTCGATCGCGGAGGGTGCGTCGTACCGGTATCGCAACGTTCCCGACCCAGAAAAGTACATGTCCGGTTGCCCGCCCGAAGAGACCGAAGAGCTGGATGGTGCCGCGCTGGTGCGCGAGGGATTGATGCTTGGGTTGAGAACCGCCGAAGGCGTGGACGTTGAAGCGTTAAGCAAGCGAGCCGGAGTCGACTGGCGTCAGGGCCGAGAGCGCGAACTCGATGAAGCGCTTCAGAGCGGAGATGTTGTCTTGGAGGGCGCGACGCTGCGTGTACCGCACGCGAAGTGGCTCTTGTTAGACGGAATCGTCGCAGCGCTGTTCTGAGGAACGTCCGCGGCTATAGAGCAGGCGGAAAGAGATCATCATCGATCGCCGGGGTACTCGGTTGATCGCCGACCAACATGAACCCGCCGTCATCGATGTTCAGTTCCACGCGCACGGGCTTCCCGCCAAAAGGCATCGCACAACGAACCGCCATGATCTCGATCGGGATCGAACCCGCGGTCGGAACCGGAAGCACTTCGACCGGATTGTCCGTCGCATCGAAGTTCGCCCAGTTGTGCACTTCCAGCGTCAGGTCCGCCACAAGGGCTGACCCGACTTTGTCTTCCAAGAACACCCACACGACGTCTTCCACGCGGTCGTCGTCCTCGCGAACCACGAAGCTGCCACCGGGATGTTCGATCGTGCCGGTGTAGCGAACGACGAAGTTGAACTGGTCGCTCAGATGCGTGCCACCAAACTGGTCGAACCCATGCACGTCGGTGATCGCGAAGTCGTTTGCACCGTCGCTGCTGTCGTCCCACGCCATCATCTGCGCACCCGCAACCACGTCGTATCCCAACACGGCAGCGGTGCTTTCGCCGCGCGCGTAGGCCCAGAGGATTCGTCGTTCGTTGTCGTCCAACGAGGGTCCAGCACCGCAAAACGCATCCCACGCGGATCCTGAGGGACCAAACACACGTACTTCCGCAGTCAGTCCGCTGGTGGGTGCAGCCCAAGGCTCTTCCACAAAAGTTTCCACCGCACCGGTGCTGCCGTTGGTCAGCGTCAGCATGCGCGGATCGCCGTCGGTGATGTCGATGGTCCAGCTTTCGCGTGCACCGTTGCGCGGATGCGGAGGCCAACCTGCGGGACTCAGGATGATCGAGTCGATCGTGCGTCCATCGCCTTGCACTGAAAACGAACGCAACGTCCGAAGTCGGTTCGGACCAAACGGGTTTCGAATCTCCGCCCACTCGAGCGAGCCGGCTTCGAAACGCAGTTCGTAGGCGCGCTCCACCAAGTCGACGTCTTCGGTTCGCGTTTGCAAACCACTCCACACCGACGAGCCCAACGCGTCGAGCAACTGGCGTCGAACATCCGGTGCATCGACGTTGGAGTCCGGTCCGGCGTCGGGCATGACATCGACTGGCGCGTCCTGCCCAACGTCCGTTGTCGCATCGGGCATGGTCGCGTCGGTTCCCGCGTCCGTCCCACCATCATCGTCACCGCACGCGATGAGCAGCCCCACAATCACAAGCCAACGCATGCGATCAGAGTACTCCCTCTTTGTGGACACTTGTAATTCACTGTCGGGCTGCCCAAGGAAGATTGATCTGCACCGGTCAGAGGCGCGTCGGGTATGTTCCCGGCCGGAGGGGTAAGATGCGTCAAGCGATCGTGGGCCTGATGGCCCTGGGGCTAGTGGTTTCGACTGTTCCGAGCGCGCAAGCGTTCTGCGGGTTCTACGTGTCTGGAGCAGACGCGAACCTGGTGAACAAGGCCACCATGGTGGTGATGATGCGCGAGGGCAGCCGCACGGTTCTCTCGATGCAGAACAACTACGAAGGTCCGCCCGAGAACTTCGCGATGGTGGTCCCGGTGCCGATCGTGTTGCAGGAAGACAACGTCAAGGTGCTCGACAACGAGGTCTTCCAACGCGTCGATCATCTCGCCGCACCACGATTGGTCGAGTACTGGGAACAAGATCCTTGCTACCAGCCAATCGAAGCACCCGAAGAAGAGATGATGGACATGGTGGCCGCATCCGCGGAACCCATGGCCGAAGCCGCTGCGCCCGCGGACCTGGGCGTCACCATCGAAGCGCAGTTCGCGGTGGGCGAGTACGAGATCGTCATTCTCAGTGCCGAAGACAGCAACGGTCTCGATACCTGGCTGCGCCTTAACGAGTACTCGATTCCGGAACGCGCCGAGCCGGTGCTTCGTCCCTACGTCGAAGCCGGCATGAAGTTCTTTGTCGCGAAGGTCGATGTCGAAAAGGTTCGTTTCGAAGACGGCCGTGCCGATCTTTCGCCGCTGCGTTTCCACTACGACTCGGAGCAGTTCAGCCTTCCGGTGCGCTTGGGCTTGCTCAACTCGTCGGGCACGCAGGACTTGATCGTGCACATTTTGGCGCCCGAGCAGCGCTACGAGTTGGCGAACTACAACAACGTCACGATTCCGACCAACATCACGGTATCTGACGACGTGCGAACGCGTTTTGGCGAGTTCTACGCCGCACTCTTCGACGAGACCATGTCGCGGAACCGGCGGGCGATCGTGACCGAATACGCGTGGCAGGCGACCAACTGCGATCCCTGTCCGGGTCCGGTGCTCAGTGCGAGCGACATCACGACCTTGGGCGCCGATGTGCTGCCGAGTTTCGAGAACGCGGACATGAACGACTGGAGTGTGCAGAGCCGGATGAATGGCTTCGTGCTGACGCGTCTGCACACGCGCTACGACCGCGATGCACTCGACGAAGACCTCGTGTTCCGTCAGGCACCCGCGATTGTGGGTGGTCGTGAGTTCTACACTGGTGCGGATGGTGCGCTCGAGCACGGTGCCAGCGAGTCGCACGCGAACAACTTCCAGGGTCGCTACGCGATTCGTCACGAATGGACCGGTCCGATCGAGTGCGACAATCCGGTTCGTGGTCGTTGGGGTGGTCCGCCTTCCAACACGCGTGCTCAGGAAACCCAGCCGGCGACTGACCTCGCGTATGCTCCGCGCGGCAACCTGCAGTTGCCTGAGGTCGTGCGTTCGGACGTTCCCGAGTTGGAGCTTGCAGCTGCAGTGACACCCACCGCAGCAGCGGAGACTCCTGCGGCATCGACCAGCAGCGAAGAAAGCAGCGGCGGTTGCGCTGGATGTAGCGTCGGTTCGCCCGTCGGTGCCGGCTTTGCGGTGCTTCTGGTTCTCGGACTGGCGATTCGGCGTCGTCGGTGAGCGACAACGAGGACCAAGCAGATACAGCCTTGGAGTCTTCGGAGTCTGAGGCACAAGCACACCAAGCACACCATGCTCGCGTCGTTCGTTCGCTGCGTCGTGGCGCGGGCTTTGTCGGTATCCCGCTCACACTCGCACTCGTGGTGCCTTGGCGTCTCGGGTACCGCGGAACGCAGTTTAGTTGGGACATTGCAGAGCGATTCGACCACATCGGATTCGTGCTGCTTCCGGCTTGCGGCTTGCTGTTCCTGGCTGCCGCATTTGGGCCCAAGCTTCGATACGAAACACGCGCGCGAATTGTTGGGTTCGCCGGTGTCGCAACGGTCGGCATTGCGCTCGCGCTAATGCACCTGCCCACGGTTCGCCCGATTGGGCGGCTTTGGCTCTACGCGCCCTACATGCTGCTTTTGATGCCCATCTTTGCCGTTGCCGCAGAGATGTCGATGCACATGCGACCGCGGAGTCGAGGGCTGACGTTGCTGGCGCTTGTTGGATGGATCGGTGCGTTCGTGCTGACGTGCACACCGATGGAGCCCGACCTGGATTTCGACTCGTCCATGTTGGGTCAATCCGTGCGCGCCATGGGTCGTTACTACGGAAACAAGATGCTGCCGGCGTTGATGGCTCCGGGATACCTGCTGGTGTTTCTGGGCGTTAGCCAAGCACTGCGCCGAATCGGTAAGGACCGCGACGAAGCTGCGGAGAAACGTTTTCGTACAAGTTGGCTGGCGTACCTGCTTTATCCCGTACCGATGGTCGTTGTGGCGACGGTCGCGATGATCGCTCAGCTCGACGACCCCGACGACTTGGTCGAGATCTTCGTTCCCTTTGCGTGCGCGTTTGGCGTGATGTTCGGCGGCGCGCTGGGACTTTGCCACTTGATGGTGCTCGCGAACGATCACGAGCCTATTCGCAGCAACCTCAAGCGTGGAGCGTTCGCTGTTGTTCTTGCCACGGTCGTCATCATGGCCATTCGCTGGGTGATGCCGGATCGACGAGATGCGCACGTCGCCGAGTTGCAGTGGTCGATGGCCGAGGCGTTGTGCGATGCACTTGAAGGCGAACCGGTCGAAGGACGCTTTCTCGGCGGATACTCCGAGTTCGATCTTCGAAGTGCGCCGTCTGTGGTTGATGCACCCGAAGGCACAACGTTCGAGCCGGTACTCTTTGCGCTACGCGTGACTGGCGCCGGACGATACGCACGTGCCGTTGCACTGGGACCGGACACGTTGCGTTGGGCGGCGGGTGGCTCGCAAACGTATGGGAACGCGGGCCAGTATGAGCGAGCCTCTCCCGCATTGGCCGAAGCGATCACGCGTTTGAGCGACGCGAGTTCGGCGACAGGTTGCTTGCCGGAACTGAGCGAAAGCGACGTGGAGGGGATGCCACAACCGGCGCAGCGACTCTTGGCGCGCGATCCGTCAGAGATTTGCGACGACGACACGAACGGCTCCGGACGGGGTCGACGATTTCGCGACGCTCACGGAAGCGGCGTCAGTGGTGGAATCGGCGACTACCTTGCGTTGGTTCGCGGGTCCAACGGCGAACACTACATGTTTCGCGGAGTGACGCGTTTCGACAGCGGTCGTTTGTGGGTCGGCAATCCAGTGCCGCTACCTTGACCACGGTTAGAGACTACGTGGATAGATGACGTCTTCGAGCGTCCACGCGTGTGGCTCGGTGAGCGCGCTCCACGGCCCCTTGCCACGAAGCAGTGCAGCACAACCGGTCTTCATCACCACACTCTGACCGGCGAAGTGCTCCACCACCTCCTCCCACCCTGGGTTGTGCCCGAGCAACAACGCGCCGCGTACTTTGTTGGATAGTGAAAGCACCGCATCGACCGCTTCGTCGACACCACCGTGGTAGAGGCTCGAGAGAAACTCGGCCTCGCCCTCAAAGCGCAACGCGCCTTTCATCCGCGCGAACGTTTCCCGGGTTCGTGTGGAGTCGCTGCTAAGCACAACCTCGGGCACCCACCCACGCGCCGCGAGTTCCGCTCCAACTTTGGGTGCGGCTTTGCGACCTCGTTTGTTGAGTGGGCGGCCGTGATCCGTTGGCGCGTCGCTCTTCCACGAGCTTTTCGCGTGTCGCATCACGATGAGTTTTCGCTTCAGAACGCAGTGCTCCCGATCGCGAGACCTTCGAGCTCAACGACGCCGCCCACCATCACGTACGCGGTGTTCTCTGGCTGGATGCCGTCAGGGCCGTACGTGATCGTTCCCGACCAGTCGACTTCGTCTTCACTCCCCAACGCGTAGCTGTCGTACTCACCGGTGCGCAGATCCCACGCGTAGACGTACCCGCCGTCGGCTTCGACATCGACCGTCGCGGTGAACTCGATGCGGTCGTCGTAGAAGTCACGGACGCCTGTCACGACACCCCCTCGAAACTCATCAGGTGCCGCGGGGTAGCTGGCATAGAGCTCGTCGCGCAACGCCAAGAAGATGAAGCTGTACTCGTAGTCCCGGTCGCAGGCGAAACCGACTTCGGCGCTGGTGACCGTGGCTTCCCAACCCGTCACAACTTCGTCGAGCGTGATGATGTCGGTCGTTTCGCGCGTGCGCAGGTTCCAGCCCGCGGCTACAACGCGATCGGGGAACCCGTCGATTGCGGCATTGTCGACGATCAAACGAAAGCCTGCGCCGTCACAGCGAAACTGCGGGTACGTGATGTCGAGATCCGGATCGTGCGTCAACGTGGCCGCAAGGGTGCGGATGTCTTCGGGCATCGGACCCGCATCGAACGCGTCGACCTCAGGTGCGTCGGGCATGTCGGCGTCAGGCATGTCCGCGTCGTCATCGTCGCCTGCATCCATGGGTGGGCCTGCGTCGAACACGTCAGGCATGTCTGCGTCCATGGGCGCGTCGTCGTCACCACACGCCACGGCGACGACAAGAAGGCAGGCGAAGTACTTCATGCGTTTAGTTTACGCCGTGTTCGTCGTGCGCCCAACACGATCGCCAACATGAACACACTCGCACTGCTCAGATCCGTTGCGGTCGAACGTGCTCCGATCACGTGACAACCGCATCCGTTGCTCAGTCGGTCCACGCGTACGGAACCATCGACCCCAGCATCGAGCATGCCGCCATCGGGGAACACGCTCGCGTCGATCGCACCGGCGTCCATCGACCCCCCATCGATGACCCCAGCGTCTGGGTCTGGCATATCGCAGCCACTAATTTCGAACCCGTTTGCCGGGCTCATCTCCAATCGCATGCGAGTTTGCGGACCGTACACGCCATCTTCGGCAATCGTGTCGTCTGGGTTGTTGACGTTCCACAACGTTTGAAACGCGAGCACTGCATCTTCACCGCGATTTTCGCCTGGGCAATCAAAGTGAAACGGGTCTTCCGGAATCACTGCGCCCAGCCACGAGCAACCCGCCGCTTCGAGGTGCGGTCGCAACTCTTCCCAATTGCTGAAGTCGATCGCGCGACCGGATTGATGACGACTTGAACCGGGTTCTGCAGCCGCTGTGCATCCACCCATGAACCCCACACTTGCCCACAACACGTATTGGTCGGCCACCGTGCGAAACACGGACGACACCATCATGCGCGGGCTGACATCTGCCGCTTCGTGCAACGCGTCGCGTGCGGTTGCTTGCATGTACGGATGGGTGCGGTCGGGATTGTTCAGCGTGATGTTGGGGTGATCGATCCGAACGAACTCACCCGGTCGCAGACAGATTCGGTGAAACTCAGAGAGCTGCGCGGAGAGTCCAACCACATCACCGGTGAAGCACGCGCGACGTGCGTCGCTGACTTCAAGAACCGTTTGCGCGTGGGCTGTGGTGCTGAGCAGAAGAGTAAGAACGAGAACACGCATCAATCCAGCAACCGCGCTTGGCGAAGTAGCTCGCGGATTCCGGGACGCGTTCCAGTTAGCAACAGGCCCACGCGGAAAAGTCTCGCGCCAAATCGGATCGAAAGCCACGTCGACGCCAAGAGCACGCCGAAGGCGCCGAGGATCTCCCACAACGCGATCCCCGCGGGCTCGATGCTGAGCCGAACGACAACGGTCAAAGGAGCACTGAAGGGAATCCAGGTGAGCAATCGGCCGATCGGACCATGCGGCTCCTCGAGCAACACGATCATCGTCATCAGTGGCAACACGGCGAGCAATGCCCAACCCAGGGTGAGCTTTTGACTCTCTGGAACACTGCTTCCGAGCGAGCCGGTCGCCAACATCAGACTGCCGATGAAGAGGTAGCCCATCACAAAGAAGATGGGCGAGATCGCCAGCGCTTCCCACGGCACAGGGATATCGAGCGACGCGACCAGTGTGGCGAGCGCAAGTCCGCCACCAACGACCATCAGTGCCCAGACCAAGAATTGTAGTAGCCCGGCCGCGCCTAACCCGAGCAGCTTGCCGGTGAGTAACTCATCTGGATCGGCGGAACTCAGCAAGACCTCGACGACCTTGCTTTCCTTGTCCAACGCAACCGTCTGCACGAGATACCCCGAGCTGCTGAGCAACGCCGTTAGTAGCAACACGCCCAACAGGAAAGGCACACCCGCTCGAACGATGATCTCGATTGCGCGATCGCTCGAAGGGATGAGTTCGCCTTGTTCCGTGGCTACGTTGCGTTCGAGTTCCATCGGATGACGAACGCGTTCTCTCAATGGTTCGTCGACGGCTTCGCGGAGCAACTGATCGCGAAGCAAATCACGCAAGACGGGTTCAACGGTTGCGCCACGAACGCTGATCATCGGCCCACTCGCGGACTCGTAGACCATGATCTTCCCGGTATCCATGTAGTCCGCTGTGATCGCATAGACCGCGCCGACACGACCTGAGCGGATTTCAGTGACCGCCATCTCGTCGTCTTCGAAGCGAGCAAACACGAACGACTCAAGCGTGAGAAAGAGTCGATTCGTGGTGGGGAGACCGACGGTAACGATCGAGTCTTGGGCGTCTTCGTCCAACTCAGTGAATCGCTGCCAGATGTCGCGGTCGCGGATCACGCCGTGGTGATCGACGATTCCGTACACCACCTTTTCTTCGATCTTGGCTTCGAGAAACGCCCCCTGAACACCCAAGATGGCTGCAGACAAGCCGCTGAAGAACAGAGGCAAACCGAAAGTCACCAAGAGGTAGGTCCACCGCTTCGCCACGTTGACGAATTCAAAGCGCGCAACCGCGGCGACTTTGGCAGGGCGGATCATGCGTCGACCGGTACCCCTACCACGTCGAGGAAGATCTGCTCCATCGTCGCAAGCACGACTTCGAAGTGATGCACTCGAACACCCGACTCGACCAGGGTGTGCAGCAACTCATCGGGTGTGGATTCTTCCTTCAGGTGAAGCAGGATTCCGTCGGCGGTATCGGTGCGTCGCACCACCATGGGCAACTCCGGCAACTCGCCCGAACAACGAACGCGTACGACGGGATGTGAGTGTTCTTTGCGTACCTCGCGAAGCGGCCCGTAGATCACGCGTTGCCCCGCATGAATGATCGCCACGCGATCACACAGCGCTTCTACTTGGCTCATCATGTGCGTCGAGAGGATTGTGGCTTTGCCGGTTTCGCGTCGCTCCAGGATCAGTTTCTTCACCAGATCCATGTTGATGGGATCGAGTCCGCTAAAGGGTTCGTCGAGCACACACAGGTCCGGCTCGCTCAGCAGGGCACCCGCGATCTGCACCTTTTGACTCATACCCTTGCTCAAGGTTTCGACGTTCCGTCGCGCGACGTGAGTCATTCCCACTTTGTCGAGCCAGCGGTACGCCGCTTCGGTCGCCGGCTTTGTTTTCAATCCCTTGAGCCGACCGAAGTACACCAACGCATCGATGACCTTGGTCTTCTTGTAGAGACCGCGCTCCTCCGGCAGGTACGACACTCGGTCGAGGGTGTCGCGATGCAGTGGCTTGCCAAACAGCGTCACGCGACCTTGGTCTGGGCGTAGGATGTCGAGCCCGATTCGGATCAGCGTGGTCTTGCCCGCGCCGTTGGGACCCAGCAGACCAAACACTTCCCCGTCGCGAACGTCGAGCGACACCGAGGTGAGCGCGCGGGTTTTCCCGAACGTCTTTCCGACCTCTTCGTATACGAGTACGGGTTGGCTCACGGTGTAGTAAAGGCGCGTCGGGCGAGGTCGAGCACGAACAAACTCGCGATGCCCTGGGTCACGAGCCGAGCGTAGACGAAGAGCGAGGCGGAAGGTTGAGGATCGTGCAGTTGGATGCCCATCAAATTGGCTGCTGCACACGCGGTGAGTGCCAAGAGCATCGCGGTCACAGCCACACAAACGCCGATCCGCCACCATCGTGGAAGCTCTTCGCCCACGTGTGGCAGGGCAGAAGCGGACACCAACGCGATGAGACCGGTGGTCATGGCGGTGTTGCGCAGCTGAGCAACCGGAGCCGCAAGCGAGCCGATCGAAGCCGGGGTGTAGGGCGCTTGCAGTGCGAGAAGCTCCCAGACAAGCGTCACGACACCCACCGAGAGCGTGACGAAGCCAAGGCGTACAAGCACGCGAACGTCACGCCGTTGCGTCACACGAGCTCCAGGATCTTACGCGTGAGTTTGGAGACACCGAGCGAGGGACTGAGCGCCTGCCGATCCACGCGCTTGAGTTCGGACGACTTGGGCGCACGACATTTCTGAGCACGCCATACCCGAACCTTCAACACGCGATGACTCAACACGTGCTCGACATCACCGCGCGCTTTGGAGTCGAGCGTTCCGCGCAAACCGTGTTCGTTCAGGACGCGCAGCGCGCTGACTTTGCCGCGACGCTTGGTTTCGTCCATTGGGACGTTCCAAAGCCCACCAAAGAGTTTCTTGTCGGAGCGCTGCAAGAACACGTCGTCGCCCACACATGCGACCACCGCAAGCACGTCGACGGGTTTGGGCGCAGTCCGCTTCTTGGGCACGGGCAGCTCGTGTGCACGTAGCCGTCCGGTACACATGCGACGCACAGGGCAGCCCCCGCACTTGGGCGAACGTGGCGTGCACACCAACGCGCCCAACTCCATGATCGATTGGTTCAAGTCGCCGGGTCGTTTCGCGCCCTGCACAAACAACTCGGCTTCTTCCCACAAGCGCTTTTGGGTGGCGCTGGAATCAAGTGGTGTGTCGATGGTGTGCAACCGCGACAACACGCGTGCGACGTTCCCATCGACGATCGGTTCGTCTTCGTGAAACGCGATACTGCCCAACGCACCCGCGGTGTATCGGCCAACACCGGGAAGCTTGAGTCGCGACTCGCGATCGGCCGGAACCTTGCCTCCGTAGGTGGCGACGACTTCGCGCACACCCTTGTGCAGCAAGCGCGCGCGACGGTAGTAGCCCAAGCCACTCCACGCGCCCATCACCTCGTCTTCGTCGGCCTTGGCCAACGCTTGAAGTGTCGGAAAGCGCTTCATGAACTTCAGGTAGTAGGGGATCACCGTGTCGACGCGAGTTTGCTGACACATGATCTCGCTGACCCACACCGCGTACGGGTCACGCGTTTTGCGCCATGGCAGCTCTCGACCATGGGTGTCGTACCAACGCAACAAAGCACGTCGCAGGGCAATGCGGTTCACGGAAGCGGGAGCGTATCGTGTAGATCGATGCTGTCCACGCCCACGTTGTAGAAGCGCACTTCGCCTGCTTCGAAGTCGGCAATCACGCAACCTTGATCAAACTCGCGGTGCAGCGTTCCGGCGTTGATGACGGTGAGCCCGACAAAGCCGCGCACCATCCGTTGGTGGGTGTGACCGCCGATCATGAACGTGATCTCGTCGTCGAGCATCAGCGCGCGAAGCCCATCGAGTGCCTGAAGACCGTAGCCCTTCGTGTCGGGCCGCAGGATCGCCATGTCGTTGTCGTCGACGCCGTGACAGAGCACGCCTTTGCCACGCACGGTTTCGAAGCGATGCGTTTTGGGCAGACCGTCCAGCCAATCGCGGTGGGCTAGAGGCAGTTCTTCGGTGGCGTTGGAGAGCTGTCGCATCGTGCCTTCAAGAAACCAGCGCTCATGGTTTCCAGCGACCGCGATCACCTTGTGCTTCATCAGCAACTCGACGCAGCGTGCAACATCGCCGTGTCCATCGACGATGTCTCCCACGCAGAGGATCGCATCGACGTCGTCAAAGTGGTCGAGACATCGCTCGAGCGCGACGTCTTCTCCGTGCACGTCACCGAGGATCCCGATCCGTCGCCACGCCACGGGTTGAGACTAACAGATGCTACGCTGCGCGCGTGCCGCTCTTCGAGGTCCGCGAACTGGTGAAGTCCTTTGGCGACAACCACGTGCTGCGTGGTGTGGACCTGGACATTCACAAAGGCGAGGTGCTGACGATCATGGGTCAGTCCGGCTCTGGAAAGTCGGTGCTGATCAAGATGCTGATCGGTCTGATTCGCGCGGACTCGGGCACGATCTCCTTTGACGGTGAGAACGTGACCGACCTCGCCGAGCACGATTGGACGCCGGTGCGTCGTCGCGTCGGGATGCTCTTCCAGGAGTACGCGCTCTTTGATTCGATGAACGTGTTCGACAACGTCGCCTACGGGTTGCGTGAACAACGTTTGTTGCCCGAACCCGAAATCGTGGAACGTGTCGCGGAGTCGCTAACGTCGGTGAGCTTGCCCGGGATCGAGCACATGTCGCCCAAGGATCTTAGTGGCGGGATGAAGAAGCGTGTTGCATTGGCGCGGGCGATTGCCGTGCGACCCGAAGTGGTTCTTTACGACGAACCCACCGAGGGCTTGGATCCGATCAATGTGACGCGGGTGGACCGACTGCTACTGGGGTTGCGCGATCGGCTTGGCATCACCTCGGTGATCGTGACGCACAACATGCGGAGTGCGTTCAAAGTCTCGGATCGTTTGGTGATGCTCCATGACGGCGAAGTGCAGCTTGAGGGGAAGCCCGACGAGTTCCGCGCGTACGCGAGCGATCCGGTCCTGAGCCCCTTTGTGGGTGCATCGCGGGTGACATTGAAGCCTCCGAGCCTCATTCCACCACCGCCTACGTGAAGGGCCTCCGGGAACTATTCGACGCGCGCGACGACGCGGCGTTTCGGCAAGGCGTCGAACTGGCTGTGGCTCTCGATGACCCGGCTGCAGCACTTGCTGCGCTGGAGTGGTTTGACGGTCGTACGAACGCACGGGCGCAGTGGGCGCGGCTCACGTTGATGGCGCATTACGCGACGCATGATTCGGCGATCGAAGAACGTGCATCGGAGGTGAAGCTGATCAACGGATGGTTTGCCGATTTTGATGTGTCCTTGCTGCGTGCGTTTCCGAACCTGCGTTACGTCCGAGTCGATCGACCCTTGGCGAATCTGGTTGAGATCGCAGCGCTCTCCCAGTTGCAATCCTTGGAGTTCAAAGGTGTGCACGTCGAGGATGCTTGCCTCGCCGCCATTCGTGATGCGGGAACGCTTGGGGAGCTGAATCTGATCGATGTGAAGGGTGGCTCGGTCGAGGCGTTGCGTGGTGCGAGTTTCGAGACACTCCGGCTTGCGTGTTACCGAACACAAATCGATCCGAGTCCAATCGCTGACGTACAGGTGCGTTCGGATCTTCTGGTACGAGCCGTCGCGTCCGTCGGGTGTCTGGGGCAGAAGACCGACGCACGTACGGTTGTCTTGCAATTGATGGACTGGGGCAAGGGGTTGGCGATGCCAAACGCGGAAGACGTGATCTTCGGCCAGATGAAAGGCGCCATGGACGACCTGGCAACGTACCTCCCGCGTGTGGAGCGTTTGGTTGTCGAAGCTTGTCGTGACCTACGTCGGCTCGACTTTACGAAGCACGAACACCTTCGCGAGCTCGAGCTACGTCGAACGTACGGAGTGAAGACCATCGTCGAACCTCACGTGGAAGAAACGAAGGTCTAGTTCGCGCTTCGCAGACGGAGCGGAATAAAGAATAGAGGAGAACTCTGCTACTCCTCTACTTCACTCCTCCCGGTACAATCATTCGCCCAAATCGCGGAACAGCTTCGCGGACTGTGGTCACGCGACAGCGGGTCGAAATTTTATCACCTGAAGACGGGAAGACGAGAAGAGCACAACTTCCCGTCTTCCCGTCTTCAGGTAAAAACACTGAACCAACACCTTCACGAACATCCAACATTGCGCATTGCTCATCTCACGTTGCGCATTGAGATTGAGATTGGGTCTGCTGCGCGCGCGGGCTCGTCATTCTCGATCTCATTGCGCGATGAGCACTGTGCAACCGACATTTCCATTCCCTTTACCTTTCCCATTCCCACCAAGCAGTACGTGCGACCTCGGCGCGCTTGCGTCTCCCCAGCGGCTGGGCGGGAAAGGGAATGGGAACGGGAATGGAAATGAAGGCGCTCCGCGTCGTGACAAGACGGCTTCGCGGACAAGTCGAACGCAACTAGCAACTGAGAGCACGGACCAGAGAATAGACAACACGGACCGCCGGAGCGTCGTGCGCTTCGCGCGATCCGTGTTCTGAATCCTCTGTTCCCGTGTTCGCAGCTCCTAGTTGCGTTCAACGCGCAAACAGCTTCGCGGACATGCAGAGCTTCCGGATCCGCGAAGCGGAATGCCCACACCGCTCACTGAATGCGTTCGCGACCGCCAACGTACGGACGCAAGGCTTCCGGGATCACGACGCTTCCATCCTCTTGCTGGCACTGCTCCAGGATCGCCACAAGCGTACGCCCAATCGCGAGACCCGAACCGTTGATGGTGTGCACCGGTTGCGGCTTGGTCTTGGGCGCCGGTCGGTAGCGCGCCTTCATGCGACGCGCCTGAAAATCACCGAACCAACTGCAGCTGCTGATCTCGCGATACGCGTCCTGACCGGGCAACCACACCTCGATGTCGAAACACTTCTTGGCACCAAAGCCCATGTCTCCAGCACACAGCTCCATGACGCGATAGTGCAGACCGAGCTTCTGCAAAATCGTTTCGGCGTGCTTGGTCAACAGCTGATGCTGCTCCAACGCTTGGTCCGGCGTGCAAAAGCGCACCAACTCCACTTTGTCGAACTGGTGTTGGCGAATCATGCCGCGCGTGTCCTTGCCGTAGCTGCCCGCCTCGCTGCGAAAACAAGGTGTGTAGGCGGTGTACGCGATGGGTAGATCTGCGCCGTCCAAGATCTCGTCGGCATGAAAGTTCGTCACCGGAACTTCGGCCGTCGGAATCAGGTAAAGATCGATCGCCTGCGCGTCGTTGGCCTCTGCCCACTGCTCGTCTTTGGCAATCCGAAACAACGCGTCGGCGAACTTGGGAAGCTGGCTCGTTCCGCGCAGCGAGTTGTTGTTGACCAACGCAGGCGGCCAAAGCTCTTCGTAACCGTGTTCGTCGACGTGCACGTCCAACATGAACTGCAGCAAGCCACGTTCGAGTCGCGAACCCATTCCGCGCAACACGTTGAACCGCGCGCCGGTCATCTTCACCGCGCGTTCGAAATCGATGATGCCCAACCCTTCGCCGATCTCGACGTGGTCCTTGGGCTTGAAGCTCATCGCGGGCTTGTCGCCCCAGATGCGCACCTGCACGTTCTTGCTCTCGTCGAGGCCGTCCGGCGTGGACTCGTGCGGAAGGTTGGGGAGCGCCAGCATCGCGTCTTCGAGTTCGACTTTGACTGCACGTTCACGTTCCTCGAGTTGCTTGAGCTGATCGCCTAGCTCGCGAAGCGCGGCACGCTTCTGTTGAAACTCGTCGGACTTCTTGTCCTTGATTTTGCCCATCTCCGAACTCGCGGAGTTGCGTTGCTGTCGAAGCGACTCGGCTTCCGTGATCACCTTGCGCCGTTCCTCGGTCAGCTTGCCGAGGCGGTCGAGCGCTTCGGAATCCGTAAAGCCCCGTCGCGCGAGCTGCTCGCGCACGAGGTCGAGATTCTCGCTCACCAATCGGAGATCCAGCATGGCGCGTGCATAGCACTCGCCGCCGCGGTAGGACACCAGCGATGCAGGTTCGTCGCGATGTGGCTCTGGCGCCGATGACGACGCTCCAGCTCGGCGGTGCGGCCGAGTACTTTCTCGACGCCCAAAGCACTAACGAGCTCGTGGCAGGCCTCCAGTGGGCGCAAGAGCACGGGCACGACGTTTCGATCGTGGGTGGTGGCTCGAACCTCGTGGTGCCGGACGAAGGCGTCCGTGGCCTGGTCATCCGCCTGAGCTCCAAAGGCGTTGAGATCCAAAACGCTCGCATTAAGGTCCAGGCCGGCGAGGACTGGGACGCGTTTGTGCAGCGCACCGTCGCCGAGAACTGGGCGGGCCTTGAGTGTCTTAGCGGCATTCCCGGTTTCGTCGGTGCGTCGCCCGTGCAGAACGTGGGCGCGTACGGACAAGACGTATCCGAAACCATCGTCGAGGTGGGCGTGCTCAATCCGCGTACGCTCGAGCGTCACACCTTGGACAACGAAGCGTGCGCATTCGCGTATCGCGACAGCGACTTCAAACGAAACCCACACCAGTGGATCGTTGTCGACGTCACCTTCGCGCTTCGTGCGGGCGGTGCACCCGCTATCCGCTACGCGGAACTGAAAAAGAACATCGGTGCGGATGCATCACTTGCGCATACACGCGAGACGATCATTGCGTTGCGTCGTCGCAAGTCGATGGTGATCGATCCCGCCGATCCCAATAGCCGTTGTGCGGGGAGCTTTTTCACCAACCCCTTTGTGAGCCCCGAACATGCAGAGCGCCTTGTTGCGGACGCTCTTGCCGAAGGGGTGGTTGACGATCCGTCGCAGGTTCCGCGTTGGCCGGAGGGTGAGCGCGTCAAGTTGGCAGCGGGTTGGCTGATCGAACGCGCCGGCTTTGCCAAAGGAACGAAGCGTGGAAACGTCGGTCTCAGTACCAAACACGCTCTCGCCTTAGTGCATCACGGTGGCGGAACCACGCGTGAGCTACTGGCGTTTGCAGCCGAGGTTCAGTCTGGAGTGCGCGAGCGTTTCGGCGTCGATCTGGAGCGTGAACCGCGGTTGTTAGAACCGCTTATCCGTAACGAGAAAGCTGGCGCGTAGCGTCACGCGTAACACACGAGTGTTACGCGTGACGCTGCGCGCCAGCCTGCTTACGTCGGACATGCTGCGCAATCGCAGCAACCAAAAACGCAACGATCACGCTGCGTTCCCGAAGAGAACCATGCGTGCGCGGGAACGGGAACGAAGCTGAAAGAATCGGATGAACTGAGTCATTGGGGTCTCCTTGTTTGAGTTGCCCCAAGTCAATGCATCCTGCGTGCCAGCTATCTGAACGCGCCCTGGGTGCGACCCTTCACAAATCCGCTGAGCCATCGCGCAGCACGCGTGAGGTCCTCGGCGTTGAGGTTGCCGGGCAGTTCGAGCATCGCCATCCCGCGTCGAGTTCGGAGCGTCAAGTTTCCAAGAGACACGATCGTGTTGAAGGTCTGCGGATCAAACAGACCGTCCGGCGGTGTTGGTTCTGGGACGCCGTTGACGAAACGCAGTGCGAGATCTGGAACGTCGCGATGCAGCTCCGCACGAAGCGCGAAGTAGACACCGTGCGCGTAACTAACAGCCAACGCGCGCACGCGTGACGCTCCCATTTCAAGGTCGGTGAACGGGGCAATGCGTGAGCCCCACGATCCTTGTGGCGGGATGAACCGGCCTGGCAATTGGTTAAGCGTCTGCACGTGCTGCATGCCGTACGCTGCGACTTGGGCGGTCGCATCCATGGCCAGGCTCAAACGCGCCGTTTCGATGAGCACACCACTGAAGGTGAGTTGCACCTCAGCCGCCGAGCAGTCCACGCGTGGATTCCCGAGCGCGCGTAAGCTGCGACGTGGGCGCGACGAAAGCACGTGAGGGACGACAACCGGTGTTTGCGATTTGACCACGAACTCCTGATCGAACACGGCGTCGCCGGTTGGAACATCTTGAAGCCCCAGAGCGCGTCCCATCTTTCGAAACAGCCCAGCCTTGAGCACTTTGAGTTCGGGTCCAGCCCCGAGTAACCACGGGGCGCGAATGATTGTGAACGTTTCCGAATGCTCACCCGAACTCTCGACGCGCAACGTGACCTGCACGACGATGTTGTGGATCTCGGCGTAGAGTTCGGGCTTGGTTCGATTGAAGAGTCCGCCGCGAGGAGGCCGATACTCCCCGCCCTTTTGCTGCGCCACGATCGACCACGCACGAGCGCGATCGGAACGTCGCTCGAAGAAGTCGTAAATCGCTTCGCCGACCATTAGCCAGCTTCGGCCGGCTTGCGACCAAGGTTCATCACAATCCCAAACACTGCACCGGTCGCGAACATGATCAGGCTGTACACCGCGGGTGCAATTGTGGTGACCGGATTCGCGAGCAGCGTCGCCGTGATGAAGATCGCGGTCGTGCCATTCTGAATGCCGACCTCGACCCCGATCGTGATCGCTTGAGCACGTCCGAGTCGCAGCAAGAACGCAGCTCCGGTGCCGATCGCCATGCTCGCGATGTTGAGCGCGAATGCGGCCCAGCCGGCCTGCACAAAGAATCCACCGAGCCCGTCCCAGTTCTGTTTGACGACGCCAGCAATGATCAACGCCAAGAACAACGACGAGAGGATGCGAACCGGACGCTCGGCCTTCTCGGCAAAGCTCAGCTTTTTGTGCCGGATGAACATGCCCAAGCCCACCGGCAGAATCGTGATCGCAATCAGCGTGATGATCGTTTTGCCGATGGGGAGTTGAATTGCAGTCGCGTCCATCCCGAACTGTTCGAACGCGAGGTTGGCCACAAAAGGCACCGTGAAGGGTGTGACCAAACTGGAGATCGCGGTGAGCGTGATCGAAAGCGCAAGATCGCCCTTGGCGAGAAACGAGATCAGGTTGGAGGTGACTCCGCCGGGACAGAGCGCGAGGATGACGAGTCCGACGGCAAGGGGTCCGCTCATGCCGAACACACTCGCCACGCCGAATCCCAGAAGGGGCAACACAACGAGCTGACAGACCACACCAAGGAAGACCGGCAGCGGCCGTTGTCCTGCGCGTTTGAAATCAGCGAGTGTGAGCGCAAGCCCCAGCCCCAACATCACGATGAAGAGAGCGAGGGGAAGGACGACCTTGGTCAGAATGCTGTCTTCCACGCGGCATTCTTAGCATCTCGAGCGGCGTCTCTTGCGATGCAGATCAGAGCCCAGGAAAGGGCTCTAGCCACGGGTCGCTGAAACGTGGGTCATTCAGCAGAACGTCATCCGTCAACGAGTTCAAGAACTCGAGTAGATCGGGCGTGAAGCTCTCGTCGAAACCGTTCACGAACAGACTCTTGTTGGGATTGAGCCGTCCGTCTCCGATGTTCTCGCCTTCGTCGATGTTCTGTCCGCCGGCTTGGTAGATGGCGAGCACACCTTCCAGCGTTTCGATGCTGCCGTCGTGCATGTACGGCGCCGTGAGCGCGATGTTGCGCAGTGAAGGCGGTTTGAATTTGCCCATGTCGCCGCGCTCGCCGGTGTGTTCGAAGAGTCCCGTGTTGGTCTCTGGATACGCGCCGCGACCGTCCACGTTGTACAGGCCGTTGTTCAAGAAACTTGCTTGATCGAACACGTTGCCCATGTGGTCCACTGCGCTCGAAAGCAGAAACCCGCCGTGGCAGTGAAAGCACTCGGCCTCTTCTTCGAAGAACGCGTCGCTTCCACGTCGTGCAGCTTCGCTGATCGCATCGGTCTCGCCAGCGACGAAGCGATCGTAGGGCGACTGGCCGCTGCTGAGGATCGTGCGCTGAAACGAGGAGAGTGCTTTGGTGATGTTCCCGATCGTGAAGGGATCGGCATCGTTGGGAAACGCTGCTGGGAACAGTTCTTGGTAGCGTGCTTCGTCCCGCACGCGTTGGATCAGCTCGACTTCCAACCCTGCCAAACCGAGCTCGACAGGGTCTTCGCCAAACATGGGCACCAATGCTTGGTCCTCCAAATGTCGAACCACCGGGCTCGCCCACGTTAACGTCGCGGCATAGGCCACGTTTACCAGCGACATCGAGCCTCGAGGTGTCATCTCACCCGTGGACCCGACCGACACAGGGAGTGCGTCAGTAAACGCGAGTTCTTGAACGTGACAGCTCGCGCACGACTGGGTCTGGTTGCCGCTGAGCCGCGTGTCGTAGAACAGGTGGCGCCCCAGCAGCACCTTCTCTTCGCTCATCGGGTTGTCGTCGGGAACGCGCGGTTCCGGAAACCCGTCGGGCAAGTCGAAGACGTAGCTATCGCTGGGCTGACAAGCCAACCCGCACAGCACCATCAGCGACAGAGCAGAGCGCATTAAGGCGCGCGGAATACTCGTTGCGTGCCCGCCGCGCCACCTGCGAAGGGAAGGCCGAGGCTTTCGAAGATGGCGGCGCAATCCGCGTCCATGGGGTTCGACATGCATCCGGGCTGAGTCTCGCCAGTGTTGCCGAGGTCGCTACCCGAGACCAGTTCGGCGAGGTCGATCACCAACGCGCTGGTTGTGGGGTCGAATCCATCGACGGCAATCTCCGGGACGTTCAAGTTCGTGCACGATGCGTTGCCCATCATGTCGCCTTCGCACGCGGTGCTTCCGAGGTGGACGCGCCATCCGTCGAACGCACTCGATGTCGCGTCGAGACGAATAAATTTGTAGCCCGCGTTCCAGTTCCACCACAGCGCGGTCAGGTTGAGTGGCGCACCTTGTGCGGTGGGGTCGGCGTGGTTGGAGTTCTCGGGGACGCCGAGACGAAAGCGAACACCGGTGTACTCGCCTGCGGGCGCGGTTCCACGAATCGTATCGTTGAGATCGGTGTTGCCCATGTCGCCGCAGCCGTTTTCAAAATCGAGCAGCGCGACCTCGCCGTTTTGCCACATGCCGTCGTCGTCCAGGTCGACCGCGACTTCTTCACCGTCCGCCGTGACGAGTCGTACGTCGTGCACGTAGAACCGGAAGTCGCGCGGTGTCAAATCGGCCGCTGCCGTTCCAAGACCGGTGTAGGTGGTGCCGCACGAAAACGCTTCGGTGCCGACCATGGCCGAGAGTTGGATCGAAACGGGATCACCACCGTTTCCATCACCGCAACTGAGGACACCCAAGAGAACCAACGCCAAGCTGATACGCATGAACGCAATAAAGCCCAGCGTCGTTGGAACTGCAACTAGGTGCGGCAACACGCCGCAGGATGTCACGCAACGAGCGGCGCGTTGTTCTTGCTGAAGCGCAACAGTGCGGTGGGCCAAAGCTGAACAGGCTCGGTGCTTTCCGTGCGTTCGGGCTCTCCGTCAAAGAGCGCACCAAATGCGCCCCAGCGACCTGTGCGACGAAACGCGATCGAGGCCGGAAACACGTAGGTGGTCTGCGCGTGCGGATCGTCGAGACGCAAAAGAATGCGCGTGCCCTTGGGCGGTGGCGTCTTGGTGGCAACGACGATACCCGCTCCGCTCAGCGTGCGAATCTCGCCGCGTGCGAAACCGCCCGGCACGGCAAACGACACCGGGTACGACGCCGCACCACGCGTCGAAGTCTCTTTGCCGCCGTCGCCCCAAGGTGGCGCAGAGCCGAGCAAACGACCCAGTCCAACCATGCGTGCTCGCTCGAGTTCACTGTGCGATTCCAGTGCGCGAAGCGTGCGGTACTCGTGAATGAGTTCGAGTAGGTTATTCATGGGCGTCTCCTTGTCTGTTGTACGGAGCAACGCGCGTGCCGTTCCGAATCGACGGAAAAAGCCCGCAATGTCGGTCGCGCTGCGGCTTGAGCGAGACATTGATGTCGCGGTGCGTGCACACCTATACAGACGTCGTTCACACCCGATCGTTCTACGAATTCGACGTGCGCTGAGAGTCCCAAGAAACACGAGCCAAACAGTGTCTAACGGGACACTTCAGTTTCGCTGAACTTCGTTTGAACGCTCCACCAGGGTCCGGCAACGGAAGGTGTAGAGGTCAGAAGAACATGCGCGTCGTTATCGTCGTCGCGCTGCTCTCGCTCGGAACCACTGCGTCGGCTGAGTCGACGGAGGGCGACGTGCGCGTGCAGCTCGAACAAACCGAACGTGCGAGCTTTCGTCTCGCGCGACTTGTGTCTACCCACTTGGCTAACGCACGAGCGTGGGGTCAGCGGCGTCAAGCACGTTGTCTCGATACGTTGCTCAGCGAGGTGCATGCCGTGGGTTTGCAAGCGCGTGCGCGCCGTCAGTCGCGGATTGAAGACGAGCGCTTGGCGACGATGCAGCGAACGTTGGATGCGCGTTTGGAGCGGTTGCGTTTGGATTCGCGTCGCTGTCTGGGACACGAACGCACGCGAACGCGAACGACGGTGACTGTGGAGATCGAACCCGGAACACCAACCGGCGATCCAACACGTCTACCGTCAAAGTAGACCTAGAACGACGTAGGTTTGTCGCCTTCGGTCACGATGCCTTTGCTGCGTTCCCAGGCGAGTCGGTTCTGACGCCAGCGTCGTTGTGAGCGAACGAGCAGGAGCAACGGAAAGCCGAAGAGCATCAAGGGGATTAGACCGACCCAGATACGCACCTTCGCCTGCTTCAAATCGCGCAATGTCATGCCGCCGTGTTCGCGCGCAGCCTCGACTTCGATCGTGTGCAGCTCTTCCGCCTGCACCGCCATCCACCGTTCGTAAGCCCGTTGGCCGCGCGCATCGAGATCGGTCATTCGAATGAAGTCGCGGTTTGAGGTCACCCAAGGAAACTGCGACTCGCCTACCAACATCACGCCGGACGACGAAAGGTCGGCGTAGTCGTCAACAGCAAACGAGCCTTGCTCGGGGATGAGCTCACAGTTTGTGAGTCGAAAGCGCCCCTCCTGTGGCGAGCGCGTCCACTCTGAGCACTCCATCTCGGTTGGAGCACCGCGGCTCCATTGCATCCAGATGGTGAAGAACACACCGCTCAGGCTCAACGCCATGAGGACGACGAGAAGTGTTCGATACCCCGAGCGAGTCATGGCGCCTCTCGACACACCGTGTGAGGCGTCAGGTCGATCTCGTTCATCCGGGCTGCCGCGTGAACAACAGGTCCCGCGTCCTCATCACTCGAGCACATCACGTTCAACGTGTGATGCGCGACGGCACGCGTGTTGTCATGACCCGCTAGTGCAACGAGGGCGTGGATTACCGCCGGCGTATGGTTTCGTGAAAAACTCAGAATGCCAGCTCTCGCAGGCGGCGAGAGTTCTTGCTCCATGCGCAGCAACCCCGCTGCATTCTGCGGTTCGGCAGTGTTTGCAAAGCGCGTGAGCAGAGCATCGCGCACGGCAACGGGTTGTTGCGCGTAGCGCTCAGAAATCGGAGTGCCGCTCGCTTCTGAGTACGCGATCTCACCGCATGCAATCCCCCCGTCGGTGAGTTCTCGACGCAGTGCGTTGCTCACGGTCGACGTCTCATCGGCTTGAGCGCCGATGTCTACGAGCTGGCAGAGCCCAATACTGCGCACAACGGTTCGCTCATGCTCCAACAACGCAAGTACTTCCGAGCGTTCGTTGAACGGCTCGTCTTTGGGCATGTCGATATCGACGACAAAGAACACCATCGAGAACAAGAAGAACGCCATCATGGGTTGAAACGCGGAGATCACCAGCGCCCAAATCGCGTTGCTTCGGATGTACGCGTGCCACGGGCTGTACTCACCGGCAGCATCGCGCGCAGCGGCGTACTTCAGCCATTCGCGCGCACGACCCACCGCCATGATCGTGGTGATCAGCATCGGGTTGAAGACGATGCCCAGCGCCGCGATGTTGGACGGCTCCCATCGACCCGGTGTGGGATCGGGTCGTTTCTGTTGCCCAGCAACGCAAACCGGACACTCGGACGCGCCACCGAAGTGGTATTCGAGCACCACGCGTTGGCAGCGTGGACAGTTGCGAGTCGTTTCTTCCACCGCGCTCAGTCTGACATCGATCAGGACGCGCTGCGTCCCTAGAACTCGTTAGGCCTCGATGCTCTTGTCGACTTCGAAGCCCGCGACACGCTTGCCGAACCCGAGTTGGCCGTTGGCCATGTCGACAACCACGACGTCTCCGGCGATGAACCGACCTGCCAGCAGTTCCTGCGCCAAGGTGTTCTCAAGGTGCTTTTGGATTGCGCGCTTGAGTGGACGTGCACCAAAGGTCGGGTCGTAGCCCACGTTGGCCAGGAAGTCCTTGGCCTCGTCGCTGATCTGCAATCCGATCTCGCGTTCGGCCAACCGGCGCGAAAACCGCTCGAGCTGGATGTCGACGATGCGGCGCACATCCTTGCGCTCCAAACGATGGAACAAGATCGTCTCATCCAGTCGGTTTAGAAACTCAGGTCGGAAGTTCGCGCGTAACTCGTCCATCACGCGCTCACGCTGACGCTCGGGTTCCTCCACGCTCATCAAGTGCTGTGAGCCCACGTTGCTGGTCAAAATCAACACGGTGTTGCGGAAGTCGACCGTGCGGCCCTGACCGTCGGTGAGTCGACCGTCGTCCAACACCTGGAGCAACGCGTTCCACACATCGGGATGCGCCTTTTCGATCTCGTCGAAGAGCACCACCGAGTACGGACGACGTCGCACAGGTTCGGTGAGCTGTCCGCCTTCTTCGTATCCCACGTAGCCAGGCGGCGCACCGACGAGACGCGACACGGAGTGCTTCTCCATGTACTCGGACATGTCGAGACGAACCATCGCGCGTTCATCGTCGAACAAGAACTCAGCCAACGCTTTGGCCAGCTCAGTCTTACCCACACCCGTCGGACCCAAGAAGAGGAACGAACCCACGGGACGACCCTCTTCACCAAGCCCTGCTCGACTGCGTCGGACCGCGTTGGCGACGGCAACCACGGCTTCGTGCTGGCCGATGACCCGCATGCCCAAGCGGTCTTCCATCTGCAGCAGTTTCTCGCGCTCGCTCTCCAACATCTTGGACACCGGCACACCGGTCCAACGCGACACCACCGCAGCGATGTCCTCGTCGGTGACTTCCTCTTTCAGGAACGAACCATCCTTTTGCAGTTCGGCCAGACGAAGCTGCGCGGCTTCGGTCTCCTTCTCAGCCGCAGGGATATCGCCGTACTGAATCTTCG
This sequence comes from Polyangiales bacterium, assembly GCA_965227405.1. GTDB lineage: Bacteria > Myxococcota_A > Polyangia > Polyangiales > Houyiibacteriaceae > JALVDI01. Next base: position 2,875,515 of record OZ245758.1, read on the forward strand.
CGGCGAGGTCGAAGTCCGCAACGCGCTGGGCACGCTCCAGATCGATCTTCAAGTCCTCGACTTGCTTCTTCGTGGCGCGAATGTCGTCGATGAGCTCCTTTTCGCGAAGCCACTGCGCACGCATCTCGCTTCTCTTCTCGTTGAGTTCACTGAGCTCTTTCTCGAGAAGCTCCAGTCGCTTCATCGCGCCCGCATCACTTTCTTTTTTGAGCGCCTGCTTCTCGATCTCTAGCTGCATCGCCTTGCGTTCGAGCGTATCGATCTCGACCGGCATCGAGTCGATCTCCATCTTCAAACGGGACGCGGCTTCGTCGACCAAGTCGATCGCTTTGTCGGGAAGAAAGCGGTCGGTGATGTAGCGGTCGCTGAGCGTTGCCGCCGCAACAAGAGCACCATCTTGGATGCGAATACCGTGGTGAACTTCGTAGCGCTCTTTGAGGCCACGCAGGATTCCGATCGTGTCGGTGACGCTTGGTTCGCCTGCCAACACCGGTTGAAAACGCCGTGCGAGAGCGGCGTCTTTCTCAATGTGCTTGCGGTACTCATCGAGTGTCGTGGCGCCGATACAGCGCAGCTCGCCACGTGCCAACGCAGGCTTGAGCATGTTCGACGCGTCCATCGAACCACCTGCTGCGCCCGCGCCGACCAAGGTATGCAGCTCGTCGATGAACAAGATGATCTGGCCTTCGGCCGCCTGAACTTCTTGAAGGAAGGCCTTGAGTCGCTCTTCGAATTCGCCGCGGTACTTGCTGCCGGCGATCATCGCGCTGAGATCCAGCGACAGAACTTTCTTGTCCTTGAGTGACTCCGGAACATCGCCAGCCGCAATGCGTTGTGCGATGCCTTCGACAATCGCCGTCTTACCCACACCGGGCTCGCCGATCAGCACCGGGTTGTTCTTGGTGCGTCGACTCAACACCTGCATCACGCGTCGAATCTCTTCATCGCGACCAATGACTGGGTCGAGCTTTCCTTCTCGCGCCACGCGCGTCAGATCGCGCGAGTACTTTTCGAGTGCTTGGAACTTCCCCTCGGGGTCCGCGTCGGTGATCTTCTGCGAGCCACGCACTTCGCCAATCGCTTTGCGCAGCGCAGCCTCGTTTACACCCAACACCGAGCGCAGCTTTGCGTCCTTCACCATCGCGAGAAGCACGTGTTCTGCCGACGTGTACTCGTCACCGAACGACTCGGTCTCCTGCCACGCACGGGTCATGACGTCGCGCATCGTGCGGCTTAGCGAAGGCTCTGCCCCGCCTTGCACGGTGGGGAAACGCGTCGACGAATCGATTGCGGCTTTGATGCTCTTCGCCGGGTCCGCGCCTGCCTTGGTCAGAATGGCCGGAGCAAGACCACCGTCTTGGGCAAAGAGCGCGATCAGCAAGTGTTCCGGATGAACCTCCGGATGATGACGTTCGGCCGCATGTTGCGACGCTGTCATGAGCGCTTCGCGGGTCTTGTTGGTGAGTCGATCGAGTCGCATCTCAGCAGTCCTCTTAGAAGTGTTCTCTTCGAAGTGGTGGTCGCCGGCTTCGATTCTACGCGTTGCATCCTAAGCATCGCGAAGAAGACCGGTTTGCGTCGAGGGGCTATATCTCGTCGCCAAAGCAAACTAAGCACGCCCGTTCGGGGGTCAATGCCCCCACGCGTGCTGCTCAGTGCGAAACCTCAGCGTGCTAGGTAACGCTGGTGAAACCAGGCAAGCACATGGGCGCGTACTTCGCAGCGCTTCCCTTCGTGCTTGGTCTGGTGTGGTTGGCGCTGCAGTTCATGGACAGCACATTGCTCGTGGAGCTCTCGCTCTATGCTGGACCGACTCTGCTCGCAGGCATGGTGCTCGGGCTCCCGATCGTGGCCGGCGTGTTTTGGAAACGCGGTGACGCTCATCCCATCGCACGTGCGGCGTTGATCATCACCTTGCTCTCACCGCTTAGCGTGGTGCTTCCGTGGGCGTCGGTCCCCGCAAACATCGGTCTTGGGTTGGCGAACTTCGCGTTCTTTGCGGAGTGGCTGACGAAGTACCCGAACTTCGGGCCGATCAACTACGAAGTGCTTCTCGGCATTCTGTGCATCTGCGGCTCGGCCACAATGCCCGCGGTCTATGCGGCGAGTCGACTTTGGGGAGATGACGACAATCGCTCCCTGAGCGTCGTGCTCTTCGTGCTCTTTCTCGTCGCGTATCTGCCTGTGCTGTTTCGCCTCGATCTCGAATCGTTGCTGGTGTGGGGAGCCGCTTCGTACGTGTTTGCTGCCGGCGCGCTTATGCGAGCGCTCCTCTTGGTGTACATGGTGGTTGGCGTGTTTCACGGAACAGCAACGCGTGCGGCGGCGATGGCCGCAGTCCTGTTGATGGGATGCGATCAGGCACCACCCGTGAGTAGCGACCTGCGCTTCCACACTCCCAAAGCGACCATCGACACACTGCTCGAAACCTACGGTCTCGAGATGGTGAGCCAAGACGAGATTCGTCGACGCATGCAGATCGGTCGCTCGTTTCACCTCGTCGATCCCGAAACGCGCGATCTCTGCTTTGCAGATTTCGACGGTCCAGAAGACGAAGGCATGATCGGCTACGTGTTTGGTGGGTTGGCGCCCGCGAAGGACGACGTGCGCATCACCCAGACCGGCGACACTGCGCACGCGTTCGGTGAAACACGCGATGGGCGGCGCAATCGACCGATTGTTTTGGAACGTGACAGCACAGGTGCCTGGCGAATTGTGCTGGAGGAAAGCGTGCCGTCGGATGTTCGCGATCGCCTCGATCGGGTGGTGGAAGAGGGCGACAACCCGCTCAAACGCTACCGACAGCAAGCACCAACGCCCGACACGCCGACGCCTAACTGAACGGACGTTACGTCGAAACTTCGATCTTCTCGGCGCACCTCTCCACAATTTGGTTTCGTGCGTCTACCCGTCCGTCTCTTGCTTGTCGGTGTGCTGCTCCTGGTTCCGCAACGCGTGTTTGCGGCCAGTACGGAAGAGTCCGATGTCAGCAACGTGGTGCTCCTCTTTACGGGCATCGCCGTGGCGTACCTACTCGCGCACTTCTTCGTCGACCGACTGCAGCAACGCTTCCTTGTTCTCAGTGGTGCTGAGTACATCCTGCTCGGACTCTTCTTAGGTCGCATCGGACTGCTCGATGATCTCACCGGCATCCTTCCGCTGATCGCACTCGCTGCTGGATGGGTCGGACTCCTACGCGGCATGGAGATGGACTCGCAACATCTCATGAACCGACACGAGCGCACGCTGCGTTTGGTGTTCTTGCACCATGTTGTGCCTGGTGTGTTGGTCGGTTGCGCGGCGTACTGGTTCCTCTGGACCAGCGACTGGGGCGACTACTTCTTTGGTCACCTTGGCGTCGACGCGTTGCCGTGGCGCACCGTTGCCGCGAGCTGCTTCATGCTTGGGTGCTGCGCAGCATCGGATTCGGCCGAGCCCTTCGATCTCTTGATGCGCCGCTATCACATCGAAGGGGAACTGACGGCTCGCCTTCGCGCACTCGCGCGCTTCGGGGACTTCTTCGTCATCCTCGTGTTCGGTGCGGTGTTCTGCGTATTCCACCTGGATCGCGAAGGTGCCGAACTCTCGCTTTCTGCTGCCGAGTGGTTCCTCGTCCAGGTGAGTCTGGGGGTTGTGCTGGGCGCACTCTTCACACCGTTCTTGGGTGGTAACGAAAGCCCCAACGGTCGTTTCCTCGCGCTGACTGGAATCATCACGTTTGCATCGGGCTCGGCGTACTTCCTCAACCTGTCGCCGCTGGCTGTGAACCTCGCGCTCGGCATGGTGTTGGTGAACGTGGCGCGCACTGGGCCACTGATGCGCGAGACGCTGCACACCACCGAGAAACCGATGACGCTCATGTTGTTGGTGTTGGCAGGTGCGCTGTGGCGAATGCCACCACTGATTCCCACGCTTGTGGCGATTCTCGGCTTCGTGCTTCTGCGCACCTTGGGCAAAGCGATCGGCTCACGCGTCGCTGCCGCTGGTGTCGCGGGGATGCGCAACGATCTTTACCGCGGGTTTCTCTCGCACGGCGAAGTCACGCTTGCGATGGCGGTGTCGTTTCAGGTCGTCTTCGACGGACCGGTTGTCGACCTGGTCTACACCGTCGTGCTGGTCTCGGAGGTTGCCCACGACATCGTCGCGCCTCGCATTCTGCGCGGACTTCTCGTGGACGCGGGTGAAGTACGACGCGAACGACGCCAGCCCTTGGTGGCAGAAGAAGGAGCCAGCTGATGTACGTCGTGGTGGTTGGTCTCGGCGAAGTGGGTCGGCACTTGCTTCAGGTGCTGGAGTTCGAAGGACACGATGTCGTTGCCATCGACCGCGATCCCGCTGCGGTGAACTACGCGCGTGAGCATTTTGATGTCGCCACCTTGGAAGGGTATGGCGCCAGCGAAGAGATCCTGGACAAGGCGGGAGTTGGAAGCGCGGACCTACTCGTCGCCGCAAGTGACCACGACGAGGTGAACCTGATCGCTGCGCTGGCCGCCAAGCAACTCGGTGCCAAACGCGTGATCGCGCGCGTGCAGCGAAACGATTGGGCCAAGTGGCGAGCCGGTATTCGCTACGGACTTCTCGGGGTGGATGTCGTGATCAACCCACGCGTGTTGGTCGGACAGGAACTGGGACGCGTTGCACGTTCGCATGGTGCGGTGGACGTGATCGACCTGGCACAGGACCGCGTTGAGCTCGTGCAGATGTCGATGACGTCGCGCATGGCGAACCGACCGCTTTCCAAACTGCAGCTTCCTTCGCAAACATTGATCGCGGCGTACGTTCGCGACGGCGAGTTGGTGGTTCCTGGCGGAGCCGACGTGTTGCTTCCGGGCGATACCGTGTACCTGATCGGCCGCCCCGAAGCGATTCTCGAAGCCGAAGATCTGTTTTCGACGGAGCGCGAAGCGCGGCGGATCGTGATCGTCGGTGGTGGTGTGGTTGGACAAGCGCTTGCGCGCGAATTGCTGCCGCACGGTGTCCAGGTGACGCTCATCGAGCAGGACGAGAAGGTCGCCGAAGAGTTGGCGGTTCAATACGACGGCTTGGATGTGCGTGTCGGCGATGGAACCAACGCCGATCTGCTGCACGAAATTGAAATCGGAACCTACGACCTCTGCGCGTGCGTGACGCAAGAGGACGAGATCAACTTGATGGCCGCGTTGATGGCGAAGCGTCACGGAGTTCCGCGTACTGCCGCAGTTGTGAAGCGAGCCGACTACGGTCCGATCTACAAACAGCTGGGTATCGACATTGTGTTGAGCCCGCGTACGGTGGCGTCGGATCACATTCTTCGCTTCTGTCGCGGTGCCGCGGTGCACTCCGTTCACACACTGGAAGAAGGCGCGGCGGAAGTCATCGAACTCACTGCGCAACGTGGCTCTCCGATGGTCGGCACGCCGCTCAAGCGCGTGCGCATGCCCAAGGGCTCTCTGGTCTGCGCAGTGATTCGCCCCGATGACGTCACGGTCCCGCGCGGCGATGACGAAGTGAACGTGGGCGATCGTGTGGTCATCGTCGCCACGGCTGAAGCGAAGCCGTCGATCGAACGCATGTTCCGAGGGAGGCGCGTATTCAAGCGGTAGCTCCCTCCCGCCGTCGTGTTCGCAGCTTTCGGGGCGTGGGTCGTCCCGTCGGTGCTGTGGTCATGGGACTTGGCGGTGCGATCGCGCTTTGTGGCGCGACCGGCATGATCTGGGATGCGGTCGCGCCCAACGCGGACCTGCCGAGCGGTGGTGCGATGACCACGCTTGCAGCGGCTGCAGTGACGGTCGGAATTGGTGCCGCGGTGTTTGCGTGGGGACGGCAACAGCAAACTCTGACGCGTCGTGAAGCGTTGCTTGCCGTTGCGTTGATCTGGATCGCCGCCGGTGTGTGCGGCGGATTGCCCTACTGGTTTGGTGCGAGCATGTCGCCCGCGGATTCGTTCTTCGAATCGGTGAGCGGGCTGACCACGACAGGCGCAACGGTCATCACCGATATCGAAGACCGCCTGTCACGTCCGCTCTTGCTCTGGCGTTCGATGAGTCAGTGGCTTGGCGGTATGGGTATCGTCGTCCTCTTCGTTGCGATCTATCCGAGCTTGGGCGCGGGTTCGAAACGTCTCTACCGCGGTGAAGCACCGGGCGCGCAGGTCGAAGGCTTTCGCCCACGCATGTCCGAAACGTCCGTGACGCTGTGGAAGATCTACGCGGCGTTCACGATCTTGGAAGTGATCATCCTGAGCTTGCTCGGCATGGATGTCTTCGAAGCCGTGTGCCATTCGATGACGACCATGAGCACCGGCGGATTCTCCACGCGCGATGCGAGTGTGGGTGGTTTCGGCGTGGCGTCGTACGAGTGGACCATCAGCGTGTTCATGCTGATCGCCAGTGTGAACTTTGGGCTCTACTACCGATTGCTGCGCGGTCGTTCGCTGCGCTCGGTCGTGCGCGATATCGAGCTGCGCGCGTTTGGGCTCATCGTGTTGGTCGCCACCGCGATCTTCGCCGTACTCAACTATCGACTTCATCCGGAGCCGGTCGAGTCGCTCCGCTATGCGCTCTTCATGACAGCGACCACGGTTTCGAGCACGGGCTACGGCACCGACGACTACACGCAATTTCCGGTGCCTGCGTTTGGAATCATGTTGGCGGTGATGTTCATCGGTGGGTGTTCCGGTTCGACCGCCGGCGGCATCAAGGTCGAACGCATCGTCATCCTGCTCAAACAAACGTTCGCGCAGATCAAACGGAGCTTTGAACCCACTGCAGTGCACGTTGTGCGACTCGGAAAATCAGTCGTGCCTGCGCCGGTATTGGCCGACGTCGCCAGCTTCTTCGTCGTGTACATGATCACGATCGGTGTCGGTGTGCTGCTGGTCGCATCGGTTGAGTCGATTCCGATCACCACCGCGTTTGGCGCGATGCTCACCTCGGTCTCGAACATGGGTCCGGCACCCTTCCATGATGCCGCCGGGTTGTCCGACAACTTCGCGAGCTATGGCGGCGCGACCAAGATCTTCTTTGCTGCCGCGATGCTGCTCGGTCGTCTGGAGTTCTTCACCTTGCTCTCTCTTCTTTTGCCCGGGTTCTGGCGCCGATGAGCGAACACGAAGACGAGACGCCGGAGGAACCGGTGAGCGAAGACGAGACGGTCGAATCGACAGAGTCGGTTCAGGAGGACACCGGCGCCGAGCACAGCGACGAAGACCACGGTGATCACGCCGAGGATGATCACGGACACGGACATGGTCATGGTGACCACGACGACGAGCATGGTGGTCACGGGCACGGTGAAGGCGCGACGTTCCGTCAGGCCACGATTGTCACGCTACTCGTTGCCGCGCTTCTCTTGCTGCACCGATTTGGCGACGCCGGCGGCTCGGGGCAGTTCGATCCGACCGCGATGTTGGCGCTCGGGTTCGTCGTGTTGGCGAGCTTCACGATCGGTCACCTGGTCGACGTCATCAAGTTCCCCCACATCACCGGCTACCTGCTTGCCGGCATGGTGTTCGGGCCTTCGATCGGCGGCCTGCTCGACGATCTGCTGGAGATCCATCTGTGGGAGCCCTTCAACGAAGGTGTTCTGAACGACACGATCATCAAGCAGCTCAGTCCGCTCGAAACGCTGGCCGTTGCGCTCATCGCAATCACAGCCGGCGGTGAGCTCAAACTCGAGACACTACGCTCAGGGCTGCGATCGATCTTTTCGATCCTCGTGGTGCAGCTGATCTTCGTGCTCGGCGCAACGGTCGGACTCTTCTACCTGATCAGCGGTTCGATCCCGATGCTCGCGCTGCCAGGACTCGGCGAGATCAGTAGCTCAGCCATCGTGCCCATTGGCTTGACGCTTGGTGCGATCGGTTTTGCGACCTCTCCTGCGGCCACGATCGCGGTCATCAACGAAACCGGCGCGAAGGGCCCGATGTCGCGCACGGTGCTGAGCACCGTCGTCCTCAAAGACGTCTTCGTCGTCATCATGTTCGGCATCTTCTCGGCGTTGGCTGTCCAAGCCATGGGTGGCGCGACCGAGGGCAATCTCGCGATGGAGCTGCTGGTCCACATCGGTGGCTCAATGCTCGCGGGTGTGGTGCTGGGTGTCGCGCTCGCGCTTTACCTGCGCTTCGTCAACGCCGAGTTGATGCTGTTTATCGCCGGTACGGTTTATCTCGGCTCGTATCTGTCGTCGCAACTGCACCTCGATCCGGTCCTTGTGTTCCTGGTCGCTGGATTCGTGGTGTCGAACTTCTCACGCCACGGCGAAACGCTCATCCACACGGTCGAGCGTCTCTCGATGCCGGTGTACGTGGTGTTCTTCACGCTCGCGGGCGCGAAGTTGCACCTGCATGAGGTCATCCACGCGTTCTGGTTCGCGCTCGCGTTGGTGCTTGCTCGTATCGTTGCGATCTACCTGGGTGTGCGACTCGGTGGCTGGATCGGTCGTGCCGACGACGCGACCAAGAAACACGGTTGGATGGGCTTCGTGTCGCAAGCAGGAGTCGCGATCACGCTAGCCAGTTTCGTGAAGCGAGACTTTGGTGCACAGGGTGAAGCGCTTTCGAACTTGTTGATCGCTGGTGTTGCACTCAACGAGATCTTGGGTCCGGTTCTGCTCAAGATCGGATTGAGTCAAGCGGGCGAAACGCGAGCTGCAAAACAACAAGCCGCCGAACTCGCCGAAGCCGAAGAGGGCGAAACCAAGATCGAGATCGAAGCGTGGCCCGAGCCGGTCGACGATGTCGCGTGGGGTCCCCATCTCGCTGGCGCACTCGGTCGGCAGATTCGCGAACTCGAACACGACCTCAAAGCGAGCGTTCGTGACGTGGCCATGGGTCCGATGGAGACCTTCCGCGAAGACGTCGAACAGTTCTTCAAGGAAGTGCGCCGTGACTTCTTGCGCATGCATCGTCGCTTGTTGGTGGCCGCGCGTACGTTGCCCGAAGACAGCGAAGAACAGATCGCAGCGCGTGCAGAGATCGCCCGTCGTTTGCGCGGCGAGCAAAAGGAGTTGGCAGAGCGCTGGCGCTCCGTCGTCCTCGCGCGTGTGGCCCAACTGGGCAAAGAACCGCCCTGGACTCCTGAGTCGATCGTCGAGGCGCTGGATGGCGCAGTGGATCGGGTCGCGACCACCGTGGAGGTACCCTGGTCGGAACGCAGTTTCACAGCTCGCGAAGACGATGGTCGTCTTCAAGCTGCACAACGTCGTTGGCTTCGGATGCGCCGAGGGACGCGCCGGCTCTTTGGCCGCGACATGCCACCGCGTGTGTTGGCGCTTCGGGATCTCGCACGCTTTCACCTCAACTTTGAAACCCCGCCTCGTCTGGAAGGAGTGGCTGCGCTCTTTGTGGCTGCCGAACAACAAGTTGCGGGTCGAACGCGGCTGATCTTCGACACGATCGTGCGTTCGTACGACGACTTGGCTGACGCGATCGCCGACGACGACCAGCTGGACCTGGTCGACGCGTTGACCATGGTGCGCGCCGACATCGAGGTTGAGCTCGACTTGGCCACCCAAGAGGTTGGGCACATCGCACACGATGGTTCGTTGCGTACCGCACGCATTCTTTCGCGCGGACTGCGTGACGTGAAGGACGAGTCGGCGATCTACGGCACCTTCGACCTCCCGGAACGAGCACGTCGGAGCAGTCGCGGTCTTCGTGAACGCGTGCAAGCGCTGGACTTGTTGACGCACACGCTGACTCGCTTGCGACGTTCGTCCGGTGGCGAGCTTGCGCTGCTTGCGATGGAGCTCGAACTCGTGGGACTCGAAGCACAGGTCAAGGAGGCACGCGCGGAGCACGTGACGCGTCTCGAAGCGGAGGTGCAGCGGCGTGCAGTGCACCAGCTCGAACGCGTGGCCGATCAAGTTCGCTCGGCGTCCGACGAGATGTTGGAGGCGTTGGAGAAGGCCGAAGACCGAGACGAACTTGCGGCGGGGCTTCACGAAATCTCGCAAGCGACGGAGAAAGTTGCCGGCGAAGCGGCACGCATCGTGCGCGAGATGCGCGACGAGCTGCTGGACGATCAGAAGTTTGCACAGCTGCTGGAGACCCTCGAGGAAGCCGCGCTTGGCCTGACTCCACACTACGACGTGAGTGCGGGTCGCCTGCAGCGTGGTGAGTTTAAGTTGCCGCCGGTCGTGGAGCGGGTCGACGTTCCTTTCCGCGAGATGGTGGTCGCGCGCATCGAGACGCGCATCGCACCGAGCCTGTTCAAGTCCGCACGCGACACCGCCGACAAACTTCAACCGCTAGCTGCGTCACTGACCGAAACTGAGCACCTGATCGCGTTCAACGACGACTTGGTTCGCACCGAACTCGACAGCTTGATGGACTCGCGCATTCCCAGCGAAACGCGTGACCTGCTCCGCGAGCTTCTGAGCACGCAGCTCGAACGAAGCCAGGGATTGCTTAGCGACTACCTCGACCAGGCGAGTTCGTGGCCGCGCCAGTTGGGGCAGTCGATCGTCGACGCGATGGAGGGAGGCGTCAACGAGCTGCGGGTGGAGTTGGTCGAAGGCCAGATCACGCGCGCCAAAGTTGAAGAGATCCGTCGCGAAGCCAACCGTCGTCGACTGGCACAGCGCGCGGGTCAGCTGCCCTCGTTGCTTCGACAAGCACGACGTGAACTTGGCGACGCGATCACGTCGTTGGTTGGTGCCTCGCGCTTGGAGCTCTGGCGTAGCGCACTCGGTCTACCGGTTCCCAAGAGCGCGTTGATCCTCGAGCCGGGCGCTTTTGAAGCGGCGAGCTCAGAGGCTGAGAATCTACCCCTGGTCTATCGGCGGTTGTTTGCGGGCGACGCGATGGATGCGGGTGATGTGCTCACCGGACGCGAAGCGAGCATTGCGCGCGTGAAGAAGGCACTCGAAGAGCGTGATGCGCGGCGCGGTGTTGCGGTGATCGGCATTGAAGGCGTGGGACGTGGCTCGGTGGCTTCGGCAGCGGTGCGTGCCGGACGTTGGCGCCGCGTTCGCAACATCACCTTTACGGGACCGGCGACGGTCGAGGATGTCGTCGAGCAACTGGGTACGATCACCGACGCGCAGCTTGTCGTCGTGGACGGGCTGCACTGGTTGTTGAGCGCACGGCCCGAGGGGTTGGCTCCGCTACGACGCTTTGTGGACGAAGTCGTCGCCGATCGGGGCAAGCGTGCGTGGTTGGTGGTCGCCGAGTCGTTGTTTTGGGAGTACGCGTCGAGCGTTGCGCCCTTGAGCGAGGCGTTTCCGACGGTGGAGCAGCTCGCACCGCTGGGTTTGGAAGAACTGCGTGCGGCCGTGATGGCGCGACATCGGCTCAGTGGATACGGGCATTCGTTCCAACGGATCGGAACCGAGAGCCGAATTGAAGGCCTGGTGGCGCGAAGCGCGAGTCGTATCCGTCGTCCCTTCGACCAGTACTTCCACGACCTGCATCTTGCGAGCGGTGGTGTGCTTCGCGACGCGTTGCGCTTGTGGCTGGCATCGATTCAAGGCGTGCAGGATGACGAGATCGTGCACGTGGGTCGTGTACCCGAGTCTGGTTTTGCGTCGGTGAGTCGTCTGCCGGAGCAGGAGTTGTTGTGGCTCTTTCAGATTGCCCGCCAGGGTTGGATGGACGCCGTCACGTTTGCGAGCGTGTTCCGGATTGAAGTGGGTGAAGCCAGTGCGCGTTTGGCGAAACTTGCGCACTTGGGGTTGCTGGAAGAAGCCGAAGGTCGGCACCGAATCACGCCGCACCTACGCGGAACCGCGGTGCGTGTGATGCAACAGCGAGGCTGGGTATGAGGTACGCGTTCCTGCTTGCGTTGATCGGTGCATCGACAGCGCACGCGCAAATCGGCTCACGCGGTGCGGTCGAAGTTGTTCGTGAGGGCGACAACGTACCCACACCGCCCCCTGAAGCGGAGCCCGCAGACGCGGTGGTTGCCATCGAAGATGTTCCTGAGGAGGAACCTGCGGTTGAGCCCGAGCCGGCGCCAGTTGCGCCCGAACGCGTTGAGGCACCAGTGCAGCGCACACAGCAGGCTGCGGAGATTCCTCCCGGAGATGCGGAGCCTCAGCCCCGTGAGCCTCGTGAGCCTCGTGAGCCCCGGGAGCCCACGACCATCGTCGAGCGCGTGGAGCAGCCTGCACCAGAACCCACAACGGTTGTGGTGGCTCGCGAAAGCGATCCGCTCGTCAACGAGCTTCAAGAGTTCGTGAGCATCTTTGGGCGTGATGGGAGTGGAAACCTCTGGGGCATCCTGCTCTGGTTCATTCTCGCTGCGGTCGCAGCCACTGGCATCCGCCGCGTTCGTGAGAGCTTTCCGTCGGATGGACTCATCCCCAACGCGCTCGCGCTCTTGCATGTAGGCATGCGATTGGTGGTGATCGCGCTCGCTCTCGCGTTCATCGTGCGTGCGCTTCCACCGCGTCTTTCGTTGGTGATGTTGCTGGCGTTCGCAGGTCTTGCTGTAGCGATCGGTTGGTCGCTTCGCGACGTGATGCCGGACCTAGTGGCGTCGTTGGTGATCGCGTTCGAGCGTCGCATTCGGCGTGGCGTGTGGGTGTCGGGTGAAGGGTTTGCAGGGCACGTTGAACGGCTGGGACTACGCGCCGCGCTTCTCTACGACACGCACGGCAACCGCGTGATGGTTCCCAACCGCGAGATCGTTCGTGCACCGGTTACAGCAGGTGTGGGTGACCACGCTCGTGAGTTGGAGGTCGAAGTGCGCATTGCTGGACCGGCGGAAGAAGTACGCGCTGCGTTGCGCGATGCGGTGTTGACCTCGCCTTGGGTTCATCCCGACGCAAAGCCGGTGGTGCTACGCGATCCTGCCGATCCTGAGCGCTGGCGCGTACGAGGACGCCTCTTGGAAGCGTCGTTTGGGGCGCGTTTTGAAGGAGAGCTTTTGGAGCGTGCCGAAGCCCTGCTAGGAAGAAGCGCGTGACGCTGCTGGCGCAGAACTTTCCGGCGCTCTCGATGGTGCCGCACGTGCCCCTCGCGCAGACCACGGCGGTGGAGCAAGTTGAAGAGCTGTCCACGAATGCCGAAGTGTGGGTTAAGCGCGATGACCAAACCTCGTCGGTGTACGGCGGCAACAAGGTGCGCAAGCTGGAGTTCCTTCTAGGCGACGCGCGTCAGCGTGACTCCAAGACGCTCGTGACCGCAGGGGCGTGGGGTTCGCATCACGTGTTAGCGACGACGCTCTTCGGCACCAAGTGGGGCTTCAACGTGCACGCGGTGATGGTTCCGCAGCCGCTGACTCCCCATGCCGAGAACAACCTGCGCTGCGTCGTGGGTGCGGGTGCGAAACTTCATCCCGTTCGAAGTTGGATCGCGACTGCACCCACCGTGGCTGGTTTGGTCGCATCGCTCAATCGTTCCGAAGGTGGTGCGTACCGGGTTGCGTACGGCGGCTCGTCCGTGGTGGGTGCACTCGGTTTTGTTGAAGCGGGCTTGGAACTCGCTGCGCAGATTGCCAAAGGCGAGTGTCCGGAACCGGATGCGATCTACGTTCCTCTGGGAAGCGGAGGGACAGCTGCTGGGCTCGCTGTAGGGCTCGCCGCAGCCGGCCTGACGACCGAAGTCGTTGCGGTGCGTGTGACGCCTTTGGTGGTGTGCAATCGCGCGACGGTGAGTGCGCTGGTGGTCGGCATTCTTCGGCATCTCCGATCGCTGGAGATTTCGTTTCCGGCGGTGCGACGCGCGGCACTCTCCCAACTTCGTATCGATGGCAGCTTCTTTGGTGCCGGTTACGGAGAACGCGATCCTGCGGCAGAACGTGCCGCCGAGTGGGCCGAACGCTCTGGCCTTCACGTCGACCCGACCTACACCTCAAAGTCGCTTGCTGCGCTGATGCGCGATGCCGAAAGTTCGCGACAGGGTCAGAAGCTGCTGTTCTGGCTCACGCTCAGTGGAGCCGACCTGTCGGACCGACTTGCAGACGCGCCACCGCTTCCTGCATTTGCGAGACGATGAGCACCGAGCACTATCGCGCTGAGCTGTCGAAGCTCGTGCGGGGACGCTCTTGGATCGTGGCGACGGATGTTGTCGTGGGCGCAGCACGCCATGGCAAGCGCTTGCTCGACCTCGGTGCCGAACGCGTCTTGGTGATTGGTGGTTCACGCGGAACGGGCGACATCGACGAACGACTGCAGACGATCGAGCTCGGTCTTCGCGGCAAAGACATGATGGATGGAATCCGGTCTGCCGAAGCGGTGCTCGATGCACTGCCCGCGGAGGTCATCGCAGAGGTGGACGCGTTTGATCCGCAACGCGAAGCGTTGGTGGTTCGTGAACTGTTTTCGGAAGGTCGGCCTGTTGCCGGTCGACGCGTGTTTGGCGCGCGACGTCCGGAGTGGTTGGCGCTCGAAGACAAGATGATCATCGATGCGTTTTGGGATGCTGCTGGGGTGACACGTGCACCCGCGAAGATCGTACCGGTGGCAGACGCAGAGCTTGCGCATCGAGAATTGAATCAAGGTCGCGGAACGGTTTGGGTCGCCGACAACCGCGAAGGTTGGCACGGCGGTGCGTTCTTTCTGCGCTGGATCCGACGGGACGAGGACATGCGTGAAGCCGTCGAGACTCTGGGAGGCGTCGCCGATCGTGTGCGGGTGATGCCCTTTCTGGATGGCGTTCCGTGTTCGATTCACGGCGTGGTGTTCGCGGACACGCAAATCACGTTTCGACCGTGCGAGATGATGGTGTTCCGGACCGACAGCAACAAGCTCGCGTACGCGTCTGCGTCGACGTACTGGTTGCCGTCGAAATCCGACTCGGATGCCATGCGAGACGTGGCGATCCGGGTGGGTCGCTACCTGCGCGATACGGTCGACTACCGCGGTTGCTTCACTGTCGATGGCGTGATGACGCGTGAAGGGTTTCTGCCGACCGAACTCAATCCACGCTACGGCGCTGCGCTTGGGCAGCTTGCAGCAGGCTTACCCGAGCTACCGCTCTACTTGTTGCACTTGGCGATCGTGGAAGGTGCGGCTCTGGACTACCGACCTTCGGAGTTGGAGTCGATGGTTGTGCGCGAGTCGCTCAAGAATCCTGCGGGGAAAGCCATGCGCATCGTGCCCGAGACGTTGGAGCCGCGCACCGCTGCGCTCGTGTTCGATGAAGGTGCGTTGCGTTTTGCTTCCGAGGGCGAACAAGCGAGCTTATCCGTCGAGCTCGGTCCTGCTGCATCCGGATCGATCCTCTTTGTCCGGGCAGTGCCTGACGCGTTGGAGTTAGGTCCTGCGCTCGGTCCACGGATCGTCGACGCGTTGCGCTTTCTCGACGACGCCTGGAAGTTGGGGCTGGGCGTGCTCGAAGCAGCCGAAGACGTACGCGAGTAGGTGTGGTACGTCTGCCGCGTGCGCACACTTCTTCCTCGGAGGTTTTCTCCAAAACTTGTGGTTCTCGCGTTCGCCCTCGCTTTGACTGGATGTTCCGGACTCAAGCTCACCAAGATCGATGGTGCGTACGGGTTGCCCAGCAACGTCGGGCTCTTTTTCACCGTCGACACGCGTGAGGGCGAGCCTGTTCCGGGCATGGCTGCCACCGACTTTGCGATTTACGAGGATGGTCAACTGGTTAGCGCTGACGAAAGCCAGCAGACCATTATCAATCCAGAAGTGGCGGCCGAGCACTACACGCTTCTGCTCGTGGACATGAGTGGAAGCGTGACCAACAGCGATCAGGTGCCGATGATCGTGAGCGCGGCACAGAGCTTCTCGTCGACGCTCGAGGGGTACCAAAAGGTCGCGGTGTACGCGTTTGATGGGTCGGAAGAGATCCATCCGATTCAGCCTTTTCGTTCCAGTGCCGCAGGGATCTCACGCTTGGGTGGATTTCGGACGCGTGACCCCTCGACGAACCTCAACGGTGCGTTGGTCGCAGCAGCAGACATTCTGGATGGCGCGCTTGAAGAGGCCGAGACGCCGATGCGTTTCGGAACACTCGTGGTGTTCACCGACGGAACCGATCGCGCTTCCCGCGTGAGCGAAAGTGCAATGCGAAGTCGTTTGGGCGACAGCGGGTTTGACGTGTTCGCGATCGGAGTCGGCAACGAGATCGACGAGAACGTCCTCGATCGGATTGGCTACAGCGGCTACGTGCTGATCGAAGACGCGGCGGCGATCGAAGCTGCGTTCCAAACGATCGGTGAACGGATCGTGGGCTACACGCAGCGGTTCTACCTGTTGAGCTACTGCAGCCCAGCACGTGCGGGGACACACGAAGTGACGGTGGAAGCGCTGCACCCGGATGGGCGCACCGGTTCGTTGGACTTTGCGTTCGATGCAACCGACTTTGGACCGGATTGTGATCCGAACCGACCGCCACCCTTTGATGCGACCGAGCGAATTCGGGTTCCGCGAACGACGGAGCGGCGCGGTCGGCTCCAAGTGCGCCTAAGCGCGAGCGTCGAAACCGAGTAGACCTAAACCGATGTGGCTACGCCATGGGCGACTTTGCCCTGCTCTTGATCCTGGATGACATTGTCGTCGACCCAGCGCGCTTTGAGACCTGGCGAAGCGCGTGGCGCAAAGCACGCCAATACGAAGACCCGGGCGCCATCGAGTTTTTCGATCGCTACTACGAGTGCGTAGAGACCGGCTTCGCCTACGCGATCAACAAGTTCACGCGTTAGCTGCGGCCGTAGACCGGGATCAGCGCCCCGCGCGTCGTCTTGTTCGCAGGAGACGCGAGAAAGACCATGGTCGCCGCGACTTCTTCCACCTTGGGCCACGCGTCGAAGTCTGCATCTGGCATCGCACTTCGGTTCGTGGGGGTGTCCATGATCGATGGCGCAATCGCATTCACGAACACACCGCGGTCGTGCAGCTCTTCGTCGAGTGAAAGCGTCAGTCCCACCACAGCCGACTTGGTTGCCGCATAGGTCGCGACGTTCGCGCAGGGCACGAGCGTGGGTTTCGCCGCGACGTTCACGATCCGACCTTCGTCCATTCGCTTCGCGGCTTCGCGACAACACAACCAACACGTACGCAGGTTCAACGCGACCATCTTGTCGAACGCTTCAACGTCGGTTTCGGCGAGTGGACCCCACACAAAACCACCTGCGATATGCAGCGACGCCCAAAGCGGCCCCGGCACAGCATCGTAAAACGCGATGGTCTGCGCTTCGTCGGTCAGATCGACGGAAGGTGTTACCCGCAACATGGCGTGGTCGATGCCCGCCAAGCGTTTCTGGTCGCGCTCGCCTACAGCAGGAACATGAACCTCCGCGCCTTCATCGAGTAGCGCGCGTACGACGGCCATTCCGAGAAAGCCGCCACCGCCGGTGACCACGACGCGACGTCCGCCAAAGCTCATGCTTCGGCTCGTTCTTTCAACCGCTTGTTGAGAACTTCGTAACCCTTTTCGACCTGCGGTCCGAGGAAGCGCCAGGGAAGCGAAAACAAGGGACCGGTAAACTTCTCTCCGTGCACGAGTCGCGTTCGGTTGTCGTCGATCGCTTCGAGACGAAAGAAGTGACTGCCACCGCCCAAAGGCTTTTGCAGCGAGTTGCGTGGTCCTTCCCAGCGAAGCTCGGTTCCGTCCGCACGTACAATGCGCGCCGCGATCGGTGCCTCGAGCGGGCCCAACTTGATCTTGAAGTCGATGTTGCCGCCGGGCCGGAGTTCACCACGCGGTTGCAAGATCACCGGGTTCCATTCGCTGTATGAATCGAGGTCGGTGAGGATTTCCCAAACGCGTTCGACCGGTGCGTCGATCGCCAGACTTGTGAGCACGAGCGGCATGCCGCGGATCTAGCAGACCCGCCTGGTCGCGACTAGCGAACGCCGAGCGAACTCTTAGGGAAGGAACCGAGCGCGTTCTTCAGGCGTGGGAACTCGACACGTATCGAGCTTGCCCCAAATCTTGTAACGCATCTTCGCGATCATCCGGTACACGACGTCGGCGATAAACGAGGGCACGAATCGAAACCAGCTCAGCACTCGCCAGCCGGTCTGCAGGTGCAGCGACAGCATGAACACGGCACGTGAGCGCCAGTAGACGTTTTCTTTGTCGCCGTCTTTCTCCACGTAAATGATCGAGTCGAGTCCTTCGGGGATCTCGGGGTGACGCGCGATGACTTCCGCGGCGGTTTCTCCTTGAAGCGGTGCGAACTGCAGACGACCTTCCGGATCGTTTTCGAGAAGCCACTGGACGGACTTGTCACACAGTCCGCAGAGACCATCGAACAACACCAACCGGGGAACCTCGCTCACATCGTGATCATAGGGCTCAAGCGCGCGGCTTCAACCCTCGGAAGTCATCATGCGAAACGGTGTGGTGTCGATGGGTCCGGTCGCCTCGCCATCGTCGTTGGGCACAGCGAGCGCTTCCATCAAGCCGTTGAGGGTCTGCTCCTGAGGCTGCAACGCGAGTGCGCGGGTCAGCACCATGCGCGCTTCTTCGCGATTGCCGGTATCGGCGTAGTAGAGCGCGCGTTGGTAGAGGCGCCATACGAGCTGTCGAACCGTTTCGGGGTCGAGCGGTTTCTCCAGCATGCGCTCGATGCGCGCCCAACTTTTGCGTTCGACGTCGCGACCTTCGGTGCGGTCCACACGCGTGGCACCGTCGGGAACGACGCGGTGATACAGACCACCCGGAACCAGCGTGTTTTGGATGTCACGCGACACGCGTAGATCGAGTTCGACGTACACCGGTCTTCGCGATGCGAGAGTTTGCAGATCGCCGACGTCGATTTCGCCATCAAGCATGTAGCGGTTGAGGAGTGGTCGAAGCATCTCGTCGCGCTCCACCAAAGCGTCGGCCATGCCCGGATATGTGAGGAAGGGAACGGGCACAAAGGAGATGTCGGGCCGCAGATGTTCTTCGGCTTCGCCTCCCCAGTAGCGAAAAGCAGTTTGGGGAGCGTACGCGATCACGATCGAACCGGTGGGCAAGTGACGCCGCAGTTCTTCATCGAACGTGTCGGGTGAGCGAAGTGCGCTGAACGATGCGTCGGCTCCGTTGTCGGTGATCTGAAAAGCACATGCACCGGCGATGACTGTGGCAACGGCGAGCGTGAGACGCGTTCGCTCGCCGAGAACGACGATGACCATGCCGCCAAACCCGACCGCGGCGATGCTCAATGCTGCGATGGCTGGCATCAAATACCCGAGCGCATCAGGGTTTGAGCGTACAAACCCCAACCAAGCACGGGCAGCGATGAACACCGTCGCAATGAGCAACCAAAGGATGCCGAGACGTCTGCTGCTGCGTTGTCGGATCAACGCGTAGAAGCCCGCGAGTGCGATGAAGAGAACAGCGACGCTCAAGCTTTCGCCGAGTTGGATCGCGACGTCGGCAAAGCGCTCCCCCAAAGGTTGCGGAACACCTTCGCCTTGGTTCTTCTGAAACGCCTCTGCACTGACGACCCACCACATGCGTCCGAGGTCGTTGGGGTCGCCCAAGCTCAGGTAGGCTCGTCCCGCGCGCAAGGGAAGGTAGATGTAGGTGGCGAGTCCGAGCAGGCCCGCGCCCAATCCGATACTGAGTGGCCGCCAGCCGCGTTCGCTGACTGCACGTCCCAGTGTCGCAGCGCACGCAGGTAAGATCAGTAGTGCTAAGAAGTGGTGGTTGGCGAGTGCAAGTGCAAAGGCGAACGTGGCGACGTAGAGTTTGCGCGAGTCGCCTTCGGCTTCGTAGGCGACGATCCGTTCGAGAGCGAAACAGGTGAGCGCAGCTTGAAGTGCATAGACTTCGGGGCGAACCGCTTGGAGCCACCATCCGAAGCTTCCTGCGCTTAGCCAACACACCCCGATCGCGAGGATGCTGGAATCGAGCGGCCTTGTTCCGAGACCGCGAAAGGTGCGTTCGGCGGCGAAGTGCACGCAGCCGATGGCGAAGGCAGCGAGAAGTGCGCTGGCGATGGCAGTGCGAAAAGCAATCGATCCGATGGGGAGCAGCCACGTGAACAGTCCGAGCACCACACCGTTGAGGGGGTGTCCGGGTGGGTGCGAGATGCCGAAGTCGGATGCTTGGGCGACGAACTCGCCGCCATCGAGCCAGTACCCGTAACCAGATGCCGTGGCGAGATAGCCGGCGAGCGGAGCACCTACGGAGAGCGCGACGGGCCACGCGGATCGGACGGTACTGCTCAAGGCCGAAGCGATGGTGTCCTTGTGGAGGTGTGGGGTCAAACCATTGCATGCTCTGGCCATGTCGAAGGTGACCGACCAGATCGATCAGGCGTCCGAGAAGCAGCGGGAGCTACCGAAAGAGGCGATGGTGGTGACTTCGCACCCGCGTGCCGTAGAGGCGGCGACCAAGGTGCTCGAGGCAGGAGGTCATGCCGTTGATGCCGCGATTTGTGCAGCTGCAGTGCTGGGCGTCGTGGACCCCATGAGCACAGGTGTGGGTGGGGACTGTTTTGCGATGGTGTGGGACGCGCACGCGTTGTACGGGTTCAACGGATCGGGGCGTGCGCCGGCGAAGGCATCGTTGGAGGATCTGCAGGCACGAGGTCTGGACGCGGTGCCCGAGCGCGGTGTGTTGCCGATCACAGTTCCGGGAGCGGTGGACGCGTGGTGGCAGTTGCATAAGCGCTTCGGTCGCGCGTCATGGGATTCGTTGTTGGAGCCGGCGGTCGTTGCAGCGCGGGACGGCTTCGCAGTCACGCCTGTGGTGGGACGTGACTGGGGTCGCAGCGCGTACGCGTACCAACCGGTTCCGCAGGTGGGTCAGGTGTATACGCAGCCCGAGTTGGCGCAGTCGCTTTCGAAGCTACAGCGCGGTCGAGATGTGTTCTACAGCGGCGAGTTGGCCGATGCGATCGCAGCACGTGTTGCGGAGGACGATGGTTGGCTGACGAAGTCGGATCTTGAAGCGCATCAGGGCGAGTGGGTGGAACCGCTTGAAGGGGTGTATCGCGGACATCCCGTGTACGAGTTGCCGCCCAACGGGCAGGGCGTGGTGGTGTTGCAAGCGTTGGCAATGCTCGAAGAGCTTTCGCTGCGCGACATGGATGTGGTGGAGCAGACCCATGTGCAGATCGAAGCGTTGAAGTTGGCGTTTGCGGATGCGCGAGTGCATGTGGGCGATCCTTCGCGAAGCGATGTGTCGCGTTTGCTCGACTACGCGTACATCGAAGAGCGCGTGAGCCTGATCGGCGACCAGGCTTGCGCCTCGGCGGTGGGTGGACTGCCGAATGGCGACACCGTGTACGTCGCTGTGGTGGATGCGCAGGGCAACGCGTGTTCGTTGATCAACAGCGTGTACATGCACTTTGGATCTGGCGTTGTGGTTGACGGAATGTGCTTACAAAACAGAGGTGTTCTGTTTCGGAGCGATCCAGCGCATCCAAGTGCGTTGGCACCGGGCCGAAGGCCGTACCACACGATCATTCCGGCGATGGCGTTTCGGGGCTTGGTGCCTTGGTTGGTGTTTGGGGTCGTCGGTGGTTACCAGCAGCCGCAAGCGCAGGTGCAGCTACTGCATCGTTGGATCGATCGTGGAGAAGCCTTGCAAGCTGCGGTGGATGCACCGCGCTTCCGGTGGATCGAGGGGAACAAGGTTCAACTCGAAGAGGGTACCGATCCAACGTTGATCGAAGGGTTGCGAAACCGAGGCCACAACGTGGTGGAGGGAGCTGCGTTCGGAGGCTTTGGTGGAGCTCAAGCGATCGAGATCAGCGAGTCACTCACTGGTGCGACTGACCCACGCAAAGACGGAACCATCGGGGTGTTAACTTTGGGGACAGGTTAACTATTTAACCGACCCTCGATCTCTAAGTCATTGAAACCACGAGTTTCGTGTGTGCTTGGACATGCTTTGCAGGCGCCTCAGAGAGCGTTTCGCAATGCTCCTACTTCAGATCACACCTGACTCGTGGATGTGAGCCGAGTTTCTTCGGCGCAGGGCGCCAGATCTGATTCGCTGAATTGAATGATCTTGGTCAGTTGGAGATCGAGGGTCGGTTAAATAGTTAACCTGTCCCCAGAGTTAACCTACTCCAAGAACGGGGTGCAGTACTCGTCGCTGATGAGTTCGGTGATCGCTGTGGCCATGTCCAGGGTTCCGGCTCGCACGTCGCGGATGCTCCAGGCTCGGCCACCGGTTTGGTTGGGCAGGGTGTCCATTCCCAAGTACGGCTCGTGAAAACCTTGGCCCACGTTGGGCGACATCCCGGCTCCACAAAACTCGCCTGCGCCCGGCGCCGAAAAACTTCCCACACGCAATTCGTTGCTCACCAACACGCCTGCAACTTCGGAGTACATCCGCTCGATCGGGATTCCACTCAGCGACGCTCCTCGCTCCGCAAACGTATCGTCGGTTGCGTGGATGATCAGCTTGGTCGCGCTCGGTCGCCACGGACACGCGGTTGCTGCGGCCCACAACGCATCCAGACTGTTCTCGGGACAATCACCGTTGGAATCCGAACCGCCACCTGCAGGCTGTCGGTTGGTCGAGGTGAAATCGCGCCAGTTCATGAACTCGGCCTGCAATGACTCCACGGTCGTGAAGTTCGCACACCCATTCACGGTCACGACGTCGTCGACAAACACAACCAAGCCAAACTGGGTATCTGAAGTCAGCGCACGTGCTGCATTCCAGACACTGGTGATCCCGTTGGTGATCTGATCCAACTCGTCTTCCATCGACGTGCTCGTATCGATCACGAACACCACATCCAAAGGATCGTCGCACTCGCTATCGGCATCGATGTTCGAGTCGGTCCCTGGTACATCCGGAACACCCAACGTGTCGCTCGCAGGCACATCGGCGACACCGCCGTCGCGCGTGGGTCGGTCGTCGTCACCACACGCACCAAGAACAACAACGAGAGCAAGCGAGCATCTTCCAAGCATTGCCGTACTATTGCCCAGACCTTAGGTCTTTTCGAGCGTGACACCCCTGCCCAGCCCCAATGCGTTTCGCGATGCTCTCGGTGCACGCACACCGATCGTGATTCCCGCCCTGCCTGGACGAACGAATCACCTCAACGCAGGAATTCTCGTTCCCCTTCGATGGCTGGACGACGAAATCGAAGTCATCCTCACGGAACGCGCGCCGCATCTCAGCAACCATCCTGGAGAGATCTGCTTTCCCGGTGGCCGACCCGAAGAAGGCGACGAAAACGCACGCGCCACGGCACTCCGAGAAGCTGGAGAAGAGATCGGTTTACACGGTGCGGAAGTGCTCGGCGAACTCTCTTCGATTCCGCTCTACACCAGCGACTACCGACTTCACCCCTACGTTGCTCGTGTTCCGAACAAGGCACAACTCACGCTTCAAGAATCTGAAGTTGCGTCGCTGGTGAAGTTTGGGGTCCGCGAACTTCTCGACACCAAACTCTACGGCATTCCCTGGGAGCACGAAGGACGCGAACACGTGTCGCCGATCTTCGAAGCCCCGACCAAACTCGTGTTCGGCGGAACAGCACATGCCCTGTGGGAACTCCTCGAAGTGGTTGCGCCGCTCTTCAACACCAAGGTGCCCAAGCTGATCACCGGCAAGTACACCTGGGGCGACGTCCTTCCGAAGAAGTGACGCAAAGCTAGCGAATCTTCAGCTTGGCCTTGGCCAGCTTCAGCACGTGCTTGAAGTGCGGTTTGTCCACGGGGGTGATGCTGATGCGCATCCCCTTACGCGTCACCGCCATGTCGGTCAGCGCGAGATCGGCCTTGAGTGTCTTCAGATCGATCACGGCGTCGAACTTCTCTACAAACTCAACGTCGACCAAATCCCAACGCGGCGCTTCCTGCGTTGCCTTCGGATCGAAGTACTTGCTGTCGGCATCAAACTGCGTGGGATCAGGCCGCGCCTCACCCACAATCCGCCCAATCCCAGCAACACCCGAGGGCTTGGCGTTCGAGTGATAGAAGAGCATCAAGTCGCCCTTCTTCATCTCGCGCATGTAGTTGCGCGCTTGGTAGTTGCGCACACCATCCCAGCCTTCTGGACTGTCGCGCTTCAAATCGTCGATCGAAAACGCATCCGGCTCACTCTTCATGAGCCAGTAGTGCCTCGCGCGCTTACCCACTACTTGCCGAATGTTCCGTTGAGGAACTGGTTGGTGTAGCCGGCGCTCTCTTCGTAGGTCTTCTGGATTTCCTTCGACACGAAGTGCTCGAAGATTCCACCGATTCCAAAGATCGTGCAGCCGACTTTGAAGTCCACGTTGCGCCAACACTTCGACTCGCCGTTGGGCTCGATGAACATCACGCCACTGATGTGGATCTTCTTGGGGAACACACCAGGAAGGACTTTGAACTCGTACCGGTTGTCACCAGCCGCATCACCGCGCTGCAGTTGGCCGTGTTCCTCAAACGACACACTCTCGCCCAGCGCTTTCACCAAGACCTTGGGTGCATCGACCACGGGAGTGATGTGGGTCTTGCGGACGCCGCTGGTGGGGTCATCCTCGAGGACCTGGTAGCCGAACTCGAGCATGTCGTACATCGCTCGGTTGAATCCGCCGAAGTGGATCTTGTCCCAGAACTCGCCGGGCGTGCAGTTGACTTCGTGGCGTACGCGGAACTCCTTCATGGCGGCAAAGCCATAGCATTCGGATCCACCCTCGACCAGCTGCTAGCCTGAACCTGATGCGTTGGCTCGTGACAGCACTTCTCGCACTTCTCGGTGGTTCGGCGTCGGCACAGAGTTGTCCAGAACCAACCGATAGCTGGGGTGACCCATGGCCTTCTTCGGTCGCCGGCCTTTCAGCTGACGATGCGACCAAGATTCGCTGTGCGCTGATCACTGCGCTCCGAGACGTGGATCACTTGCGGCCGGAAACCCGCGAACGGCTTCGCCATCGCCAAGTCGGCCCGGCACATCTCGACGCGAGTCGACCCAGAATCGGTTCGTTCTGGCTCAGTGTCGACGGTGGGGTGGTAACGCTGCGCGACACACTCTTCTTCAACGAACGCGTGCGCTTTGAGGTCGTGGTGCGCCTAGAAAAACGAGGCTCCCTCTGGCGAGCCACCAACGTCAGCGAGTCGGTTGCACACGCTCGCCGAAACAGACCCTAGCGATTACTCGGTGAAGAGCAGCGTCACGACGGTGATGTTGTCTTCACCACCGTTTTCGTTTGCTGCCGCGACCAAGTCGGAGGTCGCTTTTTCCATGTCTCCGTCGGCTGCGAGCGTGATGCGCAGAATTTCCGGGTCGGTGATCATTCCACTCAGCCCGTCCGAACACAGGACGTAGATGTCGTTGGCCTTGGGCTCGTCGGGAACCATGTCGACAGCGACCGAGTCCTGCATTCCAAGCGCACGTGTAATCACGTTCTTGGGCAGTTCTTCGCGCTGCTCTTCGGTCATGTCCGGCATCACGAGCAGGTAGTCGTTGAGCAAGCTGTGGTCGCGTGTGAGCTGCGTGATCTCGCCATCCCGAATTCGATACGCGCGGCTGTCACCCACGTGCGCCACGTAGAGTCGCTCACGCTCCTTGGAGAAGAGAGCGCCCACAACCGTGGTTCCCATGCCGTGGACTTCGCGGTGCTTGATCGACGCTTCGAAGATCTTCCGATTGGCCAGCTTGATGCCGGTGATCAGTCGGTTCTCTTCGATGCTCAGATGTGGATCGAAACTAAAGGGCCAGGTCGCGTCTTCGTTTGCCGTGGCTTGGAAGAAGTTCGCGATTGCATGCGTCGCCATCTTGCTCGCGACGTCGCCCGCGCGGTGACCGCCCATGCCGTCAGCCACAATGAAGAGACGATGCTCCGGCAGGATGCAGAAGCTGTCCTCGTTGTGCTCTCGCTGGAGCCCCACATCGGAGAGTCCTGCTGCCACGAAATTCAAATGCGAACCTCTTGAAAATTCATGAGAACTGTCTGCACGAACGGGCGGAGCCTGGACGTTCTTGTGATCTCGTTTATTGAGCACCGTGTCAAGGACGACGACCATGCGAACCCACCGGATTTGCCTCGCTTTGGCCCTTTGCGCGGGATGCGGCATCGGTGGCACGCCCGATCCGCGCGAGTTGGAAGGGGCGATCGGCTATTTGGCGGTCGCGCTCGAGCGCGATGATTCGGCCATGCTCTTCCGTGCAGTGGACGCCCGGGCCCGGCACGCGATGATCTCGATCGTCGCGGATCGGCAGCGTGCGGCGGAGGTGATCCGCGCGGACTACCCCGAAGATGAGCAAGAGCGCGCACTGACAGGGCTTGGAGACGCTGCAACGGTTCAGGACGCGCCCGCACTTTTTGCACTTCGATGTGGCGCGACATGCCGGCAGGAGTTGGGCCAGTTGTTGGGCGCACCGAGTGAGCAACGTCAGGATGGCGCCGAGCTGGTCGTGACCACGAGTCGAGGTGGAACCCTGCGCTTCCATAAACCCGATGGCGCGGATGCTTGGTACGGCTGGGTGTGGGAAACGGAGGCACTCGACGCGGAGCGAGATCGAGCCAACCGTGACTTACGTCAAATCGAAGAAAACGCCGAGACGTACCGCCGACGTCGAGAGTTGGATCAGCGGTAAGCAGCACCGCTTTGATCGGGTGCGATGACCAACATGGTTTCGATCGTTTGGTCGGATGTGTTGACGGTCACCACCTGAGTGGAAAGCACGCGACCGACCAATGAGTGAGTCAGCTCAAGGGTGGGTCGGACATCGCGCGAACCCACGTTGACGCGGTCGCTGAACACTCCGCCCTGATGAAAGAGCCAGTGCGCGGCGTAGATCACTCCGTCGTCGAGGTCTTTGATCCACGGTTGTTGCGGCTCTTCGCGAACCTGACGCCCACCCAGAGGCGTGGCGACCATTTCGCGGTACCAACGGATCTCCACGCGATGTCCGATCGGGACGGGGGCAAGCCCAAGAACGTGCACCGTGGTGGCATCGCGACTCATCGCGACTCGAGCATGCTGCAAGTGCTAGGGTCTGCGCCATGTCGAAGAAGATCGCCGTGATTGGCGGCGATGGAATCGGTCCAGAGGTGGTGGCAGAGGGCGTAAAAGTCCTACAAGCCATGGCTGAACTGCGTGGTTGGGATCTCGAGTTGCTCAACTACGAGCTCGGTGCCGACCGCTATCTCAAAGACGGAACCACGTTTCCAAACGAGGTCGCCGATACGATCGCCAACGAGTGTGACGCGGTGCTTCTGGGCGCGCTCGGTGACCCACGCGTACCCGACATGACGCACGCGCGCGACATTCTGTTTGGACTGCGCTTCGGGTTGGACCTGTACTGCAACGTGCGTCCAATCGTGTGTCTGCACGATTCGCTGATGCCCTTGAAGGGCTACAAAGCGAGTGACTGCAACTTCACCGTGTATCGCGAGAACACCGAAGGCATCTACGTCGGCGTCGGTGGTCACTTCAAAAAAGGCACGCCCGACGAGATCGCGATTCAGGAGGACATCAACTCGCGCAAAGGTGTGGAGCGGATCATTCGCGCGGCGTTCGAATTGGCGAAGCGTACCGGCAAGAAGACCGTGCACATGGCCGACAAACACAACGCCATGAAGCACGCGCACGAGTTGTGGATTCGGTGTTTCCGCGAAGTTGCGACCGAGTATCCGGGCATCGAAGCCAAGCACGTGTTCGTCGATGCGATGTGCTTGTTCATGGTGCAGGACCCTTCGCAGTTTGAAGTGGTGGTCAGCTGCAATCTCTTCGGCGACATCATCACCGACTTGGGTGCTGCGCTTCAGGGTGGCATGGGGATGGCCGCGAGCGGCAACGTGCATCCAGGCAAGGTCAGCATGTTTGAACCGGTGCACGGAAGTGCGCCTCCGCTGACCGGCAAGAACGTCGCCAATCCGCTCGCCACGGTGCTCACGGTGGGCATGATGCTGACCCACCTCGGACTCGAGGGTGAGCAGACGTTGATCGAGTTGGTTCGTAAAGCGATCGACACCGGCAACTGCACCAACGAGGTCGGCGGCTCCCTCGGAACACGCGAAACCGGCGACTGGATCGTCCAACAGTTGCGCGCTTCGTAGGAACATTTCCTAACCGCGCGAGTTTCGTTTTTGATGCGCAACTTGATTCTGCTCGGCTCGCTTGGCCTTCTCGGCAGTGCGGCGTGGCTTTGGGCGAATCGCGTTGCGGAAGAAGAGCCGCAACCACCTCCACAAGAAGTGCTCGAGGTCGAGCAAGCGAGCGCACAAGAACCACGAATCGTTCGCGTGGTTCCGCCTTCGTCGCCAGTACGTACCGTGATTGAAGCCGCAGGGTGCGACGAGAGCACGCCGCCTACGCGAGGTGGCTTGGGTGAGAGCGCGAACTTGGTGCAAAGCGAATTGTGGGATCGTGCGCTGGCCATCTTTCGCGCACGTGAAGCCAGTGCGGAGCTTCGTGATGGGTTACGCGAAGTCTTCACGCGCACTGGAGATGTAGACCGCGGACTTGAGCAAATCGCGAGTGCCGCCGATCGCGTGGACTCCGGTTTTGACCACGCGACTTCCGCGGCGTTTACGGCAGCGCTTCGGGCGATGGGGGACGATCGTTTCGAAGATGCGGAGCGCTGGATCGCGTGGTTGGACCGACAGGATCCCGAGTCACCACTGACGCCACTCGCTCGTGCGGTTCGAGCTCGCTACAACGGAGACGACTATGCAGAGCGTGACGGGATGCGCGAATCGCTACGACGTGATCCCGAGCAACCCGGCGTCGCGTTGACCTTGGCACTTCGAGAAATGCGGATTGGTGCCGCTGCGGACGCCCTGGATGCTCTCGATCTCTATCGCGAAACGAGCCCCGAACAGAACGCATGGGTCGATGCAACACGCCCTCGTTTGGTGCGCGCACAACAACTGGAATCGACGATGCGCACGATCGAACAAGACGGCCTGTCGGTGAACTATCCGCGTGATCTGAGCGTGAACGACGCCTGGCGAGTGCACAGCACAATCGTGGCGGCGCTGGATGAAGCCGCGCAGCTCTTTGCTCGCGAACGTCGACCGCAACTGCGCGTGGTGATCTATGCGTCGCTCAACGACTACCGTTCGGTTACCTGCGGGCCGCAGTGGAGCGGTGCTCGCTACGACGGAAGCTTGCGTGTTCCAGCGTCCCTTCTGGGCGGTGCACGTGAACAAAGCACGTTGCGGCACGAGTCGCTGCACGCACAGTTGGCACACCTTGCACCCAACGCACCGCTTTGGTTGCACGAAGGACTTGCCCAGCGATTTGAACGCGAACGATCACGAGGCATGCAGCGAACGTTCGCGTTGATGGCGCGTGAACGAACCTACGTGCCCTTTCCTTCGCTGGAAGGAAGCTTCCTGGTGATCGAAGACGACGACGCAGCACGCTTCGCGTACCACCAGAGTTACGCGATGGTCGAAGCTGTTCTCGAACAGGAACCCAACGCGATGGCGCGCGCGGTCAATCACCTGCGAACCGGTGGTGATGCTTCGGAGCTACTCGGCGTGATGAACGAGGGCGGGCTGGACGGCGACACGTTGCTGCGGTGGGTCGCTCGGCAAGTCGACTGACGCGGCCGCCTGTCGCGCTTCTTCGGAGAGTGCCCCCAGCTTGCCCGAGAGCTGCGCGAACGGGTGGTGGTTGATCACTTCCGTCCACACTTCCTGCGGCACGATGTCGCGAATCGCCTTGTGGTAGCGAACCATGTCGTACCAGGGCACCGAGAAGTTGAGGTGGTGTTCGAAGTGCAGCGTGATGTTCCAGGGCATCAAGATCTGACGACCGGGAAAGAACGTACTGCGCGAACGCAGGAAGGGATCGGCCTCTTTGCCGATGGCTCCACCGTGCTCAAGCGACCCCTTGATGTGGTTCCACGCCGACAAGATGTGCAGTCCAAAGAAGAGTGCGCCCGATGCCCACGGGTTGACCAACCACGCAACAAGCGTGAGCACGATCGCCCAAAAGATGATGAAGACGACGATCACGCCCTTGGAGCTGGTGCTCTTGCCGAACTTGCGCTTGCGCAACACCGTGCGCTCCAAGAACAGGTAGCAAGGGATGAACGCGTTCATCAGCACGGTCTTGAGCAGTGCCCGGCCCACCAACGTGTTGGACTGTTGCGGATCGGCTGGTTCGAGCGGACGCACGTGGTGCTCGATGTGCCCTTCTTCCCAGTGCTTGATGTAGTGGGTTGCGAAGGGAACCGAACACGACCAACCAAACAAGCGGTTGATGCGCAGGTGCCAGCGTCGGTCTTGGAGAATGATGAACATGCCGTGCGACGCTTCGTGCACGACCAAGATGAAGAGCGAGAAGTAGAGCAGGCCAAACACGCAGCCCGCGATCGGCAGGTAGATCCAGGGCGACAACCAGTTGCTGGCAGCCACAGTGAGACTCAACGCAGCGAGTACTCCGCTAAGCGAGACCAAGTTGATCAGGTTGTGCTTCCAGCGAACCTTCTTGCGGAAGTGCCATGGTTGGCCAGCGCGGATCGCTTCTGCAATCCAGCCCTTTCGACGCGGCTTCTCAAGCCCCGCATCCGGCTGTGTGTGTCCCTCCTCCACAGCGCGCGAAGCGTAGCAGGACGGTTGCGGGCTGCTAGCGGCCTGCCGGACGACCGCCTTTTCGCGGGTCCGACGCGGCGATGAGCCGTCCGTTTCGAATCCGAATCAGCTGAACATTGGCCACATTGCGGATCGTCCGGTGGACATGACCGCGGGCGAGCAGACCGGCCAACCGCTGCTCGTCCATGGGAGCAACCTCTTCGGTTCGGATCTCGTTGGGGACGGCCTGGTGATGGATCCGCGGAGCCTCGAGCGCCTCGTGTGGCTCCATGTCGAAGAGCAACTGGTTCATCGCAACTTGCTGCGTGGCCGTCACGATGCGGCTTCCTCCTGCAGCACCGGCGCACAACACCGGGCCGTTGTCGTCGAACACAATGGTGGGCGACATCGTGGACACAGGTCGCTTGCCCGGTCCGGGAAGATTCGGCGCACCACCCACCAACCCAAACGCGTTCACTTCGCCCACACCCCGTGCGAAGTCGTCCATCTCGTCGTTCATGACGATCCCTGCTGCGCTGTAGCGTGCACCGAAGGGGAGATTGACCGTGGTCGTCAGCGACGCGACGTTGCCTTCGCGATCGACCACGCACAGATGCGATGTACCTGCGTTGTCGGACTGCACCACGTTGTCTTCAGGTCGCAGCGGAAGATCGTAGTCGTCGGAGGGATTGGCCAACGCGGGATGAAACGCATTGGCGCGCGCCTGCAGCCGACTGGGGTTCATCATCTCGCCGAGTGGAAGTTCGACGTGATCGGGATCGCCAAAGTAGCGCTGGCGATCCAGGAAGGGACCTTTCCAGGACTCCGCAGTCGCATGAAGGAACGGAACTTCGGGACGCGCGCCTCCAGTGGGCCGCCAACGCTCCGGGATTCGCTCCAGAATCGCCAAGCTTTGCAGCATGGTGAAACCACCCGCACTGGGTGGCGGTGCCGTCACCCAGCTGAAACCAAAGTGGCTGGCGTCGAGTGGATCGCGACGGACAACTTCGTAGTCGCGCAGATCGTTCATGGTCATCACGCCACCAAAGCGGCGATTCGCTTGCACGATCTGACGTGCGATCCGACCTCGGTAAATCGCGTCGTGACCACCACGACCAAACGCTTGAAGGGTCCGTGCAAGTTGCGCCTGTCGAAGAAGGTCACCTTCGCGCATTCCGCCTTCGGCTTGAGGGAACCAGGTGCGCATCAGCGGGTCGCGTCGCATCTGTGCGCCAAAGAACGTACTCATCCGGGCCAGTCCGCTACTGACAGGTACACCGCGTTGAGCGAGACGCACGGCGGGTTGAACAATGGTCGAAAGTGGGAGCGATCCAAACTCGCTCACCATCTTGGCGATGCCTGCCGGTTCACCCGGAACGCCCGAAGCGAGCCCGAAGAGTTGCGATGCTTGGTTCGCCGGTCCGTCCATGGGTGGTTCCACGTCGTCGTACATCGTCGGGCTTGCCGCTGCGGGTGCACGCTCGCGAAAATCGAGGAAGTGCAGCGAACGATCGCTGGCTTTGAAGTAGAGCAAGAAGCCACCGCCGCCCATGCCACTCGATGCGGGGTTGGCGACGCCCAGTGCGAGTGCAGTGGCTGCAGCAGCGTCGGCGGCATTGCCTCCTCGACCGAGGATCTCCGCGCCGGCTGCACTTGCGAGTGGGTGATCGGCGGCGACAGCCATCTCCTGGTACTCGGCCCAGAACGTATCGGCGGTGCTGACCTCGCGTTCGGTGGGCGCTTGACCCGACAGTGCGAGCAAGAGGATCCCAAGCACGAGGATTCGGATTCGCATACTCCTGCCTAGCATCGCCGTGCCGGCGTGGGATCGATTTCGTTGAAGTGCTCCCAGGCGTTCGCGTTCAACAGGAGGAGCTGCGCGTCTGAGATCGCACTTTTGAAGACCAATCCATCGCTCCAAAGGTTGACGTGGCGCGCGCCCTTCATTCCGCTTTCCGGGCGAAGCTGAACCACAGTTTCAGGGCGTTCGAAGGAGACTTGCCCCGCCCCGAATCCGTATCGCCACATCGAGATCTTCAGAGCGCGTTGGTCGGTGATGGCTTCAGCCAACTCCCAATCCTGAAAGTCGGCTCCCCAAAGAGCACCTTCTTCCACCAGCTTCGCCCAGAGAGCTTCGGCTTCTTGCCACTTCTTCACGGCAAAAATGGAGCACTTGAAGGGCCGAGAAGCAAGATGCATGGTCCCTCACGATGCGACTGCTCTTCGTGATGGATCCGGTCGACACAGTGATCGTCGACGAAGACACTTCGTTCGCGATCATGTTCGAAGCGCAGCAGCGCGGGCATCGGGTCGACCACTGCTTGGTGCAAGACGTGGAGCTAATCGAAGGACGGTGTCGCGCCGCGGTTCGACAAGCCACGCTGCAGAAGAATCCTGATGCACCGGTGCTGCTCGGTGAGACCGAGCTGGTCGATGTTGCCGACGTCGACGTGGTGTTCATTCGGAAGGACCCACCCTTCGACGACGAGTACCTCTGGCTCACGCTGTGTTTGGAACGCGTGCGTGGTCAGACCCTGGTGATCAACGATCCGGCAGGGCTTCGTGCCGCGAACGAAAAACTCTACGCCGCACACTTTCCCGAGTTGATGCCGCGCACGCTGGTGGCCGCTGACAAGGATCGCATCAAAGCCTTTGTCAAAGACGTGGGTGGCCGTGCGGTGATCAAGCCGGTGGATGGTCATGGTGGCGAAGGCATCTTCGCGCTGGGCTTGGATGACCCGAACCTCAACGCCCACATCGAGACGGTCACGCGTCACGGCAAGCGCGTCGCGATGGTGCAGGCGTTCATCGACGAGGTGTCGAAGGGCGACAAGCGCATCCTTCTGATGGAAGGCGAAGTGCTCGGCGCGATCTTGCGGGTTCCGCAGGGCGGCGACCTTCGTTCCAACATTCACGTGGGTGGCCGAGTCGTGGCCACCGATATCGACGAACACGATCGCCGCATCATCGACACGATGCGCGATCGCTTGAAACAAGATGGGCTGATTTTCGTGGGACTCGACGTCATTGGTGGAAAGCTCACCGAAGTGAACGTCACCAGTCCGACGGGCATTCAGCAGATGTCGCGACTTTCGGGCACCAACTGCGAAGCACCGGTGCTTGATTGGCTCGAACGACACGCAGGAGAAACCAAGTGAGAGTTCTTGGATGCATGATCGCGCTGGCGCTGATGGGATGTCCCCCCGCCGGCCTGCAGTTGCCCGAGACCACGCCGGACGTGCTTCAGGCGGGTTCGCTGCAACGTGAAGTTCGCGCGCTGACCGACCTGGATAGCGTTCGTGATGTCGTCGAAGGCGGAGGCCTGGTGTACGTCGCGACCGATCGCGGCCTACTGGTGTTCGGCGAGTCCACAACGCGGATGGGTCGCAACGAAGGTCTGCCTTCAGACGACGTGCGCGCGCTGGCGATCAGTGCCAACGGCGTGGTCACCGTGGGAACCGCCAACGGGTTTGTGGAAGTCACCGGAAACCAGATCAGCAACCCCGTAGTTCCGAACGCTCCGGTGGGTGAGATCGTTGCGTTGCACACCCAGGACGACGGAACGCGTTGGGCGTGTGGCCAAAGCGGGCTGGCGCGCCTTCGTGACGGCGTTTGGTCCGGTTACGGCGAAGCGATGCAGTGCACCGGCTTGTGGGCGACTCCCGAGGGTCGTCTTTGGGTCGGAACCACCAACGGGCTTTTGTACCTGGATGCCGACGATGTGATTCGCGAACACGTCGAAGGACGTGGGCTTCCGGCAGGTTGGGTCCGCGGTGTGGTTCCCGCGCAACCGGGTCAGGCATTCGTGTTGGTGCAGAACGCCAGCGAAAGCCATCTCGCGTGGTTCGATGGCAACCGTTGGTACGACTACACCGTTGCCGACTTTGATCGGCCGGTGGTGGGTCTAGCGCGAGTTGGAACCGAGACCGTGATGTTCACGCGCGGCTACGCGTTCACCATTCGCGATGCGACGCGAGCCAGTGGGGTTCCGCTGCATCCCTTGGCGCGTGGCGATCGCCTTCAGGTGTTGGGTTATCGGGCGCGTCAGCTTCCTGGTGCTGTTGCGTCGTGTGATCGCGAAGCGATTCCTGCTCGTCCGCCGGTTCGTTTGGCTGCAGTGCCACCGAACCACCCCACCATCGAGGCGCCTGGCTTTGTCGTCGCTCCGTTGAGTGCGACTGGACAGAACGTCTACGGGGTGCATGCGCACGGTGGAGTTGTGTACGTCGCCGATCGCAACCAAGGTGTGAGCGCGTTGACCGCAAGCGGCGTGGGTCGTTCGTACCGAAGCCGTGATCTAGTCGCCGAGCGCGACCTTCAGGTGCAAAGCGACGAGCGTGGTCGCACGTGGGTCCTGACCGACGAAGGTGTGCTCGCGGAGCAAAACGACGGTGCGCTGCGACGCGTGGCGACCCCGGAAGGCGTTCGTTGTTGGTCGATGACGGCAGCTGCGCGTGGCCTTTACGTTGCGTGCACGGTCAACGGGACGCCCAATGCGATTCGCGTGTACCGCCGTTCGGGTGACGACTGGGCACCGGCGATCGATACGGTGCTGACGTTTGGTGCCGCGGATGACGCGCCTCGTCCGCAGGTGGTGTCGACGCCGATGATCGGTGTGCGCGATGACGAGGAAACCTGGTTGGCGATGCGCGTACGGATGCCGGATGGAACCGGACCTGTGATGCGCGGTGTGGCGCAGATCAACGGCGAGACAGTGCTGTACCATCACAGCCGAAGCGATCCCGCCGTCGATGGTGAAGGTTCGCTGGTGATGCCGGACGATTTCTCATCGCTTGATGTGAACGAAGAAGGCAACGTGTGGTTCTCCACGCTCAACGGTGCAGTTCGCATCGGTAACCACCAGGCCATCGTGTTTGGTGAGGCTCGCGGTGTGCGTGGTGAGGTCGTGAGCGACGTGTTGGTGGGAACCCAGGCTCGGGTGTGGGTCGCTGCCGCTGAAGGACCTGGCTACTACTACAACCGCGAGTTTGAATTCCGGATGCCGCAGGCCGTTCGTGCGACGCGTCCGATTGGGTTGGCGCTCGATCCGCGCGGCAACATCTGGGGTGCTGGACCCAACGGTTTGGTTCGCTACGACGGCAACGACTGGTCTGTGTTCGCAGCGGATTCCGGACTGCCCACGACGGAACTGGTCGACGTCGAAGCCGCCGCAGACGGCGAGATTTGGGTGCTCGGACGCGACCAAGTTGTGGTGCTTGGTGCACCGACTCAGCGCGAGGTCGCGCCCGAGTAGCTCATGGCGTTTGAGGTTAAGGGGAGGGCGCTCGTTGCGACGATGCGGATGCTGGGCAAGGCGCCGGGCGGGGCCTCCTCAATCCTCGGCACCATGTCGGCGGACGACCAGGCGTACTTCGGCGAGTTGTTTCTGGAAGCCGGTTGGTATGCGATGGATCCCTACGTTCGGATCATGGCGACCATCGCTGGAGCGCGCGGCTTATCGGTGCGGGAGTGGATGCGCATGCAAGCCGATCGGACTGCAGCGAGTGATGTTGAAGGCATCTATCGCATGAGTCTCAAGTCCGCTTCGTTGGGTGACATGGCCAAGCGTTTGCCACGTGCATTCAATCGCTACTTCCAGCCCTGCAACGCCGTGTTGATGAAGCTTGGTGACGATTTCGCCGACTTCGAGTTGCGCGTGATTCCGACCAAGCACGCGGAGTTCTTCCGAGGCATCAACGAAGGCTTTGTGGTGGGTGCGCTTCGGTATGCCGGCGCGAACAAACCGCGCGTGCGTTACGGCGACCCGGTTGCAGGCGACGCGCACGAGGGCGAAGCCACGTTGACGATGCCCTTTCGCGCGTCGTTTTAGCGGTAGGGCCCGACGCGCTTGGGGTAGAGACCGCGAAGTCGGTCGAGTCCTCGCCCGTGATGTCGCAGCACGTGTTTGACGGCTTTGCGATGGAACACGCGCGGGTTGGGGCGGAGGTGCCGCTCCATCTCGCGATCGGGGATCTCCAGCAGGACTCCGAAGACCGCCAGTGCGTATGCGAGTTCGTGTTCCGCCATCACGCCAAGACGACGCGCGAGCAGAAGGTTGTTGGCGCGAGCAGCGCGCGGTGCAGCCGCGTTGGCAGCGAACACACCGAAGCCGAGGTACACCGCGGTGGCGTCGATGACGTATTCGACGTCGCCTGGGATCGCATCCGGTACCGAGTGCACGACGTAGTGTGCGACGCCTCGTGCGAAGTGCGTGACCAAGCGTGCGGGGTCCATCAACCACGAAGGGTCGTACGGGATCGGGAACCCTTCGTCGCCCGCTTCGCCGTGTAGGAATTCTTGGTCGGGGACGACGTGAAGCGGCCACTCCGAGAGTTGTGCGTGTTCTTGGACGAAGAGGAAGTAGTCCTCTGCGAGTTCTTCGCCTTCGAGTTGTTTGTCGACCGGGAAGTCGAGCGCCGTCGGTGTGACCAGGGGTCGACCGGCGAAGCGGATCTCGCTGTCGTGGTGATGCAGAAGCCAAGACCAAGTCTCGAAAAGCCATTCGATAAAACCAGGCTTCGGGAGCATCACACTCAAGATAACGGGCGATTGGGCGCTCGCCCATAGTCGTGTTCGACTTCGCTGTAGACTCGCCGGGATGGGGGATGACTACGAGCGCGACTACATGGACGGCGATGGCGCCATGTATCGAGAGAAGCACGTCTCCAAGTTGTTCTCGGCGTTGATGTTGTTGCCGGCGTTGGCTGCTGCTGCGGGTGGAATTGCCGCCGCGGTGCAGGGGGATTTTGCGGGAGCCGGCGCACTGGCTGTGGGTGCTTTGGGAGCCGGAACCGCCGGAGTGTTCTTCTCGGTGATGCGGACGATCGTGACTCCGAGCGAACTACGAGTGCAGTACGGAACGTTGGGACCGACCGTGGAACTCTCGTCGATTCGTTCGGTGGAAGTCGTGCGACTCAACGCCATGACGCGACTGGCGATTGGCCCGAAGATTTGGCCCGAAGGTTGGCGTTATGTGTTTCCAGGAGCCACGCATGGAGTGCGTGTCGTGTACCAGGACGGGAAGCGAACGAAGACGATCACCATTGCGGCCGATGATCCTGAAGCCTTAGCCGCGGCGATCCACCAGTCGAGCGCGACCGTGGGCATGCAAGTGCGCGTGGAAACCTCGACCGAGCAAGAAGTAGAAGAACAAGCGGGAGACTCAACCGACGAAGAATCCGAAACGCACCCATAGGGGTGGGGATTTTGGGGACAGGGTCAGATCTGACCTGAACTATGTGGCCATACATTCGCGTTTTAGGAAAAAGCGGACTGTATTTCGGGGAGTCCGGTTCAGATCTGACCCTGTCCCCAATCTGAACTTTACCCGGTTGGGTTATTCGGGCGATGTCCACGCTGTGTCGAAGAGTTGTTCGCTGAGCGGAGACCAGGTTGTCCACTTGTGGATCCCGGGTCTCGCGACCACGCGATCACTGGGTAGGAAGCCGCCCAACAAGGCGTGGTCGGGGGCACCGGGATCCTCGGTTCCGTAGGTCAGAAAGATCGGCGTTCCGCTTCGGTTGCGCGCCTGCAACTGCTCGCGAATCCAGACCCACACTTTCCGGGTTTGGCGTGGCCGGCTGTCTTCCATGGTCGCCAGATCCCCCGACTCCCACTCGCCCAGGTTTTCGGCTTCGCGAATCTCGGCCAACACTTCCGGCTCGCCCAAGTAAGGCGCAAACAACATCACACCGTCGATATCCTCGGGATGTGCCTGCGCATAACTCAACGCCCCAAAGCCACCCATCGACACACCGACGATCCAAACCTGGCGGTAGCCCATCGCTTGCGCGCGTGAGAACACATCGGCTTCCAACGCGTCGACCAACGTAAACCCGCGATAGAAACCGAAGTGTGATCCCACGGCGATCGAATCCCAGCCGTGTTGCTTGGCGCGCTCGACCAAACCCCAACGCTCGAAGCTTCCAGCGTTGTCCCCAAGTCCATGCAGAAACACGATGAGTCCACGCGCTCGATGCGAACCCTGGTCCGCGTAATCAAGCACACGCATGGGACGTGTTGGCGATGTGAGCATGCAGCTCTGAAGCAGGAGCGCGATCCAAACCAAGCGCATGCGGTGCTCTAGCACGAAGCTTGCTGGCAACTCGCGCAAAAATAGGTCGAACGACCTTCTTGCTTCTTCATCGCAACCGGCTCTCCGCACGTACGACATAGCTCAGTCGATCGTCCGTACACCCAAAGACGTCCCTCGTAGCGCTTGCGCGTGGTGCGCATCGATGTCCCCAAGTTCCGCTTCATCAAGCGTCGTGCGTCAGCAAAGAGCGCATTCAGCGCGTCATCGGAAACCTCCGCCACCGGAGCAAAGGGATCGAGTTTGGCCAAGAACAGTAGTTCGCTTTTGTACACGTTGCCGATTCCACCCACGATGTCTTGGCGCATCAACGCAACCCCAATGGGCAACGCATCGACGCCACGCATCCGGCGCAACGCTTCGTCGGCATCAAATTCTGTTGCAAGAAGATCGGGGCCAAGTCGCGCCAAGAGTGGCGACGCACTTTCGCGTTTCAACAGTTCCGCGATGGCCAGGTCTACG
The DNA here is from genome assembly GCA_965227405.1 of Polyangiales bacterium. Lineage (GTDB taxonomy): Bacteria > Myxococcota_A > Polyangia > Polyangiales > Houyiibacteriaceae > JALVDI01. Next base: position 2,914,365 of record OZ245758.1, read on the forward strand.
CCCAACACCATGCTCTTGCCGAGGGCCATCACCACCGACGAACGACCAATCGGCGACGTCCAGCGACGAATCACCTTCCACCGTCCACGCATCCGCAAGTGCGAGTGCAAGATCATCCCATCGTCAAAGTCCATCAGCAGATGTTTGCCGCGCGCACGTACACCCACGACGGTTCGCCCGACACGATCGACGTTGAGTAGCTTCGACGCACTCGCCTCAAAACGCGACACCTCGCGACCGGCCATGGCTTGGTGCAGTCGCTGCGCAGCTCGAAAGATCGTGTCTCCCTCAGGCACTCGCGACTTCCAGACCAACTCTAACCATTACGCCATGCGCTTTCTAGACTGGTAATTCACACGCCTCGCACCAGGTTGCCGGCCATGAAAACGCACCAAGCTCGCCCGATGATCCTTTCCCAAGACGACGTTCTTTCGAAGGATGAGTGCGCAGAATGGATTGCGTGGGCTGAGCAACGTGGGTTTCACCGCAGTCCGGTCATGAGCGAGAAGGGCCGCGAGTACGACCAAGCGGTGAGAAACAACGAACGCTTCGTGGCGGATGATCCCGGTCGCGCCAAGGTGCTCTTCGATCGACTCCGCAAGCATCTGCCGCGCTTGCAAGGTTGGGCGCCCACAGCGTGCAACGAACGCATTCGAATCTATCGCTACGATGCTGGGATGCGTTTTCGTCGTCATCGCGACGCGGCGTTTGAACGTCAGGACGGAGAGCGTTCCAAACTCACCCTGCTCGTGTATCTCTCGGACGAGTTCGAAGGCGGCGAGACCTGGTTTCCCCAGTTCACCTACTCGCCCAGACTCGGCGCCGCGTTGCTCTTCGAACACGATCAAGATCACGCCGGCGTCGTCGTCACCGAGGGACGCAAGTACGTCGCGCGATCCGACGTGATGTACTTCCCGGACTGGTCTCAACCGTAGACACGAAGCGAGCGTGCTTGTTTGCGGATCGCTTGCTCTTCGTCCTTTTCGATCCGGTCCAGGTTCTTAAGCTGCATACGCATGCGGTGATTGGTGGAGAGTTGCTGCCGGTTTCGAAAGAGGAAGTCCCAATAGAGCGTGGTCATCGGACAAGCGTCATCACCCACACGTAACTTGGGATCGAAGCGACAGCTTTTGCAGTACGTGCCCATGCGCGAGATGTACTTGCCTGTCGCTGCATAGGGTTTGGTGCCGACAAGCCCGCCGTCAGCGTACTGACTCATTCCCAGCACGTTGGGCAAGGACGCCCAATCCACCGCGTCGGCGTACATCGCCATGTGCCACTCGTGCAGTTCGTAGGGGTCCACCCCCAGCAGCAACGCGTAGTTGCCCAACACCATCAATCGTTGAATGTGGTGGGCATACGCGTTGTCGATCACGTTGCGCATCGAATCTTCAACACAGCGCATCTCGGTGTCGCCACTCCAGTACGCTTCGGGTACTGGTTGTTTGGCGCCAAGTTCGTTGAGGCGCGCGTATTCAGGCATCTCCACCCAGTACAAACCACGGACCAGTTCCCGCCATCCCAGGATCTGCCGAACGAAACCTTCCACTGCCGCCAAGGGCGCAGCGTCACACGCGATTGCGGCCTCGATCACCTCGCGCGGGTCGAGCAGATGCAGGTTAATCGCGGCGGACAAACGTGAGTGAAACACGAAGGGTTCATTCTCCGGCATGGCGTCTTGGAAGCGACCAAAGAGAACCAGCCGGGTGTCGATAAACGCACGTAGGTCAGCCAGCGCTTCCTCACGCGTGACCGGCAGTGCAAACGTCGTTGCGTCACCCGGATGATCGGCGTAGCGCTCGGTCACCAACGCGATCACTTCACGCGTAATCGCATCGTGTTCATGTACGGGTGGGCGCGGGACGGTCGTGCCCTCTTTCCAGCTCTCGCGATTGTCGGCGTCGTAGTTCCAACGTCCGGAGACAGGCTCGTTGCCGTCCATCAACACGTTGTGTCGTTTGCGCATCCACCGGTAGAAGTGCTCGAGCACGACGGACTTACGACCCTTCCGCCAGTGCGCGAAGTCGTCGAGTGTGCAGATGAAGTGGTCGTCCTCGACGATCCGAAGCGTTGTCTCGAAAACGTCACACGCGTCACGAATCTGCTCGAGCACACGGTGGTCACCCGGCTGGCGAACGACCAACTCATCCACGTCGAGCTCGGCAATCCGCCGTGTGATCTCGTCGCGAAAGCATCCGCGGTTGTGCGGGTCATCCACTTCGCTGTAGTGAACCATCCAACCCTGCTGCAGCAGCCGATCGCGAAAATGCCGCATGGCTGAGAAGAAGAGCACCAACCGATGCTGGTGCTGCCGCACATAGGTGCCTTCTTCGTCGACTTCCATCATCACGATGGAGTCGGTTTCAGGGTTCAGCTCGGCGAAGACGTCGCTGCGATCGTCGAGCTGATCGCCCAGCACCAACAACATGCGACGCACTGTTCGACGATGGGGTCGGCGATCGGGCTCGACAAGCAATAGGATCCCACGGGACCCTTAGTGCAGATGGTGTATGCGCTCATCGACCAGGCGTTTGCCCGAGCGATGACGCCGTCGAGACGTCTTTACGCCGACGGGTTTGGCGATCGAGATCGCCTCGAGTCGTTGGTGCAGGGTGTACGCGAACTCGGAGCAGATCCGCCTGACCCGATCGACATCGCGTGGTCTTCACCTCGGACGCGTCTTGGAGTCGAGGTGACGCGTGGGACGTACCCATCGCCTGCATGCGAAGTGCTTCCTCCGGAAAGTCAGCGCGCGGTGTTGGAACGCTGGGTTCCCCAACCGAATGCACCGCACTGTCTGATTCTCGCAACCACCGGTGAAGAGGGATTCACCAATCGTCGGCTGCTCGCGATGTGGCTTGCTCGAAAAGGTGTCGCAAGCGTGATCGTGGAGAACCCGTACTACGGAGAGCGTCGTCCACGAAACCAAGTCGGTGCGGCGGTGCGAACCGTCGCGGATCAGTTTGCGATGAACCTCGCGACAGTGATCGAAGTCCGTTCGTTGCTGGCGCATTTCGCGGAACAAGGTCTTGAAGTCGGTGCGACCGGGTTCTCGCAGGGTGGCATGATGGCGGCGTTTGGTGCTGCGCTGTCCGACTTTCCGGTTGCGGTCACACCACGCGGTGCAGCGTGTCGAGCGGAGAGTGTGTTCACGCGTGCGGCACTTGCGACCACGATGCGGTGGGATGTGCTAACGGCCCAAGCCGGTTCGCGGAAAGCCGCCGAGGAGTATTTTGCGCAGTGCTTAGAGCCGGTACGCGTGGATCGACTTCCACCGCCGAAGGCGCCGCACCAAGCGATCTTGGTCGCATCGCGACACGATGGTTTCATTCCTCCAAGTGAAGCCGAAGCCCTTCACGCTGCGTGGCCCGGGAGCGAGCTGCGTTGGCTTTCGGCTGGTCACGTCACGGGATTGGTGCTGCGCCATCCCACGCACCGTCGAGCGATTCTCGATGCGTTTGCGAGGCGCTAGTGCCGCGTGAGGTCGTCATCGGAGGTCGCTATCAGCTGATTTCACAGCTGGGTAAAGGCGGCATGGGCGAGGTTTACAAAGCACTCGACCTTACCGAAGACCGCGCCGTTGCACTCAAACGCATGTCGGTGGATCGAACGCGTTCCAAAGTTGCGCGAGGCGAACTGCGCTTCCGCCGCGAGTTTCACACGCTCGCTTCGTTCAACCACCCGCACATCGTGGAGGTGTACGACTACGGCGTCGATTCGACCGGACCCTGGTACACGATGGAGTTGCTGGCGGGGTCCGACCTTCGCGAAGTGATTCGTGAACGAACACTCGACGTGCGTGAGGTCTGCAGCATTCTCCGAGACGTTGCGTCCGCGTTGGCGCTCTTGCATGCGCGCGGCTTGGTGCATCGCGATTTGAGTCCCCGCAACGTACGCATCGTCGATGGGCGTGCAGTGCTCTTCGACTTTGGTGTGCTGATCGATGCAGGTGTCACGGGCGAGGTTGCTGGAACGCCGGCCTACATCGCGCCGGAGATGCTCTACGGACATCCGATCGACCACCGCACCGACCTCTATGCGTTGGGGGTGCTCGGGTACGCGATGCTCACCGGCGAGGTTCCCTACGCGGCGCGTGAACTCGTCGAGCTCATTGGGTTGTGGAGCGTGCCCTTGGTGCATCCCTCCGAGTACGTGGATGTGCCCGAGGGCTTGGAAAGCTTGGTGATCGACCTGCTGCGACTCGAGCCTTTGGGTCGTCCTGCGTCTGCGGCCGTGTTGATCGACAAGCTTACTGCGCTGGGTGATCTCGACCCGGATCCGGAGCTTGCGGTTCAACCGGGTTATGCGCCCACCGCTGCATTGGTCGGTCGCGAAGACGAAGTCGCAGTCTTGGAAACTCAACTCCAGGCAGTGGTGGATGAGAACGAGAGCCGCGCGTTTTACGTCGAAGCCGAGTCGGGCACTGGCAAGAGCCGCCTGCTCGAAGAGTTGGCGATTCGCGCGAAGCTGCAAGGTGCACGATGTCTCACCGTGAACTGCGAAGACGCGGACGCGGAGCAAGGTGGTTCTCCCTTCGCCACGATCGCCGGACTGTTGCGTGCGGCGTTCGTCGCCATGCCGGAAGAAGCGTACGAAGCGTGCGAACCGGATGCGCCTTTGCTCTGTCGGGTGTTCTCCACAGTGCGGCGGCGGTTTCCGCATATCGATCCTGAGGCGGAGTCCGGCGAACCTGCAGAGGACCGCATGCGTTTGCAGCGCGCCGTGCTGCACGTGATTCAACGAATGGCGTTGAGCGGTCCGCTTGTGGTGTTGGTCGACGATATCCAGCGTTGTGACGAAGCCAGTGCTGCAGCTCTCGCGAGTTTGGTGCACCGCAAGAGTCGCGGATTGTTGTTGGGGTTCGCTCGACGCTTGCGTGAACGGGTGCGCGCGACTGCCGCTGTCGCGTCGTTGGCGACGATCGAAGCGCGCATTCTGCTCGAAGGTTTAGACGAAGCTGGGGTCGAAGCGCTGCTCCGGTCGCTCTTTGGCGACGCCACGCACATTGGTCGACTGGCCAAGAGCATGACGCGTGCCACTGCGGGAAGTCCGTTGTTGTGCGCGGAGTTGGCACGTCACTTCGTGGACGAAGGGGTGATTCGCTATGCCAACGGAACGTGGGTGCTTCCCAAAGATGCACCCGAAGCATTGCCCGACTCGTTGGCTGGCGCGATGGAAGCTCGCGTCGAAGCGCTGCCGCCGATCGCCCGTTCGATCGGTGAGTTGCTTGCGGTTCATGGCGGTGAGATGGAACTCGAGCGTGCGGTTGCACTCATCGAAGGTCTCGCTGTGGATGCGTCGGATGCCGAAGCACGCGCATTTGTCGCGATTGCGGAACTGCGACGTCAAGGCGTGCTGGTCGACTTGGGCGACCGTTTTCGCTTTCGTCACGACAGCATTCGGGAAGCTCTGATTCGCAGTGTCGACGATGAACGGTTGGAACTCCTGCATCGCCACGTCGGGGAGACCCTGCTCGAAGAAGGCACACCGCGCTCGCCGTCCGCGCAAGCGTCGATCGGTTGGCACCTCTACCACGGAGGTCGTCCGCTTGAAGGTGCGGAGCTGTTGGAGAAAGCCGGTCGCGCACTCTACGAAGCCCAAGCGCTATCCGACTGCATCGCGCCGTTGGAAGTCGCACTCGAGGTTGCCAACAAGCACAACAAAGAACGTTGGCGTCGAGCGGAGCTCTCGTTCTTTCTTCTGTCTGCAGGCTGGGTCTCGCATCGCGTGACGGGGTGGAAGTACGCGCAACCGGCGTTGTCGTTGCTGGGTGCCGAATGCGGATTGGCTTTCGCGCGTTCGATTCGCTTCATCGGTTGGTTGCCCGCGATTGTGGTGGGTTTCACGTGGGCCAACCTACGTTGGCTGGCTCGGCTGGGTCGCGGACCCACACCCTTGAGAGCACTGACGTCGTACGCCGTGGGTTTGAGCTATGCGTGTGCGCTCGCGTACGCGGCGAACCTCAAGAACGAACTCGAGGGGTTGATCGGGAAGTACGCACGGCCGTTCAAAGCTCTGCGTGGGATGGTTCCCTACGTGGCGTACCTCGCGCCGGTGGCGATGAGCGACATCATCGATGGTCGACTCGGCGACGCAGCGAACAGGCTGACCGAAGTTGTGCGCTTAGTGACCCGCCGCTGGTTCAATCCACTGACGCCCGATGAGAAGCGGTTGGGCGAAGCAGGTGCGCGTTCGATGCGCGTTCTGGTCGATGTGAACCAGTTCGAAACAGAGCGATTGTTCGGTGACCTCGAACGCATGGAAGAACTCGATCTGCGGTTCTATGATCTAGCTGCGCAAACTGCGCGGATCGTTCGACATCGATATCGCGGTGAGGAGCGCAAAGCGCGAGCGATCGAACGCGAGATCGAAGAGGCATCGCTGCAGCTTGGTTCGTGGTCCACGGAGTTGCAGGTCGTGCTCTTTGCGCACCCGGCGTACGGGATTAACCACGATGTCGAAGGACTGAAGCAGTGCTTGGATTCGCTGCAACGCTATAAGGCAGAAGGCATGGCCTTCGACGCTCGAATCGGCGTCACACAAGGGGAGATTCACCGCGAACGGGGTGAGTACGACCAAGCGTTTGCAACGTTGGAGAAGGCGTACGAAGCCTTGGACGACGACGACGCGTTGATGCGTCAGTTCATTTGCTCAGCGATCGGTCAGACCGCTCTGGAGGCGTACTGGCACGACGTGGCTGTGCGCTGGGCGAAGGAAGGCATCAGTGTGGGTGATGCGGAACATCAACGCGTGTGGATCCCTCGGCTGCGATGCATGCGCGTGCTGGCTCTTGCAGAAGACGCACAAGGTGAGCGCGACCAAGCCGTCCAACGCTTGGAGCAAGCCATTGCAAAAGCCGAAGTCATGGAGTGCCCACCGCTTGCAGGTGAGCTGCACGAAGCGATGGCGCGCATTGCCTTGGCCGACGACGACCGACTTGGGTACGAAGCACACCTCGCGAAAGCCGATGCTTGGCTTCGACCCACAGAGAACCCAGGTTTGATTGCTGTCGTGGAGCGTTTGATCGCTGCCGGCGAAGAACGACCGGGGCGAAAGATCCGACCGAGCCGGCGTCGACCGATTACGCGTTCGAGTGCATCGACCATGGACGCGGAGACAATCGGTGCGACGCCGGGATCGATCTCGCGTGTGGAATCGGACGCCGCACTGGATGCAGCCACTGTGGCGTCCAAGCCTTCCACGATGAGCGAGGCGCCGGATGCGACTGTAATTAGTGAGGAAAGACCGATTCACGGCGACGAGACTTGATTTTTGCGCCAACCTATCCATAGATAGGTTGCTGTGGCGAAGGACACGCGAACCGAACTCCTCGACGAAGCTCAGCGCTTGGTCCAAGAGCGCGGGTTCAACGCGTTTAGCTATCGCGATCTCGCGCGCACGTTAGGAATCAAGACCGCGAGTATTCACTACCACTTTCCGACCAAGGGCGACTTGGGTCTCGCGTTGATCGAGCGCTACACCGAGCAGTTGCAAAGCGACCTGAAAACGATCGAGAAGCGTCACACAACCCCCGCCGATCGCATTGGTGCGTTTATCGATGGGTACCGAAGCACCCAACGAGCTGGCGCGATGTGTTTGTGTGGCGCTCTTGCGACCGACTTGGTGACGTTACCTGAGCCCATTCGTCCAGCGGTCGCACGCTACATGAAGCACAGCGAGGATTGGTTGGAGCGAACGATCGAGCAAGGAATCGATGAAGGTGAGTTTCAGGGGGACGCACCCGATCTTGCCGCGATGACCTTGTCGACGCTTCAAGGTGCATTGGTGGTCTCGCGAACACGTACCAAAACGGCTGCGCGCGACCTGATGACGCGCGTCAAGCGAACTGTGTTGGGAGCACTTCACTGAGTTCCTTTTTATTTGTCTCTATCACCTATCTATAGGTAGGTAGAAAGCAGAATCGATATGAAACAAAGAGCATTGATCGTGGGTGGTTCGAGTGGGATCGGTCGAGCAACCGCGGAGCGATTGGTTGAGCGCGGCGTGCACGTGCACGTGGTTGCCCGAGACTCACCGCGACTGAAGGACACTCTCGAAGCGTTGCGTGCCCGCGGTGGGAGTGTCGAATCCTCGGCCGTGGATCTTTACGACGCTGAGCAAACGAAAGCGTTCGTCGCATCGCTCGTGGATGCCGAACCGTTCGATTATCTGGTTCTCGCTGCTGGCTACTTTTCGCCGACACCGTTCTTGGACCATTCCGAGGAGGACTACGACCGCTACCACGCGTTCAACCGAGCCAGCTTCTTCATCACTCAAGCTGTCGCACGCAAGATGCGCCGAAGTGGTTCGATCGTCAGTGTGGGATCCATGTGGGCGAAGCAAGCGGTCAAAGCCACACCTTCAAGCGCGTACTCGATGGCCAAAGCAGGATTGCACGCGCTTACGCAGCATCTCGCCATGGAACTCGGAGACGCGGGCATTCGTGTCAACGCGGTCAGTCCTGCTGTCGTCAAGACGCCAATCTACGAGGCGTTCATCAAGCCTGATGCGATCGACGAAACGTTGGCGAGTTTCGATCCCTTTCATCCGATCGGTCGCATTGGTGCCCCCGACGATGTTGCTGCGACGATCGATTTTCTCCTGTCCGATCAAGCCAGTTGGGTGACGGGCGCTGTGTGGGACGTCGATGGTGGTGTAATGGCAGGACGCAACTGACGACGCGCTCAGTCGCGGGCAAGGCGAACGATCAGAGTCGCGTTGCCCGCTTCGAGCGAACGAAGCATGCCGCCGCGATAGCCCGCGTCGGGATCACGAACCTCGGACTCGGATCCGGAGACTTCGACGCGGTCGCCCTTTTGCAGTTGGCGCATCACGAGTCGGTTCGGCCTCAGTTCACCAAACCCTCGCTCCTTTAGAAACGCACCGCTGATGCTGGCCTCGTCTTGCGGATCGAGATCGATCAGCACGTCCGATGAAGCCACGACAGCAATACGTTCGTCGTCGTCGGTCACCATGATGAACGACGCAATATTGGCGTCGTCGATGACGTGGTTCTTGGCGTGACCGCGTACGTGCCAGCCGATGCTCTCCATATCGTTTGGCGCGGTGGTCGGGTCGTTCAGCAGTGCGACGATCGAACCCGAGACAACGTCGTCACGTCGAAGCCATTGTCGTCGCGGACCATATGCGGCGCGACGCTTCTTCGCGTAGGTCGGATCCATCAAACCCACAAACCAGGACGGACCCTCCGACAAGACGGTCAGCCACCAGGTCCAACCCAGCACCCAAAGAAACGCGCCGAAGCCGCCGGTGCACAACGCCTCCCACCCCACCCCTGAAGCACTGAGCGCGATCGGTGTGGCGATGATCACGTAAAGCGCGAACAGTCCGAACGTGATCTTGTTGCGACGTGCTTCGCTCAGCCCTGGTTTGAACCTTCTCTCCACTTTCAAAAAGAGCGCGAGAAGACGCGAGCGCCGAACCATAGGTGCGTTGCCCGCAAAGGGATGAATTTCGAATCCACGCGCGGGTCGAAGGATCACCGTGACGAGCACCATCACGAGTGCCGCCGCTCCACCAAAGATTCCGATCGAGAGTCCGATTCCAAACGCGAACGCCATGATGGACGTGGGAACAACTCCCATCGCCAACGTAAGTGCGGCCTCGTCGTGATCGACGATCGCGATCCCCACCATGAACAAGCTCACCAGTGGTGTTGCGATCACGGCCAACAAACCGAGCAGGCCCACAATCCAACCGAGAATCTTCCAAGGCAGCACCGGCCAAGGTCGATGCGAGCGCGCGAGACGTGTCTGACGTCCCACCTGAAGAACTTTGCCGCACAGGGGACACGCGTCGTGCTGAGGCATGCGAACCCGGCAGCGTGTACATACGTATGTGAGGTCAGGTCTCATTCACAGGAGTCGGTGGGCACAACAGGGGTGCCTCGTTGAAGCGTCTCCAAGAAACAACGGTATTGGGCTTTGGGTTCTTCCAATTGGAACACCACTTCGTGTCCGTCTTCGACCGGATCTTGGTTGTACTGAACCACGACTGCAGTCACGTCGTTTTGGTTGCCTGAGGCGGGCAACGCGATCGCTTCGCCTTCTGAGAACGCCAGATGGTCGCCCAGCGGCGTGAAGTCATACACGCTCGTATCCAGTGCTTCGCCCGCAAGATCCAAGTCGAGCGCGAGGCTCAACGAGTTGGCGATGGGCGGAAGGATGTAGTGGTCGATGATCCCCTGCATCATCAGGATGTGCGCGCCGTTCGCTCGAATCGCTTCGGCATACACTGGAGGATCGGCCGACTCGCCGGCCCACTGAAGCAGCATCATCGAAGGATCGTGTTCGTGGATCTCATACGCGCCGGTCACACCCAAGATGCTTTGAAATCCGCCGCGCACCGGAATGGGAAGTTGCTTGTGGATGATGTTTTCGATCCAGCTGCCACCCGCCCCGCTGAGAAGCAGCGCACGAATGCGAGGTTCGACCGCAACCGCGAGCGGACTGATCGTCGCGCCCATTGAGTGGCCGAACATAGTGAGCTCTGCATCGTCGAAGTGTGCATCCGCAGAACCATCGGGACACATGCTCGCATCGAAGCGAAGGTCTTCGATCATGCGCGTCGTCAGCGCGAGTTCGAGTGCGGATTGACGCACGTTGTCGCGCGTTCCCGCCATGTTGAGGATGTTGAACACCAACGTTTGTTCGGCACTCCAGTTCGGTGCACTGGTGTTGCGCATCCCGCCGTGCGGTCCATCAACGCTGATTGCAGCCCAGCCCACACGCGCGAAATCCCTTGCGGGTCCGGAGCCTTCGTCGATCGCGCTTCCACCGTTTTCTGCACGGACACCACGTTCGACCAAGGGACGGTCGCCGCCTGCACCGGTTCGTGAGAACACGACGATCGGGTAGCCCTCGGCGGGCATCGCGCCGCGTGGAACGGTGATCAACACGCGCGCTTCTTCGGTTCCGTAGAGTTGCGGTTCACCGCCGACGAACTCGAACGTGCCACCTTCCAACGTGTTGGGGGGTTCGCCGTGTTGAAACGTTGGCAGCGTGGTTGCACCTTCGAACACACAGAAGTCGTCGAAGGTTTCGACCCACTCCAACGCGCGAATCTCGGGCATCGGTTGCGCCAGAATCGCGTCGTAGGCGGCGCGCATTTCCGCAGTTGGATCTTGCGTTCGAAACACCGCGAGTCCGGCGACGTCGTCGATACCTCGATCCGAAAGCACACCCAGCGCGTGTTGATAGTCCGCCGAGGCAGTCGCGCTCATGCCTTCGGGAGTTCGACCGCGCTGCAGGTCCCGCATCGATTGGCTCGGGATCAAGGCATCGCCGGCTGCATCGCGAACCGAGGTCCGAACCACTGCGGCGTAGCGATGGTCGAACGCCAAGGGGCGTCCCTGCAGTGGAAGAATCGAAAGCAGGTTGGGTGCACCGAAGGGACCGCCGTCTTGTCGAAAGCGAACCTCGATCGGATGCGGATCACTGTCTGCGTCCACATCGACCAGGAGCACGGGCGCATCCCAACTGCGCATCGGATCGGGATCGGAGTCGGTGCTCGAATCCAAGGGAGCACTCATCGCGAAGTAGATCGTCGAGGTCGTTCCGAATCCTTGGAGCTCTTCGACGATGTTGATCAACGCAGTCACATCGTTGTCGTTGCGCACGTTGGGAAAGCCAACCGCGGAGGTGTGGCCGTCCACGCGCCGGGTCTCGCTCGGGAAGGGCGCGGCGTAGAAGTCGTCGCCGATCTGCGCGTAATCCATCCGTGCAGTGGTGCCTTCCAGAGGCGAGCCGCTACACGCCGCAAGCAAGGCGATCCACGTCCAACGCATGGAAACCACTCTAAACGCGGTCAGGAATGGCGCCTCCTGGGAACTGAGATTGTGACAACCCAGTTCACGGGTCTGTCACCGACTTGACCCTTTAAGCAGGCCGCGTAAGCTAATTACGTGGGGTTTTTGCCCCATTGGCTCACTCTTTGCTCTGCTTTTTCGCGCTTCGATGTCTGCCGACCTCTTTCAACGTCTCGAGTTCAAGTACCTGATCGACGAGCAGCAGGCCGAACAGGTGCGTCGACACATCGCGCCCTACTGCGTGCCGGACAAGTTCAACGGTACTGCCGGGCTCGGCTATCCGATTTGGAGCCTGTACCTCGACACGCCTAGCTACGCGTTTCACTTGGCGAAACTGAGGAACGACCCCGACCGCGTAAAGCTGCGTGCGCGCACTTATGATGCGACGGGTCCGGTCCACCTCGAGGTGAAGCGCAAGCACGTCGACGTCATTCACAAGACGCGTGTCGCGGTTCCGCGTGACCAATGGGTGGATGCCGCGCGTGGTTTCGGACCCACGCTGGAGGGTCGCAAGGCTAGCCACTTGGAAGCTTTCGCCCACCTGGCGGCTCAGTATGGCGCAGAACCCAAGCTACTTGTTCAGTATGAGCGCGAAGCGTACGCCAGCACTGTCGACCAGTATGCGCGCGTGACCTTCGATCGTGCAGTGCGCGCGTCGGCGCAGCGTTCCTGGCGGATCGAGCCGGATGGTCCCTGGGTGTACTTGGATGCAGGTCGCGAAGGTCGTGTCGAAGGCTTCACGCTGCTCGAACTCAAAGCTGAACTCTTGATGCCCTATTGGATGGTCGAGCTCGTGCGCACGCTTCGTTTGAAGAATACGGGCTTTTCTAAGTACTCGTCTGGCATCATTGCGTCTCGCAACCTCGAGCTCGGTCTCTTCGAGACTCAGCGAGGAATGTATGCCTGAGGTACTCGACTCATTGATGGCGTCGTGGAGCACGACGTCCCAGGTTTCGTTCCTGGACGCCGTTCGGCTGCTGCTTGCAGCGTTCGTGTGCGGACAGGTTCTCGCTTGGTCGTATGAGCGCACCTACCGCGGGCTGAGTTACTCGCGTTCGTTCGGGCACACCATCGTTCTCATCACGGTGGCATCAGCGGCGTTCGTGATGGCGATTGGGCGCAACTTCTACGCAGGTCTCGGACTGCTCGGCGTGCTTTCGATGATCCGTTTTCGAACCACGCTCAAGACTCCGCGCGACTTGGTGTTCCTCTTAGGCGGAGCCACCAGCGGTGTGGCAAGCGGTATCGATTCGTTGATGGTTGCTGCCGCGGGCACGCTCGCATTTGCCGGTGTGGCGATTTACCTGCACCACGGGCCGCTTGGTGCTCGAAAGCGCTTCGACGGTGTTTTGCGTTTCCGCGTGGATAGCGAAGCCACGATCGACGAGCCCCTTCGTGGGCTTTTGGCCGACCACTGCCGCCGAACGGCGTTGATGAGTGTTGGTGAAGTTGCCCAAGGCCGCGAGATCGAGCACACCTACCAGGTCAAGTTCCAAAGTGAACAAGACCGTAGCGATCTGATGACAGCGCTGAGGGAAAAGCTGCAGGTGCGTGACGCGCGCCTCCTCTTGCAGGAGGTGACGCTTGAGTACTGATTCCAAGAAGACTCACCCGAAGAAGAAGCGTGTCGAGCTTGATGGCCGCGCACTCTCGTTTGGCGTGTTCGTGCTCAGCCTGACCCTCTTGATCGGACTCGAGGTCCAGAGCGCTCCGGATGTCACCGTTGCGGCTGTGGCGCATGCACGCGCCGTGGAGCATCCTGCCCCCGCGCCGAGCACCGTTCGCGAAGTTCACGTTCAAAACGGTGAGCAGGTCGATGCCGGCACGCTCTTGGTGACGCTGGATGACGAGGAGCTTCGTCGTTCGCTGCGCTACTTGGACATCGATATTGCCGTCGCGATCGAAGAAGGCCGTTTGGCTCAGGCACAGGTGGCCGATGAATCGTCGCGGCAGACCCTTGAAGCCCGGGCGCAACTTCGTGCCGCGATTCGCGATGCGGAGATCGTGCGTGGAGAGGTCGCATCGCACGAAGCGTTGGTCGTGACTGCGCAGGAAGCCGCCAATCGTGCAGAGACACTCAGCGAACAGCGCTTAGTGCAAAACGCAGCGGCTGAAGATGCACGTCGTCGCTTGGTCGAGATTGAAGCGTCGCGTTCGGCTGCCGAAGCACGACTGAACGCGGAGCTTCGCCGGTTGCGCCAGACCCAGCGCACCACCGACACCACGTCGAGCGAAGAACTCCTCACCGCGACGGTTCGGCTTCACCAGAGTCGCCTCGAGTCGCTGCAGCTTCGTCGCCGTGACACCGCCGAGCAGATCGCACGACTTCAGGTTCACGCTGCGGCGCCTGGCGTGGTCGCGAACGTGCCTGACATGGGACGTGCGGTGGCGTTGGGTGAAAGCGTTGCGCGTATCGTTCCTCGACGCGCGACCGAGGTTGTGGCCTACCTTTCGCCGGAGACCAACCCCGATGCGATCGTTGAAGGTCGTCGTGTGTTGATCGCGCAGGCGGAAGGCGATGCGTGCGCGGGTCAGTTGGTTCGCGGTGCAGGGGCCGAGGTCGTCACCATGCCCGGTCAAGCAGTGGCTGCGAATCGAATCGCGCCGACCGGTTTGCCCGTTCACGTGGCGCTGCCGCCGGAGTGTTCGCTCGGTGTCGGTCAGCTCGTGTGGGTGACGCTGGAAACCCAGTAGTGCGTGCACTCAGCTTGGTGGTGCTGCTCTGCGCGTGTGGGGGCAGTCACTCTCAGTTTCGAGAGCGCGCCAACGCAGCTAGTGCGCCTGTCAGCGACGATCCGAGCGTGCGTGCTGCACAGGCCCGCTTTCGTGCGGCGTCGCATCACGCCAGCCAACCCCAGGGTTTCGAAGAGATGCAGCTGCGGGTGCAGGACCTCTCTCGCGACGAAGTCGGTGGTCCGGATGGTGTGACCCTTCGAGCTCGTGTCCCGATCCCGAACCCGTGGGAATCCCGACGCATTCGCCAGTCGCGTGAGCATCGTGTCGAAGCTGCGCTGGCCGACGTGGAACTGACCTCGGTGCGTGCGCGGGCAGAGCTGTGCACCCGCGTGGTGGACTACACCGCGAGCACTGCGGCACGCGAACTCCAGGACACCTACGCAGCCAAGATGCGCGAGGTGCTCACATGGGCGGATCGTGTCGCCGAAGCGGGCGTGCTCGACGTGTTGCAAGCCGCGGAACTGACGTTGGAGATTCGACGACGTCTCGCTGGACTTCGAGAGCCCCCGCCGATCGACGATGAACCGCCCGGAAGTGGCACGCTCATGTCGTTGGATGCTCCAACGGGTGAGCTGCAACGTTCGACCGAGTCGCTGCGCACCTACTTTGAAAACGGCCATCCGGCGATGAATCTGCACTTGGCCGAAGCGCGTTCGTATCGCTCGTTGGCGCAACGTGAGCGTGCGCGCGTCGCACCGTGGTTTGATTTTGTCGAAGTGCTCTTTCGTACCGGACAGGGTGCCGGCGCAGTCGAAACGCGCTTGGCCTTCAACATCCCGTTGGCTGTGCGACCGCGACAAGCCGCAGGGCGGTACGAAGCACTTGCGGACGCGGAAGAGTACGAAGCCGAAGCATCCGTCGCGCAACTGCGACGCGAAGCGGGCCGAGCGTTGGCGGCACTCGCGCACTACGAGGAGCGCCTCGAAACGTTGGCGGATCTAAACCGGCATGCGGATCAGGCAATGGCGATTGCCGATCGGGCGCAAGAAGCGGGTGTGGGAGATCCCTCAGCAGTCAGTGACCTGTATGCAGAGATCTTTGCATCGCGGTCGTTGGTGTTGAGTGCTCGACGCGATGCGAGCCTCGCCGAGTGCGACCTGTTGATGGCGACAGGACTGACCGCGCGCGAGTGGCCGCGGGACTAGCTCTAAGACGTGGGTAAGCCGAAGAAGCAGAAGTACGACGAGATGTTGTTCTTCTCGATCGCGAAGCCTGACGTCGATGCGGTGTTGAGGAAGGTCTTGGACGAACAGCGATACCTACTCGGTGTCGACGTTGTGGAAGAAAACGAGGTTTCGGTCCGGCATGTTCATTGGAGACGCGACGCACCGCCGATCAAGATCGATGAAGTGACCGGCAAGCTCGCGAAGCTCCGTATCGAGACAGCGCTCGAAGATCTGCAAGAGGTCGTCGATGCAAATCCCTACGCGTGGTTCACGCAATCTCCGCAGGAGGTGCGCGCACTGCGGCAGAGACTCAAGCAAGCATCCACTGTGGTGCGTTTTCGCCACCCCGACGTGGGTATGGGTTGGCGTGGACCGTTCCGGGTGAGTCGTGCGCTTGCGGGCAAGCTTCGCTTCCAGTCAGGCGGAGTGTTGAAGCTCGCCGACTACAGCTTCGAAACCCCCGGCGGTAAAGTCATCGGCCGCTAGGTGTAAATTATGGGGACAGGTTCATTAATGAACCGACCCATGATCGCTAAGCATGCGAAATTGCTGAAACTGGTGACGGCTCACGTGTGCGTCACGCAAAAGCCACGTGTTCGTGATGAGCCGTTTGGGGGAGTCGCTCGTAGAACCGAGCAGGCGACGGCGCGCGCTATCTCCAATTCTCCATCCCCAATTGCCGCGCGCGTCGTCGCCCTCCTTCGAGAGCTACGAGGCTTTGGCTTCGAGCAGCGCTTCGACCGGGGCAAACCGTTGGGTTAGCTGCGCCATGACGTCGGTCACATCCACGCTCATGCGTTCGCTGAAAAGCGTCAGATCGAGCACCAAGTTGCTGACCGCCATTTCGATCAGCGACGGCTCGTCGGTCACCACCGCACGGTTGTCGTTGGTTTCCTGCGCGCCACCGACCAACAACTCATTTCGATCGACCAAGAGGATGATCTTGTGTTCCCAATGTGCGGCGAGCGAGTCGGGGTCGATGTCGTAGGTGAGTGTGCGTCCCACGTTAGGTAACGGTGTAAACGAGAAGAGAGTTACGTCCACGCCGCGATCGACCGCATCTTGTAGTGCTTTCTCAAAGTGACGAGCTTCGCGTCCCCAGACCGACGCCACGACAGTGGACTTCGCTTTCTCGATCTTCTGAACTGCCTGCTCGAGCATCGCTTCGTACCCTTCCACCGTCCACGTCACCGAAGTGTCGGGCTTGTCGGCGAGACGATCGATGCCTCCACGAAGTGACTCGAGGCTGCGCGTGAAACGTGTTTCGAGAAGCGCAAAGAGTTTCTCAGGCGCGAGCGGAACGTAGCGTGCTGGCTTTTCTTGAACTGCGTTGATCAGTCCCAAGCTTTGGAGCCGCTTGAGTACGTTGTAGATGGCCGAGCGCGGCACACCCGATTGCGTCGCCAGTTCATAGCCCGTTGCCGGGTTGGTCTTGAGGAGCGCGACGTACGCTCGCGCATCGGTCGCTGTGAAGCCGAGCTGCTTCATCGCGGCGACAACCTTCTCCTCAACCTCCTGGGCCATACGATCGGCATACTGGACTCTGAAGCGTCACGCAAACATGAGTTACGCCGGAGGCAAGCCAGGTCAGTGTGGTTTCAAGCACTTAGCGATCACGGGTCGGTTCATTCCTGAACCTGTCCCCGAAATTTACACGATGCGATCTTCCTCAATGCGTCGGTGCAACCTCGTGTTCGGAACGCGTGTTGTGCGCGTTCTGGAAGTCGCCACAGCGCCGCTGCGTAGCGTTCGTCGTCCTCGGTCGTCCACGGTTCGCCGACGAACTGCGCGAACGCTTGTGATGCACGCACCACGTCCTGGAGTTGTCGTCCAAGGTCGGCCTCGTCGCGATGACGCGTGGTGTGTCCGATGTGCTCGCTTGGATCCAAGTCGGCGTTGAGTCGCTTTGCTTCGTCTTCGCTCAGCTCGAGTTCAGCCGTTCCGTGTCGTACCTGCCAACGCCACACGTTTGCCAATTGACCCCAGGCATCGTCACCACCGTGGAGTTGTCGGATCCAAACCAAACACGCGTCAAGTGCGCTCGCTTGCCGAAACTGACGCGCGCGCTGGATGACGAAGGGCTCGATCGCACCCGCCAGGTCCGGATACACCGCAAACCAAGACTCGTGGTCCACGTCGTCACGGTGTTCTGCTGCGCGGCGAAACGCGCGCTTGTACTCGTCACACACGGTGTACAGAAGGTGAGGCGCGAGTACGTCGCGTAGCTCCGGTTTGGTTGCCCAGAGCTGTGCGCCGATGCGTCGCACGTCGCGATCAACCTCAATTCCGAACACGGGCCATGTGCTACTTGCTCGTAGGTAGGCCGCGGTCTGCGGCGCAACCGATACGCTCAGTTGCTCAAAGCAGCGACGCAGAAAACGAGGCAAGCCGTGAGTTTAGTACGCAACCCACAAGTACAGATTTTCGCGCGACTTTTGCTGCTCTTTCAACTCGAGGAGTAGCTCAAACAACTCTCGACCCCGCTTCGTTGGGTGATTCTCACTGAGGTCTTCCAGCGCGCCGACGGAGAACGCCGGCGGAAACTTCATCAAGGCGCCGCTCTCGTCCTGCGGAAGCAAAATGGTTGGGAACGCTTTGTCGCCGATGTTCGGAAGGGGCTTGAAGTCCTTTCGCCGTTGACGCTTCTTGTTCCACGTCGCGATCGCAGACAAGAGCGTGCCGTCCATCTTGCCGCCCGACACGTGCCGGTCGAGGTTCTCCACGAACTCATCCGGAAAGAACTTCTCAGGGAACTCCTCAATATCAACGCGCTTGAACTTGGCGCTCTTGAAGGTCCAGCGCGTGCTGACTTCACGCTTACCGTTGATCGGGTTCAGAAACTCCTTCTTCTGAAACGCTGCAGGCATCCAGGGTGGTGTTGGGAATACGCGCTTGATGAACTTGCTATCCGCAACAAAAGCCCAGGCCAACGAACCCATAAAATCAGCTACGAGCCGCCCTTGCTCGGTCTCCCCAACCAGAATCGAACGACGTATAGGACGCGTACACCGTCCGGTTTGTGGCGTTGCGACAACGAATCACCCGCCACATCAACCAGCATGGACTCGCCTACCACGACGTTGAGCCACGATGAGCGCGTGTCGCTGATCGAGCTGTTCAAAGGCAGTGAGCCACAAGGCCGCCGTGACGGGGTGGTGGTCGTGTGTGATCCCGAAGGCGAGTGGACCATCAACCAACGCGGTTGGATCGACGTGCCCATTATCGTTGCCAATCTCGTCGAGGGTGAAGTTGATGAAGCCACGGGCGGCGTGGTGCGACGACTCGTTCATCGTGAAGACCTGCTACCGGCGCAATCCGTTCGCACGGCGGCCTTCATCAAGGCGTGGCTGAAAACGTGGCGCCTCTACCTCGGGTGCCATACCGATCCTGTGGGTCAAGCGCCGGAACGGCACATTCGAAACTCCGCGACCATCGAGAACCCGGAGCTGGACAGCTTTGAGGGCTTTGCGAAAGCGATGTGGGAAGAACGGCAGGCGCATGACCACTTCGTGGACAGTCGGGCGTGGCGTCAGCCGGATCGTGGGCGCCGCTACCCAGACCTCGACAAGAAGGTGAGCTGCGTCGCTGCCGATCTAGCTTGGGAGCAAGAAGTCCGGGACGGCAAGCGCGACCTCGATGAGTACGCGCAATGGCTGTTGGAGAACAAGGATCCCTGCGGCGAGATGCACCGCGTCTTTGCGGATACAGGTGAGCTTGCCCGACGTCGGCAAACTCGATTCATGGACAAGCACCGTCGATACATGCGCGGACCGTTCACTTGCCGTCGGTGGAACGAGGTTGCGTTTGAGGGTGCCAACGGCTGGATTGAAGAGGCGACGTTTTGCTTTTCCTTCGATCCCGGCGGGCCGGAACTCGAAGCCGTGGTCTCGGCTGTGTATTCGCTACCACGCGCTCGGTTTCTGTCTCGGATGACCTGCCAAGGTTGGCGGGATCTCACCCGACGGTACGCTCCGAAGGACGAGAGTCCAGAGATCACCCTGCTTGCGAACATCTTTGGAAACAACGTGACGATTGAGCCCCCCGACTCGTGGAGTGCGTACCTTCCGCCTCATCCTCACCTGCGCGAGCTGACGCTCTACGTGCACCCAGAGATGCTCCCCTTCGACGATGAGGAACGGCAGCGACTGCACACGCTCTTTTCAAGTCTGGAGACGTTGAACGTTCACGAAGGTGTGGCTAACGCGCCGAACGAAACCTTCTTCTAGTGCGCCAAAGTCAACGCGTAGCAGTGCGTGAGCTTCGCGTCGCGTACCGGTCCGTCGTCGATGATGTGGTAGGCGTCCCAAATCGACTCACGTCGAGCACGCAGTAACGCTTCGCGATCGATGCTCGGCACGTGGTCGGCAAAGTGTTCCAGCTCGTTGATCCACATCTTCTTGATCAAGGCGAGTGGCCACAGAGCTCCTGCCCACTCGTCGCCGTTGATATCTTCGGTGGCGTACACCGCACCGTGTTTGATGGAGAGCGCCGCGCGAATCGCCGGATCGAATGCGTCGTCAGGAACGGCGTAAAACCGAGGCTCCAACGCGTCATGATCGTGAAACACAACCACGGATACGGGAACACCCAGGTTCGAAACGGTCTCGCCGCGTGGCAGTTCGAGCTCGCCCAACCAATCCAGAATCACCTCGTGTGATGTCGGATTCTTTGGCGGGATCGTCATCAACTCTCGCAGTGTTTCGGTATCCATACGTCCTACAACGCAATCTGCCGCGCGGGTTGTCGGCAACGACGTTCTCCCTGATCACCGTCGATCACCACACCGCGCGACCAAAGCCCTTCGGAAAAGGGAGGCAAGTCTTCGCGGCGTTGCGCACGTTGCTCCAGCGCCGAACCCAACGAGAGCTCAAACCGAAAGAACCCCTCAGGCGCATCGTCGGTGGGTCCAGCGATTCCCACAATCGTGTTTGCCTCACGATGCAGCTCGCGAATACCCGCGCCACCAAGGTCCACCAACACGACTTTGTCGGCGTTGAGTCCCCGTGCGGCCAAGCGCAGCATCACTGCTCGACCATCGACGAGAGGAGCGCGCAATCCCAACCACTGTCGACCATTGCCATCGGTGACGGCACCTTCGATGTTCAACGCGCTCGGGTTTCCTTGCAGCACTGAACACACGCGTTCCGCGCCTTCGGGCGGAGGGTCGCCAAAGAGGTGATCGACACAGTGCGCCCCGAGGTCGCTATTGGACGCGTCCGACGCACTGACTTCTTCGAGTGCACCATCTCGATAGCGAAGCCAACGCATGCGATGCCGCTTGGGCGACCGACTGCCGTTCTTGCGCGCACTGTGCGAACCGACGACGAGCAGTTCACCTTGCACGTTCGCGAGTGCTTCGATGTCCCGCGGTCGATTGCGCGCGGGCATGGCAATCGTCCCGGCTGGTACAAGTCGGGTGCCGGATTCGCGAAACAAGAAGAGCTGCTCGTGAACTTCGTTGTCCGCCACGATCCAAAGGCCTTGGTCCCATGGAGCACGAAGCGCCGCGGATGCCTCACAGAGTGGAAACTCGCCCAGAACGTCCGACGCGGCTTCGGATGCCTCTTGCGTGGTCGTTTGGCCACCACACGCGACCACAAGCAGCAGGATCCAACGCACGTCGTGACTATAGTGGCTCGGTGCGCATTGCGTGGGCGACCGATATCCATCTCAATTTTCTCGACGCAGAGCAGATCGATGCGTTTGGTGAGCAAGTTCGCGCATTGAACGCGGACTTCTTCGTGGTCAGTGGCGATATCGCCGAGGCACCTTCGGTCACCAAGCTCATCAAGGCGTGCGCGCAAGCGGCCCAACAACCGATGCACTTTGTGCTGGGCAACCACGACTTCTACTCGGGTGCGGTGGATCCGGTTCGTGACGAAGCGCGCGGCATGGACCCGCAGCATGGTGTTTGGTTGCCCGGCGTGGATCCCGTTCGCGTTGACGAGCGTACCGTGATGGTTGGCGTCGACGGTTGGGGTGATGCCCGTCTAGGCGACCCGTGGGGGACACGCATTCGACTCAACGACTTCATCGCGATTCAAGACCTGCTTTCGCCCGACTACGAAGAGCTCTTGCTGAAGCTACGTGCACGCGGAGATGCCGAGGCGACAACAGCGACTCGCGTGCTCGCCAACGCACTTGCAACCGACGCCAAGCAGATTGTGTTCGTCACGCATGTTCCACCGTTTCGTGGAGCGTGTTGGCACGAGGGCGCGATCTCGAACGACGACTGGTTGCCCTTCTTTACGTGTGACGCCGTCGGCAAAGTGTTGGAGCGCACCGCAAAACAAAACCCTGCACGAGACTTTCTCGTTCTGTGCGGTCACACGCATGGCGCGGGCACGTTGGAAGTCAGCAACAACCTGCGCGTCTATACGGGTGGTGCCGAGTACGGAGCGCCGGAAGTACAGCTGGTCTCCAGCCAGGCACCCGTAATGTAGGTCCGCCGCCGGCAAAATCGAGACTGGTTCTTGGGGGATCCCGACACACCTTCCTTCGCCTGCGAATGGAGGTGTTCTTGGACGGAGTTCTCTTTTGTCGACCGCGAACCGCACAACACGTTGCGGATTCGATCGACCTGGAAAAGCTGGCGCTCGACGAGCTCGGGATCGAGTACGCCGAAATCGCCATTGAGCCTGTGGTGCATGGTGACGCTGAAGCGGCGCTGATCGACGTCGACGAAACCGCCGGTCGCACCTGGCTCTACCGCGGTTGGATGCTGGACGAAGCGGAGTACGAAGGCCTCGAGTCCGCGCTGGGCGAGCGAGGCGAGTCGTTCGTCGTGAACACCGAAGAGATGGCAACGGCCGCGTACGTACCGAACTGGTACGAGGCGCTACACAAGCACACTGCTCCCACGAGGTGGACCGAGGGCACCGACCCCATCGCGGCATGGGAGGCGTCGCGGAGCCTGCAGGGACCGTGGATCATCAAGGACTACCTCAAGTCCGCAAAAGAGCAGTGGCTGGATGCGTGCTTCATTCCCGCAGACGCCACGCAAGAGGAGTTCGTCGCGGTGTGCCACGGGTTGGTTGATGCGCGTGGTGATCGTTTCGAAGGGGGCTTCGTCGTTCGAAGTGTATTGCCCTTGGCGACGTTGCCGTACCGGATGCCTGAACGACCGGTTCACGACGAGCATCGTCTTTTTGTGTGGAATGGGGAAATCGTTGCGCATGCGCCCTACCACGACATCGACGCCGAACCTCCACCCGTGGATACGTTCGCGTACCTCAGCGCGATCGACTCGCCCTTCTTCACTGCAGACGTCGCGCGTTTGACGGACGACACGTGGGCGTTGATTGAACTCAACGATGGCGGAATGTCGACGCTGCCCGAGCTCATGGATCCGCGCGACCTCTACCGGAGCCTCGTTGCGTGATTCCAGCCGAGGCTCGAACCTGGTGGCACTCGCTTTCGGACGACGCGCGCCAAGAACTGGAGCGCTCTTGGCACCGACATGCCCTTTCGTTCGATTCCGAAGAGCGTGAGTTCCCGATCACGCTGGTCGAAGACGTCGAACCCGATCCGCCTGAAGACGTGTACCTGGGTTTGCTGGAGTACATCATCAACCACGAGATGCGGTTCGTTCAGCCAAGGCGCTTTCACATAAGCGGCTGCTGACCAAAGGCCAGTTGTGCACGCCCTGACTGCACTTCGTGATCGGTGTGCACAACTGAGCGGAATTCCCCGTGGATCCAGGGTGGATCGAGTCGTGCTCTGTACTGACGCAACTTCACAAGGAGTGTGTCATGAGAGTTCTTCCGGTGTTGGCGATGGTTTTGATGCTCGGTTCTGTAGCCGAGGCTCAATCACGGGTCGGCGCATACTTCGCAGCGGGTCTCGGAGGCCAAGGCACTGCAGAGCAGGGCGGGTTCGAGGGAGACTTCGATCTCGATCCGACGATTGGGGTCGGTCTGCGTTTCGAAGTCCCCGCAGGCGACCTTCTTCACATCAGCCCGTTTGCGGAGTTCGATGCGTACAAAGCCGACGGCGCCGACGGTCGCGACCTCGGCATCGATGCCGGCGTCATGCTGCGCATCGGACCGACCTTGGATCTGGGCGGGATGAACCTCGAAGTGTACGGCGCGATTCCGGTCGGCTTCTCGGCCTACTTCCCAGACTCGAGCGACATCACGATGCTCGGTTTCAACGTCGGCGCACTTGCGGGCGCACAACTGCACGTCAACGAACGCGTGGCCGTCATGCTCGAAATGGGTTGGCAGATGCACCGCGTCTACGAGGACGACGCGAACCTCAGCGCGAACCAAGCCAAGCTACAGCTCGGCGCGATGCTTCTTCTCTAACCACTCATCAACCACACAACCACCCCGGCGATGACGATGCCCACGACGAACGACACTCCCGCGACAACCCCGGTGCCCATCCTTGGTTTGTCCGGGAGTGGAACCTCCCCGCTCGTCGTGGGCATCGCGCCTCCTTCGGAGCCGCTAATCGACCACACGTCTTCGCTCGGTGGGGTTGGCTTCGGTACATCGACGTTGCGTGTCCAACGTTTGGTCATCTCGGCTGAGATATGCGGTGGTTTCGGGCGACGGACATCGCGTGTCGCGCCGTCATCGTCTTTCGGCGCCGTCCGCAGCGACGCCGTTTGCATCTCGTGTCCGGTGAAGTCGAACAAGAGTGTGGTGAGAGCGGCAACGGCTTCACGCGCGGGTGGCAGGACAGGGCGCAAACGCGAAGCAAACGCAGCTGCACTCGGCGGACGCAGTTGTCGGTCGGGCGCAAGCGCAGCCATCACGGTGGCTTCGAGTGCGAGAGGAATGTCTTCGGCGAACGCGGAGGGTGGTTGCAGTCCACCACGCTGCACCGCGCGAAGAAGTTTGGACTTTCCCAGGCCTTCAAAAGGACGACGCATGGTGAGCATCTGCCAGAGCACAAGTGCCAGCGAGTACACGTCGGTGCGTGCGTCGACCTCTTCGGCGCGCGCTTGTTCCGGCGCCATGTACCGGATCTTCCCTTTGATCACACCTGTGCGAGTGCGCTCCGCTCGACCTGTGGCTTTGGCGATGCCGAAGTCGGTCAGCTTCACGTCACCGGTCGGTCCGAGCAGCACGTTGTGCGGGCTGACATCGCGGTGGATGACGTCGCTTGCGTGGGCATGTTCCAAGCCCGCTGCAACCTCTGCGACGACCCACGCGGCGAGGCCGGGATCGATCCCCTTGCCTCGCGTCACCATGCGATCGAGCAGCACGTCCAGCGAGCACCCTGCGACGTACTCCATCACCAAGAAGAAGGTGCCTTGTTCCTCCCCGAGCTCGAACGTACGGACGATGTTGGGATGCTGAAGTCGAATCGCCACCATCGCTTCGTCGACGAACGAGCGCATCTGTCGCCACTCGGCGTCCTCTTTCTTGATGACTTTGACCGCGCGCAGTTCGTTGGCTGCATCGCGTCCCAAAAAGACTCGACCCATGCCCCCTTTGCCGATGAGTTCGTCGAGCGTCCACTCGCCGAGCCTGTCTCCCATCGCCGTCACCTCGGCGAATCTATCACTGCCGGTTCTGGTACGATTCGTTTCGTGCGTTGGCTTGTTCTATTGCTTGTCGCGGGCTGCTACGGCCCGGTGGATACCGCGTGGACAGCCTCGTTCCAGAACCCGTCGGACAACAGCGACAACGTGTTCGTTTTCGTCGACGTGCGTGACGTCATCATCGATTGTCCTGGAGACCTCGACGACATTGTGCGCGGTCCGTATCAGATCCAACCGGCAGCACCGGCCGGAACGATCCCGGTACTCGATTCTGGCGACTACTGTTTCCACGCAACGGCGGTTGACGGCGATACGTGTGAGCGTGTGGCCGAGGGAACACTCTTGGTGGAAGTGCCTCGGGACGAGGTGCACGTCGTGATGGGCACAGCCAGTGGTGGTGGTTGTTCATCGGGTGAGACCTGCGAATCGGGTCGTTGCGTACGAACGGATGGAATGCCGGTATGTGCGCTCGGATCCGCATACGCGTACTGCGGCGAGGCAAATGTGTGTTGCCCTGGCGCAGACGAAGCAGCGGCCTGCGACCACTTCGACAACGTGACCGTCGGTTGCATGCCGCCGCTCGAGTAGAGCGCTCAAGTTCACCTCACCCAATGGTAGGCTTCGGCCATGTCCGATGACGAAACCGTCCGTCTAGCGGAGGAGCCGTCGGGGGAACTGGCCCTGGTCGTGATTTCGGGTGCTGCTCATGCACAGCATCCCTTGCGCGAAGGAGAACCTGTGACCATCGGACGTTCGTCAGACAACGACGTAACTATCGACTCGCCCTCGTTGAGTCGGAAGCACGCCAAGCTACTGACTCAACCCACGCTGCGTGTCGTTGACCTGAGTAGTGCCAACGGCACCAAGATCGATGGTGAAGCCATCGATGCTGGTGTTGCCGTTCCGATTCCTGTCGGACGCGTGATGGAGCTCGGTGACGTTGGCATTGTGGTGTATCGCGTGCGCGATCTGGGCGAACCGGACCCCGCAGCGATCGGCGAAGGTCGCATCGTGGTCAACGAAGCGATGAAGGAGCTCTACGGGCTCGCCGCTCAAGTTGCGCCCAGCGAACTGTCCGTGCTGATCACGGGTGAGACGGGTGCCGGTAAGGAGTTGGTGGCGGAGTACCTGCACGCCAACAGCAAGCGAGCGAAGGGCCCTTTCCTGCGACTGAACTGTTCGGCGATCGCGGAGAACTTGGTTGAGAGCGAACTCTTTGGTCACGAAGAAGGCGCGTTCACAGGTGCGACCAAAGCCATGCCTGGTCTGCTGGAGTGCGCAGCGGGCGGCACGGTATTTCTCGACGAGATCGGTGACCTGCCTGGCGCTGCGCAAGCAAAGCTGCTTCGTGCGCTGGAGAGTCGCGAGGTGCGTCGCGTCGGTGGTCGATCCGTGCGGAAGATCGACGTGCGGTTCGTCGCAGCGACGCACCGTGACTTGAAGAAGGCGGCGTCGGCGGGTGAGTTCCGAGAGGATCTCTATTTTCGACTCAACGGCATCACCTTGGCGATTCCCCCGCTGCGTGAACGGCGCGACGAGATCGAAAGTTTGGCGAAAGCATTCATCCGTCGCTTTTCGGATCCGCCTCCCCCCGCGCTGAGCGACGAAGCGTTGTCGTTGTTGCGTACGTACGACTGGCCCGGAAACGTGCGTGAGCTTCGCAACGCGATGGAACGTGCCACCGTACTCGCAGGGGACGGGCCGATTGTGCCGAAACACTTTCCGGCCGAAGTGCGCGGTCAGGGTGGACCCCAAGATGGTTCGCTCAAGTCCGAGTTGGATGCAATTGAACGTCAGCGCATCGTGGATGCACTAGCGGCGTGCGACGGCAACCAAACCAAAGCGGCAGAAAAGCTAGGTATTGCTCGCCGCACGCTGATCAAACGTTTGGACCAATACGGCATCGAACGACCGAGGAAGAAGTCGTGATGCGTTGGGGTTGGTTGGTGGTGGTGCTCACTTTGGTGGGAACCGAGGTGGCGAACGCGGATGCGATCGACGAGGCCGTGGAGCATCTGCAGATCGGGGAGCTCGACGAAGCGACGGCGAAGCTCAACTCCGTCGATGTGCAAGATCGCGAAACGATGGTGCGCCTATACGCCGCGCGCGCACGTCTAGCCCACGTCTCACGCGACATGGACGCGGTGAGGGCTGCACTGCGCGTTCTGGACGCATTGGATCCGAACTATCAGTTCGACCAAACGGTCCCGCGCGAACTCACGCAACTGCTGCAGGAACTCGACACTCCTCGGCTTTCGGTGTCCGTGGAAACGCGCGAGGTTGAAACCGGACTGAGCCTGCAGGTTCGAGTGGATGATTCGGTGAGTGCGAGTACTGGGACGCGACTCTTTGTGCGAGTGGGCGCCGATGTGTTGGAGACCGACGAACGATCGTTTGCGGTGCCGCTTGGTCCCGGACAACGAGTCGAGGTGTGGGCAGAACTCCGTGCGAACAACGCAGTGTTGGAACGGTGGGGCAGTGCGGATGCACCGAACCCGATCGTTCGCGCGGGTTCGGTCAACGAAGTCGCTGAAGCGGCGCAACCCGCGCAGACGACAGAGACGGTCGGTCAGGCGCAAGCCGAGACTGCTGTGACGACTACGCCAAACGACAACACACGGCGTCGCAGGATCATCATCGGTGCGGCGATCGCGGGCATTGTCGCGTTGGCCGTGGGTGGAACGGTGGGAGGAATCGTGTTCGCGAAGAACAACCGCGACGCACGGCTCGGCCAGCCAATGTTGATAGACTGAGCCGTGCTGCCCGAACGCATCGGCCGCTATGAGATCTGCGCCGAGGTTGCCTCGGGAGGCATGGCGACGGTCTACCTGGCTCGTCTCGTCGGTCCGGCAGGGTTCGACAAACTCGTTGCGCTCAAATGCGTGCACGCGCATCTCGCGAAGGATCGCCAGTTCATCGAGATGTTCTTGGACGAGGCACGCTTGGTGTCGCGCATTCGACACCCGCGGGTGTGCAGCGTCTTCGACGTCGGCTTTGTCGACGGCCAGTACTACCTCGCGATGGACTTCCTGGAGGGCGTGTCTGTTGCGCAACTCTGCCAGCGCCTCACCGAAGGAGGACTTCCGGTTGCGCAGCGTTGTTTGCTCGCGTCGCGACTGACCGCGCAGGCCTCCGAAGGACTGCACGCTGCGCACGAATTGCTCGACGAGACTTCGCAGCCACTGCAGGTCGTGCACCGCGACGTGTCACCCCAAAACCTCTTCGTGACCTGGGATGGAAACCTTCAGGTCGTGGACTTTGGTGTGGCGCATGCGACTGGCCGCATGCATCAGACCTTGTCGAGTGCCCTCAAAGGCAAGCTCGCGTACATGAGCCCCGAGCAGCTCAACGACGAGCACGTCGATCGTCGCACCGATGTGTGGGCGCTGGGTGTCGTGCTCTGGGAGACGCTGACGCTGCGGCGCTTGTTTCGAAAGCGCACCGAGCCGGGAACGATGCATGCTGTTCTCGAAGGTCCGATTCCGGCGCCTTCGAGTGTCTCCCCAGGCGTGCCGCCCGAACTGGACCGCGTAGTGTTGCGGGCGCTCGAGCGCGACGTCGACAAGCGTTACCCCACCGCGCGTGCACTCGCGAAAGATCTCAACCGCTTTGCCAGTTCATGGGGCGTACCCATGGGCGAGAGTGAGATCGCTGAACTGCTCGAAGAGTTGATGCCGATCGAGCGGCAGCACAGCCAGCAACTGGTGTCGGGTGTGCGCGACCGACCACGTGCCGATCTCACACCAGCGAGTCCGACGTTACCCGGCAAGCCGCGTTCGCCGGTGTTGATCGCGTTGCTTACCGGCATGCTCGGAGCCGGGTTGGTGTTCGGGGTGTGGATGCTGCAGTCCGGCAATGAAGCGTCCGAGCAGCCTGTGGCGACGTCATCTCCACCGACTGTCGACGCGGACTTGGATGCGAGTGCGTCGACTGCTGTCATCGATGCGTCGCCTGTAGATGAGGTCGATGCTGAGGCCGAAACTGAATCCGAACCCGAGACGCTCGAGACAACGGAGATGATGGTGGCCGCGATGCGTGGGCCACAACGAATCGGCGAGCTCAGCGTGTTCACGCCAAACCGACCGCCTCTACACGTGAGGATTCGTGGACGTGACTACGGCGAAACTCCGGTCACCATGATTCGGCTTCGGGTCGGACGTCATCGTGTCGAGCTACTCGAAAATGGGCGCGTGGTGGAGAGACGCCAAGTCGACGTCACCTTGAGAGGCTCGCGTCTGATCGTTCGCTAACGCATCGGGAGCTGCAGCATCGGAGTGATCTTCAGCTGACGGTTGATCGGCGAATGCTGCGTGCGTTGGAGCGTGCGCTGAACAGCGGGGCTCAACTGGATCACGGGTGCCATATCTGGATGTGCACCGGGCTCGGGTGCATCGGTGGCCGCGATCTCGGTGCGCGCAGCTGCATCGCCCGCCGAACCGATGGGTACGGAGGTGTTGCCACGCTCATCGACCGCAAACACCTGAATCGCATCTGCGCCGCCCTCGAGCTCGATGGTGGTTGCATCGCTGATCTGCCCCGCGGGTTCGCCGTTGCGTTGAATTTCGTACCGCGCCACACCGACGTTGTCCGTCGCTTCAGGCCAACGAATGGTCACACGCGTTGCATCTTCGTTGGGTACCGCGATGACCTGGGCGCCGGCTTCAAAGCTCGGCGGGGTTCCATCCAACGTGGTGGCTTCTGCGTGAAGCGGCTCGCTCGGATTACCGGTCGCATCCTTGGCGATGATCGTGAACGAGTACGTTGTTGCGTCGGCAAGCCCTGCAACTTGGTGCTCGCGAACATCGGCACCCAATTCCGCGAGCGTGTCGCCGTCTTGTTCGATGAGGAAACCCTCAAGCGCTTCGTTGTCACTCGCATCGCCCCACGAAAGCGTCAGCGAACTGGTTTCGACTGCACTGGTTTCGAGTTGGGCTTCGCCACTCCACGTCGGCGGTTCGGAGTCGGCACAGGCGAACAGAAGACTAAGGGCGAGCGCTTTGTCCATGCGCCGCAGCATTGGCGACGGAGGAGCGATCATCAAGTCGAGCGGGCTTTGCGGAGTACCTCCAATGCGGCGTCGTGCAGAACGCCGTTGGTAGCGACCAAACGACCCCTTCGTGGATCGGCAGGTTGTCCTTCGTAGTCGCTGAGTTGTCCGCCCGCTTCCTCGATGATCAATGCGCCTGCACACATGTCCCACGGGTTGAGTCGTTGCTCCCAGTAGATGTCGTAGGTGCCTTCTGCCACCAGACAAAGATCGATCGCAGCTGAGCCGCATCGCCGAATCCCCC
Organism: Polyangiales bacterium; assembly: GCA_965227405.1. Classification (GTDB taxonomy): domain Bacteria; phylum Myxococcota_A; class Polyangia; order Polyangiales; family Houyiibacteriaceae; genus JALVDI01. The sequence continues at coordinate 2,944,878 of OZ245758.1, forward strand.
GCGTGCAGTTTAGAAATGCGGCGTGTTCGCGCAGGTTGTTGTCTGGGTTGGTCCACCGGTCGTAGGGAAAGCCTGTTGCACAGAGCGCATCGACCAACGCATTGCGTGTGCTGACCCGACACGGTTCGCCGTTGCGACGTGCGCCGTGTCCGCGTGCGGCTTCCCACGTCACGTCGAGAGCCGGTGCGATGACGATGCCGACTTGGCCCATGCCCTGCGCCCACAACGCCATCGACACGCAGAAGAAGGGATGGCCATGTGCGAAGTTCGTCGTGCCGTCGATCGGATCGACGTACCAAATTGGTCGCTCGCCGCTGGTTTGGTCTTCGCCTTCTTCGCCGACGATTTCGTGATCGGGAAACGCTGCAGCCAGGCCTTCACGAATGCTCTTCTCGGCTGCCAAGTCGTACTTGGTCAGCAAGTCGATCGTGCCCTTCTTCTTGATCTCAGGATCGGCGCGGTATCCGCTTAGCGCGATCGCGGCGGCGTCTTGGGCCACCTTTCGCGCGGTGCTCAGAATCTCAGGAGTGTTCACGACGTTTATGAGGCGCGTAACGAACGCTTGGTCAGTTCGACGATGATGCGGTCGTAGATATCACCGAAGTGACCGTTGCTCATCAACACCAACGCGTCGTTTGGGCGTGCAGCGTCGAGGATTCGCTGCACAACCTCATCGATCGAAGCGCACGCGTGGGCATCACGTCCGGTGTTGCGAATCGACTCAGCAATCGCGGCGGTATCCAAGCGTTCGTCGTCGCCGATCTCCGGACGACCCACAGGTGCAAGAAGCGACACCGCAGCGGAGCGAAACGCGTCGGGATATTCCGCTTGGTGCAAACGTCGTGACGCTGTGGCGCTCCGTGGTTCGAACGCAGCGATCACGCGACCTTCGGGATGCCGCGCGGCAATACCCGCGAGTGTTTCGCGGACAGCCGTGGGGTGATGCGCAAAATCCTCGTACACATGCACACCGTCAGCGACCGCGAGCAGTTCCTGACGTCGTCGGACTCCTGAAAAGGTTCCGATCGCGTTCATGGCAGTCGCAACGTCTGCATCGCCGCCTTCGGACGCCAGAGCAATCGCGGCGATGGCGTTTCGCGCGTTGTGCGCTCCGCTCATCGGGCTGGTCACACGACCTAGGAACGTGCCACCGCCGTACAAGTCGAAGGGTGTTGTGCGTGGGCCACCTTTGGCGAGTGCACCCATCCAGATCGGGCTGACCGATCCCGTGTCGTCGCTTTCCAACGCGTAGAACCGCACGCGACATTTTGCTTCTTGAGCCAGTTCGCGAACGCGTGGGTCGCCGGCAAACGCCATCAGGATCCCGTCGTCGGGAATACGCGCGACCAACCCGCGGAACGCGTCGAGGTACGAGTTCTCGTCCGGGTAGATGTCGATGTGGTCGTGCTCGATCGAAGTCAACACCACACCCCAGGGGTTGTAGCGCCAGAACTTGGGCTTCTTTTCAAAGAAGGCGGAGTCGTATTCGTCACCTTCCAAGACAAACGGGCTTTGCTCACCACCCAATCGGAACGACACGTCGAAGTTGCGAGGAATCCCACCGACGAACATTCCGGGATCGAGACCGGCTTCGCGCATCACGTGTGCGAGCAAACTTGTTGTCGTGGTTTTGCCGTGCGTGCCTGCCACGACGAAGCCTTTGCGCTCCTTCAGAAAGAGCTCCTCCATGGTTTGGGGTAGCGACGCGTAGCGCATGCCCTGGTCGATCGCGGCACGGGCTTCCGGGTTGTCGCGTCGACACACGTTGCCGACAACCACAAGGTCGGGTGCCGGGTCGAGATTCGCTGCATCCCAGCCAGGCATGGTTTCGATGCCCCATGCTTTGAGTGCGGGCCCCATCGGTGGATGAAACGCGCGGTCGCTTCCGGTCACGCGGTGTCCTGCGTTGGCGAGCAAACCTGCGAGTGCGCCCATGCCGGTGCCGCAGACGCCGATCAGATGAACGTGCACGACGAACCTCCTTCGGGCTTCAACCGATGATCTTTTCGATCGTGTCTTCGGCGCGCGCTTGCACGATCGACTCGAGGATCTGACGAACCTTCGGGTGTTTGTCCAACACGCGCATCACGCGGTGCTTCGCAAACGCAACGGCGTCGACATCGCCAATCGCTGTGACTGTCGCCGTTCGGTTCTGTTCCGTGAGCACCGCGACTTCGCCGACGCACGCGTCCCGTCCCAGCTCAGCGAGTTGGACCTTGCCACCCGGTGTTTCCGTTTCGACGCGAACCTTGCCGCGCATGATCAGGTACATCGTGTCGCCGGGATCGCCCTGCTTCATGACGATGTCGCCGTCGCCGTAGCTCATCACGTAGCCCGACTCGAGTACTTCACCGCGCGCCTCAGGGCTGAGCGACTTGAAGAGGTGGCTCTTTTCGATGATGTCGGCCATCTCTTCCACCAACCCGGCTTGCTCGTCCGGTCGGAGCGAGCGTCCCCCAGGCGGGATGATGGAGGGGCGTGTCACTTGAACACCGTACAGCCAAGCAATTGAAGTGGGCAATCTTTGGGCGAAATCCGGCGATCTACGCCGATCTTGGCCGATCCCATGACATTTGTGCACAGTTGGTACACAGCTGTTGACAACTCCGTGAGGGCACCCATCATGGTTATGTGAGTGAGAAGCCTCAAAAGAGTCGCGAAAAGTCACTCACCGACAAGGTTCGCGACTCTGTCCGAGAGGCTCTCGAAGCGTTGAGCGAGTTGCTTGCTCCGCCTCCGCAGCTGGTTCCCGTGCGCAATCCGCGTCGTCGACCAGTGCCTCGCCGTCGTCGTCGTTAATCTTTTGCGACACATAGACATGCCCACCGTCGTTCCGGCATGAAATGGCCGCACGAGTTAGCAGTCTTCGATGAGTATCCCGTTGCGAAGCTTGTCTTGGGATGGGCTGTAAGTGCCACGCAAGTGCTTGAAAGTTGGGATGCGATCAACGTCGTCATCAAGGCCCGCACCGCCGATCTGGTGTGTCGTGAGTGCGACGAACTCTTGATTGCGCAGGTTGAGTGGTTGGCGTCGCAGGGGCGCGACTCCGCCATCGACGCGTGCATTGAATGTGACACTCCCTTCGATCTAGAAGTCGAAAGAACTCAACGCGGAGCCACACCCAAAGCGTCTCTCGCCGCACTTGCACTCCGCCTGGATGCCGTTGTTGGCTACGGCATGCCGCTTGCGCCGTTTGACTCCGTCGTAGCGTTTGGCGTTGACGTCGTTTACCACACGCCGGTTCGAAGAGAGGGCGGGCGAGTCTCGCACTTTCGTGAGTTGGCTGCGTTGGTGAAGAGTGTGTTGCCTGTTGGCCCCTTCGACACGAGCGTGACGCCAAGGCTGTTCCTGATCAGCCAGGGTTCCTTGGGGGAGAGTTTCCTCATCGCGGGTGAGCAAGTGGACGAAGAACCTGAGAGCGGGTTTGCTCGTCGAGCGAGTGATGGTTCGCAAAAGTGGTCCGGGCCGATCTACGCAGGTGAGCGGATTTTGCGCGCGGATTCGGCGCAATCGCCGATCCAGAGCATTGGATTGGACGAACTGACAACGGAAGCGCCCATCCATCTCTTCTCATCCCATGTGAATTAGCGACGGCTCGTTCCACGTAGCGTTGAGCGACCACACGCGACACGTCGCGCCTGCTGACTTCAACGGTCAGGCTCTTGTGCATGAAGTGGCTTGTCTTGGCGACGCTCGTGCTCGTCGCGTGTGGGGATGACGATGCAACGATGGATGCCGGGACGGACTCCGGGATGCCCGACACTGCAATGCCGGACACATCGATGCCGGACACCGCGATGCCGGATGTTCCGACGGATGCAGGTCCCGTTGCCTGTGATGTTCTGAGCGAGACCGTTCCGTTCTTGTTGGCGCCTGGCTTGCGACAAACACAACTGCACCCTGCGGCGGCGTTCGATGGCGAACGCATGTGGGTCAGCCTGACGGTTGACGAAGAAGAAGGCAGCGCGTTCGACATCGTTCTCTTGTCGTTGGACTGCGGTGGCAACGTGATCGGGGATCCGATCGCGGTGACGCAAGCCGTAGAGCCGAACGATATCGACGGAGCCATTGCGTTGGGATCAGAGTCGCTCGTGCTTGCGTGGCAGCGCGACGAAGGCACCGGGACCATCACGACGTGGACGCGCACGTTCGAGCTCGACGGAACCGCGCGCGACGACGAGCAGATGTACGCGAGCATGCGCGAAGGTGAAGTGCTCGACACGACCGTGTGGTTTCCGGAGCTCCAAGCACGAGATGGCGGGTTTTGGTTGAGCGGTTTGCGCGGGATCGAAGGCGTCGGCTTTCAGTTCTACGCGCAGCAGTTGGATCACGATGGTGCGGCGTTCGCCGGTGATGCGCTTGAGCCTGCGCCGAGCATGGCGGACCAAACGGGCGGTTCGCTGCTTGCTGTGGGGTCGGAACTGCACTTCACCTGGAGCGAGACCATCGACGACAACGACCAGGCTGTGTACTTGGCACCTGGCGAAACCGACCCTGTGTTGTTGCAGGAAGGATTTGTTGCGAGCAACGCAGGACGACTGGTTGCGCATGGCGATTCGATCGTAGCCGGGGTGCGTGTCGGGACTGCGAACGGGACTGCGCGACTGATGCAGGTGGGTTCGGTAGACAGCACCGACATCGCGACAGGTTCCGTGGGTGTACCGTACGTGGAAGCCGGTGAGGGCGATCGCGGAGCCGTGTTGTGGACCGACGACCAGAGTGGATTCACTGCGGACGCGCTGTGGGTGGCCGCGTACACCGCCGGTGATCCACCCACGTTGGATACGCCGCGCGAGATCAATACGTTGGGAAGCGTGGGACTCCCGTACGCACCATCGGTGACGCACTTGAGCGGTGCGTTCTACCTAGTGACCTGGACCGAGCGAGAAGGCGAAGTCTGGCAAAGCTGGGGCCAAATCATCGAGCTGTAGCGTTCCGTTCGCGTATGAAGCTTTGGCTCGGACGATGTTTGTGCGGTGACGTTTCGTTCGAAGCGAACGGCAACGCGCACGAAGTCACGCACTGCTATTGCAGCATGTGTCGGCGTCATGGAGGCGCGGGCTCACAGACGTTTGTCCGGTTCGCAACGTCGACTCTTCGATGGACCGGAACGAGCCCGCAGGTGTTTCGTTCCTCGCCAGGAGCACAGCGCGGTTTCTGCGGGCGATGCGGAAGTCCTTTGTTTCTCGACTATGACGATCAAGTCGGTTCGGTTTGGGTGACCGCAGGGGTTCTGGACGCCGCCGATGATCTCAAGCCAAACCTGCACTGGTGTCCGTCGGACAAACTCCGTTGGGTCCCGCTCGATACAAAGGTTCCAAGTGCGGACCCACTGCCCGTCGCTTCCGTCAATGCAGAGCTGTACGAGGATGAGGGAGTCCGTTCGATCAACTTGAAGATCGGTACTGCGAGTTTCGAGATCAACGTGTTGATTCCGCCGTCGCAAGTCGCGCAGTTCGCAAAGGTGCGCGAGACGCGGTGGGAAGATGGATCGCTCCAGATCGGTACGTTGCTTGGCCTGCCGGTGCACTGGAGCAACGACAACGAGAGCGTGTCGGTTCTCGCAGGCCACGACGATCAGACCTGGGAGTTCGGAACGACGTTGCGACTCGAAGTGCTGGATCAGATCGCGTCGGCACTCGACACGCTAGCTCTGGGCACTCGCTGATCTGCAGTCTCAGCACGCTTGCGTCGCGGTGAACAACCTTGGTACGAGCGCACTATGCGTTGGCTGGTGACTTTCGTTCTGTTGACGAGCTGTGTGCGGCAGCAGGCCAAGGACTCGATCTCGCTACGGCATGCTGCGGAGTACGGATGCACTGTGGGCGAAGTCGACCTCGTGGAAATCGATGGCCGACATACCTGGGCAGCAATGGGATGTGGGCAACGAGCGATTTACGTGTGTCAGCAGGACACCTGCTTGCGTAACAGCGAGCCCGAACCGATCGCGACCACGGCCGAACGACGCGCCGATGTTGTCGCAGAGTTGTCCGACCAAGCTGGTTCGCAGATGGTGGAGTGCTTGCGCGGTGCCGATCCCACCACGTTCATGTTGATCGTTGGAACGTCAGGACGAATTGAGGACTACACCGTCTCACCCGCAATTAGCCAACAGCAAGACACTTGTGTCCGCAGCCTGATGCAAAATGTGATGGTCGATGAAGGAGTGAGCACGCGCGCGGAGTACGTTGTCGATCCTCGGTAGCGCTTGAAACTCAGCTCGACCCGTGTGCACGAAGCTGTTTGCCTCGCCGAACAAGAGATGCGCATTGCGAAACATAAACTGAATCGAAAATGAGTTCACTCGCTGTTGCGTAGGAGACCGGAAGGAAATGTCTCTGCAGGCTCCGAGCCTCCACGTCTCCCACTAAAATTCAGATCCAGCTCTGCCGGGTCCGCGAAGATGGTTCTGGGACTAGCGCATCGTCGCTGCAGGGGTCTGCCGCCACGAAAACGTGAGCGGCACGACGACGGTCGTACTGACCCGCGCCGGAAATCGCCACCGACGCGTCGCTTCAAGCACACACACGGCCGTTTGCGTCGACTGTTCACTCGTCGACTCAACTACGTTCCCTGCGCGGATCACGATCTTCACGTCGATGTCTTCCTGCGTCCGACGAGCGAAACACTCCTGAAGCTCACGACGTTGACGACGCACCACTCGACGCACCGTGGACGCACGGGCTCCGCGAATCGTTCCAACCTCGACGTGGGTCGAGTGCGTTCCGTGAAGTCGTTCAAGTGTCCGACTGAATTGATTCGCCAACTCGCTCTGTCGGACTTGGTCGGGGTCGAACCCGAATTCGTTTGGCCCATTTGGTCCAAGCCGTTCGCCGCGAGGGCCTCGCAGTTCGCCCACGGTTTGGTGCTCAAGATTCGGAGGAGGTGAGGCTATGTGAACCTGCAGTCTTCCAGAACCTGAAGGCAGCTCGATGGAAGCAAGAACCTCGCGGATGCACTGGGTCTGCGTGCGTCGCGATACGTCCGGAACCGTTCGCTGCAACACGACGTCACTGACCCGTCCGTCCCGAAACACTGCGCGAAAGCGCCACGTAGCATCCAAGCTACCCACGCAGTCGCGAACACGAGTTCGGAGAGCAGGAATTCGCTGCCGCATCGATGGGGTGTCCAACGAACTCGACATCGAGATCGTGATATCGATTGGTTGCTGAGCACGAGCACTGACACTCAGCAGAAGACCGAGTGTTGCGAGAGATCGCATCGCCGGTGAACGCAGCAGCACCAGAATTGGTACGCCAAGGAGAGGTGGCTACTTCCTCTCAGAAACGCACCCGCACTCCACTCGCATCCAACGCAACATCGTCATCGTCGTCACCGCCCACAAGCAACCAGATCACTCCCGTGACTGCCGTTGCCGCTGCAATCCCGATCATCACGTCCGTCGAGATCGTCAGCCGATCCAACCGGTTCAGATCATCGCGCCGATCCGGTCCGCAGTCGCCCATTGGACACGCGTCATCCAGGTCGCCTCGTTGGGATAGCGCAAGTCCTCCGGTGATCGCTGCAGCAATCGCACTCGCTCCACCCACCGCAATCAGTGTGATCGCTCCAATGTTCGCGCTGCTCTCCGGCTCAACTGGAACCGCGACCTGCACAGGATCTTCCTCCGGCTCGTCTGCAGCCGCAGCAGCAATCTGCTCTTCCAACACGCCAATCCGCGACTCGGTGTAGTCACGGTTCTGCGCGTCTGGCGTGGCTTCGAGGTAGTCCCGGTAGTAGCGCAGCGCGTCTTCGGCATGGCCAAGACGATCGTGCGCGGTCGCGATGTTGTAGAGCAGTTCACTTCGCGGCGCGAGTTCGTAGGCGCGCGCAAAGCGGTCGAGTGCAACAGCGAACTGCCCTCGAGAGAACGCGGCCGAGCCTTCTTCGAACGCCTCACGGGCTTCGGCAATTCGATCCTGCGCATGCGCCATCGACGCACTCAAACAACACACCAAGAGCACAACGCGCATCACAACCCCCTTACCAGTTCAGGAGTCGGCCGCCGAAGGGGTGCTCCGGTTCCGCATGCTCCGTTCCAACACGCACCCCAACACACAGCCGTTCGATCCGAACGAATCGCACACGTGGTTTGCGTATCGAACCCGCCGCTACCCATTTCGGCGGCGTCGTCGATGCCCAACACCTGCATCGGCGTCCGGGTGTCGTCCGTGGTGCCGTTGCCCAACTCGTAGTTCGTGTTGCGACCCCAGCACCACACGCTTCCATCTGCGCGCACAGCACATGAGTGCGCGCTGTACGTGCCCACGCTCACCGCATCGGCCAACCCGGGAACGGCGGACGGCGCGGTCGGTCCAGCGGTTCCCGGGTTACCGACTTGGCCTGAGCCGTTGCTGCCCCAGCAGATAACCTGGCCCTGACCTGCGATCCCTCCCTCTTGAATCGCGCACGCGTGAACGTGACCTGCGCTGATCGCGATCGCGTTGTCCACACCCGGTACATCCATCGGTGTTGTGGAGTCAGTCGGAGCATCGGCACCGAGTTGCAAGGAACTGTTCTCGCCCCAACAGCTCACTTGTCCTGTGCTCCGAAGCACACACGCAAACGCAGATCCCACGGCGAGCTCTGTTGCGTTGTCGACCGACACGACGGCTTCACCCGGCGTCAGGTCCATACTCGGCGTTGCGCTGCCTCGTCCGAGTTGTCCGCTAGCGTTCGATCCCCAGCAGTAGATTTCGGTGCCTTGGCGTGCACAGCCGTGGTTGTCGCCGAGTCCAACGTCGTCTTCGCTGCCCGTAAGATCAACGAGAACGGGTGTCGACAACGTCCCGGTCGTGCCGTTGCCGAGTCGCCCCGAGTTGTTTCCGCCAAATCCGTACGCTTGTCCCAGTCCCACCAACACGGTTGCGCGATTCACCGCATGGACACGCGTGGCACCGGTTCCAAGCGCTCCTGGTACTGCAGACGAGACCGTACGTACGCCGGTTCCTGTTTGGCCTTCGTCTGCGCGACCCCAGCAATACGCTGTCCCGTCTGCACCAGCACACGCGTGAATAAACCCGGCGCTGATCGAACTAACGTTGCTCAGCCCCATCACCGGAAGGTCGGGTTGTGTGCGGACGATGGTCGCTTCGCGTCCGAGTTGGCCGTGTTTGTTGTCGCCCCAACACCACAACCGTCCGTTGTCGATGGCACATGTGTGGAGAAAGAGCGCGAAGAGTTGCGCGCTACTCGGAACACCCACAGGTGCAACAGGTGTGGCCGTGGACGGCGTGAGCATGCCGTCGCCGAGTTCACCGAAACTGCGATTGCCCCAACAACGCGCGTTGCCGTCGACCGTTGCACACGTGTGTCCGCTTCCGGCGCTCAGTTGGGTCACATCGGAGATCGCGTCGATGCGCGTGGGCGAACGCATCCCGTCCAAAGGAACCAATCCCAGCTGGTTGAAGGTGTTCGCGCCCCAGCAATAGAGCACACCGGCCGTTGTTGCTGCGCACGTGTGACTGTTGCCTGCAGCGATCGTTGCCACATCGCTGAGTCCGACATCAACGGCGGAGAGTGCCGGGTCGATCGTCCCGTCTCCGACAGTGCCGTTTGTGTTGGTTCCCCAGCAACGCATGGTGCCGTCAACCAATCTTGCGCAGCCGCCTGACCCCGCGACGGCAATCTCCGCGACATCTACGTCCAACCCAGCGACACGCGCAGGAGTGGCTTGCGTGAGGTTGCCGGTTGTTCCGATTCCGAGCTGTCCAAAGTCGTTGCGCCCCCAACACCACACCCGCTGCGCATCGTCGAGCGCGCACGTAATCCACTGCTTGGCTTCGATCTGCGTGAACGTGCGCGCGTTGAATGCTGCGTCGCCGACCGATTCGACAGGCACGTTTGAGATCGAGATGGGGTTCGCGAGCACACCATAGGTGCCGCTTCCCCAACACCAAATTTCACCGTCGACGTCGATGGCGCACGTGTGTTGAAACCCGACAGCGACGTCACGAACGAGTAACGGCATCGCGGTGTCCGGGTTGAGAACCAAGTTTGGGTTGGGTCGTGCAGTGTTGGTGCCGTCGCCCATCTCACCGCGCCAGTTGATGCCCCAACACTCGAGTCGCCCAGATTCCCGAACGGCACACGTGTGGTCGACGTATCCATCGACGTTGATGATCGGATCGCAGAACCCGTCGAGGCAGGTGTCGGCGCAGACCGCTCCGCATGCGCCGCAGTGGTCGGCCGTGTTCAGATCTTGCTCGCATCCGTCCATGGGGTCGTCGTTGCAATCCGCAAAACCTGGGTCGCAGGAGACGATTTCGCAGCTGCCGGTGCAGGTCCACGTCGCGTTGCCGCCGGTACACGGCTGGTCGCACGCCCCACAGTGTTCGAGGCTGCTCGTCGTATCGGTTTCACACCCTGCGTCGTCGGTGCAGTCACCAAACCCGGATTCGCACTCCAGTCCGCACATGCCGGCTTCGCACGTGGGTGTGGAACGCGGTGCAGTCGGACACGCGTCGCAACCGCCGCAATGAAGTGGATCGGTCTGCGTATCGACGCAGCTTCCTTCACAGAGCTCCGCTGTGTCTGGACAGCTCTCAACACAGGTGAAGGGTTCGGTCCGCGCATCACACACCGGCGTGGCCGCGTCGCAAGTGTTGAAACAGTCGCCGCAGGTCGCGGGGCTGTCCAAGCGCGCTTCGCATCCGTCATCAAGGATGCCGTTGCAGTCGTTGAAGCCCATCTGACAGGTGTCGATCTGACAGTCGCCGCTTACACAACTCTCGCTCGCACTCGGAACATCACACCGGTCCATGCACGCACCGCAGTGATCCAGAGAGGAGTCCGTGTCGGCTTCGCAGCCGGTATCAAATCGCGTGTCGCAATCGGCGAACGTGCCTTCGCACGAGACGATCGCGCACACGCCGTCACTGCACTCGCCTTCGCCGTTGGCGACGACACATTCATCGTCGGTCATGCACTCGATGGGGATCGCGTCGGTCCCCGCGTCATCCACGACTCGAAAGTCGCCAGAACCTGCAACCAAGGTGCACCCCAGAAGGGGCACCAAACCGACCGAAACCCAAGCGCGCACGATTTCGACGATAGGTGGGGGATCCGGCAATAACCGGTGGTTTCGATGTCGAATCGATGTCGAAACTGGGTCGACATCGACGTACCGTACGGTGGTGAAGGCCAGGGTCCACGAGCTGCATCCCCCCGAGAGCTTGGGGGATCTCGTCGACCGCGAAGCCCAACAGCGCTTTGTTGGACGTGAGCAGGAACTCGCGACGCTTCAGGCGCACCTTCGCGACGCGGAGACATCGCCACGGGTGGTCACGCTGGTGGGTGCTGCCGGGACCGGCAAGACAACCATCGCATCAAACCTGCGCGCGCAGTGCGAGCGCGAGGGACGTCGAGTGCTGTGGGTGTCGGGCGAGGCGTCGTTGCCTGCGACGACACGAGCCACGTTGGCTGAGCAGGTTCCGCAGTTTGGACGAGGAACGACCGCCGACTTGGTTGTTGTTGACGGCTTCGAACGGATCTCTGGCATTGCAGCGTGGTTCTTCCAAGAGCTCTTGCCGACTGCCGGCACGCGCCTCTTGGTGTTGATCACCTCGCGTGAGCGACTTGGGGCGCGAATCCGCTCCAACATAGGGTTGCAGAAGTTGCTGCACGGTATGGAGCTCTCCGCGTTTGCGACGAACGAGGCGAAGCAACTACTCGATGCAGCCAACGTTCCCGAAGACGACCACGACACGATCATCCAGTTTACGGGCGGGCTCCCACTCGCGTTGGCGTTGGTGATCGAGAGCTACCAACTTGACGACGCGTATCGCTTCAACGTTACCGCGCCAGGCGAAGTGGTCGACGTGTTGATGCAAGAGCTACTGCGCGACGTGGACGACACGAGTTTGCGCGAGGCGATCGATGCGCTGTGCATCGTGCCCTACACCGACCAAGAGCTGCTGCAGCACATGCTGGGAGAGGAGCAGGGACTGGCGGCGTTTGCGGTGCTGCGGAAGCTGAGTTTTGTGCGTCAGGAAGACCAGCGTCTCAAACCGCACGATTGGGCACGTTCTGCGGCGTACAGTGACTTGTCGGCGCGACGTCCAAACGAACTGACGCGACTGGCTCAACGCGCGATTGCCCTGCTGGTTGACCGAGCGAGCACCGCGGAACCAGCACAGATGCGTGAACTGATTCTTCAGGCGTTGATGTCGCGGCGCGATCGCCCCGAGGTTCGTGCGCTGGGTCTGACGATCGTGGACGAGACCACGCTTCGTCGCGCCGAAGAAGTCGACGACCCCTTCATCGAAGCTGCGATTGCGCAGTACGAATCCGAAGACGCGGTCGAAAGCTTTCGTCGCATGCGCCGCATGTACCCGGAAGGGTTCTTCGTGGTGTCTGACATCGCCGGCAACGTGGTTGGGGTCATCGGCCATGTACCGGTGACCGATGATCCCGATCCCTTGATGCGTGTGACGTACGAGCTGGCCAAGGACCTGCCCGAGGAAGGGCACCATGGCGTGTCGGTCTTCCGTTGGTTCTTTGCGCTCGAGGGATATATGCAGCCCTCGCCTGCGATCGGTGCAGTGATGTTGAGTGGGCCGCTTGTGACGGCGAGCTCAACGCCGATCCCGCGCTACGCGTTCTTCATGGTTCCGCCGAGCTGGGGCGCGCAAGCACATCGAATGATGGTGACGCCGATCGTTCGAGAGCCAACTCAAGCTTTCGATCGTCCGTATGCGCCCTTTCTTCTGGACCTTGCTTCGTACGTGTCGGAGTGGACGCCGGCTGAGGTGATGAGTGCGTCGCTCAACACGATGGTGCAGCGCTTGCTCGAGCCGGTCGCAGGCTTGGATCGCGCGACGTTCGAAGCCGCAGTCAAAGACGCGATGGCAGCGCTGCATCAACCCGCCGCACTCGAACGCACGGCTTTAGTTCGTGCGCGCTCCGTCTCTGAACCTCGCGATGCGGCAGCGATTGCCGCGTATCTTCGAAGCGGTGTGAACGCGATGGCGGAGCGGCCACGGCAGTCGGATTGGGCGGATGTCCTGAACGCGACGTATGTTGAGCCGGCGGTGAAGCAACGCGCTGCAGCGACGGATCTCGGGATTCCGTTTGGGACGTACCGCTACCGGTTGAGGCGCGCACTCGCCACGTTGGCTGACGAGTTGTGGAGACTCGAGAGCAAAGCGCGCTAACGGTACGGACCGTCGTTGAGCGGCGTCGTCGTAGATCCCTTCCACGTCTGCTTTGCGCTTCTTGCGTAAATGCTTGCGCGCGGTTTTGTAGAAGCTTCTGGGATTGCGCGTGAGTGCCTTCACGATGGCTTTGTCCGGCGTGTCCGCAAGCGTTGCGGCAAGTGCCAGCGCGTAAGAGAGATCCAACTCGGACAGTGCACCACGCCGCGAAAAGCCCCAGCCCGCCATGAGTCCATCGCTGGTCTGGTGAAACTGAAACGCTGTGTTCGCGAGAAACACTCCGAACCCAAGCAGGACAGCACCGAGATCGACAAAGTACTCGCGGTCTTCTTCCTCACCCGGATACGGAGTTGCGGCTGACGTCACCATGTAGTGACTCATGCCGCGCGCGATCGTGGCGACAAGGTCAACCGGATCGTCGAGTTGAGCGGGGTCGTAGGGGATCGGAAACGGGTCGCCCTGAGCAATGGTTGTGCTCGATGTCTCGCTTGTGACAGGACCCGTCAACGGGTGAGACATGCCCTTCAACACGTCGGCAACGTTGGGTGTCTGATGCAAGCTCATCACAAAGGGCCACTGCGTCAGACCGGTGTGTTTCATCGCAGTGTTGAGCAACGCGGATGCGCGAGCATGCGCATCCAACGACATGTCGACCGGAAAATCCTCCGGCGATGGGAAGAGCGTTCGACCCACGTTGGTGAAGTTCTCTAGCCACCAACGTGTCGCATCGAAAATCCAATCGATCGTTTCGTCGTCTGGCTTCACACAAGACAGCTAGCACGCTGCGGTAGTCTGCGGCCATGACACGGTTTGCACTCTTGGTGTTGGTCGCTTGCGGAGGTTCTCAGTCGCCAAGTTCGACGCCGGCAAGCACTCCGCAGCCTTCGTGCTCCGATCCCGCGATCGAGCTTTCGTTTGCATGGCCTGAAGACTTGATGGCGCGCGTTTACTCGGTCGAACGAACCGCGAGTCAGAACTCGGATGGCTCGCGTCCGATGGAAGGAGCTTCGGAAGCAGACTACGCGCTGCGGATTGAGCGGGACGCGAGTGCAACGCGTGTTCGGTTCGAGGCTGGCGACCGCGAGCGTCTTCGCAGCAACGGTCTTATTCCGACGATCGGCGAAGCGCGCACGGTGGTGCACCTTGATGCTCGTGGAAAAGTCACTCGTGTCGATGGGGCTGCCTCGATGCGCGATCAACTCGCCGCGATGGTGCAGCGGCAACAGCTTACGCAAGAGCAGGCGGACGGGATTGTGCGGCCACTTGGCGACGCGGAACAACTCGTCAACGCGAGCGCGGCGTGGGGAAACCTGGTGTCCACGTGGCATCAACGTCGTTTTCAGTGCGGAGAAACGCAGACCGCGCGCATCACGACATCGGCGTTTTTCGCGGCGCCGATGCAAGAGGTCGATATGGATGTATCGCTGCAGTACGTGGGTGCAGTCGACTGCCCATCCACGCGTGAGGAAGGGGTTCGGTGTGTACATCTTCGATTGGAAGGAGAGACCGAACCACAGTCGCTTCGCGCTGCGCGAGCGCGTCACTATCAGGGTGGAACCGAACCGCGACAGGCAAGGGTGCGTCGCGCTGTGGATCTGATTGTTGAGCCTGAAGGGCTGATTCCGCACGAAGTCACCATTGAAGAACTCTCCGAACTGGGTTGGCGTGGTGACATGGGCATCGGTCGCGAGATCTACGATGCAAGCCAGTACCGGTTTCGATATGGGCCGCAAACAACCCGCATCTTGATGAGCACCGATGGTGCCGGATTTGCGGTGATCGACGAGAGTGGTCGACCTGCACAACGACCCGATACTCCCGAATGTCGTGCGTTGACCGCGTGCTGCAGTGCGGCGGGCACCGCAGAGCATCCGGGCGCGATCAACCTGATGTGCGCCATTTCGATGACCCCTGCGCAAAGCGAGGGAGAAGAGAACCCATTGCCGCCCTGTGTCGCGGAACTCACCGCGGTGCACGGCGCGCTCGTCGCACAAGGCGCAACCATTCCCGAAGGGTGTTCGGTTCCCTAGATGGCCTAGGCGCGTGCCACCGTGACGGGCACTCCGTTGATCGCCGCCGTGCCCGTCAGTCGATCGAAGTACTCGCCATCGGTCAGGTCGTTCAGGCTCACCCCGGCGTGCTGCTCTGCGACTCGCAGTCGCGTGCCCTTGCCGTGATGTCCAAACCCGTGGGGAAGACTGACCACGCCTTGCATCACTTCGTCGGTGACTTCTGCGCTCACCTCCACCGAACCCACCCGTGAGGTGATCCGCACTTTGTCGCCCTGTTGGATGTCGCGTTCTTCGGCATCGTCGGGATGGATCATCAACGTGCAGCGATCGCGACCCTTCATGAGCATGGGTACGTTGTGCATCCATGAGTTGTTGGAACGAATATGCCGTCGCCCAATCAGCCGAAGCGTTTCTTCGACGGACTCACGGTCTTCCAAGCGCTGCAGGTCGTCGACGAAGACCTCAGGCGCGAGCTGAATCTTGGGGTGCTCCTTGGGAAGCTTCTCCGGCATCGAAGGCATCATCGGACCGAGGTCCAAACCGTGCGGATACTCCTGTACCACCTTGAGCGTCAGTTTGCCGGGCTGACCACCAAAGGGCTTCCAACCGGCGAAGCCCTTACCGTACGGACCCGCGCGTAAACCAAGGTCGAGCAAACGACGCGGTCCTGCAGCTTCGAGTGCACGCGCCTGCAACGCGCCTTGGCTGAGTGGTCCGTGCCGAAGGGATTCGATGCGGCGCATCAGCCCGAGCAAGATCTCCCAATCGTGTTTTGCACCCGCGGGTTTCGGAAACACGGCCTTGGAGAACTTGGTGGTGTTGCGAACGGCCACCGCGTGAAAGATCAAATCGTAGTGATCGCGCTCGAGTGGACTGACCGGAGGCAAGATGATGTGAGCGTGCTTGGTCGTCTCGTTCAGGAACGGGTCGATGCACACCATGAACTCGAGTTCGGGCAACGCGCGATCCAGAGCGGCTCCGTCGGGCGTCGACAACACCGGGTTGCCCGCCATGGTCACCAGTCCGCGAATCTGACCTTCGCCCGGTGTACTGATCTCTTCGGCAATGCAGCTCGCCGGTAGTTCGCCACCAAACTCGGGCAGCCCACGGACGCGACTCGTCCAGCGACCGAAACTTCCTCGACCCAAACCGAAACCACCACCTGCACCGATGACGTCGACCGCCGGTGTCGGAAACATCACTCCACCGGGACGATCAAAGTGACCGGTGATCAGGTTCAGGACGTGAATCAACCACGCCACCAGGCCACCAAACTCTTGGGTGCAGGCACCCACGCGTCCATAGACGGCTGCACGCGGTGTGTCGGCAAGCTCACGGGCAATACGCCGAATGGTGTCGGCTTCCACGCCGCTGATCGTCGCTGCTCGTTCTGGCGTAAAGCTCTTGGTCGCGGCAACCAACTCGTCGAGGCCTTCGCAGTAGGGCGCCAGTCGACCCAGGTCGAGCTTCTCGTGGGCCGCGATAGTTTGCACCATCGCCAACAAGACGAACGCGTCTGTCCCGGGACGAACAAACACATGCTCGTCCGCCACGCGCGCGGTTTCCGTGCGACGCGGGTCCATGACGACCACGCGACCGCGCTCACTGATCTCGCGTAGACGTCGTCGGATGTCCGGAGCGGTCATGATGCTGCCGTTACTGGCCAGCGGGTTTGCGCCCAACATGAAGAAGAAGTCGGTGCGATCGAGATCTGGAATCGGGAAGAAGAGTTGATGCCCGAACATCTGGTAGCTCGCGAACATATGCGGAAGTTGATCGACCGACGTCGCGCTAAACCGGTTCTTCGTCCGCAAGACTCGCAACAACATCGGACCGAAGAGCATCGAGCCGAGGTTGTGGGCGTTCGGGTTGCCCAGATACAGACCCACCGCATCGCGACCGTGCGCGGTTTGGATCTGATGAAGACGCTCGCATGACTCGTCGAGAGCTTCGTCCCAGCCAATGGGTTCCCAGTTCGAACCGTTGCGACGCATCGGATGACGCAAACGATCCGGGTCTTCGTACAGACTCTTAAGACCCACAGCTTTGGGACACACGTGCCCGCGACTCAGCGGATCGTGTTCATCACCGCGGATGTCTTGAACCTCGCCTCGGTCGGTCTCGATCCGCAGTCCACACATGGCTTCACAGAGTGGACAGGTGGTGAAATGGGTCTCAGGCATGGGCGCAGAATGCCGAAATCACCGAGAAAGTGCACGATGCACAGATCCAGGGATACACTGGAAGGGTGAGATCCTTGCTTGTGCTGGCAATGGCGCTCTCGCTGGGGGGAACGGCGATGGCGCAGGAGGCTGTTCCGCAGCCGACCGACGACGGCGTTCCAGGTGCCGACGAGATTGGACGCGCAGAGTTTCTGCGTGGACGACGCGCCTACGATTCGGGTGACTACGAAACTGCGCTCGACGCGTTTCAACGGGCGCTCGAGCTAACGTCACGACCTGCTCTTTACTACAACGTGGGTCTAGCACTTGACCGTTTGCGTCGCGACGCTGACGCGCTTGCTGCGTACGAGCGCTACTTGGAGTTGGTCGAGGAATCCAACGAGCGACCGACAGTCGAAGCGCGCGTTCTAGCGTTGCGACGTGCACTCGAAGAGGACCAAGAGCGCTCCGCAGCGGCGGTTGCTGCGGCAGAGGCGGAACGCGAGCGCGCACTCCAAGAGGAGCGGGACCGTTTAATGGGCGCGAACCGAGCGAAACGTCGTCGCACAGGGCTCATCGTGGGGATCAGTTCAGCTGTTGTCGTGGGTGCTGTCGTGGCTGTGGTGATTATTGCGACCCGCGGAGGCAACAACCTAGAGCAGGGGGACTTCGGTCCCGCCAGCAGGGCTTTGGTGAGTTGGTGATGCGAATCCGTGTGTTGAGTGTGCTCTTGGTTGCGGCGTTGGGATGCGGTGACGATCCCACCCAAATCATCGTGGAGATCTACGGAGCGGACGAAATCGTTCGCGACGTCACAGGTGTGCGTATTCGTGTTGAAGGCCGTGGCCGTGACGATGGCGACTTCAGCGACCCGCCGATCTACGTCACGGACAACGCTGTTCCTGCAGGCGCGTCGAACTTCCCGCTGACCCACGTCATCGCGCCTTTGGACGGCGATGCGAACCGAATCTACCGCGTGACCGCACAAGGTTTGGTTTCGGACGCCACGGGCATCAGCGTGATTTCAGAAGCGCGAGCAATCTCCGGATTCATCAGGGGTGAAACCCGTGTGTTGAGGCTCTACTTGCCCGGGGGTCCGTGCCGGGATCGAACCTGTCCGGTCACACAGACCTGCGTGCAGGGTTCATGTGTCGACATCGTGGAGATCCCACCCGAACTTCTGCCTGGTCGAAATGGTGATCCCTTTGATGCCGGCGTGATGGACGTTGGTTTGGATACGATGGGCGACACGTGTGAGGGCGAAGGCGAGCCATGTGATCCCGAAGCGCTCTGCGAGACGGGCGTGACCATGTGTTCGGATGGCGAACCCGTTTGTGTGGGGACCGGTGAGGCACGTAGCGCAGGCACAGTGTGTCGCGCCGGCGACGGGGTGTGCGACGCCGAAGAGACCTGCGATGGCGAAAGCCTGGAGTGTCCTGTGGATGCACCTGTCGCGGATCTGACTCCATGTGGAGATGCCGGCGAGATCTGCGTTGGCGGTGTGTGCGATCTGTGCGACCCCAGTGCGCCCTGTTCGACAGGGAACGCCTGTGAGCGCGGTACACTGGTGTGCGAAGGCGAGCCAACCTGTGAGCCCAATGGTCCTGCAGACCCAGGCACGGTCTGTCGCCCTGCCGCCGGACTTTGTGATGCAGAGGAGTTCTGTGATGGAACGAGCCTCGCGTGCCCCGACGATGAGCTGAAAGTCGACGGTGCGATTTGCCGTGAAGCAGAGGGGCTCTGTGATGTGGCCGACGTCTGCGATGGGATGACCGTGAACTGTCCTGACGAGCTCGCGGATGCCACTGTGGAGTGCAACGCCTCGCAAGGCGTGTGCGATCCAGCAGAGATGTGTGACGGCGCGTCGAAGACGTGTCCCGCAGATGTGCTTTTGGGCAGCGACGATGTGTGTCGCCCCGGTACATCGGAGTGTGATGTTGATGAGACGTGCGACGGCATCAACGGCGCATGCCCAGAGGATGCGTTTGTCGACTTCGGTGGTTCGTGCGGGGCGGACGGCATGAACATTTGCGACGGGAGCGGCCGTTGCATTCCTCCCACGTGCGGAACTGAATGCAACACCGGACGCGCCTGCGAAGTCGGAATCGTGGACTGTCCAGAAGGCGAAGCGCCGCAATGCATTCCGGACCGGGTTCTAGGCGCTGGGACTCCCTGTCGTGCTTCCGCAGGAGTGTGCGACGTCGCAGAAACCTGCGACGGAGTGAACGGTGCGTGTCCCCCGGATTTGTTCGAGCCGGCTACGACCGTTTGTAACGCTGCGGTGGGTGCTTGCGATGTCGCGGAAACATGCACCGGGTCGGGACCAACTTGCCCGACCGATGCGGTGCAACCGTCAACGCATACCTGTCGACCAGCTGCAGGTGGGTGTGACGTTGCAGAGACTTGTAACGGCATGGACAAAGGGTGTCCTGCAGATGACCTGGCGACAGGAATCTGCCGACCTCCGCGTGGACCCTGCGACGTCGCTGAGGCATGCGATGGCGTGTCTGTCGACTGTCCAGACGATGTGTTGCGTGAAGACGGAGCCATTTGTCGTGCAGCCGGTGGTCTTTGTGACATCGAAGAGGTCTGCGACGGAGCCAATCCAACCTGCCCCACCAACGAGTTCGACTCGGGCTCACTTTGCCGCGGTGCCGTCGACGACTGCGATGTCGACGAGTTCTGCTCGGGAAGCGCAGCGACCTGTCCCACCGATCAGTTTGAGCCTGCAGGGTTCGTCTGCCTCGAGTCGAGCGGGTTCGACTGTGAAGCCGATGCGGTGTGCAGTGGCACGGACCCCTTCTGTCCCGTTGGCGATGCAACGTGCTTCGATCTCGTGATCAGCGAGGTGCTTCCTGAGGACACGATCACCAGTGGCCGGCAGGGCTTCGTCGAGATCTACAACACCAGCGATGACCCTTTGCTTTTGGAAGAGTGCGTTCTTCTCAACAGCGCAGGAGGCGTGACTCCTCTCGACAGCGGTGGGGTCGAAGGAGACGGCGGCATCCCGCCCCACGGGTTCTTCTTGGTGAGTTACGGCACTGCGGCGGCGACCGCGGACATCAATACGAACCAACCACACCCCGGCAACTTCGGTGGTGAGGTTGTCCTCGATTGTGAAACTTTCGCAATCGATGCCTGTGCGTGGGCCCCCGGTGTGGGTATGGACGGTGGGATGTCGCTGGATGGTGGTGACACGATGGATGCCGGTGGCATCGGTGACGTTCTCGAAGGGCCGCCCGCAACGAACCCACCACGTGGTTTCTCGCTCGAACGGAAAGCATGCTTCGACTCAGATGAAGCGAGCATGCGTGGCGCCGGACGCGACGCGACCTCCGGTAACTCCGAAGACACCGACGTCAACGAGGACGACTTCCTCAATCGGATGTCACCGCAGCCGCAGTCCTCGTCGAGTCCGCCTGAGACGCCAGCGATCTGTCCGTTCTAGCCCTTCTTGGCAAAGGTGAAGTCGCCGTCTTTGACGTCGACTTCGATCACATCTCCCGCGCCGTAGCCGCCTTGCAACATGACCTGCGCCATCGGGTCTTGGAGGTTCTTCAGGATCACGCGCTTGAGCGGACGTGCGCCGAACGCGGGCTCGTAGCCCATATCGACGATAAGATCCTTCGCGGCGTCGGTCACTTCGAGTTCGATCCGGCGGTGGGCGAGAAGCTTGCCCAGGCCACGAAGCTGGATGTTGGTGATGCCGAGCAAGTCGCCCTTCTCCAGCGGGTCAAAGATCACCACGTCGTCGATACGGTTGAGGAACTCCGGTCGAAACTTCTTGTGGAGTTCGGCTTCGACTTTCTCTTTGAGTTCTTCGTTCGTGCCTTCGTGATCCAAGATGAGATGGCTACCCACGTTGCTGGTCATAATGATGACCGTGTCTTGGAAGTGCGCCGGACGTCCGCGTGAGTCGGTCAGACGACCATCGTCGAGCACCTGCAACGTGATGTTGAACACGTCGGGGTGCGCCTTCTCCATCTCGTCGAAGAGCACCACGCTATAGGGCCGTTGGCGGACGGCCTCGGTCAGGAAACCACCCGCGTCGCTGTCCTTGTAGCCGGGAGGTGCACCCAACAGGCGCGCCACCATGTGCTTCTCCATAAACTCGGACATGTCCAAGCGCGTCAGCGAGGCCTCGTCGTCGAACAGGAACTCGGCGAGCGCCTTGGCGAGCTCGGTCTTTCCAACACCGGTCGGACCAAGGAAGAGGAAGCTTCCGATCGGACGACGTGGGTCGCGTAGACCCACGCGACCGCGACGAACGGCTTTGGAGATGGCGGTCACGGCGTGATCTTGTCCGACCACACGCTTTTTCAGCATGTCCTCCATCTTGAGAAGCTTGGTGGTCTCCTCTTCCATCATCTTGGCGACGGGAACCCCGGTCCAAAGCGCGACGACATCGGCGACATCTTGCGGCGTGACGGTGTCGCGCAGCATCGAGTTGGACTCGTCGACTTCCTCCATGCCTTCACTCGCTTCGGCCAGTTGCTTTTCGAGCAACGGGATCGTGCCGAATCGAAGTTCACCAGCGCGCGCGTGATCACCACTGCCGCGAACCTGTTCAAGCTCGCGATTGGCAGCCGCGAGTTCTTCCTTGAGGCGACGAACTTCGCCCACACCGTTGAGCTCACGCTCCCAGCGGGTCTGAAGCTTCTCAATCCGTGGACGTAGATCGGCAGCTTCTGCCTCGAGCTTCTCCAAGGTCGCTACGGACTCCGCGTCGTGGTCATCCTGAAGACTGCGAATCTGGATCTCCAACGCTTCGACACGTCGCTTCAGACGATCCAACTCGTGCGGTTCGCTTTCCATCTCGACGCGAACACGTGCAGCGGCTTCGTCGATCAAATCGACTGCGCTCTTGGGCAGCTGCACCCCCGGCACGTAGCGACGTGCAAACGTGGCTGCAGCGACCAACGCGGGATCGCCGATGCGCACACCATGGTCGATCTCAAAACGACCCACGACTCCGCGCAAGACACCGATGGCTTCTTCGAGGGTCGGCGGTTCGACCGCGATGCCGACAAAGCGACGTGCGAGATTGCTGTCGTCGTCGAAGGCTTTGCGGACGGCATCGGGCGTCGCCACAGCGATGGCGCGAAGTTCGCCGCGTCCGAGTGCCGCTGCAATGAGTTCACCGGCTCCTGCGGCTTTCCCGCTCAGCGCACCGATGTCCGGGATAAATAGGATGATCTCGCCAGCGCTGTCCCGGATGGTCTCGAGGATCGCACGCGTTCGTTCTTCGAGTTGTCCACGCAGCGAAGCGCCCGCGACCAGGCTTCCCATTTCGAGCGCCACGATGCGCTTGCCCTTGAGCATGGAAGGCACGTCACCCACCGAAATGCGCTGTGCAAGTGCTTGGACGATCGCGGTCTTGCCGATACCCGGCTCACCGACGAGCAGCGGGTTGTTCTCACGACGGCGCGCAAGCACCTGAAGCATGCGTCGGATCTCAGCAGCCCGACCCACAGTGGGATCGAACTTTCCTTGTGCGGCGAGTCGCGTGTAGTCGCGACCGAAAGCCTCGATGGGATCACCGAAGTCGTCTTTGCCAGAGCTGCTACGTCGACGCGACGATCCGGACGAGGACTGTTCTTCGCCGATCTTGGCTCCGCCAAATGTTGCACGAAGAATGGGGGCGCTCAGTCCGACCGCTTTGAACACGTCCTTGATGCGTCCATCGGTTTCTTGAGCACACGCGAGCATCAGGTGGTCGGTACTGACCGGAACACCACCCTGGCGGGCGGCTTCACCTTCTGCGCGACCCAGAAGATCGAGCATCCGCGGCGAGAGGTATGACTTGCCGTCTTTCACCGACTTGATCTTTCGAAGCACCATCTCGGTTTCGACCAACACGTCGGTGGGGTCGATACCGGCGCGTTCCAATGCACCTTCGACCGAGCTCTCGCGCTCCACGAGTTCGTACAGGAGGTGCAGCGGTTCGACCTCGGAGTGGTTGCGGTCGTCGGCGAGAGTTTGGGCTGCGGAAATCGCGTTCTTGGCGTCTTTTGTATACGCCTCGAGTCGAAGGGTCAGCGTGCTCATGGGAGCGGAACCCTATAATAATGATCGCCAGCGCGGCTAGTGCTCGCTTCAGGCCGGCTGGTGCTCGTTTAGGCGCCTACCGTCGCTCGAATCGTGGGTGAGCGCATCTTCCACAGAAACCCATCAAAGTAGAAATGCACCATGGACTGATACACGGTCCAAAAGCCGATCAGCTCGTAGGTGGTGACATCGAAGATCGAAGGCATGGGCTGTTCGGGAGAGAGCCAGCGCCCGTAGTACTTCATGTACGTGAACACGAGACCGAGTGCGATTGCGGTCAGCACGTACACCGTGAAAGGCCATCGGAGAAAACGCTCGATGAAGGGTTTGTGCTGAAGTGGCTCGCGATAGCGGCGTCGTTGAAACGCCCACACAAAGACCATGTACTCCACAGCGTGACTGAGTGCGTACGCCAAGTATGCCTTGAGCGGATGCACGACCAGGAAACTCGCTGCCAGTAGCGTGGTGCCTGCAGCCATGACCAAGCGCGGTGTGTTCTTCAATCCATGGG
This sequence comes from Polyangiales bacterium, assembly GCA_965227405.1. Taxonomy (GTDB): domain Bacteria; phylum Myxococcota_A; class Polyangia; order Polyangiales; family Houyiibacteriaceae; genus JALVDI01. The sequence goes on from OZ245758.1 coordinate 2,968,765, forward strand.
AGCGGTTCTCCCAGTAGAGAAAGAGCGCCACGCTTCCAACCACGAGCATGATCGCGGGAAGCATTCCGTAGCGTGCGGTGGCTTCGATGGCGTCGAAGAGTGGCGCGAGAATGTCGCGACCGCGCGAGAAGAGTCGGTTGACCTCCGAGCGATAGGTTGTGCCCAGGTAGAACAAGTACAGGGGCAACCACGCGAAAATCAGCAGACGATCGACGTAGCCTGGTACGCGTTCTTTGGCGCCCGCTTTCGCGGAGTACATGCGGAGGATTCCGTACTTCTGCATGTACACGTGCCAGATGTTCCAAATCCCTGCGAACACAGCTGCAAAGTTGAGCAGAGGACGCGGGCGCACGGTGGCCACGACGTCGCCCAACGCGAACGGAATCGCGCCCGTGATGAGCGCGATGGCGGGAAGCACCCAACCTTTCGCACTGCGATGATCGGCGCCGAGACTGAACGTCGCCGCAACCAAGGCCGCCCACCACGCCCACGAACCGTTGAGTTCGAGAGCCGTTGCAGCCCCCCAACCAGCTCCTGCCGCAAGAGCCGCCAACACTGCGGTGCGCAACCAGACGCGCTTGCCCGGTCGAGTTTCCGATCGGTCTTTCCGCATGACCTGAACCAAGAGCACAACGCCGGCAGCTATCGCTGCGAGTGCTTCCAGGGGTATAAACACGTCGGCGCGTGCGATGATCGGACTGAGGATGAAGAGCCCAAACATCACGAGCGGAAAGATCGTGAAGCGCAGTGGGAAGTTCCGGAAGATCTGCCGATCCATGTACACGTACGGAAATCCGTAGTGACGATGCACGTCGGTAAACGCGAGCACGATCAAGTAGCCGTAGATGTAGTCGTGGCGCTGGGAGTCACCGAGAAACGCCACCACGGCCAAGAAGGGCAGCCAGCTAAACGCGTACGCGATGGTGTCTACCCACGGCGCAACGTGCCAGTGCTGCACCTTCGCGTCAGGCGGGGGCACACCCAGTCGCGCAGACAAGCTCATGCCAGGCTGTTTCCCTCGGCGATCATGGTGCCTCTTGGATTCGTCTTGCGGAGAAGCATGGCTTGCGGAATCGTAGTGGGGATGGCGAGCCGTGCCCTGGAAGAGCGTTTGGAGCAACTCCGGGTGAGTTACCGCGCGCGCCTTGGCGAGAAGCTCGATGCACTCGATGCAACGTTACGGCGCGCCTTGCAAGACGCCACGCCCTCGGCGACCGAAGAACTGTGGGCCGTTGCGCACAACCTGGCCGGAACCGCGGGTTCCTACGGGTTCAAGGACTTGGCCCAAGCGGTGCGTGAGATGGAAAGCATGCTCGCACCGTTCCGCGGCACCGAACCTCTTCCGAAGTCGGTGGGCGAAGGCTTGGTGCTCTTGATGGCGGACGCTCGCCGTCTTGCGGACTAAATCAGATCAGCCTACGGCTTTGACGTAGCGCATGCGCAGATCGTAGAGGATCTGCGAGAGCAGTCGGTCCTCTTCGCCGGTCAAGTTGCCCTTGGTCTTCTCGTCCAGCATGGCGATCAGATCGATCGTCTGTTTCGCCATCGGAAGATTTTTGGGTGGCGGTGCTTGTCCACCGAACACTTCAGGCGGTGCCTCGCCCATGTGCACGAGCGCGGCGCTACTCAGCGAAAGGATGAACGTGTTGAAGTCGACCGGCGGTTCCGGTTCCTGACTCACCCGGCCTTCAGCTTCGTCCGCAGCGCGCTCGGCGTCTTTGGGATCCACTACTCGCCGCCCTTGGTGGCGGCCCAGCTACGAATCTCGGTGCGGAACCACTCGTCCGCAGACTCGGTCCACTGAAACTTCTCACGAAGCATCTTGATCGTGGCCTTCTCGAAGTCGGTGTACGTGTCGCCGTCCTTGACCTTGGCCAGGAGCATCTCAGCGTCGGCTTGCGAGATGCGTCCGTCGCCGCGACCTGCAATCGCCTCTTCTGCCGCAGCGATGATGCCTGCGTCGTACGTCTTGCCGTCGATCTGGGTGAGCGGATCGGACTCCACCTCTTCCTCGACCGGAACCAAGTCCATCTTCGGCGTCAGGTCTTTCAGATCTTCGAGGTGCTGTTCGTACTGCTCCTTCGTGATCAAGCCCTTGGTGATGTTGCGCTCGACGATGCGCTTGTCGATCTTCATTTCGTCGATCTTGGCCATGGAAAGCTCCTGCGGGGTGAGGGCCGGCAGCATAGGGCAGGCCTTGAGCCTGTCAAACCCGATGGCTTGCTCCCCAGGCGACGTGCAGGCGACCCTCGGGCGTGCCCTCACCGCCTCCGCCGCCTGAGCTCGTTCGTGAGCTGGAAGTTCTGGTTCATGCGCAACACCCACTTCTCGCGGTGGAAACCGTCGAAGAGATGCGCGCTCAGACCATCTTCGCTTACGTGGCGGACCGCGTTGGGCTGCCGATGTTTGTGTGGAACCCCACGACCGGCCTGGCCATGCAGGGACCCGATGGCGGTCGACCCGTGGGTACGGAGAAGCCCACGCAGTGCTTGGCGTTCATCGAGCAGGCGAACCTCGAGGCTATCTTCTTCCTGCCTGGCTTCGACGACTTCGAGGATTCTGCGATCCACGCACGAGTCAAAGAGATCTATCGCAAGTACTTCAAACATCGTGGACAGGTTGTGGTCACCGGTCCCTCGGTGGTTCTTCCTCCCGATCTCGAGCCGCTCTTTACACCGATCGACATGCCCTTGCCTTCGCGTGATGCGTACCACCGGTTCGTGTCGGAACTGCTCAACGAGATCTCTCAACGTCGGCCGATTCAGGTCGACCTCACGAACGCGGACGTCGCCGAGTTGCTGCGTGCGCTGCACGGATTGAGCTTCTTCGAAGTGCAGAAGATCATCACGCGCGCGGTGATCGAAGATGGCCGGCTGGATACCGCCGATCTCAAAACCGTGCTCGCTGCGAAACAACGCATCGTCGAGCGCTCACGTTTGCTGGAGTACTTCCCGCACGCGGAACGGATGACCGACATCGCGGGCTTGGGAACGCTCAAAGCGTGGCTTCGAAAGCGGCACAGCGCGTTTGCCGATCCGCAACGCGCTAAGGATTTTGGGTTGAGTCCACCCAAAGGACTGCTGCTGCTGGGTGTCCAGGGGTGCGGCAAAAGCGCGACGGCGAAAGCGATCGCTGCGGAGTGGCGCTTGCCGTTGATTCGCTTGGATCCTGGCAATCTCTACGAGAAGTTCTTTGGTGAGAGCGAGCGGAATCTACGCAAAGCGATCAAGGTCGCAGAGTCGCTTGCGCCATGCGTCCTTTGGATCGACGAGATCGAAAAGGCGTTTGGTCGCGGCGACAACGATGGTGGAACGTCACAGCGCATCTTCGGAACCTTCTTGTCGTGGCTGCAGGAGAAGAAGGAGAGCGTGTTTGTGATTGCGACGGCGAACGACATCTCGTCGCTCCCGCCCGAGTTGCTCCGCAAGGGGCGTTTTGACGAGATCTTCTTTGTCGACCTACCCACGCGCGATACGCGTCGCAGCATCTTCGAGGTGCATTTGAAGCGTCGAAACCGCGATCCGAGTGGGTTTGATCTGGACACTTTGGCCGACACCACCGACGGGTTCAGCGGTGCGGAGATCGAACAGGTGGTGGTGTCCGCGTTGTACTCCGCGTTTGGTGCAGATACGGATATCGACACGGACTCGCTTCAGCAAGAAGTCGTCGCGACACGACCGCTGAGCGTCACGATGGCGGAGAAAGTACAGCAGCTTCGTTCGTGGGCCCACGAACGCGCAGTGCCCGCGGAGTAGCCGTCAGGCGAAGTACAAGTGTGGTAGCTAAGGACAGGCGCGGTTGCAGGCGAAGACGCCGCCGCCGCAGTCTCGCGTGTCTCCGCACGCCGCCATGTTGCACTCGCCCGTCCCGTCGCAGCGCAGAACGCACTCGCCGGCGCCGCACGCGAGTTGGCAGTTGGCGTCTCCGGAACACGCGAGCTCGCAGCTAGCGTTGCGTCGGCAGCGCACGTTGGTCTGAGTCTGATCGGTGGCGGTGATCGCGCATGCCGAGCCAGCAACACACTCCGTGACACAACGATCGCCCTGACACTCGTAGTTGCACGTGCAGCCCGCTGCACACTGACAATCACCCACACAGATTGCCGTGCAGAAACAGCCGTCAGGACAATCCTCGGTCAGGTCGGGATCGACGACGACGAAGCAACCCGCGCCGAAGAGCAAAACGAAACCGAAGACAAGACGAAGCACGATTCAGAATAGCCCGATGCTGAAGTGGAACGATCCGAAGGTTTCCTCGCCGAGATAGTCTCGCGGTGCGAGCAGGAACCCAAGGTCGAACGCGATGGGACCGACCGGTGTGCCGAAGCGTAAACCGAACCCGGCGGTGGGGCGAAGGTCCAAAGGGTTGAGTGGTGGTTCAATCCACAAGTTACCGAGATCGACAAAGAGCCCGCCGTTCAGATCACCCACAATCGGGAACCGCAGCTCACCGCGCAGCACCATGAAGGTATCGCCACCCTGCACAATACCGCTGCTGTCGAAGAGTTCGGGGTTGTCCTGAATTTCGTCGGCGAGATCTTGCGGCACCATCGCGTCTTGCAGGTAGCCACGCACAGTACCCACACCACCGACGAAGAACGAGCGGTTGGGATACGTTTCGGAGTTGTCTTCGAGATGGATCACGCGACCGAGTTTGAGTTGCGTGGCAAACACGAAGCGTTCGCGTCGATCGAGCGGTACATATCCGCTCGCCGTGAGCTGCACGCGCATGTGGTGACTGAAGAAGCGCTGGAGCTCGCCGGCGCGTTCGATCTCTTCAGCGGTTAATGTGCGTGCCCATTCGGCACTCGCCGATACAAAGAACCCCCGTTTGGGAACGAAGGGGTTGTCGCGTCGGTCCAAGCTGACAAACGCACGTCCCGCGACAAGCGTGGTCTCGCCCTCGGGAACGCGTAGCAAGTTGCGGAGTCGAATGTTGCCGGCAACCTGTTGAAGGATCTCTTCGTAGCTCTCATCGCCAAGCACTTCGACGTCGTTGTTCTCAACGTCGGCACTGAACTGGGTGGACACGCTGCGATGAGGACGCCACCCAAACGTCAGGTCGACCGAGTTCTTGGTGAAACCGAAGTTACGTTCGTTCTCGCGCTGGTGAATGCCGGCCAGTGAAGTACGCACATTCGGCAACCCGATGAAGGGGATGTCGAACGTCAGGGCAACCCGGCGCTCAAGTCGGTCCTGAAGGCTCAGGCTTTCGAAACGATCTTGGAGAACATTGTCGGGATCGTTGAAGAAGATGAACTGGTAGCCGATTTGACCAGAGAGTCGGAACCCGATCGCAGTCCCACCCAGGTTTCGATACCCGTACTCCAGACCGAAACGCGCACCCTGCGCAGTGGACACACCGGCGCGAAAATCCAGGTACTGGTTGTCCTGCTCGACGATGCTGACGGTGAGTGGTTTGACGCGCTCGGGGAGATCCGGGTTCTGCGGCGCCACGCTCACGCTTGTGAACACGCCCAGGTTGAGCAGCGCATCCTGAGCACTGCGCAGCGCAGCGGGCCGCAACAGGTCGCCTTCGCCGATGGTGAGTACTCGACGGATCAGGCGTTCGTTCGTGGTGTCGTTACCTTCGATCGTGATGTCACCAACGTGAACTTCGAAGCGTTCGCTGACTTGCATCAACACTTCGGCGCGGGTTCGATCGCCGCTGAACCGAACCTGCGTATCGACGCTCGCGTAGTAGTACCCGCGATCTTGATACGCCTCGACGATGCGGCTCTTGGCTTGTTCCAGCGCGAAGTAACTAAACGGTTGGTCGCGCTCGAGTGCGGCCGCTTCCAACACCTCTTGGGTTGTCAGTGCTTCATGGCCACGAAGTTGAACTCCGTGCAGCAGGGCACGCGGACCTTCAGAAACCGGAACCACGACGATGGCGCGATGGCGCCCGACGGTTTCCAAGCGTGCCGGACCGACGCGTGCATCGAGAAACCCTTCAGCTTCGTACAACCCCTGCACGTGTTCGATCGCGCGCTCGTAGGCACTCGGATACCAAATCTGAAGTGGGTTGGTGTCGGGCGGGCGTGGTGTTTCGCGGTCGTGGTCTTGGTTGCGCGCAAAGATGCGGTTGGCGGTATCCGTATCGACCGGGTCGAGGATCGAGTTGGCTGCGATCGCTTCGTCGAGAAACGAACCCATCTGGCTTTCGAGAAAGCTCTGGTCGAAGTGGCGTGCACCGGGAAACGCACGTGCAACAACGCGAAGTTGATGGCCCGCGCGGATTTCGACCACCAGCTCTGCGCGATCGCGATGGCGGCGATTGGGAACGATGTGCAGCCGCACTCGCGCGTCGTTGAACCCTCGTCGTTGATAGAGATCGACGATGCGATCTTGGATGGCGCGAATGCGTCCGCGTGAGAGGCGTTCGTCGAAGACATCCATCTCGTCGAACACCCGGCTGCGGTCCAAGGGATCGGGCGTGACGATTCGCAGCGTGTAGCGTGGACCCACGTGACTGGGCAGTGCGATCAACACACCGGCGGGTCGTCGAAGGATCTCCACCGGGCCCACGCGTGCTTCGAGCCAACCCGCTTCGCGCAGTCGCCCTTCGGCTTTGCGCACTGCTTCGTCGACTTCACGCTGGTCGTAGATATCGCCGCTTGAGAGACCCATGGCACGGCGCACGCCACTTCCTGGGGGTGGTGCGTCCCCGTCAAAGCGAATCCCCAGAACGCGCGTCGGTTCGTTCTCGCGGACCCGAACGATCATGACCTTGCGGGCGGGATCGTCGGTGTCGCGGAGTTCCAAGTCGGCGCTCATCGCTTCGTAGCCGCGTTCGGCGTACACGCTCTTGAGTTGAGCGGCGAGCGTGCCCAAGTCGGCGCGCTCGATTTCCGTGCCTTCGTGGAGCTGGAGTTCGCGAAGGATCTCGTCGTCGTCCAATACGTCATTGCCAACGACGTCCACGCGATTGAGCAGTAGCCTAGGAATCAACCGCGCCGTGAGCCGAACGTCCTCGCCCACTGGCGTTGCATCGAGCTGCACATCAGCCCAGCGACCTGTCCCGATGAGTTGTTGAATGGTGTTGCGTAGCAGGCGCCGACTCAGACGTGCGTTGATCGGGATGCCAATGTCGCGAGGCCGCGTGGTTCGCGCTGCGGTGCCTGCAACCACCACTTCCACGATGCGTCGCCCGTAGAGTTGGGGACTCTGTGCAGACCCTCCGGAGGCCAGCACGAGCGTCGACCCGATGAGGAAGACGAGAATCGACGCGCGGAAGGCCATTCAGACCTGGTTTATCCGAAGAGCGACAGCTAGCGGTAGCTTTCGATCACATCCAGGACGATGGGGCTCGACCAGTCGAAGGCGCCGTCGTAGCGGACACGCACAACCCCGTCGCGATCGATGATCCACGTCTCAGGGTACAGCTCGGTGCCAAACATGCCCTCGGTGACCGACTTGTCCGGGTCGAAGAGGTGCAGGAGCTTGGGATCGGCCGGGAGCACAGTGTTGACCGCTTCCCATCCAGCGTCCGTGGAGATGGCGACAACCTCGACGTCGTCCCAACGTTCGGAGAGCTCGGCGAGAATCTCGAGCGAGGGCATCTCTTCCAGACAGGGCGGACACGTGATGCTCCAGAAGTTCATCAGCACGACTTTCCCGCGCTGATCCGAGAGCTTCCATTCGCGTCCGTTGCGATCGACAACCGTGAAGTCCGGTGCGAGTCGTTCGCGACCCATGTAGTGCGGGAAGCCGCCCGCGCTGTCGGTCAGTTCGTCGTAGCGTGCTTCACCGAGCATGGCGCGAAGCGGGCCTTCTTCGGCACGCCGCTGTCCATCGAACACGGCGTTGCCCATCGCCCACAACAAGGGAAGCCCGATGACGGCAGCAGCGAGCGCAGCGTAGGTCTCGCCGCGGCGAGCATCGTCGGACTTGCTTTTGGTCGAAGTACTCATGAATCGACGTGACCTTGTGCGGGGGTCCAGGTGGACATCGGATCCTCCAGCACTGGAGGGCGTACCTTACTCGTTTTGATCCGAAAGAAGGGACCTTCTTCGTCTTCTTCCATGAGGGTCGCGAGTTGGTGCATGGCGTTGCGCTCAAAGCGTGCGGGAACTCTCCCTCCGCGCACATCGCACCAGAGCGCGTCGTGGGGATCCAGGCGCAGTGATGATTCGTCGAGCGCTTCTTCCCGACCTCCCGAAAGACTCAGCCAGGGAGTTTCGCCCTCGAATCGAACTGCACGCACCACGTAGGGCGGACCTTCGATGTGCACGAACGCCCAGTTGATCTCGTTGCTCAAACAGAAGCGACCATCCGGTGCGCGATCGATCCAAGCGTCGAGTCGTTGCACCAAACGCGGATGCGTAATGGCTTCTTCGCCATCGAACCAATGACCTTTGCGATCGCGTCGAATCTTGGTTTCGCGGGTGAAACCGCGTTTGAGCATCTCCGCCGGATCCATGACTAGTCGAGGTCCTCCCAATCGGAACTCGATGTCGAAGCGCCTGCGCCTTCGAAGCGATAGATCTTGCCGCCCTGACACCCGACCAAGAGTCCGTCGTCGATGGCCAACACACTCCAAAAGTGATCTTTGACCTTCACGTCGATCAGTTCCCAGTCGCGTCCGTTCTCCGAGAACATGACGACTCCGCCAGCGCCCACCACGACAAGACCTCCTTCGATGACCGCCATGTCTTCGAGATCCGCACCGGTCGGCGTGCGCACGCGCGTCCAGTTCGTTCCCGTGTCGTCGGAGGTGAACACTTGGCCGCCATCACCGATCAGGACCAATGAGCCCTCTGGCGTTTGAGCCAAACCGGTGAGCGGTGCTTCGCGATCAACCTGCACTTCGACGAAACGCTCTCCATCGAGCACGTACATTCCGTCGCCGTAGAAAAACAATCGGCCGCCGACGTCGTCGCACTTGAGCATGCGTGCACTGCGATGCACGCGATCCCAGGTTTGCCCTTCGTCGTCGGAACGCACCACGCCCGAATCGCACACCGCCCACAGTGCGCCGTTCGCATCGAGCACGCGATAGAGACAATGATTGACCGCAGAGTCTGCGATCTCCCAGGTGTCACCGCGGTCGCGCGTGATCGCGATCGTGCCGTACTCGCCCACCACGATGACGTCGTCTTCTGCTCGTGCGACCAAACCACGAAGTCCCGAGGTCTTGGGGGTGCTTGTCGCCTCGAAGCTCCGACCGTCGGAAGAGCGCAGAAACGTGGTCCGGTGGTAGGTGCCACCCGATGCGAAAAACCACCCGTCAGCTTCATCGATTTCAGCAATGAAACCTTGGCCGGAGCCCCCGGAATGGACGACGTGTGCGCGATACATGGACCGAAACTACCCCTGGAACTGATCGTTTGGGGCGGGTGTTGCGTCTCAGCAAGCGCAGATCGGTGTGAGAACTGACCAAAAACCCCCGAAAAGAGCCGGAAAAGACCAGGCGTGATACGTTCCTCTTTCCGGCTTTTGCCCGCCCTGGAGTGCCCTTTTGACCGTTGATTCGACGTCGATTCCCGATGCGTCCGCGCCGGACGAAGGGACCGATCGGATCGAAGAGCCCGAGAAGCCCAAATCTCGGCGCAAACGGGCACGTGTGGGTCGCATTCTGCGTCTCACCACCTACCTGGTGCTGATCACGCTTTTCGTCGGCATGGCGATCACGCAGGCCGACTGGGGCGAACGGAAGATCAGCGAGATGGCGGTCGAGGCGCTTCGCAATGAGCTGGGTCTCGAAGCGACGTTGGGCGATGTCGAAGTTCGCTACGCGTTCTTTCCTCCAGAGGTGTTCGTCCACGTGACGGACATTGATCTGGACCACCCCGAGTACGGCGACTTCGCAGAAGCGGGCGCTCTGGTGATTCGACCTTCGCTCTTGGCGTTCCTGTCTGGACAAGTCGACTTGCAGCGCATCGAACTCGCCGCGCCGACACTCCATTTACAGATTGAAGACGGGCGTATCGTAAACCTTCCGACGCTTCCCGAAACGCAGGGTGGAACCACCGAGCTTCCGTTTTCGCGCATTGCAATTCGCGAAGCCGAAGTGGATGTCGATGCAGGCGAACTGGGGCAAGGCGCACTGCGCGATCTCTCGCTCACGATCGAAGCCGATGGCAGCGAGATGGATATCGAACTCGACTGCGAAGAGGGCTGGGTTGAGCACTTGGGCGGTCGCGACACGCTTCAGCGTTTGTTGTTCGAAGGCGAGATCGACTTGGATGAAGAAGTCGCCGACATCGAACGCGCGGCTCTTCGCACACCCTACTTCCGAACGATCGTGCGCGATGCCGTGGTGTCGTTCGACTTGGAGCGCGGCTATGCAGGTAACTTCTTCGCGCGTTTGGATCTGGCTCAAATCGAGCGTTTGCCTATCGAGGTAGGGATTCCGCTTTCGGGTGTGGTCGAAGTGGAAGCCGATGTGCGCGGGCAAGGCGCCAAGCCCGAAGGCGAAGGCCAAGTCCGACTGCTCGACGTTCGCATCGACGACAAGTGGGGCCTCGGCGATGAGATGGCGCTTGAGGTGGCGGCGGACACCGAGCGTGTGGAGATCCGCGAAGGCAGCGTCGCGCATCTACGTCACACTGGCCACGTCGACTTGCTCGCATCGGTTCAACTGGATGCGGAACGTGGCTATCCGCTCGAGCTTGGTGCGGACATCCACAGCCTGAACCTTGGCGCGTTGATGGACCAACTCGGGGTGACACGAAACTCGATCATCAACTGGCCCATGAGCGGCCGCGGCGAGCTGCGCGGAACGCTCTCACCCTTGGCGATCGAAGGACCGCTCAACATTCGAAGCGAAGGGTTCCTGGTAACGATCGACCCTTGGCACCAGCGTAACGGTCGTCGCTTGATGGGCGTGGAGCGCGGCACGATTCGCGGCACGTGGCGGTTTGATGAAGAGGCAGCGAAGTTCCTCAACATGCACGTCGATACGGGCCGTTCGCAAGTTGATGTGCCTCTGGTTCACTTGGGTTTTGACAACCGCGTACGCGTCGAAGGCAGCAGCACGAACATCAATCTGGCTGACATCTCGCCCTTCACCACGTTTGAGATGGCGGGCGTGGGTTCGGCGAACGTCGTCCTCACCGGAACGTTCTGGGATCCGGAAGTTCGCGGCAGTACGAAGATGCGCGACTTCGCGTTCGACACCTTTCCCATGGGTGACGTCGAAACCGACTACTTCATGCGCAATGACTACCTTGCGGTGGTCTTCCCCAACGTACGGGCCGAAAAGAACACCAGTCGCTACCGCATCGACGATTTGGTGTTGGACTTCAAGGACGAACGCATCGAAGTCACCGGGCATCTGCGCGCGAGTCGGATGACGCTGGAGGACGTCTATCACGTCTTTCACTACGAGAACGACGAACGCTTTGGAGCGGTTCAAGGTGTTGCGCGTGGCCACATGACGCTGCGCTACACGTTTGATTGGCCGCGTGACGGACCCAACGGAACGTTCGAAACCAACATGGACTTCGACATCCTGGGTGCGACGGTTACCGATATCGAGTTCCAAAGCGGGCAGTTCGCCGGGCGATTGCTTTGGCGGGACTACACGCAGGGTCTCGATGGCGCCGAGCTAACGATCGATCATCTCGAACTGCGCAAGGGCGACGGCACGTTGGCAGTCGCGGGTGCGATTCGACCCGATCGTGCCGGCACACCCACGCAGCTGCATCTGACTGTGAGTGCCGATCAGTTGGCGATCGCCGAGACCGAAGGCATCAACGAGAGCCTCCCTGAGCTTCAAGGGATCTATTCGGTGTTGGGAGAGATTCGAGGCACACCTTCGGTGCCACGTGCGCATCTCGACCTGAGCTTTACGGGCCTGCGTTGGGACAACACGTTCTTGGGCGATGCGCGTGCGTACGTCCGGCTCACCGATCGAAGCGACCCCTGGGTGCGCGAAGCGGCGCAGTGGGATGAAGTGCCCGAGGACGAACCTTGTGCGCATGCCCGCTACGGTTTGGCGCGTGGACGTTGGCGTCCGGATCCTCCGATTCGAACCGCGGATGGCATGGCACCGGCACTGGAAACGCCGATGGCCTATCTCGTGTGTGGAGAGGGCATGGGCGGTGAGCTCGCGGTCGACATGGCGATGGGTTGGACGGACGTGTATCCGCTCCGTGGCGTGATCGACTTCAAGCGAATGGAGCTCGATCCGATTCTTCGCCAAGCGGTCCCGGACCGCGATCTCGGTGGAAACGTCAGTGGCCGAATTGCGCTGACGGCGGGCGACATGTTGCGCGATGGTTCGCTCGGCGGTTGGGTTCGCCTGAACCGGCTTCGTCTCGCAGCACGCGATGCCGTGGCCGATCGTCGCTTCCGGATTCGGAACGACGGGCCGATCGACATTCGACTTGAGCGTGGAGGCTTTACGGTCAACCGCGCTCGGCTCGCGGGTCCGGGCACGCTCTTGGCGGTGAGTGGCGGCGGTGACCAACGCGGCCAGCTTGGGATGCGCGTGGATGGAACCGTGGATCTTCGCGCGCTGGAAACGCTGTCGACGGAAGTCGCGCACAGCAGTGGCGAGTTGGCGGTGCGCGTGGACATCAACGGCACGGCGAGCGATCCGACCATTCACGGAGACGCAGAGATTGCGGGTGGGCGCGTATTGTTGGCGCAGATGCCCTACGTGGAGATCGAAGACCTTTCGGGACGCATCGATTTCAACCGACGACGCGCCGAGTTTGAGAACTTCCAAGCGCGCATTGCAGGTGGTGCGTTCCGGATGAACGGAGCGTCGACGATTCGTGGTGGTGAACTGCGCAACTATCGTTTCGATATGCGTTTGCGCGACGCGTTGTTGCGACCTGAGGAGGGTGTGCGTTTGGGGCTCGACGGTGACGCGCAGTTCACGTGGGAAGCCGGACAGCGACTTCCTCGCCTCGAGGGGGAACTGCGTATCGCGCGTGGTCGCTACAACCGCCCGATCCAACTTTCACCCACGCTCGGGCAGCTGTACCGCCCACAACGCGCCGAGGTCGAGCGCTACGACCCCGATGCGGACAACATCGAGGTCGACCTACGCATTGTCGATCGCGGGTCGTTCAGGATTCGAAACAACCTGTTGGATTTGGATCTGCGAATCGACGACTCGGATCGTCCCTTCCGGGTGGTGGGAACCGACCAACGCTACGGTGTGCTTGGACGCCTGGAAGTCGATCGAGGAACCGTTCGCTTCCGAAATACGAACTTGGATGTCACGCGCGGCGAGATTCGGTTCAACGACGAAACACGCTTGGATGCGAGCTTCGATGTGTTGGCCGAGACCGAGGTGCGGCGTCAGCAAACCAGTGCGGATCTGACGGCACCGGCGTGGCGTGTTTCAGTGCGTGCGCACGGCAACATGGATGCGTTTCGCTTGGATGCGAGCAGTCAGCCGCAGCTTTCGCAAGAGGACCTGATGCTCCTGCTCACGGTTGGAATGACCTCGGCCGAAGCGGCGCAGCTCGAAGCGGGTGATGTGGGTGGAACGGCGCTCGAAGCGTTGAGCGCGTTGGCCGGCGTGAACGAAGAAGTGACCAACGCCGTGCAGGTGATCGACGAGTTCGCGATCACCACGCGCTACTCACCCGTGACGGGTCGTCCAGAGCCGATGGTGACGGTGGGTAAGCGGATTACAGACCGCGTGCGACTGAGCGCGGCGACGGGGCTGACCGGTTCGGAGCGAACGTTCCAAACGGGCGTGGAGTGGCAGGTCGGCGACCAGACGAGCTTCCAGGTGCTGTACGACAACATCAACCGAGAGAGCGCGTCGTCATTCGGTAACGTTGGTTTGGACTTTCACTGGCGGTTGGAGTTCGAGTAGGCGGCTGCTTGGTGCTTGGTGCTTGGTATGCCGGGAGACCATTTAATTTTCTGGAAGATCTGAAGACGTGTAAGAGGGCCAAGGGGAGACCGAGTTTTTTTTTGGTCCCACTCAATGACGCTGGCGTTACTCGTGGATCTCGATCGCTAGCTTCCGCACGTGTTGTTTTCGTAGTTCGTCCATCAGTTGCACGACTCGTGCGTGAACGACTTCTTCGTCGGCTCGAATCACTGCCGATGTTGCGCCGGACGAACGGACTCGATCGCTGAGTTCTTCGAGCGTGATCGTCTCCTCGTCCAAGTGCAGCGTTCCGTTTGCCAGCACGTGTAGACGCAAGGGTTCGACACTGCCGGTCGGCTCTCCCGACGAGGGTACTTGGACAGGAATCTGAGCGAGTGCTGCGGTCGCCGCGACCATCAGAACGACAAGCAGGACCAACACGACATCCACCAGAGGGGTGACGTTGATCCGCTGGATCAACTCGTCGTCGTCATCGAACGTGCGCACTCCCTCATCGGACCCTGAAAGCCCACGCATCACAATCCGAGGAACCCCGCGTTTTCAACCATGCTGAGCGTGACCTTACCCACGCGTTGAGCGTTCATTCAGTCGGCTTAAACGACAACACGCCGCGTCAGTTGACGCGGCGCGTGATGCGACATCGCTTCGCAGCGTGACAGCTAGGCGCGCAACGGACTACGCGCCTGCACGCTCATGCGAGGCGACACTCCCAACAGTCGACTTCCATTTCCAATCGCGCGTTGAGCGCGTCGCGCGAGAAGACTCCCGACGCTTCCAGGCTGTCGTCGTCGAGTTCTTTTGACCACGGCGGCGGACAGGACTCAGGTGTGAGGGCCTGCAGACCTTCAAAGATATTGGAATCGGCGTCGTCCACGATTTGCACTGCGTACTTCATGTTCACTCCCCCCTAAGGGACAGCTGCAACACAAAGCAGGAACCGATCCACGACGCGTCGCGTTACTTCGAGCGCACAACCAGTACAGGGCACGTCGCGAGCCGCACCACACGCTCAGCCACACTTCCGAGCAGGACTCGACGAAACCCAGTTCGCCCATGTGAGCCCACAATGATCATGTCGGCTTCGCTCTTCTCTGCAGCTTCGGCCAACGCCTCTCCGGGTGAGTCGTGTCGCACCACGCTGACCTCCACATCACAGTCGGCGAGGTGTTCGTTCTTGGTGTTCTCCAAGTCGGAACGAGTGCTTTCTTCGACTTCGTCGGCAGCCTGTTCCAAGAGTTTGGTGGGTCCGCGCGAACGCGTGAAAGGTGCGACATCCAACACATGCACCAACAACACCTTGGCACCTAGCGAAGCGTAGAACTTCGCGTTTTGAAGCGCGGGAACGCTCGCAGGAGAGAAATCCGTGGCGACGACCACGAGCTTGGGCGGCAAGTTGGCCATGAAGTTCCTTACCACAACGCGCCTGCTATCCTCGCCACGTAATGGCTGACCCCCTTCCGCGTCGCTTTGGCAAGTACGTCTTGCAGCGTCGTCTCGGAGTGGGGGGTATGGCCGAGACCTTCGTTGCTCGTCGCGACGACTCGGTGGAGCAACTGGTGTGCGTCAAACGCGTGCTGCCGGCGTTCAACACCGACAAAGACTTCATCAAGCAGTTTGTTCGCGAGGCACGCGTCGCCGCCAAGCTCCGTCACAGCAACATCGTCGGCATCCTGGATTTTGGAGAAGTCGAGAGCGAGCACTACATGGCGCTCGAACTTGTCGACGGCGTGGACATGCGTGGCTTGCTGCACATGGAGCCCGACCAGCAACTAGATCCCGAACTTGCGGTACTGATCGCGATCCAGATCGCGTACGCGTTGGAGCACGCGCATGCTTCCGAAGGAGGAATCGTTCATCGCGACGTGACGCCCTCGAACATTCTTCTCTCCACGCATGGGGAGGTGAAGCTTGCCGACTTTGGTGTCGCCAAAGCGCTGACCGGTACAAGCGTCGCCACCGCGACTGGCTTCATCAAAGGCAAGGTCCCCTACATGGCGCCCGAGCAGATGCGTGGCGCTGACATCGATGGGCGCGTCGATCTCTTCTCGCTTGGTGTGACGCTCTTCGAAGCGTTGAGTGGGCGGCGACCCTTCGTCGGTAAACACGACGTCGAAGTGATGATGAAAGTGCTCGAAAGCGATCGTCCAGCATTGAAAGACGTCGCACTCGCGTTGCCTGAAGGATTGGCGGACGTTGTTGAGAAACTCTTGGCCGCGAAACCGGAGGAGCGCTTTGCCGAAGCCGGTGAACTCGTGGATGCGCTTGCGCCCTTTGTGGGCAACGAAGAACAAGCACGAGATCGCCTCGCAGCGAAGGTTGTGGCGGCGTACGGCGCCGACACCGGCGAAGAGCTGGCCACACAAGACACAGAACTCGCTCTGCAACTACCGCAGCAGGTGGCGGATCCGGAGGTTCCCAAAACGGCTCCCGATACGGCGCCGGTCGAGATGGTCACCGCTGCGAGTGAACCTCTGTCGCGTCGACGAACGCCTTGGATTGCAGCGGGCGCGGTGGTTGTTGCACTCGTCGCTGGTGTGGGCGCGTTTGCCTTGCAAAGCGATGATCCCGTCGAGCCACCCTTGGTGAACACCGACGCTGTCGATGTGAACCCCGAAATGAGTTCCGAAATGAGTTCCGAGATGAGTGCGCCCACCATGGAGACGTTGCCCGTGGGTCAGCTTCCGCCGGAAGAACTGCCGACGGAGATGACCAGCACGATGACGACCATGACGGAGTCGACGATGACTGAGTCCATGACCGAGTCGACGCGAGTGGAATCGGAGATGGAGTCGGAGATGGAGTCCATGCGCCGCGGCACGGGCATGGTTCGGATTCGGATTAGCCCGTGGGGCTACATCTGGCACCGCGGAATGCGTCAGCGTGCGCCGAGGACGTACACATTGCCCGTCGGACGGCATCGCTTTGGCATCGGACAAGAGTCGGTGGTGCAAAACCGCACGGTTCAGATCGAAGCCAACAAGACCCAACAAATTCTAGTCAACCTCGACGAATGAAGGCGGAATCTTCCGACGCGATTGCGGGTTGCCTGCGCATGAGGGGCGTCGCGATGGCTGTCGTTCTCGTCGTCTCCTCGACCGCACACGCTGTCGATCCGAACGAGAACACCGAGGTCGAAATCGACCCGGGCACGGCTGTGCCTCCGCCCCCTGCACCGCCCGAACCGCAACGCGAGGTCGACCTTCTTCCCCGGCTGACCTTGGCTGAAACGGTAGGTTGGATCTTAGTTCCTGAGCCGGAGCCGAGTGACCCCGAAGAACTCGCCGAGCGAGAACTTGATCGACGTCTCGCCGCTCACGTGATGCGCAACTCGATGGAGCACATCGGGGCGGACGGTTGGTACCACGCGATGGGGGCGCAGATTCGCGACGAGCTGCGCATCGACTCCAACGAGATGATTCAGGACGAACGTCGCGGCATGAACACGCTGCAGCGTCTCGTTGCGGAGCTGGGTCGCTACGCGAACGGTCCTTCGGCACCGCAAGGAGGTCCTGCGGCGCCGACCCCCGAAATGCTCAACCCCCACGATCCGAACGAGCAGTGGCACAGCAACTACCAAGACCACGTGAACCTGCGGAACGCACCGGTGAACTGGTACCGCGTCGAGGTCCGGATCACTCAAGCACCCGACGGTGACTTGCTTGCGGTATGGATCACTCGTTCGTCGGGCAATCGCGTCGTCGATCGTGTCGCACTCAATGCTGTGCGCCAGGGATCCACGCGTGTTCCGCCGCCGCCTCCCGAGATCCTGGGCCAACGTCGCGCGATTGTGAGCGAATGGGCCATCGAAATCGGCGATGTGGCCACCATGTGGGGTCAGGCCGGGTGTGTGATGGGTGGTGTGCGGGGACAGAGCTGCACGAACGGGACAGGTCGAGGCATTATCCGCACGCGTATGCAGTTGCTCCGCGTGATCGACCACACCCATCCGACGTTCGAAGAACGTCGTGCGAGACGAAACCGTCGCGCTCGCAATCGCCGATGAACGTTCATCTGATCGACGGAACCTACGAACTCTTTCGTATGTTCTTTGGTGCACCCAGTGCGCAATCGCCTGCGGGGCAAGAAGTGGGTGCGGTTCGCGCGCTGCTTCGATCGTTTGCGGCGATGCTGCGCGACCCGGATGTCACACACGTGGGCGTGGCGTTCGATCACGTGATCGAGTCGTTCCGAAACGATCTATTCGACGGGTACAAAACCGGAGAAGGCCTTGAGCCGGTTCTCTACGAGCAGTTTCCGTTAGCCGAACGCGCGACTCGTGCACTGGGCATTGTGGTGTGGCCCATGGTTCGGTTTGAAGCGGATGATGGTCTCGCTGCGGCGGCGCACAAGTTCGGGCAAGATCCACGCGTCGATCGGGTGTTGATCTGTTCGCCGGACAAAGATCTTTCGCAGTGTGTGGTGGACGATCGAATCGTGTGTTTCGATCGCCGCAAGAAAGAGATGCGCACCGCCGACGGTGTGCGTGAGAAGTTTGGCGTGTCGCCCAAGTCGATCCCTGATTACCTCGGTTTGGTCGGTGACACCGCCGACGGCATTCCGGGAATCCCACGTTGGGGTGCGAAGGGTGCTGCGACGGTGCTTGCGCGGTACGAACACATCACGGAGATCCCTCGGAGTGCCGACGAGTGGGATGTGAAAGTGCGCGGTGCGAAGTCGTTGTCGGACAACCTAGAAGCTCAACGCGAAGACGCGATGCTTTATCGAAAGCTTGCGGTGCTTCGCACGGATGTGCCGATCCACGAGAGCCTGGACGATCTCCGTTGGACCGGCGCCGATCGCGACAACCTGGAAGCGTTGTGTGATGAGCTCGGTGATCGTGGCGTGCTGAATCGCCTTCCGACGTAACGTCGGATGAAATCTCACCGGTCGTTCGCCTTCCGGTGGATACGCTTGACTATCTTGGTACCAAGGTACACAGTGACCAGGCATGGCGAAGCGAGTCGAACGCGTCCAAACGGGCGTGCGTATGGAAAAGCGCATCTTGAAAGTGCTCAAGGCGATGGCCGAAGTCCACGACATCACGCTCGGGGATCTGCTCGAAGGGATCGTGCTCCACGCGTTTGAAGGCAAGACGCCGTTTTCGAAGAGCTCTCTGAAGAAGATCGCGCAACTCAAAGAGGTGTACGGGCTCGACTTGAAAGCGCGGGACTCGCATCGGTTGGAGGAAACGTGAACGACGAGTTGTTTCTGATGCAGTTCGAAGCCGGCACGTTGACCGAGTTGGATCACCGCAGTCACGTGCGACTGGCGTGGATCTACCTGGGTCGTCTTCCGGCAGAAGTGTCGTTGCTACGTCTCTGCGTAGGACTGCGGGCGTTTGCAGAACGCGTCGGGCATCCCGGCAAGTACCACGCGACGATCACCTGGGCGTACCACTCGCTGATCGCGGAACGTCGTCGCGACGGCGAGACGTTTGACGAGTTTCAAGCTCGCTGTCCGGAACTCTTCGATGGTTCGGCCCTGACCGCGCACTATCCCAGCGCGCTACTGCACAGCGAGCGCGCGCGGTCGATGTTCGTGCTGCCCCAGCCATGACATCGCTTGTGTCATCAGACGTGCCACGGTGTGCCCATCAGCGAATTGCCTGACGTTTCTGGGTGGCGAGGCCCTTGCAATACGCTTTTGCATGCCCGTCTTGATTGCTTTACTCGCGGCTCTCGTCCTTTTTGCTTCCAATGCGGAAGCACAGGAAACCGGAGCCAACCTTCGCCTCGATACCAATACTCAGCTTCAGACTGAGTTGGACTACAGCACGATGCCGAAGACGCGCGGCCCTCTGGCTATGTGGATCCTAGGTAGTGCGAGCACAGTCGGTTTCACCGCTGCATTTGCCACGTTCGCGTTGAGTGACTGCATTGCGGACGCAGTGTGCGATGACGACGCCAAAATCAACGGTACCCTTGCGGGTACACTCATCTCCGCAAGCGTCGCCATCACCGGGATGATCTGGTGGATCGTCCGCAAGATCCAACGCAGACGGTGGTTGCGTGGACACGAACGTGCCCTCGCGCCACCGCTTACGTTCCGTTGGTGATCAGGGATCAGGCAGCACGCACTGCGTACCGCCACCGCCGAACGAACACAGGTACGGAAGTGCGCAACCTGCTTCCGCAGCTCCCCCACAACAGGACTCGCCCAGTCCGCCGCAGCTGACACAGGTTCCGCCGCCGCACACCGCAAAGGGTGCGCTGCAACCGATTCCATCGCCGCAGCAGGGACCGCCGATGATTCCGCAGGCGCCGCCTTCGCAGCCACCATCCACGCACATCCCGGTGTCTTCGGTGCACTCGTCGCCGTTGCCGGCACACACTCCGTCCACGCAGCAGCCACCGGCGTTGCACGCCTGGCCTTCACAGCATGCTTCGCCCGCATCACCACATGCTTCGCAGGTACCCGCTCCACCACCGAAGGGTGAGCCGATGCAGGTTGTGCCCGGAGCTGAACAGAAACGCCCGGCTCCCGGAATGCCCTGACAGCAATCCTCATCTTCGCTGCCGCAGCTGAAGTCGGCCGTGGTGCAGCTGCCGTCGACGCAGGTCAGCGTGACGTCACCGTTCATGCCACATGCCGAGTCGTCGGACACGCAGGTACCCCCGACACAGCAGCCACCCGCGTCGCACGCGTTGCCATCGCAACATGCTTCGCCGTCACCGCCGCAGTCGACGCTGGTTCCGTCGGAGCAAACTTCACCGCCGCTGGTCATGTAGCCGGAGGGAATGCAGAGATCACCGTCACAGCAACCACCGCCTTCGCAGACGTCGCCTGCACAGCAACCCAAGAACGGGAATCCGCACGCGTCGCAGGTGCCCGCGTCGGTGCAGGCTCCAAGACCGCAGTCTTCGCCAACCGCGACACACTCGTTTTCGGTCGGATCACAGCAACCCGAATCGCAGGCCGAACCCGGGCAGCAGGCTTCGCCTTCGCCACCGCACGATTCGCAGGTTCCGCCCCCGCCGCCAGCACACGCCAGCCCGCTATCGCAGAGTCGACCCGGGCAGCACGCTTCGTCTTCTTCACCGCACTCGACGCAGTCTCCGCCGCGACACGCGAGGTCTGCCGCACACTCGGCGGGTCCTCCGCCAAATCCCCCGCCGCAGCAGCTTTCGCCCAGAGCGCCACACTCTTGGCAAGTTCCGCCCGAGCACTCGGTTGCGGTTGCCGTGCACACGAAGCCACCGCAGCAGTCTTCGCCGAGACCTCCGCAGTCACCGCACGAACCATCCATGCACGTTCCGCCGATGGTCGGACACGTCGATCCTGAACCGGTGCAGGTGCCGCCCAAGCAGCAGCCACCCGCTTCACAGAAGTCCAAGTCGCAACACGACTCACCAGGACCACCACACGTCACGCACGTTCCGCCGTTGCAGGTCGCGCCGGAGTCGCAGGCACCACCCGGACAACACTCTTCACCCGCGCCGCCGCAGTCGATGCAGGTGTCGCCGTCGCATGCGCCTTCCGCGCACGTTCCGTCCGGACAACACGCGTCGCCCAACATTCCGCACGCCGGCGGTTCGGCGCACGTACCGTCGACGCAGATGCCTTCGTCGCAGGTGTCGCCCTCGCAACACGCTGCCCCAGAGGTTCCGCATTCCACGCAGAAGCCGGTGTCGTCGCACACGCTGAACATGTCGCACTCATCACCGCAGCACGGGGCACCGGTGAAACCACAACCTGTCACGTCCGGACTGGCATCGAACATGGGTGGTGCATCCGGAAAATCGGAGTCGGGAACGGGTGCATCCGGCGTGTCGCCGTCGACCGCGCCATCGACTCCGCCATCGTCGAGGTCGGCGTCACCCAGAACAGTTTTCGATTTGCCGCAACCTACGGTTACCGCCAACGCGAGACACAACACCACTGCACGCATCACTGCTCCTATCCCAACAACACCAGACACTACCGTGCCGGAGCTTGGATGGTTGGACCGTGAGAGGACGCAGGTACGAGCTGATAGGCGCTAGCCGGTCGGGCAACTCTCGTCGATTCGCCCGTCGCAGTCGTCGTCGCGTCCGTTGCAGCTTTCCGCTGCAGACGGAGAAACTGCAGGATCCGAGTCGTCGCAGTCCTCGCCGCAGTGGTCGCCGTTGCAGCACGCGGCGTCTGGAAAGCCATCGTCGTCGAGGTCGCGCGAACCAAACGTAGTGGGGTCGCAGTCTTCGTCGATACCACTGGGATCACAAACTTCGGTCGCCGTCGGTGAGCGAGTCGGGTCGGCGTCGTCGCAATCGGTTCCACCACATCGACGTGCACGTGCGCCGTCACCGTCGTCGTCGGCTTCGCACGTCATCACACACTCGTCGCCGAGTTCGTCGCATACCGACGCGTCGCACGGACGTGGACCCTCGATGCATCCGAGCAAACTCGCGCCCGGTGCACGCGGACTGCAGCGTTCGGGACCGTTGCAAAAGTCGCCGTCGTCACAGTCGAGATCGGAGGTGCACATCAAACCTCCGTCGTCCATGAACGCGTAGCTGTCGTCGTCGCCGCAGGCTACGAGCAGTACTGCGCAGCACGCCAACCAATAAGCATGCTGGGTGCGTTGAGTGCGGCGACCGGCGTCACGGGCATCACCGACGCGTCCGCGATGCGCAATCCTTCGAGCCCCTGCACGCGGAGTTTCGAATCGGTCACCGTGCCCATCGCGCAGGTACCTGCGTAGTGATAGGTGGTCATGACGTTCTTGCGGGCCCATCGCTCGAGATTCCGGTTTAAACGACCGGGGAGCAGCTCGCCATTCCCGAAACCTCGAAGAGGGTCATTTTTCGAGACTTCGCGGGCGAGTTGGACTCCGCGCAAGAGGGTTTCGAGGTCGCGTGGGTCGGCGAAATAACCGGGATCAATCCGCGGTGTGACGGTGGGATCGGTGGTTTCGATCCAGAGACGTCCCCGGCTTCGCGGCTTTCCGAGGATGACCACGATGCCCCACATCTTCCGGACGAACTGCTGAAGCGCACCATTCCTAAACGCTGTACGCACGCCGGTTTCGAGGGCTCCCTTGCCTTTGTCGTAAAGGTGTTCGGGCAGCACGATTCCGGGCAAGAGACGCATCAAGCCTTCGCGAAAGCTGGAACGAGCCGGGTAGAACACGTAGCAGGTGTCGGGTTGTCCTGGAGCGAGGCTCGGGTCGTTGCCCACGCGATGGAAGCCGTAGAGCTGCGGGTAGTTGCAGTCGACATCGCGCTTGCCGCGAAAGAACAACTGCACGTTGGGATGATCGTGCAGGTTGCGACCGACCTCGGGTTGATCGAGCACAACCTCGATGCCGAGCTTGCGCAGGGCATCTGCTTCACCGACTCCGGATCGCAGCAGGATCGCAGGGGTCGCCAGTGAACCCGCGCACAAGATCACTTCTTTCTTCGCGCGTGCCGCGTGTGGCTTTCCATCGACACGAAAGCTGACGCCAATGGCTTGGTCACCATCAAAGATCACGCGGTCCGCAATCGCACCGGTTTGGACGGTGAGCGACTCGCGATGCAACACCGGTTGGAGAAACGCAGCAAACGACGAACGGCGTTGGTCGCCTTCGTAGTTCATCCACTCGTATCCAAGAACACCTTGGAGGTCGCCGTTGTTCAGGTTCTCGCTGCGCCGAAAGCCCGATCGCTCGGCAGCGGTGATGCAGCGTTCGGTCCAATCGGTAGGAGGTCGCTTGTGTGGATGAAGAACAGACTCGACCGCATCGAAGTCCGGTGCGACGTCATCCCAGCGCCAACCTTCGGGCCACTGGTCGAAGTCTTCTTTGGCGCCGCGCGTGTACACCATCGCGTTGACGGAACCGCTTCCACCCAGGCCGCGACCCGATCCCATAAACAAGCGTCGTGTGCCCCAACGGCTGTCGGTCACGCTGAATCGCTCGTGCATCAACTCCGGGTTGATGAACGCGTCCTTGTACTTGCTGGCGATCAGCGTTTCCGGATGCGCCTCGGCGTGCGGGCCTGCTTCGAGGAGCAAGACCTCATGGTTTTCGGAGAGTTCCGCGGCGACGATGCAACCCGCGGAACCTCCACCCACGACGATGTAGTCGTAGCTACGACGTGCGGTCATTTCTGCAGCTTGGCGCGCAGTGTTTGAGCCAGGTCGCTCAGACCCGCGATGCGACCCTTGAGTCCCACGCCATAAAGCGTGCGTACCACCCCACGAACCAACTCGTAGTCGTGGTCTTTAACCGGGAACACCTTTGCCGGTGCGTGCAGTGCGATGCGGTCCTCGAGCACGGCCTTCTGGTTGGTGCAGGCGCGCAAGCCGTCACGACCGTTGAGACGACCAAACCCACTACCGCCAACTCCGCCGAAAGGTAGGTCCTGCGCCATGTAGGTCAGGCCGTAGTCGTTGATCGACGCGGAGCCACTGACGATCTGGTCGGCAATCTTGCGGGCGCGCTTCGCGTCCTTGGAGAGCACCGTGGCGCTGAGGCCGTACTGCGTGCTGTTGGCGACGTCGATCGCATCTTGGTCGTCGCGAACTTTGCAGATGCACATGACCGGACCGAACGTCTCTTCCTGCATGATCAGCATGTCGGGTGTGACGTCGACCAAGATCGTGGGCTCGAAGAAGTTGCCTGGACGGTCGAGCGGCTTACCGCCGACGATCGCTTTCGCACCCTTGCTGACCGCGTCGTCGACCAAGTGCTTGACGATGTCGAGCTGCATCGGCGTCACCAACGCACCGATCTCGACCTGCTCCGCGTTCGAGTCGCCTTGGCGCATCTCGCGCACCAACTCGGTCACGCGTGCGACGAATCGGTTGTAAATGCCGGCCATCACAAGCGTGCGCTCTGCAGCAAGGCAGTTCTGACCCGCAGCGATGTACGACCCGTTGAGCGCGGCGTACGCAGCTTGTTCGAGGTCCGCGTCGTCGCACACGACCATCGCGTCTTTGCCGCCGAGTTCGAGGATCACCGGAGTGATCGTCTTGGCGCTTTCGGCGATGACCTTCTTTCCGTTGGCCATCGAACCCGTGAACACCACCAAGTCGACACCGCCGCTGACCACTGCAGCACCTGCTTGGGCGTAGCCGTGAACCAGCTGCACCAAGTCGTGCGGGAGACCGTGCGCATCCAATGCTTCGTGAAAGATCTTTTCGAACCGTTGTGCCGACCACGCAACGTGTTCGCTGACTTTAACCACGCAGGCGTTGCCGGCGAACAGCGCATGGATTGTCGGACCGAGAATGTTCTGAAGCGGGTAGTTCCACGGACAGATGACCCCGATCACGCCGAGTGGGCGAAACTCGATCGTCGCTTTCTTGTGCAGGAACAAGCCGCTGGAAACGCGCTCGGGGCGAAGATGCTTTTCGCCGTGGCGGATCGTCCAGCGCAGCTTTTCGCTGACCGGCCAGATCTCGCCCATGATCGCGTTCTCACGCGTCTTGCCGGCGTCGCGGACAATCACGTCGCAGAGTTCATCGGCGTGACGAAGCACGTGTTTGAGGATGTGCTTGAGCACCGAGCGACGGATGGCGAACGAGGTTTGAGCCCATTGTTCTTGTGCGTCGCGAGCACGCGCGATCATCAAGCGCACTTCGTCGGGCGTGTGTGCTTTGACCTCGCCGAGCGGTTTGCCACTCGCCGGTTCGACACACGGAATCACGGAACCAGCCGTGGACTCGATCGGGCTTACCTCAGGCATCGGCGGAGCCTACGCGTCCTTTTTCGTCGAGCCAGGCGACAACGCACGCCCCCAAAACCCCAACGATTTTCGTCAGTAAACTCTGGAAAGCTTTCGAGGCTGGGTAAACCAGTTTACCTGTCCCCAGGGTTTACTCGTGCGCGCGCTCTTCCTCGGCAACAGCTACACGTTCTACAACGACGTTCCAGGACAAGTTCATCAGCTCGCCGCGGAATCGGGCGTGAACATCGAAGTCGACCAGGTGGTTGAAGGCGGCGCGGACTGGTCGCTCCACGCAGGTCGCCTCGGTGGACTGGAACGTATTCGTAGCTCGCAATGGGACGTGGTCGTTCTTCAAGGACGAAGTACCGACCCGCTTCTCAAGTCACGCCGGTTTCACAAGTACGGAGCGATCCTTGGCAAGGCGGCGCAAGACTGCGGTGCTCGCGTGCTCCTCTATCAAACCTGGCCGTGGGCGAGTGACCACCCAAGCTACGCACACCGTTGGTCCAAACGATCCCCTCAAGCATGGTTGGACGCGGTTCGAAGTGAGTACGCCAAGCTCGCGCGGACACTAAGCGTTGAAGTTGCGCCCGCTGGCGATGCGTGGTCGATGGCTCTGAACCGACTCGACCTCGAACTTTACGACGAGGATCGACACCACGCGTCAGCGCTGGGGAGTCACCTGAGTGCGTGTGTACTGGTTCGAACGATCACGCGTTGTGACCCTCGCCGACTCGCGTGGTGTCCCGACGATGTAGATGCGGGCGACTCGTCCAAACTCAAAGCCATCGCGGCTGAGGTTTAGCGGTAGGGAACGACGAGTTCGAACAATCCCCATCGATGGTTCTTCGGATGGACTTCGGGATTGGTTTCAAACATCCGCGTTTGTCGAACGTGCGTGTACCGCATCCACGCGCGACGTCCGCCGACCATGAACCCCCAACGCAGCGTGCCCACGGCAGGTCGCCGCGAAATGTCCGGTGGTGACTCCGCTTTTCGCGCGTCGACAACCAGGTCGTAGGCCACGGCGCGCGCGGACCCACCGACAAAGAACGCCATGCACGGCCATCGCTCGCATCCTCGTGTGGTGAGCAAGGGGTCAATCGCACTGGTTTCAAATCCGTGCGCGACCATCGCCATCAACGTCAGTTCAGCCCGAACGGCCAGGTTGCCCAGGTCTGCACGCACTTGCGAGATCGCGCCAAGTTCCAACCCGTCCAGGCTCCACGCACGATGAAACACCCACGAACCCGAAACGTAACCGGCGGCTTGGTTCGGAAGTTGGTTTCCCCAACCCCGCGGTTGTCGAACACCAAGCAGAGTGTGAATCGCTTCTTGGGTCGGTCCTGCTCCCGCAGCGGGACCAATCACGCCAAGACGACCCCGCACCTGAACTTGGTGGTGATCCCATGCGAGCAGTCCTGCAACGTCGAGGTACATGTAACCGGCAAAACTCAGGTCGCGTTCGGGCGGCTCGACAAACTGAATGTTGCGAGGTGTCCACATCGCTTGACCCCAACGCAACTGCAGATGCGCGTCTCGAACGGGAACCGTCGCGAAGAGCTCGTGCCGATGCGAGTACCAGCGATCGATGTTGGCAAACGAATCGTTGTCGATGCGCGCACCGACGACTTGCGCAGCTGCGGTCGGCTGAACCACGAACCAAACGAGGGCGGTTGCAGTCAGTGCACGTCGCATGGTTGTGCTTCCATGTGGACGAGGAGAGGCTACCAGCCCAACAGGAGTTGCAGTCATGGCTGTGAAGCGAGCGTTGATCCGGGAAGTGCGAGCCGCGCTTAAGTCTGTGGCTGTCAAAGCAGACGCAGCGCCGATGCAGGCGTACATGAAGTCGGAGATGCCCTACTACGGCGTCAAGAAGCCTGCGCGAGTCGCTGCGTTGAAACCTGTCTTCGAAGCGCGACCGATCACCGAGTGGGAAGACCTTCGCGACACCACACTCGAACTTTGGCGCAAAGCGAAGTTTCGCGAAGAGCGCTATGCCGCGTTGGATCTGACGCGTCGTCGACAACACAAAGGGCATCTCACGATGCGCGCGATGCCGATGTACGAAGAGATGATTGTGAGTGGCGCGTGGTGGGATTACGTCGACGAGATTGCGGCGCATCGAGTGGGCGCGATTCTCGAAAGCGATCTCAAGAAGATGCACAAGCTCATGCGTAAGTGGTCCACGGACAAGGATATGTGGAAGCGGCGTACGAGCATCTTGTGTCAGCTGAAGCTCAAGGACCGCTTGGATACGAAGCTACTTGTCGACTGCATGAAGCCGTCGATGGAGAGCAAAGAGTTCTTTTTGCGCAAAGCGATCGGGTGGGCGTTGCGAAGCCACTCCTACGTCGACCCCGATTGGGTCATCGCGTACGTGAACAAACACGCGAACGTTCTGAGCGGTCTGAGCAAGCGAGAGGGGTTCAAGGCGTTGATGCGCAACGGAGTGGTCAAAGCGATCCCTTGATGGACCCAGATCCTCGCGCAATGCTGTGCCGCGTGAAGGGGACGCTCGCACTGTGTGTGCTGGTGTGGGGGTGCACGGATGCGCGCTCAAACGCAGGGGCGGAGTGCGCGCGCAACAGTCAGTGCGCGGCACCTCTCGTCTGCGCGCTTGAACGCTGTCGCAACGAATGCAACCAGTCGCGCGATTGCCCGGTCGGCTCAAGTTGTGTTCGCAGCGAGTTGGGATTCGGTGTGTGCCTCCTGCAAGACGAAACCAGCTGCGGCAGCGACAACGATTGTGCCGGTGCACTTGTGTGTGCATTGAGCCGCTGCACATCGCGATGCGGTGATGGGTGCGCGCCAGGGACAGAGTGTCGAGACGACGCGTGTTTCGATCCCGCCATGGATACGTCGTGTTCCCGCGATGGCGAGTGTACGGAGGGGGTGTGCGTCGCTGGCCGCTGTCGTGCGGAGTGTCGGTCGAATCGTGACTGTCGCTTTGGCGGAAGCTGCATCGATGGGCGTTGTGGTGGTTCGGCCCCCGCGGACGCGATGGTCCCCCTGGACGTGCCGCGTTCCGACAGCGGCGTCGTCGATCCTTTTTGTCCCGCACGGACTGCCGACGTTGTGGACATCTGTACATCCAAGGAGTTCAGCCAGCACACGTGTGCAGCTCTTTCCGATGGACGGGTCGCCTGTTGGGGAAACAACAGCGCACTCAAACTTGGTTCCGCCGGTCTTCCGCGCGGTGCGATCTTCAGCCCCGCACTTGTCGACGGAATCGACAACGCGGTGGGTGTGGCATGTGCACCGTGGGGATCGTGTGCGGTTCTCGCGGACGGCCGACTGACGTGTTGGGGTGTCAACACGTTAGGCCAGACAGGAACCGGATCACCCTCCAACCAAGTCGTCACACCCTTGGATGTGCCCACGTTGACGAACGTGGTCGATGTCTCGCTGCATGCTGAAGGCGGCTGTGCACTCGATGGCACCCAAGTGTACTGCTGGGGCACCAACGACGTGGGCCAGTTGGGTACCGCCGGCGGAAGCACCCGCAGTCCCGTCCTCGCGACAGACCTTCCGCCAGCGACGGCGGTGTCCATCTCGGAAGGCCGGTTTCTGGGACAGACGCACGGGTATGTGGTCACCACGGACGGCGACCTTGTTGCATTTGGTGGAAACCCATTTCCCGAGGCTGTCGATCTCTCGATTTCGGGGAGTGATCTCATCGATGTCGCGGCGGGTGAGCAGCACGTGTGCGTGTTGCGTAGTGGCGGAGAGGTGCTTTGCGCAGGAGACAACTTCTACGGCCAGATCGGTGTCTCGGATGCGACAGGGTCCGAGTTCACGAGCGTGGTTGGACTTGAGGGGGTGACCGCGATCCGAGCTCGCTCCAGTGCGAACTGCGTCATCACTCCGACAGAGGGGCTCTGCTGGGGCGACAACACTTTCGGCGCGCTTGGCGTTGGCGAAATGACTGGCAACCAACGCACGCCTGCGCCTGTGACACTGCCGGGTTCAGGGCCGCCGACCGTGCTCGAGTCTGGCCATCAATACGGCTGCGCGATCTACGCTGGTGTGCCCTATTGCTTCGGTCACAACGATGCATTCGCGGCGCTCGGCCTTGGGCCTGATCCGAGGGACACCTTCGAACCCACGACACCGGTGATCTGCTTGCCATGATGCGCGTGATTCCAGTGTTGGTCTTGTTGCTGGGATGCGCCGACGAGCCACTCGGTCTTGCATCCGAGTGTTCACGCACAAGTCAGTGCGACCAGCCCTTGGTGTGTCGTCTCGAGGCGTGTCGGAATGATTGCGCATCAGCACGCGACTGCCCGGTGGGCTCGGTGTGTCTACTCGACGAAAGCGGATTCGGTGCGTGTCGACTACGCGAAGAATCCAGCTGTGATGATTGTCCGGCGACGCTTTCGTGTATCGATGGCCAATGCACCAACGCATGTACAACGGATACGGACTGCGCGCCGGGTAACGCGTGTGAGGCCGGCGGGTGCGCGGCCGCCGACTTGCCCTGTTTGACCGACGTTGACTGTCCCGGTGGGGTATGCACGGAAGGAACGTGTACGTTGGAGTGCATCTCCGATCGCGATTGTCGGTTCGGCGGGCGTTGTCTCGATGGAACATGCACCGAAACCGATGCGTCCGTTCCGACAGACACGCCTACACCGATCGACTCGATGACGCCTGACTCCGGCGGTCGTGAATTCATACCGGTCACAGGTGCCTCCGCCGTTGCCGCAGGTTTCGGATTTACCTGCGCCGTTATCGAAGGTGACGTTCATTGCTGGGGGGGTCTGCCGCCGTTTGGAATGGCCCCTTTCACGCGAAACGAGCGCGGCGTATGCCCGCCATTCGAAGGTGCAACGGCTCAAGACGTGGTCACCTCATCACATCATTTCTGCGCGCTCGTCGATGACTCGCTTCGGTGCGGCGGCGACAACCGCTTCGGTGAATGTGGAGACGGTACAACCGACGAACCCGCGGGCTTGGTCGACGCCATGCTCACCCCGGTCACCGCTGTATCCACAGGTGGAGACATGTCGGGTGCTGGCCACACCTGTGGGATTTCGGGGGGCGAGGTCTATTGTTGGGGTTTCAACTTAACCGGTTTGCTGGGCGACGGAACGATGACGGCGTCGTTGACACCTGTCGCGACCGGATTCACCAACGCGGTTGCCGTTGCGGCCGGGACCGATGCGACGTGCGCCACCAACGCCGCGGGCGAACTTTGGTGTTGGGGAGGGAGTGCTCCTGCGCCAGCGGCGGGGGCGTTGGTGCCAACTCAGGTTCCCACGCTCGGACCGGTGGTTAGCGTTTCCTTGTCCAATGGGACGCTGGGTCCAGGCACGGTTGGCTGCATCGTAACGATGGACGGCCGGCCATTCTGTTGGACACCCACCGGCTCACTTACTCCGGTGGTGACAGCGGACTCATTCATCGACGTGAGCGCTGGCTCGGGCCACTACTGCTTCGTTCGAACGGATCGCACAGTGACGTGTTTTGGCTTCAACCGTGCGGGGCAATTGGGCATTGGCATGGGTCTCGACAGCGCGCCGCTCGGAACGAGTGTTGTCACGGATGTCGGCGTTCTCACAGGTGTTGTCGATATCAGTGCGGGTTGGGAACACACCTGCGCCGTGACCGATGTGGGTGACGTCTACTGCTGGGGCAGTAACGAGTACGGTCAGCTTGGACACAGCGGTCGAGCTTCATCGACTTTTGCGAGGAGAGTGACGTGCGCGCGTTGATAGTTCTTCTACTCGTGGTTTCCGCGGGATGCCTCGAAACGAAAACCGCCCGCGGTGGACAGTGCTCACTCACGAGTGATTGCGATGCGCCGTTGATCTGTCGGTTCGAAGCGTGTCGCGTGGAATGCACGACCAACCGCGACTGCGCACTTGGACTCGATTGTCTGTACGACGAAAACCAACTCGGTGCGTGTCAGCTTCCCGAAGAAGCGTCCTGTATGGACAACAACAACTGCGGGGAAGGTCAGATCTGCGCAGTGCGTGATGATGGTCGCGCGCAAACGTGCACCACCGAGTGTGGACCGGACCGCGCGTGTCCTCCTGGTGCTACGTGTACCGACGGTGCGTGTCTGGACCCCGACGACCAGCCATGTCTCTACAACACCGACTGTGACGACGCGAAGGCGTGTGCGTTTGACTTGAGGTGTCGCGACGAGTGCCTGACCGATGAAGACTGCCGCGCGCCGCTGACCTGCCGTGAGTTCGATACGTCGGCTGGTCTGCAGCGCTTGTGTGATGTGCTTCTGAACTGATGCGCGTCCTCGTCCTCGTCCTCCTGGTCGGTTGCGTGGAAGCGCGCTCCGGTGCCGGCGCAGAATGCTCACGCAACAGTGAGTGCGCTGCACCTTTGGTCTGCGCCCTGGAGCGGTGTCGGAACGAGTGCAACAGCAGTCGAGACTGTCCGATCGGAGCATCCTGCATCCGAAGTGAATTGGACTTCGGGGTTTGCCAGCTCGATGACGAGTTGAGCTGCAGTGGCGAGTGTGCGGGTGATCTGGTGTGTGCCGAAGGTCAGTGCGTCAACTCGTGTGATGAGGGCTGCCTTCCCGGCAGCGAGTGTCGGGACGGAGGTTGTATCGAGTCGGCTGTATCGTGCGACGTCGACGCGGAGTGCTCCGAAGGTCAGGTCTGCCTCTCCGGGCGTTGCCAGCGTGAGTGTATTTCGATGCGTGATTGTCGGTTTGGCCGCTCGTGCGTGGATGGCCGCTGCGTGGTGGCGTCCATCGATGCGGGTCGAGATGTGGAGGTGCCGTTCGATGCGTCGCTGGACGCACCAGCTACAGACACAACGCCCGAGATGTTCTGCGATGCATCCGCGGTTCCAGCCATCGATGTTGCCGTGGGACGCGATCACGCGTGTGTCGTGTTAAGCACAGGCTCGGTCTACTGCTGGGGTGACAACGCACTCGGTCAGATTGGGAGCGCCGCTTTGGTGGTGGGGGTCACGGACGTTTGGTCAGCCTTTCCTGCCGACGTGAGCGATGCGCAGGAGGTGTCCGCGGGTGTTGCGCACACCTGCGTTCGTCGTGCCGATGACACCGTCGAGTGCTGGGGCGACAACACCGACGGCGGGTGTGGTGTTGGGCGAACCGACCGGATTGTGCGTGTCCCCGAGTCGATTGGGTTGCCCGGCGTGGCTCAGCTGGCGCTTGGCAGCCGCGCTTCGTGTGCTCGCGTCGGAACCACGGTCTCGTGTTGGGGGCGTCAGGTGAACAACGGTTTGGCCAACGGGGTGACGAGCGGAAATGCCTTCGCTCCGGTTGTGGCCACCGAACTGATGAATGTGCGCACCCTTGCATACGCGTATGCCGGCGGTGCTGCCTTGGACGTGAGCGGAGCACTTCGAGTCTGGGGCGACCATCATCCGGTTGCGGACACACCGGCGTACGTCTCTCCCAGCTTTACCGATGCCACGATGCTCGCGGTCGGCGCCGAGCACATCTGTTTGCTGCGATCGGACGGAAGTGTGTGGTGTGCGGGTGATAACGAGTTTGGTCAGCTGGGCGATCCATCGCGTGACACGAGTTCGGGACCCGACCTGTCTTGGACTCGGCTTCCGAGCCTGAGCGACGTGGTGCAGGTGGATGCAAGTGACAACAACACCTGTGCGCGAACGAGCACCGGGGACTTGTGGTGTTGGGGAATCAATACCAACGGTTCACTTGGTGTTGGGATGTCGGGAGTCGTCACGGAGCCGACCCAGGTCGAACTCCCAAGTGCGGCGGACGACGTGAGTGTCGGGAACGACGCCAGTTGTGCCATTGCGACAGGCTCGGTGTACTGCTGGGGCGCAAACTTGGCTGGACGGCTAGGGTTCCCGCAGACGTTCGGCTCGACAAACGAGCCAACGATCCCCGTGGAGTGCTTGCCGTGACGCGGACGCAGATCGTGGTCGCATGCATTGTGCTCGGTGGATGTGCCGAGTCACCGAAGGGGCTTTCCGCGTCGTGCGATCGATCAAGTCAGTGCGACACGCCACTGGTGTGTCGGTTGGAGGTTTGTCGCAACGAATGCCGACGCTCGCGCGACTGCTCCGTTGGATCCATCTGCTTGGTTGACGACAGTGGGTTCGGCGCGTGTCGGCTTTCCACGGAATCGGAGTGTGAACCTGGAGGCTGTCCTGCGCCGACGGTCTGTTTCGGCGGTCAGTGCCGCAACGCGTGTGTTGACGAATGTGCCGAAGGTCAATGCTTGGACGCGGATGGGAGCCCTTGTTTGGGTGGGGAGTGTGCATGTGTAGTCGAGCGACCGACGGGTTGTGTGCTTGATACTGATTGCGCATCCGGGCTCGTTTGTCGTGCTGGAACCTGTCTCGAGGAGTGCATCTCCGATCGCGATTGTGCGTTTGGAGCACGTTGTGTTGCAGGGCGCTGCGCTTCGGACGACGCGAGCACCGACGCGCCCGTCTTGGATGCATCCCTGGATGCGCGCGATGCCGGAGTTGCTGTGCTGCCGGACGTCGAAAGCGTCAGCGCAGGACAACACCACACCTGCGCCATCAGTTCAGGGATGGTGTGGTGTTGGGGGAATTTCGAGTGGGAAGTCCCTCCGTCGGTGATTCGACACTACCCCCCGCGTCCGATGGGGCTCGCAGCGACTCGTGTCGTGACCAGTCCGACCGCGCGCCACGTTTGTGCGATCGACACGTCGGGCGGATTGCATTGTTTAGGCGTCAACACCAACGGTGTCGTCGGCGATGGATCCATGGTCACGCGGGAAACGTTCGTCGCTGTGACCGGGCTTGCATCAGACGTGCGTGATGTCGCCGTTGGGGTGAAACATACGTGTGCGATTCTCGGTGACGAGGTCTGGTGTTGGGGCAATGCGTTGGATGGCGCGTTGGGCGACGGTCGAATGAACGGGGTCGCCAATGAACCGGTCAATATCGGTTTGAACAATGCCGTCGACATCGCCGCGGGTCAGGACACAACATGCGCGGTTCGCGGAGATGGAAGCTTGTGGTGTTGGGGTTCCAACAACCGCGGCCGAAGTGGGCTCGGTGTATTGGATCGCGCACTCGTTCCGACGGAGGTTCCGCTCTCTTTTGCGGTTCGCTCAGTCGCGATGAGCCCGTTCCGGGGATGCGTCGTGGCCGAGGACGACACAGTTCACTGTTGGGGTCTCGACTTTGGCCCGCTCTTCGACCTGCGCGTGCCTACGGAAATGGTCGGTGTCCGCGCGCTCTCGGTTGCGGTTGGCTTCGCCCACATCTGCGGGGTGACTCCCGACAATCAAGCTCGTTGCTGGGGTGAAGGCTCAAGCGGGCAACTCGGACACGAGGACGCTCCTTCGTACCTCGACGTGCCCGGTGCTCTCGTGGTTGGGCTTGATGGGGTCGACGCGGTGGTTGCCGGGCATGGTCACAGTTGCGCGCGAACCTCGGGTCAACTCTGGTGCTGGGGATTCAACGATCGGGGTCAGTTGGGCGCGGGTCATCGTGCGTCCACACATGTGCCCGTTCCTGTGCTTGCCCCGTAGGCTCAAAACACGAGGCGTACCGAAGCGCGCGTGGGTCCGACGTGGAGGCTCACTTCGTTGGCTGCGTCTTCGATCTCGTCGTCGCTTGCCGCGAGCAAGACCAGCGTCAGTCCTGTGGCCGAGAGCGCGAGCCCCGCGCCAAGTCCGATGTACCCCAACGCCTTCTGTAAGTTCGTTCGCTCGACAAGGTTGTTGTAGCGCTCTTGCTCCAAATCAAAGTCGAACATGTTGGGGCCATCTGGTGAGCACTCCAACGTTCCTCGGTTCTCTGGAAGCTCACAAAAGTCGAGCATGTCTTTGCGCGCTTCGTTGGCGTCCGAGTTCAAGTCGCCTCGCGCCACGAGGATCGGAACCAAGCCCGCGATCACCAGTACACCACCGGCTCCAACAAACGCCCAACCGAGTTGTCGCCGTGATGCCGCACTTTCGCGACGCGTGGCCAACGCGGCATCGGTCCACGAGAACTGAGGCGCAAGCTCCAACTCTTCGCCAGCTTCGATGTCCACACGTCCACGACTGGGCCGGCGTTCGGGGAGGAAGATGCGCACATCATGCGGACCGATCGGAAGTTCGACTTGTTCGCTCACATCCACCGAGCTGCCGTCGATCTCCAGTCGTTCCGGCGTGACCGGAGTGCGCAGCCGCAGTGAACCCATCACAGAAGGGTCGGCGTTTGGATCGATCTGCATGCGCAGCGTCACCTCACTGTCGACCGCGTCCTGAACCTCGACAGTCTCGCGTGTCGTTTGATAGCCCGCGCGCTGTCCTTCTACGAGATGCGCACCCGGCGAGGTTAGGTGTGTCGGAGTCATCGGTGTCGTACCAACGAACTCGCCATCCACGCGCACTTCGACGCCAGAGAGATTGCTGCGCACGCGAATCGAACCGCGTCGCTCCAACAAAGGTCGCAAGGTCAGACGAACGAGTACCTCTTCGCCTCCCGCGACCGACACCACTTGGCGAGCAACGTCATGCCCCGTCGCGCGCGCTGACACCTCTACCGAACCGGCTTCAACGCGTAGAGGATCGACCAGTGGGGTTGTCGCGCGGTCGACGCCTCCAATCATGATCACCGCACCTTGGACGTTGACTTCGACTCGCACCGAACCGATCTGATCGCGCAGTCGACTCAACGAACGATCGATCTCGCGCCGTTCCCGACGAGAAATTCGTCCTGCATCGTTGAGGTAGTGCTCGTAAAAACTGACAGCCTCGACAGGGTGGTCGAGACGTTCGTGCACACGTGCGAGGTTGTAGAGAACGGCTGGATCCGGTGCGAGGTCATATGCCGCGCGAAACTCAGCAAGCGCTTGTTCGTAGTCGCCCGCGTCGTAACGCGTCATGCCGCGTTCGATGTGTGCCGCTGCCGTTTCGGTGTTCGGTTGCGCCGCCACGATGCTCGGCTGTGCCGCGACGGTGATCGTGATCAGCAAGGCGGTGATCGCCACTCGCATCATTGGCTGTACCCAGGCCGCATGAGTCCATCACGCTCCGAGGGACGAAGCTTAGTCATCTGCGTGGTCATCTCGGTGGTCGGCGCAACTCGCATCTCCGTGACGGTCATCTCCGCACTGCTGGTCATCTCCGTGATGCTCGTCATTTCGGTGCGTTCGGGTGTCGCTGCTCCGTTGGGGATGTCCGGTTCTTGCGGCTGTTCGGGTGTCGTCGGTGCAGGCGCTTCAGTTCGGGTCAGCACCCACGTGAGACCGGCACCAAGAGCCAGCGCCAAAAGTAAGGCAGGCCACCAGACACGCCGAGGGGGTGGAGCGTGCCGACTCTCCATGGTTTTGGGAATCGACGCCTCACTCGCCATCGTCGCCATGAACGCCATGGGATCGGTTCGCGCACCCACAGGCGTCAGCACAAGTTCGGTTGCGAACTCGTCCATTGCGGCTTCGAGTTCTTCGGTGGTCTGAAAACGTGCGCCGCGGTCCAGCTGCATTGCGCGCTCGATCACGCTGGCAAGTTGGGTGTCGAGCTCGGGGTACTCGCCCGCTGCAACACACTCGCCGGTGAAGATCTTCACCAGCAGTTCGGGAAGTGACTCGGCTTCAAACGGGCGGCGACCCGTCACCATTTCGTAAAGCACCACACCCAACGCATAGATGTCGGTTCGCAGGTCAACGTTCTTGCTGTTGCGGAGCTGCTCCGGCGACATGTACAGCGGCGTTCCGAGGATCGCGCCCGTCTCGGTTGCACCCGTGAGCTCTTCGGCGTTTTCAAACTTGCTGATCCCGAAGTCGATCAGCTTGACCTTGAGATCACCCCCCGTGTTGACCAGAAAGATGTTCTCAGGCTTGAGGTCGCGGTGGATGACACCGGCCTCGTGCGCGATGCGCAAACCACGACACGCCTCACGCACAACCGCACACGCCAAACCCGCCGGTAGCTTTCCGCGTGCGTCGAGGACCTCGCGTAGCGAGTCGCCCTCAAGCATCTCCATCAACACGTAAAACGAACCGTCTTCGAGCTGTCCTGCGTCAAAGATCTGAGTGATGTAGTCGGTGTCCAGAGTGCCGGCGACAGACGCCTCTTGAAGGAAACGCTTGATGATCGTCGCGTTTGCTTCACGCGGGGTCATCACCTTCAGTGCGCGCCGATGTTTCGTGAGCGTATGGCGCACCTCGTACACAACACCCATGCCGCCTGCGCCGAGCACGCGAATAATCTCGAGTTTGCCGTCGAGAAAAGTGTCCCCGGCCTTCTTAGGCAGCATGCGCAGGGAGTATATCCTCCGCGTCGTGAAGCGCCGCGATTCCGACTCCGATTCCAAAAGGAACCGTGCGCGAATCGCAGTTGTCGTGGGCGTTGCCGCGATCAGCTTCGCAGCGATCTTCTTTCGCAAGACCGCACCCATGCATCCGCTTGTTGCCGCGGGTCTGCGTTTGTCGATCGCGGCAGTGTGCTTGTCGCCTTTCATCGTTCGTGCGTGGAAGGGCATGTCCCGCTCGGTGCGCATCGGCGCATGTGTGGGCGGGTTGTTCTACGCCGCGCACTTCGGAACGTGGGTGACCTCGCTGACGCTGACGAGTGTCGCCGCGTCGGTCACGTTGGTCACGGCGACACCCATTTTGTTGGCGACGTGGGCGTTCATCACCGGAACGGACAAACCGAGCAAGCTCCAACTTGGCGCGATCGCGATTGCCGTAGTGGGAGTCACCGTGATCGGGTCACAGGACTCCGGTGGAGCGATCGTGGGCGATGCGTTGGCGTTTGCGGGTGCAGCAGCGATGGCGGGCTACTTAGTGATCGCGCGTCGACAAGGTGATCACTTGAACCCGATGGCGTTTACAGGTCTCGCATGCGCGGTGGGCGGTGCACTGCTCTTGTTAAGCACCGTTGTCTTTGAGGTGCCGCTCGAGATCCCATCGATGGAGAGCTTCGGGTTTGTGCTTTTGGCGGTCGCCGTTCCGCAGTTGATTGGTCACACCGCGATGACCTACGCGCTTCGGGTGCTTTCACCGACGCGGGTGGGCATGGCCACGGTTGCAGAGCCGGTCGGAGCGACGTTGCTCGCGTGGCTGTGGCTCACGGAAACACCTCCGTTGCTTACGCTGGTGGGTTGCGGGATTACGTTGAGCGCGGTGCTGCTCTCACTGCGCGAGTAGCTGTGCCCTAAATCGGAGCTTCGCAGATGTTCCGCGCGATCAGCTCGGCGATGCTCTGCAGCACAGGTCGTAGATCGGGCTGACAGATGCTCGCCAAAAAGCCATTCCCGGTTCGGCCGAAGTCTTGAACGACCTCGACAATGCGTCGTGCAGGCGGAGCAGAACCCACGCCGCCAAACTCGCACGCGGGAACAAGCTGCGTGTCGTCGTCAGGATCCAACGTGAACTGCATGCGCTCGTCGGCCAGCACTTCCGCGAAATCGACGTCGGTGGGATCCGGCGTCAGGTTGCGCGGAACACCGGTGATCGCAGCGACGATGACAGGTGCGTTTCGATCCAACTCCAGCGCGTGGAACGCGTTCAGGTAGCGCGAGATCGGATGCAGGAACGAATCGTTGAACGCACATCGCGTTCGGAAGTGCCCCAACTCTGTGCGCGCGTCCGCCGAAGGATCAAAAATCGCGTCGTCGGCTGCGGAGCAATCGTCCTCATCAGTGACATAGACGATGGCGACAAGTGAATCGCCGCGAAGAAAACCTTCGTTGGGCGCGCCGGGTTCGGCTTGGGTTGTGATCGCGGACAACGAGGCTTCGAGTTGCTGTTCGAGTCCACAACCGTTGGTACCCAGTTCCGACAAACACGCGAAGTCATCGTTGAACTGAGTCGCGTTGTCGCCGTCGAACTGTAACCAGGGCGGGTCACCGAGCGATGTCCCGCAGCCTGAACGCGCATCGCTGACAAACACGCCATCATCGCCGTTACCCGGTGGGCACCCGATGACTCCGGGGTTGTCGCCCACGCCCATGTCCGTCGTCACGATTCCGATGCGCAAGTCTGTGATCGGTTCGAAATCGGGGAACCCGTCACCATCCGCGTCGGGCGGCGTGGTGAGTGTCTCGATCAACACCGGAAAGTTCTCGGCCAGTGAAGCCTGTTCCTCCGCCATCGAGTTCGAGTTGTCGATGACCCAAATCATGTCGACCGGAAGTGCAGCGCGGCACATGCGATCGCCAACGTCGAACCCTGGGACATCGCGTTGCGCGTCGATGCCCGTGTCGCCGGTGGCGGCGTCCATCGGGTCGTCGTCTCCACAATCGCAGGCCGTCAACGCGAGCACGAGCAAAGCGAAGTAGCGCATACGCTTAGGGTACTCGATCAGCCGGGGAGTCCCAGTCACGGAGACGCGTCGCATCGATTTCAAACGCCGCGACCTCGCAGCGATCCAAGAGCCCGCGCAACGATCGGCGACCTGTTTGCAGATATGCTTCGAACTTGGGTTGAACGCTCGGCGCGTAGCGCGCGAACAAAGGCTCCCAATCGTTCGCATCAAGCGCACGAGGCGCGACCACGTCAACGTTGCGCGGGTCGGCACCCAAACGTCGAAGGTCTTCCGCTTCGATGTAGGGCATGTCGCACCCCACCACGATGACGGGCTCGGGCCCCAAGAGTGCGGCGAGACCCCCGATCGGTCCGGCATCGGCCATGCCATCGTCGATGCGCGCCACGTCGGGTAACAACGAGGCGTACTCGTGAGCTTTGCCGACCAGAACCGGGTCGAGACCAGCTTCTCGCGCCACTCGAACCGTTCGCTCGAGCAAGCGCTCTGCGCCTACGTTCAGCAGTCCTTTCGGCGTTCCCATCCGAGAAGAGGCGCCACCGACCAAGATTCCGAGTCTCACGAGAAACAAACGCTACGACGGGAGCGTATGCATGGGTAGGCGAAGGATGGCATCCTAGTGGCAGTGAGGGGTTGGATTGGCTTGATGATGCTGGCGCTGGCGTTGGCCTGTGGGTCTGATGACGCACAGTCCAATGAACGGGTCGAGCAGCGCGCTAGCGTGATTCCTGATCTCGAGCCTGCACCCGAAAGTCCCGACCCGGTGTACAGCCCGTTCGTGGTGCAGATGAGCACCGACGAAACTCCGTTCAGCGTGATCTCGTTCAAAGACGTCGGCATGTCTTTGTCGTCTGACGAACAGCAACACGTGTACGAGACGATTGCCGAAGGTCTCGCGCTCGAGTTCGGTTCGCGCATGCAACACGATCCGCACTCGGCCGACCCCTCGAACCATCTCGCGTGTGAAGGTGAGCACGTGTACGTCGACATGTGGCAGTCCGGTTCCGGCTGGGGGTACTCGTTGTGGTCCGGGTGTGGCGAAGATGATCAGTTCGCGCATCGTGAAGTCGAAGTCGCGATCGAACCCGACAACCGCGTCGCATCGATCCAGTCGCTGACTGACGACATCGCTCAAGAGTTGCGCCGCGCAGTGCGCGAAAACTGTTTCACCCGCCACTGCTAAATCGCGTAGCCAGCTTCGCGGTTGAGCGGATTTCCGTAGCGATTACGCGTTGGCACAAAACTGGCCACTTGACCGGGTATGTACCCGTTGCTCTTGGTTCTCGCCTCGCTCTGGACGCTGCTTGGTGTCGTCGCGATCGCGCGCGTTCGTCAACGCAAGCTCGACGACGATGCCCCCGCGATCGCGGTGTCCGTGCTCAAGCCCTTGTGTGGATTGGACGCGTCGCTCGAAGCCAATCTCGTCAGTTTCTTTGAGCAGGATCACCCCCGCTTTGAGTTGGTGTTCGGCGTGGAGGGTGATGACCCCGCGATCGAACTCGTGCGTAAGCTACAAGCGCGCTACCCCGAGGTTCGTACTCGCTTGGTGATTCACGAGGGCGGTCGCGCGCTCAACCCCAAGGTGCGCAACCTCTTGGCGATGTTGCCTGAGGCATCGCACGACCTCGTGCTGATCAGCGACTCCAACGTGGTGGTTCCGCAGCACTACCTGCGCGAGATGTCCGTGGCGATGCACGATCCGACCGTCGGTATTGCGACGAACTTGATCACGGCTGTGTCGAACGATGATTCCCTCGGCGCTACGCTCGAAGAGATGCACCTGGGCGGCATGGTTGCTGGGAGCATTGCACTGTCGAACGAGGCGGGGCACGCCGCGGTGATCGGCAAGTCGATGATGTTTCGTCGGTCGGTGATCGACGCGTTGGGCGGGCTCG
The DNA here is from genome assembly GCA_965227405.1 of Polyangiales bacterium. Lineage (GTDB taxonomy): Bacteria > Myxococcota_A > Polyangia > Polyangiales > Houyiibacteriaceae > JALVDI01. The sequence continues at coordinate 3,010,294 of OZ245758.1, forward strand.
AGAGCGTCGCGTACGTGTTGGCCGAGGACTACGTGCTTGGTCGTATGGTTCAGGCGGCGGGGCTTCGCGTGCATGTTTGCGCCACGCCGATTCATAACGTGATCGGAACTCAATCCGTTCGCCGCTTTGTGGATCGCCACGTGCGCTGGAGCATGATGCGCTTGCGACTCGCACCCTGGGCATACTTGCTTGAGCCGTTCGCGACGCCGTTGTGTGTGGCGCTACTCGCACCCGTGTTCGGGTTTCCGCTTCGTGTCGCGTTGATGTGGGCTCTGGGTCTGACCCTTGTGCGCGATGCTGCTCATGAGTGGCTCCTGCGTGGTCCGGGTCGACTTGTGCGCATGTTGCCTCTCGCACCCCTGCGCGATCTGATTGTGCTCTGGGTGTGGTTGATCGCGCCTTTTCGACGTCACGTGACCTGGCGGCAGACCCGAGTTCGCGTCTCGGCTGGAACTCGCCTTTACGCCCAGGACGCGAGCGAACCGAACACGAGCCTGTTGATGGAAGGCTAACGCGCATACCATCCGGCTATGGCCGACGACGAAGAGACGTCCTCCGAGGAAGAGTCATCCGACGAAGAGACCTCATCGGAGGAAACGTCATCCGAAGACACGTCCACCGAGCAAGAGTCATCCAACGCGGATGATGCGGCCGACGACGCGGATGATGATGCGGCCGACGCGGATGATGACGACGACGTTCTCGACGGCGACGACGATGAAAGTGTTCTTGAAGGCGACGATGAGCTCGACGCCAACGAGAAGGCAATGCTCGACGACCTGGACGACGACCTCGATGACGGGGACGACGACGACGAGGACGACGAGGTCAGCGAAGACGAGATCGCAGAGCCGATCAAACCGATCAGCGAGAAGGAGCAACGCCGTGCGGGCTGGGGCTGCTTGATTCTGTTGATCGCGATTCCACTCGGCGTTTGGTACGGAGCTCAGAGTTGGCTGGCGAGTGCACTCGAACTGGACCAAAGCGGCGTGCCCGATTGGTACCTCGAAGCTTCGCAGGACGACGCCGGACCTCGAACCGCAACCGGCAGCTTTGTGCCACCGGCTGACGAGGTGGAGTGGCTCACCGATCCCGAAGCGGCGGTGAACCAAGCACAAGAGAGCGAAGATCCCCTCATCGTAATGTTCTCGTCGGACAACGAAGAGAGCCAACGAATGAACAGCGGCACGTGGCTCAACCGCAACGTCGTGCGGATGCTGCAAGACACGGTGCCCTTGCGTTTGGAGCTCGGCGACGAGTCGCATGACTGGGCCGAGCGCTTCGAGGTGACGCGCGCGCCGACCATTCTCTTTCTCTCGCCCGACTTGGAGCGACTGAGGCCCGATACAGCTCGCTTGGTCGACGCGAACGACATGGAGATCTACCTCTACGAAACCCAGGAAAATCTGGAGGAAGAGCGCGTGTACCAGCCTGCCGATGGCGAGGCGGAGGGGCTGCTGCCGGATGAAACCGAGGATGCCGAAGACGAGCCTGAGCCTGAACAGACGCCCTCCGAAGGCGAATGAAGTTCTGGCGGGGCTGAGCGTAGAGAGAAGAAGCCAACCTTTTCTGGTCTCGCCCGTCTAAACCCCACAGCTCCGCACCGCGCTGGTATGTAGCCGGTCACGGATCGCCGCGTCGTTGTCACGTGTACGCGGGGAACCTTCGGAAACAGCATGACATCACGCCTTGTTCTCGCGTTCGCCGTCGTCTTTTCGTCGATGGCGCAGGCCCAAACCACTGGGCTCGAAGTATCACTCTACGGAACCACGCAAGCTGCCTACGGCGGTGCGCTTCGCATGAGCGGTGTGGCGTTCCAAACGCAAGGGTACGCCGAGCTTCGAACACTTGGTGGTGCACAGATCGAAGCGCGACTGCGCGACTACGACTCGTCGGAGCGGCAGTGGCAAACGATCGAAACGGTCACGGTGCGGTCCAACGCGTCGGGTGCGTTCGATTTTGTGCTCGAGGTTCCTGAACGTCGCTTCCGCCAAGTGCAGCTGCAGATCGAAGTGCGTGGTGCGGGCAAAGAGCGCACGTTTGAGTACCCGGTGCAGCTGCGTTCGCCTTTGGCGTTTGACCTGCTCTTGGATCGCAACCGGTACGAGCCGGGCGAGACCGTGCACATGTGGAGTCGTCTCTTTCGCAGCGAAGACGGCGCGCCGGTAAGCGGTCGTACCGTGGCGGTGCGTGTTCACGATCCGAGTGGCCGGCCCATGGTCGAGCGTTCGGTGCAGGTGGCGCAAAGCGGGGCGGCGACACTCGATATCGAGCTACCGGATTCTGCAGCCGACGGTGTGTACGCGGTCGACCTGCGCTTGGACGACAGCATTGCCGGTGCCACAGCGCGCCGAACGTTCCAAGTGGCACGGCGCACCGTGGAGCGTGTCTTGGTGGAAACCACGATCGACCAACGCGTGGTGCCTCCTTCAGGACAAATCACCGGCAACGTCACAGTGACCACGCCCAGTGGTGCACCTGTTGTAGGTGCCGAGGTGCAGTTGCAAATTGGTTCGGATCGTCGTCAGCGCCAGGTTGTTCAGACCGATAGCGAAGGCGTAGCCGCGATCCGCATGCAAGCACCCGCGTACTTGGTGGGTGATGTGCAGGCGCAATCGCTGCAGGTTCGTGTGCAGCACTCGGCGCACGGCACGTTGCACTCCAGTGCCTCGTTCTTGCTTTCGCGAGTCGAGTGGCAAGTCACCGCGACTGCGGCCAACGGCGCGATCGTTCCCGAGGTCGACACCGAAGTCGTGATCAGCGTCAACGATCCACGCGGTGAACCAGCACCCGCAGGCACGAAGGTGACCGTGACGGGTGATGCGATTCGTGGAGGGTCGCGCGAAGTGGAAATCGATGCGCATGGACTCGCCGTCGTTCCGGTGCGTGTCGCCGATGGTGATGCGGGTCCACTTCGCGGATCCACGCCGGGCTGCAGCGGAATTTCGGGCGTGCGTGTGGAGGTCGACGTGCAGACCGAGCGCCCCGCGTTCGCGCGTGTGTGTCTGGCCGTCAACCCTAAGGCTCAAGTGCGTCCCCGCGTGGTGCGAAGCGTGGTTGCGCCCGGGTCGATCGTGGAAGTCGATCTTGCTCGTCATCCCGACGTGCGCGGCCGCCCTGTGTTGGTGGAAGCGTTGATGAACAACATCGCGATCAGCGCGGCCTTTGCGAGTGGAGCACGTGCACGAGTTCAGCTTCCGGCCGACGTCGGCGGCATCGTGCAGATTCGAGCTCGACCGCTATTGCCGCATGATGCGCGACATCCCTTGGATCAACCCGGCGGTTCTTCGCTTGGCACCGGTTCGTACGACGCGGTTCTAGTCCGTCCGGCCGACGCGTTCGGGTTTGAGATTGGTCGCGAACAAGAGACGTACCGCGTTCGCGAAACCGCGCAGTTGGGCTTGCGCACCACACAATCCTCGCCTCAAGCATGGGCAACGTTGGTCGCGCGCGATTTGGCTGCGCATGGCGGCGAGACGCCGTACTCGGTCGCATGGATGCGCGGTGCGTTGGATGCAGCAGTGACCGCGCCCGATGCGCAGGGCAACGACCTGCTTCTTCGCGCCGCGTTGTTGCGAAGCCTGCCGCAAGACAACCAACCGCGTCGTGAGCCGCCCTTGGTGCAGCCGTACTGGCGCAGCTCGTACCCACGGGGTGGCCAGGGCGGGACGTTGCGCGATCCCGTGGCGGATCGTGACCGGATGCGACGTCGACAAATCGGCCAGCTGATGATGCAGCTCGAACGTTTTGTGTCGTCGTGGGATCTCGAGCGCGCCGTTCGAGACGGACTTCTGGTGCGTCGTGGCAACGGATACGACTTTCATCCGGATGCGATTGCGAACTTGGTGCGCGCCCGCCAGCTCGGAGAAGCGATCAGCGACACCTTGGGTGGCGATACCGCCAGCATCGCAATGATCCGCGCGGTGGATGCATCGTTCACGTTCGACGCTGTGGCTCGTCGCATCGCCCGTGGTCGTTTGGTGATGTTGATGATGGCGATTTCGCGTTTCTCCAACCCGGATGACGCAAACGCAGCACGCGCGAGTCAGGGCCAACCTCCCGAACGCTGGCTTTCACGCATGGTGCAGTTGGGAGTGTTGCGTCCGAACCAGCTTCTCGATCCCTGGGGACGCGCGTTTGAGTTTCGTCGTGCAGGTACACCGCAGCTGGTCATCACCGATCGTGCACCTGCGTGGGAGCTGGTCAGTGCAGGACCCGACGGACGCTTTGGTTCGCGCGACGACGTTCGCAATCCCTTCCAGCGATTGGTTGCCGAAGGTTCGCCCTATGCGGTGGTGTCGGGTGAAGACCGGTTGATGAAAGCATTGAGCACGCTCGCTCCCGGACCTCGCGTGTTGCAGGCGATGGCGACCGCGTATGCGAGCGTGAGTCTTCAGGCTCTCGAAGAGCAGCGACAGCGCGCTGTGAGCGCCAACGCGTCGGAAGGCGCGGAGGTCATGGACGACATGCTTGGCGGCCTAGCTACGCGAGGTGCTGGTGGCATGGCAGCACAGTCGGCGCCCCGACGGTCGGCCCGTGCGCGTCCCGCACCTTCACCGGCGATGGACGCGGCCGGCGAGGTCATGGCGGAAGCCGACTTCGAAGACGAAGATGGCGAGCCAGAGCCCGAGGAAGAATCCGAACGACGTGAGCGCAACGCGCAGACTCAGGGAGTGTTCGACCCTATTGCGAACCTCAACGCGATTGTCCGCGAGCGTTTTCCCGCCACACTTCATTTCATCGGCGAGGTCGCCTTGGATGGCACGCTGACCACGGTTCCGCTCGAGCTCGCCGACGCGTTGACGACGTATCGCGTGGAAGCGATCGCGTGGACTTCGAGTGGTTGGCTGACAACGGCCACCGTCGATGTGAAGGTTGATCAAGAAGCGACTGTCGACGCTCCCACACCACCATTTGGCACTGTGGGCGACACGTTGCGCTTGCCGGTTCGGGTGGGCAACCGCACACGCCAGCCGCTCGAAGTACGCGTTGTGGTCGAGCACGAAGGCGAAGGTGGCGTGACGATTCCGCAACCGTTGACGCTCACCGTTCCGCCGCGTGACGCGATCGAGAGCACGGTCGAAGTGAACCTGACGGCACAAGGCGCCGGTTCGTTGCTGATTCGGGCCATGCGCGCGTCGGATGAACGACCACTGGATGCCGTGCGACGTCCCCTGACCGTGTGGAGCGATGCACGCTTGGTACGCGTGCGACGTGAGCTGCTCTTGGTCGACTCAAGTGGTGCTGAGCTGACCATCGATATTCCGGAAGATGCGAGTGAGCGCGGTGCGGGCGAACTTCGCGTGTTGCCGGCTACGGCGATCTTTGGCGACGTGACGCAGCTGACGCATCCCAGCGTGGGCTGGGCGCTAGCGTTGGTCGGCGAAACTCCGCCGGAGTCGTTGTTGGTCAACGCACGTCGCACGCTCCGCGCAGGCGACCCTGTGGAGGATCATCAGATTCACGGACCACCGGGTGTGCTGGCGATGGCTGCTGCGACGGTGTGGAAAGACGCGACCGTTCAGGATCCTGTTCTGAGACGTGCACTGCGATCGATCAGTCGCATTCTCGGCGACCCCACCAATACGCCCTCGCCGGGTCAAACCTTGGCCATGGCTGAAGTGCTCGCGGCGCTGGCTCCGTGTGTGCAAGAGGGTCGTCCTGCAGTTCGTGGTGTGCTGATCGAACTGACCGATGAACTGCGTCGTCGCGTTGGAAGTGGTGCGGTCGCACAGTCCGAGGCGCCGATTCTTTGGGCGCGCAGTGCAGCCGCGTTGGCTTTGGTGGGCGGGGATACGCGTGCACGCGAACTGCTGCGCCGAGCGGAGCGACACGTGGTGCGTTTGGATCGCGAAGCATTCTTGGAAGAGCCCTCACAAGCGGGCATTCCCGTCGCGCGCATCACGCCTACGGCGATCATGGCGATCGCGTGGGCGGCGTTGGAAGAGCGGGGACGTGCGATGGCGTACTTGCGTCACTTGGTGTCGCTCCATCGTGGTGCAGAGCACTGGCAGGCCGATGCACGCGTGATGGCTGCAGCCGCGGCGGGCACTGTCGCAGGCCGAGGTGCAGGAAGCACGCTGAGCGGAACCTACGGCGGCCAGTCTCTCTCGTTCAGTGCGCTTGATGACGCACCCGACTCACGCATTCGTGTGGCTGAACTGCCGAGTGCAGTTGCGGGTTCCCATCGCGTTCGCGTGAACGGACCACGTCTCGCGTTGGTGTACCTCGATGTGCGTTATGGGCGGCCTTGGTCAGCGGCTCCTGACCGTGCGGCGCGAATGGACTTGGAGATCGAAGGGGATCTCGGGCCGCGTGATGCGCGTGCAGGCATTGCGCTGACCTTGCGCAACCGCGCACCACGTCTTGCGACCTCACCGGTGGTCGAGATCGATCTGCCGGCAGGGACCGAGCTCGACGAACCCACGCGCGCGGTGTTGCGCGGTCTCACCGTCGTGGAACCCACGGTGGAAGGACGTACGCTGCAATTGCATCTGCGGCCCTTGGCACCCGGTGGTCGTGCACGTGTACCGCTGCCCCTTCGTTGGAGTGTGGGTGGAACGCTCCGTGGGTTGGGCGTAACCGCGTACGACGATGCCACAGCACCTTCGACCGAGGTGCGACCGCTCAGCATTCTTCCTTCGCGCGAACTGACGATTGCCGATGAAGGACAAGAGCCCGAGCAAGCAGAAGCCGAGCGAACACCAACGCCTCAACCGCCTCCACCACCGCCACCCTTACCACGTCCGGTCGATGCGTTTGGCCCTGTCGCGATGCTTCTTGAAGGAGGTGCGCGATGCTGAGGCTTTCGTTGGCTCTGGTCCTGCTCGCGAATGTGGCGAGCGCGCAAACCTCGACTGCACGACGCGTGAACCGCGGCGAAGTGACGGGCGTCGAACTCCAGATCGAAGGTGCGCTGACTGCGCGACGCGGCGAAACACTTCGCTGGAGTCTGGTTGCGTACGAAGTCGTTGGGCTTGATCAGCTGCGTCCGGCTGCCGGTGCAGAGATCACGATCGCCACGTCGCTCAAGCCAGGCGAGTTCGCCGCTGAAGCCACCGCGGATGCGCGCGGGCGAGCGTTGGTGGAAATCGAAGTCCCCGAGGATGCGGGAGCGAACTTTGGCGCCAACGTGCGCGTGCATGCGCGTCGTGGTGTGTCGCGACGTTTTGACCTGCAGGTTCAACTGCAGGAGCCGCGTGTGTTGGAACTTCGCGCAGCACCCGCGGCGCGTGCGGGCGGAACCCTTCCGGTGTTTGGGCGCTACCAGCGCTTTGACGGCCAAGCGATTCCCGAAGCGGCGATCGAACTCCAAGCCTACGACAGCCGGGGACCACTCGGTCGTCCGGTACGCGTCGAGTCGGATCTCGCTGGTGTGTTCACCGCGGACCTGCGCATTCCTCGCGATGCCGTCGCGCCTTTGCGCGTGACTGCGAAAGGTCCCGAGGACGAAGAGGAACGGCGCATTGAAGCCGCTGCGGCTGCAGTGTTGCTGGAACCGGCGGCTCCCCCGCTGGTGGTCGCCGTGTCGACCGACGGTGTGGTGCATGGCTCGCGTGCACGCGTTCCGGTTCAGGTGGTGATCCGACGTGCCGATGGGCGTCCCGTGGAGGGCGCGCTCGTGCGAGTGGGCAACCAACCCGTACCGCTTACGCGCGAAGAAGAGGAAGCACAGCGACGTCTTCCGCTGACCCGAACGGACGCGCGCGGACGTGCCACGCTTGAATACGAGGCGCCGCGCGTCACATCGGGATACCGCGACGTGAACGTGCAAGTCCAAGTAGGGCGCGCAGGCATTGGGCGTGCAACTGGCTCCGCGCGCTTGCGCATCACCAACCAGTCGCACTTTGCGCAGCTAAGCGTGGAGGGTGGCGCATTGGTTCCGACGTTGGGTGCGCGCCTCTTTGCCGAAGTCGTTCGTGCAGATGGTCATCGCGCTCCGGCAGGTGTGCCGGTGGTCTTTACAGGCCCGCGCATTGGTCGACACGAGGCGACCACCGACGCGTCCGGTATTGCTGTGGCGTCGATGCAGGTGGGCCCCAAAGCCGACGAGGATCGTTGTGGCGGCGATGCGGTCACGGCAGTGGACATGAAGGTGGCCAACAACGACCTGATTCGTCTCTGTGTTCCGGTCGATCCCGACGCGGCGACGCGTGTGACGGTGGGCGAAGCTCTGGTCGGTCCCGGCGACACGGTGTCGGTGGAGATCGAACGCACGGCTGCAGCCGCGCGACTTCCTGTCGCGGTGACCGTCTTCAACGCTCAGAACCATCCGGTGCACACGACGGTTCTTGCACCGCGCACCAACACGCTGGAGATCGAAGCGTCAGGTCGAGGCGCCATGCGCGTTCGAGCGCGACCCTTGGTGGGTACGCGTCAGGAAGAAGCGCGAGGAAGCTTTGCTGCGTTCTGGGTCGCGCCGGATCGAAACCTCAACGCAGCCGGTGCAGCCGAGGGATCAACCAACACAGTCAACGTGCGCAGCACGGTTCAAGGTGCCGAACACGCGACCACTCTGGCGGTGTTGTGGCCGTTGGGGCAGCCGTTCGACGTCGGTCCTGCAACGCTTTCCGATCCGCGTGGGGAGTGGTCCGCCAACGTCGTGGCTGCCCACCTTGCGCGCACCACGCCGCTGGACATCGCGGCGCCGATTCGTTTGCGTGGACGCACGACGAGTCCCGCACCCGAACCCGCGTCGCCTGAGCAGTACGGACTTCTTCGCGATCCCTGGCGCGCCAGTGCGCGTTTTGTCGAAGGTCGATTGGCGTTGGTCTTCCGCGCAATTGAACAGCGCATCGAATCGGCGGTTCCTGAACAGATCGACGAAGTTGCCTCGGTCGAGCGAGGTCGCTTTCGCTTCAACCGCCAGCTCCTGGCGTCGTTGCAAAGCGGACAACTGGGTTCCGAAGGTGCAACCGGTCTTGGCGGCGAGCCACTGACGATCGAACGTCTCGAAGCACTGGATCGCGCGTTCACGTACGACAACGTCGCGCGTCGGATTACGCGACGACGTCTGTTCAAGATCCTGTTGGCGTTGCGCGCGTTCGTGCAGCAGCAAGCGCTGGATCTGGCGTGGACGCGTCCCGGGGATCCCACGTTGTGGATCGAGCGCCTGCGCAACCAGTACGTGCCGCAGGTCGGGCAGTTGCGTCCCGCGGAGCTCGTGGATGGTTGGGGGCGTCCGTTCCGTCTTCGCGCGACCGGCCGTGCGCGCTTCACCCGCGTGCAGCCCGTTGACGGTTATGAGCTGGTGAGTGCCGGTCCCGACGGACGTTTTGGAAACGGCGACGACGTGGCCAACCCGATCGCGCGTGTGCTTCCCAACGGTTCGCTCTACGGGCGTGCGGTGGGTGAGGATGCTCTGGTGGCGCGTCTCCAAGGCGTTGAGTTGGGTCGCGCGACGCTCGACATGGCAGCGCGCGTGTTTGGTGTGGGTGCTGTCGGTATTCCCGCACCGAGTTCCACACCGCGTGGTGTGTCGCTGGGTTCGTTGCCCGCTCCGATCGAACCGGATCGTTGGGCACTTGCCCTTCGGCGTCCGACACAGCCCGCGGACAGTCGAGTGCAGCGCATCGAAGGCAACGCGTCGGTCGAGGTGGGTGATGAACCGCGTACGTGGCGCGCTGCCCTTCTCACGATCACGCCCGATGGCTCGCGCCACATTCACGAGGATGGTGTGCGTGCTGGCTCGAGTGTGTTGCGCGACTTGATCCTGCCTTCGCGCTTGCGCGTAGGTGAGCCGCTCAACTTCCAGCTTCATCTCACCGACGTGAGCAACAACGGGACCCAGCTCAACATTCAGGCGAGCGCCGAGGGCATCGACGTCAACGTCGACTCGAGCCTGCAGTTGCCGGCCGGTGAAACGCGTACCTTGCCAGTTCGTCTCGAAGGTCGAGCGCCGGGCCGAAGCGAAGTTGTCGTGCAGGTGACAACCAGTGAAGGCACGCAGTCGGTGCGCGGTCGGGTTGATGTGGACCGTGGACTTCATCCGGTGCGTCGACGCACCAGTGCACTTCTCGGCGAAGGCAGTTTGCGCATGCCCTTTGATGCCCCGAGTGGTTCGCAAGCGCGGTTGGTCCTGGTGGCGCCGCGCGCACTCGCTGCCGATCCGGACTTTGCCGATATGTGGCGAGACGACCCGGCGTTGATCGCGTGGAGCGAGACGCTGGCAGGTCGCACGCTAAGCGATGAGCTGCGCAGTCGCCTCTTGCGTGCACAGCGCGGTGGAGTGTTTGAAGGCCGCGAGCGCGCGATTTCGACAGCTGCTGCGATTTCGGCGCTGAGTGCCGTGTTCGATGAGCGCGGTCGGCCTGATCCTGAAGCGCAGGCCGCACGTCAGCGCGCGGTAGGCACGCTCAACGGGTTGGGTCAGATGCAAGATCCGACGGGGCACGGTGCGCTGCGTGCCCAAGCAGCGATCGTGACCGCACTCGCGACTTCGGGGGTGAGCGACCTGGACTCGCGTGAAGCCTACGATCCGGTCGGGCGCATCTTGCGCACCTGGTTGCCGCCGTTGCGACGCGCGCTGCGTGATGTTCCGGGTGAGCCCACGCTCTTGGCACGAGCATCTGCAGCATTGCTTCTCGCGGACCCGCGGGACGGGCATGCGCGAGCCATGTTCAACCGACTCGTTGAATCGCTTGAGAGTGCTCCCGGTGGTCAACGCGTGGTTCCAAGTACGGAACGGGCAAGCGTGGAAGAGAGCGTGCAAGCTTCGATCGCGGCAGCCCTCGCAGCGCACCAGTTGGGACGAAGCGAACTCGCGCGCGACCTGTTGGGGTACGCCGGTCGTCACACGGCAGACATCGCACGCAACGGCGGCGAGAGCGCGTTTTGGTGGTTCGCGGCCAACGCGTACGGTGCGTTTGGCGATTCGCCGGACAAGGTGGTGGTTCGCATCGACGGAACGCGCCACGAAGTCGACCTGAGCAACGGAAGCGCGACGTTGCCGCTTTCGGGCAACAGCACGATTCGATTCGAGGGGGGCCAAGGTCCGGTGCTTGCGCGTGCGGAAGCCGTGTTTGGTCGCGAGCTGACGGCGCGCCGCGATGCGCCGCTGCGCTTGGAGCTTCGAGGAGAGTCGGGTGGCGTGGGCGAGCTCGCAGCATACGAGTTGGAGATCACCGCAACCCGCGCCGTGAACTCGGGTGTGCTGGATGTTCAGTTGCCGGCTGCTGTCGATGCGGACGAACGCTTCTTGGCGGTGCTGCAGGGCAATGCGCACGTGCGGCAGGCTGAAGCGCGCAATCCGGGATTCGTGCGGATCTGGTTGGCGCCGATCGCCGATGAGGCGCGCGCGACCATTCCGATTCCGCTGCGTTGGCAGGCCGTCGGGCAGGTTCGTGGACTTGCGATGATCGCGTACGAGGCGGATCAACCGGGCGAGATGACGATCTTGCCGCCACGTACACTCACCATTGCGGACGCCGACTGAGCGGCGCTACTCTCCGCCGCCATGAGCGACCCCATTGCCTTCCTCAAAGACACCTTTCCTGCCCTCTTCAACAAAGGCGTAGCTGGGCTCGAAGCCAAAGCTGCGGGAGGTCACGAGAAAGCCGGCAAGATCCTCGCGGACGTGAAAGGCGCGTCCGGAAACGTTGTGCTCGTCGTCGAAGGCGAGGGCGAGGTCTACATGAGTTTTGGCGACGGCAAGATGGAAGCCGTCGATGCGAAGCCGACCGACAACGTGAAGCTGGCCGTTGCTGCTCCGGCGGCTGCGGTGAAGATGCTGTTGGGCGAAGCCGAAAAAGAAGGCGAGCTCGAAGAGGACAAAGCGGCGAAGCGCGCAGCACGAACGGTGTCGAAGCGCATGCAAGACGCGTTGGGCGACCAGTCGTTGCTCTTTCACATCGTGATCGAGAACGTGCCCGAGCAGGGAACCGTTGCCGTGAAGATCGGACTCAACGCGCCTGAGCCTCCTGAAGAGCCGAAGTTTAAAGCGACGATTGCGTTCGAAGACTTGGAAGCCGCGCGCAACGGCGAAGTGAACCCGCAGATGTTGTTCATGGGCGGGAAGCTGCGTATGGAAGGCGACTATTCAGCGGCGCTGCAACTCGGTATGCAGCTGATGACGCAAGCGCAGCAAGACGGCTTCTAGCCAGTCAGAAACGCCACGATCTTTTTCGCATCGGCTTCGGGTAAATACCCAATCCGCAGCTGCCCACCCCCCGTCACGACGGTCCGCAGGTGAACGATGCCCGACCAACGATCGAGCGGGTTCGCGTTCCACTCCACGGCTTGAATGCGATCCTTGGGCATCCAGGCACGGTGAAGTCGAAAGATGCCCCAGCGTACCGCGAGCACGTCGCCTTCGATCGCCCACCCCAGCTGTCGATGCGCCGCAAACCCCAATGCGATCGTCACGATCGGCAACGCGGCAAACAACGCCCACCACACCGAATGCGAACCCAACCATCCGCCTGCACCGATCGCGACGCCGAGCATCGCACCCCGGATTCCCCAGCGTTGCCAAAGCACCGACGATGTTTTGGTCAGCGCAGGCTGAGCACTGACGCCCGGCAACACGCGCGGCACCAACGCATCGGCAACATGCGAACGCGCAGCGGGAACAAACACATCGACACCAGTCTTTTGGGCACCTTTGGGATCGAGCGCTGAGCCCGCGTTTTCAGCGCGCACCACGACTAATCCCAAGAGGCGTCGAATCCAGGTTTGTTCGAGACGCAAGATCTGCAAGTAGCGACGCGGCATCGCTTGCTCGCGCGTGGTCAGCAATCCGTAGCGGCGGATGAAGACACCTTCGCGTTCTTGAAGCGTGAACCCGCCGAACTTCAGCCAGGTCACGGCGACCGAGACGATCCAACCCGCAACGATGAAGACCACGATCACAAGGACGATCGTCAGCAAGACGCTCGACCCACGTTGCGCAAGGTAGTGACCCAGGAGTGTCGCTGCGCGAGCCATGCGTTCCTCCACGACTTCGGACAGCTCTTGAAGAACCAGAAGCGCGCCCAGCACGAGAAGTCCCGCTCGGTTGTCGGTCAATCCCAGCAAGGTGAGCTCACGCGTGGAACAACGATGAAGCAACGCTTCTTCGGGTGGACTCTCGATGTCGGTCTTGCCCGCCTGGTGACGCGTGACACGTTGGAGCTCGCGACGAAGCGCATCGGCTTCGTCTTGCGTGAGTGCGTCCAACGTGGCTTCGGCCCCCGCGCTCGAAGCGGTTTCCACGGTAATCGTGACGATCTTGAGCATGCGTCGCAGCGGCGTTTGCGAGTGACTTACGTCCTGAATGCGGTCGATCGGGATTCGTCGTTCACGACGCGAGAAGATCCCGTCGGTGATCTCCAACGCTTCGGTGGTCAGGCGATACCGGAAACGCGCAAAGCGCAGCATCGGCCCGATCAGCGTGAAGATGATCAACGCGGGGTACATCCAAATGAGGTCGCCGGCGTTGAAGAGTGCCACCAGAAACGCGAGCCAAAGTCGGCCCACGTTGTCGATGATCCCCACGGCAACCCAACGTGGATGCAGTCGTCCTTCGGCGAGGACGGTCTCACTTGAAGCGCTTGCGCTCACTCGGACTCGCTTGCTGTCGGGACCAACTCGCTTGGGATGAACGAGGGAGCATCTTGCGGCACTGCGGTTCCGGACGGCATGACGAGTTCGTCGCGTCTCTGCACGATGTGAGCACGCAACGAATCGGCGCGCTCACGACTCAAGCCAGGAAGTTGAAAGGTCGCGGTTCGACCACCGGCCGTGAACACGGAAAGACGCGCGAGTCCGAAGAGCCGCTCAATCGGTCCGTGGTCGACATCGAGGTGCTGCATGCGATCGATCGGGATGATCTTTTCTTTGCGCAGAATGATGCCGTGCTGGACGTGCAGAAGGTTGCCGGTGAGCTGGAACTGAAAGCGGCGGAAACGAAGCCCTGCACTGACGATGTTCCACAGGGCGATCGCGGCGATGCCTCCAACCACGACCAAGGTGAGCGTGACTTGGGGTGACATGCGACCGGTGCGCGGCAGAACGCTCGCGACCAGCACACCCATGATCAACCCCGGCAGCATCCGAGGGATCGCTGCGAGCCGCCAGTACCAGACCACTTTGGGATCGAGGGACTCCACGCGCGGATCATGCCTTGAACGTGCTCGTCTCGCGACGGTTCGATACTCTTAGGGAGGGAGAGGCTTGGTATGCGCTGGGTGGCTTGCTTGTTGTTCGCGGGGTGCGGACTCACTCTGGATCTAACTCCGCCGGAGGAAGACGGCGGGGTGTTCGATGCATCACGCGATGCGGGACGCGGTGATGCGTCGGCGGATGCAGGTGTGGATGGGTCGCTTGATGGGAACGTCGCCGATGTGCCGGTGCGAGACGTAATGATCGATGCCGTGTTCCGTCCCGATTCCGACGCGGAGTGCTCCGGCGACTTGGACTGCGCGACGTCCGACTGCACGCGGTGGGGTTGCGTCGACGGTCTCTGCGTAGCGCTCGGCCCGATCGCATGTGAGCCGCTTGTGGACGCGTGTCACGAGTACACCGGGTTCTGTACCGATGACCGGTGCGACCAAGATCTGATCGATTTCGACGGCGACGGAGAGGCACCGATCGAGTTGGGAACATGCGGCACTGACTGCGACGACGACGATCCCTTCGAGGCGGAAGGTATCGTCTGCGGTGAAGACTTCGACGACGATGGCTTCGGCAGCAAGGACGCGTTCTTTCCGTTGTGTGGTGCAGACGTTGCCTGTCCCGAAGGTTACGTCGAAGACATTTCAGACTGCTGGGATGACATCCCCGACGGTTTCGATCCTGGCCCCGGCGATGCAAACCCGGACGCCAACGAGCGGTTCTTTGGACAGCAGCGAGGCAACGGCACGTTCGACTGGAACTGCGACGGGATGATCACCACGAACAACGGCCGGCGCCTGTTTATGGGATGTGGTGGGTTCGATTCGCCGCCCGGCTCGTGTCAGATGCAAAGCGGTTGGACGTCTCGCATTCCCGACTGCGGTGAGATCGAGGACTTCACCTCGTGCGTTGCCGGTATGGGCGGGCGTTGCATGATGATCCTCTCTCCCGAGCGGATTCAGCTCTGCCGCTAGGACTGTCTGACCACGCGAACAAACGCGCGAATCCCCTGCAGTAGCTCCCGATCCTCGGTCAGTTTGGCCATCGAGCGTTCCAGTTCGACCAAGACGCGATTGACCTTCTCTTCGTAGCGTCGCTCGCGTAGCCGGGCATCTTCGTCCCGCTTCAGTCCGTCCGACTCGAGTCGTTCGTCGACCTCGGTCAGCGAGGGCAGGTCCACGTTGTCAATCCGACGCAGGATCTCTTCCGCGTGTTCAACCCGCATCTTGAGCCCTTGGACATCCTCGCGCGGATAGCGTGCACGCTCTCGAAGCTCGGCGATTCGTTTGCGAAGATGACGGTACACCGCGCCCATCGGTCGCAGCACCATTGACACGATGTAGAAGCCGGCGAAGAGGTAGCCGATTCTGCCTTGCGTGAAGTACGTCACCAACGCGACGCAGGCTGCTCCCAACACATGAAGTCCGATCGCGCAGGTAAGGAGTCGCGGTGCCACTTTCTTGGCGAGGTTGCGATCACCTTCGTCGATCTTGATGCCGCGTGCTTCGCTTTCGCGTTGGTCGATCGCAAGCTCACGTGCTGCAAAGTACAAGTCCCACGGCAACCAGAGCGTTACCCACAACCCGATCAACGCGAGCGTGGCCATAAGGATGTCGAGTGCGCCGCTGCCGTCGATCCAGCCCATCCATCCGCTGAAGATTGAGACGACGGCCGTGAGGCTGATCAGCCACATGAAGGTCGGTCCTGTGCGTGTCATGCAGCAGGTTGAGCAATGCACGTGCCTCTCCAAAAACGCCTTGTTTTGTAAGGTGTTTTTGGGGCGATCGACATCGAGTGCCCATCGATCCGACACGGGGTGATCGTCGCTACCAAGGCGTATGATGGCACGTGCATCCCTGGGCGAAGCTTTGCCAAGACGCTGGGATTGCGTTCGACGAACACGAGTCGAGCGAGTCGTTGTTGCGTCGACTTCGCGAGGCGGAAGCGCACGTTGGCGGCATGCACTTTGTGCGACCTCGACCGATCGACTGGGTTGCAATCCTGCTTCGTGCAACCGAAAGCTCGCGTGCGCACTGGGCACTTCTCGCCGCAGGTCTCGAGCCTTTGGGAAGCTACCAAGGTCGCACGCTCTATCTGGATCGACTCGAAGACGAAGCCGGTGCACATCGCGTGTACGAAGTCGAGCCAGTGTTCCGACGCGTGGCGCGTGACGCCGATGATTTGCTTGACGTGTTGGCGGGTGGATCGTGGATGCAAGACAGCGCGGACGATCCGTGGACAACGCATCCCCGTTCTGCGGAGCGCGTCGTACCCTTGTTTCGGCGCTTGCATCCTGCGGAGCTGTTCCGTGCACATCGGGACCGGCATTGGCCCAAGCCTCCGCCGCCTCCGAAGTTTGTCGGACTTGGACCGGGCTGGATTCGCGGTGTGATGGTGTACGTGCTGGCGACGTTCTATCGACAAAAGATAGTGGAGTTGCCGGACGTGGACCTTTCGGAACTCTTGGGTGTTCAACACGATCTGATCGCGCGACTGGAAGATCTCGAGCAGGCCATCAACCACGACGACGTTCCCGAACGTGTCGCGATGATGGCGCTCGCTGACGACGATGATGTTTCGGAAGCGGCTCAAGCGTGGATGCAGCGTTTTGACGATGCGCGTGATCGGCCTACTCAGACGGGCTATTCCGATTCGCAGCAAGCCAGCAACGCCGATGTGCGTGGTGCGCTCAAAAAGGCCGTCGCAGCACTCATCAAAAAGGAACTTCTCGAGCTGGAAGATACTTCCGGTGTTCGAGGTGCGCTCATTGATGAACTTACCGAGTCGTTCTTCCGAACGGTGAGTCTCGTCGAGCGAGGTGCGGAGATGGACCGTACGCAGATCATTCGGCGACTTGTGGACACGATGATCGATTCGAATGCCGTGGTGGATGTGTACGGAGACGATGCGACCTTGGAGCAGGTCTTTCGTATTGCGATGGGAGCTTAGCTCACTCCGCCGCGTCGACCTCCGGTTCGAGAGCCACCACATCCGCCAGGCTCCCCTTCGAACCAAGCGCCAAGGGCAGTCGATCCAAGAGTCTCTCCGCCACCGACGCCACGCTATCTCCACCCAGGATCGCCAACGGCGAAAGGTTCTTGCTGAGCTCCTTGGCCAGGCTCTGATTCCCCAGTGCACGCAACGTCGCAATGAGCTCGGGCTGCATGGCTTGCATCTGCTCGCGAAACGCTTGCGCTTTCGCTTGAAGCTTCTGCCGGTCGAGTTCGGCGCGTTGCTCCGCTGCGTGCTGTCGTGACGCTGCTCGTACGGCGAACGCTTGAGCTTCGTGGTTCGCGCGTTCCACCGTCTCCAACGAATCCAACTCCAGCTGCGTACCCGCTTCCGCCAAGCGACACGCGCGAACCGCCTGCTCCAGCTCCATCTTGGTCTGCATCGTCGTCATCTGCGCGCGGTGAATCTCTTGGCTGACCGACTCCTTGAGCTGCTCGTCGCCGAGGCGCAGCTCTTCCTTCTTCCGCGCAATCTCACTCACGATCGCCATACGCTGTGCGTCGTTGAGCAAGGTCGCGACTTCGCCGTCAAGGATCGTGATCGCAAGAACCTCGACGTCGTAGACCCACATTTGGTTCTCGGAGAATCGACGTCCCTCGCGACCTCCATCTTCGCTTCGCGCACCCAACACGGCGTCGCGAACCGCACTGGTGCCGGTGGCGTAGAGTTGCTCCAACGGGATGTGTCGGGTGGCACCGCGAATGATCGAACTGAGGTGGTCGCAGAGCAGACCCACGTAGTCTTTGACGGCAAACCAACGTTGCGGGTCGTCCACGAACGACACGCGATACGAAAGCAAGATCGCCAACTCGACATGGTCCTTGGTTTCGACGCGCACGACATCCGAGACTTTGTTGCCTTCGATCTGTAGAAAGCAGGTCGAAAGCAGTTCGGCGTCGCTTTTGGGTCGGCCCGTCGAGAGCGTCAACACTTCGAGGTTCTCCTCAAAACCGAGGATGCGCGTGCGCGGACCCGTGACCACTTCGCGTCGATCCTTGGCCACGATCATCACGGCAGTCGAAGGCGGAACGTAGATCGCCGGCGCTCGATCGAACGACTCCACTCCGTAGAGCGCACGTTGCTCGGTACTCAGCGCGCGATGCACCAGTTCCTCTTGAGTCGGGTCCAGCAGAAAGCTCGTCGGTCCTTCCACGATGCGGACCGCGCCGGTGCGTAGATCGCGGACGTACACACCTTCGTTTTCGGCCAGCGGGATAGGCGCCACCGCATCGACAACCTCCAGCGATTCGGTGGGAAAGAACACTCCTTCGCGGCCGCGAAGAAACACATCCTGGCCCGCTTCGTACGCACCGGCGGGAACGGCGTCGTGTTCGCTTGCCACAAAGGGCTTCACAACGCGCAGATGTAGCCCGGTGCCACGATCCATGCGCCACGCTTGCCGAACATACGCGTCCCCGTCCTGAACGACTTCAAGTCCGCTCTGTGGAACGTAAAAGCTGCTTTCGGTTCCGCGCACAATCCGCTCCGTACCGATCGGCGGAAGCTCCGGATCGAAGGTGTCGTCGTACACACGCACCAACACGTACTCGTCTTGGCGAAGTCGATGTCCGTCCACAACCTGTGCACGTTGACCGGGGCGAAGTGGAAACTCAGCTGGACCCGGGACCACGATCTTGCGACCTCGCTGCAAAGGCACCGCGGAGTTGGCTCCAGGCAGCGGTCGATCACTCGCGTCTTCGGGCGGGTTTTCCAACACGATGTACTGGGCGGATGTCGCTTCGACGAAACGCATCACGCCGAGACCCGCTTCGTCGCCCGTCACCGGCATGAAGCGCCCGTCGCGAAACTGAATCATGCGCTCGGTGTTGGACAGACTGATCTTGGTCGGTCCGACGTAGAGCACGATATTGCCCTTCGTTAGATCCTGTACGTACGCGTATTCGTTGGGTGCAACGAGGATGTCTCGTTCACGAACATCGGCCATGGCCACCTCCTGCGCGTGACTAGAGCAACGCTCATGCCGACCGGTTTGCCCTGGTTGTCGGAGGACGCGCATCGGGTTGTGCACCAAAGCAGTGCATGCCGCTTCGTTATCGATCGCTCGAACCGGTATGCTCGCGGTGGGATGCGTATCGGGATCGCTCTGCTGCTTTTGGTCACAAGCGTGACCGCATCTGCGCAGAATCCACGCCAGTTGGTGCGACAGGCGATCGCCGCGTTGCAATCGGGTGATCACGCAACAGCCCACGACCTCTTCATGCAGGCGTATGCATTGGAGCCCAGTGCTCGCATTCTCCGTGGAGCTGCGACGGCTCGCTACGAGGAACAGCGTTTTGTCGAGGCGTATCGTCTCTTTCAACGTGCGCTCAGCGAGACCGAGCGACCGCTCAACCCACGACAACAGCGCGAAGTCCAAGCCCAGGTCGAACAGGTCGAAGCGTTTGTTGGCAAGTACACCTTTGCCGTCGATCCACCAACCGCCGAGATCACGATCGATGGGCGAGCCATCGAATCGGAGCCCGATGGATCTGTGCTTGTGGCCAGTGGCGACCACGAGTTGGAGGTTCGGGCGGAAGGGTTCCACACCTCGCGACGTGCCTTGAGTGTTGTCGGTGGTGAAGTCGAGACGATGACGATTGGTCTCGAAGAGCGCGTTGAAGCACCTGCACCTGCACCGCGTCCGACCGAGAAGAGCATCGACGGGTTGGGTTGGGGACTGATTCTGGGAGGGAGCGCTGCGATTGCAGCAGGCGTCGGAACGCTGATCTGGTGGGTGAATCGCATTGGCGAAGTGGACCGCTGCGAAGGTGTGGAGCCCAACGAACGTTGCCTGAACTTGTCGACCTTGGAGTCGCAACGTCGAGGTGCGGCAACGATCACGATAATTGTCACGCTCACCGGCGCGTTTGCGCTCGTAACAGGTATTCTCCGGTGGTCGTGGAGCGACGAACGTCCAGTCGTAGCGTGCGGAGCGGATCCCTCTGGGGCTGCGTGCTCGTTGGACTGGCGCTTCTAGGCTGTACCGACGCCCAGATCGTTCGTGAGCGCGAAGGCGGAGTCGACGCACCGCCTGTCGACGCAGGACCCGACACCGCGCTGCCGGACGGTTGTGTGCCTGGGATGGTGACGATGGGTGAACCTGCAGGTTGCATGTTGGAACGTTGGCCTGCACGACCGGTCTGCAGCGCCGACGCGATGGATGTTGGCCTTCTTGAAGCTGCGCTGTTGAATCCACAGCTCACGGCCACAGGTTTCGATCTCGACGGTGTGTGCACGGGGGTGGGTGGAACACCACCGAGTTGTGCCGGCTCGATGCTCGGCGATGGATCTGCCCAGGGTGTCGACAACGCGTTTGCGTCCGAGATCGTGCCCGGTATCGGGTTGGTCGTTGCGGGGTTCGACACGTTGTTCATGAGCGCGGTGACTGAAGGACGCGGAACGCCCTTGTTGCGCATCGAAGGGTGGAACGGCGAACCAGACGATGCACAGGTCACTGCATCGATGGGTGCTGCCGCGGTGATGCCGCCGGTCGTGCCCGCGTGGGATGGCACCGACGTGATTCCGGTGGCCGACACCTCGTTTAGCGGTGGTGTCCCGGTGCTCCAAGACACGAGCGCGTATGTGGCTGGTGGTGTGTTGGTCATGGAATGGCCGACGGAGCACGCGTTGGTGTTCGAATCTGGAGGACGCGCGATTCGGATGTTGCTGCGCGATGCGCGACTGGTTGCCGAGATCGATTTCGGCGTCGGGCTGACGGTGACGAACGCTCAGATCGTCGGACGTTGGGCATCGTCCGATGCGATTGCGAGTTTGGACGACTTGGGACTGTGTGAAGGCAGCACGGATCCCATGGTCGTGATGCTTCGAACCATGGCGTTGCTGCTCTTCGACGGATCGGTCGACGTTGCGGCGCGCGAAGCCAACGATGAACTCGACGGAATGTCACCGTGCGTGGCGATCAGCGTCGCGCTCGGGTTTGGATCGAGTGCGACCGTGGCATGGGGAGCCGAGGCGCCAGCGATCACAGCAACCGCGTGCCCGTGACATACCGAACTCGATATGCGCCCACGCCAAGTGGCGCGATGCATCTTGGACACGCCCGAACTGCATTGGTGGCGTGGCTCCGTGCGCGTACTCAGAAGGGTGCGATTGTAATGCGCATCGAAGATCTGGATCTGCCGCGTGTGCGCAAAGGGAGCGAAGCGTCAATCCTGCACGATCACGAGTGGCTGGGCCTGGATTGGGACGAAGGTCCGGTGAACCAGAGCGAGCGATTCGACCGCTACGAAGCCGTCCTCCGAAACCTTGAACCACACACCTTTGCTTGCACGTGTACACGCAAAGAGCTTCAAGCGGGCGCTGCTCCACACGGTGCCCCCAACGCGTATCCCGGGACGTGTCGAAAGGGGCCGACCCATCCAGAGCGGGATGCCGCGACTCGATTTCGAGTGGAAGGCCCCCTTGGTTTTACCGACTTGCTGCATGGTTCGCTGGAGTTTCCGCGCAGTGACTTTGTTGTGAAGCGCAGCGACGAGCTCTACGCGTATCAGCTTGCGGTTGTGGTTGATGATCACGACATGGACATCACCGAGGTGGTGCGCGGTGATGATTTGCTGGCGTCGACGGTGCTTCAGATCTCGCTCTACAACGCGCTTGGTTGGTCCGTGCCCACGTGGCTTCACGTGCCCTTGGTGCTCGGTGCGGATGGGCAACGCTTGGCCAAGCGGCATGGCGCAATCGGCATCGGTGCGTATCGAGACGCAGGTTGGTCGCGTGAACGCGTGCTGGGTTTACTTTCCCAGAGCCTGGGGTTGAGCGACGATGATGCACCCACGGATTTGGACACGCTGCGCGCGCGCTTTTCGTTGGACGCGATTTCTCGCGATCCCGTCACCTTGGATCCCTTGACTGATCCGCAACCCGAAGGTTAGCTCCCTGCCCTTGGACGAACCCTACGAACTGGATGCGATCGATACCCGGTTGCTCAACGAGCTACAGGCCGACGCAAAAATCTCGCTCAAGCGTGTGGGCGAGAAGGTGGGATTGAGTGCGCCTGCAGTGATGGAGCGCGTGCGCAAGTTGGAGCAAGCGGGAGTGATCCGCGGCTATCACGCGCAGATCGATGCGCGTCGTGTGGGAATCGACGTGAGTGGATTTATCGGGGTGATGATCAAGAACCCGAAACGCATCCAAGCGTTCGAGGGGTGGATTCACGAGCTACCCGAGGTGTTGGAGTGTCATCATGTGACCGGTGGGTTCACGATGATGCTGAAGATCAAAGCGCGGAACACATCTGGGCTCGAGCGCTTGATCAGTGAGATTCGTGGCTTTGAAGGTGTGGACGGCACCGAGACGATGGTTGTGCTGAGCACGAGCGTGGAGCGGATCCCCGTGAAGCTCGAAGAGCCTGAAGTCGATCCGCCGCGACGGAGGAAGCGCCGATGAGATGGTTTGCCTTGGTGTTCATGTTGGCGTGCGCCAACAACTCAACCGGCACGCCACGGAGCGATGCCTCGCGCACGGATACTGGACCACGCGAAGACGCCGCCATGGTCGACACTGGAACCGACACTGCGATGACTCCAGACACCGCGGTCGATGCACCGATGCTTTGTGCGCCTCCGGGAAGCTGCAATCCCTTTGACGCAGTGCCGTGTCCCGACGGCGAAAGTTGTCGTCCCAACACGGATGGCGAGTTCCGTTGTGCCGAGATCGAGCGCGATCCCTTTTCGTTGGGCGAGGCGTGCACGACTGCAGCGTCGTGTTCGGCGGGGTTGTTGTGCTTGGACTTTGGCGAAGGGTTTACCTGCCACTCGTTGTGTCGCGAAGACAGCATGGGCGAGTGCCCAGGCGGCTTTGTGTGCAGTGGCGGACTTGCAGGAACGACGTGTGCCCAGGTGTGTAGGCCGGCCGCCACGCGATGCGACCCGGTGGTGCAGGACTGTCCGGCTGCAGAGACGTGTGCACCCACCTTTGACCCTGAAACCGACGAACCGATCACTGCGTGCCGTGCAGCTGGACCCCGTGCGGTGGGCGAAGACTGTAGTGGCGCTGCGGGAGAGCAGTGCGCGCGGGGGTTGATTTGCGTGCGAACGGGTTCCGCCGATATCTGTCGTCAGGTCTGTGATCCTGCAGCGGACATGTGCATCTCACCGCAGCGTTGTGTGGGGAACCTGTCGATGTGGGACATCGATTACTGCACGTGATTGGGGCTTAGTGGGAGACCAATTTATTTTTTCGAAGACTGAAAGACGTGCCAAGCGACCAAAGCCTTGACTGGTTTGGTCACTTGACGGGCTTCGAAAAAATGATCGGTATCCCTGCCTAAGCTTCCGTACTCCCGAGCTTCTATGCTTCCGGATCCGCGAAGCGGAATGCTGCCCACCCGGAACACAGCTTTAGCGACGTGAAGGTTTCGGACGACGTCGTTGGCGACGCGGCTTTCGACGCTTGGTCGGGCTCTTCGTCTTCTTGCGGCGTCCTGGCTTTGCGTCGAGATCGACAACCGGGGGCAAAGGCTCGCTGGGCGGATAGGGATGGTCCTCCACACGATCCAGGTGTTGGCCGATCAGTCGGGTGATGTCCTCGAGATAAGGACGCTCGTCGCTCTGGCAAAACGAAAGCGCCATGCCCGAGGCGCCTGCACGTGCGGTACGGCCGATTCGATGAACGTAGGTCTCTGCGATGTTCGGGAGGTCGTAGTTGATCACGTGCGTGATGCCCTCAACGTCGATCCCGCGTGCTGCGATGTCGGTTGCAACCAGCACGTTCAGATCCCCCGAGCGAAATCCATCTAACGCCCGCGTCCGCGCGCCCTGAGACTTGTTGCCGTGGATGGCGGCCGAGTCAATGCCGGCCTTAGTGAGATGCTTGACGACCTGATTTGCACCGCGCTTGGTCCGCGTGAACACGAGCGTGTGCTCGAGCGCATCCTGCCGCAACAGCGAGACAAGTAGCTTCTTCTTATTTCCCTTGTCGACGAAGTACACACGCTGCGTGATGTGTTCAGCGGTCGAAGAGATCGGGGCGACGGCGACCGAGACCGGATCGTCCAACAAGTCGTTGGCGAGTTCTCGGATGGGGGTCGGCATCGTTGCCGAGAAGAAGAGCGTCTGGCGCTTCGTCGGCAGCTTGGCGATCACGCGTCGAACGTCCGGCAGGAAACCCATGTCCAGCATGCGGTCCGCTTCGTCGAGCACGAACACGCTCACCTCGCTGAGATCGACGAAGCCGCGCCCCATCAAATCGAGCAAGCGACCCGGCGTCGCGACCAGAATGTCGATGCCACGTTTCAGCTCTCGAATCTGCGGCTTCTCGTTGACGCCGCCAAAGATCGTCATGTGCCAGAGCTCAAGATGTTTGCCATACGTGCGCAGACTCGCGTCGATCTGCGCCGCGAGTTCCCGAGTCGGAGTCAAGACGAGCGCGCGAATGGTCGTCTCCTCACCTGCGACCGCGTCAACGCGTTGCAGCAAGGGCAGGCCAAACGCGGCGGTCTTACCCGTGCCGGTTTGAGCACAACCAAGGACGTCTCGCCCCTTCAACGCCGGAGGGATCGCCTCGGCTTGAATCGGTGTCGGCGTGGTGTAGCCCGCGGCTTTCACGGCTTTCAACAACAGTGGGTCGAGCCCGAGATCCGCAAACGTCACGCACCTACGTCGCACACTTGGCCCAAGCCGCAAGGTCGATCTAGCCAATCGGCGTCGGAATCACTCACTTAGGAACCTGCTAGCCGCAGCTCGCGCCACCGTTGGTGCAGTCGACACCCTGGTTCGGCATCGGCAGGTCGACGTGAATCACGACCGGGATCTCGACCGCGCGGTGTTCGAAACACGCAGCCGGCATCGGCGCGTCTGCCGGGACTTGGCAACTGGTGTCGACCGCTGAGAGCTCACTGGCCGTGGTGCGTAGCGTGAGTTGGATGCGACCATTGTCGTATCCGTCGATGGTGACTTCGTTGGCTTCGCGTCGGCTCAGTCCACTGGGTTGCAGCACGACTTTCCAACTGCCGTCTTCAAACGCAGGCACCGAGAAGTTCATGTAGCGAAAGTTCCCGCGCAGCGATTCCAAGGTCACGTTGTCGAGAACGGCCGGATCGAAACTGAGATAGACGCGCGGGGAACCACCTTTCACCGCGAAGTAGTCGAACGAGCGATCGCAGAGCACGCCGATGGGGCAGTGCACGTGGAGCGAGCCTTCGTCGATTGTGAGTTCGACCCCCGAAGCGTTCGTGGTCGCCCAGGTGTCGACGCGTTCGGCCATGCTGGCGGGCTCGGTCGTTTCGGTGGGTTGAGTGGGGTTTGGAGTTTCAGTCGCGTTGGTGGTGGATCCGCACGCGAGCATCAGAGCGATCAAAGCTGTTCGAACCATTGGGTACCTCCCGCATCCAAACGCTCGACTCGGCGGGTGGAGCGCGTCTTGGGCACGAGAGCAAAATCAGGGGGTTCCCCCTGTGGCCTTCGACGAGGTTCAAGCGAAGGCGAAGTCGTTCGTCCAGAGCTCTTCGGGCGCCGGAATGCTCTGCGTCAGTCGTTTCGAGTGCAGCCACGTCGCTAGCTCCACGTAGAACGACGGGCTCATCGAGAGGTCGAACGAAAAGCAGGGACGCGTGGCGTCGTACACCTTTCGCTCAAACGCATCATCTGAGCTTAGCTGGGCTGCTTTGCAGAACTCGGTCCAGCAGGCATCTGCGTTTGTGTAGATCTCGTCGAGACCTCGCCGGAGCAGCGCGATTGCATTGCGCACTTTGTCCGGGTCGCGCTTCAGCACCTCGGGCGTTGTCACGACGATCAACTGGCAGAAGTCTGGAATCTTCCAGTGCTTGAGCGAGAAGAGATTGACGTCATGGCCACGATGACGCGCTTCGAAGGGCTCGTAGTTGCCAAACACCAGGGTCGCGACGTCAGCATCTCCGTCGATCAAAGCATCGGTGTGTTGGAACCCTCGGTTGATGCGTTGGAAGTCGTCATCGTTCGCCGTTCCACCGTCGGCTTCGATCATGGCGCGAACAATGCCCGGACCGTTGGGGCCTGGAGCACCGGGATACTGAATGCGTGCGCCCACCATGTCGCGCGGTCGGTCGATGCCGCTCGACTTGAGGCACATCACGCCACCGTTGGTGTGGAAGAAGCGGGCGACGCCGACAAAGGGGCGCCCCGCAGCGCGCTCTTGCACCAAGTGAAGCGGTTCGGTGATCGCCAGGTCGAGCTCACCGCGTTCCAACATCGCGAGTCCGTCGAAGTGGCCTGGTGGTTGAACGATCTCGAGCTCCTCGCCGAGTTCGCGGTCCCATTGACGGAACTGCGGCACGAGGAAGGGGAGATGGTCCACATTGAGGAACCACTCCAAGCCGATCCGAATCGCCACGCCCAAGCTTAGCTCAGTAAACCCTGGGGACAGGTAAACCTGTTTACCCAGCCTCGGCGCGGATCGGTCGCAAGTAACCACGTTTTGCAAAACGAAGGTCCGGTAAACCAGTTTACCTGTCCCCAGGGTTTACTCTGCGAGGGTGTTGGTTTGGGCGGCGAGCGAGGTCGGCTTACGCGACGAACAACAAGATGCGTATGCCGTGCATCCTTGGTGCCTCATGGTTGCAGACGGGATGGGCGGTCACGAAGGTGGTGCGACCGCGGCACGCGTTGCAGTCGAAGCCGTTGTTGGCGAACTCGAAGAGAGTGACGACGTCGAAAGTGCGATCGGTTGGGCGTCGCGCTGTGTTCAAGACGAAGGCGGTGGAGGCACCACGTTGGTGGTTGCACTCGTCCGCGATGGTGGAGTCACGATCGGTTGGGTCGGCGACTCACGCGCATACCGCGTTCGCGACGGTGAAGTGGAATGCCTCACCGACGACCACGTGGGATCCGATGGCGGTCTTGCGCGTTGGCTTCCCGACGAACCTGCGCCCGATGTTGTCGAGGTCGAGTTGCGTGCTGGCGACTGCCTTGTGTTGTGCACCGATGGTGTATCGAGCGTGGCCGAAGACGCGCTGAACCAACTTGCAGAACACGACGAACCGGCGGAGTGGCTGGTTGAACAAGCACTCGACGCAGGGTCCGACGACAACTGCACAGCGATCGTTTTTCGCGTCGCTTAGTCCTTTGCGGGGTCGGCGCCGGCTTTCGTTCGCGACAGATGCAGCACCATCTCTTTGTGGTTCACGCGCACAGCCTTGCGAAAGAAACGTCCGATGATCAGTCCCACCGGCTTCAACACAGCCGACTTGAGCGTGAACGTGAAACACCGCTCCACACGCGTCGACGATCCCGCTGCACTCAACGTCCATTCCTCGGTGGCGAAGTTGACGAGCTTGTTGAACACCGACGAAAACTGGTCGATCCGGATCGCGTAGCGAGTGGGAGCATCCGCCACAGTCACGGTCTCGCGATGCGTGGAACCGTCAGTGTTGTTGACCGTCGCAGTCGAACCCACGATCGACGAGTTGCCTTCGTGCCAGTCCAGGCGAAGGATCCCGGGAATCGGTCCCCACCCAATAAAGGTCTGGTAGGCAGGAGGACTGATCAAAAACGCGTACGCGTCGTCCAACTCAAGCGGCAGTTCAAACGTCTCTTGGATTTTGACTTCGCTCATCCTGCGGTTCCAAACAAGAGATCGGGTAGAGGTGTCAGCGACGAGTAGTTCTTCGCAAAGTCGTCCTGGTGATGCACGTGATGCTTGCGCGTCAGAAAGTTCGTCGGGCCCATCCCAGGAAGCACGAGTCCCGAGTGCACGATGATGTTCAGCATCGAGTACACGAAGAACACGATCAGAAATGCCACCCAGTGGATCGGTCCGACCACAAGCGTGGACGCGACCAAGAGTCCCAGCCCCGCCAAGAGTTCGATGGGATGCAGGTAGAAGCTCTCCAGCGCCGTCGGGTTCCGCGCCCGATGATGCACGCCGTGCACGAAACGCATGAGCTTCTTGTGGTGCATGCTTCGGTGCAACACGTAGTACGCAAAGTCGTACACGAGCAGGACCGCGAGGGTTTGCCACGTGATGGTCAGCCACGTCGCAGCCTCTAGTGTGACGATCTGCTCAAAGAGAAAGTACGTCGCGCCGATCACCGCGCTGAATGAAAGCGTGCCGATAAAGAGCATCGTCCGCGCCCGTTGTGCCCAAGGAACCTTCATCCCGGGCTTGTCGCTAATGCGGCGATGCGCAAAACGCGGCGAGCCGTGTGCCCACGTCAGGAACACCAAAAGCGCGGCGCTGATCCCCATCACCACACCGATGCCGACGAAGAACATCAACACGCGCCTACCCTAGCGCTCTGGGCGAAATCCGCGCATTGCCGGTGTGCGCAAGCTCAGCTCAGCGACGTCCCGTGATCGCAATCGAAAGCGCATCAAAGCGCATCGTGTAGCGCCCACCGTTGACGATTCGCCCGCTTCCGATGGTGACTTCCTGAACGAGCTCTCCGGGAGCGGCAGTCACGCTTTCTTGAAACACGTGCATGTACGCCATGCTGATGTCGATCGGACCAAGCCGTAGCGTCAAACCTGCGTGCAGGCCCAAACGCCGCGTGGGCTGAAAGTCGGTTTGCGCCAAGTTGGGATCAAGTCCTTTGGTTTCGAAACTCAACCCAGCGCGTAGCGCAAAGCGATCCGGCACCACAGCGACATCACCACCCAAGCCCAAGGTGAGCTGGTCGCGAAAACCTTTCGGCACGACGGTCTCTGTACGCACCGTCTGATCTTCGATTCGTCGGATCACACCATCGGCATCACGCGAAACAATGTCGATGGTGTTGCCATCGGGAACGCGCGCAACAAATGCGTCGATGTGTCCCGTGCGTTCGTAGCCCATCATGAACTCGACATCCCAACGCTCGTCGTGCAGCGGGTCGCGTCGATCGGTTCGCGCGTTGGCGCGTCGATCCGCATAGCGAATCGCCATTCGGATCTCGCGTGGTTGGGGCGTGTTTACGGTGACACCTTGCGCTCGAATGGTTTCGGGGACCCCACTACTGGGCTCGCTCGTGCCGTAAATCCCCGAGGTCAGCCGCAGACGACCATTCGCGCGCGACTTGTCCAACCAGTGGAAAAACAGGGTCACATCCAGGTTGGGATGCGGATTGAGGTGAATCGAGCCCAACACGCCGGGGATAAAGCGATCACTCGCGCGGATGTTGCTCTCCAGATCCTGCGAGGGTTCTTCGCCACCAAAGAACACCTGGTGGATTGTCGTCTCGATGAGCGTGGCGCCCCACACAAAGCCCGCCCCGATGGATACGAAGCGTGAGGGTCGATACCCCAGCGACACCACACCACGAATCAAGCGACCCTGTTGATCGACGAAGTTGTAACGCACGGGTTGCGGCCGAAGGTCACCCGACGCGTTGCGCACCGAGTCACCCCAGTTGAGTCGCGCGGTTCCCAGTGGTGGAAAGATGCCGAAACCCAAACCCACTTTGTCGTGAAGCCGCAGGCTGGTCATCAGGTACGGAATCACCCCGGGGGAACCATCCGCGCAGCTGCGTGGGAAGGGTTCATCGCGGTAGTCACCAAAACGACCAAACACCGTGAGTCGATCGTTGTTCGTGTCGGTGTTGGGAACGTTGTCCCCGTACACCCCACTTCGCTGCACGCAGGGTTTGAAGATCGCGATGTTAGTTCCGACTTCGATCTCGGGAAGACCGACGTCGGCCAAGAGCGCCGGGTTCATCCAACCCGCGAGTGCAGGTTCGACGCGTGCGATCGCTGCACCGCCCCGTCCCATGGGCACCGCACCGGGTGCAGCAAACGTGTACCCGCCCGCGCTCGCGCTCGACGCGAACATCAACAATGCGCCTGTGATCGCCGCTCCCCGCCCCATTTCGCTGACAACTCTATCACCGAGTTTGCCATTGACACGCCGCGTCAATATCGCTAAAGATTAGGAACAAGCGGTCTTAGGCCTAATTAATTTAGGTGCAGTTCGGTGTTTGCGGAGAATCGCAGCATTTCCGTACGTGGGTCTTCGTTGAATTGCCCCGTTAGGCCGGGCCGCTGACTTGAGTTTGGCCTTCATGGCCGTGTTGGAGTGTCTGTGGATCCTTTCGGTCTCTACCACCCCGACTACGAGCACGACGCGTGTGGGGTTGGGTTCGTAGCCGACATTCGTGGACGCGCGTCGCACCAGATCGTGCTCGACGCCGACCAAGTGCTTTTGAACATGGAGCACCGCGGTGCATCCGGTGCCGAGGTCAACAGCGGCGACGGTGCTGGAATGCTCACCGGTTTGCCGTACCGGTTTCTCGCCAAGGTTGCGCGCAAGTCGTTTGGTGTCGACCTGCCTGAGCTTGGCGCAGTCGCAGCCGGCAACGTGTTTCTCCCGCGTGATCCCGACGAGCGCGCGCACTGCAAACGAATCTTTGAACGCATCATTCGCGAACAAGGTCAGCACTGCATGGGCTGGCGCGAAGTTCCAGTCGACCCTGATGGCGCAGATTTGGGAACGCGGGCACGTGACTCGATGCCTGCGATTGAGCAGCTCTTCGTGGCGCGCGGAGAAGGCTTCGACGAGCATCAGTTCGAACGACAGCTCTACGTGATCCGTAAACACGCAGGGACATCGCTGCGGCGCGATGCGCGACTTCGTGAAGGCCACATGGTCTACGTGTGCACGCTTTCGACGCGCGTGATCGTCTACAAGGGCATGCTGACGCCCAAGCAGTTGCTTCGCTTCTTTCCCGACCTTCGCGACTGGGACTACACGACGCACATCGCGATGGTTCACTCGCGTTTTTCGACGAATACCTTTCCCACCTGGGATCGCGCGCAGCCGCTGCGTTGCATGGCGCACAACGGCGAAATCAACACGCTGCGCGGCAACGTGGGGTCGATGCACGACCGTGAAGGTGTGGTTCGAAGTCCGCTTTTTGGCGACGACATCGAGAAGTGTTTTCCGGTCGCCGAACCCTTCACCAGCGACTCAGGCAACTTCGACAACGTACTTGAGTTCTTGTTGATGGGCGGCCGCTCTCTTCCTTCGTCGATCATGATGATGATCCCGGAGGCATGGCAGAAGCACGCGGAGATGAGCGCACAGAAGCGAGCGTTCTACGAGTTTCATAGCTGCGTGATGGAACCTTGGGACGGGCCGGCGTCGATGGCGTTTACCGACGGTCGGTACGCAGGTGCGGTGCTCGACCGCAATGGGTTGCGTCCAAGTCGTTACGTGCTCACGGACGACGACAAAGTTGTGATGGCCAGCGAGGTGGGCGTGCTGCCGATCCCGCAAGAGCACGTGGTGCGCAAAGGTCGGCTTCAGCCTGGCAAGATGTTCCTGATCGACTTCGAAGCGGGCCGCTTGATTCCCGATGCGGAAGTGAAGTCGATCATCACGGCGAAGAACCCGTATGCCGAGTGGTTGGAAAGTGAGCGGGTCACGCTCGATGAACTTCCTGCCGCAAGTGCACCCGAACCGGACGCGCAAACACTCGTGCACCGGCTTCAAGCGTTTGGGTACACCACCGAGACGTTTCAGTTCTTCCTGTATCCGATGATCGCGCAGAAGCGGGATCCCTTGCTTTCGATGGGCAACGACGCCGCGCTTGCGGCTCTGAGCGACGAACCGCGGTTGCTTTACGACTACTTCAAGCAGCTCTTTGCCCAGGTCACCAACCCGCCGATCGATTCGATTCGCGAAGAGGTGGTGATGAGCCTCGGCGCGTACTGCGGTCCTGAAGGCAACGTGTTGGAACTGACGGGCAAGAACTGCCATCGGCTGCATCTTCCGCATCCGATTCTGACCAACGCAGAGATGGCTGCCGTCAAGGGCATCGATCATCGTGGATGGCGTAGTCAAACCATCGACATCACGTGGCCGCGTTCGCGCGGTGCATCGGGTCTGGATGACTCGCTGAGGCGTATTGCACTCGAAGCCGAAGCTGCAGTCGACGCGGGGGTGCAACTGATCGTGTTGAGCGATCGTGCAACCAGCGCAGAACGTGTCCCCATTAGCTCGCTGCTGGCTGTGGGTGCGGTGCATCAACATCTCAACCGCGTTGCAAAGCGAACGCGCGTGGGCTTGCTGGTCGAGAGCGGTGAAGCCCGCGAAGTGCATCACCATTGTTGTTTGATTGGCTTTGGTGCGGACGCGATCAATCCCTACCTCGCGTTCGAAGCGCTTGCCGATGCTCGTGAACGCGGCGTGATTGAACTCGAATCCGACGAAGCGATCGTCGCGGCGTACCGCAAGGCTGTGGGCAAAGGGATGCTCAAGGTCATGGCCAAGATGGGGATCTCGACGCTGCAGTCCTACAAGGGCGCGTGCATCTTCGAGATCTTGGGGTTGGCACGTCCGGTCGTAGAACGCTGTTTCACCGGTGCACCCAGCCGAATCGAAGGCGTCGGCTTTGACGTATTGGCCGAAGAAGCGGTGCGGCGACACGAGCTCGGATTTCCTTCGAGTCGAGCCCGCGCAGCCAAAACGCTTCCGAATCGGGGAACTGTGCATTGGCGGAGCAAGGGTGAGAAACACGCTTGGGATCCGACCGCGATTCAACACCTGCAGCGTGCTGCACGCGAGAACAGCGACGAGCAGTACTGGGCGTTTGCCAACCACCTGGATGCGCAAGAACGCACGCGTTGTTCGCTTCGTGGGTTGATGCGCTTTCGTCCCACGACACCGGTGCCGCTCGATGAAGTTGAACCCGCTGCAGCGATCGTGAAGCGCTTTGTCACGGGTGCGATGAGCTTCGGTTCGATCTCGGCCGAAGCGCACGAGACGTTGGCGCGCGCGATGAACTCGCTGGGCGGCAAGAGCAACTCGGGTGAGGGGGGCGAGGATCCCAAGCGCTACCTGCCGCTGAGTGATGGTCGTCCCAACCCGCGGCGCAGTCGCATCAAGCAGATTGCGTCGGGTCGCTTTGGCGTGACCATCGAATACTTGGCCAGTGCGGACGAGCTACAGATCAAGATGGCGCAGGGTGCGAAGCCCGGCGAAGGCGGCGAGCTTCCGGGTCGCAAAGTCGACGCGCGCATCGCCAAGATTCGTCATGCGACCGAGGGCGTGGGTCTGATCTCACCGCCACCGCATCACGACATCTACTCGATCGAAGACTTGGCGCAGTTGATCTTCGACCTGAAGAACGCCAATCCGCGCGCACGAATTTCCGTGAAGCTGGTGAGCGAAGTGGGTGTGGGCACCGTCGCGGCAGGTGTCGCCAAAGCGCATGCAGAACACATCCTGATCAGTGGTCACGACGGCGGAACGGGTGCGTCACCGCTGACCAGCGTCAAACATGCGGGCCTTCCCTGGGAACTCGGGTTGGCCGAAGCGCATCAGACTTTGGTCGCCAACGATCTGCGAAGCCGGGTGGTGCTGCAGACCGACGGTGGTCTCAAAACGGGTCGCGACGTGGTGATCGCGGCGTTGCTGGGTGCCGAAGAGTTTGGGTTCGCGACGGCTCCGTTGATCACCATGGGCTGCGTGATGATGCGCAAGTGCCATCTCAATACGTGTCCCGTGGGTATCGCGACGCAGGACCCGGTGTTGCGCGAGAAGTTCCAAGGCGAACCCGAACACGTGATCAACTACTTGTTCATGGTGGCGGAACACGCACGTCGTCTGATGGCGCAGCTGGGGTTCACCACGATGGACTCGATGATCGGGCGCGTCGAAGTGTTGGAGATGAACGACGCGATCGATCATTTCAAGATTCGAGGGTTGGATCTGAGTGCGGTGCTTACGCCGGCGCCGCGTCGCCCGAACGTGCAGGTTCGTTGCACCGAAACCCAGGACCATGGGCTTGACGATGCGCTCGACAACCGCTTGATCGAGTTGGCGCGCCCAGCAACCGAAGCAGGCGAGCAAGTTGTCGCGGAGATGCCCATTCGGAACACGAACCGAGCCGTGGGTACGTTGCTCTCGCACTCGATCGCCGTGTCGGGAGTGAGCCTGGCGTCCGATGCAGTTCGCTTTCGATTCCGAGGCACGGCAGGTCAGAGCTTTGGTGCGTGGCTCGCCCAAGGTGTCACGCTCGAACTCGAAGGCGATGCGAACGACGCGGTTGGAAAAGGGCTAAGCGGTGGTCGCATCGCGGTCTATCCGGACCGAAAGGCGACGTTTGCGCCCTCGGAAAGCGTGATCGTGGGCAACGTTGCGCTCTACGGCGCCACCAGCGGCGAAGCGTACTTCTCGGGACGTGCGGCCGAACGTTTTGCGGTTCGCAACGGGGGCGCCAATGCAGTGGTCGAAGGCGTCGGTGATCATGGTTGCGAATACATGACCGGCGGACGCGTTGTGGTGCTTGGTCCTACTGGTCGCAACTTCGCTGCGGGTATGAGCGGTGGGTTGGCGTACGTGTTCGACCCACAAGGCGAGTTCCCGCAACGGTGCAACCAAGCGATGGTGTCGCTGCATCCCGTCGACGGAGAGTGGGCGACTGAACTGCAGGAACTGGTGCAGGCGCACTACGCACGCACCAACTCACCGCTGGCCGCGCGTTTGCTCGATACGTGGACCTTCTCGGTGCAACGTTTCGTGTGCGTGTTGCCGCATGAGTACGCGCGCGCGTTGGAACGTCAGAAGACCGAACAGCGAGGAGTCGCCTGATGGGAAAGCCGACAGGATTCCTGGAGCTGCAGCGTGCGACGATCGGCACCGAAGATCCACGTGTTCGCCTGCGCACGTTCGATGAGTTTTCGCTTCACGCACCGGCGGAGCACTTTGTGACGCAAGCTGCGCGCTGCATGGATTGTGGCGTGCCCTTTTGCCAATCGGATACGGGCTGTCCGGTCGATAACCTGATCCCGGAGTGGAATGACCTGGTCTATCGCGGTCATTGGCAAGAGGCGCTGGAGCGCTTGCACGCCACGAACAACTTCCCCGAGATGACCGGACGCGTGTGCCCTGCCCCCTGCGAAGGCGCTTGTGTGCTCGGCATGAACGACGATCCGGTGACCATCAAAGACCTGGAAAAGGCCATCGTGGATTACGGCTTTGAGCAGGGTTGGGTGCGTCCCTTGCCACCGACGCGTGAAACCGGAAAGCGCGTGGCGATCGTGGGCAGCGGCCCGGCAGGTTTGGCGGCGGCGCAACAGCTTCGTCGTATGGGCCATCGGGTAACCGTGTTTGAACGCGAAGATCGTGTTGGCGGATTGCTGATGTACGGCATTCCCAACATGAAGCTCGACAAGCGCTACGTGCGTCGTCGCTTGGATCAACTTCAACGCGAAGGTGTCCGCTTCACAACTGGCGTGGAGATCGGGCGTGATGTTTCGCTCGACCGATTACGCGAAGATCACGACGCAGTGCTCCTGTGCGTGGGCGCGACGAAGCCGCGGGATCTGATGATCGAAGGTCGTGACCTGGGCGGCGTCCACTTTGCGATGGAGTATCTGACGCAAAGCACCAAAGCGTTGTTCGAGGACGAGCACTACTTGAGCGCCCGTGACCGCAAGGTCGTGGTCATCGGCGGCGGTGACACCGGAACCGATTGTGTAGGTACAGCGCTGAGGCAGGGCTGCGCGTCGATGGTGAACCTGGAGTTGCTGGAGGCACCGCCGGATGTGCGTGGTGCCAACAATCCGTGGCCGCAGTGGCCGCGCGTGTTCCGAACGGACTACGGACATGCCGAAGCGGCGGCTCGCTTCGGAGTCGATCCGCGACGCTTTGGAACGCTCACGAAACGCTTTGTCGGCAAGACGCGCGTGCGTGGCGTCGAGATCGTTCGCGTGCGTTGGGACAGCGGTCAGATGCAAGAGATCCCGGAGTCGAGCGAGATCATCGAAGCCGACCAAGTGTTCTTGGCGATGGGGTTCACCGGTCCTGAAGAGCGGTTGGCCTCGTCCATGGACCGCGATGCGCGAACCAACATCGCGGCACCCAGCTACGCCACGTCGTTGGACGGAGTGTTCGCGGCCGGTGATTGTCGGCGCGGTCAGTCGTTGGTGGTCTGGGCAATTGCCGAAGGACGCGAAGCAGCAGCGATCGTCGACACCTACTTGAGGTAGAATCACGGGGTGGGCCGCCTGCGCGAGCTTCCATCCATCGGCCAAATCGGTCGGTACCAGGTGCTCGGTAAGATCGCGAAAGGCGGAATGGCCGAGATCTTTCTCGCTCGGCAAGAAGGACCGCGAAACGCTTGGCGACCCTTGGTGGTCAAGCGTGTGCTCTCGCACCTGACCGACGACGCGGATTACGTGGAGAGTTTCGTGCACGAGGCTGAGCTGTGCATGCGGCTCGACCATCCGAACATCTGCGCGGTGTACGACTTCGGCCAACACGGCTCCGACTACTTCATCGCGATGGAGTACGTCGACGGTGTGAGCCTGCGCCAGTTGGTTGATCGGGTGGGGCCCTTGCCGGTCGAAATCGCAGCACGCGTGATCGCCGATGTGGCATCAGCCCTGCACCACGCGCACACCGCAACCGACGACAACGGCAAACCGCTGGGGCTCGTGCATCGCGACGTCACGCCTGAGAACATCATGATCGGGTACGACGGTCGTGTGCGGCTCTTGGACTTTGGTATCGCCAAGGCTGAAACGCAGACCACCAAGACTCAGGCGGGCGTGTTGAAAGGCAAGATCGCGCACATGAGCCCTGAGCAATACAAGGGCGAGAAGCTCGATGGGCGCGCCGACCTGTTCTCGTTAGGGGCCACGTTTTACGAAGCCTTGGTCGGAAAGAATCCATTCGAACGCGTCGCGGAGGCCCACATCGTCGCAGCGATTCTGTTCGAGGAGAACGTTCCGGATCCCAAAGAGGAACGCGAGGAAGTTCCGGCCGGCTTGAGCATCGTAGTGCGTTCGATGCTTGCCAAGGATCCCGAAGAGCGCACCGAAAGTGGCGAAGCCGTTGCCGAGCAGATCGAGACGTGGCTTCGTGGTTCTGGGCATCGCGTTCGTTCCGCGGATCTCGCGGCGGTGTTGGAGACGCACTTCGCCAAGGAAAAGAGCGCAGGTCCGAAGTTGGACCGGACGCCTTTGGAGCACGTGGTTCTCGATCCGCTTTCATCGGCCGTTCAAAGTGCGGAGCTCGATGAGTTCGTGGGCGCGACGATGCGCGCGCAAAAGCGCAAGACTCGGATGCTGATCGTGCTGACGGCTGTGGTGGTGCTGAGCGCGCTGGGCTACCTGATGTTCCGCCTGGCGACTTCGCCTGCACCGACCTGACGCGTTGCCTACCGGACGCGTTCGTACAAGAACGGCCAGCCTTGCGCGCCCACGAGTGGAAGCTCGAGAATCGCCATCACCAATGCGCGCTGCTCATCGAGCTTTCGCGGTTCTTCGATCACGCGTCGCCACAAGGGGCCTGCAGTAATCGGGAGCTCGATCATGATCGAACTGCGCCCATCGAGATCGGAGTTGTGTTCACGCACGCGTAGCGGGTGGGTTTCGTCCGGTTGGCTTCGTGAACCGTGCAGCGTGGAACCCAAACCCTCTCCATCGAAGCGACAACCCCACCAACCATCGACTCCGGTGAGTTTCATGGCCATCGGCGTGACATCGCGCGCAAGCAAAGGACCGACGTAGCGACGCTCCCAAGTGCCTTGGAGCGCGTCGACCGAAAGCGGCTCGAGTGTTCCGAAGAGTCGGCGCAACCCGCGCAGGTCGTGAGGTAACATCGCCATCGGCCGCTAGCCTGACCTGAACGGCGCGCCACCGCGAGTGAATTTGGAGCCGACTCAATTCCGCCATGCGAGCTCGAGTGTGGCGACGGCGCCCGAGGGGCTGGTCCGCGATTCGCAACGTCGTGTGCTCTTCATGATGCGGATCGTCGCGGTGGTCTTCGCGTTCTACCACCTGCTCTACCGCACGGTATGGAGCGAGTTCCGCACCGACTTTGGTCAGTGGCACGCGATCATCGCTTTCGTACTGAGCGTCCTTCCGGCGATCTACTTGCGCAAGCCGCGTTCGCGTCAGGCGGTCAGCGTGGTGGGCGGATCGTGGATCGTAGTGCAGTCGATCGGGCTTTCGCTTTCGCAGTACGTGAACATGCCGCAGCCGGATATTCCCACGGCTCAGATCTCGTGGATCTGCGTGATGATCTTGCTGCTGCCCTTTCTCGTTCCGGCGGCGCCGCGGCAGATCGCCATCATCGGATTGTTCACCGCGATCAGCGATCCCTTGTCGTGGGGCATCCTTCGCGCGCTTGGCCACCTTGACGGACTCTCGTTGGACGTAACCGGCTCGTACGTGTTGCCACCCTTTGTGTGTTGGCTGATGTCGTGGGGACTTGCTGGCGTCGTGTTCGCAATGGGTCGGGAAGTCGCGCGGGCCAAACAGTTGGGTGCGTACGTACTCAAAGAGAAGCTTGGTGCAGGCGGCATGGGTGAAGTGTGGCGTGCGGATCACCGACTTCTCGCGCGACCTGCGGCGGTGAAGCTCATCCAAGCCAGTCTCGAGTCGTCGATCACGGCAGCTCGCTTTGAACGAGAAGCACAGGCCACAGCGCGATTGGAGTCGCCGCACACCGTGCAGCTCTACGACTTTGGGGTGTCGGAAGATGGGACGCTCTTCTACGTGATGGAGCTTCTGCGCGGCGTGGATCTCGAAACGCTGGTGACCGAGCACGGCCCACTTCCACCCGCGCGTGTCGCGCACCTAATGATTCAAGCGTGCGAGTCGCTGGGCGAAGCGCATCGCGCGGGGCTCGTTCATCGCGATGTCAAACCCGCGAATCTCTTTGTGTGTCGCAAAGGCTCGCGCGTGGACTTTTTGAAGGTGTTGGATTTCGGGCTCGTGAAGAGTTCATCGAGTTCCGAAGATGTGGTGAAGTCCCAAGACAACACGATCACGGGAACACCTGCGTACTTGGCACCGGAAGCGATTCGCGGTGAGCCCCCAGTCGGCCCACATTCGGATCTCTACGCGTTGGGGTGTGTGGCGTACTTCCTACTAGTTGGGAAGCCGATCTTCGGTGCCAAGAATCTTCTCGAAACAGCAGCCGCGCACTTGCACGAAACACCGCCGCGACCCTCGGCGTCGGTGGCGTGTCCCGATGCGCTCGAAGCGCTGATCCTCGAGTTGTTAGAAAAGGAGATCGACGCGCGACCCGAGAGCGCGGAGGTGGTCGCGGCTCGACTCGAGGACATGGAGCTGCACTGGTCTCGCGATGACGCGCAGTCTTGGTGGCGTGAATACCTGCCCGACTTGGCGGGCTAGATCAGACTCACGCGCACCATCATGGCGCGATGGACGTGACGTGGTTCGGGATCGAACTGCAGCGGTGCAAGTTCGTCGATCACTTCCTTCGGAAGCCAGTAGATCAACACATCGGCGGAGCGCGGGTCGTAGCCAGCTCCGGGAATCCCGAGACGTCCCAGTGTGCCCAAGCCGATCGGCATGCCACCGACTCCACCGCCACCACGACCCGTGCCGCGGAGTCCTAAGCTTGCAGAGGCACCACCGGTTTCACCGCCCGCGGCTTCTTCAGTGCCCCACAGCTCTTGTTCCCACGCCCGGAAAAACGCGTCGACCTCGGTGTCGGTTAGACCTTGAGCCGACAACGCTTCGCGTGTTGCTTCACGCGACCCCTCATCGCTCGGTGCCTCGTCTTGTGCGCGCGCGATCGTGACGGCCTCACCTGGAGTCGGCCAGTCGAGGCGCGTGATCTGCGAACCGGTCGGTCGACGCGTCAGACGAAACATCGGAAAGCGGGACGTGTGGTTGCTCCGGTTGCGGATTCGCACGGTGCCGTTGGGTTCGGTATCCACATCGAGCGGTAACTCGACTCGCTCTTCGGGACGCTCGGACTCTTCCACCGGTGCAGCTCGGTACAGGAGTAGTGGCCACTGCGTTCCGTCCACGAGCAAGCACGATGCGTCGTCGGTTTCGTACTCGGGAAGTTCCGACGTCTCGCAAATCCCATCGGGCATTCGTGTACAGAAAGGCTGAAGCGACGTCGGATAGCTGCGCGGCTCGGTACAGGGTTCACCCAGGAGCTCCGCGTCCCAACGAACCTCGGTATCGCTTGCGAACGTGCGTGGCCAGTGTTCAACCATTCGCATCTCGCCGTTGACTGCTGCGCTTGCCTGCACGGGAATGCGCTTACCGCTTTCGACGTGAAAGTAGAGAACGGGTTTTCCGTAACCGACGACGCCCAACTCCAAACCGATCGTCCCGCTCCGGAACACGCGTTGCGCGGGTGCGGAAAGTCGAAGCGACGAATCGCTCAAACTCTGGTCGATCAATCCCCACTCGTGCACGTCGTACACGTCGGGAGCAACGTTCTTGTCGGTTGGCGTGACCTCCGTGGGAGCGCACGCCAGGGCGAGAATCAAAAAGGTAGTTCGGGTCATTCGAGAATCGGGCTCAGCGGAACCGACACGTTGATTCGCTGATTGTTCCGAATGATGGTCACCTGAACGGTGTCGTCGACCTCGTGGCGGTCCAAAACCCGATAGAGATCGAGGTTATCGCCCACGTTTTCACCATCGATCGCCACGATCACGTCACCCAAGAGAATGCGGCCAGTACGCGCATCACGTCGGGTGGGAATCAGCCCGGCTTGGGCCGCGCCAGTTCCAGGCACGACCCCGAGAATCAGCGCGCCGCGAACGCCCAGACGTTGTCCGAGCTGACCTTCGTCGATCTGCACGCCCAACGCAGCGCGCTGCACGCGTCCCTTGCTGATCAACTGCGGCACGATCGAGTTCACGGTGTCCACTGGAACCGCAAATCCGATGCCTGCGTTCGTTCCCGAGGGTGAGTAGATCGCCGTGTTGACTCCGATCAGTCGGCCTGCGCTGTCGAGCAAAGGCCCACCCGAGTTGCCGGGGTTAATCGCCGCATCGGTTTGGATCACACCTTGGATCGGACGTCGCCCGATCGACATGATCTCGCGACCCAGTCCACTGATTACACCGGCGCTCAGCGTGTGGTCCAAACCAAAGGGGTTGCCGATCGCGAATGCGCGCTGACCCACGCGTAAGTCTTGGGAGGTGCCCACAGGAAGCGGCGTGAGCGATTCGGGCGGAGCGTTGATGCGCAACACCGCGATGTCCTTCGGCGGATGCACGCCGACAAGCTCAGCGGGATACACGGTTTGATCCGCCATCGTGACGCGCGCAGCATCCGCACCGGCGATGACGTGGAAGTTGGTGACGACGTGGCCGCGGTTGTCCCAGACAAAACCCGAGCCGGTACCTTCGGGCATCGCCATGGCGTTTCGGCGAAACGGATCCATGCGCACCGAGAGCTTCGTGATGAAGACCACCGAAGGACTCGCGTTGGAGAAGAGCTGGATCGTGGCGTCTTCGGCTTCGGTGAGATCTTCGCGCGGAGTGACCGTGGCGGGTTCCGCAGGAGGCGCGGGGGGCGGTTCGATCACAGGCGGTGGCGGCTCGGTTGCTGTCGACTGGTGAATCGCCAAGACGAGTGCACCGCCAAGCGCCATCGAAAGCGGAATCGCCAGCAAGAGGATCCAGGTCGACTTATTCATCCAACCCTTCCAACGCCTCATCGAGTGCGTTCATGTCCTCGTCGGTCATTTCCGGGATTTCTTCTGGAACTTCCTCCGGTAATTCCTCGGCCGGTGCTTCGACGCGAGGCTTGGCCTTTCCTTCGTCGATCTCACCCGAGGCCTTGGCGTACGCCTTGGCTTCCGCTTTGGCAGCACGACCGCGGCGCCACGTGATCAACCCGCCGATGAACATCAGCGCGGCAGCGGCGACGCTCAACCAAAGTCCGGCGAACGTCCGGGTGTAGAGAAAGCGCACCACTTCGAACACACCCCAACCGAGCGCCAGTGCTCCGGTCACGGTGCCGAGGACCCCCGACCATCGCGGCTTCTTCACTGAGAGCACAGCGAGCAGTGCACCCAGCACCGGCACGATGTACGCGGCGTAATACCCGGCGCCGAGCTTTGGGGCGTAAAGGCCGAGCTGCCAGCCGGCGACGGCATCGGGAATCGACTCGACGCGAATCCACGGCAGGAAGAAACCCACCAGGAGCATCAGCCCGGCTGCCATCGCTACCCAGTTGATTTCCTTGAGTTTCACGACGTTGACGTAACGTGTTCGGCGTTGGCGAGCAACTCAGGGCCGCTCGAGCCGATAAGCGGCCGATGTCTCGCCTCGCCCTTTTCGTTGCTCTCGCCGGTTGTGCCAGCGCCGGTGGACTTCCCACTGCTGCCATCGATCACAATCGCCAAGGCGCCCAAGCGTTTGCCGAAGGTGAACTGGATACCGCGGAAGCACGCTTTCGTCTGGCTCTCGAGTACCACCCTCGTTTTGCCGAGCCACACGCCAACCTCGGTCTGGTGATGCTCCGTCGCGGACAGATCCGCGCTGCGGAGGATCATCTCCGAACAGCGATCGAGCTCAACGCCGACTTCGACGAAGCGTGGGCAAACCTCGGCGTCGTACTCCTACGCCTGGGGGAGCGTGACGAGGCCATTGAAGCGTTTGAATCGGCCTTGGCGATCGACCCCGGTCTTGACGACGCACGCACCAACCTGGCGACGACGTGGATGAAGGCGGAGCGTTTTGCAGAAGCTCGCGCTCAATGGCTTCGATTGCTGCAACAAGCGCCCAGTGCCCGTACACGCGCGATGTTGGCCTACTGTGAGTTGCGACTGGAGCGGCCGAGCGCCGCACGCGACCAAGCGGAGTCGGCGCTCCGCGAGGATGCGAATGAACCGGTCGCACGCGTGGTGCGCGGTATCCTCCACGCGAACGCTGGCCGCTTTCACTCTGCTGTCGAGGATCTCATCCATGCGCAGGACGACCCGGTGGTGGGCTTTGATGCACGGCTCCGACTTGCGGCCGTGGAACTGGCTCGCGGAGAGCGAGATCGCGCCAGTCAGCAGATTGCCGACCTGAGGCGCGAGGCTCCAGAGCACCCGGCAGTGCTTTTCCTGGTGTCGTCTCTGTCGGAACCTTGATCGGGAAGTCCGCGCCAACGTACTCTCAGTCGCGCCGCCCGTGCGGCTGGAAGCCCCATGAATTCGAGCAAGTACTTCGCTCCTGGCTTGTTCGTCGCCATCGGTTGCATCGTGGTTGGCGCGTACGTGGCCCAAACCGCAGGTGTTGTTGGCGCGTTGATCGCCGGTCTCGGCGCTCTGTTCAGCTGCTTCGCGATCGGCGCCGGCATCACCCCTCCAAGCCTGACGCCTTTTGCACGCGCAGCTCGTGACGCCTCGCGCGGTCGCACACCCAACCGGCCCAGCGACTTGCCCGAAGGTGGCGACGCACTCTTCGATGCACTCGATGCTGCAGCGGACTCCATCCAAGCCCTGGGCACCGACGCCGAGGCGCAGATTCACGATCTTCAGACAGCGCTCAAGACCGCCGAGGACGCGCGCGATGCAGCGCTTCAAGCTCGCAAGGACGTCGATGCTCGCTTCGCCGAAGCTGCGCGTCAGGTCCGCGAAGCCGAGGCGTCGATCGCGGGGTTGGTCGACTCGCTGAACTCGGGTCTTGGCGAGCAGATGGCCGCAGTGGAACAGACCACCAGTTCGATGCGCAGTATGGACGGCGCGCTCCAAGGTATCGGTCAGCACGTCGAAGCGTTGGCCAGCAGTGCCGAGGAGAGTTCGAGCAGCATCTTGGAGATGACCGCCACCAACGACGAGGTCGCCGAGAACATGGCGAACCTTGCTGCGTCCGTGCGCGAGACGGTCAGTTCGATCGAAGAGATGGCCTACTCGATCAAAGAGGTCGCCCGAAACGTCGATGCGCTTTCACTGACCGCGGAAGAAACGTCGTCGTCGATGAACCAGATGGACGTGTCCATCGACCAGGTGCAGTCCAACGCCAACGAAACGGCGCGATTGTCGGCCGAGGTTGCCAGCGACGCCGAAAAGGGCGCCGAGGCGATTCTGAAGATCATCAACGAGATCAATCGCATCAAGTCGACTTCGAGCGAGGCCGTCGCGGTCATCTCGAATCTCGGAAGCCGCATCGAAGCGATTGGCGACATCCTTAACGTGATCGACGACGTGGCCGAGCAGACCAACCTGCTGGCGCTCAACGCCGCCATCATTGCGGCGCAAGCCGGTGAGCACGGCAAGGGCTTCGCGGTTGTGGCAGACGAGATCAAGGATCTCGCTGAGCGCGCCGGTGCGAGCACCAAGGAAATCGCAGAACTGATCAAGACGATTCAGGCCGAGTCGAAGAACGCGATCGTGGCTGTGGAGCGTGGGGCGAGCACGGTCGACAGTGGTGTGACGGTGAGTGCTGAAGCCGAGAGTGCACTCAAGAAGATCTTGTCGTCGTCGCAGAAGAGCACGGCGATGGTGCGCGCGATTGCACGTGCGACCGTGGAGCAGGCCAAGGGATCGAAGCAGGTGACCGATGCTATTGGTCGCATCGCCGAAACGGTTCAACAGATCGCAGCCGC
The DNA here is from genome assembly GCA_965227405.1 of Polyangiales bacterium. GTDB lineage: Bacteria > Myxococcota_A > Polyangia > Polyangiales > Houyiibacteriaceae > JALVDI01. Next base: position 3,054,630 of record OZ245758.1, read on the forward strand.
GACTGCGGAACAGGCGCGTGGTTCGGAGCTGATCATGAAGAGCGCAGAGAAGATGCGCTTGATCACCCAGCACGTGGAGCGATCGAGTCAGGAGCAGGCGCGCGGCGGTCGTCAGATCAGCCAGGCGATCGAGAACATCTCCAACATGGTCAACCACCTGCACCAGTCGCATCGCGCACAGGCACGCGGTTCGGAAGAAACGCTCGAAGCTGCGTCACGCATCGCCAAGCTTGCAAAAGACTCCGAAAAGGCCGTTGCGTCGATCGAAGGTCTGACCAAAAAGCTCCGCGAAATCAGCGAGTAACCCGTATTTCACGCGGTTGCGCTTCGTGCACGCAAACCGCATGATCCCCTCGAGCGATGTTCGGCATTGGCGCCGGTGAGATGGTCATCGTGGCGATCGTGCTTTTGATCGCCGTCGGCCCTGGGAAGATGCCCGGTTTTATGAAAGCCGTCGGCAAGGGCATGCGCGAGTTTCGTCGAGCCAGCCGCGAGCTTCGCAAGCAGTCCGGTATCGACGACCTGATGCGCGAAGACGCGCTGGGTGTGCGCGAATTGCAGCGCGAGATTCAGCGTGCAGGCAAGGAAGCTCCCGCACCGCGTCGCGAACAGAAGATGACCAGCGAGGACATCCGGCGCGAACAGCCGCCCGAAGGTGTCGACATCGTGCACGCGCGCGCTCTTGCAGTTCAAAAGCGCACGGCCAAGATGGTGGCCGAACGAGAAGCGAACGTCGATCCCTTGGATACGCCGGAGCTGACAGAGCCGGCCGATGCGGTGGCGATTCCGCGTGAGCGAATGGACGAAGAATGAGCGCCGCGAAGAGCGACGCAGCGACGCCTGAAGACGACGTCGAGATGGGCTTCTTCGAGCATCTCGCCGAACTGCGCACGCGTCTGATTCGCTCGATCTACGGAATCGTTCCGTGCGTCGCAGTGGCGTGGCTCTTCAAAGAGCATCTGCTGGGTGCGCTGCTCGCGCCCTTGCTCGAGGCGTACAACTCGCTGGGGATCGACCCTGAGATCCACTTCAAGAACTTGGTCGATCCCTTCATGGCGTACCTGAAGATTTCGATCATCGCGGGACTCTTCGCCGCAGCGCCGTGGGTGTTTTGGCAGGTGTGGGGCTTCATCGCGCCGGGCCTCTACAAGAAAGAAAAGCTCCTCGCGATTCCGTTCGTGCTGACGTCCACGCTGTGTTTCGTCGGTGGATCGCTCTTCGGCTACTTCATCGTCTTCCCGATGGGTTTCGAGACCTTTCTCTCGTATGCGGGCGAGGTTCCGAACATCGGTGGTTCGGGTACTGGCATCGAGCTGCAGCCGACCATCATGATCAACGAGTACCTGACCTTCTCCACGCGTCTGTTGTTGGCGTTTGGCGTGGTGTTCGAGGTGCCGGTGGTGGTCACGTTCATCAGCGCGATTGGCCTCGTGACGTGGAAGGGCCTGCTGAAGTTCGCGCGCTGGTGGATCTTGTGCGCGACTTTGTTGGCTGCGTTTCTGACGCCTCCGGATGTGGCGTCGCAGATGATCATGCTCATTCCGCTGATCGGTCTGTACTTCTTCTCGATCGGTATCGCGTTCTTGATCGACAAGCGTCGCGATGCGAAGCGGAAGAAAGATCCGGACGATGATCTCTACGAGCGCTAACCGCTCACCAGTTCGTGTTTGTTCGCAGGTGCTCTAAGGCTTCGCGCCACTCTTCACGCACTTGCGGGTGCAGCGTGGTTGAGTTGGTGATGATCCGCATGTGCTCTTCGGTGGTGAACCCGTTGCTCTCCAAATCGAGGTCGTTCACTTGCGCAAGGTGCGGTGACTGCGCGATTGCTTTGAGCCCCTCTAGTCCGAGGTCGATGTTTCGAGACAAGTCGAGTCGACGCAGTTGCGGGAACTCCACGCTTACCAAGGCCTTCGCGCCCTGAGCCGTGAGTTTCGTATTCGCGAGCGAGAGCCACTGAAGGGTTTCGAGAAAACGCGCATTGGTAAGCGCTTGCACACCCTGATCGCCGCAGAGGGTGTCGCTGACGTCGAGTTGTTCCAAGGGATGTGCAGAGCGCGCAATCCGTTCCACAGCACGTCCGTCAATGCCCGTTCCGTTGAGTTCCAAGCGCCGTAGACGACACGTGCTTTCGCAGAGCGCTTCGATGCTCGGCAACCCCAACGCGCAGTTGTAGATATCGAGGTGATGCACGTGTGGGATCCGGTTTGCCACCATGGTCCAGGTAGGCTCGTCGATGGCGCCACTTCGCAGATAGAGTTCGCGCACTCGGTAAAACGCGCTGACCAACTCCACGGCCGCGTGTCGGTTCGCGGGCGCACCATCGATATGCAGCAGCTCCAGACTTGGACAGGGCTCCGGTGTAACGCTTGCTTGTCGACCCTCGATGTAGAGGTAGTTCACGCGGTGCAGCTCACCGCTTGCGACCAGTCGTTCAAACGCGTCGTCCGGTGCTTCTTCCAGGTCGAATGTAAATCGCGCACTCGGAATCAACGCGCAGCATGCCTCGAATCCCGAAAGTGGATTGGGGCCGTAGAACCAGAACGGCTCATGCGGATGGGCTTGCAGACGAGGTAGCCATGGACCGGTCGGTGCAGCTGCGAGTTGGAGCAGCAACTCCGTCCGACGTTTCTCGAACGCAGCGTCGAGTTCGTTGATTGCACACAGCTCGTCTGTGATCGCTTCCGGATCCACACGCTCAGTTTGCGCCCGATCGAGTACTCGAAAGCTCACTGATTTCGCGACGCATGCATGCTGTGAATGAACGCGGATTCACTGAACAGAAAACGGGTTGCGCGTGTGACAGCCCAGTGACAGACCGGTCCGCTTCATGGGTTGGAATAGCAGCAAGAAACGCAACGATAGTTCTGTGATGTCGCGACCTTCAGCGCGTCAGAACACCGAGCGGCTGACTGCGTTGGATGCGAGTGGTTCGCCGATTGGAGAATCAGCGCACATCTGGGAAGGCGCGTGCACGATCTCCGAGGTCGACCGCCTTCTGAGCGAGATCATCTCGCTGGATGATTCCGATCTCGATTCGGACACGAACCGTCTCGCCGGCTGAGTTACTCAACGGCTTCAAGAGCGCGCAGCAAACCCGCGCCGCTTGAGGGAACCAAGGTGACCCAGCCGTTCGTCTCTTCGCTTCGCGCATACCAGGTCAGTGCGTCCGGACCACGATGAACTTCGACCCAACCGAGTTCTTCGCGGTCCGACAGCTCGACGCGAACAATGCGCTCACCAAGCTCCGGGTCTTGTTCCAAGTACTCGCGCACAGACAGTTGCGAGAGCGCGCGCATGAATCGGTCGAGGTCTCGCCGTCGTGTCTCCGGATCCGAAGCATCGATCCACGCAGCATCGTGTGAACGTCGGTTGCGGTGCTCCAACGCCCACGTGCGCGTACCTGTATCGATCTGAGCACGACTCGCCTCGCGATAGTCGAAACGGTGCAAGCGCTGTTGCATGAGCCGCACCTCCGCCGTAGCAAGCGCACGAACCAAGGTCGAAGGCACAAGCAGGACTTCGTCGTCACCATCGCGGCGGATGTAGCGGTCACCGGTTCCGTACGCGCGTCCACCGACATCAAACGCATGCTCGTCCTCGCCGCACTTGAGCGTGAGTAGACCTTCTGGCTCGTTCAGTCCCACGTCGACGAGCGCATCTCCCTCCAATACGCCGAGCGAGCGCCGAGCGACCAAGGGGGTAAGCGCATCGATGTAGGTTTCGGCATCTTCGCCACCGACGAAACGCCTCTCGACGGGCGTTTCCCCCTCAGGTCGTCGCGCGACCCGAATCCAAACGCGGTCCCCTTCGCGTCCCAGATCGACGTCACGACGTTCGCTTCGGTATTCGACCGCGTCGACGCGGCAGTCCAAAACCTCCACGGTTCCGATCGTCTCGCTCCGAGCATCGCTGCTGGCGTGGATCGCGAGAGCAATCGCCAACACCGCGAGGGCGCCGTGCAATGCGGCATCTGCGCGCGGACTCATTCCTCTTCTCCCTTGGCTTTTGTGGGCAAAGAGTTCGGTGGTTCGTTGCGACCGCGCCGCCTTCGGCGTCGTGCCACCCCAACCCCAGCGAGGAGGAACAGAACCGGTGGACCAAAACTGGTGGCGTGAAAGATCAGTGCGTCATCTTCGTGCTTGTGTTCGATGGGCTCGTCTTCGCGGGTCGTCGTCACACCAACCACGATCGGCTCCGCCTCGGCGCGAAGGTCCCCGATCAACCACTGCAGCGAATCGCCCAGAAGCGCGTTGTTGCCTCGATAGCCAAACGAGTCGTCACCACCAAACGACCCGTCGCCGATGAACACGGCACGACCGCGGTTCATCGTCACCGCCGCTACCGCACGCTCGGGTTGCGCGCGCTCGTCGTCGTCCAGCACCCGGTCGTCGTCGAGGTCCCGCCATGAGTCCTCTTCGGTGCGAACGGGAAACACTGCTCGAACACCTTCGGGAAGGGGCTGAAGCGGTGCGAACGCAGCACCACGGTGGAACACAGTGGCGTACTGCCGTCGAGCTCGTGCCGTTCGCACGATCGGATGTTGGCCGTAGCGCTCCGTGTAGACGCGTTGTTTGTCCGCGTCGGTCCGGGTGCGGGGCACAAAGCTTGTGCTCGCGGTGAGCACACCCTCCAGCATTTCGATGCCAAAGGGCGCGAGCAACGACTCTGCGTTCGCTTCGTGATCCACAAACGCCAAGATGCGCCCACCGCCTCGGACATACTCGGCAAGGCTGGTGATCTCTGCCGGTGAAAACGGCTCGCGTGGTCCGGCGATCACGACAAGAGGAACATTGTCACCAATCCCTTGCGCCAAGCCTTGCGCCAAACCGAGTTGGCGTGGCGCAAAGTTGAATCGACGAAGAGCACGCGTGAAGCGCTCCAAGCGTTCGTCCACGTTCGACTCGTCGCCGCGTAGTCCACGCTCTTCGTGCCCGACCGTGAAGAACACTTCGCGGCGAGGTTGCGTGAGTTTGGAGAACGCTTCTTGGAAGCGTCCATCAAGCGTGCGCAGGGCGGGTCGCGCGGTCGCCAAATCCAAGCCGACCTCGACGACTTCGGCTTGAGCTTGTTCGCCTTCGCCGCGAATCAGCGCCACGATGCCGTTGCCTTCCAACCGCAGTTGCGTCGCCAGCCCTGGAATCAACGCGTGGTCGACGCGCTCGGTGACAAAGAGTTCGGATTCGTCGTCCAGTGCGTCGAAGAAGTTCTCGAGGCGAGCATGAACTTCGTCGCCTTCGGGGAAGAGCCGTAGCGCACGAACTTCCTCGCCGAGACCACGCACCATACGAAGCGTGGTGTCGCTGGGTTCCGTGACTCCGAGGTACGAGAGGTCGACCGAAGCGTCTCGTTTGTGCGCGGCCACGTTGATCGCCGCGACGAAGATGGTCGCAAACGCGACCGCAGCCCCTCTCCAGCCGGCTCGTCGCGCAATACGGAGTGTGCTTTCGCCCCACTGTTCACGAGGCACCTCGCGCAGTCGTAGCTCGATGCTCAGCGACACGACCAAGGCGCACAGGCCCACGCTCGGCCAAGCAAAACGCAGCACATGTTCGAGCGCATGTCCGACGGGCACACCAAGGCGGTCCAACCCTTCGCCCGTGCTGGCTCCGTACAGCGCCATCGACAGCACGAGCCCTGCGTGCGCCAGCTGGCGCAGTCGATCGATGGCTTGTCGGTGTTGCCACGCGTGCAGTGCCAAGCATGCCACCGCGAACGCCGCGCCGAGCCATCCGACAAGTGACGCGTCAAGCACGTCGCCAACGAAGACCAACGCAGCTCCGAAGAGCACCGCAGCGGTCAGCGCTAGAGGAAGTCCGAGTCGCTTCATGCGGACCTCCGTCGCGCAACCAGTCGTGTCGCGATCAAGAGGCCCAAGTACGTGAGCGAAACGAGGTACACGACGTCGCTCAGCTGCAGCAGACCGCGTCGAAAACTGCGGTGGTGGTTCCACACAGGAGCAAGTGCACGCAGCCAAGCACGCCACGTGGGTTCGGCGATGTCGGCGACGTAGTAGCTGAGTTCCATCAGTCCCAACACCGCGCCGGTCAGTGCAACGGCTAGCAACCCGTAGCGTGTACTTGCCGCCGCTGCGCTTCCGATCGCGAGTACGGCAGCGCCGACCAGGAGCATGCCCAGGTAGCCTGCGCCGATGTGACCAAGCGAGACCGTACCGTTGACGAAAATCAGTGCCGGTAAGTAGAGCGAGGCCAGGGTGACTGCGCCCAACACCCCAAACGCGCCCAGGAACTTCCCGACGACGATGTCGCGATCTCGGACAGGCGCCGACAACAAGAGTGGCGCCGTCGACTCACCGAGAACCAAGCGCACGGACATCAGCGCGGCAATCGCTTCCACGACGAAGCCCGCGTTCAGCAGAAATGTTTCCAGAACAAGCGTGCTCGCGCGTCGGCCTGTACCGATCGCGACTGCGTTGAGCTGCAATCCGTTGAGGACCAGAGATGCCGCAGCCAACACGTAGCCTGCGGGCGTGCGAAACCACGCGCCAAACTCGCGCTTGGCAATGGTCAGCGCTGCGATTCTGGTCGGTCTCAAGCGTCCGCCACCAATTCTGCGAACACGCGTTCGAGTGGATCTCTTGCGGGTTCAAGCGTGAGCAGCTCGCCATGCTCGACGACAACACGGGCAACGTCGGCACGCACATCTCGGTCCGCCCGAACGGTGATGGTGTCCGCGGCCTCGACGTGCACCTCGCCGATCGCGGCCAGTGCATCGCGGATGGTGTTGGTGTCGCCACCGAAGACCACGCGGATGGGTCTGTGTTCGCGTGGGCCGAGCTCGTCGCTTGAACCACGAGCTGCAACACGGCCTTCGTGAATCACCACGACTTCGTCACAAAGCCCATGCACCTGACCGAGGATGTGTGTGCTGACGACGATGGTGTGTTCGCCGCGAAGGCTGAGAACGAGTTCACGCATCTCGACGATTTGCAGTGGGTCGAGTCCCTGGTTGGGCTCGTCCAAGATCAACACCGAGGGGTCGTGCAGCAGCGCTTGTGCGATCGCGACGCGTTGTCGGTATCCGTGCGAGAGCGTGTGAATGGGGGCGTCGAACACGTCTTCCAGCGCACAACGTTCACGGATGGCGGCGACGCGTTTGTCGATGGACTCCAAGCGTCGCAGCTCGCCCACAAAGCGCAGGTAGTGGTCGACGCGCATGTCGTCGTAGAGCGGTGGACGATCCGGAACAAACCCAATGCGATCACGCGCAAGCGAGCACTCGGCACCGTCGATTCGCACGTGGCCGTGCGTGGGCTCGAGCAGCCCCACAATCATGCGAAGCGTGGTGGTCTTGCCTGCACCGTTGAGTCCGAGAAGCCCCACTAGTGCACCACGCTCGATCGTCAGTTCGAGGTCGCGTACCGCAGCGTGCGGTCCGTACCACTTCGAAACGTGGTCGAGCTCGATCACGTCGTGGGGTTAACCGGAGATCAGGGCTCGGTCGAGCCGTAGCCCAACAACTCGGCGCGAACGGTAGCGGTTCGTCCGCTGATCTGCGCATCCATGGACGACTCGACCACCACAGGGCCGACATCTGGACAGTAGATCGTCATGATGCGGCGGCCATCTCTGCCCCCGCCTTCCTCGACTCGAACACAACGCTCGAAGGTTCCAGCCGCGGTCTCGATCTGGACGTCCGTGCTCGCAATACGTGCGGTCCGTCCGGATCCAGCCGACCACTCGCGCCCCTCTTCGATCGGGTTGCGAATCAACCAGCTCTCCGTTGCGACGGCGAAGATCCCTTCAGGGCGAACCTCGTAGCGAACGGTGTCGCTGCGGTTGTTCTGGATCTCGAAACGATTCCCTTCCACACCCACCACGCGCGAGATCGCGAGCGTGGGAGGTTCGTCGCCACCGGTGTCGACGTTGTACGACCAGACCTGACCTTCGGCGAGCGGGTAGAGCCGTTCGACGGTCACCGGCTCCGTGTTCTCGGGTGCCTGGGTGCTGCCGCACGCGCCGAGCAGCAGAAGGACAAGAGTGGGGAGTCGACGCATGTCCACCTACTTAGTCGGAGTCCGGAAGCAAAACATTCAGAAAACGTATTTGCTGCAAATCCAGACGAAGAACGCGAGACAAAGGACCAAGACGGAGATTGGGGCGGGATCGATGGCGGTCTTTCGACGCAGCTCCAACGCCGCGCGCGCGGTTTCTGGATCGCTGGAGTCCACCAATGTTGCGGCAAGCTCTCGCACGCGCGCGAAGTTGCCCGCATCGAATGCTGCGCGCGCTTCGGCAAGCGGACCGGATTCCGTGACCTCTTCGGTCGCTTCCGCTTCCTCGGATTCCGTCTCGGTCTCGCTCTCGCTCTCGCTTTCCGAGCTCACCAACCGAGCATGGTTCGGTCCACGTGGTAATTCGAACCCTTTTTCGCTATCCCGCCCCCATGACCATCTTTCGAGGCGGGCTTTTCGAAGGCGACGTGGCGATTATCACCGGCGGCGGCACGGGAATCGGTCTGACCGTGGCCAAGGAGCTGGTGGCGCTTGGTGCCGATGTCGCGATTTGCGGACGACGTCTCGAACCCTTGGAAGCCGCAAGCGAAGAAATCAAAGCCGTGCGTGAAGGTGCGCGTGTGCACTTCGCAACGTGCGACATCCGCGACTACGAAGCCGTCGAGACCTTTGTGGATGGCGTGAAGGACGCACTCGGCAAAGTCGACATTCTCGTCAACAACGCGGGCGGTCAGTTTCCGACCACGGCGCAGCATCTCAAGTCCAAGGGCTTCGAAGCTGTGGTGCGCAACAACCTCGTGGGCACCTGGAACTTCACACACGCTGTCGCAACGCGCGCGTTCATTCCTCAGAAGCGCGGACGCATCGTCAACGTGATCGCGCAGGTCGCGCGCGGCTTTCCGGGAATGGTGCACACGGGTGCTGCACGTGCGGGTGTGGACAACATGACCAAGACGCTGTCGATCGAATGGTCGCAACACGGTGTGCGTGTAAACGCGGTCGCACCGGGGGTGATCAAAACCAGCGGAACCAAGCAGTACCCACCGCAGCTGTTGGAAGACGCCAAGAAGGCCAATCCATTGAAGCGTTTGGGTGCGCAGGAAGAAGTCTCGCACCTGATCGTGTATCTCGTGTCGAAGCAGGCCGACTTTGTGACCGGACAAACGTTCTATATCGATGGTGGCGCGAGCTTGTGGGGCGAGCAGTGGCCCATTCCGGAAGACATTCCGAAGTTCCCGCCCTACGAGATCTAGCGCGAGTTTCGAAAAACAACCGGTAGGAACAGCTTCGAGGAACGGGTTTCGTGGGAGACCAATTATTTTTTCGAAGACTGAAAGACGTGCCAAGCGAGCAAAGCCTTGACTGGTTTGGTCATTTGACCGACTTCGAAAAAATGATCGCTATCCCCGCCTAAGCTTCCGTACTCCCGAACTTCCACGCTTCCGGATCCGCGGAGCGGAATGCTGCCTATGCGGAACAGCTTCGCGGATACCGCAGTTTGCGGTAGTCCCTCTTCGTGAGCCGAAAACTCCTCTGGCTGATCCCCATGGCGATTACGGTCGCGTTGGGCACGTACGCGTTTCGAGCAAAGAAGGGTCCGCGCGTCGATGGCGTGACGCCGGTCCGCGCACCCCTGGTTCAAACTCTGGTGACATCAGGTCGCGTTGTTCAGCGCCGCCAAAGCCAATTGGGTGCGCAGGTGCAATCGACGGTTGTCGAAGTTCCCGTCGACGAAGGTGATGAGGTCGAAGCCGACGCGCTGCTCGTGCGCTTGGCTGATGATGAAGCGCGCGCGGCACTGCAAGAAGCCGAGGCATCGGTCGCCGAAGCGGAGGCGCGACTCCAACGAGTGCAAGGTGTTGGGCGCCGCATGGCCGCCCAGTCGTTGCGGCAAGCTCGAATCGACGCCGATCAGGCGCAGGCCGAACTCACGCGACAAGAGTCACTGTTTTCGCGAGGAGCGATCAGCGAAGCATCGCTGGAACGTGCGCGACGCGAACGGGACGGGACCCGTAGTCGCAGGATCGCTGCGTCGATCGAAGTTGCCGCGTCGGCACCCCAAGGCAGCGATGTCCAAGCCGCGGCAGCAACACTTGCACGCGCTCAGGCGAGGCTGCGCGCGGCCGAGGTGGGATTGAGCCGCACCCAGTTGCGTGCACCCAGTGCGGGAGTCGTGCTGATTCGCCACGTGGAAACGGGTGAGGTCGTAAGACCGGGTGAAGTGTTAATGACCTTTGCTGGTGAAGGGCCCCTGGAAGTGCGCGTACAACCCGACGAATCGAATCTTCGCCGACTCGAAGTGGGCCAGCGCGCGTTGGTGTCGGCCGAAGCGTTTCCCGATCGCGCTGTGAACGCTCAAGTCGCGCGCATTGCTCCATCGGTGGATCCCACGCGTGGCACGATCGAAGTAGAGATTTCGCTCGACGATCAAGCGGACTTGCGACCGGACATGACGGTCAGCGTGGAGATCGAAGTGGGTCGCACCGAAGAAGCGCTGGTCGTTCCGATCGGGCTGATTCGCGACTTGGGTTCGGATCGACCGTGGGTGTTGGTGGCGCACGAGGGAACTGCACGTCGCCGTGAGGTCACGCTTGGGCTCGAAGGCGACGACCGAGTGGAGGTGACGGAAGGGTTGGACGAACAGGCGGTGCTCATCGCGCCGACGGTGCCGATCGACGAAGACGATCCGGTGCGCATTCGAAGTGCTGAGCCCGCGAGCTGATGCTGCCGCTGAACCTGGCGTGGAAGTTCATCCGCGAAGGGCGAACGCAATCGGTGCTGATCATCGTTGGCGTAGGTGTTGGTATCGGTGCGTTCGTATTTGTGTCCGCGATTATCACCGGGCTGCAGGCGGACATGATCGAACGAACGTTAGGGACGCAAGCGCACCTGGTCATTGAATCCGAGGAGCCGCCGCCCCGTCCCTTAATGACCGACGAGGACGCTTTGTTCGCGCGGCGCATTGAACCTGCACAGCCGCGCCGCAGACCCTTCGATCAGTGGCAGCGTGCTGTGCGTCGAATGGAGTCGGTGGACGGTGTCGTCGCGGTGTGTCCTAAGGTTGCCGGCTCCGTGTTGGTGCAACGTGGTGCGACCCAGAAGGGAGCGTTGCTCATCGGTGCCGACCCGACACGTCTACGACGGATTGTGGATCTTGCGTCCGACATTCAAAGTGGCGAGTACCGGCTAGGCAGCGACGACGCGTTGATCGGAGACATCCTCGCAGCGGACTTGGGTGTGAGCGTGGGTGATCCGATCCGCGTGGTCAGCGATCGTCGCGAGCAAACCTTGCGAATCGCAGGGATCTATCACGCAGGTGCCCAAGCCGTAGATGGAGGTTGGGTTGTGACTTCGCTGCGCCGTGCACAAACTTTGCTCGATCGAATCGGCGATGTGACCGCGATCGATGCGCGCGTGGAAGACCCGTTTGAAGCCGATGTGATTGCAGCACGTGCACGCGAGGCCACCAACCTCGAAATCGATTCATGGATGGGTCGCAACCAAGAGTTGCTCACCGCGCTCCGCTCTCAAAACCAAACCACCATGATGATTCGCGTCTTTGTGTTGATCGCGGTGGCGATGGGTATCGCCAGTGTCCTCTTCGTGAACATCATGCAGCGGCGCGGTCAGATCGGCATCCTACGTGCCGTGGGAACGCGTCGTCGCACCGTGCTGGCCATCTTTCTCTGGCAGGGAACTCTACTCGGCGCGATCGGGTCCATGCTTGGCGTGATGATAGGCGTGCTCTCGGCCAAGTCACTGGAGGGCGTCGCATTCTTCGAGATCCGCATCGCGCCATCGCTGGTCGCTACGGCCTTTGTGATCTCGATCCTGGTGGGTGTGGTTGCGGCGTTCTTTCCCGCACGACGCGCCGCGAGCATGGATCCCGTCGATGCGATTCGAGGCGACGGATGAGTGACGTCATTCTCGCGCTACGTGAGGTGCGCAAGTCGTACGGGGGCGAAGTACCCGTCGAGGTGTTGCACGGGATCGACCTGGAGATCCGAAAAGGCGAATTGGTTGCGTTGGTAGGCCCTTCGGGCTCGGGGAAGAGCACGCTGCTCAATCAGATCGGTCTGTTGGATCGCCCGACATCGGGAACGATTGAGGTGCTCGGACGCGATACGAGTGGACTCGACGACGAAGCCATTACGCGAATGCGTGGCGAGGCATTGGGGTTCATCTTCCAATTTCATCACCTTTTGCCGGCGCTTTCGGTGGCGGAAAACGTCATGCTTCCTGCAGCCGCGATGAATGGTGGATTTGCGCCAGCGATGTCGGAAACTGCGCACTCGCTGCTCGATGCGATGGGGCTGGGGGATCGCATGGATGCTCGGCCGCGTGAGCTCTCCGGTGGCATGCAGCAGCGTGTCGCCATTGCGCGTGCGTTGATGAACAACCCGCCGCTGGTGTTGGCGGATGAGCCTACCGGAAACCTCGATACCGCCACGAGCGATCGGGTGTTCGCGTTGCTGAAGAGTCGCAACGAAGAGCAGTCGACCGCGTTTCTAATCGTGACGCACGACGAGTCGCTCGCGGCGCGTTGTGGTCGCGTCATCAAGATCGTAGACGGAAAGATCGTCGGCGATGGGGATCCTTCGGACGTGCTCTAATCACGCCCTTGGCTGCGCGCTTGGCGTTTTCGGTACGCTTCAGCCACCGCGACGATCAACTCCAGCGGTTCGGCAAACCACGCAGCATCGATCTTTCCTGCAACAAGTCCGTCCGCGAGCACCAGCTGCAAACAACGACGCGGTGGCGAGTTCTCTCGTCCCGGCGGTTGATGTTGGGACTCGCGAAACTCACCGACGGAAGGCCAGTTGAACGCGCGCGGTCCTTGCGGAAGTCCAACCACACAACCATCGGGCGCAAGGACCAGCACGCGCGGCTTGCGCGAACGAAGTCGAATCGAGCGCCAGTTGGACGCCAGTGCGACGGGAACACTCGCCCCCACCACCACACCAGCAGCCGCAGCGCCAACAGCGACGAGTGGGATGCCCGTGAGAGCGCCGGCATACAGACCGGCGAGTCCGCCCGCGGAACCTGCTGCAAAGAGATCGAGACTGCGTCGCCACCAACCACCTGGACCGGCACCGACGGGGACCTCCAGTGCACCGGGAAGGTCGCCGCGTTCCAACACCCGCTGCATCAACGCGTCGGCTTCGAGAAGCGGTCGTCGTGGACCCATGTCGCGGTATCCACGTTGTGCGATCCGACTGCGCACTTGCGTCGCCAGTGCGTCGAGATCGGTGACACCTGCGGGTAGATCTTGCGGACGAATCTCGAACCATGGTGGGTCGGGTGGCTTGCGCGGCACCAACACAAACGCGCGTTTGGGGGCTTCGGCGGGCACTAGCGCGACCCCGAACACTTGGTCCCACGTCGCGTCGAACGACGTCCCCGATTGGATAAAGGTCACGCCGTTTGCGGTCAGTTGCGTGCCTCGACGCACGGCTGGGTCGGAGATGTGAAGTCTCGCTTTGACCCAGTCATCCATCTTTCTGAACCGTGGCACACAACTGAATCGCTCGCTGTCCGATATGAGCAATCGGATGAACCGTGCTAACACTGCGCGCATGATCAGACTCCGATTTGTCGGAGGCACCATCGAGATCACGGGGGCCGAAGAGGACGCGAGCTTTCCGCGAGCGCGGTGGGACAGCCGCGCGCGTTGCTTTCGAGCGCCCGGTTTCGCCTACGGCGACATCGTGATGCATCTGGTCCGAAGCGAAACCCCATACGAAGACGAAGCGCGCAACTACGCCGAGCTGCCTTCCGGTTTGCGCGTGCATCGCGAACCGCGTCCCTACCAACGTGCCGCGCTTCAGCAATGGCGAAAGAACCGCGGGCGCGGTGTCGTTGTTCTGCCAACAGGTGCGGGCAAGAGCCACGTTGCGATGATGGCGGCCGATGCGACGCGTCGTGCAACGCTCGTTGTGGCGCCGACTTTGGATCTCGTGCGTCAGTGGTACGACCTGCTTCGTTCGAGCTTCGGTTTGGATGTGGGCATTGTTGGTGGGGGTGAGCACGACGTACGTGACCTGACCGTAACCACGTACGACTCGGCGTACATCCACATGGAGCACTTGGGTGCGCGGTTTGGATTGATCGTGTTCGACGAGTGCCACCACTTGCCTGGTGAGTCGTACACGTTGGCTGCGAAGCAGTGCCTGGCGCCTTACCGCTTGGGGTTGACGGCTACGCCTGACCGTCAAGATGGTCGGCACGAACTGCTCAACGAGTTGATCGGACCGATTGTGTATCGCGAAGAGATCGTCGGGATGAAAGGCGACTACCTCGCGGAGTACCGAACCGAGCGCATCTCGGTGGAGCTTTCGCCCGAAGAACGTCAGCAATACGAAGATGCGCGCCGCGTGTACCTCGCGTTCATCACCTCACAGGGCATCCGACTCAGCTCGCCGGGAGGATGGACCGATTTCATCAAGCGTTCGTCGCGTTCGGAAGCCGGTCGACGCGCGATGGCGGCGTACCGCAAGCAGAAGAAACTCGCGTTCGCTGCACCTGCGAAGCTCGACTACGTCTCGTTCTTGCTTGAGCAGCATCGCGACGATCGTTCGATTGTGTTCACGTCGGACAACGCGACTTGCTACGAGATTTCGAAACGCTACCTGGTTCCAGCGATCACGCACCAAACCAAGGTCAAAGAACGCAGCCACATCCTCGAAGCGTTTGCTGCAGGTACGTATCGTGCCGTTGTCACCTCCAAAGTGCTCAACGAAGGCGTCGATGTTCCGGATGCAAACGTAGCGATCGTCGTCAGTGGTAGCGGCAGCGTCCGTGAACACGTGCAGCGACTCGGTCGCGTGCTGCGTAAAAAGGAAGGTAAGCGCGCCACGCTGTACGAGTTGATCACCGCGCGCACCGGCGAGGCGTACACCAGCGAGCGACGGAGGGATCACGTTGCTTACCGCTGATCTCGTGCGCGCGTTTCGTCGCAAGACAGACTTGAAGCTGCGCAAGTTCGATAAGAAGACGCGCGACAAAGCGCTCGAACTCAGCGGTGCCTACTTGAACCTCGCGAGTGCGGGTCTCGAGTCGTCACGTCAGGAGCTGATGGAAGCGTTTTCGGGCGTGGAAGTTCCCGTACGCGATCAGAAGCTTGCAGACGGACTACGAAAGTTGGTGCTGGATCGCTGCACGTTTGAAGTGCCTTCGGAAGATCCGGTTTCGCTTCGCGCGAAGGTGTTTGAACGAGCCGCACGCTGGCGTGAAGAGCGGCGCTTCGATCGTGCTGCGTTGCTTGCTGAGGTGGCGGCGGAAGTCGATCTCGAACCGGATGTTCTCGCGAAGCTTCTCTACGCAGACTTGAAGGCGGCGCATCGCTTAGTCGAGTTCGCAGAGACCAACGCCAGTGGTTTGGTTCGTGAGTACCAGCTCGGACAGATCCAAGCGGTGTTGCTCAAGGCCGAGCGCGTGGTGGTCAACGTCGAATGTCAGGACGCGTCGGCGTATCGAAATCTGTTTCGGAAGCTCAAGTTTCATCGTTTGCTGTACACGATCGAAAAGAAGGGGAGTGGTTACCGGATGGTGATCGATGGGCCCTTCAGCATGTTTAGCGCGTCGACCAAGTACGGGTTGCAGCTGGCGATGATCGTGCCGGCGATTCGTGCATGTGAGCGTTGGTCGTTGGACGCGGATGTTCGATGGGGCAAGGACCGCGCGAAACTGCGCTTTCACGCGGAGGGTGGCAGCGAAGACGGTGCGGAGCCTGCGCCCTTGCCCAATGACGTCGAGAAGCTTTTGGAGAAGTTCAAGAAGCGCTTCAAGGACGGCAAGACCAAGTGGAAGCCCGCGCGTAGCAAAGCGATCCTGTCGTTGCCCGGTGTGGGTGTGTGCGTTCCCGACCTCGTGTTCACGCGCGCGAAGGTGAAAGTGCACCTTGAAGTGATGGGCTTTTGGAGTCGTGCTGCGGTGTGGCAGCGCGTCGAGTTGATCCAAGGTGGTTTGGACACACCGGTGCTCTTCGCCGTGCCGAAGCGACTGCGTGTGAGCGAAGCCGTATTGCCCGAAGACGTCCCTGGAGCCTTGTACGTGTACAAAGGCGTGATGAGCGTGAAAGCCATCGAAGAACGCCTCGACGGCTTCATCGATCAGTGATCCCGGAGGGCTTCGAACCCTCGACGCACCGATTTAGAGTCGGCTGCTCTACCCCTGAGCTACAGGATCGTGAACGCACCTGGAGTGCGCTCTTCAGCTTACGTGTCCGTAAGCCATGCGCGAACCGCATCCACTCCAAGCTCGCTACCAAACGCGCCAAGCACGCGGTACACGGTCCATGGATTGACGGGCTCCCGATAGCTTCGCTCCACTCGCTTTCGCGGTGTGTCGCGCAGCATCGCGTACGCCAACAGGTGAGCGCGGATTTCATTGCGTCGCATCGCCACCTTCGACTGCGCCTTGCTAAGCGCATCTTCTGAAATGAGCGCCGCCTCTCGACGCTCCTGCTTGAGCTTCTTTTGCTCGTCCGCAAGACGGACGATCTCCGTCTTCAACGTTTCGGTCATGATTTTCTCCTCGTTGGAATGGTCGTTTGGGCTGAAGAAACGACCGCCGAGGAGGTCCACGCGCGTGCAGAACCAGTCGCCGACCCACGGTGAGGGTGCGGGCAGATTCGCAGCGTGGAAGATGTAGCTACGTCCAGGTCACGTCAGGAAGGTGACCACGAATTGATGCACGTCAAGCTTGTTGGCGAGCGAGCGCAGGTGGAGAGTTCAGTCGGTCACGGTTGGTGGCGTCGGCACCGCCATCAACGTCGAGTCGAAGTTCCGCTCGTTGTTGTCGAACGCCACACCGCTGAACCGATCGAAATCGTAGTCCTCGATCTGCACGTTGATGCCGATCAAGTTTCCCGAAACGGTTCCGTTGTTCAGGTTGAGTGTGCCGCCCACCGGAAACGGGTTGCCCATCTCGTCGGCGCCGAACGCCACTTGAGCACCGATCAGTTCGTTGTCCGCGATTTGGAAGTTCGTGACGTCGACCGCTGCCGAGTCGTAGATCCCCATCCCGACTCCACCGATGAAGGACTCACAGCCGCGATCGACACAACCCGCGCGAAACGTCTCCTGAAGTGTGAGGTCACGAATGGTCGCAACACTTCGCTCGCCGAACGCCACCAAGCTGATGTTCTGGTTGAGATCGAGGAAGAGTCGGTCGAGCTGTAGCGGTGATTCGTCGAGCCAGAGCGCGCCGCCTGCCGCGGTAAGCGGATGGGAGAACGTCGCGATGACCGATACGTCGCTGCCGGTCACCTCGGACTCCGAAATCGCGAGGCCGTAAATCTCATTGTTCTCCAGCAACACTCGCTGAAGCGTTCCTCGTGAACCGCTGAGAAAAATCAAACCAAACGCAAAGTCTTCTTCGCCGTAGTCGCCACCCGAACCGCCATCCAGGATCTGTATGTCGGTCAGCACCGCCTCGGCGCCTTCGTTGACCGACATGCCCACCGTGAAGGCAGCGATCACCGTGACGCGTGTCATCTCAACGCGCGTTCCTTCGGTGCTGGCTTGCAGTCCGTAGCCTTCTTGGTCATCCGCTCCGGGAAACGCGATGAACACGTCCTCCGCAACCAGCTGCCCACCGCGCGTCACCACGATGCCGGCCGGAATCGACTCGGCGATCAACGTGCGACGCAATGTCGTAGACGCACCGTCAATCACGGCAACACTCGATCCGATGTCACCGACGATCTCGGCGAGGTAGGTATCCTCGAGCAAGAGCGACGTGCCTTCGTCCGCCGCGAGTGCACCGATCTCCGCGTTCACGTCGAACAGCGTTCGGCGCACTTCGACGGTGGCGCCGCTGGCGGCTTCGAGCCCGCGACCTCCGGTGGGAATCAAGCCAATGAAGTGAGCTCCCAACACCGAGTCTTCGAACGTTGCGTTTGCGGCGAGCACCTGCGCGGAGAGGTCGAGGTGGCCACGAAAGACCGAGTTGCGAACGGTGAGTCGTGCATCCGGACCGTCCGCGCCGACACCTACGTTGAGAAATCCGCCAATGCGATCGTTGGTGATGCGTGCGACCACGTCTTCCACAACGAGTTCGCCGAAGGTGGCCAGCGATGCTTCGGCGAGATCCACCAGCGCGACACCACGCACCGTCGCACTGCCGTCTCGCTGTACGACGATGCCGTGGCGTGGTCCTCGCATTTGCAGGTCTTCGATCACGACATCGGTCGCAAACACATCCACGATGGCGCCGTCATCCGCTGGTGTTGTCGCAATGATCTGCGTGGCGGCGGCACATGCTCCGCGAATCGTCACGGGTCGGTTGAGCGAGAGGTTCTCCTCTTCGTACGTTCCTGCTGCGACCAGGATTGCATCGCCGCTACTCGCCGATTCGATCGCCTCTGCGATCGTTCCAAAGGGTGAGCTTTCGGTACCGTCTCCGTCGGCACCTTCTTCGACGTAGACCGCTCGCGTTACACCCTCGGGAATCGAGGGGAAGCCCGAAGCGCAGCTGGTGCCCACCGAACGACAAAACTCCTCGCCGAGAAAATGCGCTTCGTGATCGTCGCAATCATCGAACCCATCGGGATAGGGCTCACAGAAGGCGGGTAGGCCTTCGTCGGCGATCAAGGTCCACCCTTCGGGGCACGCTCCGTCGGCGAGAAGGTTCGCCTCGGCTGCCGGTTCCGGAAGCATCGGCGGTTCGAGCACAGATGCATCGGGCATGGCGTCCATGCCGCCGTCGAGCATGGGCATGGCGTCGTCGTCCCCGCAGCCCAGAGCCACGACAAGAAGAATGGTGAGCCCCCGCATGCATCTTGTCTGAACGCCGGTGGGAGGCTTCGCAAGCACGGTGGGCTAGGCGACCTCGTGTACCGCGATTGCCGGGTGAATCAGATATGCGCCGCGTCGGGTCAGAATCGCGTCGTGGAGACCGAGTTTGCGCAATGTGCTGATGGCAACGCGTAACCGGTTGGCTGCTGCGCGCGGCAACATGCGTTCTCCGGGCCATCCTGCAGCGACCAGCGCGTCACGTGGGATGGGTTCGTCGGGCTGCTCGCGATGCGCCGTGACCAGCGCGTGCAACACGTTGATCAGCGCATCACGACCTTCGAGCTCGATACGCTCGCCACCAGGCGGAGAGAACCAACTGGCGTCACTGCCCACGCTCAGTGCGTCACCCGAAGCGGGCTCCGTCGTCGTTTGGCGTGGCTTGACTCCTGAAAGCGTGCGCGCGGAGAACAAGACATCAGCATTCCGCCGAATCGGAGACTCGCTGTCCCCAGCGCGTGCTTGATCGAGTCGTGCATCGCACTGGTCGCGAAGCGAGGAGGCGCGCGAAGCGTCGGTTTCGGCTTCCGCGCGTTCCAGATGACCGCGTTGCAACTGCACCGCCAGTAGCAAGAAAGGATCGTGCAGTGTCGCGATCTGCTCTTCGGCTCGCTCCAGTGCATCGCGTCCGCGCTCGATAGCGCCGGTTCGGACTTCAGCTGCACCGAGATACGCCAAGAACAGGGCTTCGAAGCGAGGGTCCTTCGCTTCGACCAGCATCTGCACCGCAAGTTCAAGTTCGTGTCGAACCTCGTCAACGGGTGCACCTGCTTCCGATCGCGCAAGCGCTCGGTAGCCTCGAAACGCACCTTCGTACCGTCGCGCGCCGACGCGTCGAAACGCGGCAATGGCGGCGTCGTACGCAGCGACAGCTTCGTCCAAGTGCAGACGCACATGATGAAGAATCCCGCGGTTCGCCGTGGTGAATGCCGAGCCGAATCGATCGGCGACTTGGTCGTGAATCGCTTCGGCCTGCGCGAAGCAAATCATCGCGTCGTCGAACCGACCTTGGTCAATGAAGAGGTTGCCCAGGTAGGCAGTCACCAAACCTTCTTCGCGAAGAGCGCCTGCACGTTGAAGGAGTGCACGCGCCCTCTCTTCTGCCGCTTGCGCTTCGTCGACCTGTCCAAGTGCCGCCCGTGCAGCTCCGAGCGCACTCAAGGTTTGGGCTTCTTCGACCGGATCCGCGTCTCCACTCAAGAGCGGTAATGCGCGTTCGTAGTGTTCGATGGCTTCTTTGAGTTCGCCGGCAACAAGCGCCACGGTTCCGCGCGCACGTTCGGTTCTGGCTTCGAGTGCGGGAAGGTCCGAGGCGCGTGCCAACTCCAGTGCGCGATCCAGATCGGCAATCGCGTCATCGAGCTTGCCCGCTAGTCTGCGAGCGTCACCGCGATTGACGCGTGCACGAATCTCCTCGCTCGGCGCAAGCGGAGCTTTCAGTGCCTCTCCGAGCATCGCTTCGTACTCTTCGTAGGGACCTTGCGCGAGCATCGCGGGTCCCAACGCGATCGCTGCTCGAATCGACGCGTCGACGTTCGCACGGGCTGCGGCTTTCAGGTTCTCGCGTTCCCGTCGAAGCTCTTCCCACGCCGACACCGTTTCCGGGCCGTGCAGCGCACTTTGCGCCGCCTCTCCGAGTGTCGCGTAGTAGCTCGCGTGTCGCTTCGCCGCGTGGACATCGTCCAGCTGTTCTGCTGCGAAATCGCGAATGCTGAGGAAGAGCCCGAAGCGACCGTCGCCTTCGGCTCGAAGAAGCGATTTTTCGAAGAGCGATTGGAGCACGTCCATGACCGACGCGTCGTCGATCGCCACGACTGCTTCCGCGGCTTCGAGGTCGAACCCACCGCGGAACACGGAACACTGCGAGAGCACCGAGCGCTCTAGGTCGTCGAGCAGGTTCCACGACCATTCGATCGCACCGTGAAGCGTGCCTTGCTGTCCGCGCAGCAACTTGAAGCGAGCCTCGAGCCGTTGCAGCAACGTGTCGGCACCGAGGAACACCAAGCGCGGTGCCGCGAGTTCGAGGGCGAGTGGAATGCCGTCGAGTTGTTCGACGACGCGTGCAACCGTGTCGACGTCGTTGCGGCGAAGCGCAAATCCGTGTCGTAGACGACGCGCGCAACCCAGTAGCATCTGTACGCTCTCCGAGTCTGCGGGCGCGTGGGCTTCCGGAAGTCCAAGAGGGCCCAGTTCGATCACGCGTTCGTGATCGACGCGAAGCCGTTCGCGTGACGTGACCAGGATGCGGAGTTCAGGCGCGCCTTGGCTCCAACGCGCGATCATGGGAGCGGCTTCGAGTACCTGCTCGAAGTTATCCAACACCAGCAACGCGGGACCCAGCGCGTGGAGTGCGAGTTCGACGTTGCCCGCTTTGCCGAACGCTTCGCCGCTCGGAAGTTCAAGTGTTTCGGCGACGACTGCAGCCACGGCGTCCGCATCGAGCGCATGACTGAGGTCGCAGAAAAACGTGAGGTGATGGCGCGGCAGAAATTCGCGTGCGAGACGAGACTTTCCAATTCCCGCGGGACCGGTGAGCGTGACAAGACGTGCGTCGCCGGAGAACGCTGTTCCCAATTCGTCGAGCTCTGCGTTCCGCCCCACGAAAACGCTCATGTGCACGGCGTAGCGCGCTCCTTCAGCGGAGCAACTCCCGATCGCAGACACGCGCGCAGTGTCGGGAAATCGCTCTCTTCGGACTCCTGACGGATGCTCAGAGACCCAATGCGCCAGTATCGATTGAGGGAAGGTTTCCATCGCTGAGGCTTCCGCCAATGGCCAAAGGGTCAATTTGAGCGGCGTCGTTGGTCGCGGTCTCGCCAAGTCGCGTGACGGAGTCGTCCCACCCGCCGAGCGGAATCAAGCCAGCTGCTTCTTGTGCGAGACATCCCAAGTCGTCGCCTTGCACGCTGACGTTGTTGAGCGCGATGTCGCTGAGCACGCCACTGGATGCGAGGTCGACCAAGAGACCGATTCGCGGATGACTTTCGAGCGTGACTTCGCGAAGGGTGTTGGGTCCCGTCGGTTCGAGGAGTTGGATTCCGTCGCCAGCTTGAACAGCGGCGATCTCTCCAAAGATCGTGGTCTGTTCGACACTGGATGCGAGGTTGGTTCCATCCAACGTGATGTTCGATGAGAGAACCGACGCGACAGCAGTCACGCCGTTTGTTGTGAAGGTCCCTCCGGCCACCATTACGTCGTCGCTGCGTTGAATCCAGAGTCCGCCGTAGCGGTTGTCGTGCACATCCAGATCGGTGTGGGTGCCGGGCGATGCGTCGTGCAGTGCTGCGAGATCCGCGTTGGCGACTTCGACGTTGGTGGTCGTCGCCATGGCGTTGTTCGTAAACACCATCCCGTATGCAGGAAGCGGCTGGAGTCCTTGCGCAAAGCCGTCGAAGCTGACGTCGTTGAGCGCGACCGACCCACCATCGACGTACAGTCCTGTGCCAGTCACATCGGTCAACGCACCGCCGTCCCAAGTCAGTGTGGTTCCCGCCACGATGCCGCCCCATGGCCCAACCTTCTCCATGCGGAGGTCGACGATCGATGCGTCGGTGGCGTTGAGCATCACCACGCCGTACGCACCTTCGTTGGGTTCTGCGAAAGGTGGGAACGTATCGGCGTCGTCCGGTCCAACGATCGTGATGCCGATCAAGCGGCTGCCGGCACCTTCGACTCCGATGCCGATTCCGCGCTCCAGGAGAATGCGAACGTTCTGCACGGTGACATCCTCTGCAGTGCTTCGAACGCCTACCGACCCACGTGTTTCGATCGCGATGTCGACCAGTGTGGCGCCGTCACCCAACGTGACAACGGGAGCGTCGCCGGCACCGATCAATGCGCTTTCGGCTCCGCTTCCACCCAAAGTCACGCCTTCGGGAACATCGACGTTCGCACCTTCGACGCGACAGTTTCCGATACGCACGTTCGCGCCACGCCGCGCTGAACTCAGCTCGCGAACCAACGACACGCTGTCGCAGATCTCGGGATCGCTGCAGCTTGTGGCGAGCGCCAACAAGCAGATCAGGAAGAAGGGACTGGGGCCGGCGAAGGTCTCGCGCGTCATGAGCCCTGCATAACGCGCGGGGCTGGACCCGTCACGGCTCGGGGAGCTGGTTTAATGCAATTAACGCCTTGAAATCACGGCGCATTAACTCGCGGCTAATGCATCTGAAGGCCATTTCGTCTCCCGCGACAGCACGTCGCAGGAGGTTTTCGAGATGCGATTTCTGCTTACGAGTTTGAGTCTTTTGGTGGCGTTGGGCTGTGGGTCCAGCGGTGGCGGTTCGACCGATCCGGGGGTGCGTCCGCCCGGAGGCAACGACTTGCCCTGTCGTGCTGCGCAATGCGGCGATGCTCGGGTCCGCAACGCCATTCCGACGCGGGACCTGGTCCGAATCGACTTTGGTGGTGCCGCGGGAACACCCGGAGCGCTCGCCGACTACTCACCTTTCTACGAAGAGACCGAACTCTACGTCGACGACATCAACGACATCATCGACGAGATCTTTTCGGACTTGGAGTTTGCTGCAGGTGAAGAGCCGACGGTCGAAGGCAGCGAACACATCTGGCGTGCGAGCGAGGGCGACGTTGATGTCGTGCTCGACATCGAAGAGGTGAGCGCGACCACGTTCCACCTCAGCTACTACGAAGGTGCACCGGGCTTCGAGCCTGACACGACGATGCCGATCGTTGACGGCGAGGTCACGCTGGATGGCGACGACGCAGTTCAGAGCTTCGAGCTCTTTGTCGACCTCGACGTGTTGAGCGCTGCGGATCCGAGCGTTGTGGCGACGGGCGACATGTACCTTGCGGCAGCACCCTTCGCTGGAGGCATCGCCGAAGTGATCTTCGATCTCCGCGAGGTGTCTTGGGAGGGCGACGCAGCCGAAAGCAGCCAAACCACGTACTGGGTGTTCGGTGTCGATGACCACGCGCTCGAATACTTGGCCGACATCGAAGACTTGGACGGCGATGTTGAGTTGACTGCGTTCGTGCGGTGGGACGACGAAGGCGGACGCTGGGACAGCCACGCGCTCTACGACCACGGCGAACTGGGTTTGGTCGATTACATCACGACCAACTGCTGGGACTTCAGCGCAGCTGAGCTCTTCCACGGCGAAGCGTGGATTCAGGACGCAACGCTCGACTTCTACGGTGAGCTCGATGGCAGCGAAGCGAACTGTCACTTCGGACCGGTTTCGGGACACCCCAATCCGAGCGCGGACTTTGACGATCTTCCTGGCGAGGGTGAGTGGCAAGCGATCGACTTCCTCGGATGCGACCCTCTCGATCCGAGTTGCGAAGACGAGTGCGACCCTGCTGTCGAAGATTGCTGTGACCCCGCGTTCGAGGATTGCGAGCCCGAGTGCGACCCTGCTGTCGAAGACTGCTGTGACCCAGCGTTTGAAGACTGCTGTGACCCCGCGTTCGAGGATTGCTGCGACCCGGCGTTCGAGGATTGCTGCGACCCGGCGTTCGAGGATTGCTGCGACCCCGAGTTCGAAGACTGTTGCGATCCCGATTTCGAGGACTGCTTCTAATGTCGGGTCAAGACAACGACGAGCGCCACCACCATTTGGAAGGTGCGCACAACGAAGACGTGCACTTGGATGCAGACGCAACTTGCGTCATCGATCCCTCGGTGGTCGCTGCGGTGGCCGCGAGTCTGAACACCGCGGCGCCGCGTTTGGGTACAGGTTCGGCAACTGTCACGACCACCCTGCCCACGGCACGCTACGACGCACTTTCGGGTGAAGTTGTCGACGCGGTGCTTTGGCACAGCGAAACATCTGACTCGGACGACCTGCAACCGCCCATGCGCTCCAACGTGTTTGGACTTGTGCTCGCGATGGTTGTGTTGATCGGCAGCGTCCTTTGTGTGGGCGTGGCGAGTTGCTACGCCGCTGTTCCACACGTCGGCGGTTGAGCCATGCGTGTTTGGACCTTGGGGCTGATGTTGATGGCCTGCGGTGGAGGCGGTGCGCCGACCGACGACGCAGGCACCGCAGATGTCGGAATGATGGACGCGGGATTGATGGACGGTGGCGACATGCGCGACGCCGGACCTGACGGCGAGACACCCGACGCAGGAGAGGACGCTTCGGTCTGCGTCTGTGATTCGCCTCCAGCAGACGAGTGCGCCGATGCGACGACGCTGCGGGAGTACGCGCGTACGGGTGAATGCGTAGGCGGGGAATGCGAGTACGCGACTCGCGAAACAGAATGTGAGGTGCCGGCTCCAACCTGCGTGGATGATCTCGTGACGACGTGGTCGGACGCGGGATGCATGGACGGCGCGTGCGTTGCGACGCCTACGGAACTCAGCTGCAGCAACGGTTGCTGTGACGACGGTTGCTGCGAGATGACTCCCTCGAACAGCGATGAACTCGGTGGGTTGGGATCGAGTGTTTTGACCTTGGAGCCACCCGATGGGTTTACGTTCAACACCGACACGGATTGCGAAGGCACCACAGCGATTGGCGAGTGCACAGCAGTCGACGTGTTTGATTCCCCCGATGTGTGTGTATGTCGGTCGGAACGACTGCGGATCGGCGGCACGCTGAACGTGGCCGGTTCACGGGCACTCGCGCTCTTCGCACGCGAAACCATTCTTGTGCGCGGAGTTCTCGATGCGTCCGGAACCGGAACCATCTCGGGACCTGGTGCAGCGTTTGAGTACTCGACGGTTGCCACAGGATCCAACGGTGGCGCCGGAGGAAGCTACGGCTCCGAAGGTGCAGGCGCAGCGGCGTCTGTCTACGGCAACAGCGAGATCGTGCCCTTGCAAGGTGGCATGGACGGGCAGGACGCATGCGGAAGCCGTCGAGGCGGTGGAGGCGGTGGTGCGCTGCAGTTGTCGGCCGGGATCGACATCGAAGTCACTGGAATCATCGACGTGAGTGGCGGTGGCGGAGCCGGCGGAAACTCGAGTTCCAGTTGCAATGGCGGAGCGGGCGGAGGCAGCGGCGGTGCGGTGTTGATTGAAGCTCCTGCCGTGGAGATCACAGGCACCGTCGTCGCGAATGGTGGCGGTGGAGGATCCGCGGCAACCAACTCGTCGTCCGGACGAAGTGGCTTCAACGGAAGTACGACCGGTGGCGGTGGAGGCGGCAGTGCACCCGAGTGCGGTTGTCCTCTCTTCGGTTACACCAACGGTGGAGACGGTGGGCGTGGGGCAAGCGGAACGTTTGGGCCTTCGTTCGGTGAGTCGTCGGACAGCGTAGGCGGCTGCATCGGAACGTGTGTTGTCGGTGGCGGTGGTGACGGTGGCGGCCTGGGCCGGATTCGCGTCAACACCACCAGCGGGTGTTTGTGCGGTGGCACGTTCTCACCAAACGCGAGCTTTGGCTCGGTGACCGTCGACTGACGGACGTCGCGTCTCGATCGGCGGGGATCCATCCCCGCCGATCCTCCTTAACCCAAAGCGGGCCGAGTAAATTCCTCGGCCCGCAAAGGGGATTCAACTACGCGCGCTGTGCAGCATCTTGGCGTACACGACCGGTGCAAGCGTGCCGATGAAGAGCAGCGCCATGCACACGACCACGCCGGTTACGCCCTCGAGCACGAAGCCAGCGCCGATCATCGCCACGCTCGAGATCACGATCGACTTCGCAGCGAAACGATGCGTGAGCTTCCAGATGGTGGGATCGTTCATGGTTGCCTTGAGCCGGTAGCCCATCACTCGGTTGGGCTCGGTCAGCGGCATCATGCCGGCGATCGCAATCATCAAGATTCCGATCAGCCCAAACATCGCCGAGAGCAAGAAGGCCATCGTCGGGGTGAGCGCTGCATGAATCATCATGGCGTGCACACCGAAGAAGAAGCCGGCCATCGCTGCCATGGTCCATCCGAAGAGCGCCTGAGTCTTTTCAGACTCGCGCAGCGCAATGAACGGAAGGCCTAGGCTCAGCGCCAACGAGAGAAGCGGCATGAGCAGCAGCCCCACGGCCTTGGGCGCGAACCCATCGGGCATGCCCTCGGGACCCCAATGGATGGGCATCCTGTCCGGCAAGCTGGGCGCAGCGACCCACGAAACACCCAGGCCCGCGACGCTCGCGAGCACTGAAACCACTTTTGATCGAGTCCGATTCCACATGACAACCTCCACCGGGGAGAAATGCAGGAGGTGGACCAGTCAAAGTGTTGGAATTTATCGAGTTTTCGAGACGATCGTGGCGAGATCGGGGAAATTCGCCCGGATCGTTTCGATCCCGCAACCCTGTGATTTCAGGTACTTAGCGAGCATGGGTCGGTTCATTAATGAACCTGTCCCCAGAATTTACACCTAGTTGGTGCAGGTGATGCCTTCGGCGCTTCCGATCGCGGGGTAGCGGTAGACGGCCGCGTAGCACATCTCCTGAAGGCTGCTGTCGCCGTAGCCCACGTCGTCAGCGGTCGGGTTGTCGTAGCGACACAGCACGTTGATTCGGTCGCCGGTGCCCATCGGAAGTGCGTCGAACGTGGTGTAGCGCTGATCGTCGAACGAGTAGAGGTCCTCGTGCAGCGTGGTGAGTTCGCCGTCTCGCTCAGCGGTCACGTGCATGAACGTTCCAAACTGGTGCATGTGCGGCATCACGGCGAACACGTTGACGTCGCTGCCCATGGTGCAGCGCCCGTTGATCTCGTGGTTCATTGAACGCGCCGGAATGTTGAAGAACTCTTCGCCGGCCAACACAACCTCGGCTTCGTTCACGACGTCTTCTTCGTCCATCAGCACAGCTTCGATCGCCGAGTATCCCGTCAAGCGATCGCCGTCGGTGTTGAAGAGGTGCAGGTTCAGCAGCAGCTGGTTGCCCGGCTCCAAACGAATCGCCACGCCCTCGGGCAACGTCAGCGGCTCGGTGCCAACTCCGGATCCGAAAATCATGTTGTCGGCGTTGGTAAACGCTGCACACGCGGTCGTTCCATCAGGGCGCAGCGCGCTGTCGCTGTACGTCAACACGGTATGGTGCGTGCCCAGCGGTGCAACCGGACGAAACTCTCGGATGAACAAGGTCTCTTCGACGGTGAGACGGACACACACGTAGCCCTCCGAGCCACCGTCCATGCTCCAGTCACCGCCGACCAGTTCGATCACGCGCTCGGTCGTCGCGTCGATCGCCGGGACATCCGCCCCCGGTGCATCAACCGCAGGAACGTCCGGCATGGTGCCAGCGTCGTTCATCGGTGTGCCGTCGTCGTCTCCACACGCCATCGCCAGTACAAGGCCGCAGAGCGCGATTCGTCGGTGCATGCGTCGTCCCAAAATGTCCTCCCAAGAGCGCTGAGCAGCATGTCATGAGGCGCTCAACTCGTCAGATACAACCCGCGCTAGAGCGCTTGATTTCACTGTGTTTGCGACCACGAAAAACGTTGCAAAAACCTTCCCGAAAACAGGTCGCAAAGCGGCAGGATTTCGCAGTTGTAAACATTTGAAATTGCAGGGCAATTATCCCCTCTAAACGGTTGCCTGAGAGGGGGTGCAGAGCTATAGTCCTCCTGCCCAATTTCCGGGGTCAAAAAGGGGTTCGGCCGCATTCGAATTCCTCCTCCGAGAGGCCTCACTCACGAACTCACAAGCGAGTTCGGCGGGGCTCTATTTTTTCGAACACGGCTTTTTCCGACACCGCAAGGCAACATGGCAGACGAAACGTACGGCGCAGACAGCATCAAGGTTCTCGAAGGACTCGAAGCAGTACGCAAGCGCCCCGGCATGTACATCGGCGATCCGCACGACGGCACCGGGCTCCACCATTTGGTGTGGGAGGTCGTCGACAACGGTGTCGATGAGCACCTCGCCGGTCACACCGACTCACTGCAAGTCACCATCCACCCCGACGGTAGCTGCAGCGTGGTCGACCACGGCCGGGGCATTCCGGTCGGCATCCATCCCGAGCTCGGAATCAGCGCGGCCGAGGTCATCATGACCAAGCTGCACGCGGGCGGAAAGTTCGACAACGACAGCTACAAAGTCTCGGCAGGCTTGCACGGCGTCGGTGTCAGTGCCGTCAACGCGGTGTCCGAGTGGCTCAAGATGGAAGTCCGCCGCGACGGAAAGGTTTACTTCCAAGAGTACGCTCGCGGCGTTCCTCAGGGCTCGCTCGAGCAGATCGGTTCCAGCGAAACCACGGGCACGAAAATCACGTTCAAGCCCGACGCTGAAGTCTTCACGATGACGGAGTTCAGTTTCGATGTGCTGAACAACCGCTTGCGCGAGCTCTCGTTCCTCAACGCAGGATTCGAAGTCACGCTGACCGATGAGCGTGAAGAAGACCGCACTGTGGTGCACAAATTCGCCGGCGGAATCCGGGAATTTGTGGAGATGCTCAACAAGACCAAGCAGCCTCTGCACAGCGACGTCATCCATATCAAGGACAAGAAAGACGGCATCGAAGTCGAGATCGCGATGCAGTGGAGCAACTCCTACAGCCAAGCGATTTCGTGCTTCACCAACAACGTCCACAACAAGGACGGCGGCACGCACCTCACCGGTTTGCGTACAGCGCTGACCCGCACGATCAACAACTACGGGCAGCAGTCCAAACTCTTGAAGGAACTCAAGAGCCCGCTCAGCGGTGACGACGTGCGTGAAGGCTTGACGACGGTGATCAGCGTCAAGCACCCCGATCCCGCATTCAGCTCACAGACCAAAGACAAGCTGGTCTCCAGTGAGGTGAAGGGCATCGTCGAAAGTGTGGTGGGTGAACGCCTTCGTCAGTTCCTCGACGAGAACCCCAAGACCGCCAAGACGATCGTCGAGAAGTGCGTGGTTGCTGCGCGTGCTCGTGAAGCAGCCCGAAAGGCGCGCGAGTTGGTGCAGCGCAAGGGTGTGCTGGATGCGAGCACCTTGCCGGGCAAGCTGGCCGACTGTCAGTCGAAGGACGCGGCCGAGTGCGAAATCTACATCGTTGAGGGTGACAGCGCCGGTGGCTCTGCCAAGCAAGGGCGCGCCCGTCGCTTCCAAGCGATCCTTCCGCTTCGTGGAAAGATCCTGAACGTCGAGCGCGCGCGTTTTGAAAAGATGCTGTCCAGCGCGGAGATCGGAACGCTGATCACAGCGCTCGGATGCGGTGTCGAAGGCGGGCAAAACTTCGATTTGGAGAAGCTTCGCTATCACCAAATCATCATCATGACGGATGCCGACGTGGACGGTTCGCACATCCGCACGCTGTTGCTGACCTTCTTCTACAGGCAGATGCCGGAGGTGATTCGCAACGGTCATCTCTTCATCGCGCAGCCGCCGCTCTATCAGGTGAAGAAGGGCAAGAAGGCGCGCTACCTGCAAAACGACGAAGAGCTCAACCGCTTCTTAGTCGATGCGGGCGCCGAAGGTGCCGTGGTGAAAACCAAGGAAGGCGACACGGTTCTGCAGGGCGACGTGTTGTTGCGGCAGCTCGACGACTTGCGTCGTTGGCGCAAGCTCTTGGCGGGCTCGCAACGTCGCGCCGATCCACGCTTGCTCGAAGCATTGATTCGCGCGACCAGTCTTGCGCCGGCGGACCTTGCTGACGAGTCCAAGGTGAAGGACGCCATGGCTGCGGTAGAGAAGTATCTCCGCGATAAGCACGAAGACCTTCAGGCGTGCACCACCAAGGTGGAGAAGCACCCGGAGTTGGATCGCTATCTGGGTACGGTCGAGGCCCGCTTTGGTGTGGCCACGCGCTTGATGACCGTGGACCACGATCTGCTGAGTGCGGGGAACGTGGGCGAGCTTCGTCAGATCGAAACGGGTCTGCGCGCGCTCGGTGCGCTTCCCTTTGTGGGCGCGTCGATCGAGAAGGGCGTCCAAAGCGATTGGGAGGAGATCGGCGATGCCGACGACCTCTGGGATTGGGTCGATGCTCGCGCCCGCAAGGGACTGAAGCTGCAGCGCTACAAGGGTCTGGGCGAAATGAACCCGGACCAGCTTTGGGAGACCACCATGGATCCCGATACGCGCACCCTGCTTCAGGTACGTATCGATGATGCACTCGACGCCGAGCAGATCTTTACGGTTCTGATGGGCGACCAGGTCGAACCGCGACGCGAGTTCATCGAGACGAACGCGCTGACCGTGACCAATCTCGACATCTGAGCTTGATCTCGCTGCATTAGAGACGCATACGGGTGGTGATGAGCGAAGCCGATCCCAAGACCGACGCAGAGATGAAGACTGCGATCGACGACTTGCTCCGCGAGGTGCGTCACGAACGCGACAAGTGGGATGGTGCACTGTCCACGTTTCGAGGATTTCTCGAAGGCGACATGAAAAGCGTTGCGCGCGATCTCCTGAAGGCAGCCGCCAAGCGTGAGCGTTTGGAGTTGCAGTGGACGCTCGATGAGCTGCTCGAAGAAACCGCACCGCCCGAGCCGAAGAAGAAGGCACCACCGCCTGCACGTGAGCCGGCGCCTGAACCTGAAGCGCCGCCGACCAACGCAGCACCTGGACAGCTTCGTCCCGAGGACCTCGTGCCCATCTACGACGACCCGCGTGGCTTGATGATCCATCGCCACAAAACCGACGGGCGTTGGTTCCTGACACAGATCAACCCGCAGACGGGACAGCCGCAGACCATGGAACTCGCGGAGCACCACAAGTCGCAAATCCAGGCGGAGCTCGCGGGTAGCCCGCACTGGCTCGAGAAGTCTTGGGCTGGAAGCGGCGGTCCGACCGGCGGCCTGATTACCTAGTCACTCAGGACATGTCCCGCGGTTGAATCGCCAGCGTTGTCGACGTGAACCATCCAGTTGCTCGATGGTGGCGCGAAGGCGCTCGCCGTCGTCGCTCAGCTTGTAGGCGATGCGCTGCGGGTGATCGTGCTCGGCGTTTTCGAACACCGCGTCGTGCGACGTCAGTCGAACGAGCGTGAACTCGATGGGTGAGCGCTGCGGATTGGCTTCGTAAACCAACACACCGCCTCGCCGCACGATGTGCAGATCTTCTTCGGTCATCTCCTGGCCCGCGCTCTCGAGAGTGGCGCGGCCGACCAGTTCGGTTCCGTGGAGCATTCGCCAACGTTCCCAGGAATGGCGTTCACCATCGCACTCGACCCAATCGCCTTCGAGCCAACTCAGATCCTCAATGCGCGGGTTTTCGATGGGCGGTCGATTCGACGGACCACACGCGACAAGCACCACAACTCCCAGCAGTCGCACGAGCATGCGCGGACCATAGCACCGGGGTAGGCTGCGCTCATGGATCCGGTTAGCGGCTTGGCACTTGTGGTCGGCGGAATCGCGACCGGAGCCGTGTTGATCGCGAGTTTTCGCGATCGCGTTGTCGTGCGTTCCCTGGCAAAGCGATTGCGCAATCCCAAAACCCGAGCACGCGCTTTGGAGGACTTGCATCGCCGCGTTGCGATGGCGTTTTCATCGGGCAACGCGTTTCGTTGTGAAGAGGCGATGCGCTACGCGCTCGAGCCGATGATTGTGGCGGGTCTCTGGGACGACGTTGCTGCGCTCACCATGCAGTACCAATCCCCATCGAGTACGGGTCCCTTCTGGAGCTGGCTAGCAGGAGTGCGGGCACTCGCCGAGTTGCATCGTGGAGATGCCGAGGCTGCAGAAGAAGCCCTCGCGGGCATTCAGATCGACAAAGGTTGGCTTGCTGCAGTAGACGCGTTGCGACTTGCGGTTGCAGGCGATGGGGACGCAGCGTTTGAGCGTTTGCAGTCGTTGCAGGGGCGGATCGGTGTTGCGGCTCGCTACCAGCGTGACCTCGCCGAAGTCCACGCGCTTGCAGCAACGGGAAAGCGCGATCAAGCAAAGTCGATCCTAGAGAAGCGCTTTGCGGAGCAAGACGGCTTTCTTGAAGCCGTTGTGGCGCTTGAAGGGCCCGCGTCGCCAATCGCCCGTTCGATTCTAGCGGGTGCGGTAGGCCCGTTTCGTGCGGCGGGCTAGCAACCAAGCAGCTTTCAGTCGCGGGTGGAAGGCTCTTCAAAAAACCGACAGTAGCCCCGACCGGTGCCGGGTTCGTCCAGGCATCGTTCTTGGCGGCCACAGTCTTCGTCGGTGTCACACGGATCCGAACACACGCCGGTGCACTCACCGGGACCACACGCGACGGTTCGCGCGCAGATCAGGCTTCCACCACAGTCGTTCTCGTCTTGGCAGATCGAATCTTTGTCGGACGCGCAGCCAGAGAGAACCAAAAGACCCAAAGCCGCGAATGAGAGAGCGAGTTTCGTCATGTGCGTTCCAGAAGAAAGTGTGCAGTAGACTCGAAGGATGTCCTTGAGTTGCCGAAGGCAACTTCGAACGAGCCGGAGCGTCGTAGCACACTCTTGGCTTTTGTGCGCCCTGTTCGCTTGCTCCGAGCCCAGCGAACAAAGTTCCACCATCCGCTGTCCCATGTCCTCGACACCCGACGAATCACGGGCACAAGCGCTGCACGCCCGGCTTACGGGCACCGAAGCTGAGAGTTACGTGGCTGCGCCTCATCAGGTTTGCTTTAGCGTTCGCGGGCCCGCAGTTGTGACCAGCGAAGGTGTGGTGATGCTTCCACGCGACGGGGATGACACCGCGCTCGCGGCGCGCCTGGGGCATCTTCTCGAGCACGTGACGCGCGGAACCCTGCGGCCTGGGACCGATTGCGACGCTCTGGTGCAGGAAGCGCTGGAGCGTGAAGCATCGGCCTACGCGTTAGAGATCCGACTGCGTGACCGTTTCGGCTTAGGTACGGCAGACTTCGTCGATCTCGAAACTGCGTATCGTCGCGAGGGCGAAGCCGGCATTCTGAACTGGTTGGTGGCACACCCAGAGGGTGGTGCGGGCGTCGACGCACTGGCGCGTAGCTACCAAGAGCGATGCGAGGCTGGACAATGAAGTGGTGTGTTTGGGTAGCCGTGCTTGTCGCATGTGGTGGTGACGACCGTCCGACAGCGGATGGATCGATCGAAGGTGACGCTGCGACCGATACTGCGATCGACACTGCCACCGATACGCCGCGAACAGACTCCGCGATCGATGTTCCCGGTCCAGTGTGTGAAACGGTCAGTGCGCGTGCCGAGCCCTTGCCTGCGACGCTGCTCTTTCAGATCGACACCAGCAACTCGATGAACTGCGCGTTTGGGGATGTCGGTTGTCTGACTGACGACCCAACACCGGATCCGAACGACTCGCGCTGGGACGTGTTGACGCGCGAGCTCTCCACTGCGTTGGGTACAGCACCCGGAGGCAACCGAGTTGGTGCCATGCGCTTTCCCCGCACAGGCGGTGCGTGCGCGAACGATGAGCTGCTGACGCCGATTGCTCCGTTGGAAACGAACCTGGACACCTTGCGGACTTCGATCGGAGCGATTGTGCCCGACGGATTGAGCACGCCGACCCACGACGCAGTCGCGTTTGGTCTTTCACAGTTGAGTGGTCAGGAGCGTCCCTACCTGGTGTTGGCGACCGATGGCGACGCGCGCGTCTGCTTTGGTTGTGACACCGATTGCGCGTTTGACGATCCAAGTGCACTCGACCGCGACAACGACGACTTGGTGGCTCGGGTTCAAAGCGCTGCAGAATCAGGCGTGCCCACGTTTGTGGTCGGCGTTCCAGGTTCGCAGGTGTACCGCCAGGTACTCAGTCGAATCGCTACAGCGGGTGGAACTGCCCGCGAAGGATGCAGTGATATTGGTCCCACGTTTTGTCACTTCGACTTGAGCGAACCTGGAATCGACTTCGCAGGCGAGTTGGCTGCAGCGTTGGCCGAGATTGGCGAAGCCGTGATCGCGTGCGAGTACGACATTCCGGACAACCCTGATGGAGCGTTCGATGCGACGCGCGTGAACGTGCGGATCACGACCGACGGAACGGAAGAAACGATCGGTCGCGACGAAACGCGAAGCGCGGGTTGGGACTACACCGACGACATGTCGCGGATCGAGCTCCACGGAACCGCCTGCGAAGCAGCGCGTGCAGCGGATCAGTTGGACATCCTGTTTGGTTGTCCAACGATTCTCATTTGAGCGGGCTACCCCCGGATCGCACTAAACAACAACGACGGGATCTGACGAATCGACGGCTTCGCGTTGAACTTCACCAGCTTCTTCCCGATCTCGTGACTGGTCTTGTTCGTCACGAACCACGCGGGAGTGGGTTGCACCATGAAGGGTCCACGAATCACCGACTTTTGCGGCTTATCGAAGAGATACGTGTTGTGCACCACACCAATGCCAGAGCCGATGCTCTCCTTGGTGTGTCCCGGATACGCACCCCACGTCGTCGCCACAAAGCCGTAGCTCAGCGCCGACCAGTGGTTCACGGCCACCGATCCGTAGCGCAGGTCTGCAATCGCTTGTTCAACCGCTTCGGCAATACGCGGGTTCTCGAGCGTCTTCGGATGCACCACGATCGAGCAGCTCAACGTTCCCCACAGGTTCTCGTTGGCGAACTGCACTGCCTTCTGGATGTAGGTGACCACGTCGGTCGCAGCGAGCGGCACTTCGCTCGTCACCCCACACCACGCTTCAGTCGTGAAGCAGATGTCGTCCTTCACGTCGGAGTTCAAATCCGTGATGAAGGTCCAGGGCACTCGGCCGTCGCCGCGCGGACCAAACTGGAACGCGTCGGGATGATCCTTGAGGAACGCGTCGTGACGATCCTCGGCACCCGGGTAGTAGGGCGCACGTGCGCCGGCCTGCTGGAACGCACGCTTGGTGGCATCGAGCAAAGCACTTCGCTGCGACCAGGCTTCATGCGTGATGACCACGCGTGTGGCGTTGCAGTTGAAGCCCGCGTTGTTGGTCAGTGAGCTGGCGATGTTGGCGCCGTGGAAGTCGAGTTCCTTCTGCGACCACGGACCGGGCACCACGATGATCGGCGTCACGTTGCCAAGCTCGCTGGTGATCTCCTTGTTGTTGCGGGGCTCGCCACGCTCCTTGCGCTTTTGCCCTTCTTCACCGAGGCCCCACACGATCGCGTCGTGGGTTTTGTCGCTTCCGGTGATGTGGATGTCCTCGACCAAGTCGTGGTTGCAGAGGTAGTCGCCTTCTTTGGCGCCGCCGTACACAACGCGAAGGAAGCCACCGCGAACCAGCGGTGCGAACGCCTGCTCGGTGATCGGACCCAGGTACTCGTTGACCGGGTTCATCTTGAGCACGACGACTTTGCCCTCGGCGAAGAGCTTGTATAGCGCGTCCATCGGCCCGATCGAGCTGACGTTGCCGGCACCGAGTACCAACGACACCGCGCCCTTGGTCGCGGGCTTCTTGTAGAAGACGCCCATCGTGGACTCGAGATTCGAGAGCGTGACCTCCGGGTCCATCCAAACTTCACCGGTAAACCCGGTGAACATGATCTTGTCCCAGGTGTCGGTCGGGAACACCTGTGCGACGACCTGACCGTTGCTGCGGACCTTCGCCTTCTCAGGAAGCTTCGGTGCGCCGTGCTTCTTGATGTCGCTCAACGTACGGATCAGCAGCTGCACGTTGCGGATGGTGACGACCGGACCGCCGAGCCATTCCTCACCCTCGGCCGGTGTTCCGCGCGTGATGCGCTTGGCGCGGCAGGCATCCGAAACCCAACGCTCCGCCGCGGCGAGCGTGGAGTCGAGCAACTCGTTGAGGATCGAAATGCGTTGTCCGATCGACATGCGTGCCCACTCGTCGGCGTGGTCACTCAACTCGGCGAGAGCTTTGTCGATCGCGTCGTTCGAGGTGGGGGGAATCTTTTGTTCGGCTTCGGGAATGGCCGCGGCGCCACGCTGCAATTGCATGGGCGAAAAGATGGGGGGTTGGGCCTTTCGCCGCAAGGGCTGCGGCCTCGATTTTGGCGGGAAATACCGCTTAGCTGCGATAGCCCGCGGGATCGATGCCGTAGCGCTCTTTGAATGCCCGACTGAAGTGGCTTCGAGACGAAAATCCGACCTTGCTGGCGACTTCCTTCACCGCCAAGTCACTCGACTTCAAGAGTTTTGCGGCGCGTTCCAATCGCACTTCTTTGACCAGCTCGACAGCGGAACGACCAAACGCAGCATTGAACGCTTCACTAAACGAGCTGCGGCTCATCCCGGCGAGTTGGGCGAGCGAATCGAGCGTATGACGCTTCGCAGGGTCGTCGAAGATCGCGTCGAGTACGCGCGCGAAGCGATCGTCTTGCAGCGCGGTCAACCAAGGCAGCGCACTCGAGTCTTGGCACATTCCGCGAAAGAGATGGATGAGCACTTGCTCCATTAGAAGTTCCATCATGCGTCGCCCTCCGGGACGCGGTTCACGTTGTTCGGCGAGCATCGAATCGAAGAGATGGCCGGCATTGTTGAGGTCGATCACCAACGGTTGGTGCAGCGAATCGAAGAGTCCCGTGCCGGTGACCTCGTGGGTCACTTGGAGTCGTCCGCACGTCATCAAAATACCGACCGCTTGATCCTCGCCGACGCGGTACTCGTTGAGTCCGAGTTCATCGAGCGTGCACGCCGCTTGCGCGAGTCCGACCGTTTGTCCCGCATGTTCCGGTTCGATGCGGTGGTTCATGCCCGCGGGAACGACGACCAACGTGCGCGGTGCGATCGGAGCTTCGTATGTTCCGGCGAGAACTTTGCCCGTGCCTGCGACGACGAAGTGAAGGTGGAACTCGTGTGGCGCCGCCATCTCGAGACTCCAACCGCGGTTGACCCGACACACCGCAAAGGGTTCGATGGAAACGCCAACGTGATCGAGCAGGCGGTCGAGAATCACCCGCGCAAGTCTATTTCACCCAACGTGTGAACGGGAACTCAGCTCGCTATGTAGTTCCGCAGCGCATCCAAGATCGCACTGGACTCGTCGACGTCAGGACCGTCCCAAGTCGCCACTTCGTCGAAGGAGTCCATGACACATGCCCAATACAGCTCGACGCGCCAATCGATCGCGGCGTGGAACATCGCGCTGAATCCACCGCCAATAACTTCAAAGCCAGAAGCGTCCGCCCACACCAATCGACCCTCTTCGCCCTCTTCCCGTTCCATCGGATCGACGAAGCCAGCCAGGTCGTGAACGTGACGACCCACGAGATCAGCCTCGCGTGTGACGAAGAACGAACCGGTCTTGAGGTAGCGAACAAGCGGCTCGCCGACACTTGACCCTAACGCCGGCAGAACCGCCACTTCACGAAAGTACTCGGCGTCGCCGAACTCGCTGAGGTCCTCGACCAGGATTCCGGGCCATCGCGTTTCGAGAGCCCGCTCAACGGCTTCGTGGATCGCATCACGCACACAGCATTAGACCAGATACTTCAGGTCCGCGTGAAACGTAGGATACGCATACACCCGCGACTTGAGGTCCGCCGCCGTTTTCCCTGTTGTGATCGCGTCCGCAAACGCGTGGATGGTTTCACCGGCGCCGTGCCCCACCAGGTGTGCGCCGACAATGCGTCCACTCTTCTTCTCGACGAGTACTTTCGCCCACGCGGACTCTTCGGCGTAGCTCTTGGCCGAACGCCAACTCCGCATGTCGTTGACCTTCACCTCCACATCCAGTCCTTGCGCGCTTGCTTCCGCTTCGGTGAGTCCGACACGCGCCAGCGTTGGAACCGTAAACACGGCGCTTGGTACGTCGTCGTAACGCGGGGCAAGCGAGGTTCCTTCCAGAAGGTTCTTACCGACGATTCGACCTTCCACACTTGCCAAAGGTGATAGTTGCGGT
This sequence comes from Polyangiales bacterium, assembly GCA_965227405.1. Taxonomy (GTDB): domain Bacteria; phylum Myxococcota_A; class Polyangia; order Polyangiales; family Houyiibacteriaceae; genus JALVDI01. The sequence goes on from OZ245758.1 coordinate 3,092,960, forward strand.
CGACCCGGAGCGGCATCCCCAGCGAAGTACACATCCGGGTTGTCGATGCTGCGAAGTCCCTCGTCGAGCGCGAGCGTTCGACCGTCCCAAGCGATCCCTGCAGCTTCGAGGTTGAGATCCAAGTTGGCTGCGCGACCCGCAGCGTTGGCAACCGCGGCGACCGAGAGTTCGTGAACTTCACCCTCGCGCTCGAACACGACGACAAAGCGTCCATCTACGGCGTCGATGCGTTGAACACGAACGGCGGTCTCTACCTGCAGGCCAATCGCCTCATGGATGCGATCCAGCTCGGCAACTTGGTCTGCATCGTGACGCGTCAACAGACGCGGTGCAGCTTCGAGAATGGTCACCTTCGACCCCGCACGCGCCATCACGTGACCAAGTTCGAGACCGATCACGCCACCACCGATGAAGGCGATGCTCTCAGAGAGTTCGGTGTGTTGCAGCAGGTCGTCGCTAGTCAACGCGTGTTCGAACCCCGGGATCGGTAGCTTGCGCGGTGCGGAACCCGTCGCGACCACGATCTTGCGCGCTTCGATGCGCTGTCCATCAACCTCGACCACATTGCGATCGACGAACTGAGCACGGCCGCGAACCAACGCGATTCCTCGTCGCTCCAGACTGGACTCAAACTGCTCAGGCACGCCATCGACAAACGTTCGTTCGCGCGCGATGAGCGCACCCCAATCCAAGTGCACGTCACCGACTTCGACATGGTGTGCACCAGCGCGACGGATCACATCGAGCGCCTCGGCCGCAGCCACGAGCACCTTCTTGGGCACACAACCACGCAGAGCGCAGGTTCCCCCCACGTCGCGTGATTCCACGATCGTCACCGACCATCCCGCTTCACGAGCCACCGAAGCAGCGGCGAGCCCAGCGTTACCGGCTCCAAGCACCAAGAGATCCGTCTTCATAAGTGTTTCCTTTCACTTACGAAGGTGGGCTATCCGACGTGCGAAATCCGCCGGAGGTGGTGCGAAATCGTCCGGCTACAGCTCGGTGACTGTTGGGGCCTGGGGCGTCTTGGTGGTCGGGTCGTATCCGCTCCACGTGTCGACGATCTCAATGTGCGACGACTGGCCCGTGACTTGGTCCAGTGTGTACGACTGAAACGCGCGAAACGAGTAGGTGACGTCATCCGAGGTGGGCATGCGAACGGCGTCGGTGATCTCGTCGTCGTTGGAGTCCCAGTCTCCACCCTCGTCGAGTCCCGTGCCTTGAACGTCGTCGATCTGAACGTTCGCCCACGTGGACAAGCGTCCGGTCCACTCCGACGAGAGTTCGATGTCACCGACTCCGGATCCATCGTTGTTGTAGAAGTGGGTCACGCCGGGGAAGGGCGGTCCAGGTGACTCCGATTGGCCGCCGATGTTGAGAAACGCGTTTGAGCCATCAACCGCACTGACGGTGTTGTATCCATAGACGTGGTTCTCGGCCGCCGTGGCCGCACGAAGACGAATGCATCGACCGATGCCAGAGCCGTGACTGAGGTCGCAGGTGTTGTAGAGCACCATCGCGTTGTCATCTCCATCGAAGAAGATCATCCGATGGCTGGCATCGTGCATCGCCGAGTACGAGAGCATTCCGTGCGCGATGTACTTGGTGCCCGTCGAGCGATTGCGGTTTGAGAGGTACGTGCACTGCGCACAGCGCGTCGCACTAAACCGGTCTCCGATGATCCATGCGTCGTCGACATCGGAGTACCCGCCGTCGCGAGCTGTCGACGTTGAGTCCGGGTCGATCGAAATCGTGTTCGACCACGCGATGAAGTTGCGACAGTCCTGCATCCACATTGCGTCGCGCCCCGTGCCCGAACGAGATTGGAGAGTGGCGGAGTTTTCGAAAATTCGTGCACGTCCCAAGTCAGCGCCGTCACAGTCGATTCCAGCATTGGTTGCGGATCCAACCCGGGGTGTCGTGTACGCGCTCTGGCTGACGCGAAGTCCCGACATCGATGAGAGGCCTGATGCGTCGATGAAGTGGCCTTCGCCATCATCGTTCTGGCATTCGATGTCGTGGATGTTGAGCCCGACGCGATCGCCGCTCAGCACGATGCAAGAGGAACCGCCGCTTGGAGTGAGTGCGAGACCTTGTCCCGATAGCTCCACGTGATCGGCCGCAATGGTGATCGTCCCTGAAAACGCTTCAGCAACGCGCCAGCATCGTGGAGCGTCCGCCGTTCCCCCGTCGGAGATCGTCGTCGACTCGGAGATTTCAAACTCCCAGGTTTCGCAAGGTGCGACCGGTGTTCGAGCGACTGCCGCGACTTCTGCCACGGCGCCTTCGATGTCTGCTGAGTTGATGGTCGAGACGCCGATGTAATAGGTCGTGTCGGGTTCCAGTCCGTCTACGGTTGCGACGACTGTTGCCGGAAGCGGCGTGTCGGCCAGGTTCAGGGTTCCGAGTTCGTACGTACCAGACTCCGAGCCGAGTGAGAGCCGATAGGTTTGAACGTCCGCAAGGCTGTCGTCGGTGTTCGCGAACGAGGGACTCCAATGAACGTCGACCTGTGCAGTACCGCCGAGTCCGGAGTGGATCGTCAGGTAGCCATCCTCGACTGAGAATCCGAACTCGTCTCGGCCGGCGTCTACTCTTGCGTCCTCCCCGCTGTCAGGAAGGTCAGCGTCGGTTGCGGCGTCGGGATCCGGCTGAGCATCAGCACCGTCAACCCCGCTGTCTGCAACACGAGCGTCCGAGCCCGCGTCACCTGGTGAATCGTCATCGCCGCAGGCGTAGATCGCCAGCAACAGCCCAACCCCGAGTCCCCAACGCACCCGCGAACACTAAACCAAAGCGCACCTAGTGTGCGGTTGCTGTGGAGGTTCGCCCCAACTCTCGCAAGACTTCGTAGGCGATTTCGGTGTCCGAGAGTGTCGCGAAATCGATGGCGTCAAATGCGCGCACGGGATGGCGCGTGACGAGAACGCTCCCTTGGGCCCACTCCCCATCGAGGGCGACGATGGCACCGTCGCCCAAGCGCGTCTCCACAGAGAGTTCCTGGGTAACGCCATCACGAGTGACTCGACCTTCGATTCGAATCGCGCTGTCGAGCTGTGGAACACCGTCACGCGCGAACGCGTCGACGGCTTCGATGGTCCAAAACGCTTCGCAATACATGGCGCCGGATGCGCTTGCTTCGCCCACGACCAGCGGATCGTCGAGTGTCAGCGAATCTGCCACGTACGCGTCGAGTCGAGAGCTGTCTTCGCCCCAATAGTGATCCGCCCGTGCGACCGACAAGCCGAACACGCTTGCTGTCGCACACGGAACCAACTCCAACGAACCTACGCCAATACGCAGCTCGTCGATCTCAACCGTGTAGCCAACTGAAGTCTCGAATACACGAGTCCCATCATGCTCCGCGGCGCCGTCCCAGTCCGTCGCCATGCTGTACGTGATCGACTCTCCTGCGAGCGGGGCGGTGGACGTCGCCGGCGCGCAGAACACCAAGAAGAACGCGCCGACAACAACCCATCGCATCAGCAGTCTTCGGCGCAGTTGTCCGCGGTCTCGGGGCCGTCACAGGTTCCATCGCCGCAACAGCCTTCGGTCATCCCGTCTGTGCAGTCCATGACGTCCATAGCCATCATGCCGCCGCCCATCATGCCTCCACCCATCGCTTGTTCGGCGGGCGTGCCGCGGTAACAGCCTTGGATGTAGGGGAAGCTCATGGTCACGTGATAGGCGTAGCCGTCTGCGCCCTCGACGCCGTTGCAACGATCCAGAAACGCAATGTCGGTTCGATCGTCGTCGGTGCGGTCGACGTAGGTATGCGAGCACCATCCGTAGTCGACTAAGACGCACTGGTTTCGTGCGACGACTTCACCGTCAACTTCGCTGAGCGCCCACGAGCACGCGAAGTTCTCATCGTCGCAATCCGCGTCGGTGGTGCAGTCGATCCCTTCGAGCGTGAGCGCATCACCGGCGGCGACATCGCTTTCGGCTTCCCAAGCACCAAGTCCACGGTAGATCCACGAACTGTAGGCACGGCGAACATCGGTGCACGTACCGTCGCCATCGCGCGTGACGCAGACGCAGGGTCCTTTGATGGGATAGCCATCGAGACTCCAGCCGACGATCGGTGATTCTTCGGTGCAGTCTCCGGTGAGGAACTCTTCTGCGTTCCAGACTTCAGCAGCATCGACGTAGCTGTTTGCCGGAGAACCGTTTGCGGCGCGCTCGAAACATGCAGGAGCAACGACGTGGTAGTGCATGTCGCCACCGGTGTGACCCCCACAAAGGTCCAGCGCGCGTAGTGCGTCGTCGCCATCGTCCGGGTAGAACGCCGCGGGGTTGCCCCAGGGGTCGGGAAAGCCTGCTTCGTTCGGACCGTTCGCAGATACGCCCGAGATCACAAACGCTGCGGTTCCGAGACACGCGATGCCTCGATAGTCGACGCGTCCTGTTGAGAGCATTTCGTAGTAGAGCGTTTCGCCTGCGTTCGCGCAGAGCCCGCTGGGTTCGTTCGCCGTCGCGTTGTCGGGGTTGTTGATGTACTGCTCATAGCCGTCGACGCAGCCCATGAACGTTGTGACGTCCGGCGCAGCGGCGGCTTCGCCGAGTTGTGCGGGTGTTCGTGGAACTCGATAGATCACGACGTTCTCGGCGAGTTCGTTCGGTGTCGTTTGCACGAAGTCGTAGTGGGGAAGTTTGTTGGTGGCGACGTAGACGTACGTGTCATCGCAGCGCGCTTCGATGCAGGGCGTCATCGCGGTTCCGTTGTTGTCGATCTCGATGCCGTTGAGATTGAAGAGTGAGCCGGCTACGTCCACGTCAGCCGGGCAGTCCACGAGTTCGCCTTCAAGCTCGTAGTCGTCGATGCCTGCCCAGATGTCGGTCGGACACGCGGACTCGCCTGCGTCGGGATCGTCACCCGCGTCGGTGGTCACCACGTCCGCGGCAGTGTCCGAAGCAGCGTCTGTTCCGGCGTCGGAGTCTGGGGAGTCGTCGTCGCCGCATCCAAGGGCAACGACCACGCTGAGAAAGCTGAGTTGAGCGATTCGCATGCCCCAGCACTTCGCAAGAGCCACGCCACCCAAAACCCACCGCAAACTCTGGACTCGAACTCGCACACAACTGCGAGATCCGCACCCAACCTGCAGATTCCGCCACCCGAGCTCAGCCTAGGTCGTACTTCTTCAGCTTGTCGTAGAGCGTGCGCACGCCGATGCCCAGCTTCGCAGCGGCTTCCTTTCGGTTGCCGCCCACCGCCTTCAACGCTGCGGCAATCGCACGCTTCTCCACCTGTTCGAGCGTCAACACGTCTGTCGGTTCGGGAGGCACCAACGAGTCCAGCCACAGATGCTCTCGCTTGATCGGCTTTCCGTCCGACAAGATCGCTGCGCGTTCCAACACGTTCCGCAGCTGTCGAACATTGCCCGGCCACGCGTGCGTGGTGAGTTCCTCTGCCACAGCATCACTCATGGTTAAACGTGGGTGACCCAAGTCGATTCCCACGCGATGCAGCAGGCGCTCCGCCAAAGGTCGAATGTCTTGTCGCCGCTCGCGCAGTGCGGGCAATCGAATCGGGAACACCGCCAACCGGTGATACAAGTCCTGCCGAAACGCTCCGTCTTGCACCATCTTGGACAAGTTGCGGTTCGACGCCGCGATCCAACGTACGTTCGCGCGCAACGTTCGCGTTCCGCCTAAACGCTCGAAGGTCCGCTCTTCCAACACGCGCAGCAACTTCGCTTGCAACTCCGGTTTGAGCTCACCCAGTTCGTCGAGAAAGAACGTTCCGCCTTCGGCGAGCTCGATCCGCCCACGTCGTTGAGCATGTGCGCCGGTGAATGCGCCTTTCTCGTGGCCAAAGAGCTCGCTCTCGAGAAGCGTTTCGGATAGTGCCGCACAGTTGATCGCGATAAACGGACCTGTCGCACGCTTGCTCCAGGCGTGAATGGCCCGCGCGGTCACTTCCTTGCCCGTTCCGCTCTCACCGGTGAGCAGAACCGTTGCATCGGTGGGAGCGACTTTCTCCAACGCGCCGACGACCGGCTTCATCGCGGGATCGCCCCAGGTGAGTTGCGGAGTGTTGGCACCCGAAACGCGCGCGACACCTTCGGCCCGAGTTCGAAGCTGCTTCCGTTCCACGGCGCGTGTAACGATCAGACGTAGCTCGGCAGGACTGCTGACCGGCTTTTCCAAAAAGTCATACGCACCAAGGCGCATCGCTTCGACCGCGACACGCACCGAGCCATGTGCGGTCAACACGATCACTTCCGTTTCGGGAAGCTCGTCGCGCACAAAGTTGAGCACCGCCATGCCGTCGGCTTTCGGCATGTCCAGATCGGTCAGGACCAAGTCGAACGCTTCTTTGCGCAGTCGGTCGAGTGCTTCTGCGCCATCGGGGACGGCTTGAACTTCGTGGTCGTCCATCTCCAGCGCTTCGGCCAGAAACTCACGAATACCTTCTTCGTCATCAGCGACCAGGATCCGAGCCATCACGTGCCTCGCGGGAGTGTCACCGTAAACGTCGCACCACCGCCATCGCGATTTGCAGCGGCGATCGTGCCTTCGTGGGCCTCGACGATGCGTTTGACAATCGCCAGTCCCAAGCCGGTGCCTTTGACGCGCTTGGTGTGAAAGGGCTCAAACAGACGATCGAGTTCGTCGGGCTCAAAGCCCTGGCCGCGATCCGAGACTGCGATGTCGACACTTGACACACTTGCTTCGAGGGACACTTCGGCGCGTTCACTCGCCTGCAACGCGTTGGTCAGCAGGTTGATCAAGACCTGACGGAGGCGCGGTGCGTCGGCATGTCCGGGGACTGGTTCGTTTGGAAGCCGAAGCTCAATCGTGTCGTCCACCGAGCGCGCTGTATTTTGGATCAACTCGCGGAAGTCGAGCGCTTCTTTGTTCAACTCACCTGAACGCACAAAGTCGAGAAGATTGGTGGTGAGTTCTTCCAGGCGTTCGGCTTCGTGAACGATTCGGTCGACTTTACGTTGCGTCTTATCTTCGCCTTGGGTGAATTCAGCCAGCAACTGAGCGTGGCCCTTCAACGATGCGAGTGGATTTCGGATCTCATGCGCGAGAACGGCACTCATCTCACCAAGTGCGGCAAGACGTCGTTCACGCTCACTTCGTCGTAGCCACTCTTCGCGTTCACGGAGTGCGCGTGCGAGAAACACCGCGAGCAAGAAGAACAGCGCACCGCTGACCGCTGCGGCGACCAATGTCCAGATCGCATTGCTGCGCAGACTCGGTGCGATGTTGGGCTCGAGTTCGATGACCAACGTAACAAGCGGTGGGCGATGATGTGGGCCTTTGCGAGGTGGTCGCTTGCCCATCTTGTGTGGCGGGGGCGCGGGATGGAGTGGAATCTCTCGCGTCGCGCGAACCCGTTCGTCGTTCTCGTCGTAGGCGTGGCCCGTGAGTTGCGCAGAACCCGATTCGGTGCGACCACGAGGATGAACGATCGCGGCGTATCGAAGACCGGCGTCGCGATGCGCCTCGACGAACGTGTCGAGGTCGACTTCTTCGGGGCGCAACGATCGCGCTTGGAGGTATCCCACGAACGTCTCGAGCATGACCTCGGACTCACCGTGAGATGCACGCTTCGCAGCGCGCTGCACGCCAACCCATGCGATGAGCTGAGACGCAATCAACGCAACAGCAGCCAACGCACCGAGGACAGGCAGCGCTCTTGCGAATCGCGGCATCACTTGAGTCTACACAGTCAACGCATGCCGCGGTCGCGGCGTTCGTGGTTGTGCGGGACGCAGACCAAGCGAGTTTCTTCAACATCGCGTGGAGGCGTGCGGCACGTACCTTCGAGTTGGCCGTGCGGGGTGTCGACTGAGCAGAGCGTGCCTTCTTCTTGGTTCTGGCAAGCGGCGAACGCCTCGGGCGGAGGTCGACGCATGTTGGGCGGTTGGGCCAGGACGAACGCGGGCAGGGCAATCGCGGCGAGCAGGGAGAGAAACTTGGTCATGCGGCACGTTCTTTCAATCATCGTGCCGCACTGGTTTCGGGTTGAGTGGCCGGCGTGCATGCACGCGGGCGGCAAGAACCGCAGACGACGAGTGCGAAGTCCGCAGTCTTCCATCGAACGTTGTCTAAACACCGGCAAAGACGGACGGCACGCTCTTCGCTAGGTCCTGGGTGTGGCTCGCATCGCACTCCCCCTCCTCGTCCAGCCACCTTCGCATCACAGGTGCACACGGCCTCGGGTCAAGCCGAGCCGTGCTGCGCCTGGCGGGGGACGCGCCGTCGCGGGCTATGGGATTACAAGACTTCGAAGAGAGCTAAGTGGAGTGGATTTGTTTGTCGATACGAGGAGCCGACGCTTGAACGGCGTTACCTGAAGCTCGCTCCAAAGCGTTAGGTCGGTGTTCTTATTAACCGGAAGTGCGGGAAGACTGGAAGGCGGGAAGGTCTTGGAAACGAACCTTCCCGCCTTCCAGCCTTCCCGCACTTCCGGAAAAAAAAGAATGTCGACCACCCCACTAAAGCGACATCGTAGTTCGCCTTCACGCTCCTAGTTCGTTAGTCGCCACAATGAGCAAGCTTAGAGCTTCTTCACGCTTGTGGGACGGATGGAACAACCGAACACGCTTCCGTGCTGCAGTTCGCCCTCCACGCGCACGACATCACCCGGGTTCACTTCTTCCATGTCGTCGGTTCGCAGCACGAAGTCGCTTGGATAGAGCCGCTCGACCTGACCCTCGATTGGATACTCGGACTCCATTTCGATCGCATCCATTGTGCGCACCGTTCGACCTACGTCGAAGCGCAACTCGATCGTGGTGTCACGCTTTCCGCGTTCGTCCGAAAGGTCGAGGCTGCAAGTCTCAGTGCATCCAAGTGTGACCACAGGCGCGACGAGATAGCCCGATACGGCAACGGAGCGTCCCGCGTTTTCCGCGTTGCACACTTCGGCGACCGACTCACCGGGCGCGGCTTCGTGTCCGCACGCCAAGAGCAACATCAATCCCAATACGCGCATCGACTACTCCCCCTCATCGCACCGCAGGAAGTGGGCGTACACGCCGTTGCTTCCTGTCATCACCACAGCGTAGGTGCCGCTGCCGTGGCGTGCGATGCGCGACCAGCGTGCGGTCTCATCGGGAGTCGTCAAGACCTTCGGTGCACCGATCTGCACGTTGTCTTCGCTCGGGTCGACAACCACAACCACTGCTTCGCGCGGTGCTCCACGTTCGCGTGCTTTGGGACGGTCGGCCACAAACACGGCTCGGTTCGGACCCGCTGCGCCACTGACGTGCAAGTACCCGTAGCCGCTGCTTGGAACAATCGGAACAGGTCCGTGGCTTTGCTCGCCCTCGATCGCCACAAGTCCGACCGCGGTTGCGGCAGCCATGCCCATCGCGGTGTAGCCGACCAAGAAACGTTCGCCGACTTTGACCGGCGCCAACGCGACCGGCTCGAAGATGTTGCTCAAGGGAAGCAGAACCGAGGCTTCACCTGCACCCTCGTCCAATGAAACTTGCATCATCGGCGAGACCGCTTCGCGTGGATCGACGAATAGCAACTCGTTGCTTCCATCGACAAATGTCGATGCCGCGGCTCCACTGCCTTCAGGCGTGAGGTCGTAGCGTCGAATCAAGCGACCGGTGGGTTCGAACGCGATGGCGTGCGTGCGCATTCCTTCGGCTCGCCCTTCGGTGTAGGCCACGTACTGGTAGTTGCCGCGCACCCCGAACGCAGGTGTGAAGCGTTGGTCGGCGCCGTTGCCCACTTGGCGCCACGACTCGACGCGACCACCGGTTTGAATGACCGTCATACGCACGTTGGCTGAGCCATCGACGGTGACCAGTCCGATGTGCCCATTGTCGACGCGTCCCAACCCTGGTGCCGCGTTGCGAGGAACCGAGAGCGCTTGTTCCAAATCATCGCGAAGCAACAAACTTGGTGGCGAACCGGGTTTGGCGCGCACGACCCAAACCTCTTCACCTGCGCCTTCTTCTTTCGTGGAGTAGCCGGCGATCACAAAACCGTCTTCACCCACAGCCACAACGTTTGCCGGTCCGTTGCGTGGCCAGAGGCGCGTGGCTTCTTCACCAAAGGTCGCGCAACCGCGCGGGGGGACCGCAGCTTGAACCGTGTCGGTGCTGACGTTGGGAAGGCTCGGATCGGGCGCTTCGTTTTCCAGTGCTTCGATGTCGTCCAGACCGGCGAGCGGATCATCGTCGACAGCTTCCGTTTCGGACTCCGTTTCCGTTTGAGTTTCAGTCTCGGTTTCGGTCTCAGAGACCTCGGGCTCCGGGTCGTCACACCCAACGACACAAGCCAAAACGAGGAGCATCAAGCGCATGGGGATCTCATACCGCATTGTGCCCACTTTCGAGCTAGCTTCTCTCGGTGCGTGCCTCCGATCTGCTCGGTCCCCATGGACCGATGGCTCGAGCGATCGATCGTTACGAGCATCGACCCAGCCAAATGGCGATGGCCGATGCGGTCGAGGATGCGATTCGCGATTGCGAGGTGCTGCTGGTCGAAGCGGGAACCGGAACCGGCAAGACTTGGGCGTATCTGGTCCCAGCGTTGCTGAGCGGGCAGAAGGTGATCGTTTCAACGGGTACACGGAACCTTCAAGACCAGATCATGGAGCAGGATGTTCCCTTGCTCTTGCGACATTTGGATCTGGACGTGGATGTCGCGTGCATGAAGGGGCTGGCCAACTACTTGTGTTTGAGGCGCTACGAACAGTTTCGACACAGCGCGGAGAGCGCGCATTTGGGTTCGGATCTGCACGTTTTGGACGAGTGGAAACGCACGACCAGCAGCGGTGATCGGGCGGAGCTTCCGCTTCCCGAAGACGCCAAGATTTGGCATCACGTCCAAAGCGGCAGCGATACGCGAATTGGAGCGAAATGCTCTCACTTCGAAGAGTGTTTCGTGACCCGTATGCGGAGGGAGGCGGAACGGGCGCAGCTCGTGGTGGTGAACCATCACCTCTTCTTTGCCGATCTCGCACTTCGAGGTCCACGCGGCGGTGCGGTGCTGCCGGACTACGACGTCGTGATCTTCGATGAGGCGCATCAGATCGAAGACGTCGCGACGCGCTTCTTCGGCACCCAAATCACCAGCGGAATGATCGAACGGTACGCGCGCGATACTCAGCGTGCGCTCACGTTGATCAAAGACCCGACCAACTTGGTGGAGGTGGCGCGCGCAGCATCGGAAGCGTTCTTTCGCGCGCTTCCTCATCCACCGGAAGAACGAAATGCACCGCTGCCGCGCTCAGTATTCACCGACGAGCTCGAACAACGCTTCTTTGCACTCGACGACGCGCTGGAAGCGCTCGGTGCACACTGTCACCTCAAGCGAAGCGAAAGCGAATCGCTCGGCCAACTGGCGCGGCGTGCCGGCAAACTACGCGACGACTTGGCGCGCATTACCGAAGGAGCGAGCGGTCGTTCGGTGGCTTGGATTGCGAAGCGCGGTCACGGAACTGCGATTGGTGTCAGCCCGATCGACGTGTCCAAACCACTGGCGGACCAGCTCTTCCATCGGGTGGATACCGTGGTCTGCACCAGTGCCACACTCACGACCGCGCGTGACTTTGACTTCATCAAGAACCGACTTGGACTAGGGGTCGATGCAACAACGATGAGCCTGAAGAGCCCGTTCGACTGGCCTTCGCAAGCGGCTCTCTACGTGCCCGAACACGTCCCGGATCCACGCTCACCCAACTATCTTGATGTCGCCACGAAAGAGATCCTGGGTTTGATCGCGGTGACCGATGGTGGTGCGTTCGTGCTTTGCACCAGTCATCGCGCGGTTCATGAGTTGAGCCAACAGTGTCGTCCGACCTTGGTCGAGCGTGGCTACAAACTTTTGGTTCAAGGGCAGGCACCCAAAGCCGTGTTGCTCGAACGCTTTCGCGAGCGAGGCGACGCCATCCTGTTTGCAACGGCGAGTTTTTGGGAAGGTGTGGATGTCCCTGGCAACGCGTTGCGGTTGGTGATCATCGACAAACTGCCCTTTGGTGTGCCGAGTGATCCTTTGGTGCGTGCGCGATGCGAGCAGCTCGAAGAAGAAGGCATCAACGCCTTCACCGATCACTTGGTTCCCGCAGCGGCGCTGACACTCAAACAAGGGTTTGGTCGTCTGATCCGTTCCAGTACGGATCGCGGCATCGTGGCGATTCTCGATTCGCGCATGGTGAAGAAGGGGTACGGGCGCTACTTCGTGGACAGTCTGCCGGACGCGAGTCGTTGCTACTCGTTGGCGGAGACCAAAGCGTTTTGGGAGCTGGGGCAATGAGGTGGTTCGCGGTGTTGCTGGTGGCGTGCTCGAGCGCGTCGGAACCCGCACCTGTGGAACAAGCGGAACCGGCGAGCCCACCCGAAGAGCTTTGGGCGACGATCGACTTTGGTGGTGGGGATGTGCAGCGGCTTTACGAAGCATTGGACGCCCCGGTTCTTCGCGCGGTTCTGCCTGCGACGCCCCGTGCGTTGGTCGAGCGTATCGATGAACGACCCCGCAACGTAGATGCACAAGCGCCGGTGCGCGTTGCCATCGTCGATGGACACGTCGCGATTGGTTTTGGATCGGCGGGGCGCCGTGAAGCAGTCGCGGATCACGAACCCCTGCTCCGCGACGTGGGAGCGTGGCTTCGTCAGCCCATCGAGGCCGATGGAATCAACATCCATGTCGCCGACACGGCGATGCAAGAACTTCGGCAGTACCTGGACGGAGCGCTCAACGACCAACTCAACATCGCGCGTGCCGGCATTCGTACCGAAGCAAGTCGGCATGACGAAGCGCCTGCGTACGGGGATCCCGAAGCGCTGGTGAACTGGGTGGCGACGCGTCTTCGAAGCTACATCGCGTTTGTTCCAGATGTCCGCGAACTGCGTCTAGAGGTCGAAACTCAGCCGCTTCAAGTTCGGGGGCAGTTTGAGACGTTGGAGGATTCACCTGCCGCGCGCGCGCTTGCATCCGAAGAAGTCGCGAGTGTTCCAACCCTGCCAGCAGGAACCGCCCTTGGGTGGTGGCGTGCTCAGCCTCGAGCCGGTTGGACGGACCTCTTGGAGAGCACTGCAGGCGACCGGCTGAGCGAGTCGGACCGCGAAACGCTTCGCACGTTTGCCAGCACGAACACCCAAGGCCAGATGATTGCGGTCGGACACGACGGAGATGCCTTCGCGTTGGTGCAGACGTCCGGAAGCGTTGCAGATCTTGAGCCACTTCTGCGCATGGAACACGTTCGAACTCTGCTTGGGCTCTTTCGTTGTGAGGAGGTTCGCAACCCGCGCTTTGGTGCCGCCCTTTGTGCAGATGGACCGTACCTCCAGCACAACGACGCGAACCATCAACTCATCGTGGCCGACCGCGAGAGTTTTGAGATGCGTCCACCCGAACCCGATGCGCAGCGTGTTATCCCTTCGCGCGCATCTGGGGTGATGTTCGTTGACGCACCCGCAATGGCTGCTGCCACAGCCTTGTGGCGACAAACCGGCGCGTTGCCTCGAGCGTCTGCACCGATCGCGCTTTCATGGAGCGCCGGCGAACGCACCACGTTTGAACTGCGCTTTGCGCCCGGAAGCGTCACAGCGTTTGCCGATGCAACGATGGCGGCCACCGATCCATGATCCCGATTCGCGATGCGGGACGACTCGAACACCGACCGTGGGCGACGGGTGCTCTTTTGGTCGCGCTCGTCATTGGCTACATCGCGCAACTGATCTGGCCGCAGCTGACCGAAGGGCTGGGGCTCACGCCCAGTGCGATGAGTCCTGCTGCGTTGCTGACGCACTTATGGCTACACGCCACGCCGCTCCATCTCATCGGCAATCTGATCTTTCTCTTCGCGTTTGGTCCCGCGGTGGAAAGCACGCTCGACCCGCGTCGTTTGGTGATCCTCTTTGTGGTTGCCGGAGCTGCAGGGGGCCTTGCGAAACTTGCCGTCGATCCAACAAGCGCTCTTCCGATGATCGGTGCGAGCGGTGCGATCTCTGGAGTGCTCGGTGCGGCGATCGTGTTGGGGCCGCGCCGACGCATTGTTGCGTGGACGCCCTACCTCATCGTGATTCAGCTCGTCGAAGTCCCGATTTGGGTCTTCGTCGTGCTTTGGCTGGGTCTGCAGCTTGGACTTGCCTACCTCGCACTGGGTGCCGACATCGCGACATCGCCGTACGCACACCTCGGCGGCTTTTTGGCAGGCATGGCGATGGCGTATCTACTGCACGCGCGACTGAGGGTATCCGAAGACCACGAATCGTGAGCTATGCTGCCGCGACGTGACGACCCAGATTCCGCGGAATGAAGTCGAGCTTCGCGATGCGTGGAATGCGCTCGGTCATTTGTTGCGCCGGCTTCGCACCGTCAGTCATCGATCCGATTGGCTGATCGAGTGTCTGGATACACTGGTCGAGTTACTCGCGGCAGATCGCGGGTTGGTTCTTCTTCGCGAAGCGGGTGGCGACCATGTGGTGCAAGCACGTGGTCCCGGCGGACAGTTGGATCTGCGCGAACGTCATGAGGTGAGTCAGACCCTGATGCGCCAAGCGCTTGAATCGGGGCAGTGCGAAGTGTGGGAGATCGGCGAAGACACGACGGAGAGCCTTGCGCACTTGGGCGTGGTGACGGCCGCCGTGGTTCCGCTGCAGCGGGTGGGCGTCGAGGGACCGCCGAGTGGTGCGCTCTACGTAGACTATCGAGTCCCACGGCGCGTATTTGATGACACCGCGCAAGAGTTACTTGGCGCTGCCGCCGACATGATCAGCGTTCTTTTGGATCGGCAAGATGCACTCTCGGACGTGAGTGGCGCTCTCATGGACGTGCGACGTGATGCGCAAACTCCGTCGCTGCGAGACGTGCTTGTTGGCGAAGGCATGGCGCAGGTGCGCAGTGAGATCGCCACGTTGAGCGACGAGACACCACTGTTGGTCACTGGCGAGTCGGGCACCGGCAAGACCTATCTGTGTCGCGCCCTTGCGGCGGCGAGTAAGCGACGTCCGATCATTCGCGCGTTACTCGGCTCAAGCGACGATCTCAACACGATCACGTCCGAACTCTTTGGTCATGAGCGTGGTGCGTTCTCGGGTGCCGTCGGCCGTCGTGTTGGCTTGGTGGAACGTGCGGATGGAGGGACGCTGATCTTGGATGAGGTGTTGAGCCTTCCGCACCATGCTCAGCAATTGCTCTTGGACGTGACGCAGTTTGGAACCTTCCGTCCCTTGGGTTGGACAGGAACGGAGCCAAAGCGCTCAGACGTAAGGTTGATCGCAGCAACCAATGGGGATCTCGAAGCGGCGATTCGCGATGGAAAGCTGCGTGAAGATCTCTACTACCGGCTTGCGGGCGCGACACTGCACCTTCCACCTTTACGTGAGCGTGTTGCGGATATCGTGCCACTTGCGCAGGGGATTTTGGCGCGTGTGGATCCGAGTCGAGACTGGCGGCTCACGATCGCGTTGCGTACGCGGTTGAGCGATCGTGCGCTCGCGTGGCCGGGCAATCTGCGGCAGTTGGAGATGCTGCTTCGGCGCGCCCGTGATCGCGCGTTGTCCGAGGACGAGAGTTGCGATGAGATCGATGCACGTCATGTCCTCGATCGAGAACTCGCTGGACCGAGTATTCGAGACGACCGCATGCCGTCGACACTGGAAGCTGTGCATGCACGCCGTGATGCACTCGATCAGCAAGAGCGGGAGATCTTGGCTGCCGTGTTGGCCGAACATGGCGGCACCGTCGCCAAAGCTGCGCGTGCCCTCGACATGCCTCGTACCAGCTTGATCAGCCGCATGGAGCGTTTGGGTTTGCGCGGCTCCAAGTCGTGAAGGCGACGCTCGCGGCGGGGCGCTTTGTTCTCGAAGAGAAGCTCGGTAGTGGAAGCTTTGGCGAGGTGTTTCGCGCACACGATTCACAACGTGGGCACGAGGTTGCGCTTAAGCGTTTGCATCGCACAGACGCAGATTCGGTCGCTCGCTTCAAGGCGGAGTTTCGTGCTGTGGCCGCGATGGGTCATCCCAACCTCGTCGCGTTGCACGGGCTTCACCACGACGGCGACGATTGGTTCTTCACGATGGAGTTGGTGGAAGGGACCGCGTTGCAGCAATGGCGCCCCACGGACGAAGCCCATCTACGACAGGTGTTTGCAGGGATCGCGCGCGGGCTTGGCGCGTTGCACGCGCAAGGTCATATCCATCGCGATCTGAAACCCTCGAACGTGATCGTGTCATCGGATGGCCGACCGGTAGTTCTCGACTTTGGTCTGGTTGCGTCGCAGCGTTCGCGCGGTCGTCAAGGGATCGTCGGGTCACCCCGCTACGTTGCGCCCGAACTGACCGAAGGGGCGGAGCCCTCGCCTGCGAGCGACTGGTACTCGCTCGGTGTAATGCTCTATGAGCAAATCGCAGGGAAACCACCGTTCGAAGGACGTGCGATCGAGGTGCTGGTGCAAAAGCGCTCCACCGATGCGCCGATGCTTTCGCACTCGCTTGGTGAGCTTGTCGCGTCGCTCTTGTCGCGCGAACCGAAAGCACGGCCGACATTGGACGCGCTGCTGGATGCGTTCGATGCTGCACCCACACGCGCTCCGCAGCGGATGATCGGTCGCGACGCGGAGCTTGCCTGGCTCGGCGATGCGTACGCTCGGGTCGTTGAGGGACAACCCCTGTGTTGCGTCGTGCGTGCGGAGCCCGGCGCAGGAAAGTCGTTTCTCTTGCGTCGGTTCATCCGCACGCTGCCACGCGATGCGTGGGTGGTGTACGGACGTTGTTACGAGCGTGAGTCCGTTCCCTACAAAGGGGTCGACGCGATCATCGACGCGCTGGCCGACCTGCTGTCGGAACTACCGGAGAGCGAACAGCGCGCGTTGGCACCCGCGGGACTTCCCTCGTTGCTTGCTCTCTTTGGATCGCTCGCGCGTGTCCCTGGATTTGCCGAGGCTAAGCGAAGCGTCGGTTTCGAACAGCGACAAGTTCGCGCTGAGGCATTTGGTGCACTTCGTGAACTGCTGGCGAATATCGCTGCGCGTCGACCTTTGGTTTGGGTGCTCGACGATTTGCAGTGGAGTGACGAGGACGCCGACGCGCTGTTGAAGGAACTCTTCTCGGAGCCACTGCCGTTCTTGTTCGTCGGTGCACAACGGCCCGAGGTCGAGTTTGGCTGGCTGCCCGCCGATGTGCGTGACCTGTCGCCCCTGACGATGGAGCAAGCCCGCGAACTGGCGAGGTCGCTCCATGCGGAGCCCGCACGTGAACGAAGCATTGCACTCGCGGCCGGTGGCAATCGCTTCTCGTCGAACTGCTTGCGCGTTTCGGCAACGACGGAGCGGAGGGGTTGGTCGACGCGGTGACGCAGAGCCTTCGTTCCGTAGACACGGAGACCCGAGATCTCATGCGTGCGGTCTGCCTTGCAGGTCACCCTGTAGCGCGATCGGTAGCGCGACTGGCCGCTGGAGGGGGACGCTTTGAAGCGCTTCGCCGGCTGCAACTGATCCGCGAAGGGGCTGAGCGCGTCGAGGCGTACCACGATCGTATTCGCGAGTCGGTCGTCGCGAGCTTGTCCGCAGAGCAGCGATTGGGTCTTCACGCTCGATTGGCCGATGCGATGGCTGAGGCCGCTGGTGATCCAGAGTCGATCGCGCATCACCAGCAACGTGCAGAGCGACCTCGTGAAGCCGCGCACTGGACGTTGATCGCAGCTCGTCGCGCCGAAGACGTACTCGCATGGGAACGCGCAACGCGCCTTTATCGCCAGGCTGAGCAACTTCATCTCTCGCTCGGCCTCCCGCGCGCGGACGTGTTGGTGTCGTTGGGAGATGCCTTGGCGAACGCGGGTCGTGGGTATGAAGCCAACGAAGCCTACCGTCGGGCATTGCCTTTGGTGGATGTGGAGCCAAGCACGCACGCACCGGTCGATGTGTGGCGCCGTTCTGCAGAGCACCTTTTGCGCATCGGACGCATGGACGAAGGGTTGGAGGCGCTGGACGAAGCGGCCGCCATCTACGGAATCCGAGTGCCCAAGCGGCCCACGACCTCGCTTGCGGCGCTGCTTTCCGAGCGAGCGCGACTGGCGTTGCGTGGATTGGACTTCGTGCCCGTCGAGTCTGAGCGCATCGCCAAGGACACGCGTTCGGAGATCGACCTCTGCTTTGGCGCAGGTGTCGGGCTAAGCACCATGGACAGCATTCGCGGTGCGTGGTTTCTCGCACGAAGTCTACGCCATTCACTCGATGCAGGTGACACGCGGCGCATTGCGCGCTCGATGGCGTACGAAGCATCGTCGCATTCGAACCAAGGGCCACCGACTGAAGCACGCAGCAAAGAACTGGTGCGTCGCTGCGAACATCTGGCCGCGCAGCTCGATGATCCGCATCTTCGCGCGGTATGTATTGGAGCGCGCTGCTTGATCGCATTTCACAATGCGCGGTGGCAGCAGGCATATGAACTCGGGCGCGAAGCGGAGCTGGCGTTTCGTCGCGACCTGGTCGGGATGGTGAAGGAAGTCTCGTCGATGCAGCTCTACTCCGCGGTGGCTGCACTCAACCTGGGACATCTGGGTCCCTTGAGTCGGCGATTGGACGCTTTGGTTCGTGAAGCCGCGCAGCGTCGCGACCTCTACACACAAGTGAACTTGCGCAGTGGGTTCTTGAACGCGCGTTGGTTGGTGCAGGACGACCCGGTGCGTGCGCGCGCCGAAGTGGACGCGGCAAGACGCGATTGGGATCCTGGCTACTACACCGTTCAACGCTTCTTCGATTTCTTTGCCCGGGTGCAAATCGAACTCTACCGGGGCCACGGTATGGAGGCCGCAGCGCGTGCACGCAGAGGAGTCGGACCGTTCCGACGATCCCTGCTTGGACGCGTGATGGTGCTCCGCGTGTTCACTTCAGACTTGGTGGGTCGCGCCGCGCTCGCCGAGTCATGCGTGTCTGCACGGCGCGACTCGCTACACGCCGCGCGTCGAGAGGAGCGTCGCTTGAGGAAAGAACGGACGCCTTGGGCAGACGCGCTCGCGTCGATGTTGCGCGCCGGAATCTGTCGTGTGACTGGTGAGCACAGAGCTGCTGAGCGCGCGTTGCTCGACGCCATCGTCGGGTTCGACGACCTCGGGATGGCTGCACACGCGGCATCGGCACGACTGCAACGTGCCCATTGGGCAGGCGACTCGACGGACGAGGCTCATGCGGAGTTGATCGCGCTGGGCGTTCGGAATCCTGAGCGATGGACGCGGATGCTGCTGCCGGTAGCAGGCTAGAACCGTGAACGAACGCGGCAGTGTCCGAGACCACACGCGACTTGGGTGTCGCTCTCGTTTGAGCCTGCGGCAACCCACCACACAACGCCCGCAACTGCGCTGAGAACCGCGGTTCCAAAGAGCACATCGGTGGTGCGAGTCATGCGGCGTAAGTCATCGCGATCCGACGCTGCATCAGGTGGACATTCGCCACCCGGGCAACGTTCGTCGAGTGAGTCGTATCGGTTGTTGGCGACGAGCGCGGTGGCAACACCCGCGACGAGAGCAGCACCCGCAGTGGCGAAGAGGACGAACGGTCCAACGCGCGAAGGCGGTTCGGGCTCAGGCTCAACGATGGGAGCTTCGCGCTCTTCGGGCTCGACGTCGTCGGGCTCCGTGGCTTCTGCGGACTGCGTTTGGTTGCCCAGCACTTCGATGCGGCGTCGCACGTAGTTCGTGTTTCGCGCGTCGGGCACCGCTTCGAGGTACGCCTGATACTGCTCACGTGCCTCGGCTGGACGTCCCAATCGATCGAGAGCAGTCGCGATGTTGTACAGCAGCTCGGGGCGCTCGCTCAGTTCGTAGGCTTCTCGCCACCGGGCAAGCGAATCTTCGAAGCGACCATCCGAGAATGCTGCAGTTCCAGCTTCGTAGAGGCTACGGGCTTCGCCGTCGGTGGCTTCATTGGGTCCGTCATCGGTGTCGGTTTCGTCCGGCGGTCCTTCGCCCGACGCGTACTGCGTCATGCCGAGACTCGACGCGAATAGAACCGAAACAAACACCAGAGATCGCATCGTCTTCATGGCAACTCCACGCGCGTCGGCAAGTAGTAGAGCGACGTGCCGTGACCGGCGCCGCCGTATTCGTTGCGCCCCCAACATTGGATGGAGCCCGCAGGGTCGGCGTCACCTTGAAGTGCGCACGTGAGAAAGCCGGTGTCGTTCCCGCTCGACAGCGCCGTGACATCGTTCAACCCGGCAACGAGCACAGGGGTCGTCGCGTCCGAGGTGTCGAGCCGTCCGAGTTGGTGGTAGTCGTTTGCTCCCCAACAACGAACAGAGCCATCGGTGTACGCGGCACACGAATGCAAGTTGCCCGCTGCGATCGCAACCGCGGGCATCGCGGTGTAGCCGACCAGAACAGGAACGCCGAGTCCGCCCGAGGGACCTCCGAGCTGTCCTCGGAAGGAAGAACCCCAACAGCGCACCTGACCAGAACTTTGAATTGCACACGTGTGTGCGGAACCTGCCGCGATGGCGGTCACGTCGGACAGACCCATCACAGGAGCGGGAGTGTGTCGCAGCGTATCGGTACCGTCGCCCAACTGCCCACTCTCGTTTGCACCCCAACACTCGACCGTGCCACCCGTGCGAAGCGCGCATGCGTGTCGGTGGCCAAGCGCGAGCGCGATGGCGTCGTTGATGGGAGTCGCCAAAGGTCCGGGACTCACTGTCGGCGAAGCAAGCGGTTGTCCGGCCTGGCCCTCCGAGTTGAAACCCCAGCAGTTGACCGAGCCCGTGTCACTGATGGAGCAGGTCGTTGCCGATCCCGTTTCGACCGCGATCTGATCGTCCGCGAGTGCCACCAAGCGAGGGCTTGAAGACGAGCTTCCCGCACTGCCGAGTTGGCCGCTGGTGTTCCCACCCCAGCAGTACACCTGTCTTCCTGAACCACCATCGTTGATGGCGCAGGAATGGCCGCGCCCAGTCGCGATGTGCACGACGTTGGTCAGCGTCACGACGTCGACGGGGTGCGCTTTGCTCAAGCTGGTCATGTCTCCCAGCGCACCCGATACGTTGATGCCCCAACACCGATCGATTCCAGTTCGAATCGCGCAAGCATGGTCTGAACCGACGGCGAGTGCGCTGTAGCCACTCTCTTCGGTGCCATCGAGCGCGCGGACTGGACTTGGACTCTCGATCTGGAGGGTGTCGCGCGGAATGCTCCCTTCGAAACTCGCGCCCCAGCAGTACGCTTGGCCGTCGCGAATTGCGCATGCGCCGCGTCGACCTGCGTCGAAGCCTTCCATTCCGTCGAGCTCAGGAATGTCGATGTCGCCGCCGTCGGTCGTGAAGGGTGTGGTTTCGCCGTTGCCCCACTGGCTTTCCACGTTGCGCCCGCTGCACGTCGCGCCGTCGGCCGTCTCCCAACACAGGCTGAACAAGCTTTGCCACGTGTTGAGGACCGGACCCGGTGCGACTTCGATGGGCGTCAGCTCGCGGTTGCCCGTGCGTCGTGGTCCGATGTGTCCGCCGCTATTGTTGCCCCAGCACGAAAGTCGACCGCCGTCATGGATCGCGCAGAAGGTCTGCCACATGCCGTCGACCACCGTTGCGCCCGTCATGCCCGTGACTTGAACCGGAGTTGCGCTGTTGGTGGTGGTGTCGTTGCCGAGTTGTCCTTGGTTGTTGGTTCCCCAACACCACACACTCCCGTCGTCGAGCGCCGCACAACTCGCCCCGTTGTTCACCGCAATGTTGACTGCGTCGGTGGGTAAGCCCGTGACACGTCGAGCGCCTTCGCCGTTTCCGGATCCCGGGATGCTGCCGTTTTGTTGGATCCCCCAACACCACACGGTTCCCATGTCGTCGATTGCACAACCGTGTCCTTCGTTGGCGTCGAGATCGACGAAAGTGCGCGGGTCGAACATGCCTGCCTCGGTGTCCGCAACGACCGGCTGCGGGAAGGGCGTGTTGCCGGTGCCAGGGCCAGCACCAAGCCGGCTGCCTTGTCCCCAACACCAGAGTTCTCCGTCGAGGTCGATCGCACAGGTAAAGGCGTTGCCTGCAGAGACTACGCGAGCGCGGAACACAGCTGCACCGGGTGCAGACGAAACGACGATCGGCTGTGGTGCTTCTGCCGCTCGCGGTGATCCCACACCGGCTTGGCTGTTGTCGCTTTCGCCCCAGCACAGCACAGCACCACTTTCGCGAACCACGCACGCCTGCCCCTCACCGCGCGCGACCTGAACCACGGGATCGCACACGCCCAAGCGACAGTTCGTGCCGGAGTCACAGACGTTTCCACACGCGCCGCAGTGGTTTGGATCGTCGTTGAGGGACGCTTCGCAGCCATCGTCCGCGTCGTCGTTGCAGTCCCCGTAGTCGGGTTCGCAGGAGTCGATTTCGCACGCGGACATCGCACAGCTTTGCGTGAGCACTCGCGTGTCGTCGCACGTCATTCCGCAACCCCCGCAGTTGGCGAGGTCGTTGGTGGTGTTGGTCTCGCACCCTTCGGCGTCGGGATCGCAGTCGTCCCGGCCAGCCAAACACGAAAACCCACACATCGAGTCGGCGCAGGTCGCCTCTTCAGCACCAGCGGGAACAGGACACTCGTTGTCGCAGTCGCCGCAACGTTGTGGGTTCGTCGACGTGTCGACGCACTCGTCTCCACAGATGGTGCCACCGCAGTCCTCGTTACAAATCGGAGTTGCACCCGTGGAATCGCACAGCTCGCCGGCTGCACAGCTGTTTTCGCAGCTTCCACACGTCAACGTGGACTGCAGACTGGCTTCGCACCCGTTGCCTGGATCGCCATCGCAATCTTCGAATCCCGTGCGGCAGTTCATCAACTCGCACATCGAGTCCGAACATGCACCCGTGGCGTTGTCGAACATGCACGCTGTGCCGCATGCGCCGCAGTTGTCGACGTCGCGGGTGGTGTCGGTTTCACACCCGTTCGTGGCGTCACCGTCGCAATCGTCGAATCCGGTCTCGCACGTGTACTCGCACATCGCGTCGGTACAGACCGCGCTGGCTCTCGCTCGCGCCGGACAGTCGTCGGCTGTGACGCACATCGGCATGGCGTCGGTCCCGGCGTCATCGACGATTGTGAAGTCGCCGGGGTCGCGCAGCAGGCTGCACCCCCCGAGCACGACGCTCGCTATGACGAGCGATGCTCTCCCATCCATTGGGATGTGAGCAAAGCACCAGCTATGCCATGGATTTCCTGAGGGAAAATCGCCGGTAGGAACGCTCGATGACGACGTTTCGTCGTCACCCTGACGAACTCACATCAGAGTCATCAGAACGGGTTGTCGGGCGTTCCGTCCATGGTCGCCTCCATGGTCGCCTCCATGGTCGCCTCCATCGTGGCTTCCATCGTCGGCTCCATCGTGACTTCAGGTTCCATGGTGGTCTCCATGGTGGGCTCCATCGTCTCGACGGCTTCCATGGTCTCCATGGTTTCCATCGTTTCGACAGCGTCCATGGTCTCCATGGTCTCGCGCATGGTCACGCGCATCATCACAGTGGTCATCATCGGCGCTGCAGCGCGTTCGATCAGTACCAGTCGCGCGGTGTAGCGCAGTGCTCCGTCGCTCTCGGTGAACTGGTTCGCTTCGACGGTCAGGTTGGCCGCGTCAAAACCAGGCTTCGTCGCAACGAGCTCCATCGACTCCCAATCCTCGTTACGAATCTCGGTGGGTGCGCTCATGCGACGTCCGTTGGCGCGCAACGATGCACCTTCGGGCTCCGTGACAATGCTCAGCACGTATTCGAGCTTCTCCAACGTGAAGCTGCTCTCTTCACCTTCGGTGCCTTCGGCGGTGATGTCTTGCGTGACGGTGCCGTAGCCCATCAAGCGCAGTTCGACGCTCGCAGCCTCGCCCTTGGGAAGTTGCGCATCCATCGGCGTCGTGCCGACGTTCTCGCCGCCGATCCAAACTTCGGCGCCTTCGGGTTCAGACACGAGTCGAACCGCGACCATCTCCACTTCAGGTTCAGGCTCGATATCGGGCACGGGATCCGGAATCTCATCGGGGACCGGATCCTCGGTGACGACCTCTTCTTGCTGTTGGCTCGACCACCAGAAGTAACCGCCACCCGCGGCCAAAAGCAGAACCACCAATCCGATGATCATGCCGCTGCCACCAGGCTCATCCTGTTGTGCGAGCGACATTTCTGCGGGCGGGGGCTTCAGCGAAGGCGCCCGCTTTTCGTCGGCCGGTGCAGGGTCCGGTTTGCGCTCCTGGGCTTCACCGCGCGGATCGGCCAGTGCGGTGTCTGCGGCTTCTTCGGATGTGGGTTCGCGAGCGGGTTCGGGCTCAGGTTCCGCGGCTGCCGCCTTGGCCTCTGCAGCACGTCGCGCCTGCTCGGCCTCGCGTCGCGCAGCTTCCTGTTCGTCGGCTTTGCGCGCTCGCTCTTCTGCGGCGCGTTGACGCTCGATCTCTTCAGTCCGCTTTCGCGCGGCTTCCGCATCTGCCTGGGCTTCTGCAGCTGAACCTTCATCGGCACCTGCGAGCGCTTCGGCCAAAAACTCACTCGCGTGTCGAACGCTGGTGCGATCTTCCGGTGCAGGAAGTTCAGCCGGACCTTCGTCGGGGAAGAACGAACTTTCTTTGGGTCCTTCCGCGCCTTCGTCGAATGCACCGGGTCCTGACCCTCGGGTCTCGACGATGTCCTGCACGAGCTGCCGACTGTCGGCGTCCATCTTGATGAACTTGATGCCCATCCCTGGCGGTGCGTCGCCCGAGGGCTCGCGACGCCACACCACGCGTCCGACGCCATGAATCAGACGTGACTGGTCTTTGAGTTGGAACTCGAACTTCAGCAGCGTGCCCACCTTCATGGGCTTCTTGGACTTAATGAAGATTCCGCCGCGTGAAATATCGCCGCTGTACTGCTCGACAAACTCGTCGAGGGTGGCGCTCTTAAAGCGCACCTTGAGCGAAACGGGTGCGCGCTTGTCCTTGCGCGTATCGGCCATCCGGGGAGCCTCCAGGGGTAGGTGCGAGAGCGTACCTCTACGACGCCGAAGCCCACAATTGTATTGGTGAATCCGACACCACTCGCGTGTTGAGACGAACCTGACGACGCGGTGTTCCAGCCATGCCCGCAAGAGCGACACCCCAAGCGGATCGGCTTGGATCTTCAGGCGATTCCAGCACTGCGACCCGTGCGATGCGCATGCGTTCGGCCTCGATTGCGGCTCCCAGTCCCTCAAGCGGGGCTCGAAGGACGACGACTTTCTGAGCAGCGACCGGTTCGCTGAGCACGGCGTTGAGAACGCCGCTCACCGTTGCAGCGGGTTCTCCCGTGCGTTGAGGACACAACGAGTTCCGTGAGATGCGCTGGGGACGTCGACGCATGCCTTTGGCCAGGCAGCGCAGCGAGGGCTCAACATCCAACACCGGTGCAATCGCGAACGCGCGGTTGTAGATGCCGGGGTGTGGAACCGTGAGGGCAGGGAGCTGCACCTCGTGCTCAGCCCACAGAATGTCCAGGTCGAGTGTTCGGTTGCCCCATCGCTGAGTGCGGACGCGTCCAAACATGGCTTCGACCCGCAGAAGCAGTGCGAGCAGGCGCCGCGGGCTCAAGGTCGTTCGGACTCGCCAAGCCTCGTTGAGAAACGCAGGCCCAGGCGGTCGTCCCGGCGGAACCATCGCGGGTGAGGTGTACGTATGCGAGCGACGTTCGGTGCGGACACCGTGTGCGTCGAGAACCCGCCGTGCGGCTTCAAGAATGTCTGCGCGTGCACCAAGGTTGGATCCGGCGCCGACGATTGCCCACATGGGCGGAGGCTAGCTCAAGCGCACTCGATGCACGAACCAACGACCCTCGTGCTTGGCGAGGTCAAAGGTCGCGTTGACCATGCCCTCCGGAGTGCGCAAGCGAACGGCCACGCGCGCGCTCTCGTCTTCGAGTTCGATGTTGCGCTGCACTTCTTCAAGCGAGTGACCGCGGTAGGCCGCGAGTGCGTCCCGCGCCACGCTCGCCAACTGCGCGCCTTCACCTTCGCCGAACTCTTCGTCGCCGTCGGGTGTCGTGACGAGAACGGGTTCGTAGTCGACGTCGAAGTAGCCGAGTGCTCCGTCCATCAGTTCGGTATCGATCGTCCCGCTAAGCGAGTCCGCGAACGCTTCAAGGCGCTCGTGGTCGGTCACAACCAGCGCATCGGCGACAGCAGCTGCTCCCGCAACAAGTCCGAGAACGACGCATCCATGAACGGCGAGCTTTCCCATGCAGAAGGGTTTTGCAGCCTTCGTGCCTGTGGCCCGGATCCCGCTTTCGTCGGGAATTGTTGGCTCTCGGTGGGTGGAATCGGCTGACAGCGTGTCAGCGCTAAACCCGACGTTGACACGTTGGCTTCGGGCGGAACCGCATCACAGGTATGATCGAGCAATGGGGGAATCTGCTCATCCGCGTCCGCCGCAGAGAAAGTCGCCGCTT
Source organism: Polyangiales bacterium (assembly GCA_965227405.1). GTDB lineage: Bacteria > Myxococcota_A > Polyangia > Polyangiales > Houyiibacteriaceae > JALVDI01. Next base: position 3,119,287 of record OZ245758.1, read on the forward strand.
CGACTCTTTACGGTTTCGGGTTGGATCGAGGGCACCTTGCACGTTCCGGAAAAGGAAGCACTGCTCGACTTCCTCAACGGTGAACGCAGCTTCCTGACGCTGACTGAAGTTTCTCTCCCGCAGGGCACGAAGCTCCCGTTCTTGGCACTTGCACTCGACGCGGTGATTTTGATTCAGCCTGGAGTCGACGAACTTGTGGAGACGAGCGCACGCACGAGTCAGCGCACCAAGATTCGACAGATCTCGTGTTTGTTTCCGGGCGGGATGATCATGGGTTCGCTACCGCTTCCGGAAGACTCGCGCGTGTCCGACGAGATGATGGAGTCGGGTGAGTTCTTCTTGGTGGGCAACTGCACGCTGGGAATCGACTCGGAGAGCAAGCCCGAGATGGAAGCGAGCGCGCACCTGCTGCTGCACGCGCGAAAGATTATTGGCGTCGCGGAAATGTGAAAATTGGCTCATCGTCGGCGCTTGCGCTTTCGTCGACTGGGTCGTTTTCGACGACGACGATGCTTGAGTTTGCGCGCACGGATCTTCGAATCCGCGTCGCCTTCTCCAAACGGATCCAGCACACGCAGCTGCCACAGACGCTCGTCGATGCTCGGGTGCGAACGAAAGTGGCGGTACGCCCACTGAAGCTCGCTCGTCGGTAGCTTGGCGCCGCGGATCTCACTCAACCGACCGCTGCGTTCACACTCCATGCGCAGCCAGTGAAAGAACTCCCATGCGCCGTCCTCGAGACCGACGTCTTTGAGCCACTGGTACGCCAAGCGATCGGCGTTGAACTCCGCTTGGTCGCGAGGCTGCACCACCGCCCACGACATCACTTTGCGAAACCAGTGCAGTCGCGGGTGCTTCGGCATCTGTTCTTCACCATCGCCGAGCGCGATGTGCGCAAGTTCGTGTGCCAGCACGAACGCAAGCACCGAGTCGGACATGCTCGCAAGCATCTTGCCGGACACCGCGATGATGTTGCCGTGGTAGACGGCGCCTTCCGGAGCGCGCTCGCAATCCAACACGATGCAGGGCACGTCGGGCACCGGAATCATCGCGCCCCGACTTTCGCGAATGCGCGCCATAAGCTGGTCGAGCCGCTCAGACTCGCGCAACTCGCCGCCTCGTTTCGCGGCGTCTTTGGCGAGACCCTCGAGCATCTTTTCGCGGGTCTGGGCACATCGCTGGTCGCGGGCGTAATCCTCGAAACGTTCTTTCGTTCGTACGGTCACGCGGTGCAGATGTGCACGAAGCGTGTCAGCGCAGAATCCTCGTCTCGCTCTCGGTTTTGACTACGCCAAGCTGGCGAGCAGGGCACCGCGCATCACTTCGACCGGCGCGTTTCGCCCTGTCCAGAGTTCCAACGCGGCCGCGCCTTGATGCACGAGCATTCCCGTTCCATCGACGATGCGAAGCCCTTGGTTCTCGGCGCGCTGCAGAACCGTGGTGTGGCGTGGTGTGTAGACCAGATCACAAACCGTGGCGTGCTTGGGCAAGGCATCGAGCGGAAGTGCGTCTGCGAAGGCGCGCGCTTCGTCACCCAAGGTGGCGGAGGTGGCTTGGATCACCAAGTCGGTACCCGGAAACACATCGCCCAAATTCGTCCAGTCCAAAGCCGTGCCAATCTCGCGCGCGGCTGCGAATCGACGTGCGGCGATGTGAACGCTGGCATCGCGTAGCGCATGAACCGCAGCGCGTGCCGCGCCACCTGCCCCCAAGACCACGGCGTTGCATCCGGCAATCTCGACACCGGCTTCTTCGAGAGAGCGTCGCAGACCCAGCGAGTCTGTGTTTGTTCCTACCCATCGATCATCAACGCGATACACGGTGTTCACCGCACCGATCGCGTCGGCAACAGAGTCTACTTCGTCGACCCAGTCCATCACGGCCAGCTTGTGTGGAAGCGTGACGTTGAACCCATCGAGTTCTGCCGCGTCCAGCGTGTCGTGCAATGCGTCAGGTTCGATGGCGACGGCGTCGTAGCGCGCGTCCAACCCGAGCGACTTGAACGCGGCGTTGTGCATCAGGGGTGAACGCGAGTGCTTCACCGGCCAGCCGATGACCGCGTAGCGTTTCACTCTTCTTCCACCCGCGCGCGTAGCGTTCCTTCGTGCAGACGGACCTTGATGATGTCGCCCGCTTCGACATCCTCTGCGCGTTTGATGGCTTGTTGGTTGTCGTCAAACGCGATGGCGTATCCACGTTCCAACACCCGCAGCGGCGACAAGGCATCCAGTTGTGCGGCCAGCCGAGCAAGTCGCTGCCGACGATCCTTGCCAATGCGCGGCGCCATGGCTTCGAGGCGTTCCTGGTCACGCCCCAACGAAGAGCGTGCTTCCGTGATGACGTCTCGGGCTGCGCGCTTCAGGCGAGTCTGTAGCTCGTTGAGCTCGCGACGATCTTTGGCCAACGTGACACGCGGATCACGCGCACGAAGCCGCTCTTCGAGTTCACGCACGCGTCGTCGCAATGGCGCGATCATCCGCCGAGGGTCAGTCAGCGTGCGCTCGAGTTCGTGGACGTCCAAGCGCGAGCGGTCGATGCTCTTGTGAATCGCGCGATCCAACCTTGCGCGAAGTCCTTCGAGTTCACCGAGCAAGACCTGTGCATCAGGGACAGCGATCTCGGCGGCGTTGCTGGGTGTGGACGCACGTCGGTCCGCGACGAGTTCCGCAATCGTGACGTCGGTTTCATGCCCAACACCACACACGACTGGAACTCGAGCGCTGGCTACGGCACGCGCGACACGTTCCGCGTTGAACGACCAAAGCTCTTCGGCCGAACCACCTCCGCGTCCGAGGATGATCACGTCGACTTCGGGGATCTTTTGAATGTGGTCCAACGCAACCACGATCGAACGCGCGGAGCCTTCTCCCATCACCTGGCAATCCGCCACGATCAGGCGCACCGGTGCGCGCGCGTGCGCAACACGCACAATGTCGCGAAGGGCGGCACTCTGTGCACTGGTCACCACGCCGATGGCGCGAGGCAGTCGTGGAAGTTCGCGTTTGCGCTCGGCATCGAGCAGCCCTTCCGCAGCGAGTCGCTTGCGGATGCGATCGAACTGCGCGGCCAAATCGCCGGCTCCAGCAGGCAAAATCGTGCGCGCGCGGATCTGGTAGCGCCCCGACGCGACATGGAGAGTGAGATTGCCGCGCACGCGAACTCGTTCGCCGTCTTCCAACTCCGCACGTACCGCTCGCAAATCGCGTTCGAAGAGAATCCCGCTCAGTCGTGCTTTCTCGCGTTCGTCGCTCAACGTGAAGTACACGTGGCCGTTGCGCGAACGCTTGACCTCACTGAGTTCACCTTCGACCCAAAAGTCGGAGAACTTGGATTCGATGTGTTCTTTGGCCGCGCGGTTCACTTCGCCCACGCGGAACACGCGCGGACCTTTTCGGTTCGGACCTGTCGTGGTGCCGGCCGGGCGCTTACCCCATCCTTTGAGCGGCTTCACCGCGGCTCAACCTCGGCGCGCGAGCGCACCCAGACACTCGTACGCAGCGTACTTGTAGGTCTCGGACAACGTCGGAAAGTTGAACACCATCTCGATGAAGAGATCGACGGTCGCACCCATCAGAAGCGCAGCTTGTCCGAGATGCACCATCTCACTGGCGCGCTCACCCACCACGTGCACGCCCAGGAGTTTTCGTGTTTCGGCGCAGGCCACCAGCTTGAGCAGTCCGCCCAAGTCGCCTTGAATCTGCCCGCGTGCGTTGTCGCGAAAGCGAGCGCGTCCCACCACATGCGGTCGTTTCGCTTCGATGCATTCTTGCTCGGTGTCGCCCACCGCGCTGACTTCCGGGATGGTGTAGATCCCGTAGGGGATCATCTCGCTCATGTTCTGCTTGTACGAGAACCCAAATGCGCGACACACGGCGACGCGCCCTTGCTCCATCGACGCGCTTGCGAGCGCTGGAAATCCGATGACGTCCCCAGCCGCGAGAATATGAGGAACCGAGGTGCGATACGCATCGTCGACCTCGAGGTATCCGCGTTTGTTGGGCTTGATGCCCACGGTATCGAGGCCGAGGTCGCTCGTGTTGCCGGTCCGTCCCGCTGCAAACAGAAGATGCTCGGCACCAAGCTTGGTGCCGTCGTCCAACACAACCGTGACTTCCGGACCTTCGTCGACCACGGCACCCCAACGATGCGGTTGGTGCATGTCGATTCCGAGTGCGCCCATCTCTTGCTGCAGACGATCCCGAATCTCGGTGTCGATGAAGGGCAGGATCGCCGGTCGCGCGTCGACGAGATGAACTTTGGTTCCAAGCGCGGCAAACATGCAGGCGTACTCGGAACCGATCACGCCCGCACCAAGCACGATCATCGACTTGGGAAGCGCTTCGATGTTGAGGATCTCGTCGCTGTCGTGCACACGTGGCGAGTTGAAGTCGACGTCTGCAGGTCGACGCGGCTTTGAACCCGTGGCGATCAGAAAGTGCTCGCCGTAGATCGCCGTACCGTTGACGTCGATCTCGTGTTCGCTGGTGAAGCGAGCGTGGCCGTCAACGTACTCGATGGAATGCCGTGAGAGGTTGTCGCGAATACGGCGCGACTCGGCGATGGCGATCGCACGTTTGCGCGCCATGAGCGTCTGGACGGTAGCGTCGGGTTCGAGTGTGACGGCCACACCGTAGAGCGCGCGACTTCGATGACCACTGAGGTAGATCGCGCTTTCGCGAAGTGTCTTGCTGGGCAACGTGCCGGTGTGAACTGCAGCGCCACCGGGTTCGCGAGCTTTCTCGACGATGGCTACGCGCTTGCCGAAGTACGCAGCTTGAGCCGCCGCTTTCTCACCGGCAGGCCCCGAGCCAATCACGACCAGGTCATAGCGCTCCACCGCATGACTCTACCCCAAAACCGATTTGACGCGACTCGCCGCTCACGCTGGCGGCTAATCGATCAAACGGCGAAGACGCGCCACGAGTTCACGCGGTCGCACGGGCTTGGAAACGTGGTCGTCAAAGCCAGCTTTGAACGCGCTCTCAATCACTTCGGGTTCATCGGTGCGCGTAAGCGCCATCGCGGGAACTTTGAGCGGTGCAGGTCTGCCGGAGAGCCGCACATCACCGTCCTGCAGATCGACGATGAGCAGATCCGCGCGCATCTTGGAGTGCACCAGCTCGTTCCAGCGGTGAAAGTGCAACACGTCAAAGCCCTCGGGCTGAAGCGCATCACGGACCAACTCGGCAATGTCGAGGTCGTGGTCGACCAACGCGACTTTCCACCGACGTGGGGATTCGGGCACGGCATCCAAAATCGTGTCGCGCCCCGAGTCCTTCGCTGCGTAGAGCAACTCGTCGGCGGCATCGATCGCTTGGTCCAACGCCGCGTAAGGATCGAGCGCCGTGACACCCGCCGAGAAACTGATGCGTAGCTTCTTGGTGCTGATCGCCCGCGCTTTGAGTGCTTCGCGAAACTTCTCGAGCGCGATGCGAGCGCCGGCGGGGTTTGTGTCGGGCAGGGTGATCGCAAACTCTTCACCACCCCAACGACCGAGCACGTCGGTTCCACGAAGCGTGTGCTGAAGCAGTTCGGCGAACTCGCGCAACACTTCGTCGCCCACCAAGTGGCCGTGCGTGTCGTTGACGCGCTTGAAGTGATCCAAGTCGATTAGGGCCAACGCGATGTTCATGCCGTTGCGGCGGGCCAAACTCGCAAGACGTTTGGTCTGTTCGAGATAGCCAGCACGGTTCGCGATTCCGGTCAGACCGTCAGTACGCGCTTGTCGCTCCATCTGCGCGTTGCGCCGGATGCTTGCGTCGACCGCAGCACGAAACAACGACGACTCGACCGGCTCTTCCAAGTAGCAATCGATGCCCAGTTCGAGCAGTCGCTCCAGTCGCTCTCGCGCGGGGTGCTCGCTGACCACGATGACCGGCGTGTTTCGATGGCGGGGCGAGCGACGCATGCGTGCCAGCAGTGCGCTACACACCTGTCCGCCGATCATGTCACCAAGCACGATGACGTCGATGTCGTCGAGTTCGAGCAACTCGCGAAAGCGCTCCGAACTTCCGGTGTCGTGCACTTGCATCGCGCCGGTCATCGACTTCTTCCATGCCGCGCGCCGTTCGTCATCGCCTTGACCAAGCAAGACCTGCGGCGGCCGAGGCATGATCGAGGAGTGGCGAATCGCCGCTTCAATGGCGTCGAGAAGCCGGTCGACGTTGTCTTTGAGCGAGTCGTCGTCCGCAATCTCCACCGCGCGCGCGGCCTCGGTGATATCCGGGAACCCGTAACTCGCGGCAGCGCCAGCCAAGCGATGCGCTTCGAAGCGCAGCTCGCGACCGATCAAGGGATCCTGGCCAAGCCGCTGCCTGCCGCGGCGCAACGAATCGCGCTTGCGCGGAAGCGCCTGCACATACCGTCGCAGCAGCTTCTCGCTGACCATCCGCAGGAGCCTAGGGGGATCCTTGTCGGCCCGCTAGTCAGAGTTAGGGCGCGCGCCAGCTCTTCTCGGGTCGCTTGGGTTTTCGACCGATCTTCACCAACTGCTGTGGCTCGGCGACGGTATCGGGTGCATCCAAAGGCTCGAGCACGATTTCAAACGTGCCGTTATCAAACGGCCGACCATCGGCGGCTTCCCGTGCGACGAGTCGCTCCCGCAGACCTTCTTTTCGGCGCATGCGCGCACGGTGGTAGCAGTAGGGGTTGTTGCCGGGTCGTCCGAACACAGCGTGCGCGGTGAACGAACACCCACCCATGCACGTTTCGGCATACGCGCACTCGCGACAGTAGCCCCAAAGGTCATCCACGGTTCGTTTGCGTGCGAACGCGAGTTCCGGCGAGCTGTCCCAGATGTCCTTCATGGAACGCTCTCGAAGTTTGCCGCCTACGTACGAGGTGCTTTGCAACGAGGGGCAGCCCTTGACCCCACCATCCGACTCGATGCCCATGACGAACTTCCCAGCTTGGCAGCCCTGCCAGTGATCCTGTCCGTCGGGTTTGGGTGACCGAATGATCGCTTCCTCGGGACCGAAGTACCCCAGGTTGTTTCCCGGCAAGATCCGAATGCCGTGTTTCCACGCGCGCTTCTTGAGTTCCGCAATGCGTGGAACCAAGTCCAACAGGTCCCAGGGTTGCAGCAGCATGTCGGGTCGATCGGCAGCGCGTCCTAGCGGCGATGTGATTTGGATCTGCCACGCCTTGATGCCCGCATCGCGCAGCTTCTCGAAGAGGTCTTCGATGTCGCCTCGGTTGACGCGGTTGATGTTGATGTTGGACGCAGTCGTGATCCCCGCGTCGCGAAAGTGACCAAGCGCGGCGAACGCACCCTTCCAACTGCCCTTGCGTGCGCGAATCTTGTCGTGGCTCGGTTCAAGTCCGTCGATGCTCACGCTGACCAGTTGAAGTCCGGCCTTCTTCATGTCGCGTGCGAGTTCGGCGGTGATGCCAAGCCCACCGGTGGTCATGGTCGGGCGGATACCCGCGGCCGCGAGTGCGGCGATGATCTCAAGAAACCCGTCGTGCAGGTACGCTTCGCCGCCGATCAGTACAACCTCGCGTGCGCCCATTTCGTCGAGCTGAGCGACCACGTCCAACGCTTCGGACGTGGTCAGCTCATCAGCGCGGTGACCGCCGGCACGTGAACCGCAATGGCGGCACGCGTGGTCGCACGCGAGTGTCAGCTCCCACACCACGTATGCGGGATGCTGACCCTCGTGAACGACATCCAGTCGTCGGCCGCCGCGCTTCTTCACGCTGTCTACGATCCGGCGTCGCCGGCGTATCCGTCAACCCCGTCGCAGTTCTGGTCTTCACCATCGCCGAGTTCATCGAACGCGAACGCATTCGTCGATGCAGACGACTCGTCGCAGTCCCACTCGCCGCAGTAACCGTCGCCGTCCAGATCGGATGAGGGGTCATCGCAGTACATGCCACCATCGGGATCGATCGGATCGATCGGGACGCCGTAGCAAGCTGCGAGCGTGACCGCGGCCGCGCCCGTCGCAGCGACGTTCATCAACTTGCGCACGAAGCCCGTCTTCTTGGGCAGTGCATGGCCGCACTCCGGACAGATGTGACCAGGAACAAACGACTCGCAACACGGACAGCTCTTCATGACTCCTCCAACTCAAACACCCAGACACGGAGGTACTTTGCAAAGCCTTTGCCACCGAAATTCCAGCGATCAAGGCCGATCAGGCACACGCTGGCACAAGGCACAGCGAGAGTGAGAACAGCGGTTGTCAGTGTACGTCCGGGTTGGATTCGTCGGTGTCGTACTGACCGCACCACCCATCCCCGTCTTGATCGAGGCTGCTGTCTTCACAGACCGGCTGTTCAGCCATCTCGGGTTCTGGATATGCGGCGCCGTAGCACGCGGCCAGGGTGATCACGGAGATCGCACCGAGTGCTGCGTTTTTGAATCGACGACGCGGTCGGATCACGGCTCCGCATTCGGGACACCGGGTCGAAGGAACAAACGCACCGCACTTGCATCGATTCATAGCCGCAGGATACCCGATCGATCGTAGGCTGCGGCGATGGCGAAGAAGAAGAACATGCTTCCCGTGGCGAGTCCCTATCTCGTTCCCTTCGATGGGAGCTGGAAGATCGGTAAATCCTCGCAGCAACCGCCCAAAGGCGCGCCTTCTGGAAAGAAGGGCAAGAAAGAGAACCGCAAGGTACTCGAGGGGATCGTGGACGAGATCTACGAGCTGCAGCGCATGTTCTACGCACACGATCGCTTCTCGATGCTGCTCGTGTTCCAAGCGATGGATGCGGCGGGTAAGGACGGCACGATTCGGGCTGTGATGACCGGCATCAACCCAGCGGGTTGTCAGGTGCAAACGTTCAAGCGTCCGAGTACCGAAGAGCTCGACCACGACTTTTTGTGGCGGGTCGCGCGCAAGCTACCAGAGCGAGGGCGAATCGGGATCTTCAACCGCAGTCACTACGAGGAAGTCCTCGTGGTGAAGGTGAACCCGAAGATTCTCGAGTACCAGAAGCTGCCGAAGATTCATGAAGACGTGTGGCAGCGTCGGTACGACGCGATTCGGAACTTCGAGAAGCACTTGGCCGACAACGGCACAGTGATCGTGAAGTTCTTTTTGAATGTGTCGAAGGAAGAGCAGAAGGATCGTTTGCTCGCGCGCATTGATGATGAGCGGAAGAACTGGAAGTTCGAGTCCGGAGACCTGGACGTACGCGATCAGTGGGATTCGTACATGAAGGCGTATCAGAAGGCGTTGAACGCGACGTCTCGACCCTGGGCGCCGTGGTACGCGATTCCTGCTGACGACAAACCGTTCATGCGAGCAACGGTGGCAGGAGTGGTACGGGATACCTTGGCCGCGTTGCCCTTGAAGTACCCGGAGTTGGACGCGAAGCAGAAAGCGCAACTTGCGGAGCATCGCGCGCGGCTCGAAGCGAGTTGAACGAGAAGCGCGACAAGGAAGAGTTTCGTAAGGACGTTCGCTTAGTGGCGATCAGCCTAGGTTGTGCCGCGTTGTTGTTGGCGATTGTGATGATCGGAATAGCGATCCTGGGAACGCGCGGTGGTTAGCCATGGATGAACGTGCGCAACTTCTCGAAAAGCTACGTCAGCGTGGTTTGGAGATCAGAGACGGCTATCTCCCGGCGCAAAACGGCTTCATGGTGACCGACCCCAGCACGTTCGAGAGTGTCACGCTGGTCTCGGATGTCGGTTTCGTGCAGGTGTACGAGGTCGACGACGGGTGGGAGTGCAGAGTGACTCAGCACGGCGGTCCGCATTGGATACACGCCGCGAATTCACTTGCCGAGATCGAAGCGATCGTCGCGGAATTCTTCAGCGACCCTCAACGACCTCCGAAGGGCGACGGGTGGATCGTCGACGAATAGTTTCGCGGGTCGGTGATGGCCAACATTTTTGCCGGAAGTACGGGAAGGCTGGAAGGCGGGAAGGATGCCAAACCTTCCCGCCTTCCAGCCTTCTCGTACTTCCGGTAAAAAAATGGTCTCCCCGCCAACCACTTGACCGTCTTCGTCGCCTTGAAGTCTTCGAAAAACTAAATGGTCTACCCCGAGGATCAGCGCTTCATCCGCGCCACGTGACGAATGATCGAACCCGCGACATCCAGTCGCGTCGTCCTTTCGATCCCTTCAAGACCCGGCGAACTGTTGATCTCCACCACCAAGGGACCGCGCTTGCTCTGAAGGATATCCACGCCCGCAACGCGCAGACCCACAGCCTCTGCCGCTCGAATCGCCACGTCCTTCTCTTCTGCGCTCAACTTCACAATGTCCGCCGTCCCGCCGCGATGCAGGTTGGATCGAAACTCACCCGCCTGCGCCTGACGTCGCATCGCCGCCACCACGCGCGTTCCCACCACGATGCACCGCAGGTCTGCGCCCGATGACTCTTCGATGAACTCCTGCACCAACACGCCACTCGCCAAGTCGCGAAACGCTTCGATCGAAGACTCCGCAGCGTTCTGAGTCTCGCAAAGCACCACGCCGATGCCCTGCGTACCCTTGATCACTTTTACAACCACCGGCGGTCCACCCACCGCGCGTACCAAGTCACCCGCATGAACCAGGGGACCTCGCCCGTACACCGTTGCAGGTACCGGCACACCCGCTTCTTCCAGAATCTGAAGACTCAGCATCTTGTCGCGTGATCGCAGGATTCCGTCCGAACTCACCGGCGTGAGCTTGCCCATCCGCTCGAGCTGACGAACCAGCGCAATTCCAAAGTGCGTCGCTGAAGCACCGATGCGTGGAATGAAGGCGTCGAGGTCGTCGTACGCGCGTCCTTGAAACGAAACCGGTGCAGGACCCGCGACACCCACGTGGCACTGCATGTAGTCAATGACGGAAACCTTGTGTCCTGCGCGACGACCGGCGTCGACGAGTCGGCGCGTCGAGTAGAGATCGATGCTCTGGCTGAGAACGGCGATCCGCATGCGAGCGAGCAGAGGTACCATGCCTGCCATGCGGGTGGCATGCGTGATCGCGATGTTGTGGGGGGCTGGGTTGGTGCACGCACAAGCACCAGCCGAGAGCGAGGCCGAATCGGGTGCGAACCAGGTTGCGGCGCAGCCCGAAGAACCGGTGTCCGAACCCGAACCCGAACCCGAACCCGCACCCGAAGCCGAGGCCGAAGCTGAACCCGAAGCCGAAGCCGAGGCCGAAGCCGGAGTCGGACGCGAAGCTGCACCCGAAGCTGATGCGGCGCCTTCGCCTCGCGAGACTGCGGCGCGGCAACCTGGTGAAGGCCCGCGCATGGAAGACCAAGTCCAAGCCGAGCCCGAAGAAGCAGAAGAAGAGGAAGACCGCTTTCGACTCTTCTACTTAGAGATCTCAGCGGGCTACGTGTGGTCGAACCTCGGTGTCATCAAGAACGAGAACTTCGTTCCCGACATTCAGAAGATCGAAGGAAGCGGCTACGGCTTTGGCGCGGGCGCAGGCTTCTTCATCTCGTTTCTCACGTTGGGCATCCAAGCCGAGTGGGCGCGGCACGGCGCGTTTGATCTCGGTACGGTGACCTTGGACTTGGGGATCCGTCTCCCAACACCTCATCTCGAACCCTACTTGCGAGCGGGCATTGGCTACGCGTGGTTGTCGAACTTGGACAACTTTCAAGAAGAGGGGGACGCCGCGATTCGAGGTGTGGCCGTCGATATTGGTTTGGGCTTTGACTACATGATCTCGCCGCTTGTGGCGGTTGGCATCGGTGGCGACGTATCGCTGTTCAACGTGCGTCGAAAAGGGGTGAGCGGCCGGCCGACCACGGACATCGTGCTGGAAGACGATGGCGATGCGATCGGGATCCAGGTGAGCGCACTCTTGCAGCTCAACCTGCACTTTTAGCGAGGACTGCAGCGGAGCCATACATCTCCACACAGCACGCGCGACCCAACAACTTGGGAGCCGGTGGAGGTCACGCTTGTCCACGTCGCCATCACGGTGCCGTCATCCGCAACAGCAACCTGTACCTCGTCGCCATCTCCTGCGCCCAGATCGAGCGTGTGGACTCGGTCGCCAGTGCTGCCATGGATGAACGCCAGTCGTACAAGCGGCTCGGGACTTCCGGGCGGGCTGCCACGATACCCGACCACATACCCACCGAGGTACGTGCCGACACGAGCAACGCGTGCACCGAGTTCACCAACCGCATTGATGCGCAGTTCCGCTCCACGAGGCACACCCGTCGAGTCGAGACGAATCGCGTAGAGTTGCTCCTCACCCGTCGCTCCACTCTCGAATACGACGAGTCCTCCGTCCTCATGGAATGAGAGATCCACCGAACCAGTTGCGGGGTGGTTTGTTTCGACCCGGGTGGTCCCCTCCATGAGTCCTTCGCCATCAACTCGACCGATCTGCAAAGCGTCGCCCGACCGCCATGCGAGGATCGCGTACCCGGAGCGGCCGACAATCGCAGGCGCTTCGAGTTCCACGTTGTTGGCGATCACCACGCTCGCAGACGGAGCGTCCCCCCAGAAGCGTCCGTGCAACTGAGTTGTCGTCGCGCTGAGTTCGATCCATGTGACAAACCAGTTGTCCTCAACTCGGTCGACAGCGGGCAGGATTTGCGTACCGGACGAGTCGGCGATTCGCTGCTGGGCTCCGGAGGGCTCCATGCCATCCACGCGTCGTCCCACGACCTGAAAGCGTCCGTCCACTTCCTCGGTCCAAACCACGAGCCCATCACTCACGGCGGAAGAGTCGACTACCGAACCCACGGACGAGAGCTGTGCGCTCGTCATCTCTTCACCTTCGCGCTCGACTTGTGCGGCGAAGACACCATCCTCGCGCGACCAGCTCACCACAAAGCGCGATCCTCCGTGAACGTCGGTACGTCCGATCCCGACAGCTTCTTCAGGAGCGAGTTCAAAGTAGTCCGGTACACACGTGCCAAGCGGACCGGAGTCCGGGTTTGCAACTGTCGGACCCGAGTCAGGCACAGGCCGATCAGGCCTCATAAAGTTGGCGTCGAAGAGCGTGGTGGGCGGTGGGGGTGCAGACTCGCCGCATGCGCAGAGAATCGCGCAGACAACGGCACTATTCTTCCGGAACACAGAGAGCCTCCTGTCGGATGGTGCGGATCACTGGATAGGTCGCGGGGTCGGCGGTCGCCGCGGTCAACGTGACGCTCACTTCCATGAACAATCCGTGCGGCATGCCACCGGCTGTCAGGAGTGAACCGACGTCGACACCGCAGTAACTCGGTGCCACACCGTCACGTGGTGGGCAGATCACGGAGCCGCGAGAAACCTGTTCGGTGATCGTGACGGCTTCAAAGTCCAGGCGGCTCAGGGCGTCGAGCGTTTCGGCGCTACGCACACCCACTTCAAGTGAGCTGCCATCTGGAATCGAGGACTCCCACATGAACCAAGTCCAGGTTGGCCGTTCGGGCGGAACCATGCAGAGTTCTTCCGCAGCGTAAACAGCGGTGAACGTGCCGCTTGGCGGTTCGGGTTCAACACACACGCCGCCGTCTAGGTACATGTGAGGCGGGCAGATGCACGCGCCCAGCTCGCAGACAGCCCCTCCATCGCAAGTGACCCCGTCGCATGGATCGCTCGCAGCGGGACACGGAAAGTTGGCCTGCACCATGGCGCTTCCGTCGGCGAGGAAGTTGTCGCACCAGCTCCCTCGAAGTTCGATTCGGTTTTCACCAATGGCGACCCATCCATCGTCCGGGCTGCATGGAACCATCATTGAGTTGAGACTCAGGCTGCCCCCACCGCATGCGCCACGGCTTAGGTCGATCAGTCCGGAGAGGTCGAGCGCGCAACTGAGTTGCGAGGTGATGAGATCGGTCAACTCAGTCCGCAGCTCTGCGGCGGAGGTGACGGTGAAGTACGTTGCACCGCTATCCACACCTGCGCCCGCGTTGGCGACGGCTTGGAGGTGGTCGACAGCAATGTCCTCGTCGATCGACACGACAAACGTCGGGAAGCCCGCATCGAACGCTTCCGATACGCGGTCGACCACCGCGTCTCGGCCGTAGTTGTCGGTTCCGCGACACCCGTTGGGCTCTCCATCGGTCGCGAGGATGAGTGCAGTTGAGCCGGTCGGAAGCAGACCGCTTACACGCTGATCGACGAGCCAGTCGGTGGCTTGTTCGATCGCATCTGCGGTGGGCGTGCCTCCTCCGGGGCTCTGCGAGGAGATGAACGTGTTGAGTGTGTCACGAGCGTCGAGCTGGAGCGTACTGGTGCCCTCCAGCACGTCGCTGCATGAGCTTCCGCGGTACGTGCGCATGGCAAAGCGGACCTGGTCTTGCAGATTGGTGATCACGCCATCGCTGGCGTCAAACAACGCTTCCTTCATGCCCTCCCAGCGCGAACCGCCACCGGACCATCCCCAGTTCATGCTTCCCGATTGGTCCATGATGATCAGGAAGTTGGGGGGAACCGGTTCGGCCTCGAAATCAAGCGATGCGCATGTGCGCCCCGTGGTGGAACAACAGCCGAGTAAACAGATTTCTCCACTCGAGCAATCTGCGTCGCCACCACACGACGCTCCAGTCGAGCACTCGGGTCCACCGCAGTCTGCAGGCAGATCGTCGACTGTCTTGCCCAAGCAGAGCTCGCAGCGACCGCATTCGTTGATGCACTCGCTGCTCTGCGTGCACGTGGTGCAGAACCGCGGGTCATCGATCACGTCCAGCGAGCAGCTGTCCGCGATCATCACATGCGTCGTGGTGCCGTCGTCGAGTTCGACCGCACAGCAACCGAAGCAGTCGCAACCGTTCGGAGCCAACGGCGCGCAGAACGCGAGACATCGGTCTGCAACTTGGCATGAAGAGTCCGAAGCGGGACGCTCACCCGTAATGCACTCGGTGTGGTAGCGGCAGCCGTCGTCGCCAGCACCGGAGTTGCCGTCGAAGAAGCAGTCTTGCCAGAATGGGTCGCGATTGTCGCCCGGGATGCCCGTTCCAAAGGAGCCTTCGTCGTTGTCATTCGGCCCGGTGCACTCCGGATCTGCACCGTCGATGAGTCCGTCTCCTTCGTCGTCGCGACCGTTGCTGCATGCACATCCGTCCGCGGGACAGTGGTCTGGGACCACGTCGGAAAGACCGTCCCCGGAGCCACCGCTGCCGTCGATGCTGAACGCTCCGCTGAGCGAACAACCACTCGCGGGAATGACGATTCGTACCGGAACCGCCGAGACGACTGCGCTTGAGCCCCCGGTGTCTTTTCGCGAGAGGTGCAGCTCGAAATCGAAGACCCGTGGTGTGTCCGTCGCGGGAATGGTCGCATTGAGGAACGACACATCAAACAGCACCTCGGTATCGCGAGCACAGTTGGTGACGCTGGTTGCGGACTGCCCGGCGCAGTGTCCGTCAACAGAGACCACGTCGATGCCAGCAACCTCGCTCGGTGTAAACGGAAGCCCTGAGCCGACGAACTCAGCGCTTAGTTCTCGGTAGGTCGAACGCCCACTGGGAAACACGTAGCGAAGTTGGGTGCTGCTGGGAAGAGCAGGTGGTGTGTACGCCGTCAGTGACTCGGCCCCACTTGCGCAACCGACGAACTCGGTGGCACCGGCAGCATCAGGACAGTCGTCCGCTACATCGACGATTCCGTCCGCGTCGCGATCCGCCATGGTTTCGCAGGCATCCCCTGTGGGAGGCGGACCTGCGGGTGTACCTGTGAAGCCACCCATTCCGTCCACTCCGTAGGCGCCGTGTGCGTCACACCCGATCGGTGGAACCACCACGACGACATCGTACGTGCTTCGACTGGTACGCGTTCGTGGCGGGCGCGTCGTGCTGATGTCTTGGACGATTGAAACTTCGAAGCGGTACACCTGCGGTGTTGCCGACGCTGCGATCGTTCCGTCAAACCGGAGTCGGAATGCAACTCGGGCATCCATATCGCAGGAGGAGAACGTTTCGGCTCCTGTGGTTCGACAGAAACCAGACGTAGGTCCCTCGGCGACCCACTCGGTGACAAAGCCAGGATCGCCATCGACTTCGAACGAGACTTCCGTGGTCGCTTCGGGCAGCTGGAGCGCAACAAGAGCTTCGGCGTTCGCGCCTTCGGGTAGGATCGCACTGACCCGCTCGGCACCACTGAGACAGCCACCGAACTGTGGCGAACCGACCTCAAGCGGACACATGTCCATGGCGTCGGGCATGCTGTCGCCGTCGCCGTCGACCAAGTCACCGCAGGGGCCGTCGGTTCCAGGCGGAAAAATCACACCGCGACCGTCCATTCCAACAGCTCCTGCCGTGTCGCAGTCTGCGGCGGGAACGATCACGCGAACTAAGCCCTGTGCATTGGTGCTGCCGCCGTCGTTCAATCCGACTTGATGATCAAAAAGTTGTGCGTCCGCGGTTTGAGCGATCACGCCTTGGTTGCGGAGGGTGATCACAAAACGCACTCGGGTCCCTGGGTCGCAGTCGCGGAAATCGGTGGACGTTTGTGACCGACAACTTCCGCTCATCACCGAAAATGTACGAACCCGGACCAGTAGGTCGGGGTGTGGTCCCATCAGTTCAAGTTCAACGTCGGAACCTCGTGCGCCGACAACGAGATCGGCGGCGACGCTGTACTCGCGAGGCCGGTCTGGAAGAATTGCGACCACGGCTGCATCGCCACTGGTGCACCCTAAGTACTGAGCGCGGCCTGCCTCGTCGGGGCACTCGTCGCCAATGTCGGGCACCCGGTCCGCGTCTTCGTCGGGCGAGCAGCTTCGTGGAACGTCGGGAGGCTCCAAGGTGATGCCGCCACCCGGTGCAGTCGTGGTTCCTTCCCCGTCGCTTCCCTCAGGCTCACCGGTGACCTGTCGACAACCTGGGTTGCAGTCGTAGCAAGCCTGTTCACTTTCGATCAGCTCTTGGCTCACGCCCATCACGTCCTCGAGGACGTACGTCGTGGCATCGAGACACTCCGTCCACGCTCCCCCTTGACAGAAGCGCATGCCGGAACGGCAGGTGAGTCCGTGTTCGCTTTGCTCCACCTTCTCGTGGCACTCGATCGCCGTGCCTTCGACACAGCGGCAACCTTCTGCAGGTGTGGGACATTCGGGCGCGTCGACGAACGAGGTGTCCCAGCACGCCGTCGTAAACACCAGGGCTAGGAAGAACGAGCGCATCGCCGATCGGTTCGGCCGAGTCGGCTGCGATCTTAAAGTTCAGGTGTTCATAAAGACGACACAACACTGTCGATCCATCGCCCAACCTGTCGACGAAACGGCCACATCCACCCGTAGGCAGGACCAACAAACTGCTCAATCACGTGCTCGCGCAGTGCGGGAGCCTCGGCAGCCTGCTTGCCGTACACCTCGGCCGTGGCGCGAAATGTCTCCGCATACGCTTCCCACTCGATGCGGGCGCGTCCCCAGGCCAGTCCCATCGGAAGGATGGGAAGCAGGTAGAGCAACGTCATTCCAACTAAGGTGTACCGACGAAACTGACGAAGGTGCACAGCCTCGTGTCGCAACGTGACGTACTTGGCGCGTGGGTCGCGTTGGTCCCAGTTGCTCGGCAAATAGATCGAACGACCAATCGTCGTGACGTACCGAGTCATGTATGCGCTTTGTCCACCCAAGGTGAGCACTTTGAGTGCACCCGAGATCGCGCGTGAAAACGCGTCGTCGGATTTGTAGAGCACGCGGATCCCCGGAATCTCTTGGCGAAGCTCCTCGATGTACGCGTCGGGATCCACGACCGCAGCGTAGCGCGTATGCTCTCCCGATGAGTACGAGTCTGAAGCTAGTCGAAGACACGATTGAGTCCGCTCGAGAAGGAATCGTCGTCGTGTGCGGACCCAAGTCGGACCCGACTCCCATCACCGATGCACAGCGCGCGGCGATCGCGGAGACGAAAGTGAAGCTTCCAGCGAGTATGGAGCGTTGGTTGGAGTTTGATGCCCCCTCACTCGATCTCTTCGATACCGGTGGTGACTTCGTCGCGCTCACTACACTCACCAAGTTCTTGCTCGCCGAGTTCGAACAAGTGGCCGACCAGCTGCCGCCGGACATGGTCGACGAGATGCGCGCCGGAGTCGTGTACATGTTGGGCGAGTACGCCGAACACGGAGACACCCCGGCCGTCGTCCTGCCGGGTTCGGCATCGCAAGCACATGTTCTTCTCTTGGACGGTTCCGACGAACCGCCCGTGCTTGGCTACGAGAAGGAGGAGTTCTGGGAGAAGTACCCCTCCTTCGGAGCGTGCGTTGCGCACATCATCGGGAACCGCGACTACGAAGAGATCGGGCCCGACTGGGCAAAGAACTCTTAGGGCAGCGAACCGACCAAGTTGAGATCGAGGACGATCGAGTCTTCACGCACATCGAGTCGATCCGCCAACTCGATGTTTAGCGCGAATCCACTCAGCCCAGGTGCGAGGGACGACAGGTCGCCCACATCCAAACTCGGCAACGAGATCGCCAAGCCGCCAACAACAGAGTCGCGAAGCTCGGGCCACAACTGCGTGAGCAACAAGGTGCGCAACGTTTCCTCATCGATCGGCGGACTCGCGTCGGTCGACGAGATGATCCACGTCCGGATGAACGGTTCTTCGGCCACGTCCAAGGTGATCGCACCGTCGGCGACGTTCAGTGTCGTTCCGGCTTCGATAGTGATGCCGAAAACCGTGGTCGCACCCAGCGCTTCGAGCGTGAGTTCCGCTTGACCGATCACGAGGACCAAGTCGTCGGTTTCCGCGCCGCGTGCCGGTCGTGCTACCGGAGGCAGTCGACCCACCAGTTGTGCGTTCATGACCAAGCCTTCCACGCTCTCCGGAAGAAGCGTGGACGCATCGACATTCAACAAACCGGAGTTCCACAACGCATGGGTCAGCCCATTGAGCAATGACACCTTCACACCGAGCTGCACAGGGGTTGTTTCGAAGAGCGGGTTGGCCATCGGGATCAAATCGGCCGCGCCTCGCGAGTCGGGGAACTGCACCATCGAATCCGTGGACACCGTCATCTGCAGCGGAGCGCGCATGTGCCGGCGGTACTCGCTGTCCAAACCGGCCAGACGTCCGTCGATGTTGAGCGTGACCGGCGCAAAGATGTCGGTCTCGATCGGGAAGCTCTGATCGCGAAGCGCGCTATCCAACGCACCCAATGCATCGGTAAGCACCGCCGGAATGGCGTCGAGCACGGAGTCACCAAAAGCGCTTTCCAGTTCGGCTTCGATGGTCGAACGCAACAGACCCTCGGCGAGACGCAAGATCGCGTTGGCCTCGGGCGCGGTGAAGCGACCTTCGATGTCTTCAATCGCGACACTCAGCTCGCTGACCGACGACTCGATCGGGGAATCCGGTCCGTCCTTGCTGACGTCAACGTGAGCGAACGCCGACACCGCCGCGGTCATTCCGCCACCGAGGTCGAGCATGGTTCCCTCAAAGTCCAGGTTTCCGGCTGTGTCGAGTTCGAGTGCGCCGATTCGCACAAAGAGTTCGACGCCTCCATCCACCACCTCAGTGATCACGTCCACGTCCTCGATCCGAGCTTCGGTGATGCGAAGGGTGAGCGTGGGTGGACTGTCGACCACGGGGTCGGGCAGGAACCCGCGGAAGTCGACGTTGCGAATCACTAGTTCAAACACATCGGCCAAGTCGGTGGTTCGAATGGGCATCGCTGCGGTGTCGAGCGGCGTACCGTCGTCGAAGAAGTCCTGTCCCAACTGAAGGATCAGCGCATCGTCGAGCATGACCTGCGGCGTATCGCCGTTGGCAGCGGGCGAGTAGACGTCGGCCCAGAGCACGTCCATTTCAACGCGCGAATCTTCGGTCACACCGTCGGATGCGACCACTTCGATGTGGTTGATTCCAAAGAGTGCGGGAACGTTCGCGGTAAACGCACCCATGTCGTCGAGCTCCGCCTGTACGCCGTTCACGAATACGCGCACGTCACGAGTGTCTGCAACCGAACCGATGACTTCGATCGCGCTGCTTCCGTCGGCGCCCAGTTCCGCGCCAGGCGTCGGGCTGATCACTTCAAGGTTGGGTGCACCCGAGTCCACCAAGATACGCGCGAAGTCGCACAGCGGGCTTCCATCGGGACCCAGTTCGACCGTGCAGCCTGTGAACTCGACGTACCCCTCTTCGATCAATTCAAACACTCCGTCGCCCATGTCGGTTGCGGCGCTTGCCGGGTCGGCACTCCACGTGACTTGGGCGTCGGTGATGACGAGGTCGTCGACGTCGCGGACTTCGGCGAGCATGCGAATCGACTGTTCGGTTCGATACACCGAACGCGGGGGTGACACGCTGACTTCGATGCTGGCCGGCTCTGCACCTGGAGGTGCGGGTGTGTCGGTGGCCGAATCGAGCATGCCCGCATCCGGCGTGCCTCCGTCGTCATCGTCCCCACAGCCAAAGGCCAGTAGGGAGGCAAGAGAAAGCAAGAGTGCGCGCTGCATGATCAAAGCCTCCCGAAGCTGCCGCGCAGCACGAAGTGTTGCTCTTCGCGGGCGAGCGCCGGTGTTCGAATGCCGAGTTCGGCGCCGGCGGGCAAGCCGTACGCGCTCAACGAACTCGGGAGCTCGAACGAGGGAATCGGGAGTGCAGGCAACGAATCGTTGAGCACGTTGTCGACGATCGACTGCACGAGCGTTCGCAGGAAGCCTTCCAGCACATCACGCGTGGAGGGATCGAGCGAGACGTCGCCCGTGCTGAAGAAGAGCTCGTCGATCGAAATCGCGGAGAAGCTCAAATCGTTGCCCGAGAGAGAAACATCGGTGCTGGCAACAGCGCCTAGCGTCACGCGAATCGGCTCTTCGAAGAGACCCGGATACACCAAGTCGAGATCCAGTGCGCCGATGCCGACTTCGACACCTTCACCGGTCAGCTGTGCGACTGGCGGAAGTCGACCGTTGAGGTTCGCGCTCACGCCTGCGGGCAATCCACCACCAAGGTCGCTGCCCGTGACCTCGGCATCGAGCAAGCCTCCTCTCCACAACGCGTGCATGACCTGGTTGAACACACCGGTTTGGATCGATACCGCCATGTTCTGTCCAGATAGCCCTGGGTCATCGAGGAAGGCGGGGTTGGGCGAGGTGCCCGGCGGCATCGCAACGCCCAGCGTCGGAAACGCGACGTTGACCGGGCCGCTGAAGCGCGAACCGATGCCGATGAGCATGCGCGCCGTAGACGTATCGACACTGGAGAAGCCGACTCCGAAGTTGATCGGCAGCGTTCCTCCGTCGAGTCGCGGCACGTTGAAGGTCGAGCCAAGCGTGGAGATATCCAAACCGCTCAGCAGTCCATCGAGAACGTCGTTGAAGCTGTCTTCGATGTAGTCGCGCAGCAGGTTCGAGACGAGGTTGCGAACCGTGCCGTTGAGAAGACTGACGACAATGTTGATGACTGCGCCACTAAGGCCGCTAAACGAGGTGCTGATGCTTCCCACGCTGACCGACACGCTGCCGGGTCGAACCGAAATTCGGGGTCGTCCTGCGGCCAGGCGTACGTCGAAGATCATGTCGACGTCGACCGAGGAGAACGTTGCCCAGCCCGTGGTGTCGAAGTTAATGCCCAGGGCACGACCATCGATGCGCAACTGAATCCGCGTGTTTCGGAGGTCCACTCCAGCGCTCAGCCCATCGTTGACGAGTGCCAACGACGTGGAGTTTGGACCGTTGAGCTGCGAGTTCACGTAGCGAACCTGAGTTCGCAGCGCGCAGCCGAAGATCGTTCCTTGGTCACAGCTGCTCGGCTTGAGCGGGTTGTTCGCGAGGAGCTCTGCGTGGAGCGTGTCGCGCAGACCCGAGCTATTGACCACGGTGTGAAGCAGGTCGTTGAGCGAGTCGAGTCCGTCTGCGCGGTTGCCGTCGTCGATAGCACCCATGCCGAGCTTCAACGAGATCGTGTCGTCGGTAGGTGAGGAGTCAGGGGACCAACGGTTTGACACGAGGAACGTGCAGGTCGTGCTGTTCTCGGCCCCGAACGTATCCGTCGCGACAACGTCGATGAAGTTCATGCCGAAGCGCACCGTTTGCGCAGCGCTGAACGTTCCACCGTCGAGGCTGGCCGGAGATCCGTTGACCATCACACTGGCAATGCCGCTGGTGTCGTCGACCGTGCCGCTCACCGTGATGGTGGAGCCAGGAACGGCGTCGACCATGCTGCCATCTCGTGGACCGGTGCACTGGATGGTCGGGCCGTTGCCGTTGACCACGATCGTGGTTTGAGCGACCAAGGGATCGCCGCTTTCTGTGGGCGGATCCACCGTTGCCGTGACGGTGTAGGTGCCGTCTTCATCGTAGCGAAAGCGGTTTCGGCCAAGCGTTGCGCCGGCGGGTGCCGAGACGAAGCCAACGTCTGCATCCTCGACCGTGTTGCCGTAGCGATCGGTCACAACAGCTGCGATCTCGATGACCTGGCCGATGGCGTACACCGGTTGGTCAGGGACTTTGGCGATGACCAGGTTGGCCGGAACGGTCGGGGTGACTTCGACGCGCTCGGAGGTGCTCGTCGCCCCGGGGAGTTCGCAGCTGACTTGGTACTGACCGGCCACGGTGAACTCGGTGGAGAGATCCGTGGTGGTGTTTCCGTCTTCGGCGGGGTTCACCGACATGCCCGGCGCCGCATCCGCAACACGGTTGCCGTAGGCGTCGAATACTTCGCACGTCACGTTGACGGTTTCACCGGCCTCGACTTGGGAGCGATCCACCGTTGTGATTACTTCCGCGGGTGCAGCGGGAATGATCTCGACGATGGCGGGACTCTCGTCGGTGAGCATCAAGTCGGGGAATGCACAGCTCACTTCCACTTCGCCGACGCGGATGGCGGTGATCATTCCGTCCGCGCGTTCGATCGACGACTCAGGCGACACTCGAATTTGAGGCGTGCGACCTGCCGCGGAGTAGGGCTCACCGTTCTCATCCAAGATGAGACACGTGACGTTGATCAGTTCACCTGCGGTGACTTGATCGGGCGCCATGGTTTGCACCAAGACCGGGTTGGGAATGTCGACCGGAGGCAGACTTGTGTCGGGTCCACCGTCGGCGGGAATCGTCCCCGTGTCGTCCATTGGAGGCGGATTGTTGCCACCACACGCCATCGCGACGCAGGCGAGAGTCCACACAAACTTACGAACCATGAAAAACACCCCAAGCTACGGAAAACCCCGCGGGAGTAGGGTATCCCAACGCCTACGCGGGCACCACGATCGCGCTGAATACCCTCATCCGTGTGCGGCTTGGGAAGACGCTTTCGCTCGCGTCCTTCCCTTTTGCTTCGTGGGCATGGGCAAAGGCAGGGGCAGGTTTACCAGGACGACCCAGGGAGTGAGCTGCTCTTACCTCGAGCAGCCTGCGTCTCGCCGATACGTCGTCCGCGTCCACCGACGTGCCCATGCCCATGCCCATGCCCAGACTAAGGAGGACGATGGTTAGCGAAGAACCGGGGCCTATCCCCATTCTCCTCTTCCTTTTCCCGCGTTGCAGTTCGAATGACGCTCGGCTTCGGGGAAGTTCTGTTCGAAGCGTTGGACCTATCGCTATCTGCTTCTAGGGAAGAGGAATAGGAAGGGAAAGGTCCGTTTGTGCGGGACGCTCTGCGTCGCATGGCTTGGGAAGACGCGTTCGCTCGCGTCCTTACGTCGTCCGCGTCCACCGACGTGCCCGTGCCCGTGCCCATGCCCATGCCCACCAGACTAAGGAGGACGACGCCTAGCGAAGAACGGAGGCCCTGCACACCTATCCCATTCCTCTTCCTCTTCCTCTTCCTTTTCCCGCGTTGCAGTTCGAATGACGCTCGGCTTCGGGGAAGTTCTGTTCGAAGCGTTGGACCTATCGGAATGCGCCCACCAACTACTCAGTCACCACGATCGCGCGTGAGAACGCTGAATACGGTCGCCTACGCGTAATAAAGGTCGCTGTGTAGACCCCAGGCTCGCCCGTCACTGCAATCGCTCCATCCGCTTCGAATGCGCGGTCGACCGAAACTTCCAGAAGGACTTCTTCCTCAATGGTGGGTGCAGGTCGTGCGGTCGGTCGTGGGTCGTCGCAGCCAAATGCACGAGTAATACGAAACGTGGCTGGTCCCGCTGCTTCGTCCACACGAAGCCGAACACGAAGCCACGCCATCGTCGAGTCTTCGGCGCGCGAACCATCCGACGCGTACCCATCGATGGTCAGAAAGCTCTCGCCCTCACCGATCGCGACGACTCCACTGCGCATGCCTTCGACGATGTCGGGCCACGTGTCGCCGGTTGCCCACACGTAGGTTCGCGGATAGCCGATCGCAGGATCGAAAAGTCGACCGGGTGCGGGCGTGTTGATGCGATGACAATCGCTGGCTCCGATCGGAGTCACGTTTCGTCCCGCCAACAAATCGCAGCGCCACGCATCGAATGCCATCGCGTCGTCATCGCGAAAGCTCAGCGTGCCATTCCACACTTCCATCGCTTCGTAGCCCCAGTTCATGACTCCGCTGTCGGCCCAATCAAACGAGGTCCACACGGCATCGGCATAAGGATGGTTGAGCACGGTGTAACAACCGCGCTCACGCGCCTGCATGAGCACGTTGCCTCCACTGATCGTTCCGCGTGGACGATCGATGAACGGACTGTCGCGATCGAAGGTGTCCAGATCGATGGGAAGACAGCCGATGTGTCCGGTTGGATCGGTCGGAATCTCGCCTTCCATCACTGGACTGATCTCGTTGCCGTCGATCATCAGAAAGCGACCGGGCTCCGTAAGCGCTGCAGCCGTGTCCCAGTACGGAAACTCCGGTCCCATGTTGAAGAGATCCGGATCTTCGTCAGTGGTGGTCACGTCACTGCCGGTGGAGTTGCTGTGGTCGGTCAGCACGACGAAGTACAGGCCCTCCTCCAGCGCACGCGTTTTGATGTCTTCGGGGAAACTGTCCCCACCGGTGTCGTTGCTCGCGCCTGTCGCATGCACGTGAACATCGCCGGCGTACCAGGCTCCTGCAGGGTCGTCTTCGAACGCGAGTTCGTCGGATGGAGTCAGGCCAAGGTCAGGTGGACCCGCGTCGGACTCTGCGTCTCCGCTGTCGGAGCTGCTGTCAGACCCAGCATCGGAACCGCTGTCGGAGGCTCCGCTATCCGCTTCGTCGTCGTCGCCTCCGCATGCCACACACGCGACAAGCGCGACGCTAATCCATGCGTACTTCGCCTCACGGCTACTCACAAACAAACGAAAGGATGTCGCTGCACGAGACATCGTTCCACTCTCCGTTGGGCCGAAGCGAACCGCAATCTTCGTTGCCGGAGTTGTTGGGTTCGTCGTTGGCCCAGTTGCAGTCTCCGGAGACGCAGTCACATGGACCAAAACCCGAGCAGTCCGTGAACTGGGTTCCATTGACCCAGAACCATTCTTCTTCGTCGGCTCGATCGCTGGCGCCGATCCACCACGTGAAGTCGGTGCGGATAGCGCGAAGACCTTCGATGACCGCGTCGTTTTCGGCATCGCTGTCGAGAACAGCAAGGTCCATCATGAACGTGTTGCACGTGACGCGTGCACTATCCCAGTCGCGGGGAATCTCGGGACACGCGATGTAGCGCCCCACCGGAAGCTCCAGGGGTTCGCACGCACAGCCTTCGTCGATCGCCGTGTCGCAATCGTTGTCATCGCCGTCGCACAGTTCGCTCGGCATGCGCGGCTGGCAGAAAAAGCAGTCGTCGTCGCAGTCCATGGAGTCGGTGATCGTCCCGGGCGGCTGTTCGCATGCTTGAACTTCGGTGCCCGGATCGCCAAACCCATCGCCGTCGAGGTCCTGGTAGTAAAACCCGCCTGCGTCCTCGTCGGTGTTGCTATCGCAGTCATCGTCGACGCTGTTGCACGACTCTTCGATCCCAGGGCGTCGTGTGTCGGTGGTGTCGTCGCAGTCCATCGAGTTGGAAACAAAGCCGTCGGGAAGCGCACAGGCTTCGATCATCATCGAGGGTGTACCGAATCCATCGCCGTCCGCATCGCGGAAGTAGATGGTGCGCACCATCTCGTCGGTCATCCCGTCGCAGTCGTCGTCCAGGTCGTTGCAGGTCTCACCGGTCGGCGTGACGGCACCCATGCACGGGCTCCACGTCTCACCGTCACAGGTTTGAGTTCCAAACTCGCACGCGCCGACATCCGTGTCGCCACACGCACGCGGTCCACCCGAACACGCGCACTCTTCGTCGACGGCTCCGTCACAGTCTTCATCCAGTGCGGCGGTACAGTCTTCGTCGCCGGGCAAAATCGAACACGGGCTCCACGCACCGCCGCTGCAGGTTTCGACACCGTCCATGCACACGCCAGACAGACCACACGAACGGGTCGTCAACATCTCGTCGATCGATCCGTCGCAGTCGTCATCGACACCGTTGCAGTCCTCGGCGCTTGCTACGCACGCATCAAACCCGCTGTCATCGACGCCACCATCACCCACGCCTCCATCGTTGCTCGTCAGTGCACCGCGTGGCACTCCGCAGGACAGGCAAAGCACGCACGTCACGAGGACACGAGTCACGGAATCTCGCAGACGAAAGCCAGGTTGGTGCCGCAGTTGATGTCCGCCCACTGACCCCCGATATCCGCGCGGAATCTTGCGCAGTCGTTGGCAAATGCCGAGTCGGGTTCCCCTGCGAGCCAGTTGCAGTAGCTCACGCAGGTGCATCCAAAGCCGGTGCAGCTTGTCGCCAGAGCCGACCCGTCGGCCCAGAACCAGTTGTTGCCCGAACCTTCGACGCCGCCTGCCCAGAAATCGCGATCGTAGGGATCAAGCAACGCCCACACTTCCGCGTTCTCGGTCGCATCGTCGATCTTGACCATGTCCCAACCTGCCAAGCGACACGCCGTGACCGCGTCGTTGTAGTTGTCGACGGCAAAGTCGCAGATGGCGTAGTCACCGTTGGTGGGCGTCGACTCGATGAAGCAGTCGATGCAGCCCTCGTCCACCGTGGTGTTGCAGTTGTTGTCGAGTCCGTCGCACAGCTCGATCGGAAAACCCGGTCGGCATTCGGGACAGCTGTCGTCGCAGTCGTCGGGGTTGTCGACGAGACCTGGACCCCCACAGCCCGCCATCAGCATCGTTCCGTCACCGAACCCGTCGCCGTCCGCGTCGACCCAGAAATCGCGCGTCAGCCCTTCGTCCGGCACGCCGTTGCAGTTGTTGTCGAGCCCATCGCACACCTCGGTGCCGAGTGGATTGCAATCGAAACACGCGTCGTTGCAGTCCTCGTCGTTGAGCACACGGCCCATCGCAGGATCACAGTCCGTCATGGGGGCGCCTGCGCCAAAGCCGTCCGTGTCTGCGTCGGTGTACCAAGTGTTCGGCGTGGACCCGCCTTCGCACGCGCCCATCAATCCCGCGGGTGTGCAGGTGGACGTTCCGTCTCCGCACGGACCACACGATGTCGTGGCGCCGGGTTCGCATTCGCAGTTCTCGTCGATCATCCCGTCGCAGTCATCGTCGTCGCCGTTGATGCAGACTTCGGCTGCGCTTGGATCGTCGACGTTGGTGCAATCGGCTTCGAACACGCCACCGACGCACGCTTGTCCGCATGCGGTGCCAACCCCGCACGAGCGAACCAAGTCATCTTCATCGACAGTCCCATCACAATCACTGTCGACGCCGTCACAGAGGTCGTCGCCTGGCATGCACGCGTCGGTGCCTCCATCAAACGCGTCAACGCCGACATCGGCCGGTCCTGCGTCTTCGCCCGCGTCGACCCTTGCATCATTGCCTGAGTCGCGCGCATCGACCTCAGCATCGACCGTGACGTCAGGTGTCGCGTCCGCCACACCTGCGTCGGCGCCATCCAGCCCACCGCGCGGAACCCCGCAACCCAACAAAGCTAAACACACTACCCAACGCACAGAGGCTCAAGGTTAGCGCTCAAAGCAGGGGAACTCTACTCGAGCACGCGTCTGGCGCGGTCGGCGTAAATTCCCGTCGGATGCGCTCGCAAAAACGCACGTGCACGACGTTGTGCAGCCGCTTCACGCCCCATTCGGACCAATGCTTGAATCGCCAGTAGCTCGCGTTCGGCCCGCAACTGACCACGTGGATGGTCGCGCGCGTGGCGTCGCGTCACCCGAAGCGCAGCGCGTGGGTCGCGTTCTAGCTGCGCACGTGCGTCTTCAAGGAGTGCCGCTTCCGCTTGGAGCGATTCCAGCGTGGCGGGTTCTGCGCTGCGACGGGTCGTCGGTTGCATCACCGGCTCCTCGGCGACCACCGCCACTTCCCTCGGCTCGGGGACAGCTTCGCGCACGGTGGGGACCGCCGGTGTCGAAACAGGGGGCGGCGGCAATTCGGCGGTTGGTGCTTCGGTTGCTACCTCGGGCGTGTCTGACTGGACCATGTAGGTGCCCGCGACAGCAGCGATGGAGAGTCCGCCTGCAAGAAGCCAGAGTTTGACGCCCGTGGCGGTTGTCGCGCTGGCCACAGCCGTTGTGCTTGCTGCGGCAACACCGCCGGTGGCAACCGCGCCTGCAAGCGCTGCAGCTTTGGTTTTGGCGTCGAGTTTGGGCGGCGTCACGTGCTCGGTGAAGAGTTCGCGGAGCTCCGCCGGGACATTCGGATCGTCGCTCATGCGGATGGGATCGGTCATGCGGCACCTCGTTGAAGCTGAGCGCGCTTTCGGTTCCACACGCGCTTGAGTTCCGCGCGGGCGTGATGCAGACGCGAGTAGACGGTGCCGACCGGAACTCCGATCTGTTCCGCGATCTCGGCGCAAGAAAGTTCTTCAAGTTCAAACATGACCAGCACAGCGCGACGGTCGACATCCAACTCATCGAGCAACGCATGCAAGAGTTCGGCACGGTTCCGCGCGATCGCAGCGGCTTCGGGCGTGTCGTGATGCCCATCGTCTTGCGGTTGTTCGGTCGGCTTCTCGCGGCGGACATGCGCACGACGTCGGTAGTTGGATGCGACGCGTTTGCAGATCCCGAACAACCACGTGGTGAGTTTGGACGAGCCATCGAACGAATCGAGTCGTCGGTGCACCACCACAAAGACCTCCTGCAGCATGTCTGGGAGGTCCGCTTCGGGGACACCCATGCGATGCAGATTCCGCCACACGCGTTCGGCGTGTTCGTCATGAATCTGTTCCAGCTGCAGCACGTTGGGTGAATGTCGAAAGGTTGCGTGACGCTTCAAAGAAACATCGAGGCCTTTGGGATTATTGATCAATCAGAGCGTGACGCCGAACTCGAGTGCCAAGAGCGGTGCTGCGCGCGCGGGTGAGAACACCGGCGAAGGTTGGCCTTCGACGTTGAGATCGTGGTCGATCAAAGGCAACGACACACCCGCGTAGAGCGCGAGGTGAACGGGTCCTGCCAACACGATGGCAGGGCGGACGCCAAGCGTGGCGCCGAGGTAGACCCGGTCGCCAGGATCGCGCGGAACGGGGTCGTACACCACGACGTGAAGCGCGCCCACATCCAGTGCGGCACAACCCTGGACGTCGACACGTCCCCACGATGAGCCGACGCAGAGACCGATCGATGCAGATGTGAGTCCGACTCCGAGTTTGGCGCCGTTGTGTCGAATGTGCTGTTCCGGCCAGAAGCGTGCGTCGACCACCCAACGAAGAAGCGCGGTGATCGCGCCGTCGACGCGGAGGCGGAACCCGTAGCCGCTATTGGGGACGAGGTTGTAGGCGTACGTTGCGCCGATGGAGAGGCGCGGGGATCGAAATTCTGTTTGGCGCGTCTCAGTCGGAGTTTCGGTCTCAGTCGTGTTCGCTTCAGTCCCAGTCTCCGCTTCAGTCTCAGTTTCAGCGTTAGCGTCAGCGTGAGTCTCAGCGTCGGGTTCGGTTTCCGCGTTGTTCGCGAGCGCGGCTTCGGGATCGATCGCCAACGCCACCGCCAACGTGATCGCCTCGGCCAAACCTGTGCACTCCTCTGCTTCGCTGCTGAGTTCGCGCTCTCCCACCAACGCGCCTGTCGCATCGCGTTTGAAGAGCCGCACCGTCCAGACACCGTTTTGGTGTTCGACCGTTCCTTCCAGGAACACGTTCGCGGGTGACGTGAACGGGTCGTAGCCCAAGCGAGATCGTACGTCTTGCCGGAGTGTCGTCGCACTCGGACAACTCGCGGCGTCCGAACCGCGCACCCAGGAGAGGTCGACGCCTCCCGATTGTGCCGAAGCCGACGAACAAACAAGTAAGAAAGCCACGGCCCAGCCGCGCATACTCAAAGCGTATCAAACGTCGGATTCCCGGTCGTGCGAACCCGCGGCTGAGCGACCTTTCCTCTTCCTGTTCCTCTGAGCGATCTTTTTCGTGAAGGGATCGTGCGTGCATTGCGATTCACCCTGCATGGAGGTGGGTGTGAAACTTAGCTTGCGGACCTTTTTGCTTTGTTTATGCGCGGCGTGCTCTTGCGACTCGACAGTCGCAGGCCCAGCCGATGGCGGTGACGAGGACGGCGGTATGGATGCTCCGGACTTTGATTCAGCCGTGGATGCCAACGGTGAGGACGCGGGTGACGACGCAAACACACCGGACGGAGGGATGGACGACGCCGGTCCGATGATGGACGCGATGATGTGCAACGACGTCGACGGCGATGGGGTGACGGACTGCGACGGGGATTGCGACGACGACGATCCGCTGACCTATCCGGGCGCCCCCGAAGTCTGTGGCGATGGTGTCGACAACGCGTGCGGATCCGATCCCGACCCCGCTTCGCTCTGCAGCGGCGTGGGCACGCACGTATCGCCTGCTGGCGATGACAGCACAGGAGACGGAACGCGCGAAAACCCAGTCCGCACGATCACGCAGGGCATTGCCAACGCAGTCAGCATTGGCGGCTCCACAACGGTCGTGGTGGCTGGAGGCGACTACAACGAGACCGTGACGGTTGTGGAAGGCGTGTCGATCACCGGTGGATTCGACTGCCCCTCGTTGCCGTGCTCGTGGAACCACGATCCGAGCTCGCATACCTCGACCGTGGATGGAGGCGGTACCGCCAACGCGGTCGAGATCGATGACACGATCACGCGTGCAACGACGATCTCGCACTTGAGCCTTCGTTCGGGACGCGATGGTGTGTCAGTTCGTGGAGGCGCACCGACGCTTCGCACGCTGAACATCGACGCGCGTACCGGCATGAGCGCCTTTGGCGCAGGTACCGATCCCTTACTGGAGAACAGCACCGTGTTGGGCATGAACGCGGGCGTCACGATCGAAGGAAGCGGAGAGATTCGATCTTCGGATATCGAAGGCTCGCCTGGACTCACGGTGCGTGGTTCGGTGTTGGTCGAAGACAACGTGATTCACGCGGCCGGGGATAGCGGCATGACGATCTGGGAGGGCAACCCGCAGATCTTGGCCAACGTCATCAACGAAGACGGCACACGTGTGGGCACGTGCGGCTTTGGCTTTTGCGCGGGCATCGCAATCTGGGGTGGTAGTCCCTACATCGCCAACAACGTCGTGTACGGCATGGGCGGCGACCGCTCGGCATCGATCGCCATCGTCCACGGCGAACTGGTCGTGGAGCGACCCATCATCAACAGCAACACGTTGTACGCATCACGGACGGCGGGGAGTGGATCGGCGATCAGTGCTGGCGTGACGTGCGAAAGCTTCTTCGGCATCGCGATGTTCGGAGAGATTCGAAACAACATCGTGATCGGTGCATCCGCAGGCCAGTCGTTCGGGTTCTACGAAGAAGACAACGATCCGAGCACGACGTGTCGACCGGTCATGATTGAAACCAACCTGTTTTCGGGAATCGATCATGTCGCTCGCTTCTTCAACGGTGGCGATCAGTTCTTCACCGCGGTGGCCGACGCAGATGCCGAAGCGTGGGCGACTAGCAACCAAGCCGGTGATCCGATGTTGGATGCGAACCATCGCCTGATGGCAGGCTCGCCTGCGATCGACATGGGCGTTGCGACAGACGCACCCAGTGTGGACCGTGACGGTGATGCGCGCCCCGCAGGTGGGGGGTACGACATCGGAGCCGACGAACGTCCGTGATAGAATTGCCGCATGCGAGCAGTACCGTGGATGTTGTTGGCGTTGGTGTTGGCGTGTGGTGATGACGACAGCGCGCCGGGTTCAGACAGTGGAACCCGGCGCGACTCGAGCTCCGGCGTGGACGCGATGTTGCCGAGTAGTTGTGACGACGGCCCTTTGGCGCTGCCCATTGAAGGCTGCAGTCCGACGCCACCACCATCCACAGGTGACCCTGCACAGGATTGCGTGAACCGCATCAACCAGTTGCGTGCCGAGTGTCAGTGCCTACCGCCACTCGGCCGTTGGACCGAGGGCGAGAGCTGCGCCGAAGAACACGCGGAATACGACAGCACGCGTAGTCCGCACGACGGCTTCCGCGACGGCATCTGCGAGAACGGTGGGTTTGGTCAGAACGAATGTCCGGGATGGGGTTCGATCGACCAAACGATTTCAGGATGTTTGCAAGCGATGTGGGACGAAGGTCCGGGCGAGGATTTTCAGATGCATGGGCACTACCTGAACATGACCAACTCGCGTTTTAGCGAGGTTGCGTGTGGTTTCTACACAACGTCCGATGGGCGTGTGTGGGCGGTGCACAACTTCCGCTGATTCTCGACCGCTTCGAAGCTGTTCCGGGTGGGCGGCATTCCGCTTCGCGGATCTGGAAGCATGGAAGTTCGGGAGTACGGAAGCTCAACGCATGGGCCCAAAAAAAAATCTGTTTCGCTTCCAGGCTTCCCCCCTTTCGATCTTCCAGGATAAAAAATGAATCGCCCACCAAACCAGAGCTAACGCCGCTCGAGTATCAGCAGCTCTGGCTGCGCGCACTCGCTACAGATCGTGTACGGGTCACTGCTAAAGCGCGCAGCCACATCGAACTGCGGACTGTGCACCAAGCGTGGAAACCAGCTCTCGAAAATCACGTAGTAACGCGGCTGCGTATCGCGAAGAATCGTTTCGAGTTGCCCGTCGATCACGCGATGATCGTTGAGCCCGACCAAGTCCACCACGCGGCGCTTCCCAAAGAGCCGTACGGCACCGGCGTCGTTGCTCGCGACCCACTCGGACTCGTCGGTTCGCTCACGGAGCCACTCCGCAGCCGCAACGTTCATCTCGACGATGTTGCGGCAGTTCCCTGCGTACTCCGGAAGCAATACGACCGTCCCGGCAATCGCCACCGCAACGATCGCAGCTGCGGCAGGTTTGAGGATTCGCTCGGTCAGCACCGTACCGATCAGGATCCACACGAAAGGCCGAAATACCCATCCGTAACGCGCCCAATAAAAGCCGTCGTACTCCGCCAGGTCGTGCGCCCAGGCGACACCAATCGGCGCGACCAGCACCATGGCACCGAGCAACATTGCTTGAGGATCGCGTTCGTTGAATGCTCGTCGCAGTGCCAGCGCGATCAGCGGTAAGAGCAAGAGCCCGAGTGCAAACCCGCCGAGCACGACGAGGTAGGCCACGTGGACATCACGCCACTGCGTTGCGAAGTCTGTGACGTGCTTCGCGTAGAACGTCGTGGGCAGCGCGCGGTTGGTCGCATGCATGCACCACAAACTCCAACCCCCGAGCGTAACCACCGAAGGCAACCACAGTTCCGTATGGGGACGTAGTCCGTGCGGACCCGAACCTGCCTCCTTTGAGTCCGTTTTCTCCGACGTTCCGCGATGCTGCCAGAACGCCCACGCCACCACGAGCGCGGTGACCAGGAGCATCTCGGGTCGCGCCAAAGCAGCCAGTCCAAAGAGGACGCCGGCAACGCGCCGACGTTCGGCAAAGAGCGCAGCCATGGCTCCCGCTCCAAGCGCACACGCGAGCGACACTTCCATCCCCGACACGCTTCCGAACACCAACGCGGGATCGAGCGCGAGTGCCAAGCCAATGACCAGTGCTGCGCGCGGGCTTCGGGATCGAATCGCCGCGTCACCAGCAAACGCGGTCAACGCACCCAGCAGCGCACCAAGTACTTTGGTCGCGACGATGGGCGTGCTCATGCCCAAGCGATGAAAGATCGCCAACAAGAGCGCCCACAAAGGACTGGTGCTTCCGGCTGCGGGAGTCTCGGGGTTGTACGCGAGCCCTTCGCCATACGCGATGCCCTCGGCGTACACGTGGTGGATGTATGCGTCGTCGAGCGGAAACCCGATCGCTGCGTAGCCAGACATCGCGACAAAGAGCGCGCTGACCCCACCATGGACCAACGCATAGAGCGCCAGCCGTTTGCGCCAATCGTCCAAGCCCTCTCCATACTGCCGATCCTGGCAGCGGCCAAGTCCGCGCGATGCCTCAGGTTTTGCAGGTGTTGGGGAGCAACCTCGGCCAATGTCGTATATGCCCACCATGAGACTCGCGCTGGCCACCCTTTCGATTTCCTTGCTGCTTCCGATGATTCCGGAACAAGCCGACGCGCAGTTGGGTGCTTTGGTGCGAGCCGCACGAGCTGCTGGACGTGCGGGATCAAGTGCGGGTCGCGCTGCAGGTCGCGCCGCTCACTTGGGCGGAAGTGCAGGTCGAGTCGGAACACGTGCGGGTCGTGCGGGTGCGCATGCAGGTGCTCTTGGAACTCGGTCCACACGCATCACCGCAGCGGGCGTCACGCTTGCCGCTGCGGCCGATGTGCGCGCAGCGCGTCTGTTCACCTCGCTTCCCGACGAACTCGGACACGGCGCTGCATATCTAACGGACGACCTCGCAGGTTCGTACCGCGTTATCGCCCCGAACCACGCCGACGAACTGACCGGCGCAGTGACCGACATCTACATCGATCTTCCGATGGCGCGACATCCCGATCGTCTGCCTCCGCTCGAAGGCCGCAACCTTCACGTGTTGGATGCCGAGGGCACACCGCATGCCGTTCGCGTGGTGGAAAAGGAAGACGGGCTGATCGACTACATCGTCGATGCGGGCGAGACCGCGTTGGACGTGGGCTCGGATCTAGCGGACTTCGCCGAAGACGAGATGGACGAGAGCGAAGCGGAACGTCAGCGACAGGAGCTTCTTGAGGAAGTTCTCGCGCAAGAGGATGTGCAGCGTGAACTCGATGACTTGCTGCGCGAGCATGACGTGGATCTGGAGCAAGCCGCTGCGTTTGTACCGCCCCAGGAAGAGGAGAGCGGTGGGTGGTGGAAGTGGGGACTCGGCGGATTGGCCCTCGTTTTCGCCGGCATGTGGTGGGTTGGTCGCAAGCCGAAGCCGATCGGATGAACGGCGACGCGCTTGGGCACCGCTACGCGCACGCCGTGTGGCAAATCAAGTTCGACGTGTCGGACCGGGCGCAGAAGCACGATGCGCTCGGCCGGATTCGCGACGGTGAGCACTGGGTGGTCGCGCCCACGTTTCTATCGCGGAAAGGGCGCGAAGGTTGGCAGGTGGTGAGTGTGACCATGCATCCCAATCCGGCGCATGCTGGGTCGCTCTTGGTGTTCGCGCGTCGTCTCGAAGAAGCGCACCAACAACGCGAAGAGTAGTACCCTCGCTACGTGCAGTTGCAGACCCCGCGCGTGCTCTGGTTCGCGCTGTTGATGTCGAATGCGATGTACGCCGTGGTCGGCATGCTCGCCGCTCCAACGGATGGGACCACGATCGATCCGACTCTCTTGGTTGCGCTGGGTGTCGTGGCACTCGGCAACGGAGTCGGCGCGTTCATCATCGGGATGAAGCTCCGTCGAACCGCGTACTTGAAAGCCAACTTCGAGGTTGAAGAGGTTCCCGATCCAAACGCCGAAACGATGTTTCGCGATTCGCCACCGATGATTCGTCAGTTCGCAAAGCCCGACACGATTCCTAAGCGCTTGATGCCGCTGGCGTTCACACCCTTCATTCTCGAGCTCGCACTGAGTGAGTCGGTGGCGATATTTGGGCTGGTCGCAGCGCTGTTGGGCGCCGATGTGCTGACCTGGATTCCCTTCATCCTCACTGGCGCCACGCTGATCGCAGTGCGTTTTCCTACCGAAGCCCGCTGGCTACGTGCTCTCGAGCGGATCTACGACGCACGCATGCCCTGACACCCGGTCGGTGCTAAGCACTCTCGATGGCGCGCACGATCCATTTCGTGTCGCTCGGTTGCGCCAAGAACCGGGTGGATACGGAAGTCATGCTTGGAGTCGCAGGACTCGAGGGATTCGTGCACGTGCCCGATGCCGCCGACGCGGAAGTGATTGTGGTCAACACGTGTGGCTTCATCGGACCGGCGAAAGAAGAAAGCGTCGACACCATCCTGGAGATGGCTGAGCTCAAGACGCAGGGACGTTGCGAGCAACTGGTGGTTGCGGGATGTCTTTCTCAGCGATACCCGCAGCAGCTTGCGACCGAGATGCCGGAGGTCGACCACTTCCTGGGCAGCTCCGACATGCTCAAGCTTGCGACGGTTCTGCAGCGCAAGGGCACGCGCATGATGGTGGGCAATCCCGCCGAGTACACGATGCGCGCGACCGACCCGCGCGAGATCACACAGGCTGGTCACAGTGCCTACCTGAAGATCGCGGAGGGCTGTAACCGCAGCTGTAGTTTCTGCACGATTCCTTCGTTTCGCGGGAAGCAGCGTTCGCGACGCATTGAAGATGTGGTGGCCGAAGCCACGCGTCTGTCGGAACAAGGCGTGGTCGAGGTGAACCTGATCAGTCAGGACACGGTTGCGTACGGTCGCGATCTTGAAGGCCGTCCGGCGCTGTCCGATCTGGTGCGTGCGCTGGGCGACGTCGAAGACCTGCGTTGGATTCGGCTTCACTACCTCTATCCCGAGAAGCTCACCGACGCGCTGCTCGAGTTGCTCGCGGACCATCCCAAGGTCGTGCCTTACGTCGACATGCCCTTGCAACATGCAGCGACCAACATGCTCAAGCGCATGCGTCGCGGGCACGGTGGCAAGCGGCTCTACGATTTGGTCGAGCGATTGCGAGCGCGGGTTCCCGACCTGGTTTTCCGGACCAGCTTTATCGTCGGACATCCCGGCGAAACCGAGGCCGAGTACCAAGAGCTGCTCGACTTCGTGAAGTGGGCCGAGTTCGACCACGTGGGCGTGTTTCTCTATTCGCCAGAAGAGGGAACACCGAGCGGCGAGATGGATGCCGCGGTGCCCGAGGATGTCGCGCGCGCGCGAAGCCACAAGCTGCTGGAAATGCAGCGCCCGATCAGTGCAGCGAAGCTTGGTGCACGCGTGGGCACCGAAGTGGAGGTGCTCGTCGATGGCATCAGCGACGAGAGCGAGTTCTTGCTCGAAGGACGTTGGTGGGGCCAGGCACCCGAAGTCGATGGCAAGATCTACCTCGCGAACAACACGGCTCATCCCGGTGAGATTCGCCGCGCCTTGGTGACCGATGCCGCGGACTACGATTTGGTGGCGGATCTGCTGGGACGCGACGGGAGTTGGGATGCACCCCCGGGTATCGAAAGACCGCGTCGCCGAAAGGTCAAACTGCGCACGTTCAACGATTAGAGATTTCGATAGAAATCTGCGGTCGTTAGCGCTTCACTTGCCCCGCCGATGCGACTTCAACTCGCCATGGTCGGTTTGGTGTTGATGGGTTGCGCTTCGGCGATCCCCACAGCGACCGGCGCATCGACCACACCCAAGTCGCGTAGTGATCTTGGTGGCGGTGTTGCGTTTCGAGTTCCAACGGGTGACCTGCGTGACGACGAACCGACCGAGTCGCGTGTTGCGGACGCCGCGTTGGCGGGGGGTGCGGTTCCCTTTGCCTACACCCGACGTGGGCTGACCCGCCATCTCGATATCGGGTTGATGGTTTCCGGAACCACGATTCGAGCTGAAGTGCGTGGCGAACGCGGTGTGTCCGAAGGATCGACTCGACCTGCGTGGACCTGGGCCATCGCGCCGTACGTGGGTCCGACCATCGAAGACGACGACTCTGGCCGAGGCGTGCGTTTCGGACTCGACGTTCCGATTGCCTACGGAATCGACTTTGGTGGTCTCTACGATTTTTGGATCGGGTTTCGCGGAATGGTGGAAGGACTCACCGGCGATTTCACGCGCGTCGATCGCGAAGAGAGCGCGTGGGTGGTGGCGATGCGCGGTGGGGCGATGATCGGACTCGCTGCGGGGTTTCGACGCGTGCACGCCTTTGTCGAGGTCACCGTTGCGTGGGAACAACAGTGGGGCGAGCACGGCGACCTGGAGTTGGATCGCGGCGGCGTTGTCCTGATCCCTGCGGCCGGACTTCGAATTCGGATCTAGCTACGAGTGGCCGCGCGTGGACATCTGGAGCTTCTCGCCCAGGAATCCACCAAGAAGCGTGACCATCACACCGATCATGCCGCCGACGATGTTGGCGAGCAGTGAGAGCTGATGCACATCGGCGATGTGGTTGAGCCAGAGCAAGGTGGGAACGACGGCAAGGAGCGCACCGACAGCAGGCTCGATGAACGTCTTACCCGGCGAGATGAATCCCACAGCGGCGCCACCCACAAACCAGACACCTGCAGAGATCAACAATCCCGGTAGACCCTGAGGGTCGTAGGTGTCGATGACCATCGGAAGCAGAACGAGGGCAATCGCCTGAAGCGTGGCGTAGATGGCGAACGAGATCGCGACCCACTTCCACTCGAAGCTTTCCTGCTGGTAGCGCCGTGCGTGTGCTTCTTCGGCGGTCAGCTCGCCACGCTCGAGGACGTCGAGCTTCGCACCACACGACGTGCATCGCTTGGCAGAGGGGTCGTTCGCCGCCCCACAGATCGAGCAGATGATCTCCTTGTCGGCCATGTGGGCTGATTCTCACAAAATGGCCCTACAGAAAGCAAGGTTTGTTGCATTTCTCCGCGTTGGCACTCGTTTGAGGCGGTGGGGCGGCGTGGACCCAGCCGTGATACGTTCCAAGCCCCCAAGGACCACGCCTCTGGGGTGGTCGTAGCGATGAGGGTGCAGTGAGACCCGGCTGGTTCGAGATCTCGCATGAGGGATGGCGGCGTCGTTCGACGCAGCGAAGCCTGGGGCGTTTGCTTCTGGAAGGCGTCCAAAATGCGTTTGATGCCCGGGCATCGACAGTGGAGGTCTCGCTCGGTCGCAAAGAGATTGTGATCGAAGATGACGCGCGTAGCGGTATGGCCGACGGGCGTTTGGTCTACACGGTCTTCCTCAGCAACAAGCAAGAGGACCCCTCCCAACGAGGGCGTCTGGGGCGCGGGCTCAAAGAGCTGATCGTGACCATGGACGAAGCCATCGTCGAGGCGGTGGGCATCACCGTTCGCTTCGATGAGACGGGTCGCCACGAAGAGCCGAACAAACGCGAGTCGGGTACGCGCATTGTGCTGCGACGAAAGTTCGAAGCGTCTGAGCTTTCGGATGCCGTGCGCTACTTGCGCTTGTGCATTCCCCCCAAGGGGATTCGCCTTCTTGTGGATGGTCGTGCCGTTCGACGACCTCGCAGTGTGATCTCGTTGGGATCCTGTGAGCTCGAAAGCGTCGAAGTCGAAGATGGTGTGGAGCGTGCGGTTGTGGGCGCAACCACAGTGGCTCTCTATCAACCGCGCAAGGGACAGGACGCGTATCTCTTTGAGATGGGTGTGCCGATCGAGTCGTGGGATGTGCCCTGGCACGTTGACGTTGGTCAACGCGTTCCGCTTCTCGATGGACGTGATGGTGTCCCGGATCGGTTCAAGCTTCGACTCAAGGCGTTGTTGTTGGAATCGATGATCCATCGGTATCTGGAGACCAAAGACCTTCGCGCGGATTGGGTGCACGACGTGATCGCGCGTTATCCGGTCAAGACGTCAGTGCTTGATGCGTTCGTGAGCCGTGCGTTTCCGCGGGGAGCGGTACTTGGGGGGACGTCGCGAGCCAACGACCGTGCGCGACAGTTGGGTGCGCACGTGATCGATACGTCGGCGATCAGTGATGGCGCGTACGTGGGGCTCAGCCGTGTCGTTGAGACCGCAGATGATTTTGTTCGGCGTCGTTCAGCCGAGTTTGGCGGTGAAGACGTCGAACCGGACGAAGTGCAACGGCGGTTCGCCGAGTCGGTACGTTGGTTGGCGCGACGCGTGGCTGGACGCGTGGTTCGGGTTCGCTTTTTTGCGCGCGATGCGTCGGACGCAGGGCTGCTCGAAGATGCGACCTGTGACGCGGACGCCCGGGTGATCTCGTTCAACGTGAAGGGTCCGTTGCGTTTCGACGATATTTTGGATCCGTCCACGTTGGGTGTGGTGCTGCATGAGATCGCACACCTCGAAACGTTGGAGCACGATCTGCGTTTTATCGATCGCTTGCAGACCTTGGCGGGGATGACTGCGAAGGTGCTCGCGGAGGGTGGACCAGCGTTGGCGAAGGCGTTGCGCCGTGGTGATCCGGATCGGCACTAGAGGGTGGGGGAGTTTTCATTTTTCGAAGACTCCAAGATGCAAAGAGCGCAAGTTGAGTTGTCTTCTACTTGGTGGTGGTTCGATTTTTTTAACCGGAAGTACTGGAAGGCTGGAAGACGGGAAGGTTTTGGCTCCTAAACCTTCCCGCCTTCCAGCCTTCCCGCACTTCCGGTCAAAAAAATGTTGGCGATCCCATAGGCCTCAAAGCGACTTCGGTGCACGGAGGATAGCCAGCGTCGCGAACCATCGTTTCCATTCCCTTTCCCATTCCCATTCCCGCCCAGCCGTCTGGTGAACGTGATGGGATAGGGCGCCAATGCCGCTACAATCGAAGTATGAGATTGGCTTTGGGGATGGGTCTCGCAACGCTCCTGGCGTTCGCGGGTTGCGGCGATGACGACGGCACTGCCGATGCAGGTCGCGACGCAGGTACGGCGGATACCGGCGGCAGCGACACGGGCGGCGCAGACACGGGTGGTGCAGACACAGGCGGCGCGGACACAGGTGGCGCGGACACAGGCGGCACAGACACAGGTGCAGATACGGGTGGTGCAGACACGGGTGGCGCGGACACAGGTGCTTCCGACGCGGGCTCAGGATGTGAAACCGACTCCGACTGCACCGTAGGTGACGAGTGGTGCGTCGAAGGCGCGTGCGTGCCGTGCGACAACTCCGGACTGCTTTGCGACATCGCCTGTTCGTTGGGATGGACGACCTACATGCGCAACGGCTGCTCGCCTTGCGAATGCGCGCCGCCGAACCAGTGCACGAGTGACGCTGAGTGCGAAGGCGACAGCACGTGCGTCGCCGGCGAGTTCTGCTGGGATTGGTGCCCTGAAGACGACCCGAGTTGTTGTTTCGGAAACACCTGCGTGGCTCCGGGGTGCGAAGGTCCGCCCCCGGTTGGCTGTCGGCAACGTGGTTGTGCCCCGGGCGGAACGTGCGAGGAAGACACCGGGTGTGCTCCAAGCGGTTGTGGTTGCTCGGACGGTGCATGGATCTGCACAAGTGATTGCAATGGAGGAACCTGCTCCTTCCCCGAGTAAGGTCTTGTCTTGTGAAGACTCTTGCGCTGAGCAGAGCGACCTCCGCTTCTAGGGAATAGGAAAAGGAAGAGGAAAGGGCCGTTTGGGCCGGACGAGCAGAGACCGCCCGTTCCTATTCCTATTCCTTTTCCCGCGTGGCGATTCGAGTCAGGCCGGCGTCGGGGTCTTCCCAAGCCCAGCCAAAACATTAGCGGCGCAGCCATTCCCGCAAAGCCTCCAGCGGACGACAGTTGAGTACATCGTCCACCGTCAGACCCGCGCGTCGCGCGACCGCAACGCCATGATCCAAGTTGCGGATCTCCTGAATCGAATGTGCGTCTGCCGAGATGCTCACCAGCACCCCACGCTCTCGCGCTTTCGCCAAGTGCTCGGCACTGAGATCCAAACGCGCAGGGTTCGCGTTGAGTTCGATGGCACAACCCGCTTCGGCACACGCGTCCAGCAACACTTCGACGTCGAAATCGGCAGGTTTGCGTCCCAGCAAAAGGCGTCCGGTGGGATGACCGATACAGCAGGTGTGTGGGTTCTTGGCTGCAGCGACTAAACGCTGGGTTCGCGTTTCGCGGTCATGCCGGTAGCGCCGGTGAATGGATGCGATCACCACCTCGAGGGTGCCCAGCACCGCATCGGGGTAGTCGAGTTCACCGTGTTCCAGGATGTCGCTCTCGACTCCGGTCAGCAGGACGCACCCCGCGCCGGAACCGTTGAGCTCTGCGATCGTCTGCGCTTGCTTCGCGAGTGCATCGGCTTGAAGACCGCGTGCGTAAAACGCGCTGGCGCTGTGCTCCGAAATCCCAAAGTACGCGAGTCCCGCTGCAGCTGCGGCATCGCGCATCTGTTCGATGCTGTGCGAGCCGTCAGAAGCGAGTGTGTGGTTGTGCAGCGCGCCGCGCAGAGCGTTGCGCGAGACCAGCGGCGTCGTGGCTTTCCCGACTTCGACGAGTGGCACGTGTGGTTCACGACGTTCGGGTGGAGTCGGGTGCAGTCCAAGCAACGCATACACTGCGTCTTCGTCGTCGGCGTCAGCCAGCTCGACATCGCGTTCCGCGGCTCGCTCTTGAAGCGCTTGGACATGTTCGTCAGACGCACGGAGCTGAAGCGCCTGCCAGCCGAACCCTGCGCTTGCATGCACAACGCTGAGTCCTTCAGGAGCCTCCACCGGATCGGCGTCACCGACGATGACACCGATCGCTTCGACCAGCTCCCAGCCGCGGGGAAGGTGTCCTGTCGGAAGCGCGCGACGACCCTTCAACGACTCCAACAAGGGCTGAACGATGGCGGTCGCATGATCACGCCGCAGTTTCCCAGCGTTGGCTTTCTTCTCGAGGATTTGATCGAGGACTTTGGCCTGCGTCTTCTTTCCAAAACCCTTCAGGTCCAGCAGGCGGTTTTCTCGACACGCGTACTCCAGTTCGGCCAGCGAGGTGATGTCGAGTTCTTCCCAGAGCAGTTTGATCTTCTTGGCGCCCAACCCCTTGATGTGTCGGATCTCGAAGAGTCCCTCGGGCAAGCCCTCTTCGATCTCGTCCAACACTTTCGGACGAAGACCATCGAGTAGATCTGCAACAAGCGCTGAGGTGGACGGACCGATCCCGCGAACGCGGGCAAGCCTTCGCTCTTCGATCATGACCTGAAGATCCTCGTCCACGCTTCGCAGTGCCCACGCCGCGTTGGACCACGCCCGAGCTCGCTTATCGCTTTTCAGTTCCGCGGCGAACGCCAGGCGTTGAATCGCACGAACGATCTCCTTCCGAGTCACCCCAACGTTATACACGCTTCTGGGGAAGCCAACGCAGCACCACCCGTCTGCCGTCTTCGTCTCCGATAACTTCGTGGGGTGCACGGGCTGCATCGCGGTATCCCACGCGATCGAGCCGTCGCGCACTTTGTTGAATGGGTCGAGCCACTCCGATCACTTCCACCCGATCGCCCGTACGAAGTTCGACCACACTCACTTGGTTGTGCGCGTACCGAGGCAGCCCCAAGTGCGCCGGAAGCATCCGGCGATGCCGAACGCTTAAACCGTCGATGACCGAGCTGGTCAGCTCGACACGCCGTGGCGCGATCACGATCGGCGCCAACCCAAGCGAAATGATCACGGGCGGGCCCTCGTCTGGAGCCACCGTGAAGTCGCATGCTTTCGCAACGCGCCACGGACTGGGATCGTTGGCCCACGCGTCCCACACCAACGTGGTCTGCTCGTTGGAGTGCAACGTGCCGACGACCCGTTGGCCTTCGCCAGCTCGCATCAGTCCCAAGCAGTCGCGGCCGTCGTCGTCGAACGGAAGCTGCCAGCCCAAGTACGAGCGCAGACCCACGCGCCCCAGCCACCGCTGCCACCAACTTCCACGTAGCTTCTCGTTTTGCTTGCGCGGGAAGTACGCCGATTTGACGACGAAGCCCACGCCTTGGTCCGGTTCGTCGTCGCGCCAGTGAACTTCGCGCACGCGGGTTCCAGAGAAGTGTTGAACGAAGACGTGCATCGAGGAGAAGGTACGCCAGTCGTGACCGAAATGAACTTCGATGGGCTGGTGGGGCCCACTCACAACTTTGCAGGTCTCGCGTTCGGCAACACGGCGTCGACGGCCAACAAGGGGCAGGTCAGCAGTCCGCGCGCGGCCGTGCTCGAGGGTCTTGCCAAGATGGAAGCCCTGCACCAGCTCGGTGTGCCGCAGGGAATCTTGCCTCCCCAACAGCGACCTCGGATCGATGTCCTTCGCAAACTCGGCTTTTCGGGAGACGACGCCAAGGTGCTGCAACAAGCCCAAAGCGACGCACCTCATCTCTTGGCGGGCGTGTTCAGCGCGTCACCGATGTGGGCAGCGAACGCAGCGACGGTTAGTCCTTCGGCGGACACACGTGACGGCTGCGTGCACTTCACGCCGGCCAACCTCATCACGCTCTTTCATCGATCGCTCGAAGGTCCAGACACCGCGCGCGCGTTGCGTCGCATCTTTCCGACCGAGCGCTTTGTCGTGCATGAACCCCTCCCTGCTTCCGTTCCATGGGGCGACGAAGGCGCGGCCAACCACATCCGGTTTCACGACGGTGGTGCGGGCACGGAGGTCTTCGTGTACGGACGTACGTCGGGTGGCGAAGCAACTCGGAAGTTTCCAGCACGTCAGACGTTGGACGCCTGTCGCGCGATCGTTCGCAGCCACGGTGTCGACAATGCGCTCTACCTTCAACAAGCCGCTACGGTGATCGACGCCGGTGCGTTTCACAACGACGTTGTCTCCGTGGGTCACGAACGCGTGCTCCTCTGGCACCAGGACGCCTTTGAGGACCCCGATGCGATCGACACGCTGTTTGCAGCGCTTGATGTTGAGCTCGTGTCGTGGCGCGTCAGTCGTGACGAGCTGAGTGTGGCGGATGCGGTCACGACGTACCTTTTCAACTCCCAGATTGTCACCACACCCGAGGGCTGGGTGCTGATCGCACCCAAAGAAGTGGAAGAGAACCAGGCCGCGCGCACAGTGGTGGACCGACTTCGGACCGAAGGGCTCGCGGCAGCGCACTACCTCGACGTTCGTCAGTCGATGCGAAACGGCGGTGGGCCTGCGTGCTTGCGCCTGCGGGTGGAGTTGAACGATGCCGAGCGCGCCGATGTGAACCCTGGGTGCGTGTTCACGCCGGAAAAGCACGCCGCGCTGCGTGCTTGGGCACAAACGCACTATCGCG
Source organism: Polyangiales bacterium (assembly GCA_965227405.1). GTDB lineage: Bacteria > Myxococcota_A > Polyangia > Polyangiales > Houyiibacteriaceae > JALVDI01. Next base: position 3,164,132 of record OZ245758.1, read on the forward strand.
AAGCCTTAGCGCCAGCGGATCTGATCGACCCTGCTCTGATTACGGAAACGCACGCCGCGTTGGACGCGTTGACGCAAATCCTCCAGCTCGGCAGCGACTTCTACGCGTTTCAGCGGTAGCTACCAACCCACCACAAGCGGGTCGTCGGTCATCGATGTTCGGCGGCGCATGTTGTTATTGCGCATCGTGTTGCGCATCGACGCGGTTCGCATCTCTGAACGCGCTGACGTCATCGTGACCATTTCAGCCACCGGTTCCGGATCCACCTCGGGCTGCGCAATCGCAACTTCGGGCGCCTGCTCCACTTCGGGCTCTTCAGGCTGCTCCACTTCCGGTTCAATTACCGGTTCCGCGGCCTCGGGTTCCACGGCGGTGACTTGAGCGACTGTTTCCGGTTCGGTCTCTGCGGGCTCCATCGGAGCGTTTGGCTCCAACGATTCGGCCACGGGGGTCGACTCGCCGCTAAACACCCAAACCGATCCGATTCCGATGCCGACAACCAGCGCAGCAACTGCAGCGATCAGCGGCAATCGGTTTGGACGACGAGGCGCAGGAATCGTATCGGGCGCACCATTGTCGACGGTCAGTTCGATCGTCACCGCGTTGTCGAGGTCCGGCTTGTCCTTGTCGGCCTTCTTGCCTCGCTCAAGCGTGATCGCTTCGCTGGTATCGATCGACTCCAACCCCGGATGCGAGGGCGTGGGCGTGACCATCGTCGGGACAATTCCGGAAGTCGGATCGATCTGCCCGGTTGGCGTGACGACGATCGGCGTCGGCTGCAGTGCCGCAGCACCGTCGATCAGAATCGCGTCGGGCGAACGGGTCATCTTGTCGAGCACGCTCGCGGGTACTTGCACCGTGACGGGCTTACCCAGCGCCGACGCGACCGAAGGATCGTGGTCGACGTTGATCTTCTCGGCCATGGAAGCGCCGATGAGCTCTGCCACCTGCTTCGCGGTGATCCGAAGCGCGCCTGGAACCGCACTGGCGAGCATCATCCGGAACTCGTCGCAGTTGGCAGGTCGCTGTTCTGGATCTTTGGACAAGGCTTTCATCAACGCTTTGTCGAGTGCCTTGGGAACTGAGATCAAACGCCCGGGACTCACGACCTCCGGTTCGCGAACCATGTCCAAGAGGGCGAGGTCGTTTGGCGCGTCGAAGAGTCGACGCATCATCAACATCTCCCACAACACGATGCCCAACGTGTAGAGGTCGGAGCGATGGTCGAGTTCGCGACCGCGGGCCTGTTCCGGCGACATATAGCGGAACGTTCCCTTGAGCATTCCGCCTGTCGTCTTGGTCGCACGCCCTGCAGCTTTCGCGATACCAAAGTCGATCACTTTGACGTAGCCCTTGAACGCAACCAACACGTTCTTGGGGCTGACATCCCGGTGGACGATGCCGAGCGGGTTGCCTTCATCGTCCGTAGTTTCGTGTGCGGCATGCAGACCCGCGGCGATTTGCATCGCGATCCAGGTCGCCACTTCCGGGGAGAGCCTGCGGCCCAACTTGGCGACCGCCCGCATCAACTGCGTCAGCGACACCGAAGGCACGTACTCCATGACCAGGAAGTAGTGGTTGTTCGCAAACCCGAGGTCGTGAACATGAACGACGTTCGGATGTTCGATACGCGCCGTGATTCGCGCTTCGTCGAGGAACATCTTCACGAAGCCCTCGTCGTCCGCGAGGTGGTCATGCACGACCTTGATCGCGACATGCTTCGCGAACCCTGCGGCGCCCTGACGTCGTCCAAGGTAGAGCGCCGCCATGCCACCCGCTTTGAGCTTGGCCACAATCTCGTAGCCAGCGATGGTGTCGCCTACCTGCATTCCCCGCGACACAAGGGTAACGGGTGCCGATGAGTTCCCACAAATGTGTGACCCGCCAGGCCTTCGGATCGACGCGGATCTGCGCGGATCTACGTCGGATCTAGGTCGGTTCTAGTTCAACTTGCGGCGCACTTCGTTCGCGCAGTTCTCGAGATCTCGTCCGGATTCACCCGCGGTCTTTTCCACCCAACGGGCTGCACTGCGAACGTCCCCGAACAAACGAACAGGTCGTTCGCGTGCGATCAATGCCACGATCGCCTTGGCAATTGTGCGGATCGCTGCGCCGATCACACCCTTCTGCAACACGACGAGTGCAATGGCACGCACGCGTCCCGGTCCGTCCTCGCTCGCTTCGCGCCATACCGCACGCGTTTCGCCCGATGGCGCACTCTTCGCACCTTCGATCACGATCAGCAGCGATGCTTGGCCCAGTTCGTCGGCTGTGTCGCGAACGGCTTGGATTTCCTCACGTGCCTCCGCCGGCGTTGGCGTTCCAATATGCCAACCCACCACTGTGCTTCCTTGACGTTCCCAGCCGAACACTGACGCGTTGTACCTCGCCTGTGGTAAGAATGCATGCGATGCGCTCCGCGGGACTGCTTGCCGTATGTCTAGCTTGGTCAGCGCTGGCCCCGTCGACTGCGGAGGCCCAAGACGCACGCGAGCTCTTCACGCAAGGCGTCGAGGCCATGGGCGCAGAGCAGTACGAGCGCGCACGCGATCTCTTCAAACAAGCGTACGAGCTGTCCCAGCGCCCTAACATCTTGGTCAATTTGGGAAGTGCGCAGCGTCAGGTTGGCGAGCTTCTCGAAGCGCGTGCTTCGTACGAGCGGTTTCTCGAAGAGTCCGACGACCGCCGTTTGAACCGCCGTGTCGAGCAAGAACTTGAGGACGTCGAGTCGCTGATCCCGCAGCTCACGATTCGAGTCGAGAATCTCGGCGGCGGCGATCGCGTGCAGGTCGACCACGAAGATGTCGAAACCCTCGACGAGCCGTTCGAGATCAATCCAGGTCTGCGCGAAGTCCGCGTGATGCGTGGTGAGCGTGAGTTGACGTCGATTCGTGTTCGAGTTGAGCCTGAGGGTCGCGAGTTGGTCGAGCTGAGCGTTCCCGATGTCACCGATCCGGCGGAAGTCGCCATCGCACAACCGGATCCGGACCCCGATCCGGACCCCGATCCGGGCGGAAGCAACGTGGGTGTGATCGTGGGCGTGACCTTGGGCGTGGTTGCTGTTGCCGTCGCGGTGGTGCTCGCCATTGTTCTGAGCGGCGGCGAGGATCCCTTTCAGGGCAGCATCCCGCCGGGAAGCGTGGACGTGCCATGAGGGCTTTGCTTCTCGCGTTGTTTCTCGCTAGCTGCGGCAGCGATGTCACCGAACTGGTGATCGTGATCGAGAGTCCGGACTTACCGATCCCCGACGAGCTGCAGCAGATCGATCTGATCGTGACCGGTCCGGATGGTTCGACGGTGGTCGACACGATGCTGGATTTCACACTGCCCGGCGCACCCGAGCCGCCCTTGACCTTGGGACTGGTGCAAGAGGGCGAAGCAGGACCGATCGTGGCCGAAGCGATTGGTCGCACAGCCGGTGGTCAGGTCGTGACACGCACGATGCGAACGAACTTCGTGGATGGCGAGTCACGCCGAGTCACGTTGCCGCTGCAAGGTGCGTGTTTGGACATGACGTGTTCTCCGGGGATGACGTGCGACAACGGCATTTGCGTGTCGGACGAAGTCTTCGGCGAGTCGCTGCCACCGTTTCCTTAGGGGACCCTCCCTAGAGCTCGTGCAACTGCACGGACTTGAGATCGACCGCGTCGATGATCGCGGACACGGACAAGAACGCCGCGAGCGCGGGTAGCTCCTTGGCCCATGTCGGGAGATAGGTCGGCTTGTCGATCGCGTCGTCGAATGCGCCTTCCAACGCGTCAATGTCGCCGAGAGTCACCCGTCCTACAAATAAGCGTTCGATGACGTCGACGCGATGCTCCGAGATCGCTTTGCGCAAGTAGGTGTGCATGGCGAACAGCCCTTTGAGGTACACGACGTCTTTCGTGAACGGATAGCGTCCGCGAACATCGCCTCCCCGGAACACGCGCATGGTTGTTCGCACGGCTTCATTTTCCGGTTCGTCGAGTTCAAGCAAGCGCTCGAACACCTGAACGAAGTCAGCGCCTTGTTCCGCGAGATGAATCGCTTCGATCCGCAGTGCGATTCGGCGAAGGCGCGCGAGATCGATCGCGCCTGTGACCAGTTCAGCAAACGTAGCCAGTCCTTCTTGGGTGGCGGTTGTTCGGGGTGCGCCTAAACCCAGCGCGCGGATCCGACTTTGTTTGCGTCCGTTGCGCGACGTCAACGCATGCACGCCGATCTCGTGGGCCGACAACTGACGCGCGTCGTAGTCCGTGAAACAAGTACCGGAACGCAAACGAACCCGACTCGACGACGCCGCAGCTTTTGCACTCAGATCGGCATCGATGACGATTCGCATCGGCGTGTCGAAGAAGCCTTCCCAGTCTTGGGCAAGTTGATCTGCGACGGCGTGGGCGGTCACACAGTACGCGCCTTCGACCGGTTGAGTTGCTGCTGCGAGCGTCGCACTACTGTCGAGTAGACGCGTCGCGGCTTCCCGGTGTGTCATGTCGGAACCCAAAAGAGTTCCATTGGCACCTCCGTAGATCTCACGGCTGATGCGATGAAACTCGGGAGTGCCGACGTGTTCGAGTAAATCGGCGGCACGACGATAGCTATGGGCCGTGCGTGCGATGTACGCCTGAATCGGATCGGCCGTGTCGCACGCGCTCTCGATCGCGACGAGTTCCGCCGCAGCATCGCTGGTTTGCTTCTCCCGAATCGTGGGGAGCTTGGGGTTCTGTTTACGCCAGCTCTCCAGGAACTCGTTCGCGACGCGTTGCGACCAGGACAGCGCACTCAGAACTTTGAGCGACTTTGCCGCGTCGACCAATCGGTCCGAGAGTTCTTCACGAGACGCCACGACGTCGACTTTACGCTACGAGTGCTGGTGTAACTAGGCTCGGCTCAACCCATGTTTTTTCATGAGTCGGTGTACGTAGCTGCGATCGACTCCCATCGCTTCAGCAACGGCGCTTACGTTCCATTGTTTCCGGGCAAGCCACCCTTCGAGGTACGTGCGCTCCAGATGATCGATGCAACGCTCACGAGCGTCTTTGAACGGTTCATCCAAGTCCACCGAAGGGATTCGACGTTGTCGAGCTGGACCTGGCATGGAGTCGAGGGCACGACGCCCGCCGAGAGCACGCGCACGCTGGACGAAGTTGCGAAGCTCGCGGGCGTTGCCGAGCCAAGGCATGTTTTCGACGTCCGCCATGACGTCCGGAAGCAAGGGATCAGCCCCGGCGAGAAAATGCTCAACCAAGAGACGAATGTCTTCGCGCCGTTCGCGAAGCGGCGGGATGCTCACAGGAAGCACGGCAAGTCGGAAGTACAGGTCTTCGCGAAACGCTCCTGCTGAGACCATGGCGGCGAGGTCGCGATGCGTTGCTGCAACGACGCGAACATCGGTCGCGCGATGTTCCGCTTCTCCAACTCGCCGGATTTCCCCGGTCTCCAGTGCGCGTAGCAGTTTGGGTTGAACCGAAAGAGGAAGCTCGCCGATCTCGTCGAGGAATAATGTCCCACCATGGGCCGCGCCGAACGACCCTTGATGAGCGCGGACTGCTCCAGAAAATGCCCCGCGGGTGTGCCCAAAGAGTTCGCTTTCGACCAACGACTCCGGGATCGCACCACAGTCCACGACGATGAACGGTGCATTGGACCGCTCCGATGCCTGGTGAATTGCGCGTGCGACGACGTCCTTGCCGGTTCCTGTCTCACCAGAAATCAACACGGTGCTGGATGTCTGTGCGTAGTCGTGAAGCAACGCGAACAACGCGCGCATCGATGCGCTTCGCCCCACCAGGGGTCCGAATGACTCCTGCGGCCAAACGCTTCGGTCTCGCGCTTCTCCCACTCGAACGAGCAGTTGGACATCTCCGAGCCGAAGCAGAGCTCCATCGTGGAGTCGAGCTCCACTGACACGGGTGGAGTTGACGAACGTGCCGTTGGTGGAGTCCAGATCAACAACCCACGGCCCATCGAGCCGGAACTCGATGCGAGCATGGATTCGAGACACTGTGCGGTCTTGGATACAAACCGCGGTTCCTGGCGAGCTGCCAATCTCGATGTCGTTGTCGATCTCGAGCGATCGGGGTTGAGTCTCTACGTTCCAGTGAAGTTCGATGGGTTGCCGAACAAACTTGGTTGCAGCGACCCGAGTGGTTGCCTCCTCCGCGTCGAAGGGATTCATATAGAGCGAGCATACCGTGGACACGCGTGACGCTGACACCTAGCTCTCACCTTCAATGAGGCTTGGCCGTTCCAAAACGCGCTCGTCTTGTCGATGCCAACGGCTCAGGAACGACCAGGTTCGGAGCATTGGAGCGAAGTCAAAACGTGTTCCTCCAAGGAGGTGGTGACCTCCGTCCACACCGAGAAACACCAGCGAGAGATCACCAGCCTCGTGACGCCTTTCGAACGTGAACAGCCCAACGTCTGTGGTCTCTTCTCGCCCTGCGTCGCCAGTCGCAGCACGAATGTGCGATCGGAGCATGGAGTAGGAGTCTTCAACGCCGAGTACCCGACCACCGTCGGTACTAACGTTCTCGAACACACCTCCGCGTTCACCCCACGGGACGAAAGCATCCCCATCGACGGATTCGTCCGGCGTTGGAAACCCGCGACCGGCGACGTAGAGCACGGACATGTCGGCGTTTGCGTTTGGTTCGCATCGAGGACGGCCGACTCCCGTGCTCAACGCTTCGGGAAGAACCGCCACGAGGCTAGCCACTGCTGCAACACGTTGGAGTGCTGGGACGTGCGGACCCATTTCGCACAAAATCCGCTGCACCATCATTCCACCGTTGCTGGTGCCGCTGAGATACATGCGCTCCGGATCGACGGAGAACGCCTCGACTTCGGCCAGGAGGGTTTCGACGACGTGATCGAGGAACCCAACATCATCGCGGAGCTCCTCATCGGTGCCAAACCCAGGGCTGGGAATGCGTCCATCTTCCCAGTGGCGACCACTGCTATCTGCTTCAACGATCCCCTCAGGGAAGACCAACAGCACTGGCTCCACACTTTCTGCAGCGACGGTTTCTGGTGTGCAGGGCTCCCCCTCGGAGTCCACAAACCCGGTTGGGCGACGGTAAGGGTCGAACTGACACTCGTTGGTGTTCCGCTGCCAAAAAAGGGGCTCGCCTCGAACGATCGGGTAGCCCGAAAACGTTTCGATCATCCGTTGCGCGCTTCCTGCTCCGCCGTGCAGATGAATCCACACAGGTGCATGGGCGCCAAGATTCTCGGGGACGAAGACGTAGAACGTGCGTTCATGAACGGTGTCTTCGAAGGTTTCCTCGACGTCGAAACGCAGTAGGTCTCCTCCCGTGGGCCAATCGTCGCACTCGGATTCGCATCGGTGTGGTTCGCTACGAAGGGTCTGAAAAGGCGGAGCACCAGCGTCCATTCCAGCGTCAGCAGTGAACGTGTCAGAAAGGTTTGCATCTGGTGCGTCAGCCAACATCGGCGAGTTGCAGGCGATGAGCAGAGCAAGCGGGAGATGGGATCGGGTCACCTCGGAACCCTTTGCAACGGCTGTGCCTTCGACCCCACCGGATGCATCGCGAACGATGTGTGGATCGTTGTCGACAGACTGATGCAGGCGTGCACCGGGGATGGGTCTGGATCGGGTGCGAAGTGCACGTCGCGAAGGAGGCCCAGTTCTTGAAATGCCCAGTGAGCATGACGAAATCTTCTCTCCTGGCCCTGTTCGCACTCGCTGCCTGCGACTCACCCTCCACCAACCCAGACGCGGAGCTACCCGATTCAGCAGTGTCGGACGCCGGTATGCTGTTCGATGCTTCGAGCGACGTCGGCGAAGGAACCGATGCTTCGATGGATGCATCTGTGCCGCCGCCTCCTCCTGGTGTTCCTCAGGTTTCGGCAGCAGGAGGACACATTCGTGGAACGCGTGAGGCTGGCATCGAGAGTTTCTTGGGAATCCGCTACGGCGAACCGCCGACCGGCGAGCAACGCTTTCGTGCTCCTGTGCCGCATGTCCTCGATGGCATTGTCGAGGCAACCGACGTTGGCGTTGGGTGCCCCGGTGGGAGTCGGTCATCCGACGGTGATGAGGACTGCTTGAAGTTGAGTGTTTGGCGCTCCGAACCAGAGGAGGGTGACGCTCTGAAGCCTGTCATGGTGTTCATCCATGGTGGTGCGTTCGTGACCGGATTCTACGGAGACTCCACCTACGAAGGTCAGAACCTCGTTACGCGAGACGTGATCTTAGTGAACATCGACTACCGAATCGGATTGCTCGGATGGCTGGCGACGGACGCGTTGGCGGAAGAAGCTGGCAGCGCAGGAAACTACGGTCTGCGAGACCAGGTGCTCGCGTTGCAATGGGTGCGCGACAACATCCGCGCCTTTGGTGGTGACCCCGACAACGTGACGATCTTTGGCGAGTCGTCTGGGGGAATGTCGGTCTGTGCGTTGCTTGCCACGCCAAGCGCAGAGGGGCTGTTTCATCGCGCGATTTCACAAAGCGCAGTGGGATGTCACTACCCGAGCCCATCGGAATACCATCAGGTCGGTGATGACCTCGCAGCAGCTGCGGGGTGTCCGGATGGTGACCTGGCGTGCCTCCGTGCTGCACCCACATCCGCGCTGTTGGACGCCGCGTCCACTGTCACGGGAGGCCTGATGGGAGGACCCCGCCTGCGACCGGTGTCCGACGGGATCCTCTTGGAGCGTCGCCGTCTCGATACCCCGGATGGCATCGATGTTCCGCTACTGATCGGGTCAAATCTTGATGAAGGCGACGGGTTCGTGGGTCAGCGAGCTGGTGATGTGTCCGATGAGGCGAGTTACCGGGAGTACCTGACGTCGCAATTTGAGGTCTACTTTGGCGAGCCGCGTCCTGAGCTGGTGAACGACATCATGGCGCTCTACCCGGTGTCGGAAGGCGTAGCTGAGGGGCGGCGCTGGACCGCCGCACAAGATGCGCTCGGACGTTTCTGGACCGACACCGCGTTTCGATGTCCTGCGATCGACACAGCGATGATCCACACCACTGCAGGGTCACCAACCTACCTCTTTGAGTTCCGCCGACCCGTCCAAGTTGGCTTTGGGCGACCGATTGCGGGACACGGTTACGAACTCTTCTACGTGTTCGGGAACTTCCCCTCAATGACGCCTCCCAGTCCGGAAGACCTGGCACTTGCGGCCCAGATGCAGGACATCTGGACACAGTTCGCGCATCGGGGTCGAATCGATGCTGTGGATGAGTTTACGTTGAGCGGTACCAATCGTTTGGTGTTCGACGAGAGTGTCACCATGGACGATGCAGCTTCTGCAATCGCAGACTGCGATGCGTTGGTGGCCACCGGGATGCCGCTCGGATCGTGAGGTACCCTTGTCGGATGCGAAGGGTCGCGATGTTGACGCTCTTGCTTGCGTGCGACCCTTCACTTGGCTGGACGGTGGCCTCGACTTGTGAAGGGCAGGTCGCTCTTGCCGTCGAGACCGGTGATTGCGGAAGCCGATCGGGTGCACCGACCCAATCCACCAACGATGGCGAACTCACGATCGAGAACATCGAGCCGGGCCTCTATTGCTTGTCCACTCTTGCGTACGTGTCTTCCGACACGCGATCGACAAGTACGAATGGGTTCGACTGTCGTTTGCTCGATGTGGACTCGCAAACGCGCAACCTACCCATGGAGCGTTCGTCGTTGGTCGCGACGCTGACCTGTTCTGAACCTCCGGTGCCGAGCGCCGCTTTGGACACGCTCTTGGAAGAAGTCGCGGGTTGTTCTCCTGCGTGTGATGTCGAGAGGTGTACGTGCTCGGCGAGTTGTGTGGAGCAAGGGACAGGGGAGTGTCCCGCTCCGGTACGTGGTCGGCAGTTGGCGATCTCGGACAACTTCGTCTGCGCCTTGGCGGTGGATAGTCGAGGGCTCAGCTGTTGGGGGACGGGGTTGGCGCCAGGAACGCACCTTGGCGCTGCCTTGGGAGAGGCCCCTGGTGTTGCTCGGTACTTTGATGTCGACACACTTCGCGTTGATCCACCAACAGAAGAAGACGACCGCAGAATCTTCACCATGGCCGCCGATGAAGATCGTTTGTGCTTCAATCTTCGAAAGAGCATTGAGTGCGTCGACGTGCAGACACATTCTCTGGCGAGCGAGGTCGTGGATGCAACGGCCCCCACCCGGATCGCGGTCAGCTCGAACGTGTTCTGCGTCGGAGAGGCGAACCCCAACTGCGTTGCAAGTGGCGATGACATGCCTGCAAGGTTCCTCGACAGCGCCTTTCGCGGTGGCAACGAAGTAACCGGAACGAGCGGCGAGATCTGTTCAATCGTCGGTGGGCAGGTGGTGTGTGCGACACCTACGAGACTGCCGCCGCGACGCTGCACCGATCGTTCGTGCCCAAGCGGTTTGATCTGTGTTGAACAGGAGCGCGGAGAATCGGTCTGTCAGACGCCACCCATCGACCTGCCCGTCACAATCGCTCTTGACTCTGGCTGGGGACGGAACTGCGTCGTCACCTCAATGCGAGACGTTCGCTGCTGGGAGAGTGGTGAATTGTCTCCGCGTACGGTCCAACGCGAGGCCGAGGGTGAACTGAAAGCTTTGGATGTGTCGGTTGGCGAAGATCACATCTGTGTTCTGCGCAATGAAGGTGGCGTCGAGTGTGGGAGGCTTTCACTGTCAGGTGACGAGTACCGATTTGCATCGGCAGAGCTACTCGACGTCGAAAACGTCGGTGACTTCGTCGCCGGTCCTGACGGAGTGAGCTGCGTGATCCGACTTGATGATTCGGCCGTGGTTTGCTCACAACTCGCGGACTTCGTCGTCGACGGGACACCCAGTCCTTTGCTCGGAATTGGGAACACCTCGACGCTCGACCCCAATCCTCCGGTGTGTCCATGAGGTTGACGGCATTGTTGTTGAGCTTGTTCAGCATCCCTGGATTCGCTCAGTCTCCCGGCTCCGAAGTCGAAGAAGTTGAGCAAGACGCGCAACGCCAGGACACTCAGCACGAACCGACCACTGCTGAAGAGTTCCTTGTCGCCATCGACCAAGCGCTTGCTGATGAGGCTATCCAACAGGCAAGTACGTTGCTCGACCAAGCGTTTCAGTGTGAAACGATCAGTCGGGCGCAGCTCTCTCGGATGACCCAGTTGCGCGCAGCGTTTGCCTACGCAAATGGTGAGCTCGGTCAGTTGGAGCGTTCACTCGCTGGCCTTGCAACCCTCGATGCAGAGCTCGAGGCGGGACTTGCGCCACCTCCGGTCCAAGCACGCTATGCCGAAGTGCGTGAGAGCAGTCCCGAGCTCGCCCTGGATGTAGAAGTCGCGAGCGAAGTCGTCGACGGTGTTCGGGTTGCGCGTTTGGTTTCCCGGGTGGATGGCGATCCGGGTCGGTTGGTGCACGGCGTTCGAATCCGCGCTGCGCTTGAGGGTGCACCACTGCGTCTTCTCGGCTCAGACGACCAACTTGAGCTTGGCGACCCACACGAGCCGATCAATCTCGACTTCACCCTCGAAGCGTTGGGTGTCGGAGGCGCGGTCGTGGGTCGTCGCGGAGCACCGGACTCCCCGGTTTCGTTGCACGTCGAAGCGCTCCCCAAAGATCGAACATTTCTGTATGTCACTCTCGCGACAATCGCTGTTGTGGTCGTCGCAGGAGCAATTGGGTTTGGGTTTGCGTGGGTGCTCACCGACGGTTTCACCCGCGGGGATGACACGGAGGTAAGCGTGCGATGACGCCTACCTCGGCTGAAAATGCAGCCGGAGATTGAGTCGTTGGCCGGGAGCTAACGGGATGACTTTGCGAACGAGCCTGTCTGGGACCTGCGCGGCGCTGTCCGCATACGGAATCTGATAGATCGTGTACTCGCCCGGTGGTCGACTTCGCCTTGCTGGCACCAGCCCTCCGACAGCTCGGTTCCTACCTGCACAGTTGTCGATACAAACGGCGATACCGTTCGGAACCACAAACTCTCCCGGCGGTCCTTCGAGCGGTGGTTCTGCCTCGCGGACTTCCTCCATCGGTTGCATCTGCGGTGGCCGTCGCGGTTCATCCCGCGGCGATGTCTCCATCTCGGAGGGACCAGTCGACATGGTTGGTCGCACCGGTTCTTGGGTCGGTTCCGAAGGCGGAGTCTCTTGGACCGGTTCCGAAGCGGGAGTCTCTTCCGCAGGCTCACCAGGAGTCGTGGGTTCAGGAGGCGTCCCAACTGCAGCGAGCTCTTCGGCACCCTCGGCTTCGGTGGAAGCCGTTGCTGTTGTATCTGAGGGCCATGCCGCCCATGTACCGACGCTCAACAGAACCAGCGTGCTGAGGATGATGGGCAGCGTTCGAGAGCGCCGCGGTCGTTGAATGTTGGTCCGCGACAACCGCTCTGAAACGTCGATCGAGATTTCCTCGAGCGTACCTTCCACCGGTTCCGGTTGGGCCCGCTTCGGTGCGTCACTCTTCTCGTCGTCTCTGGCAAGGAGAGCGTCTGCATAAGTTTGGCGTTCGCGTCGCGACATCGGGCCACCGAGTGGCTGGAGTGCAAGTTGAAGCCGATCCGCATACTCCAGTGCAGTGGATGGTCTGTCGTTGGGGTCTCGTTGCAGTGCGATCAACGCGATGTCGCACGGGAGATCTGCGAGCGAAGGTCTGATCTCATCGGGACGGGGGATCGGTCCGTTGAGGACGGCAAGTATCGTTTCTGGCTGCGTCGCGCGACGAAAGAGCGGACGCAAGGTCAGAAGCTGGTGATGAATCACACCAAGCGCCCAAATGTCTGACCGGCGCTCAGCACGTCCGTGTGTTTGCTCGGGTGACATGTACGAGAACTTGCCTTTGACCTCATCCGGCATGGTTTGGTGGATGCGATTGCGTGCTTTGGCGATGCCAAAATCCAGCACCTTCACTTCGCCGGCGTTGGTCAGAAACAAGTTCGACGGAGAGACATCACGATGGACGATCTCCAAAGGTTCTCCATCCTCGTTTCTCGCTTCGTGCGCCGCATGAAGACCTTCGGCCGCTTCGATGATCAGCGTGGTGACGAAGCGGAAGCAGTCTTGGTCACTTGGAGCCCGCGTCACGAGAGCCTTGAGCACGCGGAGTACTGTGGTTCCCGTCAGCAGCTCCATGACGATGAATGCACCATCTGCGCCGTCTCCATAGTCCAAGATGCGGCAGACGTTCGGATGATTGATCTGCGAAACGATCCGCGCCTCGTCCAAGAACATCTCGCGAAAGCTGACGTCCTTGGACAAGTGCGGGTGAATGCGCTTTAGCGCGACCGTGCGACCAACACCGGCGGTCGTGGCGCGGGCTTCATAGACGGTAGCCATTCCGCCTGAAGCGAGCTCCCGAACGAGTTCGTATCGACCTTCTGTGGTGACGACCACACTCACGCGTGGTCGAGATTATCACGACTACTACGACTCAGACTTCTCGGACTTCTCAGACTTCTCGGACTTCACGACGCGGATCGACAGCTCTTCGAGCTGGTTGTCGTCCACAAGTCCCGGTGCGCCGGTCATCAAATCGTTGGCGCGCTGGGTCTTGGGGAACGCGATCACATCGCGAATCGACTCGGTCTGGCACGCGAGCATTGCGACGCGGTCCATGCCAAAGGCGATGCCCCCATGCGGAGGTGCACCGTAGGTCAACGCGTCCAGGAGGAAACCAAACTTGTCGCGTGCGTCTTCGTCCGTCAGGCCGATGACTTCGAACACCTTGGCTTGAACGTCGGGTTTGTGCAGACGAATGGAACCACCGGCGATCTCGAACCCGTTGAGCACGAGGTCGTAGCGGTAGCACTTCACCATGCCGGGGTCGGTGCCGAGCTTCTCGACATCTTCGTCGTGGGGACGCGTGAACACGTGGTGAGCCGCAGCCCAACCGTCGCCGTCTCGCTCAAAGAGCGGTGGCTCGACCACCCACAGGAAGTTCCAGTCTCCGTCGGTGCCAACCTCGGGAATCATCCCGAACTTCTTGCCGAGGTGAACGCGAAGCTTGTCCATGACGGTGTGCACGACACCTTCGGGACCAAACTGGAAGAGCAGGAGGTCGCCAGCTTCAGCGCCGCACGCCTTGTTGATCGCGAGCCGAAGTTCGTCGCTGATCGTCTTGGCAAAGGGGCTCTGCGTCCACGCACCGTCTTCGTTGACCTTGGCGCGCGCCAGGCCCTTGGCGCCGTTTTGCTTGCAGAGCTTCTCCAGCAAGTCGGTGTCCTTGCGGCTGAGCTTGTGCTCGGCCGGGACGCGGATCGCTTTGACGATCTCTTCGGGCAGTTCGAGTCGGTAGGTGCCGTCCTTGAACTTGCTGGCAAGAGGCTCCAGCAGCGGCACGCCACCACCGCCGTGCTCCACAATGAGCTCGGTCAACTCGATGTGCTCGAGTCCGAAACGCATGTCGGGCTTGTCGTTTCCGAAGCGGCGCATCGACTCGTAGAAGTTGAGCCGCGGGAACTTCCCGTCGGGATAACGCTCGGTGAGATCGACGCCCAGTTCCTTCCACAGACGCACCACGAGGCCTTCGAGCATCGTGAAGAGGTCGTCCTGGTTGATGAACGACATCTCGATGTCGATCTGGGTGAACTCGGGCTGACGGTCGATGCGCAGCGCTTCGTCGCGGAAGCAGCGCACGATCTGGAAGTAGCGGTCGTAGCCACCCACCATCAGCAGCTGCTTGTAGAGCTGCGGACTTTCGGCGAGTGCGTACATGCTTCCTGGGTAGAGCCGCGCAGGCACCAAGAAGTTTCGTGCACCACCTGGGGTGTACTTCACCAGGTAGGGCGTTTCGACTTCGAGAAACCCGTTGGCGTGAAAGTACTCGCGCGTGGCTTGGTTGAGCTTGGACCGAAGAACCAAGTTCTTCTGCAGCTGCGGACGACGAAGGTCGAGGTAGCGGTACGCGAGACGCTTGTCCTCGTTGGTGTCGATGTCGTCTTCGATCTGGAAGGGCGGGGTTTGCGCTTCGTTGAAGATCGCCATCTCGAGCGCGACAACTTCGATCGCGCCGGTGGCCAGGTTCGGGTTGTGCAGCGAGCCGCCGTCGTCTTTGGTTCCGCGATCACGCACTTTGCCGCGGATGCCGAGGCACCACTCGCCGCGTGCGCGATCCGCCTCGGGGAACTTCGTCGCGGGATCGAATACAACCTGGGTCAGTCCCTCGCGATCGCGAAGGTCGATGAAGATGCAGCCGCCGTGATCTCGGCGGTTGTGAACCCAGCCAAAGAGGACAACCTCTTGGTCGATGTGATCTTGGCGAAGCTCTCCGCAGGTGTGGGTTCGCTTCAGCTCGTCGATAAATCGCGCCACGCTTCGTGTGCCTTTCCGTCCGCGGGACCAGCGCACGGTAGTCCCGGCCGCACGGAGGTCAAGCCGTCGAGATCACAGAGATCTGCGCTAGAGTCCGCCGCATGTGGCGTTTGGCCATCGTGATCCTGGTCGCTTGCGCAGGCAGTCCGCGTCGCGACCTGCCGCCGGCTCCACCGGGCGCACAGGAGGTTCTGCTCGACGCCGGGTATCGAGTCGCGTGGCCGTGGGTTGCGGTGCGTCTGGACGCGCGAGGCACCCGCACCGACGAGCACTACCTGCGAGCGGGACAATGCCTGGCGGTGATCGTCTCGGATCCCTCGATTCAGATCGAAGCGGGCGGCGCGACGGGGCTTTCGACCGCCCAAGGTTCGTGGCTGGTGGGTTGCGTGCCCACCGACGGGCCAGTGCCGGTGACCTTGCAGGGCGAGGGGCGCGGACGCGTGGTGGTGGGTCTCTTCATCGGGATGCCTGAAGCGAACGCTCACGTCCTGCTCGCCGAACACTTTCGGTACGCCGTGCCCGAGGCCGAACAAGTCCCCACGACACTTCTGATGCAGGAGAACGCGTGTGGCGAAGACGAGGCCCGTGGGCATTATCAACGCGGCATGGAACTCGCGCGCGAAGAGAAGTTTGCGGAGGCGGGTGACGCCTTGGCATTGGCATACGCGTGTCATGCGGACGGAACGATCCTGTTCAACCTTGCGACGGTGACTGCGCAGCGCGGTCGTGAACAGGAAGCGCGGGAAATGTTTGTTCAGCTGCTGCGCGACCATTCGAACTTGCCGGATGAACGGCGGACTCAAGTTCAAGAGTCGCTCGATCGGCTTCTCCGGCCAGGCACAATTCGCATTCGGGTCGCTCGCGGGGATCAGCTTTTCGTCAACGAGGTTCGCTGCTCGTTCGAAGGCCAGCATGCCGAGGTGGTCGCGATGCCGGGTAGCCATCGCGTGTTGCTACGCAGTCCGGACGGAGAACGCCACGAGGTGCGCGTGCAGCTACGTTCCACGCAGACCGTCGAGATCGATCCTCGACTCTGGGTGTCCACCGCCGAGAGCGAATGATCCTAAGCGGTGGCTGAAAAAACGGTGCCGGCGCACGCGTCTTCCCAAGACCTGAGCAGGTGAACGTGCAAGAGTGCGAGCACGGTGAGATCGCTTGCGCTCAGCGTTTGTTTGGCCTGCGGCGGCACGGCAGCAGCAGGCCCTGGACTTCAAGCCACGTTGCGTGACGTGAACTCCGGTCTGCGCAACGAAGGGCTGATCCTCCACGAAGATGGCTGGCTCGAGTTGACGCTCAGCGACGACGGGTGGACGCGCTCGCATGAGCTCGAGCCCAACAGTTGCCTGACGGCTGTTGCGCTGAGCGATGAACTGGTGTCGGTCCACGTCGGCCTCCAGGAAAGCGAGCAATCCGACGGTGCGTCGTGGATCTCGGTTTGCGCAGAGGACGACGCACGCAGCATGGACGTGCGCTTGGAAGGGCCGCCCGAGACAGCGGTTGCGTTTGCGTTGTTCACGGGTCCAGTCGGCGGCGACGCGTTTGCACGCTCGTACTTTCAAACCGACACCCCACCGGAAATCATGGAGCCGGTAGCTGCAGAACCCACGCCGAGTGAACCCGAGACACTGGTCCTTCCAACACCCACGCCCACGCCTACCGAGCGCTGCGACGATGACGAAGCGCGCGAGCACTACCGGCGGGGAATGCGCTTTGCCCGTGAGAACGAACTCGGTCGCGCCGCCGATGCACTTGCTTTGGCGTACGCATGTCACGCCGATGGGACGATCTTGTTCAACCTCGCAAGCGTGACTGCACAGCAGGGAAATCTAGAAGAGGCACGCCAAATGTTTGTGCAGCTTCTTCGTGATCACCCCAACGTTCCCGATGCTTTGCGGGCTGAAGTCGACTCGGCCTTGGACTCTCTTCGGCGCCCGGGCACTCTGATCGTATCGGTGCGACGCGGTGACCAGGTTTTCATCAACGGAGTGGAAGTCGAGGCTGGCAATCGGAATCAGAATCAGCGCCGACGTCGACTTCGCGTGCGAGTGCTGCCAGGCACTCACCGCATCGTTGTGCGCTCCGGTGCCCGACGGTTCAACGCAGAGGTGCGAACCGAGGGTCGAGACGAAGTCAGCGTGGACCCGCGAAACGCGAGCAACCGAAGTAGCGGCCCGCCGGAGTCGCGTTAGCCCATGAGCAAGGTCTCGCGCATTGGTGCCTACGACATCGTTGCGAAGCTCGGCAGCGGTGGGATGGCCGATGTGTACCTCGGCACGAAAACCGGCGCCGCGGGATTTAGTCGACCGGTTGTCGTGAAACGTATTCGAGACTCGCTGCGCGGCAAGACCGACGTTCAGCAAATGTTTATCGACGAAGCGCGGCTTTCGTCACGCATCCAGCATCCCAACGTGGTGGGAGTGGAAGAGCTCGGTGAAGAAGACGGCTGCTTCTTCATGGTCATGGAGTACGTGCACGGCGTTGAGCTCGCAGCACTCTTGCGCGACCTGGCGCAGATACGACGCCAGCTGACTCCGGATGCAGCGGTGGCGATTGCCTGTGCCGTTGCGGATGGACTGCACGCAGCGCACGAAGCTCGAGACGCGCAAGGCCGAGCGCTTGGGGTCGTGCACCGCGACGTGAGCCCGCAGAACATCATCTTGTCGGCGAACGGCGGCGTGAAGGTGATCGACTTTGGCGTCGCGAAAGCCGCGTATCGTCTGCACCGTACCGAAGGTCACAAGATCAAGGGCAAGCTGCGCTACATGAGCCCAGAGCAGATCAACGGCGAGGTCGATCGTCGTAGCGATCTCTTCGCGCTGGGCGTCGTGTTGTGGGAGTGCTTGACGAACCGGCGCCTGTTTAGCGAGTCGGACGACATGGTGGTGCTCAAGCGCATCCAAGAAGGCGACATTCCACCGCCCAGTCAGTTTGCGAAGACCACTCGCGAGTTGGACTCGGTCGTCATGCAGACACTCGCCGTGAATCCCGATATCCGGCCGCCGACTGGCCGCAAACTTCGGCAGATGCTGCAGCGAGCGGTTCCAAGCGCTCAAGAGTTTGATGACGCTGCGTGCGCCGCACTTCTGATGGCAACGCTGGGAGGCGAACTCGAGGACCAGGCGCGTCGGCTCATGGTTCCGGTGCAGATGGCGCTCAACACGCAAGAGCTCACCACCGAACCCGCCCAAGCGTTGCAGCGATTCACGATGGAGTGGGTGGAAGCTCCGCGACACGTGGTGAGCACGCCGAACGTCTTCATGGAGCCTGTGGCGCAAGAGTCGGCGCGGCCGATGAACGCGCCGGCATCTGCTCCGAAGCGACCTTCGCATTGGTTGATCGGAGCGATCGCGGGCTTGGCGGTGTTTCTGGGCATCGCGGGTGCGGGACTCTTCTTTATGGCGCGCGAAGAACCGGCAGAATCTACATCGGATGCTGTGACCGTGATCGCGCCACCTGCTCAGCCTTTGGCGCAGCCGGTTCAGGCCACGGCCGATCCCACTCCGGAGCCCGCTGCGGATCCTTCAGAGCCTGTCGAGCCCATCGAGGAAACCGATAACGAAGCGGACGCAGGGACGGAAGCGGAGCCACGACGATCTTCGAGACGCACGCCGCGAAACCGGATGCGCGAAAATCCGGCGGCATCGACCGCAGAGCCATCGTCCTCCGCGGACTCAGACATGTCTGATGATCGGGGCTTTCGGTTGATCGAAACCGAAGACCCTTTTCAAGACGAGTTCTAGAGTACTAGTGGCCGAGTCGGTCGCAGGCGGCTTGGCTGCCGGCGTAGCAAGCTTCCTCAAGCTGAGGGCGTTCCATCGCGTCGAGTTCAGCGCGCGTGAACGAGGGCGGCGTGTCGTCCTCTTCCTCGAGTTCCTCTTCTTCGTCTTCGATCTCGGTTTCGGCCTCTGCTGGCGTCTCCGTTGGAGGTTCAACGGGAGCGGCTTCTTCCGGTTCTCCGCCGCATCCGAGAAGGGCGGCGATGACGACAGCACGCAACAACATGGTCAATGAATAGCAGCATTTGGAGAGCGTCGATATGCTTGGACCATGCGTTTCCTCGTCCCGATCGTTGTGCTCGCGTTGCCCTTGGTGGTTCTTGCTGCGGATCAGACCGAAGTGCCGAGTTGTGTGGAGGTGACGAAAGAAGCGCCCTACCAGGCGTACGGTCACACCCACATCGTGGTGATCCGAAACGGGTGCGACGAAGCGGTGCAGTGCCGTGTGGCGACGAACGTGGATCCGGAAGAGCAGCGGGTCACGGTGCAGGCCGGCGAGACCTCGCGAACGGCAACACGGAGGGGAAGCCCGTCGCGAGAGTTCGACGCGAGGGTGAGCTGTACGGAGTAGGTCGCTCTATTTTTTAGTGGAAGTTTCGAAGGCGCAAGACTCAAGGTGAGCTGTCATTTTCATGGGTACCTCGGAGTCGCGACACCCAGATTTAATTTCGGTCTACCGCGCTCTCTTTCGTCTGGGCCTCCCTCGACTTCGAATCTTCCACAAAATTAATGAATAGAGCGTAAACCCACACTTACACGACAAGGTCAGCCATCACGCCAAAGTGATCGCTGCAATACACGCCGTCCTCCGGCTGATCAAAACACAGCCGCACTTCGGTGGGTCGTCCGCGACCCTTCTCGTCGGGACCGCGCACAAAGATGTAGTCCAGTCGACGCGGCGGTTCGTGCACCAACGCTGCGAAGGGATTGCGCGTTCCGTCAAACGTCGCCGAACGCTCCTGCGTCGTGTAGTCCCACATGTCTTGAAAGCGAATCGTGCGCTCTCGGCCTAGGTTGGTGTAGCCGCCCAAGTATCGAATCTCGTCGCTCTGTGGTTCCGCGTTCAGATCGCCCATCAAGATGGGTGGGTAGCGACCATCGACGGGTGCACGCTTCATGATCTGATCGACGATGAACAAAATCTGCTTCTGACGAATCCAGCCTTCATGCAGCTTCCAGTTGAGATGTGTGACAAACACATCCACAGGACCAAAGGGAGCATCGACGACGGCATGCAGAAGGCTGCGCTTCTGGTCGCTCTCATCCGCGCCCGGAAGCTCCATGCTTTCGTGTCGGAGAATCGGCCATCGACTCAGCACCGCGTTGCCGAAGTAGAGCTTGTTGTCCTTGCCCCAACTCGAAGTCACGTTGTGCGCGGCGGAATACACGCGATGCAGGTTGCCGCGTAGCTCGTCGGCTTGGTTCATCACCAGATCGCCACGCCGCAGTTCGAGAACTTCTTGAAGCCCGATTATGTCGGCGTCCAAGCGTCCCATCTCGTGCACGATCAGCTTGGTGCGCGCGGCCCACGGCCCGCTTTTGTTCCAGATGTTGAGGGTCGCGACCTTCATCGCGCGCTCGCGTTGAGACCCCAGTCGTACCGGTCGTACACCCACGGTCGGTCACTCGCGAAGGCCTGGCGCAGCTGGCTGTTCAGCTCCTGGTCCGCGTGCTCGAGCAGAAACTTTCGAATCCCTGTCGCACCGCCCCAATCCACGGCGTAGTAGCGAAAGATCATGGGCAGACGGACCTCTTTCGGAAGCACTCGTACGTCGGTGTTGACGTAGTTCGCGCTGGCCATACGCAACTGGTCGTCGAGCTTGTCGGGATCGTAGAACGCAACCGGTGGGCAACTGGTCGACGCGCACACCAACGCCATGTGAATGCGTGGGTCGATCAAGGACGGTGAGTACGCGTGCGCTGGCGAGTCGTCCGCAAGCGTTGGCCGACGCGTGGCAGGGTGACCCGCGTTGCGACGCAATACTCCGTTTTCCATCTCGTCCAACGAGAGCACCACGTCGCCGACTTGATAGGACACGCGCCCGAAGAACGAGGGTACTTCCATGACCGACTCGTCGATCTGAAACGCGAGCACACCGTGAATCGAAAGCACGTTGTAGAGGTTCACAAAGAACGCGATGCGATCGTCGTCGGTGGGTAGGTCTTCCGGTGTGACGTGACGCAATGCCGGAGCGAGCTGAATGACCTCTTCAAACGACTTGGTCGCTCGGAGTCTTCGGTAGTCGACCTTGCCCTTGTCATCGACATGGCCACGGAGCGTGTTTGTCGCCAGTTTGAGGGCCGCAACCAGCTCGCCCGCATCCATGCGCTTCGCTTCGCCCTCCTCGTTAAGCACGACCTTCGCCCCTAAACGCGGGATGACCGCGCGGACGATTTCGCCGACGTTTCGTGCCCTTCGGAAGATGTCGTAGACGTCGCGTGCACCATCGCGAACGTCGCTCCAGCGACCCACCAAATCATCCTCTCAGGCTATAACCGGCACATGCAAGAGCTTCACGAGGCCGACACGCTTGCCGCCGCACTGAACCAAGGGACGTTGGAAAACGTTGCGGTTCAATCCATCGACCTCCAGCCCTTCGCGGACAAACTCGGCAACGTTTCCGTGGCGGGAACGATCTTCATGGGTTGTTCGCTCTCAGCCGAGCTCTCCAGTTCGTTGATGGCGCGAGGCGCATTGGTCTTTCCAGAACTTCCCGACGTTCCGTACACGACGTATCCCGCTTCGCTCTACACGGTCGACGCGTTGTTCGACGGCTTCGACGTCAACGACCCTTGCACCTACTGCCACACGCCCGACGCGAAGATCTACGCGCACTGGAAGAAGACCGGCGGTGCGGCGGCGTCGACCATTCACGAAACGCTTGCACGTCGACTTCACGATCATGCGATCACCGACTCGCTCGACGAGTTGGTGCACGGTCAAAAAGTCGTCGCGATCATGGGCGGACATTCGATGTCGCGTGCTTCCGATTCGTATCGCGCGGTAGCGAGCATGAGTGCGGAGTTAGCGCGTCGCGGATACCTGATGGCCAGCGGTGGTGGTCCAGGTGCCATGGAAGCAACGCACCTTGGGGTGTACTTCGCCGACCAAGATGGTTTGGAAGATGCGATTGCAATCCTTGCCGAAGCCCCCAAGTACAACCATCGCGATTGGCTTTCTGCAGCGTTTCGAGTGCGTGAGCGCTTTCCGAATCCCAAGCCGCGAACCAGCGTTGGCATTCCGACTTGGTTCTACGGACACGAGCCACCGAACGCGTTTGCCTCTCACGTGGCCAAGTACTTTGCGAACAGCGTGCGCGAAGAAGGTTTGGTCACGATCGCCACACACGGGATCCTCTTTGCACCCGGTAAGGCAGGGACGGTGCAGGAGATCTTCCAGGATGCAGCACAGAACCACTACGGCACCGTGCAGAGCATGATCAGTCCGATGGCGCTCTATGGGGTGGACTACTGGACCAAGAAGTACCCCGTCAAAGCGCTGCTTGATCGCTTGTCCGAAGGACGTGACTACGCCGACATGATGACGATCGACGACGACCCCGATCGTTTGGTTCAGTTCATCGTCGACCACCCACCGCGTGAAGTGCAGATGGGCTGGTCGTACTGCGAGGAGTTTTGCTCGTGAGGTTCGCTTGGGTCTGCATCTTGCTGATCGCGTGTGGGGACGACTCCACGCCCGAAGTCGATGCAGCTGTCGACACCGCACAAGATGTGCCGGGGGTCGATGCGCCGATCGATGTCCCCGGTACCGACGTGCCAGCAATGGACTCCGCGTTCGACAGCGGCACCGACAGCGGGATGGATGCAGGTATCGAATGCGAGTGCCCCGAACTCCCGGCCGTGTGCGACGGCATCACGTTGGGTCCGGTGTTCTCGCCCGATGACGCGAACTTTGGACAAGAGTTGATGCAGGCGTTGGCGTGTGCCGATACCAGCGTGCATGCCGCGCTCTACGACGTGAAATGGGACTGTTTGGTCGACGCGATGATGCAGCGTTTGGATGCGGACGCGGACCTCGAGATCGATATTGTGACGGACGACGGCACGTGTCCCTTTGATGGATCGACCTACGACTGTGCGCTCAACGCGTTGGCGAGCCATCCCCGCGTCGAGATTGTGCTGGACGGTCGCCCCGAGCGAATGCGGCACAACTTCATGACGTTCGATTCGCTTCGCACGTGGACCTCGTCGGCCGATCTGACCGAGCCCTCGTTTTGCGACCAGTTCAATCACTCGTTGGTCGTGGAAGACGCTGAGACGGTGTTTGCGTTCGAGGATGTGTTCTTTCGCATGTTCTTTGATCGGAACTTTGGGCCGGTACCCATTGAGGATCCCCGTTTTGGCGGCGTGTTTGCGCTGTACTTCAGCCCGCAAGAACCGGCTGGCGTGGCACCCAACTGGTTCAACGACGTGATTCGCGAAATCGGCGCGGCAACGATTCGCTTGGATTTGATGATGCGGGACTACGATCGCTTCGAAATCACCAACGCACTTCTCGAGGCACGCGATCGGGGTGTCACGGTGCGTGTTCTGGTGGGGCTTGGCGCATCGAGTGATCCGGCCGTGCAGACCCTTCGTGATGCGGGCGTCGAAGTGCGCGCAGCATCGATGGGACACCGCGTGTTGGTGGCCGACGGAGCCACCGTGCTTGCCGGCAGCGTGGATTACACCGCGCGAAGCTGGGATGACTCGGGCACCAGTTTGTGGATTGCCGACGCCGCGGTTGCAGACTCGTTTGTGCGCGAGATGGATCGCATCTGGTCGATCGTCGCGCCCTAGCTTCTTCAGCCTGCTAAGCCGGGATGAGTTCGCGGGTCCGTATGAACCGCTGCTTGAAACGGCGAATGCGACGCAGCTGCTGCGTGTCGAAGAAGGGCGGACCTTCACCGCGCAGGTAACTCATGATGTTGCCAGGGGTGTCGCTGTGCGGGTTTCCGAAGAAGTGACCCAGTTCATGAGCGAGTACTGTGGGTCCGGCGATCGACGAGAGAATCACGTAGTGCCGTGGGCTTCCACCGCGACGACTGCGCCAATGCACACCGCGGATGAAGCGACCTTCGATATCGACGTCGGCCATGCTCCGAACGACGAAGACGTTGATGACGTCGGGTTGAACCAAGGGGCCGAGTTTGTGGCGGTCGGCGCGAGTCACCAAGTCTTCGGGCCAACGACCTTCTTCATCCACAAGGGCGTCGACCTCGGCGACCTCGAAGTCGATGCTGGCGGGTTCAAAGATGGTGTTGGCGCGAGCGATTTGTTCGTCGATCCACGCTCGGTCGCGCACCGGTGAACCTTCGACTTGGGCGACGCTAAATCGAACCCGAAAGGTCGTGTCGGCGAGGGCTGTGGAGCTCACACAAAGCGTGATGAAGAGGGCGACGAGCTTCATCTCGACGCTCATTGTTACCCGTCTCGCGCACCCTGCATAGATGTGCTCTAGTCGGGGGGCATGACCCAGCCTGAAGTGAAGCGCGTCGGGATTGTTTTCTCGGGCGGACCCGCGCCCGGAGCCAATGCAGTCATCGGTGCCGCGGCCAGCGCATTTGTGGGAGAAGGCCACGAGGTAGTGGGCTTCTTTCATGGGTTCTCCAACTTGCAGGAGTACCACCCGGTCTCGCGCCGACTCTTGCCAGACGAGCACTACCGCATCTTTGAGCCGCGGGATTTTTCGGGGCTGCGCAACGCACGCGGCGTGTTGATCGGGACTGCGCGCGCGCATCCCGGTCAGGGACTGACGTCGTTTGATGATCTCGATGATCCCATCAAGTCCGAGAAGCTTCGCAACGTGTACAAAGCGCTCGTTGATTTGGAGATCGACGCGCTGATCACGATTGGTGGAGACGGCACGCTCACCACAGCGAACTTCCTGTACGAACTGCAGAATCGTCTTCCCGACGACGCGCGGCGGGTTCGCATCGTTCACATTCCCAAGACCATCGACAACGACTACGGCGGGATCGACTTCACGTTTGGGTTCTTTACGGCCGTGGATGTGCTCACGAAGGAGCTGCTCAACCTGCGCGCCGATGCGATCGCCACCAGCAGCTACTTCATCGTGGAGACCATGGGTCGCAAGTCGGGGTGGGTGTCGTACGGCGTTTCGATTGCCGGCGAAGCCAATCTGGTGGTGGCACCCGAAGACGTGGATGCCTCGCTGAGCGACGAGGAGGGCAAGCTTTCGATGACCGCGTTGTGCGACCGAATCATCAGTTTGATTCGTCATCGCGAACAACTCGGAAAGCACTACGGAACGATTGTGCTGGCGGAGGGGCTCGCAGAACTGTTGCCCGAAGCGATGCTCGAACGTTTACCGCGCGATCAGCACGGACACGTTGCGCACGGCAAACTGGATCTGGGCAAGCTCGTCGCGCAGAGAGTGTCGGAGCGCTACATGGAGCTGCACGATCAGCGCAAGAAGATCAGTGGTGTGCAGCTAGGTTACGAGAGCCGTTGTTCACCGCCGCACGCGTTTGACGTGATGTTGGGGGCGCAGCTGGGCGTGGGTTCGTATCGTGCGTTGGTCGAGGAAGGTCTCGACGGGCACATGATTAGCGTGTCGGGGCAGCTGGATCTCCGGTACGTGCCCTTTGGTGATCTGATCGATCCGAAGTCGATGTTGGCGAAGGTTCGCTACATCGAGTCGCAGAGCGATTTCTTCCGTCTTGCGCGCTTTTTGGAAACACGAACCGATCGCATTCTGGATTGGTCGCCGGGTCGGCGTATTGAGTAGGCTTTGGTCCGCTTTGGTCCGCCATTCTGCTCGTCGCTCGATCACGCAAGAATGAAATTTCAAGTTTCAAAATTTCCCACTAAAAAGGTCGCCCCCGCGTAGCGGCCACAAAAAAGCCCCGCTCCGAAGAGCAGGGCTTAGTGCATTAAGCGTTTGGCGGTTTAGAAGCGCTCGCGACCGGTATCGATCTGCTTGAGGCGCTTACGACGACGGCGGGAAGCTTCGGCTTCCTTCTTCCGACGGCGAACCGAGGGCTTCATGTAGTGACGACGACGCTTGAGCTCACGAAGGATGCCCTCCGCCGCCATCTTGCGCTTGAGGTGCTTGACCGCACGCTCGACACCTTTTTCGCCGACCTGAACCTCGACCGGCTTGCACTGAATCGCTTCACCAACGCTCATAAGGACCGGCAACCTGACATGCGGGAGGGGACCCGGCAAGGACTTATCGAGGGCTCGGGTCCAGTCCTAGAGATCGAGCTGTTCCAGGACGGCATTGGCCGCTTTTGCACTGCTCATCACGTAGAAATGAACGCTCGGGACGCCCTTATCGAGCAGCTCTCGACTCTGTTGAACCGCCCACTGAACACCGATCTCGAACACGTGCTTTTTGTCCGCGTTCTCGAGTTCTTTGGACAGAGCCTCGGGGATCTCGCAGTGGAACGTGCGCGGGATGCTCTTGAGCTGACGACGCGCCGTCAGGACCTTGAGACCCGGAATGATGGGCACGTTGATGCCCGCCGCACGACACGCTTCGACGTAGCGGAAGTAGTGGCGGTTATCGAAAAACATCTGCGTCACGATGTACTCGGCGCCCGCATCGACCTTCTCTTTGGTGCGGCGGATGTCCGATTCGATGTTCGGCGACTCGAAGTGCTTCTCGGGGTAGCCCGAGCAACCCACGCAAAACTCGGTGGGCGCAGCGTCGAGGTACGCGTCGAGATACTTGCCCTTGTTCATGGCCGCGACCTGTTCGATCAGGTCTTTGGCGTAGGTGTTGCGCGTGCGACCGCCGGTGAGCGGCTTGCGGTATCCGCTGTCATCGCCGCGGATTGCGAGGATGTTGTCGATGCCCAAGTAGCGCAGCTCGATGAGGAAGTCCTCGGTCTCTTGCTGCGTGAACCCGTTGCAGAGCACGTGGGGAACGGCGTCAACGTCGTACTTGTTCTGGATCAGGGCGCAGACACCAAGTGTTCCGGGTCGCTTGCGCTTGATCGTGCGTTGAATGCCCTCGGGTGTTTCGTCGTACACCACCTCAGCCGGATGGCTGGTGATGTCGATGAAGGGAGGGTCGTGCTTCATCAGATCGTCGATCACCGTCATCAAGTCGCGGACGTTGCCGCCGCGCTTGGGCGGGATGAGCTCGAAACTGATGAGCGGGCGCTTTGCTTGGGCGAGGTGTTCAGTGACCTTCATGATCCGGGCGGGAGCATAGCGCCGTCATCCGATCCGGCCACCCGTCGGGCTTGTCTTGGTCTTGGTCTTGGGAAGACGCTTGCGCCCACGTTCCTCGAATCGCTTCGGGGGAAAAGGAAGAGGAAGAGGAAAGGGCTAGCCGTGGCTGTGCGGGTGGCTCGCTGCTCCAAACGGCCCTTTCCTCTTCCTATTCCTCTTCCCTAGAAGCAGATATCGATAGGTCCAGCGCTTCGCTTCCCAAGCCGACGAACTGCAAGCGACGCGAAGCAGAGCACGTTCGTTTCCATTCCCTTTCCCATTCCCTTTCCCGTCCAGCAATCAGGGACCCGCTCACGCGCGGAGAGCCCACCTGCAGCTCGGCGGGAATGGGAAAGGGAAAGGGAATGGAAAAGTCGGTCCGCGTTGGTCGAACGCTCGAACGGCTTCGCGGGAAAGGGGAAGAAGGGATCAGCGGCCAAAGCTATGTGACGGCCACTCCGTAGCGGCAACCCCATACAACCCTCCAAGCTCCCGCAAGAATTCGAAGGTGTATATCCCGCTCGCGTGACCATCTCCCCAGGTCAAGCGCAACGCGTACTGACCCTCTTCTCCCAAGTCTTTGAGTTCGAGGTTCTTCGGCTCCACCCAACGCACGGGTCCATGATGACCCTGGCACTCGGCGCAGGGACAAAACCCTCGCAGCAACGCGTGCGGAAGATGCGAGACGACACCGTCATCCCACTCGATCTCCATCATGCGCGCACCTTCCGGAGCGCGAACTTCAACGGGCTCGGGCATCAGTCCATGTCGAAGGCGTCAAACTCACCGACGCCACGAAGAACCATTCGAGTCATGGGTGCATCCATGGCTTCTGTCATCGCGGGGGTCATCGCAGGCGCCATCGCTGCAGCGGTCGTGGGTGACATGTTCGGTACCATGGTCGCTTCCATAGTCACCGGCTCCATCGTCGTCATGCCGACCATGCCGTTGCGCATCCCACGCCCGCGCCAACGGTTGCGCATCTCAGTGGCCATGGTGTCGACCGGTTCCGGATCAGGAAGTTCACCGTCTGGAAGTTCGCCAACCGGGATTTCAGTCTCAGTCGTCTCCGTTTGCGCGACAGTCTCAACCGTATCGACGGGGTCGACAGTCTCGGTGGTTTGAGTTTCCCCGGATTGCGCTGGCGGTTCCGCCACGTTCACCGCTTCGGCTGGTGCATCGTCGCCACTCGTGAACGCGACCACACCCCCGACGAGTGCAGCGACGAGCATGACGGCGGCCGCGTACCACTTGGTGTTGTTGCTCTTTGGAGCAACATCCATCGTGATCGGTGTGCCTGTCGTGCTCGCGACGATCTGCGACTGCGAGAGCGGCGTCCGCTCCATGCTTTGCGAGTCGGTATTGCCGCTGATCGGAGGCAGTGCGTCGAGTTCCTCGTCGTCGCCCGTCAGCGCCATCTTCAGCCCGGTTTCGAGCTTCCGAAGCGATTCTCCGCCGTTGGCCTGCACGTAGGCGCCGATTTGAACGGCGGTGGGCTTCTCGCCCGACGCGGCCCGAAGTGCTTGAGCAAACTCGCGACAGGTGGAGTAGCGTTGTTCAGGATCACGCCGCAGCGCTTTCGCCACACAAATCGAAAGCTTGGGCGAAATCGTCGGACGGACATCCAAGAGCGTGGGAATCGGCTCCTGCGTAATCTTCTGCAACGTGTGAAGCGGGTTCTCCGTCTTGAAGAGACGACGTCCGCTCAGCGTTTCCCAGGCGACAACACCCAGCGCCCAGATATCGACGCGCCGATCCAGCGGTGCGCCAGTGGCCTGCTCCGGTGCGAAGTAGGCCATCTTGCCTTTCACCTCACCGGTTTGGGTGTGGGAGCTGCGCTGCATCGCTCGGGCGACACCAAAGTCCAAGATGCGTGTGCGACCTGCGCGGTCGACGAGAATGTTCTGCGGAGAGACATCGCGGTGCACGATATGGAGCGGGTCCCCCATGGGCGTTGTCGCTTCGTGCGCATCGTGAAGACCCTGCGCGGCTTGCGCGAGAATCTCTGCTGCGATGGGTGTCTCGACGTGCTTGCCACTCTTGAGCACCTCGCGAAGCAGTCGCGAGAGCGGCACGCCCACCACGAGTTCCATCACCAGGTAGAGCGAGTCGTCTTCGGCGCGTCCAAGGTCGAGCGTTTGAACAACGTTGGGGCTGCTGATGTTGGCCGCGACGCGTCCTTCGTCGAGGAACATCGTGACGAAGCGATCATCCTCCGCCAAGGTCGGAAGCATGCGCTTGAGCGCGACGACCTTCTCGAATCCACCTTCACCGAGAATGCGCGCGGCGTACACCTCTGCCATGCCACCACCAGCGATCCGAAAAAGGGTCTGGTAGCGCCCAAACCGTTGTCGTACAGACGACCCCGTCAACGAGCGTTTAGCGCTGGTGTCGATGCTCACGTCTCACAGATGTGAATCTCTTCCCCAGAGGGCAGGGTGTCACAATAGTCGGACGGAGTGCCACTGATGCAGCCTTCAATAGAGCATTTGTCGACTTCACAACGCCACGTGGGACGTCGCGAAGACATGTCTGTGCAGTCAGACATGACCGGGTTCTGAACACAGGTTCCGGGGCTGGTTTCGCACAAGTTGGTTAGCGAGTTGCACGTGCCCGTCGTGCAAAGCCCTGTATTACAAGGCTCGCAGCGCGGAATGTCTTCGATCGTCTGCTGCCAGCGAGTCTGACTGTCCCCCGCTCCGTCGTTCAAATAGAAGGGTTGTTCGACGAAGTACCAAATCTCGGATTGAGGATCGGCGGGCGAAGCAGAATCGGGGTCGAGAAAGTCACAACTACGTGTGCGACAAAATCGCACCTTTACGTGCAGATCGCCCTCAGGCGTCTCCGTCTTCACACTAAACAAGTACGGCTGACGTGCGTTGGTCAGCTGCATCGGTTCGAGTGCAGTGCCCGCCCACTCTTCTTCGAAGGGTGTCGACGAACGCATGACTTCAACCGAGACCCAAAGATCGTCGTACTGCTCGGGGCGAGGGGGAACGCTGAGGTCGCCTTCAAGGATGGCGACACAGTTGCACCCAGCGGAAGCCGCGGCGAGCGAGAGAAGAAGTACGAAGCGCATCACGGATCCAGGTTCACGACGTTATCAGTCTCAGGTTCGAGCTGAGCACCTCGCTGCAACAAGATGCCAGTCAGCACAGCGGCACCGACGATCACCACGCCGGTAATGATCCAAAACGCCGGACTCTGACGAATAGGCCGTCGTGCCTCGCGTTGGATCTCTTCCATGACGACTTCGATGCGGCGTCGTTCACCGTCTCGAATCGAGCCATCCCAGGTGAAGGTCTCGTACCCCTCCCGCTCGGCTTCGATGTTGTGACTCCCTGCGTCGGTTTCGATGTCTGCCGTGGCCCCGCGGTCGACTTCAACGCGTCGTCCGTCGAGTCGAACGGTGTAATCAACTTGGGGGTCAAGACTGGCGAGTTCGAAGATCGCGACGCGCGCAGCTTCTTCGCGGCGCAGCGTTTCCGCTTCTTCGCGGCCCTCGTAGTCCGGGTGATCCCGAAGCAAGCGGTCGAATGCATCCCGTGCATCTTTGTGGCGACCGATGGCGCGCAACACCATCGCGGCGTTGTAGAGCGCGACTGGAACGCCACTCAGGACATAGGCTTGTTCGAATCCTTGAAGGGCATCCGCCCAGCGTTCCTCTTCAGCAGCCTGAGCGGCACGCACGAACGCTTCACGTGCTTCGGTTCGGGACTCGTCGGCAGACTGCGCGTTGGAGAGCGAAGGAAGAAGAAGTCCGAGTGCGATGGCTAGGGCTAGGCCGCGACAATCCAAAGCGACCGGAGGATACCACGAGGTTGCGAAGGGTCCTCAATTCGCCGGCTTAGCGGCGGCAGCGCTCGTCGGTTTCGGGGCATGTAAACCGGACATGTGCGTGGTCTCGGTGCTTGCGGAAGTGCCGCACGATGCCGTGTGGAAACGAGGGTCCGCGCGGATACTGAATCCAACGGCTCAGCTGCGCCCGTGAGTAGCCGGCTCGTCGTGCAGCCCGATACAGCGGTTCCTGCAGGCTGTAGTCCATGAAGATCGCGTCGACCTGGTCGTTCTTGAGCCAATGCTCGAACAACGCCCACTGCCGGTTGGCGTCGAGGTCTTGGGGCCGGAGGTTGCGAAACACACAGGGGCGACCACCGCAACGACGTTGGTAGTAGGCCAAGTCCACGTCGCGACCGCTCTGGTGGCTGCGGTGTCCAGTCATGGGACCGCCACGTCGACGGCTAATATCGTGTACGCGAACGCGCGGTGCGCCAGGAAAGCGGGCACGCAAGTGATCGAACGCGTCCTGCATCCACAGAATGGTTTCCAGCGTTCCCCATGCGCGGTTGCGATCGCGAACCACGAAACCTGGATGGTTGGGAAGTCGCTCGCCGCGTTCCAGCGAACCGCGATTCGGTGCTCCGATCGACTCGGACACGCTTTCGGGAATGTCGCTCCAGATCGTGATCTCTTGTCCGATGCGAATTCGATCGCGACGCAAACGGCGGTTCCAGCGCATCAGGTCACGAACACTGACGCGGTGGCGTGCGGCCAAGCGCGAAAGGTTGTCGCCACGGCGGATCCGGTACCGAATGCGTTCACGTCCGTCGGATTCACCCACGACAAGGCGCTGACCCACACGAATGCGTTCGCCGCGAAGCCCACCGTTGAGTTCACGCAGCCGGTCCAAACTAATGTCGTGGCGCGAGGCGATGTGACTGAGCGTGTCGCCCTGCCGAACTTCGTACGAGGGACCGTCGCGCCGTGTTTCTGCAGCGCGCTGACCGCCGGCTTCCGGTCCAACGATGAGTTCTTGACCGATGTTGATCTGGTCGCCTTCGAGTTCGTTCCAGGATCGAAGGTCGTCGACGCTGACATCAAAGCGTTCCGCCAGAACGCTTAGTGCGTCACCGGAGCGCACGCGCCAGATTCGGCGGTCGGCATGCACCGGAGCCGCGAAGGAGAGGGCGAGCAAAAGGATGGTGAGTCGCACGTCTTCCTCGGTATCGCGCCGGGCTCCATGGGCCAAAAAAGTGGCAACTTCGTGGACAATTTGAACGCAACTAGCAACTGAGAGCACGGCCCAGAGAACAAACAACACGAACCGTCGGAGCGCTCATGTCCGTCTTCGTGCGATCCGTGTTCTGAATCCTCTGCTCCGTGTTCTCAGCTGCTCGTTGCGTGAAAGTCGGCGAAGCTGTTCCGCTCTATTCATTAATTTTGGTGGAAGATTCGAAGGCGAAAGACGAAAGAGCGGGGTGGCCGATTATTTTTCGGGTGTCGTGGCTCCGAGGCACCCATGAAAATGACAGCTCCCCTTGAGTCTTGCGCCTTCGAAACTTCCACAAAAAAGGAATAAAGCGGAACCGCGCCCGGAACTTCGAAGGTGGAGGTCCGCGAAGCTGTTGCACTGCAATGCGCAATGACGAAAAGACTTTGTGTCCGGTATCTGTCCGAACGACTCTCTGTTCATGCGAGTTTCTGTCGTCCTTGTATTGCTCCTGTCGTCGACCGCGTTTGCCGATGACGTACCTCCGCCGCAAGACGACTGCCCTTCGGGCTCGGCCGGAGAAACCGATCACCACGGGCAGTACTGCGCACCCTTGCGCTGTCGTAACGATGAAGCGTGCAGCGGACGTCGTTACATTCCCGCGGGACGGGTTTGTCGACCTGCTGCGTTTTGCGTCGAGACTCGCCACTATCGAAGTCACCGTGGGCACGAAGGTGACTACGAGGTGTTCCAAGGACCCTGCGATGCCTCGGGTGCCTGCGAAACCGGAGAGTGTGTCCGCGCAGACTTTTGTGTGGATGCCGACGACCCGTTGGAGCCAGCCGCCACGGTGACGATGATGTCCACGTCGATGACGTCTGCCTCCATGGAGACGTCTGCTTCCATGGAGCCTTCGGAAGCATCCGAGACGTCGGCTTCCGCCGAAGGTGAAAGTAGTTGCTCTGCCGGTCACGCGACCGACGGAACATGGCTCGTGTTGCTGTGCTTGGTGTGGGGTCAGCGCAAGTCGAGGTCGCGCGCTTCGATCGCGTAGGTCGCCCACGGTTCGGACGTGTCGTAGCCCACGATGGCCAGACCTCGTGTCTCTCCCGCTCCGCTCCAGCGAACCGGCAAGGGAACGCGCGCCGATGCTCCCGCGTTCATCGGCTCGAGTTGGATTCGCACCATGCCTTCACGATCCGGAGCGTGCACCCGCTTGACGATATCGGTTCGTCCGACGCGGATCCGCGATGCACGATCCAAAAGAGCTCCTGGAGGCAGTTGCACGAGTAGCTCTGGATGCGGACTGTCGGCGTCTGCGGCCACGAGTATTTCAAGCGCGGAGGTGGAGTTTGCCGTGCCCACGTCCCCTTCGAGCGAGAGTTCGAGCGGGCCCTCTTGCTGTGCCGAGATGGGTCGGTCGTAGCGCACGCGTACTCGCGCAAGGCCCAACCCTTGTCCGCGTACGTCGAAGTCGACGTCGTCGTCGGTGGTGAACCGGTGTCGCCCGACACCCTCGTCGAGTTCGAGAGCCGTTCCATCCACGCGCGCCTGTGCTTCCCCCGAACCGAGCGCGCCGTAGCTCGAGGCGGCGATCAGCCAAAACGCGCTGTCGCCTTCGCGTAGCAAACCCAACCATGCGCGGGTCCCCAACGCTCGACGAAGATCGTCGCGCAGTTCGTGCTCGCCCACAATGTTTGCGGCGATGGCGAGAGCTGCGGTTGCGGCGAGACCGTCCTCGACTCCCTCGCCTGGAATCCAACGTCCACCACGTTCGTGGTCCACCACGGCACGACGTGCAGCGACGAAGAGTGCTCGACCGCTCGCATCGCCTTCATCGGCCAGGAGCAACGCCGCGGATGCACGCGCCATGAGCTCAGGTTGCTCGGCGTGTGTACGCATGGCGTTCCACAGTGCGTTGCGCATCGAGTCGATGCGCTGCTGAAGCGCGCTGTGATCGGTGACGACCGGCGCTCCACCAGCGACGGGAGCCAGCGCGGCGAGGGTCGCAGCGGACTGACGCGTGTCGCCCAGTTCACCCCGCGTCACGCGACCCAGTGCGCGCCGGTAACCGGCATGCCAGCGGACTCCCTCTTCATCCGAGAGTGCGGTCCACGCCAAGAGTGCACACGCAGCCTCGACCGGTTCGGGAAGATCACCACGCACGTCGAGCGACGCACGCATGGTTTCATCCGGCAGTTGACCGACGAGTGCCGCGGCCCAACCCCGCAGCGCAGTGGAATCCCAGCGACGAACCAGAGGATCTTGAAAGAGTCGATCGTGCGCCACGACGACGAGTTCGCCGCGTCCGTTCCGTGCGTCGTCGGGGAGATCGAAGTCGGGATTCCACGCGCGACCGACCCACGCACCCGCCCATTGCGTTCGGTCTACCGTCGCGTCGTGAACCGGTAGCCGCATGCGATGAGTCCACAGCGCAGTGCCGTTGCTCTCAATCCGAAGGTCTACCGATGCCTCCCGTCCAGCTCCGCCGAGGATCGTGATCGGAACAGCTTGGGATTCACCCGCACGAAGCGTGATCGTTGCGGCATCCACGTTTACGCGTGCGCCTCGCGCACTCGCCACAACGCGAACGTTATCGAGCGCATCAAACGCCACGATCTGAGGCTGCAGTTGCCATGCGGTACGCCCCAAGCGTTCGGGCCAATCCGCAGCCAACATCACACCATGACCATGTCGATAAGGTTGGATGCGAGCCACGCGGTGCGCTCCGTGCCAACCCATCGCGATGAGGGTGTAGTTGGCCGGGTACGAAGGAAGCTCGGGCTCGATGGATCCGCTGTGTTGCTGCACGACACGAACATCGGTTCCGCGGGCCTTGAGACGGGAGGGGTCGATCGGTGCAGCCATCGGGCGAGGCAGATCGAATCCGCTCACACCCTCGACGCTTGTGTCGATCGCACGTGCTTCGACGTCGAACAAATCCGCCAACGTTTGGAGAGTTGCGCGACCCAGTGCGACGCCGTTGAGCCTCGCAAGAAGTCCATCTTCATCCATCGCGTCGGCGTAGAGGCTTCCGCTTGGAACCACGCGCGCCGTGAAATCGCTCAGGTCGTCACCGTTTCCGAACCGACCGTCTGGGCCGGCACTCGTGAGCTTCCATCCCGGGACGACGTCGAACTCACTGGCGCGTGCAGATTGGGTCAAGCGAATCGCGCGGCCCCACGCATCGCGAAAGAGTGCTTCGTTTTCGTCAACCGCAAACGCGGTGATCCAATCGGCCGGGGTTCCGCGTCGACCAAACGCCAGATCGAGGTTGCGCTGCCGAACTTGTTGTCGCAACAGCACGAAGGCACGCAAGAGTCGCTCACGCGTGATGCGGCGAGCCATGCGATCGAAGGTCAGCGACGCATCCATTGCCTCCAACGCTTCGATCCCTAACGGAAGACCACCCAGATCGCGTGCGCCTTCGGGCCCGATCTCCGCATCACCCGCGATGGCGTCGAGCAGCGCACGATTGAAACGCCATCGCCCGCGCTCTTGCACAGCGACGTCGGCAATGTCGGACGACGCCACGAAACTCTCGAGCGCGCGAATCACCAACGCCAAGCGCCCGGTTCGATAGCGCGCCCGCTGGCGCCACGGATCGCGCAGGACGCCGACCGACACAGGTTCGGCGGTGGCCGGCAAAGGCAGAATTTGTCCGTCGCGAAGGATCGCGGGTGCGGCTTCGTCGCGCGGTGTGCGCATGGCGACGAGCGTGTTCCAGTACGCGTCGGTGCTGGCTGGGAAGCGTTCGAACGCAAACATCAGCGAGTGCGCGACAGCGGGCGGAACGGCAGCCACGATGGTGGTGGTAGGCGTCTGAAGCGAGTTGTCTTGCCAGCGCAGTTCCGGTTGGGGTCGAGTCGTCCGCACCCAGGCCATGCCACCTCGAACTTCATGCAATCCCGGTCCGATCAACGGACGCACGCGCACCAGTAGTTCGCCTTCGGGAACGGTCGGCCATGCTGCGTTGTGCTCACCCGCCGGAAGCACACGCTGGTCGATGGGAAGCAGTCGGCCTCGATCTTGGCGCACCAACGTGACCAACATCGGTGTATTGCGAACAGGCGTGCGCGGTGAGAGTTGCACCTGCAGACCCTCTTGTTCGATGTGCGCTCGCACGCGAACCATCCCGTCGGGATCCACAGGAGCACACAACGTTTGGCTGGTCGGACCCGCCATGTTCTCGTCATCGTCGAACACCAGGCTGCTGTTCACTGCGAGCGCCGTGGCACCGCCACACTCATCCGGCACCGCGTTGCCTTCTTCGGCCAAGGTGACCTCGACGTGAGCGACACCATCTGCGTTCGTCGTGGCGGTGTGCGTGCCGATTCGTGGAGCTGCGATCGACACGCGTTGGTTGGCACGAGGCCGACCGTCGGTGGTGACGTAGCGAACGTAGAGTTCCGTCGGAACACCGGGAATCAGAGCGCCGCCTTCGGGAACCACTTCGGCGTGGACCCCTGCACGTGAAACGCGGATCGACACTTGAGCATCTCGCTCTCCCACGCCTGGTGCGACGACGTGCAGACGCGCCGTCCGGTCTTCGAAGCGTTGTCGCGTGCTCTGAATGAACCAGGGAATCGTGGCATGCCCGCGCGCATCGGTTTGGGCACGCGGCGCTTCCTCTTGGCGTGGATGTCTCGGCAAACCGGTGATCACCGCACCCTGAAGCGGTCTCCCCGCAGAATCCCGCACGTACACCGTGACGGGAATGCTCTCTCCGGGACGCGCGACCTGACGACTCGGCGCTGCACGCACCTGCATCCTGCGAATCGGCGCCGGTGTGGTTTGAACGTGGGTGGTTGCAGAGACACCGGACTCGACGTGTGAGACTTCGATCCGAGCGTTGCCGATGTATGCCTCGGGCAACGTGAAGGGAATCGCGTAGGAGCCGTCGGGCGCCGACTGCGCGTGCATCGGCCCAACGAGTACGCGGCCATCTTCCTGTGCACGTGCGAACAACCGCAGTTCACCTTGAAGACCCAGGTTTCGCACATCGCGCAGCTCGCCGTAGACCGCGTTGCTCTCACCTGCCCGCAAACGAGCCAGCACTACTGCGGTGCCGAGGCTCGGCTGGTCCTCGGCCTGTACGTAGACACGAAAGCGTCGTCGGATGAGCCGTTGTGTCGAGCGTGCGTCGATCAGGAGTTCGAACCCGTCGGCATCTTCGGGCACGTCCATACTCAAGACGCTTCGGCCTTGCGCATCGGTGGTGGCCTCGGCGACCGGTTCATCGCGCTGCAACGATGCAAACATCCGAATCGCGATGCCTGCAGCGGGACGAAAGTCGCGATCACGATGGATCTCATGCGCTGCGATCAACCAGCGAGCAGTTTCTCCTGGGCGCACCTGTTGAGGACCTTCAATGGTCATCTCCAACCCGGTGATGTTGCCGCCGGGCAGCGCGGTGCGTGTTTGCTGTGCCGACGCCGGGCCAGAAAACGTGGCCAGCAGCACGCAGCTGAGAACGCAAATGGCGCGGTTCATTGGGCACCTCCAATCTCGAGCGTGCGTGGGGCAATGACGATGGCGCGATCCGGTCGAGGCGCGGCATGCGCGCTAACACCAAGCCCGCGCACGCGACCTGCAACGGTCCAACGCAAGCGGAGGGGAATCTCAATGCTGCGACCTGGCAACAACGTGCGCAGGTTCATCCGCACGGTCTTCTGTTCGTGAACCGGTCGACGGACCAACCGACGTTCCAGATGGGCAAAGGCGGTCTCGTCGAGTTCCGCACCCGTGGGGAGGTCGATTTCCAGCACCGCGTGTCGCAACGTCTGAGGCCGCGCGTTGTGAACTCGAACCGTGTACGTGTCGACGCGGTCGACGCGATGGTGTGCTTCGTCAGGTGGTGTGACGGTCACGCGGAACGGGCCACGACGTTCACCGGTGGAACGCCACGGAAGCGCGTATTCGGTTTGCGCGCGGATGTGGACGGGTCCGTCAAAGTCGGTGATGCGAACGCGGTGGTTTCCAGGACGGTCGAGCTCGAGTTCACTGACCTCACCACGACCGTGGTGCAGCTCGACCGTGTGTGACGTGCCGTCGATGTCCAGTGTGACTGAGTCGCGCGTCGGTCCCATGATCAGACGCGCGGCTGCAGTGGCGAGGTCCTTTTCGAATCGCGAGAAACCGCGCCAGCGAGGCACGGCCGCACGGCTCGCCATCGAACGAACTCCCAGTGTGCGAACCAACTCGAACGCAGGTTCGCGGCGATCCAATCCGGCGTACGCGATCGCGAGTGCCGCGGAAGGCGCCAGATTCTGCGAGCGGTCCAAGTGTTCGCTTCCACGAGCTTGCAGCCAGACGCCATCGGCAAAGCGAACCACCGCGCGATGTGCGCGACGAAGGTGCTCGCGCGCACGGGTGGGTTCACCCGTCCAGGCCAGTGCAGCACCAGCCACAGCGTGCAACGCGGGCGCATCGGAGATGGCCGTCGCGCCGCGCTCGACCGTGGCGCGCAACGACTCGGCCAACGTGCGTAGCGTTGCGCCTTGTGGCCGATCCCCGGCGTGTCGCAACGCCGGAGCGATGGCGAGCAACCCCAACGCCGCGTACTCCGTTTGTGCTTCACTCGGTTCGGACGCGACCATCCGCTCGGTGATGCCCGCCAGTACCGCGTTGACTCGTGCGGGACTCAGTGCGCGGGTCTTCCAGAGCACGCCCAGTGCGAGTGCGGCGTCGAGTGGATCGCCCAAGAGTTCGTCGCGGTCGAACAGGTCGCCGACGTGGTCTGAGGCGTTCCCGATCGCATCGGCGGAGGCTTCACCGGTCAGGGCTTCAGCCCAACCGAGCCAGGGCGAGTATCCGCCGAACATGGCGTGCCCAGTTGTGACAATCACCCGCCCACCACGACGCGGTTGAGCGTGCTGCGGGACGTTGAGCTGCAGCGCGCGTCCACTTGCCAGCAAACGATCCATCTCACGCACAACCCGGCGCGCGTTGGGCAACACCTGGAACGGTCGGCGGGTCGCATCGTCCACGTTGGC
The DNA here is from genome assembly GCA_965227405.1 of Polyangiales bacterium. GTDB lineage: Bacteria > Myxococcota_A > Polyangia > Polyangiales > Houyiibacteriaceae > JALVDI01. Next base: position 3,203,318 of record OZ245758.1, read on the forward strand.
AGAACGTCCCTCGACGCGAAGATGACCCTCGCCACCGCGCGCGACCAACTCCACTTCACTCACGTGTGCGTCCTGCGCGCCAACGGTGGCTGGCTCGGCGGATTGTGACTCGATCTGGAGCTCTCCCTCCGCATGAACAGAGAGCGCCACTTCCATCGGCGCGTTGGTGCGATTGGCTGCACGCAGAGGCAACCGAATGGTGTCGCCTTCGGTCACGTAGCGCGGCACCGGTGCATCCACGACCAAGTCCTGATCGACGCGAATGCGCGTCGTGGTCGACCAGACCCATCCGTCCGGTCGCCAGTGCACGATCTCCACCAAGTAGGTCGTTGCAGCGTGCGCCAGAGGAATGGCAACCGAGGTCGTACCCGACGCGTCGACCGGCATCGTTGGAACGAAGTGCAGCGTGCCGGGGAACTCTTCGCGAACCAATCCCCGCAGCGAACCGTGTCCGATTGTCGAAGCGTTTCCGAGTCGAATTCGGGGCGTACGCGAACTGCGACCCCGCAAGGATCCCGCGCCGCGACCGTAGCCACTTCCACCGCCGCCTCGACCCGTTCCACGTAGACCAAGCCCGCCGTATCCAAACGACTCACCGATCTGATCCCCCGCCAACATGCCCATCGACGCTTCGGCTGTGACCGCATCTCCGGTTTGCGCGTCCAACTGTGCCTGCGTCATTCGCTCGTGTGCAGCGATCATCTCTTGCAGTGCCTCGGGCCCTGGCGCGATCACCGAGAGCGAGCGCATCAGCTGATCTTCTCCCGACGCCTGTGCGTACGGAGTGCCCGTGCGAACAACCCGTTCGAAGGGGTTGAGAATATCGTCGCGCGTGTTGAGCCGACCGTCGGGACCAGGAAACGCAAGCGTTTGTCCCGGCGCGTTGGGTGCGACGGAGAGAGTGTCGGTGGGTCGAGGGCGAACACCCAACGTGCCGCCCCAGGGATCGCGCAAGTCTGTGGTGTCCAGCATGCCGGCTTGCACCAAGCGCGAGACCCAGCGGCTGGGAACCTCGTCGGTGTTGCGGTTCTCGTCGGAGAGAAACGTTCCGAGTGCCACGAGTGCGCGCACTAAGCGAAGTCGAGTCACGCGACGCGCAACCGTGTTGAAGTTGAACGACGCGTCGGCGTCTTCAAGGGCCGCGATCGTGACTGCTTCGCCACCTTGGGTGCGAATCCGCGTGTCCGGTGCAACATCGGCCAGGATGTCCGCGCGAAACGTGCGTCGCGCGCCTCGACCTCTCACGAGTGTCTCGACGTCGTCCGCGTTCAGGAGCGCGCGCTCAACGGCGGTCATCAAAGGCTGCAAACCACGGCGTCGAAGCTCGTTCGCCGCGGCAATCGGGTCGCGCAGATCGCCAATAGCGGCATTCGGTCCGGAGTAGCGATCGTTTTCTGCACGACCGAACTCGTCGATCACAGCTGCCGCAACGCGTGGTTCCGAGGGCGCAGCGAGTGTCGCGAGAGACGCTCGAGCGAGACGATCCAGACTCGCAGTGTCGGGATCAAAGAGTGCTTTGCGGACACGCGCTCGTAGAAAGAACATCTCAAAGGGTCGTTCGCCGCCGTGTTGGGCGAGGTCGCGAACATCCACCGCAAGCCAACCCCCACTTCCTGCGCGGGTCTGGACGTCGACCGTGGCCTCCGAACCGATGGAGTAGACGTCACGTTGGGGGCTGGCTTCGGGAAACGACGGATTCGCGGGACGAACGAGCACAGGCGCCATGCCTGGGAATGACTCCGCGCTCTCACCGCGACCGGGATCCGACACGACGCGTGCGCGCGCGTACACCAATCCCAGCGCGTTGGGCGTTTCGAAACGAACCTCATTGGCGCGCGTGGTGCGTGACTCGAGCAACGTTCCGTTTCGGATGAGCGAGACCGAAACGAGTGCACGACGCGCGTCGGGGCGACGGCTCAAGCGAACGACGAGCGGTTCACCAGGTGCGCGCACCGTGGAGCTCACCACAGGTCGGACACGCACGGCCGGCCAGACCGGAACGCAGAAACGTGCGTGGCGTGCGCGTGGACCCTCGATTTCGACATCAAACGACGCGGCGGTCGCGCCGTTGCACTCGCCTGCTTGATGCCGTGCGGCATCTCCACGGCGCAAGGTGACACCAACTTCGACCAGTCCATGTTCGTCGGTGGTGTGTGATGCGGTGCGTACGCCTGGCCCACGCACGGTGACTCGTGTTCCTGCCGGCGGAGGATCGCCCGCAGCGTCGAGAACGTGGACGTAGAGTTCGGAGGGGACCTCCGGAACGAGACCACCTGCGCCCGCAATTCCTTCGACGACGAGCGACAGGGGCATCGCCAAACGCAGCGTGCGGCTCGTCTCCGCAGTTCCGTGTGCCGGATGTCGGACTTCTGCACGGATGGTGACCGTTCCGGTTTCGTTGGCGAGGTACGCCGGCGTTTCGGTAGTGAATTGCGCAACGCCGTCGGCGTCGGTCCTCATCGTCAGCACGTCGCGCTCCCCAACCCGCAGTTGGACTTGAGCGTTTCGAACTCGTGCACCACTCGGCGCCGTGACGCGCACCCGCGGCTCGAAACGCTGGCCTGGCGCAAACTGTGTCCCGTCCCACTCGAGGTCCGCCATCAGTCGTTCTTGAGTGCGGCGTCCAACGGAAACGTCCAAGACTTCGTGCACAACTTCGCCGATGCGGGCGCGAACGGCGTAGCTTCCAGGCGACTCGTCGGGACTCAGCGCAACACGCAGATGCGCGACACCCGAAGCGTCCGTTCGAAGCGCTTCTTGCGACATGCGACCCGCGCGATCCATTTCGAGCGTGACGGCGTGATTGGCGAGTGGTGCCAGTGTTCGACGGTCTCTCAAGAGAACCCACGCGTGCACGGTTTCCCCCGGTTCGTAGAACGCGCGATCCGTTTGCAGACGCATCGTGAAGGGCTGCGCGAGCTGAAGTCCTTGCACGATGCGTCGCATACGCTCGCCGTCTCCGACTTCGACTTCGAGGTGAGAAGGACCGCGAGCACCCGTCGGGATCTGCACGTGGAGCGTGAACGCACCGTCTCGATCGGCTCGGGTTTCCACCCACGGGCCGTCTTGCACGTCCGGGGCATCACCGACGTACCGAGCGCGCACGGTCGCGTTGTTGAACGGCTGCAAGGTCGCGAGTCCCCGAACACGAAAGGCGCGCCCACGCAATCGATGTTCAGCGCCGATCGTCGCTGTGTTGCTTCCATGAAGGGCAACATCGAAACCGTTTCCTGAGGGCGTTTGGGCAAACGCCAGGGTCGGCACCACGCAGAGCACCGCCAACAAAGCTCTATTCATCATCACTCCCCACAGGCCGACACCCTCGATTCGCAGAAGTTTCGGCGCGTGTTGCGAGGGAAGCTCCCACAACAATCGAACGTACGAGAGAGGTTTCTTCGCTATACCCTCGAGACGATGCGAGAAGACCAAGCGAGCTTTACCGCACGGATCGTGGCGCTCGCGCGTGCACTGGCTTCCGATGCGTCAGGCCCACTCGACTCGACGGCGAGCACCATGTTGGATGCACGCTGGCTCGACCGCGCACGGCCTCGAGGGTTGTCGCGCCGCGTCGTTTCGCTTCTCAGCGCCGGCGTGTTCGACCACGTTGCGCTGCGCACGCGACGAATCGACGATGCTGTCTCCGAAGCCGGCTCGCCTCAGTTGGTGATCCTCGGCGCGGGGTTGGACGGTCGTGCATGGCGACTCGACTCGTTGAACGACGCGGTCGTGTACGAGGTGGACCACCCTGCGACGCAACGGCTCAAGCGGAAGCGCTTGGGCACGATGGATCCCGTGGCTCGCGAGGTGCGCTTTGTGAGTGTCGACTTCGAGCGTGACTCGTTGTTGGAAGAGTTGATCCGTGCCGGCTTCGATCCTCAGCGCAAAGCCACGTGGATTTGGGAAGGCGTGACCATGTATCTCGAGCCCGAGACGGTGCGGGGCACACTGCGGATCTTGGGTGAGCTCAGCGCACCCGGCAGCACGTTGGTGGTGACCTACGCGACGCGTCAGTCGGTGATCTTCCGAGCCGGACTTGAGCGTGTGGTCGACCTGGCGTTCGGAGTGCTTGGTGAACCTCTTCCTGGTCTGACCACAAAGTCGGATTTTCAGGCGATGGTGCATCGCGCCGGGTGGACGCCCATCCACGATGAGAACGACCGGGACATGCAACGTCGCTATCCCGAGTGGCGACCTGCGCCGTGGGAAGAGCGCGTGATGATCGCGACCTGCTGACAACGCCGTACGTGGAGTACTACGCAGCTGCGAAAGCGAGTTGGTGTTCGACCAACCGGTGGTAGAGACCGCGCGCGCTCATCAGTTGGTCGTGTTGTCCGCTTTCAACCACCTTGCCCGCTTCGAACACGATGATTCGGTCGGCGTCGCGCACGGTGCTGAGACGATGCGCAATGATCAGCGTGGTTCGATCGCGCGTGGCTTGACTCAGCGCTTCCTGAATCAGCGCTTCACTCTCGGCGTCCAGGTTCGAGGTCGCCTCATCCAAGATCAGAATGCGCGGGTCCGTAATCAACGCGCGCGCCAACGCGATTCGCTGCCGTTGTCCGCCACTGAGCTGAACACCGCGCTCGCCGCACAAGGTCTCGTAGCCATCGGGCAGGTCCAGCACGAAGTTGTGCGCATTGGCGGCTTTGGCCGCGCGTTCGATGTCGATGCGTGTGGCGTCCGGTGCGCCGTACGCGATGTTCTCGGCGATGGTGCCGCTGAAGAGAACCGGATCCTGCGGCACTAACGACATGGTGCTCCGCAGGTCCTCCACATCCAGATCGCGAATGTCGACGCCACCGAGTCGGATCACGCCTTTGCTGGGGTCAAAGAAGCGCGGCACCAAACTGATAAAGGTGCTCTTGCCGGCGCCGCTGGGCCCGACCAGCGCCACGGTCTCACCTTGTTTGATGTCGATCGTGACATCGGTGAGCACTTCCACATCAGGACGCGTGGGATAGGTGAATCCCACACCCTCGAAGCGCAGGTCTGAACGGATCGGCAACGCCTCGGGGTCGTCGGGACTTTGCACGTCGGGCACGGTGTCGATCATCTCGAACAAGCGTTTCGTCGCACCGGCTGCGCGCATCAACGCTGCCCACAAACTCGCCAGGCTACCGAGCGCCACCGCCACGATCGTCGTGTAGAGCAGAAACGCGGTCAGGCTGCCGGGGGTCATTTCGCCAAGCGCCACGCGACGGCCGCCCATCCAGATGATCGTTCCAATCGCAAGGAAGCCGGAGAGCGAAGCTCCGCTCATGAACGTTGCGCGCCAACGCGCAAGTCGGATGGCGTGGTCAAAAGCGTGTTCCACACCTTGGCCATAGGTTTCGGTTTCATCGGCTTCACGACGAAACGCTTGTACGGTGGCGATCGCACCAAACACCTCTTGGATGCGTGCGTTCGTTTTGGCGATCGCGTCCTGCACGCCAGTGCTCATCCGACGAATGGCCCTGCCAAACACCACAACGCCAATGCTTAGCGGCGGGACGATCGCGAGCATCACGAGTGTGAGCGTGGGATCGACGACGAAGAGCAGCGCCAACCCACCCAGCAACTGCGCGCCGTTACGAAGTGCCAAGCTCAGTTCAGAGCCCACCGCACCTTCGAGAATGGTGACGTCGCCGGAAATACGACCGACAAGTTCACCGCTACGACGTTCGTGGAACCAACCCGGTGGAAGTTTGATGAGCTGTTGGATGACGCGTCGGCGCATGTCTGCGACCGCGCGTTCACCGAGCCAGCTCATCAGGTAGTGACGCAGCCACGTGAACACGGCTTGCACCAAGAACAAGGCCAGTAGCGCGATGGCCATCTGGTCGAGTTCCTCGAGGGAGCCTTCGCTCAGACCTCGGTCGACAGCGATCTTGACAGCCTGCGGGTAGATCAATCCGATCGCGCTTCCCAAGAATAGGAAGAGCGTCGCCAGCGCAAAGCGACCCTTGTAGGGCCGAATGAGCTGGATCAGGCGTTTCATGGCGTCGGGCTCACGGCGTCAGGCTCACGGCGTCAGGCTCTCTGGTCGAGGACGTCATCCATGAACGCAAAAGCGTCGCGCCAGCACTGCCGAGCGTTACGACGGAACACAAACGCATGGAACGCGTGCGGTTCCTTGTCGTAGTGGGGGCTTTGGTGTTCGACACCGCGTTTTTCGAGCGCGCGACTCAGGCGAATTGTGTCGTCGAGTACCGGGTCACCGGTTCCGCAGGGTGCGAAGAAGGGCGGTAACGCGTGAATGGGGTTGGTGTCGCTCTCCAACACGACCAAGGGATCGGCCAACGTGCCGCTCTGACGAGGTCCGTCACCGAGGTAGGCGATTTCGATCTGTCGCATCCGGTCCTGCACGATCTGCGGAACGCTGTCGAAGTAGCGCTCCAAGTTGGATGCTTGCAGCAGTCCGCAAAAGGGCATGCTCGCGATCGGTCGCACGTCGAGTTCGTGGACGTCGCGCGCATAGGGTTCGTCCCGTTCGAAGTGCGTGGCGACCGTGAGTCCCGTGATCAAGTTGGCGCCTGCGGACTCGCCCGCGAGAAAGAGTCGGGAGATGTCACCACCGTACTCGTGCGCGTGTTCGACGACCCACCGGTAGGCGTCGCATGCGTCTTGGAGTGCAGCGGGGAAACTGTGCGCTGGAGCCAATCGGTAGTTGATGTTGAACACGACGTAGCCCCGATCGGCGAACGCGAGACCCATCAACCAGTGCGTGTCCTTGGACAGGATTCGGAAGCCGCCGCCATGTACGTGAAGCACGACGGGCAAGGGTCCAGACGCGTTCTTGGGCCGATACACATCCAGTAAATGCGCTGAATCGTGACTGTGGAGGTACGGAATGTTGCGGCTGATCTCGAGCCGCGATTCCACCTCTCGCGCCTTCGGATGAAGCTTGGCACTTGCCGAAAGTCCTCGGAAAAAGGCCTCGATCGCGAACCCACTCGCGTTTTGACGCAGCTTGGCAAGACGTGTGCTCATCACGTTTCACCATGACTCAGAAGGGTCAATCGCGCGACGTGCCTTATGCACAACCCAAATTCACTGGTAAACTCAACTCTGAGAGGAGCAGGACCCATTTCGGCCAAGGTATTTGTTGGCAATCTCAACTATCGAACGACCAAGGAGGAGCTCATCGCTTTCCTGTCGCCCGCTGGTGAGATTGTAGATGCGTTTCTTCCCACCGATCGCGAGACCGGACGACCCCGAGGTTTCGGATTCGTGACGTTCGCGAGCGAGGAACAAGCGCAGGCGTGCATCGAGCAGTTCGACGGAGTCGAAATGGGCGGACGGCGTCTGAACATTAACAAAGCGGACGACCGTGGTCGGAAGCCGCGGCGCAGCGAACCCGCAACGGAGTTCAAGCGTGGCGGTCGAGGACGCGGAGGCCCCGGTGGTGGTGGCGGCGGTGGACGTCGCGACGATCGCCGTGGAGGTGGAGGGGGTCGAGGAGGACCTCGCCCACCGCGCCCGCCTCGTGGTGCAGCAGCACCGCCGCCTCCTGAACCGGAGTACACGACTGAAGATCGACGAGATCCCGACGCGACGGATGAGTCCCACGAGACTGATGAATGGGGTAAGTCGTCGCAGCCTTGGAAGAAGAAGAAGAAGAAGTCCAAGGGCAGTCGTCGCGGTTTGCGCTCCAAGAAGCGCAGCCTCTAGCGTTTCTCAAAACCGCGTTTTCTTCGGAGCCATATGCGCTTTCTGCACTCGATGATCCGCGTCCGCGATCTGGACGCGGCACTCGAATTCTTCTGCAACCAACTGGGACTCCGCGAAGTTCGTCGGCGTGATCACGAAGGCGGGCGGTTTACGCTCGTCTTCCTGGAAACCGGTTCGGATGGCGATGCCGCGCAAATCGAGCTGACCCACAACTGGGACCAAGACGAGCCCTACACCGGTGGGCGCAACTTCGGACATCTCGCGTTTGAGGTGGAGGACATCTACGCGTTGTGTGAGTCGTTGCAGAAGAGTGGCGTGACGATTCTTCGTCCACCGCGCGATGGTCGAATGGCGTTTGTGCGTTCGCCGGATCAGATCAGCGTGGAGCTACTGCAACGGGGCGAAGCCTTGCCGCCGAAGGAGCCCTGGGCGTCGATGCCGTCCACGGGTGAGTGGTAGCGGTCCGTCATTGCGCGTTGCGCAATGGCTGTCCGCGAAGCTGTTTGCGCGATGAACGCAACTAGGAGCTGAGAGCACGGAACAGAGGACTCAGAACACGGATCGCACGAAGACCGACACACGCGATCCGGCGGTCCATGTTGTTAATGTTAATTCTCTGGTCCGTGCTCCCAGTTGCTAGTTGCGTTCAACTCGTCCGCGAAGCTGTTGCCCAGCCGAACAAGAGATGCGCATTGCGAAACTTAAACTGGATCTAAAATGAGTTGGCTCGGGTAGGAGACCGGAAAGGAATGTTCTCTGCAGGCTCCGAGCCTCCACGTCTCCCACTAAAATTCAAATCCAGCTCTGCGCCTCGTGTCCGCGAAGCCGTTGCGCACGCGCCAACTCACGGTCCCGCGTCGAACAGACACGTCACTTCCTCCGCGTCCATCGAACGATCGTAAATCGCAACGCGATGGACTTGTCCGTCGTAGCCGCGTTCACCACCAAGCTCATCTCCGATCGCGAAGCGGTATGACCCAGGCGTCCAACCCAGTGTGTTCATCCCACACGGCCAATCCCCGTCCACGACCAAGCCGTTGAAGTACACCCGCGGCTCGCCGAGCGTGCCGCTAAACACCAACACGATGTGCTTCGGCGGATCGAGCGCTGTAAACACGGCGGGCTCGCTCACTGCAGCGCGTGTCATGTCGACGTCGTTGCAGCGTGTGCCTTGCTCATTGGTGCCATCGGTCTGAAGCCGGACCACACCGCTTCCCTCGTCGTGTCCGATCGTGAATGCCCGCTCGCTGCTATCGAGCGAAAGCGTCACGATTCGTTCCGGTCCAAACTCCTCTTCCTGAACCAGGTCGAGTGCGCGGGTCCAAACCTCGACCGTGAACGACCCCGCGTCCAGCAGTGCGTTCATCAGCGCATCGCTGTCTTCTTGCGAAGCGGCCAATTGTCCGTTGCGTACTTCCACCAAACTCGCGGCTTCGACAATGGTGACCTCGCCGGTGATGTCGGTGAGTGGCACATCGGGTTCCGCAGGTGCGCGGTCCACGATCCGTGTCGTGTCGTCACCCTCTTCGAACTCGTAGAGAACAATCGGTGCGTCCGTCGTGCACATCTCGCCAACATCCGGAACGTCGGGTTGTGCGTCGTTGACGTCAGCATCGTTGACATCTGCAGCGGCATCGGTTGCATCGACGTTTGCGTCGGGTCCGGCGTCTTCCCCCATTACGCAGTTGCCCGCCAAGCACACTTCGCCTTCGTCGCAGTCGGTGATGATCTCGCATTCAACTGCCGGAAGGTCGTCGCCCCCGCAGGCGATGAGCAACATCAAGCCGAGCCAACCACGCAAGGCGATCACGATATCACCGCGATCGCGGGTGGGCTCAGTTCTCGACGACCCCGCGACTCTCCGCGCTCACATCACGGCCGCGTTCGTAGTTCAAACGCTGCTCCCATGCGCGCATCGGTTCCAACCCAAGCGATTCAAGCTTCGGAAAGATTTCGTCTTCCAAGGTAGCGAAGAAGATCGCGGCAAACTCTTCCTTGGTCAGCGTGCCCAAGTTCGCGGGACCTTGTTCGATCACGACCTCTCGCTCTTGGAGATCTTCGACCGTCACACCGCCGCACGTCGTTCGTTCGAAACCCGCAAACGACTGTGCCAACTCCGTGTTCAGCGCGTTGCGTTGCACGTCGTCGAGGTCGGGTACCAACACCGAAGCGGCCTCCCACCCAAAGCTCGCGTGAAAGCGTTCGTCGCGAAGGATCTGTTGTGCGCACGCGTGCGGTAACGCGTCGGTGGACACGACAGCGACGGCGTCCAACATCGGTTTGGACAACGTCTCGCCCAAACAACACGCAACGACGATCGCGCGGGCAGTCCATCCACGAAGCTCCATCTCTGTCGCTCTGCCATCGGGTGGGAGGATCGGTGCATCGGGCCATGGTGCGCGAGGTCGTCGCCACCGATAGAACGCATCGTCGCCTTCGGGATAGAACGCCAATGCGGCCCGTGCGCAGAGTTCGACGTGGCGAACCTCGTCGGTGATCAGTCGGGCGACTGCGCCGAGCAGTTCGATCGGAGCGCGGAGCTCCGTGAGGGCTCGCGCGACAGCCGCAAACTGATGCACGGATCCATGTTCGGCTTGTGCACGCCCGGTCCACTGCCACGCGGCTTCACGGCGCAGGTCGAGTTCGTACGCATCGGTTTGAAACGCGTCGAAGTCTGGCCAGGGTTCCCGCCGAACTTGATGCCGATGCATTGCGCCTAAGGCGTTGGTCGCCTTGCGCAGAAGTTCGCGCGCAGAAGTCAGAAGTCGAGGTCGTCGGGAACGGGGTTGGCTGTCGGACGAGGCCGAGGCGGGCGACGCCGGGTGTTGACCATGTGCGTTCGCATTCGCGGGTCGAGCCCAATCGTTCCCATCGTCTCGCCCTCAACAGTCACGGCGTCCATGGTCTCAGCTTCCATGGTCTCGGCTTCCACGGCTTCGTCCATCCCAATCGCTTCGGTGCCCAACGCTTGGTCCACAGTCAGGTTGGTCCGCGCAGGCGGTGGCTCGGGCTGCATCACCGGTTCTTCCTGCATGATCGGGACGTTGATCGCCGGCGGTTCCTCGGGCCCAGGGTTGACCGCAATCGGTCGATCATCTCCGCACGCGATGCTCCCGATCAAAGGTGCCGAAACGAGCAGTGCGCTGCTGACACGGAAACGAAGCTTGCGGGGCTTGCGAAGCGGATCGGACATGCGGCCTAGCCTACACCAATGCGCGTGGTAGATCCTCGGCATGGAAATCGCCGACGGCAAGGTCGTCACTATCGACTACGTGCTTCGAAACAAGGGTGGCGAGGAGATCGATCGGTCCAAACCGGACTCCCCGATGGTCTACCTGCACGGTCATCGGAACATCGTTGTCGGGCTGGAGAAGCAGCTCACCGGGAAGACCAAAGGCGATGAAGTCAAAGCTGTCGTTCCGCCGGAAGAAGGGTACGGCCCGAAGCAGAAGATCAAACCACTGCGTGTTCCGAAGTCGCAGCTACCTGACGACATCGACCTGAAGAAGGGTTCGCAGTTGATCATGCAGCAGGACGGAAAGCGCTACCCGGTGTGGGTGCAGAAGGTTCAGGGGCCGACGGTTGTGCTGACCCCGCAGCATCCACTCGCGGGCGAAGAACTGCACTTCGAGGTCACGGTGAAAGACATCCGTGATGCGACGGAGGAAGAGATCGCGCACGGTCACGTGCACGGCCCTGGTGGTCACGAACACTGACGTGGATCTGACGGGCAAGCGCGTCACGATCGCGGGCAAGCTCGCGGGCTATTGGGCGAAGGGGAACCTCGCCGGTCGGATCAAACAACTGGGCGGTGAGTTGACCGAGTCGTTTGATCGTACGGCCGACATCGTGGTGATCGCGAGCAAGGCGAAGGGGTTTCGAAAGCGCATCGCGAAGATGAACGCCGTGGAGATCACCGAGCAGCAGCTTGAGGAGATCGTCGCCGAACGTCCGCAACCCAAACCTGCGAAGCCGCCACCCAAGGCGGACAAGGATTCCTTTCGCAATGCGCTTGTGACGTCTGGTGACGCGGTAGGCCGCCGCGACGCGTTGGTCGAAGCGATCTGCGATCACGTTGAGAGGGGCTTCGACGTGATCATGGACGCGTCGCGAGACGCGGTTCGCGCTTTGGATCCCAACGCGGAACCACAAACGCTGCTCGTGTGGATCGCGTGGTCCGAAGCGTCCGTATTCGTCGTGCCCAAGGACGTGCCCGATTGGCTGAAGCGAGACTTGAAGCTCGTCGACAAGATGGTCGTCTACTACGAGGTCGGAACCGAGCTGAAGTCGTACGGAGCGGCGATGCGTCTTCTCGTCGCAACGGGGGACGCGCCGCAATGGGTGTGGGACAAGATGCGTGGTGACTTGGACGGCTTCGAAGAGTCAGGCCTGAACAGCGTCGAGGACCTTGTCGTGCTTGGTTCACCTCTCGCCGAACACCGGGTTCGGAGCGTCGGGGAACTGAACTTTCCAATCGACAGGCTCGTGGTGGTGAATGACCACATTCCCTGGTGAAAAGAGAACGCTTTTCACGACTGACCAGAGTGTGACCAACGTGGAGACGAGTGGGGTCTCGCAATCCGTGCAACTTGGGTCGATGGACCCGCCGCGAGCACAGATCGTCGACGTTTTTGTCTGGCGCGACGTTTGCTCTTAGCGAGGTATGCGTCCGCTCGCCGTCTCTGTACTTTTCTTGTTGGCCTGTTCTCCGAACTCCATCTCCACCCCGACCCGAGACTCCGGTCCAGGCGGCGGAACCGATACGGGCGGTGGCTTCTTCGACTCGGGTCCGCGACCTGACACCGGACCTCGGCCGGACACCGGACCTCCTCGACCCGGAGATGCCGATGGTGATGGCCTGCCCGATACAGACGAGACCGCACGCGGCACCGACCCTTCCAACCCGGACAGCGATGGGGACGGAATCAACGACGGCGTCGAGGTGCTCGCGGGCACGGATCCGACGGATGCGGGTTCGACCATTCCTTCGACCGACTTCTACGTCGTGTTGCCGATGGGGAGCGGACCCGACCTTCGCGAGATGGAGTTCAGCGCACGCCTTGGAAAGGGCGACGTCTTCTTCTTGGTCGACACGACCGGTTCGATGGGGACCGCGATCAACAACGTTCGTAGTTCGCTTCGCGACTCGATCGTTCCTGCAGTGGCGGAAGCGATTGCCGATGTGCGCATGGGTGTTGGCGACTACCGCGACTTCCCAAGTGGCGACTACGGCTCGCCCGGCGACTGGCCCTTCCGACTGCGCCAAGCGATGACCGACGACGTTGCCGCTGTGCAAAGTGGATTGGGTGCATTGAGCGCCGGCGGTGGAGCGGACACTCCCGAAGCGTTGGTCGAAGGCATGTGGGAGTCGGTCGCAGGAAGCTGCGCTAGCGGAGCGGGTTTCGGCCAAGCGTGTTTCCGCCCGGATAGCCACCCGATCATCGTTGCGGTCACGGACGCACCCGGACACAACGCGCCAGGTTCGGATCCCTATGTGGGCATCAGTGCACGTTCGTACGCAGAAACCATTTCATCGCTCAACGCACAAGGCGTGAAAATCGTGGGTGCGGCCGTGGAGATCTTCGGTGGCATCGGTGGCCTCTTCGGCGGTGGTGCACGCAACGATCTCGAAGACTTCGCGCGCGACACCAACTCTCGGTCGAGCACCGGTTCGCTTACGGTCTACGACAGCGATGGCGGCAACGTGAGCACGTCGATCGTCGACGGCATCATCGACTTGGTTGGAGCCGAAACGCAGGATGTGACTGCACGTTCGATCGACGATCCGAGTGATGCCGTGGATGCGACCCGCTTCATCAAAGCGATTCGTCCGGTGCGTGCAACGCGCGCGACCGACTTTGACAGCACGACGTTCTTCGGAGTCGCAGGAGGCACGACGATCACGTTCGAGGTTCACTTCGAAAACGACTTCCAACCCGAAGAGAACTTCGTGCAGCTCTACCGCGCGGAGATCGAGATCCACGACCTGCCCGGCGGAACACAGCTCGACATCCGTCAGGTCTACATCGTGATCCCGCGCTTGGACGGTGGCCTGATCTGAGTGAACAGCTTTCACAACGGTGAGCCATATGGGGGTTCATTTTGGGGACAGGGTCAGATCTGAACCGCACTCCTCCAAAATCAGTCCAATTGTCTCGCAAATGCGCATGCATGGTCAGGGAGTCCAGGTCCCCCAACTGAACTCTCTTGGTTTGGCTCAGCCCTTTCAGCTGCGACCGAACAAGGCCGATCGTGCGCCGGCTCACGAGCACGGGGACTTCTGTGCCCTACAACTGTGGACTCTTCTAGGAGTGTCCCCGTGGCTCGTCGTTCCGTTGCTTTGATCGCTCTGCTGGCTTTCGCGTGCAGTGACAACACACCTTCTTCCGATGCACCCGCCGGTGAGTCGCGCCCGCGCTCCGAACCGGTCGAGTGGGTTGGCTTGACGGCAACCGTTCCGATCAACTCGGTCGACGACGCGCGCAACTTCCTCGAACCCTTCTTTGGTGATCGCGCGCGTGCCGGCGAAGGCATGAACGACGTCGAGATCCAACCCGGCGTGTTCGTCACGACGATCGGCGATGCACGCACGCCGGAACAAGCCGTGGTTCAGATGGAGATGGCCACGATCGCCGACGCAGAGCGCCGCGTGATTCTCCAGGTCCCGGCATCGTTTGCGTACGGTCGCATCTTCATCGACACCGCGTTGGTTGCGTTGACGCGTGCCGCCGCAGTTGAAGCCGAAGAGGCCGGACGCATGGAGCCCTTCTTGCTCGAGTACCGCAGCCAGAGCGTCAACGGTGGAGCACTGAGCTTGGCCGTGCGTTTCGAAAACGGGCAGAGCCGCATCGAACTGCGCACCAACACACCGCAAACCTCGCTCGAACCGGGCTTCGTCAACGCACCGGCCTTCACGGGCGAACCACACGAAGTGCTTGCGGGAACCGTCTGGTTTGAGCTCACGCGTGACGAGTTCGATTTCTTCTCGACGCGTGCGTACGGAATCACGGCGGGTGCCGCTCAGAATTTCGAAGACTTCCGACTGCTTCCCCACGATTGGTTGCGTTTGACGGTCACTCCGCGGCTCGACGACGAGTTGATCGACGTTGGGTTCGAGGTTGTCGGCCTCGATGGCTCGCGACTTCAACTCGCACGTGCTCCGGCGTCTTTGGTGGCCGGCGATCAGTTCCGAGAGAACGTGTTCCGAATGGTCACCAACATGAACGACCAGGAGCGCAACGAGCCTGGTTCGTCGACGCCGTGGCAGGTGCCCTTCCACTACGACGATCCCGAAGGTGGCGGTGTGGTGCGCGTGATCGCGCAGGGCGACTCGGGCATTTTCCGGATCGCGTACGCGGTCGAGTCGCCGCGCCAGCGCTTGCAGGATGTCGACTTCCTTCCTTACCAAGGGGTCGTCGACATTCCTGACGTGCTCGAGCCCCCTGACACCTCGTGCGAAGAAGTGGGTTCGACCGACGCGATCCGAGGTCGCTTCCGCGTTCGCTTCGATGCGTCGCCCACAGTTCGTGAGAGCGATTTGTTGACCGACCCCTTGCGCGGGAACGTGTGGGGTTCGGTGTTCCGCGCCGAAGACGTGACCCTCGCGGGTCCGATCGAAGGTGCGGTCGCCGTGGCGAATTTCGAGTTCGCGGATGTGGACGCGACCGTGCCGGGCGAAGGCATGGAGTACCTCATCGATACCGAGTTGCCTCGCGGTACGTACCAACTGCTCGGGTTCATGGACATTGACAACAACGGGACGGAGACGACTGATCCCGACGAAGGCGATCCTGTGACGCTTCCCATTGGTGGTTTCGATCTCGAGTGCGCGGAGCAGCCGATCGTGGTCGAGTTCGCGCTTCTTCTTCCGCCTGGGCGGTGAAACGCGGCTTGCTGCTGATGTGTCTCGTCGCCTGTGGAGATTCCGCAGGCGAAGACGTCTTTGCGTCATCCACAACCAGCATCGCGTTCGACGACGCCGGGATGCTCTGGGTGACGTCGCCCGATGATGACCGAGTTGTGGTGGTCGATCCGGACACGCTTGATGTGGTTCGAAGCGTTGACGTCCAAGGCCAACCACAACACCTCGCCATCGTGGGCGAACAGGTTTGGGTCACGCTTGGACTCACCAACGAGGTTGCACGCGTCGACACCAACGCACGCTTCGAGATCCCTTGTGGAGGCTCACGCGCGATCGTGCGCTTGCCGAACGGCAACGTTTTGGTGAGTTGTCCGCACGACGACCGCCTGGTCGAACTCAATGGAGATGGTGTCGTTGCGCAGTACGACGCGCCGGGACGACCAACTGCACTCGCCGTATCCGACAACACGATCTACGTGACGAGCTCACTGGGCAGTATTCGCAGCGCCGACTATCCACCCACTCGTTGGGAAAGCGTGGAGCTGGAAGAGCGCGCCGGGTTTGCGGCCAGTCAGGTCGACGTGCTCGCCGCAGGAAGCCGAGGCGGTGTCGTCGCGGCGTACCAGCGGGTCGATCACGATAGCGATCGGGATCGTGATCCGGCGCGTGGTGGATATGGCTCGGTGGTCGACGGAAACCCACGAATCGAACCGCGTTTGGTTGCCCCCTGCGGAGGTCGCTATGCCGAGTTTGACGGCGGTTCACGCGTCTTTAGCGGTCCCAGCGCAATCGCCTACGACCAAGAGCGAGACGCGCTTTGGGTGGTCAACCAATACACCGACGACGTCGCACAGATTCGTTGTTCGGGAGGCGGCGGACTTGCATCACCCTCGAGTCGACGTGCGGATGTCACCGCGTCCTTTCGTGTCGGGCGCGGTCCGCGCGGCATCGTGGTCCGTGACGGAGTCGCCTGGGTCGATGTTGGTTTTGACCATGCGGTGGCTCGCTTAGGCGACGAAACCGAGCTCACGCGTACTCGCGAGCTTGGACCCACGCGGATGAGCGATGCCGCGCTACGAGGTCGGAGTCTCTTTCACGACGCCGACGACATTCACCTCACGCCAAGCGGCGTGGTGACGTGCGCTACCTGTCACCCTGGCGGCGGCGAAGATGGGATCGTTTGGTTCCTGCACACGGAAGGCGTGGCGGCGAAAGTGCGTCGCACTCCACCGGCGTGGGGCGCTCGCGATGCGTTTACACCCTTTCACTGGGATGGCGAGTTCACCGACGCTCGCGATCTCACCTCGACGACCATTCGAGAACTCATGGAAGGCGACGGTCTGCTCATCGACCTCGATGCCATGGCTGCGTACATGGCCGAAGTTGCACCGCCTCCTGCGCACGGAACGCACGTCGAGGGCGAAGCGGTGTTCATGCGCGCCGGCTGCAACGAGTGTCATCCTGGTGGTGGCTCCGACGGAGTTGCTCATGCTGTGATCGCCGATAGCGACGATGCGTTGGCAAACCTACCTGGCGTCGACACACCACCGCTTCATGGCGTTCGAGCACGAGCGCCCTATTTGCACGACGGACGTGCGTTGACCTTGCGCGACGTGTTCGAAGTCCATAACCCCGAAGACCAGCACGGCCTTACTTCCGACCTCAGCGGGTCGGAACGCGAGGCGTTGATCGAGTACCTGAGGACCTTGTGATGCGAGTTCTGTTGATTGCTGTCTTGTTGGTGGGGTGTGGTGACGATTCCGCTCCCGTGGATTCGGGCACGGACACGTCGACGGATGTGGGACCCGAAGAAGACGCGGGAACCGATGCGACGATGGACGCGGGTTTCGATAGCGGCGTGACTCCGATCGATCCCACCGATTGCGTTCCGATCGATGCTGCCAATGCGGTGACCGCAGCCGACGGCGACGAAGTCTTTCAAGGAATGCTGCGTTTCCTGTGCGACACCTGGGACGTCGAGCAGCTTGATGAGTGGCCGCCCGCTGAGTTCATGCTTGCGCTGATGGATGACGAACCGGACGTGTTTGGAAACCAGTTCGAGTCGTTTGGGTTTATCGCGGATCCCAACGATGAGTTTCCGGTGGGATTCAAGCGTGGCGAGGCTGACCCGACGGGCGTTCATCACACCTGCGCTCTGTGTCACGTGGGTGAGCTTCCGGACGGCCGGGTTTGGCTTGGTGCACCAAACTCTGAGTTGTTGTTCGGGGCGTTTCGAAATGCGGTCAACGAGCGTTGGGTAGCCGCCGGCAACGCATCGTTGGTTTCCGAACTCTCGGAGATGAAAGCAGAGGTGCTCGGACCGGGCCGGACGAACGCCGAAAGTGCGAGCTACCCCCAGGCCGTTCCCGCGGACTTCCCGCCGTATTGGAATATGGGCGAGCAGTCGCACTTCAACTATCTCGGCACCGGTCGTGAAGCGCGGACTGAGATCTACTTCTCAATCTTCACGTTTGGCGCGGGCGACCCCAACGACGAAGAAGCGTTGGTTCCCTTCCCGCCCCCGCAGCGCACAACTCCTGTGGTGATGTTTTACGAGTTCCTGCAGCCGCCCGAAGGTCCCGCTGAAGATCCCGACCTGGTCGCCATGGGCGAAGCGCTGTTCACGCGGGAGCGATGCAACGAGTGCCACAATCCCGACAACCTCGCGGACAACGGAATCATCCCTTTCGACGAAGAGGGCGTGGAGCGCTTCCCGGGAGACGACGATGCGTTTCCCGAGGGCACGATCGCGACGAGCGCATTGCACCGAATCTTGATCGAAGAAGGCGGTGGGGACGGCGGTCGTGACCGACTCATCCAGTTCATCGTGCGCAATCGACTCGCGGTAGGAACGAGTGACGGATATCGAACCTCACAGCTTGCTGGCGTTTGGGCGACCGCACCGTATCTACACAACGGTTCGGTTCCGACACTTGAGGACTTGCTTCGACCCGCAGACGAACGTCCTGTCACGTTCGAACGTCATGGTTTTACGGTGGACACCACCGTCGGAGGCAACTCCAATGAGGGCCATGAGTTTGGGACCGACATCACCGACGAAGAACGCACTGCGCTGGCAGCGTACTTGAGGACCCTGTGACCAAGGTTGATCAACACGCGAATCCGACGCGCGAAGAACCGCTGACTCCGGACGACACCAAAGCTCCTTCGCATGCCGAACGTGCACGCACGATGGTCTCGATGTTGCGCACCGGAACTCTATCGACGCTCAACGCAGATGGCTACCCGCACGGTTCGTACGTCACGTTTGCGCTGGACGGGCCCGATCCGGTGTTCCTTGTGAGCACGTTGGCATCACACACCAAAAATCTCATGGGGAGTGCGCGTGCTTCGTTGATGGCGCACGAGAGCCATGCGGATGATCCCTTAGCGAATGGTCGCGTTACCTTGGTAGGCGATTGCGCCAAACTCGAAGCGCCGACGACTGCGCGCGAAGCGTTTCTCGCCGCACATCCGCAAGCGGAGTACTACGTCGACTTCAAAGACTTCTCGTTTTGGAAGCTGACGGTGGCTTCGATCCGCTACATCGGAGGCTATGGGCGGATGAGCTGGGTCGATCTCGACGGTTGGCAGAGCGCCGAACCCGATCCGATTGCACCGCACGTCGCGGGGATCATTGAGCACATGAACGACGACCATGCCGATGCGCTCGTCGCATACGCACATGCGTTCACGCGTGCGAAAGACACCGATCAAGCCGTGATGACCGGGATCGATCGCTACGGCTTCGAGATGAGCGTGAAGACCGCCAAAGGCATGCGCCCAGCTCGGATTGCATTCGACGAAGAGATCGCGACGCCGACCGAAGCGCGGAAGGCGCTTGTGGCGTTGGTGAAGCGCGCGCGATCGGTTTGATCTGCATTCCGCGAGGAAGCTACTCGACTTCGGCGATACGCCACTCACCGGCTTCACGAATCAAGTGAATGACTCGGCCGTTCGATGCACGCACAAGCGCTTCGTTCCCCTCGACCTCGATGTCGTAGTCAAGTTCGTCTTCGGTATCGTCGAGAAAGCGCTCGACCTCAGCTTCGAGCTGCGCACGTGGAGCACGCGACAACACCCTCAACACACCGGACATGCTTCGTCGCTGCAACGCATGTCGCATGGCACGAATCGCGTCTTCCGGAGTTTGGAGAGCCGGCGCGTCCAAGACGCCGCCGAGAATCTTCCACTCTCCATCTTCCAACGTGAGCACTGCGATCTCACCCGACGGAAGCCGAACGGTGGCGCGACTCTCCACACCGGCAAGCTGTTGTTGCGCGATCTCGGCGCGCTCGTTGAGCTCTTGTTGGTTTTCTTGAAGCAAGCGCGCCACATCGTCGGTCGCGACGGACTCACGCGACTCTTCGTCGAGAAGCGCGTGCACCGCTTCTGCATCCTGCGCTTGAACCGCTCGCGCGTACGCTTCCACGGTGGGGCCCGGTCCTTCGATCACCGCAGCCGAAGCACACCCTGCCAACATCGCGAGCCAGATCACCCTCATCGGTTCGCGGACTCTATCGTGCCAACCCGCTCCATCTGCGCGTTTTTCGGGCGTGAACCCAAGTTCACGCGCGCGCCCGAGGTGCACGCTGGTTAACCCTCAACCTCCTGCACTCGCAGGGGAAAACTAGGGGTTTTCAAGCTTGATCCCCCCATGCAGCCTCAAAATGGCGCTGGCACGGATCGTGGATAACCTTTGGGCAAGACCGAGGAAAATCATCGATGCGTTTGGCTCTCACATCTCTCTTTGCATGCGCGCTTATGGCGCTTTCGGGTTGTTGTTCCGACAGCTACTTCTGCGACGACACCGGTTGCTTCTATTGCGATGGCCTGGGTTGTCGTGAAGTCGATCCGCCGGAGCGTCCGACCTGTCGTGGCGATTTCGAGTGCCCCGAAGGAACGATGTGCACCGACGTGGGTTGCGTCGAAGAGTGCTCGGAAGACTCGGACTGCCCGGATGGCACTGTCTGCCGTGACGCGATGTGTGTCGGCCCGACCGAGCCCGATCCCGATCCGCGCCCCGGCACCTGCACGATGAACTCCGATTGCGGCGACGCGAGCCTCGTTTGCCGGGACGGAATGTGTGTTCCCAACGATGTCTCCTGCGGCGAGCTCGGTTGCAGCTGCGCAGATACCGGAATGTGCTCGGATGGATTTACCTGCCTTGATGGTGAGTGCCGCGCCGACGAAGACGTCTGCCAGTTCAACTTCGAGTGCGGTGCCGGCAAGCTTTGTGTCGATGGACGCTGCACCACCGAGTGTGGTCCCGATGCGGGTCCGTGCCCCGAGGGTCAGCAGTGCGACGCTGGTTTCTGTCGCGACATCCCGCCGACTCCCGGCGAGTGCACGCGCGACGCCGAATGCACCATGGGCCACATCTGTGTCGACAGCAGCTGTGTAGACGGCTGTGAGCTTGACTCCGATTGCGGCGAAGGACGCTACTGCGCATACGGACGCTGTAAGGTCGACGACCGTCCCACCGACTTCTGTACCAGCGATGCTGACTGTCGCTTCATCTGTGTCGACGGGGTGTGCCGCACGCCGTGTGACACGAGCGAAGAGTGCGCACGAGTCGACGTTCAGTTCAGCGTGTGTCTCTCGCCCGAGGCCTACTGCGGAACCACCAACGAAGCCACGAGCGATTGCGCCATCTCGGCCGATTGCGGAAGTGGCGAGGAATGTATCGACGGCATCTGTCGTTGAAGAGTCGGATCGGAACCAACCGACTCCATCCACCACCCATCCCACCCTGTCTGGGGGTACGGCAGCAGCCGTGCCCCCAGGCTCTTTTAAGCAATCCGAACGAACGACCCGAGCTTTTCGCTTTCGTACTGAGGCGTTGATAGAATCATCGGCATGCGTGTTTGGCTTGGGGTTGCGCTCGCCCTTGCGGTGGCGTGTGGGGATGATGACGGTTCGACGGACGCGGGTACCGATTCAGGTGGGTCGGACAGCGGGATGCTGGACGCCACCAGCGACGTTGGAGGCGACGACGCAGGCGATCCCGACGCAGGCGATCCCGACGCGGGCGATGCAGGTTGTCCCGACGATGACGGCGACGGCGTCTGCAACGATGAAGATCAGTGCATCAACGGTGACGATGCTGCGGACGCGGACGGTGATGGCGTTGCCGATGCCTGCGACGCGTGTCTTGGGAGCGATGACGCCATGGACGACGATGGCGACACGGTTCCCGATGGCTGTGATTGCGACACCAGCGCGGACATGTGCGATGCCAACGCAACCTGTGCGGAGGCGATGACAGGTGTAGAGTGCACTTGCAACGACGGATACATGGGCGACGGTGCGACGTGTGATCCAGTCGACTGCGGCATGTTGGATCCGCCCGACGACGGTAGCGTCGACGCGGCAGTGACCACGTTCGAGTCGGAGGCAACGTACTCATGCGACACGGGATTCACGCTGGCTGGCGAACCCACCCGCACATGCCAGGCAGATGGAACGTGGTCTGGCGATGCGCCGATTTGTTCGTCGATCGATTGCGGCGCCTTGACTCCTCCGGCTGACGGAATGGTGGACGTGCCATCGACAGGGTTCAGCTCCGTCGCCACCTACACTTGCAACGACGGCTACGTGTTGATGGGCGATACAACGCGTACCTGTCAGAACGACTCGATGTGGAGTGGTGCCGAGCCCACCTGCATGTTCGTGGACTGCGGTTCCTTGCCACCATTGCCTGAAGGCATGGTCACCACCGATCGAACTTCGTTTGGCGGAACGGCGACGTACACGTGCAATCCCGGGTTTACGTTGACTGGCGCACCCACTCGAACGTGTCGTGCAGGGGGTAGTTGGAGCGGCAGTGCACCGACTTGCGATCCGGTCGACTGCGGTGCACTCACGCCACCCGCGAACGGCGACGTGGTCGCACCGACAACGACGCTGGGATCGATCGCGAGCTACTTCTGCGACGCCGGATTCATGATGTCGGGCGGGACCGCATCCAGGACCTGCCAAACCGACGGGACGTGGGATGGGACGCCGCCGATGTGTGTCCCAGAGATCATTGACTGTGGAGCACCCCCTTCGCCGACGAACGGCAGCGTGAGTGCGCCGGACACGACCGCGGGTAACTTTGCGACGTACAGTTGCAACTCGGGCTTCCGTCAGTTCACGGGCGAGTATGCGATTTGCCAAGCAGACGGAACGTGGCTTGGTCGTGCACCGGAGTGCTTGCCGCTGCTGACGTGCGCGTGTGACCAGTTCGCCGAAGATGAGCGCGTGCAAGCGGCAGTTGCCATGCCGGGCGGGGCTGCGGGCGTCACACAGGGTCAACTCGGAACCGTGATCGCCGCCAGCACGACGCGTGACCTCATTCAATGGGACGGTTGGACGGGCGGCCACGACGGCAACTGTTCGTTCGCTTCCTGTGGAACGTGCATGGACCTGCCCGTCGACCAAGGTCGTTGGTACACCACGTGTGGAGACATCGGTGAATACCGGCTCACGTGTTCATGCGGTGGTATTTGGTATCCCGGAGATCGCGTCGTCGCTCTCGTCGACAATCCGCGCGGTGCGACTGGCATTCTTCGCGGACGACAGGGGACCGTCGTCGCCGGTGGCGGCGCTTCGGGTGGAACAGACATCCTGATCCAATGGGACGCATGGTCCGATGGGCATGACGGGAACTGTTCGTTCTCCGATTGCGGCACGTGTGTCGATAGCGGTGATAGTCGCTGGTACACGGATTGCGACGAAATCGGACGTCCGTAATCCCCCGACAACCAGGTGTAGACTCAGTGTCACGTTCGCGTCGAGCGTCCGATCCTCGTATACTTCTAAGCATGCGAGGATTGGTGGCCTTCGCGATGTGCGGTTTTGTGGGCTGCACACTTCCGGCGGAAGACGTCGACGGACGCACCGAAGCGCTGCGTAACCTCGACGCCGTTGAAACCGAGTTCCTCGGTTTACTCAATGAGCACCGCGCAGGTGACGGGCTGATGCCGGTGTTCGATGAACGCGCCTGCAACACCGCGGCACGCGACTACAGCCAACTCATGGGCGAGATGAACTGGTTTGACCACACCGGTCCCGATGGTTCGTCGCCGTGGGATCGCATGTGTGATGCTGGCTACAACCCTGCCTGTGGTCCGAGTACTGCGGTCGGTGAGAACATCGCCGCCGGCAACGGAAGCGCAGCGGCCACGTTCGAACAGTGGCGCACCAGCCCGGGTCACAACCGCAACATGCTGGACAGTCGATACCGCGTTGTGGGTATTGGTCGCGCAGAGGTTCCGGGATCGCGTTATCGCTTTTACTGGACCAACGTGTTTGGTGGACAGATCACCGACGAGACCAACATGGGTGGACCGATGCCGGATCCCGACGCGGGTCCGCCGCCTGATCCCGATGCCGGTCCGCCGCCTACCGACGCCGGTCCCGGACCCCAACCCGATGCGGGTCCAGGCAACGACGCAGGTCCGCCTCCGCCCGATCCGGATGCAGGGCCAGGGTTTGATGGTGGACCGGGCTTTGACGCTGGACCGCCTCGAATGGACGCGGGTCCTGGAAACGATTCGGGTACTGCCATGCCGCCTGCGGCAAGCAGCGACACCTATCTTGTCGGCGACTGTGCAGCGGGTGGATCCGGTGCAGGCGCGGCTTGGGTGATGCTTGCGTTGCTCTGCATTCGTCGCCGACGCTAGCGGCGTCGCACCATGGACTGGAAGCGAACGAGCCTGCTCGCGTGGGCATTCGTGTGCGGTGCCGCGAGCGCGCACGCGGATGACACAGACGTTGCACCGGACGCGGCGCCCGATGTCGCACCCGACGGACCCAAAGGATACGCGTGGGCGGAGTCGGCTGTATTTGTGGAGCAGAATCGCGGGCCGCGCATCACTGCGATCAGTCCGCTGATCGGTGCTGAGTATTGGATCGCACATGCAGTCGAAGTGCGCGCGCGTTTCGGTTGGACGGGCGTACGGCTTGCGGAATCGGAGTTCACCGATCGTCGTTGGCGGTGGAGCAACTTGGAACTCGGTGCGTCGTTTCGACGCGAGATCCCGACGTACTACCCCTACGTGTTTGAGCTTGCTGTGGGGTTGAACGTGGAGATCCCAACCTCGGTTGCACGCAGAGACACGACCATGGCCGGCGATCTCGCCGACGAGACGGTGCTTCGCTCGGCGTCGGTGATGCGCGGTCGACGTGACCCTTGGTTGTGGGCGCCCGAGACGTTGAGCATCGTCGTTCCGCTGAGTGCCCAGCTCGTGCACGACTACGCGCACGTGAAACTCGCCGGTGATCTTGGTTTTCTGTTTGCGCTGGATGACCCCGATTCGACTGTGGCGATTCAGGTCCTGGGCGAAGCCGGGTACTGGGTGCAGCGCAAGCTCTTGCTCGCTCTCGCACTTTCGGTCGTGACGACTGCAGGCAACGCCCTCGAGGGTGCGTCAGCCTCGGGTGCGTTTCGCGCAATCGCCAAGCTCGAACCGGTGCGATTCCATTTCGACGTGTGGTTGAACTTGGACGATCCCTTGGGCTTTACACTTGTCGGTAGTCGTTGGGGGGTTGTTCTTGGGATCGGCGTCGCGTTGCCATGAGGGGTTTCCCGCGTTTTTACGAGAGCGGTGGATGTTCCGGCTCGTTCGCGCGTAAGTAGGGCGCATGGGAGCGAAAACCGCGGCGCAGCGACTTGGCCAGCGCATGCGAGCAGGAGAGTCGATCGGGTTTCGTGCGGCCTTTGGGAGCGACGACTCGTTCTACGAGCTGCATGTGTTCGGTGAACTGAGCGACGGCCGCCCAAGCGTGAACCTGCGTGTGATGTGGTGCGGAGAGCGCGCCATCGATGCTGTGCTCGCCGGAACGGCGAAGGCGCCGCAGGGCGCGTTTCCGAAGGTGTACCAAAGCAACCATCCATCGTTTGGTTTGGCGTTGAAGCGCTTCGCCAAGAGTGTTCGAAGCGGGGATTTGCCTGCGATCACCAAACTCGAGCCTCGCTTCGGCAGCATCGCGCTCCTTCGGGGCAGTGAAGAACTTCTGTCGGAAGTGCTGCTCGCGTTTGCAGAGACGTTTGAATCCGCAGTGCCTGCGGATCTGGATGCGCGACGGAGCGCATGGAAAGAGATCGTGCACAACGCGAACCAAGCGCTCGTGTTGGCCGGCAAGAAGCTCGAGGAAGCCCGCAACCCTTCGCCGGAGACCCAAGGCCAGCGTGAGTGGGATCGCATCGCGTCTCCAGAAGGGGATCGGATTCGCATTGCGCACGACGACCCAGACATCCCTCCGGACTTAGAACTCTTGGTGAAGAGCAAGAGTTACCAGGCGCTCGAATCTGTTTGGGTGACGAGGTGGGTGTCGCACGAACACGACAGCGACTTTCGGCCTTGGTTCGAATGTTTGACGACGTATCCACCCAAGCAGCTTCGAGCAGTCGAAGTGGGAACGTACTCGGGTCGCTACGACAAGCTTGGACCCGTTGCGCCGATGGTGGGTGCAAACCCCAGTTTGCGTTCGCTCTTTCTGACTGGCGTGATGGACAGCGTGGCTCCGTTTGGAAACGAGAGTCTTGAGTCGTTTCAGGTCCAAACCGGCAAGTGGAGCGCCACGCCCATGAAACGTTTCATTGATTGGACGAAGTTCGATCATCTGCACACGTTCATCGCGACCGGTGAAGTCTGCGATGCGCGCGGTCTGACGCGTCTGTGGAAGCTCCCCGCGCTGCAGACCCTGGAGCTTTCGCTGTTCGAACTGCACCCAGAGTTCTTCGCGCTGTCTCAAGACACCCGGATTCGAGAAGCGGACTTGGGAAGTTGCCGTTGGCCGATCGAGCCAGACGCGGAGAATGCGATCATCGAAGCCGTGGTGTCGGCTGCGCCCTACCTTCAACAGGTGTCGCTCATCCTTCCTGTGGATGCTCAAGACGCAGCCGAACGTTTCGAGGCCGCAGGCCTTTCTTGCGAGTATGGGAGCTACTGATGTCCAAAACCGCAGCACAACGATTGGGCAAGCGGGTTCGTGGAGGCGAGAGCATCGCGTTGCGAGGTGCATTCGGCGATGAGACTTCGTTCTACGAACTCGAGGTGGCTGCTGCGACAGGCAACCCGCGTCCGGACGTGCATCTGCTCGTGCGTTGGTGCGGAACTCAAGTGTTGAAAGGCATGACCGAAGGAACCACGGACGCACTGCGCCAAGCTGCGGCACAGAAAGCGTTTCCGGTGGTGTACCGGAGCCAACACAAGTCGTTTGGTCAGGCTCTAAAGCGCTACGCCAAGTGCGTTGGCAACGGCGATCTGCCGGAAGTCTCCGCGTTGGAACCTCAGTTCGGCAGCATCGAGTTGCTTGAGGGCAGCGACGATCTGTTGGAGGAAGTGGTGCTGGCGTTCGCGGAAATCTTTGAAGCGGAGGCGCCCGGTGATCTCGAGACGCTTCGTGCGGCGTGGTCCAAGACCCGAACGAGTGTCTTTGCCACCGTCGAACCTGCGTTGGACAAAGCGCGTGCCGATGCCGTGGCGGCGGCAGAGCAAGCGGATCGGGAGCGTGCCCAAGCAGCAGCGCGGAATCTCGAACAACAGCTGATCAAGCGGCAAGGCGTGCACATGTCTATCGACACAAGCAAGACGCCGTATCGCGATGGTCCGAAGATCGACGAAGCCGCAATGTTCGCGAAACACGCCGATGCAGAGAAGCTCTTGCTGATGGGCGACGCGTTGGGATCGTGGATGTATCACTTGGAGGAGGCAAAGCCGAAAGCGCTCACCGCACTGATCATCGATACGTATTGGCAGACCATTACGCGTACGGCCGCTGTGCCGCTTGGCAGCGTTTGCTCGTTGATCAACGCATGTCCAAACCTCGCGTCCGCGTTCATGATCGGAGACTTCGTCGTCTCTCAGTCGATTACCAGTCAGTCGCTCGAATCGCTGACCCTTCTGGCGGACCCCTTCGATCCCAAGTCGGCACGCAGGATCTTGGAGAGTCCGGCGCCCGTGCTGCGGCAACTCACTCTCGGGCTTCGGTACGAGTACGGATCGAAAGCGGATGCCGACATTGCGTCGGCCATCAACGACAAGGCGTTGCCATCACTCCAAGAGTTGACGATTGCCAACGCGGACGACCCTGTTCCGATTTTTCGGCAGGTGATGTCATCTGGGCTGCTCGCGCGACTTGAGGTGCTGCATTTCATTCTCGAAGATGAAGAGCACATTGATGCATGTGCCGAGATCGTGTTCACGAATCCCGAAGCGTTTGCTCACCTTCGCGAACTCGGACTCGAGAGCGAGAACATGTCGGCGTCGCCAGAGGTGCTCGAGCAACTGCAGAAGCACGTTCCTGGCTACACGTTTTGCGGCAATCCGTTTGCGCCCACCGCGTACAATCGAACCGCGTTCGTGCCTGACTAACGCGGTGACTACCGCGCGCGCAGTGAGCGGCTCTCGCGCACGGAGCCATCCATCTCGTTGAACGACACCACGGAGTAGAGCCACTCGCGCTCGCCTTCGCGAGCAACATACGTTGCACCACTTCCGCCGTAGCTGCCGTCTTCGTTCTCGACCGTTTCCGCTTCGATCGGTTCCGCTTCGACAGTGAGCTGAGCAAACCGAGTCTCAAACGTGGCTCGATCGACTTCTTCGCCCTCGATGAAGTAGCTCGTCGGAATCGCAGGCTCGGTTGCAGGATCTTCAGTCACAGGCTCGTCGGAAGGCTCCGTTGCAGGTTCTGGTGTGACAGGTTCTTCCGTCGCCGGCTCGACGGGATCCGACGTCGCCGTTGCGCTCGAGGTTGCGCATCCGACGAGAGCACAGAGGACAAACGCTCGCACTCGTGGAGCCTATCAAACGTGGGCGCAGGGCGTCGCTAGCGCGGCCGAAGCGAACGGCTCTGGTGGACGGAGCCGTCCTCTTCGTTGAATGTCACGACTGTGTAGGCCCAATCCCCAAAGAGTCCGCGTGCGACATAGGTTGCACCGCTGCCACCGTAGCTTCCGTCGGAATTGAGGACGCTCTCGGTTTCGATCGGTTCGGCCTCAAACGAGTACTCGGCAACGCGCGAATCGAACGTCTCACGGTCGACCTCTTCGCCTTCTATGAAGTACTGCGTGGGAGTGTCAGGGTTCGCAGCGGGAACGGGTGCGGTGTTCGACGACCCGCACGCCAGCACAAACACGAGTCCGAGGGTGCGCACCTGGACAGGCTATCACGCAGCCTTCTTGCTCGGAGGCGGAGGCGCGCTGGGACGTTCCGGCGTTGCCACGACCTTGGCTTCTTTCAACCGGCGACGACGCTCTCGACGTTCGATGTCTCGACGCTCACGCTCCGTAAACGCGTAGGGAACACGCGTGCCCATGAGTTCGTCCATCCACGGCTTGGTCACGCACCAGTTCGCGTCCTGCTTCGGACCCATGTGGTGGTCGTAGTGCCAAGTGAGATTCTCGCGCGCCCATTTCGGATCCTCGTGACTGCGCTTGTGCACTCGGTAGTAGTTCCACACGCAGTACCAGGTCGTGCCCACGAAGAAGGGTGCGACTGGGAAGAGCGGAGCAACCGCGAGACCGGTAGCAAGCAGGAGCCCGGCTTCCTTGCCTTGCGAGTGACGTCCCCAAACCGGGCGCTCGTAGTGGCTGTCCCGCATTCCGTGGCGTCGAGCTTCGCGATGGTGTTCGTGCCAGTGAAACGAGAAGAAACTGTCCTTCTTTTTCCCTGCACCATGGAGCACATACTTGTGCACTAACCATTCGGTGGCATTTGCTGCGAGGAGAGCGACAGGAATTCCAATCATTTTCAGTGCCTACGAGATTTGAAACCGTGACCTATACGTCACACTAATAAACATGACCATTCAGTCATGGTTGCGCAAGCGAAAACGTGACGACTCGTTCACTCTTGTGAGCATCCACAGGACACCCACGTTTGGGTGCTAAAGTCCGGCCTTCGATCGTCCGAAAACCAATCGGCTGTCGACCCAACTCCAGTGACGCGCCGCGGACCGAAAACACCTGAGCACCGCCCCGGAAAAGAAGGGGGCAAGCGTGCACTCAATCGACAGAAACGAATCGCCGACATTCAGGCGGCGGGTTTGCGGCTCTTCCTCGAGAAGGGGATCGCGAGTGTCAGTATCGACGACATCGCGAAAGAGTCGAAGATGGCGAAGGGCAACTTCTATCGCTACTTCGACGACAAGCGTGCGTTGATCGACTCGCTCTTGAACGAACCCGCGAGTGCCGTGCGTCGAACGATGCGACGAACCGCCATTTCGCTCGCCAAGGCCAAAGACGACAAAGCGCTTGCCGCGGCGTACACGGAACTTGCTGCTGGTCTTGCGATGGTGGCGATGAGTCACCTCGACGTGATGCGTTTGTACCTGCAGGAAAACCGCGCACCGGCAACAGCCGAAACTGCTGGGCTTCGTGCACTTGCGAACGAGTTGAACTCCGGTGCGGTCCAGTTGACCGAAGTCGCGGTTGAGCATGGTTTGCTTCGCGTGAAGAACGCGAGCGTGAGTGGCTTGGCTGTCGTCGGTGCTGTGGAGCAACTCGCGATGGCGATCTTTCGCGAAGAGCTGGATGTTCCTCCGGCGGAAGTCGCGCAGATCGTGGTGAACATGGTCCTGCACGGCATCACCAAGTAGCCGCACATTTGGGGGTTCAGCTTGGGGACGGGGGTTTTGGCGCGTGCAGCCCATCGCAGGTGAGTACTCGTCGCTAGCGTGACGACATGTCTCTCGTATCAGTTGCTGCTTTGGATCACGCCACGCTCATCGCCATGGACGATGGGAAGGTCAACGCGCTCTCCCACGCAATGCTCGACGCTCTTGCTCGCGCGTTCGACGAGGCACCAAAGAAGAACCCGATCATCCTCGCCGGGCGGGGAGGAGTGTTCTCAGCCGGGTTCTCTCTCCAAACGATGATGGCAAGTCCAGACGCAGCCGTGGACCTCACTCGGCATGGGTTCGAGTTGATGCTTCGGGTGTACGAAGACCCACGTCCGGTCATCGCG
The DNA here is from genome assembly GCA_965227405.1 of Polyangiales bacterium. GTDB lineage: Bacteria > Myxococcota_A > Polyangia > Polyangiales > Houyiibacteriaceae > JALVDI01. The sequence continues at coordinate 3,233,786 of OZ245758.1, forward strand.
GCGTGCACGGGGCACGCGGTTGCAGGTGGCGCGCTCTTGCTCTTATGCGCCGATGTTCGCGTCGGGACACGTGGGACGTTTCGGATCGGGCTTACCGAAGTGTCGATCGGGATTCCGCTGCCGACGTTTGCACGCTTGCTGGCCGAAGAGCGATTGGCACGACCGTACTTGCTCGAGGCAACGTTGGGCGCGCGCATCTTCCCGCCGATGGAAGCGCTTGCGGCGGGCTTCTTCACGCGCACGATCGACGGACCGCAGCTGATGGAGATCGCCCAAGAAGAAGCCGAGCGCTTGGCCGGGTTTTCTCCACGTGCATACGCCAGTACCAAACGCGTGATGTGTGAAAGCTTGGTCGGTCGATCGCGGGCAGAGCTGGAAGGCGATCTCGCCCGCGCACTCGCCAGTGTGTCCTAGCGCTTCGGTTCGCGAAGCTCTCGCGTTGTGCGTGGCTGTTTGCCCGTCGCGCGCCGATACGCCCGCGCAAACGCGCTGTGATCGCTGTACGCAAGCAGCAGTGCGATCTGTCCGATCGTCAGCCGCGAATCCATCAGGTAGCGGTCGGCTAACGTAATGCGAATGGACTCCACCAGTTCGCGATAGGTCGTGCCCCGCTTCTGTAGACGACGCTGAATCGTTCGTGCCGACATGCGAGTGGCATCCGCGACGTCCGCCAGCGAAGGCGGGGAACCCTTTGCCAACAGCTGTGCAATCGCTTCGCCGATTCGGTCGTGTTCGTCGCGGCTGATCGTTGAAGTTTCGAGCTGTTCGAGATGCCGCTTTGCGATCTCAGCGATGGCTCGGTTTCGCGTGTGTTGCGGAGTCTCCAAAATGCGATGCGAAACCTGGATGGAGTCTCGCTTGGCTTCGAAACACGGCGTCATCCCAAACAGGTCCACGTAGCCGCGCAAGTTGCCAAGCGCTTGGTGGCGCATCACGACTTTCGCGACGGGTGGTTCAAGCGTCGTCGTGCGTCGAATCGTCATCGCCAACGACGCAAACAGAAACTCGATGACCACAGCGTGTCCGAGTGTTGCGGGGGTTCCGCGTTCACCGGGCGCCGGTCGGTAGTGAAACCAATCTGCGTGCTCTCCTCGCTCACGCACGATCGCTTGCTTCCCATGGAACACTTGCTCGTGCTCCAGCAAGCGGTCGAGCCCTTCACCGAGTGTGGGTGCGCTTGTCGCCAGCAGACCTGGAAGATGTCGCTCCAGGTGCGCGGTCGCGAGCTTCGCCACGTCGCGTCCGACGCTTGGACGAACGCGCGCAAGTTGCGCCCACATATGCCGTACGTCCGAACTGCGCACACGGGTCTCGTCCGGAGGCTCCAAGCGAACACCCATCGTCGAAGCCATCTTGGCTAACACCCTGGCGAGTTCGGGCTGATTGGTGCGCTCCACGAACACCAAACTAACCGCCGCTCTTTGAAGCGCACGCGTTGGTGGCGCGTTCTGCACAACCGGGCGTCGTGACGAGTCCGAGTGTCGTGTAACCGGCTGCGTATCACTTCACATGATGCGCAATGTTGTTCTGGTTTTCGGTCTGCTCGTCGCCAACGGTGCCGCTGCGCAGACGACACTTACCTACGATCCGCTCTTCGTTTGGTACGAACTCGAGTCGCACTCGAGCAGTCGAAACGGCAGGCCTGTCGACGAGGGCTACACGATCAGCGGTCGACACCGGATGATGGGGCAAGCACCCGCAGGCAGCTTCTTTCGAGTTGTGGTGCGCGCAGGTCGGCGACGCTTGGCTGAGATGCGCTGTCCGACGCAGAACCGCTTCGGAGACAACCCCTTCTCGCATACGCCAACGTGTCACGACCGTGACCAGAAGTTGCGGCACGTGGGTGCGTTGACGATCGAGGTGTACTTCGTGGACGGCGCCACAGATCAGGAAGCGTTGCAGGCACGGCACAACGTACGCGTGGCGCGAAAGACGCGGGTTAGGGGTGGCGGTGAGCGCGATGCACCGCGCTATCACGTGGAGTACGCGACTGAGTTGCACACGGGCGTCTTAGAGGTCGCGCAGCAGGGAACCGCGTATATTCCTGGGTCGCGTGTGTATGGAGGAGAAGGCCGACTTGCGTTGATTCTGAACGTGAAGCGAGCCGAAGATGCACCGCGCTTGTACGCATCGACGCTGCGATGTTCCGTGGACGGTCAGGTGATCGGTGCGGAACGGATCGATCGCGAGGAGCTCAACAGCGTGGCCGTGGTGGAGACGCGCATGGCACGCCGCCAGATGCAGCGAACCGACCATCGGTACATTCGCTATCGCTTGGGTCTACCGATCGTGTGGGGTGTGGACGAGCATCGAACCGGTGTGATGCGTCTGCGTGCTGGACAGTGGCAGTGCGATTGGCGGATTGCGGGAGAGACGTTGCGCAGTTTCGCGTTCACCGTGGACAGCGAACTGAACGTGACCGGCCGAAGCGCGAACCTGCCAAGCCCGTTGCAACTGGTCGATCTGGAAGTTCCACGGAGAACGCCCTTGGACGCAGCGAACACGCCACGAAATCTGGGTCGCGGAACCGCGTTCTGGGGCTCGGTGCGCTAACCGGGTTGGTCCGTGCGGGGACGTAGTCCGTACGGACCCGAACCTGCTCTCAACGAGTCGGAATTTGCGAGGGTTTTGGATCGCCGAGTAAATCCACGAACAGAACGGGGCGTATTCGGGCAGGTGTGTGTCCGTACGGACTACGTCCCTACACGGACCATCTCCGCTACTAGCGTCCGAGTCGACCTAAGAGCTTGGTGTACGAGCCCAGGAGGTCGCTTCGCAGGGGGCCAGTGCAAGCCTTGTGCAGGTAACGCAGGTCAAGCATCTCCGCACGATGAGGGTCCTTGGTGAGGCGCTCGATCAGCCGTGTGAAGTCCGCGAGTGCTGACGATCTTTCTCCGGCACGAAGACGGCAATACGCGAGTGCTTCCAACACGATGTCCACGCGCCATGCTCTCGGACCCTTGAACGTTTCGAGTGGGACGGCGCTATAGGCAGCAGCCGCTTCACTCCAACGTTCTTGATCGTGCAGACAGTGCGCACGAAACAACGCCGCCCAGCCAAAGTCAGGCTCGATCTGCAACGCACGGTCAAACTCAAGTGCGGCGTCTTCGGTCGTACCAAACTCGTAGTGCCACTTTCCCAGGGCGTACGCGATCGATGCGTCGTCGGGAGCGAGCTGCTCAGCGCGTTGCAGATACCGCAGCGCCAACCGCACGAAACGCTTTTGTGTTGCTTCCGCTTGCGCGACAAGCGCGACGAACTTGGCCGAGATGCCGCGCGAATGCCAAACCACCGCATCGTTTTCGTTCAAGCGAACTGCTGCAGCATAGACGCGGTCGAGAGCATCGGGAGCGAGTGAACCGAAGGTCGACTCCACAAACATCGCCAGTTGTCGCAACCGTTCTTCCGGCCGCATCTCGATGTGTCCGGTTTGTGCCAGGTACGCATCGGTGTCGAAGCGCAACATCTCGCGGTCACTTTCGAGTCCGATCTCTGACGCCTGGAGCCAAGACTGGATCTGCTGATAGGCGTCGGTTTCGCTTCGCGTCTTTCGGTCGTGACGACGTCGAACTTTAGCTCGATCGCGAGCGTCGAACTTACCAGTTAGTACGGCCGAACGAGCCATGAACAACCAGTAACCATCGGTTGGGTCTTGGGAAGACGCGTCCGCAGGCCTGAGTCGATCGGCCTCTTGGGAACAGGAAGAGGAACAGGAATGGGCATGTGGGACGGTGGAAACCGCCCCTTCCTCTTCCTGTTCCTCTTCCCCTGTTGCAGTGCGAGGGACCTCGGCGCCTGAGTCAGTTGCGGAGCGGCGCGTAGCGTCACGACTCGCAGTCGCGGAACGCGACGAGAATCGAGGGGGCAAAAGGTTCCATACAGAAGTCTTCCCAGGACCAAATACCAATTGGCTTCGCCTCGATCATGCGGATCATCCCCACGTGACCAACCCCCTCATCGACGATCGCCTCGTCGACTTCCTCCTCCACGAACTCGTCGACATCTCCGATCCAAAGCTGGTCCCGCCCGGCGCGGATCACGACGTCGAAACCTATTCGCTTTACCTCGCTGGTGCGCGACGCCTCGCTCGCGAGAAGCTCTTTCCCACGTACCGCGCGATGGATCTCGATCCTCCCGAACTCGTCGATGGACGCGTGGTCGTGCACCCGTCCATGCAAGAGCTTTGGCCTCTGCTCGTGGACCTCGGCTGCCTCGCCGCGACTCGTCCCGAAGACGTCGGCGGTCAAGACTTCCCGCACACGGTTCAACTCGCCGCCACCGCATATCTAATGGCCGGCAACTTGTGCGCGTACGGTTACGCAGGTCTCACTACGGGTGCCGCACACTTGATCGAAGCGTTTGGTTCCGACGCGCTCAAGGAAACGTACTTGGAACGCATGTACGACGGCACATGGACCGGAACGATGGCGCTTACCGAGCCCGACGCCGGAAGCGGCCTGGGCGACTTACGCAGCACGGCCAAACCCAACGACGACGGTTCGTACTCACTGCGCGGCAGCAAGATCTTCATCTCGGGCGGCGATCAAAACTTCACCGACAACGTTGTGCACCTGATGTTGGCGCGCATCGAAGGCGCACCAAGCGGTACCAAAGGCATCAGCCTCTTTGTGGTTCCGCGCGTTCGACCGGACGGAACCCACAACGACGTGAGCGTTGCGGGGGTGATTCACAAAATCGGTTGGAAGGGCCTGCCCTCACTCGCGCTCAACTTTGGCGAACGTGGCGAGTGCAAAGGTTGGCTGGTGGGCGAAGCCAACCGCGGCCTTCGCTACATGTTTCAGATGATGAACGAGGCGCGTTTGATGGTCGGCGTCAACGCCGTGGCCACCTCATCGGCCGCGTATCACGAGTCGTTGCGCTATGCGCGCGAACGACGCCAAGGCCGCACATGGTCGGACCCCAAGGCCGACAGTGCGGTGTCGATCATCGAGCATCCCGATGTGCGTCGCATGTTGCTTCGTCAAAAAGCGATCTTTGAGGGCAGCTTTGGACTGGTGCTACTCGCAGGTCGCTACGCCGACATCGCACGAAGCTCCGAACATGAAGCCGAGCGCACCCGTGCCGAGCTGCTTCTCGATTTGCTCACGCCAGTTGCGAAAACGTACCCCTCGGAAAAGGGTTTCGATGCGACCGCACTCGCGGTGCAGATTCTTGGCGGCTACGGCTACACCAACGAGTACTTGCCTGAGTCGTACCTGCGCGATCAAAAGCTGAACACGATCCACGAAGGCACGACCGGAATCCAAAGCCTCGATCTTCTGGGTCGCAAGGTGATGGCCAAGAACGGTGCGGCGCTACGTGCGTTCCAAGAGGAAGTGAACAGCGCTGCAACGTCGGCACATCAGCAGGGACTCGACGTTGAAGCCGATGCACTCACCGACGCGATGAAGCGTGTTGGCGCACTCACGATGGAACTCGGCATGAAGGGCATGAAGGGTGATGTGGAAAGCATGCTTAGTCACAGTGCCGACTACCTGGAGCTCTTCGGAACGTTCGTGATGGCGTGGACCTGGTTGCGCATGATGAGCGCAGCGAAGAGTTCGCTGGACGAGAAGCGCGGAGACGAAGCGTTCCTTCGTGGGCTGCTTCAGGCCGGTCGCTACTACTTCGCGACTGAGCTTCCCCGAATCGAAGCGCTCGCGAACCTGGTTCAGAGTGGCGAGCGTTCGTATCTGGACATGCAGTCCGATTGGTTCTGAGCGCCTAATAGACAGAGATCAGGACGCTTTTTGGCGTGAGCTGGCGCATCGCCACAGATGACGCGATGCGCCATATTTACGTTGAATTTCGGCGCGTTGACACGTCTCAACCGCCCACCTAGTTTCCGCCCACGACGGCCTCGCCCACCTTTCACTACAGGTGTTGTCGAGGTGTCGGCCCTACGTAGTCCTCATGACTCTTCCCGCCCGCAAACCGAGCTGGCTCCGTGTTCGTCTCCCCAACGAAGAGGGGCAGGCTCAGTTCACCAAGATCAAAGAGCAGATGCGTGGTTTGGATCTCCACACGGTCTGCGAAGAGGCACGTTGCCCCAACATCTTTGAGTGCTGGGCGCAAGGTACTGCGACGATCATGATCCTCGGCGAAACCTGCACGCGTGGTTGCCGGTTCTGCTCCGTGAACACCGGCAACCCCGAAGGCTTTGTCGATCCGCGGGAACCGGAGAACGTCGCTCGCGCACTCGGCCAGATGGATCTGGCCTACGTGGTCGTGACCATGGTCGACCGCGACGACATCCTCGATGGTGGTGCAGCACACGTTGCACAGACGCTACAGCGCATCCGCCATCACGCACCGAAGCTTCTCGTCGAGACTCTCCTTGGCGACTTTCAGGGTGTGATGCGCGATGTCGAGACGGTAGTGCGTGACGGTGCCCCCGACGTGTTCGCCCACAACGTGGAAGTGGTGCCCAGTCTTCAGCGAAAGATCCGCGATGCCCGTTGCTCGTGGCAGCGCAGCATCGACGTGTTGAAGCACGCGAAGGAGTCGGGCTCGAAGATCACCAAGTCGTCGCTGATGGTGGGCATTGGTGAGACCGAAGACGAGATGTACGAGGCCATGCAGAGCCTTCGCGATGCAGACGTCGATGTGCTGACGATCGGGCAGTACCTGCGACCGACCAAGAAGCACGCAGACGTGCAGCGCTACGTCGAACCCGAAGAGTTCGCGCGATACGAGAAGCGCGGTCTCGAGATGGGTTTTCAGTTTGTCGCGTCGGGGCCGCTTGTGCGGTCGAGCTACCGCGCGGCCGAAGCATTCCTCCACGGTGTCCTCAAGGGCGAGCACCAACCTGAGCAGGTCGACCGGTACGGCAAGAAGCGCGCACTTCGGGTCGTCACCTGAAGCGCAGAGAGAGCAAACTATGCAAACGCAAGATCAAGTTGTTCCCATTCGCACTCCGGAGACCTCCATCTCCGATGATGTGCCCACGGTCATCCAGCCCGATGGTTCGCTGAACCCGGAGCATGATCCGCGTCTTCCCTTGGAGAAGGTGCTGGAACTCTACCGCGGGATGGTTCGCACACGGGTGATCGACGGACAGCTTGAGCGTTTGCAACGTCAGGGTCGCATCGGTTTTCACATCGGCTCGCTCGGTGAAGAAGCGTGCATCCTCGGGTCCGCGGCTGCCATGCGCAAAGACGACTGGATCATGCCCTGCTACCGCGAGTTCGGCGCACTGCTGTGGCGTGGCTTCCCGCTTCAGTCCTACTTGGACAACATGTACGGCAATGCCGACGACGTCGTGCGGGGTCGTCAGATGCCCGACCACTACACCGGTCGTCCGTATCGTTTTGGTTCGGTCAGCTCACCGATCGGAACGCAGATCAGCCAGGCCGTTGGCATGGCATGGGCCGCGCGCAAGAAGGGCCGCGACGAAGTGGTCAGCGTGTACTTCGGTGAAGGCGCGACCAGCAGCAACGACTTCCACACGGGATTGAACTTTGCGGGCGTGATGAACGCGCCGGTGATTTTCCTGTGCCGCAACAACCGTTGGGCGATCAGCGTGCCCAGCGAGAAGCAAACGGCATCCGCGACCTTTGCGCAGAAGGCCATCGCCTACGGCATGAAGGGTGTGCGCGTGGATGGAAACGACATCCTCGCCACCTACAAAGTGGTTCGGGACATGGTCGAGCGTGCGAGCCGTGGCGAAGGCCCCGTGCTCATCGAGATGCTGACCTATCGCGTAGGCGGTCACTCCACGTCGGACGATCCGCGTGCGTACCGACTTCAAGACGAAGTCGAGCAGTGGCGTCGCACCGATCCGATTCTGCGTTTGCGCAAGCACCTCGAAACGCGCGGTGCGTGGAACGAGGCGCAGGACGAAGCGCTCAAGAAGAACATCGAGGCCGAACTCAAGGCCTGCATCGCGGTGGCGGAGAAGAAGCCGAAGCCCCCGCTCGAAACGATCTTCGATGGGGTGTTCGAGTCGAAGCCCTGGCATCTCGAAGAACAGCTCCAACAACTTCTCGACGGCCCGCGCGCCAAAGACCACCACTGAGAGGCGACACGACATGCCTGAAATGAATCTGGTCCAATCGATCAACTCCGCGCTGCGCTCCGAGATGCGCAGCGATCCCGATGTCGTCGTGCTTGGCGAAGACGTCGGCAAGGTCGGCGGAGTGTTCCGCGTCACGCAAGGTCTCTACGACGAGTTCGGCGAAGACCGCGTCATCGACACCCCGCTTGCCGAAGGCGGCATCATCGGAACCGCAGTCGGTATGGCGCTCTACGGGTTGCGTCCCGTTCCTGAGATCCAGTTCGCCGACTTCATCTTTCCGGCGTACGACCAGATCGTCAGCGAGGTTGCCAAGTACCGCTACCGCAGTGGCGGCGAGTACAGCTGCCCTCTCGTGATTCGTACACCGGTGGGTGGTGGCATTCGCGGTGGTCACTATCACTCGCAGTCGCCCGAGAGCTTGTTCATCCACAACGCAGGCTTGAAGGTCGTCTGTCCTTCGAACCCGTACGACGCGAAGGGCTTGTTGATCAGCGCCATTCGCGACAACGACCCGGTGCTCTTCTTCGAGCCCAAGCGTGTGTACCGCGCGGTGAAGATGGACGTGCCCGAGGAGGACTACGAGCTTCCGATCGGCAAAGCCAAGGTGGTCAAGGAAGGCGAAGACGTCACCGTGATCGCTTGGGGCGCGATGCTCTTTGAAGCGCTTGCGAGCGCCGAAGAAGTGGCGGGCGAAGGTGTGAGCGCCGAGGTCATCGATCTGCGCACCCTGTGGCCCGTCGACATCGACACGATCGTCGCGAGCGTGAAGAAGACCGGTCGCGTCGTCATCGTGCACGAAGCACCCAAGGCGTGTGGCTTTGGTGGTGAGCTCGTGTCGATGGTCATCGAGAAAGCGTTTGTGCATCTCGAAGCACCGCCCGTTCGCGTGACGGGTTGGGACACTCCCTTCCCCTACACGTTGGAGATGGAATACCTCCCGCTCCAGCACCGCATCACTCCCGCGCTGCTTGAAACCGCGCGCTACGTCCCCTGAGGCCATCCATGTCGACTTTTAAGTTCAAGCTGCCGGACATTGGCGAAGGCGTGACCGAAGGCGAAATCGTCGAATGGCACGTCAAGTTGGGCGACGTGGTCGCGGAAGACGATCCCATGGTCGAGGTCATGACCGACAAGGCGACCGTGACGATCGGTGCTCCTGCTGCAGGCACCATCTCGGCGATCAACTTCGACGTCGGTGCTGTCGCTCAGGTTGGTCAGGTGATCGTGGAGATCGCGGGTGATGGCGCAGCTGCAGCTCCTGCGAAGACCGAAGAGAAGGACGAAGGCCCTGCGGCGACTGCGGTCGGCGACATCAAAGATGGCCTGCCCGGTTCCAACTTCTTCAAGAACAGTGGCAACGGTGCGTCGAAGAAGCCCAACGGTACGGCGCCTTCCAAACCGGCTCCGCGAGCTGCGGCCGCCTCTTCGAGTGGTGGTCTGCAGCAGATCGACTTCTTCCAAGCCAAGCCGCTTGCGACACCCGCGACGCGTAAGCTCGCGCGTGATCTCGGTGTGGATCTTCGACGCATTCCGCCGACCGGTCCCTCGGGTCGCACCACGCGTGACGACGTGAAGGGCTTCGTGTCCTCGGTGGGTGCACAGACGCCTTCTGCGCAACCCGTTGCCCCTGCTCGCACACCGACGCGCGTGGATGCTCAGCGTGGTGAAGAGCGCAAACCCTTCGTGGGAATCCGCCGCAAGATCGCGCAGCGGATGCAGATGACGAAGAACACCGCGGCGCACTTCACGTTCGTCGAAGAGTGCGACGTCACCGAGCTCAAGCGCGTGCGCAAGCGCCTCAAGAGTGTGGCTGCAGAGCAGGGTGTGAACCTTTCGTTCCTACCCTTCATCGTCAAGGCGGTGGTGAACTCGCTCAAGAAGCACCCGATTCTGAACACGGCACTCGACGAGTCCACCAACGAGTTGGTCTACCGCTACAACTACGACATCGGAATCGCTGCGGCGACGGATGCGGGACTGATGGTTCCGGTTGTGCGTGATGCCGACCGTCGTTCGATCTTGGACATTGCTCAAGAGATCGAGCGATTGGGCGAAGGTGCGCGTGCCGGTTCGTTGACCAAGGATGAACTGACCGGTTCGACGTTCACCATCACCTCGCTGGGTAAGCAGGGTGGGTTGTTTGCGACACCGATTCTCAACCACCCCGAGGTGGGCATCCTCGGCGTGCACCAAATGAAGCGGAAGCCCGTGGTGCGCGGCGATGAGATCGTGATCGGCGACGTGATGCTGCTCTCGTTGAGCTTCGACCACCGTATTGTGGACGGCCACGTTGGAGCCGCGTTTGCGTACGACGTGATTGCGTATCTCGAGCAGCCCGAGAGACTCTTGCTCGAAATGGCCTGATGTCGGATCGGGACGAGGTGCTCGATCGCGCGATCGAGCTCTGGGAGAAGGATCGTCAGCGTCAGCGCGATTGCGATGACCAGCAAGTTCTCGAAGAAGCGGCCAAAGAACTCGGGGTTCCGGCTGAGTACATTCAGCATGCAGCGGACTCGATTGCGGCGGACAAACACCTTCATCGCCGCAGTCGCCAACTCTCACTGCAAAGCGCGCTGATCGTGGGCGCGCTCGTGCTTGGCGGATTCTCCGTTCATCGACTCGTGTCCCCACCCATTCCGATGGCGGACGGTCCTTGGCATGCCACGTTCGACGATTCCAGGGGTTGGGTGCTTCGTAGCAATCCGGGTTCGCGCGCTCGATTCAGTACGGATCACGACCCCGAACGCGGCGATGTCGCAACCATCCACGTCGATCACTTCGAGACGCCCCCAGATGGTCGTTACTACGTGAACCTTCGCGCGACGCCCGTTCCCGCCACGCTCGGCGGCTACCAGGTCATGCGTTTGTGGGTTCGCGGTGAAGGACTCGATGCAGTGCGTGTCTACCCGCGTGGGGATCGGCATGAACGCTGGCGTTCGCCGGAGATCCCAGTGACCAACGAATGGACCGAGCACGTCATCGAGCTGACTCGATTTGATCATCAGGTCGGGGGTCGAGCGAACTGGCGCACCAGGAGTTGGGAACCGCCCGGCAGCTTGGATCGCCTCCAGATCAAAGTTGGTTACTTCATCAACGATGTTTCAGCACAGGGGTACGTGAGTGTTGATGACCTACGGTTTGAATGAGCCTGTCTGCAGGCCGCTTCAACAGGGCGCGTCGATTGGACTGACGGTGTGGGCCGAACGACACGTCCCCGCTGCGTCTGGAACGCACTTCGGGATCGTGTTGTCTGGTGACGCCAGCCTGGTCGCCGATGGAGGGACCTTCCCTTTGCGAACTGGGATGTACTTTTGCGTCCCGGGAGCATTCACGATCGAAGGCGGCGCGGGTTTGCTGGTGCCCGTGAATGCGTACGAGGGGTTGTTCAGCGTCGGGGGGCCGATCGAGCAACACGGTCGTCTTCGGTACATGAATGGGTGCACCGATACCGTTCTGATCGCGCCCGTCGTGCGCGGTGACCCTTGCCTGAATTTTCTGCACTTGCCCGCAGGAAGCGACCAAGCGCTGCATACGCACCCTTCGGAGCGAATCGGAGCGGTTCTCAGCGGTACCGGCACCTGCATCACCGAGTCGGATTCTTTCCCGCTGCAAACAGGCGACGTTTTTCGGATCCCTGCGGGAGCGATTCACGCGTTTCGTCCGTTGGGCGAGGCCCTGCGTGTTGTCGCGTTTCATCCCGACTCGGACACCGGGCCCACGCATTTGGATCACCCGATGGTGAACCGCACACTCGTTGAAGGTGAACCCGTCACTGAACGGCCCGACTTGCTGACGCAGCCGGTGACGTCATGAAGTGCCCGAAGTGTGGTTACGACCAACGGCGCAAGTACGGATACACCTGCGGAAACTGTGGGCGACAGTTCGTATTCCAAGAGCGTGGGTCGATCACCGATGGGCAGTTCGCGGCCATCGTTCGCGCGGTGAGCGGCAACTCGACCTACTTCTACACAGACAACCAACTCTTCGCGCAGTGGTGTCGGCGGTTCCCTCAATCGACCGGCACGTGGCAGGTCGTGACTGGAAGCATCGCATCCGCCGCTGCGACTGCGGGCTTGCTTCTGTCCGATGCCACGTGGCCTGGGGTCGTCGGCCTAATCGGTGGTGGCCTTGTCCTGCTGGGCGTGGCGCTCAAACCGACCAGCGCGCCATCGCGAGCGACGATGAAGCTGGCCGCGGATCGTTGGTTGCGCGCTCAGCCCATGCCGAAACGGCTTTCGAAGCCGAATCTGCACAAGCCGCCTCCAGAGTGGAAAGAAGGAGACGTCTACGACTACGGCGCGGAGAAGATCTTGATCGTGGACGACGACATCCTTGTGGACTTCTTGGTGATGAACAACGTGCACGCCACAGAGCGTGTGTTGATCGTTTCGCAAACTGGGTACCCCGGCTACGTCGTACCTCTGGTGAAGCGAGTCTTAGAGGAGCAGCCCTCGGTGCCCGTGTTCTTGCTTCATCGAAGCGGCGAGGCAGGGCGCTTCATGCGACAGCTTGTCCTTCGTCAGGGCATTGACCTTGCCGAACGTGATGTTTTTGATCTCGGTTGGACGCGTGAGGAGGCGGAACGAATCAAGCGCCTGCGTCCGCTCTTTGTCGCGAACTGGGGTGAGAGCATTCCTGTTGACCTCTTGCACCCCAAGGCACTCACAGGTGCTCTTGGCGCTGCGATGCGTCACCGTGTTCCCATCGCTGTTCCGCTTGGAGGGAGTAGCGATGCCGGCGATGTTTCGCTTGTGATGGCGGAGAGCCATTTCGGGTGAGCGTGCTGTTCGGATTTCTCGGACCACCGTCGCCTGAACTGCGACAACACCTAGCCGGGATATTGCAGCACCGCGGGGAAGAGTGTCGGTGGATCGAGACACGCTGGGGCTCGATCGGTACCCGAGTCGATTTGAGAGACGACGCAGCAACTGCTCTCCTCGGACAGCATGGCTCAAACGCGGTTGGTCTCGCGGGACATGTGCTTGGCGATGCACCCGTCACGGATGTGCCTCAACGGCCGCCTTGGCGTGGTGCCTGGGTCGCCGCCTCCTTGGGTCCGGAGGGACTTGTTCTCGCACGGGATGGTGCGGGGGCGCGTTCGATCTATTGGGGTCGTCTCAAGGACCGCGTCATTTTCGGTTCTGAGCCCAAGGCTGTGAGCGCTGCACCGGGCTTCGATCGGCGGCTTCGCTTGGGTGGGTTGGCGCAGTACCTCGCGTTCAGTTTCATCCCCGTTGACGAGACGATCATCGAAGGTGTCTTTGCCGTGGGACCCGGAGAGAGAGTTCACTGCACCGCTGACACAATGAGCAAGCGCCGTTGGTTCGTGTACGAAGAGAACCCGGAGCGCACGCTCACAGATGGTGAGTGGGTCGAAGAGTTTCGTTCGGTCCACGCCGAAGCGATACGCGAGCGTCTTGTTGGGAGCGCGCCTTTAGCGTTTCTCTCCGGGGGAATTGACTCCAGCATCGTCGCAGCCGAGTTGCGCGCGCAGGGGGTGGATCCGCTTGATGCGCTCACTGTGCACTTTGGCGAGGGCTACCCCAGTGAACTCGAGTTTTCGCGGGAGGTGTCGAAGCGACTTGGTGTTCGTGCTCACGAAGTCCTCGTGAACCCTGACAGCTTTGTGCAGCGTCTCGAAAAGCTGGTGTGGCACTTGGACGATCCGATTGGTGATCCGGTGACGATGCCGAACTTCGAGCTTGCGAGAGAGGCGCGTCGTTTTGGACGCCATGTGTTCAACGGCGAAGGTGGTGATCCGCTGTTTGGCGGGCCGAAGAACCTGACGATGATGATGCATCACGTCTACGGTGGCGTGCCTCGTCCGAAAGGCTTTCGGGAGCGAGCGTATCTGTCATCGTACCGCCGCGCGTACAGCGAGCTGCCGTACCTCTTGACCGCCGAGGCGCTGGAGCAGATCAACCCCGAGCAAGATCTCGAGTCGGTGTTGACGCCGTTCTTTGAGGATGATCGGTCCATGCTGCACAAGCTCTTGTTGATCAATGCGCGCCTCAAAGGAGCCCGGCTGATTCTCCCGAAAGTGGAGCGCATGCTCGGTGCCTGGGGGCTGGTGCCGATGTCGCCACTCTTCGACGAGCGCATCATGCGTTTGAGTCAACAGATGCCAGAGCGGCTCAAACTCTCAGCGGGCATGGAGAAGGTCGTGCTCAAGAAAGCGTATGCGAACAACCTGCCAGAGTCGGTTGTTGCACGCCCGAAGAGTGGAATGAGAGTACCAGTGCACTTCTGGTTCGCCGGCGAGATGCAAACCCTCGCACGTGATGTGTTGAGCGAACGGATCGTGAAGTCACAAGGGTTGTTCCGATACGAACGCATCCAACAGCTGTTGGACTACGACATTGAAGAGGGTCCAGGGCGGTATGGTCTTCGATTGTGGATGCTGATGACGTTTCAGCTATGGCGACAGACGCTTCTTGACGCACCTGCAAGCGCGCGGCTCACAGCGTGATCAACCGCAGAGCTTCTCGATATCCGCGGTGAACGTGGGGAACTCCGCGTGCGCTGCAGCAACGACTTCCGCGGCTGTCTTTTTGCCGTCGGGAAAGTGTTTCGTCGCAAACGCAACGAACGGTTCTTCCGGGTTGGATTCGGGAGGTCCGAACTCTGCGTATTCGACCGCTTCTTTGGGTCCGAGCCCGTCGGCAAGCATCCAGCAAAAGTCAGAAAAGTTACACGCGACCATGCCGACTTCGCCCTCGGACCCGAAGAATACGAGCGGTTGATCGAAGAGCTCTGCGTCCTCACGCACAAGCCAGAATCCCGCAAGACCACCCGAACCGTCGGCGCCGAAGAACCTGTATTCGCTCGCGTCGAGATCTTGGTTGCCGGTCCACGCCTTGACCCAGTCTGCGTTCTCTTCGGCGTCTTGGAACCCTTCGTAGGCCTCGAAGTCGATGCCTCCGTCTTCTCGGTACTCGAACTCGTGCGAAAGAAGTTCTGCGAGCAGGGGTGGAAACGTGGTCTCGTATGCCATGCGGGGGAGCGTGGTTGATTCGTAAGAAAATTGCGACACCTCAGGCGCACGACCGTCGTTCGTAAGCGGGAGAGCTTGTCGGAGGAGAAGTAGATGGACCGAGAACTCGCAAAACTCGTCAAAGAAGGAGATGCCGCCGGAATCGCTGTGCATCTCGACGGGCTTCCCAAACGCCCACCCATTCACGATTTGTTGTGGTGCGCCTACTTTGCGAACGAGGCGTGCCAGAAGCTTCTGCTTGAGGTGGCCACCAAAAAGAAGATCACGCTGCCAAAGAAGAAGAATGCGTGGAAGTGGAACGACGCCCATGCCGCGGCACTCAGTGGCGACCCTGCTGCGATTGCAAAAGCGGAGAAACGCGGTGCAGATTTTGAAGCCCTTACGCCATTCGGAACCCCGCTGACGATAGCGATTCGGCTCAAGCACTCGGACTTCGTGCGTGCGCTCTTGGACACGGGCGTCGACACGACGGCCAAGGTCAAGATGGCGCGTATTGGCGGTGTACGCGTCTTCGGCGGAAACATGTTCATGACCGATGCAACACCGTTGGGAGTTGCGTTACGTGTCGCGGACGAAGCCACCACCGCAGTTCTTCTCGAGCACATCAAAGTCGAGCCTGATCACTTGGGTGACGCGGTGCAGGGCGCGAACGAGACCTTGTTGCGCCGAGTGCTCTCAGATCTGGGCGACGCTGCACCGCTCGAACCGAAGTTGTTCTGGAGCGTGCATGACCCGGCGATCCTTCCTGTCCTGAAGGAGCACGGGTTCGACCTTTCAAACTTGCCCACAGATACAGGGACCTGGGGCGGATCGGTCTGGTCGTGGTGGGGCTATTATCTCAAGGGCGGAGAGTCGCGCATCGAGTGTTTCAAGGCTCTGTTTGCCACGGGAGTCAAAGGGACAGCCGCAGGCTTGGGCGATGTGATCAAGGCGAACATTCAAGGGATTGCGTCCATCGAGATGATCGATCTCTTTCTCGACAATGGTGTCGATCTCTCCGACGAGATGGAGTGGAAGACGGAGGGTTGGGACGACGAGAACGACTGCGAGATGAAGGCGCGAGGCTCACTCGCGGAGCGAATGCTAAAAAAGCACACGCTCGAGTTAGTTCAGCACGTCCACAGCAAGGGCGCAGAAATTCGTCCCACGCGTCCGGATCCAACCTGGCGAGACGCCGACGAAAAGAAGGAATGGTTGGAGAGCCTTGGGCTGATCAAGGAGCTCGATGCTTCGGCGTTTCCGTTCCTCGACTCGCCAAGCAACGATGAAGTGAAGAAGTTCCTGGCCACGGAAGGCGGGATCTACGGACTCAAGCTCGGCATGAGTCGCGACGCGACCAAGGGTTGGGATCTCGACGGCGGCGTGATTTCGGTCGACTTCGAGAAGGGCAAGATCGTCTACGTGTACCGTCAGTACTACGAGCCACCGAATGGAACGTTCGATGCAATGCAAGAGGCGCTCGTGGCTGTGCATGGCGAACCCAAGAAGAAGGGCAAGAAGCTTGCCTGGGCGGTGCCCGGCGGCTGGATCTCGCTTCGTAAAGACTTCAACGATGCGGGGCTCACGGTGAGCGTCGACATGCAGTCCGATGAGCCGCCGGAAGACGACTACGACGACGACTACGACGACGACTACGACGAAGACTACGAAGACGACTACTAATCATGCGCATCGCTCTACTCGGTTGGTTCGTTGTCTTGGGATGCGGGGCGAAGTCGGCGCTGGAGGTCGAGCCAACCGAAGCGCGCGATGCCACGAGCGACGCTTCAACCGATACCTCAAGCGATGCACCGTTCGATGCATCGATCGACGTCTCTCTTTTCGATGTGCGTCCCGACATCGCGTTCGATGCCGGGGACGATCCAGCGCGTCCTCCTCGTCGTTGCCGTGAACGACCGCAACCGGTTGATGTGCTTCTGGTTCTCGACAGTAGCGGTTCGATGCTGCACGACATTCCAGCGATTGGAGTCGAGGTGCCCGAGCTTCTTCGAAACCTGGTTCAACCGCCTGATCTCGACGGCGACGGGCGTGCCGATTGGGCGGCTGTAGAGGATTTCCATTTTGCGGTTGCGCTGACCGCAGACGATGGAGAGTTCAATCGTCAAGGAGATCGGGAGCGACCGCGTTGTCTGCCCGGGATTGAACCCTACGAACCTTGGCAAAGCTATCAGCGAGGCGACGATCTCGATTCGGTGTTGGAGGCGGCATCGTGCACCACTGCACACACCGGACTGGGTCGGGAAGATCTGATCTCGGTGGCGCTGCAATCGTTGCTTCCGCCCACATCCAGCTATCCCTACCGTCAGTCCGAAGAGCTCTACGCAGAACAAAGCGGATTTCTGCGCGACGAGAGTGTGTTGGTGATCCTCTTTCTCACCGACGAAGACGACGATTCGGAGTGCACGGGGTTACCCACGGACATGTGCATTGAGCGATGCCGGGAGTTTCGTGGCGAACGAACCTGCGAGCCTTCACTTGCGACCATGCCTGCACTGATCGATGGGTTTCGAGAACTTGGATCGCGTGAGGTCGTGATGGCTGGTGTCCTTGGAGTCGCCGAAGACGAAACCGACCCCACGCGAGCACTTGGATGCATGTTGGCCGACAGAGAGGCTGAACCTGCGCCGCGTATGGCGGAACTTCTCAGCTCCTACGAAGGGGCGCTGTATTCCATCTGCCAGCGAGACTATCGCCGCATTGCACGGGATATCGCAGGACGGGTCGGTGTGCTCGCCTGCGATGAGTAGCCGTCAGGCGAAGTACGAGTGGAGGAGCCGTCAGGCGAACTACGAGTGGAGGAGCCGTCAGGCGAACTACGAGTGGAGGAGCCGTCAGGCGAAGTACGAGTGGAGAGCTAGGGGCACATTAACGTCACGGGCGCGACGTTTCGGGTCAGTGTTCCATCGCGTTGGAGATAGCGAATGGCGCCCATGTTGATTTCCGTGGATGAACAGCTGGTCATCGCGGCCACGTTCGTTGCGGTGACGCCGCCCGTGAACGTGGGCTCGGTCGCGACGTTGCCAACACCCTGGCCCCAACAGAGCAGGCTGTTGTCGTCCATGATTGCGCATGCGCTCAGGTAGTTCACCTCGAGCCGTCGAACACCAGAGATCGCTGCATCTGTGGTGTCGATGACTTGAACAGGCGAGAGTTCGCAGAAGTTGATGCAGCCGTCGCTTTCGCCTGCGAGATCTTCGGTGTAGCCCAGCCGACCCGCGCCGCTTGATCCCCAACAAAACACGGTGTCGCCCGACCGAGCGCAGCTGAAGTCCGCACCGACGCCAATCTCATCGGCAGTCACATCTCCGGGAAGCGTTACCGCCGTGGGGTACTGACGTAGGACCGCGTCACCCAAACCAAGTGGGCCCCCAACGTTCATGCCCCAACACGAGACCTGCCCACTTGAGTTGAGTGCGCACGCGTGACGAGTTCCGAGCGAGATCTGCGAGATGCCGGTCAGGGGCACGCCATCCGACGCCTGCAGTTGGGTGGCGAATGCCCGAGTGCCGACACTGCCTAGCGTATAGAAGCTGCCGCCGCCGCCGCCGGCGTTGTCACCGCCCCAGCAATACACCGATCCGTCTGCATCGAGAATCGCACACGTCGTGATGTCGATGTAGCAGCGTGAGTTGTACCGATTGTTTAGATGCGCAACGCCTGTGAGCGGTGTTGTGGCATCGATCATGACCTGGACAGCCTGCATGAGTGGGCGACCGGTTCCAGTCACACCGTCGCCAAGCTCGGCGAACTGCCCGCCCAACGAGTTCTTCGCCCAACACCACACCGTTCCATCGTCGCGAAGACCGCAGGTGTGACGCCATCCATCCATGATCTCGATCACGTTTTCGAGCGGAACCCCTGGAGCAGTTTCAGCCAGTGGGTTCGGTGTCGTGCCCGTGTACACCACGCGTCCGTCGGGTCGCAGGTAACTGTCGCCGTCGATCTCGACGATGCAGCTACAGCCATCGCCCCAGCACACTTCATCGGCGCCGCACGCAGGACCGGCTCCGCACATTTCAGGAGGAACATCTGGACCTGCGTCGCCTGGCCCGCTGTCGACGCCCGCATCCGAGCCACCGTCCGAACCTGCGTCCGATCCAGCGTCGTCGCCCGCGTCAGTACCTGCGTCATCACCGGCGTCGACGCCGACATCCGCGGTTGCATCCGGACCCGCGTCCAATCCGGCGTCCGGATCGACCATGCCGTCGTCATCTCCGCAGGCAACCAACGCGACGACGCACAACCAAGCTCCCCAACTTCTCATACGCTACGTGCTACCACGGTAGCGGCGTGGGCGCGCGCACCATGCGATCGGGCGAACGCACTCCCACCGCGTGGTTGGCGTTGAGACCCCAACAGACCCATCCACCCGTGCTGCGTTTCGCACATTGATGTGCCCAACCCATCGCAACATCAACCGCATCACTCAGGTTGGGGACCGCCGAAGGCTGCAACACAATCTGTCCGGCTTCGTTGGTGGGTACGTGAAGATGGTGTCGGCGATTGACGCCCCAGCAGTACACCTGGCCTCCGCTCACCGCGCATTGGTTTTCGGGACGTGCTGCGATCGCACTCACGTTCGACAACTGTGTGATGTGCTGTGGCGTGGAGAAGAAGGGCGCGACGCCACCGTCGGAGCTGTACGTGTTCTGACCCCAGCAGTACATCCCGCCGTCGCGGAGCATGCATGCTTGTCCGTCGCCCATCGCGATCTCAGTTGGTGCGCCGGCTTCCCGAAGTGTCGTGACGCGTGCACGTCGTGTCCGCCGTCGGGTTCCCGATTGGCCGTGTGAACTGGCACCCCAACACTTGATGCCACGTCGCACCCGAACACACGCGTTGTACTCACCCGACCAAAGTGCCAGTGCACCACGTACGCGAGGTACGGCGGTGGGTGTTGCACGCTTCTCAACGCGCTCAGGTGCACCGAGCACACCGGCCGAGTTGCTTCCCCAACACAGCACGCGTCCGTCGTTGCGTCGTGCGCAAACGTGAAAGCCACCGAGCGCGATCTCCGCGACATCGCTGATCCCAGGCACTGCTGCGGGCTCGGCGCGTTCTTCAATGTCGTCGACACCGAGTTGGTAGTGGCCGTTGTCGCCCCAACACCACACAGTCCCATCGCTTCGAAGCGCACACGCAAAGCCGTACCCCGCATCGAGTTGGGTGACCTCGCTCAATCCGGGAACTTGTTGTGGGGTGGCGAGGCTCTCGTTGCCTTGCCCGCATTGGCCATCGCTGCATCGTCCCCAACAGCGCACGGTGCCGTTGTTGGCCAGTCCACAACCAAAGTTGGAACCGAGCGCGAGTTGAGTTTGAGCGAACGCAGGCGCGACGCACAAGAGGAGTGAACAGACGAACGCGTACTTCACGAATCGATGTTACCAGCAAGGAGGCTCTGAACGATCAGTCGCAATCCTTGTTCGAACATGGCGTCGGACACAAAACCGAGTAGATGTGGAGCTGCACCGATCAACGTCGGGAACGAGCTCGCATCGAGCTCGTCGAACCGCTCTTTCGCGACCGCAACGGCTCCTGTGGATTGAGCCGCTGCTGCAATGGTTGACGCTCCGAGTGTGTAGTTGAGTGCGTGATGAACGACACGTGTTGCGGTTTGCGTGTCGAGTTGTGCGTGAAGCCACTCCATCAAGCCGTCGAGAAAGCGCAGTCCATTTGGCCCGAGACTCGCGGGTGTACCCGCAAGCGGCGCGACGACCGGTTCGTTCACAAACATCGCGCGCATGCCGGTGAACACAGCGACCAACCCCTCTTCGAGATGGTCTTGGCGGTGTGCGAGGAGCGCGTCCGCGTCGATCACATGATCGAGCAACGCGTGAACAAGCGCATCCTTGTCCTTGAAGTGGCGATAGGTCGCCATCGCTGAGACGCCGAGTTCCTTCGCGAGCTTGCGCTGACTCAGACCGCCCAGACCCTCAGCTCGAGCGACGACCAGAGCCGCATCGAGGATCTTTTCGCGGGTCAGCATGATTACATTGTACACAATTTCAATGGGTTACGATTTTCCGAGTATTTTCAGCTAGACAGGCAATGTTTACGACGTAAAGTATACATCGTAAACAGGAGCTTCAAATGGGAATCAGAGTCGTCGCAATTGTGGTTTTTGGGTTCGTCGGAACCACCCAAGCTCAGGTGAGTGCTGAGGACGAAACGGGACTCGAGCTGCAGGAACCCTCGCTGAGTCCGGATGCGGCTGGCCGTCGGATCGGCGCAGGGCTGTTGGGGTTCGGTTTGTCGATTGCTGCGTCGTCTGCACCGGTTGCGCTCTTGGAGATCATTGTTTCGGACCGACACAACGGGGTGCTCGCCGCGCATGCGGCTCTTGCCGGTTTGAGCACAGCGATGATCGTCGGAGGCATCGTTCGCTTGGTGCGGACGCAGCGCAACGCGATCCAGGACCGTCGCAGGCTGCGACGCCGACTCGTTCCCCTAGTCTTGCTCTCGGCACTTACACATGCCGTGGTCACAACGGTGACTGTGTTTGCAGGACACGGCTTTGGTGCTGGGGCGGTGGCGATATGACGTTGCGTCGCCGTGCACGAGCGGCTGCGCCCGATCCCAACCGTTGGTATCCCGCCTGCTGGAGCCACGAACTCGGTCGCGAGTCGGTTCGAGAGGTCGTGTTTTGGGGGCGCAGTCTCGCGCTCTTTCGTGGAGCCGATGGTCAAGCGCGCGTGCTTGCCAATCGGTGCGCGCATCGTCCGGTTCCGTTGACGATGGGCGAAGTACGCGGATGCGAACTGGTTTGTCCCTACCACGGCTGGTCGTACGACGGTGAAGGCCAACTCGTGGATATCCCGCACGCGTTGTTCGGAAAGAAAAAGCCCAAACTGCGGGTGCCTTCGGTGCCCACGTGTGAGCGTTACGGGCTTGTGTGGATCTTTCCCGGTGATGCCGAACTCGCTGCACAAACACTCCTGCCAGCGATCGAGCCGCTCGATGAAGGGTGGCCAAGTGTTGGGACCGATCGCGAATGGAAGGCGCATCACTCGGCGGTCATCGACAACGTATTGGACCTGACGCACGACCACCTGCACCGGCGGTTCCAACCCTTCACGTCGCCACGGCTAGAGCACTTGGAGACGACGCCGGATTCCGTGCATGCGCACTACCGACTGCAGGTTGGCGTGAGTCCGTTTCTCCGGCCCTTCCTTCCTGCCGATGCAGACATGTCAGCCATGACGATGAGCTGCATCTACCCGCATCACTGCTCGAACACGGGTGGCTTTGTGCGCCACTGGACCTTGGTGCGGCCCATCGACGCACGGACGACCCATGTGTTCGTGGTGTTCACGGCGCGTTCAGCCCGGCTACCGCTGATTGGTACAGGCGTTCCGCGTGCGTGGATGAAGTCGGCGTTGCGTATGTTGCGCCGGCTGTACATCGCGCCGTTGTTGGAGGAGGACCGTCTTGTGTTGGAAGCCGAGCAACAGCTGCACGACGCGAACCCCGATACCCCTGCACCCGAACTCAACCCGGTGGTTCGCGCTGTTCACAAGCTGGCCGTCGCGCACGCGCCCAAGCTCTTGCGGAAGGTCGCCTAGTCGACTGCCAGCTGAAGCAGCTTTTGAAAGTGCTCGTCGGCCATCTCGTCAAGTACCTCGGCTCGGTGCTCTTCTTCGAGAGAACGAAACGCTGCGATGCGCCGGTCGTCTTCGAGTGTGGGATCGAGTGCAATTCGAACCAGAACCTGCGGTGGATAGGCGCGACGTTCGCGATACGTGCCCGAGAGTTCGGGTGGCCGTGCACGAAGCTTTCCGCGTTCGAGATCCTTCAAGCGCTGAAGTGCTTCTTGGTGAACTTTGCCAGGCAGGTTGGGTGAGACGTATCCGCGGAAGCCGTCATGCGCGTGGATGACGAGCTGGTTCTCGTTGAGTTCGATCTTCGCGATGCTCTCCCACGGAAAGAAGTCCCGTGGCGTTCGGATTCCGTCGGCGCCTAGCACGCACTCTTCCGCAATCTGACTCCATAACGCGATCGCGAAAATGAATGCGGTGAGGGCAGCCACGACAATCATCGCCTCGGTAAGCATTCCGACACCCGAGGCCGCCAAGAGTGTCAGCCAGACGATGCCTAGAATCAGCCTCCACCCGCTCATTCAACTTCGTGGAACGCTTCGCGCGTTTCGGGATCCGCCAGTGAACTCAGCACTTCGGCACGCTTCGACTCGGAGAGTTTCTCGTACGCCAGCTTGCGTCGCTGCGCATCTTGTCTGGGATCCTGAGCCACTCGGACAAGAACTGGCTCGCTTGTTTCGAGTTCGCGATACCCGTCGGCTTCCGTGGCTTGGTCGCGCTTTCGAAAACCTTCGAGCAAGTTCACCGCGTCCAAGTACAGCGGCTGGCTCCACGGACGTACGCGGAACTCCAGTTCGTCACGAAGCTTGAACCGAACCGCAGAGCCATCGCGCTCGACACCAAGCACCGCGCTCCACGGAACAAACCGACCGACAGCACGCACATCGAAACCGTGAGTGACTTCGATCCCGTCCACGCCCAGCACACACGCAACCGCGGGCGAACCCATGATCTGCATCGCGTGTACAAGCAGTGCGGTGACGGCACCGATCGATGCTGTGATCAGCGCTTCGTTTCGATCCAGCCCCGCCAGTAGATAGGCGAGAAACCCACCGATGGTCGCGAGCAAGGCGAACAACAACACCGCAGTGAGAATTGCGGGCGGGCTGGCGAGTCCCAGGTACGCTCGTCGCTTTAGTCGGACAGCGCCCTCCACAGCGACTCGGGGTCGAGGTTTGGAGATCCCTCTCCACTCGTTTCAGCGTGATGAATCAACTCGACGATACGCGTGTTGAGCGGTGCCGCTTGTCCGACGCGCGTGCCCAGGTCGACGATTTCGCCGTTGAGATAGTCGACTTCCGTCAGTCGTCCGCGTTTGAGGTCTTCCCACATCGAGGACCGTGCTTCTGGATCCACTTTCATCTGCGCACGCGTCACAAGCTTCACGATGAACGTCGGCATTCGCAACACGCTTGGCATCACACCAATGGGTACACCGCGAAGTGGAGCGGGTTTGATCTTGGCCGCGCGCAGCACCGCGAGTGCTTCGTCGATGATTGCCGCCACGATCTTGCGGTAGCCAGGTCGCTTCAGCAGCTCGACTGTCGGTGCACCGCTCAACGCGCTGACGGAGTTGTTGAGGTTGACGAGAAGTTTCGTCCACTGATGCGGCGCAAGATCTTGGTGAACCTGAGTTTCCAGCCCCGCGCCACGAAACACCTCCGCGATCGAGCTGGCATGTTGCGCTTCGAGTTGAAGGGGTCCGGTCATTCCGTTGTGGAACACGCCTTGGCCTTTCGACACGACGTTGAATCCCACCACGGTTGCCACGACTGAGCGCGTACCAAGATGCGCGCGCAATGTCGGTGCGTTTCGAACTCCGTTTTGCAGACTGGCGACAACGCAATCGTCGCGAAGCACGGTCGCAAGAGTCTTGGCGACGCCCTCGGTGTGGGCGCTTTTGACCGCGACGAGAACGACGTCGCAATCGGCGAGTGCATCCGGCGTCGTCTCGACGACAACCCGGTCGCTCGGAACGCGATACTCGCGATCGAGCCGAACCGCGGTTAGTCCGTGTTCGGCGAGTTCATCCTTGAGCCAATCGCGTCCGATGAACACGACCTCTGCTGCATTGGCAGCCAAGATTCGACCACCGACGTAGCAACCGATGGAACCTGCCCCCATGACGCCGATACGCACGCCGCAGTATCCGCCGCGATCGATGGAACACCAAGGCGTGTTATCAAGACGCGGTGAAGGTGCTGTTCGGCTTCCTGCTCGGGGTCGCGGCGAGTTTAGCTGCGCTGGTGGGATGGACGTACTGGGCTACCGAGGCAGACGAGTCAGGGACTGCGCCGTTGGTTACTCCTCCACCCCTGCCCGAGGTGCTCGATCCGATTCCACGACTTGCACGCACGATCTATTTGAATCGCGAAGGTGCGGTCATTGTGGCCCGCGGACGCGACAAGTCTCACGAAAATGAGTCTGCGATTCTCGATGACGTTGGCACTGAGAAGGTCAACTACCCCGCATTCAACTCCACCGTGCGTCGATGGAACGAGATCGTGGAGTGCGTGCGTGCACACATGAGCCCGTTCAACGTTGAGGTGGTTGATCAGCGTCCGATCGAACCTGGATACATGATGGTCATGGTCGGAGGCCGGCCGGGAGTGCTTGGCGAAACAGACCACAGTCACGTGGGAGGGTTGGCGCCCTTCAATGGCCAACCGATTCAGCACCCAATCGTGTTTGTGTTTTCACGACAACTACGCAACCTGAAGCGTGAAACCTGTGAGACGGCTGCACAGGAAATCGCGCATGCTTACGGGCTTGATCACACATATGACTGCAGGGACATCATGACATACCGACGTCGCTGCGGTCGCATGCGGCGGTTCGTGGATGAAGATATGCGATGCGGCGAACACGAAGAACGTGATTGCAATCCGAGCGCGGGTCCAACCCAGAATAGCTATTCGATGTTGATGGACATCTTAGGCCCTCGCGCGGAAGAAGAGCCGATCGGCGAGCCCAAGGAGTAGCTACGTCTGTACGAGCTGTCGAGTGACCGCGAGGATGGTGTCCTCTTCGCCACGGCGTACGACCAAGCGCACCACGGAACCTTCGGGGCCACGGATCGACTCCACGCTTCCTTGGAATCCGAGCGCGCTCACATCCGAGCCATCGACGCTCAAGATTTGATCACCGCGTTGCAAGCCGGCGGCTGCGGCACCACCACCTTCGATCACCCGATTCACAACGAGTGCGTCGCCGCGTGCGCCAAGAATCGCTCCGATGCCGGCCAGATCACGGCTTGGTGTTTCGTCTTCGCCGAGTTCACGCAAACTGACCTGCACCTCGACTGTGTCGCCAGGTTGGACCGTGATGCCGCTTTGGATTCGCGCGTGGTGGCCTTCGGCCGCGACCACCAACGACGTGCGTCCCGGTGAAAGCCCAGTCAGCGAAAACGATCCGCTTCCATCGGTTAGCGTCGTCTTTGCAGTCGGCATGTCAGCGTTTCCGAGTCGACCTTCGAGCGATACGCGTGCGCCTGAGACGGGTTCGCCGTTGCTCAACACGACGCCCCGAACGCCGCCTGCCATGCCGAGTTCGAGTCGACCTACATTCGCCGTCGACCCTGCGCTGACTTCAACTTCTGCTTCAGCGCTTGCGTATCCAGGAGCACTCGCTGTGACGCGGTAGCGCCCGCTCGCCAGTCCGTCGACTTCGAACGAACCGTTCGGATCGTACTCCGCGACCGACGCTGCGTGCCACGACTGCAGGTTGCCCACGCGTCGTTCCACCGCGACAGCAAACCCGGATACAGGACCGTCAGCACTGGTAACCAGGCCGCGAAGGCGTCCTTCTTCACCAAGTTGGAGTTCGACCGTGCTTCCTACCGAGACTCGTCGACGAAACGCAGGTGCATATCCTCGCGCTGCTGCACGTAGGAAGTAGCGACCTGGATCGAGACCTTCGAGTACGAAGTTTCCTTCGGCGTCGGTCAATGCAGATGCGCGTGGGTGCATCCGACCGCGCATGCCTGCCACGAGTGCATCGGCGATCGGTTGACCCGACGAGTCGGTGACGCGCCCTTCGATGCGTTGGTCGCCAGCGAACCGTTCGTTTGCGCGATCGGTGAACTGGATCTGCACCACGCGTTGAATCTGCGCTTCGAAGTTCACCACACCGCGTGCCACACCGTGTTCGGGGTGACGTGCTTCGATCACGTCGTCGTCGTCGGCTTCGAGTGTGGCTTCGCCACGAACGTCAGTTGTTGTTCCGTCGGACGGTGGAACGAGTGACGCGTCGTCCAGTGAACGCACCGCGACCTCGGCAGCTTCGACGGGTTCACCTTCGCGATCGATGACGCGGACTTGGTATTCGACTTTCGGCACAAGGTGAATGACGATGCCTTCGACGACCGTTTCAGCCACGGCCGTGAAGCTGCGCGGGCTGTGACCCCATGCCGGTGCGAAGGGGTGAAAGCCTTCAGCTTCAACGGCGACCAACGCGTAGGTTCCAACTTCACGTGGCCGCATGAAGAACGAGCCGTCTTCGCGAGTGCGCGTGGAGAACGTGGAGCCACCACGTTCGAAACTGATTTCTGCACGGGCGATCGGTTCGCCGTTGGCCCAGTTCACGACCGAGCCTGCAAACGCGCCCCGTGTTTCGTCCGGTGCCATGCGTACGTTTGTGGGCGACATGCGAAGTGGACGCGTCGGGGCGTTGATGCGGTCGGCGAGGCTGCGCCCTGATGCGTGCGACACCGATCGGCGCTCCGTGGCTTCGTCCTCGACGGACTCTTCGGGATCGGTCGTTGAATCGTTCCGAAGCACGTACACCCCTGCGACGACCAAGGCGACGAGGGCAGCGAGAGCGATGTGGCGCTTCTTCACGTGCGGTGAACCATCGGGCCAGTGGATGCATTTCGCAAGGTAGACTGTCGCCATGCGGTGGATGCTGGTCATGGGGCTTCTTCTGGGGTGTGGGGACGATTCGTCGACGGATGCCGGTGCGGATGCGGGCGCGGATTCCACGGTGGACGTGGGGTCGATGGATTCAGGAGACGACACCGGTGGCGACGATGCCGGAGAGGACGCGGCACCGGATCCCGATGC
Source organism: Polyangiales bacterium (assembly GCA_965227405.1). Lineage (GTDB taxonomy): Bacteria > Myxococcota_A > Polyangia > Polyangiales > Houyiibacteriaceae > JALVDI01. The sequence goes on from OZ245758.1 coordinate 3,261,452, forward strand.
AGGACGAGACTCGGCGATCGATGCTCCGCCGGGAACGCGAGGGTCCGTGCGCTTTCGAGGGCAAGGCGACACGCTTGGCGACCGAATTCAGATCCGGCTCGACGATCCCGACACCGTGGAAGCGGGTCCGATCATCGATGTCGGCGCTGGCGACTTCACCATCGAGCTGTGGTTGCGCCCTGGCGACAATCCCAACGAAGAGATCAACTGCGGCAGCACCAACGAGTGGGTGGACTCGAACATCTTTGTCGACCGCGATCGTCACTCGCAGCCACCTCACTTTGGCGCGGGGATCGCAGGCGGCGTTGTCGTGTGGTCGGTGGGCAACGAGTTCAACACGCTGACCATGTGTGGGACCACGAACATTCTCGATGACGCGTGGCATCACGTGGCGTTGCAGCGTCGCGCATCGGATGGTCGGATGTGGATTTGGATCGATGGAGCGCTCGATGCGATGGACGACGGTCCCACGGGCGACATCTCGTATCCGGATGACGGGGTGCCGCTGATGAGGTGTCCCGAACGCGATGGTGTGTGTGACTACTCGGATCCCTTCTTGGTGTTTGGCGCCGAGAAGCATGGCTACGCGGACATCTCGTACACGGGTTTGATGGACGAGATCCGAGTGTCGTCAACGCTGCGCTACATGGATGGCTTTACGCCGTCGACGAGCGAGTTTGTGACCGACGGCGATACGATCGCGCTCTACCACTTGAACGAAACCGGTGGAGAGATGGTGCGCGATGATTCAGGCAACGATCAGCACGCGACGGCGGTGTATGCGGGTGATCCGGTGAGCCCGACGTGGGAGATGGAGAGCGCGTTGTAGCGTCGGTGGCGCGGGTGGTGGTTCGATTTTTTTTACCGGAAGTGCGGGAAGGCTGGAAGACGGGAAGGTTTTGGATGCAAAGATCTTCCCGTCTTCCAGCCTTCCCGCACTTCCGGTAAAAATGTTGGCGCAAATCCCGTTCTGCTAGAGCGAGGGAAAGATACCCTCGAAAAACACCACTGCTGCGAACGCGCACAGCACCGCCGCTCCAAACGCCACAGCAAACACCAACCCCGCCGGTCGACGCGTTTCCCGGAGCCACGGCACTGCACGCCATCCGCCGAGAAAGAAACCGATCATCGCCGCCGCGGGATACGACATCGCAACACCCGCCGACTCGGATGAGTAGCCTGCCGCCGCTACTGCAAACACCATGAACGCGGTGACGCCCATGAACGCGTACTTCCAGATCGTCTCGGCTTGAGCACCCAAACCTGGAGGTGCTTCAACCCGCGGAAACCAAGTCAGCGGTGGTGACGAACCTGTCGCACGAACGCGAATCTCCGTGTTCACCGCCAGATCCGCACGCACTTGCGACGACCGAAGCAGGCGCGCGATGTACGCGTTGCCTTCGCGCGAGATCAGTTGTGCGCTGAGGTGCTCGCGCTGTCCGTCCGGATACTCGAACAGCACGTCGAGTTGATCAGGCGCGTCGGCCCGAAAAAACGGACGCAACGCAGGATCGTCGTGCCATGGCTTGCCCATCGGCGAACCCACCGGTCGATCGGGTTGCCGGTACGAAGGCATGCCACCGGAACTCAGTCCCTTGGAGTGCCCCTGCGTAAACGAACGGAGTGCGGCAATGCCATACCAAGGCAGAAGCAACAGGATCCAAAGCAGGTTTGCAGGAAGGATGTTGATCAGCGTCAGTCGACCCAGCTCCTTGCGCATGCACGGTGGACAGCGAACAACGAGCCCGTGTTTGAACGAAGCACCGATCCCGAGAAAGAGCAGGAACGTCGGTAGGCGATACCCCTTCAGACTCTCGGTGGATTGCCCGCAGTGCGGACACGGCAACGTGGCGCTCATTCGTCACCTGTCGGAACAACTGTTGCGGCTTCGACCATCAACACAACCGTGCGCGTTTCAGCGCGCGTTCGGTGCACAACACCACGCGGCACCATCATGCCTTGGCGCGGGCCCAGTTCGGTGGTGCGACGCTCGCCGTCGGGGTGTTCGACGTCGAGCAACAGGCAGCCTTCGATCACAAAGAAGAACTCGTCTTCGACGTCGTGCTTGTGCCAGTGAAACTCGCCGAGGAAGACGCCTACGCGTGCAACACAATCGTTGATCGTGCACAGCGATTGGTTCCACCAGTCGTCTTTGCAAGCGTCGGTGAGCGCACCGACGTCGACGGTTTCGAGAGGCGCGTACTTGATGTCTTGGTGGATGTTGTACTCGGTCATCCGAGCCAGGATACCGCTGCAACCAGGTCCGCGACGATCGCGCTCGGACTGGCCTTTTGCAGATCCTCGTGCGTACGAATGCCGCACGTCACGCCAATCGTTCGAATTCCGAGGACGTTCCCCGCTTCGAGATCGATGCGCGTGTCGCCGATAATGGCGTCGCCACGGTCGAAACCATGTGCACGAATCGCGTCGACTTTGAGGTCTGGTCCGTGTCCGCTCAGCGGTGACGCGGTGAGAATCGTCTCGTCTTTGGCGACGCCCAACGCTTGTAACTGCTCGCGAAGCTGGTCGCCCTTCTGCCGCAAGCTCACAAAGGTGACGGATGCGAAGGAGCGAAGCGTGTCCATCGCTTCGAGCACGCCGGGCTGCAGCACGTCCAGGTGCATGTGTTCGGCGGATTCGATCTCGGACACCCATCGTTGTGCGTAGGTGTCGGGCGAAACGGCGAGCTGGTTGAGTTCGACGATCGCACGACCACCGCGACCTTGGCGTTTCTGCTCCCAGAACTGCTCAAGGCTCAGTGCACTGCCCGCGATTGCACGATGCACAGCGTAGTAACGCGCGGACACATCGAGGATGGGTCCGTCCACGTCCAAGAACACGTGCATCAACGAAACCCGCCGGGCGTGATCCGTGCGCGCACCCACGGTTGAAGCATCGCGATCCAGTCGCGACCCGGACGAATCTTGGAGTAGCGCTGCCCCTTGGGCGGATAGCGCATGGTCGTCGCGACTTCGATGCACCGAACGTTCTTGGCACGCAGCGCCTTGGCGTAGAGGAAGTACTCAAAGCCGTAGGTGTACAGCCACTCCGCGTGCCAGTTGAACGACGCACGACGCATGAGTTCCAGACGAAACGCGCGAAACCCGTTGGTCGCATCGGTGACGCGTTGTCCCGTCGTCGCCCACACGATGCGGTTGACCACTGGAATCGTGTTGCGACGAAACGAAGGCAGATTCGGTGCTGCGCCACCTTGAAGAAAGCGACTGCCCGTGACGTAGTCGGCGCTTCGGTCGCGAAGCGGCTGCAGCAAACGCGGGACTTCGGATGCCAGCATCTTTCCGTTGCCAGCCATTGCGCCGAAGAAGGTGTGCTCGCCTTTGTCGAGTGCCCAGTCGAGCGCCTCGATGTACGAGTGGCCCACGCCACGGTTGCGCGGAAGATCGATGTAGGGATGACCAGCGTTGCGAATCAGTTCTTCGGAACCGTCCGAGCTGCCGTTGTTCACCAACAAGAACTCCACGTCGGTGAACTTCTCGGCGGCGATCTCGTCCAGCACGCGCGGCAGTTCCGCAAACTGGTTGAATACCGGGATGTAGATCAGTGCCTTCACGGTTTTCGATGCAGCATGATGAAGTGACTCGCGATACCCGGAAGTCGCCGCAGAATCTTCTCGCGCAATTCACTCTCGGGAGGCAACACCTTGGCGACGTGCTTCTCTTTAGGGAAGTAGAGCACGGCAGGTTCGAACGCGAGCTCCTGCAGGTTCCACGGCTTCAACAGGTCGCGTGCTTCGGCCAGCGAGTACTCGCGCAGGTGCGTCTGGTCCATCAGCACGGGCTCTTTGCCGATCAAGCGACGCGCCCGGTTTCGCAGATGGTTGCGACACGGGATCGTGACCAAGAGCAAACCACCGGGCCGCAACGTGCCAAGTGCTTGGTCGACCGTTGCCGCGACTTCGGGCTCCGGCATGTGCTCGAGCACTTCGGAGAGAATCGCCAGATCAAACGATTCGGGTTCGAGCTGCGCGTCTTCGAGTCGAACGCGTCGGTAGGAGAACTGCGGACGTTCGGATTGTGCGTATGCACTGGCGAACTCGATCTCGGCTTCGCCTAAGTCCAAGCCCACGAGTTCAACGTGGCGGGGCAAAAGACGATCGAAGATCCCGAAGCCGCAACCGATGTTGAGGACGCGTTGCACGCGATGCCCTTGCAGCACGGAGAGGATCGCTTTGTAGCGAAGGTAGATGTAGATGCCGTTGTAGCCCACGGTGCGACCGGTTTCGCGCAGCTGCACCAACTCGTCGAAGCTCGGGACCCGAAGCTGTTCGTTCATGGAACGTCTCGGCCGAACGGTTTGTCGCCGCGGCGATAAACCTCTTCCCAATAGCGCAGCATCTCGACGCCAGCTTCGAACTGAAGCATCTCGGGGGTGATCGCGTTGGGTTCGTAGTGTGCGAGCCACTGCAGTCGCGGAAACGCGATGCCGGCTGCGATCGAAAGCGAGATCCCGGTTCCGTAACGCGGGTTCATCTCGACGAAGTAGAGCTTGCCGTCGGCTCCGCGAATCACCTGCACACAGGAAACGTCTTTGACGCCAAACGCGGTGCAAGCCTTACGAGCAAAGTCGAGTAGGTCGGCATCGTTTCGAGTGTCGCCTTGAACCATCTGTCCTGCGCGAACTTCACGCCGATGACGCGGCACCGCAACGAACTGGTCGGTGGTGGGGTCACCCCACGTGTCGATGGAGAACTCGTCACCTTCGATGAAGCGTTGCCAGAGTCGTTCTTCATCGTCGGGTACGACGTCGTCCTTGTTTTCGAGCTTCACGATGCCGCGTGCGCCCACACCTCGAAAGGGTTTGCCGATCAAGGGAAACGCTTCCGCAGGAGCGTCGGCCGGAGAGGCAAAGCGCTGCGGTTGGCCAATGCCCGCGGCTTCACAGGTTTCGTACGAACGAACTTTGTCGTTGGAGAGTTCCAAACACTGCAGCGGATTGACTGCAGCGTGGATCCCTTCTTCAGCCAAACGTTCACGCGCCTGAGCGACGTGTGGCGTCTCGACGTCCAGAATCGGAACCACCATGCCGACGTTGTGCTCTTTGCACAGTCCGATCAGTGTGGGGATGTACTCGGGATCCCGCGCCATTGGCACGGTCGCGTGCGCGTCGGCCAAGTAGAGACCCGACGCTTGCTCACGACCGTCGACACCGAGAGCAAAGCCACCCATCCGTCGGATGGCTTTGATCAAGGCGACGCCGGGACCGGCGCCAGCCGCAGTGACCAGGATTCGCATGGTCAGCTCCGGTGCTTAGAAGCACATCTGGCTGCAGCCGTCGACGCTTCCATTTGCGCGTGCGCAAACTTCACCGAGACCGCTGCTGAACACCACGTTCCAACCCGCGTCGTCATAGAACCAGACGTCGTTGATCGCGCCGCAGTCGGTCTTGCCGCCGAAGAGGACCGAGTGGCCACAGCTCTCCGACCACACCAAGCTCGCTGCGTTGCGACGCTCCGGCACCGCGAGGTCGACCGTCGCAAAGTCCGCCGGGAACATGCAGAACCCGGTCGACGGTGAGTTGAAAGTGTCGCCGACACCGAGCATCGACCACTGGTTGGTTTCCGGATCGAAGGTCCAGGTGTCGTTTCGGTTGCCCAAGCCACCGTTGTCGTGGCCGGCGAAGCTCAAGTACACGTCGTTGGCCGTGTCGTGCACCAGCGTGCCCCAGAACCGCGCGTCGGGTGCGGTCCCTCGACCGTCGTGAAGCTCGGTCCAGTCACCGGCTTCGACATCGTAGCCCCACACGTCGTCGTGATAGTCGCCTGCGATGAACGAGCCGTCGTCACCGCCCGCCCAGATGACCATCTGTCCGCGAGTCTGGTCGAACGTGGCGGCGTGCCACATGCGTCCCGGCGGAACCGTTGCTGGCGTGTGCTCGGTCCACGCACCCGCATCGATGTCGAACGACCAGATGTCGTCGAGCACGATCGGCGAGGCACCGCTGGTCGACGCGTTACCCGCGTAGAGCCAAAGTCGGTTGTTCTCCTCTTCGTACACGAGCGTGTGGTTGAAACGACCGGAGGGCGCGGCGTCACCGACGGGTTCGATCTCGGTCCACGTGCGCGTGTCGGCATCGAAGCGCCACAGGTCGTTCAGTACTGTGTACGGTCCGCTGCTTGCGCCCGCTGCGCGGAACCGACCGCCGTACACGAAGAAGCTGTCGCCAGCGACGACACCCGCGTGTCGACCACGCGGTGAAGGTCCGCCGGTGATCTCGACCCACCGACCACCACACTCGCCGGTGTAGTCGTAATAGATGTACGTGGTCTCTTGGTAGACCCAGGCCGGGAAGCCACACATCACCGGAATGGCCGTGTTGCCTCCGTGGATGATCATCTCTTGGCGATCGGCGAAGTACCCTGCAGCGTGCTCGTTGAGAATACCGGGACCACCCGAGTCTCCGTCGCACGGCGTGGTTGCCGGAGGTGCGCAACCGAGCTCAGGACCTGTGTCCGGTGTCTCGGTGTCGGGGTCGACCATTGCGTCGTCCATCGGCGCGTCCGGCATGTCGGAGGTATCGGTGCCGGCATCGGTCATCGGATCGTCGTCGTCGCCACATCCGACGAGTAAAGCCAGTGCAAGCAAGGTGCGAAGAGAAGCGTTCATCGTGGCGAAATCTAGCTGTCTACGCGGCTAGGCGCTAAGCGATTCCGTGCGTCTTCCCAGTCATCTTCCTGTGAAATACAAGGGTTTGCGCACGAGAGGGATGAATCGCAGAGTGTGCTCGTAGGGAGTAGCGATGGACGCGCATCTTGCCGACTTCGACGACGCTGAAGATTTTGATGATCCCGAGTACGCCTCGGCACCCATTGCTGCGCCACATCCGTCCGTTGCTCCGAAGCCCAAACTGAAGAAGTCCAAGTCGTATGCGGACTACGACGACGAGTACGAAGACGACTACGCCTACAACGATCCGGCGTACAACCCTGCCGGTAGTAGTGCGTCACCCAACGACGTCGCACTCGTCAAGACAGGTGCTGTACTTCGCTCCAACCGTTTTCAGTGGCTCGGTCCGACCTCCGGTAGCCCGCTTCGCTGCGACATTCAGCTTTCGCAGATCACCAAAGTGGAGTTGAAGTTTGCGCCGACCTTCGCAGACCTGGCGATTCTGTTCTTCTTCTTTGGTCTCACGGTTGCGCTGATCGAGTTGCTTCCGCCGGGGTGGCTGCGCGGCATCTTGGCGATCATCGCCGGGCTGTTCGCTGCGGGGATGTTCCTCGGAGTGATCCTCGGCCGTGTGTTGCGGGTTCATACCGCTGCACGAGTGTTCGACATCACGGTCGAAGACGACATCAAGATCGCAGAGGCGTTTGTCGCTTCGCTGCAGGCTCGGATGCACGACCTTCAGACCGGTCCGTTTCGTTAGCTTCGATGAAAGCCGTCCTCTGGGATCTTGATGGCACGCTGATCGACTCGATCGCTCTGATCGTGTCGTCGTTTCGGCATACCTACGAAGCGTTTCGTGGTGTCGACGAAGAGGGCATCGATTGGGTGGCTGGCATTGGCCGTCCGCTTCGCGACCAGCTGTCGCGCTACGCAAAGAGTGACGAAGAACTCGAAGCGATGATCGCGCACTACATCGAACACAACCTAGCGAATCATGATCGCATGGTGGTTCCCTTTGACGGTGCAGCCGAGACGGTGCGTCGGCTTCACGCCGAAGGAATCAAACAAGCCATCGTGACCGGAAAACGACGTCGCGGAACGACGCGCGGAGTGAACTTGCTAGGCGTAGGCGACGTGCTTGATGTTTGGGTGTGCGCGGACGATGTGGAGAAGGGCAAGCCCGATCCCGAGGCGGTGTTTCGTGCATTGGAGCTTCTGGATGTCGACGCGAAGGACGCGTTGTTTGTCGGCGACTCACCGCATGACATGGAGTCAGGTCGACGTGCAGGGGTGAAGACCGCTGCGGCAACCTGGGGGCCGTTCTCCCGTGAACAGCTTCAGCCGCACGAACCTTCGCTGTGGCTTGAGCATGTGACCGACGTGCGCTCCAGCTAGGCGCTTGCAACACGGACGCCGCTGCGTTCCCATCAGAGCGTGCAGCCGCCCACAAACGCCACGTTCCTGTCCGCCAAGGTGCGAGTCACCCTCGATTGCCCAGAGTGCGCAGCGCCGATTCCTATTAACGGGATCGTTCCGCAGGTGTTGTGCGCCGCGTGTCAGACCGTGGTCTCGCTGCACGACAAGTTAGGTTGGAATCGGATCCTCACGTACCAGTCGGGCGAGCCGTGCATGGAGCACGACACGTTGATGAAAATCGAGCCGATTCTCGCCATGAACTACTTCTTGGCGTTTGGCGCGAGTGGCGGGTCGCTGTATCGCAAGTGGCGTCACATCTTGCTCGAGGTCGACAGTGCGGCGCCTCAGTGTCCGCATTGCAAAGCAGCTCTGGATACGCAGGCGTTGGCGCGTGAAGTGCTTCGCGAGGGAGAAAGTGCAGACGCGTTCTGTACCGGTTGCGGAGGTGCAATTCCGATTCGAGCACCGAGTGCAGAAGAGCGTGAGGTCGTGCACCCGAGCTGCGTTGCGATCGTTGGTGAGACTGCACTGCGAGGTGATTTGCATGCACCGGAGGTCGCGGAGACCGTGCTGTTTTCATGTCTCGGTTGTGGAGCACCGCTGGATGTCAACGCCACAGTTCCGCGAATCATGAAGTGCAAGTACTGCGAAGCGACGAGCTACATGCCGGATGCGTTGTGGCTGCGTTTGCACCCAGCTCAACGCAAGCGCCCGTTCTACTTGATCCTAGCGTCGACCCCCGAAGCCCACATGCAGGCAAGACAGGCGATGCACTCCTGATCAACGCAACTAGTTGCGTTCGACCAAAGCGAGCGAAGCAAAGCGAACAGCAGCCGGCAAGAGGGGCGCAGCGGAGAGGGGAGGGGCCGAAGCGGTGAGAGGAGCGCGGCCAGCGGAGAGGGGGACGCCGCGAGGCCACGCCGAAGCGGCGAGCGCGAAGCGCTCGGAGTTGGAGGGGAGGGACCCGATTCACTCGCGTGGGAGGGGAGGTGTGCGGGCACACCTCCCCAGAAAATAAGTTGAGCCCGCCGCGCGGGGTTGCGGCGGGCTCGGGGAGGGGATGTGATGGCGTCCACCTGGTTTGTTGTGCTGTCCCAGGCTTCAATAGGTCAGACGCGGCAATTCCGAAGGAAGTCCTAAGCTTGGCGCTCTGCGCCGGAACTGGCGCTGAGAACCAATGCAATGCGTCAGAAACGGCCGTTCGCGCCAAGATTGCGGCCGCGTTGCGCTGGGGTTAGGGTCACCGGATGCGCTTCCTTTCGATTTTGGCTTTGTTCGCCTTGGCCTGCTCCAACCCTGGTTCCGACGACGTCACGAAAGACGAAGCACGGATGGTGGGCGGCGGTGCCGACATCGGTCTCGACTACTGCGAAGACTTCGGGTGGTACGGCGACGGAATCTGCGACGACTTTTGTCCGCGAGTCGACGCGGATGACTGCGGCGTGGAGTCGATCGACGGCGACGGTCCGACCATCTGCGTGGGATTGCGCGGGAACGGAACCCACATCCCCGGTCACTTCGGATCGATGGCGCGCATCTACGAAACCTACGGGTTGGTCGATGGCGTCGCCGGCGGCAGCTCAGGCAGTATCAGCTCGTTCTTGATCGAGAGCATTCAGATGAACCCCTACGTGCAGTGCGACGGATGCACCGCACGTCAAGCCGGTCAGCGCGCGGCGTTGTTGATGAAGGGAATCGATCAGTACTTCGTGGTCTTGACCATGACCGATGAAGCGACGTCGATTCAGAGTCTCGCAGCAGTCGCAGGTGCTGTGCAGGAAGCCGGAATCGAGTCGTTGTTGGAGTCGGATCCCACGATGGCTGTGGCGCAGCTTCAAACGGTTCTCGATAGCGACGAGCTTCGCGCGTTCATCAACCCTGAAGTTCTGGAGCTCTTGAGCACCTCCCCCGATCCCGCGTTTCACGCGCGCGACATCGTGACCACGCTGATGAGCTTCGGCAGCTTTGCTGCGGACTCTCCGTTGATTCTGGTGCGTCCTGGCGTGATCAGCTTCGAGGTGGTCGCCGATCGTGTGGGTCGCATTGGTAGCTTCTTGGCGGCGTACGATCCGGTCGACAGCACGCGCATGGAGCGTTTCCTCGACGAGTGCAGCGAAGGAGCTGTGGGACGTCGTTGGGAAGAGATCGCGACCGATTCGTTGGGCGATACGTCCTGCGGCGAGCTGCTCAACGGCTTGATCGTGGAGTACCGCGAAGCGCGAGCCGCGGGTTCGTTCCCCTCGCGCGTGGACGACATGGTCGGCGGTGTTCTTCCGGCGTACATCTCCACGTCTGTTCTTGAGCGTGATGCCGTTGATGCGTGGCGCGCTGCACGAGACCAGTACCTCAACGCGCAAGAGGTCACTCTCGACGTCGACTTTGGTGACGTGCGTTTCGGTTACTGGGGCAACGACGATGACCTGACCTTGCTCGATGCCAACGCGCGCAACTTCTCCGACGACAAGACAGAGCGCGCGCGTTTGCTGGGTGAAGCGACGTGGCGCGAAGTGCTCGCGTTTTCGCCGGCGGAGCCTGGTTTGGCGCGTGCGCTCGAGCTGCCTCGTTCGACCGTAGTGGGCCCGCAGGTTTCAGCCGGTGGTTGGTCGGATCTTGCGCCGACGCTCGCGCTTCGGAACTTGGGTTGTCAGAAGGTCATCTACGTCACGCGACGGGGACAAGAGAGCAACTTCGCGCGCGGTGTTGCGACGCTGCTCGGGATGACCGAGGCGGACGACAACGCGCTGTACAACTTGGGTAACGCGCAGAGCGGTTACTCGGTGTCGGTGGTTGAAGCCGACGCAGTGTGGTGCACCGATTGGAACACGCTTCCGGCGAGCGATCCTGCGGCGATCTGGAACGACGGATACAACGCGGAGGTCGAGAGCCTCGACGAGCTTTTCCTCGATGGTGACTACGGCAACGTGTCGACCGCGTTGGGCCAGCCCGGTTGTACGCCGGGTATCGAGTAGACCTGAGAGTTCCGCCTAAGTCATTTTAGATTCAGTTTAAGTTTCGCAATCCGCATCTCTTGTTCAGCGCTGGATGCGAACCGAACGCAACGACGGATCAGAGAACAGATAACACGGACTCGAGTTCTAAATGTTCTGCTCCCGTGTTCTGAGTTCCGTGTTGCGTTCGATGAAAATGAAAATGCCCTTGCCGCCCGCGGGAACGGGCATCGGCAAGGGCATGGGCATGGGGAGCTGAGTCGCTTCGCGTCTCAGCTCAGAACGGAATATCGTCGTCGCCGAAGTCGTCCGCGGGGAAGTCATCGTAGCCTCCCTTGCCGCCTCCGCCGCCGCCGCCGCCGCCGTAGCCGCCACCGCCGCCGCCACCGCCGCCGCCGTAGCCGCCGCCGCCGCCACCGCCGCCGAAGTCTCCGCCGCCGTCACGTCCGCGTCCGCCGCCGAGGAAGAGTAGGTTCTGCGCCCGGATGTCGGTCGCGTAACGCTTGTTCCCCTCTTTGTCGTCCCACTGTCGGTACTGAATCGAACCCTCGATGTAGACCGTCAGGCCCTTCGAAAGGAACTTGTTCAGCGCCTCCGCACGCTTGCCCCAAAAGATGACGTTGTGCCACTCGGTGCGTTCTTGCTTCTCACCGGCGCGCGTTACGAAACGCTCGGTGGTTGCCACGCGCAACCGCAGTCGCGCTTGGCCGCTCTGCGTAAAGCTGAGCTCGGGATCCTGTCCCAGGTTGCCGATCAGAATGACCTTATTCAGACCTTCTCGTGCCATGTTCTCACTCTCCGTACTCTCCGTATTGCCTGCCTTATGTGGCTGCGAATCCCGTACGAATCCGCTCTCGCCTGGAGAGCGGAGACCCTACTGAAGGGGTGTGACGAGACAAGCGCTTTCGGCTTGGACAGCAGGGAAAAACGGATGGAGTCGCTACGGAAGGCTGTGGATAACTAGCGCGATCGTCGCCGGAATTGTCAGCGCTGCAAGCACCGAAGTCAGCACGATTGTTTGGGCAATCTGAGTTTTCCCCACCCCCAGATCTTCGGCGATCGCGAACGTGGTAATCGCGGCCGGCATCGACCCGAGAATCACGAAGATCTGGATCGCTTCACGCGACAAACCGCCGATCAACAACGCCGCACCCAGCGTCAGCCCAGGGATCAACACAATACGGATCGCGGCATGGCCAAGCGTGCTGATCCGAATCCGTGCAAGCTCGCTTCGGTTGGTGAACAAGTAGAGGCCCAAGAGAAAGAGTGCGACCGGCGCTGCGGAACTTCCGATGGGACCCAACACTGCACTCGCTCCCTCCGCGATGGAACTTGGTGCGAGCCGACCAAGCAATCCGATGAGCGGTGCCCACAGAAGTGGCTGCGCGAGAACCTTTTTCCACGCGAACGCACCTTCACCCTCGTGCTGGCTCCAGCGCAGAAGGAGCAACGGCCCGAACACCATCGAAAGCGTCACGTGGATCGCCACGATCAACGACGCCATCCCGAGTACGTGTGCCCCCATTGTTTGCTCGACCACGGGCAAGCCCAAGTACGCCACGTTTCCAAACGACGCGACCAACGCCATCGTCCCCGCGTGCCGTCGGCCCAGCACGCGAACCACGACGAGCGCGATGCTCAATACCAAAGGCACCAGCACCCAGAACTGCCACTGCGTGGGGAGCGTGAAGCTGGCATCGAGGATGCCCACCAACACCAACGCAGGAAATCCAAAGTAGAGCGCGTATCGATTGAGGATGCGGATCGCCGCTTGCGGGTTCGCAAACAGACCCACACCACCCGCCAGCGCGCCCAGCAGAACGGGCGCGACCAAGATCAGCGCACGAAGAACCAAGCTTTAGCGGCCCCAGCTCAGCGTCAGCGAAGCCGCATCGGCAACACCGTGCGTCGTGAGTGCACCCACGGCATCGTTGCTGAACGCGTCGGTCCCAAAGTTCACTTGCCACTGCCAACCACTAAAGCTCGGCGGTTGGCCGTACAGAATCGGGTGCACCGGCACGGTGATCTCGGTCATGTGAATCTCGAGCTCCACCGTGTCGTTCACGATGAAGTACACGATCGGGTACTCGCCGCGATAATCGACCGCAACACCGATTGCAGTCTCACCGTTGTCCCAGTCCGCGACGCGAATGAAGTTGCGCCACAGTCCTCCGAGCACCTGCGCACTGACCGACCAAGGCACGATGGCTTCGGCATAGGGATCGAGATCGCCGAAGGGCGTCACGATGCCCACTCCTTGCGCCGTGATTGCACCCAAGCGTGTCGCTTCGAAGTAATGGAAGCCATCGAGGATGGCTTGGTTCGCGCGGATGCCGCTCTTTCGTGCAGTGGTGAAGCGAGCGCGCAGCCCTTCGGTCGACACGACGATGCCTTCACCCGTGGTGGGCTCGGTGACGAGTAGGACGTCGTCGAAACGCGTCAGTGCGCCACTCACGTCGACGCGAATCGTGTGTTCGCCGAGTTGCCCTTCGGCGTCGTAGGTCCACGCGCGCACGTAGTGGATGCCAGGTGTCGGGGGATCGAAGAGGAAGTTGGGTCCGTACCCGACAATCCGATCGTTGAACGTGTCGGTGGTGTTCTCCCAACGCAGGCTGTGGGTCAGATCTCCGTCGCTGGCGTCCATCGCGGTGGCGTCGAGGAGAACGGGTGTGCCCATCGCGGTGGATACCGTTGCGACCCCGGTCACGTTTGGTGCTTCGTCCGCCGCAAAGCTTCCAGTGCCCGTCCAGCCAAGCACCAATCCCGGCGCGGCAATCGAGTTGTCGGCGAGCACCGTCGCGACGTCGTAGAGGAACGGATAGTTCGTGGTGTCGAATCCCGTGTTGAGTTCCATCAACCCGCCGATGGCCGAGCGTGCACCGCTCGCGACCAAGTAGAGGTCGGTCGTGATGCCGGTCATCATGACGCTGATCGGAGCTTCGGTTGCGGACTGAATCACGTGCGCGATCGGACTTGCGCCGCGGTAGTCGATCACGATTCCGATGGCAGCTTGGTCCGGTGGACGCGTGCCACCTTGGTAGACGCCGTCGTAGAACACCGAGCCCTGCGCACTGACGTTGAGACCTTGGTCATCGCTGCCGAGAAAATCACCTAGCGTGAACGCGTCGGTTGCAACACCAAACCCAAAGTCACCCTGGGTATCGGTGAGCCACGTGCCTTCCACGTAGTAGACGCCCGAGCCCGGTGTGATCGCGACGTCCGAACGTGCGGCGCCGACGGCGAAGGTGGAGTCAAAGAGGAACGTCAGATCGTCGCGTTCAAAACGAATGGGTCCTGTCGCACTCGCAGGATCGAGACGCGCATCAAAGTCACGGACGCGGATACGTTTGCGCGCTGTGACTTCGATCCCGGAGGTGTCGCGAACGAGTTGTGTGACGGTGTACATGCCGGCGCTCGCGTACACGTGCGAGCTGTCGGTTTCATAGCCACCGCCTTCGCCCCAATCCCACCAGGTGTCGGCAATCGACCGGTCGCCTTCACGTGCGTGCGACTCGGCAACCACGGCGAGTGCCGCACCGCCGTCGCGCGTGAGTGTGAACGACGCCAACGGCCCCGCCAGACATGTGCCGTCGCAGCGTCCGGTGGAGCAATCGGTGTCGACGCGACATCCCAAGCCGTCGTCGCATGCCGGACAGCTTCCGCCGCAATCCACGTCGGTTTCGCTATCTGCTTGGAATCCATCGCTGCAGCTCGGCGCGGTGCAGGTTCCGGTGCAGCGCCCGCTCGCGCAGTCGTCGTCGTCCGTGCACGTGGTTCCTGCGGCACAACCCGCACAGGAACCACCGCAGTCCATCGCGAGTTCATCACCGTCGGTCGATCCGTTGCTGCAGTGTGCAGGAACGCAGGCATCGCAACTGCCGCCACAATCGACGCCGGTTTCATCACCGTTGAGCAGTCCGTCGTCGCATGCCGCCATGGCGCAGCTCGACGCCGTGCAGCGCCTCGACTCGCAGTCGAGATCCACAATACAGCTCATGCCAGCGGTGCACGCGTCGCATACGCCGCCACAGTCGACCGCGCTCTCGAACCCGTTTTGGATTCCATCCGAGCACGACGCGCTGGCGCACAAATCACCAACGCAAATCATGGTGGAGCAATCGGAGGGCATCGCACACGAGTCGCCCGGACCACACGGTGGACACTCACCGCCACAGTCAACGTCGGTCTCCGATCCGTTTTGCGAGCCATCGATGCAAAACGTCGGACGACAGATCGCATCCGCGCAGATGTCGCTTTCGCAGTCCATGGCGATCGCGCAACCCATACCGTCGGCGCAGGGCAAGCAATCGCCACCGCAGTCCACGTCGGTTTCGCTCCCGTTTTCGACGCTGTCCGAACAGGAGCAGGCGAGCGGACAGGATCCGCCGCAGTCGACGCCGGTCTCGTCACCGTTCATCAGACCGTCTTCACATGTCGGCGGCGCGCACAAACCCCCGTCACAAAAGCCGGAATCGCAATCGTCGTTCAGCATGCAGCGCGCGTCGGCACCGCAGGGATCGCAGTCGCCACCACAGTCGGTGTCGGTTTCGCTGCCATCCTCCATCGCGTTGCCGCAGTGCGCTTCGAGACACACCGAGTCGCGGCCACAGATGCCACTCGCGCAGTCTTCGAAGTCGGTGCACGCCTGCCCTACAGCACACGCGTCGCACGACCCGCCGCAGTCGACATCCACCTCGTCGCCGTCGACTTCGCCGCTGGTGCAGTGACACGGAACACAGAAGCCGCCGCAATCAACCGCTTCTTCGACGCCGTTTTGGACACCATCGTCGCACTCCGGAAACAGACACGTTCCGTCATCGCAGACGAGCTCAAGGCAGTCGTCGTTCTCGATGCACATGCGATCGGGCGGACAGGGATCGCAGACACCACCACCACAATCGAGGTCGGTTTCTCCGCCGCCGATCTCACCGTCGACGCACTCGAAAGGCAAACAGGTACTGGCCACGCCGCATACACCGAACTCGCAGTCGGTGCCTTCGTTGCACACCAACCCAGGTGCGCATCCGCCGCAGCTTCCACCGCAATCAATGTCGCTTTCGTCTTCGTCCACCGTGTCGTTGCTGCAGTGCGAAGGAACACACACACCCAACGTGCGGGAACACGCACCGGATGCGCAGTCCATGTTTTCAATGCACGCGAGACCCTCGACGCAACCGTTGCAGCTGCCACCGCAGTCGACGTCGGTTTCGTCGCCGTCTGCGCTCATGTTCGTGCAGTGATCAGGGCAGTCTTCACAAGGGCACTCGGCGCCCTCGCAAGGCATCATCCCATCATCGTCTCCACACCCGACCAAGACGAGCGCAACCAAGACAAGAAAGCGTTTCACGTGCGTAGAGCATAGTGGCTTTGCAGGCTTGCGGGGTGATTTGCCCTCACTACGTTGATCCCGTGCTAGCCTCTCAGCTCACGGTGGATCTCAAGCAGACACTTCGAGATGCGGGTTTGCGGGCAACGCAGGGACGGATGCGTGTTCTGCAGTGCTTGGTCGATGCGGAGCGTCCCGTGAGTCACGCTGAGGTCTGTGAGCTCATCGCAGACTACGATCGCGCGACGCTCTATCGGAATCTCATGGACCTGACCACCGCAGGTTTGGTGGAACGAAGTGACCATGGCGACCACGTCTGGCGCTTTGAACTGAAGCGTGACGACGCCCACGACACCACCGCGCATGCGCATTTCGTGTGTCAGGACTGCGGCGATGTGAGCTGTCTTCCTGACGATGTTGTGGCCGTAAAGAGCACTCGTGGTTTGCCAAAGTCGATGAAAAAGCAGGACGTCGAGATTGTCGTCCGCGGGCTTTGCGACACTTGCAACTAAGCGCTAGCGCGCGTTTTCCCAATGGTTCGAGGTGCTTGGGTTGGACCTGAGGTCACGTTCAGTGGACGCAAGAACACTTCAACAATGATTCAACTGTTGTTGCAACTGTGTTGCAACTGGAGTTGAGATGTGTCAAAGACTCGCATGCTCACCGCGGAGCATCAGACGAGTCTTGACTCGCTTCCGATCGCACCTGCCTCGGCCCGGATCGCACCAGGGCCGATCGTGCGTCGCACGGTGGATCCGGCGATTCAACGTGCGGCGAGCGAAGCTGCCGAGTCGGGTCTCTCGTTTGGTGCGCGCGGGACTCCCGCCCAGGCTTTCGGCACCTTCTGTCAGCGACTCGACGCTCTCGTCGAGAGTGCGGACTTGCGCGGTCAGATTCGAGCGGATGCTTTGAGTTTCGGTCGCGAGTGGTTGGCGCTCACCGGCAACACCGAGATTCGACTCTCGATGTGCACGATTCGCGATGCACATTGCCCGAAGGTTCACGTAGACCATCTCGATCTGCGCATCCTCTGCACGTACTCGGGTCCAGGGACACTCGTCGAGCAAGACGGAGTGCTCTACGCCGCCGATGCAGGCGACATCGTGTACCTCCCGGGAACCCGTTGGGATGGGCACGGCGTTCGTCACCGATCACCGCCCCTCGACGATGAGGCGCGACTCGTGCTGCGTGTGGATGGGCTCATCTGATGCGGTGTTGCTGCGATCGCGATGGAAGCATGAAGAAGGTCTGCCTTCGTTCTGCGATTGCAATTGCGATTGCCGTGCGAGCGGATCTTGGACATGCGCAGGACGACCCCGAGATTCATGCACCGGCTGTTCTCGAGTCGTCGCGAGCAGAGCCGCCTGACAATAGAGAAGTCGCACCCATAAGGGTGTTGGTCGAACTCGACGCGAACGGAGCCGTGGTCTCTGCGCAGGTTGAGAGCGACGACGAGGCTGCAGGGCAAGCTGCGCTCGAAGCGTTGACCCATTGGCGGTTTTCACCGGCGCGTCGGGGTGAACAAGGTTTCCCCTCACGAATTCGGGTGCAGGTGGAGTTTGCGCCGCCCGTGTACGAAGTCGAACCGAACCCGGACACCGGCGAGTCCGAGCCCAACAGCGCAGAGCCCGACACAGAGTCAGATGCTGCGGAGTCCAACGCGTCCGACAACGCCGAGTCGGATACGAACCAGACCGCACCCGATCCGAACACCGGAGACTCGCAGAGTTCGGAACCTGCCGAATCCACGGAGACCGCGGAACAGACCGTGGACGCCGCAGGAGACGAGCAGGTGGATACCACCGACACGGTCGAAGAGACCGAGGGCTTCGGTGCGAACGCGGAAGCAGAACAGGACGAACTGCGTGCAGAGCAACGCGCTGCGGGTGATGTTGAGATCGATCGCGACGTCATCGAAGCTGCGCCGCGTAGCGAGGGTGCAGAGATCCTCCGAAGTGCACCGGGTGTCTACATCGCTCGGATCGGCGGCGATTCGGTTGGCCATCGGATCATGCTCCGAGGTTTCGATGCCGAGCACGGGCAGGATCTGGAGCTTCGGGTTGGCCACCTTCCGGTCAACGTCCCCAACCACATTCACGGTCAGGGCTACGCCGATCTCGGATTCCTGATCCCTGAAGTCGTCCGACGCATGCGCGTTCGCGAAGGTGTCTCGGATCCACGACAAGGCGACTTTGCAGTTGCCGGTTCCGTCGATTTGGAACTTGGTGTCGAGAAACGCGGATTGGTCTCGCGCTCGAGCTACGGTTCGTTCGGAACGTTCCGCCAAATGGCGTTGTGGGCGCCCGAAGGGTTGCGTCCGGACACGTTTGCGGCGGTCCAAATTCGTCGGACAGACGGATTCGGTCAAAACCGGAATTCGGTCGGTGGCTCCAGCATCCTTCAGTACGGTTTTGGCGAACGCGACTGGCGGTTTCGCGTCACAGGGATCGTGCACGGAACACGTGCGCGCACCGCCGGTGTGCTTCGTCGTGACGATGTGAATGCTGGACGCGTCGGGTTCTACGACGTCTACGACCTGCCGACGGCAACGGCGCAGAACGGTTTTTCCTCACGCGCGATGGTCGGGTTTTCGGGCACGCATCGCGCAGCGAGTGGCGCAACGGGCGACGTGGGTGTCTGGCTCAGCTACGACGTCTTTCGTCTGCAGCAAAACTGGACGGGCTTCACCGAGCGATCCGAAACCAACCCGGACTGGGTCGGTCGTGGTGATTTGGTCGAACAACAAAACCGAACTGCCAGTATCGGTCTTCACGCACGCTATCGATCGCATCGCTACCGCCTGGCGTCGTGGCTCACCACCACAGTCGAAGCCGGTCTGCAGACGCGGACCGACATCGTTTCGCAGTACCAAGGTCTGGTTCAGGCACCGCAAAACGAGACGTGGGACGAGCGGATCGACGCGGGCGTTCGCGGAACCGACATCGGTGTGTTTGCCGACCTTGCCGCACACGCGAACGAGTGGGCGACGCTTCGTGTCGGTGCACGCGCGGACGCACTGTTCTACGAGATCGATGATGAACTCGGAAACCGCATTCCCGACTTCCGTGCGGACACGTACATCGTTGGGTATCGACGAAGCGCGTTCGGCATTGTTGCCGGCCCGCGTACCAGTCTCGCCGTGCGTCCGACGTCGTGGCTCAACATCCTCGCCTCGTACGGCGAAGGCTTTCGCTCCCCGCAAGCGCGCATCCTCGCGGACGGTGAGACCGCTCCATACACGAAAGTGCGCGGTGGTGATCTCGGTGTCTCGCTGACGTGGGACGACTTCCTCGATATTCGTCTCTCCGGATACATCACGCGTTTGAGCGACGACATTGCGTTCGAGCCGCGAGAAGGACGACTCGAACGAATTGGCGCTTCGCGTCGTCGTGGCTTTGTTGGCTACCTCAAGTCGCAACCGGCGTCGTGGATGGTGGTGTCAAGCAGTTTGACGTTCGTCGACGCAGAGTTGCTCGAGCCACCCCCGGCGACTGCGGAAGATCCCCAACCTGCGTTCGAAGAAGGACAGAACCTTCCGTACGTGCCGCCCTGGGTGTTTCGTTTGGATGCCGGCGCGCACGGTCGCTTGGCAACGCTCGGTAGCTCGGAGGTCCGTGGTCGGGTGGGCGTCGGCTACACGCATTTGAGTTCGCGTCCGCTTCCGTTCGGTGCGTCGGCGAAGCCCATTAATCTCTTCGATGCGTCGGCGTCCATTGGTTGGGGTCCTGTCTCGATCGGTCTTGAGATCTACAACTTGCTCGACAGCCGTTACGCGGCGCTCGAACTCAGCTTTCCCTCGCACTGGAACACCGATAGTCCCCGTTCGCGTCTTCCGACGCGTCACCTCGCCGCGGGTGCTCCACGCACAGTGATGGCGACTTTGGAGTTACGGCTATGAGATGGATTGTCTTGATTGCGCTCACCGCAAGCTGTGCCATCGACACGGGCACCGAGCGGGTCGAAGCGCGGCTTCAGATTCGCGGCGCAGACGTCACCACGTTTGAGGGTCGCGACGGTTGGCAAGTCGAACTCACGACGGCACAGCTCGCGTTTGGTCCCTTCTACCTTTGCTCCGGTGTCCAAGCCGGCGACCTTTGTGAGTCGTCGCGGGGTGAGGTTCTCGAAGCGCTTGTGATCGACGCTCTGGATCCAGACGCTCACGAAGTCGCGACGTTCGACGCCATCGACGGTGTCGTTCGTTCCGCCATGTGGGACTACGGGATTACGTGGGGGTTGCCGCAGGTGAACGCTGAGACGAGCCCGGCTGCCGATGCACTAGGCGGCTCGGTGTTTCTCGAAGGCGTGGCGCGTCGCGACGACGTTGAACTGCCTTTTGTTGCGACGATTCCGCTGAGTCCTAATCTCGAAGGGCGAACCATGGTTCGTGCAGCGGATCTTTTCGACCACGACCTCGTCGATGGCGATGTGCTCGAGGTCTCGGTCGATCCGAGTCAGTGGCTCACGCAAGTTCGTTTTGAAGACCTGGTGGATCCGCTCTCAGGCACGACACCCGCACACTTCGCGCCCGACACTCAGCCGTGGCGCTCTGTAACCAATGCTCTGACTACGCGCGCACAGCCGCAGTTGAACTGGAACCCCTAAAGGAGTCTTTCAAGATGAAGCTTGTTCTTCGAACTCTAGTGCTGGTGGCACTAGGTGGTGCACTGGCTTGTGGTGACGACGATGGTGGCAGCGATGCTGGAGCCGACTCGGGCACGGATACTGGAACCGACGGCATGGCGAGTCCCGACGCGCCGACTGGCGATGCAGGCGATGGTGTTGCTGACCTGACGCTGATCCTCGAAGCGGAGGACACGATCACCGAGGGCCTCGAGTCGGGTGATTGTGACGAGTGCATCACCGACGGATGGGCAGTGACCTTTGACAAGTACATCATTGCGATCGGTGAGGTGGACCTTCATCTGAGCACCGACGAAACGGTGCAAGCCGAAGCTGCCGACATTTTTGTGTACGACCTGACCCAGGTACCTGCTGCGGGTGACCCGCTTTGGGCGCTGAGCGATCTCCAACTCGGCACTTGGGAGCTCAACTACATCCAGGCGCACGGTGAAGAAGGAAGCCGTCACGAGAGCGTTTCCGAAGAAGACTTCACTGCGATGGCGGAATGCACGTACTTGATCGAAGGGACGATGACGAACGATGCCGGTCGCACCTGCCCGCCGCGTACCGACGATATCCCCGACGGTTCAGAGCCCGACGGTGACGGCTGCTACGCCAACACTTCGGTCAGCTTCTCGTTTTGTGCCGATGCCGAAACCGTGTTCGGGCCCTGCGAGGCCGAAGACGGACCGCCCGGCGTCGCAGTGACCGAGGGCGGAAGCAGCGCCTCGCTCACCATCCACGGCGATCACATCTTCTTCAACGGGTTCCCCGAAGGAGAGGAAGGAAGCGTGGTGCGTCTTGCGCAGTGGCTTGCGGATTGCGATCTGAACTTGGACGGAACCGTGACGCAAGCGGAGCTGGAGAGCATCGCGATCGACGACCTCGCGGAGATCGACAGTCGATACGACCTTGGCGGCGCACCGCCTCTTGCCGGTGACGAACCGCTTGACGATATGTGGGCGTACACTCGCGCCCAGCTCAAGACCCAAGGACACTTCAACGGCGAGGGCGAGTGCCCGGTCGATGGTGTGGAACACTCGCACGAGTGAGCTAGAGTCTCGGCATGAGCGAAACGGAAGCACCCAGTTCCGACGGTTTTGATCGCGCCGGAATTGTCGCCAGCACCGTGTGTGCTGTGCATTGTGTGCTTGCCGCAGCTCTGCCGAGCTTGTTGAGCGGACTCGGCCTCGGTGCCTTTCTTGGGCACGAGGCCGAGTGGGCGTTCATTGCCGTGGCGATCGCGGCACTCGCGCTAGGCATCACCTGGCGTCGGAACGGACCGCGATCGGTGAAAGTCCTGCTCTTCGCAGGTATGGTTGGCCTACTCGGCGCCCGCTTCGTGGAGGAAGTCGAAGCGCTTCACGAGTACGGAATGCTCATCGGCATCGGCGCCGGTGCGCTCTTGGTGGCCGGGCATTTCATCAGTATCCGGGCCAACAATCGGGCTCATTCCTGTGAGACGAAACAGGTCGCATCCTGAGCCATCAGTTTCCTTCCAATCAAAAACGC
The DNA here is from genome assembly GCA_965227405.1 of Polyangiales bacterium. Lineage (GTDB taxonomy): Bacteria > Myxococcota_A > Polyangia > Polyangiales > Houyiibacteriaceae > JALVDI01. The sequence goes on from OZ245758.1 coordinate 3,283,897, forward strand.
TGCGAGCTTGTAAGGATTCGACCAGGCCGGTCGTCTTAAGGGACAAACCTCGTATGGAGTTGAATTGATGGAAGAAAACACCTGCCCCTGTGACAGCTGCTCCCCCAGCTGCAACTGCGATCGAAGCGCCGAAGGTCAAGCGTGCTGCTGCGGTTCCGTCTGTGCGTGCGGGACCGAGTGCAAGTGCCCGCCGTCCTGTGGCTGCCCCGCAGCGAAAGAGTAAACTGCTTCGCGTGACGGCCGGTCGCAACACCGACGTGATCGCCGCGGCGCTTCGTGAACACAGCGCACAACTCGCTGCGTTTGTTCGAGCCCGCGTGCCTGCAGAGGAGGTCGACGACCTCCTGCAAGGGGTGGCGTTACGCGCAATTGAACGAGCGGAGAGTCTGCGGGAACCCGACAAGGTTCTCGCTTGGCTCTTCCGGCTTCACCGAAATGCGATCGTCGATGCGACGCGCCGTCGTGCCCGACGTCAGATCACCGACCAGGTTGCCGAGCCGCTCTGCGAAGACCCCAACACCGACGACCGCTGCGCGTGCAGTGTGGTGCAAGCCCAAACGCTTGGCGCGACGTACTCCGAGGTTCTTGCGCTGGTGGATGTCGAGGGCCTCACGCTTGCAGAAGCTGCTGAGGCATTGGGCACAACAGTCAACGCAGCCACAGTGAGACTGCATCGCGCACGCAAAGCTTTGCGGCAGCGCTTGCTCGATCATTGCGGCGTGACCAGCGTTGACGAGTGCTCAGACTGTCGTTGTACCTACGACGGCTGCTGTTCTGCGTAAGCCGAATTGCGTTTGATCGCTGCTCTGCCAGGCTTGGCTGATGGAAGCCTCCCGAGAGCGCGTGACAGGTGGCGGATTTCGCTTCGACACGCGGTACACGCAGCTACCGTCCGTGTTCTTCCAGCACGTCGAGCCGGGTCCGGTGCCACAACCGCGGCTCGTCGTCGCCAACGCATCGCTTGCGGAGGAACTCGGCTTGCGGTTGGACGAGCTTTCGAGCGATGTGCAGGCGAGCTTGTTTGCAGGACAGATCCATGCCGAAGGTTCGGTTCCGTACTCGCAAGCGTATGCAGGTCATCAGTTCGGCGGATTTACGATTCTTGGAGATGGCCGCGCACACGTCCTCGGCGAACACATCACTCCCGATGGTCGACGCGTCGACATTCAGTTGAAGGGCTCTGGACGCACACCGTACTCGCGTGGAGGGGATGGTAGAGCGACGCTTGGTCCCATGCTTCGCGAGTACATCATCAGCGAAGCCATGGCGGGTCTCGGCGTTCCAACCACGCGGAGCTTGGCTGTTGTGACGACCGGGCAACCGGTCTTGCGCCAAGAAGGTCGACTGCCCGGTGCCGTGCTGACTCGTGTTGCATCCAGCCACCTTCGAGTTGGCACGTTCGAGTTTGCTGCGGCAACGCGCGAACGAAGTCATCTCCAGGCGTTGTTGAACTACGCAATTGAGCGTCATGATCCGGAAGTCGCCGATGCGGAATGTCCGGCGCTGGCGCTTTGGGACGCAGTCGCACGGCGTCAGGCATCACTCATCGCCTCGTGGATGCGCATCGGGTTTATTCACGGCGTGATGAACACCGACAACATGACCATCTCCGGAGAGACGATCGACTACGGCCCGTGCGCGTTTGTCGACAACTACTCCGCGAAGCGAGTGTTCAGTTCGATCGACCAAGGCGGGCGCTACGCGTTCGGCAATCAGCCCTGGATCGCGACGTGGAACTTGGCGCGTTTCATTGAAGCGCTTTTGCCCCTGGTCGATCCGGACTCAAAGAAAGCAATCGAGAAAGCACAAGAGAGGCTGGACCAGTTTCAGGATTGGATGCGCGATGCGTGGACCGACATGATGCGGGAGAAGCTTGGTCTGCCGGGTGAACGCGAAGACGACGCCGAAACCGCCATGGAGTTGCTTCAACTCATGGAGCAAGCGTCCGCGGACTACACCGACACGTTTCGCGCTCTTTCTGGGGCGACAACCGTGCCCGACGAGCTCACGCGTCTTCCAGGTTGGGATGCGTGGCGAAGTCGTTGGGATGAGCGATGCGGACGAGCCAAAGGCGCTGAACCGGATTCCGATGCGCGGGTGCGGATGTGCGCTGCGAACCCGGCAGTGATCGCGCGGAATCATCTCGTGGAAGACGCGCTCGGTGCGGCTGTTCGCACCGGTGATCTCGAGCCGTTGCATCGCCTGCTCGATGCGCTGAAGTCTCCGTACGAAGAACGTGCAGCGCTCGAACCGTTCCAAGCGCCGCCGCCCGCATCATTCGCCGGCTACAAGACGTTCTGCGGGACCTAGACCGCTCACGCCTTGCTTTGATCCGCCCTCCGCCGCCCAGCACGTGCCTCGACCCGGGCCTGTCCTCGAAAGGACGCGACCCTTCCTTCGTCCACGCCCGGCCCGAGGCACGCGCTGGACGACGGATCATCGAATCAATTCAAGTCGTGAGCGGTCTAGGCGCGCTTCGAGGGCTTCTTCTTTTTCCGCTTCTTCTTCGGCGCTGCACGACTTGCTTCAGACGCCGCAGTTGCTTCATCGAGTCGAATCAACGACGCGAGCTCGTCGACAATTTCGTTCATTCTGCGTTCGCGGAACTTCGGACCCACTTCGCTCGCGCGAAATGCTTTCTCGAGTTCCACCGCATCATCGAGCAGCTCATGCTCGCGCGCCTGCCGCGCTCGGGTAATCGCGCCAGCACGGTCTCCACCACGAGTCGCCAAAAGCAGACCGAAGATGAGCAGCACAATCGCACCGCCCAGAGCCAACCAACGCGCGGGTCCTGCACCCGGAATGCCGCGAACCGTCACCCGAAGTCGTTCAAACGCTTCGTCATCGGGGCCGCGTTCAATCTGTGTCACCAGCAAACGTCGTCCGCCGTGTCCTTCGTGCTCTTCAGCGCTTGGGAACCCATCCACGTCGAGCCGCATGCCGTCTGCGGCGTCCGTCATCACGCGGTAGCCGTACGTACGGAAAGGCATGCTCGTGGAGAAGCTGATCTCGTCGCCGCTCAAGGGCAGGTCATACGTCCACACCAGCGCCACACGACCCGGCGGAATCGATCCGCGGACCACGAAGCCTTCGTCGTCGGGAACCACGCGCTGATCGCTCATCTGCTGTGGCGTCTGGAACGCCGTGAACCCTTCCGGAAGCTCGAAACGCACCGAGTCGTCATCGAGCACGATCGTCTCTTCGCCCAGGTTCATCAGCTGCGCTTGCTGGGTCACCTTCACGCGACCTTGCTTGTACTCGAGCATGGTCTGGCCCAGCGACTGCAGCAGCGAACGAGTGCTGCGTGTCGTGGGCAAGCGTCGAACGCGTACGAAGTGTCCGTGGTCGGGCTCCAAACGGAACGGCGTGGAACTGTACGTGGCGCCGTCGTAGTGCACGTTGACGCGGTACGCCTGACTCGAACCCGTGGGCAGGTCGGCCTGATCGAGAATACCCGCGCTGTTGGTGCGGCCCATGATGCTGTCGCGACTGCTGTCGGACTTCATGATGCCAATGCGGATGTCCGCTTCGGGCACCGGGTTGTTCTGTGCGTCCATCACCAACACACGAATGGTCCCGCGAGGAACGCGACGATCCGGTTCAGCGATCGCGAGCGGCGGAGTGCGCCCGTTTGCGCGTCGAACCACCTCCGGCGAAACCTGCGGCTGAGGTCGAACGGGACCTTGCTGCCCGGGCTGCGCTTGAGCTGGGCCCTCTTGTGCTTGATCGGCGGGGCCTTCCAATCCTCGCTGCTGCTCGGCTTGCTCCCGTGCTTGGCGTGCACCGTTGATGATATCGGCCGGTCCTGCGGGCTGGTCACCTGGCTGTGCGTACGCCGTCGACGCGACGAAGAAGAGTGCGATGAAGCGTTTCATTCTTCTTCTCCCTTGGCTTCGCTCGTCGCAGCCTCGTTGAACGAGTAACCGCACTTCTTGCAAAACGCAGCGTCCGAGTCGTTGTCTGCCTCACACTCGGGACAGACGATCTTTTCGACTATCGGCTTGCTGGTTTTGCGGTACGGCGTGTCGTCGCTGTCCAAGCGTTGTTTGATCATCTCCGCGGCCTTTCGGCGGAAGGGCTCGACGTCCGCATCCAACAAGCGAAGTACATCCTTCGCTCGTTCGCGAAGCTGCTTGTCCAAGCGCTCGAAGTCGCGCTCGCTGATCTTGCCCGCGTCGCGATCGAAGCGCAGGTCCTGCAGCGTTTGCAGCAACGTTTGTTTTTGTTCCAGGAGCTGCTGTCGGCTCATCGCTTCGATCGAGCCTTGCAGGTCCGGTACATCGCTGGCGCCAAACGCTGCGCGAAAGCTGCTCCACATGGCGTACAAGCCGCCCAAGAGCATGCCGGCTGAGCCGACGAGAAACACCATTGGAAGTACAGAGCTCATAGCTCGTCCTCCAATCGCTTGAGTTCGTCTTCAAGCGCTTCGTCGTAGTCCTTTTCGGCGTCGCCTACAGGATCGTCGTCGTCTTCCTCTTCGTCCGATTCAACCGCGCTGGCTTTCCAACGACGCCCGATCACGAAGATGAAGCCGAACGCGAACAGGAATCCCGCGATGGGCACCGCCCACATCGCGCGGTCCATCCCTTCGTCGGACGGGATCGCGATTGCGGCGGGGCCCCATTGCGCACGGAAACTCGCGATGAGTTCGTCGACGGGTTCGTTTGCTGCGAGACGTGCGCGCAGTTCGGCTCGGCGCTCTTCTGCCCAGGAACAACCGCAGCTATCCAGTGGAAGTCGCTGGCAGCTGCCGCACTGACACAGCAGGTGTCCGAACAGACGTCTCTCTTCGGGGTCGTGTATCTCGACGGTACCGGCGTGCAACGAACTGGTTCCGTCGCTTTGCGCATCCACGTTGGCGGGGAAGCCCATCGCGAGTGCCACCAAGATGGCTGCCGCCGCTCCTTTGTTGCGGCCTTTGTACTTTCGAAGTGTTTCCTGACGCGCCAGCACGTCTTTCGCGCGCGGCCAAATCGCAATCAGCGCACCCAGGATCAGAACCAAACCACCGATCCAAATCCAGGTGACCAAGGGTCGAACGATCACCCGGAACGTCGCGCGCCGACTCTCCGGATCGACCGTACTCATGATCACGTAGAGGTCTTCACGCGGGTTGCTCCGAATCGCGACCTCCGTCGTGGGCATCTCGGGGTGCGTTCGGTAGATGAACTTGGCCGGGTACACACTGCCCAGTTCGTCGCGGTCTGCATCGAGCACCGTCAGATCCGTGAAGAGCATGCGCTTGTTCGGATCGGTCAGTGTGCGTGGGCGCTCGTAGCGAACCGCGTACGAGTCCGTGCACCCGCGCTCGGCCTCATCGGTCGCGTGGGGATCGCTACATCCGTACTCGATCTCCATCACCTGACCGGGACGGAGCGCAGCTTCCTCCTCGATGTCGTACGCGGCTCCGGTGAAGCCGATGTACATCAACACAATTCCGATGTGGACGATGTACCCGCCATAGCGGCGACGCGCGCGGCTGATCAACTGCAGACACGCGCGCGCTGCGGACTCGCCCTTCTTCATGCGCACTTTGGTGCCGCGCCAGAACTCTTGGCCGATTCCGACGATGACGAAGGTGGCGATGGTGCTCGACGCCAAGGGCGCCCAGCTCTGGAAGAAGCCCAGCACCTCGTTGGTGAACGTCGAGTAGATGTCCTCGGGCTCGATCGAGGGCGGGAAACCCACGTAGTCGCCCGCAAGCACGTGGATGACCGCGATCGCGCCGGACGCAACCAAAGGAACCGCCAAGGCTTTCTGCAAGTTCCGGCCGGTTGCTTTTCGCCACGCGACGAGCGGCCCAATGCCGGTGAGTGCAAGAAGCACCAAACCGAAGGGCACCATCCAGCTGTTGTAGAAGGCGGGTCCAACGGTGACTTCCTGACCGCGGAAGTACTCGCTGATCAACGGCCAGGTCGTCGCGACGAGAACGAAGATCATCATGCCCAGCAAGATCCAGTTGTTGAGCAGGAACATGAACTCGCGACTGAGCAGCGAGTGGATCTTGTGGTTCGCGCGCAGCTTCGGCAGACGCCAGACGATGAGCCCGGCGCACATCACCAGCAGGAACACGAGGTACCAGGCGAAGTAGATGCCGATGTCCGAACGTGCGAAGGAGTGAACCGACGCGATCATCCCCGAGCGCGTCAAAAACGTGCCGAAAATGGTCATGAAGAAGGTCAGGCACATCAGGAAGACGTTCCAAACCTTGAGCATTTGGTAGCGCTCTTGGATGACCGCAGAGTGGATGTACGCGGTGCCAACGAGCCACGGCATGAAGCTGGCGTTCTCGACGGGGTCCCACGCCCAGTACCCACCCCAGCCGAGTTCCTCGTAGCTCCACAGGCATCCGAGAAGCAGACCGATGGAAAGGAAGAGCCACGCGATCATCGCCCACGGACGTGCGGCTTTGACCCACTCTTCGCTCAGCCGCCCAGTACACAGACCCGCGACCACGAAACCGAAGGGCACCGACCAGCCGACGAAGCCGAGGTAGAGCATCGGCGGGTGGATGACCATCCAGTAGTTCTGCAGAAGCGGGTTGAGTCCCTCACCATCAGGCGGGGCAGCGGCAACGTAGGTCGCAAAAGGGTTGGCTGCGAAGAGCATCAGGATCGCGAAGAACGCGACGATGCTCATCAAGGTGGCGTACACGTAGGGTTGCAGTTCGAGGTAGCGACCTCGCAGCCACATGGTGACCGCGAAGGTGTAGCCCGAGAGCAAGAAGGTCCACCAAAGCAGCGAACCATCCTGACCACCCCAGAGAGAAGTGATCAGGTACCACCAAGGCATCGATCGATCGGAGTAGCGAGCGACGTAAACGATGCGGAAGTCGTGAACCTGGAACGCGTAGGCAAGCAGCATCACGCCCAGCGTCACGAACGCGCAGGTCGCAAGCGTGCCCCAGCGCGCAGCGGCGAGTAGATGTGGTCGACCGCGTGCTGCACCAAGCGACATCGCGAACGCGTATGCCGCCGACACGAGGATCAGCGCGATGACCAAACTACCGAGAAAGGGGATATCCATCGGCTCCGAGAACTGTAGGAAGACCCACAGTTAACGGCAATGACGAACACCGCGGAAATCCCCGACGAAAACGCAATTTGGGCCACTCATCTGGCCTCTCAGTAGTTTTGGGACGAACCCCAGTTTAGGTTTCGCAAATGTACGTCGTGGCCACACCGCGGCTTCTCGCGATCGAGACGGATGCGCATCGGTTTGTCGCAGCGTCGCACAGCCCGTTGATCGGCTTCGCAACGGACGAGGAATCTGTCGATGCACGTCTTCGGATGTACGGAATGACCGGAAAGGACGCGATGCATCGGCTGCGTTTCTGCCTCAAATGGCGTGAGGTACTGGAACTTGAGGCCGTGGAGCCTTGGCCGTCGCTCCGGTTGAAGTGGAAAGCTGCAGGCGCGGTCGATGAACGAACGCTCTCGCCGCCGCGTCGCTGGTTTGGCGACGGACCGAGCGCGCTCGAACTGCAATGGGAAGAGGTAATCGTTGCGTTGTTCGAACGGGCGTTTGAGCTTGGTATCCGAGCGAACTTGCTGCTGGGTTGGGCGAGCCTGGACCACGTTCCGTGGGAAGACGTCGACCACTGGCCCGAAGCACACGTGGGTGACGGTAGCTATCGCACTGCCGGAACGAACTTAATCGTCGCCTCGCGCGACAAACCCTCTTCGCTTGAGTTCATGTTCTCGTGGCTGGCCGCCGGACCTCGACAGCCTTGGAAGATGACCACTCGCGAAGTCGCACTCACGCGCGACTTTGTGTACGCCAAATTTGCGGGCGGGCGGTCAGCGAGACTTCCACTTAGCGCTCTCCGTTATGGCTGGTTGACCAACACTGCGCACATCTACGAGTTTGGTCGGCGCACTCGTCTGGTTCTTCCTGCTCGGGTTTCGTGTCCGGTGCAACAAGCGTTGGACGCAAGGTTGAGGGACTAGTGTTCATCGTTGCCGGTCTGCGTCGTTTGGCGATCCACCCGGAGCTGCCGTCGTGGCTCTATCGCACCCCGCGAAGCGCAGCGGAGGACATCTACCGCTTGGCGTTCAAGGACACCCCAACAGCGATTGAAGATCGCATCCACTGGTTGCCTTACGTCTTCAACTGGCCGCAGGTTGTTCGGATTTCTGCCGTCGAGCCCTGGCCCGCGCTCGAGATCGAATGGCGCCATCAGCGCATCCGAGACCATCGCCGATTTGAACCCAAGCAGCCGTGGTTTCGCACCGAGGTAACCGACGAGCTCTTGGATTGGGAGACGGCGATCGTTGCACTCTTCGAACGCGTGGATGAACTCGAATTGAACGTGCCTCTTGAACGCGGCTGGGTGGATGCTGCGCACGTCGACTGGGTCGATGCAGAGTGGCCACGCGAGGAGTCGACCAAAGGGTCGTACAGGACGAGTGCTCGCGAACAGATTCTGGCGACACGCGCCAAGCCCTCACCCGGTGAGTTTCTGATTTCGTGGCTTGCTGCCGGCCCTCGCCAACCGTGGCAAGCGACTCCACGTGAGGTCGTGGTGACGCGCGAGTATGTCCACGCTCGGCTGGCGGGTGGGCGAACGGCGTGTGTTCCGCTCAACGCGCTTCGACTCCGCCGCGGTGAACCGAAAGGAAGCGTGGTGTACGTGTTTGGTCGACGTACGGTTTTGGTGTTGCCCTTCAGAAAGGGCTGCGAAGTACGTGCTTTGCTGGACAAACAACTTGGTCTCGCCGAGGTGTAAGTCCAGCCGGACTCGCGCGTTGACCTCATAGACGGTACAGCAGCCCACGTAATAGCCGGATGACGCACACGTCTGTGCCCGGCGTAATCAGCGGCAACATCACCGCCGGTGTCATCAGGACTGGTGCGTGGGCTGCGTCCGTCGTTATATCCCGCGGCATGTCGTTCGATCTCGAAGCCGCGTGGGAACTCGTCAGCAAACCCAAGAAGCTCGATGCTCTGTATGAAGGGTCCGACGATCCTGCGCTCAAGGAGCTGGCAGAACGCATTACCTCCAACGAAGGTGAGTCTGTTCGTGTGCTCCTCGTCGAAGGATGTGAACAAGGTGGACCCTACGCGGTGTCTCGTTTGTTTACGGATCGACGACGCTGGGACACCCAAGGTTTGCGTGCTGGAGTCGACTTCGGCCGACCCTTGCTTCCTTACCTGGAGAAGGTCGAACTCGAATGGCAGCTTCCGATTCTTGCCAGTTCTCCGTACGAAAGCGATCGCACGTGGGCCATCGATCACTACAAAGACGATCCGGAAACCCGAGCTGGCTTCGCGGTGCGTCTGGTCAACGCCGGCGACAAGCGTGGGGAGCGCAGGCTGATCGAAGCGCTTGAGGCGTACGCGGATTCTGTCGAAACGCGCGTTGATCGGATCTTTGGGCGAGCGCCGCGATCGAACACGGACCATCAGCCCGCTCGACTGCTACACGCTTTATGCGAACACCCCATCGAAGGTGCCGCACCCATTCTCGTCCGTTTATTGCGGACCGACTTCGCGGTGACGGCGTTGATCGCGCTGGCACAACACAACGACCCCAGCGTTGCCGATGCGGTTGAGAGGTACCGTTCCAGTTTGGCCGGCAACCGCGACGTCACGGCGATTCTGCGTGCAGGTGCGGCCAACGTGTTGCGAGGTCTGGGGCAGCGAATTCCCCCGGATGACGCGCGTTTTCTGCAGATGCAGTCGCCGCGCCGTTACGGCTATCCCGACTGGGAGCAGCTGGCATTGGCTCATCGCATTGCGGCCGAAGCGTTCATCCACGAGCGCGAGGAAATGGACTGGGTGCGGAGTCTCGCGACGTCGGCATTCGCGTTGCTCCGTAGCGTCGCGCAACCGCTGTTGGACAACCGGACGTACGCGTATTGGGATACTGCACGCGTCAATCGCTACATCAACGAAGAGAACGTCGAACCGATCTTCGAAGCGTTGGAGTCACCGAACACGATCTTCGTGGGCAAGATCGTGGAGCGCTTGCAGGAGATCACGGATGACGAGCCAAGCATCCGACCGCGCTTGGTGGAGTGGTGTCGTCAGGCGTTCGAACGGGTGCCGAACGTCTACGTGCCCGACAGCGAAACGATGCCGCCGGACCTTAACTACGCGATGTACTTCTTGGGCGACCTCAACAAAGAAGAGTTGGAACCACTGCAAGGAACAACCAGCGCGTGGCTCCAAACCTTTGTGCTGGAGGATGGCGAGATGACGCGTCCCGAAACCAAGTTGGAAGTACCCGAGGGGGTTTCGGCGGAGCCCTTTGATATGGCGCCGTGGAACGTGGGCAAGAAGATCAACGGACTGGCAGTCTCACCCGACGGTTCACGCATCGCGGTGCTGGGCGAGGAACATTGTCGTCAGATCGACGCGCAGACTGGGCTTACTGCGCTTCATCAGGAGCTGCGTTGGTCCTGGGGTTACGACATCGCGTACTCGCCGGATGGTTCGAAGCTCGCAGCGACCTTTCATGGCGGACACGTCGAGATTTACGAGAGTTCCACGGGGAAGCGAATCGCTGACTTGGAAGGGCATTCGGGTGTTCCCAATGGAGTTCGTTGCGTGGCGTGGTCCGCAGATGGCGCGATGCTCGTCAGTGGTGGGTCCGAAGGAACGCTGATCGCGTGGGACAGCGCGCGAGGAACCAAGCTTTGGGATCACTCCGACAACGGTTCCTATCAGGACGTCGTGTTCTTGCCGGATGGGCGCGTGCTCGCCTCGCTGACTTCATCCAACAAGGGTGAGAAGAATGCACTGCAAGTCTTCAGCACCAACGGCAACTTGGAGATCGAGGTCAAGCGTAAGAAATCGGTCTGGGCGATCGCGATTCGCGACGACGGAATGATTGCGCTGGGTGGCGACGATAAAGGAATCGTGCTGTCGAAGAATCCGCTCGAGAAGAAGTTCAAGACCTGGCGCAAACTCGACCAAGCGAAAGTCACGCGTCTGCAGTTTGTTGGCAATACGCTCTACGCGGCGGGCGAAGACGGCTCGTGGATGCGTTGGGATAGCGAAACTCGTGAAGGTGAACCCTTGATGGAGGGCAAGTCGCTTTGGGCCATGGAGGCGCACGGCGATCGAGTGTTCGCGGCCGGCAATGCGGGAACGGTTCACGTTCTGGAAGATGGTGCCCTTCAAGAGAGTGCCGGTGCGTCGCACGGACGACGCGTTGTGGCGATCGATACAACCGAGGAAGGGGTGGTGACCGCGGACTGGGACGGAAAGATCATCCGTTGGTCACGAGAGGGCGGCATCGGAACGGAGGTGGCAGCGCTCGGGTTGACGATTGAATCCTCGGCGAAGGTCGACAACGACACGATTCTTTACGGAACGCGCAAGGGTTTACGACTGGTTCGGCTTTCGGATGGTGAGGTTCTGGCGTCGGGCGAAGCGCGCGCCGACGAGGTTGCCATCGATGGGGAAACCGTGGGCGCGTACGCACGCAACGACCTGGCGTTTTACTCGCTTCCCTCGTTGGAAGTTGTTGGCGAACCCGTCAGTTGCGGGACCGACACCATCAATGCTCTCGCCGCTGCACCCGGTGGCGGCTTTGTGACCGGAAACGAAGACGGTCAAACCTGCTTCGTCAAAGATGGCGAGCGTGCATGGGAGAAGAAGCATCATGGTGCGGACCGACTTCGACACGGCGACCCCCACTGCAACATCTCGTCGATTGTCTTTACGCAGGATGGGTCGCTCTTTGCGACTGCCGCCACAGACCACGTTGTGCGCGTGTACTCGTGGCCCGATGCAGAGCTGAAACTCCGTATCGCGTGTGGGTTTGGACTCTTCAACCGAATCGATTTTTCGCCGGATGGTTCCCTCTTGGTGATCCCGAGTGATTGGAAGCTTCAGGTCTTCAATACGGAGACTGGCGAGGAGACGTGTGCGCTCTCGGCTGTCGACAGCTTCGACGGCAACGAACTTGCTGGCGCAAAGTTCATCGGCGAGCGCGAACTACTCGTCGGATGTGACACCGGTCGGGTGTTCCGCGTGACGCTGAGCTGAGTTGGCGTCCGTGACGGGGCCTGGTGGAGCACCACCGCGTTGCGCCGGGATTCCGAGGAGTTCGTCGAAGGGCGGATACGTCTCGGTGTCGATTTCGGTGAGACGTTCACCACACGCTTGCCCGTGTTCGCTCACGACGCGCGTGCGAACCATCGTGACAAAACAGAACTCGTAGAGTTCGCGCGCACGAGGGCTGGTGATCGCCGCATGCATGTCACCTAAGCGACGAGCGGACGCGATCATCCACCGCGGGCTCTCGTGTTCGGCGACTTGGTTGTAGAGCGTTTCGACTTCCGAGATTTGTTCGGGGTCGCGTCGCCGCTCCCAGGTGCCACGGGCGAGTTCTGCGCGCCGAAACCGGGCTTCAGATAAGGCTTCCTGGAGTCGGTGTTGCTCGAGCGGATCGGTGAGCTGGAGTCCCTGACCGATCACAACTGCTCGGTCGAGATGAGCACCCGCATGTGGCGCGTCGACTCGTGACAACGCGACCAAGGTTTCGACGCGCCGGAAGGAAGACTCGAAGCTTTCCAAGAGCTGAGTCAGCACACGACGTGCTTGACGTGTTTGTCCTTGTTCCTCCAAGTATTGGGCGAACGAAGCGAGGATCTCGCTTGTCTGTTCTGGGAGTCGTCGTTTGTAGTTCCGCTCGTAGAGTTCGACGAGCGCGTGGACCTCCCGAGGCGATGCCACCGACATCCGAAGATAGATCGCGCGCTCCAACCCTTCCGCGGCGTTGTCCTCACCTGGGAACCTTCGTGCGTACGTCGCGTAGTCGTTCGCCGCATCGACGTAGCGCCCGACGGACTCATGAGCCTCGGCGTTCTGCCAGGTCGCTCGCATCGCGAAGTGGGACTCCGGCATCTGCTCGATCAATCGCGTGCGGACGGCGGTCGCTTCGTCCAATTCACCGGCCGCGGCCAACATGACCGCTTGGTTGTAGAGATTGACGTCGGGATCTTCGCACTGGCGCTCGACCATCGCGCCGTATCGAGCGGCGGCAGTGCGCGGGTCGCTTTGCTCTGCAGTCTCGGCTTGCTTTCGAAGCATGGTGCAGCGGAGGCGTGGAATCACTTCGCAAACCTCGGTATTGCCGGGACAAAACCGCTGTTCCGCCAAAGCGATCGCTGCTGCCAGAGGTTCGGCACACGCATCGCGCGCGAGCGCCGTCAGCCACGCGAGCCCAGCGTCGGCAGCGAGATCGTGTTCGGGGTGAGAGCGAACCACGTACTCCGCTTGTGTTGCGGCTTCAGCAAAGCGTTGTTGATCGATGAGCCGTTGCGCCAACTGAACTCGTGCGTTCGTTCCATACTCGGTGTCCGGAAACGCACAGACCGAACGCTGAAGTGCTGGAGTCGAGTCGAACTCACTGTCGGTACGTCGGGAGGACTCATGGCAGATCACGTCGAGGTACGCGAGATCTTCGGACGGTCGTCGATTCGACGACAACATTGCTGCCGTGACCTGCGCACACTCCTCAAAGCGTTGCAGTTGCCATAGTGCCTCAGCGCGGTACCGCTGCACGCCAACACGGGTTGGTGCGGTGAGTCGAGATGGAAGTGCGCTCAGATCAAGTCTGTCGAGGTCATCGTACTCCCGCAGAATCTGTGCGTAGAGCGCAGATGCACGCGTCAGTTTCGTGCGGTCGAGAGCTCCAAACGCGGGTGTTGCCGACTCATGGACGTGTAGTGCTTCGGACAAAAGCTGCGACGCTTGTTGCGCGCGTGCACTGGAAATTCCGCCGCGCTCCCGGGTCAACTCGATGGTGCCTTGCGAAGTCGGGCACCTGAGTTCTTGGCTGCACTGCGCGTACAGCTCCGTGGAACTGAGCACGATCACGCCAATCACCAACAACCGCATGCGAAGTCGGACACGCGTTGGCGACGAACGTTCCCTGAGCCGAATTTCATAGTAATATCAACACTAGTGAGCCGGTTTCGACCCCCTAAAGCGACTGCATGGGTGTGAGCGATGCGGCTCGTCGCAAAGTGGTTCCCCTGCGTGCAGCGCAGGACGACGCTGCTTTGGTTGCGGCGATCCGGGCAGGGCGAGCTGGCGCGGATTCGACTCTCTATGACCGGTATGCGCCCTATGTGCGGCGCGTGCTCTTACGGGTGTTGGGTCGGGACGGAGAGTTCGACGACGCGCTGCAGGAAGTGTTCGTTCGTGCGCTGAGTTCGATCCACCGACTGGATGACCCCCGCAAGGTCAAGTCGTGGCTGGCTTCGATCGCGATGATTACCGCGAAGGACGTGATCCGAAAGCGACAACGTCGTTCGTGGTTGCGGTATCTGCGTCCGGAGAAGGTTCCTGAAGTGGTTGCCGAAGGATCCGAAGAAGCTCGTGAAGAACTTCGTGCGGTGTACGCGATTCTCGACACGATGCCGGTCGACGAACGTATCGCGCTCGCGCTTCGCTTCATGGAGAAGATGACGCTCGAAGAAGTGGCCGAAGCGACGAGTGTGTCGTTGGCAACTGCGAAGCGTCGGCTTAAACGAGCGCGCGAAGAGTTTGCTGAGCGAGCAGCCGAACACGAGGCGCTTCGAGATCGGGTGAGCGCATGAGCGACCATCTCGACGAGATGCTTGATTCGCTCGGTACAGACGTTGCCGCAGCACAGGACCGCGTGTTGGAGGCACGTCCGCTTCCCGTTCGAGCCGACAAGCCGCGCCGCCCCTATGCATCGGTCGTACTCGTTGCAGTTGCCGCCGCAGCGGTACTCGTATTTGTGCTTCGACCGGCCGAACCTCTCTCGTTCCAAGTGGACGGATCGCCTGGAGAAATCGGCGAATGGACCGAAGGGCACCAGCTTCTCTTTAGTGATGGCACCGAAGTCGAACTCGAGCCCTCCACGGCTGCTCGCGTGCTGAGTTTGGAGCCCGAAGGCGCAGCGATTTCGCTCGAACGTGGAACAGCGCGCGCACAGGTCGTGCACCGTGATGAAGAAACACGATGGAGTGTGGCTGCCGGGCCATTCTTGGTGCGGGTGATCGGCACCGCGTTCACCGTGCGTTGGGAACCCGACGAACGCGTGCTTCGGTTGCACACCGAAGAAGGAGTGGTGGAGCTGAGTGGTCCCGTGTTGCCGGAAGCCACGCGGGTGCGCGCGGGTCAAAGTGTGACGGTAGATCTGAGTGAGCAGCGTGCCGAAGTGCGTGAAGGTGTGGAGCGTGAAGAGGCTATTCATCCGGCGGTTGTCGAACCGGCCGAGCATGCCGAACTCGTCCCCTCTCCTGAGATGCCGAACGAAACAGCAGAGCCGCCGGAGCCGGCGTCAGAAGAGACCCCCTCAAGGAGACCTCGCGTACAGCCTGAAACCCCTCGGTGGCAAGACTTGGCCTCCGAAGCGCGCCATGCCGATGCCATTGCTGCAATCGACGCGGCAGGACTTCAGAACGTGTTGAACCGATCCAATGCCGGCGACATGCTCTTGCTTGGTGACACGCTTCGCGCTGCAAGAGATGCGCGTGCACCGCAGGTCTACCGACGACTTCGTGCGCAGTTCCCGTCGACTCGTCCTGCGGCACGTGCCGCGTTCATGCTGGGTCGCATGCTTCAGACTCGAGATCCTGCCGCGGCAGTAGCGCACTATCGCTCGTGTTTGCAGGAAGATCCGGGCCCCCTTCGTCGGGAAGCGCACGGTCGTTTGGTGGAAGCGCTGGCTGCGGCGAACGACACAAACGCACCCGCGGAAGCGCGTCGGTATCTGAGCGCATATCCCGATGGCCCTCACGCCCCGTTTGCTGCCAGTCTACTGAACTGAATGCGCACCGCTCTCGCCGCATGGGGACTCGTGTGGATGGGACTTGCATGGATGGGCCCAACGAGTGCGCACGCTCAACAGGATGTGGTCCTCACGCTTCAAAGCGGGCCTGAAACCGATCCTGCGATCTTTCGCTGGGTGCAGCTGGAGTTGAGGGAGCTCGGTTTCGACGTGCGTGCCGACGCACCCGAACCGCGCGCACGTATCGAGTTGAGCCGTGGATTGGGGGCGTTGATCTTGCGGCTTGCGGAAGTCGGATCCGAAGTCGAGGAGCTGCAGATTGCCGATGACGATCCGCGCGTTGTCGCACTGCAGATCGCGGAGCTCGTACGTGCGCGCTGGCTGCCGCTCGTGGAGCGAGCGCGGCTCCAGGCTATCTCCGAGTCCGATGCCGACGGCGATGCCGACGCCGACGCCGATGCCGATGCTGATGCCGGATCCGCTTCCGATGCCGATGCCGATGCCGGCTCCGCTTCGGATGCGGATGCCGATGCGGATGCCGATGCTCGTGTTCGTGTTGGCGCGTTTGCACTATGGAGCCATTCGCTCACCGTGGCGGGTGCACCACGCGTCGGTCTCGAGGTCGCGTTGGCTCTTCCGCGATGGCTCTTCGGTCTCGGAGCACGCATCGCCACGATCGCCGCAACCCTTGATGAAACCGAAGGATCCGCGTCGATCTCCCCCTACGATATGTACGCGTTTGGACTCGTCCGCCTCGTCGAAGGCCGTGTCCAACCTCGCGTCGGCATCGAACTTGGGGCGACGCAATGGCGCATCGAAGGGGAGGCCAACGCGCCTCTGCAAGACCGCACTGAACGTCTCACCGTCTTCCAAGGTGCGCTTCGCGCAGATCTAAGCGTGCGTTTGGTCTCGTGGTTGAGACTTGAGGCAGGTCTCAGCGTGGGTGCGGCACTTCCCCAGCCCACGCTTCGATTCGCGGGTCGGGACGTCGAGACCCTTGCGGCGCCAATGATTAACGCCTGGGTCGGAATTGTGGTGACGCCGTGAGCCGGTTTGACGCGGAACTGCGACTCACCCTACGAGCCATGCTTGTCATTGCTTTAGTCGGCTGCGACGTGATCGCAGAGCCCATTTTCTCCGTCGACAGCGCGATTCCGCCCGACGACGGTGGACTGAGCGATGGGAGTGGTCCCGATATTGCGCTCACTTCACGGATACTCGTCGCCGACGGCGAGGGGCTCATCGGTTTCGACTTCATCGGTCAGGAAGCACCCTTCGGAAACGCGCTTCGCTGGGACGGGGTTGCGTCCGCCGTGGTCGGCTTCGACGTGCTTGCTGTTGCACGTCCAGGCGCGATCGCGTTCTTCGACGACGCGACAGACTTGTCGCCGGACCGAGTTCCCACCCGTGAACTCAACGAAGTCGAACTTGGCGGACCTCTTGGTGCGGTCGACGAAATGCGCTTCGACCGCAACGGCACGCTGTGGGTGAACCACGCGGGCGATGTCCGCGCATTCTTCCGTGCATCGATGCGCTTGCCCGACGGCAACTTCAGCGCGGCAGTGTTTGAGGACGGCGAGCTGAACGGTTTTGCGTACGACCCTGCGTCAGACCGCCTTTTCGCGGGCCCAGGCGATGCCGGACAAGTGTTGGTGTGGGACGACGCGCTCACGCGTGAGTCGATTGGTCCAAGCTCGTTTGCACTCGGCGGTGACTGCGAGGTCACGGCGATGGTTCTCGAAGGACGCGTGTACGCCGCGTGTGCGGACGGTCGCATTGCCGTCTACTCGACACCCAGTGGCTTGACTGCGGGTGCACTGCCCATGGCTGAGTTCCGATCGGCCGGGCAAGTTCGCGATCTCCATTTCAACGGCGCGCTTTATGCCACAGGCGACAACGGTGTCGATGTTTGGCGTGCGCCGGCCGCCGGCATGATGAACCCGGATGTGCACATCGATGTACCAGGTCGTCGCGCGCTCGCCGATGACGAAGGCACCCTCTTTGTACTTAACGCCACCGACGTACAGGTGGTGCAAAACGCTGCGACGGATCCGGAGGTGATCGGTGCGGTGCGTTCCGAACGCGCGCCGCTCGATATCGCCCAGTACTGAGCCGTTGTCAGCAAGATGAAACCAAGGCGCCGCCGGCGTCGATGGGGACCTGCGCTTGGAGGAAATGAGATGAGGTGGCTAGTTCTTGTGGCGCTCGTAGTGGCGTGTGGCGACGACGACGATGGCGGAACCGACGCGTCGATGATGGACTCGTCGATCGACTCGCCGATCGATCCTGACTCTGGAACAGATGCCGATGTTCCCGATGGATTTGATGCCGGCGAAGTCGAAGGCATCGAGCTGGTTCGTGATGAACACGGAACACCGCACATCTACGCAGACACGATGCGTGAAGCGATGTACGCGTTGGGGTGGGCGAGTGCCGAGGATCGTCTGTTTCAGATGGAGTTCGCACGTCGCTACGCCGCGGGTCGGATGGCGGAAACCTTTGCCGTGCCAGGCGAAAATGCGCTCAACAACCGCTTGATCGACCACGATCGCTACGCGCGCACCTTCGGCATCGAACGCAAAGCCGCAGCGAGTTTGGATCAGCTTCCGGATGACGTTCCGGAGTTACTCCGCGCATACGCCGACGGTGTGAACGCGTACGTGGATGCGAACGGGCTGCCGGACATCTATGCCGACCAAGCGGTCGAATGGGAGCCGTGGCGTGCGATCGATTCGTTGATGGCGTGGGAGCGAGTTGCACTCCACCACCAGCGCGCAGGCGTTCAACTGGAGATCGCAAACCTGATCGACTGTCGAGACGGATGCACACCTGCAGCGTGTGGTGGTGCAGGCTTGCCCGCAGATCCGGGAGCTGCGTCCACACCTCCACCCGCCGATGGAATGTGGCCGCCCGGCGATGGCCGAACGGCAGCGTCGTTCCCGCGTGGAGCGGATTGGATGGAGACCCAGAAGTTCTACGCCAGTCACGGATGGGCGGTTCACGGAAGTCGCATCGATTCGGGCGTGAGCATGCTCTTCGGCGAGCCCAAACTCGATGTTGTCGCACCACCGCACTGGTACCAGTACCACCTGGTCGTTCGTGATGAAGATGTCGACGTGCGTGGTGCTGGATTCCCGGGTGCACCGGGTATGGCGATGTTCTACACGCGCTACACCGCGCAAACGATCACGGCCGGGACGGGTGATATTGGCGATCTCTTCGAACTGACACCTGGACGCGAAGCGGACACGTACGTTGTGGACGGCGAAGAGGTTGCCTACGACGTGTTCGACGAAACCATCGCTGTTCGTGGCGGGGACGACGTGACGATTCAGGTTCGCGAGTCACGCTACGGACCCGTGTTCAACGAGTTCGTCAACGACGAGCCGTCCAACCGGGACTATGCGCTCCGTTGGGTTGAACACCTTGAACTCGACACCCATTCGGTCGTCGCCGCGATTCAGTTCATGCGCACCGACAGCCTGGCTTCGTACCAAGAAGCTGCCGCGCACTGGGTGACGCCCAAAGCCAACGCGATGTACGCCGGTCGCGATCGAGGCGACACCACCAGCGCCGGACACATTGCGTTCTACTCGCTTCTCAGCATTCCGGTTCGGGCCCAGCAAATCGTCGATGGTGTCGACATGACCGGGCAGCATCCTTACGACGGGAGCGACTCGAGCAACGATTGGGATGGCGTGTACGACTTGGCGTGGCACCCGCACGTGATCGACCCGCCCGCGGGTTACATCGTCAACGGCAACAGCGCACCGGCGGGCAACTGGATCCACGATCACCTCTACACCGGGTTGAACACGATCGGCGACACCTGGCGCTCGATGCAGGTACGACGAAAGATCCAAGAGTTGCTTCCGAACGCGGATTCGGTCGGTAGCGCACAAGCCTTCGACGACATTCGTGTCGACGCGGGCATGTGGGGCGTCGAGCTGCTTGCTGACATGCTCGGTGTGTTGGAAGACCGCGGTTTGATCGCACCGCCGGTGGGTGATCCCGGCACACCCGAAGAACAGGCGGCACTCGCACGCGATGCGTTGGACCTGTGGATTGCCGAAGGTGCACAGTTCGACTCGGGCAGTGCACTCGCCCGCTTCGCAGCTTCGCTCACTGGGCGCATGGTGCTCTCGAGTCGTAGTGCCACCCCGCTGCATTGCATCTACGCCCACGGCAACAGTGCGCCGCCGTACATCTTGCGTTCGTACTCCGAGGACCCGAGCGTTCTCAATCTCGACGTCGCGGCATGGGCGATCGATTCAGCGAGTCGCGCATGGACGGACTTCGATCCCGAGTCGAACGACCCCAGCGAATGGACCGACCCCGAAACGAACAACTTCGTCGTCGAAGTTCAGAACAACTGGTACTGCGAACACCCTGTCGACCCGATGAACCCCGGCATTGGATGCAGTCTCACCCCGGCGTTCGAGTTCACGGCACTGCTTCAGCGTTCGCACACCAACACGATCAACTCTGCGCCTTCGTCGAGCTTCCCGTTTACGGCAAACTTCGCGGACATCGATCAGAGTCGCGCGTTGCTTCCGCCCGGAACCAACGAAAACCCGGACCATCCCCACTTCGATTCCGCAGTGGAACCCTGGGTGGCTCTAGGTCGCGGTGAGAACGCGCTGCCTGTTGCACCGCTGACGCGAAGCGCGATCACCGAGACCTCGGGCACAACGCTTCTGTACTGATGCGCTAGTTCGGCGCGGCGTTGGACGTGAGGTTCATCAGGTTCAACGCCGATGCGTTGCTGCACGCGCCATTGACTTCATGGGTACAGGCTCGGGTGTAGAGTTGGTGCGCGATGTCGTAGTCCGCATCCACGCCTCGACCGAGCCGCCTGAGGTCACCAAGCCTGGCGCATGCAACCCACTTCTCTGCGGTACACGCGCGATCGAGAACTTCGGCGGCTTCGCTGTCTTTGTCCTGACTCAGCAGAAACTCCGCGAACTCACCACAGGCTTGCGCGTTCTCCGCGCACGCTCGCTCGAGTAGTGTTTCCGCAAGCTCGTTGTCGACTGCGATGTGTGCTCCGTCCCGTGCCTCGCGCGCAGCCTCGAGACAACGTTCACCGGTGGACTGACAGGCGTCGCGTGCTTCGACGAAGGGTGGGTACACCGGTGGCGCGAGCGCGTCGCTGGTACGACGTCGTGCATCCGGACCCTCGGCGCGAAACAGGCGCACCATGTAGTCATGCGCATCGATGATGGGCGCGACGTAGAGTCGGATGCCGTCGGTCGGGCACATCGTGTCGCTCGCGGCTACTCCTTCAACAGCGATCAACTCGTCGGATTGCAAATCAAACCGGCGTACTTCGATGTTCTCTGCGGTGCCGAGTCGACCAAAGCGAATCCGCGCACACGGCACGCGGCCTTCCACCGGGAGGTCTCCCGGGTCGACCACAGCAAGGACCCGGTGAAGCACTCCGTCGATTCGAACGATGCCCTCTTGGACCGTCACGTCGGTTTCAACTTCACCTACCGAGGCATGATGGGTCCGAGGGAACACATCCTCGGCTTCGGTCCGCGTGAACAGAGTGATGGCTTCGCGGTAGCTCGTATAGGTCGCGTCGCTTAGCGGAATCATCAGCGCGCCCTGCGGACGTGCCACGCGCACGGCATCTAGAATTTCGTCGTCTGGAAGGTTCGCACGCTCTGTGATGATCGCCTGGTCGGTTCGCATGCGAACCAGTGTTTCCTGGACGCGCTCAGCGTTGGGGATGCCGCGTGGCAACGAACTCAAGTCAAACGCGTCCGTGCGGCCCATGAAGATGCGGTAATGGATGGTGCCGTCCATCGACTGTGCGGTGTGGTCGAGTGAGCGTTGCCAGTCGTTGTCCATAACGATGCGCATGCGCGTCGCAAAGGGGTCGCACCAAGCGACCGACGAGACGTGGGTTCGGTCGGCGCGGTTGAAGTGCTCGCCTTCCGTAGGCATGAGAGTGACCCATACAGGCCACGGCGCAGCGGATGCAGTGACGACCCCGATGCATTGTCCGCCCTCGAGCGTGACGTTGATCTCTTCGCCCACGCGTGCGACACCCGTGCGCACTTCGCGCAGACCTGCGTCCTCGTACACAGCAGCTTCGCGATCGTAGACCTCTTGAAGCGTCTCGAGCGCATAGGGCTCCGGCGGAATGAACTCGCCAAACGCAGCGGCACCGCATGGCAGTGTCATCAATGCGCCGATCGACGGCATCACCCAAAGCCTCTTCTTCACCCCGCGCATCATCGCAGTCCCACGCTCGGCCGTCTATCCGGTACTCTCCGCTCGATGCGCGCGATCATCGTGATCCTGCTGGTTTCGATCAGCATGCCGCTGTCCGCCCAGTTTTCGGGTAGCAGTTTCGGTGGATCGCGCGGCTTTGGGTCGTCCTCATCGTCGTCCTCATCGTCGTCTTCGTACAGTTCGTCCTCGTCTTCGTCGTGGGGGTCGTCGTCATCGTCGTCCTACGATCGCCAACGCGAGCGCGAGGAAGCAGAGCGACGCCGACGTGAAGCCGAGGAACGTCGCCGTCGTGCCGAGGAAGAGCGTCGCGAACGTGAACGACGTGCACGCGAAGAAGCTGCGCGCCGACAGCGTCAGCTTGAGGCCGATCGTCGGGTTCCTGCTGCCGAGCGCGCTCGTCTCGCAAACCGCTTTACCGACGTCGCGATTGATTTCCCGAACGCCGAACCCGACGACCATCCAGAGAGTCGAGCGTTTCCCAGCGCGTCAAACGGTCACGTCCCCACGGAGCCGGCGGATTCCATTGCGGAGTTCGAGCGACGGGAACCCGACCTCAAATACAACTGGCTTGGTGGTGCGTTGGGCATGGGTCCTGCGTTCCTCTTCTTCGCGCTGATCGGACTCTTCTTTCGTTCGATGCGTGCCAAGCGAGAACTCGCCCGCTCGATCGTCTCATCTGCGCCCGCCGCGTGGTCGACCAAAAGCAGACCTCGTGCACGTCGAGGCAGCTGCGAGTTGCGTCGGATCTCGATCGCGTTCGACTGGACACAACGCGCGAAACTCCAACAGGTGTTGGAGAACGTCGGCACACGTTACAACGTGCAAACCGAACACGGGATGTATGCGGCGGCCAAGGACGTCGCGCGGATTCTCTCGACCGCATTGAGTGGAGCTCGCTACGCCATGTGGGAGAGCCGCTACGCCTGGCCCAACGATGCCGAGCAAACGTTCTTCGCCATGGCGAACGATCTGAAGTCTCGCTACCGGTTTGACGTGGGTCGCGGACAGAACGCACCGGACGGCGCACCCAAGGCCGAAGAGGGTCAGGGCTTGGTTGTGGTTAGCTTGGTGCTCGGAGCGACCCGACGGTTCCCTGATCTGCCCTCGCGCTTTGATGCGAGTTCGGTCGCCCAGGCACTCGTGTCGTGGATGTCGGTGAGTTCGCGCGAACTCGTGGCCGTTGAAGTGGTGTGGTCGCCCGCGCTCGAACGCGATCGCATGTCCTCGGCGGAGTTGGTCGAGGTGTATCCCGAGCTACTGCCCTTGGATGCAGCCGCGGATCTCGGCCGAGTCCAGTGCGGGTACTGCGCCGGGATCTTCGCAGGGGAGCTCGAACGCTGCCCGGTATGCGGCGCGCCGCGTGGAACGTAGCGACGCCACGGCGTGATCGCGTCGCAACACGATGTCGTCTGCTTCTCGACCGTAGCGTTCGATCAAACTATCCAAACCTTGGACGGTGGTGATGGATGCCAGCCGCTTCCCTGCGGGGTTGTAGAGCCACCACAACACGTTGTCGCGAAAGCGCGGTGTGGGTCGTGGGTTGGATGCGTCGTGCGCAAAGGCCAGCGCCCGTTCGTAGTGGTTGGCCAGCATCGCGTCGGTGTGGGCGCGATCCAACAAAGGAGCGTCGTAGGTTTCGAGCGACACTCTCGCATAGACGTACTCCGCGATGATCCCGTTTGCGATCGCGGAACGCGCGGGCACTGAACTCTCAAGCACGCGCGCGAGCCAACGAAGATCCAGAGGCGACTCATTGGCCAGCAGCTCGGATGCACCGAGCGTGAGCTGCAGTAGTCGCTGGCCCGCCATACACGACACCATCGACTGACAATGGCTGGCGTAGTCGACTGCGTGAGTCCACATCGAGGCCACTTCTTCCGCGGCGCGTTCGTGCTCTCCGTTCATCGTCGATTGCAGGACCGCGAGTTGACGCAGCTTCCACAGTGCCATCCCTTCGAGAACATGAGGCTGTCCGAGCAGTCCACCCGACTCGACAAAGCGCGGGCGTTGACGGACTTCGTCACGCAGTGCTTCGGTAGGCGCGAGTGCAGTGTCGAGTTCGTCTCGAAGTCGCAGCGCGTCTTCAAGATGGAGCTCGAAGTCCGTCGAGTCATCGATGATGAGCGTATCGACGTCCGGGAATGTGATCCGTTGAGCGAGCAACGCGTACACGTTGTCCCGCTCGGGTGGGAGCGTAGGCAGGTCTGCATTGGTCCAACGCGCTTCGGGGATGGGTCGCACAAAGTGCGCGGCTGCCCACGAGCCACCGATGACCACCACGAACACGAAGCTAGCGATGACAACGCGTCGGTCAGGCATGACCCGTCACAAAGCAATCGCTGCGCCACCGGTGAACAAGTCGGAAACGCTGATGTTTGAAGGTCTTCGTTGAACGACAACCGACGTTTTGGCGCTCCGCTTCAAAGTGCGTTGCCAAGTTGTCGTACGATGCGCGGATGCGCTGGCTTGTACTTCTTGTTTTGATCGTGGGTTGCGGTGACGACGACTCCACGCCCACGCGCGATGCGGCGGCAGACACCGGTGACTGTGTCGAAGGGGCTGTTCAGTGTCGTGGTCGGGATTCGTTCGTCTGTACCGGAGGCTCGTTCGTGTTCAACGAGTCATGCGGCGACGACCGTGTCTGCGCGCTGGATATCGGTTGTCGTGACTGCCAACCCGGGCGTCCGTTCTGCATGGGGAACGACGTCTTCATCTGCAACGCGGATGGAATGAGTTCGAGCTTTGAGATGGCATGCGAAGGCACGGCGATGTGCCAAGACGGCGGATGTCGCGACGCGTGTGCGGATGCGGCAACACGCGGCGGCGAAAACGGTTGTACGTTTATCGGTGTCGGCTCCGAGTCGTTCATGACGTTCTTGAACTTGGTCAACCGCCAGGAACAGGAGGTCAACGTCGTCTTCAGCGATGGAACCTCCGAAACGCTCGAGCCACTGCGCAGCATTCGGGTGCGTTCACCGACCGAGCCGTTCCGTATGCAAACCGACGCGCCGATTAACGTGATCACCGAGTACGGAACCGATGCCGCGTTGTGGCTTCCAACGCACCTGCACGAAGGGCGTTACCGGGTGCTGACGTGGCCAGGCGCCGAAGGCAGCATCACGGTGATGAGCAACATCGCGACCGAGATGCGCATCACGCCAAGTGCGGATGCCACAATCAACGGAAGTGCAGTCGCTGCGGGCGCGACGATGGCCATCAACGTCGATCAACTGGAACCGATCTCGGTCACTTCCGATGGCGATCTCACTGGAACGCTGGTTGAGGCGGACGTCGCACTGGCCGTGTTCGTCGACCCGAACGGTCGCGTGCCCTTGGATGCTTCTGCGCCCGCGCACCCCGACGGTGCACCCGGGGCGTGGAGCAATGCACGTATGACCGAACAGCTTCTTCCCGTGGAGCTCTGGGGCAACACGTTCTGGGTCGTGCCGGCGAGCACTCGAGTGGACCATCCGACATACCGCGAACCCGAAGTGGTGCGCATCGTTGCGGACGGGGCGTCGAACATCACCACGTCACTGCCGGCACCCGATGATTCGTTTAGTTTGGAAGCGGGCGAGTTCCGCGATTTGATCGTGCAAACCGATGTTGTGATCGAGTCGAGCGCACCGGTCGGTGTAGCCCAGTTCCTGGTGTCGCCCGAGTGGCTGGTCACGCCACTCGAAGGTCGCAGCGGTTCGGTAGCGATGGGCCAAGTCCCCGCGATGGAGCATCAACGCCGCTTCTTCTACTTCACCGCGCTTGGAACCGCGGACCGATCGATTGTCGCGCGCGTTCCGACCGATGCGCCGCTTCGTTTTGACGGCGTGGACCTCGATGGTCTCGAAGAGTGTTCGCGAGGTGAGGGCAGGATGATCGGAGGCGAGTCGTGGCAACTCGTCACGTGCGTTGATGTGCCAGTCGGCTCACACCTGATCGACTCGGATTCCGGAGACATCGTCGCGTCCGTGTTCGGCCACGACGCCGATCGAAGCTACGCACTCCCAGTGGGCGGCGAATACCGGTAAGCGAGGTCCGTGTGGGGACGTAGTCCGTACGGACCCGAACCTGCTCGAAAACGCCCCCAATCCTCGAAGCTTTTCAATTCGGCAACATACCTATGGTCACATAGTTCAGGTCTGTACGGACTACGTCCCCACACGGACCTCAGTCGAACACGACGTCCCCACACGGACCTCAGTCGAACACGTTGCGAGAAAATCGAGCTGCAGCGTCGTCCGGGCTCTCATTCGCTAGCTCGCGCACGAAGTGCTCAATCCGCGGAACGTCGTCGGTGACGATCTCTCCATCGAACTCGACCTCACTTCGACGAAGCGAAAGCAGATCCAATGGAGGTTCGAAGTGCTCGCGAACTTCCGCCGCGCGTTCCGTCTGCACCTGCTGCGGTGCACCATCCCCCACCGTCGCCAACAAACCCGCTTCGTTGTCCAAGAGCTCCACGACCTCGCCCTGCGGAAACACCTCAAAGAAGGTTCGCGCCAGCATCCGCAGTTCGCCGTAGCTCATTCCATGAAGTGGCAGCCACTGCGCAACCACACCGCCATCTCGAAGTAAGCGTTTCGCACTTCGATAGAACTCGACCGAATACAATGCAGCGACACCCGAGGCGCGCGGTGGTGGAGGTTCAAGCGTCACCACGTCGTACGTCTCACTCGGAGCGCGAGCCATAAACACGCGTCCGTCCTGGATGTGAATTGTCACGCGCGGATCCTCGAATACGCGATCGTTGACGCGTTCGAAGTAGGGGAGCGTTTGATGCACCACAGGTGAGATGTCGACCAGGTCGATCTGTTCAAAGGGATGTCGTGCAACGGCTGCAGCGGTCATTCCTGTCCCGAGACAAATCACGAGTGCCCGCTGCTGGCGTCGCGCACGAATCGAAGGCAGGTGACCCAGCGCACGCATGTACCGACGTGCATCTCCTTGATCACCCGCGTAGGCCACGCCGTTGGAAAAGATATGTCGCGAACCGTCGAACACTTCGACAACTGCAGTTGTGTCTTGCACGCCTTCGTCCACGAAGATGGTTCGGTGCCCTTCGGCGAGACGTCCCAGCAGGGGTTCAGGTTGAGGTCGCGCGACGACTCCGACAATCAACGCGAGTGGAAGCGCGAACCAATACGCGGGACGTGCACCGCGGGGAAGCTTGTCGCGCAGGGCCACGATCAACGCGAGCGCAACGATCGCGTGCAGTGCCGCCATGGCCCGCAGCCCATTGCCGAGTCCAACCAAGGGAAGCAGTACGAAGCGCGCGCCGAGAGAGCCGAGTACGGCGCCGATCGCATTCGCAGCGCTGATGCGGCCCGCAGCACGACCACGCATCAATCCGGTCTGCTGTGCGTAGAGATGTGCGATGAGCGGCAACGCCAACCCCAGCAAGAGTGTGGGGGGCAAGAGCACCAGCGTGGTGCGTGCCAGTCCGAGTCCGAGCGTTTGGATCCACGTACTCCACGCGCCGACTTGCGCGACTCCGACGTATCCCGGGATCAAGAACTCGCTTCCGACGAGCAACTCCGGTGTGACCATCACAATGGCGCCTGCAACCACCTGTGACGCGGCCAACCAAGCGATGATGTTCCGTTGTCCCCGAACTAAGCGCGCTGCGATCGCGGCTCCGCCTGCGAGGCCCAACAAGAACACCGCCAGGATTGCACTCAGTGCGTACGTCGACGCGTTGAAACGTGCAGTGAGCGCGCGAGTCCACAGTACTTCTTCGGCGAGACTGGCCACTCCGACCATTGTTGAGAGCACCAGCCACATCGCGCCCGGCCGCCACGGTTGTGCCTGTTCTCGCTCCGAAGGAGTACGCGGTTCTCGTCCGATCCAGCACGCGATCGATCCACACACCACGCCGAGCGTTGTCAGACCCCAGCCACTTAGCCGGATGCCGACCGCGCCGATCGACCACGTTCCCACGACAAGCACGCCGACGACTGCGCCGAACGTGTTGACTGCGTAGAGTCTTCCGACTGCGACACCCAACGCGCCGCGTGTGCTCTCGACCAGGAAGGGTAGTGTTGCGCCTGCGAGAAACGTGCAGGGCAAAATGAGCGCAGCGCTTGCAACGTACGCCAACGCGACCGAGCTTCCTTCGAGGGTTGGAAGGATGTGTACGGTCGTTATCGCGAGCACGCCGATACCGATCTCCGCAATGCCGTACGCCATCACGGGCCGTTTCAACCGCGGTGCCAACCGACCGCCCCACGCGTAGCCCGCACCCATGCCTCCCATGAAGAGTGCGACGACGAATGCAACCGACGTTGTGCTTCCGCCCAGCACGCGTGCGAGTTGCCGCGCCCACAACACCTCGAATCCGAGCGCTGCAGCACCGGACAAAGCGAACAAGAGCCAGATCGCTCGAGGCAGTGCGCGGCTCACCCGCTTAGCGTACCGGATTCAACTACTCGCTGGCGCTGCTAACCCGACTTGGGGTGCGGGAAGTCCTGACGCGCGACGCACGTTCAAGTCCAGGTGACGCCAAAGGTGGTAGAGGAACACATGGGGAGACCGAAACCGTGGACGATCGTCGTCGTCGTCGCCGCTCTGTTCGGCTTCGTGTTTGCGGCGTTCTCAACGTACGACTTCGTCGCGCATCTCGATCGACAGGTTCACGGCATTCACTGTTCGTTCATCCCGGGTATCGAGTCGACCGACGCGACAGGTAGCAGCGGGTGCCACGTCACGTTGATGAGTCCGTACTCATCCGTGTTCCGAACGTCGATGTGGGGCGGCCTTCCAGTCAGTCTTCCCGCGATGGGCGTGTTTGGTTTCCTGATCTTCTTTGCTGCCGGGTTGGTCACCCTCAACAAGCAGCGGGACCCACGCGCCACACTCTTTCTGGTTCTCGCCACAGCACTGCCAGTCCTCACCTCTGCTGTGATGGCGTACCTCTCGATCGTCACGCTCGACGCGGCATGCAAGCTCTGCATCGGGATCTACATATCCAGTGTGCTCGCGTTCGTGGGCGCGCTGATACTGTGGCGCAGCGCAAAGAAGGAAGACGCGTTGGATACCGAGTCGCTGCCGGTCGCGTGGGGTCGACTTGTCGCCGCGTTTGCAGTGGGTTGTGCGTTCGTCTTGGTTCCTGCGGGGGTGTACGCCGCGTCGTCTCCGGATTTTGACCGGTACATCGGTGAGTGTGGCGCTCTCGCGGAGATGCCGAGCGAAGGCATGCTCGTTCCCCTAGGTCCGCAAAACGAAGCGCTCAATGTGGTGGAAGTGTTCGACCCGCTTTGTCCAGCGTGTCGTGGTTTCGAACAGCGCTTTGACGCACAAAGTGAATCGGCGGCGGTGAGTCGACAGGTGTTGCTCTTTCCCTTGGACGACGCGTGCAACTGGATGGTCGACGACGCGATTCACGCAGGTGCATGCGCAATCAGTGAAGCGATTTTGTGCGCGGATGAAGCATCGGACGTAGAGCCTGAAGACGTGATCGACTGGGCGTTCTCGGTGCAGGAAGAGATTCGTTCCGCGTCGGAGGATGACCCCGAGGCCGCGGCACGACGTGCATCGCAACAGTTTCCTTCGTTGCGTTCATGCATTGGCAGCCCGCAGGCACGCGCGAGGTTGAACTTGGGATTGCGCTATGCGGTCGACAACCAGATGCCGATTGTCACTCCGCAGGTGTTCGTCAACGGCGTGCGCATGTGTGATGAGGACACGGATCTTGGAATGGACTTCGCGTTCTCCCGTCTGATCGAGCGCGCGCAGCGAGATGGGCTGCGCGATCTGGCACCGCGTCGTGAAGCGATTGCGCCGCCTCCGCGACCGACCAAGCGGACGATACAGCTTGCGCCTCGAACCGAGCGCTCCGATCCGATTGATCGACTCGCGGAGCAAGCCGAGGCGGTGAGTGAGGGAGCTTCCGAAGCCTCCGAATCCTCCGCTCCCGAATCCGGGAGCGAAGCCGACGCCGAAGCCGAAGCCGGCGCGGAAACCGAAACCGATAGCGACGCCGAAGCCGAATCCGAACCCGAATCCGAACCCGAACCCGAACCTGCAGCGAATCCAAGCGGCATGGTTCCACCCGGGCAAGCTTCGATGACGGAGGCAGCGTTATGAAGGCTCAAGTCATCACCGGCGTGTTGGGTGTTGTGTTGCTCTCCGCCCCTGCGTTCTTCGTGACGGCGTGGACCTCCTCCGCGGATGCGCGCCTCAAACAAGCCGAAGCCCTTGCATCTGCAGAGCCTCAACAAGTCGCTGTCGCCGCCGCAGCGAACGAGGACTATTGCACACCACAACTCAAGCAAGTGCTCCGACGTGTGTTGCAGAGTTGCGGGTTGCTTGAAGGCGGAGGTCGCGGTTGCCAACCGGTTCAAGCGCGCAACGTCGCCACGATGGACGATGCTGACTTCAACGCGCTCTTCGTGCCCATGAAAGATCGCGGCGGCATTTTGCAGTACGAACAATCATCGTCCGAGCTTGACGACGAAGACCGCGCCATGATCGATCGCGTGTTCGCGGAGCGACGCGGCGCCAGCTACTTCTTTGTCGTTGCACGTGCGAGCCCCGAAGGTTCCGAAGAAACCAACCGCGAGTTGAGTCGTGGCCGAGCCGAAGCCGTGTTGGGTCATCTTGAAGAGACATTTGGTCAAAGCGCGGATCTTCAAGACGAAGTTGGACTGCTGTGGTTGGGCGAGGAGTATGCTCAGCTGGACGCGAGCTTTTGCGAGTGGAACCGAAGCGGAGATCCAACGAGTTGCGAACCCGAAGACTTGAACCGAAGTGCGTTCGTCGCGTGGATCGATTGTCGCTTGTGAGGCTTGTTGCGGCAGTAGCGCTGTTGATCTCGTGCAACGACAGCGCTCCGGCTGCGCCACCGCCATCACGTGTTGTCGCCGTGAGCGCACAGCAGTCCGAAGCCGAGTCCGCGGACACGTTTTGTGAGAGCCAGGGTGGGGAGTTTCGTTGGCCCGACGCGATCGAAGGCAATGCACCGTCCTCGAGTGGTTGGCGCTGGGTCAACGTTTGGGCGACGTGGTGTCGGCCGTGCATCGAAGAGATGCCACGGCTTCAGTCGTTTCGGGATCATTTGCGCGCCGACAACATCAACGTCGAACTGGTCTTTTTGAGTGCCGATGCCGAAGCGTCTGCAGTTGCCGAGTTTCACCAAGCCCATCCCGATCATCCGACGGGACCGCGAGCGACGGACCTCGAAGCGTTGCGGGCGTGGTTTGCACAACTTGGACTCGACGAAGGCGCACCCCTTCCGGTGCACTTCTTCGTCCGACCCAATGGAACGTTGGCGTGCGCTCGAACCGCGGCGATCACCGACGATGACTATGAGTCGGTGAAGGCGCGCTTCGAGTAGTCAGTCCCCGTAGACGGATCCGTCCATCCCGTCTGTTCGAATGACATATACGATTGTGTCGCCGCGAACTGACGGTTCGATATTCTCCCACGCAAGCTCAAGCGACTCTACGTGCATTGAGCCATATGCCATAACCACGAGGATGCTTCGAGCCCAAGCAAACTCCCCCGCGACGTTGTCGTTGGCGGCAAGAGCATCGGCGAGTTTGTTCATGAGAAGCGACTCTGCCTGGCTGACTTCGTACGGCGCATCCCGCGGAAATCCAACCGCGCGCGTTACACTGATGCCGTATTGAATGTCGTCGATATCGACGATTTGATCGGTCTTCTTGCCGTCGGGGTCTACGTATTCAATCTCGGGCTCTGTAAACCGCAGGGTCGCGTTCTCGCAGCGTGCAAGCACCTCGTATGCGAACATCTCTGAGACGATAGAACTCCCTCCCAAAGTTCCATCAGCGAAGACCTCCTGAGCGCCCTCAGTCAGCCTTGGGATGTCCTCCGGGTCATCAAAGGGATCGTCGCGGAAGTCGAATGCATTCGAATGAAACGATGACGCCGAACTCGCCAGATCCTCAGGTTGAAGAACCGCACACGGTCCTGCAATAACCCCAAACCGATCTTCCGCACCGCCGTCCTCAGCCGCATCTAGTTCCACGAATTGGTCTGTCCCGACATCCAAAACACCCGGTGTGTCTTGTGCGGTATCCAGTTGGACAACGTCCGACGAAGCATCCGAAATGGACGCGTCGAACCCACCGTCAGTCGTTGTTGAATCGTCACCGCATGAGCTCACAGCAGCGAAAGCCAACAACGGGAGAGTGAGTTGTACGTTGAAGTGAACGAGTGAACGCACAGTTTGCCTCGAATGGCGCATTGTCAATGTAGGAGCCTCCTTGGATGAGACACTCGTCGTCTGGGTTGTCACGGCCATCGCAGATGTCCAACCACTCTCGGACATTGCCGGTCAAGGCCAGCACCCCCGCATATCCATCGATCGGTGATTGACATTCTGTGAGTTCGCGGCTGTCCCTGGACTGCGCTCGACTGCTGACCCAGCATACTTCGTTCAAACCCGAGTACGAATTTCCCGTCACATAGTCGAACATCCCACCGGAACTACATGCGTTGTACCAAGCGCTGACGGCTGGGTCCTCGTATTGGCTCACAGTGATGCTAGATGTGTATCCGCCACACAGGCGCTTTCCAACCGCAGCGCAGTACGCAAAGGCGTCACACCAGTCGATGCATACTTGGGGGCGACCAGCACAAGCGGCACCGGAGCAAGCGTATGTATCGGAGACACACTCAGGCTCTGGTTCGACCGTCGCGTTTCCGCCGCAACCAGGTCCCGTCAAGATCGAAAGCACCGGATCTGTTGCCAGAAAGTCCTGATACTCCTCCACTGTCACCTCGTACGCATCGATCCCGTATGTACCGGCACTGGGTCGCGTGACCTGGATAAGCGGCGCAACTCGCGGACACCTTCGACTTGGTAGACATGTCAGAGCTGTACAAGGAAGACCACTCTCACAACATTCTTCCCCTGGCGCGCCACAGGATACGCAACCATCAATTCCGCAGTTCGCGCCTGCTTCGCAAGCAGGGCCGGGCCCGGTACAGCATGCTTCTCCCACCAGCCCGCAGATTGCGGAGTCCATTGACTCCGCATCGTTTTCAGATGTGTCAGCCCCCACATCTGAACTGGTGTCAAATGCCGCGTCCACAGGTGTACAGACGTCGTCCGTACTCCCATCGGGGCACACGCACCGACTGCCATCGTCCATAAGTACGCGAGGTGGATCGCACACGCAAAGGTCTGACTCCACGTCGAGTCGATACGGTGGTGGACAAGTTGCGTCTCGACACCCGATGACTCCAACGAGTGCCGACAACAGCAAGAATGCCTTCATATGCGTAACGTTATCAGTCCTGTCCGCGCACGACCAACACAGGAACCGGCGTCTTGCGGATCACTTGCTCGGCCACGCTTCCAAACAGCAGGTGTTTCAACCCGCTGCGACCGTGCGTGCCCATCACAATCGTTTCGGCATCCACTTCTTTGGCAATGCGCAGCACCTCTTCGGAGGGCACACCGGTGACCACGTGCTTCACAAAATCCAGGTCGGGATGGCGTTCGATCCATAGGCTCATGGTGTCGTTCGCAGAGTTGGCGAGCTCTGCGGCGCGTGCCGGGCCCGTCATCACCGCGCCTTCGGGCATGGCCGCAACCGCCAATCCGTACGCGTGAACGACGTGCAGTTCTGCGCCCAGACGTCGCGCCAACTTGACTGCGTGTTCAAACGCGAGACTGGAGGTAGGGGAGAAATCAACGCCGACAAGAACTCGTGACATGCCCGATGTAGGGCAACAGGCGTGCCCGGCATCGCCGCGCAGATCGGAGCACGGAGACGCAGCGCTTGCGCCAGGGTAGAGGTGTACGCAGAGAGTGCGTCACAACTCACGAATGTTGATTTCCATCTCGCCGAAGAACGAAGGCGGTTCGTCGGCGTAGCCCGCTTTGGCCATGATGGTCACAGTCTCTCCTCGCTCGAACTCGCGCGTCATCGTGGTGTCGCCGCACTCGAGCAGCGTGTCAGTACAGTGGCCATCCAACACTGCAATGTTGATCGGATCGGGCCACGCAATGCGCGGATACGATGAGATCTCGTAGGTGCCAGCACGGGGTGCCGTAAAGACACCGCGTGCAAGCCACTCTTCGCCGGGCGTTGTGATGCAAGAGTCTGCAGCAGGTGCCGACAGTCGCTCGGGGACGATCACGTTGACTCCTTCCATGAGTTCGGGACCACACGCGACTTCGGCTCCGCAGGACGTGTACTCGGCGACGCACTCGGCTTGGGTCTCGAAGCCGGGACACGTTGGACCTCCACAACAGATCGTCTGCTCGCATCGAGTGCCGTTCCACGTCCAGTGTTGCGGGTCCGCGCAATCCATGGGTTCTCGAGCGTCCGGCCCGCATGGACACGTTGCACCGCACTCCATGTGCGCCTCGATGCAAGCGCGACGACTCTCGAATCCGAGACCGTTGCAATCCACGGTGACCTCGCAGTTGCTGCCCGTCCACACCCACTGAGCCGTCACAAACGAACAACCTACGAACTCGTAGGGCGCACACTCGACAGGTTCAGGGACATCGATCCCGGAATCGGGTGTTGCCGCATCCGGGGTCGCAGCATCGGGAACAAAGGGCAAGGGTTCGTCGTCCAACGAGAACGAACGCGCACAACCAAGACACATCAACAAGACAATCCAACGCATGCATCGCGACAAAGCGAGATGTGTGCCGACGCGGTTGCGAGGGATCGCGAACACTTCTGTATTGAGTCTTTTGCTCCCGCGACTGCCCTCGATTCTCGTCGCCCTACGGCGACTGTGAGTCTTGACGCTTCGCCTTCGGCTTCGCTGGCTCGCCGCTCCGCAAAAGACTTGGCGAAACACCTTGGTTCACGTTGTTCCAGGGTGTTCCACGCAGGTGGATCCCCGGGGAGGGGAAGCCACCCTTTTCCTGAATGATCTGAACAGGATGCGTTGCATCTCGTACATCCGTCTGATGCGCACTCTCTCTTTGCTGTTTGCGATCGCAATGCTCGGATGCACGCGTTACGTCCCGGTTCAAACCGCTGGGACTGTTCGTGCAGACGTCAACGTTCGCGTCACCATCCAGATGTTCCAAGAGCGGTTGGCCGGCCAAGGTAGTTGGTACGACTCGCCCAAGTACGGAACGGTGTTCTACCCGAACGACCCAACCTACGTGCCGTACGACAACGGCTACTGGGAAGAGAGTGACTACGGACCGCTGTGGCGTTCGTACGACACGATTGGCGCGACCACGTGTCAGTACGGCAACTGGGTGTACGAGGACCGTTGGGTCTGGGTACCTGGTTACGAGTGGAGTCCCGGTTGGGTGGACTGGCGCGAGACCGACGATGGCTACGTCGGTTGGGCGCCCACTCCGCCACGTGGCGGCGCGGGTGTGCCCCTAGATCGTTGGAGCTTTGTTGCCGCGCGCCATCTCTTCGCGGCGGACATCCTTCGTCATCGTGCACCGCGTGCAGAGGTGCATCGCTGGTTTGATCGTAGTCGCCGCTACGACCGCACCGTGCGCGTACGTCAGGCTCGTGTCCGAGTAGGACCGAACCGTCGTTGGGTTCGCGACCGTCAGCACGTTGTTGTGAACGTCGATGCTGCGGATCAGCGGAGGCGTGAACGCGAGATGCGGCGTCGCGCCGATGAGGAGCGTCGCTGGCGGGAGCAAGAGCAAGCGCAGCGTCAGGCCGAGCGTGATCGACGTCGCGCAGAGCGCCAGGCTGATCAGGCACGACAGCAACATCAGCGGCAGATTGAACAGGCGCGTTTGGAGCAGCAACGTCGACTGGACGAAGCACGTCGAGCCGAAGCAGCGCGTCAACGTGATGCGCAGGCGCGTTTCGAAGCCGACCGCCGTCGTCAACAGAGGGATGCGCAACGCCGTGCCAACGAAGAAGCGCGTCAGCGTGCACACATCGAAGCGATGCGTCGTGCCGAAGCGGAACGTCGCGCCATGGCGGAAGCGCAACGACGCGCCAACGAGGAGGCGCGACTTCGTGCCGAGCGTGATGCTCAGCGCCGTGCGCAAGAAACAGCTGCACGTCGAGCGCAACAGGAAGCACGGATGGCTGCGCAGCGTGAACGCCGCATGGAAGAAGAACGGCGCCGAGCACAGCAGGATGCGCAGCGCCGAGCGATTCAAGAGGCACAACGTCGTGAAGCCGAGCGTCGCGCACAACAGGATGCGCAGCGTCGTGCGGAGCAAGCGCGTCAAGCCGCGCAGATGGAACAGCAGCGACGTATGCAAGAGCAGCAGCGTCGTGCTCAGCAAGAAGCGCAGCGTCGCGCTCAGATGGAAGCGCAGCGTCGCGCGCAGATGGAAGCGCAGCGTCGGGCCGAGCAAGAAGCGCAACGTCGCGCTCAGATGGAAGCGCAGCGTCGTGCGGAGCAAGCGCGCCAGGCCGCACAAATGGAGCAGCAGCGTCGCATGCAGGAGCAACAGCGTCGTGCGCAGCAGGAAGCACAGCGTCGCGCGCAGCAAGAAGCGCAGCGTCGCGCGCAGCAGGAAGCACAACGTCGCGCGCAGCAAGAAGCGCAGCGTCGCGCGCAGCAGGAAGCACAGCGTCGCGCGCAGCAAGAAGCGCGACAGGCCGCACAGCGTGAACAGCAGCGTCGTATGGAACAGGAGCGTCGCCGTGCGCAGATCGACGCGCAGCGTCGTGCCCAGCAAGAGGCACAGCGTCGAGCACAACAAGAAGCGCAGCGTCGTGCCCAGCAAGAGGCACAGCGTCGTCAGCAAGAGGCGCAGCGGCGTGCCCAGCAAGAACAACAGCGTCGCGCGGATGCCGAGCGGCGTCGGATCGAGCAAGCGCGGCGGGCCGCAGAGCGTGAGCGTCAGCGGCGGATGCAAGAGGAACAGCGCCGAGCGCAACAAGATGCGCGTCGACGTGCAGCAGCCTCACGCCGTGTTCGCGTTCGCTGAGAAATTGGTGGTTTGAAACACGAACTGCGCGCACTGTCCCGGCATGAGTGACTTCAAAGACAACCCGCTCTGGTTTCTCGCGTCGCGCGAATGGCGCGAGATCCAGCGCACCAAACAACAGGTCGCCGTGCTCGAGTCCACCGCGTCAATCGGGTCCGACGCAGCAGCGCGTGCCACAGCTTTGGAGTTCCGGGTTCAGAAGCTCGAAGAGAACCTTCTGGGCCTTGGTCTCTACACACGCACCATCTTGCAGCTTCTGGTCGAAGCCGATGTGGTCTCGCTCGAAGCGTTCCAAGAGAAGCTCAAAGAGATCGACATGCTCGACGGCAAACTCGACGGCCGCTGACTTTCTGTAACGTTCCGCTTCGCCCAGAGCACACGTGTCGCAGGAGGTTGCATGCGACAAATGGTGTGCGTTGCGATGTTGTTATGGGCGTGTGGAGATGACGACGGTGTCGTCGATGGCGGGTCGGACGCAGCGATGCCCGATGCCGCTCTTGATTCGGCTCCCGACACCCCGCTCGATGGCGGATCCGCAGGCACCTGTGCAAACCCGCTCGAGATCACCGATGAGGTGATGCCCGGGGTGTTTCGCGTCGAAGGAACCACCGCGGGGGCAGCCAGTTCCGAATCCGGATCGTGCTCCGAAGAGCGCGGCCCCGAAGTCGTGTATTCCTGGACTGCGGCCGCGGATGGCTTCGTGGAAGCGCGTCTGAGTGGACCCGATCCGGTGCTCTACGTGCGTGAGGCGTGCGACGCAGCAGCGGAACTCGCATGCAACGACGACGAAAACGACTCGACCTTGAATAGCCGTGTGGTGTTTCGCGCGGTTGCGGGCACGACGTACTCGATCATCGCCGACAGTTACGACGCCGAGGATGTCGGTCCATTCACGCTCACACTCGACACCAACTTTGTCCCGCTCGAGGTCCCGGAGGGTACGTGGGTATCGCGCGGCTATGGCTATGCGGTCGAGTCCAATGGCGGCGACGTCACGCTCTACGAACACACGTCGATTAGCTGTAT
Organism: Polyangiales bacterium; assembly: GCA_965227405.1. GTDB lineage: Bacteria > Myxococcota_A > Polyangia > Polyangiales > Houyiibacteriaceae > JALVDI01. The sequence goes on from OZ245758.1 coordinate 3,321,738, forward strand.
CGCGATCTTGGAAGGCTCGGCAGCAGATCTCGAAGGCCTGATTCGTGAAATCGAAATCGAGTCCGCCGATACGTTCCTGCTCTGGCCGGTTGGCGTCATCGCACCCTACGCGTTTGATCGTACGGCACTGCCCGACACGTGTGCCGATGGTGGAACGCCCGTGTTCGGCGACCCAGACTACGACGACGATCCGCTCCAACTCTGGGACATCCTCGACGCGACGTTTGAAGAGTTCTACGCCCATTTCGAACGTCGTGGTGTGGACTGGACCACACGTAGCGCAGAGGTGCGCGCAACCCTCAGTTCGGACAGCAGTGGTCTGGAGCTCTTCGATGCGATGAGCGATCTGCTTGGTGAACTCCGCGATGGACACGTCACGCTCGACAACGGAGACATCACGTTTCAGTCGGATCCGTTCCCCGCGTTGGCGCAGCTGATTGAGGAGCATGCGGACATGCCCGGCGTCTCGCTGGAGGCGTACATCGACGAGTCTCTCGCGCAATACCTCGACAACATCGAAGCGCAGCTCGTCGACGGGTTTGAGGAAGACGAAGGTGACATCAAGTGGGGCCGCTTGTCGGAGGACGTCGGCTACGTCGTGTTGCTCTCGGTCGAAGCGGCGGATGAAGAACTCTTCGCGTCAGTGCTCGATGAACGCCTGGGCGCATTGGCCGATACGCGAGCACTTGTCATCGACTTACGCGTCAACACAGGCGGCTTCGACTCGACGAGCTTGGTCTTCGCGTCACGCTTTGCCGAGAGCCGAACGCTCGCGCTCACCAAAGCCGCGCGCGATGGTGACAGTTACGAGATCTACGTCGAACCGGCGGGCACACGTTACGAAGGCGACGTGGTCGTGCTGACAAGCGAAAGCACCGTCAGCGCTGCCGAGATTCTCACGCTTATGTTGCGCGAGCTGCCTCAGGTCACCGTGATGGGCCAACCGACGAACGGCGAGCTCTCGGACATCTTGAGTCGGACGCTGCCCAACGGTTGGACGTTCGGTCTATCCAACGAGGTGTACACCGCTGCGGATGGCGAGGTGTACGAGGCTCGCGGCGTCCCCGTCGACGGGACGATCGAAGGTGAGCTCTTCGCGCGCGAAGATCGAGAAGCGGGCGTTGACCGTGGTCTGGATGCCGTGCGCGCGTTCCTCGCAGAGTGAGTGGTACCGTGACGACATGCGTACGTGGGTTGTCGTTGCGTTGTTGTCTTGGTCCACGATTGGACAGGCGGACTCTGTGACGCGGATCCATCCGTCGTTCCAGTGTCCGCCGGGGCTCGAGGTTGCACCTCGGTTGGGTCACGGATATCGGGAACCATGCATCCGACAAGACTGTTCGTCTTCTGCTTGTCCGGCTGAGTCTCAATGCGTCGAGTCGTGCGGATGCGTGAGAGATGCGCTGACGAGTGCCTACTCCTCCGAGACAGTTCGACGAACGGTGGGAGCTTGCGATGAAGCAGGAGAGTGCTTCGGCATCGGAGGAGAACCCGAGATGCAACAGCGTTGTGAGCCGATCCGGCCCCATCCGCGTTTCGATCATGCGACGCATTCGTACGTCCCGGATCCAACGCGACAACCTTGGCAACCGGCACGTGGAGCAGGCTGTTCCTGCAACGCGGACGGAGCGACGGGAGGGTTCGCGTTCCTCTTGGCACTGCTTCTGTGGAGCCGACGGTCGACGTGAGCCGTCGAACTAGTTGCGTTGGAGCACCGCAAGGTGTTCGCGGTAGAGCTGCGTTCCGTCGACATCTTTGATCACCAAGTACACACCCTCGATTTGCACGTCGACAAAGCGACCTTCGCGCACTGCGCGCGTTGTTGACCCGAGTAGATCCGCGAGACGATACGAACCAAACCGTCGGCCATCTCGGAACGCGACCACCTCTTCTTGGTCTGCACGTACATTGCGCGTACTCAGCAAGAGGATGGTTCGGCCGGTGTCGGAGACCAGCATGGTTTCGTGTCCCGGCATGCTTGGGATTGTGAACACGTCACGTCCACCGACGCGAACCGTGTACTGCGCGGTCGGATATGCACGACAGCCGTGCGCAGAGGCGACGACGGTTGCGCCCCCGTTCGACGACGTGGCAACGACACCGCCTTCGCGGCAGGGTAGATCTGCGTGCGCGATCGACGACAACGCGAGCGAACTAGCGATCACAACGAGCTTCAAACGAGTCATGTGGGATCGGACGTGTCAGCTCGAAAAACGCTTGGCCCTCGAACCGAACGCCGTCCGATTCCCGTATCCCGTAGACTGAATATGTGGGACACGAGATCACCGGCTTGGTTGCGCGCGGTGCGTTCGAACCGGACGCGGTGGCTCGATTCGAGATGTTGACCAAATCGCTCGACGAAGGCCTCAGTCTCGCGTTCATCGACCACTACTTCTCGGCGTACTGGCAGGCGAAGCTTGGCGAGACTGGGTTCATGCCGCACAAATCCCCACGTGGTTTGCTTATCCCCGACGAAGCGGTGTTGTTTCGCATCGCGCGTGAGCTGCTCAATCACGACGAGCCGCACTTCGCGATCATCGCCACAAACTACTTCGGCGGTGTGGGTACGCAGTGGGCAGGTGTGTACCGAGGCACAGTTCGAGAACCCAACATCAACTCGATAAACGACGCGCTCCGTTCACTCGGTGTTGTTGCACGAGATGACTTGGATGAGTTCGATACTGTGGGACTCTCACGAACGCGTCATCCGCCGGACGAACTAGACATTTGGTGCGAGCGTGCCGAAGAGCTGGGCGTCTAGCTGCCAAATCCTCACTCGATTCCCTGTTCTTCTGCGAGATCGAGCGCATCACTGAGAAACTCGGCGTCCGTCTTTGCTCGCTCGACCAGCTTCGCGAAGCGATCAAGGGTGTCCTTGTCACTCGTGACCCAGGCTTCGCTGGATTCGCTCCCCACGTGGAACTCGCTCGTGATCGGAGGCTCCGCGAGTTGAGCAAACACCAGAAGCAACCCCTGCGAAGTCGGTCCGCCGCCATGCAGCTTACGTTCGTCGAAGACGTTCATGACGTGTTGAGGCCACTGTGCGACCACGAGTTGGAAACGGCCGTCCCCGAAATCTAGGTATGGCCCGTCGGGTGGGGGTCCAGGATAGCGAAGTTTGGTCGATCGTCTCTTCATCCCAGTAGCGTACACCTTCCCGTCTTCCCGCCTTCTGGCACTTCCGGTAATAAATGGTTCGAGATGGTGAGCGAGCTGACAAAGATCGACGAACGCGGAGACCTACCAGCTTCGGTTGCGCGTCTCGAAGTTCGTCACGGGCACATCGTTCGATCCTTCAGCAGCCTCGGCAATTCACGAAAACTGAGCGTCGCATGAACCACAGTGTTGATGCCGGCGCAGTGTGGTTGCTCGACCAGCACCTAAAGCCGCAGATGCTGGCGCAGTTTACCGACAACATTTCGGTTGCACGTGCGACGCCGCATCCGGACGGACGAGTTGCTGTGATGACAATGCCAGTCGGCGGTCCGTACGACGGCGTCGTTCGAATCTTCGATGTCCACGCAAGGGTCATTGCAACTCGTGACTGGACTGGCCGGAGCGCTCGAGACTGCGTCTGGTTGGGCGACGAGTTGGTGGTTTCGCTGTCGAATAGCGAGCGAACCGTTGCAGCAGAGGTTTGGTCCGGCGATCTCGCCACGCTTCTCAACGCGCTGAGTGGCAATGTATTGGGCTTAGCTGTGGATGCTGGTCGAGACGTTGTCGCGGTCAGCGGTGCGGAACTCTGTTTGTGGCGACCCACCGATGAGACGACCTTCTTCTTCTACGCCTCAGGTCATGCCCCTCCCGGAGAGATGGGCGACGCCGTGTTGTCACGCGATGGCCGGTTTGCCGCAGTTGTTCACGATGCGATTCGCACATCTGAGCCACAATTCGTGATTCTCGCCACCGAAGGTGATCCGCATCCCCTTTCCTTCTCAGACGGTACCGTTCGTCACGCAGATGAGTTGGCGTTCAGTCCAAATGGAGAACTCTTGGCTGTTCGCATGTCTGGGTCTGGCGTGAAAGTCTCACCAGTCGAACAAGGAAAGATGGTGCAATGGAAAGTCTTCCATCCGCCCATCGTTCGGATTCACCAAACCTCGGACGGTGCAGTTATCGCCGAGAAAGAGGGGCTCGCTCCCCGAGCGATCGGGTGGCTCGACGACGAGACGCTCCTGACCGGGGGTGACACGCTGACAACGTGGCGCTGGTAACTCGGGGAATGCGTTGGCGACTGCGGCTCGTTTCCCGGACTTGAAAATCCTCATGGTCGAAAACCATTCGCTCTTCGCCATCACGGTTGTGAGCGAGTTTCTCTCCGAACACGAAGTCGACCTTCGACGCATGGTGTGGACCGCGATCAACACCTACCCGAACGACTACGACGCGATGCTGGTCGACTATGACTTGGGTGACGGGAAAGGTGACCGCGTCGTACGCTGGGCGCGTGGGCGTGGCTACACGGGGCGGATCATCGCGATCTCCGCGCGAGCCGAGGGCAACGAAGCCTTGCTTGAGGCCGGAGCCGATGCGGTGTGCAACAAACTCGACTTTGCTCAGATCGGAAAGCTGCTCAGCAAGACCGCGCTGCGTGGATGAACGCGCGGAGCTTCTCAGAGTCAAGCTTGCCGCTCGTTCGGACACCCGAACACACATCCACGCCAAACGGACGCACCTTCTCGATCGCTTCTTCGACGTTGTCTGAGTTCAAACCGCCGGCCAGAAACACAGGAGTGTCGACTGCTTCAACCACGGCTCGACTCACCGTCCAGTCATGTGCGCGTCCAGTTCCGCCGAGTTCAGTAACCGCTGCCGAAGGTCGACCAGAGTCCAAGAGGATCGCGTCGACATGGGGTGCGACCTTTCGTGCTTGATCGACTGCGTCGGGGCCTTCGACGTGAATCACCTGGACGATTCGAGCGGAGGGAACGGAGTCCCGAAGCGCTGCATACGTCGCTCGTGAAACGGCATCGACCAGTTGCACAGTATCGACAGCGCATTCGCGGACATGCGCAACCACGTCATCGGGTTCAGTTCGCGACGTAAGTAGAAAGCGCGAGACTCCTGGCGGAGTTGCGAGCGCAATCGTGCGAATCAAGACATCCGAGATCGTTCCTGGTCCGCTCGGCATCTCGGCGACGAGACCAATCGCGGCAGCGCCAGCATCAACGGCGAGGCGAGCTTCATCGACGGAGCTGATGCAGCAAATCTTGATGCGTGTCTGCGTTCTAGGCAGGCGTCTTCTCCTTGGTGGTGGTTCTATTCCGGTTCAACTGAATATGCACCCTGACCGATCACCAGCCCGCGTCCGCGTCCATACCACCCGCGCCTGAAGCGACGAGTTTGGCGACAACCGTATTCCGGTAGAGTCACACGAGTGGTTCCTGAGCATCCTGACGCTGCACTTGCTGAGCGCGTTCTCTCGAAGCTCGACTCGCGTTGGGTCCGTGTCTCCACACTGCTGCACCGTCTGTTGGGACAGCGCGCACCCGTGCTCGAAGTGTTTCTCTGCGGCGATCGTTCGCTCAAGAGCGCAACACCACTGGAACGTCGCGCGTGGGATCTCTACGTTGAAACTATCGTTCCACTCGTACGCGCCGGAACGATCGAAGGCGAAGGCAACTTCGGCGTGGTTAGCGACGATCCACTCGACGACCGACCGATCGATCACCCCTTCGTTCGTGTACGCGCCCGGTAGCTACCACGAACTGCACTTGCGCCAGCCACTCGGCGCTTGTGCACACACTCGCATCGCGGAGATCTCGATTCCCACCCGACCGCTCTGTGCATCGGTCGGTGTTCCCGCAAGTGCGGTCCGCACACACTGCGTAGCTTCGTTCGGCGCACCACCTTCGGCTTGTGCAGTTCGAACTCGCCCATCCGCGATATCAAGGTTGAGCGCGAACTCACCTTGCCAGCTTGGAAACTCGCACGTCCTCCATCGCCGGATCACCAAACGCGCGAGCTCGCGAGACTCGTCGGTCTGTGCGGGTTGTGCTTCCCGTTCGGTGCGGACGGTTGCGGGATCACGCATGGGTGCATGGGTCATGCGTGGTTGCTCTTGCACGGGCGCTTGTTCTGCCGCCATCGCCGCGACGACGACAGCCTCCATCGGGGTATCTGCCACCGCTGGAAGTGGTTCCTCCTGAGGTTCTGCAGCCGATGACGGTGTGCTGTCCGCAGTCGGCGGCGACTCCAGGCTTGCTGATGAGCGCCCCACGAAAAAGGCAACGGCCCCACCCAGAACCAGTGCGAGCGCAACGAGCAAGCCCGTGCGTTTCGGCGCCGACACCACGGGGGCGGTTTCGGTGGTTGTCGACGACGCCTGCGATGTGGGTGACGTGTCCGCCGTCGACACATTCATCTCGAACGTCGGCCCATCGATCGGAACATCCAGCGACACGCCGCGTTCAACCGAAACCAACGCGTCCAACATCTCAGTTGCGGTCTGCCAACGACCGTCTGCGTCTTTGCTCAGTCCACGATCGATCACGTACTCCAGCGATGCCGGAAGCCCGTCGATGCGCTCTCGGAGTGGCGTCGGTCGATCCGTGGCGATCTTTGTCGCAAGCTGTGCGATCGAATCGGCGTCGAACGGCAGCGCACCGCTGAGTGCTCGGTACAGAACGCACGCTGTCGCGTAGAGGTCGGCACGTGCGTCGACGGTCGTTGCCGAGAACAACTGCTCGGGCGCCATGTAGCGCGGCGTGCCGAGAAACGCGTTTTCGCGCGTGATGTCTTCCAGACCCGGCTTTCGAATCTTGCTGATCCCAAAGTCCAGAATCTTCGCCAGCTCTTTGCCGTGCTCGTCGGTCGTGATGAACACGTTCGCAGGCTTCAGATCGCGATGCACGACGCCGTTCGCATGCGCAACTTCGAGCCCCTTCAAGATCTGTTTCCCGATTCTCACGACGCGGTCGACGTCGAGCGCACCTTCGGCTTCCAAGAGCGCATCCAAGGGCCGACCATCGAGCAGCTCCATGACAATGAAGTACACGTTGTCGTCGCTGATGCCGCCGTCGGTGACCTTGACGATGTGCGGACTGCCCAATGCGGCGACTGTCTTTGCTTCGCGAAGGAACCGTTTGATCGAAGCTTCGTCGGCGCGCTCCGCATGCAGAACCTTCACCGCGAACAACTGATCGAGCACCAGATGACGCGCGCGAAACACGGTGCCAAACCCACCTTCGCCCAGCACAGAAAGCAGTTCATACCGATCGATTCGTGAACCGACGAGGCTCGTCACGCTGCGGAGGCTACTCGAAGTGTGCACGAGTGAATATCTCCTAACCCGAATAGTACGTGCGCGCTTTCACGGCTATCTGCGACGGCGTTCGCTATTCCATGCTCATGAAAGATCAAGTCATCGTGGTTGTACGGTTCGAGGTGTCGGACGTCGCCAAGTTCAAAGAGGTCGCGGCGTTGTGCAAAGCGTACGTGGGCGACGCCGAACCTGGCACATTGGTGTATGACTGGCACCTGTCGAAGGACGAGACCGAAGGTCGGCTTGTTGAGGTGTACCAAGACAAGGAAGCGTTTCGCGCACACCTTGTCGGAAAGATCTTCACGGAGCTGGCGCCGCAGTTTGGCGAGTCCATCAAGTTCCATTCGTTCGATACGTTCGGGCCCATGCCGGATGAGATCTCGCTGCTCGACGGAATCCCGTCGACACATTGGTTGATGCCAGCCGCGTGATTTCCTCGGAATGAGTTAGCGGCCTGGCCGTTGTGCGTGCGACTCGCCTCCGATGAGAGGTGGGGAGGGCACATGAATATTCGTCGCCACGCGATCACGTTGACCGCGGGCGTGTTGGTGTCTTGGGCTGCGCCGTCGTTGTTTGCGCAGACCAAGGTTGCCGTCGTCGACCTGCAACGCGCGCTGAGTGAGACCGAAGATGGTCGACGTGCGAAGAGTCGACTCGAAGCCATGTTTCGCCAGCGACAAAAGGCGCTGGATGCCGCGCAAGAGAAGCTCAAGAAGATGAAGAGCGAGATCGAACGCCTGCAGAAACGCCGAGTCCCTGAGGAGCAATTGCGGCCGCGCATTGAAGCGTTTGAGAAAGCGTACGTGGAGTTGCAGACGACGTACGTGGACTACCAACGGGAGCTTGCGGAGAAGGAAGCGCAGCTGACGAAGCGCATTCTGGAGCGCATGCAGGAGATCATGCGTCGGGTGGGACAGCGCGAGGGCTACACCTTGATCGTCGAAGCGAACGAGGGCGGTGTGGTGTGGGTGCCTTCGGATGCGGATTTTACCGATCGGGTGATCCAGCTCTACAATGCTAGTCCCGCAACGATGCGTGCGCCGGCTCGATAAGGAACTCGCTCAGTTCGCCGTTGATGAAAGGTTCGATGCTCTCGTCGATCCATTCTTGAATCTCTGTAGGTGTCAACACGCGCCCGACCGGCACGACGGACGTTCCACCTTTGGTCCGATCAAGGACCGCGTCTCCGACGGTCCTCTCTTCGGCTTCGTACTCTCGCACCAAACTGAACTCAACTCCGCAGACACGACGAACAGAAACGAGTCCTAGTGTGTGGAGGTCGAGTCGTGCTGAGTCGTCGAATACAAACGTGAGCGATCTGAAGTGCTCCTCGTACATTGCTTCGAGCCACGGTTGCATGTTGCGCAGCGAGTGTGCCGCGTGAGCTCTGACATTCACAGCACCCGCGAAGGGTCTGCCCGGTTGTAGGATCGACCAGTTTCGCTTGTGCCGGTGCAGTCGCTCCCGAAGTTCCACCGGGTCAACGACGGCGAGTTGGTCTAGGTAAACGTTAGTCCCCTCAAACGAGACGATGGGAATCCCACGTGTTGTTTCCGAGCAGTCGTTCAACCACTTTGGTGCTCTCGGGAACTCCGAAAACGCCACTGGGTTGCTCCTCATCGCCACTGGGTGACGACGATCGTGCGCATGCGACCGCGTGAACGCAAAGGCAGATGCCCCGAGCACAAAAACCAGCAGGGCAGCGGTGCGCGGAAATCGAAGTTTGGTGGCTCGTACCGCGACCGCGACAATCGCAATGCTGCATCCAACCACGCCGAAACCAAGCATCTCGAGCGCCTCGTTGAGCTCCGTGATGTCCCGAAGGATGAGCGGAACGTTGATGCAGAAGTGCCAGCTGACGAGCGTTGGTGCGACAACAGCAAGCGCACTCGCAAACACGATCAGCGCTGAGTAGCGGAGCGCTGTTGAGTTCAACACGCGACCAAATGCAAACGTCAGCGTCGGCAACGCGACCACGATCACCGGTGCGAGGAGGTGGAGCCATTCCAGCTCGGGCTCCCCCCAGCGCCCTTCAACGATGTGGAAGAGCTGGCGCAACAAGAACGTCTCGCGCGCCAAGCCAATCAACCAGCCGAGAACCAACACAGCGACGGCCGTCAACACCGCTGCCGGCGCTACGGCCCAAACACGCTGCTTCGTGTTCGTCGCATGCTTGCTCGCTTCGAGTGCATACCCGACAGAGATCAGGCACGCGATGACGAGTGCGAGTAGCGCTGGACCCCTGACCGGTTCTGCGTCGAAGAACTCCGACCAGCGGTACAACAAAGCCTTCACGGCAACACCGCGCGCATCACGAACAGCGAGTACCCGAGCCAGTCCATGAGCGCGAGCGAACCAAGAAGCACGCCGGCAACGTACAGCACGACATCGAGCGAACTGCGAGGCACGCGAGTCAGACAAACAATCCCGCGAAGAGTTCCCTTAGCTCGGGTTCGCAGTCAGAAACTCTCGCAACGCCTTCTTCGTCGCGTCGTGGTGCTCGGGTTCTTTCCACTGCTCCACGAGCGTTGCGTTCGGTGCCAGCTCGGCGATCGAACGCGACGTCGAGCTCGGGTGGTACAGGTCGTTGCCCAAGAACACGAGTAACGGCGCTTTGATCGCAGCGATGTCTTCGCGCGTCGCGTTGAACGTCAGGCGATCGTGTCCGTACATGTTCGTTCGAAACGACTCCCACGTCGCAGCATCCGCTTCGGGGTGATCCGCGGCGATGTCTTGTGCCCACGCATCGAACATCTCAAAGAACGCAGGGCGGTTTTCTTCGAATCCAATCGGCTGAAACATCGCGGCCGAAACGAGGCGCTCGGGTGCTGCTTTCGCGATACCCGCGATGTACGCGCCGCCAATGCACACGCCCACAACCGAGAATCGCTCGAAGCCCAGGTGGGTCATTAGCGCGAGTTGATCCGCGATGTAGGTGCCCCACGTGTCCTCCGCGCGGACTGGAGCTGTCGACTGCCCGGCGTTGCGCTGGTCCATCGTGACGGCAGTATGCGTTTGAGCGACCAACCCCACCAAGTCCGGTTGAACGCGTTTCCACACGTCGATACACGAGCGCATACCGCCCGGAGCGATCATCAATACCGGGTTACCACTACCCTGAACTTCGTATCGAATCGTTGCGTCGTCGCGCTCAAACGTAGCCATGCGACGGGTGTAACAACGCTAGTCCAAGCCACCAAGCGGATCGTCGTCGTCGTCGCCGAAGTCCAACGTCGGTCGCATCGACATCGTCATGTTCATGCGCGGCTGCATCGTTCGGCGAGGACCCGAGTCGATACCCGCATCGACCTCTGGCGGTTCGATGACACCAGCATCAAAGGGCGGCCCTGCGTCGAAGTCTCCGCGCACAAGTTCGAACTGCCACTCACGCACAGAGGGAATCGTCGACAGGATGGCCCACACCACACCGACGACGATCACGATCGCGCCTACAATCCACACCCATGATCGACCCGAGGAGCGCTGCTTGGTTTCCTCGATACGCTCAGTCGCTTCTTCGCGCGCGGACTCGGTTTTCGCTTTCTGAACCTCGAGCTCGCGTTTGAGCGAGTTGAGACTCATCCGATCCCACTCGTCGCCCTTGTCGTCGTCGCTCACGAGTGGAGACTACCAAAGAGGCTAGGGACAGCTCATCCCCGTGGCCATGGCACGGAACGTAGCGACGTCGAAGCTGCCGCCGACATCGGTTGCAACGGCGCTTGCGACATCGATCGTGACGAGTGGAGCGGGGTCAGAAGTCACGTCCAGTCCGTACATCGTCCCTTCGTGAAACGCCTGGTGCGCAACACGTGGCGAGCCACTTCGCATGTTGCTGATTGCGCCAGTGCCAAGGTCGAAGTCGTAGAAGATGTGACTGTCACTAGGCGGGTCCTGGTCGATCGCAAGCGATGGGCTGCCGAGCAAGATGATGTCGGCGTCGATCGCCATCGAGAATGCGACACCTGTCGTGACCACCCCGGTTGACGTGTCCAACGTCGCCAGGATTTCTTCGCTCGAACCGGCATCTGCGGAGATGGATACGTAGGCTTGCCCTGCATCATCAAAGTCGATTCCGCCAATCGTCATACCGCTCGGAAGCGTCAGATCCGCGACGGCCGTTGCTGCGCCAGTGCACACATCGAGAGTCGCGAGTTTCGGCGTGCCAGTAGCGACGTCGTACACCGCGTAGAGAGTTTCGTTCATCGCGTCCCAGCGCATGCGCGTGAGCGTGTCGGAGATCGCGCCTATTGCACCGACCGTCGTCGCTTCTGCCGTGGTTGGGTTGATGGCGACGAGGTCGTTGCCGATCACCGCGAAGAGAGTTGGGACAGAGGCGCCTGCATCAGACGTGTCTGCTCCTGCGTCCATCGGTGCGTCGGTACCCGCGTCGTTTGTATCGGCGCCGGCATCGATCGGTCCCGTGTCCGCAGGACCGACGTCGGTCCCCGCATCGAAGCTCGCATCGGGGTTGATGGTTCCGTCGTCGTCTCCGCACGCTACGACGAGGCTGAGGAGGCAGAGAATGAAGCGCATACTTGATTGTCGCGCGTCGCCGCGAATCGATCACTGTGCGTAGATTTTGTCGGTTAGAATGAGCGATGCGCTACGCCGTTTTGCTTTTGATTCTCGGTCTTTCGGTTGGCTGTGGAGATGACGATAGTCGCCCGACGACTGACACCGGAACGCGCGACGGCGGGACACTCGACACAGGCACGGCTGACGCGGGTGCGGACGCCGGCGTGGATGGTGGCACGGACGCTGGAGCCGACGCGGGAACCGACGCCGCCACCGATGGCGGTTCAGATGCTGGTGTGGATGCTGCGATGGACGCCGCGACGGACGCTGGACTGGACGGAGGTGCGGACGCCGCGATGGATGCAGGAATGGCTACCTGCGACCCGGTGATCGATCTCTTTCCAGTTCCTGTCGACGAAACCACGACACTGTTTGACGACATCGACGACGGAGCACTCTCGATCAGCTTCACACGCGGGTTCACGTTTCCGTTCTACGGCGAGACGTATGCTGGAATGGTGTTGGGAACGAACGGTGGAATGGTGTTCGGCAGCGACCCTTCGTTGACCGAAACGGCGACAGAACTAGACGTCGTCTCGGCAGATATTTTGGTCCCCACGATTGCGCCGTTCTGGGGTGATCTCGATGCGGGCGTCGACATCGAAGCAACGGGACGAGCGATGCAGGTCACCATCCAGCAGTGCGATGACAGCTACGTGATTCGGTACACCGACTACAGCGACCACGACGATCCAACGTGGCAGAACACCGCGACCGTGACGTTGTTCGACGACGGTGAGGTGGAGTTCGCGTACGGAACGGTGGAGAGCGAAGACATCATGGTTGGTGTGTTCGACGGAACACACAGCTCCGACGCCACAATCACGCCGCCGTTTGCAGCGACCTATCCTTTCGGTGGTGGTCGTTCCGGGGTGATTCTCTTCGACGCCCAAGAAACCGACGCACCCCAACATCTGGGCGAGCTGAACGACCGAGTCATTCGCTTTACGCCCTAAAGGCTTTGGTACAAGCCGCCGCTTTCGCTTGCTAGCGCGTTGAGCAGCTCACGATCGTGGTCGCCGATTCCGATCGTGTCGATCCGCGTTCCACCGCGCATCGCTTCGCGTGCGTCACGTAGAACATCGTAGTCGTCCCCGCCGACGTTTCCGTGCCCATCCGAAAGAACCACAACACGCGGCACGTTTTGGATGAAGGCTGCGCGCAATGCTGGAGCCAGAGCCGTTCCGCCAGTCGCGGAGGCAGAGCGCACAAAACCAATCATGCGTTCGCGCGTCGTCGCGAGTTCCACCGAGCTTGCAGCGAACGCTCGCAGGTCTTGGTTGAAGAAGATCACGTTCGTGCGGGTGGTGTCCGGTAACTGCTGCAGAGCAGCAAGCAACTCTGCACGAGCAACCTCAAGCTTGGTGGGAACCACCGGTGCAGGAGGTGGTGCGTTTGGGTCTGGAGGTGGTGCATTCGGATCGGGTTGGGTGTTCTTGTCGCCCGGCATCGTGGCAAGAACACCCGTCGCCGTTCCGTCCATGGAACCCGACACGTCGAGCACGAAGAGCACGTCGTTCGCGTCGTCGAGAGGCACACCGAAGAACTCGACCACTTCAGCATCGTAAAGTGCGACCGCCGGTTTGGGTGGTGGCGGCGGAGGCTGAACAACGTCTACTCGAGCGCTGATCGAGGCTTGGACGAGCAGCCCAGGGGAGCCCGGAGCGCAACCAACGATCATTAGCGTGACGAGAGGAACACAACGCACAACCTGCAGAGTACTTCGCAACAACGTCTTGGATGACAACATCCGCGAGATATTCAGCCTGTGAATGGCGTGACTCTCACTTCGTCAAATCAGTACACTCTGGGGACAGGTAAACTCGCTTACCGAGCCTCGAAGCGTTTCCCTCGGAAGTAACCGCTATGACAGCAAGGCACTTTACTCGTCTCGTTGTTGCCACGATGGCTCTCGGGTTGGTTGCGTGCACCCGAACGTTGCCTCGTCGCACAGTTCCCGAAGCCGAGATGCCCAGTGTTGACCTTTCGCGGCCGAGTCCCACTGGAACGGGACGTCTTGTGGTCGACGTTCCTGAGGCAAGTGTGCCGGTAAGTCGGATGACCGTTCGAAACGTCCCGGACGGAGAGCACTTCCGGCTGATCGAAGAACCAAGCGAAGTGTGTCCCGCCACTCCGTGCGTGCTGGATCTTCCGGTTGGAAATGTGCTGCTTGCGTTTCCCGTGCTTGGAAACGAAGGCGCACTCAGTACGCCTGAGCTTGTGCACGTGAGTGGAGAAGCGAGTGTGTTCCGCCGCAACTTGGATCTCTACGCGCACGATCGTCGCGCCCTGTACCGCAGCGGCGGCATCTTCATGGCGTTGTCGTTCGTGGCCATGATCGCTGGCCTCATTGTGGGTCAGAACGCTGCCGAAGGTGATCCGGGGAGCACGGACCGACTCGTCGGTAGGTCGATGTTGATCGGTGGCGCCGCATTGATGATTCCGAGCACGTTGATGCTCTACTACGGCTCACCGACGCAAACGCCGGGATCTTCGGTTCACTTTCCTGTTCGCTGACGTTCGCGAATAGTCTTACGCGGTGACTGTGCCTGCTCCGCTTCGGATCAAGGTCGACGAGCCGCCCACGCGCGGCGCGTCGGGCTACCGCGAAGTCGAAGTCACGCGCGGACGCTTCCGGGCAACTCATCGAACCCACACGCCCGCGCGCATTGTGTTGACGATCTTTGCCACGTTCTGGAACGGAGTCATCGGAGCCGCACTCGTGTCGGACTGGCGCGGTTTTCTCGAAGCGGGCTTCACACTGCTTCACCTCGGCGTAGGACTTGTTTTGCTCTGGTACGTACTTGGTGCCTGGCTCAACAGCAGCGTCATTACGATCAAAGACGGTCTGCTTTCACACTCGACTGGCCCGATCCCAACGCTTCGTGCGTTTCGCAAAGCACCGGCTGTGCCGCTGGAGCTCGTGGAGAGGTTTTCCGTGGAGAAACGCGAGTGGGGCAAAGTGAACGAACGGCCTGTGTTTCGGTTCTTTGTCGTTGCGAAGATCAAAAGCGGCGAGTCCGTCACTGTGACAGATGGACTCCCCACGCGGGACGCGGCTGAGTTTCTGCAACAACGCTTCGAGCGTCACAGCAAGACGACGCAATCGTTCGACTGAGTCACTCAACGACAGCGCGAACCGCTTCGATGTTCACGCCCCAGGACAGACTGGTGCAAACACCGTCTGCGTCCGGTCGAAGGTCTGCGACAGACTCGGCAGTCGACCGAACTAAAGCAGCGAGTGCATCATCTTCGGAGCGGCAGGCGATGGACGCCGCACCGGTGTCGACAGGAAGCTCTCCAACCACAAGTCCAGCCGCACGAGCATCTGTGAGCTGTAGTCGAAGATGAGCGTTGTGCAGATCCGCCATGAACGGTTGTGGAACCGGAAACCCACCGAGTCCGGTCCGTAGCTCACCGCTTCGAACGTGTCCGTAGCCATAACGGCGGGGACCGCTACTCAGTACAACGATTTGATCTCGGGTGAGTCTACCGAATGTGTCGAGCACGGGCTCTTCAATGGTTGCTTCGTACACAAACACATCGACGCAAGTGTCTTCTGCCGTTTCGTTCCAGTTGCGAATCTCGATCACAGCCCCAAACCGGCCTTCTGCGATCGCGGTGCGCGCGGTGGCGTCGAGACCACCGCTGTCGAGGATCGCATCGAAGGTTGGTCCGAGCGCTGCGCCTTGGTTGTCAATGCCACCGAACGCACCATCCAGCGAAGTGAAGTCGGGAACACCGCAACCCGAGTCGAATGAGTCACCCGTCGTCTCCATGCCGTCGAGATCGAGTCCCGCAGTTCGCTCCACGCCACCGACCAGCGAAACCTCGGGATAGAGCACTTGGGACACAACGTAGAAGCGCGTGGTTTCGACTTCGCATCGCGTGCTTTCTTCGGTGATGGTCCCACCGCGGAAATCGCAGGTCCCTGGACGTGGTTCAACAACCACGCCCTCGAGTGGCTCCGATACCACCGGTACCGTATCGAGCACGGCGGGAGGAGGCGGGTCGGCTCTACCGAACGTGCAACCGACAACAAGCGAGACAAGCAATACAAAGCGCATGCCTTTGCTCAGTGCAGAGTTCGTGCCCGTCGGGTGGCCACGAGCGCTTCTGTTTGGTCAACCCACACCACGACTCGACTGTCGCCTCGACCTAACAGTGACGCAGAATGGCTCAGCGTGAGCTCAGACTCACACGCCTTCGAACTCGACAATGAAGATCGATGTCGAGTTCGTAATCTCCCCGTCGCCGGAGAAGAAGATACTCAACGAATCCTCGTTCCAACGGACAAGCCCGCTCACTTCGCTCATCCGTACCATTTCGCCACTCGTCACAGTGAGGGGACAAGACGACCGGGCGACGTCAATCTCATACACCTGACCACCATCGTCCGTCGTGCGGTCGTAGTCCGCGACAATGTCGCATGCGACCGTCTCAATGGAAATCTGGGTGAAGTCAGAGTTGGCCGTGATCAGAGCAATGTCAGGAAATGGATCGGGCGGGGTTTGCGTCTCGAACGTGACCGTGTCCAAGAAGTTGTACGAAATCGTCGTCGTGCCGTCGTAGTCCAACTTGAAGCCGCGCAACGAGCCAGAGGCGTCGGGTCTCGACGAATCCGAGGTCGACGAGTCGGCGATGGAAGTGTCACGAGTGAGAGTATCGACAGCTGCATCCGCGGACGGACGACGATCGTCGTCACCGCAGCCAAGCGTGATCATCACAAGGATTCCGAAGAGTGCCCGCATACGAAACGGTATCGAATCTCAGTTTTCTTCGTTGGTCACTTCTGACCAAGCTCGACCCTTACACTATCGGATCAAACTAGCGCGCCAGGTGACGCAACGTAACTTCGATCTGTGGTTTGTGTCTGGAAGAAGCGGTCGGTGACATTGGTTACATTGGAACCCACCGGATTCCATGAACGCTCGGAACATCCTCGCCGCTGAAAAGGGCTTGTCGCTCGCAGTTTGCATCGGCGTTGTGGCGTCCATCGTCACAACACCGCTGATCATCGGTCCGTTCTTGTTCGGCCTCTTCGCATACATCCAACTTCGTACCCACTTCCAAGCAGCTACAGATGAGAGGCCCCGCGGCAGCATCCTCCCTGGCATCGTTGCGCTGTGTTCGTACGGCGGCGCTATCGGCGTCATGGGTGCGTGGATCTCGTTCGTGGTCCTCGCCTTCAAACACGCGCATGGAGCGCCGGTGTACTACTTTCGAGATGAGGCGATGGTCGTCGCGGTCCTCACCTCACCGATTGTTTTCGGACTCGCAGCTTGGATCCTCACTCCGTTCTTGCTGCTCGCCGTCGTGGCCATCGATCCGAAAGCACCATCGAGCGGCACACGCGATAAGTTCGTCTGCGCGCTAAACCTGGCTCAAGAGATACCGGTCCGACGACGCTTGAGCGCGATTGCCATCGCGGGCTTGTTCCTTCTCGGTCCGGCCGTCTGCTTCGTTGTCATGGACCACGGCGCAGTTCGCGTGTTGTGCGGGTTTGCGATGTGCGTTTGCGTCGTGACCTTCTTGCCGGTTGCGTCCGCATTGCTGGTGGCGACCTACCTTCCGATGCGCGACGGACTTGGCTCGTTCTACGGACGTGCGCCGCGCATTCCTTCGGGGCTTCTCGCATACGCCATTGTTGGTGCAGTCGTATCGGTTGCCGCCGTCGTCAACGAACGGCACTGGTACCACGACGACACGGCGATGACGCTTGGCGCGCTTGGGTTCTCCTGGTTTCTGGTCGTGCTGGCCTTCTTCGGTTTCTGGCGTGCTCATCAGCTTCGAAAGCTCGATGTGATGCGTGAAGACGCACCACCTGGCCGCTACGCGTTGCAGGTGCGAGTCGAACAACCGACGAAGCGACGATGGCCAGAGGGGTCGCGGCTCGTCGCAGGGCCGTTGTCGTTTCGTGTGCCGGCTGGCGTGTCAGTGCGAGGTGCGATCGATATCAAGAAGGGGGATGTCCTCACGCTGGTCGGAGAGTTCGAGCCTGCATCGACGTCGTTTCGCGAGAGCGCAGATCATCCGTGGCCCGAGCGTGCGGTGCTCGTCGCCGGAACGCCCGAACATCTGGTCATGAAGAGTGTGGAGCGAGCGTCGTGGCTTGCTTACGGAGCGCTAAGCCTCAGTGGCTTCATCGCGTCGTTGCTCCTTTTCGGCTGAGCCGGTAGTTCTCAGGTGTGAAGCCCTGGTTGTTGCTCGTTGTTTTGGCTGCCTGCGGTGCGCGTACCGATCTGCCTGGACCTAGCGGTAGCGTGGATAGTGGCGTGGTACCGCTTGATACCGCGTCTGTTGACGCGCCGGTGCTCGACGCGCCGTCCGGGTGCCGTGGGTTGCCGCGTTCACCCCGCGTTCTTGTGCAAGACGACACAATCGAACCCGCGGTCCTCGCGCTTCGTGACGACACGCTCTTCTTCGGTGCGAACGACGTGCTCGATCCGCGCGACGAACCAAGCGGTGGGCTCTACCAGGTGTCGACCGCCGGAGGCATGCACGAACGTCTTGGATTGGCTGAGCCGTACTACGCCAATGTCGCCGGGTTGCTCACCGGAGCGGACTATCTCGTTTATCACCAAGTCGAGATCTCTCCATCGATGGGCGGTTGGACGTTCGAATACCCAGCCATCGTGGTGGAACGCGGAGACGAAGCGCGCGTCTTGCCAACCGGCATGCTTTTGGGCACCGCACCTATGGCGTTGCTCGGCGACCGACTGATCTTTGGACGTACCGATCCCGAAGATGTGGGTTCGATCGGTTTGTACGAAGCGCGCTCGGGAACCGAAACGACGATTGGCGAAGCCAATGTGAGCGCTGCTGTCGGTGCTGCCCGCAACGCGTACTTGTGGACCTTTGATGAAGGTGAAGGGGTGCTGCTTCGGATTACGGCTGCGACCGACATCATCGAGCTCGAGCGATTCGACGATCCCAGTTGTTGCTGGCCGTGGGCGGCGGACGCACAAGCGTTGTACCTGTGGCGTCGCGGTCGAATCGAAGCGTGGCCCGTTGGCGAAGGCCCCATCACGATCGCGGAAGTCAGCGCACCGAAGTTCGCGGGCGTGGGCCAAGACGACGACCGCCTCTATTGGACCGACGAGAGCCAAGTGCGCTACGTCGCTAAAGAGGGCGGCGACGTCCAAACGCTGGTCGAGGAAACGGGCCAAATCCGTGCAGTCACGACCGACGGATGCGGTGTGTACTACAGCGTGACGAACCCGCCGCGAGTGATGGAGATGAGCGCACCCTGAATCCGAGGCTTGTGCGGTGGAGGCGAATTTCCCCTTTGAGAGCCGAGCATTCCCAGGACTCGAATCCGATTGGTGATGTGCGGTGAAGACCTCATCTTGGAACCATGAGGACTTGCCTTGTCATTCTTGTCGCGTTGCTTGCTTGTGGTCCCGACGTGTTTCGCGTGACCGACGATTTCAACAACGTGGTCATCGACCAAGTAGGGCACGGAGAAGCCACGGTCGTCTACGCGCTTGGCGCACAGGTTGAGCTGCGCATGGACAGTAGTGATGCCACGCTGACTTCGTCGAACGCGGAAGTATTGCGGCTCGATACTGCCGGGTTCCAAGCCTTCACCGCGTACGCGCTCCGCGAAGGAGACACTGATCTCGAGTTTCGGGCTGGGGGTGAGCGAGACACTCGCACGGTTCAAGTTCTGCGTGCCGAGTCGATTGTGGTTCCGAATGCGCGTGCGGTTCGAGGTGGGCAGCTTCGTCTTGCGCTGCGTGGAACATCTCCGGCGACCGTCGTCGAGTTGGGCATTCGCAACCAAACAACCACTTCGACGGAAGGTGCCGTCGCGTGGACGCCCGTCGAAGGACCGGATGAGATCTGGGTCGACGTGCCTGACGAACCTGACTGTTCGTTCGAGGTTTCGCTTAGCACCCCGTCTGGCGAAGACGTGTTTCCAGTCTCGTTTCCGACAGACGAGCCAAGTGCGGTCGCGCGCGTTGAAATCGAGCCCGTTCCAGCCGGGCCGTACCAAGCACGTGCGTATGCGGCGGATGGAACGCTTCTTCTTGGTGCACAATTCGTGTGGACTCTCGACGGTGTGAACATTCCCACCGAAGGCACTCCCAGCGATCAAATTGGACGCAGTGCGTGGGAGCCGGAGCCGCGCCAACTGTGCGCCGAGAGCAACAGCGTTCGTACGTGCGTGGAAACAACCAACCTGAATTTCGCCGCGATCTGACTTTGGTCTCCCACAAAGCCCGTGTCTGCGAAGCTGTTGCCCAGCCGAACAAGAGATGCGCATTACGAAACTCAAACTGAATCTAAAATGAGTTGGCTCGGGTAGGAGACCGGAAAGCAATGTTCTCTGCAGCCTCCGAGCCTCACGTCTCCCACTAAAATTCAGATCCACCTCTGCGCCTCGTGTCTGCGAAGCTGTTCCGCGGACTAGTCGGTGGAAAGCGCAGATTCGATGTCGTTTGCGGACTCGCCAGACGCGATGAGACTCAATGACGCTTGCACGATGAGTTTGTCGAAACCTTTTCGTGCACATGCCGCATGGTGCATCTCGACAATCGCGCGCATCGCCGCACTCGCTTTCGGAGGACGACCAGACACATAGCGGTGAGGTGAAATCGCACTTGGTGATTCACCGGTCTGCACAAATGTCTCGAGTGCATCCAACACACCAGCAGCCCAGTCCGCTGCATCCGGACCCGAGGAGTATCGTTCGCTCTGATTGGAAGCACCTGTGGCGACACGGACGCGTTCCAGACACGCGCGTGCGAACGGAAGCAAAGGGCGAAGCCCAGCACGCTTGGTACGTCCGCGAATCAAGCGCTTGAACGCGCGTCGATCCACAGGTTCGACCAAGCTTGGCTTCATGCGCCGCAACGTACGCATGGATCGCAGTTTCGCTACTCGCGATCGTGATTACTTGTGCCGGCGCGATGGACGACGTTCCCGAGTACATGCAAACAACTGTAGCGATGTTGCGAGCCGCGTATCCCGACGGGATACCAGACGGCGAGATTGCTCCCTTGATGTGCGTCCTCGGCGAAGAGGAATGATGTCGATCCGCAGCGTGGCTGCTGCGATCGCGCACTACTACGGTGGTGACTACATCGACTACCACTACCAAGCCCAAGTGTGTGCGCTCGACGAAACCACCACGGAGATCACGAAGATGATCGTGGTCGATCGCTTACGCGAGCACGGTTTTGACGAGTGGCGCGTAGCTGCACGTGTTTGACGTCTGGATGGAAGCCTTCGGCTCGTCGTTCGCGGATGCTCAGACGATGAGAGTGGGAATCCTGTTGCTTGGGTGGCTCATCGCCTGTGGCGGTGACGACGACGGGGCGCTCGATGCAGCGTCGTTGGATGGCGGAACACGAGATAGTGGTTCTGACGTCGGTGCACGTGATGGGAGTGAGGACGCTCGCGGCGATGACGACGCGGGCGATCAACCGGACGCGAGCGTTGCGACGCCCTTGTTCTTTTCCGACTGGAGTGGTGGCGACCACATGGACGGCGATCGTTGGGATCGCGTTCGTGGGTTTCCGGAAGCGGTCTTCGAGGTGCTCGCCGCGGATGACGAGAGCATCGGTGCATGCTCGGGATTCCCGCACTCCGATAATATTCTCGCGGCTTCGTACAACGGACCCTCAGGTCCGACGTTCGAGGGGAACGCTCAGCTCGGCGCAATGGGAGTGCTGCCTGCCGATTCGACCTTCGTCGTCAGCATTTGGTTTTGCAACGCGAACGAGTCAGGCGTCGAAGGTTGGAGTCATCCGTTCAACTCAGAAGGTTGGCCGGGTTCCATTCAGTACATCATGTGGCAGATGCAGCCGACCAGCACGACGACCTTCAACGTCGGAGTGAACGCGGGCACCCATCCTGACGGACGTGGACGTGGGTTCGTTCGCTTCAACTCCCCTGACCTAAACAACGGCGTCTGGTACGAACAGCAGGTGGTCGTCGAACGAATTGATCGCAACAACACTCGAATGTATGCGCGCATCCTGGATGTTGACGGCAGCGTGTTGTTTTCAAGTGACGACTACCAGAACGTCATGGGCGAGACCCTTAGCGAGCGTTGGCAGCGTCCAGAACCTGCGATGATCGCGGATGTGGACGACCCGGTTGAGGATCTGACCTTCGGTCCCGAAGGCCCCGCAGTGCCCGATGGCTCTGGATCCGGTGGCGTTATGTATTTCGCGAGACTGTTGATCGCGGATGTTGCGCCTGATCCCGAAGCAAGCTGCTGGCTCTGTGGCGCCAACGTCAATCGTCGTTAGAACAGAAGCGGAAGGACGAACCCCAGCGCCGTTGCAACCGCCGCGACAAACACCCATCGCATCGTTGTTTGACTGACGCGATGAACAACTTCAGCTGCGACCTTGCGAAGCTCCTGCAGGGACGTCTCCGAGGTTGCAAGTTGAGTTTCACCCTGATTGCCACGGTAGGGATCGCCTGATCGAGGCGGTACGACCAACGTAGCGAGTTCTGGAGCGACCCAACTTGGTCGCGTTTCCGCGGACGCGCTGTGCTTGCGAATCGAGACGGCCTTGTGTGCGAGTCGTTCGGCGACAAACAGCTCACGTGCAATCCAAGCGAGCACCGCGAATAGCGCAAGCAAGAGCCCGAAGAGCGCTGCTGAAGCATTCGCCGGGACGACTCGTGGGGAAGGCGTTGGCGCCGCCTCGGCCGCGTTCCAATCGGGTGCTTCGTGACCAAGCGTGGGCACGAGCAACGTTGAGCGATCGTCCAAGATCCGTGCGGGTGCGCGTAGCCATTCGGCCAACTCGCGGCTGCCCGCCATGCGAACGATCGAGGCGTGTTCGAAGTCGCATCGAGGATGACGGTAGGGTGAACAGCGCTGTGGATCGCGCAGGCGAAACTCTCGTCCGTGCAGCACGGTGGATTCGGATTGTACAAACGGCCATCGGTCGCGCGACGATTGAGTTGCGCGATGAAGGTCGTTGGCATGCCATACCAGCGTGATCGCGTTGAACCTTCGCAACACGCTGGTGGCATTGCGCAGGTCCTGAGCTGTTGCGCCGGCTTGCACCAGGACTGCGATGCCCTCGTGTTGTCCAGGCGGTGGCGGGAATACATCAAGGTTTGCAGGTTGGGTATGCTGTCCGGACTGAAAAAGATGGAGCTCGCCAGTCGAGTTCAAAACACCTACGAGTCGGTTCTCGTCGCGGCTTGCGTACGCAGGCACTGAACCCGTCCCTTGCCAAACCAGATCGCTGGGGCGTGTGTTCGTGTTGGAGTCCAAGATCGGTGATGTCAGTAGCCACAGTGTCGGAACGAGGGCGAACAAATACGTTCGAGTTGTCGGTGAACGCTCCATGAATCGACCCAGCGTCGAGATGCTTAGCGCGCTGATGCACAAAAGCAGACCTGTCGCTCCGACCAAGTCGGCTCTTGCACCCCAAGACGAGACGATGTCACTGCTCATCCATTCCAAACAAACACCACGGGCGATTCGATAGCTCCACGTGTCGATGACTGCGCGACTTGCGAACCAAGCGGCGAATCCGCCTAGTGGTAGCAACTCAAGCGCGCGGTTGCGGCGGACCCGACTGGCCAGTGCCGCGACGACGCAACCTGCGGCAGTGACCGATGCGACAACTCGAAACATGCCTGCCCCGGCAGTTGCGCATGCAGGGGACGCTGAGATGGAGAGAGGCCACAAACCTTGGGTGACGGGGAGCTGCGAACTTGCGACGCCGCTGAACCAGATGACCGTGCAGGCGACGATGACGCGGGCGGTGAGGTCGTGAACAGAGAGGTCGCGTCTGCGCAGCGTGTCTGCGGTCACGACAGTCATCAGCACCAGTGCAGTCGTTGCTGGCCACCAATGCGCGTCGAGAACCAGGTCGCGAACTACGGGTGAATACCCAGCACTGACACACAACACGCCAACGACGGGAGTGGCGATCGGGACGAGTGCCCATCCGAATGAATTGCGTCCGGTCCTACTGCGTACCGTGCATGTCGACAGCGCCGCCAAACACATCAGGCAGAGCAGCCCGAGCAGTAATGACGGTGCAGGCTCGGACGACATCTCTCCGCGTGCCATGTGCAGTGTTGCCACCGCGTTTGTCACGAGCTTGGGTGCGATCCACGCAAGCGCCAACGCACTCACGATCCACGGCGCAGCTCTGCCTATCGCGTCGCCGAGAGCGACACGGTTCTTCTCGACCATGCACGTTAGAGTTCGGCGAGCGCGAAAAGTTGCGTGCGCGCATCTCGCGTTAGTTCTTTCCCGACGACGTTGGCTAGCACATCGACTTTCGCATTCGCTCGCGTGCGAAGGCTTCGGCCATCGACATCGGAACGGTGTACGGGTTTTCGCCGGCTTGAACGCAGTGCAGAAACTTTCGTCCGATGTGTCCGCCGGGTTCCTTCACCTCGGGTCGGACGAACTCCTTGATCCAATCCAACTGCACGACGTCTTCATGTAAGTGTAGGTCGTAGCCTGAGTGCGCGGGTTCGTACTCGTAACGTGCTCGCGTCGTTCCATCGACATTCATGATTCCGTGTCCGGCTTCCGACGCGATCATCCACTCGGCCGTGAAGTCACCGGATACCGCGAGTCCGACGTGGTCGGTGATGAAACTTGAGCAACGAAAGTTACCAATCACAGCGAGCGCCATGATGTGCCGCTCGGTGTCGAAAGTATCGTCGATACTCAGGTCGCCGCGTACGATCAGAAATGGCGCGACGTCGCCGGCTTTGTGGAGCAACGCCTCGATCGCTGGCGCGGACTCGGCGATACGCAAGTCACCTTCGTGCAAGAAGAACGCGGTGTCGAAGCCGAGTAGCTCGTCGTCGATGAGTTGACTCGCGTACTCGCCAAACTCCTTGGCAATGCTCGGGAGTTGGACACCTCCGATCGGTGCAAGTTGGTCGAGCCAGTTCATTCGCTCGGTAGCGGGCACCAGTCTGTCGTGAAGTGCTGTGTCGCTGTGGATTCAGCTTCTGCACTGACGAGTTGTTCGTAGAGCTGTTGAGCGCCGGGACAGTCACCCCGAATCAGCAGGTTGCCGATCTCGTTGGAGCCGCTTCGCTGAAGTTGTGTTCGCAGTGACTGTGCAGCGGCGGTGTCGCCTTGTTGTTCGGCCTGGACGAGTGCACCGAGCAACTGAGCAGTTGGCATGGGTCGAGCGGGGACGGGAGCTGGAGTGGGGTTTGGTACTGGGACATTCGTCGAAGCCTGCTCCGACGCGCGTGCTTCCAATCTCGCTACTCGTTCCTCAATCCGTGCAAGGCGGTCGAGGAGTTCCGGGTCTTGTTCGTTTCCGCAAGCGACAAGAACAACAAAGCAGATCCAGACGCGCATCCAAGGAGGCTATCGCATGGGCACGTTCGCGCTTCGCCGGAATGTTCTGGGCTTGGAAACGGGTATCAGTGTGGTGCGAGAGGCGACCGGCGTCGGCGTGACGGTTCTGCTGGGATTCGGCATCCTTTTCCACGTCCAAGAGTTGCTGTGGGTTGGCTGGACGGGAAGTGCGGAACGCAGCAACGCCGAGCTACGGGAATTGTTCTTGGAAGAACGCGCGACTTTTCAGCGCTTGCGCGATCGGATTCGCGACGACCCGATTCATGAGGTTCGCGCCGACGACTACAGTTGGTGCGATGGCTGTTCTGGCGACCGCGCGACGGGTCGTCCGCCCGGCGTTGCCGAAGAGCCATGCGACTGGCCGCACGGATGTACGCGGTGGATCGATGAGCAGCCTACGCACGCCATCTTGGCTGCTATCAAGGGGATCTCGGAAAGACGCGCCCAGGGCTACCTCGACGATTTGGAGCGCGCCGAGGGGATCTTAGTACGTGAAGAACACGATGGCTCCATCGTCATCTGGATGGAGGTGCGCGGTATCATTCCATCCGGATCTGCGACAATGATCGCGTGGACACCACCCGATACTGAGCACCACAACAGCGACGAGATCCTCGAAGGTCGATGGTCGCTTCGCGTGGAGTGAGCAGTCCCATCCAACAGTTCTGCAGCGAAGGGCCATCGGTTCGTTTGCGGCGGGCAGCGGGCTGCGTTCAGCGTACGCTTAGTCATGGGTCGCCGCGCGATCGCGCTTAGTCTTGGCGTTTTCGCAATTGGCTTGGTTGTTCTCTTTGGCCGATTGCTGTTCGACTTCGATGGGTACGTTCACGACCTGGAGACTCGTCGGTTCGAACGCGTGACTGCAGGGGATGCGGACGCACCTTGGCGACGCACGCTTGGAGAGAATGAAGCAGCCGCACTCGCGCAACGCCTTCATGACGACAGCGTTGTGTTGGAGAACGCGATATGGATTTGGACGCTTTGGGACCTCCGTAGCGAAGAAGGTGCAGAGCGGTTTTCTCGCAACATCCGTGCGATGGCGGATGAAGACGGCTGGCTCGCGACGTTCCTGGTCTGGTTGAACGACTCACGCATCGAAGAACTCCACAAGACAGAGCTACACGCAGTGCGTGAACGCGCGGAACCGGTCCTCGATGAACTGAGCGCTTCGCATCGACGCGTCGTTCGCCAAGCTTGGCAAGAGCACGGTGACGCGCTGTTGGGGAGCTCGGTGGAGTTGGTGCGCCTGGTTGCGCATATCGGAACAGACGAAGTGCTCGACGACATGGAAGACCGGGTTCGCAGTTCGCTCCGTGGAGAGCTCTTGCCGCTGGCGGATACGATGTCGGACTGGATTCGTCTGACGGAGTCCGAGACCAACTGCATGTTGGCGTACGAACCGAGTGAGGATCACTTCAGCGCTAGGTTGCGGGCGGATTGTGTGGGTGGTGACGAAGAAGTGCGGGTGATCGCGTTGCCGCGTTTCTGAGCTGTGCATTTGCCGCATGTCGCGTCGTGACGCGCTAGGACGAGTTTTCGATTTCCGTCTTCACCAACTCAAAGAGACGATCGAAGAGGTGTGTGTACGAAGTGGCCTCTGCCACAACTCTGTCTTCGCCAATCAGCATTCGAACCGTGTATCGCGAAAGTTCGATGCGAAACTCCGCGCGGCCAAAACCGAGGTCTGATTCTTCCATAGACGAACTCTAGAGGTTCATCGCTGCCGCTGTCGCGAAAACCAATCCCCTCTGCGAAAGACGAAGACGAACACGAGCGCGAACATGCTCAATCCACTGCTCGAGCTGGTGTTGCAGCCAGAGCCGCTCGCTTCGGCACGCTCGGGCGTGTCCGTTGTTGTGGGTGTAGTTTCGGTTTCCGCGGACTCTGTCGTTGGTGTTGGCGTTTCTGTTTGGGAATCGGCTTCCGCCTCGGGCAGGCAAACGTTTTGCTCCTCACAACGCGCGTCGCCGATCCGAGTCCAGCCGTCGGCGTTCGCGTAGGCTGAGTCTTCCCACGGCACACGATCTTCGCGGCACGCGCTTCCGTCACAAGTACCCACCACCACCGTGTGCCGGACGTTGGCCGGGGCTCGGCCGCTCGGTCCGGAGTACGAGATGTCGCGCACGCACAGACGGCGCTGTTGGCACGACCCTGGCGCTTCACTGCCGTCGCTGCGACGAACGCGTGCGCAATCCGCGCTGCTACTGCATGTGGCGAGTTCGCAGACTGGACCATGATGAGCGAGCACGGCCCGCGAGCCGGGCAGACAAGGTGTGGACGGTCCAGCGACCAGGTCCGCGGCAGCAGGTGAAGTCATCCCAACCGCAGTGGTTACGCAGAGCAGCGTTCGAAACATGAAGCACGCTATCATGCCGACATGAGCTTCCATCTTGGCGTCGATAGGTGACGATGCCGCGCGCATACGAGCAACGTCTGCGTATTGTGTGATGGAGTTTCTTCGCGAGTTCGGGGAGCTCGAGCGACGGCTTAGGATCCTGCCCCGCATCGAGAGCGTGCTGCCCCCACGAGCCGAACCGAAGCGCGAGCACATCGACTGGTGGCTCGCACGACATTCGGACAGACGACTTCCGTCCGTGTACGTCGAGTTCCTGACTCACTATGGCGGCGTCGCCGTTCCAGTTCCTCCACGTGGAATACCGCTTCGACCCCTCTCCACACTCGTGGCCTACCAAAAACGTCGAGATGCAATTCAGGAAACGTTCGAGCAACCTCGTGTCGCCCTGTCGTGCAGCAACATCGAGGGCGCACTTTGGCTCTGGTACAACGATGACAACGATCTCAACCCGCGCTGTGCTCTCCACGGGCCGACGTTCGAGACGGATAGTTTCGCGCACTACCTGTGGACGGAGTTGTTTGCAGCGACGTCTCTCTATGGTGCGCCGTGTACTTCGTTTTGCACCGTCGGCGAACGGATGAGCAGCGCATCCGAGACAACGATGCGGAGGTTCTACGAGAGCCTCTCGTCTCAGCTCGAAACACTTGGTTTCACTGTGCTCACGTTCGACTCTCGTCGACTGACCGCCGAGCGTTCAGGCACATCGATTGGAGCGACGATCCGGGGCGAGCACGTGACGTTGTGCGCAGGCGGAGAGGTTGCCTCGGACATGACCAGGGAACTCGACGTGGTTCGACACGCTGGAGAACTTGCCTGGAGCGAAGTGAGCGCCCGGGAATAGGCACGGCACGTCGCCGATGGGGTAGCCTCAGTTCATGCGTGCACCCGAAGAACAGTTCGCCGCGGGCGATGGGATGAATCCTTTCAAACAGGACGAGAACATCTACGACAACACGACGGACGGCGAGCTCATCGTGACACTGACCGTGTATGCGAGCGACGCTGACGTCACTCTCAAATGCAACGGCGAAGAGAGCAAGGTGGCAAAGGGATCGACAAAGACCGTCACCTTTAAGGTGCCCAACGGGCAGGGCGTTAAAGCAGAAGGTGGGTCTGGGAAATACAAGTTCGAATCCGAGCGTCCAGCTTCGTGACGTCACGTTTTCGCGATGAGAAGAGAGCCTTGGAACATCCGCACGCTTGGCGGTGAACGCACCGAACTGCTCGCGCTCAACACTGCGGCCATGCGTGATGCTCTGCTTGAGTCGCTGCCGAACGAGTTGGTCGCTGACGTTCGACGACTCGACGACGAGAGCCTGATTCGGTTTGCGGAATCCGTCGAAGTTTACGTCCCAACAAACAGCGAGATCATTGCGCCATGCGACTCCTGCGTTTATCCGGGGCCGCAAGTCATCAGGTTTGTAAGCGACTACGAAACCTATGAAACGAAAACGAAGCGCGAAGCAATCGTTGCGCCTGGTGCGCAGGTGAGTGCGGGGGATGTGATCGTCGAGGGACCGAAGAACCTGCACATGCGACTACGCGTGTTTGGAGGCGAGCACGTTCGCGACATCTTCCGTGCTCAGCTAGCGGAGATCTTTGGAGTGAGTCGCGAAGCACATCAGGCGCTGTTTGTTGCGCTTCACGGATATGTTCATGTGCTTGAACGTGGCGATACGAGCCTCGAGCCAGGTGAGACTGTGTCGCGTGACACGTTCGCCGAGATCAACGAGCAAGCGGTGAGCAAAGGCCACATCCCAGCGATAGCGCGAGAAACCCTGGTGCCGCTGACGTCCCTCGGTCGCCTCTGACCGACTTATTCTTCAAGAGCTGCTGCGTTTTCGAACTGCGCGTTCCACTCGTCGATGCTGTAGTCGCGACCCTCGCTGCGTACACCGGTGAACTCCTGTGTGTCTGGGTCGCGCAAGATGGTCACGTCGACGCGCATCATTTCGTGTCGATCGTCGCCGACCATGTTGGTCAGGCCGTCCTCGCTCGTGAGCGATCGAGTTCCAAGAAACACCGCGTTGCCTGCATGGTCGCGGACAAACGACTCGAGGGCAGGAAACTCGTCGCCGTGAACGCGCGCGGTGATGCGGAGATTGCCGTCGACCTCGGCGGCGGC
This sequence comes from Polyangiales bacterium, assembly GCA_965227405.1. GTDB lineage: Bacteria > Myxococcota_A > Polyangia > Polyangiales > Houyiibacteriaceae > JALVDI01. The sequence goes on from OZ245758.1 coordinate 3,351,376, forward strand.
ATATCCAGCGTGGAAGTCGACGTCGGGCGATGGCGCACTCGGGTTGGCAGCCGCGACGTCGAGCTGAACGATCGCCATGCCGTTGCGTGTGCGTCCCGTAGCTTGCACATCCGGCGTTGCGGTTGCCGAGCCACCGATTCCGCTGCCGGGCGCTGCGATGTGACCAGCGAGAGTTGTCAGTGCTGGAGCAATCGTGCTTGTTTCGTCGCAGTGGCCACCTGAACTCGTCGCTTGGAGACCGCGTTCGTTCGACTCGAAGAGCACGCCAACTCGGGAGCGCGCGGTCACGTCTGCGCTCGTCGTGAACCCGCGGTCATCACCGTGAAAGCCTCCGACTGCTTCGTGTGGCAGAAACGTGCGCGACACGATTACAAACTCGCCAGGCCGCGTGGCTTCAGGCACGTCGGTGCTCACGGGCAAGCGGCGCGGTCGTGACGAGCGAACCCGAGAGCGAGGCTGCATCCGTTCGGTCTGCGCTTCCGCTTGCTCGCGAACCTGTGCGGCGCTGGGTCGCCCTTCAGCCTGAGGAGTTTGAAAAGTCGACGGCGCAACCGGCGTCGTCGTGGAACGAGCTTCGATACGAGACATGAAACCTCCGGTAGTGCCTCGCTTGTCGGCTCGGGGATGCTTCAGTTGCGTGCGATTTCAAGAGTACTCTTGGGTGATGAAGGCGTTCCTGCTCGGTGCATCTTTCGCGCGTCTCGGGATCGCTTCGTCTGCGTCCGCGCGCACCGGAGCGCCGCGGCTGGATGCTCCGCACGAGGTTCAGTGTCGACCTCACAGCGAATGTTGTCGGGTTTGCAGACGCGGTTGTGCGTGTGGTGACTCGTGCATCCAATGCTCAAACGAATGCCACCAGCCACAGGGTTGCGCGTGTAACTCAGGCGACGTGTGCGGTAGCTAGTTGATACAGTTTCGTATGCGCGCACTCTTGGGAGTACTCGTCGTCACCGTTGGATGCGGAGGTAGTGCAACGAGCCAGTCCGCAACATCCACTACGTTGGTTCAGGTATGTCCCGATGGGACAACGGAGATCGAACCTGGCATCGCGTTTCGTGAGATCGTCCAAGAACAACAGCGGATCTGGCTGTACACACCGTGCTCGCAAGAGCTTCGAGGTCTCGTCTTGGTTCCGCCTGCCGGGAGCAACCTTCTGACCGGCATGTCACTTGGCGAAGGAGACCGACCCGAGCATCTGCCGTACGCGCGCGCTGGATATGCTGTTGTGTCTTTCGATATCGCTGGACCACTCGAGTCCGAGAGCGACGAAGCGTTCTATTACGCCGTCGTTGCGTTCATGCGGGACGAAGGCGGAATCACTAGTGCGACGCGGGCACTGGATCGTGCGCTCGCAGAGATACCCGGCATTTCCGAGGACCAAATCTACGCGGCGGGGCACAGCTCCGCGGGCACTCTGGTGCTGTTGTTTGCGGCGCACGAAGAACGAATTCGTGCTGTCGTCGCCCACGCCCCCGTTGCGAACGTCTACGCACGTTTTGCGGATGCTGTTCCTAATTTCGAAGCGGGGATTCCCGGGTACGGGGAGTTCCTTCAGGCAATATCTCCCATTTCACATGTAGCGACTCTGCAGACCAAGCCCGTGTTCCTGTTTCATGCGCTTGGTGATCGAGCTGTTGCACCACAAGAGACTCAAGCTCTGCTGGATGCGATGCCGCAGCGCCATCCGAGAACGATCCGAGTGACGACGCAGGGCGACCACTATGAGCCCATGCTTCGCGAGGGAATCCCGCAAGCGATCAACTGGTTGGAGACGCTTTAGGGAGGTCGCTCATAGCGAACGATCTGTGTTGTTCCCGAAGATGGATAGCGCGACGCATCCGGATTGAACCAGTCCGAACCGTATAGATGTCGCCACGTTCCTTCGCGCAAACCCAGTCGGAGGGTTCCGTTGCGTCGAACGACTGCGACTGCTCGAGCGACGCTTCGTGCTGTCACGGCATAGCCATCCACTGCCGTGTGTCCTCCGTCGGGTGCTTCGCCGGCCCAGAACTCCATGCGCACCGGTACCTGAGTGCACTCGTCCGAATGCATCATGCACACGGTGATTGAGTGTCTGGTGTAGCCCACGACGTCCGCGGCTTCGAAGTTGACGAATGCAGCACGTGTTTCGAAGAACACCGCGCGCTCGCCGGCAAACGTGGTGACCATGCCGCTTCGAATCAATGACGCGTCGCCAGACTCTGTCATGTGCCAGTTGACGTCTTCCAAGGGTGAGATGACCCGCGCTTCGTGGTCGCATTCCGTACGCGCTGAAAACCCTGAGTGTGCGATAACCGGGGCGTTGCTCAGAGGAGAGCAAGCATTCCAACCCCGTTCCAAATGGTCTGTATTCGACGGCCCAAGGAGCACCGGCAACGCGTTCACACAACTCAGTGGGTGATCCTGACGAGCCGATGAACGTCTGCCAGTCAGCAGGGACCTCGTCAGCGACCGTTGTCTGAATCGTTTCTTGAGCGAGCGTGGTCACAGGCAGGACAAGAATGAGCACACAAACACGCGGGAGGGTGGTCACGGACACGCCAGTGAGCAATCGCTGTACCAATCCGTTGGAGCCTCCTTTGGAACTCAGCGTGGTGCGTGTGTGTTCAAGGTTGGACGAGACCGTGTCTCGCTCAGCTAGACGCCGCGGCGGTTGACCATGAGCAGCAGCATGACGGCGAAACTGAACCGAGCACCTGGGGCGGTGTTGCAGCCGCCGTCACAACCATCTTCCGCGTGAGCTGTCGATCGTAGCTCCGGTTCGGATGGTTCGGCTGGTGCACAGACGTTGAGCTCTTCGCAACGCGCAACTCCAACCAACGTCCACCCATCGGCGTCCGCATAACCTATGTACGCCGGACTCTCGTATGGTGCGCGATCTTCGCGGCAGACCTCTCCGTCGCAGTCACCGACCACAACAGTGTGTTGAACACTAACTCGGTGTGCTCCGCTGCGACCTGCGTAGGTGATGTCCTGCACACATACTCGTCGTTGTTGGCAGATTCCGGGATCGAGAATCGCGTCAGCAAAGAGACGAACGCCTTCCACGCAGTCCGACGAAGTGTTGCAGTCGGCGACCTCGCAAACCGGGCCATGGTGATCGAGGACGGGTCGCGAGCCTGGTAGACAAGAGGGGTCTGGCATCATCACTACATCAGCGGAAACAGTCGAAGCGAGCGCGACTAGACTCAAGCAGGCGAGCGTCGTTCGAGCCACGAAGAGAGGCTAGCATCCGCAGCATCTGTGGTGGGTCGCGTTGAAGTCAGTCGAGCAGACGACGAACTCGACTCGTCCAATCTTTCACGACGTTCGGATCGTGAAAGCGAGCCCACCACGAAACGAGCGGAACGCTTGAATCCACGGTCGCGAGTGCCGCGTGCAGTTCGTCGATGCGTCCGAGTTTGCTCGCGGTCTCAGCCAGTCGTTTACCGGTTGGTACACCGCTCACGCCGTGGACAAACAACGCAGCCGTCATCAGATCGCGTGCGGTTTGTTCTGGGGACGTTTGCCATGAGTTTGTGAGCTGCTCGAAAGCGGTCGCGCCAAATGTGCTCGCCGCCATCCACAATTCACTGCAGATGATTAGCCACGTCGTGTGTTCCGATTTCGCCGACTCAAAACGCTCATGTGCGCTCGCAAAGATCTCTTGTGCCCATCGATCGGGGCGAAGCCGCGGCACGCTCACCTCAACAAGCAGATGCTGTAAGCAACGTCCGAAGACATCGTTGTCGTCAATGCTCGCGTCTACGAAGTAGCTGGATTGCTGAAGCTGCGAGAGGAGTACACAGCGTTCGTCTGTCAACGAATCTGCCGCCCAGGCCGCTTGAACATGGTGCGCTCTGTTTGGTGGTGATCCATGTCGCAGCGCGTGTTCGACTTGCTGCCACTCCGCGGCAACGGCGGCTTCATCACCCCAGCGCACGTGCGTGAAGAGCACTTCGGTGGATGCTGTGACGGTCGCACGCTCGTAGCCTCTGCGCCAGTCGCGTGGAAGGTGAGTTCGGTCGTAAACCAATCGCACTAGCAGCTCGACCACCATGTCGACGGCAATCCGAGCCGAACTCTCACCGACAAGTGCGCCGTCAGGATCGCGACGCGGTCGGAGTCGCTCGAGTTCGGATGGGTTCGCCAACTGTTGCTCCGCCGCAGCGGTGAGAACGCGGTCATACTCGGCAAGAAGAGCAGGCGAAGCGACCTTCGCGATTAGGTGGCGATTGCCAGTGCACGTGGCGAGCGCGAACTTACGCCACACCTCTGGGTACTCGGCGAAGAGAGTACCAGCGCGTTCTTGGAGTTCCTCGAATGTCACGGCTAGAACCAGCGTAACAACTTCTGGCTACTCGAACTGATCGGCCGTGAAGCACACGAGCGCCAGATCGATGTTGTGGTGTTCGAGCGGATAGCTGACGCTGACAAGTCGGCGAGATGCATCAGCTTCGATCTCCGAACGGATCCGAGCGACCCATTGCCGACTCGATTCCTCCTCACCGACGAGTCGCGGAATTTCAACGCACGAGTTGGCCCAAGTCGAAGGCCGAGAAGGAATCCGCGGCATGTTCTGTACGTGGACTCGATAGGCGAGGTTGCGGTTCGATCGAACGGAGTCGCTATAGCAACCGCAAAGAAGCATCAGGACACAAAGAGTTCGTCGCATACCCGGAGTGATACACGGAATTGGCGCTCACGATCGCAAGTGAGGAATCAATGAGCTGCGAGGTTAGGCTCGTGGTCGTATGACGTTCAATGAATGGGTCAGCGCGGTGTTTGGTTGCGAGCTGAAACGCTTTCTCGATGAAGATGATCTTCCGCCCGAGTGTTTGCTCGAAGCGCCGCAGTGTCTCGAGTACCTCACCCGCGTTTTCGAAGACCCGAAGTCGGCGTTTGAGGGATTGGAAGAAGCCAAGGTTGCTCAGGGGTTGTTCTTGGTTCTACGCGATGAAGGTTGGACTGACGTCACACTCGATCTGGACTTACCCGAGGCCGCGCGGATTCGTTGCATCGACGCGATGGTGACCGTGTTCACGGACTACTTGCGTGGTGATGTGACCAAGGACCTCGCGTCCGTTCGTTACATGTGGTGGGACGTGTTTCGAACTTGGGGAAGCCCGGGAGATCCCGAGATGGCCAACACGGATGCGGCGATCCTGCGAGCCATGGAGTCGATTCTGCAGATCGATTGTGAAGGATGCCAAGAGAGCGCAATCCACGGATTGAACCACTGGCAAAGCGGCTACCCGCAGCGTGTTGCGTCGACGATCAACGCGTTTCTAAAACGAAACCCGTCGTGTAGCGAAGCGTTGAGAAAGACAGCCGAGGCCGCGAAGCAAGGTCACTTGCAGTAAGACTCGACTGATGGTGCAGCCGAGCTCGCATGCTCGACGTGGGCGCTGCCGATTAGCTGAGTCAAATCGGCCAAGGAAAGTGTGCTTTGCGTCGCTTTCCTTGGGGGCGACCGAAGATGGAAACTTCCCACTCTCCCAATGAGTACTTCCCGTCGGCACACGCGTACGCACAGACGTGCACACGGTACAGCCCACCCAAGTACACGAGCTCGTATTCGTCGGTCAGCTCGCACGTGGTCTCTCCGTCACGTACCTGTTTCGGGCAACGTCCGCCGATCGGAGGCGGACCGTCCGAGTCGACGGTGTAGTCCTTGACGCCTACTGCGACCCCACAGAGCTGAAGCTCGGACCGTACGTGAATGACGCGGTCGGGACAGCGATAGAGACACACGTGAAAACGTACGCTTCCGAAGCAGTACGAGTCGATGAAGCTATCAAATCGCTCGCACTTCTCGCCGTCGAAGACGACGTGTTCTGGTCCGCTCATGTCAGTCCCCCCGTTGCTCGATACGTTCTACCACTTGCCGCAGACAGTCGCTCCAGACTTCCAGTAAGGCGGTCATCCGAAACGAAAAACGGCCCCACCGCTTGGTGAGGCCGTTTGCTCGTTTAGCGAAACGCTCAGTCCAGGTCTTCTTCGAACTCCGCGTCGATCACTCCGTCATCATCGGGTCCGTTGTCTGACGAACCCCCGGTGGAATCTCCGCCGCTCGCTGCGGGTCCGCCCGACGCGCTCGCTCCGTAGGCCACTGACGCGATCTCTTGCATCATCTTTTCGAGTTCGGTCATCTGACGCGTAATCGCATCGTGGTTCTGCTCTTCGATCGCGGTTCGCAACGAATCGATCTTCGCTCGAATGGGCTGCACCTGCTCGGCAGGAACTTTGTCGCCCAACTCATCAAGGCTCTTTTCGATTCCGTGACACAGCGAATCGGCCTTGTTCCGAGTCTCGACTTCTTCGCGTCGCTTCTTGTCCGCGTCCGCATATTCCTCGGACTCGGTCACCATGCGCGAGATGTCGTCGTCGCTCAGACCACTGTTCGAGGTAATCGTGATCTTCTGATCCTTACCCGTCGCTTCGTCCTTGGCGGTCACGGACAGAATGCCGTTGGCATCGATATCAAAAGTCACTCGGATCTTCGGAATGCCTCGCGGCGCCGGGGGAAGGCCATCCAGGTGGAAACGTCCCAGCGGACGGTTGTCCTTCGCCTCGGCACGTTCGCCCTGCAACACGTGAATCTCAACCTTGGTCTGGTTGTCGTCCGCGGTTGAGTAGACCTCTTCCTTGCGCACGGGAATCGTCGTGTTGCGCGGAATCATCACGGTCATGACACCACCCAAGGTCTCCACACCGAGAGACAGCGGGGTGACATCGAGAAGGACCATGTCCTTCACTTCCCCGCTCAACACGCCGGCCTGCACTGCAGCACCAAGCGCTACAACTTCGTCCGGGTTCACGCCACGGTGCGGGTCCTTCCCGAAGAACTGCTTCACCTTCTCTTGAACGAGAGGGATACGAGTCGAACCACCGACCATCACAATCTCGTCGATGTCCGACGCGGTGACGCGTTTGTTCAACTTCTCGCTCGCATCGGCCATGGCTTTGCGCACGGGATCCAAGGTGCGGTCGACAAGCTCTTCGATCATCGACTCGAGCTTGGCGCGCGTGAGTCGAATGTTGAGGTGCTTCGGACCGGCTTGGTCCGCGGTCAGGAAGGGAAGGTTGATCGACGTCTCAAGCTTGGAGCTGAGTTCGATCTTGGCCTTCTCGGCGGCGTCCTTGAGACGCTGCAACACCATCTTGTCGTTGCTCACGTCGATGCCGGTGTCCTTCTTGAACTCGGCGATCAGGTATTCGATGACGGTCTCGTCGACGTCGTCACCACCGAGGTGAACGTCACCGTTGGTGCTGATGACCTGCACCATTTCCTCGGAAACCTCGAGGATGGAGATGTCAAAAGTACCGCCACCAAAGTCGTAGACGGCGATGAGCTGCTCGCCCTTTTTCTCCAACCCGTAGGCGAGTGCGGCGGCGGTGGGCTCGTTGACGATGCGGCGAACTTCGAGACCCGCAATCTTGCCGGCGTCTTTGGTGGCCTGGCGCTGGTCGTCGTTGAAGTACGCGGGAACGGTGATGACGGCTTCGGTGACCGCTTGGCCGAGATAGTCTTCAGCCGCCTTCTTGAGCTTGCGAAGGATGTGCGCGGCGACCTCCGGCGGGGCAACTTCCTTGCCGTTGATCTCGAAACCGACGCCGCCGTTTTCACGACGCACACACTTGTAGGGCATGCGGCGGATGTCGCGCGACGCTTCTTCGTATCGGTGTCCGATGAAACGTTTGGACGAGAAGATGGTGCCTTCGGGGTTGGTGATCGACTGACGTTTGGCGATCTGTCCAACCAAGACTTGGCCTTGGTCATCCCATGCCACCACTGAAGGAGTCAGGCGGTCGCCTTCCTCGTTCACGATCACCTTCGGCTCGCTGCCTTCCATCACGGCGACAACCGAGTTGGTTGTTCCGAGATCGATGCCGATGATCTTGCCCATGTTTCGTCGTCCTCTCTGCGTTGAGTTGTGTGCACGAGAGCGTCCGGTCGAAGCCGAGTTTGGCTCCTACTCTCCACTGACTCTCGTGGGGTTTTGTGATGTCGCGATTTGGGAAACCCGCTGACTTGGGAACCCGTGCCAATCCCGACGAAGCGCACCATAATCACCTGCGGTTGGCGGTCAACCGGCCCGACCTTGCACAAAGCGTGCGTGTGAGCGAACGCGCAAAGCCTTAGTTGCGTTGGGGGATCTTGCAGCGACTAAGTGCGGTTGTGGTTTGGGGAAACCATTATTTTTTTCGAAGACTAAAAGACTTCTGTATTGCGTCTTTTGCTCCCGCGGCTGCCCTCGATTCTCGTCGCCTCCGGCGACTGCGAGTCTTGACGCTTCGCCTTTGGCTCCGCTGGCTCGCCGCTCCGCAAAAGACTCGCCAAGAGGCCAAGATTCTTGACTGGTTTGGTCACTTGACCGTCTTCCAAAAAATGATCGGTATCCCGGTCTCGCGCGTTGACCGCCTTTGAAAAGTGATCGGTGACGCTTCCCAAGCTCCCGAACTTTCCTGCTTCCAGATCCGCGAAGCGGAAAGCAGCGAAGCGCCCAACCCTACGTGCTGAACAACGTCTTCCACTCTTCGCGATCGCGCAGCACCGCGAGATCATCATCGGCGATGAGCGTGTCCAGCTTCGGGTACTTGTAGTGCACGGCTCGTTGCACACAGTGGATCGCTTCGTCGAGTCGACCCGCTTTGACCAACGTGCATGCAGCACTGTGGAATGTCCACGCGTAGCCAGAGTCCTCAGCATTTTGAAGCGCGACTTCGAGGAGCGCTTCAGCATCGGCCTGACGACCTTGCTGGTCGTAGGCGACAAGTAAGTTGTTGTAGATGTTGGGTGGACCCCAGCCCGGATAGCGCGCCGCGAGTTCGAGTGCGCGGATGGACAGCTCTTCGTCTTTGCAGAACCATGCCGCGGCGCACAACGCGGCGTTCACGTCCCGAAAACCATCGAGTTCGTCAGTTTGTTCGTCGTACTGCGCGCGTTGGTCGTCAGTCATCGCGGTCCGAAGTTGGTCAAGCATGGCAAGCGCGTCTTCGCGAGGAGTGGGACCCAGCAGTCCTTCTGGATTCACGTAGCGCCGCATGAATGCCTCGGTCGCGTGGTGATCGGCGAAGTCGCCGGGGAGTTGGGTCGAGAGCGTCGAGAAGTACACGCCACCAGCACCGAAGAAGCCGCTCTTGGACCACGACGTCGATGACACCGACTCCAGCTGCTGTGCGAGTGCGGAGATCGCGTGCGGAAAATCGCCGGCATGCACATCGCCTAATGTCAGTTCGCCGGCTGTGTACACCGTCCCGAAGGTTCCTTCGTGCGCGGACACTCCCTCCGGTGTGTCGAGTTGCACCGCGTCGGTGAAGGGTTTTCCGAGCACGGTGATCCAACCGCATCCAGGAACACGATTGAGTGCGCCGCCCAACCAGCCATCGACGTAGCACGGGGAGAGGTTCATGTAGCGGCGACACCAGGTGAACACGGTGTCCCAGGGATCGGGCTCGACGTTGTCGTCGCGCACACGCGCGAAGTAACCACCCCAACCGCTGCGCACAGGAAGGATGTCGACGAGCTTCTCGCAAAGCGCCCGAACTTTCGCGGGGTCTTCCGTAGGTGGAACCAGCAACTCGACGAAGCTTGCGCGACGCTTGTACGTCGGTTCCTCGTCTTCCAAGTCCTCGTCCAAGTCATCGTCGTCGAGATCATCTTCGTCGTCTTCGTAGATTTCCTCCGGCGGGATTCCGCGGATGTTGAGGATGTAACTGCTCTGGCGTTCTTCTTCGTCGGTTTCGCCCATCATCACGCGCAGGCCGTAGAAACCTTGGTCGTCGATGGCGAGTTCCCACGGTTCCGCGTTGGGGTCTTCTTCGGTGTTGGTGAGAAACGCCATCGAGCTGGCGAGTTTCCATTCGAAGGAACCTTTGAACGGCTCCGCGTCGCCGAACACCTCGCGGAACGCCCTGTACGTTTGCTGTGTTTCGTCTTCGGTCGGGCTGAATCCCAGGAAGAGCACGAAGCCGAGGTCCACTGCCGCGGCGATGAGGTCATCGTCGTGCACGACGAGTTCCTCCGGCTTCGGTGTCGTGGCATCCGCGACGACGTGTGCCGACAGCTCGAGTGTTTTGGGAGTGTGGGTGACAAACGCTTCGCGAAGTTCAGCGACGAGTTCGGTGTTGTCCGCAGTGCGAAAGTCGTCGTCCCACTCGCGTTCGACGCGCTCGTTGGCTTCGTTTGCGGACTGCTGCATCTCGTTGAGGGTCTGGATGCGCGAACGCAAGTACGCGGCCATGTCGGGCCAACGTCCGATCTCCTCGTAGAGGTGTCGCATCACACTGCCGTCTTCACACAGCAGGATGACGGTGGCGTTGTCCTCGCTCGCGCCGATGGGGAGGGCAGCTTTGACTTCGTCTTCGAGGTCTTCGCTGTAGGAAAGGGTCTCTTCCGCCTCCTCCATCGCGTCGCCGATGAGGTCCTCGGTACTAAACAGCGACACACCCCACGCGAAGTACTCCCACCCATTCGCGGCTTTCAGAAACGCTTTGTACGACTCTGGGAACGTACGTTCGAGCGCTTGTTCCGCAGCAGCAATCGCCTCGTCGGTTGCGGGTGGTTGAGGTTCAGATTCGGTCTCGTCTCCTTGGCGTTCCGCTTCTTCGCGTTCTTTGGCGAGGACGTCGTCGATGATCGCTTGGTAGTCCACTGCCGGGGAGCTTAGCCGGTTGCGATCCACTTTTGCGCGTCGCGATATCGCGGTCTGTGCGCACGACTGGTTCTAGCGCTTCTCCTTCTTCCTCTTCCTGGCATCCTTTCGCGCTCTGTACTCCCAGTACGGAATCCACAGACCCATGTGCTTGATCTTCGCCTTCGCGACGCCGTAGCGAACCTTCAGGCGGTTGGCGATTTCTAAAATGGGTGCTTCTTCTTCTTCGTCGGCGAGGATTGCTTGCACCGCGGTCTTCTGCGTTTCGACGAGATCACGACGAACTTGATCGACGTGCTTCTCGAACGCTCGCCATCCGGCCAGTTGCTCTTCGGTGAGCGATGCTTCGCCCTTCGTCTTGAGTCGATGCTCGACTGCACGTAGCCAACGCCGCGTCTTTCGTGGCAAGCGTGGGCCCTCGTTGACCACCAGTCCGGTCACGCGTTGTGCGTGATGCCGACGCAGGATGTGGAGCTTTCGACGCTTGTGGATCTGGTAGCCGTACGTCTTCGCAATGCGCCGAACACGCTGCTCCATTCCCCGAACGCGTGTTGGATAGTCCTTGGGAAACGAAATGGTGATGTCGTCGGCGTACCGCGTGTACGTGCCGTAGAAGTACGTGGCGTAGCGCGCAATCGCGGTATCCAAACCGACGTTCAACCGGTTGCTCAACGCAGGGCTCGTCGGTGCGCCTTGCGGCAAACCACCGTTGTGCGTGGTTAGCTTGGTCAGGATGGATGCGGCTTCACGCGTCCAACCAATCCGCTGGAAATACTTCTGAACACGGTCATCACGCGTGGTGTCGAAGAACGACACGATGTCCATCTTGAGCACCACGGCTTGGTACGAGTGCGGAGCTGCGTTGAGCGCAACGCTCGAACCTTTTTCGAAGCCTGACGCTGCGGGATGGACTTTGAGCGGTTGGAGAATACGTCGCAAAACTCGGCGTTGAAGCTCCATCGTGTCGGGCTCAGGCACGTTGAGTTTGCGTTTGCCGGGATTGCCGCTTCGGTACGGGCCTTTCTTGTCGATGAAGCGTTCTTTGTACGCCGGAGTGAACGCGCGTAGCTCGGCGACGGTCTTTCCAAGACGGTCGGCCAAGAACTCGAGGTCGAAGCGATCGAGTGGTTTGGTTGGTTCTTTGGCGGGCCGCCGGGGACGTGGCGGTTGCAAGAGTCGCGACAACGCGTAGGCGCCGACGGCTGCTGCTCCGATCCAAAACCAAACACTCATCGATTCATCTCAAGTCGAAATAGCTGAACCCGCCGAAGCGGGTCCATCACCTTGCCAAGTGTGGCCTTGCTGTCCGCCTGTGGACGGTAGGACTCACACTTGCTTGAAAGTACGAGCGCCAACATGGGCACCCGGCCGACGAAACATCGGCCGCCGATAAACGACACCAAGGTGAGCGGGGAGGCTCGTTGATCGCTACTGCAGCGTCAAGCTTCTTTGGGCGTCGGTGTGCCCGCAGCGGCTCGGCTTCGGCGATCGGCACGCAGTAGCTCGTTCTTCTTCAAGCCCTCGCGCAACCCCACGATACTGGTCGACGGCGCGATCACGATCAGGTGTGTACCGGCCTCGAGCACGATGTCCGGACCTGGGTTGTACACGTAGTTCGCACCCTTTCGGATCGCGAGAACAAGCGCTCCAGTTTCGCGGATTTTGCACTCGGCCAGGGTGTGTCCAACCAAGTTGCTATCGGCGGTGATCGCCACGTCCTCGATGCGCAGTTTGGTGTCTTCGCGAAGCAGTCGATCGAGGAAATCCACCGCTTGCGGTCGGATCATCTCGCTGACGAGGCGAAGTCCACCAATCGCGTTTGGCGACACGATCGCGTGTGCACCGGCACGACGAAGCTTGGGAGTGGTGCTGGCGTCAATGGCCTTGGCGACAATGCGCGCCTTGGGATTGAGGTGGCGCACCGAGATCACGACGAAGAGGTTGTCCTTGTCGGTATGAAGTGCCGCGATCACACCCTTTGCACGCTCCACGCCGGCGCGTTCGAGACTGTGATCGTCGGTGGCGTCGCCCATCACGTGGAGAATCTCGGCGCCCAGGTCTTCGCTAAGCACGCGAATGCGTTCTTCGTCTTGGTCGATCACGACGAACTCAACACCTGCTTCGATGAGCTCGCTAATGACGTGCTCGCCCGTGTTGCCGGCGCCGCACACCACAATGTGCTTTTCAAGCTCGTCGATCTTCTTCTGCATTCGTCGCGCTCGCAGGATACCTTGGAGATCGCCTTCGACCACCAAAGCGGTAAGGTTTGAGAGGAAGTAAAGCAGCGTACCGCTACCGATCACGATCAAGACGAGCGTGACGGCGCGTGCTTCGGGCACCTCGTTCATGCCGCTGAGCGTCTCGCCGAAGCCGACGGTCGAGAGCGTGATGACGGTCATGTAGAAGCAGTCGAAGAGACTCCATCGACCATGGCCGATGTGGAAGTACGCCAACGCACCCAACACCACGACGCACCCCAGGAAGAACGCGGCGGTGGTCAGACGCGAGTAGACGTTGCGCCTCGGATCCCCATCCGAGCGCTGGGCGGCGGGCGCCTTCACTTCCAAATTCTCCTAGATCGGCGAGTAATGAGTCAAAATCCTGGGCGTTTAGCGCCCTAACGCCGAGCGAATCGCGCCCAGGTCCTCGCGGCGAAGCTCGCGCGTCGCAACCAGCGTGAGCAAGAAGGCAAAAAAGCCAGCCGCCAGTGCGACCAACGCCATCAGGCGACTTCCATGCGGAACATAGTGAGCGACGCACCAGCCAACTGCCGTAGCGACGAGTGCACGAACCCCGGTGAGTGGGGCGATTAGAGTTTTGAACCGAAACGCGACAATGGCGGCCGCAAGAACGAACGCCACCCCCATACCGATGGTGGTGCCCCACGCGACGGCTCGCAAGGATGCTTCGCCGCCTCCGGACGAAACGATCAGGAAACGACCGGCGACGACCACAACCACCGCACTGGTTCCAGCGACGATGGCGGCCAAGCTGGGACGACCCGCGCTGGACAAGACGGTTGCGCAGATCACGAAAAGCGCGAACGCGACGACACCGAACACCAGGATCGAGAGAGCCTGCGAACCCACCACGTATTCTTCGGTGTAGGCAATCCGAAGGACGCCATCTGCAGCACCGGCGACCGGTCCGGCAATCGCTAAGAGCACAATCAGCGCAAGTCGGAGTGCCTGACGAATCGTGGCTTTGGCGGTTTCGACGTCGCCCGAGTCCGTGGCGCGGCTAATCATCGGAAAGATGATGAAGGTGAGCGCCAAGATGAGTTGGTAGGGAACAAACGCGAAGGTTTGGGCGGCGCCGTAGTAGCCGACGTAGGTTGACGCGGTTTCCGCGGCAGCCACAGCGCTTTGTCCGGCATCGAGCGCGAGTTCGGCCAGCGTGCGCTTGAGGACTTGCAGGTCCAAGAGGAGCACACCGTTGAGGCACGCTTGGTAAATCCAGATTGGCGCCATGAAGCCGATCCAGCGCTTGAGCTCAATCGACTGACCGCCTTTGCCGAAGATGTCACGACGCGTGACGAAAAACGCGAGTAGCGCGATCGCCACGGCGGCGCTGGCCCAACCCGCGAGTGCTCCGAACGCACCGAAGCCAAGCAGCGCACCTCCAATGATGCCGATCGAGCGAAGGGTGCTGAACGAGATGTCCAAGCCCGCTTGTCGGACGAAGAGGTGCCTGCCGTTCAGCGCGCCGACCAGTGCACCGTAGAGCGCGTAAACGAACACGACAGCACACGCGACGCGAAGCAGTGGAACGAGAGAATCGTCGAGCAGGAATCGCGCGAGTGCGGGTGCTCCGACGAAAAGCGATGCAGCGAGTGCACCACCCAACACGAGTTGGATGCGGAGTGCTTGTCGAAGGAGAGCCGGTGTCGCGTCTTCGTCTTCCGAGACGCGTTTGGCGACCGATTGGATCGTGGCAACGATCAGGACGTTGTTGAGGATCGAAACGCCGCTCAGCGTGGCTTTGTAGAGACCAAACTCCGCTGCCGAATCGAGAATGCGCGGAAGGCTGAGTTGGATGGCGTAGCTGGTGACGATGAACCAAGCCTTGGCGCCTACGATGGCGAGAAACCCTCGACCTGCGCGGCTCTTTGGTTTGGGCTCGTCGGCCATGAACGCCGCGTTGTGATCCGCGGAGCGACCTGCGTCAAACCTGTGGTACGCCGGCGTTCGATGCTGGAAGCGCTCGACTCACTCTCGCCAGAGCAAGCCGCCCAATGGCTGGCGAGTCTGAAGGTCGACTGGAACCACTTTCCCTTGGTCGTCGAGCGCGAAGCGATCATGGACGTGGACCCCTATGTTTTGGCGCACGGTTCTCGGTCGGCGGGTGCGGTGATTTATAAGGGCGGGCAGCTTGATGGGTTCGAAACCACATCGGGGCCAACCGTGTTTGTCGATGGCGACCTGGTCGTGGATGGTGCGCTCAACAACCACGGCATGTTGGTGGTGCGCGGCGATCTCACTGCGGCTTTCGTGGATACGGGCCACACGTATCTTGTTGTATCGGGTGATCTAAAAGCTGAGCGCTTGCTTGGCGTCGACGAAAACTACGGCACGTACGTGGTGGGAAACGCGACGATCGATTCGGTGCTGCTGCTTCGCAACCATCACATGGGTGTCGCTGGGAACCAGGCGCTCGGCAGTTTGTTGCACGACGAAGTCGATAGCGGCGCCGACATTCGTGCGGAGCTGGCGAAGTGGGGAATCGACGATCCACGCGGGTAGCTGATACGGTGTCCGCGTGGAAGACCGGTGGCCGCTGTTCCTGTTTGGTGCGTACCCGTTGATCTGCGCGGTGCTCAACGTGAACTGGTTCTTCAACTCGGGTGCTGCGCAGATCTTTGTGAAGCCGTTCGGGCGAAGTGCGGCACGCGTGATCTACGCGATCATTGGTCTGTTCTTGATGGCCCTGGCCGTATCTCCGCACATGCTTGACTGATATGGGACTCACGCATCTCGACGACGAAGGACGCGCTCGCATGGTGGATGTGGGCGCCAAGGACATCACCGAGCGATTGGCGCGCGCGGAAGCACGCGTGACCATGGAAACCTCGACGATGCAGGCGCTTCAGCAGGGCAATACGCCTAAAGGCGACGTGCTTGGAACCGCACGAATCGCCGGGATACAGGCGGCAAAACAAACCCCGAGTTTGATCCCGCTCTGTCATGCGATCGCGCTGACCAACGTGGAGGTTCGGTTCGAGTTGCTGGACGAAAGTGTGCGTGTCGAAACGACGGCGCGGTGTCGCGATCGCACCGGTGTGGAAATGGAAGCGATGGTTGCAGCGAGCGTCGCAGCGCTAACGATCTACGACATGCTCAAAGCGGTGGACCGCGCCATGACGATCGAAGGTGTGCGGCTCTTGGAAAAGAGCGGCGGTCGCAGCGGACACTACGTCGCGGAGTAGAGCTTTCGCTCAGAACTTTCCGGTGACCGACAAGAACGTCATCTTGTCGTTGGTCTCGCGCAAACGGGACGAGAGGATCTTCACGAAGTTCCAGAGAATCTCGTACGCCAAGTCGCGGTTCAAAAAGAGCAAGTCTTCAAGCGCTTCTTTGCTGACCACCAAGAGTCGACAGCGTTCGTGCACGCGCACATCGGCGCTTCGCGGAAACTCGTCGATCAGAGCCATCTCGCCAAACGCGTCACCGGCACCCAAGACAGCGAGTGCTTCTTCACCCATGCCGCTGACTTGGCGCGACACGCGCACCTTGCCTTCGAGGATCATGTAAAGCGCGCCGCCGGTATCGCCTTCTTTGAAGATGACTTCGCCGAGGCGATGGCTCTCTTCACTAGCAATCGCAGCGATGTCACGAAGCCCACTCGGATCAATCCCTTCGAAAAGATTGATGGTCGAAAGCGCTGTGACCGTGCGTTCGAGATCCGCCTCGGTGCTCATCGGACACGACGGTAGCAAAGCTCGTCCGTTTCCGGCCAGATCCGCGTGACTCCATCTGAGAAGCTCTTCGTTCGGAGGGGCGACCGTGTCGTTGGTGCAGGTCATGGACATCGCCGAGGGTCTGCTGCAGTTGGATCCGGTGCGAAGCTACCGCGTGCGCGGTGCTGAACAGGTTTGCCGGAGTGTCCGCGCACGGGCCTACGTGGTGCACCAGCACGACGAAATCTGGTCGAGCGACCCCAAACCACTGGGCCCGGCGGACGTGGAGTTGCCCCTGAGGTTTGGTCGCGAGGAGGTGGGCAAGGTGCACCTCTTTCTCGATGCCGAGCCCAAACGCTTGGGTGAAGACGAACTCCGCGTGGCGCGTTGGGCCACTCGTTTGTACGGGCGCGGCTTGGCGTATATCGAGCGACTGAACCGCGAAGGCGTGCGACGCGGTGGTGAGCCGATCGACAAGATGCTCAGTCGGACTCCGCTGACTCCGCGCGAGCGCGAGCTTGTGTTGAGGTTGGCCGACGGTGGAAGCACCAAAGAGATCGCCAGTCACATGGGACTGACCAAGCAAACCGTGAACACCTACCTCAAACGCATCTACGCCAAAGTGGGTGTGCACTCGCGGGTGGAGTTGTTGTCACGTTTTGTTCCGAGCTCGAACGGTTCGTCGTGATCCGATTTGCGCTTGTTGTGTTGCTCGGTTGTGGAGGCGCGCAGAGTTCGACTTCGGTGCCGCAGCACGCATCGGAGGAAACCGAGCCGCTTGATGAACCGAGGCTGACGCCCAACCGCTATCAGAGCATTCGTGCTGCAGCGCAGGTTCGCTGGGACATGAACTCCGAGGCTGAACTGAGCCAGGGTGGGTGGCACTACTGGGGTTCAGGCACGAGTACCTTTACGAACGGCATCCTCACCACTTCGGCCAACGGCTACGAGGAGTGGATGCAGCGCAATGATCGTGGACCTTCGGATTGGTGGCGCACGATTGACAACGAACGCGGTTGGGCGATCGAAACGCGGATGCGCGTGTTGCGTGCAGCACCCGACTGCGGATCGCTTGGCATGTGGATCCATGATGGTGCGCGGTTGCTCAAAGTGTTCTTCCGTGATGGAAGCGTGGGTGTGAGTCGCGCGAACGAGTGGGTGCAGGTCGATACGCGGCAGTGGCATGAGTATCGAATTGAAGGTCGCGTGGATTGGATTCGCCTCAAGGTCGACGGCGAAACCGTGTTCGAAGAGCGATCGGAACGAATGAACACCGGTCCTTACGGTGGAACCCAGGCCCTCAACTTTGGCGACTTGGGCGGCTGTTCAGGAAGCGACGCCGAGTGGGATTGGTTTGGCTACGACACCGGACCGACGCTGGAGGATGTGGAGTGCGACTACTGCGCCCCGACCGAGAGCTTTCGGATCGCGCAACTCCGCCAACGCTGGGCTGAGGTGCAGGGTCCGGCGCGAGACGTATCTGGAACGGCCGATGCGAACGAAGCCTGTTTGGCGTTTGTGGCGTTAGACCACACGGCGCGCGAGATCGTGGTGCACCTTCCGATGAACGACTACGCCCATATGCGCGATGCGATGCTTCAAGCGCCGCACGTTCGAAATGCTGCAACAGCAGCTGAGTTAGCACGCTACGTTCGCCGTTCGCTCCAGCAGAGCGGCAAGCCTGCGCGCATGATGCGACCTGAACCTGTGCGACGTGAACCCGAGTGGGTCAATCCCTTGGTCGACGGTGCCGAACGCCTGAGTCAGCACCAATACGACGCGGCGTGGCGAAGAGTTTCCGAGATTGCGAACTCGGGCTTGCGTTCGAATGAACTCGCGCAGCAAGCTTCGGCCAACCTCCTGAGCGTGCTGGTTAACGCCGCTCAGGGCGAATGCCGATGACCCATCCTCACGCTGAACTTCTCGAACGTTTTTACAACGCCTTTTCCCAACGCGACGCAGAGACCATGTGTGCTTGTTACGCGGATGATGCGGTCTTTAGCGATCCAGTGTTTCCAGACCTTGATGCGAAGCACGTGCGCGGAATGTGGCGCATGTTGTGCGAGCGCGGTGCGGACCTGGAGCTAGAGTTCAGCGGGATCGAAGCCGACGACACAACCGGCAAAGCGCATTGGGAAGCGCGCTACACGTTTAGTGCGACGGGGCGGAAGGTTCACAACATCATCGACGCGAGTTTCAAACTGCGTGATGGGAAGATCATCGAGCATCGCGACGTGTTCGACTTCTATCGTTGGTCGCGACAGGCGTTGGGTTTTAGTGGTGTGTTGTTGGGCTGGACGCCGTTGGTGAAGAACAAGATTCGGCGAGTTGCGGGGAAGCAGCTGACGCGTTTCGTGGGTGGGTAGGGATTTGGTGGGGCGCTCCACCTAGCCGCCCCGCACCAAGCTTTCCGATCGGACTTCGTGCGGCCGCGTTCCCTCGGGTGCACAGCTCTTCACCACGAAACGGACCTCGCCCGGTTGCGGCACACATCGTTCGCAGTCGCATTGCGCGTCTCCACGCATTCCGGTCCACGTGGGTGGAATGAACTCGGCGCCAGGCGCCAACGTGATGCACTCGTCTGGCGGTGTTTCGCAGTCCATGCGCAACGTGAACTCCATCGGAACGTCACTCCACGACTCGCCCTCTTTCACTTCGAGAGCAACGGCGCTGCTTAGGCGAACGGCTTCGGTACCTCGGTTCTGAACGTGCAGGGTTGCGCCTTCATCTTGAGCTTCGGCCCAAAAACGAAGAACGGGTTCAGGCGATGGATCGAGCTGAGGTTCGGCCGGCGTTGGATCAACAACCGGCTCGGAAGGGTTTTGAGCGCTGGGTTCGGTGGTGGGTTCAGCGGGCGCAGTCTGCCCACCACATGCGACCACAAGGACCAGCGAGAAGAGCCGCATTAGATCAAGACAGTGGCGCAGCCAACAGCAAGATCAACACGTCCTGCTGCGTCGCCTTCAAGTCGTCGACATGTGTTGGGACACAGCACAATTCGCTCCGGATCTGTGGGGTCGCCTTCGTAGTACCAACCTTCGCCAGTGCACCGGTCGAACGAGCCCACGTTTGGGATGGTCTCCTGCGTTCCGCCACCAGGTGTGTAGCGGATGTTCACAAAACCGGTGTCCAACTCCTCACCCGGTGGAGGCGGCGGAAGGTCGTAGACACAGGGCAGGGCCATCGGCACAGCAATCGAGGTGGCCAACTCAGAAAAGAGTGACGTCCAATCCTCGGAGCAAATCGAAAGCTGGCGTCCTCCGGTCATCGAGGATACCGCCCAGTACTCATCACCGTTGGCGGCTGCGTCGTCACGCGGTCCAACACACCCCTCCATCGCGAAGGGGCCGACCATTCGCATGGAACCCGGCGGGGAAACGATCGAGTGGAAGCGGTACGTCCGCAGCAGACGATCGGTCATCTGCGTCATGAACGGCATCGCCGCGAGGTCCTCGCTCTCGTCATCCGTGACAGCGACGAAGTGCATGGCAGCGGTGTTCCGTAAGAAGGAGGAGTAGCGGTCGTACGTCGAAATGAGTTTCTCGAGGCCGTCATGGGATTGGACGTCCTCTTCGATTCGGAGGAACTGCGAGGGATCGGTACCGAGCGGCGGCGGGACGTTCACAAACCCGGGAGCCGTGATCACGACAACGTGAACGTCCAACCCTGCGCCGCTGATCGTGGCGGCAAACTCGTTCATCTGTTCTTGGACGAGACCGGCTTCGTCACTCATCGATCCTGAGTTGTCGATGATCCACACAATGTCGACTGGCTGAAGTGCCGACTCAGCCAGGAACGTGTCGGCTACACACTCGCCAGGTGCGTCGATGTTGCTATCCGGTCGCGGACCACTGTCGAAACCTGTCGTATCCGTCGCGGTGTCGGTAAGTCCGCCGCCATCGCGGGTTGGACGTCCACCGGAGTCGGGTGAGCAACCACCCAGGAGCAAAGCGAAACAAAGAGCGACGCGCATGACGCCGAAAAGGTACCCCAGTGGCCTAGTCGACGCCGCTTTCAGGTGCCGCGCAGTCGACGTTGCGCACGACGGTTGTTCGGATCGATCGCCAGCGCACGTCGATATGAGCGAATGGCGCCGGATCGGTCACCATTCGTGCGCCGCGCATCGCCGTACAACACGTGATAGTTCGCACGGTTGGGACGTTCGCGAAGCGCTCTGCGCGCCCATTCGATCGCTTGCTCGCCCTCGTCCTGCGCGATGAACAAACGCGCGTAAGTCGCCATCGCGCGATGGTTGTCGTCGTCGTATCGCAAGCTCAACGCAAGCTTGCCTTCGACACCATCGTACTCATCGCGACCGATCGACTCTGCGGCTTCGTCGATCAGTTCGTTCGCTGCACGCTCACGCTGACGGTCGCTCATCGCTTCGATTTCGGCGTCGCTGGGTCCACCAACAGGCTCGGTCGGTTCCGTTGGCTCGGTCGGCTCTGTTGGTTCCGTCGGTTCCGTTGGCTCAGTCGGCTCCGTCGGTTCAGTCGGCTCGGTCGGTTCCGTCGGCTCTGTTGGTTCCGTCGGTTCCGTTGGTTCCGTCGGTTCCGTCGGCTCTGTTGGTTCCGTTGGCTCGGTCGGTTCCGTCGGCTCTGTTGGTTCCGTTGGCTCGGTCGGTTCAGGCGGGGTGCCCCACGCGATCAAACTGCCTGTCGGCCCGAAGTACTCGGGCATCAAGTTGGGTCCGAGCAGGAACACGCCCGCGGCGAGTCCTCCACACAAGATCAACACCGCAACGAACCACACGAGGCCCGAGCGCTTCTTCCGTTTGCCATCCAAACGAAAGCGACCGGTCTCTTCGCGCAGTGACGCAGCGAACGCTTCCTCGTCGACTTCTTCTTCAACCGGCGGCGCGACAGGCTCTTCCACACGGGGAGGTAGTGCAGGCTCCGGTGTCTCGCTGGGAAGCTTGAGTGCGCTGGGTCGCTCTTCCTCTTCGATGGGAGGAAGCGAGAGCGGATCATCGAGGAAGTCCTCTTCCTCTTCACGTGCCTCAAGCATCTCGGCAACTGCCGCGGGTGGCGCTTCGGACAAACCCGAACTCACCAGTTGCTCGTCGCCTTCTTCGTCGACTTTCAGGTCGTCAAAAATCGCATCAAGCGGCTCGGTCTTGCGGCCTTCGTCCGAGTAAGCGTCGAGGATCTCCTGCTTCTGTTGTTCGAGCTGAGCAGGTGGAGGGATCACGGTCGGGGTCTCATCGGAACGTGGCGGCGGAGTGCCCAACCCAAACATCGTTTTCGACTTCGACTTCGACTTCTTCTGGGGTTTCGCCTCCGGCGGCGGCTCCGGCGCCTCGACTTCAGGGGTCAGCCGATCGGAATCCTCCGGCGTGGCATCTGAACCATCGGGTGTCTTGAGCCCCACCGGAGTCGGACGCTCGCTTGCTTTCACCGGGCGACCGGAAGCATCAGGCCTGGGCAAACGCAGACCCGATCGGGAGATGGTTTTCGCCATCGGGTCGGGCTTCGGCACAGGCGGTGCCGCTGGTGCACCTAGACCCATCATCGTCCCAAGCTTCTTGCGATCCACCCCCACGGCAGGCGTGGGTTGTTGTTCTGGACCCGGAGGCTCGGACGGCGGAAGCAGCGGCGCAGGCGGTCGGCTCATCGACGGTCCCAATCGCTTGGATGCAGCATCGATGGCCTGATCGACCGGCGCCATGATCGTCGCAGTCGCCGGATGCTGCACGCGTTCGATGTGCACGCGACCCGTGCCAAAGCTGAGAAGCGTGACGAGTGCCGCTGTTCCTTCAACGGGCGGATCGCCCTTCGCAGTTGCACCGACGATCAACCCGTCTGCCAGGTCGACTTCCACAAATCCGTCGGGACTACGAACGGTGACGTGACGCGTTCCATCCAGGATTCCGAGCGCGCGCAACATGCGACCTGGACCCGTGAGTTCGAGACGCGTGTCGAACTCTTGTTCTTCGCGCGCCCGACGAGTCAACGATACGTCGTGTTCGACCAGTGGTGCGATACGACCTGCGAGTTCTTCGATGTCGGGGACAGCTGCACCCTTCGGCCAAATCTCATCCCAGGGTGCGACGAGCAGACCTGCCCAGCGCAAGCGAGGGTCACGTCGGATCTTTCGAACGGCTTCGAAACCTTGGCCCTCGATGGTTGCAGCATCAAGAACGACAACAGAAGGATCGAGGCCGCGTGCCCGCGCCAGGCCTTTGGCACTCGCCTCAGTAACTCCTACCAGAGCACCCTGTGCGCGAAGGGCTTGAGCCATTCGGTCGGCGCGCGCGGGGTCGTTATCCATCAATAGAAGCCGCAGATTCGCGAGCAACTCGGCATCCGCCCGCGGATGGTCGTCGGCGTCGAGAAGCGCGATTCGCGCAGCTGGCGTTTCAAAGAGTTCGTAGCGAAGCGGCTCGGCTTTCGCGATCAACGGTTTGAGTTGTTCGACAAACGCGTCGACTGCAGCAGCGACTGGACCTCCTTGGCCGAGAACCAGTCGGACACCTTGGTCTTCGGACTCGACCGAGAGGATGCCCGTTCGCAGTTGGCGCGTGACCACGGCAACGAGTTCATCCAGCGTGGTGTCGCCAAGTTCACCGGCGGCTTCACCCGGACGCTGCGGAACTTCGCGTGCGAGCTCGGCAACGCGGTCGGCGATCTCGTGCGTGCTCGCGGTTCGTTGGACCACAGCAACCGCACCCGAACGAAACGCACGAAGCCGCTGATCAAGACTCGGGTCATCGAGCAACAACGCGACGGGCACAACGGACGTCGCGGCGGATCCGGCGAGCGCGGTGAGCACCGCACGTCCGTTGTCTTCGACCGCATCACCGATCAGCAGAACCAAATCCGGAGCGGCAACAGTTGCAGCGCCGACCGCAGATTCAGCGTCTGCCTTTTCCACGGCAATTCCCTTGCGCTCCAGCGCTTGCCGGACCGCTGCCTCCATCGGCTCCCCCTCACCGAGGATGAGGAGAGTAGGACGCTCTTCGGCTTCGCCCACGGGCCTCGGATCCTCGCCGAGATCGAATCGGATCTCCAGTAAAGCGCGAAAAATGAAGGGGTTTCGTTGACGCTCCCCGGATCTCTATGGGAGAATTTTCCAGTTGGGACCGAATTTGGGTGAGGTCCTGGCAGCTCGATTGGAGTGCTGATGCGGCTTGGATTTCTTGTTGCGGCGCTGATCGCGGGCACGTCGCTCGCGCACGCGCAACCGCTGACCCCTCGACTGATCCTGACTCTCGATACCTCGGGATCGATGGTTCGCGAGATCGATCCGACTGCCACGTTTGGTGGAGACTGGTCGTTCGGCGACGGTGTGCTCGACAACTGCTCTGCATCCGCTCCGTTTTGTGGTGCCGGAAACGAGTGCACCGCAGGGCTGGACATGGATGGCGACGGTCTCCCCAACGACAGTCGCGTCTGGATCGCCAAGAACGCCATCACGGATTTGGTCGCCGCGTTTGGTGATGTCGACTGGGCGCTCGCACGCTTCGCTCAAAACCAGGGCAACAACATCTTGTGTTCGGGCAGTTACGAAGACCCGGCATGTGCGGCTCCCGATCCCTGCCTGAACTATCAAGCACCTGGCGTATTTAACGGCGGCCTCGGTTTCTACACGGGTTGTGGTGGTGCCGACATTCTCGTTGGCTTCTCCAACCTTGCACCCTTCAGCGGCGACTCGAACTTCAACGCGATCTTGCGTTGGACCAACCAAACCGAAACCGACTTCGTTAACTCTACGACGACGGGTTCGTGGTGCATGACCGGCAGCACGCTGCACGACTGCGAGATTCGCGCACACGGACCCACGCCCATCGCAAACACACTCGCCGACATCGGAACGTGGATGGGTCCGCAGAAGTTGGCTGATCCGCGCACCTGTCGTCCCTACGACGTTGTGTTGATCAGTGACGGCGGCGAAAGCTGCGGTGGCGATCCGGTGACCGAGGCCGGAAACCTCTGGACGACCTATGGAATTCGCACGTACGTCATTGGTCTCGCGATCGATGCAGGCGCGGCGGTTCAGCTCAATGCGATTGCTGCCGCAGGCCAAACGGACGCGGGAGCAGCGGGCGGCGACAACGCGTTCTTCGCTGACGATCCGGATGAACTCAGTGCGGGCTTGGCCGACGTTGTGCGCCGAAGCTTGCTCTTCGAAACGTGTGACAACACAGACGAGGACTGCGACTCGCTCATCGATGAGGGGTTCACCAAGTACTGCAACCGACCCGCAGGTACGACGTCGCTGACGCTGTGTGTGGAACCCGCCGAAACGCTCTGCGACGGCATGGACGACGACTGCGACGGCATCATCGATGAGGGCGTGACCGACCTGTGCGGTGGTTGTGCGTTCCCTGCCGAAATCTGCGACGGCTTGGACAACAACTGCAACGGCGTCATCGACGAAGGTGGCGTGTGTGGTGGTTGCGTTCCGAGCGCCGAGATCTGCAACGGCATCGACGACGACTGCGACATGGCGACCGACGAGATGCTGACGCGTCCGTGCGGAACGGATGTCGGGGAGTGCACCACGGGAATCGAAACGTGCAGCGCGGGTGCGTGGGGTGCGTGTAGTGGCCAAGGTCCGGTTCCTGAGACGTGCAACAACCTTGACGACGACTGCGATGGAGTCATCGACGGATTGACGCGTCCGTGTGGACCTTCGGAAGGCGTGTGTGTCCCGGGCACCGAGACCTGCACCGCCGGCGTGTGGGGTCCGATGTGCGTGGGTGGAGTGGGTCCGAGCCCCGAGATCTGCGACGGCTTGGACAACAACTGCAACAGCAGCACCGACGAAGGTAACCCGGGTGGGGGTGGAAGTTGCGGCACCGGAATCGGTGCGTGTTCACCGGGCACCCTGCAGTGCACGGGCGGCAGTTTGGTCTGCACGGGCGGTACCGGACCGACCGCGGAGACCTGCAACAACATCGACGACGACTGCGACACGAACACCGATGAATCGGTGCCGACGGCCGGACCGTGTGGTTCGGGTGTGGGTGAGTGTCGCGAAGGTGTCAGCACCTGTGTGATGGGTTCGTTCACGTGTGTGGGCGGACGTGGCCCGGTGACCGAGTTGTGCGACAACCGCGACAACGACTGCGACGCATCGACCGACGAGATGAACCCGGGCGGTGGCGTCGCGTGTGGAACCGACACCGGCATCTGTGAGCTTGGAACGACGCAATGCATGGGCGGTTCGCTGA
The DNA here is from genome assembly GCA_965227405.1 of Polyangiales bacterium. GTDB lineage: Bacteria > Myxococcota_A > Polyangia > Polyangiales > Houyiibacteriaceae > JALVDI01. The sequence continues at coordinate 3,377,084 of OZ245758.1, forward strand.
CCTGCGTGGGCGGCGTCGCCGGCGAGATGGAAGTCTGCGACCTGCTCGACAACGACTGCGACGGCCTCACCGACGAAGGCAACCCGGGTGGTGGCGCAGCGTGCGGTGCGACTGACGTGGGCGACTGCGAGCTTGGTGCCGAGGCGTGTGTGGGCGGGATGATCGTCTGCGTGGGCGAGACCGGTCCCGGTATGGAGATCTGCGACGGTCGCGACAACGACTGCGACGGCAACATCGACGAGGGCGACCCTGAAGGTGGTGCTGCGTGCGGTGACGACACCGGCGAGTGCTCGCCTGGCATGACGCGTTGTGTGGCTGGCGAACTGGTCTGTGAAGGCGGTGTTGGGCCGACTGAGGAGATCTGCGACGGGCTCGACAACGACTGCGACGGCGTCGAAGACGAAGGTCTAGGCGTGGGTGCTCCTTGCGGAAGCGACGTGGGCGAGTGCGTGCCCGGCGTGAACGTCTGCCGTGACGGAATGTTGGTTTGCGAAGGCGAAACCGGCCCTGCACCCGAGACCTGCGATGCGCTCGACAACGACTGTGACGCGGTCATCGACGAGTCGCTTCCCTTGGGCGAAGCGTGCGGAACCACCGAAGGCGTGTGCATGGAGGGAAGCCTCGCGTGCATCGACGGAGTCGAAGTCTGCGTCGGTGAAGTGCCACCCGCGCGTGAAGGCTGCGACTGCGAGGACAACGACTGCGACGGAGCGATCGACGAAGATCCAGACACCGGTTCGCTGTGTCCGGAAGGATCGACCTGCGTCGAGTGTGCGTGCTCGTTGCCGTGCATGATGACGGGCGAGTTCGGGTTCAGTTGTCCCTCGGGCAAGATCCCGTTCGAGACAGGTGGCGAGTGTTTCTGCGTGACCCCGCGTTGCGAGGACGCGACCTGCGCGATGGAAACCGTCACCCGCGACGACGACACCTTGTGCTCGCCGGACGAAGACACGCCGGACTGCACGTGTCGAAACAACGCGTGCACGTTCCCGTGCGACGGCGTGGTGTGCAGCGACGGAACGGTATGCCGACCGGACTCCGGTCGTTGTGTCGAGGACAGCTGTCGCGGACTGGGATGTCCCGACGGCGAAGTCTGCGACGTCGACACCGGCGCGTGCGTCGAAGATCCGTGTGCAACCGTAAGTTGCGGCGCGGGCGAAGCGTGTCGCGACGGTGTGTGCGAAGGAAGCTGCGCCACGGTCGAATGCGCTGAGGGTCAGGTCTGTCGAGGCGGAACCTGTCTCGACGACGTGTGCGACGGCGTGATGTGCACCACCGCGGAGGTTTGTAACCCCGACGACGGAAGCTGCGTCGACGACGAGTGCATTGGCGTGCGCTGCCCGGCTGAAGCGATCTGCGATCCGATTACTGGCGAGTGCGAGCAAGATCCCTGTGATCGCTTGGTGTGTCCGGACGGTCAGGTCTGCGTCGAAGGCGAATGCGCCGAAGAGATGTCGACGATGGACGCGGGTGTCGACGCAGGTGTCGACGCCTCAACGGGTGATGTCGATGCAGGCCCGAGCGGTCGCGTTGAGGATCGCGTGTTGGCTGCCGGTGGCGGAGGTTGCGCCTGCGCCGTACCTGGAACCACCCCGAACGGTCCCACACCATGGGCACTTCTCGTCGGTGTGTTCGGACTCGTGGCATGGCGGCGCCGCGGCAGTCGTGTCGTACGGCGGCTTGTCGCGATTGTTGGATTGGGATCGATTGCAGCCTTCGGAGGGGGCTGCGATGTGGACCCTTTCTGTCTCGGCTGCGTCGAGGACGCGGCCGTCGCAGACGCGCCCTCCGACGTGATGGTCGGCGACGTCGGTCGTCGTGATGTCGGTGTGATCGACGCGGGCACCGACACTGCCGAAGACACCGGTGGTGATACGTGCCTTCCCGAAGAAGCCTGCAACGGCATGGACGACGACTGCGACGGCGAAGTCGACGAGGGCATCGACGTCAACGAGGACCCCAACAACTGCGGTGAGTGTGGAAACGTTTGTAACTTCGCGCAGGCGTTTCCGACTTGCATCGACGGCGAGTGCGGCCTTGGTAGCTGCGATGTGGGTTGGTTCGATCTCAATGGCGAACTCGACGACGGATGCGAGTACCGCTGCTTGCCGAGCGCAGAAGACGACGCGCTTTGCGACTTGCGAGACAACGACTGCGACGGCGAAGTGGACGAAGACGTCACCTTCGACACCGATCCGGTGAACTGCGGAGCATGCGGACGAATCTGCCGATTTGCTCACGTCACCAACCCGCGCTGCGACATGGGGACGTGCACGTTCGAAGACTCGGATTGCGAAACCGACTTCTACGACATCAACGGTGTTCCCGACGATGGTTGTGAGTACGCCTGTACGCCTGCCGATCCTGCGGTTGAGGTGTGCAACAACCGCGATGACGACTGTGACGGCATGGTCGACGAAGGCGATCCCGGTGGAGGCGCGTCGTGCGGTAGCGACACCGGCGAGTGCAGCATGGGTGTGGATCGTTGCGTCGATGGTGCGATCGTTTGCTTCGGGTCGACCAACCCCGAAACCGAAGCGTGCAATGGCTTGGACGACGACTGCGACGGGATGAACGACGAGAGCAACCCGGACGGTGGTCGCCTCTGCGGTGAAAGCGTGGGCGCGTGTGTGCTCGGTCGCGAGGTGTGCACCGGTGGAGCCTTGGTGTGTACCGGTGGCACCGATCCAGTGATGGAGTTGTGCAATGGGCTCGACGACGACTGCGATGGCTCGATCGACGAGATGAACCCTGAAGGCGGTGGTGCGTGCGGCAACACCACGGGCGCCTGTTCCGCAGGAACGTTCACGTGTTTGGGCGGCGTGTTGGTGTGCGAAGGCGCGACCGGACCGGCGCTCGAAACCTGTAACGCGGTGGACGACGACTGCGACGGAATGACCGACGAGGGCAATCCTGGTGGTGGAAGCACGTGTGGCACCGACGTGGGCGCATGCCTGCCTGGAACGCGTCAGTGCGTGAGCGGTTCGTTGCAATGTGTGGGCGAGACGATGGGTTCGACCGAGTCGTGCAACAACATCGACGACGACTGCGATGGTTCGATCGACGAGATGAACCCCGGCGGCGGCGGCGCATGTGGAATCGCAACGGGTGCGTGCATGGAGGGCAGCGAAGTGTGCGTGGGTGGAACACTGGTTTGCCAAGGCGGCACCGGACCCGCGTCCGAGACCTGCAACATGGCCGACGATGACTGTGACGGGTCGACCGACGAAGATTTCGACTTCGACAACGACCTGAACAACTGCGGGTTCTGCGGGAACACCTGTTCGTTCCCGAATGGAATTGCGCAGTGCGTGACGGGCACCTGCACGCTGATCGGCTGTGAGACTGGGTTCGTCAACGAAAACGGAATCAGCGGCGACGGCTGCGAGTACATGTGTGACTTCCTCGGCGCGGAGATTTGCAACGGCGGCGACGACGACTGCGACTTGGCGATCGACGAGGGACTCACGCCTCCGTCCAACTTCTGCAACCCCAACGGCGTGTGCTCGACCACGAGTGCGACGTGCGGCGGAGCTGCGGGGTGGGAGTGCAACTACCCCGGTACGTTCGAGACACCGGAAGTGAGCTGTGATGGTCTTGACAACGACTGCAACGGCTTCACGGACGACGCGTTCCCCTTGTTGGGAACGTCGTGCACCAACGGCATCGGTGCGTGCCAGACCAGCGGTGTGTTTGTGTGTACGGCGGCAATGGATGCCGTGGAGTGCAACGCGCCGATGGCAGGCATGGGCAGCCCTGAAGCGTGTAACGACTCCGATGACGACTGCGACGGAATGATCGACGAGAACCCAGGTACCTTGATTCCCTTCGTGACCGTGTCGGGTGTGGACGTGATGGTGTACGAGGCCTCACGACCGGATGCGACCTCGGCCGATGCGGGAACGACGATCACGCATGCCTGTTCGAACGCGAACGTGCTGCCGTGGACCAACGTCACGTGGGCTGAAGCGAGTGCTGCGTGTCAGGCGCTTGGCGGAGGCTGGGATCTCTGTGACGAAGCGGACTGGGAAGACGCGTGCACCGGACCTTCGGATTCGTGTGACTGGTCGTACGCGTCGAGTTGTGGTGCCTCGCAGCCCTTGGTGTGCAACGGCGAGGAATACGATTCGTCGGGTGCGGCCGGTGATCAGGATGCGCTCTTCCAGACGGGTCGAACGGCTGCTCCGTTCAACGCTTGTTACACGAACTGGGGCGGTGGGGATCGCATCTACGACCTGAGCGGCAACGTGAAGGAGTGGACGCGAACCGAGCGCGGCGGCTCGAACTTCCACGCGATCCGAGGTGGTTCGTACAACAACGTGGAGATCGGGCGACGTTGCGACTTCGACTTTACGGTTGGCGACAACAACTTCGCGTTCGAGAACACGGGTTTCCGTTGTTGTCGGTACTGAAGTTCTGAAGTTCGGCTGAGGAACATTCCGCGAACTATCATTCCTGCGTGGACGCCTCGAAATGGACTCGCGTTGTTCTGACGCTCTTGGCGTTCGTGGTCGTCGCGACCGGGACTGTTCTCGGCGTTGCTGCGACGTCGCCTGAGAACCTACTTCCGCAAGCCGGTTACGAGTTTGTGTTCAGCTGGCACAACCTCGTTGTACTCACGCCGCTGTGTTTGGTTGGGCAAAGCACTCGGCGCTCGTTGGCGGTTCTGTGTGTGTCCATCGTGATGATCGCCGCGGGTTTGTGCCTGCTCATGTCGAACGTTGAGCACGCGCCGATGATGATGCTTTTCGTCGGTGGTTGTGTTGTGGGCGTTGGCAACGCGGGCATTGCCGTTTCGATTGGGCTCGAGAAGCCTTCGTCGTCGACAGCCGTGCGCATCTGTGGCGTCGGGCTCGTGAGCTTGGGTTGGTTCGTCTGCGCGGTGATGCCTGGGGTGTCGTGGCTTGGTGCGACACCTTGGGTTGTTGGCGCTGCGGCGTACCTTTCGATGTTCCCGAGAAGCGCTGAACTCACGGTGCCCTTGCTGATCCTCTTGGCGCTCGCTCCCATGGGTGTTGAGGCGAACTTGCTGCCTGGTTGGTCCGTCTATCTGACCTTTCTTGCCACCCTTGCTGTCGCCGGAACCGCTCGTCGCATGCCGACGTGGTGGGAGACGCTGTGCTTGGTGGTGCAGGGTGTGCTGCTGTTGGAGGCGGTTGCTCTGCTGGCGTTTGTTAGCCGGCAAGATGATCTCTACGTGCACGACACCTTGTTTCGTTCGGCGTGGGTGCACCTCGCGATCTTCGCAGCCGCTGCGCGTTGGTTGTTCACGCTGAAACCGCGGTCGACAAAGCGTGCAGGTGCGGCGCTCGCACTCATCCTCGTTGGCGCACACGTGTTGGTGCTCGGTCACCTGATGTTGGGTCGTGGAGGAATGCCACGTGCGTATTTTCAATACGTGGACATGTTTGCGAGCTGGCACCTCGTGAGCGGTTTTGCGGGACCCTTGTTTTGTGTTGGCGTGCTGTGGCTTTGGAGCACCTCCCGGCCCATGGCCGAAGAACAAGAGCCAGCCGTCTTCTAACCATCCGGGTATGTGGTGCCGGATCACGACGCGTTGTGATCTACGGGAGAAGTGGGGTGTTTTTGGAGGAGTTCGGGTCAGATCTGACCCTGTCCCCGAAATGAACCCCCAACTGGCAAAGCGACGTCGTGCTCGCGAAGACGCATTACTCTCAGGGGATGTGCCGCTTCGCCGCTTACGTCGGACCTGAGATCACCATCGAGAGTCTCACGACTCTCCCTTCCCATTCGATCATCAAGCAGAGCTATCACGCTCAAGAACGCCTCGAACCTCTCAATGGTGATGGCTTCGGTATCGCTTGGTTCAACCCGGGTCTTAGCGACGAACCGGCTGCGTATCGAGCAGTCACTCCGGCGTGGAACGACGAAAACCTGATCCACCTCGCACGCGTCACACGCTCGACCTGCATCTTGGCGCACGTTCGTGCCGCATCGCCTGGACTCGGCGTAAGCCCCTTCAACTGCCACCCCTTCCTCGGCGACGGCTTTGCGTTCATGCACAACGGTGGCGTCGCTGGCTTCTCCACGCTCAAGCGCCCGCTTCTTCGCGATGTCGGCGACGCGCTTTGGTACGGCGTTCGAGGAACCACCGACTCCGAAGCCCTCTTCGCGGTGTTCCGCCACAAACTCGCATCACGCACCGAAGACACCAAGCACGAACGGATGCGCGGAGCACTCGAAGCGACGATCGCGCGGGTTCTCGAACTCTCCAAGGAACACGGTGTGACCGATGTCCACCAGTTGAACCTCTGTGTCACCGACGGAACAAACATGGTCGTCACACGCTTTGCGTCGAACGGTGAACCCAACACTCTCTACGTGAACGAAGGACGCCGATACATCTGTGTGGACGGGCTTTGTCAGATGATCGAACCCGACGAACATGGCGGTGCAGTGCTGGTCGCAAGCGAAGCGCTCAGCGAAGGCGAGGATTGGGAACGCGTTCCCGTAAACCACTCGGTGATGATCACACCACAACGCGAGGTCCAGATCCGCGCGATCGCAAACCACGCGCCATGAACTAAGTGGCCCCTCGAACCCCGATCGTGACAAGAAAAGAAAGTTGCGATTGCCCATGAATATCAGGGGATTCGGACGATACATTCAGTACGGGTGTTGTTTCGGAGTGTGTTGAGTTTGGTGGTTGTTGCGGCGTGCGTCCCCTCGGGCGGCGAGCCGGCAGGGCCACTTGCAAATCGTGTCGACCAACCTGAACTGCGGCGCTTAACGCAGATCGAGTTGCGGCGAAGTCTGCGCTACGTGTTGGGCGATATCGAGGTCGAGGTCACCGAACCGGACTTGTTCCGAGCCGGCTTCGCACGCGTTGGCGCGCGCGATGTCGTGACCTCTCAATCCGCGGTGGAGCGACTGACGCTTGCTGTTGAGAGCTCGATCGATCGTGTGTTCACGGACGACGCACGTCGTGCAGCGTTGCTCGGCTGCGACCCGAGTAGTGCGGCGTGCATCGACTCGTTGATCGCGGAGCTGGGTCCCAAAGCGTGGCGTCGTCCCTTGGATAGCTACGAAACGGAACGCCTCCGCAGCTTGGCCGCACGATGCACGGAACTCTCCGGCAGTGCAGTCGAAGGATCGCGGTGCGTGGTCAGCGGACTGCTGCTTTCACCCAACTTCCTCTATCGCGTAGAACTCTCGGAACCCAACGGCGAGTTTCGAGGCTACGCCATGGCAAGTCGGTTGTCGTACCTGCTTTGGAGCGCACCACCGGATGCGACGCTCCTCGCTGCAGCCGAAGCAGGCGAACTCGACACCGCGGACGGGATTCGCACGCACGCAGCTCGCATGTTGGACGACGCGCGTGCACGTGAAGGCCTGCGTAGCTTTGTCGACGAGTGGTACCGGCTGGATCGATTGGAGCGCTTGGAGCGCGACGTGCTGGTCTACACCAGCGAAGAAGTTCAGTTCGCGTTGGCCGATGCCGGCGAACTCAACGCGTTTCTGACCAAGATGACGGAGTCAGCGCGTGAGGAGTTGCGCCGAATGGTGGTCGACAACGTGCTCGATCAGCGCGCGGACTACTTGGACCTGCTCACCACCGACCGCACGTTCGTGAACCGCGAGCTGGAGATCTTCTACAACCTGCGTTTCGACGATGAGGGTGGGGCTGCAAGCATTGTTGCGCCCGGCTACGAGAACGTCGAAGACGAAGAAGAGGCGTTCAGCTGTGTGGAGGACTGCGCGTACTACTGCCGCGACATGTGCGGCGAGGACGACACGTGCGTTGAAGGTTGCGTGCCTGCGTGTACCACCGAGTGCGAGGCGTTGCCGGTGTGTCAGGCCGAGTGCAACGCCAACTGTCGCGAAGAATGCGAGGGTGACGCCGCGTGTGAGACCAGTTGCGCAACAGGCTGTGCGACCGAGTGTGAAGCCGAGGACTGCAACGCGATCTGCATGAACGACGAGTGCCCGGCCGAATGCGGAGACGACGCAGATTGCTTGGCCGAGTGCGGCGTCAACTGTCCGGCGATTTGCGAAGGCTTTCAGATGGGTTGCATGCCGGGCTGCCAAGCCGAGTGCGATATCGAGTGTGGTGGCGACGCGGCATGTGCGACCTCATGCACTGACCGATGTGTGCCGGATTGCCAACGCGAAGAAGAAGGGGGTGGCAGCCCCGAAGAGTGTCGTCGCGAATGCCGGTCCGACTGCTCGGGCGAGTGTGGAGACGACGCAGACTGTCAGACCGAGTGTGAAACCGGTTGCGACATCGACTGTATGACCTTGGGCCCGCCCTTGTTGACGACGGAAGGTCCCGCCGACGAAGCGGGTTGGATGCCGGCGCGTCATTCCGCGCAAAGTCCGCGGCGAGGTGTGATCGGCACGATGGCGTTTCTCTCGCAACTCGGGAAGCAGCAGGAGACGTCCCCGACACGACGCGGTTTGTACGTGATGGAACACCTCGCGTGCTTGGAGGTCGGAGATCCACCGGATGAGATCGATCTCTGCGAGCGTCCCGACGGCGTCACGAGGCGTCAGTCGATGGAAGAGCATCACGTGTGCGCCGCGAGTTGCGGGGGTTGTCACCGTCAGATGGACCCGCTGGGTTTTGCATTGGATGGCTTCGACACGATCGGGCGGATTCGCTTGGTCGATGACTGGGGGTTCCCGCTCGACACCACGGTGCAGTGGACGCTGGCCAGCAACGGTTCGACGACTGAACTGAACATGGATGGGCTCCGTTCGATGGCCGACACGTTTCGCAATCGTCCGGAAACCGAAGCGTGCGTGACGCGTCAGCTCTTTCGCTTTGCCAATGGTGTCGAAGAACCCGACGAAGCTGTTGTCGAGGAGATGGCCACCGAGTTTCGGCGCGAAGGTCGACGACTGCGCGACTTCATTCTCTACTTCGTGGGAACCGCTTCGTTCCGACGCGCGGCTGTACCGAACGACGCATTGCCGATCGAACCCACGGTCAGCGCAGTGGGGCAGCGCGTGTTCGGAACGCGCTGTGCGCCCTGCCATGTGGGCGAAACCCTCGGCAGTCTCGACCTGCGCAACGATGCCGGTCTGGCGGAGCGACTTTCGCGACCCTCGAGCATCGGCATGCCGCTGATCACGCCGGGTGACCTTTCGCGAAGCTACCTCTGGCAGAAGGTGCAGGGCACACACGCCGAAGTTGGTGGTGATGGAGATCCGATGCCGCCCACCGGTTCGCCGCTCACACCGCGCGAAGTCGAAGGAATCCAACGCATGATCGAGGCGATGTGATGAAGACCAAGACACGCCGAATGTTTCTCCGCGGAATGCTGGCCGGTGCGGGTGTGGCGGTGACCCTTCCGCTTCCGCGGCTGGCAACTGCACTGGATGAGAGTGGAGAGCGACTTGCCGACGGAAGCCCGATTCCGCCTCGCTTCGCCCTTTGGTTCTTTGGCAACGGAATCGATCCGGCGCGTTGGCATCCCACCGGTTCGGGCGGAAGCGGCGACGCGTGGACCTTGTCCGATCAGCTCATGCCTCTGGCACCGTTCAAGGATCAACTCACGGTTCTCAGTGGCTTTGAGGTCAAAACCGGTGGTGCGCACGTTGGTGGATCCGCCGGTGCAACAACCGGTGCCAACGTCGACGAGCGCGGTGCGACCCAACTCGCTTCGATCGACCAGGTAATTGCAAATCAGATCGGAATGTCGACTCCGTTTCGCTCGATCGAAGTCGGACTTTCGCGCGCAACGCCAGCGGGTCCGCAAATCGCGCTTCACACGGTTTCCCACCAAGGGCCTGCGGCGCCTAACTACCCGGAGTTCGATCCGCATCGTCTCTTCGCGCGATTGTTTGGCGTTTCGTCGACGGCACCTGAGCTTCGCGAAGCGCGTCGAAGTGTGCTCGACGGAGTGCTCGACGACCTGACTCGCCTCGAACGCAACGTGGGGGCAGAGGATCGTCATCGCCTGCAAGCACATGCCGAAGGTGTACGTGCACTCGAGCGGCGTCTTGCAATGAGCGGTGCGGGCGGATGTGGCTTGATCGAAGCGCCCTCACCCGACATTCAGGCCGACGATCGCGAAGAAGCACCGATGGTGCTCAACGACGCGATGAGTCGGATGATGGCCATGGCGCTGGCCTGCGACCTAACCAACGTGATGACCTACATGTTCACCTTGCCGGCGGGTCACGTGTACTACCGGCATCTTGGCGAACGGTTCAATCGCAGCTTTCACGAAGACATCGTGCACTTGGTTGATGCACTCGACGGTGGCTACGACATGGTCACGCAAGGCGTGCAGTACGCAATGGAGTCGTTCGCAGTCACGCTGCAGCACTTTCGCGATGTGCCGATCGCTGGCACCGGCACGTTGCTCGATGAGATGTGTGTGTTCGCCACGTCGGAAGTTTCGGCGGGTTGGACGCACGACATGAAGGACTTTCCCTTGTTGCTCGCGGGGTATGCGTGCGGGCGACTCAGCGGAAACGTGCATCACGTCGTGAGTGGCCAGCGCACGCAAGCCGAAGTGTTGATGACCTTGGCCAATATGTACGGCGCGAACGTGACGAGTTACGGCTTGGCAGAATCGCGCGCGGATACCGACGTGTCGGAGATCCTCACTTGAGGTGGATGGTTCTGTTTCTGTTCGCCGGGTGTGCGAACGACCTTGGTCAGTGCGATGACATTGCAGCACGCCGAGTGGTGTTTGCAGAGCTGAGTGGTCAACCTGCGTTCGAAGGGCAAGCGCTTCTCGACACCAGTTGCGGCAACGGCGCGTTCTGTCATGGCGCGGATGCACAAGGTTCGTTTCGCTACGGTGCACCGAACAACCTTGGATTCGATGTGCGTCTGGCCTGTGATGCCCGCTTTGGTGGCAGTTGCGATACGACCCAAACTGAGCGCCTGCAGCGCGAGCAGCGACGCGTATCGCGTTGGCGACATGTGATTCTGGATACGGTGCGTGACGGTTCGATGCCGCCGGGGCGAGCGGGTCGTGACGTGGTTGCGCGCGCACCGAGTTACCTGCGTGCCGATGGAACACCCTTGCCTACGATCGACTCTCCAGAAGGTCGCGCGGTGCTCCGCAACTGGTTGGCGTGTGGAAACCCCGTGGTCGAGATGACAAGTACAGGTGCGGATCCACGACCCGGTGCGGACTGTGCCGACGGCAGTGTTGGGGACTGTATCGTGGCCGAACCACCGCGTATCGAGCTCGCAGGTTCCACGTTCGACGATCTCTACGCAGGTGTGCTTGGACCGTGGTGTTCGGGGTGCCACACAGGAACCGACACCGGCTTGGATCTGTCCACGCCTGACGTCGCACTTGCGCAGTTGTTGGCGACGTCGACCACGGAGGACTGCTCCGGTCGCAGCATTGTTTCTGTTGGCGATCCAGCGAACTCACTTCTCATCGAGAAGATGGGCCCCGCGCCCAGTTGTGGAAGCGCCATGCCGGTTGGTGGACCGGTCTTGCCAGATGAAGTCATCGCCGCGTTTCGAACGTGGATCGAATCAGGCGCGGCGCGCTAGCGACTTACGCGTACGCTCAACCGCTCGACTTGTCCCGGTCGGATTCGTACGCGATGCCGACTTCGCGGACCGCGTCCAAAGGGCTGAAGCTCCACGCGTTGGAAACCGGTTGGCAGGCTCCAGGTGCCCGCGCTGTCTCCCAAGTATCGTCCTGCGTGATAGACCTTCGCCCAGCCGCCGGGTGTTGCGACGCTCAGCCGACCCCGCGTTCGTGGTCGTACCATCCGCGTCATCATCGACACTGCCATCTCGGTTTGAGCCTCCATGATCGGCTCCATGACGGGCTCCATGACCGGCTCGGTCATCGGCGTCTCCGCGTTCGACACGGTCTGAACATGCACCGGAGACTCGACCATCGTTTCTTCCAACTCGAACGTCATCTCCGGTTCCATATCTGGAGGCGGAACGACTTCGAATCCCGGTCGTAGCTCCGGTGGATTCGCCATCGCGACTTCGGGTTCCGGATCGTCCGCGCTCAACCCCGCAATCACCAGAATCAACGCAAGCAGCCCTCCACCAATTGCCCACGGCAACCATGGGGGTCGTTTGTCTGGCGTGGGACGCGAGATGGTGACGGCGTCGGAACGATCGTCGAGCTGGCCCAAGCGGGGATGCAGCGCGCTGATGGGCAGATCCGACGACGTGCTGACTGGAACGACGGGGGTGTCATCCTCGCGTTGCTTTCGCTCAGGCTCGCGATTCGCGCTTTCGATCAGCGCGCGCGTTTCGTGCGGACCTTCGGGAAACAGGTCCGCCATAAACGCACCGACGTCGTCGGTCGTGACCTCACGGTCGATCTCGTCGAGAGCTGCGATCAGTTCCACGCCCATGATGTGCGCGTTGGGAAAACGAACGTCGCGGTCACGGGCAAGTGCGCGGAATACGACCTCCTCGACACCGAGCGGAACGTCCATGCGAAACTCCGACAAACTCGGAACCGCACCGCTCAGCACGTTCTTGACGGTGTCGCCCATCGACTCGCCCTGAAAAAGTCGCTCTCCAGCAATCGCTTCCCACAACACCACACCCAGCGACCAGATGTCTGCGCGCCGATCCGTGCGCACACCATCGATGTGTTCCGGCGCCATGTACGCGAACTTGCCCTTGACCTCGCCCGTCACGGTACTGGCAAGACGACGCGCGGCCGAAGCCACACCAAAGTCGAGCACGCGGATCACGCCGTCAAAGCCGACGAAGAGGTTGTGTGGGGTCACGTCACGGTGGACGACTTTGAGCGGTTCTCCTTCGTCGTCGGTAAGCTCATGCGCCGCGTGCAACCCTTCGCAGGCATCCGCAATGATGCGCGCAAAGACGAAGGGCGCGTTTTCGTCGAGCGGGCGTTGGCGCAGCCGTTCGATCACTTGGCTCAGCGGCTTGCCAGACAAGAAGGGCATCACCAGGTAGGGGATGCCGTCCTCCTCGCCGAAGTCGATCACGGGACAGACGTTGGGGTGGTCGACGCGCGAAACGATTTGGGCTTCGTCGTGGAACATCCGAACGAACTTGGGTTGCTCGGCCAAGTGCTCGTGGATGCTCTTGATAGCGACCAACTCGCCGGCGGGATCCTTCGCGAGATACACCCGCCCCATACCGCCGGAAGCAAGGCGGGCAACGAGCGTGTAGTGCCCAAAAGGCTTGGGTGAAATGGGGCGAGCCCCCATGCCTCGGCATGGTAGCAGCCTCGCTCGATTGCAGTGATTGATCGAAAATGGGCGCTTAGCGACCATCTCCTGATGCGGACATTCGTGTTGATCAGTCTTGTGGGGCTGCTGGCTTGTGGGGATGACGACGGAACGGTCGAGCCGGATGCCTCGTTTGATGCCGGGTTTGATGGCGGCACCGATAGCGGACCCGAAGATGCTGGATTCGACTCCGGTCCCCCCGACGTCGGAACGGATGTCGGAACCGATGCGGGAACAGATGCCGGCATGGACGCAGGTCCGCCTGACACCGGTCCAATGATGCGGCGCGAACTCTATGGCGTGATCGGCGCTGACTTGGTGTCGATCGATACAACAACGGGTGCGGCGACACTTGTTGCGTCCATGAGTGAGAACGCGTTTCTGATTACTGATGGAACGGTGCTCTACGGCGTCACTGCGCGAACGACCGCACCGGCGCTTGTGGAGATCGATCCCTGTACCGGTGTGTTCACTGCTGCGCCGACCCCGATTACCGTTGCTGGTGCGACGGTGTTCTTCATGGAGGGTGGTACATGGGATCCGGACGGCGACCGAATCTACATGTCAGCGAGCCTGGACGGCGCGATTCCGGCCGATCCGCTTAGCGAGAGCCTGTTGGCCGTCGATCCAACGACAGCGGTTGGTACACGCTTAGCGACCATCACCAACACCAACGACGGCGAACTCGATGCGATGACCGTCGTGGACGGGGTGCTTTATGGAACGGACGCGTTCGTTTCGAGCTGTACGGGCAGCGATGGTCGACGATGCACCGCTCTTTACACCCTCGACACGACGACGGGTGTGGCGACCTCGGTCAATGACATCACGTATCACGCCAATCCGATCTTCTATGACTCCGAGGGCGGACTTCTTTGGTCGTACAACCTCCACACACCCGACGACCGAAACGTAATCACGTTCGACCTGACGACGGGAACGACGACCGCTGTGGGAGAGAGCCATGCATCGGACGAGTTCGGCGGAGCCAACATTTCAAGCTTGGTTTTCATCACCCATGCTTGTCCGGAGGAGTGATTTCCGAGAGTGGGGTTTCTGATATCCTCGGCAGGATTTGGCCGACGAAGTCACCCAGACCAGCACCGAGGTCGCCTCGTTCAACCAAGAGTCTCCGACGAGCTTCGAGGTTGAGCGCTTTTCGATCGAGCGCGTAGAGCCACCCGGCGAGGGCTATCAATCCGAAGGCGCGAGCTGCTCCATCGGGAGCCACCCGTCCAACCAACTTGTCCTGAAAGACCGCACAGTCTCGCGTTTCCACTGTGAGATCCGCGCCGACGAAAAGGGCGTACGCATCTACGACCTGGAGAGCCGCAACGGTCTCTTTGTGGACGGTGTGCGTGTCGAGAGTTGCTGGCTCAAGGAAGGCAGCACGATCCAACTTGGACACGCGTCGCTGCGCTTCCACGTCATTCCTGAACGCACCGTCATTCCGATCTCCCCGAAAGAGCGATTTGGTCCGCTCTTGGGTCGTTCGGTCGCCATGCGTACCGTGTTCGCGGTGCTCGAACGCATCGCGAGCTCCAGTTCGACGGTGTTGATCGAAGGCGCAACCGGCACCGGTAAGGAAGCGACCGCAGAGGCACTTCACGAAGCGAGTGAACGCGCCGACGGTCCATTCGTGGTGGTCGATTGCGGCGCGATTCCGGGTGCGCTTTTGGAGAGCGAACTCTTCGGACACGAAAAAGGTTCGTTTACCGGCGCGGTCGCGCAGCGCATCGGTGCGTTCGAAGCCGCCAACGGCGGGACCGTGTTCCTCGACGAGTTGGGGGAGTTGCCGCCTGAGCTACAGCCCAAACTCTTGCGTGTGTTGGAGCAACGCACGATCCGACGACTTGGAAATACCGAGCGTCTTCCGGTGGATGTGCGCGTGGTCGCCGCAACCAACCGACGTTTGCGCCAAGAGGTCAACGAGGGGCGGTTCCGATCGGACCTCTATTACCGACTCGCCGTGATCAAGGTGGAGTTGCCGCCCCTGCGTAGCCGACAGGGCGATATCCCCATGCTCTGCAAGATCTTCCTCGATCAACTGGGAGCAAGCGACGAGGTTCGCGACAAGCTTTTGGCGCCGCAGTTCATTCGTCGCTTGGAGCAAGCCGCGTGGCCCGGAAACGTCCGCGAACTACGCAACCACCTCGAGCGTTGCATGGTGTTGGAGCAGGCGTTGCCGCTTGGACATGGCCACACCAACACAGCGGATCCAACCACCGCGATCGATCCCACGCTGAGCTACGCCGAAGCGCGACAGCGTGCGATCGCGGGCTTTGAAAGCAGCTACTTGCGGTCCCTCTTGGAATTCCATGGCGGGAATGTGAGCCAAGCCGCACGCGCAGCTGGGATTGACCGCGCGTATTTGCACCGCTTGTTGCGTCGTCACGGACTGCGATGAAGCTGGGGTGCGCGCTCGCGTTGCTCGTGGCGTCGAGCGCGAGCGCCCAATCGGTGGATGCGGCGCGTGCACTCTACGACGAAGCGCGTTTCACCGAAGCGATCGACGCGTACTCACGCGCGATGGAAGCCGAGAGTCTGACTCGCGATGACGTGTTGGCGATCTTGCGTGGACGGGCACTCGCGAAGCTTGCTGCGGGCCGCGAGAGCGCAGCGGATCGTGACATTCGTGCGCTGCTCTCCCTGGATCGAGAGGCCACGCTCGGGGATGAAGCGCCGCCTGCCGTGCAACGTCACGTGGATGAGCTACGGGCCAATGCGCGTAGTGCGTTGGCTGCAAACGCGACGGCGATTCCAACCTCCGAACGTTGGACGGTTCAGGTTGTCGTTCGCGGTGACGTGGGGCGGCTCGTTCAACGACTTGCCGTGTTTCGACGAACCGCTGAGGGAGACTACGAACCCACGGACACCTCGCGTCGTCGTGCGGAGTTCCCGCCTTCGGCGTCGATTGCATTTTACGTGGTCGCCTATGGGCCGGGCGATTCGGTCCTGACCCGACACGGCAGCTCTGAGGAGCCGATCGAGGTTGATGGGGGAATGGAACCCGTGGTGGATCCGCCGCCGATCGAAGACCCACCCCCCATCGAGGATCCGATCGAAGCTCCGCCGCCTCCTCGCGATCGTCGAAATCTGTGGATCGGATTGGGTGCCGGTGCTGCGGCGTTGGCGGTGATTATTCTTGCCGTTGCGGTGGCCGCGGCGGGCGGTTCCAACACCACGCAGCCCAGCACCCCTGTCGAAGTCGAGTAGACTCCACCCGTGCGGTCCACGCTGACCCACATTGTTCGAGGGATTCCTTTCTTGGCGCTCGTTGTAGCCCCCGGTTGCGGCGAAGTGCGCGATTTGCGCTGGGTGTACGACGTTGGCGGTGATGGACTGCCGGGTGTTACGGGAGTCCAAGCACGAATCCGACGTGGTGGGTGCTTGGGTGATGTGGAGTGGGAAGCGCAATGGGTGCGCGGTGAACCCGGTGCGATGCCGCCCGAGTTGGGCCACGGACAAACCTGGGGATTCGAAGTCCGGTTGATCGATGACATGTGTCAGGTGCGCGGAACCGGGTGTCGCGATGTGAGTCTGCCCTCGAACATGACCGTGGTGACCGAGGTTGCCGTCCAACCCGCGCCCTTCGCGCCCGCGTGCAACGGAATGCAAGTCTGCAGCGCTGGACGCTGCATCGACGGAATGCCAGACGACGGTGGAATGGAATGCGAGGGATGCTGTCCGGAAGACACCTGTGGCTCAGACGGTGTGTGTATTCCGCCCTCTGAAGTCACCAGCATCATGGGCGGCACCAGTCATTCGTGCGCGATTCGTGGAGGCGAGCTGTTTTGTTGGGGAACCTCGACCATTGGTGAGATCGGTAACGGGTCGATGACGGGTGTGTCGGATTCACCGGTGCGCATCGCGACCGAAACCGACTGGAGTCGCGTCGACGGACAAGCACGAACGACGTGTGCGATTAGCGATAGCGGCGAAGTGCGTTGTTGGGGGTCGAACAGCGCAGGCCAGCTTGGGATTGGCTCGTCGGTAGCAGGCATGCCCACGCCACAGCGCATCAACTCCGCATTTAGTTTTAGCGATATGTCGGTCGGCAACGAACACGCGTGCGCAGTCACGACCGGTTCGCGCATTCAATGCTGGGGACGCAACGACGAGTTGGCGGTGTCGGGGACTGGCCCTGCGACGATTACCGTTCCCACGCCCTACGATGATGGTTTGGCGTTTGGTGTGATCGAGTTGGGCGGACGCTTTAGCTGTGGTTTTGCAGGCGGACTTTTGTGTTGGGGCGACGACAGTTACGCGACGATGGCGCGCGGCGAGCCCTTTCCGCCAACACCGATTCCCGTCTTGATTCCTGGAACGTTCCGCGCGTTTGGCGGTGGCAACTTCCACGCGTGTGCAATCGACAGCGCGAACCAGCTGGGGTGTTGGGGAAAGAACCTGGCGGATGGAGCAAGCAACTCGGAATTTGCGACGGGTGTTCCCGACGACGGCGTGATTGTGGCAACGCCCTTCCTGATCGACGGTGTGTTTGCGAACGACGTTGACGCGTCAAACCACACCTGTGCGTTGACGACTGAAGGACAAATCGTGTGCTTTGGTCCCAACCGACGCGGTCAACTCGGCAACGGAAACATGACGTCTACGCCGGTTCCGCAACGACTTGAACCCCCACGCGAAGGCGGCGGGGGTTGGACGCTAGTGCGCTTGGGTCAGCAACACAGTTGTGCTGCTGATCGTGCTGGTGGTTTGTGGTGTTGGGGCGCCAACGACATGCTCCAACTCGGTGTCGGCGGATCGGAGGATCGACTCGTGCCCACGCGTGTGTGTTTTGGTGAGTGATTCGGAGATTGGTGCGTTCATTCCCAAGAACGCGGATGCGGATTCGTTGTTGGATGGCTTTCTCGGTTACGCCGAGAGCAAAGGCCTCTCGCTCTATCCCGCGCAGGAAGAAGCGATCCTCGAACTCTTCGCGGATAAGAACGTCATCCTCAACACCCCAACCGGAAGCGGAAAGTCGCTCGTCGCTCTCGCGCTTCACTACAAGGGTTTGGCGGAGAAGAAAGTCTCGTTTTACACGGCGCCGATCAAAGCGTTGGTCAACGAGAAGTTCTTTGCGCTTTGCGAGACGCTTGGTGCTGACAACGTCGGGTTGATGACGGGCGACGCGACGGTCAACGACGACGCACCAGTCATCTGTGCAACGGCGGAGATCCTGTCGAACCTGGCGTTGCGCCAAGGAAAAGCAGCGGATGTGGACTACGTCGTAATGGACGAGTTCCACTTCTACTCCGATCGTGACCGCGGCAACGCGTGGCAGATCCCCTTGCTTACGTTGCCTCAGTCCAAGTTCCTTTTGATGAGCGCGACGCTGGGTGAAACGGCGCGCTTCGAAGAGACTCTCACCACGTTGACGGGTGTGGAAACTGCGTTGGTCAAAACGCGCGATCGGCCGGTGCCGCTCGACTACACCTATTCGACCAAACGCATGCATGAGGCGATCGGGAACCTGCTCGAAGCAGGCAAAGTACCGATCTACATCGTGCACTTCACGCAGCGCTCTGCGGCCGAGCGTGCGCAATCGCTGATGAGCATCGACTTTCTGTCCAAGGAGCAGAAGGGCGAGATCAAAGAACTGCTCAAGTCGAAGCGATTCGATAGTCCGTTTGGAAAAGAGCTGCGGCGGTGGTTGGGACACGGTGTGGGCGTGCACCACGCCGGTATGCTTCCGAAGTACCGCCGCATCGTGGAGCAACTCGCTCAACGTGGTTTGCTCAAGATCATCTGTGGAACCGACACGCTTGGTGTGGGTGTAAACATCCCGATTCGCACCGTGCTCTTCACGCAGCTGTGCAAGTACGACGGCGAGAAAACCGCCGTGCTGAGCGTGCGCGACTTTCAACAGATCGCAGGCCGCGCGGGTCGCAAAGGGTTCGACGATGCGGGATCGGTCGTGGCGCAAGCACCTGAGCACGTGATCGAAAACCTGATCGCGCGGCAAAAAGTCGAAGGTGATGCGAAGAAGTTACGCAAGCTCAAGACCAAGAAAGCGCCCGAACGCGGCTACGCGCATTGGGACGAGAACACCTTTCAACGCTTGATCGAAAGCGAGCCAGAGAAACTGCGGAGCCGGTTTTCGGTCAACCATGCGTTGGTGCTCAACGTGTTGTCTCGTCAGTCCGGCGATGCAGCACCCAAGACCGGTTGTCGCGCGTTGCGTTCGTTGATCGCGTCCAGTCACGAAGCGCGGAAACACCAGTTCCGCCATGGCCGAAAAGCAATTCAGCTCATGCGCAGCCTGGTCGATGCCAACCTGATCGAGCTCGGTCCGTTTGGCGCGCGAATCGCCAGCGACCTCCAGAGCGACTTCTCGATGAACCACGCGTTGAGCCTGTGGGTGATCGAAGTGATCGACGTGCTCGATGACGAGTCGAATGAGTATGCGCTGGATGTCCTGACCTTGGTCGAAGCCACGCTTGAAGATCCCCACGCGGTGCTGCGCGGACAACTCGACACGTTGAAGGGGCGTGCTGTTGCGCAGATGAAAGCGGCTGGAATCGAATACGACGAGCGCATGAAGAAGCTCGACGAGATCGACGTGCCCAAACCGAACGTCGAACTGGTGTACGAGACGTTTGAGACTTTCCGAAAGCACCATCCCTGGGTCGGCAACGACACCGTGCGGCCCAAGAGCATCGCGCGCGATCTCTACGAGCAAGGCCTCTCGTTCAAGGAGTACATCAAAGAGTACGGACTACGACGCAGCGAAGGTGTGCTGCTTCGTTATCTCTCGAGTGCGTACAAGACCATGGTTCAAAACGTGCCCGAGAACGCCAAGACGCCTGAAGTGATCGACGTCACCGAGTGGTTGGGTGGGGTGGTTCGCAGCGTCGACTCGAGTTTGATCGACGAGTGGGAACAGCTGATGGATCCGGAGTACGTACCCGCTGCACCTCAAGCAGAGGATGACGACGATGTCACGCGTTCAGTGCGTGGGTTTACCGTGTTGGTGCGCAACGCGGTGTGGCGGGTCGTTCAAGCGTTGGCGCGGCGGAACTACACGCGCGCGGCCTCGCTGACCGGGTGGGATCCGCCCACGATCGAGAGCACGATGGGGCCGTATTGGGAGCGACACGATGCCATCTACGTGGACCCGATGGCGCGTGCGCCGAAGCACTGCTTGATCGAAACGGGCGACGCCGAGTGGCGGGTTCGGCAGATTCTTTCGGATCCTGCGGGCGACCATGAGTGGCATCTCGACGCTCGTGTCGACCTTCAGGCGTCTCGAGAGGCCGGCGAAGCCGTCGTGCAGCTGGTCGCGATCTCTCCCTGATCTCACCAACTTGAGACATTCGTGAGGTTTGTGAGCGGGAGAATCGCCCCGCAAGAGAGGAACGGTTACTCTTAAGCGTCCCCAAAATTTCCGGAGGTTCCGATGCGTCGGTTCGGGTGGTTGTGGTTCGTTCTACCCATTGCGGCGTGTGATTGTGGCGGCTCTGCGCCACCCGCACGCCCTTGCGTCACCAATGTTGACTGTCCAGCAGATCAACGCTGCGTCGACATGATCTGTGTCGACATCACACCCGACGCAGGGATCGATACCAACGAGCCCGGATGCGAGGACACGGACGGCGACGGTTACGGCCCCGGTTGTTCGCGCGGCGAGGACTGCGATCCGGATGATCGCACGCAAACCGGAGTTGAGGTTTGTGACGGCATGGACAACGACTGCGACGGTGTCGCGGACAACGGTGTGTTGAGCGAGTGTGGGGACTGCGACTCATCGTGCCGTCTGGAAGACCTTGGACCTGACGGGGACGACCCCTTCGATCCGGACACCGATGAATCCGATGGCGTGGGCTTGGACGACGATGGGGCGTTGATCCTGGACTCCACGCGCATCAACACGAACTTCATCTGGATCGCAAACACCGCACAGGGAACGGTGTCGCGCTTCAACACCGAGACGTACGTCGAAGAAGGTCGCTACCTCTCGGGTCCCGCTGGCACGGGCAACGATCCCTCACGCACCAGCGTCAACAGCTTGGGCGATGTCTACGTGGGCAACCGAGGCGGCAACACCATCTCGCGCATTTCGGTGCTCGGTGAAGATTGCCCGGATACCAACGGCGACGGATCGATCACCACCTCGCTGGACGGAACGCATCTCGGTACCTGGGGTGAAGACGATTGCATTCTTTGGAACACCGATCTTTCGCCTGTGTTCCCTGGCGAAAACCGCGTGCGTGCCGTGGCTGCGCAAGATGTCGAAGGACCGGACGGCGAGTTGCTCCAGTACGTGTGGGTTGGTGGATACAACACGCAGATGATCGCGAAGCTCGACGGTGTCACCGGAGCCATTCTCTTTGCGACCCCTGCTCCCGCGCGCCCCTACGGCTTCGCACTCGACGGCTCCGGCAACCTCTGGGTGTCCACTCGTGACGGGCAGCGCCTCGGTCGCGTCGACACCACGCGTTGTGTGGACGAAGCAAGTTGCGCCGATGCCGTATGTGACGGTGAAGGTGCGGGCGACGCGTGTGTGAAACAGACCGTGCCGGCTCCCATTGGTGGTTTGCCGTACGGCATCACAGTCGACTTCAACCAGCGAGTTTGGCTGGGCGGCAACGACATCGGTCGGTACGACCCTGCAGCCGCCGTGGGAAGTCGTTGGCAGCGAACCAACCTTTCGTATGCCGGTGGAATCGCGGTGCATGGAATCGCAGCAGACGCAGCAGGCTGGGTGTGGGGTGCTTCCCAAACTCGTGGTGTGGTGCGTGTCGACGCCGAGACACCGACGATGTGGCAGATCGTGGCCGGAACCGAAGGCACATCCAACAAGGGAATGGCCGTCGATGGTGAAGGAAAGATCTGGTCGATCACGCAGACGAACGAGGCTGTCGTAGTCACACCGGGAGCCACGATCGACGTCGCGACAGTGGAACGCGGAATCGCCAGCTCGATCGTCACGCCATACACCTACTCCGACATGACTGGACTTCAGCTTCGTTTGGCGACCAACCCGCGCGGGTTCTATCGCCATGTGTTCGAAGCATGTCCCGACGGAACAGCGCCCGAGTGGGGCGAGTTGCGCTTCGAAGCAGAGACGCCTGCGGGAACCAGCGTGAGTTTCCGAGTCAAGACGGCTGAAACGCGCGACGGGTTGGATGCCGCGGATTGGGTCAACATCGGTTCCGTTCCGCCGGATGCTTCGCCGCTCTTCGTCGGAGAGGCGTTGACCGCAGCGGGCGTGACACCTGCTCGGTTCCTCTTGTTGGAGATTTCGCTCAGTGCCGAGCGCATGTCTTCGACGATGGTCATCACGCCGCGGGTTTTGGGCGTCGATGTGACGCACAGCTGCCCGCCGCTGATCGGCTAGGCTCAGCAACAGCGTGGACGCACTTCCTACCTGGGTCTCCTGGGGTGATGCGATCTGGCAGGTCGCGTTCGTCTTGAGTGTAGTGTTGTTCGCGTGGTGGAAGTGGTCACAGCCGCGACGCGCCGCACGACGTGAATCGCGCGCGTGGCGCTTGTCGCCCACGCGGGTGGATCGCTTTGAGGCGGGGGCCAACTCCATCGTCGAAGGTACGCTGGTCACCACCAGTACATCCGTGCTCGTGGATGGTGCAGCGTTGGCCTGCATTCAAGGGCTGAGTCATCACGCGGTCGATCAAGGCGCGTTCTCCGTGGAGGTCGAAGGTCAACGGATCGAACTCGATGGGCCGCTCGAACTCTTGGTTGGCAGTTCCGAGGTGCGACCGCGCGCCACGTTCCAGAGGAACGACGACGCATTGCATGCCCGCGTTTGTGCCCTGCCGGACGGACCCTTGGTGGCAAGTCAACTCGAAGGTCAGCACTACGTAATTCGATCGCTCAAGAGCGGCGATCGGGTGCAGGTGCACGGAGTGCTGCGACGTGCGGCAGCGCAAGACGAGTCAGGCTATCGAGAGACGCAAGGTCGCTGGACGTTGGAAGGTACGGCGCAGCGTCCGCTGACAATCGGCAGCGTGGGTACTCCCTCGATGGCGCTTGCAGGGTGGGATCGCCTTGCCATCGGCGCGTCGCTAGGCGGCATGGTTTTCGTCGGCGTGTTCATTGGAGCCGCCACTCTGCTTCACAGCCTGATGCCGCCAACCCACTTGGCGAGTGCGGACTCCGAAGACTTGGCCACAGCGCTCGCGGCAACGCCGCTGCATCGTGATCAAGCGTTGGAGTCGTTGCGGCGCATCTGGCACGCCGAACCCGACCCGGAGAGAATCGAGCAACTTGCAGTGTTGGTTGCCGCGCAAGATGGGTGTCAGGGACCTGCGATGCTCTGGGCAGAGCACGGCGACTACGAGCGCGCCATCGAACTTGCTGAGCAGTGTGACCATCCCAGTGCGCAGTTGGCCGCCGCGCGTGCTCATTACGCGCTTGGGGATATGGCGCACGCATCGGTGGCGCTTCAGCAGGTGCGTTCGGAGTTGGATCTGATCTACTCCCCCACCAACGCGATTGAGATGAGCGTTTCGGAGCACGCGCGCGGTGCGTCCCGAGCGCATCTGGCTCGTGCACGCTGGCGGACTGCGGCGGCTGAACTACGAACGGTGTGGCGACGACCGCACGATTGTGTTGCCGAAGCTGCGGATCGCCGTGCGGGTCGCTCGGTGGACTTCGGGATTCCGGCCGAGTCATGCATGGTTTTGCAAGCCAGCGAGGAGAGCAATCCAGAGGCGCTGCGAATCATGGTGCGATCGTCGGTCGCGCATTTGCGCGTGTTGGAACTCGACCCCACCGCAAAGCTCGACCTCACCAACGAAGCTCGTGCTGAGCTTGGTTTGCCCGACCAAGCAACGTGCCCCATCGATCCCAATGCAGCGCCCGGCTTGGAGCGTGCCGTGCTTTCGAAGTTGGTGCGTCAGGGGCGCGACCCGCAGGACATGCCACACCGGGAAGTGGTAGCGCGACTTGCTGCACGCCGAGCGCTCATCGAAGCGATGGATGGCAGACCTGTTCAAGCCGCGCAGTACGTCGCGTTGATGGAGCGGGCAGGACCGATCGCGCAAGAGAACGAGCTGCAGGAACTGCTGAGCATGTGGAACTCGCGGGTGTATCGCCCGGAGCTTACCGACGACATGGCGGAAGCAGCGTGGTCCAACGCAACCCACGATCGAACCGAGTTGTTGCGTTTTCACGCCCGAACAGACCGAGGCGAACACCTGATCCGATACGGGCACGACCGGCCGGTGCTCGGTACTTTCCGCGAGCATTTCTGCGACAGTGCAGCGCGTGCTGTTGCTGCCGAGCGTGCAGGGATGCCCGACGTTGCGCGAGAGCAACGCGCGATTGCACGCCGCTTCCGAAATCTGATGGAAGGTCGACGCGCGTCGCTGATGCTTTGGATGCTTGATCGACGCTAAAGGTTGGACCCACGCGGCAGCGGAGGCTATCAACCTCGCATGCGCGTTTGGTTGTTCGTCGGACTTCTCACTTTGGTCGGCTGCGCGATCGTGCCGCCACACAACCGCGAGCACTTAGCCGATCCGACCATGGCGGCTTCGCCGGATCCGATCGAGTCGCAGAATATCCGCAAACTTCACACCGCACGCGAAGCTGCCGGCGGCGGCTTTGGTTCTGCATCCGGTGGGGGCTGTGCCTGCTCGAACTAAAGCACTGCTCTTCTTCGTCTGCGTGATCTCGAGCAACGTGATCTCGAGCAACGTCGCGTTTGCCCAAGATGACGACGACGAGGGCTGGAGCATTGAAACGGTCCGGGCTCGTTTGGCGTACTACGACCAAAGCGGGTGGGGCGCGCAAAGCCAAGCGAACGTGCGCACGATCGACGGCGTCCAGCGTGGAAGCGAGCGGCTCTACGTCGTGTCACCCACTCTCCAACTGGGCGTTCGGCAAAACGAGCGCACGCGACACGTTGTGACCATGCCAGTCGACATCGTCACGAGTGCCTCTGCGGATGCGCTGGACGCGGTTTCGAGTGCCTCACGCGTGAACGAAGCGTTGGAACTCGACGTTCGTACGCAGTTTGAGCCTACGGACGACGACCAACTGACGTTTCGCTACATGGTGCACATCGAGGAGTACCTCAAAGGCGGCCTTGGTGGTCTCGGGTACCGGCGTGAACTCGCACAAGACAACGCGACCATCTCGCTACAGGTCAACGCGGGCGTCGACTGGTTTGATCCACTCAGTCCGCAAGGGTTCGATTTTGGACTCACGCATCGCAGCCGTGTGCATGCCAGTCTTTCAGGGTCGCAAACGCTTACACCGACCACGCTCGTGATGGGCGGTTACGACCTGACGTACCAGTGGCATCGTTTGGAGCAGACGTGGAACTCGATTCCAACCGAACGTCGTTCTGCGAGACCCGAGGAGATCTTCCCCGATCGACGATTACGCCATGCGTTGTGGGGCGAGGTTGCTCAACACATTCCGGCTTCGCGCTCAACCTTGCGCGGCCGCTATCGCTACTACAACGACGACTTTGACGTTGAAGCTCACACGTTCGAACTCGAAGCGTTTCAGTGGCTGTCGCGCAACGTGTACGTGCGTTTTGGTTATCGCTGGCACGACCAAACAAGCCCAAGCTTCTTTACGACGTTCATTACAGCGGCGGAGCTTGAGTCCGACCCTTTTCGAACCGCAGATTCCGACCTTGGCGCGTTTACCGCGCACGAGTGGAACCTCAAGCTCGTGCTCTTTACCGCGATCAACGAGGCACGCGGACGCGAGTCGATCAGTATTTCGTACAACCGCTACGACAGACCGTTTTTGGACGTGGGCGTCGTTGCGGTGGGCTACAACTGGGAGCGCTAGAACATCGGATAGACGATTCCGATTCGATCCCGGAACGTTTCCGGTGCATCGACGCCGATCGCATCGATCACACCCATGAAGTCGGTGTCCGCAGCTTCCGCCGCGGCTGTGCGCGCAATCCCGGTGTCCCATCCACCCGGGCTGGTGATGGTCAAATCTCCTCCGCTTCGGTCGCCAGCTTGCGCGCCAAACCCACCTGCGGCGACGTCGACTTGAACGTTGTCGAACGTGGGCATACCGCCGAGTAGATCCACGACAATGCCGCCTCGCGCGTTCGAGAGTACGTTCAAGTTGCTCATTGCGACACGGCTCGATGCGCTCACGTGTACACCGTCGCCGATCTCCTGAGCGCCAAAGAGGTCGCCCAGAGTTCGTCGGACCGCGCTGGTGCCAGAGATGGTCGCTTCACGGATCGAGACGCCGTCCGACTGTGCAACGACGACACCGGCGAACCCGTTGGCTTCGATCATACTGCCGGTGCCGTGCAAGTCGAAGTCGTCGCTCTGGACCCAGACTCCAACATCGCCGTTGTTCTGCGCGACAAGATCGGTGTGGTCTCCTGTCGCATCGACGTTGAGAAAGCCGTATCGATCGTTGTCCGCAAGCGTGAGCGCGTTGCTCGTGATAGCGGCGTCGTCGACCGCAATCCACGCGTAGCTCGCCAAGCCACGAAGTCCTTCGGATGTGGATTCGACGCGAACTGAGTCCACGGTCGCGGAGCCACCGCGCACCAGCGATCCCACCCCAACGACACCTCGGACCGCACCGCCGTTCCACTGTAGTGTGGAGTTGATAAACGCTGCACCGACTTCGGCGACATCCGAGATCTCCACGTCGGTCAGAGTGAGCGTCGAGTCTTCCGCGTAGATCCCGTACACCGCAGTCCACGTCGCCCACTGACCTTCGGTGTCGCACACCATCTCGCCATCGACGTCGCCGGGTGTGCACACGCACTCGAGATCATCGGGACACGCAGACTCCACTCGGAAGCCAGCGACACGCACGAAGCGCGGATCCATCGGATCGTCCACCGCACCATCAAAGGTCGAACCGCTCACAGCGACGGTCCCACCTCGAACCGCGAGTCCAGCCCCGCGACGAATCTCTACACGCAGGTCTTGCAGCGTGCGCTCGCCGGCACCGCGCACCAGCACAGCCGTGTCGCCGCCGGACACAACATGGACGTTTCTCAACGTCGCGCCGGGAGCCAATGTCACGGCGGTGCCTTCGTCGACGAAGATCCCGTTGTCCTCCTCCGCATCGTTGGCTTCACCAAGGAGCGTCACTTCGTCGGGTACGGAGATGCCACCGTCGATTCGACAGCGCCCCACGCGAACCGTGTCGCCGGGAGAGGCACGATCGAGCGCGCGCTGCAGTCCGTCGACATCGCAATGCGCGCCACGCGAAGTGCATGACATCAAGGCAACGCAGAGAAGGCCGACGACAGTGCGCATTGCGCTAAGCTGGCCCAGCTTTGCCGGACCCGCAACAACCGCCGGATCTGGAGATCCTCCGCGCATTCGTCGCGGGGCGTCTCGTCGGCGAACAACTCGCCCAACTCGAGGCGAAGCTCGACGCCAGTAGCGAGCTGCGCGCGCTGGTGGGTGTTTTGGCGCGCGAGATGGAGCGAACGAAGGGGCCACGGCGCAACAAAGACCCGTACGTGGGCGCGATCTTTGGCGACCGGTATCGAATCGCAGCGCTCTTGGGCAAAGGCGGAATGGGTTCGGTGTACGAAGCCGAGCATATTCTTCTCGGCCGCAAGGTCGCGCTCAAGATCCTCCACCCCGAGTACGCGGACCGTCCGGATGTGCGGCGGCGATTCGAAAACGAAGCACGAGCGGTGGTCGCGATCGATCATCCCAACATCGTGCGTGCACTCGACGTGGGACGGGCGCCCGATGGATCGCCCTTCCTCGTGTTCGAACGGTTGCGCGGCCGTGATCTCGAAGAGTCTTTGACTCAACGCGGTGCTCTCGATCTGCACGCGGCGACTCGAATCGTTTGTGCGGTGTCGGACGCGTTGGCTGCTGCACACGAACGCGGAATTGTTCATCGCGACCTCAAGCCTGCAAACGTGTTCCTCGAGGAACCCGGCGATGTGCCCAAGGTTCTCGACTTCGGAATCTCGAAGCTCGGCATGAGCGGAGGGATGAGTACGCACACCGGCATGATGATGGGCACACCGGCATATATGGCGCCGGAGCAGCTGCGTGACGCGAGTCGCGTGGATGGACGAGCCGACATCTTTGCGGCCGGCGTGATGCTCTACAGGATGCTTGCCGGTGCATTGCCGCACGAGGCCAAGTCCTGGGACGGCTGGTTGAGTGCACGGCGGGCCGGACCACCAGTCGTCGAGAGCGTTCCCGAGTCGATCAACGCGGCCATTGCACGCGCGATGCAGGTCGAACCGAATGCGCGTTTCGCCACCATGCGGGACTTTCGTGCTGCGTTGCTGCCGTTCGCGAACCAATCGGTTTCAAGTCATCCACACGTCGACGCCCACGGCGAGATGCGCATCGTGACGGTGTTGCTGAGCAACGCTCCACGCGACGTCGTTGAAGCTGCAGTCGTGGATCGAGGCGGAAAAATGCTCGGCGATGCGGGTGTGTTTGGCGAAGGCTCGTGGACGTCTGGCGTGTTTGAAACCGCGCTCGATGCCGCACGAACCATTGCGTCGGAGCAACATGTGGTCGTCGTCGACTCGATGCGCTTGGCGCCGGATGATCAAACGATCGAAGGGGATGTTCGTGCGTTGTTCGAACGCGCGCAGGGCAAACACGGAGTGTTCGTGAGCGCAGCCATGCGTTCGATGCTCTCGGCGCTGGCGTTCAACGAAGAGTTCGAAGGCTTGTACGAGCTGGTTGCGTCAGAATCGAGGCCACAGCGAACGCCCTTGCTCGGTCGCGCTGCGGAGGTGGCCCGAATCGACGATGCTCTTGCACGCGCGTTCGATGACCGACAAGCCGCAGCCCTGGTGATCCAGGGTGCGCCTGGCGCAGGAAAAACACGTTTGCTCGACGAACTCATTCGGCGCGCGCGTAGCTATGCACCGGTGCTGGTTCGGACGTCGCGTCCCGATGTGCTGGGCGCGCTCGTATCGGCGTTGACGATCGAAACGCCGTCCCCCGAACTTGATGCCACGCATCCCGATGTTCGCTTGCTCTCGGATCAGATTCAGCTGGCCGTGATGGACCGCGTACTGGATTCCACAAAACCGGTGTTGCTGGTGGTCGACGACGCGCAGTGGGTGGCCGAGTCGACGTGGGGGTTCCTTGAACGTCTGCTCGCACGCGCTGCGCGAAAGCCAGTGTTCGTCGTGGTGGCGACGCGAGCCGACGCAACACCGCTTGCAGGACATGAGGCGCTACGTCTGCGCGGTTTGCGGCGTCGCGACGTCGCACAGCTGGCCGAACATGTTCGTGGTGAGGCGTTGTCGGCACAGGAGCTCGACGACTTGGTCGAACTGACCGGTGGAAACCCGTTCTTTGTGGACCAGGTGGTTCGTGCGCACCACAGCTCCGCGAGTTTGCCGCCAAGCGTCGAGGCGGCGATCGCAGCGCGTCTCGATGCGTTGCCAGATGACGAACGAGAGCTAATCAAGCGCGCCGCTGTGTTTGGACGTCCGTTCGATGTCGGCGATGCAGCAGCGCTTGGTTTGGACGCTGCGGAGTCCGCGATTCAATCGCTGCGGAAGAAAGAGCTGCTGCACCTGGCAACCACCGGTGACGGTTTTGAGATCGTCTCGCCACTCGTCGCCCAAGCTGCGTATCGCTTGTTGCCCGCGGAGTTGCTTCAGTGGGTGCATGAACAGTCTGCGCAACGACTCGCGCATCTTCCTGAGCCCGATGCGGAGGCGATTGCTGACCACTACGTCCAAGCCGAACACGAAGAGGCACCGAAGTGGTTGGCGCGTGCCGTGTTTCATGCTGCCGCGCGTGGAGCCGTCGCGCGCGTTGTACACCTTGGCGAACAAGTGCGGACAACGGCTGCGGCGACGTTTGAACACATGATGCTCTTGGCCGCAGCGCACGCGTTGCAGGCGTCATTTGACCGCGAAGTCGAAGTCCTGCGCGATGCCGAAGCGTTGGTCAGGGACGACGCGCAGCGAGCACGAGTCCTCAGCGAACTGGCGATTCATCACCATCGACACGGGCGCCTAGACGAAGCTGGCGATCACTTTGAACGTGCCGCGTCGCTGCATGTACCCGCCGCGGTTCGTGCTGGGGTGCTGGGTAAACACGCTGTCGTACTTGCGTATGCAGGCCAACTCGACGATGCGAGCGCACGTTTCTTTGAAGCCGAGCGCCTCGTGCTTACGGAGGCGCCGCAGTTGCGTGCCGATGCCGCGGTGTGGCGTGGACAGCTTGCTGCTGTGCGAGGAGACCTAAGCGATCGTCGCAACGCGTACTGGGCGGCCGTGGAGCTCTACGCCGACGATGTGCGTAAGCGTGCAGGCGCCGAAGTGAACCTCGGCGATACCTACAACCGACTTGGAGCCTACGACGAAGCCGAACGTGCACTGCGTGAAGCGATCGCGGATTGCGAGGCATTGGGGATGACCCACGCAGCGGCGTACGCGTATGCCAACTTGGCGTACTCGCTTCATCGCTCCGGTCGCATCGAAGGCGTCGAGCCTGCACTTCAACGCGCACAGCAACTCGCACCGCAAGATCCGCGACTCGGGTGCGCGATCGAGTTGTACCGAGCGAGGCTTTTGGGAGGGACGGATGCTGCGCGTGCCGTCGCGGAACACGCCGAGGCGACTGGACTTCGTGGGATTGCAGCGCTGGCGTGGGCCCTCGCGGCTGAGGCATCGAATGAACTCGCGCACAGCGAACGTGCGATGGAAATCCTCGACGCGCTTGGCACGATCGAAGAAGACGAAGCCGAGGTTTATGCCACGCACGCACGCTTGCTCGAAGGTGCGGGCCGTGATGCAGACGCCCAAGAGATCCGAGCTCGGGGCAGGGCGTACTTGATGTCGGTTGCGCGGCGGATCGGCGACCCGATGTGGCGAGAGCACTTTTTGACCGACGTACCCGCGCACCGCGAGCTACTCGGGACCTAGACTGGATCACGTCGGGGATCGGTGAAAGAGTCCGCGCGTGGACATCGGCCAGTCCTTCTTGCGCGGAATCGCTGGGGCGTACGACCTCGAAGCCGACGCGATCGCAGCGCTCGGTCCCGTGCTGGAAGAGCACCTGCGAAAAGCGCGTGCGGCGTGGCCGGGCGTGGTCATCCGCGGTGAGGATTTTGCGGAACACCTCGCAGCATGTGCGCCCGAAGCCGAAGATCCAGGACGCGCACTCGACGAGATGCACACGACCGATCTGTATCTCGCATACGCCTGCTCGATTGGACATCGCGCCGCGATTGAAGCGTTCGAAGAAACGGTGATGGGTCGTGTGCCACGCGCGATTGCTCGAATCGATTCAAGTGACGAGTTTATCTCCACCATCATGGAGGAGGTGCGTATCAAACTCTTGGTCGGTGACGGTCGACCCCCGCGCATCGCGAGCTATCTTGGTCGAGGACCGCTTACGAGTTGGGTGATGGTCACAGCAACGCGTGCAGCGTACAGCGCGAAGCGAGGAAAGAACCGCGAGCTGCCTACGCCGCCCGAGGATCTCGACGTGCCGATGATCGAGGACGATCCGGAGCTCGCGCAGCTACGCGAGCAAGTGCGCGAACCCTTCGTGCGCGCGTTTGGTCAAGCGCTGGCGTCGCTGGATGTCCGAGGTCGGACTGTGTTGCGTCTCTACCTGATCGAAGAGGTGTCTGCCGAAACGATTGGGCGGATGTATTCGGTACATAGAGCGACGGTGGCGCGATGGATCGCCAAAGCGCGACGCGATGTGTTCGTGGCCACCAAGAAGCAGCTGTCGAGCGAACTGGACTTGGATTCACAAGCGTTCGAGTCGTTGATGGCAAAGGTCTTGTCGGGGTTGGATCTCTCGCTTTCATCGTTCTTGGAGACACCGTGAAGCGCTTGGTGTGCGCGTCGTGGACGTGCGTGTTGTGGATGTGCGCGTTGTGGGTGTGCGCGTGTGGTGACGATGCTGCACCCGAACTCGATGCTGGAGTCGAAGACGCGTCGAGCGACACGACGATCGACGTCGTCGTCGAGCCTGATGCAGGTGTTTCGGTCGCTCTGCCAACGCCTCCGCAGTGGGCATGTCCAACAGGGTGGGTGGAGCGGACAGATGGGGCACCGCACTGTGCACCACCGGGAGAGCGGGTGGATTGTCCTGCGGGTCAGGCGCGTTTCGTGGATTCCGCGGAGTGTGCACCGGTCGCGGCATGTCCTGCCGGCACGTTTGCCGACGACCTTCCGGAACCGAACGTCGTGTTTGTGCAACCCGGCGCGGACGGGGTTGGGACGCGAAGCGATCCGATGGGCACGATCGAGGAAGCGCTTTCGACAGCGCTCGCTGGCGACACGATTGCTCTGGCTGCGGGGACGTTCGACGCGTTCGTCGAGATCCCGGACGGGGTCTCGATTGTTGGGCGATGCCCGAGCGAAACGACCCTGACGTTCAGCGGAATCGACGACACCCTGCCATCGGTCTTGGTTCCGCCCGGACGCCAAGGTGCGTTGTCCAACCTGCGTGTCGGACCCGTCGAAGGGGTTGGTGTGTTGGCCAACGGCGAACTCTCGCTGAACAACGTGATCGTCGAGAGCGCACGTGGTGCGGGGGTGCTGATCACCGCGCTGGGAACCGTCACTGGATCGAACGTTGTCGTACGCAACACGACTTCGCGCGGCACGAGCGGAGGCATGGGTGTGATCGTCGATGGCGGCACGCTCAACGCGACGCGCTGGGTTGTGCGCAACAACATTCGCTCCGGTGTGTGGATCGAAGAAGGCGATGCAACTCTCGAAGACTTGGTTGCGATCAACAACACGGGTATCGAACCCCTGCTGCAGGGCTCTGGGGTGAACTTGTTGGCGGGGTCGCTGACACTGCGTCGTGCGGACTTGCGTGGTGCGTCCAACATCGCACTCGAAGTCACCGGTGGAATGGCCGTCGCGGAGGACATCTACGTCGACGAAGTCACCGTGATCGATCCTCCTGGTGGCCAACTTATCTCGACTCGAAACGCCGACCTCACTGTGCAGCGTGCGTTCGTTCGTGGTGAGAGTTGGACTGTGAACGCCGATGACTCGACGCTCGTGCTGCGTGATGCGGTTGTCGTCAACCAAGGCGAAGGGTTCGTTTGGGCAGAGAACATCGGCGTCGGAACGATTGGCAGCGACGTCACGCTCGAGCGCGTGGTGGTGGTTGGCGGTGACTCGGGCGTGACTCTCAGTGGGCCGTTTGTGTTTACCGACCCGTTCGATCCCGAGCCCGAACCTGACCCTCTAGAAAACCCGACTGCGTTTTCGATAAGCGACTTGGATGTTCGCGCCAGTGCGGGCGGCGTTCGCTTTGGCTACGGCCTGCTGTTGCAGGAGGGCATGGAGGGAACGCTCGAACGTGCCTCGGTTTCGATGGCGCGTGGTCTTGGCATCGATGCGCGCGAATCACGTCTCAGTGCGCAGGACGTCACGGTGATCGACGCGTTGCCCGGTGGCGATTTGGATGGCCGACCGAGTTTTGGACGGGCGCTAACCATCGATGATGCGTTCGTGACCGTCGAGAGAGCGAACATCGTGCGCGCGTTGGAAGCGGGTATCGAAGCACGCGGCGGAACACTCGACTTGGTCAATGTGACGGTCGACGAAACGCTGGAACGACCGTGCGCCGTGGACACATGCAGCAGTGCACCGGGTGGTATCGGTGTGGGGGCGTACTTCGATGCGGTCGTGACCGCGACGAACCTGCGCGTGTACGACGCACCCTTGTGTGGCGTGCAACTGGCGTTTGGTGGGTCGATCGATCTCACCGGCGGCGAGATCCTTGGCGCGACCGTGGGCGCATGTGTCCAGGTCGAGGGCTACGACGTGCGGCGTCTAACCAACGGCGTGACGTATGACAACGACACCAATATCGAGTCGACCGCGCACGAGATTCCGCAGCCTCCTCCTCCCCCGTCGCTCTAGGCCCAAAAAAAACCTGCGACGAAGTTCCTCCGCCTGCGTCCTCGGGCCGCACCAGCCAGGAGGAATGCCGTGCAGAAGCCGTACACCATCATCGCGCTCACTCTCGCCGTCGCTATGGGCGGTTGTGGAAGCCGTCTCGTCGCCGTGGGTGCGGCACGAGGAAACATGATCACCCAAACCGACGACACCACCGCGATTCGAGACGCGATCGCGCGGGGTCTCCAAGCCCAACGCTACGTGGTCGAAGGCGAAGACGATGGTCGGATCATCGCTCGCTACGATCGCGGTCGGCTCAGCATCAAGGTGATGGTCGAATACTCGGCCGAGCAGTTCTTGATCAGCCACGTCGAAAGCGCGGGTCTCGACTACCAGGTCGATCCGCAAACCCAGCAGGAAGTGATCTCGCCACACTACGGTCGCTACGTGCAGCGGCTCGAACGCGAGATTCAAAGTGAGCTTGGACGACCCGCACGCGAAGCCCAGGAAGCGGTCGAAGCGGAACGCGAGCACCAACTCGCCATGGAACAAGCCGAAACGGATCGTCAGGCGGAAGTTGCTCGTGCTCAGGAACGTGAGCGCAATCGTGAAGCGCGTGCTCAGCGTCGTGAGAACCGTCGTCAACGATGGGCGCAAATGGAGCGCGATCGCCAAGCCACCGAACGTGAGCGTTTGCGTACCGAAGCCGCACAAGCGGACGCACAGCGTGCACAAGCGCAAGCCGATGCGGAGTACCTGCGTCGTCAGCCGCCACCTCAGATTCGTGCGACTGCACAACCGGTCGTTGTGAACCGCATGGCGTTCGAAGCCGAAGAAGCCAACCAAGACAGCGTCGCGCTGAATCCGGGTTTTATGCCGGACCCGTACGTGCTCAACGGTCGAGCAAGTGGTCGAATCAGCTCACGTCGTCTGGGAATGCCCGACGTGTGTCCTGGATTCTGGAGTCGCAATCCGCAGCACGTCGTCACACTCCCGCAGGGCATGCGTTACTTCCGCGTGGATGTGACCGCGAACGAGGACACGACTCTCGCGATCGTCACACCCAACGGACAGGTCTGGTGTGACGACGATAGCGCAGGCGGTCACAACCCGCGGCTCGCCGGTCAGTTTCCGGCCGGTGTGTACGCCGTGTACGTGGGTACGTACCAGGCCAACCGTCGGACCCGCTACGCGGTGCAGCTGACCGAGCATCGTCCTCAGCGTCAGCAGGTGGTTGGTCAGAACCCACCGCGTCAGCAGCGTCGGCAGGTGCGTCAACAGCAACAAGCACCCAACTGTCGAACCGTGTTGCTCGACGCAGGACATCACCCGCAGTACCTGCGTCACTGCGAAGGCGCGGAACCCTACTGTGCAGCCGAACTGCTCGGCCGTGGTCATCATCCGCAGTACTTGAACCACTGTCGGGGAGTGGATCGTCAGTGCGCGATTGCACTGCTGCGCAACGGGCAGCATCCACAGTACCTATCCAACTGTCGCTGATCCTTTTGTGGACTTCGCAGCGACTGGGATGACTCTTACGCCGATGCCATCCCAGACGCTTGTTGGGCACGGGCAGGGGCATGGGCACGGGCACCACGTTCCGCCGGTCTTGGGAAGACGCGTTCGCTTCGGCACCCCCAAACTGCAGCGCGGGAACAGGAAGAGGAACAGGAACGGGAGTCCGAGTTCGTCCGCGACGCGTCGGCGGCGGCCCCACTATCGTGCCCGTTCCTATTCCTCTTCCTCTTCCCGCGTCACTGAGGTGAGAGACGATCACATCGGCGTCGGCGACCGGCTGAACGTCGTGCCCTTGCCCTTGCCCCTGCCTTTGCCCAACGAGCGGATCGGGATCGTCTTTGCATTCGTGGGAGGAAGCGATGCGATGACTCCTACGTCGATGTCATCCTAGCCGCCTGTCGGGCACGGGCATGGGCATGGGCATGGGCACGACGTTCCGCTGGTCTTGGGAAGACGCGTTCGCTTCGGCCCCCCAACTGCAGCGCGGGAACAGGAAGAGGAACAGGAAGGGGAGTCCGAGTTGGTTCGCGACGCGTCGCGCGGCGACCCCACTATCGTGCCCGTTCGTATTCCTCTTCCTCTTCTCGCGTCACTGAGGTGAGAGACGATCACATCGGAGTCGGCGACCGGCTGAACGTCGTGCCCTTGCCCTTGCCCCTGCCTTTGCCCAACGAGCGGATCGGGATCGCGTTTGCATTCGTGGGATGGGATGACTCCTATGTCTCATCCCAGGCCGCCTGTCGGGCACGGGCATGGGCATGGGCACGACGGTTCGCAGTCAATAGGCGTCGAGTTCGCGATCCATGAGGTAACCTTGCGGCATGCGCTTGATTCTATTTCTTACATTGATCCTTTCACTCGCATGCGGCGACGACGACGCGTCACCGGATGCCGGCACCGACAGTGGGACACCCGACTCGGCGATGGATGACGCCGGTGGTGACGACGCAGGCAACGATGACGCAGGTGGCGATGATGCGGGCGGCGACGACGCGGGTTCGGACGACGCAGGTGAAGCCGATGCTGGCGTCACCTGCTTTCCTCTGTCTGGTCCCAGTCCCGATCTCCCCGACGCCATCCCGTCTGAGTTGACCGCTGAATCTCCGACCTGGATGCGTCCGACCGGTGAGGAATGCCCAGCGACGGGGCTTGGCGAAGACACCGTGGCGTACGACAGCGTTTGCTACGTGAACGACACCGGTGGCGATCTTGACGTGCTGTTCGAGATGCTTGTCGGCGACGAAGAACTTCGACCGGCGGTCGTGATTTATGACGGGACCGAAATCCCGGCAGATGCAACCGCATGCGCAGCCGTGAGCAGCGACTTGGTCATCGATGCTGCCGAAGCGTCGTACACCGTTCCTGACGGCGCGAGCGTGACATTCGTGGCCACTGTTCAGGAGCCGGGGACCGGCACGTTTCAGTTCGTCATCACCCCCGAGTAACGACAGACGGCGCGCAGCAACTCGCTGCGCGCCGTTCGTCTCATTGAGGTCGCGTCAGAAACAGGCGGCGTGAACCGCTGCGCAATCTTCATCGGTGATGCTGATCGCCCCGTAGCAAGCGTTGCACTGGTCGGGCGTTGCGATCCCCGCTGCGAACGCAGCTCCGAAGATGTCGCAAGGAATGTTGTCGGTATCGTAGCCAAGGCCTTCCACAGCTTCGGTGGTGCACAGCCCCTCTGCGGCACTGGCTTCCGGCGTCAAGGCGCACGCTTGCGCACAGGTCGTCACAACGTCGCCGGGACCGGCATCAGGATCGCCGGGTCCCGCATCAGGGTCGCCGGGACCTGCATCGGGATCACCTGGGCCTGAGTCGAGTCCAGGACCTGCGTCGTCGCCAGGCATGGGACCCGAATCGAGGCCGGGACCACTGTCGGGCATGCCTCCGCCAAAGCAAAGCGACTCCGCGGCCGCGCAGTCGGAGCCACTGACGTTGATCGCGTCGTAACACGTGCGGCACATCCCGGCGGTCGCAGTGCCTGCAGCAAAGGCTTCGGAGAGACGCACGCAGTCCGGATGGTCGGTGTTGTATCCCTGTCGCGTGATGAAATCGCTCACGCACGCACCTTGAATCGGCGTGGCTGTCGGTGTGCGGTCGCAAAGCGCATCGCACTCGGGTTCATCTCCGCTACTGCTGCACGCGCCCAATGCGAGCAGCGAAACGAAAAGGGCATAGGACAAGTTCTTCATGCATCCTCCTGATGTGCACGGATGCATCGCAGGAGACATGCCACGGCTCTTTCCGGTGTTTTCGAGGGCCAAAGTGATCCTCGTGCACAACGACAACCCAGTTGTGCACTAGCGGTGGGTCGAATTGCGTAGCGGACAAGACAGCGTACGCTTCGGCGATGAGCGCCACGCTGAGTGAGTTGAAGCAAGAGCTACAAGCGATTCACGACCTGAAGATGGCCGCTGCGGTTCTCGAGTGGGACCAGTCGACGTACATGCCCTCGGCCGGTGCTGATGCACGCGGTCGTCAGATCGCCTTGCTCGGCAAGCTCGCACACGAACGCCTGGTCTCGCCGAAGATGACCGACCTCTTTAGCGGTCTTTCGAAACTGGCCGACGAAGACTCCATCGACGGCGCCTTGTATCGTCGTGCACGCCGCGTTTGGGAAAGCTCGTCGCGTGTACCCGCCGAACTCGTTGCAGAGATCCAAGAGCACACCGCCAAGACCTACGTCGCGTGGACCAAGGCAAAACCGGCGAACGACTTCAAGGCCATTCAGCCCTACCTCGAGAAGAACGTCGAGTTGAGTCGCAAATGGGCCGACTGCTTCACCGGCATCGACCACGTTCTCGATCCCTTCATCGACAAACTCGATCCCGGCATGACCACGGCGTCGATTCGCGCGCTCTTTGGCGAGCTGCGCGCGGCGCTCGTTCCGATCGTCGAAGCAATTCTCAGCAAGCCTGCACACGGCCGCGCGTGTTTGCAGCAACCCTACGACACGCAGAAGCAGCTCAAGTTTGGGGAGAGCGTCATTCGACAGCTGGGCTACGACTTTGAGCGTGGTCGTCAGGATCTCACGCACCATCCCTTCATGATTCGCTTTGCCGCCAACGACATTCGGATCACCACGCGTGTGAACCCCAACGACCTGGAGCCCGCGCTCTTAGGCACGGTGCACGAAGCGGGTCATGCGATGTACGAGCAACACATCGACACGACCTTTGACGGGACACCGCTGGGCGAAGGTACGTCGATCGGTGTTCACGAAAGCCAGTCGCGACTGTGGGAAAACCTCGTGGCGCGCAGCAAGCCCTTCTGGGTGTGCTTTTATCCGCAGCTTCAGCAGACGTTCCCGGAACAGCTTGGCAAGGTCAGTCTCGATGAGCTGTACCGAGCTGTGAACGATGTGTCGCGTTCGCTGATTCGTACCGAGTCCGACGAGGTCACCTACAACCTCCACGTGATGCTTCGTTTCGAGCTCGAAGCGCAGCTGCTGGAAGGCACGTTGCCCGTTTCTGATCTCCCCGATGCGTGGAACGAACGCATGAAGTCCGATCTCGGTGTGACCCCGCCCAACGATACGCGCGGATGCATGCAAGACGTGCACTGGTATTGCATGAGTGTGGGTGGCACGTTCCAGGGCTACACACTTGGCAACCTGATGGCCGCGCAGTTCTTTGAGGCGGCTCGCGAGAGTCTTCCCACGCTCGACGATCAGATCATGCAGGGTGAGTTCGCACCACTTCGCGCGTGGCTCGCAGAGAACGTGCACAAGCACGGCGCTCGCTACCTACCTGACGATCTGATTCAGCGCGCGACCGGGAAGCCTCTTGGAATCGAACCCTTTGTTCGTCACCTCAAGCGCAAGTACGGCGAACTCTACGACATCGCGTTCTGATGCTTGACCGTTCGGTTCGCCGGACGTGGTAAAACCAGGCCTCGATGTTGGAGGTCTTCAGCACTGCAGACGCTTGGATTGCGCTCGCCTCGTTGTGCGCGCTCGAGATCGTTCTCGGGATCGACAACATCGTCTTCATCGCCATTCTCACGGCGAAGCTGCCCAAAGAGCAGCAGAAGACGGCGTATCGATTGGGTCTGGGTGGCGCGCTGATCACGCGCTTGCTTCTGCTGCTGACCATCAACTGGGTCATGCACCTGACCGATCCGATTCCCTTTACGGAGGGGATCTATCCACTGAGTGGGCGAGACCTCATCTTGTTAGGCGGTGGGCTTTTCCTGATGGGCAAGAGCGCCACCGAAATCTACGAGAAGGTCGAAGGCGACGACGAAGAGCATGTGTCGGGCTGGTCGAAGAGCCTCGTCGGCACGGTGTTTCAGATCATGATTCTCGACATCGTCTTCAGCTTGGATTCGGTGATCACAGCGGTAGGCATGGTCGACGATATCGAAGTGATGGTGGTCGCGATCATCATCGCCGTTCTGGTCATGCTCGCGTTCGCGAAACCCGTCGGCGACTTCGTCAACGACCATCCTTCGATGAAGATCCTGGCGTTGGCGTTCCTTCTTTTGATCGGCGTTCTACTCGTCGCCGAAGGCCTCGGACAGCATCTCGATAAGCGCTACATCTACTTTGCGATGAGCTTCGCGCTAATCATCGAACTGTTGAACATGCGCTTTCGAAAGAAGAATCCGGACGCCAAGCTCTGATGCGCCTTGCGACTCTACTGGGGCCGGATCTGAAGGCCATGATCGCCGATCCGGAAGCGCTCTCGGAAGCGTTTGAAGAGTTTCATCCGGAGGACGTTGCAGAGCTTCTCGAGGACCTTCCCGAAGAAGACGTCGTGCTCTTGCTTGAGGCATTGCCCACCGACATTGGTGCCGATGTGATCGAGCGACTCACTCCGGAGCGACAGCTGGTTGTGCTGCGTGGTGTGAAGCAAGAGGCTGCGGCTGAGCTTCTCACCGAGATGGATCCGGACGATCGCGCGGACTTCTTCGAGGATCTCGAGGAGAAGGAAGCCGAGACCTTCCTTGCGTCGCTGCATCCCGAAGTCGTCGAAGAGACGCAGGAGCTTCTCGGTTGGGGACCTGAAACCGCTGGTGGTTTGATGACCACCGACTACGTAGGTCTGTCTCCTGAAACCAAAGTTTGGGAGGCGATCGACGAAGTCCGTAGGCTTTCAGCCGAAGGCAACGCCGAAACGGTTTCGTACATCTACGTCGTTGGCTTCGGCGACAAACTCTTGGGTGTCGTCTCGCTACGCGATTTGATTCTGACCGATCCGGGTCAGGAACTCGCGCACATCATGGTCGAAAAGGTTGTGCACGTAGAGCCGACCGACGACCAGGAAGAAGTCGCGCGAGTGATTGCGCGATACGACCTTACGGCGGTTCCTGTTGTCGATGATCTCGAAGGACTGCTTGGTGTGGTCACGGTCGACGACGTGGTCGATGTCGTGGTGGAAGAAGCCACCGAGGACCAGCACAAGATGGGTGGCGTCGTTCCGCTCGAAGACTCGTACTTCTCGACGGGTCTGCTCGAGAACATGTGGAAGCGCGGTGCGTGGTTGATCGTGCTCTTTCTCGGTCAGCTTCTGACAGCAACCGTCATGGAAGCGAACGACGACGTCTTGCGCGCCACGATGGAACTCGCAGTGTTCATTCCATTGATCATTGCGTCGGGTGGAAACGCAGGGTCGCAGTCTGCGACCTTGATCATCCGTGCGATGGCGTTGGATCAGGCGCAGCCTGGGGATTGGCTGAAAGTCTTTTCGCGCGAGCTGGCGATCGGTGTTGGGCTCGGACTGATCTTGGGCGGCATGGGTTTCGCTCGTGCCTGGTTTGCGGGCGAGATGGTCGCGCCCTTTCAACTCGCAACCGCGGTCGGAACCAGCATCTTGGCGATCGTGGCGTTGAGCACCGTGGTCGGGTCGCTCTTGCCCATGTTGATTCAGCGCGTGGGGCTCGATCCTGCAGTGAGCAGCACGCCGTTCATTGCGAGCGTTGTCGATGTGCTCGGATTGATTGTCTATTTCGGTCTAGCGAGCTGGATTATCCGCGCGTTGCTTTGACGGATGTCCGGAATCGTGTCCTTCAGGTTTCGTCCTACGTGACCAGGCTAGAAGCATGAATCGATGGCCTCGTTTGGTGCTTCTCAGCGCGCTCTCAACCCTCGCGGAGACCTGGTTGGACGATGTCCGGCCCGTCGAGTTGGTCGTCGCGGGCCCGTGGGTCTATTGGACGGAATCCAAGCTCAAGGAGTTCGACGATCGCGACGTCTCCGTGCTTCGCGCTGCGGTATACCGCCGCCGACAAGAGGGTGGACCTCGCGAAACACTCTTTGAGTTTCGTCGCGACGACACGTACTGCCTCCCACAGAACCTCAACGTGCACCAGGGTCGGGTCGCCTGGCTTTGCCGAAGACCCATCCTGGACGGAAACGGTCGCGCGGATGCCACGCGCTACATGGTTTGGAACGATGGTGTGCGGCGCGAGATGTCGGTGCCCTGGGCGCTACCCAACCAAGTCGCGACCTCAGAACACGCGGTGTACGTTGCTCAGCGAGGCGAGATCACGCGTTTGGATCTTCGCACAGGCAAGACGCGGATCGTGGCATCACTGCCCGACCGAAGAGTGCAGCTCGTCGGAGTGACGCGCGGCCAACTCGTCGGCATGTCTGCTCAACGGCTTTGGACGCTCGATGGTGAGACGGTGCGAGACGTGTTTGTTGCACCTGACAAACACGAGATCTTTGACGTGGTGGTCAGTGACACTCGCATCGTGGTCAGTTCCGGAGTGCGCGGCGTGCATTGCTCGCTGACTGAACTTCGAGCGGGTTCGGAACAGTTGCTTCTCGAGACGAGAGACGTCGTGAACAGGTTGGTGGAGGCCGATGACCTTTTCTTTGTTCGACGAGGATCTCTCTACCGACTGGGTCATCCTGCACCGTTTGCCGAAGCTGCTCCTCCAGCCCAAGGACTCGCCGTCAGTACAACGCACGTGTATTGGCTCTCGAGCCGTACGATCATGAGGATTTCGCGAAACTGATAAACCTATCGCCCAGCGCTAGTGAATGAATGGCCATTCATTTACACTCTGGCTCATGCGCTACTTCGTCACTGGCGCGACCGGGCTCATCGGTCGTGAGTTGGTTGTCCGCTTGGCCGAACGCGGGTTGGTTCGGGTGCTCGTTCGAAACCCAAACCGGCCATGCGCCCTTGCTCGACGCGTGGACACGCGCGGGTATCGAAGTCGTTGAAGGTGATCTCACCCAACACGACCTCGGACTTTCGGACTCACGCGTCCTCGACGTCGATCACGTGTTCCACCTTGGTGCGCTCTACGACTTAGAAGCCGATCCCGAAACGCTCGAACGCGTGAACGTGGGCGGGACAGAGAGTTTGATTCGGCTTCTCGAAGCGCAGCAGTTTCGTGGAACGTTGCACCACGTCAGTTCGATCGCTGTCGCAGGTGACTACAAAGGGACGTTCAAGGAGTCGATGCTCGACGAGAAGCAAACACTTCACCACGCGTATCATCGCACCAAGCACGAAAGCGAACGACGTGTTCGAACGCTTCGCTCGTTTCCGTTTCGGATCTATCGGCCCGGTGCGGTGGTGGGTCACTCGCTCACCGGCGAGACTCTGCGAGCAGACGGTCCGTACTATCTGTTCAAGACGATACAAAAGATGCGTCGCAACCTGCCCGCGTGGCTTCCGCTGATCGGCCCGAAAGGCGCGCCACTTCAGATGGTGCCTGTGGACTTTGTTGCGGCAGCAATCGACCACCTCGCGCATGCAGATGGGTGGGATGGCAAGACGTTTCACGTTGTGGATCCGAAGCCACCCTCGTTTCGACGAAGCTTCAACCTCTTGGCTGAGGTTGCGGGTGGCCCGAAACTGAGCCGAAACTTCCTTCGGCCGCTCTTTTCCGCTTCTCCTGCAGGGCAAATCATCACTCAACTGGGAGCGTTCAAAGCCTTTCGGAAGTGGGCATATCAGGACGCGGAGATTCCACCGGTGGTCGCAGACCTACTCAATCCCAAGGTCAAGTACGACGCGTCCAACATGCTCGCCGCGCTCGAAGGCAGCGGCATCGAATGCCCGCGCCAAGAAGAATACGTCGAGGTGATCTACGACTACTGGCGCAAGCACCTCGACAGCCATCGTGATCCGGAAGCACGTCGAGAACGCGCGTTGAGAGACAAGGTCGTCATCGTCACAGGTGCATCGAGCGGTATCGGAGAAGCGCTTGCACGTCGCTTAGGAGCATATGGCGCAAAGGTGATGTTGGTTGCACGTCGTGATGAAGAACTGGCGCGTGTGCAGAAGGCCATCGTTGATGCGGGTGGTATTGCAGAACACGTCACCGCTGATCTCGCCTCCTACCAAGATTGCGACCGCGTGATCGAATCAACACTGGATCGCTTCGGACGCATCGACGTTCTAGTTAACAACGCCGGGCGTTCGATCCGTCGGCCGCTCACCGAATCGCTGGACCGGTTTCACGATCTCGAGCGGGTGATGCAGATCAATTACTTTGGCCCAGCGCGGTTGATGCGAGGTGTTCTGCCCACCATGCGTGAACATGGCGGCGTCATCGTCAACGTGTTGTCGGCGGGCGCGAATCTCCCTTC
This sequence comes from Polyangiales bacterium, assembly GCA_965227405.1. GTDB lineage: Bacteria > Myxococcota_A > Polyangia > Polyangiales > Houyiibacteriaceae > JALVDI01. The sequence continues at coordinate 3,421,120 of OZ245758.1, forward strand.
GCCGCGGTTTGGTGCGTACACCGCATCGAAAGCTGCTCTTGGTCAACTCGGAAACACCCTGGCTGCGGAGCACGCGCACGAGAACATCCATGTCTCGAACATCTTCTTGCCCTGGGTTCGCACGCCGATGATGGATGCGACGGGGCACTACGAAGAAACCGAAGCGATGACACCGGATGACGCGTGCGATTGGATCCTTGAAGGCATCGTCGACAGGAAGCGGTTGGTGTTCAACACCGAGACTCAACGTCGATTCGTTCTCGCGATCGTCGCGCCAGCCTTCATGGTGCGTGCGGGCAACGTGGTGGATCGCATCTACGCCGACGATCCGAATGCGCATCCGGAGCTCGAGATGGACCGAGGCGTGTTCAAACGCTTCATCAAGGGCCGGATGATCTAGATCACCCTAGATCTGTTCAGGAGTCCGCGGTTTGAGCTTCTGCAGGTTCAGACGCTGAGCGCAGAACTTCCGACGCGGTCACAGGCTTTCGCAAAAACCCATGAACAACGCCGATCTTCACGAGTTCTTTCGCGTGCGGCACGGGCTTTCCGGAGAAGAGGACCCGGCGAACATGCGGAAACTGGTGCATCACGTTCTCGAGCAACCACACCCCTGTTGGTCCGGGCGGCAAAAAGTGGTCGGTCACCACCGCTTGGACTTCATGTTCGCCCAAAAGCTCTAGAGCTTCGCGTGCATCCGCAGCGGTCAGTACCTCGGCGCCCTTAAAACGCAGCGCACGCGCCAAACTTCGCAGCACGTGAACTTCGTCATCAACGACGAGAATCCGCATGATCAAGGAGTACCAAAACGCGGAGCAAATGGCGCTCCAAAACACACGTCATACGTTCGGTTCTCCCGAACCTCCCCCTCTCGGGGCAAAGGTGTGAATCGTCCTCAAACCTCATTGATCCGATCGGCGCCACTCTAGTAGCGTCCACCGCCTCATGGCGGAACGTGCGTTGTTCTTCGCCGACCTCGAGCGCGCTTTCGAGTCGCGTGACCCGAGGCTCGGAGCCCTCATTTGTCAGTATGTTCTCCAACCGGATCCACCGGAGAACGCTGCTGAAGATCACGATCCGAAGAAAGGTCGCGCACCTGCGCTACCGCGTGACGCGTGGACGATGAACCGTCTGCGTCGAACCTTCGGCAAGTGGCAGATGTACGGGAAGGGGAAGGACGAGAAGCACGCGATTCGAACCGAAGCGTGGACGTCCATCATGAAGGCGCCGCATCCGCCGCCCCGTTTGAAGCTCGGCAAGATGCTTCTCGACCTTTACGAGGTCAACGACGACTGGGCGCGCACCAACTTGATCCACGTCTTCCAAAACGTGCGCATCGGTTGGGGTGTGTGGCAGGGCATCAAGAAGATCTACAAGCTCGCGGAAGCACGTTACGACGCTGAGATCTTTGGAGTGCTCGCGTACCGCTTCGACTTCTACAGTCGTCTTCCGCAAACGTACGAAGTCCAAGGACAGACTTTCGGTTACCTGCGTCGTCGTGCATGGCGCTTCTTGCGTCACCTCGGTCGTGCGGTGCCCGAGCTCTACCCGCACTTCGCTGTAGAGGTGATGCGCCACTACGGGCCGCAACGAAACATGTACGGCACGTGGGTGCTCTCGCAGATTTGGGCGCACGAAGATCTCAAGTACGTCACCAGCTCTTGGATCTCGGCACCGCCGCAGGATCTCTCGCGCCGCGCCTACAACGATGCGTGGAAGATCTCGCCGGATCCCCTGCTCCGCCTGATCGAAGACAGCCTCAACAACGGCGTGCTCGACTTCGCGATTCGTAGTCTTCAGGCCGACTTCGCCGAGACGCTGCGGTCCGTGGACCCGACGTGGTTGGCGCGCATTGGCGCCAAGCCTTCGGGACGTGTGCACCGGTTCGTGATCGAACTGCTTCAAGCCAGTCCGGAACTGCACCAGTCCAAGCTCAAGGGACTGGGTTTGCACGACATGGTTCTTGAGTTCCTCAAGAGCCCGGATGCCGAGGCGTCCAAGTACGCGGTCGAGTACGCCAACGCACACGCGCCGGATCTCGACGACGCGTTCTTGCTCGACGTTGCGCGCTCCGGTCAGGAACCGGCACGTCAACTCGCGGTTGCGCGTTTTGAAAAGCGCCCAGGTAAAGCGATCGGTCTCGACCTGCTCATCGACATGCTTCGCATCAACGCGTTGCGCGCGATGGCGCAGAAGAAGATCGAAGACAACTTCGCGCCCACGGACTTGAGCGAAGACCACTACGTGTCGCTTCGCATGGGCGACAACAACCAACAGAAGTTCGTTAAGGCGTTCTTCGAGAAAGCGAAGCTCTTGGTTCCGGCCAAGTACTTGCTGCGCGTTGTCGAAGACAAGCGATTGACGTCGCACTGGCAGCGTAACCAGGTTCTTCAGGAGCTGGGCAAGCACGACGCCAAGGCGATTGGCATCGAGTGGATCAAGACCGCGGTTCTCGACAACCGGTTCTCAAGCACGGTTCGCAGTTGGGTGACGGGCGGCAAGCTCAAGGGCAACGACCTGGATGTCGAGTGGCTCAAGGGGTTGGTCATGCGCCCCTCGGTCCGCAGCTTTGCCATTCAGGTTCTGTCCAACCGCAAGTTGGTGGAGCCGCACCGTGTTGGACTTGGCTGGCTTTTGGCCATGTCGCGCCAAGCGGATGAGCAGCTTGCTGGATTCGCGCATCGCTACCTGCTGCAGAACTTTGTGCCCTCGGACTTTGCCGATGGTGCGGGTGAAGAAGCGGGCGTCGCACGCATTTGGAGCCTGCTTGGACCCAAAGAGCCGGATCCGGTTCGACTTTTCGCGACGCAGTACCTGCGCGTGCACCATCCCGAGCTGGGACCCAAGACCGACCAAGCTCGCCAGTTGGGCATCGAGCCGCGGTTGAAGAACGAGCACTACGGGTTGGACCACGTGCGAGCGCTCTTCGACGACTCGCTTGCGGATGTTCGTCGCTTCGCCACACAGGTGGGTCGCTACGAGATCACGCGTTGGGACGACAAAGCGCTTCCGTACCGTTTGGCAGCGAGTCGTCACGCCGAGTCGCGTCGCTTTGGCTTGGTTTCGTTGCTGACGATCGGCGAAGAAAAGGCTGCGAGCCTGACCGGAGGTCGTTCGCGTGACGACGCGTGGCGACCGGTGGAGCCGCTTCCCGTTGAATGGCTGTCGGCTTCGGAGGTGTTCGCCCTCGCCGAGAGCAGCAACAAGTCTGCGCGTGAAGCCGCGATGAGCTTGGTGCGACGCCACTACGACAAGATCGGTGGTGCGACGCGCCTCGGTTGGTTGATGGAAAGCCCCGAACGCGACGTGCGCATTTTTGCGGTGCGTTTGCTTTGGGAGCACCGTGGTGCGTTCAAGGACGTCGAAGCGCTTCGTCAGTTCTTGCGTACGATTCTCTTTGGCTTGCCGCCTGGACGCATGGAGCGTCGCGCCGATGGTGCGCTCGCTGAGCGCCCCTTGCCGGCAAGTATTGCCAAGCGTCGTTTGGTCGATGTGGTTCGTGATCTCTCCGTGGAAGAACGGGAGTTTGCGGGTGTGGCGCTTCCGGTGCTCGAGGAGTTCATGAGCTCCGAAGCCAAGGGTGAGTGGCACGCCTGCGTGGCAGCGCTTGCTCGAATTCGCCGTGCACATCCTGACGTGACCACCACGCTTCCGACCGCCCAACCCTTCGACAACGCCCCGCAGGTGTCAGTATGAGCGTCGAGTTCGGACCCCACATGGAACGGCTGCAAGCCGTGGCCGCCACTCCTGGTGGACACCGCTTGCTCATCGGCGGCTATCGCGATGTTCCGGACAACATCGGATCGACGCTGCACGTTCTCAAGCTTCCGGAGATGGAAGCGGCAGGTGCACGCAAGTGCAACAGCGCCGTGACCGCCATCGCGTGTGTCGACGACGAGCTTGCGTTGGTCGGCACGCAAGATGGAACGCTTGAACTCGTTCCGATCGAAGGCGGCGACGCGCTCTTTTCCGACGCCAAAGCGCACGGTGCTGCAGTCACGGCTATCGCGCTCGACCCGCTCGGTAAGCAGGTTGCGACGGTTGGTGAAGACGGCGTTCTTCGCGTGTGGAAGCGCGAGGGCAAGTCGTTGGAAGCTGTGGCGACGCGTCCGTTTGGTGCGCGACCGCTTCGCGCGGTGGCGATCGACCCGCGTGGAGATTGGATCGCAGCCGCCGGTGATTCCGGTGCCGTGTACGCCCTTCGCGCAAACGCGCTCGATGGTGATGTCCGCAACATGGACATGGACAACGGCGTGGGTGCGCTCTTGTTCTCGGGCGACGGACGCATCGTCGCGGGTTGCTCCGACGGTTCGGTTCGCATTGCGTTCCTTGAAGGTGCACCGGATGCCGAGAACCGCTCCAAGGGCGCCGAGCATGAGCGTGCCGTTCGCGGTTTGGTGTTGGGTGCGGAGCTGTTTGACGAAGCCAACCGTGCGCTTCCGCGTCGCCTTTACTCGGTGGCAGAAGATGGGTCGCTCAAGTCGTGGGATTTGGAGTCGCGTCGTCGACCCAAGACCGAAGACATCGGTGGCGAACCTCGCTCGATGATCTGGGTTGCGCCGCCGAGCAACGCGCCTGCGGATGCCCGTGGTGGTGCGCTTGTGGTGGCGAGTCGCACGCGTCGCGTGAGCGTCACCGGGCTGGACCAAGAGGGTCAGCTCAAGGGCAAGCGCACACTCAAGTCGCTGGTGGCTCGACTCGCCAACGATCTGAAGAAGGGCAAGACGCCGGTTCGCCTCACGGCTCTCGATGAGCTTGCGGCGCTTCCCGAAGACGAAGCGCGTCGTTTGCTCGACCGCGTGTTGCTCAACGACAAGGCGCACGAGGTTCGGCAAAAGGCTGCGACCAAGATCTCGACGTCCGGTCGTCGTCGAAGCCGTGGTGCACTGCGCCAAGCGCTCAACGACAACAAGGCCGAGGTTCGCAAAGAAGCGCTCAACTCACTGACCTCGCTCGAGCGCGACAATCCCTTCTCGGCTGCGCGCTCTGCGTTGGGCAGCAAGCATCCCGACATGCGCATCACGGCGTTGGCTCGGATGCCGGGTCTGCGCGATGCGTCGCCTCTCGTTCCCAGCTTGGTGGCACAACGTCTCAAGGACGGCGACGCCAAGGTTCGTATTGCCGCGCTGGATGCGCTCTACACGCTTGAGGGCAAGCAGAGTGTGGAGCCGGTTCGCGTCGCGTTTGCGCGTGGTACCGACGACATTCGTCGTGAAGCGTTGATTCGTCTTTGCGGTGGCGGATTGGCCGCAACGGAGGGCGCAGAGCTCGTCGAGCTCGCGTTGGACGACGACTCGCAAGATGTTCGCGACACCGCGTTTGTGGTGGCGATGGCGTCGCGCCCAGGCTTGGCCGGTGTGCTGGGGCAGATCGATGGCTTTGCGACCAAGCTCGAGAAGCTGAAGAAGGACGGCGGCAAGGTTGAAGGCGCCGGCGGTTCGCCGAGTGAAGCCGAGCGCCAGCCGCTCTTTGCCTCGTTGACCGCACGTCACGTCGACGTCGCGGTTCAAGGTGCATGGGCACTGGGTGTACTTGCTGACCCGCGTGCCATCGGGGCGTTGCTTCAGTTGAGTCGTGATGGTTCGGGTGCGGTTCGTCGCAGCGTGATCGAACTGGCGCAGCACGCCATCAGTGGTGGTGTTCCCGGTGCAGCACAGCTGCGCGGTCGCATTGAGTGGTTGCTCAACGACACGGACAAGAACGTTCGTGCAGCCGCGTTTGATGCTCTGGCCAAGCTGGAAGAAGCGAACGGTGCCGACGGCGAGATGACGGTTGCGGAGTTGGCGCTGCGTAGCGTCTACGACGAGATTCGTCTTCGCGCGCTGCAGATTCTGGTGAAGTTCGGAGGTCAGGGCGCACACGCGAGCAACGCGGAGCTGTCCAAGAAAGCCGACGACCTGCTGGGTGATGCTCTCGATGACGAGCACGCGAAGGTTCGTGACGAAGCGTTCCGTACGCTTTGGGCGTGGCATTCGTCGGCGCCGCAGCCTGCGTTGGAGCGCGCTGCACGTTCGCGCCATGCCGACCTTCGACTGCGCATGGTGGGTGAAGCGAACCGACTCAAGGATCAGGGTTGGGCCGATGCGCTGCTCATCGAGCTGACCGGCGACGCCGATTCCAAGGTGGGTCTCGAGGCGTACCGCGTTCTGCTCGAGGTTGAAGCCAACAAGTCGCGGGTGGAGGTGCACAAAGCTGCGCTCTTCTCACCAGCGCGTCAGGTCGTGGCGCGTGCGTGTCAGCAGATCGACGGAACTGGGTTTGTCGAGTTGCGTCAGCGTCTGTTGGACCTGATCGACGACGAGCGAATCGAAGTGAACCGCGCCGCGATCCGGTGCTTCGATCGCCTGCGTCCCAGCGATGAAGCTGCGTTCACGCGCGCGTTCAACAGCATCTTCTATGAGTTGCGAGTCACCGCCATCGAGCTGTGTGGCACGCGTCGCGACCCGCGTTGCATCACGCCTTCACGCGCCTTGCTGGCCCTTCCGGAGACGGACAGCAATCGTCCCTCAGCAGAGCTGCGACAGCGCATCGCGCGTGCACTCGCATCGGTAGGTCACGCCAGCCTGATTCCGTTCTTCGTGCAGCTCTTGCAGGACGTCGACCCGCTCGTTCGTGAATACGCGGCGCGCGGTTTGGCGACGGCAGCACGTCCGGGTGGTGAACAACCTCTGGTCGACGCGTTGGCACATGCCGACTTGCCGGTGCGCAGCTGGGTGGCCGAAGGTCTCGCACGTTTGGGCGACCCGCGTTCGTTGCCGGTGTTGGCCGGAACACTGGGTCACAACCACCGTCCGATTCGCCTTGGCGCGATCATGGGCTTCGTCGCACTCGGACCGGAAGGTACGCGCGGCCTGCTGATGGGTCTCGACGACGCGGATCGCGAAATCCAAGACCTGGTCTTTGCGGTGATCGTTGCGCGCGACCTCGCGTTGGCGAAGCAGAACCTTCCTGCGGACTTGTTGTTGAGCGCGTTGAGTTCGACGCATCCCGAGGTTCGCTTTACCGCGGCTCGCTTCCTCGAAGCGCGCATGGCGGGAAGTGCGCGTGAAGCCGCCATCGAGTTGGTGGGTCCCCGCAAGCCGGACAAGGCCGCGGAGATGGAGAAGTGGCCGGACGAGCGTGAGCGTACGGCACTGCAAAACGTGTTGGTGGACTCGCTGGCCAGCGATGATCCGGGTCTTCGCTACGCAGCCACGCAGGTGCTTGCACTTCGACCGAAGGCCAATGCGTACTGGCGCGAGATCAAGTTGCTGCGTGGTCCGACCCCCGTCGGAAGTCTGCGCATTCCGCACACCAACTGGGCCGACGAGGATCGCCAACCGCGCAAGCGTGGTTGGATGCGCACGTTGGTGCAGGGACTTGGCACCGAGGGTGGAGACGAAGGTCTTCGTCAGTTGGTGTTTGGTGTCTACGCAGGGCTGGTTCGCCAGGCTCCTGCACAAGGTGCCAACGACGACACGCATCGCATCCGTCGCGACGCGTTGACGCAGTTGACGACACTTGCACCAAACGTCGGACCTGATGCGGTTTTGCCGGTGGTTCGCCGTGGTCTCAACGACCCGCATCACCTGGTGCGCAAGTCGGGCGTCACTGCGCTGCGTGCCCTTCACGACGAAGGCGACCGCACGCCGCTGATGCTCATGCTGCAAGCACAAGCTGCGGACGTGGGTAAGGCTGCTGTCGACGAACTCATCGAGAAGGCCGGCAACGGCGATCAAGATGCGCGTGCGATGGCGATTGGGGCTGTGGATGCTCCACATCACGACGTTCGTTTGCATGCACTGTCCAAGATTGGCCAGCTCTACGAAGCCAACTCGCTGGAGCCTTTGCTCGTCGCGTTGGGCTCGCGTTTCTCCGATGTGCGTCTCGCGGTTGTCGACCGCTTGGTGGGCTCGGCGGATCCGCGAGTTGCCGAAGCACTCGGCAAGGCCATGGAAAGCGAGCACCTCGACCTGCAGCTCAAGGCCGCCAACGTGCTGGCTGCGCGCGGTGACCGGCGCACTTTGGACGTGCTTTCGGGCATGCTTCGCAGCGACCGTCCGAACGTGGTGCAGCAGGCGATCAACGCACTTGTGGCGTTGGGTACGTCGCGCGATCTCGAAGACGACGCGCGTAAGGAAACGGCAACGGCTGTTGCCACCGCAATCGTGGCGCGTCTTGAAGACGATCCCGACGCGAACGCACCCAAGAAGCAGCTTTGCGATGCACTGGGACGTCTCGGCAGCACCTCACCGAAGGACATGCTGGTTCGCTACATCGAAGGCGAAGATGCCAACGACCGACGTCTTGGTTTCCAGACCGCGATGGCGATTGCGCGCGCTGGGTTGAAGCCCCGCGAGAAGGACGGCATCAAGCGTCTCGCGTACAACGAACCCTTTGCGCTGGAGATCATCACGGCCGCGGCAGCGAGCATCGATGCGCAGCTTCGTTTGCTTTGCGTGGCACCGCTTCGCGACATCGACGACAGCCAAGCCGACGCGTTATTGGCTGCACTGGTCGACGATCGCGACGAAGGTGTGCGCGTTCAGTCGGTGCAGGCTCTCGCGCATCGTGCCGAGCACGCTCCCGAAGGTGGACCCGCAACCGAGACGCTCGCTGCGGTGCTTCGCGATGGGAAGCGCGAGTTGGTGCTTCCGGCTGCCGAAGGGTTGGCCAAGAAGGGCCGCAAGGAAGCGTTCCAGTCGTTGGTCTTGGTGCTCAAGGCGGGCGAAACGCCGGAGCGTCAACGTGCGGTGCTCTCGTTGGGCAATCTTGGCGACCCGCGCGGACTCGAAGAACTCGAGCCCTTCGCGTTCCCCGAAGAAGAACTCGAGCCCGAAGACAAGCTGCTCATTCCGTTCAGCGTCGAGGCGCTGGGTCGCATGATTCCGCACCTCAAGGGTGAGGAAGGCACGCGCATTCGCGAAGCGGTGGAGAGCATCGCGAAGCAAGGCGCGCCGATGTTGCGGCAGCGCGCGATTTCCGGTCTGCGCGTGTGTGGTGACGACAGAAGCCGAACGCTTCTTCAGAACCTGCTCGGCGATCGGCACGAAGAGGTTCCGGTTCGCGTTCACTGCGCGCAGGAACTCGGCAAGCTCGGTCACGAAGGCTCGGTCGATGTTCTCGCCGATGCGCTGCGGGACCCGCAGTACAACCTTCGTCAAAACGCGCTGCAGTCGCTGCGCAAGCTGCTGCCCGACGATGAAACGCGGATCAGCCTGCTCGCACTGCAGAGTCCATACAACGACGTTAGTGCACCGGCTGCGCAATACCTCGCACGTGAGGGCGATGCCGAGACGCTGGTCGAGCAGTTGGCCACCATCGACGACGACTCGGTGCGCGCACGACTTCGCAGCGGTTTGATTCGACGCAAGCTCGTGCCGGTATCGGCGCTGACCAAGCTTCTTGAAGAGGGAGCACCCGGTCCGCGTGGTGACGCTGCGCTCATGGCCGCCGAAGCAGACGCGAAAGAACTTTCCGGTGCCATCGCCAAGGCGTTCCGCAAGAGCGTCGACGAAGTTCAGGCGCTGCGCGGAAAGAAGGACACACGCATCATCAAGACCGCCGAGGCGTTGTTGATGGCTGCTGTGAAGCTCAACGCCGACGTCAGTCCCGCACGCGACCTCAAGGACCACGCGGAACTCGGCGCACAGGCATTCGCTGCGCTCTTCGATCGCGACGAACTCAGCGAGGAAGAGCTGATCGCTGGACTGGACTCGCCGCGTTTCAAGGAGCGTTGGCTCTCGGCCCATGCCCTGGCTCGCAAGGTTCCGGGCAAAGCGCTCAGCATCCTTTCGGGTCTGTCTGCACCGGCAACCGGTTCGGTGACCCCGCTGACCCAGGTCGCGGTTCAGAACGACCCCGACAAGGTGATGAGCGATGCGAAGCTGCGCGGTCTCGCGCTGCCGACGCTGCTCGATTCGCAGCGCGCGCCGCTGATCAAGGCTGCCCTTGAGAGCGGCAACAAGCCCGAGCGACTCACGGCGATTGCCGCGCTCGGAAAGAGCACCGATCCAAACGAAGCTGTCCAAACCTTGGAGAGCATTCTCGGACGCGACGGAGAGCCCGATGAGGTTCGTGCGCTCGCGTTCAAGGCACTTCGTCGCGCACAACGCGCTGTCGAACGCGCCGCCCGCTGGGAGGAACAGTCGTGACCGATTTTGCTGAAGTCAGTCTGCAGTATGGTGCGGGACCGAGCGTCGAACAAAAGGACGACGCGCTCTCACTCTTCTTACCGACCGATGCGGTTCGCGGCGAGGCTCAACTCACAGCCGTGCTGAAGCGACCGGGTGTGGTTCGCGATGCACTCGTGACCATGGGCGACATCCTGGCTCAGGATCTCCGACGCAAGGCCAGCGATCGCAGCGACTACCTCGCGTACGTGCTCAAGCAGGGACGCAAGGCGACCAAGGAGCTTTGGGAAGCGCAGAAGCGCTTCCTCGAAGACAAGTACGCTGTCGATGAAGATGACGAGGGGCCGCTCGATCCGGTCCTGCACATCGACTCGCGCGGTGTGAGCCTGGAAGTGTTTTCTGCAGACGAGTCTGCGTACGCGCGACTGCACCTGCACGCCGATGCGTACGAGAGCAGCGAGATGTCGCCGGGTACCACGCACATTCCTCTCGATGGTGATGTGGTTGGTGCGCTCGGCCGGGTTCGCTCCTACCGCACCACCACGCTGCGACTCGGATCCGCCAGTGGTGGCGAGGCAAAAGCCCGCAAGGTCCCGTACCGGTGGGCGCGCGCGTTTGCCCAGGTTCAGGCGGCTTCGACGCTTCCCGCGGCGGTGTTTCAGATCGCGCCGGTCGATCTTTACAACGTCTTGCTCACGCTGCGCATGCAGAAGGCCAAGAAGCCGCCGCGTGCACTTCGCTACGAGTTGGTTCCGGGCGAAGCACCGCGTTTGGTGCTCGAGCCTTGGGACTTGGTTCTGCAGGGACACGGTGGAACCTACGAAGGCGACCGACCGATGGTTGTGCGCACGTGGGGTCGTCGTCGTCTTCAAGTGCTCTCACGACTGCTTCCGCATGCGAAGAGCGTGCAGGTCATGCTCTTTGGTGCAGGACTTCCCGCGTACTACGTGATCGATCTTGGTGACGCGTCGTTGACGCTCGCACTCTCAGGCTGGACCGATGCAGGTTGGGCCGGCGTGGCCACGTTCGACTTGCTCGTCGCACAGAACGCCGACGATGTGCTCACGCAGCGCATTCTCAAGACGGTGACCGATGCGCCGAAGTCACTCGATGCGTTGATCGAAGAGACTGGCCGCGGTCGTGACGAGGTTCGTCAGTCGCTGCTGATGTTGATGCAACGCGGACTGATCCTTCACGATGTTGCGCGCAGCGAGTTTGTCGGTCGACCCTTGTTTACGGCGCCGCTCGACGACGAGAAGCTCAAGTACCGCGATGCTCGCGAAGCCGAAGCGCACCGTCTTCTCGAGACCGAAGGCGCGGTTCGTTTGACCAAGGTTCACGATTTGGCGGGCGAGGGCGTGCGTATTGAGGGCGAGGTTGAAGACGCCAAGGCGCACCGCGTGTACAAGACCGCGTTCACGCTCGACCGAGAGGGCCGAACGCGGGATCCCTCGTGTACAACACCGCAATTCCGTCGTTCGGGCATGAAAGAAGGCCCGACGGTTCCCATGCTCGCGCTGCGTTTGAAGTACGCCCGTGAGAAGGCTGCGCTCGAGAAAGCGCGCCTGACGCCGGAAGGCCGAAAGTTGATCCGGGCCGAAACCCGCACGCTTGTGAAGCGCGAGGGGGACGGTTCGGTGACGATGCGCGTAAGTCTCGATGACCGACGCGTGATCATTCGAAGTGGGCGAGGCGTGGATCTCGACCGCATCGTGAAGTTGTTTTTCGCCACAACCGAGGAGGCGCGCACGGAGTACTTCCAGCGCCTTGATCGTGGAGCGGCGAAGGGATTCATTGACGCGTCCGCCGCCGAAGCGTGATGCGAAATTGATCTCTTTTGTGTTGATCCCAAACCAGGAGGTTCGGTAGCGTCCAAGAAGATTACGGAGTTGGAGATCGAGGTCGTCAGCCTGTGCTTGCACTCGGTTGGTGCCTCGCCAACCTGGCCTGATATTTCGCAATACACCACAAGGTAGGCTGTTCGTGCTATGTCTCGGGGGGAGGGCCCCTCCCCGCCCCCCTAGCTGGACCAACCACGCAGCCGCGGTTTAGGGGGGCGGGGAGGGGCCCTCCCCCCGGACATAGCGGTGAGCCTACCGTGTCCCTAGTGAGAAAGTGGCGGCCTCGATTTCCTCTCCTTTTTTCTTCATCTTGATGAAGCTCTGATCTGAGCGACTCGAGTGGGGCGCTGCCGCGACATGCATCCGCATGCGCATTGAAGGCAGGCCATGACCGACGTAACAGCGAGTGAAACGATTGCTGATCCCGCCGCACCCAAACCTGCGACGTGGAAAGAAATCGCCGAAGCCGGAGGCATCCAACCCTGGGTGCTCAAGGAGCTCCGCCGTCGCGGATTGCTCGACGAAGGCGTCGATCCATCCCGTCTAAGCAAGGCTAAAAAGAAAGAGTACAAGGCGCGCCGGGAGGAAGAGCGCCGCGTCAAACGCCTGCTCAAGAAGCACGCGTGGGCGATGTACAAGAAGAACCATGTCGTGCACGTGGGCGCCGGAATCTGGCACCACGACACCGCCGACATCGACAAGTACGACCTGCCCAACGCCGACGAGCGACGGCAGGAAAACGAACTTCCTGAGCTCAAAGATCAACACGCTCTGGTCGAAGCGCTGAGCCTGACGCACAGTCAGCTGCGTTGGCTTTGCTTCCACCGCGACGTCGATACCGGCACGCACTACCGCCGCTGGTTGATTCCCAAGCGCACGGGTGGACAGCGTTTGATCAGCGCCCCGAAGCCTTTGCTCATGGCCACGCAAAAGTGGATCGCGAGGAACATCACTGAGCGACTTCCAGTGCACGGTGCAGCGCACGGTTTCGTGACGGGTCGCAGTACGTGGACCAACGCGATCGCACATGCGGGTGCCGAGACGATCGTGAAGCTCGACCTGAAGGACTTCTATCCGACGATCACCACACCGCGCGTGAAGGGTTTGCTTCGCAAGGCAGGCTACGGCGAGCAGGTTGCAACGTTGATGGCATTGCTCGTGACCGAGTCGCCTCGTGAAACCATCATGCTTCGTGGCAAGCCGCGCTACGTCGCTGTGGGTGAACGTTCGCTGCCGCAGGGCGCGCCGACCAGCCCCTCGATCACGAATGCGATCTGTTTGCGTCTCGATGCACGTCTGACCGGACTCGCGCGCAAACTTGGGTTCAAGTACACACGCTACGCCGACGATCTGACCTTCTCGAGCGGCAACCGCAAAGCCCACGTGGGCAAGTTGATCGACGCCGTGAAGCGCATCGTGAGCGATGAGGGATTCGTCGTTCACCCCAAGAAAACAAGGGTGATGCGCTCAGGCAGCCGTCAGAAAGTCACTGGCCTTGTGGTGAACAAGGAAGGTGAGGGACAGCGCGCTCGCGTGCCGCGCAAGACCATCCGCAAGTTGCGTGCGGCGATCCACCAGCGTGAGCTGGGCAAAGAAGGTCGCGGCGAAACACTGGACGAACTCAAAGGGATGGCCGCGTACATCTACATGTGTGATCCGGACAAGGGACGCGCGTTCTTGGAGCGTTTGGCGAAGCTCGGCTAGCTGTGCGTCTCGCTCTTCTCACGCTTGCTGCATGCAGTGCGTCATGCGGTGCGTCCACGGCCACAACATCTTCGACGGAGCCACCTGCCCCTGAGCCGGTGGCTGCGGAACAAGAACCCGAAGGTCCGACCTATCGGTACAGTCGACTGACGATCGGCGGAGACAACGGGTGCATTGTCGAGAACGGACACATCCCTATTTGCTGGGGAACGTTCTTCTCGTCGAATGACGCGCCGCGAGTTCTCGAGGAACTCAATCGGGTCAAACATGTGGAGATCCGCACCAGCATGAGTGGTTGCGCGTTGTCGGAGAACGATGAGCTCTACTGCTTTGGTGCGTACGGTGAAGAGGAACGCTACCAACTGATGGACGAACGGTCCGAGGAGCTGGAGGCGCAACTCGACGACCCAGAGCTTAGCGATGCGCGTGCCGAAGAGATCGAAGCAGAGATGGCGTCGCTCGAGCACATGCTGCTTCCGATTCGCGTGGCTGCAGATGTCCGACTCTTTACAGTTAACGAAGGTGGGGGTTGCTACCTGACCGACGACGCGTTGCGCTGTTGGAAAGAGGAGGGCGAAGGCGGCCAAGACGAAACCACGATTCCCTCACAAAACGTGGTGCAACTCGACTCTGCCGAAACCCATCGCTGCTACCTCAACACCGCGGGTGAAGTGATCTGCTGGGGCTTTGGAAGCGGACTTGGATTCACACCCGACGAAGAGAGCGACGACTACACCGACGCTGGACCGGCTCCAACTCCGGCTCGCGACGCGGTGGAGATTGCGCTGGGCGAGGAGTTCACGTGTTACCGACGGCGGGATGGGAAGGTCGCGTGTTGGGGCTTCATCACGGAGACGCTCTTCGAGAACGAAGACGACATTCCCGAGGTGAATGAACCCGTCCTGATCCCTGGGGTCGAAGGCGCGCAGGCCATCGCAGCGGGAGCTACACATGCATGTGCGATCGTCGAAAACGGACGCGTGCTGTGTTGGGGTGAGAACCGGTTCGGTGAGCTCGGCACGGGCGATACGCGGACCGTCTACGCTCCCGTCGAAGCAGAGGCACTGAGTCCTGCGCGCGAACTTGCGCTGGGGCGAAACTCGACGTGCGCACTTGTCGAAGACGAATTGCGCTGCATTGGAAACAACCGATACCGTGCATTCGGACCCGAACCCGATGCGCCGGAGGTGTTTGCGTTTCCTGCTCGAGGCACACGTCTGCTCACTCCGGGATACCGCACCTGCGTCGAGACCAACGGCGCGTGGTCGTGCACATCGTACGAACGCGGACGCACGTTAACGCAGGCGACCGAGCTTCGACCTCTAGATGCCGATGTCGAGCAGCTCGAGTCGTATCTCGGGTACTCCTGTCGTCTGGTCGGACGTGAGCTCGCCTGCAGCTACAACGGCAACAATGCTCAGACGTTGTCCGGTGTGACGCAGATCAGCGTGGGAACGAAAGCCGCGTGTGCGCTGATGCAGGATCGTCGTGTGCAGTGTTGGCGTCTTCCGTACACGCGAACCGGCACCGGTCCACTTCTCGGCTCGGCGGAGCCGACGGTCGTGCCAGGCTTGCGTCGCGTGGACAGCATTCACGTGGGGACCGATCACGCGTGTGCCGTACGAGCCAATGGCCAGGTGAGCTGTTGGGGCAACAACGCTGGTGGTCTCTTGCGAACGCCGAATGGTGTAGTCGACACCGCGGTGGATGCTGGCGTGACAAATGCGGCGCAGGTCAGCGTGGATCGTGCTTCGACCTGCGTGCGTCTGCGTGACCAGACGGTGCGCTGTCGACGCAGTGGTGATTGGCGAGAGGTCGAGGTGCAGAACGTTGTCGAGATGACAACTCAGAGCAACGCGCGGTTCTTGCTGACGGCGAACCACGAGGTGTACCAACGAGGCTTTGCGACCGTCACAAAGCTCGACGTGCCGGAGAATATCGTCGAGATCTCCTCGGGGACCAGCCACACCTGCGGACGATCGCGCGACGGTGCGGTTCATTGTTGGGGCAGTGGTGAACATGGCGAGTTCGGCTCACTTCCCACCTGGATTCACCTCCAACCGGCGCGCGTTTCGCTCGTTCCTTAGTGCCGCTATTCTAAGCGGGTGCGAACGCTGACCTTGCTCTTATCGATCGCAGCGTTGAGCGCATGCGGCAGCAAGAGCGACTCCTTACGCATCGATTTGCGTACGGACATCCTGCCTTTCCTCGAGATGACGCGCGTGACGAGCGAGCTGCGGCAAGACGGTGCGATGTTGTTTTCGCGCGATCACACCGTCCAAGCGAGCAACTACGTCGAGGGCGTACGAATCGCTGACTTCGATGACCTGCCTTCGGGCGAATACGAGCTGACGGTGATCGCGCGTGGCGATGTGATGCAAACGCAGCGCGTGTTGGTTCGAGTACGAGGCGAAACCGCGGCGACGGTGCTGATGACGCGCGATTGTCGTGGCGTGACGTGCGACGATCCCGCGGCTCCAACATGCCTCAACGGCACATGCGTCCCCGACACGTGTACAGGGGAAACGCTTCCCGAATGCGGAGCACCAATGTGCAGCGAGTCGTCATGCGGCACCCTTGCAGCGTGTGCGAGTGCGAGTTGTGCCTCCGGAGCTTGTCTCGCCGTGCCCGATGACTCGCGTTGCGCTCCGGACCAACTCTGTGACCCCACGAACGGATGCGTGGCGCGTCCAGTCGATGGCGGCATGGACGCTGGGCTCCCGGATGCGAGCATCGACACCAGCGACGCCGGTCCTGGATCGGTTGTGCGTGCGGAACAGGTAGTCGTCTCTCGGTGGGCGACCTGTTCACGACTTGGTACCGAAGTGACCTGTTGGGGCAACAACCTCAACGGAGAGATTGGCGTCGAGATGGCGGGTGCCTACGGGCCCACTCGCGTCGATGTGGAAGCCGACGAGATCGCGGCATCGAGTTTTGCGATGTGCGCGCGCCGTGGAGGCGTTGTGCGCTGTTGGGGAGACAACGCGCAAGGTGAGCTTGGCCAAGGCGATACCACGGCTCGACGCGGCGAAATTGTCGAAGTGCCCTTGGTCGATCCGGCGATTGAACTCTATGCGATCGGTTCTGGGTTCTGCGCGCTGGACTCGATGCGCCGATATTCGTGTTGGGGAAGCAACACGTTTCAACAGCTGATCTCGTGGATGGATGTGCCGCAAGTCGCACCGATTCTCGGTATGCAGGAGCGCATCACGGATGTTGCAGGCGGTGACGATCATCTTTGTGTGTTGAAAGACCAACAAGTGTTTTGCGTCGGGCGTGGGTTGAGTGGCGAGATCGGCGACGGTGCAATGGCTAACACCAACATGCTGCAGTTCGTCGGAGTCCCAGAGCTTGTGACTCAGATCGCAGCCATTCGCCCTCCGCGTGACGCGGCGCGATCGACGACATGTGCACTCGGGACCGATACGCAGGTTTACTGCTGGGGCTTCGACGACAGCGGGCAGATTGGATCCGGTGGAGGTGTTGGCGAGTTCGCTCCACTTCCTGCACAGACGCTTGGCTTGATCGGAGTCACCGAACTCTACGACACGATGCGACCCATGTTCGCGCGCTTGAGCGACGGCAGTGTTCGTGGATGGGGTTCGCGTGCCAATGGGTTGTACGGCGATCGCGACACCGAGGGGTGGGAAGAGTCTCCCGTGGAAACTACGTTGGGACGCTTTGACCAACTCGCGTTCGGCATCACGCACGCGTGCGGCATTCAAGGAAACGAAGTGTGGTGCTGGGGTCGGAACGACACAGGCACCCTTCCAGGTGTCGACGGCGAGGGTGAAGTCGTCGAACCCTATCCGATCACCTTTTGAGGCGATGTACTCCAAATGTACATGGGCTGAGCAAATGCCGTAGACAGGCGCTCTCCATGTGTTGAAATTATTCACGAATTAGTCAGGCATGCCCCTCGCAATATCCCAGGCATGCTCAAGCTTCTCCGCGCTCGTCGATTTGCCCCGCTCTTCTGGACGCAGCTCTTTGGCGCGTTCAACGACAACTTCTTCAAGAGCGCTCTGGTCGTCACGCTGACCTTCGGCGCGATGAGTTCCACGGAACTCTCGACCGACGCGCTGGTCAATCTCAGCACGGCGCTGCTGGTTCTGCCCTTCTTCTTGTTCAGCGCAGTTGCGGGTCAGCTCGCCGACCGGATCGACAAGTCGCGGCTTATTCGAATCCTCAAGATGACCGAGCTCGGTGTGATGGTCATCGCGCTGATCGGGTTCACGATGGGTAGCTTGCCGCTTCTCTTCGCAGCGCTGTTCATGATGGGTACCCAGTCGGCGTTCTTCGGTCCGGTGAAGTACGCCATCCTTCCGCAACATCTCGCCGACGAAGAGCTTCTTGGTGCCAACGGTCTCGTAGAGATGGGAACGTTCGTGGCGATCCTCGCCGGTACGATTGTCGGCGCACTTGTCGTCGCGGTGCCGGGCATCGGCATTCCGCTCGTGGGTGCATCGCTGATCGCGGTTAGCCTGGCGGGTATCTTCAGCGCGCGATTCGTGCCTTCCGCACCGCCGAGCGGTCAGACCAAGGTCGATTGGAACTTGGTCCGCGGCACGGTCGAGACGATTCGTATCGGTCGTCGTGAGCAGGGTGTGTGGCGTTCGATTCTTGGTGCGAGCTGGTTCTGGGGCGTGGGCGCGTTCGTGCTGGGTCAGATGCCGCGTCTCGCCGAAACCCTCGGTGGTGACGAGCGTGCACTGACCTGGATGCTCAGCGCGTTTAGCGTCGGTATCGCCATCGGATCGGTCATCTGCGAGAAGATGAACGCGGGTCGGATCGAAGTGGGTCGGGTGCCGTTTGCCGGTGTGATGATGAGCATTTCGCTCGTTGGGCTGGCGTACGCGACCACCATTGTGTGGGCGTGTGTTGCGCTGGCTGCGCTGGGGTTCTTCGGCGGCATGTTCATCGTTCCGCTCTATGCCTTCATGCAGCACGAGGCGAAGGAAGAGGAGCGCTCGCGCGTGATTGCGGCGAACAATATCGTCAACGCGGCGTTCATGGTCGGTGCTGCGATCTACGCGATGGTTCGCTTGGGCTCGGGTGTGGAACTCAGCTCACTGGTTCTCGAGGTCGCGATCCTTCACGGCGTCGCCACCATCGTCGCGGCGGTGTTCGTGCATCGTGGAATGATCCGCCTCACCATCGGTCGCATTGTTCGCACCATGTACCGCGTCGACGTCGAAGGTCTCGAAGCGATTCCTGCCGAGGGTGCCGCGCTTGTCGTGGCGAACCACCAGTCGTTCATCGACGCGTTCATTCTGGGTGGACTGAGCCAGCGCGAGATTCGTTTCGTGATGGACCACCGCATGGCGCAGCTTCCGGGCATGCGTTGGTTCTTCCGACTCACCGGTGCGATTCCGATCGCCTCGCGTAAGGACGACCCGAAGATCCTTGAAGCTGCCTTTGAAGAGATCGATGCGGCACTCGCGAATGGTGAGCTGGTCGGGATCTTCCCGGAGGGCATGTGCACGCGCGACGGAGAGACCAACGTGTTCAAGCCCGGTGTGGAGAAAATCCTGCAGCGTCGGCCGGTGCCGGTGGTTCCGATTGCACTCGACGGGCTCTGGGGCAGCTTCTTCAGCTACCGCCACGGCTACCCGATGAAGTCGTTTCCCCGTCGTTTCTGGTCGAAGATTCGCGTCGTGGCCGGAAAGCCTCGCTCGCCTCAGCTTTCGGCAGACGAGCTGCGCGAGGTGGTGGAGCGCTTGCGTGGTAGCGTCGGCTAACGATTTGGCGCCTCGCGCGTCTATTCGATGTGGCCATGAGGTCACGACCATTGGGGAACGAGGAGAACGCCACCATGGGCGCAGCTATCGCCGCAGACGACAAGATTTTTCAAGAGACCCTCGAGAAGGAAGACGGCATTGTGCTCGTCGACTTCTGGGCCGCGTGGTGCGGGCCGTGTAAGGCGTTCGCGCCGGTCTTTGAGCAAGCGGCCGAGAAGAACCCCGACGTCACGTTCCTGAAGGTCGACACGGAAGCCAACCAAGGTCTCGCGGGTGCACTTCAGATCCAAGCCATCCCGACACTGATGATCTTCCGCGATGGGATTTTGCTTTTCCGCGAGTCCGGTGCTCTACCGCCTGCGGCGTTGGCCGACGTCATCGAGCAAGCCAAGAAGCTCGACATGGATGAAGTGCGCCAGAAGATTGCGGAGCACGAGCAAGAGCACGAGCACGGCCCCGACTGCAACCACTGAGCTAGTCGGTTCGACCCCACGCAGTGGGAGGTCGACCCGCGATGATGGCGCCCATGTCCGGCGCCGCACCTGTATAGCCATCCGTGATGCCCGGGATCGCGACGCCAGCACCGTTGGCGCTCGATCCTGAGGCTAGGGTGGGCACGTAGATCTCCGTCACCTCGACCAAGTGATCACCACCTAAAGGAATCGCGTTTTCGAAGGGATTCGCTTCGACCAGAAGGTCGTTGTCGTGCCGTTGCGTCGAGTCGGAAAACAGGGGCGTTGTGGCTGAAACACCCGCTCGCGCCTCTTCAAACGAACCGTAGGACCCGCCGGTACTGGTCCACCACACCGATCCGTCGGGGAACCATCCGTTGTGAGTGAAGTCGATGGGATCGTTGCCGCTCGACTCCACAGCAAGCAGGTTGCCCGTCGTGCCTTGGTAGATCAGCAGGTTGTTGCGAAACGCCCAACCGCGTAGTGCGCCGTTGTTGAACTGCACCCAACCCCACTCGGACGTTCCTTCGGTGCGGACGATCGTGTTGCTGTAGATGAAGAAACCGCTGTTGGTGTTGTTGAGTTTGAACGGCCCGCGCATCGTGTTGATGCACACGTTGCGAAAGCAGTACAGCGGTCCACCCCAAAGCGGATCGAGCGAAAGCAGCGTGGCGCAGTTGCTGACGTAGTTGTCGTAGAAGCCCATGTTGCGGGTGCCGTAGTCGCCTTCACACGCGTCATCGCCTGTCATCGAAATGATGTTTCGGTAGAAGTACACGGCGGCCGAGAACACCCCGTTGGTGACAGCCAGTGAATCGCCAAAACCGTTGAGCGTATTGTCGAACGCGCAGTTTCCAGTCCCAGGAATCCGAATCCCATCGTCGTTCCACGTCGCGTTGGTCTCGATCAGCTCTTGGGTCCAGGTGTTGTTGCCTTGCAAGAGGCACTCGTAGATCAACGTGCTGTGGATTGGACCAGAGGCGACGATTCCTTGGTCGACGCCGCGAATCACCAGGTTGCGAAAGGTGACGAACTCCTGCACTTCGCCGTTCCAAAACTCGATTCCGCGCGACGATGCGTCGGTGCCCGAGTCGGTGCCGGAACCCTCCATTGTGAGATTCTCGAGTACGAGATACGACGCATCTTGAAGCTGCAAGATCCGTCCGCTTGGACTGCGCAGCACGACACCGTCACGCGATGCACCGCGCACGGTGATGGGCATGTCCGCCGTACCCGGTACGTTGATGAAGAGCCCGTCGACATCGTAGGTGCCATCCGCAAGTTCCAACACGGCACCCGGCGTGAGCGCGTCCAACGCGGCTTGGAGATTGTCTCCCGATGTGACGGTCATCGTTGCGGCTCCAGCGAGAGGCGGAAGCGCACGCGTCGTCACCATCGAGGTGGTGACTTCGTTGGAGCCACCCAAGTCGATCGTGATCTCGACTTCGTAGGTGGACCCAGGCGTGAGATCGAAAATCGTTCCGGCAAACGCGTCTACCGGCGGCTCAGGCGCGCCGTCGGTAATCCAGTCGGGGTTGATACGGTAGAGCGGATGCGCATCGCGATACTCGCCCCCAGGTTCGCGGTACCGCACCGTGGCGCGTGCTTCGGCGGGTACTCCAGCGGCCAAGGGCATGTACAAGCCGATTTGCTCGGGCGTGGATCGTTCGAGCTCAAGAGGCGCGATCTCCGACGCGGGGTTCACCGTGATCGTGAACGCGTTGCTCATCACCGTGTCGGTTCCATCGGTCGCCGTTGCGGTGACCATTCCCATCTCTTCGGTGGTGGGTGTTCCTCGGAGCACCGAACCTTCAAATGCGGTTCCTGCAGGTGCTGCGCCTTCGAAGGTCACCGCTGCCATTCCAGTGGGATCGTCGAGGTACGTTCGAAAGTCGATCTCTGCCGGAAGACCGACGGTCAACACGATCGTGGGAATGTCGCGCCAGGCGAGTTCATCGGGCGGAACATCAACGCCCGCGTCGTTCGGTCCGGTATCGCTTCCACCCTCGTCGTCGTCACCACATGCTGCGACTGCGAGCGCAGCCGAACTGCCCACCAAGAAGTCACGGCGGCCAAACTGTTTAGGGTCCCCAACCATCGCGCTACAGTGGCAGCGATGGCGCGTGCGGGAAAGAGCTACACCTGTCCACGATGTGGCGAAGAGTCGGTTCACCCCGTGACTTGCCACCGATGCGACATCTTGCCGGTGGATGAGAAGGGTCACACACCACCCCCCTTGTTCGAACGCGAAGTGCTCTTTCGCAAACCGGCAGAGCCGATACTCGAAGGACAACAAAACGGACTTGCAGAGCTTGCCGCGCTTGGCGGTTTCGCGTTCGCCTCACTGGCTCGTCAGGTTCGAGAGCTCAATCGACGACGCCGGCTACGTGCGCGCTTTCAAACGCCGGCATCGCAAATCGCAGCAGCGGCCGACGGCGAAATTCATGTGCAGGGGACCATCGAGGTTCTTGAACCTGTCATGCACCGACATGGCGGTGACGTTGCGGCGTACCTGTTTCGCATTCGGGAAACCACGCATCAGGGGGAATCCGACGCAGCCGTGGAAACTCAGCTCGCGTGCGGAAAGTTCCTCGTCCGCGACGAGACCGGTGCGGCGTTGGTGGACGATGACTACATCGCGATTCTTCCGAAGCACGGCGATCCATTTCCAGCGAGCGGCAACGTCGACGTTCGGTTGCACGCCGGTGACCGAGTTCAAGTGGTTGGCCGTGCCGAGCGACGAGCACTTCCGGAACTTCCGAATGTGGGACGGGCAGGATTTCGAGAAGCACCCAAGATCTTGGTGTTCGATGGAACGCCTGATTCGCTCTTGGTCATTCGCCCGCTTTGAGGTCGCTGGCGATCTCCGGGTACCGCTCCGCGTAGCGTTGCAGCCATTGGGCAATGGGGACGCCGCGGTCAACATCGATGGGACCGAAGTCGTGTCGGAACGCAAACACGTGCCCCTCGAACAGCAAGTAACCCGCAATCCCACCTGAGTTTGGCCCTTCGGTAATCCAATACCGCTCTGCCGTGCGCTGCGTGAGGCTCTCCGGAGGCTCCATGGCCTCAGTATGAAAGCAAAGACCGGTGATTTGATGCCAGAAAGGTCTTTCCGCTGTTCTCATACGCCCTATAGTCCGCGCCATGTCGGTCCGCGACCTCGGTGCTGCAGTCGTCGTCTTCCTTGTCGCGCTCCCGCTTTGCCTCGGAGTGGCGCTTGCGTCGCTTCCCGTCGATGCCGTCACCGGGGAAGTCCCCGTCGGTCTCGGCATCATCAGTGGTGTCGTCGGCGGCATCGTGGTGGGCGCGCTCGCGGGTTCGCCCCTTCAGGTCAGTGGTCCGGCAGCAGGCCTGATCGCGTCGGTCCTGGTGATCGTCAACGGGTGGGGCCTCGCGGCGCTCGGTTACGCGGTCATCATTTCGGGTGCGCTGCAGCTCGCTGCGGCGACGTTCCGTCTTGGACCCTGGTTCCGCGCGGTCTCGCCCGCCCTCATCGGCGGCATGCTCGCGGGTATCGGTGTGATCATCGTGATGAAGATGCTCCACATGGTGGTTGGGGCGACTGCACCGATGGGTGGTCTGAATGCCGCCCTAGCGATCCCGGCGGTGTGGAGCGAGGCACTCGCGAACTCGAGTGGGCAGTGGTCGGCGGGTATCGGCTTCCTGACCGTCGCGCTGCTGGTGGGATGGGCCCGGTTCGCACCGAAGAAGCTGAAGAGGATTCCTGGGCCGCTGGTCGCGGTGCTTACCGTCACAATCGTGGTCACGCTTTTCAAACTTCCGGTCGCGACAGTGGATCTCCCGAGCTCGCTGTTTGCGTCGTTGAACGTGCCGCGTGTCAGCGATCTCTCGCTGCTTACCGACGCTGGGTTCATCGGTGCGGCCGTTGCACTCGGCATCATCGCGGCGGCCGAGAGTCTGCTCTGTGCAAATGCGACCGACCTCCTGCATAAGGGTCCGCGCACCGACTACAACCGCGAGCTCTTGGCCCTGGGCGTCGGCAACATCGTCGCAGGTTTCCTTGGGGCACTGCCGGTGACCGGCGTCATCGTGCGCAGCTCGGCAAACATCGACGCAGGTGCAGAGACTCGTGCGGCGGCCATCATCCACGGCTTCATGCTGCTTATCTTGGTCGCCGCAGCTCCGTGGCTACTCGAGTACATCCCCGTTCCCGCGCTTGCCGGCACGCTCGTGTACGTCGGAGGCAAGCTGCTCGCGCCGCAGAAAATCGCTCAACTCCGTCGCGAAGGCGGCAGCGAGGTATGGATCTTCGCGATTACGGTAGGCGCGATTTTCTTCGTGGGCCTGCTTTGGGGCATCTTGATCGGACTCGGCGCCGCACTGCTCAAACTGCTCTACGCCTTTAGCCACGTTGACGTGGATGTCGTGGAAAACAACGGTCGCTGGGACGTCGACATCCACGGAGCAGCGACGTTCGTTCAGCTTCCACGCATCGCAGCTGCCCTTGAGAAAATCCCCGAGGAGGCTGAAGTCCACGTCCACCTCGGTGGGCTCGCCTACGTCGATCACGCGTGCGCCGAGTTGCTTCGACAGCACGAACGCCGACATGAGAAGGCGGGCGGCAAGCTCATCACCGAGTGGGACGAAGTGACGCGCCTGGGCGAGTCGCGACCTCTGGTTCGACAGGAAGAGTAGCCGTCAAGCGCACGGTTCGTGCTACCTCATGGGCATGGCTCTGAGTTCCAGCCAGCGCGAGATGCTCCAACGCTTTTCGCGTGCCACGTTTGCCAACCCATTCGGTGACGAACGTTGGGAACTGGATGGCGCGATCGCGGGCAAGTCTCCGTCCACGTCGAACATCGTCGAGCACGTTGTCGCAAAGCTCGAGTCCACGCTTGAGAGTCTCGAGTCGCGCAACCTCCAAGATTACGAAGGCGAGGACGTCGAGCTGGTTGAGCATGCTCTGCTCTTCGAAGCGTTCCATCGATTCGCACCGCCGTTTGACGTGTTCATCCGACAGCAGGCGAAATCGGACAAACCGCTCGCCTTTCCGCTCGGTGCGGAGGTTGGATCGTTCTTAGTCGAACGCGGCTTCCCGGAAGCACGAGTCGGTCGGGCGCTCGAACTCTTCTATCAACTCCGCCGTTCCTACTACTTCATTGCGTCAGGTCTCGTAGGTCGAAGTCCGTGCATGCGCGCGCTTCGCGAGACACTGTGGAACCAAGTCTTCACCCGTGACGTGCGTCGCTACGAGCGTCACTTGTGGAACCGCATGGAGGACTTCTCCACGTTGATCCTGGGTGCGACGGGAACCGGCAAGGGCGCGGCCGCAAGTGCGATCGGACGCTCCGGGTTCATCGCGTTCAAAGACGACCAGTTCGAAGCGAGCTTCATGCAGACCTTCCTACCGGTGAACCTGAGTGAGATGCCCGGCACGCTGCTCGAAAGCGCTCTCTTCGGACACGAGAAGGGAGCGTTCACGGGAGCGATTGCCAAACACGATGGCGTGTTCGCGCGCAGCCTTCCGCACGGCTCGATTTTTCTCGATGAGATCGGCGAAGTCTCGGTGCCCGCGCAGATCAAACTCCTGCGCGTGCTCCAGGAACGCGCATTTACCCCTCTCGGGAGCGAACGAACACTTCGCTTCGACGGACGCGTGATTGCGGCGACGCACCGGAGCCTCGACACGCTTCGTGCAGAAGGTCGGTTCCGGAACGATTTCTACTACCGACTTTGTTCCGACATGGTTCACGTGCCTTCCTTGCGTGAGCGCTTGGATGAGGAACCCGCAGAGCTGAACGACCTGCTCGAAGTTGTCGTGGAGCGAATCGTCGGTTCCGCAGACAAGGAACTGCTCGCGCTGACCCAGGAATCGATCGCTCGCGACATTCCGTCGGGGTACGCGTGGCCTGGAAACGTGCGTGAACTGGAGCAGTGCGTACGTCGAGTTCTCCTCACAGGTCGTTGCGGACCCGACACGAGCGCGCCGAGCAAGACAGGTCATGCGGATCCGTTTTGGCTCAAAGCGGACGAAGGCGACCTGGACGCAAAACAACTTCTTGCAGGCTATTGCGCGCTTCTGCATCAGCGACACGGAACCTACGAGAAGGTCGCCCAAATCACCGGGCTTGATCGACGCACCGTGCGCAAGCACGTTCTCGCGGGTGCTGAGCTGATCGGAAAGTAGTTCTCGCGGGTGAGCTGAACGTAGTTCTAGACCGCGCCGCGCGGAGCACCGCAGTGCGGGCACGATGCGAGTTCGCCTGCGTACGGAGCGCGGCAGTGGCCGCAGAACACGCGACCTGCCAACGAAGTCTCATCGAGCTTTTGCATCTCGGGGTAGAGCACCTCGAGTTCGGCACTGCTCATGCGGTCGCCATCGACGGAAGGACTCCAGATGACTTCGAATGCGCGCAGTTCCATTCCGGCGTTGCCGAGACGGTCGAGGTGGAACGACACCGCGTTGGCGTCCGTTGCGCTGAGTAGTCCGAGCAAGTCACCGCGAGCGGCAACGACCAGCGATACGACAACCAACCCCTCACCTTCCTCGGGGCGCGGCTTGACCGTCACGGAGGTACCATCGGGCCCAACTTCGTGGCGGTAGCGCGAGCGCAGGTCTGCAACCAACTCGTTGAACCGTCGTTGCGCGAGCATTGGGGCAAGAGGTGGAGAGTCTTTGCCTCCGGCGTAGAGCCACGCGACACGATGTTCTTTGAGTGCGTTCGCAGCTTGTCGGAGAAACCGCGCGAGGACAGCACGGCTTGCGTTGTCTTCGAGCGATGCCTGGAGTTCGGCCAGGTGCTCTTGAATCTGCGCGCGCGAGCGGGAGTCGATGGCGATCGAGAGTGCCGATACATCGACGACTTCCTCTGTGGCGCGGTAGCTAACACCCAATGTGGTCGTGGTTGGAGCACTATGGGACACGAGCATTCGTCGATAACTACTTCCCACCCAGAGGACCACGAAGCCGACGACGACAACGAGGATGATCATGTGTGAGATGAAGTGATCCCTCTCCTCATCGGTCATGGGCCCGGCATGCGGAGTGCTGCTTGACGACGACGAAGATGACCAATCGTCGTGATCGAAGTCGGACGAGTCATGCGTCGATCCCCACGAGGAGGAAGACGATGATGAGTACGACGATGAGCTTGAGGAACTCCACGTGGACGAGGAGGAGGTGGTCGAGCTGGTTGAACTCGATGACGACGTTGAGCCCCACGCACTTCCACCGAAACGGCTACCTGTTGCTTGTGCCGAAGCGCTTGGAACCGAACACAAGATCGACAGCCAACAGGCGAGCACGGTCAACAGGCGCATCATCACTCCATCGGTGGTTTGGGCAGCCAGTCTGAGAGTAGGCCGTCGCTGAGCCCATCGCCCAACATGATCGAGTGCACCACGATCTGCAGAATGAACGGCACGATGACCACCAAGAGACTGGCCCCGTCGCTCACCCCACACGAGCGACGCGCCGCTTCGCGCATGCCCACGAAGTGCAACACAAGTGGAACCACGCCGAGCAACAACACGATGAAGAGCACACCCGAGCCGTTCATGTCTTTCGGCATTGCCCACGTGGCGAGCATGACCGGCAGACCCAACATTCCCGCCATGGGAAACAACCACGCACGATAAAGAACCGCGCGTAGCGCGATGACGCGAACGTTGGTGGTCCCAGCGCCCGCAGGCGCCTTTCCGAACGCGTTGGCGAGACTGACGTAGCTGGCACCGAACAAGAGCGATTCGACGCCCATGATCAGCAGAGCGATGCCAATGGCGTGCATGACGTCGATGCCCACAGTCATCGTCGAGGGCAAGACCTCGACGCCAAACACATCTCCGAATCGAAGCGTGTGCGTGAACGGAATGATGCCTTGCAACGCCGTGAGTGGCAGAAACGTGAAGAACGCAAAGAACAACGCCGGACCGATCCGATCCCCTACTGCGAACGATGTTGCAGTCAGGCGCGGTTGCCAGCCCTCCCGCACACTTCCCCAGAAGCGCGCGAGGAATCCGCCCGATCGCTCAAACGCAGGCAGAGGGTGATCAACTACGTCGGCGTCGTCGCTGGACTCCACGAGCCGGCAACGTTATCACCTCGTCGAATGTGGGGAACGAGGAACGACCATGTCTGAGCTCTTGAGCACAATTTCCGAGGCACTCGACGCGCAAAAGATCGGTGAGTTGAGTCGCCAGATTGGCGCGCAACCGGAACAAACCCAGTCTGCACTTTCGGCGGCACTGCCGATGCTGGTGGGGGGACTCGCCCGCAACGCAAGCACGCCTGATGGGGCACAGGCACTTCAGGGTGCACTGGAACGCGACCACGATGGCACCTTGCTCGACAGTCTGGGCAGCCTTCTTGGCGGTGCGCAACAACAGCAGTCCAGTGGCTTGGGTGGACTCTTGGGCATGGCGGCGTCGATGGTCACCGATGCGCCTGGACCCGGCAGTGCACGCAGCGCAGATGGCGACGGGATCCTGGGTCACATCCTGGGGGGGAAGCGCGCACCGGTCGAGCAAGGTGTGTCCAAGGCCAGCGGACTCAGCGGCGCGCAGGTTGGTCAACTCTTGGCGTTGCTCGCACCGATTGTGATGGCTGCGCTTGGACGTCAGCGACAGCGACAGAACCTCGACGCGGGCGGATTGACCGACATGCTTCAGCGCGAGTCGGGTCAGCTCGGTGGTGGCGCTGCCGGCGGCATCCTCGGTTCGCTTCTTGGTGGTGACGACGACAGCAGTGTGGCTGACGGTGTCGCGAAGGTCGGCATGGAGATGGTCGGCCGTAAGATTCTCGGCTCGCTCTTCGGCTGAGTTTGCTGCTTACAACCCATCCGGGACTGGAAGCGATCGCGCTGGCGGAACTGCAACAACGAGTTCCTGGCGCGGTCGGTGAGCTTCGACCGGATGGGTTCGTGGGCCGAGTTCGTGTCGATGGGAGCGACGCTCTCGCAGAGGCGTTGAAGTGTCGGAGCATCCATCACGTGGTGCGTGGCATCGAAGCGTTTGAGTTCACAAGCGCACAAGACATCATCGCGCGCGCACACACGTGGCAGCTTCCGGAACTCGATCGCCCTTATCGCGTGCTTTGCCACCGGGTGGGAACCCACCCGTTCACCAGTCCAGAGTTGGAGCGCGACGTCGGCGAGGTGCTCTTCGGTCGCTTTACGGGTCGCGTCCGCATGAAAGACTGGCAAGTCGCTGTGCGTCTCGATGTACGCGACCAGCGTTGTTCGGTGGGTGTGCAGCTGACGCGGGTCGCGTTGAGCCACCGGTTCTATCCCCGTCCCTTTCAGCAACGGACCGCGCTCAAGGCCAACGTCGCATACGCTGCGCTCAGTGCACTCGAGTACACACCGCACTCCGTGCTCGATCCATTTTGCGGTTCAGGTACGTTGCTACTCGAAGCGAACGCGCTCTTTCCGAAAGCGCAGCTGTACGGCTCGGATCGTCGGTCGCTGGCATTGGAGGGGACGCGGGAGAACTTGGCAGCGTATGGCGTGGACGCGGAACTTCGTGTTCGTGATGCAACGCAGGTCGACCAGTGGCCGTCTGTCGACGCGGTGGTGACCAATCCGCCGTACGGAGTGCGGATGGGTGCGGCGTGGAATTTCGCGCGCTTCTACGCAGGTTGGATTCCGCGCGTCGCTACGCTGCTTCCGGCAGGTCGACGTGCGGTGGTGCTGGCAACGCACGAAAATCCGTTGATCGACGTGGCGCAAAGCAGCGGTTTGAAGTTGGTTCGACGTATTCGAATCGAAACGGGCAGCGTCCGACCTGCAATCGTCGTGTTGGAACGCGTGAACGAATGACGCAAGCTTAGCGCCGTGGCGAAAGTCCGAGCCGACGTTGCGTTGACTGAACGTGGTCTTGCCCCCAGCCGGGCACGTGCACAGGCGCTGATTTTGGCCGGGCGTGTGTTTTCCGGGGAGACACGCATCGAAAAAGCCGGTCAAAAGATTCCCGAAGACACACCGTTGGAGGTGCGAGGGGACGACAATCCGTTTGTTTCGCGTGGAGGACTCAAACTTCAAGGCGCTCTGAACGATTTCGGCGTCGATGTGACGGGCGCTGTGTGTGCCGACTTCGGCGCGTCGACAGGCGGATTCACCGATTGTCTGCTTCAGCGCGGGGCAACGAAGGTGTACGCGATCGATGTGGGCTACGGTCAGCTTCACCAAAAGCTGCGGACCGATGAACGCGTGGTCGTGATGGAGCGAACCAACGCCCGTCATCTCAAAGCACAGGACTTACCCGAACGCGTCTCGTGGGTGGTGATCGATGCGTCGTTTATTGGTTTGGCGAAGTTGCTTCCCAGCGCGGCCGAGATCCTCACGCCGCACGGCGCGATCATCGCGATGGTGAAGCCTCAGTTCGAAGTGGGCCGCGAAAAAGTCGGCAAAGGCGGCGTCGTGCGTGATGACGCAGACCGTCTTGCTGCCATCGATGGAGTTGCGATTGCGGCCAAGGCGCTAGGATTTGTCGAGCGCGCTCGCGCGGATGCCGCAGTGCACGGACCGAAAGGAAACCGCGAGGCGTTTCTGTGGTTGGAGCGCGCGTAGTTTTGGCGCGATTCGCTTGGTTCCGACGCATGGATTCGAACCATGATTCGTGGATTCAAAGTCCACTGTCCTACCATTAGACGACGTCGGAATGAGTGGGAGACGTATGTAGCACGACTGGGGGATGTGGGGTACTCGCGGAACCGGGATTGCTCGCCATCCGGGGTACCACAGAGGTATGCTCGGCGGCGCATGACTCGACTTCTCCAGCTCCCGGACTCGCTCAAGCGACGCTTGTTGCATCTCCGCTTGCTCACGGGGACCCAACTCCAAGCGGAGCTTGATGCCGATCAAGTGCAAGCTGTGCAGAAGTCGATCGGCTTGGAGCTCGGAGACGGGCTTCTCGCGCTCTTTGCGAACAACGATGCCGCGCTCGCACGCTACGAACTTCGCCTTCGTCACATCGCAACGCACACCAATGAGTTCCGATCGAACGGTGGGCCGCGCGGTATGATCGCGATCGGTCGTTGCCCGGACGGGAAGTTCTTGATCGGAACTGCGGCGAGTGGACTGCACCTTCACCTTCTCGGTTTGGATGGCGAAGAGACGCGTGTTCTTGTGGTGGAGACCTGGCTCGATGAGTTGATCGCGGAGGAGATCGAGAATCTCCGCGACGAACTCGGCGACGCCAAGGCGCGAACGATGAAAGTCGTCAATGACTCCGATGTCGCCGGCTTTGAGCCGCGACTCGTGGTGGATGACTCGCCGAAACGAAAAGTCACCCACCCCAAGTTCGGTCCGGGTGTGGTCATCGCGGAGAGCGACGACAAATCGAAGCTCGAGATCCTATTCGCCGATGGAACGACGCGGACGTTGCTTGCGCGTTTTGTGAACAGCGAAGCGCCCCCGCCGCCCGACGAGACTTAGTTTTCGTCCAGCGAAAGCGGCTTGAGCTCGCTGAGACCCACCACGAAACGCGCACCGCGCATCGACATGGTCTCCAGCGTTTGGAGCTCGCGAAGTTTCAGCAGCTCCGGGTGCGCCTTCAGAGCGATTGCCTCATCGACGTCCGCTTGGAGTGCGACCTTCTTTTGTTCGAGCTTGGCCTCAGCGCGTTCGCGCTCTTGCGCGAGTTCCAGGTGCAAGCGTTCGCGTGCAGCTTCGAGCTCACGACGCTGGGTGGCCTCGGCCGCTTCAGCCTTGAGCTTCTCCGCCTCAATCTCTTTCTTGGCTGCGAGGAGCTTGGCTTCCGCCCGACGATCCGTTTCCAGAACCTGGTTCATGATCGCGCGGAGGTTGCCTGGGAACACCAAGTCCTTGATGTCGGCCCGAAGAATCTCGACGCCGTAGCTTTGAGCGGCGTCTTTGACTGCTTCACGAACCGTGTCCGAGATCTCGTTACGGTCGGTGAGGATTGCGTCGAGTTCACGGCTGGCGAGGAAGCGCCGCGCAGCGAGCTGCACGTCTTCGTAGATACGCGCTTCGTAGTTCTCGACGTTGTGCCGAGCCGCAGCCGGATCGACTACCCGGAAATACACCAGCACGGATACGCGAATCGCGACCTTGTCGCGGGTGAGGATTTCTTGGCCCTTGATGACCAGCGAACGCTGACGCGTGTCGACGAGATCGAACGTGCGTTCGATCTTCTTGGCGAAGAGCTTTTGTTTGAAGTGGTGACGCCCTGGTTGGAGGATGTCTTTGAAGACACCGTCCTCATAGAGGAGCCCCACATGTGCATTGGGTACAACGTAATGCATGGGTCGTTTCGAAGTGTTGAGCAGGTGAAGACGACTGGGGGCAAACAGGGAAGGGAGGTTTCCGGGGAAACCTCCCCAGGGAAAATAGTGGCGCCTACGCGTTGGCAATGCGCAGCACGGCAATGGTTTCGACCACGACAGATCTCTTCGGATGAGGAAAGACGTCCATCACCGCTACTTCCATGGGGCGCCGAGCCGAGGAGTCGAACCTCAGCGGTGCAGTTGGAGAGAATCGAACTCTCATCTCCAGGATGGGACTCTGGTGTCTTGCCGATAGACGACAACTGCAAAATGGCTTCGCAGCTAGGCGTCGACCTGTCATCGCTCTGCGACTCAAGCGTCAGCTTCGCTGCTCGTCCAATAGTTGCTCGGTAGTACTCCCGAGCGGACCGTCGCGACACTTACCTTCGTGTCGAACGGCAAACGCACTTACCTTCGTGCGTGTTGGCGCGACGAGAGAGACTCGAACTCACGTCTCAGGAGTGGCGCTCCCGTGTCCTTCCAGCTGGACGATCGTCGCATCGGATGCAGCTCCAACTGCTCGAGCGCGAGCGCAGCGAGCACGGCGCAGAACGCCGAAGTTGGAGGGGGGACCCACTGTGTGGCTTTGCCGCACGTGGGGGGAGGGCTGCATCAGCCCTCCTGCGTGAATGACGGCGCGACGAGAGAGACTCGAACTCACGTCTCAGGAGTGGCGCTCCCGTGTCCTTCCAGCTGGACGATCGTCGCATGTCGGGTCTCTTGCAACGCAACAGACCCAAGTACATAGGTCGCCGAAGCGACCGAAAAGTTGGAGTGGATGAGGTGTCCACTCCGGAGTTGGCAGGCCGCGCAAGCTCCGACGCCGCCGTCGAAGGAGCAAGCTTGCCGACATCGAACATTTGTCAGCCCGTTCGATGTCTGGATTGGTGGAAAGCGGAGGTCACGATCCCCACACCCCTTGGGGTGCGCACCGCGTTCAAAACGGGCTCGGCTCCCAGCCAAATCGCTTTCCTTGGTACGCCGGGAAAGAACCGAACTCTCAGACAGACTGGTTTGGTGCCAGTCCCGCTCACTCAGAGCTCCGACGTATGTAGTGGAAAGAGGAGGACTCGAACCCCACGCCCCAATTGAGGTCGCGCGCTGTGTTCCAAACAGGCTCAGCTCCGAGCTGAATCACTTTCCTTGGTAGAAGACGGAGGTATCGATCCCCACGCCCTTTCGGGTCGCGCATTGGTTAGCAACCAAGCCTGAGCCCTGCTCAGATCGTCTTCCTCTGCTGCAATTCACTTTCCTTGGCACGCCGGGAAGGAATCGAACCTTCAGACAGGCTGATTTGGAGTCAACCCCGCTTGCTCAAAGCTCCGACGTATGTGGTGGAAGACGGAGGTATCGATCCCCACGCCCTAACGAGTCGCGCACTGTGTTCGAAACAGGCCTGAGCCCTGCTCAGTTCGTCTTCCGGTATTTATGAGGGAGGGATGAACGCATCCCTCCCCCATAGAACTATGCGAGGGATGCCAAGAGTTGGCCCCACTCGCCGCGCAGATATTTCCGCAGCTTGAGCTTCGCTCCGCTGCGATGGTCCGTGACCGTATCGTCCTGGACCCGAATCGTTCGTATCTTGTCGCCGCGCATTCCTGACCCGACGAGCTCCTTTCGGTGCGATGCAAGCTCCGCCTTCGCGGCTTTGCGCCGATGACTCGCAAGTCGATCGCGAAGCGTCTCCATCGCACGCTGCTTGTTCTGTGAGAGCGATCGACCGCTTTCGATCCGAACAGTCAGTCCAGTTGGAACGTGCCGAAGGCGTACGCCCGACTCGGTCTTGTTTCGCTTCTGACCACCTTTGCCCGACCCTCGGAAGAAACTCCACTCCAGGTCAGACTCCGCAATCGTCAACTCGGTCTGAGCAACTTCGCGATACACCGCCACCGTGACGGTCGAGGTGTGCACGCGCCGCTTCTTGTCGTTCCGCGGAATGCGTTGCCAGCGATGACCGCCGGACTCGTGTTGAAAACACGGCCAGGCATGACTTCCACGCGCTCGAAACGTCAGGTAGCCAGGACGTTTCTCCAGCAGCTTGACGTCAAAGACGTCCCTTGCCGCCCTGTTGCTCGCGATAGACGCGGGCGCGCTTGAGATAGATGGAAAACTGTTCCTCCACGAGGCGTTTGGCGTCATCGCCACCTTCGCCTGCGCGGAGCTCTACAACGATGCTGTTCATGACTCCGCTCCTTGATTAAGGGAACGGCGCACGGATAACCATCGGGAAGAGGGAGGCAACCCCGGAGCAAACTTTGACTCGTAAGCTCCGGGGTCACGAAAAATTGCAGGTGGTACGAGCCCCGCGGCATTGACGCCCGCACCACCCGGTGACCCGGGATTGGGTCGATGAGTTCAGAGACTCAGCGGAACAAACGGTCGCGGTTAGGCGATCGCTTGAGTCCAGGACATCCAGTTCTTCCAGGTGTCCGGGATCTGAGAGAGGTCGACGTGAAACGTCCCGCTAGGGAGCCACGTCGGACGAACCGGCTTCTTCTTCAGCGGCATTCCTGCCTGCGTCGGAGTCCGGTCTGCCTTGTGCTCATTGCACTCACGGCATGCGGTAACGATGTTCTCCCACACCGTCTTACCACCTTGTGCACGCGGCACGACGTGGTCGTAGGTGAGGTCGCGCATCGGAAACTTCTGACCGCAGTACTGGCACTTGAAGCCATCCCGAAGGAAGACGTTCAGACGCGAGAACTTAATGCGGTGCTTTGGCCGGCGAGTTCCCTGACGAAGACGCACAACAGCGGGCATGTGCATCTCGAGAGTTACGGAACGAATAACGTCCTCGTACTCCTCGATGATGTCTGCCTTACCCACGTACAGGAGCGTGACAGCCTTTTGCCAGGAAACGATTTGATGTGGAACGTAGCCCTGATCGAGAACGAGCGTGCGCATTGGCGATTCCTCCTGCGTGCCGATTGCACGCGGCTCGGTTTCATTGGTTGGTGTTTCAAAGAAATCGGCGCGCGGCGTGCGCACCGAAGGAAGGGACAAAGTCCCGGTACCCAGAGTGAGAGTCGAACTCACATGCCTCGATGGACCACGGTCTCTCAAACCGCTGCGTATACCGTTCCGCCATCTGGGTAGGAGGAGACACAAAGCAAAGAAGGCTGAGCACGAGAAACCCGTGCCCGTGCCCGTGCCCGAATGCTTCCGAAGAAGCGGTGCCGGAAGAGAGAGTCGAACTCACATGCCTCAAAGGGCCACGCGTTCTGAGCGCGCTGCGTATACCGTTCCGCCACTCCGGCAGGAGGTGACACAAAGCGAAGACGGCCGAGCACGAGAAACCCGTGCCCGTGCCCTTGCCCGTGCCCGACGAAGAGCTCTTCGAAGAAGAGCTCGGTACTGCATAGGGGAATCGAACCCCTCTTTTCTGGCTGAGAACCAGGTGTCCTACCGATAGACGAATGCAGCTCTATTTTTTGGCGCCGTGTACGAGGATCGAACTCGTCTCAATCGGTCGACAACCGATCTGCATCCCAGATGCACAACACGGCTTAGGCGCGTGCGCACTGTTCGAGTCCGTAGACCCAACCAATGCGCATTCGCGTAGCGCCACGTACGGGAATCGAACCCGTCTCACTCCGTAGACAGCGGAGCTGGTTCCCCAGATTCATAACGCGGCTTGATGAGGCCGAAGCCCCGGTACCGGGAGAGAGAGTCGAACTCACATGACCTCAAAGGGCCCACACGGTTTGAGCGTGCTGCGTCTACCGTTCCGCCATCCCGGCGTTTGTCGCGACGACTCACGTCGTTGCATTTTGAGCGGCACCGTTCGTCGAGAGTCCTTGTGGACCATCGTGCTGCGTGCGTCTCGCGTTCTCGACTTGGTCGAGCGGTTTGCTTTGCTCGGCTACCAGCGACCGTCGTTTCGACGGCAAGCCGGAGCCTCGCGGTACGGAACCTGAGGATCGAACTCAGCTCACCCGCTTTGTAAGAGCAGTGTCGTCACCAGACGACTCGTTCCGTGTCGGGGCGCTATCGCGCACTTCATCTATTGTTCGGCACACTGCCGACGTATCTCGAGCTGTTGGCCAGAGCCTCACGGATCGAACTCAGCTCACCCGCTTTGTAAGAGCAGTGTCGTCACCAGACGACTCGTTCCGTGTCGGGGCGCTATCGCGCACTTCATCTATTGTTCGGCACACTGCCGATGTATCTCGAGCTGTTGGCCAGAGCCTCACGGATCGAACTCAGCTCACCCGCTTTGTAAGAGCAGTGTCGTCACCAGACGACTCGTTCCGCATATCCCAAATCCCACCCGCAACGCTCCGCCGAGCGCGCTGAAGCGGCGAGCGCGAAGCGACTAATCCCACCCGCGAGGCCCCGCCGAAGCGGCGAGCGCGAAGCGCTCGGGATTGGAGGGGGGGACCCGCGCGATTTACTCGCGTGGGGGGGAGCACTCTGACATGCTCCTCCTAGGTGGAGCAGCCTCCTTCGCGGCCCATCCTTGCAGATGCGGTCTTGTAAACTTGGCAACTGTTCGGGCTCGTCGCGGAGGACACGACATCGGCGACCAAAAACTCCCCCACGGTCTCTCGGGACCCTGGGATTGACGGTCTGCCGATGTCGGCTCCACCACTCAAGTACCGCAATGCGGACATACAAGGGATTGATAATCCCTCCCAGAAACACTGGTTGCTGTGGAGAGAGTCGAACTCTCGCGCGCGCCCGTATGAAAGGCGTCGGTCGGCCGCGACGCACAGCACTGTTTTGTATTGGCACTCCCGCCTCGATTCGAACGAGGAATTCAGGTTCCGTAGACCGGCGTGATAATCCGTTTCACCACGGGAGCATTTGCTTGTCGCCTGCGTGAGGCAGGCTTGGAGTCGCGAGCGAGAATTGAACTCACCTTCGATGGGTTGCAGCCAACGTCGTTCCCAGAACACCGCGACAGTTGTCGGACTCGTCCGAACAAGGGATCCGTTCGGATCCGAAATGGCACTCTCTCCAAGACTCGAACTTGGAACTCTGGCTTCGCTCACCAGGGTGATTCCATTTCACCAAGAGAGTATTTGGCGCGAGCAATCGCGCAGATCAGTGCCCCCGCTACGAGTCGAACGTAGATCTCAGGTTTAGGAGACCCGCGTGATGTCCAGTTTCACTACAAGGGCGTTCGGTTTTGGCACCCCCGCTACGATTCGAACGTAGAACTCACGTTTAGAAGACGCGCGTGATGATCCGTTTCACTACGGAGGCGTTTGAGTTTGAACTTCTCTCGCGAGAAGGCGTGATTGGCGACGCGTGAGGGATTCGAACCCACGTTGTCCTGGTTGAAAACCAAGCGTCCTGGCCCACTAGACGAACGCGTCTTTATTTTTGGGGAGGGATGAACGCATCCCTCCCCCCACTCGTGGCAGAGCCACCTCGTGGGTCCCCCCACCAACTTCGCCGTTCGTGCGGCGTGCTCGCTTCGCTCGCGCTCGCCACGCAGACGTCTCACGCTCGGCTTTCGTTCGCTTCGCCTCGCTCCGCTCGCTTACGTCGCTTCGCTTCGCTCGCTTACGTCGCTTCGCTTCGTTCGCTCTGCTGTTGGTGGTGGTGGTCCGTGAGGGTGGATTTGAACCACCGGCCTCCTGCTCCCAAGGCAGGCGCTCTCCGCAGACTGAGCTACACACGGATTGGATTGGCACTCCTGTCACGATTTGAACGTGAAACTCCGGCTTCGGACGCCGACGTGATTCCGTTTCACTACAGGAGCTCGAAAATTGCTGGGCCTTTCCGGCCCTTGCACGGCGTGCTGGTTGTTCGTGTGTTGAGTCGAACAAGTCGCACTGATGTGCATGTGTTGGAGCCTCTACTGGGACTCGCACCCTGGTAGTGGCTTTAGTGGTAGAGAATGCACCGCGACCGTTGCGGTTCGCAGGTGCAGGGAGCCTCTACTGGGACTCGCACCCTGGTAGTGGCTTTAGTGGTAGAGAATGCACCGCGACCGTTGCGGTTCGCAGGTGCAGGGAGCCTCTACTGGGACTCGCACCCTGGTAGTGGCCTTAGTGGTAGAGAATGCACCGCGACCGTTGCGGTTCGCAGGTGCAGGGAGCCTCTACTGGGACTCGCACCCTGGTAGTGGCTTTAGTGGTAGAGAATGCACCGCGACCGTTGCGGTTCGCAGGTGCAGGGAGCCTCTACTGGGACTCGCACCCAGTTCTCTGCTTTACGAGAGCAGCGCATCGCTACCTATGCTTCAGAGGCAAAGGGGTAACGTTTCCGAAACCCCGGGGACGACTGGCACTTCAAAAGAGGTTGGAGTCTTCGTTAGGGACTCCGGAGCCCAAGGCGGGAATCGAACCCGCACCGCTCCCGTACCAGGGGAGAGCACGTCCTTCGTGCTGCAAGGGCGCGTTGCATGTCGTCGTTGGTCGGTGAGGGCGGATTTGAACCGCCGGCCTCCTGTACCCGAAACAGGCGCTCCTCCAAGCTGAGCTACACACCGATTTGAACCGCTCACGTGGTTCGAAGTTGGAAGCAGGGACCAGAATCGAACTGATCAAAGCCAGGGACATGAACCCCGGTCGGGCCGCCAGCCCTCCCTGCAGAAGTTTGTTTGGTGGAGATGGAGGGGTTCGAACCCACGACTTCAGCAATGCCATCGCTGCGCTCTCCCAACTGAGCTACATCCCCGTACTTTTTAGGGAGGGATGAACGCATCCCTCCCCCCACTCGTGGCAAAGCCACGTCGTGGGTCGCCTCTTTATTGGGGAGGGATGAACGCATCCCTCCCCCCACTCGTGGCAAAGCCACGTCGTGGGTCCCCCCACCAACTTCGCCGTTTGTGCGGCGTGCTCGCTGCTCGCCTTCGGCGTGCGGCTCGCGCTCTCCGCGCGTCCGTCTCACGATCGGCTTGCGCTTCGCTTCGCTCGCTTTGTGTTCGCTTCGCTTTACGTTCGCTTCGCTTCGCTCGCTTTGCGTTCGCTTCGCTTCGGTTCTTGGTTGGTTGGTTGGTTGGTTGGCTAGATGGATTTCGGAACGAAATCCATAGTGGAACCGGTGAGAGTCGAACTCACGACTTCCGACTTGCGACGCCGGCGCTCTCCCAACTGAGCTACGATCCCTTGGTGGAACTGATGGGATTCGAACCCACAATCTCCCGGTTGCAAGCCGGACGCCCTCCCGAATGAGCTTCAGCCCCGAATAGCTGGATTTTCGGAACGAAAATCCAAGTGGAACCAACCGGAGTCGCACCGGTGTCCTCCGGTTTAAGCCGGCGCTCTGCTACTGAGCTATGGTCCCTTGTCGCGTTGCGACGGTGGCTTGGGAGGGAATCGAACCCCGAGGCTCCGAGCGATGTCGGAGATGGGATGCAAAACGCTTTCTCAGCGAGATACTGCGACGGTATGCCGAGGAGTTTCCTTTGCCGGCGGTCTGGGCGGGAATCGAACCCACTCCCCCTGGGCTTCAACCAGGTGCGCTCACCAGATACGCGTCCAGACCAAAGTTGGTGATCCAGGAGGGTTTCGAACCCACGACCTCGAGTAAGTCACACTCGCGCTCTCCCAGCTGAGCTACCGGATCATTTCGTTGTCGGTTCACAAACCGACGCTGGGTGGAAGCAGTAGGAGTCGAACCCACTCAAGCCTGATTAAAAGTCAGGAACCCAGTCCCCACGGGCGCTACTTCCGGAATCCTTTTGGGAGGGATGAACGCATCCCTCCCCCCACTCGTGGCAGAGCCACGTCGTGGGTCACTTCCTTATTGGGAGGGATGAACGCATCCCTCCCCCCACTCGTGGCAGAGCCACGTCGTGGGTCCCCCCACCAACTTCGCCGTTCTGCGGCGTGCTCGCTGCTCGCCTTCGGCGTGCGGCTCGCGCTCTCTGCGCCGGCGTCTCTTATGCGGCGCGCGCTCTGCTGGCGTCTCTTCCGCGTCTCTTCTCTGCGTCGGCGTCTCCTGCGGCTCGCGCAGTTCGCGTTGCTCTGAGTTGGTGTTAGGGCTCAAGAACTTTGCGAAGCAAAGTTCTTGGTCCATCTGGAGAGAATCGAACTCCCATTTCCCGCGTATCAGACAGGTGTCCGCAACCATTAGACGACAGATGGATGTGGCTTTCGCCGGCGACGCAGTACGGAGTCGAACCGTAACAATCCGGGTTAACAACCCAGCCGCTCTACCCTGAGCTACCGCGTCAGTTTTCCTCTCTCCAACTTCCGTTCGCTACCAGCCTACCGACAGGCAAGCGCGGACACAGCGACGGCCGAGCGGAACGTCCCGCGAGGCCCCGCCGAAGCGGCGAGCACGAAGTGCTCGGGATTGGAGGGAGGGACCCACGCGATTTACTCGCCTGGGAGGGAGGGCTTGATAAGCCCTCCCTAAAAATATGGGGTGACTGAGGGGACTCGAACCCCGCGCCAGCTCGGATCACAACCGAGTGTACAGACCTCTGCGCAGTCACCATGAGTGAGACGGTCGCTACTCCGTCCCACGTCCCCCAGTTGTCAATGATCTCCCCTTCTGCCTCTCGGTACTCCCTCATCGAGGCCGCAGCGTCCTTGCGCTGCGCAGGGGGAACCGGACCAGGGACTTGAACCCCGATTTCATGGTTCAGAGCCATGCGTCCTTGCCTTTGGACCAGTCCGGTAAATCTGTGATCGAAAGATCGAGTCGGTGGGTCGTGCGCAAGACGCACGTCGACTGTTCGATCGCGCAGAACGCGATCGCGGTAGGGCGGCAGGGAATCGAACCCTGATCGACCGGGTAAGAGCCGGCTGTTCTAAGCCGTTGAACTAACGCCCCATATTTTGTTTTGACGTCCGAGGACGTCGGTGGAGCGTGAAAGAATCGAACTTCCTGGGTAGGACCCCGGCGGCTTTACAGGCCACCTGCTGAACCATCAGCACACACTCCGAAGCGCACGAAAAAAGGGCCGCCTGACGAACAGGCGACCCGACGCATACACGGCGTTGTCCCTGTTCAACTCAGATAGAGGCCTCGATCGAGGCAGAGATATCGAGATTGAATTTGATTGAGTTATAACGATTGATTTGGGCACAAAAATCCCCATTGAAACCTGCCAAAGCGGACTTCTCACTTCGAGCGGTGCCGAAGTCGCGACGCGGCCAACCGCGGGGGTGGACTCGTCCTGTCAGGGGTATGCGTGCTTCTCTCATCGTCTTCTTTTGGAGCGTTGGGGCTCCGCCTCGTCACCTCAAAAGGTTGGAGATTGGTTTCAAGTTGAGTTCGTCGTTTCCGATTGCCAGTCGAGCCAACAAAAAAGCCGCCAGCGGGGTTCCGCGGCGGCTTCATCGATCAGACCAATTGGTCAACGATTCCACCGCCTAATTCGGGGGGACCTCCTGCAGGGTCGTAAGGGCACCAAAGGCAATCCCCCCATACAATTTCTCATCACATTCCATATCGGACGCGCCGATGAACGCGTTGGCGGCAGCCGCCGAACGCACACTCCATCCGCCAGCGGCATTCGCCACGGCGGCCTTCGAGGAACCAGCGGCCCTCGAAAGCTTCGACGCGCTTTCGCTGCGACGAAGATGTTGTGTTCGGTTGATCACGATGACCCATGAATAGTGGCCGGATCGGAGGGTGTCAACGTTCAATGCTCATTTTTTCAATTTTTCTTTCCCACATCTTGAACGACATCAACTGAACTTGTTCACCAACGTGCCGCCAACCTGCAGATCCCGCGTTACGGCAAGCACCGTTGCTCTTGCTACAACGTCCGCCATGTCGCGCTTGCTGTTGTGTTGTGCGCTCTTGGTTGCGTGCGGAGATGACGATGAACCGGTCGACGCAGGGACAGATGTGTTTACTCCCTCCGACGCTAGCGATGACACGACAGATGCAGGAGCCGATGTTCCCGACGTTCCCGACGCGTTCATGCGCTTGCCACCGCCCGAGTGCAGTCCACCACCTGCAGTCGATCCTCCGGCATGCGGGTCGGGGCCTGTCGCGCGCAACGCGTTGATCCCGGGTGCAGCCGGGAG
Organism: Polyangiales bacterium; assembly: GCA_965227405.1. Classification (GTDB taxonomy): domain Bacteria; phylum Myxococcota_A; class Polyangia; order Polyangiales; family Houyiibacteriaceae; genus JALVDI01. The sequence goes on from OZ245758.1 coordinate 3,463,158, forward strand.
CGAACACGACGCTGAACTCGCTGCACAAGCCCGCATCCACGACCGCGGCTTTCACGCGATTGCAGCGCTCTTCACCGGCGTGAACACCGAAATTGCGATTCCTGACAACGACGACCGTGAAACCGTTCGCGCGTTCCTCGAAGACACCGATGAGTGGGATCTCGCGTCGTATGCAGGTGTTCCCGTCGAAAGCATGGTGTCGTGGTCAAAGGTCGCAGGTGCGTACGGTGGTGTTGGCGCTGCAGCTGATGCGTTTCGTTACGCGGTACTCCGAGACGAAGGCGCAGCGTGCACCGAAGTTGAACGTGCCCGTGAACACGTGCTCGCTGCGATGGATGCGCTTCATCGCGCCACAGCGATCACGGGAGTCCGTGGTGTGATCGCTCGTGGCTACATCCGTCGCGATCTACCGGGTGGATCGTTCTTCGAAGACCGCGTGGTTCCGCTCTTCGACGACGAGGGCAATCCCTTGCCCGAAGAAAAGAACAACGGAACGTGGCGCGCGGATGAAAGCGGCGACTACCCCGAGTACGTGTGGGAGGACAGCTGTAGTCGCGACATGTTGATCGGCTGGGTCATCGGAATGGCGGCCGTGTGGGAGGTCGTAGCGAACGACCCGATGATCGACGACGCACGCAAAGCGACGCTTCAAGATGACGCGCTCGCGCTTGCCGAATCACTGATGGTTGTCGGTGAGGATGGCTATGACTTGGAGATCCCCGACGCCGACGGTCGACTGACCTTTCACGCGTACTTAAACGAAGCCGCGATCGACCGCGTGTACGTGCCCGGCTTCACCGACAACGGACAACACGCCACCATGGCGCTCGGAATCATGGCAGCACTCGCACGCGTCAGCGGCGATGAAGGTGTCCAGGACTATGTGTACAACGATCTGATTCGTTCGCGTGGGCTGCACGAAATTGTGCGTGAGCACATCGGCATCATCGACTTTGGCGTCGTCACGAACTTTTCCAACTACAACATGACCTTTGATGGTGCATGGCTGAGCGCTCGCTACTTGTGCGACCCCGAAGCATTGAACGTAGTGCGAGAAGGGATCGACCAAGAGCTCTACAACGGCGGTGATCGTGCGCCGGCGATCTTGGCGCAGAGCTTCTTCGACGTCGTGTATGCGTCCGCCCGCGGAAGTGCGACGATCGGTCAGGGCGTGACGGCTGACGCGTCGATCGACGACGCGATGGGTCGTGGGCTTCAAACGTTGCGCGACATGCCTGCTCCGTATTGGGCGAGCCCGCGCATTCAGTGCGACGAAGCGGAGATCGAAGCCCTGCTGTGCACACTGGAAGATGGCACCACGGTGGAGCTTCTGGGCTACGTCGGCCGAAACGACGCGCTGATCGCTGCCGAAGCAATCCCCATGCGCACGCGACCGCCGAGTAACTTTCACTGGCGCTCCGATCCGCATCGTGTGAACGCAGACGGCAGCGACAACGTGCTCTACCCGGCGGTCGACTTCCGATTTGCCTACTGGATAGGCCGCTACTTGACCGTGGAGTGAGCCTTCTGCTCCGCCAAATAGAGCGGCAGTTCGAGCGCAACAGCATCCTTGACGCTTGGGCGTTCCAGTAAACGCTTTCGATACGCTTCAACCGCTTTGTACGGCTTTAGGTCCACCGGTGTGGCCTGCGCCCAGTTCAGAATGGTGATCAAGTACGCGTCGGCAATGCTCAGTTCGTCGAGCAGAAACTCGCGACCTTGGAGATGCGCGTCGAGGTAGGTGAGTCGCACTGCAGCTTTCGACAGCGCGTGTTCTTTCACCTCCGCGTTGGCGGTTCGATCAAAGATCCGAGAGAAGATCCCTTGGTGCAGCTCGGTCGCGATGAATCCGAGCCATCGACGAAGTTCGTCGGCCTGTGCCTCGGGAACCAGCGACGTGCCTTGTCCAAGTTTCCACAACACGGCGACGTTTTCGGTCAGCAGTGTATCGCCGGTCTGCAACGCGGGGACCAGGCCGAGCGGATGCGTCTCGAGGTAGTTGTCTCCATCGACCGTCTTCTTCGTGAAGGGATCGACCTCGACGAAGGTGACGTTCCGACCGGTTTCGGCTGCGACGATGCGCGAGGCGAGCGAGCATGCGAGTGGTGAAAAGAAGAGTTTCATCGTTCCTCCTGTTGCTTCATTTCTGCCGTTCCAAACGCGATGCGTCTAACGCATTGTTCAGATATGATTGATGCGTGGATCGCATCGATGACCTTCCAACCCCGGTTTTGGAAGCAAAAGACCTCAGGCTGCTTGTGGCGCTGATCGAGAGTGGCACCACCAACGCCGCTGCGAGTTCGCTTCATCTGACGCAGTCTTCGGTGAGTCGCGCGTTGGCGTCGTTGGAAGAACGCGTCGGCGTGAAGCTCTTTGATCGAACCTCGCGTGGGTTGGTCGCGACTCCGGGATGTCGTCGGGTCGCGACTCGTGGAGCGCAGCTGCTTCGCGAACTTGATGATCTAGCGCGCAGCGTGCGTGACACTGAACCGGTTCGTCGCGTGCGGCTCGTTGCCGAGTGCCACACGGCGTACCACTGGCTACCTTCGGCGCTGGCGGCGCTGCGCGACGAGATGCCCGATGTCGAACTGTCGATTCGGATGGAGCACGCCCACGATCCGATTCGAGCTCTGCGCGATCATGCCATTGATGCAGCTCTGGTTACATCGCCCGCAAGCTCATGCCGTCTCCTCGAAGTCGAACCCTTGTTCTCGGATGAGATGCTCTTCGTCGTCGGCGAGACCCATCCGCTAGCCAAGCGCAAAACACTGACGCCCAAAGATCTGACCACACATCGAGTGCTCAGTGCTCGGCCAACCGGCGGAGAACAGACCTGGTTTCTCGATGCTGTGTTCGGACGGGCGCGTCCGAGGATGCGCGTGTCGTGGGTACCGTTGACCGAAGCGATCGTCGACATGACGCGCGCTGGGATGGGCATTGGCATCCTCACGGAGTGGGTGGCGCGTCCACATCTTGAGGCAGGTGGGCTGGTTCCGCTGCGCGTTCGTGGCAAGAGCCTTCAGCGGCCATGGTCTTTGGCCTGGCGACGTGAGTTGGGCGGATTGGGGTCGCACCTTGCCGAAGCGCTACGCGACCACGAAGCCGACGTGTAAGTGCTTGCGTTTTAGGCGCTTCAGATTCAATCGAAGAGGGTGTTTCGGTACGTTGCAGCGGCACTGTTCGTAGCCACGAGCGCTCACGCGCAGACGTACGACCTGAACTGGAACGCGGGCGAAGGAACCGAGTCGTGTCCGCGTGAAGCGATGGTTGCGGCGGAAGTTGCCGGACGTCTGCAGCGCAATCCGTTCTCTGCTGAAAGTGCAGATCAGCTCTTTGTCGAACTGACGCGTTCCGAAACGCATTGGCATGCCGAGTTGGCGGTGCGCCACACCAACGGCGACGAGGGATGGTCGCGACCCCTGCAAAGCTCCGAGCCGACGTGCGACACGTTGGGCGACGCCGTGGTGCTGGCGATTGTGCTGATGATCGATCCCACGATGGCTGCTGCGCCCATTCCCGAAGCCGATCCCGAAGCCGAAGCCGAAGCCGAAGCCGAGGCCGAGGCCGATCCCGAAGCCGAAACCGAAACCGAAACCGAATCTGACGCCGACTCCGAACCCGCAACCGAAGTTGCCTCGTTCGATCCGCGCATTTCCGCGCACCTCGGCGCTTCGTTTGCCGGCGGCGTGCTTCCCGACTTCGCAGCAAGTGCACATCTTGGCGTCGAAGGCGCGATCGTCGGTCCGCTTCGTTGGGGGATCGGCATGCGGTTCTTTCCCGAAGTGCAAACCAGCGATGGTGACTTCGCGTTTGGTCTGACCAGCTTCTCGGTATCGGTGTGTGCTGAAGGCCGGCCGGTTGAACGGCTCCTTCTCGGAGGATGTGTGGCGCCGATGGTGGGCGTCATCCACGCTGTCGTGTTCGAGCCCGACCCCACCTTTCCTGGCGACCGCGCATGGGTCGGTTTGGGGACGGATCTCAACGCTCAAGTGCGTGTTGTGGGCCCGCTCTGGGTCCGCCTGGATGCCGGGATTCTCTGGTCGCTGCTGCGCCGTCGCTTCGATGTTCGGAACGAACCGGAGCCCGCTTTTCGTCAAGATCTCGCAGGGTTGAACCTCCAGGTGTCCCTGGCTCTCAGATTTCCGTGAAGGATCGCAGGGCTGCCTGCAATCAGTGGACAATGATCCTCGTGCTGCGGTCCAAACCCACGCCTGCTTCGCGTCCTGCGAAGCCTGCGTTGGACGTGGTGGAGGTTCACAAAGCTCACGCCGGTTTTGTGTGGGCCACGTTGCATCGCATGGGTGTTCGCGAAGCCGACCTGCCCGACATGATGCAGGAGGTATTCGTCGTCGTGCACCGACGACAGGACAGCTACGACGGATCGTCGCGCGTGACCTCTTGGTTGTACGGGATTTGTCGCAAGGTGGCCGCGGCGTATCGACGTCGTCCGCACGTTCGCAAAGAACACCTCGTGGACGAAGCACCCGTCACCAGCGCGAGTGCGCCCTCGTCGCAAGCGGAGCTCGAAGCGCGCGAAGCCCAAGAGATGCTGCAAGCGGTTCTCAGCGAGATGGATGTCGATCGGCGCGCGACGTTCGTGATGTACGAGATTGACGGGATGAGCGGCGAAGCGATTGCAGAGCAGCTCGGGATTCCGGTTGGAACCGTGTACTCACGCGTGCACGCGGCGCGAAAAACATTTCAAACGGCATTGGCCAAGCTGGAAGGAGCAAGCGCATGAGCGATGCTCCGAAGCGATGGTTGGAGGACGAGTCTAGTTCGGCGCGCGTACGCGAGCTGCTGGCGAGCGCGAGACCGACGCCGAGCATGCCAGCCGAGATCCAAGCGGCGTCCGCTGCACAGGTGGCGAAGCTTGCAGGCAAGTCGCTGAGCTTGGGAGCGAAGCTGGTGTTGGGAGTTCTCGCGGTGGGTGTGGCTGTTGGATTGAGCTTCAGCGTGGGAGTTTTCGAGGATTCAAATTTAGTGGGAGACGCGAGGCTCGGAGACCGGAGAGGCGAATCCGTTTCGTCTCCAAGGGATCCGAGTCCTCCCGTCGCCCCGCAAGACCTCGAATCCGTCGCGCCTGAAGTCTCCGAGCCCGAGACACCAGAACAACGCGAGGAAGAAAACCCGACTCTCCCGTCTCCGAGCCTCACGCCTCCCACTAAAAATCGAACACCCACCCGCGAAGCGAACACTGAGACTGAACCTGAGACTGAGACTGAACCTGAGACTGAGACTGAGACTGAGACTGAAGATGACTCCCAGACTCAGGACACCCTCGCCGCCGAAGTCGCCCTCATCGAACGTGGTCGCGCCAACATCACCCGCAATCCCGCGGTCGCACTCGAAGCCGCCACCGAGCATCTCCAGACGTTTCCACACGGCCAACTCTCCGCGGCCGCGCAGTTGATCGCGATCGACGCACTGGTGCGTTTGGATCGACGCGGCGAAGCCATTGCTCACGCACGTGCGATGCTCCAGCGGTTTCCCGGTTCGATCTACCGCGAACGCTTGGTTCGACTGGTCGGGGAAGACGCACTCGAATAAAATTCAGATTCTCGCGAAGGATCGATCGCGCGCTTGCATCCACCGGGCATGACCAGCTTGAAACAGATTGTTTGCGGACTTCTTTGCGCGTGCTTGGCGTGTGTGGACGGAACCGAAATCGCGTCGGGCGACGCCGGCACTGACGCACCGGCGTTCGATGGTGAAGCGCCTGACGTACCGGGAACCGACACAAGCGTTCCCCGCACGGGCTGGCCGGTAACGTTTGGCGGCGAACTTCCCGATCTGGCAACCGACCTTGCGGTGGATGACGCCGGAAACCTCTACGTCGCGGGGACATACTCGTCGCCGGCCATGTTCGGCGACACAGTCCTCTCCGGCGGATCCGGCGGGAGTTTCGTCGCGAGCTACACGTCGGCAGGCGAGCTGCGCTGGGTCGAGTCGGTCGGTACGCGTTCATCGATCGTACAGGACCGGGTGCACGTTGCGGTGTCCGGGGACCAAGTCATCGTTGCAGCAAACTTCAACAACACCGTGTCGCGGGATGGCGAAACGCTCGAGCCAGTGGATGCCGACTTTCTACTCGCCGCGTTCTCCACAACCGACGGTTCGTTTCAGTGGTGGACCCACGAAGGCGGCGCCAACGATCAGCGCATCTTGGATCTGCTGGTCGATGGATCGGGAGACATCTACGTGAGCGGCGAGTACACCGAAACCGCGACCATCGGTGGAACCGCGTTGAACGGCGAACGCTTTGCCGGCGTGATTGCGGCATACAACTCGGCCGGCGAGTTCCGTTGGGTTCGCTCACCATCTAACGGTCAGTCGGGTCCCCTCGCTGCGCTCACGATGAACGGCGATGACCTGATCGTCTCGGGTGAGTTCCTGAGCGCTGCCTCAAGTTTGATGATTGAGGGGACATCCCTCGGAGGCGAGTTTGGCGACACGTACTTGCTTGCTCTCAGCACCGACAACGAAGTTCGGTGGGCCCGCGAGTCGGCGCAAGGTGGAGTCGAAGTTCGCCAGATGGTGAGTGTCGGAGGATCGACGTTTGCGGTGGCGAGTTTCCGTGGCGCGGCCGTTGTCGGCGGCGAGACGTACATCACCACAGGAACCTACGATGTTCTCGTGATGGCCTTTGATGCAACCGGCACCGCGATGTGGGCGCGTAGCTACGGGTCCGACGACCTTGCGCCGATCGACCACGGTACTGGGATCGCTACGGACGGAACGAACGTGTTTGTCACCGGACAGGTTGCCGGCGTGATCGACTTTGGCGGTGGAGAACTCGATCCGACACCCTTCATGGGCAACTACAACGCCTTCGTTCTGGAGCTGAGCACAAGTGGCGACTACGTCTGGTCGACCGCGTTTGCAACGTCCGCACAAGACGGTTCGACCGAGTCGATCGCTGTGCACGCTGCCGAGGTGTACCTCGCCGCACCGTTTACCCGGACGCTCGACATCGGCGGAACCATGGTCGAAGCGCTTGGTTGGGAAGACGGCGTTGTGACTCGCGTCGATCGCTAGCTCATTGCAGCACTGTGCGGCGGGCTTCGACGAGCTCGCCGTTGCTGCGTTGGGCTTCCACGATCTCGGAGCCCATCAACGCGAAGATTCGGTCTCCCCAAAACACCGGTCGTGCGTTGCCGTACCAGTCCACACACGACTGCGTGCAGGGCACCTCGGTACCGTGGGAGAAGATCGTTCCGGCGAGCGTGGTCTGAAATCCCGACATGTCGAAGAACGCAATCGCTGCACGACCCGTCTGCCGTCCAGGTGCTTCGCGTACGATCGGAACTCCAAACGTTCCTGTTCCCGGACCATTCGGTAGAAAGAAGAACCCGTGTGTGCGCGTCTCTGATCCACTTGCACCCACCAGACGACGTTGTTCGAGAGCACGAGGCGCTGCTTGGAGATCGACGCTTAAGTACTCGACCTCGTCGCTGGAGAGCGTGATGAGGACACCACCTTCGATGGGGTCGACGCGCGTTGGGGTGTGGTCGACAGTCCAGCTCTCATTTGTGGAAGCGTCGTGAACGACCGTCTTATCTCCCGCGCCATAGACGACGCGACGACCCGACCATCGACCGACTTGCGGTGTCCCGCTGGGCAATCGACGAACGTCTGAGCGAGTCAAACGCTGTCCAAACGAACGCAGGTTGAACCGGAGCAGTGCGGCTTCGCTCGTGGACATCTCAACTGCGGACTCTTCCTCTTCTTCGTCTTCGTCCACTTGATCCGTCCAACCAACCAACGCGTGCAGGTGCCCATCGAACTCGGCGAGGTGCATCATGGACTCGAGCGTTCCGCGAGCCATAGCAAGCTGGACCCGCGGACGAGCATGAGGAAACCGGTACACCGCCGCGATAGATTCTAGGTTCTGGATTTGTTCGTCGTAGGCGTCCCACGCCGCATCGGACGCTTCGTCATCCGGCTGCCGAACGAGACTGGGCGAATCGACCCACAGGTACGCCGCGGTTGGTGACACGAACAGGCGCGCGTATCCGTCTTCGATCACACCTTGCGTTGTGCAGGGAACCGGACTGCGCGAGAGGTCACAGCGCGTCACTGCGTGCAAGGTTCGCGCGCGACCCTGCGTGCGTTTGAAGATCCGCCGTGGCGACCACGTGTTCTCGAAGCGGCCGCGCTCGTTGCGAATCGCAGGTAGTGTCGCATCCCAGCGATTCATCGCACGCATCGCCGCGATCTCATCGGCTTCCATGCCTTCGAACTCTTCGGGTTCGAACCGTTGTTCGATCTGCAGCGTGTGCATCGTGTAGAGCAGTAAGTCGTTGCCAAGTAGTCGGGTCGCGTAGTTTTCGTCGCTAAAATAGTCTTCCGAGCGCAAGTAGATCGCGTCGCCGCGCGTAATCGCCCCTGCGTCATCGATGTTGAACAGGTGCATTAGCGTGTATGCGCGGTCGTCGGGTCCTTGAACGAACCCCACCACCACGGCGCGTCGAGTAGGCGCGTGCACGAGAAGTTCGTCGATCCAACCGTCTTCGTCTTCCGGCATGACGCTGGTGCGTCCTGAGACTTCGAGCGTGTCGGTATCGACGACGTAAAGCATGCCGCGTCGCAACACCAACACGTGCTTGCCCATCGCTTTGACAATGTCGCCCTCGTCGATGCCCGCAATTTGAGTCGTGGTGACCCCTGTGTTCGAAGCGGTCGAGCTCGTCGATGTCGACGTCGACGTGCTGGGTGCAGCGCCGAGTGAGCCCAATCCGGCTCCGCCACCACCGCCCGCACGCATGCGAAGACTCCCACGGCGTCGCATTCGTTCGCGGTGGTCGTTGGCAAATCGGCGAAGCTGCGCTTGGCTTCGAAAGGCGCGCAAGCGTGGTCGGAAGTTCACCAGCGGGCGGTTGTCGTTTACTCGTGGCAACGCAGCGAGCGACGCAAAGGTCGGCGGGTCGGTGCGTCCGGGCTCTTCGATGGTCCATGCGCGCGTGTTGACCGCCACAGTGGCAACCGGTGCTGCCGCAGTGACAGGTTCGGGTTGCTCGGCCTCGGGTTCACTGACTTCGTTCGAGACAGACTGGGGTGGGGGGGGGCTTCCGCCGCACGCGCACAGCGCCAAGATCGCGAGGGTTCTCATGGAGAGCTTCGACACCGGCAACATCCGCATGGTTCCCAGACACTCTCAGGCTTCAATAGCTTGGTAAACCGGCGTCAGGGTCTTCACATCGGGAGCCTCTGGCTCTGCGCAGATATGTCGTTCGTGCCCAGCCTTGAACGACGACGTCAGGAAATCGCCCGACGAGGTCGGTCCACTCACCGCGCTCCGCCACGCGTTCCAGTGCCACGTTGAGGGCGGAGACGCGACTGACGCCTCCCGGTCGAGTGAAGAGTTTGAGCGGTTGTTGGTGTTGTTGAATCCACTGCGTTCCGTCGCTGACCACGTCGGTATCCACGTTCGAGAAATACGCTGGTGATCCGACCCGAAGATCTCCACAGCGAACCGACGCGAAGACATGACCGCAGCCCACACGTGTGGACACCACAACGCGCCGCCCTCGAAAACGTTCCCACCTCAACGGTTGCGTGCGTCCGATGATGCTTTGCCCGAGTCGCAAGTCGTCGGTCACGAACAGCGGAACCTCGCGGTTCTGAAACGTCATCGTCGTTACCGAAGTCGTTCGACGACCCCAACCGGTTGCAGTGAGAAGCAGCTCGACGTGATCAGCGCGGATCAAGCGCGGCTCATCCCGACGCGGCTCCATCAGCATCGCGATCGGACCTCCGGAAACCAGGCACTCCTGTGCCTCGGTGTGTGCCGCGCAGAGCACACACATCATCACCATCACCCGCACGCATTACCGACACGCGAGCGCTTCTTGAATTGGTTAGAAAGCTTCGGGGCCGTCGCGTTGTCGTAGAGCCCACGACGCCAGTCCGATTCCGATCACGGCCAGTACCGCCCCAGGTCCGGGGATCGAACCACCAACCAGGAACGGAAAGAGCGCGCCGAGCACACCAAACACCGCGAGCGCGGCGAGTACCCGCCTGCGAGGCGCGTCGTGCACCGAAAGTAGGAACGTGGCTGCGACGATGCCCGCAACGCCCGCAGCGATCGCGGTTACCTTGTCGAGGTCGCGCACAAGCCGACGTGGCTCGAGACTCCGAATGTCGTCGCCCCAATAGTGCTCGCGTTCGGCGCGTATGTCGTGCCAGTGATGCCGCTCTGCGAACGTGCCGTAGCTGTAGGCGGACTGCTGATCAGGATCGACCGGTGTGATGGCCTCGAGTTGGTAGATCCACTGAAACCAACATGCGCTCGCGAGAATGCAGAGTCCCGCTGCGATCCTCGCTGCGGATTGGCGGCGCTCAACCAGGTTCCACTGTTCCCATCGGAGCGGCTTCACAAACGTGATGACACCGGCGACCAGAACTAGAGTACACCCCAACTCGGTTCGAACGCTTTGAAGCGCATGTCGCCCGGCACCGCCGCGACCAGAATTGCTACGGCACGAATCGCCCACTTCCCAAAGTTTGGAAGTCGGGCGTCGTTTTCGTCCTGCCGGGTGTTGAATAACAACGCTCCGATCAACAGGAGCACGATCGCGATCGCGTGAAAACGCGTGAGCGTCCAAATTGGCGCCAACTCCCAATCGACACTGAGTCGATCGAACATGGACTTGGTCCTGCACTCCACCGCCTCACGGGCAAAGTCGCTGCATCGACGCGCGTAAAAGAGTCCCCAACTCTCCGTGGTGTTGCCGTGCGTTTGTTCGTACGTGAACCACGGAACGAAGAGTGAGATCCCCGTGAGAACCGTCGCAAGGTGGTGCAGCTTGGTACGCAGGTTCATCGGATCACATCATCCGAACAAGCTCATCTGGGTACCAGCGACGTCAGCAAACGTCGTTCCCAAGAACGGGAGAATGCAGTCTGCAGCCGGGGCGAGCTGCTTTTGCAGGTAGTGCTCATGATCGAGTTGGCCATGTGGAAGTTCCGCGGGTTCCGGCCCTTGGCGGGTAATTACGTAGCGGATCTCTTTGACCTTCCGGCCAAGTTTTCGTGCGGCTTGAATGTGCGGTGGGACGTTCTTCTGATAGTCGTCGAGCGCGCGGCGAATCCGCTTTCGATACACCAGCTCATCATCGCGTTGTCCCGCACGCACCTCACTCGCGAGTTGGATCATCCATTCGCGCCAGGGCTGATCGTGAAACACGCGATCAAAAAGTTCTCGCTGGAAGCGTCTCGCGAGAGGCGTCCAGTCCGTGCGGGCAGCTTCGAGCCCTTTGATCACGACTTTCTCACCCTCGCCCGTTTCGATGAGTCCCGCGTAGCGCTTCTTGCTGCCTTTGTCCGAACCGCGCATCGTCGGCATCAAGAAGCGCGTGAAGTTCAACTCGAACTCCACTTCGAGGTAGCTCTGGATGCGAAATCGATCCTGCAGCGACTGAGTCCAGTACGCGTTGAGGTCATTGGCCAGCTCGCGTCCGATCGACTCGACGTTGGGCTTGTCGATGTGTGCAAAGAGCGAGTCCGTGTCGCCGTAGATCACCTGGTATCCGCGCTTCTCGATGAAGCTACGACTCTCCAAAATGATCTCGTGACCACGAAGCGTGATCGAACTCGCTAGCTTTGGGCTGAAGAACCGACAACCGGAGGTGCCCAATACTCCATAGAAGCTGTTCATCAAGATCTTGATCGCGCGTGAACGTGCTGCGTCGTTTCGCTTCTTGGCTTCGTCACGCGCTTCCCACAAATGTTGAATCAAGTCGGGGAGGATGTGTCCTTCACGTGCAAAGCTACCGCCCGCGAACCCAGGAATCGCGTCGTCGCCCGCCGTGGCGAGCCCCAAGGGGTCGACTGCGAAGGTGCGAATGATGCTCGGGTACAGGCTTTTGAAGTCCAGGACGACGACGTTTTCGTAAATGCCCGGGACCGAGTCCATCACGTAGCCACCTGGACTTCGTTCGCGGTCCATCGCGTCGCCTACATCGGGGGCCACGTATCCACGGCGATGAAGTCGCGGCAGATAGAGGTTGTCGAACGCAGCGACCGAGCCGCCTTGCCGATCCATCGGCAGTCCGGTCAGCGACTGACGCTCCGCGGCAAAGCCCACCAAGTCCGCCTTGTCGAAGATGCCGAGCACCAGTCGGCAGTCTTCGAGGTTGTACGCCGCCAGAGCGGGTTTGTCTTCGCGATACAAGCGACGAATTTCCGCAACGGCGTCGCCATCGTGTTCGATCTTCTTGCCGCGACCGAGCAGCTCTTGCGCCACGTTCTCCAAACCAAAACTCTCAAATGAGTAGGTTGCGGATTTCAGTGTGGCGATCCCATCGAGCACCACGCGTCCGCCCACGCGTGCCACGTAGGGTTGTTGCTCGTTGCGCGGCGGTAGAACTTTGCCGCGCTCGCCTCCCCGTCCGATGTTGAACGGTGCGCGCAGTTTTTCGGCGAGCTCTTGCAGCATCAAAAGGTCGAACTCAACGACGTTCCAGCCCGCGAGAATGTCTGGGTCCGCGCGCCGAACATGCACCATGAACGCGTCGAGAGCCGCCCGTTCATCCGCAACATACTCAACGTGCTCCGCAGCGGGTCCATCGCCGACCATCCACACGCGATCTCCGCCCACTCCAGCCACAGCAATCGACAAGAGCGCGCCGCCGTAGCCATCGGTTTCGATGTCGAGTGCCAACACGGAAAGCGGCGTCGCAAACTCGGCGGTCTTGATCCGCGGGTTGAACGCTTCACGGTATCCGTCGCGTTGCTTGAAGTCGCCTCGCACGGCCATGGAGCCCGTGACGAAACGTTCCATCAAGAACCGGTCATGCGGTTTAACATCGCCTTCTTGAGTGTGGCGTAGTCCTTCTCGCAATCGACGACGCTCAGCAACCAAGTCGCGTTGGCTCGCAAAGTAGAGCGCATCGACTGGACGTCCCAAGAGACTCAATAGTTTGAGGGGTTTTCGCTCACGCGATTGCGCGTCCATGTCGCGGTCGATGAACATGACCGCGTCTTGTCGGGTGAACACCAGTTTGACGGGACCATCCGCCGAAGCGCCCCAAAACGTTAGCCGAACACCGTCCGAACGATCGAACCACTGCCGCGTGAGCAGGAACGCTTCGACCGTTTCCATGGAAGGGACATAGCACGCGGATGCGATGGTCTATCCTGTGGCGATGCGGTGGTGTTGCGTGCTGGTGGTCTTGGTGGCGTGTGGCGATGACGACGGTCGTGCCGACGCCGGAGCCGATGCGGGCGCAGACGTCGGCACACTCGATGGCGGACCGCTCGATAGCGGCATTGATGGAAGCGTCGAGCCCGATGCCGGTCGAGAATGCGGGGATCCCGGATGTGGTTGGTGCGCGTCTCAAGCGCGCTGCGTCGCTGTCGGTGAGACATGCGCGTTTGAAGGCAATTGCGAAGCGTTCGATGCGTGCGCCACAGCAACCTGTTGGGATCCCACGCTCGCGGTTGGATGCGCGGATCGACGAACTCCCGAGGACTTTTCCTCGGGTCGCTTCAATGTTCATGCGTACGCAACGACGTTCCCTCCTGACTCGCCGATCACCATCGAGTTAGCCCAGGTAACAGGTTCGTTTGAGCCAGCCATCTTCATCGCGGATGGTGCGTTGCTCTACGGTGGCGATCCCGCGACGCTGGATCCACGACTTCAGGTGCTCATGGCGGAGTCGGGACGTGGCGGAAGTTATGCGTCGGTCACACTCCAAACCTCCGAACCGCTAGATGCGTTGGTGTTGGTCACGGGGTGGAGCGTGGTGGACTCTTCGTTCGTAGAGTTCTTGGATACGGACGTCAGCTACGAGCTACGCGTGCGACAAGAATGCGAAGGCAGTGACTCCGAGTCCGTCGGCTCGCCAAGCGACGGCAGTCTCGTCAACGGAGTTCGGATCAACAACGGCCCGGGGTACGTTGTCGCGGATACAGGTCGCGAGGCGTACTTTGGAACGCAGGAAACGGTGGATTGGATACGCGAAGGGTTCGCCGAGGTGGTTGCGCAACATCCCGATGCCCAAGTTGTGCAAGTGCGCGACATTTCGGTGCTCGGCGGGGGCGAGCCGAGCGGTCCCTGGCCGCATGCGAGTCACGAGTCAGGTCGTGACGTTGACCTGACGTACCACATCGACTCGTGTAGCCCGAGCAACGGCTGTCCCTTGGCAGATGTCCCACTTGCGCAGTTCGATGCTGAAGCGACATGGACGCTGTTCAAGTACTGGATCGACCGGGACGCACTTACGTACATCTTCGTCGATACGCAGCTCCAGGAAGCGCTCCATGCGGTTGCGACGGCGCGGGGCGCCACTGCGGACCAGCTCGATCGGTGGATCCAGTGGCCACGTGCAGCAGGCACGTCGAGCGCGATCATTCGTCACGTCACCAACCACTTGAATCACAGTCACGTCCGATTTACGTGCCCTTCGGACGACACTCGCTGCATCGAGTAGCGATCGGATACCTGTCGTCAGATCTCGTCGAGAACGATGACTCGAGGCGGTCGCCGCGCGGCAGTCTCTGCGATGCTTTCTAGATTGGCGCGCGTGGATTCGTCGAGCGCGTAGTCCGATTCGAGGATGAGGTGCGCGAGTCTGCCGCGGTGCGCGTGAGACGACAGCGCTACCGCAACCACTTCATCGAATGCTTCACCACCGATCGTGTTCAAGACCGACGCCGCGGCTTGTTCGGCGACTTCCACGTCAGGATCGTGCAGTGCGTCGAGAACGGCTTGCCGGGCGTTCCGGTCGGGGGTGTGTGCCAACGTCTGCACGGCAAGTTCACGGATCTCCGGGTCGGAATCACGCACCCCGGCAAAGGCTGCGCGAATGCTCGCTCCTCCCGGTCGGTCGAGTAAATGACGCATGGCCTGACCGCGAACCGATTCGTCGCGATCTCGCGCCAGCTCCTCGAGCGTGTTTGTCGATGCGCTGGAACCAACGTGAGCCAACGCGAGCCGTCGTTCCGAGGGGTCGGACGAGGCCAACGCTTCGTGCATCAGTTCCTGTGTCACGGGATGTCCGTAGAACTGAGTCGCGAGTTGCTGCAGTCCCTCTTCGTCTACGACGCGTCGACCGATTTGCATCATCGTGTCGTTCGCGTCCTGGGATTGACTCATTACGATCGCCTGTAGCTCGGGATCACCTCCCGCGAGCCGTAGCGCTTCCTCAGAGGGCATGCTTCGCGCCAGCGCGCGCATGGCAGCCCCGCGCGTGTCCGGGTCGTCGATGTAACCGATGACTCGACGCTGCACCTGCGGTCCCATTTGCTGAACACGATTGAGGATTGAGACATGCCCGTTGGCGAGTGCGTCATCCAGAAGGTCGGCGTCGTTGTCCGTCAGGGTGCCACGACTGAGAAGCACTCGTGCGGCATGCTCTGCGACGGCGTCGTCCCCGCTGCGTGCAAGTCCCCGCAACGCATCCTCACCCGTTTGATCCCACAAAAGCGCTCGCAACGCATTCTCGCGCACTGTCTGATTAGTTCCGCTTGTCACCGCGTCGACGATGATCTCAACCGCAGCCTCGGGGCGTCGTCGTTCGAACAGCTCTTCGGCAATCTCGATGCGATCGGAGACGGCAAACTCCGCGGATAGTGCAACCAGTTCCGTGGCAGCGTCTTCGTCCGAGAGTGCCAGCCCCAAGAGCGCATACGCGCGAGGCTCGGTTTCGTCTCTCGCTGCCATCTGGCGAAGAACTGCGCGACCCGCTTCAGTGTCGCCGATTTGAAGAGCAGTGTAGATCAGGTCTGAATCCGACATCAGTTCGGCGAGCGCCGGATCCGCTCGTTGCGAGAGCACATTGACGCACACCGTCCGAGCATCGTCGCGTCGCCCACGCGCACACTCGAAGAGTTCATCGTGCAGTTCGCCGGAGCTCGCGAGTGCTTGGGCAGCGGATGTCGCACGTTGCGCGTCCGGGCTTGCGAGCGCTTCACGAAGTAACTCGAGACACTCCGCGCACAGCGGGTCGAGTCGAGCGAGAGCGGCAGTGCCGATGTGGTCGGAACGACGAGCCCAGTCGATCAGTTGTTGGTCGGCCTCGGGCGTCGCGAGATAGGCCACTGCGGCAAGCGCACGATGCAAACCGTCGTGAAAGTACACCGACTTCTCCACGTAACGGCGAAGCGCGGGTAGGGCTGCGGGATTTGCGGTGGTCCCCAAAGCATCGGCGACCTCATAGCGATGAATCCGCAGGAACTCTTCGTCGAGAAGCGCCGACAGCGCATGCACTGCAGTGCGATCACCGATCCATCCAAGCGCTCCGACCACTCGGCGAAGCCGCCAAATCGGCATGTCGTCGGAAATTGCATCGGCCAAGGCGTCGCTTGCACCGGCTCGAAGAAGCGTTTCGACTGCAGCGCGAGATACGCGAGGACGCGGGTCGTTCAGCAAGCGCTCAGCGAGTTCGACTTCGCCGCCACGCATCGCTGTCATCGCATCGATTTCCGCGGAAACCGGTGACTCGTGAGTCTCATCGACCTCGACCCGTTCGCGTTGCTCCGGGAAACGTTGGGCGTTCTGCGCCGCATCGTCCGTCGGCCATCCCAGCCAAACGGTCGAGCACGCAAACGCCAACGTTGTCGCTTTCCAGAGCATCCCCTCTCCTCAGTGGTTGAACCCGTCTCGATCGGTTCATCCTTCCGACCGCAACCCGCGCCCTAAGTTCCGAACCGCGACGCACTCATTTCTTGGGGACGTTTCCTTCGGTAGTCTCTGCAGGTGGCGGTTCTGCGCTTCTTCGTTCAGCTGGCGATTTGCTTCTGGTACGGCATTCGGTACCTCGGCGGGCGTATCGCGCTGATCTTTGTGGGCGATCCAGACGTCAAACGTGCGCGGCTTGCTCGGCTGCGCGGTCGCACCGCTCGACTCGCGATGACCCGGTTGGGCGCGACGTTCATCAAGCTCGGTCAGGTGATGAGTACCCGACGCGACCTGTTCGAACCCGAGATGATCGAGGAGCTCCGTCAGCTACAAGACGAACTCCCTGCGTTTGATACGGCCGCGGTGCGTACGATCTTCCGAGACGAGTTTGGTCGCGAACTCGACGATGCGTTCGATGCGTTTGAGAACGATGCGCTGGCCGCAGCAAGCGTGGCTCAAGTGCACCGCGCGACGATCGGTGGTCGCGAGCTCGCCGTGAAGATTCTTCGTCCGGATGTTCGCGCAAACGTCATGCGTGATGCGGTTCTACTGCGGGCAGGCGCGCGGATGGCTTCGTGGCATCCGAAGCTGCGTCTGTCTGATCCTGTTGGACACTTGGCGCACTTCATTCAAGGCATTCTCGATCAGACCGATCTGCGTCTCGAGGCCGACAACAACCGGCAGTTTCGAACCAATTTTGAGGAACTGGATTGGATCGTGTTTCCCCAGCTGGTCGACGAGCTCTGCTCCGAACGCGTGCTCACGATGGACTTCCTTGGCGGTGAGAAAGTCGACGAGCTGGCGGATGGCGATCACACCGTGCTGGCGAACCGCTTGGCGCACTGCTTTCTGAAGATGTGCTTTGAAGACGGCTTTCTGCACGCCGATCTGCATCCCGGGAACTTCTCCGTGCTGCCGGACTCGCACGTCGCCGTGTACGACCTGGGTCTCGCCAAGAAGCTTCCCGACGATCTGCTCGAAGAGTTCATCGACTTCACGCGGTGTATGGCGATGGGTACCGCGGCGGATATGACTGCGCACATGAAGCGCTTCCATACCTACATGGATGGCGTGGACTGGGATGTTCTCGAGAAGGACATGTCCGCGCTGGTGCAGAAGTTTCGTGGACAGACAAAGGCCGAGCTTGAGATGGGCGAGATGTTCGACGAGATGTTCGCGCTCGGCCGGAAGTATCGCGTGCGACCGCGAACGGAGCTGACGCTGATCATCGTGGGGATGATTACAGCAGAGGGAGTGGGCAAGATGCTCGACCCAGACGTCGACACCTTCAAACAGGTCGCCGAGTTTCTGACACCGATCATCGCAAAGCGTGCGATGGCGCGCGCGGGCAATTAGGCAAAGGCGACAAGCTTCGGCGCTTGCTCGACCAGCGTGTAGACAGGGTTCGTCGGTGGTCCGAGCTGCGTGCCGATCTGGTCCAGTGCATTCGCGAACTGCTGAAGCGAGGGTCGGTTCTCGGGCTTGAGCTCGCAGGCAGACGCCAAAACAGATGCAAGCTGCGGGTCGACATCCAGAGTTGGCATCGGTTGAGCAATGATGGCTTTGATGGTGTCGAACATGCTGTTGCGCTTCATGGCGAACCCACCGCGAAGAAGCGCATGAACCACCGCGCCGATCTCGCGCACGATTGACGCTGTTGTGATGGGCTTTCCCATGACCCGCGCGGGTGACATCACGAAGATGGGTTCAAGCGCCGGTGCCAGTTGAACGACCACGTGCTGACTCTTGGGAAGCCGCGCACTTCCAGGTTCCTCGACGCGAGTCACACCATCGGTGCCGATGACGATTCGCTCGGGGTCCGGAACCCAGTGTGGCTTGAGACGATGCGAGTCGAAGTAGAGGTTTGCAGCGCACAACTCCCGAGCGATTTGGACTGCTGCGGCCATCGGTGCGGGTCCCGTGTGAACCACGTCGAGTAAACGCCAACCTTCGGTGCCCGAAACACGACATGCGCGTCCCTCCCACTGCACGGGACCCCACATGTTTTCGTGTTGCAGCTCGACGCTAATCTGAAGCTCATCCAACAGATTCTGGTGAAAGTCGTCTTGGGGTTTGTCGAACACGCGCACGACGAACGATCGCGATTGATCTCGATACGGTGTTTTGCCTCGCCCGTGCGCGCGGTACCACGCCGACCACGCGTCCCGCGCGACCTGCTCACGGAGTTCGTAGCCGAACGCTTCGATCAAACTTCGCCGACCGCGGCTTGGTCGGTGTGTTCAAGCTGGTCGTACAAGCACGCCTCGGGTTTCTTGTCGGTTCGCAGACGAACGAATACCGGTTGAAACAAGTTGTCGTCTTTGGTTGCGTACAGGTACTTCACTTCAGCGATGGGGGTTTCACCTTCGGACAGCACGGCGTCGAGAACCTGTCGCGACTTGGTGGTTGTTCCCGCGAACACCTTGCCGATGTCCATCAGTTCGCCGTCCTCGTCGTACACCGCCATGCGATACGCGTTGCCCGCATTCTCCGTGATGATCACGTCCGCGGTCTTGATGAACTTGTGCTTGAGTTGGGGGCCGCCCGACGAGGGACGACCGCTCTCGTAGGGTGCATCCATCCGTTTGAACACGATGCCTTCGGCGGCTTGCTCCATCAGCGAGTTGTAGAGCGCGCGTTTGGCTTTCTCGTTCGTCGCTGTGGGAACCAGCTCACAGTGCTTTGGAATGTCGACCTGCTTCAGCTGAGCGTAGCGATACAGGTACTCCTGCTTGCGCAAGTCGCTCTTTCCCCACGCGAGTAGATCGAACACCCAGTAGGTCAGCGGGCTACGACAGAGCTCGCCATCGAAGATGCTTCCCACAGGTGCGATCTCCCAAAGCGCGTCGGCGACCTTCTTTTCGAGTGCCGTTTCTTGTCCCTGGCGGTTCGTCATCAGGACGCTGTCTTGCTGAATGTGAACGATGACGCGCTTGCCATCGAACTTCTGCTGCGCCCAGAAATTCCGGTCCTTGAACATCTTGTCGAGCTTGCCGGCCGCGACGTTGTTCAACAGCTGCGCGGCGACCCCGACTTTGCTGCGCGTGACGATGCCAGCCTTACTCGCTGAGCCTTTCCCTTTCTCGGGAGCAACTGCAGCGGGCACATTGTCTTCGGTCCACTCTTCGTAGCCCTTGCGCGTCTTCTGACGCACGACTTTGTCGAACGCTTTCTCGGCGGCTTCGAGTGTTGCGTCGACCGCCTTGGTTCCTTTTTGCAGGTTGGAACCGCGACGTCCCCACTCGACGTGAACTGTCCAACCCTTCTTCGTTTTGACGAGCTCGACGTTGTAGACCTTGTCCGAGGGCTGCTCTTGAAAGAAGAGTTCGATCCGCTTCTCTGCCACGTCGGAACCATACGCTCTGTGAGCGGCGTTTGTCCCTTAGCGTGCAGCGCCTGCAGCGATCCACTCACCGATGGCATCGCGCCATTGGTCGGGCAGCGGATCAGCCGAATAGGGCATTCGGAACCCACAAATCGCATCGTCGAAACCAGATTCGCGGAAGAGCTTGAGGTAGAGAAGCGAGCGCTCAGGATCTCCGGGTTCCACCATTCGAAGACCGGTATCGCCACACTCCTCGCTCATCGACACCACGTCGAGACGAGCCAACGCGTCATCAATACCGCGGAGGTCCAAGTCGGCTTCGTTCATGTCTTCCGGATCGCCATGACAAAACTCGACCGCGCACGAGGGCGTGATCACGTTGGCGTAAATGGCGTCCCACGTGGGTTCCAGAGCCTCGACACATCCGGTTGTCGAGCGCACTTGGCCGTCGGGACACGAGTCGCCGCATCCCGACAGCGCAGCGATCGCCATCAGGGCGTGAACGTATCGCCGGTGCATCCGTCCGTGTATCGACCTTCGTCGCTCGAACCGCACGTCGGTGCAGGATCGTTTGCGGTGATCGGTCCCGCACAGCTCAGTGCGTATTCGTGTTCGGTGTTGTTGCAGCTTACGACGCGAACTTCACCGCCTGCGCGAAGCGTGGCGAAGTCATCTGCCGTGATCGTGACGACGTGGCAGTGACCCATCGTTCCACCCGTGACGTACTGACGTTCCTCACCCGCGATGATGTCCGCGATCGGGATCGTCAGCGTATGACCATGGTTGTTGCTGACGTCGGCTTCGATCGAATCACCGGAGCACATCGCTTCGCCGGCATCATCTCCACCCGCATCATCCGCGCCTGCGTCATCTCCGCCTGCATCGTCGCCACCAGCGTCGTCTTCCCCGGCGTCGTCTCCGCCACCTGAGTCCATCGCTCCGGCGTCGTCGCCTCCACCGGTGTCGGTGCCTGCGTCGCTTCCGCCGTCGTCGTCACCACATCCCAAAACGTGCGTGCCTGCGAGGACTAGCGAGATCTTCAAGAACTCCGATCGTTTCATTCCACCCTCCAAGCGCTTGGTACCGGATCTGCCGACTCTCGAAAAGAAATCATGGATATCCTCCGCCATGAGGTGCCGTTGATGATGCGACGTCGTCGATGTTGAACTGGGATGGCGAGGTCGACGCCACAAAGGTCGACGCTGCGTTGGGCGAAAGGCCGGCGACGTATGCCGAACTGCTGGAGCTGGCCGCTCGTGTCGAAGTCTCGATCCCAGAGCTGCTTCGGACCGATCGGGTACGCGATCCGCGTTGGCGCTTGGCGTTGCGACACACTCTCGGCTTGCGCGGGTCGAACGCGGAGATTCCGCGCGCGTCGGTGACACCGTTGGGGCGCGTCGAACACCTCGCTCAATGGGTGCCCCTCGACGATGGCTACTTAGGGCTCTGCTACGAACACCGCGCCGAGGACGCAACGCTCGTTCGTTTGGACGACGACTTTTCTATCCGTGCATCCCGTCCGTTGCCGGGTCTGCTGGGACAGATGGCGGTCCTTCCGAAAGCGCTGCGCGAGACTCGTCACGCCGCTCTGGTGCTCTACAAATCGAACACGCCCGAGCGCTTCTGCTACATGCTGGACGATGACCTTCGCGTGGTCTCGCGCGCCTCGGTACGCGTCAACGAAGCCCGTTCGGAAGTTCGCTGGTGTGAACGCATCGGTGATGAACTCGCCATCGAGGGACTCAAAGAGATGTGGTGGGCGCCGCTACGCGACGCGCCGGATGAGTTGGTGTTTCCGAGTTCAGACGACACTTTCGAGTCCACGCGTCGTTCGCTTTCCGAGTCGCACTTCGGTTTCTTTCGACGCCGTCTGCCCGTTTGGGTCGACGGTTGGTTGGCGATGGCCGGCGGTCCCGAGTTGATCAAAGGCAAAGGTTGGGTATCGCGTGAACTGCATTGGGTCGATCTGGACCGAGATCGGGTGCACACGACTGCTTGGCCGCAGTCCGCGAGTGGATGGGCGGTCCATCAAGGTGCGCTCTGGATCACGTCCGAGGAGGGACTGCATCGTTGCGAACCCGGCGGCGATGTGGAGTTGGTTCATGCGCAGCAACGTCACTACTACGCTGTCGCTTCAGGCACGGACGGGCTGCTACTTACCGCCCGAAGCAAAGAGTGGATCACCACAGACCATGAGGGCCGAGAAACCGAACGCGGCGAGTTGGGAGGCACCACACCCTTTGCGACACGCTCGCTTGGCGACGGCATGCTCATCGGAAGCCAATCGTGGGTGTGGATCGGTTCCGAAGGCGTGCGTGCACAGTCCCAGGGACGCCAAGGCGCGGTGAGCGCTCCAGAGGATCAGCACGTCGTCACCGGGTTCGTGTCCGGTCGCAGTGCGTTCGTCGTGGATGAGCGCGCGCTGACGCGAATCGATCTACCGGACGACGCGGTGGCCGAGGCGAGCTTCGGCGATCAGGTGTTGGTGCAGAGCAAGGGGACTCGCTTTTTGGTTGGAACACAGGGCGTGGTCGAACTCGCCGACCCCGTTCGTGCGCCACTACGCACCCACTATGCGGGCGGATGGAAAGCCGACGGTGGACTCGTTGAATCCCAACGAATCGTGTTTGGACAGAAGGACCACACACTTGTTGAGTGGAAGCCGAGTGGTCTTGGTCATGTCGTCCTCGCCCCCGCTGAACCGAAACGGATCGAAGATGAAAAGGTCGAGGGGTTCCAAACGATCAATCCCCGCGACGACTATGCGGAACCTGGTCTGCAGGTTGATGGAGAAGTGGTTCATGCGGTCCGCTGTTGCTACGGAGGCGACTACGGCGTGATGGAGGCCGTTGCTGTGCTCGCTCGGCGGGGCGCCATCGTGACACTGGAGGACTGCGAACTGATCCGTGGAGGCGTACGCGTCGAAGGTTTCTCCACCGTGATCGCGCGTCGCTGCAAACTAGCCGCAGGACGGTACGAGGCCGGTCCAGGAAGCCATTTGATCTTGATCGGATGCACGCTCCACCGACACGCAAAGCTCGTGGGCTCGGTCACCCAGTCGGATTGACCCACCTCGGCTTTTGAGCCACGAAATCGCAATGACCGACACGCTCATCGCCTATCCCGACATTGTTCGTGACGCGCTTCGAGCGGTGCCGGCCGAGGTGTTGCGACAGGTTGAGTTCGAGGGCTTGCCGGGTGAGCACCACTTTTACATCGAGTTTCGTACCAACGCCGAAGGTGTCGAAATGCCGCCGGGTCTGCGCGCGCAGTATCCCGAGAAGATGACCATCGTGTTGCAGAACGACTTCCGAGATCTGCATGTCGACTCGATTGGTTTTGCGGTGAACCTTTCGTTTAGTGGTTCGCGCACGGACCTCTACATTCCGTTCGCGGCGATGAACCTCTTTGTCGATCCCTCGGTCGAGTTTGCGTTGCAGTTCTCGAGCGAAGCGCCGGCTGAGCCCAAGGCTGAGCCCGTGGCCGTTGAGGCCGGTGGCAACGTCGTCGAAGTCGACTTCAGTCGTAAGTCGTGATTCGTAGTGCGCCGAGCGGACGTGGCACGGTGCATCACCTCGAACTCGATGGGGAACTCGCATCGTGGAGTGCGTTTCGCGACGCCTTGGAAGCACGTGCAGATGTTCGCCGTGCATTGACTCAGACACTGCGGGAAGCAGAGGGCGACGCGTACTACTGGGAGTGTTGTCCGTGGGCTCCCGACGCGGACCCATGCTTTGAGTTCATGCTTGTTCCAACCAACGCGATGGTGAAGCGTCCCACCAACGGGGCCGCGTTTGCAGAGCATTTCGCGAGTGGTGTGGGCCCAACGCGTACGTTTGCGAGCTTAGGCAAGGATGCGATGCTTGTGGTGCCCGCGCCGACCGGAAACGATGCGCCTTACGGACATCTGGCGTCGTGGATTCGCTCGGCTCCGGAAGAGCAGGTCGAAGCGATGTGGATTGAACTGGCATTTGCGATCACCGAGTGGCGACTGAGTCGGGGAACGCTGTGGGTCAGTACAGCAGGTGGCGGCGTGCCGTGGCTCCACGTGCGGTTGGACTCGCGACCGAAGTACTACAAGCACGCTCCGTATCGCATCTGATTGAACTCGCTTCGCTCAGCTACTCGAGTTCCAGGCCGTCCACTGACGTCTCGAGTGCCTGGCAGGTCTCGTTGCATTCGCCGCTCACCTCCACGTAGCCAGCGGCATGATCCCAGTTGTTGGCGCGCCGAGCTCCGCAGCTCTCGTGGTGGCGACGAACCCGCGCTTCGAGAGCGCGATGATCTCGGCGATGCACCACCAACTGAATGTGGCGCCCATCGGGATGGGCGATCGGCACGCACTGTCGATCCGAGCGACATGGGCGAGCCGCGGACGCACGAATGTCTTGGACGAGTGCGCTTTCGGAGTCCAAACAAGCGGCTGCCTGCGCGCTGGCTTGTGCGTCTTCCGGTTCCGCTTGTTCGGCGGGCTCCGCGCCCGATTCGTTTGCCGTGGCGTCGTGTGCCGCGCCACTTGTGCCGTTTACCGCGGTGTCGTTCTCTGCAGTGTCGGGCTGAACTTCGGCTTCCGATTCATCGGTTTGCGGTTCCGACGGGTTCTCCGATGGAGGCGCGGATGGAGAAGCGGGCTCGGCAGTCGCACCGCCACAGGCCAAGACGAAAACAAGCAGAAAGCGCATCAACCCACACTACCCAAGCCACACCTCGCAAATTCTGGTAATGGTGATCATTCCGTATTCTGGTTGTGAACAACTCGGCGTCTGAACAAGAGATGCGTATTGCGAAACTTAAATGCGATCGAAAATGACGTCGCTTTGCTTCCTGGATAGCTCGGCTACGCTTCGGAGGTGTTGGACGTTCGTGCGTGCCTTGAGGTTTTGGTTGGCGAGTTCGGATTGGACGACTGGCTGGATCGTCTCGCCGAGCTCGCTCGACCCACTGTCCTGCTCGACGTTGCACCCGGCGTTGCCGAGCTAGGCGCAACGAAGCTAGGAGGCTGTCCAGACCTTCCCACAGGCGTGGATTGGCCCAGTACCCACGACGGCTTGATGGGTTTCATCGGGCAGGTCGACCTTGGTGACATCGCTGCGCTCGATTGTCTCGCACCAACACAACCGATCCCCAGTCATGGAATGCTCTACTTCTTTGCTGAGCAAGACGACGCGCCTGCTGCGCACCAACTCATCTACGTCGCGCAGCCAAGCAACCTCGCACGCTGCGCGGCGCCTACACCTGATTCGTTCGCGGATCCCGATCAAGACGAGCCGTACCCAGAGCTTGTAGTTCGTGACTTCGTCGCAGCTGCTTCACTTCCGGACTGGGGCCCAGATGATGTTCCGGATGGCTACTCGGACTTGGTCGCGAAGGCGAACAACTTGCCCGATCGAACTCAACCGACGAGTCGCCTCTTTGGACATCCACTCGACTACCAAGGAAAGCGAGAGGATGAAGAAGTCATCTTTCACGTGGAGTCGTTCTTCCAGAAGGGAATCGCGCCCATGAATTTTTGGGATGCGGGGTACCTGGAGGTGACGATCCCACGTGAGTTGCTGGGTAAGTCGTGGAGCAAGACTTCCGCGCGCATCTTCAGCATGTAGTTTTGATGGAACTCTTCGTTGAACAAGAGATGCGTATTGCGAAACTTAAATGCGATCGAAAATGACGTCGCTTCGCTGCTCGTCGCAACGGCGGAGGAGACCGCGGCGCAAGCCGGTGAGCACGCAGCTCGACTCCGATTTCGTTCAAGTTCGCGTTCCTTGTTTCTTGTTCCTTGTTAACGAGAAAAGGAAAAGGCCTCGCCCACACAGGGACGAGGCCTCAACAGAGAACGAGCAGACCTACTTCTTTTTGCCCTTTTGAGCCTTACCGCCGCTCTTCTCTTCCTCGCGCTTGCGAACCTCTTCCTTCACCGCTTCCACGATGTGTGCGGGGCACGCTGCGTAGTGGCTGAACTCCATCGAGAACTGGCCACGACCCGAGGTCATCGAACGAAGGTCACCGATGTATCCGAACATCTCGCTCAGCGGCACATCGGCCTTGATGCGCACCGACGCGTGACCGGGCTCCTGCGCCTTGACCATTCCGCGACGACGGTTGAGGTCACCAATCACGTCACCGACGTTGTCGCTCGGGGCGTACACGTCGACCTTCATGATCGGCTCAAGAAGCTGCGGACCGGCCTTCGGCATCGACTGGCGGTACGCGGCCTTCGCTGCGGTCTCGAACGCCATCTGCGACGAGTCCACCGCGTGGAAGCCACCATCGGTGAGGGTCACCTTCACGTCGAGAAGCGGGAAGCCACAGAGCGGTCCCTTGTCGAGGCAAACCTTGAAGCCCTTCTCGACCGAGGGGATGTACTCCTTCGGAACACGACCACCGACAACGGTGCTCTCGAACTCGAATCCCGAGCCGGTCTCAAGCGGGTCGATCGAGTAGTCGATCTTCGCGTACTGACCCGAACCACCGGTCTGCTTCTTGTGGGTGTAGCTGTCGGTGATGGCCTTGGTGATCGTCTCACGGTACGCGACCTGCGGCTTGCCGACATCGGCTTCCACACCATGCGTACGACGCAGGATGTCGACCTTGATGTCGAGGTGAAGCTCGCCCATGCCCTTCATGATCGTCTCGCCGGACTCTTCGTCGACGTTGACGTGGAAGGAGGGATCCTCGGCAACCATCTTGCCGAGCGCGACGCTCATCTTCTCGCTGGACGCCTTGTCCTTCGGAATGATGGCCACCGAGATGACGGGATCCGGGAAGACCATCGGCTCCAATGTCGCCGGCTTCTTGGGATCGGCGAGTGTGTGGCCCGTCTTGACCGCCTTGAGTCCGACGATCGCGACAATGTCGCCCGCCTGGCACTGGTCGACCATCGTGCGGTCGTCGGCGTGCATCTCCACCATGCGACCGATGCGCTCGGTCTTGCCGGTGGCGGTGTTCAAGAGCGTGTCGCCCTTCTTGATCGTGCCCGAGTACACGCGGGTGAAGGTGAGCGCGCCGAAGCGGTCTTCCATGATCTTGAAGGCCAAGGCGCGAACGG
Source organism: Polyangiales bacterium (assembly GCA_965227405.1). Lineage (GTDB taxonomy): Bacteria > Myxococcota_A > Polyangia > Polyangiales > Houyiibacteriaceae > JALVDI01. The sequence continues at coordinate 3,490,149 of OZ245758.1, forward strand.
GGCCGTCCGGATCGACGTTGGCGAACTCGCCGGTCTCGTTGCCTTCGAGGTCAACCTCGGGCTGCGGCGGAACCTCGGTCGGCGAGGGCAGGTAGTCCACAACCGCGTTGAGAACCTGCTGCACGCCCTTGTTCTTGAACGAGCTACCGCAGTAGGTCGGGAAGAACTCAAGCTCGCGCGTGCCCTTGCGGATGCACGACTTGATGACCTCGATGGCGGGCTCTTCGCCGGTCTCGAGGTACTGCTCCATGACCTCTTCGTCGGCTTCGATCGCCGTCTCGATGAGTTCGTTGCGGTACTTCTCGACGTCATCCTTCATGTCGGCGGGAATCTCTTTGACCTCGAACTTCTCGGGGTCGCCGGAGTCATCCCAGATGATCGCTTCGCGCGTGAGCAAGTCGACAAGGCCGACGAACTCCGCTTCGGTACCGATCGGAAGCACCATCACAAGGGGCTTCGCGCCGAGAACCTTCTTGACCTGATCGACGACGCGGTAGAAGTCCGCGCCGAGACGGTCGAGCTTGTTCACGTAAATGATGCGCGCGACCTTCGAGTCGTTTGCGTAGCGCCAGTTGGTTTCGGACTGCGGTTCGACGCCGCCCGATCCGCAGAACACGCCGACGCCACCGTCGAGCACCTTCAGCGAACGGTAGACCTCAATCGTGAAGTCAACGTGACCTGGGGTGTCGATGATGTTGAGCTGGTGATCCTTCCAGAAGCAGGTCGTCGCTGCGGACTGGATCGTGATGCCACGCTCCTGTTCCTGCTCCATGAAGTCGGTCGTGGCCGCGCCGTCGTGAACCTCGCCGATTTTGTGGATCTTGCCGGTGAGCTTAAGAATGCGCTCGGTGGTGGTGGTTTTACCGGCGTCCACATGGGCGAAGATGCCGATATTGCGGTACTTGCTGAGGTCCTTCATCTCGGGCGCCTTTTGACACACGAAATGGCATTCGTCCCGCCGAAATCTTCGGCTGACCCAACCCCGAATGCGGGACGTTGCAGGACCGTCGCGAAATCCGCCGTTTCAGCGGTTTGCTACTGGACGCCTTCTTCGACGCCTTCGGCGAACGCCTGACCCGCCATCCCGAGATTTTGCCCGGTTTCTCGCAGGTTTTCAGAACCCTCATTCAACCCACCACTGAACTCTGCAGCGGCTTTGGTCAGCTGACGTGCGGCTTCTCGCGCGCCACTTCCAGCAGCCTCCAGCATGCGATTTTGGAGGTCTACGACGCCATCTGCGAGCGAGCGCGGACACGCGGCGAGAAACTCACCGTCCATTTCGCCCTCGGATCCCGGACGTACTTCCACCGATCCCTGCGATGCATGTACGCACGCACCGCGATGAAGCGCGACCTCTTGGCCCTCTGTGATCTCCATCACGACTTCGGCCTGACCGTCTGCAACCGACACCGACTTCACACTGCCGACTTCAATGCCGGCGACGATGACTTTGTCACCTGCTGCGAGGCCGTGTGCATCGTCGAGTCGTGCGGTGATCGTCTCACCTCCCGAACATGCAAATGAAAGAGCGAGCAGCGAGAGAACGGCGAGTCGGTTCATACGGCGTTAACTACGTAACCAGACGTCCGAAGCTTTCAACGACAAAACGGAAGCGGCGCGTTTGGCCCAGGTTCTTCAAGGAAGAGATTCGATGGCGTCGAGAAATGCCCGGGCTTTTAGTTCCGTTTCCGCAACTTCGCGCTCGGGATCGCTCGCCCACACCAACCCACCACCGGCGTGATAAGTCACACGCCCGTCGCGGATCACCGCGGTGCGAATCGCCACTGCGAGTTCGACGCTTCGCCCGACGTACCCAAGTGCCCCGCAGTACGCGCCACGCGGTCCGTCTTCTAAGTCCGCGATGATTTCCATCGCGCGAATCTTCGGTGCACCGGTGATCGATCCTGGCGGAAACGTCGCCTGCAACACATCACGCAGGGTGGTTCCCGATCGTGTGGTGCACCGAACGGTGCTGACCAGATGTTGAAGCTTGGCGTAGGGTTCCACCCGAAACGCGTCGTCCACGTGCACGCTTCCGATCTCGGCAACGCGTCCCAAATCGTTGCGCATCAAGTCGACGATCATTGCGTGCTCGGCGTGTTCTTTGGAGTCGTTGCGCAGCGACTCGGCTTCCGCGTCGTCGTTTCCTTCTCGACGCACCGTGCCTTTGATCGGCCGACACTCGAGCGTTCCGCGTCCGCTCGCATCCGGGTCCCAACGCAAGAAACGCTCCATCGTTCGCGCACAAACGGTTTCGTCGAACAGTCGTTGATAGAACCCGAGCGGCACCGGGCTCGCTGTTCGCATGGCGAGAAAGAGTCCGAGGGGCTCGCCTTCGAATGCGCCGTTCCAACGTCGTGCGAGGTTGACCTGGTAGATGTCCCCCGCGGCAATGTGCTGGCGTGCTCGCTCGATGGCCTGCACGTGTTGGTCGCGTGGAGTGCTTTGAAGTCCGTGGATGGACGCGGACACATCCGTCGGGACGGACACCAGTTGGTCTTGGAGACGGTGTGCAGCGGCTTGATCGACCGCAACGATCGCGGTGCGTCCCGCGCGTTGCCGAATCAGCGCATCGAAGCGTGCAAGCCGGTACTCGCCCTCGTACGTGATGTTGCCGATCCAACGCGGAAAGGTGGCGTGTGCATCGACCAGTCGCGGAAGCTCTTCGATCGGACCGCGAATGGTCTCCACCGGTTCCAATCCGAGGTAGCTGGTCGCCCCGAGTTCGGAGTGGCCGTCGCCGTCGAGCCAAGTGACTTCGCCGAACGCGCTGGTCGCGAGATCACTGAGCGGAACGTGGTCGATTTCGACCTCCACGTCGCCGACCCGCGATGCCGCTCGGTAGGTCACGGTGGGCTTGTAGCACTCTGAGTTGCCGATGGTGGGAGATGGGGCATGTTTCGGCGTGCGCGCGTGGCTGGTCATCGGGTTGCTCAGCGTCATCCTTGGCGGATGCGATGACGATCCCTCGTCACCGATGGTGTCGGTCCGCGTCGTTTCGCCTTCGGGTGGTGATCCCCTAAGCGAAGCCGCGTTCACCGCGGTTCAGATCGATGTGCTGCAAGAAGGTCGGCCGCAGACTTCGATCACCGACGACGTCGATGGGGGCTTCGATGTTCCCATTGAGATCAACTCGCTATTCACCCTCACCCAAGCACGCGTTCGACTTACCGGTTCGCAAACCTGGTTAGGCGCGCCACCACGCTTTACACCCGCAGCAAGTGGCGGACTCGTTCGGATTGTCGTGGGTCCGGCGGGCGAGTGCGCGATCATCGACGAAGCGGAGCTGCCAAGTGCTCGCTCGCAGATGGCGGTCGCTCGAATCGATACCTTCGTGCTTCTTGCGGCAGGCGAGGGCGAAAGCGGCCCGTCTCGGAACGTGGAGTTCTTGGACTTGCTGCGTCTCTTTCCAGGAGAGCTCGACGCGTTAGTCAACGGTGGTGGTGCAGCGACGGGAGCCTTCATCGGCGACTCGAAGGCACTCGTGGTGTCGGCGGAAGGCTCGTTAATCTACGACCTGGGTTCGGAAGAACGCGAAGAAGCGTTTACGGCACTACACGCGGGAGGCGACGAGACCAGCACAGCAATCGCGCGTGCCGGTGGAGCGACCGTTGCTGGCGGTGGCACCGAACTGACCTGGATTTGGGACGACACGCGCGACTACACCACCGAAGTCGCGTCGGAACGAACACGTCCGGCCGGTGTCTCGTTCGACAACCAAGTTCTCGTGGTTGCAGGTGGAGTTCCCTTTGGAGAAATCGTCGAACCGGACGGCACTCGCACCGAGGTTGCGTACGACGATGGCGATCGCTTTGGTGCATGGATTGCGCGCGATGAAGATGCGTTGTGGCTCATCGGTGGAACCGACGGCGAAGGCGAAGTGCGTACCGACACGGTTTCGATCGTGGGCTGTCCAAGCGCGTGCACACCCGCTGTGGGACCCGAGTGGGAAGGTCCACCACCGAGTGCTGTGCTCGACGATTTGGTTCTCGCGGGTGACGCGATTTACCGCGTGAGCGTCGGTGCGGGTGTGTGGCAACGAGAGCTGCTGTGGACGTTGAGTACGCAACGTGATGGTGCCTTCCTCGTCGAGTACGAGTCAGGCGTAGTCGTCGTGATCGGAGGCACGGATGTCGCCGGTCCGCGTGCGGATGTGGAGATGTGCTGGCCCGACGAGCTGCTTCCGTTTTGAACCGCGCCCGTTCTGGTTGACCTCGGCGCAGGACACCTATCTTTTCCTGCGCGAAACACTCTCCTGGCACAAACCTTGTACTTCGCCGTCCCATGCGGTGGTTGGTGTGCTGTCTGATTGGGGCGTGTACAGGCGCGATCGGTGAACCCAGCGAGTTGGAGCCGATGGACCGGCTGGAGACGGATCGGCTTCCCGAGTTCGCACCCGGTCCTGCCGTGCTGCCGCGTCTAACCTCCGAGCAGTACCGAAACGCACTTCTGGATGTATTCGGCGACCCCCTGCCGCCGACACCGGTCGAGGCAGATACCAACCCGTATTTGTTCACCAACATCGGAGCAACGACCACCACGATCTCGGAAACCGGCGTTCAGCAGTACACCGACAACGCGTTCTACGTCGTCGACAACGTGATTCCGCGCCGGCTTCGCGACATGTTTGGTTGCTACCCCGAGTCGGTGGGCGACGCGTGCATCATCACGTCGATCGAACAGTTCGGTCGTCGTTTGTATCGGCGGCCGATGACGGGGGAAGAACGCAATCGTTGGCTGGTGTTGGCCAACGTGTTGGCCGACGGTGATCCGATTCACGGACTTCGTCTCGCCATGGCCGGGATGATGCAGTCGCCGAGCTTCCTGTATCGCGTGGAACTCGGACTGCCCGATGCGGAGAACCCGGGCTGGAGTCGTTACGACGATTGGGAGATGGCGACGCGTCTATCGATTCTGTTCTGGAACACCATTCCGGATGATGAACTGTTGGATGCTGCGCAACGCGGTGAACTCAGCACACCCGAAGGGGTTCGCGAACAAGCACTTCGACTGCTGGAACACGAACGTGCTCGTCCGGCGGTTCAGAGTTTCTTCGCGCAGTACCTCGATCTTGGGCGCCTCGACGACATCGAACGCGACAACATCCGCTACCCGCAGTGGAACGACTCGATGGCGGAGTCGATGCGCCACGAGGTCGAGTTGCTTGTCGACGACTTGGTCTTTGGTCGCGACGCTGACGTGCGGGAACTCTTCTCTACACAACAAACGTTCGTGAACGCACCGCTGGCAAACGTGTACGGCATCGAGGCTCCGGGCGCGACGAACACCGAGTTTGTTGCGGCCACGTTGCCACCGGAACGTGCAGGTGTGCTGACGATGGGTGCGTTCTTGGCGATGAACGCGCACCAGACGGAAACCTCGCCGACGCTTCGCGGCAAGTACCTGCGTGAGCGGGTGCTGTGCCAGTCTGTACCTGCACCACCCGACGACGTGAACCTGGATCTGAGTGCGCAACCCGGCATGCCGGCCACGTTGCGTGAACGCCTGGACGAGCATCGCGAAAATCCACAGTGCGCCGGATGCCACGCGTTCATCGACCCACCAGGTTTTCTATTTGAGTCGTTTGATTCGATTGGGCGCTTCCGAACCGAAGAGCCGGGAGGTCCGGTTGACACCACGGGCGAACTCGACGGCATTCCGCTCAACGGTGCACGTGATCTCGCCGATGTGCTTCGCGACGACGAACGCGTTGCGTCATGCCTGGTGCGACAGCTCTTTCGCCACGCGAGTGGTCGGCTCGAAACGCAAAGCGAAGCGCGCTCCTTGCGCAGCGTAGAAGAAGCCTTCGCGGCTTCGGGATATCGCTTTCAAGAGTTGCTCTTGGAGTTGGCCACCAGCGATGCGTTTCGTCTGACGCGGGAGGATTCGGAATGAAGCGCTTGAGTCGACGAACGTTCTTGCGCGGCAGTGTCAGCGGTGTTGCGACTGCACTCGCGTTGCCGACCCTCGACGCGATGCTCGATCCGAACGGCGCGTTGGCGGACGGTGACGAGGGCCCGATCTTCGGCGTCTTCTTTTGGGCCAACGGCGTGCCTTGGCACGACAAGCATGGTGCGGAGCAAGCCGGTCATCCCGACCTATGGACACCTGCGACGCAGGGCGCCGGCTTTGCACCTTCCGAACTGCTCATGGATCTCGCGCGTCATCGCGTGTCCGTGGTGACCGGTTTGGAGCCCAAGACGGCGGTTCCGAACTCTCCGCCAGGGCAGGGTGATGGGCACATGCGCGGGTTCATGGTCGCGCTGACCGGTGATCGCATTCGGCCTGAAGGCTTTGATCATCCGAGCCACACACTGACCGCGCTTCGCCCCTCGATCGACCAGGTGGTCGCCGACCATCCGAGCTTCTATGGCGCGAACCCTACGCCCTATCGCTCGCTGCACCTCGGTGTGAGCCCAGCGCGTTTTCACGACTACGGGCATTGGAACGCCATCTCGTACAACGGCCCTGACTCCCTGAACTTGCCGACCAGTCATCCCGGCGCGTTGTGGAACCAGCTCTTTGCCGTTCCTGGCGACTTTGCTGAACAGACCCGTCGCGCGGAAGTACTCGACAGCGTGTTGGAAGAAGCCCGCGCACTCCAATCACGACTTGGTGCTCGTGATCGAGCGCGCGTCGAACAGCACTTGGAACATCTCTTCGAGGTGCAACGTCGCATCGACGACACAAGCGCGGGTGTTTGCGGTTCACCAGCGATGCCCACAGGCAGTCGCGATCTTCAGGTTCAGAACGATCAGATGGCCGAGCTTCTGGCCACGGCACTGCAGTGCAATCTCACGCGCGTGTTCACGTACATGCTGACTTCGCCGGCAACGACACACATCTTCCCAGGTGTTCCCGACGGGATGCACAAGACCTGTCACGATGGCCATTGGGAGCGTGTTCGGTCGATCACCGAGTACCAAATGGAAGCGTTCGGACGTTTTCTTGATGCGATGGAAGCCTCGCAGGACGCACTCGGTCGTAGTTTGATGGAGCGGCTGTGTATCTTCGGGACCTCCGAATACGGCGAAGGATGGAAGCACGGCAACCGTGAGCATCCTGTGGTGTTTGCAGGTGGCGCGTGTGGAGCGCTGTCCCGCGGTGTCCATACTCGTGTGGCTGGCGGCAACCTTTCGATGGCGCACATGACCATGTTTCGAGCGTTGGGAATTCCCATGGCGACGTGGGGGTGGAACGGCGGTGAAACGCGCGACCACGTCAACGGGATGGTCTAGTAGAGGTACGAGGGAAACGCGTCGCGCGACGTCATTTGGTTCACGTAACGCTGCAAGTTTGGCCGCGTCTCGACAAAAGCCTTCGCAGCTTTCCAAGTCAGCAGGTTGGCGGTGAGGATGTCGGCCATCGAAAACGCGTCACCAAAGACAAACCCAGATTCGACGCGTTGTTCGAGGTGGTCGAGGCACAGGTTCACCGCTGCTTCCAGGTGGGGTGCCTCGTCGTTCTCTTCGTTCCGCCGAAAGCGCATGCGATGCAAACGCCAAAGCGGTGCCTCAAACTCGGTCACCACCATAAAGAGAACTTGGTCGTGTAGCGCGCGCTCGGCCGTGCCGGCGAGAGGTGCGAGGGTCCCCGGTGAGTAGCGATCGGCGAGGTAGACCACGATTGCCATCGACTCGACCAGCGTGAGGTCTCCATCGACGAGGATGGGTGCTTTGCCCAAGGGGCTGAGCTCGCTCAACGGTGGGTGTTTCAACGCGTCGCGCGTCACTTCGACCGCGTTGAACTCGAGACCGAGTTCGCGCAGCGTCCAGAGGGGTCGCACCCATCGCGAACGCTCGAACCCGTAGAGTGTGATCACGACTTGTTGACCACGATCCAGATCGCAATGGCGATCGCCATGATCACGACGGCCCCGATCGCGAACGCACGAAACCGAGCGTCATGGGAAGGCAGCTCGATGGTGTCAGACTGCTCCGGGTCAAATGGCGGGTCGACTGCTGACTCGCGTGGGGACTCAGGAGCCGTTGACTCGCGCGGGGACTCAGCAGCGGACGCCAACTCTGAGCCCGATGCGGGCGAACGCACAGCGGCCAGTGCTTTGGCGACAGCCTCGTCGTCCTCGTCGACCTCGGTGTCATCAAACGCTTCCAAGGGCGGAATCGACACCTCCAACCCTTCGGTGAGCGTGGCGTACGCTTGGTACGGCGCAGTGGATGCTTCGATCGTGTCGAGTCCAGAAGTCGCCGACACACGTGATGCGAGCTCATCGAGTCGTGGTCCAGCGAGCGCGATCAGAAGCGCGGCCATGACCTCCTCACTCAGGTCTTTGCTGTCGGCCACGATGCTTCGCAGCTCGTTCCGCATTTCCCTCGCGCTTTGAGGCCGATTCTCAGGGTTGACTGAGAGACAGCGCAGCACGAACGCGTCGAGGTCAGGACTCACGCTGGGCGCCAACTTACTGGGCGGCGATGCCTGGCCTTTCATGATTCGGATCGTTGCATCGAGATCCGTACCCGAAAACAGGCGGCGGTTGGTCAGCGACTCCCACATGACAACCCCGAGCGAGAAGATGTCGCTTCGTCGATCCACGTCGGCGCCCGAAACTTGCTCGGGCGACATGTAACGGAGCTTGCCTTTTTGAGAACCGGGTATCGATTCGGTGAGCCGTTCGCGCGCTTTCACGACGCCAAAGTCGATCACTTTCACGGCACCGTTGGCTGCGACCATGATGTTCTGCGGGCTGACGTCGCGATGCACCAAACCGAGTAGCTTCCCTTCATCATCGCGTGCTTCGTGCGCGGCATGAAGTCCGTCTGCGACCTCGCAAATGATCGACACGACCGCCGGCGGTGAGAGACGGCGTTTGAGCCTGCCCAACTCCGTCAGCACGTCGGCCAGTGTGACGCCGTGGACGTACTCCATCACCATGAAGTACTCGTCGCCGACCTCGCAGAGTTCTTCGACGCGTACGACGGCGCGATGTTGGATCTTCGAAGCAAGTCGTGCTTCGTCGATGAACATCTTTCGCGACTCGCCTGTCTGTCGCGTGATGCGTTTCAGAACCACAGGGCGTTTGAACCCTGCTGCGCCGGTCTTGTACGCCAGGTACACCACCGCCATCCCGCCCGAGCCGAGCTCTTCGATCACCTCGTATCCGGGAATCTCCGGCAGCCCCACGGGCTCGTTGTAGCAGCAAACGCAGCATCTTGATGAATCGCGAGCTTGCCGCGCTTCATCACCCTTGCGACCCTCGCGTCATGAGCCTCGACGCGTTCCGGAATTCCCCGACGTTGGAACTTGCTCGTGCACTCGTGGGTCACCACCTGCGTGAGGTTCTTGCATGGGTGCTCCCACAATGGAGTGAACTCGGCAGCGAAGACCAAGACCGGTTTGCGCGTGCTGTACCGGATGCGATCGGGCGCGGAACGTTTCTCGAGATCGAAGAGCACAGCCAAGGTGACCGTACGTGTGCCGTGGCTCGATACGACGTCGATGATCGGGAGATGGTCCTCATCGCCGGTGGGACGGTCACGCTGGGTTGGGAACGCGCTCCCATCGATTCGCTGCAAGACACGTGGGACCAGGTTCGAGCACAAGTCGATCGTCCGCACGGTATCCAAGTGATGCTCAGCGCCTTGGACGGATCACAGACACCCGAGCTACCGCTTCCGCCCAAAGAACTTCATGCTTGGCTCGACGCAAAGCTCTCTGCACATCGGACCGTGAGCATCGCGCCGTTTCTCATCGAAACATCTCCCGCGCAGGTGCCTTGGGATCAAGTGACCGGCGACGAGGACGAAGTGTTTTGTCTTGATCGCTGGCTTCGGTCCAAAGGAACGCGCTTGGCGACACCCGATGAGTGGGAGTACGCCGCGTCAGGTGGAAGTCGAGGGCTGTTTCGCTGGGGCGACTACTGGCCGCACGATGTCGACACCTACTGCGTGACTGAGGGTGAAGCGTTCAAGCCCAACGCGTTTGGGCTACGCCTCAATATCGACCCGTATTGGCCCGAGGTCGTCAGCGATGGTGGGCAGATGCGTGCCGGCGATGGCGGTGAGATGGTTTGCGGTGGCGCGCCACCCTTTGCGACCTGGCTGACGCAGATGCCGGGTTTTGTCTACGATCTGCGCTACTTGGATTACCGCGAGATCTGTTTGCAACAAGCACTCTATCGCGCCGTGATCGACATCGTTGAACCACCACCCGAGTTGGAAGAATGGGTGGCGCCACGTCCCGAAGAGGACTTGCGAGCCGCGCGGATGTTGGTGGGCAGGCTCTGCCAGGAATACGACGGCTTGCGCGCACGTCCGGGTCCGGAGTTGGAACGACTCAAAAAGCGAATCCCCGAGATCCGAGTTCTCGCGCAAGCGCACGAAAACGAGCCGGTGCTGACTTCGTGCGCCGCGTTGTTTCGAAAGGCCGGATTCGACGAAGAAGCGATTGCAGTGGCGCGACGCGCGGTTTCGATCGATCGAAACATTGTGAGTCTCGCAACGCTGGGTTTCGCGCTGCGGTGTGCAGGACACATCGACGAAGCGCTTCAAGCGTTGGTCGCTGCACAAGCGGAGCAACCCAAAAACCCCAATCCCTTCCTGGACATCGGTGACATGCTTGCCGAGGCAGAGCGAATCGACGAAGCCATTGGCTACTACGAAAAAGCGTTGGAGATTGCACCCGACGATCCCTATGCCGCTCCGACGGTGCTTTACTACAAGGCGCTTCAGGGCGATGCCCAAGCAAAGACTGGCCTCGATGCTCACATCGAGAAACACCCGCGTGATCAATATGCGCGCTCCCTCATGGAGAAACTTGGATGAGTGATGACTTCGGCATTTTCGCCGGAAGCGAACATATGTTCTTTGGTCTCGACGATCCCTTCGCGTGGATCCGCAAGGAAGTGCAGCGAATGTTGGCTGCCCAGGTCGAAGGCACTGAAGTCGAAACGATCGTGTCGTTCGACTCGCCGAAGTGGCGCACACTAGGCCGAAAGCAAGAGGACGACGCGAACAAGATCGTCGTCACCGCGTTCGCGTTTTGTTTTCGCGCCACGATTACGGCGAAGTCGCCCAAGGCTACGGAGTCTCTGGACTCGACGTTCACCGCTTGTTTCAAGGGATTGGGCGGGAGCGCGAAAGAACCTACTTCGCGATGTTGGCTCGACCTTCACGACGATGCCGCCGGAGCGTTTGACGACGACGCCTTCGAAAACCGGTTCTTGGAGTTTCGCTATACGTGAAAGAGGCGCTTCGCCACCGCGCGCTTGAAGCCATCCTGAGGCGCTTGTCCCAGGACGCGGATGTCGAAGCACTCGCGTTACGTGGTGGGATGCGCGTGCGACAGCTATTTGCGCAGCGGCGCGCACTCGATGTCGATCTGGTGTGGCGAGACGACGGGGATCCAACGCCAGCGATTCGTCGGGTACTGCTGCGCGAAGTCGCGGATGGCGTGACGTTCGAAGAGCGAATTCGTGTGGACGCCATGCACGTTGCAGGCGCTCTCGCTGGCTACCGCTACATTATTGCAGCACGCGTCGATGGTGTCGGTCTTGACGTGATGATCGATGTGCGCACGGACCTCACTCTGGGCCTCCAACCCACGCGCGAGAAGTTCGAAGAGGGCGTTGTCTGGATGTGTCGTCCGGAGACCATCGTGGGTCGCAAGCTGCACGTCCTCGCCGAGGCCGGTCCACGTCATTGGCGACCGAAGGACCTGATGGACGTTTCACGTTTGTTGGGCGCCAACCCGGATCTCGATGCGCTGAAGCAGGGAATCCATGAAGCGAGCCCCGACGCAGCGTTTCTCCGCGAGTTGTTCACAGCGACCGGTTGGTGGACCGATCCACGCGCCCGGATGCGTTGGCGACGTTACGAACACGAAGTCGACCTCTCCGCATGCGTTCACACTCTGCATTCACTTGGTGAGCTGGTTCATCCGTGAAGGCCTTGCTCGAAGCGGTCATCGCCGACGTAGATGACGATGATCCGCGTCTTGTTTACGCCGACTGGTGTGAAGAAAACGGCGACGATGCTCGTGCGCAGTTCATACGCACCCAGGTGGAGAGCGCGCGATTGCCTCCCTGGCGGCACGAGCAGATTGCGCTGCACGTTGCAGAACGAGCGTTGCTCGCAGCTCACGGCGATGACTGGAGAGGCGAGCTTCCGGCGATCGAGGGAGTCGCATGGGGCGAGTTCCGGCGCGGCTTCGTGTCGCACGCGTCGACGGAGTCATTCGAGGCTCTTGCTGAAGTCGCAGAAGAGCTCGCTCGCATCACCCCTGTGCGACACCTTGATGTCTACTGGCCAGCGGACGGAGACGGCGCGAGAAGCGTGCCGAGCATTCCGACGCTGCGAAGCCTCGCCGTCGATCCTGTCGAGCGTGCTCAGCCTCGACACCTCGCTGCATCGCCGCTGATGTCGACAGTGACAGAGCTCTGGATACAGGGTGGATGGGGGCTGGACGATCAGTGGGCGGCGTTGCTCGGCTCGTCGGCACTTGCACCCCTAAAGCAGCTCCGTCTGGGCACGATGGTGATCGGACCACGCTGTGTCGACGCGATTGTTGGGCTCACGTTGCGCGTCTTACGACTGCACAACATCCACGAAGCGGACGCCATGGATCTCTTGTTCGACGGTCTGTCCACTCACCCGCAGTTGTCGGAGCTTCGCTGTTTGGACCTGAGGGACAGCATGTACATGGAGGTTCCCGCTGTCATCGAAGCACCAGGGCTCAAAAACCTACATTCGCTGGGATTGGAAGCCAGTCTGATCAACGCCGATGACATTGTGTGGGATTCGATGTCGCCACAGGTACGTCTCGAAGTGCTGTCGCTAAACAGGCAGAACATGGTCGACGCCGAGCCACTGCATGGAGCGCCGTCCCTTTCGGAGTTGCGAACGCTCAGGATGTGCGGTGTCGCTTGCGCGTCTGAGGACGTTGCGTTGTCGCTGTTCAAGGCGTTCGAGTCGAGTCTCCAGGTGCTCGATGCGCGCGGTGCCTATATCGAACTACGAACGTCACGTGGTGTTGTGATTCCGCGACGCGATCCCCACGGAGGAGCCGTTCGTGCGTATCGCTCCTGCCACTTTCCCCAACTGCACACGTTCAAAATCGGCCGTCGTCCGCACATGATTCCCGAACCGCGCGAACTGCTCGAATGGGTTGCGACGCAGCCCATTGAGCGACTTCACCTGGTGGGAGCAGGTTTGGAAGACACGGCGGAAGCCTTTGCAGACGCTTCCCTTCCGCGATTGCGTCTATTGGAGATCGAAGGCGCGTCGCCGAAGGCGCTTGCACAGATCGCGAGTTCGCGCGTCGGGAAACGCTTGTCTTCTCGCAACGCGTTGCATGTGGTCCCGGCTCGATGAGCCGCGAACTGCTCGATGCGATCCTCGCGAACCCGGACGACGACGACGTGCGTCTGGTGTACGCGGATTGGTGCGAGGACGAAGGAGATGATGCGCGAGCGCAACTGATTCGGGCGCAGGTCGAGCGTGCGCGCTTGCCGATGTGGGACGCGCGTCACATCACGCTGCAGCTCGAAGAAGAAAAGTGCATCGGCGAACATGGTGCGCGCTGGATCGCGGAGCATGAGCCGATCGAGGGCATCACCTGGACCGGGTTCGAGCGTGGATTCCCTGCGCATATCGAAGCGGACAGCTTCGCAGCGTTGGCGAAGGGACGCGACGCGCTTGTGCGTTTGCCGGTGTCGCGTGTCCGAACGCCCTGGCCCGAAAACGAGACGGTGGCGCTCACCATGGGCGCGATTCCAAGCATACGTGCGGTCCGACTTGATCGTGCTGTTCGAGGTCTTGAACCGCATTGGTTTGCACAGTCGCCACTTGCTTCAGGCCTGACCGAGCTGACTCTGATCGAGGACTACGCAGACGATGCGGGACTACGGGTCCTCTTTGGTGCGATGCCACTCTTGGAAACGTTGGAGATGGAACGCGACTTCGGACCTGATGAATGTCACGCACTGATGTTTGCCGAACTCGAACATCTCCAGAGTTTGACGGCGCGCAACATTGAGGATGTCACCAGCTTCTACCGCGATCCAGGTGGTCCCGACGCGGCGACGATTGAGTTGCTCGCGGACTGGCCGCGCCTGTCTCAGTTGCGGCACCTCAACCTCTCGGCACATCGAGTGTCGGCGGACAACTTTGAACCCTTGTTTCGTTCACCAAACTTCCAGGTTCGTTCGCTCCAGCTGGATCAGATCGAGGCGCAACCCAATCGAATGCCGTGGCGTCACGCGAACCTGCGGCTGGATACGCTGAGTCTACGGTTGAACCGGTTTCGCGGTGTCGACGCAATGTTGACCACGATGCGTGGTCTACGAGTTCTCGATCTTCACTACTCGAGCTTCGTGAATGTTTCTGACCTCGCTTCGGTGCTTCGTTGTGTTGCGAGCTCGATCGAGGTGTTGGACCTTCGCTGCGACGCGTACGACGGAACGTTGGAAGGGGACGCGACCGACGCCGAGCTCCGCGCACTCGAGGTCTTGCTGAACGTTGAATGCCCACGGTTGCATACCCTTCGGCTCAAGGTCGAGACCTTGCCTACAAAGACGGCGCATCGATTTGAGGAGTGGTTGTCGAGCAGCCCGGTCCGAAACTTGGAGGTCAACGGGAGTGAACAGACCGCATTGCCACTTGCGTTGGCTGCGAAGAACCCGCCGCTCCTACAACGTGTTGTGCTTTGGAACGTGACTGAGAGTGCGCAGGAACAACTACGGCACTCTGCGCTCGGAAAGCGCTTGGCTGAACGCGGCGGATTGCGTTTTCCCATTGGTTGGGCTCCGATCCCTGGACCGTTATGAACCGCGACTTGTTGGACGCAGTGCTCGCGAGTTCGGACGACGACGATGACGCTCGTTTGGTGTACGCGGATTGGTGCGAGGAGAACGGTGATGCTGCGCGTGCACGCTTCATTCGTGTGCAGGTGCAACGCGCACGTTTGTCGCCTTGGGATCCTCAACAGATCGGACTGCGACTCGAAGAAGACACGCTGATCGGTGACTACGCCGGGGATTGGATCGGCGAGCTTGAGCCCATCGACGGCATCACTTGGACTGGTTTCGAGCGTGGCTTCCCCGCGCGTGTCGAGGCCGATAGTTTTGAGGCGTTGGCAGCGGGACGCGACACTCTCGCGGAGCTGCCCCTCGCGCACGTCCGAACGCCGTGGCCGCAAGACGAGAAGCTAGCGAGAGGTGTGGCAGTACTACCCACGCTGCGTTCGGTTCGGATCGATCGTGCGGCTCGACACGAAGAGCCGCACTGGTTCGCGGCTTCGCCCTTGGCATCGACGCTAACCAAGCTCACCTTGGTCGACGATTATGCAAATGACCAAGCGTTGCGCGACCTGTTTGGAGCGACGCGAAACTTGCAGACGTTGGAGTTGCACCGCGATTTTCGAATTGACGGATTTCGCGCTCTCTTCGACGCGGAGCTGGAGCATCTGCAGAGGCTCTCGATTCAAGAGACTGAACCCGATGACGGTTCGAGTTACTACCTTTGGCAGGGCGGATTGAAACCGGAAGCGATCGAGTTGCTCGGTGGCTGGTCGCGATTGTCGCAGCTCGAGCACCTCGATCTTTCGGTGAATCGACTCAACGCGGATGACTACGTGCCGTTGTTCCGATCGCCTGCCTTCAGAGTGGCATCACTGCGGCTCGATGAGGTCTGGGCGAGGCTGCATGAACTCCCATGGACCGAGTTGGACCTCTATGCACTCAGTCTACGAGACAACTACTTCCGTTATGGGGTCGACGGCGTACTGCCTGTACTCGGCGGGCTTCGTGTCCTCGATCTCTGCGGCACGAGCTTCATCCACCACGTTGCACTTGAGTCGGTGCTCGAACATGTCGCCCCTTCCGTTGAGTTGCTCGACGTACGCTGTAGTTCGTTCGACGGAAGAGAGCTATTGGACGCGCAGCGACAAGCCATCGAGGCTCTTGTCCGTGTCGACTGCCCACGCCTTCATACGCTGCTCTGCGAAGCTCCTTTGGCGCCGAACGCCGCCGCAGAATTTGTTGCTTGGTTGTCGCGTCACAGTGTTCGTAGTTTGTGTGTAGACGCGAAGTCGCAGAAAGAGTTGGCGCTTGCGTTGTCTGGGCACGACTTGCCGACGCTTGAGCGTCTGGTGCTTTGGAACGTAGACCGCAGTGCGAAAGCCGCGCTTGTGGAGTCCAAGCTGGGCAAGCGGTTGAGCGAACGGCGCGCATTGCGCTTTCGTTTTGGACGCTCTTGGGAGACAGCCCGCATATGAACCGACAACTCATGCAAGCCGTGCTCGCGAGCGCGGACGACGACGACGACGCACGCTTGGTGTACGCGGACTGGTGTGAAGACGAAGGCGACCTTGCACGCGCTCGTTTGATCCGGGTGCAGATCGAACGACGTCGCTTGTCGCGTTGGGACGTCAAACAGATCGCGCTTCAGGTCGAGGAAGAAAAGCTGATCGACGACCATGGTGGTCGTTGGATCGCCGAGCTCGAACCGATTGACGGGATCACCTGGACCGGATTCGAACGCGGGTTTGTGGCACGCGCGGAGGCCGATAGCTTTGGTGCGTTGTGTGGTGCGCGTGACGCGATCGTGCAGCAGACGCCGCTCGAGCACATCAAGGTGCCGTGGCCTGAAGATGAAGCGCGCGCGAACTCGGCGCCGGTGTTTCCGACGTTGCGAGGTCTTCGGATCGAACGAGCCGTGCGCGATCGCGAGCCCTACTGGTTGGCGCAGTCGCCCCTGTTGTCGACACTGACCGAGCTGGCGTTGGTGGACGGTTTTGCAGAGGATCCGGGCACGCGAGCAATTCTGAACTCGAAGTACCTGCGGAAGCTGAAGAAGCTCGAATTGTTCCGACATCAAGTGGGCGCGCAGGGTGTCCATGCACTCGTCGAAGCCGACTTGCCCGCGCTAGAAGAGCTGAAGTTGGAGGAGCACGGACCCGATGATGATTCAAGCTGGAGCCACTGGGAGGGCGGGCTCGAGCTTCCAGAAATGCAACGTCTGGCGGACTGGCGCGGGCTCACTCAGCTCACGCGATTGGATCTATCAGGTAACAGAATCCCCGAGAGCGGCTTTCGAGCCCTCTTCCGGTCTGGACGCCTCACGAGCTTGAACACGTTACTGCTCCAGCACGCGTACACAAACGCACCCGAGATGAATTGGGGAGCGCTCCATTGTCCGCTCTCCGAGGTGGGTTTGAGCTATCACATCGTCGCTGGCTTCGACCAAACCAGCACTGACTGTTTTGCGCAACTGGAGTGTTTGGACTTGAGCAACGCCGTGGTCGAAGACCATGCCGATATCACTCGTATCTTGGGTCCAGTCGGATCGACGCTGAGGCGACTCGATTTTCGGAGCTTCAATGTTGATAGCGATGTGTGGCCCTACCCCCCCGAGCAGTCTCCCATCCGAGGTTTGGTCGGCATGAGTTTCAGCGCGTTGCACTCACTTTTTGTCGACTTTCATCAGCCGTACGAACTCGACGATTTCCTGTCGTCCGATCTTCTAGGTCAACTCGTTCACCTTCGCATCGGTCGACTGGGTGCGGTGTCGTCGGCGCGTAACCTCGGCCAGGTAAAGCTCCCGCGCTTACAACTGCTTGAAGTCGCCGGCTTACATTCGAGCGCGAGAAACGAGTTGCTCGAATCACCGATCGGCAAGCGACTGAGAGAAACCGGCGGACTGCATTTCAGATGAACCGACAACTCATGCAAGCCGTGCTCGCGAGCGCGGACGACGACGACGACGCACGCTTGGTGTACGCGGACTGGTGTGAGGACGAAGGCGACCTTGCACGTGCGCGACTCATTCGTGTGCAGATCGAACGACGTCGGTTGTCGCGTTGGGACGTCAAACAGATCGCGCTTCAGGTCGAAGAAGAAAAGCTCATCGACGACCATGGTGGTCGTTGGATCGCGGAGCTCGAACCGATTGATGGGATCACCTGGACCGGCTTCGAACGCGGGTTTGTGGCACGCGCGGAGGCCGATAGCTTTGGTGCGTTGTGCGCGGCGCGTGACGCGATCGTGCAGCAGACGCCGCTCGAGCACATCAAGGTGCCGTGGCCTGAAGATGAAGCGCGTGCGAAGTCGGCGCCGGTGTTCCCGACGTTGCGAGGTCTTCGGATCGAACGAGCCGTGCGCGATCGCGAGCCCTACTGGTTGGCGCAGTCCCCGCTCTTGTCGACCCTGACCGAGCTGGCGTTGGTGGACGGTTTTGCAGAGGATCCAGGGACGCGCGCGATCTTGAACTCGAAGCACCTAAGGAAGCTGAAGAAGCTGGAGCTGGTGCGAAACGAGGTAGGTCTGCGAGGCGTGCGTGGCTTGATCGAGGCGGACTTGCCCCTACTCGAAGACCTTACGCTGCAGGAGCACGGTCCAGACGACGGGTCGAGCTGGAGCGATTGGGAGGGCGGCCTCGACGTCCCGGAGATGCAGCAGCTAGCAAGCTGGTCGGGCTTGCAACGTCTCAAGCGGATGGACCTCTCGTTCAATCGCGTTCCAGCGGCAGGGCTCGACGCCCTCTTCCATTCACCGCGACTGACATCGCTGCAGGACCTCATCATCGAACATACGTTCGGGCGCGCGAACGAACTCGATTGGGATGCGCTAGGTGTGCAGCTTCAAGAAGTGGGACTTGGCTACCACATTTTGGATGAGTTCGTGTGCGAGGCGAAGTGCCTGTCGGGCGTACGCTCGCTGGACCTCAATGCGTGCCTCTTCTTTGGTGTTCAGCACATTGCCCAACTCTTGAAACACTGCGCGAGCAGTCTCGCAGCGCTCGATTTTCGGGCCATCGATCTCGACGACGCTGCGTCGGAGCCACCGATTCAGATGTTGGTGCAAGCAACTCTACCGACGTTACACACGCTCTCACTGAGCATTTACCGCGATGACCAGCAATACCTGAAAGAGCTGTTGAACTCGTCGGTGCTACGCGGCGTGCAAAGTCTGAGACTCGAGGGAGGCGGAGGGCTCGTCTCCGCAGTCGGCGCCCTGGGTGCGAGCGAGCTTCCGAAACTCCGGCAGCTTCGTGTGGCAAACCTCGACGGCAACGGCCGAGCCGAGCTGCTTGCATCACCGCTCGGAAGACGACTGCACGAAACGGGCGGACTGCGCTTCGTGAAGCGGCTGTGAATCACCAGCTCATGCAAGCGGTGCTCGCCGCTGAGCCCGACGACGACGATCCCTACCTCGTCTACGCCGACTGGTGTGAAGAAGAAGGCGACCTCGACCGCGCAAGTTTCATCCGCACGCAGACCGAACTTCTTCGTCTACCGAAGTGGGATGTACGTCGCATCGAACTCGAAGTCCGCAAAGAGACGCTCGCTCGCGCGCATCGTGACGAATGGCTCGCCGACGCCCCGCAGATTGAAGGAATCCAGTGGACGGGCTGCACGCGCAGCTTTCCGGATGTCGCGAGCGCGCGATCGTTTGAGGCGCTCTGCGCTGCACGCGATTCGATCGTCGCCCGCTCACCGCTCACGTGCGTGCGGGTGCCCTGGCCGCAAGACCAACAGGCTGCAAAGAATGTCGCCCCGATCCCAACGCTGACTCAGATGCAGATCTGGGAGCCAGGGGTTCCGGAGGGACCGGCGTTTTTGGGTGACTCGCAGCTACTCAGTGCTCTGACTGAACTAGAGGTTGTCGATGAGTACACCCCGAACGCACCGGTCCGCCGTCTCTTTGAGTCTCCCTACCTTCGCAAACTCAGCTGTCTACATCTGGGTCGGCATGCGATCGGTGCCGATGCGGTTCCTGCACTCATCAGCACAGACTTGCCCGGCTTGCGCGAGCTACACCTACGCGAGTGCGGTGACGACACCGTGGATTGGATGTACTGGGATCACACCCTTGGTCTTGGTGCAGCCATGGAGCGACTCGCGTCGTGGCGCGGTTTAGAGAAGCTGCACACACTCCACGTCGGTGAAAACCGGATGTATGTCGAAGAGCTGTGGAACCTCTTTGTGTCGCCGCATATTGCCGGGATTGAGTCGCTCGACGTGAGCGATACGTGGGCGGAGCCGCACGACATGTTGTGGGACCGGCTCGCGTGCACACTTCATCACGTTGGACTTTCGTTTCAGCGTCTGGAAGGAGAGCTCCAAGAGGCGTTTGCATCGGCAGCACTCGCGAGTCTTCGCTACCTCACCGCATACCACTCGATTGCGGATGAGCGCTGTGCGATTGCGATCGCGAACACGTCTACGTTAGAGCACATCGATTTGCGCGAGGCGTACGTGCAACGACTCAACGAAGACGAAACCCGAGCGGACGTCGCTATCGAGCCCTTCTTGGTGAAGGGTGATCTGCCCAATCTCCATACGCTCTTGATCGGGCGCCGGGAACACGCGTTGGAAAACGGAGCGGAGCTCGTTCGCTGGGCTGACACGGAGAACATGCAAAGGCTCCAACTGATGGGCAGCGACCTTGTGGATGTCGCGAAGGCGTTGTCCGAAGCTTCGTTTCCGAACCTGAAACGCTTAGAACTGCACAGCGAAAACGATCGCGCGTACGCGATTGTGCTGGAGTCCGAAATCGGGAAGCGTCTGAAGGAAACGGGCGGTTTACGCTTTGCGTACAAGTGGCCTGAGTAAGAAATATCCGGAATTTGGGCGTTTTGAGAGCAGGTTCGGGTCCGTACGGACTACGTCCCCACACGGACCGCGCGCTTGAGTGATCGAAACTCGCGTTGGGTGGACTGATTAGTCAGGAGGCCCTGTGAAGCGAGTCTGTTGGTTCCTGGTGGTCGCGCTCCTCGCGTGCGGTGACGACGATGGTGGTGTGGATGCGGGTTCGGACTCTGGTGCCGATGCTCAACTCGAGGACGCGGGGTTTGCCACGCACGAGTCGTTTACGGTCGAGTCGGCAGATGGGTTGGCGGTGCTCACCGTTGCACCAAACTCGCTACCGCTTGGCGTTGAACCCTCGGACATCCGCATCGAACCTGGTGCAGCGCACAACCTTGAGCCGACGGACGGCGTGGAGGTGTTGATCGAGTTGCAACTGCTTCCTGATGGCGTCGTGTTTCGTGAGCCCGCTGTTCTGGAGCTCACTCACTCGAACGTGGATCAGGCGACAACGATCATTCTGGTCTCCGAAGGTGCAGTCGATGGGGTCGACTGGGAGCTGACGGAAGATCTCACAAGTATCGTTGCTCAAGTTCCTCACTTCTCGGACGGTTTCATTCTGCGAGAGCCGAGCTGGATGCTGGAGACCACGCTTCCGCTTGGCGATATGGTGGTCGGTGGTCCAAGCGTATACGAAGGCCGTTTACAACGCGCGCCGGAAGTCTCGCTAGGAACCCTCACCGACTTTGGTCCGGGTCTCGTGCAGATCCGCAGGTCGGTACTTGAGTCGTTCTACAGGCCTCTTTGGTTGCTGAGGGCAAACCACGAACTCCATAAGATGGCGAATATTGGGGAGGACGTTGTCGCGGCGACACCCTTGGAAGCACTCGTGTGCTGTACCGATCCCGGTACGGTGGAAGGTGTTCCTGTCGCGTTCGTTCGCGATGTCGTCGAAATTCAGACCTTGGATCCGGAGACCGAGGAGGTCCTGGGGAGGAGTCAGGAGTTTTCGGGAGTGCACATCGCCAGTTTGGTCGCGCAAGCGGAATGTCGTGCTGCCGACCCCGAAACACCGGGCAACTGCAACGACAGTGAATCCGCTCGCGTGTGCAGCTACTTCGCTGCGCACGTCGACATTGTGGGTCAGGCCGTCAACCGACTCGAGCTTGATGCTGCAGCTGTCGAAACAATGTTCGGCAACACCGCGTTCGAATGCGGCGAGGTTCTGAGCAACAGCTCGCGCACGGTCTGCACTGCAGCGCCTTCCGATGTGCCGGTGGGTGGAATGTGGAGTTTGACGACGAAAGTCGACGCGCCGATTCCCACGGAAGACCGCACACGCTCGTACATCTACGCCGCAGTGTTCGAGTCGGATGACAATCCAGACAACGATTGGCGGTTCGTTGACCCGTTCGATCACGACTACTTCCAAGGAACGGACCGCTGGTACCAGTTGATTTGGGATCACACGACCGAGACATGGTCGCTCACGGTCACGCAGGTCAGCGAAAGTCAGACGACGATGTCGGTGCCGAGTGCCGCGCGCGTGTTCATTACGGGAGACACGATCACTTGGTACATCCCGGAGACGGAGCTTCCGAGTTCAAACCCGGAGTACCGCTTGTCGGCGTTTGGCCATGATGGAGCATTCAACCCGGACGACCGAGGCGGTGACGTAACCGGCGTCGATCCGACCGCACCGCTCTACGAAGCAAACCCCTGATTCATGGTTCGTTCCGTACTCCCGAACTTCCATGCTTCCAGATCCGCGAAGCGGAATGCTCCTACTCAATGGGAACGGTCGGGCACTCGGTGCCTAGTGCCGCCGGCGCAGGCACCACTCCAACACCCGTGTCCAACGCGGTCTTCAAGAAGCACCCGTACTGGTACATCACGTCTTCCAGCTGCACGAAGATCACGTGCGGGTCACTAAACCCATCCGGCTCGAACTGCACCACGACACCGGTGTAGTCCTCACCACGTTCGTTGGTGAGGTTGTTTGCGACCGGGTAGTCGATCAATCCGTCGAGGTCATCAAGCGCCAACGCATCCTGCATCGACGGCCACACTTCCTGCCCCGCCATGGGATGTCCGTACGAGAGCACAACGGCGTCGTACACCTGGATGGGGAAGAACGAATCCCCTGGCGCCACCGGCTCGTAAATCGGACGCACAGGAACTTCGTCGAGGGGGCGTCGCGCGAGTCGCGGCATGTACACAGTCGGTTCGGCGGCCTCCCAACCCAACGCGAGCAGGTGCATCACCGGATGCAGGAATGAAAGGTTGTCCTCGCGCACACGCAACACGACCGCGAGCAAGTTCTTCACGCCTGGAATCAACGTCGTTTCGAGAATGAAGTAGCTCCAGTGGCCGCCCGCACCGGTCGGAACCAACGCCTTCAGGTCAGGTTCCACTGCACCGATCATGTTGGTGTACATGCCGCCCATCGATTGGCCCAAGCCCACAAACTCTTCGGGATTGAAGTGGTACGAGGTCTCCCCCGCCGGAAGCTCCGGTCCGTCGCAACCCTCGAGCGTTGCCGGGCTGATCTCCAACTCTTGCAGCGCGCGAATCATCAAACGTTGCTCGATCACACCCTGACGGAACGTGTCGCGGAACGCAGAAAGGTTCGACAGGTTGATGTACTCGATCGCACTTGCACCGGGCAGACGATCGGGACTCAGAGGAAGCGACGCACCTGCGGCCGCGAAGCCGTGCTCTGCGACGACGAACGCAGGACCGCGACCGACAGCGGGCGGTCCATCTGGAGGCGCGGGTCCACGATCGACGACCTGCGGCGCAACGCCACCCGAGCCGTGGAAGTAGACCATGATCGGATACCCACCATCAGGCATGGGTTCCTTCGGAATCGTCAGATGCAGGATCGCAGTCTCTTCACGCTGCTCGATCGGAAGTCCATCGTCGCCGATGTCGAAACGACCCTCGGTGTTAAAGGGCGGCGTGCCTACTTGGTACTGCGGGAAGTCGATCTCACCGATCAGCTCGCAGAAGCGCGGATTGTCACGACCGTCCAAAGGATCGAGACGCAGTGCATCGATGGTCACCGACTCAGCTTCCAACACCCGATTGGACAGCTCGAACGTCTGACGAACCACATCGCCGGTGGTGAATACGGTTGCTGCAGCGACGTTGGTACGGGCAACGCCCAGCGTATCCAGGGTTTCCCACATCGGTGCATAAAGCGCAGCGGCCTCGGCTCCACGTGCGCCTTCGGGAGTACCGTCGGCGGCCAGCGTGGCGAGCGTTTCGTTGACGACCAGGGGCTCACCCTCGGCATCGTTGTACGAGGTCATGATGATCGCGGCGTAGGTCACCTCGGGATGCAGGATGAATCCCGGACGCGGCGCGATGCTGAGCAAGTTGTCGCCGGTGTAGAGGTCGGAGTCGTGCGCAACGGCGACAGTCGGAATCAAACGACCGCGGTTGGGCGAGTCCGGATCCACGTCGACGAGCAGAACCGGCGAGTCGGTGCTCGCTGCGATCACATCGGTGTACTCGGCAGGCGCCACGGGTGCGGTGAAGCGAAAGCTGGCAACGGGGTTGGTCGGGTAGCCGGGACGATCGTCGGCCAGAATCATCAACCCTTCAGTCAGGTCGACGCCAGACACAAGGGGGTAGCCAGTCAGGTCAGGCGTGCCATCTGGATCGAGACGCATGTCGGACGGCCACGGAATGTCGAAGAAGCTTTCGCCGCTGTCGATGCCGCTCTCGAGATCGAGCAGCGACTCGGCCGGCCCGGTTGGCCCCGCATCTTCTTCCGCGTCGATCGCGGTGTCGGTGTTCGTGTCGACACTGGTGTCGGTGCCGGCGTCCGTACCGCCGTCATCGTCGCCGCACGCGACTGCACAAACCAATGCAAGGAACCCAAGCGCTTTCCAATTCACGGCCGGACACTAGCAGGCCCAGCGAATTCGCGCTCTTACACTCACTCGCCCGGCACAGGAACCGGTGTGACGTTACACGCGCCGTCGCAGGGGTTGATCACGGTTCCCTCAGCGCTTGGATCCTCGAACGAAAAGTAAGCCTCGATCTGCGCGTGAACTTCGCTGTTGCGGCGGATGGCTTGGTGCGCGTTGTTGCTCTCCGTGTTCTCGGTACTCAGCTCGATGATCTCGAGGCCGGGGTCGTAGTACTGCAACATCGAGGTGCCCGGTGCGCTTGGGAGACTCACCGCCGGAACGCCAAAGATTTCACGAACGGTCGGATCGGTTTGCGCAAACCCACCGGTTCGGATCATCGCGTCGCAACCAAACCAAGGGGCTTTGAGGTCGCCTTCCGCGCACTGCCACAAAGCGTTCTTGGCACCGAGTTCGGTCAAGGGTTCGTCGACGATGTGCTCCATGTAGTTGATCGGATCGCCACCGTGTTCGAAGAAGCGTTGTGCAAGCGTGAACAGAATCTGTTGGTCGTTCTTGTTGCGAACGGACAAATCGAGAAGCGCTTTGAAGGGCGTGAACTCCGGGCTGTGCGGCAAGAGGTTCGCGTAGCCTGCAGAAGGCACGTGCAGCACGCCGGTGCGGACAAAGGGTGTGAGTGCGAGGTACGTGGTGCCGATAATCCCGCCCTGACTGATGCCGGTGTAGGCCACCCGGTCGGGATCGACGAGCGAAGATGCGCCGCGCGAGAGCAAGGGTTCGTCCCGCATCACTTGGGTGACCATGGGCGAGATCAGGACCGTGTTGACTACGCCTTGTGCAAGTCGATCGCCCAGCGCGGGCATCGTGTCGAAGTCGGAGATTACGCCACCTGCGCGACCCAGGTCGTCGGTGGCCAAGCCCGACCAGCGCGTGCCGATGAAGATCGCGCCGAGTCGGTCGGCCAATACCATCTGTCCGTGGTTACCGCGATCGTCGGTGAGGTACGTGTCGGGCGTGGCTAACAAGCCATGCCCAAACGTGACGATGGGTGCAGGCTCGCCGGAGTCGCGCACCGATGCGGGAACGTTGATCACCAAATCTGCGGTGAACGTGCCCTGGATGGTTGGCAAACCCTCACTGTCAAACGCGATGCGCTCATCGTCGCCGAGAAAGCTAGGCATCTCTACGGTCGCGTAGATGCGTCGCCACGTCAGTGGGTTGAGGGTGCTGCCTTCGTCGTCCGCGGTACACCCGAACGCGGTGTGGTCCGCTTCGTCGGCCGCCACACATCGGGTGATGCTGAAGCTTGGTGCCGACTCGGCGAAAGCGTCCGCGGCGATTCGAATCATGTTTGGGAGGGCGCCCTGTGCAGATTCGCGTGAGTTGATCACGGTCCGCCATGCGAGCAGAACGCGTTCGCGAGCCACACCAAGTCCGTCCAGCGTTTCAAAGAGTGTTTCGAAACTTGCCCGGCGGTTTTCGAGCGTTTCGATCCCAGTGGGTTCGTCGTCGCGAATGCGGCGAAAGCCTTCGGGCGGTACGGGTGTGGCTCCGGATGCGTAGCGAAGCGAGTCGGTGACGACGGCGGCGACACGATGGCCGTAGGGAATGCCCAGCATGGGTCGCAGTACCAACGCGCGTTGCGCAGGACCTGCACCGCGACGTTCGATGTCGCCCCACACCGGGATTCGTTCGCCCGTGTCGAGGTCAATGAGTTGCACGGGCGAGTCGGGTTCGAGACTAGCTTCGAGGTTGCGTGGTCCGGGGAGGTTGGTGTCGTCGAGGTCTTCGTCTGGAAAGACGGTGGAGAACGGAATGACTCGCGACCAGCCGTCAGCGCGATTGATCTCCGTCAGGGCGATATCTTCGGATTGAAGCGAAGGAGGAAGTGCCTCGCGTGTCATGGCGACGCGAAAGCCAGTCGCGGTCGATGTGTCTTCTTGCATGAAGCGCATTGAGGGGAAGGGAAACGCGCAGTGCTCGGGAACCAGCATGTCGCAGCCGGGTTGCTCGACGAAACCAGCGTCGGTCTCTCCATCCGCGGCGGTGTCGCTCGTGTCGAAAGCAGCATCGACTGCGGGCTCATCGTCGTCACCACAGGCCAATACGATACAAAGAAGACACGACGCCCAGCGCATGCCGGCACTGTATCGACTGAGCCTCGCGCAGGTGGCGCCACGCACAAGGCGTAAGGCTGGTCTTCCGGGGGGATGAACCTATCTCTTGGCCATGCCGGAAGGGCCGGAGATTCGTCGTGCTGCAGACCGCATCGAGAAGGTGATCGGTGGGCAGCGCGCCAACGAGGTGTTCTTCGCGTTCAACCATTTGGCGCCGTACGCAGACGAGCTTCAGGGTCGCACGGTCACGAAAGTGGAGACGCGGGGTAAAGCGCTGTTGACCTGGTTCGACAATGACGTCGCTGTGTACAGCCACAACCAGCTCTACGGACGTTGGTATGTGCGCAAATCGGGTGAGCCCAAGACCAACCGGCAGCTGCGCTTTGCGGTGTACACGGATGCCGGCAGAGCGTTGCTCTACAGCGCGTCAGATATTGCGGTGCTCGGGCTGCGCGATCTCGACCAGCACGAGTACTTGCGAAAGCTGGGTCCCGATCCGCTCTTGTCGTCGACGAGCGCAAGTGTGATTCGGCGACGCCTGCGCGACGATCGGTTTCGGCGCCGGTCGCTCGGTGCGTTGCTTCTGGATCAGTCGTTCCTTGCAGGACTCGGGAACTACCTGCGCTCGGAGATCTTGTTCGTGTCGGGCTTGCGACCCGAGTGGCGACCCATGGACTTGGATGACGATGAAGTCAGTCGCCTTGCACGGAGCGTGAACTTGGTGATTCGGCGTTCGTACAAGACGGGGGGCGTGACCAACGATGCAAAGCGTGTACGTTCGCTCAAGGCGCAGGGACAGAAGCGTCGCGAGTATCGACACTACGTGTTTGCGCGTGAGGGTGCCGCGTGCCGCGAGTGTGGGGAAGCGATCGAGAAGATCGAGATCGGCGGACGACGGCTGTACTACTGCCCTGACTGTCAGCGCTGACTTTTTCTGAATAGGTTGGGTGGCCTGCGAGTTGGGACCGCGCATCCCAGGCGATGCGAGGAGGTTGATGTGCGCATCGCGTGCGCCATCGCGTGTTCGGCGGTGTGTTCCGTCGTGCACGCACAGGATTCGTACGACTTGGATCTGGAGGAACTGCAGCTGGAGGTGGGCGCCTCTGATGCAGGGGATTCCACGGACGCGGAAGCCGAAACCGAAGCCGAGGCCGAAGCCGACGCCGACGCCGACGCCGCCGAAGCCGAAGCCGAAGCCGAAACCGAAGCCGAAGCCGACGCCGAAGCCGATGCCGAAGCCGAAGCCGAACCCAACCGCGAACGTGCCCCCGCCCGCGAAGATGACCCTACCCGCTGGCGCACCCGCGCTCGACCACGCGTCGATCTCGCCGGCGACTTCCGCTTCCGCACCCACCGCTGGCAGCGCTACCACCTCGGTCGCGACGACGCGCCCTTCTCCAACTTCCGCCGTAGCACCGAAGACATCGAACCCATCGGCGGATGCGGCGGCGAGATGGACGCGTGCTCGGGCGGTCCGCTTCGTTACGCCGACATGCGCTTGCGGCTCTCGCCCAGCATCCACGTCGCTGACTTCGCGTCGCTTCACACCACCGTGGACATCTTTGATGGTTTGACGCTCGGTGATGGACCGCGCGATTCCGTCATCCCGTGGTCCCAAGAAGGCAACGACGCGATCACACTACGCCGCGTGTGGATGCAACTTCGCTTGCCGACGGTGGGTGAACTACGCGTCGGCCGAATGCCCGCGCACTTTGGTCTCGGCCTGGTTCAACACGCGGGCAATGGGATCGACGACGACGCCGGTACCGACGTCGATCGGATCGAAGCGCGAGGACGGGTAGGGCCCATTACCCTACGTGCAGCGTGGGATTTCGCGGGACGTGGTGAAACCGCTGGCATCGAAAGTCCGTTTGGTGACGTGCCCTTTGACCCCTCGCGGCAGGACGATACTCGCCAGTGGACGATTGGTCTCGAACACACCGATACCGATTCTCCGGTGCAAGGCGGAGCTCAACTCATCCGTCGCCAACAAACCTTGGAGAACGTGGAAGGGCGTTGGGTTCGCCGAAACCTCGGTGTGTACACGCCCAACGTTTGGCTGCGTATCGCTCAACGTGGTTTTCGTTTCGAGCTTGAAGGCGCAGCTCACATCGGAAGCGTGCGTGATGTCGAACAAGAACGAGTCGATATACGGCAGGGTGCGCTAGCCCTCGAACTCGAACAATCCCTGATGGATCGACGACTTCGGTTTGGTGTTCAGACCATTGTCGCCTCCGGTGACGTGCAGCTTCAGTTTGGAGAAACGTCGCGCATCGACGATGTGGGCTCAACCGCGTCATTCTTCTCTGTGCATCCGAGTTACCGAATGGATCAGATCCTGTGGCGACGTCTGCTCGGGTCTGTTGGCGGGGCGTGGGTGCTTCGCCCCTACGGCAGCTACGACATTCTTTCAGACGAGGACCAGAGGTTGGATCTAGGCGCGGGTGTGACTTACAGCCGCGCGGTCGATGCCGAGTCGACACCCAACGGCAACGCCAACCTTGGTCTGGAGATCGAAGTGGGCGCGAACTACCGCTACGACTTTGCGAGCAACGCGCGCTTGCGACTCCAAGCCAGCTACAACCTGTTGGTTCCTCTCGAAGGCCTTGAACCCGCCAAGCCAGGTCACGGCCTCCGTCTCCTGATCGGCCTCGAAATGTGAATTTCGGGGACGCGTAGAGAAATTCCCACGCCTGGCACACATAGAGGGCTGAAATCATGGCTGTTTCCTGCCCGAATGCCACATCGGGACCGCACTTACTCGATATGACACCAAATGCGAGCCACGATGTGTCGCGGTGTGCCGTCGATCACGAATCCCCGAGAAAATAGGGTGGCAAGCTCATTGCAATCTCCAAGGCCGGGTGCTGAGGAGGTTCAAAATGAAGCAGGTTGGAATGGTGGTCGCGCTGGTCTTGGCAAGCGCAAACATGGGCGAGGCGCAGGACTTGAGTCTGGAAACAGGCGCGGCGCTTCAGCAAACGCAGGCTCCGCGCCTCAACGTCAACACGCAGCTCGAGGTCGACCCGAGTGATCTGCGTGCAGCGCGCCTGAGTCTGCACGCACCGATCACGTTGATGGTCACCGGTGCTGTCGCAACCGCTGCGTTGGGGATGTCGACTGCGATTTCGTCGCTGACTCACTGTCACTCGGAGGACTGTGGTGGTGGCACTCCCGTGACGCCGATCTTGTTCGCGGCGACTCTTGCTGCGGGTTCACTCGCGATTGCAAGTCTTGCTTGGGTGCTCAAGCGCAGCATCAAACGACGACGCGCTCGTGCTGCGCTTCAGGCGCTCGACGTCTTCGGATCAGGCATGCGTTTCTAAGCCGACAGCAAACGCAGAGCACGTCGTCGCTTCTCGCGGCGACGTTTGCGTTTAAGGGATGGTCGACCACGCGCGACACTCATCCGGTGTCGCACAAACGTAGTCGCAGCCCTCCATCCCACACGGGTAGCAGCAGTTGAATCCTTCGGCGCAGCCACGCTGAATCGACTCAGGGTTCTCGCCGCCGCTTCGACACACTTCGCCTTGTTGAGCGAGTTGCCCGTCAGCGTCCGAATCCCGAGTTTCAAGCGAGACGTTGCCGGTGGATTCTTCGTTCTCGACTTCGCTGGGCTCACTCGCGCAGGCCAACACGAACAACACGATGCCTAGCCAGCGCATCAGTTTCGGCGACGCAGAACGAGCGTGATCAACAGTGCTGTGGCACCGGAAAAGCCCGCTGCGCCTGCCGCTGCACAACCGCTACCTTCGTAACTCGGGTCGTCCACGCAGCCGCCACAACCGTGCGAACCTTCGCTTGGATGGCAATCCGGCATCTGCCCCTCGGGGCAGTCTGGAAGCGCATCGGCGAAAGCAACCCCACCAAGGGAGAGAGCGAAGACGAGAGCAACGATGAACCGCATCTCCGCAGGCTACCTCACTCCATCTTCGGAGGAAGAGCGCGTTGATAGCCCTCGAGCGCCTCGACGCGCTGGAGCCAACCCGTGACGGCAGCGGGAAGCTCGATGTCCTTCACAAACCCAAGATGCGAAACGTTCGACGCGATGGAGAGATCGGCGATCGTGGGTTCGCTTCCGAGTAACCAACCTTCGCCAACTTGCGCTGCAAGGATCTCAAACAAGCCCGGCAGCTTCTCGCGACCTCGCGCAATCGCGTCTTTGTCTCCCTTAGGACCCATAAACACCGTGTGGAGCACGATATCGATCACGGTTGGAGCGAGTCGACACTGGTTCCAATCCAACCACTGATCGACTTCGGCACGTCGCTTCGGATCGCGCGGATACCACGAGTCGAGTTCGTGCTTGGTGCACAGGTAGCGCAAAATCGCGTTGGACTCGGTCAGTTTGAATCCGTCGTCGACGAGAACAGGGACCTGACCGTTCGGGTTCACCTGTTGAAACGCATCCGAGGCATGTTCGCCTTGGTCCATCGCGACGTGATGCAGTTGGTAGGGCAACTTGGCCTCCTCGAGAAGCATGACCACGCGACGCGCGTGTTGAGAAAACGGAAAGTGGTAGAGCGTGTACATAGGTCTCCTTTCACCTTCTCGCCGAGAAGGTGGACATTCTTGGGTTTGAGTCGGCGCTAGAGGCCGAGGGCGTGATGCACGCGTTGCAGCAAGTGCGCTGCAGGAGCAGGACGCGGATCGGATTGGTAGTACGCCGCAGCACGATCGAGTTCGGGCAGTGCTCGAATCAACCGCGTCACATCCACGACATCCACGGAGCCCGCACGATCTTGAGTCGCAAGTCGGTCGAGTTCTTGTGCGCGTGCAACGCGTGCTCGACACCGACAGGGAGCGTTTTCGTTCACTACTCCACACTGACGCTGCAGCGCTTCACGCACGCGCGTTCGTGCGCGACTTAGCCGCTTGCGAAACGTGGCCGGTTCGATCTCAAGAATCGATGCCGCGAGTGGTCCATCCATTTCGAGGATTTCGCCGAAGACGTAGGCAACACGGTGGTCGGCATCCAAACACTGCAGAAGCGCACGACCGCAACCGATCTTCACCTGCTGCAGAAGGACTTGATCGTCAGGCATGGGTGCGTTCGGGTCCAAGCCGTCGCGCAGGTCCGCTTCGAACACATCAAAACTCAGCCGAGCTTGGCGGCGTTTCACGTCTACAACGCAGCGCACCGCAACCCGCCACGCCCACGTTGAGAGTTTCGCTCGTCCATCAAATGTAGAGAGCCGCGTTGCAACACGCAGCAGACTCTCTTGGGTGGCATCGTCTGCGTCGGCGTGGTTTCCCAACATTCGCAGCGCGAGCGCATGAAAGGGCCCGGCCAACGCGTCGAGAATGCGCCGCATCGCCGCGGCGTCACCCTCGACCGCCTGGGTTGCCAGTTCCGCTGTCAGCTCGTTCATACTCTTTGGACGTACCGGTCCAACTGAGTGTGACCGCTGCTGACGTTTTTTTCTCCCGAATCACGCAGCGGCTTCGACCAACGGACCCAATTCACCTTTCTTGCCGATCAATCGACCGGTTGCCAGATGGGTTTCGACGCCGTCGATCAACTGCCCCATCATCTTGCGGAACTGCGGGATCATCATGGTCTTGGCCATCATCCAACCCATCGGACCAAACTTCGGGAGCATCTTGCCGGCGTAGGTGACGCGTGTTCCGCCTTCGTCCGGCTGAACCGAAATCGTCACTTCCATGTGCTTCATCGGGAACGGTCCATGGTCGACGACCACGATCTTCGACGTGCGTGCGACCGGATCGTGTTCGCGCACCTCTTCTTGCACGCTGTTGCCGTCATACATCGTGCACTGACGACGCGCGCCGAGGCCTTTTTGCTTACCGTTGACGCTGAACGAACGCTCGACGATCGGGTGGTAGACGTAGGTGTTGGCGAAGTCGTCCAGGAGGTCCCAGACCCGGTCGACGGGTGCATCGATCACTTTGCTAACTTCGAACTCGTGCATTGCAATTCTCCTTGAAAAACAGGGCGAATCCCCCGTTGCGCACCAACACTCTGCAGTCGCACAAACGCAGGTGGAAGCCGATGTTTCTCGAGTGGAGCCTGCGTTCGTGCAGGTTAGGCTGAGAGGGTGAAACTCGACTCCTGGGATGATTTGCGTGTCCTGCTTGCTGTCGCGCGAGCGGGTTCACTGACGGCTGGCGCGCGTGCGTTGTGCGTGGACCAGACCACCGTGACGCGTCGCATGAAGGCACTCGAAGAGCGTCAAGGAATCAAGATCTTTCACCGCATGCGCGGTGGTGTGCAGCTGACCCAAGTGGGCGAAGCGTTCGTTCGTGCGGCGATGCAACTCGAAGAGCGCTTGCTCGATTTGGATCTCGAACTGAGTGGAAGCGCGAACGAACTTTCTGGATCGGTACGGCTCACGCTGCCACACGGGTTCGCCTACGCGTGGATCGAAGAGCTCGCCGATTTTGCACGTGCGCATCCAAGTTTGCAGCTGGAGTTGGTGGTCGACGATTCGTTTCGAAGTCTGACGCGTCGCGAGGCGGATGTGGCGCTGCGTTACGCGCGCAACCCACCAGACCATCTCGTCGGTCGCAAACTCGGTCGTGTTGCGCTCGCTGTCTATGGCGCGCCCGAGTTGAAGGGAATGCCGCTTGAAGAGGTTCCGTGGATTGGTTGGGAGCCAGGTTTGGTGGACAGCAACACCGAGCGCTTTCGTCGCAAGTACTCTCCGAAGGGTCGCTACGTGTTGTACGCGAACTCGATGTTGGTGTTTCGACAGGCAGCACGAAAAGGACGCATGGCCGTGTTGTTGAGCTGCCTGACCGGCGACGCCGAGCCCGGACTCGTGCGTTTGACCGAACCGGAGGTGACGGAGATTCCGCTTTGGGTTCTGACGCATCCAGACTTGCAGCAAAGCCCACGAATACGGGCGGTTATGGACCACGTCACCGAGTTCGTGACGGCTGCCGAAGATCGGCTTTTGGGTCGTTAGACTTCGATCGTGGCGAACATCTCGATCGAACTTCAGTTTCCAGATGAGCAGAGCGTGCGCGCGTGGTTGGCATCCACGCCGCCGCATGGGTTCGAGTTCGACTTCGCCGAGGGCTTTATTCCGAACGACGCGCCGAAGCCGGGTGTGGTCCAGTCGCTCTCAGAGATGTTGCAACCTGCCAATCCACTCTTGGCGAAGTTCTCGGCGGACGGTTGGGATGCCAGTGCAGCGATTGCGCACGCGCATTCCTTTGGAGCGCGCGGTCGAGCGGTGCTGATGCACGTTCCGTATCAGTGGGCAGATGAGGACGACGACCCGCGAGATCGCGAGGTGCACGTGCTGCTGCTGCTCGATGATGAGGGCCTCGACAGCAAGACGCTCAGTGGTCGTCAGGCGAAAGCGTACCTACAGGAGCAAGGCGTGCCGCCGCTGAAACAACTCAAAGCCAAACTGAAGAAGCGCTAGGTGCCCAGGTAGCACATCGGTTGGCATGTTTCGCCGCGGTCCAAGTACTGGTCGTAAGGACATCCCGCGCGAACACCTGCGGTTTCTGTCGGCATGCACATCTCTTCGTCGCACACGAGAGCGCCACACGTCAGGTCGGCGCCCAAGCACTCGGATCCCTCAGCGCGCTGCGTGCAGATTCCATCGATACATGCGCCGCTTCGGCAGTTGTGAACGCACGAATCGCCCAGTAGTCCAGCGGGGCGACAAAGCCCTTCGGCGCAATCGAAGAGCGGCACGCAACGCGTGTCTTCATCACATGACTCGTTCGGTGCACGCAGGACGCGACACCGTCCATCATCGCACGTCAGACCCGCGGCGCATGGTCGAGCGCTATCGCATGCTTCGCCCTCAGTGACTTCAGTACGACATGTTCTTTCGGAGCAAACGGTGCCGGGGGCGCAGTGTCCTAGTTCGCACGGTTCGCCTGCACCTGGACTTACGCAAGCACCATCAACGCACTGAACCAGGCAATGTGAGTCGCCAGCACACTCGCGTCCATGCGCGCGAAATCCTTCGGTGCACTCCGCGGTGCAGCTGCCTTCACAGGGCGCGTCGTCGCAGGGCACACCTGTGGCATCGCACACGCGCATGCACACCGCGTTGTATCCACCACACTCAATGTCTTCCGAGCATGCGCCGCCGTTGGGCGTCTCGTCTTGGCAGGAACCGTCCACGCACTTCAGTCCGGGTCCGCAGCGGGACGAAAGGTTGCAGGTGTCACCGCGCTCGGCGAGTCGGACACACCGATCTTCGGCACCTGCGCAAAACAACCCGTCGGCGCACACCTGTCCGTTCCAGCCCGTGAAGCCGCACTCTTCCCCTTCTTGGCGAAAGGGAATGCACGTTCCGCAATCTCCCAGAGCCCAACTGGGTCGTGAACGCTCAAACTCTTCGGGCGCGCAAAGGCCGTCGATGCATTCGAAGTCGTGGTCGCACGCACCGCCGACGGGAACCCGCGCGGTGAACGCTTGTGGGCAACCCAACAACGAGATTCCTCGAGCGAGGCAGGCTTCGGCTTGATCGAGATGAAAGTCGAGGTCTCCGCGCACGATGGCATCGTGGAACCGTCGTGCGCTTGGTGCTGCAAGTCCGTCACACGCGTTTTCGAACGTATGCCCCAAGGACCGCGTGCGTCCGTAGCCTGCCTCGATGGCGACACGGCATTCGGTGACGAGGTACTCCTGCAGACAAACGGAGTCGTCGCCTGGGCACATACCCACTGTGGACGAGTTCGAGCATCCCGTCGCCGCCAATAGCGACAAGCCAATCCAACGAAGCATGGCAAGAGCGTAGCGCGCTCGGATCGCGTCGTCAGATGCGATGGATGCGTTCCGCCAGTTGTGCGGTGCGGTATTCCGACGTCGAGTGAGTTGCGCAGTACCGTATTCGCGTTATCTCCCGTGCATGATCCGTCTTCTTGTGTTGTGCGTGCTCCTCACGGCCTGCGGGTCAGATGTAAGTGAGTGCGGCCCGGCGTGTCGCACCGTTGCGAACCGTTGCGGCGGTGATCCCGGCATCTGCTCGAGCGTTTGCGAACTACGCGATGAGTTTGTTGTTCGCTCTGGATGCGAGATGCAGGAGATGGAGCTGAATGCCTGCGAAGGCAGCGCAGACTCTTGCAGTGACGCCCTGGGGCTACTCTGTTCGGAAGAGGCGACGGCGTACCGGGCGTGTGGGAACGTGTACTGTCGTTCGAACCCGACAGACAGTTTCTGTGTCGCGATCTGCGAAGAAGACCCGTCGTTCTGTAGCTGAGTTACTCGGTTGGCGTCGCAAACGCGATGCGGGGTCCGAACGGAAGCTCGATCGTGAAGTCGCGCATTCCGTACGGTTCGTCTTGGATGTCGCGAAGCACGTCGACCGAACCTTTGAGTTCGGAGTACATCGCGTCGACATCGGCGACCAGGACGAACACGTCCGTTTCGTGTTCTTCGCGCGGCGGGGATACACCGCGCCGAATTTGAAGATGGATGACACCGCCATCGCGCTCGACGATGGCGTACACCGCTTCGGGGCCAGCTTCGTGGAACCCCGTACACGTGAAGCCGAGCGTGTCGACGAAGTAGTCACGAGCTTCAGTCACGTCGGGAACACCAAGAACGGGAACAGGCGTCATGCGCGCAGGTTACTGGAATACGTCTGCTTGTCTCGCGTGTGTGGTTGCCGTGAGACTCGCTTTGTTGTTCTGCTTGGTGGCATGTGCGCCCGCGGAGATGCGCGTGGTGTTGCGACCTCCCGCGGATCCGTACGCACCACGTCCGCGAAGTGGGCTTCAGGCGTTCGCTGGCGAGCGACCCCTCTCGATTCGATCCCCGGAGCCGTGGGACGACTCTATGATGACGTTCGAGCGTTGGGCGATGAGCTATCGGTTTGTGACGATTGCTGGCCGTCGCTACTTGGCTGTTCGATAAGCGTTGGGGCTCGCCACGTATACCGAGCGCGAAGTTCTGTTCGAGCATCGAGACGACGCTCTCATTCCTGTGTGTGTGCTCGATCTCGAACAAGACGACAACCAAAGTCGCGTGGATCAAGGGCACGCGAAACGTCTCCGTGCATCGTGGGATGTCGACGGAGACGCCATCGTGTACCGCTGGCGTGAGGTCAGCGTGGATGATGTGGGTGTCGAGTCAGACGCGCGCAGCGGGGTCGAGCGCTACCGCCGCTCTTCCGCGGGTCAGTTTTGCCAGGCGCGTGCAACGCGCGAGTAGAGCGAACCGGTCACGCTTGCTTCCGGGCCTGCAATCGACACGCTCGCGAACGAGTTCAAGCAGAGGCCGCCAACCATGTACTCGCCTGCGCTTGCCCAGACGCGACCGTTGCTGCGGCGAATGTTGGTGAACTGTGCCGTTGCAAACGCCGCTTCCATTCGCTCGAGACATTGCTCCCGGGGAATGTTGGTCTGCCAACCCTGAAGCTGCATCGAGGGTGCGTTCGCGTTTGCGATGGTTGGAAGAGCGAACAGGGCGAGCATCAAGATGGTCTTTTTCATGGTTCCCAAGACGTTGTGAGGACTCAGATCTTCACTGAGAGTAGGGGCAAGTTTCGCTCCGCGACGACTGCCGAATTCCGCGTAGTGGATGTCCGCACCAGCGGACGATTCGGAACCGAAAACGTTCCACTCAAAACCCGTTGAGCAACGCTTGGTGAAACGCATGAATCGAGCTGAAACGACCCGGTTCGGGTGGGCCGATCACTTGCTGAAGGGCGAGCTTCATCTGGAACGCACACTTCTGTTCGCTCATCTTACCGACGCCGGTTGCGAGACCCGGACAGACGACAGACTGGATTCGTGGATGTTCGGCATTGAAGTTTCGAATCGCGAGCAAGGTGGCACGGAACGCGAGGTAGGCGTTTACCGTCCAGTCGACTCCTTCCGGAACACGCATCGTGGGCGCGCAGACAAGGTAGGGCCAATCGGTGTGGTCAGTCTCCACGATCTCGGCGAGCCCGACAGGAAGTTCACCGTGGTGACGTTCGCGGATCCGTTCGCGTGTGCGAAGTTCTATGTCGCGTCCGAGACGTTCACGAATCAGGAGGTCGAGCCCACCATCCATGATTCCAAAGCTGTTGGCCGGGCTGACCATCGCGTCGGTTGGGCGAGAGAAGAAGTCGCCGTGAACAACTTCGACGTTGTCGTGTTCAGCGAAGCACTCTCGCCATTCTGTGATGAGTCGCTCGTTGCGATCGATGAGAATGATCTTCAAGCGTGCTCCGCCACGATGCGGTCCCACCGTTTCGTTCGCTCGTCGTCTACACCCATCATGTCGACGATCCACCGTCGAATGTAATCTCGATTAAGTGAGGGTCGGACAGCGACAAGTCTTTCCAAGTCAGCGATGTCCTTACTGCGAAAGAAGAGGAGCTTGTACACTGCGATCGATTCCGCAGAGAGGAACCAGCCCGTCCAACCGCTGGCGTCGGTGAGCTGCACGCGTGTTGTTTCGCTTTCCTTGGAAAACGGAATGCTGGGAAGAAAGACGTCGATTCGCATTCCGTCCCACCGAGCAACGAACATCCCATCGCCCAGAGCTGCTGCGGTTGCAATCGTGTCGTCGAACTCGATCCCCAACCGTCGCAAGATGGGAAAGACGCGGTTGGGCTCGTCGAGAAAGATGTTGAGGTCAACGTCGGCAGTTCCGCGCGGGACACCAGCGACGGCGAGTGCCAGTGCCCCGCCAATTGCGTACGGGATATCCGCTGCCGCCATCGCTGAGCCGATCTCGCGAGCAGCTTCAGCCGCGCTACGTTCAGCCAGCATCGCCCCAGCCGTGTGCCTTTCGGAGTCGGCGCAGCGCCTGGAGGGAGGATTCCGGAAGCGGATCCTCGTAGTCGAGGATTCGTGCAGGAGTGCCGCTCATGTTCGCTGCCCAAATCACGTCGCGCGCACACAGTTCGGCAAGCCGCCACCGCTCTTGAGGCGTCGTGCCGATCCACTCCTGGACCTCGGCGCGAACAGACTCCGCGTTGCTGGTGACCCACTTGGGAAGCTTCACAGCAAGATCGTAACCATGATTCAGCGAAACTCCCAGCGCCCGCGAGTCCAGGCAACCCGCGAAGCTGATTCCGCTTCGCGGATCTGGAAGATTGGAAGCTCGGGAGCACGGAAGCTCAACGCCATGGGCCGAGAAAAGAAAATTCGGCTTCTCTTCTCAGCTTTCCCTCTCTCAATCTTCCAGGATAAAAAATGAATCGCGGCACAACCAAGTCCGCGAAGCTGCCGGCTTCAGCGTGCGTGAAACGCCAGCACGCAGATCATGAGCCCAAAGAAGAAGTAGAGCATGCGTGCGCCTTGCCGGCCGAACAGCCGAACCACGCGTGCGGCTTTGCGGTGTCCGAAAAACCAACTCCAGTTGGCAGCCGC
Source organism: Polyangiales bacterium (assembly GCA_965227405.1). Taxonomy (GTDB): domain Bacteria; phylum Myxococcota_A; class Polyangia; order Polyangiales; family Houyiibacteriaceae; genus JALVDI01. The sequence continues at coordinate 3,528,982 of OZ245758.1, forward strand.
GGCGATCATCGAAAACGCGCCCACGAAGTAGAGGATTTCGTGCGATTCCATGGCCGCTTATCGGCATGTCGGGCGGCCAGTTGCTCAGCTTGTGGAACGCGCACCGCTTGGTGCGTACGGTCACCGGCCAGAGAAAGACTACGTAGAAAACGAGCGTCCGCACTGCTCGCAGATCCACGCGTCTGATATTTCGCGGAATCGAGCAGGTGTCGCCTTGCAGTGAGGACACGTCAGCTTCAGCTCGTTGTTCACGTAGCGTTTGGGTTCCGGTTTGTACTGTGGAGCACGCGCAGGAAGCGACCACTTGCCATCGGCAGGAATTGGCATCGTTGTGGTGTGAGCGTCGTCGGTGATCTGACGTAGTCGAATCCAAACCTCGTCGAGATTGGGAATGACCCAAGCTCCGCATCGCTTGAGCACAAATGGACCGAGCCGTGGTCCAGGTCGAAGAACGCCGACCATGGGTTCAACGATAGCCGTCGCGTCCATCGCCGACATCACGTCGCCCACAAACGCTGGAGCGAGGCGAGGGTAGTACTCGAACGGGCGTCGTCGTGGAACGCAGCACGGCCAGATCTCGAATACCGATGGCGCGATACGAATGTCGCAGTTGGTGTCTGAGAACAAGTGCATCATCTTCGCAGCGCCGTGGTCGACCGTTCGTTCGCCGCGAAGGACTTCGCGAACGAACGCGAAAGCGTTGTGGTCTGTGACGCGCACGACGAAGCGGAACGTAAGTCGTGAGCGAGAACCTGTCTTGGACGATCCTTGGAATACCGAACGAAACGTTTCGAGGCTCGGTAAACCAGTTTACCTGTCCCCAGAGTTTACCGTTCGTTGAGACCGGCATCCGCGGCGAGCGCGATGAGTTCGCGCAGGTAGTTGCGTGAGTCTGGTTCGGCGTCGATGGCGGAGACGAACTCTGCGGGGTGCTGGAACGAAGCAAGTGGCCATCGAACGGCGAGGTCGTTGCGGAAGGTCTGCTTGTTGGTTGCCATCGAGACGCACCAGCTTTCAACGCGTCGGTAGCTGACCGGTTCGGAATCCGTGCGACCTGCACGAAGCACAAAGACAACGGACCAACTTGGACGAACCAACTTGTAGTACCGGTTGCGAACGCGGTGTTTGAACGTGTGGTTGACCACATGAGCCTCCCGGCTGTTCGAGATCGTCGAAGAAAAGGCCTCGTTTTCAAGCAGGTTCGGGTCCGTACGGACTACGTCCCCACACGGACCTCGTTCGACCTGAGCTGGCTGAAGAGGTTTGAGAAACTGCCGTGGACTTCGACTTGTAGGAGACAAGAGATCCTTTTGAGTCTCTTTGCACGCCTTGAAGTCTTCGAAGAAATAAAAGGTATCCCCGCTTCCCGCTTCCCCGCTCCCAAGCTTCCGATCTTCCAGATCCGCGAAGCGGAAGGCGGATCAAACGAAAATCCCAACCAAACCCAGCCACAAACCCCCAAGAAAGTAGATAAGCTCCAACGCAGCCAATGCTCCGCAAGCTGGAGAAATACGAGCTCCTCGAGGAGATCGGCCACGGTGGCATGGCCACGGTGTTCAAGGCACGTGACGAGCGACTCGACCGCATGGTCGCCGTCAAAGTCCTGCACCCGCATCTCCAGAAAGCTCCCGAAGCTCGCGTTCGCTTCACCCGCGAAGCGCGCAGCGTCGCCAAGCTCGCGCACAAACACATCCTCGAGATCTACGACTACTCGGGCGAAGACTCTGACGAGAGCTACATCGCAGCCGAACTACTCACGGGTCCTACGCTCAAACGCTTCGGCGAACAGAACCCCGAGTTGCCACCCGAAATCGCGGCGTGCTTCACGATCCAAATCGGAGAAGCGCTCGCTGCAGCACATGATAGCGGGATCATCCATCGCGACGTCAAACCCGAGAACGTGCTCCTGCACGAAAACTCGCACGTCAAACTCACCGACTTCGGCATCGCGCAAATGGTCGAGTCGCAGTCGTTTACCCAAACCGGACAGATCCTCGGTTCGCCCGGTCACATGGCACCGGAACAGGTCGCCGGAAAAGGCATCGGACCACACACCGATGTCTTCTCGCTGGGCACGGTTTTGTACTACCTGGCGGTCGGACGACTTCCGTTTACCGGTCGGAACCCACACCACGTCCTCAAGCGCATTGTGGATGCAGAGTTTCCAGATCCGCTTCGTGTGCGCGCCGACATCGGCAAGGAGCTGCGCGACATCATCGTCAAATCGATGGCGCGCGACGCAGAAGAACGCTTTCCAAGCGCGCAAGAGATGGCCGAAGCCATGCGCGAGTTTGTGGGGCGACTCGGTGACGAAAAACCCGAAGCGTTGCTCGCGCGCTACTTGGAGGACCCGCAAACAGTGGGCTCCGAACTGCGCGACCGCGTTGTCGAGGTGTACACCAAACGCGGTCGCGAGGCCGTGGCGCGCAAAGACCGAGCAGCAGCGTTGGCGTGCTTCAATCGCGTGCTCGCGATCGACGAGGGCAACGAAGAAGTCCTCAAGCTGGTCGAACGTTTGGGATCGGACTCACCGAAGAGTCTCTGGTTCGGGGCCGCTGCGGTCATCGGAGGTGCGCTGGCACTCACCGCCGCATTGTGGCCTGCAAGTCCCACCGACCCAGGCGCCAAGGATCCGCTCCAACCCGAAGTGTTTGCGGATGCAGCTGTTGACGTCGCGGTGGATGCAGGCGAGCTCGAAGATGCTGGCGAAGAGGAAGTGGATGCTGGGGTCGATGCGCGCTCGGGGATGAGACCCGTCGCATCGGGGCGCACCCGCGAGGTTCGTTTCGTTCCAACTCCACGCGCAGTCACGATTTCCGTCGACGGCGCGGAGCCACAACCTTGGGGACCCAACGGGATCGAAACCGTGGATCTGCCTTTGGGTCCACACCGCGTCGTGTTCAATGGGGAGTGCTGCGTGGAAACACCGCGCACGTTTACGCTACGGCCTGGGCCCGACCGGTTCGTCTTTAACCAGCGCCTTCTTTGGAAGCCTGCGCGCGTGATCGTGCGTTGCCCAACCTGCCCACCTGGAGCGCGCGTCACGGTCGATCGACGCGAGATCGCACCTGCTGTGAATGGGCGCGTGAACGAACTCTTCCCTGTTCGACTAGGGGACAACCAAGAGCTTCGGCAAATCAGGGTGACAGCCCCAGGTCACGTTTCCTATAACGAAACAGTCACCCTCAGCTCGCAGCAGAGCACCGAGATCAACGTAACTTTGCGTCCTGAGGGAGAGGGGGAGGGCTCGGACTGATCCCTCCAGGGGTCATGGCGCGAGTTCTCATCATCACCGGCACAATTCTCGGCTTCTTCGCGAAGCCCTCGTTGGTGAGCGCGGACCAATTTGCCGACTACCAATTTGCACTGAGCGCGTACACGGACGGCGACTACCGACAGGCACGCGCTCGCTTCGAAGCGCTGCTTCCCTCGCTTCGAGATCCGACGCTTGTGACGCAGTCTCGGCAGTATCTTGCCGCAGCGTTTGTGCATCTCAATCAGCCCGATGATGCGCAAAATCAGTTCTTGGCTCTGTTGCGCGAGAACGGTGACTTCGCGCTTCCGCGACACGACTTTTCGACGGCCGTGTATCAAGTGTTCGAGCGCGCGCAGCAAGCGTACGAAACCGAGCGCGCACAACAGGAGCGCGACGCGCAAGCCGAGCGTGAACGGCAACAGCGACTCCGGCTCGAACGACTTTTACGCGAACGCGAACGCATGCAGCGTTTGGAACAGTTGGCGCGTGAGATGGTGGTCGAGCGACAAAACTCGCGTGCACTCGCTCTGCTTCCATTTGGTGTAGGACAGTTTCGAAACGAAGATCGTGGTCTCGGGATGGCGTTTGCGATCTCCGAGTCGATCTTGCTCGCAGGTAGCGTGATGACTTGGGGGTGGCATCGCTATCTGCGCGGCCTCGATCCGGAAGACCGTGGTTCGTTCAACACGCGTGAGCGCTCAGTGCGCATCACCAACCAAGTTGTGACGGGTGTGCTCGCCGGAATTGCGATCGCAGGAATCCTCGAAGCACAGATTCGTTTCCGCGCCGTGATCCGAGACACCCGCCAACGCGAACTACCCGACGATTTGCCGGAAATTGAAGCAGATCCTGAGCTTGAACTCGGTTTGGGTGCAGGCACGGCAACCCTGCGTTTGCGCTTTTAACTAGGCGCGTGCGTGGCCGCTAGATGAGCGACATCCGGCGAAGGGTCCGTCGCCAACGCATGCCAGAGATCGATGATTCGAACCTCGCGCTCCTCTGCTCGCGCGGCCAGTTCTGCAATGGCGAAGTGAGCGCTCAAGCCACCCGAGATGCCCACGAACTCAGCCTTTGGAAGATCCAGCACCAACGCTTGTGCGTCGCGGATGACGTCGGCGTTGCGATCGCGGACCAGCGCAAGAAGGAGATGTGCAGCCGTGAACCGTTCGTGTCCAAGCCGACGCGTGAGCTGTTGGCCCACGACAACGGCGCGCCGAGCGGCGGCATCAAAGTCCTTCAAAGGATCGATGACACACCCATCCGGATCACGCTTCACGTCCGGCGTAGGTGGACTGTGCCAGCACATCATCGTGGCGCCGACGAGCGCAACCGCGGCAAACCACCACCACTGCTGCGCAAGTGCGAGCGGCATCGACGAAACGAAGAGCGCCGAACCCAACCGTGAAGTTCGCGTTTGAATCGGCTCTTCCGGTTCCAGACGCAGTTCCGCGATCACGTCTTCCAAGTGAGCACATCGGGTTTGGACTCGATGCAACTTGGCGTTCTCTTTTTCGAGCGTGCGAACGCGTTCGCGCAGGGCTGTGACTGCAAGGCGATAGCTCATCGAAGCGCCGACACGAGCAGGCCTGTGACAGCGACGAAACCGAAGAGAGGCCACGCTTTGATGAACAACAACGGAATCGACGCGCCGACCATGGCGTGGCCGAGTTTGGCCACACCGCTCTGTTCGGTGCGGGCGTCTTGGAGTTCAGAACGCAGGCGATCCTGCTCCTGACTCAACCAGGCATTTTCGCGGCGAAGTCGCTGCTCGACGAAGCGCTTCGGTTTGGGACGCGGTGGTCGGACAAACTTACTTGGTGGCTTTGAACGTCGCTTCTTGGACTCGCGCAGCTTCAGCCGGCTCACCTTGGCTTGCTCGCGCCACATATCTGCGCGTGCCTCAGCGAGTTCCAGATCACTCCTAAGCTGCTGAATTCTTTCGCGAAGCTGGCTTTCCTCCTCCCGAGGTGGCGAACGATACATGCCGGACTAATCAGCAAGTCTCGATCCATCACGCGAGATCCAGAATCTCCGAAAAACCAATCATCTCATGGGTCTACCGGGCATTTTCACCCCATGATCGGGGGAGTTTGCAACGCAGTAACGACAGCGTAGAGCAGAGTCGAAAGTCTCAACGCTGATCCTGAATTCCCCCATTCGCGCCTTGACAGAAGGGACTTCGCCGGTATCTTTCGCGTCCTCCTGAGCCCAGGATCCACGGAAATACTGAGTTTTTCGATGCCGACTATCAACCAACTCGTGCGCAAGGGACGCAAAAAGATCCGTCAGAAGACGGACTCCCCCGCACTCCAAAAGTGTCCGCAGAAGCGTGGCGTCTGCGTTCGTGTCTACACCACCACCCCGAAGAAGCCGAACTCGGCCCTCCGTAAGGTCGCTCGTGTTCGTCTCAGCAACGGCATCGAAGCTACGACCTACATCCCGGGTGAGGGACACAACCTCCAGGAGCACTCGGTTGTGCTCATTCGCGGCGGCCGTGTGAAGGACCTTCCCGGCGTTCGCTACCACGTCATTCGCGGAACCCTCGACGCCACTGGCGCAGCGGGTCCGTCCAACACGAACAAAGCCAACCGCACGCAGCGACGCAGCAAGTACGGCGTCAAGAGGCCCAAGCAATGAGTCGTCGTCGCGAATCAATCAAGCGTCAGGTCATCCCGGACGCGAAGTACAAGGACAAGATGGTGGCCAAGTTCACCAACGTCCTCATGCTTCAAGGCAAGAAGTCGACCGCCGAGAACATCGTGTACGGTGCGTTCGACATCATCGAGGGCCGTCACAAGCAGCCGGCGCTCGAGACCTTCCGCAAGGCCCTCGACATGGTGAAGCCCAAGGTCGAGGTGAAGAGCCGCCGCGTTGGTGGTGCCACCTACCAGGTGCCCGTGGAAGTTCGTAACGACCGTCGCACCAGCCTCGCCATGCGTTGGCTCGTGCAGTTCTCGCGCAAGCGAGGCGAAAAGTCGATGACCGAGCGGCTCGCTGCAGAGCTGATCGACGCATCGCAAGGCCGCGGTAACTCCGTCAAGAAGCGAGAAGACACGCACAAGATGGCCGACGCCAACAAGGCGTTCGCGCACTACCGCTGGTAACCAACTTTACTTTCCGGAACAGGTCCCTGCGCAGGGAAACCAGTCGGAATGGAGCAACTTCCCGAAGCATGACGAACCGCCCATAAAGAGAGCAGCCAGGAAAACCGCAGGACGTTCAAACAGTCCTCAACTGAGTTCCTCTCCAGCCCCTTTCGACAACAGTGTGATCCGAGGGTGATCACCAAGGCTCGAAGGGGGTTTTGTGCGTCTCGCCACCCACCTTTCACCATGCCCCGTCAGTACCCACTCAAGAGGACCCGGAACATCGGAATCATGGCCCACATCGATGCGGGCAAGACGACGACGACCGAGCGCATTCTCTACTACACGGGCGTGAACTATAAGATCGGCGAGGTTCACGACGGCGCCGCCACCATGGACTACATGGAGCAGGAGCAGGAGCGTGGCATCACGATCACCTCTGCTGCGACGACGTGCTTCTGGCGTCCGCAAACCGGTCCCTTCGCGGACGACCAGTTCCGAATCAACATCATCGACACACCCGGCCACGTCGACTTCACCATCGAGGTCGAGCGTTCGCTCTTCGTGCTCGACGGTGCGGTTGCTGTGTTCGACGGTAAAGAGGGTGTCGAGCCACAGTCCGAAACGGTGTGGCGTCAGGCCGACCGCTACGGCGTTCCGCGCATCTGCTTCGTCAACAAGATGGACAAGGCTGGTGCGGACTTCCCGCGTGCGCTTCAGACCATCAAGGATCGTCTCGGCGCACCTGCCGTTGCGATTCAACTTCCGCTTGGCAGCGAGGATCAGCTCAAGGGTGTGATCGACCTCGTCAAGATGAAGGCCCTGCAGTTCAAGGACGACACCTTGGGCGCCGAGTGGGACGAGATTGAGATTCCGGGCGAGTTCGCCGACCAAGCTGCGGAAGCGCGCTCGGTGCTCATCGAAGCCGTTGCCGAGGCTGACGAATCGCTGATGGAGCGCTTCCTCGAGGACGACTCCAACTTCAGCGAAGCCGACATCAAGGCGGCGCTTCGCAAGGCCACCATTGCGCACAAGATCGTGCCGGTTCTGTGTGGTTCGGCCTTCAAAAACAAGGGTGTTCAGCAGCTTCTCGACGCAGTTGTCGAGTACCTGCCCTCGCCGGTGGATCTTCCGGACGTCCAGGGTGAAGAGCCCGACGACCCCACCAAGAAACTCACTCGCGCCGCAGCGGACGACGCTCCGTTCAGCGCGCTCGCGTTCAAGATCATCAACGACCCCTTCGTCGGTCAGCTCACCTTTCTTCGCGTGTACAGCGGTCAGCTCAAGAGCGGTACCGCACTGCTCAACACGGCAACGCGCAAGAAGGAGCGCGTGGGTCGCGTGCTTCTGATGCACGCCAACTCGCGTGAAGAGATCAAGGAAGTCTTCGCGGGCAACATCGTGGCCGCGGTCGGACTCAGCAACGTCAACACCGGCGACACGCTTTGCGATCCGCAGCACCCGATCATGCTTCAGCGCATGGTCTTTCCGGAGCCGGTCATCTCGGTGGCCATCGAGCCGAGGACCAAGGCCGACTCCAAGAAGCTCGGTGAAGGTCTGGCGCGTCTTCAAAAGGAAGACCCCTCGTTCAAGGCGTGGACCGACGAGGAAACCGGACAAACGATCATCGCCGGTATGGGCGAGCTTCACCTCGACATCATCGTCGACCGCTTGAAGCGCGAGTTCAGCGTTGAGTGCAACGTGGGCGCACCGCAGGTTGCATATCGCGAGTCGATTCGCGAGTGGGTGAAGGCCGAAGGCAAGCTCAAGAAGCAGACCGGTGGCCGCGGCATGTTTGGTCACGTGTGGATCGAAATGGGACCCGCCGAAGAGCGCGGTGCCGGACTGATCTTCGAAAACAAGATCGTCGGCGGTGTGATCCCCAAGGAATACATTCCCTCGGTCAACAAGGGCATTGAGGCCGCCATGACCCGCGGCGTGATCGCCAACTACCCGGTCATCGACGTGCACGTTCGCTTGATCGACGGCAGCTACCACGACGTCGACTCCAGCCAGGCTGCGTTCGAAATCGCAGGTTCGCTGGCCTTCCAGGCAGCCGCCAAGAAGGCAGGCATTCATCTTCTCGAGCCGGTGATGGACGTCGAAGTCCGCACGCCCGAAAACTACATGGGCGACGTCATCGGTGATCTCAACAGCCGTCGCGGCAACGTCCAAAGCATGGACAGCGTCGGCAACATGCAGGTCATCAAGGCCATCGTGCCGCTTGCCGAGATGTTCGGCTACGCGACCGACCTGCGCTCCAAGACTCAGGGCCGAGCTGTCTACACCATGCAGTTCGACGAATACGCCCCGGTGCCCAACAACATCGCCGAAGCGATCATCGCGAAGGCGAAGGGAATCTAAGTTCTGAGCTCCCGATAGGAGAGACGAGACAATGGCTAAAGAAGAGTTCGTTCGCGACAAACCCCACATCAACGTCGGCACCATCGGTCACATTGACCATGGCAAGACCACGCTGACCGCAGCGATCACCAAGGTGATGGCGGACACGCATGGTGGAGACGTGATTTCGTACCACGACGTCGCCAAGGGCGGCACCGTGCGCGACGAGACCAAGACGGTGACGATCGCGACGTCGCACGTGGAGTACCAGACGGCCAACCGTCACTACGCCCACGTCGACTGCCCCGGCCACGCTGACTACGTGAAGAACATGATCACGGGCGCCGCGCAGATGGACGGCGCGATCCTCGTGGTTTCCGCGGTCGACGGCCCGATGCCGCAGACCAAGGAGCACGTGCTTCTCGGTCGCCAGGTTGGTGTTCCGAAGATCGTGTGCTTCCTGAACAAGGTCGACGCGGTGGAGGACACGGACCTTCTCGAGCTGGTCGAGATGGAGGTTCGCGAGCTCCTCGACAAGTACGACTACGCCGGCGACGACGCTCCGGTGGTTCCAGGTTCGGCGCTGGGTGCGCTCAACGGCGAGGACCAGTGGGTCGACTCGATCAAGAACCTGATGCAGGCGGTCGACGACTACATCCCGACGCCCGAGCGCGACGTGGACAAGCCCTTCCTGATGGCGATCGAGGACGTGTTCTCGATCAAGGGTCGTGGAACGGTTGTCACGGGTCGCATCGAGCGCGGCACGGTTCACCCCGGAGACGAGGTTGAGATCCTCGGCTTCGTCGACCCCCGCAAGACCACGGTCACGGGCGTCGAGATGTTCCGCAAGCTTCTTAAGGAAGGCATCGCGGGCGACAACGTCGGTTGCCTTCTTCGCGGTATCGCGAAGGAAGAGGTTGAGCGTGGTCAGGTGCTTGCAGCGCCGGGCAGCGTTTCGACGCACACCAAGTTCGACTGCGAAGTCTACGTTCTGACGAAGGACGAAGGCGGCCGTCACAAGCCCTTCTTCACGAACTACAAGCCGCAGTTCTACATGCGGACGACGGACGTGACGGGGCAGATCGCACTTCCGGAAGACGTGAAGATGGTCATGCCGGGCGACAACGTGAAGATGACCGTGACGCTGATCACGCCGGTTGCGATGGAAGAGAAGCAGCGCTTCGCCATCCGCGAAGGCGGCAAGACCGTCGGCGCCGGCGTCATCGCCAAGATCCACGAGTGATCGAAAGAAACTAACGCATGAAGATTCGCATCAAACTGAAGGCGTACGACCACCGATTGCTCGATCAGGCGACGAGCGAGATCGTGGACACCGCGCGACGAACTCAAGCGCAGGTGGCCGGTCCGATTCCGCTTCCGACGCGCATCAACAAGTACACGGTCCTCCGCGGACCGCACGTCGACAAGAAGTCCCGTGAGCAGTTCGAGATCCGCACGCACAAGCGGCTCCTCGACATTCTCGAGCCGACGCAAGAGACCCTCGAGGCCTTGAGCAAGCTCGACCTTTCCGCCGGCGTTGACGTCGAGATCAAGACCTGAGGAAACCATGGCGAAGACCACCGTCTATAACCTCGAGAAGAAGAGCGTTGGCGAGATCGATCTCGACGACGCCATCTTCGGTGCCGAGGTCAATGAGGGCCTGCTTTACGACGTGCTCAAGGCTCAGCTCGCTTCCAAGCGAGCGGGTACGCACGCCGTCAAGAACCGGTCCGCCGTGCGCGGTTCGCGCCGGAAGATCTACAAGCAGAAGGGCACGGGACGTGCTCGTCACGGCGGCGTCCAGGCGACGCAGTTTCGTGGCGGCGGAATCCCGCACGGCCCGAAGGTTCGCAGCTACGCGTACCGTCCGCCTCGCAAGATGCGGCTCGGAGCGCTGCGCAGCGCGCTTTCGCTGAAGCTCAAGGAAGGCAATCTCACGATTGTCGACGACTTCGAGCTTTCGGAAATTAAGACCAAGGCGCTCGTGAAGATCCTCGACACCCTTGAGGTGGATGCGGGAGCGGTCATCGTGGACGTCGCCGACAATGGCAACCTCCGCCTGAGCGCGCGCAACCTGGCGATGCACGTCGTGCTCCCGCCCGAGGGCGTCAACCTCTACGACATCCTTCGACATCAGCACCTTGTGTTGACCAAGAAGGCTGTTGAGGCGCTGGTCGCTCGACTCAGCAACGGAAAGGCGGCTTGAGATGCAAATCGAAGACGTCATCAAGCGCCCGCTGATCCTCACCGAAAAGGGCAGCAACCTGCGCGACGCGCACAACCAATACCTCTTCGAGGTCGACCTTCGCGCGAACAAGGTCGATGTGCGGCGTGCCGTCGAAGAGCTCTTCAAGGTCACCGTGTTGGACGTCAACACGCTGATCGTCCGCGGTAAGCCGAAGCGCATCGGCCGTCGCCGCCTCAAGACCCGCAACTGGAAGAAGGCGATCGTCACGCTCGGACCTGACGATTCGATCGACTTCTTCGAGGGAGCCTGATCCATGGCGATCAAGAAGTTCAAGCCCACCTCGCCGAGCCGGCGTTTCTACGAGAGCCCCGATTTCGACGGCCTCGCCAAGAAGCGTCCGGAGAAGCGACTCACCACCAAGAAGAAGAGCACCGGTGGCCGCAACAACAACGGCCGCATTACGGTTCGCTTCCGGGGTGGCGGACACAAGCGTCGGTACCGCAAGATCGATTTCAAGCGTGACCGCATTGGCGTGCCCGCGAAGGTCGTGGCGATTGAGTACGACCCCAACCGGTCGGCTCGCATCGCGCTCCTTCACTACGCCGACGGTGTGAAGAGCTACATCCTCGCTCCGGACGGCCTCAAGGCCGGCGCGACGGTGATCTCCTCGCGTCACGCCGACGTCGTGCCCGGCAACGCCAAGCCGCTTCGTCACATGCCGCTTGGAACGATGATCCACGCGATCGAGCTCAAGATCGGAAAGGGCGCGCAGCTCGTGCGTTCGGCCGGAACCGCAGCTCAGCTCATGGCGAAGGATGGCGACTACGCTGTTGTTCGTCTTCCCAGCGGTGAGATGCGGAAGGTGCACCTCAACTGCCGCGCGACGGTCGGCCAGGTCAGCAACACGCAGCACGCGCGTCTGACTCTCGGCAAGGCCGGTCGCACCCGCTGGCTGGGTCGTCGTCCGCACAACCGCGGCACCACGATGAACCCGGTCGATCACCCGATGGGTGGTGGTGAGGGTCGTACGGCTGGTGGCCGGCATCCCTGCTCCCCCTGGGGCCAGCTCGCCAAGGGCAAGAAGACTCGTACCAACAAGTCCACGAACAAGTTCATCGTTCGTCGGCGGAAGAAGAAGTAATGCCTCGTTCAGTAAAGAAGGGCCCCTTCGTCGATATCTCGCTCCTCAAGAAGGTCGAGAAGGCGACGTCCACGGGCGACAAGAAGATGATCCGGACCTGGTCGCGTCGTTCGACCATCACCCCGGACATGATCGGTCTGACCTTCGCCGTTCACAACGGCAAGAAGTTCATCACCGTCTTCGTCACGGAGAACATGGTCGGCCACAAGCTCGGCGAATTCTCTCCGACCCGCACCTATCACGGTCACGTTTCCGACAAGAAGGGGAAGCGATAGGCCGCACCTTGAGGGGCCTGCCCCCTCGTGCTAGATCCCGCGCCCCCTTTCGGCGGACGAAAATCCAAGGATTTCGGGGGTATCGGGTCGGCAGATCGCAACAAGAACCATGGACGCTACAGCCAAAGCACGCTTTCAGAAGATCTCACCGCGTAAAGCGCGTGTCGTGATCAACATGATTCGCGGGAAGAACGTGGCCATCGCGCTGGACCAACTTCGGTTCACCCGCAAAGCCGCTGCCCCGATCGTGGCCAAGCTGCTCGACAGCGCCGTCGCGAACGCTCGCCAGCAGGACGAGAACATCGACCTCGATGCACTCGTCGTGAAGCGCGCCTTCGTCGACAAGGCCGCCAATGCACACATGCGCCGCTGGCGCCCGCGCGCTCAAGGTCGCGCGACGCGCATTCAGAAGGGCGTTAGCCACATCACGATCGTGGTCGGAGAAGAAGACTAATGGGTCAAAAGACACATCCCTATGGGTTCCGCCTGGGCGTCATCAAGCCCTGGAAGTCCAAGTGGTACGAGGACCGCAACTACGCGGCCTGGCTCCACGAGGACATCGAGCTCAAGCAGGCGATCACGAAAAAGTACGCCCACGCGGGCATCGCGGACATCGAGATCGAGCGCTTCGCGAACAACGTGAAGGTGGTCATCTACACCTCGCGCCCCGGCATCATTATCGGCAAGCGCGGTTCCGGTGTGGAACAGCTTCAGCGCGACCTTCAGAAGCTCACCAAGAGCAACCTGATGGCGCCCGCGATTGAAGAGGTTCGTAAGGCCGAGACCAACGCGCAGTTGGTGTCTGAGTCGGTTGCGACTCAGCTCGAGCGTCGCGTCGCCTTCCGCCGTGCGATGAAGAAGGCCGTTTCCACCGCGATGAAGTTCGGTGTGAAGGGCATTCGAATCGAGGCCGGTGGTCGCCTTGGCGGCACCGAAATCGCTCGCACCGAGTGGTACCGCGAAGGTCGCGTGCCGCTTCACACGCTTCGAGCCGACATCGACTACGGCACCGCGGTCGCCAAGACCACCGCCGGAACGGTCGGCATCAAGGTTTGGATTTTCAAGGGCGAGATCGCTCACCGCCAGATGCGTGGCGGCGGTCGCGGCCGGAGCTGACAGACAATGCTTCAACCGAAACGAACCAAGTTCCGAAAGCGGCAGAAGGGACGCATGCGCGGAAAGGCGTATCGCGGGTCCGACGTGTCGTTTGGGGACTTTGCACTGCAGGCGACGACGGTCGGTCGTGTCACCGCGCGTCAGATCGAGTCTGCGCGTATGGCGATTCAGCGAACCGTCAAGCGTCAAGGAAAGCTCTACATTCGAATCTTTCCCGACAAGCCGATCACCAAGAAGCCTCTCGAAACTCGTCAGGGTAAGGGTAAGGGCTCGGTCGAGGCTTGGGTTGCTGTCGTGAAGCCCGGCAAGGTGCTTTACGAAATCGAAGGCATTCCCGAAGAGCTGGCACGCGAAGCGTTTCGCATCGCGGGTCACAAGCTGCCGATTGGCACTCAATTCATGATGCGGAGCGAGCAGCTGTGAAAGCCGAAGACATTCGAGAGAACAACACCACGGAAGAGTTGGTGAAGTTGGAAACGGACCTCCGCCGCAAGCTGTGGAAGGCCCGTTTCGATAACCACACCAACCAGCTCGACGACACCAGCGACATCAAGAAGATTCGCAAGGACATCGCTCGAGTGATGACGATTTTGACCGAGCGTCGCAAGACCGGTCAGACGAAAGCGAAGTCGGAGTAATCCATGTCTGAAGAACAGACGCAGACGGAGCAGAAGAAGGGTCGTGGACGCGCACGCCGACTTGTCGGTCGTGTTGTCAACGACACCTCCACGCCGGGTCGTGCCAAGAAGACCGTGGTCGTCGAGGTGATCCGCCGCACGCGAGACCCCTTCTACGGCAAGTACGTCAAGCAAAAGAAGAAGTACCACGCGCACGACGAGAACGAGGAGTTCCGCACGCGCGACATGGTCGAAATCAAGTCGTGCCGGCCCATGAGCCGGACCAAGCGCTGGGTCGTCAGTCGACTGATCGAGCGTCCGCCGGAGGTGTGACGTGATTCAGGTCGAATCCGTTCTCGATGTGGCCGACAACAGCGGCGCGAAGAAGGTCTCCTGCATCAAGGTGCTGGGTGGCTCGCGTCGTCGTTACGCCGGTCTGGGCGACATCATTGTCGTGTCGATCAAAGAGTGCCTTCCCACGGCGCGCGTGAAGAAGGGCGAAGTCGCCCGCGCGGTTGTCGTGCGGACTCGTCGCGAATACCAGCGCGTCGATGGCACCTACATCAAGTTCGACACGAACAGTGCCGTGCTCATCAACAAGGAAAACGAGCCGATCGGAACCCGTATCTTCGGACCGGTCGCTCGCGAACTGCGCGCGAAGAAGTTCATGAAGATCGTCTCGCTCGCGCCGGAGGTCATCTGATGGCTATCCGACTCAAGAAGGACGACAAGGTCGTCGTCATCGCCGGACGCAAAGAAGACCGAGGCAAGGTTGGCCGCATTCTCGTGGTGGATCTCGCAGCAGGTCGCGTCATCGTCGAAGGCATCAACGTCATCAAGCGCCACCAAAGCCCGCGGAAGTTCCGCGAGGCCGGCATCGTCGAGAAGGAAGCTCCGATCGACGCCAGCAACGTGATGTTGGTCTGCCCCGAAACTGAGAAGCGAACGCGTGTCCGCATGGGCCGCGACAAGGAAGGCAAGAAGGTTCGCATCGCCGTCAAGAGCGGCGCAGTCATCGACTGAGTCGACCGAGCCTTTCAACCCATAACTTTTCCAACCGGACCCATCACGAAAGCACCGCGTTGCTCAGCAGAGCACTTCAGCGGGAAAGCTCGGATGCAACCCGGAGGATCCAATGTCTGAACAAAATCTACCCCGACTGAAGAAGAAGTACCGCGACGAGGTCGTGGGCCTGTTGATGAAGGAGTTCCAATACGCGAACCCCATGCAGGTCCCCGAGCTGAAGAAGATCGTGGTGAACATGGGCCTCGGCGACGCGGTCCAGAACAACAAGCTCGTCGAGCACGCGGTCAAGGAGCTGACGGCGATCACTGGTCAGAAGCCGGTCATCACCAAAGCCCGCAAGTCCATCGCAGGTTTCAAGCTGCGTCAGGGCATGCCGATCGGCGCGATGGTCACGCTGCGCACCGCTCACATGTGGGAGTTCGCCGACCGTCTGATCTCGCTCGCGCTTCCGCGTACCCGCGACTTCAAGGGCATCAGCCCCAAGGCGTTCGACGGCCGCGGCAACTACACGCTCGGCATTCGCGAGCAAATCATTTTCCCGGAGATCGACTACGACAAGGTCGATTCGGTCAAAGGCATGAACGTGACGTTCGTAACGTCCGCAACCAACGATGAACAGGGCCGCGCCCTCTTGAAGGGTCTCGGAATGCCGTTCCGAGAGAAGAAGTGAGGCACCTCCGATGATGACCGATCCCATTGCTGACATGCTCACTCGCTTGAGGAACGCTTCGATCGCGAGCCTCGACCGCACCGAGATGCCGCTCAGCAAGCTGAAGCTGAACATCGCCAAGATCCTCAAACAAGAGGGCTACGTCTCGGACTACGAGGTTGGCGAGCGTCACCTGACCGTGTTCCTCAAGTACGACCGCGGACAGCGCTGCGCGTTCTCCGGCATTCGTCGTGCGAGCCGACCGGGTCGTCGACTCTACGTCGGCCGCCACGAGATTCCGAAGGTCCACAACGGCCTCGGCGTGGCCATCCTCTCCACCTCGAGTGGAGTCATGACCGACCGCGACGCACGCACCAAGGGTGTGGGCGGCGAGGTTCTCTGCGAGGTGTGGTGATGGCCTTTGAAGGAAAGCAAAGCCGCAACGGCAAGAAGCCTGTGGTGCTTCCCGACGGCGTGACCGCGTCTGTGCGTGGTCCCGCGGTGACCGTGAAGGGCAAGAAGGGCGAAATCTCGCGCACCTTCCGCCCTGAGGTGGTCATCAAGCTCGAGGACAAGCGCATCATGGTCGAGCCCGCCGAAGGCGTCGGCACCGACGGCCCGAAGTTTCAGGGCACGACGCGCGCGCTTCTGCAGAACATGGTCACCGGCGTGTCCGAGGGCTACAAGCGCTCGCTCGACTTCCGTGGCGTCGGTTATCGCGCCGAGTTCAAAGACGGCAAGCTCAAGATGACCGTCGGACTTTCGCACCAGCCGATCCTGGACATCCCCAAGGGTGTCTCGGTGAAGACGGAGCAAATCGATATCGCGGGAACCAAGTTTCCCCGCGTTCACCTGGAGTCGGTGGACAAGGAGCTCGTGGGTCGCGTGGCTGCGCGCATTCGCTCCATCCGCCCGCCCGAGCCTTACAAGGGCAAGGGTGTTCGCTACACCGGCGAGAAGATCCGCGAGAAGGCCGGAAAGTCAGGTAAGTAATGAAGAAAGCAGTTACCGGTCGCGCGAAGCGCAAGCGTCGCATTCGCAAGAAGGTTTTCGGAACGCCCGATCGTCCGCGGTTGAGCGTGTTCCGCAGCAACAACCACATCTACGCGCAGGTCATCGACGACACGACGGGCAAGACGCTCGCGTCGAGCTCGACCAAGGCCAAGGCGTTCAGCTCGGAAGAAGGCGGAAAGAAGACCGACAAGGCTAAGCAAGTCGGCATCTTCATCGCCAAGGCGTGTCAGCGCGCGAGCATCGAGAAGGTCGTCTTCGACCGCAACGGTTACCTCTATCACGGTCGAGTCAAAGCTCTGGCCGAAGGCGCTCGCGAGGGCGGATTGAAGCTCTAACATGGCGTACACCGACGAAATTATCGATCCGAACTCGCTCGAAGATCTCACCGAGCGCGTCATCTACATCAACCGCGTTGCCAAGGTTGTGAAGGGCGGACGCCGCTTCAGCTTCAGCGCGCTCGTGGTTGTGGGCGACGGCGCAGGTCACGTGGGCGTGGGTCTCGGAAAGGCCAACGAAGTTCCCGATGCGATTCGCAAGGGCAACGACGCGGCCAAGAAGAACCTCTTCCGCGTGCCGCTGGTCGGCACCACGATTCCGCACAAGGTCAACGGCCACCATGGCGCCGGCAAGGTGATGCTTCGCCCCGCCAGCCAGGGTTCCGGTGTGATCGCGGGCGGCGCGATGCGTGCGGTGTTCGAGGCTGCGGGTGTGAAAGACATCCTCGCCAAGATCATCGGCACCACCAACCCGCACAACGTGCTCGGCGCCACCGTCGACGCACTCAAGCAGCTTGAAGATGCCGAGATGGTCGGCAAGCGGCGCGGCAAGCCCGCTTCTGAAGTTCAGGTGCAGGGATGAGCAAGCTCAAGGTCACTCAAGTCAAGAGCACCATCGGTCGCCCCGAGAAGCATCGGCGCGTCATGAAGGGTCTCGGTCTGCGCGGCATCAACAAGCATGTCGTCGTCGACAACACGCCCTCGTTCCGAGGAATGATCAAGAAGGTCATCCACCTCGTCCAGGTGGAGGAAATCTAAATGGCTGACGAACAAGAAGAACTCGAGACGCCGATCCTGTCGCGTCTCCGTCCGCCCGCTGGTGCGGTTCGTCCCAAGAAGCGCAAGGGCCGTGGCCCGGGCAGCGGATTGGGCAAGACCTCCGGTAAGGGTCAAAAGGGCCAGAAGGCTCGCAGCGGTAACTTCGGCAAGGTCGGTTTCGAAGGCGGTCAGACTCCGCTTTACCGTCGTATTCCGAAGCGCGGTTTCACGAACAAGTGGGCCAAGCCCGTCGCCGTGTTCAACGTCGACGAACTCTCGAAGCGATTCGAGGCGGGTGCCACGGTCGACATCGAAGCGCTCAAGACCGTCGGTCTTCTCAAGCGCAAGGTGGAGTTCGTGAAGATCCTCGGCAACGGGGAAATCGACAAGGCGCTCACCGTCAAGGTGCATCGCTTCAGCAAGTCCGCGAAGGAGAAGATCGAAAAGGCGGGCGGTAGCATCGAAACCCTTTCCTAAGGAATTTCGACCAGTTGCCGTCAACCCGTGCACGTCATGCACTTCGTGCCTACTGAGTGAGCCCGTATGAGCACCTTCGCTAACATCGCCAAGATCCCCGAGCTGCGGCGCCGCATCCTCTTCACGTTGGGGATGCTCGCCATCTATCGCGTCGGCATCTTCGTGACGACCCCCGGTGTGAACCGGAACGTCATGCGGAAGGTCGTCCAGAACCAGTCGGGCACCTTCTTGGGGATGTTCAACCTCTTCAGCGGTGGCGCGCTGGAGCAGTTGTCGATCTTCGCTCTCAACATCATGCCCTACGTCTCGGCGAGCATCATTCTCTCGCTGATGAGCGTGGTCGTGAAGCCGCTCGAGGAGCTCCGTAAAGAGGGCGAATCGGGGCAGCGCAAGATCAACCAGTACACGCGCTACGGCACCATCCTTCTGTCGATCGTTCAGGGTTTCGGAATCTCGATGTACCTGGAGTCGCTCAATGGAAGCGCTGCCTCCGGTGGTGCAGATGTTGTCGCCGAGCCCGGCTGGCCCTTCCGCTTGATGACGGTGCTCGCACTCACGACGGGAACCGCGTTCCTGATGTGGTTGGGTGAGCAGATCACCGAGCGCGGCATCGGCAACGGAATCTCGCTCATCATTTTCGCCGGTATCGTGGCGAACCTGCCCGACGCGTTGTTCCAGACGCTGACCCTGATTGAGAACGATCAGATCAAGCCGATCGACATGCTTCTCATCGTGTTCATCGCTGGCTTGGTCACCGCAGTCATCTGCTTCTTCGAGCGCGCTCAGCGCCGGCTACCGATTACCTATGCGAAACGGATGGTCGGTAGGAAACAGTTTGGCGGGCAAAAATCGTGGCTTCCGCTGCGTGTGAACATGAGCGGCGTCATTCCGCCCATCTTCACGTCGTCGCTCATGATGTTCCCGCTGACCCTCGCGAACTTGGGCATTCCCGGCATGAACTGGTTGAACAACCATCTTCAGCCCTCGGGTCCCAACGCGTGGATCTACTTGGTCGTCTTCGCGGTCATGACCATCTTCTTCTGTTTCTTCTACACGGCGGTCACCTTCCAACCGGTCGACGTGGCGGAGAACCTGAAGAAGCAAAACGGTTTCATTCCGCAGGTGCGTCCCGGCAAGGCGACCGCCGACTACATCGACCGCGTACTCACGCGTATCACGGTCGGTGGCTCACTCTATGTCGCTGCGGTGTGCACCGTGCCGACTCTTCTTCAGAGCGAGTTCAACGTTCCGTTCTACTTCGGTGGTACCTCGCTCATGATCGTTGTCGGTGTTGCACTCGACACCGCGCAGCAGGTCGACTCCCACCTCATCACTCGTCACTACGAAGGCCTCACCGGTTCGAAGGGACCGCGCATTCGAGGAAGGCGTAGCTGATGGACCTCATCCTCTTCGGACCGCCTGGTGCGGGTAAGGGCACACAAGCCCAGCGGTTGATCGACAAACTCGGCATTCCGCAGATCAGCACCGGCGACCTCATGCGTGCGGAGAAGAAGTCGGGTTCTGAACTCGGCAAGAAACTCGGCGAGTACATGTCGGCTGGCCAGCTCGTTCCCGATGAGCTGACCGTGAAGCTCTTCAAGGCGCGCCTGCTTCAGGACGACGCGAAGGGCGGAGCCATCTTCGACGGTTTCCCGCGCACCCAGGCTCAGGCCGAGGCGCTGGATGCCCTGCTGGCGGAACTCGACCGCAAGGTCGACAAGGTCGTCCTCATCGACGTCCCAGACAGCGAAATTGTTGGAAGAATCACGGGTCGACGGTCTGATCCGGCGACTGGACAGGTTTACCACCTGACCTATAATCCTCCGCCCCCAGGGGTCGAGGTGGTCCAGCGGAAGGACGACACCGAAGAGGTCGTCAAAGACCGCATCAAAGCGTACGAGGCCAAAACCGAACCGGTTTTGCCCTACTACGAGGCGAAGGGCTTGGTTGCCCGAGTCGACGGAGTCGGCTCCCTCGATGAAGTCACGGAGAGAATCAACACGGCACTCGGAATCTAGATGGAAATCGAAGGCTCGGTCGAAGCCAAGCTCCCTAAGGGCTTGTTTCGAGTGCGCCTCGACGATGGGTCAGTTATTCGCGCATCCATCTCGTCTGAGGCACGCAAGATCATCATCAAGATCATTCCGGGCAATCGAGTTCTCGTGAAGGTTCACCCCAACGACCCGACCCGCGGTCGGATCACTCAACAGCTCACTTAGTCAGTAAGAACGGTTTAGAGACATGGCACGCATTGCAGGCGTCGACATTCCCGGGCGGAAGCACACGATCATCGCCCTCCAGTACATCTTCGGGATCGGTCCCCATCGCGCGGCCCAGATCTGCGAGATGACGTCGATCGATCCCACGAAGAAGGCCGACGCGTTGGACGACGCTGAGGTTCGTAAGATTCGTGAGTGCATCGACCAGAACTTCAAGGTCGAAGGTGATCTTCGTCGCGAAGTCACGCTCAACATCAAGCGTCTGATGGACCTGGGTTGCTACCGCGGCCTTCGTCATCGTCGCGGCCTCCCCGTTCGCGGGCAGCGCACCCACACCAACGCTCGCACCCGCAAGGGCCCGCGCCGCGGACCCATGAGCCGAAAGAAGTAAGAAGATGGCAAAGGCAAAGGCAAAGCCCGCGGACAAGAAGAAGGGCCGCAAAAAGAAGGTCAAAAAGAATGTCACGAGCGGAATCGCTCACATTCAAAGCACCTTCAACAACACCATCGTCACCGTCAGCGATCTGAACGGCAACGTCGTCAGCTGGTGCTCGGCCGGTGGTCGTGGCTTCAAGGGCAGCCGCAAGAGCACGCCCTTCGCTGCACAGCTCGCTGCCGAAGACGCCGCACGCAAAGCGTACGACGCTGGTATGCGCACCATCGCGCTCTTCGTGAAGGGACCCGGTGCAGGTCGTGAGTCGGCGCTTCGTGCGTTCGGCATGGCCGGCTTCCGCGTGACCCTGATTCGTGACGTTACCCCGATTCCGCACAACGGTTGCCGCCCGCCCAAGCGGCGCCGCGTTTGAGCTCTAGAGAGGCAGAGGAACAACCATGAGCACCCCGACCCTCGTTGCACGCAACTGGCGAGAGCTGATCCGACCCAAGTCGGTTCCCGTCGACCAAGACAGCCTCAGCGACGCATACGGCAAGTTCGTTTGCGAGCCGCTTGAGCGCGGTTTCGGCATCACCCTCGGCAACTCGCTTCGTCGCGTGTTGCTCTCCTCGCTTCAGGGCGCGGCCATCACCGCTGTGAAGATCGACGGTGCACTCCACGAGTTCACGTCGGTGCCCGACGTCGTCGAGGACGTCACCGAGATCATCCTCAACCTCAAAGAGGTCGTGGTTAAGGCGCACACCGCCAAGACCCAGTCGGTGCGAATCGACAAGGAAGGCCCCTGCGAGATCACAGCCGGCGACATCCAGGTCAACGACCAAATCGCCATCCTCAACCCCGACCACGTCATTTGCACCGTGGCCAAGGGCGGTCGTTTCAGCGCCGAGCTGACGATCAATGTCGGCAAGGGATACGTCCCGGCCGTGCAGAACAAGACCCCGGGCATGCCGATTGGAACGATTCCGATCGACGCGCTCTTCTCGCCCATCAAGAAGGTGAACTACACCGTGACCAACGCTCGTGTTGGTCAGGTCACCGACTACGACAAGCTCACCCTCGAGGTGTGGAGCGACGGTTCGGTCAACCCGGTCGACGCTGTCGCGCTTGGCGCCAAGATCCTGAAGGACCAGCTGTCCATCTTCATCAACTTTGAGGAAGAGGAAGAGCCGATCGAGCAGGAGGAAGAGGAAGAGCCCCTCAACGAGAACCTCTTCCGCTCCGTGGAAGAGCTCGAGCTTTCGGTTCGCTCGGCCAACTGCCTGCAGAACGCCAACATTCACCTGATTGGCGAGCTCGTGCAGAAGACCGAAGCCGAGATGCTCAAGACGAAGAACTTCGGCCGCAAGTCGCTGAAGGAAATCAAGGAAATCCTCGCGGACATGGGTTTGTCGCTCGGCATGAAGATCGACAACTGGCCCGCGATGCTCGAGCGCTGGAAGACCCAGCAGGCCAACCAATAGCTTGAGAGCGCCGTGAGGCGCGCAAGTACTAGGAAAGAACGATGCGACATCTCAAAGCAGGGCGAAAGTTTGGACGCAACACGTCCCACCGCCGCGCCATGTTCCGCAATCTCGCGGGGAACCTGATTCTCCACGAGCGGATCCGCACCACCGACGCGAAGGCCAAAGAGCTTCGTCGTATCGTGGAGCGCCTCATCACTCGTGCCGTGCGACTTGGTGACGACCTCACCGTCGACATCGGCAAGATCAGCGATGCCGACAAGCGTCAGCAGGTGACCGCCGCGCGTACCCACGCGCAGCGCGAGGTTGCGAAGTTCTTGCCGCGCAAGCTGACCAAGACCATCGACGACACGACCGTTGAAGACGTGGACCTGATCCACAAGCTCTTCCACGAGATCGCGCCGCGATACGTCGACCGCGCCAAGGCCGGCAAGGGTGGTGGCTACACGCGTATTGTGAAGCTTCCCCGTCGTGCCGGAGACAACGCCGCAATCAGCGTGATCGAGTTGGTGGGCGCGCAGGTGTCGGCGAAGACGAAGAAGGCGAAGGCGAAGTCCGAAGAGGAGTAAGCCTTTCGACCTCGAAGCTGAGACGCCCGGCCATATTTGGTCGGGCGTTTTGCTTTGGGGGCTTTGGGTCGGGCGTCGGGAGACCTTTTAATTTTCTGGAAGATTCGAAGATGCCAAGAGTGCAAAGAGGTGGCGTGTGATTTTCCTTCTGCGCATTCAGACATGCCTCGAGACCTGCCGAACTTGACGAAACGGCGTACGCTGTTCTCGTGAGACGGCTTGACGACATGTTCGTGGTGGCGTGGTTGTTTCCACATCGACCGTCGGGTTTCGTCATTGAGGTTTGTCCTGACGGTCAGTGGACAATCGCCGCTCAACGGTCGCACCACGCCCAACGAGTCCCCGGACAGACACCACGGATCAACGAAGACCAACCGTACGTCGCGAAGGTGCTCACCGAGGAAGTGGTGTCCGAGCTGCTTCAAAGACTCGAGGCGCTTCGAATCGATTGGCCTGAGCCTCAGGCGATACTTGGAGGGTCTACATGCGGGATTGAGGTCGAGTACGCCCAACTGACGGTGTGCATCACGTGGAACAGCGTTTCGGAACCAAAATCAGCTGGTTCGCTGCACCGTTGGCTATGCGAACTGGGACCAGACCTGCCGGACTAACTCCGCGTTCGTGGGATCAAGAAAGTACGAGGTCCGTGTGGGGACGTAGTCCGTACGGACCCACACCTGCGCAAAAACGACCCGTTTTCTTCGTCGTTTGGAACTGCGATTCGAAACTCCCACGAATTCGACTGTTCTGAGGCCAGGTTCGGTTCCGTAGGGACTACGTCCCCAGACGGACTACGCACCCAACAGCGCGTGAGCGAGTTCGGATGCGCGCTGATGCATCGCATCGGGAAGGCCGTGGCACTCGTCGACGAGGAAGAGCTGGTCTAGTGCTTCGATGACCAGTCTTCGCCACTGCGCGTACGTCGGTGCTTCGGCTGCGTCCATCATTCGACGCAACGCAGTCGCGGGCACGATGCCGTCCGTCATGATGTCCGCGTCGAAGTCTTCCCAGACCTCCACGATCTGTCCTCGAAGTGGACTTGGAACTTTGCCCCTTGAGCAACTTGAGACTAACCGCGCCAGCGAAACGAGCTTGTCGTAGCTCCGGGTAGGATTCGGTGACGCGTTGGATGCGACATGCTCGAGACCATGGGTGATGAGCTCACACGCGGCGCCCCTCGCATCCGTGAGCGTGTTCGACGCGAGTCTGAGCAACGCTGCGTAGTGGAAGTGTCCTTCGGGTAGGAGCGCGTTGACGACCCTTCTGCGGTCGGCTTCGTCAAGAGCACGAGCAAGCTCGATGCCTTGTTCGGATGTCGCGCTGTCTCGCGCCATGACAAGCGTCAGAAGCTTCGCGACTCCATCCACCCTCCCAGAATAAACCCAGCCTCGACATGTTTCGTTCGCAAGGAAGAGTTCAGGCATGCCGAGCTGTACAACCAAGCATGCGGTTCCTGTTTGCTCTAGTGCTTGTGATCCCGGCTTGTTCCACTTCGCACGCGCCTCCCGAACGCATGCATGTTGGTCCGGTTCGCGCCTTCGCTAAGGTCGTTCCCGCTGGACGTTGGTTTCACGACGACCTCGACTCTTCAGGGTGCGTGGACTGCCCAACGCCACGTTTTGCAGTGCTCGTCGATGAACTGCCTGCGCATTCCCCGCCCGGCTATCCAATGCGAATGCTCGGCTCCGAACTTGGCCTCGACGAGGGCTTGGTTTGGGTCGCGGCGATGTTCGCGCGTGCGAATGACGCCGCCCTGTACGCGGAGTCGCTACGGGCGCGTGTCGTCGAGATCGATCTTGAACACGCACGTGCCGATCGCGTTGTGGTACGCGTTCGCCAGGCAACACAGGGCTACGCCGAACAAGCTGTCCGTGACGCCTACGGAGACGTCTCGGAATTGCAACCGATCTGTAACGTCGGTGCGGGACAGCAGAGCATCGTCATCGACCGCGGATACGACCGTGGTGATGTGGTTCGCATCCCGGATGCCGCTCCCTGGATCCGAGTTCGTTGTGGCAACGGCGACGCGCTGGTTCCCGCAGCGGCAACCGACTTTGGGCTGATTGTCCTGCGTGATGGAACCGAAATGCAGTACGCCGGTGGAGTGTGCGGCTCGACCTACTACACGCGTCGCGTCGCTGGTCAGTCCGATGAGCACCTCGAGACCGCACGCTGTCATGGTGAACCGGTGGGGGATCGCTGGGGCGTGTGTCCCAACCAAACTCTGGAGGGATGCGTTTCGCGAGTCGACGCGCTGACGAACGAGGGTGACCTACGACGTGCCACGCGCGTTGCGGCGTATGCGTGTGCGCAGGGTTCAGACCGTGCCTGCAGCAAGCGTTGGGAAGTTGATCTCGCGCGAGGAGTCGCGCCTCTCGAGGTGCTTTCTCAGGCAGTCGCTTACTGCAACGACAGTCATCCAGAGCTGTGCGCACCCGTGGACGCGTTGCTACGCAGCCACGACCCAAACGAGATCGTGGGCGACCAAGACCCAGCCGACGTGGCGCGCGTGGGTTGCGAACGCGGCTTCACCACATGGTGCGAAGCGCTAGAGCAAAGCGATATGTGTGATCAGGACGGTTGCGGCTAACCGGACAGCGTTCGAGGCCGTGCATCCACACACGTGGGTCAGGAGAGCCACGATTCACGATCGTACTCTGCTGTGTTGATGAAGCGAGGTGAGGGAACGCTTTCTGCTTAGCCGGCACACATGCGATGGATCGTTTTGCTCTGCCTCGCCCTGGCGTGTGCACAACCAGGTTCCGAGGACGCCGGACTCGATGTGTTTGAGTCCGATGCTCTTCTTGCCGATGGTCCTCTCACAGACGGTCCTGTGAACGACGAGACTGCAGACGCAGGGACTCCAGCAGAACCACCAGCAGAACCACCGCGACCACCTCCCGTTCGTTGGCCGACGACATTCCTTGGCGGAACCGCCTCCGGGTTTCTTGCTGACAACGACCACGTCGCAGAGCTCTACGAAGCCTCTGAGTTTTCGTTTCATCAAGACCCCGCGGATTCCACGCGCGGTGTGGTGACGTCACACGGCGTCACTGTAGAGGGACGAGCGTTCGAGCGCTCGTACGTGACTCAGTATCGACGGCTTGGAGCGCCGAACTTCACCATCGGTCAACCACTCACTCGCCAACAGCTTCCGGATTGGGCACGTTTTCCCGTCCGGGAACAACGTTTCGACTATTGCGCTGAAACGCTGTCGACCTGTTTGGCGGAATGCGATCGCGACTGGTGTCCCGCGCAGTGTCGCGCAACCGCCCGACGCTGCATGACGGTCGAAGACATTGTTGCTCAGGATGGCGATGCGACCGTCGTGATCCACGAGAACGCATACGAGACCGCCGCCTGGCACAAGGACGAACCCATGCGCGTCGTGGCTGAGGTGCGATGGGGTGATGCACGTCGCAGAATCTTTCAGGACGAGGTCTTGGGTCGAGCGCTCTTCGAGTCCCTCGAGATGTCCCTCGTTCGTTTGTCTCCCCGACGCTCCGCGGTCTACCTCCATAGCGCGCGTACGGAGCACAACCGTGTGCTTGTACGTGAGGACGGTAAACTGCACGAACTTGGCGGGGGGATACTGCACGCGTACCAACAGCCGTTGATGCGTGAGAGTTTCTTCGGTCACGAGGAGCGACCGTGGACGTGGCCACCGATGGATTCGAGTCGCATTCGGTTTCCGGGCGACAACACGCTGCGTCGAGATTTCGTCGAAACCGCATATTGCGGACCGAGTGAGCTCGACAGTAGCCAGTCCAGCTACGCGCGCCATCGACGACGCAGCGACGAGGTTGTCCTTCGGCTCAACGCCGCATCGGACACCCTTCAACGCGTGACACGAACGCGTTCACGCTGGGGCGCCTGCTACGATGAGCACATCGCGGCGTGCCCGTTCGTCGATGTCGTGAACGGAAGCGAAACCGTCCGGCTTGGCGAAATCCTGCGCAACGTTCGCTACGAACCCGAAACACAATCGCTCACGCTGCCCAACAACGGGGGTCCCATAGTCGTGCGCATCTCTGAAGAGAAGCGTGAAGTCACGCACCTTGACGAAGTCCATGCGTGGGTTGGTGGCGTACGATTTTCCCCGCGTGTGTGCCAAAACGAAGTCCCGCCTTCGTACTGCGAAGCGGATGGCCACAGTACGATTCTTGAGACCGGCGATTCGCTGACTCTTCATTTTGATCTGCCGCCAGGGAAAGCTGAACTCGTAGCGACTGGCTACTACGTCCCGTTTTGAATCGAGGATCGACAGGGGGCGTTGAACAGGCGAGTCGGTCACACGCATACTGACGTGGTGACTCGCTTCGTCCTCACGCTCGCTTTGCTTTCGTTCGTTTCATGTGGCGAAGGAAGTGACGGGGTCTCGCATGAGTTTCCCGCGATTGAGATTCGGTCCGGCGCGGAGATCTCCGAGATGTGCCAGAGCTGGACGCTCGACAACGACGAACCGTTGTTTGTGACGGCCGTGCGTGCGACCAACGGTGGCTCTTGGCATCACTCCAATTGGACGTTCGTTCCCGAACGCATGTTCGAAGGACCAGACGGTACGTGGCCGTGTTCAGAGCGCGACTACCACGAGTCCGCGGCAGCGATTAGTGGTGGCGTGTTGTTCGCACAATCCACGCAAGCCGCGAGCGAAGAACAGCGCTTCCCGGAAGGCGCAGCACTCGTTATTCCTCCACGAAGCAAGATCGTGGGCAACGTGCACCTGTTGAACATCACCCCCGATGATGTCCAGTCGTCGATCCGATTCACGCTCGAAACCGTGGCCGAGGAGAACGTTGAGATCCCCATGCAGTTGATGCGTCTCAACATCGGCGATCTCAACATCGCTGCACGAAGCGAAACCGAACACTCGATGAACTGCAACGTCGCCGAGACCACCGGGGCCGAGGCGATGGACTTTCGCTTCTACTACGTGCTTCCGCACTATCACGAACTCGGGATTCGGTTTCGACTGGAAGCGTTGGGTGGACCCGACGGTCCGATCACGGTGTACGAAACCGGAGGCGCGATTGGTGACGCGCTTGGCGGAACGCTCGACCCTCCCGTCGATGTGACCGGCGCCACACATCTGCGCATGACGTGTGGCTGGGACAATCCTCGCGACGAGAGCGTCGGGTTCGGAATCGGTGATCAAGAGATGTGCGTGATGCTTGCGTTCACCGACTCAGACTGGAAGCTCGATGGCGGCGATGTCTCGATGCTCGAGGAGGGCGACGAGGAAGGCATCCAAACTCGCGAGCATGAGTGTCGAGTTCTGGGCCTGTTCGACCGTCTTTGATTTAGCGGTCGACACAGCTACCCACGGTTGAACCGTCGGGCACGTCGCAGCGCTGCGTAGCCTTGCAATCGGCGTCAACTTCGCAGACTGGGAAGCAAGCGCGCGTGTCGACACCCACATCCACGCAACCGTAGTCGTCACGACAGTCGTCGGGTGACTCACACGTTGCGAGAGAGAGAGCGAACGCGTCGTCGTCGGGGTCAATACCAGAGATGCAGACGCCGTTCGTGCCGTTGATGCCGGTCGGAAGTCCAGGCGCTCCGCAGTCGCGGATGGTGCAGTAGCCGTCGGGAAAACCGTCGATGCAAAACCCGATGCCGAATGGAGACCAACAGTCCGAGTCTTCGGTGCACGCCTCGCCAATGTTGGGGGTCTCGACGTCGTTGAACTCTCCCGGGACGCACCCGCCGTTCCCGTCCGCGGCTCCGGCGCCGTCCCAGCTGCATGCGTAGCCATCGCGGCAGCCATCCGGAGACACTCGCCACGTAGAGCTATCGTCCGGATCCACACCTTCGCCACGACCGACGGAACAACCCGCGAGACACAGAGCCACGCCAACTCCCCGGGACTGACACTTACCCTCTCCAGCGCACGTGATTCCATCGAGGTCGCACCGAAATCGGGTGCAGTAGTTTCCGGGCCACGCTGGACCACCATCCGAGTCTTCAAAGTCGAGGCATTCGCCGTTGGTTTCGCAATCGCTATCCAGTTCGCACGTGTCGCCTGCTTCGGCATCCGCCCCGCCGGTGAACTCGCATCGAAACGTGTCCGTGTTGCAGACCGGAGAGCCGATGTCGGAGTACACAAGCTCGTCGAAGTTGGTCGCGTCGTCGTTGCACCTTGCTGGATCCGCGCCGCAATCGTCTGGCGTCTGGAGTCCTGCGATGCCGTTTGTTTCCGTGCGCCGAACTCGACATTCGGTGTCGCTGTTGCAGCCTGGAAAGCAGACTTCGAGGTTTAGGTCACACGCATAGCCGTCGTCTCGGCAATCGGAGTTGTCGTTTGCGCTGGCCGTACAGTCCCGCGCGCACATGGTGTCGGGCCCCACACGGATGCAGCTTCCACACTCGCCGCATACTTCGTCGAGTTCGTCGTCGGGGTCACAGAACAACAACGCATTCATGGAGAGATCGTCGGCGGTGCAGTATCCGTTGGCGAAGAGAGTGCCCATCGTCTCTGCTCCGGGGGGTAGGTCACGGATCGCTTCGTCTTCGTCCAGCGAGAACATGATCTCGCCCTGGCAAAACGCGCTGCGACGACAACCACGCTCAGGGGTGCATGCCACACCAAGGTCGCACCCGGCGGGCACATCCGGACGTCCGACATCGGCGTCAGGTACATCCAGATTTGCATCGAACGGAAGCGGCCCCGGAGGAATGGTTGCGTCGAGGTCTGCTTGATTGGAATCGCAAGCGACGAACAAGACGACTATCCAAAGAGCACTTCTGTCCATTCTCGCGTCGTACGCAGCTTTCGCGCCATGTTTGTTTCGCCTTTGTCGAACGCGCCTTTGTCCCATATCCCGGACGTTTCCGTCACCCGCGTTATGAAATGCACGCGTCAAGCCCGCACTGGCGACGTGGTACGTTCACGCATGCTTCGCGTGGGATGTTGTGTCGCTCTTGCTTTCGTTCTGTTCCGTTGTGGCGACGATGACGGCGTCATGGATGCCTCATCTCCGGATGTTGGAACGTTTGACTCGGGCAGCGAGGACTCAGGCGCGGACGCCGCTCGCGACGATGCTGGCGATGACGGTGGCACGGACGACGCCGGAAACGATGACGCCGGAAACGACGACGCCGGCAATGACGCAGGTGAAGACACCGGTGTGGACGCATCGGACGACGCGAGTGACGCGATGATGTCCGACTCCGGCCTCTGCGAAGCGATTGAGATGGAGTACGACTCGCTCGTGATGAGTGGCCAACGTTGCGAGACCCCTGGTAGTTGCGTGGTCCTCAACGGTCATTGTGGTGTTGGACTGGGCGACTGCTACTACGGCGCGAGCGGCATCACCCAAGATGAATTGGACTCGATCGCTGGGCGTTGGACCAGCGCAGGCTGCACCGGAGCGGTTTGTGACTGCCCGCCGCCGCCCGAAATGGTTCGTTGCGATGCCGGCGGTTGTCTCCTGCGGTTCTGAGCCTACGAGAACTGAATGCGCAGTCGGAGTTGCGACAAGCCAACGCCGAGTTCGAATCTTCGCGCACGTTTTCGGTTTCGTGCGCCCATGCCGACCATGAGCGCTCCAGACGCGGTGAATGCGATCGCCGGGATGGCGAGAAGCGCGCCTGTTGGAATACAGACGAAATCGTCGTCGTCGCAGTCGTCGCCTATGGCGAGTGCAGTCGCACCGGTGGCGAGCCCGACCGAGAGGAAGAAGCCGCCCACACCGGTGAGTCGGTTGGCGCGACGCTCGTAGCGACCTTGAAGCAACGCAGGATCGAAGCCGCGCTGCACAAGCGACTGTCGAACGAGTTCGTCTGCCGGTTGTGAGGGCTGAGCTTGTGAGGGCTGCGCGAGGGCAGGGCTCGACAACAAGAGCAACATGGCCAAAGTCCGCATGGTTCTCTGCAGAGCAAGGAACGCGCCGGGGTCGTTGCAGCGGGTTTGTTGTCTGTGTGTGCAGGCAGGTGCACGCGTGTGGCTATCGAAGCGCTACGTCGGTTCACGCCACAGAGCGACGCCGTCGGATCCAAACACGGGATGCGCCTGCCGCATCGTGATTCCGTAGATCATCACTTCGGGGCACGTTTTCAGTTCGATCACGTCGACCGCGCCAGCCTCGTAGTCTTCGAGGACTCCAACCTTGGGGAGCACGGCGATTCCGTTGCCACCGTTGGCGAAAAAGCGGAGCAAGGGAATGTCATCGGTGTCCATGCGAAGCGACAGTTCGCATTGTTTGAGAAGTGGCTGCACATGTTTCGACAGCACGTCGACTTCGAAGGGATGACGAAATTTGAAAACATCCAGACGCTTTCGTCGCTTTCTTCGAATCGCCTTAATGAGCTTCGGGGTGCCGACGATTGACATGCGACTCTCACCCAACTTTTCATACGTGACTTCCGCAAGATGTTTCTTCTTCGGTGGTTCGAGCGAGATGATTGCGTCGAGCTCGAAGCGTCGCAGCGACTCGTAGAGTTCACCATAGGAGCCTGTCGACACGGACACGTGGACTGTTGCTGCTCTCTGAACGTATCGATCGAGTAGGCGGTAGACGAAGTTACGCGATGCGCCACCGACCACGCCGACGCGTAGCGTAGAAGGCAGTTCGAGTTCGTCATCAAAGCTCGCGTTGATCGCGCGGCTTTGCGCAAAGATCGAGTTCGCGTGACCAAGCACGCGTTGGCCCTGAGGTGTGACTTCGAGTGCGCGGTGTCCACGCAGCAGCAGCT
The DNA here is from genome assembly GCA_965227405.1 of Polyangiales bacterium. Taxonomy (GTDB): domain Bacteria; phylum Myxococcota_A; class Polyangia; order Polyangiales; family Houyiibacteriaceae; genus JALVDI01. Next base: position 3,560,540 of record OZ245758.1, read on the forward strand.
TCTGGCCTAAGTACTCTTCGAGTGCAGCAACTTGAGAACTCACAGCCGACTGCGCGACGTGCATCTGCTTCGCCGCACCCGTGAAGCTCCCTGCGCGCGCAACCATCCAAAACGCGTAGAGATGGCGAAAGTTGAGCCAATCAGACATATGAAGAATAGATAGTACGCATAAATATTATCTGTTTCTCAGAATACACGAACTGGGATACTTGTATTCCATGGCGGAATTGATTCGACGACTTCGCACCGTGTTGGCTGAGCAGAGGCGCGGAATGGCACTCGAGTATGCAGAGTCGTACCTGGGACAAGAAGAGGTTGAGCGACTTCTTCGACGCGCCAAGCGTCCTGCGCGGCGATAGCCTCACTTCTCATACACCGTCCGATTCCCTAGTGGTTACGCGCAATTGGACTAACCGACAAACAACTGTGTGGAGACCACTCTAGGGTGTGTTTCGAACAACGATTGCGGTTCTGGTTGCAGCTCTAGGGTGTGGAGACGTCGAGGAAGGCACATCGGACTCCGGTCCCGATGTGGCGAGCGACACCGGCGAGGTCGAGCTGGACGCGGCGGCGGATGTCTCGTCGGATGTGCCAGCAAGTGACGCCGGAACAGATGTGCCTCTCGACGCCGGACCCGCGTATTTCGTCTCCGTCGACGGTTCACCAGACAACGATGGAATGAGTCCAGACAGTGCGTGGACGCTTGCACACGGCGTCGCCGCTGTTCCTGGAAACTCTACGCTCTGGGTGCGCGCAGGTGACTACGGTCCACAAGAACTTGTTCTCGAAGCAAGTGGTGTGTGGCTTGTGGGGTACCGGGACACGATTGGCGATACTGTTGCCGGTGAGTACTCCACACGTTCGGTGGACAACGCGATCGATCCGACTGCGATGCCGACGATCGACATGGGGAATCCGAGCAGTGCGCAGACAGCGCTCACCGTGCGCGGTGTCGGCAACGTCGTGGAGAACTTGGCGATCACGAACGGCAACCGCGGGATCGTCAACGAGCGTTCGGCTGTGGGTACGGTATTTCGCAACGTCGTCATCGTCGAAATGGGTGGTGACGGATCGGACAACAGTGCCGACCAGCCCTACGAAGGCTTCGGACTTGTGACGTACGCGCGTGCCACCGTGGAGCGCTCAATTTTCAAAAACATCGGAGCGCACGCCTGTCAGGCATTTGGTGTTGATGCGAGTGGCTCCCACTTTCACCACAACGACATCTTCACCGGAGACTTCCTTCAGGCGACGGACTACGGATTCCTCGTCAATAGCGACACCGACGTCAGTGCGCCTCCCATCACCGACGTCGACGTGAGCTACAACCGGCTTCGTCGAGTGGACGGTTTGTGGCACGGCATGCACGGGATCGACTTCAAGTACAACGTAGAGCGGTCGATCATGCACCACAACACGGTGCTAGGGACGTCGCTGGAGCTTTCGATGCCCGGCTCCCGAAACAACGTGATCGAACACAACGAGATCACGGGATACGGGTCCGATCCAGGAAACTGGCAATCGAACGTTCACGTGTATAACGGGCCTGGCGACAACGTGATCCGAAACAACGTCTTTCGCAGTCTGTGGGCGCCGATTCTGTTCTCCAGTAACAGCGAAGACTTGATCGGCTACGGATCGAGTTCGAACACCGGTTTCAGCAACAACGTGATCGAGAACAACATCGCTCAAGGCGTAGCGACGTTTGTGTACACCAACGTTAACCTGGACGGCGGCAACGACCTCGGCGACCGCCAGATCATCAATCTCACAGTGCGCAACAACACGGTGGTGGACGGGAACTCTTTTGCGAGTTGGGAGTTTCAACTGATCGATCCGGTCTTCGAGAACAACGTGATCGATGACGTGCCGGCAGAGATGTCGATGTCGGTCGACGAAACCAACAACACACGCGGGTCACTGGTCCGAGCTTCCTTCGTGAACAATCGGTATTTCGGCGAACACAACAGCTACTACGCAGTCGGGTTTGAACCGATCAGCGATCCCTTGTGGGTGGATCGAGCGGACGCACCCAACGGACTACGACCGCGCGTGGGGAGTCCTCTGATCGATCCATCGTCGTCGGCTGGAAGTGCTCGCGATTTCGTCGACGCCGTTCCGGTTGGAACACGCGATATTGGGGCGTTCGAATACGTTCCGTGAAGGTCTGTAGCGACCAACCTGGAGCAGGTTGGAACACTTAACGGGCCCAAAGCTGGCCGGCCCGTTCTTTGCTCAAGAGCGTCGCATGCGACCGTTCTTGATCACCTTGGTCTTGGTTGGATGCAGCCAAAGCCACATGAACGACGTGCCCGCATGCGAAGCCATGGGAGGGTGGTGCCAGACGCCCGACCTGCCCTGTGGCGAAGGTGCGTGGTGGGCTGGAGGTTCGCTCTGCGAGCAGGAGTACGACGCGTGTTGCGTGCCGGATCCGGCGGTCGACGCGGGGGCTGCACCGGACACAACAGTTCCGGACATGGCTGCGGAACTCTGCGAACAACTTTGTCATCCCGACCGGTGTGGCTTTCCGTTTCAGAGCCCAGTCGACGATTGTCTAGGTCACTGTCTCGCCGCGATTCCGCGTTGTGATGACGCGGCGCTGAGCGAACTTGAGGCATGCGTTGGCTATTGCGATTCGTTCGTGCCCTGCGTGTACGACGTCTCGTGTATTCAGCCTTAGTGCTGTGGCGTGCACCGCAAACATGGCGGAGTTTCGCAATCGACGGGGGTGCAAATGCCGAGTAACCCATCGCGCAAGCGACACCGGTCTCCACTGCGTTCGCAGGTTTCGTTGAGTGGAGTCTCAGCCCCGCAGCTGAGGACAAGAACCAGAAAGAGCCAGCGCATCGTGCGATTGTACCTGCTCTGGACTGGGATCCGCGTCGAGGCTCGGTAAACCAGTTTACCTGTCCCCAGAGTTTACTCACCATCGCTGCGTGGAGTGGCCAGAGGACGCGCGTCGCGATCGACTCATCGGGGACTGGCATATCTACCAACGCACGGGTGGTCATCGGACGAGCACCGACGACGTCATTACGGCTTGGCATGCGACGCGAGATTGGTCCGAGCCACCCAAGTGGTATCTCGACTTGGGGTGTGGGATTGGATCGGTGCTTCTCGCCGTGGTTCATCGGCTTCGCCCAGCCAACTCTCTGGGTGTCGAGGCTCAATCACAAAGCGTGTTGATGGCGAGACGCAGCGTTTCTGAACTTGAGGATGCTCCCTCAATCGTGATCGATGAGTCCGATTTTCGAGACTACGATTTTTCCGAACGACGGTTCGACTTGGTGACGGGGTCGCCACCGTACTTCCCCATTGGCACAGGAGTGCTTCCCAGCGATCCGCAGCGACTCGCGTGCCGGTTCGAACAGCGGGGCGGGGTGGAAGGCTACTGTCAGACCGCTGCGGCGGTACTCGCCGAACATGGACGGTTTCATCTCGTGTTCCAAACCGAATGGCACTCGCGCGTCGAACAAGCCGCACATGCGGCAGGACTGCACATCACCCAGGTGTGCGATTTTCAGATGCGCACGGATGTCGCCAAGCCCTTTCTCAGCACGTACGAGCTGCGCAAACAATCACGGCAATGCGAGCATGAACGCTTCGCGGTTCGAACTGTGGACGGCTTCTACACGCCGGAGTTTCAAGCACTTCGGCGCGAGCTCGGCATGGAACGCGACAAGGAAGCGTAGAGGTAGAACATGACCCCCAATCTCCAACAAGCCATGGCTGCGCTTCGCTCAGGCAATCGTCTCGAAGCGGAGCGAATCGCGAAACAGGGACTGCAAGCAGCACTCGACGCGCACCCCAAGGGCAGTTTGGTGGTGGCACAAGCACGCTTCGATTTCGCCACGATCCTGATCGCGATGAACGACTATGCCCGTGGGATCGAACAGATGCGTCACACAGTATTGCTTGACGAGCAAACGGATGCTGCACGTCGGGAACGGCTGACGTTCGTGATGAACCTCGGTGAGATTCTGCAGAGAGCCGGACAGCTCGAGGAAGCCGAGAAGGTGCACCGGGATGGACTCAAAGGGCGCGAGGCGTACTACGGGGCCGACCACCCAGGGTACGCGTTTGGTCTTGAGCCGCTCGCCGAAGTGCTCCTCGGTCAACGTCGCTACGCAGACGCCAAGCCCCTGTTGACGCGTAGCGTGGAGATCTTTGAAGCGCACCAACACCCACGTTTGCCAGCGGCGATCATTCTCGAAGCTGCTGCAGCCAAAGCGACCGCTCCGAGCGAAGCTGCGCTTGGTCGTCTCAGCGGCGCGCCGACAGACCTGTTTCGCGCAGTGATCGAAGGTGCGATCGACAAGGCGAACCTGGCCATGCAGGGACACTACGACCCGGCGGTTTGGCTTGCTGTTCTTAGCGAGCTTCGACAAGTCATGGTGGACGGCGGTTGGAGTGATGCGACGGCGTTGACGCATGTGGTCGCGGCGTCGTCCAACTTGGCGCGAGCTGCGGGCGACCATGACGAACGAGCGAATGCCTTCCGTTGGTTGATTGCCCACCTGGACTCGCAAGGCGATCACGCGAAGGCCGTGGACGCACGACTTGGCCTCGCGATGGCGTTGGGTGAGTTGAACCAACTCGATCAGGCTGTTGCGGTCTACCAAGAAGCCGTCGAGAGCGCGGCGAAGGCTGGCAAGATTGCCCACTCCGGCGCACTACGAAACTTCGGCCTTTTCTTGGCGGAGATCGAGCGTCGTGACGAAGCGAAACCATTGCTCGAGCAGGCCGTTGCTGTCGCGCGTGGTGCGTGGGGTGGTGGCGGCGAGATGTTGGGGAGGGCGCTGGTCGCTCTGGGGATCTTTGTGCAGCACGGTGGCGCGGAAGATCCAAGCGCCTTGGAGAGAGCACGAGCACTACTTCAGGAAGGGATTCAGTCACTGCAACCCGACCATCCGGACGCGTTGCCAGCGCGCAGTCATCTCAACGCGATCGAGAACGGTGGTGGATGTGGATGTGGAAACATGGACGCTGCGATTTCTGCAGCGTTGCAGGACATGGTGTTGCCACAGCTGCCGCACGGTCTTCTCGACACGCTTGCCTACAAAGACGGCAACCTGGATGTGAAGCTTGCACGCGAGCCTTCGCCGGAAGAGATGGAAACGCTCAACAGCGTGCTGCATCAGGCGATGGCACAGCTGAAACAGAAACTTCGCGATCAGGGTTATTGAGACCCGATTGCTTCGACGGCTGCCTTCGCCTCTTTGAGTCCGTCTCCCGTTGCATCACGCCAGATTTTGATCGCCTTGATTTTCTGTTTGGCCGCAAGCAATTCGCGAACTTGGGCATGAAGCTCCGCAGTTCCTCCAGGGAGCGGTTGTGGCTTCCGCTTCGGACGCTCGGGCTCACGAACTTCGATGACATGGTCTTTTGGATAACCGGGTACGGCTGCGTTGTACGTCGTGCGCGCAAGATCGATCGAGCCCAGTTCGTGAACGTCTTGAAACCAGCATTCGCGTTCAAGCACCCAACTCGTTGTTTCGTACATGGCGAGCAGGCCTGTGATCCAAGCGCTTAGTGAAGGGGCCTCGACCGTTAGACTGCGAGCGTAGGAGTCCACGCGAACGATCTGTCCCGCTGTACCCTCGAAGAGACCGGCGTGGTCCACAAACAGAACGTCATTGAGGTCGCAGCCCACCGTCAGCTGGACCCAACGGTCTGGTTCGAGGTTCGTGCGTTCACAGGCGAGCGCCGACGTGTTGCTCTGACGTGCGTAGTGAGTCGACGTCAACTGGCCGTCCCGATGAAACGCGTGGAACGTGTTGGCTCCATCTCGAAAGCCCCACCACGCTCGAAGATCGGGGTGAAGCGCGAAACCCAGTTCGGCCTCGAGTGCGTCCAAGTGTTCTGCGGACGCACCGGGCTTCATCGCCGCGAGGTACTCTGGCCGATGCGCTTTTAACCACCCAACCAGACGCTGGAGAAAGTCGGGCAGTGGTGGCTCTGGATCGACCTCTTTCGGGAGAGTCGGAGGACTTGGGATCCACGAACCGCGAAACCTGCTCAGCCCTTCGCACCGTTGTGCTGCACGATGTCGTTCTGCTTCGCCCCATGTCTCGCGAAACGACCGTGCAGCCATCTTGATCAGACGCAGCTCGTCGGTGGGCGCGTGCGGACCGAAGAGTTGAACCAGTCGGGCCTCCTCGGCGATCCAGTCGTCGAGCATGCGTCGACAGAAGCCCTGAAGATGTCCAAGTGGAGCCAGTTTCGCGATGGCCTCCAACGCTGGATCGAGTCCAAGGTTGATTCGGCCTTCGAAGGTCAGCGCAAACGCGTACTTCCACTCTTGATCGTTGCGGGGAGAATCGTCGGCGAGCCACGGCTCTACGAAATGCCGTGAGAGAGTGACCCAGAAATGTTGTTCAGAAAGGAGGGCAGCGGGCGAGGGATGATTCAGAAGACTTGTGAGAATAGTTTCCGAGGGCAGCAAGTCGTCATGTGGCTCGATTGCAAAGGGCTTGCTGGATCGCGGTGCGGCTAAGCGCGCTCGTAGACAGTCGCGCGACGCAACAAGAAGCGTCTGCAGCGATGTTGAGTCAACTTTCGCAGGCAGCCCTTTGAGAACCTGACTCGACGCCTTGATGATCAGCCCTTCCGAGTCGAGATGCGTCACTGTGACCTCCACCTCGGTGTGCTTCACGTTCGCGTGCACGCGAAGCAGTGGATGCACCTCGACGAAGACAGTCGAGATCTGCTGAGCGATCTGTTCAGGGGTCATCGCCCTAACCTACGTTCTAGTCGAACTCTTCCTCGTCGAGCATGTTTGGGATGTCGATCTCGCGAACCGATTCAGGCTCGCCGCCTTCGCTATGATCCATCCACGTGAGGCCCATGCTTTTGAGGACAGCGGTGAGTTCGCCGATACACGGCTTCATTCGCATGATGTCTTTGAGCGACGGTGTGCCGCCTGCAACCTTGAGCACAAAGCTCTCACGAGTGAGTTGGGTGAGTTCGCCGACTGTCTCAATCCCCGCGCGTTGTAGGGCTTCCATCGTGCGAACCGAGAGTTCGAGGTCGTGAACTGAGGTGAGCGGATCGGCCATGGCGAGAGTCTACAGCCATCAAGCCTTAAACGAGAAAGCGCAGGCCCGAAGACCTGCGCTTTCAACGGTCTCGACGAAAATCAGTCGACGATGATCAGGAACTCAACGCGGCGGTTCTGCGCGTGACACTCATCGGTGTCCTCGGAGCAGAGGGGCTCGCTCTCGCCGACGCCGGAGTGCTCCAGCTCGATCGTGACGCCGCGCTCGCGCAGCGCGTTCTCAACGGCCGCAGCGCGACGGTTCGAGAGGTCGACGTTGTGCTCGTGACCACCATCGGTGTCGGTGTGTCCGATGATCTTCAGATGTCCGATTTCGTCGGTGTGGTTGTTGATGAGCAACGCGATGTGGTCGATTAGTTCGAACGAGTCCGAAAGAATCTCGTCGCTGTCCGACGCAAAGTTGATGTGACGATCGATCGTCAGGTGGTCGCCTTCGATGTGGACGTCCGTCGGATCGGCCTGGGGCTCCGGAGCGGGTGCGGGCTCGGGCTCGGGCTCGGGCGCGGGCTCTGCGGTCGCGACCGTGGTCTCGTCTTGCTGACTGCCACCGCAGGCGATGCCGGCGAGGGACAGAACGATGAGAAAGAAGAAAAAGCGCATGTGAATTTCACCTTGGTTGTGGTTGGCGCGGCCTCGTGCCTTACATCTCCCCACGACTCCGAGGCTGCCGGAGGAGGGACGTTAGTGCCGCACGTCCATTCACTCAAATGCTTTCAGAAACGTGCTTCTACGCTTCCAAAACAGCCGTTTCCGTCACATGCAGCGCCCGCACGCACTTCGCTGCGTGGCCGAGTGACGAGCAAGATCACCCCCGTCAGGACAGCTGCAGCGGCAACGCCAAGCATGATGTCGGTCGTGAGCGCGAGACGATGCATCGTATCCGCGTCGGCACGATCGTCGGCTGTGCATCGTGCTTCTGGACAACGTTCGTCGAGATCGTTGCGAACTCGCAGTGCGCGGCCTCCCACAGCCGCCGCAGTGATCGCCGCAGCGCCACCGACAGCAGTGAGTAGGATGCCCGCCACGGGCGTTCCAGGTTGATCGTCATCGACGGTTTCAGGGTCCAGTTGGGATCGCAAAATCGTGAGGCGGCTTTCGACGTAAGGTCGATTTTCGGCATCCGGCATCGCGGCCAGAAACGCCTCGTACCGAATGACGGCCTCTTCAGCGCGCCCCAAGCGATCCAATGCCGACCCGATGTTGAACAAAAGCTCCGGCCTTCGCTCAAGTTCGTACGCACGTTCGAAGTTCGCTAGTGCGTCGTCGTAGCGCCTTGCTTCGAACGCTTCGCGGCCTTGTTCGTATGCGTCGCGCGCACTCTCCTGCGCGGACACGACCGAGGATGCACACAGCACTAAGAGCACCGCGCGAATCACGGCACACCCACAGCGTGAAAGTCGACCGGCGCGAGCGTTCCGAAGTAGAGCGGTTCGCCGCCGCCGCACGCACCTTCGAGGTTGACGCCAAAGCAAAGAAGCTGACCCTCTGGCGTCACAGCGAGCGTTTGAGATGCGCGTGGGCCTGCGAAGACCTGCGTCGCGACCAATCCCTCGATCATTGTGGGGTTTTGGCGGTCGACGCGCGGTGCTTGGCCCAACGCGCCGTATCCGCTGTAGCCCCAGCACAACACCGCATTGCTACGCGTGGTGATGCAGGTGTGGTCATCGCCCGTCGCGACGGATTGCACATCGCCAATGACGCGAACCGGTGTGCGTTGGTCATCGCGCGAGTCGTTGCCGATCTGACCTGAGGTGTTTTCGCCCCAACAGTAGAGTTCATCGCTCGTCGTGATGCCGCACACGTGCCCTGCGCCTGCAGAGAGTTCGCGAAAGGTTTGGTCTGTGTCCACGTCGACGGGAGTCTCGCTGGAGTTGGTCGTTCCATCTCCCAGTTGACCGTCGTCGTTGGACCCCCAGCACCGCGCATTGCCCCCAACCAACGCGCAGGTGAAACCAGCACCTGCGACGATACTCTCGGCAACGAAACCGAGGTCGCGAGGAGCGACCTGATCGCCGGAGGGCGCCCCGGCTTGGCCTAGGCGCCCGTCACCCCAGCACCAAACATTGCCAGCGATCGCGCACGCGTGACCCCAACCCGTGGCGAGAGCAGTTGCGGCTCCGACGTTCTCAACCTCTTGTGGAACAGGCGTGGACCCACTGTCGACTCCGAGTTGGCGGTTGAGGTTTGCGCCCCAGCACGTCACCTGTCCTGCGCTGTCGATTGCGCAAGCAAAGTTGTTCCCGAGCCCAAGACTCGACGGTGCTTCACCGATCCGTTCGGGCACCGCAGACTGCGTGATTCCGGGCGGGTGCGAGCGTGCGGATCGGGAGTTGGCGTTCCATCCCCAACACCACAGACCGTCCGCGTTTTGCGCGCATCCAAAACGATGGCCTGCAGCGGCTTGGCTGACACCCGTGACGTCGACTTGTGCCGCCGGAACAGTGACGGTGGCTTCCGATCGACCGAGCTGTCCCTGGTTGTTGCGTCCCCAGCACTGCAGCGCACCATCGATCAACGCGCACGCATGCCGCGCTCCGCTCGAGAACACTTCGACGTCGCCAGGAAACGTGCTCAGTTCGGCGTACTCGCGACCGGTGCCGATCTCGCCCGATGCGAGTTCTCCGTTGAGGTTGCCTCCCCAACAGCGCACTTGATCATCGGCACGCGCACAAGCGGTCTCGTCCAGCAGCACGAGTTCTTGCACAGCATCCATGTCAATGAGTGGAGCCGCCTGCACGCGGGTGGGCACGAGTTGATCGGTGCCGCGCATACCGTTGCCGACCTGACCCTCGTCGTTCAATCCCCAGCAGTACGCTTCTCCAGCGGTGCCAAGCGCGCATGTGAACTCGCTGCCTGCCCAAACACGGGTCACGTTCGGTAGTCCGGTGGCTTGGATCCGATCCACGAACGCCGTGTTGCCCACGCCGATCTGGCCGTGTGTGTTCGTGCCCCAGCAATACACTTGGTTGTCGCCGTCTGCGTCTCGAACTCCACACGCGTGGTTCGCGCCCATGCTGATGTCGGTGAGCGCTGTGCCCGCACCCCGTACCGCGCTACGAAACAAACCTGTCTGCCCGGAGATCTCACCATTCTCGTTTGCGCCCCAGCACCACATGGTGCCGTCGTCCGCAAGCGCGCACGTGGTGTTTGTCGATGTTGCGAGTTGGACGAACGTCAGGCTGTCAAAACCGCTTGATGCTCCGGCAACCGGAACCGGCCGCGTGCGTACACTTTCCTCCGTGCCGTCGCCGCACTGACCTTCGACGTTGCGACCCCAACACCAGACGTCGCCGCCCATGTCGATCACACACGCGTGATTGAAACCCACCGCCACGTGAACGGCGAGAAACGGAGTGCCGGGTGTCGCCGGAGTATCGATTCGGTGCGGAACGCCTCGCGGTCGGTTGACGTCTCCTGCACCGAGTTGCCCGTTGACTCCGTTTGCACCCCAACAATAGACGTGGTTGTTGGACAGCACCGCGCACGTCGTGAAGTGGCCACCATCGCTTTGCACGATGTCGAGACACTCGCCTTGTCGACACACGCCCACGCATGTGACCCCACACGCACCGCACGCGTCGTTGCTTTCGAGACTCGTCTCACATCCCTCGACCAGCGCGTCGCAATCGCCGAAGCCGTCGGGGCAGGAAGCGCATTCGCTCGATTCACAGGTTTGGCCAGGTTCGCAGGCATTTCCACACGAGCCGCAGTTGTCGCGATCTGTGGTCACGTCGATGCACGACCCGCCGCACTCGGTGAGTGGATCTGGACACCCGGCTTGGCAGCTCGCGGGTTCGCCTGGCGCGCAGATTGGTGTTTCGCCTTCGCACGCGATGTCACACGCACCACAGCTCGAAGGCTCGACGAGGGATGTTTCGCAGCCGTTGGTAGCGTCGTCGTCGCAGTTTCCAAAACCGTCCTGGCACTCGACGGTACATACCTGGTCGACGCATCGACGCGTTGCCCGGTCGACATCTGGACACTCCGAGTCGACTGTACACTCCGGCGTGCGATCAAAGGTGTAGTCGGAGCGGTCGGCAATGAGACTGCATCCAAGTAGCAGACTCAGAACACCGACACGCGTCATGCCTCGAGCTCCTCAAGCATGGCCTTGGCCTGAAGATCACTCGGGCTGAGTTTGAGCACCGTCTTGAGCGAGCGCGTTGCACTTGCTGGCATACCGGCTGCGACAAACACCTCCGCCAAGACCAGGTGCGCTTGCACATCCTTCGGCGCCAGCTCTGTGGCGCGCTTTCCGTAGAGCGCCGCTTCCTTCAAGTCACCACGCGATTTGGTCAGTGCACTCGCGGCGCCCATCGCAGCTTTCGCGTCGGCGGGACGCACTTCGCAAACCTTCATCCAGCACAACGCAGCCTCTTCCCAATTCTCGTTTCGTTCTGCGTATTTCGCTCGTTTTTCGTACGCCGGAGCCTTGAGTTCCAGTGCCCGTACACGTAGTTCTTCTGCCTTCGCAGCCAGCACGGGGTCGTTCGGACGCCACGCAGCGGCAATGCGCAACGCTTCTGCAGCACCCGTGACGTTGCCCGCTTGTTCCGCTTTCACAGCGTCTGCGATCAAACGGGTGGCGCGATCTTCCTTGTCTGAGGTTTGTGACACGGCTTGAAGCGTGCGTGCCAAGGCTTTGACCGCGCCTTCGCGTTCGCGCGGTGCGGATGCCGGTCGACGGATTCGCTTTTGAAGAAGCTGTTGCGCGAGCTTGCGGCGATCCGAACGGGGACGCGGTTTGGAGACACGCTTAGGTTGCGGTTCGGGTTGCGCTTCGACGACTGGCGCTTCGAGTTCGGGCGTGTCGACGTTGGGAGCTTCGGCTGTGGGTGCTTCGACCGTGGGCGCTTCGACTTCTGGCGCCGGCGGCGCGAGCGAAGGTGTCGGAGACTCGTCGAGTGGTTTGGTTTCGCGAACGGCTTCGAGATACGCGTCATACGCGCGACGCTTCTTCTTCTTGCTAAGGACTTCGTACGCTTCGGTTAGCGCTTGAAACACCTTGTCCATCTTGGAGCCGTACGCGGCGAGTTCGACGCCAAAGAGTGTGTCGGTGTGAAAGAGCTTGGCGAGCTTGAAGTACGAGTCTCGGATGTCCTTCTTTGCCGCATCCCGCGGCACGCCCAGAAGCTCGTAGTGGTCGGCTTCTCCAAGCAGCGCGAACGCGTCGTCGATGATCTTCTTGCGCTCCGGGGACAGCGCTTTCGTACTCGCTTGGCCTGCAGCTTGTTCGACAGGTTCCGCGTCTTCCGGCTCGACTTTTGGCTCTGGTTTTGGCTCTGGTGTTGGCTCCGGTTCCGGTGCCTTCGGCGCTTCTGGGGTGATCGCCTTTCGTGTTTCGACGATGACCACCGGCTGCTCAGGTATAGCCGGGGTCTCCCCAAACTCGGGGAGAGGAAGTGACGAAGGCATTCGCATGTCGGGCGGAGGCGGTGCCAAACTTGGATGAGGAGGCTGCCACGCCACCGCACCGAGTTCAGCGAGGCGACGCAGCATCGCGCGGGTCTCTTTGACCTCGCTTCCAATCGAAAGACTGATCTCGTCGATGTCCATCTGTCCGTCGACAAGCGAAAGCAGGTACGCCTCGATCGGTTTGATCGGCAGACCCATCAGATCGATCCCCGAAAGACGGCGCGGTCGATCGCTCGGCGCGGTGGGTGGAGGCGGAGCCAACGACGGAGCGCGTGCCATCCAGTAGATGCGGATGGCGTGCACGATCCCGAAGTACTCAAAGTCCTCCCGAGGTTTGGGGAAGACGTGGTCGGCCTCCTCTGGCTCCGAATCTGCGAACGCGATGATGGGAAGTCGCTTGGAACCCTCGAGCATGCGCAGCTCTTCGACGATCGAATCATCGACACCTGGCAGCTCCAAGTTGAGTACGGCGATGTCCATCGCTTCGTCCTCGGCCGCAAAGAGCACTTCGTCCGCGTTGTCGACCGAGCTCACTTCGGCAGGCAGGTTTGCCTTCTGCAAGACGTCCTCGAGCATGCGCACATCACGCTGCTGAGACTCGAGCATGAGCACTCGAATGGGTCGTGCAAAAGGAGAGTCCAAGACCCGGAGTATATCCCTTGATCTCCCTGGGCGGATCTGAGATCTCGCGGCCATGATCAAGCTCGGCACAGCCACGACTTCAACTCGTACAAAAGTCCTTTTCCTCGGTTCTGGCGAACTTGGAAAGGAAGTCGCGCTCGAGTGTCAGCGGCTGGGCGTGGAGGTGGTCGCGTGTGATCGCTACGCGAATGCTCCCGCGATGCAGGTGGCGCATTCGAGCCATGTGTTCCCCATGCTGGACGGCGACAAGCTACGCGCGATCGTGGAGCAAGAGAAACCCGATTTGATCGTCCCCGAGATCGAAGCGATTGCGACCGAGACGTTGCTCGCGCTCGAGAACGAGGGTCACAATGTGATTCCGACCGCGCGTGCAGCACGTCTGACGATGGACCGCGAAGGCATTCGTCGACTCGCCGCGGAAGAGTTGGGACTGAAGACGTCGCCGTATCGATTTGCGGACTCGGAAGAAGAGCTGCGCGCGGGTGCAGATGAAGTTGGCTTTCCGTGCGTGATCAAACCGGTGATGAGCAGTTCGGGCAAAGGTCAAAGCACCGCCAAGAGTGCAGACGACATCGCACAGTGTTGGAAGAAGGCGTCGGAGGAAGCACGTGGTGGTGCGGGTCGGGTCATCGTCGAGGGCTTCGTCGATTTTGAGTACGAGATCACGTTGCTTACGGTGCGTCACTCGTACGGCAAGGGCGGCACGACGACCAGTTTCTGCGAGCCTGTTGGGCATCGGCAGGTGGACGGCGACTACCACGAGTCATGGCAGCCGCAGCCGATGACTCCTGCGGCACGTGAGCAAGCGGAGGATATGGCGCGCAAGGTCACCGAAGCGCTGGGTGGACGGGGTCTCTTTGGGGTGGAGTTGTTCTGCAAAGGCAACGACGTGTGGTTCAGCGAGGTTTCGCCTCGTCCACATGACACAGGAATGGTCACGATGATCACGCAGGACCTGAGCGAGTTTGCGCTGCACGCGAGAGCGATTCTCGGGCTTCCAATCCCCAACATTCAGCTGCATGGACCCGGGGCCAGCTACGTCGTGATCGGCGAAGGCACCAGTGATGCGCCGCGTTTTGAGATTGATCCTGCAGCGCTTGGTGCTCCCGACACTTCGCTCCGATTGTTCGGAAAACCCGAAGTGAAGGGGCACCGTCGCGTGGGTGTCGGGCTCGCGCGGGGAGCGGATCTGAGCGAGGCGCGTACAAAAGCGAAGGCAGTCGCGGCGAGCGTGACTGTGCATCTCGACTGAGCACCAACTTCGACCATCGACGACTTCGACGACCAGGATGATTTTGACGATGCACCGGCAGCGCGGGTGTTCGCATCGGTGCGCGCGCTCTTTCGTGATCTAGTGGACCTGGATGCAGCTGTACGTGGATCGGAAGACGATGTGCCGCTTCAGCGCCGACGCGTGGACCTGATGCTCGATAGCGTCGAACGTGCGAAGGGCTCGCCATCGCCGGGCTATGTGCTCGGAACGTTGAGCCGAGACAACGCGGTCTACTATCTCGAAGACGCGCGCGACGCGCAGAAGGCGCAGAGCGCTCCTCGCGTGGTCGACTTACTCCTCGACTGCCCAAGCACCAGCATGGCGGCGTTCGAAGCGAGGGCTGACTTTCGCTACTGCCTCGGACCGGAGTGGATCATTGCCCACGGGGGAACATCAACGCGACATCCCGACGGACGAGGCAACACCATCCACTTCGCGTTCGGCGTGTCGCCACTTGATGACCAAGGCGCCTTTGTGATGCTTCCTCACGTATCCGATATTTGCCACGTGTTGATGATTCCTCCTGCAGAGTTCAAGTCCGCTTCATGGATTCACACCCACACGTTCCTAGGATGAGTCCCTACGCCGACGATTTGAGTGCTTCGACGATCAACGCATCGACGTTGTCCGCAATGCGGATCGGCTTTCCTGCACGTCGCATCGAAACCAAGCTCATGACCTGAGCACGTGCATGCATCAGCGGGTTGGGCGAAAGCGCGACATCGACGCGTCGCACATCGCGCTCGCCGAGCTTCTCCCATTCGGCAGTCAGTCGATGACGCGCAAGCGTGGGAAAGTGCTGCACGTTGCGCCAGTCATGAATGGACCACGCGCCACCCGCCTCGCGAATCTCGTCAGCACGTAGCGCGCGAATCTCATCGATGGCTTCGACCATGACGGCGATCACTTCTTCGGTCACCGACGCGACGCGCATCTGCAGCACGATCACCGCACCCGGGAGATACCAGATTGCCAGCTCGTCTCGATCCACATCGGGCGCGCGCGGGATGACGTTCATTCTTCGTCGGGTGCGTCCGGATCGAACTCGTCGCGAATGCGTGCAGGCGCAGGGTTCTCTGGAATGAACGATGCGACCAAGAGCAGAGCGAACAGTCCCATGATCAACGCAACCGCGAGACCGGGTCGGTACCAAGTCGCCCACCCAAACGCTCCAACAATGGGAACGAGTGCGATCTGCACCCAACGACGTCCCTTGGTGTTGAAGCTGTGCTCGGGGTTTGCGTCTGCTGCACGCACGATCCGATCGTAGACGAGAAGCAAAAGCATCGACGCCACACCGATGATCATGAACACGGTCCACATCGAGTAGGGCTCGTACGTGTCCCAAAGCAGTTGGCGAACCTCGAACGCGTCGATGCTCATGCGCTCTTGAAGTACGCCCAACACTTCGCCGCGGTCCAAGGCGCGAACATCGCCCGCAGCCATTCCCGCGTGTTCCACGAGGTAGTCCTTGGCGAGATTGATCTTGTCGCCGCCGGTTTCGTACATCTCGCCGGCAACCACGGAGCCCGTCGACCAACCGATACCCACGGTCATGTTGACGTAGCCCATGTACAGACCCTTCTTGCCCTTGGGGGCGATGCCCGCGAGGTAGCGCATCTTGGTCGGACTGGCCGACATCTCACCCACGGAGAAGAGCGCGATCGCACCGAGGATCCACCAACCGCTCATGCTCATGCCCAAGCCAAAGATGGCGACTGCACTGATTGCGATGCCGATCACGATCGCTGTCAGTGAGCGAACAAAGCCGGTCAGGTAGCCAACAGCAAACGCGGTCAGCATGATCATTCCCGCGTTGAGATTGATCATCCACTCCTGCGTCATGTTGCCGTCGTCGGTGAGCGGAACCCAGTCGCCGAGTGCGGACACCAACGCCTGACCCGGTGCACGCGAATCGATCCAGTCGTCGATAAAGTTCGGGAGGATGTCGAAGAGCTGATAGAACATCAGCCAGAAACCGGCGAACGCCATCGTGAAGAAGAACAGGCGCGGCTCGAGCAAGCCGTACACCGACTCCTTCAACACCGTCATGGGCGTGCGGATGTCCTTGGTTTCGTGCTCGGGTTCCGCGAAGAAGAAGAGCGGAATGAAGTTGAGGCAGATGCCAATGGCACACGCGAGGAACACGTACTCCCACTCGAGTACGCGCAACACACCCGCGATCATGGGCCCGATGAAACCGCCCCAGTTCACCATCTGGTAGAAGAGCGACCAACCCAGCGAAGCGGACTTCTCTGGCATCTCGTGCGCGATCAATCCCTGCAAGCCGGGCTTGAACACGGCGGTGCCCAACGCGAGGAACATCGCACCCGCAAAGAACACGCCGTACACGCTGTCGGTGCCTGCAGCGCGAGCTTCGGCCAAGGGCATCCCGTCGAGCATGCCGCTGATGCGGATGCAGTACCCCATCAAGAGGTAGCCCACGATTTTGAGCACCGTGGAGATCGCGATGTTGATCTTGTAGCCGTAGCGGTCGGCGAAGCCGCCGGTGAAGATCGGCACGAAGCTTTGGACCACAGCGCGTAGATCGTTCCCTTCTGAACGTGCGTTAGTTCGGGACCGCCGTCGCTGATGGCGAGGACCATGTACACGGGCAAGACAACGCGGACGCCGTAGTAGGCGAAGCGCTCGACCAGTTCCATCCAGTTGGCGATCCAGAAGACACCACTGAACGATTTGATCTGCTCGAGGAAAGGAGCCCGGTCCTGGGGAGAGTCCTCGGTTTCAGCCATCCCGGACCATGGCGCGACTCGGCCTCAGGTCAAGGTGGGTGTTTCAGGGCGCAGGAGCACCCGGAAGAGTGTCGACGTCTCGCGGATCCATGGTCATCGGGTCGACCTTGAGCGTTGCCGAGGGCGCGCCAAACATCAGCGCAGCGAGCGGAGCGTCTGTTTCGTCAACCTCTGCGAGCCCAGGTTCGGTGTCGGGATCATCGACCACGTCGGTCGCAGAGGACTCCATCGAAACGTCCGGTTGCGTGTCGGGGTCGTCTGCCGGTGCGTCGGGGCGAACATCAACCAAGGGTTGCGTGTCGTGCGCATCCGTAGGACCGAAAATCATCTGCGCATCGATGGCGCGTGCGGGTTCGGCGGCGGCTTTACGCGAACGCAGTGTCGGCAGACCACGAAGCTTCAACCCGACAAGGCGTTGCGGAATACGAATGTCCCCACGTTTGAACGCGACGCCTGCACCGATCGCTGCAAGCGCAAGCAAGCCGACAAGCCACATCCACGCCGACGACTCTTCTGGAACTGGAGCGGCAAGTTCCTCGGTCTCTTCGCTACCCAACACCTCTTCGGCTGCAGCGCGCGCTTCATCGGAGTTGTCGTGTTGGAGCACTTGTCGATACGCCTCCGGATCGACAAAGCCTTCTTCACGAAGTGACTCGGCTTCAAGGAGCTCTAGGTGTGCACGCCAGCCTGCGGCTTCCGGGTGGTCGGGTGCGAGCCAAGCTGCACGACGGAACAACGACGGGTCTTCCATCGCTTCGGCGAGCGTTGCGTATGCGGCTGCAACGTCTCCGCTTCGCGGCGGCTGCGCGACTTCCAAGAGCAGTCGGTCTAGCTCCATGCGTGCGACTTCGTAGTCACCTTCGTCGACGAGCTTGAGCGCCTCGTCCACGCGACCCGCGAACGGAGCCAAACGCTGCTCGTCGAGTCCTTCGTAGAGTTCCTGCATCGTGCGTCGCCAACCCCAACGCGCATCGGCACGTTGTCCGAGTTGGTTGCGCATGCCTTCGCGCAGCTGCCAGATGCCGTTCCGACCAAACGTTTCGAACGCTTTCCGTGCAGCCTCCCGAACACGCGGATGCTCGTGCCCCACGTACGAGATGATCACCGGCATCGTGTCGAGGTCGCGAATCTCGGTGTACGCCTCGATAACCTGGGCGAGCAGCTGCGGGTCTTCAAGAGTGAGCGCATCGGCAGGATTCTTCATGCCGAGCCGGTCGATATGGCCACGTGCCCACTCGCGAACACCGCGATCGTCGTGGCCACGCGCCAAGATCAGACCCGGCAGAAGGCTCATGCCCATGCGTTGGACAATGCGACGCGCTTCCCACTTCCACATCTCGTTGGTGAGTCCAAACACATCGGCGATCCGACGTTGCGCGTCGACCGTGCCCATGCGCTCGAGCGAACGAATGATGAGAACGCGTTCGGCGGTTCGTCCGTACGTGCGGTTACGTCGTTCCGCGAGCGTTTGCGGAATGCCTTCGGCAATGTCGACCATGTCGTCGGCACGAAGGGACCCGGTGGCATGACGAAAGTTCCGAAGCGCGTCGTATCCGTCTTCCGCATCGATGATCTGGCGACGCGTGCGAGCAATGCGTTCGTCGATCGCGGGCAGCGCGCTCTCGGGCATGTTGCTCAGGCGCTCGATGGCGTTGCGTCGAACTTCGGAGTCGTCGGAGCGGAGGTCGCCTGCCCACGTTTCGATGTCGTCGACGGAGATGGACTGGGCGTGCGCTTGCGCGGTAACGAGTAGGACGAGAGCAACTCGGGCAAGGGCATGGGCGCGGGCACGGGGCGCTTCGGGCGCTTCGCGCCTCAGCGCTAGCGCTGCGCTATTCTGAAATCCGAGAACTCCCCGGTGTAGCTCCGCCATTTGGTTTCCACTCCGTCGACGCGTGCCGTCGCGGGACCCTGTTGGGCCCAGGCAAGAAAGTCCTTCACCGCATCCTCCTCACCTTCGACGACCATCTCGACAGACTTGTCGGGTCGGTTCTTGACCCAACCCGTCAGACCGAGTTGTCGAGCCTCACGTTGAGCAGTGGCGCGAAAGAACACGCCTTGAACCCGCCCACGAACGATCAGCTGGATGCGCTTATGACCCATTGATAACTCTCTTGCTTCTCCCAAAAAGCGGTGGAACCCCGCAAGTTTGTGCAGGAATTGCGGGTCTCGCCAGCCGGTCGATTCCGGCGTGTCGAGCAGTGGCCTCCCCAGCTCGGATGACTATGCTTTCGCCGATGCCCGAAAAGGACGCCAAACAGCCTTATATCGGCGGCCAAGCCGTGATCGAAGGCGTGATGATGCGCTCACCCGGCGGACTCTCCGTCGCTGTCCGCCGACCGGACGGTAGTTTGGTGGTTCGTGAGGAGGCTTATCAAAGTCGCTTCCAATCCAAAGCATGGAAGGTTCCCTTCCTTCGCGGCATTGGTGTGTTGGTCGAATCGTTGAGCATGGGTTTTCGCGCACTCAACTTCAGCGCCGATCAACAGATGACGGATGAAGAGCGCGAACAAGCCAGCGGCGCAGGTGGCAAGCTCGCGATGGTGCTCTCGACTGTGTTTGCACTCGGTCTCTTCATTGCACTGCCGCAGTTGTTGGCGAGTGGAAGTGGTCGCTTGTTCGGGATCGACTTCGGACTGAGCGACGCCAACTATCACATCGTGATCGGCGGCTTCAAACTGCTCATCGTGTTTGGCTACCTCGTAGCGATCTCGCGCATCCCGGAGATTCGACGCGTGTTCCAGTACCACGGTGCCGAACACATGACGATCAACGCGTACGAGCAAGAGCTCCCGCTCACTGTCGAGAACGTGCGTGCCCAAACCACGATGCATCCGCGCTGCGGGACCACGTTTCTCGTCGTTGTCGTCATCGTTTCGATCGTGGTCGGTTCGATCGCCGCACCGCTGCTCTTGCCCGACGCCGAAGGCATCATTGGCTGGGTTGCGATCTTGGCGCTGCGCTTGGGATTGCTGCCTGTCATCGCGGGATTGAGCTACGAACTTCAGCGTTTGAGCGCGCGCTACGCGACCCAAGGCCCGCTTCGCGTGTTCTTGCTCCCGGGTTTCTTGTTCCAGAAGATCAGCACCCGCCGCCCCGACGACGATCAAATCGAAGTTGCGATCGCGGCGATGGAAGCAGCGGCATGGCGCGATCGCGTAGGTGCCGAGGCGCCGAGCGACGAAGAACTCTTGGTCTTTCCTTCGTTCGATGGGTTCATGGACGCACTTCCCACGCTTCGTCCTCTCCAAAACACCTGACTTCACCTGACAGATGCTCCCCCTCAAGAAGCTTGAGTCGCTTGCCGCACGGCACTCCGAAATCGAGGAGATGCTGTGCCAGCCGCATATCGCGAGTGACCCCAAGCGACTGACCAAACTGACCAAAGAGCGCGCCGATCTTCAGGAGCTCGTCGACACCTTTGCGCGGTTTCAAAGTGTGCTGCAGCAGATCGAGGACGATCGCGAAGCACTCAAGGATCCGGAACTGCGCGAGTTGGCCGAAGCCGAGATTCCGGAACTCGAGCAAGAACAGGGAGAGCTCGAAGAGAAGCTGCATCTCTTGCTTCTCCCCAAAGATCCGAACGACGAGCGAAACACGATCCTCGAAATCCGTGCGGGTACCGGCGGAGAAGAGGCCGCTCTCTTTGCTGCCGATCTACTGCGCATGTACAGCCGTTTCGCCGAGCGGCGCGGCTGGAAGATCGACGTGATGTCGCGAAGCGCAGCGAGTGTAGGTGGCATCAAAGAAGTCATCGCCATGGTCACGGGCGACCGCGTGTACTCGCAGCTTCGCTTCGAGGGCGGTGTGCACCGCGTTCAGCGCGTTCCCGCAACCGAGTCGCAAGGCCGGATTCATACTTCGACCGCCACGGTTGCCGTGATGCCCGAGGCTGAAGAAGTTGACGTCGACATCGATCCCAAGGAACTGCAGATCACCAAAACCGCGGCAAGTGGTGCGGGTGGTCAGAAGGTCAACACGACCAACTCGGCGATCAACCTCCTGCACATTCCGACGGGCATCATGGTGCGCTCGGAACAAGAGCGTTCACAGCATCAGAACTTGGCCAAGGCCATGGCGATCTTGCGCGCGAAGCTCTTGGAACAAGCCGAGCGAGAACAAGCGCTCGCGCGGCGTGACGAGCGACGCACGATGGTCGGTACCGGTGAGCGTTCCGAAAAGATCCGGACGTACAACTACCCGCAGAACCGCGTGACCGATCACCGGATCCAACTGACGCTTCACAGCTTGGACAAGATCATGGATGGCGACATTCACGGCGTCGTCGATGCACTTCGATCCCATCAACAAGCGCTACTGCTCGAAGAGCAAAGCCGCGACGACTGAAGAAAAACGCAGAGAGATCACGCGGAATTGCTGCGGGATCACCCAAATGGAACGATGCGTCTCGGTCTGTTGCCTTGACGGATGGCTGCGCGCACCTAAGTTCAATGGCGGCAGGGGAAGCTCTCACCCCTCCGGGATACACACCCGATTCGTAGAGGACGATGAAGGTGGTCTCAGACAAAAACAGAGCCGAGACCGGTCCAGGCCGCGATCGGTCGTGACGAAAGTAGAACACAAAGTGACCATTCCGACGGTCTTGCGGTACTCGGAGTGCCGCCTCCCCACGGAGTACGCCACCTTTCAAGTCATTGCATTCCGCGAGGAAGGCAACCCCAACGAACATCTCGCCATTGTGATGGGCGATGTTGCAGGCGGTGAGGACGTACTCACGCGCGTCCACAGCGAGTGTCTCACCGGCGAGGTTCTGCACTCGCTCAAGTGCGACTGCCGCGAACAACTCGACCTTGGACTCAAGCGCATCGCCGCAGCAGGTCGAGGCGTGGTGCTTTACCTGCGCCAAGAAGGCCGAGGCATTGGCCTTGGCGACAAGCTGCGCGTCTATCACAAGCAGCAGCAGGGCTACGACACGGTCGACGCCAACCGCGTGTTGGGTTTTGAAGACGATCTGCGGCGCTACGACATGGCTGCAGCCATGTTGGAAGACATGGGCGTCCGCTCGATTCAGCTCATGACCAACAACCCAGCGAAGGTCGAAGGTCTGCGCTCAGAGGGGATCGTGGTCACGCGTCGGGTGCGTCATCTCGTGGAACCGCACGAGCTCAACCGCGGGTATCTCGAAACCAAGCGTGCGCGGATGGGTCACCAGGTCGACTTCGATTTGGCAGTTCCTGCTGCGGAGTAGCTGGTAGCTGCTCAGTAGCGGACAAACCCCAAACCCCAAACCCTCAGCTCGGCAGCTCTTGCTCGGCCAACATGAGCAAGAGCTCACCGATTGATTCGGTCACCAGCGCAACGCGCACAGCCGGATCGAGAGCTTCCAAAATCGCCTGACGCCGATCCGGCTCAGCCACGAATCGATCCGCGAGGATATCGGCAACGTATGCAGCAGGCTCACCCGGAGTCACACCCAAGTTGAACTCGGGATGACGTCGCCGAACGACCTCTGCCACGCGTGATGCGCAACTAAATAGCGCGAGCACGTCACCTTTCGGAACCGTCGTGTTTGCGCTGACCAAGGCGGTGGCCTTCGCAAGTCGAAATGGCTTCGAGACGTCCAACTCGTCCAGTGCGACCCGTTGGGTGCCGTGCAGGATCACATCGTGGGTGCCGTCGGGGTTTTGTTCGTGCGCGATGATGCGCCCTGCACCGGCGACGCGATGAATGGGTGGCCGACCCTCGTAGTCCGCTTCGTATCCAGGCTCGAGCAGAGCAATCGCCATGGCTTTGGGACCCTCGGAGATACAGTGCTCGGCCAACGCGCGATACCGCGGCTCAAAGAGATGCAGCGGAAGTGTGCTGCCCGGAAAGAACACGGCCCGCGGCAGCGGAAACACCGGTAGCGCGGCGAGTTCACTCGCGCTCAGAGGCTCGGGCGGTTCGTTCATCGGTTCAGAAGTGCCGATCGCAGTTCGGGGTCGTCCTTGCCGGCAAACGCCGTAGCGATCGCGCGTGCACCAACTTGGCGTTCACCTCGCGCGATCATGCAGGTGGGCGCCAGATCGATCACGCATCCAGCCGATTGCGCGCCCAAGTGGGTCACCAGTGCTTCCACGACTTTTTGTGCGAGGTCTTCTTGCAGGATCAACCGGCGCGCATAGCAGTTCACCAGGCGCGCGAGGGCACCCAAGCCCACAACATTGGTGGAGGGTCGGTATGCAACGTGGCTCACACCCGTGGCAGGAAGCAGGTGATGCGGACACACCGCGGTGGTGTGGATACCGGTCAACAACACCAAACCTTTGGCGTCTGATGCACAGTGTTCGGACAAGATCTCTTTCGGATCCTCGCGATAACCGGACAACAAGTCGTTGTGGAACGCCTCGGCAACGCGCGCAGGGGTTTCGGCCAGTTCTGGATCCCCGTCAATGGGATGTCCCAATGCGGCCAAGAACGATTCAATTGCGCGAGCAGCAGCGTCGAAGTCGGGCATCTAGCTCCAGAGGACGTGGACCGCGCGCGGCAGTTTCGGGCGGTCCATCACATCACACTCGTGGCAGTGTTCGGGAAACGAGCCATCGTCGCATTGCTTGCATTCGCTGATCACTTGAACCATCGACGAGAGCTCTTCCCGGAGACGACGAAGCGTCGCGATTTTCTCGTGCATCGCCTCGATCTGACGAGCCAAAATACTGGTGATCTCTTCGGACGCGTCCTGGGGCGAGTCGTAGCGCCTCTTAAGGTCGAAGAGTTCTTTGATGTCTTGCAGCGACAACCCCGCCGCGCGCAGATCCAATGCGAGCTGAAGCTTGGCGAGTTCGCTCTTGGCGAAGAGTCGACGTCCTCCGCCGGATCGAGCTTTGGGCGTGATCAGACCCTCTTGTTCGTAGAAGCGCACCGTACGCAACGTGCTCTCGCTTTGACGAGCCATGTCGCCGGTCGTCAGGGTTTCTTCCTCGACGGCGTCCTCATCAACGATTTGGAGCGGTTGCTTCATCACAGAAAGATAGGCGGCCTACCCACATTATTCATGTGGGCCGACGAACATATCGTCAAGGATTGACGCTTTTCGCGCAACTGAGCTCGACACACGCCGAAAAGGGGTTGTCGCGCCGGGTTCCTTCCTTCGCGACCAACATCCCAAGGAGGTATGCGATGTCGAGTCGAATTGGCGATCGGCCACAGGTCCAGGTCCAGGTGCGCAACACGGCTGCGCGGGTAACACCCCGTCCGGCGGGTGAGCGTTTTCGAGATGCATTGGGTCAGGGTGCCAGCGATCTACTGACAGGCGTGGAGCAGCTTGCTGGTCTTGCTCCGGGTGGTTCGGTTCTTACCGCTGCGGTGCGTGGTGCTGCGAGTGCTGCTCAAGGTGGCGCGACAGCGAGTGCAGAGGGTCCCGGCGGAGCAGGGACGACGCCCGGCGGGATGTCGAGCGCGCTCGCGGACAGCACGAGTCAGTCGATGCAGCTGCTTGAGCTTCAGCAGCAGATCTCGATGGAGCAGCGTCAGTTCACGACGGTGTCCAACGTGATGAAAGCGCGTCATGACACGGCAAAATCCGTCATCAACAACGTGCGTTAGCGCGGTTTGAGCGCATCGATGCTTGATGCGTTTGTCGGCGATCTTCGTTACTCTCCGGCAGTCCAATGACCTCACCGATCAAACCGCCGGGCGGAAAGCCGCCGGTCGATCCCGCTGCAGCGACCGATGCTGCAAAAGAGGGATCGGCAGACAAAGCGGAAGCGTTTCGGGAGGCGATGGGCGCAGCAGAGACTCCTGCCGCAGGCGGAGTGGAAGCGACGAACGCCACCGCGGACATCGTGGCGGACTTACAAGCCGGTCGTATCGACGCACAGACGGCGGTCGACCGGCTCGTGGCACGCGCTCTCGAAGGGCCGATGGCCCAGATGCTCGACGATGCAGGCCGCGCCCAACTCGAAGAGCACATTCGAACCACATTGGCCGAGGATCCCAACTTGGCCGCGTTGATGAAGGACATCGCCAGTTGAGTCTGTTGCAGCCCACTGCTCGCTTGCTTGTGATTGCGTTGCTGCTTGTCGGAACGGCAAGAAACACGGTCCAGGCGCAGGATGGTCCGGTTGCCGTTCAACGCGTTTACGTGGTGGCGGCGGCGATTGAACCTGAGTTGGAAGATGAGGCGGGCAGGGCTGCAGCTGCAGCACGCGCAGCGCTGCGCAACGTGGAGGGCGCGGACTGGCAATCTGCGGATCAGCGCTTTCTCGGGTACGACGACAACACCCTGGCCAAGTTGATCGAAGCGCGACGTCTTCTCACGGAAGGGCGCGCCGCATACGTCGACCTGAACTTGGATGAGGCCACGCAGCTCTTGGAAGCCGCCGTCGACAACTTCAACCAAGCGTTGTCCGCGCTGGAAGACCCGTCAGACCTTGGAAACGCGCTGCTCTATCTCGGTGCAGCCCAGGCGTTCAACGGAGACACCCGCGGTGCACGCGCAACCTTCCAGCGTTTGCACGTGCAGATGCCGCACATTCGGCCCGACCCAAACGAGTTTCCGCCGGAAGTAGTGAGCCGCTACGAAGACGCCGCACCGCGCGCAACCGACGGCTCGATCGTGGTCGAGAGTGACCCGCCCGGTGCGGTGGCTTACGTCGACTTCATTCCGCGCGGTACGACCCCGGTTGCCGTCGAAGGTCTGGCACGCGGCGAACACAGCGTTCGTGTGACCTCACCAGGCGCAACGCCTTACATCGAGAACGTCAGCATCACGCGTCGTCAGCGCCAGCAAAACGTCGCGTCGTTCTTGATGGCGCATGAAGAGTACGAAGCGCTGCCTGACTTGGTGCGCGGCATCACCGGCCACGAACTCGAGGTGGGTGATGGGCCGATCGCTGAGGTCGCGCAGATGTTGCAACTCGACAAGATCGGGGTGATCCGCGTGTCCTACGGTGACTCACAAGACACGGTGAAGCTCGAACTCGTCATGTTCGACGTCCAGTCGCAGCGACGAATCCTGCGTGGTGAGGTGCAAGCACCTCGCGCGTTTGGAGAGCTAGAAGCCACCGTTCAACGCTCGATCAGCCAGGGTATGGAGAACGTGCTTCGCCCAGCGGTCGGCGAGGACAACGAGCAGATCATCGGCCAGGAGAACAACTGGGCGAACAACACCAACAACGACGACGACGACGACGACGAGGACGCGCTGATCAAGCAGTGGTGGTTCTGGACTGCGATCGGCGGAGCCGTTGTGTTGGGTGCGGTGATTGCGATTGCGGTCACAGTCCCGGACGGGGACAACCTCGGTAACGACCAAGACGGACAAGTCGTTTTCGAGTTCTAGATGTGTTGGCGTATGGCACTGGGCGTTGCCGTGTGCCTTTGGGCGTGCGAGCAGCGCGAGCTGACACCGCCTTCGCTGCCGCCGGAAGAGCTTCCAGACCTGGAGCCAACCGCGGTCGAAGAGGTGTACGCGCCCACGACCCAGGACGAGCCTACCCAGGGCGATGAGCAGCACATCGTTCCGGCCTTTGCCGACGACGGGGACTACGCAAACGACCAACCCGAAGTGGCGCGCCGATTGGTCTACCGGGTTGCGCTACGCGTTCCTGCCAACCTGGGCGTCGCGTCGGACACGGTGCCGAGACCCAGCGGTGAACTCTACATCGATGTGTCGCGGGATCGGCTGCGCGCACGATTCTCGGGTGCGGGATGGCCCGTGGGCGCGGGCTCCGAAGTCCGCCTGCGCAGGGATGCTCCAGGTGTGTATCTCTTCGACGGCGAAGGTGGTCGTCCTCTCGGACCCGGCCAGCTCGCACAGTGGTTTGAGGGCGGTCGGCTGCGGTTTGAACCGAGTCACCGGGTGCGACCTCCACCCAACGATGAACAGATCGGACCGGGTGACTTGCTCTGTCGCTTCATCGCGGAATGGCTCAATGCGTCCGTGGACACGCTGGCCCGTCGATGCGGTGATGGTGGTTCACCGCCGGACTTTCGCGTGGGGTTGTGGCGGGCTGAACGCACTGCGGATGTCGGCGTTCAATTGCCGCGTCGTGCATTGCGCGCCGATCACGTGGACCCACCTGCACCCGTGCCCAGAGCGGAAAGCCGGGCATTCCTGACGCCGGACTTGATGCGACAGATTCGACGCGATCCAGGACCACGTCCGACACCTGCCGAGGATGCTCCAGGCGAAGGCATTCGGCTGACCAACCGAGGGCGAGCCCGCATGATCGTGACCGTTCAGGGGACACCCATCGGTTGGGTGGAGCAGGGCGCGACCGCGCACTTCGTCGGTCTTGAACCTGGCACCTACCGGGTGGGCGCGATGCGACCCTTTGGACTGCAGTACGCGGGTCTCCAACCCGTGACAGTTCCAGGGCATCTTCGTCTGCCGCGCTGGGTACCGCCTGCCAACGACGAGTGAGCGTGTATAGTTTCGCATGCGCATTCGTCGGAAGGTGTCCCAACGCGTTCGAGATCGGCTTCTGAGCCTGGGACGCAAACCGCGACGAGTCCCCCGCGCCGATGTGGAGCAGATTCGCGAGTCCGAATACCCGCATCCGTATCCGCACGGTTGGTATGTGCTTGCGCGAAGCGACGAACTCGACTCCCCCGTTCGCGTCGATGCGCTTGGGCACTCGTTCGTGGTGTTTCGCGGTGAGTCGGGGCAGCCGCACGTGCTCGATTCAACGTGTCCGCATCAGGGCGCGGATCTTTCACTGGGACGCGTCAACGGCGACTGCATTGAGTGTCCGTTTCACAAGTGGCGTTTCGACGGCGAGGGTTGCGTGACGCACATCCCGTATAACGACACGCTCAAGAAAAGCCTCAAGACGCGTTCGTGGCAGGTCGACGAACGCTACGGCTTCGTGAGTATTTTCTTCGGCGAAGAGATACATCGATTGCCCTCGTTCGAACCGATTGACATCGGAGAGTTGGTTCATCGAGGCGACTACGACGCAGGCATCGTTCGAATGCACATCGTGGAGTTCGCGGAGAACAGCGTGGACTTCCAGCACTTCTCACCACTGCACGGAGAGATGTTCGTGCCGTGGACCGGACTGCGTGTTCCAGGTGTGACGGTCCGCCACGAAGCGAGTTGGGAACTGGACCAAGACGAGTCGCACGTCGCGTGGTTCAAAAACCACGCGCGCCTAGAGGTTGCCGGACGTACGGTTCCCAACGCGGACGCGAAAGCGGCGATCTGCATTGCCGGGCCGGGTGGAGTCGTATCGTTTCACTTCGATGTTCCGCGCATGGGTCGCATCGTCCTGTTTCAAACCCACACGCCGGAAGCACCGCTCGAACAACGAACCCGTTTTCGTTGGTACGCCGAGCCACACATTCCGCGTGCATTGGTGGAGTACGTCGTCGGAAGCTGGGTCACGCAGTGGATGCAGGACGTCGAGATCTGGGAGACCAAGCGCTACAAGAAGCGTCCAATGTTGGTGAAGGGCGACGGCCCCGTGCATCTGATGCGACGTTGGTACTCGCGCTTTCTTCCGGCCGATGAACCGCCGCCTGCAAACGCACCCAGCGAACAGGCGAGCAAGTAAACCAGAGCACATCTCAAAACTCCCGCCGGCCGCTACGCGGCCACAGCACGCAACCTGGTGCCATCCCCTCACGCTCGAAAATGCGACATATTTCCTCGGTTCGCGGACGCACCATCTTACGCACTCTGACGGCGGATCGACGGGCGGGAGTTTTGAGATGTGCTCTAGTTCAGCTCTTTGAGGATCTCGCGCGCGTAGTCCTGCGTTCCGAGGAACGGCTCTTCGCCCTTCTTGAGCTGGCGCGTCAGTCCCTCGAACACTTGCTCGATCGTCTCGAAGCGAATCGAGAAGGTGTAGTAGTCGTCTTCTCGAACGTCGCCGAACACCTTGAGTGCGTGTTTGACCAACACTTCATCGCTCTTGCGTGTGCGCAGGTGTGAAGACCACCCATCGGTGTCCGCGGTTGAAATGACCTCGAGCGCGGTTCCGATCGGGTTGAAGCACAAAAACACGTGTTCCATCTCGAGTCGCCATTCCGGGTACTCATCCGGCGGTGCGTGCCACCTTGCTGAATCGAGGTGGCGCCGCACGACCTCGCCGAAATAGGCGCCTGTCATCGGTGCCACGAGCTGGAGAATCTCTTCTGTGGCCGCTTCGACGTCGCGCGCGTAGTGGTCCAAGAGGGGGAGGGTTTCGTGGCTGAAGTCGAGTTCGACACCGATCGTGGCCTTGACGGAGGCGACACACGCGGTGGCGAGATCCTGAACATGTGTAGGGACGCTCATGATGGGGTCCTGAGGGTTTGCATCAAACCCTCCAAGAAAATGTGATAACCGATCAAAGAACCTGATGGTTGAGCAGCTGGAGTACGAAGGCAAGGAAGGTCAGACGCGCCAGGAGGCCATCCACGTGCCGGTTGCGGGGGGCGGATTTGCGACGCGGCAGGTCTACCGCGTCGTCAACGTGCGTACGCACCCTCAGCTGGGCGACGCGGCTCTGCGAGGCACGCTTCATCAGCTGGAAGACGGTCGCGTCATCGCGTGCAGTTACGTCTACCACGACCCTGACGCGCGTCTTTTTGTGTTGGTGGTTCCAGAGTCGAGTCAGCATCACTTGCTCGGCGAACGCGCTGCTCTCCTTGGCCGACTCGCGGCGGATCCGCAAGCGCCCGTGCCGGTCTACGTCGATCGTGGCGACCTCGTCATTGGACCGGATGGTTTGCGGGCGTATCTCGAGACCGGACGCACGCTCTCGCAGGAACGAGCTGCTCAGGCAGATGGACTTGCAGTCGAACGTGAGCGTCTGGAGGCCATGCGGCGCGAGCTCGACATGCGCGAACAGGAGATGGACGCGCGATTTGAGTCTCTGCGCGAACGCGAAGCGGCGCTCACAGAGTTGCCGGGCGAGATCACCAACCCTGGCGAAGAAGAAACGAGTCTCGTCGATTCCGTTCAGCTGATGGACGAACCCGATAGCTTGGCGGATTCGGTTCAAGCGTTGGATGCCGACGAACACGACGACGACGTGCACGCCGATGTCTTGGACGCCGATGTCTTGGACGCCGACGTGCTTGATGGTGACGAGCTCTTGGAAGCCGAGGATCTGGTCGAAGACGATCTCGTTGGCGACGTCGAAGCACTCGAACCGGACGATCTCGAAGAGGTGTCTCCAGACGAGGTGGTGTCGCTCGCTGACGACGTGCTCGAAGATGATTTGGAAGGGCACGTTGAGGATTTGGACGGCGGCGAAACCGTGGTCCGACCGAGCGAAGAGGAGGAAGAGGCGCCGCGGAAGAGCAAGTCGATTCTGCCGACTCCCGCCACTCCACCCGACGCGTTTTACTCCGATCCGCAGATCGAAATGGTCGCGGGTATGGCCGATCAACCGTGGCTCTTCGCGCGCTTAAGCGAGGGTCACGAAAGTGCGTTTCGCGGCGATGATGTCGAGCTTCTCGTTCAGTACATGTTGATCGAGACGTACCCCGTCATCCTGCTCACGCTCGTCGAGTGGTCTGACCCCCGACCGTACGTGCGACGCGCTGCTCTCGATCCACTCAAGAAAGAAGATCGCGATCTTCTGGACCGGTTGCTCGAAGACTTTGCGGTGACGGTTGCGTTGTTCGGGCCCGAGGGTCGCTTTGAACGGTCGCTCGAGATCTCGGCGATGGCGCGCAAGCACAACCTCGAGCTGGCACTCGAGCAAGCCGACCGTGCTGAAGCCAATGGAGATCCGGCAACCGCGCTCGAACGCGCGTTGGCCGCGCCCCCGCCGGTGAAGCTTCGTGGTCATCCCTTTGAGTTGTCCGATCGCGCCGCCGATGCAGCGGCTGCATTTGCGAACGTCGCATCGTTGGCAAAGTGGAGTGCACCCGCCAAACTCGACATGGCGTTGCTTGCGCTGTCGATTCCACGCTCGGTCGTCGATGACGCGTTTCGACGGATTCTCAGCGACGCGTTGAGCCACGGGATCGCGCTTCCCAAAGGCCTGCTTTCGCGCGCTGTTTCTCTGGGTGTCGCATCCGAACCGGGTGAGTTGGTCAGCCAGCAAGTCGAAGCGTTTGCGAAGACTGCGGCGCACGAAGACCGCGGCGGACTCAGCGCCGAGGTGACGGTGCGGAACTGGGAGCAACTTCTCGAAGCCGCCGAAGAGCTCGAGTTGAAACTCGACCCCGCGATCACGGAAGCGGCGTGGGCCGCCAAGTCTCAACTCAGTGGTGGCAACGACGTTGACGTTGAAGCTGCGGATCTCGAACAGATGGGGGTCGATGGGTTGGTTGAGTTGCTCGAGCACCCCAAGCATCGACGTGATGCAGCGCTGAGGCTGTTGGACAAAGGCGACGCGGAGTTGCTGGGGCCGGTGTACAAGGCCGTTCGGAAGATGCCGCGCGATGAGGTGCTTGAGATCGCCCCGCGCGTGACGCAGTTTGGCGAAGCCGCGGCGGATGTTCTGATCGACGGGCTCAACGCTCGAAAGACCTTCGTGCGTCAGGCCTCGGCGTTGGCGTTAGGTGAACTCAAGCTGCGGCGCTCGATCGCTCCCTTGGTTCAGCTGCTTCAGACAGAGCCCACCGAGGTCTGGTGGGAGGTCGGTCGTGTTCTTGGCGAGTATGGTGGTGGGATCGTCCGAACCCTCTCGCGCGCGATGCGCGACCCGAAGGGAGCACGGGATCGCTTCGCCTATACCCTGGCTCATCTCGCCGAAAACGCGCCCGATAAGGTCAAAGAACTCGAGTCGGACAAGAACGACCAAGTTCGCGCCATCGCCGTCGAAGTCCTGACGCAACGTGACTTGGCGGAGACTCATCGGAAGGCCGCACGTGACCCCGATTCAGGGGAGGAGAACGCGGAAGTCCCGATTTTTACGTTCACTCGGCGCTTCTACGCAGCACTCGAGGGGCTTTGACGCAATGCAGCGCTCGGCGTGGAGCCAAGTAGGGTATCGTAAGGACACGTGCGTAGGACCGTTGCACTGATGGACAAAAGCCTCTCAGGGCTCTACAACCAACCTTCCCCATGAGGCTCGGAATCTTCAGCGACGTCCACGCCAACATCGAAGCGCTCAGCGCTGTGATGGCTGGTTTTCAGTCGCAAGAGATCGACGAGTACTACTGTTTGGGGGACGTCGTTGGCTACGGCGCAAGTCCGAACGAATGTGCTGACGTTGTGCGTGAAACCGCGCAGGTCACGATCCTCGGAAACCACGATGCCGCGGTCGCCGGACGCATGGACTACTCGTACTACTACGAGGCTGCGCGCCAAGCGTTGGACCTGCACGCGACGGTTCTCTCTCCCGAGAACTTGAGCTGGCTCAAGAGTCTTCCGTACAAGCACGAGCTCGACTGCGGTGTTCATCTTTGCCACGGCTCGCCGCTTCGTCTCGAAGAGTTCGAGTACATCTTCGCGCCCGAACAAGCGCGCGAGTGTTTGCAGATTTACGACGAGCTCGGTGACTTGACGCTTATCGGTCACTCGCACTTGTGCAAGGTGTTCAAGCTTCGTCCCGGCGAAGTTGAAGAGCTTCCCGCGCAGAACTTCCAGTTGGAAGAGGGCGCGAAGTACATCGTCAGTGTCGGCAGCGTGGGTCAGCCTCGCGACTACGACAACCGCGCGAGCTATACGGTGTTCGATTCCGAAGACCGGTCGTTTTCGTTCCTGCGCGTCGAATACGACATCGAAAGCGCGGCCTCGAAGATCTTCCAGTCCAAGCTGGAACGAAACTTCGGCCATCGCCTTTTCATCGGCGTCTGAACTAAACCTGCGCGCGAAGTGCGTGGCCAAACCAGGCCGGGCGACCGTCTTGGTGTGCGTCGAAAGGCGGTGTTTGCATCGTGCCCCAAGGCGAGCATCGCGGCGCGACACCACGTGGAATCGCGACCGGAATCACCGCGTGTCCAGGAAGAGGTGCGTAGCCCAGTGCCTTGAGAGTTCGACCCCAGGCGTGAAGTTGAGCGGCTGCGCGCGCGTCGTCCATCTGCACAACACGGACATGTCTTCCCGCCACCGCGTCGAGGCGTTCGTTCACCGCGGCGACCGCGTGGGTTGGGCCTTCGAACACAGCACCAAGACTGCTCGCGACATCGCGCCAGCGACGTTGTGCTGCAACAGACTCGGTCGGTTGTGAACCGCGTGGCAACTGCATCTCGATCCGAGCAAGCGCGTTGGACAGTTGTTGTGCGACGCGTTCGGGCTCCGCTTCCCACACCCAAACTTCGTGCGGCGAAAGACAACCGCGCTGGTCGTACGCGGCGACATCAAGCGCGAGCGCGTCGCAAAGCGATCGAAGTTGTGCGTCGTCTGGATCGTGCCGAAGCACCGCGACCCCAACACCGTGCCCATGAGGGACAAAGAGCGTCGAAGCACTCGTTAGACCTCGCACTGATTGGAGCGAAGCGTCGCTGCCGTAGACGTGTACGACGTCTGCGTGTTCCAAGAGCGCGCGCGTTGCATCGTCGTCGTCGCGACCGAACGTGACGACTTTGCAGGCGTGTTGAAACGGTTCGGGGAGTCGCTGCCAAAGCGCGTGTGCCAGAGCGTCGTCTCGCCCCGAAGCCTTGGCGACCACCGGTACACCCAATGCGAGCGGAATGACGAGAGCCCGCACACACGCGGTGAACACGTTGCCGGAAAGGACGACTGCACATAGTGCTGCTTGGTTGTCGGTGGACCAACCATCCAGACCGGCGCTTTCGCGAAGCGCTTGCAGGCACTCTACGCTCAGTGTCTCCGTGGTTGTGCGCAGTCCCCATTCGACCATCGCTTCGCTGAGTCCGGCCGAGTCCGCGAGCCGCGATCGAAGTGTTGCGTCGTCCGCCAGCCAGCGCACCGCTTTCACCAGTGCCTCAAGGTCGCGATCCGACGGCGCATTGAGATCGCTCGCGCGTGCACGCAACGACATCGCAGTCTGTGCGAGAGCCTCAGCCCCGCCTTGTCGGTATGGACCGTTCACATCGACGATCTAGCCCAAGGCTTCTTCGACGGCGAGTGAGCAACCGCGAGGAACCGCACCGCGAGCACGCCCCAGCAATTCAAAACCATCTCCTACGCGTCGCGCACGGTCGGCGGTTTGCAGCATGCAGCAGCTGTCGAGGTTGGCCGGATCGTCGACGCGGAGAAGGCCGATACCATCGGTCGGCTCGAGCGTTACCGGGTCGACGATGTCGATGCGCACCCAGGGACCAAAACGATAGTGTCGTGGGTGCTCTGAGGTGGTCTCGTAGGCTTGAGAACTCAGTTCGGTCATCCCGTACTCGCCGATGACTTGGCTCTCCGCGACGCCGTAGCGCGCTGCGAGCAGTGTCTGCATCTCGGCTTTGTCGTACTCGCGAGAGCGCCCTTTGAAGCCGCCGGTCTGCATGATTCGACTGCCCTCAGCGAGTTGGAAGCGGTGTGTTCCGAGTGCTTCTTCGGCGTGCACAAACGCAAAGCTGGTGCCCAACACAATCGTACGTTCGTGCGAGTTGAGAACCCGAATCAGGGTCTGCTTGTCGATCGGCCACACCGGATAGATCGGACCGAACCACTCTCCAAAACGCGAGAGCATGTACGAAAGCGACGAGTCCGGCGCTTCGCTTTCGCTTGGTGCCAGAACCACCAAGCGCGCCGGCTGTTCACCGAAGAGCATGCGACGCGCCCAAATCTCCGCGACTCGATCGTAGAGCTCCAGCGCCCGGAAGTGATGCGCTCCACGCGCGGCGACGGTGGTTCCCGAGGTTCGGAACACGCGCTCGTCTTTGCTGGGGGGATGAACGGCGATGCGTGCATGTCGAAACACGTCGGTCGGAAGGGCGGCACCCACGCCCCGTGCTTTAACCAGTCGTTGGTACGCCGGAACGTGTTCCGCTTGAAACGCTGCAATGTCGGCAAGCAACGCGTCGCGCGTGCGTGCGTAGTCGTCGTGCCCCGGGTTGGCCAGAAGCTTGAGGATGCGTGTGCGGAGTGCGCTGCGCTGCTGTTCCACGATTACGCCAGTTCTTGAAGCGTGGTGACGAACGCGTCCAGCAAAGAAGGCTCGATCGTCAGCGCGGGCAAAAGCTCCAGAGTGGTCGCATCACGCCCCGCGGGCAGCGTGAGGTATCCGTGCCGGAGAAGTTCATGCACCAAGGGGAGAACCGAGTGGTCGAAGCGCACGCCGAGCATCATTCCCTGGCCCTCGACTCGGAATCCACTTTCTGAGAGTCGTGTCGCGAACTGTTCACCAAGCGTCTTGGCCTGCTCCTGCAGTTCGTCCAACAGGTCCAAGGCAGCCAACGCGGCGGCACAGCCAAGCGGGTGGCCGTAGAAGGTTCCGGTGTGGATCGCCTCGCCCGATGGGTCGCCCCACGCACTCATGACCTCGGCTTTCGCGATGCACGCGCTCACCGGGAGCCCTCCGCCGAGAGCTTTTCCGGCGCAGAGAATGTCGGCATGGCCTGCGGAGACCCAGCGAACGCCACATCGACCGAGTCCGGTCAGAATCTCGTCCACGATGAGCAGCGCGCCATGTTGATGCGCGAGCTGGGCAAGCTCTTGGAGAAACTCCGGCGGAGGTACGCGAATGCCTCCACGACCTTGAATGGGCTCGACCAGGATTGCGCCGATGGTGGAGTCCATCTTCGACCGCGCATCCCCAATGTCCGGCCAAGCGGCCCACCGAACGTGCGGATTGAGTTGCTGGGCGAAGGGCGAGCGAAAGCTCTCGCTGTATCCACACGCCGCCAACGCGCCCAGCGAGAGACCGTGATAGCCACCTTCAAATGCCAAGACCCCAGGTCGTCCGGTGGCGATGGCCGCGGTCTTGAGCGCAGATTCGACGGCGTCACTTCCGTTGGAACTCAGGATCGCGCGTGCGTCCCACGGCGCAAGTGAGCACAAGCGCTCGAGCAGTTGGATCTTGATGTCGGACGGATGGAAGTCACCCAAAGCGTGAATCAGCGTTTCGCTTTGGGATTGGATCGCGGCAACGACTTTGGGGTGTGCGTGACCTACAGCACAGGCGCCAAAGCCTGAAGTCAGATCGACGTAGCGATTCCCATCGACGTCTTCGACGTTGCTGCCACGTGCTCGTGTCCACACGATGGGGTCTTGAGGCGCACCAGTGGCTTCTTCGCGGCGTGCACGTCGAGCGGTGAACGCAGGCGACTCACTGAGCGCGAGCCGATCGATCCACGCACGTGCAACCTCCCCAGGAGGCGGCGCGATCATCTTCGGCGGCTGGGTGCCGAACGCTAGGTCGTGGGGCGTCTTCGCCAAGGGAAGAAGACGATGGCCTGGGAGCGGGCATCGCGCACGAGCTTTGGATCGTCGAGCAACATCACGTCGACCGTGGCGCCTTTTCCGTCGGCTGCATCACGCAATCCGCGGATGATCTCGTTGATCCGTTGCCGATAGCTGGTGTCCACGCGAAGCCCAACCGTCGGGCGAGCGTCTGTGGGTCCGCGGGCTGCGACGAAGAACGAAGCCCACTCCACTTCTGGAAAGCCACGAAGCACTGCACTCAGTGCATCGAGCAACGCGTCGGGCGGTGGGTCCGTCATCGGTTGAACCGACACACTGCTCGCGCCGCTACCAAATGTGGCCTGGGGTGATACGCCGTCCTTGGACGTCGTTGCCGTGACACCTGGAGGCGGACCCGGAGGACTCGACGGTGGCGTGCTCGGTGGACGTGCACCGGCTGCGGGCAGTCCGCCTTCCATCGCACCCAGTGGAAGATCGGTCGGCGGTTTGACCGCTTCCATGGGACGCGGGGTGGGCTTGACCGCTTGAAGCATGGTCTCGCTGATTCGTCCGACCGCGGCGAAGGGACCTGCGGAGTCGGTGCGTCGCGAACTCAGCAGCGGTTCGATCTCAGCTCGTTCCGCTTCGAGCGAATGCTCGGAGGCGATGTCCACGATCAGAAAGCCGAGACTGTGGCTGACAAGGTGCGTGAACGCTTGTCGTGCGCCGACTTCGCGGTGGGTGACCGAACCGTCGGGACCGACCCAACCGAGCCGTTGGCCAGCGAGTTGGAGTTGTTCGGGATCGGTGAAGAGGGGGAGGGCGTTTTGGCCGTTGCTGTTGACCAGTGTTCGGAAGTCGTCGCCACCGGGCGTCCACGTCGCGACGAACACCGTGCGTTGTGAGAGGGCCACGAGAGCGTCGACCTTGGCCTGACCGCCCGAAGCACCATCGGCCAAGAGGCGGCGAAACGCGGCAGTTGCAGGGTCGACCGTCATTCTGCGCCTATTTTAGCGTTGTGGCGCTAGAAGCTGGCAAGTTTGGGGCGACGGAGCTAGGTTCCGCGTCCTCCAAACGTTGGATTTGGAGCCCGCCCAGATAGCTCAGTTGGTAGAGCAGGGGATTGAAAATCCCCGTGTCCCTGGTTCGATTCCTGGTCTGGGCACCCAGTAACCCCCGCTTCGTCGGGGGTTTTGTTGTTTCGGTGCCTCGCTGGGTCTACTCGACGCTTTCGAGGATCTCGACGACCAGCGACGAGTCCACGCTGTATTCATCGATTAGGTAGGGATCGCTGAACACGGCGTGCACACGAAGTCCGATTTGTCCGGGTCCCGCGTCGACGACTTCAAGGCGCGCACGATGAGCACGGCTGTCGAACGTCCAGTCGTCGACAACAGGCCCTGAACAACCACGCACACGCAGCTGGCTTTCGGCGTCGCCGTCGTCGTGGAGCTCGTCACCGACGCGGAGCGTTGAGATTCCGTCGATCCCAATTCCTTGCATGAGCACGCCGTGGTCACTGATTCCGTGAAGACTCACGTACAAGCGATCGTCGGCAAGGCTTGCGTAGTGGACATGTCCATGACCTGCAGACCGTCGGCCGCGCCGCTCATCTGCGCGTCCGTGATGTCGACGCTTTCGGGCCAACCACATGCAACGAGAAAACCAAGTGCGATGACTTTGGGCATCACTTCAAACTACTTCAGTCGCTTCGAAGCGAAAGACGGGGATCCACCTGTTTCGCGCGTAACACGTTGAGACCAAACACGGCCGTCGGGGATTTCACTACGGCATCCACCAACCACGGCTCTGTAAAGTGAGATGTGGTCAGAGGAGTGTGGGTTGTGGTGGTGCTTGTCGGATGTGACTGTGGAAGCTCCGATCCACAACTGCTGCTCCGGTACGTGCTCGGGCGATCCACTCGCGTGCGAAGGAGATGGTGATGAGTGCGGAGCGACTCGCGAAATGTGCACGTCGGATCGCGAATGCTGTTCTACGACTTGCACCGATGGACGTTGTGCAGCGTTGAGCCTTTGTCGGCCTGCTGGGGAACCGTGCGTCACACCAGAGCAGTGTTGTGGCCTGCTGTGCACCGATGGCTACTGCCAAACGCCACTCTATTGCCTTCCGACATTCGAACCGTGCGACAACGACAATGAGTGCTGCAGTTTCCGTTGCAGTAGCTGCACAGTGGGGCCACCGCGCTGCCTCCCTATCGGAGGGTGTCGGACGAGCGGCTATCACCAAACGACCATGGGCGGAGACGTTCCGAACGAGTGGGGTGAGCTGTGCACACGCGACGAAGAGTGCTGCTCTCGTCGCTGCACTTTGGATCCCGAGAATATCTTTCGCTGTCAGAAACGAATGGGACACCCCGGGCAAGACGAGCCCGAACCGAGGTGTCTACCGTCCGGCGAGTTGTGCGAGAACGACTCACATTGCTGCAGCGGTTCGTGTTTGCAGCTTCGCGATGACCCGCCGACTGGGCCTCAGTTTCCGAAACGATGCACAAACCTCGACTGCGATCCGCGAGCAGACCCCGACTGTTGCATTGAGGACGGAGAACTATGCTCTGACCCAGCGGAGTGTTGCGGTGACATCTGCCTTCTGCATCCGGACGGAGAGTTCCGTTGCGGTATTCCCCCGACCCCTGGCGATGCGGGGGTTGGCCTAGATGGAGGTGTGTGCGTACCTCGTGGCGGCGACTGCACAACCGACTCTGATTGCTGCGAGAGCTACACCTGCATTCCGATCGGTGCGCGTCTGGTTTGCGAAGTCGCTCTTCTCTGACTGCGATTCGCGCCGGTACGCTTTAGGAGCCGGGATCACGACTCAGTCTAAGGTCCAGAACTCCTTACCTTGCTCGGCGTCCCTGGTCTTCCCTGCTTTGTGCACCTCCGAGGCGGTTGCGAGTCGAAACTTACGGGAGGAAGCGGATTGCGTGACCACCGCATGCGGAGCGGCCGCTTGAAGTGCCGAGAGGAGCTCTGATGGATCTTCCAGATTTGGGAACTCGGCCTTCCCGAAGGGGTGTGTGACCCCAACAATGAAGAACTGCGCGTGCTCTGTTCCATCGGGCGCGAAAGTGGTGTGGTCGGTTACGACAATGGCTTGGATCCGAGTCGGGTCACGGAGAATGCGCTGCCACACCGGCCCCTTCTCCTTTTGGTAAGCCTTCGTGAATAGGCTCCCCAATAAAACGACCGCCCCAACAACGAGGATCGCTACCCATCGATAGTCCGTTCCATGGTGCGAATCACCGGAGCCGGCGAACCAATCGGCTGCGCCGCCAGCAAGCGTAGCGAACCCAAGAAACGTGGTGAGGCCAAGGCGCAGCTCCCAGCGGTAATTCGAGACTTGCAGAGGTGCCAGCCCGTCAAGCTGGGACTCGATCAAGGGGAAGGATCCATCCGCGCCTGTCATTTCCGTACTCTGCACGTAGCGCGTGTCGCCATGCAAGTTGGTAAGTCAGCCACGCTCGAAGCGAGACAGAAAATCCCACAACACGTCCGTCGCCCGAATGTCGGCGCGAGACTCGGGCGCCCCAGGCCAAACATGTCGGACGCCCTCAAGGGTGCACAAAGTGACCTCGGCTCCTTCGGAACAGCCGGTGTACGTCTGACAGACTGTGTTGGCTGTTTCGAACGTTGTCTCTGCAACGCCGCAGGCGTGTCTTGTAGCCCAGTCCATGGTGCTGCGGCCCGCGCCTGGCTCGTAGGGCACAACCGGGTCGTCCGTGCCGTGAAGGTGAATGACGGAAATCGGATGAGGAGGTTCGCAGTGTTCTTCCGAGACCTGCATCGTTCCTGCGACGGGTGCAATCGCTGCGATGACATCCGACGCCTCACAGGCGAGGCGGTGCGCCATCATCCCGCCGTTAGAGAATCCTGTGACGTAAACACGGTCGGGGTCGATACAGGTTTGGCGCGCGACATCCTCAAGCATTCGGCGAAAGAAGCCCACGTCGTCGACATCGCTTCGCTCCGCCGTCCCACAACACGCACCAGCATTCCACGACGGTAAGAACCCCGTCCCGGCCGGATGAACAGCAATGAAGTCTTCCTCGTCCGCTTTTGCGTTCATCGCGCTCGCTTCCTGCTGGCGACCTGGGTTCGATGTGAACCCG
Source organism: Polyangiales bacterium (assembly GCA_965227405.1). Taxonomy (GTDB): domain Bacteria; phylum Myxococcota_A; class Polyangia; order Polyangiales; family Houyiibacteriaceae; genus JALVDI01. The sequence goes on from OZ245758.1 coordinate 3,600,935, forward strand.
TGGTAGTTGAACACCACAGGCCGCGCTCGGTTTTCCCCGGGCGGCACATGCAACAAGTACGAACGGTCCAAGCCGTCGTGCGTAAGTTCGAGGCTCCAGTCACCTGCACCGAGAGTTGGCTCGCAGCCGGTATGCGATCCGGTATCGGTTGCCGCGTCCACGTCTGCGTCCACGTCCGCGTCCACGTCCACTCCGGTCTCCAAACCATGACCAGCGTCGACCAATCCGGAGCTGTCAACGTTGTCGAAAGCGTCGGTTGGAGAAGCATCCCAAACAGTCGATGCATCTCCACAGGCCACGACGGTCAATAGGGCAAGAATGCGCATGCCCATTCGTTGCTCAGGTTCGCTCGTGAGTCTCCCGGCAATTTTGAGAATCGGAGTCGCAAATCTGCATTCGCGTCCCGCTCGGATCGACGCACGCCACAGTTGCGACTAGCTGATCTCTTCCAAGAAACGTGTGAACTCCTCTTGTGCCTCGGCGTTGCAGTTGCCTAGGTCGCGGACGAACACCGCTGGAATCTCGGAATCGGGCAGGTACGCGAGCGCAGCGACTTTTGCTGCACACACGCGATCGGCTACGTCGTCCGATACTCAGATGTTCTCGAGGTAGTCGGCGAACGCAGTTGCGTACTGTGGGTCATCAACCCTTGCGATTGCGATGGCAGGTACCCAACCACCAAGCGTCACGCTTCCGTCCCATGACTGAGTGGGACCGAGAAATGGATCGTCCGAGATCCAATCGACAAACGACTGACCATGCTCGGCATAGAGCGGGCTGATTGGCCGCTCGTGCGATCCGTGCTCGAGCGCGAAGGGCTCGAACGGGACGTGTTCGAACTCGAAGCGGGCCGAGTTCGACGCTGTCATTGACGCGATGATCTCCTCATCCGTGTGCTCTGAAGAGACAAGAGACCAAGCCTCAGCGCGGTATCCTACGACCGGCACCAACTGAACTTCGTTAGGCAGCGGCCCGGCTACACGCAACGTTGGGCGAATGTCTTGTTGGTGAGTCCGCTCTCCTCTGTCCCAGAACTCTAGGTGCGCGCGAAATGGAAGAGCACGGATCAGCCAAGAGTCCCAGCGCATCCCTTCGCGCATGGTTGTCGAGAGAACCTCGCGAACTCCGTCTTGCGTACGGAACAAGACGACTGACTCCAGATCGTCGTTGTTATTCGCCATCGAACGCACGCGTAGAACGAATCCCCGCCAAGAGGCGAAAGGCACACATGCGGGATCGTTGGCAAGGTCGGCAAGCGAACGCACGTCCCTTTTGGTTACCCGGGACGCCGCAGAACATCAAGACGGGGGAGTGAAGTCACTCGACGGAGAGAGGCACTCGGTGGAGAAGGTTTCGACCCGAGTTTTGAAGTGGACGCGGATGTGGTTGTGCTCGTCGATTCGTGTCGACCGAACGACAGAAGAGCGTGTAGCGACCGCGCTCAAGTGGGGGCGTCAACATGGCCCAGTGCGCGATTGAAAGTGGCAGCGGCCACTCCGTAGGTGTCGGGTCTCCCTCACGAAATCCATGTGCGGTGCGATGTTGCGGCGAGGACGGGGCGTGTTCGGAGGGCAATCCGCCGCCCCACGCGTCCGGCGGACCAAGGATCGTTGCGCGACGCCAGGGTGCGGAGTGGAAGAATGGATCTTCCGGAGTGGGTTCAGGTTCGCCTCGCGCGATCCAAACTTGCACGCCGAGCAATCCCGCCGTGCCGACTTGGGCGACACCCGTCAACGGCACCCGCGTTCCAGGCGAGACCGACGTGGGCACCGTGACGAACCTCGCGAACGACTTCATCCAACTCTCAGTCGTGTTGTTGTACTGAGCGTAAGTATCGTTGGAGGTCGATCGGTTGGAGAGAACGATTCGGTTCAGCCACTTGATCGACTTGAACCCGTATGACTCCGGCACGATCATCCGAACCGGACCGCCACGCTTTCCAGAGATCCACTGTCCATTCAATCGGTAGGCAACGATCACGGGAGGAAGACCAGGCGGGTCTTCGTAGATCCGGTCGAGTGGCAGCGAACTCCGAAACATCTGCCGCGGGTCGTTGTTGTGAAACCCGTGATAGAAAACGCGCCTGCAGTGCGAGCGAATTCCGACCCGGTTCAGGAGTAGTCGCAGCGGAACTCCCTCCCACAATCCGGTTCCCAGCGGGTGCGTTCCGTTTGCGCACGTCAACGTCTTGAAGAAGCGCACTCCGGCGTACGAGGCGATCTCCAGCAGGTCCTGAAAACGTGCTGCGCGACCGTTCGCGATCGTGAGCTCTCGATATCGCAAACGTGGTGGAGCGTCTGGATCGCACACCACTTCCAGTCGCCACGTATCTCGAGTCAGGCCTGCGGCTGCAAGCGCGTCGGGCGCCAACGTGTAGGGGAGTGGTCGTCCACGTTCGACCGTGCCAAATGCGCGCTGTGGCGTGAGGAACTCGAGCTCTTCAATCGCCTCGGCGAGCGCTTGTTGATCGCGGTCGGTGAGTTGGGCACGCGCAGGAAGTGCGGCCGATGCGCCTCCAAGAGCGAGAAGTTTGAGAAGGGCCCGACGTGCGAGTCGTCGATGCTCGTCGAGTAACGTCACTGTCACGACGGTCCGACGCGAGGAAGAACACGGAACGAGTGCGATCGCATAGCTCTAGATATGAACGAGCGTGCCGGAGGTTACGCCTTGTTGAAGTGCGCCTCGCAATCGGTAACGTGTGGTAGCTCCCAAAGAACCACACGGGGAATGATGAAAGCGTCCGTTCACATCCACTTCAGCGGCCAGTGTCAGCAAGCATTTGAGTACTACCGAGACGTGCTCGGCGCAGTGGTCGGTTCGATGCTCCCTTTTGGACGCTCACCTGCGGCCGACAAGGTGCCGTCGGAGTGGCACGACAAAATCGTTCACGCAGACATCCATCTCCATGGTTTGCGAATTGCGGGTGACGACGTTCCGCCCGACCAATATCAGCAACCCACAGGGTTCTTCATACTTCTTCAGCCGGACACCGAAGAAGACACAACGAGGATCTTCGATGCGCTATCCATCGAAGGCGCGATCATCTTGCCTCTACAGAAGACGTTTTGGTCGCCGTGCTACGGAATCGTGAAGGATCGGTTTGGGGTGACCTGGAAACTGAACTTCGGCGGCTAGCGGCGTACGAAGACAGCATCGTGGCGCGCAAAGACAGCGTTCCTGCATTGCCGATTGAGTATGGTGGTCGAGATGGCGAGCGACCGAACGTACGCGATCGGCGAAGGTTGGAAGGGGATTCTCGCCGAGGCGGGTGTCGACCATCTGGACGTTCTCCGTCGGGCGCAGCTCCCCGATGATGTGTTGAACCAAGACGACGTTCGGCTCAGCACCGAGTCGTTTCTCCGATTCTTTGAGGCTCTCGATGCCACGGTGGACGACGCAAACTTCTGGGTCCGACTCACCGAAGCTCTTAAGCCGGAGTACTTCACTCCGCCGGTGTTTGCTCCACTCTGCAGTCCGGATCTGGCCACAGCGGCAGAACGCCTCGCGCGATTCAAACCGCTCATGGGACCGATCACGCTAGACGTTCGGCAAGGTGCCGATGCGCTGGAACTCACGTATCGGTGGAAGGCGACCGGTGTACCGGCCCCGATGCACGGAGCCGAAGCTCTTTTCATCACCCGACTCGCACGCCTGGGAACACGACAACCCATTCGACCGACGTCTGTGGTTGTGCCTGCATTGCCTCGTGACCCGCAGCCGTTCGAGGACTACCTGGGCATCCGAATGATGCGCGGCGACATCATTCGAGTGACCTTCGACGCGGATGATGCACACCGACCGTTTCTCACAGCCAACAAAGCCATGTGGGACATCTTCGAGCCCGAGTTGCGAAAGCGACTCGCCGATCTCGATGGCAATGCAACGTTTACCGATCGGACACGTGCCGTGCTCATGGAAGCACTGCCCAGTGGTCAGGCCGGAATGGAGAAGGTCGCGCGGCGACTCGCAGTGAGTTCTCGTACTCTTCAGCGTCGCCTGCGAAGCGAGGGCACAAGCTTCAAAGAGATCGTGGATGCCACGCGCGAAAGTCTGGCGCGTCAGTACCTTCGTCGTACGCACCTCACAGCGACTGAGATCGCCTACCTGCTTGGTTTCGACGAAGCGACGTCATTCTTCCGCGCGTTTCAGCGCTGGACGGGGACGACACCCGAAAGTCTGCGACAGCAGCTTGCTGCAGACGCTTGAGCTGTCCGGCAAAGGCAGGGATTTGGCGTGCGTGGCTAGCTCGTTGGCGCTCCGAACTGCCTACGTTGCAAACATGGCGGATACACGATTTGGGCCCAAGGGATGGACACCGGAGCGACTCGGCTCGCTTGTCGGCAAGACCTATGTGGTCTCCGGCGCCAACGCCGGGACGGGCTTTGAAGCAACGCGGATATTTCTCTCCAAGGGTGCGAGCGTGGTCATGCTCAATCGAAACCCTGAGAAATCTGCAGCTGCGATTGCAAAGCTCAAAGAGGAGTTCGGTGCCGAAGCGGACGTTTCGTTTATCCGTATGGATCTCGCCGAACTAGCGAGTGTGCGCGAAGCGGCTGCGGAGGTCGTGAAAAAGGTTGCGCATATTGACGCTCTGATCTGCAACGCGGCGATCGCCCAAGTGCCGACTCAAAAGTTGACCGTGGACGGGTTCGAAAGTCAGCTCGGCACGAATCACTATGGACACTTTCTCTTGTGCGGACTCCTGTTCGAGCGCATCGAGAAATCGGGTGGACGCATCGTGGTGGTTGCGAGTCTTGGCTACAAGATGGGCATCAAGACCATCCAGTTCGATGACATGAACTGGGACAAGAACTACCACCAGAACAGCACGTACTGTCACAGCAAGCTCGCGCAGATGATGTTTGCGTACGAACTCCAAGATCGTCTCGACGCCGCGAACAAGGACATCAAGGTTTACGTTTGCCACCCCGGTTCATCGAAGACATCGCTGATCCAAACGAGTGGCAACCTGATGACTCGCGTGATGTTCGCGCTCATGTCGATGTCACCGATGGTTCAGTCGGCTGTGAAGGGTGCGTATCCCGAGGTGATGTGTGCAACCGAGCCCGACTTAGAGTTGCGAGCACTCTACGGTCCGACAGGACGAAACGAGTGGGTTGGGCCAGTTGGGAAAGGCACGCTCGAGCCTTTTGCCTATGAAAAGTCGGTCATGCAGCGACTGTGGTCGCTTTCAGAGAGGGAGGCTGGTTTCAAATGGAAACTGTAAGTGGGGTCGCGAGAGAAGACCAAGCTGAGGTCGATCACGATCGTTGTTTGAGCGCGAACGCGAGTACCGACGAGCTAGAGAACGCTGCAGGCTAAAGAACGACGCGGACGTCAATCCGTTTCGTTTCAACCCTCGGGGGCGGCTCAATGGTGGGCCGCCCCCACTCCTCAACAGGTTTCGTGTGGATTCACAGCAATCGTTCGCTGTCGGAACACCACGCGCATGATTTGGGACGTTTCGTAGACGGCACCGCACGCATCCACAAAGAGCGCGTTTGAGCCGCGGATGGGAAGTGGTTGCGACACGCTCACGACACGCTTGGTAGCGTCGCGTGTTTGGCCGCCCTGAAGTCGAGCACCCATGGTCGGGTGAGCCGCATAGGCTTTGTTTGTCGATCGATTCACGACGAAGCAAACCGCAAACATGGGGTTGCAGCAATAGATGTGGTTGCGGGTCCAAATCTGCACTGCAAACCACGGTCCAGCAGAAGCTCCCACGACATCGCATATGAGTTCGAGCGGCTCCATCGCGGTCGATCGCTACGTCAGGGCTTCGGAGATCGGTCCGGATCCCCCCAACGTCCCAAACCGATCTGTGGGAACCCCTACAGCCGTGGCAATCGTGGCGAAGAGGTCTCCATGTGAGCGTGCCCCAACGCGAAACGCTTGACCAGTTCGCAGCGCGCCACCGCAGCTGCCGACCGTGCACCACGGCACATCGTCGAACGCGTGGCTCCCGTCGGCGATCTCGCTGCACCAAAGAACCAAGGTGTGGTCGAGAAGACGTTGACCGTCGCTTTCCGTCCGCGTTGCAAGCATGTCGAGGAGCTGACGGAACTTCGTTGCGTGCGGTGCAAGAACGCGCCGGTGTTCGACTTCGGCCTCTGGATTGCTTGCGAGCGGGTTGCTGGGATCTGCGACCGAGTGGAGAAACTCGTGGCTATCGGGTTGTCCCCAACGCCACCACTCAGCATCGCCTGCGTTTGGTGCGTCAGTGATCGCCAGAGTCGCAACACGCGTGACATCTGCATGTAGCGCCGACACGGCCAGTTCCATGTTGAGGTCGCTGCTGAGATCCCAGTTCCGTTGGTAGTTCGCAGGGTCGTAACGGATAAGGTCCACGCCCGCGAGGGGGTCGAGGATGGACGGATCTGGGATGCGCGCCATGTCGACCGGCGGCATTACTTCGATCCGACGACGGATCCGAGCCAATGCTTCGCGGTGTTGACCCAGCTTCTCGCGGTCTTCAGGGCTGAGCCGGCGGGCCAGCGCATCGAAACGTGACTCCAAGAACGCAAGCCTTGCCGCTTGTTGACCGGCTGCGGGGTCAGGCTCTGTGCTCATGCCTGGCTCGGGGCCGGCACCGAACAGACGCATGTAGGTGTTTGCCGGATCGTAGAGTAGCGGCACTGGACTTGCGCTGCCCGAATAGCAGGGCGAGGCATCGCTAAGAGGTGTGTATGGAAAACCAGCGACTTCGACCGATGCAAGCGCAGTCGTCACACCGGCGAGTGCGAGTCCGCGCGCAATGTGTTGATCGATCGAAATCCCGCCGCCCAAGACTGGCGTGGCGAGGTGCGTGTTGGTCAGTGCGCGTCCCTTGCCAAGACTATGTGCATCTGCGCCGGTTGGGTTGTCCCAACGATTGCCCATCGACAGGCCGAGGTAGTAGTTGGTGTCGTCTCGGTATGGTGCGAGTGCCGCATGCATGGGTCCGAACTCCCATTCGCTTTCCGTGAGCGGGCGACCACCAACACCCACCGGCTGCCACGCACCCGGCACTGAGCCCGAGCCTCCGTAGAAGATGAAGACGCGCCGTGGGATCGCCGGTTGCGCCTCACCGGAACTCCGAAGCAGCGAGGAGAGAAAGGGCAGGCCGACTGCGCCGGCGGCCAGCCCACGAAGAAGTCTACGTCGCTTGATCATGATTTCACTCCTACGGCGCCACGCGATAACGAAAGGACGGGCTCGTGACGAGCGCCACAACCAACTCCTCCAGGTTTCCGCTTGCCGAGCCGAGCGCAGAGCGAAGCTGATACAGCTGGCAAGAATCGGCTTCCGTCAAACTTCGTCCAAGCGCGTATCCAACGTAGTGCCGAACCACGCAGTCGGTGATCTGTTCGCTCGACGCGAGCCTCTGCGCGAGCTCAATGGCGCCGTCAACCTCACCATCGATGTCGAGCGTGTCGATGAGCGCGCCGGTGGCATCGATCTCCACGCCTGCTTCGACCGTGCGATGGCGACCTAGCGCGTCGTAGTTCTCGAGTGCGAAACCGATACCGTCGATTCGATGGTGGCATCCAGCGCAGCTTGGTTGTCGATGCAGCGTTTCGTATCTCGCACGCGTTGTCGGTGCCGCGCTGGTCGCAGTCGGGACGTTCACGTTCACTCCAGGCGGCGCCGCACCTGTCGGGTCACAGAACACAGCTTCGAGCATCATGACGCCTCGCATCACCGGCGTGTGCGACACACGAACTTGTCCGGGGTTGGTCGGTGCTGCAGTCGCGACAAGCAAGCCGGGTTGGGTCAAGACTCCCGCGCGCTCCGTCGCGTCGAGGTCGACCGAGACAAGATTGCTGGTTCCAGTGGGTGCAACTCCAAAGATGTCTGCGAGGTTGTCGTCGACAAAGCCCACGTTGGAGAGAAACAGTGCGTCGATCGTTCCCGCTTCAAAAAAGACATGTTCGAAGTAGCGTTCCGTCGACGCGACCAGGCTTGAGCGGAGCGCTGGCGTGAGCTCAGGAAACAGCTCTGCGTCGAGTACCACTCGCTCCACGTCGTGGATGTCGAACCACTCTCGATGAAAGTGTCGGAACGCTTGGCGCGCTGCTGGTGTGTCGAGCAGTCGTCTCGCTTGCGCTACGACAGCGCTGGTCTCAGACAGCTCGCCTGCCTCTGCTGCACGTCGCAGTTCTTCGTCTGGGGGTCCGCCAGTAAGGAAGTACGCCAGCCTCACACCGAGTTCGGGTCCAGAGAGTGCGACGAGCCCCTCCGGTGCGCCCAGCGTGGGATCCCCAAACTCGGGTCGGTACACAAACTCTGGTGATTGGAGAACAGCTTCAATGATCATTCGCAGCGCGGCATCGAACCCCCACGTGCGGAACGAGTCGGTGAAGAACGTCTCCAGGTCCGCTTGATCTTCCGTCGACAACGGACGACGGAACGCCCGCGTGGCGAGGTCGAAGCTTGTTGAGAGACCGCATTCCAGACTTGTCTCTGTGCACGGCATCCAACCTCGTTCCGCGGTTGCGACCGTAGCGACCTCTGCCGCCGCGCCCTCCAAACGCTCCACACCGACATCCGAAACGGGTTGGCTCAGTGCGTTGTTTCGGAAGCCATGCACCTCCGGATCGGGGAGGAGGCTTACTGTAGGCAACGCTACACCGCCGAAGAGGGCAGAAGCCGACGCGCTCCACTCGGACGGCGTCAATCGACGAAGTGGGGAGCTGCTCGGTCGCGCTTCATCGGGGCGGCAATCACTGAGGATGGTTGGGGTGTCCGGTCGTCCTGGGTCATCACCGGGATCGTTTGAAGGACGAGAGCGAGAAGGCTCTCCAATCACACCTGAACAGCCTACGAGCAACCAAAGCATCCACCAGCGCACGCATCATCGTCGCCTTGTTTTAGGAATCCCCGTACTCGCATGGGTTTCCGTGCTTGTGTTGGGCGTTCGCATCGCTTCGCGCAGACAGGCTCGCATTCACAGAGCTAGTTGTTGAAGACGCGCGACACGACCTCGCCCGGTTCCACGCTGACCTGTTCGACCTGCGCGTCGTCTCGCCAACGCACTTCAACTTTTCGCACACCGGAGCGAACCGGAAGCCGCACGATGGGGGTGCCACCGACGTTGACGTCGTCGACATAGATCGTGGCCCACGGTCGAGCGAGAACGTTCAGGTATCCGTCCGCCGCGGCGGGCTCAGGTTGGGACGTTTCGCTCTCCGCGGGTTCAGAACCGGTCTCCGTCTGCTCCGGTTGTGGGTGCACCAGCGTTGTGGGTTCTGGAGTCGGATGGCTTGGAGCCCTGACTCGAAAAGACCGAGCGAGCTTGGACGGCTGCGGTTCGGCTTGATGTAGTTCGCGTCCATCGGGTTGGTCCGATTCGGGTCGTTCGGGTACGTCCGGTTCGGGTGGAGCGGGCACGTCTGATTGGAAAGCAGACTGAGACGCGGTGGGCGTCACGGAGGACTGGGTGGTTGGGACAGACCCCACCTCAGTCGGCTTTTCGTTGGGTCGTTGCAGCCAAAGCAATACACAACAGACGACTAACGCGATCCATGACAGCCCAGCCCAGATGCGTCGATTCGTCGGTCGAGTTTCTTCGCGTGGAGGTTCGCTCGCGATCGACTCCACCGTGCGACTGAACTGCTGGAGTTGTTGTTCCTTGGCATCACGTTGCTCGGCAAAATGCTGTTCCATCCAGCCGCCGAGTTCGTTTGAGTGTGCAAGCTCCAGAAGTTCCGAGGCGAGGGTGCCCGCATCGGGATAGCGATCGTCCACGTCCCGCTGTAAACATCGCATGGCGACTCGATCGAGTGGTCCTCCCGAGTCGCGGGGGGGCTTGATCTCATCGTCGAGGATTCCAAACAACGCCGAGACTTGTGAATCGCGTGGAAACAAGGGTCGACGCGCAAGTAACTCCCACAGAACAATTCCCAGAGCGAATACGTCGGAGCGAGCATCGAGTTTCTCTCCGCGTATCTGCTCCGGACTGCAGTAGCAGGCCTTTCCTTTGACTTGGTCACTCTGGGTTCCAACGAGACGTTCGCGCGCACGGGCGACGCCGAAGTCTGTGAGCTTCACGATGCCGTCGTAGGTGATCATGATGTTCTGCGGCGACACATCCCGGTGGACGACGTTGAGCGGTTCACCATCTTTTCCGCAACACGTGTGGGACGCGTGCAACCCAGCGGCAGTGCGACCGATGACTTCTGCGACCAACGCGTCGGGCAGTGGAGTCTTCATCACTTCTGTCAGCGTTTCGCCGTGCAGATACTCCATGACGAGAAACGAACCCGCCGCATCGGTTGTGACCGACTCCACTCGGGCGACGTGTGGATGCTGGATTCGTCCACCGAGCCTTGCTTCATCAAGCAGCATCAGGTGGCTTGCTTCGTCCGGACGGACCGCACTTTTGAGCGCACACCATCGTTCGAATCCGCCGGGACCCTGCGAGAGTGCGAGATGGATAACACCCATTCCGCCTGCGCCGATCTCAGCGACAACGAGGAACTTTCCACGTCGAACGGGTGGTATTTCGACGAAGGGGTTCATGCTTCGGGTGGAAGGAGCACCACGTTTTGCTCGGGGCGAAGTAACAGACCTAGCGTCAGTGCGGCAGCGCCGACAAAAACGACCCCAGCCACGGAGACAAGCCAACGTCCAATCCGACTTAGGCGCTGTTCCTCGGTGTGTGGCTCCGCACCAACCATGCGAGATGCCGAGACGATCGTGTTTCCGAACGCATCGAGCGCGACGCCTTGGACCATCGTGCGCTCTGGAACTGGTACCTCCAGAGTTTCGCCACGCACCGTGTGCACGTCTCCGTTGATCCGAACGCGAAGCTGCGAGACCCAACGTGCGGGTGCATTGTCGACGGTGACTCGCACGGTCTGCGCACTCTCCTGGAACGACAACGACACGCTTCTTCCTGCGCGTCCGCGACGAATGCCTTCGAAGACCGCGATCGACCCCGGCGCGAGCTCAAGCCCAGCTCGGAACTGGGGGTCCATTGCGAGTACGCGTTCGAACGAATCGGCTGCGCGTTGTGTTTCATCGGCCGCAGTTGCAAGCACACCGAGATGCCATTCGACGACGACCAGTTCTTCGGGACTCAGGCCACCCGATCGAAGCGATGTCTGAAACAGCTCCTGAGCCACGTCCAGTCGACCCGCCTCGTACGCCTCACGAGCCGTCTCGACCGGTGACTGCGCGGACGCGGCACTCGCAAACAGGAGCAGCAAGATCGGTTGAACCCGCATTGGCGCTTACATGGTGGCAGAGGTTCGGGATCAAGCCAGACTCAACGACTGCTTCGTGATTGTCTCCGCGTTTTGTGCGCATGGCACCAAGGCGGCAGCTCGAGTCAATCCCGAAGCAGTTCGAGTACGACGCTTGCCTCGACTGCGGGGCCAAGCGGATCGTCAACAGCCCGGCTTGGACAGGTCAGCAGTGTCCCCGTACCAAACGCCGCATTGTCCGGGACCCACGAACACGAGGTCATGGCGTCATCGCCAAAGGGATCGCCATCGATGATTTCGATGATCAAACCCGGCGCGGAGGTGAGCGCGCGGGCAGGAATGCCATCGAGGACAATCTCGTCGATCTCAGGCGTTTCGTCGTTCGACGCGGTGCTTGAAGTACCGCGAAAGTCAACGGCGCCATCCATTGCGGTCAGTCTCACCTTCACGTCGGGAAGACCGCCACCCGAGTCCCACGGAGAACCTTCCCAGTTGGTCGTCGGCGTGGTCGCACGAACCACGACCACATCCCAACGAGAGCTCGGCTCCACGGCGCATCCAGACGCCGAGCACGTAAAACTCGCGCCACAGTCGACGCACGCCGCACCGCCACCGCCGCATGCCGCGGTGGAGTCTCCAGCGAGGCAGGTGTCACCACTACAACATCCATCGCACGTGTCCGCACACGACGACGCAACACAGACCGACGCGCTGCATGAATCACTGCCACAGTCGACACAGCTCGCACCCCCTGTGCCACACGCAGCCGCATCCGTACCGGGCTGACACACACCTTCTGCGGTGCAGCAGCCCAGGCAGGTGTCTGCACATGAAGCGACACAGGTTCCGTCCAAGCACGTCTCGTTCACGTCGCACAGACCGCACATCAACCCACCGGTTCCACACGCGGAAGACGAGTCACCCGGCAGGCATCCACTGTCGCTGCAGCACCCGGCGCAGCTCATCTGACACTCGTCTGGCGTTTCGCACGCTCCGTCGACGCAGGATTCGCCGTCCGCGCATGTCACACAAGAGACGCCCCCGCGTCCACACGCGGTTCGTGACGTGCCCGGCTCGCAAACACCAGCTTGATCACATCCCCCACAGTCCGCATCTACGCTTGCGTCGACGCCGTCCGCGTCGTTGCCACCGTCGATCGGCCTGGCATCAAAGCTTGAATCCGATCCAGCGTCGCGGGCGCCGGCATCATCAACGGCTGCGTCGTCCCCACATCCCAAAAGCAACACAAGAAACATCCACCTGGTCATCGCGCCTCCGATCTCGATCGTCGGAGACATGGCGATATGCCACCACTCGCATACTGATACTCGCGTTGCGTAGGCGAAGGTTTCGTGACCAGGGGTGTCGGACTCGCATTTGTGGTGGCTAGGCTGGTGGCATGGAGACTGGAGTCACTCCAAGCTGGGCAATCGGTCTGGATTGGACTGGTGCCGCAGAACACCGCGAAGCGGTCGTGGGCAGCTTCAAGCTCATTAGCCCATATGCACGTGGCGCGTCGTCGGAGGTGTGGCGAGCGCGGCATACGGTGACAGGGCACGAAGCTGCAGTTCGGTTCCTCTTAAAGTCCGGGCAGAGTCTCGAGGAGTCACACGCACAAGCTCGCCGGATCGCTCGCCTTCGGCATCCTGGCATCGCCGCAACGTACGATTTCTCGATCGCCGATCATCGGGTGGAACTCTGCACCGCAGGTCGAATCGAATCGGGCACACCGTTCATCGCCATGGAGCTGATTCGTGGCGGCGACTTGCTGCAGAACCGCGCTGCGTTCGCACAACACGCCGACGCGATTGTTTGCCAACTCCTGGACGCGCTCGCATACGCGCACTCTCGAAACGTCCTTCACGGTGACATCTCTCCAGCGAACATTCTCTTGCGAGAGAAGCGTGGTCACCGCCCTGTGCTGGTGGATTTCACGAAGGACGCATCGACGGGACCGGCGGCGGCTCCCGAAGTGCAGCAGCTCCGGTATCGAGACTACGGACCATGGAGTGATCTCTACGCGCTGGCGTGGGTGACTCGTGAACTCTCGGTCGAACACACCTCTTCCGAGACACTCAAGACATTCTGGAGCCTGGCACTTGAGCATGCGCCTGGTCGGCGTCCACATTCTGCAGCACACGCGCTTCGGCTGTGGGGACGAGAGCCGACGCATGTGGAGCCGCGGCGCGAGATCATGCCGGGCGGGCTTGGGCGATGGTTGGTCGCTGATCCTCCGTTCGTCGGACGTGAGGATGTTGTACGCGCCGTACTCGATTGGATCCGCTTCGGCACCGAGCGGCTGGGCTTGCTCGAAGGACCACCAAAGAGTGGACGCTCACGCACGCTGCGATGGTTATGCGCACATGCACAACTGTATACGGACGCCTTGGTGTTTGGACCCATCTCGTCGGCCGACACGCTCTGTGACGCAGTTGCTCAAGAGTTTCGAACCGAGCACCTGGCAGGTGGAATGTTGCGCAGGCAGCTTGTCCGCTCAGCAAACCACCGGGGGGTTCATCTGGACCTTCCGTTGTCGCGGCTATTGGCGGCTGGCCTAGAAGCGCGTGATGACCAGCTCGTTCTTCGCACGTTGGCGCAGCTTGGGCATCCAGTGATGGTCGCGTTCGATGGTGAGCCACCACCACTCGATACTGAGGGTGGGCAACTCCGTGTTCTTGGAATCGGTTCACCGGGGTCTTGGACACTGGGTCCGCTCGATGCGAGCGAAGTGACCGCTCTGCGCAACTCGCTCGGGACCAACGACCTCGCGCGAATTGAGAGCGCGTTGCTGCCTGGCGACGTGGTCACCGAGCTGGATGCCGATCGAGTGATGGCTCACGTCGAACTCGACGGGCACGCACATCTATCGGTGATGGCCCTGGCACGACATGACCAGGTGGTTAGTCACAGCGAACTCACCCGTCTACTGGGTGAGCGCGAGTCGGTCGCCATCGTCGAGGAGCTCTCTCGTCGCGGCTGGTTGGAACAACACGGTGTGCACGCGAGTCTTTGGACGGGACCACCACCTTCGGAATCCACGCTTGCAGGCTATCCGGAGCTACTCAGGTCATGTCATCAGGTGCGCGACAAGACTGTTGCGGGTCGAGTCCGGGCTGCACTCGACGGCCCATTTGAATCCGCCAACCGAGACGACGTATTGCTCGCGGCAGCAGAGAGTGCGGCGCGCGCTCTGCGCTTTGATCTCGTGGAACGAGTTGCAGCCCAAGTGCACGCGGATCTCCCAGCTTCGAAAGTGCGGCTTCAGCTACTCGAAGCGCACCGGCTTCGTCACATCGGTTCGCCTTTGGCGGTCGAATTCGCCCAGGCCGCGCACCGACTCGCACGGCAACACGGATTGTCGTTGGCGGCCGAAGCTGCGCACCTGCGAATGCGTATTGCGTGGCGCCAAGGCGATCTCGAAGAAACGGTGCGTTTGGGAGTTGTTGCGAGAACTCACGCGAACGATTTCTCACCTCAGCTGTGTGTCGACATCACGTTGGATCTCGCACAAGCGGTCGTGGAACTTGGCGGGGTGAAGCATCACCGCCATGGAGCACGACTTCTTGATGAACTTCAGCCACTCACTCCGACGCAACACGCACTACGACACTTGCTCCAGAGCCGGTTGAGCCCGACATCACCGTCCGCGCGACAACTGGCACTGAGTGCATTGGAAGGCTTTCGCGATGCTGGGCGGCGCTCGGGATGTGCAGCCGCGTACGTGGCACTCGGGGATGCGTGCTGGGAGGTACGGGACTTCGACCAAGCTGAGGCGTCCTATCGCTCGGCACTTCAGTCGTACACGGAACTTGGTTCGTCTCATCTCGTTCGGGCGGAACTGAGACTTGGAGCGTTACTGCTCTCTGTCCGACGAGGTCTCGAAGCATGGCACTGCATCGATGGCGCGTTGCGCATGTTGCGCGTTGCAGAACCCACATTGGAGGCCCGGTGGTCACCGCTGCTCGCGCCGTACGACATCGCCGATGGAGATCCCGAGCGTGCACTTAGACGATTGAACGCTGCGCGCGCACGTGCACCGCGGCCTGTCGTTCTTGCACTACATGCCGTGGCGGACGAACTCGATGATGCATGTCGTGCCGCGTTGGCGTTTCTTGATCGCGCAGATTCGGTCCGCTAACGTGGTACGCGTGATCGAGGGGCCGCCACTCACACCTCGCAAGCGACCAGGACAAGCCCGCAGTCGCTTTACAGTGGACGCCCTGCTTACCGCGACAATGCAACTGCTCGTGCGTGGCGGTGTCGGAGCGGTCAACACGAATGACGTCGCCGAGCGCGCGGGCGTGAGCGTGGGTTCGTTGTACCAGTACTTTCCGAACAAGGAATCGCTACTTTCAGCCCTGGCTGTTCGGTGTCGGCAGGAACTGTGCGACGCGCTTTCCGATGTGGTCGCTGCAGAGCGTGATCGCTCCACCGCGGACTTCACCGACGCCATCGCGGCAGCACTCGTTCAGTTTTATCGCGAGGATTTGCGGTTGTACGCGCAGTTGCTTCCGCTGATTGGGCCCCTTGGACTTAAGCGGAAACTGAAGCCTGTGGATGACGCGCTTCAGGGGCTGTGGGTCAACGAGTTTGATGCGCGTCTCGACATCCCAATCGAAGAATCGCGTTTTCGCGCAACACTGCTCACGTCGATGTTGGATGCCACCTTCTCGAAACTCGTGTCACACGACCGCCTATTGCACGACGCTCGGCTTACGAATCGCTTGGTTCATGTTCTGAATTCGTTCTTCGAATGAAGCTCAACGCACTCGCTGCTGTGGTGTTTGCTGCGTGCGCCACACCCACCACAGTTCAGCTAGAGCTCAACGGCGAAGAGACCGACGGGTATCGCGTTGTTGTGCTTCCTCCGGACGCAGAGTGCGAGTTGCGCTTCGATGAAAACGGACCGCGTTTCTCGGGCATGCCGATACTTGATGTCTCGTTTGAACGCGGCTCATCGGCGCCTCTCGGAGAACTCGCTCCGGGGTCGTACATGCTTCAGGTGTTGGGCATCACCGATTGCCAAATTCGTAGCGTCGGGTGTTCTGACGTGCGATTGCCGAACGAGCCGGCTCGGGTTGACCTGGAGCGCTTCGTCGGCCCGACCTGTCCGACCGAGTCATGCCGTGGTTTCGAATGCTCTGCGATCACCGACTCACCGGTCCATTGCGGCGAGTCGGCCGAGTGCGGCGCATTGGGCTCATGTGTCGCGGGGATCTGCAACGCACTGCCTTGGGTGTTGGATACGCGTATGCTCGAAGTGGCCGAATCTGTTCATGACCTCGACGTCCTCGTCGACTTGGATGTGGTGCATGGCATCGTGACCACGACGAACAGCGACATGCGGGAAGTCGAGCGCTTCATGTGGTCGATTGACGACCTCGCCACGCTACAACAAGAGACGCTTTCCCGAGCCAATCAAGTGGATGCAGCGCTGCACCACGACGGCTTTCTCGATCAGGTTCTACTGGCGGTGCGGAACGACCCTGCGAACACGGTCAGTTTGTACCGGGTGGAATCCGACGGCCGAACGTTGATCGATTCCATCGTGGGAGTTGAGGGAGAAGGGGTTGGGTTCAGTGGCGGCTTTCCACATGAATCATCGCCAGTTCTGAAGCTACTGCTGCCTACAAGTGCTGGCGTTCGAGCAGTCGTTCCATTGAGCAGCATTCAATCGGACTCGATGGTGCCACCGATCGGGTTGCATCCAAGTGACGGGAATCTCGTCCTTGTTCACGCTGCAGACGGGTGGTGGCAATGGGACACGCGCGAAGATGGCGTGGTCAGTTACATCGATCTGCAGAAACCCGCTGCGCTTCGTTACGTGGGCGGTGGGATCTACCGGGTGTACTCGACAGGGCGAGAGCGAATCGAGGTTCGCGAGTCACGGTGTGCACGCGACGGCGGAGCGATTTGTGTGCACGACATCAACTTCCAGGTCATCCCGTCGCTTCGAGATGTTTCGATTCTGGAAGCGCCCGAACGTTCACCGCTTTTGGTTCTTGCGAACGAGACAGAACTTCGCGTCGAAGTCCTGACCCCCGACCTGCGACGGATGCAGTCGATTCGATTGCCAGGTTTTGGTCGGACCCACCGTCTTGCCGCGTCGTATCGAGATGGTGTCCTTGCTGTCCTGGGACACACCGAAAACGGCATCATGCTGAGCCGAATGCGCTTTTCTCGCTAGCGCAGCCACTCGTACGCTTGCTCGAGCGCGGTAACGGGATCGTTGTCAATGATTGCTCCATGGCCGACAACCAAGCGACGAAAGTTGAGTCCGAGGAGCTTGTCGACGCAGCGTCGCGCCGTTCGTCGGTCCGAAAACGCTGACCACCGAATCGCTCGGCTCACCGCCACCCGATCGTAGAACCCCATGCAACGCGAATACAGTTGCGCCCAAGTCTGTTCGGGACGACCGATGTTGTGCACGGCGTCGGCAACGATCAGAGTCTGACTAGGCTTGTGAAAGAGTGCGCTTTCGTGGAGGCGGAACCCTCGGATCGGAACTTCGTAGCAAGCACGCCGTAGCTCCGAACGCATCTCGTCTCCGAGCAACCGATCGACGTGCAAGTTCGGGGTCTTCTCCAAGATCTGTGAAGGCGCATGAACTCGAGCGTGAAACCGCTCGGCCCACGTGCGCGCGTTTAGATAGTGAAACGTGTTTGGGACGTAGACATCGGAAACGATCCCAAGAGCTCGGACCTCAACTGCAAGTTCTTCGGTTAGGGGAACGGGAGAGTGCACAAGCAAACGACGATGGCGGAGCCGAAGTACTGTCATGGTGCTGGTCAGGCACATGCCGAGAACTCGCATTGGTGCCTGACACACCCAAATCTCGGGCGCAATTCGGTGCACGCTCAAGGTCCCGGAGGAAGCGGAGGGTCGCCCGCATCAGCGTCTGCAGTTACGCCTGCGTCAGGTTGATCCTCGCAATCGAGAGCGCCGCACTGACAGCGGTAGTCCACGCATACGGCTGCGTCTTGGAAGTTGCTCCTGCAGTGCCGGTGATAGAGGCAGTTGACTCGGGTGTCGCCCCAGTAGTCCGCGTGTGCTTCACAACTGCCATGCAGAGCTTCCCCTCCAACGGTTCTCCAGGTGATCGACTCAAAACAGTAGCCGTCGGTTTCTGAGTTCTCGGGTTCCGTCTCACGACACGCAAGAAGGTCGTCCGTGCATTCGTGCGACACGGAGCGGCGCACAAAGTCGTCACCAGGACACACGCGGCGGTGCTCTGCCAGATGCCAGCAGTAGCGACCGGGTGGTTCGCTGAGGAAGATCGCGTACTCACCACGGCCGTATTCCGTGACACCGGAGGAGCCAACGTCGCTTTCGCGTCGGCCTGCATCGACGGGTCCCTCGGGCGCGTCAGTGGAGCAGGGCGTCGCGAGAAGCAGACACAACACAATGGACTTCATGTTGAAAAATCTTGACCAACTAGCGGGCGAATCCACTCGCATTTGCAGGCCGTCACGGATCAACCGACGAGCGCCCAACGAATGCTGCAACTCGCATTTGCGCCTGTGTGTCTCTCCGCGAAATAGTACGAATTGATGAAGTCGTTTGTTGTTGCGTTGTGTCTGTTGACCAGCGGCGTCGCGTTGGCTGATGTCATTGCCGGGCCCTGTCCAGAAGGACTCGTGAACAACGGACTCGGACACGGGAGTGCGTGCGTTCCATGCGAACCCGGCACGGTGTGGCAACGCGTCGAAGGTACGGACGGCGAGTGCGTTGCTGCTGACCAAGCGGTGCCTGAGCGCGGCGTGCAACAGGATGGATGTTCGGGCTGTAGCACAACAGCCTCAGGCGGTTGGTGGTTCGCCTTCCTGGGAGCTTTCTGGTTCGCGCGCCGCCTGCTCTACCGAACGCGCCACTCGTGAATCGTGAGCACGCTGTACCCCGCTTCGGATGTTTCGTTGCCGAACAACACTGCGTACTCCCCGGGCTCGAGATCCAAGTAGCGTGGTGTCGGCGACGCTGCGTCCTCTGCACCACCCCATTGGTGGAAAGCTGTGAACGTCTCGCCGGCGAGAGCGGTTTCGAGGTCGGACTCACGCAGGACAAACACAGTATTGAGCCCGACGTTACCGCGCACGATGTAGCGGTGCCCGGCCTGAACTGTGAACACAGCGGTGTCGGCTTCGCCGGCGGCAAGTTCGACTGCTCGGTCCACCATGACTGCGTTGAATGTCGCGTACTCGTCGGAAAGGCTTGGCACGCTGCCCCAACGGATACCGACGTACCTGCCGTCGGCTCCGGTCGTGAAGCGGAGACGGTACCGGTCGGGTGCGAGTTCGACGCGGTCGGCACCGGCCTCCGAGGGAGAACTCATGACGAGCGACAACTCGGTGTCATCTTCGTCGACTCTCCAAACTTCGATTCCGGCTCGTGCGTCGTCGTTGTACATCAGTTCGACGAGGGTGGTTTCCTCAAGCACCTGGACGTCGGTGATGGTCGAATCGAGAGCGAGCGTTCCGCCAAAGATGAAGTAGTCCTCGAAACGGATTGCGTCGTCGACCGGGGGACCCGAGTCGCTCATCATCCCGACGTCGGTGCTGACATCGGCGCCCGCGTCAGACCCGGCATCGGGATTGATGTCAGGTGCATCCAGTCCCGTGTCGACAACAGCATCACGAGTCGCGTCCTGTCCGCCAGCGTCGACCGAAACATCCGAGTCATCGCCACAAGCCGCAAGCACACACGCCACAAGGACCGCCACTCTCATGGTTACGATTCTAACTCGGTGACGTCTGCTCGTCGGAACTTAGTGCGTCGGCCAGGTCACTGAGAAAGCTCCGCACCTCTTCTTCACTTGGACGGTGTCGGAGCTTATGGATGTTGCTGACCTGTTGCGTGGGTCGGGCGAGTTCGCTGCGCGCAGCTGCGATGAACTCGCGACATGTTCGTCGGGTCTGCTGCCTTCGCATGGAATCCGCGACCCGTTGAACGTCGGCGCTCAGATCACTCGAAAAGATCACGGGATACAACGCGAAGGAGAGTGGGGTGATAAGATCGACTACGTCCTCTCCCGTGCGTTGAAGAAACGTTCGTCGGCACATCGAGCACTCGAGCGCTGTGGTTGTGTCTGTGCTGCGCGGCATACGAAGCAACACGCCCTCGCAGTGCTGACACTCGTGTTCAGACCGCTCGCACCATTCGGTGCGACCCTCGCAGGCAGCTTCGATTCGCAAGATCGACTCGTGTACAGATACGGCGCATTGTGCGTTCCAGGTGGTGCCGTCGTCCGTGTAGTTGCGCGCGCGCCGCAGAGCAGGGAGCGCACCCGACGCGAGTTTGCGCAACTTGCCGAGGGCATCGGCAGCGGAACGACGAGGTGCCCAGAACTTCTCCGAGTCGTGCAAGACGTCCACGAGCGGTTCGACGGCGTCGGCAGAACCGATCAGCGCTAGTGCTCTCGCTGCACACACCGCGACATAATTCTTGTCTGCGAGCGCCTGGATGAGCGCGGGTGCGTATGCTGGATCGCCACGAAGTCCGAGTTCAGTCGCTGCGAACGCTGCACGACGTGTTCCGTATCCGTTGGGCTGACGCTCTTTCAAGAACTCGACGAGCTCTGTGTTGGTCGCAGCCTCAACTTCGCGGTTCACAGTGCATGCGTATCAGAAATGTGAGGTGGGAGTGAACGCTCAGCGCAGTGGGTTCGACCAGACGTAGTCGGTTGGGAAGTTCGCTCGCTCCAGCTGGTTGCCGTGCATCTGCAAGATTTCCTCGGAGCTCAACTCTGTCCCTGCGTGTTGATGACAACCGACACAATTCGTGGCGACGTTTCCAGGTCCTTCTTCCAGGAACGGGTTGCTGCACCAACTGGTCCCTGATCCTGTAACGCTGAGGGCTTCGTCGAGGGAAGGAAAGCCCGTCGAACGGTCAACCGCAGCATCAAAATGTGTCGCGACGCAGAGCTTGTAGTGATTCCAAACGCCGCGCCAATCCGTGGGACGATCGGCGCCGAAGTCTTGGTCTGGCGCGTCTGACCACCACAGCGTTGCCCAGACCCAGTGATCGAGTTCTTTGGTCATGATGTGCATGGCCGCCAAGCGGTAACGAGCGCCGGACGGAAGCCGGAGGGTGAAGATTTCGTCTTCGTTGGGGTCGGCCACGCCAGACGGCTTCCACTCCGCTCCCATCGTGCGGAGGGCTTCGGCGTCCGTCGGGAACACTGGGAACTCAACCCCAAATCCGACTCGACGGTAGTCGAGCTTGAGGATCGCAGCACCGTCGGGAAACGCGCCGTCCAAACACGGGACCCATCCGGCCTCTCGATCGTAGGTGACCGTCATCGCTGTCGGTCGTCGTGGTGGTGTGACGACATCAATCCAAAACGGCGCGCCCGTCCCGATGCAATGATGCCCGGTGCATGCGCCTTCAGGTCGAATTGCAATCGTGGTGTCTACCGGTACTTCAACTTGGAGCGAGCCACCTGGGCGAACGCGAAACGGGCCGAGCGTTTGTGCCGAGCAGGTCTGCAGTGCGTGTCGCTCACGGCTGGGTGCGGGCGTCACCGGACCAGAATCGTGTGCCGGTGGTACCTGGCATGCGTGTCGATTTGCTCGACTGCGCAGGAGATGCCTCGCAGCCCGTGGACTGTAGACAACGCGTGAGATGCCGCCACTGCCCCTCAGCTGCTCTTGGTCGTCCAAGCTCATGAGGTAGTCGGCTAACCGGGTGGCGGGCCATGCTTCTGCTTCAAGAACTGCAACACGATTTCTAGCGAATGCTGTATCCAACTCGTCGTCACTTGGCGACGTGCTCAACCTTGCTGCCAGTCGACCAAGCTCTGCACGATCAAACCAGGTTTGAAAGCGTGGTAGCGATCGATGCTCGGCGGCGAACTGGACGTCTACAGGCTCGAGCACTGCGGCAGCAACGCGCCAACCCAAACGACGTTGCTCTGCAACGGACAACCCAAGCTCGGATTCTCGCTCGCGAAGGGTAGGGTCGTGTGGGTACGGCGCGGCTTTTCCGAGTACGTATCGATCAACGCTTGAGAGCTCGACGCAGACGGCTGTGGTTGGTGGCGCTTCGTCACACGCCAAGGCGGCGACGAGGAAAACGATGGAGCGGATACTCACCGGCCGACGACAAAGTTACTCGCGACGACCCGCTCAACATGGGATTCGCCGAGGGCATCTCGAACGATGAAATACAGCCAACCATCAGACCGAAAGTGCGGAAAGAGTGCATAGACGCCGGCAGGCATATTCGTAACGCGATACGTGTCTCCGGTGAGCACATCCAACACGAATACATTCGCGGCTCCGCGTACGAGGTATTCGGAGTAGGCGGGATCTTCAGGCCCCTCAAAGCCATAGTCTGATGCGTCGTCTGCAACGACATAGCGATGAAAAGTAAGCCAGCGCTCGTCGAAGCTAAACCCGACTTTCGATCCGCGTGTGCAGTACCGCGCGACTTCATCGAGTTCGACGTCATAGCTGTCGCCCGCTGCGGTTGCTCGCACTTGGCGCATGACGAACCCACTCTGCGCGCCGTCGGCACCCCGTGTTCGTGAGATCACGAGTCGCCCCGAGGGCGAGATTACCGAGTCACCTTCAAAGGGCGTAGCGATGGAGATCTCGTCACGCGGACGGTAGCGGTTACCTTCATGAATGATCGGGACCAGAGACAACCGAGACTTTGAGTCGAACTCTGCTGGAAGTTGTTCTGTGATGGCTTCATGGCCACCGTCGTCACTCACGAACTGACCAAAAATCGTCCAATAATCACCACCCTGAACTGCAGCCATGTGTTGATAGAGCCCAACTGTGTCGAGCACGTCGCATCCGGCTTCGCCAAAGGTCACGTGATCAGGTTCGTCCAGAAGCACGTCCAGCGAACAGAAGCCGCCACCGTCGCTGCGACCTGCGCCTTGCAGCACAAATCCGGAGTTGTCCGGGAAGAACCCAGGGTCGTAGAAGGCATCTGCCCCAACGACGACGCGGCGTTCGAGGTCGATGATCGACGAGTCGGCATCTTCGCCGCCGCCATGCGAGACGAACCGGCCGTCTGCGGAGCTACGGGTCCAGAAACTCGAAGCGTACGTGTATTCAAACAGAACGCGCAGATCACCATCCGCTGCCCACGTGGCTCCGTACTCGGTGTCGCGGGCGAGCGGGAACGCACTGAGGCACGAGGTCGAGTCGCAACCAAACATGGGAAGCCCGGCGTCCCGGTTCAACACCGCCCAACCTTCAGTCGCCATTGCGGCTACGTGCGCATCCACACTTGTGGAGACGCTGGGGGTGCAGTCTGCGCCGCCATCACGAAAGGTGTCCGCGAGGAGTGGCATTCCTCGGCCAACCCAAGTCAGCAGTACATCGACGTCGTGTTGGGTGAGCGCGTCGACTGGAGGTTTGGGCATCGATGCACGACCCCGGTACGCTCGAGCTGCAGCGTCGTCGAGAGCGCGATCCATGGCCAGAGAGAACCAAGGAAGATCGAGCGCAGTGGACAAGAAGCCCATCGAACTCGGTTGTGCATGCTCGTCGACAACGAAGCAGTTGAGAATATCGACGCCATCAAAGTTCGGGTCCTGGTCGCCAATGCAGTCGAGCCCCGCCTGGGTGGCCGTGCTCCACTCACGAACGCGACGCTCGGTCATGCCGTGGCACGCTGCACAGCCGGCGGCAACATCGTTTCCGATGAGTACTCGTTCGACCTCTGCGACAAGAGCGCGGTCGTCAACCTCGAGCTCCGTATAGAGCGCCACGCGTTCGTAGGGCACGTCGGGCCCAGCGTCCGGAGGTGCGGTGTCGCGCGACGAGTCCGGAATGGCAACGTCCGGCATGCCAGAGTCGGGCGAGGCAGGAGCCGAACCGCATCCGAGCAGTACCCAAACCAAAGGAATTGTACGTCGACTGGTCATTATTGAATCCAGTTGCGCAGTACGAGGTCACGGTTCAACGCTGTGTTTTTGCGATGGTCCGGCACAACTGCTTAGTGTGGACCGCTGATTCCAACGTGACACCGAATCTTGTTTAGGATCGGATGAGCCCTGTGTACGCGAGCACTATGCTTGATGCATGGGGGTTATTCGCGCGATCGCACCCAAGCCTCGCTTCACAGATTTGCGTGAAGTTGTCGCCTTCCTGCGAACCCGAGACGACAACACGCGCGTGGTGTTCAACACGCGGGCACCGGAACGTGTAGAGCAACTGCTCTCCGTCGCTCACGGCGGCACCGTGAGTTTTGACGGCTCTTGTAGCCAGACTTCGCTCGACCTGTTTTGTGACTACGTTCGTTCTCGCGACGCATCGTACGCTGACATCGATTGTGGCCCACCGCGTTTGCGTGTCTGGCGTGACAGTGCACGCGTCGAGCTGTCCGGCGTGGCACACGAACTCGACACCGCCCGTGCGGTTTCATTGTGGCGCGAGCATGCGTCCGCGAATCGCGTCCATGGATTCTTCAAAGACCCCACCCGCTCCGCGTTCGACGCGTTGTCGTCTCTACAGAACGCAAAGTTCTCTGTGAACCTGATCGTCTCGTTGGACGCTGCGGTCGAACTTACGGTTCGTTGTGCGGAACGGGTGCGGTGGAGCTCGAAAGATGTTTGGGCATGGCCGCAGGAATGCGCGCTGATCGTTCATCGTGTGGACCCCAAACCAAACGAGCGCGCGGAGGTTCAGGCTTCGTTCGACCAGTGCCGCCTCCTCGCGCTGGATGAGTAGCGCTACACTACCTGCCAACTAACGATGAGCTATCGCGAACCACCGGTGTCCGTTTCGACCGCACATCGCCAGTTGGTGGAAGCGATGTCCCATGACTCGATCGCCGACATTGAGGAAGCGGCTCGCTGGCTCGCGTTTCATCTGGAGCGTGATGAGAGCCCTGATCCGTCTGACGTGATCGGTGCGATCGACAAAGTCGCAGAACTGGAACGCGAGATCGGACGTCGTCGTCAAAACACGTTTCGAGCAATCGCCTCCGTCGCGGTGGTCGTTGGGCTCACCGTCACGCTGTTGACCAACCTGCTGTTCGGAATCTGTGCAGCGTTGGTCTCGTATCTGCTCCTCGACAACTTCGTGCTCAGGAAGATGCCGAGTTTTGTAGGCGTTGAGCTGCTACTTCGCGACGCAGCACATCAACGATGGCGTTTTCTTCGGCGTCAGGACCGGCGGGTACGCGTTGCGGAACGCGCTGAGGCTCACGAAGAGTCAGAAGCGACTCAGGACACCGCCTCGGCCGCGACTGATCCATCACTCCGTTAGAACCTCTGCAGCATGTACATGTCGGACTCTCCGTTGGTGTCGTCCTCGGCCAACGCGACAGTGGTTTGGAACACCACAAACTGGGCATTTCTCGACATCGCGATGGCGTGAAGGCTGATCCCGGATGGCAACTCGTCGTACTCGCAGCCGAGCGACACGCGTTCGTTGGTGTTCGTGGTGGTGTCGTAGAGAAACGCATCCATCACGCCGTTGGTGTCTCCGTCGACGATGCCTGCCTGGTTTGTCCGCCAAAGGATCAAGGTTCCGTCATCGCTCATCGCAGCAGCTGCGGTGTTGCCGGTCGCCAGCTCTGCACCGGTCGCGGTAACGGTCACTCGATCGTTGCTCAGCGTTCGTAGGTCGCGCGCGACAATGTCTCCGCGATCGTTCGTGTCGGGGATCCCGGAGGCGAAAGTCATCGGACACGAGATGCTCAACATCAGTCGATCGCCGCTCGTCGAAATGCGCGTTCCTGCAGTTCCTGTGTCACCGACGCAGGGGTCGGTCGAGCCATGCAGTGCACTCACGCGTTCGGCGGTATCGGTTTCGAGGTCCCGGAGAACGGCAAACACGTTGCCTGCCGGCATCGCAGGGTTGAACCATCCAGCGACCTTGGATGCGAACACCAGGTACCGACCATCGCGACTGAGCGACGCTGCCATGCTGTCGCCGTTGGAGCCGGCTGGAACCGTGCCGGTGTCTCCATCCACGACGCTTGCAAGCATCGTTTCGCCCGTTGAGCGTTGAAACAAGTACACGTCTAGGAAGTTGTCCGTGTCTTCGGCCACGAGCCTGCGTTTGGTTTCGTATGCAATCCACTCGCCGTCCGCAGACAGTGAGACGCTGCTGCCGGTCGCGGATGAATCGGGACAGCTTGGGGTGCAGTCGGTGGTGATCCGTGTGACCCGACCTGTGTCGGTTTCGTAGGTGTAGAGTTCTCGGTGATTGGGAAGTGGTGCGGGTGACACGAGATTGCTGGCTCGTGATGCGAACACCACGACGGAACCGTCCGCCGAGATTGTCGGGCGTCGACTCTCGCCGTCGCCAGGGTTGCCCGATGTGCTTTGACTCATCATCACCGTGGTGTTCATGACGGTGTCACGAAGAAAGACGTCGTGCGTGAGGTTGGTGTCCCCGGCGACCAAGTTTGAGCCTGCAGCTTCGAAAACGACGAAGCGTCCGTCATCGCTCACCGACGGTAGGTTCTGCCGCGCGCGCTCTCCGTCCAACGTGATGCTAATGCGTGTTAGGTGCGCGCGATCCCGGATGCTGGTTGTTGCGTCAACCGTCTCGGACGCTGCGTAACACGCGTCGGTGCTACTGATGGAGTGTCGCAACTGCGTCTCGTGCGGTCCTTCGCGCTCGAAGTCGAACACGGCCTCAAGCATGATGGCCTGCGGCTCGTCCCAGTCATCGGTGCCAAACTCGACGAAAGCGTCGGCGATCGAT
This sequence comes from Polyangiales bacterium, assembly GCA_965227405.1. Lineage (GTDB taxonomy): Bacteria > Myxococcota_A > Polyangia > Polyangiales > Houyiibacteriaceae > JALVDI01. Next base: position 3,627,792 of record OZ245758.1, read on the forward strand.
TCTCCGTCGGAGGTGATGAACACTGTGACAGGCGCGGAGGGCTCTTGGCTCAGCACGACGGTGTACGCTTCGGCGGCACCACCTTCGATGAGTTCCGGTAAGGGGCCGACCACGACTTCGCCGACGACGCCCTCGCACGGACCCGCGTCAAAGGCATCTGCGCCTGAATCGATCGGAACGTCGACTACCACATCAACCGGAACATCGACGGGGACATCCGTACTCGCGTCCAATTGAGCGTCAGGGAACACCATGGCGTCGATCGAAGCGTCCGGATCGTCGTCTTCGAGTTCGCGGTCAAAGTCAGTCACCAGTCCACAACCCGCCAGAAACACGATTGCGATGCGCATTAGAATCGCACCTCTGCCGACAATCGCTGCGCCCGGCCCTTTCGCACCAACGCCCAAATCGTTCCGACAGCAGCAACCACGAGGGCGCTCACCCAGAGTGCATCCGTTGCGCGTTGCAAGCGTCGGCCACGACTCAAAGTGCTGGACGCGTCTTGCGGACAAATCGCGCTGGAGCACCCCGCATCGTCCAAGTCTTGTTCGGCACGAAGCGCCGCGACACCCGTTGCAGTGCTGGTGATCGCGAGTGCTCCGGCGATTCCAGCAGACGACCAACCAATGCGTCGTGCGGCACGCGAAGGAACGCGAGGGTGCTCTTGGATCGGATTGGGATCTTCAGCGTCGACAGTTTCTTCTTCGGCATCCACCGGATCGACCCGTGGGGCGACGCTTGGATCGGGCTCCGGTTCTAAGCGCGCAACGACTTCACGAAGCCGCTCGAGTCGCGCCTGATTGGCGGCCAACGTTGTCGGGTCTTCGATGCTGGGTACGTAGCCTTCGAGTGTTCGAAGTGCGTCGCGGAACAGGCCTGCTTGCCGGTACGCCATGTGCGCGTTGTAAAGAAGTTCGCGATGTCCCGAGAGCTCGTAGCTGGTCTCGAACGTACGCCCGGCGAGTTCGAAGCGACCTGTTCGGTAGTAACGTCGTGCGAGCTCAAATTGCATACGAGCTTCCTCGAGGGCGCCGGGAAGCTGTGTCGGAATCAGGTTCGAGTCTGAGTTCTGCGGCGAATCCTGACCGTACGCAGGAATACTGATCAGGATCGTCAGGAGAGCGATCAGGGTGGATAGCAAACAGAGTCGAGCGAACATCGCTGTCACTTTGCCAGCGTGATCACCTCGTATTGTGTTCAGATCCGAGCAGCTCCTGTCCAAATTCGGAATGCGATAGACTCGGGTGTGGACATCGACGAACTGCGCGCGTTCTTGGCGGTTGTCGACAACGGCAGTTTCGCGGCAGCCGCACGTGCAGCACGGTTTGCACGCGCCACGTTGACGCGGCGCATCGACGAACTCGAAGCCCGGACCGGACGAGCCCTCTTCGACAGGTCAAGCGCGCGCCCAACGTTGACCGATGCGGGAAAGCGATTGGTGGGAAGCGCACGTGGAGTGGTCGCGGAAGTCGAGGCGCTTCTCCAGGATGTGTCGAAGACGTCCGAGCGTCGTGAGCTCACCGTGGTGATGCAGCCTGGGGCGCCGACCCATCTCGTTGTCGAGTCGACAGAGTTTGTTCGACGCTTGGTTCCTGGGATGTCGTTTGTGCAGCGCGTTGCAAACAATCCAATCGATCGGATTGAAGGCGCAGACTTCGCATGGTTTGCGGGCGTTGCGCCACCCGACGGGCCGTACACAGCAACACAGTTTCGTTCCGTGCCTCTTCGTTTGTTTGCGTCCAGGGCGTACTTGGATCGTGAAGGCACGCCTTCGTTGGAAGATGTTCCCTCACGACGGATTGTGACCTGGTCCGCGCCCGGTGTGGATCCGCGCGCATTGCCTGTTCGCACGGGTGGTGTGCTGTCTATCCAGCCCACGGTGATCTATGAAGCTGCGGCCACTCTTCGAGAGCATGCCGCGACGGGTGCGTGTCTCGGTTACGGTCCTGCTGCAGCCATCAACCCGCGGTTCGAACCCGACGAGCCACTCATCGACGTTCTGGGTGAAGTGATCGGTGCCGAAGTGGGAATGTGGCTGGTGGTACCCGAAGCGTCCGGCAAATGGAGAAGTCAGCTGCTGCCTGCAGTGCTCGGATTCATGAGTCGAGTGTTCTTCGACGAGCAACCTGCTCGCGACGAGTGAACCCAAGCGTGTCCGGACAAGCGGCTTTGATCGCACGCCACTCGCGTTTACCGACCCCCTACGAATCCGATGAGCAGAGTTCGTCAGGTGCTGGGCTGAACTCGCAACTCGCGTTCTGGCTCAAAACGCGAGTACCAAAGAACGGCCACAGCGCGAAAGGTTGCGTATGCGTTTGGCGTTGCCGTTTCTGTATCTTGCCGCGTGCTCTGGTGGGTCGAGTGCGCCGCCTGATGCGCGTGTTCAAGACGCTTCCGACACAACGAGCGACACAGGCGCGAGCGACACAGGCGCGAGCGACACAGGCGCGAGCGACACTGGCGTCGCCGATACAGGCGTCGCCGATACAGCCGCGAGCGACGCGGGGGTCGACACAAGCGCCAACGACACAGGGGTCAGCGATACGGGGCTCGGCACAGACGCGAGCGGACCCGACGCTCGAGTCCGTGATGCAGGACCAGCTACCGACAGCGCCATCGACGCGGGGATGATGATGCCCACCCTGGTCGCATCAACCTTCGTCGGTGGTTCCGGCGTCGGGGGTGCCCCGATTGGAATCGGTGGGGAGGGACTTCGCCACTGTCTGGTCTCGAGTCGCGGCGATCTCGTGCTTAGTGGGTCGGGCGTGGAACGAACCCCTGTCACCGCCGGCGCGTACCAAACTGATTATGCGGGCGGAGGTTACAACGGAGACTCGTGGGTGGCGCGCATGTCGCTTGATCTGAGTACGTTGACACACGCCACGTATCTCGGTGGCAGTGCGAACGAGCGTGAAGCGTATAACGTTGTCGAACGTGCGGACGGCACGTTGGTTGTCGCAGGTCATACCGATTCAACTGACTTTCCCACAACCGCTGGCGCGTTTGATCGGACGTTGGATGGAATGTCCGACGGGTATGTCTCGATCTTGAGCGGCAACCTGACTCGATTGGTCGCATCCACTTACCTCGGAGGATTCCTTTTTGACAGCGTGCGCGGGGACATCATCCTGCACCCTGACGGCTCGATCGTTGTCACAGGCAGTACCGAGAGTGCTTCCTTTCCGACGCGAGCCGCTTTCCAACCGACGTATGGCGGCGGATTCAACGATGGGTTTGTGACCGCGTTTGAACCCGACCTCCGCTCCTTGCGCTGGTCGACATTCATCGGCGGAGACGCCGCGGCTTGGAGTGAATACATCGTGAGTGGTGTGACGATTGCGACAGGCGCGATCGTTGTCGTTGGCTCAAGCCCGAGCGGCTCGTTCCTCGAACGACATTCCGCGAGCACTGTTCCGTTGCCCGACGGTCGTCTTGCGAGTCCTGATGGGACAGTTGACATGTTCGTCGCAGCTCTGACTCCCCCCGGTCCGTCGGGCTCCGGACGAGTCGAGTGGCTCAACATCCTCAGTGACGCTTCGAACGACGACTGGGCTGAGGCTGGGATGACAGTTGACTCAGAAGGCAACTTCTACGTTGTTGGCGTAACAACGGGCAACGCGATCACAACTCGAGGTGCGCATGACCGGACGTACGGCGGTGGTGGCGGCGATTGTCTTGTCGTGAAGATCTCCGCGGATGGGCGTCGACGGATTTGGGGCACCCTGGTGGGCGGCGACGGATACGACACTTGTCTTAGCCCGTCGATAGACCGATTCGGCAACGTGTGGATTGTCGGTCAGACCGCCTCGACCGACTTTCCCACAACGTCTGGCGCGTATGACCGCGTCTATGGGGGCAACGCCGATGCGTACGTAGCAGCGCTGAGCCCAGACGGATCCCGCATCGTCTATGCATCATACGTCGGCGGTCCGAATGAAGAGTACTACCGCTGGTCTTGCAGCGATCCTGACAAGAGAAGGTTGTACGCCGTGGGTTGGTCTCGTTCACCCGACTTTCCAACGACAGCTGGTGCCTATCAAGAAACGTTCGGTGGTGGCGGGCAGGACATGGTGGTTTCGATCTTTCAGCTTCCGTAGGACACGCGTAGCTGATGAGGAAGTTTAATCCGCTTCCTTTTCAACCCTTGGGGGCGGTCCAATGGTGGGCCGCCCCCAACTCTTTTTTGGATGCATCGGAGTCACCTACTCGCTGAACACCGGCTCGGCCTGAACTTCGATCGTTGCGTCGCCCTCTTTGCATTGCAGGAGACCGCCTCGCGTGCGGAGTTCGTCGCTCGCTCGTGGTTCACACGCAATGATGATGGTGGAGCGCATCCCTGTCGGCGTGAGCTCGTCGATGTCCCGAAGCGTAAACCGCAAAGGTTCGCCGACGTTGATGCGCGTGGTTGCGTCGTCCGTGAACACCGTGGAATACGAGTCTGTCGCAATACTGGTTTGAAGAACGACGCCAGCCGTCGTTTCGACCTCGACGCGGAGGTCCGGTGGAGTTCCGTCTGGATCCCACGGTGCTCCATCATCCGAGGTGGGGGCGCTCGCAGATGCCACGCGAAGGTTTAACGCGTTGGCGAGTTCAGAGGCATCGGTGGAAGGCACCCACGGAACTGTGTCTGGATCGCCGTCGTTTGGAGCGTCGCGTAATGGAAGCGGGGCGTCGATGGAAACGTCTCGCGACGCGTCGGCGACTTCACCCGCGTCGAAGTTTGCGTCGCGTGCGTCCGGCGGAGAAAAGCGGGGTTCACACATGCACTGGCCCCAAGCTCGGGTGGCAAGGCACGTTTGCTCGCCGGATGCGGTGCACCCGCAACTGCAGTCACGGGTGCTCCCTGGTTCACAATCGGTACCGCATCCGCTGGGTTCCGGTTCGTCTTCCGAGCACAAACACCCGGAGCAACTGTTAAAGAAGATCATCACATAAACTAAGCGCATAAGAACAACCTAACGGTCCAGCGAACCGGTTGCTCGCGACGGAGGAACGGAAGCGTGTAATTGCATCGTATGACTCCGAAGACTCCGAAGCCGCGCTACCGGTGGGTGTTCTTTTCGTTGACCTTGGTACTGCTGCTCGCACCTGTGGCACCCGGGCCGATCATCAACGGGCTGTTGCTGACCACCGTGCTTGTCGCATCCAACGTGGTGTCCCCGGTTCGGATGTGGCGCAACACGGTTCGCTTACTCGCGATCGCGGCCTTTGCGGCGTATCTCGTCGGTCAGTTCTGGGACATCCAGCTGCGACTTCCCGCGCTGATCGCCAACAGTGTCTTCTTCGCCGTCACCATGGTGGGGATTGTTCGACATGTGCTTCGAGAAAGTTGGGCCGTCGACTCGCTGTTCGGCGCGCTTTGCGTGTACCTGCTCGCCGCCGTGTTCTTTGGTTTGCAGTACATGATCATCTCGATGCTCATGCCCGGCTCGTTTGCCGGCAACCAATCGGATTTTGATCTCTTCTATTTCAGCGTGGTCACACTCACGACCGTTGGCTACGGAGACATCCAACCAGTCGCGCCACTTGCGCAGAGTATTGCTGGAATTGAAGCGATCATTGGACAGCTGTATCTCGCCGTGTTGGTGGGGTGGCTCGTCGGCACGATCAAACTCTCAGCGAACTCGACCGAACTCTCAGCGAACGCGGAGACAACTCAACGAACAAGCGTTTCGTAAATTCGCGAACAAAACGGATCGAGTTGCTGGATTCGGAACCGAAGAGGTTCACATCCGGGTTCCGGTACGCGAAGCGAGAGTTCGTGCTCGAAGAGAGTGTCGTCGTAGAGCACGGTGTCGCTCGCAAGAACCTCACCCGAAGCGTCGTCGAGAACCTCGAACGTGTATCGAACAGGACCGGAGGAACCACCCACAATCGTGAGTACGTAGTCACCTGCGGGCAGCGAAGTCGGCGTGCCAGTCTGTACTTCGCAACTTTCGCAATTGCACCAATCGGAGTCGCACGTCTCGCCACAGGCGTGGGAGAGACTGGGGTCGTTGCCAGCGATGTCGAAGGGAGGAACACGACAACTTGGTGCCGCAGCGTCGTTGTCGGGCGCGTCCTCCCGTATGGCATCGACGCGTGCATCTGACGTGACGAACACATCCCCGCGCGATTCGCCGCAACTCGCAGCGAGCATCAACACGACGACGTAGCGCGCGCGCATTCTCTGCACGATGCCAGCATGTACTTGCTTGTGCTAGCGATCGCGTGCCGGCTCAAGCAAGAAGCGCAGTCCCTCAGCGATGACGCTATCTGGAGGCAGCTGATGACCACCGTCAAACTCTACAAATCGAGTTGTCAGCGACGCTTGTTCTGCGCGCTCGTGTGCACGAGCGATTCCTCTGCGTCGCGCGTCCTCGTCGCTTCGTCCCATCGCAAAGAAAACTCGTGCTCCGCGACGGCGCAAGATCTCTGACGCGCTTCGACGCGGTCGTGCACTCGACCGACTTCCCATCACGAATGCGCCTCGATAGCGTTCGGCGTTCCGCAGAAGTAAGGCCCAGCTGGTGTCGCCACCAAGTGAAAATCCAACCAAGAAGATCTGCTCAGGGTCGACCGACGAGTTCGCCAATGCCGCGTTCACGTCGGCGTTGATTCGTTCCTGCGCCCAGTCCACGTACCGCCCAAAACGAGGCAAGTAGTCGGAGCGCTGTGGTTGTCCTGGTGTCAGTAGAACAAAGTAGGAATCCGTCGAAACATGGGCCGCGATGTCTTCGTAGATTCTGCGGGATGTGCCATTGGTGGGTGGCAACACCACGAGTAGCGGATACCGGACGCCGTCTTGCATGGCTCCGACCGCGACCAGTTCCGACGGCATATCGAAGAACGATGGCCGTTCCTGCGCGCTCGCCGTGGTGACGACGACAATGCTGGCCAGCGTCAGGAGGGCTCGAAGCATTCCGCATCGTATCGGACGGTCGGCACCTCGCGCGATTCAATCGACCGTTCGACCTGCTTGATCCCCAAGGTGTCGCGGCAGATCATGAAGCTCTCTTTGCGTTTGATGCTCACGTTACTGGTTGTGTTTGCACCGCGTCTGGCTCGTGCGCAGCTCGATGTCGACGCGTGTGTGGCCGTGGAGGCTTCCGCGATTGAGCGCATTATCGACGTGGAGATTCCCGACCTCGACACGCACTCCGTTCAAGTGAACGTATCGTGCGTTGGCGAACGAGTTCGCGTGCGCGTCGTGGTTCCCGAGCGAACACTCCAGAGAACGTTTGCTTTGATGCAGGCCGGACACGCGCGCCACATCGCGCTCGAAGTGGTGGAGATGTTGACCCTCGCACTTCGCTCACAAGTCGACGGTCCACAGCACAACGAGGAGTCCGACGAGGAAATCGACGAAGAACTCGACGACGAAGAAGACGAAGACCTCGAATTCACACGGAACACTCGACTTGGCTTGTTTGGTCGCGTTGAGTTGGGACGACGCCCCCTCATGCTCAGTGCAGGTGCTGGTGTGTTTGCCGATATCGACGCACTGGAGTGGCTGGCTTTTGGTATTGAGGCAGTCTTTGTCCGCTCCTCCGAAAGCGTGGCCGAAGGGGACGTCGACGTCTCGCTCGTCGGCGGCTCGATCCTCGCTCTCGTCCATCACACCTGGGGACGAACGCGTGTTCGTGTGGGACCCGGAGTACGTATTGCCTGGATCGATATGCGGGGAGATGCGCAGACCGCAGGCGTGCGCGGAACACGACACAACGCTCTCACCTGGGGGCCGCTGCTTGTTGGCGGCGTGGGGATCTCAATAACCCAATCCATCCTATTGGGCGTCGGGGTCGAACTCGGTGTGGTCGCGCGACAGGTCAGCGCTGGAATCGGCGACCAGGTTTTGGTTCGAGAGACTGGTTTTCGCGGGGCTCTCGATGTGAGGGTGGGTTTTGTCCTCTAAGGGTGAGCCGGTTCGGGATGCTCGTGCCTCTCATGAGCAGGAGCACGCACGCGCCGTGTCGACCCCTGCCGTGAAACCCTCGTTACGCCTAGTTGGAGCCGAAGACTCTGATGAGTTGCAAAGCCTCGATCCGGAGGTCGTGTTCCGGATGTGTGCTCGCTACGTCGCTGTGATCGCGCATCGGATTGTGGGTGACCCCGACGATGCCGACGATGTGCTGCAGGACGTGTTCGTCGAGTTCCAGCGCAATCGCCGCCGTGTGCGGGATCCGCGTGCGGTTCGGAGTTGGCTTGCCACGACAACGGTTCGCATTGCCAAACGCCGCTTGTGGCGAAAGCGCTTCCTACGCGTGGTTCGCTTTGAGGACACGGATTACACGCAAGCCGCCTCGAGGGATGCGAGTCCGGAGCAACGCGCAGAGATTGCAGCGATTTACCGGTTTCTCGATCGGGTGGCGCCCGGCAAACGAGCTGCGTGGGTACTGCGCAAGATCCATGGGTCGACGTTGGAAGAAGTTGCGGCGATGTGTGATGTGTCGCTGGCGACGACCAAGCGTTGGATCCGTGCGGTCGATACGCAGTTGAACGAGGAGTACGGCGATGAGTGAACTGCCGCAGCTGGACAAGCTTCGCGAGCTCATCGAACCGGAGTGGGATGCGCAGCGTCATGCACGACTTGAGCGAGGAACTCGAACGCGCGTCAGAACATCAAGGCGTCGCCGAGTCGGAGCCGTCGCCGGAGGTGCTGTCCTGGTCGCCGCATTGGTGTTCACGATCTATCCCTCGACATCTGAGGAGACAGCGCCTCAGCGTTCCGACGGTGCAAACATTACGTTTGCAGACGGTTCTCAAGTTCGCCCGCTCGGGCCACAGACACGCGTGGTTGTTGGCGACGTCGACCCGACGCGAACCGAGGTGCTCTTACGCGAAGGTGGGGCTCGCTTTGAGGTGAGTTCGAATCCGCAACGCACGTTTGTGGTGCGCGCGGGGTCCGTGAGTGTTGAAGTTGTAGGCACCGAGTTCGACGTTCGTCGCGACGCGCAAAACGATGTTTCGGTCGACGTCTTTCAGGGGCACGTACGCGTTCGGGCACCGAGCGGCACGACAGATCTGCGTGCCGGCGAGTCCGAGGTGTTCTCGCAGGAAATCGTGCAACGCGAACCGGATGAACTCGAGCGAGTGCGCGACGAGCCCGTCGGCATGTTGGAGGTCGCGCGCGAGGATGAACCTCCGAGTTCGTCGGGATGGCGCGGACTTGCGCAAGCGGGTGAGTACGAAGCTGCGTGTGTCGAGCTCGAAGCGGGAGCCGACGTTGCAGACCGGGTCGATGAGTTAATGCTTGCTGCCGACGCCGCGCGACTCTCGGGTCGCTCGCGAATGGCAGTCGGGTATCTCACCAGGGTTGTGGAGGATCACGGTTCCGATCCTCGCTCCGCGTTGGCGGCGTTTACGTTGGGTCGCATCGAGATGGCTGCAGGATCACATCAGGCAGCAGCTCGGTGGTGGGCGTTGGCACGTGAGCGCGCAGGTTCGGGCTCGATTGCGGAGCACGCACTCGCGCGTGAAATTGAAGCGCTCGCGGCTGCGGGGAACCGCTCGCTTGCCGCGCGGCGTGCACAGGAGTTTCTGCGTCGCTATCCCAACAGCGATCGCGTCGAGAGCATCCGCCAACACGCTCAATAATTTTCTGACTTCGGATGAGCCGAACGATGCAAGTCGCGTCACTCATGGGCAGGTGATCAACAACTCCCTTGTTTGGCAGGCGCTTGCGGCGCTCCTCCTCACGCTTGGTTGCTCCGGCGGTGTCGCGGATGGTTCCGAGGATGCTGGCCGCGACGATGCTCGAACGCGTCGTGATGCGGGCAACGTCGACGCACCGGGAATCGACGCACCGGGAATCGACGCACCGGGCACCGATTCGGGTCCGCGCACGGACGTTGGGCCGCGCGACACGGGACCACTTCGTCCTCCGGTCGGTACGGATGGATGTGGCACAGACAGCCCCACAGGCACGTTCACGCAGAGCGTTGAGGTTGCAGGGCGTGAACGAACATTCTTCGTGTCCGTTCCAGAGAGTTACGACCCCGACCGGGAATACCCCTTGGTGTTTGGCTACCACGGTGGTGACGACTTCGGTGGTGAAGCCATGCGCGGGTATTTGAACTTGGAGAGCGTGGAGCCCGTTGGGTCCGAGATCTTCGTCTACCCCGACGCGACTGCGGTCAACCATGCCGATGGAACTGGGTTTGAGTACGGGATTGGCCCAGCGGCGATGGCCGACGACGCGTTCTTTGATTCCATTGTGGAGATCATGTCCGGCAACTACTGCGTCGATACCAATCGCGTGTTCGTGACCGGTCAAAGTGCAGGTGGTGGGTATGTGGTGCAACTCGCGTGTCATCGCGGGGATGTGATTCGTGCGGCGGTGCCGGTTGCGGCCAACCTCGTGCTTTGCGGTGGCGGAAGTTGCGTGGGGTGGGGTGATACGCATCCCTCGTTGTGTGTGGGCAACGCGCACGTGATGCAGATGCATAGCCCTGACGACTGGATCGAACTGAACCCGTTCGGTCTTGGCACGTTGGAGTTCATGGCGAGCGCTGCGGGGTGTGGGCCGTGGACCGATGAGCGCGTGATGATCTCGGACTTCGATCGCGCAGAAACCGATCCGGTCGATCCTGCTCCCTGCGTTCAGCGACGCGGGTGTGACCGTGACATTATCTTCTGTCCGTATCGTGGCGGACATCAGATCCCGAGTTGGTATCCGGAATCCGGCATGAACTACGAGGAGACCACCATGAACTTCTTCCGGAGCTACTGATGCGCGCGATGTGGTGTGTGTTGGCTCTCGCGTTGGCGTGTGGTGATGACAGTTCGATGGATGGCGATGCGGGAGGTCGACGCGACGGCTCGACCTCTGATGTCGGTGCACCCGATGCAGCTGGACGTGATGGAGCACGGTCGGACACGTCGTTCGATTCTGCAGTGAGTTGTGGCGACGTACCGTTGACAGATTGGGAGCAGAAGATGCTCGACGACCACAATCGTTGGCGCGCGATGGTCGAACCTGCCGCTGCGGACATGCATCGTATCTATTGGGATCGGTTGATCGCGGAGAACGCTGCCGCCTGGGTGGCGAGTTGCGACCCGGATTGGCCACACTCACCGCAGGACTCACGCGCAAACATCGGAGGCTATGAAGCGCTCGGCGAAAATCTCTCGTTCTGCGCCGGTACGGGCTGCATCGACGATCCGCGAGTTGCCGATGGAAGCGGCATGGGTGATGCGGACGGATGGTGGGAAGAACGGCTCGACTACAACTATGCCGCCGACGAAAGCACTGGTGGTGTCGTTACGCACTACACCCAAATGACTTCATCGAACGTGTACGCGATGGGATGCGCGACACAGCGATGTGGAGCACCTGGCCCGTTTGGTTGGGACGGTGAGTGGTGGTGGACCATTTGTCAGTACGGTCCGCGCGGTCAGGCATACTGGGTGGGCACCCGACCCTATGAGACAGGCGAGGGTGGACTTGTTGAACCTGGACCTGAGGTGTTCGAAGTGCATCCGGGGTTGTGCGGGCCGGAATGATGAAGACTGTATTGAACCTGCTGATCGCAGCAGCGTTGCTCGTTGCGTGCGGCGACACCGAGTCCGACCCCGACTCGGGAACCATGGACGCCGGCAGCGCCGATGTACGCGTCGATACCCCCGGTGACGCTGCGGTCGAAGAGGACAGCTCGGTCCGTATGGACGCAGCGTCGGACGCAGGCCCGGTTCGAAGTTCAGGGTGCGGTACCGCGGCACCGCACGCTCACGGTGGTGTTCAACTCTCGCGTGACTTTAGCGGCGCGGCAGGTGGCGAGCGTTCGTTCTTTCTCACCACTCCTGCGGACTACGATGCGGACACTCACTACGCCGTCGTCGTCGGATTCGCGGGAACGAACTGGTCGGGCGAGATGATCCGTCCGTACCTGCAGCTCGAAACCCAACCGAACACGATTTACGTCTATCCAGACCTTCTGTTCCGCGACTTCCCTGGATGGGGAAACCTTGGCGGATGGCTGCTTGGACCGCACGCAGCACCCGCAAATGGGCTCGACGACATCGAGTTTGTGCGTGAACTTCTGGACTACTTGGAACAGCAGTACTGCGTCGACACCTCACGCGTATTCGCGACCGGTCACAGCTGGGGCGGCGACATGGCTGCGGTTGTCGGTTGTTTCCTCGGCGATCGCTTTCGCGCCGTGGCTCCCGCAGCTGCAAACCGTCCCTACTGGTTTGATGCCGCGGACGTTGGCTGTGTGGGTGAGTCCGCGGTGTGGACTTTCTTCGGTCAGAACGAAACCCACTTCACGTCGCAGGATTTTCCCGGACAGTACGGCGACGAACAGGTCGACTTCTGGCGTGCGAAGCACGGATGCGGCGAGGAACGCGCACTAAGCGTCGGTGGCGGTGAGTGCGTCGAGTGGGATGGGTGTAGCGCAGCGACTCGATACTGTTTCTACGAGCCTGATGCTGGGCACCAGATTCCGTCGTACTTCAGTGCGACGGTTGAAGAGTGGTTCGCGAGTTTCGAGTAGCCCGCCGAAGTCTGGCGCTGAGTCACGCGTTCGCGAAGTCTGGCGCGCTGAGTCACGCGTTTGGCGCGTCGCCTCACGCATTGCTGCGATGCAGACCGAACACTCGTGGGCATGCTCCGTTACACCCACGACGATCACGAGTTCATGCGCGTCCTTCGCGTGCGCGCCAACCAAGCAATTCCCACCCGATTGGCGCATCACGCAACGTGGCGCAAAGCCATAGTTCTCGGGTGTGTCTTGGTCCTTTCCTACGTCCCCGTGGTCGCGGACTGGGCGCCCGTGCTGCACGTGCCCTTACTGATTCTCTTTCACACGACCGCGTTTCTCTTTGTGTTGGCGGTTGCGCATGATGCTTCGCACGGCGCCTGGAGCCGAACACGCCGAGGCAACGCGCTCGTTGCGATGACCTTCGACGTGATTGGCATCGAGTCAACGCGTTGGATCTCTACGCACCTTCGCAACCACCACGCGGGTCCAAACGTTGCCGGCAATGACGGCGCACTCAATACGCATGGTGTCTTGCGCTTGCACCCCGAGCAGCCTCGGTACTGGTTTCATCGCGCGCAGCATCTCTACTTTCCCCTGGTGTACGGCATCACGACGATGCTGCAGTGCTACGTGCTGAACTTCGGACTTCCACCGAAACACGGACGTGCTCAGTGGTGCCGACAGTTCGTGGGACGATGCTTGTTCTTTAGCTACACCATTGTGCTGCCGGCATGGTGCTCTTCACTTTCTGTTGGATGGATCGTGGCCGCGAGTGTGATGGGCCACCTGATTTGTGGGCTCATGATCGGACTCTTCTTTCAAACGACGCATCTGACCCACAGCACTTCGTTTCCGGAAGCCGTGGATGCGCAACTTGAGCATGGGTTCGCGACGCATTGTTTGAGTACGACCGTCGATGTTGCACCTTCGGTGTGGTGGGTGACGTGGTTGTCGAGCGGGCTCAATATTCACGTTACGCATCACCTCCTGCCCGACATCGCGCACGAACACTTGCCAGTGCTGGCTCCAATCGTGGCGGAAACGGCGCGCGAGTTTGGACTGCCCTATCGTCGGATGAGCTTGGCAGAAGCAGGGCGGTCGCACGTTCGTCTGCTGCGAAGGCTCGGGCGAAAAGAACCTAACGGCGTGCCGAGCGGTACGTCGTTGGTGACACGTGGTGGATAGAGCGAAACGCTCGGCTGAACTGCTGCGATGAGGTGTAGCCAAGCTCGATCGCGATCCGCGTCACCGACCATTCTGTTTGTGTAAGCAGGTGTGTGCCGCGCTCGATCCGATGCTGGACAACAAGTGAACCGAACGCAGTGTCTGCTGCATGCAGTCGACGTTGAAGTGTGCGCCGGGAAAGACCAAGCGCTGCTGCGGCGTCGTCGAGTGTTGGATGTTCTGCAGCATCGAGATAGTTCGCTAACGCACGCACGGTGTTCGAGCGGCGAGCCTGGTCGAGCACGGTGTTCAGTGCATCGCTCGCTACGTGAACCTCCGATAGCGCCTCGGAAAGAGAAGCAATGACACGCGTAGGAAAGGGTGGAGTCACGACACCAAAGAAGCCACTGACGATCGCGCCGGTGTAGCCATCTGGTCGAACGATCACAGCGGACGTAACGACGCGTTTTAGTTCCTTGCGGTTGGTGCGAACGAAGTTAGCAAGGACTTCGAAGCAGCCTGGCTCAGCGGCTTCGACCTCCCCGAGATGTGCGACCACGGCATGCGATGCGCTGGCCAGTTCCGATTCCATGAACGAAACCAGGTCGTGCACGCCATCCCGCGTGACGCGCCCGAAAAGCGCATAGCCACGAACCTCACGCGACAGAGCGAAGTACAACCATTGGTCTTCACGGACGAAACGTGCACCTGGCTGAAAACGGAACTGCGCACGAGAGGTGGCGACGAGTCGGTCCATGACACGTGAGACAGCAACGACCGGGCCAACGAAATTTCGAGAAACTCGCGGGCGTTTCATGTGATTCAGTCGCACATGTGGTCACAGAACCACAGCTTCTATCCCTCGCGATCTTGGCTCAGTTTCTTTCCGCGACGCGCCTTGTCGAGTTCCTCTTGGGTGTACTTCTCGTAGCTTGCCGTTCCGCTGCTCTTGAACAGCACGCTCCGATCCGGCGCAAAGATGCGTAGCGAGTTGAGGTTGTACCCAAGGTAGACGCGGCCATCCGGCATGAGCTCGATCTTGTCATCGTACTGACCCATGAGTGGACTGCCGTCGACGTGCGGACCCAGCCATTCGTGCACGGTGCCGTTGGGCATGACGCGCATGACTTGGTGCCACTGACTATCGTTGATACGAGTCTTATGTTCGTAGAGCAGGTGCAGGACACCTTCGCGCGAAACGTCGAACGCCAGGACTCGGTCGATGTGCGTGATTCCTGTCTCGAGGACACCAAAGAGTGTTCCGTTGCGGTGGTACTTGGCGATGTGTGAGCCGGATCGTGAAACCACGTAAAAGGCACCGTCCCAACCGACTCCAAAGAGAATGCGCGTCGGGAACTGGTTGGCTTCGTTTCGAAGTTTGTTCCAGTTGCCGTAGCCGCTTCGTTCCTTCTGCTTCAACTTGGCTCCGGGCCACAATGGAATTCGCTCACCACGTGCGCTGAATCGTCGGAGTGCGGTTTCGTTGGTGTCCTCCCAATCGCGCAGCACGAGAATGGAGCCGTCCCAGTCGATCGCGATTCCATCGTGGTCGCTCACGTTGACGAAGGATGTGTCGCTGCCGCGCGAGCGAAGCGTTCGAATGGGTTCACCCGTGGCGGCATCCAAGTAGCGAATGAACCCACCGTCGGAATCCACGATGACGATGGTGGAGTCGCTTCGGCACACGTGCAGAGTGGCGTCGTCGTCAAACTCCACGCCATCTTGAAGCCATTTCAGGCGGCCGGAATCGCCGACGGAGGCAACGCGAGAGTAGTGGCCGACATCGCCCTCGTCGTCCGCGTGGTATGCGACGACCATATTCCCGCCAGGTTCAACCGTGAAATCTGCGAAGTCGTTGCAGTCGTCCGGCAGCAACCCCGCCGATTGCCCCATGTCGAACAGTGCAAACCAACGATCGACGGTTTTGGCAGGATGCAAACGAACCCAGATGTCGTCCGGCACCATGACTTCCCCACTGCAGTAGCCGCACTTGACGTTGCGTTCCTTGCCGTCGAGCGGCATTCCTGCGCCGCAGTGGTAACAGTGGAACCGAACTTCTTTCGGTGTCGCTTTCTTTGCGACTGCGTCGGTACCTAGCGACTCTGCAACGAGACCTGCAATGCCGGGATGCAGTGCTTCGAGTAACCACGGGGGAGGCTTGCGTACACTCGCGCGTTTGCCACACGCGGTGCAGTGCATGTCTCCACCACCGGCTGCGAGTAGTTCGCGCATCGCGTGTTCGGGATACGGGGTTTTGCAGTCCGGCTCACATCGTGCGTTGAGTCGACCGTACGTCAGCGTGAGTCGGAACTGGCCGAGAATCGTGGAGTTGCTGCCTTCGCCTTCGTCGAAACCGATCGACTCCGAAAACGTATCGGAGATCATTTCAAAGAGCGGGCGTCCCGTGTCCATCGGAGTCTGACACGAGTCGCAGAGCACGCTCTCAGACGCACCATTGATCGGGACGGGCTTCCGGCACTTCGGACAGGTGGCGGAGAGGGCATACATCACACCGACGAAACTCATTCGACGATGCTAGGTGTTTCGATGCCGCCGATCTAGCGTGGGCAGTTTCCACAATCCGACGGACACGAGTTGCAGTCTTCGGGCGGTTCGCAGCGGTGGTTTCCGCAGCAGTCTCCGCAGTCCGCGGGGCACGTGTGGCACGTCTCGGGATAGCCGCAATGCCCGTTGCCACAGCATGAGCCACAGTCCGAAGGACAGCTGCCACAGTCCTCAGGAGGCTCGCAATTGTGGTCGCCACAACGCGAGAGTGGAACCGAGTCTGTCGGATCCAGAACGTCCAAGTTCACCTCAAACGCCGAAGCTGGACCTGAGAACAACAGACCGACGACGAACAAACCGGCAAAAGCGTTCCACATAGCCTGACGTTATACGGAGTCGTGTAGCGTTGTGTCCCTTGATCAAAGCCGGTCGTGCAGGCAGTACCTAGCCATGCGCTTTGTGGTTCTCAGTGTGCTCTTCGCTTGTGGCGGCAGCCAAACGACAGTGTCTCCCACACCCGTGGAAGAGTCTGAACCCGCACCGGAGTCGAGCGAAAGCGTGGAGCCTGGTCCGATCGTGTTCGGTGACATGTACATGATCTTCCCAGACCTGAACGCGGACACAGAGCCGCCTGCTACGTTGTTCGTGCGGATCGAAGACCAACCCAAGCCCGACGCAGAACCCGTGGGTGTCGTTGAAGTGCATGCAGGTGCGTGGACAATTCGTGAGTTGGGCGAAGTACCGGTTCCGTACGAGACTGTTTCGGTTGTCGGAGAAGAGGTGTGCGTTGCGCCGGTCACGCGTGCACGTCACCTGCATGCGGAGCTTCCGCCGTATCCCGATGATCCATCATCCGGTGGACAGTGGACGTTTCTTGGGTTGGATGTCGAAGGCTGCATCCGTGGTGGCATGGGCGTCGCGGGTGCACCGGTACACGTACATCAGTTGAATCGCGAGGCGTTAGAGACGGTCGCTTCGAACGAGTTCGTTGCGTTGGCAAAACCCCACGACGACGATCTGGGCTGGGGTGATTCGCTTGAAGCATCCGACTTTCGAGTGCTGGAGCTGCCAGCGTTCAACGTCACGATCGTCGTCGGCAACGCAGCGTGGGTCGTTCGCGAAGGGCTTGTGCTGCACGAACACCACGGCATTCCGAGCTTTGCGGTCGAAGCGGGTGATCGCCTCTTCTTTCAAATGACTTCGCCGTCTGAAGACTGGTCGGCTGCACTCGACACGTTTCGTCCGATTCGCCACTAAGCGCGGTCGGCCCTACGGTCTCGCCCGTGGAGCGGTTCGATGTTGCCGTGGTCGGAGCCGGGTTCGGCGGTTTGGGTGCCGCACTCACCGCGAGCGAACGTGGCGCAAAGACGGTTCTCTTTGAACAGCTGCGCTATCCGGGTGGCTGTGCATCTACGTTTGTGCGCCGGGGTGCTCGATTCGAGTCTGGCGCAACGCTCTTTAGCGGCTTTGGCGATGGCCAACTCTTCGACCGTTGGATCGAGCAACACGCTATCGGTGTGCAGTTTCGCGCGCTCGATCCGCTGATCGAATTGCGCACCAAGAACTTCGAACTTCAGGTTCCGCCCACGCGCGGAGAGTTTGTGGAGCGTTTCGCGCAGCTGCCTGGTGTTCCCACCGCCATCACCGGTTTCTTCCGGGAGCAGAAGCAAGTTGCCGACGCGCTGTGGGCACTCTTTGACGATCCGTCGCTTCTTCCTCCGCTGTCCATGAGCGCGCTTGGGACACACATCGCGCGGACCCCTCGCTACTTCCCATTGCTGCGACACTTGGGGCGATCGCTGGATCGGATGCGTAGTCGGCATCGACTCGGGGATTGCGAAGCGTTGCGGGTGTATCTCGATGCGGTCTGCCAGATCACCGTCCAGGCTTCGAGTGGTGAGGTTGAAGCTCCGTTCGCGTTGGCTGCGACCGACTACTACTTTCGCGGAACCGGTCACGTCCACGGCGGAATCGGTGAGCTTGCGTGGGGGCTTGCGCGGGCGTTTGAGGCGCAAGGCGGCCAGCTCCGCATGAGCGACCGAATCAAAGGGCTTCGTTTCACGCCCGAGGGTTGGGTGATCGAAGCGCGCAATGGAACGATCGTGGCGGACCGCGTGGTCGCGAACCTAACACCGCATGCGTTGCGGCGACTCTTGCGATGGCGAATGGGAGATAGCGCGCGACTCGATGCACTCGCGACTCAGGTCGAAGGTGGGTGGGGGGCGGCGATGCTCTATCTCGTACTGGAGCCCAATGCGGATCTACCTCCGGCTGCACGTCACCTCGAGTTGGTGTCGAACAGCGATGCCACGTTCGATCGTGGCAACCACGTATTCGTTTCGATCAGTAGTGCTGATGAAGAGCGAAGTGATTGTGGAGGCCGAACGGTAACCGTCTCCACGCACGTACCGATGCCAGAGCTGCATTCGGCCGCCGATCCGGCAGCGTATGTCGGCGAGGTTCAGCAACGAATGCGTGAGACGATTCGACTGCGCGCGCCCGAAGTTGCTTCCGCAATCCGAACAGAGATGACCGCGAGTCCACGAACGTTTGAGCGCTTTACGGGGCGTGACTTCGGATACGTCGGTGGGATCCCGCGGCGGCGCGGACTCAGCGCGTACAAGGGGATGTGGCCTTCGCCGTTGGCTTCGGGGTTGTGGATGGTGGGTGACAGTGTGTTTCCAGGACAATCCACGTTGGCAACTGCGCTGGGTGGAAAACGAACTGTCGAGTCGTTCCTCTAAGACGCACGGTCGTGCGGTTGGTCAAAGTCCAACGCAGGACCCAGCGGCACGATCCCACGCGGGTTAATGCCAGGGCTTCGGCCGTAGTAGCCCTGCTTGTAGATGTCGATGGTGACCGTCTCGCCGATTCCTTCGGTTTGGTAAAGGTCGCGCATGTAGGGCCAGATGTTTGGGTAGTCGACGATGCGTCGAAGATTGCACTTGAAGTGACCGTGGTACACGGCGTCGAAGCGCGCGAGTGTTGTGAACAGACGAACATCTGCGAGCGTCAGTTGATCTCCGACAAGATAGCGGTGACGAGCGAGCCGAGATTCGACTTCGTCGAGCGCTTCAAAGAGCGGGACAAACGCGCTCTCATACGCTTCCTGAGTTCGCGCGAATCCGCACTTGTACACGCCGTTGTTGATCTTGCTGTACACCCACTCGTTGACTTCATCGATCTCCGGTCGAAGCGACTTCGGGTACAAGTCCCGCGCGGTTGCGCCGAGCTCTTGGAACTCGCTGTTGAGCATCTGGATGATCTCCGCAGACTCGTTGCTCACGATCGTGCGTCGCTTGCGGTCCCAAAGGACGGGAACCGTGGCACTGCCGGAGTACTCCCCGTTTGCTTGCGCATAGAACACATGAAGCGGGAGTTTCCCGTCGACAGGCTGATTGTCGTCGACACCTTCTGGGAACCACCAGCCGTCCTCGTTTCGGCGAAAGTGCGCGACTGTCATGCTCACCACATCACGTAGACCCTTGAGGTTGCGCACGATGATCGTCCGGTGAGCCCATGGACAGTTGTGTGCGACCAAGAGGTGGTATCGATTCGCCTCTGCCGGGTGAGCGTCGTCGCCGATCCAATTGCGAAAGCTGGTGACCCCACGAATGAAATCACCGCGCTCGCCGATGCGTGTTTGTTCTTCGGAACTGACCCGCCGACCATTGATCAACTTACCCATGCATCTACTCCGGTTCGACGATGCCTTCGTTTCCCTCGTCGTCGACTACCCATAGAGTCGAACATCGCCGCGCCCAGTTACGGACGATGTCACGCCAGGGCATGTCCACAGTTGCTGGATCGGCGATCTGTGCTGCATCGGCACCTGGACACCGAAGGTGAAGGTCGCCTTCGTCGGATTCGAACACGATGCGGATTTGGTCGGTTTGAGCGTGGTAGGCGGCTTCGATCAGCAGCGAAGCATCCTGGCGTTCGAACGTGGCTTCGCACTCAGCCCACAAACCTTCTTCAAACCAGTTGGTGTCGACGGACTCCCAGCTCGCAAAGCAGTCGATGAACCGTTGGCGAGCGGCAAGCTGTTCAGGCGACATTTCGCTTTTGCGCACACAGCATCGTACTCCCTCAATGCATGACTAACGATCATTCTAAATGTTCATGTAATGCATTGGATGCACAGCGTGTCAGCTCCCAGAGTGAGTTCACAAAGGAGTTGGACATGCGCGACCCGAAGGAACTCAGAGACCTGGTGCAGACAGCGATGGACGCGATTCTCGTTCGTCACAATCGCGAAGAGGTGCGTCGGCACTTTCATTCAGACTTCGTTCAACACAATCCCTGGGCCGAAGATGGCGGCGCTCACGTCGAGGCAATGTGTGACTTCGAGTTCGGCGTTGAGATGAGCCGCTGGGCTGTGCAGGGAGACATTGTTGCGTACCACGGCTTCTACACAGCGCCGAATCCACTCGGTGAGTACCCGTTGCTTTGTGTGGACATGTGGCGCGTGCAGGGTGACCAGATCGTCGAACATTGGGATGTACTTCAGCCCACACCGCCGGATCAGGCAGCGGCGATGGTGGCGGGATCCGGCGATGGTTTTGCCGACGTGTCTCCCGCGCAGGTAGCCGCGAACGCCGCTGCTGCACGACGTTTGATTGAACTGGGGGTGAACGCGGCAAACGAGACAGTGATCGAGTCGATCCTGGCAAGCGAGTTCACCGTCCATCGGCCAGACATGAAGCCGGGTGAGGGGCGTGCGGGATTCGTCGGGTGGGTGACAAATGCAAAGCCGCACGTCACGGTGAAGCGGAGCGTCTCATCGGGTGACTTGGTGTTCTTGCAGCTGCTGCTTGCGGCAGGTGGCAAAGAGCAGGTCGTCTACGACATCTTCCGCTTTGCCGACGGTCGCATCACCGACCAGTGGATGGTGGCGCAGGACCGTCTTCCCCTTGCAGAAGCGGCCAATCCGCACCCGCACTTCTAGAGTTCGGCGGCGATGTCCGCGATCTGCGTGCGCAACCAACGATGTCCTGCGTCGCGGTGATTCCGCGCATGCCACACCATCGAGAGCGTGAATCCAGGAACGCGGATCGGTAGTGCAGCAACGGCTACGTCGTGAGTTTCTCCGATGCGGTTCGCGACGTGTTCGGGCACGGTCAGCAGGTAATCCGTGTCGAGGATGTAGTCCGATGCAAGCAGGAAACTGTGCACGCGAACAGCCACTCGACGCTTCGCGTTGCGCTCAGCAAGCGCGGTGTCCACGTAGCTTCCCGGACGACCACCTGGGCTCACCAGGACATGAGGATAGCGGAGGTAATCGCGTAGGGTGACTTTGGAGCGTTTCACACCGGGGTGGTTCTTGCGTGCAACGACAACAAAGCGATCACTGAGTACCTTGCGGGCGTGAAGTGATGCGTGGTCGCCTGGAGGAAACCCAATCAGTACGTCGAGGCGTCCTTCCAAGATGTCGCCTCGCACGGCGGGCCCCATTCCTGTGACATGAAGATCGATGTGCGGCGCCTCCTCAGAGAGATGGGCAACCAGTCGGCTGGTTATGAGTCCGTCGACAAAGTCGGGACCCGCGATCGAGAATTCGCGACGCGCAGTCGCTGGGTCCCACTCGCGCGGCGCGAAGATCGTATTCCGCACCTGAGCCAATACGTCGTTGAGTGGTGCTTGCAGACTTCGCGCGTGGTCCGTGAGCTGCATCGTGCGTCCCACGCGAACCAGCAGTTTATCGTCGAGGTGCTCTCGAAGTCGGCTCAACGCACGACTCATCGCGGACTGGGTGATGCCGGCGCGTGACGCTGCACGCGTGACGGACCCCTCCCTCAGCAGCAGGTCCAAGTACACCAGCAGATTCAGATCGATATTCGTGAGATGCTCACCATGCATGGGCTTCCTCGGTGGTATGCGCCGTGAGTCTACGCGGTGTTTGAACCGCATCGGAATGCAAGAGGGCTCGAGGTACGTCTTCGCGGCGTGAGAAGGGTCGGGCTCACGAGCGCGTTTGCGATCGCACTGCTGGCAGTACGGGTTCTGCGAACGGGCGAGCTGACGTTTGGGTTCCTGCTTTGGAACTTGGCGCTGGCGCTGGTGCCTTTCGCGCTTGCGCTCCCGGAGCGAGGAGGTGTGCCGCGCATGGTCGCGTGGCTGCTCTTCTTCCCGAACGCGCCCTACATCGTGACCGACCTGATTCACCTGCGACCGCGCAGCGTGCCGTACTGGTTCGACATCCTGCTCCTCGCGGCGTTTGCGTGGGCGGGACTGGTATCAGGGTGCGCTTCGTTGGAACGCATGCACCGCCGGGTGGACACGCGGTTTGGTCCGCGCGTTGGCTGGGGCTTTGTCGCCGCAGTGGCGATGCTGAGCGGCCTTGGAATCTGGCTGGGTCGTTTCGTACGACTGAACAGCTGGGATGTAGTCGCCAACCCCCTCGCTCTCGTGCAGGCGCTTGCTCAGGTGTTCATCCATCCTCTCGAGTCGATTCAAGCGTGGGGCGTGTCTGTGTTCTTCGGCGCGTTCGTTCTTGTGGTCTATGCGAGTCTCAGCGCGCCGGAGCCTCGGAACGTTGACGATCGTCGAGTCCTTGACGCTGTTCACTGAGGTGCCGTCCCCAGAATTGTAGAGAAAATTGGTCGGCATGCGACATGCACTACCCACGTGCATGACGGTTCGGACGCACGCGATTGTGAAAATCACTCCCACTCAAAAGCCCCAGCCCAGCGCGAAATTCTCACGTGCGGTTGTGCTCTGGATGTTGGAAGCAGGTCGTTTCCAGGAGCTCTACATGCTTTTGCTCGATCAACGTCGCCATCATCCTCACGACATGGAGCTGATGCGAAGCGTTCGCGTCCTGGAGTGGTACTTCGACAAGAAGACCAAACAGACCGCTGCATAGGCATTCGACGCTGGATTCGATACTGTCCCCTGCGTGTGGGTCATATTCGCCACCGCATTCTTAGTCTTGATGTCCGCGCTACTCCAGCGCGCCGCCAAACAACGTGACATCCCCAACGGCATACGTGTCGCTCCGCTCGTGATGCTCCTCGTCATTACGTTGTTCAGCGGAGCTGCCTACGCTCATCTTCAAAGCCGACTCGAACGCGAACCGCTCACAACGTGGCAAGCGGTCCTCGATGCGAGTTCGGATGCCTACGACGAACTACTCTTTCAAGGTGTGGTTGAAGGTGACGAAGGGGAGTGGGTCTACACGTCACGCCACGTGGTCGCGGGTGAGTTCCGGATCGTCATGGATGGCGGAGTCGCGCTTGTGACGGATCCCATCGTGGTGGGTGAGCCTGCTGGAATTGGGCAACATGGTTTACGCGGTGGTTCCACGGTGATCGTGGAGGGTGTGCGCGACGAGTACGACGACGGATCGAGCTACTTTCATCGAGCGACGATCTACGCGCGCGACATTCGTGGCTATCGAGATTGGATTGCGCCTGAGCGCTGGCTCCACCTCGTTGGTGCCTTGCTCTCTCTCGGTGCCGTCGTCTTCTTCTCGTTTGCATGGTGGGTCGGTCGAAAACGACGCGACCCTCAAACGTTCTAGCGAAAGTCGATCGTGCCGACGGAACCTTGAAAGGGATCGGGGTCGTCTTCTCGAAAGAGGAAGTACCCACCCACAGCGAGACCGGCTGCCACCACGACAGCGATCGTGACCCAAACGGCAGGATGAACACCCCCGTCGTCGTCGCCTTCGTCGACTTGCTGTTGGATCGCCGCGTTGGTGGCGTTGGCTTGTTCCGCCTGCTCCGCGACGATCTCAGGGTCGACCGCAACAGGTCGAGCAACAAGATTCAGCTGAACTGTGTCGCCAGGATCGACGGTGATGGACTCGCTTGCGACCACGCTGTCGCCACGCACAACTTCACCCAAGTGCTCGCCAGGATCGATCGGAATGCTGCGTCCCAGCAGCGCGGCGGTGAGTGCGACACCATCGAGGCGAACCACGTCGTCGTTCGCCATGTTTTCAACGCTGACTTGTGCGTACGCGATCTGAGTTGCCAAGACCTCACGAGCTGCGACAGCTTCTGCGCGAAAGTCATCGTGTTCACCCGGCGCGGTTTCACGCAGGAAGCGCCGAAAGTTCTCGTCGGCATCGACGAGGCGACCGATGTTCCGTTGCGCAGATGCCAGGTTGTAGAGCGCCAGCGGCCGTGGTGCGAGGTCGTACGCTTGTTGGAACAGATCCGCGGCGCGTTCCCAATCACCAGCCCGCGCTGCCGCCACAGCATCCGAGCTGAGCTGTCGGGCCATGCCGGCTTGGTTGACCTGCGCGTGCGCGGACACGCTGACCATCAGAACCAACGATAGAATCGACCAGCGCATCATTCCTCCACCGGCTCAAACTCGTAGAAGGGAATCCCGCCCTCCTGTGCTGTGTTGGAGAAGACCTGCGTAAAGCCGCAGGGACTTCCCGTGTTGTCTCCGGACATGCACAACCCGTCGTCGCCGCATTGGTCAGGCGCGCACGCGTGTTCCGTCGGCGCTATCGCGCTCGTCAATCCCACCGACGCGCCGCTGCCATTGGCACGTGCGGTGTCGGTGGCTTCCATCTCGCCGTAGAGAAACAGAATCCGATCGGTGTCTTCTTCGAGCGCAACCGTGATGTTCAAGTGCTCATCGTCGCCACATGGCGTGAAACAAGCGTCTTTCCACGTGATGAGAAGGCGTCGTGGAACGGTCGAGTCGCTCAAGGTCACGCACACCCCGCTGTCTCGTGTTTCCAAACGCTCCCAGAAGGCGAGGACTGCGGAGCGCGGAACACCGGCAGTATCCAAGGGTCCAGGTTGAACGGGCGAGGTCGACGCCGGTGGAGTCGTTCCAAATCCGATGTAGCCGTTGTCGCCGATCCACATGTTCGCGACGTCTTCGCCGTAGAAGTCAAAGTCGAAGTCCATGCTGGAAAGCGCCATCAGAATCGCATCCGAGGGTGCGGTTTCTTGTTCGTTTGCGCTGGTCAACACGACATCGCGAAGCGCGCCCACGTCTTCGCAAGCGTCGAGGAACGACTCGAAACCAGAGACATCTTGCACGGCGTAGCGACTCACGCTTGCACCGCATACGCCGCCTTCATCGATCATTCCGTCGCAGTCCTCATCGTCGTCGTTGCACACCTCGGTTGGCGGATCGGCTGGTGTGCAGTCGCACGAGCGAGTCCCCATCGCGCTCGGAACTGCCGAAAACTCAGCCAGCGAACCGCCGTTGACGGTGCAGGGCGAGGCAGTCGTGCACTCGTTGCCGAGAATGATTGGCAGATGGAGTGTGCGACCCGCTTGCATCGCGACCTGCGACGTTGCGCGAAGTACCTCGGTTCCGGAGCGAAGTCCGACAACTTCGACTTCGACCGTGGATGCATCACCGCTCACGATCGACACCGACGCAGGAAGTCCACCGACCATGGCTGCCCCTGAGACCGTTTCCAGTACGCCTTGGCGAGTCGCGCGAATCTCGAGTTGATTGATGTCGCACGGCACGCCCGCGGTGACATCGACGGTGACCACAACCTGTGTGAGATCGCTGGCACAACCCAGCAGCAAGCCCAAAACCCAAACCCATCGAGTGTTCATTATTCGGTCCGAAACTCCGGTACGACGCGGTACTGCTGGGTGTAGAGCGCGGGACCCGGCAGACCGAAGTTCATGTTCGTGGTTGGGATTGCCGCAGGCGGCAAACAACTCAGTGTTCCCAGCGTGACGAAGTACTCCCCGTCGCGGACGGTTGCAGATCCGGGAGCCTCCATCGTGTCGCCGGGAGTGTTGGGGAAGCAGCCCACCGGAATACCGATCACCGCAGAGGTGCAGGTGCCCGTCGCTGTGGTCGGATCCCAAACACACTCGTCGGCGCAGCCTGAAGGTGCAGTCGGGATCATCCCGCTTTCCGGAGTCCACCAACCGCACGTGCTTCCCGGACAATCCGAGTCGCTTTCGCAGGGATTCATCGTGCCATCGCACACGCCGCACCAGCACGGAACACCGTCGGGAACCATCGGATTGGTGCACGCCGGTCGGTTTTCATCGAGCGTCCATACGGCGCCTGACGTTCCGAAATCGGAGAGGTCGAAGTCGATGCTGGGAACCGCGCGAACCGGCGGACAATCGAAGCTGTACGTGCCCGGCAAACTGCTTCCGAAGCCGTGTGCGTCACATGCGTTACCCAACCCAGGGCTGGGCTCGGGAAGATCGCCCACGCCGTTTTGGCAGGTGCCACGCGGGTCGCCGTCGTTTGGAGTGGGATCGTCCACACACTGAGCGCATGTGCCGCCGGGATTTCCTTCCGCATCCACGTTCGTCAATGACTCCACGTGGAATTCACGGAACTGCATCGCGCCGCTCTCGAGGTTGATGTTGCCGTAAATCGAGTACCCCGCTTCATCGGGCACGAACTGAACCAACACACACGAAGGGCGTCCGAGAATGTCGAGCGCGAGTGGCGGTCCTTGAATGAACCGACACGGACCGCTTTCACCACAGTCCGCATCGGACTCGCACACCAGCCGCGTGTCCAGCAGACATCGCTGGTTGTCGATCCCAGAGTTCTTGACCGGGCCGCGAAACTCGCACCGACGGCACTCGTCGTCGCAGTTGACCATCTCGACGGTTGAAACGGACTCGTCGTTGACGCGTAGGTTGTGTCCGATGCCGGTCCATCCAAGATCGTTATGGCTTCCCATCCCGACGTTGATGAGCTGCAAGTGAGTCGGGCATGCCGGCTCGCCGGAGTCTTCTCCTGTGGTGCTGTCGGCACCAGTATCCGAACTGGTGTCGGCGGTCGGCCCCGAGTCGATGGGAGCCGAGTCGTCATCGCCACACGCGAGCGCAAACGAGGCTAGGAACAAAAAGCGAAGCGTTTTCATCATTAGGGTCCGAATCACCCAACAGGGTTGAGTATCAGTTTCCGTGTTATCCTACCGTCTCATCAAAAAAGGTCGAGTTGGTCTCTTCAAACAACGAAATCATCCTCCAGCCGGGGGGAAATGTAGGGAGCTATACGCTCGTCCGAAAACTCCGTGATGGGGGGATGGCGGCGCTCTACCTCGCAAAACGGAGCGGCGTTCACGGTTTTACCCGTCCCGTGGCCATCAAGGTTGTCCACGCGCACCTCTCGGCGCTGCCCGAGTTCGCGCAGATGTTCATCGACGAGGCGCTGCTCGGCTCGCATCTGAGCCATCCGAACATTGTTCACGTGGAGGAGTTTGGCGAGCTTCCCGACGGTCGGTGTTTCCTCGCGATGGAGTACGTCGACGGTTGTTCGCTGTGGGAGCTGGCGAGTCACCAACGCAAGTCGGAGACGACGGCAGACGTGCAGGTGGTTGCGCACATCGGTATCAAGACCGCCGACGCGTTGCACTCTGCGCACAGCACGGTGGATGCAAACGGTGATCTTTTGGGGGTCGTCCATCGCGATGTGTCCCCCGGTAATGTGTTGTTGTCACGTCGCGGCCACGTCAAGGTCGTCGACTTCGGAATTGCGAAGTCGTCGCTCCGGATGGAGCACACGACCGAGTCGCTCAAAGGCAAGCTGAGGTACATGTCGCCGGAGCAAGCGACCGGCAAAGACTTGGATCCGCGCAGTGATGTGTACTCGTTGGGGTTGGTCTTGTGGGAGTTGTTGGCGGGTCGTCGCGTGTTCAAGTCCAAACGCGATCTGGCGCTTCTCGATGAGGTTCGAGACCCGAACATTCCTCCTCCCTCGCTCTATGCCGAGCACGTTCCCGACGATCTCGATGAGGTGATTCTCAAAGCGCTCTCGAAGAATCCTGATGACCGGTACCCGACTGCGCGCGCGTTTTCGAAAGCGTTGCGCATGGCGGTTCCCGATGCCGTCGAGGTCGAACCAGCCGAAATTGCCATGTTGGTGTCGGAGATTCCGACCGTGAACGTCGACCGCGAAGTGATCACGCACACCCCGAGCAAGCCTGGATCCGAGGCGGTGTCGGGTCGGCGAAAAGTCGAACGCGTGGAGATCGACGAAGACATTCCTGTCGCCGTGGAAGAGATGGAGCCTGTGAGCGCCCCGAATCGCACACCCATGTACGCAGTGGCAGTAGCAGCGCTTGTGCTCTTGATCGTGGGGGCTGTTTGGGCGACTGGAAGCTCCGAGCCCGAAGTTGAGGTGGATGCTCCAACGGAGGCGGCTGCGGTTGTGCCTACGCCAGATCCCCAGGTCGATCCGGAGCCGTTGCGAACTCGGGTCGCTGCACCAACGGAGACTCCCGAAGAAGCTGCGTCGGCAGAAACTCCGGAGGCCGTGCCGACCAGGACCGCGCAAGCGCCTGCGACGAGCGTGTCCGAGACACCGCGTGCGAATCCTGCACGCATCGTGACGCCCGCATCAGCGGAGGGTCCGACTCGGCGATCGCGTCAGGACGACGAACCCTCACGCGTGATCGAAGAGCCGGTCGTGTCTTCGGCCGTGCCAACCTCCTCTGCCGCGCCACGGACGCGAGTCGGCATGACGCTCTTGGCAGATGACGAGGACGATGGTCATGCCGTACGTCGCTCGATGCGTTCGAGCGTGCGCGTTGGCATGACGCTGCTCGCCGAGTAGCTCGGACTCAGACGAACTCGACGCCTTGGGCAAGCGGCAGTGCGTCGCCCCAGTTCACCGTACAGGTTTGCCTGCGCATGTAGGCTTTCCACGAGTCGGAACCGCTCTCGCGGCCTCCGCCGGATTCCTTTTCACCACCGAACGCGCCACCGATCTCGGCGCCGCTGGTTCCGATGTTCACGTTGGCGATGCCGCAGTCCGACCCCGCAGGCGACAGGAAACGCTCTGCGGCGCGCATGCCTTCGGTAAAGATGGCGCTGCTGAGTCCCTGTGGAACGGCGTTGTGTGCTTCGAGCGCTTGGTCCAGAGAGTCGACCTCGAACACGTAGAGGATCGGCGCGAACGTTTCTTCGAACGCGATCGGAAAGTCTGTGGGCGCAGGTGCTTTGACGATGGTGGGCTGAACGAAGAAGCCCTTCCCATCCACAGCCGAACCCCCGCAGATGACCTCCCCGCCCTGTTCGCGCGCAGCTGCGATCGCCCGATCGTACTGGGCCACAGCGTCCGAACCGATCAAGGGTCCGAGAAGCACTCCATCGTCGAGTGGGTTTCCGATCGTTACACGTTCGTAGGCCGCCTTGAGTTTGTGGATCAGTCCTGCAGAGACACCGCGTTGCGCGAACACGCGACGGGTCGAGGTGCAGCGTTGCCCCGCAGTTCCCACCGCACCGAACACGATCGCGCGTGTGGCGAGCTCGAGGTCTGCGTCGTCGAGCACGATGATTCCGTTGTTGCCGCCCAGCTCGAGTAGGGAACGTCCGAGGCGTCCACCCACGCGTGCGGCAACGTCGCGCCCTGCCGCGATCGATCCGGTGAAACTCACCAGTGGAAGTCGCGAATCTTCGGCAAGCCAACGCCCCACCTCTGCGCCGCCCATTGCGAGCGTGAACAGTCCATCGGCGTCGTGTTCTTTCATCAGGTCCACGCAAATCTGATGCACGGCCAACGAGCAAAGCGGCGTTCGTGGCGACGGTTTCCAAATCACCGTGTCGCCACACACGGCTGCAATCGCGGCGTTCCATGCCCACACAGCAACCGGAAAGTTGAACGCAGTGACGACACCTACCGGACCGAGCGGGTGCCACTGCTCCATCATGCGGTGCTTCGGTCGCTCGCTCGCGATGGTCAGTCCGTAGAGCTGTCGCGAAAGCCCGGTCGCGAAATCGCAGATGTCGATCATCTCCTGAACTTCGCCCAGGCCTTCACTGCGGATCTTTCCCACCTCGAGTGAGACGATTTCACCGAGCGCTTCTTTGTGTTCGCGCAGCCGCTCGCCAAGTTGACGAACCAACTCTCCGCGAACGGGTGCAGGACGCATGCGCCAATCGACGAAGCGTTTCTGGGCTGTGTCGACAATCGCGTCCCACTGAGCACGCTCGCATGCTTGAACTTCGAGCAAGGGCTCTTCGCTTGCTGGGTTGAGCGATGTGAGTTTGTCGCCGGTACCTTGGGGGTACAGCTCTCCTTGGAAACCAAGACTCTCCAACAGGGTGCGGGCTCTGGCGTGCATGCGCGGGATGGTACCCTTGATGCGTTGCGTGGGGTCTTCGCGGTTTTGAGCTTTCTCCTCGCCTGTGGTGACGGCGGTACGGAGATCCGAGTCGACCTTCGCACCGACTACGTTCCAGGGGGCGATTTCTCTGCTGTCGTTGTCGCGATCGAGGGGGAGGAGCAGCGCACTGACGTCGATTTTGAGACCGACGTATTTACGGGCGTTCGCGTGGGCCGCTTTGACGTGTCCGCCGGGATTCATCGGATCCAGACACGCCTGCTCGACTCTGCCGGTGCGGAAGTCGACACCCGGCTGATGGTGGTGGAGGCAAACGGCGCAACCGGCGTCACTGTGTTGATGGATCGGAGTTGTCGAGCGCTGCAGTGCGAGGACGCATGCTTTGCCGGTCGTTGTCAGGATCCGTCGTGCTCACCCGAAACACCGGAAGCATGCGAAGCCGAGTGCACGGTGGACTCCGATTGCGCCGCGCCGACTGCGTGTGGTCGCGCGCAATGTGTAGCGGGTGCGTGTTTTGAGATGCGTGACGACGGGATGTGCGCCGACGATGAGTGGTGCAGCCCGGACAGCGGCTGCGTGCCTCGACAAGTGGCGACAATGTCACCGACGTTTCCGGCGAACGGAGCCCTCTGGAACCAATACGTGGTTGCGAGTGGCGCACCGTGGGAGTCGGGTGATGAGGCGTGTGATCCAAACGCGGACCGCTTTACGGCGTGCCTGCATGGCGGTGAACATCGAACGGTCACGGTGGATGGGATCTCCTCGTGCGATGACGTTGACGCGAGCGACGCTCTCGGACTCTTCGAGTGGGCTTGTGTGGCTGGCGATGATCAGATCCAGTTGCACTCGACTCGCCTGGCTCCCTACGCGCGTGTTCGAAACTTGATCGATCGCGACACACAGCGTTTCCACGAGAACTGGGTGGAAGTCAGCGCACCAGGGTTTCGATGGGCCACAGCGCCTTCCATCTGGTGGAAGAACCCGATTCGCCGAGTGGACAATCCTGCGGGAGCTATCGACGCAAACCCCTTTGAGATCTTGGTTGTGCCGAATGCGATGACGACCGGAGTTTCGCTGAGCGCGAACAACGTTGCGTTCGTTGTCGATGGAACCCTCACGGCAAGCGCACCGGGAGTGTCTTGCCTCGACGATCGACCGTCCCGTTGTTTGCTGGACGTGACAGGTAACTTCAACTGGATCGAAGGCGTGTTCGACGCTGATGGTGTGGACAACCTGTTCGCCGCGGTTTCGGTGCACGACGCGCGGTTCAACCGAATCCGACATGTGCGTGTTCGCGCTACGGACATGGATCCGCCTTCGACCACGGGAGCTCTGAATCTCGCGCGTGTCCATGCGTCGCGGTTGCACGAGCTCGTCAGCCACGATGCCGGTCATACAGGAATCCGCTTGGACGACAGCGACGGTAACGAACTGGCGGATTCACGTGTTTCCGATACGAGGATCTACGGCGTGATGTTGGGGAGTTCGGTGAACAACGTGGTCCGGAATGTCCATGTGAACGGCTCCTCGCATGAGGCGTTCTGGTTGGCGGGTGGTTCGCTCAACAACACCTTGGTGTCGTCACGCGCGACCGGGATTGATCAGGCGCGAGTGATCTTGTTTGGCGGTACCCAGAACACGGGGCATCGGTTGCTGGCAGCCAACATCCGCGGGGACGGCTACCACTTTCAAGCGAACAACGCCGTTTCACAGCTGGTCGCGTTTGATGTGACCGGTGTTGGACTGAGGGTCAGTTCGCCCGGGCTTCGGCTCATGCACTACGCGTGCTTGCACTGCCAAACGTCGAACATTGAGATGACGGCAACGGGATCGATGGATGCGCGCGGCGAGTTCTACCTCGGCGCGTCGATGACTCCCTGCTCGGTCGATGCGATGGCGGAGGGCTTGGATGCAACGTGTGCGCCGCAAGATGCCTCAACGGCGAACGTGCGCACAGGTGTGACTGCATCCGACGACTACGGGCGATTCGTCAGCACAGACGACACAAACCCGGCGGACCCCATCAGCGCACAAGAGGAACTTGATCCAGACGCGTGGAGTGAGTTCGATCGGTTTGAGCGCGGGTGGGGGCTGAACCACGCGCCCGGTGAACCCTCCGATCGACGCGCGTGCAAGGGTGGACAGACGTGTCGGATGTGGGAGTGGTCGCTTGCAGAGACGTCCGCACTTCGTGCGGTGTTCGACGACTCGATGCCATGTTTCGCAGGTGAGTCGATGACCGATTTTGCGGATCCACCCAACACCTACTTCACGTCTGCCGTAGAGATCGCCTACGACTTCATTGGCGACGAGGACGGACTTTGTGAAGCCGGTGAGGCGTGCATCTTTACGCCGCACTTGGGTCCGGCCGCGATCAAGCCCAGCAACGCTGTGTGTGAGACGCCAGAGGGCGTGCTTCTTTACCAATCGCTTGAGTGATGGGTTGGGTCGGCGAGTTCTTTTGGACGCATGGTCCAATCGTGCTTGGGACACCGGAGTTGCGGCGCGTGTGGCATGCCAACCTGCCAAAATCCGATGCCGTTCGACTGACGGGTATCAAGAAGGCGTTCTCTCGTTTTGAAAGCGAGCATGGTCCTGCGTGGGTGTTGCCTGGTGGAAACCACACCACGTGGATTCCCGTGGACGCTCGCTCCGGATTCCTTGTGCGTCGTGACAACTACTTGCATCCACGACGCGTCGACATGCTGGTCGATATCTTGGAGCCGTCATGGTTTACCGGTCCGTGGCGCAAGGTGACCAGCTTTCACGCGGAGACGCCGCTCCATCTCTTCGATACCGTTTCGGGAGCCATCGCAGCGCACGAGGGTGAAGAACTGCAAAAGGCGCAAGCTGAGTCCCGGTGCGACAACTACTTCGTGCTGGAGCTCGACCCCGGCGACTACGTCGTTCACAAGAGCCAGGCGACGATTGTGGTGGAGTCACGCGAAGCTGTGGTCTCGGTGTTTCGTCTGCGACGGGAAGGCCACACGATCCCAACGCTCGTCTCCGTGGAGAAACCGTCCAAGCCGGAACCGCTCCAGGTGACCTCGGACACGATCGAACTCGCGAAGTCGCTCAAATTTGTGGGGACGGATGGGGGACCCTTCGTGCTGATCCACGAGAGCGACCTTGCACGTTGGTACGGAGTCGTCGACGAGGACGGCGAGTTCATCGACGAACCAGACGACGCCGACTATTGGCGTGCGTGTGGGATCGGAATGGTGGGCGTTGTGGAAGGCATTCGCGGTGTGCAGACGCTCGCTATCGATGGTCCAATCGCACACGCGTTCCACCGCACTGCGGATGGCGGAATCTTCATTGGTTGGCAGGGCGCAGATACGGCGGCTGGATGTCTCGCGGCGGTACTCGCGCAAACCGAAGACGCGTGGAGCTACGAAGACTTCACCTTCGAGATCCGAGGCCCGGCGATTCTCATGGACGCAAACCGCGATGGCCGTGACTTTGATCGCGAGCGTTGGCCCCGAATTGAACTCGAAACAGGACGATACTTGGTTGCGCAGCTGGTCGTCAGTGCCACGAATGAGTTCGACGGCGAAGTGCGACACCCCGACGGAACACTCGAACGGCTAATGGTTTCCGCGATTCGCTTGCGCGGGCCGCTACGTGACTAACGTTAGCGTCGGCAACACTGAGGAAGCACGTCGCTTTGACACAGCTCCGATCCATTGACCGGGGTTCCGTTGTACGAGGTGCAACACGTCTCTGCAGTGTTCACGCAGAACCCGCCGGCGTCGCGACAGGGCTTGTCCCAATCGTAGTTCTGCGCAGGAGTGGGTTGAGCCCAGAGCATGAACAAACCGAGAGCGACGAGCGTGTTGCGAAGCGTCTTCATACTGATAGGACGCCACAATGTGCGGCAAACGCCAAGAGGTCTTCGGAGCCGAAGGCGAAGAAGTCTTCTAAACGTTGATTCCGAGCACGCGGACCAGTCCGCGCAACCACGCGTCGGCGGGGCGTTGTCCGGTCTTCCCCGCAACGAGAACCGCCTCAATCGCGCGGCTCGGATTCGAGATCGTTTCGAGCACGGCCCAGATCCCTGCTTGCCCATCTGTGGCGTGCGTGTGCGACGACCACTCGTGTGCGCGCCAATCGAGGTCCTCATTCGGCGTTGAGGGATCTTCCGGATTCGGACCCAACTCGTTGATCGCATCGCGAACTCGGTCGGTGCGCTCCTTGTAGGGCAGCGCTTCCAACTCACCGGGCAGAATCGGAGCACCTAGCCAATACGTTTGTTTGCCAAACCCAACCGGGTACTCGAGTTTCTCTTCCACCGGGGTGACGGGAAGACCGCCGGTGAACTTCACGGGAACGATCGGCACGCCGGCGCGAATCGCCAGGTCACAGAAGATGCCGCTCATGTTCTTGACCGGCTCGCGACAGCTGTGCGCACGCGTGCCTTCGACGTGCACCATCAAGCTTCGGGCATCCGCTGCTTTGGCAAGTTCACCCGCAATGCGCGGAAGCGAAGCCGGATCGGAGCGATCGAAGTAGGTGATGACGCCGGGGTCGCGAACGTCCGGGTAGGTGAAGCAGTGCGCGATGAGCTTTCCAAGCCAGCTCTCTCGATGCTCCTGCTTGGCAAGCGTAAGGGTCGGAACTTTGTTCAGCGCCGACGCGATGATCGAAAAAAGTAAGGACTCGATGCCGACTTGGTGGTTGCCCAGGTAGAGAACGGCGTTGCCCTGGATGGCCCGGTGCGCTTCGGGATGGATGACATGTACGTTCTGTACGAACGTTTCGATCAACGCCATGTCGAGTTCTTCGACCGGCCACTCACCCACAGCGAACCACTCACGCCAGAAGTCGCGAACGGGCGACACGTCCAGCTCCGTGTTGGTGGAGCGAACGGTGACGGCTTCATCGCCTTCGATCGAAACGTGATGCCGGACCAAAGGCGTACCTGCGTAGACCGCGGAGCCCCCTTGAACATCGATCGTGCGCGGATGGGTTTGGAGCGCTTGGCCGAGGTGTTCCTTGATCGCGATCTCTTGAATCGCGTTCGAGGTCTGCAGTGCGTATGCCTGCTTCAGTGTTCCCGGAAGCCAGTCGCTCAGACGAACGTCCGACGCGTGCAGAATCGTCGAGCCAGCCTCGTGGCGGCTCAGTCCCACGCCCTGTACGTACTCACCGTCTCGCAAGAAGCGACGTCGTTCCGAAGGAGGCGCTGTACCCAGTCGACCTTTGGGCATCAGGATCTCGGTGAGCCGCATGTCTGCAAAGACGGTGTCTCCAACGCGCAGTTGGATTCGCACGATGGGGAATCGTGAGTCGTCGTTGTCGAAACCGAGTAGTTGGGTTTCGCAGATGACTTCGCCCGAGCGAGGAGCGTCGCCGTAGAAGCGGACGTCCAACTTGCGCGGGTAACCCACCTGTCCGGGTTCAATTTGATCGGACCACGTTTCCAACGCGTCATGTGGAATCGCGTGGGTTGCTGCGTCGAGCAAGGCTTGGTTCAGCGTACCGAAAGGAATGTCGGACTTTGCTTGCAACACTGCGCGGCTGCCGGTGGCACCCATCTCGAGGGACTGCAGCAGCTGAAACGCAGGACCATGAAAGAGTGCGTCGCTGATGTAGGGATTGGGTGCCGGCTGAGTGGATCCCGAGTCGATTGGCGCAAACGTCGGCGCCGCAATCGTCGCCTTCGCTACCGTTTCAAAGCGTGAGAGCGCAGGGTTGTTCGCGTCACGCCAGACGAGCAAACGAACTTCGTCCCCTTCAACTTCGGTCTTGAGGCGCGTGGGGCCATCCACCACGACCCAACGCTCGACCTGGAGATTCATTAAGCCTTCGCAGGGCCCATGTTCGCGTGCTGCCGCCATCATGCGGTCGACCATGCTCATCATGGGAAGTGCCGGCAGCGTGTGGGTTGGGCAATGGTCGAGCAGCCACGTATCGGTGGCGGGGTCGAGGCGCTCTTCACTCTTGTCGCGCGGCTTGGGCGCGTTTGGATCATCAACAAGCCGCATGCCCAGTTTCTTGGCTTCGTAGATGCGCTTGCCATCGACCCACAACGAACAGTCGGCGAGTATGTAGGTGCCGCGTTCGTCGGTTCCGGTCTCGACAACCTCAAACGTCGTGCTGATCAGTTCGTTCTCTGGAACGACCTGCCCGCGGTACTTCCAGACGTGCTCGCGGTCGACCGCGATCGCTTCGAAGCGCGGTGCGCTCATGCCTTCGTGCATGCCGGCTTGCAGCATGTGCACCTGCATGGCCTGCAGCATGGCTTCGATCCCCAGGGAACCCGGTTGAACCGGGTCTTGGTAAAAGTGCGACTTGAAGAACCACTCACCGGCGTCGACGTCTTTTTCGGCGCGCAGTGAACCCAATCCTTCGGCGCCACCCTTCGGATCCCAGTACACGACTCGGTCGATCATGCAGAGGAAAGGATCGGCGATGAGTGGGCTGTAGCCGCGCGTTTGGAGATCGATGTTGGACGGCGCGTCGTAGAGGGCTTGCTGTTCCGTGCTGATGGGCAAGCCGGCTTGGTTCTCAAACGCACTCGGCGGGAAGAACCCGAACACCGTGTCGAGTTCGTAGACTTCTTTCCATTGGGAGGGCTTATCAAGCCCTCCCCCCGTGGGAGTAAATCCCACGGGACCCCCCACCAATCTCGAGCCCTTCGGGCTCGCCGCTTCGGCGGAGCCTTGCGGGAGGTCGCCTGCGGCGAGGAATACTCGCACGTCGTAGCTGACGATGATCATGCCGGCTGACTGGGAGATGTTCTTGTTGCGGACGACCGTGCGCAGCGTTCCCGAGTCCGGAAGAACTTCGGCCTTGATCGTTCCGGTTCCATCCAGGTTTCGGAAGAGGAAGTCGCTTTCGCTAGTGAGTGTGCTGCCGGTGTAGCTGGCGATCCATCCACAGGGTTGCAGCGCGGCTTCAAGAAGAACGGCGAAAGGCATAACGCGTGCGCCGTTTTCGTCGAAGTACCAGGCGTCCGAGGGGATGTCGTATTCGAACTCGAACTCGCAGTCCGATTCGAGCTCTCCCATGGCGCCTTCGACCTGGGTGACGCGACTGAGGAAGTGGTAGGGCGGTCCGGGCAAACGTGGTGTCCGACGCGTTCCGTCGAAGCGTTCGTACATCGGACCAAATGCCGTGGAGGGCTGACCCCAGGCGCATGCAAAGAGCGAGGCTTGGTCGAAGCGAAAGGGCTTGCCTTCGTACACGCCGATGGCCGCGCGTTCGTCCCCGGCAATCTCTTCCGTGAGCGCGAGCTTTTGCGGAGACGTGAGCGGCCAACCTGGAACCAGCTTGAGTCCAAAGCGGCGCGCATGGAACGCACCGAGCCCGTCGACCGTGCACAACAAGTCGGCGTAGAGCGTGGGCTCGGGACCGTCGTGAATCTCTTCGACGAAGATCTCGTAGGTGAGCTCTTTGCTTTCGGGCAGCACCTGACCGCGACAGATCAGTTTGTAGGCTTCGTCCTCGATGGGGCGGAAGCGCCAACCATCACGGTCGATCGTGTAGCCCATGGCGGAGAGATAAAACGCCATGGCTTGCACGCATCCTTCGAGCATCAACGTGCCCGGCATGCAGGGATCGTTTTTGAAGTGCCCGTCGAAGTACCACGTGTCGGGTTTGATGTGGGAGACACCCTTGAGGTAGCCGCGCTTCCACGGACCGCCCTGTGGATCGAACTCGGTAACTTCGTCCAGGAAGAGCATGCGGCCCTTCTGGATTTGCGGCGTCCTTGTGTGGGTTTTGGTCCGTTCGAACGCGTCGCCAAAACACTCCCACGGACGACCATCGGCGAACGCGTCGAGGTCCGTGCGATCAAAGGACTTCTTGACGGGGATAGCAGGCGCGTCGACGCGGGCGTCTTCGATGATCTCTTGTTCTTCGGGCGTCCACAGAATGCCGGCGCTGTCGTCGAGTTCGCCGCGCGTGAAGAAACCGGCCTGGCCATGCCGAACCCGCAGTGCGGGGCGCAGGGTTCCGTCGGCTTGTTTGATCCAGCAGTCGTAGTGGAAGAAGAAGAGGCGCACGTCGCCTTGGTTGGCGTGTCCGTCGACGTGGATGTCGTACGCGAGTGTTTCGCCGACTTTGGGGAGGTCGCCGAGCCAGGTCATTTCGCAGCCGAGGAGTCGGTACGCGCGCTCGCCCTTGTTGGCGAAGTCGGCACCCAAGTAGCTGATCAAAAAGAGATCGGCTTGGCCGGATTCGATCATGATGCCGGCGGGCATGTGACCGTCGTGTTGGAGGTACCAGGAGTCAGGGCGGACGTCCGTTTCGGTCCAGCACGTGCCCTTCTTCATGGAGCCGGGTTCGGCGACCATGCCGGTGCAGCGGTCGGCGAGCAGGAGCGGAGGCTCGGGCATGCGGACCTGAACCGCGTAGCCATCTTGTTGTTGGAAGAGCTCGCCGAAGATGGTGCTGATCTGGCCGGACGCGTGGATGAGGAGATCCTCGCGCGAGAATGAGGGGCCGGAGGGACGGAACGCGAGTGGGAGTTCTTGTTCCTCTCGCTGAGTCTGAAACTGGGTCTTTCGTTCAACCGCGGGCACGGGCACGGGCACGGGCACGGGCACGGCGGGTTGCACCGCGGTCTCGTGGTGCACTGCGGGTTCGTGGGGAGTCGTGATTTCGTGGGGAGTGGCGATTTCGTGGGGAACGGCGGTTTCGTGGGGCACGGCGACCGGCGCGTGCACCGGCATCGTGGTTCCCTGTACGGTCGTTTGCACAAACGCGCGATGCAGTGCCGACTGCTGCTCCAAGAACGCACGATGAATCTCGCCGATGCGTTTCTGGTGTTCGACGAACGCTGCGAGGAAGGGCGTCGTGCCGGGCGCCACGGGGGTGACTGCAACGGGCGCCACGGGAGCAGCAACGGGCGCCACGGGAGCAGCAACAGGCGCCACCGGAGCAGCGGCGGGAGCTACGTGCGCCACTGCAGTCGGTGCAGCGGGCACAACAGGTTCTGCCGGAGGTGCCGGAACGGCTCCGGTCACAGGAGGCAGCCAAGGAGCGGGAGTCATCGTATGCGTCATGGCGGTCTTCGTTGAGGACGGCGTGGGGATCGAAACGCGCGAGGGATGCGCGGGGTACTCAAGGGCTGGGCGCTCTGCGGGCGCTTCACTTCGTGCACTGGGGCGACCCTGCGCGATGATGCGGATGGCGGAGTCCTGTCCGCCCAGTGCGTCGGTACGGACTTCGACGATTCGCTCGTCTTCGGTCCATCCCTCGCCACCAAAGCGGACGGCGCGCGACGTGCTCAACACGGCGGCAGCCACTTGAGCCAAACCGGATGCCGCATGGGCATCACCGAGTGGAGCCATGCCGACCACGCCGTCGTCACAGCGTTCTACTTCCGCGAGTGGCTCGAAGCCTTGGGCGATCGCGTCGGCTTTGCGCATCAACACGAGGACCAACGCCATGTCACTTGGACTCGCGTCGCTTCCGATGGCGCGTAGCGCAGCTTCGTGAACCGGTTCGTTTGAAAGGTCGACTGCACCAACCAACGCAACGTCGAGGTCGCCACGCCCTACTGCGTCGAGCGCAATTTCCAGACTACGAATCCCGCTCAGCTCTTCGGCAGACACCGTGTAGCTCGGCCCATGAAGATCCAGTTGTGAGCTGATGCGGTTGGCCGGCATGTTCGGCAGCGTTCCGACCACGTGCGCAGCTTCGAGTGGTGCCACAAACGCGTCGCGGGTTTGGTCACGCCACTGCGCGTCGGAGTTGAGCGCTTCGCCCCAACTTTCGGTACGCCAACGAGCACCCCACCGGGCAATCTCGGCGTCGCACTGATACCCGATGAACACCCCAGCGGTGTCTTGGGGAAGCTGCAGGGAATCGGTGGCTTCGATCGCAGCGGCCAGCAACATGGTTTGGGTCGACTGCGCACGCTGCAGATCGTTGGGCGGGAAGCGAAGCGAGTTGCGCGGAATTCGCACTGTGTCGGCCGCGCGCATAGGTGTCCCATCGAAGAGGACACTCTCGAAATCGTGCAGCGATTGCCCGTTGCCCACGCGAGCACCCATCGACACCACAACGACGGGTTCGTGTTGAATCGTCGCGGGCATGTCGACGGTGATGGTCGGGTCGTGCGTTTCGACGATGAGGTGCGCGTCGTTCCCGCCGAAGCCGAACGCGCTGAGTCCTGCGCGTCGTTCACGAGTCCATGCGCGAGGTTCGCTCAACGCTTCAAAACTGGAGCTGTTCAATGCACCCAGCGGTTGATCGAGATGCGGGGTGGGCGGCAGCGTTTCTTCGCGCAACGCCTCCGTCAGTTTGATCAGTCCGGCAATTCCGGCTGCCGTGACCAAGTGTCCGATGTTGCCTTTGAGCGAACCGATCGGTTGCCCCTCGTACACGTGCGACATCGACTCGAGTTCGGTGGCGTCGCCAACACTCGTTCCGGTTGCGTGGCACTCGATGTAGCCGACATCGGCACCCGAGAGTTCGGCTTGTTCCAACGCGCGACGCATCGCGAGTGCTTGTCCGCTGGCGCTGGGCGCCAAGATGCCGCGGCCCCGTCCGTCGTTGGCGAGACCGACGCCACGAATCACGCCGTGAATGGTGCGGCCTTGTCGAATCGCGTCGTCGAGACGTTGCAGCACCACAAAGCCGCAGCCTTCTCCAGCGACGAGTCCGTCGGCACCCGCGTGGAAAGGGCGACTTTGACCGGTCCGGCTCATCGCGCCGAGTGCGCAGAAGCCCACGTGCAGGAACAAATCATCGGCGCGGTTCACTGCACCGGCGAGCATGGCATCGGCACGACCGGCTTGGAGGTCCCGACATGCCAGCTCGATCGCGTAGAGCGAAGAGGCGCACGCAGCGTCGAGGGCAAACGCAGGACCCAGGCCGAGTGCTTGGCTGGCGATGTGCGCCGGCAAGCCACTCATGAAGCGATTGCGCGCGTCGGTCAGTGAAATGCCGGCGTGCTCGGCCAAGGGACCCAGCCAGGTTTGTTCGGCGTATTGCGAGAGCAGCGACGAAGGCAGCGAGAGGTTGCCGAGCGTCAACCCCGTTCGGGTGTTGCCCTCCATCTTGGCGTCGGCGAGTGCGCGTCGGCCCACGTCGAGGACCCAGTGGAAGAGCGGGTCCAAGCCTTCGAGCTGATCTTTGGGAACAGCGAAGCCGTCGAGATCGATCGAGGCGTCGACGTACCCTCCGCGACGCGTCCAGGTGCGATCGGCGCCCTCACCGAACACGTGCGCATCAGGCACCCGCCAACGATCGGCGGGTGCGTCGCTCAAGACACAGCGCGTGTCGCGAACCAGCTCAAAGAGCTTCGCAGGAGAATCCGCCCCCGGAACGAGACAAGCCCGCCCGACAATCGCAATGGGTGCAAACACAATTCAGGCGCGAACGGATTCGCGTGTGCGTGAGCCGGGAAGCACGTGCATCTCGATTCCGATGAGCTCGGCGATGACCGTGCCCGACGCATCGAAGAAGACGACGTCGGAAACGGAACGATCACTGTGCAGTTCGTGTCCGCGCAAACGTGCTTGAATCGGACCCTTCACCAAGCCGCCGCGGTAGCGACGAAGCTTGCCGATCGAGGTCGGAAGTGCTGCACCGCCATCCGCATGCGTGGTCCACAAGAGCGCGAGCTGAAGTCCACCGTCGATCAACGCCGGGTCGGTGGCCCATCCCGCGCTGCTCCAACCGCGGTCAATGCCGCCTACGAGTTGTGCTTCCAGTCCGGAGGTTCCGACGTTGGGCGTGTCGACGATGACCTTGAACGCGTCTCCGTGGAAGAGCGCGACGCCGTCGTACACCGTTCGGTCAAACGCGCTGAGGCCTTCCGGCTGAGGCGGAATGCTCGCGGCGTTGGGTAACTGCCGTTCCGCAACACCGGTGGCTGAGTAACGCGGTCGCCTCTCACCGTCGATCAACGTCAGCGCGAGGCGAACACCGTTGCCATTGGAGATCTGCTTCACGCTCACCGTGAGCCAGTCACCGATGGTTTCGTAGTTCTCGAGAACCACGCC
Organism: Polyangiales bacterium; assembly: GCA_965227405.1. Classification (GTDB taxonomy): domain Bacteria; phylum Myxococcota_A; class Polyangia; order Polyangiales; family Houyiibacteriaceae; genus JALVDI01. The sequence goes on from OZ245758.1 coordinate 3,669,917, forward strand.
CTTGAGGACGCGCAGTTCTTCGATGCCCACGAACGTCAGTTCGGGTCGCGTGGTTTGCACGGCTCGTGCAAAGAGTTCCATCACGAGCGCAGCAGGAAGAACCGGCTGGCCCTTCACGCGGTGGTCGTCGATGGCCGGAAAGCTGGTGCGATCGATCAACACGTCGTAGCGAAGTTCGGCGTTCGGGTTGCGAGGTGCCAACGCATCCGCGCTGGGCTTGCCACCGAGCACGAGCTCGACGTTGGACGAACCGTCACGAAGCTCATCGACGAGCATCTTCGCGCCTTGGTCCAAACCGATCAGCGGAACACCCAAACGCTGGAAGTGTTGCTTGAGCGCGGGCGTGACCATGCCGCCTTCCCATGGACCCCAACCGAGCGAACGCGCGAAGATGCCGCGCTTGGAGGCCTGCGCACAGACCTTGTTGAGCGTCTCGTTGGCCATTGCGTAGTCGGACTGACCGGGATTGCCGCAGCGACCTGCAACCGAGGAGAACGTGATCAGCGTGTCGATCTCGTCGTTCGCCGTGGCTTCGAGCAGAACCTGCAGGCCCTTGGCTTTGACTCCAAACACCAGGTCGAACTGGTCTTCGGTCTTGTCGGCGATGAAGCGGTCGGCCAACACGCCGGCGCCGTGTACGATGGCGGTGATCGCACCCCAATCGCGTCGAACCTCGTCGAGCGCGGCGTTGAGCTTCGCGGCATCCGTGACATCCACCGCGACGTAACGCGCCTCGCCGCCTGCATCGGTGATGGCTGCAAGCGTCGAACGAACTTCGCGTGCAGCGAGGATGGACTTGGCGAGTGCACCGAGTTGAACCGGGCTGAGTTTTTCGCCACGTGCTTTCGCGTCGCCCAGGAGTGCAGCTTTGATTTGCGCGTCACCTTCGACACCGGACACCGAGGCCGGTTCGTCCGTGAGGGCGGTGCGTCCGAGCAGCACCAGCTTGCACTTGGACTTCTCCGCGAGGCGAATCAGCGTCTTGGCCGTCACACCACGCGCACCGCCGGAAGCGAGCACAATCGACTCGGCGTCGATTCGGGGTGTGGCGTCGCGCACCTCTTCAGGGCGACTGGTCAGCGTGCGGCGCTTTCCGCTCGCGCTCAGAGCGATTTCGATTCCACCGCCCGAAGCATCGGCCACGCTGGCGCGTCCTCCGTGAAGAAGTTCGTGCGCAATCGCGGATGCAATCGTGGATGCGTCACGCTCGCCGCGCGCGATGTCGATGGCGCGGACTCCAGCGTTTGGCCATTCGAGCGAAGCCGTCTTGGCCAGGCCTGCGAGCCCACCCAGCCACGCACGGTCGGAACCGCCGAGACCGAAGTCACCGTCGGTGTCTTGAACCGTGACAAAGACCTTGGCCTTCGCAGCGATCGCTTTGGCAGCAAGGAAGGCGTTGCGCTGAATCGCGAGTGCGTCGTCGACGGAGGCGACGTCGGAAAGTCCACGCAGCTCGATGACTCCATCGTGGTTGCTCGGCCCGTCGACCACCTCGACCTTGGCGCCTTGAACGCTGAGTTCCGCGGCGAGTGCCTCGGCAACGCCCTTGCCGTCACGCGTGATCGCGATGCGTTCTGCGCTGAGCAATCCGTCGAGTGCGAAACCCGTCGCAGGAGCGTCGGTGAGTCGAAGCACAAAGCGTGCGGCCTTTGGCGTGGCGACAGGTTGTGCGGTTTGTTCCGGCTCGCTCGGTGCGGGCGCGTCGAACTCGGCGCCCATGCGATCGACGATCTCTTGGAGCGTGCGCAGCTTGCCGAGCTCTGCGGGATCGACCTCGGGAAGGTTCGGTGCTTGTTCACGCATCGCGGCGAGGATCTCGACGCGCTTGATCGAGTCGACACCGAGATCGCCCTCGAGATCCATGGAGAGCTCGAGCATGTCGGCGGGATAGCCGGTCTTCTCCGCGACGACCTGCAGCATGAGCTGTTGTAAGTCGACGTCGGACGCTTGCGAGACCGGGCCCGAAGCCGATGCCGAAGCCGATGCCGATGCCGATGCCGATGTCGGGCCGAGTTCCGCGCCCATGCGGTCGACGATCTCTTGCAGCGTGCGCAGCTTTCCGAGTTCTGCAGGATCGACCTCAGGAAGGTTCGGAGCTTGTTCACGCATTGCGGCGAGGATTTCGACGCGCTTGATCGAGTCGACGCCAAGGTCGCCCTCGAGGTCCATGGAGAGCTCGAGCATGTCGGTGGGGTAGCCGGTCTTTTCTGCGACGACCTGCAGCATGAGCTGTTGCAAGTCGACCGAAGCCGATGCCGATGCCGATGGCGATGCCGAAGCCGAAGCCGAGGCCGAAGCCGAGGCCGACACCGGTGCTGAGCCGAGTTCCGCGCCCATGCGATCAACGATCTCTTGGAGCGTGCGCAGCTTTCCGAGTTCTGCGGGATCGACCTCAGGAAGGTTCGGCGCTTGCTCACGCATTGCAGCGAGGATCTCGACGCGCTTGATCGAGTCGACACCGAGGTCACCTTCGAGGTCCATCGAGAGCTCGAGCATGTCGACCGGGTAACCGGTCTTCTCGGCCACGACTTGCAGCATGAGTTGCTGAAGGTCGACGCTCGGGGTCTGAGGTGCCGTTGCTACTGGAGCAGCCGGAGCAGCCGGAGCGGGCGGCGCAACCCGAGCAGGCTGAGGGACAGGTTGCGCAACCGGAGGAGCAACCGGCGCAGGCGGAGCGACGGGTACAGGCTGGGCAAGGGGTTGCGGCTGAGCAACCGGTGCGGGCTGCGGCAACGCAACGGGTTGCTGCAGCATCGGCTGCGCAACGGGCATCTGCACCATCGGCTGACCGGTCATCATCGTCGCGAGTGTCTGCATCGACACCTGCTGCGCTTGCAGGAACGCCACGTGCGCTTGCGCCATGGTTTGCGAGTAGACGCTGTGCGCTTCGGCAGCCTGGCGCTGCACCTCGAGGTACGCACCCGCCCAACCTGCGGGCATCGCCACGGGAGCCACGGGCGCAACGACGGGCGCGACAACGGGTGCCAAGGGAGCTGCGGGAACCTGTGCCACGGGCGCAGGCGGGCGCATCGCAGTCGGGGTGTGCGAATCGGTCTTCTTCGGCACGGGAATCGTCTTTCGGCTTTCGGACGCGTCGGTCCGGACAGGTTCGGGCTTCTTTTCGGGGTTGGGCTTGGGCAGCACCGCCGCGCCTTCAAGAGGCGGGTAGGGCTTGCCGTGGTTCGCGCCACAGATCTTGATCGCCAGCTTGGGCTTCTTGGTGGTGCGCGGGTCTTCCAGCGGTTCGAAGTCTTGCGACAACACCGACAAGTCCATCGGCGCGCCTGCCGCAACGAGTTGCGCGAGTCCGTGCCACAAACTGGTCACGGCGTTGCGACCCTTGCGGTCCATCGACACGACGCGATGGGGTCGGTCGCCGAGGATACGCTTGACCAAGCCGCCGAGAACGCTGCCGGGCCCGACCTCGACAAAGGTGCGGATACCTGCGGCGTACATCGCTTCGATCTCTTCGACGAAGCGTACCGGCTTAGCGATTTGGTTGGCGACGATCTCGCGAATTGCAGCGGCGTCGCTCGGGTAGGGCGCAGCGTGCGTGTTGCCGTACACCGGAACGTTGGCCGTGCCGATGGTGACGTTGGCCAAGAACTCGCCGAAGGGCTTGGTCGATGCTGCAACCACGGACGAGTGGAACGCGGTCGCCACAGGGAGACGACGGAAGCGCAGCTTCTCGGCTTTGAGTTTCTCTTCGGCTTGTTCGATCGCGTCGGTCGGACCGCTCAGCACGACCTGCTTTGGACCGTTGTGGTTGGCGAGCACCACGGGCAGGCCCCAGCTCTCCACCAAACCACGAACGCGCTCGGCGTCGGCCGACACTGCGGTCATCGAACCCGGCGTGGCTGCAGCTTCCGCCATGAGTTCGCCGCGACGACGTGCGACGCGCAAAGCATCCTCTTCGCTCAACACACCTGCAGCGTGAAGCGCGATGACTTCACCGAAGGAGTGACCGGCAACAGCCTTGGGCGAAAGTCCCACCTCGCGAAGCACACGCAACAACGACAGGCTTGCGGCACCGATACCGGGCTGTGCCCACTCTGTGGCGCGAAGCTTGGATTCGTTTTCTTCATCGACGCCCTCACGAAACTGCTTGGGCGGGAACACCACGTCGTGAAGTTTGGTCTCTGCGAATGCGTCGAGACCTGCAGCAAGATCCCAGGGCTTACGTGCGGTGTTCCAAGTCATCGCGAGCGCACCGCTCATATCGATGTACTGGCTTCCCTGTCCGGGGAAGAGGAAGGCGACGTCGCCATCCTTGTCGGTTCCGAAGCTGGTTCCGTCGGGCGTGTCGAACGCTTGTCCGTCCACGACTCGCGAAGCGGCTTTGTCCAACTTGGCGCGCAGTTCGGTGGCGTCCTTCGCAACGAGTGCCAAACGGCACGCGGTGTTGGGGTCGTACTTGGACTGTGAGTCCACGGCGAGGAACGCGAACATCGCGTCGTCCGTGCACGCCTTGGCCATGTCGCACGCAGCGTCGGCGACGGCTTGCGGTGTGGCCCCCGAAACACAGAAGAGTTCGGTTTCGGTCGCGCGGCGTCGGAACGCTTGCTTGTCTCCGCCGTACTCTTCGACGGTGACGTGGAAGTTGCTTCCGCCGAACCCAAACGAGCTCACACCGGCGCGACGCTTTTCACTCTCCGCTTTGATCCACGGACGTGCGCGCATCTCCAAGTGGAACGGGCTCTGTGGAAGATCGAGCTTCGGGTTGGGCGCGTCGACCTTGATGGTGGGCGGAATGACTTTGTGGTGCAGTGCGAGAACGGCCTTGATCAAGCCAGCCGCACCTGCCGCTGCTTTGGTATGGCCGATCTGCGCTTTGACGGAACCCAGAGCACACCACTGACGGTCTTTGCGCCCGGATTCGTCGAACACCATGCGCAGTCCGCCGAACTCCGCAGCATCCCCTGCGATCGTTCCAGTGCCGTGTGCTTCGATAAGGTCGACCGTGTCGGGTCCGTACCCCGCTTGCTTGTACGCGCGACGAATCGCTTTGGCCTGTCCCGCAGGAACCGGCGCGTACACCGCGGTGCCCTTGCCATCGCTGCTGGAACCCACGCCGCGAATCACGGCGTAGACTCGGTCGCCATCCTTCTCGGCATCTTCGAGTCGCTTGAGTGCGACCATGCCGAAGCCTTCGCCGAGCATGGTGCCGTCGGCTTTGTCCGAGAACGGACGGCAGTCCCCGCTCTTGGACAGAGCAGGCGTCTTGCTGAAGCAGAGGTACATGAAGATGTCGTTCATCGTGTCGGCGCCGCCGCAGATGACCGTGTCGCTTTGACCCAGGCGCAGTTCGTTGACCGCCATCGAAAGTGCGCTGAACGTGCTGGCGCAAGCGGCGTCGGTCACGCAGTTGGTGCCGCCGAGGTTCAAGCGGTTGGCGATGCGACCAGCGACGACGTTGCCGAGTACACCCGGGAACGTCGCTTCCTGCCACGGCGTGTAGTGCGCTTCGATGCGCTTGCAGGCTTCCTGGACTTGGCTTTCGCTCAATCCCATCTCGCGAAGCGACTTCGTCCACACAGGGCGCTGCAATCGGCTGACCATGGCGCCGAGCAACTCCTGTGCGCTGGTCACACCCAGGATCACGCTCATGCGTTCGCGCGCCGTGTCGTCCATGCCGCGACCGGCGTCGTCCAACACGCGTTGGGCCACGATCAACGCCAAGAGCTGGCAGGTGTCGGTGGCGGGCACGGTCGAGGGCGGAACACCCCACGCCATCGGATCGAAATCCACGGCCGGCACGAACGCACCACGCTTGGCGTAGGTCTTGTCCGGCGCTTTGGGATCGGGATCGTAGTAGTCCTCGATCAACCAGTGGGTGGGCGGCACATCCGTGATGAGATCGGTGCCTGCGAGGATGTCTTTCCAGAATCCAGTCGAGTCGATCGAACCGGGAAAGAGAGTGCTGACGCCGACAACGGCGATGGGGGTTTTGGATTCTTCCATTTGGAACCAGCTAATGGAGTGGACGGGGAGTGAATCGGAAAGCAGTCGCCGGAACCGGAGCTCCGTAACTGCGAAGTTGATGAGCGCGCGTCAGAACGGCGGCGCCTTCGAGTAGGTTGAGGGCGATTTGAACTGCGCTGCGCGCTTCGGGCGGTTCGAGGAACGAGCCACGAACCCAGTCGTTGAAAGCGCCCATCGCAGGGCCACACCAGATTTGATAGTCGAGTCGTCGCGAGGGCTCGCCCGTGATCGCCCAACGACTTGAGAGGCCGAGGTACCAGCGAAAGCAAAGCGCCATCTCGTGTTTGGGATCGGCCGCAGCCATCTCGTTCTGTTTGGGATCGCGATCTGCCCAAAACGCTTTCGTGCTTGCGCGCACGTCCGCGAAGGTTGCACCGAGCACTTGCTTCTCGAGCTTGGTGCGCTCTTCGGCAGGAATGCTGTCGAGACCCTCGTAGCCGCGATACGCCGTAAGCAGTTTGCTCGCGCGTGCACCGAACATGGTTCCGCGCTTGAGGACCTGCACCTCGACGCCTTGTTCGAACATGTCGGCAGCCGGTGCCATGACCACGTCGCCGATGCCCGCTTGGCAGAGCATCTTCTTGCCCTCGGTGCTCAATCCGGACTCGAGCGAGGCCTGGTTGACCGAACCCGTAAGCACGTAGGCCGCGCCGAGCGAGAAGGCCGCAGCCACGGCGCGTGGAGTTCCGAGACCGCCCGCCGCACCAAGTCGCACTGGGCGTCGGTAGCCGTGCTCGGCGATCATGGCGTCGCGCAACGTGGCGATCATCGGGAACACCGCGGTCAACGGTTGGTTGTCGGTGTGTCCGCCCGAATCCGACTCGACGGTGATGTCTTCGGCGATAGGCACGTGTGCGGCGAGTTCGGCTTCGCGTGCGGTGAGCTTGCCCGCGCGAACCAGCGCGTCGAGCATCTCGCGAGGTGCAGGCTGCAAAAAGTGACGTGCCACCTCGGGCCGCGAAATCTTGGCGAACACGTGGCGGGTGCGGGTGATGTTGCCAGCCGGATCCGTATCGAGACCGCTCAGGGCGTAGCGCACGATCGCGGGTGTGAGACCAAGGTAGGCAGCGGCGCTGACGCGTCGCACGCCGCGACGGATGTAGAGATCGGCGACCGCTTCTTCGAGCTCGGGTTCATTGGGCGAGTGGATGAGGTTCATCCCCCACGAAAGCTCCGTGTTGCCCAACGCGTTGACGAGTCGATCGAGTGCAGCTTCAACGATCGGATACGCCAAACCAGCTGCACCGAAGAAACCGAGCATGTGTGCACGCGCCATCGCTTCGACCAGCTCGGTCGTGGCGATGCCGTTGGCCATGGCGCCCGTCACGTAGGGAAAGCGAACACCATGGATTTCGTTGAAGCTGCGATCACCCAACCACTCGGGATAGAGCGCAGGCAACGTCGCGAGAAGCGGAAGCGCTGCATGTCCGTTGACCTGCGAGTGCGCGAGCATCTCACCGGCAAAGGCCACACCGACCCGACCCTGCTCGTGTTCACGAACGATGTGCGCCGGAGAGCGCACCTCATGAATCGCTGCGAGCAGATCATGCCCGTCAAACGCAGGCGCGCGTCCGCCTCGAACCCACTTCCCAACCGTGGCGATCACTGGGGTCGACATACCGAAAACGACCCCTTCTTTCCGTCATGGTTCGTTAACAGTCACAAGCTGCTGAGATCACGACTGAATCCACGTTGAGATCCCTCAAACGAGGCCCGGTGCGAAGCGAGTTTCGCAGTGATTTTGGGGTACTTGGGGGACGCAGCAGCTAGTGGGCGACGGTCAGACGAACGTCGCAGGAAGGCGCAGCACCCGGGACGCGCATTCGTCGAAGTCGTCGCTGAGCGCAGCGTTGTGCACGCGCGGGACCTGTCACCGTGACTTGTGTCGGTCGTCCATTGCGCAAGGTCATCTGCACGTCGACGGACTGACCTGCGGGAATGCACTCGGCTGCGGCTTCCTGCGCGCGTGCTGCGATCGCCATGGCACCGATCAAACCGCAGTTGGATGCATTGAGGTTTTCGATGCGGATGCCGCTCATCGAACTCGAGTTCGCTGCAGTCGTCATGGAAGTCATGGAGCTCATCGAGTTCATGGAACTCATTGAACTCGACGTCTGAACCTGCGCGACAGGACGGACGATCGGATTGCCAGCCCCAACATCGATCGCGCTGAGTCCATCGCGGTTCGTCACATAGAGGGTGTTGCCGTCGAGATAAAAGCCTTCCGGAAAGGTCACGCGCGCCGGAAACTGACGAAAGCCCGTTCCCTCGAAGACACCGAGGTTGGTTTGTGCACCGATGAACACGCGTCCGTTATTCGAGGCGATGTTTCGGACGGCTCCAAAGAGTGGGTGTGCATGACGCGTGACGCGGTCCGAAGCGAGATCGATCTCGACGAGCGTGCGGTTGCTGAGAGCGATCCACAGGTGATCATCTTCGTCGACGTGCAATGCCGTTGCCGCGGGTGCGCGTCCACCCACGAGGTCTCTCAGTGCGGCGTGGAACGTTGCTTGTTGAAGCGAGCCCTCGCGCAGTTCGTAAAACGAGTCGCGTCCACCGACGAACACACGACCCCCCGCAACCGTGACGGACTGCAGCTCACGTTCTGCGTTGTAGCTCTGCAGAGCACGGTTGCCGATCCACGCATGGAGAGCGTAGCGACCTGCGATGTAGATGTTGCCGTTGGAGGCGACGACGATTTGCTGGATCCGATCGCCAAAGCGAATCTCCGGAACCACCGGACCTCGTTGCCACCGACCGTTCTGTCTGCGCCAGAGCTGACGGTCGTAACCGCCTGTGACGACTGTGTCTTCGTGTCCGCCGACCGCGATCGACGAACGAATATCCGCGACGCGTTGTGCGGAGCCACCACGCGTGAGTTCGAGCAAGCCGTCGTTGGACGCTGCGACCCACAACGTGTCGCCGTGTCCGTGAATGCCCTTGGCCCATCCGATCGACGGGATGGGAAACGCGTCTTGCGCATGCGCGCTCGTCGCGATGAGCGCGAACATCACCACCAACTTCTGCACCATGGTGCCCCCTCGAGAAGTGGACGAGCTGCGGCCCGGGTTATTCCCGACTACTTGCTCTCGTGTCGGTACAGAAAGATACCGGTGAGGATCTTCGGACTGAAGAACGTGCTCTTCTCGGGCATGACGATGTCCGAGTCTTTGAGTCCCGCATCGGCGACAGCCATCAACTCTTCGATCGAGACCGGGTGCAGCGCGATCGCCAGCTCGTACTTGCCCGAATCGACCACGGCTTTCATCGCGTCGAGCGCGTTCTCCGGGTAGTAGTCGAAGTGCGCAGGATCCACGATTTGGTCGTGGGTTAGCGAGAGGTGCGGATAAAGCTCGCGCTCCAGAATCGCGCAGTCGAGACGGCCCACGACGTCTTCGGGCACCTCGTTCGCGTTGAGCGTCCAGCAACCGTCCTTGGTGTACAGGCAGAACTGGTTCTTGTCGGGTGTGTGAAACGCGTCGCAGGGTTCAAGCGAGAGCTTGTCCTGGATGTCCGCAAAACTCGTCACTCCGTTGATGACGCGATTGTACGCCAGGATGCGCGCTTCCTCGGTCACGTACGTCAGCAGATGCGTTTGTTCGTTTCGAAGCGCGGCGTGGTAACGGTGATGACCGTCGGCGATGTAGAAGGGGTTCGCGCCCAACGCGGCTTTGATTTTCTCGCCCAAGGGACTTGCTTCGGGCACTCGCCAAATCTTGTTGGCGATCCCGTGCAAGGCGGTACCACCCCCGAAGTCACTTCGGAACGCGTAGAGCGGATCGATCTCTTTCGTCTCTTCGAAGAGCGCGGCGAGCGGTGAGCGGGTCAGCACGAACACAGGTCCGATGGTGTGTTCTGTGGCTTTCGTCAGCGCGATGCGGCCCTTCACCTTTTCGTCGAAGGTCTTTTCGTGCCGGATGACCTGGTGTTGGTCGTAGTCCGTCACCTCGGTCGCGCAGAACACCCCTGTGCGTTGAGAAACAACCGCGGTGGTACCCACGAGTTGTTCGCTCCAGGTCTGTTCGTAGATGTAGTACGCGGGTTCATCGTCGACGATGAGTGCGTCCCGTTCCTGAAGCCCTTTGAGCGCCGCGACCGGGTCGTCACCGAGGATGACGTGGAAGATCGAATCGGCCTCGGCCTTGAGATGCGACTCGAGATTCGAGCCCCCCTTAATGACGTCATAAGGAGGTGATGTGACTCGACCGATACTCTCCTCGGCGGGACGAAGACCCACCAAACCACGCGTTGCAACCATGTTTGTCGCCTCTGAGAAGGGGAAGGTGGCGTGGACCGTATCAGATTTCACATTGGGCTCACGCTCGGGAACCAAGAGCATTTATGGCCCAACTGGGGGGTGTGTGGGTAGTCACGGCACGACCGACCTCCCGGTAACATTCTGCCGCTACAGAAATTCTCTCGTACCGAGAGAGGGGGAGACTCAGTGATTCGGAACTGGCTTGGAAACCGGCTGACGCTGGCAGTGATGCTTGCGCTCACCACCGCAGTTGTCGCAACGGGTTGTGGCGACGACGACGGAATGAACCCGGACGCGGGTGGCGATGCGATGACCGACGGCATGGTTGGAATGCCCGGCAGCGTGGTCACGCCCACCACCGGACTGACGACCACCGAGGCAGGTGGCACCGCGACGTTCACCATTGTCCTGACTGCGGCACCGAACGCCGACGTCACGATTGGATTGTCGAGCAGCAACGACGCGGAAGGCACGGTGTCTCCGGACACGTTGACCTTCACCAGTGAGAACTGGAACGCGCCGCAAACCGTCACTGTGACGGGTGTCGACGACGCCATCGCGGATGGCGATCAGACCTACATGATCATCACCGGCGACACGACCAGCGCAGACACCAACTACGAGGGTCTGATGGTCGACGATGTGACCGTCACGAACACGGATGACGAGAGCGCCGGCGTGACTGTTGATCCGACCTCCGGATTGGTGACAACCGAGAGCGGCGATACCGCAACGTTCACGGTTGTGCTCAACGCGCCGCCGACGGCGGACGTGACGATTCCGATCACGACGAGCGATGACACCGAAGGTACGGCGTCACCTGACTCGCTGACGTTTACCCCTGAAAACTTTGACGCTCCGCAGACTGTGACCGTCACGGGTGTCGATGACGCCGAGGTTGACGGCGACGTCGTTTACACCATCCAAACCGGCGCCGCGACGAGCGATGACACCGGTTACAGCGGCTTCGATGCCGATGATGTTGAAGTCACCAATACGGATGATGAAAGCGCCGGCGTCACGGTGGACCCGACCGAGGGTTTGACCACGACGGAGGCCGGTGGAACCGCCGAGCTGACCGTTGTTTTGAACAGCGCTCCGACGGCCGACGTCACCATCCCCGTTTCCAGCAGTGACACCGGCGAGGGTACGGTCTCCCCCGACTCGCTCACGTTCACCACGGAGAACTGGGATGCGCCGCAGACCATCACGGTCACCGGTGTCGACGACGCGATCGCCGATGGCGGTCAGATCTACATGGTCATCATCGGTGCCGCGACCAGTGCAGATCCAGAGTACATGGATGTGGATGGTGCAGATGCCACCGTCACCAACACCGACGACGACAGCGCAGGCGTGACCGTGACGCCGCTCGACGGCTTGGTCACCGGTGAGGACGGAACGACCGACACGTTCACCATCGTGCTCAACAGTGCACCGACGGCGGACGTCACGTTCCCGATTTCGAGCAGCGACACCACGGAAGGCGACGTGTCGCCTGCTAGCGTGACGTTCACCACGGCGAACTGGGACGCACCGCAGACCATCACGGTCACGGGCGTCGACGACGCAGCCGCCGATGGCGGACAGATCTACAACGCTGTTGTAGGCGTCGCGACGAGCTCCGACCCCGGCTACAACGGCCTCGACCCGGCCGACGTCGAAGTGACCAACACCGATAACGACAGCGCCGGTGTGACGGTGATGCCCATCGATGGTCTCGTGACCACCGAGGCAGGCGGCACCGACACCTTCACGGTCGTGCTCAACTCGCGTCCGAGTGCGGATGTCACGTTCGCGATCTCCAGCGACGACCCCACCGAGGGTCTGCCGACGCCGACCACGTTGACCTTCACGCCCGACAACTGGGATGCGCCCCAGACCGTGACCGTGACCGGTCAGGACGACGCGGTGGCCGATGGAAGCCCGCTCTACAACATCGTTGTGGGTGCAGCGACCTCGGGCGACGCCGGCTACATGGGCATCGACCCGCCCGACGTTGAGGTGACCAACACCGACGACGACAGCCCCGGAATCACCGTCAACCCGACCACGGGATTGACCACCACCGAGGCAGGCGGAGACGACACCTTCAGCATCGTCTTGAACTCGCGCCCGACCGCTGACGTGACCATCTCGATCACGTCCAGCGACACCGGTGAAGGAACCGTGAGCGCACCTTCGCTCACCTTCACTCCCGACAACTGGGATGCACCGCAGGTCGTCACCGTCACCGGCGTAGACGATCCCGTTCAGGACGGTAACCAGACCTACACCATCATCACCGGCGACGCGTCGTCGACCGACGGTGGGTACGACGGGCTGGTGGTTGACGACGTTGACGTCAGCAACACCGACAACGACAGCGCGGGCTTCACGGTCACGCCGACGAGTGGTCTGGTCACCACCGAGGCTGGCATCACCGCGACGTTCGACGTCGTGCTGAACTCGCAGCCTTCGGACGACGTGGTCATCACGCTCGACTCCGATGACACCTCGGAGGGCACCGTCGACTTGATGATGCTCACGTTCACTACGGCAAACTGGAACGCTCCGCAGACGGTGACCATCACGGGTCAGTCCGACGCTGTCTTCGATGGCGACCAGCCGTACACGATTGTCCTCGACGCAGCGACGTCGACCGACACCGACTACGACATGCTCAACCCGGACGACGTCTCGGTCACGAACCTCGACCTCGATGCGGGTGTGTTCGTAACGCCGACCAGCGGTTTGATCACGACTGAGGCCGGCGGCCAGGCCACCTTCACGGTGGTGCTGAACGTCGCTCCGACCGCAGATGTGTTCTTCACGCTGACCAGCGATGATCTCACCGAGGGCACTGTGAGCCCGAGCTCGATCCAGTTCACCCCGGCCAACTGGGATGCGCCGCAGACGGTCACGGTGACCGGTGTGGACGATCCCGTTGCCGATGGTGATCAGCCCTTCATGATCGCGACAGGCGACACCTCGAGCACACAGCCTGCGTACAACGGCCTTGTGGTCGACGACGTGGCAGTGACGAATGAGGACGATGAGACCGCAGGCATCGTGGTCACGCGCCCCTCGCCCCGTGAGACCACCGAGTCGGGTGGATCCTACGTGTTCTCGATTCGACTGCGTTCGCAGCCGACGGCGGACGTGATTATCCCGCTCGATAGCAACGACCTCACCGAGGGAACTGTCGCTCCGGCGAGCCTCACGTTTACGTCGGTAAACTGGAGCGCGGATCAGCCCGTCACCGTGACCGGTGTGGACGATCTCTTTGCGGACGGTAACCAAACCTATCGCGCGCGAACCCTGGACTCGATGAGTACAGACTCGGCCTACGACGGTCTCAACGCGGCCGACGTGACTCTCACGAACATCGACGACGAGACCGCTGGTTTCGAGGTGACCCCCCTTAGCGTGATCACGCGCGAAGACGGAACCTCGACGCCGACGTTCCGCGTTCGTCTGCGTTCGCAGCCCACCGACCCCGTCGATATCTCTGTGACGAGCAGCGACACGACGGAAGCCACGGTCAGCGCTTCGAGCCTGACGTTTACCGCTCTGGACTGGAACGCATTCCAGACGGTCACCGTCACGGGTGTCGAGGATGCGATTGCCGATGGCGACCAGCCGTACACGGTGGAGCTCGGCGCCGCCGTGAGCGCGGATGCGACCTACAACGGTCTCAATCCCGCCGATGTGTCCGGCACGAACGTCGACAACGACAGTCCCGGTATCTCGGTGACTCCGACGACAGGTTTGTCCACCACAGAGGCGGGTGGCCAGGCGACGTTCGAGGTTGTTCTCGACTCCGAGCCGACGGCGAACGTCCGTGTGCCGCTGCGCACCAGCGACGACACCGAAGGCACGGTGAGCCCGGCATCGCTGCTGTTCACGCCGTTGAACTGGAACGCGCCGCAGACTGCGACCGTGACCGGCGTGGACGACTTCGTTCAGGACGGCGATGTCGGTTACTTCATCGAGGTTCGACCCGCGAACTCTTCGGATACCGGCTACCTCGGCCTCGATGCGACCGACGTTTCGTTGACCAACCAGGACGACGAGACCGCCGGTGTCACCGTGACGCCCACAACGGGTCTGACGGTGACCGAGGTCGGCGGACAGGACACCTTCACGGTTGTCTTGGACTCGCAGCCGACGGCGGATGTCACCATCGCTCTTTCCAGCAACGACACCGGCGAAGGCACGGTGGCACCCGGCTCGCTGACGTTCACCGCAGCAAACTGGGATGCGCCGCAGGTCGTCACAGTCACCGGAGCCGACGACAACGTCGCGGACGGCGACCAGACGTTCCTGATTGTGACTGCCGCTGCGTCGAGTGCCGACGGCAACTACAACGGTCTCCCCGTCGATGATGTGGATGTGACCTGCACCGATGATGAGACGGCGGGTGTCACGCTTGCCGGAACGTTCCCGGTTCGCACCAACGAAGCGGGAGGAAGCGATACGTTCACAATCGTTCTCGACTCGCAACCCACCGCGAATGTGACGATTGGTCTTTCGAGTAGCGACAGTGGAGAAGGCGTGCCGGCGATCAGCTCGGTGACGTTCACGCCAGGCAACTGGAACTTCCCCCAGACGGTTACTGTGAGCGGCGTGGACGACGCTGTCGCTGATGGCAACCAGAACTACATCATCATCACGGCCGACGCGATGAGCGCCGACCCGAACTACGATGGCTTTGTCGTCGATGACGCCGCCGCGCGAAACATCGACAACGAAACGCCGGGTATCAGCGTCACCCCGACCGCAGGTCTTCTGACCAACGAGGCCGGATCCGTGACCGACACCTTTGACATCGTGTTGGACAGCCAGCCGCTCAACGACGTGACCATTCCGCTCACCGCATCCGACGAGGCATCGGTGGTGGCATCGGTGACGTTTACCGCCGGCAACTGGGACACCCCGCAGACCGTGACGGTCACCGGCGTGGACGACTTCGTTCAGGACGGTAACCAGACCTTCACGATTACCGTGGGTCCGAGCACCAGCGCAGACGCGAACTACATGGGTCTCACCGGAAGCACGGTCAACGGCATCAACCTCGATGACGAGACCGCCGGCTTCACGATCATGCAGGGCACCAGCCCTGACCTGATCACGGACGAGACCGGTGCGGCCGACCTCTTCTCGGTCGTTCTCAACTCGCAGCCCGCAGGCGGAACCAATGCGTTCATCACGTTCACCTGGGACACGTCCGAAGGTGACCTTGACGAGACGACGTTGACCTTCACCCCCGCCAACTGGGACACGCCGCAGGTGGTCATCGTGACCGGTGTGGATGACGGCCTCGCTGACGGTGCCATCTTCTACAACATCGATGGTGATCCCTCCGGCAGCACCGACCCGAACTACGCCGCTCTGTCGAGCTTCAGCATCGGCGTGTTCAACCTCGACGACGACTAAGTCTCGACACACCAGGCTGAACGGCCGTGCTCCTCGGAGCGCGGCCGTTGCCGTTTAAGCCGCGCTTTATCTGTGCGCGGCGAGTTGACAGCGACAGGAGGCGCTCCAATACTGCCGCTCCCGCTAGGCGATGTAGCTCAGGTGGCTAGAGCGGGCGTTTCATACGCGCTAGGTCGCTGGTTCGACTCCAGCCATCGCCACTACGCCGCCCTCCCAGATTGGGATGGCGGCGTTTCTCGTTCGGTGCGGCGTTTCTCGTTCGGTGATCGCTAGTTCGAGTCGCGAGCTGCTGCGTCGACAGTCAGGGTGCGCACGAGCGCGAGGTCGAACGGCTTCTCCATGCAGGTATTGGGAAGCGACTCGAGAAAGCGGCGTGCACGCGGCGTAAACGCACCGCCGGTCATGAACACAAACCGCTTGGCCATTTCGGGCGCGTCACGGCTCACTGCGGAGAACACGTCCATGCCACTGACTTCGGGCATCATGAGGTCGCAGAACACGATGTCGAAGTTTGGGGCGGGTGATGCACAGAGCAGTCGAATTGCGTCACGTCCACGCGTCACGACCTGGACATCGTGAGCGCGCAACGCACGCCGAATCGAGCGTCCGACGAGTTCTTCGTCGTCGACCACCAAAACGTGGGCCGGTCGAGCCGTCGATGCAGCGCGCTTGCTCGGCGAAACCGGTTCCACCTTGGGCTTTACACCTGTGGCGGACGGAAGTGTGATCGTGAGTGTCGTGCCCTCGCCGACGACGCTCTCCACGTCGATCGTTCCGCCCGCGAGTTTGACGATGTTTTGAGCGATGGACAGTCCCAGCCCGCTTCCGTCGTCTTCGCGCGTCGTGAAAAACGCGTCGAAAATGTGGCCGATGTCGTCTGCTGCGATCCCGCGTCCTGTGTCGCGAATTCGAACGCGCGTCGTGCCGCCACTGGACTCGGTATGAATGCTCACAACATTCGTCGATGCGCGAGTCTCGTCCATGGCCTGCGCAGCGTTGATCAGGATGTTGAGAAAGACCTGCCCGGCTTTGGAAGGGTCCATCCGCACCGGTTCACACTCACCAAACGCGGTCTCCACGCGTGCGCGATGACGCAGCTCGTTGTGACACATGTTGATGCACGACGAGAGCAGGTCGTTGACGTCGATGAGGGTGTCGGGTTTTTCTTCGCCGCTCGCGAAGGTCATCATCTCGCGGAGGATGTCGCGCATTCGGCGCGCACCGTGTCCCGCTTCATCCAGCTGCATCTTGATGAGCGCGAGGCGCTCCGGGTCGATCGGTTCGTCGAGTTCCTCCCGGGAGAGGCGTAGGTTGCTCAACACATACGCGAGGGGATTGTTGAGCTCGTGCGCAACACTCGCAGCCAGCGTGCCCACGTTCGCCATTCGGTCCGCGAGCAGCAAGCGCGCTTGCATGTCGCGCCGCTCCGACACGTCGCGAATCATCGCGAGAAGTGCAGGGTGCCGCCCGAACGTACTGCGTACTGTGATGGCTTCGCCGCTGATCGACGAGCCGTCCCGACGCAGGAAACGCGCCTCGACCGGTGCTGCGGGACCGTCTTGCGGCTCGAGAATGGTGATGGGGTCGTCGGGGTGAACGAACTCCCTCACCGGCTTTTGTTCAAGCTGCGACGCCGAGTCGTAGCCGAGAAAGCGCACGAAACGCGGATTGCTGTACGCAACGCGTCCATCGCGCACGACCAGGATTGCATCGGGCGCAGCTTCGACCAGACGACGGAACGCCTCTTCGGCGCTGACGAGTGCCTGCTCACCTTCGCGTCGTTTCCGAACACTATCGGCCTGACGTGCGGCGATGAGCAGACGAGTTGCAAGCACGTCGGGGTCGACCGGTTTCGCCAAGTAGTCCGTCGCACCCGCATCGAGCACCGCGTGCAGATCCGCAGGCTGGTTTCGTCCCGTGATGACCAGAATGACGGGATCGTTCGCCTTCGGAGATGCCCGAATCGCTCGACACAAATCCAGCCCCGACATGCCCGGCAACGTCCAGTCGACCAGCAAAAGGTCAAACGGCTCGCGGTGGTGCTGCTCGAGAGCGCGTTCCCCGGAGTCGGTCGTCCGGACTTCGTAGCCGCGGTCTACCAAATGGGCAGCCAAGAGCTTTCGCATGGCCGGCGAGTCGTCGACGACGAGCGCTCTCACTAGAGCACTCTGGCTGTGTTGGGCGTGCTTTTCAAGCTTCGTGCGCGCGCGTACCCTCCCTGCCCATGGAAGTCGTGGTTGCGGCGGCCACTCGAACCCTAGCGAAGGCGCTTGATGATGTCCTCGCTCAGGCGGGTCATCACGCGACGATCGTGCATGACCGCGCGGGTTTGGAAGCCGCGTTGAAGCAAAACCCAGATGCTGCATTCGTTGCACGTCGACTTCCGGGTGGAGATGCCACCACAGGTGATCGTCTCGACTTGCCGACCATTCTGGTGAGCACCGATCCCGCGGACCGTGAGGCCGCACGTGCAGCGCGACTCTCCGGTTTTTTGGAAGTGCCCTTCCAACGTGATGACGTCCTCGCGGCGTTGGGTGTGTCCACACGAGTGGAGCGAGTCGTGTTGCTGGCGGACGATAGCGAGCTGGTCCACAAGCACGTGACGCCTATTCTCGAAGAGGCGCAATACAAAGTCGTGCACGCGTTTGATGGCGATCAGGCGATTGCGGTTGTCGATGCAGAACATCCGGATCTGGTGATCACGGATGTCGAGATGCCCGGCAAGGATGGCTACGCGGTCTGTCGCGAACTCAAGAGCAACGCACGTACAAGTCACTTGCCCGTGATGATCTGTTCCTCTCTTGGTGAAGCCACCGATCTTGAACGCGGCTTTGATGCAGGCGCCGATGACTATCTGGTCAAACCCATCGTGGCCGAGGACCTGTTGTCGCGAGTGCGCGACTTGTTGGCTGAAGTGTCGCTGGGTGGTCGCGAACGTGTTCTCGTCGTGGATGACTCGCCAGCGATTCGCCACCTTGTCGCCGATGCCCTGACGCGACAGGGCTTCGAGATCACCACCGCGCACGACGGGCGCCAAGCGTTGGACGCGATTGCTCTGGCCGACGAGCCGTTTGAGCTGGTGGTCACCGACTACGACATGCCGCACATGACCGGGTTCCAGTTGGTCCACGCACTGAAGCAAGATGCGGAGACGGAAGAACTCCCGATCTTGATGCTGACTGCACGTGACACGCGGCGTGACCGTGCGCAGATGCGTGCCGCGGGTTTGACAGCGTATTTGGTGAAGCCGTTTAGTGCAGACAAGTGCGTGGCCATGGTCGAGCGCATGTTGGCCGAGCGTCGTTTGCGGGCGTACAAGAGCGCGTCGCGGCTCTACATCAGCAAGGCGGCTGTGCGCGCCGCCGAAGCGCAGGCGGACGGGGAGCTGTTTTCGTTTCGCGCGGACCAAGGCGACATCAGCGTGCTCTTCAGTGACTTGGTGGGTTTCACGTCGATGAGTTCGACGATGCAAGCACCGCAGGTCGTGGAGATTCTCAACGGTTACTTCGATGCGATGTGTCCGGTGATTCAATCGCGTGGCGGCGACATCGACAAGTTCATCGGTGACGCGATCATGGCGGTGTTCCAAGACGATCCGGCGATCGATGAATCGCATGCACTTCGCGCTGCCACCGCGGCGTGGGAAATGCAGCGTGCGCTCGATATCTTCAACGCGTCGTCGGACGGTCCCGATCTGAGGATGCGCATCGGAGTCAACTCCGGCCCTTGCGTACGCGGGGACATCGGAAGTCGCTTCGTTCGTCGTGACTACACCGTGATTGGCGACACTGTGAATCGCGCTCAGCGCTACGAGTCGATGGCACCCAAAGGCTCGGTCCTCTTAAGTGCAGACACATACGCCTTGGTGCGTGATCACGTTCGCGTGGAGCCTCTCGAAGGGCTCCGGCTCAAAGGCATCGACACACCCGTGACCGGTTACGTGCTGGTTGGGTTGGTCGATGACGACGACGACTTCTTCTAAAAGGACGTCGTCTTCGCTGGTAGACTCGAGTCGTGGGCGACAAGATCCGCGTACTCGTAGTCGACGACAGCGCGTTCATGCGCGCCGCACTGAAGCGGACTCTGGAGAGTCACCCGAAAATCGAGGTGATCGGTCAAGCGCGTGACGGTGCGGAAGGTGTGGAGAAGGTCAGAGAGCTTCGTCCAGATGTCGTGACGATGGACTTCAACATGCCGCGCATGAATGGTGTGGAGGCGATTCGCGCGATCTTTGCGGACAAGCCCGTGCCCATCTTGATGATCTCGGCGCACACGCAGGAAGGTGCGCAGGAAACGCTCGACGCCCTCGCTGCGGGTGCAGTCGACTTCATTCCCAAGCCAGATGGCGAGGTCTCGACCGATCTAAGCGGCGTCAAAGAAGAGATTTTCCGCAAGGTAGCGGCTGCTGCTCGAAGCCAACCGCGCGCCGCCGTGGTTCCGACAGAATCCAAAGTTCGACCGGTGAGTCCTGCCACGGCACGGAAACCGGTTCGCAAAGCAACCACTCGTGATCCGATCGTGCTCATCGCGATTTCGACCGGTGGTCCAGCTGCGCTCGAGCGTGTGATTCCGCGTTTGCCCGAGTCGTTTCGCGCGAGCGTCATCGTGGTGCAGCACATGCCCAAGGCGTTCACCAAAGCGTTGGCGCGTCGGCTGGATGGGATCAGCGCGTTGACCGTTCGCGAAGCCGCGATGGGTGATGCGTTGGAACCTGGAACGGTGTTGATCGCTCCTGGAGATCGGCATCTCGTGTTCGACTCTGCAGGTCGCGTGAAGCTGACGGAGACCCCACCGGTGAACGGGTGTCGTCCCAGTGCGGATGTGACGCTTCAAGCGGCGTCACGTGCGTTGAGTGGACGCGTCACGACTGTGGTGATGACCGGCATGGGCAAGGACGGAGCGCTTGGTGCCCAAGCGGTCAAAGCGGGCGGCAGCAAAGTCTACGCGCAGGACGAGAAGTCGAGCGTGGTGTGGGGCATGCCCAAAGCTGTGATCAAGATGGGCTTGGCCGACGAAGTGCTGCCCTTAGAGCAGATCGCGCCGCGTTTAGTTGAGCTGTTCTGAGTCCGAGCCCCGGGTTTGGTGGGAGACCAATTATTTTTTCGAAGACGCAAAGACGTGCCAAGAGATCAAAGTCTTGACTGGCTTGGTCACTTGACCAACTTCCAAAAAATGATCGGTATCCCGACCTTCTGTTCTTCGAGCTTCCATGCTTCCAGATCCGCGAAGCGGAATGCAGATCAAACCCCGAGCTTAGCGCCAGCGAATCGTTTCCGCGTGGCCACGGACGATCATGTTTTGGTTCGCGCCCTCTGGGTTCGCCAGGAAGATGCCACCTCGCGACGAGTGAAACGCGATCATCCGGCAGTCGGGTGAGAACGCCGGATCCTTGTTCGTGCCCTGGCCCTGCGTGATGCGCGTGTAGGCCTGCGTGGCGATGTTGACGGTGAACACATCCATTCCACCGCTTCGGCCCGTAAATGCGATGAGTGGTTCACGTCCGTTCATACACCATGAGGGCGTTTGGTTGTGCGAACCGCGGAACGTGACGCGTCGTGCACCACTTCCGTTGCCGTTCATCACGAAGACCTGCGGGCCTCCGTGCCGCGTGGACACGAATGCAACTCGACCCCCGGGTCCACACGAAGGGCTCACGTCGATTGCGGGGTGTCGGGTGATGCGCCGCACGTTTCGACCGTCGGTGCCCGCGCTGTAGATCTCGCTATTGCCGTCCCGGGTACTGGTGAAATACACGCGACCGTTGCAAATCGTCGGGCCCATGTTGAGTCCGTCGCCGTCGATGATGCGTCGACCGTTGGCATTGCTGTGCGTGATGAACATGCCCGTGTCGGTAAGGCGGCTAAACCACACACCACCCGGACCAAAGGTCGGCAGCATGTTCACGCCTTCGCCACTCGAGACACGACCCACGTTGTGACCATCCCAATGCGCGACGTACACGTCCTTGCGACCGGGCCCGACGCGACGACCAAACGTCAGACGACTATCAAAGACGCCCGCCACACCGGTCAGCTGACGCAGCACTTCGTTGGCGAACTGATGCATGAAGCCACGCAGGTCACCGCGCGTTCCACGGTAGGTGCGGAGCAACGTCGGCGTACCACCGCGAGCCAGCTCGTAGAGACGCATCTCCACTTCGATCTGACCGCCCGAACGCTCGCGAATCTCGCCCTTGATGACACCTTGCGCGCCGACGGCACTCCAGGCGCTCGGCACCATGTTCAAGCCTTCTTGGTCCAGGTTCGCGATAAAGCTTCGCGCGTCGAGCACCTGGAAGAGTGACACCAGGTTGAAGTCGTTCCGCAGCACTTCCGCGCCCGCGGGACCCATCGAAGAGCCGCGCAGGTTGGGAACTGCAATCTTGTAGAGCGAACGCTCTGGGGAGTCGATCTCCACCACGGCGCCTCGTTCAGGCAGCGGATCGTCGTTCTGCTGCTGAGAGTGACCAGGGTGTGCGACTAAGCCAACAAGACACGCTGCAAGCAACGAAGCCAGCAGCGTCACCTTCGGAACGCGTCGATTCATGTTCATGCCAGGATGACCCATGCGGGGGGAGGATCACCCGATGAGACGCAGCTCGTCCAGGTGACTTCAATCGCGAAGCCACCTATCCGGAATTCCTCAACAATCGCTAGGGCGCTTGGCAGCCTTGGATCACACCCTCGTTGGCGCTCGCGCGACCCAGGCAGCGAACGGCGGTGGCTTCCACCATCGAACGGGTCGGCAAGTAGCAGCTGCCATCGCGGTTGGTCTGACTGATCCACTTGATGAGGTACCACTCCCACGCCCAGAGCGTGGAACCTGTTCCATCTCCGTCGCTGTTGGGCTGCGAGAAGTCGTCGTTCCAGTTGAAGAACCGGCCTTCCCAGGTGGTTTCTTCCTGAAGACGAATCAGGTTTTCGGGCGGGTCCTGCATGATCGCGGCAAAGCGCATCGCCGCCGCCACAGAACACTTGATGGCGGGATCGGTCGCTTCTTCATATTCGAAGGTCGGTGCGTGTCCGCCGGGCCACTGCTGCCACCACTCCCAACCATTCATCGTGATGCCGATGGTGCGCGGGAAGAGGTCGTCGTATTCGGGCGTCGCTGCGCCTTCGCCGATCGTGATGAGTTCCAGTTCGACGTCGCACGCTTGGTCGAAGTCGCCGGCCGGGCTCACGCGACGACAGGGCCGCATCAACTCGTCGAGCGAAGGTCCGGTGTCGACCGGTGCGCTGACATCCGGAAGTCCCGCATCCACGGGGAGCGAAGTATCCGGCATCGACGTATCGGGAGTGCCTGCGTCCGGTGTCGCGGCGTCCATTCCGCCATCGTCATCGCCACAAGCCAACAGCGCGATCGCGCTTACAAACCAAACCGCTCTCATCTCAATAATCCTTTTCTTGAAGGGGACGCCGCGCGTCCCCCTCTGGGTCCGAGTGAATCGGACCCATTCACCCCCGGTTGCGACTCGCGCTTCGCGCTCGTTCGGTCGATTGACATCGACCGACACCCAACCGGCAGTGCGTACCCCAAACTGGCAATTCGTCAAACGGGGTGCGTGTTCGTTGCGTGCACAGTTATCGTCGGTTGTGTTCGACGTGATCGTGCTGGGCGGTGGACCTGCGGGAAGCGTGTTTGCTTCCTTGGTGAAACGCGCGGATCCGAAGCGTCGTGTGTTGGTGTTGGAAAAATCGAACTTTCCTCGACACCACGTGGGCGAATCGCTCATTGCCGGCATTGCACCGGTGCTTGCGCGAGCCGGGGTTCTGGAGCGTCTCGAGGAACTCGCGCAAGAGCCCTCGGGCGTTCTTCGCAAAGCGGGCATCGCGTACTGGTGGGGAGACAACGAAAGCGAAGGGTGGACCACCGACTTTCGTGATCCCGAAACCGGACGTCCGGTGATCGGCACCTACCAAGTCGATCGCGCGGCGTTCGATGCGCTCTTGTTGAACCACGCGCGCTCGTTGGGTGCGGAGGTGATTGAAGGCGCGCGCGTCACGAAGATCGAACCACGCTGGAAGGTGACGTACGAACTCGATGGCGAGCCCGAGACGGCGGAGTCTGCACTCATCGTGGATGCGAGTGGCCTCGCCCGGCTGATGGGGCGTGCACAGGGCATCGACGTGTTGCCTTTCGACACGATGAGCAACTTCGCGGTGTACGGCTACTGGGAAGGATCCGACGCGTACACGGAAGGTCAGCCAACCGGTGAGCGCGATCGTTGGACCTTTGTGTCGACGACCGAGCTCGGATGGGTGTGGCACATTCCCTTGGAAGGAACGCGAGCCAGTGTTGGGTTGGTCACGACACAACAAGCACTGCGTGAAGCCGACGACCTCGACGCGTTCTATCGCGAGCAAGTTGGGCGAGCAAAAACTGCGGGCCTCTTGCGCGAAGCGACTCTGGATTCGGAACTCCGTGTCGTGCGCGATTGGTCGTCAGGGCTTGCGCAGGTTTGCGGCGAGGGGTGGTTGGCGATTGGCGACGCCGCGGGGTTTGTCGATCCGATTCTCACCAGTGGAATGCTCTTGGCGATCACAGGCGCGTCGCTTGCGGCGTCTTTTGCGCGGACGCTCTGGAGTGGCGTCGACGATGAGGCGTTGCTGCGCACGAGTTACGACGAGACCGTGCGGGACCTCTTGCAGCAGTATCACCGGCTCGCGCACATCTGGTACCGCCGCAACGATAAGGTTGAGTCGTGGTGGTGGGAGGCACGACAACAAGCACAGCGCGGGACAATTGCGACCGATGAGAGGCGCGCGTTTCTCGTCGCGAGCTTGGGTCTGGCCAAAGATCCGTACGCAGCAGCGGCCGAACAACACCTGAAGTTTGAGCCGGTGCGACCCGACAAGGAGCTTTTTGCGCACCGTCTTTTTGGGGGTTGGGGCGAGCAGCTCACACGACTGACCGCCGTCGACACCGGAGAGCACGATGCGCGTGCCGAAGTCTATGCGCGGTTGATGCAGCGTTGGCGCGAGTTGCTGGACTCGGATGTGGGTCTGGTGCCTTTGGAGACCAACGTACGCGAACGCTTCTACTGCGATCGAACGATGTCTGGCTGGAAGCGTGCTCGCTTTTTGGAGCTGAGCCGCAGCGAAACGTTTCTGGAGCGGGTGGTGTTACCAGCGAGCGACTTGGTGGAGCTACTGGAACAGCCGGGGACGCTACGTGAACGCTTGATGCCGCGGATCGAAGCGGGAACGACCGCGGGTCGTGAGGAGGCGAAGCGTATTTGGCGTCAGCTCGTGCAGCTCGATATGCGCGATTGGTTGGATTCGGCTTCGGGATCGGATTCGGGATCGGATTCGGGATCGGATTCGGCGTCGCCGTCGGGATCGGATGCTGAGTTCACACGCTGGGTTCGAACGCTGGCCCCCACGACCAAAGCGTTCGAAGTCGACTTGCTGGGACGGGAGCTCACGCTCTACCTCGAAGACGCGCCAACCTTGGAGTTGGTGTTCGCGCCGATCGAGCGATGCTGGAAACGCGTAGGCGACGTCGCGCTTAGCTATCGAGGCGAGTTGTACGCACAGGATGTTCTCGAAGGGATCGTAGAACGCCTGAAGCCCAACACGTTACCGGCAGGTCTGTGCGCGCAGCTTGTTGACGGCCGCTTCGTCCCTGCAGTCCCGGACCAGCTTCGAAGTGAGTTCCGAAGTTAGCGCGCGTCTCGTCCGCGGAAGCGCAGCGTGAACGGGCGCGCCAACCAAATCTCACGTTCGAGCACAGGCGGATCGGGGATCTCGATGTTCTGCGCCTGCATTCGATCCAGGTGCGCGGTCACAGACTGGTCGAAGTCAGGGTTGCCGCTTGTTCCGCGAAGGCGGTGCGAAACGATGCGCAGGTTCTCGTTCACGTCCAACGTGACCTCCACCGTCAAACCCTCGCGTTCTTCATCGCTGATTGTCGTCGGTACGGACCATCCGCGTCGGAAGAACGAAAACAGCTGGCCTCGGTAAATGTCGCCTGCTTGCGCTTCTGATTCGGTGCCTTCTTCGATTCCGTCCGGATGACCTTCTTGCTCGAGTTGGTCTTCGATCTCGGCAAAGAGGTCCGCACGATCGATCAGACGACGCAGCGGATCGTCCAGCGGATCGATCGGCCGCGGCCCCGCGTCGGGAGGAATCACGTCTTGCGGTCGCTTCGACACGCGCGTGCGGTTGTCCGGCGCGGTGCTCTTCACGGGCACCTTGCGATTCGGCAGCTGCTCCAAGAACTCCCGACCTGCGCGGACAAACCGAGCGGCGACCACGTTCTCGTCGATCGCAGGTTGGTCGTCGACGCTCGCGGCCATCAACGCACCACCCACGGTGTTGATCAGAATCCAGATACCGAGAAGACCCACGGGAAAGGTGACGCCACCAATCCCGCCTGCGACTTCAGCCGGCGAACGAATCGCGGTGGTCTTGAGCAATGACGAGGGAGCCCAGTCACCTTCGCGAACCGCCATCTGCCCGGGTGCTCCCGGGTTGGCATCGCGCACGGTGTCATGGGCTTGGTGTTCCATCGCGGCTTACTCGCCCTCCGCCACGGTGGTCTCGAACGCGCCACCTGCGGGGTCGGTGATCAGACCGAGTGTCTCCACGCCAGCACGCTTGATCGTGGAGAACACGCGCACGACAAATCCGTAGGGCACACTCGCGTCCGCGTAGACGTAAATCTCATCGTCGGACTGCACTCGGGCGTTGTTGAGCAACGCTTCTTCCAGCCGATCGGCAGGGACCATCGTCTCTCCGAGCCAGACGTTTTGCTCGGCATCAATGCTCAAAACGAGCTTTTCGGGTTCCTGTTCCATGCGCTCGGCCGTGGTCTTCGGGAGATCGACCTCCACACCGGTGGTAAGCATGGGTGCTGCGACCATAAAAATGATCAAAAGCACCAACATCACGTCCACAAGCGGGGTGACGTTGATTTCTCCCATGGGGGTGCGGCCACGACCGCCTCCGCCTCCGCCCGACATTCCCATGTCAGGACCTCATTTCCGCGAGTGCCATCACGACCTCAGGAAATGACGGCGGACGATGTTCAGGTAGTCGTTCGAGAACGTGGTCAGCTCGCTCTCCAACACCTGAATTCGGCGGATGAAGTAGTTGTACGCCATGACCGCAGGAATCGCGGCAACCAGACCAATCGCAGTCGCGATCAAAGCCTCCGCGATACCCGGTGCAACAACATCCAAACTCGCGCTCGCTTGTGCGCTGATGTTGAGGAACGCGTCCATGATGCCCCAGACGGTTCCGAACAACCCGATGAAGGGTGCTGTCGAACCGGTGGTCGCCAAGAAGGGCAACATGCTTTCGAGACCGGTCATCTCGGTGGTTGCTGTTCGACGGAGTGCACGCTCGACATTCTCGATGTCGCCGTGGTCGCTGGCCGACGCAGCGCCCATCACGCGCGCAAGCTCGACGTACCCACTCTTGAACACTGCAGCGATCGGTGAGCCTTCGAACTGACGCACCTGCGCGTACAGCGTCTCCAGCCGTTCGGTCGTCCAGTTCGGGCCCTCTTCGCCGCCCCAGAACGAGTCGAGGAAGCGTCGGCTCTTTCCGGTGGCCTGCGCCAAACGAACCAGCTTGGCGCCCATGATGAACCAACAAACGATGGCCATCAGAACGAGGATCACCATCACGGATTGCACGACACCGGACGCCTCCATGACGAGCTTCCAGGGATCGAGTGCCTCGTGGCCTCCACCTCCGCCGCCGTCTTGGAACGTGACCAGGGTCGCGAAGAAAACGTTATTCATCGCGAGCGTTTCAACCACGCCAGCGCAGCGAGGGTCAACGACCGAGTCGATCGAGCAGGTGCACCACCACACCACCAGCAAGGGCACCGCCCATTGCCAAACCCCACGCCATCAAGGTGATCAGAGTCAGATCGTCCATCACTCACCCTCCACAGGCGGCAAGATGAGCACGATAACGCAATGCGTCAAGATTCTATCCGCGCCGCGTCATTCGTGTAAGTATATGTAATACATGGTCTTGACGCGCATGACGCAATGCGTTATCCAATGTCAATAACGCATTGTGTCATGCGTCATAAGCAACGGAGGCGGAGAAATGACGGGTTTTGTCGATGAGGTTAGAGAGAGCCGAAATCGGATGCGCGAGGACGTCGAGGCCTTCCGAACCAAAAGCGGTCAGGCGCGAAAGAACCTCCAACGCGCAGGTCGCAGGAGTGGTCAGCTGATGGCGGAAGCGAGCCGGGAACTCTGGATTGGGCTGCTCAACGAGCTCAAGACCATGCGCGAGTTGGTGACTCCGCATCGGTTTGAGCAAGACGTGCTGGTGCGGATCCAAGCTCGACTGACGCTTCTCGAAGAGCGCATTGGATTGCGCATCGATGAGATCACCGAGCTGACCGACGCTCAGCCGATCGCGGACTACGACCGACTGAGCGCCAAGCAGATCATCGCGAAGCTTCCGAAGCTGGCTCCCGAAGAGCGCGAAGCAATCGTGCTCTACGAACGCTCGCACAAGAAGCGCGCGACGATCCTCAAGGCCGCTAGCTAGCCACAACCGGCGCCGGGGCTAGCTCACATCGAAGGCTAGCTCATGTAGTACGCGATGAACTCGTCGCGGCTCAATTCGAGCAGCATGGGGATCACCGCGTCTTCTTCAATGCGCAGATGCGCTTCGAGGGTCGCGAGGTGTGCGGAAAGTGCGTGGACCAGATCCGCGCGAGCAGCCTCGCGGTCTTCGGCGTCGCGCATGTTCTGAAACGCGAGCAACACCGAAGCGTGTTTCTCGTGGAGGTGTTCGTGCCCGTTGCGCGACGCCGTCAGGTCTGCGTTCCAGCGTTTCTCGAGGAAGGGATAGAGCTTCACTTCTTCGTATCGCTCGTGGCTGCGCATCGCTGCGATCCAGCGACGGTAGCGGCCCTCCAGGAGTTCGGGTTTGTCGACGCGTGACGCTTGGTCGACCAAGTAGTCGTTGATCGCCAAGAAGTTCTGGTGCGAGCCGAGCAGCAGAGTTTGCTCCGGAAAATTCGGGTGGTTCTGCCATTCCTCCCGAGACAGCTCCAGCAGCTGTTTCATCGAAACAGCTCGCTGTCGCGCGAGGCCCCGCCGAAGCGCGCAAACACGTAGTGTTTGAAATCGGAGGGGGGACCCGCGGGGCTTTGCCCCGTGGGGGGAGGGTTTGACAAACCCTCCCGAAAGCAGAAGTTGGTTTCCATGGTTCTAAGGTTCGCCCGGCGCGCCGGATCGCAACGTGGGCAGGGCGAAACGGATTGTTTCAGTCACGGTGCCGAAGGTTGTTCCGACATAGCGGCCGGAGGCTCCATGGTCGCTTCCATGGTCGCTTCCATCGTCTCAGCTTCCATGGGTGAGGCGTCCATTGTCTCCATCGACGCCGGATCCATTGCGGCTTCCTGCGCCGCTTCGGGTTCCATCGACTCGGTCATCGACGTTTCCTCACGAGCCTCGAGTTCCACGCGGAGAAGGATGTTGCGACCGCGCATCAGGATCCAACGAAGCTCGGTTTTGTAACCGCGCATGCGAACCAACACGCGGTGACTTCCGTTGGGGACTTCGGTGTACCGACGTGGGGTGCGTCCGGGCATGATGTTTCCGTCGAGCATGACGCGTGCCCCAGGCGGTTCGGTTTGGATGAGCAGCGTGCCGGACTCACCAACGGCGTCGTTGCCACCTTCGGCTTCGATCCCCGCACCTCCGGTTTCGACTTCGGTATCGGCTCCGGATGCAGCCTCTGCGTCGCTGTCGCCCTCGCTGTCGCCCTCGGCTTCGGCCTCGGCACCGGCTTCGGCCTCGGCGTCGGCGTCGGCGTCGGATTCGGCTTCGGCCTCGGCCTCGGATTCGGACTCGGATTCGGATTCGGACCCGGACCCGGTCGCAGTCACGGTCTCAGGTTCGGCGGAGGTAGAAGGCGCATGCCGCGAAGCAAACCAAACCCCAAGCACCACGGCTGCGACCACCAGCGCCAACATCACCATTCGCAGCGGCGTAATCGGCCCTTTCCGCGACGGTTCCGGACCCAACTCCATCACACCGGAGGTTGAGATCTCGATACTTGGCTCGATGTCGACGCTCTTGCTGCTTTTGAGCGGAACCGTGGGGTCGGTGCGTCGTTTTGCGTCCGCGACCGCTTTCTCGAGTACCGCGTCTGCTGCGACTTCTGTCACGGCTTGCCACGGACGCGTTGGACCTTGCTGCGATGGATCCGAAGGAAGGTCGCGGACAAAGGGATTGAGCTTGGCTCGCCAATCCTCCCAGTGAGGGTCGAGTGCCCGAACCGTGGCGCGCACTTCGTCGGGTCGCATCTCCACGCGTAGCTGAGCTTCTTGGAGCAACTCGACCAACTCGGCCATTGTGGGTCGCGCTTCGATTTCGGAACTAAGGCAGCGTGCGAGGAGACCCGCCACGTGCTCCGGCACGTCGTGTCGACGTTCTTTGATGCTGGGCACGTCGCCGCGGGCAAGCGCTCGAACGATCGCGAGTCGGTCTTCGCGGTCAAAGAGTGGCCGGCCACTCAGCGCTTCAAACAAACAGATGCCCACGCAGAACACGTCGCTGCGTTCATCGATGGGCATACCCAGCGACTGTTCCGGCGACATGTATGCAAACTTGCCTTTGACCGAGCCGACGACCGAGTGCGTGGTTTGAACCGCACTGCGTGCGACACCAAAGTCCAGTAACTTGATCGAGCCGTCGTATTGCACGATCACGTTTTGCGGACTGACGTCGCGGTGCACGACACGCAGCGGCTTTCCGTCCGGTCCTGTGGTGTCGTGTGCGTAACTCAACGCGCTCGCGACCGCTTCGCCGAGGCGCAACACAAACCCGACCGAGATCGGCGCGCGGTCCTGTTTCGCCCTAGCTAACAAGTCGGAAAGCGTGATCCCGGGCGCCCACTCCATCTTGATGCAGGGCTCGTCAGCAACCGAGAGAAACTCCAGCGTGCGACAGATGTGCGGGTGGTCGAGACACAGACCCAGGCGTGCTTCGTCGGTGAACATGTTGCGAAACGAGCGCTGCAGAGACAGTCCGGGAAGCATGCGTTTGACGACGCAGATCTTGCCGCCGTTGTCTGGGTCGCGAGCCAAGAGAACCTGCGCCATGCCGCCGCGCGCGATCTCGCCAAAAATCTGAAACCGACCCAAGCGTTGAGGGGCTTCGTCGGTAGGTTGCGGGCCGAGTTCCAACTGGATGCTCACGTCGCGTGGCATTTGTTGGAAAACCGAGTCGTCCAACCCAGAGAGCACCACTTCGATGCTGTCGGGGCCGGCACCTAACAAGTCAGCGGGACGTTCTTCGCTGCGCGGTGGCCGGCTGCTTTGCCGGCTTTGGCGGTGAAGTTGTTTCGAGGCTTGGTCGAGACAGCGTGCAAGCGTGGAGCGAGCCGAAGCGCGGTCAATTGGATACAGGAAGTTGGCAAAGCGTTCGCGTAGATCGTCGGCGCGATGCTCACCGTGCACGGCAGCTTCCAGGGTCTGGCGAAACGCTGCGCGTGCTGCCGGGTGGAGTGCGTCTTCTAAGATGGCGAGTGCCTGGTCGAGTCCACCTCGAGGCGTCTTGCGCTTGGACACGATCAGGTGACCGATGACGTTGATCCAAATGCGGTCGGGATCGAGGTGGTTTCCTTCGATTTCGCGCTCGCAGAGCTCCATCGAAATCATCGCGCCGACTTCAAACGACACGTGGCGACGCGTGTCCGACAACATCGCAACCGCTTGGCGAAGCGGGTAGCGCGTGCTGACGACGGTATCTCCCTGATCCGACGGGTGCGTCCCCACGTCTCTGTTCTATCATCCCGGCGTGCTCGCCGAGGGCGACGTCGTCGGAAAGAAGTACCGCATCACCGGCGTTTTAGGCCGAGGCGGGATGGGCGTGGTGTATTCGGCCGTCGACGAATACACGCAGCAACCCTGCGCTGTGAAGTTTGTCCGCTCCGCAAAGCGTGGTGGCGAGTACGCAGAGAGGCTCGTGCGCGAAGCCAAGAACGCAGGCCGTATCGACCATCGCAACGTGGTCGACATCTTCGACTACGGCGAAACCGACGAGGGTGTGTTCCTCGTCATGGAGCGCTTGGAGGGATTCACGCTCACGCGCGCGATGGACGCGGGGCTGATGCCCGCGGAACAAGCCATCGGGATTCTCATGCCTGCGTGTCGGGGTGTGGCCGCGGCGCACAAGTTTGGTGTGCTGCATCGTGATGTGAAGCCCGACAACATCTTTTTGTGTATCGACAAGACCGGACAAGCGACCGGTGTCAAAGTCCTCGACTTCGGAATCTCAAAGCGCAGCGATCCCAAGCGTGCGGGTAAGGCGCTCACGCGATCGGGCGAAGTCATGGGCACGCCGCGGTACATGTCGCCGGAGCAGTTGCGCGGGAAGAAAGACCTCGACGCCCGCTCGGATGTCTACGCGCTGGGGTGTGTGCTCTACGAGATGTTGGAGGGCACCAACCCGTTCGATGCGCGAACGTTCTATCACTTGCGCGAAGCCAAGCTTGCCGGCGAGATGCGCCCCTTCAAAGCGAACGTCCCCCATGGCCTGCAAGAGACGATTCGGCGTGCGCTCAGCGTGCGGCGCCGTGATCGCTACCGAGATGTCGCCGAGTTTGCCGAGGCTTTAGAGCCCTTTGGCAAAGCTCGATTCAAGTCCAAGACCAAGTGGACGGGGACGTTTCCAGGGTCGGGCGAGTACCTGGTTTTGTCTGGAGCGAACACGGTGCCGACATCTGCACCGACGACCATCGCGCAGAAGGTGTGGGTGTTTCCCGCGCTCTTGTTAGGGCTCAGTGCGTTCGTGTTGTTGGCGATCGCGTACTACCAGTGGATCAATCGGTAGTCGTCACGATCGTCTGCACGTCGGCAAACACTGCACTGTCGCTGTTTCCAAAGCCCAACAAGATCCGATCTCGATCCGCATCGAAGATCCCCACGCCGCTTGAGCGCAGCGGAGCCTCGGCATCGAGTTCCAGTTGCTGGACACTGGGCATCCGACCCAGATCCACCGGACCCAAATCGATGGCGAAAAGGCCGGGCGTGCTGTTCATCGCATCCGGCGTTCCGCCGAAAATCCACAACCGAGGTCCGCGCGGATCCCACGCGTACACACCGTTGCGACGACCCGGCGGTAGATCTCCACCGTCCATCACCTGCGTCCACATTGCAGGCGTCGTGCGTACGTCCAGCATCCACAAGTCCTGTGCGGGATCGACCGTAGCCGTGCCTTGTGCACCGCTAAACACGTAGAGGCGACCGGCAGCTTCGTCGAAGCCCCAGAAGAATCCATAGCGCCCACTTGGCCCTTCGTTGGTCTCTTCAAACATCCACTCGGCTGTTCCATCGACCATGCGCATGCGTCGAACGTCGCCGCGCGGTGCGCTTCCGACCAGTCCGCCGAACGTCCAGAACGTTTCGGTCGTCGGGTCGTAGAAGAACGAGTGCAGCGCACGCGATGCCGACGAGAGATAACCCGCTTGCGGAACTTCGCTGACGCTCAGTCCTGGACCGGAGAAGTCGACGCGAAGCAGTACGTCGCTGGTTCCACCGGCTTCGCCGTAGCCGCCGAAGAGCAACGCCGTGGTGGCACTGTCTTGAGCGACGCGCATCGACCCCAGCGCGGGAAGCGTTCCACTCACAGTAAGTTCGGACCACGCGCCCGAATCCAGATCGATCGCCCACGCATCACCCAAGGGCGTGCCGTACGGCCGGTATCCAGAACCGCCGATGACGATCAACCGGTTTCGTGTCGAGTCCAAGATCAACGATGGGTGTTCACGTGCTTCGGGACCCACCTCTTCGTCTTCCAGTGGCGTTCCCCACGCCAGAGGGTTGACCGTGATCGCGATCTCCACGTCGATCGAACCTGCGTCGTTGCTCAAGCTCACGGTGACATTGCCTGTGCGCGATCCGTAGGGCGCGAAGATGAGGATCTCACCATCCATCTCTTCAGCCTCAACGCCGCTTGCATCGACCGTCAGCGCGAGCCCATCTGGGGGTTGAAGCCTTGTTCGCTCGCCTTCACCCATCGTGAGCGTTGCGGGTGCATCCGGCCAACTCGGAGCGACCGCGACATCCGGCATCGGAACATCGGTCCCGGCGTCCATCGTGGGTGCGGCGTCATCGCCACACGCGCTGAGCGCCAACAAGAGCACGATCCATCGCATGCTCAGGTGGGTTTGCAGGTTCCCTGCCAGTTACCAACCCCGTGCACATAGGCGTTTTGTGCGCGCGAATGCCCGTACGTAAAGAAGCTAACGCTTACTTCATCGGGCGCTGGGTGTGGTCCGAACCATCGAAACGCAGACTCGTCGGTTTGTCGTCGACGATGGTGTGCAACTCCACCGGACGTTTCCAGATTCGCACCAATGCTGTGAGCACGTCGCGCGCCCAGTCCAAACGGAGGTCGACACCCATGTGCTCGTGCTCAAGCAGCAACTCACCTCGGTTAGACAAGTTTGCATCCAACACGCGAATGATCGGGTTACCCGCATTGGTCAGTTGGAAAAGCAGCTTCTGCTTCACTTCGTTAAACTGACGACTCTCGATCTCCCAACGGTCGTTTCGCGCGTTGTAGCCAAACGCGTACATCTTGTGCTCGCGAACAAAGTCCGGCGTCAGGAACTCGTTGATGAACGTCACGTCGGTGTACATCTTGCGAACCGCGAAGATCTTTTCCTGACCAAGCCCCGTGCGACGGTCCCAGTTCATCTTCTCGGCGTAGTCGGAGCAGTCGTCCCACTCTTTACCGAACTGTCCTTTGTTCCAACGGTCCTCGATGTGGCGGAAGAGTTCGACGCCCAGCTTGTAGGGATTCAGTCGGCGGCCTGACACCGCCAACACGCCCGCGTTGCGATCCGCGTAGTCGACGATTTCCGATGCGTCGCAAATGCGCTCAGTCATCAAACGCGAGTGCCAGTAACTGGCCCAGCCCTCGTTCATGATCTTGGTCTGCATCTGCGGCAGGAAGTAGTAGGCCTCTCGGCGAACCACGTTGAGCACATCGCGTTCCCAACGCTCAAGCGGAGCGTGCTCCAACAGGAACTTTAGCACATCGCGTCGTGGTGACTCCGGGAAACGCTTCGCCTTTTCCTTCTCTTGCTCCAGCTTTTTCCGCTGCGCAGCGACAAACTCTTCGGGGTTGATGAAGGACTCCATGTAGTCCTTCTCCACGCGAAGCAGATGAAGTTCCTCCGGGTCTTCTTCCGCCGTCTGTAGATGCGAGAGTGGTCCAACCCGCTCGGGTTCGGGCGTGAAAGGCGATTGGGGATCGATCAGGTTCTCGAGGCTCAAGCAACTATCGACAAACGCTTCCACCGGGTCGATGCCGACGCGGTTCGCCCAGCGACGCACGATCGAACCGTGGTTCGCCATCGTGTCGATCCACTTGCGTACCGGAGCCCCGGTGCGCGCATCCTTGCCCTGGTTGGTGACCGAAAACGCAAAGTTGTTTTTGAAGAAGTCCACGTGACCGAGCACGTGGGCCATCACCAACTTCTGATCCACCATCGAGTTGCCTTCGAGCAGGTATGCAACCGAGGGATTGTTGTTGATGACCATCTCGTAGATTTTCGAGAGGCCGTATTCGTGGCTTTTGCTGAGCTGCTCGTACTCCATCCCGAAGCGCCAGTGCGGGTAGCGTGTCGGAAACCCGCCGTACGCGGCGATCTCGTTCATCTGTTTGTACGAGAGCACCTCGAACACGGTGGGGAAGTAGTCGAGTCCGAAGTCTTCGGCGTACTTCTCGATCTTCTTCTGCCAGTCGCGCAGGTAGCGGGGCAAAACCCTCTCATGTGCGAATGCCACTACTTCCCCTTGCTCAGGAAATCGCGAATCGATCCGATGATCGCGTCGCGGTCTCGAATTTCGCTGGTGATGATTCGCTCGTCTTCACCGAAGTGTTCGGTGAGGTCCTTGATGAACTGACCCGAGCCGTACGGGCTTTCCACCTGTCCGTAACAAAACACATTCGATGCCGGCAGCATCTGGTTCTTGAGGATGTCCACACACAACAAGGTGTCGTCGACGCTCCAGTTGTCGCCGTCGGAGAAGTGGAAGGGATAGATGTTCCACTCCGAGGCGGGGTACTCGTCTTCGATGATCTTCGCGCAGAGTTTGTACGCGCTGGAGATCATGGTTCCGCCGGACTCGCGAGTCCGGAAGAACGTGTCGCGATCGACTTCACGTGCGACGGCATCGTGGATGATGAAGCGCGTTTCGATGTCGGTGTACTGACGACGCAACCAGGTATCGATCCAAAACGACTCGATGCGGACGATTTCTTTTTGCTCGTCGCCCATCGAACCCGAGACATCCATCATGTAGATGATCACGGCATTGGCGACGGGCTCTTCTTCGGTCTTCCACGACCGAAAGCGCATGTCGTCTTTGGTCGGGATGATGACCGGTCGCTGCTTGTCGTAGGTGCCAAGCGCAATCTGTCGCCGCAGCGCGCTCTTGAACGTGCGCTTGAAGTGGCGCAACGAATTGGGACCTACCGTTCGAATACCGACGTAGCGATCCTTCTCGTCACGGATCGCACTCTTGCCCTTGTTCTCGATGTTCGGGAGCTCGAGCTCTTCGCCCAGAATGTCGGCGAGTTCGTCGAGCGTGACCTCGACTTCAAGCGCGTGCTGACCTTCGTCGCTTCCGGCTTCGCCTTGTCCGTCACCTGGTTGGCCCTGTCCTTGACCAACGGGATCGCCGGGCTCGCCATCGCCTTGTCCAACACCGCCCTGTTGTTTGTCGGCGAAACGAAACTTCGGGATGTCGATCTGCGGGATGGGAATGGACACGAGCTCTTTGCCCTGCTTGCCCATCAGCTCGCCTTTGGAGATGTAGCGACGCAGGTTCTCGCGAATCTTGCCGCGCACGATCCCGCGGAAGCGCGAATGATCCTGGTCGATCTTCAAAGACACACCAAGAGCATAACGCATCGCGAGCGGGGTGACGTAACGACGCCACATCCCGCTAAAAACAGACCTTCGAGTCTGACGTTTTGGCAAAGCGCATGGCCGATGAATCCGCACGCGTTCCAAACGCAACGCACGATGCATGAGATCGATCGCGCTTTTGCTCACGACCTTCACCACAACCGTGTCAGCACAAGCAGCGCTCTTCCCCGAATACGATCTCAACGAAGAGTGGGTCGACCGCATGGAAGTACACCGACCCGAGCACGTCCATGAACTCGAACTGACCACAGCACGACCCCCATGTGGCGTCGTGGGTCTAGGTCGCTCGCGTTTGGACGGCGGACTTGCATCCCGACCGCGCGACACAGACTTGCCGTGTCGTACGATTTGGCAAGACACCGTCCGGCTCGAACTCGGGATCCACGGAGGCGGACGCGTGGGTGAAAGCAACGGTGGTGTGGGTGGACTCTCGCTCGCACTGGGTGTGCGCTTTAGCGAGCTGTTCAGCGTGTACTACTTGTTTATGGCAACCGGCGGAATTTGGAACCGCGACCCGGGCCGAAGTTGGACCGTCGGTTTATGGAGTACCGCAATGTTCGAGTTTGGGATTGCGCCGCGGTTGCGGGTGGGCGCGGGACCCTCGATCGACATGGATGCCGGCTGTGAAGTGGGCGGACAGGAGACAACGTGTTTCGCGGAACCCAGCTACGGGGCGCACACTCGAGTGACCGTGGAGGTCGCGGAGTTGCCCTTTGGTGGACTGACTCTCACGGGCGACATGCACCTTGGGCTACGGGACGGGGTCGAACCCACGTTGTTGCTGGGCGTCGGACTGCGATTCTAAGCGTTCAGCCGCCGGTCCACTCTTCGCCGACCATGAACTGATGCAACGCGCGCCTCAGTTCGATGTTCGAGAGCGACTCCAGATGGTTCTTCCCCTCAAGCGTGATCAGCTCACAGCGGTCGTCGCAGTTGTCGACGATCGAGATCGCGTGGTCGTAGGGAACGACGTCGTCCTGTCGGCTGTGCACGACAAGAAAGCGTGCATCGGACTGTGCGACTAACGCTTCGGGCGATGCGTCTTCGGGGTCAAAACCGCCGCGTGAACCCGCACGAACGACCATGAGTTCAGCGACGAAGTCCGGGACGAGGTTGCCGTAGTCCCCCCATCCAGTTCGAACAAGCGGTCCGATAATCTCTTGCATGCTTCGAAACGCAGCGACGGTCACCACTCGCTTCACGCGTGGTTCCACGCCGGCAAGCTGGATGGCCACTGCTCCACCATAAGAAGGGCCGTACACACCGAGTTCACCGAGCCCACCCACGCGCTCTTCGGCTTCGTCAAGCACGGCGCGAAGGTCCTCGCGTTCCAACACGCCAAAACTGATGATCGTTTCGCTGCTCAGACCATGGCCGCGCATGTCGGCCAAGATCGCGCGCACCCCGTGCCGGACGAATCGACGACCGAGCGAGATCATTGTTCGCTTCTGATCCGAGATCCCGTGAAGGATCAGCACGGTATCGACCGCATCCGGAGGTTTGGGCGCATCGGGTTCCATCACCCACGCGTCGATCTCGACCCCATCGGGACGCGTCACGCGAAAGTGGTGGTCAACTTCCTCTGGGACCGTTGTGTCGGGGTCACTTGGGTTGCGTGGACGCAACAGATCGTCCGCCGCGGTCTCGGCCACACCCAAGTAGATCAGGCCGATCAGCAGAGCGAGGCCTGCAATCCCTCCCAACACCTTGGCCATGCGCCTCACGAGGGTCTTGTAACACTCTCGCGCTTAGCGCATAGCGGTCGTCATGGATGCAGGGAAGGGGCGGGAAGCCGTCGAGGTTGCGGCGTGGGATCAACTCAAGGATCGCAAACCGGCGTACGCGCTCGTCGAGAACGTGGACCTGGTGGTGATTCGCTACGACGAGGAAGTGTCGGTCCTCTACGGACGGTGCCTGCACCGTGGCGCACTGATGGCAGACGGACATGTCGAAGGCGACAACCTGATCTGCGGTGTCCACGGATGGGACTATCGATTTGATACGGGTGTGAGCAGCTACGCGAACAACGAAGTGCTGCACAAGTTCGGTGCCTGGATCGAAGACGACAAAGTTTGGGTCGACGCGGCGGAAATCCGCACGTGGGCCATCGCGCACCCGCAACCCTACAATCGCAAGGTGTACCTCGGTCTCTACCAGGACCATCACGGCACAGCGGAAGAGCCCTACACCAAACACATCCACGAACTGGCGCGCAACGGGCTGACCAAGACGGGACACCACGGGCCAGTCAGCGCGATGGGCATTCCGTTGACGGAGTTGCCGCGTTGGCAAGACATCCAGATTCTCACTGCGCAACTTTGGCGACCGCCCTTGTTGGAAGACGTGGACGTCGCGACAGATGTGGTGATTGGTCCGCGCGCAAAGAAGCCGCTCAAACTCAACATTCCTCTGTTCGTGAGTGACATGAGTTTTGGTGCGCTGAGCGAAGAAGCGAAGATCGCGTTGTCGAAAGGCGCGAACGACGCGGGCACCGGTATTTGTTCAGGCGAAGGCGGCATGCTGCCCGAAGAGCAGGAGAACAACGCGCGTTACTTCTATGAGTTGGCGAGCGCCAAGTTTGGTTGGGACCTGCAGCTGGTGAAGAAGGTTCAAGCGTTTCACTTCAAGGCCGGACAGGGCGCGAAGACCGGTACAGGTGGTCACCTGCCGGGTGCGAAGGTCAAAGGACGGATTGCCGAAGTGCGTAAGCTCGAACCGGGCACGCCTGCGATCAGTCCCGCCACGTTTCCGGACGTCAAGGGTGCAGCGGCGTACCGCGAACTTGCCGATCAGGTGCGTGAGACCAGCGGCGGCATTCCGATTGGGTTCAAGATCAGTGCACAGCACATCGAGAAGGACATCGACTTCTGTCTCGAGGTGGGTGCGGACTACATCATTCTCGATGGCCGTGGCGGTGCGACCGGCGCGGCGCCCGAGATCTTCAAGCAGAACATTTCGGTGCCCACCATGGTCGCGCTCGCGCGTGCACGGCGTCACTTGGACAAGCGTGACGCACGCGACATCACGTTGGTGATCACAGGTGGTCTGCGCACGGAGTCGGACTTCGTCAAAGCACTCGCGTTGGGTGCCGATGCAATTGCGGTGTCGAACGCGGCGCTTCAGGCGATTGGCTGTCTGGGCATGCGTGCGTGTAGCTCCAACAACTGTCCGGTGGGTATCGCGACGCAGAAGGAAAGCCTTCGCAAGCGTCTGGAAATCGAGAAGTCCGCGGCACAGCTCACGCGCTACTTCCACGCGACGGTTGAGCTCATGCAGATCTTGGCGCGCGCGTGCGGACACACGCGTTTGTCGGACTTCACGATCGACGACCTGACCACGTGGAAGCGGGACATCGCGCACCTGACGGGTGTTCGCTACGCGGGCGTGACGCCGATCGGATGAGCTGGGCCTACACGTTTCTTTACGTCGTGGGCGGGTACTTCGCGCTTGGTGCGCTCGTAGGCCTGGTGTTTCTTGTCTATGCGCTGCCACGCGTCGATCCAGCCGGGAAGGGCAGTTCAATCCTGTTTCGTCTGCTCGTGTTCCCCGGCTGTGTGCTCTTGTGGCCAGCGTTGATTCTGCGGTGGCGGCGCGCATGAAGGCGTCGCAACGCAAAGCGCATCGTCTGATCTGGTTGGTACTGCTGCCTGCGTTGGTCGCTCTTGCGGTGTGGGGAGCCACGTCGTGAGCGTCAAGTACGTCACCGTGCAGTGGACCAAGCGCAAGCTGGTGTACGACCTGTTTATCGTGGCAGGCGTTGCGATCTACGTGTTGCTCTTCAAGCAGCTCACGGGTCGTTTTCACACCGGTCGGGAAGTGCTCACCGGCAACATCGTGGACATGCGCGCGTGGGGCACGTGTGCGTTCCTGATGCTGACGCTGATCTTGATGATCGGACCGCTGGCGCGCATCGACCGCCGCTTTGCGCCTTGGCTTTACAACCGACGTCACCTCGGTGTCGCGATGTTCTTCGTCGCGCTGATGCACGCGCGTGCGGTGCTTGGTTACTACTACAACTACACCGGTGACTTGCCGCAGCTGGTGGCGTTTTTGGTCACGGACAACCGCTTCACGCCCGCGTCTGCACCCTTTCCGATCTTCGGCGGTATCGCGCTGGCCTACTTGGCCGTCATGGCCGTTAGTTCCCATGATTTCTGGCAGAAAACGCTCGGTCCTTCGTTTTGGAAGTGGCTGCACATGGGCGTGTACGGCGTGTATGCGCTGGTTGTTGCGCACGTGGCGTTCGGTGCGCTGCAGTCCGAAAACCATCCGGTGTTTGTGACCATGGTGGTGGGAAGCGTTGCCATCGTGGGTCTGCTTCACGTGCTTGCAGCCTTGCGTTCACGCGACACTGAAACGACATGGGTCGACCTTGATGGGGAACGTTGGGTCGATGCGGGCACACCGGACTCGATTCCTGAAGGACGCGCCAAACCGGTCTGTGTTCCCGGTCACGAGCGCATCGCGTTGATTCGATGGGAAGGGAAAGTCTCAGCGCTTCACGGCGTGTGCGCGCACCAAGGCGGACCGCTGTACGAAGGCAAGGTTCTCTTTGGTGCACTGACGTGTCCTTGGCATGGATGGCAGTACAAGCCTGAAGACGGCAAGTCGCCGCCGCCCTTCACCGAAGAGTTGCCGACGTACCGCGTGAGGCTTCACGAAGGTCACGTGTTGGTGTTGCCTAAACCGTTGGACACGGCGAGCGAGCCTGTGGTGTTCGACGTTGCGGCAGACGAACTCGCTCGCAAATCCAAGGAGGCTCAGGATGGATGACGAGTTTTTCGTCGGCTATCTCGATACGCCTCCGCGCACAAAGCGGTTCGCGTTGGGGTTGGGCGTGGGTGTGCTGCTTTTCGCGGCAGCGATGGCGAGCGCTGCAGCGTACTTTCAGCGGAGCCCGGGTGCGGCGTTGCAGCGTTCCGAGCGGGTGGAACTGACGGGTCTGTGGCAGCAGCAACCCTATCCGCATCTGCGTTATCGCGACGAAGATAGCGGCGAGATCCTCCACGTATTGACGGCGCGAGGTCACAAGGCGGGATTGGGCGATGCCTATGCCTCGCTCGACGGCAAGATGGTCACCGTTGGGGGCCAGCTGTTTCGTCGAGCGGGCGGTGGCTTGTTGGTGGTGTTTCGTGCGCCTTCGGAAGCGGAGGGGGACGTCGCGTCGTTGGCAGTGACTGAAGAGGCGATCGGGCGTGGTGAGTTCGAAGGCGAGATCGTCGACAGCAAGTGTTTCTACGGACAGATGCGACCGGGTGATGGTCGTGCGCATCGTCCCTGTGCGCAGTTGTGTGTGCGCGGTGGCATTCCGCCGGTGTTGGTGATGCGCGAAGGAGCGGATGAAGCGCACTACGTCCTGACCTCGCCGGGACACCAGGAGGCGCTGCCCATCGATGAAGTGATGGAGTACTTGGCTGAGCCTGTCCAGGTCGAAGGCGAAGTGTTGTTGCGGGGAAGCTTGCGTTTGTTGGCCGTGGAAGCGATCCGGCGTTGACGGCTACGGCACGCATCTGGTGGGAGACCAATTATTTTTTCGAAGACTAAAAGACTTGCCAAGAGACCAAGGCCTTGACTGGTTTGGTCACTTGACTGACTTCGAAAAAATGATCGGTATCCCAGCCTAAGCTTCTGTTCTTCGAGCTGCAGAACATCAAAGCTCTTCACCCATCGCGCGTACATCCGCTCGATGCACACTCCTCGGGTGCTCTCTTAGAAACCGCTCGATTCGCCGTCTTGCGGCGTCGTGACGATCGGTTTCGATCAGCCCCTCCACCACAAGTCGATCGCGCTCCTCCGTAAACGCGCCGTTTGCGAAGCGGCGTTCGTGTTCCATCAGAGCAACCAGTGCGTCATGCGCGCGC
This sequence comes from Polyangiales bacterium, assembly GCA_965227405.1. Classification (GTDB taxonomy): domain Bacteria; phylum Myxococcota_A; class Polyangia; order Polyangiales; family Houyiibacteriaceae; genus JALVDI01. The sequence continues at coordinate 3,712,363 of OZ245758.1, forward strand.
CCTCCGCGTAGGGCTGAACGAGCACGGTCCAACAACCGGCGTTCTTCGCCGAGCGCTGCTTCTGCTTCCGTTTCCGAATCGGCCTGGTCGGACTCCGCTTGCCGCGGCATCGGATCGGTTTCGTCCTGCGTCGTCGCGGGCTCGATCGGTGTTGGTGCGGATGGCACAGGGACTTCCACGATCCGCTCCACTTCGACGACGCGTTCGACCTCGACGATTTTCGGATCCGGCTGCCCCACGTGCTGACCGGTGAAGAACGCCGCCGTCGCGATCACACCCGTTGCACCGAGCCACGCCATTTTCGCACCGAGTGCCGACGAACCCGTTGCCACGGGGCCCGCTCCGGTGGGTCCGTTTGCTCCACCATCACCACCACCACCTGGACCAACTCGATCCAACACGGCTTGATGCACACGCGCCCGCACTTCGCTCAGGTCACCCAAGTCGGTCGCACGCTCAGCGTCCAGCAACGCGCGAAGGTCGTCATCGATCGGTTCGATCATGCGCCCTCCCGCTTCAGTGCCAGCCGTAGTTCTTCGCGACCTTTGCGCACACGCGCGTACGCGGTACTCACCGGAATTCCGAGTGCGGCAGCGACCTCCTCCATCGGCGTTCCGTCCAGTTCGAACAGGATCAGCGCTTCGCGACGAGTCTCTTCGACCGACTCCAAGGCTCGCCAGATCAACTGCGCCGCTTCCAAGCGGGCAACGTCCTCCGAAGCGCGACCTTGTTCGCTCACTTCGCCCAAGCGCTCCTTTCGCGTCGATGCTTTCTTTCGATGTCCGCGCGCCACGTTTGCGCAGATTCCGAAGAGCCACGGTCGAAGCGGTCGCTTGGGATCAAACTCGGCAAGTCGCCGATGCACGACGACGAAGACTTCCTGCGCCAGATCCTCGGCGTCGCGCATCGGAACGCCCAGTCGGAGAAGGCTGCGCCAGACGTAGTCGAACTCGGCAAACGCGTCGTCGAACGAGGGCACAGACGTGGCGAGGATAGCGTCATCCTCAGATCGGCTCGAAGTTCATTTCGACTTGGCGCTCGCCCATTCGAATGAGCGTTCCTCCCGCGATCGTAAAGGCGAGGTAGATCGCACCTCCGGTGAGCCAACCGGCGAGCTTGTTGTCGTTTTTGTACCCGAGCACGATCGGGGTGATCGGCGCAAGAATGGCGGTGATCATGAGCGCGAACCCTGCGCGCGCCACACCCGCGTTATAGCGCTCGACGATGCGAAGCCGTTGGTCGCGCTGCATGCGAACAACTTCGTCGTTGAGGTTGGGTGTTCGCATAGGTGGCACGGTCCAGCCGAAACGGTGGTCACCGCGCGGAATACGAACTTCACACGGCGTCAGACAGAGCCGTTCGTAAAACACTGCACCCACCGACCCCACCCCCGTATTCGTTTCGAGGTGGAGTGAGAGTTCGGGGTTGTTGGACTCGACCACCAAGCGGATGTCGTTGGATGGCGGCGGTGCAGGCGTCGTTTGCGGTTCAGGCGCGGGCTCTCGCGGAGCCGGACCGAGAATGCCAACGCGATTCGGACCATCGAGCCATACCGCTGTTGCGGCGGCGAGCGCACTCAACACCGACTCGCACGTCGCGTCGCGGAACAGTCGTGGTTCACCCGAGGCCTCGAGCGTGCCCACCCACTCGTCGCCATCTTGAAGGATGCGCACACGCACACTCTCACCTTCGCCAAAGGGCACTCGACCGACTCTTGCTGCAACCTCGTCGCGGAACCGACCTTCGTCGGGACACTCTTCGGCAGCGCGGTAGTCCAGCGCCGCAGTCCGCGGTTGAGCATGGGCGAGCGAGGCTCCAGCCAGGAGGCAGCGACAAAGAAAGCTCGTGTCATATTGGCGATTGTCCGTAGCGCGCCGCGATTACCACGGCACTGAGCGTGAACTCACACCCCGCGTCGAAACGGGATTGCCGGGTCCAGCAGGTACCCGCCGTCTGCGGTGAGAACGAGGTCGCCAAGTCCGAGTTTGCGAAGCGAACCAATGGCGACGTACACGCGACGCGCGCCGGATTCGGGATGCATCTGTTCGCCGGGCCAGCCCGCGGCTTGGAGTGCTTCCAGCGTGAGCGCCGTTCCCGGTTGGGTCTCGCGTGCATCCGCGAGCGCCACCAGCATCAGGCGCATGGCGCGACGTCGATGAAGGTCGACCCGTTGCTCGTACTCGAACCAACGCGCATCCGGACCGACCACAAGAGCAGACTCGCCCATGTGCGCCCGCAAGACCCGAACCGCCACGCGCACATCCATCGAGCCCTTCGTTGGCGCTTGCTCGATTCGGTGTCGCGCTTGCTCCAGATGCGAGCCGGCGCCGTCTTGGGCGTGCAGGGCAAGGTCGACGTGCCCTTCGAGCGCGGTGTGCACGCCAGCAACCCACCAACCGGCGCTTTCCATGATCGGACGTGATTGATCGAACGCTTCACGTGCACGTTCAATATCGCCCATCCGAGCGTGCAGCGTTCCTGCAATGGCGAGTGCGTGGGCAACGACCCGTTCGTCGCCTGCACGCTGAGCGAGTTGGAGTGCGCGATTGGCATGGTCGCGGGCCAGGTCGTCAGCGCTTTGTTCCAACAGAACCGTGGCCAGCGAGAGCAGGTAGTTCGCGACGAACCAGTCTTCACCACCTTGCTGCGCGATTGCGACCGCACGCTCCAGCGCCTGTCGAGCTGCAGGGAGTTCGCCGACGTCGTGCAGATGAATCCCCAGATGGCTCAGCGATCGCGCTTCGTAGCGAGGGAGATCGTGTTCGCGAGCACGTTGGATCGCGGAGTCGAAACACGTTTGTGCTTCGGGCTTTCCGTCGTCGGCGTAGATCACCCCCAACACGTCGAGTGCTGCGAGCTCCAGGCGTGGCGCGTTGGCGTGTGCGGCTTGTTGTCGAGCGGCTTCGAGCGCGGGAATCGACTCGGCGTATCGACCTGCATCGACGTTGAGGATCGCTCGAAGTAGCGCAGCGTCTGCAGCAACCTCCGCAGACGTTTCGATGTCGGACAGTGCCGCCGCCCGGGAGGTGAGGTCTTCGTGGTCGGGTGGGCGATGAAGCCGCAATGCATACAGCTCCGCCACGGCAAGTGCTGGGTCGGGAGTCACCGACAGAGTCTTCTGCAACATGGGCAAGCGTTGGTCGCCGCGCATGGTTTGCAGCACCCGTCGTTGAAGTGCGATCGCAAGCTTAGCGGAGAGCGAGGGCTCGACTGAAAGCATCCGGTCATGCGCAGCAAGCATGTCACTCAGTGCGAGACGAAAGCGTGATGTGAACGCTGCACGTTCAGGTCCGTCGAGCTCGCGATCCCAGCGCGTGGCTTGTTGTGCAAAGTACGACGCGTGGCGCTGTTCTGCAGCCCGCACCTCTTCGTCTTGGTGTTGGGATTGCGCGAAGTCGCGGACGCTGGCGTACGGGGCAAAACGAATCGCCCCAAACGGGTCTTCTTCGGTGCGAACCAGAAACTTCTCACGCAACTGTTGAAGCGCGTCCAATACGCTCGTGCTGTCCAGCGAGAGCACAGCCTCCGCAGCCTCGAGGCTCATTGCGCGAGAAAACACCGAAGCCTGGCGAAGCGCAGCCTGTTCCGATGCGCTGAGCAGCTCCCACGACCATGCGATCGCGTCGCGCAGGGTTTCGTGTTTGGTCGAGGTCGACCGCTGACTACGCAGGAACCCAAAACTCTCTGAGATTCGAGCCAAGAGTTGGGCGGGCGACAACACGCCTGCGCGCGCAGCGGCCAACTCGATCGCGAGTGGGATGCGATCCAAAGCTTCGACGATTTGGAGCGCCACGTCGCGATCCGCTTCACGAACAGCGCCAGCCTTTTGTGCACGTGCCCGGTACAACGCAATGGCGTCGTCCGCGGCCAAAGGCTCGAGTGCCATCACTTGCTCGTCGTCGAGCTTCAGCGCACGCCGACACGTGATCAGCAGCGTTCCGTGCCGCGATAGCTGTGCAAGTGGCGCTGCCTGGTCGGCGACTCCGTCCAAGTCGTCCAGGACCAACAAGAGCTCTGGGTGAGCGTCCAGTCCGCGGGCAAGTTTTGCAGCGTCCAGCTCCGGCGAGCGCCCGCCGATTTCCATCCCCAGCGCTTCTGCCAGTGCGGCCATCAAGTCGGAGGTGGTGCGTGCCGCTGCCAACTCCACGAACCGCAACTCACGACCAAGCGAACCCGCGACGTGCACCGCGAGGCGGGTCTTTCCGGTTCCAGGTGGACCGACCAGCGTGATCAACCGGACATCTTGCGAGAGCCAAGTGCGCAGCGTGGCCTGCTCGTCATCACGGCCGAAGAGTTCGCCTTCGGGAGCAGGGAGCGCAAAGGGAGCACGCTGGGCGTTGGCGAGCACGGCCCGCAGGATAACGGGCCGTGCGCGTTTCGGCTTCCCGAACCCTTCACTCTGGGATCGGGAAACAACAAGCCTGAGCGTCACTCGCTGTCGTAGCCGATGGTCTCGTAGCGCAGCAGAGTCACGTTCTCGACGGTTCCACCCGCACCAATGCTTCCTGCCGATTCGAAGGCGCCGTGGCCCTGGTACGCGCCGAAGTTCGGTGTGCGCACGCACGTCTCGTCGCTTTCGCAGATGCCGTTGTCGTTGCCGATTCCGTCTGTGACCGGCTCGTACGCGTTACGAAGCATCGCCGTGGTGCACGTGCTGCCCGTCCACACGCCACCGCGGATGCGATTGCACTCGTCCTCGTCGACCACGCTCCACTCGTGCACGAACGCATCGTCTCCATCGACCGGCGCAGGCAAGAAGTTGATGAACCCGTCGAAGTCGGTACGCAGGTTGCCGTCCCAGATCTGGCAGACGTCGCCACTCTCACAGGCGCCGCGGTGCATGGAGGGATCGATGTTGCCGAGTCGGCCCCACGTTCGCCACGGGAACGCAAAGTCGTACCAGTCGGTGATGTCGTCGAACGGCGCGCGACCCAGCGAGTCTTCGCTCATGTTGACCAAGTCGCCCGTGGTGACGGCGCCCACCGGATTGAGCAGTGCCGAACCCTCCGAGATGCTCGCGGTCGACGGGGCAATGGTCATACACATGCCGGCGGTGAACGCGACGCCAGTCCGCGGTTGACCACTGAAGACCAAGCAACCTGCGTCGTCGTTCAAATCGGTGACGCGGTAGCCGCCGCTGAACGCGATGTCGTTGCTGTTCGATCCAATGACAACATCGCCGTCCGTGCTCCCGCCGATCCGGCCGTTGTCCGTCGAGGAAACGTTGTGATAGCGAACGTCCACAGCTTGGTCGTTGTTCAAGCCCGTCCCGCTGTTGTTGAGCAATGCCAGGTTCATCGCGGTTGCGCCGCTCACTCCGACCGACACGCCGTGTCGGGTGTTGTTGAACGAACTGGCGTTGATCAACACGAAGCCCTCGCCGATCCCAATTCCGGATTCGCCCAGGTTGATGCCGTTGTTGATGGCGAACACATTTAGGAGCACGTTGTTGCGTGTCGGTTGACGGCCAGACGGCGTCTGCGACGTTTCGATTCCGAACCCACGGTTGTTCGACGCGATGATGTTGGCGAACACCGAGTTTCGAATGCCGGTGGAGAATTGGATTCCTACCTGGTTGCTGACGACGGTCACGTCGTTCATCCAGATCGATTCGATGCCGGCTGTGGAGTTGCAGTAGATCCCGAACCGGTTGTTGTCGGCTCGAATGTGCTCGTAGCGAGTTCCCATGCCTTGCGCGATCCAGAGTGCGAAGCCCGTGTTGTCGTGGACGTGCACCGTGTCGAACGATGCGCCGATGTTGGTGCCGATGAGCAAGCCGTTGGTCGAGTCAAAGGCTTCGATGTTGCGGCCAATGGCGTAGTCCGCATCGTTCATCACGCGCACGGCGGTGGATGCTCCACTTGCGGTGATGTCGACCAAGACTGCGTACGCGCCCTGCATGTCCACGCCTTCACCCGAGGTCGACGTTGTGACCACGTTTCGCGCTTGCGAGAAGTTCTGCAGCAGTTGCAATCCACCACCCGTAAACGTGCCTTCTGCCCATAAAAAGGGCTGGTTTCCGGTCACGGCGAATCCGCTGCCGGTCAGCGTTGCGCCTTCTGCGATGACCAATCCAACGCGTGGCGCGCCGATCGTAAACGAAGCGTTGAGGTCCGCTGCGACGACGTAGATGGTGCTCTCGGTGTCGAGGGCTCCACCCGAGGGTGCGGCTTCGACTGGGTTGTCCCACCATACCGTCGAGTCCGAGGTTGTGCTCTCGGCGCCACGTGTTGCCGTGACCGAGTTCTCGCGCCATGCGGGCGTCGCGTCGATCAGATCGGAAAGGTACATGCCTTCGGCCAATCCGATCGACACGGCGCGCACTCCGTCGCTTTCGTCGCAGATCCATTCGAACGCGTTGAGCGCATCGCTGATGGTTACGCCGACGCAGTCTGCGAAGGGTAGTGCGAATGCGCGCAGCTCACCGGCGTGGAAACACGCGTGAGGTCCGCGGAGAGCATCGGTCATCGGATCGCACGCCGTGATTGATGCGCCAAGAGGATCGCCGCTTGTTTCGTCGTCGTTGCGCACGTAGTCGTTCCAACCGAGGAAGTCGCCGTGCAGAGGTGAGACCGCGGTCGGGAGCGCAGCGTCCGTGCCGCCGTCGGTCATCGGGCCCGTGTCGATGCCGGTGTCGTCCATCATGGCGCCGTCGTCCATGGGGCCACCGTCTTCGGTTCCCGTGTCCGGACCCGCGTCCGGGTTGATCATTCCGTCGTCGTCGCTGACGCACGCTCCGAGCGCGAGCATCAACACCATCCCCCACCGTGTGTTCTGCATGAAGCGAAGGTAACGGTCTCGGGCGCTGGGGTCTGTTCAAAGAAGTTCAAAAACGACCCAAAAACTACGCAAATTCTGCTATTGACGAAACGTCAATAACTGTTCAGAATGATGTCCATGGGTCGTCGGCTTGCGGTTGAAGAGCGTCGTCGAGAGCTGCTCGCGTTCGGAGAGACGCTCTTTTCAGAGCATCCCGCCGACGCGTTTTCGATGGATGAGATCGCGCGTCGTGCCGGTGTCTCGAAGTCGCTTCTCTACCACTACTTTGGTGGCCGTCGCGGGTTCTACGTGGCGACGATCGAGGAAACCGCGCGTCGTGTTCGCGAGGCGATCACGCCTGAACCTGGGTTGGGGTTCGAGCAGAGCTTTCCGCGTGCACTCGGTCGCTTCTTGGATTTTGTCCGCGAGAATGACACTACCTACCGCGCGTTCATTCGTGGCGGGATTGGAACCGACCCCGAAGTCACTGCGGTGGTGGAACAACTTCGTCGCACCGCGATGCTCTTGGTGCTTTCTGAACTTGGGGTGAGCAAGCCCTCGACCAGTGTGCACATCGCCACCTACGGCTGGGTTTGCTTTGCCGAGAACGCGGCACTCGAGTGGCTGGAGCAAGGCGCAACAGCCCAAGAAGAGATGCTGACGATTCTGGTCGACGCCGTTGCACCTGTGCGTGCGGCACTGGAGCGGGAACAGACGGAGCGTGAACATGGTTGATGCGAGGAAGGCCCGAATGAAGCAGGCGTGGAAAGCCAACAGCGGGTTTGTCGCGTGGCCAACCATCCTGCTTGGTGTGGCAGTTGTCAGCGCACACATCGCGCTTTGGTTCGCTCTGGATCGGTTACCGACTGCGCTGGTTGTCGCACTCTCGACGTTGGTGGCGTACCTCGCGTTCACGGTGTTGCACGAGGCTTCCCACGGGAACATCCACGGCCGCGATTCGCGTCTGCGTGTGGTCTCGAGCGTGCTTGGATGGACCAACGGTGCGCTCTTGTTCGCGCCCTTTCCCGCGTTTCGCATCGTGCACAACCAACACCACTCCCACACCAATCACCCCGATAAAGACCCTGACATTTGGGTTGCTGGCAGCGCCTGGACCGTCGTGTTTCGGTGCTTCACGATCGTGCCTCACTACTACGTGCAGTTCCTCGTAGGCGAAGTCAGTCGCACCAAAGCCGGGCGTGAAAACAAACTTGTGGTCGTGTCGGGGGTACTCGCGTTGATCGGCTTGGCGTCCGCACTTGCATGGTTCGGCTTCGGACAACAGGTGGTGTTCGTGTGGCTGCTTCCAGCGTTCTTGGCGTCGGGTGTGCTTGCGTTTCTGTTCGACTGGGTGCCTCACCAACCGCACAACGTGCAGGGCCGCTATCGCGACACACGGGCGATTCCGATCCGTGGGCTTGGGCTGCTCACGCTGGGCCAGAATCTGCATCTGGTGCACCATCTCTTTCCGCGTATTCCCTTCTACCGCTACCACAAGGTGTTCGGTGAGCTGCGGAACGACCTCGCGGCGAAGGGTGCGCCGATTTCTGGCGGCGACGTCCTAGCGAATGGTGAAGACGTCCGCGTTGCTCACTGACGTCGTGGGTAGCGCGCTACCGTAACCAACCTGTCCGGTGCACGTACCCTCGCCAGGTTCGAGAATGATCTCGCCGGATACGGACTGCTCGTGATCGCGCACCAACAAACCCACAGGCTTGTAGCCCTCCGCATCAAAACAAAACTGGTGCTGGTGAAAGGGCACCCCGTGCATGCACAAGGGCATGATGCGTTCCTCTTCGTGCCGCTTGCGAAGCACAATCCGGCCGTCGGGACTCGTGGTGTGCGGGGTCGTGGTGTGCACGACGCCATGCGGATCGGACCACCACACTTGTTCCACCAACGCACCAGCGATCGGACCCTCCGTTCCCGCAACGACGATGTTCACGTCGGGCTGTCGAACAAACTCGCGACTGCACCCAATAAACGGAAGGAAGACCATTCCCACGCAGCACCCCACCAGCAGGAACATGCCGACGCCGATGCCCATCGCGATCTTGGTGGAGCGCTCCATCCTAGAAACGTTTACGTACGCGCTTTGCCGGGCATTCCTGGGGTTGAGCGATCTCTCTTGACGGTCGGCTCGGCTCGACGATGATGCCCCCCATGGCCAGTGACCTCCGCGGCCGACTTCGCCGAAGTTACGTGCTCGAAGGCAAGCGCGTGCTCGTCCTCCAAGAGGGCTGCACGGGTGGAATCGAGACGGGTGATGAAGTGCGCGTCGAGCTCAAGTCCGGTGAGTTTGCAACGTGCAAAGTTGCGACTGTGGCGTGGGGCAGCGGGTTTCAGGCCACCAGTCCACCGCTTACGCTTGTGGTGGAAGGTCTTGACGCCGATCCGGCAGACGAAGCGAACGTCGAAGGACTCTGAGCCATGTCGACCGGCGTTGCCTCGCCTCTCGTGAAAGACGAAGCGAAGCCGAAAGCCAAAGCGAGTCGCGTCATCTTTGTCGACTTGCTGCGACTGCTTGCGTCGTTCCAGATGCTTCACGGGCACACGCTCGATGCGTTGATGGCGCACGAGCTTCGTCAGGGTGAGATCTTTCGCATTTGGTCGTGGCAGCGCGGCTTGGTCAGCGTGGGGTTTCTTTTCGCCGCGGGTATCGCGTTCACGTTGTCGACCCTCGGCAAGATGGATGCGTTCAAGGCCGACCGCAAACGCGTCTGGAAACGGTGGCGCCGCATCGGCTGGCTCATCACCTTGGGCTACTTGATGCACTTTCCGGCGGAAGCGTTTAGTAGCGACGCCGCACGGGCCACGGCATCGCTACACGGCTTCATGATCGCCGATGTGCTGCAGTGTATTGGCGTGTCGATCGCAGTCGTGCAGCTGATCACGCACTTTGCTCCGAACAAGCACGTGGTCATTGCAGCCGCAGCAACCTTGTCTTGCCTCTGCTTTTTTACGGCGCCCTTGGCCGATGCCGTCCCCTTTGAAGGGTGGTACCGACCGTTCGCCAACTACCTGACGCACAAGGGCGGTTCGCTCTTCCCGCTTTTCCCGTGGAGCGGGTTTGTCTGGGCAGGAGTTGCATGTGCCGCGTGGGTGACTCCGCAAGGGGCACGCACCGAAGCCAAAGTGCCGGTGCCGCGTTTGATCGTGCTCGCCGCGGTGATGTTTGGCGTGTACTTCGTCGCGAAGGCCGTTCCCTTCACGTTGGTTACCGACGAGACCACGTCGCACAGCGTGCCGAGTTTCGTGATCTTGAAGCTCGCTTCCGTACTGGCCGTCGTCGTGGTGCTTTCGGTTCTGGGACTCTTCATCACGCGTTTGCCGCGCTTCTTGCAAACGCTCGCTGGCGAGAGCCTGATGCTCTACTGGTTCCACTTGATGCTGCTCTACGGTGCGGGCATCGGCTTGGGCAGCGTGATCGGACGAACCCTTCCGATCGGCCAAGCGTTGCTCGCTGCAGGTGCGATGGTGGTCGTGTCTGCCGGTGTGGGCTTGTGGTGGAACCGCACCAAGAAGTGGTGGAAAGCGCGCAACGCATGAAGGGGCCGCTTGAAGGCATCGTTGTGCTCGACCTCAGCCGCATCCTTGCGGGTCCGACGTGCACCCAGTTGCTGGGGGATCTCGGCGCCGAGGTGATCAAGGTCGAACGACCCGGGCATGGTGACGACACGCGCGCTTGGGGGCCTCCCTTTGTGAAGGACGCCGACGGTCAGGAGACCAGCGAAAGCGCGTACTACCTGTGCGCCAATCGCAATAAGCGCTCGATTGCGATCGACTTTACGCAGCCCGAAGGCGCCGCGTTGATTCGTCGTTTAGCCGGCCGAGCGGACGTGCTGATCGAGAACTACCGCGTTGGCACACTCGCGAAGCGTGGTTTGGACTACGAGAGTCTGCGCGAAGGTTGTCCGCGTTTGGTGTACTGCTCGATTTCCGGCTTCGGCCAAACCGGACCGCGCAAGGACGAGCCGGGCTACGACTTTCTCGTCCAAGCGATGGGCGGGATCATGAGCATGACGGGGGAAGCCGAGGGGATGCCGATGAAGGTCGGCGTCGGCATCGCGGATGTGATGTGCGGGATGTATGCGTCGGTCGGAATTCTCGCGGCGCTACGCCACCGGGATCAGACCGGTCAGGGACAGCACATCGACTTGGCTCTGTACGATGCACAGCTCGCGTGGTTGATCAACGGTGCAACGAACTACCTGACCAGCGGGGCGTTGCCCAAGCGTTACGGCAATGCGCACCCCAACATCGTTCCCTATCAAGCGTTTGCGGCTTCGGATGGACACGTGATCCTTGCCGTGGGCAACGACGCGCAGTTCCGCCGTTTTTGTCAGGTGGCCAAACGAGACTGGGCTGACGATCCCCGTTTTGCGACCAACGCCGATCGCTTGCGCCACCGAGATGTGTTGGTGAGCGAGATCGCCGAGACGATGAAGTCGCGCACGATGGACCAGTGGATTGAAGGTCTGCGCGCAGTGAAAGTGCCGATCGGTCCGGTCAACACGCTCGATCGCGTGTTTGCTGATCCGCAAACGCAGGCACGCGAGATGAAGATTCGAATGGATCACAGCTCGGGTTCGCCGATCGAGCTTCTCGGTAATCCGCTGAACTTGTCCGAGACTCCGGTGACGTATCGGCGTCCGCCGCCAACCCGGGCGGAACATACCGACGGCGTGCTGAAAGAGCTTTTGTCCATCGAGCCCGAGACGCTCGAAACGTGGAGGCAGAGTGGTGTCATCGAGTGAACAGAAGGTGCGCGTCGCGGACGTGATCGCGCGCCGCTTGGCCAAGGTCACCCGCTTTGCGTTTGGTGTTCCGGGGGGCGAGGTCCTCACGTTGATCGACGCGCTGCGAGCAGCGGAGATCAAGTTCGTCGTTGCGCGTCAGGAGTCGGCGGGCGGCTTTATGGCCGAGGGCGTTCAGCGCGTCACAGGCGGCGTGGGCTTGCTTGTTGCGACCATCGGACCTGGCGTGGCCAACACGATCAACATTGCGTCGCACGCGCAACAAGCACGACGTCCGCTCATCATTCTTACGGGCTGCGTCAATGCTGCGGACACCGACTCGTACACGCACCAAGTCTTCGATCATCAAGCTGTGTTGCGACCCCTGGTGAAGGGATCCTTTCGAATCGCACCCAAGACCGCGGCCGAAGTGATCGATCGCGCGTTGCTCTTGGCGCAGGAAGGTTCCCCGGGTCCGGTGCACGTCGAAGTGCCGGTAGGTGTAGCGGATGAGCTTGTTCAAGAACGCGTGCAGGTCAGCACACACGTGGAGCCGACGCGTGCGCACAACCTCGAGAGCGCACGCGAGGCACTGCGCAACGCGAAGCGACCCCTTTTGCTGGCCGGGCTGGAGATGTTGGGTGGTCGTGACGTGTTGGCCGGCGTTGTCGAACACTACCCACTTCCAGTGTTTTCGACCTACGAAGCCAAAGGTGTTCTCGACGAGCATCACGCGTGTTCGCTTGGTGGAGTCGGTCTCTCACCGAAAGCCGACACAGTCGCACTGCCCTTGGCCCAGAAAGCCGATGTCGTGGTGCTTGCCGGATACGACCCGGTCGAGATGCGTCATGGTTGGCGTCATCCCTTCGCGCCTGATGCGACGGTGATCGAGTGCACGCGACAACTGGCTCAGCATGGGATGCACTCCGCGACGCATGCGTTGGCAGGCGATCCGATCACGACCGTGGAGTTGCTCTTCGAAGGGCTGACTCGAGACGCGTTGTGGACCGAAGCCGCGGAAGCGCGCGCCGCACTGCACGATGCGTTTGCGGCCGACGCCGGTTGGGGCCCGTCCGGGATCTTTGGTGCGTTGGAACAACTGCTGCCGGCGGAGACGCGACTGTGCGTCGACACTGGCGCGCACCGAATCTTGTTGTGTCAGCAATGGCGGTTTCGAAAGAGCAACCGGATCATCCAATCGAACGGAACAAGCACGATGGCGTGTGCGCTGCCCTTTGCGATCGGCGCGAAGCTGGCTGAGCCGGATGCGCCGGTGGCGTGCATCGTCGGTGATGGTGGCCTGGAGATGGGTCTTGGCGACCTCGGTACATTGCGTGACCTGAAGTTGAGTATTCCGATCGTGGTCATCGATGATCGCTCACTCGCGTTGATCGAGAAGAAGCAGCGATCGCGCGAACTGCCCAACGTGGGCGTGGACTTCGGCAACGAAGGCCAAGACTTTCCGGGAACCGACTACGCCGCGATCGCGAAGGCATTCGGAGGCGAAGGCGTCCGAGTCGAATCGCTAGACGCGCTGCGCGAAGCGACGACCACCGCGCTGTCCAGCGACACGTTCACGTTGATCCACTGCCCGATCGACCGACGCGCCTACGACGGCCGTATTTGAGTAAAATCTGGGGACAGGTAAACCAGTTTACCTAGCCTCCGATCTCGCGGGTTTCGATCTGCGACGGCCGTATTTGAGTAAAATCTGGGGACAGGTAAACCAGTTTACGTAGCCTCCGATCTCGCGGGTTTCGATCTGCGGACGAAACTCGGTTACTTCCCAGTAAAACGTCCCGGGGTTGGGTAAACCAGTTTACCTGTCCCCAGGATTTACTCGTCTGAGCGCCCAAGCATTTTTGGGGCGTGACTCAAGGCGCTCCTCCAGCCAAGTCGTCGCGTAAGGCGACTTCGCGCGGAGCGCGGCTTCGATTCGAAGCAGCTCGAAGATCTCTCGCTGCGCCAGGCTTCCACCGATCTGCACGATGCTAGGACACAGCGCCGCGAACGCGTCGAGGTCTACGTCGTCGCCCCGCGTTGCGGCCGCAACGAGTTGCGCCAGTGGTGCGCCCACGCGCGTTTGCACCTCTGCCTGCCACCCTTCGCGGTCGCTCTGTGCGTGGAGTGATTCCACGAACTCGGCACAGCGTGCATCTCGCGCAAGCGCCATCGCGTAGTGCACATCCGCAAACGCCGACCCGTGATCGAACGCGTGCTCACGCGCGATCTCAATCAAGGCGTCCCAACGCTCGCCGACATCCACGCCTTCGCACTCCAAGCGCCACAACAGCGTGGCTTGGTTGCTCATGTCGCGGTAATCGCCGAGCCACTCGCCTCGAACGCGCGTGTCGAAGAGGTGAAGTGCGGCGTCGGTCTCGTCGCGCTCCAAATGCATCAACGCCCAGTGCCAATACACATGGCGCTTGAAGATCCCACAGTCCGCGTATCCAGCAGCTTGTTGATCGAGCCAGGAAATGCACTCGCCGACGCGGTCCTGCATGCCCATCACGTGCGCGACAGCATGGATTCCCCACGCGTCTTCCGGCTCTGCCTCTACCGCCAAGCGTCCTTCGCGCTCCGCGTCTTCGAGACGCCCGTTTTCCTCCAACGCAAACGCAAGGCATCCACGTAGGTAACCCTGTCCCTCGGCGTGTCGCATCCACGCGGCACGAGTGTCTTCCAACACACGCAACATGGTCTCGGTTTGTCCCAACAAGAACAGAAGTCCGTGTTGCAGTTTCGCAGTGAAGGGATCGGCTGGATGCGTCGCCCGGAGCGCCGCCAACTGCTGCAACGCGTCGGTACACTCATCGCGACTCCAGGCTTCGAGTGCACTGACGAGAAGTTCGTTTCGCGCGTCCGGTCGCTTCGCTAGCGCGCGGTGTGCTTCACCCAAGCACCGACCAACCTGAGGTCGTAGTGCGCGACGTCCTTTGAACAGCATTGCGCACGCTTCCAAGGCAATCGCAGGCACGAACAGGGGGTCCTGACGACGAATCGCTTGGACGCACAAACCGGTGTCCGCTCGATGGGCGAGCAGGCCGATGACCGCTTGCTCCCACAACCCCACCACGTCGTCTGCCGCGTCGTGGGCAATGCCCCAAGCATCCATCTTCCTGGGCACTATCCCACGCGCGGCAAATTGTTACAGCACCGAAGCGGTAACACCGACTTTCGAATTAGCGTGCTCGAATGAACACGGTTTCGGCCCCCATCTTGAGCCTCAACAAATCGGGGGACGCGTTCGTGACAACCCAGAGCACGTGCAGCTCGCCAGGAACCAATCGCTCTCCGTTGTAACGTTCGTAGGCATCGTTCCGCTCACGGATCGCCAAGGCTGCATCCGTCAGCTCACCTTCGCCTGTGAGAGCCCGAACCTGGGGTCGAAACCGACCCGCTCGAGAGGTCGCGACCTCGAGACGCAGCGCACAGCCACGCGGATCTTGTGTCGTGAGTGTGGTTCCGAACCGATCGAGATCCTGCGGGTTGCAGTCGACTTGGGTCACCCGCGCTTCCCAGCGTCCGTTGGCAAACGCCACAGGTTGACCGGCAGCAGGAGCTTCTGACTTCACCGCCTCGATCGCTTCGCGTACCGCGTTGGTGTGTGCCCGCTCAATCTCGGCGACTCGCTCGCGTCGGTTCCCAACTTCAGCGTGCTGCCAACCGGCAAGCGCGGCGGCGTCGTACAAATGATAGAGCGCGCGGTCCAGATACTCTCGGGGTGATGCGATCTCACTCGCACGTAGGTCGACTTGAACGCGCGCAGCACGCTCGAGTTCACGGTCTACGCTGCGCACGATTCCAGGGATGCGCTGTTGTGCAATGGCCGGGTCGAGCACCCGACACTCGCCGTTGGCTTGGTTGCCGGGCAGCTCGATTGGAAACGAACCGCCATACACGGCAACGGCATCACCAACAGTGTCGTTACGAAATGCATCGCGATCCACGAGATGAATTCCAATGCGTTGACCACGACGGACCGAGACGCCTGGCATGCTGACTGTGGTCGAATACCGGTCTTCCGGACCGCGAATAAAACCGCGCTCGCGTCCCACTCGAAGTGTCACGCTCAGATCCGGAGCACCGTAGCGTCGCGACACGGGACCGCGTCGTGTGGCTCCATCGTAGCGTCGGTTGCGGTCTGCCGACACGCGGCACAAGAGCGTACCGTCTCGAAGGTTCCCTTCGTGGGGTCGCGTCTGATCGAACAGACGGCGCGCGTCGGATATCTGTGGTGGATGGTTGCTCCGGATGATGCTGACGCGCGCGGAGATCTGAGCCGGGCTCTGTGCAAGGGCCGGAGTCGCAGCAAAGACAATGATCGGAATCCAAGCTTTCATGTTCCCTCCGCCAACCACTTAGGCAGGAGCCGTTCCAGCCCCGAAATCACTTCTGGAATTGCCCAAGTGCGAACCCCTCTGCGCACAACGCTGACGCACAGATTCGCCACGACATTCATGTCAGTACCACGACTGGCGCAAGGGTCTGCTCTGTCGCAGCATGTCGCCCATGCGCTGGATGTTGTTGGTGTGTGCGCTTGCGGTGGCTTGTGGCGATGACGATGGCGGTACGGATGCCGGTCCCGTCGAGGATTCCGGAGGGGTAGACGCCATGTCGGACGGTGGGAGTACCGATGCCCCGGAGTCCGATGCTGGCGAAGACGACGCCGGCGGTGAAGACGATGCTGGAGATACACCACCCGCGTTCATCGGTGGGGATGATCGCCCGACACGCGTCATCGTCCCGCCCGGCTACGACGGAAGTACGCCGGCACCGCTACTCGTGCTGCTCCACGGCTACACGGCAAGTGGCTTTGCACAGAACGCGTATTTCAACATGACCCGCAAAGCAGGTGAGCGCGGCATGCTGCTCATCGCTCCAGACGGATTGATCGACGGGATTGGAAACCGTCACTGGAACGCGACGCCGGCGTGTTGTGGTTCACCGACTCGGTTGGCTGACGACTTGGCGTACATCACGAGCCTGATCGACGAAATGGAAGCTGGCTACAACGTCGACTCGAGTCGGATCTATCTGGTGGGGCACAGCAACGGCGGGTTCATGTCCTACCGAATGGCGTGCGACGCTGCAGATCGCATCACGGCCATTGCAAGCTTGGCGGGGTCCACCTTTGCGGACGAAGATCGCTGCGACCCGGCGCGTCCTGTGAGCGTTCTGCAAATCCACGGAACGTTGGATCCGACGATTCTCTACGACGGATTCTTCGGCGGCTACCCGTCGGCCGAGGACACCGTTCAGCGTTTTGCCGACCGAGCGGGATGTACGAGTGATGCGGCGGGCGATGCGATCGACTTCGACGCGGTCCTTCCGGGCGCCGAAACCACCACGCGTGACTGGTCGGACTGCAGCAGCGGTGCGGACACCTCGCTTTGGACGATCGAAGCAGGTGGACACATTCCGCCCTTGAGCAGCACGGCAACCGACCAGATCCTCGATTGGCTGCTTACGCATAGTCTCTAAACCATTACGCTTTTGGGTAGGTCGGCGATTTTCTCAGAAGATCACCCATCTGCCGACACTCAACTCATATGCGCATTGTCTTGATGGTTGCCCTTGCTTTGTCGTTCGGTTGTGACGGCGGCGGTTCGGGCTTAGAGGACTCAGGAACCGACGCTCCGGAGTTCGACGGAGGACCCGACTTCGACGCGGACAGGCCTGATGCAGGTCCGGACAACGATGCAGGTGACCTTCCTGATGGGTCGCCCGGTGTCGACGTCGGACCCATTGAACCGACCGCAGGGTGTGCAGAGATTTCCGAGTCGATCATCGCTTCGACCGGAACGACGATCACCGTTCGACCCACCGGCGATGGAACGGTGATGGTGGATGGCGGTGGAGAGATGTCGCTCCGCAACGCGATCCGAAGTGCCAACGAAGGAGACACCGTTCTGCTCGAAGACGGGACGTATACGCTTCCCGCAGCGGACCCGGGCGGATTTAGCGGTGTGTACATCACGACGCCCAACGTCACGGTGCGAGGTGCGTCTGGAAATGCGGACGCAGTCATCATCGACTCCGCCTATCGGCTGCATGGTTCCGGGTCGTCCGCCATCGTGGTGGATGCACCGGGCGTCGTCCTTGCGGACTTCACCGTTCGTCGCGCGGTCTACCACCTGATCCATCTTTGGGCCGACGGCGACGATGTTCTGATCCACAACGTGCGCATGCTCGATGGTGGACAACAATTCCTGAAGTCGAGTCCGGGCTCGAGCGCGTCAGTCGACAATGTCGAAGTCAGCTGTTCGACATTCTTGATGACCAACGAAGGTCGCGACAACGTCTGGGGCTACGGCGCGTTGGACGGGAACACCAGCTGCTACACAGGCGGAATCGATACGCACGACTCGCGAAACTGGCACGTGCACGACAGTCGTTTCGAGGGGATCTACTGCCTCCCCGACGGTCCGCGTCGTCCCGCGCACGGCCAAGCACCCGACGAGCGAGGTGGAGAGACCTACGTGGGTGGACTGTCCGAGCACGCGATTCACATGTGGGACAGCGCCGAGGGTAGTGGTCACCTGATCGAACGAAACCACATCATCAACTGCGCGCGCGGAATCGGATTGGGTTTTCGAACCGACGTGTACGGTTCGATCATTCGCAACAACCTGATCTTCAGCAGCTTTGCGGCGAGCCGTGAACACGACGTCGGGATCGGTGTGGAGCGCGCTCACAACACCGAGATCCATCACAACACGATCTTCTTCTCCAACGGCAGCGCATACCCAAACAGCATCGAGTATCGGTACGACGTGACCTCGAACGTCACGATCCATCACAACTTGGTCAACGGACGCATTCACTCCCGAAACGACGCAGTCGCCGATGTCTCGGGGAACAACACGGATGCGGAAGCGAGCTGGTTCCGCGATGGTGCAAACGGTGACCTGCATCTTGCGTCGTGCGATGTCGAGGCGATGGTGGGCACCGCCGACGAAATCACACTTGAGACTGACGTGGACGGCGAATCACGCACTCGTGGTGTGATCGGCGCCGACGAATGCGAGATGTAGCGACCAATTGGTGACGCCGGGGTCACCTTGACGCATCGCGTTGTGGGCCTCCCAGTAGGCATCACTGCCTCAATCCTGCTAGGTGGGGGCCATGACATCTGCCGTGCTGGCCAGCACCGGTCTCTTCACGCCGTCTCAGTCGATCTCCAACGAAGAACTCGTCGAGGCGTTCAACGCCTGGGTGGATCGTCACAACGAACAACACGCCGCGGCCATCGCTGCAGGTGAGGTCGAGGCCAAAGCGCACTCGTCCGCCGAGTTCATCGAGAAGGCGAGTGGGATCCGCGCGCGCTTCGTGATGGACAAAGAAGGCATCCTCGATGTGGAGCGCATGGCGCCGCGCTTGCCGCGCCGGCCGAACGAAGAACTCTCGATTCTGGCAGAGATGGGTGTGCATGCATGTCGTGATGCGCTCTCTCGAGCGGAACGCACCGCGCAAGACGTCGATGCCGTGATCGTGGCTTGCTCCAACTTGCAGCGCGCGTACCCGGCGATCGCGGTCGAGGTTCAAAACGAACTCGGCATCGAAGGGTTTGGCTTCGACATGAACGTCGCGTGTTCCAGCGCCACGTTCGGGTTTCAGCAGGCGTGTTCGTTGATCGAGTCCGGCGCTGCCAATGCTGTCCTCGTGGTGAATCCGGAGATTTGCACGGCGCACTTAAACTTCTGCGATCGCGACAGCCACTTTATCTTTGGTGATGTCGCCACAGCGATGCTCGTTGAGAGCGCGGATCGCAAACCCTCGGGGCGTGCGTCGTTTGAGATCTTGGGGACTCGTTTGCGGACACAGTTCTCCAACAACATCCGCAACAACCACGGCTTCTTGAGCCGAGTCGAAGCCGAGTCGCCTGACGCATTGCGCGACCGTCTTGCCGATGCCGAGACCGATCTGCTCTTCAAGCAAGAGGGGCGGAAGGTGTTCAAGGAGGTTGTGCCTTGGGTTTCCAAGCTGATTACGGCGCACCTCAACGATCTCGACATTCCGGCAGAGCAGTTGAAGCGGCTTTGGCTGCACCAAGCGAACCTGAACATGAACCGCCTGATTTCGAAGCGTGTCCTGGGCCGTGATGCGACCCCGCAGGAGGCGCCGGTGGTGCTGGATCGCTACGCGAACACGTCGTCTGCTGGAAGTGTGATCGCGCTGCATCGTCACCACGAAGATCTGGCGGCGGGAGACCTTGGTTTGTTGTGCTCGTTTGGTGCGGGCTATTCCGCGGGTACCGTGGTGCTGCGTCGGCGCTAAGCAGTAACAGCTTCACGGACCGGGTCGCGATTTTTTTTTTATCTTGGAAGATCGAGAGAGGGAAAGCCGGGAAGAGAAACCGATTTTTTTTCTCGGGCTCTTCGTTGAGCTTCCGTACTCCTGAACTTCCAAGCTTCCGGATATCCGCGAAGCGGAATGTTCCCGTGTGGGCGTGGGGGCATTAATTTTACCGGGAGGAGTCGAGTAGAGAAGTAGAGGAGAGAACTCTTCTACTCCCCGCTGCACCGCCTGCAGCTGCGAGAGTGAGCACACCACCCACAATGATTCGCCCGAGTCCCGGATGACGAACGTCTTCAACGTCCTCGACTTGGAGCGCGATCGGCCGTGACTCTTGCGCGGCGCCATCGTTGCGTCGACGAACCGCCACGCTGCCTTCGGTGATTTTGGCGAAGGCCGGCTGCATCTCGTACTCGGTCCCATCGGCCATGCGCACCTGTGTGTATCGGGTGCACGCGCTGAGCGCCGACGCCGCGATCAAGCAGGC
Organism: Polyangiales bacterium; assembly: GCA_965227405.1. Classification (GTDB taxonomy): domain Bacteria; phylum Myxococcota_A; class Polyangia; order Polyangiales; family Houyiibacteriaceae; genus JALVDI01. The sequence continues at coordinate 3,732,643 of OZ245758.1, forward strand.
CAGAAGCCGCATGGTCAGTCTTTGACGTCGCCGCGCGCGAAGATGCTCGCCACGTAGGCCAACACGTCGGTCGCACTCGCTTCGTTGTAGCCGTAGTACTTGATCAACCGGTTCTTGATGATGTCGATCTTGTCCTGCGTTTCCTTGTCGATCACGTTCGACACGAAACTCGAGAGCTTGATCGAATCCTTCTGGTCCTCGAAGAGCTTCATCTCCAGCGCACGACGCAGACGATCATTGGTGTCGTACGTGAACTTCTTCCCCTCGAGCGCGAGGTGACCGATGAAGTTCAAGATCTCCCGGCGGAAGTCGTCTTTGAGCGCCTCACTGATGTCGATTTTGTCCTCGATCGACCGCATCAAACGCTCATCCGGCTCTTCGTCCTTGCCGGTGTAGGGGTTCTTCACCTTCTGCTTCATCAGATAGGCGCGAATGTTGTCGATGTAGTTCGAGCACAAACGCGAGATCGCTTCCTCGTCGGCGCTGATGGCGCGCTGCACCTCGTTTTTGACGATCTCGTCGTACTCCGACTTCACCACGCCGATCAGCTCTTGGTACTTCGCGCGCTGGTCGTCGTTGGCGATGAGGGAGTGGTGCTGCAGACCCTTCTCGAGCTCGTTGAGCACCATGAAGGGGTTGATGTAACCCTCAGTACCTTCGCGAACGAGCGCGTTGCTGATCTTGTCCTGCACGAAACGCGGCGAGATCCCTTCGAGACCCTCGCGACGCGATTCCTTTCGCAGCTCTTTGACGTTGTCTTGCGTATAGCCCGGCAAGATCTTGCCGTCGTAGAGCTTGGACTTCTGCAAGAGCGTGAGCTGGTGCTTCTTGGGCTCTTCGAGGCGGGTCATCACGGCCCACATCGAAGCAACCTCAAGGGTGTGTGGTGCGACGTGCTTGCCGCGAAGCTTCTCCGCCGAGAAATCCTTCTGATAGATGCGGATCTCTTCGCTGATCTTCGTGATGTACGGAATGTCGATCTTGATCGTTCGATCGCGAAGCGCCTCCATGAACTCGTTGTTCAGGAGTTTCTTGTATTCGGCCTCGTTGGTGTGGCCGATGATCACTTCGTCGATGTCGGTCTGCGCGAACTTCTTCGGCTTAACCTTTTGTTCCTGGGTCGCGCCAAGAAGGTCGTAGAGGAACGCGACGTCGAGCTTCAAAACCTCGACGAACTCGATGATTCCGCGGTTCGCGATGTTGAACTCACCATCGAAGTTGAACGCGCGCGGATCGGAATCGGATCCGTACTCCGCGATCTTTCGATAGTTGATGTCACCGGTGAGTTCGGTGGAGTCCTGGTTCTTCTCGTCCTTGGGCTGGAACGTGCCGATGCCCACACGGTCCTGCTCGCTCAAGATCAAGCGGCGTACTTTGACGTGGTTGGCGACGACTTTGGACCAGTCGCCTTTGTAGTGCTCCATCAAGCACTTGAAGATGTAGCGGCACGCGGGGTTCAAATCGCCCTTGATGTGAAGGCGATGTCGGTCGCTTCCGAGTTTGAGCTCTTGAATGGCTCGTTCGCGCCACTCCAAGGGGATCAAACGCAGGGGCTCGTCGTGCATCGGACACGGAAAGATGTCGTCATCTCCGGCGAGTCCAAGTTCGCGCAGTCCGTGCCACTCGTAGGTGTAGAGCGCGCCTTCCGGAGTCATCGAGTAGCGCTCGACGCCCTTTTTGAGCAGCCGCGCGATGGTGCTCTTGGATGAACCGACGGGTCCGTGCAGGAGGATGATGCGTTTCTCAGGACCGTAGCCTTGGGCTGCCGCACGAAGAACGTGCACCAAACGCATCAGGGGAATGTCGAGACCGAAGATCGCGTCTTTGCCCTCGTCGAGCGGGTCCTTGAAGAACGGATAGCGGACCAGACGCTTCTTGTTGTCGATGTACTCCTCTTCGCCGTAGCTCACGATCATGTCGTAGAGGCGCTGGAAAGAGTTGCGCGTGACCTGGGGACGATCCCGAACGATCTGCAGGTAGTCCTCGAAGGACCCCTCCCAATGCATGTCGCGATACTGGTCGTAGTCTTGAAGCGCGGCGATGCGCGAGACCATGTCGGCCACTAGAACCTCCGTTCTCATACAGCGTATCAGGCGCTCGACGCCCCGTACCAGAGGTCCTTTGGGGCGTTTCACAGTCGATCATATGATGGGGCCGTGGCGGACCAGACCGCGTTGGATATTGCGTCGATGAGCGAAGCGCGAGATGCGCTGGCCATTGCGACGGAGCACCTCGGTCTCGAAGTCGGGATTGTCAGCGAAGTGGTGGGCGAGTCGTACCGAGTGCTCGCTTGCGTCGCGCCGGACGCATTCGATGTGCGTGCCGGACAAGAGTTCAATCTCGCGAACACATACTGCGCGATCACCATGGCGGCGGACGAGCTGGTGACGATTCGTGAAATGGCGACGTCGCAGTACGCCGGGCATCCCTGTTACCAGACGTTCGCGCTCGAGTCCTACATCGGTGTGCCCTTGCGCGTGGCTGACATGCGTTTCGGAACGTTGAACTTCTCGGCGACCAAATCCCGACCGAAGTACGACAAGGCGGAGCGTGGCCTCGTGCGCTTGGTCGCTGCGCAAGTGGAATCGATTCTGGAACGCAACCGATTCCAGCGTGCCGCGGAACTTGCCGATGCTCGCTACCGTGCGCTGTTCGAACGCAGCGTCGATGCGGTCATCGTGCATCGCGAGGGACGTCTGCTGGAAGGCAACCAAGCGATGGTGGAGCTGCTGGGTGTGAGCTCAGCGAACGAGCTGCGTGGTCGTCGGTTGCTCGATTTTGTTCCACGGAAGCAAGATCAACGCACTGCCGCGGAACGCTTCGAGAGGCTCGCGCGTGGCGAGGTTCCAGGTCCGCCGTTTGAGCTGGTCATCCAACGAAGCGACGGCGAGCGACGTCACGTGGAGGCGATTGGCGTTCCGGTCGAGCGTCCAGACGGTTTCGTGGCGCTGACGTTGGTGCGCGACCTGACCGATCGTCGAGAGTCTCAGTCTCGACTGATTCAAGCCGAACGTCTCGCTTCCGTGGGATCACTCTCGGCGGGTATTGCTCACGAGCTCAACAACCCGCTGGCCTATGTCATCGCAAACCTGGAGGTCGCCGAAGAAGAGCTCGAGGCGATCGTCGCGAGTTCGTCGTCGACGCGTATGCGTGAACTCCAAGATGCGGTGCGCGAGGCGCGTGAGGGATCGGAGCGTGCACGACGGATCGTTCGCGATCTTCGAACCTTCTCTCGCGTGGAGGACGAGCAACGCGTGTCGCTCGATGTGCATCGGCTCATCGATGTCGCGGTGAACATGTCGATGAACGAGCTGCGTCATCGTGCACGTCTGGTGCGTTCGTACGGCGACGTGCCTTTGATCGAAGCGGATGAGTCCCGGTTGACGCAGGTCTTCGTGAACCTTCTGGTCAACGCGGCGCAAGCCATTCCGGAAGGCGCGGTCGATCATCACGAAATCACCGTGGTGACGGATACCGATGAACAGGGACGATGCCGGATTCGCGTGTTGGATACGGGAACCGGGATTCCCGACGATGTTCGAGAACGGGTGTTCGACCCGTTCTTTACGACAAAGCCAGGTGAGGGCACCGGATTGGGGCTCTCGCTCGCACACAGCATTATCGAGTCGTTCGGGGGAACGATCGACGCGACAAACCGACCGGAACGAGGTGCCGAACTCACAGTGCTCATCCCGGCAGCGCCGATGCCTGCACCTTCTGAGGCCGGGAGTGCACTCCGAGGGCGGGTGCTGGTGATTGATGACGACGCGATGATTTGCCGCGCGCTTCACCGTGTTCTTGGGCGTGACCACCACGTCGAGGTCGTCACATCGGGGGCTGAGGCGTTGAAGCTGCTCGCCGACCAGTCGTTTGACGTGATCTTGTGCGACTTGATGATGCCTTCGATGCCAGGCTGGGAGGTTTTCGCCCAGCTCCAAGCGCGCTCCCCGGCGCTGGCGTCCCGAGTCATTTTCCTGACCGGTGGTGCGCTTGGTGAAGAGGGCGAGAACTTTCTCCAGAGCGTGCCCAACCTCTGTCTCTCAAAGCCCTTTGAAGTGCGAAACCTGCGGAGCCTGATCGACGCCGAGATTCAACGACGACAGTCGACGAACGAAAGTTAATTTCGTCCGAGAATGTTCGTCGGAAGCTTGCAATTCCCGCCGCGTGTCTCATCTTGAAAGAAGCTCCTTTTCGCCAACGAGGTTCTTCCAAAACCGATGAGTCCTGCCCGTAGCACGCGCGTCCTCCCGCGGAACCCGCTCACCGCAATTGCACTCTTCGCCGCAACTGCACTCTGGCTAGCGCTGGTGTCCGGGGTTCAATCTGGGCCGGTGCATGCAGAACTCTGGCAAGACAAGGACGACGGCGGCAAGCACGTGGATGCGCCGCTGGAAAGCCGTCATGTCCAGGTTCGTGAGCACTGGGTCGCTGGCTTTCGCGTGACCGAGGTCGTACTGGGCCGGACCCACGTCGATGCTGAGCTGCCCTTGATCGTGAACTTCCACGGTCGAGCGAGTGCGCCGCGTGTGCCCCAAGGCGATCACACCGACACGCCTCCCGTCCGAATGATGTTTCCATGGGCGCCGGACCATCTCGGCGATGGCTACACCTGGTTTCCGATCAGCATCACCGAGGACCAGTACCCCGACAAAGTGCTGGGGAACTACATCCAGCGTCGCGTCGACCAGCTCACCCATGTGTTGAAGCAGTTTCGAGCACGCCGTCCCACTGAGGGGTTACCGATCGTGAGTGGTTTTTCCCAAGGCGGCATGCTCGCGTTTGGGTTGGCTGTGTTGCGCCCGGAAACCATCGATGCAGCGTTTCCTTTGGCGGGTTGGCTTCCCCCCTACTTGGCTCAGCAGTACGTCGACTCGACCCACGCGTATCCACCCATTCGGGCCATCAACGGAGACAACGACCCGGTGGTTCCTCTCGGCGACACGCGTGATGTGGTCGAGTTGCTTCAAGAGTTGGGAATCGATGCACAACTCGATGTTTTTGAAACCGACCAGCATCGCATGAGCAACGACGCGTGGGTGCTGTACAAGCGTTACGTGCGCCACGCGATCGAACGCCGACGCCATGTCACGCCGACGTTCGGATAGGCAGGTTTTAGGAAACCATCTGCGGAACCGGTAGGCTGAATGGATGGCCGATGACGGTCGTCCTCCTGTCGCAGACACGACGCCGCCTCTTGAAGGCAGCAAGCCCAAGGTGTCTGCGCCCAAGACGTGGTCCACAGGTGCGCCCGCGGTCGCTTCGTCATTGAGTCACATTGTTCGACGCGCAGGCGTAGGGCGTGGAGCTCGAGCGCTCCTCAAGGTGAATCAGCACAACGGTTTCGACTGCCCCAGTTGCGCGTGGCCGGACCCCGATGGGCATCGTGCACTTGGAGAGTTTTGTGAGAACGGCGCGAAAGCGGTGGCTTCGGAGGCCATGTCCAAGACGATTGGGCGAGATTTCTTCGCCCAACACTCTTTGGCCGACCTGCGAGCGCAATCCGATGCATGGCACGACCGGCAAGGACGGCTTGCCGAGCCGCTCTTGGTCGACGATGGGCAGCATTACCGTCCGATTTCGTGGGACGACGCGTTTGCGTTGATCGGTCAAACGCTTCGGGGCCTGCAGTCTCCCCACGAAGCCTTGTTCTACACGTCGGGGCGTGCGTCGAACGAAGCGGCGTTCCTCTATCAGCTCTTCGCGCGAGCGTTTGGGACCAACAACCTCCCGGACTGTTCGAACATGTGTCACGAGTCCAGTGGCGCAGCGCTCCATGCGTCGATTGGAGTCGGTAAGGGCACAGTCTCGATCGCGGACATCGAAAAGGCCGAGGTGATCCTCAGCGCAGGTCAGAATCCCGGTACGAACCATCCGCGAATGCTCGCGACGTTGCAGCGCGCGGTGCAGAACGGTGCGTGGTTGCTGGCGATCAACCCGCTCAAGGAAGCAGGGCTGATCGCGTTCAAGCATCCGCAACACATCAGTGGGCTGCTCGGATTCGGCGGTACCGAGATCGCTGACGCGTACCTACAGGTGCGGGTGAATGGCGATATGGCGCTCTTTCGTGGCTTTGCGAAAGCGCTCTTTGCGCAGGACGCGCTCGACCACGAGTTCATCGCCGAGCACACGACTGGGCTCGAGGCCTATCGCGCCGCGGTAGACGCCACCGAGTGGTCCACGATCGAGCGCCTCAGCGGCATTCCGCGACGAGAGATCGTTGCGAACGCTGTGGCGCTTGCCGATACGAACAAGATCATCACCTGCTGGGCGATGGGGCTCACCCAGCACCACAACGCAGTCGCAACGATTCGGGAAGTGGTGAACGTGCATCTTCTTCGAGGCGCGATCGGGCGCGAAGGTGCGGGGCTTTGTCCGGTTCGTGGGCACAGCAACGTGCAAGGAGATCGCACGGTCGGGATTTGGGAGAAGATGCCAGAGAGCTTCCTTGCCGCGTTGGATGCGCACACGGGGATTGAGTCGCCCCGCGAACACGGCCTGGATACGGTGGGTGCCATTCAGGCGATGCATCGTGGCGACGCGAAGGTGTTCGTTGCACTGGGTGGCAACTTCCTGATGGCGTCGCCCGATACGGAGTTTGTCGCGCAGGCGATGCAGAACTGCGATCTGACCGTGCAGATCTCCACCAAGCTCAATCGCAGTCATCTGGTGGTCGGAAAACGAGCGTTGATCTTGCCGTGTCTGGGTCGAAGCGACGACGACGGTGGGCGGGTCGTGTCGACCGAAAACTCGATGGGGATCGTGCAGTCGTCGCAGGGGCGACTCAAGCCTGCGAGCGAGCAGCTACGCAGCGAGCCCGACATCATCGCAGCGATGGCCACGGCCACGGTTGGAGAAGATCGTATCGCGTGGAGTTCTCTCGCTGAGGACTACGACCGCATTCGCGATCTCATCGAAAAGGTCGTGCCTGGTTTTGATCGTTACAACGAGCGTTTTCGTGAGGACGGCGGTTTCTATCTTCCAAACGCGGCCAAGGAGCGTCGTTGGAACACCACGACGGGCAAAGCGGTGTTCTCATCCGACGCGTTGTCCGCGTTTGAGGTCAAGCCCGGCCGACTGGTGTTGCAGACCTTGCGCAGTCACGATCAGTTCAACACGACGATCTACGGTCTCGACGATCGCTACCGTGGCATCAAGGGAGGACGGCGAGTCGTGTTCCTTTCACCACACGACATCGAGGAGCACGGGTTGGAGCCCATGCAGCACGTCGATCTCACCAGCTACTACGAGGGCGTCGAGCGCGTAGCACCTCGCTTCGTCGTGATTCCCTACAACATGCCGCGGGGTTGCGCGGCGGCGTACTTCCCCGAAGCGAACGCGCTGGTGCCTGTCGAAAGCGTGGCGGCTGTCAGTAACACCCCGACAAGCAAGTCGATCGAGGTCTCGATTCAGCCCAGCGAATAGACGCGAATTCGCGTCTTCTGCGGCTTGGCGACTACTCTTCCCTCCGATGGAGGACCTGCCGACTCTCCTGATTCTGGGGCAGGGCGAGCCCATGCGTGCCGCCCTCGAAGAGGCATTGGAGCGGCATGCGACCTTCGCTGAGGAAGGCGACGAGACCAATCCAGTCGCTGCGGTCACGGTGACAGCTCCGGACGTCGTGGTCTTGGTTGGCGATGCGGTTCGCAACCATGAGTCGGTATTGAAGTCTCTTGCGAGCAGTCCGATGACTTCCGCCGTACCGGTGATCCTCTTGGCGCCGTCCGATCTCGCACTCAAGCTTTCGGCTGCACGACGTGGTGTGGCGCTTGTTGAACGCACCGCGAGCGTCGACGAGATGGCGAAGCAGGTCGCTCGGCTGACACGCGAGTTGATCGAGCGTCCCTCCCAAACAGGGGGGACAATCGGGCACGCCACGCTTCCTGAGTTGCTCGAGATCGTGAAGCGACAGCTTGAGAGTGGAATTCTCTCGGTCTCGCAAGAAGGTGGCGACGGGCGGTCTGCACATTTCGTCCTCGAGCCGGGACGCAACGTTGAGGCCGCTGTTCGTGACTTTGTCCGTCGCATCAAGCCGCTGTTGAAGGAAGAGCGCCCGCTCCATTACGAGTTTGATGAAGCGGGCAGCAAGCTTGCGGTTCTCGATGCGCTGAGCGAACCGGGTGATCGGGAGTCCCTCGCAAAGCGGCGAATCTTGCTCGTTGAAGACAACGCTGCACTTGCGGATGTGCTCGGTCAGGATCTTCGTGCAGCAGGTGCGGTGGTCTCGGTCTGCACCACGGACGGCTACGGTATCGAACGCGCACGGTCTCTCGATCCCGAGGTGGTGTTGATCGACGAGGCAGGCTTGGAGGGTGCGAGCTACGCCGTACTCCGCAAAATCCGTCGCGATATTGCGCTCCGCTGGGCATCGTTGCTGGTGCTGCGACTCTCCGAAATGGCGCCGGTGGGCGAAGTCTCGCGAATCGATCGGTTGGCTTCTTCGGTGGCGAACTTGCTCGAGCCGGACCGCGAGATCGCCGAGCTTGCCAAGACGCGTGCGCGCTTTGAAACGCGGATGGAGAGCGTGGGTCCATCGCGCTTACTTCGCGCGGTGGCCAGTCACGGCGGAACGTTCTTGGTGACCGTTCGGCATCCTCGCGCATCGGTGCGGGTTGCACTTTCGCAGGGGTTGATCGCCGGCGCGGAAGCCGACCCGAAGGGGACATCGCGCGTGGCCGGGCGCACAGCGCTTGCTGTGATGTTGGCGTTGAGTTCGGGGCGCGTCACGGTTGAGCGTCGCGATGCGCCGACCATGGCGAACCTCTTGGTTCCGATCGGCAACGCGTTTGTCGAAGCCGCGGCGGAGCCTCCACCGATACAACCTTCGCTTCCGCCGCCCGCTCCTTCGATCATTCCGTCTGGGGTAGGGCATTCCGAAAGTGCGGCGCAGACGCTGCTTGGCGAACTCAAGACGCTGTTGCACAAGATGAAGGACGTCGACGGATTTGGTGACGTCGCCAAGGAGATTCTCACCGCGGAGGTCGTGCTTCCAGAGCATCGGCCCAAACCGCTGTTCCACGATCAAACGCTACCGAGTGAGCCGCCAGAACCCGAGCCTGAACCGGAACCCGAACCCGAACTTCCACCGCTTCGTCCGATCAAGAAGAAGGCGACGAAGGTTGGTATGCCCGCGGCGCAGCTTCCCGGAGCTCAGGCATCGAAGCCAGTCGTCGCAGATGGCGTGCTCAAGAAGAAGAAGCCACCTCCGCCCGCTCCGCCGCCCCCGCTTGCGGTGCCAGCGCTTGCGATGCCCTCGCCGCCGCCGCGTCCGCAACCGGTGTCGGGTCGAGTGCGTCGCACGAGTCTGAAGCCCGAAGTGCGAACGACCGAAGACTCGGTGGTCGGGAAGTTTCCGCGTCCGCCTCGTGAGTCGCCTGCTCCGCTTCCGCCGCTCGACGCGTTGGATTCGCCGCTGGACTCGCCTTTGCCACCACCTCCGATCGGCCAAGCGGTTCCAACGTCCGACGAGCCGGGTGCGTTTGAGCCCATGATGGACGTCCCGACTCAGATCACGGAAGTCCCGACGGGGTTCGATGACGCGGAGACCATACCCGGGAGCATTGAGGAACCACCTCCGCCGCTTGTTGGAGTCACAGCCCGTCTGAGTGAGCCGCCGGTCGACCTTTTTGATAGTGCGGGAATGCCCGAGACGGTGAGCGTCCAACCCGCTGCGGTGCAGGCGGGGATTCCGACGGAGCACCTGCCGGCGATGAAGCCGCGTTCCAACTTAGGATTGTGGATCATTTTTGGGGTGTTGACCCTGGTGGCGATCGGTTTGGTGGTGTGGTTGTTGATGCGCGAGCCAACACCGGTTGCGACCGACGGAGAGCCGATCGGTTCGGATACGGAGACGCTCACCGAGACTCAGACTGAGACGCTGACGGTCGAAACCGAGGGCGAAGGCGAATCCGAAGCCGAAGCCGAGGGCGAAGCCGAAACCGAAGCCGAAGCCGAGGGCGAAACCGAAACCGAAGCCGAGGGCGACGAGACCGAAGCCGAGGGCGAAACCGAAGCCGAGGGCGAAACCGACGCCGAAGCCGAGGGCGCAACCGAAGCTGAAGGCGAAGCTGAGGGCGAGGCTGTTGAAGAAGGTGAGCCCGTCGCGCGCGCCAACGAAACGCGCGCCGAACGCATCGACCGCTTAGTCAACGCCGGCAACTTCTTCCGCGGACGGCGTCGTTACACATTGGCGCGTCGCCGCTACCAAGCCGTGCTCCGGCAAGCCCCTCGAAACGGTCGTGCGCTCGCGGGTCTGGTTCGCGTGAGCTTGTCCGAAGGCAAACACGGCGAAGCGGTGAACTTCGCTCGGCGTCTCGTTCGAGCAAATCCAGGCAACGCGAACAGTCACATCTTGTTGGGTGATGCGCTTCGTGGCGTTGGTGATCGCGCTGCAGCGCGAAATGCCTATCAGGCAGCGCTGCGAAGGAGTCCTCGAAACCGTGTTGCGAGAGCGCGGCTTGATGCGCTCTAACGACAGTCGTCGGGGATCTAATTTTACCGGGAGGAGTGGAGTAGAGAAGTAGAGGAGAGAACTCTTCTACTCCTCTACTCGACTCCTCCCGGTAAAATCATTCGCCCAAATCGCGGAACAGCCTCGCACTGCTGCAATGCGCAATGACGGAAGAGCGGAGCTAAACAGCCTTCCAACAAAACGGACATACGTCCGCCGGCCCGTCGAACTCCGCGTCGCAGTGCTTGCACTTCCGCCGGAAACGAATCGTCGGATCGCGCTCATCCCGCGGCTCCGGCAAGTCGTGCAGCATGACCTTCTTGATTGCCTCACTCGCCTCAGGCGAGCCCTCCGGAACAATATGAACTGCCGGAAACTCACCTGTCGGTGCTTGGTCGTCGTCCGCGATGTCTTCGATCAACGTCACGCCTGTCGGTGCGTTCTCCAGCTCGTCCTCGATCTCCTCGAGAACCGCTTCTTCCATCTCTTCGCGGTCCTTCGGGCCGGGCTCGACCACGATGATCTCAGGCTGACTGTGTTCCGAAGCTTGTGACTTGCGCTGTTGAATCTGCTGAAGCGGTCGCGCACGCAACGTGGGCGAAGGCCAGTCGGCCACGTCGGTCGGGTGTACGTCGACGACAACCACAGCCACGTTGTCTCGGGCCTTGGAGGCATCGGCCACGTCGAGCAGTAGCTTCACAAGCGCATCAGGGCGCGCATCCTGCCGAAGCGCGTCGGCGATTTGCTCCTCTTCCAGTTGGTCGGTCAGACCATCACTGCAGAGCAGATATCGGTCGCCAGGCACCAACACGAACGACTGCACGGTGACGCGAACGTTTTTGCCCATTCCAAGGGCACGGGTGACGACGCGAGTGGGCAGAGCACGTGCCTTCTCCTCTTCGAGTTCCGGCGCAAGCTCCAGCACGTCGTTCATCAACGAGTGGTCTTGGGTGAGCAGCTCGACGATATCGCCGCGCAATCGGTAGCACCGGGAATCGCCCACGTGTGCGAGGTGCAACACCGCCGTTTTGGGCTCGCAATACATGGCGACAACGGTGGTGCCCATGCCCATGTACTTGTCCGAAGCTGCAGCGAGCTGAACGATCTCGGCGTTCGCTCGATGAATCGCAGCAGACAATCGCTTTGCGCCCACGGGAAGACCGAGCACGTCAAATCCGGTTTCTTCGTTGGTTTGCTCGAAGCGATGACCAAGCGTGGTCAACGCGAGCGAACTTGCCACGTTGCCGGCGTTCTCACCGCCGGCTCCATCTGCGAGTGCGAACAAATTGAGTTCGCGACGCAGAAGGATCGCGTCTTCGTTGTGCTCTCTTAACCCGATGTGGGTGTCACCCGCCGCAACCAAGCGAACCAACGCCATCGCGCCGAGGATATCATTGGGGGCTACTCCGAGGGCAGCTCGATCTGTTGCATCAGCGGATGCATCGGATCGGGCGAGGGATCTCCCAGAACACGCTCGAGTTCGATCTGGATGCCTGCCCACGTATCCACACAGACTGGCTCGCCGCCCAACATCAGAACTCCCAACGAGGGGGCGTTCTCAGCGTACGCAGTTTCCAGGTCGGCGTGGTCGGCGAACCCGTCACAACTCGCGGGAAGCTCGCGCCAGATGCCTTCGTCGATGGTGTGCTCAGGAACCGGGAACCCGAGCTCGTTGAGCGTCAGTTCGATGGTCGGGTCGTCGGCGGGTTGTGCACAACCCATCACGACCAGCAACAACGCAGTAGCGAACCAACGCATCAGACCTAATCCCTTCCACGCATTCGCCGCACTCGTCAAGCCGCGCTTCTTATTCGTCGTCTCGTAGACCATATTCTTTCACCAGTTGAGACACGCGCGGCCGTTTCATACCGAGCAGTTCCGCAGCTTTCGTGATGTTTCCGTCGCAGTCTTCCAAGGCTTGCCGGACGCACGCGCGTTCCAGCTCCTTCTTCAGATCACGCATCGAAATTTCGCCACGCGCCAAACGCGCATAGTGGTCGGATGAATCCCCGCTCGTCGCGACCTTGGGCAGTGTGAAGTCCGCGGGACCGAGCACGGGGCCCACGCCGAAGAGCGCGGCGGACTGCACGATGTTCTCCAGCTGACGCACGTTGCCGGGCCAGCTAAACCGCTGAAGCCGCTGCATGGCATCTGCAGACACAGCTTTGGGCTCGAGGCGTTGTTCGCGAGCGAGGCGCCGCAGGACATGGTCGACCAGCAGCGGCACGTCTTCGCGTCGCTCTCGCAACGGGGGAAGCGTCAATCCCACTTCGTTGAGGCGGTAGTAGAGATCCGCGCGGAACGAACCTTGAGCAACCATCGCTTCGAGATCGCGATGGGTGGCAGCGATCACGCGTACGTCCACGGTGATTGGCTCGCTCCCACCCACGCGCTCGAACGTGCGGTCCTGCAGAACGCGAAGTAGAGCAGCTTGAACCTGGAGCGAAAGCTCGCCGACTTCGTCGAGGAAAAGCGTTCCGCCGTTGGCCAGCTCAAAGCGTCCCTGTCGTCGCTCGGTTGCGCCGGTAAACGCGCCCCGCTCGTGCCCGAACAACTCGCTGAGCAACAAGCTTTCGACCAGTGCAGCACAACTCACCCGAACGAGCGGCTTGGTGCGGCGACCGCTTGCACGATGAATCGCTTCCGCGAGCAGCTCCTTGCCGGTACCACTTTCTCCACGCAACAGAACCGTGCATCGCGTGGGCGCGACACGACGTGCGAGATCGAGCGCCTCGTGAAGTCGCTTCGAGCGTCCAATGATGTCTGCACTGGGTGTCGCGGGTCGACGCGCTTGGAACACACCCACCAGGTCGTTGGGAACGGCGGATGCGAGCTTGTTTTCCAAGCGATGCGCTTCTTCGGTGGCTTTGTCGGTTGCATGGCCTTGAGCGCGCAATGCATCGATCCAAACGCGCAGCGCCTCGAGTTGCCAATGCAGCGAGCCGCTTTCTCGGGCATCGAGCACCGCCTGCTGAGCAGCATCGAACTCGCGCCCGAGCGGACCGTGGAAAGCCCGAAGCGCCCGCGCACGAGCAATCTCTAACTCCGCACGGCGAGACGCCGGCAGGTCGCGCTGGATCTGGGCCAAGCGCTCGAGCGCCGCTTCGCTTCGCCCTGCCGCCGTGTCGATTCGCGCCAAAAGGATTTCACAGCCAGCCCGTCGCGACACGTCGAGCAAGTGCTGTTGCACGCTTTGCAACGCAGCTTTCGCTGCATCCAGACGATCGAGAGCGAGGAGTGCACGAGCGCGCAGCAATGCGCCTTCGGCTTTCGACGCCGGGGTCGCTTCGGTGCCGCCAAGCTGCGCACCCAGGTCACCCATCTTCAAGGCGCGTTCGTGCGCACCGAGTTGTTCGTACAGCTCGCCCAGGTTGTACGCGCAACGTGCCATCGAGCTCGTGTGTCCCAGCGCGCGGAGCCATCGTAGCGCAGTTTCATATGCGGCTCGTGCCTCGGTGTAGCGGTCCTGAAGATGCAGCGCGACCCCGAGGTTGTGGTGGGCTAGCGCGCGCGCCTTCACGTCATCGGCGAGCTCGGCCAGGCGAGCACCTTCGAGCAGCGTTTCAATCGCGTCGTCGACTTGTCGCATGCGAATCAACGCGACACCCCGACCACTTGTGGCGTACGCGAGATGCCGCGGGCTCATCGATGCGGCTTCGCGATACGCGTCGTATCGCCGCAACGATTCTGCATCGTCACCGACTGCAAGCTTTGACCATGTTTGAAGTGCGTCGAGGTGCAGCTCGGCGCAGTCCACGTCGAGCAGCGTTTCGATCTCAGCGGCGGCGTCGGCGAGTTCGCCGCACTGGTAGCGTGCTTCCGCGCGAAGCACGCGCCAACGCACTTCGCTCGCCTCGGGAACAAGAGTCAACGCCGCCGAGGCGCGTCCGGTATGCAGCAGAAGCGTCGCGAGTGCGTACGCCGATGCGTCGCTCGGAGCGTGTTGATGCCACGTTTCGGCAGCCCGGACCGCGACGCCCCACAACCCGATTTGGCGAAGAAGCTGCACGCGAAGGCTCAAATGTCGAGGCTCTTTAGACGACGCCAAGAGTTCAGCACCACACGCAGGCGCGTCCTGCAGTCGCTCCAACGCCAAGTCGACGTGTTGCGGGTCATCCCACAAGCGCATCGCTTCGAGCGTTTGGCCCTGCTCCCAGCACCATTGTGCGCGTTCAAGCTGGGAACTCGCGCTCGCGGGCTGCGACGTTCGCAACTCCCCACGTACTCGATAGACCCCGGCACGCGCCCACTCTTCGTCGCTTGCTTGCACTCCGTGAAGTTCAAAGAGTTCATCCGGTGTCAGCCCATCGGCTGCGGCGATGTAATCGGCAGCGGCCGACAGCTCCGGCGCGACGGGTGTTCCAGCAACCAAGCGTTCGTCGAGCACCCGTGCAGAGCCCTCGGACGCGTGGACGAGCCGGCGCAAGACTTCAGGTCGCGCGCACCACTCTGCGACTGCATCTGCATCGAGTCGCGGCACGGTCGCCATGCTGTACCCGTTGAGTGGACGAAGGTGCTCGTCGATCACGAGAACGGCAGGGCCTTCCAGACCCACAAGCGAGTCCAGCCACAACCGGCTCTCCGCATCCAGCCGACGGGCATCGCGGACCACGATGAGTTGCGACTGCGACGCCCACGCAGCGCGAAGTTGTCGGTGCAACTGGGCGCGCGAACCACCCAGTGTGATGCCGAGTCGTGCTGCAAGAGCATGCATCCATCCAAAGGGCACCCTACAGGCACTGATCTGGATGGCTTGAGGCCACGCCAAGAGAAGGGCGTCGCCCAAGATGTCCGCGTCCACACCACACAAGAGGATGCGGGCGTTCGGCTCGACGAGTCGCCGCTCGAGGTCGCGAACGAACCTTCGACGCGCAACGCCTAGGACGTTATCCATTGGGTCGAACCATCCCCATCCCGCCTTCAACCTAGCGCAACGAGGCGCAGCGCGCCCCTCGAGGAATACCGCCTATTAGTTCGTGAGGTATTCGTCGCGATGGGCGTGGAGATGGCGCATGACGGTCCACGGAATCCGCAGGATCCAATGGTGGAGCGTCGGTCGGATCATCCCGGTGATCATGCCGCGACCCACGTCGACCATCGTGCCAAACGTGAGCAGGGTCTTGTTGTTGCCCCATGCGCGAGCACGCATGAAACCCCAGCCCGCACGGATGGTGTGGGGCTCATCATCATCGAGACGAAACTGCACGATCTTTCGTTCTTGATCGTAGGTGAAGTTCATGACGTAGCGCGCGCGTACTGGACCCACTTCGTGTCGGAAACGGATCGAGCGACTACGGTTTCCGTCGCGACGCGTTTCGCGTGCGCTTTCGACCTTGGGCAACATGTGCTGGTAGTCGGAGCTGTCGCCATTGAGCGCTCCCCACACGGCCGACACCGGAAGGTCGATCACTTGGTAGCTGATGCCGCCCATCAAACTGAGATCGCCGCGTCGCTCCATCACGGGCCGAACGACAGTCTCGCCGTTGCGCAAACTGGTTCGCTCTGCGCTCGTGAGCGGTCGTCGCAACTCGTCGGTGATCTGTGCTTCAACCGTCGAGATCGACAGCGAAGCAAACACCAAGACGCATGCGAAAGAGCGCATTAAGAGTCGTAGTAACACCGAACAGATAGACGGCCCAGCCGACAAAAAGCTTCACCGCGGCCGTTTAAAGCTTAGCGCCATCAGGATTGCCGCGCTCGGTAGGGCAAGACATCCCAGCAATGCGGGCGTGTAGGAGTCCAAATAGGTACGCGATGCCGCGAGCAGGGATGGGCCGAGCGCACTCGCCACCACCAGGCACATCATTTCGAGTCCCGCGATTGCACCTAGGTGTTTGCGTCCGAAGAAGCGCGGAAATGCGACTGTGCTGATGGGGTTGAACAAACCACCGCTCACGCCCAATCCCACAACGGCGAAGTAGAAGTACGTGTCGAGTTGTGTGGCGGCGAGCACACCCATGACCTGCGCCGCCATCATCACGACCAGGAGCACGCGGATACGTATGCGATCGGCCAACATGCCACCCGCCAACCCCACGCACGTGCTCACCACCGCCATCGGCAGAAAGATCGCCACCGCGTCGCCGCGTTCCATTCCGGCTTGGGCGCCGAGATCGACGACATGAAAGGTGATGCCCGTGACGATCAGCGCCTGACATGCGAGCGCACTGGTGACCGCCCAAAACGCCAGTGTGCGAATCGCATCGTGACGCGTGTAACAAGCTTCGTCGTTGTCTTCCTCGGTGGTCTCACTGGCACCGTCCATGCGCAGACCACAGCGCTCAGGGTTGTCGCGATAGAAAAGGTACGCGACCGCGCCCATCCCGAGCGCTACCAAACACGCCATCTCACGCCAGGCACCGCGCCACCCAGCGTTTTCGATCCACACGTCGAACAGGAGAGGCGCGCCGCCAAAGCCAAACGCCACGAACACACCGCTCACTCCTGCGACGAGACCGCGACGTCGATCGAACCACCGACCAAGCATGGTGCGGCTGACCATGGTCAACATGCCCTGACCGCAGAAGCGCAGGCAGTAAAAGCCGAACACCAGTGCAAAGACACGTGGGAAGAACCCGCCACCCAACGCGACACCGACTTGGTCGACAACGCTTAGAAAAAGCAGGGTCGCCGCAAGACCAAGCGCGGCGAACAGACCGGTGGCGCGTGCGCCCAATCGGTCGAGCCGTGAGCCCGCCCAAGGCAGCGTCAAGCCACTGAGGATGGTGCCGACCAAGTAGCAGTTGCTGACCGTGAAGCGGCTCAGTCCGGTCGACTCGAGCAGCGCGTCGGTAAAGACGCTCACCCCCATGGTTTGCCCGGGGATGCTCATGACCACGCCGATCGTGCTGACGGCGACGATGACCCAACCGTAAAAGAAGGGAACTCGTCGCGGCGCAAATGGCACGTCGGGCCGAAAGAGCACGCAGGGCTCTAGCAAAAGAAGAATTTGTCTGCACGCCCCGAGTGGGGAACGTATGTTGGCGGTCCACGTAGGTGTACAAGTGGAGCTTCGGGACGCGTACGAGAAGTTGGGAGTCGAGCCCGGCATCGAGCCGAAGAAGGCCCGACGCGCGTACTTGAAGCTGCTGAAAGTCCACAAGCCCGAGCGCGATCCCGAAGGGTTCAAAGCGATTCGCGCGGCGTGGGAGCGCATCAAGGATGCACCCGAGTGGGAGATCCGTTCGCTGACGGAGGCGCCACTGCCTCCGGCGGATCCCCAAGCCGATCAACCCGCGGTTTCGTCGTGGAGCAAACCCAAGCGAAGCTGGGCGGAACAGGCGCAGTTGAGCCGCGAGGGCAAACTCTTCAAGGACGAGCCGCCACCTGCACCTGTGCCTGCTGTCCCGCCCGCGCCTATCGATCCCGATGCGCCGGTGACGATGGCGACGTTCTACGCGCGTTGCTCAGGTGCCACCGATGCGCAGCGCGTGGCCATCGGGCGCGAGGCCGTTGCGACCTTGCCCAACGACCCTGAAGCACACTGGCTTCTGCACGAGTCGCTTCTGGTCACGTCCCAGATGGAAGAGGCAGCCAAGGCGTTGCGTGCGGCACACGAAAGCGGTCTCGATGGCTTCTTCGAGCCGCTCGTGAGGCAGCACTCGGAGTTCCTTTCCCCGATCGAGATCGAAGCTGCAGTGCAGCTTTGCGGCGACACGCTGGATGCACTGATGGTCGCCGAAGCCATGTTGCGTTGCGACCACGCACAAGCCGCGGGCGATGCCATGCGACGTGGGTTTGAGGCTGCGCGCCGTGGTGGCGAGCCACCTTCGCTACGCCGCTGCATCGACTTGGTATTGCGCCTGTATCGACAGGAACATGCAGGGGTGGCGCATCAGCTCTATTCGCGACTGAGCGAATGGATGCGAGAGTCTGGCGCCGAGCGCGAGATTGCAGGGTCGCAGGTGGCTGCCACGTACGCATTGTTGCGTGAGCTTGCTGCACTTCCTGTCGACTTTCCCTTTGAGATCAAAGGCGCGATTGCACGAGGCATCTTGGATGGCGACGTCGCGTTTGCGATCGGTGACGTGATGCGTTGGCTCGAGGGACACGCGCAGCACCGTGAGGGCGTCGAGAGCAAGCTCGTGCTTTTTGCACCCACGATCCACGTTTCGCTGCGACCGGCATTTCAGCAGCAACAACCCTCGAACCAAGCGTTCATGCCGGGGCCGCAGAAGATCAAGAGTTGGGGTGGAGCAAAGCCGCAGCCGCATCCCCTTCCCCCGATTCACAATCCACCACCCGCGAACAACTACGGTAAGTGGATCGGTTTGGCGATCGCGCTCTTCGTGTTTGTGGCAGTGCAGATCGCGTTGCGGCAGTCACGCCCACGTTACGAGCCACCACCGATCACGCAGTTCGAAAGCAGTCAGACTCAACGGATTCGAGAGTTGGCACGATTGACGGAGCAAATGGCTCAGGCTGTTCCAGTGACGGCTGCGGAACTCGACGAAGAAACGCTGCGCGCGACTGTGGACCAGCTCTGCGAAGATCCTGGCTCGGAGCTGTGTCTGTACGCTAAGGGGTGGGCCGACGCCTTGGGCCGCACTGTTGGAAGTGTGGTGACTCGTGATTGCGTGGTCGCAGCGGATCAGAGGCTGGGCTTTCAACACGCGGTGGAGCAGGACGATCGCGGTGCGCTGACCGACGTCGCGCTACGCACGTTCGAACGCGTCCACGCAGAGCGTTGCCCGACGCCAACGCCATGAGCTACTGATCGGGCGTGGGAAACAACGTCGTTGAGCTACACCCCAACACGCCCCCGAAACAGGGTGTGACGGTCGGGATTGATTTAGGCACCACCTTCTCGTTGGTCTCCGTGATGGAGGGCAGTGAGGTTCGGGTGTTGAGCAATGCGCTCGGTGAGAAGCTGACTCCGAGTGCGGTCAGTTTCGACGACGACGGACAGGTGCTGGTCGGTGCGGCCGCACAAGCGCGAACGGTGACGCACCCCGAGCAGAGCGCGCGCACATTCAAGCGTGACATGGGCTCGGACAAGAAGATTCCAATCGCCGGTCGCGAAATGCGTCCTCAGGAACTGAGCGCACTCGTGCTCGAAGCGTTGAAGCGAGACGCCGAAGCCGAACTCGGTCAGCCGGTGGTCGAAGCGGTCATCACCGTGCCGGCGTACTTCGGAGACCTTCAACGCCAAGCGACGCGCGATGCAGGAACAATCGCGGGACTGAAGGTCGAACGCATCATCAACGAACCCACTGCCGCCGCGATGGCGTACGGACTGCACAACCGCGATCAAGAAATGCAGGTCGTGGTGCTCGACCTCGGTGGCGGAACGTTCGACGTCACGGTGTTGGAGATCATCGAAGGAGTGATCGAGATCCAGTCGACCGCCGGAGATGCGCGTTTGGGCGGCGAGGATTTCGCGGAAGCTCTCGCGGACGTGTTGGCCGAAGAAATCAAAGCTGAGCACGGAGTCGATCCCACCGATAACTTGCGTGCTTATGCGCGCCTTTTTAGTGCTGCTGAGGACGTGAAGCGTCGACTTACGGACCAACCCGAAGCGCGCGCGGTTGTGCCGCAGCTCGAGCTCGGTCGCCTGAAGATCGACGTCGACCGAGTGTTCACGCGAGACGACGCCGAGGGGCATTGGCGCGAATTGATCGAGAGGCTGCGTGCGCCCATTCTGCGAGCGCTCCGGGACGCGGAGATTCAAACGTCGGATATCGACGAGGTGCTCTTGGTCGGTGGCGCGACTCGGATGCCGTGCGTGGTCGATCTCGCAGCGAAGGTGTTTGGCAAGTTGCCGCTTAGTTCGTTGCCGGCAGATGAAGCCGTGGCAATGGGCGCTGCGGTGCAAGCCGGACTGAAGCAAGGCCACGAAGCCGTGGAAGACATGGTGGTCACGGACGTCGCACCATTCTCGATGGGAATCGCCACAGCGACGATCATGGGTCGGCAACAGATCGAGGGCCTGTACACGCCGGTGCTTGAACGCGGCACAACGATTCCCGCCAGTCGCTCGCAACGCTTCTTCACCATGGGCGACAACCAGCAAGAGATTCGCGTCGCGGTGTATCAGGGCGAACACTCGCTCTGTAAGGACAACACCTTCTTGGGCGAGTTCGTCATGAAGGAGCTGCCCCAAAAGAAAGCGGGTCAGGTCTCACTTGATGTGCGTTTCACGTACGACCTCAACGGAATTCTCGAAGTGGAGATGAAGCTCGAAGGATCGGACCGCGTCGAGCACATGGTGATCGAAAGTGCGCCTGGCAAGCTGAGCCGCGAGGAGATTGAGGAAGCACGACGTGCGATGGCTGCGTTGAAGTTTCATCCACGTGACACGTTGCCGAACCGCACGACGTTGGCCCGCGCGGACGCGCTCTACACCGAACTCACCAAGCTCGCGCGCGAGGATTTGGGCCATGCAATCGCGGCGTTTCGCGCGGCTCTTGAAACGCAAGACCCGGAAACGATCATTCGTCTCCGGGGCCAGCTGAATGGATTGGTGGACGCGCTGCGTTCGCAGCATCGTTAGCATCACTAGGGGCGGGCGACGTCGGTACCCGTCTCTTCGCAGGTTCGCGTGGGTCCGGGAGTCTCAGGTCCGACAGCCGCCGGCCGCGGGCTGGCCTGGCAGTGCTCGCGCCACACGACCTCTCCGTCGTTGCACACCACACCGCGGTCGTTGAGCTGACATTCGTGAACTCGTGTCCAGCGTGAGCTGCTGGATCCAAACGCACCCTGTCCCGGAATGAAGCTTGAGCTTCCTCCGCGCACGACGACCTTGAGCACGTTGTTGGCGAAGCTGGAGCTTCCCACATCCACCGATGAACCTGCGGGCGAGTGGTGGCCGCGCATCATCACGTTGTCGCCAGTGGGAACCGAGGCGAGAAACCAGCCTGCGGATGTCTTGAGTGCGAAGCGTGCGTTACCGGGATCGCCCTCGAAGTACGTCGCGATCTTTACGAAGGGCCCATCGTTAAGATCATGAACACGCGTGGTGCAGCGTGCGTACCGACCTTCTTGCTCGGTGGGCTCGCCGCAGATCTCTGTCCAGTCCGCGAACGGACCTTCGAAGAGTTGACCCTCGACGACAACGTCGGGCTCAGACGGTTGGGTTTCAACCTGTTCAGGATCGGGCGTCGTACCGGAGTCGATCGTGGTGCTCGCACCGCAGCCAAGGGCCAGTGCGAGAGCGAAGAAGGGGACAGTTTTCATCATGAAACTAGGGACGAACGACGTTCACAAAAGCTCTACCCAAGGATCGAATTACTTCTGTGGTCTGTTCGATTGTCAGAGGGTGGCGAGCGCGCGCGCAGCCGCTTTGGAACCGCGCTGACGAGCGAGCTGCAGCACCTCGCGGGCTTTATGGCGACGCGACGTGGCAAGGTACGCGCGACCCGCATAGAGCAGAACGCTCGGACGGTTCTCGCGGCGCCACGCACCCCGACGGTTCTTCCGCAGCTGTCGAAGCAGTTCGTTCGGATCGCGCTTGAGCAACACGCTCGCGACGAAGTGGTCGAGGCTCCGATAGCGAGTCCAAAGTAGACGCGCGGCTCGCGATGCGACGAGATCACCAGCCAGTGTCCAGAGCTTGAGGTCCTGTGCGAGCTTCGCGGCCGAACGTAGCGTTTGATCGGGAAGCTGTTCCTGGCATTCGAGTGCGACGCGAAGCACGGGTTCGGCCTTTGTCGGTGCTTTGGAGAGACGCTCGATGACCGCCATAAGCGTGATCGCACCCAGGCCGAACTCGTTTCGAATGCTCGTGACGAGCTCGTCTTCCTTCGCCTGCTGGATCAGTTGCAGAAGTGCGTCGCCTTCGGGCGCGGGGAGCGGACCATCGCAATACCAAGAGTCGCTCATCAGAAGCTCGATGAAGTCCGGGTTCTGCGCGTAGCGCGTGCCCATGCGGTCAATGAGCTTGTCGATGAACGCGCTCATCCCGTCGTTCATCGTCTCGGTAAACTCGCGATGGAAGGTGTCGTAGCGAACCAGTTCACCCCGCGCATCCAAGGCCAAAAGCACCCGGCCCGCGACGCCGTCCTGATCGCGTGCGTACAGCACGCGCTTGTTCACATCGGCTGCGTCGACAACGGCCGCGTAGAAGTTGAAGGCACCAGG
Source organism: Polyangiales bacterium (assembly GCA_965227405.1). Taxonomy (GTDB): domain Bacteria; phylum Myxococcota_A; class Polyangia; order Polyangiales; family Houyiibacteriaceae; genus JALVDI01. The sequence continues at coordinate 3,755,168 of OZ245758.1, forward strand.
ACTGAGACAGGTCTGGAAGTACCCGCCCATCTTCAGAACCTCTGCAGGATTGTTCTCAAGGGCGTAGACCCATCGTGCCCATCGGTGCGCACCGATTCCGTCCAGCCAAGGATCCATGTTGATCCCAAACTCGCGCATACGCTTCAGGTACGCAGCGTTGCCTGGCGCGTCGCGAAGATCTCCTTCGCGCACCACTCGCTCCGCAAGGCGTCGGAACGGACGCTTGAGCGTCCCAAATGCGGCGAGCAGTTCCACATCGACGTCAACCCGCGCGTGCTGCTTCAAGTGCTCGATGACGTTTGCGGTCCAACGTTGCACAAACGCAAGATCGGTCGCGGCTTCGAGACGTTGCGCCAGTCGTTGCAAACGCGCCGGTGTGGGCTGCGTCGGGTTCGCAAGGCGCTCTTGGAGCATGGCGCGTCGTTTGACTGCGGACTCAGGCAGTCGCGCGAGTTCGTGCTGCAGATCATCGGTGCTGCGGATGTCAGGGCGCAGAAGCTTGGTCGCGCGCGTCTGTGCGTTCGGTTCGGTCGTGGCGAACGCCTCCAACGCTTGGTGCAGCGCCGACGGGAATTCGTCGATCCACGCACGGTCGGTGTCGATGGGCGCTGGTCGAATGCTCAGCGTTGTCCGTGGGTCCAACCCCAATGCATGTCGAGCGAGAACAATCCAATGCTTGAGCTGCTCAGCACGGAACCGGTCGCGGACCATGGGCAGGCGGCGTAGCGCGTCCGCTTCGGACCAGGGGCGCTCACGGAGGCGCGGCAGGATGTTCCGCAGCGCTTCGATGTCGTCGGTGAGATGAAGTGCGGCTTTGAGTGATTCAAAGCAGGCGTTGTGAGCGAGGTCTTGAAGCGCTGCGGCCTGCTCGGCAGTGGCACCTGCGTTGACGAGGCTCTCGAGCGTACTCCAGTTGAGCGAGTTGACGTCCACCAACTTGCTTGCAGCCAACACGGGCTGAAGTGTCTTGGCGTTGCTGCGCTTCAGGAGCGACAGAAGCTCAAGATCGAAGGGGTCCGCAACAACAGCGCCGATCAGCGACGTTGCGACCTCATCCGACCAGTCGGACTGACTCCATTGGTGGAGTGCGGCTGCACAAGCGTCCCATCGACTTCGGGAGCGCTTGCCACGGTGTGCGCGACGCGTGGTGCACGAGGCTGTGGTTGGAAGTGGTGAGCCAGGAGCGACGGCCCGCTTCAACGCACGTGCAGCAGCGTGTGCGACAACCGGTCGCTTCGAGATTCGCACGATGTCGTCGAACACCTTGTCCATCACGAGTCCGGCAGGCGCGCCGCCCATGGTTCGCTTGAGCTCTCCCGCAATCTTTGTGGCGCGCCGTTGCTCGAACGCCGCACGGAGTTCCGTCTCCACGCGGTGACGGGTGTTTTCCAGACGCACCCAGAAAGCGTTCCACTCACGGAGCATGAAACTGGGTTCCATCGCACCCCAGAGTGCGCAGATCGCGGATGCCTGTTTCGGCTCGGCGTCGAGTGCCACACGCACCATTCGCAACAGAGGCTCGACCAGCCGACTTGGACCCCGTGGAATGGGTGTGGGCGGCGTACGCTCCCAACCTTTGGGTGGATGCGCCGTCGACACTTCGTACGTCAGTGGATCGCACAACGTCTGGAGCAGCGGCATGATCGTGTCCCGACGAACTCGTGTGCACAGTCGGCAGACCTGAACCGCGAACGGAAAGTCGACGTGGTGCGTGATCGCCTCGAACATCGGCTGATGTTCGAGCCACGCTTTCACCAGGTCGAGGTCGCCGTGAGCCGCGCAGATCCATCGAAACGCGCGTGGTACCGAACAAAGCAGCGCCAGCTCACGCGCCGAGTAGAGAGAGTCGGGTGTGTCACCATGCGTTGCGAGTTCCACGGCGCGAAGCCACCGCGTGGGATCCGGCAGCATGCGTTCGAGGACTTCGGGCTCATCGCGCACCAACGTACGTGCAGCTCGAAGCGCACGTGAGCGCGTCCGACCATCCAACTCGACGATCGTGCCTTCACGCCCATCGCGCGGCACCGTTTGCCAGCGCGCAATGCGTACGTCTGCACTCTCGACCGGAAAGCCATCCAGCCAATCAAGGTGCGCACGGATCAGCGCACCCGCACGCGAACGCTTACGCGTGCGTCTGTCGTCACGGTTGCCCACAGGCGGCGCAAGATGGGTTCGAACTGCGCGAACGCAACGACGATCATTTTAAGTGGCTTACGTCCACGTTCAGAGTCAGATTGCGGTCATGCTTTTTCGCCTGACTTGCTTGGCTCTCGTCGTTGCGTTTGTGGGATGTGATGAAGACGAAGACGGTGACGCGGGAACAACCGACGCCGGGCGTCTTGCCGACGGTGCCCCGATCGATGTGGGCAGCAGCGGGGCGCTCAGCTGTGCGGTGATCCAATCCCGCGAGCGCATGTGCACTCGGGGCGGGAACGCCACGTTGGTGGACGTGTTCTCATGCGAAGCCGGCGATTCCTGCACGGCGCCATCGCCCTACAACGAAGAGCTGCCGGACATCATGTGCGTCGACGCGTACCGCTTTGCCCGCTTCGAGTATCCGGCAACGTGCGAGCAGGTGGATGAGTACTTTGCGGGATCGCGAGAGTGTCTTGTGCCTTCGCACTGCGCAGGAAGCGACATGTTTGGCGATTGGATGTGTTCGTTGACGGAGGGCTGTGTCTGTCCGCCAGGCGGAACGTGCCCGACCCCGATGCCTGCTCCTGGACCCGACGGTGGAATGGGCGACGCAGGTGTCGCTACCGACGGAGGCTCGGGCCTCGATGGAGGTCCTGATCCTGTGGATGGCGGACCTGCACCTGTGGACGCGGGTGGTGGTCCTCCAACACCGGATAGCGGAGCCGGACCTGCTCCGATGGACGGTGGCGGCTCCCCAGCACCGCCGTAGCCCTTACTCGGCGAGTTCGACTTCCATCCGCAGTGTGTACGTTCCAGTTTCGCCGGCACTAAAGGCGTTGGCCCAAAGAACGTACACACCACTGCGAGGAGCTAAGACGCTGAGCGCTGAGTTCGTGCTGCCAGGAACGTCGTCGTGTTCCATCAAGAACTCGGCGTCGTCGCTGCCATCGATGCGCAGCTGAAGGTAGGTGTCGAACTCGTCCGACTCCATGCCGATGATGATCTGGTCGCCCTGTTCGGCGAAGAGTGTGTAGCGGTCGTAGTAAGACTGGTCGCGGGGATGTTGCGCGTCGCCCTCTTCCAGCACGCCGGTGGTCTCGAACGCCGCCTGTCCACGCACAAGATCCACCGGGGGCCCAGTCGGCTCGGGTTCGGGCTCGTCGTCAGGTTCGGGCTCTGCCGCGACCTGGACGGCAACCGGTTCCAGCACCGCCGGCTGTGGCGACGACGCGCATGCGATCAGACAGACGCAAAAAAGGCGCATCAATACGGTTTGATGATTCCGTGTTGCAGCGCGTAGCGCACCAGCTCTGCACGCGACTTCAGTCCCAGCTTTTCGCCAATCCGAGAACGGTACGTTTCGATCGACTTCGTTCCAACGCCCAGTCGTTCACCGATCTCGCGTTGCGTGTGTCCGAGCGTCAACAGCTCCAACACTTCGCGTTCGCGCTGACTCAACACACTTGGTGGAGGTGCATCGAGACCCTTCGGTGTCGGACCGGGGGGACTCGTTGGTAACGACTCGTGATCCTCGACCGTGGGCAACGACACGAACTGCGACGACACGTCATCGCGCAGCAGCTCGAGTTCGTGTCGACCGACGCGAACCTTGTCACCGGGCACGATGTAGCGCGTGGATCGAATCCGCACGCCGTTGACCTCGACCCCGTTGCGAGAACCTGCATCGCTGATGGCGACCTTGCTCGCTTCGACGCGAAGCACGGCGTGATGCCGCGAGAGGTGCTCGTCCTCAATACGCAACGTGCAGTCTGCCGCTCGGCCAATGGTGAATTTGCCGAGAGGAAGCACAATTTCGCGGGTGCCGTAGCGGAGCCGGAAGACGGCCATGGGGCACCAAGGGTACCCGATCCACAGCCTTTGCAACGAGTGGCTATACTTTCGGGCCGCGTGAGCATTCCGACCCAGCCTTTGGCCGAATCTTCTCCCGATCTTTCGGGGGAAGTGCTCGACGATCGCTACCGGCTGATCGAGGGGATGAAGCGTGGTGCGATGGGCACTGTCTACCTGGCGGAACAGCTCCGCATGAACACCATCGTGGCCGTGAAGGTGCTGCATGCGTCTCACGACGAGCGAATGCGGGAGCGTTTTGCGCGCGAGGCAACGGCACTCGGCCGGCTACAGCATCCCAACATCGCGCGCGGGATCGACTTTGGATGGACTGCGGGTGGGCAACTCTATCTGGTCATGGAGCGCATCGAGGGCGTGGACCTTCGGGAGCGTCTTGCGAGCGGAGGTCGGTTCGAGTGGCGTGAGGTCTGTCGCCTTGGCGCTCAGCTGGCCGCCGCGCTGCACTCCGCGCACGTCGCCGGATTTATCCATCGCGATCTAAAGCCGGAGAACGTGATGCTCGAGCACGTCTCCGCAGATGGGGTTCAGATCCGAGTGCTCGACTTCGGAATTGCGAAGGTGAGCTCAGCCGACAGCCAACAGCTGATGGGCGACGACCGCCCGCTGACGCTGCAAGGCGATGTGCTCGGCACTGTGGGGTACATGGCACCCGAACAGGCGATGGGGCAGATCATCGACCGGCGCGCAGACCTGTATTCGTTGGGTGTCCTGCTCTGGGAGATGCTTACGGGCGAGCGACTTTTTGGTGAGGACCACGACAAAGTCCTCGGTACGCAACTCGAAGAACGCCTTCCGCCGCCGTATCTGTCGTCTGATGCACCGGAAGGGTTGGGCGAGTTGGTGGGCCGCTTGCTCAAGACGCTTCCGGATGCACGCCCCGCGAACGCGGAAGAGGTTGAGGCGGAGTTGCTCGCTCTGTTGCGGCCTTCCGCGCCGAAACGATCGTGGACGCGTTGGTTTGGGCTTGCTGCGGGAGCCGTTGCGCTGGTTGTTGCCGGCGTGTTGGGGGCACAGCTGCTGGGCACAGAACCCGAGCCCGAAACACAACCCGAGCCCGAAGCGACACAAACTCCCCAGTTCACCGTGGTCGCGCCCGAGCCCCTTCCGGACAAAGAGGACGAGGAAGAAGTCGAGGAAGAACTCCCGCTGGATCGGCTCTTGAACGGTCGGCGACAAGAGCGAGTCGCTGCGGCCCATGCGGTGCTTGCAGCCGGTGAGGATGCTCCCCCATTTGCGATCGCGGTTGCGCGCTTGGAGCTTGCCCGGCAGTGCGACACGAAACACCGGCAAATTCGGGCAATTAGCAGACACGCCGATCCGCGCGCGCTTCCGGCACTGCAACGTGCCAACCGCCTTCCTAGGGATGGATGTGGTGTTTTGGGCAGACGCGATTGTTACAGCTGCCTGCGCGATGACCTCGCCTATGTCTTGCGAACGCTGCCTCGCGACAACTGAGTTGGGATCGCGCGATGTCGCGTCGACTTCTCATAAAAGACACATGTAGGGAATTTCACCACGACGAATGGGAGCTTTTGTGACACTCTCCCCCGCGTGAGTCGAGCTACGGAGCGTCGGGGTCTTGTCAGTCTGGTTCTTGACCCCCAGGAGCTTGCATCGAGTGAACTCGCTCGAAAGTGCAGCCGCCGTCCGACTCCTCCCAAAGGCTTCACGCCCGCGAAAGCAGGTTGGCTCAAAGTGCGCGCGAACGGACGCGACTTGGGTTGGATGACCGCGCAGCAGTGGTCGCGCTTTCGACGTTGGCTGCGCCTGCGCGGAATCGCTGTCGGCCGCGAATAGCCGCCCGCGAATAGCCGCCGCGAATAGCCGCCGCGAATAGCCGCTTGCGACGACTAGCGCCGTCGCGCTGCAAAGAGGGCAGGGATATCTGGGCTATCTGCCCACGTTGCCCAGTCCAACACGCTCGGATGAACGTCTTTCGGGGTGAAGTTCGTTCTGCCCAGTGCGATCACCCTCAGCTTCGGAAGCTCCTGCAGTGCCTCGACACCCACGGCCTTGTCGCAGCCGGTCAGGTTCAAGACTTCCAGCTCTTGCAACCCGCGGAGCGGACTCAGGTCAACGACACCGCAGTTGAGCAACTCCAGTCTTTGAAGCTCGCTGGCGTTTGCCAAGGGACCCAGGTCGTGCAGCCCGCGTGCGTCTCGAAACCGCAGCGTACGGAGCTTCGTGGCATCGCGCAGGCCCTCGATCGATTCAAGTTTGTTGCAAGTGTCGAACGAGACATCGCGCAACAGAGGTTTGTTCGCGAGTGCATCGAAGTTGGTGAGTCCGGACTTCTGGGTGACCGCGATCTGTTCCAACTTCGTTGAGTCGGCAACGACATCCCAGTTCACATGTGTGGACGCGATGGCGCGAAGCGAACGGAGCTTAGGGAGTCCGTTCCCCTCGAACGCGCCTTGTCGTTCCAACATCAGCTCTTCGAGTTGCTCGAGTTTCGGCAGCGCACTCATCGTGCAGTTGCGAAGCGTGAGTTTGGTGATGCCGAGCTGTCCTAGTGGCTCTGCATCGCCAAGCACCATATTGCTCAGATCCAATGTTTTTAGGTGTTTGAGAGCTGGTAGTTCGCTCAACGGCTTCCACGGTCCAGGCCGCCAACCGCGAATACGCAGCTCGCGTAATTGGCTCACCGCTGCGACGTGAAACTCAATATCTGCCTTTTGGTCGATCCGCTCTACAAGCGCTTTGGCTTCGGCGACACCTTCGATGCGTTCGGGAAGGTGCGCCAAGAGGAACATGCTGTTCGCGCTGAGTTGCGCGTAGCCCTTGTCGTCGACCTCGACCTGAACAAGTGCACGAACACCACTCCACAGTTCGTCATCGTCGAGCGACACTAGAAGTTCGATCGCTTGCGCGCGGAACTCCTCTTTCTTGAGGAGCTTCTTGATCTTGGACAGCTCTTTGGAGCGTTGCGCTTTGGTCTTCTTCTTTTTCTTCGTGGCCATCAGCCAAACTCCAGCGCGAGTTCGGTAAGAGCACCGGGGCGGTCCTTCATCCCAGAGCTTACGTAAAGTGCGTTGCCGTCCGTCGCGAACGCAATGCTCTGGATCTCTTCGGAGTGGTCCTTACTGAGTACGCACCAACCTTCACGACTCACCCAAACCACACGTGGTCCGCAGGCGACAGCGAACACTGGACGCGCCGGATGCGCCTCGATGGCGCTCGCACCCCCGCACTTTGCGGTCAGTTGAGTCTCGCCATCTGGGCTCATCAGGTGAACACCCTCCGAGGATGTGATGGCAATGGTTGCTCCATCTGCAGACCAAGCGATTCGCCGTGGCTCGTAGTCCAACTCAAACACCGCGCGGCTTTCGGGAGAACTCGCATCCCAAAGCCGCAACGTTTGGTCGGCACCTACGGTGGCAAATACCTCGCCCTTGGGATGGAACGCGACGTCGAGAGACGCGTCCGAGTGACCTGCGTAGCGCTGTACGACCTCACCTTCGAGGTTCCAGAGAATGACCGCGTTGTCGCCCGAGGTCGAAACCAGGTGATCGTTGGCATAGGCGAGCCCGGTCACGTGGTAGGTGTGCCCTTTCTTGAACGTGATCTTCTTGCCCTTGGCACCAATTGAGCGCGCATAGATCCCCGACGTCACCGACGCATAGAGACGCGGACCCACCATGAGTGCGCATCCGATCGAGTCCTTTTCCCGGAAGTTGTGCTTCGCGTCGTTCGGAAACACCATCACCGAGAGGTTCCAAGCAAAGACTCCGCCTTCCCACGCGCCGACGCCTTGCATGGTCGAACCGCTGGGATGCAACACCTTCACGCAAGACCCTTTCTTCGCGTCGAGATTCCACACCTGCACGTCGCCGTACGGAGTGCCCACCAGCAACTGGCCTTCGTTGTCGAAGTTGATCGATCGAACGTCCTTCACCTTGATCCCAAGCTGAGTGGGCTCGCTTGGTGCGCCTTCGTGGATGCGCACGAGGTGCAGTGGACCGGATTGAGAGCTTCCTTGTTGTTGCCGAACAATCACCTGAGCACCGGTGTCGGTTTCGAAGACCGCTTGCGGCAACATCGACATCGGAAACACCTGTTCCGGATAGAGCGTGAGCGGATTGCACAGCCGCAGCTGCTTTTCCGGCCCGATTGTGCCGACGTGAGGCCCCTTGCAGAACGTGGTTCCAAAACCGGAACGTCGAGTCGAAGCCTGACGAAGCGGAACGCGAAACGCTTGGTGCATGAATCGCGTTTGAGTGTTCACGATGCAGTTCCAGAGCCCTTCCATTGCGAGAAGGTTGTCGTCGAGCCAACGCATGGTGACGAAGCCGTTGATCGGCATTTGCACCGGCAAGAGCTGTTCACTCGCACCGTTCGATGGATCGACCGTGATCAGTTTGTACGGCTCTTGGACGCCCAGTGTGTCTTTGACCAGCACGTAGAGCACGCTGTCGTCGGGTCGAAAGATCAGTCCGCGAACCGCTTGGAACTCCGGCTTGAACGCCGATTTCGGTCCCGCGAGTTCGGTGCGAAAGCGTTGTCGACCGGTGGTCATTTCTTCGACGACCAGATCGCACCCGAGCCCGTACGCGACCAACGTTGCGTCGTGGCTCACTGCGTAGTTGACGTTGGACTCGACGGAGTATCGAAACGCACCGGTATCGCGATCGGTGAACGAGATGATGCTCTCGCGGCGCGCACGCCAACCACCAACCGGTTCGAGTCGCGTCGAGACGAGCTGTCCGCCGGGGCTGCACCGCACTTCGGACACTGCCGCAGCCGCAATGGTGTGAACATCCCTGACAGCTGCATGCGGCACAGTGGCTGCCTCGGTGTCGACACCGGTGATCGCGGGGCGTTTCACGCTTGTGCTGTTGACGACCGCCGCCATCGCCTCGTGAAGACGCTGTAGGGCGTCGCGCAGCTCTGGGTTCGTTCCGACTTGAGGCACCTCCACCGCCAAGAGCTCGTCGAGACGACTCGCCATCCACTTTCGCATCGAAGCACCACAAGGCAGTTCGCTCTCGGCCATCTCTTTGGCGATGCTTTGCGTCTCGAGGTCGGGGTTCGCTTTTAGGTACTCGAACACCTCCGTCCAGACCGCCCGACTGGACAGCGCACGAAAGGGCATGTCGCGAAGCCACGCCGTGAACGTTCGTGTAATCCGCGGGTCGGGAGTGTGTTCGCGGACGCCCTTGGCGCGGACGCACATCGCCTTGATGCTGGTTTTGGACATCAGCGTCATGAGCGCGCCGCGGTCAGCGATTGCGTCGGCCTTGCGAAACGACTCCCACGTTGCGTCGGGAACTTTCTTAAGAGCCAGTGCTTCCTTGGCCTCGTTTGACAGTGTTGCTTCACCCAGCGTCTCGACGACGTCTGCGAGCTGTTCGATGGGGTGCTCGACCCACGCGCGCACCAGACTCGTGAGTGCCGCGCTGAGTTCGCCGTTCCCAAGTGCATCCGTCGCTTTTTCGACGAGCGCGATCACGGGTTTCGGGACGTCCGTTTCGAGCGCCGTCTTCTGTGTCGTGGTGACACGAGACGCATGCATCTCGACGTCGAGCGCGTGTTTCCACCCCATGGGCGCAGGATAACTTCAGTGCTTGATGTGCGTAATGCGCTTGCGAAGCACGTCGGGCACTTGGCCCGGTGTGGTGCCAAGGAGCGAGACCTTCCGGAGGGCAGGGAGTTCTCCAAGCGGCTCAAGGGACTCGAGCGTGTGACAGTTCACAAGCGTCAGCTCTTCAAGTGTTCGAACCGATCGGAGCGAATCCAGTGTGGCAAGTGAGGGCGCTTGCACGGTGAGCTGACGAAGGCTGTTCGCTTCCTCCAGCCCGAGTTCCACCAGTTTGTACGAACCCACGTGGAGTCGTTCGAGTCGTGCGAGACACGCCTCGAGAAGACTCAAGGTGAACCCTCCCCACTCGTTGATCGTCAGCGTAGTCAGCGGCGACAAAAGGAGAGGGTGATCCCAGTCGCGGTACGAAGTGGGATCTGCTGCACGGTGGAGCGTGAGTGATCGAAGCGAGGGTTGAGCTGGAAGAACAATCGACTCGTGCTCAGCGAGCATGGTGAGTTCGAGTTCGTGAAGCTCCGGAAGCACGGGCACGCCTGGAAGTTGCTGACAGCGAATGAGCGCGAGCGACTCCAGGCTTGGCAGGTTCAACTCGTCGATGTGTTCAATGAGCACGTTTTGAAGTCGAAGTTGAACGAGACGCGAGAGCTTCTTCAGTTCGGGCAGCCACGTTGGACGACGTCGTCCCATGACCGCTGTGATCGACTCCAGGTTTGGGGTCGTCGCCGCATCCAGGTTTGCCCCGCGGGTCAGGTACACCGATCGAACACCGAGTCGTTTCTTTTTGACTACTGGGTGTGCGGCTGGAAGGTGGCTGAGGAGCCGGAGCTGCGGCGCCTTGACCGGCTCCTCCAGCGTCAGGACTGTTTCCCACACGTGCGGATCGTCCATCGCGAGGATCAGTTCAACGGCCTGCTCGAACGACTCCGTGTCATCGAGCAAGAGCTGCAGCGCCTCGATCTTCGAATTCACTCGAGTGCTTCGAACTCGGCGATCAGAGCACGCGCTTGTTCCGGATCGAGCATCGATACCCACGCCAGCTTGCCGCGCAGGTGCTCCCTGAACTTGGGATGCTGACCACGATTCTGCGAGTCCAGACCGTTCTTCTTCGCGTTGTGCAGAATCGCGCGAAGCTTCCGGCGCTCTTTGCGGGACAGTCCGAGCTTGGAGTTCACGCTGACGCCGGTGACTTCCTGTGCACGACCTTGTCGCATGACGCGTGTCTTGTCCTCGTTGATGACGAAGCCTTCGTCTTTGACGATATCGCGGACAATACGCAGCAGTTTTCCAACGCGTCGACCGTTGGTCGAAAAGGTCAGATCATCGGCGTAGCGCGTGTATGCAAAGTCCAGCTTGGCAGCCATGGTGCTCAAGCGCCGATCCATGTTGCGCGAGAGGATGTTGGTGATCGCCGGGCTTGTGCACGCCCCTTGCGGCAGCACTCGCTCGCTCAGCGCGACGTGAAAGACTTTGCCATCGAGCTGCGCAGGCGTACGAGGCGGTTCCGTACACAGAAGCGCCAAGACCACCGCGACTGGCTCAGGATAGCCAAGCGCCTTGTGGAACATTCCCTTCACACGTCGGAACGTGATGGTCGGGAAGAAGTCCTTGAGGTCGAGGTTGACCACCACGTGCTTGCCAACGTGCGGCATGGCGTTGGTCTTCACGCTTCGACCGGGCACAAAGCCGTGGGCCTGCTCATGCAGCGGCACCTTCGAAAGAATGTGCTCGAGGATCTGCTCCTGAACAGAAGCCAAATCCTTCTTGGGTGCGCTGATGTGACGAAGCCCGCCGGTCTTCTTCGACACGGCGTAGCGGTGGTAGTGAACCAACGCCGTCGCGCGTCGGTGGAAGGTCAGAAAGCGCAGCCGTGAAAGCGTGATGCCGAAGGCTTTGGCAACCTCTTCGGGCGTGCTCAGGTTCAGGACGTTGAAACGCCACGCACCTTGGTCTTTGGGATGCTGCTGCAGGCCAGCTGAAACACCATCACCCGCGGTGACGAGGTGGTCCTTCTTGTAGGCCTCCCACTCTTCACGACGTTGCTTGGCTTCGGCCTGCTTTTCGATGCGGCGCTTGGCGCGCCGGTTCTTGGACTCGTTCCAACGACGAACACGCTCTTGCTGAAGTGCCTTTTCGGGGTCGGCAACAACAGCAGACTTCTTCCGAAGACGCGCGATTTCGTACTCGAGTTCGTTCCACTCTTTGGCTTCGTCGGCAGGGTCGTCGGGAAGCTCTTGTCCCCACGGCCAAAAGCCGAGTTCGCGCATACGCTCCATCAACAGAGACTCGTCCGTGCCGCGAACGATCTCTTCGTAGAGCGCCTTCTTCTCGTCGAACTCACTCATTGGATTTGCTGCAACCGATTGCCGTCTCTGGAGGACGCGCCGCGAGCTTCATTGCTGAAGACGAAAACGCATCTACGAAGAACCCTGGACGAGGCTGTTCCACTTAATGGGAGCGGGCCCCCCCACTGGGCCGGGAGACCGGAGGTCTCAAACCAGCTAAGGCCGCGGGGGGGCTTGCTCCCGTGGTGACGAACGGACTCGTGACGAATGTCAGGCATGTCGGCATGCACGGCGTAACACCGTGCGATTGCTAAACCGCATCTTCGTCGACGCGTCCTCCAGAGTCGGCAGGATCGGTCGTTAGGCAGCTCCTTCCTCTTCGAGGCGTTTCATGTGCGCCAACCGCAGTGCGAGCATGTGCTCACACGGACCCTTGGTAAGTTTGAACTTCTTGAAGAACGTGCACGTGCACGTGGCTTCGATGATCGCGCCGTCGTGGTCCACGTGCAGAAGCGGTCGAACGCGACCCTCGCTTCCACGAACGCTTCCACTGAGCTTATAGCCCGTCTTTACAGGGCGACGCGCAATGAGTCGAGCATGGCCCTTCTCGTAGATCTTGCGCGCTTCTTTGGCCTGCGGGTTTGCTTCTTCCGCCGCCTGCTTGAGCTTTTTGATCTCTTTGTTGGCATCGAACGGCGTGTGGAAGAGATCGCGATGGCGGTACACCCCACCCTTGAGATCGAACATCGCGCGACCGGCCTGACACAGAAAACTCAACGCGCCTTTGACGACGTCCTCGCTGTAGCCGGTCTTCTCGGCGAGTTCTTTGGGCGTGGCGTAGCGCGGCCCGCGCAGCGCGTTGTAGACCGCCGCCAGTTGGTCGCCGTTGACGTCGAACTTTCGGTTGAGCAGCGAGAACTTGCTCTCACCTGTCCAGTCGTTGTCGGTCCATCCACTCAGACCCAACGTAAATGTCGCGTCGCCCAAGTCGCACACGTAAATCGAAGGCAGTCCGTGACCCGCAAGGTACACGTCGATCGATTCACAGCTTCCGATCAGACGCTGCAAAATCATCAGACGACGACGACCCCAGGTTCGAATCTTGGTGCGCTTGTGACCCGTGTAAACGGTCTGGGGTGAAAGCTCGATCGCCGCTTCCCAAGGCTCGAACACCACCTTCGCGCGCTTGCCGGGTTCGAGTTCCCAGCGCAGAGCTCGTGGCGATTCCTTGGCTTTGAACCGGCGAATCCACCGAATGATGTTGAAGAGATCGATCGGTGCGAGACGCAGGTGGGTCAGGCCCATCGACATCACGCTTTGCACCTGCAGAAAGCCCTGAACCCACGATTCGGGCAGGTCGATCTTCTTCTCTTTGTGAACCGCTTCACCTTCTTCGGACGCGGTGGTCACGGTGAAGCCGCTGGGGCTTACGTCGAAATGCGTGTCGCGGTAGCTGCGCATCCGGTTGAGATGCTTGTAGAGCCGCGACGAGAAATCGACGTTGGTGGTGCCGCACTCGAACGCGTCGATTTTCTTGAAGAGGTCGTACTTGATGGCCAGTCGGCCGTAGCTCGATTCGTCTTTGGAGAACGCTTCGAAGGCGAGCTCGTCCGGATGCACCGTGATGACCGGATCGAGCAAGTAGTCCAACTCGTATTGGTTGTGAAAGACGTAGTCGAAGTACTGACGACGTGCGTCGTAGAACGGCTGCATACGTTCGCGTCGAAGCGCACGAAGGTGCTCGAGCCGAGCTTCCTTCTCTTCGATCTCCTTGCGGATGTCTTCGCTCTTGAGCGCCAACGAAGCGAGGAACTTCCGATCCTGCTCTTCGAGCCAGGCGCGAAACTCGATGCGGTCTTTCGGACGGTACTTCAGGTCGCTGATGACGACCGAGTGCAGTGCGGCCAAGCCTTCGCGAACCACGAGCGGTCGCGCCAAGTCGCCACTGACGTAGCTGGGCTCGCGCAACACGTTGGTGGCGAAGGCGACCTTGGAGGTGCCGAGCGCGGAGACGATCCCGGAAGACCCAGCGTATTTGAACTGGATCTTCATTCTGCGGCCTCCGGTTGGGAGGTCTGCATCTTCAGCTCGGTTTCGATGCTCGGGAACTTCACCTGCAAGCAGGCCAACGCAAACGCCACGCGATCAAAATCGCCCTTGGTGTTGGTGCGTAGAATCTCGTCGAAGAGTTTTGCCGCAAATGCGCCCTGGTTTTCGTCGTTCATCCCACGGCGCAACAGCAGTTCCACGACGCCGTACTTGAGGCGACGCGAAGGCCACGCATCGAAGAGCACCGCACGGAAGTAGCGCTCCAAACGAGCCAAAGGAACGTAGCCACCCCGCAGATGCACGTGCATCAAACCCAACGCGAACAAGCGCATCTTCTGACTCGGATGCTCGCTCAGGCGGAAGAGCACTTCTTCGGCGTCCAGGCTTTCGAAGTGCTTGACGACCAGTTCGCGTCCCAGCTCTTCCACATCGGGGTCGTTGCTGTCGCAAAGTCCGATGATGCCTTCGAGTCCGAGCGCCACGATGTCGATGTCGTCGCGCAGAATCTGAAACGCCACGTCGCGCGTGTCGCTCCAGTCGCTTTCCGCGAGTGCGTAAAGTGGAGCGGGATTGGTCTGAAGCTGGGGAACGGCTTGTCGAAGAATCCCCTGCGCGGCAAAACGAACGGCAGCGACTTCGTCGTTGGCCATCGCGACGATGCGCTGCAGTCCGAGCGCCTCGACAGCATCCGGACGCGCCGCCAAGAGCGCACCGGCAACGGCACGGCCCGAGGTCGAACCTTCGTCGAGCCACTTGAGCAAGTCGGGCAAGTCGATCAGCCCACCCATCTCAGCGATCAACGCTTGGCGTGCGATGGTGGCGAACGCCGCGTTTTGACCAGGCTCGGTCTCCGGTTGCTGGAGAATCGCCAACATCCCAGGCGCGTACTCGTTTCGAAGTGTCGAGTCGCTTTGGAACGCGGTGATCAAGAGCTTGGCGACGTGACTGCGAAGTCCCGCATCGACCGCACGCGGAAAGCCGAACACGTACTGCTCGCTTTTGGTCCACAGGCCGGCGCTCGCGGTGAGCCACTGCTTCACCATTTCCCGCACTGGGACGCGATTGCTTGAAGGGCTGGCCAAAAGCAGCATCACCAAGCCGAAGTCAGGCTGGTTGGGATCAAAACGTCGCGACAACTCCTTGCACACCAGGTCGATCAGCGGCGTTCCCTGCGTGAGGTTGTCCTTGGCCCCGAGCAGCTTGGTCAGCTGCTTGACCGATGCATGTTGCAGCACCTCGGGGTTCCGAACGATCCCATCCAGCCCGAACTGAAACACTTCGGGCAGCTTCGCGCCGGCAAGAACACGAAGGTACGCTTCACGACCAGCATCCCAAAGCTCAGGAAACGCTTCTTCGCGCACGCCCGGCTTCTTCTCGGTCTTGGACCACGAACGGAACGCCCAGCGCAGCGTTTGCGACTTGAGCTTCACGCGGTCACCACCACTCCACAGAATGCGACCGAGCAGGTAGCAGTGGCCGTACGCACCGACCAAGCCCTGCGGCTTACGCATGTCGGTGGTGTTGTAGTGCACGATGATTTCGGCTGCGGTGCGCGCGTAGCGATGCGGCTCGTACATCGCGATGTCTTTGAGGTGTCGCCAACACGCACGACGAACCCAGCGTTGCGTGCCTTTGCTGAACACGCGCATGGCTTTCTTTTGTCCGTCGAAACCACTCTTGATGGTGGCGACTGTGCCGTGCGACTTGCCCGCAGCCCGCTCGATCGCATGCACCAAAAAGCCAAAGGTGCGCGCGTCGCGTCGCAGCATCGCGCGCTTGAGAACGCTCTTGGCGTAGCGCCAAATGTGCGGCCGTTCGATGGTGGCGTGAGCAAGAATTCGCCTTGCTGCAGCGACGGTTACGGGTGTCCCAGCTTCGTAGAGCACATCGGCGATCAACCCGAATCGACGACCATCACAAGTCTTTGCAGCGTCGACCAAGGCTTCAACCGCGGAGCTGCCTTCGTCGCTTTCGTCGATGCCTTGTAGCGCTTGTTGAACGGGTGGTGGCAATCGCTCGAAGCCCCGCTGACGTGCTGCTGCGAGACCCTCTTTGTCGCCGAGGTTCCGAAGTGCTTCGACGCCGCTTCGACGTCGCGAGAGATTCTTCTTTTCGGCCAAGCGACGTGCGATCGGAATCGCGCGCGGATCACCCAGACGACCCAACGCGTCAACGTAGATGCAGGCTTCGCCACGGTTGCCTTGGACAGCCTTCTCCGCCAAGTCGAGCAAGGGATCGACCGCCGCTTTGTTCTGTCGCCACATCAGACGAATCGCGCCGCGCACGCGTTCGGTAGGGTCGTTGCTGGTCAACCGCTCGAGCTGCGACCAACCGGCGACGATCTCGTGGAACCCTTCGTCGGTGAGTTGCTTGACCGCCATGTCGAAGGGAACTTGCAGGTCCGCTTCCGGATAGGGGCCGTAGGTCGTTCCGTCGTTGAGCTCTGACTTCACCAAGCCGCGCGCGACTCGGACCATGAAGGTCCCCGGCTCGGTAGCCGGCTCGACCGAGACGATCGCGTAGCGATGATCTCCTGTCAGGCGTCGAAGCTTCTTGGGCGGAATAGCCACGGGTCGGGGAGGATATACGGCGCGCCATCGAGCCGGATCCCTTCTTTTCTCGCGGCCTTCGCGTGAGCGAAAGGGTGCAACCTGTTGCGATGAGCGTGACGCTTCATCGAAGAGTTCGAGGGGGATGTGCCGAACCTCGAAACACGTGTGACGTCACGTTATCTAATTGAAATTACAATGTTTTTCGAAATTGCGTCATCGCGTGAGCCAGTCGACGGCCAAAACGCACCTATTTATCGATGGGACGGTTGGCGGTCGGACTGGTGCTCCTGCTCGCATGCGACGGGACGATTCATGGAACCGAGGAGGGCATCGACCCCGATGAGCGCACTGAGTCGGGTGACTGCGCTCGCGTTGGCGATCAGCCGCTCCGTCGACTCTCCTCGGCGCAGTACGAGAACACGCTGCGCGACCTCTTCCCAGGTGGGCTCGGTGCAGAACTGGTCGAGCGTGGGTTCTTCCCCGAGACGCACGTTGATGATGGCTACGAGAACGACGCCATCGCAAACACGGTCAACACATCCGAGTCCAACACGATCGAGGACAACGCCGAAGAACTCGCCAACTGGCTGCTCGACAACGCTGACACCTACTTGCCGCAAACCATGCCTTGCGTGGACTCCGGCTACTCCGATGCCGATGTCGACGCGTGCAAGGACCAGTTCATCGACGAAGTCGGGCTTCGCGTCTATCGCCGGCCCTTGACCGCTGGGGAACTCAGCATCGTCGGTGGTCTGTACGATGACATTCGTTCACTCCAAGACGCGGAGGGTGCGTGGTCGGCGGTGATGCAGTTCTTCCTGCAGTCGCCCGCGTTGCTGTACCGCACGGAGCGCGGTGCGGGTGAAGTCGACAATGCGCCCGAGCTCGTCGCGCTGACCGACTACGAGATGGCGTCGCGGCTCAGTTACTTCTTCTTGAACTCCATGCCGGACGACGAACTCTTCGACGCTGCCGCAGCAGGTGAGTTGTCGCGACCGGGACAGATTGAAGCTCAGGCACGCCGTTTGGTTCAAAGCGAGCGAGCGATGGACGCGATCGAGCTTTTCCACCGTGATTGGCTGCATTTGCACGAGTTGGAAAACGCGGCGAAGAGCACCGACACCTTCCCCGAGTGGGGCGAGGGCATGCGCGCCGCGCTTCAGGATGAGCTTCGCGCCTTCCTCGAGCTTCAGGGTGACGCAACCTACGCGTCGCTGATGACCAGTGGTGAGATCCCCGTCGATCCCGCGCTCACCTCGGTCTACGACGCAGAGTCGGGACCGCAGTCACTGCCCGAGCGCGTGGGGTTGCTGACGTTGGCTTCGTTTGCCGCAGCGCATGCAACCGAGTCGGTGACCAACCCGATCGAGCGCGGAGCATTCATTCGACAGCAGATCTTGTGTGCGGGACTTCCGGAGTTCCCGGGAGACGTCGATACGTCTCCACTCGAGAGCGTTGCCGACCGACCGACCGCGCGCGAGCGTTTGCAGCCCTTGATGGAGCGCGAGGATTGCTCCAGCTGCCACACGCAGTTCAACCCGCTCGGTTTGGCGCTTGAACAGTTCGATGCGCTTGGTCACTTCCGCACCGAAGAGAACGGGACGCCGATCGATACTTCGGGAAGCGTGGCGCTCGAAGATGTCGGAGCGTTCATGGACGCGCCGGACATGCTCAATCGAATCGCGAACAGTGAATCGGGCGAGTCTTGCTACACGACCCAGTGGTTTCGCTTCACGCAAGGTCGTCGCGAGGTCCCTGCAGATGCTTGCGTGATGGACGACTTGCAGCAGGCAGTTCGTGCGTCCGGAGGCAACGTCCGTGAGCTGATGGTGGCACTCACCCAAACCGAAGCATTCCGGTTCCACCCGGCCCTTCAGGAGGAATCGCCGTGAAAAAGCTGAATCGACGCCGTTTTCTCAAGGGTGCCGGTGGTGCTGCGCTTGCACTCCCTCTCCTGAGCAAGTTCCAGACGCCCGCTCGTGCTGCAGCAGACGCACCTCCCGTTCGCATCATTGTGATGAGTTACGCGATGGGCACCGTAAGCCAAGAGTTCCAGCCGCGCGGAACCGGCTACAGCTTCACGCTGCCCACCATCACCGCACCGCTTGAGCGCCATCGCGATCGTTGTCTGTTCGTGTCCAACATCGACAACGCGTCGCAGCATCTTCTCGGCTCACACTCGCACGGGCACGACGGCAAGAAAGAAAGCGCGCTCACGGGAACGCTCATGGCCGACGCGTTTGGTGGCGACGGCAGCAACCACATCGACAACATCATCGATGGCCCTGCGTCAGGTGGTCCCAACGGCGAGTCGGTGGAGAACTTCATCGGTCGTCGGATCCTCGGAGGCAGTCACGCGCGAGCCTCGATCGACCTTGGTGTGTCCGGACGGCCGGAGCGTGATCGTCCCGAGTACGTGAGCAACTTCTTTTTCGAGGGTCCGTCGAACCCCGTCACGCTCCATCAGAATCCAGCACGCGTGTTCGACCTGCTCTTCGCAGGCATTAGCCCTGATGGCCCGATGATCGATCCAGCAGTGGTGGCGCGTCGACAGCGCAACAGCAGCGTTCTCGATGCGGTCCGCGCCAGTTTCACGGAGCTTCGATCTGGGCTCGATGCACGTGATCGTCGTCGTCTCGATGAACATGCGGCGCTGATTCGATCGGTCGAGGTTGAGATCGAAGAGCGCGCAGCATGCGCACCGCCCGGTGGAGCGTTGTTCATGGGCGGTCGCGAAGCGTCGTGGAGTCCGTTCATGGGGATGGGCATGGCGGAGCTTGGTCCGTTGATGAACACGTTGATGGCTGCCGGCATGGGATGTGGTCTCGCACCCGTGGGCCGCATTCAGTACACCGAGCAGCACAACCCGTTCTTCGGCATCCCCGAGGTCGATCAAGAAGTCGCGATGTGGCGTTCGGCCGATGACTCCACCGCTTGGCATACGTTGGTGCACGGTGAGGCGAGCCCCATCACCGGAGTTCCGACACGCGACAACGATACGAATACGTTTTCGTCACCGCTGTTGAGCGGCTACCGGATGTTCGTGGAGAACTTCGCCGACCTCCTCGACAAGCTCGCGGCAACTCCAGAAGGACCCGACGGAGAGAGTGTTCTCGACCACACACTTTGCGTGCTGTGCAGCGACTTCGGCAACGGCAACGGCCACTCCGCCAACAAGATGAACTGGATCTTGGCTGGCAATACGGGCGTGACCGGGCGTTGCGGCTACCACTTCGATGCGGCCGGTGCCGACGCGCGCTTCTACACCAACTCGGCGTACGACACGAACCATCTCCTCACGAGCATCATTCAGATGATGGGGGTTCGAAACGAGGACGGAAGCGAAGTCCAAGAGTTTGGGCTTCAAGGCTTCCACACCGGGATCATCCCCGACCTGTTTGAGTAGCTCTAGCGTCGCGTGCGACGACGAATGACGAACAGTGCGAGCAGCGGCCATAGCGCTGCACGACCGCCCGCTGAGCACTGAACGCCGGCGAGCTCCTGGCGCTCTTCGCCGCGCTCCACGATCACCGTCGAGGTGGGATCGCAGTCGGTGGCACCGTCGTACACGATGCGAAGCTGATCACTTTCCGTGCGAAGAATGGTTTCACCCGACGCCGCTTCTGAACCGCACACATCGTTGTCGACGACTTCGGCCCGTGTCTCGGCTTCAAACGAGCCGAAGCCACCAATCGTGAACGAACCACTGCCGTCGTACGTTTTGTCGCGAAGGTGCGCTTCGTAGTTGATGCGAATCGGAACATACACTTCTTCGGGCGCGGGTTCGTCCGTGCCTGCACGACGCATGGCCGCTTGCGAGTCTGCGTTGAGTGGCGCGAACGCGTCGATGTCGATCCACCAGTCTTCGTTCGAAGGCGGCCTTGGTTGTGGCTGCGCTTGAGCGAGTGAACTCTGGATGTCGCCGGCACGACGCTCCGTGCGCGCTCGAACGGTGCCGCTGATTCGGAACTCGTCCAGTTGCAGATCTTGGAACGTATACGTTGCGATGTCTCCGCGTGCGTCGAACTCGACGCGTCCGTCGATTCGATTTCCGCGGTCGTCGGAACAACCACCCTCGATTGCACCAAAGTTCTCTTCTCCTGTCACACGTGGACAATCGGGAATCGGTTCTCCCGAACTGCGTGCGGCGTGCGTGGCCCCGGCGATCAAACCTACGGTGGCGACCGCTGCGGTGACGAACCGAACGACACCCGGAGCTGAAACTGTCGAGGCGACGTCACGTCGCAATGGCAGCGTCAACGTAGCTTGCACATCTTCCGCGACGGGTGCGTTTTCCTCGCCGCCCGCCGAGACCGGTGTGGGTTCGACGTTGTTTTGGGAGGGGCCGCACGCCACGAGTGCGCACGCCAACAATAGTGCGATCGATTTCATACGCCGAACGAGAGTCCTTTTTCTGCCAAGCGTTTGCGAGCTGCGTCGATGCGGAGAATCCGCGGCAGCACGTATGCACCAAGAGCGGCTGCACCTAGCGCGAACATGGGAGTCAACAACACCGGCAGTGAGCCGACTCCGTTGCCAAGCAAGACCACGAACCAAACGCCGCCGCCGAGAAGGTGCAGGCCCGAGAGCACGAGTGCGATAATCGCACCGAGTGACTTCCCTCGGTACGTTTGTGTTCCGCACACAAGAGCAGTGAGTCCTGTTGCGACGAACACGAACGGGATCCAGTTCATCACGTCGGAGCGAAACACCACAGTGCCGGCCACCTGAACGCCACCGAGCAAGGTGAGCAGACCTGAAATGGTGTGAAGCCCCCCGGCTGCACGAACTTCACCACCGATCCGCACCTCATCGAGGTCGGCATCGACAGCGGACTCATCCCCCGAATTCATAGGCGAGGGTTAGGACGCCGAATCATCGGGTGCAACCGATGCTGCACAAGGGAGTTCCCTGTCTCTGCCGCCGTATGTATGGTCCGGCGGTACTCGAGGAGACCCATGCGCATCAAAGTCGTTCTCACTGACATCAATCCGAAAATGATCGCCGCCTGGCGTGAGACCTTCGAGGAAAACCCCGAAGTCGAGATCGTTCACGGTTCGATGACCGACCAACTCACCTCTGCCGTGGTGAGTCCGACCAACTCCAAGGGCTCGATGGACGGCGGACTCGACGCCGTGCTCAAGAACTACTTTGGCTCGGGCGTGGAGCAGCGGGTCAAAGCCGAGATCAAGAAGCAGTACCACGGCGTGATGCCGGTGGGTTTTGCGACCTGTGTCGAGACTGGCAAACAGTTACCGCGTTATCTGATCAGCACGCCCACGATGGTGGGCTCGAGCGAAGACATCAGCGACAGCATGAACGTTGCACTCGCATGTGCAGCAGCGTTTCAGGCAGTCCACCAGCAGCATGCCCGTGAACCCAACTCGATTCGGTCGGTCGCATTGCCCGGTTTGGGTGCAGCAACGGGTCGCACACCGGTCGAGATTTGTGCGGACCTCATGTGGACCGCGTACGACCTGTTCCGCTTCCGTCAGTTTTCCGACTTCGCTGAGATGCGAAAGGCACTCGAAGAGATTCTCGGTGATCTCGGTCCGACCACGAAGAAGGGTCAGGCCAAGATTGCAGCGGGTGAAGTTGCAGGAGCGAAGGGCTTTGGTGCACCGGCTCCCGCCGACGACGAGTACGACTTCGACGATGAAGAAGACTTCGACTAGCCGTGAGCTCCGAACTGCGCGCGCTCGGTCGCGTCGTCAACCCGTACAGTAACTTCCTCGAGATTCTCGTCATCGATGGGTCGTATGCACCGGCGTACGACCCTGAGGCGGACTTCGAACGAGCTTGCGAATCGAGCAATCGCGGACGGTTTTCCGTCGGCGAAGGTACCGGCGTGCTTGCGGCTGTGGGTGGTTGTGGCGTCGCCGATGTGTACGAGATCGACGGCGCGTTCGTCATTCCAGAAACCTACTCTGGAGACGACGATGCAGATGCGGAAGCCGAGCGTGAACGCGTCATCGCGATGCACCCGACCACGTCTCCAACAAAGTTGGGCACGGTGCAGATCGACAGTGGTGTGCTTGTGATGATGGGGCTCTTGGCAGATCAGCCTCTGAAGAAAACGCCACGTGTCAGCAAGAAGAAGCCGGTGGCGAAGCTTGATGTTGGGGTCGCGATCCATGTCGAGCCTGGCGCATACGACGTCTGGGGCGAGTCGTTTCGAGATGAACCCGAAGGCGCGTGGGGCGTCATGCCTGCGCGACTGCGCATCGTTCCAAAGGGCACCAAGGTCAAAGTCGGCGCTCCGATCGCGACGCTTGCCGCGTCAACGCCGCAAGAAACGACAGCCGCGAGCGCACAGTACATCGTCCCTGCAAAACACAAGTGGGAAGCGGTCAGCGGGATGGCGTTCGACGACGAAGGACGCGTGTTTGCGGCTGAGAGTGGACGGGTTTCGGTTGCGGCGTGGGACCAAGACGGAACCTTGTTGTGGCACCGGCGCTTCACGCGCGGAAAGCCAACCTATGAGATCCGAACGGGTATCCAATGGATCGACGGAGAACTCGTTGTTCACCGATCAGGAAGTGATCGATTTGAGTTCTTGAATCCCGATACGGGCAAGACGATTCGCAAAGCGAAGATTCCGAGTGCGCGTACGTTCGTGGTCGTCGACGACGAGTGGTTGGTGCTTCGTACAGGCATCCATGTGACGCTCCTGACCTACCCCGAACTCGCGGTCGAGCTCGAACTCGACGATGACGAGTTTTATACGAACATGAACGCGGCAGCGGTGTCACCGAACCGAAAGTGGTTCGCGTGTTTTGGGCCGGACTGTCACGTGTTCGACTGGGATTCCATGGACCACGTTCGAACCATCGAACGCGGCGACCAGTCTTCCTGGCGCATCGGGTTTACGGGGACGAACAAGTTGGTCGTGGCGACCAACAAATCACGGATCGACATTCACGATCCACGCACGGGTCAACGTCTCGCACGGATCGATGCCGCACCGGAGCGCAAGCGCAAACCCGCAGTCACGTCACTTGCGGCGCACAAAAACTTGCTCGCGGTTGGACGAGACGATGGAACCGTCGCGCTGATCGACATCAAGACCAAGAAGGTCGTTCAACGATTCGAGAAGCATCACGTCAAGGTTCCAGGAACAGGATCGATGGATCTGGAGCAGGTCGCGTTCTCTGCGGACGGCAAAACACTTTGGGTGAGCGCAGGACTCAAGGGAAAACCGGTGGGTCTGTCGAGCTACGCCCTTTGAGCGTACGCTCCGCGCATGTGCCGAAGCATCCGACCGCTCTTCAACTTTGACCCGCCTGCGACCGATCAAGAGATCCACGAAGCCGCACTTCAATTCGTGCGCAAGGTTGCGGGAACAAGAAAGCCGTCGAAGGCCAACGAGACGCTCTTCGAAGACTCCGTGGAAGAGATCGCGAAGATCACGCGCAAGCTCGTCGATGGGATGACGACAAAAGCACCGCCGAAGAACCGAGACGAGGAACGAAAGAAAGCGCGTGAGCGCTTTGCACGTCGTCGTCCCTAAGCAGTGTCTCAAAACTAGAGGTCGCGACAGCCGGCTTCCATTTCGACGGTGACGTCGATCGGTTCGGCGCGCTCACACGCAAGGGGACACAACTCCACAAAACCTGGGCGTGCTCCCATCTCGATGTCTTGCTGAAAATAGAAGCCGAAGGGTACGGCGTCACATTGATCCGCGTTGTCGACGCGTTCCAACTCGATCGTTTCACCACCGCGTTCGACCAACCGGACAAAGAGGTCACGCGGGTCAGGAACGGCGCCTGCTGCTGGAATCGCGTACACGCAGGTTTGAACGTCGTCGCGGAGTTCGTTCAGCACACGCAGCAGGTTTTCGGTGACCGGTTCGTCTGTGGTGATGACCAGTGCCTCGTCCGTGCCGCCCGCGACGGCGAGTCGAGAAAGATTACGACGCGCATCCGCTTCTTCTTCGGGTGCGAACACGCCGATGACGAAGGTTTGGATTCCATCGGCTGCACCCATCGCAGCAATTTCGACCGGAGCATCGATGCCCAGCATTGGATCCGGGTCCAAGAAGTCGATTTCGGGGTCGCACGCCGCAGGAAAACCGTCCGTTGCGAGGAGAACAATGACTTTGCTGCCCGGACTGGTACGTGAACGACTTCGTGCTCGGTTCAACACACCCGTCAATGCGGGAAGAGTGGGCGTGCCGCCTTCGAACTCGCGTGCTTCCAAGGCATTCGCGAATGCCATCGCGTTGCCGGGAAGTTCACCGAGTCGGACCTCGGGTCGGTTGTAGTCGCCGGGGTCACACGACGTCCGGTTTTCGCAGAGACCAAAGTCGACGCAGCGCGAGCCGTCACTGCAAACGGGATCGCCGATCGCGAGACACAGTTCAGGATCGCCGCCTACCGCAGCACCACCGCAACGACCGAGCGGTTCACAGAAGTCACCCGACTCGTCGCAGTCTCCATCGTTGCGACAGAACTGCGAACCACTGGGAAGACAGATGTCGGGCTGCAGACACGCGTCTTCGACACCCGCGCACTGTCGGTCGTTCGAGCAGAACTCGGGGATGTCGATGTCTTGAAACGGGAAGAAGGTCAGCGCGACGCTCAAGCCTTCTGATTCGCGTGCCCGCACGAATCCACTCAACGCGTCGGAAACCGCTTCGGCTTTGGTTGAACCCGCTTCCGTTTCTTCGTTCATGGATCCAGACGTGTCCATCAACACAAAGATGTCCAACGTTGCGAGATCCGCGCGGGTACGAAATGGAATGCACATTCCCGCATCGAACGCGTCGATTGGCGTGTCGGGCGGAACATCCGGCGGTGTGTCGCTACTGGTGTCTTCGACCGTCGCGTCGAGATCGAACTCGGGGATGGGTAAACCGGTTTTGGCGCCACAACCCAGCACCACCAAGACAAGGAACCACCGCAAAGCCATGGCGGAGAGGCTAGCAGGCGGTGGTATCGTTGCATCCGATGCGTGCACGTCCGCTGGCACTCACCGGCTTCCTTCCGGCGTGGGACTTGGACCGCCGACACTGTGATGTTTCAGCGTTGGTCGAATGGACGCTTCAACGGCTGGCGCTCGAAGGGCTTCAGACCCCGTCCCTGAAGTCGATTCGGGTGGAGGGACAGCGTGCTCTCGAACTCGCAACGCGGTTGACCAAGGCCTCGGTCGAGGCTGAGTTTCGACGTCGGTTTCACGCTGTGTTGCGTCGGGTGCTGCCCGAGCTGCCCTGGGACCGGGTGTGGGCGCAGACCTACGCGCACTTTCGCATCCTGGTTCCGGGAGACACACGTGGAGTTGTGCGAGCCCATACGGATTTTGGTTTTGCGCATGGGCTCGATGAACGGAACGTGTGGATCGCGCTGACCGACGCCACAGGTCCATCGGCGCTGCACATCCTTCCCTTTCGGGAGTCGATGAACATCGTGTCGAAGAGTGAACCAGTTGCCGCCATCTACGATGTCGATGCGTTGGTTCCGGTGCCCGTTGAGTGCGGCGACGTCGTTTTGTTTACACCGCTTCACGTCCACGGGGCTCGACCACCTCAGAATGCAGCACGCGTGAGCATCGACGTCCGAATCACACCGGCCAAGGCATCCCCGCCGGACCTTTCTTTTGCACCGCTTCGCGAGGCGTCGTGAAGTTCGAGCCGCAGTTCGTGTTGGGTCGATCGACCGTGGTGTCGCGGACCGGAACGCGGTCCGGGGTTCTCGGGCTCGAGGTTCCCCTCGGTGCAGGTCCGTTTCGTGGAGGTGCTCAGGCACGTTGGGTTGAAGTGCGACGGCCGGATGGCTTTGCGTACGACGAAGCGCACTTCCTCGAGGGGTTTCGAAAGTCGGCTGCAGAGTTTGCGATGTTCCGCGGAACCCCGGCTGCGCAAGTCGTTGCGGCGTACGGTGCAGATGACGGTATTCACGCGCTCGTTGTGGAGAAACTGGACGGAACGTCGCTCTCCGACATCGCACAAGCCGGTGCGCTGCCTGCACCGACCGTATTGGATCTCGCTCAACGGCTTGTGCCCTTGTGGACGACAGGTGTCGCGTTTCACATCGGCGCCGAAGAGCTCTTGCTGACCGCGGATGGTCGGGTGCGCGCAGAGGTCGAACTGACATCGACGCGTGCACGACAAACCGTGGGTGCAGCACTGATGCCGCTTCAAGCGGACATCTCCTACCTTTCGCCTGAGGAAGTACGAGGCGAGAAGCGCTTGGTTCAAAGCGGGATGTTCACGCTCGGCATGCTCTTGTTTGAACTTCTGAGCGGGCGTCATCCGTACTTCGAAGGCCCACCCCCGAACCTCTTTGAGATTCTCAAAGCGATCGCGACGTCGCATCCACCACCGCTTGGTGACGTGGCAAAAGTTCCGACCGCGGTGTGTCGTTTTGTGGATCGCATGCTGGCGAAAGAACCCCAAGACCGCTTTGGTTCGTGGTCGTTGGTGTACGACAAACTCGCGGATCTTCTTGGAACCGAAGCGGTGGTCTCGCTTTTGGATCTCACACCCTCGACACTCTTGCCGACGCCACGACCCTTTCCGGATTGGAGTGCTTGGCAAGCGCTTCCGCGCGAGGACCGTTGGCGGGAGTTGCCGATCCCTGGCCGTACGCACGAAGCCGGAGAAGGTGCTCCGCGTCCGCCGGTGATGCGCGACCTTTTCGTGGAATACGCAGGGTCCGATCAGCGGCCGATGTTTCGCGTGGGCTCGCTGTTGGTCGATGCGGATTGTGTGAGTGCGGAGGAGTTTGAGCGCTTCCGGATTTCGATCGGTGGCGCGTCCGCGGGCGCGACGGGTAGCGGTCCGGTGACCGCTGTGTCGTACGAAGATGCTGTGGCGTATGCGCAGTGGGCAGGGAAACGTTTGCCGACGAACGAAGAGTGGGATCTGTGCGTCAAAGCGCTAGGCGCCGACCGTTTGCAGACCGGTCGCGTGTGGGAATGGACGAGCACACCGCATCAAGAGGGTTACGTCGTCCGCGGGGGTCGCTGGCGAAACAAGCCGGAGCTCGAACCCGAACCAAGCAACGCATCTTTCGAAACCGACCCGGCGCCGGATGTCGGCTTTCGTTGCGTTGTGGTCGACTAGCCGAGCAGAGCAACGCGGCGACGAGGCAAACGGCAACTACGCCGCGGCGAGCAGTGTCGAGTGCGAGAGGGTGATGTCGCCGTTCAAATCGCGTGCACGTCGCAGAGCTCTCGCTGCTGCGGTGACTGTAAGCGTCATCGACGTACCTTCGATGCGTTCGGCAAGACCAATCGCGAGGCGATGACCAGCAGCCAACGCATCGACGCGTAGTTCTTCGGCGAAGAGAACGGCGTCAAGTTCGCCGCCTTCGTGGCGCACGATCAGCGAATCACCTTGGCGTGCTGCGTGGGGAAGTTGATCGCGGAGCCATTGACGTCCGTGAGGAGTGTCGGCGTGGACCATGAGAATCGAGATCATGCCCACCTACAAAGCAGCAAGTGTTCCAACCCAAACCTCGAGGAATTTGCAGATTTGGGGTGGCGACGCCGACGTTCCGTCAACGAAGACACGCCACCCAGTGACGATTCGTCACTCGATCAGTTGGGTTCGATGCGACGAAAGAGTCCCTTGCCCGCCGGTCGGAAACCGGCGTCCAGCAGGTATTGAGCAAAGGGCGAGTTCGGTGCGTCGTTGTCGTTGATACGCGCGATCACAACACCGGCTCCACCACGTCGGCCGCGTTGGACTCCCCATCCACGACCCACGGCGTCAGCCAGCGCGCGTGCCGCGCGTCCGAGTTCCGGTTCCGCTTCAGGAAGGAACGTCGTCAGTCGTTCGCCGCTCTTGCTGATGTAGCCAACCAACGCGCCTTCAAAGAGAATGACTTGCGCACCTGCCGCACGCTTGGGTCGTTCACCGTCGCCTTCGCTGGGCCAAGGCAACGCAGCCCCATACGGATTGGCAGGGTCATCCGCAGCCAGCACCACCGCGACACTTCCTTCTTCGCTGGGATCGCGATGGTCGCGCAGCCGATCTTCGCAACCCGGCAACGCAAACTGCGTGGCGCCCAGCCCGTCGATGAAGTAGCCGCGTCGCGTGCGACCGATCTCTTCCATGTTCTTGAGGACTGGGTAGATCGCGCTGAACCCGCCATCGAGATGTTCGGCCGACGCGACTTCACGCACGAGCACGCCATGACGTTCGAGAAGTTGAGCCGTCAACGCCTGCATGCGCTCAGTGTGCGAGCCGCTTGCATTTGGAAGAAGCGACCAACGCCCTTCGCTTCCCGGAGGTGCAACCGGACGGCCTCGTCGCGCGCGACCCCGAGAGGCGATTCCGCGACCCGTTCGTTTCTTTCCTGCCAGCAGGGATCGGATTGGCGCGAGGGTGTCGTTGGTGACTTCGCCGGCCCACACCATGTCCCAGAGTGCTTCGAATACGTCGGCGCCCAAGCGTCCGGTGTCGCTGACAAGATCTCGAAAGAAGAGTGCGCCCTTTCGGTTAAAGAGTTCGCGAAGTGCAGCGGCCAACTCGCCTTCGACGATTTCGGTCGTGGGCGCGAGCAGGGAATAGTGGTCCGCCAAGTAGAGCGCGATACGTCCGTCGCGTGTACCGAGTGACTGGACACCACGCCAGACGACTTCACCTGCTGCACACAACGAGTCCAAGTCACGTGCATCGAAGTGCCCCAAACGCGCCGGAAACACGCGCGACTCGAGCGATGAGATCGTCAGCGGCGCGCCTTGAAGCTGTTCGACGATTGTGGCGATTGCATCGGTCCCGCGTCGGTCGCTGCCGATCCCCTGCCACGTGTGAAGAAAGCGCACGTAGGCTTTGGGGTCGACAGGTTCAACCTGTGCGCGCAGTTTGGCCAGCGAACGGCGTTTGATCTGCTTGAGGACTTCGGGGTCGCAGTACTCGCGTCCACCACGGCGACCGCGTTCGTGCAGAAGTCGCGTTGGAAGCAGCTCGCCTTCCACGAGGCGACCGTCTTCGGCTCGTGCGCGCAGGACGGAACTGACTGGGCCGATTCCGATTCCGAATCGGGTGACGATTTCTTCCGCCGTGAACGGACCGTGCGTGCGAGCGAAACGCGCAATGAGTTGCCCCAACGCATCGTCCACGGGACCGAGCAGCGACTGTGGAAGTCCAGGTGGGTACACGGTGCCCAGCGCATCTCGGTACTTGGCGATGTCTTCGACGGCGACGTAGCGCTCTTCGTTCGCAATGCGCGTCTTGACGACCCGACGATGTTGCGTGAGCTCTTTCAGAGTCGCGCTGACATCCAACTCGGGCGCGGCTCGAACCGCAATCTCGTCTTTGGTGAGGTCGCCCAGCGCAAGGAGCCGGTCGTGGACGGCATCGGCGTGCTTGATCGGGTACTCGAGTTTTTGCAGTCGCCGCTCGACCTCTTCGACGGCATCGGCATCAAGCAGTTCGCGCAGCTCGGGTTCGCCCAGAAGCTCGCGAAGCTGCGCATGATCCAGCGTAAGAGCTTGCGCACGTCGTTCGGCGAGCGGGGCGTCGCCTTCGTACATGAAGCTGGCGACGTAGTGAAAGAGTAGGGCTGACGCGAAGGGTGATGCGATCCGTGTGTCGGCGGTGGTCACGCGTACTTTGCGGTCCTGAACGTCTTTGAGCAGCTGCACGAGCGCAGGAAGATCAAACACGTCTTTGAGGCACTCGCGGTACGTCTCCAGCAGAATTGGAAAGTCGCGGAACTCGCTCGCGACGTTGAGCAGTTGTGACGACTTGCGACGTTGTGCCCAAAGCGGTTGCCGTTTGCCCGGTCGACGACGCGGAAGCAGTAGCGCACGTCCTGCGTTCTCTCGGAAGCGTGCTGCAAAGAGTGCGGTTTCGCCCAGTCGATGTGTCACCAAGCGCTCGACTTCGTCGGCATCGGGAAAGAAGAGGTCGACATCCGGTGCTTCGTCGACTTCGGCCATGCGAAACACCATGCCGTCGTCACTCCACATGGAGTCTGCGTCGATGCCTCGTTGTTGAAGAAGCTGCGCGGTCACCGCGGTGACCCAGGGCGCATGAACCTGCGCACCAAAGGGCGTCATCACCGTCACACACCAATCACCGATCTCATCGATAAAGCGTTCGACCACGATGCGCTTGTCGGTGGGGATCTCACCCGTCGCCGCTTTCTGATCGTGTAGGTAGCGAACCAAGTTGTCGGCCGCCCGAACATCCAGACCGTGGGCATCGACGAGCTTTCCGACTGCATCCGCAGAGGGCATCGTGGTCAGTTCGCGAGCGAGTGCACCGATGGCGCGACCAAACTCGATCGGACGACCGGGCCGATCGCCGTGCCAGAACGGCATCTTGCCGGGTTCACCCGGAGCTGGCGTGACCATCACTCGGTCATGCGTGATCTCTTCGATACGCCACGAGGTCGCACCGAGCAGAAAGACTTCACCTTCGCGCGATTCGAACACCATCTCTTCGTCGAGTTCACCGACGCGGACGGGCTTGTCGCTGCTGGCGAGGAACACGCCGTACAACCCCCGGTCGGGAATCGTTCCTGCGTTTGCGATCGCCAGCATCTTGGCGCCGCGACGCGGTTGAAGCGTGTTTTCGATTCGGTCCCAGGTGATGCGTGCGCGAAGTTCACCAAAGCGCTCCGAAGGGAAGCGCCCGCTCAACATATCGAGCACGCCTTCGTACGAGCGCTGTGGCAAGTCGTGGAAGGGGGCGGCACGTTTGATTTGGGTGTAGAGCGTGTCGACTTCGATGCCCGGTTCGCTCACCACCATCGCGACGATTTGTTGGGCGAGTACGTCGAGCGGATTGCGCGGGTAGTAGGTGGCTTCCACGCGTCCTTCGTGAACGTGTTGGGTGACTGCCGCACACGCGAGCAGGTCGTGCCGGTACTTGGGGAAGATGCGACCGAACGACACGGCGCCAACTTGGTGACCCGCACGACCGATGCGTTGGATGCCCGATGCCACGCTTGGCGGTGCCTCGATCTGAATGACCAAATCGACAGCACCGATATCGATGCCGAGTTCCAACGACGAGGTCGCCACCATCGCAGGAAGGTCGCCGCGTTTCAGGCGGTCCTCGATGTCACTGCGGATGTCTTTGGCCAATGAGCCGTGGTGTGCACGAGCCAAGTCTTCTTCGGCGGTTTCGTTGATCGCTAAAGCGAGGCGCTCCGCCAGGCGTCGACCGTTGACGAACACGATGGTGCTTCGGTGTTCGCGAATCAGTTCGACCAAGCGTGGATGGATGGCGGGCCAGATCGAGATCGGTCCCGCTTCGTCGGGGTCCTGTTTTTCGAGATCCAACCGAGCCATGTCTTCGACCGGGACCTCGATCCGTATGTCGAACGCTTTGTGGTGTCCCGCGTCGACGATCTTCACGGGTCGCGGCTTGTGGTTGTCGAAGCCACCTAAGAAGCACGCAACTTCGTCGAGTGGACGCTGTGTGGCGCTGAGCCCAATGCGTTGAACCGGTTGTTCGCAGATCGACTCCAGGCGTTCCAATGTGAGCGCGAGATGAGTTCCGCGTTTGGAGGGAACCACCGAGTGGATCTCGTCGATGATCACCGTCTCGACCGTCTCGAGGATCTTTGCCGCTTGCGAGGTCAGCATCAGGTAGAGCGACTCGGGCGTGGTGATCAGGACATCGGGTGGATGTCGTAACATCCGAGTGCGTTGGTTGGAGGGTGTGTCGCCGGAACGAATGCCGACGACGACATCATGGATGTCGGCTCCATCACGTTGCGCAATAGCGCGAACACCAGCGAGTGGAGCCCGAAGGTTTCGTTCCACGTCCACGCCTAGAGCTTTGAGCGGCGAGACGTAAAGAACGCGCACACCCTTCTTCTTGGGTGGTTCGCCGAAGAGCAGGCGATCGATCGCAACCATGAACGCTGCGAGAGTCTTGCCTGAGCCTGTGGGAGCGAGAAGAAGCGTGGAGTCGCCGGCCCAAATCGAAGGCCACCCTTTGCGTTGAGCGAGAGTGGGTGCGTCGAACGCGCCTTCAAACCATTCGCGCGTACACGCGTGGGCAAAGTTGAGGGCGCTCATGCCTAAAGCCTATCCGCGAGTGAGACACCCAGCGTGGAGTGAATTCTGGGGACGCGTTTACTGCTTACCCGGACCTGCGTTGGTTTCGCTCAATTCCGCGAGGGTTTTCTGGAATCGCCGAAAAAGGCCGACGTTGATGGGCGGTTTTTCTGGCGGACGATCGCTCGACGTTGTCGAGGCTCCACGCGAGAGAATTATCCCCTGCGTTGCCAGCGGATTCTCGATAGCGGTCGAAATTTCCGAGGAATAACTGTCGGATTTCGCGAGGTCCGGTGAACCAGTAAACGCGTCCCTAGGATTTACCTACGTGCCTGCGTCGGTCGCTGCGTCTGTGCCGGCATCGGTTGGTGCAGCGTCGGTTGCTGCGTCGGTTGGTGCAGCGTCGGTTCCTGCGTCATCCGGTGCAGCGTCGGTTCCTGCGTCGGTCGCAGCGTCGCTTCCCGCGTCCGCGCCCGCGTCGTCCGCACCTGCATCGTCCGCACCTGCATCGTCCATCGCGGCATCCGTCGCTGCATCGAACCCACCATCGAAGAGCGGATCGATCATCATGTTGTCGCGACCCGGTGTCGGGATGTTCGGAACAAACGATCCGGTCCCGTTTGGAATCCGTCCCCAACTCTGACCTTCCGGGACTGCTTCGGCGGGATACTCGATCATGGTCGGGCGCTCGTCTTGCGTGTCGAGAAAGATCGTGTCGCCGTCCGCGCCAACGCCCCACGACGCGTGGTAGCAAGTCGGTGGCCCATCGGACCCACACAACGTTTGCAATCCGGGAAGCGCCGCATCGCCGAGGTTTGTGATCACCACAAGGTACTCACCTGGTGCGATGACCGTGCCTGCTTCCAGGCGAACAGCAACATCGCGTCGAGGCTCGTTGCGCCCCTGGCCGTCGGCGATGATGTAGCCGGTGAGATCAACGGGCTCAGACGTCGGATTGTAGAGCTCGACGAACTCGGCGCCCAATGCGGCCACCTCGTTGATAACGATGCCATGGGCGGGATCGGGCGGCGGACCTGAATCGCCGCAACCCAACAATGTAACCACGAAAACAAGGAAGTAACGCACCTGCCAAGTGTAGGAGTGCGTACGCGCCCGTCAAAGATTGACGTTCGTTTCTAGGGCCCCACGTTCGTTTAAGGCGGCGCGGTGCCGTACCGTCCAAGCGAGAATCCCCTCTCTCCCCAACGGAAGCCCGCGCCGCCACTTTTACCTATCGAGCAAGCGCTCGAAGCCGTCCAGCATCACATCCAAGCCAAGTTCCAGATGCTGAATCCCATCGTGACGACGCGCGATGACCTCTTCGGTCAGCCCTCGAAGGTGCAGGTACTGGCCCTCGGGCAACGTCGGCAAATACTGCGCGGCAACAATCGGATACTCCTCGGGCTCAAACGGGAAGTTCAAACGCTGCAGCGTGAACCCATACACGTATCCGTCGATCGCGTTCCACACGTGATCGCACATCGCCCATGAAAACCCGGCACTCCGCAAACATCCGAGTGTTGCATCCACGTAGCGCAACATGTTGGGACCGACGTTTGCGCGCGACACGATCAACTTGGTCGCCCAAGGATGACGCATCAGCACATCGTGCGCGGTGATGGCGCGTTGCCGCATCGCGGCTTTCCAGTGCTCCAGCCCGGGACACTCCAACTCGCCGGCAACGTGCTCGACGATCCCGTCCAAGAGGTCGTCTTTGTTTTTCACATGGTTGTAGAGCGACATTGCTTCGACTCCGACCTCGCGGCCGAGCGCCCTCATCGAGAGCGCATCGATGCCTTCGCGATCGGCCAAGGTCACTGCGGCTGCCAAGACCTTCGCGCGAGATAGATTTCGTGATTTCCCTTTTGTTTTAGCCATTTCGGACTCGATGAACATACGCCGTAAGTTTCCTCTTGACGAGGCGCATTTCTAAACTTACACGGTAAGCATACGGCGTAAGTTAGTCAGGAGACACAATGGAACTCACGATGGATAGCGGAATGGTGCTTTCGACGATGCACGCGGTGGTGGCACCTCGGTACGGCTCTCCCGATTTGCTCGAGCTCCGCGAAGTGGAGCGTCCACAGCCCGGACCGGACGAAGTCCTGATCGAGGTCGTCGCTGCGTCTGTGCATGCGGGTGACTGGCATCTGCTTCGCGCGGATCCCTTTCTCGTCCGTCTGATGTTTGGACTCACCAAGCCGCGACATCCGATCTTGGGTGGCGACGTTTCAGGACGCGTTGTTGAGCTGGGATCCGAAGTGACCGAGTTCAAGGTCGGCGACGAAGTCATGGGCGATCTCTCGTCGCACAAGCAAGGTGGCTTTGCGCAGTTTGTCGCTGCACCGGCCAAGCTCCTTGCAAAGAAGCCTGAGGGAATTGCGCTCGACGAAGCATCCACGGTGCCGGTGTCGTCGGTGACCGCGCTTCAAGCGATTCGGGATCACGCCAAGGTGGAGCCGGGGCAACACGTTCTCATTACGGGTGCCTCCGGTGGTGTTGGTTCGTACGCGGTTCAGATCGCCAAGGCGCTGGGTGCAGAAGTGACCGCTGTAGGTTCGACAGCATCACTGGAGATGCTTCGTGAACTCGGCGCGGACCATGTTGTCGACTACACCGACCAAGACGTGACCAAGCTCGGTGTTGAGTTTGATGCCGTCATCGACGTCGCGGCATACCGTTCGATCTTTGACTATCGGCCTGTGCTCAAGAACGGCGGCACGTACCTTCAGGTTGGTGGAGATACGAAGTACTTCTGGCAGGTTCTCCTGCTCGGATCCTTCGCATCGATCGGTTCAAAGAAGATGACCAACATGATGGCGAACCCCAACGCCAAAGACCTGGGCGTGGTGGCCGACATGATTTCGCGCGGTGAGGTGAAGCCGCACATCGGGCGTCGTTTTGAGGGGTTGGCGTCGATTCCGGACGCGATTCGCCACGTGGAAGAGGGTCACGCGAAGGGCAAGACGTTGGTGCGTCTGTAGTGCGATGCTCCGCGAATGGGGAAAGTCTCTTTCGGTTGGCTCTACGTTAATCCACCACTGAGCGAGGAAGAGTCGCGTGCCCTGAGCGACGCGGACTTTGGGTCGCTCTCGTTTTCGCAGCGTGCCGCCGATCAGCTGGGGGCAACACCGCCAATCGACGGGGGCGAGCAAGATCTCCAGGCTCTGGTAGCGATGCTTCGCGGATGGAACAAGAGCATCTACATGAACGACCTGCACTACTCGGACAGCAACTACGGCGACGAGTGGATGGTCATCGACGGCAACATCCAGTCGTACCACTGGAGCGCCGTACCGGACTACGTGAAGCCGTGGTTGATCCGACGCGATGTGGGTGGAGAACCAAGTGTGAGGTGTCGGATCTCGATCCACACGATGCACAGGTTGGTTGCTCGAATCCTCCATGCGCTGAACCTTGGCACCGACGACATGGTGACGGAGTTGAAGGCGATCGGAGATGACATTCCCGATAGCGATCACGCTCAGGCGGTGTTTAGTGAGCTCAACGGCGTGGCGTGTCGCGATTGGGAACTCTCAGAGCTGCACTGGTTGGATTGGCGCGTTCGCAATGGTGTGCTCGGCTTGCTTGCGGCGCGAGTCGCGTTGCGGAACGCGCTGGAATTCCCCAAAACCGAATACGAATCGAGCTGCATTGATGGCTGGCTCGACGAAGATGTCGTGTCGCTGAGCGCGGAAGATCTCGCCCCGTTCTTTATTGCTGCCGCTCGTCTCGAACGGCGTGCAGCAGTGGAGTTCTTGCTCGATGTTGCGTTGAGTCTTCGTATCCAGCCGCCTCCTGAGCCATTTGTGCTTCGGGTAGCGATGGAGACGGACACGGACTGGGAGGCGGAATACACCAAGCTGTTTCGGCTGTACGATTTCGCGGGCGTGGTGTGCTTCCTTCCGCAATTGGTCGCGGTCGTCGACGAGAAGAACAGCGACGTCCACCGACTGCTGGAATGGCACGCGTACATGTGTCGAGAAGAGGAGCCAGAAGCCTTTGCGGAAGCCGTGGAGCGCGAACCAAAACTGACCAAGCTCGCGGAGGCCGGCGGCGTCTGGTGAGCCTGGTTGTCGAAACGTGGTCTGCGCTCAACACGCCACGACGCGCGATTCCTATCGCGTTGGTGAGCGCGTCGCTGATCGCGACTGAAGCGTGGGCAACCCAACGTGTCGAAGGAGCATGCCTCCTTGCCGGCTTCTGTTTGCTGTTCGTCCTGGTCGTTCCTGCAGCGTGGCGTGCTTGGAATCGAAGCGTCGTCGGTTTGCTGGGTTACTTCGTGTTGGTGGTCGCCATCGTTTCGGCGACCACACTCTGGGTCCCCTGGGAACTTGGCTACGACTCCTACGTGTTGCACCCACCGGCGTTGGTCGCGTTGGTGGCGCTGGTCTTGATCGCTGGCTGGGTTCTCGGTCGCGATATTGAGCTTGCGAGCGCGGTCGGGCTGCTCTCGCGCGAAGCGGAAGACGCGCGCCTACTCGCGATTCGGCAGCATCTCGACCCGCACTTCTTGTTCAACACCCTTGGCGCAATTGCCGAGTGGTGTCGCGAAGATCCGGCGGTCGCAGAGAAAGCGCTTTTGGAGCTTTCGAGCATGTTGCGCACGCTCTTCGACGGTATTCGCGAACCCATGTGGCCCTTGCAACGCGAGGTCGAGCTCTTGGTAGCGCTTCATGGGTTGTACGCACTGCGCGATGACGAGCGCTATCGACTGGAGACCGAGTTGCAGGTTCCCGAGACCAGCGTGCCGCCGCTCGTGCTTCTGCCGCTATTTGAAAACGGTCTAACGCATGGCACCACGGATGCGCCGATGCGGTTGGAGGTCGACACCGAGGGCGTACGGATCTGGAACGCGGGGTCGTACGAAGGTCGACGCGAGGGTGGAACTGGAATCGCGACAGCCGAACGACGGCTGGGTTTGGTTCACGCGTCGCTTCAGATCGAACGTTCGACGCGTGCAGGTGTCGACGGCACCTTGGTGACGGTGCGGCTGTGAAGATCTTGATTGCGGACGACGAGAAGATGGCGCGGAAGCGTCTGATTCGTCTTCTTGAAGCGTTGGGTGGACACACGATCACCGAGTGTCGCGATGGAGAGGAAGCGTTGGCAGCGCTGGACCCTGCGCGAATTGATGTGGCGGTCTTGGATATCGACATGCCGGGTATGAATGGGCTCCAGACCGCGGAGCTTGCGCACAAGCGGGGGATTCCGGTCATCTTCGTGACCGCGCATGAACAGCACGCAGTTGAAGCGTTTCGGCAGCACGCTGTGCACTTCTTGTTGAAGCCGATCGACGCACCGCGTCTCGCTGAAGCGTTGGAACGCATCACGCCGAAAGCGGACCGACTGGCGTTGCGGGTTGGGGATGATGCGGTGTTGGTCGACGTCGCGGCGCTTTCACACGCGCTCTACGACGGTGCGTTGGTCACGGTGTTCGTCGGCGATGCGAAGCATCTGACGGACCACTCGCTGCAGGATCTTTTGGAGCAACTCGGAGGCGAGCCTTTCGTGCGGGTTCATCGGCGCGCGATCATCAACTTGGATCAGGTCGCGCGTTTGGAAGGTCTCGCCTCTGGTGGATATACCGCGCACCTGAAGAACGGTGGCGAAGCGCCCGTGTCACGCGCAGCAGCGAGGGATCTTCGCAAACGTTTTGGGCTCTAACCCTCCTGACCTGACTACGCGCTTTCTTCGAGTTTACGAATACGATGCTCGTGGTCCTCGATTCGGTCCCGCTGGTCCAAGCGGTCAGCCAGTAGGTCGCGTACCTGCGCCATGACGGCGCCGACGGCGCGAAGTTCACCAGCAAGAGACTCCTCGAGGGAATCGAGTCGGGCGCCGAAGGCCCCAACCTCTTTTCGAATCTCGTTCAGCGCTTTGAGGGTTTGAC
Organism: Polyangiales bacterium; assembly: GCA_965227405.1. GTDB lineage: Bacteria > Myxococcota_A > Polyangia > Polyangiales > Houyiibacteriaceae > JALVDI01. The sequence goes on from OZ245758.1 coordinate 3,793,448, forward strand.
TCACCTTCCTTTTCAGTATGTGGTTTGCTCCACTCATCGGCCAGTGCGCCGGTGGGTTGCGTGGGCTCATGATCGGGTTGTGACCGTTCGACTTCGGTTTGCGACCGTTCGCTCAAACCCTTGCTGCATCAGGGGTTTGAGCGCCTCAGCCTGGGTGCATGGACAAGTTCATCCGCATTGCTGCGCTCTTCACCGCCGGCCTCGCTGTACTTGGCGCGGCGGAGTGTTTCCTGGTTCCTGGATTGATCGCTGCGCGTGACATTCGCGATGACGCGATGGGTGCACCGGGGATTCCGCAACGCGCACTCGATCTTCATCGCAACCTGAGTGATCGCATCGCACCCTGGGCTCGTGAGCGTGTGGCTTCAGGCGAAGCGACTCGCGTACCTCTCTACGATGTGCCGCAAACCGAGTGGCCGATCTTCACCTGCGTGTTCTATTTGAACGCAACGCAACAGCTTGCCGACCAAGGCGTGGACGTATCCTACGCCTCGGAGAGTATCGAGGCGGCTCGTGACCTCATCATGGACCCCGGGCATCACACCTGGGTTCGAACCCACTGGGGCGACGACTACCTGCACGACGAGAATGTGTTCTTTCGTTCGCTGCTCATCAGTGGTCTCACCAGTTACGAAGTGCTGACCGAGAACGGTCGCGACCTAAGGTTTCTGCGCGATCAGGTCGAGACGCTTGCGGCGGATCTGGATCGCTCGCCGCACGGTGTTCTGCAGGACTACCCCAACGAGACGTATCCGATCGACGTGTTGGCCTCCATTGCTTGGATTCGTCGTGCCGATCGCGTGTTAGGCACCGACCATTCCGAGTTTGTGCAGCGAGCGCGACGAGCGTTTGTGGCGCCCTATGACGATGAGCTTGGGTTGCCGCGTTTTCGGGTGGATCTGCAGGGTAATTCGATGCCCATCAACGTGCAGCCGGGTCGTGGCATTGGGACCTCGTGGATTCTGATCTTTGCGCCGGAGCTGTGGCCACAGGATGCAGAGCGTTGGTATGCGGTTCACGAAGCCGAGTTCTGGCAGGAGGTCGAGTGGGCGACGGGCTTCCGTGAGTACACGCGTGACCACTACGAAGGCGAGTGGACCTACGACGTGGACGCCGGTCCGGTGCTCGATGGCTTTGGAACTGCGGCGAGTGCGTTTGGTGTTGGAGCAGCGCGTCGCAACGGACGCTTTGACCACGCGTACACGCTCAGTGCACAGATGAGTTCGAGCGCGTGGCCGTGGCTCGATGGTTCGCTACTGCTTCCGCAAGAGTTCTCGCATTCGTGTGCGCCGATGTTGGGCGAAGCTGCGATTGCGTACTTCTTGACCGTGCAACCGGCGGAAGGCGTGAAGATTGTGCAGGGGGGTCACCTCACACCATTGGTCTGGTTTGGTTTCAGCGTGTACTTCGGCGCGTTCGCGTTGATTTTGTGGATCGCGATCCTCGCAGCACGACGCGTGTGGCGAGTCGATCCGATGGCGCGTCCGATCCGAATGGGCTTCTGGGCGTTTCTAAGCGCGTGTGGAGTACTCGTCTCATTCGCCGACCCCTTTGTGGGCGTGGCTTGCTTGGTCGTGGCGCTCTTGATGATCCCCAAGCGCCGCCGGACCTATCCGCTTCCGAAGCCACCTGTGCTGCAGACAGAACTAACTGACCTAGCCGACGCGGCCTAGGGCGCCCAGGCGGATCAGGCTGTACACGGCGTCGTTTCCCAAAATCGTACACACGTCTTCGAAGCGCATTGCGCTGTGCCCGAGTTCTTCCCAAACACGGCGCACGCTTCGATCGACATCCAACACGGCAATCTGTCCGTCCACATGTCCCACCAACCAGCCACTGTCTGCGGGTGGTGCTTCCAAGAGCGCGCCGATGTGCACCGCCACAACATCGTGGTCTGCAACGAACAAGCTGAACCGCTCGCTGCGCATCACGAAGTCACCCTCCGGATCGACCAGGTGTGGCACGGCGTCGTCGATTGGATCCCGCGCGACGAGTTCTTCAAACCACAAGAGCTCTCGCACCCAAGGCGCGAGTTCTTGTTCATCGATCCAACGCCCGAGTCGTTGTTGCAGCGGTGCCCGATCCCAGAAGTGCGCACAATCGACAAACTCGTCTTCCCACCCTTCGGGCAACGCGCTCTGAGTTCGTGGGGCAACACTGACCACACCGTCGACGAGCTGCGTCAGGTCTACGCCTAAACCACCATCTGCCAACACGATGTCCGCATCAGCATCGAACGCTTCGTCGATACGCGCGGTCCAATCCTCGATGGCATCGAGTGGTGGCGAGTCTTGCAGCATCGAAAGCGTACGCTGCGAATCCATCAGCGCGCATCGCAACAACCAGTCCCACACTTGGCGAATCGCTCGCACGCGTCGCGTCGTTCCGATGTCGATGGCACCAAAGAGCAGCCGGTCATGCACGGTTTCGACGCGCTCGCGAAGCGCCGGGATGCTGCTGAGATGTGGCACGCGTTGCAGCACCGCGCGGACCGCCGGAACGTTCATTCGCGTCCAGTGACCCACCACGTACGCCGTGGCGTCACTCGCCGCGTCGAGCTTGGCACCCGGGACAAAGCGTGGTGACGAAATTCGTCGTCGCGTACCGAGCTCTTCGTTGATGACCTCAAGCTCGTCTTCAAAGTGCGCGATGCCGGCACGCAGATGGTGGAGCGTGTGGCGAACCCGAATCCGAAGTTCGTCCTCGCTCTCGGTCCACCACTTCACGTCGCCGAGACCGACGGCGCGTTGAGCGCGTGCGCGATCAAAGTCGTCGTCGTCCAAGCGCGCCAACTGATCGTGGCCGTACCACGTCGCGACGGGGAGCAATTCGTTCAGCCGTGCGCCCAAGTAGAGTTCGAACTTGGACATGTCGTCCCGAAAGAAGAACCCGACTGCACGGTGGAGCATCTCGTGCGGACCCCACTTCGCGACATGCTGCGGATCAAACGTCGCAAACGGAGCATCGGCCTGAAACGACTGGTACTTCCCGACGTGTAGCGAACCGCGGTCCCACCGACCGTGATCCGGATCTTCGACACCATACGACCAACCCTGGCTGTGAATGATCGAACGCGTCTCGCGATGAACCGCCGCAACGCCAAGCTCGACGCCCAGCGCGATGGCGCGCAGGCCAAAGGGTGACGCGACGACTTCGGGGTAGGGCAAGCGCGCAAGCTGAGCCAACTTCGCCGCATCGATCGTCCGCAGCGAGAGCATCCAGTTCACCAGCTGCGCCGTGAGTTCGTCGTCGCTGCGATGTGCCAGCTCACGTCTTCTGGAGGCGGCGTCATTGCCCACCCCATCCAAACCAGGAAGGTGGATCACCGCAGGTCCTGGAAGAGATCGGTCGAGAAGTAGCGTTCCATCCGGTCGCACAACACCGTGGCGACGTCGTGTCCGGGCCCGAGTGTGGCAGCGAGTCGGCGTGCGCCTGCGAAGTTCAGTCCGCTCGATGGACCCACGGGCATTCCGCGGCGACACAGTTCACGTGCAGCATCGATGGCTTCCACGTCGGGGACTTCGAGTTCCACGTTGACTGCATCCGAATCCAAGATGGACGAGATGCCGTCTACGACACCCGGAATGCCGCCACACACTTCGGGCTGACCTTCAAAGCAGATACCGGTTTGTGGTCGAACGCGGGCGACTTGCGTGGCGTGGCCCATCTCCCGCAGGGCTCGTGCGATGCCCATCAACGTGCCGCCAGTTCCCACGCCGGCGACGAAACCATGAATGGTTCGGCCTACCTGCGTAATGAGTTCGGCTCCCGTCACGCGCTGATGAGCCAAGGCGTTGAGCGGATTCTCAAACTGCCGAGGAAGAAACACGTTCGGGTTCTCGTTCGCTATTTGACGGGTTCGCTGAATGGCGCCCATGACGCCCGCATCTTTCGGTGTGAGTAGAACCTCACCTCCATAGCGACGAATGATCAAAACACGTTCGCCACTGACTCCTTCGGGCATGACCGCACAGAAACGGATGCCGAGAACCGCGCACGCTGCAGCAAACGCGATCGAAGTTGAACCACTCGACGCTTCGACAACCACCGTGTCTTGTTGGATCGCACCCGTTTCGATGCCGTGGTTCAGCACGAAGGCTGCCACGCGGTCTTTCGTGCTTCCGCTTGGCAGCAAGTACTCGAGTTTGACCCAGATGGTGCAACCCGTGTCGGGATCCTCGATCGGTAGCGTCGGGGTCGATCCCGCAACACGACCAAGCCACGCACGCATGTCGAGGCGAGCGGTTCGCAAAGGATCTTTCCCGGCAGCGTCGGTCACGCCGCGGAGCATGGCCAAAGCGCTCGCGAAAGTCTCGCGAAACTCGATGCGTGATGCACAATGTCTGCGGTGAGCTCGGATCTGAAAGCGTCGTGGAATCGTCTGGGCATTGACCCCGCGAAGCTCCAGGCCAAGCCAGACGGCACGATCCGCTCAGAACACGGCGACACGATGCAGTCTCAGCCGTCCGAGCTCCCCGGTGAAGCCACCGGAATTGTCGCTCGCCTTGGAACGGAAGAGGTCTCGATCCGTTCGATTCTTGGCGAAGGCGGCATGGGCAAAGTCTGGCTGGGCGCACAGCGTTCGTTGGCTCGCGACGTGGCGATCAAGGGTCTTCGCGATGATCTCAAGAGTCCGGCCGGACGAGCTCAGCTGTTGCGTGAAGCGCGTGTGACCGGAGCGCTCGAACATCCCAACATCATTCCTGTCCATGCGCTGGTTCAAAGCCCTGAGGGTGAACCGCTCATGGTGATGAAACGGATCGAAGGCAGCGAGTGGACGCAGCGTATCGCCGAGACTCGTGGAACCAAGGCGCACCTTGAAACGCATCTGCGTGTGCTCATGCAGGTCTGTCATGCGATCCACTTCGCACACGACCGTGGCGTACTTCATCGCGATCTCAAACCGGACAACATCATGTTGGGAGAGTTCGGTGAGGTGTACGTCGTGGACTGGGGCATCGCTGTTGCGTTGACGCATGAGACCGGCATCGACGAACTGCCGCATCACAGCGCGGTCAAGGGGATCGTCGGGACGATTCAGTACATGGCGCCGGAGATGGTCGCCGGAGACGGCAAGGGGTTGTGCGCACAAAGCGATGTCTATCTGCTGGGCGCGATCCTGCATGAGATCTTGACCGGCAAGCCCCGGCACCAAGGGGAGGCTGTTCCTCAGATTTTGCACGCCGCGTGGACTTCGCCGCCCTTTGAGTACTCGGCCGATGTCCCCGAAGAGCTGGCGGACCTGTGCAACCGCGCGATGCACAAAGAGCCGACGAAGCGACCGCAAAGTGCCGAAGCGTTTCGGCGTGAACTCGAGTCGTTTCTTCAGCACAAGACGTCGTTGGATCTCGCTGAACAAGCCATGCAACGCCTGACAGCCGGCAAGCAGATGGCGAACGACGAACTCGACGGAACCAATGCGCTGCGTGAAGCCCGTTTCGGTTTTCTGCAGGCGCTTCGTTTGTGGTCGGGCAACCAGTTCGCGCGCGCAGGCTTGCAGGAAGTGTTGTCGATCCTGATCGAACGAGCGCTCACCGACGCCAACCTGACCGGTGCGCGTGCGCTCTTGGCGGACATGGCACCCAAGAGCAAACCGCAATGGACCGTGCGGGTGGATGCTCTGTCGCGTCAGGTTGCGAAGAGACAGTCTCAGATCGCGAAGCTTGAACAAGACCGGCGTGATCAAGACATGGCGCCCTCGGCGCGACCCCGGCGTGTGTTCGGTTTCGGGTTCGCGCTTGCGTTCATTCTGGTCAACGTGGGTCTCGATTTCTGGGACCGAGCGTATGGGGTCAGCTGGTGGATCTATTTGATCGTCACCGGTGGGACGGCGTTCGCGTTTTTCGTGCCGCTGATGATGTTGTACCGACGGCTCTTTCCGACGCGCGCACTCAAGCGTCTGTCGGCGAGTGTGGCTGTGATGCTCTTTGGTCAGGTGACGTCGTTTACGGCGTTCATGCTTGTGGGGAGCGACCTGCGCACTGCGTTGGCGCTGAGCTTGTTTCCCTTGGCGACTGTGGTTGGCGCAAAAAGCGCTCTGATCGAGCCGCGCATGTGGTGGTGTGCAGTGCTGGCACTCGCCGCTGGAGCCCTTTCGTTGCTGTATCCCATTGGTGTTTTCTACGGCGTGGCGGTTTCGTATGCCGCGTACTTCATCGGTGGTGTTCTCTTGGAGTACGACAGCTTCGTCGACGAGCCAGAGCCAGGTTGACGTGTCGACGTGGCCGCGAAAAACTGGCCGGATGACGCACCGGATCACGCGAGTTTGGGCCATCGTCGCAATGCTCGCGTGGGCGTCCGTGGCAACGGCGCAAGAGGAAGGTGCTGCAGGGTTGGCACCGGCAGGTCCCGTCGGTGATCCAGACCAGAGCCAACCCGCCCAAACCGAGCCTGGCCAAACCGAGCCTGGTCAAACCGAGCAAACGCAGCCCGCGCAAACGCAGCCCGCGCAAACACAGCCGGCGCAAACGCAGCCCGCGCAAACGCAACCGGGCGCGCAACCTGCACCCAATGCGCCCGTGTTTCAGGATCAGCAACCCGCAGGTGTTCCGACTGCGCCTCCGGGCTACGGCCAAACTGCGCCGCAGGGGCAAGGTTATGGCCAACAGCCTGGATACAACCCGCGCGTTGCGCCGACGCCTAACTTCCAACTGCGTCAACCGCAACTGGATCCTCAGACCGCGGCACGTATCGACGCGTTGATGCAACAGCGCAATCAGATCCGCGTGGGTGGTTGGATCGCGATGATGGCCGCAGGGGCAGCAACAACTGCAGTGTCGGTGCTCTTTGCGATCGCATTCGCCGATGTGGAACGCGACGACACGGGTTGCAGCCGATGCGGGGACAACACCGGCACGATCACGTTTAGCGCCATTTCGATCGTGACTGCGGCGGTCGCCGTGACCGGTTTCCTGATGTTCCTTCGTCGCGCGAAGGAGCGGAAGGTGTTCACGCGGCAGATTCGGGACCTTCGCCAGGGTGCGATGCAGCGCCAGGTAGCGCTTCTCGAGTTCTAAGTGTTATTTCCCCATTCATGATGAAGGTGGCGGTGCTCGGCGCGGGCACGATGGGCAACGGAATCGCGCAGGTTAGTGCAGCAGCGGGCATGCAGGTCAGCATGCGCGACCTGGACCAAGAAGCGGTCGATCGCGGAATGGCGGCAATCGCCAAAAGCCTGGATCGATTGCTGTCCAAAGAGCGCATCACCCAGGACGATCACACGGCGACGTTGGGGCGAATTGCGCCTACGACCTCGTTCGAAGACTGTGTCAAAGATGCGGACCTGATCGTCGAAGCGGTACCGGAGAAGATGGAGCTCAAAGTCGAGCTCTTCCAGAAGGCAGCTGCACTCAACGACAAAGCGATCCTCGCGACCAACACGTCGTCACTGAGCGTGACCGAGATCGCAGCGGCGTCGGGTCGTCCAGAGACGTGCATCGGTCTGCACTTCTTCAATCCCGTTGCGGTGATGAAGCTCTTGGAGATCGTGCGCGGGCTGAGAACGAGCGACGAGACCGTCGAGAAAGCGCGCAGCTACGCGGAAGCGATTGGCAAGCAACCCATCGTGGTCAACGATTGGCCGGGTTTCGCCACGAGCCGTTTGGGAATCATTTTGGGCTGCGAAGCCATTCGAATGGTGGAGCAAGGTGTCGCGAGTCCGGAAGACATCGATAAAGCGATGGAGCTGGGCTACCGGCATCCGATGGGACCACTCAAGCTCACCGACTTGGTGGGACTCGACGTACGTCTGCACATCATGGAGCACTTGTTTGCCGAACTCGGCGAGCAGTTTCGTCCGCCTGCGTTGCTTCGTCAGATGGTCCGCGCCGGCAAGCTCGGCCGAAAGTCCGGCGAAGGTTTCTACAAGTACGAGTAAACGCACTAGTCCATGCGCGTGATGGTCATCGGGCTCGATTGCGTTCCGCCTTCGCTGGTGTTTGAACGTTGGGCGGACCAGCTGCCTCATCTCACTGCGTTGCGTCAGCGTGGGCTGTGGGGTCCGCTTCGCTCATGCATGCCTCCCATTACCGTGCCGGCGTGGACCTGCATGGTGTCCGGCCGCGATGCGGGTGAACTAGGCATCTATGGTTTTCGCAATCGTGCCGAGGGCTATGACCTGCGCATCGCCACGTCGAAGGACGTCAAGACCAAGCGCATCTGGGATCGTCTTGGCGAACACGGGCACAAAGTTGCGCCGCTCTTCGTGCCGTTGACCTCGCCGCCGACACCGGTCAACGGCGTGATGGTTTCCGGGTTTCTTCACGCCGACGGACCCTACGTGTTTCCGCCGCATCGACAGGCGCAGCTCGAAGCGCTTCACGGTGTGCTGAAGTCCGACGCCGATTCGTTTCGCGATGGTGATCTACGTCGAATCGTCGACGAGATTCGAACCATGACGACGCAACACTTCGCCATCGCGCGTGACGTTTGGGAACACGACAAACCGGCGTTCTTGATGATGGTGGCGATGGGTCCCGATCGTTTGCACCACGCGCTTTGGCATCACGTCGATCCTGAGGCGCCGCGGTACGAGCCTGGCAACCCTTGGGAACAGGAAGCGCTTCGGTACTACCAAGAGCTCGACGAGGAAGTTGGGCGTTTGGCCGCACTCGCAGACGACGCGGTCGTGATGGTCGTGAGTGACCACGGTGCGCGCGCGATGCAGGGCGCGATTGCCATCAACGAGTGGTTGATCCAGCAAGGTTGGTTGACGCTGCACGAGCGGCCCGAGCACCCGACACGACTTCGTGATGTCGTGGATTGGTCTCGCACCAAAGCGTGGGGCGAAGGCGGGTACTATGCGCGGCTTTGGCTCAACGTTCGAGGTCGAGAACCGCAAGGCATCATCGATCCGTCCGACCTGGTTCGAGAACGCGACGCGTTGAAGCGTGCGCTTCTCGAGATGGGTCCACCTGGAACACGAATCGATACTCCCGAAGAGCTCTACGGCGATGTGCGAGGTGCGCCGCCGGATTTGTTCGCGGTGTTTGGTGACCTCGCGTACCGAAGCATTGGAACTGTCGGACACGAGTCGTTCAAGCTCGAAGGAGACGGCGAGGACGGGTGCAACCACGCGTGGAACGGGATCTTCATCATGGCGGGTCCGGAGATGGAGTCGCGTCGAGTGGAAGCCGAGATCTTTGACGTGGGTCGAACCGTGTTGGGCTTGTTCGGAGTGCCGCCGGGACATTGGCGCGGTCGAGATTGGTCGAACCCCTAGCCCATCGCACGCGTCACATGTTCGCGCAGCCACCGATGGCCCTCGTCCTCGGTTTGGCTCACATGCCACGTCAGACGAAGCGGTAAGGGCTGCAGGGCATCAAACGGATGCGGTTCGCTTCGCAACCCGTGCGTTTCCTCCAGCCACTTCGCTGCAGGTGCGGGTAACGAAGTCATCAGCGCACGTTCACGCAGCGCCGGACCCGCAGTGCTCAGATGCGTCACGCGAACCATGACGCGACGCCGCATGTCGCGTTCATGCAGCAGCGCATCGAGTCGACTGGGTGTAGAGGAACGGCCGGCAGGAATCAGTTGCAAGTGATCCGAGTGCAGCCAAGCATCGAAGTCCAACGCGCTATCCCACGCGGGATGTTTGGGTCCGTACACCACGCGCCAGTTCATCGGACGCTCGAGCTCCGCGTGATCCAGATCCGGATGTTCCATGGACAGCGCTGTCACGAGGACGTCCGTTTCATCGTGCAAGAGCATGTCGAGCGCTTGTCGTTCGGAGCTGTGTACTTCGAACGCCAGGTTGGAATCCGGCACGTGCAGATGCGGCACCAGCCACACGCCGATCACATCGGGGATGATCAACCGAAACGTGCGCTGTGCGGTTCGCGGGTCAAACTCCCCGACGGCTCGCAAACGGTCGATCGCACGCAGTGCACGTTCGACGGGAACACGAAGCGCCTCACCGCGGGGGGTCAGCTGCATCGCGCGACCCGCTCGCACCAGTAGCGGGTCGCCGAAGGCCGTTCGAAGGGTAGCCAATGCGCGGCTGACTGTGGGTTGGGTGGATCCCAGCGTTTCTGCGGCTCGAGACACGCTGCCTTCACGCAACAGAGCCCGCAGCGTGATGAGCAAATTGAGATCGAGACCGTCGAGTGGACCAGCCACGAGGGATCATTCGCCTGGTGAATGAAGCGATGTCAAACCCGACATGGTTGGAATCGCCGGAGAGCAGCACGCTTCGGACATGATTCGACTCGCATTTCAAACCGACGCAGCGCGTGTGATCGGCGCGACCACACCCGAGGGCAACGCGAAGCGGTTCGAGCTTCTACCACCGGCACTCGGGCAGCAGATGGACTTGCTCTGCCGAGCTCCGAACGTCGTCGTGGGTGCCCCCTCGCTGCAGTTCGGTTGGAAAGACGCCACCGACACCAAAGTGTTTGTCTTGTCGCGGGATCCGGAGTTCACCGCACCTGCACCGCACATCGAAGTTGTGCGCGACGTGAAGATGCTGATCGAGCGTTTCGAACATTCGGATGAAGAGCTTCTCGTGGCGGGAGGACGCAAGACGCTGCAGCTTTTTGCTGCCCATGCGGCCAAAGCGGATATCGCCATGACACACGAACTCGTTCCAGGTGACTTGGTGTTTCGCGACTGGGAAGGGCGCTTCTTGCTGGACGGCGAAGATGCTTGGGAAGGTGGTGTGACGCGTCACTACCGAGGTCGTGGTCGGGGGTTGAACAACGCCATCTCGTTGTACATGGAAGGTATTCGCGATGGTCACGCGCACGAAGCGGTGAAGCAGTACACCGGTGCTCGGTACACGCAGCACAGCACCGGCGTTCCCGATGGACAAGAAGGCTTCATCCAGTTCTTCGAGGATTTTCTTCAGCGAAACCCGAAGCGAGATATCCGAGTGGTGCGGGCACTCGAAGACGGACAGTACGTATTCGTGCACGCGTACCAGAGTCTGAACGACGGTGAGTGGCAGTGGGTGACGACTGACTTCTTCGATACCGATGCCGAACACAAGATGATCGAGCACTGGGACGTGATCAGTGAGTTTGCGTCTACCCCATCAGGCCACACAACGACGGATGGCCCGACCGAGGTGACCGACTTGGATGCCACGGAGGCGAACAAGGCTACTGTGCGTCGCTTGATCGAAGATTGCCTGATCGGAACCAAGGCCGACACGGTGCTGGAGCTGGTGGCTGAGAACTACATCCAGCACAACCGCGAGGTGCCAGACGGACGCGAGCATTTTCACGCGTTGGTGGCCGCACCGGATCGTCCGCTTTTCTACTCGGAGATCGTTCTCATGGTTGGGCAAGGCAACTTCGTCGCGACGCTGTGCAAGGCGACGTGGGAAGGGAAGCCCTACGCACAGGTGGACCTGTTTCGTTTGGAAGGCGGTCGCATTGTCGAGCACTGGGACAACGCAGAACCGGTGCCAGAAAACCCGGTCAACTCGGGCAAGTTTTGATGCGGTATTTGGTGATCATGTTGGTGAGTTGTGCGACGACTGCAACTCCGACCGTAACTTCGACAACGACTCAGGAAGCCCCCCACGTAGAGCTGGCCGAAGTGGTGGTGACCGAAGCTGAGGGGGTTCGTCTGCACAGTTTGGTGTCGCCGGAGATGGCGTCGTTCGTGACAGCGCACGTGATCGAAACCGAGTCGTCGCTGGTGGTTGTCGATACGCAGTTGTTCGTGACGCATGCCGAGCAGCTTCGTGCGCTGTGCGAACAACTCGGCAAGCCGATCGATCGCGTAATCGTCACGCATGGACATCCCGATCATTACTTTGGGATTCGAACGTTTTCGGACGTGCCCATTCAGGCGTTTCCGGATGTGCGAGTGAAGATTGGTCAGCGCTTACGCGGTCACTGGAGCATGCATCGGCGCATGGAAGGCGACCTGATCGCCGAAGAGATCTTGGAGCCGACCGAAGACTTAGCCGAAGGAGAGTTCACGGTTGACGGTGTACGCATCCAGGTCGAGCGAGTGGTCGACGGGGAAGACGTGGTTCAGGCGGTGTTGTGGTTGCCCGATGCACGCGTGTTGATCTTGCAAGATCTGGGTTCGCACAACGTGCATGCGTTCTTTGGAACGGGACCGGTTCAACCGTGGCAACAAACGTTGCAGCGCTACATGGAGCGAGAGCCTGTTGCGGTGTTGTCCGGGCATGGACCGCCCGGTGACGGGAGCGTGCTGCAGGAGACGTACGACTACTTGGCCTCTGTGGGAGAGGCGGCGGCGCGAGCCGAAACGAAGGAAGCGTTGATTGCGGATGTCATGGAGCGGTTTCCAAACCGAGGTGGCCCGTTTTTGGTGGAAGTGTCGGCACTAATCATTTTTCGTGATCGAGCGCGGGACTGACGGCAGAAGACCGGGAGTCTTTTCATTTTTTCGAAGACTCCAAGACATGCAAAGCGCGCAAAGTCGTCTGTGGCCGGATGCCTGCATTCTGTGAACCCGCAAGCGAAGCCGATGCCGATCCCGAAGCCGAAGCCGAAGGCGAAGGCGAAGCCGCGAACCGTGCCCGTGCCCGTGCCCGCGATGCAGGCCGCGAAGCCGATGCCGGCCGCGAAGCCGATGCCGATGTCGCTTGCGAAAGCCAGAAAAAGGAAATTTCGGCTGTCGAATTTTCCCACTAAAAAAAGCCAGCGAAGCGACGCGAAGCGACGACAGCGAAGCGACCGCGCCGACCGCCTCAGCCGAAGTAACGCTCACCGTGATCGCACAGGATCGTCACCACGCGCTGCCCCGGCTTCATGCGTCGCGCGACTTCACGTGCCGCATGCACGTTCGCACCTGCAGAGGGACCCACGAGTAGTCCTTCTTCACGCGACAACCGACGCATCATCCGGTCCGCCGCCAAGTCCGTCACCGTGACGATGTCATCGACGAGTTCCAGGTCGAGCACTTTGGGATGAAACCCTGCGCCCAATCCCTGAATACCGTGCAGCCCGGGACGACCGCCTGAAAGCACCGCACTCGCACGCGGCTCCACAGCCACGCAACGCAACTTCGGAATGCGTGGTTTGAGCGCGCGCGCCACACCCGTCAGCGTGCCTCCAGTTCCCACACCAGCGACGAACGCGTCGAGCTTGCCGTCGCAGTCTTCGAAGATCTCTTTGGCGGTGGTTTCGGCGTGTGCGTCGGGGTTCGCTTCGTTGTCGAACTGACTCGGCATGAATGCAGAACGTTCGTCGACGAGTTTCTCCGCCGTAGCGACTGCGCCGGCCATCCCTTCTTCGGCTTCGGTCAGGATGACCTCGGCTCCGTACGCTTTGAGAATGTCGCGACGTGCCACGCTCATGTCGCTGGGCATCACGATGACGCACTGATATCCGCGAACCGACGCGATCATCGCCAAGCTGATTCCAGTGTTGCCACTGGTCGCCTCGATGATGGTGTCGCCTTTCGCAAGCTCACCACTCTTCTCCGCCGCGAGAACCATCGCCAAGGCAGGTCGGTCCTTCACGGAACCGCCCGGCGCCATCGCTTCGAGTTTGCCGAGAACTTCGGCGCCGCCTTCCGGGCTCAATCGACTCAGACGAATCAGCGGGGTGTTTCCCACCAGACCAAGCACGTTGTCGTAGATCTTCTCGCTCACGCTTGATGGAGCATCCCATTGTGCTCGCGTGATGGCCAGCCGGTTGCTAGTAGAGGTCGCGTGGGGAACCCGGAGTACCTGATGAAGACGAATTCGATGTCCGTTTTGATGCTCATCGCGGCGTTGGCGCTGTCTGGCTGTACCGTCACGCTGACTGTCGATGCGAGCTGGTACGTGCGTCCGACCACGTTCCGTTCGGCAACCGAACCGCCTCCCCCTCTTCGAGAGGATGATGCGCGCGGCACCAAGCCCGACCCGGATGCGGTTTGGGTGACCGGTCACTGGGACTGGCAGGGTTCGTGGGTGTGGGTGCCTGGCGCATGGAAGAAGCCGGAGCCCAACCACGAGTGGGAGCCGCCGGTCTGCGTTGCGTACAACGGCGACTACCGTTTCTACCCAGGCTACTTCCGGCCGCGCGACGAAGAGCCGCCGCCCGTGTACCGCGAGCCCGGTCACATCCAGGTTCACGTGCCCGATGCCGCCCGTCCTGCGCCGCTTCCCGATCGGGTTGTGGTGGTTCCTGGCCAAGCGCCGCCCGAGAACACCGCACGACCCGAGTTGGCGGACACCCAACCCAACACCGACCCGACTCGCCCGGACGGACTACCCACGCAGCAACCCGAGGTGGGTCGTCCCGACGTGGCACCGCCCGACACCGTGGAAGGCGGCAACCCCCAGACCGCGCTGAGCTGCCGTTTGACCATCACGCGCGTTCCTCGTTCGGCTGGCAACTTCACGATCGAAGGCAGCGGATTTACCGACGACGTGGTGGTGAAGGTTGGCGGAAGCACGCAGACCATCCGCTTGCGAACCGATACGCAGATCCAGGCGCGAACCAGCAGCGCCGGCATGGTGAAGGTCGTGCGTGGTTCAGAAGAAGCCGAGTGCGGCCGACTCGAACTCTTTTGAGCGCACAAAAATCCCGAGTGGTTTCGGGATCTTCAAAGTTTCTTTCGCAGCTTTAGAGAGCCGTAAGGTCCCTCGCGTTTATTTCAGTGAACCGGGGACACTCCCGGATGCTGAAGGACTGAAACTCATGAATCTCCCCCTCCGACTCACCCTCGTTGCTGCTCTTGCCGCGCCGGCCAGCCTGGCGCTCGCTCAGACCGCTCCCGACGCCGTGGAAGCTCCGCGCGCGCGTCGGGGCGGGATGAACCGTGCGCGTCGCGGTCATCGTCATCACCGCGGACACTTCCGCCAAATCCTCCGTCAGCTGAACCTGAGCGATAACCAAAAGGCACAGCTTCGGGCGATTTTCGAATCGAGCCGAGAGCAACGCCGGGATTTGCGCTCCAACGGAAATCCCGATCGCGCCGCCATGCGAGCTCTTCGTCAGGAAACCCGGCGTTTGGTGAACGATGTGCTCACCCCGGCGCAGCGTACCCAAGCCGCACAGCTCCGACGTCAGCACATGACGCGGCGCTTCGATCGCCGGATCGAGCGAATGACTACTCAGCTTTCGTTGACCGATGCACAGAAGACCGCGGTCACGCGCATTCTCCGCGACTCGCAAACCCGACGCCGCGCGCTTCGCGAGAACGGAAACGTCTCCCCCGACGCGATGCGCACCATTCGTCGCGAAACGCGCACTGAGCTTTCGGGTGTGCTGAGTGCAGAACAAATGGCGGGTCTTCGCCAGATGCGCGCCGAGCACCGCAGCCGGCATGGACGACACGGTCGACGTGGTGGGCGCGGCAACGGCAACGGCCCGATTCGCAACGCGGCTCCCTAAATGAGGAGAAAGGCGCCGATCGAAGCGCCGATCCTCGCGAAAGCGCACCTCAAACCACTGGGTTTGGGGTGCGTTTTGCCAATTGGGGGCAGGTCGAGACCGTTGACACCTACATCCTCCAAACAGGACACTCGGCCGCGATGGCGCGTGCGTGTGGGTCCGTGGTTCTCGTCGCCCTCCTCTTTGGTGCAGTCTCCCTTCCAGCGGCGACCACCGAGGCGCAGTGCATCGACGAGGCGATTCGCGACGAGCTGAATGCCCGTCGCCGATATCGCGGTGTTCAGGAGCGAATCTTCCAGAAAGCTCTTCGGCACGAGCTCAGCGTGCTGGGCGGTATCTATAGCGCCGACCTGCTCAGCAGCTGGGCCTACGTCGGTGGCACCTACACCTTCCATTTCTCCGAGGCCTTGGGTCTCGAGCTGGGCTTTGGCTGGTCCCGCACCGATAGCGAGATCGTCCGCATCATCGAAAACGATCGTGGTGTCGCGCTGCTCCGGATCGATCGGCCGGTCTACATCTACCAAGGCCACCTCGTCTGGTCGCTAGCGTACGGAAAGATCCGTTGGTTCGGTGGGTCGATTAGTCGCTTTGACTTCAACATCGCCATCGGTGCCGGCATCACCGACAACCAAACCGCGCGGGGTCTGACGTTCAGCGGCGGCTTTGGCCTCAAGTTTTACTTCGGGCAGTGGTTCGCCATCCGCTTCGATGTGCGTGACCAAGTACTGCAACAAGAGATCTTGGGTGAATCGGAGATCGTGAACAACATCGTCGGCACGATGGGTCTCTCGATCTTCATGCCCTTCCGGCAATAGGTGTCGTGATGGTTCGACTGGTCGCAGTTCTGTTCAGCATTTGGTTCGTGGTGGGGATGTTCGTCGAGTCGGCGGATGCACAGCGACGTCGTCGGCGGCGTCGTCCGCGACCCAGCGCGATGTCCACCATGCAGGCGCAGCCCGATCCGGAGCCCGAAGCGACTCCTGAAGGTGAGCCCGAAGCGACGCCGGAAGGCGATGAAGGTGCTCCGCCCATGGCGGCGCCCGAGGAACAGGAGCAGGAAATCCAACCTGAGCCTGAGCCCGAACCGATTTCCACGGCGGAACAAGAAGCCTCGTCACTGCCTGACTTGAGCCCGCTGCGCGCGGAGTTTTCGGCGTTGATGGACGAGCTGGTTCAGGCGCGTTCGCGCATTGCGGTGCTCGGTCAAAGTCTGTTCAACACCAAGCTCCGCGTTCGCGTCGAGAACGATGCGGATGATCAGATCCTGAGTGGGCTGACCATTCGTCTCGACGGCGCACCGATCTTCCGCGCGGACTCCGATGTGGGTGGCGAGGGCCGGTCGGTGTTTGATGGATTTGCGGCTCCAGGACCGCATGAACTGACGGTCGAAGCGGAACAGCGTTCGCGAGAGAGCGAGGAGTACCGCTACACGCAATCCAACCGCTATCGCTTCCAAGTGGTGAGCGGCAAGATCATCGAAGTCACGATCACCCTCGACGACGATTCCGACATCGCGGAGGACTTCGAAGACGACGGTGAGGGTGAGTACGACGTTCGAATGCGCGTTCGTGTGGCCACACGAGACTTGGGGTCCGAGAACTGATGCTTCGCTCGCTGATCATTGTTGCGATGGTCGGTGTGACTGCGTCGGGAGCCGCACAAGGCCTCCCCGACCCGGTGTTCAATGGTGGTGACCAATCGTCGAGTTCGGATGCTGCGCCTCCCGATGCGACCGTGCCCGAGCAAGAAGGCGTCACCTTGGGCCGCTACCTTGAGGTGCTTTCCAGCCAGCGCCTGATCGCAGAAGAAACCGGTAGCGACCGCCGTCTCCAAGAACTGATTCGTCGAGGCGAAGCGCTCTACTTCGATGGTCGTTTCGACGAGGCCGCGTTGGTCCTCTACGAAGTCGCCGAGAGTCCTCGCTTCACGGACTTCAGCGAACTCGACGAGTACTCCGCTGCGGAGTTGATGTTGGCGAGTTCGCTCGCAGAGCTGGGATCGCTTCGTTCCAGCAGTCGCTATCTCGAGCGCATTCTCCGTCGGGGCACAGCCAATCCCTACTTTGCACCGGCGTTTCGTCGCTTCGTCGACGTCACCCTTCAAAGTGGCGAGCTCTCGACAGGTATCGCGGTGCTCGAAAGCGTTGAGGCTGCGGGCGAACTGCCCGAAGACGCCGAGAACGAACTCCGGTATCTGCGCGCTCGCTCCATCTACGACGGTGGTGGTCGAGCCCAGTTGGACGAAGCAGACTCGATCTTCGAGGAGATCACCCGTCGGTCTCGCTTCTTTGCCAACGCACAGTACTTTCGCGGCGTGATCGCCGCGCGCGACGGCGACTTGGCCGCAGCAGAAGAACGCTTCTGTTCGATCGCCACCACGGGCGACCAAGAGCGCTTCACGTTCTACGTCGACGACCGCTACTTCCAGGTGAAGGACTTGGCCTGGTTGGCGCTGGGTCGCGTCGCGCACGAAGGCGCGCGCTCGGACGACGCGTTCTACTACTACTTCCAGGTTCCCAACGATTCGGAGCGAGTTGCCGAAGCGCTCTTTGAGTCCGCGTTCGCCATGTACGAGGGCGACGATCACGACACGGCGATCGACTTGCTCGATCAGCTCGAAGCGCGTTTCCCCGCTTCACCCTTCGTGGACGAAGCCATGTTGCTGCGTGGCTATGTGCATCTCGGACGCTGCGAGTTTGAGGAAGCGAGCCAGCTCTTCATTCGTTTTGGCGAGCAGTTCGCACCCCTGGTGGAGCGCATCGATCAGATTCTCGAGAGCGAAACGCGGCAGCGAAACCTGTACCGCGACTTGCTCGACGAGGATCGGCGGGTGCAGCGCATTCGCGATCGTCAGGCCAACGAAGGTTTGAGCGAGGACGACGCGGCCGAAGAACAACGCGACCAGGTCTCGACGTTGCAGGGGTTGATGCTCGCGCTGCTTCGCGTGGATCCGACCTTCTACGATCTACACGCGTCGGTTCGCACCTTGGATGCGGAAGCCGCGCGTTCGGGTCGTCTTGCTTCTGACCTTCGCGGGTTGGCGGCGCGGCTCGGTGGTGCGGATCGTCCGCAGGCAGCCGCGGAGCGTGAGCGCTACCAAAGCGAGACCGACGAGCTTCGCGCACAGTTGGAAAACGCGCGTTCGGTCTTGGCGGGAATGGCGCGTCAGCTCGACACGCTGCGCCAAGGTGGTGCCGACCGTGAGCAACTGCGACCCTTGGAGCAGGAGATGCGGGGGCTGACCGAGCGCGTTGATGCGATGGGCGAGCGAGTTCGCGAGAGCATCGCGGCTCAGGCGTCGCTCGATGATCTCCCTCAGGTCGAAAACGAAGATGTTCGCGAGCTGCTTCGCGAAGATGCCCGCACCGCGCGTGAACTTCCCGAGCGCGTGCGAGCGATGCGTGAGCGCCTGATCACCGAGGCGAATGCCGCGGCACTTCGCTCGTTACGTCGACTGCGCGAACGCCTTGGTGGTGCGCTTCGACGCGCCCGCATTGGTCGGATCGACGCCGTGATGGGCAGCAAGCGGCGCATCGAGATTCAAATTGAGAGCTTGGCTGCAGGTCGTTTCCCGCCCGAGCTGGTCGACCCGCTGATGATCCAGGGTTTGCTTCGCGACGACGAAGAGTACTGGCCCTTCGAGGGTGAGTACTGGTCCGATGAGTTCGACGAGACCATCCCGCTCGATGAGCTCGAAGAGGAAGACGAAGCCGCTGAGGAAGAGGAGCTTCCCGACATCGAAGAGGACGAAGAGTGAAAGCACTCTGGACCGTTCTGATCGTGTGCCTCGCGCTTCCGAGTTTCGCCGAAGCCCAGCGTCGACCCTCCAAACAGGTTTCGCGTTTTCAGCAGCCCGCCGAAGAGCGCGGCATCGAAACCAACGAAGAGGAAGACGAAGACGATACCTACGACGACGACGAAGAAGCTCCGACCGAGAGCATCGAGGAGCAGCTCTATCTTCGTGAACGTCCCGACGCCGTGGGGGATGCCGCGCGTGACTACCAAAACGCGCGACTGACCGAGCTTCTCGCAAGTCGGGAACAGTTGGTGGTGACACGGCGCGACGAAGCGATTCGTTTGCTGGAAGAGTTCATCCGCCAAGAGCCCGAGACCGCGGCGGAGATGCCCGACGCGTTGATGCGTTTGGCGGAACTGCTCTGGGAGAAAGCGCGTGCGGACTACCTGCAGGCGTTTGCGGCGTGGCAACAGGTTCCGGAAGAGAGTCGGGGACCCACACCCCGACCGCAGTACGACCGTGCGATGGAGCTCTACGACCGCATTCTGCAGCGGCACCGCGGTTACTCGCGTTACGACCTGGTGCTCTACATGAAGGCGTACGCGATGGTGGAGAAGGGCGACACGGGAGCGGCGCTGACGCTGTACCGCCGCATTCTCGACGACTTTCCAGAGAGCCGGTTTGTGCCCGATGCGCACTTTGCCCACGCGGAGTCCAAGTTTGGAGAAGCGAATTGGGCCGAAGCCTTGGTCGACTTCGAGCGGGTCATGGAGCACCGCAACAGCGAGCTTTACGACATCTCGTTGTTCAAGAGCGCGTGGTGCTTGTGGCGCATGGGTCGCACCGACGATGCGGCGCTTCGCTTTCGCCAGGTTCTCGATTTGGGTCGCAATCGTGGCGATCTCACAGCCGCGCAGCGGCGACGTCTGCGTGAACTTCAGAACGAAGCGCTCGACTACCTGATTCAGGTGTTCATCGAGGACGAGAGCAACACAGCACGCGACGTGTTCGCCTTCCTCGAAGAGATCGGTGGCGAACGTTACGGCCGTCGCGTGTTGATTCGTTTGAGCGACACGTTCTTTGGTCAGTCCCGTTACGAGCGTGCGGTCGAAGCCTATGAGCTCTTGCTCGAGATGGACCCACTCGATCGCAACGCGGTGAAGTGGCAGCGGCAGATCGCGACCGCGTACGCCAACGTCGACGATAACCCCAACGCGATTGCTCAGCTTGGCGTGTTGGCCGAGAACTACGGTCCCGACAGCGAGTGGGCATCCCAGCAAGACCCCGAGCGTGTGGAGCGTGAGTGGGCGCGCATCGAACGTCAGATTCGGCGTCAGGCCATGCGCTACCACGAGGTCGGTCAGCGCGAACGCCAGAATCCGAAGTTCGAAGACGCTGTGAACCTCTACGGCACCTACCTCGAACACTTCGGTGATTCCGAGCACGCCTACGACATTCACTTCTACCGGGCGGAAATCCTTTTCCACCGTCTGCAGCGTTATCCCGAAGCGGGCGAAGACTACATGGCGGCCGCGCGACTCAAGCCGCAGGGTGAGTTCACCCGCGATGCGCTCTACAACGCGATTGGAGCGTTTGAGCGCGTTCGTGAAGAACAGATTCAGCGTTGTTCAGGGGGCGGTCAGCAACGCCAGCCTGAGCCTGAGCCGGAGGCAGAGTCCGATGACGATGCCGATGCCGACGAAGCGGAAGACGAGGACGAGGACGAAGAGGAAGACGAGGACGCAGAGCCCGAACCCTCGACCGATCCTTGTTCCGGTGAGACCGACAACGATCGCAAGTTCTCCGAAGCGATCGAGCTTTACGTTCAGCTCTACCCGGACGACCCGGACCTTCCCGAGATCCTGTTTCGACAAGGTCGGCTCTACTACGACCGTCAGATTTTCGATCCGGCCGTTCGCTTGTTTGGCCAGCTGCTCGAACGTTTTCCCAACAGCGAGTACGCGAACCCTGCCGGTGAGCTCATTCTCGACAGCTTCAACCGCGCGCAGGACTACACGAACATCGAAACGTGGGCGCGTCGGCTCAAAGACGCTCCGGCGTTCGCGAGCGCAGAGAGTCAGCGTCGTCTCGACACCCTGATCCTCGAGTCGATGTTCAAGGTGGGCGAGCAGCTTGCCGAGCAGGGCAAGCACGCCGAAGCCGCCGATGCGTATCTACGTGCAGCCCTCGAGTTTCCCGAAGACGATCGCGCGCGGCAGATGTACTACAACGCCGGTCTCGAACGACAGCGTGCGGGTGACCTCGCAGGTGCGGACGAGGCGTACACCGGATTGGTCGAGCGCTACCCGGGTTCCGCGGAAGGCGCGCTAGGGGCTTGGGCGGGTGCGCAGATGTACGAGTCGATCGCGCAGTTCAGCGATGCGGCGCGTTTCTACGAGCTCTATGGTCGTCGTTTCCCCGAGGCCGACAAGGCCCACGACGCGACCTACAACGCTACGCTCTTGCGTATGACGGCCGGTGATAACGACGAAGCCATTTCGGTGGGTCGCTACTACCTCGAGCGTTACCCGCGACATCAGCAGGCAGACAACATCCACTTCTTCATCGGGCGTGCACAGGAAGCCAACGAAGATTGGGATGAGGCAGCGACGACGTATCGGCGCTACATCCGACTTTCGCGCAACCTCGATCGCAAGGTCGAAGCCCAGACTCGTTTGGCTCAGGTGCTGTTGCGCGACGGCCAAGAACGAGCCGCAGGTCGTGCACTGGAACAAGCAGTGCGCACGGGAACGCGGCAACGACGTCGCTTGGAAGATGGCCTCTACTTTGCGGCGCAGGCTCGCTACATGCAGGGCGACCGAATTCTCGCGCAGTACGAAGCGATTCAGATCGCGGGAGATAGCGCGGGGCTCCCGCAACGTTTGCAGCGCAAGTCCGAACTGTTGCAGCGAGCAGCATTGGCGTACGCGGATGTCGTCGAGTTTGGCGTGGCCGAGTGGGTCACCGCGTCGCTCTTCCAGATCGGACGCAGCTTTGAGCTCTTTGCCGAAGCGATGCGCGACTTTGAATTGCCCGAGGGGCTGACCGAAGACGAAGAGCAGGTCTACATGGACGAGCTTGCGCGTTTCATCATTCCGATGGAGGAACGCGCGCTCGAGGCGTTCGAGGGCGGGTACCAGAAGGCGCTCGAGCTTCGCATCTACAACCGCTGGACCGCGCAGCTTCGCGAAGCGCTTACTCGCCTCAACGACGTGCAGTACCCGCCGTTGCGCGAAACCGGTGCGGACTTGGTCGAAGCATTCCCGCTTGCTCTGCCAGAGCCTTTGGATGGCATGCGTCGAGGCGACACCAGTGGCGGCGAAGACACCGACGACGACGACGAAGAAGAAGAATCCGAGGAGGAGGACGAATGATCGTCACGCAACTCCTTGCCGGGGGAACCGGAACCGGAATCGGCCGCATGTCGCCCAAGCCGCCGCGACGTCCAACGTTTCGCGTGCTGGCGTTTGTGGCTCTTTCACTCTCGCTGAGCCTTGGGGTCGCGTGTGGATCCGAGCGCGGCGATGACGAAGTCGTCGAAGTCCCTCCGGCAGACCCGGCTGCCGTTCGTGAGTACCTCGCCGGCATTCGCTTGATGCAAAAACAAGGTCGTCGGTACCAGCGTCGTGCGATGGCGCGGTTCCGCAAGGCGGTCGAGATCGATCCCAACCTTTGGGAGGCGCACTACAACCTCGGCGTGATGCAACGTCGCGAGGGTGATCTCGATGGCGCCTCGTCCAGTTTTGGTCGTGCGATCGACATTCAACCCACAGCGAGCGAGCCGCTCTTGGGCGCTGCGGAAGTCGCGTATGCGCAAGGCGACCGCGATTCTGCAGCGAGTCGCTTGGAGAGTTTGGTGCGGCGCGATCCGGACAACCTGGGTGCACGCGTCGCGTTGGCGGTCATCCAGCGCGAGAACGAGCAGTATGGGCCGGCACTCGAACAGGCCCGCGAGGTGTTGATTCGCGATCCTTCCAACATTCGTGCGCTTCTCGAAATCGGTCGCATCTACCGCGCTCGGGAACAACACGACGTGTCGCAGTTGGTTCTCGGGAAGGCGATGGACCTGACCGGCGACGACGATGCGACGTTGCGCGCGGAGATCCAGAACGAGCAAGGGCTCTTGGAATTGGATCGTGGCGATACGCAGGCGGCGTTCATCGCATTTGAGCGCGCCATCACGCTCGACGAAAGCTACAAGCCGGCGCGCATGAACATGGGCTCGGTGCTTTTGCACGCGGGTGACTACGCGGGCGCACAGGCACAGTACGAAGCGGTGATTGCGGAACATCGCGATGATCCGGCTGCACGAGTAGCGCTGGGAACCGCGTTGCGTGGTCAGGGTGAGCATCGTCGGGCGCGGCGCGAGTACGAGCGTGTGCTGCGCGACAATCCGGACCACCCCGACGCGGTGTTTAACCTGGGTGTGTTGCGTGCCGAATTCGTGGATGAGCGCACGCGAAGTCGTGAGAACTTTGAGCACTTTCTTCGAGTTGCACCGCGACGTCATCCTGGTCGCGAAACAGCAGAGCGCTACCTACGAGAGATTCCAGCGCCAGGCGCCGGCGGCGGCGGCGGCAACTAACACGGTTCATGCTCGACGAATCGGAGTTTCACCCAGACGTCCTTGTCGAGTTGGCGGCACAAGGGCGCTGGGCAGACTTGTGTGAAAGGCTGGAGTCGCTTGACGACGAAGAGCTCGATGCGGTGCGGCACGAACTCGAAGGGGCGCTCGGTTCGCTCTCTGAAGACGCTCGCGAACTCCCTCGGCGCTGGCTCCATGATGTGATGTGTGGTCGTGAAGCGCCTTCAGCGATGTCGCTTGCCCAGCGGGCGCTGGTCACGGATGGCGACCTTGCTCCGCGTCCACGCTGGGATCGCTTGGACGAAGATGAGCCCGCGATTCCGAACGGGTGGGCGAAGCGCGTTGCAGAGCACCCACATCTTCGTGCGCTTTGCGTGCTCACCGTCCGATTGCTCAGTCGGTATCACGAGGTTTCGTCGACCAAACAGGACCTGCTCAACTCGGAGTTTCACTACTTGCTGACGGAGCGCGGTCTGTCGCTGACCAAAGCTCGTCGTTCGTTGCTCCAGTACTTTTGTGTGTTCACGGCAGAGGATCTGGCGACCCTTCTGTCTGCTCGGCATGGCTTTCCCCACCTCCACACGCTCGATCTGGATACCAACATGCTTGGTGATCTGGCGTGTGATGTCTTGGCGTCTGCGAGAGTGCTGCCTGCGTTACGCAACGTGCATCTCCGGAAGAACTTGCTTTCAGCTGCGGGCCTCGAGCGGCTCCTGGTCAGTCCCTTCGCGAAAGGGCTCCAGTTCGTAGACGCACGCGCGAACTCACTAAGCCAACAAGAAAAGCGTGCTCTGCAGGACAAGCACGGCGCTCGCTTCGCGAAGCTTCGCCTTTAGCTTAGCGGCGACGCGGCGCGGCTTTCGAAGGCTGCGCTCGCACCACCGAGTTTGTGGCGCACGATCATGGAGTGCAGGATGCGCGCAACTTGTGGGCCCACGGTTGCCACAAGATCCGGCGCGTAGCGAGTCAGCCAACCCGTCGCCCTCAGGAAACGCGCGGAGGTCTCCGATGCTTCTGGCACGGCCAGGAGGTCTGCGATGCGATCACCGATGAGGTACCGAACCAAACGACGCGGTACGTCGCGCATGATGCGCGGCATGTGACGCTCCATCCCGTCGATCAACACAGACGTGAGAACTTGGCTGTCCTCGTTGACCTCGACAACCTGCACCAGATACGCGTCGAGAAGCCTGCGTGCATCGACAACATTGTCGGGGAGTAACTCGTTGTGGATTCCCGACAGCGCACCGATCACGCGCCACAGATGAAAGTAATCCTCGGCCTGCTGCGCTGAGATTCGAACGCCGAGTCGTTCCAACGAACGAAGCGCCACGACGGAAAAGCCGAGGAGGGTGGCGACCATTTCCTGCTGGCTGATCGGAATCTCGCCTTCACGCGTGACCTTGTCTTGAAGGTGGTGACGCACGGCAGCATGGATCAGTCGGACTTTGAGCGTTGCAGCGATCGCACTGCCTTCAGGTTCGAACCCACCCGGTCGGACAACCTCCAGCACGTATCGTCCGGTTTCGTTGACGCGTCGATCCACGTCGTCCTCGAGCCGACCGGTTGCACGTAACAGGAGTGCGCCCTTCGCACCGGCAAAGAGCAAAGGCATCGACGCTGCGAGGAGGCTGACGGAAAGGTAGGGCAGGTGGCGGTCCGCCCATTCGGCGGCTCGGGCTAAACGTTGGGGCTCCGCCCAATCCGGGAGCTGGCTCTCGTTCTGAAGAAACTCGCGCACCACTTCAGGTAGTTCTGGTGGGAGCTCATCTCCGTTTCGACGAACCGTGCGGAGCAACGCGGACGCAGCCCACGCGTTGCCTTCCGCAGCGAGTGCGCGAGTCACCTCATCGGCAACCGGATCCCCGGCTTCGAGCCAACCGGTTTCGAGCCCGAGCATCAGCGCGACTTCTTCCACTTGCCCAACGCGGCGAGTGGCATCGCGCGGGCAGGCAAGTCGTAGTGATAGAAGGTGTCCGGGGGCACGTAGGGATTGACCCAGCCTTCACCAGGCCAGGTTCCGTCTCGTTGCGTGTCGAGCAAGTAGTGCACCGCGCGTTCGACAGTCTCCGACGCGGCTTCGCCGCCATCGATCAATCCACACACGACGAATGCGGTCACCGCAGGCATGCTGGGCCCTCGACCCGCGTGTGTCGGATTACGAAACGCGGCTGCAGTTTCACCAAAGCCACCATCGTCGTTCTGGCAGCCCATCATCCATTCCACCGCGCGTCGAACGTAGGGGGCCTGCATGTCTTCGCCGACTGCTTTGAGTCCGGTGATCACGTTGGCCGTGCCCGGCAAGTAGCACGTCATCCAACGGTCCCAGAACGCACCGTTGTCGCACTGCTGTCGTTTGAGGAACTCGATGGCTCGACACACCGCCGGGTCGTCACGCCCCACCCCGCAAGCTCCCAGTCCCCAGAGAATGCGAGACGTGACGCCTTCGGTGGCCGGGTCGCCCAGTTCCGCAGGCGGCTCGAGGAACATCGAAAGCACACCCTTGGGATCGTCAAACGAAGGAAGCGCGATGTCCTCGAGGAACATCGGACCGGGTTCCTTGCTGGGCAGGTTCCACACATACGCTGGAAACCCACCATCGGGGTTCTGCATGTCGCGCACCCACGCGACGCCTTCGTCGATCGACTCGAACAACCGACGGGTTGCTTCTTCACCAGCGTGCTTTCCCAACACCGCGAGCACGAGTCCGGCGTCATCGCAGTCCGGCATCGTTGGATTGCCCTGCTGGAACGCCCAACCCCCAGAGCGCTTGGCGCCCCACTTACGTTGGTTGTGTCGTGGTGCCTGACCGTGGAGCTGGTTTTCGATCAAGAACTCCACGCCCGCTTCGATCGACGCGTCGACGTTTGCACCGGCATCGAGCAGCCCCAGCAGGGACATCGCGGTGCTCCAGATGTCGTTCGGAATTGCTTGGATAACGAGACCGGTTTCCGTTTGTTTCTTTTGGCGGTCGAGCCACTTGAGCGAGCGTTCCAAGCGGGTGTCGTCACCCAGTGCCCACAAACCAAGCGACATCAGCTGGGTCGGGAAGAGCGCTTCGTTGAAACCGCCACTCGGGTTCTGCCAGTTGCCGAGATAGGCGGCGGCGCGATGTCGTTCCACACTCTTGAGCGCACCGGAAAACGCCGCGCCAAACAGGGTCTTCTTGGGTTCCGCCGCCCGCAGTTTTTGAGCCACGGCAAGCATGGTGATCAGACCCATGAGGTTGCCGGCGTGCACCCGTCCATCGACCAGTCGTTCGAGTCCTGGTGCGATCACGACACTTAGCGGCAAGGGCGGCAGAAAGTCGGCGGGAATGTGTTTGCTCGCCGCGAGGAAGAGTGCCGACACGTCACCACGTGTGCGAAACGCATCGACGACGCAATCCCAGCCACCCAGAGCATCCAAGCACTCTTGCGCAGCGACGCGATCGGGATCCGCTGCTGCGATACCTGCCGCATCAAACGCAGCAATCGCGAGAGCGGTGACGACCGGCGCTGACGAGCCGGCGCTTGGGTACGCCTCGAAACCCCCATCGGGTTGTTGCACAGCGCGAAGGCTCTCAACTCCGGCAGCGGCGTCTTCAGGTGAGAGACGTCCAATAACGTGTTCGAGCACCAACTGCGTGGCCACAGCAACAGGACCCACGTCGATGTGGTCTTCCCATCCACCGTCCGTGCGCTGCTCGGCAACAAGAATTGCCGCCCCCGCATCCACGGCCTCTTGAACGCGTGTTTCTAAGCTGCGACCTGCCCCGTTCGACTTCCGGATCTGTGTCGTCATGTCCCCTCGCCGCTGATGTAGTTCAGAACGGCTGGGACGCAATCAGCTAGCCGCCTAAGCGCTCGAGCTCGGCATCCAACAGATTGAGGATGCGTCGCATCGCGTCTCGGCCTTCCTCGAAGCCGAGTCGAGCGCGAACGTAGGCATCGCCGTTGGAGAGAAGGATGAGTCCGCTTCGTGTGTCTGGGCGCATCAGAACGTTTGCGCTTCCGCCCAGCCCCGCACCACTGTGACCCACGTACTCGCGACCGGAAATGGTGTCGTAGCGAAACACCAGGCCTTGGCGCTCACTCAATTCGGGGGCTTGTCGGCGAAGCATCTCGGTCACCGTGGCGGCTTCGAAAATCCGTTGGCCGTCGAGTTCTCCGTCGTTGAGCACGGCGCGAACAAAGCGCGAGAGGTCGCGGACGCTGCTGCGTAATCCGCCGGCGGGATAGTGCGCGTAGGTGCTGTGTTCCAGCGGAACCTGCGTGTCGCGCGCCATGTTGTACGTGTAGGCGGCGGCGAGTTGGCTGGCGTCAACATCCGCCAAATACCAACCGGTGTTGGCGAGGCCGAGCGGCTCAAACGCCATGGTCCTCGTCAGCTCTCGGAAGTTGTCTCCCCACGCCAGCTCTGCGAGGTGACCCGCGATCGCAAAACCCGCGTTGGAGTAGTCGTGGTCGGTTCCAGGTGCTGCACCAAAGTTGGACTCTGCTGAGTACAACTCGCCCATCGGGGAACAGTACGCGTCGGTGAACTGCGCAAGCGTCATCTCCGGATCACTGCCGGTGTAGGTGCCTTGGCCAAGTGCGGGCCAGTTGTCGATCACACCCGAGGTGTGCGTGAGGAGTTGGCGCAACGTGATGTCTGCATCGGGGTGGTTTGGATGCACAAGTGTGAAGCCAAACGCGTCCTGGACTGGGGCATCCAGATCCACCCGACCTTCTTCGACCAAGCGCATGAGCGGAACTGCGGTGAACATCTTGGAGACACTCGCCACCGGAAAGAGCGTGTCGGCGTTGGGTCGACGTGAGGCGTCTTCGTCCGCCCAGCCGTAGTAGCCCTCCCAAACCAACTCGCCGTCCACGATCAACGCCGCGGCGATGGAGGGCAGCTTTCCGGTTTCGAGCTCGGCTTCGATCGCTCGGTCAAGTTCGCTCGAACTCGAACCGCACGAAACCAGTAGAAGACAGACCAGCCACCGCATCGAGCCGTCAACATAGCACCCGATTTCACTTCGCTGAGCGATCGACTACCATCAAGGCTCCGTGAAGAGATTGCTCCTACTCGTGGTGCTCAGTTCGCTGATGAGCTTCGGTTCGATGGCGGTGTTTGCGCAGGGTCGTGAGGAAGCCGCGGCACCCACTGCGGGTGACGACGGTGACGACTACGACGACGAGAGCGCGGAAGGCGACGTGGTCGAAGAGGCCGGTGGTGACAAGGTCAAGGTCTTCCGCTTCACCGGTTTGGACATCTCGGGACGGTTGAAGTCGCCGCAGCTGCTCTACTTCTTGAACCGACTTCGTGCGGAGTTTGATCGACCGAAGCTTCCACACCGTTCGTTCATGCCCGAGCTGGTTCGCTCGACCAAAGCCAAGGGCATGTAACTCAGCGCGCGTGGCTGGGCTGCCACGGATCGACGAGCATCCCGTAGTCGGGAATGCGCAGCTCTTCCTGCTCTTGCACGGAAGGTTGGGGTTCGGGATCCGCGGGGGTCGCGGGCATTCGTGTAGGTGACATCATGCTGGTCATCACGACACTCGGCGCAGCGGCGGAAGTCGCCGCAGCCGGTGCAGACTCTTGGTGCGCGGGCGGATCCGGAAGTGGCTGTGCTGGTGCTTCGACGGTGAGTGTTTTCGCTGACCAAACCACGGGTCGCTGTACGAATTGGCGTCCCAACAAGAACGTGGTCGAGAAACCGAAGCCGAGGAGCGAAGCCACAATCACGACCTTCCAAGGAAAGCTCGGCCGGCCGGGCGCGATGCTCGGCAAGGGCTGACTCGGGGTGTTCTCGGTGTCGAGTTCCGGCGCAGACTCACGCATCACGCGCGCGGCTTCAGTTAGCATCCGTTTGCGCTCTTCGATGCGCTCGATCGCGACGCGTCGAACCCAATGCGCGATTTGGGCTCGGTTGGTGTGCGGAGTGGACTTGCGTAGCGCGTTGGCGAACTCGGCTGCGCTCCAGTACCGACGTGCTGGATCCTTCTCCAACGCACGCGCGATGCAGCGCGCCAACGCGGGCGGCGCCGTCGCAGGTGGAATGTCTTCATGCAGAATCTGATGAAGAGCCGCCGCAGGATTGTCCGCTCCAAAGAGTGGGCGACCCGTGAGCGCTTCCCACGCGACAATCCCTAGCGAGAACACATCCGACCGTTGGTCGAGGGGCTCGTTGCGGAGTTGTTCGGGCGAGAGGTAGCGCAGGTTGCCTTTGAGTTCGCCGGCAACCGTTCGTGTGACGCGTTCGGCGGCCCACGCCACGCCAAAGTCGGCAACGCGCACACGCCCCGATCGCTCGACCAGGATGTTGGCCGGGCTCACGTCGCGGTGGACGATTTGCAACGGAGTGCCGTCGGGAGCGCAAGCAATGTGTGCGGCGTGCAGCCCTTCGGCGGCTTGCGCGATCACCTCGGCCACGAGAGCGGGCGCGACCGAGACATCGAGGTGCACCGATTCATCCAGAAGCGTTCCGAGAGTCACGCCATCCACAAGCGGCATGACGATGTACGGGAGGTCGGAAGCGTCGATGCCGTGACCCAGAATCGGCACCACGTGCGTGTGTCGAACACGCGCGGCGATACGTGTCTCGTCTTCAAACATCAAGCGATAGCGCTCCTCCTTGGCGAGCGGTGTGCGCAATCGTTTGATCGCCACCACGTCGTCGAGCCGCAGCGCATCCGGGAGCCGTGCGGCAAACACGTCCGCCATACCGCCGCCACCAATGCGGCCGAGGAGCACGTACGCTCCGCAACGTTCGGTATCCATGATCCCCCCGGAGTGAATGCGTGAAAGAAGAGGAGAGGGGCCTGGCACTCGCGATTGAGAAACGAGTGCCAGACCCCAAGTGAAGGGATGGAATGCCTTAGGGCACCGGAGGCGACACGCCTTCGGGACAGAAGCGTTGGCCGTCAGGAACGGCAATCGTTTCGGTCTCGTCGTCGATCGTCCTCAGGAACGCGATGAGGTTGGCAATGTCGTCAGCATTCGGTGCGAACACCTGGTTGCCTGCACGAAGGTGCGTGACGAAGTCGCCGTCGGGATCGAGTAGCTCGTCGAGCGACTCGGCTGCTCCGTTGTGGAGATAGGGAGCGCCCAGACCAATGTTGATCAGTGAGGGCACGTTGAAACCGTCGACACCTTGGGCGTTGCCGCCGTTCTGGCGAATCTCTGCGGCGCCGCGATCACTCGGACCGTCTGCGTCGAAGGTTCCCACGTTGCGAACCACGCAAGAGTGACGCTGCGGCGGACCGTTCGCGTCGTTCTGGAGAACGTTCATGGCGCTCGTGTCGGTGGTGACGAGTTGGTCTGCGCGAACGTCGCCGACCGAA
This sequence comes from Polyangiales bacterium, assembly GCA_965227405.1. Lineage (GTDB taxonomy): Bacteria > Myxococcota_A > Polyangia > Polyangiales > Houyiibacteriaceae > JALVDI01. Next base: position 3,824,383 of record OZ245758.1, read on the forward strand.
TCGATACCCGCTTCCTCGAGCGTGAGCGTGCGAAGGTCGCCATCGAGAATCGGCGTGTAGTAGCGCTCGCTCAGCGTCCACAACGCACCGCCATGGCAGTTCTGACAGTTGGCGGTTTCGAACACCGCGCGTCCCGCAACCGGATCACCACCCTGCGCGTCACCACGTGGGGAACGAATGGTGCGAATGTATGCTTCGATCGCATCCCAGTCCTCAGGCACAGCGCCAGAGAGCGCCACAGCGCGAGAGGAACCCACGTTGAAGCCATTCTCGGGATTGCCCGGTCCGCCTGCACCCACAAAGTTGATGCGGTTGGCCGTGTCGAGTCCTGCGTCGCTCACGATTGCGCCCACGCCGTTCGCGACGTTGCGCGTGTTGAGCTCAAAGTCGTGAACCTCGTCGAAGATTGCAGTCCAGTTGAGGATGCGCTGCACGGCGCCGCTCGAGTCGAAGGTGGTGCTGGTGTCGACGGTCTGACGCGGGCCCGCCGGGAACACCCACGTGACGTTGTCCGTGGTGCCGTTGGGGTGACAGGCAGAGCAAGCGACCCAACCGTTGGCGCTCCAGCGACCCAGACCGGTCGTGAAGAAGCGCTGTCCACGAAGCTCTTCGATTTCTGCAGCATTCGAAGGCTGCGGCGCGGCTTCGATCGACACGTCGGGCGTGGTTTGCGTCGCGAGATCGATGCGCGAGAGTGCGCGGCTCACTTCGTTGTACACGAACGCTTCGGAACCGCTGATCGCGATACCCGTCGGCATCTGCGCGGTCTCCAAGAAGGTCGCGCCGGAGGGCGAACCTGCAACCGGGGGCGACTCCTCAAACGAAACGCGAAGAACCGCATCCGAGGTCATCGACGCGATGTACGCGAGCTCGGTGTCGGCGACGAAGTCGATGCTGATCGGAATCGCCACGAAGCGCTTGGGTGCATCGAGAGCGGCCACGAGCGCGCTCAGGTTGACCGTGCGTTCCGGAACCTCGGCGTTGCTGTCGAGCCCGATGGCGTGAACCAAACCGTGCACGTTCTGACGGAAGTCGGTGGTGCCTTCGAACGCCGCGGGGGACGCGCCGACCGAGGTCACGTAGACGTGGTCCCCTGCGATGGCACAGGCATAGAGCTGGTTCGGGAACGCGCTGGTGTCTCCGGCATCAATCGCCTCTTCCACGCCGGTGACGTCGATGGGCGAGAGATCGATTTCGCTTTGCAGCGCACCGGCAGCGTCCAAGCGGAACACGCGGCCCTGGCGGGTTCCATCCACAGCTTCGCGGCCTGTTCCCGGGCGCGAGTAGAAGTCGGTGACGTAGACGGTTTCGTCGGTGTCGTCTTCGTCACCATCGTTGGTCACGCACACCGCGTAGGGTGCACCGCCAAGTGCAACACTGGTGACCGCACCGGAACCGGTGTCGACGATGTGAACTGAACCTCCGGTCCAGCTCGACACGTAGAGTTGTGCGCCGGTGGGCGACAGAGCTGCGCCCATGGGCTCAGGTCCTACCGCGTGCGTGACGCGAACCGAAGGTGCATCGCCTCCTGCGCCAATGATCTCGCTGACGGTTCCATCGCCCGCGTTCAGAACAAACGCACGATCGCCGCTGGGATGAAAGACGACAGCGACGGGTTCGGCGCCGACCGAAACACGTGCGCGCTCTTCGCGCGTCGCCATGTCGAAGAAGGTCACGTCGTCGGTGCCGCGGTTGGCAACCGCGATGGTGGTCGCACCGTCGTCCACAGCTACGCTGGCACTACGACTGGGGCCTGCGGCAACCACAACAGGGCCGCCGTCAAAGGGGGCATCGATGGGCGGCGCATCTTCGCCACCGGTGTCGTCACCAGTGTCTTCGCCGGGCGCATCAACGCCGGCATCTTCACCGGGGGAATCGTCGTCGCCACACGCGAAGGCGAGCGACGCGACAACAAGCAAGAGGGATAAACGGACTGGCATTTCCATGGCTGCCACCATTCCTCTGGAAACGCTTTATCCCCTCTTATTTCGGTCTTAATCGCGCTCTTACGGCTCTTGATGGTGAAACCAGCGGTGGTAGTTTGCCGTTATGTGGAGGAGATGGATCGCGCTGCTCGCTTTGGTCTTGGGCTGTGGAGACGACGCCTCCACGCCGACCACCGGCGTATTCGTCGGCGAACTGCGTGGCGGCGAAGTGTTTGCGGCCTCGATTTGGCAGTCCGACCGAGTGTTGATTTACACCTGTGGTCGCGATGGCAGTCTTTCCGACTCGACGTCCTGGTTGATCGCGCCTCCGAGCGAAGGAACCGTGGAGTCCACCGAAGGTGTGTTCTCGACGGTTGCCACCCGCGATGGTGCGCAAGTGATGGGATCGTGGACCAACGGTACGGTCACCGAGACGCTGCAGCTCGACGAGATCGAGGACGTGGGTCGCGCCGGTTTCTTCGCGCTGATCGACGGCGACTGCCGAACTGCTGCGATCGCGTTCGAGAGCGGCGACACCATCGCGTTTCAAGGAGCACATTTCTGCGATTTCGCGGGCCCCTTCTTTCAGGTCACGCCGGTTTTGCCTCCCGAGGTGCTCAGCGACTCGATTCGGGTGAGTTTCGACGACGGATCGGGCCCTCGCGAGGTCGAACTGACACGCCTGGAAGGGATCTGATACCAACGCGGGGTGAGCACTCGCACCCGTTTCGTCGGCCGCGCGCGCGAGCTCGGTCAGCTGCAGAGCTGGCTTCGAGATGCAGCTGCCGTGACGATCGTGGGTGGAGCAGGCATTGGGAAGAGTCGGTTGGCTCGCGAAGTTGCGGCGCGTTGGCGCGGTGTGACCTACGAAGTCGACCTTGCCCACGAAACCGGCGGCGAAGGCTGCACCGCACGGCTGGCACGCGAGCTCGAACTCTCGTCGAATGCCAGTTCCGCCGATGTCGGTCGCGCTCTGTCGCAGTTGGAGAACCCGCTCTTGGTTTTCGACGATGCCGATCCAGTGGTCGAAGCGCTGGCTGGTCTGCTGGCGGAGTGGTTGGAGAGTGCTCCCGACCTGCGCGTGCTCACCACAAGCCGCGAGCGTCTGCGAATCCGTTCCGAGCAGACACTCGAGCTGGGTCCGCTTTCGTTGGATGGCGGTGCGCAATCCGAAGCTGCGTTGCTCTTTGCAGATCGCGTGGCGCAGGTTGCACCCCAGGCGGTGCTCGATGAGACGAACTTGCAGTCGTGGTGTCAGTGGCTGGAAGGAATCCCGCTGGCGATCGAGTTGGCAGCAGCACGCGCACCACTGCTGGGTGAAGTGGGTGACGAACGAAGGCTGGACGTTTTGACCGACGGCTTTCGAGATGCGGATTCGCGCCACTCGACGCTTGCACGTGCGATCGAATGGTCGTGGAGCTTGCTCGACGAAACCGAGCAACAACTCTTGGCCGAATCGTCAGCATTTGCAGGTCGCTTTCACGTCGGTGCCACAACCCGCGTGCTCCATCGCCCGACGGACGGACGTCGCACCATGGAGGTCGTGCGCGCGTTGGTGGACAAGTCGTTTGTGCGCTTAGCTCCCGATGGTCGACTCGAACTCTTTGATGCGGTTCGCGAGTTTGTGTCGGAGGCGCTTCCCGAGATGCGAGCCAAGGCGTGCGAGCGACTCGACGCGTACTTGGCATCTCAAGCACAACACGACGCCGGTGGTGCCGAAGCGTTGCGTGAGGACGTTCTCGCAGCTGCCAATCGTGTGGTTCGCGGAGAGTCGGCACTGGGTGCTAACGCCAGTGCATGGATCTTGGTGTACGCCGGAAAGATTCTGGCGTCGGAGGGTCCAGCGACCGAACTCGCAGGTTTGATGCAGCGCGGTTTGGAGCTGCTTCCCGATGCACACGTGGATCTGCGCACCCAGTTACGGATTGCCTGGGCCAGTGGACTGCGCATGCAGGGTTCGTTGGAGCAAGCTGCAGCGACCGCGGAGAAGGCACTCGCCGATGAACCGAAGCTTCTCGACGAAGTTCGAACGCAGTTGTTGATCGAACTTGCGTTGTCGAAGCACGGGCAGCGCGACTTGGAGGAAGCGTCGCAGCTTTATGATCGCGCATTGAGCATTGCGCCTTCGCGACGTACCGAAGGGCGCCTACACGCGAACCTGGGCGCGATTGCGCACGATCGTGGCGAACTGGATCTCGCGGAAGCCTCGTATCGCAAAGCCTTGGTGGCGCTTGGTGTGACCGAGGATCGACGTTTGATCGGAGTGGTTCGAAGCAATCTGGCGCTCTTGTTTCAGGAGCGCGGGGATCTCGTACTCGCCCAAGAAACGCTGGAACAAGCTTTATCCGAACTCGACGAAGCGGGAGAGCGCTACCTGGGAGCGATTCACCGCAGCAACTTAGGTCAACTGCATCTCGAGCTCGAGGACGCGGAGCAGGCGCTCAGGGAGCACGAGCTCGCGCTGCCGGAGTTGCGGCGGATTGGCGACGCGCGATCGGTCGTGTTGTGTTTGGCGAGGCGTGGTGCGAGCTACGCGTTGGCGGGCCAGTTGCGCGAAGCGTCGCGGGATTTTGAAGATGCGTCGAGTCGTGCGCATCACGATCCGCTTCTGGGCGCAGTGGTGGCACTGCACGCTGCGTTCGAACCGTTGTCGCGCGCGTTGAGTGCGGAGGACGAAGCCGAACGAGCGAAGCGCGTGCAGGCGTGTCGAACGGTGTTGGCCGATGTGGAGCACTCGGATGCGGATTGGCGGCTAAGCGACGATGCGCGTGCGGCAATGCGGATGATTCAGACCCACTTGGGTCGACTGAGCGAGCATCGATCAGAGCTACCGGAAGACGCGATTACTGTGGGAATCGAATCGCGTTTCTTTCGGGTGCCCGGTGGGGAGTGGCAGGACCTTCGTCGGCAGACCGCAGCACGACGAATCTTGGAACACCTCGTCACGCGACATGGAAAGCAAGCCGCCACCATGGCGGATCTTCAGGCGGCAGCCTGGCCCGGTGAGCGGATTCGAAAAGATGCGGCGACCAACCGGATCCACGTCGCATTGTCGAAGTTGCGCCAAAAGGGCCTGAAGCCGTTCTTGACGCGCGACGACGAGGGCTACCGGCTCGATCCGACCATTCCGATCCATCGACTCGCTCAAACCACCCCGCCAGAGGGTTAATTCTGGGGACGCGTTTACTGCTTACCCGGACCTTGTCTAAAACGCGCCGATTCCTTCGCAAAAACACAGAGCACTGACGAATGCCCTGTGTCGTCGAGCGATTCGCCCAGTCGTTTCCGCCGTCGAACTCAAATGGTTTCGTCCTCAGTAGGGCTCGTCAAAATCGCTTTTTGGGGCAGTCTGAGAAAAACGCCGAGGATTTGCGCTTCCCTGACCGAGGTCCGGGTAAGCAGTACACGCGTCCCCAGGTTTACCTGGTCAGGATTTACCCCTGCGGCGAAAGCCAAAGGAATCGCGGCAAGTGGTATCCTACTGGAACTTTCCGCCGGTTCGCGGGTCCAACCGGTAAGGGGATTCATGGCCAAACAGCAAGCAGCGCCTCTACTTCCACAACCGATGCGCGTCGCGTACCTCTGGAACGAGACCATCCAAGAGGACGAGCTCATCCAAACCGCTGCTCCGGTCGCTTTGGGCGACCAAGGTATGTTCCCGCTGCCCGACGGTGTTGGCCTCGACACCACCATTCCGATCTTGGTCCCCCACGGCCAAGGCATGGCGCTTCAAGCAGGTGCCCACCTCAAAGGCGATGTCTGGGTCGGCGGTCAGCGTCGTCCGATCAGTCAACTCAACGGTCCGGTTCCGCTGGGTCCCTCCGACTACGGCGTGGTCACGATCGGCACGGTCGCGCTCTTCTTCCAGTACGTCCGTCCCGCTGCGCCGGCACCGAGGCAACTCGTCGATATCGACATGTCGGTCGTGTTCGCGGTTCTGCTCTCGATGTTCTTTTGCGGCGTGTTGATGGTCATCGGATACCTCGACTGGGTCCGCACGGGTCGCGGCGAAATCGATCCCTTCGAACTCGACACCGATTTGATCAGTCGGTTCATGGTGACGCCACCACCCGAGGACCTCTTCTCCCAAGAGGAGACGGGTACCGAAACGGAAGACCCGGGTTTGGAAACCCGCGACGAAACTGGTGGCGAACGTCACGAGGGTGAAGAGGGTCGCGTTGGCCAAGAGAACGCCCAACAGGAAGACACCTTTATTGAAGGTGAAGTGACCGATCAGATCGCGACCAAAGTTCGCAATATGGGTCTGCTTGGCGCACTGAGTGGAGGTGGCGAAGGCAACGCGATTGCTGCGGCGCTCGACGTGCCCAACATCAGCGACATCCTCGGCGGCATGGGTGAAGGCGTCACCGTTGCCGGTCGTGGTTCCGGTGGCGCAGGCCTGCTTGGCGTCGGCTCCGGTGGCGGCGGCGATGGTCCAGGGTCGCTCTTTGGTGCCGGCAACGTCGGTACAGGCCAGGGCGCAGGACGTGGTGGTCTGGGTATGGGTATGGGCGGCGTCGGTGCGCGCGGTCGGAAGGCTCGCGAGATTATGATTAGCGTCATGCGCGGCACAGCACGCGTGAACGGCTACCTCAGCGCTGAACAGATCAACCGCGTCGTTCGCGCGAACCAGGCAGCGATTCGGTATTGCTACGAGGTTGAGGTGCAGCGACAGCCCAACCTGCGCGGTCGCGTCGAGATCAACTGGCGCATCAACCTTGCGGGACGAGTCACGACTTCCCGTGTCGCACGCTCCACGCTCCGCAATCCGCGCGTGGAAGGTTGTATCGTCCGCCAGGTCCGACGTTGGCGGTTCCCACAACCGGATGGCGGTGAGGTTAACGTGACCTATCCGTTCATTTTCGGCGTTCAGGGCGGATAGCCCCGAACCACATTTGCGTCGCGCGCGCAGACGCTCTACGAATCGTCCGTGCGCTTGATTCCCCTGCTTGTGCTCGCCCTCGCGTGTAGCGAGCCGGAAGAGGAAGCGCCTCGTGAACGACCTCCGGCTCAAGTCGAGGTGAGCGAAGTTCGAACGGGCGCCCTGCCTATCCAGCGTCGCTATCTCGGCACCGTTCGAGCCGCTGCACGTGCCGAGCTCGCCGCAGGTGCCGACGGTGCCATTGTCGACGTCCGGGTTCGCGAGGGTGATCGCGTCCGTCGTGGCCAAACACTCTTGAGAGTCGATGCACGGCTTGCACGCGCCAGTCTTCAAGCAGCGGAAGCATCGCGGCAGGCCATTGCGTCGAGTCGCGAACAGGCCACGCGGGAAGCTGAACGGTTTGCGCGCGCCGGTCGTGATGTGGTTAGCGAGTTGGAGATCGAACGTGCACGAAGCCAAGCGACGACGCGCACCGCCGAAAACCAATCGTCGACCGCAGAGGTTGCTCGCGCTCGTGCAACCTTGGCTCGACACACCGTTGTCGCTCCTTTTGATGGAACGGTCACCGCGCGTTTGGTGGATCCTGGTGATTGGGTGTCCCCCGGCACGCCTGCCATTGAGCTGATCGCCGACGGGGAGACCGAGATCTTTGCGCGCGTCGAACCTGACCTGCTCGACGACCTTGAAGTAGGAACACCCTCCACACTTGTTCGCGGCGACGCACGCGTGGATGCGCAGGTTGCCGGGATTGTTCGCGCACTCGATCCCGCCACACGTACGGCTCAAGTTCGATTGGTTCCGAGCGGCGATGCACCGTCCTGGCTTCTCGCTGGAGCCGCGGTCGACGTCGTGTTCAACCTCGAGCATCAGGGCGAAGGCGTAATCGTGCCTCGCGATGCGTTGGTGGAAGGGGTGAGTCGTACGCGCGTCGTCACGGTGCGCGATGATGCAGCGTTTCCTTTGGACGTCGAGGTGTTGGAGCGCGGTCTCAATGAGGCGCGGGTGCGTGCAACGGGCGAAACCCCGTTGAACGAAGGAACCCGAGTCATCACGCGCGGCAACGACCGGCTTCGTCCTGAGCAACCGGTTCGCATCATCGAAGCGAGCGCTGCGGCCGAAGGCACCACCGAGTCGTGAGCGAAGGCGGCCTGCTTCGCGTTGCCGTCGATCGACCGGTGACGGTGACGGTCACCGCGATCTTGGTCGTGCTCTTTGGCGTGTTGAGTGTGGTTGGGCTGCCCATTCAGCTCACGCCGGACATCGCGCGTCCGATCATCAGCGTGTCGACGCGTTGGCCTGGTGCAACGCCCTCGGACGTCGAAACCGAGATCCTTCAGAAACAAGAAGATGTTCTCAAAGACGTTCCCAACCTGATCCGGATGACCAGCAACGCGAGCGTCGGCCAGTGTTCGCTCTCGCTGGAGTTTCGCGTCGGTACCGATCTCGAACAGTCGCTGGTTCGCGTTGGCAACCGGCTTACCCAGGTCAGCGGGTATCCCGAAGCCGCAGACGAACCATCGGTCGCAACAGCGGATTCAACCGGACCACCGCTCGTCGTCATCGGCATTCGTTCGCGCACCGGTGAGCGTGTCGACGCGTATCGCACTTGGTTGGCTGACGAAATTCTGCCCGAGCTTCAACGAATCCCAGGCGTGGGCGACATCCTGCACATTGGAGGTCGTGACTCGGTCTTCTTGATCGAGGTCGAACCACGCGAACTCGCTTCAAGAGGTTTCACGCTGGCGGCGTTGTCGTCTCGGTTGCGTAGCGAACTGCGCGATGTTTCGGCTGGTGACATCGAGTTGGGTCGTCGTCGTTTGCTCGTGCGCACAATGGCCATTGAACCCGACCCGGCCGAGCTCGGTGCTTTGGTTCTCGGCGCCGCACCTGATGGAAGCCCGATTCGGCTTTCGGATGTGGCCAAGGTCAGTCTCGGACTTCGCGACCCCAGCAACGTGGCGATGAGCGATGACCGCCCTTCGATGGTTCTCTTGGTGGATCGCGAAGCGGGATCGAACGTGCTCGAAGTCACCGAAGAGATTCGAGAGCGGGTCGAAGAACTAAACCGAACTCGCTTTGAACCCGAAGGCCTCGAAATCGAGGTGCTTTCCGATCAGGTCGACTACATCGAAGGCGCGCTTTCGCTCGTTCGTCAGAACTTGCTGATCGGTGCCGCGCTTGCGGTGTTCGTGCTCTTTCTCTTCTTGAGAAGCGTCGGCTCCAGTCTCTTGGTGTCCGTGGCCATTCCCATTTGCGTGTTCGGAACCGCGTGGGGCATGAGCGCGCTTGGTCGTTCCGTGAACGTCGTGTCATTGGCCGGCATCACGTTTGCGATAGGCATGGTGCTCGACAACTCGATCGTGTCGCTCGAGAGCATCGACACGTGGAGACGCAAACTCGGTGATGCACGCGAGGCTGCGTTCAACGGCATTCGCGAAGTGTGGGGCGCCTTGGTCGCGTCGACCGCAACGACTGCCGCGGTGTTTGTCCCGGTGATCACGTGGCAGGGCGAAGTCGGTCAGCTGCTGCGTGACGTTGCTGTGGCGATCAGCTTTGCGGTCATCACGAGCTTCTTCGTCTCGGTGTGGGTCATTCCGGGTCTCGCTGGAAAGCTCCCAGCGCTCAAACAGTCGAGTGGCACCTCGTGGTTTGATGGAGTTCGTGCTGCGATTGCGCGTCGCGTTCGTTGGGTCACCGAATCCGCACCGCGTTCCATTGTCACCGTGCTTGGTGCTGTAGGCGTGTGCGTCGGTCTCTCGATCGCCTTGCTTCCACCCTTGGAGTACCTGCCTTCCGGCAACCGAAACTTGGTGTTTGGCATTCTCACGCCACCACCGGGTAGCGCCGTGACGGAACTCGAGTCGGTTGCACGCGAAGTGCAAAGCCAAGTCGCCGAACACATCGGTGTGGAAGCCGACGGTGTGCCTTCCATCGAACGAAGTTTCTTCGTGGGCAGTCCCGCTCGCATCTTTGCTGGAGCCGTTGCGAGCGACCCCGATCAAGTCGATGGAATGATGGGCTACCTGCGTCGCGTCCAAGGTGCGATTCCAGGATTCCTTTCGTTCGCTACGAAAGCCTCGCTCTTTGGTCGTGCGGCCGGAGGGCGTTCGATCGAAGTCGATCTGAGCGGTTCGGATTTGGTCCAGCTGACCCAAGTTGGCGGCCGCGTGTTTGGCGCGTTGCGCGAAGCTGTTCCCGGAGCTCAGGTACGGCCGATTCCGTCCTTGGATCCCGGTGCACTCGAACTTCGTGCCTATCCGCGACGCAACGAGTCCGCTTCGCTTGGACTGACGACAGCTGACGTCGGCCTCACGCTCGACGCGTTGATCGACGGTGCGATCGTGGGCGAACTCGGTACGGAAGGTGCGCCTCAACTCGACGTCGTTGTGCGGGCGGTTCGCGACGATGGAGAACGCGTCGACGATCCCGATTCGATTCGCTCGGCGCCTATCGCGACCACATCGGGTGAGGTGGTTCCCTTTGGTGTTCTCGCCTCGTTGAGCGAGGAACTCGGACCGACCCAGATCCGTCGGATCGAACGCAGCCGCGCGCTTACTTTGCGCATGTCCCCGCCCGAAGACCTGCCACTGGAAACCGCGATTGCTCAAGTCGAACAAGCCGTGGAGTCGATGAAGACCGATGGTTCGATACCGGCCAACATTCGCGTCGAGTACGCGGGGGCTGCTGGCGATCTCGAAACGGCGAAATCTCAGTTTGGCGGTGTGCTGCTTCTCGCGCTCTTGATCTCGTACCTCTTGATGAGCGCTTTGTTCGAAGACTTTCTCGCACCGATCGTGGTGCTGGTCACGCTCCCGCTTGCGGCAGCGGGAGGCGTAGCTGGATTGCGCTTGGTCGACTCGTTGCTCTCACCCCAACCACTCGATTTGATGAGTGCGCTGGGCTTCTTGATATTGATTGGCGTGGTGGTGAACAACGCCATCCTGGTTGTGGATGGCTCGCTTGCGCGACTTCGTGAGGGCGATGTTCTTCAAGACGCGATCGAAGGTTCGGTGCGCGCGCGCGTTCGACCCATTCTCATGACCACGGCGACATCGTTGGCTGGCTTGATGCCGATGGTTCTGGTTCCCGGTTCGGGATCGGAGCTCTACCGCGGCGTGGGCGCCATTGTGCTTGGTGGACTCACGCTTGCGACCTTGCTCACGCTCTTCGTTGTGCCCGCGTTTTTCGCGTTGGTCTGGCGCTTCAGAGTGAAGAATTCCAGTCCGGTGTAGGGTAATTCCGCGCGCGCCTTGCCTCGTTTCCGCCTGCTTGTCAGGGTTCGCGCCCTATGCAGATTCGCACGACCAAGCCGCTCTTCGTCGACGCTCCTGAGACTCTTCCCGCGCACGACCCTGCCACGCTCGAACCCTTGGGTGAGATCGCGGTGATGGACGCGGACGCAGTCCGTGCGGTTGTGGAGCGCGCGCGTCAGGCACAAGCCGGTTGGGCCAAGACGACGTTTGCGGAGCGACGTGCCGTGATGCGGACGCTGATGGATTTGATCATCGAGCGTCACGAAGAGATCTGTCGCACCGCGGTGCGCGACTCGGGCAAGACCATGGTCGATGCAGCGCTGGGTGAGGTGTTTCCGGTGCTGGAGAAAATCCGCTACGTGCTTCGCCACGGTGAGCGTGACCTGCGTCCGGAGAAGCGCGCGTCCGGAATCCTGGCGCAGAAGTCTGCGCGGGTGGAGTACTACCCGCTCGGCGTCATCGGTGTGATCTGTCCGTGGAACTTCCCTTTCCACAACTTGCTCTGCCCGACGGTGCCGGCCCTGTTTGCGGGCAACGCAGTTGTCGCCAAAGTGTCGGAGCACACTTCCTGGAGTGCGGAGCCCTACTTGGCGCTGATTCGCGAAGCGTTGGTTCAGCACGGGCACTCTGCGGAGCTTGTACACGTCGTGACGGGCTACGGAGCCACCGGATCGGCGTTGGTTACCTCGGGGGCCGACAAGATCTTCTTCACCGGTTCACCGCACAACGGGCGCAAGGTGATGGAAGCCGCGAGTAAGGCGCCGACCGACGTCGTGCTCGAGCTGGGCGGCAAGGACCCGATGATCGTCTGCGAAGACGCCGATCTCGACCACGCTGTGGAGCAAGCGATGCTGGGTGTGTTCACCGCGTGCGGACAAATGTGCGTCGGTGTCGAGCGCATCTACGTGTTCGACGAGGTCTACGACGAGTTTGTGCGTCGCGTGGTCGACAAGACTCGAGCCCTTCGTCAGGGCGCGCCGCTCGGTGATCGCGTTGTGGACTGTGGCGCGATGACGATGCCGCGGCAGCTCGAGATCATCGAAGAGCTCCTCGGAGACGCGATCGCTAAGGGAGCGACAATCCTTGCTGGCGGCAGCCGCGAAGAGTCGCTCGAGGGTCAGTTCTTCCAGCCTACGGTATTGGTCGATGTGAACCACTCGATGCGCATCATCCACGAAGAGCAGTTCGGTCCGGTGATGGTGATCGTACGCGTTCGTGATGAAGCCGAGGCGGTGCAGCTCGCCAACGACAGCGAGTACGGATTGGGCAGCAGCGTGTTCACCCAAGACCTTCGCCGTGCAGACCGCATTGCCGCGCAGCTGCGCACCGGCATGACCGTGATCAACGATTACGGAATCGCGTACATGGTGCAGTCGCTTCCCTTTGGTGGTGTCGGTATCAGCGGCGTGGGTCGCATCAACGGCCGCGAAGGCCTTCGTGCTTGCTGCAACACCAAAGCGATCGTCAGTGACCGCTTCTCGCTGGGTAAGGGTGTGAGCGTGTACCCGATTCAAGAGACCACCTACGAGTTGGTGCGCGAGATCTCTTCGATCGTCTACAGCAGCGGTGTTCGCAATCGTCTCAAGCACGCAGCCCGTGCGGCGCGCCTCTTTGTCGACGAAGCCCGTAGTCGTCGTAGCTAGTGCAGGTTCCCTGCCCCGCGTGCGGCAAGCTCATTGCCGCCGAGGAGCTGGTTCATGAAGTGGATGGACCGCCGCTGTGTGCTTCGTGTGCAGCGTTCGAGCTGGTTCGTCGGGGGCCGCGTAAGTCGACGACCTCTGCGCGACGGACGTCGTCATCCTCCAGTGGAAGCATCATCAAAGGTTTCTTCCTCGGGTTCTTTTGCTGTCCCTCGTTCCTCGGACTCTTCATGCCAAACGTGGGTGTCGACACGAAGAAGGGCATTCTTCTCGGCTTTATCGTGAGTACCGCGATCAGCTTTGCGATCGAGTCCTACCGAGCGTCGCAAGGCCTACCGCCGATGTACTCGTACTAGGCAGTGTCTCAAAACTACCGCCGGCCGCTACGCGGCCAGTGCAGACAACCTAACGCCGTCCCCTCACGCTCGAAAATCGAGTCACATTTCCTCGGTTCGCGGACGCATTATCTCGCCCACCCTGACGGCGGATCGACGGGCGCTAGTTTTGAGACACTGCCTAGGGGCGGGAGTTTTGAGATGTGCGCTTGCGGGTATCATGGCCCAATGCGGTGGGTCTTGGTGGTGGCGTTGGTTTGGGGATGTGGCGACGATTCGGATCCGGCGACGGACGGTGGTCGCGACGCACCACGTTCCGACACGGGTTCAGACGACGCGGGTGACACAGAAGACTCCGCGGTCGACGCACCTGCGCCCGACGTTCCTGCAGGCACGTTCGACTGCAGTGATCCGCATCCATCGTGGCTGCTTTGCGAAGACTTCGAGCAAGCGCACAGCGGAGATCTCGACACGTGGTTGGGGCTGAGCGACTTCGTGGTGACGAGTCCGTCCGACGACGTTAACCGACTTCGTCTCAGCGACGACCAATCACGAAGCGGCTCCTGGTCGATCCACATGCCGGGCGAGGGTCCCAACTTTCAAGGCGGCCAGATTGAGTGGGTGCACTGCGACGGCGAACAACGTCAGAACTGTGATCCCGTCGACCACGAGGAACTTTACTTTCGGATGCACGTGCGTTTTGCCGAAGACCACGACTACATCCACCACTTCGTGCGCTTGGGCGGACGCGATCGCTTTTGGGCGTACGGCTCAGCCGGTTGTTTCCCCAACGGCCAGAGCGAGATGGAAATACACGTCGACTACGCCGAAGACACTCGCGACAGCTTCTTCTACGTCTACCACCAAGACATGGGCTGCGATGACCGTTGCGAGCGCTATGCCGACGAAGCTGCGATTTGCGCGGAGTGTGCCGACAAAGGCTTTCCGACGTGCGATGCAGGTGGACGTTGTTGTTGGGGGGACAACATCGGACCTGAGCCGGCACGACCGTTTCCAGTGGGCGAGTGGTTTTGCTTGGAGTTGATGATGCGCGCGAACACACCAGGCGAAAACGACGGCGTGATGGCGTACTGGATCAACGGCGAACCGGGACACGAGCGAAGCGACATGAACTGGCGCTCCACATCGGACCTGGGTTTGAACTACGCGATCGTGCAGCACTTCATCGCAAGCGGCGATACCGACCACAGTCAGCGCGTGTGGTTCGACGACGTGGTTGTCAGCACGGAGCGAATCGGCTGCAACTAGCGCTGCAGACCTCAAAGACAACAGGAGACTTCATGGTAGATGTTCCCTTTCCTCAGCTCGGTTCGGATGCACCTCCTCAAGTCGATGTGTTGATCGAGCCTTCGCGCAAAGGACTTGTGCTCGGCATTGCTTCGGACGGCGATCACGTGGTCGTCGTTGGCGGGCAGGGCAGAGACTTGTTCTTTCACTCGGACGACGGCGGGCAGACGTTTCGCGACAAGGCGAGTCCAGGTCGAGGATTGCGCTCGGCCTTCGTACGCGGCGACGAGATTTGGACCTGCGGCGAGTGGGGCTACGCGGCGTACTCACCGGATCGTGGCGAAACTTGGGAAGAGATCGAAACCGGCGCAGACGCGTGCCTCTTCGGTGTGGGTGTTGATGAGCAAAACCATCTTTGGCTTGCTGGCGACAGTGGATTCCTGGTCCACGTCAACGCGGGAAACACCACGTCCGTGCGTCTTACAGACGCGGGGTTCTCACGCTTCTCGCCACATCCTGAGGGCTTCCTGCTTCCGAGCGACGATCCCGGACATCTCTTCGTCGTCTCGCAAGGATCGCAGCGACGCTTGGGCGTCGAGGCAGGTACCAACTTGATGAAAGCGCGCGTGCTCCCCTCCGGTACGATCGTCGTTGTAGGCGGCGGCGGCAGCATGTTCCGCTCGACGGATTCGGGAGAGAGTTTCCTGCCTGTCGAGAGCGACGCGCACGGGTTGCTATGTGGAGTCGAAGCGTTTGCGGATGGGCGCGTCATCGTCGTCGGACAGTCGGGTGGTGTGTACTTCTCGAAGGATGACGGGGCGACATTCGAGGTGATTGAGCAGTCGCACAGCAGCGACTACCTATGGTGTTGTGAACGACTCGGCGACGGCCTCGTTGTCGGTGCGCACAACGGCACAGTCCTGAAGATTCACTGAGTTAACGACAAAACGCGGGAGCATTGAGCTCCCGCGTTTCGTCGTTCGCACTTCTAGCGCGCGAGGTACATCTCAAGACCTCGTGCGGTTGCGGTCGCCGTGAGTCCGCCAAGCGTTGCAGTGACCGGGACTTCGCTGGTGCCGTCGGTCATCACACCCAGAAGCGTTCCCTCGCCGAGCTCAAGGGTTTCGCTGTCGAGTTCAACGGTCCAGGCGACCGGCAGCGTTCCTCGAATACGTCGCCCGTCTGCATCTCGAGCATCCGGCTGAATCACCTGATCACCCGCCAACTCGCCCGAAGCATCCGCCAACAACACAAGTTCGTCGCTCGTACCTGCGTCCAGTTCAAACGTCGACACCGTGTCTGTGACGAACACGTTGACCGACTCTTCCAGCGCGCCAACGCGGAACGTGACCGGAAACGAACCCGCCGCATCGGGAAGGATGCGAACGATGTTCCCCTGTGGCGACCACTCGGGAGTTTGCGTTGCGAGCAGCGTCTCTGTTTCGAGCACCAGACCTCCGTACACGCGTTGACCTTCTTCGAAGTAGCGGACGTGAACATCCAACTCACCACCGGGCATCATGGCGAGTTCATCCCCAACCGGGATACTGAGACGATTCAGTCCGTCGCCGAATACGTCCTCACGCTCCATCGTCAGCTCCATCGCATCCGGTTGCGTAACGCGAACGTTGTAGCGCCGAATCAGCTCGCCCTCGGCACGAAGCTCCACCGTCGTCTCACCGATAGCGAGCGCCTCAGCATCGAAGCCCGTGCTGCTCGGCACCAAGTTGAAGACGGCTGCGTTATCGATGATGACTTCGTACTCGTCGAGCGGACGTGAGGGACTCACGATGTCGACCGGGAACGTGCTGCCCACCATGTATCGACTCTCGAGGCCTGGACCGCTCCACGCGTCCTGCAGTCCTTCCGACGGACCGAAGTCCAGGTCGATCCCACCACCAAAACAACCGACGCCCAGGCACAGCGTCAGGCCAATCAATCCAAGCTTGCTCATCAGAACCTCCATGGTCGCCGATAGAGCAACCGATGTGCCAAGCTGGGTTAGCCCTGGAAAAACCGGCCGGCTGGTCTTTTTAGCAAAACCCTTGTCAGACAGGTGTTTCCGGGAGTTCACAGGCCTGTGGTGGATCAGGCTCGCTTTGGCACAGCTCGAGTTCGTGGTCAGAGATGCTCGTCTGCCATTGGGTAGAGCATCCGGTTTTCTCGAAGCATTCGACGTCCGAGGGTTTGCAGAATCCGAGCGAGATCAATGCGATAGCGAAAGCGACGCGCGTCGATTTTATCGACCGTGTTCCAGCGTTCTTCGAACTCCGCGAACTTGTCGTAGAGCGGTCCCAGTTCGTCGTAGAGCTTTTGTGCACGGTCTCGAATGACGGGATTCGTGTGTTCGAGGAGCAGCGGGTAGAGCGCTTCGGTTTCCATTGCCGCGTGGATCTTTAGTTTTCCAGCGAACCGAGCCGTGGCGCGTTGCAGATCTCGACCCGGCACCCCCGGTCGAATCGAAAGCGCAATCAGTTCCGCAGCGAGCTTTTGCAACTCGCCGTGTTGCCGCCGAAACCGGTCGGTCGGACGCATCCACTAGCACTACGATCCAAACCGAAATCCGGATCACAGTAGACTCTGCCGATGGAAGAGGCGCTCACATTGGCCGAGTTGAGGGTTCTAGCGGCCGTTCTCGACGCGATCGAGAGACTCGATCCTGCAGGCGCACGTGCGAACCAGTTTGCAGTTGGGCTTGTGGGTCGTTTGAAATTTCTCCCAACGGTGGAACCCGCTGCGCCCTACCGCGAGCAAGCACCACCCAGTGAGCTGATCTCCGCGCAGGAGTGGGCTGAGCACCGAGCGTTTGCAGCAGAGGTCCTTCGCGAACCGCCTCGGCTTCAGACTGCCATTCGTCTCGTCGAGCGTGACGACGCTCGCGCGATCATTTTTGCAATCGTGTACGAAGCCGCGACGCACTGCGCGATCAATCGCGGCGAAGCGGAGGTTCTACACATGCTCGAAGAGGAGTGGCAGCTCACGTTCGAGTAAGGTGCAGCGATGCGAACGGCGTTGCTCCTCGGTTCAATCCACGGGTTCCTGGCAGTGGCTCTCGGAGCGTTTGGTGCGCACGGGCTCAAGAGTTGGCTTGGTGAGTTGGCCGACGGTGCGCAACGCATGGCGTGGTGGGAAACCGCATCCCAGTATCAGCTGATGCATGCGGTGGCACTGATTGGTGTTGCGTCACTCGCTCGTGATCGACCAGTCCGCACAGCAACCTGGGCGTTCGGGATCGGCACGCTGATCTTCTCGGGCAGCCTCTACGCGATGACACTCACTGGCATTCGGGCGCTTGGCGCGGTCACACCATTCGGTGGTGTGGGAATGATCGTGGGGTGGGCGGCGCTCTTCGTCGTTGCGATGCGCCGCCCGCAAACGGCCTAGCCTGCTTGCTCAAACAACTCGATCAGCGTCGACGACTCGCTGGCCGGAACTTTCACCCACACGAACGAGCCGTCTACGAAGTAACCGTCGGTTGCGGTTTCCAACTCTGCCCGTGACGAGCGCTCGGTTGCACCCGTCCCGTCGATGCGCACACCGGGATCGAGCTTTGTGTTGCGAACTCGCGCGATCGTCGGCTGCGTGGTGCGCGAGAACTCGAGCTCGTCGTCCTGGGACCGAATCGTGGTCGTGGCGTCGTCGTGGTCGTGCAACACGAACGTCGACTCGGCTGTGCCTTGCCAAACCAACACAACCAGATGACCGGCGGTGTTCGCACTACCGAACCCGGTCACGTCGTTGTCGACCTCCATCGGAATGATCGCACCCGCGCGAACGAACACGGGAACCTTGCCGATGTCCGCTGCGCTGGCGTGCGCGTTGAGCGTGGCAGGACCGGACAGTTCTGCGGCGCTGCTATCCCACCAGTCGAACCAGGTTCCTTCGGGAAGGTCCACATCGCGAATGCCGCCAGCGGAGAACGGTGGGGCGACGAGGAACGCCTGCCCAACCTCGAAGCGGTAGTCGCCAGGCCAACTGGCTTCGTCTCCGATCGGCGCGATGATGTTGTCACCGCCCGCATAGGCTTCCTGCGCCAGGCTGAACCAGAACGGAACCATGTCGCTATGTAGCGTGGCCCAGTAGCGGTACAGGTCAGTGGTCTCGTCGGTGGGTTCGATGTTCCACGGCTCCAAGTTGGCGCGGCCGTGCAGCTGGAAGAAGGGCATGAATGCACTCACGCCGGTCCACCGGGCGAACACCTCTTGGTCGAAGGGAACCGGTTCGAGCACATCGTCTTCGCGCACGTCGAGGTACCCGCCGATGTCCCAACCAATCGCGACGTAGCCCGCGTTCGCAGAACGGAATGCATGGTCGAGTGCGTCTTCCATGCCTGGGAAGTCTCGTTCGTTGTCGCCCATCCACACGACAGGTGCGTGTTCCGGACGTGCGTAGAAGCGCGGCGGATGGTCGTACGACACATCAAATCCGCGAACCATCGTGACGAACTCCGGGCCACGTTGCTGCACGCCGTAGCGAAGAAACTCCGCGTAGTACTCCTCGGAGTATTCCTGGTGGGTGTGCATCCCATCGAACGCGTCGACGTCCTTGTACGAGTTGACCATGTCGCGGATGTAGCTCTCGCCGAAGTCCAACTTCCAGCCGTCGATTCCAGCATCGAGCACGATGTCCATTTGCTCGCGCCACCATCCGAGCGCTCCGGGATGGAAGAAATCGATGGCGGCTCCGCGACCCTTCCACCACGTGTACGTCTGCGCGTCGTTCACGTAGAACCCGCATGCGAGACCTTCACCGTAGTTGGGCGAGGGACCCATGTAGTTGTCGCCGCCTTCTTCGAGATCAAACGAGAACGTGTTGATCATCTGCGTGGTCCACAAGACGATCTTGATGTCCTGCGCGTGCAGCTCGTCGACCAGGCTTTGGAAGTCGCCGTAGCGATCCGGATTGGGAACCAGCGTGTTGTACTGAGTCTCCCAGGGGCTATCGAGTACGAGCGCACCGACCGGGATGTTCCGCGACAAGAACCCGTCGATGAACTGCTCGGTGTCGTCGCGATCCGAGATGTCCTTGCTGATCCAAGGCTCGAATGCCCAGCGAGGTGTAAAGCGGGGCGGGTCGGCGATCGGTGCACCGTCTTCGCCCTCCCACGTACATGCCACCCTCGTGTCAGGTCCCGTATCCACTTCAGCGTCAACGCCGGTGTCTTCTTCCGTCGCGTCCGGGCCGCCGTCGGGGTTGATCGTTCCGTCGTCGTCACCACACGCCACCGTGATCAGCAGCGCCACCACCCAAGCTCGTCGAATCATTGCCGCGAAGCGTAGCTCAAGATGACGCGTGCGGCCGCAGTGCTTCGGCAACATTTCGCAGGCGTGTTGCACTCACGCGACCGTGCGTCTCGGCGTACACCGTGCCCGCGTGCAGGTCGTCGAAAATCTTGGTGGTGTAGCGCCGATCCAACCCAAGCGTGGCAGCGAGACCCCTCACCATCGTGCGAAGGAGAGCAGACTTGGTGTCGTTGGGTTCGAACACGATCGACGCGAAATCCAACACCGATTGAAAGCGCTTGGACTGTTCGCGTGATTCGGCACGCCATTCCGGAGTCGGCATCGCCCACGTCGTCGAGCGGTCGATGATGACCAACTGACCGAGCGAACCATAGGTCTCCAAGGTTCGTTCGGCCCACGGCAAGCGGTCACGCAACGAGTGTGCGCTGGGTGCACCCCAATACATGGCGACAAGCACATTCTCGATACCGGCAAACCGATGATTCGGTCCCTCCGTGACGAGCTCCCACTCCATCAGCCGCGACAGAACTTCTCGATGGTCGGTCGGTACTTCTCTTTCGCATCACCGAGGACGGGAGAACCATGCGCTGGCAGGACATGTGCGAACTCGAGATCCAACACATCTCCCACGTCCTTGGGTGTCGGTTTGGCGGCTTTAATCCAGCCTGGCCCGAGATTGTGCGGCTTGATGAAGCCCATCACCTTCATCATCGCTTTGCCCATCCACGTGAAGTACTCGTCCGTTGTCGCCCAGTTCTGTAGCGAGTCACCTGTGACCAAGACGCCGCCTTCACGTTCGAGCACAACGATCGCTTCGGGGGTCTTGGTGTTGAACACATGCAGGCGCGCCCCCGAAAGCGGAAGTGCAGTCTTTGCGTTCATCTGCTGGTCAGCCGTGAAATATGCGTCTGCGGGCGTGGGGTTTTCGTTGAACCCCTTCGCGTAGATGTGACCTTCGAGATCCCAAATCGTGGCGCCATACCGTTCTTTGAAGAACGCATCATCGCGCCCGTGAAAGCCCGCGATGCTCAGTACGTCGGTGACCGTGCCAAGCTCATCGAGTGCGGCGAGCCCTTCCTCGTCCAGGCGCATCGAGTTGATGACGACGAGTCGGTCTCCTTCGCGAACGACTGTCATCGCACGACTAAAGGCGACGGGCCCGCCGACCTTCATGGATCCGCGCACGTAGAAAACGTCTGGAAACACCTGTTCGAGCGAACCGTGTTTGAGCGCAGGGGGCAGAGTCATAGCCGCGAAATAGTACTGCGACATTCCTGTCGGGGCAGTGTGAAACTCCGCTTACAGGCCTTCTTCGGTTGCGGTTTTTCGCGGGTATTTCACCCGGTTCGTTCTTTGCAATGTCCACGCACGAGGAGGACTGCATGAAGTGGAGACGGTTGGCTTGTTTGGTGTTGGTGAGTGCGTGTGCGATCGAGGGCGGCGAGCGCACCAACGGTGAGTGTCCCGAAGGGGAGACGTGTTCTGAACTCACTCCGGAGGGTCTGTTCTTCGCGGCTGTTCCGCCAAGTGACTACATCGGGGATCTCCCCGGAATCGCGGT
Source organism: Polyangiales bacterium (assembly GCA_965227405.1). Taxonomy (GTDB): domain Bacteria; phylum Myxococcota_A; class Polyangia; order Polyangiales; family Houyiibacteriaceae; genus JALVDI01. The sequence goes on from OZ245758.1 coordinate 3,845,470, forward strand.
GGGTGGTCGTCAAACCGTGACGCTCTCTCCCGCAGGTTCGTATCTGCTGCCCGAGTTTGCCGTCGACGGCGGCGACTTTATTACGGTGGAGCAAGCACTGCGCTTGGACGCCGACACGGGCGAAGCAACGTTGATCGGTGGAGCCGCCGGCGATGGCTTGCTCCGTATTCTCGCGCAGGATGAAAGCGGCCTGCTGGATCGCATTCGCATCACTGTGGCCGAGCCTGCAAACCCGCGCGTGCGTCCTTTCGTCGGTGCTGGTGCCGAAGTGATCGAAGGATTCGATGGACCGTGGCGCATCTACCAAGACGTTCAACAGATCACCCTACTTGCTGTGCTCGACGACGCCGCAGGGGAGCGCCTCGTCGATCTCGACCTCGACTACACGAGCGACGCACCGATGGCGACGGGCCGTCCCTCCGACGAGCGTGGCTGGGACGTGTTGCCGCTTCAGGTCACGGGTCTGAGCACGGTGAACGTGAACATCGGAACCACGACGCAGGTGTTGGAAGTTACCGACAAGGTCGACGGGTTTGTCGAGGTCAACGTGGGCTTCGACGATGGCAGCCGCAGTATTTGTTTCGCTGGCTTGGATGGAGACACGCCTGTGTTCGGCGCGCCCTTGATGTACCGCTGGGACGACAACCCCACCGCACGACCTTTGGGTGGTGCCCGTACGGACTACCCGTACCAAGAGTGGCCGTGCGCTTCGATCATCGCCGCGGCGGGTCCGCATCAGATTCACGTCTCGTTTGGCGAGTTGGAGCAGACCTTTGACGTCGTTGTCGGGGACTCGAGCTCCGCGCTGCGACCCTCAGACGCGAACGCCGCGGCGTTTGGCGAGCGTGCTTCTCACTGAATCGACTGGAGGAGTTCTTCGCGGTCACGCGTGACTTCGTCGACCTCCTCCCAGTAGCGCTCGACGTACTCGGCTAGCGTGTCGATCGTCTCCAACATCTCCAGCAGGTTTTTACCCTCGCGGTTGTAGACCCAGGACAGCGCCCCCGACGTGTAGTGACGCGACGGGGGTCTCGCTGTTCCGTCGCGTGCCGCATACGCGTAAATCTCTTCGTAGTCACGCGCGAGGAAGCGCAGAGTCTGTGCACGGTCGGTGAGAAACGGGACGTCGTCGTTGAGGAAGAGCGGATACTTCTCGATGTAGTCGCCGATGATCGCGCGTTGGAAGTGCTCTCGCGGAAGGTCCAGTGCCGGAAGCTCGAGCGTACCGATGCCGTCGACCCGTTTGTGCACCAGCCAGCGTGCGACACGCAGCGTTCGTTTTAGTAACTGGATCCCCAGGATGCAGCCCACGATCGTTCGACATGTGGACGTGAAGTCTCGCCCGCGTTCCCACATCTCTCCGACAAGCGCGACGTCGTTGTTGAGCAACACGGCAACTTGGTAGTGGTTCCAGACTTCGAGAAGCTCGACCAACGAACAGGTGATGTCGAAGTGCAGCGGGCACCCATCGAAGAAGCGGGGCTCCTGCGCAATCGCTTCGCGCAGTGCAGCACTCGACTCGATCATGCTCGGTCGGAGCATGGCGACGCGTTGCTCAAAGCCGTCCCAAGGTTCGTCGGGATCCGTCGCTTCGTCGAGCGGGCGCAGAACCTGCTCTCTCGCATCGTCGGGGACGAGGTCGATCGTCGCACGCTGAATCAGACTCCAACCGTTGCCGTCATTTGCCGGAAGCGGGACGTCGACCTCGCTCCAACGCGGTGGCTCGGGATCCCGAAAGTGCGCGCCGATGTAGCCACCGATGGTCAACACCACCAATGCAAAGCAGCCGATCCCCGCTCGAGCCTTCACGCTCCCGGCATAGTTCCACTCCGCGCGGTGCGCTAACTCGCGGTTGCGGTGCGAAGCGCACTGCGCACGCAGCGACCAGACTGCGACTGGAATCACGAACGAATTCGTCCGGCACGACACCTGCTTTGAGAGCCGCATGCGTTCGATTCCATTCTTGCTCGTGGCGTTCACAACAACGCCGGCTTTCGCGCAGCACATCTGCGAGCCACAGGTCGCTGCAGAATCGTGGCGACATCCACGCCGTGCACGGTTCGCGACGGGTGCAGGAGCACCGCATCACAGCACGCAAGGACCTTTGGCAGTCCAAGGCGAGCCGATCGTTGTGCGCGGCAAGTTTGCGTATGGCGCGATCAGCAAAGATCTAGAACACGAGCGCGTACGCCTCTTCGTCAACACCGGCGCATGTCCGTGGATCGAAGCGTCAGCGATGACCGACTCGGATGGTCGGGTGACGATGCGACTCTCACCTTTGCCTAGTGGCACCTACGCCTATCGTCTCGTGGTTCCCGGAGACGGGAGCGCAACGTACGGAACCATCGCCGTCCGTCCCCGTGGCGCGGACATTGTGGTGTTTGACGTCGATGGGACGCTTACCACCGACGATGGCGAAGTGTTCGAAGAAGCACTCTTGGGTCGACGCGCCGACATGCATCGAGGTGCAGTGGACGTGGTGCGTTGGTACGCGCGACAGGGGATTCAGCCCGTGTACGTAACGGGTCGTACCTACCACCTGCAGGAAATCACGCGGCGCTGGTTGGAAACACAGGGCTTCCCTCCTGGACCACTGCACACCACGGACCGCGTTCGCTCTTCACTGCCCGGACGACGTGTGCGCGACTACAAAGAGCGTTTTCTAGGGTCGCTCACCGACGAAGGATTCAACCTGGTCGCTGCATACGGGAATGCGTCCAGCGACATCTGTGCGTATGCAGCGGCAGGCGTGAGTCCACGTGCCACGTTCATCATCGGCGACAATGGTGGCAATGCATGCGAGGGCTATCCCCGAACGGTTGCTGTCGGCACATACCCCGAGCATTTGAGGCTTCTTACTCGTGGAGGAACGTAGTGAGTGTGAGCTCTACGCTCTCCGCGACTTCATTCATGATGTTGTCGAGGGCATCGCGCCCAAGTTTGAGTTCGTCCATGAGATGTCGACGTGTCTCCGCGATGACGCGTTCGCGTGCTGCATCAAGCCAGCGATGAATCGTGGACCGATGAACGCGGTACACCTTGCCGATCGCGTCCGCTGTGACCCCTTCGGCGAAATGAAGCCGAAGGATGTTGCGTTCCCGCGGGCTCAACTCCGCAAGCGCGCGTTTGAATGCTGTCGCGAAAGGGCCGCGTAACTGCTCTCGAAGCTGAACTGTCTCGGGACTTTTCCCGAGAAATGGCATGGAGAGCAGCAACTCATCGGCAGCAATCTCTTTTCCGCTGCTGCGCTTCCGGTCTGTCGCTTCACGCATGGCGACCACCATCGCAAACGAGCGAAGTGGCCCGTAGCCAACGTAACGAGTGAGCGCTGGTGGTTTACCTGTTTGGCCAACGACGAGTTTCACGCGGACTTCGGCCATCACGTCGTGAATGAAGTTTTCGGATCCGTCGATGCGTCGAATCACCTGTGGGAGTTCTTCAATGACCGTCTCTTCCAAAGCGTCGATCGCAGCTCTGTCCCCGTGCAAGCAGGCACATGCGAGAAAGAGGTCATCGGCGTGCGCGTTTTCCAATCCGCGATCGGTCATCCGTTCGCCTAGGAATCGCGCGAAGTGCTCATCGTCAAGTTCGACCGAGGGCCATGTCTTCCGCGCACGGTCGATCGCTGCGAGGAGCTGTGGTTCGACCGAACGATCCTCGCTTTGCGAGGCCTTCAGGAACGCAGCCAACACCCCCATGAATCGACAATATCGGCTCCAACAAGGGTTACGCTAGTCCCGCGGTGAGCCACGATGATCTAACCGAGCGCTTGGCGGCGTTTGCCGATGGAATGCTCTCGCAAGACGAGTTGCTCGTGCTCGAAGCCGAGATCGATCGTCGTCCCTCGCTTCAACAAGCGCTGGTCAAGCTGCTTCAAGCACAGTCCGAGCACACGGTCCCCGAACCGCTACGCCCTTCGACCCGCCCGCCGTCTTCGCGCGCCCGACATGTCACGTTGGGATCGGTCCTGGGTGCCGGTGGGATGGGCATCGTGCGCGAGGGCACGCAGGAAAGCTTGTCGCGGCGTGTTGCGGTCAAGATCTTGAAGCAGGTCAGTGCTTCCGGCTCGGAGCGCTTGCTGAAGGAAGCACGAGTTACCGGTCAACTTGAACACCCCAACATTGTTCCAGTTCACGACATCATCTTCGACGACGACACCGGTCCTCAGGTTGTTCTGAAGAAGATCGACGGCATCTCGATGAGCAAGCTGATGCACGACGCTCCCGCGGTTCGTGAGCGCTTCGGTGCGCACGACTTGCTCGAGTGGAACATCGGTGTCGTGCTCGCGGTCTGTCGTGCGCTGTCGTTTGCACACAGTCGCGGCGTGATTCATCGCGATGTGAAGCCTTCGAACGTCATGGTCGGAAGCTTCGGCGAGGTCTACCTCTTGGATTGGGGACTCGCGGCGTCCGTCGAAGAGGACCCGACGGGTGAGCTGCCGACCGTGTACGACGGCGGGGTGGGCGGTACACCTGCCTACGTTGCGCCGGAGCAACTCGAAGGCGATCCGGGCTCGCTCGGACGATGGACCGACGTGTACTTGCTGGGTGCGACGCTCTACCACGTCGTCGCAAAGCATCCGCCGCACGGAAGTAGCGTCGAAGACGTGGCGCCACGCAAACGACTCATCAAGCCCTTGCCGGAAGACGTACCCGGCGAACTTGGGCAGTTGATCTCGCAGATGTTGGAACCAAATCCCGAAGATCGTCCGGTCTCAGTCGACGAAGTTCGCATCTCCCTCGAAGAGTTTTTGAAACACCGAGGGTCGCATCGGCTTGTCGACAGCGCGGATGAACGTGCGGAGAAGGCCCGTGCGTTCCGGGCAAAAGACGATCGGAAAGCGGCGGAGCTCGTGAGCGTCGAGGCTGCGTTTGGGTATCGAGCTGCACTCGACGTTTGGCCCGAGAACCCCAAGGCGCAGTCCGCGCTGGATCAACTTGCCCGGGAACGAATCGAAGATGCGCTCGCGCACGACGAAGCCCGTTCGGCGCGTCGCGTGTTGGATGAGATGGATGAGCCTCCTGCCGATCTCACGGCGCGAGTCGCCGAGGCGATGAAGCTGTACGAAGCGCAACAGCGAGAAGCGGCGAAACTCGCTGCAGACATTGATCGAAGTGTCGGTTTTCGTGTTCGCCGGGTCGCGATCGCTCTCTTCGGTTGCGCCTGGCTCGCGTTGTTTGGCTGGGCTGGACTGACAATGCCGGAGAACCTGAACCTGGTCGCCGCGGGGCTGGCAGCTGGGCTTGTGGGTGGTTGTCTGTTTTTCGTCGCACGAAGCAAGACGATGCTGGACAACCGACTCAATCGTCTCGTAGTCACCACCTGCTTCATCGTTGTTCTCATGGCGACACTATGGCTTTTTGGAGCCGAGGCCATGGGCGTCCCGACCACAACAGCGCTCGCGACAACGATGTTGATTTGGGCAGCGGGCAATGCCATCGGCGCAGTCAACGTCGACATGCGTGCGTTCGTGGTTCCTGTGATGTGGCTCGTGGCCTTCGCACTTGCAGTGTTCAAGCCCGAGTGGACTGGCGCGTTGTTGATCGGCGCAAGCGTGGTGCAGATGCTCGCGTTCTTTTGGGTGAACCGACTGGTTCAGCGCGCTGCAGATCCGTAGGCAACGCGGATACGCGGTGTTTTGCAGGCGCCGTTCCGTCACGAGGGAGCTACGCACTGCACGCGGCGTAAGGTGGTAGCGTACTCGACCCAAACAACGTGTGTAGGTGAGCGAATGGCGAAGGTAAAAGCGTGGAAAGAGGGCAAGCCGGGGGCACCGAGTTTTGCCTCAGACTTCGAGATTGTGAAGAAGGCGGTGCTTCAGGTCACCGACATCAAGACCAATCGCAACAAGTACTACGCGATCGAGTTACACAAAGCGAAGGGCTCCAGTGACTACCCGTTTCGCGTGTACACCCACTACGGGCGCACAGACGATTTGGAGACCAATCCAAACGCGGGCACACGCGAGAGTCGCTTCCACGCTTCGCTCGAAGAAGCCGAAGACAACTACGACAAGATCTACAAGCAGAAGACGTCGAAGCGGAAGGGTTACCAAGAGGTGAACCTGGCTTCGAGCAAGATCGGTTCGCACAAAGCACGCGGTACATCCAGTGGTCACGTCGACGCGAAGACGGTGGCCAAGATGGAAGGCAAGTCGGACGGCAAAAAGAAGAAGGCGACCAAGAAAAAGGCGCCGAAGAAGTCGACCCTGCCGGGACCGATTCAGGACTTGGTCACGTACCTCTACGACGAAGCTGTCGGAAAGCTGACGACCACGGTCAACGCGAAGGTCACGGCAAACGGCATTGAGACGCCGCTCGGTGTGCTCACGATCGGCCAGGTCGAAAAGGGTGAGAAGGTTCTCGATTCGGCGTGGAAGATCTATCAGAAGATGGAGAAGGCCAGCGGCGCGCGTCGAACCAACTACCTCGATCAACTGACCGACCTTTCCGGCGAGTTTTACTCCGCGATTCCACACCGAATCGGTCGCTCACGACGAGCGGTTCAAGAGTCTGTCCTCGATACGCTAAACGAGTTTGAGGAGAAGCAGGAAACGCTTCAGCTCATGAAGGACATGCTTCAGGTCGATGGCGATGCTGGCGAGGCAGCTTCGGTTCTCTTTGATCCGGAGATCGACAAGAAGTACGCCGCGCTCAAGGCCGATATCGAGTGGGTGGATCCCAAGAGCGGCGAGTTCAAAGAGTGGAAGGACTACGTCGAGAAGTCCCAGCTCAAGACAAAGCACATCAAGGTCAAGAACCTGTATCGCTTGGCGCGACCGCAAGAACGCAAAGCGTTCGACGGTAAGGTCGGCAACGAAATGATGTTGATGCACGGTTCGCGAATTGCGAACTGGGTGGGAATCATCTCGCGCGGAATCTTGCTTCCAAAGATCGTCGTCAGCATGGGTGTCAACCGCACCGACGCCGGTTGGCTGGGCAACGGCATCTATTTTGGTGATGCTGCGTGCACGAGCCTCTACTACACGTCGCAGGGTCGAAAGAAGACTCGCTTCATGACCATCGCGCGTGTGGGGATGGGCAAGGTGAAGCAGTACAAGAAGATCACCTACGGTCTGGATGCACCGCCCAAGGGCTTCGACAGCTGCCACGGTGTTCGTCAGACCAAGTCGGTTCGCTCACAGTTCGCCGACGACGAGTACGTGATCTACCGAACGGAGCAACAGCAGCTCGAATACTTGGTCGAGTTCACCGGGTAATCGCAGATCTGCGTGGCGCTTTCGCAGAATTGCACCTCGATTTTGCCCTGAAATCGCGGCAAATCAGAGGATGCGCTTCGAACGAATCCTCCTGATCCTTGGACTTCTGATGAGCGGGTGTGGCGACGATGCCGCGCCCGCTCTCGACGCGTCTGTCGATGCTGGCGGCGACGCAGAGGTTCCGACCGATGCACCCGTCGACGTTGCGCCAGACGCACCGGTGGACGCAGGGATGGATGCCACCCCGCCGGATTTCCTCGGCGCCTATCCAACCGACGCGGAGTTCATCGAAGGCGGTGCGTTCAGTGTCGAACGCAACGAGTTCTACTTTGGCAGCTTGGCCACCGGCACCGTTCACGTCATCGACGCAGCGACAGGCAACGAGCGCGTGCTCTTCACACCCACAGAACCAGGGTTGTGGTGGACGCTTGGCATGGATGTGGACGACGAAAGCGACCGACTCTTTGTATGCGCGATGGAGGATAGGCGTGAAATCGACGAAGACGACCCTCTTGATGGGTACGTGTGGACCTTTGATCTGACGACGGGTGAACGCACTGCGGTTCATAATCTCGCGGACGTGTCGGCCGACGCGACGTGCACCGATGTTGCGCATACGTCCGACGGATCGGTGTACGTGTGTGACCGCGAGAACCCACGCGTGTACCGGATTGCTCCGGATGATTCGATGTCTGTGTTCGCGGAAGACGATGCGCTGAGCGGTGCGTTGGCTGGGCAGAACGCAATGGTGGTGCTTCCCGACGAGTCTGCGTTGCTCTCCGTCGTCTATCTCCCCTCGAAGCTGGCGTACGTGAACCTCACCACCGGGGCGGTTCACGAAGTCGATATCGATGGCAGTTTCACGGACAACTTGCCTCCACTTAGCGGTGCAGACGGCATGGCATGGGACGATGGTTCCGTGTTGGTCGCGTTCACCAGCGAGGTCACTCGCGTCACACCGACACTGGGTGATTGGACTGCGGCAAGCGCCGAAACCGTCGATGTACCGGTTGGAATGACCGACATCGTGTGGACGCCGGGTGGGCACTACTTGCTCAACGGTCAGGCTGTGCAGTTTGCGTTGGGGCAAGACCCGGATCCCTCGGTGCTTCGTCGTTTCGACGCCACGTTCGACTGAGTTGCGTTCTGGCATCGGTTCCGGCTTGATCACGATGTGATCAACTGGGACGACCTGCGATTTCTCGAGGCGTTGTGTCGTCTGGGATCGGCAAGTGCTGCGGCAAGTGAACTTGGCGTGTCGGCATCGACCGTGTACCGACGCATTGCGGCGCTTGAAGAAGCTCTGGGTGTTCCCTGCATCGTGCGCGGTGATGGTGAGGCGACACCAACCGAGATTGGTCGCTCGTTTCTCGCGGTGGGCGCACAGATGCGGCGCGAGATGGCGCGGGTGGTCGGTCAGGCACGCGACGAGTCGACCGGGATGCAGGGAAGCGTTGGGCTCACAACGACGGAAGGGTTCCTCCCTTTGTTGGAAGAGCCTCTCCGCGCGCTGACCCAAGCGCATCCGGCACTCGAAGTCGATCTGCAACTGGAGAACTTTGGTCCCTCGGTGCGACGCCACGAAATCGACGTGGCGATCAGCGTGGTTGTCGATCCGCCACCTGGTTTGTTGAGTCGGCGTTTGGCACCGGTGGAGTACGGAGTCTTTGGCACGGCCGAAGCGCTCACACCACCGGTGCGTTGGGTGATCACGCAGGCTCCGCGTTTGGGGCTGGGTGCATGGGAGCAGCGTCATGCGGGTGACGTTGTCCTTCGGTCCAACTCGCGTGCGGCAACGACAGCCATGCTCCGTCGCGGTGTGGGTGTGGGCTTGATGCCACGACGTCTTGCGGAACTACATCCTGAGTTGGTTGAACTGGAATCGTTCCGTGAGTCGGTCGCTGTGTTGACCCACCCGGTCTGGGTGCTCTTTCACCCAGAACGAAAGCAAAACGCCCGTATTCGTGCGCTGGTCGATATTCTTGTCGAACACCTGGGATGACGACGTCTCACGCTGACCCCATCCCTCTTGGGTGGTGCGACGACGTCTCCTGACGATTCCTCTGCTGATCGTGGTTTGGCTCGCTTTGATCGCCACCGCGCCACTCACGCTGGTGCTCGCGGTACTGGTGGGCGCGTTTCGTCGACGACGCTTCGTGATCGCGCGCCTCAACCTGTTCGCGATTGTCTACACCACGTTGGAGTGTGTGGGTCTGATCTTGGCGTTTGGGATCGGTCGCGATGCTAAGAAGCTGTCGGCCTTGCAAACGTGGTGGGCTTCGACCCTCTTTGGCGTCGCCAAGTCACTCTTGCAGCTCGATGTGCGCATTCACGGAGAAGACGCGTTCGCACAAGGCCCGTTCATCTTGCTTCTGCGGCATACAAGTCTTGCGGATTCGCTCCTTCCTGCCGCGATCGTGACGCGACGCAGTGGTGTTCGGCTTCGCTACGTGCTGAAGAAGGAACTCTTGGTCGATCCCTGTCTCGATGTTGTAGGCAACCGACTGCCCAACCACTTTATCGACCGATCCCAACCGACCCCTGAGGATCTGACCGCGATTGCGAAGCTCGCCACAAACCTAGGTACGGATGAAGGAGTGATCATCTATCCGGAAGGCACGCGCTTTACGGAGGCCAAACGTACGCGCGTACTCGAACGAATGCGGGCGAAAGCTTCACCCTACTTCGCCACCGCGATGGGCTTGAAGCACACATTGCCGCCACGCGCAGGTGGGGTGCATGCCTTGTTGAATGCCGCGCCGGATACCGATGTCGTGGTTTGCGCGCACACCGGCTTCGAAGGGTTTGCCACGCTGAGCGACCTGCTGTCGGGCGCGATGGTTGGACGCACGTTGCACGTGGCGTTTTGGCGAGTCGGCGACGCGCCTCGTGAACTCGAGGAACTAACGTGTTGGTTGTACGAGCGGTGGAAAGAAGTCGACGCGTTCGCGGCGAGCAACGTGATGCCTACCGACCCAACGTCTCACGCATCCCGTTCATGGCCTTTCGTCCCAGTCGTTTCATCAACGGACGCATCATCGTTTCGCCCAGTGCCAGCGGACCTCGAAACTCCAGCTCCGCCCGCCACGTAACGTCCGAACCAAGCTCGCGTGGTGTGACTGCGATTCGATCGGTCGCGCGAACCGTGAGTGAGTTCCCCACCAACACTGCGTGCAGGCGCGTGCGATCGAGCTCGACAACGCGGTACTGCATCGGCACGCGTCGACTCAAGAACACCGCGACGACGTCAAAGCGTGATCCGATACGGACCTCTCCGTCGTCGAGCTTTGCGGCGGACTCGATCCCAGGATCCCAGTTCGGCAGGTTTCGGAAGTCGACCAAGTAGTCGAGTGCTTCCTCAGCGTTGAGGCGAACAGGAACAAAACCATCCAACTCGATCATCGTGGTCCTCTCTCAGACAAAGTCGGTTTCAGGATCGGCGTCGATGTGCGCACATGACTCCGCCCACAGACGTTGACGCTCCGTGGCATGGGTGTGTGTCTTGGCGGAGAGGTGCGGTGCTTGTGCTTCGCGGTCGAAGTAGAACCGCCCGTTGGGTGTTGCCGCGGCTGGACTTGCTGCAAGCCAGACAATCGTGTCGGCACCTTGCGCCGGCGTTCGAAGAATTGGTTTGGTGAGTTTGTAGAAGCGCGGAAGTGAACTCTCGACGCCGGGGGTGTCGGCCCAACCCGGGTGCATCGAGCTGCATGCTTTGTCGCAACGATCGGCCAGCAACTCACTCAACACCACCTGCGCGCGTTTGGTTTGCGCATACGCCTTGACGCCATCGAAGGGTTCGGGTGGGTCAAAGAGTTCTGTGACGTTGAGCGCCTCGGAGTACATCCCACCCGACGAAACTTGGATGATGCGCGCGTTTGGTGTCAGGCGAGACCAGAGTTGATGCGTCAGCCGCAAGGGTCCGAGGTAGTTGGTCGCGACCGTGAGTTCGTGGCCTTGGGGTGAGGTATGGCGTGCATCGAGCAACACGCCTGCGTTGTGAATCAAACCCGTAATCGGCTCGGTCACGCCCTGTGCGTACGCGTCGATCGATTGAAAGTCGCTCAGGTCCACGCTGGCGACTTCTGCGCGCCGAGGATGCGCGAGTTCGGCGCGCACGCGTTCGCCTTTGGGCACATTGCGACAGAGCATGGTCACGCGCGCATTCAAACGCACCAGTGCATCGACCGCTGCAGCTCCTAGGCCGGAGCTGGCGCCCGACACCACGAATCGCTGACCTTCGAGGTCGGTGTGGAGATCATTGGGGTCAAAGCGTTTGGCGTGACGTGCGAACCCTGTCCGATCGAACGAGAAGACGATCGATTTATCCAGCAACGTGCCGAACAGACCCATCTGCCAGACCTGGGGTGACACCCGCTTTGGGACCAGAATTTTCCACCCGCATCTGTGTCGGTTGTTCAAGGTGGGGTCAGCTGTTCGGTGTTGGTGGCCCCCATAGCTGCACCCTCATGACGAAAATGCTGGAGATTTTGGTTGGACCAGCGTTTGCAAAATCACTCGAGCGGAGGCCATTGATGGACGATTTCCCGCATCCCCTCACCGCAGCAGACACCCTCGAGGTCGACTTGGACGCAGCGTGGGGTGATGACGAGGAGTATCAAGCTCCGCACGAGGGCCGAGGCAGTGTCGAGGTGCAGGTCCCTGAGAGCCTTCAGACAGTGCAGGTTCCAGTCGACGCCTTCGACGACGACACCCGTCCTTTGGTGCTGATTCCTTCGTCGAGTTTCAGCGCGCCTTCGACGCTCTTGCTGGCGATTCCTCCGGAGATGCTGATCGACTAACGTACGCGTATGGATCCCCATCGTTTGCGTTCGGAGGGCGACGTCACGCTCTTTGACGAGTTGAGCAAACATCCGCTGGTCGTTCGTACCACACGCGAGTTGGAGGAACACGAGAGGCGTGGCCCGCTGGGGGTGCGGCGTCAGCTTCTCGCGACATCTCTGCGCCTCACCCAGAGCATGTCACCTTCGCTCGCCTCATTGACCGAGGACTGCCGCCAGATTCTCGGCGTCGAGATCCCGCTCGAGACGTACGTATACGCGTCGCCACATTTCAACGCGGCGTGCGTGAAGCCTGAAGAGGGGCGGCTCTTCATCATGTTGAGTTCGTCTCTTCTCGAATCGTTTGAAGGCGCAGAGCTGCGTTTCGTGATGGGCCACGAGCTCGGCCATTTCATCTACGGACACCACGACATTCCGATTGGCTACTTGCTGCGCGGAGAGGAGAAGCCTCCTCCCGAGTTGGCGCTGCAGCTTTTTGCGTGGTCCCGCTACGCCGAGATCAGCGCCGATCGTGCGGGAGCGGCATGCGCTCATGATCCGGATGCGGTGGCTCGTTCGTTGTTCCGCTTAGCGTCTGGATTACGGGGATCGAAGATCGAGCTGCACATCGAAGACTTTGCGGCGCAGGTCGACGAGATGAAGATCGAAGACGACAAGCCCGGGCAGGGCGCGCCCATGCAGGACTGGTTCTCGACGCATCCGTTTAGCCCCTTGCGTGTCAAAGCCCTGAAGCTCTACGCCGAGAGTGTGTTGGCGCGCGGCGATGGAATGTCGGTGGCCGACCTCGAAGCGCGGACCCAGACGCTGATGGCGTTGATGGAGCCGAGCTATCTGGAGGGGCACGACCCGATCGCTGAAACGATGCGGCGACTTCTCTTTGCGGGTTCCATTGCGATTGCTGCAGCAAGCAACGGTGTGAGTGACGTGGAAATCGAGGCGTTTGAGAAGTTCTTTGGCGAGGGATCGTTCACCGAAGGGCTGGATGTCGACGCAATCGCGGCTGATCTCGATGCGCGGATTGCCGATACGGTCGAACGCGTTCCTCAACCCAGGCGGGTTCAGGTGCTCCACGATCTGTGTGTGATTGCGCGCGCCGATGGGCACGTCGACGACGATGAGCTGGCCATCCTCCGTCGGATCGCGAGCGGTCTTCACGTGGCGCAGCATCTGATCGACCAGAGCATCTCGAGCCCTCTCGACCTCGACTGACGACCACTCGCGACCTCGACTGACGCGTGTCTGCGCGGAGACACGCACGCGGCACGACGAGGACAGCTCTGTAGAGATCCCTACGCAGATCGAGGGAAAACCCTCTTGGCACGCCTGGTGCCATGTGCGCGGGTATGCGCTCTCGTCTCGCTTTGTCCCTTGCGCCCGTTGCGGCGATGTCCTGTGTGATTGCCCTCGCCGCAATCAGCGAAGCTTGCGGCGGCACTACGCCGCGCGAAACAGCGACGATCGTTCCGCCACCGATAAGTCGATTTCAAGCCACCGACGCACCGACGCCAGACGCTCCGGATCGCGCGCAGTTGCTTCGCGATGCGTTGATGGGCGTACATGGCGAGAGCGACGAGGGACTCGGCTCACGCCTTGCTGTGCGCACGTTGCGGATTCCGCGTCCGGAACGAGGTGGCACGCAACGGTTCAACTTCGAGGGCGGGAAGCGTGGTTGGATCACCGCCTTGCCGCGTGCCGAAATCCTCGCATCACCGGCATATTCGGACGGAAAGGTGTTCCTCGGCGGCGGATTTGCGAGCCACCGCTTTTTCGCGTTCAACGCGTTTCGTGGGGACATGGAGTGGTCGATGGCAGCGCCCGACGGAGGTCCCACCGCCGCGATCATTTACGACGACAGAGTCTTCTACAACACCGAGAGCTGCACACTCTTCGTCGCCGACCTCAATACAGGCGAGAAGTTGTGGAGTCGTTGGTTGGGCGATCCCCTCATGAGCCAACCGGCAGGCGCGGGCAACTTCGTGCTCAGCGCGTATCCCAAGAACGGTGCACACGAGTTTGGCGCGTTCAAGGTCTCCAATGGCGATCCGGTCTGGACCATCTCGATTCCCGCGGACGTGATTCAAGCACCGCAGGTTGTGGGCGACAGCGCGTTCTTCACCACGATGGATGGTTCGGCGTTTCGCGTGCGGTGGCGCGACGGGAGCGTGCTTTGGCGCAAGGATCTCAACGCGACAAGTGCCGTTTGGGTCGACGGCAATCGGATGATGCTCAGTGCCAAGCTCGGCCGCGACCGCGAGCGACCGATCGTCGTGAATGCTCGCACCGGCAACGTGGTCCATCGTGGAGATCCGGTTGCAGCGCCCTATCTCGCAGGGCGTTCGCGCGACCGTCTGATGCAGGCGGCGCAAGCGGGTGCGTGGGGAAGTGTGCCGCATGGCGAGCACCTTGGACTGACCAACATCGCTGCGGGTTGGGCCTTTCAGGGCAGTTCACCGGCCGTTGCGGATGGCCGTTCCTACACCGCGACCGGAACACAGATCCGTGCACGTGACATCCAGACCGGCGAGTTGGTGTGGCAGCGCGACTACGCCGAGGGAGTGGGCGCACAAACGATCTCGCCGCCGACGGTCATCGGAAGTCAGCTCGTGTTTGGCACCGTCGATGGTCAGCTCTTCTTCAGCGACATCGATACCGGCATGATCATCCGCGCGTACGACTTGGGTGAGCCGGTCGTGTTCCAGCCGATCGTGGCGCAAGGCTGGGTGTACGTTGCGACAGGCGAGGGCAATCTGATCGGGCTTGAGGTCGGCGATCCGGAAATGGATGGCTGGCATATGTGGGGTGGCAACGCGCAACACCACGGTCTGGTCGAAGGCGCCGGCACGCCGCATCCCGACTTGCTCGCGAGCTTGGAGCTTCCCGGTCGTGGAACGCTTCGTCTCGGTCGCTTCGAAGACCAAGAGGCGGAGACTGCCACCGACGCGATGGAAGAAGCCGCGGTTGTGGCGGATGAACAACCCGACCTGCCTTTGATCGGCATGAACGTCGAAGCCGAGGTGAGTGGCTTCGTCGCGCGCGTCACGGTCACGCAGACCTTCGACAACCCGCATGAGCGTCCGATCGAAGCGCTCTACCTGTTTCCTTTGCCCGACGATGCCGCGGTGGACCAGATGGAAATGCACGTGGGCGAGCGGGTGATTCGCGGTGAGATCAAACGACGCAATCGGGCGCGACGCATGTACGAAGAAGCGCGCGAAGGCGGACGTCGAGCCGCATTGCTCGAGCAGCAACGTCCGAACCTCTTCGCGCAAAGTGTGGCGAATATTCAGGCCCACGAACGTATCGAGGTGCGTTTGCAGTACGTGCAGGCACTTCCCTATCGCGACGGTGGCTACGAGCTGGTGTTTCCGATGCGCACGCCGCGCACCGACAGCGAAGCGGGCACCGATGCACAGCTTCAGGCGGACACCGTGTCGATGAACGTGAGCGTGCGTCCTGGAATGCCCTTGCTTGCGGTGGAATCGCCGAGTCACGGCATCGACGTGCAGCAGGATGGTCGCTCGGCTGCGGTTATGCTGACCGAACAACGCACCGATCGAGACTTTGTGCTGCGGTATCGCGTCGGTGGCGAGCATCCAGAGGCGACCGTGCTTAGCCATCGTGCGCACGTGGGGCCCGACGACGACGGTGAACCGAACGGGTACTTCAGCCTGGTAGTTCAGCCGCCGGTCGGTGATTCAGACACCGTCACCCCGCGCGATGTGATCTTCGTGGTCGACCGTTCGAGCTCCATGCGTGGTGCGGCAATTGAACAGGCTCAGACGGTGATGCGAAACGTGATCGCAGGGCTTGGCGACCAGGACCGAGTCAACGTGTTGAGCGTGTCGGATCAAATCGAAGCACTCGCGGATGGTGTTCGGCCCGTAGCGGATGTGCGTGCACAAGCAACGGAGTTGATCGACGGCATTCGTGCGGTTGGATCCAGCGACATGATCCCCGCGATTGAACGTGCGCTGGCACATCGAAGCGAGTCCGGTCGACTGCCGATCGTCGTGTTGGTGACCGACGGGTACATCGGTGACGAGTCGTCGGTACTTCGCGCGATCGCAGAAAACCTGGACGACAACCGGCTCTACACAGTCGGCGTAGGCTCGGCGGTCAACCGTTTCATGTTGGGACGCGCTGCAGAAGTTGGTCGTGGTCGCGCGATGTTTGCCGCGTTGGGCGACGACCCCGCAGAACTGTCCGAGCGTTTTGCGAACTTGATCGATCGTCCTGTGTTCACCGACGTCGAGATCGATTGGGGCACGTTGCAGGTCAGCGACATGTACCCGCGACGCACACCGGATCTCTTCGCGGGCCAGCCGATCATCGTTCACGGTCGCTTTGACGAAGGCGGAACGTCGCGCGTGAAAGTGCGCGGTACGATGAACGGTCAGCGCTTTGAGCGCGAAGTCTCGGTGACGCTGGCCAAGGAAGACACGACGGAGCCAGGCACGGAGAGTCACGCGAGCTTGTGGGCGCGCGCCGCAGTTCGGGATCGGATGAACCAGATCTACCTTCGGGAGAACCCCGAGTTGATCGAAGAGATCACGCAGATCGGCTTGCGTCATCACTTGGTCACGCAGTGGACGAGCTTTGTGGCGATTGACGACCGACCGGTTCAGCGCGCTCCGGGACGTGCGACGATCTCGCCTGCGCGTTCGTTGCCAGGCGATCCTGAGATTCGTATCCCTGCGCCCCAAGACGCCCGCGCCGTGACTGTGGTGCTGCCCTTTGGCGAAACGCTTGTTGCGGGATGGGAGCCGGATTTGGACCGCTGGACGGCACGTTTCCTGGTTCCTCGCGATGCGGACGAAGGTACGTACCCGATCGAGATCATCATCACGCACGCCAATGGCCGGCAAGAGCGGACGCGCGTTTGGTACACGGTCGATGAGTCCGCACCCATGTTGGACATCGAAGTCGATGGCGAGGTTCGACCTGGTGAAACGATCACGCTACGGGCGGCCCAGCGCGTGACCGATGCCGATCTCGAGCAGGTGAATTGGAACCGCACCACGTTGACCGACGAACGTGCGCAGTTGCTTCAAGATGCACGTCGTGTGGAAGTCCGAGTCGGCGACGATGTGCACGACTTGGAGGTGACCGGTCCTGGAACGTGGGCTGTGGAGTTGCAGGTTCCTGAAGACGTGGGCTCGCACTTTCAACTCGAGCTCACGGTGGTCGACTTGGCCGCGAACGTACGCACTCAGCGCGTCAACTTGGACGTCCAATGAGAGTGGTGTTCATCGTGTCGGCTCTCGTGGCCGCAGTCGCAACACCGGTGTCGGCGCAACAGGTCACGCAGGTGATCGGCGCGACCCAGGAAGTTCATGACATCGCGCAGCACGGCGAGTCGGTATTGCTAGCCACCTCGGGGGGGCTCGTCGTGCGGCGCGGTGGTCATGTCGTCGACACGTTGGTTCCGAGCCGATTGCGATCGGTGTCGGTGACGTCTCGTGGCGTGTGGGTCGGTGGTGTGGAAGCGCTCACGCTCTTGAACAACGACCTGGAGGTTCAACGTCAGTTTCCGCTTCGTCGTGTTCGCCGCGTGGTCGAGCGCAACGGTGTGACCTGGATTGCGGGATACGACGGATTGCATCGCCTGGATGGTGAGACGCCGACGCAAGTCACTCTCGGGCGCACGCATGCGCGACAGCGCCTCACCGATGCGCTGGTGGTCGGTGAAGAACTGTGGGTCGCAAGTGCCGGCGCGGGAATCTTGCGGGTGAGTGATCGACTCATGGGGCGCATGACACGCGCAAGCGGACTCGAAGACGACCTGGTTTGGGATCTCGAGCTGCACGATGGTGGTGTCCTTGCCGCAACCGCTTCCGGCGTGTCGTTCATTCGCAACGGTCGTGTGGTTCGCAACCACGCCATGCAACAAGCCGCACGCAACCTCTCTGTGCGCGATGTTCGGTCGATCGAAGCGCATGGAGGTAGCGTGTATGCGACCACGTTCGGAGGTGGCACGTATCGCCTTGGACAAGGGCTCGTTCGAGGCTCTCGAACACACGCTCCCCACGGGCTTCGCGTCGCGCACGTGTCTGAAGGTTGGGTCGTCGGCCATCTTCATGGGCTCGCGCAGTTGGGCTCGCGGATTCGTGCGCTGATGTCGGGTGGTCTTCCTTCTGCGGATGTGAGCGCGTTGGAACGAGCCTTTGGTCGCGTGTGGATCGGCACCTTTGATCGTGGTCTGGCGCAACTTCGGGATGGACAGGTTCAGCCTGTCGGTCGTGCGCAAGAGCGTTGGAACATCGATGGACGAGTCAACGATCTCGCGGTGACTCGTCGTGGTGGCGAACGACTCTGGATTGCCACGGATCGTGGCTTGTACTGGCATGACGGTCGACGCTTTGCGCACGTGGAAGATCCGCGTGCTCCGGGTCGAGTGCATGTCACGTCGATGCACGTCGATGCGCGCGGTCGACTTTGGGTGACCAGTTCACGTCAACTCAGTCGTTGGGATGGCTCTTGGCAAAGCTGGAACGGCAACGTTACGGCAGGTGGAACGACGGCGCCGCTGGCGCAACTGCACTCGGTGACAACCATGGGAGACGACGTGTGGGTCGGTAGCCTCCACGGACTCTTTCAGTTCGATGAAGGCGGTGCGCATCGGCGACACACCGTGTCGAGTGGTGACCTTCCGGTGGATTGGGTGACTGCGTTGACCGTGCATCGTGGTCAGCTTGTGGCGGGCACGTACCATGGTGGACTGAGTTGGAAGACCGGTCGCGGTTTTCGTACCGAAGGCGAGTCGCACGGGCTGCCTGCAGGATGGGTGAACCCGCATGCGATGAAGACGATCGAGGGACGGCTGTGGATCGGAACCTTGGAGCGGGGTCTCTTGATCGGAAACCGCGGTAGCTGGACGCACCTACAACTCGCGCAAGGGTTGCCAAGCGACGACGTGACCGACTTTCTCGCTGACGACGAAGGCGTGTGGGTCGCGACCCGAGGAGGCTTGGCGCGAATCGAGTAAGCTCCGCGACGCATGAGTGACTACATTCTTGGCGTCTCTGACGAAGAGCTCGCTCGCCTCGGGTTTCAACACCAGATGTGGGGTGCAACCACGTCGTCGCTTTGGGACCGCGCTCAGTTTGGTCGTGGGCAACGCATTCTCGACCTCGGTGCGGGGCCAGGTTTTGCGTCGATCGATCTTGCGCGTCGTGTCGGCCCAGAAGGTTCGGTTGTCGCGCTCGATGCATCGGACAAAGCGATTGCGACACTCAAGCGTCGCGCGGAAGTCGAAGGAATTTCGATCGACGCGCGCGTGGCTGATGCGACCAAGCTCGCACTTCGCGATGCCGACTTCGACGGCATCTTTGCGCGTTGGATCTTCTGCTTTCTGCCCAACCCGCAAGAGGTGGTGCAGCGCCTCGCTGTGGCGCTCAAACCGGGTGGACGCGTCGCGATCATGGCCTACTTCCACTACCCGGCGCTCACCCTGGCGCCGAAGGTGGACGTGTTTCCCAAGTTGGTTCGCGCCGTTCAAGAAAGTTGGAGCGCCAACGGAGGAAGCTTGGATGTCGGCGGTTCGCTCCCGACCTGGCTGGGCGAAGCCGGGCTCGAAGTTGAGCGCATCGATCCCATCGTGCACTGCGCGCGAGCGGGAACTCCGATGTGGCATTGGCCGACGACGTTCTTTGCGACGTACCTCGATGTACTTGTGGAGCGTGGCTACCTGCAGAGTGGCGAAGCGGACGAAGTTCGCGCGGCATTCGAGAGTCGAGCGAAGAACCCCAACGCGTTCATCCTGACTCCGCCGGTTCTCGCAATCGTCGCGCGTCGCCCTCTTTAGAAACGAGGTCCGTCCGGGGACGTAGTCCGTACGGACCCACACCTGCCCGAAAACGGGCCTGTTTCTTCGACGTTTCGATCCCGAATTAGAAAACCCCACGAATTTGGACCGGCTGAGACCAGGTTCGGGTCCGTACGGACTACGTCCCCACACGGACCTCAAAACAAACGCCCGCCTCCACAGGCGGGCGTTTGGCTAGGCGTGGTCCCCCAGAATTCAGCCGCAGCTTCCAGGTACCGCGACGTAGTCGCCGCCGCACATTTCGAACTCGGTGGTCGACTGGTTCACGCACTGGCCGCTGCACCACACGCAGAAACCTGCGAGTCCAGGTGTTGTGGTGCATTCACCACAGCTCGTGGCCACGCCACACACGGGACACGCGCTGGGACTGTCGCGCCAGTTGTCGGCTCCACACTCGGCTTCGCGGTCGTTGCTCATGCAGCCACCACCGCCCTCGCACCAACCACATCCCGCCATGCGGTTGCAGGCGTTGCAGTCGGTTCCGGCACTTGCACACGGGTCGGCTTCTTCCATCTCGCACTCACCGGTTTCGGTGTTGCACATCTCACCGTCTGCACACCCACCGCATTCATCGGTCATGCACATTCCGGTTTCGGCGTCGCACTCTTCGCCTTCGTCACACGCGATACCCGCGCACAAGTCGAAACCACATTCGCCGTCTGAACACACCTGACCCTCCGGGCAGGTCAAGCCGCTACAAGCGTCGGCAGGGACACACGAGCCATCGTCTGAATCGCAGGTTTCGGCGAGTCCGCAGGTCGTGGTTTCGCAGGGATCGGTGCGACACGTTCCGTCGGCGGGATTGCAGGCTTGCCCATCCGCACATTCGGTGTCTGCGCACAGGTCATCAAGGCACTCGCCTGCCCTGCACGTCTGCCCGTCCGCACACATCACGTCTGCGCAGCTCGCTTCGCAACCGCTTCCGGCACGACACGCTTCGTCTGCGGCACACATCGTGGTCTCGCACGAGTCCGCGCTGCACATCCCGCTGGCGGAGTCACAGACGTCGCCTGCTGCACACCCTGTCGAACGGCAGCTCGTCGGATCGATCATCGGATCGACCGGCGGCTCTGGCTCGTCTTCGCATGCAGCGATGGGGAGTGTGCCTTGGTTCTGATAAATGGTTTGGGGGTCCAGGATGTCCAGGTCGGCCGCAAAATCGAACACGGTTCGGTCCCACACTGGAACCTCGAGTTTGGCACCTGCTTGACCCGTGATGCCGCCGGTGACTTTGGCCTTCCACTCGCACCAAGTCAGATCGACCTCGCCCTGAACCCAGCCCGAGATTGTGAACTCCGGTCCGGCGGTGTCGTACACCTTGCCGAGGTAGCCGAACCCCGGACTAAAGCGCGCCTGCAAGTGCATGTTGTCAGGATCGCGCGCAGTGAGACTTGAGCGCCCGTCGGGCGAGTCGCCTGTGCGTGTCTGCCAACCCTGGTCCCGCGTGTGTTCCACGATCGCGCTGAACCGAATCGTACCGCCCGCACTCGCCTCGACCACGGAGCTGGCGACAGCTTCGACGTCCAGCTTCGCGGTCAAGAAGAGTTCATGGGTGATGATGACCGGCACTGGGATAAAGCCCACCGGGACGAAGAAGGTCTGCGTCCATTCGCGGCTGGGTCGACGCTCACGGGGGATTTCCCAGTCGCAACTGATGCCGAGACCGCCAAACGTCGCGTTGATGTCCCCGTCCAAATCGCCGCCGACCTCGCTGCGGAAATGTCGGTTGCGCAGGTCAATCTCTAGCTCAAAGACAGGATCGATATCGATCTTCAGTTCCACACGTGCGCCTCCAGCAAGGCTGCACGCTTCGTTGACGTCGATGCTCGGAAAGCTCAGACCGGAGGTGAGTGCATCGACGCGTCGACCCGATTCGTCCGTGACGAAATCCGGGGGCGGACTAAACGTGGCGTGAAACGACAGGTCTTCAAAGAAGTCCGCAAGGAACGCAGACTCGGTGTCACACGTCAGTCGGCTCCCATCGAGACGTGCCGTCATGATGCGCCGGATGAAGCCACCACCTTCGATTCCGGTCACCACGTTGCCCACGTCGGGGTACGCCGCAGGTTCGCCGTCGTACACAAAGACCAGCCGGTCCTCGTACACTTCGACTCCGCGCAGTGCGTCATCGCCCTGAATCACAAACGCATCTGCGGTCAGCGTCGGTTCGCCCAGCACGTCAACGCGGTCGACTGCTGCTTCGCGATCGGGTGTTTCTGTGCTGGGTGTGTCGGTCGTACACGCGAATGCGAACACACTCGCCAACGCCACTCGTTCCAGAGTTGATCGCAGCATTACGGCAACCCGTTGATGGAGCCGGTGCCCTGGCGCGACTTCGCTTCAACCGCCTGACCGAAGTTCTCCCACGCGGTGATCGCGACGATTGCGATCAAGATGAGGATGATGACGTACTCCACGGTGCTGAGACCGTGGTCGTCATGAAGTAGAGACCCTTGCTCGTTCATGAAAACCTCTCCCAAACCCGCGAGAAGTGCTCTCGCGTGGTCCTACCTAAGAGCAGGTTGTGCGCCGAGGTCCTACACGTGAATTTTAGGTGTTTTCGACAGGCTTGCGTGCAGGTACCGAGCAATGTTCACCGGCGAATTGTACGATCGGGTGATTTTGCTCAGAGCACGGCACCGCTGTTGCTCGTGCCGGTCCACGGTGCGGGAACGTGATCGTCCACCGCGGGCTCCATGCTGGGCGGGTTCTGCATCGAGTGTGTGCCCGGCACCGTCCAGTCGATTCCGTTGTCGTCGGTGGTCATGACGGGCGGTTGCGGTTGCGGCTGAGGTTGCACGAAGGGTTGAGGCGTGGGTTGGCGACGTGGGGTTCGTCGCGCCACACCGCGACCCCGTCGCGTGACGCTGATCGCTTCGCGGAACGAGTCATCAATACCGTCGCCGACAAAGCGCACTTCGTAGTTTCCAGCACTGCGGAACGTGTAGCTGGTCACCCAGTGTGTGTCGTGTGCGTTGACCGCCGGCAGTCGGCGCAAGCGACGACGTCCGCTCCAAATCTCAAACGCAGGACGAACTACGGTGTCGCTCGGATTGATGATCGCCAGAAACGCGACGGTTTCTCCCGTCGTGGGTTGTTCCGGACTCAAGTGCATGCCGATGGCGTCTTGCTCGTCGGCGTGATCCTCCAGCGAGGCCAGAACATCGAGCGCTTCCGGGTCGCCGGGCTGGAACACCAGCACCCGCTCGAGCGCGGCTTTCGCCGTCTCGGTGTCGTCGAGGGCGCGGGCTCGTGCAGCTTCTTCAAACAAACGTAGGACAGCTTCGCGTCGCACGTTTTTGGCACCTGCATGCTGCGGATCCGCTTCGAGAATACGACCCGAGAGTTCGAGCACGTTCTCCCCAGGCGGGGCATCGATGTGCCCGGCAGTCAGCGCTTCGCGCGCGCGATCGACCAGAGCTTCGTGCTGCTCGGCTGGGCTTGGTCCGGAAAACTGATCCACGGCCACCACGCCACTGACCACAGCGGCTGCACCAAAGACAAACGCCGCGAGCATCGTGGTCCAACGAGGCCGTTTCGGAAGACCGGCAACACTCATGTCGGTGGTGTTCGATACTGGAGAGGACGCTGCGGTGGTGGATGCCGGGACCGGCGCCGGCGTGATGGGTGGAAGGGACGTTCGAGCCGACCAGCTCTGTCGCAAACCCAGCATAGGCACACCGGCTGCACTCGCTGCCGAACGAAGCGCATCGGCGAATGCCGTGGCGTCGGCGTAGCGATGCCCGGGCTTCTTGTTCAGCGCTTGCATCACCGCATCGGCGACGGGCTGCGGAACCTGGTGGCCCTTTCCGACAGTTCGAAGCGGTGCAGGCCGATCGTGGATGTGCTTCATGAGCATCGCGACGGGCGTCTGCGCTTCGAACGGCGTCACTCCGGTGAGCAGTTGGTACACCAGCACACCGATCGAATAGACGTCGCTTCGTGCGTCAGTGTGTTCGCCGCTTGCACCTTCCGGCGAGATGTATCGTGCGGTTCCGAAGATGACGCCGGACTGGGTCAGTGCGGATTGCTCGTCCCAGAGCAAGCGCGCAATGCCAAAGTCCAACACCTTCACAAAGTCCGCGTCGCCGTGGCGCTGCACGACCATGATGTTCTCAGGCTTTACGTCACGGTGAACGATGCCTTGAGCGTGCGCGACTCCAACGCCCTCGCAGACCTGTGCGGCGATGTGCAGTGCACGTGGCACCGGAAGCGCCCCCTCGGTCTTGAGCACGTCGGTGATGCTCTTGCCCTCGAGGTACTCCATGATGAGGTAGAGACCCTCTTCGTTGGGCAGCTCACCAAAGAGAAAGACGCGGACAAGGTTGGGGTGCTCGAGCTGAGTCGCGACTTTCGCCTCGCGATGGAAGCGCCGCACGGCATCGGCGTTGCTGGCGAGTTCGGGGTGAAGAATCTTGACCGCGACGTTTCGCGACAGCGTCGTTTGGTGGGCGCGATAGACGGTGCCCATCCCACCGGCGCCGATCGGTTCTTCGATTCGGAACTGACCCAAAAGCGTCTTGCCGACGAACGGGTCGGGCGACCCTTCAGCAGTGAGCTGAGCGCCATCCTTCTGGCAGAAGGTCGCGGCGAACCCGTATCGGGAGCCGCAGATGGGACAAACCTTGGGCGGTGCGGTCATGGAGTCCGCTGATTTCGAAGTAGCACTGCGCCTCATCCCACTCAACTTTCGACCCGTTCCTCCGACTACGTGCTGGCTCTGGGGTCAAACGTTGCAATCAATGTGGCCGTGAGCGGCATGAACGTGACCCCTTAGGAATAACGGTCGAATCCAGCCAAAGATTTGCCGATGATGCAGAAACGGGGGGATTCCCGGGTGTTTCGGCGCGAAAGCTGTGCACTGAGCACGGATCCTTTCGATTCGAGCGGCGAGGAGGATATTCTCCCTGCCATGAAGTGCTTTGCTCGTGCCCTCGTCGCGCTCGCAGCTGTGGTGACTGCGCTACCCGCGACGGCGTCGGCCGACACAAACGTCATTGTCCTTGGCATTCGCTCGGTGGAGGGAGACGACGAACTGGGTCGCAACCTGACTGGAGCCCTTCGCGGCGCCGTTGGACGGGTTCCCGACTGGGTTGTCGCCGACGCCGAGGTGTCGCTTTCGCAGATGACCATGGTGCACGGCTGTGAGGAGCCGGATGCCGCGTGCATGGGCCAAATCGCGGAAGAGCTCGGTCAACAGCGCGTGATCTACGGAACCGTGCGTCGAACAAGTGCGGGAGACGAGTACGACTTCGCGCTCACGCTCTACATCTTCAATGCCGAGACAGGTCAGATCGAAGACTCGCTGACCGACAACATTCCGCGCATCCAAACCGATATCGACGACCTTCGTCCACGTGCGACGCGCTACGTCACGCAGTTCAGTGGCATGACACGGTTCGGTACGATTCGCGTCGGTGCGGTGCCGGGTGCGTCGGTTTCGGTCGATGGTCAAAACGTGGGTACGACGGACGACGCGGGTGTTCTCGTCGTCGAGGATGTCGCGGAGGGTGAGCGCACCGTGCGTGTCGACGCTCCTGGCTACGAGACGTTCCAGAGCTCGGTCACGATTATCCCTGATGAGCAGGCGGATTTTCGAGCGGCGATGGTTCAAGAGGAGTCTTCGAACCTGGGCTGGCTACCTGCGATTGCGCTGATCGGTGTGGGTGCCGCCGCACTCTCTGTGGGTACGTTTGTGTACTGGCTGCCGAACCGCAAAGACAAGAACACGCGCGCAGACATTCACAGCGAGTGTCGTAACGGCGATTGCTCTGCGCGAATCTCCACCGCATCGACTCAGCTGAGCGGAACCTCGCGTCTTAGCAACGGCGACCTGTTCGAAGCGCTTGTGCTGACGTCGACAGGTGACGCGCCCCTGTGTTCGCAGGCTCAGCTCATGAACGTGGGCGCAGCGAACAACAGTCGTGCAGAGGGGATCTGCGACGACCAAGACCAGAACAAGACCCTTTCGATCGTGTTCAACGTGGTCGGTCTCGCTGCGCTCGGAACAGGCATTGCGCTGTTGATGGCGTGGCTTGGTTCGGATGACGACGACGACACTGCTGGGCGCTTCCAGCTGACACCCACGGCCGGACGCAGAAGCGCCGGGTTGCTCGGCCACATCGAGTTCTGAGTACGCTTCGCATCGTTGGTGGCGAACTGCGCGGTCGTCGCTTCCAGGGACCGGTTCACGACAAGACGCGTCCAACGTCGGAACGTGTGCGTGAGGCGCTGGGTTCTGCGCTCGATGCTCGTGACCTCATCGAGGGCCGTCGTGTCCTCGATCTCTTTGCGGGCACCGGAGCCGTGGCGTTTGAGCTGCTTTCACGCGGTGCCGCACATGCGGTCCTTGTCGACTCGGATCGACGTTCGATCAAAGCGCTCAGACGTTCAGCCAGCGACCTGGGACTCCAAGACCGCGTTGAGATTCGTGGAGGCGATGGGTTCACGCGCGTGCCTCCTGGACCGTTTGGGCTCGTGTTCCTCGACCCTCCCTACGCGGAGATTCCCCGCATCGGAGAGGTTCTGGGCGCGCTTGCGTTGACGGAAGACGCCGCGGTGCTGATCGAGCATCTGACGCGTGAGCCGCCTCCGTCACCGGACCCTGAAACGGGGCTCGCGTGCGTGGCGACGTACAAGTATGGTGACACCTCGTTGACGCTTCTGAAACGCGAACACACGTAGGCTTTATGACCGTCGCCGTATATCCCGGTTCGTTCGATCCCATCACCAACGGGCACACCAGCATCCTGCGCAGCGGCTTGGTCGCGTTCGATAAGATCGTGATGGCGGTGCTCCACAACCCACGCAAAAACGCGATGTTTACGGTGGAAGAACGAATGGACATGATTCGTGAAGCCGCGCAAGAGATGGGCATCGAACCTGCGCGTGTGGAGGTCGACAGCTTCGATGGACTGCTCGTCGAGTACTGCCGCAAGAAGGGCGCGCAGGTCATTCTTCGTGGACTCCGTGCGGTGGCCGACTTCGAGTACGAGCTGCAGATGGCCAACATGAACCGCCATCTGAACCCCGACGTAGAGACGACGTTCATCATGGCGGACGACGCACACTTCTACGTTTCGTCGAATCTCATCAAAGAGGCCGCGAAACTGGGCGGCAACGTCGACGAACTCGTACCCGCTGTGGTGGCTTCGAGGCTGCGCGACAAACTCGGTACGTGAAGCGCCTCGCGTAGCTGACCTGCAGATTGAAGCCGTCGAACGGCAGGCAGTGCGCTCAACGAAAGTTTGCCGGCGCGCAGTTCGTCCACTGTCGCCACGTTGCGCTGAAGTGCGCGGCGGACGCGAAGCCAACCACGCAGATAGATACAGTCGCGTGCGACTCCGCCACCACGGTAGGCGCGCTCGGCCAGTGCGATGGCTTCGTCCCCACGAAATCCGTGTTCCCGCACCAAGAGAAGCACGGCATCGTGAAACGACACCCCTTCGTGCACGCGATCGGTGACCCAGACGCGTGCTGCAAAGGTTCGAAGTCGCCACGTGTCCATCAAGCCCGCGCTTTCTTCGAGCCAAAGCGCCAGACCCTCCTGATCGGCGAGACTCTCAGCGGTTCCGACTTGAAGCAGCGCCAGGGGTTGCGCGCGACCGTTCGCCGCGGCGACCAGATGACCCAGCACTTCGTGCACGGCGAGTCGTCGTGCTTCGCGCACCCCAAACATTCGGTCGGCGATGTAGATCGTGCGCTCACCGCAAGCTGCATTCGCGACCAAAGCGGGTTCGACACGAACCTCGACGTTCAGCCCTGCGGCCTTCGCCATCGCGAGCATACAAGCCGCCAGTGAGTCGCCTTGCGATGCCGCCGCGGGAAGCGTTCGTGGTTCGCGGCGTCCATCCAAGTCTGCAAGCAGGTGCGTCGCGACTTCGTGCAACGCGTAGGGGCCGGAGTCGAAGTGCACGATGTGCGCGCCTGTTCCAAACCGGCGAGCTGCCAAAGGTCGCACGCGTTTGGTTTCGCCCAGTGCTTCAAGAAGCATGAGTTCGAGCTCCAACTCATCCAGACGAGCGAGATAGAGATCGCCACCCGGTACCGAGGGTGCGAGTGCGCGAGCTTCGTCCAGGTCGTGCCAGATCGACCGCGGAACCGATTGTGCGGTCGACTGCCACTTCGGTTCGAGGCGACCTCCGCGTGCCAGGGCGTCGCGCAGACGCATTCGCTCCTTGGTGCCGTTGCGTGCTGTTGCCGCAGGCAGCATCCGCGCGACGGAGTCGATGCGCCGAAGTCTTGCGTCCAACTCGAGCTGCGATCGGGACCGCACGAGGCTCGAGTATAGCTCAGAGCAGCTGGGTTGCGCGCTCAGCCAGTTCGGAGCGCTCACCCTTGACCATCATGATATGGCCGCCGATCGATTCGGTTCGGAAGCGCTCGGCGACAATCGTCAGGCCGTTGCTCGCCGAATCGACGTAGGGATTGTCGATCTGATCGGGATCTCCGGTCAGGACAATCTTTGTGTTGGCTCCGGCGCGCGTGATGACCGTCTTGACCTCATGTGGCGTCAGGTTCTGCGCCTCGTCGACGATCAGGTACTGGTTCGGAAGCGACCGTCCGCGGATGTAGGTCAGCGGCTCGATCTGCAGCACGCCCGACGCGATCATCTCGGTGTAGTCGCGGTAGTCCGCCATGTGACGAGCCGTCGAGATGTACTCGAGGTTGTCGAAGATGGGCTGCATCCACGGGTTGAGCTTCTCTTCCAGCGTTCCGGGCAGGTAACCGACGTCACGACCCAGTGGAAAGATCGGACGCGACACCACCAAGCGTGCAAACGCTCCGTCTTCCAGCACGTTCTGCAGTCCGGCTGCGACAGCGAGCAGCGTCTTACCGGTTCCCGCTTTGCCGACCAGCGTGACGAGCTGAATCTCGGGATCGAGCAACAGGTCGAGAGCGAAGTACTGCTCGAGGTTCCGTGGACGAACACCCCATGCTCCGTCACGACGAACGCGCAGCGGACGAATCTTGTTTTCGGTGGGATCGAATCGACCGAGCGCAGTGTGCCGCGCGTGCGCGCGATCCTTGAGAACGATGCCGGCGTTCGGATGAATGCCGTCGGGCAGTTCGAGCTTTCCTCCGTCGACGTGCTCTTTCTTGCCGAGCATGTCGACTTGCTCTTTGGTCGCCTCGAGCGTGTACATGCCCGAGTAGAGTTCCTGCACGTGCAGGCGTCCGCCTTCGTAGTTCTCGGCCTGCAGTCCGAGCGCATCGGCGCGAATACGAAGGTTGGAGTCCATCGTGACGAACACGACGCGTCGGTTCGGATCCGCATCGCGCAGCTCCAGCGCGGTGCCCATGATGGCGTGGTCCATCGCGCGGTTGTCACGCTTGCGCCACAGCGCGGGATCCTTGGGGACGGCGACCACGAGTGTCCCGCCTTCGTCCAGCTCCACACCCTCTTGCAACGAGTGCCCGTTGCGCTCGCGCAACTTGTCCAGCGTACGTGCCAACGAACGAGCATTGCGGCCGCGTTCGCTGAGTTCCTTCTTAAACGTGTCGACCTCTTCGATCACGTAGATGGGAATCACCACCGTGTTCTCTTCGAACTTGTAGATCGCGCGCGGATCGTGAAGCAGAACGTTGGTGTCGAGGACGTAAGTCTTGGCAGCCACCGAGTCTGGCCTCCATGAGCAAAAGGGAGCTGTGCAAAAAAGCGGCGGACACTACTGCTCTGTGCGCAAAGGCGCAACCTCATTCACTGCCCTATCCGTGACATTCGCGTCGACGGCCAAATCCGGTGTGCTAAGTCCCGCTGTTCTCTGGGGTGGGAGAACGGGAGGTAGTCGTGCGCGCACGTCATCTTGTTTGGATTGGTTTGGTTTTGGCTGTCGCTTGTGGCGACGATGATCGTCCTGAAATGGACGCGGGCCTCGATGGCCCGAACTTTCCGGATGCTCCGGGCATCGACGCACCAGGATTCGACGCAGACCCTGCTGGTGATGCCGGCATGGACGACGCCGATACACCTGACGCCGTGATGGCTGATGTTGGACCGTCGCACTGCAGCGACGGCGTGGTCTCGGGTGATGAGACCGACGTCGACTGCGGTGGACCCACCTGTGCTGCGCGTTGCGAAGACATGGGTGAGTGCGTGGTTAGCCCCGATTGCATGTCTGGCGTGTGCATCGGTTTCATTTGCCAGCCACCCCGTTGTTCGGACGGCGTTCAGAACGGCATGGAGACCGGTCGCGACTGCGGTGGTCCGTGTCCGACGGCATGCCCGCTCGGTTCGGGCTGCGTGATGATGAGCGACTGTGCTGAAGGCGTGTGCGACGAAGGATTCTGCCAAGCCGAGCACTGCTTCGACGATGTGCGCTCCGGCGACGAGAGCGACGTGGACTGTGGCGGTGCCGACTGCATGCCCTGTCCCGCGGGTGACATGTGCGTGGCTCCGACCGACTGCGCTTCGGGAAGCTGTGAGGGCGGGTTCTGTCTCACCCCGGAATGTCGCAACGGTTCGATGGATCCGATGGAAGCTGGTGTCGACTGCGGCGGTCCTGATTGTCCGGGTTGCGACGATGGCGAAAGCTGTTCGATGCCGCGCGACTGCGCGTCCGATCGCTGTGAAGACGGAACGTGCACCAGCTGCAACGACGACGTGCTCAACGGCGACGAAACCGATGTCGACTGCGGTGGAAGCTGTGGTGGTTGCCCCGGCGATTCGATGTGCACCACCGGCGCCGACTGCGCGTCGGGCGAGTGTCTGCCTGCTGGTACCTGCACCGGACCTTCGGTCTATTACCAAGAGGATTTCGAGGCCACGAACGGTGGCTGGACGACGGGCGGAACGGCGTCGAGCTGGGAATGGGGTCGTCCTACGGACACCACGATTTCCAACGCGGCGACGGGTGTGAACGCGTGGGTGACCAACCTTACTGGAGACTACAACAACAGCGAGAGCTCTTACATCGAGTCTCCGCCGATTGACCTGCGCGGATCGACGTCCGATCCCATCTTCGCGTTTTCACTCATCCACCGCACAGAGTCGTGTTGTGACGAAGGTTGGGTCGAGGTGTCCATCGACGGTGGTGCGTACACCAAGGTCGGAAGCGCTGGCACCGGAACCAACTGGTACAACGACTCGACGAACCAGTGGTGGGATGGTGACGTCGACAACTGGCAGTTGGCCGCAACGACACTGACTGGCACCGCGGGCATGCGAAACGTTCGTATCCGTGTGCAGTTCTCATCGGACGGAAGCTTCACCGACGAGGGATTCGGGATCGATGACGTTGTCATTCGCGAACCCTCGCCGGCAGACCTTCAAGTTAGCTTGCGCGCGCTTCCCGACACATGCGGAATCCTTGAGGCCACCATTTCGAACGTGGGTGACATGGATTCTGGCTCATTCCGCTTGGAGACCGATCTCGATGGCAGCGTCGCGATGGAAAACGTCGCGGGCGGTTTGGCGTCGGGCGCGTCCATCACGCGGATGATCGATGCTACGGGCGCAAGTCTTGTCACGGTGACGGCCGTGCTTATGGACGACCCGGACATCTCGAATAACTCGGACAGTTTCACCGCATCGATGATCTTCATTCCAATTGACGATCTCGGTTACCGCCAAGGTTTCGAGGCGTCGGATGGCATGTGGTCGGGCACAGGCTCGTGGGCGCACGGAGTTCCCGCTGGCACAGTGATCGACTCGGCTGCGGGTGGAACGCAAGCCTGGGTGACGAACCTGACCGGCGACTATCCGTCGAGCGAGAGTGGAACCCTTTCGTCGCCGTGCTTCAACGCAAGCGCGACGACCGGCGACCTGCTGCTCTCCTTCATGCACAACTTCGAAACCGAGTCGTGCTGTGACGAAGGCTGGATCGAGTACACGCTCGATGGCGGCGACACGTGGGTAAGGCTGCTCGGCGGCGCGAGCGGCATGAACTGGTACAACGACACCACCAACAACTGGTGGGACGGCAACTCGTCCGGCTGGCGCCTCGCGTCCGCTGTGATTCCTGGGTCTGCCGGCGCATCGACACTTCGCATTCGTCATCGCGTAAGCGCCGACGGTTCGATCCAGGCCGAAGGCTTTGCGATCGACGACGTGCAACTGATGCCTCTCATGACCGACCTCGAGGTCACGCTTGGACCGGGTCTCGCCTGCGGCGAAGCGATTGCGACCATCACCAACGTCGGTGGAAACCTCGTGACGCGGACTCGCCTGAGCACACGCATCGACGGTGGCGCTCCGACCACAGAGGTCATCAACGAGGACATCGGTTTTGGTGAGAGCATCACCCGCGTGGTCGGCACGGGTGGCGCGTCGATGATTCAGGTCAGTCTGACGACGGCGGGCGATACCAACGGCGTCAACGACTCGGCCGGGATCGACGTTTCTCCGATCGCCTTCGCCGGAAGCTTCAGCAACGATTTTGAAACCGACGGTGGCGGATTCGTCACCGCAGGAATGAACTCGAGCTGGTCACGTGGAACGCCCTCCGATGCGTTCATCACCGCAGCGGCGTCGGGAACCAACGCGTGGGTGACCAACCCGACCGGCGACTACAACAACGACGAACTCTCGTACCTCCTCACTCCCTGTTTTGATTTCAGCGGTGTGGGATCCGATCCGACGCTGAGCTTCAGCCACATCTTCCGCACCCAAGCCAGCGGTGACGAAGGTTGGGTGGAAGTCTCGATCGACGGTGGTGCGTGGACGAAGCTCGGCACCGATGCGACAGGCACCAACTGGTACAACGACGCGGCAAACGACTGGTGGGACGGATCCAGTGGTGTCGCGGGCGGCTGGGTGGTTGCCAGTCATCCCCTGACAGGCACCGCGGGTGCTGGCTCGGTGCGCGTTCGCTGGGTCATGTCGAGCGATGCAAGCACCGCAAACGATGGGTTTGGCGTCGACGACGTGAGCATCGCGCCGTAATCTCCCCGTCGTGACTTCGACACTCGCCACGATTCGGGAACATGGGCTCATCGCCGTCATGGATGGCGCTGAGCCCGAGCGGGTTTTCGATTGGGCTCTCGCCGTTTCGCGCGGGGGGATCGAGTTGCTTGCGGTTCCGGTCACGTTGGAGAACGTGACCGAGGTCGTCTCTGACTTGGACGACGTCGAAGACGTGAACCTCACCGTTGGCATTTCGGGGGTGCTTCAGCCCGAGCAGGTTTCGATCGGCGTTGCTGCAGGCGCGGAGTTCTTGATCACGCCCATTTGCGATCAAGAGATCATCGAAGCGTCGAAGAGCCGGGGACTGGTCACGATTGCCGGTGCGTTTACCCCCACAGAAATGCGCGTGGCAATTGAGTCGGGCGCGGATCTGATCGTGGTTCACCCGATTGGTGCTCTCGGTAAGCCGGTTCCGTACTTCAAGAATCTCACGCGCACGTTTGACGGTGTCGTGCTGGGCGCGTCGGGTGAGATCGATGTTGAACTCGCTCCCGCGTTGCTCGAGGTGGGTGCCGCTTGCGCACTCGTCGATCGAGGTGTGTTTCCAGATTCCAACGATCCCTCTGCGTTGGACATCATCACCATGCGCGCGACGGCGCTTGTTGAAGTGTGCGCCGAAGTGATGGGGATGCCGAGTCGTGCATCGTTCTCCGACATTCGTCCGAGTGAGATTCCGGAGGTCGACATCGACACGATCGAACAGCGTCTTTCGTTGACCGATATCGACATCGTTGAGTAGCGGTCGGTCGAGTAGCGGTCAGGCAGTACTGGTCGAGTAGCCGTCAGGAACATCCCTACGCTTCGCCGCGAGGTGAGGCGATAGGCTCGTTGCATGCGTGCGGTCGTGGTGTTGGGGCTGCTCCTGCTGAGCGTAAGCGCAGATGCACAACGCGGATTGCGACGTCATTCGCTCGAGGTGACGCGGCGTCCACTGATCGATCCTCCGGTTACGTTCCGGTTCGATCTCGGTCCGCCCGACCGCGCGATGCTGGATTCTGGAGCGCTGGGTGAGGGCTACGGATTTCGTATCACCGATACACGCGGAGACGATGACGTCGTCATCACGCTTGGGGCGGGTCTGGCGTTTTCGCTCGCGGAGCGATTCGAACTTGGCGCGAAGCTGCTGCCGCTTCGATTGTCCGACGACGCCGACTATCTCGACATGGAGATCTACGCACGGATTGGCCTGATCAAGACCCGTCACGTTCTCGTGGGGCTTCAGTTCATCGTACAGATTCCGACTCATGATGACTTCGGTACCAGTTTTGGTGTTCCGGTTGCGATTCGTTTTCATCCACGTGTTCGGTTGGATCTTGGAGCGGAGATCGAACTGGTGCTCGAGGACGACGACGGGGATCCAGATGACGACGATGAGCTCGAAGCACACTTGGATGCACCCGCGGCGCTTACGTTCAACCTGACCCAGCGCTTTTTCCTCGGTGCGCGTTTTGGCATCACACTCTACCGATTCGATGATCTGGAAGCGCCGCTTGGCGGGTTCATCGGTTACACGCTGGGCAACCGCAACCGTTTCGACTTCACGTTTGCGGGAACCGCGTTTCTCGGTGACGACGGACCGCGACGGTGGGAGTTGGTGTGGGGCTTGGTGGGTCGACTACCGCTGTGAGAACTTGAATCCCACTAGCGGCAAATGGCACCGATTCCGCCGACAAGTGCGATCGCGGCGAGTGCCGGGGTTCGAAAAGACAGCGCCACGGTGGTCGTCCAGCTGTCCATGTCGTTGACGCGTCGATAGCCCGTCGCGACCTGAAGTCCGTAGCCAATTTCACCAATCGCCGCGCCGCCGATCAGAGCGGAGCCACTGCTGTCGCCGCGCGCACCTTTCACGAATCGCACCGACTCCAGAGTCGCCGACATCCCGGCACCTCCACCCCAAGCGACATCACGCGGGTACGACTCGGCAACCAGTTCGCCGTATCCATGAATCGTAAGACGGACGACGCCTGGACGTCGTTTGCGAGAGCGTTGCCAAGCGTTGAACCCGAGTTCTAGAAACGGGCCTTGCTGCCGCGTTAGCGTGCCGGCACGATTGATGAAGTAGCCTGCGCCGAAGTCGACGGGACGCTCCAACTGATCTTCGGCCGCCGCGAGTGGTGTGACGGCGATACGCGTTTCGACTGCCGAGCTGGTTTGTCCATCATCGACGCGTCCAGCCACACCGACAGTGGTTCGCGTTGGTGGCGCAGCGATGCAACCCATCGCCAACGCGCCGACAACCATGGCCGCGCATCCCCTCACGCTCGTGTAACGCGCACCGCGGCGGTCTATTCACGAGATTGTCGGTAAGCCGGACCACGTGGCCGCTTGAGGCCCTTTCGCTCGCTCAACCTTGACCACGATCCCAGTCAGACGCGCCATTCCACCCACGCGTTCCAGTGCACTTGGACCATCCGCGGCGAGTAGATTCACGTTCACACCGCGGGTCTTGCTGGCCACGCTCAGGCCTGGGGCGCGCTGGTGCCCCCATCCGTGCGGCAGTGCAACCGTGCCGGGCATCAAGTCGGCCAGTCGTCGAATCGGGACGCGGACCGTCGCAACTTCGCTCGTCACGTCCGCCAAATCGTTGTTCTTCAAACCGCGCGCATCGGCGTCGTCGGGATGGATGTAGAGATAGTTGGTCCCGTCGCGCACAAACGCAGGATGGTTATGTGTCCAGCTGTTGTGCGTCGTGATAGCACGGCGTGTAATGAGTTTGAGCTCGCCAGCGATGGAGGTTTCGTGTTCGAAGCTTGTCTCGAGCACATCGTTGGCGAGTCGCATCAGCGCGTCTGGAGCAAGGTGAACGCGTCCGTCGTCGGTCACGACGCGCTTGCCGAGAAACGTGCCTGGTTGGTGTGCGTTGCCGCGACGACCGTGCTTCTCGTCCAGCAAGGATCGAAAGCTCCCTTGGCGAGTTGCACGAAGGATCAGATCGAGGAGTTGTCGCTGTGGAAGGCTGTCGCGCCCACGGACTCGTGAGTGCACCGCACGCGCCGCTTCAAACACGCGTTGGGCGATTCGCGATCCGAACACTGGCACACCAGACGCGCGTGCGATGTCGAGGTAGATCGTGGCTTCGTCACGCGCCTCACCCGGCGGCGGCACCAGTGCTTCGGTCGCCTGGAGGTAGGGTTTGCTCTGCAGCCCGAGCATCAGCGGAAAGACGAAGGGTAGGTCGGGCCGCTCGGTGGGTGCGGTACACGGCAGCACAACATCCGCCTGCGCCGCCGTTTCGCTCGGAAAGATGTCGAGAACAACCAAGAGTTCGAGCTGCGAAAACGCTTCGGCGAGCCGACCCGAGTTCGCCATCGTCATCAACGGGTTGCCACCTGTGACGAAGAGGACGCGAACCTGACGTTGTCCCGGTGTGAGGATCTCGTCGGCCAGTACACCGCCCGGAAACGTGTCGTTGGTCGAGACAAAGTTGCCCACGCGCGAACGGTCGGTGCGCAGCAGTGTGCCGGTTCGTTTTCCAAACGCTGGAAAGTCGATCACGCCGTGGCCAACCAATGTCCCACCGCGACGATCCAGGTTGCCGCTCAGGGCGTTGATCACTTCCTGCAGCCAGAAACACAACGCACCGTGCCCACCCATGTTCACGCCTGTGCTGCTGTACAGCGCAGCGCCATTGGCCGTGGCGTATGCATCGACGAGTCGCCGAAGTTGGTCGGCCGGTACGTGTGTCACCGTGGCGGTGCGTTCGGGTGTCCACGAACGTGCAAGTTCGAGAACCTCGGTGGCTCCGCTCAAATGTTGCGAAGGACGCAGCGTGT
The DNA here is from genome assembly GCA_965227405.1 of Polyangiales bacterium. Taxonomy (GTDB): domain Bacteria; phylum Myxococcota_A; class Polyangia; order Polyangiales; family Houyiibacteriaceae; genus JALVDI01. Next base: position 3,881,990 of record OZ245758.1, read on the forward strand.
GTCGGGCCGCGAGATCCTGCAGAAAGCTCAGATAGAAAAAGACGTCGGTGCCTGGGCGAATGAACACGTGTTCGCCAGCGACTTTGGCGCTTTCGGTCCGACGCGGATCCACGAAGAAAATCTTCGCCCCACGTTTTTCCATCTCGCGCATCCGAGCGATCGGGTTGCTTACCTGCAGAAACGACCACTTGGAGATCGCGGGGTTGGCCCCGATCACGATCAAGCACTCGGTGTGTTCGAGATCCGGGAACGGCTGCGTAAAAGGAAAGCCGTAGAGATGTGTGGCCGCTGCAAACTTGTTGGCGCAGTCCTGCGTGGCCGAGCTGTACATGCTCTTGCTACCCACACCACTCATAAAGCCTTGCGCGAAGATGGGATGAAGCACACCAAATCCCGCTGCAGTGCCCACGTACATCGCGATGCGGTCGGGATGGATGGCTCGCTCGCGACGCACGACGTCGCCGATGGTCTGCATCGCTTCGTCCCACGACACGTCGACGAGTGTTCCGTTGCGGCGAACTTGGGGTGACGTCAGCCGATCGGGTGATGCGTAGAGTTCGTGTTGCTTGAGCCCTTTGATGCAGCCGTACCCGGCAGTCGCCACATGGTTTCGATCCGGACGAAGTTGGACGATGCGGTCGCCTTCAATATCTGCTTCGAGTCCGCAGAGTGCTTCACAGATCCGGCAAAAGGTGGTTTCAGTCCTCATCGCAGAGTCTCCGGGTGGGGCCCTTAGAGGAACTTCTTTCGACGCGATACGAGCAGAAGTCCAAGCGCGAGGAGCGCAAACTGCTGGTTGTCTGACGCCACGCTGCAACCTCCGCCGCCACCACTCGAGCCTGCATCGACAGCACCGTCGCTCCCTGCTCCCGCATCGCTTCCTGGACCTGCATCGTCGCCACCACCGTCCTCGGTGTTTCCTGCGTCGACCGGCATCCCAGCGTCTTGCATCGGAGGCGCGGGTTCTCCAGGACCGAACGACTCACCATCTGTGGTGCTCTCCAGTGCTCCAATGTCTTCTGCCGTTTCACGAACTCGGTATCGCCGAGCAAGCGTCTCGTTTTCGAAGTACTCGAGGCTCGGAACATCCGCGATGCTTGAGTCCGCGCCCCCGACCAGTGGGCTTCCAGCAGCAGGACGAAAGTCGAGACCCGCGCGATCGGCAAAGCCAGGATCATCGCCAAACACGGTATTCGAGAGTCCAGTGACATCGGCTCCGGTTTCGAACCAGTTGTTGGTTCCGGCCACCATGACGTTGCTTGTTCCCGCCTCACGAATACGCACGGCCTGTCCTGTGCCCACCACAACGTTGTTCGACATCTCCACCGCGGCACTTTCAAGCGTGTCGTTGCGGATGCTGACCAGCGCAGGGTCCGAGCCCGACTGGACGACAAACGTGTTGTACAGAAGTCGGATGGTCATCGAGATGCCCGGATCGCCGGCGTCGTTGAAGAGCACGATGACGTGACTGCCGTTTCCGGGACTGGGGTTGCCGACAACGACGTTGCCGCGAAACAGCATCGTGTGGTCCGGTGCGTCGCCGGTCATGATGTCACCCTCGTAGTTTGCAGCCCGGGCGAACCAGTTGTACTCGATGACCGAGTTCGCAGCGCGGATGTGGAAGTTCTGGCCGCCTACCGAGTCGTGGATGTAGGAGTAGCGAAGCGTAAAGCTCCCGCCAAAGATGTAGCTCGAGTGTTGCGGCGGGCTCGACACGCGTCCGTTGCGCGCAAACTCGCAGTGTTCGACGACAGTCCGCTCACCGTTTCCGCTGAAGCCAACGTCGTTGTCTTCGAAAAGGCTGTTGGTCACCGTCAGGTCACTCGAGTCTTGGTACCGAATTCCCGCCGAGTTGCCGCCCGCCGTGTGGCACTCGCGAAAGACGATGCCTTCGATTTGATAGTGCTCACCCCGCACCTGCCAGCAACCACGCCCACGGTCACCTCCGGTGTAGCTGCCTGGCGCGTCTTCAACGAAGCTGTCGGAGAGATCCCAAACAGGTCGGTTTGAGGGATCGGCAGCCCGAATGATGATCGGCATGTCTGCTGTGCCCGTGGCGGTGAGGTGGACTCGGAAGCCGTAGGTGCCCGGTTCGATCTCGACGATGTCGCCAGGCCCGGCGTCTTCGAGAATCGTGAAGTCGTCCGAGGGTCCGAGGGTGAACGTCTCAGCGTGTGCCGAGAGCGGCACGAGCAGAGTCAGAACGAAGACAGCGAGGCGCATGCGAGAGGATACATCACAACCTGACGATGGGCGGTCAGCGCATAAAGGGTCCGAACACAACTCCACGAACGACGAGCAACGCGACGCCCAGCAACACCGCTCGCTTCGTGGACACCTCGTGTTGCTTCGCCAGTCGCGCGACGAGGGCGACGACGCTCACCAGTGCAAGAGGAACGCCGATGCGCAACACGGCGCGCAGGCCGTCCATTCCGGCAAGCGAGTACGCAGCGAGATCAGCGCAAACCCAGAACACCAAGATCGGCACCGACACGCCCAACGCGGCAGTGGTGAGAGCAGCGTTTGGGGGAAGTCGAAACATGCGCGCAGCGATCACCTGCAACACAAACGCGCCGAGTACCACCAAGGGTGCAAACCAAGTCTGCGCCGCGTAGTACCCCGCCGGTTCGATCGGCAAGAGTGGTGGGCCCGAGGGGCGTTGGCCTTGTGCCGCAAGCAACGCGCTGAGCACGGACCACGCGCATGCTTCTAACGCGACGACGCAGAGCACCAATGAGCGCGATGACTTCAGAACGATGACCCTGGTTCTTTCAGGAAGTCGATTTCTTCCTGGCTGCTCTCGCGTTGGAGGATGTCGTTGCGATGCGGAAAGCGTCCAAAGCGCACCACGATGTCTCGATGTCGCTCCGCGTACGACACGTTTTGAGCGAGCGAGGTCTCGAGCTGCGCGAGTTTCTCAATGAGAACCACGCAACGCTCTTGATGTTCGACCGACTCGGCGTGCATCAAGGGCATGTACAAGAACAACCGCTCGTGCAGCCCGAGTGTCTGGTCGAACCCCGCCTCGACGCCGCGCATCGTCGCGTTCGCTGCACGGAGGTCGTTGGTGTACATGCGCGGATCGTCACGAAACATGTTCCGACTGAACTGATCCAGCACGATGACGTACGCCAAGAGACTTCGGGGTTCGCCGAGCCACGTTTCGTGGTCCCCAGCGACAACCGCTCCGTGAAGCTCGCCGAACTGGGTGCGCACCTGCTCATCAAATGCTGCGTCTTTCTGCCACCAGCGCTTTTGAATCGCTTCGTTGCAGATTCCACGTTCGTCTGGTGATCCAAACCAGAACTCCAACACCGCTTCGTAGCTCACCTCGGCGGTATATCATTCGCGGCGCGTGGATTTCGATCCGGTCTACTTGGCGGTTGTGGTGTTTGCTGGCTTGGGTGCCGGTTTCATCAACACGTTTGCCGGTGGTGGTTCGATGTTGACGCTTCCCGCGCTGATGTTGCTGGGCTTGCCGGCCGATGTTGCCAACGGCACGAACCGGCTTTGCGTGGTGACACAAACCGCAGCAGGCCTGTGGTCGTTTCAACGTGAGGGACGACTCGAGCACCGTGCGCTTCCCTCGGTGGTCATACCAACGTTGGTCGGCGCAACCCTCGGTGCCTACGTCGCTGCTGCGTGGCTGCCGCGTGATTGGGTGAAACCCGTGTTGCTGGGGACCATGTTGTTGATGGCCGTCGCGATGCTGGTTTCGCCCAAGCTTCTCGCACCGGATGCCGGACAAGAGCAGACCCCGCGTCAACGACCCTGGGCGATTCTCGGGCTCTTCTTTGCTGGGCTGTACGGAGGGTTTGTCCAGGCGGGCGTAGGCTTTGTGCTCTTGGCGGTGCTCGGAGGCACGCTGCGTTACGATCTGGTGCGCGCGAACGCGTTGAAGCTCGCCGTCATCATGGTTTTTGGTGTGGTGGCGCTAGGGATCTTCGTGATGGCGGGCCAAGTCGAGTGGGTGGCCGCCAGTGTGCTTGCAGTGGCAACCGTCGTCGGGGCGCGGTTGGGTGTTCGTTTTGCGATTGAAGTGAAGCCCAAGACCCTTCGGATCGTCGTGTTTGTATTGGTGGTCATCGCGACAGTCGCGGCGGCGTTCCGGTAGGCTCTGAGTTCATGCGCGCGTTGGTCGTGTCGATCGTGGTCCTCATCGCAGCAGGCGCGAGCTTTGCGCTTGCGCGTTGGGCGGAGGGCACCGAAGCGCCGCGGATTCGAAGTGGTGAGCCGCTACCGCGCGCGAGTTCCGAGCCGATTCTCGTGGCCGGTTCGGGCAGTAATGTGGCGATCACACGCTCGTTGATGCGCACGCTACCTGGCGCCCATGTGTTCAATTCGATCGGCAGCGGCGGCGGGGTTCGTGCGCTACTCGACGAAGTTATCGATGTCGCGATGATTTCTCGACCGCTCAAGGATCGCGAAGCCGAACAGGGGCTCATCGCAGTTCCGTACGCGCGCACGCTCTTGGTTTGGGCCGTCGATCCAGAAACCACAGTGCGCGAGACCACGATTGGCGAGTTGGCGGGTCTCTACGCGGACGGAGGCAGCTGGTCGAACGGACAGCGAGCAGTGCCTTTGCTGCGTGAACTCGGTGACTCCGGTGTTGCGGTGATCCGCGAGTTCGCCCCGGAAGTCGCCGATGCCCACGACGCGTCCGTGCGCGCTCGGAGGTTTGAAGTGTTGCTGACCGACCGAGCGATGCGACGCGCACTCAAAGACGTCGAGCACGCGTTTGGACTTACCGATCTGGGTCAGGTTGGGAGTTCACACGCGCTGACCGTCGATGGGATGGAGCCAACGCTCGACAACATCGACAACTATCCGTTCGTCCGAACACTGTCGTTCGTCTTTCGTGAACCGCTGTCGGAGAGCGCGCAGCGCGTTGTGGATCACGTGAGGTCGGACGAGTCGGCTCAAACCCTTCGTGAGCATGGATACGAGCCGCTGCGATGAAGCTCGAACTCGCCAAACGTCTGGAGTCGCGGACGCTGCCGGTCCTGCTGAGTATGGTCGCCATCGTCGCGGTAAGTGCTCCGACGGCGTACTACGTGGTGCGTGTGGGCGAGATGCGTGCAGCGGCAACGATCACGGCCGGCGAGGCAGCAGGTCGTTTGGGGCGCAACGCGCACTACCGACCGGTGTTGTGGCGCTATCACTCCGCGAAGGTTGTCGAAGCGCTCTATCCGCTTCCGCACGACGTCAAACACGTCTTGGTGTTGGACGATCATGATGTCGAAGTTGCATCGACGGGAAATGTGCCCGACGCCGTGTCGTGGACATCTGCACCGCTGCCCAAAAACGCTGGCGTGGTTTGGGTCGCAGTCGATTTGCGTGAAGCACGGCTTACCGCGGCGTGGTTGGCACTGGGTTTCCTCCTTCTTGGTGGGGTGTTGGCGTTCGTGTTGTGGTGGCTTCCGCGTCGCGCACTGGTGGATGCGGAGCAACGCATCGTCGGTGTGATGGGCGACCTCGAGGAGCTCAACGCAGACTTGGAAAACCAGGTGCAGGATCGGGTGGCGGATTTGGAGCGCACCTATGCCGAGCTCGCAGAACGGGACCGTCGAATACGCGAACTCGCCACCAAGGCCGTCGCGGTTCAAGAAGCCGAACGCCGCGCGATTGCACGCGAGCTGCACGACGGGGCAGGCCAAACACTCACGGCTGTGCGATTGCACCTCCAAATCTTGGATGCCGATGGCGTCGACCGTGCGGTGGCTCTTCTCGACGAAGCCATCAACGAAGTACGTCGTGCGCTGGAAACGCTCGCGCCTGCAATTCTCGAAGAGGTTGGACTGGTCGCGGCGATCGAGCGCTTGTGCGCCACGATTTCGGATACGAGCTCGGTCGACGTGGAGCGTGACTTGGTGGATCTCGGTGAACTCACTCCCGCCGTCGAAGCGACGATCTACCGAGTGTCGCAGGAAGCGCTGCACAACATCGTGCGTCATAGCGGTGCAGAGTCCGCTTCGGTGACGCTGACGACCACCGATGAAAAAGTGGTTCTCGTTGTCGAAGACGATGGGCGGGGTTTGGACGGCTCCCAACACGGTCGTGGTCTTCGAGGGATGCACGAGCGCGCTGAACTTCTCGACGGAACCTTGAAGCTGGAATCGCCAGAACGTGGAACGCGGGTTGTCTTGGAGATTCCTCGGTAGCTACTCGAACGCCACGTTGTGAATCTGAGGTCCGCCACCGGTCCACATCGCCGGAGGTGGACCGGAATGTGGATAGGGCGCAGTGGGGTGATACTCACCCGCGACCTTGACCATTGTTCCTGCGAGCCGCGTTCGCTCTTCGGCAGGCCGCACGCATTCGTCGCTTTGATATTCGCCGAGTAGCACCCGCATGCCATCGGAGAGCACCAGCACCACCGTGACGGGTTCTTCCCCCGGCGGTCGCATGTCCACGTGAGCGGGCTCGTAGCGTCCCTGCACAACGACGCGACCCCCAGCGGTGAGTTCGAGGAGCTGGCTTCCTTGTGTGACGAGCATAATCGTTTGGGTTCGAAGGATTGGTCGCCGTACTATGGACCCTCGATGATCAAAGTTCTCCTGGCCGACGACCACCAGATTGTACGCGAAGGCTTGCGTTCGTTGCTGAGCAAAGCCGACGACGTAGAAATCGTTGGCGAGGCTGACGATGGAAACAAAGCGGTCGACCTAGCGCAGGAACTGGAGCCCGACGTCGTCGTGATGGACCTGGCGATGCCCAACCTCAACGGTGTGGATGCAACGGAGCGTATTCGGCGTGCGTTGCCCAAAACCAAAGTGGTGGTGCTCTCGATGCATGCCACCGACGCGCATGCGCGACCCGCTGTGAAGGCGGGAGCAAAAGGTTATTTGCTGAAGGGCTCGGGTCTCGATGACCTTCTCACCGCGATTCGAACGGTGCACAAGGGTGGCACGTTCTACACCCCCGAAGTCGCGGAGATGCTCAAGGACGACAAGAGTCCTGCCGAGAAACTGACGACGCGCGAGCGTGAGGTGCTGCAGCTGGTTGGCGAAGGGCGCTCCAGTCCCGAAATCGCCAAGATGCTCCACGTGAGCGTCAAGACCGTGGAAGGGCACCGCAGCCGGTTGATGACCAAGCTGCGCGCCAAGAACGTCGCGGGTCTCGTGCGAAGTGCAGTGCGACTTGGTCTCGTGTCCGAAGAAAAGTGAAACCGCTTGGAGTCGGTGTTGGGGTGCTGGTTGGCATTGCTTTAGGTTTCTTGTTGGCGCGGAGCACCACGTCTGAATCCGCAGAATCCTCCGAACCCCAGTCTGCGTCTGCTGAATCCGTAGTTTCAGAAGGACGGTCTGAGCGCAACGCGGAACACGATGACGAGCGCGATGCGGATCCGACGGAGCGAGCATCTCGAGTGACTCGCTCGGAAGAGGCACCGACTGAGTCTAGCCATGCACGAGCGGAGCAACTCGAAGAGCAACTCCGACATCATCGCACGCAGGTGCGCGTACTCGAGAGAGAACGCCAGGAACTTGTTGGTCGGCCGCTCCCATCGACCGACGATGTTCCCTCTGCCTCTGACGCACGGTTCGCTTCCTCGACACTTTCCGGAGCGTTCGCTCTGGCGTTGCAGGAAGAAGAAGTCGAAGGTGATGTTGAGGGTGTCGATTGCTCTGAGTTCCCGTGCATTCTTTTTGCGCGACTCGAAGGCGACGAGGAGGATGTTGAAGAACTCGAGAGGAGCGAGGCGCTTTCTGCGTATCAGGACGATGTCCTAACGCTTCTCTTGTGGGCGGTCTCCGTCGATGACCAGGACGAAGACGGTGCTTCAGACGAGTCGCATGAAACAGGGTTGATCGCGTTGGCGTTCTATCCGCGAGAAGCTCGTGACGAATACGCTGAACAACTGGACCGTCGAATTCGGGCTCGTGTGATGGAGGTCTGGAACACCGACCGTCCTGGTGCTTCAACGAGAGAATCCAACGAAGAGTAAGATTCGGGGGGATCCCCCTATAGCCATGGAGGGGATCCACTCGCGAAGATCCCCCCATGGGAAGATGGCTTTTCTTGGCGCTCCCGCTCGCGCTGGCGTGCGGCGATGACGATGGTGGAATGGACTCAGGGACTGGTGATGCCGGGCCCGATTCCATGATGGATGACGGTGGCAACCCGGACGCGGATACCGACGCCGGTGCGTGCACGTCTCGCGATCCAGGCGAGATACCGGACCCGGGTAGCTGTACACCCAACGCGACCGACTACGCGATCTGCGTCGATGACGGGTATGCCGAGTGCGTGTCCGACTTTGGTGCGTATGTCCGCATTGAAGATTCGATTTCTACGATCGCGCGTGTGCTCGCATTCGAAGACATCGCGCCTTTGCTCTTCGACGCGACCCGCGATCCCACGGGTGAACAGTTCACGATGGCGCGCGACCTCTACCAAGAGGAAGAGGGTCTCGATTCGCGCGTCGTGCGTCGCTTCGACCCACACTACGAGGTTCCTGAGGGCACGGACTGCACGCTCGATGGGATGCCCGAGATGTTTCCGGACTACTGCGTGGGACCGGCGCGCATTCAACCCATCATTCTCGGCGCACTTGCCGATGGCGCGATGGGCAACGATCCGCGCATCAATGCGGCTCGCGTCGAAGCTGGCATTCTCTGGTTCCTGTACGTCTCGCAGTACAAGGAAAGCTTCACGTGCACGACCAAGGCAAAGGACTGCGACTCCGCGTACGCGTACTACACTGGTGGTGCGGAAGCGCGGGGTGGGCTCGGCCTTGCTCGCTATGTGAACGACGCCGATCCTTATGCACACGACCGCGCTTGGGATGGACTGCTCGCGGTGCGTTGCTGGCGTGACCTGGACCCGGCGGATACCGCAACGATGCTCGAGCTGCGTGACATGGCGCGCGACCAGTTCGACCGTGCCGTGCTCGACGGCGTCGCAGCCATCGTTGCTGCGCGTCTGAGGTTGGTTGCCACGACCACCGGCGATGAGCAGGCCGCGCATTGGGCCTTTGTGCAGGTTCTCGGTCAGGCGCTGGAGCTGGGCTACAGCACACGCGCGTCCGCCGACGCCGCGACGTTCGCGACTGCGATTGAGGCCGACACGCCGAGCACCGATGCAGCGACGCTGGCGGATGCGATCGACGCTGCGTTTGACTGTCCGTGAAGCTGTTCCGGGGTTGGGCGAATGATTTTACCGGGAGGAGTCGAGTAGAGGAGTAGAAGAGTTCTCCCGGTAAATTAGTGCCCCGACCAACGTCAAGCTGTCCGCTACTCTGATAGACGCCGACCCGTCGCTCGCAGTCGATGCGCGAGAACGCGAACGATCTCGCGCATCGCGCCTGGGCGACGCGTCATGAGTTCGTCCAGATCCGCACCGCGAACCTTCAGCAACGCCGAGTCTTCCGCACATACCGCGTCTGCGCTGCGCGGGTGATGGTCCAGTAGCGCAAGCTCACCAAAAAACTCAGGCGGCGACATCTCAGCGAGCGTGACCCCACCGTCCACAATCGCGACACGACCTCGAACGACCAGATACATGTCTTCGCCCGGGTCGCCCTTGCCGAAAATCACGTCGCCCTTTGCGTGCTCGCTTTGCTCCACTTTCTCAGCGAGCCGGAGCACGTCCTCACCGCTCAAGTCCCGAAACAGCGGAACCGAGCGAAGAAAGCGCATACGTTCGTAAAGAGGGACCATGTCAGCGTCACGGCCGGCGACTTCAGGAAAGCGCTTCCGAAAACGCTCGGCGTAGATCAGAAGCGCGGCGCGCCGGAGGTGAGCATCGCCGAGCGCGAGGATGGCGTCCAGCGGATCACGCATCGCCAGCTCATCCAGCATTCCGATGCGTCGCCCGGCCTCGACACGTTCACGCAGTGACATGCGCTCAAAGAGTGGAACCACGCTTCGAGCCAAATCACGGTCGAGACCGAGTTCCAGAAGTTCTGCAACTTGGGCATCGCGTTGTGCGGAGCGGCGCCGTCGACCGACTTCGACAGCACTCACGAGGTTTTCGCGGCCGCGAAGCAGCAAGAGGTTAAGCAAGTCGCGTCGACTCCGTTCGATCATGAGATCGACTTCATGCGCCAGCGGCGCGAACTCAGCCTCCACATCCCAATCGGGGACCCCGTCGTCGTGCGCAAGACCTGCCAGAATCGAATAGAGCCGGTACGCGCGTTCCACGTCGCGTTGCAGCAGAGGCGATACGACTTCCCGCGCCAAGGGCATCCGCGCTCCTGCACGAATGCTCGCCCCTAACGCTTCAACCGAGTGTCGGCGAATCGAATCATCGGGATGTTGGAGCAAGCGCAGCACCAGGGCCTCGGTTACCGGACGCTCGGGACCGCGTGCAATGCGACTCGCGATCCGACTCAAGCTCGCACCGAGCGTTCGCTCTCCTGTTGAAGGCTTGTCTTCCAAACCTCCAAGCGCAACCAGTTGCTCTGCCGCTGCAGCAGCCGTCAACGGGTCTTTGAGCAATCGAACGACGTCAGGAAGTAGAGGTGTGAGTCGAAGTCGCACGACGGTTTGGGCGACGGCGACTTTCGCATCGGGATCGCCGGTCTCAAGCCATTGGGACAAGCGAGACTGAACGCCTCGCGCGGCGACGCTCTCGTCCGTCAACGCGCTGAGCGCAATATCCAGCGCCTCGCGTGCCTCCATTTGTTCGAGTAGCGCCACGCCCAGACTCTCACCGTCGAGCGTGCGCTCCAAACGCGTCACCCGACACAGTGCGGCCAGGACTGGGTCCTCGTCTCGCTCACCTTGTTCCAGCGACGTTCGCGCTTCATCGGAGAGAGCGGGAAGGTCGCGCAGCACCTCCGCACACGCGCGTCGTACCGCCGGGTCGTCGTCTTCCCGCAGTCGCGTACCCAACATCAAACTCAGACCTGCGGGCTGTAGCCGAGCGAGACCGCGCACACACGCGAGACGCACGGACACCAACGAATGGTCGAGTCCACTTTCAAGAGGTTCACTCGCGACTGTTGCATCGGAGAGCCCCAGGACTTCCGCGGCGAGTTCGGCACGCACGGGATCTTCGCCGTGCAGCTCGTCCGCGAGTGTGCGACAGGCTTCGCGGTCGAGCGACGCACTTGCCGGCGCGCGCCCTGGACCCAACATCAAGCGCCGTTCGTCCAATGCGCGATGCAACGCTGCGCGGTAGGTCGAGCGAGCGCGCGTGAGAACGAGCACCACCATCAACGCGCTGCTGAACACGACCAACGCAGCAAGCCAGCGCGTGTCGACGTGTTCCGGAACAAACGCGAGCCCCACCGCGCTGCAGGCGTAGCCCATGGGCGCGAGCACGCCGCGAATGGCCGAGCGAGCTTGTGATCGACGGACGTTCGACAACGGCGTTTGCAGCTGCTCCGCCGCTGAAGACCATACGGATTGCTTCAGAACCCGTCCCACACCGCGCAGGGCGACTGCGCTCGCCAAGCCCGGTGCCACGAACGCCGCGAGTGCCGCGCAGCTGACCGCCACAGGGGTCACGAGAAGCGAGCGAGTCGCACCGAGTGCCGAAAGGAGTCGACCACTCACGCCAGCCAGCAGCACCAACCCAATGGCGCTCGTGACGCCGTAGTAGCGGCCATAGAATGCGCTGATCGCTTCGGCTTCGCGCAGCTCTTCCCTGGCAGTAGCCATCAACGTGAAGTCCATGAACTGCTCGGTGAGCAAGGCCAGCAACGCGAGCACAGCCACCATGCGCATGAGCGGTTCGCGCGTGACAAAACGAAACCCTTCGCGCCAGCTGTCGAGCAGCTTCATGCGACGTCGACCACGCGGAGCGCCTTGGTAGTCGTGTTGGACGACTTGCTGCAGCACCACACCAGCGATGACTAGCAACGCAGGCGCGATGAAGAGCAAGGCCTCCGCACCCAGCGCATGTGCAAGCGGGTGCACCAAGAACCCACCGATCGTCCACGCGGCGCCGGCACCGAGACCAGCAATGGGAAGCAACCGGCGGACACTTCGCGCGTCGCAAGCATTCGCGGCGGCAGACCACACTTGAATCACCAACACGCCCGATGTGGCTTCGATCACGACGTAGACCGCGAAGCGAACCGCGGGCGCGTGTGATGCGAAGAGCGCAGCACGCAAAGCGAGAACAGCGACGATGCCCAGGGCCAACGTGGCGCGCGCCAAACGTGCGGGACCCATCCGCGGCGCAAGACTGACGCAGAGCGAACTGAGCGTGGCAAGGGTGACGGCACTGGCTGCAAAGGCCCAAGGAATCGCGGAGCGCTCAAACGCTTCGAGAAAGATGCCGCTCTGCGCAGCCTTCATCAGCACCAGTGCGGCACTGAAGAAGAAAATCATCGCGACCAGGCGTAGTGCCTTGCGCTCTTGGCCATCGGGGACAGCCAACCAGCGTTGGATCGCGTTCACTCGGAGCGCACGTTCATCTCCGTCATCGACGGAGCCATGTTCGTCGGCCCTTCAGGTCGCGCCCATTCCGGCGGAGGCTGCGTTGACCACTCCGGGCGCGTTTCGCTTGGTGCGCGCAGTTCGCACCCTCGGTTGACCGCCAGCGGACCGTCGGGAACAAGGAAGCCATCGGTGATTCCCGGCATGCCCGTGACTTCGGTGGGACCTGGACACCCTTGCGCGATCCAAGCACGGATGAGTGCGATCTCATCATCCGGAATCTGCGGTAAGCCCATCGGCATGCCGAGGACTTCGGTTCCGTGCGCGGGTCGTTCCGCATCGTGAAACGCTTCAACGCGATCGCGTCGCTCTTCGATTCGCCGCAACATCATCACTTCGATGATGGGCGGATGCTCATGGCCTTCGCGCGGAACCAACACGCTGTAGCGTTCGCCCGTTTCCGGATCGGCCGCGCCCGCAATCAACGTCTCGTAGGTACGCATCGCAAGGCGGTTTCCGGGCCAACCAAAGCCACCCTCGTTGCCCGGTCCGAGGTCGCGCTCGTGATCGTTCATGTGGCAATGGACGCAAATTCGCCCCAGTAGCTTGGCTTTGACCTCTTCCCAACCCACCGGTCGATCCACCGCTGCGGGCGGGTTGATCGAGGGCATCGGAGCTGGCTCTCCGAGTTGTGGATCGGCATGCAGAATGAAATCCGCAACCTTGGCTGCGTCCTCGTACGAGAGGTTCATGTCTGGCATGGGCGTGTCGTCGACCAACGAGGCCGGGTCCTCGATCCACGCGATCAACACGTCGCGACTCATGCGCTCACGTGCAAACCGCAGGTTCGGAGCAAGGCGCGCGGGAATCCCAGCAGCTTCCAAGTCGGCTTGGGTCTTCCCCGTTTCGATGTTCCCGAGCGTGTGGCACGTCGTGCAGCCGGCCCGAAGGAAGATGCGTTTTCCTTCTTCGATGCGCGACGCTGCCGGCGCCTCTGGATGGTCATGGGAACCACCATCCGCTGGATCCGCGACCTCTGCGACTGCAGCGAAGTAGCGAGCGATCGCGAGTCGGTCGGCGTCGGACATGTTTGTTCGAACCATGGTCTCTTCCATGGCCGGTCGAAGGTCGTAGGGATCACCGATAAAGTCGCGAATCCAGCGCGGGTCGAGTCGCTGCGCAACCTTGGTTAGATTCGGAACGCGTTGGTAGTGATCGATGTTGCGCTGATAACGAAGCAGCGTGTCTTCGCCGTAGCGTTCGGAAAGCATCGTGTAGTGCCTATGACCAGGCACCAAGCCCTTGAGCCACTGGTGACAGCTCGTGCAGTGATCCGAACGACCTGCGGGTTCAATATCGTCGATCGTGTGACATCGGTTGCACTCGTGTTCGACCAAGAGCGTGCGGCCGGCTGTGATCGCAGCACTCCGTTCGGCGGCATCCCACTCAACATGGTGACGTTCCAGGACCTCTTGCACCGACGGACCTTGAACCGGCGGAGGTTCGGGTTCGGGCTCGTCCCCACCACATGCGATGAGGATTAGCGCGAGGGTCCAGGCGAATCGCATCGGGCGTATCTTACGGTATCCTAGCGCCGTGGCGGACGGGGATTCGAAAGGGCTGCGTGTGGAATCCGCGCCCGGATTGCCCCTTGCCGACACGGTGATCAGCGATGCGCCCTCGCAACCCGGCCTCTCATCACCTGCAGCATCGGTCGACGATCCCCACTCTCTCGTCGGTGCGCGGCTCGACCACTTTCAGATCGAGGAGCTGATCGGCAGTGGCGGTATGGGCGCCGTATACCTCGCGCGCGATGTGTCGCTCGACCGTGCCGTCGCGATCAAGATGCTTCGTGCTTCGCTCGCGCAGCCGGGCAACGAAGAACGTTTGATGCGCGAGGCGCGCGCGCAGGCGAAGGTGCAGCACCCTAACGTCGTCGGCATTCACTACATCGGTCGTGCAGTCGCGTTGGCCGATGGACCCGACGAGGCGAGCGCACCGCTCTACTTTGCGATGGAGCGCGTCGCAGGTGGCACGTTTGACGAAGTCGTTCAGCGCGGCGAAACGTTGGATCCGGAAAGTGCACGCATCGCAATGTTGCAGGTCGCACGCGGGCTTCGCGCTGCGCTTCGGCAGGGCATCATCCATCGTGACATCAAACCTTCGAACCTGCTGCGAGACCACGAAGGTCGGGTGCACATCGGAGATTTTGGCTTGGCCAAACCCGTCGAAGGCGATGTGCAGATCACCCAGGAAGGCGCGTTCGTAGGAAGCCCACTCTACATGTCTCCTGAACAGGCCAGCGGCGATCCCCTCGATCACCGAGCCGACATGTATTCGATCGGCGCCACCTTCTACCACTTGGTCGCGGGTCACCCTCCGTTCGATGGAAAGTCCCCGCTGCAGGTTGTCTCGCGGCACATGAGTAAGCCGCCTCCTCCCCTGGAAGAAGCAGCGCCTCAAGTTCCTGGAAGTTTGCGGCGCATCATTCACAAGCTTCTCGAGAAGAGCCCTGAAGATCGCTTCGAAGACTATGACGATCTCATCGATGCGATTCAGGAAGCGTCGCCGGGGCGTTCGCCTCACGCTGGCTTTTGGATTCGCGTCGCTGCCGTGACCATCGATGCAATCGTCGCCGGGCTCCTGATCGCGATTCTGGGATGGCCCGGCGCTCTGCTGCACCTCGTCCACGTCACGCTGGGCCACGTGTATTGGGGTCAGACCGCGGGGAAGTACCTCGTGCGAATACGCGTGTTGCGTACCGACGGTTCCAAACTGACGTGGGGGCGCTCCATCGCACGCACCTTGATCGCGCTTTGGATGCCCATTGTCTTAGCGGCCATGATCTTGTCGACCGAAGGGTTCGAAGGGCTGACGACCACCATCGAGCAACTTCGATTTGGAGAGATGGGACGCGTGCAAGACGTCCTGCTCGCGATTTTGGTCGGCAACGGAATCCTGAGTTTGCTCTACGGAGCCGGCCTCGCATTGGCGGCGTTTCATCGTGAGAAGAAGACCGTGCACGATTTGCTGGTCGATTCCACGGTGCGCTACGTGTTGCCGGGGTAGTGGAGCTAGTCGAAGCAGCCTGGAATGTTGGCGGGCGGGTCGATCAGATCGGGCGTACGGCCTGCGCGAGTTCCACTCAGTCGAAACGCCACGCTGATCGCGTTGCAAGCGCCACCGCTCAGACCGATGTCGAGATGATCGGCGAGCTCTGTTTCGATGTCGGGTCGCAAACCGCTTCCGCAGAGCCCCGCGTCATCAAACGCCGCCAGCAAGTCGGAATCCGCAACCACGCCTTGAAGAATCACGTCGTCGATGCGCGAGAAGTCTTCATTGAGTTGTCCGGTGATCAACCCGTTGAAGAAGCGGAGTGCGATGCGATGCCCGCCGATCCACGGCAAGAACACTGGCTGTCGATTGGGCAGTCGCATCACGAGCATTCCCTCGTTGACGTATGCGTTCGGGTCTTGGACGAGGGGAATTTCCATGCCGACCAAGTCTTGGAAGCTGTCGCGTGAGCGGGACCAGAAGTCGTTGCCGTCCCATTGAGGGGGAAGGTCATCGAACCGGAAGTGCCCGTTCGCAGAAGAGAGTTCGCAATCGACGAGTGGATCGTTTTGCGTGAAGTTGAAGCGCTTGATGTCGATGACGATGGGCTCGTTCTGTGTCATCCGATCCTGAATCTCAGTCTCGGCAGTGGGACGGAAGCTCATGATCAACGGGATGAGGTGCTGACCGAACGCGTTGTCCGAACCGCCGGGTCCATCCAATGGGAGTGGTCCCTCTCGTCGACAGAGAGCTGGCGAGTCTGCGTCGGTGCACTGGTTGTCCAAATCCCAACCGATGTCCTGCCAGGACTCGCGCTGGTCAAAGACGATGTTTCGGATCGCGACCGTTAGACGATCATCTTCATCGTCAAAGGGGCCTGGTCGAAGTGGAGGGCCAATGACGCATGGGTCACCGGTGTCGAATCCCGCGTCGAATGCTGGGACGTCAAAGCCCGCGTCGACGATGGGTGCATCGATGTTCGTGTCCGCGGTGGCGTCGGTGCGCGCGTCAACTCGAGCATCGAGGCCGCCGTCGACTCCTGCGTCGGTGGAGCCGGTATCGGGTAGTGCACCGACCGGCTCAAGACACCCCGCCAACAACAAGATGCTCCCCCAAGCAGCTCGCATCTTTAGAGTGTCTCCAACAACGCGCGCAGACGCTCCTTTTCGTCAGCGCGACGAGCCACTTCGATTCGGGCTTCGATCGCGTCTTCGGCTTCGTCGCCGTAGATTCGGATCAACGCCGCTTGCGCATCGCGCTGAAGAGGCTGGCTGCGAACACCAGCCATTTTGACCATGTTGGTCAGCATCGTTGGATCGCCACGACAACTCGGGTCGCGCTCAAACGCCTCGATGTACTGCGGCAGCGAGCCGCTCAACCAACGTTGGTTTGCGTACGCTTGCCCACGTAACAAGACCGGACGGCAATCTTCAGGGTTGGCTTGGGCAGCAGCCCGGAGTGTTCCGATATGTCGGCGTCCGATTCGACGTCCGTCGTCGAGTCTGCGCTTGATCGACTTCAGTTCGTCGGCGAGTGACTCGTCTTGTTCCCACCCGTCCCAGGGATCGCGTGCTGAATCCAGCCCACCCATCTGATCGAGCGCACTCAGGTCCGCCCCTTCGGGAATCGCTTCGAGTTCAACCTTGTGCGCTGTCTTCCCACTGTCGTCACCTGCAAGAGTCGTCGCAACAACGAGCACGATCAGCAAGAGAAGACCACCCAACATGGCGCCGATGCCCCACATTGGAAACTCACTGAGTGGTCCCGGCAGCTTGGAGCGCATCCCTGCAAGGGAACGCTCGACCGACGAGAGCCGCTCTTCGTTCGCGAACTGACGAACGCGTTCGGTCAGTCCTTCCCCGACGACCTTGATGCCTTCACCCACCTCTTTGAGTCGGTCGGTGACAACCTCAAACGTTCCTGTGTCGAGGCTTGCCGCTTCGAGCGCGTGCAGCATCTCCGCGCCGTTCGCGTATCGATCGTTGGGTGACTTCTGCATCGCTTTGCCCACGATCGTTTCCAACGATACCGGCAGAGCGGGTTTGATGTCCCGTAGACGAGGTGGCTCTTCGACCAAATGCGCTCGCAGCATTTTGGTCGTTTCTTCGTACAGAAAGGGCAGACGACCTGTGAGCAACTCGAAGAGCATCACCCCAGCGGCGTAGACATCGGTTCGCGTGTCGCAGCTGGCGCCGTCGACTTGTTCGGGCGCCATGTAGGCAGGCGATCCCAGCACCATTCCCGCTCGTGTGAGCTTGGGGTTGGTCGACCGTTCGGTGTTTTCCTCAGTCTCGAGGAACTTGGCGAGGCCGAAGTCGAGAACTTCGACGTGATCGCCACCTTCCGGCATCGCCCGCACATGAACATTCGCCAGTTTCAGGTCGCGATGGATCACGCCCTTGTCGTGCGCATAGGCGAGGCTTTTGAGCACCTGCGACATGATGCCGATCGCGCGCGCAGGATCGATCGCTCCATCGCGCTCCACCAGAGTGTCGAGGTCTTCGCCCAGTGCAAGTTCCATCACCAGGTAGAGAAGCTCGTCGGTGGTTCCGAAGTCGGTCACCGTCACGATGTTGGGATGCGTCAGCGCCGACAGCGCCTGCGCCTCGCGTTCGAACCGTGCTCGAATGTCACCACGCGAACGGTGCTCTTCGAGCAGGACTTTGATCGCCACGCTTCGGTTCAACTTGAGGTGACGACCTTTGTAGACGCGCCCCAGTCCGCCTTCACCCAGCGCCCCTTCGACCTGGTAGCGATCGTCGAGAGTCGACCCGATCAGCGGATCGCTCACCATCTCGGTCGGACTCGTACCCGTGACGGGCGACTCCGCACCAGATGCCTTTCGCGCCCCGGGCTGGCTACCCACCCGGCGCAGTATAGTCCGGCTCAGGCATCCAGGCGCCTGCGTCCTTGTCGTTCTC
The DNA here is from genome assembly GCA_965227405.1 of Polyangiales bacterium. GTDB lineage: Bacteria > Myxococcota_A > Polyangia > Polyangiales > Houyiibacteriaceae > JALVDI01. The sequence goes on from OZ245758.1 coordinate 3,900,294, forward strand.
GCTGAACCTCACGAAACAGCGAAATTGCCCGGTTGAACCAGGTTAAATTCAACAAGAGAACCATGTGACTGGCGCCCATCATCCAGTAGCGAAGGCTAGGGCGCCACGATGCAACAATGAACGCGATTGAGAACCCAAGCATCGCGGGCCAGAGCTGCACGGCGGTTGTTGCGACGGTGAGTACTGCACCGGCAGCCCACAGAAAGAGCAGCAGGACCTCGGTCTGGATCAAGTCCATGCCGGACACGTATGCGCCGTAGAGCAACAAGAGTTGTGTGCCGGTGACACCGAGCGCGATGGATCCGAGCGAGCGGTTCAGGCGCGTCTTGGAAAACGACTCGCGGGCCCAGTATCCCAGTGCCAGAAGAAGGGCGACGAGGGCACCCGTGCCCAGAACGATCTCGAGCCACGAGAACGGCCGAAACACACCCGCGAACGAAAACGCTGCCCAGAGCGTCGCCATGATCGTGGCGATGAATGCTCGCGTGCGTTTTCCAAGATCGTGCGAAGCGTCCTGCTCCATGCGTCGGTGAAGTTCACCGGCTTGTGCGGCGAGTGCCTGCGCTTTCTTCACGCGACGAACGAGCGCTTCGGGGGGGGCGTCCATCGTGGCGAGCAGTCGTGACGCTACGGCGACCTGGTCGCTTTCCAGTTCGTGATCGATCCGCAGAATCGTGACGCGCTGTAGTTGAAGACGTGCTGGCTCGTTCTGTTCCCACGCATCGAGTGCCGCGCGATACGCAAAAGAGCACTCCGCGTAGAGGGCTTCGACCAGGTCTTCGTCGGCTGCGTCGATGGCCGCCACCATCCGCTTTGCCGCTTCATCACCCTGTTCTGCGAGTTGGCTTGAGCCGCGATGCGCCAGAAATCCTTCGAGTGCGAGTTGAAGCTGAGCTGCGTTCTCAAAACGTGCGTCGGGATCCGGATCCATCGCGCGTCGGATGATCCGTGCGAGGTCCTCCGGTACGTCGTCGGGCAGATAAGGGTTGGATTGCAGAACGCTTGCGAGGATCTCGCGAAAGTTGTCGCCCGTGTGTGGCGGAAGACCCGTGACCATTTCGTAGAGCATCGAACCGACGAGATAGATGTCGGTGCGAGGGGTGATGCGCGGGTTCTCGCCACCGAGTTGTTCAGGCGACATGCAGCACGGCGTTCCCGCCATCTCGGTAGCGTCGGATGCGAGTGGAAAGCGACCGGTGCCGTCGTCTTCCAGCGCGACCGCAATTCCCCAGTCGAGTACGTACACTTCGCCAAACGCACCGATCATGACGTTCTCGGGCTTGATGTCGCGGTGCACGATTCCACGACTGTGTGCGTAGCGCAGCGCCTGACACACTTCGATCACGCGTCGAATGTTCCAGTCGAGCAGATCGGGAGCGCGGTACTCGCGACGAACACGCTCGGGGTTGCGCATGAGCTCGCCCCACACTTCGCCCTCGATCTTTTTCAAGATGATGCGCGGTTGCTCCCCGTCGATGTCGATGTCGTAGACCGGGACCACGTTCGGATGTTCGAGAGTTCCGGTGACCCACGCTTCCTGCACAAGTTTGAGAACCGCTTGGGGTGTGCAGTGATCCGGTTTGAGGGTTTTGATGGCGACGTCGCGACCCAGCGAAAGCTGCTCGGCGAGATGAACGATACCCATCCCGCCTTCGCCGAGTGTGCTTCGCGGCTTGAAGCGTGTGCCGCTCTTCTTGAGCTGCTCCAATGCACGCGACGCATCTTTGGCCGAAGGCTCAATCGTCGACTGGGGGTTCGAAGGGACTCGCGCGAGCGTGCGAATCGCCGCTTCGATCGTGTCGTCCCACTCGTGCTGCCCCTCCACGAATGTATGTATGTCACGTTCGGAGCGAAGCCGTTACCTTCTCGCGATGCGAGTGCTGCTCACTGGAGCCACGGGATTCTTAGGCGCACATCTAGTGGAGGCCTGCCTCAAACGGGGTTGGAGCTTGCGGGCCTTGGCTCGCGCGACAAGCCGAACCGAGTCGTTGGAAGCCAAGGGCGTCGAGGTGGTTCGTGCGGATCTTCAGGATCGAGAGGCGCTTCGCCCGCATCTGGAGGTGGACGCGATCATCCACGCTGCGGGCGGCGGGATGGCTGACATCGCCAGCATCTACGCCGCCAATACCGAGTCGACACGCAATCTGATCGCGGCTGCGCCCAGCACGCTTCGACGTTTCGTCCTGATCAGCTCGCTTGCGGCACATGGTCCCTCGGGATCGCGTCCAGCCGTTGAAACCGACTTGCCGAACCCACGCTCTCACTACGGCAAGAGCAAGCTCGCGGCCGAACGTGCGACGGCGGGTGCGCCTTTTCCAGTGACTTCGTTGCGTCCACCGGCGCTCTACGGGCCTGGTGAACATCGCATGGTGGATCTCTTCAAAGCTGCGGAGCGCGGAGTGATTCCGATGGTGCACAACCAGGGCATGCTTTCGATGTTGCACGGTGCCGATTGCGCGGAGGCTGCCGCGTTGGCGGTTGAACGAGATCATCCCGTGGGCACGTACTTTTGTTGTGAGCGAAAGATCTACACCCGTCGTGAGATGGCCGAGACCATCGGTGAAGCGGTGGGACGTCGCGTTCGCGTGGTGCCGGTTCCAACGTTGGTGCTCAAGCTGGTCGCGCGTAGCGGTGTGTCGAAAGTGATGACCCGTGACAAAGCGCGTGACGCGACTCAGAAACATCAAGCGTGTGATCCCTCCAAGCTCATGAACGCGTTGGATTGGGACACGCAATACGACTTTCGTGCGGGCGCGCGTCTTGCGTATCGCGACTACCAAGAGCGCGGTTGGCTATGAGAGTTGCGATTCCTGGCGACACAGGTGCCGGTTGAAGAACTCGAGCATCGTTTGAAGCGCTTCGTGCGTGGGATTTCCCTCTTCGTCCACAAAATCCAGCGCCAACACACTGTGTGAAGTACGCGCAAAGCCATGCGGGTTCTTCGGTCCCGAATCGATTTCGACCGGAAGGAACGCTTCACCGAGTTCGCGCTCGAGGCGTCGAAAGCGCGCGGGTGGACACAAGGGATCGTGCGTGAAGCGCAGTCCGAGAACCTGCAGTCCATCTTTGGCGCGTCGCTTTAGCGTCACGAGGTCTTCGTTCGAAAGGTGAAGCGCGGCGTTGTGGCTAGGGCTGATACCGAACGGTAACGAAGGTTGCGAGAGCACTGGGGCTCGCATCCACGGATCGACTGCCAATGCGAGGCCAAAGTTCCCCGTGAGACACATGCCGACGCAGCCCACACCTTCGGCCTCGATGCCATCGGCTCGAACCTCTTCGTGCAGATCTCGACCGAGTGCACGCAACCATTCGGTGATCGGGCTTGAACCGTTGCGCGCGAGAACGTGAAATTCACGCGACACACACGCGCGGGCAATCTGTTGAAGCGAGTAGGTGGGACTAAAGGGTTTGTCCACAGATCCGAATAGATCAGCCATAGCCACCCGGAAGCCTGCATCGGCGATCCGACGTGCGGCAGCAGCAACCGCCGGCGTGATTCCTGGAACTTCGTGCATCAGGACGATCCCAGGCCCGTCGCCGCGGTAGTACACGTCGCGCTCGACGCCGATCAGATGTTTCTTACGAAGTTGGAACCCATCGGGCATGCAGCGGAGTATGGCATTGGTTATGCTTTAGAGGACTCCTCATGGCTCTACGACTCGCGCTCTTCCTTATCGGCGCCGCAATGGTGGCACCTCAAGGTGGTGTGGAGATCGCATTTGCCGATGAGGTCACCGAGCAGGTGACGCGTGGAAACAAGCGCTTGAATCAGCGGGTCCGTGGTCGGCGTGGCCGTCGCGTACCGCCGCAGCGTCGTGCGATTCAGCGTGCTCGATCCCAGTTTGCGCTAGGAGTGCGCCAGGCAGAACGTCGCCGTTACTGGGAAGCGATTCGCGCGTTTCGACGAGCGCGCCGACTCCACGACACACCGGCGATTCGCTACAACCTCGCGCTTGCACTCGTGGAAGTGGATCGGCCAGTGGACGCGTATCGCATCGTGCGTGCCCTTGCACGAGAGCCAGGCGTGAGCGCGATGTTGCGTGCGTCTGCGTTCGAGCTGGAGCGGGAACTGCGGCGCGAGCTGGTGTTCGTGCAGGTGGACCTGCCGCGTGGTGCGGAAACGATTCGGCTCAACAGCCGAGTGCTGCAATCCGACACGCTCGCGTTGTCTCCGGGCAGGCACACGCTGGAAGCACTGGACGGCCGACGTTTGGTCGCGAGGCAGACGTTGGATCTCCCTGCTGGAACGAGGGCGACGATCCCGTTGAAGGGAATCGAGTACGACCGAGAGCCCGATCCGCGCCCGCGCCGAAGGCGAATCATCGCAATCGTCGCGGCCGCAGTCGCAGCAGTGGCCGGCGGAGCCGTGGCAATCAGTGTCGCGCGCTAACTCAAGTTTTCGTTTGAGTTCCGCATCCCGCATGCCGCATTCCGCATCTCAATCGTCGTAGCGAACCCGACCGCGCATTGCCTTCTTCTTGGCCGTGCGCTTCTTCGCCTCGAGCCGACGCCGCTTCGCACCACGGCTAGGCTTGGTCTTCTTCCGGCGCTTGGGCGTCTTGAGCGCGGACAGGATCAGGGCGCGCAGCTTTCCACGCGCATCCTGCAGGTTTGCCTGCTGAGACCGCGAGCCACCGCTGATCATGATGATGCGTCCCTGCCCGTCGATCCGACTTGGAGCGAGCGCACGGACGCGTGCCTTCACCGTGTCACTAAGCGCGGTGGTGTTCTTCAGATCAAAACGCAGGTCGACCTTCGTCGCGACCTTGTTGACGTGCTGACCGCCAGGCCCACCAGCCTGCGTTGCTTGCCAAGTAAGATCCGACGCCGGAAGCACAATGCCATCGGCGATAACGAGGTCCATAACGCCGCCATAGTGGGTTCAAAATGGCAAAAATCAACTCTTGGTCATGGGATGACGCCCTTAGCTGCCTTCGCGTTCGCGGATCAGCTCTTCGATGTCTTCGCGGTCGCAGTCGTTGGACGTGCCGAAGCCGGCGCACTTGATCACCGTGGCTGGAGCTAACCCCGGTGGTGCAGGGCGGCTTGAACCGGTTGTCGAACGCCTGCCGTGAAGCTCTGCGTCGAGCGTCCGCATCGAAAACTCTTCGAGCGTTGCAACGCGAACAACTCCACTGCTTGGGACCACGAGTGTCGCTTCGGTCCGGGTGGTGTTCCAATCAAGCCGCGTCGACACGGAGGGGTCCTCGATCACGATGATCGCGTTGTGCGCGAAGTCAGCGGGCAGCTGCAGATCAAGCGTCGGTTCGAACGTGTCTTCGTAGAACGTGACCACCACACCAAGTACGCCCAACGCCGCGCCAAGCACGAATCCTCCGCAACCGAATGCGACCGCGCCTTTCCCGTCGTCGCGCTTCCGGCCGACAACGTAGCCAATCGCACCGACGATTACGCCGGGGACCGAAACAATGAGGATCATGGCGATCATGATCCCGAGCGCCATGCCGCTGTCGGGGCTCATGGCTTGGTGCTGAGTGAAACGACTTCGAACTCCAACAACGAGGCACCGGTTGCGACGGGGTGCGCGGGCTTTGCATCGCCACGTCCGTGGTCTTTGTGCGTGTCCTTGTGTTGCGCTTGAAAGGCTCGGCTGTCGCGCCAGGCTTGAAACGCTTCTTCGGATTCCCAGCGGGTGACCACGAAGTACCGGTCATCACCTTTGACGGGTCGAAGAAGCATGAACTCTTCGAACCCGGGCGCCTGGTCGACTTTACCGGCGCGTGCGGCGAAGCGTTTCTCGAGTTCTTCGCCGCGGCCTTCGGGAACGGAAATCGCGTTGATCTTCACTACCGACATGGCGGCAGCGTGCCATGGATCTCACTCGCGAGCTGCGGCAATCGCTTCAGCGATCGCGTCGAATGTCGCCTGCTCTTCGGGCGTTCGCTCAGGCAGTCCCACAAACGGCAACATTCGTGTGTCGAGTTCGGTTGCTGCAAACGTGGTGACACGCGCTTCGACCGGAACCTCCGCTGCAGTGGCTGTCGTCGCAATGGACTCATCCACGCCCACGTTGCCCTGCATAAAGAGATTGCCGGGATAGTCAGTGGGTTCGAGCAGAACCGCGTTGCCGGGCTCGTCGACCGACGAGAAGAAGTTGCCCACCAGGTTTACGCCATCGGGAACCACACCGTTTCGTTCGCGCAGGCGAATCCCGTAGCCGCCACCAAAGAGTTTCCACTCAAAGATGACGCTGTTGACGATATCGAGCTGTCGAACCGTGCCGCGAACTTGGGGATTGCGTTCGTGGTTGTGGGCGTAGACGTTGTGGTGCATCGAGATACGTTCGCGAACGGCTTCCGATCCGCTCCACGAAATCGTGGTCGGATGAAGACTGTGGTGCAGCAGGGACCACGACAGGGTCACATCCCGCACGTTGCCCCACATGTCGGGTGAGCCATCGCTCGCGCGCACGCAGACGATGTGGTCCAAGACCACACGGTACACACCTTCGGGGTTGTTCTCTCCGTCAATGGTGATCGTTGCGGAGTTTTGACTGTGTGCCTCGCCGCCTTCCCACACCCCATCAAATCGCAGGTAGCGAATGATCAAGTCGTGCGGATGCAAACCTGTCCGTCGACCGGCGATCACCAACTCGCCGTCTTCGGTGTTGATCTTCGTGATCGTGATGCCGGGTGAAGGTGCAGTCGCCCCGTCGATCGTCAGGTAGGGCTCGTCGATCACGATGTCGCTTTGAAGGGTGATCGTACCGCCCACAGCAAACTCGATCGTGCGTGGTGTGACCGACTCCCCTGACCCTTCGCGTGAGTCGATGCAGTCTCGAAGCGATCCATCGCCGGAGTCGTCGAGTGTTGTGACTGTGCACGTGTCGCCACCGACGCCACCCACCGACACTGCTCCGAAGCCTTCGATGTTCATGCTCGGATCGATCCCACCGGAGTCTTCGGATGCATCGACGCCTGGTCCCGCATCGCTACCTCCACTGTCTGCGCGGACGTCGGAGTCCGTGTTCGAGGTGTCCATGGGGATCTCGGCATCACCCGCGTCTTCGCCTCCCGCGTCTTCGCTGGTCATGACGCCACCGTCGCAGGCGATGAGCAGTGCGAGTGTCCAAACCCCGCGCATCACTCCACCCCCGGAGCAAGCCGATAGCGGAAGGCATCGCTGCGCACGATTGCGATGATGAGCTCCTGCAGGTTGCCCTCGGCACTCTCGAACGCCTGGTACGCATCGTAGAGCGTGGTGGCATCGCCCTCGCTTTCGGTTCGTCCAAGCGCGTACCGAAACCACTGCCGCGTGAGACATTGACGGACGGTGGTCGATTCAGCGAGTTGCTCCATCAGATCGAATCCGTCCACAAACTCGCCGCTCACGTCGCCAGCATTGACCATGGTTCCGTGAGACTCGACCGCACGACCGCGCGAATCTTCCGTCCGAAAGCGACCTAGTTCGTCGTAGTGCTCGAAGGCAAAACCCGCCGGGTTGATCTGACTGTGGCAGCTTTGACAGGCGCCGCTGGTGATCTGCGCGAGCTGCTGCCGGTCGGTCAGCTCTTCAGGGTCGCCGGGCTCAATGTCGTCCAACGCCGACGGCGGTGCGGGGCGAATGTCCCGACACAGCACCTCGCTCAACAGAAAGATCCCACGATGGACTGCGCGTGAGTAGTTCTCGCGACCGTGCGCAGTCATCACTGAACCGTGCGTGAGAATGCCTGCACGCCCAGGAACGTCGACCCACTCGCCGCGCGCGACGCCATAGTGCTCCGCAAGAACTTCGTCGATCGGTGCGTTTCGTTCGGTGAGCAAAGCGTGCAGTGAAGGATTGTCGCGGAGGATGCGAATCGCGAACGCTTCGGTTTCCGACTGCATCGCGGTCGCGAGTGAAGCATCGGTCGGAACATCTTGAATCCCCAACCACTCACGGTGGAAACGCGCGATTCCCTCGTCTGAACGTGCGTCGTCGAACATCGCGCGCGTGACGTTTTCAATTCCGTCCGGAGTGTCGAGCACACCGGAACGTGCCTGCTCCAGCAAAGCTTCGTCCGGAACCGAGCCCCAAAGAAACGACGCAAGTCGAACGGCGATCGCTTCGCCGTCGAGCGGTCCGGGGGCTCCGTCAGCGACAGGCTCGGGAAGGTAGATGAAGTTCGGTGACTGCAGAAGCGTTTCGATAACGAGAAGCGTCGCAAGATCCGCGCCGTCTTCGGGATACGACCACGTATAGAGATCGGCGTAGCGTTGGACCTCCTCGGCATCGACTTCGCGTCGGAACAGACTTGGCGCGTAGCGCTCAACGATGGCCCCGCCACAGTCGGAGGGATCACAGCTGACGTCCAACACCTCGACCAACTGGGGAGCGACTTCCTCAGCGGCATCGACGTAACGACCGATGGCGCGTTCGTCGAGTTGGCTAAACGCGTTGCTGGTAAATGCGCCTGCGCTCCGGTCGGCGGGCAGACGTTCGATCTCCAACTCGATGGTTGTCTCGAACGTGGCTTCGATCGCGGCGATGTACTGCGCGCGGGTTAAGCGAACGAGTCCGGTTTCGCCAATACAGACCCCGTCGCAATCAGGGCGAACATCGCCAATTTCACCGATCGGCTCGTCGTCCGGCAAATCCAGGGGCTCGTGGGTGCTGGCGTCACCAATCGTGCCCTGGCACGCGATGCAGAGAAGCAATCCGGACCAGCGCATCATCGGTTCAACTCCTCAAGCGCACCCTCAAAACGAGCGTCGCCAAACTGGTTCATGTCCAAGCCGAACGCTTGTCCGATCGAAACCAAAAGTTGGTTGTTCGGAAATCCGTTTCCGAGCGCGGCCCGGAACTCGCGCGAGTTGGAAGTCCAATCGGCCATGCTCAGAGGCGCTGTTGCGTTCGGTGATCGGACGTACTGGTTGGTTGTCCATGGTCCGTTTGCGCCATGCACGACCACCGCGGGCGTGTTTCGCACGATGTGCTGACCGCCATGACTCATCGCGGTGCACCAAACAACCACGGTGTTGTCGAGCAGCGTTCCTTCGCCGTCGGGGGTCGCTTGCATGAAGTCGAGCAAGTCGGCCACCCATCGTGCTTCCCACTCTTTGAGGAGCGTGATGTCTTCGGCCGCGGATGCGGATGTTCGGCTGGCGTGTGAGCTGTTGTGGATCTCGCCGGTTGACCCCGACCACCCTGGAAGAAAGGTCGGGAGGTCTTCTTCCCGGACCCAGTTCACCTCGCGTGTGAGGTTGTAGGTGGCTACTCGAGTTCGGCCACATGCCAAGGCTTGGCCGATCAGCCATCGGTGCGCGTCCGCTCGTTCGTTGAGGGTTGATGCGCTGGGAAGCACACCGGGATCGCAGGTGAATGCGGCGGCATCCAGGCGTGATTCAAACGCCGCGAACGCGTCGACGTGATGATCGAGCGCAAGCTGGTCGGCATGAGGAAGTTGCGCGCGCAATCGTTGCAACTCACCGCGCAACACGCTCAGCGACTGGCGGCGTCGGTCCGGCGTGCGGTCGACCTCGCCTGGCGTGAACCCGCCGAAGAGGCGTTCGTAGAGCACCGTAACGTCGTGCTCGGTGAGCAGAGGCTGCGCATCGCCCGAGTAGCTACCCACGAATCGATTGTCGACGCGGTTGTTGCGCCACAGCCCCATTTGCAACGAATGGATCGCGGTGTCCATCCCGATGCGGTCCGCGACGATCTGATCGATCGAAGGTCCACCCGGAAGAATGCCATCGGCAGCACCGGGACCATCGTACGCCTCTCCATCCTGGTGACGTCCGGTCCAGATTGTTTGGTGTGAACCGTGACCACCGCCGTCCTCGATGACTCCGTCCTCGTTCATCTTGGCCGCCATGTCCAATCCATCGATGACGATCGTGCGCGAAGCGTGTCGCTCAAGAATCGGTGCGAGGATCCGACTGGTCGTCGAGTCGAGCGAGTCACCTGTTGCGAGCTCCGCGCCGTCGCGCTTCGGACGCCAATGCGGAAGGACAGAACCGTTGCCCGTCGTGATCAGCAGTAACTTGCGATTGTCGCTGGGCTGCGCCGAACCGAAGGTGGGCAGGAAAGGCAGCATGGCTCCGGCTGCGCCATAGATGCCGGCAGCTCGGAGGAAACGTCGACGGGTCCAAGGCTTCATGTCTGTGGGATTTGCAACGTGCGTACCGTCGAATTGCCGACGTTTTTGGGCTCTTTGAACGGACGTGCATGGTGCACCCGACACTTGATTGATGGGCGCAGCCGGCAAATCCTGGGCGTCCAGATGTCCGCGAAAGCCCACCAACACCTTCTCGAGACTTCGCTTGGGTTGAGCACATCGTTGCGCGACGCGATCACCACGAACGGATCGATTCAGCTTCGGCGTCGCTTGCGTTCGGGGTCGTTTCCGGTGGTGTTGTGTCGCGCGGTCGCCGGCCAACAGCTTTCGGTGAAAGCGGCACGCACGATTTGGGGACGCGTGCTGGACGAAGTTGGAGACAGGGAGTTGGTGGACTACCTCGGCGGCAAGTGCGCCAAGCCCTTGCGCGCGTGTGGACTCTCAGGTGCGAAGACCAAGGCGATGCAGTCGATTGCCCAAGCCGAACGCGCAGGTGAGTTGGATGTGGCAACACTGGGCGCACTTGATCACGAAGAACGAGCCAAGAAGCTCACCGCGATCTGGGGCGTTGGACAATGGACCGCGGACATGATGGGCATCTTCTACTTTGGCGATCGCGATATCTGGCCAGACGGAGACGTCACCGCGCGCAAAACCCTGCAACGATTGACGAGCAAGCGTCGTAAGACAGTGCGCACCGCTCAGCGTTTTGCGCCCTACCGCTCCTACCTGGCGCTGCACATGTGGCGACACGCGGATGCGGCACCGACATGAGGTGCGTGATGAGATGGGTCTGGATTTGCGGTGTGCTCGCCTGTGGCTCGAGTGAACGGAGTGAGCCCGCGAACCGTGCAGCGCCCACGATGCAACCCGTATCGAAGCAGGCTGCTTCCATGGAAGCGACGATGGCAGCCACGACGACGGAGTCTGAAGTCGTGCCGGTGTCCGCGATGACCGAGGTCACGATGGCGGCGGAACCCGCCGAAGTCCCCGAAGCGCTGCGCGAGAGTCACGATCGATTGGTCGAACGCATCGAAGCCAACATCAACGACGTGCCTTCGATTTGCGCGCTGGCAAGTGTGCTTCGACGCGCCGAGATGTACGCGGCTGCCGATACCCGGTTGGATGACGCGTTCCGCATCACCGAAGAAAATATCGAACTCGAACTTCCCGAAGGAACGTTGGAGGCGTGCCACTACGAGCGAGGCCGCGTGGCGGAGGCGCAAGAAGACTGGCTTTCGGCGCAGAACAGTTACTGGGAAGCGATGGCCACCCCGATCGAACGCCGACGCCGAATCGTTTTGGAAGCGTTCTTTCGTGCCGCGAAGGCCGAGGTCGGCGACAACTGCGATGGAGCGAGCACACTTGGGTTGCGCAGCCTGCTCTCCCTCAAAGACGACCCCGTGTTTCGACGATGCTTGCGAGAGCGCGAACAGATTGAACCGACCTGTCCCATCCTCCGACTCGATGACGTGAGTTATCCCGGGCTTCGCGAAGACAACTTTGATGCGTATGCGACGGTAGGCGACGAGGGTGCAGCCTTTGGTTTGATCGGCGATGAACTCTACGTCATCAGCGTCATCCGCGGTCGCAAGCAAGTTCGACAGTGCAGCTTCGATGTGCCGGAGGACTCGCGACTCTCGTTTCCTCGGGTCCTCACTCTCGGCGAAACGACGTTGTTCTACGTGTCGACAACGAACGTGATTAGCTACGCGTGTGACTGCGAAGAGGAAGAGGACGGGAACTGTCGTTGCGAAGACGCGTTCGATATTCGGTTTGTGTTTACCGATCGCGGCGAACTGCGTCTGGCGCTGATCGACGAGTACAGCGAGACCGACGGTATGGCCAACGTCACTTGGGACATGCCGCACATCCGTGAGTCGATCATGGGTGGACCCTCGGTCGAAGGAGAGGTGTTGCGGCTCGGTCGGAACCTGCGCCTTCGGAGTCACGTGTTGGTTCCAGCGAACTGAGACGGCGCAAACTCCTGCGTTTATTGGTGTTTTAGGTCGAGGGAGAAGCCGCGCTGCGACCGCGTAAGCCAGGTAATGCGGTGTGTTGTTGTTGCTTTGAGCCTTTGCGCGATGACCACAACTTCGAGTGCGCAGGCGCAGTCGGAGCTGCAGCAGATCGAGCAAGGCGCGTTTGAGTCTGAGCCGGATACAGACACCGAGGGAGTGTACGGCGAGGTGATTGCGAGTTCGCGGGGCGGGGCGGCTTTGCCCGATCTCGATGGGCCACCGCTGGCGCGTCGTGTGTCACGAAACGTCGGACGTGGGTATGCGGGTGCGCTTGCTGGCTTCGCTGCGACGCAGGTCTTTTGTGCGTTTAGTGCGCTTCGAAATAGCAACGTCGATTGGGGACAGTTGGCAACGTGGTGTGGTGCGATGGGTGCAGCGGTCGGCTTTGGTCTGACAGCACCCTTGGCGTATCGCGGAGAAGGACGCATTTGGGCTGGCTTGCCGGGTTCGATACTCGGTACGGGTCTCGGCTTTGGACTCGCACTCGCACCCAACATTCCATGGGGCGTCGGAGCCGTGGCGTTGGCGGTCGTCCCGGTTGCGCTTTCCGTTCTGGGTTACCAACTGAGTGACCGTCGACAACGACGTCGCAAACGGCGGCTCCGCTTGAGCAACGTGCAGCGTTTCCGTTTCGGTTAGACTTCTCGCCGCTACCACGCTGTTGGACGAAGCACTGTTCCAGCTTGATCATCGTCGGCTGCGACGGGCCGATCGTCGGCTGCGACTGGACGCTCACGAACCGATCCCACGATGATCTCGGTGATCCAGATCAGCGCGCCGACGATCGCAACACCGATACTCAAGTTTGTCAGCAACTTCGACTGCTCACCGTCGTCTGCAATCGCGTCGGTCGGGGTGCGATCGAAGTCGTCTTCAAGGGAGCGCGTCCGCAGACCGAAACCGATCGTTCCCGCTGCGCCAGCTGCAAGAAGTGAGATACCAACGACTGTTCCTACGCCAGGACGATACGGTCCTCGCTGCGTGGGCGGTGTGACTTCGATCCGTGGTTCTTCGACGCGCGCCTCAAAATGCGCACGGCTTGTCTGTTCGGCGCGCACCGTGACGGTTTGAGTGTCGTCTCCAAAGGCGACTTCGTAGGTTCCGGGTGCAAGCACGCGTGTGCATGGCATCGGACATTCCGTACCGTCGATCGTGACGCCGCCTGGTGCCTCGACTTCGAGTGTCCCGAGTTGTCGCATCTCCACCAGAAGCTCTGCACGTGCGCGCGTTCGTTCTTCGTCGGACAGCTCGTCGCTGTCGATTGCCTGTTGAAACTGGGCAACCGCTTCTTCGTGTCGGCCAAGCCGCGACAGGCAGCGAGCCATGTTGAAGTGGAGTTGCGGGCGCGGCACCAGCGCAAACGCTCGTTGAAATGCGTCGAGTGCGGGACCGAACTCTTCGCGGTTATAGAGATCGACGCCTGCGGAGTACCACTCGCGTGCTTGCGCGGTGTCGTCTGCTGCAGCGTCTGGATTCGGCTGCGCGTGAACCGACACCGCGAAGAGCAGCAAGACGCCAGCACAGCGAATCATCAGACGCAGCATACGCTGCAACCCGGTTGCTGGGTCAACGTCAGAACGTGACCGGCATCAAGTCCATCGAAGACATCATGGACCCCGAGGTCATTCGGGTGCGCATGCCGGTTCGCATCCCACGCCGTGTGCGCATTTCGGACTCGGCCTCCGTTCCGGACTCGGCTGCCGCTTCGGCGGACTCGGCTTCGGCCTCGGCGGTCTCGGCTTCGGCTTCGGTCTCGGTCTCGGTCTCGGCTTCGGTTTCGGCTTCGGTTTCGGCTTCGGCTTCGGCTTCGGCCTCGGATTCGGTTTCGGTTTCGGTGTCGGCTTCGGCTTCGGCGATGGAAACGGCCTCCGCGCTCTGGTTGATCGCGAACAATCCACCTGCGCCCACGACCAGCAACACCAACGCAACGGCCAACCAACGCATGCGCCCAGTCTTCGGCGCGTCGATATCCGTTCGAGAAAGCGAAGCGAGGTACTCCTCGTCGGTGACCGCGATGCCGTCGAGTTGAGGCGCCGAGCTGGTCTCCGATTCGCGTGCTGGACCGCGCGGCTCGCCAAGCGCACTGGCGATCCGTTCTTCTTCCACGGCACGCTGTTCGGCAAAGGCGCTCGACACCCGCGCGGCAAGCTCGCTTCGATCCGCACCGAGCCGTGCCGCGGCAGATCCGAACACGCGCGCGAGTTCAGCAGCGCTTGTCGGGCGCAGGTCGACGTTTCGTTCCAAACAGGACGCGACTAGTTCTGCGACTTCAGCCGGGATCTTGCCACCGAGTGCTGGAGGAACCTTGTTCAACACGTTGTACATGGTGTCGGCGTCGGTTTCGCCCTTGAACAAGCGTTTGCCTGAGAGCATCTCCCACGCGATCACGCCCATCGCCCAGATATCCAATCGACGATCGACGTCGCGTTTTGGGCGTAGTTGTTCGGGTGCCGCGTAACTGAGCTTGCCTTTGACTTCGCCGGTACGCGTTTGAGTGATCCGTCCACTTGCTGCCGCGATTCCAAAGTCGACGACTTTGACCGAGCCGTCGTAGCTCACATGAATGTTCTGCGGACTCACGTCGCGGTGAACGATGTTGAGCAGCTCACCACTTCGGTCGCGCGTTTCGTGCGCAGCATGAAGACCCTCTGCGGCACGCGCTAAGAGCTCGAGAACTTCACCCGCGCTGAGCTGAACTCGACGACGAATCGTCGAAAGCGACTGTCCGCTCAGGTACTCCATCACCATGTAGGGCGTGCCCTTGTGGTCGCCCACGTCGAACACCTGAACCACATTCGGATGCTGCACGTGCGCGGCGATGCGCGCCTCGTCCACGAACATGTCGACGAACTGCTTCTCGCTCACTAAGTGCGGAAGCATCACCTTCATCGCCAGCAGCTTGTTGAAGTGACCCGTGGAACGGCCGACTGCGTACACCGCCGCCATGCCTCCGTGCGCGAGTTCAGCGAGCACCGTGTAGCGATCGATCGTCTCGCCGATCTGCGGCAGGTAGCCCAACTGCGCCACGCGCCAAGCCTACTTCAATGCGTCTATTTCAGCCCGTGTTTCCGCAGAAGCTCGATGAGATACGAGCGGTTCATTCGCGCAATGCGAGAAGCTTTCGCGACGTTGCCGCCGGTTTGTTCAAGCAAGTGCTTCACGTAGCGAAGCTCAAACTCACTCGTGATCTGAGCTTTGGCTTCTTTGTAGGGCAGGGCGAGCGCCGCGTCCGCAGTTGTTCCTTGCGCCGATGGCGGTAAGGGCATGAGCTCAGGCATCTCGCCGATCGCCAAAGCACCGAGCACGACGTTACGCAGTTCGCGGGCGTTGCCGGGCCACGGATGTCGAAGCAGATCTTTGAGTTTGCTCCCGAACGCTTCTTGCGGTGTGCGCTCGTCGCCTTCTTCACGAAGGAAGCGTTCGATCAACAGAGGAATGTCCTCGGACCGATCCCGCAGCGGTGGGAGTGCGAGCGTGACCACAGCAATCCGATAGAAGAGATCCAGCCGAAACGTGCCTTGGTTCACGCCGGCACGGAGGTCGCGGTGCGTTGCCGCCACGATGCGACCACGAAATGGCAGTTCTTGACTGCCGCCGACTCGCACAAAGCGCTTTCGCTCGAGCACACCAAGCAGGGCAACTTGTTGTTCAGGTAAGAGTTCGCCGATTTCGTCGAGAAACAAAGTGCCTGTGCCCGCGCGTTCAAAGGCGCCGCGATGTTGTCGGTCTGCACCGGTAAACGCGCCACGTTCGTGGCCAAAGAGAGTGCTTTCAAAGAGGTTGGGCGCCACGGCCCCACAGTCGACGGTGACAAAGGGCTGGTTCGCACGCGCACTGATCTCATGCAGTGCACGCGCGGTGACTTCTTTACCGGTTCCGCTTTCGCCGATGACGAGCACCGACACGTCGCTGTGCGCGAGATGCTCGAGCTTGTCCATGATGCGCAACATCGCCTCGGACCGACCAAAGAGCGGACCCAAACGCGCACGTTCCGGTGCTGCGGGAACCATGCGTGCAGCGCCTTCACTCACGCGTAGTTCCGACTCGCCGATACGCACGATGGCGCCGCTTCGCACGGTGACTCGGCTGTCCGAGACAAGGACTTCACCGACGTGGGTTCCGTTGGTCGACCCGAGATCGATCAGCGAGATGCGATCGCCTGAGCGACCGACTTCGAGGTGATAGCGGCTGACCATTCGGTCGCTGAGTCGAATGCCATTGCCCTCTGCGGTTCCCACCGAGATCGGATCGTGCTCAGAGATGACCGACTTGCCCGCTTCGGGTCCAGAGAGGACATCAACGCGAAGGTCGCGCACCGGCACGCCGCCAACCATTTGCTGAGGAACGGTGCGGTCGTCACTCATAGCGCGTCTCGCACGGACTCGATGGCATCCGCTTCGGCCGAGGTTCGGTCGGCCGGACCAGCGAGCGTGAAGATTCTCTCCAACGACACTTCAAAGTCGATCTCGGTGAAGGGTTCGCCGTGTTCTCCATCCAGCGCTGCCATGCCTTCGAATCGATTCCCGCGCGTGTGCACATCCGACTCGTCGACACCATCGAGCACAAACGATCGAGTTTCGCTTTCATTGCCGGAGCCTTGGACGATCACGTTTCCAACGACATCGACCATGGTGGGCGTGCCCTGGCCGTTGGAACGAAGCGCGATCGCGCCCGCGCTCCCATCAAGCCATGCCCATCCGTTCGCGACGTTGTTCACGATTTGAACATCGGTTGCAAAGCCTTGAACGCGGATCACGTCGTCAGACACATGAACGACGTTGCGTGCCAGTGTGATGCGTCGGTTGCTTCCTCCTTGCACCTTCACACCCACGTCATCGAGATCTGAGAAGAGAACGCTCGAGATCGTGATGTCGGTGGACTGAGCGACCGTGACACCGACGTCTCCACCACCGATCACCATGCGATCCACGACCACGCGTGATGCACTGCTGATGTCCACGAGTCCGGACGTGAAGGTGCCTTGAACGCGCAGGTTCTGGATGACGATGTCCTGTGCACTCGAGACTGAAATTGCTGAGAATCCGGAGAGCAACAAGACGACGGGTTCGGGGGCGGTGTCTCCGCGAATGCGAGTGCCTGTTGGCACCTCCAAGGGCGACACCAGCGAGATGTTGCCACCGACGTCGAAATACACATCCGAGCCGGGCACCAAACAGCTTCGAAGGCTTCCGGGGCCGCTGTCGTCGGTGTTGGTGACGTCGCAGCGCGTCGTGCCCGGATTGGCCGCAGCACCAAACCCGATGTAGTCGCCTTCTCCGCCGGGTATGAGAGAACGATCAAACGAGGCCGTACATCCAATGCTCAAAAGGAGCGCCAGGCCAAGTCGCATCGCGGGGAGTATATACCGCTCAGCCGAACATGCTTTTGACGAGTTCGAGACCGTCGATCAGCGCGTCAATGTCCGCGGATGAACTGTAGAGGCCCAAGCTTGCTCGCGCGGTACCGGTCACGCCGAAGTGATCCATCACGGGTTGCGCACAGTGGTGGCCCGTTCGGATCGCGACTCCTTGCGCATCGAGAATCGAACCCGCATCGGTCGGATGAATCCCATCCATCACGAACGCGAGCACGCTGGTCTTGCTGGGTGCTGTACCGACCAGGCGAACGCCATCGAGTTCCTGAAGGCGAATGTGCCCGTACTGAAGTACGGCTCGCTCGTGTTGATGGACTTCGGCGCGGTTCAGTCCGTTGAGGTATGTGATCGCGGCGCCGAGCCCGACCGCACCTGAGATGTTCGGGGTTCCAGCTTCGAACTTGTACGGCAGGTCGTTCCAGGTTGTGGTCTCGAAACTGACGCGATCGATCATGTCGCCGCCGCCCAACCACGGTGGCATCGCTTCAAGCAGCGCGCGCTTTCCATAGAGCACACCGATGCCTGTGGGTCCGTAGAGCTTGTGTCCACTGAACGCGTAGAAGTCACAGTCCAACGCCGCGACGTCGACTTCGCTGTGCACGATGCCTTGTGCGCCGTCGACGACCACGATCGCATCGACCTCATGCGCCAGCTTCGTCATCTGCCGAACCGGAAGCACCGTCCCGAGCGAGTTGCTGACGTGGGCGAACGCGCAGACTTTGGTTTTCGGCCCAAGTTGCTTGGCAAACGCTTCCAGCGTGACTTCGCCGCTGTCGGTGATCGGGACCACAACGACTTTGGCGCCGGTCTGTTCCGCAACCAGCTGCCACGGCACGATGTTGGAGTGGTGTTCGAGTTCTGTGACGAGAATCTCGTCGCCTTCAGACAAGTTGGTGCGACCCCACGCTTGCGCCACGAGGTTGAGCGACATGGTGGTACCCGACGTGAAGATGATCTCTTCGCGGTCTGCGGCGCCGATGAACCGGCGGATCAAGTCGCGGGCACCCTCGTACTTGGCAGTCGCACGTTGGCTCAACGCGTGAACGGCGCGATGTACGTTGGCGGTTTCGAGTGCGTCGATCTCGTGGATGGCGTCGATGACGGCGCGCGGCTTGAGGGCAGTCGCAGCACTGTCCAAGTACACGAGTGGCTTGCCTGGATGGACCTCTTGCGCGAGCGCCGGAAAGTCCTTTCGTAGCTCGTTGATGTCGAGCTCTGGAAACGTGGCTGCCGCGAGCGCCGCCTCAATCGGAGAGGCCATCACTCGAAACTCCGCAGCGCATCGGCCTCGGGCAAACGAGAGACCACCAAATCGGTAAGCTCGTTGCGCAGAGTCTCCTCAGCAATCTCGGCCAAGAGTTCGCGCAGAAATCCAAGGGTGAGGACGCCACGCGCGAGACCCACGGGAATTCCCCGCGAACGTAGGTAGAAAAGCGAACCCGCATCCAACGCGCCGACCGTCGCACCGTGCGACGCAACCACCTCGTCGTGATCGATTTCGAGGTGCGGTTTGGTGTGGACGTTGGCCGTGTCGCTCAGCAAGAGGTTGCGGTTTTCCTGGTGAGCCTCGGACGAAGGAGCACTTCGATGCACGATGGCTTGTCCGTCGAACACGGCCGTACCTTTTTCATCGAGCACGCCACGGTACCGTTGATGGCTGGTGCAGTGCGGACCTACGTGATCGACTCGGACATGGTGGTCGATCACTTCCTTGCCGGCTGCGTGGTACACGCCGTCGAGATGGCACTCTGCACCTGGACCTTCGAGCGCGACGTGCAGGTCGAGCCGCATCAATGCACCGCCCACACTGACCACGTGCGAGTGATAGTGCGCGTCGCGCTGGAGCTTCACCGCGAGCGCACCGATGAAGTTGCCTCGGTCCTGATGGATGCGGACATGGTCAAGACGCGCACCGTCTCCGACGATGACCTCGGTGACTGCAACGGAGGTGGCGCTTTCACCGGATGCTCGCTCGACGAGCCGCAACGAAGCTTGCTTTTCGAGAACGACGAGAACGCGCGGGTACGCCGCGCCAAGTGACCCGCCGTACTCGATTTCGATGGGTTGCTCGACCTGACCCGAGACGCGAAGAACCAGCACATCGCGGAACGAGGCGTTGTTAAGCGCCGTAAAATGCTCGTTGCTGGCAAGGGTTCCGAGTTCCGGAACCTCGACATCAAGCCCGGTCTGAACCTGAACGCCGCTCGGCGGATTGGGTCCTGGCATCGGCTGTCCGGCGTGCACGTACACGCGCCAGGCATCACCGAGTGTCGCAAACCCGGCACTCTGCTCCGACACGGCCGGTTCGATCGGTGCGTCGAGCAAGTGCGAGACCTTGGTGAATCGCCACGCTTCGGTCTTCTTGGTCGGCAGTCCCGAAGACAGTGCTTCTGCAGCACTCTTGCGAAGCGGAAGCAACCACGCCGGCGCCGTGTCGACCGGCTGAACTGTGGACAGTAGCGACACCTTAGGCTCCTGCGCGAACCTGCTCGTAGCCCTGCGACTCGAGCTCCAACGCGAGACCCTTGTCTCCCGTCTTCGCGATCTTTCCGTCCATCAACACGTGCACGACATCCGGCACGATGTGATCCAGCAGACGTTGGTAGTGGGTGATGACCAGCATGGCGCGACCTGGACCACGCAACGCGTTGACGCCTTCGGCCACGATCTTCAGCGCGTCGATATCCAGACCGGAATCGGTTTCATCCAAGAGGCAGAGCTTCGGTTCGAGCAACGCCATCTGAAAGACTTCGTTGCGCTTCTTCTCTCCACCCGAGAAGCCGTCGTTGACCGCGCGCTTGAGTAATTCCCCGCGCAGCTCGACCAATTTCGCTTTCTCGCGTGCGAGCTTCATGAACTTGGCGCCGTTGAGTTCTTCTTCTCCGCGCGCTTTGCGGATCGAGTTGTAGGCGGCGCGCAAGAAGTAGAGGTTGCTTACGCCCGGGATCGCGACGGGGTACTGCATCGCGAGGAACACACCGGCTGCGGCGCGCTCTTCGATCTCCATCTCGAGCAGGTCTTGCCCCTCGTAGGTGATCGATCCCTTCGTGACGTCGTATCCATCGCGGCCCGCCAACACGTAGCTGAGCGTGCTCTTGCCCGACCCGTTGGGTCCCATGATCGCTGCGACTTCGCCAGCTTTGAGCTCGAGGTTGATGCCTTTGAGGATTTCTTTGCCGTCCACTTCAACGTGGAGGTTTTCGATCTTAAGCATGACTAACCAACCGCACCTTCCAGCGATACGCCGAGCAGTTTCTGTGCTTCGACGGCGAACTCCATCGGGAGCTCGTTCAATACTTGCTTGGCAAACCCGTTGACGATCAGGCTCACCGCATCTTCTTCACTGAGCCCACGCTGTCGGCAGTAGAAGAGCTGGTCTTCGCCGATGCGTGAGGTTGTGGCTTCGTGTTCGAGCTGCGCACTGCTGTTGTGCACCTCGACGTAAGGGACGGTATGTGCACCGCACTCGCTGCCAATCAGCAGGCTGTCGCACTGCGTGTAGTTGCGTGCGCCGACCGCGCCTTTGGCGATGGACACCCCGCCCCGGTAGGTCTGCTGCCCGCGTCCAGCGCTGATCCCCTTGGAGATGATGGTGGATCGGGTCCGTTTCCCGATGTGGATCATCTTGGTTCCAGTGTCGGCTTGTTGCGCGTTGTTGCTCAACGCAACGCTGTAGAACTCGCCGATCGAATCGTCACCCTTGAGGATGCAGCTCGGGTACTTCCACGTAACTGCCGAGCCGGTTTCGACCTGCGTCCAGCTGATCTTCGACCGGTGGTGACACACCCCACGCTTGGTCACGAAGTTGTAGATGCCACCCTTGCCGTTCTCGTCGCCGGGGTACCAGTTCTGAACGGTGGAGTACTTGATCTCGGCATCATCGAGCGCGACGAGTTCCACAACTGCGGCGTGCAACTGGTTCTCGTCACGTTGCGGAGCCGTGCAACCCTCGAGATACGAGACGTAGCTGCCTTCGTCGGCGACCACGAGCGTGCGTTCAAACTGTCCCGTGTTTGCTGCGTTGATGCGGAAGTAGGTGCTCAGTTCCATCGGGCAACGGACGCCCTTGGGGATGTACACAAAGCTGCCGTCCGAAAAGACCGCGCTGTTGAGCGTGGCGTAGAAGTTGTCGGTGTAGGGAACAACCGTGCCCAAGTAGTTCTTCACCAGCTCGGGATGGTTCTCGACAGCTTCCGAGAACGAGCAAAAGATGATGCCGACTTCTTCCAGTTTTTCTTTGAAGCTCGTGTGGACCGACACGCTATCGAACACGTAGTCGACGGCGACGCCTGCGAGAATCTCCCGCTCGTGCATGGGAATTCCCAGCTTCTCGTAGGTTTCGAGCAGCTTGGGATCAACCTCGTCGAGACTCTTGGGTCGGTCCGCATCCGACTTGGGTGCGGCGTAGTAGTGGATGTCCTGAAAGTCGATTTCTGGGTAGGTGACCTTGGCCCATCGCGGCTCGGTCATCTTGAGCCAATGGCGGTACGCGCGCAGTCGCCACTCGAGCAGCCACTCGGGTTCGTTCTTCTTCGCGGAGATGAAACGAACAATGTCTTCGCTCAGTCCTTTGGGCGCGTAGTCCTGATCGATGTCGGTGACGAAACCGGCTTCGTATTTCTTGTCGAGGACTTCGGCGATCTCTTGGTTGGCTTCGGCCATCAGGATCTCTGCTGTTGTGCTTGCTCGCGTGAACGCGAGAGCGTGATGAGGTTGATCGAGCTACGCGCCATCTCGTCGAGCGTGATTGCGCGCAGCGCCGTAAGCACGGCGTCGTTGATGCGTTGCCAGTTGCCACGAACCGAGCAGTGCGTTTCGTGGGCGCATGAGGCGTCGTCGGACTCGTCGGTGCACTCGGTCACCGCAATGGGTCCTTCCAGTGCGGTGATGACTTCGACGATGCTGATCTCATGCGGCGGGCGACTCAACGAGTAGCCGCCGTGGACGCCCCGGCGGGAGGTCACGACCTGGGCTTTGCTCAGCGTCTTGAGGACCTTCGACACGGTTGGCTCAGGCAAACCTGTCTCCACCGCGAGCTCACGAACCGATTTAGGTTCGGTGAGCCCGGCCAGATGGGTCGAAAGGACGACTCCGTAGTCGGTGAGCTTGGAAATTCGCAGCAATTTCAGGGCTTCAGAAAGAGGACCTTATTGGTCCGGTTTCTAAAGCGACTTGGAAAGCGAGTCAAGCTGGTTGGCTTCGCGAGCGGCAGAGCTGGATCTGAATTTTAGTGGGAGACGTGGAGCTGCGGAGAACATTCCTTTCCGGTCTCCTACCCGAGCCAACTCATTTTAGATTCAGTTTAAGTTTCGCAATGCGCATCTCTTGTTCGGCTGGGCAACAGTGGTGGGGCACTAATTTTACCGGGAGGAGTGGAGTAGAGAAGTAGAGGAGAGAACTCTTCTCCTCCTCTACTCGACTCCTCCCGGTAAAATCATTCGCCCAAATCGCGAAGCGGAATGCTGCCCACACATGTTGAGAACGTCAGCGGCACCGCACTTCGCGGGTCGGTTGCGGCCGTTATCGACCCAGTTGCGTCGAAGCGTGTAGTTGCCGCGTGCGCTTGTGCCTGGCGGACGAATCACGCCGGCGGCGTGCCAATCCTAGGTACGGCGCAGCGCACGCACCTTCTGTCGAACCAGGTTGGCCAGATTGCGTGGACAACTCGAGTTGCCAGCGATTTCCCGCTCCATTTGTTCTGATTGCCGCTCGCCGACGTAATAGTTGAGTTCCGGAAACTCAGGCAGGTCCGCTTCGCTGAGACGTCTTAACGTCTACTGCAAGCGCGCGCGGACTTTCTCGATCAACGCACGTTCTGCACCTCGCTCCAGCCGCGACGCCGGGCGCGCGGCGAACACTTCAATATCGGGCAGTCCTTCGATGGGAAGTCTTCGCAGCTCCTTGGTTTTGACGAAGGGTTTTGCCGTGGCATCGGGCAGCACGGTCAGAAGCGCCCCGCTGCGACACACCTGAAGATTGGAGCGCAGCAAGGTAATGCGCATTCCGATTTGTCGGGGGAGTTCGCTCGGCCACCCGTCCATGATGTGTCCCGTGTCGCCTACTTGCGGAACCGAGAATGGATGTTCGAGCACGTGCTCTTGTTTGAGCTTGCGACGTTTGAACAGGGGATGACCCACGCCGCAGTACACCGACATGGGTGTGCTTCCGAGTCGTTCGACGACGATGCCTTCGACAGAGAGTTCCTCGTAGTAAAACGCGACGTCGATCTCACCACGCGCCAACATCGCAGTCGCATCCGCGGTTCGAAGGTTCAGGCTCTCGGGAACAAAGCCTTCGTGCTCTTGCTTGAGCTCGATCAAACTCGGCACGACGAACGAGTCCGTAAGCACACCCAGTGACGCGACACGAAAGGTCCCCATAAAGGGATCTTCGAGCGTGCGACTCAGACCATCGTCGACAGCAGCCACAGCCGACTGCACCGCATCACGAAGACTCGCGCCTCGAGTGTTGAGCACCAAGCGCCGACCAACACGATTGAAGAGCGGTTCGCCAAGCTCGGACTCCAACAAGCGCAGCGTTCGCGACACAGCCGCCGGCGTGAGATGAAGGCGCTTACTCGCTGCGATGACAGAACCGGTTTCGGCGATCTCGAGGAACGCTGGAAGCCAGTTCCACGTCTGTTTTCGAAGGCTTGGAATCATGATTTAGTTTTTCTATATAAACACCTAAGAAAGCATCGTTTTTCTTTCTAGTGGGTCGGGCTTAGCTTTTCAAGCGTGAAGGAAGCCCCGAAAACGCCAACGAAAGCCCACAAAGCCGTGGTCGTCCTGGTTTCGGTGCTCGTGGCTTTGGCGGTGGCAGAGTCGGCGGCCGCTGCGCTTCGAGACGGCGCGTTTCCGTACCTGAACATCTTCGAACGGAACGCGGACTTCGGGGTGGTCTTGCGTCCCAACGCGGAGACTGCGGTTCGAAGTTTCTCGGGAAACGTCACGTCGGTGCACACGAACTCCTTGGGCTTTCGCGGCCCGGAGTGGCGAGAGGCGAATACGCGTGTCCTCTTGGTCGGGGACTCGCAAATGTTCGGCTACAACGTCGAGTTCGCACAGACAACAGCAGCGCTTCTCGAGTCAGACGACGTCGCCGTCTACAACGCAGCGGTTCCGAGTTGGGGGCCTAGCGAGTACGTCCAAGTTGTTCGGGACCTGGCCGAGACTCACCAGCCGACGCATCTGATCTTCGTTGCAAACGTCGCGAACGACTGGATGGAGAGCGCGGCGCCAAACCGGCTTCGAACGACGGAGCGCGATGGTTGGTTGGTGGCCGTGCATCCTGATGTGGAGGAGCCGACGGAGTTTCCAGGGCGCGACTTCCTTATGGGTCGTTCCCATCTGGTGTACGCCGTCCGAAAGATCGCGAGCCACGCCGCCACAACGGCGCCGCCGCGCGCTGCGAATGTGAACCAACTCGTAGAGCGTCTCGCAGAGCTACGAGACGGCGGCTCGCGGATGACGCGACACCTTTTGGCGGCACGTGAAGCTTGCGCATGCACGGTGATCGCGACGGCTCTTCCGCTGGACGTGCAAGTCTACGGCGGCGAGTGGGCGAAGTACCGCGCCCGTCCGCGAGACTTGCGCGCGACCGAGGTCTTGGCGAACGAATTCCTCGCAGTTGCCGAGGAAAACGGGGTGACCGCGGTCGACCTGATGCCCGCGCTGCGCGCAGCTTCGCCCGGAGCGTTTCTGACTGACGACTACCACCTTAGCCCTGCGGGACATCGCGCAGTCGCCGAGGTGTTGCGGGAGGCACTGCAATGATCGGAACCACGACTTCAAACGCGTTGTGGACGCGTATCGCTGTTGCTCTGGCTTGGCGTAGAAGTGAGGATGTCGCGCGACGTCTCGCAGGCTTCGCGGCTACCGAAGCGGGAAGTGCGCTGGACATGCTCAAAGCCGCCGAGAGCTGCGAGGACCCCAACGCACGTCGACTCTTCTTCCGTCATGCGCTCGACGAAGCGCGGCATGCGCAACTCTTCCAACAAGCTGCGCGTTCGCTGAGTTCGGATGCCGCGGAGTGGAACGACTACGCGGTGATTCACGCAACGCGGCAGAACTTGCTCGCGACGATGGGTTTTGTCCGCTTCTTGGCGTTTGTCTACATCGCCGAGAGCAAAGCTGCGCAGCAGTTCGAGGCACTGCGGCGGCGTTTCGTCGACCAACCCGAGATTGCCGAGCTCTTCGCCAAAGTCCTCCGCGACGAACGCTTCCACGTCGCGTACTCGAAGCACTTGCTGGATGAGCTGACGCGCCAAGGGCGAGGTCGTGAGGTTCGCGCGGCGTTGCGTTCGGTTCGTTGGGGCGGCGCGTGGCAAGCGTGGCGGCGTGCCGGCCGGCGCATTGGTGATGTGTTGGCGCGTGGTGTCTTGTTCAGCCTCTACGTGGCTGTTGTGCCTGTGTTTGCGGTGATTCAGCGGATCGCCGACCGACCGCGCACGGGCTGGCAAACCCCTGCTGAGCCACCGCGAAGCCTGAGCGATGGACGGAGGCAGTCGTGAAGGTCCTGGGTATCAGCGCGTACTTTCACGACTCTGCGGCCGCGTTGGTCATCGATGGCGAAGTTGTCGCTGCGGCGCAAGAAGAGCGGTTTAGTCGACTGAAGAACGACGCACGCTTGCCGAAAGACGCGATTCGTTTCTGTCTGCGTCAGGCCGGTCTGACTCTCGATGAAGTCGACCACGTTGTCTTCTACGAAAAACCGCTGCGTAAGTTCGAGCGCATCTTGATTACGCACCTTCGCGAGTTTCCGCGCAGCGCACCGCAGTTCACACGGGCGCTCGGGAAGTGGCTGACCAAACGTCTTTGGCTCAAAGGCGAGATGTGTGCCGAGCTGGGCTGTCGGCCTGAGCAGTTGCTCTTTGTCGATCACCACCTTTCGCACGCGGCTTCTGCGTTTCTGTGTTCGCCTCACGAGCACGCCGCAGTTCTCACTGTGGATGGTGTGGGGGAGCACTCGAGCACGACGATTTACGACGCGCGTGGCACGGACATAGAGCCTCTCGAAGAAATCCGTTTTCCCGATTCGATCGGACTCCTGTACAGCGCCATCACGGCGTACCTGGGTTTCCGCGTGAACCATGGCGAATACAAAGTCATGGGGCTCGCGCCCTATGGCCAACCTCGTTTTATCCCGGAATTCGAGAGGATTTGTCGGATCGGTGAGGACGGCTCGTTTGCGCTCGATCCGAACTACTTCGCGTATGCGCGCAGTGCAGATCAGAGCTTCACGCCTCTCCTCGAACAGTTGCTTGGACCCTCGCGAGCGGCCGACGACCCGATCGATTTTCCGCGTGCTCAACGTTTCGCGGATGTGGCGGCGAGCCTCCAACACATCACGGAGAAGGCGCTGCTTGCACTGGCGCGACGCGCCAAGGAACGAACCGGTGCAAACGCGCTTTGCTTGGCGGGCGGTGTGGCACTCAACTCCGTAGCCAACCGCAAGATTGCGCAGAGCGGGATCTTCGAACACGTCTTCGTCCAACCTGCTGCAGGCGATGCTGGCGGTGCCTTGGGGGCGGCGCTCTACGTCGATCATGTGATCGGGGGAACACCACGTCGCAACGTGATGCATACGGCGTTGCTTGGCGAAGCGTACTCGTCTCGGGAGATTCGGCAGTTCCTCGCGGACTGTCGTGTGAGCCACCAACACTTTCGACGCGATGACCTCCACCGGCACGTCGCACGTCGCCTTGCCGATGGTGAAGTGGGTGGCTGGTTCCAAGGCCGCTTCGAATGGGGACCTCGCGCACTGGGCGCACGAAGCATCCTGGCCGACCCACGTGATCCTTCGATGGCCGATCGGGTCAACGCCAAGATCAAGTTCCGCGAAGCGTTTCGCCCGTTTGCGCCGGCGGTTCGTGCCGCTGAAGCATCGCGGTGGTTCGACGTCGGGCGCGATGAAGCGTTGACCCGGTTCATGCTCTCGGTTGCGCCGGTGACCGCCGAGGGCCGCAAAACGCTGCCCGCGACGACGCACGTGGATGGCACTGCGCGGGTGCAAACGGTGGACCCCGATTCGAGTCCGGGGTTCGCAGCACTACTCGACGCGTTTGCCGAAGAGACCGGCGTGGGCGTGCTGCTCAACACGTCGATGAACTTGAAGAACGAGCCGCTGTGCGCGTCGCCGGCGGAAGCGTACGGGGTCTTTCAACGCTCGGCGTTGGACTTCCTGGTGCTTGAGGATTGCGTGATCACCAAACGCGCGAGTCGCAAAGGAGCGGTTCAGTGAATGCAGACGTACTACCCGTTCGGCGCGTCGGTCGCTTGCGCCGTGTCGCCCTTCGCTTCGCGGTGCTGGGAGAGCTCTTCGTGTCGCTCTCTCGCAACGGACGACTTTGGCTCGTCCCCATGCTCGTGGTGTTCCTGCTCGCCGGCATCGTGCTCGGTGTGGTGCAGGTCGTCGAGTACGTCGCCCCCTTTGTATACACGATGTTTTAGCCGGTGCTTTGAAGGAGATCGAAATGCGTGTCGTTGTTGTGTGTGCTTTGTTGATGTTGGCCTGCGGTGAGTCGCACGGTCCATCCACCGAACAGTTTGAAGAACTCGTTGCCGCCTGCGTGGCCGAGTTCGAGTCTTGCGGGCCCGAACTCGGGTTTTGCTGCGAAGGCCATTGCTTCGATACCGGTTATGGCGAGGGAACGTGTATGCCGCGTCTCGATGACGGGCAGTTCTGTTTGGAGGACGACGCTTGCCGCAACGGTCGCTGCACCGATAACGTTTGCGCTGCGCCGAGTGTTCATACGTGTGCTGCTGAAGGTGGTTCGTGTGCAAGCACCTCGTGTTGTGGTGACCTCGTGTGTTGGGAGTCCACGTGCATCGAGCAACTCGACGACGGCGAAGCGTGCACAGCTGGAGGTCAGTGTCGAGGTGGTGAGTGCAACAGCGACGGCGTGTGTGGACCGGAGAGCATGCGCGAGTGCATTCCGAATGACGCGCAGTGCATGTTTGGGCCAGGTCCTCGTACCTGCTGCGATGAAGGCCGAGAGTGTCGCTGGGTCTCGTACGGCATCTCAACGTGCGTTGCACCGAAGGTTGACGGCTCCGCGTGCATCTACTCGGGTGAGTGCGCGTCGGAAGTGTGCTCCGACGGCCTCTGTCGCACCATGACCTGTGCGTCCGACGTCGGTGCCGGATGTACCTACGATGCCGATTGTTGCAGCGGTTACTGTAGTTCGGCTGGTGACTACGGCTTGGGCTTTTGCCAAGCCCGTCAAGAGCCGGGTGCGTTTTGTTTGAACGACAACTGGTGTCAGAGCTTCAGCTGCAGCGCGGGACTCTGCGAGTAGTCGCAAGCACTAGGACTCCGTGTTGAAGCTGACTTCGAACCATTCGATCCGTGCGTTGTCGAGCTGTGCCGGCAACGGCGGGTCGTGGTTCTCTGCCGGCTCCAAGTTGAACACCGCGTATCCATCCGGAATCGAGCGCAACTCACACATCAGCGCGTGGATGAGCCCGGTTTCGGTGAAGCACTGGCTAAACAGCTCGGAGTGTTCCGCGTACGTGTCGCCGATTCGCATCCCATCCACCGTCGCTTGCGGTTCAAACACCTGGATACGTCGCACGTGATCGTCGCTCATCGTCCAATCGATCCGGCAGCGACGGTCACGTCCCCAGCGGCTCATGCAGATCGCTTCGTACGTGCCGCCTGCTTCCGCTTCACGCGTTTGGCGGACGACGCGGTATTCGGGGAAGGCACGTCGCAACTGACGAAGCGTGACGCCCCGACCGGTGGAGATGTCGACCCGGTTGCGGAATCCAGTTTCGACCAATTCGAGCGGGGCTTGCTGCGCTGCAGCCCATCCTGAAACCCCGACGATCAGCACCACACACCACCGCACGTATTGAAGACGCGCGAGCCCGGTTGGGTTATTCACCGCCTCGCCGTGAACGCGGAAGTGGCGGACTTTGTCGAGTTCACTCACGAAGTGCTTCGAGACTCTCGCGCATCTTCCGATCCGCCATCACCTCGGTCACCGCATCGAGTGATGTTTGCCCACCTGCAGCCACGGCCAGCTTTGCGGCGCGCAGTCGGATCTCCGCATCCAACGTTGGATCCTCCGTAACACGCACAAGTGTCGGTGTTGGCACGGCGCCGCCACGGTACGCATCGGGTGAGGTTTCGGAGAGAAGCGACGCAGGTACGTCGACGGGTTCGCGTTCTCGAAATGCTTCCAGCGCCCTCAGACATGCCGCAAGCCGTGCATCGGCGTCGAAAACGCGACGAAGCCAAATTTTGGTTTCATCCTTCAAACGAAGACAGATGTCGCTTCCCTCGTCGTGCGTTTGGATGAACACCTCATCGACAGTCGCCCAAGCCACGAATCGTGGATGCAATGGTGCCGACTCCGTCGCCAAACCATCCGCACCGATCGTGGCTCGCGGTGGAAACGACAGCAGCCTTGCGAAGATGTACGCGGTACTCAGGACCCAGATGCCGCCGAGCAGCCACTTGAGTATCTCCGGTGGAAATACCAACGCTGTCCCCGTGCTCACGGCAATCATGGCGAACATGACATACATCAGCACTTTGTCTTGAAACTTGAACTGCTGCAGTTCAACGCGCTCGTGTTGTTCGTCGGGCGTGCTCAAATGAGCGGCCCCGGACAACCGAAGTCGACCGAGATGTTCGTCACGGAACCCGACTGCACGCGGTCGCATTCCGGACCGTAGAAGGTGATCGTGTTGGTCGCCGGGTCGTAGTCCCAACCACTGGTGCGCGACATGTTTCGCGGGATCAGCGGTCCGCCGTCGAACGACACCTGGAAGAGCATCGGATCGCGGGGAGGGCCTTCGAGTTCGATCGTGCAGCTGGGCGGAATGACCTCGGCGGCGATGGCTTCGAACGCGGCTTCGAGTGCTGCACCCGTCGACGCGTTGAAGGGTGTACCGGTGCCTCCTGCGGTGGCCATTCGGTTGAGCGCCGTGGGATCGCCGGTAAATCCACCGCCAAAACCAACCACGTATGTCGGGACGCCGGCGGTGTTGAGCGAGCCGATGGCCGTCACGGTCTCATCGACCGTAGCTGCGGTCTCGCCAGTTTCGGGGTCCACCACGGGTCCGCAGTTGGGGAGTCCGTCGGTGGCGAGCAAGGTGTATCGGCCCACGGGGTTGACCGGAATCGTCGACCAGTAGGTTCGAGCGTTGTCGATCGAGGTGTGCGTCGGTGTTGCGCCCGGGTTGGCCAACGCGCAACCAAAGAAGTCGTCGACGATGCTGCTGATGGTTCCGTTGATCGCAGTTCCGTTGCGCTCCATGATCGGATTGCCGACGGTTCCCGGGTCGCAGGCGCCGCTCGAGTTGGGATAGAGCATCAAGCCGAAGTTGATGCGGGCGTCGAACGTCGTGACCAGATCGGTCAGCGCTTGCTTCATGACGGCCATCTTCGTGTCGCCGCCCGGAAACAGGCCGAGCGGAGTGCACATCGAACCGGAGATGTCGACGACCAGAAGCACATCGGGTGGGTCGCCAACGATCTGGGTCGGAACAGGAGTGGTCACATCACAACCTGCATCGGCATCAAAACGCGGTCCGACGTCCGTCAAAGGACCGACGTCAATGTTCGCGTCGACGCGTCCACCATCGATGCCGCCCGAGTCGACGCGTGGCGTTCCAGTGTCGACTCCGCCGCCACCGCCATCACGTGTCGGTCGTCCGCCGCCATCCGGGCTGCATGCAGCCAATGCAAACGCCAACCCGATTACTCTCGTCCATCCCAGTCCCATGGCGGAACAGGCTAATCGAGAACCACCCGATTGCTTTGAGACGAAGCACACGGAACCAAGACGCGTCGAGTCGCCATCAGGCGGAGCGGTGAGGGCCATCAAGGAACGACGGCCCACTGCGCCAGGTGTCGCAAATAAGCTCTAACAGACTGAAACTGTTCAGTTTTGGTTGAACCGCCCATCGCCGGGCAGGAACCACTCGCTCCCACGACCGACCGGATTGCTCGAGGGAAAGAGCTCGCGTGCCGAGTTGTGAATGCAGTTTCCGACGATCGGCATTCGGTCCATTCCGCCCTGCACCAAACAGCTGAAGCCGGGTTCGCAGACCCTGGGTTGCTCGCCTGCCGAGATCAATCCGCAGATCGGACCGATGGCTCCGCGCGTGAGTGTGTTGCGATAACGGCGCCGGCGCGGTCCAAGCTCCGCCGTGATCCACGACTGGTCCGGCAGGCACTTGTTCCGGCGCGAACACAGATAGCGCTCCGGGCAATCGTTCTGAGTCTGACACTGCATGCCTAACCCATCGCGTCCGGTGTAGATGGTGTTGCCCTGACGCACGGAGCGAATCTCGCCGGTGTCCGCAGGACGCGTCGAGCGAGTCGGCGGTCGCGTTTGTGTTTGACCACCCTGGTTCTGACCCTGGTTTCGATCGTTGCGCGTAGTCGGTGGCGTTTGCCGAACGCGACCCGAGTTGTTGGATTGCTCTTGTCGTCGCTCTGCTTCTTCGCGCTGACGCTGCTGAGCTTGTTGGTTGCGCACCGCCCCACGGGTGATCTCACCCTGCGACACCACAGTCCCGCGCGTCATCTCGCCTTGTTCCGCGACGGCATCGATGATCGACGCGCGGGTGTTCGCGATATCTGCACGAATCTGCTGCTGGTTTTCTTGGATGGTGTTCATGCGCGACATTTCAGCTTGGTGTCGTGCGATGGACGCCTGCTCCATCTCGCGCAGCTGATCCATCATGCGTTGTTCCATCGCATCCAACCGGCGTTGTTGCGCTTGCGGTGTGAGCTGGCGGTCCGGCGGGAAACGCCATCCGCGCAGCTCGCGAGTCACGAACGTCAGATAGAGTGCGTACGCATCGCCGGTCGAGTCGAGGTACACGTGCTGGTCGGCGTTGGTTCCGTCTTCGCGCGCTTCCATCCCGGCGCGGAACGGGTCTCCGAAACCGATGTACACGTCGTCCATGCTTTGGCCGCGCGCGAGCAGGCCATGCAGGATTTCCCACTGGCGCTCAATCCCGGCTCCGTCGAAGTGGGGTGCACGCTCGATCGCCCGCGGAGCGACCTCGCTCAATCGCCAACACGGGAGTCTCGGTTCCGCCGGAGCGATGTGGGTGACCAAGCCGTTGCAGGTGTACACGGTGGTGTCGACTTCTTCGTTGCCCAGCACTCCGTACATCATCACGCGACACGGTTGTTCGTCGATGGACACGTTCCAGTAGAACGCTGGAAGACCGTGTGCGAGGTATGCGGCGCGTTCGTCGAGACCGACGCGTGCGCGGCCGTTGCGAATCAGTTCTTGGTCAGCTTCGGCGTAAAGTTCAAAGCCTTCACCTTCGCGTGCAATGCGTGACTGGATCGCGTTGAGCGTGCCCAAACCAGGAGGAGGTGTCGCAGGTTGGGTTTGTCCGGTGGACTCCGGCGCGATGTACGGGCGACCGAAGTCTCCGCACAACGGAGGGGGATCCGGCGTCAGCGTTGTCGGGGCATCCCCGCCGACGTAACCGGTTTGTGAGGCACGGCGTCCACCACCGCAGGCGAGAAGGACGAGACTCAGAAGGATGTAACGCATGACTTAGGGGCAGCGTTCGTTGGGGTTGCTCGGCATGCATCGGTTGATGTTGCCTAGGCAGACATACCCGTTCGGACATCCGTTGCCGCACGGTTGTCCCATCGGAGTGCCGTGTCGGTCGGAGAAGCGAGTGCCGTTGAAGGTAAAGGTCTGGCAGCCACTCGGAACCTGTCGCTGACCACCGCCACCGCCGACGGAACCACCCCCACCGCCGCCGCCGCCGACGGAACCTCCGCCGCCACCGCCGCCACCGCCGCCATTGATGAGACTGCGCGTCTGACCGCCCTGTTGCCGCACCGTGGAACGCGTCATCTGGCCTTGCTGCATCACGTTTCCGATGATGTCTTCACGCGCGCTCGCGATGTCCTGACGAATCTGCTGCTGGTTTTGTTGAATCGTATTGAGGTGCGCCATCTCCTCTTCGTGACGCTGGATCGAGCGCTGCTCCATTTCGCGCATCTGATCCATCATCCGCTGTTCCATCGCATCGAGGCGACGCTGCTGCGCTTCGGCGGTTAACTGACGGTCGGGCGGAAAGCGCCAACCGACCAGGGTGCGATCGACGAAGGTGAGGTACGAGCCATACGCGTCCCCGGTGCTGTCCAGGTAGACGTGCTGCGACGCGTTCGTTCCATCTTCACGCGCTTCCATGCCGGTGCGGTACGCCTCGCCGAACATGATGTACACGTCATCGGTGGTCTGCCCGCGCGCGAGCAACCCGTACATGATCTCCCACTCACGTTCGACGCCCGCGCCATCGAAATGCGGCGCATGTTCAATCGCGCGGGGTGCGAACTCGGACACGCGCCAACACGGAAGCTGCGGCGTGGCCGGCGCGATGTTCGCGATCAGTCCGTTGCAGGTGTAGATGGTGGTGTCGATCTTGGGCTCACCGAGGACGCTGTAGAGCATCACACGACAGGGCTGCTCGTCGATCTGCACGTTCCAGTAGAACGCGGGTAGGCCGTGCGCGAGATACGCAGCGCGCTCGTCCAACCCGACGCGCGCACGACCGTTGCGGATCAACTCCTGGTCGGCTTCGGCGTAGAGTGCGAACGAGTCTCCCTCGCGAGCAATGCGCGACTGCAGCGCGTTCAGTGTTCCCAAACCGGGAGGCGGCTGCGCCGGGTTCGTCATGCCCACGCTTTCCGGAGCGATGTACGGTCGCCCAAAGTCGCCACAGATCGGCGGGGGATCGGGTGTCAGGGTCGTACCTGCAACGTAGGTTCCGCCCCCTCCTGTCGCGCGTCGCCCGCCGCCACAGGCCATCAGACAAAGCACGATCACGCCTACAAACCGGTTCATGCCGCGGAGCATGGCTTTCCTTTGAACGTCGTTCAACCGTCCGCTCGCGAACTGCTCTAGACTAGATTTCATGAGGGCTTGGATTGCACTGGGCGTCCTCTTCTTGGCGAATCCCGTATGGGCGCAGTCAGAAGGGGATCAGATGCCGGTGTTTGCAGACGAAGATCCCAACGCAAACACCAACCAGACCAACAACACGAACAACGAAAATCAGGGGTATCCCAGCCAGGGTAATTACCCAACCGCACAGTGTGCGGGAGGTTGTCCGGCGGGGATGGCGTGCTCCGCCGATGGCGTGTGCGAGCAGGTTCCAAGTTGTGCGGGCGGTTGTCCGCAAGGAATGGTCTGCTCACCCGATGGTGTGTGCGAGGCCGCTCCTCCACCGCCAGCACCGATGTGTACATGTCCGACGGGGTTCGTGTGCACACCTGCGGGAACGTGCGCGCCGCAACTTCAAGCTGTGCAACCGCGACCTGTGGATCCCGGCGCCGCGAACAAAGCGCGACGACGCAGCACGCTCGGCTTTATCAGTTCGGGACTTGTGCTGGCGTTGGGTGTGACTGCGGGCGTGGTTCGAAGTGGCCAGGCATCAACGGACTCGTTTCACGCGGAGACACCGATTCTCTTCGCAGCAGCGCTCTACCATGGCGTGGCGGGGTTACTGACCTACGGGGGTTCGCGTGCGGCGCGCCGGGCTGGCGGCCGAGGTGTCGGGTTTCTTCGCATCATGGGATGGATCACCTGGATTGGCGGTCTTGCGGGTCTGTTGATTTCGGCAGGCGTTGCCGCGTACGACGGGTCGACACCATCGAGCTTCATCATCGGGTCTGCGGGCGTTGCCGCGTTGGCGCCTTTGTTCTGGGCGATCGACGCTCGTATCGGCGCGCGACAGGCGGATGAACTCGCTGCGCAACAACAACAAGCACGTCGTTGGGCGCCTTCGATCGGCCTTCTTCGCGACGGCGAAACCAACATCGTCGGAGGCACGTTGGGGGCAACGTTCGAACTCTGATCGCACTGGTGCTCCTCGGTTGTGGGGGCGGCGGAACTGTGGACCTGTCCGTCGACCTCAAGACCGATTTTGTCCCCGCGATCGAGATGATCCGTGTGGAGACTCAGGTTCTCGACGTCGAACGATTTGCCGAACACCTGCCGTCACCAGACGTGCCCTTCGAGGTCGGCGAACGTGTGGCGGAGATCGAGGGGCTACCCAAGAACTCGTTACGACGTGTGCGCGTTCGTGCGAGTGGCCCGGCAGGAGTGATTGCACAACGCGACATCACGATTCGTCACGTTGAAGACTTAGCGATCACTGTGGTGATGACGCGTGACTGTGCGAACGTGGAGTGTCCCGAGAGCCAATCGTGTCTGGGTGGACGCTGCGTCGATCCCGAGTGTCTCACTGGCGATGAGCCTTCGTGCCCCGAACCGGTGTGCATGGCTTCGTCCGACTGTCCACCGATGGATCCGTGTTCGAATGCGATCTGTTCGTCGGGCGTATGCGCGTATGTGAGTGCAGGCCGCTGTCCCGACCGAACGTATTGCTCGCCGGAGGATGGGTGCTTGCCCATTCCCGAGACCGACGCCGGGATGCCCGACGCATCGATGAGCGATGTTGGCGTCGACGCGGGCGGTCTCTTGCTGGTTCCCAATCCTTTGTCTCCACTCAACGGCGAGGCGACGGGTGTTGCGCCCGACGGCCTTGCGGATCCCGGTTTGCGTCCTCGTTTTCGGTGGTCGGGTGAAGCTGCCAGTTTCCGCCTGATGGTCGACGCAAGTTGCGATGCAGACACTGCGACTTCCCTTCGCCAGAAGTGGACGTGACGACTCCTGATCGCGAGCATCAACCCGCGAACCCACTCGCGGTTTCAGCAGCTGCACCGGTTGGAACTCGGTACTACTGGCGAGTCCAAGCCTGTGAGACGGACGGCGAATGCAGCGCGTGGTCCAGCGTTCGCTACGTCGATGTCGGCCGGCTGGGTCACGACGTCGACGGCGACGGACTCGACGATCTACTGGTCGGGTATCGCTATGGGATGGAAGTTCGGCGAAGCAACGGTGACGGGTTCAGGACCCCGCAAGACATTCCAAATCCCCTTCCCGACGGCACGAGCGATTTTGGGATGACGATCGCCACCGGTGACATCAACGCGGATGGGTTTTCCGACGTTGTCGTGGGTGCGGGCGCGGATCGCGGTTTTGGTTCGTTTCTGATCTACCTCGGCGCGCCTGGTGCACTCGGTGCATCGGTTCAAACCGTAGAGAGTCCGCTTGGCCTCAACGGGTACTTTGGCGACCAAGTTTGTGTTGCGGACTACAACGCAGATGGCTTTGCGGATGTCGCCGTTTCGGCACGCGTCCCGAGTGAAGCCTTTCTCTATCTCGGAAGCGCTGACGGACGTGTGGGCGCGATGATGGGTCCGATGAATGGTCGTATTCGCGGGTGCGGCGATCTCGACAACGACGGTCATGCGGATCTGATCACGTCGTCAGGTGTGTACCGCGGAACCGACGTTGGTCTGGTCTTGGATGCCGCGTTGGCGATGTATGCCAGTCACACGATCGCCGGTGATCTCGACAACGATGGCGACCTGGACCTGGCGCAGTTCGGATTCGACTCGTCCAGCAATATTGTCCTGCGCGATCCGAGTGGCGACTCCAGTGCAGTGGTGGGGGCGGGCAATAGCTCGTTTGATTTGGAACGGGTGCTCGGTCCTGGCGACTTCAACGGCGATGGCCGTGACGGAATCATCCTCGGCTGGCAGGGCTCGTCCGCGGGAGACGATGGCGACGCGTGGGTCCTGCCAAACGGCATGGGGTCGCCCGTGCGTCTGAACATTCCGTGCACCGGTTGTCGCATCAACGCGTCGCGACTTTGGGGCGTGGACTTCAACGGCGATGGATACGGGGACGCGGCAATCGGATCGGAAAACGGGGAGCGCGTCGATGTGTTTCTCGGTGGAGCGGGTGGGCTCGCCACGATGCCGCGGTCGTTTAGCAGCGCCGAAGAGGCGTACGGCCAAGCCCTTTAAACCGGCAGTGATAGTCTGAGTGCGTGACTCGCACCTGCTCGAACTGCTCCACACCCATGACACCTCGCTCCTATCAGGGAGTCGTGGTTGACCTTTGTAGTCGGTGTGGCTCGGTCTACTTGGATCCAGGCGAAGCGCATCAGACCGGGATCGATGAGGCCACACTCTTTGGCCGCGATGCACGTCCCGCCGGGCCTTCGTCGCGTCGTTGCCCGTGTGGGCAAGCCAACATGACTCGATTTGCGGTCAACGTGGGCAACGGAACGATCGAGATCGACCGCTCGTCGTGTTGCGGTGGTGTGTTCCTGGATGCGGGTGAGCATGGTGCATTGGTTAAGCGAACCGCGGCTCTAACCAACGTTCAATCGAGCACACGTGGTTGTCCGCGCTGCTCTCAACCGCTTTCGTCAGGAGATGGCGTCGAGAGTTGTGCATCGTGCAAAGCGATGTTTCTCGACCCCAAAGTGCTTGCCGCAAAAGGTGTGGACGTGAGTGCGCTGTTCGCCATCGGGCCCGAGTCTGCGCAAGAGCTTGGTCCCTCCTCGCTGGCTTGTCCGCTGCATGCCCAAGTGATGGTGCGGTTGGAGATCACGCTCTTCGAACAGTGTTGGGAGATTGAGCGTGCGCCCTGTTGTGGTGGTGTGTTTCTCGATGCCGGTGAGCAAACGCCCTTCGAAGCCGCTGCACGCCGCGCGAAAATGGCGTGGGGCGATCAGGAGTTCGCGGCAGGTCGGTCGAGCATGGATGAGCAGGCGATGATCGAAGCGCAAAAAGCCAACGCGCTGATCGGTCAGAGAATGGCCACTGACGCCGCGATCGAGGCCGCCAAAGAACGCGAGCGTCGAATGCAACAGATGATGGAGGGACGTCGTCGACGCGGCATGGGCGGCGTGGCGGGGTT
This sequence comes from Polyangiales bacterium, assembly GCA_965227405.1. Lineage (GTDB taxonomy): Bacteria > Myxococcota_A > Polyangia > Polyangiales > Houyiibacteriaceae > JALVDI01. The sequence continues at coordinate 3,938,519 of OZ245758.1, forward strand.
GGTGTTCGACATCGTCGTGGACAGCAGCTGGGACGACGACTGGTAGCGGAACAACCCGACCTTCCCGTGTTTGGGGTGGAACAAAAGGCGTGGGGGTTCGAAGGTCTCGCCTGTTCGCGGTATCCTTGTGGAATGCGTGGATGGGTTTGGGTTGGCGTGTTGTGTGGCGCGCTTGCGTGTGGTGATGATTCCTCCTCCGGTGGCGACGACGGTGGTGGAGTCGATGCTCCGGGAGTGGATTCCGGAGGCGGACGTCGCGACTCCGGTGGTGGTGGCGGTGACGACGCCGGAGGTGGTGGTGGTGAACTCGATTGCCGTGACTTTGACTCGTGGCCTGCCGACTGGGCTGCGGAAGAAGTTGCAGCACTCGAGCAGATGAACCGCGAACGTGAAGCCGGGAGCTCGTGTCCTTCGGGACCGAAGGCGTCTGTGCCTCCGTTGGAGATGAACCGTGAACTGCGGATCTCCGCGCGCTGTCACAGCATGGACATGGCGACGAACGACTTCTTCTCGCACACCGGTTCAGGCGATACGAGTTTCGGAGAGCGTGCGCGTACCGCTGGATACGATGCGCGACCTCGTTTTGAGAATATCGCCGCTGGAAACGGAACGGGTATCGCGAGTGGATGGGCAGTGAAACCGGTCACTGCGATGCGATTATGAACGACGGGATCAACGAAGTCGGGATTGGGTACATGCCGTTTATGCCGAGTATGTGGAGGCATTATTGGACGGCGGTATTCGGCAACCGCTGACCCTTTGCAGAATTGGTCTTGGGAAGACGCCTTCGCGGGCGTCTTTCTTTTTTGCCACTTGGGCATGGGCACGGGCACGGGCACGCGTTTGGCTGCGTTCCACCGGGCACGGGCACGCGTTTGGCTGGCGTCGACCGTCGTGCCCATGCCCGTGCCTTTGCCTGTGCCCAAGAGGCTGTTGGTGCGACGGCGGCGCAGGAGTCGTCCCAACCCCAAACAACCCCAAATTACCAGCGCACGGCCTCTCCTCGCTGATGCGCCCTCCACAACGGTGAGTCCTCCCGTAGCTTCGTCACTGCTCGAACGGTCGCCTCCGCCACCGTATCGATCTCTTCGGGCGTCGTATCCCGCCCCAATCCAAATCGAATCGATGCGGTTGCCCAATCGGGGTCGATCCCCAATCCCTTCAACACGTAGCTCGGTTCCACGCTCGCACTTGTGCACGCGCTTCCGCTACTTACCGCCATGGTCTTGGCCAGCTCGAGCAGCAGCCCTTCACCATCTACGTACCCGAACGCAACGTTCAGGTTCCCGGGATGTCTCGGCGCATCCAGCGGTGCACCGTTGAGTCGAATCTCGTCCAAGGTTTGCAACTTCGACCACAAGCGTTCGCGCAGGGCGTGTAGTTGCTTGGCTTCCGTGGGTCCTTCCTCAGTCTGCAACGCACACGCCGCACCAAAACCGACGATCCCCGATACGTTGAGCGTGCCTGAACGCATTCCGCGTTCGTGACCTCCGCCGTCCATCTCGGCGATGAGTCGTACGCGCGGATCATCGCGGCGAACCCACAACGCACCGCACCCTTTGGGACCGTAAATCTTGTGCCCGGTGTAGCTGATGAGATCGACGGGATCCTTGCGGACGTCGAGTGGGATGTACCCCAACCCCTGCGCTGCGTCGCAATGAATCCAAGCCCCCACTTCACGTGCGGCTTCGCCAATCGCGCGTAGATCTTGAGCGGTGCCCACCTCGTTGTTGGTCAGCATCACCGACACAAGAGCTGTGCGTTCGTTGAGTGCTGCTCGCAACGCCTCGAGTTCGACGCGCCCGTGCGAATTGACGTCGAGCACAACGACGTCAAAACCCTCTTTTTTCAGACGGGTTGCGCTGTCCAACACCGCTTTGTGTTCGGTGCGTTGCGTGATGATGCGGTCGCGACCGTCTTGCCGCCGAAAGTGCGCGACACCCTTGAGTGCCAGGTTGTCGCTTTCCGTGGCGCCGGACGTGAGCACGATTTCTGCTGCGCGACCTCCAACGAGCGAAGCGATCTGGCTTCGCGCTTTATCGACGGCATCTTTGGCGTGATGGCCAAAGCCGTGGGAACGACTGGCGGCGTTGCCGAAGTGTTCCCGAAAGTACGGAAGCATCGCGTCGAGAACGCGGGGGTCGACCGGTGTGGTGGCGTGGTGGTCGAGGTAGATCACGACGCGACGTTAAACGACGCACCGCAGCCGCAGTCTCCGTCCGCGTTGGGATTGTCCCACTTGAACCCGTAGCCGAGGAGTTTCTGTTCCCAGTCGAGCGTGCCGCCCTTGAGCAGTTCGAGACTGCGTGGGTCGACGACGACGGTGAGCTCACCGAAGCGCCAGACGTTGTCCTTCTTGCGAACTTTCGTGGCCGGTTCGTAGACGTAGTAGTAGCCCGAGCAGCCGCCGCCTTTGACACCGAGCCGGAGCCCGACCGCTTGAACACCTTTCTCGTACGCATGTTCGAGAAGTTGCTTCACGCCCATCTTCGCAGCTTTGTCCGTGACCTGGATCAGCGGATCCCCGGGAGTGACGTCAGGCGTGGCGAGCGGTTCCATACGCCTAGATCCTAGCGCAGTTGGTCGAGTGTCAAGGGGACTCGTAAAGACCACCGAAGGCCGGCAGGGTTGCGCCGTGAGTGCCCGAAAAAAAGCCACTCTGCGGCCTCCGCGCCTCCGCGCCTCCCACTAAAATTATTGGCTCGTAGCACGAAAACGAAAACGCCAACCGACTAGTACTCCCGGAACTCCGTTCCCGGTGCGTACTCCACGTTAATCGGCCGCGCTTGCACCACCACGACTCGCCGCTCCCCGCGCGTCAGCAGAAACTCCACATCCACCGCATTGCTATCCGCATAGCGCGGCTCCAACTGCGTATGGATCTTCTGCAACAACTCCCCCAACGCGCGTAGATCCGCCTCCGTTAAGATCGCGCCTTCCGCCCGACTACTTCGGCTCACCACCTCGAACTCGAGATCCTCGCTCCACGTGTAGATCAACACCTGCTCGGGCAGCTCATCGTCGCCCGCCCCGGTTACGCTTCCCCCTCGCGTTTGCACGTTCACAAAGACTGCGGGTCGCGCCTGATCGAAGGGATTGCGGGTGATCGCCACACCGTTGCCCACCACGTCATCCACAAAGGGCTGAATCAAGATCGCCATCGCCACGCGCGCTTGATCGATTCGAAACCAATCCCGCTCCTCGTAGCCACGCTGCAACCAGACGCTCGCCCATACCTCTCGTAGCGCATCGGCAACTTGGGCTTCCGTTGGATTCGGACCCACTACCACCGATCGGTACAACCCCGCACCATTGAAGCCCGGCAAGTCCTCCGCGTTTGTACTCGACCGAAAGATCCACCGCTGGGTTCCGCGCACTCGACGACGAACCTCCCGCACCAGAGCCCGGTTCACCGGACGCGATTCGATCTTCGTACGTAGCTCTTCGAGTCGTCGTGCACGCTCCGCGGAGTCGCTTTGAAACCCTGCATCGACCAACATGCCTTCGATGTCCCCGTCGATGCCGTGACGCGCGAGGTGCACGCCGTAGTGGTGAAAGGGCACCACGAATCCACCCGGATTTCGAATCTGGAGGCGACACACCTCGCCAAGCTGCGACGCTTTCGCACCGGCCGTCGCGATATCTCCCAGTTCCAACGAACACACGTCAGCCAGCGTGTTGTTGTCCATGTCTCGAACAGGAACGAATGGGCGCGAGGGTCGACTATCACGCCAACGAATCTCCGCTTCGCGCAGCGTCGTCGGTTCCAGAACGTACTCTTGCGGACCGACGGCCAAGCGAACGAGCTGTCCTTCGAGCTGCTGAATCTCCGGCAGATTGACCGCATCACGCAACGCCATATCCGGTGTGCCCCGGTTGCGACTGAGGATCGCCACGTGCGCGAGTGGAGCCTGCAAGCCACTGGTGATCAGCGCGCTCACGGGTGGAAGTTCGGAAGGCACGTGCTCGGCAACCACGATGTCGTTCGGTCGCAACGCAGAGACATCGAGTTCGCCGCGCACGATTCGGATGTAGCCGTACGCCACACCCGTGACGAGAGGTTGGTAGCGAACACGCGCCATCAACGCAGTGAGGTCGACGGTGAGCATCGACTCGCCGATCGTTTCCGCGTGACGCTGCTGTAGGGGTGAGAGCGCACGGAAACGCAGTTGCGATCCGAAGAACACGCGCTCGCGCACATGGTTGTACGCGCGTTGCAAGCGCTCAGCATCGATCGTGTCGCCTGGAACCAGCTCCATCGCCCATACGTTGGCGTCGATGTAGCGAACCAACGACGCGAGAAAGAAGCGTCGGTTGGGTCGTCGGTACTGTTCGATGTTGAACGCTTGGTGGTCGCGCCAGTCCTCACGATGCTGGCGTGGGAAGTCGATGAACTCCCGTGCGAACGCGTAGTGCAGCTCCCAGCGTTCGGACTGCACGAAGTAGGTCTTCCAGTCGTCCTCCATGTCGATGACGAGCTTCACGACTTCCGTCCGCGCGGCAGTCTGATACGCCGGTCGGTACGCCATCTGAATCCAATCGTCGTCGCTGCCGATCCGCTCAATCCAATCGGGGGTGCTCTCCGCGACCTCTTCATCACCCGGCGGCGGCTGTTCGACCGGATGGCGATCGGGCCCCTCGACTTGCTTGGGGCACGCGACGATCAGCGCCAGGAGCCAGACGACGGGCAAACCACGCATGCACCAAGTCTATCGGATCGCTCGTGCATAAAAGATGGTATCGAGAACCTCGTGGGCGACGACGATTCCTCGCAGCAGTTGGACCTTTTGGATGCGCTTGGCACACGGGACACGATCCTCATGCCGGCGCAACCACAAGCGCCGAGCGCGCCGACTCCAAATGAGCCGAGCACGCCCCCACCAAGTGCCCCGAAGGCAGCGAAGCCGAGTGCACCCCCACGCGATACGAAACCCGATGCGACTCCGGGCGCGCTGACATCGGCGTCGCATCCCTTTCGCGTCGGTTGGATCGAAACCGATTGCGGCAAGTTGGGTTTGGGATTCGCTCCCGGTCGTCGGGACGTCTCGCCCTACACAGGTGCGCGCTGGGAACGTGATCTCGATGCAGACCTCGAGGTTCTCAAAGAGCTCGATACTCGATTGCTCGTCGTCGTGATGGACGACGCTGAGATCGATTCGATCGGTGCACAAGGCCTTGTCGCGAAAGCGCGCGACCACTTCGATGTTGAACAGCTACCCGCACCAGATAAGGGAGTTCCCGACGACGGGATGGCGCGGATCATCGTCGCGAAAATCGGGCGCGAGCTACGCAACGGTCACACGGTCGTGATCGTGAGTCGCGGTGGGCAAGGTCGGACTGGAGCACTCGCGGCACTTGCGCTGATGGAACTGGGCTTCGATGCGGAGCGCGCGATTGCGCATGTTCGAGAAGAGCGAGGCCCACTTTGTCCGCATGAAGCCGGCGAGGCGTGGGTGCGCGGCTGGGATACTGATGAGCGGCCGGTGAGTGGTGCGCCGGTGCCCGTGGATCCCGATGGATTGAGTGTTTCGCTGAGTTTGAAGTCGATTGGTTTTCCGTCTGGATCCGACGCCGAAACCGACGCCGAAACCGACGCCGACGCCGAATCCGAATCCGAATCCGAATCCGAATCCGAAGCCGAAGCCGAATCCGAATCCGAATCCGAATCCGAATCCGAAGCCGAAGCCGAATCCGAATCCGAATCCGAAGCCGAAGCCGAAGCCGATTCCGAGTCCGACGAAGACGAAGACGAGGAATACGAAGAAGGCGAAGACGAAGAAGACGACGAAGAAGACGAAGAAGACGAAGAAGACGAAGAAGAAGACGAAGAAGAAGACGAAGAAGAAGACGAAGAAGACGAAGAAGACGAAGAAGACGAAGAAGACGAAGAAGAAGGCGACGCCGACTTTGACACCTCCTCTTGGGAACAAGGCCACACCTTCGGCGACATGGGCGAGGTCTCCGGCACCTTCGATCTCACCGCTCCTCCCACCCCGCTAAGCGTCGACGCGGCGATTCGCGACCCTCATCTCTCTCGCACTGCAGGCTGTGTTCTGGGTGCCGCGATCGGCGATGCGATCGGTCATCCCACGGAGTTCATGAGCACGTTCGAGGCGATTCGTGAACGCTTCGGTCCCGAAGGTGTCACCGGTTACGAGTTGTGGTGGGACCGCGACGGTGCTCGCTTCGCGCCCTACACGGACGACACGCAGATGGCCGAAGTGGTGCTTCGCGCACTGCTTTGGGGACGACGTCACGACGCCGATCTCGACGCCACGATGGAGAAGATGGCCGAAGGCTTCGTCCAGTGGGCGGACTCCCCTCAAGGTGGTCATCGCGCACCGGGAAACGCTTGTTTGTCCGGGTGCCGAGCGCTCAAACGTGGAACGCATTGGCGCGTCGCTGGAGGAGCGCGCGCCGGTGGATGCGGCTCCGTGATGCGCGCCTATCCCTTCGGATTGATCTTCCATGACGACCTACGTCGAGCCGAACGCTGGGCCGTTGAGCACTCGAAACTGACTCACCGCGATCCGATCGCATTGGCGGCATCTGCAGCCATGGCTGTCGGTGTCGCGCGCACCTACCGCGGCGAGGATCCGCGATTGGTGCTCAGCGAAATGATTGCCGCCGCGTGTCGCTACAGTCCTGCAACCGGCGGGATGATGGCGCGTGCTCTCGACGAAGCCGAGGACGGAACCGAACCTGAAGTCACCCTTAAGCGTCTGGAAGGTTGGGCCGCCCACGAAGCCATCGCTGCAGCGGTGTACCTCTATGCGCGACATGCCAACGATCCACGAGCAGCGATTCTCGAGGGCGCAAACACACCTGGCGATAGCGACAGTTTGGCGACGCTAGCGGGCGCACTGGCGGGCGCGCGATGCGGACTGGCTGCGTTGCCGGAGGATTGGGTGCGTGATGTGGAGAGGTCGGAGTCGTTGCTGACCTTGGCGGCGGCGATTTAGCAGCGGAGACAGTTCTTCTCCTTCGCGCACCCGAGGCGCAGAGCTGGATCTAATTTTAGTGGGAGACGTGAGGCTCGGAGCCCGCAGAGAACATTCCTTTCTGGTCTCCCAGGCCCGACAGCGAGCCAACTCATTTTAGATTCAGTTTGAGTTTCGCAATGCGCATCTCTTGTTCGGCTGGGCTCCCACGAAGCGGAATGCTGCCCACGCCCTCAACTTCGAGCCGACTAGCAGCTGCTTCCCAGCCACGACCAATCGAAACAAGTTCCTCCGTCCGGACCGCTTCCCGTTCCCGTCATGCACTCGAACGTGTCCCAGCAAAACCCGCAATCGAGCCGGCCCGTACAGTCACCACACGTCAAGCTCGACGAACACGGATCGCCTGCTGAACACGAGCTTCCGAGCCAATCCCAATCGCCACACGATCCGGCGCTGGGTCCGCTCGAGGTTCCTGTCGCGCACGTTCCGGTGCTCGGACACCAACCGCAGTTGAGCATCCCCGTACACGAATCACAGTCCGTCGCGCTCGCACACGGATCGGGAGGCGGTTCGCATACGCCAATCCAATCCCAGTCGCTGCAACTTCCAACATCGGGTCCAAGCGAACCACCTTCGACACACGAGCCCGAACTCGCGCACCAGCCGCATTCCAACATCGCGGTACAGCTGTCGCAGTCGGTTGCACTCGAACACGTCGAACCACCCCCGCACGACGACGGGAACCAATCCCAATCGGCGCAGGTCGAACCACTCGGACCGCTTCCGGTTCCGGTTGTGCACGTCCCCGAACTCGCACACCAGCCACATGAACCCATCGCGGTGCAGTCGCCACACGTTGCGGCACTCGCACACGGATCGGGTGCATCGGTTCGACAGGTCCCGTCGATGCAACTCAGTCCTGAGCAGCAGTCGCTATCCGCGGTACACGTTTGCGAGCCGCTTCGACACGCACACCGTCCCCCCGAACACGTCATCGAGCCGCAACAGTCCGCGTCTCCCGTGCAGGTTCCGGCGGACTCTACGCAGCAGCTGTTGGTCGTGGGCGCCGCACGACAGCTCAACCCGGTGCAACACTCCGAACCTTGCGTGCATGCGCTACGTGCCGGTCCGCAACTGGCGACTGGCTGACACGTCGATCCGTTGCACTCCAAGCCGCTTCGGCAGGCCGCCCCGCTGGTGCAGCACATTTCGCCTTCTCCACCGCATACGGCGTCGCATCGCCCGCTGGTACAGGTGCTTTCGCACACGATGCCGCAGGCGCCGCAGTTGCGCGAATCGGACTGCACATTGGTGCATGCGCCGCCGCAGCAACCCAGACCGGCGTCGCAGACGTCACCGGCGCAGCACGCTTCGCCGTTTCCACCGCACGCATCGGCCACCGTTTCGCAGGTTCCACCCACGCAACTCAGACCATCGTTGCATGCGGTTCCTCCGCAACATGCTTGCCGTGCTCCGCCGCACGCTTCGGCCACATCGCAGATCCCCGCGTTACAGGTCAGTCCCGATGCGCACGCTCCGCTCGAGCAACAAGGTTGACGCGCACCTCCGCATTCGACCGGTGGCGCGCAGATCGCATCCGTGCATACCAGTCCGGCAGAGCAAGCGTCGCCCGCACAACACGACTGTCCTTCACGTCCGCATTCGGTACGCGCTGCACACACGCCAGACTCGCAGACGAGTTCGGCTTCGCACGCGCTTCCCGCACAGCAACTTTGTCCCATGCGCCCGCACGACTCTGCACCGAGGCACACGCCAGCAGAGCAGGTGAGTCCAGGGTCACAGAGCGTGCCTTCGCAACACGTCTCGCGTTCGCCACCGCACATGGCATCGTCAGGCGGTCGACGTGCTTCCGGAGTGAAGGTCGAGCCTTGGGCGCAGCCCACGATGAAGACGAATGCGAATGCGAGACGGGAACGCACGATGCGCTTTCAGTGCACAGCGCATGCCGACCGCAAATACGATTATCAGCCAAAAAACAGGGGAATTCCGACTCGAAGTGCGGCATCGCAGTCACGGCTGCGGGTTTGCAGACCCCATTACTCGTCGGGCGAATACAGCGCGCGCGCAAATGTGTAGTCGGTGTGTGGCACCTGTGCGTGGCAGTCGTTGCACCCGATGGGTGTCCCATCCAAACGTCGACCGTAGCCACCTGGGTTCGCGCTGTTCCCTTCGCCGCGCCACGTGATCACCGGAACGCGATCTGCGTTTAACCGAAGGTCGAGCCACTCCCACTGCGCACATCCATCTTCGTTGAAGTCACCGCCGCGCTTCACCATCGCGTGAACCTCCCACTCGGTAGGCTCGCCCACCTCGACGGTCTTCGCGATGATGGTCCCAATCGGCATCGGTTCACCCCACGCGGGGATCTCTCCTCGCACGTAGATGAAACTGGGTTCACCGCGACGATGTCCGTGCGTGGAGCCGATGTCGGGCACCTGCCAACGTGGCCATTCAAACATGTCGGCAAAGTCGGACTGCATCGCGATGAAGGGATCGCGCACGGTTGGCTGTTGTGGAGTGTCGCTCCCACACGCACACACCAACACGAGCAGCCAGCGTATCGGGCTAGATGTCGAGGCCACCACCGGGAAACTCAGCGCGGCACGCTTCGACTTGTTCCATGTCGATCGAAGGTGGGGTGATCGATGGTGGATCCATGAAAGGCGGCGAGTCGAAATCGAACATATCGAGCATGGGCCACGCGTTGGCGTCGCGACCGGTCAACGCTGGCAAGAGGAACCGCGCCTGCACAAAGCGAAGTATGCTGCTTAGGTCGGTCACGCGGTCCGACACGTAGTTCGCGCGTGCATAGGGCGATACGACGACCAAAGGAACTCGGAATCCAAGTCGATCAAACGCTTCGTCGGGACGCCCATCGGGAGCGAAATCGCCCGGCACGCACGCTTCGGGCGGCGGCACGTGGTCGTAAAAGCCACCGTGTTCGTCGTAGCTGACGATCAGTGCGGTGCGTTCCCAAAGCGGGCTGTCGAACAACGCTTCGGTGATCGAGTGGACGAACTCTTCGCCCCGTTGTGGGTTGGCGGGCGGATGCTCGTCACTTTGGTCCACGCCTTGGAAGAACGAGGGGTCGACGTAGGTGACCGGAGGCAAGGTGCCGTTGGCGAGATCCTCGAACAATACGTCGAGCCCGCGAATGCGAGCGAGCCTGCGTCCGGCGTAGCGCGGGTAGCCACCGAGCACGAAGGGCACGTCGCTCTGGTAGATGCGCCAGTCGATTCCGCGTGCATCGAGCTGTTGCAGGATCAGGTAGTCGTCGACCAATCGCGATTCTTGCGGAGCGCCGTTGCTGGTGCGCCCAAACGAAGTGCCGCTCATGTAGTAGAAGCGGTTGACCCAGGTCGGACCCATCACGCTGCAGTGATGGTGGTCCGACATTGCAAACGTGCCGAAGAGGCTCCAGTAGAACGGAAGGTCTGCGTCGGTGAGATAGCCGAGTGCGCGTGCTCCGAGCGGGTTGTTCGTGACGATGAATCCGTCGTTGAGTCCGCCGTTGTATTGGCGGTGGCTTCCATCCCAACTGTGCGACACATCTTGGATGCAGTAGTCGTTGGTGTGAAACGGAGCGACAGGCGTTCCATCGGTGTTGGGGTTGCTCGCGTCTTCGGGGATGCCGTCCACACCCGGCATCGTTCCGAAGTAGTGATCGAAGCTGCGGTTCTCCTGCAGAACCATGATCACGTGGTCGATCGGGATCTCGTCACCGAGTGGGAACTCCTCACCGACGGTTTCCCACGGCATCGCACCACGCTCGAACTCACAACCCGTTCGTCCAGCCGAGGCTTCACTCTCAGCGATACGGAACGGGATCTCTGGAAGCGTCGGAACGTCCACACCGACATCGCTCGGACCTGCGTCGACTCCGCTATCCGTGCCTGAATCGGTTCCGGTATCCGCGCTGGCGTCGGGCGTTTCAGCGTCGTCCCCACAGCCAAGTGCGAGCGTGCACATGATCACGAGCGCTTTTCGCATGACGCGGCAAGATACCAGCGATGAGGCGTGATGTCGGGCTTTGGATCCTTGCGCTTGTCGCGGCGTGTTCCGAGCCGCCGGCACCGCAGCTTGTGACCGACGACCCGTCCGACGCGCCCATTGCCGAGCTGAGTGCCGCGCAGACTCAGCGGTTTGCATTGGGAGACGCTGCGTTCGAGTTGGTGTTTCGCGAAGCGCAGGGACTTGGCCCGCGCTTCATCCGACAGAGTTGCACTGGCTGCCACGAAAATGACGCGCGGGGTCCTGGCATCGTGCACCGGCGCATGGACGGAACCTTGATTCGACCTCGCTCGACCGACGGCGCAAGCGAGAGTATTCCAGAGCAAACGCATCGGCGGCTTGGTCCTCCGGTGTACGGCCGTGGTTATCTCGAAGCGGTGTCCGACGCCGCGATCGCGAATGCCGCACGCGCACAAGAACGCCATCCCCACGTGTCCGGTCGCGTGCCGCGCTTGGCTGACGGATCGATCGGGCGCTTCGGTCTCAAGTCGCGCCTTTCGACGTTGGATGCGTTCGTTGCCGATGCGTACTTGAACGACATGGGGATCACTTCGCCGCATCAACCCGACGAAGAAGGCGAAGATGCGAAACCCGGCGTCGACCTAGCCACGGATGTGGTGGAGCAGGTCGCGGACTATGTGCGGATGCTGGCGATTCCACGTCGCGATTCGCGCGAGGGTGCAGCGCTCTTTGCCGAGTTGGGGTGCGCGACCTGTCACGTACCGCACATGGCGACGCGCGCGGACTATCCGGTGCCGCAAATCGACGACGCACCGATCTACAGCGATATGTTGCTGCACGACATGGGTGATGCATTGGCCGACGGCGTTGCAGAAGGTGCGGCAACGGGGCGCGAGTGGCGTACCGCTCCGCTGATGGGGCTTCGTTTCATGAGCGCGTTTCTGCACGATGGACGAGCTGCAAGCGTGCGCGAAGCCATCGAGTTGCACGCAGGGGAAGCGGAGTTTGCGCGCGACGCCTTTCGAGCAAGCGCAGACAAAGACCGACTCGTTGGGTTTGTGGAGGCGTTGTGAGAACGCTTCTCGTGTTGATGTTGTGTGTGGCTTGCGATCGAACACCGCCTCGAGACCGCGCGATCGCGGACGTGAAGCAAGTCGTGCAGCGCGATATCGACGCGCTGGTGGTCGCCGTGCGTGCATTGAAAGAAGCGGCGCCGACCCAAGGGTGGGACGGGCGCGATCCGAGTGTGCGTACAATGCGGGCACGTTGGGGCGAAGCACGCGACGCGTACGAGCGAATCGAAGGTGCGATCGCGACGCTCTTCGCTCAGATCGACCAGAGCGTGGATGCGCGCTACGACGCGTTTGTCCAGCTGCAACCGGATGACGACCTCTTTGACGGGGAGGGCGTGACTGGCATGCACGCGGTCGAACGCATCTTGTGGGCGGATGTGCATCCGGCGGAGACCGTGCGCTTCGAATCTGCGCTCGGTGGCTACAGTCCTGCTCGTTTTCCCGCGAACGACGACGAAGCGCAGCGTTTTCGAGACGAACTCTTGGGTCGCTTGGTGCGCGATTGTGAACAGATGCAGCGAGAGTTTGCACCGCTCGCGCTGGACCCTGCCGCTGCGTACCGCGGTGTGATGGGTTCGATCGAAGAGCAGGTTGAGAAGGTGATGCTGGCTGCGACTGGGGAAGACGAATCCCGTTACAGCCGACGCACACTCGCGGACATGCGCGCGAATCTAGAAGGTGGGCGGGCGATTTTCGCTGCGATCGAACCGTGGCTCAAAAGCGTAGACGCGGAAGCGGAAGCGAGTCGGGTGAACGCTGCGTTTGATGAACTGCAGGAAACGTATGCTGGTTTGTCCGGTGCCGCATTGCCTGATGTTCCCGAGCACTGGAATCCTGACGAACCCAACGAAGAGACCCCGTACGGCCGCTTGTTTACGATCGTGAGTCGGCACGCGGATCCTGACGCCGAGGGCGCGATCCAGGCGATGACGAGTGCAGCCCGCAAGCTGGGTATTGCGGTGCTCTGATGCGTTGGTTTGGACTCGTGTTGTGCATTGCGTGCAGCAATCCGACCGGCGAGGTCTGCGACGACCATGTGCCCTCGCAGACTCGCGCGTTGGAGATTGGCAACCTTGATCGCTCGGTGCCGTTGGGAACGGAGTTTCCGTTTGTGCCCTACGAAGACGGCGAGGTCGTGCTCAAGGAGTTTGGGAGCCAAGCGGCAACGCACTTGCCGGTGTTTCTCCGCGTGGAGGCGAGACCCGAGGACGGCGATGCCCTGCGATGTGCGTACATCGACTACTCCCGCGAACCCGACGGCTTTACCAACAGCTTTCCTTTGGAGCTCGAGCGGCGTGGCGATGCGTGGGTGACGCGTCTGGGATTTCAGGATGTCGCGGCGTTGGGGAACGTCGTGGTTCGGGTGACGCTGCGCGATGCGGTGTTTGAAGGCACTTCTTCGATCGCGCTCGAAGCCGTTGAACCGATCATGTAAGCGGGATGCGCGACTCGCTGCCGTCGGCATGAAGCACGTGTGCATCGTTGTGGTCGATGCGCACTCGGGCTGCGGTCTTCGTACCTGTCGGAGCCCAACCGCGTCCGTCGTACTCGAGCTCTTCACAACCTTGAACTTCGAGAACAAGCGCACCGGATTCGACCTTCGTGATGCGCCAGGTGACGTGTAGCTCCATCTCGAAAAGGTCACCACGGGGTGGGTGGTCAACTCGCTCAAGGCGCCAACGCGGAAGCTGACGCCGCTTGAGGCCGCGTTCTTTTTCCCACGCGCGAAACTCCTTAGGGTGGTCGAGTAGCACTCGGTCTTTGTGTGCCTCGAGATCCCCTGCGGTCCAAGGAAACAGATGTTGTTCGCGTGCGAAGCGATCGCGTTCGTCGGGTTCCAGCCAACCACGTTCGTCCGCGAACGCAGAGCCACCGAGCCAACTGCCCAACTCCCGCACACGGTGGTAGTGAGCGTCGAGCGCGACGATGGCGGGGATCACGTTCGCATTGTACGCGAAGCTGTTCGCGAAGCCGTTGCCCAGCCGAACAAGAGATGAGACCAAAAGACGTTCTCTGCAGGCTCCGAGCCTCGCGTCTCCCACTAAATTTTGGATCGAGCTCCGTGCCTCGCTAGCCACCACCGGCCAAACGCACTATGTGCCCTTACGTGGAATCCGATTTCGACGTTGAGGACCTCAAGGTCCGCAAGATCGAGCCTCCCAAGAAGGCACGGGTCCACCTTCCGGTTGCCGGCCCCAAAGGCCCGAGCGTTGGTGACGCAAAGGACGTCGATGAGGCGTTTGGTGGTTCGGAACAACGAACCGAATCGGTTCCACGAGAGCAGCTCGAGGAACGGGTTGTCGAGACGCTGAAGTCGATCTTCGATCCTGAGATTCCGGTCAACGTCTACGATCTGGGTTTGATCTACGGACTGACCATCACGGATGAAGGCGACGTCGAAGTGCGCATGACGCTTACTGCACCCGCGTGTCCAGTTGCCGGCATGATCGTGACCGACGTTGCGGAACGCGTCGGGCGAACGGCAGGCGTTCGGCGCTCGCACGTCAAGTTGGTGTGGGAGCCACCCTGGACCAAAGACCGGATGAGCGAAGACGCACTGCTCGAACTCGGCCTGCTCTAAAGCACATTTCAGAACGGATTGAGCAGTTCGCCCCGCATGTCTGCGGAAGGCAACTCGGGTTCGCTCGTCATCTCAGTCTGTTCGACGGGTGGAACCGGCTCCATCTCCGTCGCTTCCATGGAATGCCTTCGCATTGCGGGGTGCATGCGGCTCGGCGCAGCCATTGAAACCGCGCCCATTGAAACCACGTCCATGGAAACCACGTCCTCCGTGTCGATTGGAGCTTCGGACGGCGGATTCACCCCAACCGGCATGGGCTCGGGTTCTGCTCGCATCGATGCAGTCATGATAGGAGGTGCGGGTTCTTCGGCCACGACATCGGACACAACAGGTTCGTCTGCACCGAAGTGCTGAACCGCAAACCCGATCGCAAGCAGCACCACAACGACCGCAATCAACATCGGCAGTCGTGAGGGAGGTCTCGGCACATGAATCGACTCGGTGCTCTCCGCCACGCGTGCGGGAAGTCGGTCTGGAGTCTCATCCAGTGTCTCCGCAGTGATGGCAGTCACACCGGCTTTGCCGGCAGGCATGGTCGGCCGTCGTGAGGGACGCGGCGCGGTTTCCAAGGGAGCGTCCTTCGCCTTGAGTAACGCATCACGCATGTCCAACGCGTCGGCAAACCGATCATCCGGTTCACGACTAAGCGCTTTGTCGATAATGGCCACGAGCGCTTTCGGTGTCTCCGGCGCGTAGCGCGGTACGGGCTTGTACACCCCTGAATGCACCGCAGACAACAAGAGCCCGAGCGTCTCACCGTCAAACGGACGTGTCCCTGTGACCAGTTCGTAGAGAACCGCGCCGAGCATGTACACATCGGATCGCGCATCGAGCACCTTGGCGTGAATCTGCTCGGGCGACATGTAGTGTGGCGTGCCCACGATGGCGTTCGTTTTCGTCAGGGCCCCGTATCGGTCGGTGAAACCGGCAACGAAGGTGGCGACGCCGTAGTCGAGCAACATGATGTGCTCGTCCTCAGAACCCTCGTTGACCACAAAGAGGTTGGCCGGCTTGAGATCGCGATGCAGCGCACCACGTTCGTGGGCTAGCGCCAACGCTGTGCACACCTGCGCCGCCATTTTGCACGCGCGAGCAGGAAGAATTTGGCCTCGATCTTTCAGCACGTCACGCACCGAACGGCCCTCGAGTCGGTCCATCAAGATGAACGGACGCCCGTCGCCTTCAAGCTCGCCGACGTCGTGAATGGTCGGCAGGTGCGGACTCTCCAAGCCGCGAATCACTTCAGCTTCGCGAAAGAACCGAGACACCGTGTCCTTCTTGGCAATGTGCTTTCGCTTCATCACCTTCATCGCGAAGGGCTGACCCTCGCGCAGCACTTCGTACACAATCGCAAACCCGCCACGACCAAGGACACCCACGACCTCCAGTCCGCCAAGGATGGCGCCTGGGCTGAGTTCCTCTTCGTCGCTCACCGCGCCATTGTCAGCGCGAAGGGTCCCCGACGTCCAGTCAGCTCGGAGAGAAGTAAACCAGGGTCGTTTCGATTTCGGATTCCTGCTCCAAAATCGCACTCACCAGCGAAGCTGCTTTGGCTTCGTCGAAACCACCCGAGCCCGAACCAAGCACCGGGAAGGCAATCGACTCGTACTGGTGTTCCTTGGCCATCGTGAGTGCGGCTCGCGTGCAGTCTTCGATCGATTGCACCGACGCGCGCCAAAGCATGTTGATGGCCGCTACATGAATGATCCCCTTGTGCGGCAGACGACCCGCGGAAGTGTGTCGTGCGTGTCCGAGCGGAAGTGGGCTGTACCCCAGCTCGATGAAAGGCCGATAACCGCCACGCTTCTTGATCGCGCCGCTCACTCCCTGCGGAATCAGGAGCCACCAAGGGATGATGTTTCGGTTCCACGCGTTGACGATGACATCGACGTCTTGGTCGAGCAGGTCTCCGTGAACCGTGCGCATGCCCATGCGTACCACAACGCGGCAGGTTGACGCGGGCGCGTTCGTGTCGAGTTTGGCTGCATCATGGCTCGGTTCGACAAACTGCTCGTCCTCGATTTGGACGAAACGTTGGTCCACGCGACGGCCAAACCCGAACGGGTTGGACGGGCACCCGAGCACCTCGTGGGTCCCTACGCGTTGTACCGGCGACCGCATCTAGACGAGTTCTTGGCTCACGTGTTTGCCGACTTCGAAGCCGTCGGTATTTGGACTTCGTCGACGCCCATGTACGCAAACCAAGTTGTGAAGTGGCTGGGAGTGCGCGACCAACTTCGGTTCTTGTGGGCCAGTGATCGGTGTACGCGTGCGTTTGATCCGGAGACAATGACGCCTACATCGATCAAGCCTCTGCAGAAGCTCGTTCGGGCGTGGCACGTGCCCAAAGAGAAAGTGCTCTTCGTGGACGACTCGCCGGAGAAGATCCAGCGAAGCTACGGCAACTACGTTCGCGTCCAGGCCTTTGAAGGCTCGCTCGACGACGACGAGTTGGTCTGGCTGGCGCGTTACCTCCAGCGACTTGGCCCGGTGCCCAATGTGCGAACGATCGAAAAACGGGGGTGGCGAGGCAACCTTGAGCGGGAAGGGTAGGCTTGGGAAAGCCGCTCGTAGGATGCGACCATGGACAGCGTGATGGACGAAGTAGACGGCGAGCTTGCAGACCTTTCCAAGCGTGTTCGAGCCGCTCAACGACGAAACATGTTGGTGAAGTTCGCCTCCGCGATCATCGTCATCATCGGGATCATCATCGGATTTGTCCTCCACACCGCCTATCCGGTCGGTTGGCGTGGTGCCCCCTGGCTGGGGTTCTTCGGTGGGATCGTCCTCGGTGGCGCTGTCCTCAAGAAGTTTGAGGTTCAGGTCGAAGAGATCGAGTGAGCCCCTTGAACATGGGGGCGCTGCCGGGCAGTCTCTCCACATGGGTAAAGAACACGTCGACGATGAGAACCTTACGGTCACTGGCCGGCATTCGGAGATCCCGAAGCCGCACGTTTCGATCGACGAGTCCGGGGATGGCGTCATCATTCTCGTCACTCAAGCGTTCGGACCCAAAGGCGACAACCTCGTCGGTCTCTCGGATGTGACCTTCGACGGGCATCCCGCAGTTACGATCGGCGTGCGCACCTCGGACGGTCGCGACGGACAATGTCACCTCAGCCCGATTCACGGCGATCCGCGCAAAGCCGGATTCACCGAGATCGCGCCGGGCACGAAGTGCGAACTCTACTGTCCGGTGTCGAACGAACCCTTGCCGGTGCTCGGCGAGGTCGAAGACGGCAGCAACGCGACGTACCGAGCGATCTACCTCACCACCAAGCTCGAAGAGAGCGCGGTGGTCATGATCTCAGATGTTTGGGGTCACTTTCACTCGCGGATCGTCGACGACATGGAGCTGCTCAGCTACTGGGCTGTGACGCACGCTTCAGACGAGTGAGACGATTTCCTAACCATAGGAAAACCTCCTAAGCACTGACGTTTTTCAGGTCCCTGTCGTGGGTGATACCCTTGGGGCGTGTCGGATGCGTCGAAGGCGGGGTCGATGGATCGCCATCGCCCGCGAGCAGGCCTATTGGTCGATGGACGGTACCGACTCGAGAAGGTCATCGGCGAAGGCGGGATGGCCGTTGTTTGGAGTGCACGACACCTCAAGCTGAACCAAGCGGTTGCCGTTAAGTTCCTGAAGAAGAAGGCACAGCCGCTCAAGGAACGGTTCCTTCGCGAAGCACGCGTCGCTGCGGCCATCAAGCACAGACATGTCGTTCAGGTCATGGACTTCGGCATCTCGGGCGACTGGGCGTACTTGGTGATGGAGAAGCTCGTCGGCATGACGCTGGCGGAACGCTTGATGGACGGCCCGATTCCCGCGGTCGAAGCTGTTCGGCTTACGGCGCAGCTTCTCGGTGGGCTCTCAGCGGTGCACGACGCCAAGATGGCGCACCGGGATCTCAAACCCGAGAACATCTTCTTGGTTGAGGATGCGGACGGCACGTATCCGAAAATCGTCGACTTCGGTTTGTCCAAGCGTGTGGGTACCAGTCGCGATGATGATTTGCGTTCGGTCATTCCGACTTCGGAAAATCTGATCACGGGAACACCGGAGTACATGTCGCCGGAGCAGGCGCGTGGTCTTGCGGATGTCGATGAACGAACCGACACGTGGTCGGTCGCCGTTCTCTTGTTCGAGATGCTGACGGGCGAGTTCCCGTTTCAAGCTGATGCGATCGGTGATCTTCTGGTGAAGATCATGACCGAGGATCCGCCCAAGCTTTCCGACCATCGTCCGGACCTGGGTCCACGCTTGGAGAAGTTCATCCACTTCGGCCTCATGCGCGACCGCGAAACGCGCTATCCCAACGCGCGCACGATGCGCCAAGCCTTGCTTTTGGCGGTGAATCAGCTCGCATCGGACCTTCACAAACAAGGCCATCGCGGAGCGGCGAAGAACATGCTCCGGGCTGTGAGTTCGGCGTATGAGCCTGGCGACTCGGGCTTGGTGTTCGCGCCGAAGTTCAAGATCGAGTTCGACGAGGGCGGCGACGGTGAGGTGCCGTTTTCCGACCCCGCAGAGACCGCGCGACAGGTTCGCGACCGTGAAGGTCGTCCGGTTCAAGAGACCGTTGCGGAGTCGATCGAAACCGACGCGCTCGAGGTTCCGGAGACGCTTCCCACGATCGAGGCGCAACCCGATGCGGATTTGGTCTCGGGCGTTCAGCAGTTACAGGACAACAACCAGCGCAGGCTCTTGATCGGCAGCATTGTGGTGCTGCTGGTGATCGTTGGAGCCCTACTCGCGATTGTTCTCACGGAGCCTGATGCGGAGTCAGAGAATCCGCCCGAGGTGACGAGTGCGAACGTGCCGGACGAACCGGTTGTGGCTCAGGTCGAGGAGCCGGTCGACGACGACCCCGAGCCCACGATCGAAGAACAACCCACGGAACCTGTTGAGGTGGAGACTGAGGTTGCGACGGAAGTCGAGACCGAGACCGAACCCGAGCTTGGGATCGTTCGCGTGGAGTTGGAGCGCGTTCCTCCGGCCGCTTCAGTGTTCGTCAACGGAGTGCGGACGACGTCGACCTTAGAAATCCCGCGTGATGGAACGCGTCGCTTGGTGGTCGTGCGTCAGCCTGGACGCCGCGCCTGGTCGCGAAATCTCACCGCTCGCGAAGTTGGGGAGTGCGCCCGAGAGGCTGGGTGCCTCGAGGAGGACACGACGCTTCGGGTGCGACTGCTTCCGGCGCGGGCAATGCGGACGACCATGACGAGCGAACGCGCATCGATGATGGGACGACTGTTCGAAAACGCCGGCTTTTAGTTAGCGAAGGCTGATTCGGCGGACGTCGTTGTCGGGGGTCAACGCCCAAAGTTCGCGCTCATCGCGGTTGGTCGCGAACGCTACGAACGAGTAGCCACCGACAAGAGCCAGGTTGGCGCGGAGCACTCCGTCCCAGTCGAAGCGTTGAAGACCGCTGTCTGCGGCAACCCACACGCCACCTTGTCCATCGACAGCGATGTCGTTGCACGGTGCCACCGGCGGTTCACTCAACGGGCTATCGATGTCGATGTCGTCGCGCAGGTCGTACATGAACAACCCGTCGCTTCCACAAATCCACAACGTGGCGTGGCCTGCGTCTTCGGAGACCTCGATCGCGTTCGGTTGACCAACATCGACGCTCTCCGGATTTCCGCCGTTGTACTCAGCACCGCCAAAGAGATCGAGGTTGATGACCTCTTCGTAGGTTTGACTGAGCACCCACACCGAGCCGTAGTTGTCAGGGTCTGCCTCGCTCACCGCGACGTCGGCGCCATAGTCCGCGAAGTAACCACTCAGCAGTTCCATCGATCCACCGACGTCCACCGCCGCAATCCCCTCGCCGTATGCAACTGCCAACGGACCCGAACCATCGGCTTGTGTACTCGCGGCGAAGCCTCGGTCATCGGGAGCATCGAGGTTGAACACATCCCACATGCTGAAGCTGAAGTCGGGTGCAGACATGGGTGCGTAAAGCCCCATCTCGTCTTCGAGGGTTCCAAACACCGGCAAGCCTTCGAGAACACCAACACATTCCAGGTCACCGACGGGCACGGCGCCAGATGCCGCGGATCGCATATCCCGCCACCCGGTTGGCAGGATCGCCCACGCGTTTGGAGTGCGCGTGGTGGCGAAGGCGACGCCCAAGCGAGCCGCAAAGTCCACGACCGTTGCGCCCGGTGCGCCTGTGTCGCTTGCGCTTCGTACGTTTGCCACGCGCACGGTTTGTGATGCGCCACATCCGTCGATGCCGACTTGTTCGGCTTCGAGCAGGTAGTCTCCAGCTTCGTCCGGAGCGAAGAAGGGTATTTCCACGTCTGCCGGGGCGCCGGGGCGTCCCCAAGTCCAGCGCACATCGGCATCGGAGCCATCGCAGACTTGAGCCACGATTCGATCGCCGGGCATGACGACATCGGCGACACAAATGCCGCTCTCGAGTGCGCAGCCCGAACCGGTGTCGATGCCTCCGTCGGTGTTCGTGTCTTCGGCCGTGTCGAACGCGGCATCCATGCCGCCGTCTTCGCCCACGACGGCCCCGCAGGATGTCGGAATCGTGCCGTTGTACTCGGGGAGGTCGTCGAACACGGGCGAGCGACATCCGTCTTCGGTACACGTTCGCGCCCCAGGACAACCGCTGTTTTCTAAGCACTCCCGTGAGAGGCAGAGGTTGAGCAACAGGGTTTCGCCCTCGACGAAGGTCACCACCGCTTCGCGTTCGATGCGACGCAATCCGTCCCGCAAGCCACGGACCATGATCGAAATCGGGCCGAGCTCCCCACCTGTGTGTTTCAGCAGGGCGGTACGTGGGCTCGGAGGAACCATCTCGGTGACGGTCGTGCCGTTGACTTCGAGTTCCACGACTTCGATGTCGGCGCCGACCTCAAGGTCTGTGTTGACCACCACAACGATCTGGGTGGGGTCGTCGGCGCATGCGCAGAGCAGCACCAGAACACAGAACTGCCGGAGTGCAGCGCTCACGGGCTCTCCGGTCCCATCACATCGATGGGATCACCCCAGTTGACGTCGACATCCGGACCGTCGCCACCGAAGGGAGCGAGGAGCGCGAGCACCACTACGACTGCGACAACGGCGACTGCGCCGAGCGTAAGTCCGACCACCAGTCCTGCCGATGCGCCTTCGTCGTCTGGGTTGGGGTCGACGGGTTGGTACTCGTCGGCAACTGCACGCGCAGCCAGCCCGGAGAGGACTACCGTGGTGGATTCGCCTTCGTCGAGCTCGGGAGAAGCTCTGCCGACAACCGAGCCTTCAAAGCGGGCGAGCACGCGATGCGACCCGGGATCCACGACGATCGCTTGGTCGGCTTGGACCGGACGACCGTCGATGGTGATTTGGACACCATCCGCGGCGCCATCCATCTGGACAGTAATTCGGGCGACCCGACCGAGAACCGAGTCGCGAAGCTCGGTGCTCGCAGCGCGCACATCTGCGTCGACTTCGTTGGTCGCAGCAAGGATTTCGTCGAGCACGTCCAACGCGTCGACCATCCTGCCAAGTTCGACGCGAGCATGTGCGAGGTTGTACGCGATCGGTCCCGCCCATCGCAGTTCGAGTGCTTGTGCGAAACGTCGTTCGGCATCGGTCCAGCGACCGGCTTGTCCCTGCGCCAGACCATCCTGGAACATCTGACGAGCCGACTCGTTGCGCACTTCTTCGTCAGCCTGCGCGCAGACAACAGAGCTAGTCACAAGAGAGCCGAGGACGAACAGCAGTCCGACGCTTCGCATGCGGCGGCCAGCATACCAGTTCACTGCACCTGCTGCCTCTGCAGGACCTTCTCCACATCGAGGGGCTGCCGGTGCGACCAGATCCCGTGGGAGACGACGATCTGGCCGTGCACGGCGTACTTCCGGGCGAGCGTGCGCGGTTGCGGCCGGATCGAGACTCCACCCATGCGTGTGGGGCTCATCCCGACACGGTTTTTTCGCATGCGATCGAGGATCTTTTCCAACTGATTGGGACGCGGCTGACGCTCGGTCAGTTCGATCGCTTCGACACGGATGCTGAGTTCCGGGACCTCTGCACCGAGCTCGCGAGCGCGTTCCGAGATCGCGTTGCGAATCGCTTCCTCGCCGGGCAGCCCGTCCACGTTCTCGCGAACAACCAAGATCTCAGACCCCACCGCTGTGGCGAGCCGGGAGGCGCTATCGCGCATGGCGTAGTCGGCGTAGAGCCACCAGCCGCCAGCCGCCAAAGCCAGCACAACGACCGCCGCGATCACCTTGCGCATTGGCCAAACCTGACCTCGGAAGGGTCCGGGGGCAACGCGGCGGGAACCTCTATTCCCGGGAGGGTTTTCCAAACCCTCCCCCCACGGGGCGAAGCCCCGCGGGTCCCCCCACCGAGTTCGAACGCTTCGCGTTCGCGACGAGCGCCAGAGGCACTCGTCGACAGCTTCCCGCCGGGAACCTGCTAGATTCGGTCCATGCGTTTCGTGTGGATGGCGCTCGCCTTGGTGCTGGCTTGTGGGGATTCGGGGCCGAACCCCAATGGCGAAGCAGTGGGGATGTTCACGTTACCGCGAACCGGCGAAGAACCCTTCTTCGATTTGCCGTGGCCAAACGATGTCCGTCGTGCGGATGGCTTCATCGACGTGCGTGGGTTTCGCAACCCGCGAAACATCGAGTTGCTCAACGTTTACTCCGAAGCGATCTCCACCCGTCTCGAGGGCTACAGCGTGAGTGCGCCCGCGTTCCTCCGTTTCGGAACTGCGATCGACGAGTCGACCTTGCCCCAGACTCCACTTGCCGCGATGGAGCCCGGATCATCGGTGTTCATCATGAACGTGGATGACTCCAGTGGTGGTGTGGGTTCGCGCCATCCTGTGGTGTTGCACTACTGGGATCCCGAGACTTCGATTTGGCCGGGGCACGCGTTGGCCGTTCGCCCTGTGCACGGTGTTCCGCTCCAACCTGAAACCACCTATGCAGTGGTTGTCACGCGTTCGGTGATCGCCGCAGATGGTCGTGAACTCGAGCCGAGTGATGACTTGGCAGCGCTGCTGGACCGGTCGCTGAACAGCGATCCCGCGATCGACGCCGCCGCCGAGGTTTACGAGCCCGCGCTGGACGTGCTGGCGGACAACGGAGTGCCGCGCACCGAGATTCTCAACATGGCGGTGTTCACCACCCAAGATCCTGTTGGTGATCTCATTGCGGCGCGCGACTGGCTGGTTCGTCAACCGCCACCGGAGCCCGTCGCGGAAGAGTGGCGTTGGGTTCGTGACGACGAAGATGGGTACACGCTGGTTCACGGTGCGTATCCCTCACCGATTTTTCAGTCGGGGGAGCTTCCCTACTTGGATGGTGGCGGTGAAGTGACCATCGATGCGGCCGGTGACCCGGTGGTGCATGGCACGTACAACGCTCGCTTCTCGTTGACGATCCCCAACGGCGAAGTGCCCGAGAACGGTTGGCCGGTCGTTCTTTATGCGCATGGAACCGGTGGCGACTTTGAGTCGGCGCTGGGTGTTGCAGGCACGTTGGCGTCGGTGGGCGTCGCGACCATGGGCGTCGATCAGATCCACCATGGAACGCGAAACCCGACCGAGTCCGGACCCGAAGCGTTGGTGTTCAACTTCATCAACCCGTTTGCGTTTCGCGACAACAACAAACAGGCAGCGTTGGATGTCGTTCAGCAGGCGCGCTTCATCATCAACAACCAGGTGTCGGACCGCGTCATTGCCGACCCGCCGGGGTTCGATGCTGACAACGTGTTCTTCATGGGACATAGCCAGGGTGGAATTAACGGCCCCTTGTTCTTGGCGGTGGACGACCAAGCGCGCGGTGGAGTGTTGAGTGGTGCAGGCGCGCACTTGCCGATCGCGTTGGTGGAGAAGACCGAACCGCTGAGCATTCCGGACTTGGTGCGTTTGCTGCTTCGGTTGAGCCCGCAGGAGAGCATGGACGAGCACCTGGTCTATGAGCATCCGATCTTTGCGTTGATGCAGACGTGGGCGGACTCGGCGGATCCAAACAACTACGCGCACATGTTTTTCGAGAACCCGCGTGAGGGCTTTGCGCCCAAGAGCATTTTGCAGACCGAGGGAACGACCGACGCGTTTTCGCCGCCGCGTGGAATTGAAGCGTTGGCTGCAGCGGGTCGAATTCCGTTGTTGATGCCCGAGCTCCATCCCGTTGAGGGCTTGGATGTGTTGGGTGTTGCGCCGATCGCAGGTCCCGTGGTGGGCAACGTGGCTGGAGGTCAGGCAACAGCTGGTTTGATCCAGTACAACGGCGGGCATTTTGTGGCGTTCGGAGAGCGAGCCCAGACCACGATCAGTGGCTTTTTCGGAAGCTGGGTAAGCGACGGATTGCCGTCGATTGCGCCGTAGCACGAGTGCAAGCACGAGTGCTCCATGCCCGTGCCCCGGTAAACCCTAGGGACAGGTAAACCAGTTTACCGAGCCTCGACGCGTTTCCTCGGAACGAACCACGTTCGGAACACTCGGTACCGACACATGTCACTTCAGTGTGGTTCGGCTTTTCCTCGTTCTGCTGTGCCTTCGAGTTGTTGCCGAGCTCTTTGAGATCGTGGTGACCGACGGTTTCTGGGAGACCCGCGTTGTCCAGAGTTACGCGGTCATTTCCGACACGAAGAGAATCATCATTCGTCCTTCCACCGAACCCTTCGCCTTCTAAGCCCATACCGTTTCCAAAACCAATTCGAGCTGCTTCCGCGTGTCTCTCATCGAGTGCTACGCGCGTTCGCTCTCATCCTCGTCGTTCGCATAAGCACATTGGTCCTCGCGGGTTTCGTGGTCAGCGCGTTCCCACAACCGACGAACCCGGTGTGCTTCGAGAAGAAGCACGGCCCGACGATTGAAGCACCACCACCGCGAGAGGAGTTCTTCCATGTGCGGGGTGGGCGCGTCGGGGAGGAGGCTCCAACCATCCGCTCGGTCCGACGCGTCGAAGTAGAACCACGTGAGCGTTCGTCGTCCCAGTCCGACTTCTTCCTGGGAGGTTTTCTCCAAACCCTCCCCCCATCGGGCAAAGCCCTCTGGGTCCCCCCTCCGAGTCCGAACGCTTCGCGTTCGCGTCGAGACTCGGAGAGTCTCGCCGAAAGTCTTCCTGCGGAAGACTCTCGGTACCGACTGGCACTCCATGACGGTGAGGGACGGGAGTTACAGAGTGTGCCTGTTCGGCTGTGGTCGGTATGCGTCGAACCGAATCCGCTCGACGCCGGACCGACTCTCTACAACTTCGGTGCTGAACTGCTTGCGTCGCCGAATAGTCGCCGGGTCGTGTTGATGGAAGGCGGACGCGAGTTGGACTCAGTCGATGCGTCATCAACACCGCCGACGCTCGTGCGCGCTTTGCCTCGACCGGGCGTATACGACCGCGCAGCACTAGAGATCGCCTGGCACGTACACGATCCAGATCCGGGCGCGACGGTACGCGTGGACGTCCTCGGGGACATCGGCCATGCGGTCGGGTTTGAAGCGCGTGGGAAGCGTGTCTGGCGATACCTGCGACCCAAGGGAACGTTCGAGATGGTTGCAACCGATGGGTTTTGGACGACGCGGGTGACCCGTACGTTTGCGTTTCTGCCTGGGGGTCGGGTCCGAATCGAGTGAAGCCCAAACAAAAACCTCGTACCGACCAAAGCGCTGAAGTGCTACCAACCTCCGCGTGCGCTCAGCCCGCCCACTGATCGCGTTCTTCGCCGGGATTGTTCCGGTGTTCCTCTTCTTGTGGCCCAACTCTCGCGAACCCCAACATCGCGAACGCGTTCTCCACATCGCCGAACCGATTGAGTGGGTCGCGCTCGTCGGCGGGGTCGAACCCGCATCGACACAAGTCTCACTCGCACAAGACTTGGATCTCGCACACCAAGTTCTCGGCCCGAAAGGCATTCGTCTCTTCGGCGGCGGTGCCTACGCCTTCGTCCAAGTCACCTCACCCGCGGACGCGTCGCTTCGACATCGTCTGGCCAGCTTCTTCGATCCGCGCGACCGCGACGTCGAGTACGTCCAAGGACCCGACGCGAACGGACCCGCAATGTTTCAGTCGTTCCTCGACGTGATGGACACGGCTTACGGCGGTGAAGGTCCGCTCTGGCTTTACATGGGTGGTCACGGCGAAAGCGGTGAAGAGCCCGCGGATGCGCTGTTGCGACTGTGGGGCGGCGATGCGCTGCGCGTCGACGATCTTGCCCGCGTCCTCGACAGTTCACCGCGTCCCATACGCCTCGTTCACACCGCCTGTTTTGGTGGTGGCTTCGCCGACATGCTCTTCCAACGAGGCGATCCCGAGCGCGGACCCACCGACAAGGACCGCTGTGGTGTCTTCGCCACAAGTTGGGACGAAGAAGCCAGCGGCTGTGATCCAAATCCCAATCGTGCTCGCCAAGAAGGCTACGCACTTCACTTCTTTCGCGCGCTCGGAGGCACGGATCGTCACGGGCGTCCGGTCAACGCGGACCTCGATCAAAACGGCGAGGTGTCCATGCTTGAAGCACACACGCGTGCTCGCATTGCGTCGCGTTCGATGGACGTTCCAACCAGCACGTCAGAACGCTGGCTCGCGTGGACGGTCGAGCAACAGGACATGGAGCTTGGCGGTCCCGCCGTGGAACTCATCGAAGAAGACACGGTGATCGCCGAACTCGGGCGTGACCTGGGCTTGAGCGATGAGGAAAGCGCACAACGCGCGTTCGCGGAACTGCAGCTGGAGATGGAAGAGCACGAGGAACAGACGCGCGAGCTCGAACTCCAAGCCGACGACGCGTACTACCGACTGCGTATTCGTCTGCTCGAGCGCTGGCCCTTCTTGGATGATCCCTGGCATCCCGATCATCAACGCGTGGTTCAAGAACAACGCGACGAGATCGAACGGTGGTTCGCGCACTCCGACGAAGCGGTGGTCTACGCCGAAGCTCAGACGCAGCTGAACCGAGCGCTCGAGCGTTACGACGACCTCAAGGTGCAGGCGAACCTGCGACGCCGCGTGGTCGAAGCGTGGGACACACTCGCGTTTGCAGCCACAGTCCACGCTAACGATCCCCGAGCGTGGCAGGTGTTTGAGCGACTTCGTGCCTGCGAGCGTTCCCCGCTCTGATGCTCTACTTCGCCTACGGTTCGAACCTCAACATCGCTGAACTGCGTCGTGCGTGGGGCCACGAACCGAAGTTTGTATCGACTGCGTTTTGGCCCGACGCAGCACTCCGCTTTCACTACCACTCGACCGCACGTGCAGGCGGCGCGCTCGATCTGGTTGAGCACGTCGGCGCTGCAACGCCGGGGGTTCTGTTCGAGGCCGACCTTGAGGTGTTGGATCGAAAAGAAGGTGTCGGGCGAGGCAACTACCGTCGGATCGAAGGCACTGTTCTCACCTCACAAGGGCCGCGACGCGCCATCACGTATCGAGTGACCGACGGAGCACGACAAAACCAGTTCGTCCCACCCACGTCCGACTACGTTGCGATCGTGCGGGAAGGAATGCACGCATTCGAACTCCCTTCGCAGACCTTCGATGCAGCTTGTGCCAACAAGACGCCGAACTGGCCCAAGCATGTATTTGTGTACGGAACGTTGATGCGAGGCGAAGAGCGCGAAAGCTTGATGCGCAACGACACACTTCAAGACGTCACCGAAGCGAGCGTTGCAGGACAACTCGTCGATCTGGGCGCGTACCCCGGACTTCGTACCGGGAGGTTTTCTAAAGGTGGAGCGCGCGTGAGCGGAGAACTATTCGCTTACAGCAGCTTTCATTCGTTGTTTGCAGTGCTGGATCCCGTGGAGGATTTTGAGGGTTGGGACTGCATCGAAACGTCGATGTACTATCGGACGATCGTCGGGGCGCAGACTCAAGGAACAGCGCATTGGGCTTGGACGTATGAGTATCGTGGTGAACGACGCGGCGAGATCATCGAAAGCGGTTGTTGGAATCGTCGTTAGCGTTGCCCTGCTGAGCGCGATTCCCGGTTGCGGCAGCGCAGGAGGTCGTGCCGCAGGTCGTGCGTTGGCGCGTGCAGCTGCAACTGTGGCGATTGCGGCCGTGGCAGAAGCCGCTCAGAACCGCCGTGCGCGTCGTCGCAACCGCAACCAACAAGACGACACGGATGACTGGCCCGAAGAGCCGCCGGGTCTTGAAGTCAGCGAACCTTTTGAAGTGTTCGAGTACGACACGTTGATCACCGAAGAGCGGCGACCGCTTCCCTTGGATCGTTCACTGGCGGTGATCGAGATCGATCCCGAAGTGATCACCTGCGACAGCGACAGTGATTGCGAAGTGCTCGTGGTGGGTTGTTGCAGTTGCGCCGAGGGAGGCGCGGCGATGGCGGTCCGTGGCGAGATGATCGAGGAACTCCGCGAAGACATCGCGAGCGAATGCGATGCTGGCTGCAGTACGCCGGGTCCGGAACACATCACGTGCACCAGTCAGTCGGCGTGCATTCACGGTCTGTGTCGCTTGATCGACGATCGCCCGTCCGAGCCGGACGACATCCCGCCGGTCCCCGAGCCGCCGCCCGCTTAAGGCGCGGTGCAGTCGAGGCCCACGTCTTCCGCGTAGAGAGTCGGACGCCCGTCGCGCACCTGACTGGCGACAAAGCAGGCGAAGCGTTGTTTCACATCGGCGTGTTCGAAGGGCACGTAGTGACCGTTGATCTCTTCGCGGGGTTCGTCGCGCTGAATCATCACCACGGTTCGTCCATTGACGTTGGTGCTGATGGGCGGCGACACACCGTCCAAACCCACCAATGCAAACTCGCTTTCCCAGGTGGGCTCTGCTGCGGGGAGCGCCATCGTTGCTCCCAAGGACATGCCTTGCGAGTTGATCAACCGGGGTTCGTGAAACGTGTCCACGACGCCGCCGATAAAGAGCACATCACGCGGGTTGTCGGATTCGAGTGCCGTGACCCGTCCCCAACTCATCACCTCAAACGACGCGAGCGCAGTTTGAAAGAGCGTGAGGTCAAGATCGAAGCGCGTGGGGTCATCGGCCACGCGACCGAGCTGCGTCGCCGCGAACACCGCAAGGCGTAGCAGCACACCTTCGCCGAGTTCGACCGTGCTTTGCGCGACGTTGTAGATCCAGCTTCCGCCGCTGCCGCTGATGATCGCGGCGTTGAGTCGCGGCTCCATCCCGATGACGATGCTGGCGATTGTGCCTCCGGTGCTGTGGCCTTGGAGATAGAGCTGGTCGGTGTCGTAGCGCGCCTCGCCCGATGAGCCGGGACACAACGACGCGTCGATGCGCAGGTCGGGCAGCGTGTTGATCATGCTGGTGATGTCGAGCGCGGCTTGTTCCAGGTTCCCGCGAAACGCACCGAGGTTGGCGAAGTTCCAGAAGTGCAGCGTTCCATCGCTTTCATCCGGACTGCGATCCCCCGATAGCGGTGCCGCAAAACCGACCGAGCCGATTCCTTGTTGTGCGTGGTGAAGTGCGGGCCCGATTCCAGTTTCGGTCCGTGCGCGTTCACCACGATCGATCACTTGGCGCGCGACTCCGCCCGAGCCTGCTGCGTAGAGAACCAACGGGTAGCCGGTTTCTGGCATCGCGGTCTTCGGCAACGTGAACACCACTTCGATCGACTCGGATCGTTGCAGTTCGAGTGCGCCGGTGGCATCGGTAACCAGTTGGCCACTGGGAGGCTCGCGATACGGTGCCGGTCCACGTTGATACACCGGCATCTCCATGGTTGCGCCAATCGCGCAGTAATCGTCGAACTCTTCGAGCAGAACGAAGTTGTCGACCGCGCCTGCAGGTGCTGCTGCTGCGTCGTCGCGTGCGCGCTGCAAACGCGTGAAGGGATCGCCCGTGGTGAACACCGTGGCGGCCATCACCTGTTCGCGGTTGAGCGAGCTATCGTCGATCCACGCAAAGAGACTGGCGAAGCCGTCCGCGACGCTCTCTGCGCCTTCAGGAACACGTCCTTCGCTCAACTCGACGAGCGCATCGGGGCGTTCGAAGCCGGACTCGGATCCCACGGCATCCGTGACGACCAGCGCATGTCGTGTTTCAGGTCGAAGCACCGCACCGGGAAACGGTAACGCGACCAACGTGTGGTCAGCGGTGTAGGTATCGCCAAACGCTTGTTGCACTTCGATCGGTATGCGAGCACCGCTACCCAAATCGACTAGAAACACACTCGCGTTGTCTTGGACGGACTCTTCCAAGCTCGGAAACGTCGCCGCGTCGAGCGGCCCGTCGAAAGGGATAAAGATCGCAGCGTTCGTCGCGAAGCCTTCGACGCCGGTTTCCAGCAGTTGCAGCAACTGACCCACGAGACCGTTGGCGCGATCGGGAACGTCCGCGACGCGCAGACTTCCGTCGGTGCGTCTGCGTGTGTCGATCGGGAATGGTGCGGCGAAGAACTCGGCGTCATCGTCAAAGTTCAAGCGGGCGCGAACCGGGCCGCGTGCATCCGTACCTGCATCCGAACCGGCATCCGAACCTGCGTCGATCGCGCTATCGATAGCCGCATCAGCGGGATCGTCGTCGTCGCCACACCCGAGCGCGATCACCAGTACCAAAATCCACCGCTTCATCTCGGCTCATAGTGGCCTGAAAGCTCGGATTCCGTCACCGTCGCGATTCCGGGAAGGGAGCTGGCTTCCCGCGCCGGAATGAGGCACACATCAATGCGTGGGGGACGTGGACCCAAAGCACCGTAGAGGGCGTGCCGAATGAAGGATCTGCGCCTGTCGATGCCCCCGTCGGCGCTGGTTCCCTCCGCAGAGCGGCTGTTCCGCGATGCGCGCATTTTGCTGATCGCCGATGACCCTGTCTTGAGCGACGGGCTGACCCAAGAACTCCGCGCGCATGGTTGCGCGGTTGGCATCACCAACCTCGATGGCCGCGGTCTTGATCGACTCGACTTTCTCGATCCACACGTGATCCTGCTCGATGCACCGGGCAAGGACGAGCCACGGGTGCTCTCGCGCATCCAATCCCACGTTCGGTTCAAGTGGGCCGCGGTGCCAGCAGAGTTTCGGTGGTCGATCATCTGGCCGCCCTTTGTCGACCGACCGGACATGGTGGCGCTCGGCAAGATTGTCGAACCCTTCACCGCGCTCGATCGCACCGTCCGAACGCAAGCTGAGAAGGGTACGGCGTTTACGGTGCCGCTCGAGCGCGTTGGGATCGCCCGGTCGCTGCGTGCGATGGCGGGAGCGACACCGGACATCTTGCAGCTCGAGTTCAAAGACGAGACGCAAGCAGGTCGGATTGAGATCAGCGGGGATCTGGTCGTGGGCGCAAGTCTTTGGGCCAAAGCGGACCAGGAAGCGCGGATTGAGGGCATCGAAGCGTTGGGCGCGGCGCTTCGGTTGAAGAATGCTCGTGGCCAAGTGCGTCGCCGTACGTTTGCGCAAGTCATGAACGTGATGGCGCCGATTGGTGAAGCGCTGAACGCGGCGCAGCTGGAACTCTTGGGCCCCGTTGCGGCGATGACGCGCGAAACACGACGCGACGAAGCGGCCAAACTCATCGAAGCCAGCAAAGCCGCGGAGAGCAAAGAGATCACTTTGCGGGTGGAGACACCTGAGAGTCGGATCAAAGAATCGGTTCCGCCCACAGCCGACACGGCGATCACCTACGACGTCTCGGGCGAAGACACCGATGCGGGTGACGAGTGGAGCGATCCCAAGACGACGATCGATGGACCCGTGTTTGCCGAAACCGTCATCGACAAAGTCGACTTGCCTTCCGACGACGAGACCACGCAGAAGTTCGCTCTCGATGAAGCAGCGCGTCGGGTCGAACGACACATCGCGCGTAAGAAAGCCGGGTTCGAGTTGGAGATGGACGACACGGAAACGCGTCGCGACATCCCTTCGGTTCGTCCTGAGAAGAAACGCACCACCGATCCAGGTGTGGCGCCACCCTCGGATCATTCTGAGCTTTCGCCGCTGCGACCGGTTGGTGTGACTCCGAGTGGTCGTCCAACGCGTGGGTTTTCCAGCAATCCGCCGCCGCCTTCGTCGCATCCACCGCGGATGTCGTCGATCCCGCCTCCTCCGCCGGCGCCCAATAGCGGTCTCGTGCGCATGTTGGCGGACTCCAAACCTCCGCGCGGTTCAAAACCACCGCGTCGTTCGACACCGCCCCCACCGCGGTCTTCCGCGCCACCACGTGCATCGGCTCCACCGATGCCGCCTCGTTCTTCCGCGCCTCCGCGTGCGTCGTCACCGTCACATGCACCGCGTTCGTCTGCGCCGCCTCCGACACCCGCGGATGCCGACTCGACGGTCAAACGCAAAGCGTTTGATGCGACGCCGATGCCTGAGCCGCTCCAACCTCCGCCACCTGTGGAGACACCTCCTCCCGCGGCGCCGCCTTGGGCCGATGCGGCGGGTGCGCACCCTGCAGTCGATGGCGAATCGTCCAAGCGCGGAATGGCACTCGCGATTGGCGGGATGCTCATCGCTGCGATGGCGATTGGTGGGTTCGCGTACTTTTACCCCTCGCTCACGGAAGCTTCGACGGGCGATGGCACGATGCCGACCGAACCGCTCGAGCCGATCGCGAGTCCGACGCGAGTGATCGATCCCGTCGAGCCGCCCGTCGAAACCGAGACCGGGACCGAAGCCGAAGCCGTAACCGACGGCGAGGCCGAGACCGAGGCTGAAGCCGGAGCCGTTGCCGAGAGCGAAGCCGAAGCCGAAGCCGAAGCCGAAGCCGTTGCCGAGACCGAAGCCGAAACCGAATCCGAAGCCGAAGCCGAAGCCGAGCTTGAGCTTCCCAACGCTCCCGCCGTGTTCACACCCGACCAAATCTCCGGCGGACGCGACCGAGCACGTGCAGACGCTTGGCTCGAACAAGCCGAAGACGCTCGCGTGGCCCAACGCGGTCGACTCCTGCACGCCGCCGTTCTCGCCGACGAAGCCAACCCTCATGCGGCCGAAGCACTCGCGCGTCACTTCCTCGACGCCAGCCAACTCGATGCCGCCGAAGCATGGGCGCGCGAATCCGTGCGACTCCGACGACGTCGTGCGCGCTACCGCGTTCTGCTTGGTGATGTGCTGCGCGCCCAAGGCAAGAACGCCGATGCGCGAGAGTCCTATGAACGTGCGCTTGAACTCGATCCGGACGATCGCGACGCTGCACAACGACTGCGCTAGCGTTCAAAAACCGCAACAGCTGTGGTCACTTGTGCAGCATGGTTGCGAGTAGGGAAAACCACGTCGCGCGTCGAACGACTCGATACGCTACGATAGTTCCTTCATGCGGTTGATCCTTACTCTCACGTTGGCGTTCTGCGTGTGTTGTGAAGGCACGATCGGCGACGCCGGAGGTCCGAGCGGACCCGGCGGTCCAGGCAACTTCAATCCTGAAGACGTTCGTTTCGAGGTTCGTGTTTGGCGACTCACGCCGCACCACTTTGCCAGCGAGATCGAACGACTCTTCGGGCCGGGAGCGCCTGACGTCGACCTGCCTGCCTCCACCGGCGAGAACGGCCTGACCAACATCGCAGCCAACGGACGCATCAACGACGGCAACGCACAGACCTTCGCCACGGCAGCGCGTTCGATCGCCGTGTGGGTACGCGAAGGTGGCGCCGAACGCGCACGCTGCGACACGTTTGGAAACGCCGCGTGCGTGGACCAGGTTCTCGATTGGCTACCCGAAGCAGCATTTCGGCGCGAGGTATCCAACGACGAGAAGCAAGAGTTGCGCACGCTCTTTGACGAGAACGCCGCCGAGTACGATTTCGACTTTGCCTACCAAGGCATGATCCAAGCGATTCTGCTGCACCCCAGCTTCCTGTACCGAACCGAACTCGGAAACGATCGCGACGACGAGACCACCGAGTTGACGGGTGAAGAAATCGCTACGCTCTTGGCGTTCGCGATCACCGATCGTGGTCCCGACCCAATGCTGCTCGACCGGGCCGATCGACTTGATGACCCTGATGTGCGCGAGTCCGAAGCGCGACGTTTGATGAGTCAGAGCGCTCCGATGTGGCAACGCTTCTTCTGGGAGTGGCTGCACATGGCCACGCTTTACAGTCAGGGTGCGGAAGTGGGCATGAGCGACGACTTGGTGGCCCAAGTTCGCGAGGAATACGAAACGTTTGTCGGCAACATCATCGTGGAAGAGGGCGGTACGTTTCGTGATCTCTTCACGTCCACACACACCTGGACGCGCCCTGAGTTGGCCGCGCACTACGGTGCCGATCATTCCGGAAGCGGACTGGAGCGCGTGGATCTCGATCCGATGCAGCGAGGCGGTTTGCTGACTCAGGCAGCCTGGCTGGTCAGTCATGGCAAGCGTGGTCGCGCCAACGTGGTGCGTCGCGGGATGGGCCTGTTCAAAGACGCGATGTGTCACGAGATCGAACCGCCCGAAGACTTGGACATCGAAGCCGAGCAGGCCGCGTTGGCCGGACCGGAGTCAAGCGTGGCCGAGATTGTTCAGATTCGTGGCAACCACTCGGTCTGTGGCGGTTGCCATCGCGTGGCGGATCCAGTCGGTCTGATCTTCGAGAGCTACGCAAGCGATGGTTCCTGGCAAACCGAGTACGCTGACGATGGCCGCCCGGTTGAGACCAGCATCACGTTGCCGATTCAAGGCTCGTTCGATTTTGCGCCGGAGCTCTCGCGCGCGCTGGCCGACGACCTCGAGTTTCAACATTGTTTTGTTCAGCGTCTCGCGCACTTCATGGTGGGCTACGACCTCGGCAATCCCGGTGCCGTGAGCTGGACGCACGACGCGCATGAGAGTTTTGTGGAAGCCAACACCTCATTCGAAGAGCTGGTTGTCGCGATGGTTCGACATCCCGCGTTCGTGGAGCGGAGGAAGTAATGCCGATTTCACGACGACGATTTGCCGCGTTGATGGGCATGGGTGCATTGGGTGCGCCCTTCCTGAGGCGCACTCGCCGCGCAAACGCCCAGTCCATGGGGCCGATGCGCTTTTTGGCTGTGCGAACACCCCACGGCGTTGATCGAGACTGGTGGATCCCGCGCACAAGCGGTGGCGGCGAACCGCCCAGTACCGACATGGCGCTCGGTGAACTGACGTTCGACTACGACATGGCCGTGCTTCAGCCGCTGATGGCGTGGCGAGACAAGATCACCGTGCTCGACGGCATGGACTCGCAGGTCACCAAAGAGGGGACCCGGCCTGGCGTGCGGACGGCGCACGGTCACAACGAACAAGGCACAATGCTGACGGGTGCGCAGGCGCCCGAGAATCGTGAAGGCAACTTTGACGGGCACCCCTCGTTGGATTTCTGGCTTCACTCCCAGCTTGGTGCGTTTGCGTTGCTCAACGCAGGTATCGAAGGTGCCGGCACGTGGAAGGCGATGAGCTTCGACGATGCAGGACTCCCACGCAGTTCGGAGACCAGCCCCGATCGGATCTTCCGCACTGCGTTCCCCGAGGACTACATGCCTCCGGATCCGGGCGAGCCGACGATTGACTACACCAATGGTGCGAACCGCATCGCGACGTACAACGACACGGTTCTGCGACGCCTGCGCGAGCGGTTAACGGTCGAACTTGAACAGGGCAAACTCGATGCGCACATCGCAGCGATGTCGGGCGTGCAACTGGTTCCTGGAACGGGACCCGGTGGCTTTATGGGCGCCTGCACCACCACGGGCATGGACCAGCCGGGACGTGACGGACGCATTTCGCAGTACCAAGACGTCGAAACCGTGGCGCGCTTGCATGCGCGCGTGATCGGCCAAGCGTTTGGTTGCGGTCAGTCGCGTTGTGCAACCCTGCATCTCCTCAACGACTTCCCCAACTGGTTCAGCGATCTGCCGTCGGTTCGAACCCCGCAGGTTCTCGCGCACTACGGCGATTCGTTCCGATTCCACGAAAATCTGGTGCACGACTACTGGGGTGCTTCGGGTGGTTTGCTCGACACGTTGCGCGTGGGTTACCTCGCCGGCTTGCGCTGGAGCGCCACGCACTTTGCGGCTGTGTTGGAGGAACTCGACTCGATGATCGACCCGCTCGACCCTTCGGGCGGAAGCATTCTCGACAACACGATCGTGTATTGGCACAACGAGTTTGGCCACGACGGGCACGACAACCAGCACACCCGGCATCCGATCGTGATCGCTGGCGGCGACAACCGCACGTTGCGCTTGGGTCGCTATCTGCGCCTGCGCAACATCGACTCAAGTGACCGCATTCCGCACAACAAACTCCTGACCAGCATTTGTCACGCGATGGGTGTCGAGGTCGACTACTACGGTGACCGCGATCTTCGTGGGCGACCCGAGTACATGGGCCCGCTCGACGAGATTATGGTCTAACCGTTCCGACTCCCGGTAGAGTCCCGACGTGCCGTGGATTTACCGGCAGGTTCGTCGCGTGTTTCGCCGTGCGGTGGACTTCTACTTCCTCGACCTGCAGGTCACCGGTGATGTTCCGCGTGAGGGACCGCTGCTCATCGCGTCCAACCACCCCAACTCGATCATGGACACGCTTGTCCTCGGGTCGGTGATCGAACGAGAGATTCACTTCCTCGCGCGCAGCGGTCTGTTCAAGAACCCGTTCGTGGGTGCGTTCCTACGTAGCGCGGGCGCGATTCCGATCTATCGCCGCCAAGATGGTCCTTCCGATCCTTCGGGCAATCAGGACGCGTTTCGTGCTGCATATGAAGTGCTGCAACGCGGTGAAGTCATCGGCATCTTTCCAGAAGGCCAGAATGCGCCCATCCGGCACGTGCGTGACATCAAAACCGGTGTGTCCCGGATTGGCTTGGGTGCGGAAGACCTTCACGACGCGGACGTGAAAATCGTTCCCATCGGTCTCAACTATGAAGACCGCGATCGTTTTCTCGCGCGTGTACTGGTTCGCATTGGCGAGCCGATCCCAGTGCGTGACTGGCTCGAGCAACACCGTGCCGAGCCACGCGAAGCCGCACGGGAACTCACCGACATCGTGCAGGAGCAGATGCGTACGCTGGCGGTCCATGTGAAGGACATGGAGCACACCGACTTCGTGCACGCGGTGGATGCACTGGTGGGTGAGCAGCTGCAAAAGGAACTGATCGGAACGATCGATCTGCGCACGGTGGACGAGAAGCTCTTGCAACGCGCGGTTGGCCGAGGTGGAAAACACAAAGATCTCGAAGGGCGCTTTCAGGTTCGACAGTGGATCGCTGACGCCGTCGATCACTTTGAGACACACGACCCAGAAGCTGTCGACGATCTGCGACGCGGGATCGAGCGCTACGACACCCACCTGAGGCAACTCCGTCTGCGTGCCGATTTTGCAGACCGTCCAGCCAAGAGTCTGAGTGCACGACGTGAAGCATTGCGCTGGACAACGTACGCGATAGCGCTCGCTCCAATCGCGTTGTGGGGTTTGGTGCACAACTTCATTCCCTATCGACTGACGAGACGTTTTGCGTTGGGCGCCAAAGAAGAAGCGATTCGCGCAATCCGCGCCGTGATGGGGAGCTTCATGTTCTTCGGCCTCTTCTACGCGCTGTTTGGTGGAAGCGTGTACGGAGGAACCGAGAGTTACTGGGCGGTCGCGGGCTATCTGATCTCGTTGCCGATCGCCGGGGTTTGGTACCTGCGCTACATCCAGCGGCTGCGTCTGTTTCGTTCGCGGATTTTGGTGCGTACGTTGTTTCGGACGCGACGCCGTCTGTTCCGTGGGTTGTTGCTGGAGCGTGAGCAGCTGCTGGTGCGCATCGACGTGATGAAGCGCGCGTACCAAGCCCATCGGGAGAAACTCGCCGAGGAAGAATAGGTCGACGAACGGGGGAGGATTTTGGGGACAGGGTCAGATCTGACCCGAACTCCTCAAAAAACAGATCGTTTTCTCCGACGATTCCCAGTTTCGTCTTCTGAGTCGAACACACCCAATCGGGGCGGTCGGCGCTAGCGCGGGTTCGCAAAACGGTTCGGATCAAAGAGCGAGATGTCGTGCTTGGACCGGCCATCGATCGCCAGCTGCGCCAAGACCTCGCCGATCACGGGCGCCATCTTGAACCCGTGTCCCGAAAAGCCGCCCGCGAGGATCACGTTTTCATGGGCTGGATGCGCGCCGATTACGAAATGCGAATCCGGACTTAGGCCGTACATGCACACTGCGGCGTGTTCGAGTGCGCCGTTCGCCGCGGGAAGATGCTTCTCCATCCACGCGCGAACATCGTGCTCGTCATTGTCGTGAGGCGTGCGATCAAGAGCATCGGGCTCGGTGAGTTGTCCGCCGTAATGTCGACACACTTTGATGCCGCGCTCTTTGTGCGGCGGGAGTCCGTACACCGCCATGTCGCCCGCAACATGAATGAAGCAGGGCAGAGCATCCAAGGATTGCACCGGTTGAAACCAGTGCTGGACCTGGCGCATGACCGTTAGCGGCGCTTGGTAATTCGCGACGCCTCTCGCGAGCCAAGCACCCACCGAAACAACGGCCCGACGCGCCTCTATGGTTTGGTCGGCGTGAACCACAACGTGGTCAGCGTGCACTTCGAGTTTGGTCACCTGAGATTGTCGAGTGGGAAGCCCATCCAGCATCGCTGCGATCGCCTTCTCCGGTTCCACCAAGCCTGCATCGTGTTCGTACACGCCGATGTCGTTGGCGTTCAGGCTGAACCCAAAGCGCTCTTCGATGTCCGAGGTGCCGAGTAGCTCATGCGGCAGTTCGTATTGCGCAACGCTTGCTTGGACACCCAGCGTCAGCACGTGATCTCGCGGACCCATGGTCAAGCATCCGGTCGACCGGAAGAGTGTCTGACTTGTTTCGGTTTCGAGCTCGCTCCACAACTCGCGCGCTCGCAACAGCAGCGGCACGTACGCCGGGTGTTCGAAGTACGCGGTCCGGAACACTCGGCTATGCCCGTGTGAGCTTCCAAGTGTGTGCGGCGGTTGGTGCATATCGACGCCGAGTGCGTCGACATCGCGCTGGCAAAGTGCGCGAAGCGTGGCGCTCCCCATCGCGCCAAGCCCAACCACAACCACGTCGTACATTACACCTGTCCGGTTTCCTCGAGGTGCTTGCAGGTGATCTCGATCCCTTCGTCGATCGTCACGGCAGGAACGTAGCCCAGATCAGCGCGCGCCTTGTCGATGCTGAAGTAATGGTGCGTACACAAGTACCGAATCGCGAATCGGGACATCCCATCTTCCGGTGCGCCACGAATGCCGCGCATCGCGTCGAGTGTCTCCTTGGCGGCTGCAAGACCATAGGGAATCGCGCGAGGGATTCGATACTTGATCGGCGGCCAACCGAGGCGAGCTGCCACCTTGCGCACAAAGTCCCAAAACGGGATGGGCTCACCATTCGTGATGAAGTACGCCTCGCCGCCGGCGCGACCTTCGCTCAACGCGACGTCTGCGAGCACAACAGCATCCGCAAGGTTCGTGACGTACGTGTAGTCCGAAAGCCAATCGCGCATGCCGACTTGAACGCGCAACTTTCCTTTCGGACCCTTGGCGAGAAGGGCCGGCATGAACCGAGCGTCGCCTGGTCCGAACACCACGTGCGGTCGGAGCGCGCAGGTACGAATCGCCTCGCTATTCTGTTCCAGCGCCCAACGTTCCGCAGCGATCTTCGAATCGGCGTACGGGGCTTGCGACACTGAGGCGTAGGGCAGTGACTCATCGCCGTTCTCGATGTCACGCCCTTCGTACACCACGCTGCCGGAGCTGATCTGGATGAAGCGCCCAATGCCCAAGTCGCGGGCTGCGTTGAGCACGGTTTGCGTGCCGCCGAGGTTCACCTTCCAGCAAATCGCTTCGTCGCTTTGACGCGTGTGCACGACCGCAGCGTTGTGGACGACCAGCTCGACACCCTGCAGGGCACTGTCGACTGCTTCGCGGTCGGTGATGTCGGTCTTGCGATAGTCCACGCCCTCGACCGGGCATGCGTCCGCGATGTCGAGCACGCGAACTTCATCGCCGCGTGCTTGAAGCGCACGCACGATCGCTTGTCCGATGAACCCACACCCTCCCGTGACCGCGCTTTTCATGGCGAGACTCTTAGCGCATTCAGCTCCTGGTAGCATGTACCCATGCGTGTCCTTGTCTTCGTTTCGCTCTTGTCGATGTCCTCGGTCGCTCTCGCCCAACGAACGGTGTCGGTGAGCAATGCCAGTGAGTTCCAAGCGGCGTACGCGGATGCGATGCCAGGGGACACGATCGAACTCGCCGACGGTACCTATTCGATGGACGGCAACCTCAATACGCCGCGTGCAGGAACCGAAGCGATGCCGATCGTGGTGCGTTCAGTCAACCGCCGAGGTGCGACGGTGCAGTTCGGGAGTGGGACGGTCGAAGGCTTTTTTGTCGATGAGCCCTACTGGGTCTTCGAAGACCTGGTGGTCGAAGGGACCTGCGGCAACGACAATAGCTGCGAACACGCCTGGCACATCGTCGGGCGCGCCGACAACACGATCGTTCGTGGCAACGAGGCACGAAACTTCAACGCGCAAATCAAAGCCAACGGGCAGGGCGAGCCTCGCGTGTGGCCCGACGACGTGCTCGTCGAAGGCAACGAGTTTCACAACACCGCGATTCGCAATACCGGCAACCCTGTGACGCCCATCGACGTCGTCGGTGGCCGACGATGGATCATCCGCGCGAACTTCATCCACGACTTCGCGAAAGGCATGGGCAACGGGATCAGTTACGCCGCGTTTCTCAAAGGAAACAGTCGCGACGGACTGATCGAGCGCAACCTGGTTGTTTGTGAT
Organism: Polyangiales bacterium; assembly: GCA_965227405.1. Lineage (GTDB taxonomy): Bacteria > Myxococcota_A > Polyangia > Polyangiales > Houyiibacteriaceae > JALVDI01. Next base: position 3,979,733 of record OZ245758.1, read on the forward strand.
CTCAACCACGATGGCGGAACACGCTTGGGGTTGTCGTTTGGTGGCGGCGGCTCGGGCCCGCCCAACATTTGCGAGGACGGGACGTGCACGCCCGAACACCAAAACGGAATCATGCGAAACAACGTGATCGCGCACTGCGATGACGTCGGCATCTACATCAACGCGTGCGCGAGCTGCGATATCGCGCACAACACCATCTTCAACACGGTTGGGATTCACTTTCGCTTCGGGTCGACAAGCGTTGATGCGGACGGGAATCTGCTCACCGGTGAGATTCGTGACCGTAATGGTGCAACGAGCGATCGTAACGACAACCTGATCGCCTCGTTGGGCGACATGCGCGGATGGTTTGAAGACCCGGATGCGTTTGACTTCGGCTTGGTCGACGGCGCTGCGTTCGTGAACATGGGAACACCCTCGGCTACGGTGCCGGACGACTTCTGTCGAAACGTGCGCGACGATCGAATGCCCGATCTCGGTGCAGTCGAATACGACGGAGATGGGCCCTGCGATACGACGCGGGTGTTTCTCGGTGAGCCGATGATGCCAGGTGACGACGCAGGTCCAGGATCCGACGCGGGTCCCGGTTCAGATGTAGGTCCCGGGAGCGATGCGGGACCCGGCGCGGATGCCGGCCCAGGCAGCGACGCCGGTCCGGGCAGTGATGCCGGTCCAGGAGTCGACGGGGGAGGTCGCGACGCAGGCGCAGGCGATAGCGGGGGTGACGGTTGCGGTTGCGCAGCGGGATCATCCGGCACCGCAGCACTTTGGGTGCTCTTGGTTCTGCCCTGGTTGCGACGGCGTTTCTGACCTGCGCCGAACGCGACTCCAATCGAGCGCTGTGGCACACTAATGCCATGCGTGTTTGCTTGGTTGCGCTGCTTTGCGTCGCAGCGTGTGGTGATGATTCCGCTCCTCCCTTCTTGATGCCCGACGCCAGTTTCGACGGCGACGCAGGTCGACCTTTGGTCGGTCGAGGCGACTCCTGCGAGTTCAACGACTGCATGGCCGACTTGGTGTGTGGGACGACGAGCGCTGCACAACGCTGTTTGGCGGAATGTGATTTTGGAGACCCCGAAGCGTGTGAGGAAGATGAGGAGTGCACGACCCTGCCCGAGGGCGCGCTCTGCACGCCTTTGGCTGAGCGACCGCCATACGTGCTCGAACTCGACTACGACGTCGCCAACCTGCACGGCAACGCGGTGGGCATCGAACTCGACCCGGTCACGGAAGTACTCGATGTCGTGGTCGATCCAGAGGAGCCACTTCAGCTTCTCAACAGTGGTGCTGAAGGTACGGGTGAGGCTCGACCCAACATTCGGTTCGAGGTGTTTGCCCAAGACGACGTGCCCGATGGCGCGGACGACAAGGTCAACGTGTTCGCCATGCGTTCGTTGGTCGTTCCCGAAGGCGCACAGCTGATCATCGGCGGGAGCCGACCCACAATTCTTCTCATCGGCGAGACAGCGGTGATCGATGGCGAGATCATCGGTACCGAAGCTGGTGGTGTCGGTGGTGGTGCACGCGGTGTGGAATCTGCTGCAGGTGGTCCAGGCCTTGGACTCGGTGGCGGTTTGCCCGAAGCCGGATCGGGTGGCGGCGGTGCTTCGTACTGCTCCGTCGGTGGTGCAGGTGGGGGCACGTTGTTGGACCCGCCGGCGCCTGACCCCTACGGCAACGAGGAGTGCGAACCTCTTCTTGGTGGGTCGAGCGGTGCGGGCACTGGCGAGCGATCCGGTGCAGGTGGTCCGGCGCTTCAGATCTCCACGACCATGCTGATGGTCAGCGGAACGATCAACATGAGTGGTTACGCCGCCGTGGATGACGGAATGGGTCCCGGCGGCGGAGGCGGCAGTGGTGGTGCGCTTCTGATTCAGGCGCGCACCGCAACCGTCGATGGCACGTTGCGCGTGGACGGCGGTACAGGCGGACTGGGCTCGGAAGAAGCGAACTTGGGTGGCGAGGGATCGAGCTTCGTCGAACCCGTGGCCCAGGCTGGAACCACCGATGGCGGTGGTGGTGGCGGTTCGGGATGGCTGCGCGTGGAGGCGGATAGCTTTACCGCGATGCCCGGTGCTGTGGTCTCACCTGCGTTGGATGGTGAGTGTGCATCGGAAGGAGACCTGGCTCCGTCGATGGGTCCGGCTCCAGAGCCGCCCATGTGCATGTTCCCTGAAGAAGCATTCACACCCGCGCGTTGCGACCTTTGTCACCGTCGATTCTGTTGCGATGCACTGACGGCATGTGAAGAGGACGCGAACTGTCCTGCCTGCCTGGACGATCCCGATGCGCCGATCTGCACAGACGATCCCGATGTCCGCACACTGTTCACCAGCTTCACCAGCTGTTTGAACCAGTTCTGCTTCGACGCCTGTCCGTGACGCACTGACTGCTTCAGTTTTGGAGGGCTGGCGGTATACTGCCGGCCCGATGTCCCCGAAGCGCACCGCTATCCTCAAGGCTGTCGATCGTCTCGGGATCTCGATTCCCGATGATCTGATCGATGATCTGGAGTCGTTTGAGGAGCCCGGTGCGAGTTCGGTGTGGACCATCTTGCTTCCACCCAGTTGGAAGAGCCTCGAAGTCGCCGTGCAAGAGGACTTCGGAACGGCGTGGGATGGTCCAAACGGAATCGTCGTGGGCGAGCACCTTGCCGGAGACCTGGTGTGCATGCTTGTGGGACCCGATGGGCAACTCACAAGTGAAGTGCACATGCTGCGTGCGGAAGATCTCTCGATCGAGCGCGCAGCGGACGATCTGGCTGGGTTGATCGAAGGTGAGGGCGGTGACGCGCTCAGTGAGGAAGACCTGCCTCCGATGACCGAGACAGAGTCGGCCGGCCTGGCGGCGGCGTTGGGTCGTCTGCTTGGCGGTTCCATGGATATGGAACCCGAACCCGAGCCAGAGGTGAGTCCTGCGCTTGCGGCTTCGATCGGTAAGGCGTTGGATGCGCTGGTGCTGCAAGAGCTGGTCGAACTGGAGCCTGGCCAGCGACAGCCCTTGATCGACGAGCTGTGTGCGTCGACGGGTGAAGCCCGAACTCCCAAAGCGCTCGTGCGTCGTTTTGTGCGCTGTTTGGTGGAGTCAGATCATCCTGAAGAGGTGTACGGAACCGACGCCGAACTTGAGAGCGCAGTTCGAAACGCCTGGAGTTGAGCGCGGGCGTGCTTAACCTGCGCGCGTGAATCTCGAACGTGCTCGCGAGTCGCTGGAGGGACTGACCGTCGGCGACGCGTTTGGAGATCGCTTCAACACGCGCACGGTGGAAGTCGGGCGCTGTCTCCTGACGCGAACGACACCACCTGCACCTTGGTCGTTGACTGACGATTCGTGGATGGCGTGTAGCGTGTTCGAAGTGTTGCGCGAGCACGGCAAGCTCGATCCAGAGTGTCTTGCGGAGAGTTTCGTGCGTCGCTACGAGCCTGGTCGAGGCTACGGTCCGAAGATGAAGCAAGTGCTTCCCAACGTGGAGTCCGGTCGGGAGGCTATGGCGAAGTGCGCAGCGCTTTTTGGGGGATGTGGTTCATATGGAAACGGTGCGGTGATGAGGATCGCGCCGCTTGGTGCCTTTTACGACGAACCCGAGCACGCGGCGCGCGAAGCGATTCGTTCGGCGTGCTCAACCCATGCCCATCCTGAAGCGGAAGCGGGTGCAGCTGCGATTGCGGTTGCAGCGTGTGTGATGGCCCAGCCCACCGAGTTCGACGCAACAGAGTTCTTTCGACTTGTGTTGGAACTGACGCCCGACAGCGAGGTGAAACGCGGCATACTTCGCGCGTCGGAGACATCGTTGCAGGAACGTCCGCTTGACGTTGCGAAGGCGATGCGCGCCGACAGAGACATCACCTGTCAGGTCACCACGCCCTTTTGCCTGTGGGCGACCGCGCGAAACCCCGACGACTACGTCAACGCGCTGTGGGATGTCGTGAGCGCTGGAGGCGACCGGGACACACACGCAGCCATCGTGGGAGGACTGGTGGCAGCGCGGCTCGGAGCCGAAGCCATCCCACCGGAGTGGCTCAAAGCCCGAGAAGCACTTCCAGCATGGCTCGAGTAAATTCTGGGGACGCGTTTACGAGTTACCCGGACCTCGTCCGAAACGGTTCATTTTGTCGGGCGTTTTTTCAAACTGACCAAAAACGCCCTGCGTCGTGCTCGATTCGTCGAAGCGAAATGCGCGGCGTTCTAAACCGACCCGCTTCTGTCGAATGCACATCGGGTTGGGCTTTTTGGGGTTCTTTCAAAAAGTCCTGCGAATTTGCGCGATTTCGGAGCAGGTCCGGGTAACTGCTACACGCGTCCCCAGGATTTCCCCGTAGACCAGACGGTGGGGTTGGACGTCTGTTCGTGGAGGGGGTGACACGCTTTTGCGTCGCTCTGGCCACGACGGGAACAAATCCACGCTCGCAGGACTCTGTCTCACTGGGCTTCGCGGGTTGGCACCGCGGTTGCTCTGCCAATCCTCGCCAAGGCGGTCACGTCTTGGTGGGTCAGGGCTACTGGGAACGATGGAGACTTCGAGCATCCACTCTAGGGTCGAGCAAGCGCAGCGCCGTCTCGCGCGCATCTGTGCGCGCACGAACCTTCGCAAGCACGGCATGCGGGTCTTGCTCGCAGGCTGCGCGATTGCTCTCGCTCGCCCACTCCTCTGGCCACTCAGCGCCGAAGACCCCGTCTACATGGGCGCCCCACGCGCTCTCCTGCTCATCCTTGCCTCCCTCGTGGTGGGTTGGGTTGCGCTCTACTTGATCTTCCGTCGCCGCCCCTCCCAGCTTCACGCGGCGCGGCGCATCGACTCCAAATTGGAGCTCCGCGAAGTCGTGGCTAGCGGATGGGCCCTCCAAGGCACCACCCCTGAAGAAGAACTTGCTCGTGCGCACGCCGACCAAGCACTCATCGACGTGGATGTGCCCAAACTCTTTCCGCTTCCACGCCTCCGACCGCGTTGGCGAAGCTTGGCTCTCGGGTTGTTTGCGCTTGTCCTGGTCACCCTCGGCGGTTCGTACGACCCCGCGCTTGCTCGCATTCTCACGTCTCCACCCACCGTCGCAGAACTCGATGGAGCAGCGGAACTCGCTGACGCGGCTGCCGAACTCGAAGAGCGCGAACAACGGGAAACCGAGATCAACGAACCCGAACCAGGTGCCGAGCGAACACCCGAAAGCGATCGACCCAACACGGAGAGTCTTGCCCAGCAAGCTTCCGACATTGCGCGCGACCTCGGACGTGGCGATCGCGAAGGTGCGCTACAGAAGCTGCGTTCGATGCGCGACCAAGCGCATGAGCGACGGGATCAGAACCGGCAGTTGGACCGTGCGGCACGTCGCATGGCGGAACACCTCGATGCGTCACGCCGCACACCGGCGAATCCCTCATCGAGTTCAAGCCGAGAGTCGAACGAAGGGCGTCGGGAAGCAGACGAATCGATGAGCCTCTTGTCTCGTCGCATGCGCGATCCGCAAAGCGCCGAGAACACCAACGCGCTGCAACGGCAACGCACGCTGGAGCGACTGAGTCGTGCCGCCGACGAAGCACGTCGATCAGGCTCGCGACACGGCGAACAACTGGCCGAAGCACTCTCGCGTGCTGCTGACGCGATGAACCGAGGTGCGATGGAGGAAGCCGCGCGCCGGATGGAAGAAGCGGCAGCGCGCAGCGCGCAACTCCAAGCCGAACGAGAGCGCATGCAGGCTCAGGCCGAGGCTCTTGCGCGCCTCTTAGAACGCGCTGGCATGCTCGAACGCGACGTGCAGCTGGCGATGATGGGTCGCGAGGGTCAGCAAGGCCAAATGATGATGGGCCAAGAGGGCGAGCAGGGTGAGGGCCAACAAGGCGAAGGCGATGGGCGTCGCGGATTGGCCGAAGGTCTTGCCGCGCGACTCGCCGCGATGGGACTTGCGGAGCAACCTGGACGTGCCGGTGGTCGCGATGGTGGCGGACCGGGAAGTCGACGGCCCGGTCGCGCACGTGAGGGCTTGGACACGCACGGCGACGTGCACGCACGCAGTCAGGTTCGCGAAGGCGAACGCGCAGTCCAGATCTTGGAGGGACTCGGTCGCAACGGCGAAGCCGAAACCCAGTACTCCGACGTGTACCCCTCGTACGGCGCGATCGCAGAAGACGCGTTGGCCTCCGAGGATGTACCCGCCGCACGACGCGAAGCCGTGCGTCGTTACTTCGAGATGATTCGACCCGACTCACGCCTCGGCGAACGAGAAGAGATCGGGGAAAGGGAAGAGGATGCAACCCAGTGAGCAGCGATCGGACGAGTCGGGACCGCGCCTGACCATGGAAGAATCCGAGCGACGTCAGGCGCAAGGACGTGAAGTTGGGTTGCGGCTGATCGAGTCGCTCAACGAAACCATTCTCGGCCAAGAGCTCATCGTGCGTCAGGTGGTCACAGCGTTGCTCGCCAACGGCCACGTGTTGCTGGAGGGAGCACCGGGACTCGGTAAAACTCAGCTCGTACGAACGCTCTCCGGTTTGGTCGAGGGGTCGTTTTCACGCCTGCAGTTCACGCCGGATCTGATGCCGAGTGACATTGTGGGAACGTCGCTGGTCGTCACGACCGATGCTGGCAAGGACCTACAGTTTCGACGCGGTCCCATCTTCGCGCACCTGGTGCTGGCTGACGAGATCAACCGCGCCACGCCCAAAACGCAAAGCGCGCTGCTCGAGGCGATGGCGGAACGAACCGTCACGGTTGAAGGTCAGAGCCTTGCACTACCCAAGCCCTTCTTCGTGCTTGCGACCGAGAACCCTATCGAGATGGAAGGTGTGTTTCCGCTTCCCGAAGCACAGCTCGATCGCTTCTTGATGAAGTTGGTTCTGGGGATGCCCAGTCTCGAGACTCTCGCGGCGATTGGTGCACGTGCCGAAGATCCTCCGATCCCGGCACCAGTGACCAACCCCGACGAGCTCATGGACGTGCAGTCCATCGCGCGGAGCATTCCTGCGGCAGAGCACGTTCGAACCTACGCCGCGCGCTTGGTTTTGGCGACGCATGAACCGAGCGAGGTTCGTTTCGGCGCGGGCCCGCGTGCCGTACAGGCGCTGATGCAGTGTGCGCGCGTCCACGCGTTGCTCGATGGTCGAGCGGCAGTCGCCATCGAGGACATCCGCGATGTCGCTCAACCCGTACTGAGGCATCGCCTCGCGCTCGGTTTCGAAGCCGAGGCTCGCGGGATGAGTGCTGAGGACGTCGTTGAACAGGTGCTCCAAAGCACACCGGAGGCACCGTGAGCCGCGTCGAAGCACTGCGTGGTAACCCACATTCGCTGCTTTCTGAGTCGTTCCTCACGCGTTTGGCTCGTCTGCAGTTGATGTCGCGCAGAATGGCTGAAGCCCGGCGTCGTGGTCGTCGTCGGACGCGTCGTGCAGGTTCGGGTGTCGAATCGATCGACGTGCGTGCGTACTCACCGGGTGATGATGTCCGGCGAATCGATTGGAAAGCCTACGCGCGGTTCGAGCGCCTTCTCGTAAGGGTGGTCGCCGAGGAGTCCCCGCTTCGACTGGGACTGGTGGTCGATACCAGCGCGTCGATGGGGTACGGCATTCCGACGAAGCTTCGTCAGTGCACCGAGATCGCAGCAGGGCTTGCCGCGATTGCGCTGGGCAACGAAGACCGTGTCGCCGCAGTCAGTGCTACCGATGAACCGACTCTCGTGGTGCGTGACCGAGGTGGCAAGCGTGGTCTGCATCGGCTTCTGGGTCGCCTTGACCAACTGGAGCCAGCGCGTGCGACGCGTTTGGAAAGCGCTGCAGCAGCAACGACTTCGGCACTTGGTGGTCGCGGACTGGTCGTGATCCTAAGCGATTTGCTCGACCCCGCTGGAGCGATTGCCGGCGCACGTGCTCTGCGGCTTCGCGGTCATGAGGTAGCGCTCGTCGAGGTGCTGACGCCGTTCGAGATCGATCCGCCAGACCTGAGCGGATGCGACTTGGAAGACTCGGAGACAGGCGAAATCGTCGAACTACCGGCACAAGGAGCGCTCGCCGCATATCGCGAGGCACTGGAGGAGCATCGTCGTGTGCTCGACACCGAGGCCGCGGACTTGCAGGTGCCGATCCTGCGCGTGTCGACCGACACACCCTTTGACGAAGTCGTCGTACGTGCGCTTCAAGCTGGATTTCTCCGCGGCGCTGGTTTGGCCGGACGCGCGGCGTGACCTTTGCCCAACCGATCTTCTTGGCCATGCTCGGCCTCTTGGTGCCGTTGTTGGTCGCGTATCTGGTGCGTCGACGACGCAACCTGGTTCGCGTTCCGTCAACGTTGCGCTGGAGAGTTGTAGCCGTTTCGAAGCATCGGAATCGGCGGTTTCGGTTTCTGTCGCGCCTGCTGAGTTTGCTCGCACTCGTATCCGCGATTTGGGCGCTCGCCTTTGCGGCGGCTCAGCCGATGATGACCGGTTCGGGCGAAACGATCGCGATCGTGATCGATGTGTCCGCGTCGATGGGCACGCGCGAAGACGGACCGCTTGAGCAAGCGCTCGATGCCGCCGACGACATGATCGGTGCACGCTCCCCGCGTGATCGGGTGCTGTTGATTGCGGCAGGCGAAGAGCCCATCCGCTTGGCAGGTCCGACTCGCGAAACGGGTCCGCTCACGAGAGCACTCGAGGCGATCACTCCGCAACAAGGATCCGCGGACGTGTCTCGTGCGCTTCAACTCGCCTCGAGTTTGGTGGCTGCAGAAGATGATGCCCGTGTGGTGCTTCTGCACGATGGCGCGACCGATGTGGCGACCCTGCGTCTCGACGTAGAAGTCCAAGAGCAGCGTTTTGGCGAAGGCCGCGACAACCTCGCGATCACGACGTTTGCTGCGCGGCCAGCCCGTGATGCGCAAAGCGATGACGACCGTGAAATCCTGGTTGCCGTCACCGCCGCCGGAGATGAGGCACGTCGTGCTCGACTTTGGATCGAAGCCGAAGGCGTTGTGATCGGCGAAGAGGAAATCGCCGTGGAAGGCGAGCATGAGGTGCGCTTTCGAACGCAGCTTCCCGTCGCGTCGTTGGTCGCACGCGTGGAAGGTCTGGACGGTAAGGTTGATGCCGTCGCCACCGACGACCAGAGCACGTTGAACCTCGGGTCCACCACACCGCCGAGCGTGTTTGTTCAAGGCGATACCGAAGGCTCCGGTGAGTTCTTCGCGGAGAGAGCACTTCGCGCGGCGGGAATCGACTCGTTCGTGGAGGACGCGAGCGAGGCCAGCGTGGTGGTCAGTTTGGGCGCGCCCTCGCAGCGACCGGACCTGCCGCATCTGATTCTTGGTGGACGTGGCGACAATGCGCGTTGGCCCTCGGAGGTCGACGCGCTGGGTGTTCTCGAAGGTGACGCCGCGACGTTTCGTTCCCTCGAACCCAACCATCCGGTCACCCGTGGTGTGGACTTAGACGGCGTCACGATCGTGCGCGCGATGGCTGTCGATCCAGGTCGTGGTGTGCCCTTGGTCGAACTCGACGGCTCTGGCGAAGGTGGAACCGTCGCCGCTGCAGGTGGCGCGGGGAACGAACGCTGGGTGTATCTGGGTCTTGAACCCGATGGCTCCGATGTGGTGTTGCGCGTTGCCTATCCGGTGTTGGTCGCCAACGCAGTAGCGTGGTTAGGAGGCGCGAGCGAAACGGTGATCGCGGAAACCACGCCTGCAGCCGAAGCACGTTTGCCGGTGGCAGAAGCTCAAGGCCCCACGCTGATGGCACCCACGACGTGGGGCATTCCGGCACTTCCGGTGTGGCTGTGTGTGCTGGCCGTTCTGCTGCTCTCGCTGGAAGGCTTTGCGTACCAACGCAGGTGGGTCCGATGAGGCGGGTGTCGCTCTCGATGCGCGCGATCGCGATTGCGGTCATTGTGGCCGCTGCGTTCGTTCCCGACTTCGATCGGCCCAGTTCACGTCAGTCGGTGATGTTGGTGATCGACGAGTCGTTCAGCGTAGGTGGCCAACACATGGGCCACACGTTCCTGCAGGAGCTTCGCGAGCGTGTGGCCCAAGGCTCGGTCGAACTCGCCGTGGTGCGTGTCGCGGATCACGCGGCATTGGAACGTGACGAACCCGCGAGCCCCTTCATCGTCAACGCAGGGACTGTGCTGGAAGACGGCGTTCGCCTGGCGATGGCCGCGCTTCCGGATGAAGGCTCTCGACGCATTGTGGTCGCGACCGACGGTCGTGCCACCCGCGGGGATCTGCGCGCGGCAGTGGAAGATGCCTCGGCGGACGGGATTGTCGTCGACTTCATCGGTGTCGGTATGGCGCCGCGCGAACGAACGCATCTGGGTGCCATGGCTCCGGTGCAGTCGCGCGTGGCCGAAGGCGAGTCGGTCGAACTCGAAGTCGAGGTGCGTGGCGAACCCAATGAGCGTGTGTTGGTGGAGCACTACCGAGACGACGTTGCGATGGGTGCGCGTTGGACCACGCTTGACGAGAACGGCCGAGCGACGGTGAGACACACCGAGTCGCAGGCGCAGTCGGGCATGCACGTATACGAAGCGCAGATCCTTTCGTCGACGGGCGAACGTTTTGATCGGACGCGCCGCAAGTCGGCCGTATTGGTGACCGGTAAACCCAAGGTGCTCGTCGTCACGCTCTTTGGCGATGAGCCCACGCTCTTGGTCGACGCGATTCGACAGTCTGAAGCCGAGGTCGAGCATCTTCAGCTGACCGACGGTCGGCTGGAGCGAGACCGGCTCAGTGAAGTCGACTTGGTTGTCCTTGCCGACCTTCCGTTGGAGCGAGCCGGTGAAGTCAGTCTCGTGTCGGGTTTGTCCACGCAAGCGCAGGACGCGTTGGTGGAGTTTGTGCGGGACCAAGGCGGCGGACTGGTGGCAACCGGAGGCGCGTTTGGCTTTGGTCCGGACTACGCCGACACCGCGCTGGCGCGAATCCTTCCAATTCGCATCGAAGATCAAGGTGAGGTCGATGACCCGCCCGTGGCGATGGCGGTCATGCTCGATCGTTCGGGTTCCATGGGGGCTCGCGTCGGTACGCACACCAAGATGGAGCTGGCTGTTGAGGCATCGCTTGCAGCTGCAGCGACCCTTCGTGGAACGGACCGCATTGCGATTGCTGCGGTCGATGTCGCGTCGCGCTGGTCGCAGCGTTTGGCACCCGCCTCGGAACTGGGCGCACGTCGCGACGATGTGCGTTCGATTCGTGCAGGCGGTGGCGGTATTTACGTCTACACGGCGTTGGCGGATGCGTATCGCGAGCTGACCGACGCGAGCGAGCCGATTCGTCACGTCTTGTTGTTCAGTGACACCGCTGACAGCGAGGAACAGTGGCAGGGTTGTCCGTTCCGGCCCTGTGGTCGCGCGCTTCCGTACGCGGTCGACTTTGCGCGGGATGCACGAACCGCAGGGATCACGACAAGCGTGGTCGGCATCGGAAACGCGCGTGATCCGGATACGCGTTTTCTGCAGGCCCTTGCGGCTGCAGGCGGCGGCCGTTTTTACCTGACTACGCGTGGTTCGGATCTGCGTCGCATCTTTGTGACCGAGACGCGAGCTGCGGCGTTGTCGAACCTGCGCGAAGAGCCAATGGGTGTCCGTCGCGCCGATCCCTCACCGATGATTCAAGGAATCGGCGATGTGCCCTCCTTGTCGGGGTTCGTGCAATCGCAGGTTCGTCCCACCGCCGACACCGCGCTCGTCACCGACGAAGGACAACCCTTGTTGGCATCGTGGCGCTACGGGCTCGGGACCGTCGTCGCGCTGACGACCGATGCAGGCGGCCGCTGGACCGAGTCCTGGAACGACTGGCCTGGGGCCGGGCAGATGATGCGCCAGATCGTGCGGTTTGCGCAGCGACGCCGAGCTCCAACGCGGGCGGATGTCGAACTGGAGTTGGATGGCGATCAGATCACCGTGCGCGTGGATGCGCCACTGGGCGAGGCCACGCCACAGCGCCTCGAGTTGTTTGCATACGGGGCCAACGGAGAGCCCAAGGCCTTGGATGCCGAGCTTCAGCGTGTGGCACCCGGGCGTTGGGAAGCGCGTGTACAAGCCAACGATGCGCATACGACCGTGGCGATGGCGCGCGTTCGCGATGAACAGGGTCGATTGCTCGGCGAGGACGTGGCCGAACAAACTTCAGTAGGCGAGTTTGCGCAGCTTGGGATGGATAGTGCGTTGCTCGATTCGTTGGCTGCGACGGCTTCAGGGTTGCGCGATCCGAGCGTGGATGACGTTTTGGTTCCAGCGACGACACGACCACCGGTTCCGGTTCCCGCATGGCCTTACCTGTTGGCGTTTGCGGCGTTGCTTGTCGTGATCGATGTGTGGCTGCGACGGTTCGAGAAGCGACGACACGTGGACTTGAGCCAGCTGATGCCGCGCACTCGGGTTCACGCGCCTGAGCCTCAGGACGAACTCCGAGAAGCGGCGTGAATCAGAAACGCTGAATTGAAAAAGGCCCCGCTCCGAAGAGCGAGGCCTACCATCCCAACCCAGAGTTCTGGGCTACTTCTTCTTCGCGCCGCCTTGGCGGGCCTTGAAGCGCGGGTTGCTCTTGCAGATGACGTACACGCGACCACGGCGACGCACGACGCGGCAGTCCGGGTGACGCTTCTTGGCGCTCTTGAGCGAGTTGACGACCTTCACAGCTCTACTCCCAACTTCTCCAGCTCCCGCTCCGTGAGGTAGGGGAGGGCTTTGGCAATCCGTCGCGGTACGACGACGGTCTGACCGTTGTATTGGACTTCGACCAACTCGGGCGCGGTCACTTTGTCGTGATTCGCGCGGCGTTGGTCCCGCTTCATTCGGGAGGTTCTACGCTTCGGAACAGCCATCTTGGATTCCTCTTAGGGTCGGGAGATCTAGGCTGACTCCAGACCCGACGCAAACGAAAACTTCGCGTGTTTTTCGCCGAAATCGCGAATTATCTAGGGATCGCAGACTTCAAGGACGAGCTTGTCGACGTCTTTGACGAGGGTGATCTGGCAGCAGAGCCGGACTCCTTCGCCATCGCCGAAGATCTCGAGCACGTCCTTTTCGTCGTCTTCCATCGGTGAAAGGCCCTCCGCACCGGCCAAAACCTTCACGCGACAGGTCCCGCAACTCGCGGATCGGCACGAAAACGGGACTCCGGTTTCCGGGTGTTCGTCGGTCACATCGATCAGCGCAGTGCCTGCTTCGACGTCGACTTCGAAACCTTCGAGCTCAAATCGTACTTTGGTCATTCGGATTCAGGGGCGTTCTCAGCCATGCGTAGATACATCTCCGCTGACTTATGACCCGGATCGTCTTCGAGCGCTTGCTTCCACTGCTGGATCGCTTCGTCGCCTTCGCCCTGGGCCAAGAGCACCACGCCTAGCGCAACTCGCGCTGGGACGTACTTGGGCTTGTGCTGCAAGGCTTCGGTCAGTTCGAAACGCGCGGCATCGAGATCCCCGCTCTGTCGATACAGGTTCGCGAGACGCAGTCGCAGATCCGCAAAGTGGGGGCACAAAAGAACGGCCTTGCGGAATTCGTGCATGGCCTCGGTCACCAGACCGGCGTCGTGGTACGCCTGCGCGGTTGTCGCATGTAGGTTCGCGATCTTTCCCTTCACAAAGGGATCAAGGTTGCCGGGTGCTTCTTCACCCCGCGAAATCGCTTCCTGATAGATGCGCTTCGCTTCGTCGTACTGACCCAAGTCGTTGTACGTCACGGCGAGGTTCAACGCGGCCTCGGTGTACCGAGGGTTGATCGAGAGTGCTTTTTCGAACGCCTTCTGGGCTTCTTCGAAAAGACCACGATCGTGGGCGACGACACCGAGCATGTTGAACACGTCGGCGTACTCAAATCCGCGTTCGGCCACCTGCTTGAGGTAATGCTCGGCTTTGTCGAACTCCCGCTTTTCGTAGTGTTCGCGGCCCAGTGCCAGAAGCTGTTTGATGCGGTCGTCCATCGGATTCGTGTGACGAGTTTACGAAAGCTGAGGCAAAACCGGCAAGGAAACGGGGTTTTGCACCGTCCACCCTTGCCAATCCGCGATTTGAGGTGCACATCGAAACCATGATCCCGTTGCTGGTTTCCTTCGTCGCGTTCGTCCTTTCCTTCGCTCTGGCGGCCAAGATGCTCGACGGCATGAAGGTCAAGGGCGGGGTGGGTGCCCACATCGTCGGTGCCCTGGTCTACGGCGTCATCAGCACGCTCTGCTCGTGGATGCTGGTGCTCCTCATCGGTTTCCTGACCATGGGAATCGGGTTCCTCCTCGCACCACTGACCTACCTGATCGCCAACGCGATCATGCTCATCATCGCCAGCAAGCTCACCGACCGTCTCACGATCGATGGGTTTGGCACTGCGCTCAAAGCCTCGTTGCTGATGTCGATCTTCGGTTGGGTCGCACGCCACACCGTCGGCTACCTCTTCTGATCCGCGCTATGCTCGCCGCGTGGCGGGCTACTCCGGAACTCCTCTGGCGAAGAAACTGGGCATCAAGCCTGGTCATCGCGTCGCACTGGTGCATGCACCCAAAGGGTTCGCGCTGGATGTGCCGGACGACGTGAGTGTGTCCAACGCACTCCGCGCCAAGGCGTACGACGTGATCGTGCTCTTCGCGAAGAACCAGTCGGTGCTCGAGAAGCGATTCGAGACCGCGCAAAAGAAGCTGATCGAAAACGGTGGCCTCTGGATCGCGTGGCCCAAGAAATCCTCAGGCGTCAAAACTGACCTGAGCGATGGCGTGGTGCGTCCGTTCGGATTGGGAATGGGTCTGGTCGACAACAAGGTTTGTGCGATCGACGAGACCTGGTCGGGGCTGCGCTTCGTGGTTCGCGTCAAAGATAGGAAGAAGAAGAAGAAATGACTGCGACTGAGCATTTCGACGTTCTGATCGTCGGCGCGGGCTTGTCTGGCATTGGCGCCGGCTACCACCTTCAAGCGAACTGCCCTGGCAAGACCTATGCGATTCTCGAAGGTCGTGAAGCGCTCGGGGGTACCTGGGACTTGTTTCGGTATCCGGGCATTCGCTCTGACTCCGACATGTACACGTTGGGGTTTTCGTTTCGTCCTTGGACCAACCCCAAAGCGATTGCGGATGGGCCTTCGATCTTGGCGTACCTGCAAGAGACCGCCGAGATGTACGGAATCGATCGCAAGATTCGTTATCGGCACTGGGTGGAGAGTGCGCGTTGGTCGTCGTCCGACCAGCGTTGGACCGTGCGCGTGAAAGTCGACGACGAGGCGCGCGAGTACACGTGCAACTTCTTGTTCATGTGCGCCGGCTACTACGACTACGACGCCGGCTATACACCAGAGTTCAAGGGAGTCGATTCGTTTCGCGGCCGAGTCGTGCATCCGCAGAAGTGGACCGAAGACATCGACTACGACGACAAGCGAGTTGTGGTGATCGGCAGTGGTGCAACCGCGATGACCTTGGTGCCCGAGCTTTCCAAGAAGGCGGCACAGGTGACCATGCTCCAGCGTTCACCCACCTACGTGGTGAGTGCGCCCGAGCAAGACAAGATCGCGAACTGGTTGCGCGCCAAACTCCCGGCCAAACGAGCGTACGCGCTGACGCGTTGGAAAAACGTCCTGCTGGGCATGGCGTTTTACAACTACACGCGGAAGTTCCCGAACAGCGCACGCAAGTTCATCGTCGGTAAAGTGCGCGAAGCACTCGGCGAGAGCTACGACGTCGAGACGCACTTCAACCCCAGCTACAACCCGTGGGACCAGCGTTTGTGTTTGGTTCCAGAAGGGGATCTGTTCAAAGCGATCAAGCGTGGTGATGTCGACGTGGTCACGGACACGATCGACACGTTTACGGAGACGGGGCTCAAGCTTGCGTCGGGGAAGGAACTCGAAGCCGACTTGGTCGTGACCGCCACCGGTCTGCAGTTGAAGTTCCTTGGAGGCATGTCGGTGAGGGTGGACGACCGTGAAGTCGTGCCGAATGAACTGCTGACCTACAAGGGCATGATGTTCAGCGACGTGCCGAACTTGGCGATGAGCATTGGGTACACCAACGCGTCGTGGACCTTGAAGTGCGACCTGACGTGCGAGTACGTGTGCCGCTTGCTCAACCACATGGACGCGCATGGTTTCAGTACGTGTACGCCACGTCGTCGTGGTGGAGTCGAACCCGAGCCCTTGCTCGATTTTTCATCGGGGTATGTGCAGCGTGCGCTTCATCTGTTTCCGCGGGGTGGAAACAAGGCGCCGTGGAAGCTCTATCAAAACTACGCGTTGGACACGCTAGCGCTGCGCCGTGGTTCCGTGGAGGACGGAACGATGGAATTCGCGCGCTAAGTTCGGAAGCTTCGCTGGAAGTTCGGGGAGTGGGGACACTTTCCGCTTCGCGGATCCGGAAGCTTGGAAGACAGAAGCTCGGAAGAGGTAGGTGCGAATTATTTTTACCGGGAGGAGCGGAGGAAAGAGGCGAGGAGAGTTTTTCCAAATTCTATTTGGTTCTCTCCTCGCCTCTTTCCTCCGCTCCTCTCGGTAAAATTAGTTACCCTTCGGCTTCCGCAAAAGGGTCTTAGGCTGCACGAGGCGGGTAAAACTGCTTCGCCCACTTCCGATACTTATGAATCGGACCATCGCCCTGGGCGAGAACTGGCCGTTCCACGTAGCGCTTCGCTTCCCAAATCGGCATGTCGGCTTCGACCTCGGTCACCAATCCGCGGAACGCCATTCGATGCATGACTTCGTTGACCGCAGGGTTGCGGTAACGCTGAATCGACGTTCCAAGCCGCATGTGAATACGACCCTCGCGAATCGGACTCGACAAGATCAGGTGACGGTACTTGAGCTTCAGCGCAGGCACCTCGCCTTGCACGTATGAGTATCCAAGTCCGTGCACTTCGACATGGAACAACGCGTCCAAGCCAATCTTGGACACACCCGGAAACACTTGCTTGGTGACGCCGTAGCTCGCCTTGAGTAGCGGGCCGTCCACCACCGCGTCTTTGACGACCCATGCACGACTAAACGCATGCACCTGCGTGAAGTGCCCAAAGTCGACACTGTTCTCACTGGTCTCTTGCGGGTGCGACGCGAACTCGAGACGACGGAACTTAAACGGCGTCCACCCGTTGAAGTCGATCGCGGGTGGTTCCCATTCGGGTGCCTTTCCCGCCGCATCGAACCACACGATGAGCGTCTCGTTTCGGTCCAGCGCGTGCCACGTCTCGATGCCGGCCTTCGGAACGTTCTTCCCGTAGGCGCGCACACACTTTCCGGTCGCACCCTCAAACTTCCATCCGTGGAACCCGCACTGCAGGTTCTCGCCCTCGACTTTGGCTTGTCCTAGGTGTCCGCCCAGATGGGGGCAGTAAGGCTCGGTGACACAGAAACGACCGGACTCGGTGCGGTACATGACAAGTTCACGATCGAAGTAGCGGATCGTTTTGACCGCACCGCGCGGCAGCTCGCTGGACAGCCCCACGACGTACCAACCGGAGGGAAAGTCGGTGAACGGAAAGCGTGTTCCCATTAGGGGCGAGGGTAGCATCTCTTTGCGCACGCGGTAGAAGACTGCATGGGTCATCAACGCACCATTTGGATCACGGTTGGCGCAGATGGCGCGTTGGCCTGGCCCGAAGGTGACCTTGTTGTTCCCGACGGCTTTGTCGGAAAGCTGGATGGCTATCCCGAAGGCACGATCGTGGAAGTGGTCGGAAGCTATGAACGGGTCGACGCACGAACCAAGACGCTGACGATTCAACGCTTGAAAGTAGCCGACACTCCAATCGAGCGAGCGGTCGAGCGATGGCGCCGTGTTCAGTTCGGCGACGACCCGAAGTCGCGTCCCGAGTGGCAGAGCTTTGTGGACGCACTTTCTGCGTTGCGTCGCGACACATCACCCACGGCGATGATGTTGCGTGCGTGGGTATGTGCACTCGATGGGCAACGCGAAGAGTTCCTGAAGATGTTCCAGGAAGCGCTGACTCTCGACACACGTGGTGCTGAGCACCTGGTCCGCACGCTGTACAAGAAGACAACCGATGTTGAGCGCAGCGCGTTTTCGGATCGCCACCGCGAAGAAGTTGTTCGCTCGGTGTGGCGAAGCCTGCCGGGGTGGGAGTGGGTGCACCCCTTCGTGAAGTCGCTTTGGATGCGACCCGAGTATCCCCTTCACTTCGGTGGTCCCCGCCCCGATGCCGACGAAAACGCGTTGCGTGCGTGGGTCGATCGACGCGTGCGCGAGATTGCGACCGATGCGGAGCTTCAACAGATCGCGGACATGGAGCGACTCACCCCGCGTCAGCGTCGCGAGTTGGTCAGTGGGCTGCGTGCGGAGGAAGACGCGAAACACGACCAGGCGTACTCCGACATGGTTCGAGCGTGGAATGCGGATCCAAAGAACCACTACGACTCGCCGCCCGATAGCGTTGCGGTCACCTGGACGGAGGAGAGTCGACTCTTGCCTGCTCGATGGTGCGCGCTGATGTCCGACCAGCGCGACTACCAAGATCGTTTACAGGATGCGCCACCGTGGCTGCTCGGGTTTTGGAAGGAGCGTGGCCGAGACGTGGACGCGTTTGCGCAACTCGCCGACGCGGTGTGTGTGGTGAGCGCACTCGACACGGAGTTGGTCGAAGAGTTCGAACGCGTGGTGTTCGCGCACGCCCAGCTGCTGAATGGATACGCGTTGGTCGAGCTACGCGATGGACGCGGGTGTGTTTTAGAAGCGAAAGACGGTGCGTTTGGAGCGTGGACGCATCGGGTCGACAGCATGGATGTGCTGGTTGCCTCGCTGCCGCACGCCGAGTTGGCCGGACTGGCGTTGAAGCAAGGCACGCTAGGCCGTTCACCGGAGTCGCTGCGCATCGCATCGCTCACACAAGAGCCGATCGAAGACATCGAATCGCTGCCTGCACGCGCGCGAAAACGAAAGATGGAGACCGAGAAGTCACGTTGGGTGGTTCACAAGCGTCACGGTCGGGGTCTCGTTGTGGGATCGATTCCAGGACCGAAGGGGCCCAAGCTCGTGATCGAGTTTGAAACCGTGGGACGCAAAACGTTGCTGCACTCGTTCGTTCAGGACGAGTGATCGGAAGTGATCGGAACATATCGGTCATCACGTATCGGCCAGCACGTAGAGCGCGACTACTGCAGCCCCGAGCAGCGTGAACACGCCGATCATCGCGCCACGAAGCACGAGCATGAGTTTGGCCCGATTGGGCTCTGCGACGAGCAACACAGAGTCGTCGCCTCGAAACTTGGCTTTGTGGCCTTCGAACTGAGCACAAACCAACACCGGATCGCCAATGGATGCAGTCCAGCGCACAACGTCTTCGGTATCCACGTTGTCGGGCAACGAACCGCGCGTGCGGTCGCTGGTGAACCACGCGGTCTGTGCCGTCGGCAGTTCGATCATCCCTTGTTCTGTTCGGACGAGAATTGGCCGGCGTGAGTTCATGTTGGTGACGAAGCGACTCTCGTACTCGATATCGTCGTCGCCAGGGCCGTCCACGGTCACGAGTGTTTCGGTACAGCTCAGTTCGGTCTCGAGCTCACCCGTGAGTGCGCGAAAGCCAGTCGCGGACTGGCGCGTGGAGAACGCCACGCGAAGCAAGCGCGCGGTATTTCGACGATGAACGAAAACCCGGATCGCTAGGAACAAACAAAGTGTGGTTCCGAATCCGACGGCGATCATGAGGTTGTCGACGTCCGGTCCGGAGGTGATCTCGGCGCTTGCGATGCCGTAGAAGACGATGGCACCGACGAAGAGCACCGCCCATTCGATGAAGACAGAGTTGGGATTGGATCCGTCGCGCGGTCCGCGAATCCCGAAGAACACGCCGGGTTTTGCGCGGTCGTACGTGTACCAAAGCGCAGCGGCGAGAAACGCGATCCCGCCCATCGCGCTGGTGGTCGTTTGGTACATCGCTGTCATCACAAACCCAGCGATAGCGACCAGCGCACTGAGCAATCCGAGGATGGACCAGCCTCGCGCCGCTTTCGGGGGTTTGGGTTTTCGTGGTGCGGGGTTGACGCGTTTGAGCTGAAACGACTTGGAGGACTCGGGAGCCTCTCGGTGTGACGCGCCTTCACCAAAACTACGGCCCCACTCACCCACGACTTCGATGTGATCACCCGCGCGAATTGCACTGTCGTGCAGCGTGACTTCGACGTGGGGTGCGGGCGCGTCGTCTTGAAATGGTGCGCATGCAGGTTCGTCGGCCAACTTGGACCACGGCCGCTTGCGCTCACGTGCGAGTCGTTTGCTTACCCAGAGGTCTCGAGGATTAACCTCGACGGACACGACGGTGCTGTCGTCGAGCTCGAGCTCGAAAAACTGATGCGCGTACACGGCTTCGCGCTCATAGCCGGGCGCGGACACTCGCGAATAGCCAATGACAATCCCGTCACCACGGACTGTTCCAACGAGCGTTTTCACGCAGCTGAAATACCACGCGCTTACCATTTGATTCGATTCGAGGTAGATCCCGCCCATGTTTCACGGCGGTCGAATCGTTGCGCGAGCCATTAAAGCCGAAGGCGTAGATCACGTCTTCACCCTCTGTGGCGGGCATATCCAAAACATCTATGACGGATGTCTCGATGAGGGCATTCGCGTGGTGGATGTTCGACACGAACAAACCGCGGGTCACGCGGCGGACGGTTGGGCACGCGTCACCGGCAAGCCTGGTGTTGCATTGGTCACTGCTGGACCGGGTGTGACCGATGTCGTCACCGCGGCAGCGAACGCTCAACGCGCGGGTGTGCCGATGGTCATCATCGGTGGTGCTGGACCCTCGGTGAACAAGCATCAAGGTTCGCTGCAGGACATGGACCACGTCGAGCTGATGCGACCGATCACGAAGTGGTCCGCGTCCGTGCCGCAGACCAAGCGCTTGGGCGAGTACATGGAGATGGCGTTCCGTCACGCCATGACCGGTGTGCCCGGGCCCGTGTTCCTGGAGATGCCGCTCGACATCCTGATGATGGGCGGCAAAGAAACCGAAGCCGGTGATCCGACGCGTTATCGCGCGCAGTACAACGCTGCGCCCGATCCCAAAGCGATCGAAGCCGCCGCGAAGATTCTCGAAACCGCCGAGCGTCCGATGTTGGTGGTCGGTTCCCAGCTACGTTGGTCGTCCAACCGCGATGCACTTGGCGAGTTCATCAAGCACTTTGAACTGCCCGTGTTCGTCAACGGTATGGCGCGCGGTGCAGTGCATCCCGATAGCCCCTGCTTTGTGAAGCGAACGCGCAGCTGGGCGCTCAAGAAGTCCGACGCCGTGTTCATTTTTGGAACGCCCTTCGACTTCCGACTCAAGTACGGCAAAGCGATCAACCCTGACGCCAAGATCGTGCAGGTAGATCTCGACGGCTCGATCCTAGGTCACAACCGAAACGTCGACCTGGGCATTGTCGGCGATACCGGCGAGGTGCTCGCGGCGCTTCAAGCTTCGATCAAGGCCAGCAAGGGTGGAGACTGGCTCGCGGAAGTTCGCGCGGAAGACCGCAAAAAGATCGAAGCGATGGAAGTGGAGATGAACGCGGATGGAGATCCGCCCAATCCGCTTCGCGTGTGCGCTGAAGTCGCCAAGTTCGTAGAAGACGACACGATCGTCGTGGGTGACGGCGGAGACTTCGTGGCAACGGCGGCCTACACATTGCCGGTGCGGTGGCCGGGTGTGTGGATGGATCCCGGTCCGCTTGGAACGCTGGGTGTCGGACCCGGGTACGCGATGGCTGCGAAACTCGCGCGACCGAACAGCCGCGTGATCTTGATGTACGGCGACGGTTCGTTTGGTCTCCACGGGTTGGAGTTCGAAGCCATGGCGCGTCAGGGCATCAAGGTTGTTGGCGTGATTGGAAACGACGCGGCGTGGACTCAGATTCTGCGCGGGCAGAAGCAGATCTTTGGCGAGGAGCGATGCGTTGCGACCAAGCTCGACTACACGCCCTACGAAAAGGTGGTGGAGGCGTGCGGTGGGCGTGGCTTTGCCGTCGAGACGTGCGCGGAACTACCGAAGGCGTTGCAAGCGGCGTTTGATTGCCCGGAGCCTGCGTTGGTGAACGTGAAGATCGGCCAGTCGGATTTTCGTAAGGGAGCAATCTCGGTCTAAGGCGAAGATTGTTCCGCTCTATTCATTAATTTTGTGGAAGATTCGATAAAGCGTCGTCGCGCTCTTCGAAGGCCGGATCAGCACACAGGACAGAAACAGCTCAGGTCTTCCTCGCCGCTGCTCGGAGGCGCGCACACAAACGGCGACCCGCCGCAGGCTTCGTCGCCCATACATTCGCACGTCGGGACGCCTGCGGCGCACGCTGGGTCGACGGGCACACACGTGATCGTTTCGAAGAATGCGACCGAGCGGACGCATGCATGTCCTTCAGGACAGGAGTCACACGAGGGGACCGCAGCGCACGATTCGACCGGCACGCACAAGCCCGACCAACACCCTTCGCCCACATGCGCGACTTCACCCGCAGGACACGCAGGTGGAGGCGCGTCGCAAAGCACTTCGCTCGCGTCACAGTTCAAATCGCGAAGTGCACACGTTCCAGCCAGGCACTCCACCATCGGCGATTCGATTCCTGCGGCGCTGCAGGTGGGTTGCAAGCACGCCAGGTCGCACGGCGGAACCTCCGCCGACGTGCTCGCCGCGGCACAGTCACAACAGTTGTTGATGACCTGACAGTCTTCATCCGTCGTGCATTCCCTCGAAGGTGGACCCGCATCGTCTGCGCCGGCGTCGTCACCACCGGCGTCGTCACCGCCAGCGTCGCCACCGCCCGCGTCGTCACCGCCCGCGTCGTCGCCACCCGCGTCGTCGCCACCCGCGTCATCTTCGCCCGCGTCGTCACCGCTTGCATCATCACCGCCGACGTCAACCGTTGAGGTGTCGCGGGTGCCGGAGTCGGTGGGACCGTCGTCGTCTCCACAAGCGAGAGCGAACACGAGGGCGAAGAAGAGAAGTGAAGAACGCATCGCTCAAGAATAGCGGCGTTTAGCCTGCGCAGCAGTACACCGCGTACGCGATGTATCCACCGAGGAAAATCGAGATCGCTAACACCGCAAGACTAATCAGAATTGCGATGATGGCCGCGGGGTGCTCGCGTCGTTCGGAACACGCACTGAAGCCCATCACAAGTGCAACCACACTGCATGCGGGGGAGATCAGTGCAGGGAACCATCCCGCGTTCGCCCGAACAGGAAGGCCTTCGAAGATCATCGCGATCGCAAATGCGAGCACTGGAATGAGTGCAACGACGAGCGAGGCATGTGCCAGCCGCGTATGCGGACTTGCAGGCCGAACGTCGATCCACGGAGTCATGCCGACACGCTAGGAGACGCGAACCTCCAGGGCGCGGCCGATCACCAACTCGTGACACTCCGCGGTCAATAATGACCGTTCAATGACCGTTCGATGACCGTTTAGGCAGCCGACCGAACTTCCGGCTCGAGTCGCGCCAACGCGTTGCTGAGCGATTGGCGGACGGCAGTGCTCCACAGCGTTGGACCCGCGACGCCAAAGCGTTCCCAGTCATCGCGGTCGACGACGCCTTTCGGAATGTTGTCGGCAAGCTTGGCGACTTCAGCCAGAACCCGTTGGCGTGCCTTGGAATCGAGCTTTGGCCAGAGCCATGTCATCGCGTCCCATCCGTGGTCCGCATGACGTGCTTCATCGGCTGCGATCTCGTCGAGAACGGAACGCAGCGCTGGAAGCTCCGCTTGCTCCGCAAGATGTCGAGCAGCGAATGCAGATGCGCCTTCCAACACACACGACTCACGAAGACATTCGAGTGCCAAGGACTCGAGTGTTGGAGTTCGATCCAGCGGCATCACCGCGGCAGGAAACGCCGCAGCTCCACGTACGTCTCCGTCAAATCCTGTCGCGACGCCGTAGCACAATCGAGCGTGGCGGATTTCGTCGAGCGCATCCCGATGCGCATCTTCGATCAAACCACTCGGCGCTCCCAACGCCAGAAGCTGATTCGCGTACGACGCGAACGCGGCGATCGAGGCGGTTTCAGTCGCCGCCATCGTCCGCCATGCATCCGCGAGTTGTTCACGCGGGAGGTCGCCGCCGATGCGAATGGGATCCGACGTCCAGCCGTCGTTGTCGTCGTTGTCCGGAAGTCGAGGCTTGCCGCGACGACGAAGCGCACGACCACGCTGCACCGGGATCAGATAGAGCCCGAGAAGAATCTCGAAGATCGGAAACACGAATCCCAGAAACATCGCCCAGTTCGCGATGGCATTCTTTTCGCGACGGCGTGAAATGAACCCCAGGATCCCGCCGACAATGCCCAACGCTGTCGCGCCGAGGAACGTCCAGGCGAGGATGACCATGGTGTCGTGCCGGGCGTTCATGGAGTTGCCCACCAGACAGGCCCCAAACGAGATCACGGGAAGGAGCGCGAGGTAGAGACCGCGCCGTGCCAACATGAGCGCGTCACTTGGGGGTTTGCCGTCGATCCAAGGCTCGTTGTCCATGCTTCAGAATACCCGCGAAGCATGCTTTTCCTTGGACATGCCGAAGAATTCGGCTCAAAACCGAAACAAGGTCATGAAGATCTAGACGGCGGGGGTCGTCGAAAGGCTTTCGGTGAAGCCGAGAGGAGTGCACGTGCTTCGCATGTCGACGTTGATGATCGCGCTGTCCATGAGCGTGGTTTTGGGTGCAGTGGGGGTTGAGGCGCAGGACCTGGCGACGCTGGAAGCAGCTGCGCGTTCCAACCGGCGCGATGCAGCGGCTCAAACCGCCTATGGTCGAGCGCTGATCGAGGCGCAGCGTTTTCGTGAGGCCGATCGCGTTCTTCGCACTGCTGCCCGCTTGCAAGGGGATTCGGTCGAAGCGTTGTTTGAGGTGGCGAAGGTAGCCTTTGCGCAGGATGACTATCGTGCTTCGCGCCGGGCATGTCGTGCTCTAGAGCGGAAGAGTCGCAACCACGTGCTCACTCACGTGTGCCGAGCTCGTGCATTCTTGGTGTGGAACCGTAGTGGTCGTGCCTTTGAGGAAGTCGAAGCTGCAATCGGAGTGGATCCGAACCACTTCGAAGCACTCCTGGCCTTGGGTGACGCACACCGCTTGCGTGCTCAGTTGAGCGAATCCGAGGAAGCGTATCGGCGCGCGATCGGGATCGATGGCAACCGCTGGGAACCACACTACGGCTTGGGTTTGCTCTACAGCAACGCGCGTCGTGAAGCGCCCGCGCTCGAGGCGTTCCGCGCGGCGTCACGTTTGGACACCAACAATCCCGACATTCAGTACGAACTCGCGATTCGCGTAGGTGGTGACGAAGCGAAGGGGTTGCTTCAATCGGCTGTTGCGTCGCGTCCGCAATGGGTCGAAGCGTTGGTCGCACTGGCAGACCTCGAAATGGCAGCGGGCGAGAACGCAGCCGCGCGCGGGCACTACGAAACCGTGCTGGAACAGCAGGAAACCAACGCCGCTGCGCACATTGGACTCGGCCGTATTTTGCTCGAAGCCAACGAAGTCGAGGCCGGCGAGCGTGCGTTGCGTCGTGCCCTTGAACTGGTTCCGAACTCGCCGGAGGTCGCTCTTGCACTGGGTGACCTGTACCGACGCCAGGAGCGCTACCAAGACGCGTTTGCGCAGTACCGCCAAGCAGCAGCGCTTGCTCCTTCGGCGCCGGTGGGGCTTCTTCGCGCCGCTGCGCTCGCGCTGGAGTTGCGTCGAGGCACGCTAGCGACCGGTTTTCTCGACCGGTACCTGCAGGGTAAACCCAACAGTGCACCCGCGCTCGCACTCTACGGCGACGTCATGGCGGAGCGTCGCGACTACCCCGCAGCACGGCGCTACTACCAACGAGCCCTTCGTGGGCGTGGCGAGATCGACCGCAACGAAGTGCAGCGAAAGCTGCGCGAGCTGCCGGCGGGCAATCAGCGCAACACGGTCATGCGCGCGACGCGCTGAGCAGCTTTAGAAACGCATCGACCTTGGAGCGCAGCGGTTCGCGGAGTTGCGCCCAGCGTGACTTGACGAACTGAAGGTCTTCGATCGCACCTGCTGTGTCGCCGTTGCGATGGCGGAACGCAGCGCGCGAGAGAGCCGTTCGACATTCGTCGCGTTGCCTTCGATCGGGTGGGTCATCCGGTTCGTTGCGCCCCTCCGTCAACGCTGCGAACGCTCTGTCGTGCAACGAGCCCGCGTCCTCACCCCGAGCTTCAGCGACCAATGCTCGTGTGGTCAGGTGACGCGCGCAGGGATCGATCTCGATTGCGCGGTCGAGATCGGTGCACGCACCGGGGTGCTGATCTTTCCAACGAACACAGCCTCGGTGGTGATACGCCGCCGCCAACGGCCAGGTGAAGACGACATCGTAGTAGTCCTGCGAATCCACATCGGCGTAAGTCTCTTCGCCGAGCTCGATCGCGCGGTCGAAGTTTACGGGCGGAGTTCGCATGGAGCTGGACTCAAGCGTGGCTTGCTTGAGCGAGTTCAATCGGTCGTCATCGCGAACGTATCCACGGAACGCATGAAACATCGTCTCGACCACTGCCTCGTGGTCCTTATCCGGGGGCGAGAGCGCTTTTCGCAGCCGTCGAATTCGAAAGTCGATCAACTTGGGCTTCGGTAGGCGAGGCCGAAGCCACATCGCGACACCCGACAGCCACGAGCCGTAGAGTCCGAAGTGTCCGGTGTGCAGGCCCGGCGCGAGTGTGGGCGCTGGAATGACCGGACGCAGGAGTCCATCGACGCGTTCCGCCCAGCCGTAGCCAGGCATTGTGAAGACACCTTTGTTGCGCAGGAGCAGCATCACTTCCATGCACTGCAGCGTGGCCTCCACCCATTCGACGACTGTGCCCTCCGGTTGTTGTTGGGGCGGCCCCGCAACTGCGACCGGACGCGTGCTCACAACTTCGGCCACGCGTGGGTCGTCTATCGATTGCGCGATCTCAGCCATCGTTTCGATTGCGGCAACATCGAGGAACATCTTCTCGTCCACGAGTGGGAGAAGGACGTTGCGGCCCGTCGTTTGGTCCACGGCATGCCATGGTTCCCACGAACTCCGCCGCGTGACTTTGAAGCGATTACTCACGCGCTTCGCGTCGCATCGCGTACACAGCGAGCGCCGTCACCGCGAGTGCGATCACCAAGGTGGGAATGTCGGGCATGGGCAAGGGGGTGTCCTGCCACTCTGGACGTGTTGGATCGGGCGGTACGTCAGCCCACACCGTCGAAACGAGCACCAGGTTCAAAAGGACAGCGCGCACGTCCCAAGCGTACATTGTCGCGCGGCCTCAGGCGAAACCTGCGAGCGACAACACCAAACACACCAGCAGAACCAGCCACGTCAGCTGCGTTCCCCGCTTCTCGTTGAGAAAACGGCGTCCGCTGCGACCTACCAAGTTGCCGGCGAGAATCGCCACGCCGAGAACCAGCGCATGGCCAAGGATGCCCCAGCTCATCAAGCCACCTGCGCCGTAGGCGACAAGTCGCGAAATGTGAACCGCGCCCGCGACCAGCGAAGCGGTGACGACGAAGCGTTCCATCTTGATGTTGGACGCGAGCAAGAGCGGACCCAGCAAGAGGCCTCCTCCGCCCGAGGTCGCCGTCACCAACCCGGTTGCAAATGCGCCAGGGATCGCTGCCTTCGCACCGGGCCGCCAGCGGAACAACTCGAGCTCACGCGCAAGGGCCAGCAAAGCCGCGCAGACGAGAAGAGTTTGAAGGACGAGTTCCGGTAGGGCGACGACGAGCGCACCGCCGAGCAACGCGCCCGGTACGGCGCCGATGACAAACAAAAAGGGTGAGGGTTTCGTGTCCTTGATGTGCGCGCGGTACATCCACACGCGGTGCGTGTTGCCAAGCAGCAACGCAGGTGCTGCGGTCGCCAACGCTTCTGTCGGACCCACAACGGCCGCCATGGCGAGCGTCATGACCAACCCTCCGCCGAGCCCGGCAAGCGTGGTCAGGGCGCCGGCGAAGCCGCCGAGAACAATCAGTGCAACCCATTCCATGTTCACAACGTGCAGTGCGCGGAATCATTCGTCTAATCGATTCTATTGTGCGATAACATAACTATTCGTTATCGATGTTGGAGCCGTTCAAACACTTTGTTCTGATCGCCGAGCACGGAACGTTCACTGAAGCGGCTCGTCGAGCACACGTGAGCCAGCCTGCGTTGACCGCATCGATACGGCGCTTGGAAGAAGCCCTTGGCGGGCGTCTCTTCGATCGCGGTCGTCATGGCGCGGTGTTGACCGCCGCGGGCGACGCACTGATGCCGCATGCGCTCGCTGCGCTTGCCGCCGTGGAGGATGCGCGGCGAGCTGTGGAAGAGGTCGAAGGGTTGCGATCAGGCCAGGTCCGTATCGGGGCGGGGGCAACGGCCTGCACGTACTTGTTGCCGAAGCCCTTCGCCTCGTTTCGTCGTCGCCATCCCGAGGTGCGTTTCCTGTTGCGCGAGACGACGACCGACGAAGCGCTTGATGGTCTCGCCGAGGGAAGTCTGGATCTGGCTGTACTAAGCGATACCCAGTCGCTGAAGCGTTCGTATGCCCCGATGACGACCGAACTCTGGATGGAGGATCGACTCATCCTGGTGCGCGCACCTTCGCTCGATGCCAAGGGCGCGGCGTATCTGACGTTTCGAACCGGCGCGACGACACGCGCTCTCTTCGAGCAGTTTTTTCCGGAAGCAGAGATCGCGATGGAGCTGGGATCCATTGCCGCGGTCAAGGGAAACGTCCGCGCGGGAATGGGAATCGCACTGGTCAGTGAGGCTGCGGTACGCGACGACCTCAAGCGCAAGCGCTTGGTTCGCATCCGAGATCGTCGAACGCCGATCGTGCGTCAGCTGCGTTTAGCGCATCGTGGTGTGTCGCGACTCTCACCGGCAGCGCGAGCGTTGCGTGAACAGTTGTTAGAGCTGTGAGATCGCCGCAAGCACTTCGTCGACGTGCACACCGGGGTCGACATCTTCGAACACGCGACGGATCACTCCGTTGCCGTCAATGAGGAAGGTGGTCCGCATGGTCATCCCCATGCGCATCGACACGCCGTACTGCTGAGCGACCTGCCCTTCGAGATCGGCGAGGAGCGGGAACGGCAGTTCGTGCTCTTGGGCGAACGACGCGTGGGATTCCACGTCGTCGGTGCTGACACCCAGAACTTGGGCACCGGCTTCTTCAAAGCGAGACCACGCATCGCGAAACGCGCAGGCCTCGACCGTGCACCCGGGTGTGGCGTCGCGCGGGTAGAAGTAGAGCACCACGGCTTTGCCTTGGAACTCGGACAGCGTGCGAGTCGCTCCGGACTGGTCTCGAAGTTCGAAGCTTGGTGCGCGCCGGTGCTCCTCGACCGGAGCCTGAGAACCACCACACGCCAAAACCAGGGCCTGAGAACCACCACACGCCAAAACCAGGGCCAAAACCAAACTCCGCATCCACTAGTTATAGGTCTGTGCGGGGACGTAGTCCGTACGGACCCACACCTGCTCCAAAACAACCCGTTTCCTTCGGAGTTTTGAGTTCGATTGCGAAAACGCGGCGAATTGGGGGCGTTTTCGGCCAGGTTCGGGTCCGCACGGACTACGTCCCCGCACGGACCTGAAATACCCCCGCTTGGCTGGGCCTTTGGGGAGGCGTGCTTGAGCGACCGGCACGTCTGCGCTACCTGGGGCCCATGCGCTTTCCCAGCGTTCTTCTTCTGCTTTTGCTGATGGCCTGTGACGCGACGACCAACGTCTCCGGTCAGCGGGAGCGCAGTGCGCTGAGCTACGGGCGCAACGCCGAAGAAGCGTACGAGAACGCGCTCGCGGATTTCCGCCGCGACGACTGCTTGGACGCGGAGCCGGCGTTCCGCAGCATCCGACGCGAATACCCCTACAGCCGCTTTGCTGCGCTTTCCGAACTTCGCGTCGCCGACTGCAAGTTCAAGCAGCGTAGTTTCGCTGAGGCGATCACCGCGTACCGCCAGTTCGTTCGTTTCCGTCCGAGCCACCAACAGATTCCCTACGCGCGTTTTCGAATCGCTGAGTCCCACTACAAGCAGATTCCCAAGTCGCGTTTGCTCTATCCGCCTAACCACGAACTTGATCAGCGACCGGTGCACGAAGCACTTCGTCAGCTGCGCCGCTTCGTGCTCGACTTCCCGGAAGACGACCGCATCGCCGAAGCAGCCGAGATGGTCCAAGCGTGTCTGCGTGTGCTCGCCAACCACGAGCTTTACACGGCGCGGTTCTACCTGCGTCGCGAAGCCTACCCGGCCGTAGTGCTGCGTCTTCGGACGCTCTTGAGCACGTACGAAGGAAGCGGAGTGGAGTCCGAGGCGCTCTTGCTCTTGGGCGAGACCTACTTGGAGATGGGCGACCGTGTTGAAGCGCGTCGTGCGTTCAGCGAGTTGGTCGATCGTTTTCCGGAGAGCGACGAAGCGGACGACGCACGCGATCAGCTGTCGGACCTCGGCGGACCGACGGCCTGATCACCCGACGGCCTGATCACCCAACGATCAGCCTAGTAAGGCGCGATCACCATTCCCACACGCACAAGTTCTGTCGGCTCAGGCGTGATCGTGATCGGCAGCATTCGATCGTACTCCGTTCGCGTCAGCAGGTAGATCACGTGACGTTCCTGGTTGTTCAACTCAGGCGTCCACGTGTTGAGCAGCGATGCGGTCTCGGCTTCGGTCAGACCTGCCCGACGCAGCTCGTCTTCCAGTCGTCCCCGTAGCGCGTTGACCGGTCCCCGCAGCGTCTCGCGCAGTTCGCGCGGTGTCGCGACGCTCTCCACATACTCACCGTTGGCGACGACCCACACCCGACGCTCACCCCGACGTGATCGCAGGTTGTCGTTGCGCATGGTGATCGGCGCACGAAACCGAACAGGACCATCGTAGAAAATGAACCGCTCGGAATCGCCGGTGTTGGAGATGAACGTGTCGGCGCCCACCGCTTGAAGAAAGCGCCACCAGTGACGACGCGGTGCCCTCCGTCCACGTGGACCTCGCGCGTCGCGAATCTCACGTGTCGCTGCCGCAGGGTCTTGAACGAGTCGACCACGAAACTGCAGTCGGTTCCCCCGCGCCTCGCCCTGCGGGTAGTAGAGCCATGGCCGACCACCGACGAAACGAACATCGACTCGCAAGTCGTCAATCGGTCGGTTGGCGCGCATGAAGAGCACCGGCTTCCGTACGGTGACGTTGCTGTTAGTGATCTGCGGAATCGGTCGATCCGGCGCTGCTGGAGTCCGGTGCACGAACCGTGGGCTTTCGGCCGTGAGGTCGTCGATGGTGATGCGCCCGTTCTCCACCATCCACACACCCCATTCGTGTGCTTCGAATTGGAGCGGTGGTTCCGCAGTGTCTTGCGCGAGCGAGGTGGAGGTAAGCGCCAGAAAGACGAGCAGCCAACGTTTCATGGAAGTACTGACGCCTCCGAGAGCCAAAAGTTTAGATCGAACAGTCTAGAGACAGGTTCCGGCGCCAGTGTTGCCCTCGGCGGTGACGGATCCCCCGATAAACGTGACGCGGGAAACGAGTGCCCCCACTTCGCACATCGGCAAGGCGACGTTGTTTCGGATTGTAAGGTTTCGGCCAATTCGTTCCATCGATCCGATGGCCGACAGCGACGTCAGCTCCGGGTTCTCCTCGACGATGAAGTCGTTCGAAACCAATCCCAAGGATTCCAAGCCCTCGACGGTCTTCAGTTCAGGGTTGCCGAGCAGGTTGATGTCCTGAGCCCGCTCCACAGCGCCCAATCCACGCAGCGATGCCAGAGTGTCGTTGGTGGCGATGCGGAGACTCCACACCGCGTCGACATCCGGTAGCCCGTCCAAGTCGACGAGCGCGTCGTTGCTCTCCACGGTGAGTGCGCCGAAGAACGTGACCGGTCCAATACCACTCAACGAGGTTAGCGCTGCGTTGTCCATCAGCATCACGCTGCGAAGCGAACCGCGAAGACCACCAAGTCCAGACAAGTCTGTGATGCCCGCGTTCCGAATGCTCAAGTCCGTTCCGACCGAGCTGACTCCCGAGAGCGCATCAAGCGATGTCACGTTGGGAC
The DNA here is from genome assembly GCA_965227405.1 of Polyangiales bacterium. Taxonomy (GTDB): domain Bacteria; phylum Myxococcota_A; class Polyangia; order Polyangiales; family Houyiibacteriaceae; genus JALVDI01. The sequence continues at coordinate 4,011,644 of OZ245758.1, forward strand.
AATCGATGATCGAAAACGCGCCCGCGACCGAACGCAACGATGTAAATGCACCGATATCCGCGAGTCCTTGCAGGTCTTGAAGACGCACGTTGTCCAGTTCATCGATGCTCGGAAAACCCGCCAACGAAGTGAGTTCGGAACTCCCCTCCAGCGCGAAGCCGCCGATCTCGTTCATGCCTTCGAGACCTTCCAGCGAGGTCAGCGCTTCGTTGTCGAGCAGGCTCAGCGCACCGGGAACGCCCGTGACGTTGCCGAGCGGAGCGATCGACGTGAGCGCACCGTTGCGGTCCATGGTGAGTGAACCACCGATCGTTTCGAGCGCACCCAGCCCGTCGATCGAGGTCAGCGCCCAATTTCGAATGAGCTCGACGTCGCCGCCCACACTTCGAAGCGCGTCCAGGCCACGGGTGGATTCGAGCTCCAAGTTGCCCGCGATCGTGAGTTCGTCGCGAATCTCCTGCAGCCCTTCCAAGCCACGCAAGTCTTGGAGCGCACCGTTCTCTTCGACACGCAACGACTGGACACTTGGGATCGTTCCGAGTCCGTCGAAGCTGCGCAGCATCCGGTGGTTGCGAATGTCCAACACACCGCCGACTTCGCCCAAGGGCAGACCGCGCAAGTCACCAAGTGCGTCGTTGTCGTCCAGATGGACGTCGCCGGTGATGCGCGTGACGCCCTCCAACCCACGCAGCGAAAGCAACGAGAGGTTGTCTTCAAAGGTGAGGTCGCCCCCAACGCTGTTGAGTGCAGCGAGGTTCGCCAACGTGGCAAGCGAGGTGCCGGAGAGGATCAGGCTGCCGTCGATGGTCTCGAGAAACGTGAGTGGAACGACATCGGTTCCGACCGCCCCCCGAATATCCAACGAACCGCCGATTCGCGTGCAGCCCCAAAGTGCCTCGAGCTCCTCCCGGTTGGTGACAAGAGCATCGCCTTCGCACTCGCGAAGCATGGGCATTGAATCGACCGGTACGTCGGGTTGTACGTCCTCACCCGTATCGAGCAGGGGTGCGTCGACAGCTGCGTCGATCGGACCACCGCCCCCACCACCGCCGCAGCCGAGACCGAAAAGAACAACGCACACGAGCCTCAAGCGCAATGGCATCCATGGCCATCATACATCCTTTACACTCGCCGCGATGCGACATGAGCGATTCTTCATCGACGGGCGTTGGGTCGAGCCGCACGGCACCGAGCGCATCGACGTGATCGACGGTGCGACCGAAGAGCCCTTCGGTTCCATTCCTTTGGGCAACGCTGCCGACGTAGAAGACGCGGTTGCGGCCGCGAAACGGGCGTTCGGCGTTTGGGCGGCAACCCCCGTCGAGGATCGCGCGGGGTACCTGCAGCGTTTGTCCGAAGGACTTGCCAACCGAGCGGACGCGATCGCCGAGGTGATCAGTCGCGAAGTCGGTATGCCGAAGAAGTTAGCCAAGCCCATTCAAGCGGGACTGCCTGCGGCCGTGATGGGTAGCTACGCGCGAATCCTTCGCAACACGGAGTTTGAAACGAAGCTCGGAAACTCGATCGTCGTCAAGGAACCGGTCGGCGTTGTGGGTGCGATTACCCCGTGGAACTACCCACTGCACCAGGTGGTTGGGAAAGTCGCTCCCGCGTTGGCTGCAGGATGTACGGTCGTGCTCAAGCCCAGCGAAGTCGCGCCGATGTCCGCGTGGATTTTGGCTGAAGTGATCGAAGAACTCGGCTTGCCGCCGGGAGTGTTCAACTTGGTCGGCGGTGATGGACCCACGGTTGGGGAAGCACTGGTCACCCACGCCGACGTCGATATGGTTTCGTTTACTGGCTCGACGCGAGCGGGACGTCGTGTTGGCGAACTGGCAGCTGCCACGGTCAAGCGCGTCACGTTGGAACTCGGGGGCAAGTCGCCCAACATCATTCTCGACGACGCGGATTTCGACAAAGCGGTGCAGCGCGGCGTGGGCGCGTGCTTCCTCAACAACGGGCAAACCTGTTCTGCGCTAACTCGGATGTTGGTGCCACACGATCGAGTCGCCGATGCCGAAGCGATTCTGACGAAGGAAGTCGCGAAGTGGGTGGTCGGTGATCCTGCCGAAGGCACGACGCGCCTTGGACCCTTGGCGAGTGCGGCGCAGCGCGACCGCGTTCGTGCGTACATCGAAAAGGGGATCGAAGAGGGCGCGAAGTTAGTCGCCGGTGGCGCGGAGGCTCCTCTCGATCGCGGCTTCTACGTACAACCCACGGTGTTCTCGAACGTCACGACGGACATGACCATCGCGCAGGAAGAGATCTTCGGACCCGTGCTCTGTTTGATGGGGTACGGCGATGAATCCGAAGCCATTCGCCTCGCCAACGACACACCCTATGGATTGGCTGCGGCTGTGTGGTCCAAGGACGAAGAGCGTGCGCGTCGAGTCGCTCGGCGAATTCGGGCTGGACAGGTCGACATCAACGGTGGCGCGTACAACCACAACGCGCCCTTTGGCGGGATGAAGCAGTCGGGGAACGGACGCGAGATGGGGCCGTTTGGGCTGGATGAGTACTTCGAGCTGAAGTCGTTGCAGGTGTAGGTTCGAAATCGCAGGTCTTCCGCAGGAAGACTTTCGGCGAGGCTCCCCGAGTCTCGACGCGAACGCGAAGCGTTCGGACTCGGAGGGGGGACCCAGAGGGCTTTGCCCGATGGGGGGAGGTTTTGGACAAAACCTCCCAGGAAGAAGTCTAGAACGACTGCGCCACGCCAAAAAGCGTGCAACTCCCGCCATCGCCTCGAAACAACGTCACGTTGGAAAACTGCACGCGTGCACGACCGCGACTCGGATCAAATTCGTGGAACGTGATCGTACCGCCAGCCATCGAGTTCCGGTACGGGCCCGCTTCAATCCGAACTCTGGGGTTGTTCAACGGAACAGCACCATGCGTTCCCGTCGGAGCAGTGATCCGAAGCGTGTTGCCGGCGCCCGTCCAGACAAACGTCTGTCCATTGCTCGCGACGCCCACCAACTCTCCCGTTGGAATTGGACACGTACTCGGAATCGGATCGCTGAGCTGCAAAAGCGCCGGTCCCGTGCTTGCCGTATCACCACCCCAAAGCACCACACCTTCGACGGCCAGCGCGACGGTCACCACGAGTGCAACGACAATGGCGATGGTCCACTTCGCTGAGCGCGGAAGTTTCTGTGCGTGCGCTGGACTCGGCGCGCCAGGGGGCACACTCGGCGTCGCGGCTGCAGGGCGAACACTTGGAATCGCTGGAGCGACCCGAGTCGCCGAGATTTCCGGGCTCTGCGCTTCGGGGTGCTGCACGATCAAATCGAGTGCGCGTAGCTGCGACGCCATTTCGGTTGCACTTTGAAAACGCTGCGCAGGGTCGGTCGCAAGGGCGCGCTCGACGATGGGGTACACGGCGGCGGGCAAGTTGGGCGCGAGTGTGCGCAGGGGTGTGGGACCCCGTTCGATGTAGCGTCCCACTTCGCGTGAGGGCACGTCGTGGTAGGGCGGTTGTCCACTCAGCGCCGAGTAGAGCAGAAGTCCAGACGCGTAGAGGTCCGCGCGGTGATCCACGTCGGGCCGACCCAGCGCTTGCTCGGGAGCCATCCATCGTGGTGTTCCGATGACCGCGCCTTCGATCGTCATGCGCGCAAACGAGAGCTGCGCGATTCCGAAGTCGAGAACTTTGACGATCTCTTTGCCATCTTCGGTGCGATGCAAAAATACGTTCGGTGGTTTGAGATCGCGATGCACGACCCCTTTGGCGTGTACTGCACCCAACACGTCGAGCATGTCCGCCACGATCTGTACTGCGCGTTGTGGCGAGAGCGCACCTCGCGGAAGTAAGTCAACCAGCGCTTCTCCACGAAGCCGCTCCATCACCATGAAGGGGCCAAGTTGCGGATCCACGTCGAGGTCGATCACGTCTACGATACCGATGCTGTTGACGCTTGCCGCGGTCCGAGCCTCACGAAAAAAGCGCTCCACGAGTGATCCGTCGCGGCTCACTTCGGGCTTGAGAAGCTTGACCGCAACGGGTCGATCCAAGCGTAGATGCAGCCCGGCATAGACTGTTCCCATGCCGCCGGCGCCGATGCGTTCGTCCAGCCGATAGCGGCCGCATAGGGTCTTTCCGGTGTGCTCCATCCGAGGGGTCCGACTGTCGCCGGTTCAGCGGGTTTGCGCTACCCTATGACCCCCCAATGCCCATGATTCGACCTGTTTTGTGGCTGGCGCTCCTTGGAGCGTTCGCCGCTTGTGAGGGGGAGATCGCGGCTCCGCCCGATGATCTCGCTCTCGAGCCTACTGGACCTTTTGAACCCGCCCCGGGGCAGATGCGTCGCATCACGCAGTCCCAGTACGGCAACTTGGTTCATGACCTGCTTGGCGAGGACATTGTTCTGCCGCCGAGTTTGGAGCCGGATGTCCAGAGCGGTGGATTGTTCGCAGTCGGTTCATCGACGGCAGGCATCTCGTCGCGCGGCGTCGACCAGTACGAACGAGCTGCGTTCTCGATCGCCGAGCAGGCGTTGGCCGCCGATCGTCGAGACACGTTCCTGCCCTGCACACCGACTGACGACGCCGACACCAGTTGCATGGAGCACTTCGTGCGCACGATCGGTCGCCGGGCTTGGCGTCGACCGCTGACCGGAGAAGAAATCGACCGTCTCTTGCGCGTCGGGTTGCAAGCCACTGCGGCACTTGGAGACATCTATCGGGGATTTGAGTTCATCGTCGCGACGATTCTGCAGTCGCCCGACTTCCTGTTCCGCATCGAAGTCGGACGCGATGGAGCCGAAGGTCGCGAGTTCACATCGTGGGAAGTTGCTGAGCGCTTGTCGTTCTTCTTGTGGAACACAGGACCAGACGATGCCCTTCTCGACGCGGCGTCGCGCGGTGAACTGCAGGGTGAACAACTCCATGCGTGGGTTGACGCGATGCTTGCGGATCCGCGAGCAAAGCAGGGTCTTCGTGCTTTCTTCTCCGAGATGTTGGGGTTGGATGAACTCGACGAGCTTCGAAAGGACCCGGCGGTCTTCGCGCACATCGGCCCGGATGTGGGTCCGTCGGCGCGCGAGGAAACACTGCGCCTCATCGAGTACCTCGTGTTCGATCAGGACGCGGACTACCGCGATCTCATGACGACGCGCACCACCTTCATCAACCGCAAGCTGGCGTCGATCTACGGTGTTCGAAGCCCATCGAGAGATGACTTCGCGCGTTTTGATTTTCCCGAAGACTCGCTTCGACGCGGCGTGCTCGGTCACGTCAGTGTTCTCGCGGCGCACTCCCACTTCGGTTCATCGTCGGCCACGCTTCGTGGTGCCTTCGTTCGTCGCAACTTGATGTGCGGGTCGATTCCTCCGCCGCCCGCGGATGTCGACACGTCGATTCCACCACCGCTTCCCGGCGCTGCAACGTTGCGTGATCGCGTGGCGCGTCACCTCGAGGACCCAAGTTGTGCTGGTTGTCACCGTCTGATGGATCCGCTTGGGCTCGGTCTTGAAAACTTCGATGCGCTTGGCCGCATTCGTTTCACCGACAACGAGCAGACCATCGATGCGAGCGGGGTGCTCAACGGTGTCGAGTTTGCGGACCCGCTGGAGCTTGGCGAGGTCATTGCGCAGAGTGAGGATTACCCCTTGTGTCTGAGTCGCACGATGTATCGCTACGCAACTGGGCACATCGAACGGCCGAGTGAGGCGGCATCGCTTCGGGCGATCAACCAGTCGTTTGAGGCCAGCGGCTACCGTGTGCTGGCGCTGATGCGAACCATCGCAACGAGCGAGGGATTCCTCAGTGTGGGTGACCCCAGAGAGTCACTCGATCTCGCCGACACAGAGGAGGTGGAAGGTGAGTAAGGGTAAGAAAGGACTCTCACGTCGCACCATGCTCCGCGGACTGCTCGGTGGAGCGAGCGTTGCGGTGGGTCTGCCGGCACTCGAGGTCTTCCTCGACAACCACGGCAAAGCGTACGCAGATGGATCTGCATTCCCGCAACGCTTCGGCGTGTTCTTTTGGGGCAACGGTGTGCTGCCTTGGAACTGGGTTCCTGAACAGGCGGGCCCGGACTACGTGATGAGCGAGCAGCTTCTCCCCTTGGAGCGTCACCGCGACATCATGACGATCATCAGCGGCACCGATGTGAAGACTGGTGGCCGCTTCCCGCACAACTCTGCAATCGCGGGAATGCTCACGGGCGCACCGATTCGTGCCGATGGCGAGGAAGAGGTTTGGCAGGCGCCCACCATCGATCAGCTGATCGCTGAGCAGGTCGGGTCGGCGACTGCATTCCGGTCGCTGCAGACCTCCGGCAATGGCGGCACCTTTAGTGTCTCGCATACCGGTCCGCGTTCGCGGGTTCCGTCGGAGCCCTCACCCCACGCGCTGTTTCAAACGCTCTTCGTGGAGAACTTCCGCGAGCCGGGCGACGACCCGACCGTGGATCCGACGCTCTCGCTGCGTCGCAGTGTTCTCGATGCGGTCCTGGAGCAAAACCGCACGCTGCAACGCCGTTTGGGCCGTGCGGACATCATCCGTTTGGACCAACACTTCACGCACGTCCGGGAACTCGAGCAACGCGTTGCCCGCTTGGAGTTGGATCCGCCGAGTTTCGCAGCGTGCATGCTGCCCATGGAGCCGCCGGCCGAGATTCCGGACGACGAACGTGGCCGCACACCGGTGGGACTTCGCAACGAGCTGATGGCGGAACTGTTGGCGATGTCGCTTGCGTGCGATCAGACTCGCGTGTTCTCGCACATGCTCTCTCGTCCGGTCGGTGACCTGGTGTATCCGGTCGACGGGTTGGAGTTGCCGGGCGGCATCATCAAGGGTCACCACGACCTGACGCACAACGAGCCCGACGAACCTGGCCGGGAAACCATGTGGCGCGTCAACGAAATCGTGAAGTACATCACCGCGCAGTTGGCGGTGTTCGTCGACAAGCTTCGCGCGATCGAAGAGGGCGACGGCACGCTCCTCGACAGCATGGCGTTGCTCTCCACGACCGACAGCAGCAACCCGCGTTTGCACTCGTTGGAGGACTTCCCGATCCTCATCTTCGGCAACCTTTGTGGTCAGTTGGTCAGCGGCACGCACCTCACGTCGGATGGTGGTAACGCCGCGGAAGTCGCGTTGACGCTGATTCGCGCGATGGGGATTCCTTTGGAGAGCTGGGGTATGGAAGGCGGCTTCACCACCAGCGGATTCTCGGAGCTTGAGCTGTGAATCGTTTCCTTTCGTTGGTCGTTGCGTTCTCGTCGGTGGGCACACTTTCGTGCAGCAACTCCGAGCCGACGGGCATCGTTCACGGCACCTTGGTGACCGAGCTTTCGTTCGCGCGTCGCACGGGTGAAGAGACCGGTGGTGTAGAGGTGTCGCCTGGTCTGAACCTGGATGACCTGGTGAGCGACCGACTGGATACCGCGGGCTGCAACCGTTCGGACTTCATGAGTCCGGATGGCACCGAAGGCATCGACAATCAGTTCACCTATCTCTTTGAGGCGATCGAAGAAGTCTTTCCGAACACGGTGGAAGGCATCATCCAGGGCACGATCAACGAGGGTCGACTGCTGTTGATGTTTGAACTCGGTGGCGTTGACGACCTTCGCAACGACGAGGATGTCGAGTTGCGGATCTTCTTGGCGGAGGGTCGCCCGGATCTGAGCGCGGACAACCGTATCGTGCCGAACCAAACGTTCGATCAGCGCCTCGACTCGCCCGTGAGTGTGACGCAGGGCCATATTCGTGATGGAGTGTTTGAAGCGGGCCCCTTCGACGTGGAGTTTCCCGTTGCCGTGTTCGACGTGTTCTTCGATCTCTTTCTCACGGGTGCGCGCATGAAGGCCGTGGTCAACGAAGATGGCACGATGGACGGCTTCTTCGGCGGCGGGATGGCGGCCACCCAGATCATCGAAGTTGCGATGCGCGCGGACGATCTCCAGGGCATCGCAATCACCCCGATCATCAACGTGCTCTTGCCGCGTTGGGTTGACCTTTACCCCGATGAGGATGGCCGCTGCACCCAGCTTTCGACGACGATGGCGTTTCACGCGACCACCGCGTTTATCTACGAGGACGCGCCCTGAGCGAGTTTGAGCAGCTAGGGGGGAGTGAAGCGTTGCGCGCGATTATCGACGAGTTCGTCGATGGTTGTTTTGACGACGTGATGATCGGCTTCCTGTTTCGACATGCGAAGCGCGAGCGCGTGAAGCAGTTCGAGTACCAACACGCGGCCAAGCACTTGGGAGCCGATGTGGAGTACGCGGGGCGTCCGATCGATGTCGCGCATCGTGCACATCCGATTTTGGGTGGGCACTTTGACCGGCGACTGACCATTCTGCGTCAGACGTTGGAAAAGCACGCGGTTGCCGAACCGATTATCGAGCGCTGGATTGCGCACCATCAATCGCTGCGTGCGTTGGTTACTCGCGACCCAGACTCGCGCTGCAACCACGAAGCCGCCGAAGCGAAGGTCGCAGAAGCACGAGGCGAAACGTGACGTCGCGACGCCCTTCAACACCGCCGCGTGGTCGACTGGAAAAGGTCGTCGCGGACTTGTTGCCAGACTCCGATCCGGAAACACGCGCCGTGGTGACTGCACTGGTCGGCCTGCTGGCTTCGGTGGCGTATGCCGATGCCGTGTACCACCCCAGTGAGAAGGAAACCGTGCGTCGAGAACTCGCGCGGGTTCACGTGCTCGATGACCGCGCAGTCCGAATCGTGGCGGAGCTTCTGGAGACCCACATCAAGGCCATCGTTGCCGCGGGTGACCAAACGTGGGCCCGGACGATCAAAGAAACGCTCGATCGAGACGGGCGGATCGAAGTGCTCGATGCGCTTTTGGAGATCGCAGCCGCCGATGGTGAGCTGTCGACGCACGAGACCAACTACTTGCGCCGAGTCGCGCCGAAGCTTGGTCTGACGCAGCAGGACTATGTCGTGCTGCAGTCCAAGCACCGCGACAAGCTATCTGTGTTGGAGCAGCCATCAGGCGGAGCACCGGAGGAGTAGAGTGCGCGTGCTAGCCATGCTCGCTCTGCTGGGTTGCGGACCATCACCCGCCTACCTCGCTTGTATGGACCGTTGCCAAGCTCTCAACGATCGGTGTGTACTCTCCGCGCGTACACCTGCTGCTCTGCAGGGGTGTGACACGGAGGTCGACCGATGCGTACTACGTTGCCCGCGCTAATCATTCTCGTCGGATGCGTGCCTCGGTACGCGCCACCGAGTTTGGACGAGCCTCATGCCACGCTCAAAGTGCGCCTCGTCTACCACAGCGCCCCCGGTCCCCAACTGAGTGAGCGAATCCGCCTCGGTGAGCACGGCATTGTGATCCCGCCGACCATCGCCCGACGACCACCGGGAACAACAGGTACGTTCCACACACGCATTCGACCCGAGCCTGCTCGATTTCGCACAGCCGCGTCGTTCTTCCATATGACCACCCAACGGGTTCAGCGCATGCGCACCGAGCGCTACGCCTGCGGTACGTCAACGACGGGATACGGCAACACTCGAACAACATCGACGCGCTATTGCAGTCGCCAGGTCACGGATTGGGTGACGCAGACTGTTCAAGTCAGCGACGGGCATTGCGAGACCGGTACGGCACTGCAACCTCAAGCCGGTGCGACTTACATTCTGCAATACGACTTCTTTGCAGCAGGTCAGTGCACGCTTCGCGTTCTCCAAGAGCACACCGACCCATCCGGCGCTGTCCAGCTCGTGCCTGTGGGCTACTGAAACGCGTCCAGGACCGAGAGTGCAGCCTGTACCGCTTCGCGCTCGCTTGTTGCCAGTTCGCCGTTGCCGCACTGCTGCGCATCCGGCACCACAATGCGTTGAATGATCGCGCTCCTCTCGGATTCGACGACCCCGCCCAAGGCGCGGAGCCCCGCCATGGCGTCCACCATCATTCGCGCCACGCACGTCCGCTCTTCGTCACTCGATGTTGTTCGTGATGCGAGGCCCACACCTGGCGTTGCGAGTCCATCGAGCGAGGGAGTTTCGGGAAACCCGAGAGCCGCAACCCAGTGGCTACTTTCTCGTCGGGCGCTGAGTCGTGCTTGAGGAACGAGCTGGCCGAGCTCACGTAGCGGCCTCGGAAACTGATCGAGTTGTGCGTCCAAGCGAACTTCGTTTTCAGCAAGCGAGTCGTCGACCACCCAAGCGAACTCGGCGGCCTCGAACGCGCCCATCTCGCGAGCCATCCGCGCGCTGGTGAACGGCAACGAAACACCGTGTGCGAAACAGAAGAAGCCGCATTCTTGAATGCGATGAATCAGATCTTGCGGTGTGTCGTACTCAACGCCGGTATCAAACGTCGGGAAGTTCGACCGGGCTGCCTCGAGATCAAATCCCGTTCGAATCACGAGCGCAGCTTCGCTCGCAGCGGTGGGAGCGCCACGCTGAAACGGAATCGCTGCACCGCGCTCGGTCATACGCGCCGCACCGATAAACCCGAACGGTTCGGTGGAAAGAGCGACTACCGCAGAATCGAGCTCTTCCAGTTCCGGACGAAGATGCAGATGTGCGACGAGCAGTTCGGACGTGGCGACCGCGCGCATCGTGTTCTGGACTTCGTCCGAGGCGGCGCTGAGTGCGGCGTCAACACGGGTTGCACCGACGTAAGGCCCAATCTGCCGCATCTTCTCAAACTGCACGTGCATCGCCGCGGGATGGCCAAGCGCCCAACTTGCATCGTTGTTGGCTGAACGCTCCGGCAATTGATCTGTGTCGATGGCGACGACTACCCAGTCGTCGGCGGTGAGCAAGTGAAGGTCGTGTGAGCGGCAACGCATCGCGTCTCCGTTGCGCTCGCATCGGCGGCTGAGTCCCTCGCGAATCGACGCAGCCAACACGGCGGTGTCCGTCGCTGGGATCACGACCCAGTGGTGCACCAGCGCGGTTTGGGTGTTGCCTTGGGCGACTTGCATCACTTGGGCGAACGAGATCGGTTGTGCTGGCTCGAAGAGTCTCGCCATTACCGGACGCTCGGGGTCGAGGCCGTTCAAGGTTCCGAACCGGTCATCGAACACGAGACGTACAGCGTCTTGAAACGTCGCCGTCGCGAGCAAGTCTTCGATATCTCGCGGCATCGTTCGCTCTGCCGTCAACGCACGCGCGGCATCGCGGACTTCCGGCCACCGATGTGGACGGATCATCAGTTCCACCAAGGCATCGCCGCCACCGATCCAGCTCATGTCCACAGCCGGTGGTGCGTCGTTGGTCGCTTGAACTTCCACGGCTGCGGTGCGTGTTTCCGACGCTCCACATGCGACCAACAGAACTAGTGCAAACGCGCGCGGCATCGTCGTCCTCCAAGCATCACAATCCAAAACCATGCAAACGATGTCGCGCCCGATGCGCCACATCCACAACCATCATCATCCGACTCGGTGGTGCCGGCGTCGCTCGACGACCCCGAGTCCGTCGACGATCCCGAATCCCTCGCTTCGCCGGCATCTTCGTCACCCGCGTCGTTCGCACCACCATCCGGTGCGGGTCCAACGTCGGGGCGCGGTCCGGCGTCACAGTCCGTACATGGCGGGCTCATTCGAAGTACGTACACGTCGTCGTCCGCAGCGTTGACTAGGACGAACACGCCGTACCTGGGCGAGCGCTGGAAGCGACCATAGGTGCCGTTCGATTGCGGCTCGGGAGGCACATCTCCCACAGTGGTCGATGTCGTCCACTCCCATGTGTCCAGGTTCAGCAAATAGATCGTGGCTCCGCCATCCCACGCAATCATGCGATCCAGATCCGGATCGTACGCAAAGCCGGGTGCACCACCGCCGATGATCGCAGTCGCTCCCGTCGAGTCGATGGGTCCTTCGGAAAGCTCGGTTTCGCCTTCCACAAAGTCATCGAGGGGAAGCGACCACATTCGACCGGACCCGATGACAACCAAGAGATTGCGCGTGGGATCGATCGCCATCGAGGTTTGCTGCGGACTCGAACCTGGGATGTTGTCGAACGCACCGTACGTCCAACGCATCGTTTCAGGGTTAAACCGGCCTAGGATTCCTGACCCGCTGCCACCCTGAAGCCACCATTCACCCGTGGTTGGGTGCACAGTTCCCGCCGAGCCTGTGCCTGACGCTTCGGCGTCCGTGATCCCCAGTGTCCAGGTGTTCGTGCGCAGGTCGAAGCAATCCAACTGTCGAAGCGCCGGACAGAACGTGTATCCGATCGAGCCACCGGTCCCGCACAACGCGTGCATTGCCGGCACATACGCGAGGCGGCCATAGGTGTGTTGAGACCGCCGCATGTCGTTGTCTGTGAGGTTGTCTTCGTTTTCGCAATCCGGATCGAGGGCATCGCGCGCGTCGGGATCGGAGAGTCGAATCCACGGGTTGCTACCCGGTGAATCGTTCGCGACGTTGAGGTCCATCGCGTACACCTCTTGTCCGCCGTAGTCGCCATGGCCTCCACCGTGAACCAGCATGCGGTCCTCGGTGGTGTCGTATGCGCCGCCACCCCACGCGCTGATGATCGCGCGCACGTTTCCAGGGGATGAGTCCGGCGACCAGTCGTACGCGACCTCCATCATGTGGCTGTTCGGAATCCGAAACCACGTGTCTTCTGGGATGTCGTCGATGGGGCCTGCAAGCGCGCTTGCAGGAAGCGCGAGCAGACCAAGCGCAACAAAGGGCCGCAACATCGCGCGAGCATATCAAGGGGGATTCGCGTAGGCTCCCCCGGTGCCTACCGAGCTGCCCGAAGCGCTGAAGCGCCGTCGCAATACCGGCCTGGCGCTGTACATCGTGGGGCAGCTCGTCGGTGGTGGGCTGCTGCTCTTGTTGTTTCTGCTTCCAGCGCTGCTCGACAGCGGCGTTTGCGGCGCGATGTGCATGGGCATCGTATTGGCGCTTCCCGCCTGCGCGATTTACCTGACCGTTCCGCGACTCTTGGATCGCTACGATCCGGAACCTTGGTACGCGCTCTTGGGTTGCCTTGCATGGGGCGCAATCGCGGCGTGTGGGTTTTCCGCGGCGATCAACAGCACCGTTGGTTTGTGCGGGATGTTCGCCGGAGGCGAGGAAACCGGTGACGTTCTTTCTGCGGTGGTCAGTGCACCACTGGTCGAAGAGTTCTTCAAAGGCATGGGTGTCTGGGGGGTCTACTACTTTCTGCGCAACGAGTTCGATGGCGTGGTCGACGGAATCATTTACGCGACCTTCACCGCGCTTGGGTTCGCCGCCATCGAGAACGTCATCTACTACGCACAAGCATCCGGTCAGGGTCAGCTGGGGATGACGTTTGTGATGCGCGGCATCCTGTTCCCCTGGGGACATCCCGTGTACACGGCGATGATCGGCATCGGTCTTGGTCTCGCGCGCGAAACCGAGAAGGGCTGGGTTCGTGTTGTGGCACCGATCGGCGGGTACTTTGGCGCAGTTGCACTGCACGCGATGTGGAATGGATCCGCCACGCTCGCAGATTCGCAGGGCGGCGAGATTTTCCTGTGCATGCTGCCGATCTGGTTCCTGTTTGTTCTGACGTTCTTGATCATCGTCATCGTGCTGGTGCGACGACGCGGCAAGATCATGCGCGAGTTTCTTCAGGACGAAGTGGCCTTGCGTCACTTGAGCCAAGAAGAAGTCGATTTGGTGGCGAGTGCGTTTGGATTGCTCAAAGCGCGCACGCGATGGGGCCGCACCGGCGCCGAGTTTGTCCGTGCAACGGCTCGCTTGGCGCTATCCAAGTGGCACACACATCGCGCTCACCGCTCGAAGACGCATACGTACTCCATGGATTTCATCGTGCCGCTTCGTCAACGGATCAAAGAGCTACGCCAACAGATGCACCGCGAAGCCCAGCAGCGTCGATAAATGAAACTCTTTCTTAGTTGTGCGCCGGGTCTCGAACCGATCCTGGCTGAAGAGATCCGCCAGAAGCGCATGGGTACGCCGGAAGAGATTCCCGGCGGTGTGCTGATGAAGGGCGGTTTGCGTTCGATCTATCGCGCGAACTTGGAGCTCGGTACTGCGCAGCAAGTACGGGCACGCCTTGGGGAGTTTCGGGTGGCAAACGTAGGCGAGCTGGCTCGCAAGACATCGAAGCTCGAGCTTGAGCGATGGATCGATCCCACGCGCCCTTTGCGCATTCGCGCGCACAGTCGTGGTGCGAGCAAAGCGTCGAGGCTGCATCACACCGGTGCGCTTGTAGATGCGGTGCGCAAAGGTGTTGCGCGACGGCTGGACAAGATGCCCTCGGAAGGCGCCGAGGGAGCTCACCTTCACGCTCGGCTTATTGGTGACTCGTTCACACTCTCGGTGGATACAAGTGGAGCACCGCTGCATCGTCGCGGATACCGACTGGCAAGTGGCAAAGCCCCGCTTCGAGAGGACCTCGCGCATGCACTGCTTCGCGTCAGTGGATGGGACCGCGAGTCGATGTTGATCGACCCGCTCGCCGGCGCAGGTACGATTGCGATCGAGGCTGCGTTGTTGGCCAATGGCAGTGGGCCTGGTCAGACCCGACCGCACGAGTTCCAGAAGGTCCCGTGTTACGACGAGCCGTTGTGGCAACGCACGAAAGAAGCTCTCAAAGTGCGCGATGCACCTGCCATCCATGCCAGTGATCGCAATGCCGGCGCTGTGCAAGCGACACGCGAAAATGCAGAGCGTGCTGGGGTGAACGTGACGGCGAAGCAGGCATCGCTGACCGAAGCGGTCGACTGGGACGCATTGCCTGAGACTGGCGCATTGGTCACCAACCCACCGTGGGGGGATCGACTCAAAGGCGATCCGAGCACGCTCTATCGCGCTCTTGCGCAGCGGATTGCAGCGCTCCCTCAGGCCTGGAAGGTCGGAGTCGTCGCACCTCAAAACCTGGGGCGTCTATTGGGCTTACGGAGCGCATTGATGACCGACGCGCGCGGATCGAAAGTGCACTTCTTCGTACGCTGACTGAAATTGCGCGTGTAGCCGCAAACCCAGCTACCATTTCGCCATGGAGGAACGGCGCCAAAACGTCCGCGTTCGCCCGGACGCAGACTTGCCCGCTGGACTCGCGCTTGTTCGCGAGGGTGGAGAGGTTGAGCTCGACGTGCTCGACGCCAGCATCGGCGGCTTTGGGTTTCTTTATCGCGACAGCCTGGAGCTCACGGTGGGACAGAGCATCGAAGTTCGAGTGACCCTGCCGCGGATGGACGCGTTTGAGGCGCGCGCCGAAGTTCGACACACGCGAAGTGGCTCTGGCAGCGATCGCGCCGGCATTCATTTGCCGGAGCTCAACGACGACCAAACGCGTGCACTACGACGCTACGTGGCCGAGCTCTTCGAACGCGGCTTGCGCGTCACGTAGCTGTGTTCGCTAGCTCAGAAGCCGGTCGAGCAGCGCTTTGTGCGCGGCGGTCTCGCCAAACGATCCCGCTTGTTCCTCCAGGCGAGAACGAAGCAGGTCCACGTCGTTGTCTGTAATGCGCTCGTGGATCGCGTCGTACACCGCACGGACCTCGGACACTTCGTCGAGCGCGACCAAGTAGGCGAGTAGTTCCAACCGCCGTCGCACGTTTCCGGGGTGCGCATCCGCTGCTGCGCGTGCCAATCGAACCGCGCTTTCCAGGTCACGTCGTTTGGCTGCTGCGTCACCGCGGGCGTGGTGTACAGCGGCTCGACCGTGGAGCATCGCCGCGCTGTCGGGAAGCGAACCGACGGCTTCATCGGCAGCAGCTACAGCTTCGTCCAGTTTGCCGGCGACACGAAGCACTTCGACACGACGGTACAGCGCTTCTTGGTCGGTCGGATCCAACTCGAGCAGCATTCCCAAGTCGCGAAGCGCATCTTGGAACCGTTTCATCGACACGTACGTTTCCGCACGGCGCAACAGAGACCACCGATCTTCCGGAGATTGATCGAGCGCTTGGTGTAAGTCGGCCAACGCCTCCATGGGACGACCGAGCCGACGCAGCACATCGGCACGACGACTCAAGAGCCACGCATCGTTGCTGGCTCGCTGAATCGCCAGATCGAACTGTGCGAGCGACTCTTCCAAGCGACCCATCTGCCGAAGCGCATCCGCCCAGCCGCAATGCGCACGTTGTTCGACTTCGTCGATCTCGGCTGCTTTCACATAGTCGGTGATCGCTTCGACGAATCGACCGGTCTGCCGGTACGCGTCGGCGCGTCCCACCGCAGCAAGCGGCTCTTCCGGGTCCAGTTCCAGCGCAAGCGTGAAGTCCGAAATGGAGTCGTGTGCGCGGCCCAGCGCCAGCAAGCAATCGCCACGACGCGCGAGCACCAGCGAGTTGGGTTCACCCTTGGCGACAGCTTTGTCCAGTGCGGCCAGCGCCTCTTCGTAGCGAGCCAAGAGCCGCAAGACGTTTGCGCGCCCCAACACAGTCTCGGTGCGGTCGGGGTCGTGCCACAGCGCCTTGTCGTAGTCGTCCAGCGCGGCTTGCAGTTCGTCAGTGGCCACGAGCGACTGAGCTCGCATGCGCAGCAGACGCGCGGACTTGGGCGTACGCTCCAAGAGCCAGTGCAGGTCTTCGAGTGCCTCTTCGTGACGATCGAGCTTCTGAAAACTGCGCGCACGACCCTCACGCGCCCACGGGTAGTCCGATTGGATCTGCACGGCGCGGTCAAAGTCTTGGACCGCTTCTTCTTCGCGCCCAAGCATGTGGTAGGTCTCGGCGCGCGACGCGAGTGCCCACGCGTATTCCGACTTCAGTTCCAACGCGCGGTCGAACCCCGCGAGCGCTTCCTGGAAACGCTCCATCAGCCGAAGCGTGTCGGCGCGGTGTGCGATCGCCCATCCATCGTTGGGGTCGCGTTGCAGGAGTTTCTCAAAATCTGCGAGCGCTTGTTCGTAGCGGCGAAGCTCGACGTACGTTTCCGCCCGTCGCCCAATCGCGAAAGGATTGGTCGCATCGAAGGCAATGCTGCGATCCAAGTCTTTGAGCGCTTGTTCGTACCGACCCAAGTCAAAGAGCACCATGCCGCGATTCGCCAGCGCCCACGCGTACTTGGAGTCCATGTTGATCGCTTGGGCGAGGTCTGCCCACGCCTCGTTGAGGCGTCCGGCCGCACGATAGGCCGCACCGCGGCTTGCCCATGCCCACGCGTTTTTGGGGTCGAGAGCCAAAGCCCGACTGAGGTCGTCGATCGCCCCTTGATGGTTGCCCTTGAGTCGTTGCACCTCGCCCCGTTGAGCCAACGCCCAGGGGTAGTCCGGTTGGATTTCGATCGCGCGATCAAAATCCCGCAGCGCTCCATCACGCTGGTCGAGAAGCGACCGGCTCTTGCCGCGACTGGCCAAGACCCACGCCACATCGGGCTCCATCTCGAGTGACTGGTCAAAGTCCTCTAGCGCTTTGGCGTGTTCTCCCTTGAGCCGGTGCGCTTCACCACGCGTCGCAAACAGGGATGCACGGCGATCGACGCTAATTGCGCGCGTCAGATCTTCGATCGCTTTGTCGTAGCGACCGTCGTCCAGATGAACCTCACCACGTCGAAACAGAGCCCACGAGTAGTTGGGATCGAGTTCAATTGCGGCGCTTAGGTCGACCAACGCCAAGGCGCGATCCCCCAAGCGCGCATGTGCCTCACCCCGACTTGCGAGCGCGAACGCGTATTTGGGTCGCTCAGCGACCGCTTTGTTGAGCGTATCGACGGCGTCTCGATATCGCCCCAAGCGTCGGAGGACTTCGCCCTTTTGTCCGAGTGCTTCGACGTGTCGCGGATCGATGCCCAGCACAGCATTGAAATCGGCGAGGGCGGCCTCGTGCCGACCTGCTTGCATGTGCTCCTTGGCCCGCTGGAGCAGCTGGTCGATGGAATCGCTCATCCGGGGAAGAGACGTTATGTATCAGTGCCCAGTCGGGCCGGGCAAGCGCCCAAACCTATTCTTATGTGAGTTGGTAACCCTTGGGTTTCCACGGCTCCGGAAGCTCGGTCTCGCCCAAGCGCTGACGCAAGTTCGTCTCGATCATCTTGGTGATGGCGTTGAGCGGGAGGTCGTTGGGATCTTCGCCAAACGGGTTCTCGATTTCGTCGCCCACAGCATCCAGACCAAAGAACGCGTAGCTCACCAAGAGAACGACGAGCGGTGTGTAAGGTCCGATGCCCGGCAGATCGACCAAACCGAAGGGCAGGGTGAAGCAGTACACGAACACGATTCGGTGCAGCAGAATGTTGTAGCTGAACGGAATTGGCGTCGCCTTAATGCGCTCACAACCACCCTGGACACCTGCCAGTTCGGTCAACGAGCCTTCCAGCACCGGAAGGTGCATCGGGTGGACGAGCCCTTCGTCGTACGCCTTACGAAGCTCTGCGCCGATGCGCTGCAAGAGCGCGATGGGGCGGTTCTGCTCAGGACCGAGTTCTTCTTTCTCCTTTTCGCTGAGGAACGGAGCCAGCTCTTCCAGTCGGTCTTGTCCACGCAGGTGAAGACGTAGTGCGTGCACGTACGCGATCACTCGATAGACGAGTTGTTTGTGTAGCTCGCTCAGGTCGTTGGATGTGCCGCCTTTTGCGGAGGTCCGGTAATCCGACGAGACCTCGCCGGTTCCGACCAAGGTCATCATCTGGCGCGTCAGTGTGCGACTGGCGTTGACCACCCGGCCCCAGAGTTTCCGGCCCTCCCAAAAGCGGTCGTAGCTGGTGTTGTTACGAAAGCCGAGGAAGATACCGAGTGCCAGACCGATCAAGCTGAACGGCGCAAGCGTGAAGTTCGTGGTGAACCATCCGTATTGTTCGTGCACGTAGGTAAGTGCACCCGCCACCGCAGTGACGAAGAGCAAACGCGGCCACGTTTTGGTCAGGGTGCTGCCTCGCACCATGAGCACCATGCGCAGCCAACTCGCGTTCGGTCGGACAATCATTGTAGCTCCACTCCCGTAGCGGTGATCTGTAGCCGCTGCCCTACTGCGCGCGCGCCTTCGCTCTCAAGATGTTCGCGTTCGGCCGCCGAAAGCTCTCGAAGTGCAACCTGGCCTTCGATGGTTGCGCGTTGACCCGCAACGTCGCGAGGCAGGAAGAACGAGTGCCCCGCCATCGGAACGCGAATGGCAGGTCCATCGCCTTCACGCATCTCCATCCAACACCCCATGCGCTGACAGACCTGCGTGATCTCGCCTTCGGTCTTGACGGTTTGACCTGCGAACTGCTCGGGGTTGCCCGTGATGTCGGCCAGTGCGGTCAGCTCGGCCAGAGCAAGAGGTTGTCCGAAACTACGCGGAGTCTCTGCCTGCGCCGCTTCAGCCTCCGTTTCCGGTTCGGCGGCTTCCGCAGGTTCGGAAGGTTCAGTCGTCGGGGCAGGTGCAGAGCACCCAGCAACGAGAAGAATCAGCAGGAATCGAGCCGACATCGCGCCATGAGGTAGAAGGCCTCGGCTTCGCCGTCAAGCACGTACCCATCTCCTTTAGGGAGGGATGAACGCATCCCTCCCCCCACGTGCGGCAAAGCCGCACAGTGGGTCCCCCCACCAACTTCGCCGTTCTGCGGCGTGCTTGCTTCGCTCGCGTTCGACGCGCTTTGCATGCCACAGCCGCCCAACTTCGGGAGTAGAGGTACTCTGCGGCGTGCTCGAGGCATCTGGACTGACGAAGCGCTACGGGGCCACAACGGTGGTCGACGATGTTTCGTTTGGCGTCGGAGCGGGCGAAATGCTCGTGCTTCTCGGCGGATCCGGGAGTGGCAAGACCACGACTCTCAAGATGCTCAATCGGCTTATCGAGCCTGATTCGGGCCAGGTTCACCTCGATGGGAAGGATGCTCGGACACTCGAGCCGCACCTGTTGCGGCGTCGCATCGGCTACGTGTTTCAGGGCGTTGGACTGTTTCCGCACCGCACGGTCGGCGAAAACATCGGCGTGACCGCTGAGCTGCTGGGCTGGTCGGGCGACCGGATCCACGCTCGAGTCGAAGAGCTTCTCGACGCGATGAAGCTTCCTGCAGGCGTGGCATCCCGAATGCCCCACGAACTTTCGGGTGGGCAACGACAACGCGTCGGAGTTGCGCGTGCACTGGCGGTTGAGCCTGAGTTGGTCCTTTTTGATGAGCCCTTCGGCGCGCTTGATCCGGTGACCCGGGACGCGCTCCAAGACCTTGTTGCATCGCTCAACATCACCGGCGTTTTCGTCACGCACGATGTTCCCGAAGCACTGCGTTTGGGCACGCGAATCGGGGTGATGCACGAAGGGCGCTTGCTGCAAGCTGGCACAGCGCATGAACTGATTCACGAACCCGCGGCACCTGAGGTGGAGGCGATTTTTGCGTCTCCGCGCCGTCATGCACAGGCGCTCTTGGATGTCTGAACTCTTTGATGGATTGGGTGCCCTTGTTGCGTCGCACGTGCGTTTGGCGATGGCCGCGCTCGTTCTTGCGTTGACGATCGGGTTGCCGCTTGCGGTGCTCGGGTACCGCCGTCCGCGTGTCGGGCGTGTGCTCGTGGGTGCAGCTGCAGTGGTGCAGACGATTCCGGCGCTCGCGTTGCTTGCGGTGATGGTGCCGGTGTTGGCGTGGATGAACTTGCCCAGCATTGGTGCGTGGCCGGCGTTGATCGGTCTCGCGTTGTACGGAGTGTTTCCGATCTTGCACAACGGCGTGACCGGTCTCGAAGGCGTGGATGCGACGTATCGCGAGGCTGCGCGCGGGGTTGGCATGACGGAGCGACAAGCGCTTTGGCGTGTTGAGCTGCCGCTTGCATTGCCCGTGGTCGTCGCGGGTGTTCGAACGGCAGCGGTGTGGATGGTTGGAATGGCCACGCTCTCTACGCCGATCGGTGCGCCAAGTTTGGGCAACCCGATCTTTGCGGGACTGCAGACTCGTCGCTACGACCTCGTTCTTCTCGGCTGTGTGAGTGCCGCAATCCTGGCGTTGCTCCTCGACGGGCTAATCCGCGCACTCGAGGTTGGGGTGCGGACTCGGCGCCGTTGGCTGGTCGCCGCTTCCACCGTCTTGTGCATGCTGGCCGCGCTCGCGAGCGCGATTCCTTTGGTCGGTGGGTCGCAGCCCAGCGTGCGCGTAGGTGCCAAGACGTTTACGGAGCAGTACGTGCTCAGTGCGATTCTGGCGCAAGAACTTGAAGACGAAGGTGAGCGTGTCGCCGTTGTGTCGTCACTCGGTTCCACGGCGGTGTTCGATGCGCTTGCGGATGATCAGCTCG
This sequence comes from Polyangiales bacterium, assembly GCA_965227405.1. GTDB lineage: Bacteria > Myxococcota_A > Polyangia > Polyangiales > Houyiibacteriaceae > JALVDI01. The sequence goes on from OZ245758.1 coordinate 4,032,722, forward strand.
ATCTTTACGTCGAGTACTCGGGCACGGTTTGGGCGACGCTGATGCAACGAGAAGGGAGCGCTCCGCGCGACCAGGTACTGGATGAAGTACGGGCGTGGCTCGAATCCGAGCACAACGTCGAGTTGGTCTGCGCGCTCGGATTCGAAAACACCTACGCGTTGGCGGTTTCGTCCGATACTTGGAACGCGGGGGTTCGAGACATTCCCACCCTTGCCGGGCGTGCTGGGCAATGGGTTATCGGTGGGGACTACGAGTTCTTTGAACGCGCAGAATGGCGCGCACTTCGCGACGAGTATGGACTTCGCTTTTCGGAAGAGCGCGCGATGGACCCGGCGTTGATGGTGGATGCATTGAGCCGTGACGATGTCCAGGTCATCAGCGCCTACAGCACCGATGGTCGGCTCGCCGCCCTAGGACATCGAGTGTTGGCGGACCCACGTCAGGCGATTCCTCCCTACGACGCGATTCTGTTGGCCAGTCCCAGCTTCGCTCAACGTCACCCGGAGCTGGTCGAACACCTACGTGCGCTCGAAGGGCGTATTGATGCCCAAGCGATGCAGCAGCTCAACTTGGCGGTGGATGGTGAGGGCCGCTCGCCGGAAAGCGTCGCCCGATCTTGGCGCCAATGACCTAAGTGTAAAAAAGACACTTTACGTCCATCGAGCCGTGCTTAACGTGCCGCGGTGCTCGAGAAACTCATCACAGCGCTCCAAACCACAAAGCGTCCGCTCATGGTCGTGACGGGTGCAGGGGTCAGTGTGGCCAGTGGGCTGCCCACGTTTCGCGGAACAGAGCCCGACGCGATTTGGAGTACCAGCGTCACAGAACGCGGAACGCTTCGGTTCTTTCGCGAGGACCCGGTGGAGTCATGGCGTTGGTATCTCGCGCGTTTTGATTCGTTGACCAGCGCGCAACCCAATCCCGCGCACGACGCGATCGCACAGCTCGAGAAGAGTGCTTCCCAGAACGGCAGTGACTTCCTCCTGGTCACGCAGAACATCGACGGTCTACACACGGATGCGGGTAGCGAACAGCTCGTTGAGGTGCACGGGCGCGCCGATCGTATGCGCTGTGCGTCGATGGGCTGTGACAACGGTGCACCGAAAGGTTCGCGGCTCCGAACCACGGAACTGGACGCGTTTCGTGACGATCCGAAGCTCGACGCGATTCCACGGTGTGAGCTTTGCGGTGACTTGATGCGGCCGCACGTGTTGTGGTTTGACGAGCGGTACGACCAGCACCGCGACTACGCGATCGAGCGTGTTCTTCGCGCCTCGAAAGAAGCCGGCGTGGTGGTCTTTGCCGGCACCTCGTTTGCCGTCGGTGTAACCGATATGGTGTTGAGCAACGCGCTTCGTCGAGGTGCCGCACTCTACAACGTCGATCCTTCGGGGCGCTCGCCGCATGCGAAAGTGACCACGCTGTCGATGAACGCCGAAGTCGCGTTTCCGCAGCTCGTCGCTGGCCTCATCCAGTAGAGTTCGCGTCGTCTTCCTGCGGTAGACTTGCCGCGTGCACGTCCTTCTGGTCCTCCAAACGGCATTCAGCTTGTGGATGCTCTACGACGCGATCAAACGCGGCGCGGACCAGTACTGGTGGATCATCGTCCTCGTCCCTTTTGGCGAGATCGCCTACTTCGCCGCCGTCGTGTGGCCGGACATCAAGCGCAAGGGTTCGTGGGAGTCGTTGTTTCGACGTCCACCGTCTGTTCGTCAGCTTCGTGACGCGTACGACGAGACCCCGAGTCATCACAATCGTCTTCGGTTGGCGCAGGGTCTCTTCGATGCGGGGGAGGTCCAGGAAGCGGGTGCGTTGTTCGAGCAGATTCTCGATGCGGAGCCTCTCGACCGCGACGCACTCTACGGATTCGCGCAATGCGCGCTGGCCGCAGGCGAAGACGAAGCGGCCATCGGTGCACTCGAGACTCTGGTGGATGTGGACATCTCCTACCTCGACAGCGTGCCTGCGGTGGACCTCGTCGAAACGTACTGGGACGTCGGGCGCCAAGACGATGCGCTCAAACTGGCCGATGTGCTGTGCCGCAAGAGTCAGCGGGTGGGTCCGCGCGCCGTGTACGCCACGTTTTTGCTGGAGCTGGATCGGCGGGATGAAGCCCGCAAGCTTTTGCAGCAGGGTCTCAAGAGCTACGACGCCAGCCCGGCGTACGTGAAACGACGCGATCGGGAAGACGCTCGCACGGCTCGCGCGATGTTGCGAAACCTCTAGCTAACGATCGTTCTCTGTTCACGTATAGTGATCGTGGTGCGCGCTTGCGTGTTGATTCTATGCCTCTCAGCCAGCGCATCGGCGCAGGATCCGGCTGCGCTCCGCACACTTATTGATGCGCGCTACGACGACGTGCAGTGGATCACGACCGCAGCGCTGGCGGCGCAGCTTCGCTCGGATGAACCCCCACTGCTGTTGGACGTCCGAACCGCAGAAGAGTTCGCGGTCAGTCACATTCGAGGTGCGCGTCGACTTGATCCCGACACGCCCAACTTTGACGTGCTTCCCCTCCAGCCGAACACCCGTGTCGTCGTGTATTGCTCGGTGGGATATCGCAGCGCTGCCGTCATCGAAGGCCTACGCGCTCGTGGCGTGACCGATATTAAGAACCTCGTGGGCGGACTCTTCGAGTGGGCCAACGAAGGTCGAGCGCTGCATGCGCGAAGCGGACGCGTGCAGCGCGTTCATCCCTACGACGAAACCTGGGGTCGACTACTCAGACCTGAACGACGCGCTCAGCTGTCGAACTGACCGCGCTTCTCGAGATCTTCGATGATCCACTCGACCGCTTGGTCGATGCGCACGCTATCGAGCGCCACCGTCATCTCAGGATGACGCGGCGGCTCGAATCCGCTGAAGTCCGCATCCGGACGTCGCTCGCGACACAGCTTCTCGTCGGTGTTCACGTACACCTCGACAAGTCGCTCTTCACCGATGCGAGCACGAAGCTCATCGCGGTCGGACACGCCGTAGGACGGGAACGCGCAGATGCAGATGAGGCCTGCATCCGCAGCCGATTTCGCCGCGCTGATCATCGAGCGCAGATCTTCGTCCGTCGGATCCACCACAGTCGCCGTGCGCGAAAGGTCGAAGAGTCGTCGCTCGAGTGCATAGGCCAGCGTCCAACGGCCGGAACCGGGAAGGCCGACCAACCAGATCACAGCGCCCTTTTGACCCAACCGCTCCCGACGTTCTTTCGGGGACACCTGAGTCTTCGGCGTCAGGCCGGAGCCCGCGCGCAGCTCGCGCATCGCGTCGTCGAGACCTTGTGTGGTCTCACTACCGATGATCATGCCCGCAGCAACCGTGTTGTTGCTGAGCGAGTCGATGAGCACGAACGCGCCGGTGTCGCGGTTGTCGACGTAGGGATCGTAGAGCAACGCTCGGTGACAGCTCAGCGTGAGCTTGCCGATGTCGTTGAGCTCAAGCGTGGCGGTTTCTTCTTCCGCCAGCGTGTCCATGTTCTTCTTCCAGCCGACGTCGTCGATCTGAACGCGTACGGACTGCGTCGAGTGCTTGAGGATGTACGTCTTCTCCGGATCGAGTTCCGACTCGGACATCCACACGATGTGAGCATCGAACTGACGACCCACGCGCGGCAGGTCACCCACCTTGACGATCGTGTCACCGCGGCTGCAGTCGATTTCGTCTTCCAAACGAAGGCACACCGATTGCGGTGCGAACGCCCCGTCGAGTTCGCCATCAAACGTGTCGATCGCGCGTACTTTCGACGTGGTGCCTGCAGGCAGCACCATGACTTCGTCGCCCTTGGCGATCGTTCCACTCACGATTTGCCCAGCAAAACCACGGTAGTCGAGGTTCGGCCGAATCACGTACTGCACGGGAAAGCGGAAGTGCTCGTGGTTTCGGTCCGCGGAAATCGGAACGGTTTCGAGATACTCGAGAACGTTCTTACCGCTGTACCAAGGCGTCTTCTTGCTGGGCCCAACCAAGTTGTCACCCTTGAGCGCACTGATTGGAAAGAACGTCACGTCCTTGAATCGAAGGCTGCTGGCAAACTCGCCGAAGTCGGCCTTGATGCGCTCGAAGATCTGCTCGTCGTAACCCACGAGGTCCATCTTGTTCACGCAAACGGCCAGATGCGGGATACCGAGAAGCGACGCGATGTAGGCGTGGCGTCGGGACTGCTGCAGAACTCCCAGCCGCGCATCGATCAGGATTAGCGCGACGTTTGCCGTCGACGCGCCTGTGACCATGTTGCGGGTGTACTGGATGTGTCCCGGGGTGTCCGCGATGATGAACTTGCGCTTGTCGGTCGCGAAGTAGCGGTACGCGACATCGATGGTGATGCCCTGTTCGCGCTCGGCACGCAGTCCGTCGGTAAGCAGCGAGAAGTCGATGTCCTCGCCTTCCATCTGCGTCGCGGCTTTGACGGCCTCGAGCTGGTCTTCATAGACCATCCCCGTGTCGTGCAGCATACGGCCGATCAGCGTGGACTTGCCGTCATCGACCGATCCCACAGCCACAAAACGAAGCAGTTCTTTGTTCTGATACTTGTCGAGATAGGCGTCGATATCCGTCTCGATCAGGGCTGTTTCGTGAACGTCTCGTTCTTCGAGGGCAGCCATTAGAAGTACCCCTCTTGCTTCTTGCGCTCCATGGAACCGTCTTGGTCGAAGTCGATCAGGCGTCCCTGACGCTCGGAGAACTTGTTCAGCAACATCTCCTGGATGACTTTCTCAACAGTGTCGGCTTCGGATTCAACGGCACCGGAAAGCGGGTAACACCCGAGCGTTCGGAAGCGCACCTTCTTCATCTCGGGTTCCTCACCCTCGTTGAGTCGCATGCGATCGTCGTCGACCATGATCCACGTGCCCTCACGCTTCACGACAGGGCGCTTCTTCGCCAAGTAGAGCGGCACGATCGGAATTTTCTCGCGCAGCACGTAGAGCCAAACGTCGAGCTCGGTCCAGTTCGAGATCGGAAAGACTCGGACGTTCTCACCCTTGGTGATCTTGCCGTTGAAGATGTTCCAAAGCTCGGGGCGCTGGTTCTTCGGGTCCCACTGATGGAAGCGATCGCGGAACGAGTAGATGCGTTCTTTGGCGCGTGAGCGTTCCTCATCGCGGCGTGCACCGCCAAACGCACAATCGAACTCGTACTTGTCGAGTGCCTGCTTGAGCGCGACGGTCTTCATGACCGTGGTGTACTTGTGAGACCCGTAGTCGAACGGGTTCATGTTGGCCGTTTTGCCCTCGAGGTTGATGTGCTCGATCAGCCGCAGGCCCAGCTTCTTCGCCGTCTCGTCGCGAAACGAAATCATCTCGCGGAACTTCCAGGTCGTGTTGACGTGGAGCAGAGGGAAGGGCAGCGGGCCGGGAGCAAAGGCCTTGCGAGCGAGGTGCAACATGACCGAGCTGTCTTTGCCGATGCTGTACATCATTACCGGCTTGTCGAACTCGGCGGCAGCCTCGCGGATGATGTGGATACTCTCAGCTTCGAGCTGCTCGAGATGCGTGAGGCGTCGCGGGGAGATGGATAGAGTCACTCGATGTCCTTGCGGCGGGGCTCTTCACTCGTTGCGAGGAGGAGCTCCGCCGTTCGAGGGCTCTAGCAGCTGGTGGGAAGTGGCTCAAACCACGGGCATATACCTGAGCGGTAGGGTCAACTTTGGTTGCCACCCAACAGGTTTGGCCCGCGGGTATCGAGCAAATCGCGACGAGTGACCGACGACGTCTGTTTCGTCTGACGTCGTGGACGAGGACTCTCGCCGGAGGGTGCATCGCGGTTGACCCTGCTGCGCTTTCCCGTCGGGTCGGGGCGCAGGACGTGCGGTCGAGCGGGAACGGTTTCGCGAGACATCAGCGCCTCACCAGGGTGGCGACCTGGGCGTCCGGCGTGAACACCGCACTCAAGAGAAGGTCGGCAGGTGCAATGCCCATGGTCTTGAATGCCATCGTCGGCGCGCTGCCCACCGTCGACCGCAGGGTTTGGCGGTCGTGAACCCAACCTCCGTCCACCATTTGTCGAGGCACCGTGACGCGGCGCGCACCGACGCGGACCGAATAGCCACCAAGTCGGACGAAGATCTCGGGTTGATGGTGGTCGAAACTCTCTTGGGTTCGAAAGCGTCGGGTGTGGAGCTGACCGCTCTCGTCGACAACAGCCAAGGTCTCGACGGGCATCTCGGCACTCTCCGCGGACGCAAGCACCTGCCACAAGGTCAGTGATTCGACCTCCGGATTTGCGCTCAGAGCGATGGTTCCCTGAACGTCGCGCTCCTGCATCCACGCTGTGATTTCCGGAATCGCCGTGATGAACGCGCGACGGTCGGAAGGCATGGCCACACGCTCGCGTCCACCCATCAGAACGGCGCGTCCGTCTTCAAAGCGTACCCAGGGAGTTTCGATCCAGTGCACGGCGTCCGGATCCACGTGCACGATGTGTCGGACCGCTTCGCGACCGCTGGCGTTGCTCACGACCGTTGGCGCACCGATGATGTCGCGCCACGCAGGCTGCGGGTGAAGTTCGATCGATGCGAAGCGTCCTCGAATGTCATCGACCACGTCGCCGAGCGCGTGCGCAAGCGGGTTGTCGTGGTTCTCGGCGCGATCGCGGATCTGTTCCAGAATTTCCACGGATTGCTCGACGGCTTGGATGGCGCGGCGGCCCTGCTCGCCGAAGGCTCGATAGTGATCGGCGCAGCTGCGACTGCGATTCCGGACGACGCAAGGATCTTCACCGACCGCTGCAAGCGAACGAACCGGGTCGGCTTGGCTCGCGCGCTCGGACCACTCCAGAATCTGAAAGATGTCTCGCCGCGGGCTGGTCGCAGGCCACTGTGGATGACCACCCTCGATCGTTTCGATGGCGCGCATCGCGTCGGTGCACTCATCCATGTATGGACCCGAGGCCACGTCGGCGAGTTCCTGGTGAACAATCTCCAACAGGTCCTCTGGATGCTCGCCGAAGGCTTCGGCAATCGCTTCGCGTTCCACCGGACCGTGGCCCAGGTAGTCCAAGAGCACGAGGTCGGCGGCTGCGACCGCACGAAGATAGCGAATGTCGAGCATGTCCCCGCGGCGCGAGGCGGCAGGGAGTTGTGCGGTGAGCCGCGCAAGCACATCCACGCTTGCAGCTCGGTATGGAGTCAACTGCTGGCGAGCTTGCCGGACGGAGGCGAGCTCAAGCTGGGCAGCCGCGAAGGGCGCATGAGATAGAACGAGAGTGAGAACGAGGGTGCGCTTCATACCGTCCTCGAAGTGCAACGCGCGTGCCCGCCAATTCGTTCAGCATGATGGGTGTTTCGCCGTCGATCGGCGGGCGAATCGACCACGAGGTGGCCAAGTCGACCTCTAGTTCCATCCGTAACCGACCGATGAGGAAGATGTGCAGCATCGCTCTCGGAAACGCGACTACACCGCGGAGGCGATCCTTGTCGTGGATGACGACTCGGAGGTTCTCAACAGCGTGTCTCGGGTACTGCGACGCGAGGGATACGGAGTCGATCAAGCGCGTGACGGGGCGGAGGGTCTCGACAAGCTCAAGCAAGGCGGAGTGGATCTGCTGCTGACGGACCTCTCGATGCCGAGGCTCAAGGGTTTGGAGATGTTGCGTCAGGCACGCGACGAACAAATTGCGGTGCCAACGCTGGTGATGTCTGGCGCGGGCACGATTCAAGATGCCGTGTACGCGGTCCAACTCGGCGCGACAGACTTCTTGGAGAAACCGGTGGGTCGCGAACGTCTTCTGGTGAGCGTTCGCCGTGCTCTGGAAGTGGCTCGCCTTCGGGAAGAGAATGCAGAACTGCGTCGCGAGGTTCAGGGCGACGGAACGATTCTCGGCCAGAGTCCAGCGCTCGATTCGTTGCGTGAGTTGGTCGCGAAGGTTGGCCGCGCGGAAGGGCGCGTGCTGATCCTGGGTGAGAACGGCACCGGTAAAGAGTTGGTTGCGGCAGCGATCCATCGACGATCTGCGCGGGCCGAGCAGCCGTTCATCAAGCTGAACTGCTCTGCAGTGCCACGCGATTTGGTCGAGAGTGAACTCTTTGGTCATGAGCGCGGCGCGTTTACCGGCGCGATCAGTGCGCGGCGTGGCCGTTTCGAACTCGCGCATACCGGGACGCTCTTCTTGGATGAGATCGGCGATATGCCCCTGGAAATGCAGACGAAAGTGCTTCGTGTGCTGCAGGAAGGCCAACTGGAACGAGTGGGTGGAAGTCGAACGATTGAGGTCGATGTGCGCGTGATCGCGGCGACCCACCGGGACTTGCCCGCGATGGTTGAAGAGGGCCGCTTTCGTGAGGACCTCTACTACCGGCTCAACGTGGTGCAGTTGGATGTCCCTCCCTTGCGGGACCGACTCGATGACGTTCCGATCCTCGCGCAATCGTTCTTGGAGAAAGCCGCGCATCGAAACCGAAGTGGCGTTCGCGAATTTACCGATGACGCGATCGCAGTGCTGAAACGCTACGACTATCCAGGCAACGTGCGCGAACTGCAGAACCTGGTCGAACGACTCGTGATCCTGGCGGATTCCAACACTCTGGATGCGCCGGACGTCCAAGCCGCGTTGCCGCGCTCACGCACCAGCAAAGACGCGCTCTACCGGCCAGGGCAAGAACTCAAGACGCTTCTCGAGAACACGGAGCGACAGATCATCGAGCAGGCGATCAGCCTCCACGGTGGTCGTGCCGCTGCCGCCCGCGAACTCGGTGTCGAGCGCAGCTTCTTCTACAAGAAGTGCAAGAAGCTCGGCATCACCGCGGACTGAACGGTCACCGCGGACGGATCGACCACTGAGGTGTGGTCCTGACCACCACGCCGCACAAACACGTCCGGAAAACGCCGACGAAGAGGCTGGCACGAGGGCTGCACTACCCAGAGTCGACCTGGCCGCAATCAGGTCACTCAAGGAAACGCTCACACACCGTCCTCTCCCTCCGCACCGCGCGGGGGGAGGTGGACCAGACCCAAAGGAACCCCGCCATGCACGCCGCCGTCATTGCGCAGCGCAGTTGGGAACTGCTCGACGCCTGCCGAACCGGTCGTCTCGAACCTGTCTTTCTCCGCGATATCGAAGAGGCGCAGACCTTTCTCGGAAGCGCGGAAGACGTTCGTTGCGTGATCATCGATCATCGAACTGAGGGGTTGCGTCCCTTCCTCGCCTGGCTGCGTGGTCACCCGCGTTTGCTCGCCATGCCCGTCGTGGCGTTGGTTGATGCACCTCGGACCACCTCGTACCTCGCCGCATTGTCTGCCGGTGCGGATGACGCGGTCGCCGCCACGGATGCCGGGGGTTTGGCGCAGCGGATCGCGGAAGTTGCCCAGCAAGTCATGACGCGCCCGGCGGCAACCAAAGGGCGAGCACTCGTCGCGCATCCGGATGCACGCGTACGTCGCCTCGTCGGACGCCACCTACGCTCGGCGGGCTTCGACCCCGTGTTTGCGCAAAGCGAAGAGGAGATCGACAACCACACGCAGAGCTGCAAGCTGGTTGTGGCTGCTGTCGAAGGTGTTCGAGACCCAGTGGGGACGACCAAGCGTCTACGCGGCGAACGTCGGCATTCGGAGCTACCGGTGGTGTGGCTCGCTCCACAGGCGGAGGAACGACTCGTTCGTTCGCTGTTCACACAGGACGATCGTGTCGCCGTTAGCCACAACACGGCGCCAGGCGACAACCTGCTGTTCCGCGTCAACGAGTTGATGGCTGGCGATGCTCGCAACGGCCGTGATTCGCATCGTCTGCTCGTGAGTACGATCTGCTCGTACCGGCTTGCGGGGGAACGCCACGCATCGCACGGATTGACGTACAACGTGTCGCAAAACGGCCTCTACATCCGGACGTTGGCACCGATGCCGCGCGGTGTGCACGTCTGGATGGAAATGCGTCCGCTCCGTGAAGGGCCTTGGATTCATCTGCGAGGTCGCGTGGTCTGGCAGCGTCGACCCTGTGACACCGCAGGTGCACCGCCGGGCTTTGGCGTGCGCATCGTTCCCGAAGACTGTCCGAAGGGCGATCTACAATCGTGGAACGAGGCGTACCGTCTCCTTCTCGAGAGAGAGAAGGAAGAGGCGCGTCCCACGTACACCCGTCCGGCGGCAATGCCCATGTTGGAGGCAGTCGGATGAACCTCGTACAAACCAACGCGGTCGACCCCGCCAACGTGCTCGTGGTCGACGATGATCCGGTTTCCCGACGTGCCCTTCAACGCTCGTTGAAACGCGCGGGGTGGCCTGTTGTCGTTGCCGAAGGTGGCGACCACGCCTGCGAGATGCTCGCACGCCACGATGTGGATGCGGTGGTCACCGATGTGAGCATGCCAGTGATGGATGGCTTGCGTTTGCTGGAGCGAATCCAAGAGCGTGACGAAGAGCTTCCGGTGATCTTGATTACTGGAAAGCCCTCACTCAGCACGGTGATGCGAGCCATGGAGCGGCGAGCGTTCGGGTTTCTCGCGAAACCATGCGATCCCGAACAGCTCAAGGACTACGTGCGTCGCGCACTCGCGTTCCGGAGCGAAGTGCGGAACCGCGATGCGGCACTCCGCTATCTACGCCAACAAGACGAGCAGCTCGTCGAACTCTCGCACGACTTCGACTCTGCGTTGGAGAAACTGGTCGTGCACTATCAGCCGATCGTGCACTACCCGTCGCGCTCGATCATGGGCTACGAAGCGCTCGTCCGATCCGAAGAGCCTGCGCTGAGGTTTCCGAACCTCTTGTTCGATGCGGCTCACCGTCTCGAGCGTCTCGATGAACTCGGCCGGAAGATTCGACGTCTGGCCGTGACGGGATTCGCCAACGCGCCCGGGGAGTGGCGTCTCTTTGTGAACCTGACAGCCCAGGATCTGCACGACCCCGATCTCTACGATGTCGACGCACCTCTCTCGCGCATGTCCGATCGCGTCGTGCTCGAGATCAGCGAGCAAGCCCGCGTTGGCGATGACGTCGCAGAGAACCTCAAACGGCTACGACGTATGGGCTTCCGTGCTGCAGTGGACGATCTGGGTGCGGGCTATGCTGGCCTCAACAGTGTCGCGTTGCTCGAACCCGAAGTGATCAAGCTCGACATGGCGTTGGTTCGCGACATCCACGAGTCGGTCATCAAGCAGCGCTTGGTTCGTTCGCTCGTCGTTCTGGCTCGCGACATGGGGATGGAAGTCATCGGCGAAGGTGTCGAGGTGGACGCTGAGCGTCACACGTTGGCGGAGCTCGGCTGCGATGTGCTGCAGGGCTACTTCATCGCTCGGCCTGGACCGGATCTTCCGGTGCCTCGGTTTGCCCCGGTGAGTGGAATCGTTAGCGCGAGCGGCGTCGGACGTCCCTGATCGCGTCCTGTAGCGCCTGACCCGAAACCGGCTTCTGCAAGAAGACGGCGTTGCGCGCAGCGATAGCAGCCTCCAGAGCACCGTGGTCGTTGTATCCGGAGGTAAACACGACGGGCAGATCCGGTAGTGACTCGCGCACCGCTTGATGCAGCTCTACGCCGTTCATCCCCGGCATCACGATGTCGGTGACCAACACATCGATCGACTCGCGCGACACGATGTCCAACGCGACCTGACCATCCTCGGCGTCGATCACTCGGTAACCCTTGCTCTCCAGGACACGTCGTGTGCCTTTGCGCACCAGTTCGTTGTCTTCGACTAAGAGAACCGTGGCGTCTTCGGGCGGAAGCGAAGGGCGACTGGCGCGCACCGTGTCGGGCTCACTGGTGCGATCCGAGGAAGGGATAAACACCTCGAAGCAGGTGCCCTTGCCTGGCTCCGACTCGACTGTGATGAACCCTGCCGTCTGCTTCACGATGCCGTACACGGTGGAGAGACCGAGCCCGCTTCCGCGTTCCGCTTTCGTGGTGAAGAAGGGTTCGAAGATGCGTTCGGCCACCTCAGAGCTCATGCCTACGCCAGTGTCTTCGACACTCAGCACAGCATACCGGCCGGGTGGAATCGTGTAGCCGCTTGCCATTTCGCGAGCCCGCAAGACTTGCTCGTTGCGCGTTGACACTCGGATGGTGCCGCCTTCGGGCATGGCGTCTTTCGCGTTGACCACCAAGTTCATGATGATCTGATCGAGCTGCGTGGGGTCCGCGTCGACGTAGCCGGTGCCGGAGTCGAGTTGAGTCTCGAGTTCGATGTGAGCACCGAGTGCGCGGCGAAGGATGCGCTCCGTCTTTTGGACGAGCACCACCACGTCGATCGTCTCGATCGCCTGGGTTTGGCGCCGCGTGAAGGCGAGCAGCTGTGACACCAATCCGGTTGCTCGCTCGACACCGTCGGTGATCATGTCGAGGTCTTCCAACGCTTCTTTGTCGCCTGCGACCGCTTCGCGAAGGAAGTCTGCGTAGGTTCCGACGACCATAAGAATGTTGTTGAAATCGTGGGCGATTCCCGCCGCAAGTTGTCCCACGGCTTCCATGCGTTGTGCCGCGAGGAACGCGCGTTGGAGCTTGCGTTGAGGGCTCACGTCGAGCGCTGCCACGATCACGTGTCGGATCTCCGACGAGGTGGGCATGCGCGCGTTCACGATCAGCTGCAGTTCGTTCAGGGAGAACTCGTGGTGCACCAGCGTTGTACCGGTCAGGCACCCTTCGAGAAGTGGGATCCACAGCGTGGATATGTCCACCAGCGCAGAGATGCGTTGCGCCTCATCGTTGGCTTGATGGACGTGGACGCGTTGAGCGGCGGTCGCGAGAGCCTCGGCGAGATCCCCTCCGACATCGTCGCCTCCGACCAACACATCGAACGCACCGCGTAGGTCGATCTCCCAGAGCGCCATGGGGACGCCGTCGAACACGCGTTGGTACAAACTGCGCTGTCGATGCATCTCCAGTGCGAGACGTGCAACGCTGGGCACCTCTTGAATCAAGCAGGTGCGCAAGCCCGGGATCGGCGCGTCGGCAATGACGAGAAGCGTGGCATCCGGCGCGAGCGACTTGGCTTCGGACACTTGGTCGGGGAACGCGAACACCAACTCGACCCGCTCGGGGCGGTCCACGACTTTGCACCCAGGCAACAAACGTTCGAGTGCATCGGTCAACGCAGCGCGGTCTGAGTCGCTGCCCCCGCAGATCAAGACGATGGCTTCGTCGAGTTGTTCAGGGTCCCCGATGCGTTAAGAGTCGGCCAAAACCTTAGGAAATACAAATAGATGGCATAGCAGTTCACCAAGTCGGCATAATCTAACTATGGGTAGATTTTGGGCGGGGCTACTCGGCTTGGCTCTGTTCGTTCCGGCTTCCGCGAACGCGCAGATCAAACCGCGATTCATGATCCTTTTCGACACCTCGGGATCGATGGCGGTCGACTTGGACGACATCCCGACGTACGGCGACGGGATCGCTGGACCGACCCAGGGTCTCGACACGGATTGTGACGGTGCGGCCAACGACAGTCGCATCTTCGTGGCGAAGGAAGCTCTCCGAAACATGGTGTACGCGTTTGGCGACATCGAGTTCGGACTCACCGCGTTTCCGCGTTTTGCGAGTTCGCAGGTGGCGTGCAGCTACAACCGCGGCGGGGTGTCGGCCATCACCCACCAGATCCAAGGCAACGAGTGCAACATTGGGCTTGGACCCTTTGTCGGCGGCATCGGTGATCCGACCTTGAACACGGGGGCCGTCCTCACCAACGGGAACTGCGGCGCAGACTGGGACGGCATGCCCGGCATTGAAACGCCCACGTCGCTCATTCCTGCGGCATGTCGACCCGGCACGGGAGGAAACCCCGCGGCTCGACTTTGGGCAGCCGGCTCGCCTCAGTTTTGCACCAACTACCTGGGTGGTTGTCCTGGGGCGTTCAACGGCATCTACACGTATCCCGACGGCGATGTGCTCGTGGGCTTTGAAGGCTTTGGTTGGCCCGCCACCGACAACCGCAACGGCATCATCAAGTGGATCGACAACGCCGAAACCAACTTCAACGCGGGACTGACGGCCGGAAACTTCTGCAACCACTCTGGAGCTGGCGATTGTGAGTTGCGACCGCAAGGTCCGACCCCACTCGGAGGTACGCTTCGCGCGGCGCGCGACTACATGATCCCGATCCGCACGGGAGACTCCGTCGGTACCTGCCGTCCCTACACCGTGTTGCTGCTGACGGATGGTGTCGAAACCTGCGAGGCCTCGACCACTCCGGTGACCGTGGCCGGCCAACTCGCGGCTGCGGGCATTCCCGTGTACGTGGTCGGACTTGCGATCACACCGGGCGGTCGCACTCTCTTGAACCAGATCGCGACTGCGGGTGGAACCGACGCAGGCGCACCCGGTGGGGATACGGCGTTCTTCGCAGATGACGCGGTCACACTTTCGACGGGTCTGTCCGAAATCGTAGCGGACTCACTCCTGGTCGAGGTGTGCAACGACGCGGACGACGATTGCGACACGCTGATCGATGAGGGCTTCGTCAAGTACTGCAACCGACCGGGTGGCGTCACGACACCCACGTTGTGCGCCGATCCGGGCGAGACCGTGTGCGACGGGTTGGACGACAACTGCGACGGTCGTGTGGACGAAGGACTGCTCAACGCGTGCGGAACCTGCGGTCCGGTCCCCGCCGAGATTTGTGACGGGTTGGACAACAACTGCAACGGGGTCATCGACGAAGGCGACGTGTGCATGATGTGCATCCCCGAAGCCGAGATTTGCGACAACAACGACAACGATTGCGACGGCATGATCGACGAGAACCTCGAACGTTCGTGCGGTATCGATATCGGCGAGTGCAGTTCGGGGATGCAGACCTGCACCGCTGGCGTTTGGGGAGCGTGTAGCGACACCGGTCCTTCCCCGGAGATTTGCGACGGGTTGGACAACGACTGTGATGGGTTGGTGGACAACCTCACCGAGCGCTGTGGTTCGGACGTGGGCGAGTGCGTGTCCGGCATTCGACGCTGCGTCGCGGGTGTGTTTCAGATGTGTGAAGGCGACATCGGACCGGTCCCTGAGGTGTGTGACGGGCTGGACAACGATTGCGACGGAAGCACCGACGAAGACGTTGCTGGATTGGGCATGCCCTGCGGATCGAGCATGGGCGAATGCATGGCCGGTATGACGGCGTGCATTGGCGGCATGGTGGTCTGTGACGGCGGCACGGAACCGACCGAAGAAGTCTGCGATGGCCTCGACAACGACTGCGACGGGCTGATCGACGATGGCATCTTCGTGGGCACGCCCTGCGGTACAGACGTGGGCGAGTGCTCGCCCGGGTTCAACGAGTGTGTCGACGGGATGGTCGAGTGTCGTGATGCGATCGGACCCAACGAAGAGGTCTGTGACGGTCTGGACAACGACTGCGACGCGATGGTCGACGAAGGGCTTGGATTGGGTGAAGCCTGCGGAAGCGAAGAGGGGCTTTGTCTTCCGGGTCGACTGCAATGCGTGGACGGAACGCCGACCTGCGTCGACGAAGTTCCGCCGATGACGGAGACCTGCGACTGCGAAGACAACGATTGCGATGGTGCGATCGACGAGGACCCGGACCTCGGTTCGCTCTGTCCGGAGGGAAGCACATGCGTCGAATGCCAGTGTGCGCTGCCGTGCGTGGACACCGAGTTTGGACCCTCGTGTCCGACCGAGCGTGCGCCTCGGATGGTGGGCGACGAGTGCTTCTGCGTTCGCGAAGCATGCAACCGCGACGACTGTGCAGCCGAAACGATCGAACGAGACGGCGAGGTGTTGTGCGCACCGGACTCCGACGACGTCACCAACTGCGTGTGCAAGAACAACGAGTGCACGTTCTCGTGTGAAGGGGTGATTTGTCCCGAAGGCACCACCTGCAACCAGCGCGATCCTTCGGGCCGGTGCGCCGAAGACACATGTCGAGGCTTGGGCTGTGGAGCAGGTGAGATCTGCGATGTCATCAGCGGCGAATGCGAGCCTGACCCCTGTCTGACGGCGGAGTGTGCTGCTGGCGAAGCGTGTCGCTTGGGCGAGTGCGAACCCAGCTGCGCGACCGTGGAATGCGCGGCCGGACAACGTTGCACGGCGGGTGTGTGTGTCGACGATGCATGTGCAGACGTGACGTGTCCAGGCATCCAAGTCTGCGACCCTGCATCCGCGGAATGCGTCGACTCGATGTGCGTCGACGTGCGTTGTCCTGGAGGCTCGGACTGCGATCCGCTGACCGGCGATTGTGAGCGCGATCCCTGTGCCACATTGACTTGTCCTGATGGGCAGATGTGTGTCGATGGGGAGTGCGCAATCATGGAAACGCCCGACGCCGGTGTGGATGCGGGCATCACGGATCCGAACCGTGTTCTAGCCGCTGGCGGTGGCGGTTGTGCGTGTGACGCGGCTGGCGCGAGTCGTGGAAGCAACGCACCCGGCGGACTCGCGTTGCTCTTCGTGGTGTTCGTGTTTGCGTGGCGACGCCGCGCTTGGTCGCGGAGGTGGCTTCAACTAGCTGGCATCTTGGGCGTGGGTCTCTTCGTGTCCGGTTGTGACGTGGAACCCTTCTGCCTGGACTGCCCAGACACCAGCGTGGTCGGGGATGGCGCCGTGGACGGATCCGGCGATGCGGATCTCGATGCGGAACCTGAAGATGCGGGCACCGATACGTTTGACGCCAACATCGATGCCGCATGTGTCGAGGGTGCGCCGGAACTCTGCAACGAGCTGGACGACGACTGCGACGAGATCATCGACGAAGACGTCGACACCAGCAGCGATCCCAACAACTGCGGTGCGTGTGGAAGCGTCTGTGCACCGCCTGGAGCATTTCCCGAGTGTGTGGATGGCGATTGCCGTTTGGGCGCGTGCGATGTCGGCTTTATCGACCTCGACGGCGACCCCGACAACGGGTGTGAGTACCGATGCCTTCCCACAGGCGTGGACGACAGTGCTTGCGATCTCCGCGACAACGACTGCGACGGGAACGTGGACGAAGACGTCGATACGGATGCGGATCCAGCGAACTGTGGCGCGTGCGGGCGTGCCTGTCGCTTTGCTCGCGGTGCTGCGCTTTGTGTTGCCGGCGAGTGCCAACTGGGCGACTGCGATGACAACTTCTTCGACATCGATGGCATCGACGGAAACGGCTGCGAATACGCCTGTCTTGTGGCGGATCCCCCCACGGAAACCTGCAACGCGCGCGACGACGACTGCGACGGGATGATCGACGAAGGCAACCCCGATGGCGGCACGGCGTGTGGCTCCGATGTGGGCGCATGTTCCCAGGGCAGTGAGATGTGTATCGACGGCACGCTGCAATGCGTTGGTGACACCGGACCCGGCGTGGAGTCCTGCAACATGATCGACGATGACTGCGATGGCAGCACGGACGAGACGACCGACTTCGACAACGATCCCAACAACTGCGGTATGTGCGGCAGAGTGTGCAGCGAACCGAATGCAGTCGTGCGTTGTCAGACGGGTACGTGCACTCGCGTCGCATGCGAGCCGGGCTTTGTGGATGTCGATCCCGGCGCGCCCGGTTGCGAGTACATGTGTGACCCGCGCGGAGCCGAGGTGTGCAACGGCATTGATGATGACTGCGACACCAACACCGACGAGGGTCTCACGCCACCTTCGAACTTCTGCAACCCGAACGGTCTTTGCGCGGGCACAACGCCCAACTGCGCGGGAGCGGCAGGGTGGGAGTGCAACTACACGCATCCCAGCTACCAGGAAGTGGAAACGCTCTGCGATGGGTTGGACAACGACTGCGATGGACCGGCGGACGAACCGTTCCCCACGTTGGGCGATCCCTGCAGCAACGGACTGGGTGAGTGTCAGCGCAACGGAACAATTCGGTGCACTGCCGATGAGTTGGCCGTGGAGTGCTCAGCGTCGATGGCTGGAACGCCGACGATGGAAGTCTGCGACGGCGAGGACGACGATTGTGATGGGTTCACCGATGAGGACATCGATCCCACCGCGTCGGGCACGAACGTAACCACGGTGCTCTTGTCGAGTGGCGTGCGAATCATGGCCTACGAAGCATCACGACCGGATGCGACGGCGGGCGCGGCCGGACTGCTCAGCACCGCAGCGTGTTCACGTAACAACCGGATCCCGTGGACCACCGTGACCTGGACCGAAGCTCGCGATGCGTGCTGTGCGCTCAACGCTGGGGGTACATGCAGCGGAAGCAGCGGCTGGCGTTTGTGTGACGCCGCGGACTGGGAAGACGCCTGCACGGCTCCCGCTGACAACTGCACCTGGAGCTACAACAGTGCGTGCACGACCTCGTCTCCGATGCGTTGCAACGGCGCGGAGTGGGATTGCCCCGGGCCGGGACGCGATTGTGTTCAACCGACCGGTTCGTTTGCGCAATGTCGCGCCGAGTGGGGCAGCACCGACGTGTATGACCTAAGCGGCAACATCAAGGAGTGGACGAACACATCGGTGGCGCCGGGCGTCTTCCAAATCCGCGGCGGTAGCTACAACAACATCGAGGCGGGTCGCACATGCGACTTTGACTTCACGGTCAGTGCGGAAGACTTTGCCTTCCCGAACACCGGATTCCGCTGCTGTTACTACCCCTAGCGGGTACACCAGTCGAGTTCGATCGCGTTTCGTAGCGCTTCATTGGCGTTGCTGCGCGCTGTGTTCAGCGTTTGCGGATCGACGGACTCGCCTGCGACGTGGTTCGCCCACGCATAGCCGTACGCGACGTACGCGAGTGTCATGGAGTCGTCGGCTGCTTCGGCGATCTCCTGCGCCTTCTCGTAGAAGCGTCGCGCTGCAACTCCGTCTGAGCTGCGCACGAAGTAGTCCGCGAAGTCCAAGTACGCGACAACGACGAGCGGGCTTTGCGGATAGTGGCGAATCAGGCGGTGGTACACCTGACGTGCACGATCGTGCTGGTCGATGGCGCCCAGTCCCCAGGCCAACTGGTAGAGCACTTCGTCCATGTTGTCGAAGTTGGGAGCGGTCTGAATGAGCTGTGCCCAGGTTCGAATGGCATCTTGCAGAACCTGTTCGTCGTGTTCCAACCGATACAGATCGGTCAGCGCATGTGCGAGCGCGAACAACGCGTGCGGGTCGTTCCCTGGCGGCGTGTGCCGATCGATGGTGACGCGTGCTTCGTCCGCGCTTCGGACCACGACGTTGGCAATGGAGTCCACATCGACGCTGGGCGCATCGCCGTTCGGGGTGCGCCCGATCCGGCAAAGCTCCTGTTCCGGCGCCACAGCAGAAAGTCTTGGTTCCGGCGCTTCGGTGACCGTCACAGGCTCCGCGGCAGTGGAAGAACCGCCGCCACATGCGACCAGTGCGACGAGGAGCGGCGTGATGAGCTTTTGCATTGCCATGTCCAGGTTAGGACGTGCTAACACGCCAAAAGATGCCTGACTTGATCGTCTGGATGGATCTCGAAATGACCGGGCTCGACCCGGAGCGAGAGCGAATCATCGAGATCGCCGCGTTGATCACGAATTCGAACCTCGAGATCGTGGCGGAGGGTCCAAACCTGGTTGTGCATCAGAGCGACGAGATTCTCGCGGCGATGGATGACTGGAACACCAAGCACCACGGTGATTCGGGTCTGACCCAGCGTGTCAGGGAGTCCACGCTCGACGAGGCTACCGCTTCGCAGGCGTTGGTGGAGTTCATGGCGAAGCATGTTCCTCCGCGGACTGCCGCACTCGCGGGCAACTCCGTGCACCAAGATAGGCGGTTCCTTCGTCGGTACATGGCGGAGGTCGACGACTATTTGCACTACCGGATCATTGATGTGTCGACGATCAAAGAGCTGGGTAAGCGGTGGTTCCCCAAGGAGTTTGGAAAGCGACCGGGGAAGAAGGGCGCGCACCGAGCGCTCGATGACATTCGAGAGTCGATCGAAGAGCTGCGGTACTACCGGACAGCGTTCTTTAAGCAGCCGTGAACGCGTTCCAACAAGAGGTTCGCGCGCACCGTGGACAGACCGTTACGTACGCGCCGCTCTTTGGGATTCTGACCGACACGCATCTTGAAGAGGTGCCGTTCCGACACGAGGCGCTCTATCTCGACACGACGGGAGAGTATCCGACGGGGTTCCACTACCACGGTGAAGGGAGTCTTGCGGATCGGAGCAACTGGTCGGACGATGGCGGCGACTCGACGTTTCACGAAAAGACGCCGCGCGCACTGTGGCTTTGCCTCCTGCTCGACGGGAACGATGAAGCTGCGTTCCATCTGTGGGTGAGCAAACTCGACGCTGATTCAACGGTTCCTCAAGTCGATGGCGACTCCACGCCGGGCGTGGCTCTCGCAGCGCTGCTGAGCGCGTTCTTCTTCGATGCGCTCGAAGACGTTGAGGACTCCGACGACGGCACCGAACCGCTTTGGGACGACGCGCGGGCATTTCTTCAAGAGGCCAACGACGATCCCACTCCCGCTCAGGTGGATGCCTATGACCTGGCCCAGATCCGTGCACGCTGGCGTTGTCGGGTCTCACGTCGAACCGAAACCAAACCGACGCTTCAGTCCGTTCAGCGTTTGGGGATTCCACCCTCGGTCGAGCTAGAAGGGACGCTCATCGATCAATCCGCGAGTGGACTTTCGCTGGGTGAAGCTCTCGAGCATCTGGAGCCCGGCGCGATCGACGGGATCATCGTTGCACATGGTGTTGACACGATGCCGTTGCGAAAGCTGGCGTTGAAGAGGCGATCGATGCGCTTCCTGGTCGCCGACTCGGCCTCGGGCGCAGCTCGCTTGCCCACCCTCGAGGTCCTGCACGTGGGCGAGCTGTCTGCGGGCGACCTTCGTTCCTTTGAGCAGTCTCCGTGTCGTTTGCGTTCGTTGCGCGGCTACCGCGCGCCCATTGGTTCGGACGGTTTTGACGCGTTGGCCGAGATCGCGGCATTCGAGCAGCTTCAAGAACTCTATTTGTGCGGTGCAATGGCGCGAGGTCCGGCGTCGAAGTGGCTTGAGAGCGGGCGCACGAGTCAACTTCACTCCCTTTCGCTACCCAACCAAAGCTCCGGCGATATCTCGTTCGGATTCTTGTCGATGGAAGCGTTTGCCTCAGCCGATTGGAGTGAGCTGCGCAGCTTGGAGCTCAAGAGCAACGAGGCGTTTGGTGAGAATGCGGCGGCGTTTGCGGCAAACCCCACGCTTGGACCCTTGCGACATCTAGGGTTGGAAGGCACCCGTACCGACGCTGAAGGCATCGAAGCGCTTGCAGCGTGCGACCGGCTTTCTCAACTGGAGCACCTCGATTTGTTCCGCACCCGCGCCGGCGCAGGTCTGATCGCGATTGCCAAGAGCCCGTATTTGAAGAAGCTGCGGCGTTTGCGCGTGACCTTAGTGGATGACGACGTGGTTCGTGCCTTCGCAGAACATGCAACGTTCGAGGCACTCGAAGAGCTGACCATCGAACGTAGTGCGTTGAGCGAGTCGATTGCCGCGTTGGCCGATGCACCATGGATGCGAAGCGTTCGTGTGCTCTCCCTTCAGGACAACAAGGTGGATCTTGCGGGATGTAAAGCCCTGGCTGCGTCACCGCATCTGGCCGGAATCACGGAACTCCAGCTCTACAAGAACGCGCTGACCAAGCCGGGTGTGCGGGCGCTTCTGGGGGCGTTGCCCGCGTTGCGCAAACTTGGTGTGTACGGCGTGAGTGTGACGAGTGCCGAACGCGAGACGATTCGTGCGCTTCGTCCCGCGGTCGAGGTGATGATCTGATGCCCGAGGTCGTCGATGAACTTGGTGTCGGTACGATCGAAGTCGGTTCGCTTTCGGATGCTCTTCCCGGCGTGCGCATCGATTCCGGCGAGGAGCTGACACAACTGCTCGCAAGTAGTCGTGTCGACACAGTTCGCGCGTTGGTGTTCGAAGGCGATTTGGATCCTCGATGCGCAGAACTGCCAGCGTTGGAGGTGGTGCACGCCGATGCGATTACCAGCGAGGCGTTTGTCGCGCTTGGGCAATCCTCGGCACCGCTTCGGGCGATTCGGTCGAAAGTGCGAGGGACCGTAGGTCCTCGCGGATTTGCTGCGCTTGCCGAGGCTCCTGCGTTCGCGAAGCTCTCGGTGGTGCAGTTGATCGATTCGGGATGCGGCAACGCCACGCGTGCTTGGTTTCGCGGTCCACGTCCCGTGGAGTTGCGTTCGCTCGAGCTGCCCAATCGAACCATCGCGGGGCGCGTCGACGGGTTCACAAGCGGTGGCGGGTACGACCTGGGTGCGGCCGCGCTGCGCCAACTCGAAGTTCTGGATCTCGAAAACCAATACTTGGGCATGGCGGTGATGTCGGCAATCGCGCGTGACGGTTTGCCGTGCTTGCGTCGACTCAATCTCGCCGGAACCCAGACGTCGAGCTATCTGCGTTTCGTCCGCCAACGACACGTTCCGGAACTTGTCGCGCTGGATTTGCATCGTGTGTTCCTCGCCGTGCATGAACTCCGCCACATCGGTCGCGAGTTTGCGCCGCGGCTCGAGCAACTGCGCTTGTTCGCGCTTGGCGATGAGGGCGCGCAGCAGTTGGCGAACGTAAAGATGCCGCGGTTGCGAGAGCTGCGACTCGACTGTTGTGAGTTGCGTCGTATCGATTGGCTCGCGAAGGCCAAGTGGTCACCGACGGCGTTGGACTTGAGCTGGAACTTCTTGAACGACGAAGCGATTGCCTCGCTACAGAGTTCGACGCTCGAGCAACTGACCCTCGCACATAACCCCGTGAGTGCAGAGGGAGTGTCGACGATGCTCGCGGGCTTGCCTGCGCTTAACCGTCTTGTGTGGGATGCGGATGACTCGACGCTTCGCGATCTCCGAGAGCGGCACCCGAGCGTGGTCTTCGCCTAGTTTCGAGGCAGCGGAGCGCTCGGATCCCGTACCCATGTGGGCGGGTCGTCCTCGTTGCTTCCTCGCCACTGCGCGGCTCGGTGAAGCGCACCGTCGCGCCACTCGTACACGTGCACTTCGCCGTGGCCAGGGTCGCCGTCCGATGGTCGTCGTAACGTAAAGATGACCAACACTTGTCCGGTCTTGCGGGGGAGGACCGCCAACGTGGACGTTTCGTGTGGCGTTTCGAAGCGCGCGACATCACGTCGGGTGACTCCGCGTGTTTCCACAAGCACCGGCTGACGCACACCCTCGCCCCGATCGACACGCACGCTGAACAACAAGGGCGTCCCGTCTGGAGATCGCCAGCGTGCCTCGCGCAATCCGGCTCGCTCCCACAACATCACGCGTTCGACCAAATCAATCGGTCCGCCCGGAGGCGCAGGCGGGTTTTGAATTGTGTCGACCAGTACGTTGCCTGTGCTCGAGTTGTAGATCTGAATGCCAAGTGCGCGGATGCGAGCGCCTTTGCGGGTTTCGGTTTCCCAGTTGCGTCCGACGCGAAACACCACACGCAACCGGAGTCGCTCGATCGAATTGCGACGAAACCAGCGGGCTGCGCGATCCGGAGGTGAGACGAAGAATCGATCCGCCAACACGTGGCGCGCGAGAGCACCGTTCTCCGGTGGAATGGTGGTCAGCATTCCGCCATTGGCTTCGATCAGCAGATCCGGGACGCGAACCATGAATCCTTCGCGAACCACTTCGTACGGGCCAAGCTCAACGTTTCCTTGCGCCGGCAACGACGCCAACCACGTCGTGCGGCGTACGCGACGGGCTTCACGACGACACGCAGCGTTTGAACAGTCCGCGAAAAGCTCGGCGCCAAACTGGGAGAGGTCCTCGATTTCCGTGGCGTTGCGAGCGACCTGCGTGAACGGCTGTGCTGCCGCCGGAGCAGAGAGCAGACAGATCAGAAGCGGCAGCCGCGGGAGCATGTCGAAGGAGGGACGCATGAGACTACGAATCATTTATCACTGATTGGGATCGGCTTGAAATTGCCTGGTAAAAGCAAGGCGTGTGGACCGTCCGAAGAGAGCTTGGTGCGCGGACAGCGCAGACCGAGGGACCACCCGTCTTCCGCGTGTTCGAAGCCCTCGACGACCACGGGCAATCGTGGGCACTCAAAGTCGGCAATGCCAAAGCGGTGCGGCACGAGTTCGACATCCTCCGCTCCTTGTCTCACCCCGCCATCGTAAGTGCTCACGAGTTGGTCGACGACCTGCCCGCGGAGGCGGCTGCATACGAACTCGGGTTCACGATGGACTTGCTGCCGGGCGTGAACTTCATCGAATGGATTCGTGGCGATCTGGGCGTCGAGGACGAGGATGCCCCGCGCCGAAACCTACCGATGGCGTTCGGGTACCGCATGCAAGCAGAGGGGCGCTCGGCGTACCGACGATGTTCAGAGCAAGGGCTGAGACGAATTCGGCAAGCCGTTCCGCTCCTTGGTTCTGCGCTTGCCGTGGTGCACGACCAATCTCTCGCTCACTTCGATGTACAGCCGGACAACATCGTGTGTAGCGATGGGCCGGTATTGGTCGATTTTGGGAACACAGTGTCGCTCGGTATGGAACTCCGCGCGCTGTACGGGATGCCCAACTACGTCGCTCCCGAATTTGCGCACGAGGGCATCGTCACCGAAGCGATCGATGCGTATGCACTTGGGGCGCTCCTCTTCGAGGCGGTGACGGGCCAGCTTCCGTTTCCCGGTGACGATCCAGTCCAGGTCATGACCGCCAAACTCACCCTCGCAGCTCCGGCTCCAAGCGAACTCGTCGAGGATGTTCCTGAGGACCTCGAGGCTCTCATCGGAGCGCTATTGGCTCGAAGCGCGGCGGAGCGACCTCCGCTTCGTGAGGTCGCCTCGTTTCTCGAGACGGCGTGATTGACCACCACGCTGTCGATTCGACCTCACTGGCGGCTCCAACCGCACAGGAATTGTGCGGAAAACAGCTGGCCCCGCCATTGCAATACCTGAGCGCATGGCACGCCTTCTCTCAACCATCCCGCCCGCCCCTCGGATCGTCTCGGCTCATTCACCGCCTCCGCTACCGGTTTCGTCGAGCCTCGCTCAAGCCATTCTCAGTGTGGCTCCTGAGCCCTTCGATTCCACGGAGCGGTACAGTCTCATTCCGAATGTGAGCGTCAAGCGTTCGATCAATCCCTCGATTCCGCCCAAAGAGGTAGCCGGAAACGTGTCGATTCTTCCCGCGGCACGTGACTACTTCGTCAGTCCCGACAGCACGCAAGACATGGTTCCTGTTGTGGACTTTGACGACAGCGTTCGCGGTGTGTTCGTCGCGACGCATGAGGTTGTTCCAGTGGGCTCGAAGATCAGCATTTGGGTCGACGACGGTGTCGAAGTCACCGGCACGGTCGCATTCCGACGTGATCCTCAGGGCGACATGTGGCCCGGACTCGGCGTGTTGCTTTCCGAAGAAGACGCGCAGCGAGTGTGTTCGTTTGTGAACCACCGCCACACGTTCTTCTACCCGATGGAAAGTATGCCGCCTCCCGCAGCAGCTGCCGTCTGACGTGAAATCGAAGCGCCGCGCGTAACATCCGCGGCGCTCGCGCGTTCCGTCTTGGAGTGGCCGAGCTCCAGGACATTGTGGGCGAACGTTACCGGGTCGATGCGCTGATCGGCATGGGTGGAATGGGTCGTGTCTATCGTGGCCACGACCTTGTTCTCGACCGACCCGTCGCGATCAAAGCGCTCGCTCCTCAGGCTGCTTCCGACCCGCGTGAACAAGAACGACTGCGGCGTGAAGCAGATGCTCTTGCGCGTCTGGCTCATCCCCACATCGTGTCGGCGTTCGAGCTGCTCGATGCCCGCCAGCCGCTGCTTATTTTGGAGTGGGTGGCTGGACAATCGCTGCGTCATCTCTTGGACGAGCAAGGCACCTTGCCGCTCGATCAAGTTGCTCGCATCGGTGCAGAGGTCGCAGAGGCTTTGGCTGCAGCACACGCGATCGGAATCGTGCATCGCGACATCAAGCCAGCCAACGTGCTCATGGATGCGGGCAGCGCGAAGGTTGCTGACTTCGGTCTGGCTTTTCTTGGTCACGAGCTGCCGCGCTTGACCGGCATGGATCACGTGCTCGGAACCCCTGAGTACATGTCGCCCGAGCGTTTTCGGGGCGTGGACGTGGCTGCTGCAGCGGATGTGTACGCACTCGGGATCATGCTCGCGGAGTTGCTCAGTGGCGACACCCCGTTTTCGGGTTCGCCCCTCGAGATTGCGCATCGAGTCATGCACGCGACGGAGATCGAGCTGAAGCTCGACGCACCAGCGCCGCTACTGACGCTCTTGCATGCGATGGTGCAGCCCGATCCCGCAAAGCGGCCTGCATCCTGTGCGTCGATCGCGCGGACGTTGCGACAGTTCGCCCACCAAGACGAACACGAAGTCAGCGAGGCGACTTTGGTTGTGATGGGCGGCCTGCCGATCGAGCAGGTGATGTCCGCACGGTCGATCGACGCCGAGATTGGCCAGCGCATTGGTGCAGACATCGTCGTTCGTTTCCCGAGGGCGGAGTCTGCGTTTCGATGGGTCGTTGCCCAACGTGAGCAGTTTCCCGAGGCTTACTTCGCGATCGAAGTGGGTCCGTTGGTCGGCGCGGGTCTGGGTATCTTCGCAGGCACGACAGTCGCCACAGCAGCACGTCTCGCTCGCCTGGCGCGTCCAGGTGACCTCTTCGTGGCCCCATCGGTCCGACACGCCATCGGGCTTGGCTTTCGAGCGGATCTCGAAGCGGTGGGGCATCTGCATCTCGCTGGCGACGCGGTGTCCGAGCCCACCGTGCATCGTGTGCGTCGAGAGGGAGCGTGTGACGGCGCGCATGTCGCCGTGGAGGTTCTTTCGGCGCGTGACGGGTTGGTTCATTTTCGTTGCGCATGCGGCGCAGAAGACGTCGTGCGATGGCAGTCGGTTGGCGAAGCAGGCCGCCTGCACTGCAAAGCGTGTCACGCGTTGATCACGCTCCGACTTGGACAACAGCCGGACGGCACAGGTGGCTTCGCTCCGACACGCGATGTGTTGCGCTTCGATCTCGAAGACAACGATCTGCTCAACGCTTTGGCCGACCAGAACTGATGAGGAACCGATGAGTACGCAACCCGACGTCGCCGAGATTCAAGAGAAGTACGCCAAGCGCATCAAGAGCCGCCTCGCCGAAAAAGTGATCGATGTTCAAGCAGCACGCGATGGAATGTTGGACTGCTACGTCGCGACGTACTTCGGCGGACTCAAAGCCGGCATCCAAGGTTATTTGGGAATCGATGCGAGCGAGGAACAAGTCTCGCGGATCGCTCAAGCGTTGTTTCGAAAGCGCTTACGCGAAGAGGGGGTGTCCTATGACGAACCCACCATCGATGCGCTCGACCGAATCAAAGACAAGGTCGATAAAGAGTTGAGCTTCGATACACTTCCGCACGAGCTGCGGGGATTGCACGACCAAGTGTGTAGTTTGATGCTGTCCAAAGCGGACGGCGGACTTGCCCATGATGGGGCTCGTTCGGTAGTGAAGAAGGAGTTGAAGCGCGCCAAGCTCGCGCATCAACCGACGGTGCAGGCGACGCCCTCGCCGGTTGCCGCTGCGAGACCCGCATCTGCCGCTGAAGCCCTTCGCGAATCCGTGGCGCGCTACCTGGAAGAGACCGCGAGCGTGATCCGTGCAGGCCGCGACGCAGATGTGGAATCTCGCCTGACGCGCGCGCGCGGAATGATGGCGATGCTTGGCGACCTCTAGCAGCGCGCGTCTTCAGTCATCCCGCTAGACTTCAGTCCGGCCAGGCTGCTAAGCCCGCCTCGTGCGCTCAACCAGCCTAGTTTTCAGTGTCGTTTTTTCTCTCGCGTGCGGTGCGACGCAGGACCTGCCGGACACGCCGGAGAGCATCGTTCGGGAAATGCCCACGCCCGCGCGGATCATCGACCTGCGCAACGGCTCCGAGATCGACGAGATTCAGATGCTCGCCGACCTTCGCAGCGCGCGTGCGGTGTACCTCGGTGAGCGTCATGACGTTCCGCTCGATCATGCGATGCAGTACCGCATCATTCGTGCGCTGTACCGCGAAGATGCCTCGTTGGTGATCGGCTTCGAGATGTTCCAGAAGCCCTTCCAGGGCGTGCTCGACGACTGGACGAACGGAATGCTCGACGAAGAGGCGTTGCGACGCCGAAGCGAGTGGGACGAGCGTTGGGGTTTTGACATTCGGATGTACCGACCTGTGCTTGAGCTGGTGCGTTCTCGCGCGATTCCGGCGTGGGCACTCAATGCACCGCGCGAACTGACGCGTGCGGTTGCGCTTCAGGGAATCGAGGGACTGCCTGAAGAGATGCGCGCTGATCTTCCGGAGAACATGGATCTCGACGACGAGGAGCATCAGAACTTGGTGCGTTCTGCGCTTGCGGCGCATCCGCACGGCAACGACCCCAACGCGCTGGCGCGACTCTACGAAGCGCAGGTGACGTGGGATGAGGTGATGGGCGCGCAAGTTGGCGAAGCGATTCGCAACGGTGCGTCGCGGATCATCGTGTTGGCCGGCCAGATGCATGTGAAAGCGGGACTGGGAATTCCGAAGCGAGCCGCGCGTCGTGGCGCGCAGCCCTACACGGTCGTGATTGCGGTCGAAGACGACGACGAGCTGATCGAGGCAATCAAGAATGAAGAGCCGCGACCGGCGGACTTTCTGTGGGTGCACGACGACTAAGGCCTATTCAGTTTCAGTCTCAGTTTCAGTCTCAGTTTCAGTTTCAGTCTCAGTCTCAGTCTCAGTCTCAGTCTCAGTTTCAGCGTTCAGCGTTCAGCGTTCAGTGGTCAGCGGTTGGAACGCGTGCGCTGCGGTCGAACGCTCGCGCTGCGTAAACCCCGCCCTTCGGGCGCCAATGCTTTACGTCCTGTCACGCTAGCGCGTCGCAGCTCTCCGGATCCTCTGATTCGGGAGCTGCTTCGAAGCCGATGCGGATGGCGATGGCGATGGCGATGCCGAAGCCGATGCCGATGCGGATGGCGATGGCGATGGCGATGCCGAAGCCGATGCGGATGGCGATGGCGATGCCGAAGCCGATGCCGATGCCGATGCCGATGCCGAAGCCGAAGCCGAAGCCGAAGCCGAAGCCGATGCCGATGCCGATGCCGATGCCGAAGCCGAAGCCGATGCGGATGGCGATGCCGATGCCGATGCCGAAGCCGAAGCCGAAGCCGATGCCGATGCCGATGCCGATGCCGGCGTGCCCGGTTCTCTGCGTTCTCTGCTCTCCGGATCGTTTGATCCGGAGAGCGACAACTCGCTACCTGTGCGAGAGCTTGTAGAGCATCGCTTGGATGTGGTCCGAACGATCGAGTAGCTCTGCATCGCGTTCGACGAATCCGAGTCCCATCGAGAGCTGCAGACACGCATGGACTTCACGCGCGCTTCCGAGTGCGATCGAGAAGTGGTTGCCGCGACGCTTGCCACGCCCGGAACGACCTTCCGCGATGTTCAGAACGACTGAACGGACAGCGCGATGCAACTGCTGATGCAGTTCGCGGTCCGCAGATTCCAGCCGAGGCATCACGTTCCGATGAACGAGCTGAACCAGCTCTACCGACTTTTCATAGACGAGCATTTTGAATGACCTCCGACGTGAGCGCGCGACATCGCGTAGCGACAGTGCAGCGAGTCCGCCTCACGCCCTCCACCGCCCGGAAGCGCCCCGTGTGGAGTGCGCTTCGCGCGCACTTCATTTATTGCTCGGCATGCAGCTAGCGGAACTCTTTGCGGCGTCGGGGAGCCTCGCGGGTCAAGGCCGAGCGAAGCGAGTCGCGAAGCGACGCCCCGAAGGGGCGGCCTTTACGCCGCGCGAGCTTTCGGGCACGAGTAAGGGCAGCAGGCGGACGAGCCCCACCGCAACTCGAAGAGGCGGGCACGCCGGACTCGGCTTCGGCTTCGGCTTCGGCTTCGGCTTCGGCTTCGGCTTCGGCTTCGGCTTCGGCTTCGGCTTCGGCATCGGCCTCGCTGACGGCCTACGGCCTCGGTGCTCAGCTCGTAGCGCGCGGGCGCAGTACGGAGAGCGACACCTCAACAACTTCGCCCAGTTGC
This sequence comes from Polyangiales bacterium, assembly GCA_965227405.1. Classification (GTDB taxonomy): domain Bacteria; phylum Myxococcota_A; class Polyangia; order Polyangiales; family Houyiibacteriaceae; genus JALVDI01. The sequence continues at coordinate 4,062,538 of OZ245758.1, forward strand.
TCGTGCGGGACTCCGCCCTTCGCCAGCAACCCAAGTCCGTTGAGCGTCGCCGTCAAATGACGCGCGGTCGCCGGAGCGTTGAGTTCTTCGATCTGCCCCTGCGTCACCGCGTTCTCCAACGCGTGGCGAAACGCATCCACCGTTCGCGAAAAGAACCCATGCACGCGCTGCGCAACCTCGGGATCTTCGTCCCCGAGTTCCATGCAGCTCTTGCCGATCAGACACCCGCGCGGCTCATCGCTCGGCGGTGAGTCTCCAAGTCGTTCAAAGAACGCCAGGATTTCTGGATACGCAGCACCCGGCGCTTCCAACATCGAAAGCATCTGGCTCGCACGCTGATCGATGTAGCGATCGAGCGCGGCCAGGAACAAACGACGCTTGTCACCAAAGGTGTTGTAGAGGCTCTGCCGGCTGATCCCCATGTGCGCCAAAAGGCTCTGCATGGAGGTTGAGGCGTAACCGTCCTTCCAAAACAGTTCGAGCGCGCGGTCGAGTACCTGCGATTCGTCAAAGCACCGTGGTCGTCCGGCGCAACGCATCTTCTTACTGCTGGTCTCTTCCTTACCCATTTCCAGAACGCCTACGAAACTGTCCTACCCATGATGAGGGGCAACACCGACCCTTCGCAAGGATCCGTCGGCCCGTCGCTGGCTTGCGTTACTCTTCTTCTACGCGGGCGGAATCGCCTTCTACCTTAGGCAATTCAGCGTTCCCCTCGATCTCAGCAAGCTCTTCGGTGTCATCGTCGAGCGGAAGAGGCCGCTCGGCAGACCCCTCAAGCGCGGTCGCAATTGCCCCATCCAGAGAATGTCGTTCCGCAGGCGCACCGTTCATCTGGCATTTGCCCTCGAACACGGCGCCTTTGTCGATGAAGAGCTGGGGTGTCTCGATGTCGCCGTGCACGACGCTTTCGGAATGCAGTTCCACGAGTTCGCTCGCGTGAACTTCGCCCCAGAGCTCGCCACCCAACACGATGAGCGTGCCCACGTGAATGCCTCCACGGATCTCGGCGCCCTGTCCGATGATCAACGTGTCGCTGCTGAAGATCTCGCCTTTGAAGTTGCCGTCGATACGCGCGCGTCCCTCGAAGGTGAGTTTGCCTTCGTAGCGCGTTCCGGCACCGAGGAGAGCCAGGATCTCACCTGGCGCTGGAGTCAGATCACTCACGTCAAAGCATGTAACCGGCCATCAGCCCCAAGCTGATTCCGACGTCGGTCATATCTTCTGTCGTTGCGCCTGCCGGAACGTCCATCGTCGACGCGCCAAGTCCGGAGAAGTCGATCGAGTACTTCGAGTATCCAAAGCGAACACCGTAGGTCACGCCCATATCGAGAGCGCCGGTGAGTGCGATGCCCAAGTCGTAACCGAGCTGGCTCGAGTCTTCGCCAAACGCTGGAACCAAGTCACCGGTGTTGAACACAATGCGGAACCCGAAGTCGACGCGTGCACGAAGGAAGTCTTCGTAGATTTTGGCGTCGGCGGCGACACCGATGCGCATGAAGGGGTACGACGATGATGTGATCGTCCCGTTCTCATCGATGTTGAACACATCGGTACCAAACCCGAGCATTCCGCCGATGCGAATCAGGTCCTCCATCATCGAATACAGGTAACCGACGTGGATTCCGAGGCGCCACGCAGTGGTGTCGAGTTCGGGCCCCAGGTTTCCGGCGGCGTCGCGCTCCTGCGAACTGAGTCCAAGCGACACCGCGAAGTCGAGTTGTGCATAGATCCCGCGAAGCGCTTCGCTGTCCATTCCGCGAAGTGGAAACGACTGCACCGTCAGCGTGAGTTCCGGATAGAAGCCTGCGCGGTACTGACGGTTGGGCGGAACCGGCAGCGTGAGGTCTGCTTTGCGCTTTCGGATATCCAACCCGACGTACGCCGCGAGCAAGGGGAGCGGACTCTCTCCAGCCTCGTCTTCATCGTCTTCGTCGTCGCCCGGAATCTCTTCGTCCAGACCAAAGCTCATTTGCTCTTGTTCGCGTTGCGCGGCGGCTTCGGCTTCCGCGGCCGCAGCAGCGTCGGCTGCATCGATGGCTTGCGATGCCTGATCAAAGGCACGACCGGTCGCGTTGCGAATCTGGCGCAGTCGCGCACCACCTTGCGGACGTGGGCCTTCGGCTGTCCCGATCTCGTTGCCGTTCGCGTCGAAGATGTGAATCTCGGTTCGTGCGCGTCCGCCGCGTCCACGGACCCGACCGGTCACGATGAACTTCAGCCCCAGTTGTTGGGCAACGGATGCCATGCCGCTCGGGTCGGTCAGCGAAACGCCAGCACTGCTTGCTGCAGCTTCGGCGTCGCTGCGCCCAACCAGTCCGGCTCGACTCTCCAGCGCGCGGACAACCTGGGCACGGGCTTGGCCAGAACGCCAACCCGAAAAGGAGAGCACGACCCCCGTGTGCTGCTGTGCGCTCGCAACCTCAGGTGCAAGCGTGACGACGGCCAATGCGAGGACGAATCCGATACGCATGAGCGCGGTTTTATCACGCTTTGGGGTCAAGGCGCGGCTAGGTCGATGACCTCGCCGAGCACGGATTCGACGCCCTCGAACACCAGACCAATCGAAGCCGAGGTGCACATGCCACCTTCACGGTCGAGGTCCGCTGCGCCAGTCAGGACGAGCCGGACAAGGCTCTCGTCAAAACCACCAACGCCACCCAGCTCGGCAGCTGTGTCTTCGACGTCGAGCGAGCCACCGATCACGCCGTTGGCGAGTGCGTCCGCGGTGATGTCAAAACGCGCTTCAACCCGGTTGAGCTGCAGCTCGATCACGTCGGCACCGAACGGCACCGTGAGATTCAATCCACCCGGGCCCGCCTGGACGCGACCGTCGGTGATCTGTCCCGGCAAGCTGACGCGCGCGGTCATCCGGTCTTCCATGAGCGAGCGACTATCGACATCGAATGTTTGTCCGGGAACGAAGCTGCCATCGCCCTCGAGCATGGGTGCGAGTACACCTGCGGGGAGCAGGCCAAAGAGCACGTCGACTTCGATGCGATCGTCGTTGACCAAGTCGTCGACGCCACGGACTTCCATCATCATCAAAATCAATCCGCGCTCCACGTTCTGATCCAACGCCGCACGGATCATGAACTCTTCTTCTCCAGCTCCAAGCACCGGACCAAGCACGTTGTCCACACCCGCTTCGTCATCGGGTGCTGGCGAGGTGAAGTCTTCCGTGTTGCAGGTTTCGAGGTCGCTGCGGTCGCTGACGCGGTCGTCCAAGTTGAAGCCGGGCACGATCGTGTCGTCGTCGGGATCGGGCACGCCGAGATCGAGCATGTCGACGATGAACAGGTACGAATCGCCTGTCAGCGGTCCGGCGTCGAACGCGTCGGGACCCGAGTCTTCAACCGGAGCGTCGGTTCCTGCATCCGGCGTGGGTGCATCGGGCATCGGTGCGTCGGTGCCAGCGTCCGTTCCGCTGTCCTCTTCGACGGGTGGGCCGTCGTTCGACGAGCATGCGAGAGCGAACAGGATTGCAACCAAGGAAGAAAATCGAGCCATTCGCAGTTCATAGCCTGCAATGCTCAATCGGGCACATCCGGGCGGATCCGCGCACTTGGACACGTGTCGTATCGTTCACATGCAGCAGAAAAAGCCCTCAATTTGGTAGGCCAACACACTGGCGCGATGCTTGTATTAGACGAGCCCGAGTGAATGCATCCCAACCCCTTGGCGTCAGACCTTACGAGCAACAGATGAACCGAATGTCTCCCCGATTCTGGTCGTCGTCTCTCACCTTTTTGGCGGCCGCGTTGATCACGACTCTGACGTCGACCGCGCTCGCGCAAGACGGGCGAGGTATGCCTCGGATGCCGCGCCACGATCGTGACGCGATCCAACTCGATACGCGTGACGCACGGGGGACCGACGTCAACTTTGGTCGGGCGCGTGGAATCGTGGATGCCCCGTACACCGAGGTCGTCGACATCGTTCACGACTACGCCAGCTATCGGCACTTCATGCCGCACTTCTTGGCCTCGCGGGTTCTCGCCCGCCGTGGCAACCGCGCGCAGCTCTACTTCGAGGTGGGCATTCTGCGTGAAACGATCACGCTGTGGGCCCAGGTGCAGGTTCGTTCCCGCACCGAAGGCGACAAGACCATCGTCGAAGCCAGCATGACCCAAGGCAACATGGAGACGTTCCGCGCGATCTGGACGCTCGAGCCACTGGCCGACGGTCAGCGCACCCTGGCGCAGCTCCAGCTGCTGGTGGACCCCGATCTGCCCGCCGTGCCCAACAGCGTGATTACCTCGGAGAACGTGAGTTCTGCTCGCAAGGCCATTACCCGCCTGCGCCGTCGCGTTCTCGCCGTTCGCGACTAGCCCGCTTTACTCGTTTGGAGGGGTGGATCTAGCGAGGTTTTTGCCCGTTTAGGGTCGGGTTTGACTGCCTCTGGGGCCGATGCTACGTCGCGCGCGCTGCATGCAGTTGCAGTAATAGGTGGTCGACCCCAGCTCCCTAGTAGACCGGTAGACCGCCCACGAGGTCCCTAATGTTGCTCACCGCGCTGCTCTCCGAAGGCTCGATCATCGACCTGGATGGGACGTTTCTGATCCAGTTCATCCTGTTCTGGATTGCCTTCGTCGTTCTTCGCAAGTTCGTCTTCCACCCCGTCATCGCCGTTATCGAGGCGCGTGAAGAGGCCATCGAGGGTTCGCGCAAAAAAGCTCGCGATCTCGAACAAGGCTCGGTGGAACGCGAGAAGGAGTTCCAGACCGAGCTCCGCAAAGCACACCTCAGCGCAGGTGAAGAGCGCGACAAGCTTCGCGCCGACGCCAAGCGCATCGAAGAACAGCTTCTGTCCAAGGTGAAGGCCGAGACCGACAAGCAAGTTGAGGAAAGCCGCAAGGACATGGAGCGCGAGGCCGCCAAGGTCCGCCAAGAAATGCAGGCTCAGGTTCCCGTCCTGGCCAAGGAAATCGCCAGCAAACTGCTTCAGCGGGAGGTGGGATGATGCGTCGTCTACTGACCCTAGCCGCTCTGAGCTGTTGGCTCGCTCTGCCAGTGGCTGCACAGCCGCACGACGAGCACCACGGCGACGAGATGGCGCACGAAGAGGCACACGCCGATCACGCCGATGAGCATGGTGACCACCACGGTCACGGCGATGCGTTCGCTGCTCTGTCACTGGGCGAGAAGTTCGGAGCGCTTACCCACGACAAGAAGTTCATCGCATCGTTGATCAGCTTCGGCCTTCTCATGGTCATCATCGTTTGGGCTGGTCGTCGTCGCGTTCGCGCCTCGTTGGAAAACCGTCGCCGCGAGATCGAAGAGGCGGTGGAAGAAGCGCGTCGTCGCGAGGAAGAAGCCGAAGCGAAGCGCAAGGAGTTCGAAGACCGTTTGGCTCAACTCGACTCGGAGATGGAGCAGATTCGCGAAGAGGTGGTTCGTGCCGGCGAGACCGAGCGTGATCGCATCGTGGAAGACGCCGAGGCCAAGGCAGCCTTGATGCGCAAGGACGCGAAGTTCCAAATCGAGCAGCAGATGAAGCAGCTCCGCGAGGACCTGACGCGCGAAGCCGTGGAAGCCGCCGTGACCGCCGCCGCGGGCATTCTCACCGAGAAGACGACGTCCACCGACCAGCAGCGCCTCGCGCAGTCCTACCTTGAGCAGGTCGCTGCCACGGCGAAGGAGAAGCGAGCATGAGCTCTGCGATTGGACGACGTTACGCGCGGGCTCTGCTGGAGCTGGCGAACGAGCAAAACCAGACCGCCAAGGTGCGTCGTGACTTCGACTCGCTGCTGGCGACCTGGAACGAGAGTCGGGAGCTTCGCGACGTGTTCGAGAACCCCGCCATGACCGCGGAGATGCGCGCCAGCGTTCTCGACGCCGTCAGCAAGCGTTTGGGTCTCGCGCCGATTCTCAGCAACACACTTCGCCTTCTCTCGGATCGTCGTCGCTTGCGACACGTCCCTGAGGTTGCCACCGCGTTCGCCGAACTCGCCGAAGAGGCGACCGGTGGAGTGGTCGCCGAAGTGACCACCGCAACCGCGATGCCGGAGTCCTACTTCGCGCAGTTGTCCAAGACGCTGGAAGAAGCGTTTGGAAAGAAGATCACCCTGCAGAAGAAGCAGGACCCGTCTCTAATCGCAGGTGTCGTGACCCGCGTTGGAGACACCGTATTCGACGGGAGCCTTCGCACCCGCCTCGAAGAGCTCAAAGCCCAAATGCTTGCCCGCTAAGGCAAGACTTCTGAACGACAGTCCGAAAGACGACAGGTAAGACCGTGCAACTTCGCGCCGAAGAGATTTCGAACATCATCAAGCAGCAGATCGCCGGCTACGACAAAAAGGTCGACGTGATGGAAACCGGCACCGTCCTGACGGTCGGTGACGGTATCGCGCGCCTTTACGGGCTGGACAGCGCCATGGCTGGCGAGCTCGTCGAGTTCCCTGGCGGAATCATGGGCATGGTCCTCAACCTCGAAGAGGACAACGTCGGTGTCGCGATTTTCGGATCGGATACAGGCATCAACGAGGGCGACACCGTCAAGCGCACCGGCAAGATCGTCGAGGTCCCGGTGGGTGAGGCGCTCGTCGGTCGCGTGGTCAACGCGCTTGGCCAGCCGGTCGACGGCAAGGGTCCGATCGAGTCCAAGCACACGCGCCGCGTGGAGCTCAAGGCGCCCGGCATCATCGCGCGTCAGCCGGTGGCCGAGCCGCTTCAGACCGGCCTCAAGGCCATCGACTCGATGATTCCGATCGGTCGTGGTCAGCGCGAGCTCATCATTGGTGACCGTCAGACGGGCAAGACCGCCGTCGCGATCGACACGATCATCAACCAGAAGGGCAAGGGTGTGTACTGCTTCTACGTGGCCATCGGCCAGAAGCAGTCGACCGTTGCGCAGGTTGTCGCGAAGCTCCAGGAGCACGGCGCGATGGAGTACACGACCATCGTCATGGCCGGTGCGTCCGAGCCTGCCCCGCTTCAGTTCATCGCGCCGTACACCGGTGTGACCATGGGCGAGTACTTCCGCGATAGCGGTCGCCACGCCCTGTGCATCTACGACGACCTTTCCAAGCAGGCTGTCGCGTATCGTCAGCTTTCGCTGCTGCTTCGTCGTCCGCCCGGCCGTGAGGCCTTCCCCGGTGACGTCTTCTACGTTCACAGCCGCTTGCTCGAGCGCGCTGCGAAGATGGCGGAAGAGTACGTCATCGTGAAGAAGGACGAAGAGCCGACCCGTAAGCCCGGTGAGAAGATCTGGATTCCGGAGCAGGGTCAGCACCACGAGATGGAAGAGGCTGTGAAGGCCAAGGGCGACGGCTACGTGGCCAAGAAGCTTCCGGACTCGGGTGGTTCGCTCACCGCGTTGCCCGTCATCGAGACGCAGGCCGGTGACGTGTCGGCGTACATTCCGACCAACGTCATCTCGATTACCGATGGTCAGATTTTCCTCGAGGCCGACCTCTTCAACTCGGGTGTTCGTCCCGCGATTAACGTCGGTATCTCGGTCTCGCGTGTTGGTGGTAACGCGCAGATCAAGGCGATGAAGGAAGTCGCCGGTACGCTTCGTCTTGAGCTTGCCCAGTTCCGCGCCATGCAGGCCTTCGCGCAGTTCGCGTCGGACTTGGACAAGGCGACGCAGCAGCAGCTCGCACGTGGTGCCCGCCTCGTCGAGGTGCTCAAGCAGGGTCAGTACGCGCCGACGCCGGTCGCCGAGCAGGTCGCTCAGATCTTCGCGGCCACCAACGGCTTCGTCGACGAGATTCCCAACGAGGACGTCACCCGCTACTGCACCGAGCTTGTTGCGTGGCTGAAGTCCAACAAGAAGGAACTGCTTCCGGCCATCGTCGAGCAGGGCACGCTGAAGAAGGGCCTCAAGGAGGACCTGCAAAAGGCGTGTGAGGCGTTCGCCAAGGTCTTCAAGTAGTCACCCCTGATCGATCTGATCGGAGCTCCCGATGCCGAACCTCAAAGACATTCGTAAGCGAATCGGAACCGTAAAGAATACGCAGAAGATTACGCGTGCGATGAAGCTGGTTGCGGCCGCACGCTTGCGGCGTGCACAGCAAGAGATTCTCGAGATGCGACCCTACGCGGTCAAAACGCTTGAGGTTCTGAGCGCCGTCGCAGCACGCGCCACCGAAGACCACGACGAGAACGTGCATCCGCTTCTGGCGGTTCGCGAAGCACAGCACGTCATGCTTGTCGTGCTTACCTCGGACCGTGGTCTTGCCGGCGCATTCAACGCCAGTATTTGTCGCGCGGCCTTCCAGCGTTGGAAGGAGCTCGAGGCTGAGGGCGCGAAGGTTTGCTTCACCGTCGTCGGTCGTAAGGGTCGCGACTACCTCAAGCGCCGCGGCGCGGACATTCGCCACGACTTCACCGGGCTCTTCGACGACCTGGACATGGAGAAGGCGGGCGAGGTCGGACGCACGATCGTGCACGAGTACACCGATCCGAACGAGGATCTCGACCACTGCTTCCTCGTCTACAACGAGTTCAAGAGCGCGATCAGCCAAGAGGTGGTCGTTGAGCAGTTGTTGCCGATCACGCCGATGGAAGTCTCGCCCGATCAGATGGGTGACTTCCTCTACGAGCCCAGCAAGGACGCACTTCTCGATCGTCTTTTGCCCATGTATGTGGACGTCGAGGTGTTTCGTGCGTTGCTCGAGAGCGTTGCGTCGGAGCACGGCGCGCGTATGACCGCGATGGACGCCGCAACGAACAACGCCAACGACATGATTGGCAAGCTCACCCTTCAGTACAACCGCGCGCGTCAGGCCGCGATCACCAAGGAGCTCATGGAGATCATTGGTGGTGCGGAAGCCCTGAAGGGCTGAGGGCTTCGTTCGTGGCTGAGCCGCACGTTATCTCGGGAGGTTTTCTCCAAAACCTCCCCCCCACCGGGCAGAGCCCGGCGGGTCCCCCCCACCGAGTCCGAACGCTTCGCGTTCGTTCGGCGTTGTGTCGATGACACAACCGCCTCGTATTTGGACGCGTGAGTTCGCTGAACTCATGGTCGCGAACCTGAACGGGGACGCGAAGCTCAAGAAGCTAGGTCGTGGACTGAGCGATTCGATTCAGCTGCGGTGTTCGGGCACGCCTGACGGTTTGGATGTCTCTGCGTCCTACCGTTTGCATCAAGGTACGATCGAATTGACCGCGTGGGACGAAGGACCTGCAGGCGGTCCTCTGCTTCAAGGTCCGATCGATCGAAGCAAGTACCTCGCGCGTACGACGGCGCCCTACGAGATTTGGGTGAAGATGGACAAGAAGGAGTTCACCGTGATGGACGCCATCTTGTCGCCCAAATACAAGTTCGAAGGCGCGAAGCTGAAAGTGCTTCGTCACGTGCGCGTGTTCGTGCGGATTAGCGACGTCGCGCAAGCGATGGAGAAGCGGTACTACTGAGTCCGATTTGGAGTCGCGCAGCATTCCGCTTCGCGGATCTGGAAGCTCGGAAGTTCAGGAAGCTGTTCCGCTCTATTCATTAATTTTGGTGGAAGATTCGAAGGCGAAAGAGACCGATTTTTTCGGGTGTCGTGGCTCCGAGGCACCCATGAAAATGACAGCTCCCCTTGAGTCTTGCGCCTTCGAAACTTCCACCAAAAAAAGAATAAAGCGGAACCGCGCCCGGAACTTCGAAGGTTGCCGGTCCGTCTGGGGACGTAGTCCGTACGGACCCGAACCTGCTCGAAAACCCGGCGCTTTCCTCGACGATCCTCGCGCTCACGCATCCGCCCTACACGCATCGAACGCACGGTAGACAATCTCGTGCGGGTACTCGTCTTTCGGATCGACGTCGACGCCCAATAGCGCGGCCAGCTCCCCCATGGACGGATCGCCAATGTCGATTCGATGCTCGACTTGCGACGCATCCCAGTTGTCGGCGTATTCGTACTCGCCGAGAAGAAACGGTCCACGTACGCCCTTGAGAACGAAGTTACTCCCCTGTGCGTGTAGGTACGCAAGCAGGGTCACATCGAGGCGCCCTGCAATCATTGCAAGGCCCATGAAGCTCATCGCCCGGCACTTCACATCGCCCGCGACCATCAAGTCTGCATAGGCGTCCAAGTAGCTCGCTTCGATCACGCCTTCGACGATCAAGTCACCAGTGACCCAGATACTGTTGTACGCACCAAAGTCGCCGTTCACGACAAGATCACCATGGTGAAAGTACGAGATGTACTCGACATCGACCTTGGGCAGGTCGTCTTGAGAGTCGATCGTGCGCGTCGTGGGTGGGTCGACCAAGAGTTTCGCGGCAAGCCAGTTCAGAGTGCCGTTGTGTTCGGGCTCGCCGTAGTCGTAGTGCTCGAGAAGATCGGCAAACGTAGCCAGCCCTTCGAACTCACTCGCTTCGTGGGTGTGGTGTTCGGGGTCAAACGCTTTCCAACCCGCGTTGATCTCAGCGAGTGCAGCGTCGAGACGCGATGCATCGAGCTTGAGTGAAGCGGGGTCGATCACCGTTACTCCTCCTCGCGCATTTCGCGTCGCACCATGATTGCCAGTTCGATCTGTCTGACGCCGGGCTCGTCTTTGCTCCGACCCGCGGCGCGTTTGCTGACCAACACGCGTTCAAGCGGAAGCACATAGAGTTTCACTCCATCCACAGTTTCTTCTACTGCGTTCACGTACTCCGAGTTGAAGTCTGCGAGCGCCGAAACCGTGAGCACCACGTCGAGACGGTCGCTCATGCCCGCAAGTACGGGCGGTTGCATCCGAGCGATCCAAAATCCTCCTGCGCGACGGGCCGCCTCGGCGATGCGCTCATCGTCGAGTCGGTCGAACCAGATGTCGATGTCTTCAGTTGAGCCACGTGCGCCTTGGAGCAGCGCCGCGCTCATACCGACGATGAGGAACCGAACGCCTAGCTCCTGAAGAGCTATAAAGAAGGCTTGCTCAGCTTCTGTCAGGAATTCGGCGTCGACGTCTTCCATGTCGGAGTCCTAGACGGAGGCGCTCAGCGGGTGTGCGCTGGAGTTGCTGGAGTTGGTGGAAGACATCGGATGGATCGGCGGCAATGCGCTCGGCGATGACTGCCGCTTTCTTCCGAAGAGCCACGATCCGCTCAAGTTCGTCACGCTGGCGCGGGGTGAGACCACGAACCTCCTCCGCCAACAACGGATCTGATTCGCACATGTCGTCCAGCGACTTCACGCTTCGATTCTAGCACGCGCCGCGAATCAGCTAGTGTAGTGAAGATGGCCATCGACCCGGCCAAGTTTCGCATCGTTGCGCGCGACCACCCCGATGTGGAGGTCGTGGGCCTTCGCGCGGAAACCAAGTTCTGGCTGCTGCGTCCCTTCGACGAACACCCCAAAGCCTTTCTCTCCGTCTTTGATGCGCTTGCTGCCGAGGTTCGACCGCACGCGAACTGGTGGCGAAACGAGGACATGGGGGAGTTCAAACCCGCTTCCGCTCGTGCCTGGTCGTCACCCAAGCGTTGGATGACCGGGCCCAAGGAGAACACGCGCTCGTTCATGGCGTTTGAGCATCCGTCTGAACTGGGGGCCGGTCGTCGCGTACTGCACTGCGCGTACAACCATGCGGAGAGTTTCTACTTCGATAGCAACACGCCGTACATCCGCTTGGTTCTTCCGTACGAAGGACTCGAGTCCGATCCGGAGGCGTTCTTGGCGCGAACGCTGAACGTTGCTGAGCAGCTTCCGATCATGTGCGGTCACTGTGGCTACAGTCTCGAGGTCTCACACGTGTTCAAACACGGAGGTGAAAACGCGGCGTATCCGATCGCCATGAAACACCGCGGTGTGAACCTGCACTCGGATCTAGCGACGTGGCGTCTTCGCGAAACCAACGCGCTCGATACGGTTAACTGGCTGACGCTGGTGGGTGTTGAAGCGCTGAAGATCCTAGGTGGCCGCAAGCAAGTGCTTGCTGAGCTTCGTGCGCAGAAAGACGTGATCGTGCACGAACTCAAGACCGGTCTTGTCGTGCAGGCCGGCGCGGCGCCGCAGATCGGAGGAAGTCGAAAGACCGATCCAAACCTGAAACCCTATCGCGCGGTGTACGGCGTGTTGCGCAAAGCACTCGAACTCAAACTTGAGTGGAACGGCGCGTTTCAAGTGACGCGTGGAGACAAGAAGAAAAAGACCGAGCGGTGGCACACGCGCTTTGGGTGACGTTGGGAGTGGTGGGATTCTCGATGTCACTGCGCGATGAGCATTGCGCTATGCGCAATGACGGCCGTCAGTAGGGGTTGTCTCTGTAGTCCATGCTCGTGTCGACCATCATCGCGTTGGTCGTGTTCGTCATCATGGTCGTGTTCATTCCACGCATCGTATTGCGCCGAATCCGTCGCAGGTTCGCTTGCACATCCAGTGTCGAACCCAGGATGGTCCGCGTCACTGAGAGTTCGCGATGCCCCCGCAACACAAAGCGAAACGTCACTTCGCGTCCGTGCTCGGCTTGCCCACCAATCCACTCCACGCTGCTCGGCGTTACGCCGTAGCTTCGATCGCCAACGAACACTTCCGCACCGGGTGGGTCGCTTCGCAGGGTGACCGTACAACGCGGACCCACATCCATCGACTCCATCTCGCTGGTCATCGTTGTCGTCGTCGTTGAAGTACCGGTCGTTGTGTTCTCCACGACGGGATCGGGATCCGATGAACCGGAGGTCACGAAAGCGTAGAGTCCGCCCGCACCTAAGAGCAGCGCGACCAACCAAAAGAAGGGTTTGCCGAACTGTGCAGAACGTTTCTCGACCGCGGGCTCGATCGGATCGGGAACGCTCGGAACCCCGAACACATCGCTGGGCGGTTCGCTCGGTCGAAACACCAGGCTCGCATCGAACTCGTCACTTACCGACAGCGACGAACTGCTGCTGATAGGCGACCCCATCTGGCTTGCAGCATGCCGAAGTGCAGTGATGACCTCGTTCATCGACGCGTAGCGAAACTCGGGGTCCTTTGAGAGCGCGACCATCGTGACTTCTTGAAGCGCCGGTGGGATCGCTAGCCCGTCGGCACGCGAAAGTGGCGGCACTTCGTTTTTAACGTGCGCCATCAGCGTTTTGACTTGGTTCGACTCTTCAAAGGGCGGTCGACCGCAAAGCATGAAGTAGAGGATTACGCCCAACGAATAGATGTCGGAGCGATGGTCGATATCGCCGCCTTGGATCTGCTCGGGGCTCATGTACTTGGGCGAACCCATGAACACACCCTGTTGAGTCAGGTCCTCGTCGTTCTTCAGGTCTTTGACGAGACCGAAGTCGAGCACTTTGACGAAGCTTTCTTCATCTGCGTGCGTCGCGATCAACACGTTGGCCGGTTTGAGGTCGCGGTGGATCACACCAAGCGCGTGTGCCTCACGCAGCGAGCGTGCGATCTGCATGGCGATGTGCGTGGCGCGCAAGGGCTCCAGCGGACCGCCTTGCTTGACCAAGTTGGAAAGCGTTTTGCCGTCCACCAACTCCATCGCGATGAAGTAGATGTCGTCCGGTGTCCGTCCGTAGTCGAAGACCGTGACGGTGTTGGGGTGCGTGAGTTTCGCGGCCGTCGACGCTTCCAAGAAGAAGCGCGCTTGGAACTCGTTGTCGTCCTCGGGGTGGTGACGCGGGTCCAACACTTTGAGCGCGACCTCGCGACCGAGAGGTTCTTGCTGCGCGCGATACACGCGACCCATGCCTCCGCGCGCGATCAGTTCAAGGATTTTGAACCGGTCGTTGACGAGCTTCCCAATGAAGGGATCTGGCTTTTCAGAGAGGGAGTTCACGGCTTTGACGGCGTGTGAGACGCCAACACTCGAAGCGTTGCCACTTCGAGTCTCAACCGACCCCACACATTTGAGCCTCGCACATCCATGCGATGGCCACGACGATGTCTTGACCCTAGCGTGCCAAGTGAGGCGAGGGCGAGAAAGCTTCAACGATCATGAGGACTTGGGCGCCGTGTTTTTCCGGCACAAGCCCTCTTTGACCCCCTTTTGGGGCCATGCTAGGTGAGCGCCGCAGCGCTCGAAAAACCCCACTCGGAAAAGAGAAAAATGGCTACGCAGAACGGTCGAATCACCCAGGTCATCGGACCCGTCGTCGACGTTGAGTTCCCCACCGGCGAGCTTCCCGCGATTCTGACTGCCCTTCAGGTGTCCAACCCCGGTATCTCCACCGATGCCTGGAACCTGACGCTCGAAGTTGCCCAGCACATGGGACAGAGCACGGTCCGCGCGATCGCGATGGACACCACGGACGGCTTGGTTCGCGGCATGGACGTGAAGAACACCGGCGCACCCATCTCGGTGCCCGTGGGTGAAGAGTGCTTGGGCCGCATCCTGAACGTCATCGGTGAGCCGGTGGACGAGAAGGGTCCCGTCAAGGCCGCGAAGCGCATGCCGATTCACCGTGAAGCTCCGCCCTTCGTCGACCAGTCGACGCAGGTCGAGATTTTCGAGACGGGCATCAAGGTCGTGGACTTGCTCGCGCCCTACAAGAAGGGCGGCAAGATCGGCCTCTTCGGTGGTGCAGGCGTCGGCAAGACCGTTCTCATCATGGAGCTCATCAACAACGTGGCGCAGTCGCACGGTGGTGTGTCGTGCTTCGCAGGTGTGGGCGAGCGTACCCGTGAGGGCAACGACCTCATGCTCGAAATGATGGAGTCCAAGCTGGCCTCCGGTGGTTCGGTGTTCTCCAAGACCGCGCTGGTCTACGGACAGATGAACGAGCCGCCTGGTGCACGTGCCCGCGTCGCGCTCTCCGCGCTGACTGTTGCAGAGCACTTCCGTGACCAAGAGGGACAGGACGTTCTTCTCTTCGTCGACAACATCTTCCGCTTCACGCAGGCCGGTTCTGAGGTGTCCGCACTTCTCGGCCGTATTCCTAGCGCTGTCGGTTACCAGCCCACGCTTTCGACCGAGATGGGTGCGCTTCAGGAGCGCATCACCTCGACCTCGAAGGGTTCGATCACCTCGGTGCAGGCCGTGTACGTGCCCGCCGATGACCTTACCGACCCGGCACCTGCAACCACGTTCGCTCACTTGGACGCGACGACGGTGCTTTCGCGCGACATTGCGTCGCTCGGTATTTACCCGGCTGTGGACCCGCTCGACTCCTCGTCGACCATGCTCGACCCGGCGATTCTCGGTGAGCGTCACTACCGCGTCGCGCGTGGCGTGCAGGAGACCCTGCAGCGCTACAAGGACCTGCAGGACATCATCGCGATTCTCGGTATGGACGAGCTGTCGGAAGACGACCGCCAGACCGTTGACCGCGCGCGTAAGATTCAGAAGTTCCTCTCGCAGCCGTTCTTCGTTGCGCAGCAGTTCACGGGTATGGACGGCAAGTTCGTCAAGCTCGAGGACACGATCGCGGGCTTCGAGGAAATCCTCGAAGGCAAGTGCGACCACATCGCCGAGCAGGACTTCCAGTACAAGGGCGGCATCGACGAGGTGAAGGCCGCGCACGCAAAGCGCGAGGACTAAAATGGCCGACGTCGTCACACTCGAAGTCACGACGCCGAAGGGGCTCGTGTTGCACACCGAAGCCGAGCACGTTCAGACCACGAGCGTGAAGGGTGAGATGGGTGTGCTTCCGGGCCACTTGCCGCTCCTGGGTGCGCTCAAGTGCGGTCTGGTTCGCTGGCGTACCGGCAACGAGGCGCACGTCGCGTGCATGGGCCCGGGGTTTGTGGAGATCGAACCCGACCGTGTGAACGTGCTTGCGGACCTCTTTGCGATGCCTGAAGAGATCAACGTCGAACAGACCAAGACCGAACTCGCTGAAGCCGAAAAGGCACTCAAGGGTTTTGGTGAGCGCTACGAAGGTCCCGAGTACGAAGAGCTGCAGCGCGACGTCGACTGGGCGCGAGCAAAGCTCCAGTGTGTTGAGGCTGCAGACAAGCTTCGCTAGTGCGTCGCGATCGGGTCGTCGTCGGCCCGTGTCCAGTCCAGTTCGATTTCTGTCACTTCGCCGTCTGAGTCTTCGCGCTCAGGCGGCTTTTCGATCGGCGCCGGATAGAGCGAGTTGATGCTGATCCGCTCACTCGGCAGCGTCCACTTGCGCAGCGCGACGGGTGGAAGCGTCGTCATCTCCTCTGGACTCAGCGCGGACTGGTCGATCAGATCAAGCTGAACACGTCGAATTGCCAACTCGTCTCCGTAGGCACCCATCAAGAGTGCAGCACGTTCAACAGGGTCGATTCTGCGTGCTTCGGGAACCGCATCCAGCAATCGCTCGCGAAACTCACGTGCGCTCGACGGTCGCTTGTCAGGGTCGTGCGACATCGCCTCGGCAATGATGTCGTCCAGTTCGGGCGACAAGGTCACCAGCGCGGAAGGTCGTACCAAGGGCTCCTTCATGGAGTCGTAGACAGCAATCTTGGATTTGTGGCCGTGCAGTCGGCGTCCGGTGACCATTTCCCAGAGCACGACGGCGAGCGAAAACACATCGGTGCGGCGATCGAGTTCGCGTTGTTTCATCTGCTCGATCGGCATGTAGCGGAGCTTCCCACGCAGTTTTCGCCCCATCGACGAATCGATGCGCCGACGCGAACTGGCGATTCCAAAATCGATGAGCTTCACCGCACCCTCGTCGCAGAGCAGGATGTTGTGCGGGCTGACATCTTGGTGCACCACGCCGAGAAGTTGGTTGTTGGCGTCGCGCGCTTCGTGGGCGGCGTGTAGTCCACGCGCGGCATCCGCAACGACGCTTACGGCGAACGCCGGATGAAGCCGTAAGCGCTCGCTGGCGAGCTTGGGCAAGATGGAACTGAGTGCACCGCCATGCACGTACTCCAACACGATGCCGAAGCGATCGCCGTGTTGAATGAGGTCTTCCGTGTCGACGACGTTCGGGTGGTGGATCTGCGCGACGAGCCGTGCTTCTTCGACAAACATCGCGACGTGTTCGGCGTTGCGCGTCAGATGCGGGAGCATGAGCTTGAGCGCGACCGGCTTTTGGAACTTCGCGGCGCCCTCGCGAACCGCGAGGTAAAGCTCTGCCATGCCACCGGCCCCAAGCCGGCTGACGATGCGATGAGCCCCTAGGCGTTCCCCCTCGAAAGCCATCCGAAGAATGTACCCCGAGTCGCCTTGGTTGGTTTCAAAGCATTGACGCGGCTTCGAGATCTTGTTCCGGCGTAGCGGAATGTTGCATTCGCGGCAGCATCAACACGGCGCGTCCGGGGCCTACACGTACCGTTCCCATTCGGACGTCGCCGTGTACAAGACCAAGGGCGTGCAGGCGTTTGAGGGCTTCGATGATCTGACCACGAAGTTCCGCGCGCTCGTCTTGGCGCATCGCGGATTGCGAGAGAAGATCGCCACGAGGACTTTCGAGTACCGCACGTCCGGCTTCACGGTCGATATCGAACACAGCCTGCAAATACGGATTGTCCGCGTTCGCGAGCTGCTCCAAATGTGCAGCGCGATCTTCGTTGCAGGGCTCCATCACCACGAAACGCTCCAGGACTTCATCGCGTGCGAGGAACGCACCACCTTCGCGCGCTTCGACCATGGTGTAGCGATCTCCAGCAGCCGGAGGTGGAATGCTCGATGGACGTGCAGGCGGCTTGTCCGCTGGACCACGCTCCATCTCGATCAGGCGCTTGAGTTCGTTCTCGTCGGGATCGCGCCAGTCGATCTCTTCGATGGTTCGTCGCACCTCTTCGACGGAACGCGGACGCTTCTTGATCGGCTTCTGTAGAAGGTGCTGCAGCAGGGCATCGAAGCGCTCGCCTAACACCGGCCGCAGCTCCGAAATCTTGGGCGGAACCAGCTCGAGGTGCTGCGTCAGAAAGTCAGGTCCAGGGAAGGGCAGCTCCCCGGTGAGCAGCTGGTGCAGCATGCAGCCAAACGCGTAGAGGTCGGTTCCCGCTTGCGGTCGCGCCGAGCCGGTGATCTGTTCGGGCGCCATGTACGCGAGCGTTCCTAGCATCGCACCGGTGAGCGTGGCTCCAAGGTCTTGGAGATGCGCCACACCAAAGTCGCCGATCTTCACGTCGCCTGTGGATCCAAAGAACACGTTGGCCGGCTTGAGGTCGCGATGGATCACGCCGCGTCGATGCACGGCTTCCAGACCGCGCAGAACAGCAAGGGACACGTGACGCACGGTGTCGAGCGCCAAGGGACGGTCCGCTTCTTCCAGCCGATCCTGAAGGGTCCCGCCAGCCATAAACTCCATGACGAGAAAGGGCCCATCGGGATTGAACTCGAACACATGAATCACGTTGGGGTGTTCAAGACCCGCAGCGACTCGTGCTTCTCGCGCAAACCGCGCGTACGCGTCCCGACCTTGGGCGCCTGCACCCACGCTCAAGAGTTTGACGGCGACATCACGATCGTAGAACCCGTCGTGCGCGAGGAGAACACGCCCCGTGCTTCCGGCACCTAAGGGTTTGACGATGCGATATCGACCGGCGAGCAGCTGCGTCGCGTGCTCACCTTTCGCCAGTCCGGCAAGGCCACGCGCATCACCAAACTCTTCCTCGAGGAACTCGGTGACGCGAAGCGGAACACGCGGATCGATCACACGTAGTCGATCCAGGCAGGATGCCGCAGCGTCGTGCATCTTCAACGCATCGAAACACGCGATCATCCAACGCAGTGCAGAGTTCTTACGCTCGCGATCCTGTTCGGCGACCTGTAGTGCGCGAGCCGCGTGATCGTAGCGACCAAAGTGGGCGAGGATGCGTCCGAGTCGAAGTGCTGCTTCGCCGTCGGTAGGGTCTTCTTTGACCCGCCGTTCGTAGAGTTTGCCCGCTTCGCGATAGTTGCCCGCACTCTCGTGGCAACGTGCTGCGTCGAAGAGTTCACCTGCGCGTTCGAAGAGTGCAGCCGCCTCTTCCACGGCACCGGCAGCCTCGCGCAGGCGCGCTGCATCGACCACTCGACCTTTGACTTCGGCAGCGGCAGCGGCAGCAAGCGCTTGGTCGGGGTGATCCGGAAGGATGCCGAGCAGTCGTTCGATGGCCCGGCGGTCGCCACTCGCCAGCGCGTGCCGATATGCCAGTGCAAAGAGACCCGCCTGCTCGGCGGTTTGGATCGCGTTGGGCCAATCCCACACCGCAGCGTAGAGCTCCGACGCACGCTCTGGATCGCCGGCTTGAAGACAGAGGTTGGCGGCTTCGGCGTAGCGCCCCGCTTTGCGAAGCGCTTCGATCTCTGAGTCGCTCAAGGAATGTCGCCGTTGGTCGGATCCGGAGAGACAACGCCGCTCACGCTCGGTGCACCGCCCTCGGCGTAGAACGAGACGCGTCCTGCGGCACCCCCGCCTCCGCCGGCAGGTCCGCCGTCTTGCCCGTCCTCACCGGTCAGGTTCTCTGCAGATCCGCCGTCGCCACCGTTTCGGCCGCCACCCGGACCGTTGCCACCATTTGCGCGGCCTCGCTCGTCGAGCCCGTCCTCACCGGGTTGTGCATCTTCGATCACTGCGGGTTGGCCACCGCCACCACCGCCGCCATTGCTTTGAACGACACCGGAGATGTCCAGTCGCGGGGCCTGCAAGACGATGCTTCCTCCCGCGCCGCCGCCGCCACCCGAACTCCACCCTGCGCGCCCTCCGGCACCCGCAGCACGCACAACACCGCTCACTACGATTGCGGTGCCAGCACTGATCTGAATGGCGCCGCCACCGCCACCACCGCTTCGGCCGGATCCACCGATCGTTGCGTTTCCGCCACCGCCTCCGCCACCCATGAGGGGCGTGCCGGTGCTGTCATCCAAGACTTCACCACCTTCGCCGCCGTTTGCATCGCCGTTGTCTCCGCCGCGCCCGCCGTTGGCTGCGTGTCCGCCACCACCGCCGCCGCTCAGTTCGAAGTCTCTCCGTTCACCGGCGCCTCCGCCGGCGACTTCATTCTCTCCGTCGTTATCGCGCGTGCCGGCATTGAAGCCTCCGACGCCAGCAAAACGCGATGACGCCGAGACATCGACTTCGCCGGCGATCATCACTTCACCACCGACCAAGATCACCAGCGCATCGGAGCCTTCACCGGTGAGGAAGCCACCGCTTTGAACCTCAAGGTTGTCCAAGGAGAAGATGCCGAGCCCAGGAGCGCCACCGGATTGGGCTTCTCGCTCGTACGAGATGCCGTTCATGATTCCGACTCCCGCTGGGCGAAGTTCGATACCGCCGGGTTCGAGAACGATCTCTCCTGTTTCGGTAAAGAAGATCACGTGTTCGCCGCTCGCTACAACGAGCGAGGTTTCGCCCACGTGCAGCAGTCGGTCTTCGTCCACGTTCAACACGTCATATGCGTTGCAAACGTCGGCTCCGCACCCGCGCAAACACATGCGCACATCGCTCAGTCCGCCGGCTTCGCAGACACGAAGCGTGTTGCCGTCGCACGTGCGTGATCCAAGCGCACCGCATCCTGCGTCAGGACCCGGCGCGTCGATACCAACGTCCATGGTCGCGTCCACTCCGGGCGCATCCACGCCTGGCGCATCCACACCGGGAGCGTCCACACCAGGTGCATCCACTCCAGGCACGTCGATCGCGGTATCCATCGACGCGTCGCGTGCGGCGTCCACTCCGCCGTCGCTTGGGTCCATCCCAGGAAGTGCGCCGCGTGGAACTGAGCAACCAAGCACAGCGAGGAAAACCCAGGTTCTGTTCACGACGCGTGCTCCATCTTCGACAGCCCATTCCGCGCGGCGTCTTGTTCGGCTTCGGATTTAGACCGCCCAAACCCTTCGGCCACGATTTCTCCAGCCACATCCAACGCGACAAAGAACCGTCGCGCATGGTCGGGGCCCTCCGTACGTACCAATCGATACGTGGGAGTCTCCCGGTGCTTTGCCTGGACCAACTCTTGAAGCCGCGACTTCGGATCACGGCGGTCCGTGGCGTTTGCGAGGCGTGGTTCAAACAACTGCTCAGCGGCTTTCGCTGCAGCGCCAAACCCAGCGTCGACGTGAATCGCGCCGATCAGTGCTTCGAGAGCCGAGGCCAGCAGTCGCGGCTTGGTTCGACCACCACTGCGATCTTCGCCCTTGCCGAGTCTCAGCGCCGGACCGATCTGAAGTTCGGCTGCGATCTCGGCTAGCGTGCCTTCGCACACCAAGTCTGCGCGCTTCCGCGTGAGCTCACCCTCTCGCGCTTTCGGAAACGCTTTGAAGAGAAGTCCGCCGACGACCACGCCAAGCACCGCGTCGCCCAGAAACTCGAGACGTTCGTTGTCCCGCGGACTCAAGTTGGGCCGCTCGTTCCGAAACGAACGATGGGTCAACGCATCGCGCAAGAGGTCGCGGTCTTCGAACGAATGACCGAGAGCGCTTGCGACCGTGTCCCACAGCGCGTCCTCGTTGGCTTCGGTCGTCATTTTCACCAATTTTATCGCTCTCAGGGCACCAGGAGCAATCGGTTGCGCTTTTCCGTGGCTTTCGCGAGGCTGCCGGACAATGAACCGCACGACGCTGGCGTTGGGCGGCGCGGTTGGCGTCGCGGTTATCGCGTTCACCATCTGGAAGCTTTCCTCCTCCGAACCTGAGACAGTTTCCGAGACTCCGCCGCGTCCGAACGTACTTTGGATCGTGTGGGATACGGTCCGCTCCGACCGCTTGAGTGTCTACAACTCGGAACTCGAGACGACACCCAAGCTTGCAGAGTGGGCCCAGGGCGCGCGTGTGTTCACCGATGTCGTGTCGGTCGCGCACTCCACGCTTCCAGCGCATGCCTCGATGTTCACGGGGCTCACGGCCAGTCAGCACAACACGCACTACAGCCATCCACAGCTTGATGACCGCTACACCACCATCGCGGAGTTGCTGAAAGAGTCGGGCTACGACACGTATCTGTGGTCGGCGAATCCTCACGTCTCGGCGCAGACCCAGCTGCACCAAGGCTTCGATGAGGTGCAGCATCCGTGGGACTCGGATCGCATGAGTGAGGCGATCGAGATCGTGCGCGCCAAAGTGGTTCAGGATCACGGCACGGGCGTCGCTGCAGCGTTGGAAGGGCAAGTGCGGTCGTGGGCGATCAAGGCGACCGGCGAGCTCGCGCAGCCGGCGTTGCTGCGTTGGCTGGAAAGTCGTGAGGGTGATGAGCCCTACTTTGCGTTTCTCAACTACATGGAAGCGCATCGTCAGTACATCCCATCGCGTGCCTATCGCGAACGCTTCATGACGCCGGAGCAGGTCGAGCGTTCGTACACGATTGATCACAGCTGGCTCACGGTCTGGCGGTACGTGTTTGGTGCCCATGAGTACAGCGACGAGGACTTGGCGATCATCAAGGCCACGTACGATGCGACGCTTGCTGAGCTCGACGACCTGCTCGCGAACCTCTTGGACGCGCTGCGCGAACAGGGTGCGCTCGAGAACACGATCGTTGTTTTGACCGCGGACCACGGCGAGCATCTCGGTGAGCACCACCTGATGGACCACCAGTACACCTTGTTCGAAGAGGTGCTGCGGGTGCCGCTGATCGTGCACTACCCGGAACACTTTGAACCGGGACGGGACGACTCGCCTGTCACCAACGCAGACATTTTTCCCACACTCGTGGAACTGGCGGGGGTGACGGCGCCTGAGTTGCCATCCCCCGCGCAAAGCCTGCTGCACCCGACCGAACGACGCGTCCGCTTTGCTGAGCATCCAGTTCCACATCTTCCTCCGGTCAACCTGGTGCGGCGCGTTGATCCTTCGATCAATGTCAGCACGATGACGGTTTCGATGTGCGCGGTGTATCAGGGCGGTCGCAAGCTCATTTATCGCGAGGGGCTCGACAACTGGGTGTTCCACGTGGCGGAAGATCCGCGCGAGACCACACCGATCGAGAGCGATGAAATTGAGAACGCGCTGATGGCGCAGATCGGGACGTTCTTGCAGCGCTATCCAGCGCTTCCTCCGGAGCCGGAACCCGAGATGCCCGAAGAGTTGGCCGAGGTTGAACGCGAAGCCCTGGAGTCGCTGGGTTACCTCGAGCCCTCAGACATGAACGGTATGCAAGCCGACATGCAGGCCGACATGCAGGCCGACATGCAGGCCGACATGCAAACCACCGACATGGGCGCCACCGAAATGGATGCGCCCGAAGCGCCCTAGTCGCGCACTGCTGCGTAGCACGTACAGTCGCGCGCACCGTCGACCGCCGGGTGCCGCGCCCATGCGCGCAGGATTCCCTCGTACGTCATGCCTGCACGTTCCATGACGCGTGATGAGGCGGGGTTGTCCACATCGGCCACCGCCCACACCCGGTCGAGCTGGTCGGTTTCGAAACAGTGCGCGATCACCGCGCGCAAGGCTTCGGTCATGTAGCCGTTTCCCCACATGTCGCGCGCAAGCACGTACCCAACTTCCGCTCGCCGCGCTTGGATGGTCACACCGATCATGCCGATCAGGTCGCCTTCGCGCTCGATCACCCACGGCCGATGTCCGATGCCCAAGTCCCACGCGTCGTCGCACGCTTTGAGAAACTCTTCGGTGTCGGCCACGGTTTGGTGAGGAAGCCACAACACGTAGCGCGTCACTTCGCGGTCTTGCGCATACCGAGAAAAAATCGCCGGCGCGTCATCGGTGCACGGCCGTCGGAGACGGAGTCGTTCCGTACTCAGCTCTTCACGGAGAATGCCCATGCAGGGCTAGGGTAGCGGTTGGCTCGAGACCGTGACCGACTGGATGTACCAGTTCTCTTCGAGCTTGGTCATCACCAGCTGAATTGGAATTTGTCCGGTGGGTGTGGTGAGGGTGCCGGTCACGGTGGTCACGCCGTTGACCGTGTTGAAACTGTTGAGCGTCGCATCCGTGTGCGTTGTCAATGCCGGGATCGTCGCGACGGCGTTTTGGAAGGTCTGCACGTTGTGCCGCGACTGGTACGGACCATCCATGCGCTGAAGCGCCGACGGGTAGTTGTTCTCGCGCAGGTCCGCGAGGAACGCATGGGCGTACGGCTTGGCCTCGGCCAGTTTCGACCAGCACGCGTAAAACCCACCGCCACACGCGAGGCCGAGCAACAAGAGCACACCGCATCCAATGCCGACATACATCAGCGTCTTGTTCTTTTGCGGCGGCGGGCTGCCCATCGGGGCAGGCGCGACAGGGCCAGGACCTACGGGACCAGGAAACGGTGCGCTCATTGGGGCGGAGCCTACCACGCGGCCTTCAGACTCTCTTCAGAAGCGTCGCGTCTACTCTCTAAGGAAACGTGTTAGAGCACGCACAGATGCGGATTCTGGTCATCGAGGACGATGAAGCGCTAGGCGCCCAAATCGTGGAGCACCTGCAAGGCGCGGGCTACGAGACCGAGTGGATCCAAGACGGCGATGAAGCGCGGAAGGTCGAGGTCGATTCGTTCCAGATGGTCGTGCTCGATCTGATGCTCCCCGGGACATACGGGCTCGATCTACTGAAGCTCTTTCGCGAGAAGTCGGACGTTCCCGTCATGATCTTGTCCGCGCGGCAAGACACCAACGACAAAGTCCGAGCGCTCAAACTCGGCGCCGATGACTATCTGACGAAGCCCTTCTGGCCCGAAGAGTTACTTGCCCGTGTGCGTGCGCGCTTGCGACGACCGGACATTCGACGAGGAGAAGGACCGACAGTGGTCGGCGCACTCTCGATCGATCTCGCAGGTCGGACGCTGCGTGTCGACGGTGAGGAAGTCGAACTCACGCGTGCAGAGATGGATATCTTGGCGGCACTGGCGAAGCGTCCCGACTCTGCGATGACGCGTCGCGCTCTTGTTGAAGCTGCACTGGAGCAAGGGAGCGAGCGCACGTTGGATGTGCATGTATCCCGCCTCCGAAAGAAACTCGGAGATGCCGGCAAGCAAATCGTGACCGTCTGGGGCATCGGCTACAAGTTGGTCTCGTGAGCTTAAGGGTTCGACTTGCACTGACACTCGTCGTGTTGGTCGTGCCCTTCGCGATCGGCTTGGTGGTCTTGCAGAACCATTGGCTCCATCGCACGACGGCTCAGTCGATGGCGGAATCGATGCGTGAGCGTGCTGATGCTGGCGCGATCTTTCGCTGTGAGCGCAACCCCGACCTGTGGCCTCGGAACCCACGTCGTCGCGGCAGAAGAGGGCGGGGCGGCCGTCCTTTCGCGTACAACACCGCCGGAGACTCGGCGAATCCGAACGCGCCGATACTGGAGGCTTCGTTTGTGCGTTCGGTCGTGGCGGACGGCGTGGCTTGGTCGCTCAACGACCACGGTGGATTGCGGGTGGGAACACTCGTCGCAGAGGACGGCCCCTGTGCGATTCTCGTCGTGCAGCGCCCAGCGCGGTTTCTTCGAGTTCCGATGTGGCCAGCATTGCTGATCGTTGCGCTGGCTGTGTTGATTGCAGTGCTGGCTGCGGGTCCCTTGGTGCGCCGGATTCGAAAGCTCACCGATGAAGTTCATCGCGCAGGCGAGACGGGCAAGCTCGCCGTCGACCAACGTGGAGACGAACTCGGCGAACTTTCGCGAGCTCTCTCTGGCGATCGAGAGAAACTCCGAGAGCAGATGGCTGCCTTACGAGCGCGTGATGAAAGCCTGACTGCCTTCGTGGCCAATACCACCCACGACGTGATGATCCCGCTGACGGTGTTGCAAGGGCATCTTGTGAAACTCCGCGACCGACTCGAGGATGGGTCGGCGGCACGCACGACCACCGAACTGGCACTGGAAGAGGCGGACTATCTGGGTGCGTTGATGCGCAACTTGGGCATCGCGGCGCGCTTGGATGCTGGCGACCGCCCGCTGGAGAAGATCGAAGTGGACGTGGTCGCGCTGATCGAACGCGTCGTGGCACGCCACAGTCCAATTGCGAAACAAACGTCCGTCTCCTTGGATCATGCGGTGCCGGACGAACTGTCCATCGTCGCGGACCTCACGCTGATGGAGCAGTTGGTGAGCAACCTTGTTCACAACGCCGTTCGTTACAACGAAGCCGGCGGTCATGTCGCAGTCGTCTTGGAACGCGTTGATGAGCGCTTTCGGATTCGGGTGATGGACGATGGTCCGGGCGTCCCTGCGGAAGAACTCAAGCGACTCGGTGAACGTCGCTTTCGTGGAAACGACGCACGAACGCGGCAGACCAAGGGTTCGGGACTTGGATTGTCGATCGCCAGCGACGTCGCAGCGCGGCATGGATGGACCTTGAGGTTCGACGCGAACGAGCCCAATGGACTGGTGGTCACGCTTGAGGGCGAAGCGTGAAGCCGATCCGCGGGTTGAGTGGTGCGCGATGCATCCGATGTCGTGCGCGGATGAGCGCGTGCGTGTGTGATGTCCTGCCTGCGCTCGAGACTTCGACGCCAGTCACGTTTGTCTTCCACGCCAACGAGTTGCGGCGGAGTACCAACACGGGGTTCCTCGCGGCGCTTGCACTCAATGCTCGGCGTCTTGTGCACAACGGACCGCTACCGGACCTGGACGGGTTTCTCTTGGTGCCGGGCGCGAGTCGCGTGCTTCAGACGAGTGACCGAGGGACACCGCTCACGTTCTTGGATGGTTCGTGGCGGCAGGTGAGTCGCATGGTGCGAAAACGTCGTGAATTACAACGTCTCACGCCGGTCTCGCTCCCGGTGAAAACGGAGTCTTCGTACGCGTTGCGCGAGGGCGGACGCTTCGATGAACTCAGTACGCTCGAAGCCGTGGCGATTGCAATGGGCATCGTGGAAGGGCCAAAGCACGAGCAGGCGCTGCGAAGCGTGCTCGACGCGTTTGTCGCCCGTACTCTCGTTCTTCGTGGAACGCTCGAAACAGCCTAAGCCGGGGTGGGCCAGGCTTCAGGTTCGAGTGGGTCGGTGATGATCCACTCGTGTTCCGGTCCGAGTTCGGGTGGCGGCGATGGTGCGGAGGGCCCAACGTAAAGGCCAATGTCGTCAAACGTGTCGACGAAGTCGTAGAGCTGTGCTCGCTCCGAGGAGGACATCTCAATGTCCTCTCCACAGATCGCAACGCGCACGTTGTCCGCGGTGGCCATGGACCGGACCATCTCGATGTTGAGCTTGGCCGTGATTGCGTCGTACACGCCATCGTTCATCGGCACGCCGGCGTAGTTGGCTGCAACCCGGTACCGGCGTCCGTCGATGTTGAGCGTGAGTCCGCCGCAGGTCCACCGGGGCCCAGATGCAGGTGTTCCCAAAAAGAGGTCCACGCGGATGTCGTCGCGTTCGGGTGTCGCAGTAAGATCAAAGCTGCCCCATCCGACTGTCGACCGAGGACTCCGGTACGTGAGTTCGGCGCGCACACTCGGTCGGAAGACAAAGGGCTCGTCTTCGATCAACGCCATGCCGCCTTCGTCGGGGTGCCAACCCCCCGCGACCAGTACCCACCCGACTACGATGATGGTCCAGCGCACCGCGTCCTCTGACCCGGCAAGATGCCAATCCCTTGGGCCTTCGACGAATCGGGCGCAGAAACCTCAATAATTTCAGTGTTTGGGGCGTTCGATTCTGCGCGGTTTCGAGCTAGGGTCCGATCGTGCGGATGCTTCACGTGTTCGAGGACGAGCGCGATGCGCAGGTCCTCCAAGACGCTCTCTACGTCGATGGAATGGAGACATCGATTCGGGAGACGCGCGACGAAGAGTTCGCGATTTGGGTGCACGACGAAGAGCGGTTGAGCGAAGCGAAAGCAATGCTCGAAGAGCTGCTCACGAATCCCGACTCGCCGAAGTTCAGCTCGCGTCAGCGCGAAGCGAAGGCGCAGCGCAAAGAGATCGAGCGACAGGAAAAGAAGTCGCGACATCGCGTGGTCAAAGCACGCGAGAAGATGGCGCAAGAGAACAAGGTCGGGTCCGCCACCATGGGGCTGATCCTGTTTTGTGTTGGCTTGTTCGTGTTGGCGATGTCGAAGGAGGCGATCCACGACGCGCTGATCCCCAAGATTCTCGCGCGCGTTGGACCTGGCGTGTTCTACGTCGACCTTCCTGCGACCATCAACGCGACGATCGAAGCTGGGCCTTGGAGGTTTTTCACGCCGATCTTTTTGCACGGCGGGTTTCTGCACCTCGGGTTCAACATGCTCTTCCTCTTTCGCCTGGGTGCGATGGTCGAGCGTGCGCATTCACCCTGGCGGCTCTTGTTCATGACCTTCGTGTTCGGCACGGCAGGGGTGTTGACCGAGCTGATGTGGAGTGGTGCTCCTGCAGTGGGCATGAGCGGTGTGATCTACGGACTGTTTGCGTACCTGTGGTTGCGCGGTCGCTACGATCCGAGTTTCCGCTACGGAGTCGACCGCTCCACGGTTCTCTGGCTGATGATTTGGTACGTGCTCTGCTTTACGGGCTTCATGCGCATCGCCAATGGAGCACACACCGCAGGACTCGTTCTCGGTGCGCTGTGGGGCTTTCTCGCGTCGGGCTACCTCAAACGCAAGATGCGATGAATCGCCTGTTTGCGTACGGGTTAAGCGTGGTGCTCGTGGGACTGGTGATCTCGCCAGCCCTCAAGGATCCGCCGGTCGATAGCTTTCCGCTCAGCGACTATCCGATGTTTTCGCACGGACGACCCAGTCCGGAGATGACGCTGACGCACGCCCACGGCGTGACCGCTGACGGTGCTCACGAACCGCTGAGCCCGCTGATCAGTTCGGGCAACCGCGAAGTGCTGCAGTCGATGATGACGATTGCCAACGAGGTGCACGGTGGCCGCTCATCAACCTTCTGCGTGGAGATCGCTGGACGCGTCGCTGAAGACGCCGACCTCGATCACATCCAAACTGTGGAGTTGCTGACGAGTACCTTCGATGCCGTTGCGTACTTTGCAGAAGGTCCGGAACCCTTGCGTCGAGAGTTGCACCACCGTTGCGAGGTCACGCGATGATCGGCGCGGTGGATCGCTTTTGGATGGCACCTGTCCCAGCCACGCGACTCGCCATGGTTCGCGTGTTGGTTGGGCTGTACGGCACGATCTACCTACTGATTCGCACACCGCATTTGCTCAGCTACGCGCTCGATGATCTCAACCGTTTTCATCCGGTGGGAATCGTCAGCTTCGCGCCCTCTGCGACGTTGCCTTGGATTCACCAGGTGCTGGTGTTCGTCGTCGTGGCGTTGAGCGTGCCCTTTCTGTTGGGCTTCAAGCATCGCGTGTTGGCGCCGCTCTACGCGGGCTTGCTGTTGTGGGTGCTTACGTACTCGAATAGTTGGGGAAAGATCCTCCACACCGACAACATGTTGGTGCTCTACGTGGCGATTTTGGCTGTTACGCCTTCTGCAGACGCCCTTTCGTGGGATGCACGAAAGCGGGAAGAGTCGGCTGGCGAGTCGGATCGCTACGGCTGGCCGCTCAAGCTGATGGCTGCGCTGTGCGTGACGGTCTACTTCTTGGCTGGCGTCGCGAAGCTGCGAAACAGCGGTATGGAGTTCGTCAGTGGAGAGACGCTGCGCAACTACGTCGCGTTTGGGAACGTGCGCAAAGTCGAGCTGGGAAGTGGTCACTCCCCCTTGGGTGTGGCTCTGCTGGGGTACCCGAGCCTGTTCGCGGTGTTGGCCGGGTTTAGTTTGTTCCTCGAACTCGCGGGACCCTTGGCTGTGATCAACCGGCGCGCGGGTCGATGGTGGTCCATCGCGGTGTGGGGCTTTCACATCGGCGTGCTCGCGCTTATGGCGATCGGGTTCATGTTTCAGATCACGTTCATCGCGTTCGCACCCTTCTTCGATTGCGAGAAGCTATTGGAGCGACTGCCACAGCGCTTTCGCGGGGCAAACACGCCCTAGTACAGCAATGCGGTACTGCGACGCGTCCTAAACGCCTCGAGTTCGCCTGCGCCGATCTGCTCCAGCGTTTCCAAGGGTTGATCCAACTGAGTCGTGATCCGCTCGTCTCCGACAATCCGCACGGCGCGTTCAGAGTCCCAATCGTCTGGGTGGACCTCGTGCAAAGCACGCAGCAACGCCAAACCAAATCGCACAGGATTGGCTTGCTCTCGATCGGTCAGCACAATGCGGATTCCCCGGCACCAACGCGCCCGATGTCTCGCGCTTGTCGGGCGAAAACGCGTCGCAGACAGTGTGAGCCCCACCGTGGCTTCAGGCGGAAGCGCCGCGAGCACAGCGTCTGCGTTCATCCACGGCGCACCCACCAATTCGAACGGGTGATCGGTTCCACGACCCACCGAAACGTTGGTGCCTTCGACGAACGCCACACCCGGGTACAGAAACACTTGGTCGGTCGTTCGCAGGTTGGGAGAGGGCGGCGTCCAACGCAAACCGGTGTCGTCCCATCGCATGGAGCGCGACCAACCTTGCATCTGCACCACTTCAAGCTCGACGTCGAGTTCGCGCTCGGTTCTGAGCAAGCGCGCCATCTCTCCCATCGTCATCGCATGTTGTACCGGCCAACCCGGCTGGTGGTTGACGAACGAACGCTGTGCTTCCTGCAGCATCGGTCCCGCCACGTGCTCGCCACCGAGTGGATTGGGGCGATCGAGAACCCACACTGTGACGTTTGCATCTGCCGCAGCTTGCATCATTCGACCCATGGTCGCTCCGTACGTGTAGAAGCGAGCGCCCACGTCTTGCAGATCCACCAAGACAACATCCACATCGGCGAGTGCTTCCGGTTGGGGAGTTCGCTGAGGTCCGAAGAGCGACACCACCTGAAGCTCTCCCTCTTGCTGGTCGCCAACTGCACCTTCTCGGTCCGCACCCAGTCCGTGTTCGGGCGTAAAGACTCGACGAAGGTTGGTGTGCCGTTGCAGCAACCGCCACGTCGGTGTGCCGTCGCGCGCCCGCGCTGCCCCGTTGGTCAGCACCGCAACGCGCTTGCCCTCGAGAGGCTCAAACCCCTGCGCGCGTAGGACATCGATGCCTAGACGCACCACGTTGTCGCGTGGCGGCGTGATGGTCGCGGCATGGATCAGCCGACCAAGCGTGCTGCGAATAGGTCCGCTACGCCCCTCGCCGTGGGGATGAACACGGTGTGCGAGCAACACGGCGTAAAGGTCTCGTTCCGGATCGATCCACAACCACGTGCCCGTGTAGCCGCCGTGCCCAAACGATTGCGCGCTCCATCCTTCGGCGCGTCGATCATCCATTCCCACACCGAGTCCTCGTCGAACGCGCTGACCGTTGGGCCGCGCGACCTCGACTGCCGTGTGCATCAATCGGATCGTTTCGGGGCGGAGCAGCTCGCCACGCAGAAGCGCTTCGGCAATGCGCCCAAGATCCTCTGCACGTGCAAAGAGTCCAGCATGACCCGCGATGCCGCCGAGCCGCCACGCACGAGGATCGTTTGCGTCTCCGTGAATCATCGGTGGCGGATCGCCGCGCCGTGCGGCGTACTCGGTGGGCACGACGTTTGGGTGGGCACCTGGATTGAAGCGCGCGTGCGCACCCACGGGCTCGAAGACCTGCTCTCGAAACACTTCGGCCAGGGACTTGCCGGTGATGCGCTCCACGAGTGTTCCAAGCGCGATGAACGAAAGATCGCTGTAGGTGTACGTCCCCGGAGGACGTTCGGGGGCGTTGCGAAGCGCGCGCGCCAGTGAAGCATCACGATCATCGTCGTAGTCGCTGAGCGGGTTGACCGGTCGGAACCCTGCGGTGTGCAGAAGCAAGTGGCGCGGCGTGATTCCCCAGCCCGCGAGTTCCGGAATTCGCCGATCCACCGCGCGATCCAGGTGAATTGCGCCCTGTTCGTGCAGGCGCAGAACGGCGATGGTCGTGATCACTTTGGTGACCGACGCCAGGTCAAAGAGCATGTCGGGCTGCATCGCGCGCTGCTCAGGCTCGAGACTGGCCATGCCGTATGCGCGCTCGAACACCACACCATCTCGACGACCGATGCGCACGACAGCACCAGGCAGGTCGTCTGCTGCAATGGCAGCCTCGAGGGCTTGGTCGATCGCGCGCTCATCATCCAGCGCCAATCGAACCGGCGTAGCGAACGTGAGTTCCGGTTCAGGGGGAGTGGGAGGTGTGACTTCGCGAACCGGCGGCTCCGGACGGGGCTGCTGGGTTTGTGGTCGTGGAGGATCCGAGCACGCCACCAAGAGCGTCAGCACAACGAGGGCGCGCACTTAGTGTTCCACCGTGAGTTTGGCTTCATCCGACGCGAGCAAGCGGTCATCCTCAAGCGGGGTGATCACCAACTCCGTAGCCACATCGCGATAGCCCTGACCGGGAGTGCCAGGGAGAGGTCGTCGAACGCAACGACCGACGATCGTGACACGTTCGCTTTCTTCTAGGATTCCTTCGTGAATCCGATAAGCGTGACGTCCCCACGAGAGTGTGTGCACGAGAAGAGAGCGTGCTTGAAGATACGCCTCGAACTCGGGCGGAACCTTCGTAAACGTTCGGTTCTCTGCTTTCCGGTCGGGATGCAAGAGCAGGTCGAGCATTGCGTTATCGACTCGCGCGTGTGTGCCCTCGTCATCCACCAAGAACGACTGGGATTGTTGGTTGTCGTCGACCAGTTCCCATTGTTTGACCTGCTCGCCGTTCAGTCGCCAAATCAAGATGTGCCATGCAGCACAAGGGCGCTGGCTAATCGGGGCGATTAGCGGTTCGTCGGCGTAGCGCAGCGTTCCGCGAATGCGAACGACATCGTGGTCGGGCTCCGTCAGGTCGGCCAAGCGCGTAACCGGCATGCGCTTGATCTCATCGCGGAGCGAACGGTTCTTGTCGGTGAACCACTTGTACGCGAGAACAGCACCGCTGATTACAGCGTAGGTGCCCAGGAACCAACCCGGCATATTCGCATCGTAATCACACTTGGCGTTGATGGTGCTAACTTCGCGCCGTGACGCCCGAACAGGCTGAGGCGCTTCGTTCCGAAGCGCTGCGTATCTATCGGCGATACCAGAAGGAAGTTGTCGAAGCGCTTTCGCTGTGCCCTTGGGCCGAGAAAGCCAGCGCGGATGGCAACGTGCGCATCGAGGTGATCCTCGACGACACCGCGGTCGATGCGATGGTCGAGGGTCTCGCGGGCGATGCGGCTGTGCACGTTGGGCTGATCGTGCTGCCGCTCAGTGCCCTAGGCCGAAAAGATCATGAGCGCTACGTTGCCCAAGTCCGGGACCGCCACGCCGCTGCTCACGGCGGTTCACCACCCATGGCGATGGCAGCGTTTCACTTTGATGCGACGGTGAACATGGAGACGCCGGCGCGCTTGGTGCCCTTTGTGCGTCGAAGTCCCGATCCCACGATCCAACTGGTGAGGTTGAGTATTCTCGAGGAGCTTCGCGCGCCATTTGAGCAAGGCACGGGCTACATTGACCTCAGTCGTCAGAGCATTGCCGACCTGCTCGCGTCACCGCCCAAGAAGCCGCTTCACGAGCGCATTGCGCAGCACAACCTCGAGACGATTCGCACCATGGGGCCAGAAGCGTTCGCCGCAAAGGTGGTGGCGATTCGGCAGGATCGCGACGCGTCGTACGAGCGCATTCTGGGCTATCGTCCCGGCGATGAAGAGCAAGTGGAGTGACGCAGACGCGCAGGAAGCCATCGCCCGTTGGGTTTCGGATCGCGTCAACGAAGACATCGCGCTGCGTACGTACACGTCTCGCTTGATCGGTCGCGAGCCTTCGTTGGTGTTGCACGGTGGTGGCAACACGTCGGTGAAAACGCGTTTGGTCGACGACACCGGCAATGAGGTCGAGGTGCTCTGCGTTAAGGGAAGCGGGTGGGATCTCGCGGACATCGAACCGCCCGGTTTGCCTGCCGTGCGGTTGGAAAGCCTGGGCCAACTGCGTGAGCGCGACTCGCTCTCAGATGAAGAGATGGTTAACGCACAGCGAACGCGCTTGTTGGATGCATCCAGTCCTAACCCCTCAGTCGAAACGCTTCTGCATGCGTTTCTTCCGCACAAGTTCATCGACCATAGTCACGCCGACGCGATTCTCGCGCTCGTCGATCAACCGGAAGCCGAGTCGATCTGTCGCGAAGTGTTCGGTGAGACGCTCGCGATCGTTCCCTACATCATGCCTGGTTTTGCGTTGAGCAAGTTGGCGGCGAAGGTCCAGGAGGAGAACCCGAACGCTGAGGGGCTCTTGCTTTTGCGACATGGGTTATTCACGTGGGGGGCGACCGCGAAAGAGAGTTACGAGCGCCACATCGATGCGGTGGCGAAAGCGATGGCGTACATCGGCTCGCAACGAGCGACCACGATTCCGCGAACGCCCAGCAGTGCGCCGACGTGGGAACAGGTGGCACCGCTCTTACGCGCTGCGCTTAGCGAGCATGGGCGACGCTACGTTCTGCAACGCCGCAACAACGACCTGATTGCGGGGTACTTGGAGCGCGAGGACCTGTTCAAAGTGTCGCAGCGCGGCACACCCACTCCTGACCACGTGATTCGGACCAAGCGTGTGCCGCTCCTGCTTCAGCTTGAAGAGGGGATGGACGACTCGATGATCGTGGCTCACATGCGCGCCCGGTTGAGTTCGTATCGGGACTCGTACAACGAGTACGTCCGTCGAGAGTCGACCACCAAGGGACGGACCGTGACTGCGCTCGATCCCGATCCGCGGGTGATCTTGATTCCTGGGATTGGGTTGATCACTGCGGCTCCGACCGTGAAAGCAGCGCGCGTTGCTGCAGACCTACACGAGCACTGCATCGAAGTGATCGAGTGGGCGGAATCGATCGGTCGCTACGAGGTGCTGCCGCTCGGCGATGTGTTCGATATGGAGTACTGGTCGCTGGAGCAAGCGAAGCTGGGCAAGAAGAAGTCGCGCGCCTTCGATGGGCGCGTTGTGTACATCAGCGGTGCCGCGAGCGGGATTGGTGAGGCATGTGCGCGACGCTTTGCGGCTGAAGGTGCAAGTGTGTTCTTGGTGGATCGAGCGGCAAGTGTGGGTGCGCTGGCTGCGGAGCTTGGAGGTGCACATGCGGTGGTGGATGTGGCCGACGCAGACGCGCTTCGGGAGAGCGTGCGGGAGTGCGTTCGCACGTTTGGGGGCATCGACGGAGTGGTGAGCAATGCGGGCTTTGCGCCGCAGGGCGCGATGCATGACTTGGATGAAGAGGTCCTGCGCCACAGTTTCGACGTGAACTTTTTCGCGCATCAGATCCTTGCTGCGGAGGCGACGCGTGTGATGCGAACGCAAGGGTTTGGCGGGTTCTTGTTGTTCAACGCGAGCAAGGCCGCGTTTAACCCGGGCAAGGACTTTGGACCGTATGCCGTGGCGAAAGCAGCTGTGGTCGCGTTGATGAAGCAGTACGCGTTGGAGAACGGCGAAGCCGGGATTCGAAGCAACGCAGTGAACGCGGATCGGATTCGAACCGGGTTGTTGCCACCGGATATGGTGCGTGAACGAGCTGCGGCGCGTGGGTTGGATCCAGACGCGTACTTTCGGTCGAACCTGCTCAAGCGCGAAGTGACCACCGACGATGTGGCTCAAGCGTTTGTGTCGCTTGCACTTGCTGAGTCCACGACCGGGTGTGTTGTGACCGTCGATGGCGGAAACATCGCCGCGTCCCCACGCTAGCTCGTATCCAAATGGGGGTTCAGTTTGGGGACAGGGTCAGATCTGAACTGAACTATGTGACCATACATTTTGCGTTTGCGAGGAAAGTGGTTCGATTTTGGAGGAGTTCGGGTCAGATCTGACCCTGTCCCCAAACTGAACCCCTACACGGAATTACCCGGTTTGGTGAACCGGGTGCGTAGGCGGGTCCAGCTTTCTTCGAATCGCTCCGGTCGCGCAAACGCTGGGTAGAACGACAACATCCCGTACGGGAAGATCCCCAGCTGCAGCGTGAACATCAACGCGACGTGAAAACCAATCGCGGTCCCAAGCCAAATCTCCACAAACCGCACCCGGTTGAGCAACGCGCGCATCCGTCCAGGTCGCTCGCGCGTTCGTCGGTACCACAGGGCCAAACCAAACACAGGCGCCAGCAGTTCGAACGCGATCGTTGACGCGGTTCCGAGTTGAGTAAGCGGGTACACGCTCGCCATCCAACCAAAGTCGAACCGCGCAAAATGTGGGTCCTGCAAGATGATGTAGAGCGCGCTCCAATCCCCTCCAGGCCACCATGCCGCCTGGGTCTTGTGGATCCCCGCCCCAAAATAGATCCAACACAACTGCACGATGATCAGGTACCGAGGCCACGCCGGAATCAGCGTGTCCGAAACCCACGCGCCTCGCTTGCGACGTGCGTCGATCGAAAGCGTTTCACCACACCCACTGCAAATCAGCAGGATCAGCACAATCCGCATCGCGATGTCGATGCCCCGATCGCTCTGTCCAAGAATCTGCGCGAACTGCGTCGACGCAAACAAGAGAACAACACCCGAGACACGCGTCAGTACACCAAGTCCAAATGCGATCGCGCTGATGATCGCCGACACGTAGACAAGCCAGGTCGTGGTCGTACTCGCACTGAAGAGCGCAAACGCTGTCGGGCCGGTCTCCCACGTGTCGGCGTCTCCAAACCCGCCTTGCGCACTCGGGCCCCAGAGCGTCTCGACCAGACCCAAGCTTCCGGCGTGCGCCCAATCTGCGAGCAGTACACTCGCTAACGCGATTCGAATCAGCGCCAACGAAGTTGCGCGCTCGCGCTCGTCCATCAAGGACACAAACCGGCTCCAGCGCGACGTCTTGGGCTCCGACGTGGTCGACTCTTTGAGTCGACGGCGACCAGCGCGACCGCTCATGGACTCCGCCGCTCTTCGAAATGCCAGCTGATCTCGTCACTTGCCGGTTCATCGGGAAGGTTCACGCGATAGCGCTGAAAGCGGACACGAACCTCCAACAAATCAGGGCGCTCGGCGAACATCTGCTTCGCGACCCAGTCCACGAAACGTGGATGATCGTGGCGCGGACCGGCGGTTCCAGGATTCCAAACGGCACGGACACGTCGGTACTCCAAGGTGCTGGCGAGCAAGTCGTGCTCGGCGTCGAGCGGCCGGTACAACAACTCCCAACCCGACTCCGTGCGACCCTCGATGTGCATCCACCAGGGTTCGGGATCGGCCACGGGAAAGAGCGACCAACGCTGTTGCGTGGCGGTGTGGTGAAACCACGGCCACACGGGTTCCATGACCGCACGATGTGTCGCTGCGGCGTTCTCGCTCCACGCAATGGCATCTTCGGCCAACTCTTCGGGCGTGGTTTCGTATCCCACGGACTTGAGCACACCGGTCCATCGAACAAGCTCACGCTGTCCGATGGGGCGCTCAAGATGTCGGCGTTGGATGTTCGGGACTGGACAGCCCTGAACAAAGTTGATCGCAATCGCGAGCGCGATCAGAACCGCGCGCGCTTGAGCCCACTTCATGCCAACGGTTTAGAAGGGGCAGCTCGCCATGCAGATGCCGACGCCACCGATGGTGCAGCACATCTCACCCTCGTCGCAGTCCTCCATCATCATGCAGGTGATGCCACCCGTGGCATCCGGAATCCCGCCGACATCAGGAAGGCTGAACCCGTCGGAACCACCGCCATCCGGCGTTGCTCCTGCGTCGGGCAAAGCGCCGCTGTCCACGCCGGGACCTGAGTCAACGGCGGGACCGGAGTCCACACCTCCGGCATCGACCATCGGTCCAGAATCCACTCCGCCGGAGTCAACACCCCCACCGGAGTCCATCCCGCCGCCAACGTCGACAGCTCCGCTGTCGCCAAGGCCACTGTCAGAACCACCGTCGTCATCCCCACACGCGACAAGCGCAAGTGAGAGCCAAGCAAGCATCACCATCCGCATTCGCTAAGGATTCGTCGGTTTTCCGGGAATTGGAAGGCACACAAAGAGCGTTGACAGTTTCAGCGGCCACGGGTGACTATCCGAAATCGTTCGGAAAGTTGAGTTTCGGGGGGGGCGAATGAGAGCATTGGCCACCCTTTTTCCTTCTCTGGTGGCCGCTTAAACAATGTCCGCGCTGACATCGCTGCTGGTTCGGGACCAGCGCGTCCCGGTCCGAAAGATCGAGGAAGCGATCCAGCGTCAGGTGATCTCTGGCGGCCGTCTCGACACTGTGCTCCTCGAGTTGAAACTCGTGGAGGAGAACGTGCTGAGCGCCTACCTGGGTGTCATCCACGATCTCCTTCCGGCGACCCGCGATGAGGTGATGAAGGTTCCGCGCGACATCGTTCGTATGGTGCCCAAGGAAGTTGCTGGCCAACACCGGATGGTTCCGCTGAGTTGCGAGGATCGAACACTCTGCGTCGCTGTCGCGGATCCGCTCGACCCAGCCACGGAATCTCAACTGGGTTTCTTACTTGGTGTCGAACTCGTGCAGCGAGTTGTGACGACCGTTCGCATTTCGGCCGGGTTGCATCATCACTACGGCGTCGATGTCGTACCGCGCATGCGGCGTTTGATCGACAAGCTCCGCAAAGTCGACGCGGGCTCCATTCCCTACGTCGCTCCACTGGTCCAAAACGTCGCCGAGGGTCGCGTCGAAGTCGACGACGATGACTACGGATACGACGAGGACGAAGAAGAGAGCGGCGGCGGCGTTCCGACGAAAAAGTTTGGTGTCGTCGCTTCGATTCCAGCGCCACCTCCCATCGAAAACGACCAACCGGTTCGTGTTCGCACCTCGCAAGTTGTGGGGGTTCGTCGAAGCACGAGGCCGCCTCCGCCCGGTGTTCCTTCGGCGCCACCGCCGCCTCCGCCTCAGCATAAGCGCGTCGCAGTGCCCTCGTCGGAGTTGGTGCGCGCGCATCGTGGTCCGATGACGGCGCGTCGAGCTGTCGAGCTCCTCGGCGAAGCCCGCACGCGCGACGAGATTCTCGAAGTCATCTTCGCGTTCCTGAAACAGTTCTTCGACTACATGGTTGTGTTCGTCGTTCAAGATGGCGAAGCAGAGGGACTCGACGCAATCGGTGGTGGTGCCGTCTACGAAGACGTTCAGAAGATCTCGGTGCCTCTTGATCAAGCGGGTGTGATCGCGCTCTCGGTGGAAGGCGTGGTGCCCTTGGTCACACACCTCGATCAGACCGATGCGGATCGTCGTCTTCGCGGTGAGCTTCTTCGTGACGCGGATATGCCCGCGGTGATCATTCCGATCGCCATTCGTTCGCGCGTGGTTCTTCTCGCCTATGGCGACCGCAGTGGCGACGACTTTGGTTTGGCCGACATTCCCGAAGTGTTGGCGTTCTCGCCCCGGGTGAGCGAAGCGTTTCAACAGCTCATTCTTCGTCGCAAGTTCAGCGGGTACGAGAAGGGCGAAGCGCAGCCGGACATCGAGCCTGCAGATTCGCGCACCGAAACGCTCCGTCCGCCGCCCGTCGATCAGCTCGATCCTCCGGATACAAGTCCTGGCGAGCTGACTTCGCCCGGATCGATTCCACCGCCTCCACCGGTGGATATGACGTCGATCGAGGGGCAGGATCACATCGTTGAAGCGATTCGCTCATCGCTGCCTCCGCCACCGGATCCCGAACCGGACCCGAAGCCCAAGAAGAAGCTACCGCGCACGCACGCGATGGATGTGTTGGGTGTGCCGCGCAGCGCACCGCCGCCCCCGAAGCCGGGTTCGCAGCCAGAGATTGTCGTGGGGACGGTCGAAGCGTCGTTCGACGAGACGCGGCTGAGCGAAGTCGATCCGATTCCGGGTCGTACGACCGACATCGATCTTCCGCCGGCACATGAGCTTCACGACGACGACGACGAACCGGAGATCAGTGTTGAAGACCCGGACGACGACGAGCCGGACATCACGATCGATGAAGCGGAAGACGATGACGAGCTTCTCGCGGAGCTTGAGTCTGCCGGTCACTACAAGATGTCGGGTGGCTCCGAACAAGTGCGTCGCGGTCGTCGTCGAGATCCGCGTAGCGCGGGTGGGAAGCCTCGCGCCAAAGTCGATGTGGTCAAACTGGATGGCGTGACACCCACGGCTTCGCCGCGAACGCGCTCGGGTCGTCCGGACAGTGAACCTCCCGGTCCGGTCAAACGACGCTCATCGCCCGATCCCATGCGTAGCTCCGTCATCGTCGACATGGGCGACGACGTGGAGAACATGGTGGAGGACCTCAAGACGATCGGTCCCGAGGATGGCTCGCATGCGGTCCCACAGATCGTGTCGCTGGGCGAAGTTGCATTGCCTGTGCTCGTTCGCGAGTTTCCTGGGCCACTGTGGTTCGATCGCCATCGACCCCACCGCCGTTTACCGCGTGGCCGGGACATTTCCGCAATCGCGCGAACCATGGTGGCGTTTGGTGATCGTGCGGTGCCCTACGTGGGTTCGCTCTTGGACCGAAACCAGGACGACGTACGTTTCTACGCCACGCTGCTGGCCTCCGAGTACAAGCATCGCGACTTGGTCGCTCCGCTAGGGCGGCGTGTGTTCGACGCCGACAAAGGAACCGCCACGCTTGGGTTGGATGTTCTTCGTCAGCTCAGTCACTTCGATGACGAGCTCCAGCGCGTGCTTGAAATGATTCGAGCCACGGCGCGGGTGCCCCGACGAACGGCCGAGCAGCGTGCGCAAGCGGTGTTTGCTTTGCGTGAGTTGCGGGACGCACGTGCGCTCGACTTGCTGATCGAGCTGCTTGGGTCCAACGAAGACCGACTCGCAGATGCCGCGCACGAGGCGCTCCAGGTGCTTACGCGACAGGACTTCGGACGCTCGCGCCGCAAGTGGGAAGAGTGGGCAGAGGCGAACAGCGACCGACACCGCGTCGAGTGGCTCATCGACGGGCTACTGCATCCAGACGAAGCGGTGCGCTCTGCTGCAGGTGATGAACTCAAGCACCTGACGCAGGAGTACTACGGCTACCACCCCTCGCTTTCGCGTCGTGAACGCGAAATCGCGCAGCGAAAGTACCGGCGCTGGTGGGAATCCGAAGGTCAGCGTCGTTTTCAGGCGTAGCTCTCAAAACGAGCGCCCGTCGATCCACCGTTGCCTAGTTGCCGCCATCGAATGCCGGCGCACGGCATGCGTTGCCCAAGCAAACCAGCGCTTCTCGGCAATCGCGGTTGTCGCGACAGTAGTCGCCCACTTCGCCGCCCTCGGCCACACACGCGACCAGGACGAGGAGGCATCCGAGTAGGAACCGCACGTCCAGAGGATGCCACATCCAGAGGATCTGGTCCTTGCACCAACGGGCATGGCAATCGACACTCGCTCCGTGGCGAAAGACCACGACCCCAGGAAGAAGAAGCGACGAAAGCGCGCGCCCGATCCCGGGTTGGTGGGGACCACGCTAGCGGGGCGGTACCACCTCGTTCGGATGCTGGGTGATGGCGGCATGGGAGCGGTCTACAAGGCTGCTGACCAAGTGCTGCGCCGGTTCGTGGCGATCAAACTTCTGCATCCGACCACGGCAGAGAATCCTGCGGCTGTGGAGCGCTTCGTCCGAGAGGCTCGTTCCGCTGCCGCAATCGGTCACCCGAACATCATCGATATCCTCGACTTTGGCTACGAGGGTGAGCGCCCCTACCTCGTGATGGAATACCTGCGTGGTCGTTCGCTTTCGGAAGCGATTGCCGAAGAAGGCAGCCTCTCGATTTCGCGCGCGTGCAACATTGCGACGCATAGTCTCGCGGGTCTGGCGGCTGCGCACGACCGCGGCATTCTTCACCGCGACCTCAAGCCCGCCAACATGATGTTGATCGCGCTGATGGGCGATCCTGATTTCGTCAAGCTCTGCGATTTTGGTTTCGCGGCGTTGGTCGTGCCCACGGTGCGCATCGACGAGGGCAAAACGCTCACACCCGAGCGCACGCTCGTGGGCACTCCTGCATATGCCGCGCCGGAGCGATTGCGTGGTGATGACCGACGCGATGCACGGATCGACGTGTACTCCCTTGGTGTGGTGCTCTTCGAGATGCTCGCGGGACGGCGACCCTTTGACGCACCCACGTTCCGCGAACTCGCCCGCAAAGTGCGAAAGTCGCCGCCTCCTTCACTGCGTGCCATTCGCACGGATATTCCGAAGGGCCTTGAACACGTCGTGAACAAGGCGCTTGCGAAGGATCGCGAAGGTCGCTGGAAGAACTGTGAGGAATTCGCGGCTGCGCTCGTTCCGTTTGGGGGTCGCGTTCTGCCCGCGGAAGATCATCCGAGCGATAGCTTCACGATGGATCTGTTGCGGATTCGCGCGCGTGAGACTCAGCAGCATCGGGTGATGAGTTCCAGCGAGGCGGACGAGATCCTCGAGCTGCGACGCCGATATCGTGAAGAGCGAGAGGCGAAGAAGAAGGCGCGCGAGGCCGCGAAACCTCCGCGACCTGTGCCACGGCCTGCACCCAAACCTGAGCCGCCCAAAAAGAAGCCGCGTCATCCGCCGATGGGAAGTGTTCCAGCTCCGGCGACCGGGGCGCGTCGAGCACTGGACGGTCCAACCAAATCATCGCGCTCTCGTTCACGGGGTCCGGTGCGACGTCCGACGGAGCCCACCGCGATCGAAGAGAGGCCCAAAGCGCTCCCACCGGCTCGAAAGAAGCGTCGTCCACCACCTCCCTCGCACAACACCGATGCGACGATGGTCACGACGGGGCCGCCGCTGATGATGGACACCGAGGTGCCCTCTGCGCCTCCTGAGTTCAGCGACGAGAAAACCATGCAAGTGCATCCCGATCACATCGCGATGCAGCTGCGCATGACGCCTGCGGCCGGTGCGCAGATCGCGCCGCCTCCCGCACTCGATCGAAAGCTCGTCGACCCACGCATGTTCTCGGGTTCGGTGGCACTCAGTGTTCTGCGCTTTGTGTCTCGGCGTTTTGGTGAGCGCGCACTGACGGACTTGTTGGCGACGCTTCCCGACGGTGCTGCGAGCACGTTCAAGCAAGGTGTCAGTGGCGAACAGTGGGTGCCCTACGAGGCGGTCAATGCACTGGTCCAACACGTCGATGCGCGCTTGGGTCGCGATGATCTCCACCTGGTTGTTCAGTGCGGTCGGGCTGCCGCGGAAGGCGCCTTCGACATCATGCGAAGCGTCCGTCCTCCCTCGCCTCCCCCGGAACTCTTGCTGGCCGACATGCCCAAGGTGCTCGGAAAAATCCTTCGCGGTGTCACCGTGCACGTGGGTCGCATCGGTCGCGGCTACGGACGGCTTGAAGTGGACGAGCATGGTGAGTCGAGTCTGACCTTCTGCGTGTTTTTGATCGGCTTTATCGATCGCTCGCTGGATCGCTTTGGCGCGACTGATGTCGAGGTGAACCTCATCAGTTCGCCCGCCCTGGGTGACCAAACCGGCGTGTACGAGATCAGCTGGATCAGCTGACGTGCCGGACTGGCTCCATCTCGGCGCACCACTGCTCTTCTGTGTGATGCTCTATCTCGCCGAGGCACGCTC
The DNA here is from genome assembly GCA_965227405.1 of Polyangiales bacterium. Lineage (GTDB taxonomy): Bacteria > Myxococcota_A > Polyangia > Polyangiales > Houyiibacteriaceae > JALVDI01. Next base: position 4,105,570 of record OZ245758.1, read on the forward strand.
GATCCGCATTGGTCTCAAACGCGCAAAGGTGCAATTCAAGCGCGCGCGCATTCGCCAGCTTGTCGCCATCGAGGAAAACCATCACCGCGTTGTCGGCAAGGTGATCTCGCCGGACGGGGGCTCGGTGAACCTCGGGACATCGGTGGAGCGGGCGGACAAGATCCGGGGCAACCCCGAACTCGAGGGCGAGTCGTTCATCATTGAATCCAAAGATGGTCAACGCTTTCGCGTTCGTCCCGGAAAGCTGCGGATTCAGCGCCTGCCCGGTGCGGAGCGCAAGTTGGTCCGCACGGTCACGACCGACTCCGGTGTGGAACAGACGTATTCGTTCGAAGTGCCCGATGGTTTTGAGTTGATGATCGTCGGGCGACTCGAAGGGTCGACAGACGCGTTTCGTGGAGGGCCACGTGATCTCGCGCCGCTCGAACAAGGCTATCGCTTGGCTGAGGAACTCCCGGACGTTCGCGGGACACCGACGCAACGCAAAGTCACCACCGACAAGAGCGCAACGATCTTTGGTGCGGTTCTCGCCGCTGCAGCCATCGGAATCGGTTACATCCCCTGGGTCGGCCCGCCCTTGTGGGGACTGGGGATCATGCTGCTTCTTTGCGTGGTGGCAGTGTTCTCACTGGGCGGTGGTGGCGACATCACACCGCTTTCGGCGGACGACGAAGCCAAGCTCGAATCCCTCAAGCTGCGCGTCGAGGTGCCCGACGATGTCGGCGAGTACGAACTCGTCGACGACGATGATGGGTTTGTCGAAGAAGACGCAGCCGAGGCTTAGGCGTCGCCCCAGGTCAACGTGTAGCCCTCGCAGGTGGCCGTCCCGCTTTGGCGGGAGATCCGCACGAACACGTTGCCGCTGTCATCGAGTCCGTCGCAGCTCGGTGCAAGTGTGATGCTCGTCGATGCTTCGGTCGACACTGCGCAGCAGCCTTCGATGTCACCTTCCACCAAGGTGTGGGGTGTCCCGTCGCCTTCGCAACCGACGCTGTCGAGGTCACCGTCGCACTGGAAGTAGAGGCACAGTTCCCAAGGCACACCGACGGGACGTGCCGAGAGTCCAGCGCGCGGATCCACATCCGCGAACAAGCCGTCGTTGACGTGCCACATGTACCAATCCTGGTCGGTGATCGGGAAGATGTTGCCCTCTGCAGTATCGAAGGGGTAGCCAGCGTCGTCGTCGATGTCGCCGAGGTCGGTCGCTGCCATGTAGCTGTCGTCGACAACTTCGTCGGGACACATCGGACCTGCGTCCATCGGACCTGAGTCCATCCCGCCTGCGTCCATCGGTCCTGCGTCTGCCATTCCGACGTCGGGGTCGTCGCCACCGTCGGGCATGCTGGTGTCGGCTTCGCCGCTGTCCGAGACGCTCGAATCGAATCGTCCCGCATCGGGAGTGGGACCGGAGTCATCTCCACACGCCACCCAAGCCACGACCAACAAGACAAGAAGAAGGAATTTCCGCATCCCGATCAGAATACCTAGCCTCAGACCGTAAGGGAATCTCCGCTTCCGCGTTGTGTGGACATGCGCTGTCTACTTGTCCTGGCGATCTGCCTTTCCACGACGCTTGTTCATGCGAAAGGGGAGGTTCGAGTTTCGTCGCCTTCAGAGAGTCGGCGCGAGCCGACACGAGCAGAACGTGCTGTCGGGTATCGGATGTTCGGTGGCTACTTGGGAGCGACAGTGGGAAGTGCTGCGGTTGGTGCTGCGTTTATGACTGGGAGCGACGCGGCGCCTGCAGCGATGCCCGCCGTGGCACTGCCGATGACGATGGCGGGTCTACATACGCTCGGTTCCTTTGCCGAACGAAGAGAATGGAATGCTCGTGCGGGGAGCGCGCTGGCCGGAATGTACCCGGGGTTTGGTTACGGCGCGTTCCTGGGAGCCATGGCTGCAACGACTGCAGACCTGCGCGGTCGTGCGCGCCGGGGGACGATCCTAGGCCTTGGTGCGGTGTTCTCGGTCCTGACGATGGGGCTCTTCAGTCGACACATCGGTCGCAGTCTCAAGAACATGACAGGTCTGCTCTACATGCTTCCGCTCGTAGCAATGCTCGTTGTGCTTCCTTACGCGTTGTCGCGAAACAAGCCGGAAGCTTTCGGCTGGGCTGTGGTCGCCGGTGGTGCCGTTGCGCTGAGCATCGCGGCGTTCAGCCACGAGTTCTAACTACAGATCTCAACGGTCTCATCCGCAGCACCTTCGACGCGCCATCGTGAGTCGACTGGGTCGATGAAGAGCATGTGTTGGTGGGAGTCGACCTCCGTCGTGATCAGCGTGACGCGCTCACCGCGACGCAGCGCTTCGAAGTCTGTGGGAAGGATCGTAAACGCGTGGTTCAGACCACCGTGACCATGCCAAAACTCGAGTGTGCGTTCGACTCCGGCAACCATGTCTGCAACTCGAATCACGCCCGTCGTGGGTCCGTAGGTTCCATCGAAGTACAGCGCTTGAGCGTAGGTGTCATGCAGGGTGACGATTTGCGGGTCCACGCACGCGTCGAATGTGGGCACGTCGGTGCCCACATCGACGAACCCTGCGTCGGTGCCGCCGTCGAATCCTGCGTCCGGGATTCGTGCGTCCACAAAGCCTGCGTCAAAAGGCACGCTGCTGTCGGGCATTGGCGCATCAAGCCCTGCGTCGTGGGGCGTTCCGGAATCAAAGCGCGGAAACGTTTCGAGCGTAGCTTCGCAGCCCACGAGCAACCCACCGATCAAGAAGGTTCGGCGGCGCATTAGTAGGAGTAGTCCTTCCAGCTACCCGGGAGTTTTCCGTAGATCGGATCGCGGTGCGTTGAAGGTTCGTAGGGCACGAGGACGCCTGCGGAGACGAAGTCGGAGCGCATGCGTCGGTTGTCGTGGTTGAACTGCACGACACGACCGGTCTCGTCGACGAAGTTGCGCGTCTCGAAGGGATGCCACGAGAACGACTCGTCTTCGCCCCAAAGTTCACCGTACGCGATGATGTTCTCGTACCAATCGCGGAACGGACGCCCGGCGTCTTGGTGACAGCGATTGCACGTGGCATCGCTAACTTCAAAGAACCCGCCGTTGTAGTCACGCGGTACGATCGAGAATCGCGCATCGCTGGTGGGTGCGTACGCACGCATCCCGGCGCTTTCTTTCCACACGGCACCTAGCGCTGAGCGAAACGGCGTTTCCAAGAGCAGAGCGCGTAAGATCGAGTCGTCGCTGAGGCTCGGAAGAAGATCTTCGGCACCGTCGATGGCGGGAAACGCTCCAGGAAAGTTGGTGGCTCCCAGGCGTGCGGATCGGAGAGTGCTGGGATTGCGCGCGTGCGCGATCAGTGCGTCGATCTCTGCGGAACTTGCCCACTCCGGTCGCTCCGTGCGTCGTCGTTCAAGTTCGCGAGCGAGACTTTCCGCTGTTGGAAACGGGCGAAACACGTTGGAGGTCCAACCGTCGATCCTTCGGATGCGGGTCCGGATTTCGAACGGCCACCACTGTCCACTCGCATCGATCTGGAAGAGCAACTCACCCAACACCGTGCCGACGGGGAACATCCATTCCACGCGATGGGTGATCGAGTTGGGGTCGCGCTGCCAATACACCACCGGAAGGACGCGCCCGCTCTCGTCTCGCGGGAGGCTCCAAAAGTCGGCCACGCGCGATACGTCTTCGCGACTCCCAATCGGTCGACCAAAGGGAAAGTGGAACACTCCGAACTCCACAAAGATCTGTTCGTGGCCACCCGGAACAGCCAGGTTGATCAGGTTCGGATCGATCGAGTTGGGACGCATCCCGATCGGTGTGATCACGTTGTCACCGAACGAGTCTTGGTAGCCCGGCGCGATCGAGTCGCGGTCGTACCACATGGTGTCGTCGGCCTCGAGGATGCTCAACAGCCACGCGTCATCGACATGGGGTGCGCGTGAGGCGACTTGCGTCAGACGTTCGCGGCTCATCAGATCGACCGGACGAGATCCGTCGACGGGAATGTTCGCCATACGCCCCGTTGGCGGATCGAGGGGTGCGTCGATACCCGGCGCGTCCACACCCGGAACATCCGCGCCAGGGGCGTCGTGCCCCGGAGCATCGAAACCAGGTGCATCGACGCCAGGTGCGTCGGGCGTTCCCGCGTCGCCTCTGGGAGGCGGGTCGTAGCCGACCTCAGTCAGAGTTCCGGTGCAGCCAAAGGCGAGTAGGAGGACCCACGAGCGCATGGGACGCGGGCTTGCAAACCCCGTGCACAACTCACTTTTTCGCTGATAACTCAGTCAGCGGGAGCGATGTGTGTGGGGTCGAGACACACGTTTGTCCGGCGTTGTAGTCCCGCAGTCACTGCAGGAAGGGCGGTCGAAACCCGAAGAACCCAACCACCAACATGAACGCGACCGTGCCGATCCCGAACCACCACAGTTTGGATGGTTGCTGATCGGGTTCTCGGGGCACACCCAGGGTTCCAAGAAGGGCGACGAGAGCGAAGAAGAATGCTTCGTTGCGCATCAGGTAGGTGCCCCAGACAAAGGCAAACGTAATGTGGGGTGCGTACTGGCGAAGCGTAGAGAGTTTGCCAGGAAGTCGGACCCAAGAGAGCGCGACGACCAGTTCGAGAGCAAAGACGAACCAGGACAGTGCGATCATGGCGCCGAGAAAGGCGCCGGGGGGCGTGCTTGTGGGTGTGTTGCTGTCGACCGGGGCCATCGCGTTTTGAGAATCCGCGAACACTTGCGCCGTTTGTTCCGCCCATCCGGGGTTGGCGTATGCGATGAGGTTGCCGAAGCTCTCTCCGGATGCGACGTACCAAGCCAACGCGTCGCCCGATATGAAGTACGGATTGATCAACTTCTGCAACGCTGCGATGCCCATGACCGCGATCAGGATGTAGCGCGAAGTGTTGACCAGTCCTTCGTCGTCGTCTGCGTGAATCGCAACCGCCCACACCAGGTACGCAAGCAAGAAGAGGTGGTTGGCGACCAGGGTGTACATGCTCACGATCGAGAAGATCAGTACGGATCCGATCGCGACGTAGGCCCAGCGCTGTTTCTTGTCGCCGGACAGGACGAGAGCGAGCAAGGCGGCACCAATGATGATCGCAGTGCCCCAAAACGGAACGGTGACGTGGGTAACAGCGACCACAATTGCCGTGCCGAGCAGGGCAATTCGTTCGTGCGCAAAGGGAACAGGCTCAGCGGCAGTTGCTTCCACGCGCCAGTACCTTGTTGTTGAACACGCCCTCGCGAGGCACGTAGCGAACTTCGGAAGCGACTGCAGTGATGCATCGCTGTCCCAGTAGCGGTGCGGCCAGGGCAGACAAGTTGCGCAACCTGCGCTCGCTCGGAAACCCGAGGAGCAGGTTGGCGTGTCGTTCCAGGATCTCCCACTCGTGCGAAGCGCGTTCTGCGTCGCGTGGAACGATGCGAATCGTCTCCCCTCTCACTTGGAAGTGAATCGAACGAAGTTGGGTGGGGTGGGGTGCCGCGTACATTCCAAACCCGCCCCCCTTCCAGGGACTCAGAATCGTGGTGTGCGACAAGTAGGTTTGGATCGCGGCGACGACCACGATCAACACCACCAAAACAATGCCACGATCACGCTTCACGGATCCCCTCCTGCAGAGAGTAGCGGAAGCACGCTGGCCCGGTCGTCGGTGAAGGGCAGACGTGACTCGGGCAATTGCAGCCAGCCGCGCGACTCGAGAGGCGCGAGTGCGTTGGGTGGACCAACAACAACGTATCGCGAAGGATCTTCGAGAGGAGCCAGGTCGCGTCCACGCGTCTTGACCCGTGCATCGAGTCCAAGCGCATCGGCACCCGCGCCGAGCACAGGACGCAGGTCGACGTAACGGCTGGAAATGTGGAAGGCAATGAGCCCGCCGGGTCTTACTCGGTCGCGGAACAGCTGCATCGCTTCGCGTGTCACCAAGTGCAGTGGCACAGCATCGCCGCTAAAGGCATCCACCAAAAGGAGATCGTACTGCTCGGTGCCCGCAGCGTGTTCTGCCGCGAGAGTATGGCGGGCGTCTCCTGTCTCCACTTCGACGTCGGCCGCGCCGTCCAGGAAAGCGAAGTGTTCACGAGCAAGGTCGACGACGACAGGATCGATTTCGTGGAAACGGATCAGCTCACCCTCGCCGATCTGTGCTGCCGCGGCGCCTACGCCCAAACCGACCGCACCGATGCGACGGGGTGATTGAATCGCGTGAACCAAGTCACCGAGCGGACCTTCGCGGTGGTAGTAGCTCAACGGATCTGGGACGAGCTCACCGTCACGCACTTCCTGGCGACCGTGAATCGTTCGGCCACTGGCTAAGCGTCGAACGCGACGACCATCTTCGACCAGCTCGCTTACGCGATACACGCCGTAGGGGCTTCGTGCTTTCGCGAGGATCTCCGTGTCGACGTTGCGAGGGCGAAAAACCGCGACGAGTGAGACCACGGCGAGCAAGACGAACATGAGCACGCGCGGGCGTTCGGCTGTCCATGCTTTGCGGCGTAGTCCCACGATGACCAAGAGCGCGACGAGCGAGATCGGGTACTCCCAGAGTCCGTCGAACGCATAGGGAGCAACGAGTGCGACGAAGGCGGCTCCGATCCATCCACCAAGCGAGAGCGCGAGGTAGAACCAGGTGAGCGATTCGGCGTCTGGTCGAGAGCGGTAGAGTTCTGCGTGTGCTGCAGTGCCGACGAAGAAGAGCACTGCGAGATGCGCGATGGGCGAAAGCGAATCGACGCCGGGAAGCGCGTTGTACGCGACGATTCCGAGCACCGCGAGGTGTGGCCAAAGGCGGCGCAGCCACAAGGGATCGAGCTGCATGCGCCCGAACACCAAGATGAACGTCATCAAGTACGTGGTGAGCGGTAGCACCCAAACCAAGGGCGCGCTGCCGATGTCGACCATGAACACGTTGGTGACCGACATGGAAAGTGCGCTGGGAGCCGCCGCGACAAGCGTCCAGTAAATCAGGTCGCTCCAGGGTGGACGCGGCGCGTGTTCGGTTGTTGGATTTGGTTTGGTGACGCGGAACGACCACGCAGCGATCGCAACGTACGCGACGTACACCAGCGCCCAAACATGTCCTTGGAGTTGGAGGCCCGAAAGCGGATCGATCAGAAAGACGTAGCCGAGTAGCGCAAGCAGAGAGCCGGCATTGGAGCTTGCGTAGAGTCGGTAGGGTTCGTCGCGGCCCGGCGCGTCGGAGGAAACCAACCACTGTTGAGCGACCACGCTGGTGGATGCGAGCGCGATGAAGGGAAGACCAAACTTGGCGACGAGAACCCACGCGAGTGCCCAAACGCTGGGGGATGGAGCCGTGGGCGGAACACCGAAGGGAAGGAACGCCACCGGTGCGAGCAGGACGAGCAGGTGGAACTTGCCCAACCGCGGCGCAACCATGTGTGCATAGAGGTAGCCCACGAAGAGCGCGCCTTGGAAGAACATGAGCGACGTCGTCCAGACGTGGAACGCGCCACCGAACGAAGGCAGGAGCAGCTGCCCCACCATCGGTTCCATCGCGAAGAGCAGGGCTGCGCCCAACCCCACAAACCCTTGCAACCAAACAATGGGCCGCACCGCGCGACCCTAGGTTAATTCCGGCGCCACCCCAGGTTAATTCTGGGGACGCGTACACTGCTTCACCGAACCTGCTCCGAAATGGCCACTTTTGTAGGCACTTTCGAACAAACACCCTGTTTTTGATCATCGACGATCTTTTTTGAACCCGCTTCGAACTCTGGTGCGTTCTTCTTTGTAGACATCGATGCCGCCCCTACCTGCAACGGAAGGGCCGCCTCCGGTCGACGAACGCGCGCCGGCTGAGGTGATCCCTATTGCCAGCGATCCCGATCGGGATCTGCTGCAACACCACCATGGTGGTGATCGGGCGGCGTTTGCCCAGCTCATGAAGAACTACGCCAACCCCATCTACGGATACATGACACGCAGCGGCGTGTCGGCCGGTGATCGGGACGATCTCTTCCAAGAAGTCTTCTGCAAGGTCCACCAAGCCTCGAAGACCAAGATGCCCACGGGCCCTGTGCGTCCGTGGGTCTTCCGCATCGCGGTCAATACCGTTCGCGATCACTTCCGCCGCAAGAAAGTTCGTTCGGTCGTCACGCTCGATGCCGAGCCGGCCAAACAAGAAACGGCTGGCGACTCTCCGCAAGCGTCGGCCGAAGCCAAGGAGACCGCCGCGTTCCTCGAACAGGAAATTCAGAAGCTTCCCCTCGCGCAGCGAGAGGCGTTGTTGTTGTCATCGGTGGCGGGGTTGGGAATCCGAGATGCCGCCTCCGTCCTCGGCGAGCCCGCTGAAACCGTCAAGACACGGCTTCGGCGGGCTCGCGCGGCGTTGGCCAAGGCGATGAGTCGTCGCGCAGCGAAGGAGACGGCATGAGCTGCGAAACCATCCAAGAACTTCTGCTCGACACACCGCTCGAGGAACTCGACGCCCAGCACCAAGAGCATGTGGACGGTTGCGCAGCTTGTTCTGCGTTCGCGCGCTCACTTGCTGCAGTGGACGTGGGCCTCGAAGCCCTTCCCGCCATCCCTGCTCCTGAACCGCTCGTTCAACGAACTCTCGAAACGGTCCACTCGCTCGACGAGCCCGCGCCCAGCGTGCTCGGCGTTCTCGGTTCCCAGATGGGTCGTGGGGCGCTGGCGATCATCGAACTCATCATTTTGCCTTTCCGGAAGGTCAGCCAGCTTCGCGGTCCAAGTCTGGCACTCGCGTTTGGTGCACCGGCGCTCTTGGCGGTGTTCGTGGGTGTGTCGTACTTCTCACTCGGCGCGGAAGTACGGAGCATCACGGCAACGGCAGGGGGGCCGATCAACGGGCTTCCTTCGGTAGCGACGCCTGCCGAAGAAGCGATGGATGAGTCCGGCGAGTACGCGTTCCGCGGAAACCGTTACGGGATCGAAGGCCCGGTAGACGAAGACATCACGGTCGAAGAACTCGAGGAGATCGAGGGCGAGATTCAACTGGGGGCTTCGGCTGGATTCCTACCGCCTTCCGGAAGTGTCCGCCCCAACTTCCATGGAGAGCTTGGCGGAGACTTCGGCGGCGCAGATGGCGACGGCTTGGATGAGTCCAACTTCGGTCGCCCTGTCGGTGGACGCTTCGACCTGGGTCAACAACAAGGGCAGGCGACGGACCGAATCGATCGCGGCCTCGAACTTCGCCAGTCCGTGGAGGGCATCGAAGAGGGCCGCAGCGGGTACCGAGGCGGACAGAACGCACCGCATCGTGGCGAGTTCGAACAAGACGACGACGAGCGCGATCGTGAAACGACGGGACAACGTGTGCGTGCCGCCGAGGTCACTCGCCAAGAGAGCGACAGCATCATCCTCGCCGACCCCGAGCCCTCGAGCATCTCAAACATCCTTGCGACCGATCAGAATGGCCGATTCCAGACGCTGGTCGCCGGTCGTGACGCCGTACAGGGATTGAGCTTCCAAGAAGCGCGTGGACTGTGGGCGAACTCGTACATTCCCGGCGATCCGCGTTGGCGGTTGTTGGCCCGACAGCTGCGCGATCGCGGTGAGACGCTGTCCGGCGTGGGGGTGTCCGCGATTGAGCTCGCCCGCGAAGCCGAACACGTCACGCCCCGCATTGCTGCTCCTCGTCAGTCTGCGCTTGCGCTTTCCGTGCAATCCGATCGGGCCGAAGTCGAAGGACAAACCCGCGTGCTGATGCAGGTGGGTCTGCGCGCGGCAAGTTCGCGTGGTCGTCGACCCACACTTCGATCCGTTGTGGTGCTGGACCTGCGACGCGCGCTTAGCGAAGAGGAACAAGCGCAAGTGCGCGGTCTGCTTCAAGCGATTAGCCGTAGTCGTACCGGTGCCGACCGCATCGGCATCATGGTCGCGGGTCCGCATGGTGGTTGGCTGGTCGAGCCTGGGCCGCTTCGTTTTGGCGAGGTCACCGTCGCGCTTCGTCGCGCCATGGCGCGTGAAGGTGGTACCGCAACCGACCTGGATGATGCGCTGGGCACCGCCATTGAATCCGTCAACCAGCTGAGCGATTCGGACTCGCCGCTCGGCAGTGGACTGGTCTGGATGGTCACTCCCGGTGTCAACGACACCCGCGCGCTCGAGGGTGCAGCGCATGCTGGGGCACTTGCCGGTGTGACGACGACGACGATTGGTTTGTCCGCCAGCAGTACCGACGCGCTCGAGAACATCGCCATGGCTGGTCACGGTCGTCGATGGATCGCGGATGCCGACCCCGCGCAGCTCGTGCGAAGCGAAATCGCTGCGGTGAGCCGTGTCGTGGCTCGCGCCCTTCGCCTCAACGTGAAACTCGCGCCGGGTGTTCGTCTTGTCGATGTGCTCGGTTCACGCCGTCTCGGTGCGCAGTCCGCACAGCGAGCTCGGGCGTCCGAACGTGCCCTCGACCGTCAGTTGGCGAGTCGCTTGGGGATTGCCGCCGACCGCGAACAAGACGATGACGGGATCTCCATCTTGATTCCCGCGTTCTACGCCGACGACACCCATACTGTGTTGCTCGACTTGGTCGTCGACCATGCCGGACCCGTCGCTGACGTGTCGCTTCGATACAAAGACCTGCTTCGTCTGGACAACACCGAGGCGAACGAGCGTTTGGTCTTGCCGCGAGGCAACGCGCAGCGTGGGCCGGCACAACGTGACGTGATGCGTGACTGGCTCGCGTACGAGACCTCGGTATCGCTGCGTCGTGCGGCGCAACTCCTTTCGTCAAACCGTGCGCAAGCGCTGCAGCAACTTCGCGATGCTCGTGCACGAATCGAAGGCATGGGCAGTGCGCTTCGACTCCCGCGTGCACAGGTTCGCGCTCAAGCTGCGGTGTGCACTCGCTTTGCAGAAGCGCTCCAAGCCGGCGCGGATGCAACTCTGATGGCTGACTCTTTGCGCTACGCGAGTCGGCGAATGCTCTTCGGCGATCCGCTCGACGGCTCGCACTAACCCCACTCGACAACAACCGAATTTCAAGACGGACGCAGAGGCCGAACAGGTGAGGTGCGTCCACGAGGACACCCATGCGCTACCTGATCCCCTTACTCGTACTCAGCTCCGTCGCGTCTGCGCAGGAAGGCGGGCGCGTGGAGATCCCGCTCGAGTTGTACCAGCAGCTCCTTGGTGATCGCGCGCCGAGCAGTGAAACACCCGGTCACGCGTTCTCCAACGTAAACGTGAGTGTGAGCGCAAGCGACAACGATGGACGCGTCACGGCGGAAGTCACGGTGTCGGCTCGCGTTCGCACGTTTGGCGAAGGCTGGACACTCGTTCCGCTCGCTGCGAACGGACCGATTCGAAACGCACGGGTCGGTGGAAACGCCGCCGAGCTGATTGAGCGCGGCGGTCTTGTGGCATGGCCCGTCGAAGGGGAAGGCACGCATCAATTGCAGTGGAGCTACTCGGTGGACGCGTCGCGACATGGTTCCGGTTGGGTGTTGGGTCTCGCCAACCCAGGAACCGGTGGTCAACTTGATGCCACGTTCAGCGGGATGAGCATCGCGCCTGTCGTGATGCCAGCCTCGGGTGTGTCCGTCACGAGCGCGGGTAGCGACACGCGGTTGAGCGCCACGCTCGGTGCAGGTTCCGGTGTGCAGCTGAGCTGGCAAGCCGATGCGACAGGCGGCTTCACCTTGAGCCGTGCGCGCTATCGCGGTGAACCCGTAGGCGACGCGATGCGCTTTACCGCAGAGCTCGTTGCTGAAGTTGAAGGCGGCGGCCGTGCGATGATTCCGCTTTTCCCGTCGAACGTTGCGCTCGAGTCGGTCACTGTGGGTCGCAACGAAGCGCCGATCGCTGTGCAAGACAACCGGTTCGTCGTTCCCATTCGCGGTCGAGGCCGACATCGCATCACCGCGAGCTTCCTCGTTCCCATCGAGCGTGAAGCGGGACTTCCGCGTGTGAACCTCCACGTTGCGCAAACACCGGTGTCGCGTTTCGAACTCTCGCTTCCTGGTGAGCGCGAGGTGAGTGTGTCTCCGCAAGCGGGTGTGGAAACGGTGCGTCGTAGTGGCAGCACCATGGCTTCGTTTAACGTGCCGATGACCGAGCACGTTCAGATCGAATGGTCTGAAGCTGTGCCGGTGGAAACGGTCGAAGTGGAAACGCGCGCGCACGCCGAAATCGTGCACGTGGTGCGCCCCGAGGAAGGCGTGCTCGGGTTGCGGGCGTTCGTGAAGTACGAGATCTCGCGCGGATCGCTTCGTCGCGCGGACTTGGACCTTCCGGATGGTGTGCAGATCAACTCGGTCGAGTCGCGAAACGGTGACTTTGTGAGTGATTGGCGCGTCGAAGATGACGTGCTGACCGTCTTTCTCGATCGCGAGATCGAAGGTTCGCTCGAGCTCGACGTGCAGTACGAGCGTGCATGGCCGGTCGCGACGCGCACGACCGATGCCTTTGCTGTTCCGATGCTTCGCGCGCGCGACGTACACCGTCAGCGCGGGATGGTTGCACTACTCGCCGTTCGTGAACTGACGTTGGAACCCGGCGAAGCCGCTCACGTTTCGCGCGTGGGTGACAACCAGCTTCCAGCCGACATTCGCGACGAGTTGGATGCGACGGTTGCACACACGTTTCGTTATCTCGATGAGGCGCCGCAACTCACCGCCACGGGAGCGATTCGCGAGCCGGAAGCCGCGCGCTTTGATGCTCAGGTCGATACCTTGGTGTCACTTGGTGATGTGTCGACGAACGTCGCAACGCGCGTCGAGCTCGAGGTCAAGAGCGGTTCCCTCAGCGAGCTGAATCTGCGGATGCCCGAAGGCCTGAGCCTTCTCGAAGTGTCGGCGCCTTCGCTGCGTCGCTACGTGCTTTCCGACGACGGTCGGACCCTCACGATTGAACTCACGCAACCCATGGAGGGTCGATTTACGGTTGAGCTGCTTTGTGACCGCGTGACCGGGCAAGAAGAAGAGCTGCAGATTCCCTTGTTGGGTGTGGAAGGTGCAGAGGTTGAGCGTGGTCGCGTCGGTGTGGAAGCGCTTGCACCGTTCCAGGTCGACATGGCGAGTGCGGAACATCTCTCACCGATCGACGCGACGGAGCTGCCCGAGCCGCTTTTGCTGCGCACCGACAACCCGATCCTTCACGCGTATCGGTACGCTCAGGCGAGTGAGCCGCCGCGCTTTGCGGTTCGCATTACCCGGCACGAAGAGATTCAAACGCGCAACGCCACTGTCGAAAGCGCGCACTACCAGACGCTCTACACGCGCGATGGTGTGGCTGTGACCACGGCGCGCTTCATCGTTCAAAACCGTCGACAGCAGTTCCTGCGTGTTCAGTTGCCCGAGGGATCTGAAGTGTGGTCGGCCAGTGTCGATGGGCGTACCCAAACACCCGCTCTTGAGACAGGCAGCGACGAAGACGAGCCCACGGTGCTGCTCAACATCGTGAGCGCTGCCGAGGGCTTCGAAGTACAGCTTGTGTACGCCACTCAGGTGTCGTCGCTGGGTTCGGTCGGTCGACTGAGTGCAACGCTTCCGGAGTTGGACATCGTGGTCACACGCACCGAGTGGGAGCTGATTCTTCCTGACGGTGTTTCCTATGCGGATCCCTCGACCACGCTGGCCGTTGTTCAATCCGGTGGATACGTCAGCTACGACGAGGTCATGCTTGCCGACGCAGGTGTGAGCATGCCCAACGGTGGCGTTCGTTACGTGTTTCAGAAGATGTACGGCACGGACTCGGCGGCAAGCGTGAGCATCCCGTACGTGGCCGGTTGGTGGGGCGTGCTTGCGCAGGCCGGGACTGCGTTCGGTGCGCTGTTCTTCTGGCTGGGTCTGATGGCGATGGCGATGATTCGCTTCGGCTGGGGTCTTCCCAAGGCGTTGAAGACGCGCATCAAACTCGCCAGCTATCGCGACGCTGAAACGGGCGTGGTGCTTCCACGAAAGCAGCGACTCCAACGTTGGGGCGGACTCATCGGCATGACCGTAGTCGGACTGACGTTGCTTGCTCTGACGTTGGGGTATCTCGGTCTCGGTGCGACGCCCGCACTTGCGGTGACCGTTGTGCTGTTCGGACTCCTTGGGGCGTTGGTTCTCAAGGAGAAAATCGATGCGATGCCGAAGAAGCCGAAGCTCGCACCCGCGGGTCCAGCAGCGGCGGGGCCTGCAGCGGCGGCCCCAGTTTCGGCGGGCCCCGCTCCAGCGCCTGTGACCATCGAACCTCCTCCCGTTCCTTTGGTCTTCGAGACGCAAGACGACGAGGACTCCGAAAGCTGAAGCTTTGGTGAGTGGAAGCGCGAACGCGGATGCCCGTGTTCGCGCTTTTCCTATTCAACCGATACGAGCACGCCGAAGATCGCGTTGCGTGTGATCCAACCGTTGATGTGTCCGCGGTTGTTGCCGATCTGAAACTGCTTTCCGCGCGTGGCTTTGATCAGATGGAGGTACTGGTTGCCGCGCACTTTGCAGAGCACGATGTCACCCACCTCGAGCTCGCGTTCACCGATCGGTTCGACCGTGCATTTCTGACCGCTTTCGACGCGACCTTTCATGCTGTTGCCCGTTGGTCGAAAGACAACTGTTTCACCACGTTGGAGAGCGGCGATGTACGTCGTAGCCCATCCCATGCAGCGGAACGTTAAGCACGTTCGCTTTGATTGCACGCTCAGCTATCGCGGCGTCAAAACCAGTTGCACTGCAGGCCGACGCGCTGACGGCAACGCGGTGCTTTTCAAACGACGCGCCGCGATCTCGCCCGCACCCCCCAAGTACGCCGACACGGCCAACGCACGCGTCGCTGCCGTCTCACGTGAACGGTGGCGCGCTTCCACGGCAATGTCGAAATCGCCCGCTCGAAGCACCTCCGCAATCGCTGCGAGATACTCCGCGCCGCGCTCGCTCAACTCGGTGCTGTTGCCGGCAAACATCCGATAGGGCGCAAGACGAACACGAACACGTCGCGACGTGGTCTCCTGTACGCCAACGTGCTCCAACGCATTGAGCGCGCTGCTGACTTCTTCACTTCCCGTCAGCTCCGGACCCAGCTGCTCGCGAAGAGCTGTTGTCTCCGATTCGAAGTGTTGTTGCGCCGTCGTTGCGTTCGCTTCGAGTTCTTCGATGCGCAGCTCGGCTGCGGCCAGTTCCGCACGCGCGTCGCGAAGCACGCCGCGAGTATCCGCATGGTCCGAGTTCGCACCGGCCAACGCCGAAGCCGTCGACTGCTGCATGCTGTACAGATGCCAGATCGCGTAGCCGCCAGTGCCCACCAACGCGAGAGCGACGATGCGCGCGATCCACGGACCCAACCGAATCTCGCGCTTCACCTTGTCGAGTTCGAGATCCGACACCGAGAGCGGAATCGTGGTCTGGTGATCGGTCTCGAGCGGGAACGGAAACGAGGGAGGACGCGACATGACAAACGCTAGCTCGCACTCGTCTAGCGAATGAGAGGGAAACCCTGTCGCGGATCAGCTTCGCAGACACGGGTTTCGTGGGAGACCAATTATTTTTCGAAGACTGAAAGACGTGCCAAGCGACCAAAGCCTTAACTGGTTTGGTCACTTGATCGACTTCCCAAAAATGATCGGTGTCCCAGCAAGCTTCCGGACTCTCGAACTTCCAAGCTTCCAGATCCGCGAAGCGGAATGCTGCCCACCTGTGACAGCTTCGCGGACAGTGGTCGGAGCATTAATTTTGCCGGGAGGAGTCGAGTAGAGAAGTAGAGGAGAGAACTCTTCTACTCCTCTACTCGACTCCTCCCGGTAAAATCATTCGCCCAAATCGCGGAACAGCGCGCCGCGGACACACCAAAACTAGGCCCAGCGTAAACGAGCAACCACAGGGTAGTGATCGGACAGGTCTTTGTTCTTCTTATGCTTCCGGTCGTCCCACTCTTCAGCCGCTTTCAACGCGATCACTTCGTTGGTGTGCTCGCTTGGCTGGTCGTGGTCTTTCAGAAAGAGCACGTGGTCGAGGTGCTTCGTCTTCCCATCCGCAAGGATGTTGCTAAGCGGATCGTAGCTGTGCGCGTGACCGGTTTGCTTGGGTAGCTCCGCCTTCAGGATGTCTTGCATCTGCGCGAGTTCGTCGGGACGTCGATGCGGGCCCATGTTGAAGTCGCCACCCACAAAGACGGGTTCGTCTTTCGGAATACCAAGGCTCACTGCGAAGTCTCGAATCTTGCGGACCTGCTTCCGCCGCACAGACTTCCCATCGGATCCTGCATCGAGGTGCGTACCAAACACGTGCACACAACCCTCCGGTGTGAGCACCTTCGCGTAGATGCAGCCCTTGTCGCCCCAACGGTCGGAACCTTCCGAGATGTCGTAGGTGATCTGCTCTTCCTGCAGGATCGTGTACTTGCTTAGGAGAAGCACACCGCCGTCTTGGCGCAGTCCGCGGTCACGTCCCACCACATCGGTGCGATGCGGAAACTCTTCCTCCAACCCGTTGACCAGCTTCTTGCGCAGGCTGTCATCGAATGCCTCGTTGATGATCAGAATGTCCGATGCGAGATCCTTGATGCGCGGCAAGAGCAGCTTCATGCGCTTCCTTTGCCCGTCGTTGAAGATGATGCCTTCGGGGCGCATGAAGATGTTGTAGGTCGCGATGCTTAAGTCGAAGGCCATGCTTGACCTTCGCATGAACGCCAAACATCGCGAAGCCCATCTCGCGTCAACAGTGGTTGGGCTCGATCACGCAGTTTCTTCCACACCGCGAGTCCGTGTGAGAGTGCAGCTTCAGTGTCCGACCGTAGAGTACGGATCAACGCAGCACGCTCCGCGCAGATCTCTCGCTCCCGCTGCACGCAGCGCGTCATGAGTTCGTGCTGGGTGACCGTCGATTGACCATCGTGAATCAGACAATCGATGGTCCCTGCAAACGCTCGGTGTCGCGCGAAATCGGGCTCCACCACTCTGAGCAGCAGCGTGGCCGAACTCTGCTCACGCAGAGCAGTACAGATCGACGCATCGTGATGACGCTCGTCGATCATGACGCATCGTGCGTCGTGGACGCGTTGCAGGGCGCCCTCAGGATCGGTCCAGTCCACCGCGAACCCGTCGGGAACCGACATCGAATCTGGTGAGCCCACAACCAGCACATCGAGGGTCGGCGCTCGAACCAGGGCGATCTGTGGATCCACGTGCGCTGTTTCGCGTCGCGCACTGAAGCTCACATCTTGGCCGCGCTGGGTCACGTGACCACCGCTGAACTCTAGAATCGAGGTCGCAAGACGTTGTGCTTCCGACGACCCCGAGACAGCACGCAACTCCACCGAGGCAAATCCGTCCTTCTCTTCGATCTCGACTCGAGCAGGGTCAAGAAGTACGAGCGCGTGCACGAGCGCCTCGACATTGAGCCCCACAGCTCCATCACCTTCAACGTTGAGTCCCGTCGCTTTCAGTGCACCCAGTCGAAAGGGAACCATGAGCGTTCCAGCTTGGAGCGACACCACCGCGCTGCGCAGCGCATATTCAGCATCGCGATCGTCGGACTGATCGAAGAGCACACCCATGATTCCGCTCATGGCGCGACCGAGTTGGAGTTCGATCGCTCGACGTGCACGCGCAGGTCCACCGGCAACAAGACTTCGCAGAGCCGCATTGCGTTCGAGGCGTCGCGTCTCGTACGACTCGATGATCGCGCGCAACAGTTCCTCGTTGACCATCGGCTTGACCAACAAGCGCGAGACGGCACCTTCGTTGATTGCCGCCACCCCCGCCTGTGGGTCGGCATATGCGGTGTAGAGAATCCGGGCGGCATCTGGGCAGACTTCGCGAAACCGACGACACACTTCCACGCCACTCATCCCCGGCATGCGCTGGTCCGCGAGGAGGACGTCGATTCCCTCAGCCCGCTCGAGCGCCTGACTTCCGTTCTCCGCGATCCGAAAATCCAGGTCGTCCCCCAACGCGTACTGCATGGCGAGCAGGTTCGATCGATCGTCATCGACATAAAGAACGGAGAGTCGGGTCATGAAGGCTCCAAAATCATACGCAAGATTTCGAGTCGAAGCGCGCGCGGGCCAAGAGAATCCAATCCGTGGAACTCTCGAGCCTTTTGTGTGGCGCGCCGAACGTGTGCACGTGCTGCATTTGCAGACACCAACCCCAAGGACTCACTCACGTCTTCTGTCGTGAGTGAGTCCAGGAACTCGCGCATCACTGCGGGTTCGAGTCCCTCCCAAAGAAACGGCCCCCTGAGTTGCGCGATCGCAAACGTTCGTGGACCCATGCTGTACTTCTGCCCCCCGAGGTCGAGAAGTACTGGGTTCATCCGAAGAGGACGAAGAGCCAGCGGTTCGTTTGCCAATCGCGTCAGTAAATCTTGAAGTGCCCATTGTCCGAACGGCTTGCGCAAGAACGCGATGCCACGCTTGCGTGCACGTTCTTCCACTGCTCGGTCACGCGACGCCGACAATAGAATCGCGTGCGCCTTGTGTTGCTGCTGGGCAATTCCTTCCAGCAACCCAAGCCCCACATCCAAGCCGTCGATCATCTGTTCGGCGATCACGAACTGGACCTGGTGCTTGCGACACAACTCCATCGCGTCCTTTCGCGACGTGGCGAAGATGGACGAGAGGGGTTGCAAGGCCAGCTTCATGGCCAAGCACGCGTCATGCGAATCCACGATCAACGCATGCACGGACGTCACGCAATAACGGTAGTCCTTATGCGCGGAGATTTTTGGTCACTTTTGACCAAGAGATCTCCCGTGTTCGTAGGGCGATTCTCGTGCGGTCGAGGGTGGCGACAATCTTGCGTCACGGCAAGACCACATCCAAGGCCACCCACTTGGTGTCACATCTGAGAGCGAACTCGGCGACGTCGAAGCCAGACAAACCACGCGATGAAGCCCAGCGCATGCAGCGGTGCGCCCGATGAGTCGGGGACGCGACACGCGCATCCCGATCCACCACCGGTGGTCGGACTCGCGTCTGGGCCTGTGTCCGTTCCAGCATCCATTTCGACAAACGCATCCATCCCCGCATCGGTGCCTGCATCGGCTCCCGCATCCGTGCCTGCATCGGTTCCTGCGTCGGTTCCCGCATCGGTTCCCGCGTCCATCGGACCTGCGTCGGGAAGTGCACCCACTGTGTCGTCAAACACGATGTCGATCGTTCCGTCTTCGCCTTCACCGTCGTCACCACCACACACCGAGAGAGCAACGTCTTCTCCGGACGCGGTTGTGAACCCGCCTTCCATGTTCACGACGATACGAATTCGGCCGCCACCTCCGTCGCCGCCGTCGGATCCGCCAGCACCACCACATGCTTGCACCAATGTGGCTTCGTCCATGTCGATTGCGAACGCGTGCAGGTGAACACCGCCCCCCGAACCCGCCGCACCACCTCCTGCGGATGCGACGGGCACACCACCGTCGCCACCGTTCGCGAGCACTTGCCCCCCGACAAACGAGAGCATCGACACGGCACCGATTTCCACCGCACCGCCACCTCCTGCGCCGCCTGCTCCAGGGTCCGAGAACGCCGAGCAAAAGGTCCCGCCGCCGCCGCCTCCGCTGCCGCCCCACAGCGTCGGCCAAACGCCGTACGTGGGACCGGGCTCGCCGCCACTGCTGATGCGCGTTCCAAGTCCACCGAAGCTTCCGCCCCCGCCGCCGCGCGTACCCATTGAGGTCGCTGCACCTGTTGCACCTTCGCCACCGCCCGGACCAGCGCCGTCGTAGCTCGGTGAACACTCGCGACCGCGCCCTCCGGGAAAGCCGCCGCTGGTCGATTCACCACGCGCACCGGTGTTGTCGGCTTCGTCGCCACCACTGACGTTCAGCGTCGCTCCAAACGTGAGCTCGCCTTGATAGAGAAGCGCGATCGGTCGTCGGCCAGTGACGGTGATGTCCTCCATCACGTTTGCCTCTCCGTCGAACGCAAACACGGCGATGGGAAGCGCACAGTCCGGCTGCCGATGCAACACGCCTCCCGGCGCATCGTTCACGGTCAGGGCGTCGGTGTCGAAGGACACAGCGCCACTGGGCCAGGCACCCAGAGATGCAAACGCGAGCGGGTCGAGTGGTGCCGGTTCACCAAGTGCAGGTGGAGCTAAACCGATGTCGTCGAGTTGCGTAAAGAGCACTTCACCATCGCGAGTTGAATCGACGCCTTCGACGGTGATGATTTGGCGTGTGGTGTGGTCGCAGAGCGCGCCCACGGTGTTTGCGAGAACGACGATCCGCCCACCGCCACCGCGCGGAATGCTGCGTGCCCAGCCCCCATCGGCTCGAAGTTGCGTGTCGTAGTCGATCATCACGTCGTGCGCATGAAGCAGAATTGCGCCGCCGCTGCCGCCACCCCCGTTTCCGTCACCACTACCGCCCGCGCCTCCGTTTGCAGTGATGTTCGCGCTCCACAACTCGAGACGCGTGGTGGCACCGATCTCAATCGCTCCGCCGCCGCCACCTCCTGCACCGCCTCGTCCTGTGCAACGACCGCTTCCTGCTCCACCACCGCTTCCGCCGACCAGTGCCATGGTGAGATCGCCGTACGTTGCTCCACCGGACGCTCCACCCGAGCCGCGCGTGCCTCCGATCGAACCGAAACTACCGCCGCCGCCGGACCGGTTGGTGCCGGGCAGCTGCTCGCCGCCGCCGGGTCCCATCCCCATGCCGGATGTCCCGTTGCAGATCTGTCCGTTGCCGCCGGCGAAACCGCCCGGTCCTCCGACGCCACCCAGTGCCCCCATTGTCCCGACACCTTCTTCACCGTCCTGACCCGACAGATCGATGCGGGCTTCGATGCGTGCGTCCCCCTGGAAAAGCAAGACCAACCCGCGCGCGCCTTGCACCGTGATCGTGCCGCTCAGAACGGCATCGCCATCGAAGGTGAACACCGCGACTTCAGGCGTTTCGTCGCCCGGTGGATCGTAGAGGACGCCACCGGCGCTTCCATTCACAGTCAGTGCATCCGTATCGAAGGTCGCGTCGCCTTCCGGTGCAGCGCCCAACGATACGTAGTCCATCGGATCGAGCGGTTGAGCGAGCGCGAGTCCGGAGATGAAGACGAGTGGGATGGAGAGCCGAAACATGCGGAGAGGCTAACGATTGGCCGGATTCAAAGCCGTTCAAAGAAGTTCAAACGTTCGGTGAATCGTGGCCAAGATGGGGATATCGCTCCCACGCAGAGAGCTTTCGAGAGTGTGGACTGGGTGAATCCCGAGCTCGTCGTGAGAGCTGGTAGGGTGCGCGCCATGCGCTGGGTATGGATGGCTTTGCTGGTTGGATGTGGCGCCTCGTCACCAACTTCCTCGACTTCGACCGAAACAACCTCGCCCGATCAGACGACAGGAGTTGAAGCAACGACCCCTGTGGAACCCGAGCGCGTGAACCTGAGTGCGGGTGGACCGCATGCGGAGCCCGCGTTGGTACCGCAGCGCTCACATCGCGGCTTCTCGCGGATTCACGTCGTGCGCGATCGGCCACTCGCGATCACCGGCTCGGAAAACGGCGGACTGGTTACGCTGATCGACATCCCGAGTGGTCATGTGCGTGCAGCACGTCGCTTCGTGCGCAGTGCGATCACACGACTCAATTCGTCCGACGATGGTTCTCGCGTGTTGGTTGCGGGGACGCGCTACTACGGTGGCGACAACCCACGGATGGGCATCTGGGATCTGCGTGATGACTCGTTCACCGTGCTCAAGGAGATGGAGCGTCAACTCGCGGGTGCGGTGATTTCGCCGAACGGCGAGCGAGTTGCGTTTGTGACGTACGAGTATGAGGGGCCCACAAAGCTTCATCTTGTGGGCAGTCGAGGTGGGGACGCGGTCATCCGGGAAATTCCCACCGCATCGCGGCTGGTCTGGACACGGGATGGCTCTGCGCTTGCGGTGTCGACCGACGATGCTGTGTTGATCGTGGATCCTGAGTCGGCAGACACGCGAGAGACGATTGCCTTGGATCACACCCGTGCGTTTCACGTGTCGGACAACGGCCGGTGGCTTGTCGCGTTGGGCCGCAATGCTGTGGTCGTGTTCAATGCGCAACGTCAAGTGCGCGCGCGTCTCGAGGTCGAGGCTGCACATGCGCGACTGACGCCCAATGGTGCCGAACTGATGTTGTGCGTGGATGGTGCGCTCGACGTCCGTTCGGGACGCGACTTGTCGACTTCGCGGGAAACCGAAGTTCGCTGCAACGCGCAGCATCCCATCGACGCGCGCTTGGAACCGATGGCCTTGGGGTCGCAGGGCGCCAGGCTCTACGTCCGCACCGATGGCGCCGAACCTGAAGAGTTGGATCTCGAACTTTACGAAACCCCGTTTTACGGGTTTCCAGAATCCCCGAGGCGACGTTGGTTCTTGGTGGGGCGCATGCGCGAACTCTACATCTACAATTTGCGTTTGAAGCGTCTTCGTCGCTTGGTGAGTGAAGGTGCGACCGAGTCGTCCGCGTGGTCGGTGGAGCGGGTCGGTGATCGCGTTCGATTACGCGGTCGCAGTTGGCAACACGACTTTCCGAGTGCTGCGGAGCCCGACTCCGAGGATCGCGCAGTGACCTGGCCGGACGACGCAGCCTGGTTGAGTACGTCTCCCGATGGCCAAGCGGCGTTGGTGGTCGTCGATCCTTACGGCGCGCCGCAACCGACTCTCTTTACGGCCGATGGACGTCCGCGTCGGCTCTCGTTGCCGCCGCGCGCAGAGTTTGATTGCTACGACTACGACGATGGTTTTACGTGTGGCGGCGATCCGGTTTGGGGTCCCGACAACCAGTTCGTGTTCCCGATTCAGGAGGGGCTGGTTGCGTACGGGAGCAATGGCCGGCGCGTGGGTTACTCCACGACGGGTCGTGGTGCGGAGTACGCCGATGACTCAACCTTGCTGGTCGAACATGCGGATGGTTCGCTGAGTCTCGCGAATACGCGTTTTCAGCGACGCGCTCGGGTGTTCAACGCGCGAGAGGGCGGAGCAGTCCGAACCGCGTTGGATGGGCGTGGTCGACTCGCAGCGACTCGTGGTCGCGTGCTGCAGGTCGTGGACGTTGCAAGCGGCGAACAACAACACCGAATCGAACTCACGGAGCCTGCGACCTCCGACCCGACGTTTGTCGATGACCAAGTTCAGCTTCGGACACGCGATGCGTTTCTGCGTTGGTCACTCAACGATGCGTCCGAGACGATGCGGGTGACCCTGGACGACATCCGCGCACTCTCTGAAAACGAAAGCGAAGCGCTCTATTGTGCAGAGGGACGACTTCGATGGCGCTTGCTTGCACAGGAAGCATCGACAGACCTGATGCCGTGTCCACAGCCGGGATGGATGCGTTTCGATGCGGACTTCGTGTACTGGGTCGAGGGCAACGCAGGAAACGTTCTGCGTCGTGCAGACGGGCAACGGGTTCGTGTCCGCGCACTCGAGCGCGGTGCACATGGTTTTGCGACCACTCCGCAAGGTCACGTGTTCGCGAGTTCGGCCGAAGTCTTGCGACAACTGCGCATGCGGAGTGCTGGCGCGATTTTCGAAGCGGAGCTGAGTGAGATCGACGAGGCGCGTCTCTCTCCCCAACTGTTCGAAGAGTTCTTTTCGGGGCGGCCCCTTAGCGCCGCACCAACGTCGTCGTCATCGACCCCGCCACCGCAATGAGCGCTCCAGCAACACCGATGACCGAGACGTAGGCTTCCGCAAACGTTTCCGGAAACACAGCATGGGCTCCGACCACACACGCGAGGGTCAGCAAGGGGTTGATCGCGAGCACAGCACTGACGCGTGAGGCTTCGACGTGGACCAGCGCTTGCGAAAATGCGCTGTACGCGGCGACTGTGTTGAGTCCACAGTATCCCACCGCGACCCAATGCCACGCGTCGATCCCAGCAAAGACAGCGAAGTCGACGCGCGGTAGGAGCACCAGCGTGGCGAAACCAAAGATGAACATCAGGATTGCTGGTGCACCGAGAACGTCGAGCAAGCGCTTTTGGCATAACGCGTACGTGGCCCAACTAAGTGCAGCCGCGACGATGTATGCGCTTCCCAGCAGGTAGTTGCCCCGCGATGTCGCGAAGGTCGCGAGTTGATCGCTGAAGAAGAGCCCGAGACCACACAGCAACACGGCAGCGCCGATCCATTGTGGCCGCGTGAAGCGTTCCTTGAAGAACACAAACCCACCAATCGCGAGCGAGAGAGGCGCGAGTTGAATCAGGAGTTGGGCGTTGGCCGGCGTCGTGTAGTCGAGCCCCTTCAGATACGTCAGGTAGTTCGTCGTGAGCATGGCCGCGGCGATAACGATCAGGATCCAGCTCTTTCGATCCAAGTCACGAATACGACCTGGACGTTTGCGAACCGCCACCCACGTGGCGAAGAACGCGAACGCCACCGCGAAGCGAAACCAGGTAAGCGACCACGGGTCGATCTGCTCAAGCGCAGACTTCAGGATGATCGCGAGGGTTGACCAGAGCAGTGCAGTACAGACCGCGAGCAGAACGCCAAGCTTCCACCGTCCAGTGGTCATTCAGGTGGGTTCCAACGGACGAGGAACGTCTCTTCGACGTTGAACAGCGCTGCAGGTGCGTGGGTCCGTCCCACCGCGCGCAGCGAGCATGTGGTCACACCAAAAGGGGCGCCGCCCGCTGCGAGCGCGATCACGCGCCCTGTGTGATTGAACGTCACGCTCCATGTTCGTTCGTTGCGGGAGGTCATTCCTTCAAAGCAGTCGACAAGCGCGCGTTCATGACCTCGCCACCAACGACGAAGAGCACTGCGATGTTCCAACGGAAACGTGACATCGAAACTGCCGCGGCGTGATCCGCGTCGCTCGACGCGCGCCGGGCTCCAGTCGAACGTGAGGGACGCGCGAACGTTTCGGGCGTCAAAGTGGGAACCGCTTGCGATCGCATCCTCGATGCAACGATTGAGATAGGACGCGCCTCGAACGTTGGGTCGATCCGGTCGTCCCGAGGGACCGAAGTCGATCACGGCGCGTGCGCGGTATTGGTTGCCGCGTTCGAAACACTCGCGGACACCCGCTTCCACTTGCGGCCACCAGCGGGCGAGTTCGCGTCGGTGCCGACCGAAGTTTACGCGTAGCGCACCGCTTTGAACCACGGGCGATTGCCGCTCCATGCGCGACGTTGTGTCGGCTGCCTCTCGGACACGCTGTGTTTCAGTCTCGGTGACAGTCTCGCGTGCAGTCTCAGCTTCGATTTCAGCGTCAGTTTCAGTCTGTGTTTCAGTTTGTGTCTCAGTCTGGGTCTCAGTCTCAGTCTCAGCGACAGTCTCAGTGTCAGGGACGCTTGCCTCTTGCGACTCCACCGGTGTGATCGCTTGCAACGCCAAGGGGGCTGGTGCATCGGCGGGTTCCAGCAACGCAAGGAGCCCGACCGTGAGCGCTGCTGTCGCCACTCCTGCGATCGTCGCGATGAGCATCCAACGAGTCTTGCGCGGACCCACCAATGCCTCGCGCATCTCACGCGCACTTTGAAATCGGTACGCGGGATCTTTCTGCAGCGCTCGGTGGATCACCGACGCAAGTGCAGGGTCGACGTTTGGCTTAAGCGCGGGGAGCGGATGCGGTTCGTCTTGCACCACAGCACGCAGCAACGACGCGGCTCGACCTTCAAACGGCAGTCGACCGGTGAGCGCGCGGTACATCAACACACCCAAGGAGTAGAGATCCGTTCTCGCGTCGACCGGTCGGGCGAGAGCTTGTTCGGGCGCAAGATAACCAGGTGTGCCTAGGATCTGTCCGGTTTGCGTGAGCTTGGTGTGACGGGCTTCGTCCACAACCCGCGAGATTCCAAAGTCGAGCAACTTCACCCGCGACCCGTCGAGCACCATGACGTTGCCGGGTTTGAGGTCGCGATGAATGAGCTTTGCTTTGTGTGCGGCGCCGAGCGCATCCAAGAGTTGAACGGCGATCGCGATGACGTCCTTCTCGGGAAGCGGCCCGTTCTTCAGTTGTTCGTGAAGGCTTCGACCGGGAAGGTGTTCCAGCACCAGGAGCAAAGGCTCACCGCTGGCTTCGATGACCTCCACAACATGGGCGTGGCGAAGTGATTGGGTGGCGTGGGCCTCGCGAAGAAAGCGCGTTCGCATGTCGGGATCGGTCGCCAGATGGTCGTGCACCGTCTTGATGACGACCTTCTTTCCGTCGGCGATCCGTTCCGCCAGATACACCACACCCATTCCGCCCGCGCCAAGAGAGTGCGCGACACGGTAGCGGCCGAGAACAACGTCTCCCGGCTCGAGTGGTTTCACCCGGCGAGAAGCTCTTTGTAGCGCTCTTCGTTGATCACTTCGGCACCCTTCTTCTTGGCGGCATCCATCTTGGTCTTTCCGACCTTCTCACCTGCGAGCAAGTACGTGGTGCCCTTTTTCACGCTCTT
Source organism: Polyangiales bacterium (assembly GCA_965227405.1). Classification (GTDB taxonomy): domain Bacteria; phylum Myxococcota_A; class Polyangia; order Polyangiales; family Houyiibacteriaceae; genus JALVDI01. Next base: position 4,131,795 of record OZ245758.1, read on the forward strand.
GTGAACTTCGCCGCCGTTCTCTTCGATCTCGACCCAGATCGCATCGCGCTTTCGATCGAACTTGCCAGTCACGCAAAACGACATGCCTGCGAGAGCACCGCCGCCAGCAGGTGCTTTCTTCTTCGCGGCTTGTTTCGCGATAACGCCGAGCTCAAGCAGCTTGGTCAGCATTTCGCGTTGGCCAGGATGCGCGAAGAACCCTGCAAACGACTGCGCCATCTTCTCGCCAATCCCGTCGATCGCGTCGAGCTCTTTGCGCAGCGTCTTTTCGTCCTTCCCCAGCACGGTCTTGAGGTCGCCGTACTTCTCCGCGATGAGCTTTGCGGCAACGCTGCCCACCAGCGGAATTCCGAGTCCCGTGATCAGTCGGTCGAACCCTCGCGTCTTGCGAGCTCCCTCGATCGACTTGATCAGTTTCTCGACGCTCTTCTTGCCCATGCGCTCTAGCTTGAGGAGATCTTTCTCCTTCTCCGTCAGGGCAAACACGTCGGCCAAGTCGGTCACGAGCTTCTTCTCAACAAGCTGCTCGATCAGTGACTTGCCCAGGTTGTCGATGTCCATCGCACTGCGACGCGTGAAGTACCAAACACCCGCTTTAAGTCGTCCAGGGCACTTCGGGTTCACACAGCGAATCGCGGCTTCGCCTTCTTCGCGAACCACTTCTTCTTCACACGAAGGGCAGTGTGTCGGCGGCTTCCACGCCTTCGCACCCTTGGGGCGCTTCTCCTTCACCACGCTCAACACCTGCGGAATGATCTCGCCGGCTTTCTGCACGACGACCGTGTCACCCACACGGATGTCCTTGGACTTGATCATGTCGATGTTGTGGAGCGATGCACGCGATACCATCGTTCCACTGAGCTGAACCGGTTCGAGGTTGGCCACCGGCGTCAACGCTCCGGTTCGACCCAAATCACAGGTGATCGACTTGAGCTTGGTCTCACCGGTTTCGGCGGCGTACTTCCACGCAGTCGCCCAACGCGGAAAACGCGCGGTGAATCCGAGCTGTTCTCTTAGGTCGACCTGGTCCACCTTGAGCACGATGCCGTCGGTCTCGTAGGGCAACGTCTTGCGGATCTTCTCGAACTTCTCGATGTACTTGAGGATCTCGTCGGCGTTTTTGCAGTGCACCTCAAGGCGATGCGTCGGAAGACCGATCTCCGCCAAGTGCCCAAGTGCCGCTGTATGCAGGTCAAAGTACTGCTGCACCAGCTCGTAGAAGTAGAGCCGCAGAGGGCGCTCGGCCGTGATCTTGGGGTCGAGCAAACGCAGTGAACCCGACGCCGCGTTTCGTGGATTTGCAAAGAGCGCTTCCCCACGAGACTGACGTTGCTCGTTGATCGCATCGAGGTCGGCGCCAAAAATGAACACCTCACCACGAACTGTGATGGCGCGCTTTTCCGAGATGCGAAGCGGCACCGACTTGATCGTTCGAATGTTCGACGTGACGTCTTCGCCTGTCTCACCGTCGCCTCGCGTTGTTGCGAGAACCATCTCGCCGTCGGCGTAGGTCACCTCGATGCTGGCACCGTCGATCTTCGGTTCCGCAATGTACGTGACCTTGGCACCCTTCTTGAGGCCATCGCGAACTCGTCGATCAAACTCGCGGATGTCGTTCTCGTCATACGCGTTGTCCAGCGAGTACATCCGCTTCTCACGCGTAACTTTCTTGAAGCCGTCTTTGGGCGCCGCACCCACACGCTGAGTCGGCGACGAGGGACTGACGAGTTCCGGGTATTGCTTCTCGAGTTTCTTGAGCTCGTTGAAGAACGAATCGTACTCGGCGTCGCTAATCTCGGGCGTGTCGAGGACGTAGTAGAGGTAGTTGTGCTTGGCGACTTGTTCGCAAAGTTGCGCGTGGCGTTCGGCGGGAGTCATCGATACCCCAAGGTCAGACGGTCTTGATGAGTGGACGCGGGTCGAGTGGCCCGGCGGACCGCGGATGATAAGATCGCTCTCTTCGCCGGCTCAACGATGTCGTCGTCTCCGAAATCACGCATATTGCCTCTCTTTTCGCCCGTGGCGGCCTTGTACTTGGTCGCTGACGCGGCCTCGACCGTCCATGGTTTGGATACGGGCGAATGGGTGGTTTCTGCCCTCGGCGTGGGACTGAGCGCGACACCCTTGTGGTTGCGTCTTGGAGATGTGAAGGGCGCTCGTCGAACCGCGTGGCTGGGCGTGCTCTTTGGCATCTCGTTGTGTGCCGGTCTTGCGCCTGAAGCCATGTCGCTTCTTCGCGAGATCACGCTTGCTTGCACACTGCCAGTAGCGGGCGCGCTGTTGGTCGACATGGCACTGCGTGTTCCAGACCGGCTCACCTCCCGCGGCCGTGGGTTGTTGACGTTGGGTGCACTCGTCGTGGCAGGTATCGGAACGGCAGCTTCGTTGCCGCCCTTTGAGGCTCTGGGTGAGTTGGTGCTCGCACCTTCATCGATGCTGTACGCACCGCCACTCGCGGCAGGGATCGGCGCTGCACTCGCGCTTGTGATTCGTTTGTTGCGTCGGCGCCTCGGAAGCCCACCCGAAGCCCTCGCGGCAAGCGCTTGGGCTGTGATGGGGCTCTTACCGGGTACGGCATGTGCCGGTGCAGCGATTGGCTTGGTTGCAAGTCGCACGCTGAGTGTGGAATCCGGTTGGATCGGTGCGCTAGCGTCTGCCGCAGCGATCTGCATCTTGTTTGGCCACATCGCGTCGATCGATGCGCGTCGTCGTCCTCGCGCGGGCCGGGCTTTGCGTGGCTACGTCGCAGGTGCGTTGACCACCGCGGTGGTGGGTTCGGCAGCCGCTGCGCTTGCCCGCGTATTGCCGTCCGATCCGATTCTGTGGGGCGTTTCCATCGGTGCACTTTGGGTGTTTGGGATGGGTGTTTGGCGCGCGATGCAGCGCGTCACGCACTGGCTCTTGGCACCCTTTGGCGGTCGTTTGCTGGATGCGCTGGAAGGTTCCGAAGAGGCGCTGCTTTCTGCAACCAGCTTGGCCGAGATCGCGGGGTCTGTCCTTGTTGCGATTCGCGATGCAAGTGGTGACCGTGATGCGAAGCCGGTGATCTACATCGCGGATCCCGATCGCGAAGTGGGTCTCGATGCAGCGGGGAACGCGCGCGTTCGTTCAGCAACATTCCCGCCTTCGATCACCGAGCGCTTCGATGAAGGCGGAACGCGTGTGGTCGTGGCGCAAGAGATCCACGCTGCCGTTGTGCGTCGTCCTGAAGTGCGGGCACTTGCCGAGCTGCTCGAAGGACACGACGCACAGTGTTTGGTCCCATTGGCCGTCGATGGAGAGCTGGTTGGTGGATTGATCGTCGCGCAAGGCCGTCGTGGCTCGGCGCTGAGCCTCGAGGAAATCGAAGGTCTGCGCACACTGGGCGAACGCGTGGGCGCACAGATTTCACTGATCACTGCCCGCGATCGTGCGCAACGAAAAGTGGGCGAGCTTGCCGCCGAACGAGATCGCTTGGAGGAGCAAGTCGAGGATACCGTCGAAGCACGGGATCGACTCAAGGCGGATGCGCGCGAACTCAGCCAAGGACGTGCTGCAAGTCGTCGCCAAATCGCACCGGTTGCCTACAGTGCTGCCATGCGCGAACTCGAAGAGCGCATCGACGACATTGGGCCGATGGATGTGCCGGTGGCGTTGATCGCCGAAGGGGGGTCGCCGGTCGATCGCGTTGCGCGTCGTATTCACGATCGAAGTGCGCGAGCTGAGGGTCCGTTCGTGGTGGCCGATTGTGCGCGTCGGGGAACGGATGCCGATGCCGTTGTCTTTGGCACCGAAGAGGAACCCGGCTGGTTGCGTTTGGCCGAGGGCGGCACGCTGCTCTTGGCGGACATTCCGGCGCTTCCGATGTCGACCCAAAAGCTCTTGGCCGAAGCGCTCGCTGCGCGACAGGCGCGTCCGGCGGATATCGGGGGAGCGTATCCGATCGACTTGCGCGTCATTGCGACGTCGCGTGTTCCAATTGAGCCTCTTGCCGAGGCGAGTTCGTTCGATGCTGAACTGGCGCGCTGGCTGACCCGCGCTGTCGTGGCTGTGCCGCCTTTGCGGGAGCGGCGCGAAGATCTCTCGTCGTTGGTTCTGCTCGCATTGGATCGCGCGTGTCGCGTTCTCGGTCGCGAACCGGTTGGAATCGAACAAGGCGCGATGACGTTGTTGGAGAAACACACGTGGCCGGGCAATCTGCGCGAACTTCAGCACGTCATCGATCGCGCGGTCGCCAAAACCGAAGGTGACAAGGTGCGCCGAGCCGATATGCCCGCTCTCGCAGGGGCGGAACCGGTGGTGATCGAGGACCCGCTTGAGGGCACCTACGCTCAGCTTGAGGAGCGGATCCTACGTCGCGCGATGCAGCGTGCCGGGGGCAATAAGAGCGAAGCGGCGCGACTCTTGGGTCTCAAACGAACCACGTTCCTCGACAAGCTCCGTCGACACGGAATCGGCAAGAGCAAGAAGGCCGACGACGCTTCGCTCGCGAGCTAAGGCATACACGAGTCTTCGGAGACAAAGTTCTGTCGGTGCCACCAACGCACCTTGGCCTGTGTGTCGGCTGTTCGACCGAATCCGCCTCGCGCTCCGTGTGTGACACCGAAATACAAGTCCCCACCCGCAGCGATCACCGGAACCTCCGGACCCTCATAGCTGAGGATCTCGGTGAGCGGATTGCACGGCGGGCTCCCCGGGTCGCCGGACTCGTACTCGCATGCGTGCATGGAGACAGATGCGGCGCGTCCGGTCACTGTGTTGCCCCGGTCGTACGTGATGCGGACGATCAGGCGCTTGTTGCCCGATGAGGGTCCTGCATCGATTCGAATCACGGCGGGAGGTGGAATCGGTGACGCGGCGAGCTCCGTCGCACGGCCCCGTCCGATCGAGTAAACCTGGACGCCATCGAGGTCGCCGCTGAACATGTCGTCCCGTTTCCATTGATGTTCAAACGCGATGCCTGTGTAGTTCGTCGGGATACCCGAGATGCTGGCTTCTCCGGCGAGCTGTTCGTTGCGCGGATTGGATGACCCCATCACGAAGCCCATGCCCCAACCGGGCTCATTGTCGGCTTGGACCGCCACAAACAGGTCGACATCGATGATGACGGGGCCGTAACCGACGTGCAGTGGGTCGCGGAGCCACACGCCTACTTCGTGTTCGTCGAATCCACCAAAGTCGACAAACTGCATTTGCCCGCCTGAGCAAAAGATGTCGTCGGTGTCAGACTTGTCGACGAACCGAAGCTCGTCACACGTGTCCGGACCCATCGGAGTCCGGGTGATGTCCAACGTCGTTGCGTCGATGAGTTCGTCATCCGAGGTACCATCACCATCGTCGTCGCAGTAGTCGCACGACTCTGTGGCGACGCAGGCATCGAGCATGCAGCCCGTGCCGCACTCCGCAGTGCCCATGTTTCCGCACGTGTTGGTACATGCCATGGGGGCGCCACCGAGCGCACACTCGAAACCATCGTCAGCAATGCCGTCGGCGTCGTCGTCGCAGCCGTTGCAGACCTCGGTTGCCGAACAATCGCCCCAGCGACACTCTCCGTCGCATGTTTGTGTGCCCTCTGTACCGCATTCCGTAATGCATGAACGCACGGAGTCTCTAGCGCACATGAAGGGGTCGTCTGCAACGCCGTTGCAGTCTTCGTCCCGACCGTCACACACGTCGACAGCTTCCGGCATGATCGAACACGCACCCCACATGCCCCCGATGCACATCTCGGTTCCGGACGCACACACGCTTCCCGGTGGGTACTGGCATGCACGAGGCGGGTCGCCGGCGGAACAGGAGCAGTCTTCCGGAGGGTTGATCATCCCATCACAATTTTCGTCAACCATGTCGAGATCGCAGAGCTCGGGGTTGCCAGGGTTGACTGCAGATTCGGTGTCGTCGCAGTCGTCGTCGTTCTCGGCGTATCCATCTGGCTGCGTGCACGCGATGATCGTTTCTCCGCCCATCTCGCCAAAACCATCGCGGTCACTGTCGATGGTGTAGATGCTGCCAACTTCTTCATCGACGTCTCCGTCGCAGTCGTCGTCCAATCCATTGCACGCTTCCGTGGCCGTCGGGTTAACCCCTGCACGATTGTCGTCGCAGTCATCGCCACAGTTGGTTCCGTTGCAGCACGCTGCGTCGGTGACGTCGTCGCCGTCGATGTCTCGTCGACCGAAAGTGGCCGGGTCGCAGTCTTCGTCGACATCGTCCGCGTCACAGACTTCCGTGTTGCCTGGAAAGCGGTTTGGATTGCTGTCGTCGCAATCGGAACCGCCACATTCGGCCGCCGCGACACCGTCACCGTCTGCATCGATGCAGGTGTCGCACCGATTCGAATCTTCGTCGCATCCCATATCGCAGGGTGGGACGCCGGCGGCGCAGGTCCCAGAGACGCAGCTCTCTGCGCCATTGCAAAAGAGTCCGTCGTCGCACTCGCTCGTTTCCATGCAGGCGCCGCCATCAGGCTCGCCTGCGTCGGGTGTACCGTCGTCGTCACCACACGCGAGCGCAGCTACCAAAACCAAGGGCCAAAAGCGCATCGGCCCAGGATACTGGTCGCTCCCCCGTGCGCCAACGTCATTGCCTAGCGGCCGCGCATGGTTCGCGATTTCAGAGACGACAAATCACTCGGCGAGGACAATGCGATCGCTGATTAAGGCGTCGCGCTCTGCGTGAATTGTTCGCGTTACGATCGGGCCGTCTCCACGTGCCTTGAGCTCGACATGTAGAACACCAGCGGGGACTGAGCGCTGGTAGAGCGGTGTGCGTCCGAAATCGCGTCCGTTGATCGAAATCGTCGCCCACGGTTGGGTCACCAATGTCAAACGCGCGACTCCTCGCTCAACCTGCTCCGTTTGCTCAACGCTGGAAACCGCATGCTCAGCACGTGGCTCGCGACGTGACACAACACGCATTCTGGGTGCTTCGGGCTCTCTTTCAACGGCTGTCTCAGCGTCTGACTCGACTTCGACGCGCATTGGAACAGGTGCGGGGGGCGCTTGCTGTCGGAGCTGGTAGCTGAGTTCGACGTCGGCTCGGTCGGCATCGAACCGGACTTCCAGTTCTTGGAACCCTTCTAGCCTGAGGGAGAGTTCGTGGCGGCCATGCCTGATGTTTCGAGCAACAACAGGTGTTGAGCCGACGTGCTCTCCGTCAACCACCGCCATAGCACCGCTTGGACGACTATCGATATGCACCACCGCGTGCTCGATTCGGCTACTCCGGAAACTCCAAACGCCCAGTCCAATCGCTGCGACGACGAGGAAAAGCAAACCGAGCCGCTGACGAACTCCGGACGTGCTTGCATGCTGCGTAGCCAGGACTGTGTCGGCCAGCGCGCTGGTGCTCGAGTCGTTCGGCAAGATGCTTGGATCACTTCGAGCCGCCTCTTCCTTCTTCTCGCGCTCAGTGCCGAAGTGGATGGACATGAGTTCGCTCAACGCGGAGTTCGACATAGGCCCGGCAGCCATGCGGAAGTCGTCAAGCGCGTCAGCAAGCGCTTCCGCAGTTGCGTAGCGATCGTTGGCGTCGTGGGCCAGAGCGCGTGTGACGATCTCAGCGATCGGTTTGGGGAACGAGTCGTCCAGCGGCGGAACCTCGTCGCTCGCAATCTTGAGTAGGGTCTCTGCATCACTCGCCGCGGCGAATAGTCGCTGGCCGCTGAGAAGCTCGCGCATCACAACGCCGAGGGCGAAGATATCTGCGCGACGATCCACGGGTTTCGACGTGACCTGCTCGGGCGCCATGTAGGCGCACTTGCCCTTAATTCGGCCAGTATCCGTAGTTTGCGAGAGCCGCCCCTCCGCTCTCGCAATTCCGAAGTCGGTGACCTTCACTTGGCCGTCATAGGTGAGGAAAATGTTCTGCGGCGAAACATCTCGGTGGACCAGGCCCAAAGGTCGTCCATCGGCGTCACAGGCCTCGTGAGCGTGGTGCAGTCCGCGCGCAGCGAAACTTGCGATGCATGCGACAACGTTTGGATCGATGCGTCCAACGCGCTCGCGCACAACGCCAAGGTGCTCCCCGTGCAGGTACTCCATTGCAAGGAAGTAGCGACCGTCAACTTCGCCCAGGTCGAACACCTGAGCGACGTTGGGGTGGTTCATGGCTGCCGCAATCCGAGCCTCGTCGAGAAACATGTCGACGAACGCCTGCTCCTTCGCGAGGTGCGGGTGAATCGTCTTAATGGCCACGCGTTTGTGAAAACGGCCGGGACCATCTCTGCGAGCGAGAAATACGCTGCCCATGCCGCCATAGCCGATCTCTTGGAGGAGTTCGTATGCCCCCAATCGACCCAGGCCGTTCATCGCCCGTCGCGGACGACGTCGATGTTACCGCCCACAATGTCGGCCTCACGTCGAGAGAGCAAGATCGCAGAAACCACTGCTCCCACGACAACCAGGACGCCGAGCCACAACCAAGGGCTCTTTACCACGCTGCTACGTTCTGGACCTGGCTCGTGATGCTCTTGGGGCAACGACGCTCGCAGTGTTGTCGACGCCGAGGCGACGACGTTGCCGTGACGATCGGTGACATCGACGACCACGGACAGGGAGTCGCTACCCCGCCATGCGGCCGCAGGCACATTGATTCTGCCTGCTTCGATGGGAGCATTGCTGGTCCAAGGTGGGCTCCCCGCTGGTGCGCTGCGCGCACGAACGCGGGTGACGAAGTTGCTCGGAGCATTGCGAAGTTCGACCGAGATGTGGCTGACCTGGCTCGCGGATACGTCTACAGCTCCAATTATCAACTCGATACGTCGCGTTGAGCCCTGAAGGTCGCGGTACGTGGCTTGTGCTTCTGGAGGGAGTTCGTCCGGCACACGCAGATTGGGATCTAGACCGAGCGCTCTTGTGAAGGCGTACTCAGCCTCGGCGGTTGCGCCTGTGATGCTGGAGAGTACGCCCAGATGCCACTGCGCTCTGGCCAGGGCTGCGCGGTCGAGCGAGCCGCGCTCAATGACGGATTGGAACGCCTGAACTGCGGATTCGATCGCCCCGTCTCGGTACAGCGCTTCCGCATCTTCGACGCTTTGCGCGCCCGCCTCGGATGCAACACACAAGACAAGGATGGTTGCCAACATGCGCACGGAGCCCATGATAGTGGTTTCACGTGCAAGTGACTGTCAAACGAGACGGGACGATGGTTGAGGGATATGGTCTGAGCGTGCATCGGATCGTAATGCTCTTGTTGCTCTCGGGCTGTGTGGCTGACGAATCGGTCGACATTACGTTTGCACTTCCCTCTGATGCTCCAACCCCGTTGACGTTCCGCATCTCGGTGGGTGAGGCGATAGGGGGTTGCGCGGTGCGGGTGGTGGAAGACCAAGTTCGGATCTTCACTGAAGGCGAGACGCCCCCGCGGATTGGCCGTTTGCGCCGCGGCCCCACTGTGTTCATGGCCGAAGCTTGGAATCCCGACTGTACGCGCTGCTTCACCGGTTGTGCGGCGATCGAAGTTGGCGCGGACGAGACTGTACGAATCGAGTTCGATGACTCGGCTTGTGGCGTGACCCAGTGCGTCGCCACCGACGCGGGCATCGACGGTGGCCGCGACGCCTCGGGCGATGTGTTGGACGTGAGCATCGACGTCGACATGAGAGACGGCGCTACACCCGACACCACAGTTGCTGATGCATCCGATACCAGTACGGACGCGGGCGTTAGCGTGCTTCGTTTGGGCGCCGGCGCCCGACATACATGTGCGATCCGCGGCGATGGTCAGATCTTCTGTTGGGGTGACAACCGTGGTCGCCAAGTAGGTGGGACGGATTCTGAGGTTGCGTCTCCTCGCCGGGTGGTGATCGGAGGGAGCGCGTCGCGTATCGAGGGCGGCGATGTACACAGCTGTGCGATTGTCGACGGCGACATTTACTGTTGGGGGACGAACGAGATGGGGTTTTCGTTGGGCTACGAGAGCGCAGCTCCAACCCCGACTCCGATGCTCGTACGCGGGCTTCCCGACGAAGATGCGGTCGATCTCGCTGTGGGTTGGTGGCACTCGTGCGCCGCGCTGGCAAATGACGCCGTGTATTGCTGGGGCCAGAATCAGAGCGGCGAACTGGGAGCGTGTTGTGCAGAGAACCCGCGCGCCGAAGTTGTCCCTGGCCAAGCCGGAGACGAAGTCGCTGCCGGTTGCGGGCCCAGTTGTCGTCGTGGAGTGGACGACCGCCTTGTGTGTTGGGGGTACAACCTCCCTTTCACACCGCTGGGAACGCCAGAGACTGAACGTGCGAGTGCACCCGCCGAGGTTCAACGCGGAGGTTCCGCCTTCACCGGAACAACACGCATCGAGTCCGGTGGCAGCAGCGACGACGACTTCGGCGGTCACTTGTGCGCACTCCGCGGGACCGAACTGTATTGTTGGGGACGCAACGATCGAGGCCAGGTCGGATCAGGGTCGGATGACCCTGTCGCAGAGCCATTTGCAGTGCCGGGCGTCGGAAACGTCTTCGACGTCGCTACCGGCGGACGTCACACCTGCGCAATCGCGATGGACCGTCGCGTGTTCTGCTGGGGAGACGATTCGCAAGGGCAGCTCGGCGATGGCGAGGCAGGAGGAACGGTGCTCTCTCCAGGAGGTCCGATTCCGAGCCTCCGTGCGGATCAGGTCGTGGCCGGGGCAAACCACACGTGCGCACTAGACGGCAACACGATTTGGTGTTGGGGAGCAGGAACAAACGGTCAGCTCGGAAACGGAGCGGGCACATCCAGCTCGACGCCGGTTCGGGTAAATTCGCTTGAGTAGTCCAGAGCGAGCGGGACTCGTGTGCGCGTCCTAGGCGACTACGAACTCGTGTCCGAACTCGGCTTCGGGGGCATGGGCAGCGTCCACCTGGCCTTCAAGCGCGGCGGTCTCTCAAAGCCAGTCGCCGTCAAAGTCATCCATCCGCAGTTCGCACAACAGGCGCCATTCGTTGAAATGTTTCTTGACGAGGTGCGTGTCGCTGCAGCGATGCAGCATAGAAACGTTGTACGCGTCCTCGACATCTCGAGCGGAGACGTAGCGAATGAAGACCCGCCATTCGTAGTGCTTGAATATGTCTCTGGTCTTGACCTCGGTCAGGTTGCGAAGGGAGGCCCACTCGAACCTGGTCTTGTCGCGCGAATTCTCGCCGATGCCGCGCGCGGACTCCACCATGCGCACTTAGCCCGCGACCCGCGCGGCGCGCTCAACCTGGTGCACCGCGACGTGTCACCGCAAAACATTCTCATCGGTTACGACGGTGTGGTGAAGGTGACCGACTTCGGCATCGCGAAAGCGGAGCGGCGTCTTTCTCAGACCACAGCCACTGGGCGATTGAAGGGTAAGTGTGCGTATCTCGCACCCGAGCAAGTCACTCGCGGCGCAACCGATCATCGAGTGGATGTATTCGCACTTGGTGTCGTCGCTTGGGAAATGCTGGCAGGTCGCGCGCTTTTCCGAGCTGCGAGCGACGCCGAGACATTGATGAATGTCGTGAACGCGGAGATTCCGCAGTTGAATGTGCCAACCGCCTTGCACGACGTGGTCACTCGTGCCCTCGCAAAGAGTCCCGAGGAACGGTGGTCGACAGCAAAAGCGATGGCGGACGCGCTTGATGCCTGCGCGTGTTCCCCGTCAAAAGTTATCGAGGAAATGAGTCGCAGCTTTGCGAAGGAGCGGGACGAAGCCGAGGCGGTGATCCAGCGTCACCAAGAACGCCACGATGCGTTGCACCGAGGACGCCGCGATGAGTTGCAAACAGTCGAGACGAGAGTGTCACCGAACTCGATACCTCCGCGTCGCATAACGAATCACCTTGTTGCTTGGGGATTCATGTTCCTCTTCGCGCTGCTCGTAGTCTGGGTAACAACGCGCGACACGGATGTCTCGGTGTCACCGGTCGCGCCGATCGTCCTGCGTGCGGCTGACGCGCACACAGAACAGGAATCTCTCGCTGACGAACCAGTCGTCGAACCTCCGATTCATGTGTCTCCGTCCATAGAACCTCGGCAGCGATCCGATCGACCTTCGTCAACTGTGCGGGTCAGGGAAGCGACCGAACCGACCGAGCGGGTCCAAAGGGACTCGGTCGTGCCAATGCAAACAGACCAGATCGCCCAACGGACGTGTGGCAACGGCGTGGCCGTGTTCCGTGCCGGCACCGAGGCTCGGATCCAAGTTGAACTTGGCGACCAACAGTGGGGGCTGCGCGATGCACCGCTCATCCGACGCGAGTGGAGTGAAGCTGCTCGCCGCTGTTATGACGGCCACGATGTATACGATGGCCTAAGCTGGTTCATGCACGCCGATGGTGAGGGAAGGGTGACGCGCGTCCGATCTGCAACAGCATGTCCAACCTCTTCAGCAGTCCGAGACTGCATGGAGTCAATGTTTACCAGTCGGCCGGTCACACGACGCGTAGCAGGCGAGTTTTACGTGTCGATTCGCGTCTCGCGGTTCGAGTGAGCGGTCTGAAGCGACTTAAGGCGTACCAGGAGGTCGCTCCGGTCTCTGGCTGCGAGCTGAAACCGTCGAAGTAAGCCCAGCCAGTCTTCATCTTCGAGTCGTGTCGTCTGCAGAAGGATTGCATCGCAACTGTCCCAACGATCCGTGCGTGCCGAGATCCACGCGAGCGCGAGTTGCCAACCGTCGACTAGGTCACTACGCCCCGCGGCTTTCCAAGCTCCAAGCGCGCCGCGAATACATCCGTCTGCGGCTTCGATGTCGTTGAGCTCAATCAACGTGAGTCCCAGCTTGAGCTCGATGCTCGGTGCGCGCGAAACGGTGCCTAGTTCGACAAAGCCTGCAAGCGCCTTGCGGTACCACGCAGCTGCTCGGGCATGTTCGCCCCGCGTCCTCGCGAGTTCTCCCGCCTCCCCCCACACTTCGGGAAGGAGACGTGGGCGATGTTGCTCGAGCTCCAGCATCGCATCCTCCAGTTGAGCTTCTGCAGCAGCGAGATCACCACGACGTCGAGCAAGCCGGGATGCGAGCACGCGCGCCATCGCTCGCCCTTTGGGACGTGGGTCAAGCTTGATCGCCTCTTCGGCGAGTCGCGATGCACGATCGTCGGCACCCTGTCCGCGCAGCACATTCGCCATGTCGATCAGGATGTCGGCGATTCGCGTTGCATAATCGATTTCACGTGCCGCTTCGCGTGCTGCAAGCAGGTACCTCATGGCGCGTGTGGTGTCGCCCTGCGCGCGTGCGACTCGGCCGCGTTGATGCGCCGCGTCGGCACGCAAGAGCGCGCTTCCGTGTGCGCGTGCACCACGGTGTGCCTGTTTCGCCAGTGCTGCCGCGGTGTCGATGTTTCCCAAACGTCGCTCTACTCGGCTCCGCAGCAAGGTCGTCCGCACAACCAATTCCGGTGGCCTGGTGGAGAGCGATTGCAGGGAACGATCGGCCAATTGCACAAGAGTTGCCGCGCGCGAGGGATCGAGAGCATTGAGGCGTGCTGCTGCGGCCGTAATCAACAGGGGAATCGCATTCGCGTGTTCACCCGCGTGGTGAAGGTGAGACCCACGTCGTTCCTCAGCCGCGCGAACGCCAACCTCCGCGATTGCGATGGCGCATGCTCGATGCTGGGCGCGCAGCCGACCGCCTTCTGAGGATCGGCGCACCAGGGCGTCGGCAACACGCGTGTCCAGAAACGAGACCCGGTCTTCACGCAGCTCGCACAGTGCTTCCATGGCCATTCGATCCACAGCGGCCAGAGTGGGGAACGTGCCTGCGTGCTTGGCAGCACACTGCCATAAGCGGATTTCACAGCCCGAGCCCAGAACCGCAGCGACCTCGAGGGCACGAACCTCGGCCTCGTTGAGTCGGCGCGCGAGCCCGTTGAGACGCTCCTCCCACACCGCGCTGATCGGGCCGGGTCTTGAGCTCAGCGCCATGCGACCATTCCGCCGCTCCAACTTGCCGCTCTCCATCCAGTGTCCAACCGCAGACAAAAGACCCCCCGGCCAGGCCACGAGCGCCCGAAGGATCTCTCGGGGCTCTGGTTCGAGGCGCAACACATTCAGCAACTCGTCACGCTCCTCGTCCGAGAACGGTTTGAGCGCGATACCGTCCTTTGTGTGTTCCTTGATCACAATTCGAATGGTGCTCTTGATGGGTGGAGCACTGCCCTCACAGACGAGGAGCACAGGGCGGTGTCTCGCCATGAGTGCAACGAGGTCGTGAAGCGCGGTCGGATCGTCGGACGCTCCCGCAAGAACTTCGCTTGCGGCTGCCACAACCCAGTGTGCGCCGACGACATCCTCGAGGCGTGAAGCGATTCGGGGGGCGCTGAGTGAAGAGGTACGAAAGTGACGCTGCAGCGCATCCGAAAGCGACCCCCCTAACTGGTTGGTTAGCGAAAGTACGGTCGCAGCGTCGATCTCACGCACGCGCGTCGTAAGCCAGTCGGCGAGCCGAGTGCGTCCCGATCCCGGTGGACCCGCGATTTCGATTTCGCTGCCTTCGCCAGTTCGAATCGCGTCGTCAATCCACGACCACAGTCGGTCTCGTTCACGCCTTCGGCCGACAAACGGGACCGCATTGAGTTCGCAGAGGCCCAAGCCGTAACCGAACGAACGAGGCGACCGTTCTTGGGTGATGTCGACGGCTCTCGACGAGTGTAATGCGCAACGAGCCGCGTACGCGGATTCGAAACGACGACGCGGGGCTGGGTCGAGCAGGCGGCGGAGCCAACGCTCAACGTGCGGTGGCACAGGCATTCGCGCTTCGAGTTGTCCAGGCGTTGCAAACGCGCGTGCATGTGGATCAGCATCATCGAAAGGGGGACGGCCCGTGATTAGCTCCCAGGCGAGACAGCCGAGCGCGAAGAGATCGGTGACAGGTCCCACGTCGCGTCCGTCCCCGATGAGCTGTTCGGGAGCGGCGTATGCCGGCGTCCCTGAGCCGATGGGCACGGGGTCACGAGCGATCCATGCAATACCAAAATCGGTCAGCGCGACATCGGTATCGTCCTCGGAGCGACGCATGACGTTCGAGGGCTTAATGTCCAAGTGCACGACACCGCGTGCGTGAGCATGGGCGAGGGCGTCGAGGAGAGTCTCGAGGATCGAGTGGAGAACGGGCCACGCACGCGGACGCACGGTGAGAGGCAAGAGCGAGCCTCCTCTGAGGAGCTCCATCGCGAGAAACGGACTGCCGGCGACCAAACGTCCCTCGGTCGAGAGTTCGACTTCCGGGCCGAGAGTTCCCACGTCGAGCATTCGGACGAGGTTGGGGTGAGAAAGGCGTGCAACGGCACGTACTTCGTTCCGCAGTAGTGTTTGAAAGCGCGCGCTGCGGGCGACTTCGTGGACGAGGACCTTGATCGCGACCTCCGAGTCGTCGACGGGATCGAGCGCCTTCCAGACTTCCGCCGAACCGCCGCGACCGATCGGTGTGATCAACTTGAAGCGCTCAGCAAACGCGCGCCGATGCGTTTCTGCGCCTGTCCAATCAACGCCAATGAACCAACTGGGCGTCAGCTCGTCCTGCACCTAGCCTCTCCAGAGATAGCCGTAGACCAGTGCGCGCAACTCTTCGGCAAACGCGTCGCTCGTCAGTTCTTCGGGGGTAGTTCGGAGCGTGCTTTCGATAGCAGCGCGGAGCGCGACGGTGACAATATGTGAGGCGACGTTAAGATTCGGAGCTTTCACGTCGTCGCGAGACCGGAGGAAGCCCGCGAGCAGCGAGCGCATTTCCTTCCGGGCTGGTTCGAGCTTGCGGTCTGCGCCGATGCGCGGTGCCACGTCAATCAGCACACGATATAGCTCAGCGTCGTCTGCTCGGACGCGAATCGCCACCATCGCAATGATTGCGGCGAGGTCAGGAGGAGTGTCGTCTCGCGCCTCCATCAGATTGTCTGCGAGGTACGCCACCTCCGCCTCGGCGAGAGAGACGTGGAGCGCGACGACCAGCGATTCGAGGGAGGGGAAGTACTGATAGAGCGAGCCTGGCGACACCCCAGCGACCTCGGCCACGTCGGTGATCTTTGCGTCGTCGAACCCGTCGCGCAGCAGCACGCGTTTGGTTGCCTCCAGCATGGCCGCCACCAACGCGCGCGAGCGATCCTGCTTCGGTTCTCGCCGTGGAGTGAGGCGTGGGAGACGCGACATCCGCGGAGGATAGCGAGCGCCACCCTCCGCGGAAACTCGAACCTCAGTCGAAGCGAGTCCAGAACCCGTAGTCGACAACCAGCTGAACGTCTCTGACTCGCTCCCATTGCAGGCTCGGGACATCCTCAATTCGCAGCCGATAGCGACCCGCGAGTGGACGACCTGCAAACGCTGTGCGCCAGTAGCTTGCGAGCAGCGACTGATCTGCGGTCGAGAGTGGGTTGGTGATGTAGCGCTCCGCTGTCAGAGCTTTGCCGTGTGCCTCCCCGTCGAAGATTGGCGCAAGGTATGTGCTGCCATCGTAGCTCCGAACTTCATACGGCCCATCATGCCGAAGTGAGGTCGGAAGAAACGCGCTGGCGTTGCACGTCGTGGGCCAGTCCGAGGCCTCGCAGTCGCGAACGGCCGTGCCGACCACGTTGACCGCGAATCGGCGTGTTCGGTAGTTGAAGCTACCGAGCGCGACTCCGCCTTCGGGCAGCAGTGTCCGGTTCTCAAGATCCTCGAGTGACATCGCAAACGTGGTTTCCCAGAAACAGCGATGCGGAAGCGCCTCAGACGTCAGGTGGTCGAGCTCCTCGGGCGAACAGGAGAGCGTCCCGTCCGGACAGATGGGCTCACAGACATAGTGCCAGTTGTCCGCACGAAACTGGTCGCCCTGGGTGTCTTCGCAACTCGCTGCAGGCCACGACCAATCCTCGTCGGTCGAGAAAAAGCTCCGAGGTTCTGACATTTCGTCGACGACGGCTTCGAGTTGGGGTGCGGCGAAATCGACAGACTCAAGAGCCGGAGTGGGGTCGACACGTGGTCGGAGCCGTACGCGTACGTCCTGGTCAGTGGGATTGTCGATAGTGACAAAGTAACGACGCCAGCAGTCGTGCTCCCACGGTTGCGCATCGAGGGGCACAGGGTCCATCAGCGTGAGGTCCAACCCGTCTGACGCGAGCACGGCTACACGAAGCGCGGACTCCGCCGGTGTGTCGACGGATTCGCACGCCGCCATGGCCACGCGCTCGTACCAAGAGAGCAGGTATTGTCCGTCGTCGAGCGATACGCCTTGGCTCCACCACGGAAGCTCAGGAGTTACGCCTTCTTCGGCCTCAAAGCCAGGCGGAGTGTACGCCAGGGTGACGGCAGCAGCCCCACCCAATGCACTGGCCTGCTCAGGCTCAAGCGCGCCGACGGACTCTCCGAAGGGTGATTCCGCGAGCGGGCTCGCCAATAGCCCATACCCCTCGTTCATGAACTCCGCAGCCCAGCCACCGGTGTCCGGATGGTAGGCATGCGCGGGATCCGAACTCCAAAGCAACTGGTTCCAACCTTCCAAGTCGCAGTCGACACGTTGGCGGAAGATGTCATCGCGAAGCGAGATGACAGTTGTGTCGTTGTCGTTCTGTAGCGGGAAGTTCACCTGGTACGTATCGGCAAACGTCTCCAGCTTCTCAAGCCAGTCACCGAGGAACGCTTCGGCGTAGTCGTCGTCATCCTCGAAGTCGCGAATCCGGTCATAGTCGATTCCCTGAGCAGTGCAGAGCTCGTCTGCCCATGCGGACGGAGCCTCTCCTGTTCCGTAGATCTCGGTGTCGAGTGTGCTGAGATCCACGGCGAAGCGTTGCTCGGTTGCACGCCGTGCGAGGTACGCCAGACGAATTGCCGACTCGCGCGCCTCTTCGTAGCGGACTCGTGCAGTGTTGTGTCGTCGGCGCATCACGGTGTTGACGTTGTACTCGCGGCCGACCTCGTCGACATCGAGCAGCAACACCTTCGCAGCTGCCCGTCCGGCAGCGTTTCGCTGCTGATCAAGCTGCGCCAAGATTCCGTTGATGTGGCTGTAGGTCGCCGCAAGCTCGCTTGCCGACGTCGCAAGTGCGTCGATGCGCTGGCCCAGGTTCAGCGTAATCTGAATGAGTGTCTCGGTCTGCTGCAAACCGAGCGCCTCTTCCTGAAGGGCGATTTGCTGCAGCGCCGCAGCGTTGGAGACATCTTGCGCGAGGCTGCCGCATGTCTGCGCGGCGTTGACGACCTTGCCGACGCTTCCGACACCAAAGCTCTGGAAGCTGGAAGCCGCATCGAAGACCGCCTTGCCACATTTGGCGACCTCTCCGAGGCGCTCCAAGAAGGACGGTTCCGCGTTGAGGGCGTTCCCCTGAAGCTCCAGCAACTCGAGCTCGATGTTGAGCTGTTCGATCTGGGTTTCGGCAAGTCGGAGGTCGGCGCCGAAGTCACGCAGTGTCGTTGCGACGTGTCGGGTCGCCATGATCACCGACTCGAACGAGCCACGAAGGTCCGCAACCGACTGGCCGTAGCTACCCCGATAGATGGGGAAGGTTGGGTCAATGTTGCCGGCGGCAACATCCTCGGCGACCGTGCTCGGCATGTCGAAGAGCACCATACGTTCGAGAGAACGCTCGATCTCGTCGGCACCGCAGCTCATCAGCCCGGCGAGCACACCGAGGTCGTCCAGCGTGTTCACGTCGGGCACGGCGAGGACGTTGAGGCAACCGCCCTCTTGTTGTTCGTGGGCTGCTAGACATGCCATTTCCATGGCGTCGAGCGCTTCTCCGATCCGCACGCCGATGGGGTCGTTGTCGCTGCCATCGAACAGGAGGTATGGAGCGGAGAACAGTTGATCGTCGGGGTTGTCGTGAAAGAACGGATTGTCGGCGTTGTACAACGCCTCATAGAGGTAGCCCGTGGAGTTGGTCCGGAAGATCCGCTGCTGAGTCGCCGGGCCGAAGAGACCGGGTTGATGGAACTTGGCCACGTGGCTCATCGTGGGGCAGAGTTCGCCATTGGTCGCCTCGAGTAGCTCACCCACGAAGGCTTCACTTGGGTCGAGCTGCGAAATTCCGAATGCAAGTGTGTCGTTCAACAACAAGCAGCTTCCGGCAAACTCAGCGGCAGCCAGGTTGTCGACGGTGGTGAATGACTCCGTGTCCCCTGCGCGGTGAACGATCATCGAGTCGGAGACACCGGCTCCTGCGGCTTCGATCTGACTCGTCAACCAAGCGGGTGTCGGAGCGACGCCTGCATAGTTTTCGATCTCCCATCGCCTCCAAGGAGTGCCGAGAAGACAATCGATGCCGTTGTTGGGGTGGTCGACGCAGCCCATTGAGATGGAGCCATATCGGACGCATCCGACCCCCCCGTCTTCTCCGATGTGCTCGACATCGCCGGTCGGGTCTCCGGTGCATGACGCGAGTAGGGCAAAATAGTCGTCGTCAGGATCATCACGATCGGCCGCCACGGTTCGCGAGATCGTGTACAGCCCGGGGTTGGTCGTGTGCCCGAGCAAGCCCATCGTGTGGAGCGCCCACTGGAGGCGCGCGCTCCACGCAGCACGCGCACGCACGTCGCTGCACGAACCGTCGACTCCGCACAACAGTGGGCGGCCGTTCTGGGGGTGGTTGCTACAAAGCCCGCCCGTTCCCTCGGCTAGAGGATGCGGCGCGCAGGGGAATACTTCGTCGGCGTTCGGACCGTTTTGCAACGTGCCCGTACCGAACCACGGTGAGCCGCCGCGGTTGGTGTAGCCGAACGCCATCAGCTCTGGGTCGTAGCCAACGTAGTGGGCCATTTCGGCAAACGTCGTTTCGTTGAACCAAGGTGCGTTCACGATGTCCTGAATCGTTGCGTTGCCGTCGCTTGCGTTCCCTGCCCGGATCTGGACGAGGTCGTTGCAGTCAAAGGTCGCCTGACCGTCGTAGTCCGACACAGAGAACCCCAATGCGAGGGCGGTGACGTCCACGGTGGCGTCGTCTGGAGCACCCGGAAACAAGTTGAGTGCGCAGTCGCTCTCATCGCTGACCGCAACAGGACAGACTGGGCAGTCTTCGCCCACGTCGCAGTGGCAGGGGATGCCTTCACTCACGAAATAGCACGCGGGTCGGTCGCCCATCGACGCGGCGACGAGCTCTCCAGCGCCGATGCAGCGTTCCAACCCAGCGGTGTCGGGACCGAAGATGCAGGAGCCCTCGACACAACTTCCTCCGTTGCATTGGCCGTCGTTCGCGCACGGGGTGGGAGTAAGCGATGATACGTTCACGACTCCGCCACAGAGCGCTTCGAGTTCTTCGCGCGCCGATTCTGCACGACGATCGAGTTCGAGTCCCGTGAGGACGACCTCTTCCCCAAGTGCATCCGCGCGTGCGGCCGCTTCCTTGGCGATCGAGATGTAGTACCGAAAACTCGATTCGATCATGTCCTCGCCGGTCGCGGCTTCGCTGATCTCCGACTCGAGCGGGACACGCAAGTCGCAGTCGACGTTTCCGCAGCAGCGTTCAGGACGGTCGCAATCGAGTGGATTGGCAATGAGAACCGACGCAGCTCGTGCAACTCCTTGTCGACTCACCGGGATGAGGATTGAGCGCGAATACGCGCCGGTGTTTTCGCCGGGTTGAATCCCAAAGCCGACAACAGACTCGCGGTTTTGTCCGGAGCGACGCGTGACATACAGGCGACCCGCGGCCGGAATCGCCTCGGCGCGATACGCTTGGGGTAGGTCACTTGGTTGTACGACCATTTCGACGTACGACGCATCGAACCCGCTATCTGCATCAGAACCCACGGATCGTCGTGTCTTGACTCGAAACGCGTCTTCGTCGCAGCCGCGTCCACTCGCTGTACCTGTCAACGCGCACTGAAGCCCGTCGTGGCCCCACCAAAGCTCATAGCTTTCCGACTCCACCTCTTCACCGAAGATCCGGAGACGTACGTTGTCGATCCCTCCCTTCTCTGCTGCACGGCCGATATCCACTTTGACTCGAGCGTTGACCAGAGTTCGGGCATAACCGAGTGCCGTTGCGGCCATCGACGATGTGGACCCACGCGAGCCGTCACGGCCCGCGCTCACGTCATCGCGGCCAAGTGCCGCTCGCAGTTTCGCAGCCACGAAATCCGCGGCTTGCAAGACACCGCGCTCTGCGTAGCTCCTGCTAGGGATGTTTAGGTCGCTCCCGCTTACGCGGTGCCGTGATGTGCCGATCCGGCGTGTGTGCTCCTCCAACGCCGAAACAGCATCGTCAAAACGGGCCACTCCCGAGTGCTCAGCGAAGATGAACATCGGGTCGGGTGCGACGAGGCTCTCGTCTACACCCGACACTCTGGGAACTCTACGAGTGGGATCGGTCACTCGCTCGATGGATCGACCCAACGTCCTTGCTTCGCGTCGCAGAATAGATGCGGCCTGTACGTACTCCGCGGCATCGATGCCCGTATGCCGGCGAAGCCAGGTCTCTGGTGTGTCTCCACTGCTCTCTGCAAATGCAGTTGGGAAATCCTCAAGGAACGCATCGCGAATATCGGTGAGGAACGCGTCGGTGCTTCGGCCCACGCCCGTTCGTGGATCCACGCGAACCGCGCGCAATACCTGTACGGCGGCGACCAGGTTTGGCGGGACGTCGTCGCATGTCGGAGGCGGGATTTCTTCCGGCTCGTCGTCCGGGTCATCATCCGGTGGCGGCGGACAATCGACCGGACCCACGCAGTCCTGATTGGGCAACAGGTTGCCTGCGGCGTCCCGACAACCGGGGTACGGGCAGACATCGTTGCCGCCGGGGTAGTAGCATTGCGCGCACTGAACCGGCGGCGGCTCGGGGTCCTCGTCGCACGGGGTTGCTTGCACTTCGCACTCGGGTATGAGCCTACCCTCGCGATAACAGCTGTCGGGACAGATGAGCTCCTCGCCATCACCGAGATGGCAGATGTGACACCGCGGCTCAGGTACACCGGTCCACAGACCAAACGCTTCTGCGCGGGAGTTGTGAAGGCCATGCCAGGCAAGTGCGTTGGCACGACCGTGATCACGATCCGTGGCGCGACGAGCATCCGCTTCTGCAAGGATGGCCTCTTCTGCACTCTCGGCAGCCTCAACCATCGATGACATGGCCTCCGCTGTCGCCGAGGTGACGACAAACGCAACCGTGACTTCGTCCTCAGTCTCGACGGAAATTCCGTCGATTCCATCGACTCGGCCACCTGGAACGCGCTGGGTAAGGACTCCGTCTGCGCAGACCGTTGGATCCAAGATGTCTGCTCCTTCGATCGCGCCTGCCCGGAACGCTTCCATGGCGAGGATTTGCATCGTCGCACGTGAATCTGAATCGGGAATCGGCACCGTGAATGACAGACCTCGTGCGTTTGAGTCGTCTTCACGGTCGGACCGTCCCTCACCGATGTCGAGCGGCTCGCGCTCTTCGGTGTGGCCATCGAGAAACACATCCACCGGACGCAGTGTGCTGGCAAGCGTCATCCACTGGTGTCCCATACAGAGATGCTCTTGTTGGGCGCGCACTCTGTTCGACAGATCGCAGGCATGCGTGCCGGTGACCGCGCTGAAGCGCGCCGTGATGGTTGCGGTGCATACGCTTGCAAGCGCGTCGGCCAGCTCGTCGACTCGAGGGTCCGTTCCGACTGCGACACGCTCGGTAACGACTTGGGCACCATCCGAGCTTTGGACGCCTATCGTGCGCCCACTTGAGAGCGTACGAGCTGCTTGTGCGTATCCACCCTCATCGCTCGTCGTGCCATTGCACGCCAGCATCGTCGCCAATACCGGCGATAGCAGGTGGCCCATTCTCCAATGACTGCGATCCAAGACTTGCTCCCTTCAGGCGCACGTGGCGCGGTACGGGATCAAGCTAGTGCGGATGGAGATAGAAGAAATTCGCGTTGGCAACTGACCGAAACCCCACAAACGAAAGGGACAACGAGCGTTGCGTGCTCGTTGCCCCGATCGGATTCGCGTTTGGAGGAGCTAGTCCGATCGCATCGTCGCAGCCGATCCGGTGTGTGGAATCGAGTGGACGTTCCAAGGGACGATCTGCACACGGGTGCCACGATAGTGGTGGGGCGTTAGCTGTTGCTCGGAAAGCCAGTTCTTGACGCCGGTTTGCGTCCAGTTATTTCGTCCGTTGAAGTTCGACTCGTTGAATTGCCTAGCCATGTGCCGGTGAATCAACGGCATATCGTGGCTGTGTTCGCCATTCATCCCGCGAACGTTGAAGTTCCGAACAGACCAGTTCGCTAGATTGGGAGTCCCACGAACAAATGGGATGGACTCGCCGGTTCGAAGCCCATAGTTGGCTGGATTGTTGGGGGTGAAGCGACTGTTACCTTCCTGACCAGACCACGTCCCGTTGGCTGGCAGGCGCCAGCCGGGCGGTCTCGTCCATTGGCGTCGAGGCGTGCGACGACGGTTGTTCGACGTTCTTCGCGCCTGCTGTCGTCGTGGTGTGCTCTTCGCTGCCTTCAGCCCCGGCCCGCCTGGCCAGGTTATGACCCCTTGAACACTTGTCCCTGCGGCGGTGTACGCCTCCACACATCGTCGTGTTCCGCACCGCTCAAAACCGACGATTCCGAACAATGCCGCACCCCAGGAACTCGACCCTTGTTGGAGCGCCGAGAGGTTGGCGGCCATTTCAGCATCGTACTCAGCCATCGTCATCGAGCCGCAGCCTGAGTCTGGACACGCATCCATAGCCGGTCCGGTGGCCGTCGTTGGCTTGCGTGGCGCCAAGCTGGGAATTGATGCGACGATCCAGGCGCGGTCCGCATCTGACAAACTTTCGTAGTCGCCTGGGTTTTCGTTCATATCCTTCTGTAGAGCAGCAATGCTCCGCCTTTCGCAGTCGGACCCCGCTTGGCAGCTCTTCTTGAGAACGTCGCGTGGTGCCAACCCGATCGGGTCCCGTGCCTGCAGCAAATTCGACCCGACGTAGTGATAGGAGTTCCCTGTCTCACCGCCGCCTGCATCGTGAACCTGCAGCGGGTCTGCGCTTGCCCACCTACCGATCCGGGGAATCAAGTACCGCGCGCCGAAGTAGACGATGCCCACTTCCTCGTCGGCTTCCTTCCCGGTAAAGCCCAGCGGTTCGCTCGCCACTCCTACTTCGTGCTGCGTCTGAAGCGATTCGCGTGCTCCGTTCGGGTAGTAGCAGCTGCTCTCCAGTAGTTCACCGCTCTGGAGATCGATCACGGCACTCGTCGTTTGGATCAGGTTGCCAATCGGCATGGTGATCCGGTGCTCTCGATCAAAGCTGCTCGGATCATCGTCGCTGGCGCTCTTCCACACCACGCGCGCGCCTGCGACAACGTACTGGCTTTCGGTGCCGAGCACGCTCGAGGCGGCGTAGCGTTCCTCTTCCCAGTCGGGCACGACTCCACGACGGACGAAGTCGCCGGGGTACACGTAGAGCGCGACGCGTCGGCCTGGCTCGCCGTCGTCTTGCACGGCGATCGAGTCCTTGATCACGCGCTGAAAGCCACTGTCGTAGCGATACCGCTGTCGCACGGCGAGTTGCCAGTCGCCGGTCCCCTGCCGATCGCGTCGACGAGCCTCACTTAGCCTGCCAACCTCATCCCAGAGGTACTCATAGTGTTGCTCTTGGTCGCAGCGACAACGCGTTGCGAGCGAGCTTCGTCGGTCGTCGAGGTCGGCGGTGCGATCGTCCCAGCACGCCTCTGTGGTGTCATGACACTGCGCGCGCACGGTCATCGCGACGACGTTTCCGCTTTGGCCGTAGTCAAGCTCAACCCAACCACCGCGATCGATCGTCACGTCGACCCCACCTGGATCCGCCCAAGGAAGATTCGTCGACATCCGCAACGCGGCGGGTCGATCGCCATCGGCAATGCTTCCGTTCGTGATATCGCCCAGTGAGCGCTCGTAAAACGCGCCTGCGTCGTCGGTCCACTCGGTGGTGTTCGCGAGCCAGTCGGTTGTGTACGTCAGATTGACCGGTCGTCCGTCGGGTAGCGCCGAGATGTTGCGCGCTGGGTTTGTCCGCATCGGATCGGCTTGCCGGTGTGTGGTGCCGTCCGCGTTCGGGGTCTCGAGCTGGTCGCGCCAGTCCTGGGCGTCGTCGAAGAAGCTCCAGCCTGCGTCGTTCTGATACTCAAAGTCTACGGCAGCTACTCGATAGAGCGCGTCGTGGGTGATCCGGGCTGTTTGCGGACGAAAGCCATCTGCCCATTCAGTGGCCGGCCGCAGATCATGCACGGTCATCAGGTTGTCGGCGCCGTCCCAGTCGAAGCGTTGGTGCGCCACCACGGCGACGTTGGCTAGACCAGTCATCCCGGTTGGGGAGCGGTCGGTCCGCATCGTGATTGGTCTGCGGCGCGCATCGTAGGTCGTGGTCGTGGTCGAAGCGGGACGGGCTCCGCCCATGTCGTCGCCGTAGGTCACCACAGAAGGCAGTCCGTCACGCAGGTACGTCACGCCAGCGATGACCGGACGTGCCGTGCCGTCGATCGTCAGGTCTGCGCCGACGACCATGCCACGGCGGTCGTAGTGCAGTGCACCCCCAATGATGGGGGCTGCCCCTAAGCCTCCGAGTGCGATCCAATCCGGATCGATCGGAAGCTCCAAGCCGATCGGTCGGTCGGCGAAGTCGAGTGTCGAACGACGAACGTACGTGTTCTCCGTGTCGTAGACGCGCGGGGCGGCGACGGATGCGCCGACGCTCGGATCCGGAGTGCCCACAGATCCAGAGCTTGCCGCAATCGGCTCGTCCTCGGGGATCAGTGCGACTTGCCGCGCGCCCCAAGTGCCGTTGCCTCGCTGGTCGTACGCGACCGCACTCCGTTGACCGCGGTCGGCACTCGCTGTTGGGAAGCCGACGATGGGCCCGGCCGGGGGAAGCATGTCGCCCACTGCCCAGTCGGGATAGGCGTCGTACCACGCGCGCACGTCGACGAACGTGATGACGCCGAGCACGTCCAAGCCGATCGCATCGGCGGGCACGGTCTCGTCGGAGACGTCGCCGCTCGGCTGCGCCTCGCTGCACGACACGTAAGCCTCGCCGAGCAGTCGTCCGGCACGGTCGTAGTAGAAGTTTTGCCCGCAGCCTCGTGGATCGCGCACAGCGGCGAGATCGCCCACGTGGTTGTAGAGGTATCGCCATGTACTGTTTGCAGATGTCGCACCTGGATCTCGGCTGTCAGAGTCGGGGTCGGTCGAAGCCAGCCGGCGTCCAGCGGTGTCATAGAAGAAGATTCGCTCAATCTGGTGATCGTGAACGGTGTCGGCGAATGCACCTGGCAGTGGACCGTCGCTGTTGGTGTGCGCACGTACAACTCGAGACACGACGCCGTCGTTGCGGTACTCGGTGAACAAGCGGTGGTACTCGAGCGCGCCGCCAGGCTGCCGGTTGCGAAGGACCTGGTCGATCGCGCGGCCGTGACCGTCGGAGCGTGTGGTTGCGCAAGTGTCGACATGTGGTGACGCGACGTCGATGTCGTTGGCGTCGCATGCGTCCTGGGAAAGCGCGTGATGGCTCGAGCGCGTCACCACGACGCCGTCGGGCGCAGTTTGCGACAGCGCGCGGCCGAATGCGTCGTAGTCGCCCGTGGTGAATGGAGTTGTCGGCAAAGCGAGAGCCTGCGCAGGCGTAGGGTTTGCAACGTCGAGGAAATCCGTTTGGTAGGTGCGTCGGACGGTGCCCTTGGCGTCGTAGACCATGTGTCCGCCGATCACCCATGCGTGGTCATCGTCACCCGTGCTCAGCGCCGCGCGGGCGCGACCGGCTCCGTCGATGAACGCGACGCTTACTAGTTGGTCAGTACCCACGCCGGCGCAGGACAGTTCAGTGGTCGACGTCAGCGTCGAAATGGGTTGCGCGACGGGGTCGTCCGGCAGCTCGTACTCGATGCGCACGTTCGGTACGGTCGAGGCTTCACAACCCACCGAGCCGGGAACACGCGCAAAGGTGAGGCGGCCGAAGCCGTCGTACCCCGACTCGCTTTCAAGCCCGTTGGGATCGGTGGTGTGGACGACTACCCCAATCCCGCGGTCCCACTCGGCCTGCGTGGTCAGGAAAGTCCACGAGCCGGCTTCGCGACGAACGGCAGTGCGTTCACTGGTCGCGAACAACGCGTAGTCGCTATCGAGCTCGACTTCCGCATAGCGCAAACACGCCTCTTCGGCGACGAGCAAGTCCGCGCCTTGGCAGCTCGCAACAGCGTTACCCCACGTGTCGAAGCGCACGCTGCTGACCATGTTTTGATCGGCTTGCACGTAGCCGCTGGTGTCCGCGTCGCCGCCGAACTCGTAGGCCTGCGCAGTGTCCAGGTTGGCGGGCGTGATCGCCAGCAGCGGGTCGCCGGTGACGGGGTCGTGGGTGATCGCGCTCAGGCCGAGAGTTTCGCCCCCGGCTCCCATCGTCCAGCTGGCGGTCGAGACGAAAAGCCACCCGCTTTCGTCATCGAGTCGATCGAAGAGTTGCTGGCTGGTGATCGCCTCGTTTGGTGTCTCACCAAACTCGCCGCGAATCCGTCCATGCTCTGTGGTGGTCAGCGCGTGTCCAACATCGTCCATCTCGTCGAGAGTCGACCGGGTGTGTGCCCAGCCGTCGGCACGCACCGCGACATCGTGCGTCTCGGCGACGGTGTTCCCCGCGCCGGATTCGCCCTCGAAGCTCACACCCGGCGCCTCGATCCAGGTGTCTGCCAGCGGAGCATACGGCGCATGGTCGTACAGCAGCGTGTCGGACTGCTGCGAATACGCGAACACCACGTTCGTCCCTTCGAACCCGCTTAGCAGCGTTCGGACGGTCCACGAAGTATGCGACGTGCTCAGCACGCGCCCTTCTTCGTCGAACGTCTCGCTTAAATACGCGCGTCCCTTCAGCGCTTCGTAGGGATTGTCCGCGAGGCGGTCCGACGCGATCTCGTTGGGACGACGACCCTGGTGGAAGTAGGTACGTGTGATGGAGGTGGGGTGGTTGTCGTCACCGTGGGCGATTGCGTCGGCCGCCCCGAAGCCTCTCATTTCCTGCTCGATGCCTTCGTAGTAGGCGTCATGGTACGCATACGAGGTTCGACTGACCTGGGGTTCGAGCCCAAAGGCATCAAAGCGATCGGTGGTGGTGGTCGAGCGCACGACGGTGCGCACGACGGGGGAGCCCCCGGACCGATAGGCACACACGCCCGTGCGTTCCTGCAGTCGGGCGTCGCAGTCGCCGCTCAGATGGCTCCAGCTGAACGTCCCCTCGTGCAAATCGTCTAGGTAGTCCTCGGTGCTCGAGCCGTATTCGAAGGTGGTGTACGCGCCGAGTCCGTTGTCGACGCTGGCGAGCAGTCGTGGGCGACGCGTCCCGGCCGGCGAGATCCAACGCCATCGGTCGGAGCTTCCGTACACAATGTCTGTGGTTCCACTTCCGTCGATGTCGGCTGTACGCACTCTTGACATGAACGAAGGCGCAAACGGAGTTCCGTCGGCGATCACACGCGGCGTAAAGCTCTGTCCGGCGCGGTTGTACCAAACGTCGACACCGTCGAAGCGCACCTGGACGACATCGGACGCGCCGTCGGCGTTGACGTCCATCAGCATCACGCCGTCGAGCTCGACATTGATCTCCGCGGGAGCCGTGACCATCTCGACGTGGCGGTTTCGTGCGCTCGTTTCTGGGTCGCACGCGGTTCCCCCCGCGCCCCACAGGCCGACGTCGCGGCCGGGCCAATACACAATGCGACCGCGCGAAACCCGAACCAGATCGAGCAGGCCATCCCCGTTCATGTCAGCCATTCGCGCACCGGGATCTTCGAAGTTGAAGGGCAGTCCATCGTGGAGCACGCAACTATCGATGGGATCGGGGCTCATCACCCACGCGTCACCGTCGAAAGTGGCGCTTCCGAATCGGCCATCTCCCTCGGGCAGCCAGCCGAGGTTCAGCCACGTCTGCATGCGCGTTCCGGCGGTGCGTACGATGTCGACCAGGTGGTCGTTGTTCACGTCGACGGTACGAATGTGAATTCCATCGCGGCCAAGATCGATGCGTGGATCCGTGTAGCCTTCGGGCAACGTCGTTGGGACATGCACGAAAGACCAACCTTGCTCGCTCGGCCGCAGGACTTCCGCATCGGTGTTCCGGGTTATCGCGAAGTATCCGTAGTTTCGGTCGCGCGGCATGTGCAGCATGTCGCCGCGTCCGTCTCCGTCGATGTCCATGGGGACGATGTTGGCGTTGTTGAGTCGCGCGATATGGCTGAGGCCGGACGGAACGCCAACGCCAGCCGCGTTGGAGAAGCCCCCTGCAGCTCCAGGCTCAGAGTCGGCGACGAATCCATTGAAGTAGACGCCCATGGCAGGGCCACCGTCCACCCGATACGTCGCCGGATCCGTGACGACGACGTCAGGCAATCCATCGCTGTTGATGTCCATCAGATCGACGTTGTCTCCGTCGATTGAAACGGGAGCTGGAGCGGGCGACTCGGTGACGCGCGCGTCGAACCCACCAAAGCCCGGCGTGGTCGTCGAGGTCGCTTCGGTCTCCGTGTAGGTGAAGCGCATCGGTGGCAAGAGTTCTCCGACAATCGAGTCGCCCAGATCGGATTCAAGGACCGTCGTCTCGCCCACGTACACCTGCGCGGTCGCATCAAAGGTGTTCGGGCGGCCCTCGAGTTGCACGGACGTTAGCGTCGAGTGGAAGCTGTTCGGGTCATACTCGAGGTGGTAGCGCCGAACGAGTGAGCGTTCACCGGGCGCACCCAGCGCGCTGGTCATCTCGATGCGGGCGAGGCGCCAGGCGGTCGCAATCCTCCAGGTTGTCGCGTAGGAATCGAAAACGTCGTCGCGATCTTCGTACACGAACCGGACGCGATGCATGAAGTCACTCAAAGGTGCAGCGCAGTCCCGTCGCGCTGCGGGTGTGCCCTCGTCACCGCAGCTCGCTGGCGAGGTGTAGTGCACGTCGTCGAGGTAGCGTTGCCCTTCGTGTGCGCGATATCGGTAGTACGCCACGTTGCCGTGTGCATCGGACGCTCGCGAGAGACACCACCCGAAGATTCGCTCACCGTCTGGCTCCTGTTGCAGTGACTGGGTCGAAGCGAGGACGGCACCGCTGGGGCCGTTGGTGAGTTCTCCCAAGTCGAAGCGACCACCGTCTTTCGACTGAACAACCCAACGCCGGTTGTCCGGCGAACGAAAGAAGCGCATGAACGCTCCCTCGATTCGAGCGCGGTATTGCTGCCAGCCACTCAGCTCCGCAGGAATGACGCCGGCATCGACGGCGCTCGCTTCATCGGAGTCGATCGGTACGAGCTCGTGTGCGCCGTCGTAGACGAAGCGATCCTCTTCTGGGTGCCACACGTCACCGTCGACGTAGCGGGGCAGACCGCGATCACTCTGGCGATGGATGCACGACGTTCCCAGCGACCAGCCGAATCCGACGGGACCGTTTCCGCCGCTGGTTGAGTAGCCAAGTGTGAAGGCGGGGCCTACACCACCGCGACCAGCCGGAGTGCGAATGGGCACCGCAAACGTTCCCGTTCCCGACGAGAGCGAAGGCGTGAATGATTCGCCCATGCCTTCGATCGAGCCCTCGCCTGTTGGCAAGGGAATCGCCTGCGGGCCAACGCTCGTGGTGGCGCTTGAGCCAGCCGGAAGGGCGAGTGGTTCGATGTCTTCCGATGCCGTTTCGATTTGACCCGCGACCTCTTCGGCAACGACGTCCGGCACTTCCAGCTCGGGGTCCAACGCATCGCCCGGGAGCGAGTCGATGGGGATCTCTTCGGCCAGCTCTGGCGAGACCGGTTGGGCGAATGCCGTAGTCGACACCACAAACGCACACGAAACGAGCAAGCCCCTCATCGTTCTTCCTCCGCAAGCACCGTCATGAACACCGATCGCAAGGCGCCGCTCTCGCCGTATGGGGCTCCTGCGCTCCACAACGCCCAAGCGTTGTCGTTTCGCCCTGACGCGAGGACGAGCCCGCCCTGATTTCCGGGCGGGATGACCGCGTTGCGGACGAGTGTGATTTCCGGCAGCTCAACATCGAACGACACCAAATTTGCTCCGGCGTAGCCGCCTCGTTCGTGCCACCCAACGACGAACCCGTTCCCTGCAGCAGCAATCGTTGGAGAGGTTTCCGCGTAGCGGCTGCGAGACGAGACGTCGATCGTCGGCACAAGGGTGCCGTCGAAGAAGAGACCGCGTGCTCGAATGTCGCCCAATACGTCGGTGTCTCGGTTCGACCAGGCTGCGAAGAGCTGCGTATCGCTGAGCGCAACCGCAACCTCACCCCCCTCGCCGAGAGCGGCGTCGGCGACTACGCGCTCGCCGACGTAGACTCGTGCACGGACTTCACCTTCCGCCGACCATGCCAGCGCTCGAACTGTGTTGTCGCTGGCTGTTGCAACGTCGGCAATTTCACCGGCAACAATCAGCTGGGCGGATGCCGTGGGGACGCCCTCGAAGTCGAACCTCTGTCGCAGAAGCCCAGAGAAGTCGACCCACAGAAGCTCGTAGCCGTCAGGCACCGCCATTGCCCGTGGCGTCCAGCCGTTCGAAACGGTGCGTGCAGGACTGATGTCTCCGGTGAGCCCGACCCGCCGTGCAACGACGCCGTGAGGGGTGTCGCAAACAACAACCCAGCCGGGCTCAAACGCATTGACTGAGCAGTCCCCTCCCCACCCAACAGGAAGGTTCGACAGGACGACGATCGGCTCACCCACTTGTACGCCGGCGTAGTCGGCTCGCTGTGCGACCCAGGTCCAGGTTAGCTCTGCGCCGTCCCATCGCTCCTCCACCCAAACGAGGAGAGCAGCTCCTTCACTGTGGACGCCTACCGTCGGTGCCGCGATCGTTTCAGCCCACTGGTCT
Organism: Polyangiales bacterium; assembly: GCA_965227405.1. Classification (GTDB taxonomy): domain Bacteria; phylum Myxococcota_A; class Polyangia; order Polyangiales; family Houyiibacteriaceae; genus JALVDI01. The sequence goes on from OZ245758.1 coordinate 4,163,451, forward strand.
GCTTCGGAGTAGGTTGTGGCGATGCGCGCAGTGCACATGTCACACGCGTCTTTGGGGTCGTCGTTTCCGTCGTCGCACGCCTCTCGTGCTGGTGCGGGCCCGGGTTCGCGAAACCCATCTCCGCATCCTCGTTCGCGGCAGCTGCCGCGCACACAAATATTGTCCCCTTCACCGCACGGTGTTGCGTCCGGGAATGGCTCCCGTACACACCGACCGTCAACGCAACGCGATGTCTCGCACGGCCCTGAACTGGTGCATTCGTCACAAGACGGGGTGGCAGTGTCGGCCGTTGAACCCCCGTCTAAGGGAATGTTGGGGTGTATCGTGGCGAGGGGCGGTGGGTTGAATTCGAAACTCGCAGGTCCCCCGTCATGCTCTGTGGTCGCGTCCTCGGCCACGCAGCCAACCAGCCCAAGTACGAACAGCCATCCCTTCACCCTCGCAACGTAGGAACCGCTGACCTTTTAGGGTATTCGTGTTTGGTTCCTCGATATCACAGAGCAACACGGGGGTTTTGTCACCCTTCGTTCGCGTTTGTCGGGGTCGTGTTTGCGATCTCGCGGCGAAGCGTCCGCATTGCTACTCTGCGCGCGGAGGCTTGGATGTTTGGATGGTCACCCATTCGCGTTGCGCTGCTGGCAATGCTTATTGCGTGCAACGTGTCGCCGGATACGCCGGTCGTGGAGTCGTCGTCGTCGACGATCATCAACGGCAATCGCGACCGGCGAAAGCCATGGACGGTTGCCGTCCTCAACTTGGGGTTGGCAGGTACCGGCGGTTTGTGCTCGGGGACGCTCATTGGTGACTACGTCGTTCTGACCGCGAAGCACTGCGTGTACGAAGACCGTGGCGGCGCAACCTGGGATCCTGTTCCGCGTTCGAGCCTTCTCATCGTCAAAGGCCACGACGTAACGTCCGCGGCGGGCATCGAAGACATGGTGCCTCCCTACGAGGTGCGTTCAACACCAGGCAACTACACCGACTCCGACCTGGGTGATGGCGACGACATCGCGGTCATTCTGCTTCCGCGGCGTCTCGATGACGTGACGCCTCGACCGATCGCAACGAACAACCCCTCGCCGGGCCAAGCCGCTGAGATCGTCGGCTTTGGAATCAACAATACGAGCACGGAAGAGAGCGGACTCAAGTACAGCGGTGACACTGCAATTGCCGGCGTTGGGTCACGGCTGATCGAAGCTGCCGGTGCATCCAACACGTGTCAGGGCGACAGTGGTGGACCGCTCTTGGTCGCAAACCGTGTTGTGGGTGTGACGAGCTTTGGTACGGGGGGATGCGGTCGCTTTTCGCGTCACTTCTTCACCAACGTGCAGCGACACCGCGCGCTTATCGATGGTGCGCTGGCGTTCGAACCTCCGTGCGAGCCCGCAGGTGAGGGGTGTGACGGTTTCGACAACGACTGCGACGACATCATCGACGAGGGCTGCACGGGCCTGGGCGATGCGTGCACACGGGACGAAGAGTGCATCAACGGTGCATGCGAAGACGTCGATGGAAGCATGATCTGCATTCGCGATTGCGATCCGAGAACCGTGATTCCGATGTGTCCGGTGGGATTCCACTGCGAGGCGCTCAGTTGTGGGGCAGGGCGCTGTCTCGCCGGTGGCGAAGGGCCCAAACCTGAAGGCGAACCCTGCGCCGGCAACCTCGAGTGCAACTCGGGTCGCTGTACGATGATCGCCGGGGAGATGCGCTGTGGCCGTCAATGCGACCCGGCGGCCGCCGACTGCGCGACAGGCACCTTGTGCGAAGACACAGGAGATGGCTGCGGAACGTGCTTGCCGGTCGAGTTGTCCACCGCGCCTCGACCCTTTGGAGCGCCGTGTGAAGAAGACTCGGACTGCGCCAGCGGGGACTGCGCAGAGGGTGAGGGCGCAAGCGAGGACTTCTGCACCACGACCTGCGGTGTGTGTCCTGGAGGATTCCACTGTCGCGAAGGTCGGTGCGTCAACGGCGACTTGGGCGGACCGGGCGATGGTTGTCTCGTCAACGACGACTGCGCGGCGGCGGACTGCATCGACATCGATGGGGATCGCGTCTGTGCGCCCGAGTGCGGTGAAGGATGTGTCGACGGCTTCTCGTGCATCCCGACCTCGGTCGGCGACCGCTGCGTAGCCGATGGTCTTGCATTGGGCGAGGCGTGTACGGACAGTGCCGAGTGTCGAACCCGAATTTGTGCGGGAACCTGCACGCGTATTTGCGACGACGCGCCGTGTCCCGACGGGTTTGACTGCTTGCCCGCGGGTGAAGTCAGTGGCTGTTTCCCTGCAGGAATGCCGATGATGCCTGAAGGCGGAGGCGGCGGCTGTTCGACCAGTGCCGGCGGATCCGGCGCGGTGATGGCACTGATGTTGTTGGTCTTCTTCCGACGTCGTCGCTAGCGGTTGGGACATCCGCTTCGAGCGCGTGATGTAGGCGTCGGCACGATTGTGCTCGCGCCTCTCATCGCTGGCGCGGTGTACCTGGCTCGTGGGGAGTTGAGCGTCCTGAGCGGCGGACTCTCGGTGGTTGCGGCATTTGTTGTCGCGCTGGGCCTGATCAATGCCGGGCGCCGTTCCTCGGAGCGCAAGGTCGCAGTCGCACGTACCACTGCCCAACTGGAGCGAGGAATGGTTCGAATACGGATCCAAGGACACATTCAAGCAGCGCTCTGGAGTGACGATGCTGCGGTATTGGAAGCGGCGCTTCGAGCCCTGAAGCCCTTCGAGGTTCGAGCCGCCGACGACCGACTTGAAGCACTTCTCCAACACGAGTCGGTCCGCGTCCGTTTTGAGGCGGCATGGGTGTTGATCGAACGTCACGGGCGTGAACGCTTGGATGCCCTGATCGATCACGTGGCGGCGCCCAACGCTGCCGATCGATGGCGTGCTGTGGAGCAACTGGCGCGTCGGCAGGATCAAAAGCCGCCGCTCATGCCCGACGCGGTTCGCAACGCCATCGTATCCGGAGAGGATGCGCGGCTGGTGCTTCCCGCCGTGGAGCGGCCGGATCCAAACGCAGAGGCCGTCGAGAGCATGGGCGAGCCCGGTTGGTCGCAGCGCTGGCTGGAGCAACAACCCATCGATGGGCTCCGCGCGTACGAAGTAGCGTTGGAAGCGATTCCCGATCCGCCGGCGGAAAGCGACACCGTGGTTCCGATGCCCTTGGCAATCGACGTTGAGCGGGTTGTTCGGTTGGCCGAATCACCCGATCCGCAAGCGTCTGCTTGTGCGCTTCGAGTGTTGACGCTGGCCTCGCCCTATATCGAGTAGGCTCCCGCCCATGGGGCTCAACGTTGGGGGACTTTACGTTCGCACTCGTGGCGCGATTACGGTCGAGCAAGTTCGCGATGCGGTCGTTCGATACTGGACCGGTCGCGGTGCAACACCGTCGGAGCGACCGCCAAGCGCGCACGAGAGCCTCGGTATCGAGAGTACGGGGCGACTTGCGCTTGGTGTGTTCCCAGATGTCGACGGTTGGATCGGGATCTACGACAGCGAGCGGTACACCTGCGATCCGAACTTGATCGAGTTCCTGGCGGATTCGCTCGAGACTGAAGTGGTTGGCTTCGTGGTCGCGGAAGTGTCGGACGCGGCCTACATGATTCAACACGGCCCCGCGAGCGACGACGCGGTGCAGACGCCAGAGCCGACAGCGGACTACTGGGAAACCATTGAGTTGGTGGAGCAGACGTTCCCCTATCCCTTCGTGTACTTCGACCAACTCGACGACGACGACGAGTCCATTCAGTTCGTCGCGTTCGAGAACATCGGACCCGACGAAGAGAAGCAGTACGCGGGTCCTTCCCCGGAAGAACTCACGGCGCTTGCTGCACAAGAGGCGCGCGTTGCGGCGCTTGCGGAAGGTGACGTGAGCGTAGTGGAAGGGTTGTTGGACACCGATCCTAGCTCCGCCTCCGCGCTGATCGCCGAGGTTGTGATGGAGTTGAGCCCCGAGGCGGCTGAGAAGCTCGTGGAACTTGCCCTGAGCAATCCATCGCTGCGTCTTCCGCCGGACCTTTGGCTGGACGCATACGAGGACACGGTCTGGGAAGACGACGAACGCGCAAAGGCGATCGCAGCGGCGTTCGAAGCCTTGGAGCTTCCCGAGCACCAACGTCAGCACCTGTTTTGGCACCGTCGGAACTCGTTCGACAGCTTGATTCGCTCCGGCGATCACGAAGGACAGATCCCGCATTGGGAAACCACAATCCTGGCGTACCCGGGTGACGCACAAAGTCTCTACAGCTTGGTGATGTCGCTGCGCATTGTACGCGACACGACCGACGACAAAGCGAAGTACACCGAGCGCATCGAAGAGCTCGGCAAGGTTCTGGAAGCTCTGGAACCTGCCAACTGGCTGGACGCGTCGTATCGAGCATACGCACTCAATGACTGCTTCGCCTGCGAGCTGTGTGACCACGGAACCACCCACGAGGCGTGGGAGCGCGGCCTGAGATTTTCCAACGCGTCTCTCGGACCGTTTGCGTGGAACTTGTACCACCAAGGCACCAAGGCCGAGATTCTCGGAAAGCTCGGTCGGACGGAAGAGTCGTTCGAGTTGCTGCGCTTCATCGAAACCATGCACCCGAAGTTGATGCCGGACTCGCCTCCGATGGCTGCAATGTTCACCGACGAGTACCGTCAGTGGGCGAAGTCGGCGACGGGCCCCGTGATCGCACCGGCGGATACCGATGTGCCGGGCAGCTCAGAACCGTCCGAAGCGTTTCGTCGCGATCCGGCCGGTCTCGACACAGGCGTGGTGCAAGCCCTTTGGGGTGTACGTCCCGGAGATACCGAGTGGGAGCGAGCACGGCGCGCTGCGCTTGTCGGCTTTGTGTTGGATCCCGTGGTGCGTCGCGAGATGGAAGGCGACGTTGCCGAGTGGCTCGCGCAGTTGCAGTTCATGCAGGTCGATTTGCGCGAAGGGGAGTTTGCGAGTTCGACGCTGGCTCCAGAGACCACTGCGCGAATGCGTCACTGGTACATCCTGTCCACGATCAATCCCTTCATGTCGCAGCCAGGCAACGTGTACTTGTTTGGTGAGTGGCGTCGCGATGCGCCTAGCAAAGCGTGGGTAGAAGCGACGATTGCGGACGCGTTGGAGGCTGCAGGTCAATCTGCTGACCACATCGACACGATTCTCAAGCGCGCGGAGTCGGCCACAGCAGCAACACCAGCGATCGTGCCGTTCGGCGGCGCCGATCATCCGATGGTGAGCGATGCAGTCGATGTCTGGGTCGAGATGAAGAGTGCAGGTTCGGGTTGGATCGATGCTGTGCGCTCTCAGCTAGAGCCTGGCTGGAAGGCGTTGGAAACCTGGATCAAGAAAGCTCGCGCATCTGGCGCCGACATCACGAGCTCCGCGGGTGGAGCGTGCGTGACCGTGCGGGCCGACAACCTCCGTTCGCTACTTCATGAACTTGAGTCGGCCATCGACCCCGAGCACCTGATCGAACTCGCATTTGTTCCGAGCGAGCTGCGAGATCCACGTGCACCCACGTTCATACCCTTGCCCGAAGATGACGATGACGCGCTGTGGACAGCGTCGTTTGATCAAACGCCGTTGGCGCCGCTTCCTGAAGAAGCAGACCCGTGCGACTACTACGATCCGGACGAGATGCGGGAGATTCGCCTTCCGATTTACGACCCGGATGTGAAGGTCATCTGCGGAATCGTGACGGAGGTCGATGACCTGGAGTGGGAGCCGCGCGCGACCGAGGTTGCACGTGCGGTCATCGCTGCGCTCGATACTCGCTTCAACGGCGCCGCTCCGCAGATTTGGAACAAGGCCAGCGAAGGAAATGGTCCGGTGGATCGGATCGAGCGAGAAGGTCGACGCGGCTATGGGTTTGCGGTTCAGATGAACGACGACGCGATGTTCCGCACCTACCCCGGAGCTGTTCGCTTTCGCGAGTACGAGTTGGTGATGGCTTTGTGCGACGCGGTCAAAGCGCTCAACCTCGAGCCGGTCGTGCATTGGACTCGTTATGACCCGTACATCATCAACCTTTGGGAGCGGATGTAGGCGCCGCACCCACGTGACAGCCCTGTGACGAGGCTGTTAGAACAAAAGGGTGCGTGTACTTGCTTGGGTGGGTTTTTGTTCGCTGTTAATCGCCTGTGGAGGATCTGGGGATGATCCAGACTCCGGCGGCGAAGACGTTCTACCGGACAGCGGTGAGGAAGACACCGGACCGACGTGCGACGGCGTGGACGCGTTGGAGATGCCGACTGCAGCGCCACATGACGATCCGCTCGGTGCACCCGCTGGAGAAGCGCGTGCAGGTGTGCTCGGTGCCGACGACCTCCCCGAGGATCCCGGTGGGTTGATTCGCTGGGCCGAGGGTGACCTCGTGGTGGCGAACAACCGGGTCGCTCTAGTGATCGAAAATGCTGGCGCGTCCGATGGCTACGATCCCTTTGGCGGAAAGCCGGTGGGGTTGGCGCGCGTGGAGGGTGGCGCGATGGTGGAGCCCGCCGACTTCAACGAAGTGATCCCGGCCGTCGGTCGCTTCGTGGTGAACCCCGAGAGCGTGGGTGTCTTGCGGGATGGTAGTGACGGCGGTCCAGCTGTGGTTCGCGCGGTCGGTCCGCTGGCTCAGATTCCGTTCATCGGGGATCTCGCCGCGGGACTCGCTCCAGGCAACTTTGAAGATCTACGCGTTGCGGTTGACTACTCGCTGGCTCCCGACGCGGACGTTGTCGATGTCACGTACACCCTGTCCAATCCACGTGCAGGTGGCGTGGGTACGCGACCGATCTTTTTGATCTTCCAGTACTACCGGATGGACGAGTTTTGGTCGGACACAGGCTTCGAGGTTCCACTCGGAAGCGACCTGCCGTGGTTGGGATTCGCCGCCGATGAAGCGACGAGCTACGCCGTCGCGTTCGAGCCGACAGCGTTTATCACCGTTGAAATCAGTGGCGCGCTGCTGCTTCAAGGTGATCGATACACGGTGCCGGAATGTGCGAACACCGCGTTGCCCTACTACCGCTTACACATCGGTCGAGGAACCTCGGGCGTGCGTGAATCGATTTGGGCCGATGCGGGTCAGACGAGCCGGCGTATCGAGGGTGTGGTTCGCGATGCGGATGGAAACCCCGCAGCAGGTGTGCACGTACACGCGGAGAGCGCAGACGGCGAACTCTACTACGGCCGTGACTTGACGGATGAAGCTGGAGCGTACTCGGTGGCTGTACCCGACGAGGCAACGACTCGGCTGCGCGCGTATCGACGTGGTGAGGGCATTGTGGGTCCCGTAGATGGTCCCGACATCGACCTTCCGGCGACAGGAACCATCCGTGTTGTTGCGACCGATGGCAGTGGAACAGCGATGCCGGTGCGCGTGCAATCACGTCCGGTTGGTGACGGTGAACCTCGACCGCCTTCGCGCTTTGGTGAGCCGCCGATTCAGTCGCAGCGCACGCACGTCGAATACCCCAGTGACGGCATTCAAGAACTGCGTGTGCTTCCAGGCATGCATCGCGTCATCGTTTCGCGCGGGTACGAGTACACGATGTTCGACTCCGACGTTGACGTGCCTGAAGGCGATACGGTGCAACTCGATGTGATGCTCGATCGGGTCGTGGATACGACCGGAGTGATGTGCGCGGACTACCACATCCATACTTCCCGATCCCCGGACTCGCCTGATCCTGCCGAGCTCAAACTACGTTCCGCCGCAGCGGATGGGGTGGAGCTTCCCTGCCGTTCGGATCACGAGTGGATTTGGGAGTGGGATGACATCGCGCAGAACTTGGGGCTCGGTGATCATCTCTACGGTGTCACGTCCACAGAGCTGACGACGTTCGCGTGGGGCCACTTCGGGGTTGCGCCGGTGAACCCCATTGCGGGCGCGGTCAACGAAGGTGCGTTCGAGTGGGTCGACCGTGCTCCCGCTCAGGTCTTCGCTGACGTGCACGACCGTCCCGAGAACCCCGTGCTGATCGTCAACCATCCTCGCGGTTCGTCGATTGGCGGGTACTTCAGCGCGGTTGGCTACGATCCGACAACCGGCGAGGTCAGCAACACCGATTTGTGGAGTGAGGACTTCGAAGCGATCGAAGTGTTCAACTCGGACTCGTTTGACGAGACCACCGACACCGTGACGGACTGGTTCAGCTTCCTCAATCAAGGACGCCGTGTTTGGGCTGTCGGTTCGTCCGATACGCACCGCCTCAGCGGCTCTCCAGTGGGATATCCGCGCACCTGTCTCGAAGTGGGATCGGACGACCCCGCAGCGTTCCGTGCCAGCGGCATGGCCGACGATGCGGTTCGCGACGCCACGCGCGAGGGACGCTTTACGATCAGCGGAGGCATTTACTTGAGCGTCACCGGACGTGACGGTGTTGGACCCGGTGGCGAAATCAGCAGTGCGATGTCCACCGAGAGCATTCGCGTGGTCGTGCAGGCAGCACCTTGGGTTGACGTGGATGCTCTCGAAGTCTGGGCGGATGGGGAGATGGTCGAGTCGATCGCGATCGACCCCAGCATGGACGTGGTTCGCTTCGATGAAATGGTCGACGTGAGCGACGCGAACTGGGTCGTGTTCCACGCCAAGGGAGATGAGAGCTTGGATCCGGTGCATCCGGGTCGAAGCCCGTTCGGTGTGACTCAGCCCATCTTCTTCACCCGATAAATGCGGGTTGTCGCATGGTCGCTCGCACTCTTCATCGCGTGCGGTGGAGACGACGATGCGATCGACGCGGCACCGGATGTCGTGAGGGATGCGCCTGCGAACGACACGCCCGACGCAACCTGCGAACTTCCGGCGTTTGAGACCGGCGACGAAGGCAACGCCGATCCACTTGGAAGCGCACCGGGGGAAGCGCGCGCCGGTCGATTGGCTGCCGTTCCCGATGACCCCTCACGACTACTCACATGGCGCGCGGGCGACTTCGTGTTGGCCAATGACCGAATCGCATTGGTCATCGAGGATGTTGGCGCTTCGGATGGCTTCGATCCTTACGGCGGAAAACCAGTCGGAATGGCTCGTGTTGAAGACGGAGCGTTGGTCGAGCCGGCTGACTTCAACGAACTGGTGGGAGCGCTAGGACGGTTCACTTTCGACGCAAGTTCGGTGACTGCGTTGCAGCGTGGCGACACCGCAGTCGTTCGCGCAATCGGGTTGTTGCGCCCGATTCCGTTTATCGAGGAACTGGCCGCCACGTTGGTTCCGGCTGATCTCGATCACGAGATCGCTGTCGACTACGCGCTTGAACCCGATAGCAACGTCGTACGGGTGACGTACTACGTGCCGCACCGAGAAGCGTTTCCGCAGCGGACCAACTCGCTGTTCATGTTGGTGCAATCGCAACGCATGCCCATGTTTGGTCCGGACCAAGGGTTCTTTCTGCCTGAAGGCGATATCGCCTGGTACGGATTCGCAAAAGAAGACGTCACGGGGTACGCAGTACGCTTTCTGCCAGAGCCCACCGGGGCACCGCTCGAGGTCAGTGGGGCGTCGATTTTTGTTCGTTCGCAGACGACGCTGGAGGCCTGCACGGTCAACGAGTTGCCGTGGTACGAGTTGTCGATTGGTGGCCCTGGATTCGATGGCATCCGTCAGGTCATGTGGGATCAAGACGGCGTCGCGACACGAACGCTCACCGGCACGGTGATGGACGCGTCAGGACCTGCAGAACGTGTCCGCGTGCATGCGGAAAGTTCCGATGGTGCCGCGTACTACTCCCGCGCGCGAACCGATGAGACAGGTGCCTACAGCATGCGCGTTCCGGAGGACGCAGATGTTCGGCTACGCGCGTATCGACGCGCCGAAGGTGTCGTCGGACCCGTCGACGAAGGCACTGCGATCACCATGCCGGATGTGGGTACCTTGGCGATTCGCGCGACGGAGGGTGGTGAGCCCATTCCCGTGCGTGTTCAGGTACGGCCTGTCGGTGATGGGGCACCCGAACCTCCGGAGCGCTTTGGTGAGGAACCGCATCCGCGTCGCCGCACGCACTTGGAGTTTCCGGTCGACGGAGTCGTCGAACTCAACGTGCCCCCGGGCATGCACCGCGTCGTCGTGTCGCGGGGATACGAGTACACCGCGTTCGACTCCGACATCGACGTCGCCTCAGGCGCGCGCGTGGACGTCCCCGTCGATCTCGAGCGTGTGGTCGACACCACCGACGTGATTTGCGCGGACTTTCATCTGCACACGAACCGCTCACCCGATGCGCCGGATGATGCAGCGTTCAAACTCCGCAGTGCAGCGGGTGAAGGCCTCGAAGTTCCGTGTCGCTCCGAACATGAGTGGGTGATGGGCTGGGAAGACGTGGTGGCGGAACAAGGCCTCGAGTCTTGGGTGTTTGGCATCACGTCGATCGAAGTCACCACGTTTAGCTTGGGTCACTTCGGAGTCCTTCCGTTGGATGAACAAGCCGATCAACCCAACCTCGGTCGCGTCGTATGGGAGGGGCGCACCACGTCGGAGTTTGTGAGCGACGTCCGGGCGCGCCCCAGCGATCCGCTCTTCGTGATCAACCATCCTCGTTTGGAGGGGCTCGGCTACTTTGACGCTGTGGGCTACGACCCGTCGACAGGCGACGTCGCTCGGCCTGAGTTGTGGGACGACAGCATTCGCGTGATCGAAGTGTTCAACGATCCACCGACCTTCGATACAGCGCGCGAGTCGGTCGAGGACTGGTTTTCGTTTCTCAATCAAGGTGTGCGTATGTGGGCGGTGGGTTCAAGCGACTCACACGGAATCGGAGCACGCGACATGGTCATCGGTTATCCGCGGACGTGCTTGGATCTTGGAACAGACTCCGTCGAAACACTTCGCACAATGGGTCCCAACGTGGTGCGCGATGGTGTGCGTTCCGGTCGCTTCACCGTGGTGGGCGGCGTGTACATCGATGCGTGGGCGCGCGATGACGTGCGCCCTGGCGGAACGGTACGTGGCGCAGCATCCACCGAATCGGTACGCGTGCGGGTTCAGGCTCCGCCTTGGGTTGATGTCGATGTTCTTGAGGTATGGGTCGATGGTGCGCTGTCGGAGTCGATCGACATTGCCGAGTCGATGGATGTGGTTCGTTTCGATGCGAACGTTGATGTCGGTGGTTCGTGGGTTGTCTTCCACGCAAAAGGCGACCAAGCCATGGATCCGATTCACCAAGATCGAATCCCCTTCGGTGTGACCAGCCCGATATTCTTCGAACCGTGAGTTCGGGAGCGTCGTCGGGAGCCATGCTCGCGCTGTGGTTGGTGATTGCCCAACTTGCCATGGGCTGGCTCGTCTTCGTATCGATTCCAGACTCGATGGAGTGGCTGATGCACTACGGCGGAGACCAGACGCTTTCGGGAGCTGCGGTGTCGGTCCTCTCGTTCGCCGACGAAGTACGCGGCAATCCGGTCGTGTGGATCACCTGGCTCGCATTGGTGATGGGTATGGCTGCAGCTTCGTTTCGTGGACGAAACTGGAGCATTCGAATGGTGGTGGCGTTTATCGCCTTGTTTCAAATTGCCGGTGTGGCCTGGGCGTACGACGTTGTAGAGACGGAGCGCGAACGAATCCGTACGGGGTCGGCACCATGAGTTTGAACATCGGCGAGCATCATGACTGAGCTATCGACACTACCGATGCCGCGTGCGTTGCCGGTCGTCGGACACTTGCTCGATCTCAGTGGTGTGGGTTCGGACGTGTACTCGGTTCTAGAAAACTGGGCGTCCGAGCAAGGTCCGCTCTTTCGGGTTCGAACACCGCGTCGCGACATAGTCGTCATCGCAGATGGCGAGATCGCGCGACAGGTGGTTCGCTCTCGGCCGACTCGGTTTGCGCGGTACCGCGTGATGCGCGACGTGATCGAGGAGATTGGCGTCCGCGGCGTGTTCACCGCAGAAGGTGCCGCGTGGAAGCGCCAGCGTCGTTTGGTGATGGCCGGGTTCAATAGTCGTGCTCTCTTGGCATCGTTCGAGCGCGTGTCGGAGATCACCGGTCGACTTCGTGCGCATCTCGCCGAACAGAATGGTGAGCCGGTCGACGTGGTCGCGGAGCTGATGCGTTACGCCATCGATGTCACTGGCGCCGTCGCACTGGGGCAAGACTTCGACACGCTCCGGCGCGGACCGGATGTACTGCGACGGCACCTGCAAGTCGTGTTTCCCTCCGTGGCGCGCCGAATGGCGAACCCGATTCCGTACTGGCGCTACGGTCTGAAGTTCGCGCGTGATCGCGAGCTCGAGAACTCGATCCGAGCCGTCTCGGAGATCGTCATGGACCTCATTCGTGACGCACGTCGACGCCTGGATGAAGGCGAGGTGGATGCTCCCCGCAACATGATCGAAGCGCTTCTCGTGGCTCGCGATGACGACGATCCTTCGATCGCACTGACCGATCACGAGGTGTACTCGAATGTGCTCTCGATCCTGATCGCTGGAGAGGACACCACCGCGAACACTGCAGCGTGGATGCTGCACTACGCGTCGCGATTGCCGCGTGTGGCACACCGACTTCGTCAGGAAGCTGAAGCCGCCTTCGATGGCCAGGTTCTGCCTTCGCATGAGGCCGCGCGAAAGCTGCCGTACACCGCCGCCGTCGCGTACGAAGCAGGACGTCTTCGTCCGGTGGGTGCGATCCTGTTTTCAGAAGCGCTTGAGGGTGCTGTGCTCAACGGCACGCCCTACGGTGACGTCCCCGTTCCTTCCGGGACTCCGGTGTTCGTGATGACGCGGCACATCATGAACGACGCCGCCAACTTCGGACGCCCGGACGAGTTTCTGCCCGAACGCTGGTTGGATGATGAACGCCCAAAGGGTTTGGCACACACGCCCAAGCTCGACTTCTCGTTTGGCGGTGGACCGCGCATTTGTCCTGGTCGTCCGCTCGCGCTTCTCGAGACTGCGATGATCGCTTCGATGGTGGCGAAGTCGTTTGATCTTGAACCGGTCGTCCCCGAAGTGACTGAGCGCATCGGGTTTACGCTGGGTCCACGAAACCTGAAACTGCGCTTTCATCCACGCACTCAGGCGTAGCGTCACATCATTTCGCTCATGAGCATCACGCCCTTGGGAAGGTTGCGTGGATAGAGCGTGTAGTGGTGACCGAACCCGACCGCCTTGCAGAACTTCTCGACACCGTCTTCGTCGAGGAACTTCTCGAGCTTCTTCTTGGTCATGCCCAGTGCTTTCGCCGTGGCGGCAACATCCCCTTCGAAGCCATTCTGGTCTTCGTCGATGCCCCACTCGGCGTTCTCGCCGTACGTCGCTGACGCCAACACCTTGCCGTCGATCCACAGGTCGAAGCCCCATGCGCTTCCTTCGGCGTCCCAGACGCCCAGCATCCATTCGAACTGTTTCGCCAGCTTCTTGGGCGCATCCAGCACCGAGTAACCCTCGACGACGAACGCCACCAGCTCGCTCTCGTCGACATCGACCACGACACCCTTCTTCGCGACTTTCTGCAAGCGTGTCCGAATCTCGGTGGGCTCACCTTTGACGACCCAATAGTCGGTGTACTCCATGGCGCAGAAGTAGCTGCGAACCGAGTCGACGACAAGAATCCAGGCGCGAGTTGCGCTAAAGTTTGGCGATGCGTTGGGTGTGCGTGTGGTTGTGTGTGTGTCTCGCGTGCGGGGATGATTCGTCTCCCCCCTCTGAGGATGCGGGGGTCGATGCGTTCGATACCGGCACTGTGGACGTGGGTGTGGACACGTTCGTTGCGCCTGACACGCACGACGCGTTTGTTGAACCTCCGCTGTGCGACGACCCGGCCGAGTTTCAGACCGGAACGGGTGACCAATATGGGGACATTGCTGGGGACTTCACCGTCGAAACGCTGGATGGAACCTGGTCGTTTCGCGACAACTTCACCGGTTGCGAGAGCTACATTTTCATCAACTACGCGGCAGGTCGTGGCGATGCGGTGTGGAACTCACCACCCGTTCGATTGCTCGAGTCGTCGCCGCCGAACGTGCAGTATTTCTTTACGAGCTACGAAGACAACGCACGGGCGCGTGTCGAGCAACTGAACACGGCGTTTGAAGAGACCTTCGAGTTCTACACCGAAGAAGAGATCGCAGCGTGGCGAGAGCGTCTGCACTTCGTTGTCACTCCACTCTTGGAGATCGAAGGTTCGGCTGGTGATCGCGCACGTGCACAACCCGGCATCGCCGACGCGTTTGGAATCGATCGGGACCAGCGTTTCGATCCGGTTGGGAGTTTGGCGCAGATCACCGGTGGTGCGTTCATGGGCCGACTGCAAATGGCTGCTTTTGCAGCCGACTACTACAACTACGAACACGATCTGCAGGTTCGACTGGATGCTGAAGATGCGACCGTTGTGCCCTTCGTGGACGGTGAGACGCTGACCGAGCGGGTGTTCATCCGCGACATCGAGTTGCCGGACGCCGAAACGATGGCTGGCTTCGACCACCTGGATATCGACGTGGAGGTGTTTTGTCGTGGTCGCGCGTCGGAGTGTTCCGAGTGGGACCGCATCGCGTTGATCGAAGTTTGTTTGGATGAGACCTGCGATACACGACACGAGATTGTTCGGTGGATCACGCCTTATTCGCGTCCCGGTCAGCGGCGTTGGATCATGGATGCCAGTCCCTTCCTCGGTCATCTTCGAGCGGGTGGGACACAACAACTTCGGATCACGATGGGACCGGAGTGGGAACGTGCGACGCCGCGTGATGTGTGGATGCGAGCTCGTTTGTCGACACGCGGTGAGCCCTCGTCGCTCGATGTTCAACGCGCGTATACAGGAGGCAACTTCGACGCGAACTATGCCGATGCGCATCCGCCGTTTACGTTTTCGGTTCCTGACGAAGCGACGCGTGTGGAACTCGTGGTGATCGTGAGCGGTCATGGGCAAACCGAGGGAGACAACTGCGCAGAGTGGTGCGAACACGAGCACCGGTTCACCGTGAACGGAGGCGGTACCAGTCTGATCGCGTTTCCGGACGAGGTTGGCCGCTCACTTGGCTGTGCAGATCTAGCCTCGGAGGGAGTCGTGCCAGGCCAGTACGGCAACTGGGCGCCGCGTCGAGCAGGGTGGTGTCCCGGGTGGCCCGTCGATGCACGTCGCTTCGACATCACTGATGACGTGGTCTCCGGTGACAACGAGTTGGTGTACGACGCAAGTTTTGCTGGCGGTGACCCGCGAGGTGGAAACATTGCGTTGTCCACCTACGTGGTCAGCTACACCGATTGATCCTGCGACTGCACGAACTCGGACACACTCGCCCACCAACGGGCGTTCTGTGGCATGTCGTTGTGCCCGCAGTCGAACGTGACGAGTTCACCGCGTTTCGCCGCACTCAGGTTTCGTTGCGCATGCGTGTAGGGAACGATTTCGTCGTGCTTGCCATGGAGAAAGAGCACGGGAACATCGAGTTTCCGCAACACGGCGTGGTTGTCGAACACATCCGAGAGCAAACGTCGCGGCGCCCAAGAAACCAGATCCGGGATCGAGGTGAACGTCGACTCCAGGATCATGCCGGCAACGGGAACACCCGAAGCGGCAAGCGTGCACACCGCGCCGCCTCCGAGGGATCGTCCGTGCACGAACAAGGCGCTTTGTGTGCGCTCCCGTAACTGGTGGTGAAACGCCTCCAGGTCGTGGGCGATCTTCGCTTCGGAAGGCGAACCCGCAGAGCGACCGTAGCCGCGGTACTCGACGAGCAACACGTTCACGATGGTCCGATAGCGACGTAGTGGTCGAACCCAATAGTCGATGAGTTCACCGTTGCCGTGACAATGAATGACTGTTGGCGCGTCGGGATCTTTGGCTGGAAGAAAGAACGCTTCGACGGGGCCTTCATCACTGTGCACCGTCCAACGTTCGAGTCCGGGTTCATCGCGAAACGCGGCCTCGTCGGTTCTCAACAGATGTCGAGGAAAGATCAGACTGCGTTGAAGGCGCGTCAGCAACCGCTACTCGCCTACTCGAGAACCTTCGCAAGTGCTTCGGACAGCTGCTGCATGTTCCACGGCTTCTCAATAAAGCCGCGCACGCCCATGTCCATGATCGACTGCGCTTCTTCGTTGAGCGCGTAGCCCGTGGTGAGCAACACGCGCACATCCGGGTTGATCTTGCGCATCTCCATGTAGCAACCCTTGCCGTCGAGTCGGGGCATACTCATGTCCAAGAGCACTCCGCGGATTTCGGCACTCCGCTCCCGATAAATTTCTGCGCCCTCGAGGCCATCCTTGGCTCCAATCGCCTCGTAGCCCAACCACTCGAGTACTTGCATGGCTGCCTGACGGAGAACCGGCTCGTCGTCGACCACCAAGATCAAACCCGAGCCGTGAATGGGTTCGTCCGACTGTTTGACCGGCTCCACGCCTTCGGGTTCGATCGCCGGAAACGTGACGCGGAAAAGCGCTCCGCCACCGGGCGCATCGAGAACGTCGATCGAGCCTTGATGGCTTTCGACGATTCCGTACACCGTCGCTAACCCAAGTCCCGAGCTCGAAGGTTGCGCGCCCTTCTTCGTCGTGAAGAACGGATCAAAAATGCGGTCGCGAATCTCCGCGGGTACGCCAGGACCTTCGTCGACCACTTCAATCACGACTGCAGAAGCCTCGTCGCGCGACCGAATCGTAAGTCTGCCGCCCTCCGGCATCGCGTCGCGGGCGTTGAGCACCAAGTTCATGACCAGTTGCTCTAATCGCGCATGGTCACCAAGGATCTCGCCCTCTGACACCAGGTCCAGGACGAGTTCGATCTTCTTGTCGAGCGCGTGGGCGAAGATCTTTCTCACTGCACTGATCGCGTGCTTGACGTTGATCGGTGCGCTCAAGTTTTTGCCACCACCTGCGAACGTCAGCAAAGCCCGCGCAAGCTTGGATGCGCTCTCGGTAACGGCGTCGATCGTCTCCAACTGGGTTCGTTTTCGGGGGTCGTCTTCCCGCGCGCGCAGCGAACTGGTGATGAGCTTGATCGCACCCAGCAGATTGTTGAAGTCGTGTGCGACACCGCCCGCGAGGTTGCCGAGCGACTCCATGCGCTGCGTTTGACGAAGCCGCGATTCGGATTCGGCACTTGCGCGCTCTGCTTGCACCTCTCGCGTGATGTCGAAGAACGCGATGACCACGTAGGTGATGTCGTCGCCTTCGAACACGGGACGTGCATACGCACGAATGTTCCTCTTCGTTGCGCCGTGGATCACGATGTCGTCGACCATGACGATGTCGCGCGCTTGGAGTGCTCGAACAAAGGGCAGCTGCTCCTCGGGGTAGAGTTCGCCCTCCGTGTTGTAGATACGATACGGCTCCGCGTACTCACCGCGCGCGACGTCTTCGAGCCCCGGCATGCCCATGATCTCGCGGAACATGGAGTTCGCGTAGACGAACTCACCGCCCGGAGCGCGCGCGACCCAAACACCGACCGGAAGTGCATCGCTGACTTGGGCGATGATGTCCTGATCGGTGGGCACGCTTGAGGGTACCGCTCCTGCTACCCTCGCAGGGCCTTGATTCTGCTGCTCGACATCATGGGAACGGTTGTTCACGAGCCGTTCACCGAGGACATGCCTCGGTTCTTCAAGATGACCCTGGACGAACTGATTGCGGCCAAGCACCCCGACCTTTGGCTTCGCTTTGAGCGAGGTGAAATCGAGAATGCTGAGTTTCTACGCGGATTTTTCGCGGATGGGCGCGACTACGACCAGACCGGCTTCGTGGAGTGTGTGCGAGCGTCGTATCGCTTTCTTCCGGGAATGGAAGCGTTGCTTGGCGAGCTGGGTGCTCCGACCTACGCGCTGAGCAACTACCCGACGTGGTCCGAATGGATCGAAGACAAGCTGTCGCTCACGCGGTTTCTCGATTGGCGCTTTGTCAGTTGGAAGACCGGAGTGCGGAAACCGGACCCCAAGGCATACCTCCGCCCGATTGAGGAACTTGGTGGTCAGCCGGAACGCTTTGTTTTTGTGGACGATCGTCCTGTGAACGTCGATGCCGCTCGCGCCGTAGGCATGCAGGGAATCCTGTTTGAACACGCGGATCAACTGCGCACCGAGCTTGGCGCGTTCGGCCTGCTGAAAACAAACGGCTGACGAAATATCCGTCGGGCATTGTTCTCACGTTTCGAGTGGTTAACTGACCCACTCGATGGGCGACCTAACTTCGACCTTGACGATCCGCGGAAACGAAGTCATCTCTGAGTTGAGAGGTGATCTCAATGAAGCAGTCCACTCCACTCCATTCTCGCTGCCCCCAGCAGACCGGTATCTCGGTCGCCCGTATTTGGGCACACGCTTCGGCACGCAAGCCGATGGGTGTTCTTGGGGCGGACTGCGTCTTCGCCCCTCCCGCGGAGGAGTTGCTCACCGACTGATCTTTTCATCGTTGAGTCTTTCACGCCGCGGGACCTCAAGGGCTCGCGGCGTTTTTCGTGGTTGTTCCGCGATGCCGTGAGCTGACCTTGGTTCCTTTTCACGTTGTTTTGTTTGGTTTCTAACGTTCGAGGAATGGCTGGCTCCCCATGAATAACGAAGAGAGCGAAGAGGGCGCACATCGCGCCGAGAAAAACGATTTAGCTTGGAGAACGGCGCCGCGCGCAGAGCTGCTGCGTCTGGCGTGGCCCATCGCAGTGTCGATGGTCTCGTATGCCGTGATGACCCTGGTCGACACCCTTTTCGTCGGCCAGATCGGCCCCGCCGCGCTTGCCGGTGTGGGTCTGGGCGGTACGGCAGCGTTCGTCGCCATCTGTTTTCCGATGGGCTTGCTGCGTGGCGTGAAGATCAACGTCTCGCACGCTGTCGGTGCAGGTCACGAAGACGATGTCGCGCGACACATCGGTGCTGGCGTCGTCGTCGCACTGGCGGTCGGGACGTTTATTGCCGTTGCTGGATTCGGGTTGGCCAGCGTGCTGCCCTACATCACAGCAACCGCGGAGAGCGGCGCGGCGGCGCATGAGTACGTGTGGATTCGTCTCTTGGGCACGCCCTTGGTGATGACCTACGTGGCGTTGCGCGAAGGTCGCTACGGCTTGGGCGACTCGCATTCGCCGATGGTCGCGGTGGTGACGGGCAACGTGGTCAACATCGGTCTCGACTACCTGTTCATCATGCACTTTGGCTGGGGCGTGGCAGGAGCTGCGTGGGCCACGGTGATCGGACACGTGATCGAAGCCGGCATCTTGGTCGCTGGTACGCACAAGTGGGCGCGTCCACGCATGCGGGATCTCAAGAACCTGTGGCGCGTGGGTCTGCCCACCGGCATTCAGTTCTTGCTGGAAGTCGGAGCCTTCGCCGTGTTGGCGGGTTTGCTTGCAGCGTTGAGTGAACTCGAGATGGCGGCGCACCAAATCGCCCTGCAGGTCATCCACTTCACGTTCTTGCCCACCCTGGCTTTCTCGGAAGCTGTGTCTGTGTTGGCAGGACAAGCGGTGGGTGCCGATCGCGATGCGCTCGTGCACGAGGTCGCTCGTGAAGGACTCAAAATCGCTGCTGCATACGCTGCGTTGTGCACGCTCGTGCTCGTGGCGTTTGCGGGTCCGATAGCGAGTGCGTTCACCAGCGATCCCACCCTGCGTACAGCGGCGATTCACCTGCTCTACGTGGCAGCTGTGTTCCAGATCTTCGATGCTGCGAACGTGATGGCGCGTGGTGCGCTGCGTGGTGTGGGCGATGTTCGCTATGCGGCTGTGCTCGGAATCACCACGGCGTGGTTGTGCACGCCTCCGCTGACGTACTTGCTTGGCTACGAAGCCGGGTTGGGTGCGCTCGGTGGTTGGCTGGGCTTGTGCCTCGAGATCATCGTGGGTGCGGGCTTGCTGTGGCACCGGTTGCTGCGCAACGGCTGGAAGGCTGCGGCGAAGGAAAGCCGGTTGGCATTGGCCGCTGCCTGACACTGAAAACGCCTCGTCCTAGTGGACGGGGCGTTTTCTTTTCACCTAAGGACAGCTCTGCGCCACACGATCAGACGCACCTTCGCAACGCGCACGTCCATCCGCACATCGCTCCGCTGTGGGTTGGTCGTTCGGATTTTCGCCCGCGATCTCGCAAATACGACTGCTCAGCTCGCAAATACGGTCACGTAAGTCACGTGCGCTCGTGCAGTCGACCGCCGCGAGCGTCGTCGCGTTGTCCAAGTCGATGCTCGCTTGCACGAGTTCGCTGTACAGGTCTGACTCCGGACCCTGCTCGGTTGTGCCGGAGTCGATCGACGGTTCCATGCCAGGTTCGCGTACGCCGCCGGTTTGAACGGACGTGGTTTCAGCGCCTCCTGCGGTGTCGGCGTACGCTCCGTCGCCGCCCGCTTCTTCGGTGACCGATGGTGATGCCGAGCCACCACAGTGGACCAAGAACAACAACGACAGGACCGCGCATACCCGTTTCATTCCGTGTCTCCTTCGCCCAGAAGAGCTTGCAGGAGAGCATCGTTGATCAACAGGGCTTCGTGGTAGTCCGATGCCGCTTCCACGTCCTCACCGAGTGCTTCGCGTGCCGCACCGCGGGCAACGTAGAGATTGGCCGTGAAGACGTCCTCATGAACCGCTTCGTTCAGTCCTCGGTCCGCCCACTCACGCGCGCCCTGTGCGTTGTCGCGATCGAGCGCCAAGTCGGACAGTCGGTAGTACATGTCATGTCGGACTACGCGAGCGTCGTCTTCATTCACACTCTCTGGAACCGGCAGCTCGAGAAAAGCTTCCAACGATTGGCTCGCTTGGTCCGGACGCTCGTTGGTCAGTTCGCGTTCAAAACGCGCATGGGCCGAACGTGCTTCGGCCATGTACGCTGCGGCGTCCTCGTTGCCACAGGCAAGCGCACCCCAGACGAGTGCAGCCACGAGCAAGTTGAGGACGATGCTTTTCATCGGTAGCGACGCTCCAAGTTCGACAGCACGCTGCTGCGGTAGTTGTCCATCGCTTCTCCGAGAGAATCGGTGTCGCCCGAGGCCGCCGCGGCTTGAGCTTGAAGCAAGCTCTGCGTCGGTGCGGGGAGGGTGGTCGGATCCGATACTCCGGGATTGATCGAGATCAGCACAGCGGCTGTTGCCGCGACGCCGACGAGGCTGGCCGGAACGAGCCAACGCCACCACGCGCTCGCCTTTTCGGGTCGGCGCACCTTCGCTTCCGCGAACACGTCCGCGAGAATCTTGTCCGCGCGATCCTGCGAAAGCTCCGCGCCATCGCGGCTAAAACTCAACAACGCAGCTGCCTGAAGCGCGTCCTCGGGCGGGGATTGGGCCGTCCCGCGCTCCAGGGCACGCGCGAGCGCTGCCGCTTCGGCGAGCTCCTCCTCGGAGGGTTCATCGAACTGGTCGTGTTCGCTCATTCGTCCCATTTCTTTCGGAAGGCGCGAAGCGCCCGCAAGATCAACACGTCAAACGTTCCGACTTTCACCTCGAGAATCTCGGCGCACTCTTGGCGCGACTTGTCCTCGAGAAAGCGTAGCTCAATCGCTCGTCGGTAGCGCGGATTGAGCTGTTCAAACACTTCGGCCATACGTGCGCGCACCAGTTCGAGCTCTTGTTGCGCTTCGAGTTCTTTGCCGGGCTGCGCGTCTTTGGGGCGGGTCGGCACCACCAACTCGTGAAAGTTAGTAAGCGCGCGATGTGTGCGGGCTTTGACCCGGTGCATGTCAGTCGCTTTGTTCATGGCGATCCGAGACAGCCAGAAGTAGAAGCTGACGCCCTGAGGCTTGAACTGGTGCAGGCGTTCGAGAGCCGTGCGGAAGGTTTCAGACAGCGCATCTTCGGCTGCGGCACGGTTGCCCAATCGGGGCATGAGGACCCGCGAGAAAATCCTCGGCGCGTACTCGTGATAGAGCTGCCCGAACGCTTGCCGGTCGCCATCGACGGCTTTGCGCACAAGCTGCTTCTCCCAACGCAGCCGATCTTTGCTTTGCAGGTCGTCAGAACGCACGACTGATGTTGCTTGTCCTGCATTTAGGTGTGCCTTTCAAGGATTCAACGCGCGCCGGGGCCTACGCTTACACCCAGGCTGCTAACCTTCTGGCCGATGCGGATTCTCCTCGTGTTCGCTGGGGTCGCGATGAGCCTGCCGGCGACGGCTCAATCGCGGATGCAGACCGATGTGCTCAACCCCTGGGACACCGCTCAGCCTTCGATGGGAAGTTCGATGAGTTCGATGGGGATGCGAGCGCGGCCCCGTCCAGATCCCAACCTTGGCTCGCTCACGCGCTTTCCGACCACGGTCATTGCGCATGGAGATGTGCTCGACCCGTGGGTGCCCAACGAGACCACCGCGCGTGAACGAGAGTTGATGCGTGCGGCTCGCCGCGTGCGACGAGCACTCAGTCGTTGCGAACGAAATCGTCGAGCGTTGGTCCGCTACCGTGTGCAGCTGTCTCCTCTGCGGGTGCGCGGTGGTGTTGACGCCGACTGCGTCCTCCGCACGCTTCGTCAGGTTCGTTTTCGGGGGAGCGGGAACTACGAGCTTGTCCTCAACTTCACCAACGAGCGACCGGCCGGCGTGTACGTCGTCGATCGTAGTGCTCGGCGTCGTCGTCCCAATACACAGCCATCGCAACCCTCGCAGCCGCGGCAGGCGTGCAACATTCCCGGACAGGCCGCCAATCCGCCTCGCCGCACTGGAACTGACGACCACTTTCCCGACTTCTTCCGAATGCGGGTCGAGGCTGTCCGTACCCATCACCATGGCCCGATCGCTGAGGCGGCGTGTGAAGGACTTGGCATTGAGGTGCTGGATCCGTGGAGCCCAGCCAACCAACGCGGCACACCGACCCAGTTCGATCTCTCTTGGGTTCGACGCGTTCGGCAACGCACGGCTCTTGTGTTGGAGTGCATTCCGGCGGCCGATCGACCGCCGAGTTGGGCCTTGTCGTTTCTGGTCGAACCGGACGGCCGAGTTCGAGCACTCTACGACGCCGATCCCTCGATGGCTTCATGTATTGCGCAGCGCATCAGTGCGCCGCCTCAGCGCTATCAGCTCCACGTAAACTTTGGTGAGTCTCCGGCTCAGCTCTACGTCGACAGCGCGTCGTTCCTCCGAAGCAACGCACGATAGTTCGTGGTCCGTGTGGGGACGTAGTCCGTACGGACCCGAACCTGCTCGAAAACACCCCGTTTTCCCCCGAGTTTCTGACCCCCGACATTTTTCTGCTTCGCTGTGTAAGTCCGCGAACGCTGCCTCGTTATCCCCCCGAAGCGACGGAGGAACGAAGTCATGCGGCGATGGATCATGTGGGGTTTGATTACGGTACTGGGCTGCGGCGGTAGCAGCATGAGCTACGGCGGTGGCGCAGAGGAAAGCTCGGATGTGAGCTACGCGGACGTGAGCCACGGCGGTGGTGGCGAAGCCGCGGAACCCAGCTTTGCAGGCGGAGATGGCGCAGGTGCCGTCACGGCGGGAGCCCCTGCGGCGGACTCGGCAACGACCGCACGTGTTCAAGCGCGGGCATCGGTTTCGCTCGGTGGCGCCACCGGCGCGACCGAAGGTGCTCCGGCCGTGACTCCGGTCGCACCGACGACCGCGGCGACTCCCACGACCGTGACGACGACGACAACCACCACGGTCACCGTCGAGGTCGACACCCCGCCGACGATTCACGAGCCCGAGCCCGAGATTCCTCAGCAGCAGTTGGCGCCCGTTCAGCTGCTCACCGCTGCATCGGTGGGCGACCACGATCGTCGCGGCAACTACCTTCACTTCTTGAGTCGGCACCCCTTCGAGGTACGCAACATCGGTCTCGACATGAGCCGACGTGTTCGCTTCAAGGTCGTCGACAGCCAAGGTCGTGCGGTCAACGATGCGCAGATCACGATTCACGACGCGCGTCAGCAGGCCGTTCAAGGACGTACGCACGCCGATGGCCGTTGGGACTTCTTTCCCGGTGTGATGATGCCGCGCGCCAACGGCAGCATGGTCGCAACCATTACGGCGAACCGAGTCAGTGCGCAGGTGCAGGTCCACGTGCCGCATCAAGGTGACGGCCAGGACATCACCGTGCGTCTCGCGAATCAGCAGCAGCAAGCACCTCGCACGTTGGACCTTGGTTTTCTCATCGACGTGACCGGTTCGATGGAAGACGAGCTTCGTTACGTGAACTCCGAGGTTGCGAGCATTGTGGAGCGCGTTCGCTCCGAGGCTCCCGAAGTCACGGTGCGCGTGGGTGCGGTGTTCTATCGCGACCGCAACGATTCACTGCCTCTGCAGCGCATTGCGTTCACGCAGGACGTCGCAGGATTCGCCCGCGCCATGCAGCAGATTCGTGCCAGCGGCGGTGGTGATTACCCCGAGGACGTCAACGCCGGACTGCAGACCGCCTTCAACGGTCTGGCGTGGAGCCAGGGCAACGCGGCGCGTGTTCTCGTCGTCATCGCCGACGCACCGCCCAAGCGTTACAGCACTCAGTTCACGTACCGTGAAGCCATGATCGCAGCCGCGCAGCGTGGCATTCGAATCCTGCCGGTCGCCGCAAGCGGTTCGAATCGCCAAGTTGAAGTCTTGTTCCGTGCCATGGGCACCTTCACCAGTACTCCGTACGTTTACCTGACCGACGACAGCGGAATCGGAAACGCGCACCAGGAAGCCGATACCGACCGTGTTGCCGTGGAGTACTTCAACGACCTCCTCACGCGCCTGATGATCAGCGATGTGCGTGGGTGGGGCATGCATGAGCCTGGCAGCTTTGGGGCTGCCTCGTAACCACCCAAACAAAACAAACCAATCCAAGTCCTCTACCTCTTGCCCTCGCTTCTTTTTGGAAGCGGGGGCAAACCCTTTTCGTCTTTGAACAAGAGATGCGTATTGCGAAACTTAAACTTGAACGCGAATGGGTTCGAGGTTGTGCGCAACTCCGACGGGGCCAGACCGATGAGTGGGCATGGACAATGCGACCGATCCTCCGCGAAAAGGTGACGACATCGCGGAGCGTTTGCTTGACCTCGCGGCTTTTGTTTTGAAAGTCGGGCCGCAACTCGCCCGTGCTGGTGTGCCCAGTAAGATTATTACTCAGTTGCAGAGCGCTGGAACCTCACCAGGCGCCAACTACGAAGAAGCTCGAGGTGCGCAAAGTCGGAAGGACTTTGTGCACAAGCTTCGCATTGCGTTGAAAGAGGTACGGGAGACCCGCTACTGGCTTCGACTCCTCGTTCGTGCAGGACTCCTCGAACAAAGCGAGGCCGTGAGTCACGCGATCGAAGAAGCGCGCCAGCTCACAGCCATTCTGACTGCTTCGAGTCAGACAGCAGCTACGAACCTCGAGGCGAGCAGACGTACGCGCGCCAAGCTCAAGGACTAGCCTCGTGTCGCCATTTTAGATCGCGTTTAAGTTTCGCAATCCGCATTTCTTGTTCAAGAGCGTCAGATGAGAATGGTATCGCAACCCAAAACAATCTCGACGGTCGCTCCACCCATCAACAACCGATCACAAATCGGTCCCTGAATCACCAGCGACGTGTTGCTCGGGTCCGTGTAGCTCCACGAATCGACCGAGGGATCGTCACCTCGTCGCAGAACCTGTCGCTCTTCGCCTTCAAACGTCACACCGACGTTGACCTGACCAGGGTTGAAACCTTCGGTTCCCGCGGGAACATCAAACACGCAGCTGTCGAGCAAGCGACGCGCAATCTCATCCAAAGCATCCTCAAACTGGGCCTGGAAGTCGCTCGCGGCTGCATTGTAGTGGCAGCAGTTGGCTTCGCCGGTGCAACGGTTGGCGTTTGCGGCCTCACAGAATGCAGGCGGAAGCCCAAGGCACGGAATCATGATGGGCGGCGGATTGCAGGTCTGCGGCATCACGCACTGACCATCGTTCTCACACGAACAAAAGCCGGGCTCGCCTTCGAGAATCTGTACGCAGGGCGCGCCGCTACAGTCCGACTCGTTCAAGCAGCTTCCACTGGTGCACTCGGCAAGGCAGCCGGGAACGCGCGGCGTTCCACCGTTGAACGCAATCGTCGAAAGGTCGTTGTTCGCGAAATCGAGACCGACTGCGAAGGTCAACCGACCCTTGGCCAAGTTCTCGTTTTGAACACGCGCCATGACTTCGGAGCGCCGCTCGAACTCACAACTCTCACCGCCATCGGACACAAGCACGAGTCCGCGCTGACCAGGGGTGTCGAGGGTGTCGAGGTAGTCGTAGCCAGCTTCCAGAGCGGCGTACGAAGGCGTCGAGCCCCCCGGGCTGTTACTCGCCAGG
Source organism: Polyangiales bacterium (assembly GCA_965227405.1). Taxonomy (GTDB): domain Bacteria; phylum Myxococcota_A; class Polyangia; order Polyangiales; family Houyiibacteriaceae; genus JALVDI01. The sequence continues at coordinate 4,189,532 of OZ245758.1, forward strand.
ACACTCTGAATTTGGGATCGGCTCGTCGACAAAGGCGCGATGGCCACATCGGGTGTCGAGCTCACATCGCAGTCACCACCCGCGGAAAAGAGCATCAATCCGGCGTTAAGTTCATCACTGACTGAGCTGAGCACGCTGTTCATGCCAGCGACCGCAAGGTTCCAACGGGTGGAGCCACCAACCTCGTTGTCCATCGAACCGGAACGGTCGAACACGATGAGCAAGCTGCCCGGAATGCGCTCGGTCTCGATGGTGGACAAGCCGCACGCGTTGTCCGGGTCGAAAGGATCGAACGCGCCGCTATCGGTTCCGGGAATGTCCGGAAGGTCACCGTCGACCGCGCTGTCGAAACCGGGACCTGTGTCTCGCGTTCCGCCAGGTCGGTCGTCGTCTCCACAGGCGACGAAAGCGAACACGATCATGGACAAGCAAGCGGCGTACTTCATGCGGACTCTCCCAAGTGCTGGCGCACAGAGTATCCGCGTTCCCGTTTCAGATCATATCTATCGGTGCGCGTGTGGGAGACCTCACACGATTCAGCTCAAATACAGAAGTCGGCGCAGTCGAACGCACAGATCACGGCGCCATCGGGGCAGTACCAGCACTCGACGTCACAGTTGCAGGTCGGATCGGAGCCGCGCAGAGCATGCAGTGCGGTCTCTGGCGTTGCGGCAATGCTGGTGCGTCGACCTTCGAATGCGCGACGCAGGATCTCGGGTTGGGTCGAATACCAATCGTCAAAACCCATCTCGGTTCCATCGGGACAAACCATATCCACGCGCGCACGAAGCTCGGGATCCAACGCCGCACCATCCTCGAAGACGTATCCGTTCGTTGGAACACTGAGGTCCACGGTTTCTTCATCAGTCGATGTGGTGTCGGACCTCAAGGTGTAGACCGAAACGTCCGTAGCGGGTTCGAACGCGCAGGCGGCGAGCAGAACAAGGATGGCGATTCGGAGAGGCATCGGGGTTGCCGATCCCATCGGACGAGGGGCGCCAGTTCTTTATAGAGCTCGGATCTCAGGACCCCGCACGCGACCCACGTTGTCTGTGGTGCCTCCGGTCACACGTGCGCGATGATTCCCCATAAACAGTCCCACCCACGCACGAAGTGATGTTGCTTCTTCAGGCATCTGCACGCTTACGCCGGTACGGACAATCGCACCAGGTTCCCACTCTGTACTGGGATGAAAGCCACCGCCGGGAGCGTGATCGGCGACGACGCGTTGCCCACCGGGTCCTTCGAGATGAACGAACACGGTGTAGTCCCGTCGCACGGGTTGGTTGGGTTGAAAGAAACACTCCAAACGAAACCGGGTGCCCCGTTCGACTGCCGCCGGTGCCCGACACCCAAACAGTTCGATGCTTCCATCCAGCACGGCCACACCACCTTCGAGGTCGTCAGGCAGTGCGTTGACTGTAGGCGGGGTCTCGAGATGAAAGCGCACGCTCTCGACGCGCCGTTCGATCGCGGCACCGACCCCCTCGCCATAGAGCGTCATCAGGTAGTAGCTCGACGGCATCTTCGCGAGTGCCGCTTCGTAGCGCTCAAGAATGGTGTCGCGGCTTGGCGACTCAACATCGACGGGCCGCAGGTAGGGGTAGCCCATCCCAGGAATCGGACGATAGCGCTGACGCGCGACCCGACTGCGCATGGTGGCTTGCATCCAGGTTCCAAAGAGTTCGGTCCCCACGACGTTTCGGTCGAGAGCGGTGTTGATCAGGTCGGCATCAACAACCTCGCCGTCTTGCCATGCTTCGGACTGCACAACTGCCGGAGTGAACAAGCCGTCTGTATCGAACACCTTCACCGGTGAGAGCCAGCCCACGCGTCCGATGTCGCGCGCGACGTACCAGCTTTCGTCGAGGGGGTCCGCGCTGGCTTCGAGCACTCGGTACAGCTGCGTGATCATCCCGTGGTCGAACTCGTTCATCGCATCGATGTGCGCCGGAGTACGACGTGCCAAGCAGTCCATGGTGTCGTCCCACGCTTCGAGGCTCTTGGGGCGTACCCAGTTCTCGCCGCCACCATGCGTGCGAAAGTCGTTGGGGCTGAAACGCGAGTCGGTGCGGGCGATCAGAAACGCGTTGCCGACAACCAGCAACGTTCCCACCACACCCGACATGCGTCGCCACCCTGCGTGACGTCGCAGTTCATCGGACGCGGCCAACACCATGACAGGGAGAAGGATCGTCAGCGGAAGAAAGTGCCGAACGTTGGGCATCCAGTCCAAGCGCACGACACTGACGAAAAAGATGTTGCCCAGCAGGATCAGCAGTGGCGTGTGGCGTCCGCGCGTCATCCACCACACACCCGCCGCGAGTCCCAACACCAACACAGCCACTTCCAAGGGCGATGCACCTTGAACCACGAGGCTGCCCAAGCGCTCCACGTCAAACCCGTGGCCTTGCTTGGCGTAGTGGGTGTGAGGCAACCAGACGCCGAAGTAGAGACGTCGCGCCACCATCATCGCGACCCACGCAGCGCTCACGACCAAACCGGGAACCAAAGCCCGACGGATGCGCTCGCGGTAGGTCTTCCGATCCCGAAACGCGACACCGAAACCGATCAGTGCCAGAAACAACGGTGCTTCTGGGCGACCCCATACAAACGCGATTCCAGCGACGCACAGACCGATGACATCTCGGCGTGTTCCGCGCTCCGTCACGCGCCATGCAAACACCGCAGTCCACATCATCATCGCCAGATGCAGCGGCGTTTCGAGGCCCCACAAGGTCCACGACATCACGTAGCTGTTGAGCGCCAGCGCCAGCACGCCGAGCCACGCAGCGGTGCGAGAGCCGTACGCAACTTCGCGTGCGAACCGATAGGTGCCGATGCTCAGCAGCACAAACGACGCAATGCCCAGCGCCTTGGCCCAACTGACTCCGCCGAGACCGATGAGCTCGCCGATCGCCAGCAACAGCGTCCACAGCGGACTCGACAAACCTTCGACCTGTTCGCCGAGGTTGTACACAACCCCATCTCCGGCAGCGATGTTCTCCGCGTATCGGAGAAAGATGAACATGTCGTCGACGGTGCGTGGCAGGTAGTAGAGCGCGTGAATCGCAGCGAAAGTGCCCACGGCCGCAACCATGGCGAGCGAGACGAGTTTGTTGGCCTGCTCCGGCTTAGCGCTGTTCGGCATGGATACGCTCTGCGGCTCGCTGGCGCGCGCGTTCCGCGTCGTCGACTGCGTCCATCCACGTTGAACGCCCCCAGAGAACCGAGATGATCCCACCGATAATCATCGACACCACCACCAGCGCCAACGCGATGGCGAGACCGCGATCGGCCAGAGGATTGTCGTCGTCGTCTTCTTTTTGAACCACGGTCAGAGCAAAGGAAGCTGAGGGGTATCCAGTCGCTGTTCAAGTTCGGCTTCGACTTGGTCGAGCCACTGTTCCCGAGTCGTTGGGTCTAGTGACATGAACCGGATCTCGCGAAGTGCCAACTCCTTGCGGAGCCGCTCATCAACGGCCTGCTGAAACGCAGGATCTGTCGATCGAAGCCCGTCGGCCTGCAGATCTTGAACGATCGGAACATGCACGAGTAGGTCATAGGACTGAAGCCACCAAGCGACCATCGCTTCGAGACCAGGTTGTCGTCCTACGCGCAAAAGCATGTACACGTAGTTGTCCAGGACGCTGCGATCACAGATCACGACGGGGTGCCGCGCAGACGCTGCGAGTTCATCTGCGATTTGCGTGTGCAGAATCCACGACTGTGCGGCGATGTTGCTGGCCTCGTTGATGGGCAGAGGACATCGACGAGCGACCTCGTGAACCAAATCGAGCACCACGTCGCGCGCCTTGAGTCGCGCCGCGAGGCCGTAACAGAGCGTGGTCTTGCCCACACCATGCGAGCCGATGAACGCGATTTTGAGCGGCGTCACGTGTCGAGCATACGGGTGGGGCGGTCCAACCACCACAGCAGAGCAAAGAGCGGAATGAATGCGAGTGTCGCCCACTGGTAGAGCGTTAGATCCAACGCCATGCGTGGCTCAGGTCGAATGAACTCGGTGAAGAATCGGTACACGCAGTAGCTCATGATGTAGAGCTTCACGCGTTGTCTTTCGAAGCGTTGCTGCTGTCCAAGTCGGTAGAGCACGATAGCGGCGATGGCGTGGAACGAAGCTTCGTAGAGCTGCGTGGGATGTCGCGCGATTCCGTCGCCGAAGTCTGCGCCCCATGCGACCGGTACCCCAAAGCAGCAGCCCGCGTAGAAACAGCCCAGTCGCCCGACCGAAACGGCCGCAGCCAATGGAACCGCAAAGCTGTCGCCGGTCTTGATGGTGACGCCCATCGCGAGTTTGGCGAGTTCGACGCCCAGATAACCACCCACCAGACCGAACGTGAGCGTGCGTCCGTCACTCAGCCAGCCCGATCCGCTGAGTAGGCCGTCGACGTCCATGGCCAGGAACGGAACTTTCGCGCCAAGCGTGCCGCCGATCACGGCACCCAACACCAAACCCAGGCGTTGTAGTTTGGGTAGCGGGAGCGGTTCGACGGTTTTGCGGCGAACGAGCCAGCCAACACCGAACGCGCTCGACATGATGGCGATGTACCCGACGTCGATCACGGACGGCGCAGCGTGACGAGTTCTTCTTCGGTGTCCTCTGCATCCTGCAGTTCGGGGAGCGGAAGTAAACCGGGTCGGTAGAGCACGTTGTACGCGCAAAAGGGCACGACGTGGCCACTTGGAAGAACGTGGTGAATGCAGCACTTCATCAAGCGACGAACATCGAACGTGTACGCGTCGAGGAAGTTGGTGATCGTGATGCGAAACACGTTCTCGGGTGAGAGCTTTTCGGTGAGCGCCTTCTCGAAGAACGACATGGCTTCACTCGGGTGCTCACTTCGCGCGGCAGCATCCTGAACTTGCTCACGGATCCCGGTCAGGCTTGTACAGCCACTCGCATCGCAGCCCAGTTTGGCCAGGTATTCCTCGACCACCTGACGTCCGCGAGCGCGCGTATATGCAATGCCGTTTGCCAGCACTTCCTTGTGCTCGCGACCGTCAATGAAGCGCATCAGTGGAACCAGACCACCCTGTTCCCGAAACGCGTACGTCAGTGTGTGGCAGTTGGGATGCGCACACGGGAGCGGCATAAAGTCACTCTGTCGAAACCACGGCGTCTGTTCGCAGATCTCGCGCACCACGTCGGGGTAGGTCACTCTCGATTCGAGCTCTTCCGGCGTCACGTTGCGACCCGAGTAGGTCGCAGGCTGAAACGACACCCCTGCGATGTGCTTCGTTTCTGCAGCCAGACGAACCAAGGGTCCGACCTGCCCGAGATTCAAGTTGGCTTGGAGCGTGCACACCAACGTGATGCGGACGTCGATCTCGCCAAGGCGCCGGATGGCCTCCAGCTTTTTCTCCAGAAGCGCGGCGCCACGAAGCGCCTGATGCGACTCGTCGTCGAGCCCATCCATTTGCAGGTACACCTCAACCCGGCGGTTGTGTTTCGCAAGCACGGCGAGCAAGGCGTCGTCTTTGGCAATCGTCAGCCCGTTGGTGTTGAGCATGATCAGGTCGATCGGTTGCGCGACTGCATACTCGAACACGTCGGCAAACTTGGGGTGCAGTGTCGGTTCACCGCCAGAGAGTTGAAGCACTTCCGCGTGCCCCCCTTCGACTTCGACGAGTCGGTCGATGGTGCGCCGAATCTCCTGTAGCGAAAGGTGTTTTCCGCCGGGACCGCTGCCGGCGTAGCACATCGGACACTTGAGATTGCAGTCGCCGGTGAGTTCCACGAGGCCGATGCAGGAGTGCTGTTCGTGCTCTTCACACAAGCCGCAGTCGCGCGGACATCCCTCGTTGGCTTCAATCCCGAACTTGGCGGGGATCTTTCCCGGGACGCTCAGTTCAAGCCGGTCGTACCACTCGACGTCGCTGCACACGAAGTCCTCGCGCAGACCGTGGCGTTTGCACCGCTTCTCGAAATACACGCGTCCATCACGAACCACGATCTTTGCGGGAACCAGTTCGACGATGCCTTCTTCCACGCAAGGCGGGCAAAGGCTCTGCGTGAGCCCGAGCATCACGCGGTCACGTAGTTCGAGCGTCATGAGTACGCCGCGATGCAGACGATGAAGAGGATCACCACAGCGGCGATAAAGAGCAGCAACAGGATTCCCACAATCGCCACGACACCGACCAGACCCATCGCGATGCCGGTGGCTACCTTGGCACCTGTGTCGGAACCGCCAGCTTGGACAACGTCACCGCGCGCCGTCAGTTGCTGTCCAGGTGGCGCGGGTGGAGCTTCCTTACGGAAGAGTTGGATGTACACCATGCGCCCGAAGACGATCATGATCGGCACCATCAACACCGCGTAAGGAATGAGCAGCCCCGGTGCGAGGAGTCCGATCTCCAGGCCAACAAAGAGCAGAACGATCGTCGAAACGATGATCCCGCCGATCCAGAAACATCCGGATCCTTTGGACTTTTGCTGTGCCGCGACGGGAGCAGGGGAAGGCACGTGAACGGGTGAAGGCAAAGGCGCAGCGGGCGCCGCTGTCGCACCCGCGAGTGGCGCGCCGCAAAGCCAACAATGGCTCGCATCCGCGCGCGTTCCACTTCCGCACGAAGGACAGGCGATCACGCTCACGACTCTTCCTCCGGAATGGTGGACTGTCGGTCCGCGTAACCCTCGGCGGCCGCGCGAACTGCGCGCACGAGTTCAGCGAGTGCGATTCCGGTGATGACGAAAGCCAGGATCATCATCAGCTGTTCGTAGCGAGCCACCCGTACGTTTGGACGCCGCATCCACGCGTCTCCGAGCGTGACGATGTATCCGACCACGACTGCTGCCGTGGTGAAGCGAACATGAGCGAGTGAGAAACGGAGTGGTGAGCCCGCCAAGATGAGGAAGTAGACGACCACCAAGGGACTGCTCGGTCCATCGGCGACCATCAACATCATCGTTAGCAAGAACACATCGACGGTCGTGACCACGTACTTCAACGCCGGTGGGAAGCGTTGGTTGCGCATCAACATGACGATGCCCATGGCGGCGACGATCCACGCGGCAGTGAGTGCCGTCATTGCAGCGTGAAAGCGATCGTCTACGCCCGACACTCGCTCCAACTCGATGAATCCAAGATTGAGCCCGTGCCGATTGATGAGTTCGATGGCGTAGAAGCACGCAATGGCGCCGATTCGGACGACGTTGGCGCGTTCCTCGCCCCGATAGGACTGAAGACGCCGCACAACGTGCCACGCGGTGGGAGTTCCCGACATGGGCGCAGGCTCCCATATCGCCGGCAAATTGGGGGTGAATTGGCTGGACCCGCGAAATGTGCTCCTGTTCGCGGGTGAACGAGGATCCGTTCAAACGCAGCGCTCCCCGAAAGTGGCGCAAGCTTGTCGGTGGCGGCGCGACCGTTGCGTTCCTCTTGGTCGGCGCCGTGTTCCTTACGTTGAACGACGGCCCCAAGAGTTTCGAACCGGCGGGGATCGTCGACGCGCTCTCGAACACCTCGTGGGCGTTACCGCGCGAACCTTCGGGACTGCGTCGATACGGAACTCAGCTCGGTCCTGAGATTGGCGTGAGTTTGATTGCGATGGGGTCCGAAGGCCAACTGGCGCTTGCGCTTCGTGGTGACTCTGCGCGTGTTGTGGTGTGGAGAGCAGGACAGTGGCAACTGCACTCGGTGCCCGAGACGCGAACCGTGACGGCTCTGGCCGTCGACCCCGAAGGACGCGTGCATGTGGGCATGCGGGACGGACGCATGGCTCGCATCGATCCGGATGGGACCGTGTACTCCGACCCGGCCATGGTGGCCGGACGCAACTCGATCGTCGGTTTTGCGTTCGATCCGAACAGTCCCAAGTCCGCGATCATGGTGGCGGGCGGCGAACTGCACACCGCGTTGCGACCTTTTCAGCCGGACGGGTTGAACGTCGTGACCATGCCACCGGCGCGTATTCGCATTGCAACGTACGACGACGACGGCACTCTGATCGTTGCGGGTGACGGTGGCACCACCTACGCGAGCACGTCGTCCGGGTGGGATGATCGGCCCCTTGCGAACCAAGGTCAGGCTGTCGCATTCGGGCGTGATGGACACGGCAAGCTGCTTCTCGCGCTCGACAACGGCTACGTATTCCGTGCGGACGGACGCCGATGGCAGGTCGTCGGTCAGGTCGGCAGTGCACCGGTGGCTGTGGGCGAGCTGGAGTCCGGCGTCGTGGTCATCGCGGGCGACGGAAGCTTGTGGAGCGAAAATGACGAAGGCATGGGTCGAAACCCGCCTTTGGTGGAAGGTACGGTGACCGCGGGAGTCGTCGCTGGCGTCAACTTGGTCGCGGTGGCGGATGCACAGCTGGTCGTGCGTGATCCGTCAGCGACGTGGAGTTCGCATCGCGTTGCTGGACCTGCGCGCGGGTGCACTCCCGTCACGTTTGATGCACCGCCGGTCGAGCCTTTGGTGCGCTGCGGAACACAACTCCACACTGCGACAGCCGGAGCGGTCGAGCCACGCGAGGCTCCCGAAGGTTGGAACGTTGCCCAGCTGGCCACCGCGACGGAACGCACCGCGTTTGCGAGTCGGCTCACGCGCTGGGCGAACAACACCCTCTACACGGTCGAACAAGATGCGCCACCGCGTTCGGAGCTCAAGCGGCTCCAATCCGGCGGCGACTGGGAAAGCCTCGCGGTACTCGAGGCTCCTTTTGGCCCAATCCTCGATCTCGACGTTCACGGCGATGAGGTCTGGGTCGCGGTGCAATCCGGTTCGGTCATGCGTGGCGATTTGAGTGCGGACGAGTTTCGACTGATGGAAGTGACCGCGCACGAGTCGTTTGAAGAGATTCATGGACCCAACGCACCCGACGCACCTTCTCCGTTGAGCAACGCGTTTGGAATGCGGATCGTGGCGCACGACTCGGGTGCACTGGTGGTGCACGACACGCGCGAGGGCCCCAAGGGAACGTTCGTGAGCCCCGAGGGATTGAGGCTGGTTCCCGTACCGCCTGAGGTCTTGTTCTTTCGGGTCGGTGAGCGCGCGTTGGCGTTGACTCCCGTCGGGATTCAAACGCTCACGCCGACCGGTCTGGTCGACGCTGCCATCACAGGTCTCGACGAGAGCGTGGCCTTGGTTTCACGCCGAACGGTGGTGCGCACGCGTGGCAACGCGTTTGCGTTTCGGATCGGCGATCGACTTGCGCAGTGCTACGAGAGCGCGTGTCGCATCGTGGACACGGGAATCATCCGGAGCTTTTCGCCCACGGACACTGGTGCAGTCGTGATGGTCGATGCGGACGGGTTGTTAGCATTCCTGCCGTGGGAAGCGTCGTGACTCAGAACTGTCCGATCCACACGGGCCAAGTCGCGCTCGACGCCTGTCCCAAGTGCCGCAATCCCATGTGCGCGTACTGCCAGGGCGAAGGCGACCTTTGTCCCAACTGCCGCGCGCGCGATGAAGGCGGCGTGATTCCCTGGGAAGACAAGTCCCGTGGTTGGTTCGGTCGCTTCTTCATGACCATCACCGCTGTAACCAAACGCGCCGGAGTGCTCTTTCACCAACTCGAACCCGGTAGCGGTGGTGCTGCAGCGGGATTCTGCGCACTCTTGCACGCGGGTATCGCGATTGTATTGGCTGTCATTGCGACGGTGTTGACGCTGGTCACTGCGGCGTTGGGCGGACCGAGCTCCGTGGGCGTGCTTGGAACCATGTTGATGGCGATCGGAATCGGTGTTCCCGTGTTCACGGTCGGGAGTCTGATCGGCTACGCGATTTGGGGCGTGCTGCACCACATTGCGGTCTCGCTTGCCGGTGGAAACGGCAACCTCGAGCAGAGCATTCGAACGAGCTCGTACGCCTCTGCGGTTGGCGTCATGTGGATCGTGGTGCCCTTTGTGATTCCGGTGCCTGTCGTGGGTCTGATTCTGGCGATTGGAGCACTCCTCTTTCACTTGGTGTTTGTAAGCCTCGCCTTGGTGAGCGTAGGTGTCGGCCGGTTTGGAATGCGTCCAGGCGCCGCACGGTTCGCGGGGTTTGCCCCGGCGGCGCTCTACCTGCTGTTCATCGTGGGATACGTCGTGCTGGTCGTCACTGGAACGACTGCTGCCGAAAGTCCCGACGTCTACTACTAGGCAGTGTCTCAAAACTACCGCCGGCCGCTACGCGGCCAGTGCAGACAACCTGACGCCGTCCCCTCACGCTCGAAAATGAGTCACATTTCCTCGGTTCGCGGACGCATCATGTCGCCCACCCTGACGGCGGATCGACGGGCGCTAGTTTTGAGACACTGCCTAGATCGATTCCCGATCTGATGCGTCGAGCAAGAGGGTGAAACAGATTCCCATCCTCTTGCTCGTGGTCGCGTGTGGTTCGACGACTACATCCGAGAACTCGGAAACGACCGCTGGCGACGATACTCCGGTGGTCCAATCCGAAACCTACTTGGAAGGCTCGCCGGCTCCGCCGCGTGAGTTGTCGGCCGAAGTTGAATCCGACGTTCGCACGATCATCGGCGGCATGTTCTCCCCTGACCACCTCGGCCCTGACGTGTACAGCGAGATCCTGAGTCGAGCCCACGCCGATTCGGCGACGTATGTGGTTGCCCTCATCGAAGTCGTGGGCGACTCGCCTGATGCGATGTGGCTCTCCAGCATCTACGCAGCGCACTTGCTTGAGCTGCTGCGTGAGTACACCCCCGTTGCGCATGCTGCGGAACGACTGCTCGCGCTTCACCGCGCTTCGACGCGGCCGCAGAGCGCGGATGAGAGCTGGAATGCCAGGATGAACACGCGCATTCGGCGGTTGGAACGACTTCGCGCGCCCTAGCACCTTCCCGAACGAGAAGTGCTAGGGTCCCCCGCAATGCGCTTCGTATTGCTCTCGATCCTGGCGCTCGGTGCGTGCTCGCCGGACCAATTGGGCTGTCAGCCTAGGGTCAGCACCGATGGCACCGATCCTGAAGGCGACAGCCAACCGGTCGTCGAAGCCCCGCCCGTTGTTGCGCGAGGAGACGGCGACGCGATCGAATACACGTTTCGCGTTCCGGATCCGGGCACGCACTACGTCGAGGTCGACGCGGTCATTCCGGCTGAGGGCGAGTCGCTCGAACTCATGATGGCGGTCTGGACCCCGGGGTCGTACCTGGTGCGCGAGTTCGCGCGTCACATCGAAGACGTTCGCGCGATGACGCTCGACGACCAAGAACTCCACGTCGACAAGTCGGCGAAGAATCGATGGGTTGTCACCGGAGATGGTGCGCTCCCCGATCGTGTGGCGCTTCGCTATCGCGTGTATGCGCGCGAGCTTTCAGTGCGCACGAGCTTTGTCGACGCAGACGTAGGCGTGTTTAGTCCGGCTGCGACGGTTCTGACGCGCGACGACGCACGAGAGTTGGTGCACACGGTGAAGATCGAGCGTCCCGAGTCATGGGAACGCTGCGATACTTCGATGCCTCTGCAAGACGGCGCGTACGTTGCGGCGAACTACGACGAACTTGTGGACTCTCCGATTGTGTGCGGCTCGCCCCACATCAATGCCGTAGAGGTCAACGGCGTCCAACACGAGCTCGCGAGTTTCGGCGGAGGCGATGTTTGGGACGACGCACGGGCGATTGCTGACGTGGAGAACATCATTGCGACGCAGCACCGCTTTTGGCGGGTGGTTCCGTATTCGCGCTACGTGTTTCTCAACCTGCTCTTCGGCGGCGGTGGTGGCTTGGAGCACCGCGCCAGCACGCTGGTCATGGGTAGCCGGTGGGAAACGCGGGATGAAGACGACTACCGCGGCTGGTTGGGTCTGATCAGCCACGAGTTCTTTCACACGTGGAACGTGAAGCGGCTCCGTCCGACCGAGCTCGACGAGTTTGACTACGAAAACGAGAACTACTTCCGAACACTCTGGGTCGTCGAGGGGATCACTTCCTACTACGACGACTTGATGGTCCGACGCGCCGCGTTGATGACCCGCGACGAGTACTTGGCGGTGTTGGCGCGCGGGATCGGTCGCCTCCAGGACACACCGGGCCGACAGGTTCAGCCGCTTTCACTGGCGAGCTTCGACGCGTGGATCAAGTTCTACCGACCCGACGAGAACTCTCGAAACAGCAGCGTGAGCTACTACGGGAAGGGCTCGTTGGTTGCGTGGATGCTCGACGCGACGATCCGCCAGGCGACGACCGACAAGTCGCTCGATGACGTGATGCGTTTGGCGTACGAACGCTACTCTGGGGAACAGGGCTACACGCCGGAGCAGTTTCGCGCAGTGGCCGCCGAAGTCGCCGGAGTGGAACTCGATGAGTTCTTCGCCGACTACGTAGACGGAACACAAGAGCTGGATTGGGAGGTTCCGCTGACGACGTTCGGCTTGCGTTTCAAGCCCGTCGAAGAGTCGGAAGAGGACGCCTACCTCGGTGTACGCACAGAGAACGACGACGGGCGCATTGTCGTTCGCGGGGTTCCGCGTGGCTCACCGGCGTTCGCCGCAGGTGTGAACGTCGAGGATGAGTTGATCGCGATCGACGGCGAGCGTTTGCCACACGATTTCTCGTCGCGCATTGCGCGCTATTCGCCACACGACGAAGTCGAGTTGACTGTGGCTCGCCGGGGTCGGCTTCGAACGCTCAACGTGACCTTGGGCATGCGACCCGAAGAGCGATTCGTCCTCGAGGTCGATCCGGATGCGACTCCGATCCAGCGTCGCAACTTCCAAGCGTGGTTGGGCCCTGAGTCTGAAGACGAAAACGACGACTAGACTCTCAGCTCACTCGCCACCCAGACGAATCGGTCCGACGTACACGCCGCCGACGGAGCCATCGCCGCGCCGAAGTGGACGGCACTCCGGTCGGTCCGTGGTGTTGCTCATTCGACGAAACGTGTAGCAGACGAACGCGGCTTGCCGATCGCACCCGCGCACCGTGTACCGGCGCGTGTCTGCGTCGTCGCCCATGGGCGGAAAGTTCTCCGGCGTGCTGTCCTCGAACTCCAAACTGGCGATGGGGCACTCCATGGTTCCCTGCGCCATCTCGTCCAAGGTTTGTCGGTGGTACGACATGAGCGTCGGCGCACCGCATGCCCACAGCAGCGTCACCATGCATACAAGCTTCTTCACGTCGTCTCCGTAGCACGTCGAACGACCAGGCTCGCCAACAAGTCATCCGGGGCGAGTGGTCCGGTCATGCGGATCGTGGTTTCCGGAAATCGAGCACGCTGTTCTTCGAGTAGCGCAGGAATGTCCTGCGTGACATGGCGCCCAGGTCCGAGAAAGAACGGCACCACGACGATTTCCGCAGCGCCTTGCGCGACGCAACGTTCCACGGCGTGTGCCAGCGTAGGTTCGGCGAGTTCCATGTGTGCCGGTTCGACATGCCATTGGGGAAGCTGCTTGGCGACCCGTGCGGTCATCTCCAGGAGCAGCTCGTTTGCCGCCTCTCGCCGCGAGCCGTGATCGATCAACACCAACGCGTTCACGTCGTCGGTGTAGCATGCGCGCGCATGACCGTCCCCGACCGTCCATCTGAAGCGTCTGCGACCACGTTCGAGCTCACCGGCGGAACGATGAGTTACGTCGAGGAAGGCGTTGCGACACCCGACGACCCCGAGTTTCTGCTCGTCCACGGGATCCCGGGAAGCGCGCGCGACTTTCGTTGGCTTTCGCACCTGCTGGCGGAACACGTTCGAACGGTGCGGCTGGAGATGCCGGGGTTCGGGAGCACGCCCCTTGCCACGGCACCTTCACCAAGCGTCGCAGCTCGGGCGCGTTTTGTGTTGGAGGCGACCGACGCGCTGGGGCTACGTCGGCCGGTGTTGGTCGGCCATTCGATGGGTGGAGTGGTGTCGACGATGGCGGCGACTCTTGCTCCCGAACGCTATGCGGGCGTCGCGCTCATCTCCTCGCCTGGACTTCGCGAGCATCGAGGGTTTCGCAACTTTCCTCGCAAGCGACTGAGCGCTCTGTTGAAAGTGCCGGCTGCGCCCACACTCATGCGGTCGGCGCTCAAGAAGGGATTTGAAAAATCCGGCTTTCGGCACAGCACCCACGCAGAGATCGTCCATACGATTCACTGCGTCGCAGCGACCGATATTCCGGCCCATGCACATCGTCTGCGCACGCTTCGGGTGCCGTTCTTTCACGCGTTCTGCGAAGACGATCCTCTGGTCGAAGTCGCCATCACCCGCGAGACTGCCCAGACCTTAGGTGGTGTCGCGCACTGCTACGAATCGGGCGGACACAATCCGCAGAAGCACCATGCGATCGAGCTCGCTGCGGCACTCTTGGAGTGGGTCAGCTGAAGCGGCGTCGGACGAAGAGAACTCCGAGCAACGCGATCAGATAGCCCGCCGAGGACGGTCCACCGGCTGCACAGCCACCGCCGCCTCCACAGTTGGGACACCAGATGTCCGGGTCTGCGCAAAGTCGCGGCGAGCCTTCTCCGCGCCGACAGAGATTGTGCAGAGCGCGATACACGTACCCAGCAATCTCGGTGCCGGGCTCGGTCGCGTCGTCCTCGACGGTGAGCTCAATGCAATCGCGACCCTCTTTGGTGTGCGGTTCAGGGCTACGACTGACCACTCCGACGATCTCTCCATCGCGCGTGAAGATCGGGGAGCCGCTGCTGCCAAAGATCACGTCGGCCTTGAATTGAAACGACTCCACTCCGTCGGAGTAGAACGCCACGGCTTCGGCAGTGTCGTCGATTTTGATCGGCAGTCCGCCCGGATGCCCGATGACCGAGAGACGGTCACCAGAGCGCAGATCGTCGCTTCCACGGCGGACAAAGGCTGGGCGATGCGGCGGTGAGACCGCACGATCAAGGCGAACGATGGCGTGGTCACGCAGGTAGCTGATCTCCACGATCTCGGTGCATTGGTAGATGTCGTCCGCGGTAATGGGCTCCACGGAGCCTGCTGCCGGTCGGAAGAAGTCGAAGACGATGGCGAAATCGTCGCAGTACTCCTGCGTCGGAATGCAGTGGGCCGCGGTCAGAAAGAGGTCGTCGTCGATGAGCGCGCCACTGCAGTTCATCAACACGGGCTCGTCCGGGAGCGGTTCTTCCTCGCAGTAGGGCAACCCGAACGACGCTTCGATCAGTTCGGAGAAGGGCAGGGTGCGGAGCGTTCCGCCGTCGACCAGTCGGCGGTCGACGATGCCACCCACACTTTCGCGCGCGATGTTCTGCAGCATCGGATCGGGATGGGCGTACACGTCGGTCCACGCCAACTCGTCCCAAATCTGAGCCTGTTCTGCACTTCCGACATCCTCTGTCGGGACCGCGCACGCCGACGCGATCAAGCCCACACAAACCAACACGCGAAGCATGCGCGCAAGCATGCCACGGAGCAGCGAGGGGTGCGAAACGAGCCGCGAAGCGCGCTCAGACACCGGCTCTATGGGCGGCCTTGGCAACTTTTTTTTCTTTCGTTTTCCCGAGACCGAAAGGGGATTCAGCGCGTCGGACCTAGGAGAGGACACAACCCAAACCGCGAGTCACGAAAGCCGGTCTCGCAGCCACTTCATACGGAAAAGGAAGAGAACGATGCGACGCTCCAATCACCTTCGATGGGCCTTGATGGCCAGCATGCTGGTCGGCTTTGTGGCCGAATCAGCGAGCGCCCAGGGGACGAATTGGGGTGTTTCCCCCCGCCCGACGTTTGCGCAAACCATCCAGCAAGTCGTGCGCATGCCGCAGGACCAAAACCTTCAGCGGATGGCTCAACAGCACGGTCTCAACGTGGTCAACGTCATGTGGGAAGACACGGGTCGCTTTGAAGGCAGCGCGGTGGGTCCGAATATCTCAGACCTTACGCTTCAGGTTCGCGAGAACCTGGCCAACGGTGGTGTCCGCACGCATCTCCTCCCTGTCATTCGCCACCCGAACTTCACCGACCGCACTGCAGACGTCCGCGCGAACAAGCTCTGGGTTCGCGTCGGCAATCATCGAAGTGGGGATCGCACGCACACCGTTCCCTTGAGCGAAGTGCTCGGCAACCTGCGCGCGTACTTGAGCGACCCAGGCAGTCTTCTCGGTGATGGTGATTTTCGTGCCGAGCGCGACACCCACTATCTCGTGAGTGCGCAGCACGTGTTCGTGCCGATTCAGGCGCAGGGTCAGGCGGAGTTCAATCCGGTCATCTACAACTACCAGAGCTCCGAGGGGAACCCGGCTGTGCTCACGCTTCTTGTGACCCGTCAGGGCACTAGTGCGACCGTGATTGAGAACCGGTCCGGTGATCAGAGCCTGCAGGGCTGGGGTCAGCAGCTCTTCTTCAACCACAACGGTCAGCGCACGGTGTTCACGGCTGAGCGTCGCAGCGCGGTTGAGCAGCGTATCCAGAACGGTCAGGCGACCAACCAGGACACAGGTGCACTCGAAGAAGGTGCCGACATGATGATGATCATCCAGATCCCTCTGCGTCATCGTCCGACCCGTCGCTACGCGATGCCGATGATGGGCATGGCCGAAGAGTCCGCGGCGATGCCGAGCGTGCAGTCCCGTCGTCGCGCGGGTGGAGTCTCGGATGTGGAACAAGCTGTGATTGGTCACGGCGAGGACATGGGCCCGTTCCGCGAGATGGCCGGCATGCGCTTGCAGCGCGACCCGCGTTTCCCGGTGCGTGTGACCGTGCAGTTCTACCGAGCGACCAGCAACGGCGTGATTAGCGCTGCCGACATGGCCGACGTGAAGCGTCAGATCGACCGAGTGTACGAGGACGGTGACTTTGTCGGGTCGTTGGTTGTGCCCGAGACCGACCGGACTCGTCCGACCCAGTGGCGGCGCATTCGTCGTCGGTGGATCAACCAGTGGCGCCGCGAGGCTGCCAACAGTTCTGAGACGTCAGCTGCGTTGAGTGTGCCGAGCGTGGTTCCCACCCTGCCCAGCTTCACTCTGCTGCAAAAGCTGGCGTGGCTCTACTTTCGCTGAGGAACGACAACAAAGCGGAAGACATTTCAGTCCCTCCCATGACGGGCGTCTCAAACGAGGCGCCCGTCGCTAATTGTCCATGCCGGTCCGTGAAGCGGCTACGGACGTTGCGGGCGCGCAGCATTTCGCGGATCTGGAAGCATGGAAGTTCGGGAGTACGGAAGCTTAGGCGGGATACCGATCATTTTTTCGAAGTCGGTCAAGTGACCAAACCAGTCAAGGCCTTGATCGCTTGGCACGTCTTTCAGTCTTCGAAAAAATGATTGGTTTTCCACCCGGTCCATCCAGCAGGTCCGTTACACGCGTGCAACTCGCAGCCGTCGCAAACGTGGTTAGGGTGCGGTGATGCAAGCGATCACGCATCCCACTGGTGTTACCGTTTTTGGTTCGTACTTGATCAAGAAGGATCCCGACCGGGCGCTCGTTCACTTTCGGGTGTCCAAGACCCGTGATTCGGCGCGCGACGCGTTTGCGGCTGCTCGAGAAGCGGCAGAGGCCACGCGAATGGTGCTCGAGCCCTACCGCAAAGCGGGGGCGGATGTGCGGATGTCGTCTCTGACTCTTCGAACGTTGCACGATAGCTACCGCAAAGGCGCGATCATCACAGGGCAATGCGCGGTGATTCAGTTCAGCGTCGCGCTTGCTGAGATCGACGTGCTGGAGTCGGTTCTTACGCAGGTAGTTGAAGCAGGAGCAGACATCATCGATTCGGTCGACTTCCACACCACTGGAATGAAGGACGTACGGGCTCAGGCCCGTCGAGGTGCATTCCAAGCAGCTCAAGCAAAAGCCAGCTTGTACGCGGAAGCAGCCGGTGTGCAGCTAGGGAGGGTGATGCACATCGAAGATGTGAACCCGCGTGTGTTGCGTCGAGGGCACGGTGAAGATCTCGACGTGAGCAACTTTGAGGGAGACGGCGAGGCGCCAAAGACTGGACCGGGAGCGATCACGGTTGCCGCGGCCGTCCAAGCGACGTTTGCGCTGCTCTAGTTGCATCGCCGACGTGAACCGCTTTGGCGTACTATCCACGCATGGACGAAGCCACGCTGCAGTCGCTTGAGACGGCGCTCGAGGCCGGACCCGACAACACTGCACTGCGCTCCGTTGTGGTGAAGGGGTGCTTGTCGTTGGGTGCGCCCGATCGTGCGCGTGAACATCTTGGAAACCCAGAGGGCTTTGATGCGGCGGTCCGCCTTGAACTAGCTGCTGCGTTTCTCGAAGCGCATGCACCGGAAACGTGCCTCCTTCTCGCCACCGACAACGTCGCCGAGTCCCTAATCTTGAAAGCACGCGCATTGGTTGCGTGTGGTCGTGCGGATGAAGCGAAGCCTGCCTACGAAGCCGCGATCGCCGCCAACGCCACGCTCGAAGACCCCGAACTTGCTCGTTCGCTTGCGGCGAAGGCGAAGGTTCGCGAGATCCAACGCGAAGGAGCGCCCGCGCTCAAAGTGATCAGCATCGATCGTGACGACACGAGTGCAGACGACGTTGACCGCCTCCTGCAACCAAGCGACACCCCTGTTACGTTCTCGGACGTCGGTGGGCTCGATGACGTCAAACGTCAGGTTCACAAACGAATCATTCTGCCTTTCCAAAAACCCTCGCTCTTTCAGCGGTTCAAGAAGCGAGTGGGAGGCGGGATCCTGATGTACGGCCCTCCTGGATGCGGAAAGACCTTACTCGCGCGAGCCACGGCGGGTGAATGCGAAGCGCAGTTCATCAACGTTGCGATCAGCGACGTGCTGGACATGTACATCGGCGAGTCGGAACGAAAGCTAGCCGCGCTCTTCGACAAAGCGCGCTCGAAGACGCCTGCCGTGATCTTCTTCGACGAACTCGAGGCTCTCGCTGCGCGTCGCCGTCACGCACGTAGTCAGGAAGCAAGCAAACTCGTCAGCGCTTTCCTCTCTCAAATGGACGGCTTCTCCCAAAACAACACCGGCATTCTCATGTTGGCGGCGACCAACACGCCTTGGGCGATCGACCCCGCCTTTCGTCGGCCCGGCCGATTCGATCGGGTCCTCTTTGTGCCTCCTCCCGATCGCGCTGCCCGCGCAGCAATCCTTCAACTCCACCTGGCGGACCGCCCCAGTGATGGATCCGTCAAGATCGACAAAATCGCCAAGCGCACATCCGGGTTCTCCGGAGCCGATCTGGCGTTCCTAATTGAAACGGCAGCCGACGAAGCGATCGAAGCGTCACTCGAGACAAGCGCCGAGGTTCCGATCAGCCATGCCATGGTCGAACGTGCGCTCGCCGATGTCTCTCCAACGACAGCGGAGTGGCTTTCCACAGCGCGCAACCACGCTCGGTACGCGGATGAAGGCGGCTACTACGGCGAAGTCCTAGCGTTCCTCGACAAGCACGCGCGATGACGTACCGAATCATCGACGAGCCCGCACCGAGCGGGCTGAACAACTACGCGGTCTCACCGATGGCGCCGCTCTTCTGCGTCATCATGTTCGGGTCGATCGTCATTTGGCCCTGGTTCGCGTTCAACTCATTCGCGATCGGAAGTGCAACACGACGCAAAGAGGTTGCGATGTGTGCGGTGGCCCTGTTCGGCGGGTTCGCGCTGACGCTCGGATTGGTGCTGATCTCCGAACATGTGCCCGAGTGGACTCATCCGTACTTGGCGTTGGTGTACATCGCGTGGAAACTCGGCTTCGCGTACGCCGTGACAGCGTTGCAAGATCGTAGCTTCGAACTCTATGAGTACTACGGCGGCCGCGTTCGGAGCGGTTGGGCTGGCTTTGGCTTTGTGTTGCTGATCTACATCCTGATCCGCACCGCGGTTCCGTATTCCCAGCTGCCCGAGTGGGTTGCCGGAGGGTTGATGTGAACCCGCTCATGGCAACACAGACCGCGGAGCGTTTCCTTCAGCTGGGCCTGCTTGATCAGGCGCTGTCGACCCTGCGCTCGGCTCTCTCCGAAGACCCTGAGTTTCCGGATGCGCACATTGTTCTTGCGCTGACGCTCTTGGACATGCGTCGCATTCATGCCGCGCTGCACGAAGCTCGAATCGGTGTGTCGCTCGACCCCGACAACGACGCGGCGCATCGAATCCTTGCGCTCGTGCTGCAAGCGCATCGCAAGAACGACGAGGCAGAGCAGCATGCGCGCTTGGGTGTCGAACTGGGTCCGGAGATTCCGGAGAACCACCTGACGATGGCGATGCTGGCGCTGGATCGCAGTCATCGCGCTAAGGCACGAGAGCACGTCGATGTGGCGTTGCGTCTCGATCCAGAGCACGTGGGTGCGCGGACCATGTCTGCGGAGCTTCTGTTCGACGATGGCGATATGGCAGGCGCGACCCGCGAAGTTGAAGAGGCGTTGCGACTCGAGCCCGAGCACGCGCGAGCTCTGGTATTGCGCGGGAATATCTACCTGCGTGAAGGACGAGTCGACGACGCGCACGAACATGTTCGCTGGGTGCTCAACGCCAACGGCATGCACGAGGGAGCGTTGCGTTTACTCGTGTCGATCAAAGCGAAGCGGAGTTGGTTGATGGGACTGTGGTGGCGATACGCCATGTTCCTCGCGCGGTTCAATGGCGTGAAACAGGTCAGCATTCTGCTTGCGCTTTACCTGGCGTTTCGCGTGGGTGCGCAGATGATTCAAGACAGCGGTCACTCGACGTTGGGTTTGGCGTATGCGATTGGGTGGCTCGTGTTTGTCGCGTACACGTGGTTTGGCGTGTCCTGGGTGAAGCGAGCGCTGGAGAAAGAAATGGGACCGGTGCAGCTGCGCGATGACTTCTGACGCGCTCATGTAGAACTGCGGAACCTTCCCGTCTTCCAGCCTTCCCGCACTTCCGGCTAAAATGACACCCCGAAAGCTCAGCCGTTTGAGTTGGTATGCGCACGCAACCAACCGATGAGCGGGGTCGCCGTCGCATAGCGTTCCTCAAGCAGACCGAGGAGTCCCTCCATTTGCTGGGGACTCAGCTGGGTGAAGTCAAACGTAGACCGCGGGCGCATCCGGTGCAGATGGCCGTTTTCGAGAAAGTCCTCCCAGCAATCCACGTCGCGTACGACTTCGGGTGAAACCCCGAGCTCACGAAGAGTCGGCCAGGTTTCCGCAAGCCAAGCTTCGGTCTTCTTGCGTGCTGGATCCGCCCGAGCGCGTCGAAAGCTCATGACCAAGAACGTAAGTTGGTGTTACCAGCTCGCAACTTTGCGGGAGCGTGACTTTGGGAAATCCGGGTTAGCCCCGTTTACGTCGTCGTGGGTAGGGGCCGTTGATGCTTCGCCAGATGTGGGGCGGGTCGTAGTCCGTCACTGCAATTTCGAAGTCCGGTGCCAGGGTTAACTTCTCGAGGCTCGCCCAGACGCTCGGCAAGCATGCTGCGTGGATCGCCAAGTCGAGGAAGAGAGCAGAGATGGAGTGTAGGTCTGGGTACGTGGCGTCCCCGGCAATCGCATTCACGATGGCCTCCGCCTCTTCGACGAGTGGTTGAGCTTCGGGCCAGTTCTGCAGAGGGGTTGCGAACTCCGCGAACTGCCAGCCTGCGGCCAGCATGTCTCCGCTCGCACCGCGTCGAGGGTCGCTATCGCCAACAACACGAATACCGATGAAGAGGTGTGGTCGAAACGGCTCGAAGTCCAAGCCCAGCAGGTCGAGTTCGTACCCCGCCAACCTCTCCCCGTTTCGTTCGAGCACGCCGGTGAGTGCCTGACCAAATCGCTGACACCACGAGTTCTCGTCGAACGTTTCTGGGAGATGCGTCATCGAATACCGACAGCCATCAGGGCGGTCATCGTTTCACCTTCTCGGCCCTTCAACGAAAACGCTGGCTCCAGCTTCTTCACGACCAAGCCCGCGGCTGCATGCGCCTTTTCGATTCGCTCGGGCTGAAACCCAAGCTCGTGGTCGTCACTGGCCTGCCAGTCCCATTGCACGAACACACCGCCCGAACGAAGCAACCTTGCGAGGCGCTTCAGCGCGCCTTCGTAGTCCTTCAGAAACGAACACACCGACGATGCGACGATCAGATCAAAGCTCCCTTCAGCGAGCTCTGCAGGCTGAAAGCTCGGGTCTTCGATGTCCCCCACCAACGTGGTGATCGTCTGCGACTCCGGCTTCGCGTTCAGCACAGCCACCATCTTCGCCGACGCATCAAGCGCAACAACTTGATCGAAGCGCTCGGCGAGCTTGGTCGATAGGAGACCGGTACCGCACCCGAAGTCGAGAACGCGGTTCGTCTCCAAGCCCGCAAGTACGTCCTGAAGCGAAGCAAACGCTTGGTCCGCATACCAACGAACGTCGGCCTCGTCGTCCCACCCGTCCGCATAGTCATCCCAGCTCAGTTCGCTCACCCGCGCACGTTATCACGACGATCTACGCGCAACTCAGTCCACATAGAACGTCACTGCAACTTCGAGCGGCTCATCATCCACTCCATCGGCACCAATTACTTCGACTCGGATCGCTTCGTCGGACGATGCGAAGTGACTGCGCAATCGCTGCGCCCAAAACTCCGCGAAGAAAACGAGCTGCTCATCCTTCACACCCGTGACTCCGCGCCACTCCAACTCGTTGCGAATGAAGCGACGATTGAAGTCCCGGTTGTAGCTTCTTCGCGCATCGGTTTCGGGATCGCTGCTGGAAATCGCTCGAAATGTCTGCGTGAGTTCCGCGACGCGCGCTTCAACTCGTTCCTCGCTCGGGTACGCATCATCGGAGTCCCAGAGCAAACAGCCAGCACGCCGTTGCAGCTTCCCGGGCACCATACCCTGCAGAAACTCGAGCAGTTCGGTTGCATCCATAGGGCAGGCAGTGTGCCTCGCTACTTGCGTCTGTGATACAGCAACGCGGCTTCGACGCACTCACGAACGATCTTTCGCGGTAGCTTGTCACCGAGGCGAAACACCACAGCTCGGTTACCTTCGAAGCGCAGCTTCTTCCCAAAGCTCGCACGAAACTCTTCAACCAACGACGTCTGGCAGTGCACGAACATTGCGTAGCCTTCGTCGTGCAACCCAAGCCGAATCGTTGTTCCAGACTTGGGCTTTGCGGTGATGTAACTGGGCTGACCCCAACGAAGCGTCTCGGTCAGCTCTCCCACGCCGTCTGTATTCGCCGCGGTGTCCAAGATGATCTGCCTCAGCTGGAGCAGAGCCTTCCGCTCCTTGGGCGGATAGCCAGCAAAGACTTCGGCAACGTCCGGGTTGGAGACCTTCACGCGACCAAGCTAGCAGGTGCGTGCGACCACCAGAACATCGCGCGCTATGCTCTCGCTCTATGAAGGCGACCTGGCTCATCGTGTTCGTGTTTTGCGGAGCATGCGGCTCGTGCGACGAAGCCGATGTGCAGGTGCTGGAGCCAGATGAACCGCAAGCCGAGCCCAACACTGAAGAGATCGAGTCCGAATCAGAAGTGAGGCAGCCGAGCGCTTCGGGAGAGGAGCTATGCGCATCATCCTCTGCGCGCTGGTGTGTACCTGCAGGTCAGGGAGCATGGGTGCTCGACGTCGAAAGTACGCCAGCTGATTGTGGGATGGGCAACATCCCTGAATCGGGCGAGCGTGGGCGCATGAGGATCAACTACCTCACACAAGACGGACAGTTCGAAGGGGAGTGGGACGAGTTTGACGAGTGTGAAGCAACGGTCGAACTGAGCAGCCTGGGACACTTCGACTGGGATGGTGATGGTCACGACGAACTCGTAGTCCGCCGTCGCGAGTCCTATCTCGACGGCGGGGAGTCAACGGCGTGGATTCAGACCTATTCGAACTCCGCGATCGAACGGTTCACTGAGTTGCCTGATGAGTCACGCGAAGTGTTCGAACTGCGCGACGCCGACGAGGATGGACGCCTGGACATCGTGACACGAGGACCCCACCAGCGCGGCCCGCGAGAGAGCGATTGTTGTAGCAACGTGTACAGCGGTGGCCCGATGACTCTGTGGCACTCGTTGTCGGATGGAACGTTCACGCGCTCCGACGGAGTCGCGCTGGCGCACATACGCGAGCAGTGCGGCGACACGCAGCGGCCGCTCCTCGGAAATGCCCTCGCCGCGATCGCACAGTGCTTTCCGGAAGAGGTCTGGGGCGATGTCGAGTCCGCCGTGACCTGCGCGAGGCTGGCCGGCAACGATGTCGCACAAACCCGCGATCGTGTTCGTGCCGAAGTCGAAGCATACCAATGTCCGGAGGGCTTCGAGTGCTGCTCGGAACTCGATTCGCTCGAAGACGACATCGCGCGCCTCGCCGAAAACGTGAACACAGACGTCACGCTCAACTGAGCATTTTCCTAAACATCGACCGCCCGAAGTTCTTGGTCGTCGGCGCCGCCTAAAGCGCGTAGATTTACTTATGCTCCGCGCCAGCGCACTCGCGATCACGCTCGTTGCAGCAGCCGGGTGTGGTGACCGTGGCTGTCCGGTCGGATTCGAAGTCTGTGGCGGTGAGTGTGTAACGTTCGGCAGCGACGACCACTGCATACGTTGTGGCAATGCTTGTACCGGAGGCACGTCTTGTGAACCGGGCGTAGGTTGCAGGTGCGCAGCAGGTCAAGTGATGTGCGACATGGAGTGCGTCGACTTGCAGACAAGCGACACTCATTGCGGGCGATGCTCGCAGCGATGTGGAGGCGGGAGTTGCGTCGCTGGGAGCTGTGTATGTGCAGATTCAGCTCAGACGTTGTGTGGGAGTGCCTGCGTTGACTTGAACACCTCGTCCACATCGTGTGGTTCATGCGGCAACGTTTGTGTTTCGCCGGAAAGCTGTTTCGACGGTGAGTGTCGATGTCCTGAGGGTGAACGCGCTTGCGGCGACGAATGCCGGAACATTCGCGGTTCGGACATCGCAAACTGTGGCGGCTGCGATCGCACGTGTGGTGCGGATGCTTTCTGTGACGAAGGTCGCTGTCGTTGCCCAGAGGGTTTTGCTCTATGCAGTGAAGACTGCCACGACACGAGTCGCGATCCCTTCCACTGTGGTCGCTGTGGGACTCAATGTGACGCTCGTGCGGGACAGGTCTGCGCAGCCGCGGCGTGCCATCCTCGCGCCGTCTGGGCACTCGGCTACCCGTCCAACGAGAGGGCGCTTACAGACAGTCTACGAAACGTCTCGGCTGCAGTCGATCCCGTCACCAATCACATCTATGTCGCATACTCGACTTTGCTGTCTGGAGGAGGCACCGAAGTTACCTTGGTAGCGCTCGATGAGGACGGCGCGGAGCGTTGGACCAACGAGTTATCCGTCGCGAGCGGGACCGCGCCGACAGCACTTGCTGTCGGTGGTGGGCAAGTGATGATGGCCCTGAGTGGTGCAGTTACACGCTCGAACGTCCGTGTATTTGACGCCGAGGACGGGGCACTTATCGAGGCCCACCTGCTGGGTTCTGACACCACGAGTGTAGCCGCTGACTCAGAAGGTGGCTTCATTGTCGTCGGCGTGTACACGGGTGGTTTCGCGCTGGGGAGCGTCGTTCTACCTTCCGTGTCCTGGCACACTGTGTTCGTCGTTCGGTTCGGTCCGGATGCGCGTGCGGACTTCGGCTTTCCCCTCGGTCATCCGAGCGTGAGCGAACAGCATCCGGCCGTTGCTCTGGCATCTGATGGGACATTCTTCGTTGCAGCGGCCGGAGGTGGACGTTCGTTCACCAAGGATGGAGTCACGTTTCCAGGGCAGGGTTGGGTCGCGGGTTTCGACTCCGCTGGGACGGCACTATGGGCGGACGGCGCGTCGCTGCAGGCTGCACTAGATCTAGCCGTCTCCCCGTCGCATGTCATGTTGTACTCCAACGCAGACGGGTTTGTTCACGGCGTTGACGTCGGGACGGAGACCTTCACGGCCACCTGGTCGCACGTTGGCGAGCGTGGCTTCCTCCTACCACTGTACCCGTTTCGTCCCGATGGTGGCGGCGCTGCATATGCGTCGCAGTTCTTCGTCAGCTCGCCTGGACGCGATGACTACTCGCTCGGAGGACTTAGAGCCACCGGATCAAGAGCAAGGGACAGTCTCGTTGCTGCCATTGAGGCTGATGGAGCAGTGGATTGGCTGAGCCACCTCTCTGTCTCTGCCGATTCATCCCCCGAGGATGTCGGCGCCACCTCCGACTTTGTAGTTCTCGTTGGTCGATACGAAGGAGTTGTTCAGGTCGACGAAGTGGCTCTGGGCTCGATGGGCGAAGATGCTGTGTACGTGGTCCGAATCGACCGTTAGCCACCAATACGCACGGCGAGTCCGACTTGAATGCGCACTTGGTTGTAAACGTTCGTCGCGTCTGGCTGGTCGAAGTAGATGAGCTGCATTTGCCACCCGACCTTCAGAAAGAACCCCGCGCTTTCGGAACCCCAGATCGTGACGCCAGCCTCGACGCCGAAGTCGATCCCCGGTGCGTGGTCGCCATCTTGCTCTACGAAGGCACTTCCCACGAGGAGTGCACCAAACGGCTCGATAGCCACCGATCCCGCGTCGATACCGCGACGAATGCCCACGATGAGATCGAGCGTGAAGACTCTCCGACGACCCGCGATCTCGTCGAACTCTACTCTTGCCCCCGAGACGGAGGCACCTACGAAAATCCATGATCCGAGTGACAGCTGAAGAGATGCGCTCCCACCGATGCTCGGCTTCAGATCCCATGACCCCGAGGTGTCGCCGTCGACCCGGAGTTTGACCTTGCCTCCTGCGCCCAGAAGCGGGCCGACATTGAGTCGGAGCAAGCCAGGACGAGCGCGTCTGCGTCGTACTTCAGGGCTGTCCTCGATCGGAGCTCGCGCTGGTAAATCTGTCGTACCCGTCGATGTGAGGTCAGGAAACTGCGTTGCGAGGTATCGGATGAACGGAGAGCGGAGAGCGATGCTGTCATCGGCCTCGGTCGCCTTCCGTCCAAACGTAATCGCGCGGTTCCAGTTGACGTGTGCGGTGTCGCGCGGAGCGCCTGCCGGCATTTGCGCCGGCGACTCGTATCCACCACTGCGTTCCAGCGCAACCAAGGCGGCGTCCCAAAAATACCCTGCCAACATGGCCAAGAGATCGGCGTCTGTCGTACTTTGTGCAAGCCGATGGAACAGCGCCAATCGTTCAGGCTGCATCCCTGTATCGACTGCATTGGCAGTCTCTTCCAGCAATTCGATTCCACCCAGTCGCACCAGAGCATCCACGACTGATGCTCGATCCGCTCGGTCGCTGATCGCCTGAAGTGCATCATATGCTCGGGCGACCGAACCATCGGATAGTGCCGCCTGGTGTGCGCGCATGATGTGTCTGACTGGAACAGCGACGCCGATACCCTGAACACCGGCATCCACGTTGCCGCGTGCGACGACGATCCCAAGCAGATTCTCGTTCTCGTCGATTAGTGGACCGCCCGAGTTGCCTGGGTTGAGCGAGATACTGAGCTGGAGACGCCCGTCATCCATCGCCGCACTGATGATTCCGCGTGAGGACTGGGGCTGATTTCGATCTGCGTCGAGTGGGTAGCCGATGGCATCAACCGTCGATCGTACTGATACGACCGGTGCCTCCTCGGGGAGTGACAGATGAGGCAGTTCGCCATCTGCAGCCAGAACGAGCACTGCGTAGTCGAGCGCGTCGTCTTGGCGTACCACACGTGCGAGATGGAGGGTGCCGCTGCTCAATCGAACAGCGATATGGCGCGCACCTTCAACGACGTGGGCCGCCGTCACAATGACTCCGCGAGGGTCGACAACAACGCCAGAGCCGTGACCAGCGACCGGAATCGCCACGGTCCGTAGCACTCTGTGGCCCATAACCTGTTCGACACCCACCTCGCGCACCGCGAACACGCGCACCGTGGCAAGGTCAACGTTGGAATATGTCACGTCGGTTGCGAACGGGTTCTGTGCGGAAGCTGAGCTTGTAAGCAGACAGACAAGACAAGCGATCAGACCACGCACAAGGCGAGGGTACGCGACACGGTACCGCTAGGTCACGCTTGCAAACAGTCGGAGGCGACCTAGCTTGGCGCGGCTATGACACGGCCGTTCATTATTGGTTTCACTGGCGCCCGCGTGGGGATGTCGGCGGAGTGCGTTCGGTCGGTCAGTCGTCAGCTTGGTCTGATCGCCAACGCGACGCTTGTTGGGCTGCACGGAGACTGCGTCGGCGCTGACTCGGACTTCGATTGTCTATGTCGACTGCACTCGATCGAGACGTGGATGCGCCCGTGCACGATGGACGGACACGAAGACCACCGGTTCCGCGCGTACACGCAAGCCAAGTCGATGGGTAAGGCAACCAACCCGATGAAACGAAACCGGGAAATCGCAGCGCAGTGTCACGTGCTCTTCGGATGCCCTCCAACGGATCACGAAGTGCAGCGCTCGGGTTCGTGGGCGACGATTCGGTACGCGCGTAAGTACGGCAAGCCCACATTCTTGTTCTTTCCAAGCGGCGAGACCGAAGGAGACTTTGACCTGCTCCACAAGATGATCGGCAAGACGAAGTGATAGGGTCGTGACATGCGTTTGTGGGTCGTCATGCTGGTGGTCGGATGCGCTGGAACAAATACGTCTCGCTCCTCACCACCAGCCCCGAATCAGCCCGCCTCCACTGCGGATGAAGATGCTGACGAAACAGTAGCGCGACCCAGCGAGTTCACGATGCTCCGTCAGCACTGTGCGGAGGGAGAAGAAGACGCGTGCCGAGACTACTGGGAACTGCACCGAAACGAGTCCTTGATTGTATACGCCGAACCGCCAAGCGTTCCGCGAGCAGAGACTGAGCAACCTCTAATCGCTCTCGCGCAGAGTTCGACGGCGACACTACCCGGCATACCCGCAATCTCGGCGGACAGGTACGCGCGGCTCGCATGGAAGGAAGCTGACGAAGAGGCGTGGTCAGTGGATGTCGAAATCGTTGCGCTGCAGGGCGGAGAACTGTTGGAGACATTGCCCCTTGTTCGCGTTATGGACACGTACCACTACGTTCAGGGTTCCGAACTGAGTGACGAAGAACACGAGCGAGAGACGACGGATCGGATTCAGGAAGCACTCGAAACAGTGCGTGAACGAACACACGGCTTCCGCGAAATGATGAGTCTGGTTCCGAGCCCACATGCATCGACGGGTTTGTTCTTCGATGGCGACAAAGTGATCGTCCGAGCGATTGGGCCGGGCCAGGTTCTTTGGACCGGAGATCCCTTCGATGTGTCAGTGATCAACGAACATGAGGTACCAGAGGATTGTCGACATCGTGAAGTGGGCCGCGTTGCGGGATGGCTTGACGAAGAGAGCGACCAACTGCTGCTTCGCGTTGTGTTCTTCACGGGGCCTGACGCCTGCCGGAGTCCGGTCGGCTGGCGAGTCGTACAGCTGGAAAACGAGTAGGCTACGTGTATGCGCTTGGTATTCGTGTTGGGGTTGATGACCGCTTGCGGCAATTCGCACATGGCTGACGTCGGACCGGACACTGCTCGGACCGACGCGGCAAGGGATACATCTGTGTCCGATACAGGGGACATCGACACAGGGGCAGCGGATGACGCTGGCTCGAGTGACGCAGGAGGCTCTCGATGCGAGCACCCCACTGATTGCACGCTCATTCCCGCAAGCTGTTGTGGCGACTGCGGCGCGTACACGCGCGACGACATCCTTTCGTTGCACGACGACGACGTCGAAGAACAACGCTCGGCGACCTGTGGTGAGGTGGCATGTCCGCCGTGCTTTACGGAACCCGATCCTGCGCTTCAACCCACGTGTGAGTCGGGGGTGTGTGGCTACATCGATCTCTACGACCCGGCGATGGACTTTACGTCTGAGTTCACAGAGTGCACAGAGAGCGACGAGTGCGTACTTCGTGTTGTGGACTGCTGTCCATGTGGTGCGGAGATCCGAATGGATCGTCTCGTGGCGATTCGCGTCGACAAGCTCGCCGATTTTGCGGAACTCGTGTGCGAACCCGGAACCGCGTGCGACGACTGCGAGCCTTCGTACGAACCCTTCTTTGCGCGCTGCGGTGCAGACGCACCGGGAATGGCTGCCCGCTGCCGCGTGGACGTTGTGGGTCCGTAGCTACGAGCAAAACTCCGCACAGGGATCGGCGGCCGGACTTATACAGCACCCTCGTGTTGAGCACGCCTGGATCACGATGTCGCCGCAGTCGCAGATGAACTCCGGAATGGGGCATTCGCTCGAGTCGCCACATGGTCGCGTACAGCCACCGCGATCGGTGCCAACATCGGTGACATCGATGGACGCGTCGCCTGACCCATCGCTCGAACAAGCGAAAGCGAGGAGCGCAAGAACGTAGAGAACTCGGATCAGGACGGTTTCTGCGTTTCGAGGTTGAGTGCAGC
Organism: Polyangiales bacterium; assembly: GCA_965227405.1. Taxonomy (GTDB): domain Bacteria; phylum Myxococcota_A; class Polyangia; order Polyangiales; family Houyiibacteriaceae; genus JALVDI01. The sequence continues at coordinate 4,219,690 of OZ245758.1, forward strand.
TTCACTCATGAGACCAGAATGCCGTTGTGGGGCGGGAGTGCAATGTGTTCGACATGTTTCTTCGACAATGCACGCGATGTGCCGGTGTATTCCTCGAAGAAAGTCACTGATCGGTGCCGGCGTCTGGGTGGCGAGACGCCTACCGACACATCTCCGTGCACGCGCTCGTGTCCATCGTCAGATCAATTTGCGAGGGCGAGCATGTGCCGACTCGGATGTGCCGAAGCAAGGCGGGCACAACGGCGCCTTCGGTGAGACCGACACCGTCGAGGCACGAAGCCGGGGGGTGTTGGCTGCCGACCAAGAACATCTGTTGCAGTTGAAGCTCGGAAAACGGCGTTGTCTCTGCACACGCCACGGCGGCTTCCATGTCGTCCGGTACGAAATCGAGTCTCACACCCTGTCCGTCGACGCAGCTGCCATAGATGGGATCGGGGTCGACGATGCTGACGGTCGCCATGCCGGGAATCACGTAGTAGGAGCATCCACCATCTTCGATGTCGAACACATCGCATGGACTCGGACCTCGCGTTTCCATTTCGATCGCGTAGCTGCGACTGGCGTTGCCGCGTGCCGCGCGAACGTCGACGGTGTGAATCAGTCGCATGCCGTCGAGGTCACTCCATCCCAGTTGATCCAGGATGGGTCCGGCGACCAATCGTTCCCCATCGGCTCGCACTTCGAAGAAGTAGGTGAACGGTCCACGAAACTCCGACGCCTCTCCAAAGAGTTCGGGTGCGTCTGGATCTGGCGCGTGCCGCACGGTGAACTCGACGGTTTCACCGGCCGTCACTCCATCTTCGAACACAACGAGCGGAACGATCATCGTGCCGCCTTGGAAACCGAATTCCCAGTCCACGACTTGGCCGTCACTCCACGGCTCTCCGTTGATCTCCAGACTGAAGATCACGTCGCTTGTGTCCCCGTCCACGGCACTATCAAAGGACGCGTCGGCCGCATCAGAACCAGCGTCGCTCGGGGCTGCGTCATCACCGCATCCAACCAAAAGAGCAAAGACGATCAGGGTACGCATACGACTCAACCTTGCAGGGTGTGCCGTGGCATTGTACCGATGATCGCGACTTCGTATGAGCCGAAGTGTGCCGGTGCTACGATCGGTGCATGCGCTTACAAAGCCGGCGCGTGGTGTTTGGACGACGGCCCGACGAACTGCGTGTTGCGCCGGGTTGGATCGATATCGACGAAGACGCGATCGTCGCGGTCGAAGAAGGCACGACAACGGATGTCGACCACGACTTTGGCGATGCGTTGATCGCTCCGGCGTTCGTGAATGCCCACACGCACGTTTCGTTGGCGTCCTTGCGGGGCGCGATCGGTGGTGCGACCGAAGGCAATGTTGTCGAAGACTTGTTCTACGAGTTCGAATCCAAACAAAGCGCCGAGGACGTGCGTGCGTTCGCGCGGATGGGTGCATACGAAAGCCTTCTTAGTGGTGTGGGTCTGGTTTGGGACCACTACTTCTTTGGCGATGCGCTTGCGGAAGCGTTCGAGGATGTAGGGTTGGCGGCGGTAGTGGGTCCGACGGTTCAAGACTTGTCCGGACCTGGAACCAAGCAGTGGGAAGCCCAGCTTGAAACGACCGAACGACTTGCAAGCGCAGGCCGTCGCGGAATCTATGCTGCGCTGGCCCCGCACGCGACCGACACGGTGTCGGATGAGTTGTGGCATCGCGTGTGCGACATGGCAGAACGGTTGTCGCTGCCCATTCATGCGCATCTGGCTCAGTCACCAGAGGAGTACCGGCGGGCGCAGGAGCGCCACGAAACCACTCCGTTTGGGATGTTGGAAAAGCTTGGTGTGATCGAGCGGGGCCAAGGTGTATTCGTGCACTGCCTGTACGTCCACACCGACGAGCTCTCGCGCTTAGGCACCAACACCTTTGTGGCATGTCCGTATGCGCAACTGCAGTTTGGTTTTCCGGCCCGTGTGGATCACTGGCAACGTGCAGGGATTCGGTGGACCGTGGCTACCGACTGCTCAGCCAGCAACGACTCGTTCAGTATTCGAAAGGAACTGCGCTTCGTTGCGGGGCAGCGCACACAATCAACGCCCTACGGGCCCGCTTACGACGCGTTCCTCCAAAAACGAGCGTCGGCCGAAGAGGTGTGGAGTGAGCGGCTAGCGCAGTACCAGTTCTTCGACGAACACGCGACGCACGAAGCGCTACTCGATCGGGTGTGGAACATGGCGGGAACTCTGCATCCGGCGGTCAAAGCTGGTGCGTTACATCCGGGCTATCTCGCGAACGTCGCGGTATGGGACACCGATCATCCGGCGTTTTGGCCGGCGCAAGCACCACTGAGTACGTTGGCATACGGTGACGTCGATACAGCGCTCCATGCAATGTTCGTCGCCGGTCGCTGCATCGGTACACCAGGACAGCTGCGGGAGTCGTTGCTTGGTGGCACCTACAAAGAGCATCGTCGGGAAGCATCCGAACGCTTGGCTGCGTTGATGCGCTAGCCACTTTCTCGGTGATTCGAGCCGCGTGCGCCATCCTTTGCGCATGTCCGTCACATCGCGGCTCACGATGTCGTCGCTCAACAACGAGGCGATGGGAGCATTCATCGATGCGGTGTACGCGATCGCGATCACGATCTTGGCGCTCGAGATTCCCACGCAGGTGGAAAGCAGCACGGAGTTCTTTCGGGTTCTTGCAGAGTACGCAGTCACGTTTGCGGTTCTGTTTGCGTTTTGGGCGCAGCACCGGCGGCTCAACACCGAGCACGCTGTGTTCACCCGAGGCCTGCTCTGGCTCAATGCGGTGGTGATGCTTCTCGTGTGCTTGATCCCACGTGCCACCACGATGGTGTTTGAGTACGGCGGCGACGTGACCGTGGTTGACCTGCAGGGAACGCTGCTTCACGGCGAAAGTTGGACGCGAGCGGAACTCGTTGACGTCGGCTACGTGCTTGTCGTGTTGGGGGCCGACTTGGGACTCTTGCTGCTGAGCAGAAAGCTGCGGCGCATCAAGGCGGTCGGGACCGCACTTGTGCTTCTCTGTCTGGGTCTTTCGATCGTGCTGCCGATACCCAACCGCTACGTGACGCTGATCCTCCCGATCGCGCTCTTCTTCGAGAAGGAAGTGATTCGCTTGGTCGCGCGCGAAAAGACCTAGGCGGAAACGAAACGCGCGAGACCCCACCACGGACGGGGCATTTCCAGCGCATCACACGTCGCGTCGCTCCAGCGCTGAGTGGCCGGGGCATCGAACACGAGTTGTGGATCGACCTCGGTTTGCATCCACTTTCCTTCGCGGATCTCAGCGTCGAGTTCGTCGGCCTCCCAGGTCAGGTGACCCAGAATGAGCATGGTCGCCGCCCCTTGAGACAAAACCTGCTCGACCGCACTCGCCGACGCAGTCACACCGATCTCGGGGGTAAGCAAGCAGCTGTCCTCAGGCACTTCGATGTCGCGCGCGTCGAAAATCAACCAACCGATATCCGGTCGGGTTTGGCCACCACGCCAGGTCGGACCTTTGCGATCGATTTCAGGCGGAACCACCACGCCCAAACGCACGAGCGAATCGCCAAGTCGACACGCACTCGGACGATTCAATACGAAGCCTAGCGAACCTTCGTCGCCGTGCACTGCGACGAGTACAACGGTCTCCTGGTGTTCATCCGCAGCGTGCGGAGAAGCGACCAACAGGAAACCGTCTTCGCTACTCACACCGTCATGCTGCCATGCAGGATCTCGCTTTGCGACCTTGAATACGCGTGCGAGTTGTGCTCTTAGCGCGCGAGCACGTACTCGATTGCACCTGCAACATGTCGCACAAACTCTTCTTCCGAGTACGACTCGACGGTATGCCCAAGCGCAGTGTAGAATGTGCGCCCTCCGTCGAAGTCGCGACCCCATGCGATGGGATGATCACCTTCCATCTCGCCGCCATCGTAGGTCGACTCGTCGAGTGAGAGCACGACGTTGACGTCGTCGCGTGGGTTGCGTCGGAAGTTGTAGTGCTCGTCACGTCGCATCCATCGCGCGCTCAAGTGCGCAACGGCCGGGTGCACATCGCTTTCGCGGATGTACTCGGCGTCTTGAATGCGTGGGTGGTTCGCAAACCAAGCACCCACGAGTTCGCCGTACCAAGCCCAGTCGTATTCGGTGTCGGAGGCCGCGTGAACACCCACCCAACCACCACCGGCGCGGTACCAGGCTTCGAATGCTGTTTGGTGTTCGTCGTCGAGCACATCGCCCGAGGTGTTGAGCCACACGGCGACATCGACACCGTCGAGAAGCGAGACGAAGGTGTCGGGATCTTCGGTTTGAACCGTGCTCCAGCCACGATCGGACGCGATCGATTCAATCATCGCGATACCAGGGTCGATCGAGCTGTGTCGAAAACCCTCGGTGCGCGTGAAGATCAATAGAGATGCAGGACCAACGTCTGCATCGGGATCGGCTTCGGCGTCCGAGGCATCGGAGTCGGCATCGGGGTCACCACCGTCACCAGAGTCGGACTCGATCCGCGCATCAGAAGCGTCCGAGCTTCCGGCATCACGAGGTGCATCGTCGTCTCCGCAACCAAGCAGAGCGACCAGAGCAGCGACAACAAGCTTGTCCACTTACTCAAGGATAATCGAGAACGTGTCCAGCGTGCCCGTGTCGGCGACTGCACTGTCGGACACGCTGAGCGTCCACGTTCCTTGCGCGTCGGTTCCCGCGAACTCGGCGACGTCCGTGGCGATCGTCAGGTTCTCCATCGAACCGCCTTCGCCGTCATGCAGCGTGACGTCGGTTCCACCGTGCGAGAGGACAACCGTGAGGTCGCCGCGGTAGGTGTGCGTGATGCTCGCTTCAACGCGGACCCGTGTCGGAACAAACGAGTCTGGAACTTCCACGGTCGCTTCAATTCCTGTTTCGTCGTTGTCGGGAATGTCGAGCGGTAGACCGGATGCCATGTAGGCGCGTTCGTCGGGCGGCATGGGACCGTCGAAGGTGTCTCGCAAGAAGGTGCGCAGATCCGCGACTTGCTGGTCGTCGAACGTCGAGTCCCACGCAGGCATGGGCCCGATGCCGAGAAGGATGCGGCGGACCAATGTCTCGTCGTCGCGCATCGGAACGCGGTCGAAGAGGTTGGGGCCGAAGTCGCCGGTGCCGTCGGCACCGTGGCAGCGTGCGCAGTTGTCCGCGAAGTAGGTGGCTCCCGCTGCGGCATCACCGGTCAGACCAAGGATGTTCTCGACGCGCATATCGATCGCGCGACCATCGCCGATGTCGGTGCGCTCGACTTCGCTGCGGATAATCTGGAACAGGTTGTCGACGCGCGAAGCGCTCCACAGGTAGTCGCTCGGGAACACGTCTCGAATCCGAGTGCGGCCGTTCTGCGGGAACACGCTCTCGTTGTCGATCACCTCTTCGAGGATGAGCGCCTCCGGGGTGCCGTCCGAGTTGATGTCGGGACCGTGCGTTCCGCCGCCGTGCTGGTGGCAGCCAATGCAGTTGGTGCGAGCGTTGCCACGTCCTTCTTCGACGTAGCCGTTACTGCACCAGGTCGCGCCCATTTCGTCGGGAAGTGCGCGGATGGCGGCGGCGAGTGAGGGGTACGCATCCAGGTTGTCGCCGGGATCCGGATCCTGCTCTTCGTAGTCCATCACGACGCACATCTTGTAGTTGCCCCAGATGTCGCCGCCGATGTCGGTGATGGCCTGCGGTCGGTCTTCGCCAAAGTCGGTGTCGGGGTCGGGGTGCCACCACAAGGTGATCCACGTCCAGTGACGCAGTTCCTTGGTCATGATGTGGAATCCGACCAATCGGAACGTGCTGCCGTTGCGCAGCTTGATGGTGATGATCTCGTCGTCGGCAGGATTCGCGCGGCTGTTGCCGTCTTCGGGCCAGGTACCCGAGGCGGTGGGCGCGAGAAGCGCTTCGAGGGTGTCGGCGTCGGTGTCGTAAACCGGGATGTCGCGACCAAAGTCGGCGCGTACCCACTGTGCTTTGATCAGCACAGCGTCGGCCGGCATCTCCTCGTGGTAGCAGAACGAGAAGTTCGCCTCTTCTTCGGGGCTCTCGTCGAAGCCGAGTCCACCGAGGCGCTCCATGCAATCGAGGATCGCACCGTAGTTCTCGAGGAGGTGACGAATCGTACCGGGGCTGTAGGTGATGCGGACGTTGCCACTTGCACCACCACTAAAGTTGCTTTGCAGCATGCGTGCGCACTCGTCGGCCGGAGTGCCTTCGGGGCACATGCCGAGACGTTCGACGTACTGAATGAAACGATCGAGGGGCCAGCGGCTGCTGCGGTCGATGGCGGTGTTGTTGAACTCGATCGCGGCGTCGATCTCTTCGTCGTCGAAGGGTTCGCGACGAAGTCGGGATGCGCGGTCCTCGTTTTCGTAGAGGTGCTGGAACATCCGCTTGAAGTCGTCGACGCCGTACCAAGTCTGCCAGCGCGCGACCTCGGGAATGTCTCCATCGAGGGTCAGGTCTTCGGAACCTTCAGCGCGCTCGGCCAGACCAAGCAGGGGAACAGGGTCGATCGTGCGAGCGACGATCTCCCACGCAACCTGGCGGCGGAACACCATGTCGTTTTGGAGACGATCCTCCACCGCCGGAAGCGTGTCGTCGGCCTCGTAAGGTTGCGCTGGGCCGATCAGCGCACGTCCGAAGACGTCGGTCTTGCCACCCGTGTTGTCGAACGGGAACTCGCCCGGGCCGGGTTCATCCGACCCGCCGCCACAGCTGGCGACCAGAGCCGCCAGCATGAGGGTGGCAAGACTTCGCATCACAGACCGTCGCGGAGGCGGATGGCCAAGTCGCTAGCCACGATGCGACGACGCTCTTCGCCGTCCTGACGAAGCAGGAAGTAGAACCAGCCGTCGTTTCGGAAGTGCGGGAAGAGTGCCAAGTAGCCCGGCTCCACGTCGGTGACCTGGTGGCGCGAGCCGTCGTTGAGGTCGACGAGCCAGATGTTGGCGGTGCCGTCCTCTTCGTAGGTGTGCGTGATGAAGAAGCGCTCGTCGTACGAGATGTTGGCCTTCGAACCGGTCATGCAGATGCGGCCGAGCTCTTCGTCAACGTTGATGATGTAGTCGCTGCCGAACTGCGTCGCCTGCACGCGACGAAGCACGTAGCCGAGCGTTTCGCTGTTCTCACCGCTGAGGCGGCTAATGACCACGCGGTTGCTGGGCGAGAGCACCGAGTCACCCTCGAAGGGCGAGTCGACGCTGACTTGCTGCAGCTGCTCGTAGGTCGATCCGTTGAAGATCATGGGCGTGAACTTCATGCGGGCGCTTGCACCCCACGTCGCGCGCGGGTCGCTGGTGCCACCACCGGAGTCGCTGGTGAACTGCGAGTTGATGACGAAGTAGTCACCACCGTCGAGACCACGTGCAACGTGCTGGTACAGCGCGATGCCGCGGATTCGGGTGCACTCCGGCTCCGTGAAGTCGATGCCGGTGGACGTCTCCAAGATGGACTGCGCGCAGAAACCTGCGCCGCCGCCCTGGAAGATGAAGCCGCTGTTGTCCGGGAAGAAGCCCGGGTCGTAGCTGGCGTCGATGCCGATGTTCACCATGCGCTGCATGTCGGTGATCGTGGAGCCGAAGCCCTCAACGCTGCGACCGCCGTTACCGATGAAGCGACCGTCGGCGCTGGTGCGCGTCCAGAAGCTGGTGCGGAAGTCGAGCTCGGTCACGGTGCGAAGCGTGCCCATGCCCTTGAGTTCTTCGGTGACGTCCGCGTTGGTGGCGAAGCAGTTGACGCCGCTTCCTCCATCACAACCGAACATGCGGATGCCGTTCTCTTCGTTGACCGCTTCCCAGCCCTCGAACTGCATGTCCGAGATGTGGGTGGCGAGAGCCGGCGTGAGCGAGTCCTCGCAGGTCGTCGGACGAACGGGTTGTTCGATGACGTCGTTGAGGTTGGGCAAGCCGTCGCGGAACCACTTCAGCACGATCGCGAACTGGCGCTGGCTGAACTTGGGGTGTCCACCCTTGGGCATGCCGACACGCGCGCGGAAGCGCAGGTACTCGATGAGGTAGTCCTCACCGTAGGCGCGGCGGAAGAGGTCCTGGAACAGACCGTACTGCGCACCCGCAACGTAGATACCGATCTTGGCAGCCTCGAAGACCGAGGTGGGGTCTTCGGGAGCTTCGCGCATGCAGTCGATCATCTCGCGCGCTTCGGACTGCGTGACGGGCATGACTTCTTCGACGCCCATCGACGTGTAGTCGCGAAGCGAGCGCATGGTGGCTTCGCCGATGCCATCGACATCGGCCAAGATCTCCATCGTCGCGAAGGGGCGTTCCTGAAGGATGATGCTGAGCGCATCGCTGCGGACACCTGCTGCGGAGATGTCTGCCTCGGGTGCGTCGTTGACGAAGTTGAGCAGGCGCTGCGCCTGACCTTGCGTGAAGTCCACGCCGTCGAAGCGACCGATCGAGGGGTCTTCCTCGAAGTGGAGCGCGTCGAGACGATCGAGGTTGCACTCGCGGTCGGCGGCGTCCGTCAGGTCCTTCCAGTGGTCGAAGCCGTTGGTCGAAACCGAGTGGCAGTCGAGGCAGACCTCGCGCTGAACTTCGGTGGCTCCCACGACGCGTGCGCCAAGGATGGTTGCCGCTTCACGCGCCAAGTCCATTCCCTCGAGTTCGATCTCGGGAAGACGACCGGCCTCCGAAATGGGCTCGGTCGGGTAGGGGCGCGTGGTGCAGCGAGCATCGCTCGGGTTGCGTGCGCACTCCTGAATGAAGTCGATGGCGATGCCGAACTGCGACTGCGCCCAGTTCTCCGGGTCCACACCCTCGAGGCCGTCGGGCATCCAGGCGTAGGTGTCGAAGAGGCGGCCGTGTGCGGTCGCGCCGTTGGCCCAACCGGTGTCGTTCATCGCGTCGCCAGCAGCGTTGGGCTCCATGCGGGAGAGCCAGTCACGGGCCCAGATGTCGCCCTGCGCGATGGTGTGGCAGCTGGTGCAGGCGTCGATTTCCGGTGCGTCGAGAATCGGGTGCAAGTCCCAACCACAACGTGAACCGCTGCAGACACGGTCGGCGGCGACGAGCGAGAAGGGCGCGTCGTTGAAGCCGAGGGGGTAGTCCTCGTCCTGACCGGCGCGCGGAACAACCGTGTTGCCGTCGTCGTCGAGAGCTCCGTCGATCCACGGTGTGTGGATGATGCCCTGACCCTGCGAGTGACAATCGGTGCACTGAATGCCGAAGCCAAGACCACCGTGCAGACCCTGCCAGATGTGCTCCCACGTTTGCGGCGACTGATCCGTGCTCTCCACGTCGCCGGGGTGCGGCACGTTGAGACCGTCCATGCGGCGACCGAGGGCGTTCTGGAAGAACGCGGTCTTACCGGTGTACGGGTTGTTACCGAGCATGGCGATGTCGTAGTACTCGCCTTCCGCTTCCTGCGACTTACGGCAGAGAAGAACCCAGTGGGTGCCCTGCTCGTTGCTCGCGCTCTGGACGCGGGGACCGTTGCTCATGCCGTCGACAGCGTTGGGCTCGCAGCTGTCGTAGATGAACTGCTGGTCGTCGCACTCGTTGTAGTAGAAGTAACCGCTGATGGTGCGGCCGCGCGCGGGGTCACGACCCACGGGGCGCTCCACGCTGCCGTCTTCGTGCGTGATGACGGTCGGGATCGGCGTGCCGTCGAGGCAGTTCGCCGTGGCGTAGTCGCCGTCTTCGAGCTTCTCGAAGAAGGGAATCTCACCCATCTCGGCAACTACGACAGCGGCGTAGGCGCCGACCGAGGAGATCTGCTCGTCCTCGTCACCGTCGAACTTGCCGTCGCTGCCTTCGCTGTCGCGGGTACGACTGATGTCGACCTCGATCTGCGAGACGACGCCGTTGCCTTCCATGAGGCAGACGTCAACGATCCAACCACCCATGGCGATCTCGTCGAGCATCTCGGGCGTCGGATCTTGCGTCAGCCAATCGGTGCTGTCGTAGATCGGCTCGAACGCTTCGGCGGGAACCGTCGGACCCTCGAAGGTCGGCAGTTCGGTGCCACCGAGCTCGTTGCCGCTGATGTCGGTGATTCCCGAGAACTGCGCGCGGCAGTCCAAAGTTCCGACACCACCACGACGCAGTTGCGCGTGGAGGGTTTCACCACCGAGCAAGCCGCGATCGACTTCGACGCGAAGTCGGGACGAGCCCTCGTGGTAGCGGACGCGAATGTCCAGGCCGTCTCCGCCGCCGCCTCCGCCGCAACCCACGGCCGGCGCTGCGAGCGCACAGAGAAGAAAGAGTCGAGTCATCACACGGTGCATGGTCCCTCCGGGCACCCTTATACGCACAATGTAGGCCAGTGTGCGCATCAAGTAATTTCAGATAGTTAGAGTCGAGCAGTCCGCCGAATGGCTTCTACAGCAGCCACCTTAGGGGTTCATCGAACCCCGTCCCTCCAGGTGAGAGTGCTTGGACGACGGACGCGAAAATCCAGAGTCGCAAAAAAGAAGTCGTAAAAACGCCTGCGCTGAAGAAATCAAGCCAGAGCGTATCGTACCCGATCGCGGGTCAGATGAGCAGAATCTCCTCCAAATCGAGGCCTGCCGGGTAGGCGTAGCTCGTGGTGATGCCCATTCCGTAGATGATCGCGCCGAAGGGATCGGCTCCGACCAGGCGGTGGGTTCCACCATTGATGGGCACGGTGCCGACTTCGCGGTCACCCACAGTCGTCCACGACGTGCTGATGCTCGAGCCGTCGTACTGGATGTCCATGCCGATGGGTCGAACGATGAGCATGTAGCTCTGACCGTCGGTGCCAGTGTTGTACGACGAGGGCGCAACGAAGGTGTAGTCGCGTCGGTACTGCTCGGACGGCGGAAGCACCACCATCGAGGGGTCGCCGCGATCGGCGTCCGTTTCGAGCTGACCCAAGAGGTACTGCGTGACCATCACACCTTGCGTGGCGTTCACGGAGAACGCGCTCGTGGCCTCGAACTCCTGCCACTGTCCGGTGTTGAGCGTCATGTTGGACGTTCCGGACTGCGGGGGATCGATCGTCACGCTCGTTCCATCAAAGGCGCCGGTGATGCGCACGATGTTTCGCTCTGCACCCGACGGGTCGAACATGGGCGCTGAGTGGAACACGGTTCCCCAGGTTTCGAGCGGCGGCATCTGCGCTTCGAGGTGGTCGCACGCCTGCGCCGAGTAGGGCACGTACGCACAGGTGTGTCCGCCGAACACGGCAACCGGGTGGTTGGCGGTGACGCGTGAACCGGTGAGATCGAACTCGGGCTCGTTGCAGAAAAAGCGACCCGACTCGTCTGTGGTGCGACCGGGGCGACCGGTGGTGCAGTCGGGGGGAGCAGCTGCGGCAATGATCGCAACCTCGCCGCGCTGAAGCGCAAAGCTGGCCACGCCACCGCGCGAGAGTGCCGGGATTCGACCGCCCGTGTCTCCGGCTGTTGCGGACGAGACCGAGACCGACACCTGTGTGGGTTCGGGCGTCACACCAACGATCGCGATCCAACCCGGGAACTTGCCGTAGGTCTCGCCGAAGAGGTCCGGATCCGCAATGGAAAGCGGGCTATAACTCGATCCGATGTAGTTGCCGGTGAACGAGTGGGCGGGCAACAAAAGGCTCGCGTCGTTGGAGAACGAGTAGTCCGGCATACCGAGAATGTCGGTCATTCCGTTGTCGTACTCGAAGGGGTTGAACTGCGTGACGGTGACGGGACGGTCGGCGAGCACGCGGTACGCACCGTTGGTGGTCACGAAGCTGTTCCAGGGCTCGGTGGAGATCGCGTCGGTCAAGCCGGTGATCCACGGAAGCACGATTTCGCTGAGGTCGTTGGGGTTCACAACGGCCGATGCGACCTGGCTATCTCCGCGGAACACGCGGACGTTCGCCGCGACATCACCGGGGTTGGCCACAACGATGCGGAAGTCGTAGCGCGTTCCGAAATCGAAGTTGGGAAGCGGAGCCGCCCAGTACTCGCAACCGACGTTGGAGCGCGACGACTCGGCAGCGCCGCAGGCGTCTTCGCAGAATCCACCAGCACCACATGCCGCGCTGTTTTCGGCGCAATCACGTGCGGTGACGAACCCCGAAGCGTCAGGCGCACACACCATCGAAACGGTGCCTTCACACCGACGCTCACCCGGGCTGCACGCCACACAACCCATCGTGGGATCGCAGGAGCCTTCGCACGTCATCTCCATTTCGCGGCTCATTCCGTCCGCGCCACAGAGGTAATAGATGTTCCCAAGACAGGACCACGCGCCGGGAGTGCATCCCGCGCCACCTGTATCGATGCTCGTATCCGTGCCGAGCGTGTCGGGGATCGCGGCATCGCGCATTGGGCGACGGTCGTCGTCGCCACACCCCACCAAAGAGAACAACATCAAGCCAATAAGAAAGCGTCCACGCATGGACCGAACCTCCGTCCCGAGGCGCGCAAGCTAGTGGATCGTTCCCCTCTGTGCACGCCGACGAAATCCAGTATTGCTGCATTTTTTGTCGCGCGCCCAAAGTGGGGATGATGTGGCGGGTGTTCGAGCTAGACTTCGAACGTGCGCTTCTTGGCTTTGGTCATTCTGTGCGCTTGTGAGGCTTCGGGTCCAGGTCCCCACGATGCGGGAACGGAGCTGGATGGCCAGACAGACGACGTCGGCTTGCCAGACACGCCGATCGATATGGGAGTCGCAGACAGTGCACTCGATGCTCCCGCAATCGAGGAGTGCGATGCGCCGCCCACCTGTGATGTCGAGCTTCCGACCACGGAGGAGACCGATTGGCGGAACACCAGCACGCGCCTGACCACGGCCATGGGATCTCCTCGGCATCGTGGTCACGATCTTCATTTGCGCGCAGGTGAGGATGCGTGGGCGTTGGCGAAGTTCTCGTATGGAATCGCCGACGACGATCTCGAAGATGAAGACGTCGAGGTGTGGCTGCTCCGTAACTGCGTGGGCACGTGGGAGCGGCTTGCCACGATCGTGACCACCGAGAGCGATGGCGACCATCCCGATGTGCTCGGAGCTATCGATGATGAGGGTTGGGTGTTCCATCGCATCGGACCGCTGCCCGAGGGACGTCATCGTGTGCACTTCATCGTGCGCGGTGATCTCTCTACCGCCGATCAATACATCGACGTGCTGGCTCCAAACGATCGTTTGGTGATGAGTGACGTCGACGGAACGCTGACCGAAGAGGAGGCCGCGGAGTTCGTCACGCTCTTGTCTGGTCCGAGTCCGGACGCTCAACCTGGTTCGCCTGAGCTCTACTGGAGCTTCGTCCGTCGTGGTTACCGGATGTTCTACGTGAGTGCGCGCCCCCATTGGTTGGCGACTCGAACGCATGAATGGTTGGCAGAACGCGGCTATCCACCCGGGATCGTGCGCGTGACGCAAACCGGAACGGGCATCTTTGGTTCGGCTGCCGTGGAGTTCAAAACCGGTGTGCTTGCCGACCTCGCGACACGCGTCGACATCATTCCCGAGTACGCGTTCGGGAACAAAGAGTCGGATGCCGAAGCATTTGAGGCGGCGTCTGTTCCCAATCGGATGCTTTACCAGATGGACGAGGGCGATCTCTTTGGTGGTCGGGCGTTCGACGACTACAGCGCGTTGAGCGACGAAGTCGAAGCTCTGCCCTTGCTCTGCGTCCCTTAGCCCTACCGATCCAACGTGAGCATGGTGACGACTCGCTCGACCGGTTGAGTCGGGTGCTCGCTGGTGCGCGGCGCCCGTTGCGGTTGGGCTGCCCGCGCAAGTTCTTGCGACCAGGCACCGAAGAGCTCGGAGGTTCGCAACGCAGTTTGGAACGCTTCGATGTCCGGACGATCGTCGGGATGCTTCGCGAGTCCGTTGAGAATGAGCGATTCGAGGTCGCTTGGAATTTCTGCACCGAGTCGCGTCGCTGGTGAAATCGGAGTGTCGGACACGTGCTGCCGGCAGATGTTCATGGCCGACTTGCCTTCAAACACGTCGTGTCCAGTGACCAAGTAATACGCGATCGCTGCAAGTGCGTAGACATCGGTTTTAGCGACTACGTTTCCACCCGTGATCGTTTCAGGGGCCATGTACGCCGGTGTTCCCACGAGCTTGCCGGCGTCTTCGCCCACACGAAGCACGAGTCCAAAGTCGAGCACTTTAACCACATCGGCATAGCCACCACGTTCGCAGAGCATGATGTTTTCGGGCTTGAGGTCGCGGTGGATGAGCCCGGACTGATGGGCTTCGCGTAGTGCGTCAGCGATTTGTTCGAGCACATGAACTGCACGCGCAATCGGAAGTGGACCGCTGTCGATGACCACTTCGCGCAAGGTCGGTCCGTCTACAAGTTCCATCGCGTAGTAGAACACTCCGTCGTCGGTCTTGCCGTAGTCGTAGATCGTGATCGTATTGGGATGGGTGAGTTCAGCGCAGTGCTGGACCTCGCGTTCGAACCGTTCAAGTGCTGCGGGTACACGCCGGTCGGGCGGGATCAACTTGATCGCTGTCGGTCGTCGCAGAAGCGCGTGCTGCGCTTCGTGCACCACACCCATTCCGCCTCGACCCAGTTCTCGACCCAACGTGTATGGGCCAAGCTGAGCGGCTTCGCGTAGCTTTGCGCGCGCCACTTGGATTGCGCGCACGGCGACCGCCGTTCCAATCAGTCCAAGAACGCCAAAGAGAAGCAGCAGAATGAGCGTTTCGCGTTCGTGCAGTTCGCGGGTCAGTTCCAAGACCGACGCGCGATCGGCCGAGTAGGCGACCGCGATGTCATCGCGCCCTCGCACTCCGGTGTACGCGATCAGTCGCGTCGAGACATGGTCCCCATCGCGCCATTGGTAGCTCGCGGTACCGGTTTCGGCTCGACTCATCGCTGCAAGCGTGGGCTCGATGCTGCGCTCGGTCTCAGGGTCGAGTTCTTCGAACGGACGTGAGCCGACATCGCTGGGTGTGGGTGCGCTAACGATAGTGCGGTACCGGTCCATGACCCACACGTACGCGTTGTGTGTTTGTCCGATCGACGCGAAGAGCTGCTCGTGAATGCCGCGCTGATCCAACAGCGCCGTGACATAGAGATCGTCGTGTCCACGAAGCGGTCGCGTGACCGAGAGCAAAGGCTTTGCAGCGCCGCCCTCGATCCAGGCGCGCTGCTCGGCCGGAGCGTTCGGTGGAACGGCCAACACCTCAGCGTTGCTGTCGTGCAAGAAGAGCAGCGTGGGAATCGAAGTGGGTGCGGCGGTCAGCCACGCACCATCGGCGCGCGGATCGTCTGTCTCAAGTTGCTCGAGATGACGACCCACGTTGGTCAGAACATCGGCAAGCCGCTCGCTGGCTTGTTGAGCCAGCAACGCTTGTTGAGTTTGGTACTCGCGTTCGGCGAGTTCATCGGCCGCGTCCGACAGGTGAGCCAGCGCGAAGTACACCGTCGCGGCCGCAGCGCCGAGCAAAGTGATCGAAGTGAGTGGAACGCGAAACGACCGAAACGTGGTTCGGAGCGTGGAGCGTCGTAGCGAGCTCGCCACCCTTGCTGTACGACGCAGAGCGCCAAGCGTTTCAGAACTTTTCGCTTATTCGGCGGGCGTCCAGCGCAGGACGGGCTTTCGTGCGGCGCGCGTCTCATCCAACCGGCGAAGACGCGTCGTTTCCGGAGCTCGCTTGAAGCTCTCCGGGTCGTCCATGGCCTGTTGTCGGATCGCTTCCATGGCGTCGACAAACTCGTCCAGCGTCGCTTTGCTCTCGGTCTCTGTGGGCTCGATCAACATCGCGCCCTTCACCACGAGCGGGAAGTACACCGTGGGCGGGTGAAACCCGTAGTCCATGAGTCGCTTGGCGACGTCCATGGTGGTGACCTTGGACTCCTTGAGCTTCTTGTCGCTGATGATCAGCTCGTGCATGCAGGGACGATCCACGTAGGGCGCAAACCAGCTGTCCTTTAGACAGGCCAACAAGTAGTTGGCGTTGAGAACCGCCATCTCGGTCGCGCCCTTGAGTCCTTCGGCGCCCATCTCGCGCAGGTACGTGTACGCGCGCACCATCATGCCGAAGTTGCCGTGGAACGAACGCAAGCGACCTACGGTGTTCGGGCGACCCTCGTAGTCGAGTTCGTACGAACCATCCTCGCGTTTCTCAACGACCGGCACGGGCGCGTAGGGATCGAGTTTGGCTTTGTAGCCCACCGGACCGCATCCAGGTCCGCCGCCACCGTGCGGCGTGGTGAACGTCTTGTGCAGGTTGAACTGCATAACGTCGATTCCGAGATCGCCCGGTCGCGCCCAACCCATCAACGCGTTGAGGTTGGCTCCGTCGCCGTAGACCAGACCGCCCTTTTCGTGGACGAGATCCGCGATCTTTTTGATCTCGCTCTCGAAGAGACCGACGGTGTTGGGGTTGGTCAGCATGACGCCGGCAACGTCATCGTCGACAAACGACGCGAGGGTCGAAGCTTCGACGATGCCCTGGTCGCCCGCCGGAAACGGAACGGCCTTGAGTCCGTTGAGCGCGCACGACGCGGGGTTGGTTCCGTGCGCTGTGTCGGGGATCAACACTTTCTTGGGATGACGACCCTGCGCGTGGTGATACGCGCGAATCATCATCAGACCTGTGTACTCACCCTGAGCACCTGCGGCCGGATGCAGCGACACGCGATCCATGCCGCAGACCTCCGCGAGGCCTTGCTCGAGCCGATACATCAACTCGAGCGCGCCTTGGATCAGGTGATCGGGCATCAGCGGGTGCAGACGCGCAAAGCCGGGAAGTCGCGCGGCCCACTCGTTGACCTTGGGGTTGTACTTCATCGTGCATGACCCAAGCGGGTACATGCCGAGGTCGATCGCGAAGTTTTGCTGGCTCAGTCGAACGTAGTGGCGGAAGGCCTCGGGTTCGCTGACTTCAGGCAGTGCAGGTGCAGTTTGGCGTCGGTAGCCCCCAAGGAGTGCATCGGCATCTGCAGCGGGCACATCCAAAGGCGGCAGTGAGGACCCACTCCGTCCGGGTGACCCTTGCTCAAAGAGGAGCTTGGTTGCGATTTTCTGACCACGCGCTGCAGAACCTGGCACCCCGAACCGCCTTTCGTCTGGCGGGACGTTAGGGGCTCTACATCAGTGGCGCAACAACAACGAGTGCGGTATCCAGGCGCCGTGACTCGTCTGCTTCTAATCGCTCTTATTGGTGCATCTGGCTGCGGTGGCGCTGGCCCCTACGGCTACGCTCGCGAGTACGTGCCCTTGGGCGATGAGGAGTCGCACCTCGAGGCCGCCACGGGGATCTCCTACGAGGAGGTACGTCGCGACCCCGTCGACTTCCAAAGCACCAAGCTCGGTTGGTTTGGTGTGGTGACCGAAGTCAACGTCGACAGCAGCGGTGCAGGCACGATCACGATGACCTATCGCACCCTGAGCGCGCGCAATCTTTGTGACGACGAGCGCGATAGCTCCTGCCGCGTCACGGTCAGCGAACGCGCAGGTGGACCCTTCACCGCGCAGGTGCAGCTTCGCCAAAGCGAACTCGACGGACAAAAGAAGCTCTGGGTCGGTTCGCTGGTGAAAGTCTACGGCTCACCCACAGGCGAACTCGACTCGGAGTCGGGCGGTCCCATTATCGCCGCCGACTTCCATCGGCATTGGCCGCGCGGCACCTACGTCACGACCGGCGCACGACGAAGCATGCGCCGTTAGCCGTTACTCCGGCAGGCAAATGCCGTCGATGATCTCGCCCATGTACTCAGCATTGGCGCAGATGAAGTTGAACGGGCAATCGAAGTCCACATCGCAGCGCTCAAAGCACACGCGCTGTTCGACCGGGTCACCCACAAGCCCGAAGCAAGCGCCACCAAACGGGCAGTCCGCGTCGGTGTTGCAGTTGTCGGTGCACATCGCTCCGTCGCGGCCGACTTCGAACGCCACCGTGTAGCAGGTCAGTCCCGTCGCACAGTTGTCCGACCCACACGATTCGTAGAAACCGGGACGGTCATCGGTGGTGAAACAACCGAAGGCAAAAAGGGCGAAGAGAACGGCAAGGAAATGACGCATGTGCGACCTCGGGAAAGACTCTAACGGTTAAACGCTCCATACGCCGCTTTGTTCACGGGACTTCCCGCGCGGCGAAAAACGGGTGGATCCACTCAGGGCAGGCACACGCGGTCGACCGAGGCGCCGTTGACGGGCGTGCACACTTGGCCTTCAAAGCAGCTGTCTGGCGTGCACGTCTCGAAGCAAAGGAAGTTGGAGTCTGGATCGCCGGCGAGCGCCAAGCAGACACCATCGCGACAGTCTGCGTCGGTGGTGCATCGCTTCGAGCAGAAGTTCCCCTCGCGCTCACTGCCATCGCTACGACTGTAGAGCAGTTGGAAGCAGCCATCCCCGCCACATTTGTCTCCAGAGCTGCACGGCGAATAGAGCGGCTCGGACCCACACGCGATGATCCAAAGCATCGAAAGGGACACGAGAAGCTTCACCCGCGGAGCATAGCGCACCGTGTTTTGCTCGTCGGGCGACCCTCGACTATGGTCCCCGCGAATCGTGCCCGAACTCCTCGACCATAAATTCTTGTTCGTTGTGGGGAAGGGTGGCGTCGGAAAGACGACAGTCGCCGCAGCACTCGGTCTGGCGGCCGCACGTCGTGGGAAAAAGACGCTCATCGCGATGACCAATGTCCAGGAGCGTCTGAGCCAGCACTTGGACACTCCGCCGATCGGTCACCAAGTCGTCAACGTCACCGAGAATCTCGATGCGGTGAACATGACCCCCCGCGCTGCGCTCGAAGAGTACGGGATGATGATCCTGAAGGTGCGCAGTCTGTACAAAGCGGTGTTCGAGAATCGCTTTGTGTCCGCGTTTCTTCGGGGCACGCCTGGGCTTGAAGCGTGGGCGATGCTCGGCAAGGCGTACTACCACGCGGTCGGTCATGGTCCCGAAGCGAAGCGTGGCGAGTACGACTTGGTCTTGCTCGATGCCCCGGCCACCGGACACGGGTTGGATATGTTGCGCGTTCCGCAGGTCATCGTGGATGTTGCGCCTCCGGGTTTGCTTCGGCGGGAAGCCGAGCGCGCACTGGAACTCTTTAGGGATCCCACTCGCGCCGGTGCAGTGCTGGTGACGCTTCCAGAAGACATGCCGACCAACGAGTCGATCGAACTCCATGCCGCCTTGACCGGTGAGCTACAGATGAGCGTTCCGGTGTTGGTGGTGAACCAAGTGTTGCCCAAGCTCTTCACAGCGGACGAGCGTGGACCGATCGCGGCGCTGCCTTCCGCGATCGGAGCGGACTCACCCGTTGCTTCGCTGGCGCGTGCAGGTCGTATTCGTTCGCTGCGCGAAGGCGTTCAAGAGGAGAGCCTGCGACGCCTCGCGGCGGAAATCGATGTTCCGCGCGTGACGCTTCCGCACCTCTTTGCGCCCGAGTTCAAGCGTTCGCACGTCGAGTCGCTCAGCGCTGCGTTCGGCTAACCGCTCCGAGATCGGATACGCTAAAGCGGTGAGGGTTCTAATCGTCGCATTGCTTTGCGGGCTGGTGTGGAGCTGTGGCGATGATAGCGAGCCCGCCTGCGCGAGCCCCGCAGACTGCGAATCCGGTCAATCGTGCATCAACGGTCGTTGTGTGTTGCGTGACGAGGATGCGGGTGGTGTGGACGGCGGCGACGATGAGGACGCTGGCGAAGATGGCGGCCAAGACGTTGGCGTCGACGCGCCCGTCGATGTGGGCATGGACGTTGCGGATGCATCCATGGCCGACACGATCGACGCACCGCCGGACGCCGGGCCTGTCTGTCCTCTCCCTGCCGTTCCACGTGCGGAGCCCGTCGTTCTCTACACGTTCGAAGCACCGGACAATGCCACCAACGTCACCGACCGCGCTGCGGCTGACCCTGACGTTCCGCTGGTCGCGAACACGGGTGTGTTCACCGTTCGCAATGACGACGGCGGCAGCGTGCTCTTTGCCGCGGGACAACTAAGCGCCACTCAAGAAGCGAGCGACGAGTTGGTCACCGTGATTCGCGCTGCGGGCTCGTTCACCGTCGAAGTCTGGGCAACACCCGAGAACTTGGTGCTTGAAGACGAAAGCTCCCCTCCAGAACGACTGGTGACGTTCGGAGAGAGCCACGTGAACCAAGCCTTCGTGCTGGGTCAGCACGATGCGGACATCCAAGCGCGAACCCGAACCGATCAAACGCAGCCGTCAGGTTTCGCGTGCGACGAACCGGAACCTGCGCCGCGTGCAGCCGTGTATGCTCCTGGACTCGCAGTCGGGAGCCCTCAGCACATCGTCCTGGTGTTCGATTCGGACTTGGGAGAGCCGCGTGTGTACGTCGATGGAGTCGTCAGCGGAACCGACTATCCGTGTGGCAGTGGCGCATTGAACTGGATGACTGGGTTGTACCGACTTGCTCTGGGGGACGCGCTCGCTGGCAACCGTCAATGGGAAGGGGTGATCCATCGCGTGGCGATCTACGCGCGTGCGATGGACGCGGATGAAGTCGATTGCTGGCTTGGCGCCGGCCCCGACGAGCTGCCGCGCTAGTTCAAGGCTTCGAGCGCGTCGTCGTTAAGTTGATCGTTGGCGACCGCCTTGAACGCTTCGGCGAGAGGTTCGTCTGCAACACTCTCGGACAGTTCGGCGACACGTGCACGAAGCTTCGCGCCTTCTTTAGGCTCTGCGGTTTCGATCAGTGCGAGTGCTGCGCCGACGCGTCGTTCGGGTGCAGCGTGTGGGTTCTCGAGGGTCTCTTCCACCCGCACGCGTGGCACGTGAACGCCGCGATACACATCTTCGCCAAACAGGCGACGCAGGCGTTCTTTCCAATCCGCCAGGCTTGCGCTTCCGCGATCCAAGATCTCTAAGGCGGTGTCCGTTCCTTGGAGTGATTTCTCCAAGCGGGCTTTTGCAGCTTGAAAGTACTCCTCGCTCACTTCGCCCAAGTCGATCTCCGCGATCACCTCCGCGTCGGAACGAAGGACCAACACGTTCGTACTCTGGTAGCGCTTTCCGCGCTCGATGGAAGTGATCCCACGATGCTTGAGAAAGTGTCGACCGAGACTGTCGGCCCAACGCAACCCATCCGCGCCGATCACCAAAGGAGAGAACCGTAGGAAGCGACGTACAGCCCAATGCACTCCTGCGAGCGCCAACAGCACGAGAGGAATCGCCGTAAGTACGTTCAAGCCCACATTGAGCGACTCGTCCCCAAGTGTCGTCCCCCAGAGAAACAGTGCGGCGAACGGCACGAGCGGCCATGTGACAGCTCGCGCGGCTCCCTTGCTTGACGGTTCTTGTCGGAGCACACGAACCGAGCGCTGCGTAGGGTCGAGGCGGCACGCTTCGAGAAAGAGTTCGGCCACGACCTCCTCTTCGAATTCCAAGCGCCAGATGCGGCCGTTGCGACCACACACAACCAGTGTGGTGTGGTCTACGCCCGGCTCGATCCATCCCTCGCGAAGTTTGCTCAGCGGGATTCGCTCACGCCCAACCTGAAGTGTGTCGCCGTCGACCTGTGCGCGCTGTTTCGCTTTTCTTCGAGCAAACGCTCGGCCGATGAATCCACCGACCATGAGACAGGCCGTGACGCCAGCAACGACCGGGCTCCCCAGAACAACCGCAGCACCTGACGCGATTGCAGCAAGTCCGGCACCTACCGCGTCGCTGACCGGCCAGTGCCGTTGGACCTGGACCCTTGCCTTCACGCTCTCACCCTAACGACGAGACAGTCTGAAATCGACCGCTAGCCGAACATCCTCATCCACATCGATTCGGCCTTCGCCGGTACGCACCAGCACATCGCCGCGTCCCGCATCCCCAAACGCTTGGTTGGCTTCGGATGCGTGTCGATCAAGGCGTCGCAGCTTTTCCAACACACCATCACCGCGGCATCCCATCAGCTCGAGCTTGCCTTTGCTCTTCAAGCGAGAACTCACCACCCGAAAGTGCTTCGCGCCGCAGTTCGTCCCCAAGCGACGTCCATCGCGCCGCAAGGTCAGGTAGGCGAACGTGCTTCGGCCGGTTCGCAGATTGGCAGCGCGCGCCACTTGTTCGAGTTCGTTGGGGAGTTCGAAGGGGCGATCTTCATGGCACCAATCGCGCGGGTTCTCGAGCATGGGGCAGGGCGCGGTGTGAAGACAGGGCGCGAACACGGTCAGCTCGTCCACCAGACGATCACGCAACGCTTGAAGTCGACGTGTCGGGTCGCGCAGCGCGGGCTCGAGGATGATCAGAGCGCCTTCATCGGTGAGAAACTGGGCTGCCCAGAGCACTAGGTCCGAGGCTTCTTGTTCGTCCAACTCGTTGAGCACGAGTCCCATCAACACAAAGTCGTATGGTCCACCAAGGGAGGGCTTTCGTCGCAAGTCCGCGACGCGGGTTTGAACCGCCACCTGTGACGCCTGCGCCGCAAGCTCGGAGAACATGCGGCACGCATCCGCGCTTTCATCGACCCCTGTGACGTTGAGTCCCTCTCCGCCGATCAGTTCGGCAAACCACACCGCTCCCAACGACGTCGTGCCCACTCCACAGCCGAGGTCGAGAACGTTCCACGCCCGCTGCGGTATCAGCCCTGCGTCGTGTAGCTCACGCAACGGATGCAGAACCTTGATGACGTCACGCGGGAGAAAAAATCGCGTTCGGGCTTGAAGTGCATCGCCGTGCCGAGTGGACGCGAGCTCGTCGCGGCGTTTCGTGTAGCGTTCGCTAACTTCGGTGACCAGTTCGACGAGAGGACGTTTTGGAGCGCCGAGAACCCGATCCGCGCAGGCATGAACGTGCGTCAACCATCCTTCGGGAAGCTGGCTTGGCAGCTTCATTTCGCCGCCCTAAGCTTCGTCGCAACGAGGGTCTGCTGCAATCGTGCACTCGTACTTTCGTGGTAGCGTCTGAGCCCGAGCATGGCTGAATCTTCCCCATCCAAGGCGTCTATCGCCTGGCACCTCTTAGCGGCTCTCACCGTCGCGCTCATGGGTGCCACGCTCTACCTTATTTTCTTCGTCGCGCCCGCCGAAGAGCAGATGGGCATCGTTCAGAAGATCTTCTATCTGCACGTGCCGAGCGCGTACTGCATGTACGTCGGCTTCAGCATCTCCGCGTTTGGCGGACTGATGTACCTCGCACAGCGTAAGGACCGTTGGGATCGCGTCGCTCTCGCAGGTGCCGAAGTCGGAATGCTCTTTTGCGCCATTGTGCTGATCACCGGGCCGCTGTGGGGCCGCAAAGCATGGGGCTACTACTGGGTTTGGGACCCGCGCCTGACCAGCACTCTGCTCACGGGCATGATCTACACGGCGTACGTGGGTCTTCGTTCCTTCGGTGACGCCGGCGAGGCCGAAAAGCGATTTGCGTCGGCACTGGCGCTCATCGGTTTTCCGATGCTCTTTCTGATCAAGTACAGCGTTCAGCGTTGGAGCGGCCAGCATCCCGTCGTCATTACGGGTAGCGGTGGCGGAATCTCTGCCGACATGGTGCCCGCACTGGTGTGTTCGTTCTGCGCGTTCACCGGCCTCGTGATCTGGTTGCTCTGGACTCGCATGCGCGTGGAGCGTCAACGACAAGAGATCTGGGCTTTAGAGCTCGAGAACGTCATGGGAGACGATTGATGAGAGCGCTCGTGTTTGCTGTGTTGCTCGGTGCATCGGTAGCCTCGTTCAGCGGTTTGGCCGTCGCGCAAGAAGAAGAGCAGTCACAACCCGAAGAGGATCGCGCGTCTGCATTTCGCGCGGTGTCGGGTCCCCAAGTCGATCGCGTTCCTGGTGGACAGCTCCTTGTCGGCGCGTACGGTGCGGCGTGGATTCTCATGTTGGGATACCTCTGGCGGCTCGGTCGCCTGCACACGGCGAACGCTCGGGAACTTGAGCGGCTCAAGACGGCCAAAACCGACGACGACTAGATGCCCTCGGTTGAACACTTTCTCTACATCCCGGGCATTCTCCTCGTGGGGTTGGCCATCGGTTTTCGTTTGGGCGCCAAAGCGGCGCGCGAAGAACTCGAGAAACGTCGCAAGGCGCGACGCGAATAATCACAAAGGTTAGGAATGCTGGACTTCGGACTGACGGACGAGCAGAACGCGCTCATCGAGAACACCCGCCGCTTTGTGCGGGAGCGCATCATCCCGGTTGCCGCTGAGGCGGACCAAACATGTGAGTTTCCCAAAGACGTGTTCAAGGAGGCGTGGGAGCTCGGACTTGTCGGGTCGGTGATTCCGGAGACGTACAACGGATCCGGACTGAACGAGATCGACAACGTCTTGCTCACCGAGGAACTCGCTTACGGTTGCACGGGCATCCAGACATCCATCACCGCGAACACCCTTGCCGCCACTCCGTTGATCATCGCGGGCAGTGAAGAGCAAAAGAAGAAGTACCTCGGGATGCTGACGTCCGAGCCGTTGTTCGCTGCGTACGCGATTACGGAGCCGGCAGCAGGAAGCGACGCCGCAGGCATTCAGGCACGCTGCAAGCAGGTCGGTGATGACTGGGTCATCAACGGCGAGAAGTGCTACATCACCAACGGTTCGTGGGCGAGTTGGTACATCGTGTTTGCCACGACGGACCCGGAGCTTCGACACAGAGGCATTGCCGCGTTCGTTGTTGACCGCGACACGCCTGGGGTGTCGGTGGGCAAGAAGGAAGACAAGCTCGGACAGCGCGCAAGCGACACCGCGACGATTCACTTCGAGGACGTGAAGGTTCCGAAGGAGAACATGATCGCCCCGCCCGGACAGGGCTTCAAAGTCGCGATGCAGACGTTTGACCGAACGCGTCCGGACATCGGCGCTGGAGCGTGCGGGTTGATGCGTCGTTGTCTCGATGAATCGGTGGCATACGCCACGGAGCGTCGTACGTTCGGCGTTCCGATTGCGCAGCACCAGATGGTGCAAGCGATGATCGCCGAGATGGCGATCAAGTACGAAGCGACTCGTTTGCTTGTGCTAAAGGCCGCATGGCAGATCGACAAGGGATCACGCAACTCTTTGGTGGCTAGCTACAGCAAGGCATTTGGCGCCGATAGCGCCATGGCGGTTTCGACCGATGCTGTTCAGGTGTTCGGCGGTGCGGGTTACATGAAGGACTACCCCGTCGAAAAACTCATGCGCGACGCGAAGATTCTTCAGATCTACGAAGGCACTTCGCAGATTCAGCGGATGGTGATCGCGCGCAACATTTTCAAGGGCGTGCGCTAATTGGGTTAAGCTTGCGCCGTGCGGCGCTGGCTCGCGTTTGGTTGTTTGGTGTTGCTCGCGTGTGGCGAGACGACAGAGCCGGGCCAACCGGTTGAGCTCGAAGCCGAACCTCAAGAAGTCGAGGTGGAAGAAACACCTCCCGTCGAAGCGCAGCCTGTCGAAGACGAAGACGTTCCGGTGGCCCCACCCACGTTGGAGGCTCCGGAACACGTAGTCTTTCCACCGGGGCCGCACGAACACGAAGGGTTGCTTCAGGCGATTTCGACAACCACGACGCGTCAGTTCAAGCCGGTCGGACACTCGTCCATTGTGTTCCGGATGCGGCTGCGTTCAGAGCACACGGCGGCGTTCAAGCCGCGCAGCCGACAGCATCGTCGTGGTTATCGTGCGGAAGTCGCCGCATATCGACTCTCGCGAGTGCTGGGGATGGACAACGTTCCGCCTGCAGCGGTGCGAAACGTTCGGATGGCCGAGATCGAAGACCGTTTCCACCCGCGCTACTACGACGTTGAAACATGGAACGAAGTTCGTGAGTGGTGCCTCCCGAACGGCGGTGAAGTTCCCGGAGCATCGATCTACTGGATTCCCGAGATGGAAGACCCGGACCTGGATCGTCCTGCGGAGATCCGACGCTGGCGACCCTGGTTGCAACACGACGTGACCATCCCCCAAGCGAAGCGAGAACTCGCTCGTGATCTTTCGAACATGTTGGTGTTCGATTACCTCATCGGAAATTGGGACCGGTTCAGTGGCGGCAACATCCACACGACTCCGGATGAGTCCCGTCTCTTTGTGCGCGACCACAACGCCGCGTTTGCCACACGTCTTCCACCCGATGTGCATTCACGACTTCGTGAGCGGTTGACGTATGCGGAACGGTTTTCACGCGGCATGGTGGAGCGGGTTCAGCTCTTGGACCATGCGGCGATCGAGCTCGAACTAGCTCGCGATCCCAGTCACGCCAACACACCCTTGCTTGAGGATGAGCAGATTGCCGGGGTGCTGGAACGGCGTGAAACCTTCCTGTCGTTGGTGGGTGCGCTGATCGAGCGGCACGGCGAAGAAGCCGTCCTCTACTTCCCCTGACTCGCGTATGCTCTCGCGATGGGCGTCGAGTCCATTATCGCGGTCGCAGGAGGCCTGTTCTTGGGAACCGGTCTCGGGATCTTTCTCGGACGTGGAAGCCAAGGCGGTGTTCGTCGTGAGCTGACGGCGCACAAGACCGCGCTCTCGACGACGGTGATCCCCGTGTTGGAGCAACACGCCGATGCGTTGGAACTGCCCGAAAACGAACGTTGCCGCGAGATCAGTGATCCGATGCGACTTGTGGTCGCATTGTCCACGTCGATTCGCCGGCATCAGGAGCGCGAGAATCTGCCCTTCTCGGACACACTCGACGTTGCGGTCACGGGCGATCTCTTAAAGCGCGAGTCGGAGGATTGATTCGTGAGCGAACTACTAGCTCACCTTAGCCATGACTTGCGCAATCCCGGCACGACGTTGGTCAGTTGTCTGGAGTTGCTGCGCGACGTGGTTGAGGATCCGGACGGGCTCGAGGCGGTGGAAGACGCTGGGTTAGCGCTTGAGCAACTCAAGAACGCGTGGGCACGCGTGGATGTTCTTGCGGGGCACTTTGCACCCGATCTCGTCGAGTTGATGCCCTTAGCAAGCATCCTCGCTCACGTGACCAAGACCCATCACGCATCGTGCAGTGCGCCTGATGACATCGAGGTTCCAAAAGGCTTTCGATTTGTCTTGGATGGGCTGCTCGAGGCGACTCGGAAGCCCACGGTTGAAGTGAGCATCGCGAACAACGAGCTGCAGATTCAGATCAGCGACTCACGGGGCGTTGTCGAAGATCCAGAGCTGCGCATCGATGCGTTCGAGATCGAACGCCAGTCCGATATGAAGAAGGTTGGTCGCTACTCGCGGTTCCTCGGTCTGGTGACCGCCCGTGAAGTCGCACGGCACGTGGGTGCGACGCTTGTTGCCGGCGAGGACTGCTTGTTCCGGCTTACTCGAGCAACTTGAAGCTGGTGACGCGAATCGCGTCGCCCACCATACCGACGCTCACTTCGGCGGAATCTTTCGTCCCTTGAACTTCCGCGCGTGCGCCGTTCACCAGAAGTTCGGCAGGAGCATCGAGAAGCTCGACAGTGTTGCCTTCGTCTGTGACGAGAGCCCAGAGACCACCTTCGAGTCCTAGCTTTCGGATCGTTCCACGCATGCCTCACAGATAAGGCTCAATTGGCGAGGGAACAATAGAGGCGCGGATCAGCCTTGTGCAGCAGCGCGAAGTGTCGCGCGATGCTCGATGGCTGAGTCGATCAACCCTTGGAGGGCGTCTTCGATCTCGTCGTAGTCCAACGACTCGGTTGGAAGCTCCACGGTCAGCACCACGTCGCCGTCTTCGTCGTACGCGAACTTGGATTGGAACATGTCGCGGTTCATTCTCAGCAACCAGCGCGAGAGTTCGAAGGAGTTGTCACCGTTGGTGGCGAGAAAAGGAACAACCGACGCCACCAACCAGTGTTCGTCCAAACGCAGGTACACGGTCATCTCGCCTTCACGCGTGTTGTGCACGCAGCGAAACGTGGCCTTCCCGTGTGGCTTGGCATCCCAACCCACCTTCTCGAGCGCGTCCTTGAGTCCCCTCTCGTCGAGCATGCTCGCGCTGATCATTCGCGCATCGACCCGTGAGGTCAAGCGTTGGAACAACGAGTGCATCCAGTCTCGTGATGCTCCGATCTTGGCTCATGTTGGCACTCGTTTGTTCGTCGAGCGGCTGCTTTCTGGTTCACACGGGTGCGGATGAAGAGCCGCTTCCCGGAGACGGAGGCGTGCGTCCGGATTCGGCGACCACGGATGTGCATACAGTCGATGCAGGGATGTGTCGTGAAGGCGATGGGTCGGTGGTGGCTCTTGCCTGCCCTCCAACCGCGGCACCGGGCGAGATCGTGCGTGTGGTCGCCACCAACCAACACCATGGTTGTTGTTCGTCAGGCGAGTCTCGGGTGAATGTCTCGAACCGGGGAACGACATGGTCGCTCGATGCAGAGTGGACCGTGTGTGATTGTTGCGACGGGTGTCGATGTGTGGGTCCAACCGAAGACACCGTTGTCGAACTCGGACCCTTATCTCCCGGGCGACACCGCGTGACCACCGACGGTGGGGCGGAGTGCACAATCGTCGTCGAGGACGATGCACGTCGATGCGAGCCGATGGACGCAAACTTGGTTCGCACCCAGCGCGTGGTGTTCGAAGGACAACAACTTGGATTTTCGTTGGTTCAAGAGGACGTGAGTTGCGGTTGTCAGCCACGTCTCCAATCGATTCTTGATGACGCGTTCGCGGCCGATCTTTGCAACTGTTGTGATGAGTGTTTCTGCATCGATCCGCCCTACGCAGTTTCGTATCTGGGACCGCCGCCGGAACTTCCGCCCGTGACGATCAACGACTTCACGTTACCGACTGAGTTTCGAAGCGTAGATTCCTGCCGCGCCGTCGAACCCACGGGCTTGCGTATTGAGGCGCCCGAAGCACCGGTCACCCGTGACGGTCCCGCGATCTGGTGGGCGGTCGTATCCGGAATGCAGACCGTGTGCTGCGTCGAGCCCTTCGGCGGGGTGATCGAGAGTCACGATGACGGTCCGGGTCGCGGACTCGAGTTGCTCTCGTGCGTGGACTTCGACTGTGATTGTGTGGGCTCCCCGCAACCCTTTGAGGCTTGGTATCCGTTGGGAGAACTTCCTTCTGGTAGCTCCCATTATATTTACGCAGGCCGGCACGAAGTGACGTTTGACGTGCGCTGAACTTCTATTTATCGGTCGTCGCGTGGCCTACGTCTCCGGCCTGCGGCCTCCGACTTCACCGCCTTCGGCGTACGGCCACGCTCCTCCCTTGGGGAGGGTTTAGCAACCCTCCCCCCGAACTTCGTTCGGGACCCCCCTCCAAGCACGCGCTTTGCGCGCGTCTCGGCTCGGGGAGCCTCGACGTTGTTCGACGGCCAACCTCACTCGAACGAACGCTTCGCGTTCTGAGCTCGACGTTGTTCGACGGCCAACCTCACTCGAACGAACGCTTCGCGTTCTGAGCCTCACCTCACTCGAACGACGCGTTCTGAGCTGAGGTCCGGCATCGCGCGCGGTGAACGCAAATCTTCAATCAAGTTCGCGTTGCTCAATACGCATTCCTAGTTACTGACAACGCAACGCGCAGCTCCCCTAGTTGCGGTAGTCAGCCTTGAGCGTTGAACGTGGCGACGCTTCGACGTGCGCGGCGCACGGTTGTTCAAAAAAGAAATTCCCCGACGAAACACGGTGTTCCGCTGTAAGTGCATGTGGGGAAGGTCGTTGAGTCATCCACGTAACAGACCTCTGCGAAGGAGTAGTCGGGATGACTTATCGGAAGTTGTGTATGTGTTTGTTGGTCGTCGGTGTCGCGTGTGGCGACGACGATGGGCCAGCGTTTGATGGAGGGCTCGGTGACACGGGCATGGTCGACACGGGAGGTGGCGTCGACGGTGGTCCTGACTCCACAGTGCCCGACGCAGGAATGTGCGTCGATGAGGACTCGGATGGGTACGGCGAAGGCTGCGCCGCGGGTCCCGACTGCAACGACGACGACG
Organism: Polyangiales bacterium; assembly: GCA_965227405.1. Classification (GTDB taxonomy): domain Bacteria; phylum Myxococcota_A; class Polyangia; order Polyangiales; family Houyiibacteriaceae; genus JALVDI01. Next base: position 4,249,382 of record OZ245758.1, read on the forward strand.
AGAACGTAAGCCCGGCTGCCTCGGAAGTCTGCGACGGCGTCGACAACAACTGCAGCGGCACGGTCGACGACGGATTGGCCGACGCGCCGAGTTGCGCGCTGACCGAAGGTGTCTGCGCCGGCGCGACCGCACGATGTGGTGGCGTCGACGGCTACCTCGAGTGTGATGCGACCGACTACGGCGACAACTACGAAGCCGACGAAACCGCATGCGACGGAATGGACAACGACTGCGACGGCAGCACCGACGAAGATTGCCCGTGCACGAGCGGAGAAACTCAAGCTTGTGGCAGTGACGTCGGAGCCTGCATGCCGGGCACCCAAACCTGCGTCGATGGCGCGTGGGGTCCCTGTGATGGCGAAGTCGGTCCGATGGGCGAGGTCTGCGATGGCATCGACAACGACTGCGACGGTATGGACGATGATGCCGGCGACTTGATGCCCCCGGCGTGCCCCCTTCAGCTCGGTGTCTGCGCGGGTTCAACCCGTGAATGCGGAGGTGCTGCTGGGTGGATCGCGTGCAGCGGCATTGGAAGCTACGGCGGCGACTATCAAGCGGCCGAGACCTTGTGCGACACGCTCGACAACGACTGCGATGGTGTCACCGACGAAGGCTGCGAGTGCGTCGACGGTGAAATGCAATCCTGCGGCACGGACGTCGGCGCATGCATGGCTGGCACGCAGACCTGCACAGCGGGCGCGTTCGGTGCATGCGCGGGTGAAGTCGCTCCCGTGACGGAGGTGTGCAACGGGGTCGATGACGACTGCGATGGAACCGTTGACGACGATCTGACCGCACCCTCGTGTGCACTCCAGATGGGCGTTTGTGCTGGAACCACTCAACCGTGTTCAGGCGCCAGTGGCTTCACGGCATGCGAAGCAGCCGACTACGGTCCGAACTACGAAGCGGACGAATCCGCTTGCGATGGATTGGACAACGACTGTGACGGCACCATCGATGAGGGTTGCGATTGCATCGATGGAGAAACACAGGATTGTGGTCTCAGCACCGGCGTGTGCGAGCGCGGAACGCAGACCTGTGTCTCCGGGATGTTTGGAGCATGTGTCGGTGGCGTCGATCCCGTCACGGAGCTCTGCAACGGTCTCGACGACGACTGCAATGGCGCCTCGGATGACAACCTGACTGCGCCCGACTGCGCGCTCACTGAAGGTGTCTGCGCTGGCACCACACAGCGATGCGGTGGCGTCGGAGGCTGGTTGGCCTGCGAGGACGCGGACTACGGCGTGAACTTCGTGGCCGACGAAGACGGAGCTGCGGACGAAGGCGTTTGCGATGGCTTGGACAACGACTGTGATGGTGATGTCGACGAGGGCTGCGCGACGGTTCCCGTGTTGACCGACCCGCTCGATCTCGTTTTGCCGAGTCTGCACAACCAGAACTTGGTCTACATGCAGAACTTCGATGGCAACTGGGACATCGTGTTCGCCGACTTCAATACCGGCACCACCCGACGCCTGACTTCGACGCCTGCCAACGAGCAGAACCCCGTCGTGTACGGTGACTATGTCGCGTACGTTCGCGAGGGAACACCGAACACCGTTGTCCTCTACGACCTTCAGGCAGACACCGAGACGGTTGTCACGACCACCGAGAGCGGCTCGCCGGACATCGCCGGAGGCGTGCTCGTGTACGACGAGTTCGATGGCACTCAGTGGGACGTGTTCATCTACGACATCGCCATGGGCTCGGCCTCGAACCTCTTCTCCGGAGGTTCGGCCGCCAGCGAGATTCGCCCCACGATTCGCGGAAGTCGTATCGCGTATCTGAGCGATTCGAGTGGAACGGCGTTCCTCACCGAGATGATCGACTTCAGCGCTCCCATGCCGATGGTCGTTGCGCAAACACCTGGAGCAACCGCATCCGCAGGCCAGCTCAATCCCATTCTCGACTACGCCGTCATCGGCTGGACGGATGGTCGCAACGTGACCGAAGACCCGCCCACGCTGACGTCGCAGTGGGATGTGTTTGGTGCATCCTTTGTGGGCGCCGATGATCTCTACCCGGGTGAACTCGCGGTGGAGACCGCAACCGGAGCGCAGATCCTGACCGACGTGGATGGGACGCTCTTTGTGTGGAGTGACATGCAGAACGGAAACTGGGATCCCGGTTTCGTTGGATTCGGTGGCACGCCGACACTCTTGAGCACACACCCGGCTACGCAGGCCGATCCCACGATCAGCGGCAACCTGGTCCTGTGGGAGGACAACCGTCGCGGAAGTTTCGACATCTACGGAACAACGATTGGTGGTTTCCCGACACCTGCTGCCGGTCAGATCGTGATCAACGAGGTCTTGGCGGACCCCGGAACGGCGGATGTGAACGGCGACGGCAGCGCGTCCACCACGCAGGATGAGTTCGTCGAGATCATCAACCTGTCTGGTGTCGCGATGGACATCAGCGGCATGACGCTCACCGATGCCACGGGTTTGCGCCACACGTTCCCCACGACGACGGTGATTCCTGCCGGTGGAGCACTGATCGTGTTTGGCGGCGGCACGATTGTGGGGCCCTATGGCGGCGCGATTGCACAGCTGGCGAGCGAAGGCTCGCTTGGACTCAACAACACTGGCGACACCATCACGTTGACCCTCGGCGGCGTGGTGATCGACACGATGACCTACGGAGCGGAAGGCGGAGCGGACCAATCCTTGGTTCGTGAGCCCGAGTATTCCGGTGCGTTTGTTCAACACATGACAGTCGGTGGAGCGTTCTCCGCAGGAACGACCTCGGACGGCTTCGGCCACTGATTTTGTCGGTTGCAGAACTGGGCCCGCTGCTGCAGTAAGCCCAGTTCTATCGAGAAAGCCGCGAACAGCTGCATGCTGTTCGCGGTTTTTTCTGGCTTCTCAAGCGCGCATCCAGCAGGTGTTCTGCATGAGACTCGCCTTGATCACTCTGGCGTTTGCGGCGTCGGTAGGCGTTGCCCAGGCGCCCACGGAAGCGTCGCCAGAAGGACAGTCCGCGCTTGATGCATCGGCTTCCGAAGCAGTTGAAGCGGCTGAGGTACCGGAAACACCACCTGAGCCCGAGGGAGCGTCGGCACCTGAAGTGTTCACGCTGAGCAACGGGTTGCAAGTTGCACTACAGCGCGACCCTCGCTGGAGCACCGTCGGGATCTGCATCACCTACCGCGTGGGTTGGGGCGAGGATCCCGACGGATACAGCGGCTTGGCGCACCTGACTGAGCACATGATGTTCACGGGCTCACCGCGAGCGCCAAGAGGCTTCTTCGCAGTGATGGAACCGCTTGGCGGACGGTCGATCAACGCGTCGACCACCACGGATCGCACGCAATACTGTGCAGAGGTTCCCAAGCAAGCCGTCGAGCGCGCGCTCTTCTACGAAGCGGACCGGATGGGTTACCTCCTCGCATCGATCGATGAGGAGAAGCTGGCGATTCAGAAGCGTGTGGTCCTGCACGAGTACCACGAGCGAGGCGGTGATTCTGCAGGTGCCAACGTTGAGCTCGCACTCGCAGAGGCCCTTTATCCCGACGAGCATCGCTACCGGGTGATCTACGAAGATCCAGACGACATCGAAGCGATCGAACTCGACCACGTGCGATGGTTCTTTCAGCGCTACTACACGCCGGCCAACGCCACGCTTGCGGTCGTGGGAGACTTTCAGACCGACGCGTTGCGCAACGTGATCGAACAATATTTCGGTGTTCTGCGCGGAGGATCAGCGCCTCCGTCGCGCGACCTCGAGGTGCCCGCGTTGCGTGGCAACGAAAACATCGTCGTCGACACAGTGTTTTCGCACGAACAGTTGATGTTCGCGTGGGTCACACCGGGGTACTACGAAGAAGGCGACGCGGCGTTGGACCTCGCCGCGCGATGGCTCTCGCGTACCCTCTACGACGAGCTCGACAACCCAAGCTACGTGCGTCGCTCGGTTCGGCAGTGGAGCCTCGGCCGCTCGGGGCGGTTTTCGATTCGGGTTACCGCGGAAGAAGAAGTCGATGCGATGGACTTCCGCGAAACCATTGAGGCCGCCGTGCGAAAGTTGCAGGCGGAACCACTTCCTGCTGATGAGTTCGCCGATCTGCTCGCGCGTCACCTAGGCAACTTGCGCGTCTCGTTTGACCGTCCGAGAGCTCGAGCGTCTCACATGTCGAACACGGGTGCGAACGGCCAGGTCCGTTCCGTCGAGGACAACATTGCTCGCTTCGAGACGATCACACCGCAAGACGTTCATCGTGCGGTTCGACGTTGGCTCCCGCTCAATCGTCGCGTGCGCCTGTTGCGCAACTTCTTTCGATACGCCTCGCGTGCCGGGGACGTGCGACTTCGACGAGGCAACTGATGCGCACCTCACTATCCTTGTTTCTCTTCGCAACGATGCTGGCGTGTCGCGCTTCGCTCCCCGACCCGACCTATCCCTTGGTGGCATCCCCCACGGACGGGTTGCCCGAACAAGCTCCACCGATCGGAGACCTTGCGCTACCCGAGTTCGCCGAGCCTCAAGTATTCGCGATCGAAGGGGGGCCGACGTTGTGGGTCGTACCCAATCCGAACACGGCCGAGGTCTCGATCGAAGTGGTGACACGACGAGGAGAAGACGGCGCACATTCCATCCCCCTGGTTCGAGTCACTGCGGCGGAGATGCAGTATGCACTCGGCGACCTCCTGCCATCGACGACTCCCGGTTCCGGTGCGAGTATTCGCGACGCCCATCTGACTGTGAACGTGGGTGAGGGCGATGTGGACGAAGCGTTGAACGCGCTCGGGCAGGTGCTCGCAAACGGACGGCTTCCATCGGATGACGACCTGGAGCGCCACAGCTTCAACCGCATTCAGGCTCTTGAGGGCGCCGAGTATTCGTCCATCAGTTCGGCCTGGTACGCGACTCTGGATCAACGTCGAGGTGGGGACTACGCAGTCGGGCGTGCACACCTGCCGTTGAAGGAGCGGTATGAATCCTTTGGCCGCGACGAGATCGTCGCCTGTCGAGACGAGCGCTGGGCTCCAACCGACACACTCGTGACCGTGATCGGGAATGTCTCACCGACCGACGTTGCGGAGACGTTTCGTGCGGTGTTTGGTTCGTGGACAACGTCTCGACCACGACTCGAAGCACCACCCCGTCCAAACAGGCCACCGCGCGCAGCCGCCATGAGTCGCGGCACCACCAGCGAGCGGGTTCATGTGCTGTACACGCACCACGCTCCCGACATCGCGGATCCAGCACGTGAACCGTTTGAGTTGCTTGTCGAGTTACTCGGCGGTGTCTTCAGCTCGCAGCTCAACGCATTGCGAGAACAACACGCGTACACCTACGGTGCGCATGCGTACATCAGCGCGAACGAGCTCCGGGACCTGCTTGTGATACGCGCCGACTTTGAGCCGAGAAACGTCCGCGACAGTCTGACCACACTCTTCGCGGAGATGACCGCGTTCAGGTCCGAGCCGCGCACACGCGACCAAATCTCGCTGGGGCGTCATCGCATTTGGGCGAACTTGGTGTACATCTCCGACGGTCTCTCGTACCGGTCGATCCTGCGTCGAAGTTGGACGTCGCAACTGACGCTCGCGGAGATTCACCAGCGTTATGCCTCATTGGCCGATCTGACGCCGGAGGCGCTCAAGGAAGTGGCCGCGCAGCACTTGGCTCCACGGTCCGGGCTACTCGTGTTGACGGGTGACTTTGATCGTATCGACGGCTTCACAGTGCGTCGAGATCGCGAGGGCTTTCACCTCGTCCGTTGAGCTATTCAGAGTCTCTCCTCGTGCGTTGAAAAAACACCACGCGTGATGTCAAGGCGACTCAAGCCTGAGCTGATTTGTCGCCGGGTTCGGTTCTTTTTCAGTGAATTCGACGTAGCGTGCTCGATCGCGATCCGCCTGCTATGCCCGCGACATGCGGTTCGAGGCCGATGCTGTGATCCCCAAACCATGCGCGATGGTGTTTCGCGCATACAGGGATCATCTGCCTCAACTCGTTGAGGGTTTGCCGCGGATTAAGCGCATCGAAGTCGAGCGACGCAGCGACGAAGGTGCGCAAACCGAACTGGTCAACGTTTGGTATGCGGCGTCGAAGATCCCGGCGGTCGCCGAGAAGATTCTTCCGGACGTACTGAGCTGGCACGACTTTGCGCGATGGGACGAGTCCCGCTGGCGTTGCGACTGGCGTGTCGAAAGCCACGTGTTCACCGAAGCGGTTCAGTGCAGCGGTCACACGATGTTCGTGGATATCGGCTCGCGCACGCGCGTCGAGATCGAAGGCGATATTCGCATCGATCTGAGCAAGGTGCGTGTTCCCGAGCTTCTCGCGAATCCGATTTCGAACAGCGTCGAACGCTTCTTCGTTCGGTTGTTCACACCGAACCTGCTGTCGATCAGCGATGCGCTCGAGGATTACCTCGAAGGCGCAGGTAGCGGGATGACGCCCGCGCCTTCCGCGATCTAGCGCTTAGGCAGCGACGCGGTTCGGAAGACCCACGAAGTGGGCGGTCCAGCCCAACGCCATCAGCGTCGTGATGGTGCAGGGAAAGGTGTAGACCACCTGCTCCAGCTCGATGCGAACGAGAATGTTCTCACCGGGGGTCAGTTCGTGTTCTTCACACTGGATCGTGAAGCCGTCACCCGAGAGAACACGAAGCCGCGCGTTCACGAAGCCGCGACCCGATACCACCAACTGCACCGGCATCGGCCGAAGCATCCGAATCAAAGTCGTCTCGTCTTCGCTGCCATCGCCGCAGACTCGAAGAGTCAGATTGGCAAGCTCAGCGGACTCAACATCATCCAGCGGAACCATCGCGCTCTTGGCGCGAAGAAGCTGGAGGTCATGGAGTAGGTCGAAGATGTGCATGGTGTCGCTAGGGGAGGGCTCGTTGGGGACCGGCATCGTGGTCAACGTTGGTTGGATGTAGGAGCAACGCGCGTGCCACAGGTTCCCTTACAGGTACGATTTGAACGAGATCACGGTTCAAATTCTTCCAGGGTCCGACTGGCCGGGTGGCCGAAAGCAGTGCAAGAAGGACATCCGTGTCATGGTGCGCAACGTCTTTCTCAGCCTGGAATTTGCGGTCGATCATGAATGTGAATGAACCAGTGGAACTAGGACACGAATGAGGTTCGCCTTCTTGGATCTCTTCGAACGACAGGCGCGTGGCGCAGCTCCTTTGGCGGATCGAATGCGTCCCCAAAAACTCGCTGATGTTGTCGGGCAAACACACTTGGTGGGTCCCGGGCAACTTCTGGCGCGTTTGATCAAGGCCGACAAACCGCCCTCCATGATTCTTTGGGGTCCACCCGGAACCGGGAAGACTTCGCTCGCCCAAGTTGTTGCCAACGAAACGTCCGCGCTCTTTCTCTCCTTCAGCGCTGTCCTTGGTGGTGTCGCCGAACTGCGAAAGTTGATCGCGCAAGGTAATGAGCGTCGCCGACTTGGCAAGCGCACAATTTTGTTTGTCGACGAGATTCACCGCTTCAACAAGGCGCAACAAGACGCGCTCTTGCCCCATGTGGAAAACGGCACGGTGACTCTGATCGGTGCGACCACAGAAAATCCGTCGTTCGCAGTCAACGCGGCGTTACTGAGCCGGGCGCGTGTCTTTCGGTTGGAAGCGCTGGAGCAAGCGGACATTGCGACCGTGCTGCGACGCGCTCTCTCTCATCCTGAGGGAGTCAAGGCCGACGTCAGTGATGACGCGGTGGAGGCGCTTGCAGGTGCGGCGCAAGGGGATGCGCGTCGCGCGCTGACCGTGCTTGAGGCGCTGTGTGCGGATGGGCGTGCCGTGGACGTCGACGTCGTGCAGGAAGCGTTTGCCAGCAAGACGCTGCTCTACGACAAGAGCGGTGAGGAGCACTACAACGTTGTCAGCGCGTTCATCAAGTCGATGCGTGGCAACGATCCTGACGCTGCGATCTACTGGATGATGCGCATGCTCGACGCGGGGGACGACCCGCTCTTTGTGCTCCGTCGCATGATGATCTTTGCAAGCGAGGACATTGGCAGTGCGGATCCCCGAGCGTTGCAGGTTGCTGTTGCTGCGGATGCGGCATTTCGACGGCTGGGGATGCCCGAGGGACTGCACGCGATGGCGCAGTGCTGCACGTACCTGGCGGTCGCACCCAAATCGAACGCCGCGTACAAAGCGTTTCTCGCAGCGCGCGCCGATATCGAGGCACACGGTGCGCTTCCTGTTCCGCTCAAGCTTCGCAATGCACCCACACAAGCCATGAAGAGCTGGGGCTATGGTTCGGGCTATCGCTACCCACACGACGAAGGTGGGCACGCAGCAGGTGAGACGTACTTGCCTGACGCATTGGTGGGGCGTAGCTACTACGCGCCATCCAACCAAGGGTTGGAACAGAAGATTCGAGAACGTTTGGCCAGACTTCGTGGTCGCGAAGAGGAGTGAGTGTGAGGCGATTGATGCTCATGCTTTGTGTCGCGTGTTCGGGAACGCCTGCTTCCGAACCGCAACCGACACCGGAACCGGATCCTGAGATCGAACTCGCGATTCCTGATGCAATCGTGACCGCAGACGAGATTGCGTGGGAGCAGCTGAACCCAGCACGTGGCGATGCAAGCCCGATGGCGGCTGACCTTTGGGGGGGGACGCGCAAGCGATCAGGCAACCGGCTTCGTGGTTCGCTTCGTGGATGGGTTTAGCTCTCCGCCGCACATTCACAACGTCACGTACCGGGGAGTCGTGCTCTCAGGTCTGGTCCACAACGACGATCCCGATGCGGAAGAGATGTGGATGCAACCGGGTTCGTTTTGGACGCAGCCCAAAGGTGCAGTGCACATCACGTCCGCGCAGGGCGGCGAGACCACGGCATACATCGAAATCGACAGCGGTCCCTACCTGGTGCGCCCGACGACCGACGCGTTTGATGCCGGCGAGCAGCCTGTGAACGTGGACGTGTCCAACCTTGTTTGGGTGGATGGATCCGATTTGGGTTGGGGTGGTGGATCATCCGTGGCGTTTCTTTGGTCGGCGCCGCATGCGCGAGGTCTCTTCGTTCGTCTTCCCGCCGGAGCTGAAGCGGTGATGCGGGGCAACGACCACAGGTTCCGCGCGGTGGTTGTTAGCGGTGAAGCGCGTGTGTCGCGCAGCGAAACCGAGCAGGTTGCTTTGTCGGTGAGTGGCTACTTCGCCTCGGATGATTCGATTGCAGTGACGTGCGGTGAAGGGTGCGTGCTCTACGTTCGCACAGAAGGTGCGTTCGACATCGCGCCTTAGTCGAGCTCGTCAAGGTCGTCGTAACTTGATGCGAACGCCTCTCGCGCTTCTGCTTGGTTGAGTCGTTGAACGTATCGCTGAAGGATCAGGATTTCCGCACGTTCCTTGGACGCAAGGTCAGCGCGTCCTGCTTCGTCAAACTGCGCGGCGTTTTCCTCGCGTGTTTTGATCTGGCGGCGAACGACGCGCAGAGCTGTGGCGTCGTCGAGACGTGGAACGGCTTTGAGTGCGGTCTTCAACATACGAAGCGCGTCCCGCGCAGGAACGTCCCGCGCCTTCATCGCCGCGATGAGATCGGAACTCACTTGATCGAGCAGAGACACGACTAGCGAATGTTCCGACCGACGCGCTCGGCCGCGACCAGCGCGAGCGCCGCGATGGTCCACTGGGGGTTCACGACGATGGTGCTTGGGAACACCGAGCCGTCTACGATGCTGACGTTGCTGGCTCCGCGCAGTCGAAAGTCCGGATCGACCGCGCCGCCATGCGGGTGTTTGCTCATGCGCAGTCCGCCTTGGGGATGCGCAGAACTGAGCATGATGTGCTCGGGATGCTCCAACACGGGCTTGAGTTCTGCCACAAGCTCGTCCTCGGTCATGTCCCCGAAGCGTTTGCCGTTCGAGCCCTTGGCGTCGGCCTTCATGCACATGCCTTGGCCCAGAGGCGCGTACGCGTCGCTCTTCGGGCTTTCACGAACCCCGGCGAAGCCGACTTCTTGGGCGCCTGCCGCGAAGTAAAGCCGAGCAACGGATGCGAGTGCCCGGCGGTTCACGTCCATCTCGCTGTCGTTGAGTTTGTACTTCACAACCCGGTCTGCAGTGATCTCGCCCGTCTGCGGCGAACCGATGGTGGACGCGCACATCGCCAGTTTCTTGTAGTCCTGCATCCAGCCTAGGTGCCCTTCTCCTACACCCGGAACGACGTTGCTGATCAAGCCCGGTGGGACGAACGCGTTTTCGAGCACGTACCGCGTCTGGAGCGTTCCGCCGCCCGGGAGTTTGATGTCGTACGTGGGGTCACCGTGCTTGGTGGCGATGTACTTGATCTGAAAGCCGAGATGGCCAGGCTTGTCGAAAGGCGATGCCCAGCGTGCCATCACACCGGAACCGTAGTTGAAGCCAAGTCCAGTCCCGACGTGACCGCGAAACGAAGGCAACGAGCGCCATCGCGGATCGTGTTCGGCTGTGCGTAAGAGCAGCGCGGAACTTCCCACAGCACCTGCACTGACCACGACATGATCGACTTCAATCCGGTGCTCGGAATCGCGTCCGACCACCATGTGCGTGACCTTCATCTCACCGTCGCGCATTTGCCCTTCGAGGCGCTGCACCGGCAGGTTCTGGTGGATGCGCGCCCCTGCTTTGACTGCGTCCGGAATATACGTGAGGTCCATCGATAGCTTGTGCCCAAAGTGGCAGCCGTAGTTGCACAAGCCGCAGCCAAAGCAGTACTCGCCGTTTTGATCGGGGCGCTTTGGTGATTGACCGACGCGCATCTGCACGTTGTTCCACGCGTCGTCGCGATCGAACTCCCACCCACCGATTGCATCGGCGCCTTTGCCGAGCAGGTGTGACACGTCGGTGAACAGCTCTTGGGGAATACCCGCCATCGGACCCATGGACTGTCGGGCTTGCACCGCATCAAACGCAGCATCGAGTTTCGCGCGTTCGATTCCGATCGAAAGCTCGCCCGACGTGGAACACCAAGCATCCAAGGTTTCGGGCCGAAGTCGCACGCTCAACCCGCTGGTCATCACTGTGCCGCCACCCACCAGACGACCGCGCAGCAGATGGATGTCGAGGTTCTCGCTGAGCGTGAGCAACCCGGACTCGAAGAGTTGGCTCATTCCCACGAACGTATCGAGCGGGTAACGACCAGGACGGATCCACGGCCCCGCTTCGAACACGGCAACATCGAACTTGCCTTGCTCGGCGAGTTTCGCCGCCATCACCGCACCGCCGGCACCCGATCCGATAATGGCGACTTTCGGTCGCCCATCATTCGCGAAGAGTCGCGCCGCTGAATACGGATGACCGGCGTAGTGGACGGACGCGACATCAACCGGATCAAACACCGCAGGCTGCTTGAGCTTGTCGAGTTCCACGACGTCGGGCCGTTGCGGATACGTGCGGTCCCAAACGCGCGTGTATCCAGAAATGTCGTCGGCGTCCGGGTTGGAGTAGAACGCGAGCGACATCATCTCGCGGAGCGATTTCGCGAGGTCACGCGCGTGGACGGGCAGAATGCCGTCGATGCGATCGAGCAAGCGATCCAAGAGCTTGCCATCGCTTCGAAACAGCCGGCGTACGAACCGTTTTCGTGCGCGCGTGGATTGCCGCCACGGCGGTACACCAAAACCAAGCGCAGTTCCTTGCACAAACGACACGGTCAGCAGCATGACCAACTGTTCGCGCGCCCCTTCGTGCGGCGGGATGGACTGCACGTACGCATCGAAGCGTTGTGTGGCTTGTTTGACCAGCGGGGCGTACTTGGGATCCGTAACGCCCAAAACGTGCGGGAGATACGCCTCAAACGTCTTGAGAAGTATCCGCGGAAGCGGTTTGGACAACTGAACCAAATCGCGACGCAGCTCGGTCATGACACCCCCTCTATCGATCCGGTTGGAACATGCGTTCCTGAGACTGATCTTGGTCGTAGTACTGCTCGGCGCGTAAGAAGGTCGCTGCACCAAACGTGTTGATCGCGATCGACCAAAGTAAGAGCACCACGAAGCCAATGCGAAACTTGCGTTGCCCCAGCGCGATTAACGTGAAGACCAGTGGCAAGTAGTCGAGCGCGAAGCGGTACCCAAACTGTGCCCAACCACTGTTCTGGTAGCAGAGGTTAAGCAGCGCGACGGGAATCACTGCAGCCCACAAACCGTAAGTGGTCAGGCTGGTCTTCTTCGGCCAGAGCGCCCACAAGATCGCCGGCGTCGTGACCCACAGAGCGAGTCCGTGTCGGCTAATGGTGAGGTACGGAGCCTCGGCCGAGAGCCACGGCGTGCTGGCCGCAAACACGGCGAGGTTCTTGGAGAAGTAGTGGTAGTTGAACAGACCCCAGCGCTCGATGCGGGGACGCCAACGGATCTGCAGGTAGGTGTGCCCGAACTCAAAAGGGTCATCAAAGCGCGCTTCGTTCATCCACATGGCGATGCCGCCACACACCAAAATCGGAGCGGCGAAGAGCAGGCCGATCCGAAACGCGCGTTTCCAATCGACGCCCGCAAGCCATGGACGAATCCGGCGATACCACGCGTCCGCGTCGACGTTCGTTCCGTCGTGAACCGCTTTGAGGATCTCGAACGCCATAAACGGGAAGAGCAATGCCGTTGTCGGGCGAGTGAGAAAGGCGCAACCCAACATGAGCCCAGCCAGAACAGGTCGGCGCGCATCCAGGCCGAAGTAGACGTAGAGAATCAGTAAGGGAATGCAGCAGACGTGCGCTGCAAACCACACCGTTCCTTGGACAGAAACGAAATAGAACACCGACCCAAACGCAAAGAGGGCGGTGAGCATGAGGTCTTCGCGGAGGGATCGGCCGCTTCGTCCGTTCTCGCGCAGCATGCGCAGCAGCATGAAGAGCAGCGCGGGGCCAAGACCTGCGAGCAATGCCCAGAACACGTAGTCCGACACGTCGACGCCGAAAATCGCTACTGCGGGGAGGATGACGGCGGCGGGGAAAGGCGGGAACGAGACGTACCAGAGGTAGCGTTCTTGGTCGCCGAACCGGAACCGGTTGTTGGGGCAGAGATCTTTTTCCTGCGTGTCGTAGCAAGCCCAGTCGTTGTTGCCGGGTGGGTGACCTTGATGGTGCAGTTGTCCAGCAAGCCAGCTGTCGGCGAGGTGCGCGTAGTGGTTGTCGGGACTCGTTTCACCGAAACGTTGGCCGAGGGTGCCTAAGTACACGCCGCTACACAGGACGTAGATCAATAGCGGAAGTGCAAATCGTCGTTTCCAGATCGGAGGCTTCTCATCGCCCTTGGCGTCTGACTTTGCGTCGGACTTCGCGTCTGACTTCGCGTCGGACCTTTCATCCGCTTCCGGCGATTCCTCGGACGACTCCTCGGTCGCGTCTTCGGCGTCGGTCTGCTCGGCCTCGTTGCTCACGCGGGGCGAGGATACTCACAACGCGCGCCACGTCGATCATTGTGTGTGCCATTTTCGAGCATGCGCTTTTTTCTGGTCTTGAGTTTGGGGTTCGCCCTCGCATGTGGTGACGACGACGGCGGCACGGACGCTGGCGATGCAGGCGCCATGGACGGAGGAACGGACGTTGGGCCGGTTGATGCCCAAACGATCGAAGAGATCCCCGCGGAAGAGGAAATCGAGCTGGCCGGGCTCGGTGCCAACGTGGACGCGGTCCAAGACGAGCGTGGCATGTGGCACATCTACGGTTCGGATCTCGACGACGTGATTCGTGCGCAGGGATACCTGCAGGCTCAGGACCGAATGGGTCAGATGGAGTTCATTCGCCGGCAAGCGACCGGGACACTCGGCGAGTTTGCAGGAGGCTTTGTTCCTGAGCTCCTCGATGCCGATGCGGATGCTCGTTTCGATGGTCACCGACGTAACGCGATGGCGATCGTGCCCACGTTGAGCGAAGAAGAGCTTGGCTTGCTCGAGACCTACGCCGCAGGCGTGAACGAGTACATCGCGAAGCTGCGCACGTTTGAAGAGCAGCTTCCGCGTGGCGTGAGCTCAATCGTCAACGGCGACCTCCTCGTCGATTGGACAGTGATCGACAGCCTTGCCATCGCGCGTCTTCAGGCGGCATCACTCTCGCTCGACACCCGCGACGACCTCAACAACACCGATCGTCTTGATCGATGGCGCACCTTCTTCCCGGCTGACGACGATGACCCGCGCATCGCTGCACTCTCAGGTGCATTTCATGACCTCTACTCCTATCGACCAGCGCGTTCTGCGTATGTTCGCGATGGATACCCGAACGTTGGAACCGATACCGGAACACGCGCGATTCGTCGTCCGAGGCCTCCGGTGGGCTCCGTCGAGGTGGCGCTTCCTCCGCGGCGTGTGATCGACGCGGGTCTTCGTTTCGCCGAGCGCCAAGAAGCGCGTTTCGCAAGTCTGTTCGGTGGGGATGAGCACCGAGGAAGCAACAGCTGGGTTGTGGACGGTTCCGCGACGGCGACAGGCAATCCGATGCTCGCAAACGATCCCCACCTTGCGCTCACGAGCCCTCCATTGTTTTGGATGGCGCATGTGAACACCAAGCGCGCAGGCGGCGACGTGGATGTCGCGGGTCAAATGATCGCCGGTACGCCTGTGAACATTCTGGGCTTCACGGATCAAATCGCCTGGGGTCTCACCACGAGCGGGTACGACGTGACCGACGTGTTCATGGAGGTCATCACGCCGGGTGACCCCGACACGGTCGAGCACAACGGGTCGCAGGTTGCGATCGAAACGGTGACCGAGATCCTGCGCGACGACCTCGGTGGAATGCGCACGCTGGAGTTTGAAAACGTGCCGCACCACGGCTTGATCATTCCGGGTACCCGTACAGCGTGCACCGCGGAAGACGCGCCTCCGTGCGAGGTCGGCAAGGAAATCGCCTTCTCTGTGCAGTGGACGGGCAATGAACCGACCAACGAAGCCGGCGCGTTTGTGGATTTGTACCGTGCCCAAAACGTAGATGACGCACGCGATGCGTGGCGGAAGTTCGAGGTGGGTGGTCAGACCCTCGTGGTGATCGATCGCGAGGGCAACATCTTCTACACCAGCTCGGTGCGCATTCCGGTGCGTGACGAAAGTACGAATACGTATGACCCGGAGACGCAAACCGGAGCGTCGCCCTGCTATGTGTTGGACGGCCGCGGCGATCAGGATTGGACCAGCGACTTCGTCGACGAGCGGTACCTCCCGCACACGCTCAATCCCGACGAGAACTTCATCTTCACGGCGAACGGCGACCCGGTCGGTGTGACCGAAGACAACAACCCGCACAACGGTGTCGATCCGGACGACCCTGAAGACGACATCTTCATCGGCTGCGCGTTTGCGAACGGTTACCGTGCCGACCGCATTCAAGAGCGGCTTCGTGAGTTGGTTGCCGGTGGAAACGTGACAGCTCAGGACATGATCGATCTCCAGAACGATGCGGTATCGCCGCTGGGTCGAATCATGGTTCCCGCGATGCTCATCCACCTGGATCGAGCGCTGGTGGAACGCGATGCGCCGGGCACACACCCGGATCTTACGGCTGCGGTCACCGAGAACGCCGCAGCGATGGATCGCGTTGAAATGGCGCGTGATCGACTCATGGCGTGGAACAGTTTCGATACGCCTCCGGCTGTCGAAGGGACGCCTGCCGCGGACGAGATTGCGGACAGTGTGGCGACGTCGATCTTCAACGTGGCATTCGGTCACCTGATGCGAAACACGTTTGATGACGAGCTGGACCTGCATCGTGACGGCATGCTCGACGGTGAGATCGGTCGCACCAACTTGGTCAACCGCGCGATGATCTTCATGGCGACCGATCCGACGACGATGGCGAGCTACGACGATACGCTGGGTGATTCTGTGCTCTGGGATGACCTCAATACCGCTGAGGTCGAAGGTCGCGCTGACCGTATCCTTCGTGCGCTGGTCGATGCGTTGGCTTGGCTTGAGGACCGTTTCGGAAGCGCGGACATGGACACGTGGCGTTGGGGACAGCTCCACACGATTCGGCTTGATGCACTCGTACCGGCTTCGCTCTTGGGCGACGACCCCTTGAGTATTCCGGTGCCGACCGATGAGATGTTCCCGGACGGCTTCCCGCGTCAGGGCGACCGTGGTGTTGTGGACGCGTCGAACTTCGGGTTCTTCAGCTTCGAAGGCGTCGACTACGGAAGCGGACCCGTGCAGCGCATGGTGGTGGAGATGACCCCCGAAGGCCCTGTGGCCGTGAACTCGCTTCCGGGTGGAAACAGCGAAGACCCGGACTCGATGTTCCATCGCAACGAGATGGAGCGCTGGCGCTTCAACGAAGTGACCACGGTCCCGTTTACGGAGCGCGAAGTGATCACGGCTGCAGTTCGCCGGATTCGCTTTACCCCTTAGCTCGACGCTGGAACGCCCCCAAACGTCCTGTGCCCACAGCGAATTGTGTTCAGGTTGATGTATATACGTGGCGTGGATAACGTATATACATGCTCCTCGGAGTGTTCCAGGACCTGGATCGCTGGGTCGCTGCCGCAAATCGTGACGCGGACGAAGCTGGGCTGACTTCGTTTCGTCGCGCCACGATTCGCGTCCTTGGCCAAACCGCGCTGCTCGCATCCGATGTTGGCCTCACCCTTGTCGCGACTCAGGACGTCGACGTGTACTCCGACTGTGAGTGGGCGGTTCGCAAGGAGTTTGAACGGCTGCTGGCTGCAAAGCACCAAGTTCTCGATCCGCATGGAGAAGAAGTTTGGATGCCAGCAGAGACTGAGTACGACCTCGTGTTTGATGGGACGTGGGTTCGCGGTTTCGTTGCTCAGCCTGACTTCGTACTGATCTCAAAAGCTCTCAAAGCGCCTGACAAGAACCGTGCGTTGATTGTGGAGTACTTGGCGCAAGGAGCCTCGCCTCGATTTATTCAGCTCGCAGATGAATATGACGTCGACTTGGAGGCGTTTCTGTGACCCGAATCGAGATGCTTCAACAGAAGGCTCAGGAGCAACTTGACGCACTTCGTGTGGCTCGAAGCGACCCTCGCTATCAGCGGGCGATTGGCGCTTTGGTTGGTGCCAGTGTGCTGAGCACGAACGAACACTATCGCGTTCCACGGGCCGCACCGCGACTGAGCGATGCGTTGTTCGCGGGCACGGTCGAGCCGCGGGTGTTCGAGGTTCTTCCTGCCGTGGTGATCAAGATGCCCACACTCTTCAAGCTTCCCAAGAAGCTCCCGGCGGACTTGCAGGCGGTGGTGCACGCGGTCGGGCACGGGCTCGATTTGCCGGACTACAAAGGCATTCCGGCGAATCGCTATGTTGCATGGGTCGAGCGACTCGGCCGCCCCGGACGCGGACCGACGGTGATGCGTTCCTTTCGGCTGAAGCCCAAAGACTTGGAACGTCTTCGTGTGCTGAAGGAACAACTCGGGGCATCGTCTGAAACCGAGGTGCTTCGCCGTGCGTTGATTGCGCTGGAGCGCACTACGGAAGCGGAAACTCGCCGCTGACTTCCAGCTTTGGACGTCGCCACAGTTGGATGGATCGCGGAGCCAGTCCTGCGGTCTGTCCGCCTTTGAGTCCGTGGGCGCTCCGGTCTGCAGCCGAGTCCAACACCAAACTCCACACGCGCTCCAGTCGTTCGGGGAGCGTGAAGAGCTTCGCGCTCTCGCTCGCGTTGATCATCCAGTAAAAACTGTCGTCGCGTACGCGTTCGCCCCGAGCGTCCCGGCTCTCGATCAAGCTGCCGTTGAGGAACACACCCAGCGCGTGTGATTCGGAGTGCCACGCTGCGTCGTCCATCTCTTGTCCGGTCGAACGAAACCATCCGATGTCCGGCGGCTTTTGCGGGGAGACGATTCCGCGAAAGAACCGGCGACGACGAAACACGGGATGATCGGTGCGGAGTTCGATCAACCGTCGCGTCCACTCGATGAGCTCTTCGTCGGCATTCCAGTCGAACCAGGACGTCTCGTTGTCTTGGCAGTAGGCGTTGTTGTTTCCGTGCTGCGTGCGTCCTAGTTCGTCCCCGCCCAAGAGCATTGGAACGCCCTGAGAGAGCAGCAAAGTCGCGAGGTAGTTTTTCCGCTGACGCTTTCGGACTTCGAGGATGGCGGGATCGTCCGTGCGGCCCTCGACACCATAGTTCGAGGAGCGATTGTCGTCGTGCCCATCACGGTTGTTCTCGAGGTTGGCTTCGTTGTGCTTCTGCTCGTAGCTCACCAAGTCTGCCAGCGTGAACCCGTCGTGTGCCGTGATGAAGTTGATCGACGCGTAAGGACGACGATGCCCAAAGATGTCGGCGCTGCCCGATACTCGGCATGCGAGTTCGCCCAACATGCCTTTCGCGCCGCGCCAAAAATCACGAATCGAATCGCGATAGCGACCATTCCATTCTGCCCACTGCATCGGAAAGCGGCCGAGCTGATAGCCGTCAGGACCAAGATCCCAAGGTTCCGCGATCAGTTTGACGGTCGACAGCACTGGGTCCTGTTGGGCAGCGCGTAGGAATCCACTTTGCGGGTGCGGAGTATCGGGTTCGCGGCTGAGTGCAGGTGCAAGGTCGAAGCGAAAGCCGTCGACATGCATCTCTTCCACCCAGTAGCGCAACGAGTCCATGACCAGCTGGAGGACCCACGGGTTGCGAATGTCGAGCGTGTTACCGGTTCCGGTGTAGTCGATGTACCGACGACGATCGGCCGGTGCGAGCCGGTAGTACGCGCGGTTGTCGATGCCACGAAAGCACGTCGCCACTTCGTCGGGGCCACCTTCGCCCGTGTGGTTGTAGACCACGTCGAGGATGACTTCGATACCTGCCGCATGCAGCGCTTTGATCGTGGTCTTGAGCTCACGCACCGGGTCGTTGGTCGCCCGGTATTCGGCGTGCGGGGCGAAGAAGCCGATCGGTGCGTAGCCCCAGTAGTTCTTGAGACCTTTTTCGCGGAGAAAACGCTCGTGAAGAAACTGCTGGATCGGAAGGAGTTCGATCGCGGTGACGCCGAGCCTCTTCAAGTGTGCGAGGGCAGCGGGATGCCCCAGCCCAGCGTAGGTGCCGCGAATGTCTTCGGGGATGTCCGGGTGCGTTGCCGTGAACCCTTTGACGTGGGTTTCGTAGATGACCGTTCGCGATAGCGAGGTTTGGGGTCGAAGGTCGTCACCCCAGTCAAACGTGTTGTCCACAACGGTGCAGATCCGACCGTCGATCTGTCGTGCGTACGGATCGATGAGCAGTTGTTCCGGGTCGCAGCGGTGACCCGCGCTCGGATCGTAGGGACCGAACACACGAAACGCGTAGCGTTGGCCTGCAGCACACTGAGGCAAATAACCGTGCCACACATGCCCCGTGCGTTCGGGGAGCAATACGCGTGTCTCGATGCCCAAGTCGTCGAAAAGGCAGAGCTGCACGCGCGTGGCGACTTCGGAGAAGAGGGCGAAGTTGGTTCCGGTTCCGTCGTACGAAGCCCCTAAGGGGCGAGGCGATCCAGGCCAAACTTCCACCGTTGTGAGACTACCCCACCTGACGTATGGAGGTGGTGTGCTGATCGTTGGACCCGATGCCCAAACGTTGATTCAGGGAGCGATGGCGGAACTTGTGCGCTCTGGATATGAGTCCGGCCCAATCTTGCCCGAGCCTCCGCATCGATCGAAGCGCGGCGAAGGGTTGTTGCGTCCGCTTGAGCTTCAGGCGCGACAGGGGGAACTCGCTGCCGCGTTGACCGTTCACTTCGCCGAGGAGTTCGGGGACATGCCGCCGGAGGCGCTCGTCCACGGCATCACGCCTCGTCTTGCTCGACGATTGGGGACCGCGCTTCAGTTTTTCACGGCGCGGCTTTCGTTTGGCTCTGACGACGACGATTGGGATTTGGTTCCCACGCATCGTCTTGTGGCGGAAGACGGGAGCATCACTCGCGGTCCGCTCGAGAAGTCTCTCGCGGAGGAGTACGGCGAGAATGGATGGGACGATATCTGCGACGCGAAGCCGCATGCAGCGGTGGGGGTCGTCCTTGAGATCGCCGAGGAGCGGCTTGCCGGCAAGGGACGAGAGCACGCGTACGCTCGATGTGAACCACCTGCGTCATTGGGCGAGGAGCGCTTAGACGCGTTGGCTCAACAGATCCGGTTTGCACAGAGCGTCACGCTTGCTTCGGTAGGTGGACGAGCCGCGCTTCGATTTGCAGGCGACGGATCCACCTCGATCTCGGTGCTGCGCGAGGGCGACCAAGAGACGTTGGAGCACGTCTTCGGGGCCTTTGAGTGACTGAGCCGGTCCCGCTCACTGAACAAGACGTGTACCTCTTCAACGAGGGCACGCACTTCGCGCTGGGCAACAAACTCGGTGCCCAAGTCGGTCCTGGCGGCGTGCGTTTTTCGGTGTGGGCACCCAGCGCCAAACAGGTTTGGGTGGGTGGCGACTTTGACGGTTGGAAGGGACAACCGCTTCATCGAGTGGGTGACTCCGGCATTTGGTCCGCGTGGATCGAACACGCGCACCACGGCCACTACTACAAGTACAGCATCGCGACGCCCGACGGTGAGTACGTCGAGAAGGCCGATCCGGTGGGCTACTTTCACCAGACGCCACCGGACAATGCGTCGATCGTCTGGGATCTGAAGTACGACTGGAAAGACGACGCCTGGATCGAGTCGCGTCCACAACGGCAAGGGTTCGATCAGCCCTGTTCGATCTACGAGGTACATCTCGGTAGCTGGCGCAATCTCGATGGTCGTCCGATGACACTGCGCGAGTTGTGTGGCTGGCTACCCGACTACGTCGCGGACCTGGGGTTCACGCACGTCGAACTGATGCCAGTGATGGAGCATCCCTATGGGGGTTCGTGGGGCTACCAGCTGACGGGGTTCTTTGCGCCTTCGAGTCGTTGGGGCACACCGCAGGACTTGATGGCGCTGATCGACGCGTTTCATCAGCGCGGTGTCGGCGTGATCCTCGATTGGGTTCCAGGTCACTTTGCAACGGATGCACATGGACTCGCCAAGTTCGACGGAACACATCTCTACGAGCACGCGGACCCGCGGAAGGGCTTCCATCCCGACTGGACGACGTTCATTTTCAACTACGGCCGCTACGAGGTTCAGAGCTTTCTGATCAGCAGCGCCGCGCACTGGATCGAGCGCTATCACGCCGACGGAATCCGCGTGGATGGTGTCGCGTCGATGCTCTACCTCGACTACTCGCGTGAAGAAGGGGAGTGGATTCCCAACGAGCATGGTGGTCGGGAGAACATCGAAGCAATCGCGTTGTTACGGAGGATGAACGAGCACCTCTACGGAGCGTTTCCCGGCGTGCAGATCTTCGCGGAGGAGTCGACGGCTTGGGAAGGTGTGACGCGTCCGACGTACATGGATGGGCTCGGTTTTGGGTTCAAGTGGGACATGGGTTGGATGCACGACACGTTGCAGTATCTGCAGCGCGATCCGGTACACAGAAAGCACCATCACCAAGAGCTCACGTTTCGTGGCGTGTACGCGTGGAACGAGAACTTCGTGTTGCCGCTGTCCCACGACGAGGTCGTTCATGGGAAGGGTTCACTTCTGTCGAAGATGCCAGGAGACCCGTGGCAACAACACGCCAATCTGCGACTGCTCTTCGCGCACATGTGGGCGACGCCGGGCAAGAAGCTCTTGTTCATGGGTGGCGAACTCGCACAGCGAAGTGAGTGGAAACACGAATGGGAGTTGGAGTGGGGCAACCTCGAGGGGCTCCAGGCGCGTGGTGTTCATCGACTGATCACGCGACTCAACGAGCTGTATCGCGAACGTCCTGCGTTGCATGCACGTGAACGGGACCCCGCCGGTTTTGAGTGGGTGATCGCAGACGACGATGAGCAAAGTGCGCTGGTGTATCTGCGCAAGAGCGACGACGACCAGGTGTTGGTGGCGTGTAACTTCACGCCCGTTCCGCGCGAAGGGTACGAGGTGCGCGTGGGCGTCGACGGGGTGTGGGAGGAGTTGCTCAACACGGATGCTGAGGAGTACGGCGGAAGTGGGATTGGTAACCTGGGGTCGGTCACGGCGTCGGACGGAGTGTTGAGGCTCACGCTTCCGCCGCTCGCGGTCCTGTATTTGCGACCAATTTCGAACTCTACGACTTGAGCGCTCGCGCGGTTCGCCTCATATCCAGGAGATGGAGCTGGAAGCCGTTCGCGAGGCATTGGGCAAGGTCGTCGATCCCACGTTCGATCGTGCGCTTGCTGACCTGGGCACGTTGGATGAGGTCTCGACCGACGGGACCACGGTGCGTTGCAAGGTTCAACTGAGCTCGCCGTCAGAGCGGATCCGCGCAGCTGTGCACACCGGTTTGACCGAGGCGGTGAAGCCGCTCGGTGCAGAGCTGGTGGAAGTGGAGTGGAGCGTACGCGTGCCAACGCGCGAAACGGTGGGGGACGATCCGATTCCCCAAGTGAAGAACGTCATCCTGGTGATGAGCGGAAAGGGCGGTGTGGGAAAGAGCACCGTCGCGACGAACTTGGCTCTTGCGCTGCGCCGCATCGGAACGCGCGTGGGGTTGCTTGATGCGGACCTCTATGGTCCTTCGTTGCCAACCATGCTGGGGATTCAGGGGCAGCCCTACTCCAAGGATGGCAAGACCATCGTTCCGCTGGAGCGGTTCGGACTGAAGCTGATGAGCGTGGGGTTCTTGTTGGAGGATCCAAAGCAAGCCGTCATCTGGCGTGGTCCGATGCTGCACGGTGCACTGAACCAGTTCATCAAAGACGTGGACTGGGGCGAACTGGACTACCTGGTGGTCGATGCGCCGCCAGGCACGGGTGACGTTGCGCTCACGCTTGCGCAGAAGATGCGAATCACCGGTGCGGTGATCGTGACGACGCCGCAAAACGTGGCTCTCGACGACGTCTACAAGGGCGTGTCGATGTGCAAGAAGCTCAACATTCCTCTGCTTGGTGTGGTGGAGAACATGAGCTGGTTCATCGATACCGCCGGTGTGAAGCACGAACTCTTCGGCAGCGGTGGCGGAGAGAAGGTTGCCGAGTTTGCGGAAGCACCCTTGCTTGGCCAGGTTCCGATTGAAGCCGCAGTACGCGAGTGGGGCGATAAGGGAACGCCGATTGTTCAAGCGGCGCCGGCATCGGCCGCGGGCGAGACCTTTGGCCGGATTGCCGAGACGTTGGCGGACAACATCGCGAAGCAACACTTCGAGCGTGGTGGTGGGGAGAAAGCGCCGAAGGAAAAGGGCCCGAAGCGACTGCGGATCCTTCGCTAGTAGGCCGGTCTTTATGAGTCAGCGGAAGCAATCCGCTTGAACTGCATTCCAAGTTCGTTCGCGAAGTGTTCGGCTTCGGCTTTCGTCCCCTCAATGATGACTTCGCTGCGCGCTTGTTGGAGCGCTTTTGTGCGCGTCCAACCGACGAGCTGCATGAGCTGACGAGTCAGGGCAACGACGTCGCGCTCTCCCTCGTCGATCACTCCCCAGATCCCGTCTCGAGCGTAGAGCTCACGTCGGATGTCTTCAGGAAGCTGGTTGCTGTCCATCTCTGTCGTGAAGTCGCACTGCGCGCAGTAGCGTGACTCGAAGTAATGACGCCGTGCTGGCGTCCAACCGTGAACGACTGTGAACGTGCCGCCGCAGTCGCAGCGGTACTCCTTGGTCAGACCGTCGTGCATGACCTCAGTCTAAGCACGGTTCGTTGGAGGCCTACTCGAGTCGAAGCAGCTCCGTCGGGTTTGCTCCTGGGACATCGCCTCCCCGGTCGTCTTGGGGGTAGCTCGCGTCACCGGCTGCGAATGCGGTGACTCGAAAACCCAAGGGCAGCCCTCCGACATCGGCAAGTGGAACAAAGAACTCAAGTCTTGGTCCTTGGCGCACGACCACGGCGTTGGGCATTGCGATGCTTGTGCTTTGGTCTGCTTGCACCCGCGTCAAGAACAGTTGCCAACCGGCGTCGTAGACCAGTCGGAGCCACCAATCCATTTGTTGAAACGTGTCCCAATCGAACATCCCCTGCGCAACCCAGTCGTTGGTGGGGTCATCATCGGTCTGCGCGACGAGGGCGTACTCCACAAAGTGGTCTGGTTGTTCTGGAATTGGACCATTCACCACCGCAGCGACATGAAGCACAGGCCCTTCAAGCGATCCGGCGCACGTCACGTTGGGGTCACTGCACGGAAACTCTTCCTCTACGACTCGGGAGTTGTCGATGACTTTCGCTTGGACTCGCGTGAGATCGGCGTGCGGCTCCTGTCGCTCGGCGAGATCGCTCGAGATGCTGTCGATCCAGTCCCCGATCGTGTCAGCGATCGACACCGCGCTTTGCGGTACGTCGCTGCATTGGACGATCAGCGTGCCTTCGTCGACGAACGTACTGCGCTGAATGTCCGATTCGACGTAAATGCGCGCGGACCCTGGTTGGAAGCATGTAAACTGAAACGACTCGTTGTACGTGCCGAACATCTCCGGGAGCATCCAAACGAGCGTTTCGTTGGGCCCTTCTGACGGCCGAAGTCGCTCCGGATCCAGCGAGCGCAAGGTAATCGTGGCGGCCGTGAAGTCCTTCCCGTCATCGATGAACTTCGCTGTCACGTTAACCGTAATCGTCTCGCCGACGAGTGCGGCGCAAGGCTCCACGACAGCCGTGACCTCAGGAAATGCGTATTGGTCTTCGTCGTTGCATCCAAAACACAGCAGGAGCAGCAGGATCCGCCTCATGATCCTGGAGTGCCCGTAGCCGCTATTTCGATCACCTGGTAGGGTCGTTTTCGCGAATGGAGCCCGATGACGAGACGCTCCTCATCGCGTGGCGCGAGGGGGATCGCAGCAGTGGGGAAACGCTCTTTGGCCGGTATTTCGACCGCCTCTATGCGTTTTTCGCTGCGAAGGTGGACTCCAACGAGGTTGCGGACCTCGTCCAGAAAGTCTTCGTTGGATGTGTTGAAGGTGCCGACCGCTTTCGCGCGGAGAGTTCGGTGCGAGCCTACTTTTACGGTGTTGCCCGGAACGTCCTCTTCCGACACTACCGAACGCGTCGCCGGACCCCTCACTTGGATTTTGGAGTGTCATCACTGTTCGACCTCGCGCCAACACCCTCGTCGATCGTTCATCGCGCCGACCAACAGCGAAGACTCCACGAGGCGCTGACACGTCTCCCTCTCGAGCTCCAAATCTTGGTGGAGTTGCGTTTCGATGAGGGTCTGAGTGGCCCCGAGCTTGCGGAGGCGATCGGGATTCCTGAAGGCACCGTGCGAAGTCGGCTGCGGCGCGCACTCAACCTGCTTCGCGAGGCGCTCAGTGACGCTCCTGCGGAACGCGCTCAAGTCGAGCGATGGTCAGACGCGGCGGAGTAGTGACCACAGAACGGTTCGAGTTTCGGGAGGAACTCGGCCGTGGCGGTGGTGGGAAGGTGATCCGCGCATTCGACCGGGAGCGTGGCGTAGACGTAGCGCTCAAACGTCTTCATGCGGCCAGTTCAGCGCACGAAGCGGCCTTGCGGCAGGAGCACCGACTCTTGCAGGGGGTCAACCACCCCTGCATCGTGACACCGCTCGAACTTGGCCGGGATTCCGACGGGCTCTTTCTCGTGAGTGCTTTCGTTCCGGGGCAAGACTTCGTCACGCATTGCAAGGGATCCTGGCTTCGACTCGGAACTGTGGTTCCCCAGTTGTTGTCTGTGTTGCGCTATCTGCACAGTCGCGGGCTCGCACATGGCGACATCTCGCCCAACAACGTCCGCGTTCGTCCGAACGGTCAGGTTGGTGTGATCGATTTTGGTTTGGCGGGTCGCGTGGATTCGAACGGACGCGGCGGTGGAACGCCTGGGTTCATTGCACCCGAGCGGGTGCGCGGTGGTGCAACCGCACAATCCGATCTCTTTGCGTTGGGTGCGCTACTCGCAGCATGTGTCCCTGACGACACTCTCGAACCCGTTCTTCAAGCGTTACGTGGCCCGGCAGGTTCGCGACCGAATGCCGCGCAGCTCGAGACGACGTTGCTACCTCGACTCGGCTCGATCCCGTTGCCACTTGCCAAGGAGACGCACCGTACCGGTTTAGTTGGGCGGAGTCTCCTCCTTGGCCGCCTGCGGGGGGCTGTGCTGGCGGGACGGTCTGTGGTGTTGGAAGGGCCGTCGGCGATCGGAAAGACATCATTGCTCGATGCGCTGGTCGAGTCCTTCGACGAGATGACTGTGTTGCGTGCACGTCCTCGACCAGGCTCGCGAGTGCCTTTCGAGGCGCTGGATCAGTTACTTGCGTGTGTTCCATCGCCCCTGTCGGTCGATGCTGCTGTCAGTGCACGCTTGGGGCGACACTCCCCTGCTGTTGCGAACTGGGTTGGCCAAAGTTCGCATGCACTGCGGACGCGTGCGGATATCCATTCGCGCTTGTTCGGTCAACAGTCCGAGCCATCAGTCGCCGACGATGTGCAGGCGATTCTCCAAGGACTCCAGCGTCCTGTGTTGGTCGTGGACGACATGCAATGGGCGGATTCGGACTCATTGGAGTGCCTCGAGGCGTTGGTTCACGACCAGGTGGTCGTGGCTGGAACGCGTCCAGGAACCAATGGGCTGAGCATTCGTACAACGCCTGTTCCACCGCTTCGACTGGATGCCATGCACGCACTCCTGAGTGCGCGAGGGTGTCCGATGCCGCAGCGGCAGACATTGCGGCGTCTTCAGCGGGAGTGCCAGGCGTTGCTCTTTTTGCAGCGCGGTTTTCAGATGGAGCGCGTGCGCTGCATGTCGCAGTGGCGCATCGTATCGCCGAGTTTCAGGAGACTGAGCGTTCGGTGTTGGCGAACTTGGTCGTCGCGGGCAGACCCGTTGACCGGGATACATTGTCGGCCGCAGGGCTGGAGAGCTTGGTACGAGAAGGGTTTATCGTCGAGCGAGATTCACTCATCGACATCGCCCACGATGTGTTGCGGGCGCCCATCGAAACCGCCCTCGGCGAGGACTGGCTTCGGACAGCACGTTTACAGCGCGCGACCGAACCGGATGTGCCGACGACGGCACGCGTGGATGCGTATCTCGCGCTCGGAGACCACGGTCGCGCCGCAGAACTTGCACACGTGGCAGCGGAAGAGGCGATGGCGCTTGGTGCGTTTCATGCGGCAGCAGAATTGTGGGGCACCGCTGCGAAGACCGACCCGGCGTTACGCAGCCGGTGGGGCGAAGCGTGTGTCGCAGCGGGTCGACACGATGAAGCGGCCATGGTGTGGCACGAACTAATACGCGAAAGCACAGGTTCGGAGCGACGAAAGTACCAACTCGCTCGCGCGCACGCACTTCTGGCTGGACGTCGAATCGACGAAGGCAAAGCTGCGCTTCAGGAAGCTCTGGGTCGCTCGGAACCGACATGGAAAACCGTCGCACGATTTCTTTCGGGTCCACGCCAAGAGTCACCTCGGTTGGATGCCGAAGGCGCTGAACTTGCGCTGCGTAACGCCGCGTTGGTGGGGTACCTCGACTCGCTTGAAGGGGTGCGACTGGCGCTCGATGCACGGAGCGGCTTTGGTGCAGGGAGCGAAGAGCTGGGCGCCTGGGCCGACTCACTCCTCTCGTTCTTTGCCCGTTTTGCAGGGCTCCCACGCGTTGCGGAGCGCTATCGAGTTGCCGCGACGCAGTGGGGCAGCGGCAGCGAGCGTCCGATCGTCGCCGCATTCCCAGGGTTCTTGCGTGGCTACGACGCCTTGCGGACCGGCCGACCCAAGCTTGCGGTGACCACGTTCGACGACGCCCTACGAAGCGTAGAAGGGACCGCGGACGCGCGTTCGTTTGAGGTGCAACTGGTGTTGAGCTTGCGAACGAGCATGGTGCTCAAGTCTCAACGCATCGAGCCCATTCGCGCGGCGATTGCTCGCTTCGAAACGGCAACTCAACGCAGTAGTGGGAGTGCTTTGCATATCCACGTCGAAACCGCGCACGCGCTTTGCCTCACGTGGCAAGGCCGGTACGAAGAGGCGGTTGAACGTCTTGCGCAAGCTCGGCGCGAGTGGCCGAGCCAAACACGGACTGTCCAACAGGTGTTGATTGAAGCGTACGCAGCATGGCCTCGTGCGCTGCTGGGCGATGCATGTGCTGCGCATGATGATCTCGAAGCTGTTCTCAAAGGTCGTCGACTGTTGCAACGATCGGCGTACGGGCCCATCCTTCTCGCATTCTCCGCTGCGACGGAGTTGGCTGCGTGTCGTTCAGGGCATCCTACGGCCTCGCGAATGCGCGCGCTTCGCCGTGCATGGTCGGCGTCGAGGCGTCGGTCGCTGGCCAACGGGTTGGCACGTCGCGTCGTTGCTGAGATTACGGGGCGTGGGCTGAAGGAGGCAGAACAAGCGGCGTGGCAAGACGACCAGCCGATTGATCGGGCACTGGCGCATCACGCGCGTGCGTTGCGAGTTGGCGGAACCCGTGGTGTGCAAATGCGGGCAGACGCTCGCCGTTGGCTTGCCGAAGTGCATGCCAGTCCGCGCCTTCTAGAAGAATTTCGAAACTCGTGATCGATTCCTTTCCTCCGGGCACTCCGTCTACGGAGCCCGTGCGCTCCATGGAGGAAAAGTATGGCTCGCTTGTTTTCTGCGCTGATGTTCGTCGGGATGCTGGCTTTGTCCAGCTGTGGAGACGATGACGATGGCGGCGGCTTCTGCGAAGCAGGAACGCTGGACTGTATCTGCCACCCCGCATCCGGGTGCCAAGCTGGATTGGCGTGCTCACCGGATGGGATCTGCGTGGTCGCCAGCGACGGGGGTTGATCAGAAAGGTGGCGAGCAACTCCACGCAACCGCGAAGAGCTACTCGGCTCGGAGCATCTCGCGCGCGAGGTCGGTAGCCGGGCCTACAGGACGCACTGCACGTTGCAAGCCCTCTGCGCCCGCGACTTCGCGAACAGCTTCGAGTGCTTTGCGCGCACGCTCGTCTTTACCCATCGATGCAAAGGCGTGTGCTCGTACCACGTCGTACGTAGCCTTGAGTGCGCCTTCCTCTTTGGGTGCGCTACGGGCGAGTTCCAGCGCTTGATCCGCTCCGCCCTGAACCGCGTGAAGCAAGGCTTCGAGCGCAACGAGCCATTCTTCCACGCGTTCTTCAGCCGGGCGTTGAACGGCATCGATCGTTTCCTGGGCGCCTTCGAGGTCACCGGCTTGGAGTTTGATCGTCGCGATGCCTTGGCGCATTCGCGCGCGTTCGCCCTCTTCCAGCGCATCGACGTTGATTGCACCAAGGTGCTCGCCTGCTGCGTCCCACTCACCGATCGCAGTCAGTGGTACCGATGCGAGATGAGCCAGCTCGGCGTACTCCTTCGGATGAAGTGACCGCGCAAGAACACGGAGTCGTCCGTTGAGCACAGCAGTCGCGCGTTCTCGCGTTGCGCTTTGGGTGACGCGCCATGCCAGAAGCGCCACACCGCGAAAGTGACGGCTGCGGCGTGCGCTGAGCATCATCAACAAGCCACCCACACCCGCGCCAAGAGCCGCCGCAATCTTTGTCTCGACGAGCAGTGTCGCCAGTGCGCCAACGAAGAACGTCACGAGTGCCGTTCCGATGGCAGCTCGAAGCGACATCGCGAAGTTGAACAGCGTGATTGGAACGCCCCAACTGATGCTGCGCGCGAAGGGTGCAATCGCAGCAAGGCAAAGCGCTGCGACGGATACGAGGATCACGAGTCGTTTTGGGCGGCGCGCTCTTCGCGGCGTCGACGAACTTCTGCCGAGACCGCGTCGAGTTCGGTGATGGTGTCGAGCGCTTGTTGCAGTCGCTGAGCGCTGGGGGCAGCGAAAATCAAAGCGTGCGTGTCGGCGAAGGTTCGCAGGGCAGCCACGGCGCGACGCGCTTCATCGCGTCGGCTTCGATCGAGGACGAGGATTTGCGCGGCACCGAGGAGCCCACGGCCTTCGTTGATCGCGTCGCCGCCTTGACGTGCGAGGCGAGCGCAGGTCTGGAAGCTGGTCAGCGCATCGGTGTTGTCGCCGTTGGCGCGCTGGGCGGATGCGAGGTGACAGTGCGCAGCCGCTTGGTTGGGTTCGTCGCGAACCGCTTCGTGGAACGTGGCCATCGCACCAACCACATCGCCGTCGCTCAGCTGTTGCAGTCCGCTGCGGACCTTTTGAACGTACGCCGAGGCTGTGCGGCGTTCCGCAGGTGCGTCCTGTGCGTGGACCGATAGCGAGCCCAGGGTGAGGACAACGGCGACGGCGAGCGAGCGCATGAGCGTAGGGTATCAGGCTTTACTCGGTTGCGATCGTTTTCGAACGGCGTACATCTCGGAGCGTGGAACACGTTCCCACATTCTTCGAAGGGCCGGAAAAGAAGGTCGAGGTTGTTGTGACCGAGTCCACGGCCGCACTGCGAACCTTGGGTGACGAGTTTTGGGGACGCATTGTCGAAGCGTGTGGAGCTCAGGTGCTCTCGGTTCTTCGGAACGACGAGTGCGATGCGTACTTGCTCAGTGAGTCGAGTCTCTTTGTCTACGATCGAGCCTTCACGATGATCACTTGTGGTCGTACTCAACTCGCCACGGCGGTGCTTCAGGTCATCGAGGCGATCGGTGTCGATCACATCGCGCTCCTCATGTACGAACGCAAGAACGAGAACTTTCCTGGGCGCCAACCCACGAGTTTCTACGATGACGCGCGTCGACTGGCAGCGGTGATTCCAGGCCGCGCGGTTCGGTTTGGTGATGAGCACGACCATCACGTCCAGATGTTCTGTTCAAACGCGCCGTTCGACGTCGACGACAAAGACACGACGCTCGAAATTCTGATGCACGGTCTGCCCGAACACACGGCGCAACACTTCATCGGGCAGAGTGCAGAGGGCAGCACGATTGCGCAGGCGTGTGGGCTCGGTCCGTTGCTCGAGGGGTTCGAGATCGACGAGCATCCCTTCACGCCCGCCGGCTACTCGATGAACGCATTGCGCGGGGATGACTACGTCACGGTGCACGTCACGCCCGAGTCGATCGGGAGCTACGTGAGCTTCGAAACCAACCTCGACTTTCGCGCCGACCTTCCCAAGTGGGTTTCGAACGTCGCTGCGATCTTTCAGCCACGTTCGCTCGATGTGATCGCGTTTGCTCCCCAAGGCACACTCAAGGCTGCGGTCGATCCTGAGTCGTACGTCATCAAGGATCAGGTCCAGACAACTCTCAACGGCTACGACGTGACGTTTTGGCACTGCTATCGACCCCACGATGGCCCAAGAGCTCCGGTCTTTGTTCCCCTCGCCTGAACCGCTGGCTCAAAACTGGCCTTATAGGGGCCCATGGCTACTCTGGAATGGATGCGGCTTGTTCCCGCCATCCTGCTGAGTCTGTGCGCGTCCGTGGCGTCCGCGGATATCTACGAGTGTCGTGCGCCAGGTGGCGACCTGCACTTCACGAACGTTCGTCAGCAAGGTCAGCAGTGTCGGTTGTTGGTACGAGAAGCCGACGTCCAGCAGCGCCGCGCCAACCGTGCGCCTCGACGCAACACGCGGACTCGCGATCCGCAGCGCTACCAGCGTTACGACGCGTTTATTCGTGAAGCTGCTGCGCTCTACCAGCTTCCCGAGCCCTTTATTCGCGCGGTGATGCGCGTTGAGAGTGACTACAACCCCAACGTCGTGAGTCATGCAGGCGCGATCGGTTTGATGCAGCTGATGCCGCGTACGGCAGCATCGATGGGTGTGCGTGACCCTTTTGATCCCCGACAGAACATTCTCGGCGGTGCACGCTACCTGCGGATTCTCGCGAACCTCTTTGGCGGCGACTTGATCCTCACCGTGGCGGCGTACAACGCAGGCGAGGGCGCGGTGATGCGGTACCGGGGCATTCCGCCCTACGCCGAGACGCAGCGGTATGTGCGTCGAGTGCTTGGGCACTACTACAACTACCGCCAGGTGCGCTGAGTTACGCGCCCCGTTTTTCTTCCCAACACACGAACAAGTCTCCTTGTTTGAGCGCAACCTCACCTTCGCTCAAGAGGCGCCGACGAACCCGCTCGAACTGCGCTTGAAACCCTGCGGCCACCGCAGCCACGTGCTCCGAAGACGCTTCGCCGGGCTCATCTCCCAGTATGTCCTCTACGAGTTCAGACAAGTCGCCGAGATCGATGTTGCGCACAGCTTCGAGAAGCGATTCGAGTTGAGCTTCTCGCGCAAAAACGAATGGGATTTCGTACGGCAAGCCGATGCGTCCGCCGGTGTCGTCCAAGACATCGTGGAGCCAAGGTCCCACTGGCATTTTTAGCATCTGCGAAGGCGTGATCGCGGTCTGCTCTTCCTCGGAAAGCAGGTTGAACCAAACGCCGAGTCCGACGCTTGAGAACGGGGAGAGAGAGCGCCGAAGCGCGTGTCCCAAGTGTTCAGAGTGCGAGGTCGGAGCAGTCGGCGTGTACGGTGTTGTGGGCCCCTGCTCCGCGCGCAGGGCGTCACGCATTTCGTCCAACTCGCTGACCGTGGCGAGCGCAGTGAGCGCGCCTGGAACGCCAACGTGGGCTTGGTCGGGCACACGCGCGCAGCGATCTGCAAACCGCACCTGTCGTACAAAGCGGTCCCAGGAGATTCGCTCCACGTCGTGCTTCGTGATCTTCTCTGCGGCCGCATCCAGCCAGCGACGATCGTCGGGGTCGACCAAACTCTCCAAGATGTCGAGATGTCGGCTCAGTTCGGTGGCGTCGACGCGTATTCGGACAGCCATCTCTTCCGCCCAGCAGCCCGCGTGTTCACTTTCGAACGCATCGAGCAGCGAGTGATCGCCGGTCTGAACGTAGTCCTCCAGCAGTTCCTCAAAGGCTTCGACGACATCCCGCTTGGCGCGATGAGCAATGTGGTGCCACGCCTTGAGTCCGGCCTGTGCCTCTTCGAAGTCGATTTCCACGACGAGGAACCGTACACGCAACGGGACTGACGCCCTGGGCAATTATTCGCGTCTTCCAGTGGACGTCGTCGCTATAGTCGCGCGATGCGCATCGAAACCGACTTCTTGGTTATCGGCAGTGGTGTTTCCGGTCTGACGTTCGCGCTCAACGCCGCAAAGTTGGGCACGGTCACGATCCTCACCAAACGCTCCCGCACCGACTCGGCGACCAACTGGGCGCAAGGCGGCATTGCCGCGGTGCTCGACCCGGAAGACACGTTTGCGGCGCACGTGAAAGACACGCTCGGTACCGGAGGCGGGCTCAGTCACCCGGCCGTGGTCGACATGGTCGTGGAGAACGGTCCCGACCGCATCCGAGAGCTTCTCGAGATCGGTGCGAAGTTCAGTCTCAAAGAAGACGGCGAACTGGATCTCACGCGCGAAGGCGGACACAGCGCTCGACGCATCGCCCACGCCGGCGACATCACAGGACGCGAGGTTCAACGCGCGCTCGTTGCTGCTGTCGAAGAGAACCCCAAGATCAAAGTGATCGAAGATCACATGGCGATCGACCTCATCGAGCAAAGTCGTCTGGGAGGTCCGCGTCGCCGCATCGTCGGTTGTTACGCGCTGGATGAAAACAGCGGCGAGGTGCACACGTTCCTCGCACGTGCGGTGATTCTTGCTGCCGGTGGTGCCGGCAAGGTCTACCTCTACACGTCCAATCCCGATGTGGCGACGGGCGATGGCGTGGCGATGGCGTACCGCGCAGGTGCACGGATCGCGAACATGGAGTTCTTCCAGTTCCACCCGACGAGTCTCTATCACCCTGAAGCCAAGTCGTTTCTGATCAGCGAAGCATTGCGCGGGGAGGGTGGTGTTCTTCGATTGGCCGATGGAACAGCCTTCATGGAGAAGCACCACGCGATGAAGGACCTGGCGCCTCGCGACGTGGTTGCCCGTGCGATCGACTTCGAGATGAAACGCACCGGTGAAGATTCGGTGTTCTTGGACATGACGCACCTCAAGAAGGACTTCGTCACGGAGCGCTTTCCGAACATCCACGGCATGTGCATGAAGTACGGCGTGGACATGACCGAAGCACCGATTCCGGTTGTGCCCGCAGCCCACTACATGTGCGGTGGCGTGGTCGTCGACCAAAGTGGACGTAGCAGCATCCCGGGCTTGTACGCGATTGGCGAAGTGACCTGCAGTGGTTTGCACGGCGCCAATCGTCTTGCGTCCAACTCGTTGCTCGAAGGCCTCGTGTACGGACATCGTGTCGCGCAGGTGCTCAGTGAAACGCCACCCAAGACCATGCCGGATGTCGAGGTCCCCGATTGGGATACCGGAAGTGCGGTGCCGTCGGATGAAGTAGTGGTCGTGAGTCAGAACTGGGACGAGCTGCGCCGGTTCATGTGGAACTACGTGGGCATCGTTCGTTCAGACCGTCGTCTGCGTCGAGCCGCGCGCCGCATTGCGCTGCTGAAGGAAGAGATTCGCGAGTACTACTGGGCGCACCTGGTCAATCGCGACATGTTGGAGCTGCGCAACATCGCCGACGTGGCGCAGCTCATCGTTCAATGCGCCATTGCCCGCAAGGAGAGCCGGGGATTGCACTACACCCTCGACTATCCCGAGGTGAACGACGAGCAATTCCAGCGCGATACGGTGATCGAGCGCGGCGTGCCTGCCGTGCTATGACGGCGGCGCCATGGCTTCGTCTAAAACCAAGCATCCGATCATGGGTGGGCTCGACGTTCTCGTCGCCGTCCTCTTACTGACTTGCATCTGGGTGCTCTTGCCCGCGCGCTGGTTGCCGGTCGACCTGATCGGAACGGTGATCGCGATGGGTTTTGCGGCGTGCGGCGTGGGGTTCTTGAGCAACCAAACGTGGGCACCGCGCCTGGGCAAGATCGTTGCGGGCGTGGCGTTGCTGATCGGCGGCCTCCTGGCGGCAGGACTAGCGGTTACTGCGGGACACATCTCGGGGCTGTATGGCCCTGTCGGTTTTGGCGGCTCGATCATTCTCGCTGCAGTGGCGGCGTTGATCGTTCCGTACTTCGTGGTGTTTCCCGCCGCGCAGCTGTACATCCTGCTTGGCTCCGATTCCGCCTCCGAAGCCGGCTCCGAAGCCGAAGCCGAAGCCGAAGCCGATGCCGATGCCGATGCCGATGCCGACGCCGATGCCGACGCCGACGCCGAATCCGATGCCGATGCCGATGCCGACGCCGAATCCGATGCCGACGCTGACGCTGAGACCGAGCCTGAGACTGAGACTGACGACGCGAAGCGGGAAGAAGAGTGACCCGCAAACGTCTCGTCCGCGGCCTCTTTGTGTGGGCGCTTGTCTGTCTCGGACTGCTAATCGGTTCGAATGCACGCGGTCGTATCAGCGAGGTCGACAAACCCAGCGAAGCGCTCGAACAGTGGTGCCTCGACGCGCTCAACGCAGCCCGCAACGGCGATCCGCGTCCTCCAGTGCCGGGCTCGTACAGCGGTGCCGGTCCGACGTTTATTACCGTTTGGGTGCAGGGGTTGCCGATTCGCACGCACGTGGGTCCGCGCAACCTGGTCACGGCGATCGACGAAGCCGCGCAAGCGTTCGTCGCCGATGAACGACTGACGGACCGTCCCGAATGGGATGCCGCCGACGATGGTCGTGCGCGCTTTACCGTCGAAGTCACGCTCGGCGAAGGACCCTTCCCACCGAACTGGCCGTACCTCGAGTACTTCTCTCTCGTTCCGGTGTACGAAGGTGTAGCAGCAGAGTACGAAGGTCGACGCGGCTACGTGACGCCCGAAGAGATTCGCGCCAACGGTCACTACGAAGGTGCAATGCCCACAGCGGTGCCTGAACTCTCCCCCGGCGCACGCACCGAAGCGTTGCTCGGTCGCCTCGCTCGCGACATGGGGCTGGAGAAAGAAGAGCTCTTCCTCAACGGCGAGGTGTGGCGCTTTCGTGCGCACACGATCAGCGAGTCGACGTACCCGCTTGAAACCGAGGTGACGGAAGAAGCTTTGCGCACCGCTGCGGTTGAAGGCGCGGAGTTCCTGCTGCGTCACCAATCGCGCACAGGTCAGTACACGTACGTCTACGACGGAGCGAATGGTCGCGAACGACCCGAGGCGTACAATCTTCCGCGCCATAGCGGCACGACGTATTTCCTCGCTCAAGTCGATCGCTATCACGGCATGCCCGCTGCTCGCGCAGGTGCGATTCGCGCGCTCTCGTGGCTGGAACGTACGCATTTGCGGCGCTGCGGCGACCATCCGTGCGTCGAGTCGTATGGTCGTGCGGACGTCGGTTCGGCCGCGCTCACTGTGGTTGCCGCCACCGAGGTTCTCGCCAAGGCGCCCGATCCCACCGCACAACGCTTAGCGGAGGGTCTCACAGGCTTCCTGCGTTCCCTGCAGCGCGAAGACGGCGAACTCATGCACGAGTTCGATCTGCAAAACCAAGAACCGATCGACGTGCAGCACATGTACTACAGCGGCGAGGCGGCGTTCGCGTTGCTCAAGGCGTACCAGGTGCTCGACAACGAAGCGGACCTGGAGGCTGCGCGTCGCTTGATGTCGCACCTCACCGGCAAAGGGTGGAACTTCCTCGGCAGTCGTTACTACTACGGCGAAGAGCATTGGACCTGCATTGCCGCAGGTGAAGCGCGCGAGTTTGTCGACAGCGCTGAGGCTGCGGACTTTTGCAATCGGTGGTTTGGATTTAACGACGAATTGCAGTTTCGACCTGGCGATACGCAGTGGTCGGTGTCGGGCGGGTATGGAGTGGGACCCGTGCTCTTGCCGCGTTTGACTCCGGTTGGATCCCGTACCGAGGCGTTTGTCAGCACGTATCAGTTGCTCAAACACCGCGGTGAGCCGGTCGAGGAGATCCGCGAGCTGGTGGAACGCGGCCTCGGCATGTTGCTGCGCTGGCGTTGGGCACCGGGTCCGACGCACCTACTGGCGCGTCCTGGCGAGGCTCGTGGTGGGATGCCTGGATCGCCGATCGACCTCACGGTTCGAAACGACTTTGTGCAGCATGCGGGGTCGGCCTGGATTCGTTGGGCCGACGTTCTGCGAGTCGAGCGCGAAGCGCAAAATGCGGGCAATTCCGACGATTGACCTGTGGGCCCTAGCTGCTAAGTCCCTCGTCTCTCGCGCCCTTTGCGCGGAAAGGACTTCTGATGGCCGGCCATCTTTTCACCTCGGAGTCGGTAACCGAGGGACACCCCGACAAGATCTGTGATGCGGTGAGCGATGCGGTGCTCGACGAGTGCCTCCGCCAAGACCCGAAGTCGCGCGTTGCGTGCGAGACGATGGTCAAGACCGGCTACGCGATCATCGCGGGTGAGATCACCACCAAAGCGAAGCTCGACTTCCCGCCCATCGTTCGCAAGACGATTCGCGAGATTGGATACACCAGCAGCGACATGGGCTTCGACTCGGAGACGTGCGCTGTGCTTTGCGCCGTCGAGCAGCAGTCGCCGGATATCTCGCAGGGTGTGACCAAGGGAAAGGGCATCGACAAGGAGCAGGGCGCCGGCGACCAGGGCCTGATGTTCGGCTTCGCCGTCGACGAGACCCGCAGCCTGATGCCGATGCCGATCGACCTCTCGCACAAGCTCACCAAGAAGCTCGCGACGGTTCGTAAGGACGGCACGCTCGCGTGGCTCCGTCCCGACGGCAAGAGCCAGGTGACGGTGGAGTACGACGCGGACGGAAAGCCCGCGCGCATCGACGCCGTGGTCATCTCGACTCAGCACGCTGAAGACATCAAGCACAAGGCGCTCAAGGCCGCGATCATCGAAGAGGTGATCAAGCCGGTGCTTCCGGAGTCGATGATCGACCGCAAGACGAAGTTCCACGTCAACCCGACGGGTCGCTTCGTGATTGGTGGACCGTGCGGCGACGCGGGTCTGACCGGCCGCAAGATCATCGTGGACACCTACGGTGGAATGGGTCGTCACGGCGGTGGCGCGTTCTCCGGCAAGGACCCCTCGAAGGTTGACCGCAGCGCGGCGTACTTCACTCGCTACGTGGCGAAGAACATCGTCGCGGCGAAGCTCGCCAAGCGCTGTGAGGTCCAGGTGGCCTACGCGATCGGCGTGGCGAAGCCGGTTGGTGTGTACGTGACCACGTTCGGCACCGGCGTTGTCGAAGACGAAAAGATCGCCAAGGTCGTATCGGACCTCTTCGACTTCCGACCGGCTGCGATCATCAAGACGCTCGACCTGCTTCGACCGATCTACCGCAAGACCGCGGCGTACGGTCACTTCGGCCGTAGCGGCAAGACCTTCACGTGGGAGAAGACCGACCGCGCGGACGAGCTTGCAGCGGCGCTCAAGCCCAAGAGCGGCAAGAAGCTCA
This sequence comes from Polyangiales bacterium, assembly GCA_965227405.1. Lineage (GTDB taxonomy): Bacteria > Myxococcota_A > Polyangia > Polyangiales > Houyiibacteriaceae > JALVDI01. The sequence continues at coordinate 4,287,421 of OZ245758.1, forward strand.
ACGGCGCGAACGGCACGCCCAAGGGCAAGAAGAAGAAGAAGAAGAGCAAGCGTTCGCGCGCTCGCGCGTAAGAAGCTTCGCACTTCTGCACAAACGGCCTCGCAGCATTGTCGCTGCGGGGCTGTTTTCGTTGAGGAAACTGCGTGGCACGTCGGTTGCGTTGATCCTCGGTATGCGCTCGTTTTTCAGCTCGTTTCTCTCGGTGGATTTTTCCGGTGTTCGAAGCCTTCGAAAGTTTGTCGCGGGTTTGGGCGTGGGTGGGTTGGCGACCATCGTTGACCTGGTTGCACTCACGCTCTTGGTCGAAGCGATTGGCTTGAGCGCAGATCAAGCAAACGTGCCCGCGCTACTCGCGGGTGCTGCGGTGCAGTTTGTGGGTTGTCGTCACTTGGTGTTTCGCGCGTCGGACGGACAGCTTTCGCGACAGCTTTTGGGCTTTGCGGGAGTGGAGATCGCGACGCTCGCACTCAACGGGTTGCTCTTCCACGCGCTCTTGGTGCTGACGCCCTTGCCGTATCCGGTGGTGCGTCTGGTCGGGACGTTCTTGGTCTACGTGAGCTTCAGTTTCCCCATGTGGCACATGGTGTTCGAGCGTCGCCAGGCGTGACTTATCCACGCGGGCTCAAGCGGGCCGGCGCGCAGCCATGTCGGCCAGCATCGCGAGGCCATAAAACGCCGCAGCAAGCACAACCAGATATCCAAGTCCGGTCATCATCGCGGTGTATTCCACCAGTCCACCGAGAAGGGCGCCGAGTAGATTCGAAGCCACCGCTTTCTCGGCCGAACCCGTTCGCTTCAAGCTGGACGCAAAGATCAGCCCGCTCGCAAACAACGGTGAAGCGATCAGCGCCGCGCTCACCACGACGCGCATGCTCAAGCCCAGTCCCGACAACGCGCTGACGGGAACGACCATGTTCAGCACCAGGCACAACGCCAGCAGGGCGTACGCCACAAAACGCAGCTTGGGGTGATCGCCAAAACGCGCGCCCACCACGGTGGCCAGCAGCGCCATCACCAACACTGCAGCAAACACGGCAGCATTCACGCTCCACGTTGAGCCTAGATGCAGCGCGAGCACGGTAAGCCCGCGTGTTTCGAGGAGAAGAAAGCCGGCGCCGAGTGCGAAGAAGTGTAGGTCGACACCCTTCCATTGCTTGCCCGCGACGCCGCGAACACCCAGCAGCGCGATCAGCGCCATCAACGCCATCGCGATCAAGTAGTCCGTCGGGACGCTGCGGTCCTTCAGGTACACGAAGGGCCAGTCGTCTTCGAGAACTCCCGCGTTGTCTTCGGTTTCAGGGCCGGGACGAACTTGTTCACCCGCGGCATAGATCACGCCGACCGGATGGTAGACGTTGCCGGTTACGACGTAGGGTGGTTTGCCAAACGCCTCGTCCAAGGTGCGTCGCATGCGCTGAACGAACCAGGGGCGCCCGACGGCGTGGCTCACAAAGAGCGCACCGCGAGGTGAACGCAGCCTTTCGCGAGCCAGTTCGAAGCTCTCGCGGGTAAACACAAATGAGTCGAGACGAACATTGCTTCGGCTGCTCAAGAGCACGTGAGAGTCGAGCAAACCAAAGACGATCGTGTCGAACTCGCGGTCGGTGTGGTTGAGAAAGCTGCGTGCATCATCGATGTGTACGTGTACGCGCTCGTCGTCGTAAGGGCGTTCGGGATGGCGGCGACCCAACGCGACGATTTCGGGATCGATTTCCACGGCATCCACGCGCGACGCTCCTGCACGTAGAGCCGCTGCGACATCGTTGCCGGTGCCTGCACCCAACACGAGGACATCTCCTGGTGGCGGTCGAAACGAGAAGGGCAGGTCGTACTGCGTTTGTGCGTTCTCAAGTACCGGGTAGCGCGCAACGTTCTCGTCGCGCAGGTCCACCGGCTTTTGGAACGAGTCGTCGTTGACGCGCACCACGAAACCGACCGACTCGGGCAGCGTGGTGAGGTCTTCGCGTTCCTCTTCGCTCAGCAGAGGAAGCTGAAGCTCACGCACAATTCCGCGTTCCGGATGAACGTGGATGTTGGCTGTGGTGATCTTTTGGTAGGGCGACCAGACCGCACCTTCGGTGGCCTGCGCCGCCACGAGCGTGGTTCCCACCACGCAGAGCACTCCAACACCACGCCAGACGTTCGAGGCATCAAGAACGCCTATCAGCGTCATGGCTCCGGCAAGACACATCCACAGCCAAGGTGGAGCGGATGTTCCAGCGAGCACCACGAAGAGTGCGATGCCGATGAGACTGCCGACGATGTTGAGCCCATACCGGTAGAGCGGTCGGTCTCCGTCGAGTGTGCGACCCACCAAGTGCCCAAGCGGCACAAAACTCAACGCCAAGAGTGCGAAGCTCAGCGCGAGAAACGGAAAGAGTGGGATTCGAACGCCTTCTTCGACGTATTCGACGAAGAGAAAGTGTTCGGGTGAAGGAAGCACTTCGGCGAAACGACCGAGTTCGGTGATGCCAACGACACCCAGGATCGAAAGTGGCGCAAAGACCGATGCGCGTCGCTTGTCGGGCCAACGTGTTGACGCGAGCATCCCGAGTCCGAACCCGAGAAAGGCGGCGAGCAACACGAAGTTGCTGAAGTAGCCGAGCACGCGAAGTTGGCCGGGGACGTAGCGGATCAACGCCAGCTCGACGAAGAGCGTGGCGGCTCCTGCACCCACGATCACGGGCGGTGACTTCACGTTCACCGCTGCGACGATACTGCCTGAGCCTTAGAACTTCACACGGCGCATGACCGCGCGCGGCAGACGACGGATCACCGCCATCACGAGCTTCCACGCACCGGGTGCGTACACCACAGGGTCACCGCGATCGATGGCGCGGAGAACGATGTCGGCAACCTGTTCGGGTTCCCCGGCGAAGGGAGGGGGATCGAGTCCTTCGGTCATCGAGGTCTTCACGAAACCGGGTTTGACCGTCACCACGCGCAAGCCTTCGGCGCGAAACTTGTGGTCGAGACCTTCCAGGTAACTGGAGAGCCCGGCCTTGCTGGCGCCGTAGATGACGACGGGTTTTCGGCCGCGTTCTCCGGCCACGGAACTGAACACGCAGAGTGTTCCGCCGCCGGCAGAGAGCAAACGTCGTCGGGACTCTTCGCAGAACACCACGGTGTTGGTGAAGTTGATGCGCGTGAGTCGCTCCGCAAGGGACGCGTCCGCTTCGAGTTCTTCCTGCGTGGCGAACAGGCCCGCCGTGACGACGATCGTGTCGACCGTACCCAGCTCGTACCAGGCTTTCTCGAGCGCAGGACCAAACGTGCTGCTGTCTTCGAGATCGCAGTGAGCGTGGCCGACAAACTCGCCACCGCGGACGGCGATGTCGCGACCGCATTCGTCGAGTGCTTCAGTGTTTCGTCCCAACAGAAAGCAGCGATCACCGCGCGCCGCCATCTTGCGAGCGAGCGCTTGGCCCATGCCTTTGGTCGCACCAAGGAAGACGACGTTCATACACGCGTCTTAGCACAAGTTTTCTGTGGTACGCCGGGTTGCTGGAAGCTCAGTCTGCGAGCGCGATTCGAGCGCGACGTGCGGCCATTTCGTAGGCCACCTGGGTTCGCGGGTCGTTGCCGGGCGACGCGACACCCCACGTTGCCATGTGACGAAGCGCCGAGCGGTGCATCGTCAGCACAGCGTGTTGGTGCGTGTTGCACTCAAAACGGGGCAGGTCGGTTCCACTCGGGGAGTCTGCAGTGCCGAGGCTGCGTGAGCAGCGAGCGAGTGCCAGTTCGGAGGTCGCCAGTGCATCGAGGACACGACCACTTGCTTCGTAGGCTTGAGCCAAGCGATGTGCGACCACCGGGTGTTCCAAGATCGCGGGGTCGGCGGCGCGAAGCGTCGCGATGACCAAACCGGGTCGCTGAAGATCGAGGTACGCCTCGGAAAGCCGTCTCGCGAGGTGGTGGTCGGTTGGGTTGAGCGCGAGTTGGTCTTCCATGCGTGCCAACTCGGCTGTGCCCGGATTCTCGTCTTGGAACGCAGCGACCGGTTCTGCAGCGGTCAGGTGTGCCCAGACCACTGCCAAAATCACCAAAAGCGCCGCGTTGACTCGAAATTCCATGCGAAAGATGGGCCTCCGGCGTCAGACATCGTGCAAACGGGGAGGTTCCCAACAATTTACGGATTGGACCGAAAAAGCTCCCCTGTCCTTGGAAACCACCCCAGTTGAGAAATCAGACCACCAAAACGACAAGGGGTTCAGTTTGGGGACAGGGTCAGATCTGAACCGGACTCCCTCCAAAAACGATGCTGTTTCTCCGACGATCGCCAGATCTCCAAAAACATATGGTCACATAGTTCAGTTCATTTCTGACCCTGTCCCCAAACTGAACCCCCATCTGGTTTTGGTGGAAGCGCTAAACTGAGGCGTGGACGACAAGGCCCAACGAGCGGCTCGCACGACGCTGATGCTGGCGCTCGTGCTGACGATCATGGGCTGTTACGGCGTCTTCCGCGGTGTTCAGAGCCTCGGTGAGTTCCTCGGTTCCGGCGCAGAAGCGGTGGCTGATCAAGAGTTCCTCCGCGCGTTCTACAACGACCCGCATCGCCGTCCACTCGCCGCAGCCAACATCATCGTCTCCGGCATGCTCTTGGTCGGCGCCACGTTGTTGGTGCTGCGCCGACGAAGCGCGATCTGGTGGCTGCGCCAAACCGTCATCGCAAACGTGATCTGGGTCGGGCTCCACCTGTGGAGCGCTTTGCATCACACCTACACGAACGCTCCCGAGTTGCTCGCGCTGCTGGAGGCCGGAACGGGTGGTTTGATCCAAAGCGGCGATGCGCGTTTCGATTGGCTCGTCGTGACGTTGATCGTGTTTGGTTCGATCAACGTGTTGGCCTACGGCTTTGTGGCGTGGCGTGTGGGCAGGCCGGACATCCGAGCTTTCCTCAGCGAGGACTAGCTCTCGGTTTCGGACTCAGCGTCGGCTTCCGCTTCCGCTTCCGCTCCCGCTTCCGCTTCCGCTTCCGCTTCCGCTTCTGCCTCCGCAGCGGGCTCTGGGACTTCCAGCACAATCGGCAGCTCTACTTGGGTTGCACCTGCAGCTTCACCAAAACGCCAACTCTTGATCACGCGTTCCACGCACGGACCCACTCGCGCGGAGCCACGTGCACGCACATCCTCCACCCAGCCATCCGGTTGGATCTGGATTCGGACGTCGACTTCGGTCGCTTCGGTGGCGCACTCGGCGAGGGTCTCGCGTTGCTGATCCACAGACTCGCGCACGCTTCCTTCGTCCAACCCTTGAGGCGGGCTGCACACTCCGGTCAGCAACAAGACGCCGATCACCCCTCGCACGGCTGCTTCATAGCGTCATTTGGCGGGTTTCATCAACGATCTCTAGCTTTCTCGGCGTCAACGATCCCCGGCATTGCTGGACCCGACGTACGGATCGCCCCAAGATCGTCTGGTGACGGGGAGTGACCGAGAATCCCTGCTCTTGTCGCCAGGCGATGGTGGCGACTTCAGCCAAGAGCGGCTGCGGTGGCTGATTCAGCTTCGCTGGGGTGCCATGGGCGGGACGTTTGCGGCAGCCGGCGCTGCGTTCCTGGTCGTCCCTGGCGCGTTGTGGGAGGTCATGGTTGCGATGGGTGTTGTGGGGCTGGCCTACAACTTCTACCTCGCGTCACGCCTCGACGCGCAGATCGATACGGCGGTCGCAACACGAAATGCTCTTCGTCAGGCACTCGGTGATCTTTTGATCCTCACCGTCTGCCTTTGGGCGGCAGGCGGCGTCGGGTGTCCCTTTCTCATGTTCTATGTCTTTCACGTCGCGCTGATCGCCATTCTTGGTGGACCGCGATGGACCGTGATCGCATCGGCGACTTCGTTGGCAGGCGCAGGCTTGCTCGCCCTGCCAGATTTCGTTCCCGCGCTGCAGGGAGGCGTGTGGAATCCGGTTCCCCCCTTTGACATGGCAGCACATGTCGCGGCGTTCGTCACAACACTCGGTGGTGCCGCTTACATCGTGACGCACTCGGTTCGTGAACTTCGTGATCGCGAGCGTGCGCTTCAAACCGCGCGCGACCGGGCCGCCCTGGAGTACCAGCTCCTGTCGAACACCCTCGACGAACTTGAAGCCGGTCTCGAAGTCGTCGACGCCAAAGGCCAGGTTCTTTGGCGCAACAAGCGCGCAGAAGAGCTGGCGCTCAGCACCAGCATCGAAGAAGGATGGGAGTGCCCGGGTGAGCAGCGTCCGTGCGAGAAGGACGTCGAAGGCGTGTGCCCTGTCGCGATGGCACGCGATGGAGAACCGGGTCGATGTCGTTTTGCCGCACGAATCGATGGTCGCGAGCGTGTGTACGAAATGATGGTGTTCCCGATCGACGAGCGTGAACAAGGGCGCGTGATGAACCTCTACATCGACCGCACCCAAGCCATGCTTGCCGAACGGCAGTTGGTGTTGGCCGAGCGTTTGGCGTCCCTTGGACGCGTTGCGCAGGGAGTGGCGCACGAGCTCAACACGCCGTTGGCGACGATCGCGACGCTGGCGGCGGATATGCGGCAAGCACTCGGCGAACTCACCGCAAACGACGACATCGTTCGAGACATCGACGAGTCCGCGAAGTTGATCCGCGACGAAACCGGTCGACTCGGGCGTATCACGCAAGCCCTTCTTGCCGGTGGTGACTTAGTACGTGCACGCATCGAAGGACACGTGCCTCTCGCTGCAGCGGTCGAGCGCGCCAAGGCCATTGTGTGTGCGGGCGTGCGTCGTGACTCGGATGTGCGCATCGATGAGTCGATCGCCACCTTTGAAGTTGCAGCCGACATGGACCGATTGGTTCAGGTGTTGGTGAACTTGCTGCAGAACGCCCTGGATGCCAGTCGTGAGCAAGGTGGTGAGCACGTACGCGTGATTGCCGAACGCGATGGCACCGAAGTGGTGCTGCACGTGGACGACGATGGTCCCGGCGTGTCGGACGAGATTCGCGAGCGTCTGTTCGAGCCCTTTGCGACCACCAAGCCTCCCGGTGAAGGCACAGGGCTGGGCTTGTACACCTCGTACATGTTGATCCAGGCCATGGGTGGACAGCTGACGCTCGTGTCGCGCGAATCCGGTGGTGCTCGAGCGAGCGTGAGGTTGCCGCGAGCGCACACCTCGTTGCCTGTCATGGACGTTGCTGAATGAACCAAGGTGCCGAATGAGTGCCGGGCACGTCTTGATCGTCGATGACGACGATACGTTTCGGTTTGCAGTCGGGAAGGCGCTACGGCGACACCGTTTTGACGTGGTGGAAGCAGCGTCGGGCGAAGAAGCGTTGCCACATCTCACGGGTCAAGAGCCCCCAGATGCTGCGCTGCTCGATCTTCGCATGAAAGGGATGGACGGTCTCGAAGTGCTGCGTCGACGAGGTGGTTCGCCGACGCGGATCATCGTGTTGACCGGACACGGCACCGTGCAGGCCGCGGTGGAGGCGATGCAGCTTGGCGCGTTTTCGTTTCTCGAGAAGCCGGTCGATGCGGAGCAGCTCGGTCCGCTCTTGCGACAAGCGGTTGAAGAAACGCGGCGAACAAAACGCGAGGGCTCGGATGCTGCGCCACCACTGATCGGCAAGAGCGCTGCGATGGACCAGGTGCGAAAGTTTATTCGAACGGTCGGGCCATCAGACGAGACCGTCGCGATTTTTGGCGACACCGGAACAGGCAAGGATGTGGTCGCTCGACACATCCACGACGCGAGCCCACGGAGTGAGGGTCCCTACGTCGCAATGAATGCCGCGTGTGTTCCGCGAGAACTATTCGAAAGTGAACTCTTTGGTCACAAGCGCGGTGCGTTTACGGGTGCAACCGAAGATCGACAGGGTCTGTTTCGAGAAGCGCACGGCGGGACTCTGTTCATCGATGAACTCGGCGAGTTGCCGATCGAGATGCAGGCGAAGCTTCTGCGTGCGCTCGAGACTCGGAAGGTTCGGCCCGTTGGCGAGTCCGGCGAGGTTGACGTGGACGTGCGAATTGTCGCCGCAACCAACCGAGATCTTTGGATTGAAGTGCAGGAGGGGCGGTTCCGAGAAGACCTCTATTTCCGATTGCAGGTCTTTCCCATCGTCATCCCGCCACTCAAAGAGCGTCGTGAAGATATTCGACCGCTTACACAGCATCTTCTCGGACGCTTGGGCGCCGCAAGCATCGAACTTGATGACGCGGGCTGGAAAGCTCTCGAGGAGTACGATTGGCCGGGCAACGTGCGCGAGTTGCTCAACGTGTTGCGACGTGCGGCGCTCTTCGCCGAAGGCAACGTCATTGAAGGCGAGTTGGCGCGCAAGATGGTGGCCGCGTCGATCTTTGGTCACGCAGGAACGACGCGCGCTCCGGCACCCACCACCACGAGTTTGGCCGACGTGGAGCGTCAGCACATCGAACGCGTGCTTCAGTCGCTTGGGGGCAACGTGACCAAGGCTGCTGCGGCGTTGGGAATCGACCGTCGGACGCTCCAGCGAAAGCTGAAGGCGTACGGGATGGCGGACTCGTGAAGCGCTGTGCGTTGGTGCTCTTGTGTGCCTGCGGAGCAGCAACACCCGAGGCGCAGGAACCGGACGACGGATCGCCTGGACCGGAGATCACCGTATCACTGCGACTTGTTGACGCGTCGGAGCAAGATGTCCCGGCCTCGGATGCCTCGCTGGTGTTGATTCATCGTTCGGGTCGACGCGAACTGACTCCGCTGACTTCGCTTAGCGGCGTGTGCACGCACGTGGCTCCCGAACCTGGAGAGATTGTGCGCGTGAGTTGTTGGTGGGCCGGGAGTGGTTCGGTGTTAACCGCCCGGCGCGAGGGCGATGTACTTGTGGTCGCGAAGCGCGTCGTCGATGAAGAAAACGGTGCGCTGGAGCCGGAAGAGGTCGAGCGAATTACTCTGCCGCGACGGGCTCAACTCAATACGCTTTGATCGTTTCCGAGAACGCGCGCTGGCTCTGGCGGCAAGAGATGACTAGTTACAGGTTCGGACAATGTCGAGGTACAAGCCTCGCTCTCCGCCGGCGTCGGCAGAGACTCCGAGAACCAAAACCGCGACCTCGGTCGTGGGACCGTCTTGCTGCGCCCAGATCCGGATCGCTTCAACACGAGTAAACCGATCGACCAGGCCGTCGTTGAACAGTCGTTGCGGATCGGTCTCCACCGGGGTGCCATCGAGATTCGGTGGCATGAACCGAGCCAGGAAAATCTCGCCGGCGATTGGATAGGCGACGAGAACTTCTTCACCAACCGCAGCCGAATCATGCAGTCCGTTGCTACCCGAGGTTCCCGTGATCAGGGCAGGCATCGTGCACGCTGTGCCGCCAACCTCCTCACAACCTGCACGCAGCATCTGAGCTGTTAGCTGTGGTGTGTCCCCCGCCGCCGATCGCATCACGGGGAAGATGCCAGTCGCAACACCTGCCTCGTTGACGACGACCGTTGGAGGCCCGTTGGGTCGAAGGTCGGTAGCGCTGGTTTGGCTCGCACCGACTCGAACGGGCTGGCAGCCTGTGTCCTCAGCGCAGACGCCTGAGTCGATGGCGTCGGCCAGAGGAGGAGCGGCCCAAAACTGTTGCTCGCCGCTATCGCCGAGGAGAACGACGTAGCTACCCGCTGCATCCATGGGGTGGTTGATCTCGGTGAGTCGACGTGCGGGAGAAAACGCTGGGTCCGGTTCATCTGCGAGCATGTGAAGCGTGGCATTGATGGCCACCACTCCTTCTTGCCAAAAGAGTCGGCCGCTATCGCCTCGCGCAGACACCGCCATCCCCGGTCGAATACGTGCTTCTTCGACTCGCGGAGCCACCATGAAATCGTTGTTGTACAGACCAACCCAATCCTGTGTAACGAGACTGCCGACCATGACCGCCAGCGCGACGCTGTCCGTGTCGCCCGATGCACGGATGCTGATGAACGGACCCATCGGCGCGGAGTTGGGTCGGATGTCCTGGTCGGTGATCTCGACCCGCCACCTTGGTTGGTAGGTAAACGTGATCTTGCGCAGTTCTTGGCAACCCATGCCTTCGCACTCCGCGCCATAGTAGACGTCGTACGCACCAAGACCACGGCCAACGAACGCGAGTTCGGGGCTTGGTGGCGCGTCTTCACCAGACAGGAGATGGAGTGGAAACGCAATCTCGCCTGGTTGGGTCCCATCCAGGACATCGTCGATGCCCATGACGCAAGACCGCAGCATCCCAGGGCTGCTACATGAGGGAAGGCCGTGGGAGGCTTCGGCGTCTTCGTCATCACAGTCTGGTGGCGGAAAACCGCGCTCGGCATCGAACACTGCGCACTCTGGACCAAGCCGAACGAATTCGTCTCCGTCAGCGTCGCATTCCTCGTACACGCCTTCGTTGCAGATCCGCAGCGTAGTGATGTCGTCTTCCGTGCACGACGCGTCCGCCCCGGTGTCTTCCGGAGGCGGATCACCATCGCGATTGGTATCTGTGCTCGTGTCACCTGGCACGTCTTCCATGCCGGCGTCGGAGCCGTCGCCTTCGAGACTGTCCGGATCGGTGATCAGCGTGCAGCCGGTAACGACCGCGATCAGACTAAGCCAACGCACGAACACAAACTAACTTCCGTCTGGCGTCTTTCGCCAGATTCCGCTGGATTAGAAGCTTCCGGTGAGAACAGCACCGGCGGAATTTCGGCCTGCGTAAGGGTCCACCCGGACGCTTGCGGCGGCATCCGGATCATCGTCGCCACGGCCAACAATCAATCCCACCACTCCGAGCGTGACGCCGACGACCGCAAGACCCAGGCCGATATCCGCCACGATTGAGCGCGTCTTGAGTGAACCGGAATCACAGTTGTCGCCGCTCTCGGGACAATCGCGACCCTCGAGACTGCTCTTCTCGGAGAGTGCGAGTCCGCCGGACACCGCGAGCGTGATCAAGCCCGCGCCGCCAACGCTGAAGCCTGCCCACGCGAGCGGACTAATCCCACCGGAACTCTCGTCGGGTGGATCAATCGGCTCCTGAGTCTCGGTTTGTTCCTGAGTCTCAGTTTGCTCTTGAGTCTCGGTTTGCTCCTGCGTCTCTTGCGAGCCTTCCGCGATGCGCGCGCGGAAATTTTCCAAACGTCGTTCGAGATTCGCGCGATTGGTGATCTCCTCGACTTCCGTCAGGTAGCGCTCGAGGAAACTCGACGCTTGGTTCAAGTCGCCGAGCTGCTGATGACAGAGCGAGAGGTTGTAATAGAGCTCCGGGCGTTGGCTGAGTTCGAACGCACGTTGGAACTCGCGCAGAGCGTCGTCGTAGTCACCAGCTTCGTAGTAGGAGGCGCCCGCTTGAAAGTGGAGCCGACCGCGGTCTTCGGCTTGGGCGTGGACAAGCGATCCACTCAAGAGAATTCCGGCGACCAGAAGAGAACGAAAACACATGGCAAACCCATCATGCATAAGGTGGTGTCGCGAAGTCATATTGTTGGCGCTCATGGCGTCCCCGCCGGGCAGATATGCGCCAGGTGCAGCTCGTTGGCGCCCTCCACGCCGTTCGCAGCGATTGCGGCGACAAGTGGGTCTCCAAACAGGCGGACATCGATGTCCCGGACGCCCTGGCGGGCTGTTCGCGTGAAGGCGAGCTGAGCCCGGCCTTCCGACACATTGACTTCGAAATAGGCGAGGTTTCGCCCGCCAGCGACCACCATGGCACCGATGCCGTCAACCGTTGCGGTTTCGAGGAGGGTCCCAGGATCGATCGTCTCAGAGTCGGCGTTCAGAAGCGGCTGACTCATCGTTGCCGTCAGGGTCGCGTCTTGCTGCACTCGGGTGTACAGGATCTCGTCGCGTGTTCCGATCAGCACGTACCAGCTTCTCCCTTCGGCAGGGAGCACGCGTGCGTATTGTGCGCCTGGTTCGTTCAATGTGACTGCGTCGTCGCCTGCGATCAGTTCCACTTCGCCAGCGGTGGTGATCGCAAGAAGCCCATCGGCTTCGTCTAGATCGAGAATTGGGACATCGATAGGCGTGGTCTGAATCACCCCAAACTCCAGCGTCACCACTGCGTTGTCCTCGCCCTCGCTCGCGGCTCGCGTGTAGACACGATCCCCAGCGAAACGAGCAAATCCCTCGGGCATTCCCTCGGACGAGCCACCCGCGCAGTCGGCGCCGTCCGCGCGTGACAAAGTCAAGACACCAGGGCCTGGGAAAACCGCCGCAACTCCGAGCGTGCGGCCGACGAAGCGCATGTCCAAGTCGGCAGGGGGCATCGTCGGACAGCCAGCTGGGGGTGGCATTCCCCAAGCGACCAGGTTGCGCCACGGCTCTGGATCACTGACGTCACCAGTTCGATCGACGTCGACCGTCATGAAGTCGTTCGTTTCTCGACGAGCCAACACGGTGACAACACTCTCCCCAGCGATGAGCTGGATATGGTTACTGTCCGGCGGCGCCATCATCGACCCAGGCTCGAGTTCGATCGGTGCTGAGATACCGAAGATCGTGCCGGTTGTTGGCGAACGTTCACACGTCCCGAAGCAGCAGCCTGGGTCGAGGGCGTCTGGTCCAGCGTCCATGGAGTCCCCGGCCGAGTCGACTGTTGTGTCCGTCGCCGAGTCCAGCATTTGCCCACCATCCCGATCCGTGCCCTCAAGGGAATCCGGGTCGGTGATGAGCGTGCATCCGAGCCCAACCAGCCCGAACAAGCAAAGCCATCTCATGGGAGCAAGTATGCCACAGCCCCAAAAACCCCTGAAAATCGTGCGGGGCGACAAAGGAGCGGGGGCGGGCCCACCATTGGACCCGCCCCCTAGGGTTGAACAAGGGATGTGTATGTCGGGGAGGGGACTAGGCTCCCCGTGAGTTGTGACGCTCAGCTGCGAAGCAGCGGCGTACCTGCGGCTTGGAGCACCTTGCTGGCGGCAGCGAGCTTTCCAGCCATGCCATCGCCCTTGGCGAGCTCCGCGTCGACCACGCGCACCTCGTCGATACGAGTCTTGTCGACGGTGTCCATCATGCGCGACACCAAGGTGCCGAGCTTCTGCGCCACGAAGACGCGCTTGGACTCGCCGTTCCAGCTGGCGTGCACCGAACGAAGCGCCGAAGCAGTTGCCTTGCCCTCCTCACGGATGGACGCGGCACGACCACGGGCCTTTTCGATCAGCTGACGTCGCTTCGCCTCAGCGGGCTCGATCACGTCGGCCTTGAGCTGCAAACGGACCTGCTCTACGCGAGCGCGTTCCACTTCGAGCGCAGCTTGAGTCTTCGCGACGAGTGCTTCGACTTGCGCCTCCTGCTCGGCGACGAGCGCGACCTTCTTGGTCTGCGCGTCGATGAGCTTCTTGGCAGCTTCCGCCTTCTCGAGTTCGATCTCCGCCTCGATGCGACGGATCTCTTTGTCTTCGAAGTTCTCGGCGTTGCGCTCTTGGCTGAGCGCACGGTTCTCCGCCTCCGCGACACGCGAACGCATCTGGAGCTCGGCGGACTGCTTGCGGCCGATGCTGTCGAGGTAGCCACGGTCGTCACTGACGTGCTGAATCTTCAGCGTGTCGAGCACGATGCCGAGGCGACGAAGGTCATCACCAGCTTCCATGAGCAGGCTCTGTGCGAACTTCACGCGGTCCTGGTTCACCTCTTCAGGTGTCAGGGTCGCGAGCACGCCACGGAGATTGCCCTCGAGGGTCTCGCGGGCTACCGCCATGATTTCAAAGCGCTTTTTGCCGAGGAATCGCTCGATCGCGTTGCCGATGATCGGCTCGACGCTCGCGATTTTCACGTTGGCTACGCCCTCGACCGTGAGCGGGATACCGCCCTTCGAGTACGCGCCTTGTGCACGAATGTCGATGATCATGTTGGTGACGTCGAGTCGGTCGACGCGCTCAAAGAGCGGGAGCACGAACGCGCGTCCACCCTGCACGAGCTTGTAGCCGACCTTCTTGTCGCCGACCCACCGACGACCGCCGCTGATGACGAGCACTTCGTTGGGTTGGCACAGGCGGATCAGGCTGCGCAGAACCGCGAGCCCACCGGCCACCACAACGAGTGCGACCAGAATGATGACGGGAATGTTCATGTACGTTTCTTTCTCCTAAACAGAAGGTGAGTGTGTTTGTGTTGTCCCGTTCAGGCGGCTTCGAGGCCGCTGCGGGGCGGGGTGGTGTCGCGATCGTCGTCGTCGGTGCTGTTGTCTTCACCGCGCAGAACGCCGCGGACATCGACACCGAGTTGTTCTTCGATCTGGCCGAGCAGCGTGCCGACGGTCGCGGGATAAGCTCCCACGTAACCCGCTACGGTCTTGCCGTCGCCAGCGTCGAGAAGCGACACCTTCTTGGCGTGTACCTTCGATGCGGCGCTCGTCACCTCGTGGATGATTCCGTCGAGGTGCTGAATGACCACCATGTCCATGGCGTCGTCACCGCACTCTTGCCAGGCTTCCGAAATCGCCTTCAACGCGTCGGCGGTCGCCTGACCGTTTTCGCTGATCGCAGCCGTATGACCCGCTGCGAGAAGGGTTTTCTCGGTTTTCTTCGCTTCGGCGGGGAGCACGACGTCGGCTTGGAGCTTCAGTCGTTGCACCTCGGCACGAAGGGTCTGGAGTGCCTTTTCAGCCTGGGCACGCGCTGCGAGTGCAGCTTGTTCAGCGCGCTCTTGTTCGGAGCGAACTTGAGCCCAGAGATCGGCTTTGATTTGACGCAGTTCGTTGGCTTTACGAACCACCGCTCCCTCTGCACCACGCGCAGCGACACCGCCACGCGCCGTCGAGTCCGCCTCGGCCTTTTCCGACGCTCGAACCGCGTCTGACTCGGCCACTTCGGCCTCGCGAATCACTTCGGCCACGCGTGCGCGACCGATGCTGTCGAGGTAGTTGATGTCGTCGCTCACCGCCTGAATCTTCAGGACGTCGAGTTGCAGGCCCAGCTTGCGCATGTCTGCGGCTGCTTCTTCCGCCAGACGCTCTGCAAACTTGAGTCGGTCCTCGTTGACTTCTTCAGGCGTCATCGTCGCGATCACACCGCGCAAGTGACCTTCGAGGGTCTCCTTGGCGACGCGCGCAATCTCGTCACGGGAGTGTCCGAGAAAGCGTTCGATGGCGTTTCCAACCACTGTGGGGTCCGACGAGATTTTGACGTTCGCGACCGCCTGAACAGTGAGCGGGATGTTTCCTTCCGAGTACGCGCCCTGCATGGTCATGGGCACGCTGAGCAATGAGAGATCCATGCTGTCGACGCGCTCCAAGATGGGTACGCGCCACGCTCGACCGCCGAAAACCACGCGATAACCGACCTTTCGGCCGTCGCCGGTGGTGTGTGAGCGACCGGAGAAAATCAGGACCTGGTTGGGTTCACACACGTGCAGAAGCTGCCGAATAATGAACACCGCGAGAAATAGTGCCGCCAGGACCGCGCCCCCGACACCGAGGGCAGTCATGAGGCTCGTGGGATCAAACATTGAGTTCCTTTCGTTCGTTGTTCACCGACCGCAGTCGGAAACCTTTCTTTGTTTTGTCGTTCACTGTTGAAGGCGCGCGATGAGAGCGACGCC
The DNA here is from genome assembly GCA_965227405.1 of Polyangiales bacterium. Lineage (GTDB taxonomy): Bacteria > Myxococcota_A > Polyangia > Polyangiales > Houyiibacteriaceae > JALVDI01. The sequence continues at coordinate 4,302,877 of OZ245758.1, forward strand.
GTCTCGCAAGTCGCACACGAGCACCGGCTCGTTGATGTCGAGGGTCTCGTCTTCGACCGGCTGTGCGACCACGTCGACGTCGCGTCCCTTCACGCGCACGCGGATCTGACCGACGGCGCCCTTTGAAACGGGAAGCACGACTTGGCCCGATGCACCGACGATCTCGTCTTCACCGACCGAGCTCGACACTTCTTCACGCTTGAGGCGCTTCAGAATGCGAGCGATCGAGAGGCCCGAGAAGTACGCCATCGCGGCACTGACCAGAGCGATCGTGAGCGCGTTCCAGGTGCCGACGAGAGTCAGTAGTGTTCCGGTGAGACCACCGGCCATGAGCGCGAAGGTCCAGAAGCGCATGCTGGTGAACGGCAGCCACGCGATGACCAGATCACCGAGGTGCAGGTCTCCATCAACGTCGGTATCCGCGTCGACGTCAGCGTCTGCATCAACGTCCACGTCCGCATCCACGTCGACATCCATGTCGATGTCCGTGTCCACGTCGAAGCTCTTATCGACGCCGCTGAACGCGCTGAGGCCTACGAGCACGCCTCCAACGAGCAAGCAGGTGAGGTAGGTGGTCAGCATGCCGCGCTGTAATGGAAGGAACGTGCCGACGTCTCAGTACCCGTAAATTCCAGGCTTTTCCCAGAATGGCGAAAAAACGCTCGATTTGACCGCGATCGTTTTCACCGGAGTGAGCAATTTTCGGCCTACTCGGGCGAATTTGCAGTAACGATTGTTTTTGCCCGGGCTATGTGCGGCTGCTTTGTGCAGCAGGCGCACAATATCACTTGAAAATGAGGTGTCAGAGCTACGCATACATTGTGCGTAATGAGCTGCCATGCTGCTCTACCTCTCCCCATCCGCCATCTATCTCGATCCCGGAAGCCTGCGTCCGCTTCAGCTCGCTCTGCATCGACGCTGGGCTCCCGAGCTCGATGTAGACGGAGTGTTCCATGATTCCCGTGACTTACGGGACGCCATTCAAGAGTCCGCGAAGCACGAAGACTGGCGAGGAGTCGATTTCCAGACGCTGCCCTTGCGACGGCTTCTGGACGGCTTCTGCCTGATGATCCGCAAAGAGAACCTGCTCTACGTCGATGCGTCTGGAGACGCTCTGCGCGTCGGCTACCGGCTTGGAGAGCTGGAACGCGAGCGCACCTTCGAGGTGCCTTACGCCGACGCCGTGCGTCTAGCCGAACTTGCTGCGCGTTGGGGCGCGAAAAGCGTCCCGCCGCCTGCACCCGAAAACCTCATCAACGAGACAACTGGAAAGGATTCGCCATACCTCAGCATCTGAGTCGGGCGCGCGGTATCGTCCGTGCCGTGGTTTCTGAAGCCGTTGCGACAGCACTTTCGACGTTGGAGGGCAATCCCTACGCCGCCGACCGAGAGTTCTTCGCAGCCGCCGCCGAGCGTGTTCGTCGACTTCCCAAGTCGCGCACGATCATGGAAGCCATCGAGGTCGGCGATATCGACGGTGCCGAACGTCGTCTTCTCGCGATTGCACACGCCGATGTGCTCGCGGGTGAGACGGAGATTCTCGAGCTCCCGAAGCGCATCTGGGATGCTCTTCCGCGGGAGCGTGACGACTACTTGCGCGTGGTGAACGCGGCAGGGCGTTGCCACGCCAAGCTGGAGATGCTCGCCGGTGAGTCCGAGGCGATGCGCCGGGTGCGTCGCGAAGTGTGGGCAGCGTGTTTCGGCGACTCGTTGCACATCGCACTTGTGCTTCATCGCGTGATTTTCGACCACGACGTGCTGATTCTCGGCGAGACCGGCACAGGTAAAGAAGCGATCGCGACCGCGATTCAAGACGGCTTGGTCGGTACAGGAACGGTCGGACGTGCGCCGAGCAATGCGCTCAACGCGGCGTCGGTTCCTGAGACGCTGATCGCGTCGGAGCTTTTCGGCCACGTCAAAGGCGCGTTCACGGGTGCGACCGTGGAGCGAAAGGGACGCATTCGAACGGCGAAGGGCGGATCGTTCTTTCTCGATGAGGTGGGTGATCTGAGCCTGACCACACAGGTGAAACTGCTGCGTGTCATGGAGACGAACGTGGTGAGCCCGCTGGGTGCAGACCAAGGATTCGTCGCCGACGTGCGCTACATCGCGGCGACGCACAAAGACCTGAAGCGAATGGTCGACGAGGGTGAGTTTCGGCGCGATCTCTACGAGCGTTTGGCTGGTCACGTGATCGAGTTGCCGCCGCTGCGGGATCGTCGCGAAGACATTCCAGCGTTGGGGATGGCGTTCGTGCAGCGCTACTTGCAGGACGACGGCAACGGCAAGGATGCGCAAGCGGTTCGCGAGCGGGTGATGAAGTGGCTGCGGAAGGCGAGTAAGCGTGCGTATTCGTGGCCCGGCAACGTGCGTGAGCTACAGAACAAACTGCGGAGCGTGATGCTCGGGTTTGAGCCCGAAGTCGCGCATGTTCCGATGACGGCGAGTGCGTCCACCGATGTGCCCGAGGGCATTTTGGATGGAAGCGCGACGATGCGTCAGCTGAGTGATTGGTATCTGCAGAAGGTACTGATCGCGGTGGAGCACAACTACGCGGCGGCGGCGCGCATTCTTGGCGTGGACCGAGCGACGATTCGTCGTCGCGCGCAAAAGCTGGGCGCGAAGGAGTAGGTCTCTGATGCGGAGCGGGCCGTAAGGCTCGATGGCTGGCTGGTCCGCTTCGCTGGGGTCTATTCGATATTTTTTTCGAAGATTCGAAGAGGGAAGGCTCAAGTCTTTTCTTTTCGATTGAGCGACGCACCTTGCGCGGGTGCGTCACTACTACGTCGACGGGCGTCGCATCGTCAGCGAGCGTTCGCTTTACGCGGAGTTTGCGCGAGCGGTTCAGGCACCGGGTGGCTACTTCGGTCGTCGGCTTTGTGGGTTTGATGACTGTTTGTTTGGGGGATTTGGTCTCGAATCACCCGCAGTTGTTCACTGGGAACACGCGGACGAGTCGCGGCACGCGTTGAACTGCGGCGCGCTCGTTGCCGCGATTCGCCGCCAACCGCGTTTCTTCCAAAACAAAACCGCGTTGCGTGAAGCAAAGGCCGGTCAGCTCTCGTTATTCGACTACGTCGTCGACGCAATAACGAGCGTCTCGGTACGCGGATCCAAGGACCTGTGTCTGGTCCTCGAGTAGCTACCGCGAAGCGACGTCATTTTAGATCCAGTTTAAGTTTCGCAATCCGCATCTCTTGTTCAGGTGGACGTCGGCGAAAGGCGCTTCGACTTTTTTTAACCGGAAGTACGGGAAGGCTGGAAGGCGGGAAGGTCTTCTTGGACCCCGAAACCTTCCCGCCTTCCAGCCTTCCCGTACTTCCGGGAAAAAAATGCTGACCACCCGACGCTCAGCGAGCGAGTTGTGCCGACTAGTGCTCGTTGTTGAACAAGAGATGCGGATCGCGAAACTTAAACTCGATCTGAAATGACGTTGCCGACGACCGACGAAAATCAAATCTCTCCGGTCTCCGAGCCTCGCGCCTCCCACTAGAAAGATCTCCAGCCTCAGATCCAGAGCATCAAACCAATCGCCGGCGTGATCACTCGCCCCTCGAACACACGCGCCGACCCCATCGTATCCATCGCGGGCATATCCACTTCGAGATCGGCTTCGATCCGCGCTCGCGCCACGGTCACCTCCAGCGCCAACCAAAAACGATTGCTTCCAAACGCGAGTCCCACGTGGCCGGCGTAGTACCTCGCACGACCACGCGCTTGCAGCGTCGCTTGCTGTCCACACGTCTCGCTGTTTAGGCACACCGCTACGTTCGTGTTGAATCGCGAAAGCACGAGCTTCGGTCCGGCCCAAAAGTGAAAACGCTTTCGGCTGTAGCCCAGAGTCAGCGGAATCGAGTAGTCGATCCTACGGAAACGCTCGACGCGCACTTGGTCCGTGACTCGATCGAGCGGAAACGAGTTGTACGTGTAGTCCACGTTCGCCCCGATGGCGCCGTAGATGCCGGGACGACGACGCAGCCATTGCAGCCGAAACCCACCACCGGCCGAGGCGCTTCCGACGCGTCCGTTGATCTCCAAACGCTTGGCCAAACCGATGCCCAATGAGAAGTTCGCGTCGAGCGAGGGTGGTTGAACCAGCGCCATCGTGGCCAATTCGGCCAACCCTTCGGCGTCGCTCGGGGACTCGATCGAGGCCATGTCACCAAGCTCATGCAGCGCATCCCAGGTGTCTTCCGCGAGTCCAACGGGCGGCGTGACCGCGACCGAAGTCACCGCCTGGACATGCCCTGCAGGCACGGTTCGCGCGGGTTGAAGCGTCGAAAGCGAGCTACTGCACCCAACGAGCGAGAGCGCAATGAGGGGGAACAACCCTCCGCCGCGGAGGGATCGAATCGAGGGGAAGTTCGCCACGGCGGAGGGCTGCATTGACCTTCGTCATTGCGAACCCCGTGCCACCCCGGAGCGGAACCACAACCCGCCGACTAGATGCGTCGGTAACCCAGCCAGCTCAGGTACGGCAGCTCGCTTCCGGGATCGGCCACAATCATTCCGCCCGTCACGGTTCCCGTACCGAACCTCACAAAGTCTGCTTCTTCGACCGCGCTTCCATCTGCAAGTCGAGTTTCGAGTCCACCCAACACGAGCAACTCCACGCGGGTGCCTTCCGCCATTCCATCCGCAGGAATGCGAATCGGAACACCGCCGGTCTCGCCAAGCACACTCACTTCAGGGCTAAACACGTAGAGACCGTCCAAGGAGTCGTCAGTGAAGCAAGGCGGATCGGTGTGGTCGACGCGCCGCGCCGCGAGGTTCTGATAGTCCTCGCCGAAGAACACACTCGGCACGACGTCCATTTCGAGGCCATCGGCCATCACGACAGTACGCGCAGCGTTCGCGTCACCTACCGGCGGAATCGAGGTCGCGGGTGTGGTCGCATACAACACGATGGGTTCACGCAGTTCGACGACTGCTCCGTTCGTGGTCAGCGGGACGTGGCAGTACGTGGTTCCGAAACCAGCGTTGGGGAGCAACGCGCGGAGAGCCATCTCAGCGACGCATCGCGGTTCACCCTCCGGAACTTCCTGATGCCAGAAGCCATCGGCACCAGACTCCGGAGGCATCACACAGAGCAGCGTGTCGGTCGGCGAACGCAAACACATCTGCGCGCGAGCGCGAGCAACCGGATTGCCTTGTTCATCGATGATCTGACCTCGGCCACCCACCGCCCATGTTCCGGTGCAGGACGCTTCCGGAGTGGGATCGATGGCATCGAGCGGATCGGGCGGGAACTCGGTGATGAAGTTTCCGGTGCCGCCGGTGGTGTTCGACGAGCAGGCAAAACCAGTGAGCGCGAGGACGAGGATGGGAAGCAATCGCATGGAAGACCTCAAAAGCATCAATCGGGCCAACGGAATTCTAACGGAAATTCCAGGCACCCTGTGGCTCGGGAGTCTCGCCCAAGCCCGCGAGGTGCGACTCGCGACCTACGCTCGACCCTGCCAAAGGTTACGAAACCTGTTCTTTCGAGGTTCAGACGGTGTCGTCAGGTCGACCCAGCGGCAGGTCCGTTTCAGCGAGCGAGGCTTCGATTTCCGCCGCAGGACCGCTCACCGGCAGCTGAATCACAAACGCAGCGCCTCCATCCAAACCATCCGCGACGTCGATGGCACCGCCGTGATCACCCACGATCCGGTGCACGATCGCCAAGCCCAGACCCGTGCCCTTCGCCTTCGTCGTGAAGTAGGGCTCGAACACTTTCAGCCGATCTGCTTCCGGAATGCCCGGTCCGTTGTCTGCGATCTCCAGCGTCGCACCACCCTCGCCTTGGCGAAGCGTCAGTTCCACGCGGCCTCCGTGGTCACCATGTCGTGCTTCCGCGGCGTCGGCAGCGTTCTGCACCAAGTTCACCAACACCTGGGTGAGCTGCGCACGGTCTGCTCGCACCACGGCACGCTCTGCATCGACAACCAGCTCCACACCGCCGTGATGGAGACCGCGAACGTGCTCGACGACTTCGTTCAGATCCAAGGGTTCGGGCTTGGGTCGCGGCAAGCGCGCAAACCGACTGAACTCGGTGACCATGTTGTCGAGTCGCTTCACCTCATCGAGAATCACCTGCGTCGACGCCGGAAACTCTTCATCAAAGCTCGCGTGCTTGCGCGCATGGAGCTTTCGCATGGTTTCGATCTCCATTTGGATCGGCTGCAGCGGGTTCTTGATCTCGTGCGCAATGCGTCGTGCGACTTCACGCCAGGCGGCAATACGTTCGGCGCGCAGCAACTTCTTCCGAGTCGACGCCAGTTCGCGCGTCATGTCATTGAACGCGCGCATGGTGCGGCCCATCTCACCCCCACCGCCACGCACCGTCAGCTGTGATTCAAGGTCACCCGACGCGACGCGATGCGCAGCCTCTTCCAGTTCGCTCAAGGGACGAGTCAGCGACCAGGTCATGAGAATGGCCGCCAAGAGCGCGACGATGAGCGCGATGATCGCGACGTAGAGCGTTCGTTCTTTGAGCGCTGCAACTTCTCGCTCCAAGGGTGCTGAGTCGATCGTCGCGACAAAACGCAGCACGGGTTCGCCACGTGCATCGTGAAAGACGCTGACTTCGGTGGCCTCTTCGACCTCGGGCTGCAGCGCGAACTCCACCGGCGACACATCGCCCATCAAGTCTTCGGCGAATCCTTCGGAAAGAAAGTGTCCGCCCAGCACAGCCACGGCGGCTCCATCGCGTTGCACCATGCAGCCACGCAGCAGTGTCTTGCGGTCACTGCGCGTGCCGTCTTCGTCGATCACCCGAACGTCGTGAACAAACGCGCGGCCATCGTTTCGCGCCAGTGCATCCACCAACTCGGGCGCTCGACTGCCGGCCGAATCGGGATAGTGGCCCGAACCCAGTACGCGCCCACGGTTGGCTCCACCTTGCGCGTCGATCAGATGCAGCGTGTCAAAGCGCCGACCTCGCATGAGCGGCGGAAGCAGCGTGACAAGACCTTGCTCGTCTTCGGGTCCAAAGTGTCCACCACCGAGTTGAAGCGCGAGGCGATCCACCACCAAGTCGTGCTCACACAACGCTTGAACCACGCGGTCGTCGCGTTCGCTTTCCTCGCTGAGTCGACGCTGCGCCGAAGCGACGCGCGTTTGAAGCTGTCGTGCGTGTTCGACCTGCAGCTCTTCGATCAGGCTCGTCTGCACGACCATGAACAGCGCGGTAAAGGGCACGAACGCCGCGAACAAAAACAGCAATGCGAGTCGACCACGAAGTCTCATCGGCTGCCCTGTTGGTCACGCGGGAAGAACATCGTGTCGAAGCTCAATCGCCCTATGGCGTCGTGGCTGACGCCCATGAGCTGCGATTGATGATGCAGGGTTTGTCGCCGATGTCCCAGCACCACAACCGGCAGCGTCGACGCGTGTTGGTCGAGCGACTCCCCGTTGAGCACGGCGGTTGCCTTTGCACGCTCGCCAATCGCCAACCACGTGGCAGCCAGCAGGTTTCGAGCACCTGGGCCCGGCGGGGGAACCTGCACGATTCGAACGTCCCATCCGTTGCCAAGAATCGTTGCGGCCATGCGATCTTGGGCGACTTCGATCCGACGCGTCCGCCAACCGAGTTCGTCAAAACGTGCGGCCAATGCGCTCGCTAGTTCGACTTGGAAACGATCGCCTTGTTCAACCAGGAGTCGTATAGGTCCCGTCTCGCCACCACTCAGGCGCGGCGCAGGCAGTGAATCGACCAGCGTTTGTGCCGGAACCAGCCCGATTCGGGCGAGACGCTGCCGCTCGATGCGGTCGGCGAGTGCACGAAGGCGGTTGCGCTTCGAACGATGCACCACCAACAACACCGGGGTCTTCGCCGGAAGCGCGTGGCGTTCGACGCTGCGCCCCGAGCGACCGTACAACCCGGCTCCACGCCACGACGCGCTCAGCTCATCCAGTTCGAACGCGCGAAGTTCCGACTCACGGTCGCGTGGCGGCGAGATCGAGACGCCGCGAAGAAACGGTGCACCGCGCGCTGCGGCACGAAACTGCGCCAGGCGGAGAATGCCGCTTCGAAGTCGTGCTCGAAACGGACCGGTGCCGTGCCCGCGTCCCAACATGATCGCCGTTGGGGTTGCAGCCAGACGTCGCGCCAAAGGCATCTCGGTTTCGACAAGCCGTACCTTCAACTCCAGTTCGCCTTCCGTCGCGATGTCCAGTTGACCGTTGCGACGCGCGATGCCTTCGAACCAGGGCGTGGCGCCATCACGGTCAGCGCGACGTAGCGCCTGGGCAACATCACGTGCGCGAAGCGGTCGACGGTCGTGTCGGCGAATGCCGGGACGCAATCGAATCGTCGCGATCTCGCCCTCGACACTCGGTTGCGCGGCGGCGAGCGAAGGCACCACCCGGTTGCCGCGTACTTCGTAGAGCGTATCGAACACCGCACGCACCAAGCTCGCTTCGAGCGGAGTGCGAACATCGCGCGGATCCGGCAGACGCAACGTCGATGTGCCCGGCAGTTCCAGCGTTCCGCCATACCCGGGTGGAAGTGCACCGTGCGCCGGGAGCGCGAACGCGAAGAACAACGTGCCGAGCGCAACACTCTTCATGGTCCCAGCACGCTTGATTGCACCACGCTTCATCGGACCACCCAGAGCCTTGCGCGTCCTTCGTGTTCCTCGATCGCCAGAAGTTCCGGCAACGCGTCTCCGTCGAGATCGCCTTGTCCGCCGACAAGCACCGACCCTTCGATCGGCTCGGATTGCCAGAGTCGTCGCAACGCGCCGTTGCGCATGATGCGCAGAACTCGGAGTTGGTCGCCGCTGCCGATCAGGTTTGACGATGCGCCGATCAACTCTGCGTTTCCGTCGCGATCGACATCGGCCATCCCAACACCCGCGCCATAGCCCGCCAGGCCAACGGCGTTTTCACCGGTGCGTGAGACCAAGCGTCCGCGCGGAGTGACCACGACTTCCACAAAGTCTGCCGCACCATCCGGTCGTCGAATCCAACGCGCTTGACGCTGATAGAACGACGTTGACGCGCGCTGCGGTGGTGGGCTTCCCACGCGCGAAAGCAAGTCGCTTGCGAAGTAGTCGCGACCATCCACCGGCATTGCACACGCGTCGGGCAGTGCGTGAGCCCCGGCAGGGCACGGATCATTCGAAAGAAACGTCACCTGGGGCGCGCCCTCGTTCCAGTCGACCCGGAACGGAGCCAGCCGGTGTCGCACGCGTCCGACCACACCACGCTCGTCGACTGTGAGTGTGCCGACAAAACGGCGCGGCCCAACTCCCGGAGCGTCGCTCGGCGGAATGGGAGCGCGGGCGACCAAGCGCAAACGACGACGACCCGTGTCCGTGGACCCGAGCCGAAACACTTGCACCTCTTCAGGACGAAGCGCGATGAGCTCAGGAGCATCCTGGCCATCGAGGTTCGTGACGACCATGTCGAGATACCCGGAATCGCTCAGCGGGTAGGTTCGGGCCACAATGCTCGACGATGTCAGAACCGCTCGCGTCGCGACGTAGGTGCGAAGTTCGGCGTCCAGAGGCACGCGAATTCGCGCCGAGTCTACGTCACTTCGCCGGAGCCAACGTCGAAAGCGCAGCCAGCTGTCGGCTGTGGTGTTGAGCACCAGATCGAGGTGGCCACCCCACGCCCGTGCCTCGATGCGCAACACGCGGTTGGGGTTCTCGCCAGACAGATGCGTCCCGATCATCTCGCGCAGCCGTGTCTCAAGATCTGCACTGCGCGGGCTTCCGCTCGGCCACGTGGCACTCAGTTCAACCGTGGCCTGGTTGAGTCCCAGCCGATTGATCTCCTCGCCAAGTCGCGTTTCGAGAACGCTAAGACTCGATGCAGGTTGTGCCGCGGCGCTGCTCGCGAGGACACACACCAAGAGGGTCGCCAGCCTCAAGGCGTCCCCGCGTCTGCGTCTTCTTCCGTTTCGGTGCCGCCCAGCTGCTCCATCAAGAACGTTGAGGGATCGGCAATGTCTGGGGGACGCGCAGTTTCAGTGGGGACGCTGCCTTCGAGAAAGACTTCGCTGATCGCGTCTTCTTGTCCCTCGTAGGCCAACAACCCAGTGGCTGGATCGATCTGCGCGTCTTCCACTCCGTCGGGGCGCGGAAACTGCACCACCGGTCGCCCTTCGGTCGCAGCGCGAACGACTTCCACCCAAATCGGAAGTGCCGTGCGTCCGCCTCCTTCGCGACGTCCCAGTGAGCGTCGATGGTCGTAACCCACCCACACACCCGCCACGACGTTTGGCGTGAACCCGACGAACCACGCGTCGCGCGCTTCGTTACTCGTTCCGGTTTTGCCGGCGCTAGGTCGCCCGAGTCGCGCCGCACGTGCCCCTGTTCCACCTTCGGCGGTCACGCTGGTCATCATGCTCGTGACAACGAACGACTCAGCCGGTGTGAGCACATCGCGTGCTTCGGGACGTCGCTCGAGTTCGACGTCTCCATCCGGGCCTTCGATTCGCGAGATCCATCGCGGTGCTTCCCAACGTCCACCGGCCGCAAACGTCGCGTACGCGTTGACCATCTCGACCGGTCGAACCGCACTGGCTCCCAACGCAAGGGCCAACGTGGGTTCGAGCTCGCTTTCGATGCCCAGTGCTTGTGCAAAGTCGACCACGGATTCGGGACCGACTTGTTCGATCGATCGAATCGCGACCAGGTTAATCGAGCGGGCCAAAGCCACGCGAAGACGCACCGGACCTTGGTGGCTCCAGGTTTCGTAGTTCTGCGGCTTCCATCGGTCGTACACCGCAGGCGCATCGATCATCACACTGGCGGGTGTCGACGCGCGTGTGCGAATGGCTTGGGCATAGACGATGGGTTTGAACGTACTACCGGGTTGTCGCTGTGCCTGGAGCGCGCGGTTGAACCCGGGACCCAGGTCGTAACCACCCACCATCGCAAGCACGTCACGAGAGCGCGGGTCGATCACAACGACCGCGCCTTGGGGGCCTCGTTCGAGTCGCCCGACGGCAGGTTGGTCTTCGTCTCCCAAGCGCGTGATCGACACATCCACGTGTGCACCGATCGGGGCAAACTCGCTGGGAGGGAGCGACTCGGGGTTGTAGCGAGACGCCGTGGAGACATCGACCACGGTTCGGTGTCCGCCCACGTCGAACACGATCGTGCCTTCTTCTTCGTCGACTGCAGTGACCTGGCCTCGGTACACCCGACCTTCACGAAGCTGCTCCACCTCGCGGATATTGCGCTGGCGACGTGGAACCCAAAGCGGACCTCGGTTGCGTTGCCGCTCGTCGATCGCTTCGAGCCCTTCGCGCAGCGCTTGATGCGCGGCTCGCTGCAACTCGAGATCGATCGTGGTGTGCACGGTGAACCCGCCACGTGCGAACGTCTCGTTGTCTACTCGATCACGCAACGTTCGGCGCGCCAACCGCATGAGTTCGGCACCGTCGCGCGCTCCGGACTCGCGTTCGACCAACGTCGGTGTGGCCTCGCGCGCTTCCTGGATCATCGCGTCGGTGATCTCGGGCCAGTACTCGGCTCGCTTTGCTTCGAGTTGCGCCAACACGTAGCGCTGTCGCCGCCGAGCCGCTTCGGGATGCGAACGCGGGGACAAGCGCGCAGGCGCCTGCGGAACGCCCGCGATCAGCGACGACTCGGCAAGCGTCATCTCCGACGCGTCCTTGCCAAAGTAAAACTGGGCGGCTTCCTGCACGCCGTAGCGGCCGTGCCCGTAGTTGATGTGGTTCAAGTAGAGGTGAAGGATCTCGTCCTTGGTCAGCTCTTGTTCGAGACGCCGCGCGAGAATCAATTCGCGCACTTTGCGTGCGAGCGTTCGTTCTGGACTCAGCAACAGAAGCTTCACCACCTGTTGCGTGATCGTTGACGCACCTTGCGCGGCACGTCCTTCGAGCACGTCACGGATGAGCGCGCGCACAATGCCGGGGTAGTCGAGCCCCTCGTGGCGATAGAAGTCGGCATCCTCGGCCGCGAGTGTGCAGCGGACGAACTCCGGCGGGATATCGGCGAGGTCGATCACCGTGCGGCGTTCTGAAAAGATCTCGCCGATCAGTTCGCCGTTTCGATCCACCACGCGCGATGTCTGAGGAGGCGCGTAGTTTCGGAGCGACGACACATCGGGCAAGTCGCGCCCGTAGTACCAAAACAGACCTGCGAGACCGGTCAGGCCAACCACGCCACCGATCACCATCAATACGATCAGCCGTTTGGCCCAGCGCTTCCACCGCGGCACGTCTTTCTTCGACGCACGCTTCTTCTTCTTGGAGCGCTTCACACTGGGCCGACTCGCACGAGTGCTCGAACTCGTCGCGCGCGGGCGAAGCTGCTTTCGGGGGGATTGCGCCATTGCCGCTGAAGGGGTGTACCGCGAGGCCGAACCGGCAGCAAAGTGTGAACACGCCCAATTTCTAAGACTATTCCGCGATTGCGTCGGCGAGGACGGTGTCTGGGTCGTTTACGCTGTGCATCAGATAGCGAGCCACCAGATCGTCGCGCTCGCTTTCCGTTAGCTCGCTCTCATGGCCGGAGGTTGCCGCGAAGAGCGTGATGGCCGCCGCCACCGACACGTTGAGACTGTCGCTGAACCCGCGCATGGGTATCGCAAACGTTCCGTCGACCAAGGCGCGCGTCTCTTCGGTGGGCCCACGATGTTCGTTGCCCATCACGATCGCGACCTTCGGAGTGTGTGCCAACGCTTCGGGACGAACGTCACCTTCCATCGACGCAGCCAGCACTACGAAGCCATCTGCTTGGAGCGCGCGCACCGCATCCGGGCCGGTATCGTGTCGGATCACATCCAGCCACCGATGCGCACCCTTGCTGATGGCGCGTGCCGCTTGAAACCCCCGCTTGCCTGCAACCACATGCACTGCTTGCACACCGAACGCGTCACAGCTGCGAAGTACTGCCGAGGTGTTGTGGGGATCGGTGATGTCTTCCAAGAGGAGCGTTGCGCGATAGGTTCGTCGAGCGACCACCTCCCGAATTCGGGCGAGACGCTTTGGGGTGACCATGCCGCCAAGCACCTCGATCACTTTGGATGCCTCATGCGTGAGTTCGGGGGGACCGTGACCTTCGGCGTCGAATACGTCGGGATCGTCGCGTCGCATTGCGGCTACCATAGGCCAAACCGAGGTTTCGCTGCCTACTCCTTTCAACGAACGCGCACATGCGACCGCCAAGTTCGCCATTCCATCGGCCGGCGTCGTGCTGCTCATCATCGCGGCGATCACCTTGCTGGCGGATCCGACACCCTTTGCAGCCGGCGCACGAACCAGTGCGATCGCGGCGGCCGTTGCACTCTTTGTCATCACCGGAGTGCTTCTCTGGCGAGGGATTGGGTTCACCGCTTATGCGGGCTTCGCGTCGACTCAAGTTGCTGTGGGGTTTGCGCTCGGTGTTTTCGCGCTGAGTGGAGATCCAGATGCAAGTGCACTGATCGTCATCGTCATGCTCTTTTGCGCGGCGCTTCTTTTCCGACGGGTCAACGTGCTTGCTGTGCTGATCAGCGGCGTTGTTGGTTGGCTCGTGTTTGGAGCCGCGATACTCGAACGTGAAGCGTTTGCGTTTTGGGGCGTGACAATCGGCGTCGTCACGGTGCTCTGCGTGATCATGAGCTTCTCGCGCTTCCGCATGGTGCACCTGCTCCAAGAGCAGATTGAAAACGCGCGGCACGAACACTCACGTGCAGAGTCGGCGGCCAATGCGCTTGCGCGAGCCCGTGACGCTGCGCTGGCGTCGGTCGATGCCAAGCAGCGGTTCCTCGCGCACATGAGCCACGAGATCCGCACGCCGCTCAACGGGGTGCTCGGTCTTTTGGAGTTGCTCTCGCGCTCCAAACTGTCGTCGAAACAACGCGAACAGGTCGAACTGATCCGGAACTCGGGCGACACCTTGCTCGCGATCGTCAACGACATCCTCGATCTCTCGCGTGCGGAGGCGGGCAGTCTGCCCTTGGAGTCCATCGCGTTTGATCCGGCTCGGGTCGCGGAAGATATCGCGCACAACCACACCGCCTCGGCAAACACAAAGGGCATCGACCTGATCGTGGAACTCGATCCGGATCTTCCCTCGAAAGTGTTTGGGGACCCGTTGCGGCTCGGACAGGTGCTGACCAACCTGATTTCCAATGCGCTGAAATTCACCCGCGAGGGCGAAGTTGTTCTGCGCGTCGCCTTTTTGGAAGCGGCGATGACGGAGTCGTCGTCGGATGTTGCACGCATCGAGTTCGCCGTGGTGGACACGGGGGTCGGGATGACTCCCGACGAACAGAAGCGGGTGTTCCACGCGTTCACTCAGGCGGATGATTCAACAACTCGTGAGTTCGGCGGCACGGGATTGGGCCTGACCATCAGCCGGCAATTGGTGGATCTGATGGGTGGAGATCTCACGCTGGAGAGCGAGAAAGGCAAAGGCAGTACGTTCGCGTTCACAGTCAACTTTGCACTCGCCGACGGGTTGAGTGGATCGGGTCTGACGCTGGCGCCGTCCGTGGTCAACGCACGCATTCTCGTGGTCGACGCAAACCCCCGGATCCGCGGGAACCTCGTACGCTTGATCGAAACGTGGGGCCTGCATGTCGATGCGGCGCCAGACGGTGAACGTGCAGGCGCGCTTCTTGGTCAGGCCGTCGACGCCAACGATCCTTTCACAGTCGTTTTGGTGGACATTCGAACCCTCGGCGATGACTGGCGCGATCGCACGGCGACGATTGCAGGCGGTGCCATCTATGGTCGTCCGCGTGTCGTTGCGATGAGTTCTGGACTCTTGGATCCAACGGCAGACCATCGGCGCGAAGGTATTCTCGCGGCGCTCGCCAAACCCATTGCTCGAAAGAGTTTGCTGGAAGCGATCGCTGAGGCGCACGTGTCCAAACCCATTCAGCCTGGGCGCGCGAGTCGACAGACGCTCGACAGGCCAGCCAGTGTTCAAGTGACCCGACCTGCATCGCAGGAAGCACCCATCGTGCTGGTCGTCGAAGACCAACCGACCAACCGTTTGGTTGTCCAAGGATTCCTCGAAGAGTTGGGGTACCGCGTGAAGCTTGTCCCGAACGGAAAGGAAGCGGTCGCTGCCGTTGCCGGCGACCCGTTCGATTTGGTGTTGATGGACTGTCAGATGCCCGTGATGGACGGCTACACCGCGACGGCGGAAATCCGTGCACGCGAGACCGACACCCGACTTCCCATCGTTGCACTCACTGCACACGCGTTTCCCGCTGAACGTGAGAAGGCCACCAAGGCGGGGATGGATGGGCACCTGAGCAAACCGCTTTCGATCAACGACCTGCGCGAAGTGCTGATGCGGTACTGCCCCAACGGCCCGATGCTGAACGAGTCCACGCTTGGCGACTTGCGTTCGTTGGGTGAGGAGCTCTTTGAGGAGTTAGTCACCTCATTCTTTGAGGCGACCGACGCGAAACTCGACGACATCCGCGCGGCAATCGGCAAGTCTGACCTGGCCGCACTGAAGAGTCTGGCTCACGCGCTCAAGGGATCGGCGCGCCAAATGGGTGCCATCCGATTGGGGGATTTCGCGGCGGAGTTGGAACAACAGCCCAGTCTGTTCGAACGGAGAATTGCGACGCTGGAGGCCGAAGTGCAACGAGTCCGTCACGCTCTGGAAAACTGATTTCATGTAGGCTCGGCGTACGTGTCGCAGGAGCGCTTCATCCGGTGTCCCCATTGCGGTCTTCCGCACGAGGCGAGTGCGACCGAGTGTCCACTCGACGGCAAGAAGATCGAGCGCAAGCGCAGCAAGAAGAAAGTTGCGCCACCGCCATCGGGGCCCGTTTGGAAGACCCCGATTCCAGATCCCGGCGCAGCGATCGAGCAAGATCCATCACCCAGCGTGACGCGTCTCTTTGGCTTGGTGCTCGACGACAAGTATCGAATCGATGAGCTCCTCGGGAAGGGCGGCATGGGCGTGGTGTATCGCGGTGAGCACCAACGCTTAGGCAAAGCGGTTGCGATTAAGGTTTTGCTCCGCGGCCATGAAGCGGGCTCGGTTGCACAGCGTCGGTTCGAACGGGAGGCGCGCGCGACCGGAAGTCTGGGTCACCCGAACATCTGCGAGACCTTCGACATCGGAAACCTGCCCGATGGCAGTCCGTACTTGGTGATGGAGCTCCTCAAAGGACGCACGCTCGCAGACCGACTCGGACTCGAGGGACCGCTACCCATCGACGAAGCGTGCAACGTGTTGGGCGATGTCCTGTCCGCACTTGGGGCGGCACACGAAGGCAGCATCGTCCATCGCGACCTGAAGCCCGACAACGTGTTCCTGACCGAGAAGGGCGCCAAGCTCTTGGACTTTGGCGTGAGCAAGAAGATCGACGAGAACACGATGCGCGTCACGCGTACCGGTGCGGTGGTGGGTACGCCTTCGTACCTCGCTCCGGAGCAAGCGCGAGGCGATGCCGGTGTGGATCCGCGTGCCGATCTCTGGGCGGCAGGCGTGCTTCTCTACGAAACGCTCACAGGCATGCTTCCGTTCACCGCGAGCAACTACAACGCGTTGCTGGTGAAGATTCTGACGCGCAAACCCACGCCGCCTTCGCATATTCGACCCGCCATTTCACCTGAACTCGAAGCGGTGATCCTCAAGGCCATGGCGTTCAAACCCGAGGATCGTTACCCCGACGCGGCGACCATGCGCGAAGCGTTGATGGAAGCGCGGAGTCGACCCTCGGGACCCGCGCCGGTACCGAGTGAGATTCTGGAGCGAAGCGATCGCTTCATGCGCGAAGAAACACGCGAGACGATCGACGACTGATTAACGCGTCGCCAACCCATCGCAAAGAAGGTCGATCATCGCTTGCGCGTCGTGACTCTCGGATTGACGAGGTCCGAACGGAAACACACGACCGTCACGAGCGACGATCTCCGGTCGGAAGCTACGTTGTCCGTAGTAGCGACTATCGTGAGTTTCGCGTGTCTCTCGCAACCGTAGCGACTTCAGTGCGTCCTGCGAGAACCGGTGAATCCTCCACCCAAGCACGCAGAGCTCCTTGTTGGAGGACACCCACGCGAGACCTCGCGGGCCGTACGCGAGGAATGCAAGTCCGATCACCAATGCGAACGTGGCACCCACGACGAGCATGGTGGGGTCCGTTTCGATGCCGGGAACGGATGCGAGTCCAACACAGCCAAACCCCGCAAACGGAACTCCGAACAGCAAGGCGATACTGAACGATGACTCGGGCGCGACAAGACTTTCGCTTCTCGCGGCGAGGCTTACCGCAACGAGTGCCTGGAGACCCAAGGCGGCGTGCACGACCACAGCGATGAGGAACAGCGGCGCAGGTACCACTTCATCCAGAACCACGAACGGCGAGAGTGGTGGTACCACGAACACAAGTGCGCCGAGTCCATGCCATCGCAGACTCACGCTGTCGCCGTCGCCAGTTTCGGCCGTCGCCTCCGGCTGACGACGAAGAGTGCGACGAAAACCACGAAGCCGCCCGCGAACGCCATCGCCACGGTTGCGTGGGTTTGAGCGCGACCCTCTTCACGCTCAATGTCATCGGCGATGTTTCGCAGCGTGTGCTGATCCATCCGTCGCGCGCTCCGATCGGTCGCACTGACGAGCGTCATCTCGACCAAGTCGGATTGAGCGAACGCGAAGATCTCAGGTGCTTCTCGTTGACCAAGGTCTGGTGTGTTGAATCGCTCACCGATCTCGGTCGCGCGTGCACGTGCGCGTTCCACAAACGTATTCGCGTCGTGAATGCTCACAACTTGAAGCGCTGCCATCACAGCGCAGGCCAACGCCAAAACTCCCAACGCAACGGACTTGAACATGAACCCTCCGTGCGAACAGGGTGACCTTCGTGCGTCGTTTGCCCACTCGCGCAGGACTGGCTCACATCATCTTGAGATCACTACGCTAATCGCGGAACCCGCGTTTTCGCTCACATTCGCTATCCGGATGCTGGGCGCAGGTACGCCGCGATGAGATGTTCGAGCTCACGCCCAAACGCGGGATCCTCCACGAGTTCGGGACGGTCGCGCACCGCAGCTTCGATGACCTGCTCGACGGTCTTGGTGACCACAAACGCCATGAGATCGAGATCGCCTTCTCGAACCTCGGCGGCGTGTTGTTCGAGCATTGTGCGAACCAGGCCTTCGACCTTCGAATCGGTCTGGTGCTCGCTGCGCTCAATCCAAGCGGCAGGGACGTGTTGACGGACGAGCCTGCGCATCGAGAGATCGCCCATTCCTGGTTCGCGCAACGTGTCCACAGCGCGTTTGATCTGTGTTCCGAGATCGCTTGCTTCGCCCATCGCGGCGACGAAGTGTTCAGCCGCGCGTACCTCGATTCGACGGGCGAGTTCCCCAAGGATGGCTTCTTTGCTTTCGAAGTACTGATAGATGGACCCAACACTCACGCCGGACACTTCGGCAATGCGCGCCGTCGTCAACCCGTCCATACCGGACTCGGTGATCAGTCGTTCGGTCGCTTCGACGATCGCGTCGACGATCGCTCGACCCGACTTGCGACGAGCCATGCGGCGACGGCCGGGCGACTTTTCTTCCCCCATGAGGGAACGATATCCGAAGTCGTCGCTTCGGGTGCCTAGCTGCTCGGGGCTTCGCCGACGCTGATACCGAGGACCAATGTACCGCCTTCGTGCGACTGACCCGCGACGAAGAAGGGGTCTCCAGGCGATGCGACGACCTGCAGCAAGGGCAGGTAGTTGTTGCCCTGCTCACGTTTGATCGAAACGCGAACGCGGTAGCGACCATCCGGCATGATCTGTTGCAGGCGAATCCGCATGCGACGACCGTTGGGAAGCGTGATCTCTTCAGGCTGACGAACCCGCAGCGAAACCTGGCTGCGATCCAACACGCGCATCGAGCGGAACGAGTTGAAGGGAGCACGACGAAGTGCCGCCATCCCGGCCAACTCGGAATCGATCTCGCCCGCATCTTCGCTGGCGAGCACGGTCACGATGTTCGCGGTGACCGGTCCGTTGTTCGGCTGGGCGAACACGGGCGGGATCGTCAACGTTGCGACGATGAGCAGCGCAAACGCACCGGTGAGTACGCGCGTCATCATGAGTCCCCTTCGTCGATCCACACGACCGCGAGAGGCTGACCTTCGTCGCCTTCAACCTGGAAGATCGTGCCGGTGTTCGAACCAAAGTCGATTCGAACGACTTCCGAACCCGAGGGCGGGTGAACGATATGAAAACCGCTCTCCTCGATCTCGATATCGTCGTCGGTGGCAATCCGCTCTTGATCGGTGTCCATCGGATGCCTTGCGACGTTGTCGTCCGCAGGCGGCTTGAGGAGAAGCACCAGCGTCACCGCGGCAGCAATCGCGACTGCAACGCCCACAACAACACCCGCACGTTGCTTGCGGCGTGCGCCTTCGATGAGCTTCAGTCGCGGGCCTTCCTGGGCAATCCCCGCTTCGATCCCGGAGAAAAGCGCGTCCGCGTCGATATCCGCCGACACATCATCGGCGTTCATTCGCACGAGATCGCCGAGACGCTCGAGCTGTTGGATCCGTGCTTGCTCGAGGTCCGACGCCTCGATGTCCCGACGCATGACGGTCGCCTCTCCGTCGGTGAGCTCACCGTCGAAGTACCGCTGCAGTTTGTCGTCGTCGAGGTGTTCCATCGTCATTGTTCTCGAATGTCCAGTTCTCCCTGGACGTAATCCGCGAGAGCTTCTTGCATCTTCCGCCGCGCGTGAAAAAGGCGGCTCATGATCGTGCCCTTGGGCACTTTGAGGATCTTCGACATCTCCTCGTAGCTGAGTCCCTCCACCTCGCGCAGCATGATCACCGCGCGGTGGTATTCGGGCAGCTCACCAAGCGCCGCTTGAATCGCATCGGCCAATTCGCGACGCAGCACCGTCTTGCGCGGATTCGCATCGAGAATCGTCGGGAGAATCGCGCCGTCTCCAGCAACATCCGAATCGTCACGACGAACTTTGTCGTCGTAATCGAGGTCGCGACCCTTTTTGGCGCGACGGACGTGGTCGATAGCGAGGTTCATGACGATTCGATAGAGCCAGGTGTAGAAACTGGAAGAGCCCTGAAAGTTGTGAATGTGTTTGTGGACCTTGATGAAAGCGTCCTGAACGATGTCGAGTGCGTCTTGCTTGTTCTTGACCACCCCGAACGCGACCGCGAAGGCGCGCCGGTGGTAGCGGTCAAAGAGCTCACGGAACGCCTGCCGATCCCCATCCTGGACTCGGCGGACAAGCTCCTTGTCGCGCTCTCGTTCTTCCGCATTTCCTTTCTTCACAGGTTTCGACGCCCCAGAAGCGGGTTCATTCACCCCGTCTGAACCACCGCTGGGTGGCTGAGAAGAGCGGTCAGTGCTCCCCTCGCGAGCTTCGTCCCCAGCGGCCATGCTCATGGGGCGCTTTCTACCACGAATCCCAGAAGATCACGGGGTTTTGGGCGGGTGTGGCGCTGGGCGGTGTCGGATCCATGCGGTAGGGTCCCCAGGTGGATCCTGAACGCCTGGTGAGTGAGCGGGCGAAGGCGGCAAACCTAGACCTCAGCTCCCTCAATCCGCCGCAACGAGAGGCGGTCGAGCACGCCGAGGGCCCGTTGGTGGTCTTCGCCGGTGCAGGCTCGGGCAAGACGCGGGTCATCACCTATCGGATTGGTCGTCTGCTTCTCGAGGATGGGGTCAAGCCCTGGGAGATCTTGGCGGTCACGTTCACCAACAAGGCCGCCGGTGAGATGCGTGAGCGGCTTCAAAGCCTGGTGCCCTTTTCGATCAAGGGGCTGCAGGTCGGCACGTTCCACTCGATGTGCGCACGCATGTTGCGACGCCACCACGAAGCGTTTGAGGTGCGGCGCGATTTTACGATCTACGACGACCAAGATCAGCGCGCGATGATCAAACGGATCATGAACGATCTAAATCTCGATCCGAAGCGACTACCGCCCAAGTCTATCGCGGGAACGATCAATCGCGCGAAGCAGGAAGTCATCGGTCCGGAGGAGTTTGCGAGCGAAGGCGATCCGTACCGCGAGATTGTGGGCCGGGTGTACGAGGAGTACGAAGCCAAGATGCGCAAAGCCAACGCGCTGGATTTTGGCGATCTGATCTACCGAACAGTCATCGGTCTCGAACAAAACGAAGCGCTGCGTCTGCATCTCGCGGGTGGACTGGTGCACACCTTGGTGGACGAGTTTCAAGACACGAACCACGCGCAGCTTCGTCTGGTTCGCGCACTGGCCAGCATCCACCGCAACCTTTGTGTCGTTGGCGACGACGATCAGTCGATCTATCGGTGGCGTGGTGCCGACCGGCGCAACATTCTGGATTTCCGCGACGCGTATCCCGACGCGAAAGTCGTGAAGCTCGAGCAGAACTACCGCTCGTCCCAGCGCATTTTGCGGGTCGCGCACTCGGTGATTCGGCGCAACCTGGATCGCGAACCCAAGGAGATGTGGACGGACAACGCCGAGGGTCAAAAGATCCTGGTGGTTCGCTGTCTCGACGAACGCGATGAGGCTCGGATGGTCGTTCGGGGCGTGGAAGAGCTTCGCGCCAAGGGCGAGCCACTGACTGAAATCGTGGTGTTTTATCGAACCCACGCGCAGTCACGCGTGATCGAAGAGGCGCTTCGCCAAGCCAACATTCCGTATCGTGTGGTGGGTGGAGTTCGCTTCTACGACCGCGCCGAGGTCAAAGACCTGCTGGCGTATCTGCGGATCCTGAACAACCCGATGGACGACGTCAGTCTTCTGCGCGTGATCAACACACCGACGCGCGGCATCGGCAAGACCACGATCGGTCGATTGCTCGACGCTGCTTCGGAGCACGGTGTGGGCGTGTGGGACATTCTCGCGGAGGTCGAGGACCACGAGCGTTTCAAGACCGGCACGCGCAAGAAGCTCATCGCGTTTCGCGACATGATTCACAAGCTAGCCGATGAGGCGAAGCGCATTCCGCTCGATGAGATCGGTGGCGCGATCCTGCAGGACACCGGCTACGTGCAGATGCTCAAGAACGAGAACACGCCCGAGGCCGATTCGCGGATCGGCAACCTCGAAGAGCTAGTTGGTTCGATGCAGCAGTTTGCCGACGAGCATCCCGAGGCGGGACTCTCGGAGTTTCTCGAAGAGGTGACGCTGAGCACCGACCAAGCCGCCGACGAGCTTCAGGAAAAGATCACTCTGATGACCGTGCATGCGGCCAAGGGGTTGGAGTTTGACACCGTGATGGTGACCGGGTTGGAAGAGGGCATGTTCCCGATGCGTGGAACCGACCCCGGTGAGGACCCCGAAGAGATGGAAGAGGAGCGGCGACTCGCGTACGTCGCGCTCACGCGTGCGCGGCAGCAGTTGATTCTGAGTTTTGCGCGCGAGCGTCGGATTTACGGGCAGAGCCGCTGGGGTGATGCGTCGCGTTTTCTGCACGAGATCCCCAAAGACGATGCGCATTGGATCGGTGTCGAACCGCCCAAGCCGCAGAGTGCACCGCGGTATCGGCCCGATCCTTGGGATTCAATGCCCAAGCAGGAAGTGCCGCGTCCGCTACGCGATCCGACCGAGAGTTACGTGGACTACAGCGAGGGTTCGGATCTCGAAGGGTTCCAGCGCGGGATGAAAGTGCGGCATCGAAAGTTTGGTGTGGGCGAGATCCGAAGCGTGGATGGCTCCGGCATGGTGCCCAAGGCATCGGTGCTCTTCGCCGGTGGAATTACGAAGACGCTTTCGTTGGAGTACCTAGAGCCGGTGGTTTAGCGGCGAGATGGGGATGCCATTTTCATTTTTTGGAAGACGGTCAAGGGACCAAGCCAGTTAAGACTCTTCGGCTCTTTGCATGTCTTTGAGTCTTCGAAAAAATTAAATGGTATCCCCCTTACCCAGATACCGATTCATCACGGCCGACAAGCCCCAGATGAAATCGATCTCACTCAGAGCGTTTCGCATGATCACGGCGCCACGCTTTCCTTCCAGGACTTCCACTCCGTCCAGCAGCGCTAGCGATCCCGGCAGCACGACCTCGTAGAGCGAAAACGTAAAACCGTGCGGCGGCACTTCCATCGTCAGCACGTGCTTCGGCCCCACGTCGATCAGCGTGGTTGCGAGCGCACCAAGTTCTTCGTGCAACTCGCGCTCGAGTGCTTGGAGCGGGTCTTCTTCGGCTTCGATCGCACCACCAAAGAAGCTGTAGCCCAGCGGGTGCGGTTTGTAGGCCTCGTCCTTTTGCTGTAGGAAAAACGCGGAACGTGCGCGGTTGGTCACCACCAATCCCACACCTCGATGCTCGGACTGCATCGGCGCTCAGAAACCGAGCTCGATCCACTCTCCACGATCGGCAGGACCTCGACACGCCCACGCCTTTCGGTCGACCGGCGATGCGATAAACACAGCGTTGGTCGCCGTTCCCTGGCCGTCTTCGGCGTAGCGGTTGATGCTCAGAACACCCTTGCTGCGATCGGAGAAAAGCACCTTGAGCGTTTCCAAGGTGTGGCCACCTTCGCCCAAGAGTTCACCCAGTCGTTCAAAGCGCGCAACGCTGCTCTCGCCCACGACTTCGCCTTCGAGTTCTTGGTGCGGAGGTGCCAAACAATGGTTGGTTCGCCACACCGGCGACACTGCAACCGGTCGAGCGAGGACGTTGTTGGGCGACGCTTCGAACTCCACCTGGTGTTGCGGGTCAGCGATCCAGTAGGTGTGCGCGCCTGCGTGCGGAGCGTTCGTGACCACGTCGGTGGCTTCCTCGATCGAGCGGCTTCGCAGAATGCGATGCAGGATCGACAGATATCCGACGCCCGGCTTTGAACCGTAGGTTTTGATGTTGGTCGTGCCCATGGCGACACCGTCAGCATTGACGCCCATCAACGAGAGACAACCCGTGCAAGTGACGGACCACGCTTCGGGACCTTCGTCGGGCTTGCGGTGGATCGCGACGATGTATTCGACGTCCGGAGGATTCAGGTCCCACGTTTGACCGACGAGGGGACGACCTGCGGCGGTATGCCCTGCAGGAACCATGAGCGAGCTGCACCCTTCGTCAGGGACGGGACTCAGAGGCGGACCGCTAGCGGCGGCGAGAAGCACCGCGTCGCGCATGTCGGTCATGTTGGTCGTGGTGAACAAGCGCTCGGGGTCGACGCCTGCGCCTTCGGCGATCCCGACCAGTTCGGAGTGCCCAGCGGGATCCCAGGCTTCGAAGAGCCCAAAGCTCTCTTTGCCCACTTCGAGGATGCGCTCCCATTTGCCGGTGTAGCCGCGCTGGCCGAGGTAGCCGCGAACCGCATCGAGCCGCATTTCGATAAACGCCCCGATTTTCTCGCGAAATGCTTCGCCTTGTGCGCGACCCATCGCGCGTGGAGAGCCCGAAACCTCGATGTGCTCCAGCTTCATACCCCCACCTTGACAGGTGAGAGCTGCGCAGCAAACTCCCCCGTCAAACCATGCCGACGTACAGCTACAAGTGCGATGCCTGTGAGCACGAGTTCGACAAGGAACAGCGCATCACTGAGAAGCCTCTGAAGAAGTGTCCGAAGTGCGGAAAGATGAAAGCGCGTCGGATGATCTCTCTCGAGGGACCCGGCTTCATCCTGAAGGGTGGTGGCTGGGAGTCGGACCTGTACAGCGGTCCGTCGAACGCAACGTCGTCCTCGTCGTCCTCTTCGTCGGAGTCTTCGAGTTCTGACTCTTCGTCTTCGTCTTCGTCGTCTTCGTCGTCGGACTCAAGCTCGGACGACTAGTTCTTCACTGCAACGTTCGCGACGAGAAACACTTTCTGCACGTACTCGTCGTGCACCTGGTTTCCGTCGCGGTACGCCCACACGGCTTGCTGCATCACGTGATGCGGAAACAGATGCTGCACCGCCATCAAGCGCTCGAGCGGCGCTTCAGCGTTTCCTGCCGCTTGCATTCCACCGCCGGGGTTCGGAACCGAACGACTCGAGTGCATGCAGTACGCCGGCACTGTCACGGTGCGACGCTCGTTGGGTTGGAGGTCAACCTCGATGGCTTGGCCCAGCACCAAGTCTTGTTGCTGAAGGTCTCCAGTCGAGACCATCGTGCCGATGGGAAGCGAAACCGCTCCGCCTTCCGCGTCTGCGCTCAAGAGCACGTTGACCGAGTCGTTGCCGCCTGACCCAGCGCTGTAGTCCACGCGAACGTGCGCGTGCGCCAGCGAGCCGAGGCCCAGACAAGATCCCACCACCAAAACCCGAAGCATCCAGCTCTTCATCGTTCTCTCCCTCACGGCAGACGTCGCCATGAAATTCTACGTTAGGAGAGACGGCTGTATTCCCAGGAAGTTTTGCTGCTGAAATCGGGGGCGAAATCGGCGGGGGAATGTGCGGGGGAATTGGCGGTGGAATTGGCGGTGGAATTGGCGCCAGCTTTTTAGTGGGAAATTTTGAAATCCAAAATTTCCTTTTTCTTCTTCCGGAACGTGCGCGGTCGAACGCGCTACACAGCACTGATGCGCCATTGCGTCATCAGCCTACACGGCACTCGATGAGCGTCATTGCGTCAGCCCGAAAAAAAAATACTTCGAAATTTAGGCTTTCGAAATTTCCCACTAAAAATCATTCGCGGCCGACACCCAAACCGCCAGAATTTCAGCCGCCGATTTCGCGCGTCTTCAGCTCTTCCAACGCGGCCTCGAGCTCCGCCATCTCGGCGTCGCTCATCTCTTCTTCCGCCGCGGCATCCACACGGGCTTCGACAGCCGGTGCTTCTTCCTCCGCAGGAAGTAGGCCCATCTTGCGCTTGAGCTCCTCGAGATCCCCATCCGCTCCCGCGGTGGCCTCGAGCTTCGCAAACTTATGCTTCAGGACGTCGCCGGAGTACTCCTCGCTCAGCTCGGACGTCGCTTCGGCCTCGGCCTCCATCTGGTCGATCTTCTGGGACATCCGATCGAACGTGTCGAAGGCACTCGTGTCCGAGAGACCGCTCATGGTCTCGTTGATCTGCTTCATCGCGACGGCGCGACGCTTGCGGGCGATAAGCACGTTCTTCTTGCGCTTCGCCTCTTCGATCTTGTGGTTCAGCGCACGCAGCGCGACCTTGAGCTTGTCCGTGGCCGCCTTTTGCTTTTGCCACTGATCCTTGAACTGCGCTGCGAGCCCGTCGTGCTCTTTCTTGCGCATCAAGGCTTCCTTCGCGAGAGCATCGTCGCCCGCACGAATCGCCATCATCGCCTTCTTTTCCCACTCGGCAGCGACCGACGCTTCGTTGTTGAACTGCTTCTGCAGGCGCTTCTCATCGGCGATGGCACGTGCCACCGCTTTCTTGGCCAGCACCAGCTGCTGACTCATGTCGATGATGACCTGGTTCAGCATCTTTTCGGGATCTTCCGACTTGCTGATCAGGTCGTTGAGGTTGCTCTTGATGAGCTGCGCGAGACGTCCAAAGAAACCCATGTTGGCCTCAGGCTTCCGCGGTCGCGCGGAACGCGGTCAAAGTTTCGTAGTGGTTGGTGAGCGCCATCGTTAGATCATCCACGGTAACCTGGAACTCGTTGTAGTCGAGGTTCTCCAGTGGAAGTCCGGCGGTCAGCACGATCGAACCATCGGCAATTCCGTACGCGCCGTGGACCATGTCGGTGGCGTTGAGTTCCAACAAGCGCTGATAAAGCTCGTTGCGTTGGGACACCTCCGCCAGCTCCATCACCTTCACGCGGAAGAGAAGGATCGGGCCCGACAGGCTCAGCACGATGTTCTCGCCCGACGAAGTGTCGCGGACCAGCCACATGTTGCTGTCGTCAGCGTTTTCCGGCTCGGTTTCACCTACGTTTTGAAACGATAGGTTCGAGCGCAACAGATAGGATTCGATGTCTTCGCGCGTACGCATCAGCAGCACCATCAGTTGGGTGTTGAGTGGAGGGCGAGCCTATCCGCGCCGTTGAGAAGAGGTCAACGGGCTAAGCCTCAAGCCAAGAAACGGCCGAGCGAGGGCCGGGATTTCAGTTTTCTGAACCGACGGAAAACGAGGGCTACTTTTCGTCTTCGGCCGGGTTGGCGAGCTTGCGCGTCCAGAGAATCGCGTCTTTTCGCTCGTCACCCACTTTGACGCCCGCTGCGAGCAAGCCGGTCTTGCGGTATCCGGCAGCGACCATGGCCGTGCCGATCTGGAGGTCGTCGCTCGCGGCGAACAAGAACGAGGACACGATCCCTCGCTCCTTGAGCTCATCGCCGACCGTTCGGAGTCCAGCGACAAGCGCTTTGATCTCCGTGTCGTCCTTGGGCGACTCGAGGACTTCCATCAACGAATGGCCGAAACAGTCCTGGAACTCGCACGAAATGTACATCGTGCGCCCCTTCTTGACGGTCGACTCGTAGTACGCGCGCGCTGCGTCGCGTCCGAAGGTATCGAAGGGATTGACTCCGCCACCCTTCTTCCACACCTGATCGCGAACTTTGAAGGCGTCTTCGGGCTCGATCTCGTAGATGCTGGCTCGAATGCGCTCAGGGAAATCCTTGGCGCGCTTCTTCGCCTGATTGATCATCTTCTCGGTGGCTTTGGCACTCTTGTCGGTGACTTCCACCGACGCAGTCTTGTCGCCGATCACGCACCCACAGAGATGACCATCGCTGCGCTTGTAGAAGCCAGGAATGGTGCCTTCGCGAACAAAGCCGACCTTGGTCCAGCTCGACACTTCGTCCTTCTCGACGAGCGTGATGACCTTTTGGACGCCTTCTTGTTCGGCGACCGACTGGATGTAGATGCGCTTGGCCGGGAGTGCGCCCGCACGAAAGTCGATCACGCGAACGAACTGGGTTCGCCGATTGAGAATCATGCAGAGGTAGGCGCTGTCGCTCCGGAAGTAGAGCTCTTCGACCGTGGGCGGCGCCTTCGGCTTCGCCTTCTTGGTCGCACGTCCTGATTTTGCTTTCGCTGCTCGAGCCATGTACTTGATTCCGGAAATTCTCTAGAGATTCTCGTGTGATAGAGCCGGCGCAACCTAGGCTAGGGACCCGGACCTGTCAAATCCTCGGTTGAGAAGGGTCATCCGCGCGTTCATTTCAGCGCGTTGGCAGGCTCAGAGCCCTCTAATGCCTCCGGATCGAGGATGTCATCGATGATCTCCTCAAACTCTAGGAACGGCCGCGCGCCCCGCAAGACCCGGTTGCCAATGACGAAGGTGGGCGTTCCGGAAGCGCCCACAGCGCGAGCGGTTCGAACATCCGCGGCCACCACGGCGCGGTGCGCGTTGTTTTCCACCGCGCGTCCGATGCGCTCCGCGTCGAGTTGGAGTTGCTGAGCCACGCGGATGATCGTGTCCAAGCCAAGGTCGCGATAGTGCGCAAGCAACGCGTCGTGAAACCGCCAAAACGCTTCGTCGCCTCCGATAGCGTGCGCTTCGATCGCGGCATTCGCTGCGGCTTCGGCATTGCGATGGGAACGAAGCGGCATGTGCCGAAACACCAAAGAGACTTCGTCGGGGTACTGCTCGAGGACGCGAAGCACCGTGTCCAGTGCGCGTGCGCAAAACCGGCATTCGAAGTCGGAGAACATCTGAATCACGATCGGAGCGTCCGCGTTGCCGCGACGGGGTGCGTGTTCAGGAACAGGTGGAACAGCGGGAAGGATGTCGCTCGCTTGTTCCTGACGTGCTTGTTCGCGAAGACCGTCGGCTACCAACGCGTGGTACGTGCCTTCTGCGGATCCGCCCTCACTGCGTGCTTGCTGTGCCCGCGCGAGTGCATCGTCTGCATACACCACCATCTCGTCCACCGGGCGCGCTCCGCTGAGTCGCTTGCCGTTGAAGAAGAACGTTGGGGTGCCGCGAACACCGAGTCGTCGCCCCAGCTCGATGTCGGTTTCGATGATCGTGCGATGTCGGTGGTCTTCAAGTGCGCGACGATGTGGACCCGCGATCTGGCGCAGCCGTTCGGGATCCAAGTTGCTTCGATCCTCAAAGAGCGCGTCGTGGAAACGCCAAAACGAGGCGTTTCCGCCCACCTGAAAGATCTCTTGGGCGACTTCATGGGCCGCGAGTGCGCGACGATGGAAGCTCAGCGGGAAGTGTCGAAACACGATGCGAATGTCGTCGCCGTAGCGTTCCTGCAGAGCACGCAGGCTGGGAAGTGCGCGCGCGCAGAAGCGACATTCAAAATCGGTGAAGGCGACAACGGTGATCGCAGCATCACGCGGGCCGAGCTGCGGTGCGTTGTCGACAGGAACGTGAAAAACAGGACCGAGGTCGTCGCGCGGCTGGACGACGCGCGCTTCGTGATAGGGCGTGGTCTCCGTCGGTTCGCGAGCAGGCTCGGTGGTCGCGCAACCCGCCACCACCAAGAAGATGAGACAGCGGGTCATGGGCTGTTGAGCGTGGCCATCTCGGCGTCGATGGCAGTCTTGAACGCTTCGAAGGGTTGCGCGCCTTGGAGCAGACGCCCGTTGATGAAGAAGCTTGGCGTGCCGATTCGTGCGCCTGCGTTGCGAACCGCTTCCATATCGTCGTCAACCGCTTGTTGATGTCGGCGCCCGTCCAAGGCACGACGCAGTCGGTTCACGTTCACGCCACGGATCTGACGCGCGTAGTTGAGCAGGTCCGCTTGGCTCAGGGCCGTGCGGTTGTCGTAGAGCAGGTCGTGGTACTGCCAGAAGCCTCGGTCGCCAGCCTGGCGATGAACTTCACGTGCCGCCTCATGCGCGAGATGCGCGTTTTGGTGAAAGGGCAGCGGGTAGTCGCGCCAGACGAGCTGCACGGTCGGATACTCCTGCAGAATCCGGTCGATCGTAGGACGAACGCGTTCGCAGAAGGGGCACTCGAAGTCGCTGAAGATCTGGATCACGAGCTGTGCGCGACGGTTGGACGCACCACGACGTGGCGCGTTGCGCGGGACAGCAATCGCATAGTGCGTCGGCGTGGGAGCGGGTTGTGCTGCCGGCTGCGCTCCGTTGTTGACGAACTGAGGCGAGGTGGCGCCGTTGCGAATGGCTTCCTGGTAAATCCGACGACGCGGTGTTCCGTTCTGCAAGAGCTGTCGCGCGCGCGCGAGCTCTTCGTCGATCACGGTTTGGAACGATGCGAAGGGTTGAGCACCGCGAACGTTGCGACCGTTGATGAAGAAACTTGGTGTGCCTGTCGCACCCAAGTCGCGCACGACTCGTTGCTGCGCCACGATGGTTGGCTCGTGGCGGTTGGAATCCAATGCGCGCGTCACTTGGCGCATGTTCAACCCACGCTGTCGCGCGTAGCCCTCCAGTGATTGGCGGTCGAGTGCGCGCTGATTCTGAAAGAGAATGTCGTGCATGGCCCAGAAGCCGGTGTCGCCCTGCTGGCGATGGGCTTCGAGCGCGAGCTCTGCTGCCGGTAAAGCGTTTTGGTGAAACGGGAGTGGGTTGTTCATCCACACGATTCGCACGTCGTTGCCGTAGTGACGCTCGATCTGTTCCACCGTCGGCAACACGCGCGAGCAAAATGGACATTGAAAGTCGGCGACCATCGCGATGGTCACCAGTGCGTTCGCGGGCCCCTTCGCCGGCAGGTTGGGATCCAGCGGAAGGTTGTAGACCGCCGCAGGATCGGGCTGTCGCCGCGGTGTCGGAGTGGTTCCACCACCGCCGCCCGTTCCTCCCGAACCTCCGGCGCTGCCACGCCAGGTCAGCGTGGCGTAAATCTGCGACGGGCGAACACCACGCTGCTGAAGTTGGCTGACCAAGCGCAGCTCTTCGTCGATCACCGTTTGAAAACGATCGAAGGGCTGCGCGCCCGTGAGCTGACGTCCGTTGATGAAGAAGTTCGGCGTGCCGCGAGCGCCCAGTCGACGCGCGAGTTCCTGGTCCGCTTCGATCGCGCCCTTGTAGCGCTCGTCGTCGATGGCTTGCTCGAGACCGGCACGATCGGCTCCTGCTGCGCTCGCCACGCGCAGAATCGTCTCGCGATCCAGTCGTGACTCGGCAAAGAGCGCATCGTGAACGCGATAGAAGAGTTCGGGTCCGCCTTGTGAGTAGGCCTCCATCGAGGCGATTGCGGCAGGCATTGCGTGGGTGTGGAAGGGCAGAGGGTTCTGTCGGAACACCCAGCGAACTTGCCCGGCGTACTCTTCTTCGATGCGGTTCAACGTCGCCTGAACGCGTCGGCAGAAGGGACACTCAAAGTCGCTGAACGTGACGATGGTGATCGGTGCGTCGTTGGGACCCTTCGTGGGTGCGTAGCCGATCGGTACTCGGAAGCGGTCGATCCCGTCGAGGTTTGCCGGAGCACCAAGCGGCGCGGGCCGCGTTGCGCTCAAGTGCCGTTGGGGTGGTGCTTCGTCGCCGCTCGAAGCCGCAGTCTCGATCGACACCGCTTCGGTTTGAGGGCACTCGGCGTCGGACGCACATGCGCCGAACATCAACAGAAGAACAATTCGCTTCATCATGGCTCCAGCAACTCGCATGCGAGCACACCACCGAAGTCGCGTGCTCAAATCCAGGTTGCGAAAACAGAAGTTCTGAAACGAAACGCGCCGGCTCCTCCGAGGAAGAACCGGCGCAATCCGATCAAACGTTCCCGTTCAGCCCTCGAGCGCGGCGTCGATCGCCGTCTTGAAGGCCTCGAAGGGCTGCGCTCCCTGCAGGAGTCGCCCGTTGATGAAGAAGCTCGGCGTACCAATACGCGCGCCTGCTTCTCGCACGGCAGCCATGTCGGCTTCGACGGCTGCCTTGTGGGTCTCGTTGTCCAGAGCAGCGCGGAACTGCGCCATGTTCACACCGCCGACCTGCTGCGCGTAACGCTCGAGGTCTGCGCGCGCGAGTGCCCGCTGGTTCTGGAAGAGAAGGTCGTGATAGGCCCAGAAGCCTTCGTCGCCACGCTGGCGGAAGACCTCACGCGCAGCCTGTGCTGCGGGACCGGCCTGCTGGTGGAAGGGAAGCGGGTAGTCGCGCCACACGATGCGAACGCGGTTGCCGTACTCCTCCATGATGCGCGACACGGTCGGGTTCACGCGCGAGCAGAATGGGCACTGGAAGTCGCTGAACTCCTGAATGACCACGCGGGCATTCGCGGCACCCTTGCTGGGCGCGTTGCGGGGAACGGCGATTTCGTAGCGCTGGTTGGGATCGGGAGCGTTCGGGCGCTGCGCTGCGGGCGCGTCGCCACCACCCACGAACTGAGCGCTGGTCGCACCGTTGCGGATCGTCTGGGCGTACACCTGCGCACGCGGGGTTCCGCGCTGCACCAGAGCGCGCGCCTTGGCGAGCTCCTCGTCGATGACCGCCTTGAAGCGCTCGAAGGGCTGCGCACCACGAAGGTTGCGGCCGTTGATGAAGAAGCTCGGCGTACCGGTCGCACCCAGGCTCTGCGCCAAGCGCTGCTGAGCGGTCACGACGTCCCCGTGCTCCTCGTTGTCCAACGCGGCGCGGAACTGCGCCATGTTGAGACCGATTTCCTGTGCCCAACGCTCGAGGTTTTCGCGGGTCAGACCACGCTGGTTCTCGAACATCTTGGCGTGCATCTGCCAGAACGCGGAGTTGCCGCGCTGCTGGTAGGCCTCAAGCGCTGCGATGGCAGCGGGCTTGGCGTTCTGGTGGAAAGGAAGCGGGTTGTTCATCCACACGACGCGAACGTCGCGGCCGTACTCCTCCAGAATCTGGTTGACCGTGGGCTCAACACGACCGCAGAAGGGGCACTCGAAGTCGCTGACCTCGACGATGGTGACAAGCGCGTCGTCCGGACCACGCTGCGGAAGAAGGTCGCCGTTGAGCTCGACCTTGTACACGGCGTTCGGATCGGGCTGGCGGCGCTGCTGCTGACCGGCCTGCTTGTTGCGCGCAGCGGGAGGCGCTGCGGTGGTGCGACCATTGCGGATGATCTCGGCGTAGACGCGCGCGGCGGGGGTACCACCACGAACGATGCCCTGTGCGTGCGCGAGCTCGCGATCGATCACTTCCTTGAAGCGCTCGAAGGGCTGCGCACCGGTCAGCTGGATGCCGTTGATGAAGAAGTTCGGGGTTCCTCGTGCACCGATCTGCGTGGCGAGACGCTGGTCGGCTTCGATTTCGTCCTTGTGCTCTTCGTTGTCCAACGCGGCACGAACCTGCGCCATGTTCAGACCCGCCTGTTGCGCGTAACGCTCCAGGTCGGCACGCGCGAGAGCCTGTTGGTTCTCAAAGAGAAGATCGTGCATTTCCCAGAACTTCTCAGAGCCGCCTTGCTCAAACGCTTCCATCGCGAGGATGGACGCCGGCAGTGCGTTCTGGTGGAAGGGCAGGGGGTTGTTGCGCCAGACGACGCGAACACGACCGCGGTACTCGTTGAGAATACGCGACGTGGTCGGAAGCACGCGCTTGCAGAATGGGCACTGGAACTCCGAGTACTCGACGATGGTGACGAGTGCATCGGCCGGACCCTTGCTCGGCTGACTGTCGGTGACAGGAACGCGGAAACGAACGGGGCCGTCTCCTTCGGGGGCCGCTTCGCCGGCACCTCGTGCGGCTGCACCGGCGCCTTCGGCGGGCGCATCCCCAGCCAGGTCAACCGCAGCAACCGCAGACGACTCTTCGTCGCCTCCTCCGGTGGCTTGCCCGATGGCAAATCCACCCACGAACGCGATCATGATCGCGATGATGGCAGAACCTCTACTCATGAAAGTCTCTCCTCGTTTGGCTGGACCAAACGACTATTGGTTTTCGTCAAAACGCTCTTCTTTGAACGGACCAGACACACAGCCGCGCGATGACGCTCCGAGCAGGTCGCGCAGCACAACGCTGCGTCGACGAGAGCGCATCGGGATAAGACAGCTGTGCGGTCAGCTCTGGGGAGGACGTTCCAACGTGAACTGAGCGCCGACGCTGGCCGCCAAACCCAGGTTCGCGGTTTGACGTGACGTCGGAGACAACGTGGTGCGCGGTGCGGGCGCGCTGACAAGCTCACCGGGGCTGGGCATCGTCAGCTCAGCGGTGGGAGTGTTGCCTTGGATCGGTGCGCAGCGCGGATCGTCGCTGTTCTCACACCAGAGCACCTTCTCGGGTTCGGGAGGCGGCACGACCACGACCTCTTGTGAACTGATCACGTCGAGAGGTTGCGACACCGCTTCTTCGCCCATGGTCGCTTCGGAAACCGGAGCGTCCTCGAGCAATGCTTCTTCATCCCACGAACCGCAGGTGCAGGCGTCTGCTGTCGCGACCGAAGGCGCAACGGTCCCTACGAGGGACAACGCAAAAACCAGTACCGGAGCGGGCAGACGCATGCCGATACGCGGGAGCATAGTCCCCTCCCAACACCTGGCAAGGGTTGGGTATTGCCAGAATCATTCGAAAATTTAGTACCCACGGAATACCGGGCTTCGTGGGTCGTTCTATTTATGAGACGCGAGGAGGACCGGCTGCAGTGGAGGTACCGTCCTCTCCACTCTTCCCAACCCAACTCCGCTGAGGGTCGGACTCCCGCGTTTCATGTAATCCACGCCTGCGCCCGTTTGCGGATTCTGTCGATGGCGTGAGCGCGGCGTCCGCTGAGTTCTTCGCCGTCTAGCGGGTTCGCGAAGCCGGCAGCGGCGACCAGATGGCTGACCAAGCCGAGTTCAATGCAACCCGTCGGAACGTTAAGTGCGCGACGAAGGACTCGTTCGTCCAAGTCGTTATCACGAA
Organism: Polyangiales bacterium; assembly: GCA_965227405.1. Taxonomy (GTDB): domain Bacteria; phylum Myxococcota_A; class Polyangia; order Polyangiales; family Houyiibacteriaceae; genus JALVDI01. The sequence goes on from OZ245758.1 coordinate 4,337,352, forward strand.
GCAAGCCAGCGAGGAGATGACACTCGCGCGTATGCCAGCCGTCGGTGCGATCGAGTCTGAATCGATCTTCGATGAAGGCTCGAGCCCCACCATCAAGCAGGCACGTGAACGGCACGCAGCGTTTGATCTTGCGTAACTTCGCAGCAAGCTCCGGATGTTGAGCAGCGAAGTCGCGTGCATGTTCGAGACTTGGCGGGTTGCGTGAAGCGATTTTCTCGATGCGGTATGCGTCGAGTGGGTCTTGCTCCGTCAGCGCTGTCCACATTCGCCTCGAGACGGTGCGGAGAGGGCTCGCGACTTGAATCGATTTGAGCGTCTGATCAATATCGGATCGTATCAGCGGTTCCGCTTGCCCCTTCGCGGATGCCAACGCGAGTGCCGCACCGCCTGCCTCGTTCTGGGTGATCAGTCCTTCCTGGTACTGTTCGTCGGTTTGCTTGGCGATGTTCTCTAACTCGGCCAAGTCTTGTTGCCGCCCACCCTCTCTGACTTGGCGCGTGACCACATCGTCCTGGCCCTTCATCACCGCAAGGAGCGAACCCGCGCTGGCTTCGTGACCCAATTCAGCCTCTCCGAGAGTGACTTGCATGTCCCGAAGCGGTTTTGGGTTTCCAAGTTCGGCAAGTTGTGTAGCCCGCGCTCGCGCTGTTTCGACGATGTGTGACGAATGAGCGCTACCAACGAGTGCGAGATACGGCGCATCGGACCACACCCGCGCTTCAAGAAGGTCGATGACACGCTGACTCTGACCGCGCGCCCACCACCAAGCGAGCACACGCTCCGGCAAGGCGCGTGCAAACTGCGCTTCGACTGACCAGACGAGGTGTTGGTTGAGTTCGCGCATCAGAAAACCTGCGTACTGAATCTTAGCGTCCAGTCGTACGTGCTGCGGCCCAAGGTTCTTCCACGTTGGGATCTACGCCTGCGACTCCGGAATCGTCACCTCGCTGGGATAGCCCGGGAGTCGCTTCTTCAACAACGTGTCGATCGCGCTCCACCGCGGTGCGTTCTTCAGCGCACGTCGCACGTACTCAATGCTCTGCGGGAAGCTCACCAGGAAGCTCGGGTTCTTGCGCACGCGATCGATGTAGATGAACCGACCGGCATCCTTGAGCTTGCGCTGAATCGCCTGCTCCCAGAACTCGGCTTCAAGCGTGTCGCTGTCGATGCCACGTGCGCTGGCGTAACGCTGCACCATCGCACGCTGTAGATCCTCCGAGATCGACACGTACGAGTCGCACAAGAGCGCGACAAGATCGTAGACCCGCGGGCCGCGCATCGCGTCTTGAAAGTCGATCAGAACAAGTTCGTTGTTTTTCCACATCAAGTTCCGCGATTGGTAATCGCGATGCACAAACCCCTGGGGGTGCGCGACAAGTGCGACCGTCAGCTCTTCAAACAAACGGTCCATTTCGGCACGCTCATCAAACTCGCCGATCAACGCTTCGAGACCCCACTCCCGAAAGTGGTCGAGTTCCCACCGAAGCAGCTCGTGGTCAAAACGTCGCGTGGAAATGATGTGGTCTGGAGCGACCTCGTGGCAGCGCTCGTGGATCTCCACCAAGCGGTCGATTGCTGCGCTGTACAACTCGGTCCACGAGTCGGGGTTGGCCAGGAGTCGGTCCTCGAAGCTCTCGTCTCCAAGGTCCTCCAGAAGAACCGCTAAGCGCGAGAGATCGTCGGCGTAGACTTGGGGAATTCGAATCTCTCGCGCACGGAGAAACTCCGCAACGGTCAGAAAGGGCAAATCCTCAGGCGCCTCTGCTCCTCCGCCTTCGTCGCTTCGGGTGGCGTCTTGTGGCAGGCGCATCACCACCAGCGTTTCGGGTTCGTCGCCTTGTCGATCCTGAAGGGTTAGTCGGTAGTAGCGGCGGCTCGATGCTTGTCCGAAGAGCGCTTTGATCGTGGTGCGAGGAACGCGTCCAAATGCGGATCGCAAAAGCGGATCGAGATCCATTCCGTCGTAGTTGCTCACGAGCCCACCGGGATTTGCGCAATGGCCTGCGCGACGGCCTGCACGTTCTGAAAGCGTGCTTCTTTCTTGGGCGCCATCGCTTGGTTGATCACTGCGACGACATCCGAAGGAACATCGGCGACACGTTCCTCGAGTGGAATGCCTTGGCCCATGACGATTTGGTACATCAGCTTGCCGGGATTGCGCTCTGTGAACGGGGTTTCACCAGCAAGCGATTCGTACATCAGGATCCCGAGTGCGTAGATATCGATCCCCTCGTCGATCGTGCCGTCGCCGGTGAGCAGCTCGGGCGCCATGTACACCGGTGTGCCGATGATCTCGCCGGTCCGCGTGAGTCGTTCCAATCCATGAACTTTCGAGGTGCCGAAATCCACCAGCTTGGCGCTGACCTGGTCTTGGTCCGGAAGAAACACGTTTGCCGGTTTTAGATCTCCATGCAGCACACCGTGCTCATGCGCTGCTGCGATCCCCGCACAAAGCGAAGCGATGATCGGTTTGAGTGCCTCAAACGACAGCGCGTTCTCGCGTTCGATCCGCGCGTAGAGCGTTTCACCCTCCAGAAGCTCCATCACCGTGTAGCTGCGACCGCGTTCATCGCGTCCGACATCGAGGACGCGGACCACGGCAGGGTGCTCGAGCGCTTTGAGAACCGACCCCTCTCGCCGAAACCGACGGTGCATCTCCGGGTCGTCAGCGAGCTCGGGGTGCAAGAGCTTGAGCGCCACGCCCTGGTCGGTCTTGGTATCGATGGCCTTGAGCACGGTGCCCATTCCGCCCGCGGCAAGCTTGCGCTCAATGCGATACCGCCCCGCAAAGAGCTCTCCGGCGCTGGGCAACTTCGCCATCTTTGTCGACTCTATGCGGAGGCGACAATTCGCGCGAGTTAAGGTGCGCGAAACCCCGACCGACCCTTATGCTGGGTAGGACACGTGATTCGATTTCTGACCATTTTGGCTCTCGTCGCTGGCTGTGGTGGATCAAGTGCGAACACCGGTTCGACTCGTTTGGTCGCCGGAGACGCAAACGCGGATCCCAGCATGGAGTGTCTTCCAAGCCATGAAGAGAACCTGAGCGAGAAAATGCAGTTCGCCTGGCTCCTTACGGCGGAGAGTTTTGAACTGAACCGACCGCATCGTCCGCCGAGTGGTGCTGCGATGCAGGAGCTGCAGCTTTGGTCGCAACAGGAGTTGCGTCGATGGCTGTCTCAAAAGAACGAGCTCGTCGAAGCTGCGCGCGCGGAGCTCAACGTCGCTGCCGAAGAAAGCCATCAGCAACGTGTGTGGGCCGGTGCGCTCGTCGGGCTCATGTACGAAGACGTGGGTCGGGTCCTGCTGGATGTTCCGGTGCCGCGTGAGCTCAACTCGGATCCGGAAATCGCGCGCGTGTATCGCGAGGTTGTGGTTGCCCAAGCCCGTCCCTACCTCGACCACGCACGTCGTGCGTACAACGCGTGCGAGTTGAACGGCCGTCGGCAAACCGAGAGCTTGGAGCAGTGGTCGCGTTTCTGTGAGGAACGAAAGGCGCTTCTGCCCGAACTTGATCTCACGCCGGGTGAAGCGCGAACAACGGTTGAAGTCGTTCGCGAGTAGCCGTCAGGCGAAGTGCTGGGGAGTAGCCGTCAGGCGAAGTGCTGGGAGTAACCACGCGGTCGTGAAAGACTTCATTACGTTCGGGACCAAGGACGTGGCGCGTTTGGAAGCGTGTGCGCGTGAAGCGGGATTCGACGCGCTTCCTCCGGCGTGCGCACAATTCGCGGAACTTGTTAGCCGTTGGGGCAAGAAGACCGACTTGGTCAAAGCCGCAACGATCGATGAGTTGATCGATGTGTTGTTCACCGATGCGTGGCAACTCGCGAGACTCTTGGGTGCGTGCACTGTCGGGACACGGCTCGTCGATGTGGGTGCAGGAGCCGGTGCGCCGGCCATTCCCTTGGCGATTCTTCGACCCGAGCTGAACACCACCCTGATCGAACCGCGACGACGACGGGTCGCGTTCATGCGCACCGCCGTCGGCGCGCTTGGTCTACGTGAGCAGGTGACTGTGGTGGAGGGTCGTCTCGAGGATTGGACCGGCGAGGCCGACATCGCGATGAGTCGTGCGACCTTTGCACCTCAGGAGTGGCTCGAGCGCGGAAGTGCGATTGCGCCGCGCGTGGCGGTCCTCTTGGCGGGAGGGGATCCACCCGTACGCGATGGTTGGGAGGTTGAAGCCGAGGCGACGTATCACACGCTCGCAGGCGCGCCTCGACGAGCGCAGCTCTACCGCCTTCTCCGCTAAGCACCAGCCTGCTAGGGTCATCCCTCGATGCAGGTCGTGTCTCCCATTGATGTTGCTCGCGCCATGATCGGCGCTGGAGCTACACGTGAGGCAGAGCTGGTACTGCGAGCGACCGCAGCACGCGATGCGATGGATGGCGAGTCGCGACGTAGCCTGGGCCTCTTGGTCCGCAGTGGCGCACTTCCGCCGGGACCCACACCGCGACTCGACCTCTCCGTCGTCGACGCGTGGATTCGTCACGGCATGTTGGTCGAAGCGCTCGCGGTGTTGACCGGCGTGAACCTCGATGGGCCTGCTTCCGAGTGGGCGAACCTACTCGGCGAGTTGCTCGCCCCGGTGCCGGCGCATGCCGAACAGTGCTTCGTGGACATGCACGCGGAGTTGTTGCGTGGTGGTGCATCGGTTGCGCTAGCAATTCTTCAGGATCGGACCGCGCAGGGACCGGTGCCCTCATGGGCGGAACGCCGGTTGGATTTGCTTCGATGGATGCTTCTCGACAACGCGCGCACGCTCGAAGATGACGAGGAGACCGAGGAAGCCGCTAGTCCTCTAGCGGCGGTTCTTCGTGGGCCGCTTGCAGAACGAAGCCTGGAGCGAATGCTCGAAGTGGCCGAAGTGTTTGCAGAGGCGCATCCCAAAGATGCCGATGCGCGAGATGCAGTGCGCATGTTGGAGTTGTTGGTCGTCGAAGCCGAAGCCGGACTCGGCGAGCAAGAGTTCTCGGTTCAAACGGTTCCGGTGTTCGGACGTCCTGCTGCAGCGATGCAGCTCAAGATGGCGAACCTGAAAGGTGCGTACAGCATCTACGAGCGGTTGACCGAGACTCAGCCGGGCGATCCGACAGTTCGTGCACTGCACGAAGCGGTGCGCGGCATCCAACGGGTGCTGGAGGGACGTTCGCCCGTCGATCGAACCTTTCCGCCTCCGCCGATCGAAGAGATCGAAGCGAAGTTGGGGCTCGCGCCATCGTTTGCCGACCGCACGGCCGTCAAGGAAGCGCGCAAAGTGCTCGAGCAGGTTCGCGCCGACGGCGAGATCACGAAAGTGGTCATGGATCCCACGGCTGCATTTACCGATGAGACGCGCGCGCTCAAAGCACCGAAGAGTCCGAGCATCGATCCCACGATGCTTCCGGCTGGCGTTCCTGATCCGACGGCGATCTTTACCGACGAGACGCGCCCAGTATCGCAAAGCGAGCTTCCGTTGGAGGCGTTTACGGACGAGACCACCGCTGGTGAACATCGTCTGCGTCGCGACACGGCGAAGGACGAAGCGCCGCTTCCCGTGAAGAAGGCAGCCCCCAAGCCCGATCCCGAGGACGCGAAGACGCTGAAGTTCGATCGTGACGCTGTTCTTGCCGACCTGGAGTTTGCCGAAGACACGCAGATCGAACTCTGGGATACCGAGCGTCATGACGTGAGTGAAGTTCGTAAGAAAGTGCTGGAGCCGGGCGCCGCTGAGTCGGAGGTTCCTCCGGAGGCGTTCGACACGTTGAAGGAGCCACCCTCGGTGATCGTGCAGCGGATTAAGGGTATCGGCGGAGGCGACGGGTGAAGCGATCCCCTGCGCCCGGTTGGTCGCTCCCTCCCACAACGGAATCGGATGGACGTGCGCTCGTGCTCTACGTCGACGTGGACGATCAGAGCTGGAGTCTGGCCAGCGAACGATTGCGTCGGGCGTATCGTTTGCTTCGCGCCGAAAACGACCGCGCCGCGTGTGATCTGATTCGTTCGTACGGGCGGGATCTCGTGGCCGTGCTGCTCGATGTGGACCTTCCCGGATCGGTGCTGGACGGGATCTTGCTGACGCGGATCATGCGACAGAAGGTTCCCGCACAGGCGTTGCCACCCTTCGCTCGGGAGATTCCGAAGTTGGATATTCCGATCTTGCTCGTGACGCAGGACGTGGAGAGCTACACGGAAGCAGAGCTGCGGCGCTACGGCGGGGATCGGTTGTTGGCGAAGCCCGTGGATATCGCGCGCGTGACCTTAGCCCTGACTGAGTGGCACTTGAATTCTCCATCGTAGAGGTGAAACAGTCGCCGCGTGTTCGAAGCGGGCCAAGTCGTGGGAGGATACGAGTTGGTTCGTCGCCTCGCTGCCGGTGGTATGGCCACGGTCTTCGTCGCTCAAAAAGAAAACGAAGCCTTCGCGATCAAAGTCATCCACGAACACCTCTCGGAAGACTGGGAGGCGATGCGCTGGTTCATCGACGAAGCGCTCATCTCCGTTCGCATCCGGCACCGCAACGTTGTTCGGGTTGACGAACTCGGTGAACAGGACGGGCTCTACTACCTCGCGATGGAGTACGTCCACGGATGCTCGCTCGCCGAGCTCATGGTCGCGCTCCAACGCAAAGGTCGCCGTCTCGATCCCTGGATCGCAGCCTGGCTCGCCGCGCGCGTTGCCGAAGCACTTCACGCCGCGCACGAACTTCGCGACGAAGAGGGTGAACTCCTCGGTGTGATCCACCGCGACATCAGTCCACAAAACATCCTGATCGCGCACGACGGCTCGGTGAAACTGACCGACTTCGGAATCGCTCGGGCAGCGGGCCGTGCGGAACGGACCCGCCAAGGCGAGATCCGCGGCAAGTTTCGCTACATGGCGCCCGAACAAATCACGTCGACCAAAACCATGGACCACCGCGTCGACGTGTTCGCGCTTGGTGTGGTGCTGTGGGAGATGCTCACGCAGCGCCGTCTCTACGACCAGCTGGACCAAGGCGCGATGATGAGCGCGCTACGCGAGCCCGAGATCGAGCGTCCCAGCACACACCAAAAGGACATCCCGCCGCAACTTGAAGGCATTCTGCTCAACGCGGTTGCCGCCACACCCGCCGAACGACCTCACGACGCATCGGTGTTCCAAAGCGAACTGGATCTCGCGCTTGAAGCTGTGGGTGGGACTCGCCAGGAAGAACTCTCCGGACTGGTTCTCGAACTGATGGGACGCAAACTGTTGGAAAGCGCCCAAACGCTTCCGCGGGATCTCGCGGTCTCGATTGGTATCGACCAGCTCGAACCAACCATTCCTCGCGCACGTCGCGATGAGGAGACCGGTGAGATCAAAATCGAATCACGCGAACCGGTTCATGCACCGGCTGAAGCGTCGTCTGGGTTCGATGCGGTTCCGGAACCGTCGACAACGAGCACTCCATCCACCGTGAGCATCATCGGGTGGATCCTCGCAGTCATCGTTGTACTTGCCGCAACCGCGGGCGGCTTGTACTGGCTGTCGTTGGACTAGCGCCGCTTGTGACGACGTGAGGGAATGATCTGGATGCGTCGCTGCATTCCCTTGCCCTGCGAGGACGTGGTCACGCCTTCGAACTTCGCCAGCGACAAGTGAATCACGCGACGATCGCGCGCGCTCATCGGCTGAAGCGTCACGACACGACCCTCTTGAACCGCACGCTTGGCTTCGCGACGCGCCAAGGTTTCCAACCCGTCGTCGTGACGCTCGCGGTAATCGCCGGAGTCCACCACGATGTGGCGACGTCCATCCGGAAAACGGTTGAGGATCTTGTTCAACAGGAACTGCAGCGCGTCGAGGGTCTGACCCTTCTTGCCGATCACGCGACCGGCATCGTCGCCCTGCACATCCAGGATCACCCGCTCTCCATCGTCACGAATCGTGACCTCGGCGTCGAGATCCATCATGTCGAGAAGCTCGTCGAGAAGCTCCGCGGCCTCTTCAGCTTTGCCATCACCGGGCTTGCCGTCGCTACCCTTGCTGCGCTTGGGCTGCTCGCTAGCGCCCACCAAAAGCGCCCCATCTTGGGGCTCGTTCTTAAGCTCGTCCACGTCGTCGCCTCTTCTTGGCCGACGAGAGGCGACGGCGGGTGCTCGACTTGCTGGTCGGCTCGTCCGTCACTTCATCATCGGGCTCGGGGTCGGGGTCGTCTACCGGGGTGGGCGCGTCCTTGTTGGACTCCTCTTCCCGGTCCAGCTTCGCGTAGATGTAGCGCTGCTGGAGAATAGTCAGGCTGGAGTTGGTCACGATGTACACGCACAGCCCTGCCGGCAGGAAGAGCATGAACGAGCCGAACATGATCGGCATGAAGTACATGAAGATCTTCGCCTGCTTGGGATCCATCGTGCTGGGCGTCAGCCGCTGCTGAAAGTGCATCAGCAACGCGACCAAAATCGGCAGCGCGAAGTAGGGATCCGGTGCGGAGAGATCCGACCAAAACGCAAAGGGCGCTCGATAGAGCTCGAGGTTCGTCGACAACGAGCGATAAAGCGCAAACCACACGGGCATCTGCAGCAACGAAGGCAAACAACCCGCGGCTGGGTTAACGCCTTCCTTGCGGTACAGCTCCATCGTCGCTGCACCCTTTTTCTCTCTGTCGTCGCCAAACTTCTCGTTGAGCGCGTCGATCTTCGGCTTGAGCTTTCGCATCGCCGCCATCGAACGGAAGCTCTTGACGGTCAACGGGTAGAACAACGCTTTGACCATCAGCGTCAGCAGGATGATCGCGAGGCCCCAGCTACCCACAAATCCGTAGAGAAGACGAAGCAGATCGATGAGTCCGTTGGCGATAAACGAGAACCAACCGAGGTCGATCACCTCGCTCATGTTGTGACCCGCCGAGCGCAGTGCGTCTCGATCCGTGGGACCGAGATACTCCATCGTGCGGTACTCGGCCGTCTCGTTCGGCTCGAGCGTCTGCGCGGGGTAACGCAACTCCGCTTGGAACAAGGTGCCGACGTACTCCTCGGTGGTCGGTCGGCGTTGCGCCGCGATGATGCAGCGCTCGGCCCCATCACCGACGATCACGTTGGCGAAGTAGTTGTCGTGCACACCGACGAATTCGGGCTGAGGCCAGCCCATGACGTCGGTTGAAAGGGCTTCGCCGGCTTCGCGCTCGGTTTCGCCACCGTCGGCAGCGTGTCGACACACGCCATGGCTCATGCGCGTGGACGGCGCGGCGATAAACCCGCCTTCCTCATCGTCCTTCGCCACGTAGTGGTGCGTGAAGTAGCGAATGCGCGTGTATCGCGGCGCATCGTCGATGTTGCGAACTTCGACCGTCGACCAGAGTTGGTAGGGACCTTCGCCAGCTTCGATGCGACGACGGACACGAATGCCGTTGCCTTCCCAGGTCAGCTGAATCGCGCTTGGCGAGAGCTGCTCACCCTGCCACACCGCGTCGGCGGGAATGTCGGCCCCGGTGACCTGAATGCGGAAGGGCTGATACTGCTCCTTGTCCGTGGTCACGAGGTCGAGGAACGAGCCGTCGTCTTCTTTGAACTGCTCGTTCTTCAGTTCGACCGAGACCAGACCACCGCCGTGGTCCGAGAAACTCGCCCGGCTCAGTTCGGTGTCGATCGTGTAGAGCGTTCGTGCCGCATCGCGCTCTTCACGGGTTGCAGCAGGCAGACTGCTTTCGTTGAGCGGCGTTCCTGCGAGCGGACCGTCGGTCGGCGACGTGGTTGGTTGCTCTGTGTCGGCGCTTTGCTCTTGCTGTTGAGCGCTCGGGTCCGCGTTGGGATCTTGCGGTTCTCCGAACACTTCGCCGGCCAGGTAGATACCGGCGACTACAGCGGCGATGGCGCCGAGGACGTAAAACTGGCGTTTGGGGTCGTCCATAAAGGAGAGGAAGAGGTCGGAGGCAGTTGGAACGGTTTGGCTGCCTCGAGGCCCAGGCGCAAGCGCTATTTGCGTTGTTTCGTGGGCTTTTTGCCGACTTCCACTGTTCTACGCGCCCCGCGCGACGGAGATTTCGTCGCCTTGCGATGCATGGCTTTCGAGACCGCGCGGATTTCCTGAAGAACCTGGTCAAAGCCCAGCTGGGGGGCACCTCGTTTGGCGATCACCACCAGGTCGACGCCCTGCGGAAAAAGCTCGCGATTGCGGCGGAACACCTCACGCACGACGCGTTTGGTTCGATTGCGCTCAACCGCGTTGCCGACCTTTTTGGTGATCGTGATGCCGAGTCGTGTTCCAGCCGCTTCCTCGTTCAACGAGGGATGCAGGATCACGATGAAGTGCTTTGTGTGGACCTTGCGGCCCTCGCTTTGGATGCGACGAAACTCACCCCGCTTCCGCACGCGGGCGTGCCGAGGATGTCGTTCGCTCATGGATTTCGCGCTCTCGCGCGCCAGCCTACTTCTTGTAGGTGCTGACGGTCAGGCGCTTACGGCCCTTGCCGCGACGACGGGCGAGCGTCTTCTGGCCACCCTTCGTCTTCATCCGGGCGCGGAAACCGTGCTTGCGGCGGCGACGAGTTCGACTGGGTTGGTAAGTACGCTTCACGACGTTCGTCCTTCTTTGCCCTCAATCGAGGGTCGGGGAAGTAAGCACGCACCCTTGGGGGTGTCAAGGCAGCGATGATCCGCACGCCTGGTCGAAGCTCGGGTCTTCGCTGGGAAGCGTCGAATTCTCCAGGAATTCCTGCGATCCACAGCCCTACGACGAAACACAACACGGATTCCATTCCTCCTCCAACTCACCCGCGTCGAGAAAGCTGAAAAAGCCCTCCCGACCGATAATCACGTGATCCAGCACTTCGATGCCCAGCAGCTCACCAGCCCGGCGAAGTCGTCGCGTCAACGTCAGGTCGTCGACGCTTGGAGTCGGCACTCCGCTGGGGTGGTTGTGCGCAAACACCACCGCCGCCGCGCCTCGCCGCAAGATCGCGCCAAAGACACTCGGCAGTTCCACCGCGCACGAGGTGAGACCTCCGATGGCCAAAGTGATCGTGCTCATCGGGCGATGCTTCGCGTCGAGCAGCAACGCGACGAAGTGCTCCACCGGTTCGCCGGCCAGCAAGGGACGAAGCGCAGCGTCCACATCCTGACTCGACGCCACGCGTCGACCTCGTGGCAGCGGGCGCGTGAGTGCTCGACGACCGAGTTCCACTGCGGCGACGATCTGCGCAGCTTTGGAAGGGCCAAGCCCATCGATTTGCTGCAGTTGCGCGACATCGACATGGGCAAGTGCACCCACGCCGCCAATCCGATCCAACAGCGCTTTGGCCAGATCCGTGACCGGCAGTGAGCGTGTCCCAGTTCCGAGTAGTGTCGCGACGAGTTCTGCATCGTCCAACGCGTGGGGACCACTTCGCGCGAGTCGTTCGCGATGATTGACCATGCAGCTCGATAGGCAGGGTTCGTGCCGGCCCTTGCGCATCGAAAACCTCGACGTTGCGTTCGAGAATTGGCGATTTGGCGGGCGGGCGGCTGGCGTCCGCCATGCCCATGCTAAGCAGCTGGGGTTGACCCGGCGCACGATGATTTTGGTGGGGATGTGGGCAGCTGCTGGCGCAGCCATGCTCTTCCTATGGTTGGGGCGCGACGACTCCGCTGAGCTGCGCGAAGCACGGCCTGCTCCCGGCGCACCGGTTCGTGTTCGCGTGACCGATGAAGGCGATCGTGCGCCCGAGGAAACCCGCGCGGGCCAGCCGGTTGCTGAAATGCCCGACGGTCCACCGCTCATGTATCGAGGCAATCGTCGGCACACGGGCCGTACCCAGTTTCGTGGTCCCAACGCAGCGACCGTGGCGTGGACGTTCGAAACGCAATCGCGGATCACGGCGCAGCCCGTCGCCACGCGTGATGGTCGTGTGTACGTCGGAAGTCACGACGGAACCTTCTACGCGCTCAACGACTCAGGCGGCGAACAGTGGCGACGCGACTTGGGGGGCCCGATCTACTCCACCCCTGCGGTCGACGATCGGGGCAACGTCTACGTGGGAGCCGACTCGCGGGTGTTCACTTCGTTCTCTCGCAGCGGCGAAGCGCGATGGCGGATTCAAACCGAGGGCGACGCAGACACGGGCGTTGTGATCTCGGACGAAGGCATCATCCACTTTGGTGCGGGTTCCGAACTGTGGGCTGTAAAGTCGGATGGAAGCGTGGAATGGAAGTTCCAGGCACAGGGCAAGATCTTCGCCACACCTGCAGTCGATGACGACGGAACGGTCTACGTGGGCTCGCAGGACGACCACCTCTACGCGGTGGCTGCAGATGGCCGACTTCGTTGGAGCTACCGCACGGGTGACGACAACGACTCGAGTCCGGTCATCGGCGACGACGGAACGATCTACTTCGCAAGTGACGACCACAAGGTGTACGCGTTGACGCGTGATGGAGAGCTGAGGTGGTCTGCGGATGTCGAGGGAATGGTTCGCGCGCCTGTGGGTTTGACCCGCGACAACGCAGTGCTGGTGGGCGTGTTTGGTCCGCGTCCGCGGGTGGTGTGTTTGAACGCCGACGATGGCGAGTTGCGTTGGTACTTCCCGGTGACGGTTGCCGACACCACCGAGATCGGTGTGGCGTCAGGGCCGCTGGTGGATGCCGACGGGAACATCTACTTCGGTGCACACGACGACTACTTGTACGCGCTGACGCCGAATGGGGAGCTGCGCTGGGCGTTTGAAGCCGCTGCAGACGTTGACGCGAGTCCGGCGATGATTCGCGATGGGATGCTGGTGTTCGGCAGCGATGATCACCACATCTACGCTCTCGCCGATTAGCAGGTCTTGATCGGTCTTGGTTTGGTCTTGGGAAGATGCCATGGCGCGCGTCGCTTCCTTTTGCTTGGTGGGCAGAGGCACGGGCAACGGCATGGGCACGATGGTCGCTTCGCTACTCGAGGCGACGGACGTTCATTCCTCGGCAGGCGACTCCGTTGAGGGTGACTGGTATCGCAGTACCAGTCCTTCGATGATGACCAAAGGCAACGCGATCATGATCCAACACAGCAAGTACGCTTGAATGTAGCCGGTGGTCATGTTGCCGAACGAGTCGACCGTGTAGCCACACATCCAATCAAAGAACGACCCGTCCTCGAACGGAATGAACGGAACCACCAACGTCGCGACGAAGACGATCGCGCGTACCCAGCCTGTTGTTTTCCTATTCATCGTTCGTTCGACTGGTCCGGACAAAAAAGTCTCAATCGAGCATTAATCAATACGCGTTCTTTATTCCTCCCCAAAACTCCGGTACGTCAGCGGCCAAGAAGGGGGAAGGAACATGAAGCACGCGTGCATCATTCTCGCACTCGCCGCTTGCGGCGGTTCGTCAGAAACACCGGTTGAAGAGATCACCTACGGCGACGACACCGTGGTCGAAGGACAAACCGATCTGGAAAAACTCCAGGCGGTGTTCGAAGCCCAGGTCGTTGCCCTGCGCAACGCGGACGCGGATGCATTCCTCGCCACTCATCGGCTCGATGCGGAGAGCTTCATGCTTGGGCCCGCGGACGTTGCGGTGATGGTCGGCGGCGATGCAGTCAACACCACCGTTCGACGCGTTCTTGGAAACTCCGAGCCTGCGGAAGTCACAGTCCAAGAGCATCTCTTCGAACTGGCTGGAGATACTGCATACAGCGCACACACGGTCGCGATCGGTCCGCAAGGAAACCTCGAGGCGACGTATCACGCGGTTCAGATTTACGGACGCGTCGACGACGGATGGAAGGTGCTTGCGTCGTCGTGGACGGTCGCTTTGCCGAACGAGCGGGCGATGGAAATGGCCGCCGGAGGAAGCTTCGGTGAGTCCGTTCCGCTTCCGGAACGCCGCGACCCCGGCTGCGAAGTGTTGGCTACCGACTTGGAAGGACTGCGCACCGATACGATGCCTCCTGCCGAGCGAGTCGTTGGTGGGTTCACGTTTGGCACCGCGCCCGAAGAAGCAGACCCCTTGACGCAAGAAGAGTACGACGCGATCGCGGGCGCAATCTCAAGCGGTGCTGTGCAAAGCTCCGCTGGGCCGGGCTCGATCCACGTGCGCAAGGTGGGTGACTTGTGCATCGGCGCAACCAACGTCGATCGTACGTTTCAGCACGAAGGCAATCCCGCAACGATTCGATTGCGTGCGTTCATCGTCAGCAATCCTGCTGCGCCGCTTCACCGAATCGGTGCGTTCAGTCTCGTGCTTCCGTTGCGCGCCAATACGGAAGAGCCTGCGGCAGAAACCGCCGAGGAAACGCAAACGTCACCCTAAGGCACTTGCGTGAACCGGGCTCGCTCGGCAGGGTTTGACCGTGCGGTGGGTGCTTCTAATGGCGTTGAGCTTCGGCTTGGCCTGTGGAGATGACGACGCGGGAGGCGATCCTGAAGACGCGTCGATGGCGGACGAAACCGACGCGAGCGAAGCGGGCGCTGAGGAAGACGCGGCTGGGCTTGCTCCGGAGGAAGATACGGGCACGCCAGACGCCGGCGAGCCCGACGCGTTCGAAGCGTGCATTGCGCGTGACGAAGACTACGAGCCGGACCTGCCCGATCCCCCGACCACCGCACCCGCCCCCGAGATCGATTGTGGCGAACCGCTGTTTCCGGATGGCACCACGCTTCGTCGTTGGCCATACATTCAGAGTGTGACCCCGACGAGTGCGCGGGTGATCTGGACGACCACCAGTGGTGGGACGGGCACAGTACGGTTTCGTTCACCGACCGGAGACTGGACCGAAGTCACCGCGAACGCCGAAGCGTTCAACACGGAGCGGACAGAAGACTCCGAAGACTACGTTGCCTTCGATGCAGCCCTTACCGGTCTGCAGCCGAGTTCGGTGGTTTGCTACGAAGTGCTGGAAGACGGCGTCCCGTTGGCGACGGGTCTTGGTTTCCGCACTGCGTGGACAGGAGCCGGCGCAGAGACAGGGGAACGTACTGTCCGAATCCTCGCGTTTGGTGACAGCGGACAGAGCTCGGATGGGCAGTTCGCGTTGACCGCGCTCTTCGAGGATGAGGACTACGATCTGTTCCTGCACCTCGGCGACATGGCGTACGGCTCGGGCACCTTTCCTGAGTTCGAAGAGCACATGTTCACCGTGTACCGGAACTTTCTGCATCGGGTTCCGAGTTGGCCGAGTATCGGCAACCACGAGGACAAGACCGACCGAGCGCAACCGTACCGCGACGTCTACTACTTGCCCGAGCAGGCGATGCGTGAATACGAGCAGGAGCGGTACTACAGCTTCGACTACGGCGACGTTCATTTCGTTTCACTCGACAGCACCGATGGAACGGTGATCCCGATCTATCTCGACGTTGCCGATCGATTCACGGACGACATGTTGGATTGGCTTGCGCAGGATCTCGCCGCGAGTGACGCGACGTGGAAGATCGCGTTCTTTCATCATCCGCCCTACAGCTCCTCGAGTCGCGACAACAACGTGGGCATTCGGAATTTCATCATTCCGATTTTGGAAGCGGGCGGGGTGGACCTGGTGCTGACCGGCCACGACCATCACTACGAACGCACCTTGCCGATTCGAAACGGGTGTGTGGCGCAACGCGACAACGAGTCGATCACGTATATCGTCGCGGGCGCGGGTGGTGCGTCGTTGCGGGGCGACGTGACGCCGCAGTGGTGGGAAGTGTCGAGCAACGACGAGATTCACAGCTACGTCGAGCTCGATATCTCGGGCTGTGTGGCGACCGTCCGAGCGATCGCAGCGGATGACAGTGTGATCGACACGTTTGAGTTGAACGGCTGCGAGTAACGCTCGTTCGGTTTCGGTTTCGGTTTCAGTGTCAGTGTCAGTGTCAGTCTCAGTGTCAGTGTCAGTCTCAGTCTCAGTCTCAGTCTCAGTCTGAGTGTCAGTGTCAGTCTCAGCCTCAGTCTCAGCGCTCAGTGGGTTGGAACGCGTGCGCCGCGGTCGTGTTTGCTCGTCCGCCTGCATGCCCCAGGAGTGCCCGAACGCTCGCGCGGCGTAAACCCCGCCCTTCGGGCGCCACTCCGCTTCGCTCCGTGACTCCTCCTCGCTTCGCTCGTCGTCGGGGTTGACCGCGAGGCTCTCGTTCGCCGCGCGAGTTTCGCTCGCCGCATGCCGAGCAATAAACAGAGTGCGTGCGAAGCACGCTCAGCACGGGGCACGTCCGGGCGGAGGGGCTGCATGAGGCGGTCTCGCTGCACTGTCGCAACGCGTCGCGTCTCTCGGAAGGTCCTTCAACATGTCTAAGTCCTCGTCTTCGTTCATCGCGTATCGGAAGTCTCTGGAGCTGGTTGCTCTCATTCAGAAAGTCGTCATGCCGCGGTTGAAGGCTGCGGATACTGAGCTCGCGTCACAGATGCATCGCGCAGTGCGCTCGATTCCACTCAACGTGGCGGAAGGGAGTGCGCAGCGTGGAAAGCGTCGCGGGAACCAGTACGCCATGGCACTCGGCAGCAATCGTGAGGTCGATGCTGTTCTCGACGTCGCCGTCTCGCTCGGCATCCTCCGTCCCGACGCAGTCGCACCGGTGTATGCGTTGAGCGATGAGACGCAGGCGATGCTTTACGTCCTGTCACGCTAGCTGGTCGAGGCTGCTCTCCGGATGTGTCTCATCGTGAGAGCAGCCTCAAATTACTCCGAAACGTGTTCAGTCTTCGAAGCCGATGCCGATGCCGATGCCGATGCCGATGCCGATGCCGATGCCGATGCCGATGCCGATGCCGGGTCCGGCGTGCCCGCCTCTTTGCGTTGCGGTGCTCGGCCTCGGCTACTTCTTCTTGCCGAAGAACTTCGACAGCAGCCCTTCGCTCTGCTTCGATCCCTTGCTTTTTCCGGGGCGTTTCGACTCGCCACGCATCGTCGCAAGACGTACTTGGCGCGTGGCTTCGAGGTTCTTGGGATTGATTTCGACAACTCGGCGAAAGAGTTGAATCGCCTTTTGGCGTTGCCCCTGGCGATCGAGAATTTTCGCCAAGGCGAGGAGGGCGCGTTCGTTCCGGTCGTTGAGCTTCAGCGCCCGCTCAAGCCACTTGATTGCTCGATCTTGCGTCTTGTTGTCGTGCGGATTCTCGCGGAAGATGATCATGCCCTTCGTGGCCAGATAGTCCGCGTCGTCCGGCACGAGCTCCAAGATGTCGTCCAGGATCTGCATCGCCTCGTCGTAGTGCTTGCGTCGCAGCAACACCTCGACCTTTTGGAACTCCATCGCCGCGCTGAGGATCGCGTTGAGCTTTCGTTCCTCGCGCGGTGTACCCCCACCACCTTGAACACTCTTCAAATACTTGGCGCGCTCTTGTGAATCCGAAAGCACGCGCTCGGCTTCACTCAAGTGATGGAAGATCTGATCGTTCCACGTGGACAGTGCCTTCAGTTCCGGCGGCAGACGGTCGGGGTGCCACTTCTTGACCAGGGCGAAGAACGCGTTGCGCACGTCGTCAGGTCCAGCAGACGTTTCAATCCCCAGCATCTCAAAGTAGTTCTTGTCGTGGATCTCGACCGCAAGCTCACTCAGCTCAACCCAGTGAGTGAGCAACTCCGCAGACAGATGCTGCGGTGGTTCGGGCGGCTTCTCGATGTCGAAGCTGCGCGGCTTGGGCGGCTCGTCGGACACTGCTTTGTGTGAGCCGGTGATCGCCTGGTGCGAACCTGTGTCCACGGGGGCGCCCGAACGTCGAGGCGGCATGCTCCGGCGTGGAATCTTGCTCGGCTTGACGTCGATCGGCTGTGTGCCGGTCGGATCTTCGCGTTCCTGCTCGGGGCCAAAATCAGGCAGCGGCAACTCCTCCGAGGTGAGTTCGGCTGCAATGTCCTCGAAACTCGCGGCGGGGTGCGAAGGACGCGCCTGGCTCGGTTGCGGCTTGATGGGAGCTTGCGATGTTCGCGGCGCTTGCGACGTTCGCGGCGCTTGCGACGTGCGTGGAGGAAGCGAGTGCGAACCCGTTGGAGGACGAACTTCGCCTTCGAACACTTCAAGGCACTGCGTGATCGTCAATAGGTAGAGCGTGCGGCGCGCGACCTTCTCGTTGCCCGAGTTACCGATCAGTCCGCCTACGCTCTGAGGTTCCGCGCGCATCATGTCGAGGAACGCTCGCTCCTTTGGAATGAACCCAAAGCGGTTGAGGTCAACGCTGCGCTTGACGCGCAGACGCGATTGGCCGTAGCGCGAGAGCAACGTGTTGACGATGTCGCGACGGGCACCTCCGCGAAGTGCAGCTGCGATCAAAAGCCAGGGGTCGACTTTGCCGCGAACGGAAACGGCTTGTCCGATCAGGTCGGTCGGATAAAACGCGTAGGGCGATTTGGTACGGCGAAACAGCGGAAGCAATCCGCGTTCGAGGCTGCCTGCGCTCTGGAGCAAACGGGCCGCGACGGGAAAGCCCTGCTCAAAGAGCACGCGGTCTTGCCCACCGCTGCCATCTTCCGGCCAAATCGCCAGCGTACCGTCGAGCTTACGCTCCAAGACTTTGAGCAGGACGTGCGCCAGCGGCGTCTGCTCCAGAGTCCCGGTTGCGATGGGCTCCGGAATGGCCATCGCTCGCTAGCTTCGCATATTTTTGAGGCAGGGTTTTCGAAAAGAACGCCTAAGCCTGCATGGTCCAGGTCGTTCCCTCAGCGCCGTCGTGCAGCTCCACGCCTTGTTCGGCGAGTTCCGCGCGAATGCGATCCGAAGTCTCAAAGTCTTTGGCTTTTCGGGCCTCATCGCGCTCGACGATCTTGGCCTCCACCATCGACTTTTCGATTCCAGCAGCCGCTGCCCGACGATCGCGGACTCGCTCCAGCAAAGCCGCGGCGTCCTGCGCTCCCAAACCGAGATGCTGCTCGAGCGCCTCAAAGGCTCGCTGAGCGGTCTCGACCACGGACTTGGCCACCTTGCCTTTCTTGCGTGTTGCGGCATCGCACAGCTCGTTGACTCCGCGAAGTAGTTCCGCGAGCGCGGCCAACGCGACCGGCATGTTGAGGTCGTCGTCGAGCGCTTTCTCGAGTGCGTGACTGAACCCGGCGATCTCTGCGGGCGCCTGATCGTTGCGCTCCACGATGCGCTTCGGAGGCAGCGATGCCAGTCGTTGCTTGGTCGCGTAGAGATACTCGACCCGCTTCTCGGCTTCTTCGAACTGCGGGAAGCCCGTGACGTTCCCTTCGTCGTCCAGCGTCCAGTCCAAGTTGAGCGGCGCGCGATAGTGCACCGTCATCATGAACCAGCGAATTGCTTCGGGCTCGACGCGATCGAAAAGCTCCCGAGCAGTGAAAAAGTTCCCCAGGCTCTTCCCCATCTTCTGCTTGTCGACTTCGACGAAGCCGTTGTGCACCCAATGACGGGAGAACGGCTTGCCGGTCGCGCACTCGGACTGGGCGATTTCGTTTTCGTGATGCGGAAAAACCAGATCGAGACCGCCACCATGCAGGTCGAGGGTCTCCCCGAGGTGGGTCGTACTCATCGCCGAGCACTCGATGTGCCAGCCCGGTCGGCCGTAGCCCCAAGGGCTCTCCCAGCCGCGTGCCCCCTCGTCACCAGGCGCCTTCTTCCATAGCGCGAAGTCCGCAGGATGCTTCTTGCGTTGAACCTGTGCGTCGTCGACGCGACCTGATGCACCCGCTTCGGACTTGCTCAGGTCGCGATGACTCAGTTTTCCGTAGCCCTCGAAGCTCTCGACGGCGAAGTACACATCACCGTCGGACTCGTAGGCATGTCCCTTGTCGATCAGGGTCTGAACCATGTCGAAAATCTGCTGCAAGTGCTCGCTGACCTTCGGTTCGACGTCGGGCACGGCGCACCCAAGCGTGATCATGTCTTTCTGAAACGCATCGGTGAACCGCTCGGCGAGTTCGCTTGGCTCTTCCTTGTTCTCCGCGGCGCGTTTGAGAATCTTGTCGTCGATGTCGGTGATGTTGCGGACGTACTTCACGTCCAACCCGGACGCGCGCAAATGACGGATCAGTACGTCGTACACGATGTAGCAGCGTGCGTGACCAAGATGCGCAAAGTCGTAGACCGTCGGGCCGCAGACATAGACCTTCGCCTTGCCCTCTTCCTGGGTCTCGAACGGCTTCTTCTCACTGCTTAGCGTGTCGTAGAGTCGAATCATTCCGGACGTACTTCCTGTAGGGGCGCACCATAGTCACTCGCCGCGACGCGTCCACGCGTAATTCCGCGGTATGCTTCCAACGTTGGAGTACCGCTACGCCTACCTGCATGGGTTTGCCTCGAGCGCCCAGTCCTACAAGGGAGTTGCGCTCAAAGAGCGTCTGGCTCCTCAAGGGATTGACCTGTGGCTGCCCGACCTGAACCGACCTTCGTTCGCGCGGCTGAGCCATGCGGCCATGCTTGCGCACCTCGACGAGATGGACCGACTGGGAGACGCGCCGTGGCGTTTTATCGGTTCGAGTTTGGGCGGCTGGCTCGCAGCGCGTTGGGCCGAGATGCGACCCCAGCGCGTCGACAAACTGGTCTTGTTGTGTCCGGGCTTCAATCTCGCGGCGCGTTGGCCGCTGCTTTTTGGCCAGGACGTGATCACCAAGTGGCGTGAACAGGGAACCATGATGGTCCCCGACGCGACCAAGCAGCCGACGCCACTGCACTACGGTTTTTTCGAAGAGTCGCAGCGACAGGTCGCCATTCCCGAACCAAGGCAGCCCACGCTCATCATTCACGGTCGTCGGGATGAAGTTGTTCCCTTCGAGAGCTCAGAGAAGTTCTCCAAGCCGCGCGTGAACGTGAAGTTGGTTGCGGTGGACGACGACCACGGCTTGGCAAACTCAATCGATACGATCGCAGCCGAATCGCTGCGGCATTTCGGGACGTAACCCTCGGAACGTAATTAGGACGCCTTTTTCTCGAGGTCTGCTTTCGCCCGCGGGATGATCTCGGCAAGCTCGTCGCGTAGCTTGACCAACTGCTTGGTCAGGCGGCTGACCGCCTCTTCGCTGATGCCATCGGCGCGCTGAAGCAACCCTTCGAGGCGCCGTGCGGTGGAACGCAGCTTCTCCAGCACTTCAATCTGCTCAACATCCTCGTCCTTGGGAAAGAACACGGGGTTGAACGTGCGACGCAACACAGCCACCGACTTGTTGTCGTCAAACACGGCCTGCTTGAGCTCTTCAAGCGCTTCCTCTTCAGGTTCGTCGTCGTTGTCCGGATCGTCGCGGACGACTTTCGCGAAGTACTCGATTGCGTCCAACGCGGGCAGCGGTTGCTCGACGCCATCACGCTCCAACACCTTGGGTGCGTGCTCCCGAATCACCGCGTAATGACCGGTGAGTTTTTCGACCGTGGCTTGCGTCAGCAAGAGTTCCAACGAGCAGTACGCGAAGAAGTCGTCGTATCCCCACTTGCTCCAGAGACGCTTGCGACGCACCTGCGTCAACGCCGCAGCCATGTCGACCCACGAGCGTTTGAACACGCGTGCGCGTCGCACCATCTCCAAACGAGCGCCATCGGCACCCTTGGCTTCGAGCTCTTCTTCTAGGGCCTTGAGTCGTTCATGCGTCGACATGGGTTGGCGACGTTGCGATCCCGCTTGCACACCGTCAAGGGCGTCGTCTGGGGGAAACCTGTGGGAAAACTGCGACTCAATTGTGCACAGGAACGTGCTACGCCTTCGTATGCGCGTTCGCGAGCTGCTGATCGTGGTCATCTGCTGCAACTGCGGACGTTCAGTCTTGGTCAACGACATCCCGGACGGTTCGACGTCGGCTGATGCACGTGTCGATGTCGATGGAGACGTCTTCGATAGCGACGTGGATGGCGAGGTGCTCGACGGAGACGTCCCAGACGGCGACGTGCTGGATGCGCTGAGCGACGCAGGCGATGCCGCGCGTGATGCAGAGCCCGAGTGTCGGGACGAACTGGTACTTGAGTTCTCGTGGCCGTCCGATGGACACGTGACCGTCAGTGGAACACCTGTGGTGGGAGAACTCGTCGGCGGCGGAACACCAGAACTGGCGTTTCTGACGGTTGACGGTGGCGAGAAGTTCGCCCTCCACATTTTGAACGTCTTGGATCCAGAGTCCGTCGTGAGTATTGCGCTCGACCGGACGATGTCGGTGGAGTCACGAGCCACACCTGCCATCGCGGACGTCGATTCCGACGGGCAGAACGAAGTGATCGTTGTTGGAAGCTCGTGGTGGCCGGGTCTTGTCACGCGTCGCAAGCGGGTGATCGCGGCCTTCAAGCCCGACGGAACCCGCTTGTGGCGTTTCATTAATCCCAACTGGAGCTGGGGAACGAACGGCGCTGTGTCCGTGGCCGATCTCGATGACGATGGCGACCCCGAAGTCGTGTTGGGTTCAACCGTGTTGCGCGGTCGTGATGGGACGCTGCTCTCCCAAGGACCTCTGGATACGTCGCACGGAATCGCCGTTCTTCGAACACAAGGTCCGACGTCGTGTCTTGCAGACATTGACGGTGATGGTTCGTGGGAAATCGTCGCAGGTCGCTCTCTGTTTGAAGCGAACGGCTCGTTGCGATGGACGGCGCCGTTTGAGGATGGCTTCTGTGGCGTTGGCGACTTTCTTCCACAGCCGGGACGCGAAGTGGTGCTGATCTCGGATGGGTACGCGCGCATCCTCTCGGCCGTGGACGGAGAGTTGCTTTGGCAACGCAGGTTGGCGAGTCGTGCACGTGGCACCGGGCGTCCACCCACCATCGCCGATTTCGACGGCGACTCGTACGCTGAGTTTGCGCTCTGGGCGTACGGTGGGTCTGCGGTCTACGACGCAACCTGCATCGACTGCGAAGAAGATGGAGTGATGCGAATCCTGCCTGAGAACGTGTTCGTCCAGGGAGCATTCGACTTCAACTTGGACGGCAGACCAGAGCTGCTTAGTGGGTTCGGAACCCTGCAGGTGTTCGATCTGACGGGTGACTCGCTTGCGCGCCCTCGGTACTCGGCAGTGGGGTACTCGAGTTCACCACCGGTGATCGCCGACGTTGACGGAGACGGCGAAGCTGAACTCATCAGCGCGGGTTTGGATCGTCGTGAAGCGAGTCCGCGCGTGAAAGTCCAAGTCTGGGGACACGCTGAAAACGGTTGGCCCGCAGCGCCTCCGGTGTGGTCCCAGGGCAGCTTCGAGCCGAGTCAGGTTAACGATGACGGATCGTTGTCAGGTCGTTCGGACCACCGGATGCTGCGTGGTACCCAGGCGCAACCCCGCGCGGGTGCCGGCAACTGCATCGATTGGTAGGCGCTCGCAAAACGTGCGCTTGCCCATGGTGGTGGCCGGCCGCAGATTTCGAACTGGATGTCGTTTCTGACCGCGGCTTGGGACGTGATGCTTGAGCTCGCGCCGTGGCTATTGCTCGGCGCTGCTGTCGCGGGTGTGCTGCACGTTCTGCTTCCACCAGGTTTCGTGCACCGCAATCTTCGTGGTCGTGGCTCGGTCTTCAAAGCGGTGTTGCTCGGTGTGCCTCTGCCCCTTTGTTCATGCGGTGTGATCCCTGCGGGTCTTGGTCTCAAACGCGACGGAGCGAGCGATGGCGCATCCGTGGGCTTCTTGATCGCGACGCCACAAACCGGCGTGGACTCGATCTTGGTGAGCGCTTCGATGTTGGGGTGGCCCTTTGCGCTGTTCAAGTTGGGTAGCGCGTTCGTACTCGGTTTGGTGGGAGGCACGCTGACGGATCAGGTCACGCGATCACAATCCGAGCCTGAGCCCACTCCGGTTCGTACGGAGCGAGCGACGTGGAAACAAGGTGCGCTTCACGCGTTGGAGATCATCGAGACGATTTGGATGTGGATCGTGGTGGGCGTGTTGGTGTCTGCCGCCATCACGACGTTCGTCCCGCAGGAGGCGCTTGCGAGTGTTGCGGATGCAGGCAGCGTCTGGGCGATGTTGGCGGTCCTCGCGATCTCGTTGCCGCTCTACGTATGCGCCACAGCATCCGTTCCCATTGCCGCAGCGTTGGTTGCGGGTGGTTTCCCGCCCGGTGCAGCTCTGGTCTTTTTGATGGCCGGACCGGCGACGAACTTGGCAACGGTGGGCGCGGTGAAAGGCGCGTTCGGAGGGCGCGCACTGGCGGTGTACCTCGCCACGATTATCGTCGGAAGTGTGGGCTTAGGGTACGCGTTCGACTTCGTGCTTCAGGGTTCAGCCACGCACATTCACGAACACGGAGGCAGCTGGGTTTCGCTCACATCCGCGATCGTGTTGGCAGCGCTGTTGTTGGTGTTTGCGGTACGTGAACTTGCCACGCGGTTTCGCCCAGCGCCCGACCGCGCGAATCGGGGCGAACTGATTCGAGTGGGGGTTGAAGGACTGACCTGCGATGGGTGTGTTCGAAAGCTTGAGGGCGCGCTGCGAACCGAGTGCGATGAGGTTCGGGTCGACCGCGCGTTGGGTCAGGCAACTGTCAGCGCAGATGTCGCCGAAACGCGGGTGCGCGAACTGGTGCGCGAAGCCGGTTTTATACCGCGATAACTACTTTTTGCGACGCGCGGCCACGGCACGTGCGTGCGCTTCGAGGCCTTCCAAACGTGCGAGCGATTCCAGCACGTCGGCTTGTTTTTGAATCGCTTCGGCGCTGTAGCGAATCAGACTTGTGCGGATCAAGAAGTCGTAGACGCCCAGCGGTGATGCAAAGCGCGCGGCGCCTCCGGTGGGAAGCACGTGGCTCGGTCCGGCCGCGTAGTCTCCGGCGGCTTCGGGTGTGTTGTAGCCGAGAAAGACTGCGCCCACGGCTCGGATGTGCTTCAGCATGCCGTCGGGATCGGCCACCGAAAGATTCAAGTGTTCGATCGCCAACGAGTCGGCCACGCGTGCCGCTTCGTCCAAGTCACCGACGATGAACGTGTGCCCGTTGTTCTTCACCGAGGTGGTGGCGATGTCTTGCCGCGGCAGTTCAGCGAGCTGCGTCTCGACTGCTGCGGACACGGCATTGGCCTGCGCTTCACTCAGCGTGATGAGCAAGGGATAGGCGTCTTCGTCGTGCTCGGCTTGAGAGAGTAGGTCGGCAGCAACCACAGCGGGGTCCGCGTCGTCATCGGCCACCACTAGGATCTCGCTGGGTCCGGCGATTGAATCGATGTCGACGTGACCGAACACCAATCGTTTTGCACACGCGACGTAGATGTTGCCGGGACCGACGATCTTATCGACCGCGTGCACCGTTTCGGTGCCGTACGCCAACGCCGCGATGCCTTGGGCGCCACCGGCGTCGACCACTTCCGTCACACCGGCGAGCACGGCGGCGCACGCGATCTCGGGTGTGATGCGTGGCGTGCACAACACGATGCGTTCGACTCCGGCAACCGCGGCCGGGATGGCGGCCATCAAGACTGTGCTTGGGTACCGAGCTTTTCCTCCGGGCGCGTATACACCCGCGGCGCGAACCGGAAGCACGCGTTGACCGAGTTCGATTCCATCGTCGTCGTAGCGAAACCCGCTTTCGACTTGGTGAGCGTGGTACGCGCGAATTCGCTCCGCTGCGAACGCGAGAGCGTCGCGGGTGTCGTTGTCGACTTCGTCGGCGCGAGCGGTCCAGACCTCTTTGGGAACGACGATGTGATCTTGAACGCGTTGTTCGAAGCGTTCCGTAAGTTCACGGATTGCGGCATCACCGCGTGACTTGACCACTGAGATAATGTCGCGGACCGCGGGTTCGACGCGTTCGAGGTCGGCGTCACCACGTCGACTGAGCGCTTTGAGAGCTTCGTCGTACTGCGCGGTTCCCCGTTGGTGAAGGGTCAACATCGTGTAAGGACGTTGCGCGGGACCGAGCCGGTGTCAACCGACGTATGCTTCGCGGATGCGTTGGGCGCTACGGCCTGAAAAGCGCCTTCAACTCCGCGATATTCACCCGGTTGAACTCACCGCCGCGCCCACCCGCGTTCACATACGTTTCAAAGTGGGAGAACGCCGACATGTTCACGTAGTCGTCGTGCGTCTCGATCACGATGCGGTACGTACGACCGGCTTCCAGTGACACGGACACGAAGTTGCTGTCGCCCCAACGGCTCCACTCGCCAAGGTGCGGCATGATCAGCGCGCCTTCACCTGCGACAGCGCCGCCTTCTTCTTGCACGTAGAGACGCTTCACCGCGCACGTGATTCCCGTATCAACGCCACCGGCTCCGTTGCCGTACACGGCTTGGAACAAGTACTCGCCACTTGCCGCCGGAGTGAATCCACTCACTTCCAGTCGGTGTCCATCATCACCCCAGGCTTCGTAGTGAAAGCGACCATGGTTCGTGGTGCTGGTGCCGCCAACATTCGTGAAGCTACTCGCCGGGAACGATTGGATGCGCGCGTTGCCGGCTCCCCACCAACAAAAGGGCGGCGCATGTTGCGAGCAGTTGCCGCTCGACACGAAGCACGCTTCGACGCTGTAGCAAGGCGAGCGTCCGGTGTCTGCCGTGCTGTCGGTCCACTGCGTGGTCGTGTTGTCCAAGTCTTCGCCGATGCGAACACCGTCGCGATACACGTGGAACTCGACCTCTTCGGTTTCGCCGTTTCGATCGATGTTCACACGCAGTCCACCAACGTCGTCGATGCCCGAAATTCTCGGCGTTCGCGGTTGAAACACGTCGCGCCAATCCTCGTCGCTGCGGTCGGTGAGCGTGGTCGCATCGCTCAACGTGCCGAGGAAAATATCAATGCGATTCATGTCCTCCAGCATGTCGGTGGGTACAACCTCGCCCGAAAACACCGTGCCGTTGAGGCGTCGTTCCGCAACGGTGTAGCTGCCACCATCGCCGGCGCTCTCGGGCAGGTGAATCACCACGCTGAACGTGCGACCGCGGTACGGATAGTCGTTGAGCACCAGTGTATCGGTGGCACCGAACATACCGCTGCGCATGCCGTGGGTGATGTAGGGCGTGATGGCCAAACCCTCGGGGCGCGCATCCAGTCCAAAGAGAACACCGTGCACCATCTCGAGGTAACCGGCGACCGACCACAGTTGCCGTTGTGAGTTCACTACCGGACCCGACGCATCTCCGTCATCGAGCCAGGGCGCGCCAGTAGCGGCTTCAAAGTTCTCCATGTTGGACAAGTTGATGGCGGCACCACGCATGAGTGCAGCTGAGATTCGATCTGCCACTGCATCGTTGTCGGCATGTGCCGCAGCGCGCAGCCAGTACGCGTCCACGAAAGGCCACTCCGCGCGGTTGTGGTAGATGCGCGTCTGTTGTTGTTGTGGCCAATGCACGGGAGCTGCGGGTCCGTAGTGCGGGTAGCTTTCCAGGATGCGATCGGCCTGGTCGGCGTCTGCGACACCAAGCACAACAGCGAGCGCAGAGCCCAGTAAGTCGTATCGACGCGTCGCCGAAGGGTCGAGCGAAGTGGTCTTGAAGGTGGAGAAAAGCCCTTCGTCATCGAGCCAAAGCTCATTGACGATCGAAGCCGCAAGCGCGTCGGCCCACCCTTGGTAGCGGTCCCGCGCGCTTGTATCGCCGGCTTCGTCCGCGAGGTTGGCCGCGACTTGCATCGCGTTGAAGTGCAACAGGTTCGTACCCAGTGCCTTGCTCATGCCGAGGTGCACGACGTTGCCCGCGGTCCACTCCGGGTAGCTTTGCTCGCGCCAGTCCAGGAACGACTGCTCACCACGATACAGACCGTCGGTGGGGTCGTACGCGATGGTGCGATCGTGCTCGAGAGTGTTGGTCAGTGCTTCCAGGGCGCGGGCAGCGAACGCGTCGCGCTCGGAACCATCCAAGTACTGCAGCAGCGTCCATGCGCCAATGGCCCAGGACACGCGGTCGGTCGAGACCGGGTAGCTACCACCCGAGCCGGTGTCCTGAACGATCTGTAGGTCGCCTCCGCTGCGTCGTTCGCTGAGCTTGAACTCCAGCGAGTTGCGTGCGCGCGTGGGATCCATCGCTGCAAGTCCGAGGTCGACAGCGTACGCGGTGTCGCGTGTCCACACGTAGTTCCACAGCAGACCGGTTTCGAAGCATCCACCTTCGCCGCAACTGACCGGGTCGCCGTCGTTGAATGCGAAGTCTCGGATCTCTTCCACCGAGCACTGTCGAACTTCTTCGAGTGCCAAGGCGTGCAATGCGTCGAACATGTCGTGACCTGTTCGCGTGGTTGGCCAGCCCGGCTGTTCCACCAAAACCCTAGGGTTTTCAGGCCTTCCGTCGCGCAACGAGGCCGTGGTTGTGAGCGTGTAGCTACGTCGACATTCGTCGCGATCGGAGACAGTGACGCTGCCTCGGCCGTTGGCATCTTCGATGGCGTCGGTTCCTGAGGGATCCGCGCTGACGTTGATGCACGTGCGTTCGGTGCCCGCGTCTGGAGTCGCTGTGTCCGTGGTGCTGTCGATAGCAGAGTCAAAATCGACGACGTCGGTGGCTGTGTCTTGGGCACTGTCGTGCATCGCGTCTTGCGCAGCGTCGGTGCCACTGTCTGGGTCGTCGCCGTTGTTGCCAGCACATCCAAGACAGGCAAACAGAATCAGAAATCGTTTACTCACGAACAAACACGCAGGATGAGAGAATCGGAATGTTGCCCTCGCTGCAATTGCCGAGTCCGTCGACGTAGCCGGAGGGCGGGGACCACGTCTTGTTGTCGTCTCGGTTGATGGCCACGTAGACGTCTTCACCTTCGTAGGTGACTCGGTAGATCCAGAACCAGTCCTCGACCAGTACGTTGGTTCGTTCGCCACGACGGAGTGCGGGATGCGCTTCGCGTAGCAGTCCCAGTGCACGAACGTGGTCGAGCGACGCTTGTTCTTCGCTGGAGAGTCCGTCGAAGCGCTGCATGCGTCGGTTGTCCGGATCCTGCTCGCCTTCGGTGCCGATGTCGTCGCCTTGGTAGAGCATCGGAACGTTGTAGGGCGAGGTCATGAGGTAGGTTTGAGCGAGCCGCAATCGCCTGTAAGCGTCGGGGTTTGCGGTACCTCCGGCTTCTGTGAGCGCGCGCCATTGATCGTGGTTGCCGAAGAAGTTCCCCATGATGGCGCCGGTGTAACCGCCTGCTCCGCCCATCGTGGGTTGTTCGATGAGATACGCCCTGTCGTTCGCCAGCGAGAAGTTGGCGAGGTCGCGCACACTGTTGGAGAAGGTGAGCAACGAGGCTTTGACGTTGTTGTAGTACTCCTCGTCGACTTGGCCCTGCACCATGTCGGCGCGTACGTGGTACCGCGCCCAACCACCCAGCGATTCGCCGACCATGTAGAAGATGGTTGGCTCGACCGTTTGGAGATGATTGTCGACCGTGGTTTCGATCTCGTCGACGACGGCAGTCTTGAGGGCACGAACAAACGCATCGTCCATGTGCTTGAGTGCGTCGGCGCGAAATGCATCGAAATTGAACTCTTGGATCATCCAGAGTGCGTGGTCGACGACGGCTTCAATGGCTGCCGGATTGGCGCCGTAGTGGAAGTCCGGCATGTCGAACGTAAACCAGCAACCGATGCGCGCGATGTCCCAACGGTCGTGACACTGGTTGTGCTCGAAGAACCACTCGGGATGTCGCGAGTAGATGTTGGCTTCGCGTTGAACGTGGTTGGCCACGAAGTCGGGCATGATGCGGATGCCGCGTCGGTGGGCTTCGTTGACCAGCTCGTGTAGTTCTTCCGCGGTTCCAAACGCCGGCTCGATGGGGTTGGGGTAGCCGTAGTCATCCAGGTGCGTGTGGCCGGTCGCAATCGGGTGGTAGGAGTGATAGCTCGAGAAACGTCGCGGATCCGCTGGATCGACAGGGGGTTGGGAGTTGTGCGAGTTGACGATGGGCGAGCTGATCCAGAGCGTGTTGATGCCCATGTCTTCAAAGTATCCGTCGCGGATCTTCTGAGTGATTCCTGCGAAGTCACCGCCCTGCCACTGACTGCGAAAATCATCGACTTCAGCGAGTGAGCCGGTGGAGTTGTCGAGGTCGTTGCTCGGGTCGCCGTTGAGGAAGCGGTCGGTGAAGATCTGGTAGACGATCGAATCGTTCCAGGTGAAGTCGGCGAAGCGAATGCCATCACCGATCCAGAACGGGATGAAGAGTGGTCGAACGTTGGCGCCGTCGGTGGTCACCAGTCGAAACAGGTACGCGTACTTCGTAGCTTCGACGCCCGCTGCACGAATCGTGAACGTCTGGCTTGATGCATCGAAGCTGCCGCTGAGGTCTACGTCGGTTCCATTGAGGCGGGTTTCGCTCGCGCCGAGATCGATTTGTCCGGAGCCTTGGTACCTCACGACAACGTCGTAAGCGTCGTTGGTTGTCGCGTAGCAGAACGTGAAGTCACCGACCGTGCGGTCGGGCGTGCAGATCTCTTCGCCGACTTCAACGCAAGTGTTGAGAGTTGCGTCGAACACGTAGCCTTCGTCGCACAAGCATGTGTTGGCGTCGGAGTCGCAGGTGCCGTTACCGCAGTCGACCATCTCGCAGAACCCGAGACCGTCCATGGGGATCGCGGCGTCGTCCGTTGCGACGTCGACGCCACTATCGGCCGGTGGGAGCATGAACCCCGGACCGTTGTCGCAGCCGAAGAACAGCGCGGCGATGAGCAGGAAACGCATGAGCGCTAATCAGTAACTCACTTTCGGGTTACTAGCCACTCGCCGAGAGCAGAATTGAGTATTTTCATGGGGTTACAGAACGAGGGTCGGTTAACTAGTTAACCTGTCCCCAAAGTTAACACCCAGAGTTAACAGCTGGAATTAGTTGCGGGCCTGCCGAAACGACAGGCCCGCATGGGATGGTTTTGGTTTGGTATGTCCTACGAATGGACCTTCGGGTGAAGTGCGCTGGCGAGGCCTGCTAACGCGGTCAACTCCCGAAGTCGTAGAGCCAGCTCAAGCGTCGAACGACGTTGAGGCTATCGACGAACGAAGCTAGTTCAGCCTCGGCTCCGTTGTCGGCGAGTTGCTGTGCATGCGTGAGCATCTGCGCAGCAGGTCCGGTCTCGGTTCCGCCCTCGTCCGGATAGGACAACGCGCGGTACGTGAGACCTGTGGAGGGATCGGTGAAGCTCACTGTCGGCAAGGTGGGATCGATTCCTTCGGCACCGCCTTCGACCCAGATTCGTGCGGCCTGGAAGAACGTCCGATCAAAGGTGTCAGGAATGTGCGCCATGCCATACGTGGCGGCGTGCAACTGAATCGAGAAGTTCGCGTTCGGGTCGATCGGCGTTCCCGACATGGGCTCGCCCGCAAGGTTGAGCGGATCGGGGAACACGAGTTCACGACCTTCTTGGCGCGGTGCGATGCTGGTCCAATCCTCTCCCAAGAGACCTCGGAAAAACCCTGTTACAGCAGGCGAAAACGAGGTGTAGAAGTTGATCTGGTAGCGGCGAACATCCGACGCTGTATCGCGACCGAGGAAGTTGCTCTCCGGATCCACCAACGTCTGAAGGGCCAAGACCTTGTCGTAGTAATAGCCGGCACGTTCGAGTTGATCGAACCAGAACAAGCCGTCGTCGAAGTTCCACGTTGTCTCCAACGCACGTCCGTCAAACGCATCGATTGCAGCTTCGGGGAACAAACCTCCGCCACCGGGAAGCAGTGCCAGCGTTCCGTCTCCACGCACCTCCGACACGTAGTTGCCGGGCTCTGGCGTGGTGACGATGCGAGTCAGCAACTCCAACGATGAACCGACAGCCGCGGTGTACGGACCCATTCCGTCTTGTCGCGTCCAGAAGGCATCGAAGCTCGGTGAGTCGCCGAAGATGTCTTCAAACACCGCACGGTAGAGCGAGTAGATCTGGTTGGCGTACTTGAGCTTGCGCAGGTAGCGCGACCAAATCCGCTCGGAGTACGCCTCGGTGTCGAACCCGAGTCGTCCGCGTCGGAAGGCGTTGAAGATGTAGTAGTTCCAGTAGTTGTCGATCACCGAGCTGACGGTTTCGTACGGATCGGCACCCGCGTCGTAGCGGTAGCAATCCGGACCCAAGTCAGCCTGTTGGTCGGTGCAGAACTCGTAGGGCACCACCACGCGCCCCTCGGCGTCGATCATCGCGTCGGAGATTCCCTGCCCAGCCAGATCCGGGTGCGGCTCCAACGTGGTGTAGGGCACGTCGACGCGACGTTCGAGAGCTTCACGACCACCGACCAGTTCGGGAATGTCCGTGTAGTTGTAGGCGCGCAGCTCACCACCGGTGAACGAGGAGAACCGCAAGGGAATCGGCCAGTTGGCCTTGAAGAAGTTGAACCAGGCGACCTCGCTGCTGCTCGGAACGGGATCGGCGAACACTTCAACAAGGTCACCGTAGCCCATCTTTACTGCAGCGCGGTCGTAGTGACCGATGCCTTGCGCGTCGGTGACCACGAAGTTGTGTCCGTAGTCCATCACGGTCGAGTACTCGTACTCGCGGATGCGGCCGTCGATCTCGGCTTCGGTCATCGGGTCCCACGCGCGCGGACGCATGTTGCCGTCGTCGCGAAGCTCCCAGTAACGCGGGTGGTAGTTCAGCGCGTCGTGACTGCCGCTGAAGTTGTGACGCAGTCCGATCGTGTGTCCGATTTCATGTGCCGTCACCCCGTGGAAGATCGGATGCCGCACCATGTCGCGCACGGCGGCGTAGTCGATCGAACCATCGGCCTCACGAATCTGATAGGTCTGCCCGTACCACTCGATGCTTCCGGGGCCGTCCGCGGCACGTTGAACCGCGCGTGCGAGTCCAAGCATGCCTTCGTCGGCAAAGTCAGCGTGCACCATGCAATGCCCGCTTTCGTGCATCTGCGCCTGCATTTGCTGCACCACGTTCAGACGCTGTGTGCTCATGCCGCGCAGCGGCGATGCCTGCTCGATCACGTGTTCATCGTCGGCATCAAACGCGGGGTCGACGCCTGCTGCGAGACGCATCTCGGGACCTGTCAGCAGTCGTTCGATGTCGGTGCCGATCAGGGACTGAAGTCGCGCACTTCCCAGTTCGGTGCCGTCACCAAACGCACCTTCGCGGCGCAGTCGGGCTTCGGACTGCTCAAACTGAGCGAGGAAGTCGCCCACGCTTGTGGGTGCGCGTCCGGGCGTAGCCATGGAACCCACCCAACCGAAGTCCATCGCATCCGCGACACGATCAACGTTCAGGCCGTCCACGCTGGTGGGATGGGCATCGGCTTCGCGTGCACGTGCTCCGGGTTCGCGGTTGCGTGCCACCCACGCGTCGACCACGTCGCCACTGGTGATGTCGCGCTCGGTCACGTCGCCGTTGAGCAACGCGATGATGTCGCGCGCGAAGCTCTGCAGCGTCTCCAAGCCCGCGCCGTAGATGAACGCGTTGCCCATGATGATCTCACCGGTCTCAGGGTCTGCCGACGAGGGGCCGTAGCCGAGCGGGCTCGACGCATGCGGTTCGTTGACCCAACCGAGCAGCGAGTAGCGCAGGTCACCGATTTGAGCGGAGGTTCCTTCCGCGCCACACGCTTCGTGGTCCCCTGCCGCAACCGGGTTGTGGCAGAGCACGAACATCTGCTGGTGGTCCGCACGCAACCGCTCCATCGAGCAGTTTTCTCCGCCGTTGGCGAGACATTCGTTCTCGCGAAGCGACGAAACGGTGTCGACAAACGCGGTGTTCCAGTGTCGCGCGACATCCTCAGCATCCGAGATCAGGTCGGTCGGGAAGTTCGTCGAGAGGTGATACGCAATCGGGCGTGTTTCGCGCTCGCGGTAGGGAATCGTGCACGCACCAACAAAGCGACCGCTCTCGTCGGTGGACCGGTTGGCTTCTGCAAGCGCGAGGTCGCACAAGCTGCCGTTGCCACCACACTCCAAGTCGTTGGTGCACGACACGAGTTCACCGTCGAGCGTGCGGTGGCTGCGCTGCCACAGATTGTGTCGGTTGGCGAATCGGAAGCGCGCGGGTTCCACCACCCCGTACTCCGGATCGTAGCCAGCGCGTTCGGTCAGGAAGTAGCCAAAGCGCTCCATGCGGTCGCCCGTGTAGCGCATGGGTTCATAGTCGCGTTCCGGGTCCACGCGCAGGAAGCTGTTGCGCACCGTGATTTCGCCAGGCGCGCAGTCCAGGTGTCCCTGGCTGATCAGGAAGCAGGTGGGGATTTCACCGAAGCCTTCGATAAACGACGTGGTCGGCTGGACGAACATCTTGTTGACGATGTCGATGTATTCGATGGGACCTTCTTCGTCGCCGAGTGCACTTTCGAAGCGCGGCTCGTGTGGATGACCGGACCCAGGCTCGATGTAGTAGGCAACGCTTTCGGATTGGATGCCGTCGAAAAGCTTGGCGCCCACGAGGAAATCGTTGTTGGTGACGAGGTTTTGTGACCAGTCGATGCGAACGTAGTCGCGGTCGTACCAGGGGCGGTCGACGTCGTTTTCCTCGATGACGTTTTGGGTTTCACCCGTAACGGGGTTGTACGCGCGCTGAATGTCGAAGTGCTTCTCGACCTTCCACGCTGCGATCACAGCGCCTTCTTCGGTTGCGCCGGAGATGCCCTCGGGTTCTCCGTTCGCGATGTGCGAATACGTGCGACGTGCGAGCAACAAGTCTTCTTGCAACTCCCACTCGATCTTTTCCGTTGCGCCTTGCTCACCCACAAAGGTGTAGGGCGCGCTGTAGGGTGTATCGATAACGGTCTGGAGGAAGTACCAGTCGCCTTCAAATACGTCGCGATCGATCGCGCCCGGTTGTACGCGGTTAACAGCTGGTTGTTGTGTGCCGCAAGCGCTGACCCAAACCAGCAGCGACATCATCCAGATTAAGATCGAAAGCCCACTCCTCGACGCAGTCCTCATCGAACGCACCTCTCCCGTTCGCCGCGCAGCACGCGGACGCATAAGACGGCATGACGGCTCCTTACGGAGCGTCATCCCTCGAATGCCCACAACAAGAGCAGGAAGCGTGCCCGTTGTGCGACATGTGAGAATTCGCCTGCCGCAACAGAGCAATTCGCTTGTCCCCTGGACACGCAACAACCGGGCATGGATGCACTGCGTCAGGGCACTAACGGCCCGATTACGAACGCGTCCACCGTTGCAGTGGAAAATTCTGGCTTACTCGCGTGGATGCCTGCGCTCAGTGTCGCGGCGTTCGTTCGTGATCCCGACGGCCACAAGTTCGAAGCGAAACTGCAGCCCTAAAGTAGAGAGCTTGTTCGTCCGACGTCGGAGACGTGAACCTCAGCTCCATTCCCGCGCCGCCGGAAGACGAGACGACGGACATCACCACCGGAGTCCCCAACGTCTCGGTGACGCGTCGCGACCGCCTCACGCTTGTTGCGTTGATGGGTCAGCACGGCCAATCGGTCGTGATCGTCGAGTCCGACATGATCCTAGGTCGATGGCGCGGATGCGATATCCGCCTCGACGACTCCGGATTGTCGCGCAAACACGTCCGCTTCTACCTGATGGATGGCCGTTGGTACGTCGAAGACATGGGCAGCCGAAACGGCACCATCGTCAATGGGATCAAACTGCATCGACCCCACGCGTTGAGCGATGGCGACCGCATCCAGCTCGGAACAAGCACGGTCTTTCGCGCGAGCTTGCAGGACAAGATGGAGCAAGCGGCGACTCGTCGGATGTACGAGGACACAGTTCGCGACGCACTGACGCAGGCGTACAACCGGGGATATCTCGACAAACGGCTCGATGAGGAACTCGCGTTTTCCAACCGTCACGGCACCGAGTTGAGTGTGCTGCTGATGGACGTGGATCATTTTAAACGCGTCAACGACTCGTATGGGCATCAAGCGGGAGACGCGGTGCTTCGTGTTCTCGCTGCGCTCCTAAAGCGAATCGTCCGCACCGAAGATGTGGTGGCGCGCTACGGCGGCGAAGAGTTTGCGGTGGTGGCGCGGGGAATCAACGAGCGGAACGCGTTCATCTTTGGCGAGCGCATTCGCAAGACCTTTGCGGCGACGCGGATTCCCTGGGAGGGCGACTACATCGCGGTGACGCTAAGCATTGGAATCGTGACGACGCGAATCGATCGAAAGTTCGCCACGCCCGAAGCGATGCTGACGGTTGCCGATGAGGCGCTGTATAAGGCGAAGGCCGCGGGGCGAAATCGCTGCGTCACGGGTGGGTAAATCGTTCGCGGCTTTCAGTGCACTTCTTTAGTGGGAATTGTTCGCCACTTTTTTAGTGGGAAATTTTGAAACCCGAAATTTCTGTTTTCTTGGTGTCCGGCCGCCGCAGCGCTTCCGTCGAGCTGGAAGCGCACGCTCCGTTCTCTGTTCGACCCGCGGTTGCGTCAGGCAACGAGCAAGAAAAAAGAAAACTAGATTTCGAATCTTCAGCTTTCGAACTTTCCCACTAAAAAAGTTCGCCGAAGCCCAACCTCGCCGAAGCCAAGCCCACCGCCGAAGCTACTCCCCTTCGGGATTTAGGCCGTCGACGATCTCCGTGATCTTCGCCCGCACACACCGATAGGGATCGCGACGCATTCCTCGTCGCCAACCGGTCGGAAAACGCCGATCCACTCGCTGCAAAACCCGCGGATCACCGACTTCCACAACCTCATCGAGGGCGGCGCTCCACTCTTGGCAATCGCCGGCAAGCTCGAGATGTGCGAGCGAAAGCACCCAAAGTTGCACCTGATCCGCTGGTTCGAAATCGAGCACGTAGGTCGCAGCGGCCCGGCGAATGCCTTGGCTCTCTTCGTTCATCAGCAAGCCGGTTTGACGCTCGAGCTCCTGCATTCGCGTGGCGAGTTCTGCTTCTTCACGAATCCGCTCGATTAGCGCGGCTTCCTCTTCCTCACTTGGCCCATCGTCGAGCGAGGCCACCACGACGATCACCGCAACCAACGCGAGCGCACTGACGAGTCCGACAATAAGGAGCTTCCACGGCGTCTTGGGTTGCTCGTTGAAGTGCCCCGCCATCGTTGGCGCGGTCTTCGGATCCTGGCGCGGCACACCCATCGGGGGCGTAAGGTTTCCACCGGTCGCTTCGACGGTGGCCTTGAGCGTCAGCTGCCGAAGTGCGTCGCGAACTTCACTTGCCTTGGTGGGACGATCGTCCGCATGGTGCGCAAGCATCGCATCGACCAGTGCCTGCAGTTCTTCCGGAACGGTCGGGTCCTCGGCCTCCTTGGCCAGTCGAGGCGTCAGGTCTTCGCTCAGCTGCGACTGCACGATGTCGGTCAGGGTGTCGCCTTCCCACAGCGTCCGACCGACCATTGACTCCCACATCAACGTGCCCAACGCGTAAATGTCCGCGCGCTCGTCGATCTGTTCACCCAGCGCCTGCTCCGGCGACATGTAACCGGGCGTTCCCATGACGGTTCCGCGACGCGTCAGGCGCGAACGACGCCCGACCGGATTCATCTTGTCGTCGGAGAGCCTGGCGATGCCGAAATCGAGCACTTTGACGAGCTCGCTGCCGTCGTCTCGCGGCACCAGCATGACGTTTTCAGGCTTGAGATCACGATGGATAATGCCGTGGGCGTGTGCAGCGGAAAGCGCGTCGGCAACCTGTGCACCGATGGCGCAAACCCGAGCCCAAGGCACGCGTCCCTGCGTCTCAAGGACGTCTTGAAGGCTCGGTCCACGGACCAGCTGCATGACGAGATAGGCGCCGCCCTCGGGCAACTTGCCGTAGTCCATCGCGCTCGCGACGTGCGGATGGTCCAACTGCGCTGTGGCCATCGCTTCGCGCGCAAAGCGCTCGGCGAGTTCGTCATCTCCCGCAAGCTCGGGATGAATGATCTTGAGCGCGACCTCTTTCCCCAACGTGAGGTGTTGCGCGATGTACACGGTGCCCATGCCGCCTTCGGCGAGCTCCTTTAAGATCCGGTAGCGCCCCTCGATCACTCGACCGATCCACTCGCCGTCGAAGCTGTTGATCAAGTCGTCGATGTCGGTGTCCATCTTGGCGCCCAACGGAGTGAAGCGATCACTCACGTCGCTCCTCCGATGAACTCCGCCGCTTGCAGAAGTTCGTAGAGCGCGCCGGCTTGTCCAGCGCTCAGGGATTCGAACTTCACGCCAAATCCGACAGGTCGATCATCGCCCCCGTCGTTGACCCAGCACACGCGACAGGGAATCTCGAGTTCGTCCCACGCCGTGGGTGAGACCAGGTGCAGAACGATGTCCTGACCGATGCGTGGCACATGCATGGTCTCGACGAATGCGCCACCGAGTCCGATGTCGACGGTGGTGCCTTCATGCAAGAGTGCAGCGCCGGCGCGGAACCGAAGTCGCAGCGCTACCGACCTTCGCCCTCCATTTCGGAAGTGAGGCTCGTCGCCCATCGAGGTTTCCCACGATACCATCAACCCAGGCTCCCTAGCATGCCTGGCTTGTGTGAGGCACCCCGCTTCGGCATGCTCGCCGCCATGCGCGTGCTCGCGGCTTTGATCGTAGTGGGGATCGCGGTTCCGTCGTCGGCACAACGCCGCGACATCGACCCGGAGCGATTTCGTCCGGCGCTCGACGCCGAAGGCTTCTTGGGGGTGAACGCCACCGCGACCCCAGGTCCTTGGCGCTGGAACGTCGGTTTGTGGATGAACTACACGAAGGGTTCGCTGACCGGTGCGACGCCGGAAGGAACCCGTGACGTCATCCGACATCGCTTCGGTGGCGATCTCCAGATGCAACTCGGGTTGGGTGGGCGCTTCGCACTCGCGCTCGATCTGCCGATCGTGTTTTACCAAAACACCCGCACCGACGCGTTGGGCGACGGCGGACCGACGTTGCAGTCGAGTGGCTTTGGAGACCTTCGGGTGTCGGGTCGCGTACGACTCTACGGTCGGGATTCCACCGAACTGCGACGGCGTAACGAAGGACCGGGAATCGGTTTGCTGGTCGCGGCATCGTTGCCGACTGGAGACGACGACTCGTTCACCGGCGAAGGACAAGCCACGTTCGATCTGCAGTTGTCGGCGGACTTTCATCTGCTGGGTGCAGGCGGTGGGGTGATGCTGGGATGGCGTGCGCGTCCGTACGATCGCCGCATTGGTGACACGGTGTTTCGCGACCAACTCTTGTTTGGTTTGGGCATCAAGGTGCCGATTCCGGTGCTCGATGGATTCTCGGCATTGGCGGAGATTCACGGTGCGCTCGATGCGCGGGATCCCTTTGGTGGTGGTGCGCGCAGTGCGATTGAAGGAAGCCTCGGATTTCGCTTCACGCACGAACACCTGACTTACACCACCGCAGTTGGAACAGGATTTACCGATGGAGTGGGGACTCCGGCGGTCCGGGCGATCTTTGGTATTCAGTGGGCGCCACGCATGCCCGATGCCGACAACGACGGGATTGCCGACAGCGTGGACGAATGTCCGTTCCTTCCGGAAGACATGGATGGTTTCCAGGATGAGGAC
Organism: Polyangiales bacterium; assembly: GCA_965227405.1. Classification (GTDB taxonomy): domain Bacteria; phylum Myxococcota_A; class Polyangia; order Polyangiales; family Houyiibacteriaceae; genus JALVDI01. The sequence goes on from OZ245758.1 coordinate 4,376,419, forward strand.
GGTTGTTCGGATCCGGACAACGACAACGACTTCATTCCCGACGTGGACGATCGGTGTCCGAACGAAGAAGCGTTGGAAGGTCGGGATGAAAACGAGGACGGCTGTACCGATCCTGAGCCGGCGACACCCACTCTTCCGCCTCCCGCAACAGAAGAGCCGACGGAGACAGAGCCTGAGGCTGAAACTCAGACTGAGACTGAGACTGAGACTGAGACTGAGACTGAGACTGAAACTCAGACTGAGACTGAAACTCAGAGTGCTGACGCAGAACCCGACGCCGACTGAAATTTTCGCTCTGATTTCCGATCCCTGTGCGTCCCGATGAATGCCGGATCGGGGTGAACGTCTGATTTCTCAGAGCGAGCCCAACGGAATTGGTGGGCTTTTGTCGTTGTCAGGAGAGCCTCGGTTGACGCCCCATGTCTGGGTCACCGATTCTTAAGACGGCTCGTGTGCGGTGTGGATCGATGAAGTGCCTTGAACGATGGAAACCCCGCGGGTGGGTGAGTGCGCTCGTGCTGCTCATCGGCGTTGCGATCGTCGCTCCAGCATCCGCCCAAGATCGCAGCGCACTGACGCGTGCACTCTCGAGCGGAAGTGACTTCCGTGTTCGCGTCCAGGCTGCGTTTGCGATGGGCAACAGTCGCGACGCGTCATTCCGCAGCAACTTGGAGCGGGCGTTGCGCGACTCCAACCCTGCGGTGCGTGCTGCTGCAGCCACCGCGCTTGGACGCCTGGGCAACCGTTCGGCTTTGCGTGCACTTCGACGTGCACAACGAGACTCGTCTGCTGCAGTTCGTCTTCAGGCCGAGCGGTCGATCCGTACGCTCACCACAACGACAGCGACTGCTCCGAGTGCGGCTCCGCGCACGCGTAGTCGGGATGGCTTTTATGCCCCCGCGGTCACGATTGCTCCATCTGCGGACCGCATTCCCTGGCCGCGCATTCGCTATGTTGTGGTGCTTGGCGACATGACCAACCGCAGCAACTTCCGCAGCAGTGCGTTGGAGACGCATCTGCGAAACGAGATCCATCGCGCACTACGTTTGCTTCGCGGCGTGGCTGTGTTCCAAAACAGTCGAGCCTTGGATGCGCGCGCGCGGCAGGAGATCCGCCGCCGCAATCTGCCCACCCTGCAACTGGATGGGAACCTCACCCAGCTCCAGCGACGTCGGGCACGAAGCGAGGTGAGTGTCCGGGCCGAGGTCAGCTTGATGCTGCTGGACCAAGGCAACATTCGCAGCACCCTCAACGGCGCCGCGACCAGCAACGAGGCCGCCCGTCGAGATCGGCGCCAACAAACTGACCGGCTGGCCGCACAAGCGCTCTCCGCGGCTGTTCGCAGTGCGATGTCGAGCGTTCCGACCGCGCTGCTCAGCGCCTCTCGGTAGGGCCAAGTAGGCGTCTTTCCCATTTGGCCGCGGGGATGCCGTTCGTTCTTGACACGCTGGGCGTTCGCTCGGACGATGCGCCATTCGATGGCTGACTTAAACGGAAAGACCGTGCTTTGTGCGGATGACGATCCGGAGATTCTCGGACTCGTGATCCGACACATGAAGTCGTGCGGAGCGTCCGTCCTTGAAGCCTCCGACGGCGAAGAAGCGTTGCGTATTGCGCGTCGCGAGAAACCGGATCTGATCGTTCTCGACGTGATGATGCCGGGCATGAGCGGCTGGGAAGTGTGTCGTGCGATTCGTGAAGACGAGTCGTTGAAGACCACCGCGGTGTTGATGCTGACCGGCATCGGCGAGCGCTTGAACGAGATGACTTCGCCGCTGTACGGCGCTGACGACTTCCTCGACAAGCCCTTCGACTTGGAACAGCTCGACGGCAAGCTCGACGAAGTCCTGGCTGCCAAAGCCTCCGAGTAAATTCTGGGGACAGGTAAACTGGTGTACCGGACCTCGCACCGGATCCGCCGTGTTTTGCGTTGTTTCTCCTTCCGACGCGGCTTTTTCGCCCACCCGAGAATGCTTCCAGCGTTGATGGTGTTTTGGGCCTGTGCTACCCGCCTTTCGAGGACATGACGCACCTTCGCCCCATCCTCTTCGCTTCCATCCTCCTCTCGTTGGGAGGGCTTGCATTTGCGTGCGGTGGCGACGACGACGAAACCCCCGACAACACCGACAACAGCTCGGGCGACGAGCTGGTCCATGGTCTGACCGAGGAGCAAGCCGCCGAGGTTTTGGTGAAGGTGGGCGACGAGGAGATCACCGTGGGTGAGTTCGCCGAACGGCTGGCGGATCAGTCGCCTTACCTGCGCGCCCGCTACAACACGCCGGAGCGTCGTCGCGAGTTCCTCAACAACATGGTGCGCTTCGAACTGCTGGCTCAAGAAGCCGAGCGCCAGGGCTTGCACGAGCTTCCCGAAGTGGTTCGCACCCGTAAGCAGGTGATGATTCAGCAGATGATGAAGGAACTCTTCGAGGACCGGATTCGTCTCTCGGACGTGACCGACGACGAGGTCCGCGCCTACTACGAAGAGCGTGCCTCGGAGTTCAACAAGCCCGCACAGGTTCGCGCGAGCCACATCTTCATCAAGAACCAAGCGACGGCGCGTTCTGTATTGCGCCAGGTTCTCGCTGCGCCGGACGACATGGCGCTCTTCCGACGACTCGCTCAACGCTACGACGAAGACCCGGAGACCAATGCAGGCACGCGACGTGGCGACCTGCGTTTCTTCGGAATCGACGGAACGCGCAACGGCAACGGAGAAGATCCGGATCGAATCCCGGTGGCTGTGGCCGAAGCGGCGTTTCAGATCGAGAACATCGGCGGCGTGCACGACGGACTCGTCGAAGCCGATGGCGGCTATCACATCATCAAGCTGACGGGGCGCCGTGCTGCCCTGCACCGCACGCTCGAAGAAGCGCGCCGCCCCATCAAGAACCGGCTTTGGCGCCAAAAGCGCGAGACCTCGGTCGAAGAGTTTGTCGCCCAGCTCCGCGAAAACGCGAACGTCGAGGTGAACCAAGCGGCTCTGCAATCGGTCCAGGTGAACCTCGACGGTACGGATGCTCCGACGGGGCCGCTCGAGATTCCACGTGAGCTCGTCACCCCGGACTCACCCAGTGAACTCGTGCTTCCTGACGGAATGCGAGCGACTCCGGCCAGTCCGATGGTCGAGACGACCATGGAGAACGAGTGATGCGCATCGTCGCGCTGAGTTGTCTGCTTCTTTCGGTGTCGAGCGTTCACGTGCGCGCGGATGTCATCGAGCGCGTGGTGGCGACCATCAACGACGAAGCCGTGTTTCTCAGCGAGCTTCGTCGGCGTGCGACACCTTTTCTGCCGCAGGTGATGAGTCAGCCAGATCAGGCGACGCGTATGGCAGCGCTTCGACAGCTCTACAGCGAGCTTCTCGAGCGTCTGATCGACGAAGAGCTCTTTCAGCAAGCTGCTCGCCGCATGCAGGTGCGCGTCACCAGCAACGACGTGGAGCGCGCGGTTCGCAACGTGATTCAGCAGAATGGTCTGACCGAAGACGAGTTCTGGGAGGCGGTCGAAGCGCAGGGATACTCGCGCTCGCAATACCGCTCGGATCTGCGTCGCCAGCTTCTGCGCCTGAAGGTGCTCAACCAGCGTGTTCGTGGCCGCGTCAACATCACCGAAGCGGATGTTCGAGAGGCGTACGATGCCCGCGTTCGTCGAGCCAATCGTAGTCAGCGTTTTCGGGCTTCGCAGATCTTCGTGCCCGTGGCTGCAGGTGCGAGTGCCAGCGACGTCGCTGCAGCGCGATCCCAAGCCAACACGATCAAAGAGTCCACGTCACCCGACAACTTCGGGCAGGCCATGGAGCAACATGGTGGTGGCGAACTGGGCTGGCTTCGTCAGGGTGACTTGTCCGAAGTCATGGAGCGCGAGCTGCTCACGATGGACGAGGGCACGATTTCCGACCCCATTCGCAGCGACAACGGGTTCCACATTTTCTACCTGCATGAGCGGGAGCGTGGCGGAGCCAACCTGCCCAGCTACGACGACATGAAGGACGAGCTCTACCAAGCGATGTTGGGCCGCCAGATGGAGCGGCAGGAAAACTCGTTTCTCCAAGAGCTGCGTCGCGAAGCGATCATCTCGCGTCGTCTGTGACGGCTCAGTCCTCTTGGTGAGTCGTCCGTGAGTCGAATCTGGAAGGTCGCCGCTTTGCTGGTGGCGTTCCTGATCGGCGGTGCGCTGGGCGCGGAAGAGCGTGAACTTCTGAACTTTGAAGTTCAGCCCACCGACCATCCCTACGAGGGCCCGGAGTCGCTCGCCGAACAGGTCCGGTACAGCGAGGCGTTTGAGGCCGATGGTGGACTTCGTGTTGAAGTCGCAGCCACTCGCGCCGATGTGCACCTCGCGCTGGTCGATGCAGACGATCACGTGCGCGAAGCAGACACCTGGGTTCGCGATAAGACCGTGGTTGGATTTGGGCGTGTTCCCGAATCGGAATATCGCCTGCGTGTCGTTGCGCGTTCGAGCCACGGTCCCGCGCGTATACGGGTTTTGAGCGGCGGCTTTTCGCCTACCTTGCTGGCGATTGCGCTCTTCTTGTTGCTCGCGCCACCACTGGGCTGGACCTTGCGACGCAATCTCCGGTAGAACCACCGCGTGGACTGGGGAGCCATCGCTAACGCCGCCGTGCAATCGGTCTTGTTCAGCCTGATCGGCGTTTTGTTTTTCGGCTTGGCGTTTTGGCTGATCGCAAAGCTCTCGCCCTTTTCCGTGCGCAAAGAGATCGAAGAAGATCAAAACGTCGCACTCGCGATTTTGATCGGTTCGGTGATCCTCGGTGTCGCGCTCATCATCTCCGCCGCCCTCCTCGGCTGACGAACCGAACACGGAGCGGCTCTACACGCCGCTTCTCTTTGTCACGGTTCTCGTCATTGCCACGTCCGGACTCGTCTACGAGCTCTTGGCCGGCACTCTCGCGAGCTACGTACTCGGTGACTCGGTCACCCAGTTCAGCACGACCATCGGGGTGTATCTCTTCGCCATGGGCGTGGGCAGCTTTCTGTCGCGCTACGTGAAGACCAACATTGCGCGTCGCTTCATCGAAGTGGAGCTTGGTGTCGCTCTTCTTGGTGGTCTCTCCGCACCACTGCTCTTCATGGGCTTTGCCCGCGCCGATGCGTTCGGGGTGCTTCTCTACGGAACCATCGTCGCGATCGGAACGCTGGTTGGTCTCGAGATTCCGCTCTTGATGCGCATCCTCAAAGAGGAACTCTCGTTCGAGGACCTAGTCGCTCGGGTGCTCACATTTGACTACGTCGGTGCATTGCTTGGCTCGGTGCTCTTTGCACTCTTCTTCGTCCCGACGCTGGGGCTGACCCGCACGTCGTTGGTGTTCGGAATCCTCAACGCAGCGGTGGCTATCGGCGCGACGTACACCTTGCGTCGTTTGATTCCGGCGCCGGTGGTTCGCGGGCTTCGCATCGTCGCGTTGTTGGTCATCATCGGGCTGAGCGCGCTGATCGTGCAGGCCGACCGCTTCACGCTGTGGACCGAGCAAGATCTCTACGAAGACCCGATCGTGTTCGCGCAACAAACCGCGTTTCAGCGCATCGTGGTGACCCAAGGGTTGAGCACACAGCTGTATCTCGACGGCCACTTGCAGCTCACGACCAACGATGAGCACCGCTACCACGAGTCGCTGGTGCATCCCGCGTTTGCACTGGTTCCAGCCGCGCGTCGTGTGTTGATTCTGGGTGGGGGTGACGGCTTCGCGCTCCGTGAGGTGTTCCGCTACTCGAGTGTGGAGCAGGCCACCTTGGTCGATCTCGATGAAGGTGTGGTGCGCATGTCTGAGCGGCTCTTTGCCGAAGAGAACGGACATGCGTTCGAAGACCCACGGGCGGAGGTCGTGTTCGACGATGCGATGGTTTGGCTCGATGGTCGCGAAGCCGAGTTCGACGTGGTCATCGTCGACTTTCCCGATCCCGGCAACTTCTCCCTCGGCAAGCTCTACACGCGTCGCTTTTATCGGTTGGCCCAACGCGTCCTTGCGGAGGGTGGGGCGATGGTCGTGCAAAGCACTTCACCGCTTTACGCACGTCGTTCCTATTGGTGCATCGAAAAGACCATGCGCGAAGCGGGCCTGTACACGCAGCCTTACCACGCCAACGTGCCCAGTTTTGGCGAGTGGGGTTTTGTTCTGGCGCGCACACAACCCTTCGATGCGCCTCAACGCGTGCCTCTGGAAAATCTGCGCTACCTCGATGACGCGACGCTCCAAACGCTCTTTGTCTTTCCGCCGGACATGAGTCGTGTCGACGTCGACGCGAACGTCCTGAACGAGCAAACGCTGGTGCGCTACTACGACGAAGAGGCGCGGCAGTGGGATCTCTAAGTCGTCGCGACACTTTTCGGCTCTTGTTGGGGGCTCCCTTCGCATCGCTACTTGCGTGCGATGACCCACCCGCTCCGATTCAGGGCGAACTACGTGGTCCTGACATCGAACGTGGCCACCGACTTCGCGAGCCGCTCGAGCTTCGTCACGGCGAGGTCCAACGCACACACGTGCTCATCGTGGGCGGCGGCGTCGCGGGACTTAGCGCAGCGTGGCGTTTAGCGCGTCGCGGCGTCGATGACTTCCTGGTGGTGGAGTTGGAAGATGCCGTGGGCGGCACATCGCGAAGCGAACAAAGCGAGACCAGTGCGTTTCCTTGGGGCGCGCACTACCTACCGGTGCCACCTACGTCGAACGAAGCTCTGACCACTCTGCTCGAAGAGATGCGCGTCCTCGAGAACGGTGAGCCCGCGGAGCATGTGTTGGTACGCGAACCCGACGAACGCGTGTTTTACGAGGGGTACTGGTACCCCGGCTTGTATCCCTACGCCGGTGCATCGCAGCGAGACCTGCAACAACTCGAGCGCTTCGATGCGGAGATGCGTGGGCTCGCGAACAGCTTCTCCGTGCCCGTTGGCACGCGCGCGCCCAGTGCCCTTGAACTCGACGCGATCGACGCGCGAACGTGGATGCGTCAGCGTGGCTACGACTCCGAACGTTTGCTCTGGCTGTGCGACTACGCGACGCGCGACGACTACGGACTGAAGTTGGAACACACCTCCGCGTGGGCCCACGTGTTCTACTGGGCGAGCCGACTCGATGTGCATGGTGAAAGTGCACCGTTGCTGGCCTGGCCCGAGGGCAACGGTGCGTTGGTCAACCACATGCGTAGCGTGGCGTCGGATCGTGTTCGTGTCGGCAGCATGGCGCTACGCGTCGAAGAGCATCGCGATGGTGTTCGCACGTATCTGGACAACGGAACGATCGTCGAGTCGAGCCACGTCGTGTTGGCGGTGCCTCGCTTTATCGCTGCTCGCGTTGCTCCAACGCTGGATCTAGGGCTCGAGGGGTTCGACTACGGCGCGTGGATGGTGGCAAACCTCCACTTGCGTGGCCGACCCTGGGGGCGTGGAAGCGAACCGGCTTGGGACAACGTGCTCTACGACAGTCCGGCGCTCGGTTATGTCAGTGCAACGCATCAACGCGGCCGCGACTTTGGTCCAACCGTGTGGACGTACTATCTGCCCTTGCTGGAAGACGACCCACGCGAGAGTCGACGTGCCTTGATCGAAGCGGACCATGACACGCTTGGTGCCCTGGTGATGCAGGATCTACAGCGCGCACATCCCAATCTGCGCCAGCAGCTTGAGCGCCTCGATGTTTGGCGCTGGGGTCACGCGATGACCCGTCCGCGCGTGGGATTCTTGCTGGGCGGTCGTCGTTCTCAGCTCGCTGAAGCGCGCGGCAGGATCCATCTCGCACACACCGACCTTTCAGGCATGGCGTTGTTTGAAGAAGCGTTCTTCCACGGCGTCCGTGCTGCCGACGAGGTGGTGTGAGCTCGCTCTTTGCTCCGCAGGGTCCGTGGCTCTTCTCGCGTCGCGACGACCTTCTGGCGTTTGGTGGAAGTGCTGCGTTGGCGTTTGCGCTTCTTGGTGTCGGCGCCGCGCTGGGGATTCTCGAGTCCGATGCACCGGATTGGATCTGGATCGGTTGTGTGCTGCTCGTCGACGTTGCGCACGTGTGGTCGACGCTCTACCGCGTGTATCTCGATCCTGCCGAAGTGCGTCGTCGGCCGTGGCTCTACCTCGGCGCTCCGGTGATTTGCTACGGGGCCGGCGTGATCGTTCACGCGTACAGCGGACAGCTGTTTTGGACGGTGCTCGCGTACATCGCCGTATTTCATTTTGTCCGACAGCAAGCGGGCTGGATCGCTCTGTACTCGCGTCGCAGTCCAAGTTCGACAATCGACCTCACCCTCGACCGACTGGCGATCTACGCGTTCACCTTGGCTCCGGTGGTGTGGTGGCACGCCAACCTTCCGCGCAACTTCCACTGGTTCATGGACGGTGACTTTGCGCTTCAACTTCCATCCTGGCTTGGCGTTGCCGCCTTGGGTGTGGAGTGGACCATGGTGGCGATCTGGCTTGTTCGTCAGTTGTGGCGCACGTCGCGAGGAGACCGACCCAACCCCGGAACGGTCTTGGTGATCGTGACGACGTGGGCGTGTTGGTACGTCGGTATTGTCGCGCTCGATGGTGACTTTGCGTTCACAGTCACCAACGTGCTGATTCACGGAATCCCGTATCTGTGGCTGACTTATCGCTACGGTAAACGGCGCGCGGGCACGTCGGTCCAGCGCATCCTGCGCGGCGGTGTTCCTCTGTTCGTACTCACGTTGGCGGTCCTCGCGTTTGCAGAGGAAGCCGCGTGGGATCGTCTTGTGTGGCACGAGCGACCCTGGTTGTTTGGAGAGGGCCGAACGCTCGATCTCAGCGCCAAGAGCTTGCTGGTTCCACTCTTGGTCTTGCCGCAGCTGGTTCACTACGTGTTGGACGGATACGTCTGGAAGCGTCGCGACAATCCGCAACTAGGGTAGACTCGCGCGATGCGTTTTTGGCCCCTGCTCTGTGTGGTGTTGGCGTGTGGTGGTTCGTCGGAAGAGGACGAAGTTCTGGAGCGCGAGCTCGAAGCCGAAGCCACGGCGGGCGACGAAGAGCACGAACTCACCATCGCAGATCGCTTCCGTGCTGCAGAGACACGGGTGTTCGAAGCCTGCTACGACGAACTCACGCATCTTGACGACGCGCATCGACGTCGACGCGAACTACGCGTTCGCCGACTGAACGAGTCTCAGGTGAGCGACGAATCGCCTGCCGGAGTGTCGGTGCAGCGCGAGGGCGAAGACGCTGATGAGACCACCGAGCTGCCGAGCAACGTGGACGACGAAACCCACGCGTACAGCGCTGAGGAACGCGAGCTGATTCGTCTGGAGAACGAACTCGATGTGTTTCACGGCCAGCACGCAGACCCAAACGTGTGGACCGACGCGGAACTCAACACGTACGAGGACTTGGCCGACGGTCTGGTCTCGCATTGCGAGGCGATGCGGGGCTAGCCGACTTGGTCCTGACTTAGCCGCGACGCATGAGCAGTTTGCTGGGTTTCTCGGTTGCACTCAGTGCAGCTCTGGCGTGGGGCGGCTTCGACGCTGCGCGGAAGAAACTCGTCTCCGTGGTGGATCCGGTCAGCGCTGCGGCGTGGATCAACCTCGCCCAAGGTGTGCTCTTTGTAGGCTGGGCGGCTGCCACGCACTCGTTTCAAGCAGAGCATGCGTACCTGCCGATCGGTGGTTCGGTCTTGTTGCTGCAGGTCGCTGCAAACGTGCTGCTCTTTCGCGCGCTGGCGATCGCTCCGCTCTCCTCGGTTGTGCCGATGCTTGCGCTGACGCCGGTGTTCGCGTCGATCGCGGGGTGGCTTCTCCTGAAAGAAACGCTGCACTGGGTTCAGTGGGCGGGTGTGCTCGTGGTTGTCGCCGCCGCGTTTGGGATGCATGGACGCAACCTCCGAACCGAGCCGGGCGTGCTGATGGCAATGGGTGTGGCCCTGATCTGGTCGGTCACGACGAGCCTCGATAAGCTCGCGCTTGAACACACGACACTGCCAGTACATGCCGCTGTGCAAAGCGGTGGGGTAGGTGTCGTCCTAGTCGCCGCGCTGAAGGCACGCGGCTCGTTGCAGGCTCCGCGTGCCGCGGGACCCTTCGTCGCCGCACTTACTCTTGGAACGGCGGCGCTCGCGCTTCAGCTCTGGGCGATTCAACTGGTGTTCGTCGGTTTCGTCGAAACGCTCAAGCGTGCGATTGGGCTGGTTATGGCCGTTGTTCTTGGCCGTGTGCTCTTTGCCGAACCGGTGACTCGTCGTCTTGTCATCGGTGTCGCTGTGTTGGTCGCCGGGACTGCGATGTTGGTCTTGGGTGAGCCGCGCTAGAAGCGCGCTAGCCACTCGTCGCACACGTGAACCACGACCGTGTCGAGATCCGAATTCCGGTTCCAGTAGATCCGCCCGTTGCCGACGATCGGGTTGGTTCCGGACGCGTCGAGTTCGACGAACTCACCGCCAAAGGGAACGAATCCCAACGCATTGCCCACTCGTCCGCTTCCATACCAAAGTTGAATCAGCACCCCTTGGGGATGCGCCACGAGTCCACGGCTATCGGTGGGGAGTTCCGCCATCACCTGCACGTCCAGCGTCTCGGTATCCAGTCGGAACAACGTGCGAAGGTCTGCAAAGTACACAGCACCTTCGTCCGCGGTCAGCGCACTGCGCACACTCAATACGTCGGCGACAATTTCGATGTCCCCGCCGTCTACCGGCACTCGTGCGACGTGGTCGCGTCGTCGATCCACCCAGTACACGTACCCGCCAGTGAGCGCAGTGTCGGTTGGAAGCCCAAGTCCTTGTGCCAGTGTCGTGCGGCGTCCACCGCTTGCGTCCATTCGAAAGATGCGACCGCGCATTTCGTCGCGGAGCGAGCCACTGTTGGTCCACTCCGCGTAGTAGATGTTCTCGCCGTCGTACTGGACCCCGCCCGGTTGGAAGAGTCCATCGTCGAGTCGTTCTGTGCGGTCGCGTCGATCGACACGAACGACCTCGCCAGCAAAGTCACTTCGCCCGGAGTGTGCCCACCAGGCTCGGCCATCGCCGACGACGAAGCTGCGCAGTCCAAAGAAGCCTTCGTCCACTGTTGTGACATCACCGGTGCGAAGCGAGATCCAATTGAGTTCGAAGCCGATTGCTGTCACCCAAAGCTTGTCGCCGGCAACCGCCTGCAGGCTCATGGGTTGATCGAACAGAACTTCGGGCTCCAGCGGAGTGCATGGACCGGAATCGACTCCCGCATCGAAACCAGGTGTGGGCGCGTCACCAACCTTCAGTCCCGTCTTCCAACCGCACCCAAGCAGCACGACCAAAACTGCGGCGACACGCATGCCGCCACTATGCGCTACTTCGATCGAAACGCGCGCGGAGATTCGCCGGTCCAGCGTTTGAACGCTCGGCTAAACGTGCTCACGTCGCTAAAGCCCAGTAGAAACGCGATGTCCGATACCGTTGCTTCCCGGCTGCTCAACAGCGCTTTGGCTCGGTGCTCGCGCACGCCATCCAGAATGGCGCGAAAGCTAGTGCCTTCGTCTTTGAGTGCTCGACGCAAGCTGCGGTCACTCATCGCCAGTGACCTTGCGATCCGATCTGCGGTGGGCTCGCCGGTGGCCAGTGCACGTTCAATGGCGCGTCGAGTCTGGTCGGACACCGAACTCTTGGTGGAACGCTCTTTCAAGAGTTCCTCCGCGTAGCGAACGAAGAACGCGCCGAGTTCCTTGTTGGCTTTCGGCGAACGCGCTTGCTCCATGTAGACGCGCTGGAACGTAAAGCTGCACTCCCCTGCATCGAAGAGCACGTCGCATTGGAAGAAGCTGCGATGCCGGCGGATGTCGGCCGGCGCCACGTGGGGAAAGCGCACCGCGGTGCAGGGAATGTCGAGACTCGTGAGGGTTCGGAAATGGTGCACGAACTGGGAGATCGCAGTCTCGAGAGCGATGCGGTTTCCCAAGCGTCGCGGAAACGCGCAGTCGTAGCGAATTGTGACCTGGTCGTCGTGCTCGGTGATCGACCACTCGTAGCCCGCGTCGAACGCCAGTCGCACGTAGCGAACCGCCCGTCGCAGTGCCTCTTCGCCGGTCTCCGACGTTTCGATCGCGAAGCCCATAACGTGCAGATCGGCCAAGGTGAGGCTTGTCGCCACGTCGATGGGCAGCGCGGGGTCGTCCAACTCTGCAGCCACATGCTCGTAGATGTCGTAGAGCGACGTGAGAGGAATCCGGCTGTCTGGGTCGGCCAAGTCCTGCGGCTGCAGTTTGGCGACGCGCAGCATTTCGCCGCGGTCCAGGCCTCGCCCGTCCATCGCACGCAGGATGGCCAGGAAGCTCTGAATGACGACGCTGCCTTCTTCCACGAATCCCCAGCGCGAGGATGAAGCCTCGCATCGTGCGTTCGTAGGGTCATCTTGGCCTCAGCGCACCTGAAATTGGCAGCGATAACGAATCTCCGTGGCGACTGGGTTTCCACGGCGATCCAAGGGTGCAGACCAACGCGAACCACGAAGGACCGCGCGACACGCCTGGGCGAAGCGAGGGGAACTCGCACTCACGACGCGAAGCCGATCGATTCGTCCAGTGGGAAGGATGCGCGCACGAACCAACGCGTTGCCGGGGATGCCTTGGCGCCGCGCGTTCTCGGGGTACTGCTCCAGCAGGCGCGTATCTAGGTTCGGCGGGTCGGGCGGCCGACTGAGATCTCCAACAGCGACCATCGCGGGACCGGCAGCCTCGTCGGGTTGCTCTGCACGCACACGACCTTGACGTGGTGTGCGGATCGGACCTCCGGCTTCGCCGTTGCCAGACGGAGCCCAACCACCACTCCCCGCGCTTAGGGTGACGCCAGTCAGATCGACGGGTGCAACCGGCTCTGGCGCCGCGGCCGGCTGTTCGGTTTCCGCAGGCGTCGGTGCAGCGCGCTGAGCTACGCGACGTACCGGCTGAACAATGGGCTCGGGCTCAGGTTCCGCCTCGGGCTCAGGCTCCGGTTCCGGTTCAGGTTCCGGTGGGGGTGGCAGCGACACCCACTCGAGCGTGTCGGTCGTGTGCTCTTGGACTGCGAGTGGCTCAATGCCCTCGACTCCGCGAACCAACGACGTGTGCACGACCAAGCTCAGCACCACGCCAAACGCAAACCACGCATCACTCATCGAGATCTTCCGGGGCAACGTTGATTGCAAACTGGGTCACTTGTTCGCTTCGCAGTAGGTCCAACACCGAGACGATGTTGCGGTGTGGGGTGGCTCCGTCGGCGGCGACCAAAGCGCGAACCTCTTCGTCGCCGGACCGTGCTTCCCGGACTTTCGCTCGAAGCGCGTCGCGTTCGACCGCATCACCGTCGAGAAAGAGCTCACCGGACGAAGTGATGGAGATGGCAAGCACCGTGGAAGTCGGTTCGCCCGTGGCTGCTTTCGGAAGGTCCAGCGGGACTGTCTGCGACACGATCGCCGTCGCTGTGACCATCAAGATGATGAGGAGAACCAGCACCACGTCCACCAAGGGCGTAATGTTGATGCTGGTGATCAACTCGTCGTCGGAAGAGGAAGATGAAGCCATCGATCATTCCGCCGGCTCGAGGTCGTAGTCTTGCGAGACCAGCGCTGCGAGCAGCTCTCGTCCCACGGCACGAGCACGCGCAATTCGATTGCGAATCATGCGCTGGAAGAAGTTGAAGAACGCGACGGCGGGCAGGGCTACGAGCAGGCCCAGCGCGGTCACGATGAGCGCTTCGCCAATCTCGGCCATGAGTCCTTGGGTGACCTGACCAGCCCCCGCGTCCAGCTGCTGGAACGCTCGGATAATTCCAATGACGGTCCCGAGTAGCCCAATGAAGGGTGCGTTGCTTCCGACGGTACCGAGAAACGCCAGACGACGTTCCAAACCGAGCCGTGCGTGTTCGCCGGCTGCTTCAAGCTGCTCTTCCACAGCGCGAGCGCCACCACTGCGTGCATCAATGCCTGCGCCGACCACGCGCGCCGTGGTCGACTTGCTTTGCTTCAAACGCTTCTGCGCGGCATCGACGTCCCCATGACGCAAGAAGCTACGGACCTCGGCTTGCAGACGGTTCTCATCTCGCGTTGCCCAAAGTCGGATTGCGCGTTCCACCACGATGGCCAGGCTCAGTACGCTCAGGCCAAGTAGAAGCCACATCACCCAACTCGCACCCAATGCAGCCAGTCCAGCTGCGCTCGCTTCAATATCCATCGGGACCTCCCTGTTGACCTTCTGAGCATGGGTTGTTCGCGCAAACGCGACTTGGCTGTGGCGGCCATGTTTCGCTCCGTTGCGGCCACTATCCCTTGAAGTTGTCGGGGTGAACGAGTCTGACCGGGTTGGCCAAGAGGTTGGCCGAAGCGGTCAATCTTTGGGAACGCGTTCGCCCCATCCTCGATGTCTATGAGGCGGGCACTGATGGTTTTGCTGTGTTGCTGGAGCGCTGCAACACACGCATGGGCACAAGACGAAGAGGCAGCGGAATCTGAGGTTGTGCCTCCAGAGATCTTGGCTCCACTGCAGGTGGCGATTCAGGTCGAAACACCCGTCGAGGTCTCGGTCTTCGTCACAATCGATGAGACCGGTGCGGTCACAAACGTCGAGTTGGAAAGTGAACCGGGCGAAGCCGCAGATGCGGTGATCGCGGCACTCAACGCGGCTCAGTTCCGACCTGCGATGCGCGGCCAAACTCCCTTGGCGGTGCGGATTCGCTACCGACACTCACTCATTCCGCCACCACCTCCGCCAGAACCGGAACCCACCACGGGTCGTGTTCGCGTTGTTGTGACGAACGAACTTGGCGAGCCTTTGGTCGACGCCGAAGTCTTGTTGATCCGCGGTGAACAGGCTGACCGGCGCGTCACCGGGGCGGGTGGTGAAGCGACGTGGGAAGACATCGAGGCGGGCCCGGTCGAACTGCGCATCTCGCGCGACGAGTACGTGTCTCGCGACGAGCAACTCGAGGTGGTCGTCAACGAAGAGGTCACGCTCCAAGCCCGGCTCGAAGCGGTGGCGGATCCGGATGAAACACCAACCTTTGGCGCGACTGCAGTCGTCGAAGCCCCGCCCCGTGAGGTGACGCGTCGAACGATTCGTCAAGACGAACTGCTCAACGTGGCTGGCACGCGAGGCGATCCACTGCGGGCGATCGAGCTGCTTCCTGGAGTGGCGCGTCCGCCGCTTGCGTCGGGTGATCTGATCGTTCGCGGCAGTGCACCGACCGACACGCAGGTCTTCTTGGAAGGCGCTCCCGTGCCGCTGCTCTACCACTTCGGCGGACTGACCAGCTTCTTCCAAGGGCGCCTCATTGATCGCATCGACTTTTATCCGGCGAACTTTTCCGTTCGGTACGGACGACGCATCGGTGCCGCGATCGAAGTCGGCGTCAAAGACGACCGGCCCGAACGCATCGGTGGCTTGGTGGACGTCAATCTGATCGACGCCGCGGTGATGTTTCAGACTCCTCTTGGGGATCGAGGTGGTCTTTCGGTTGCCGCACGACGCAGCTACCTCGATGCATTTCTCGGTGCGGTGCTCTCGGGTGCAGATGGTCTCGAGCTGACCGCAGCGCCCGTTTACTACGACTACCAAACCATCGCGACGTATCGCCCCACCGATCGTGACCACCTGCGACTTATGGTTTACGGGAGCAGCGACAAGCTGCGTATCCTCTTTCAAGACCCGGGAGACGCAGACCCTTCGTTCCGCGGCGGTGTTGGTGTGCGCACCCAGTTCCACTTGGCTGACCTGCAGTGGCGTCGACAGTGGAACGACAACATCACCCAAGAGATCTCGCTGAACGCCGGCACCACGCGCGTGGCGTTCAACGTCGGACCTGGTGTCGATTTCGATGCAGATTTCCGAAACGTCAACGCGCGTGCGGAGTGGAAGGTCCGGCTCGGCGAGCGCGTGGGTTTGAACTTCGGCGCGGACTTGAACTTCACGCCCTTCAACGTGCAGTTCTCGGGTCCACCGCCGGAGCAGGCCGAAGGCTCACCGAGTGGTCCGGGCGGGCTCGACAACATCGCGAGTCAGCAGCCGACCATCATCGATACCGGCGGTACGCAGATTCGTCCCGCGTTCTACATGGAGAGCGATCTCGATCTGCAGCCGCTTCGTCTGATTCTCGGTATGCGCACCGACTATTGGGATATCCGCGCCGACTACGACATCCAAAGTCGTTGGACTTTCGATCCACGTCTCACTTCGCTGCTTTCGCTGCCGCAGAACACTCGGCTCAAAGCGGCCGTCGGCATGTTCAGCCAGGCACCGGAGTTCAATGAACAAAACGACGAGATCGGCAACGCGTCGCTCCGCCCGCTTCGCGCGGTGCACGTCACGGTCGGCACCGACAACGAGCCTGCACCCGGCGTGCGTGTCGGCGTCGAAGGCTTCTACAAGTACCTCTACGACCGCGTTGTGAGTACGCCCGACGGCAACCTGCCTCGCTACACCAACGATGGGATTGGCCGCATCTACGGTATGGAGTTGAGCGGACGGATTCAGCCCAGTGCGTTCAACGGTCGCTTCAGTGGATTCCTCAGCTACACCCTGAGTCGTTCCGAGCGTCGCGACTTGCCGCAAGATGAATGGCGACTCTTCGATTTCGACCAAACCCACATTTTCACGTTCGCAGGAACCGTGCGGTTCAACCGAGGGTGGGAACTGGGCACGACGATTCGCCTAGTGAGCGGCAATCCGCGCACCCCTGTCGTCGGTGGTGTCTACGACATCAACACGGATTCGTATTCAGGTATCCCGGGCGCCATCAATAGCGAGCGCAACAAGCTCTTCCATCGACTCGATCTGCGCGTGCAAAAGACGTGGCGCTTTACCGGTGGTGGACGCTTCGCGTTCTACATCGACATTCAGAATCTCTACAACGAGCGCAACCAAGAGGGACAATCGTTTAGCTACGACTTCTCCGAGTCCGAGCCGCTTCTTGGCTTGCCGATCATTCCTTCGATTGGTTTCCGAGGTGAGCGATGAGCCGGTTGTCATGCGTATTCCTTTTTCTCTCCGCAGTACTTTTGGTCTCTGCATGTGGCGACGACTTTGCGGAGTCGTGGTTGCTCGAAGAGCCGCGTGTCGTCGGTGCCGAGCTTTCGGTGGTTGGCGCTCCCGAACGACCGATTCCTGCGCTGGGTGAAAGCGTGGATGTGCGTTGGGTGATCGCAGCGGCCGATGCGAACGAAGACTTCACGTGGGTCGCGGGTGCGTGCGAAGCACAACCATCGCCAGTGGGTCGTCCCATTTGTGCAGCGGAACCTTTCTTCGTGGCAGGCACCGAAACGCCGACCACCGAAGAGCCTAGTTTTCAGATCGCCGTCCCGACCGATCTCGATCCTGACAACGAGGTTCTGATGTTGGGTGTGCTCTGTCCCCAAGGCGTACCCAACGCGCAGTTGGCGAACTCGCGAGACCTCAACATCAACACCGTGTGCACCGAAGGGCAGGGACAGATCGTACTGCAGTCGATTCGGACCAACGTTGACAGTGCAAACGTGAGTCCTGTGTGGCCCGAGCCTTCGATTTTCGTCGATGGTGCGGAGTGGCGAGATGGCGAGTGTCTGGAAGTGAGCGCAGCATCGACGGTGGAGATTACGCTGGGCGAGTTCCCTGACTCGATGCGCGAAACCTACACGCGCACCACGAACGACATTCCTCCGCGCGAGGTGGAGCTGCGGGAAGTGCTGCTCGTGTCTCACCTGATCACGCATGGAGAACTCTCGCGTCAGTTCAGTGCGATCGACGGTGAGAGTGAGATTCGACCCATCGAGTGGGAAGCGCCGGACATTCCGCCGAGTGAACCGGTTCGCGTTGTGCTGGGGTTGCGGGACCAGCGAAGTGGTGCGCACTTCATCGAGAGGGCCTTGTGCGTCGTGCCTTGAACCCAATATGGATACGGTCGCGAGTAAAACGTAACGAATGAGGCGCCTAAGCACACCGATGACCACATGACCGAGATCCAACCTGAAACCGTGATGCTTCCTGCGCTCGCCGGGATCATTCAAACCCTGCATGAGCGAGGTTTGCCGATGCCTGCGCTTTTGAAACATGCAGGACTCATTCCGGCACAAGTGCGCGAACTCGATGTCGATGCACGAGTGCCCACATCGCGTTTGGCGGACTTGTACGACTACGCGATGCGCGAGTCGCGTGACCCTGGGTTACCGATTCGAATCGCGCAGCAGCAGAGTGAAGACGCAATTGGCGTGTTCGGGTTTGTGATCGCCACAGCAACAGATGGCGTGACGGCGATTCAGCGTGCAGCGCGCTATGCGCGTGTGGCCTTCGACTGCGGTGTGGATTGGATGGTTCACGAGAGCGACGACAAGATTCGCGTCACGTTTCCGATGACGCCGAAGAACCTGGCGCAGCGAATCCAAGTCGAAGCGGGGATTGCTTCGTTCCTGCAGTACTTTCGAACGATGGGGCACCTCGACGTGCTTCCGAGCGACGTTGTGTTCCCGCATCCCGAACCCGAAGACACAAGTGCTCACGCGGCCTTCTTCCGTTGTCCCATCCGCTGGGCGGCCGGTCCTGCCTCCTTTGAGTTCGAGCGACACTGGGCCGAGAATGCGCTGACACCGAAGGCGGACGCGCACATGAGCGAGTTCTTTCAACGCTACGCCGAGGAGCTTCTGACTTCGCTTAAGGCGGACCGTCCGCTGACCGAACAGATTCGGGCGATTCTCGAGCGCGAACTTGCTGGAGGTGAGGTGTCGAGTTCCCGAGTGGCGAAGCAGCTCGGTATGAGTGAGCGTTCGCTACGACGCGCACTTCAAGCGGAAGACGTGGGCTTTCGTGATCTGGTCGATGATGTTCGACGCGAGCGCGCCAAGATGTTGCTGCGCAGTCGAGCGACGACCGTGTCGGATGTGGCGTATCTGATCGGCTTTAGTGACGTGTCCGCGTTCAGTCGCGCGTTCAAACGCTGGACCGGCACAAGTCCTCGTGCGTTTCGCCTCCACTCGTGAGCCTTGCCATAGCGTGAGGCCGACTTAACGTAGCGCGACTATGCGTACGCCTCTTTTGCGACTCAGCCGACCTGTGCATTGCCGCACGGACGTCATGCGTCGACGCGTACGTGAACTCGCACGATCGACACGGACGGATCCGAACGCGTTGTTCGGTCGCTTCCAGTTTCGTTGCGACGAGCGGCAGTTCGCAGAAGAGCTGCTGACTCGACACACACAGTTGTGGCTTTTTCGCGCTGACCAGACGCTCGGTTGCGGCGACTTTGTCGTGGTCGACATGTCGTCTCCGAAGCCGCGTCATCGCCCCGTGACGGCGATTGAGCTCAAGCTCAATTCCAAGTTGCGCGAAGGCGGACACCAGCTGCGTCATGCGGCACGCGCGGTTGAAGCGCTCGTCCACATGGGCGTGGTGGAAGGCACCGACGTTCGGCGTTTGACCGGAGAGCGAAAGCGTTTGTTGGCCGTCCTGCGTGCGCGTAGGGCGGCGAGCGCGCTACTCTCCAGCAATGTCGTGGGAGTCGTTCGACCGTTGGCCGGGTGAGGCTTCAGACGGAGGAGCATTTCGCGGGCGGAGTGAGCCTGTGCTTGCGAAACGTGAAGGAGCGACCTTTCGCGATCGGTGGGTTCTCTTCTGGTCCCATAGTCCCGATCACGATTCCAAGCGTGCTGCGCGACGGTTGATGCTCACGTCGAACTATCTCTACGTGCAGCGCTTCGATCATTGGAAAGGCCGTGTGCCTGTTGCCAAGTTACGGGGCTGTCGTCGGATGGATGGGCGCCTTCTCTTTGGTGTCGAAGGTGGCGAGGATCTAATTCTCATGCATCGCCCGGGCGACGAAGTTCAGGCAGAACTCCTAAAGAAAGCAGGTGGCTCGGGTCATCCCTGGACCGAGATTCATCATTTTCGCGAGTCCATGATCATCGCGATGTTTCTCGTTGGTTTGGCGTTTGGGATGTTCGGTAGCTATCCGCTTGCGGAAGTCCGGGATCGTTGGGCGAGTGGGCTCTACACCGCCGAAGTGTGTTTGGGGTTCTACGCGGCGGTGCTCGCAGTTGTCGCAGTCGCCGCAATCGTGTTGTGGGTCCCCTCGCGGATCTACGTGGACCGACTTGGTGTGGAACGAACGCGTGGGTTGTTTGGTTTGCTCCGCTTCTACATTCCTGCCGACCAGGTGAAGCTCGTCGTCACCCAACGTGGTCGTCCAGGTTTCGAATCGCGACTCGTGTTCACCGACAAGGTGCGCGTTGGAACGCTCGGGCTGACCGAAAGCCTGCGGGTGCAGCGCTTTACGGGGTCTGCTGCACGAAACCTGACGTTGCGACTCAGCGAACAGCTGAGGAATCTGCTGGGTGTCCGACATCGCAAACTTGGCTGAGCTGGTAGAGTGCGACCATGACGATGCGATGGGGGAGTCTCTCGTTGGTGTTGATGCTGGCGTGTGGCGGTGGGGACGCCGAGCCGGTGGAAGAGTCCACAACGGGAAGCGAAACAACCACGACCGTTGAGGCGGATCCCACGCCTGAACCGGAACCTGAACCCGAACCGGAACCAACCGGACCTGGATCGCTGACTGTGATCAATGAGATCGACGGCGAGCAGTCGACCGGCACGGTGCAGGTGCTCAACGAAGCAGGTGATGTTGTCGCGGAAGGCCAGTCCGGCGAAACGTTTCAAGTGCCTGCGGGTCGATACACGCTGATGGGTTCGATCACCGATGCCAGCGTGTTGATGGATACGCCGACGCGCGAAGGGGAGTACTCGGTCACCGTGGACCCAGGCGGTGAAGCACGCGGTGTGATCGAGCATCATCGTGCACGGGTCCGCATTCGGGTGTTGCGAAACAACCGGCCGGTTGCGCGCTGGCGATTGGAGCTCACGCGTCGCAACTCGGACGCGACGATCGAGCTGACGCCTTCGGAAGAATATGTTCCGATCACGGCAGGTCGCTACAACGGGGTTGTGCATATCGGAAGCACGCGCATCGAAGTCAGCGACATCGCGCTCCAGGGCGGGGCACAGCGCGATCTTCCGATTCGCGTTCAGTAGGTCCGCGGCGGCTCAGGGTGCAAACACGGGTTGGGTCCACGCGCGTTTGCCGGCGTCGTCGATCACCACTGCTCTGACGTAGCCACCGCTCGGTACATCACTCAGCTCAAACGTGGCTTCGGTTCCTCGCTCGGTGCGAAGCGTTTCGCCACCGCGTCCGATGAACTCGAACCGATGCTCGTCGTGCGTGGCCACACGTAGCGCCTCTGTCGTCTCTAGTGTGTTGAGTTCAACACCATTCGATGCGTAGAAGTCGCCCTCGCGAAGTGCATTCCGAATCGCTGCTGGATGCCGCGCAGCGCGCACGACCACCCAACCAAGATTGCCGACGTGAGCGATGCGTCCCGCCGCGCGAACGGCATCGGCATCCGAGTAGTGGTGCGAATCGTCCGTGGCGGTAGCCCAAAGACGAACGCCTCGGGACAACACATCGTCCCAGAGCTCTTCGGTGGAGGGGTGGGGTGTGCCTTCGTTCCCCTCGTTGTTGGAGTCCACCGCTTCGTTAGCCATCTCGAAGAGTCGCAAGCCTCGTCCGGCTAGTGCCGCGAGTAGATCCGCATCGGCTGCGTATCGGTAGTTCGGGTGGTTGAGCTGCGCGATTCCGCCAAGCTGTGTCGCCACCTGCATCGAATCCGCGAACACGTCTTCGCGCGACGGGATACCGAATCGTTGCATGCGTACGAAGCCTTCGCGTCGTGGGTCCACGACCAACGCGTTGACGTGCAGCGCGCAGTGGTTGCCGACCTCGGGTGCAGGCAGGCAACGCCGCAGGTTCTGCGTGAGCTCAGCGCCCGGCAACACCAACATGCTGCGATGTTCACCCACCGTGACGTGGTTGTGATCAGTCACAACGACAAAGTCGAAGCTGGCGTTTGCATACCAGTCGAGTGCTTCTTGCAGAGGCGTTTCCGAGTCACCCGAGAACTCGGTGTGCATGTGCAGCTGACCTTTGAGCCATTCGACTTCGGCGGGGGGAGGTTGGGGTGCCTGTGGAGGCGTGACCGTGGGAGTCTCGGACGAGCAATCGCATCCCACCAAAAGCACGACGAGCAGCCAACGCACGCGCCAATCGTGGCGCATCTGCTCCCGTTGGCGTGTAAAGACTTCGTTAGAGATTGGCGGGTTGGCCGTGCTCCAACACACGAAATGCTTCGGGAGCAACGCCGAGTTCTTCCCGGGCACTCGCGAGCTCTTCGGTGGGCTCTTCCATGCCATCGTCGGCAAGTTTGAAGGTGCCGTAGTGCATCGCGACGCTTGTGGTCGCGCCGAGATCGAGGTGCGCTTGAACCGCCTGAAGCGGATCGACGTGCACGCGACTCATGAACCAGCGCGGACGATATGCCCCAATCGGAATGAGTGCGGTTCGAGGTGCTCCCACTTCCTTCCGAATCCGTTCGAAGTGGGGTCCGTAGCCGGTATCGCCGCAGAAGAGCATCTGCCCGTCCGGATGGTGCACGGTGAGACCCAGCCAGAGCGTCTTATCGCGATCGGAGGGACCACGCCCGGAGAAGTGCTGCATCTCCACACCCGTGACTTCGACGTCGCCGACTCTGGCGGTTTGCCACCAGTCCAACTCAATGACGTTCTCGACCCCGTGTTGGCGAAGCAACGTCGCGTTTCCAAGACCCGTGACAACCGGAGCATGATGCTTCGCCCACAGTCGCTTCATCGTCGGCAAGCACAGATGGTCGTAGTGGTTGTGGCTCAGCAACACGAGATGGATGGGAGGCAGTTCATCGAAAAGCACCGCCGGCGCACGAAATCGCTTCGGACCCACCCACGAAATTGGACTCACCCGAGGCGCCCAGACGGGATCGGTGAGCATGTTGAGTCCGTGCATTTGGACCAGCAGTGTGGCGTGTCCCACGAGCGTGACTCGGCATTCGCCAGGTGCGACTTCTTCGACCGGCTTGGGCCCAGGTGCTTGGTCGATGCGGCGCCACGGACCGGCTTCGCGGTTCAGCATCCACTTCATCAACGAAGGTGCGTTGGCGTGGCTGATGTTGGGGTTGCTGTTGCGAAACCGGGTGCCGTCGAAGTGGTCGCTCTCGGGACCGATGTAGGGCGGCGCGTTGTAGAAAGCCACGAGTCAGGGTGTGGGGCCTTCAGGCGCGTTGCGCAAGCTTGCAGTCGTCAAAGCAATCGTCGATCTTGAGGGCGTTATGAAGCGCACCATCTTTGGCGAAGAACACGATCTCTTTCGTAAGTCGTTCAGCACGTTTCTTCAGCGTGAGGTGGTTCCCAAACAGGAGCAGTGGCGCGAAGCGGGCTCTGTCGATCGGGAGATTTGGCGTAAGGCTGGCGAAGCTGGGTTCCTCTGTCCGTGGATGAAGGAAGAAGACGGCGGCCCGGGCGGCGACTTCCTCCACTCCGTGATCGTGATCGAGGAACTCGCCAAGATTTACGAATCGGGTTTCGCTCTGTCGCTGCATTCCGACATCGTCGTTCCCTACATCGAAGAGTTCGGAAACCCGGACCAAAAGAAACGGTGGCTCCCAGGTACCGCGAACGGTGAGCTGGTGACTGCGATCGCGATGACGGAGCCAGGCACCGGAAGTGATTTGGCTTCCATTGCGACCACTGCAACCAAGGACGGTGACGAGTACGTCATCAACGGCGCGAAGACGTTCATCAGCA
This sequence comes from Polyangiales bacterium, assembly GCA_965227405.1. Taxonomy (GTDB): domain Bacteria; phylum Myxococcota_A; class Polyangia; order Polyangiales; family Houyiibacteriaceae; genus JALVDI01. The sequence goes on from OZ245758.1 coordinate 4,399,999, forward strand.
ACGGCATTCTGTGCGACCTGTGCATCGTCGCGGCCAAGACCGGCGGGGAGGATCCGCACCGTGCGATTTCACTCTTCGTCGTCGAGGCAGGGCGCGACGGCTTCGTCAAAGGCAAGAAGCTCAAGAAGATGGGCATGGCGTCGCAGGACACTGCGGAACTGGCGTTCGAGGACTGTCGCGTTCCCAAGGAGAACTTGCTCGGAATGGAGGGGGCAGGGTTCCTCATGTTGATGCGCAAGCTCGCTCAGGAGCGCTTGGTTGTGGGTGTAGCTGCACAGGCCGGAGCGGCCGCGGTGCTCGAAGACACACTGGCGTACTGCAAGGAGCGCAAAGCGTTCGGGCGTCCGATCAGCAAGTTCCAGAACACGCGTTTCAAGCTCGCCGAGTGCGCGACCGAGGTGGAAGTCGGGCAGGCATTCCTCGACAAACTGCTTGAAGCGCATACCAGCGGCCAGCATCTGGTGAAGGAGTGCTCGATGAGTAAGCTGTGGCACACCGAGATGCTGGGCCGCGTTGTCGACGAGTGTCTGCAGTTCTTCGGAGGGTACGGCTACATGCTCGAGTACCCAGTGACCCGCGCGTACATGGATGCTCGCGTGCAGCGCATCTACGCCGGAACGAACGAGATCATGAAGGTGATCATTTCGAAGCAGATGGGGCTCTAGGCCTTACTCGGACCTCACGATCTCGAACGGTTCTGCGTCGCCAAAGCCAGCGAAGCGGCCCCAGTAGCGTGCTGTGGCACGAACAAGCTCTTCATCCAGGTACGGCCGGTCGAGCTGGCTCCCGTGGCACGCGAGAATCGCAGTCTTGGTGTCGATGTGCGTGGACACGTCGACAAAACGAGAGGGACGAAACTCGATCGTCGTCGACGGACTCTGGTAGCAAAGCACGGTCGAGACATTGCGTGCAGCGACGAGGGTAGCGCGATGCACAGCGCGGTGGTCTTGATGCACGTCGTTGAGCGAGTGGGTGTAGACCACGTCGGGCTTGTACCGGGCAATCGCACACTCGATCAGACTGATCGTCTCCGATCCATCCGACATTTGTTTGTCGGGCAAGTCGCCCCACATCAGGTCTGCGCCCAAGTGCATGGCTGCACGCTCTGCTTCACGTTCGCGGCGCGCGGGATCCCCACCGCCTCCACCGCGAGAACAGGTCAGGATCACCACACGGTCGCCTGCAGCGACGTGGCGCGCCAACGTTCCGCCCACACCGATTTCGACATCGTCTGGATGTGCACCGACAGCGAGCACAACCCGCTTGGCCGGCAACGACTGGGGAGCGTTTCGCAGTAGGTTGGCAAGGCGGGTCAGTACGTCCTCGCGGTTCAGGGGCTTGAGGAGAAAGTCATCCGCATCTTCACGAAGCGCTTCCACGGCGCTGCCCAGCCCACCATGCGCGGTCATCACAATCGCAGGTCGCCGACGTGACGCTTGTTTGCTGGCACGAACCACTTCGATTCCGCTGCGACCTGGCAGCTGCAAGTCGCTGATCACCGCATCAAAGCTCCCGTGGCGCGCGAGGAAGATCCCCTCATCGCCATCCACAGCTACATGCACGTCGATATCCGCGCGTTGTAGCCAGCGTTCCAAGACCAAGGCTTGGTCTTGGTGGTCTTCGACCACGAGCACACGGCGTCGAATCCGACTCATCCCACCCTCCGACAAACACTCATGCAGAGGTGTATTGCGACCTTCGTGCCAGCCCGCGCGCCGAGGTGGCGGAGCGGCGATGGTTCACGATGGGACGCCGGTGTTCCGGTCTGGAACAGGCCTCAAATCACGTACTGAGACAACACGGCCATCCGAGAATTGCAGGACAATCGTGAGCAGTTCGGTCTCAAGAGCGTCTTTCAACGACCGCACTTCGCTCGGGTTCCCTGCGCCTGCGGCGGTCTCGATCGCGCCACCCAGTTCGGTCAGTGCCGGAAAGCCATAGGCTCCACCGACACCCTTCAACCCGTGACCGATCCGACGTGCGCTTTCCAAGTCGCCGGTCTTCAGCGCAGTTTGGAGCTTGTCGACGTCTTCCCATCGGCGCACGAAAAAGGGCTCCAAGAGATCTTCGACGTCCGCCGCAGGCCTGTGTGGTTCGTCGGTTTCGACGGGAGGGGCTAAACAACCCTCCACGGCTTTGTAAAACGCATCTCGAGTGAATGGTTTGGTGTGGACGGCATCAAAACCCGATTCGCGACAACGTCGCTCCGTTTCCGTGTCGGTCGAAGCTGTCATCGCAACGATTGGAAGCTTCCGAGACAACACGCGCATTGCTCGCACACACTCGAGACCGCTCATCCCCGGCATTTGCAAGTCAATGAATGCCACCGACACGCGTCGGTTGCGCACGATCTCCAACGCATCGGTGCCCGATGAGGCCACCACAGGGTGGTAGCGCGATCGTGTCCACGCTTGAAGAAGCTCACGACTGCTCGCGTCATCGTCCACGATCAACACGACCGGTTTGGGATCGAGACACGCGTGAATCGCCTCGAGCAGAACTTCGGTGCGGTAAGGCTTGGCGACAAACCGATCCACACCTGCCGCACGCGCCGCCTCACGCGTATCGGGCAACGCGTGTGCGGTAAGCAGGACGACCGGAGTTCGCTGCCGTCCATCCTGTTCGCGCTCACGAAGGGTCTTGGTCAGGGTAAGCCCATCGATGTTGGGCATCTCCAGGTCGGTCAGAACTAAGTCGAAGTGGCGTCGACTCAGTTTCTCGAGCGCGACTTCACCATCGCGTGCAACTTCAACTTCCAGCCCATGTCGCTTGAGCCAGCGGACGATCAGGCCTCGGTTGTCGGGGTCGTCCTCGGCCAGCAACACTCGATGCCGATCCACGGCGGTGCGTGCCTGATGAACGCTCGCGCGTTTGCGTTTGGTCATGCCGAGTGCAGCGCGGATTTCACCCACCAGCTCGTTTCGTCGAAAGGGTTTGGGCAACACTGCGCGTGCTGAGATCGCGTCGCCCGTCGATGCCGCTCCACGCGGTCGGTCAGAGAGCAGGATTGCAATCGATTGCTTTGGTAGCTCCGATACTGAGCCGTGATCGACCAGCACAAGCTGTGCGGATTTCGCATCCACGATACGTGCACCGGCTGCGCGCAGTACTCGCGTCAGGGCCTCGCGCGATGGCTCATGGGTGTCCAACACGGCAAGCGCCACGTCGCTAAGATCTCGAGGTCGAGTCGCTTGCTCTTCCACAGGGAGGGGGATCTCAAACCGGAACGTGCTGCCGTGTCCGACTTCGCTCTCGAGCTCCAATGAGCCGGACATGCGTTCGACCAGTGATCGACTGATGCTGAGACCCAAGCCTGTCCCGCGCCCTCCGGGTCGCGCCGCTCGGACGAAGCGTTCGAAAATTCGAGTCTGCTCGTCGCTGGGAATGCCGGGTCCGGTGTCGACGACCTCGACCCGCAGTGCTTCCTCCCAGGTCGCACGCACGATCACTTCGCCTGACGGTGTGAACTTGACGGCATTGCCGACCAGGTTGACCAGAATCTGTCGAATGCGCTGGGGATCGCCGCGTAGTTTGTTCGGCATGCCTGGGGACACATCGCACACAAGCGGCAACGATTGCTGAGCAGCCCGAACGGCAAGCGAATCGCATACGGCTTCGATTAGTTCACGAGGATCAAACGCCAGCTCTCGCAGTTCGAGGTGTCCCGCATCGATTCGTGCCACGTCCAAGAGGTCGTCCACGATGTGAAGCAGCGCCTCGCAGCTGGAAAGCGAGCGCCGCAGCATGGTGCGCTGCTCGTTCGACAGTCCGCTTTCCAAGAGCAGCTCGGTGGTGGCCAGAATCGCACTGAGGGGTGTGCGGAGCTCGTGGCTCATGGTCGCGAAGAAATCCGCCTGAGTCCGGTTGGTTTCGAGTGCCGTGTCTCGTGCGAGCCGTAGCTCACGGGTACGCGCCTCGACCTGGTCCTGGAGTTGAGCGTTGAATCGCCGCAGTTGTTCCGACGCTTCGTACAACGCACGCGTCTTCTCTTCTGCGAGTCGTTCAGCTTCTCGACGCGCTTTGCGTTCGCGCTCCAGGCGGCGACGCAGAATCTCGACGTCGTCGCTCAGCCGACCCTCCTCAACACAAAGCGCACGTCGGTGGAGGCACCGCCGGAGAGGTCTTCGACTTCGATGGAGGTGGGTTCTTGGTAGTGGGCAAACGTGCCTTCGAGCAGCCCCACGGCCAGTGCCGCAAGCCCTCGAGCAGATCGATACCGAAGGACGAGGTGCGTATCGCTTCGGTCCTCCACTTCGAAGTGCGGCGTCTCCGCGGTCGGATAGAGCTTGTTCACCGCAGCGTGGATGTGATCGTGAAGCCCCTCGAGTAGAGCGAAGGACGACGACGCGTTTTCGAAGTGGTGGGGATGCCCCTCGGCAAATCGCGGGAGCAGGTAGCGGCCAAACGCTTTGAGCCAGTGCTCTCGGGTTTCGCCGTGACGTTCGATGAGCGCATCGAGAATGGAGACCACTTCGCCAAAGTCGTACTTGCCGAGCGAGGTGTATGCGCCGCCCGACTTGAGATTGGCGGCTTGAATGATGCGCTCGCTTTCGGCTTCGCCGAGGGCGCCGTCGAGCATATCGATCAGTTCGGTGAATACGATTCCGAGCACGAGTTATCTCCTGTACTCCGCTACTCCACGGTGACCGATTTGGCGAGATTGCGAGGTCGATCCACATCGCATCCCAGGTTCTCGGCCGCATGATACGCCAGGAGCTGAAGCGCGACTGCGTCGACGAAAGCTCGCGAGAGCTCGTCGCCTGGTGGTAGGACGACCGCATCACCGAGCGATGCCGCTGCCGGCGCACCTTCGGGATCTGTCATCAAGATGAGTTTGGCGCCGCGCGCCTTGGCTTCCTGCAGGTTCGCAAGGGTCTTGGTCTGCAAACGCCCCGACGGCACGATGCCGACGACGATCGTTCCAGAGTCCACGAGTGCCAGTGGGCCGTGCTTGAGTTCTCCAGCTGCGAAGCCTTCGGCGTGAAGGTAGGCGATCTCCTTGAGCTTCAACGCGCCTTCAAGAGCCAGCGCGTGCCCTACGCCGCGACCGATGTAGAGAACCTTACTTGCTGTGGCGAAGCGCTGGGCGTGACGTCGAAGGACCTCTGAGGTCTTGAGGGCATCTCGAACAAGCCCGGGAACGTGCGCGAGTGAACGGACTTGAGCGTGTTCAACAGTCGGGTTGCCACCCTTCATTCGCGCGAGACCGATCGCGGTACACGCGAGCGAGATCAACTGAGCGGTGAACGCTTTGGTGGAGGCGACACCGATCTCTTGCCCGGCGCGAGTATGAACAACAACGTCGGCTTCACGCGCCATGGCGGAGAGCGGCGCGTTGACGACCGCCAAGGTGGGGACGGTTCCACAACCGTAGCGAAGCGCCGCGAGCGTGTCGGCTGTCTCGCCCGATTGGGAGACCACGATCATGCCCGAACTCGAGGGAAGGCGAGGCTCTCGATAGCGAAGTTCCGATGCGAGTTCAACGCGGGTGGAGATTCCAGCAATCCGCTCGAACCACTCCCGGGCGAGTAGACACGCGTAAAACGAGGTCCCACATGCGGTGAGGGTGAGTGAGTCCACGTGGGCAAACGCTTCGAGTGAAGTCGTGTCCACGGTGCCGCGAATAACGTTGGCTGCATCGAGAAGAGTCTCCGCAACGGTATTCGGTTGTTCGTGGATCTCTTTGAGCATGAACGTGGTGAAATCGCCCTTTTCAGCGTCCTCATGACCGCCGTGAAGGCTCTGAGGCTCACGCGTCACCGTCTTTTCGTCCGCGTCGAAAATCACTACGCCATCGTGGTTCAGAATGGCTGTGTCGCCGTCTTCGAGGACAATCGCTTCGTCCACGTGAGGCGTGAGCGCCGTGGCGTCGGATGCCAGAAACGCAGCGCCCGGGAGGCCGGCGATCAAGAGTGGACTGCCGCGACGAGCCACAAAGATCTGGTCGCCTTCGCCTTCGAAGAGCGCGGCGACGGCGAAGCTACCGTGAACCTTGGTGCAAGCGTTGCGTAGAGCTTGGCGAGGCGTTGCGCCTGCTGCGAACTCTCGGCTGACGAGATGGGCGATCAGCTCGGTGTCGGTATCCGACGACAACACACAACCACTGCGGAGCAGTTCCGCACGAAGAGTCTCGAAGTTCTCGACGATGCCGTTGTGGACGAGAGCGACTTTTCCCGCGACGTGCGGATGGGCGTTCTTTTCGACCGCGCCGCCGTGGGTTGCCCAGCGGGTGTGAGCAATGCCTGCATGGCCTGGGAGAGGCACCTCGTCGACAAGGCGTTCCAAGTGAGAGACACAGCCCACCGCGCGCCGGCGATGGATCTGTCCGTGTACAAGCGTCGCGACGCCCGCTGAGTCGTAGCCTCGATATTCAAGGCGTTGAAGTCCCGTCAGCAGGTCGCTCGCGACCGGATGACCGTTCACCATTCCGAAGATTCCACACATGCCTGCGGGTATTTGCAGCAAGCGCGCCAAGGGGTTCGTAGCCACTGAGCCCACGCGCTCGCCCCGATCTGGAACACGAGTGTTCCGATGCGGAACACCCGGAACACCCCGCCCCCGCCGGTGAGTTTGGCACGTCCCCTGCTCTAAGCCCGGTCGTGCTTGAAGACATGCATGTGCACAGTACCTGGTCGGACGGACGCGATTCGTTGGAGCAAAACGTGGAGGCGGCAGTCTCCCGCGGCCTTCTTCGGATGGCGTGCGTTGACCATGTACGAAAGGACACCGACTGGGTTCCGCGATTTGTTGAGGCCGTCCGCGCTGTCGACGCCACCACTTCGGTTGAACTTCTTGTCGGGGTTGAAGCCAAGCTCCTCGACGGACACGGGCACCTCGACACGCCGAGCAAGATGCCCGGCGTCGACCTGATCTACATCGCGGACCATCAGGTTCCTTGGTGCGACAGCATTCGAAAGCCCGCTGACGTGCGGCGCGAGCTGCAGCTCGGTCACATCCAAGCCGAGACCGTCATCGAGTGGTTGGCGCGGTCCACCATCAGCGCGATTCGACGCTATCCGGGGTCCGTGATTGCGCACCTCTTCAGCGTCCTGCCCAAAGTCGGAATCAGCGAAGACCAAGTGCCCTTCGGTTGGCTAGACGAACTCGCGTACGAAGCCGCCCGCCAACACGTCTCGATCGAAATCGACGAACGCTGGCGCTGTCCATCGCCACGCGTGGTCGCTCATTTCTCGCAGATGGGAGTCCCGGTGCTGGCAAGCACGGACAGTCATCGAAGCGACACCATCGGACGTTATCAGTACGTGCAGCGCGCCATGGCCGAAGCGCGGCTGCTCGTCGAGGCAGGTCATGCGTAGCTTTGCGTTCATCTTGTTGCTTACGGCGTCCACGACCCAAGCGCAGAGCCTTGAGGTTGCGGTCCGGCATATGGAGCGGGGCGAGCGCGCGACGGCGTACCAGGTGCTGCGTGATCTGACCGACGCAGGCCCCGTGGAAGACCCGCACGCGTTTCTGTTTCGCGGTGTCCTCGAACGGGAACAAGGAGATCTGGGCGCGGCGCTTCGATCGTTTGAACGCGGGCTGGAGAACACTCCCACGCACGCCGCGCTTCAGCTGGAGCTCGCGACGACCCAAGCGTGGTCTGGCGAACTCGATGCGGCGTTGGAGTCGTATCGCGCGGCTGTCCGCCAACATCCCGAACTCACCCCGGCTCGCCTCGGCGTGGCCCGCACCTTGTTTTGGCGCGGGGACCATGCCGAGGCGGCCGCGGCATACAACGACGTGCTGCGTGACGAACCGGAATCTGTAGACGCTCAAGTTGGACTTGCGGATGTTCGACGCGTTCAGTTGCGACGTCGAAGCGCTCGGTCCCTCTACGAGCAAGTTCTGGCTGTGGATGCGGATCACGAAGCCGCGCGCAACGGTTTGCGCGCATTGCGGCAAGACACTCACCGGGCCGAACTGCGCCTGAGTGCGGGTGTCGCAATGGCTCCGAATGTGGCGACGTCACCTCGTGGACGGTTGGATTTGATGGTTCACGCCACGCCGCGTCTTCGACTTTTCGCGACGGCACAACAGGATGTGCGCACCAACAAGCCGGCTGCTGCACGCCGGTCGGGTGGCGGTCTGGCTGCACAGTTCGGCGCGCTGACCCTCGAACTCGGCTATCAAGTGCAGGTTTCCGAGGACTGGCGCGTTCACCGCCTTCCTCTGGCAGCGTCGCTTGCACTCGGGAAGTGGCAGTTGATGCTCTCGTCGCGTCCAGGGCGACGTGACGACGGTCGTTACGAGCACCTGGGTTCCCTCGGCGTTCAGCGCTCCATTGGGCAGGGGTTCGTCATGGCGCGTGTCTTTCGTGGCGACCATCGCGACCGACATGAAACCGCCGTTGCGCTGACAGGAGGTTGGGACAGCAAACACGTCTCGTTGCGGGCCGATGCTGCGCTCACCCATGGGCCCGCCACATTCGCGGCGTTCGGTGCGCAGGTCGAGTGGCACGTTAGCTCTCGGCACACCCTTGGCGTTCGCGGCGACTACCTTTCGCTCGGTGATCGAACCTTGCTGAGCCTGCACTACCGGGTGCGGCTGTGAGGTCGTTCGCGCTGGCTTTGGTGCTCTTGTGCTGCGGCGCCGTCCGGGCCGACGAACCCGTCACGCTTCGCGGCGCTACGGCGTCGTGGGTGTCGATGATTGAAGTCGGCGAACCCGGTGAGGTGAGCGCGGAACTCTCGTGGGAGGCATCCACGCTCCTGGACCCGGAGCGTTCGGTTCTCTCGGTGTGGATGGACGGCGTCCCGCGTCGCACGGTGCGTGTGACTTCGGTGGACTCGATGGAGGTCTCGTTGGGCACACTCGGGTCTGGCTTTCACCGGCTGGAACTCCGTGCACGATTGCATGTGCCCGGCGATCCCTGTTTGCGTGTGCACGAGGACGACACCTGGGTTCGCGTGGATGCCGTCGACGTACGACTTCCACAGGGTGCCGAGGCTCCGAGCTCGATGAGCGTGCGAGCCTGGATTGCCGAAGCGGCGGGCAAGACCGTGGACGTGCAGGTGCCGACGACGCACCCACAGACAACCGGGCGGGCGTCTGCGATTGTCGACGCATGGATCACCCTGGTTCGTTGGGGGGCGCTGCCAACATCTGAAGCATCGCGAACGTTCGCTCTACATCGAGGTCCAGTGCCGCAAGGCGCGCTGGCGGTTGCACATGTGCGTGATGAGACGCTGGAGCTAACCGCACAAAACGACATGAGCATGGCGCGCGCGGTCCGCATGCTTCGACGCGATGCCCTGCGCGACCGTTGCGACCACGCGAGTTGCATCATCAGTGCGTCGATGAGCGGAGTCGGAGAGCAGGACGACGCGTTGCCTACGCTTGCGGAGCAAGGGCATCCACACGGTTGGACCGCACGCGGACACGGACGTCACGCGTTGCAGATGGTGTGGACGCGTCCGGCCGATTGGAAACCGCGTGCGTGGCCTACAGCGCGCTTCGATGTGCGCGCGGCCCAGCTGCAACAGGGCGATACCACCCGCGTCTCGTTGACGATCGAAGGTGTGCCGCTCGGAACGTGGGAAGTCGACGAGGAGGCCGCCCACATCGCCGCACGTATCCCTGAGAGCTTTTGGGAGATGGACCGATGGGAGCTGAACCTCGAGGTTGAACTCGAAGCCGACGATGAAACCTGTGCACGCTCCATGGATCGCTGGCTGCACATCGAAGGGTCTAGCCACGTCGATGTGCCGCACGACGAACTGCGATTTGAAGGAATCGCAGCGTTGGCTGAGGTGCGCGCACCCAGTTTGACGGCGGACCAGCCGGTGGGGGATACAGCGCTGCGTGCGCTCGCGCTCGTGTTGGCACCTTTCGCGGACGACCACGCAGGATGGACGTGGGTGGCGCCTGATGCCTGCACGTCACCGTGTGTGCGCGTAGCCGAGAACCACTGGTGGGATGAGAGTCGACTCGAGCTGGTGGAACACGAGAGCGTTCTGTACTGGCGCGACTACGCCGAGACCTTGGACATGCCGATGGTCCAAGCCAACGACACCGTGCTTATCGAGTTTCTAGAACCAGGGGACCTTCGTGTGTCGGTCGTCGGGAACCCGGCGCTGACCGAACCACCCACACTGGCTGGGTTGGTCGGTCCCGTTGCGATGTTCCGCGCAGAGCAATGGGACGTACTGGGCACAACGCCCCCGCGTCAGGTTCCGGTCGAAGCGCTTGTGGAGCACATCCCAGAAGCGCCAGTGCTCACCTCCCTCGAGGAACGACACACCTTCTGGATCGATGTGGGCATTGCAGGCTTCGCAATGCTGGCTCTCGGACTGTGGCTCCGTCGCAAGAGGTCGTTCGCATGAGCGCCAAGCTCCGAGAGCTGCATGGGCAGGTTCGCTGGTTGCGACGAGGAGTTGTTCTCTTGCTTGTTCTGGATGTGGTGGGTGTCGCGAGTCTGCTCGTCCACTACGCACACGAGAGGTTCGCTCCGTGAGCGCGAAGTTGCGGGTTGTGGCTTCGGAGCGGTCGGCATGCCCGGTGCTTGAGCTTCTCGACCCTTTCTTGGCGCAAGGGGTGTTGCCCGAAGACGTGTCCATCCTGCGGAGTCTGGTTCCAAACCTGCCCCCTGATGTGGGAACACTGCTCGCGATCGAAGAACTTGTTCGTGCTGGTGAACTTCGGCGAGTGATTATTGGAACCGAGCCACACTTGGTCCGGGGTCGAGGCTCTGCGCCGACCGCGACAACTACGACAACGGGACAACACGAGTCGGACGTCGATTTCGACACCGAGCTCGCCATCGACGTCGAGAGCGAACGCATCGTGCTGTACCGAGTCGCCGGCGTGGTTCTGTTTTTGGGTTTGGTTGCCATCGCGCGCGAGTGGCTGCTGATTTTGCTGACGTGAGGAGAACGCCATGGAGATGAGTCACGCATACATGCGCGAAACCGCTGAAGCTCTGGCGACGCATGGTTTCGAACTGGCCGTGCAAGAACACGACTACGGTACGGATGCCTTTGCCGTTCCGGCGACGCGCTACCAGCTCTGCCGAGAGAGCGAAACACTCGTGTTGGAGACTGTGGAGCATCCAGACGAGGGCGAACTCTACTTTCTCGAGATCGTCGAGTTTCACGGAATGCAATCGGCCAGCTTCCGGCTCGATTCGTGGAAGCACCGGGCTCATCAAGTCGAGCTGAAGTACCAGCCGACTTTGGACGGGAGCGGTGGTCTTTCGTTGATCCTTCGGCTCGTCAGTGGGTGACGTTGTACCCTTCGTTTGACATGAGCGAACCGGCGCTGGTTGCGGTAGTGGAGGACGATCCCGATGCTCGTGTGTTGACGTGTCGTTGGCTCGAGCACGAAGGCCACGAGGTGGAACCACTTGAAGACGCCGAAGGGCTCTTTGACGTGCTGCACACGACTCTTCCGGAAGTGATTTGTCTCGACCTCGAGTTGCCAGGGGTGTCTGGGCTCGAAGCCTTGGCGCGACTGCGCGAGACACACCCGTCGATCCCAGTTGTGATCCTCACCGCACATCGCGACGTTGACACCGTTGTCCAGGCTATGCAGTCAGGCGCCTACGACTACATCCCCAAGCCCGTCGATCGAACCAAGTTGCTCACGACGATCAAAAACGCCGCCGACAAGCATCGAATGGCGCGACGAATCCAGGACTTGGAGCGTGATCGTGGAGATGACTACGCCGGAATGATCGGCCGTTCGCGCTCCATGCGTGCGTTGTTTCGTCAGATCGATCGCGTTGCGTCAACCGATGTGACGGTTCTGATTCACGGTGAAAGCGGAACGGGCAAGGAGTTGGTTGCGCGCGCGTTGCACGATGAGGGCGCTCGAAAGGGACCCTTTGTGGCGGTCAACTGCGCTGCGATTCCGGAGACGCTTCAGGAGTCCGAACTCTTCGGGCATGAGAAGGGCGCGTTCACAGGAGCAGACGCAATGCGTCGTGGCTGTTTCGAACGAGCCGACGGCGGCACGCTTTTTCTGGACGAAGTCGCGGAGCTAAGTCCTTCGCTGCAGGCCAAGCTCCTTCGCGTGTTGCAGGAACGCACGTTCTCGCGTGTGGGTGGCGAACAGGAGTTGCGTTCGGACTTCCGTTTGGTTGCAGCCAGTCACCGCAGCTTGTTCGCCCAAGTCTCCGAAGGAAAGTTCCGGCAGGACTTGTTTTTCCGCATCGCGGTGTTCGAACTCGACGTTCCTGCACTGCGTGAGCGTGACGACGATGTATTGCAACTCGCAGGGTTCTTTCTCGAACGCTTTGGTGATGGCATCAAACTCGACGAGGCCAGCCAGAACTTGTTGAAGTCCCACGAGTGGCCCGGAAACGTTCGCGAGTTGGAGAACGCGCTTCAACGTGCGGCTGTGGTGTGCCAGGGCGGTGTGATTCGTGTGGAGGATTTTCCGGCGCGCATCCGAGATGCCGCAGGAGCCATTCCCGCTGTCGGTCCGGTGTCGATGGAGGACATGGAGCGAAAAGCGCTCGAGGATGCCCTTCGACGATGCGACGGGAACGTCAGTGAGGTTGTGAAAGAACTCGGCATCGGGCGCACCACGGTGTACCGAAAGCTCAAGAAATACGGGCTTCGCTGACTGTTCCACTCCGGAGCATCCGTGTCCCATCTTGGGACAGACCGGTTGTGAGGCAGCGTGGAAGGGCTTGGTACGCGTCGTGAAATAGGACGAGGTATGTCCAATCCTCGCATTCTCATCACAGGCGCCGGTGGTGCCGCCGCTGTTGTTCTTCTCGAGTCTCTCCGCGATGTCGCGGAACTCTATGCCGCAGACATTGATGTCCACGCGGCGGGTCTTTACCTGGTGCCCGAAGAGCGGCGCGTTCTTCTACCGCGCGGGGATGATCCAGCATTTGCTCGAACCCTTCACGCGTGTTGCCGCCGCCTGGGAATCGACGTGTTGATTCCCACTGTGGATAGCGAGCTCCTGCCGGTCGCGCGAATGCGTCGAAGCTTCGAAGCCGTCGGGGTGGCGCTGATGCTTGCTCCGATGGACGTGCTCGCGACCTGCCTCGACAAACTCGAACTTGCGGAGACCGTGCCCGGTGTGTCTGTGCGCTCGGCCTGCTTCGACAAAACGTTCGACCCCAACGCTTGGCGTTTTCCTTTGATCCTCAAACCACGCAGCGGTTCAGGAGGACGCGGTGTGCGTTTGGTGCGTTCGCGTGAGGAGCTGCGCGCTATCCCGCGCGATGAGCGCCTCTTGGTGCAGCAGTATTTGCCGGGCGAAGAGTACTCAGTCGACGTGCTTGTCTCTTCGAAGGGCGACGTCGTGGCCGCGGTCCCTCGTGCGCGTCTCAAGGTCGACAGCGGTGTCGCGGTTGCGGCCACCACAGTGCACGACCCGCAACTCGAAAGCCTTGCACGTTGGACGGCACGTCAGGTGGGTATTCGCGGGGTGGCAAACCTGCAGTTCCGACGGGATGAGTTGGGGCGTCCCAAGCTAATCGAGATCAACGCGCGCTTTCCGGGAACCATGTCGCTAACCATCGCCGCGGGTGTGGACATGCCGCATCTTTGGTTGGAAGAAACGCTGGGCGGTGAAGTTCCTGCCGGCCCGCTGCCGTTTCGTCGGTGCGCCATCGTGCGAACTTGGCAAGACCATGTCGTCGATTCGTGGGTGTCGACCCAATCCCTCTCGCGCACCGGATGATTGCACTCGAGGCGATCTTCGTTCTGCTGGTTGTCGCGGGCACGGTGCCGGTGTTGTCTGGTGGGTTTCAGTTCGTGGTGGTTGGTTTGTCTGTGTTGGCGACGCACTTGGAGCGCGCGCAGGTACACCTCCCACGTGTGGCGGTTCTGATCCCCGCGTGGAACGAGGGTGCCGTGATTGGAGCCACCATCGATCGCTTGATGCAGTTGGAGTACCCGCGTGACCGACTTCGGATCTACGTCGTGGACGACGCGTCGAGCGACGAGACGCCGATTGAAACGATCGCACGCACCAAGCGTTGGCCGCGTAACGTGTTCCACATTCGTCGTGTCGCGGGTGGGGAGGGCAAAGCACACACGCTCAACTATGGGTTAGAGCAGCTGTGGAAGAACGACTGGTGCGAGGCAGTGCTCATCATGGATGCCGACGTGATCTACACGCCAACAAGCCTGCGTCGTATGGCTCGTCATCTGGCCGATCCCAAAGTCGGTGCCGTCACCGCGTACATCAAGGAGGGCAGTCGTTCACCGAACTTCGTTCAGCGCTTCGTGACCTTCGAGTACATCACGGCCACCGGTGCTGCGCGTCGTGCACAAAACGTGTTGGGGTTCTTGGCGTGTCTTTCCGGTGGTGCGCAACTGCACTCGCGAGAGAACTTGTTGGAAATGGGCGGCAAGATCTTCGACGACACGCTGGCCGAAGACACCTTCACGACGTTCAACACGCAGTTGTCGGGGCGGCGCGCGATTTTTGAGCCCAACGCGATTGTGTACGCCGAAGAACCCGACAGTTTGGACATGCTTTGGAAGCAGCGGCTGCGTTGGGCCCGAGGCAACGTGCAGATCACGCAAGTGTTTGCGCACCTGTGGTTTCGACGCTCTGCACACAGTGGATTGGGCTCCACGTCGATGGGGTTGCTTTGGTTCTCGATCTTTTTGATGCCCGTGTTGCAGATCGGCACCGCGATTGGATTGCTCGGGCTCTACATGATGGACCCCGTTTTCGCCTGGTCGCTCTTTCGTGCGTACTGGATCGTCGCGGCGATTGTGTACTTGCTCGTCACGCTTGCCTCGTACGCGATTGATGGCGAGTCCGCGGGCAAGTCGTGGTGGGAAGGCGTCATTTTCCCGGGTGCGCTGTCTTGGTTAGTGATCGTGTACTCGTTGTGCCCGCCACTCTTCGCTCCCTTTGGTGCACTGGTGAGTGCCGGTGCGCTCGAAGCATTGACCGTGTTTCTCTACGCGTGGACGGCGCTGTGTTTGCCGGCGAGTTACGGCGCGCTGTGGTTGGAGCGACGCGGCTATCCCAACGCGGCGCGGTGGGCTCTCTACGTGGCGGGGTACGGACCCTTTCTGTGTGCTGTGACCTTCGGGGCGTACGTCAAAGAGGCCACGGGTGCTGCCCGGACGTGGGACAAGACCGTCAAGACCGGAAAGGTCGGATGAAGTTCGTGTGGGTGTTGTTGTTCGGGTGCACGAGTGCGTCCGGATTTCAGGCGGAACACTGGCGAGCGTGGCGAAGCGTCGACGGGGTCGTGTGGGACGCGCGCCGCGGTGGTCCTGCCGGTCCAGGGAACAACCGTTGGAGCTCACCGCAGTTGCGCGGTTCCGCGATCGTGCTGCGTTCGGATCAGCGCTCGACCGAGATCAGCACACCGCTTCCGAGTTCATCGGTACGCGTGGAGGTTGAGATCGAAGCTGTTGCGCCGTTGGATCCTGGAGTGGTTCTGGGGGTGTTCTTCTATCGGCACGACCAGAGCGAGTTGGATTTTGAGGTGTCGCGTTGGGGTGAACCGCACGCGGACAACGCGCAATGGGTGATGGTGCCCGCCACCCGTGACCGTATGTGGCGCTTTGAGCTCGGGCGCGGACCGGTGACGCTCCGGATGGAGTGGCGAGCATCGCGCGTCACCGTGGAAACACGACAGGGAGCGAACTGTTGGCGGTGGAGTCATCCATCGCCTTTGGAAGACGCGCCCCATCGACTGCATCTGAACTTGTGGCGTCGTGTGTCGGGTAGGCCGGCGCAGGTGGTGGTCCGACGTGTGCGCATCGACGAGTTGTCGGGAGCGCGTGGTTTGCCAGACAACCTGGCACGGGCGGTTGGTTGCAGTTCGCAAAGTAGTTGGCATTCGCAGGGCACGTCGCGGCACGAACCTTGAAGAGGTGTAGCGCATGCGAAGACGAAGCGAGGGCATGACGCTCATCGAAGTGATGATCGTCGTGATCATCATGGCGTTGATTGCGACGGCAGTTGGAATGGCGGTGATTCCAATGATCGATACCGGGAACCGAAAAGCTGCTGAAACGGATTGCGCGACAATTCGTGGTGCTGTGGAGGCGTGGCATCTATCTCGACCGGCTGCTTCGTGTCCCTCGGTTGACGAACTCGTTGATGCTCGAATCCTGAACCGGCAGGCACGCACGAATGACCCGTGGGGCAATGACTACCGGATTGAGTGTTTCGACGAAGAGATCATCGTCTCGTCGGCTGGACGCGACGGCGTATTCGACACCGACGACGATGTTCCGGCCGAAGAAACGTGAAGTTCCTCGTGCGCCGAGACGTCGCTTCGCTCTTGTTAGCGGCACTGTCGAAGTGTCGGTGGTCGTGGGAATGCTCTGGCTTCTCGTCCCGCGAGTTCCGGTCGACGTCGTTCAACGTTGGCAACGAGCGCGCTTCCAGCACGTGATGAGTTTCCCGATCGACAAACGCTGCTTTGAACTGGCGGAGTTACGACGCGTACGTGCGCGTCGGGGATCGAAGTTCGACGCGCAGCTGACCAAGGAACGCGAGCACTGTCTCGCCGAGGCACGAATCCGTTATTGCGGTGGTTTGCAAAAAACCTCGGAGAAATGCGTGGTTTTGAGGCAGGTCCGGTGAACCAGTACACGCGTCCCCAGGATTTACCCGTACTCGGCCATCAGAGTTAGGTTGGGTTGGGCGGCCCACGTACACCGGTTGCGCAGACTTTCGTCAACTTGGTCCGGTTGGAAAGAGGTGTTCGCGAGTGCGATCGCGTTCAGGCTCGGCAGCTCGCTCAAGGGACTCAACGAGTTCAGGTTCGAGCAACCACGCAGGTCGATGCATCGTAATGCTGATGCTCGCTCCACAAGCGGATCGAGCGCTCGAAGATGTGTGCATCCCGACAGGTCCAACAGCGTTTGGTCGGGGAGTCGTGGCATCCCCTCGAGCGATGTGAGATGCGCGCAGCCCCGCAACGACAACGCATCGAGGGTGGCGTCGTTCAACGGCTTCAGGCTCGCGATCTTGGTGCATCCATCCAACGAAAGCGTTCGCAGCTTCGCCGCACCTTGCAGCCAATCGAGTGACTGCAGCGCGCCTAAATTCAGGATCACGCTCTCCAATGACGAAGCCGCATGCGCTACTTCAGAGAGGTCGTCGAGCTCAGGGCACTGCGCAACGATCAATGACTTGAGTCGCTTCTGATCCCGTAGACCACCGAGCGTTCGAACACGTGGAAGGTCGCGCAACGTCACGCTGACGACGTTGGGAGGAATGCTCTGATGTTGCGCCACGTGGTCGGCGACGACTTCGAGTCGTTCGAGTTTGGGCGCGCTGCGAAGCACGACGTGTTGGCAACTCAAGAGGGACAACGCTTGCACCGGACCGACGCTCAGCGGCTGGCCCTTCAGGTCAAAGGCAATCATTGTGAGTGTGGACGCAGTGCACCCGTCCAGTCCTTTGACATCGACTTCGTCGAAGGGTGGGCGAGGGCCATCGCGATGGACCGTAGACCCCATTGCGATGAGTTCGCTGACGCGAAGCACACCCACGGACTCGAACGACTTGGGACGGGTCAGCGCGCACACGCTCAACCCGTCAAGGAGCGCGGTCGCGGCCTTTGATTCGGGGCGACGACTCAAGAGCCGCAACACTGCGTCGAGCGGAAGACGTCGATGTCGCGGCTCAAGCGCTTGCTTGCGGTCCAAGAACCAGATGGTGCGTTTCCAGAGACTGCAGGCTTCGAGGATCGCGTCGTCGATCTCGGGATCGGCCAGCGTCTCGATCAGCTGCGCGGCTTGCTCGCCATGGTCGGACTCGAGCAGCGCTTCGATTTTGGACAGATGCGAGCTCATAGCGCGAACACGTTAACGGTTCCGGACTTTCCAGCAGTCGGGTGACCCACCACGAGGTGAGTGTCTCCAATGGCCAGTGACTCCACACGTCCAAACACGCGCAAGGTTGCGGTGTCCCCCGACCCTCGAACCTGAATCGTTCCGTCGTGATGTCCGATCGCGAGCCAACCCGCCGGTGCGACTGCCACGGTCGAGACGTCTTTCGCCAGCTCCTCTTTCACTTGGAGTGTCTTGTCGACGCGCGTGAGCACGCCCTGGCTCAACACCAGCAGACTTCCGTCCGAGGCGAACTGGAGGCTCTCGATCCCCTCCCACTCCTGTTTTCGCAGTTCAGCGCCCGTGCGAGACCACAGAAAGAGCGTTTCGACCGACGCACCGGCGAGAACCTCTCCGTCTGGACGAACGGCCAGTCGCTGAAGTCTGGTTCCTTCGGTGAAGCGCAGCTCGAGATTGCCCTCTGGATCGAACACGTCGATGCCGTTGCCTGCGAGGTAGAAGCGGTCGGTCGCGGCGACGTGACATGCGGCGCGACTATTGCCGGACTTCATCTTGGCGAGTTTCTTTCCGACAGCCGAGTAGAGATGCATCGTCACGCCGCTGCTCAGGCCGAATCGACCATCTTGGGTGACCACCATGGTGTTGAAGCCGTACTCGCTGTTTGCAGTGATGCGTTTCGTCTTGGTTCCCCACAGGTTCGCTTTTCGACGACGCCACGCTAGAACCACCGTTCCGTCGCGGTTGATCCCAACCTGGTCGACGCGCGTGAGAAAGCCTTGTCGCTCCTCTTCGATGTCCAGGTCGGGCAACGAGTACCACTGCGCCCGAGCTTCTGTGCCGGCCGCCAACGCGTAATCTCCGAGCGCAACGAACGCACCACGGACCGCATCGCGATCCAGCGTCTTGGTGCTATGCGGATGCGAACCTTCGGAGTCTACGGTCCGCACAAACGTGCTTCCTTTCGAAATGTCCGGTCCCGTCAGGTAGAACACCTGTTCGTTCGCGACGGTGAGTTGCGGGTCGTAGTCGTAAAACGAACCGCCGCTTCCTGAGACGTTGCATTCCCAATCGCCGGCTGCGGTGAGCACGTCCAGTTGTCCCAGATACATCGCTTTGTTCGTGGACGTCGGAGTTGTCACCGGGCTTCCGCTGTACGTCTTGAGCACGAGCTTGCCGTCGTGGTGCACAAGCGTGTGCACCCAACCCAACTCCGCGGCGTGACGAAGTTTGTTCGTGCTCGCGTCCACAATCCACACACCCCGCGAGTGCGCGAAGACAACGTGCTCGGGGAGCTGAAGAATCTCGAATGCCGACTTGCCTTGCTCGCTATCCGCACGCGCGATCGTGCTCAGCGCACCGGCGCTGACGTGAAAGAGAGAACATTCCTTCTGCGCCTTCAACGCCAAAAAGAGATCAGCGCCCCGAAACGAAAGTGCGGTGCGGCACTGTTGTGCCGTGGCGAGAATCTCCGATACCACGACGGCCTTCGATTCGAGGTCCCACATGCGCAGCCGAAAGTCGGAGGGCTCTTTTCGTCCTCGCGGCTCGCGGTGGATCGCGGCAAGCCATCGCCCATCATCCGAGAGCCGAACACAACCATCGTTCGCACCTGCGAGAACCACCTCGCCTTGATCGAGCACGATGAACGACTTGGTGACATCCATCGGTTGTCGGCGTGTTTGTTCGTGCGCGCCGGCGAAGGTGAAGAGTGTGCGCGTGTCCACACGTTGAGCCCACTGCGTGAGTCCGTCGCGTAGAAGAAAGCGGTCTTGCATCTCCAGAGTGGGTGTCGACTTCGGTGGGGTCACGCCTTCGAACTCAGTAGGTCCGTCGGAGGTCTCCGGTGCTCCAACAAAAGCGTCGACAGCTGTCGTCCAAGCGGCAAGAGCCGCGTCGTCAACCGCTCCGTGTTCGGAGGCCATCTTGGTCAGAAGTTTTGGAACGCGTTCTTCGAAGAAGTCCGGCATGTACATGTACTTCGCCACGTCGATCTCGGAGACGATGGCTTTCGCACGAACATCCCCACAAACCGCGAGGGCGCGCATGATCCCGTTGTAGACCGGCTGGGATGCGTACGAGGTCTTGGGAAGCGTTTTGAGGAAGCGCGCGAGGATGACCGTCACTCGCGGATCCGGTGGCCACTTCTCGATCGTCTTGATGCGTACTTTGCTTTCTTTGATCGTGCAGTGGAAGAGCGTCCGTGCGAGCAGTTCCCGATCGTAGTGCGTGCCGTGTTTGGCCAGCATCTCCCAGTGCGACTGAGGAACGTTCGAACGCTTCCGAACCGCTTCTGCGGTCTGCTCGACCAGCAGCCACGTGTCGTCGGACTTGTCGGGCTCAAGGAACGGGCTGAGCCGCTCGAGTAGTTTTCCGAGAGCAGGATGTTTGCAGTCCGACCACGCTTCGTAGAGGTCGTCGAAGAGAGTCCGTGCGCTCGTGGCGGGTTTCTTCTTTGTGGCAGATTGCTTGGGCGTTTTCTTCTTCGCGGTCTTCTTCTTCGCGGTCTTCTTCTTCGCGGTCTTCTTCTTCGCGGTCTTCTTCTTCGCGGTCTTCTTCTTCGCGGTCTTCTTCTTCGCGGTCTTCTTCTTCGCGGTCTTCTTCTTCGCGGGCTTCTTCTTCGCTTTCGAGCCTGCTGCCTTGCGCAGTAACGCTTCGTCGTCCTCGGTCAGACCGCGCGGTGTTTGCAACGACATCCCAAGCGCGCCGGGCTTTGCTTGAATGCCTTTGCCGGTGTCGAACGTTAGCTTGCTCTTGAGTGCGGTGATGTCGGTGATCGCGACCTTGTTGGCCGAGGCCGTCCAACGGTCTTTGGCGAACGTGGGGTTCTCGAGGATGGCCAGCAGCCACAGCACATCGTCGGGTCGCACGGTGACCAGATAGAGGCTTCCGCCATCCGCGAGACGCTGCAGTCGTTTGTTCTTGCTGACGTATTCGCTGGTCTCGAACACATCGCCGACCTCGAGCGCGGGCTTACCCTTTTGCGCTTTCTTGAAAACGGCTTTGCTGACAATGGCGAGGACGCTCACCGAGTGACGGTACTACGAACGCGTCAGCCGGTTTCGGGTGGGCACTGCCAACATTTTAAGCGGAAGTACGAGAAGGCTGGAAGGCGGGAAGGCTGGGCATTCGACAACCTTCCCGCCTTCCAGCCTTCCCGTACTTCCGGTTAAATTCAATTCACCGAAACTACCCACTCTCCACTTTGGCTTTACAAGTCCACTTGGCGCACTTCCAGCTGCTCGACGTCGTCGCCGAGAAAGCGCCCCGCGACTTCGCTAAAGCGCGCTGGTTGATCGGTCACTCGAATTGCCAGCGAACCCGGACCCTCATGCGCGAGGTCGCGCTCACCTAAGAGTCTTGCGAGTTCTTCTGCGGTCGCATCCGCGCTATCCGCGATCTGTAGCGCACCACACACGTCGTTGCCGACTTCTTGAATCACGTCCCGCAACAGTGGGTAGTGCGTGCAGCCCAGTACAAGCGCGTCGATCCCGGCAGCACCCAAAGGCTCGAGGTACTTCCGCGCTACTTCGCGCGGAACATCTCCGGTGATCCAACCTTCTTCGGCCAAAGGCACAAAGAGTGGGGCTGGTTGGGGAACGACTTCCACGCGGGGATCGATCGCCGCTACGGCACGAACGTACGCACCCGAACCAATCGTTCCACGCGTCGCGATCACGCCTAGTTTGCCACTCTTTGTCGCTGCCACGCCGGCGGTTGCACCCGGCACGATCACGCCCAGCACAGGAACGTCCAGTTCCACCCGAAGCATGTCCAACGCAACTGCGCTGACGGTGTTGCAGGCGACAACCAGGACTTTGATGTTGTCCATGGCGAGATGTCGCGCACACACCCGCGCATAGCGCATGATGGTTCGGCTGCTTCGCGTGCCGTAGGGAACGCGGGCTGTGTCGCCCAGGTAGAGCAGGTTTTCGTTGGGCAAAACACTTCGGATGGCTCGGGCTACGGTCAGCCCGCCCAGTCCGCTATCAAACACCCCGATGGGCCGCTGGTTCACCTCAAAGCGTCCCAGGCAGGCACACGTTGCCGGTGCAGTTGTTACTCAAACACTGTCGGTCAAACGAGCAACTCGCACCCGGGTCGAGTCGCGGCAAGCAGGTCCCGCCGCGGAACGTGCGCAAGCAGTAGTTGATCTCTTGTCCAGGCGGATTGCACATCTCGTCGACGATGCAGGCAGACGTGCACAGTCGCACCTGCTCACCATCGCCCAAATCAAACGTGCGACAGTCCAGACCGCGTTCGCACACGTACGCATCGCTTTCCGGGGTGGTGCACAAGAACCCCAGTCCCGAACGCGTCACGCAGAGTCCGCCGTCCTGGCCGCCGTTCGCGTTTGGATCGCACTCGTAACCCAACGAACTCACGAGCGACGCAAGGGAGTAGAGGTTCTCGCAACCGCCCTCCAGGAGGTTCGCCTCCTCGCAGCTCACGGTGCACTGCTTGCCTGCGCCACCAGTGTCGACGCAGCGTCCCAACAGGCAGTTCGTGTCGTCGTCGCACGCGACGCCATAGAGGCCGGGGAAGCACAGCACGTCGGTGTCTTCTTCCGCGAAGACAGCGCTCTGCAACAAGCAGCCAAAGCCAGGCGGACAGCGCGTGTCAGGCGGATCGCAGGTTGCGAGGCACAACTGGGTTCGCTCGTCGTCGATGATCACCGGCTCGGAGCGAGGCGGACACATGCCTTCTTGGGGACGCGGTACGCAGTAGTAGCCCGACGCTGCGGGCGAACTCGGAGCCAACCCGACGAGCTCGGACAAGCAGACCTCGTCGGGCGCGCACTGTTCCGCATTCTGGCAGGCAGTGACCGGGTAGCAGACGCCTTCGTCGGTTTCGGCGCTGGTGCGAATGCATGAGAAGTCGTCACCTGGGCAGGGGCTAGGTTCACCGTTGACGTCGAAGCGGCACCCTCTCAGGCACAACGCGCTTCCGAACTGCAGCGTGCAAATGCCGTCGCACTCCACGTCGTCGCAACTCGGTGCGCAAAAGTCGGAGGCATACGGACTCGCGCGCACGCAACCCCAGCCTTCGCCGCAATCCGCGGGTCCTTCGCAGGGAAAGAGATCGCGGTCCAGAAACGCGTCATCAACGCTGCACCCTGCGATGAGCAGCAAAGCCAAGAGCGGTCGAGTCACAGCTCGCCCCCGATGCCGACCATCGCGCCGTGTCGTGATGCTGATGCGGTCGGGGCGATGCGTGAGCCGCGAATCTCGCTGAGCAAGAGACCAACCACGGTGATGCCAACACCGATTGCGATGACCCCAAATCCGATGTTCGCAAGCAGTGCGTCGCGTTCGCGATCTTCCACGAAGGCGAGGGCTTCGGCGCGGTTCGGATCGCCACCAATGGTGCGTTGCGAGCGAACCCCAAACGTCAGAGCGCCCAGCGCACCAACCGCACCAACGGCGGTGCCGACCCACACGAGAGACGAGATTCCGCTGGGTGGGTCGGGGATGGGCCCAATGGGAGTTTCGACGACAACGCGGTCAAGACTTGCTTCGACCAAGACATTGGCCCCAGCACTGACCTCAATTCGTCGCGACCACGGGCGATGGTCATCGGATTCGGGTTCGGCTCGGACAAGGTAGGTGCCGGCCTCGAGTTCGACATTGAGGGCTTCCCCTGTGAACCGTCCGGCTTCGTGGTCGTCGATGTAGATCGTGGCCGGGACGTTGACTGAGATGCGGACCTGCGCAGGTCGCACGGGCGGCATGTACACCTCGGGAACCGCATCCAACACTGCGGACGCGACTTCGCCCAGTTCACCTTCGATCTCACGAAACGCGCTACCGAGGACTTGGCCGGCGCGGGCGTCGATTCGATTGAGTTGAAACGACCAGGTTGAGGCGTTGTGCGAGAGCGTTCCAACGATCGCTTCACGCACACCGAGTTGCACGCTGACGCGTCCCAGGCAGGCAGGCGAGGTGACGCACTCGAGCGTGCGTTCTTCCGCTTGGCTCAGAAGACTCTGGAGTTCTTCTTTGCCGACAATGGGTCCTGCTCCACGCAGAGCAACGGCCCCGATCAAGACTTCCGTCAAACCATCGGCGGCCTCGCGAGCGTCTTCGGTGGCGGCGACCATGAGCACAGCAACCGAACCCTGAGGTTCGGGCTCGGCCTCGGCCTCGGCTTCGGTCTCGGCTTCGGGTTCGGCGTCGGTCTCGGCTTCGGCGTCGGGTTCGGCGTCGGTCTCGGCTTCGGCTTCGGTCTCGGCGTCGGCCTCGGCTTCGGCCTCGGCGTCGGCCTCGGTCTCGGTCTCGGATCCGGATTCCGCCGCGCTCGGGGCTTCGGTGGGCGCCTGCGCACTTGCCGTCGCGCTAAGAAGCAACGCAAGCAAGCCGACCCTCGAACCCAGACCCATGGCGGGTTGAGCATAGAACGCGGTCCCTGAAGGTGCGACCCGACCCATCCCCGCGAAATTTGGTAGGGTTTGGGATGCCCGCGCAGCGAGCCATCATGGTCGCAAGCCGCGAAGATTCCGTCTTCGCCGCATGGCGCATGGGCTTGGAGGCAGCGGGCTTTGAAGTGCAGCTCGCCACGCAGGTACAGGCCGATTCGGCGCCGGATGTGTGGCTGCTCTGCGGGCCCGACGACGACGCCACGTTGGCCTTGCTGAACCAGCTGGATGACCACGTTCCCGCCATCGTGGCCGCGCAGGATCCACGCGGCTTGGCGGCGCGCGCACTGCAGGCCGGCGCTCATGATGTTGTGTCGGTCCAAGCCTCCGCGGAGGAGTTGGTCAGTCGCGTCGAAGCACGACTGGTCGCCCGAGCGGAAGTCAACGCACTCAACGCTGCGAAGCGTGACGCGGAGGTGATGCTTGAGCTGACGCAAGCGTTGGCGTCGTCACTCGACTTTCACGAAATCCTGTACACGGTCGTGCGGCGCATCGCGGATGTCGTGCAGGTTTCACGCGTCTCGATCGTGTTGGCGCCCGAGCCGGAAGAAGAAGATATCGGCTACGTGGTTGTCGCCAGCGACGACGAGCAGCTCACGAACCTGCAGCTCGATCTTCAGAAGTACCCAGAGATTCGTCAGGTGCTCAAAACGCGTGAGGTGCTGACGATCAAAGACGCGTCCACACACCCCGTGTTGGATCGAGTTCGTGAAGATGTTGGCGGTGCGATGAGCCTGTTCCCGATCGTGTGGGAGTCACAGGCGATCGGAGTGCTCTTCTTGCGCGCTTCGGCCGAACGCGGGGTGTTGAGCGAGCGCGAGGTTCATCTTTGTCAGATCCTGGCGAATGCGACTGCCGTGGCACTGCGAAACGCCCGAATCATGCAGTCGCTTCGCGACCACACGCAGCAGATTACGTTTGCGCGGTTCGAGGCCGAACGACGTCTTGGGCACCTGAAGCGATACGCCGACCTCTTTGCATCCGCGGCGGAGGGCATCGCGGTTGTCGGCGCTGGCGGGCGCCTGCTTTTCGCCAATCCCCGCGCGTATGAAATGGTGGGTGGCAACGAAGAGAAGTTGGGTGGTCATCGCGTGATCACCTACATCCACCCCGAAGACCGCGCGCGTGCGTACTCGCTATGGCGAGGGTTTACGCGCGGCGACTTTCCACGCTCCGTAGACGTGCGCATTGCACACGACGACGGTGACTACATCGTCTGCAGCTGTTCGTTTGCGAAGTTGGCCGATGGTGACGGTGCGGTGTTGATCTCGTTTCAGGATGTCACCGAGCAGCGACAAACCGAGGCCGAGTTCGTCAAAACCATGGAGTTCCTGGAGTCCCTGATCGACGCCAGCGTGGACGGGATTGTTGCCGCGGACCTTGATGGAAACGTGATTCTCTTCAACCAGGGTGCGGAACGCATTTACGGGTACCGCGCGGAAGAAGTCGTCGGAAGGATGAACGCGCGCAGTCTCTATCCCGGCGAAGGTGCGCAGAACGTGATGAAGAAGATTCGTTCAGAGGCGTACGGTGGTGCCGGTCGACTCTCTCCGATTCTCTTCGAAGCGCTTTCCAAGACCGGCGAACTCATTCCGATCCGACTCTCGGCGGCGATGATCTACGAACGTGGAAAGCCGGTGGCGACATTCGGAATCTTCACGGACTTGCGCGAGAAGCTCCGTGTCGAGGAGCGCCTCGCCGAAGCGCAGGAGAAGCTCGCATCCAGTGAGAAGGCGGCATTGGTGGCCGAACTTGCGGGGACCGCCGCCCATGAACTCAACCAGCCTCTGACGATCATGATGGCGTGCGCAGAGTTGCTGATCCGCAAGCTCAAAGGCGCGGGACCGGAACGTCGCGCAGCCGAAGCGATGCTTTCCGAAGCGGAGCGAATGGCCGACATCGTTAAGAAGATCGGAAAAATGACGAAGTACGAGACGAAGTCGTACGTGGGTGAACAGCGAATCATCGATCTCGACAAGGCGAGCCAGTCTGAGCCGCCGACGGTAGGAGACTGACGTGGGCGTGGACGACCACAGCAAACGCGACGATGACGAGAGTCGTGAAGAAGGATGGGAGGGACGCGATAGCGGTCCGGTCCCGCTTCCTCCTTCACGTCAACGCCGCGAGCGAATCTCCCAGGTCGACACGGGTGAGATCCCGCTGAGCGAACTGGAGTTCGAACTGGCCCGCGAAGGCGGTGCACTTCTGGTTCCCAGTTGGGATGAGTTGGTGGACGCGTTCACCAACCTTCTCGTGGCCGACTCACCGAAAGCCGACGACGAAGAAGTGCTTGGCGACTACCTCGCAGCGATGGGCCAAGCGATGCCCGGGCGTCGTTTCGTGGTGCGTTTGGTGAGCCCGAACCAAGGCTTGGATCTGGTGCGCTCGACCGCACGCATGATTCCCGGGCAACAAGAGAAGATCCGAGTGACGCGACACGCGTTGGTTCGCGGCGGACTACGGCTTGAACACGCCCGAGACTTGGGCGTTCCGATCATCCAGCAGTTTGAACCGGACTTTCACACGGACGGTCACGGGTTCGACGTCGCGCTGGCTCTGGAGGGCAAGTTCCTCGGTGTGCTGGGCTGCGAGTATCTGCCCGACCAAACCGTGCCCGAAGGAGAACGTGCCCGCGTGCGTTTCGCGGCGCTGCAATTGGTCAACGCGCTGGGTCGTGCGCGGCTGCGTTCGGAAGCAACGTATCTCAGTGGTTATCTCGCACGCCTGCTCAACAACGCGAACGTCCCGATTTTGGTGATCGATCGGCATCGCCGTGTCCAGGTGGCCAGTCAGGCTTTGCTCGATCTTTTGGGACGTGAGCGCGATGAGTTGGTCGGCAACGACTTCCTTCAGCTCGTGCCGGAGGGCGAGCGAGGACATCTTCTGCCTGCTGTCGTGGGAGCACTCCGGGGTCGTGCGCTGGATGCGTTTGAAATCGGCTTGATCCGTGGCGATGGTGGCGTCGCACGAACGTCGACCAACCTCGTGTCGATCCTCAGTCCCCAAGGCGAGGTCGATGGTGTGATCGCGATCGGACGCGACCTTACAGAGCTGCGCAGTCTCGAGAGTCAGGTGGTTCAGGCCGAGAAGCTCGCGACGCTCGGGCAACTGGCTGCCGGTGTTGTTCACGAGTTGAACAACCCGCTGACAAGCATCTCGGTGTACGCGGAGTACCTGTACAAGAAGGGTCAACGTGAAGCGTCAGCGCCGGACGACGTCGAGAAGCTTCGCCGGATCGTACAAGCGGCCGAGCGCATCCTTCGCTTTACGCGCGACCTGGTGACCTATGCGCGACCGAGCACCGAAACGCCGCAACGTTTGGACGTCGAAACGATCATGGAGCAGTGCTTGGTGTTTTGTGAGCACGTGATCCAGGACCACGGCACCGCCGTGGATCGCTCGTTCGAGCCGGGGCTAACGATTCAAGGCGTGCGTGGTCAGCTCCACCAGATCTTCATCAACCTGATCACCAACGCGTGTCATGCGATGCCGGATGGTGCGGGCAAACTTGTGCTTCGCACCGAAGTTCACGAAGAAGGCGTCGCGATTTCGGTGATCGACAACGGTGCAGGAATCCCGACTGATCAGCAGGAGTCGATCTTTGAGCCCTTCTTCTCCACCAAGGGTGAAGGCAAGGGAACGGGGTTGGGTCTGTCGATCGTGCGCAAGATCGTACAGCAGCACTTGGGCACCATCGAAGTGGTGAGCGTGCTGGGTGAAGGCACGACCTTCCGAGTGTGGCTACCGACCGTTCGCCGAATCAGCTCGCCAGACTGATCTTTGGAGGGTTTGGCAGCCTAGCTGCCCAACGTCACGTAGAGCGCGCTTCCGCGAACGTGCACGCGGTACGCTGGCGATTGGCCTGCCACAAACTTCACCGTCAACGTGGCTTGGTTGCCTTCGTTGTCGATCCGCGCACGCTCGACGCCTGGGTGCACCGACGCGATTCGCCGCGCGCCTTCTTCCGCACGCGCACCGACGATCACAACCGTGAACCCATCGTCGGTGGTTTCGCCGTGCAGACCACGCGCATCGGCGTTCAGCCGAATCCGAAACTCTTGCCCTCCGGCCACTCGGTTCTCACCAAAGCTGCGCGAAACCGACTCGCGAACATCCACGCTGTAGGGCGACTCACTAGGAACCGTTCCAGGTGCCGACGGACGTGCGGCCTCACCGAGTGAGGGAAACGAGGGCTCCGGAATCCGACCCGCGTTGCGGCTCGCCTCTGGCATCGCGCGCGGCGTCTCCGGCTCGACGTCACCGATCTCCAGCACAACCGGTTCCTGCTCTTCGAGCTCGGCTTCGACCTCGGGCTGCGCGACCTCGGGCTGCGCTTCGACAACCGGTTGGACAATCGGCTCCACCGACTCTCCGGTGTCGCCCAGTTCTGGTTCAGCGACAGGCTTCGGAAGCTTCTCACCTGTGGGAACGATCGCAGGATCCGCGCGACCCACCACCGCAATGCCGACGCCGACCAGTCCGATCAGCAACCACCAACGAAGTCGTACGCGTCGCCCAGGTCGACGTGGGGCCGCGTCGCGACCCTTGGGGGCCGCCGTGGTGCGCCGCTTTGGGGCACGGGTCGAACGTTTACTGCGGGGCGCATCGTTCTTGCGACCCATCCGGTTCTTGATCGTGTCGAACCAGGGACCGGTCTTGCGGACCACGCTGCCACCAAAGTGCTTGGCGCGTGCCCACCAGGCGCGAGCGGTCGGGGCAAGCCGCGCCCACAGCGCGATCAGCGCAACGCGCGATTTGCTCCAGTACAGCTTGGCGGACTTGGAGGCTGCATCGAGGCGTTGCTTCGGGCTCGGACGAAGTGCAGCAAGCGCTTCGTCGTCATCGCTGCTCAATTCCGGAGGTGCTTCGCTGGTCTTGTCGTACCGAACCAGTTCGGGGACCGAGCGAGGACGTTCTTCATCGACAAGTGAGTCGATTGCGGAGTCTGCTTCGAACGCTTCGTCTTCAAACGACTCTTCCGACTCATCAAACGACGGGTCTTCAAACGCTTGGGGCGCGGGCGCATCCATCAGCGTTGTGTCTGCGTCTTGCTCGATCGAATCGAACGCGGAGTCTTGTTGGATCGGCGCTGTGTCGGCATACCCGATCGTCAGAATCAACTTCGGGGTCTCTCCGTCCATGCGAAGGTCGACCGCTTCGAGGCGTCCACTGCGACCGCTTTCCTCCACGCCGGTTCCCACCTTGAGGAAGGGCAGCGCTTGCTCGACCAGCAACGCGTCGGTTGCGCGGTGAATCAAATCGGCGTCGACGGGCTGGCCAACACCTGCAAGGTGCAGCGTGACGCGTCCACCCGTCTGCGACGGTGCTTCGTCGGCCAGGGCTTCGTGCCACGCGGCCACCAGCGCCGAGATCGACGATGCGTCACCACCCGTCATGCCGGTGAACTTCAGCCCAAACTCACCGAGGTTTGGCCCCGCATCCGCGGCCCACACCACCTCGCAATCCGCGTCGACTGCGGCTCCGTCGTGCGGCGACTCAAAGCGGCAACGAAGCCGCGCACCGACGTCGGGAAGGATCGCGGAGCGCATTGAGAGTCCACCCGCACCCACGTTGACCGCGTCGGCTTCGAAAGTTTCGTCGAACCCTTCCGGAGCGATCTCAACCAGTACGTTGTCGAGAGGGACTCGGGTTTGCTGCGGGTCTCGTCGTTCGGCGGCTACGTCCATGATCTTTTCGATACGCAGTTGCGCACCGAATCGTCAAAAAAACCGCTTAGCCAAAGAGCCAGATCAGTCCCGCTACCGACAACGCCAGCACTGCACCCGCCAGGATGTAGACCAACACATCAGCCGGAGCGCGCTCTCTCGCCTTGGGCTGCAAGACCTGTAGTTCGGGCGGCGGAGTCTCGTCTGCGGGTTCGGTCGGCTCGGTCGGAATATCGCGCTGCGGGCTCTCTTCGGTGACGTTTTCGTCTTCGTCGGTTTCCTCTGCAGGCTCGGGTAGCTCGACCTCTGCGTCGGGTTCGGCCGCAACTTCCTCCAGCTTGGCGGCTGCCGGATCTTCAAACGCCAACAGCGTGTTGCCGATGCGGATTTCATCGCGGTCGCGCAGTTCGGCTTCGAGCGCGGCTTCTCCGTTGATCGTGATCCCGTTCTTGCTCTCCAGGTCGCGAACGCGAACTTCCCCCGCTCGTCGGAGCACCTCAATATGAGTTCGCGAGGCGTCCTCGTCGGGAAGCGTCAGGTCGCAGTCTTCGCCTCGACCGAGCACGACGCTGCTAGGGGCTTCTGGAAGCTCCAGAACGCGCTGTGCAGCCCGTCCATTGAGGACACGAAGTCGGGGCGCATCGATTTCTTCAGGGCTTAGAGCGTCGCGTAGGAGCCTTCGTGCGAGCTCTGCGGTTCGCTCTGGACTGGTGCTCGGTGCGATGACGCCGAGCTCGACATCCAGAGTGAACCCGCCGATTTCGATGCGGTCGCCCGAACGCAAAGCCTTGGGTCGCTTCGGAACGACCTTCTTGCCGTTGACCTTGGTCCCGTTGGTGGAGCCTTCGTCGACAACCAACCACTGGGTGCCTTCGGAACGAATGCTCGCGTGCGACGAACTCACGGCTGGATGCGGCAACCGAATGTCCGCACCTGCGCTCCGGCCCACGACGATGCGTGGTTGCTCGAACTCGTACTGCGCCCGTGTCGCGTCGGTACGCTGTGTCCACGAAGATCGAACGACGAGCCGAATGCCCATGCGTGGGCGAGCCTGCGCGCCTTGGCACTCAGAGTCAAAAACGTGAACTACGACCAGACCCAACCGAGTTGAACTCGGATCAACGGAATCCACTCGTCGCTTCGTTGGTTGGCGAAGCTCCACTGCTTGGCAACGCCGGCGCTCAGACCCATCGAGAGACCTTTCCAGACGTAGCGGTACGCGACCTCGCCGCCGAGACTGACATCGACTCGCTTGTCGCTCCGAATCCACGCCACGTCTGCGACTGGACCGAATCCCAATCCGTCGAGTCCGCGACCCAAGGGCCACACGTGGTAGGCGAGGCCGAGCATCGGTCCGTGCCCACCTGAACGACGCCATCCAGGGCGAACCATTACGCCGTGGTGCCGACCGAGCGCGAGATCGAGGCCGATCTGGTAGTCGCCGAACGCGATTCCGACGGCATCGACGTCGACGCCGAACGCCCAGTAGGGTGTTCCGAGGTCGTCGCTGCGAGTTTCGAGGCTGGGAGCAGGGCGATCGTCTGCGAACGCCGGACTGCTCAGAAGTACGAGAAAAAGGCTGATGAGGCGCATGACACCTGCTCATCGGCCTGAGGCGCCATCGATTGCGTAAGTTCTAGGACTTCGCTGCGTTTCTCTTTGCCGAGCGCGTTTCCCGTGCTTCGATACGGCCCCATTGAAGGATGGGGCGAGGCCCACGTCCAAGCTGGAGCTAGCTTCATGCGCGTAACATCACTCACTTTCGCGGCCCTTTTGCTCATCGCATGCGGGCCTTCCCCTCGACGCATTGTGATCGACCCTGATCAGGGGGGCGGCGGTCCCAATGTGGGTGGAGGCGGGACCATCCAGACCGGCGGCGGCGGCGGCGGCACCACGACTGTGGGAACGGCCAGTGGCACACCGATTCAGCTGCTCAACCAAGTTGACCAGCACCTGACACAACGTGGGTTTCAGCGCGTGGGCCCGGCGGTTCGCAACGCCAACATGCAGACCGGTCAGATGGTCGCGTACGCGATCAATGCGACACCGGGTCAGTGCTACGTCGCGTTGGCGCTTGGCGCGGACAACACGGACTTGAACATGGTCGTGCTCGATCCGCAGGGCCGACAGGTTGAGTACAACGTTGCGCCCGATACGCGACCGTGGGTTCGCACGTGTCCGAACTCCGGTGGTCGTCACATCGCGCGCTTGCAGATGGCGAGTGGAGCAGGCGAGTACTACTACGCGCTCTACCAGGGTGGGAACGGTGACCCCCAACTCGCAGGGCTCTTGGGCGGCACGCAGCAAGCGCAGACCGAGCAGGTCGCATCGCTCGAGCCCGATGTGCAGAGCCGACTCACGCAGATCGATCAGCGGCTGACCCGTGAGCGGTTCACGCGTGTCGGACCGCCGCAGGGCATCCGTCGAGCCACGTCCGAGGACTACAACCGCAACCTCAACTTGCAGCAGGGCGTTTGCTACACGTTCGCGTCGTTGGGCGGTAACGGTGCGGAAGACACTGACATCTACGTGCAAAACCCCGAGGGTGAAACGCTGGCCGACGACCGTTCGACCGACCTCGACGCGGTGGTGCGCTTTTGCCCGCCGGCGACCGGTCCGTACGTGCTTCGCGCCAACATGTACCGCGGTGACGGCAACCTCTACGTGGCGGGTTGGGTGCAGCAGCAGCAGCAAGCCACCAACACCACCGAGCCGGTTTTGGGTGCGCAGCAGGCGTCGCAGGGTCTCGACGAGCGCTACGCGTTGCTCGACAACGACATGCACGCGCGTGGCTACGAGGACTACGGCGACCAGACTCGAGGTCAGCTGCAGCAGGGTGGTACCCGCGACATCGACATCCAGCTCGAAGGCGGAAAGTGCTACGCGATCGTGGCCGTAGGTTCGAACTCTGTTCGAAACATGGACCTGATTCTCTTGGGATCCAACGGTCGACCCATCGACCGCGACGTGGCGCAGGACGCGCGACCCATCGTGCGTGTGTGTGCCGAGAACTCGGGTGCGTACCGGATGCAGGTTTCGATGGCCGATGGTGGCGGCGACTTCGTGTACCAAGCGTATCGTTGGCCGCGCGGAACGCGTGGTCCGTTTGGATTGGCTGGTTTGATCTACGTGCGTCTTGCGGAGACGAGCTCGTTGCTCAACGTGGAGGGCTACGAGCCGAGCATGAGCGTCACGCCTGAACGTGGGCGTCTTCGTCGCGAAGGTGCGACCGCGCGCCACGATATGCAGCTGGAAGCCGGTCAGTGTGTGGCCGCGCTTGTGGTGGGTGGCGATGGCGTCAACGATCTCGATGTCACCATTACGCGCGGTTCAAACACCGTGGCTGCGGACTCGAGCCGAAACCCGTTCCCGGCGGTGCGTTACTGCGCGCAGCAGGGCGGGCGACATCGTGTGACCGTGAAAGCGACTGCGGGGTCGGGCGAGTACTTCTTCCAGGTGTTTCAGCGGCCTAACTGATCGGAGTCGCCGCGGCCTACGTCTCCGGCTTCATTTATCGGAGTCGCCGCGGCCTACGTCTCCGGCCTTCGGCCTCCGACTTAACGGCCACGGCTCCTCCTTGGGGGAGGATTAGCAATCCTCCCCCCAACCTTCGGTTGGGTCCCCCCTCAAGCTCGCGCTTCGCGCGCGTTCCGGCTCGTGGAGCCTCCACGTTGTCCGACGGCCAACCTCTCTCGAACGAACGCTTCGCGTTCTCAGTCCGAGCAGTCTCGACTGCGGCCTGGAACCGTCCCGGAACCGTCTCGACTGCGGCCCAGGCGCGACGCCTAGGCGCGGTCGACGGGGGCTGCACCAGCGAAGCGAGCAGTTCTTCAATCAAGTTCGCAATACGCATTCTTTGATACTTCCAAAGATAGGTGTAGGCGTTACACCGCCATTGGCGCATTCATTCCGTGACGCATTCCGTGACGGCTGCAGTTGGGATCGCAGCCTCCAGTAAGGTAATCTCATGCCTGGGTTGCTTGGAGGTTTTGGGTATGTCCCTGCGCGCAGTTTGTCTCGGGTTGATGGCTCTTTCGCTGGCTTGTTCACCAGGTGGAGGCGGAGGCACCGACGACGCCGGTCCTCGTCTCGATGGTGACGTTCCTCCCGACCGCGACGCAGACGGCGATGGCATCGGCGACGACTGGGAAGGTCGCGCGGACAACATCGACACCGATGGTGACGGCACCCCCGACTACGAAGACACCGACTCCGATGGCGACGGCATCCCCGACGCTGCAGAACGCGGTCGCGGCGGCGGCATGATTCCGCCGGCCGATAGCGACATGGACGGTATCTACGACTTCCGCGACGACGACTCAGACGGCAACGGCATTCCCGATGCGGTCGAAGGCACGGTCGACTCAGATGGAGACGGAACGGCCGACTTCCAGGATCTCGACAACGACGGTGACTTTGTCGGTGACACCGACGAAATCGGCGACCCCTCGGCACCGGTCGACTTCGATGGCGACGGTCTGGCCGACTACCTCGACATCGACTCCGACGACGACACGATCGGCGACTTGCATGAAGGCATTGCCGATACCGACAGTGACGGCATTCCGGACCGCCAAGACCTCGATACCGATGGTGACGGATGGTCGGACCGCGACGAAGCCGGCGACAGCGACCCTGCGACGCCGCCCGTCGACACGGAC
Source organism: Polyangiales bacterium (assembly GCA_965227405.1). Classification (GTDB taxonomy): domain Bacteria; phylum Myxococcota_A; class Polyangia; order Polyangiales; family Houyiibacteriaceae; genus JALVDI01. Next base: position 4,434,473 of record OZ245758.1, read on the forward strand.
ATGGACGAGATCCCAGACTTCCGTGATCCGGACAGCGATAACGACGGTTTGAGCGATGCCGCAGAGCGCGATTTGGGCACCGATCGAACCAACGCCGACACCGATGGTGACGGAGTGACCGACTTGATCGAGATCGCGGGATGCGAAGGTGACCCCACCTGCATGGACGCGACAGACCCGACGTCCAGTCCGCGTACTCGCGGTGATTTCGTGTTCTTCATGCCTTTCGAAGACACGCCCGATCCCCTGTCGGACACACTGGATTTCGCGACCGACATCCGCCAAGCCGACGTGTATTTCATCATCGACACCACCGGCTCGATGGGTGGCGCGATCAACAATGTTCGAACGAGTCTCTCAACGCCTGGTGGAATCATCGACCAGGTGCGTGCAGAGATTGCCGACGTCTGGATCGGTGTGGGCGAGTACAAAGATTTCGGCGATGCGCGCATCTACAACCACCGGCAGGACGTGAGCGACAGCGCAGCCGCGGCTCAAACGGCGGTCAACGCGCTGTCTGCCACGGGTGGTGGTGACCTGCCTGAAGGTGGCGTGCCTGCACTTTGGTCGATCGCCACGGGTCGTGGTGTCGGCGGTCCGGGTGGCTACGGCGATCGCGCAGGCTGTCCTGCCGGCACCTTTGGTTATCCCTGCTTCCGTCCTGGCGCGGTGCCCATCGCGGTGATCATCGCGGACGTCAACCTGCACAACGGTCCCGCCACGGGCATGACGTATACAGCTGGGTACACGGTGGATGGCTCGCCCTTGAACTGGGCGCGCGCGCTACCGGATATCTTGGCGGCGAACATGCGCGTGGTCGGTGTGCCCGTCGGCACGATTGCGCAGAACGATTTCAACCGAATCGCGGCCGACACCGGGGCACCGATGCCGACGATCGCGACGGGTGGAACGGTCAGCGGTACGGTTGTCGATCAGATTCGCACGCTCGCGAACTCGACCGAGTTCGACATCTCGGGTGTGTTCGTCGACGACGCTTCGGATGCGGTCGACACGTTTGACGCCTTCGTGGATCGACTCGAAGCGAAAGAGGCAGGCGACCCGGCGCGCATGTGTGATGCACGATCGGCCACGGATGGCGACGGAGACGGAGTCAACGAGACCTTCCCCTCGGTGCCTTCGGGCAACCGCGTGTGTTTCGACATCTTCGTAAAGCAGAACGACACCGTGATGCCCACCGAGGAACCGCAGGTCTTCCGCGCCACCATTCAGGTGTTGGGTGACGGCTTCACCGAGCTGGACTCGCGTGACGTGTTCTTCTTGGTTCCGCCCGTCATCGACGTCGGCGGCCCGCCCATCCTCTAAGAACCGGCGTTGCGTTCCCAGAGGAGACGCAGGCCATCCAAGGTGAGGTAGTCATCTACCTCCTCGATGGTCTTGCTCTCCTCTTCGACCAATCGGGCAAGTCCGCCCGTGGCGATCACACGAACTTCGCCGCCCATCTCGGCGCGCAGTCGTTCCACCAAACCATCGACGAGTCCGACGTAGCCAAACACGATGCCGCTCTGCATCGAGTGCGCGGTGTTGCGACCAATCGCTTTGGGAGGCCGTGCAAGCGGTGCTCGGAACAAACGAGCCGCGCGTGAGAACAACGCCGCTGCGCTGATCTCCATGCCAGGGGCAATCGCGCCACCCAGGTACTCGCCGCCGGGTCCAATGCAATCGAACGTCGTGGCCGTTCCAAAGTCCACAACGATGACTGCTCCGCCGATTCGTGCGTAGGCAGCCACCGCGTTGACGATGCGGTCTGCGCCCACTTCGCGCGGGTTCTCGTAGAGCAGTCGCATCCCGGTTTTGACGCCGGGCTCGACCACCATCACGTCGTGATCGAAGGCGCGATCGACAGCTTCTGAGAACAAGTACGTCTGATCGGGAACCACGCTGGCGAGAATGCTCGCCTTCACATCTTTCGGGTCGATGTCGGCGACCTGCAGCAAACCAATGAGCAGCACGTGGAGCTCATCGATCGTTCGCCCTTTGGTTTCGATGCGCCAATCGTGGACCAAGCGCTCGCCCTCGTAGAGGCCGAGGACAGCGTTGGTGTTGCCGACGTCGATCGCGAGCAGCACGTCAGCGTGGACGAAGCGCCAACGTACGGTCGAGCAATTCGCCGAACGTGGCAGGTGTCGTGGCCTCTGGCTTACTCGCCACGGACGCCACAGGACCACTCGAAGCAGGCGGTTTCGCCGCCATCGAGACCGGTTGGGCGGGCTTCGCAGCCACTGGCTTGACCGGCGTGGGTTTGGCCTGAGGAGTGACCGGCTTCGGCTTTTGCGGACGCACCGGTTTCGGCTTGGGTGGAGCAATGCGCGGCTCTGCAGCCTTTTGCACACCGGGCGACGAGGGCGGCTTGATACCAGGCGACGAGGGCGGCTTAACCGAAGGACGTGCGGCCGGCGTCGGCTTGGGCGGACGTGACGACGAAGGCTTCGTCGGCGCAACCACGCCGAGGTCCTGCATCGCAGCTTCGAGCGGCGACGACGAGGGACGCTTTGCAGGCTGTGCAGGTGCTGCGACCGCGCGCGGCTTGCTGCGGATCTCTTGGACCCGCTCCAACAACGCTTCGAGCCTTTGAATCTGTTCAGCGCTCATCGACTTAACTTTCCGACGATCGTCGCAAGGCCTTCGCCTTTGCCCACCCAACCGGCGACATCCGGAAGAATGGAGGGATCGATGACCAAGAATCGGTTCGCTTCGGGTCCAACACAGGCAAGTTCGCGACCCGTGACGGCAGAAAAGAACCCGCCCAGCAGAGCAGCCAGTGCTTCGGTGCGCGTTCCTGCCGGCGGACTATCGAGAGTCAGAACCAACGCGTCGCCCCAGTGCTGAAGTCCGAGCTTTCCCCATCCAAATACACCGAGAGCTGCAGCGGCCTCATCGAGCACGGCTTGAGGCGTCGCACCGTTGACGTTGGACAAGTTGCGCGCAGCTTCGGCGCCGAGTTTCGCACCCAGCAAACGCAGGACTTCCGGAGCTGCTTCGAGGGCTGATGAAACCAATGCCCCTGCGGCGTTGTCTGTCATGACAACCACTCGATCCCCGTGTCGCGTGCGGACAGTCCCACTCGCGACGTCGAGCTCATAAAATCCAGCGGGGTTGAAATCAGTCATTCAGTTCGGGTGTAGAGGTTTGTGGCCGATCGTGTCAAATACTGTACTCCTTCAATGATTCGGCGTCTTCACTGTCTCGCGCAGATTGCCGGGTTGGTCCTGTTGGCCGGCTGTGCCTCCGCCCGCGCCCAAGAGCCTTCGGAGGACGAGAGCATCGAGGGTCTGGACTCGCTCGCCGACGCGATCATCTTCATGACTGGACGTCGTTGGGAGGGGCGTCGCACCGAGCCGCCACAGCTCGTTTCACGTCCCGAAGGCGGATACCGGCTCGACTCGGTGACTCATGACGTGAGCATCCATGCGGATGGGAACGTTGAGGTCGCAGAGCGCGCGTTGGCAGAGTTGGAACGGACCGCCGACTGGCTCTTGGACGAGGGGTGGGAGCGTCCGTTGCCCGATGGTGGGCGAGGCGGAACGCCAGGCTTCGATCTCTATCTGATTCCGACGGAGGAGTTGGCCGGTGCGCACGCGGACAGCGCGGCACGTTGGAGCTACCTCGATGCGGTCAGCGCGTTTGGTGTGGTCGATCCTGGTTTGAAGGGAGACGACCTCCGTGCTGCGGTGGTGAGCGCGTACACCCAAGCGCTGTTGCTCAACTTGGATCCCGCAGAACCACGAACGTGGCGACGTGCGACCGGTGCGTACATGGCGTGGCGTGTGACCGGTGAGTTCGGAGCCGCGGTTCGTCAACAGCAAGATGAGCCGTGGCGTGGCTGGGTCGCCAACGCTGCAGACGATGGGAGTGGAGGTGCGTTGTTGCTGGCCATGGTGACGCAACGGCACGGCGACCACTTCGTGCGTGACTTGTGGCAGTTCACGCGTCAGCGAACCTTTGATGGAATTGACCTGCGCGCATCGCCCGACATGTGGCAGGTGCTCGATCGCGCAGTAGAGCTGGCGGGCGACAAACTGCATTCGATGGTCGAGGATTTCGCCGCCGCACGTTGGTATCTCGGCGAGCGTGATGAGCACACCGAGTTTCGTCAGCTCAACGGACTGGACGGAACGGTGAAGCCTTCGTTCGAACTCGCGTTGGCGGATCTGCCCAAGCACACCCCTGCCGGACACGCATTGGATGTGTTTGGAAGCGCGTATGCAATCGTGGACGTGCGTGGCGCACCCCAGGGGTCGCGTTTGCGCGTGTGGTTGCGCGGGGAGTACGGCGTTGAATGGGCACTGACGGCTTCGCGGATCAACGAAGAGGGGCGTGAAGTAACCGGCCGGTTGAGTGCTCCACCGCGACGTGGCGATCGGCGAAGCTATCTACCCGTCGAGCTGACGGAGGACACGACCCACGTGATGGTCAGCGTGACGAACCTGTCGCATCGCTTACCGGATGCCGATGATCCCGATCCGAACGCACGCGCGTTTCGCCTGATCTTCGATCTTGCAAACGACTAGCGACGACGACGACGACGACGACGACGACGTGGGCTTCCCTCTTTGGGTTCCACAGCCACAGGGTTGAGCGCCCACTCGGGAATCTCGTCGCCACGCGCACTCTGATCCAGCGCGTACAAGGTTGCGGCGTCCGCGAAGAAATCTCGGCGTGCCAAGGCACCGATCTTGTTCTGCCGAAGTCGTCGTTGGCTCGTCACCAAGAGTCGAACGCGATCCTTCAACCGACGTGGAAGTGCCAAGCGAAACGCGATGTCTTCAACAAACTCTTCAAACGCCGCGGTGAAATCGCGCACGCCGTCGAGTGCTTCCTGAATCGGCCCCAACAACAACGCGGCGAGCAGCACGGCGTCGGTGGGGAGTTTTCCATCACGATGCATCGCGTCGATCGCGCGCAGGCGACCCCAGGTGAGCATGGACTCCGGTGCATCGTCGTCGAGAAAGCTCGCGACTTCCGGCAAGAGCTGCGAAAGCACGCCAATATCCCACATCAAGTAGATCGACCGATGTGCTGCACCGCCTCGCATCAAGCGGAGCAGCTCCTCCAACAAACGCGGACGCGCCGCACGATCGAGTTCGCTTCGAAAGTCGACCATAGCGTCGTACACGTTCGGACCGATCCCGAAGTCGATGCGCGCGCTGAACTTGATCGCGCGAAGGATGCGTACAGGGTCTTCGCGGAAGCGTACGTCCGGATCACCAATCGTCTCGATGCGCATGGTGCGGAGGTCTTGCATGCCGCCGACGTAGTCGATCACTTCGGCGCGCTCGAGATCGTAGAACAAGCCGTTGATGGTGAAGTCGCGCCGAATCGCGTCTTCGTGCGGAAGCCCGAACACGTTGTCGTTGCGAATCAGCAAGTCCGCGTCGTCGGAACTGTTGGTCACCGGCACCAAACGCGAGGGCATCGGCAAGTCCTCGCGCGCACCTTCCGGTCGCAGTCGATAGTCCGACACCGAGTACTTCTGGGCAGGGTCGCGGCGAAACGTGGCGACTTCGATGATCTTGCCACCCGCAAAAAGGATGTGCGCGAGTCGAAAACGTCGCCCGATGACTCGACAGTTTCGAAAGAGCCGACGCACTTCGGACGGCCGCGCACTCGTCGCAACATCGAAGTCCTTGGGCGGTCTCCCGATGAGCAAATCACGAACACCCCCGCCCACCAGGTACGCCGTGTGGCCATAGCGGGTCAGGCGCCGAATGACCTTTGCGGCGTCTTGGTCGACGTTTTCCTGAGGAAAGTCGACTGGATAGACGGCGGGCACAGGCCCTTCAGCCCATAGCGGCTCGTCTATCTCGTACTCGTCGGAGTCCGGGTCCAAAGCTCTGCTTGAAACATAGCGCAAATTCGCGAGGACACGACGCCATCGCGTAAGACGGTGGAGATGACCGTCGAACAAGACGCGCTGTTGCGTATGGCTGGGCAGGTGCTGGTGGCGGGGTATCCAGAAACCGAACCGCCCGAGCGAATTCGAAGCGCACTCGAAAACGACGCGTTGGCAGGCGTGATCCTGTTCAAGCGGAACATCGTTGATCCCCTCTCTACTTCGGACACGTTGCGCCGGCTTCTCGCAGGTGTGGATGCGCCTGTGCTTGTCGCGGTCGATCAAGAAGGTGGTCGCGTCGAGCGACTCAAAGCTCCGGTCAAAGAGCTACCGCCGATGCGCGCGTTGGGTGAGCGCGACGATCCAGAGTTTACGCGCGAGTGCGGTCGCACACTTGGTAAGCAACTTCGTGCGCTTGGGTTCTCGATGAACTTTGCGCCCATCCTGGATGTCGACACCAACCCCGACAATCCGGTGATCGGGGATCGCTCCTTCGGGACAACGCCTGAGGCGGTCATCCGTCAGGCACTCGCGTTTGCTGCAGGACTCGCCGACGCGCCGATTTTGTCGTGCGGCAAACACTTTCCCGGTCATGGCGATACGGATCTGGACAGCCACTTGGCGCTACCCAAACTCAGCCACGACCGCGCGCGTCTCGATGCTGTTGAGCTCGCGCCCTTTCGGGCGGCATGTGAACTGCCCGCGTGGATGACCGCGCACGTGGTGTTTGAGTCGCTCGATGCCGAGGTGCCTGCAACGCTTTCTCCGCGCGTGATCCAAGGCCTGCTGCGAGATGAGATCGGATACGAGGGCGTCGTGATCAGCGACGACCTCGAGATGCGCGCGGTGCGTGATGGCTGGGGCGTGGTCAAGAGTGCGGAGATGGCCATTGAGGCCGGTTGCGATTTGCTCTTGGTCTGCAGCGACGTCGACGCGTGTTTCGAAGCGCGCCAAGCATTGGCGGTGCGCGCATCACGTGATGCTTCGTTTGCCGATCGGCTTCGGGAAGCAGCAGAGCGAGTCCGTGCAATGCGCGCATCGTGTCCCGCGAAGGTCTCGCCCGAAGACGAGATCCGAGCCCTGCTCGCCTAGCTATTCCCCTGCGACACAGGGAGTATCGCTCGCGTCACAAATCGTCGTGCCGTCCGAACTAATGCGCCACACACCAAATCCGCGACCGGCTTCGGAACGCTCTTCGGTATCTGCGGCGTAGTCGAGTGCGCCCGAGGCACCGTTGACGTCGATGCTCTGACCTGCGCGGAACGACTCGAGCACGCCAGTCCACGACAGCTCGCCCACGTCGACAGAATCGCCTTCACTGACTTGTCGAAGTCCGCGAGCCAGGTTGTGCGGCGTCACACTGCCTTCTTGAAGTTGCGCCCACGCGGCTCCGTAGAGGGCCAACCAACCAGCGTCATACGCGTGGCTGGTAAAGCTCAACGCTTCGACGTTCGTCTCTCCGAACTCGATTCGGTAGCGGGTCGCGAACTCGGTCGTGAGGCCGTCGCTTTGTCGTGGCTCGGTTCCACGAATCCGCCCGTAGAGATCCGACGCTTGCTCGGCCGAGAGCGCAGCCAAGCCCGTCAGCAAGTCCTCGTTCGCCGCGGCGTCCGTCAACATGAACGTCTTTCCGTCCAAGCGCGGGTCTTCGACGGCCGCAGTGAGAAAGGCGATGGCATCCGACGTGTCGCTCGAGATGAACACGATCTCTTCAACGTCGGTTTCGTCTGCCACGACGTTGAGCGCATTCGAGAGCGTTCCGGCGGTGGAGAACCGGACCGAGACGGCGGTGCGCGTGTCGTTGCCGAGCAGCGCGACCAAACCATCTCCGTACGCACCGCTTTGCGCGACCACGAACGCGTCGGCGACAGTTCGGCTATCCATGTCCAACTGGATTTGACGCGCTTGTTCTTCGTCGGTGGGTGCAGTGCGCCAGAGTCTTCCCGGCGCTTCGTCGGATGCGGGGACAGGCTCCAGCGTGGTCAGTTCGGGACTGGTCGACGAGGGCGAAATCAACACCACATCGTCGGTGCTTTGAAACAGCGACTGCGTTTCACCGGAACCCGGGGCACCGATAATCGCGGGTACCCCGACCACTTCTTCCAGATACTGGCCCATCGCCACAGCGGCTTGCTCGCGGTTGAGCTCGTCGCCCATGAAGCTTTCTTGGATATCGCACACGACGAGTCCGAACGGACGGCCATCGATTCCACCCGCGTTGTTGGCGTCGATGACTGCGAGTCGGACTGCGTTCGCGCGCGCCACGTGCGTGGCCAGCGAAGCATCGACCAACGTCCCGATCACGATGCGATCGCGGCTCTCGTTGTTCTCGAACAACATCTCGGGCTGCGTCATTTGGCAGCGTGGCGGAGGCGGTTCTTGCAGGCAGAAACCGTCCTCTTGGCATACCCAACCCACACCAAACGCAGCGCGACACTCGGTCGTGTCCCGACAGTCCGCCTGATCGAAGCGCGTTGCGGTGCAACCCAACACCAACACGAGCAGGAATCTAAAACTGGCCACGGATCCTCACCATGCCCGCGGTGGGACTCGCACCGGCTTCGATCTCCAACAGCTCGTCGTCTTCGTCCTTCTTGAGCAGCTGCCACAACCCCAGCGCGAACGTTCCCGCAGCAGCGATGAACAAGACGTCCGCGCCGACGGACATCCGCAAGTCGCGATCTGCGGAATCGCGCACGCCGGCCATGCAGATTTGGCGTCCATCGACGTTCTCGCAGTCCGAGTCCAAGTCGTCGCGCGCGCCTTTCGCCAGAATCGATAGCGCGATCCCACCGCCCAGAAGCGCAGCAGTCGCTGACATCAAGAGCGGTCCGCCGAGTTCTCGCGGTTGAGGACGAAGGCCTTGAGCCTCGCGTTCGCGCATCTCTCGAAGTCGGGCGACGCGTCGTTTGAGACTTTCAATGCGAGTCTCAATGCGTCCTCGTTCCGCTTCGTAGGCGTGCGGAAGATACCGCTCCAGCGTCACCACCGCTTCGTCCCAGTCGCCCGCTCGCTCTTGGGCATTGGCGATGTTGTACAGAAGCAGCGGCCGCTGACTCAGCTCGTACGCTTCTTCAAAGTTCGCGAGCGCCTCTTCGTAGCGGCCCTGCGAATAAAGCTCGTCACCTTCGCGAAACAAGTCTCGCGCACGCGCATCTTGTGGACTGAGTTCAGCCGGCGGTTCGGCTTCGGCTTGCTCAGCTTCAGGGGGCGTTTCTTCGACGTCGCCATCTTGCGCGAGCGCGAGCGACGACACCAACGCGAGGCACGCCGCGAGTGCGCGCTTCATCCACACGCGCTTCATCAACGAGCCCATGGGTCGACGTTGTCGGTCATATGCGTCCGTGTCGTCATCATCGGCGTGGTCATCATGGGTGTCGTCATCATGGGCGTCACCGTCGTTTCAACCATGGTCTCGGCCATCGTTGTGGTGGTTTGTTCCATGGTGTCCGCACGCATCCGCATTCCACGCCCTCGCCGTTCCAGACGAACACGCGCAGTCTCTTGGCCTGCCGTGACGGTGACCGAGCGGGTCTCATAGCCGCGCAAGTACACCTCGACCTGCCAGCTCTCGCCTTCGGGGACCACAAGCATCAGAGGTGTGTCGCCCAAGTCGTTCCCGTCGCGTCGTACGCGTGCGCCTGGAGGATCGGATTCGAGCCGAACCCGGTTCTCGCGCGGCACCAACTCGTCCATATCGGTCGGCTCTTCGACCATGGTCGTGGTGTCGGGGGGAGGCTCCGGATTGTTCTGAGCGACCGGCTCGGGCTCCGGTTCTTGGCTCGACATCCACCACGCGACCACGCCGCCCACACCGACCAAAAGCGCGACGAGCGCAATCAGCACCATGTTCGGCTTCTTCTGTTCGGTCGGCTCAACGACGCTCGCGACCTTTGCCGAAGGGCTCGCGGCCATCGTTTCGGCTACCGAAGACTTTTTCACCCCGGATTGGTCGAGCGCGGCTCTGACCGAACGAGGCTCGATCGTGATGTCACTGAGCGAAACGCTGTCGGTGAGACTCGACGCGGACGTGTTCGTTTCCTCAGGGCACTCCTGCAACGCCTGCACGAGTTCCGCCATCGATTGAAAACGATCGGCACGTTCCTTTTGAAGGCACTTCATGATGAGTGCGCGCAGTTCTTCACTCGCGGGTGTGTCTGGTCGCAGCTCTTCGATGTCGGGCGGCTTCACGTTGATATGCGACGCGAGCAACACGAACTTCGAGTCCGAGTCGAACGGAGGGCGACCGGTCAGACAGTGATAGAGAATCGCGCCGAACGAGTAGATGTCGCTCTCGGGACCGACATCGCTATTGGCGATCTGCTCGGGTGCGATGTAGCGCGGTGTGCCCAAGAGCGCCCCACTTTGGGTGAGACCGACGTCGGCTTCGTCTTTGACCAGACCGAAGTCGAGCACTTTGACGAAGTTGGGATCGCCTCCGCGCTTGGTGAGCATGATGTTGGAGGGCTTGAGATCGCGGTGGACCATGCCGAGCTGATGCGCCTCACCGATCGAGCCGCAAATCTGGAGCGCGATGTGGACAGTGGTCGCCGGGTCGAGCGGCGCGATCTCATCCAGGATTCGGTCGAGCGTGTTGCCCTGCAGCAACTCCATCGCGATGTAGAACACATCGTCTTCGGTCTTGCCGTAGTCGTAGACCACCACCGTGTTGGGGTGAGTGAGCTTGGCGCACGATGCCGCTTCGAGGAAGAAGCGCTTGGCGAAGTCACCCGCCGCCTTCTTGCCCTCGAGTTGCTCCATGTCGAGGACCTTGAGCGCAACCTCGCGACCCAGAGGTCGTTGAATCGCACGGTAGACGCGTCCCATCCCTCCGCGCGCGATCGCGCTGGCGATCTCGTACTTGCCGTCCAGCGTCAGTCCGAGAAAGGGATCGCGGCTAGCCAAGCCCATCGGCTCCGAGTGTAGCCGAAATCGCGCCAACACAAGAACGAGTGTCGGTTGCCAAAACGCCCGGCGCGTGACACCCGATCAGCATGCCGCCGCGCAAGATCTTCCGGGTCTACTCGTGGAACGTGAATGGTTTGCGATCGATCGCGTCGAAGGGCCTTTTCGACTGGCTACGCAAGGCACGCGCCGATGTCGTGGCGATGCAGGAAACGCGTGCGTTGCCCGAGCAGCTGGACCCCAAAGTACGCAAACCTCCGCGCTGGAAGTCCAGCTTCGCGACGGCAGAGCGCAAGGGGTACAGCGGGGTCGGGATCTACGCGCGAAAGGAAGCCGATGTCGTCGAAACGTCTATGGGCGTTCCCGAGATGGACAAAGAAGGCCGACTGCAGATCGCGCGCTACGGCAAGCTGACGATTGCGAACGTGTACTTCCCTAACGGCAGTGGCAAGAACCGAGACAACAGCCGCGTTCCGTTCAAGTTGAAGTTCTATCGGCGCTTGTTTGAAATGCTCGAGGCCGAGCGCAAACGCGGACGTGTATTGGTCATGGGCGACTTCAACACTGCACACCAAGACGTGGACTTGGCGCGTCCGAAACAGAACAAGAAGACGTCCGGTTTTCTGCCGGAAGAGCGCGCCGAGTTAGACCGTTGGATTCAAGCGGGTTGGATCGACACGTACCGCCACCTACATCCTGACAAGACCGGCGTGTACACGTGGTGGAGCCAGCGCTACGGCGTTCGAGAGAAGAATGTCGGCTGGCGAATCGACTACATCCTGGCTTCGCCGGGCGTGATTCCGTTTCTTCGTGCCGCGCGAATCCACACCAAAGTGATGGGATCGGACCACTGCCCGATCAGCGTGGACCTCGATCCTGCTGTGCTTGAGTGAGCTTTGCGTTGGGCGCTCTCGGCACTTGGGGCTGACTTGCGGCATTTCGAGGTTAAACTAGGGTCAGCGGCTTAGGACTTCTCTGCTTGCAGGTCATTCACGGAAACACCGCCGGGCTTAGCCCGTCTGAGACGAAGGCTCTTCAGCGCATCTATCGCCGCCGAGTCCGTTTCAACGTACTCACGACGCCGGAGCTGACGCGTTCGTTGTGCGAGGTCTCGCATTCCACGGGGCGTCAGGTGGGTGTGTTTGTCGATCGCTCGGGGTCGGTCACGCACGTCATCATCGGTGACTCGTCGAAGCTTTGGCTGCCGGATGTGGGTCGCTTTCGCGGCGGCGAAGGACGTTTGCGCGGGCTGCGTTTGATCCATACGCACCTGGCCAACGAACCGCTGAGCCGCGATGACTTGGTTGACCTCACGCGTTTGCGTCTCGATTTGATCGCGGCGATTTGTGTCGCGCCCGGTGAGGCGCGTCCGACGTGGGTGTACTGGGGCCACTGCGTTCCTGGTGATGCCGAAGGCGGGGAGCCGCCCTACCGCACGTACGGGCCCATTTCCGCGCAGCGCATCGACGTTGACCCGGGTGAGTTGGTCACGGGTCTCGAGGAAGAGTTCGCCCGGGCACGCAAAGCACGTCCTGTTGTTGCGAAGGATGGCCGCGCGATCCTCGCGCACGTCTGCGACAAGCGGAATGCGCTCTACGCTGCCGACTCACTTCATGAGCTCAAAGAGCTGGCGCGTACGGCAGGTGTCGAAGTGGCCGACACCGTGTTGCAGGTTCGTGACCGTATCGATCCGAAGTACGTCATGGGTCGCGGCAAGCTCGACGATGTGGTGATCCGCGCGATGCAGCGCGACGTTGAAGTGTTGATTTTCGACCGCAATCTTAGTCCTGCTCAGGCTGCGGCCGTCGCGCGCGCTACCGATTTGAAAGTGTTGGATCGCACGCAGTTGATCCTGGATATTTTTGCGCAGCGCGCGCAGAGCCGGGACGGAAAGCTGCAGGTTGAGCTGGCGCAGATGAAGTATCTGCTTCCGCGACTGGGTCAAAAGGACGACGCGTTGTCGCGTCTGACCGGCGGCATCGGTGGTCGTGGACCCGGTGAGACCAAGTTGGAGATCGGGCGGCGTCGTGCGCGTGAGCGGATCACGCGGTTGCGCAAAGAGCTCAAGAAGCTGGAGAAGCAGCGCAAGCAGCGACGTCGTAAGCGTGGTCGTAGCGGTGTTCGTTCGATCGCGATCGTGGGCTACACGAATGCTGGCAAGAGCACGTTGCTCAATACGATTACCGGGGCTGATGTGTTGGCCGAGGACAAGCTTTTCGCCACGTTGGATACCCGGACACGACGTGCGCGTTTGCCCAAGGGTCACGAGATCGTCGTGAGCGATACGGTGGGCTTCATTCGGGATCTACCGAAGGACTTGTTTGCTGCGTTTCGAGCAACGTTCGAGGAAGCCCAGGATGCAGACTTGTTGCTGCACGTCGTCGATGGATCCGATCGCGCGTTCCAAGAGCACTTGGTTGCGACCGAAGGCTTGCTGAAGGAACTGGATCTCGATCAGGTTCCGCGCATCGTCGTGGTGAACAAAGCCGATCAACTCGACCCGCGACATGCCGCGATGCTTGCGCACGACCACGACGGAGTTGCAGTGAGCGCTCGAGACCCGCGAACCCTGCGTCCACTCCTGCATCGACTCGAGCGAACCCTGTTTGCCCGCCAACTCGACGCCGCCCAGTAGCCAACTCCCAGGAACTCCGGGGTGAATTCTGGGGACGCGTTTACTAGTTCACCGGACCTGACTCGAGAACGGCCGAAAACTCGAGGGTTTCTTGAGAACCCTCCCAAAACGCCAAAAACGAGCCTCACGACCGCGCTGGTCAGACCGCGTTTTCGGCAAAATTCTTTCGTCTCCACCTCAGGGGTTTTTGGCCGAACCACAGAAAACGTCGTGCTTTGCGCATGTTTCGGAGCAGGTTCGGTGAAGTAGTAAACGCGTCCCCAGAATTCACCCGATAGTGAAAAACGGCATAATTTCATAGCGCTTGACAATTTGTGAATAACGTTTACTATTTGATTGTGATTCACGAACAGCCCAGAGCTCGACGACGACGCGCCAATCGCGAACGCATCCTCGATGCTGCGCTGGAGATCGCTTCGCGCGATGGGCTCGACTCGCTTTCGGTGAAGAAGGTCGCGGATGCCGCCGACTACACCCCGGGTGCGCTGTATCGCTACTTCCCCTCCAAGGGCGCGTTGATGGCCGCTGTTGCCACGCACGTGATCAGCGGGCTCGGTTCGACGCTTTCCAAGGTCGAGGGCTCAGGTCTTTCTCGGGTTCGCGCCCAAGTCGACGCGTACGTCCGCTTCTCGCGCGACGAGCCGCATCGCTTCGCGCTGATCACGAACATGTTCGCCGAGTCGCGCATCCTGCTTCCTGGCGAAGAAGACGCAGCAAAGGTTGGAGTCGCAATGCACGCTGCGCTGATGCCCGTCGCGACGTCGCTTCACGATGCGACGGCCCAAGGGGAGCTGGATGCAGGCGAGCCGGCGCAACGAGTACTGGCGCTCTTCGCGGCACTTCAAGGCGCGCTTCAGATGCGCAAACAAGAACGGGTGATGCCCCAGTTGCTGGATGCTGAGCAGCTGGCGCAAACGTTGACCGAGACACTCTTGCGAGGGTGGGGAGCAGAACAATGAATGCGCTGGGTTTTGGATTGGGTATCGCGACGTGGTCGCTGCTGGAGTACTGCATCCATCGTTGGCTCGGCCACGATCGTCGCTTTCGCGGCAACATCTTTGGTCAAGAACACACGCGGCATCACAGCCAAGGCGACTACTTTGCCCCAACGTGGAAAAAGCTCGCGGCTGCGGTCATCGCACTCGCGCTGCTCGGAACACCGGCCTACCTGATCGCAGGAACAGCTGGAGTTTGGTACTCGCTCGGACTGATCGGCTTCTACGGCTTTTACGAGGTCCTGCACCGCCGCGAACACACGCACCGTGGCATCGGTCCGTACGGTCGGTGGGCGCGTCGTCACCACTTCTTCCACCACTTCGTTGACCCGCGCTCCAACCATGGTGTGACCTCGCCGGTGTGGGACTGGGTGTTCGGAACGTACAAAGCTCCCACCGTCATCCCGGTTCCCGAGAAACTCAAGATGGTGTGGCTCACCGACGAGACCGGTGACGTCTGGAACGAGTTGACGCCGTTCTATCGTCTGCGTCGCGTACGCGCTCGCTAAGCCACTGCACCATGGCGTCGTGGGCGACTTCGTGTTCTTGAAGCAGTGCGAAATGACCGCCCTCCAGTTCGACGTGTCGACCATGGCGGCGTCCATAGCGTCGAAGGGCTACTGCTGAGGTCATCGAGTCACGTCGGCCTCCGATTGTGAGCACCGGAACACCGGGCCGTCCTGCGCGCCCCGATACTCCCGCGAGCAACATCAACCCATCGATCTCACGTCGGAGTCCGGGTGCGAGACGACTTGCACCAATCGCACCTGCCGAAATACCCGCCAACACAATCGCGTCTGCACCTTGTTCGCGTAACTCTTGAATCTCACGCCGCACCTTGGCCGCCGATCGCCAGCGCGCCGCAAAGCCGCTTGATGGACACCGTGTGCTCCCGCCCACGTCCCGTGCTGCACGTGCGACGTGCCAACAGGGCAGGGCGAAGTTGCCGGCGTAGCCATGCAGAAACACGACACCGAGTTTGGGATCGTCGACGTCGAGACGAAGCGTGGCGTTGCGACCCGCCCACGAATGGAACACGGGAATCGGAGGTTCTCCGACGTCGGCGCGCATGGCGCGATAACGCTCGGTCATCGACTCACGCAGACCGACGGCGTCATGCTCGACGAGTGGCAAAGCCGACGCGACAGGGATTGCGATGTCGGCTTCGCTGATCACCCCCAACCCATCGCCGTGTAGTTCGGCGCCCAGATACGTACGAACCACCAGCGTGGTGACAGCCACCAGGAGAGCGAAGCGACGCACACTTGCGATGCGCGGTTTGGTCTTCGCCAACGGTGCCACGAGCCACGTACACCATGCTGTGATGTACGCGATCCCCCAGGGAGAGAGAGGAAGCCCAAGCGCCAGTCCTGCCAGCACGACCGCGAACACGATGCGAAAGCGCACATCCGTGTTTACCGAGTGGATGATGTGGGTTCAGGGGCGAAGATGAGGAGATTTTGCGACGTCCTACGACCGGCGTGAATCTTGTGCGGCTTGGGCTAGACTCCGCCGCGATGAGAGTTCTGTTCGTTCTTCTGTGCTTGGCCGCGTGCACACCTCAAGGCGATCCCGGGATCGGCTCCGAGGGATACATCGACGATTTCGAACGCGATCGGATCGGGGACGACTGGCAAAACACCGGAGGTCCGTGGGACATCCGAGATGGCTGGTTGCATGTGCGTGGCGCACGGAACCGCCCGCTCTGGCTTCGCCGGGTTCTGCCGCGTGATGTGCGAATCGAGCTCGATGTCAAAAGCACCACGCCCGATGGCGACATCAAAATCGAGGTCTTCGGCGACGGAGCCAGTCGCGCCACAAGTGAGAGCTACACCGCGACCTCCTACGTGGTGGTCTTTGGTGGCTGGAATAACTCCACCAACATCATCGCGCGGATGGATGAACACGGTGCGGACCGGGTTGTCGGACCTCGACGACCCGTGGAGCCCAATCGGGTGTATCATCTAAAGATTGAGCGCCGAGGGAGCACGATTACGGCTTGGGTCGATGGCGAGGAACTCGCCTCGATGGACGATGACGATCCTCTTGAAGGACGCGGTCACGACCACTTCGCGTTCAATAACTGGCAATCGGATCTGTGGTTCGACAACCTGGAGATCCACCCCCTCTGAGTTGAAGTTCGCCTGAGATGGTTGTTCGCGGCAAAGCCGATCCATTCCTGGTTGCGTGCAAAGAGCTTGAAAAGGAGCTCGACCGGCTGAAGTCCGCCTACGAGATGTACTTCCAAGGGCGAGAGCGTCGTCCGCCCATTCGATTGCGCGACCGCTTCGACCGTCGGATTCGCGAACTGCGAAAAGACATCCCGAACAACACGATGATGCGTTTCCGGGTTCAGTCACTCTGGAGTCGCTACACCTCGATGAAGTCCTATTGGGGACGCATCATGCGCCAGATCGAGGACGGCACCTACAAGCGACATGTTCAACGGGCACGTCGACGTCGGGATCGCATCGAGCGTAGGGAGCAAGCGCAGGCACAGACCACGGCGCTGGAGATCGATGTCGATTTGGACGCGTTCGATCTCGACGCGGAGGTCGGCGCGGCGTTGGATGCACTTCAAGAGGACAAGACCGAGCCGAACATCAGCGTGCAGGACATCAAGCCGCCTGCACCTGCTGCTGCTGCTGACGCAAAGCCGAAGATCAAAACGTTTGGACGTCCCGAGAGTGCGTCGTTCCCTCCGGTACGTCCGCCGGTCGCACCGCCGCGTAAGGGCCCTCCTTCGATTCCCGCTGCCGCCAAGAAGCCGCGCCCCGCGCCTCCTCGTCCGCCGCGGCCGGCACGCGCATCCGGTGACGTCGATGTAAAGCACATCTACGACAAGTACATTGAGGCACGACGTCGCAACAAAGAGCGCACCGACAACGTCAAGCTCGAGACGCTGGAACGTCAGATCAAGAAGATGGTGCCGAAGCTTCAAAAGAAGCATGCGGGCAAGAAGATCGATTTTGAGGTCGTCGTGAAGAACGGCAAAGTCGGGCTGAAGCCAGTCGCCAAAGACTAAGTTTGCGGGTGGGCAGCATTCCGACCGTTCGGATTGCTAGTTCGCCGAACGATAGAGGCTCAGCGTCACAATATCCCCGACGCGCAAGCCCTCGGCGAGGTTCCCGTCGTAGATGCGATTCTCGAACGACGTCTCACGCACTAACTCCCAGCGAGCGGACCGACGCAACTCCACGCATGCAGGGTCGAGAGCATCGTCTCGGTCTTTGTTCGCGAAGCAGGCAAGGCTCTCGAAGTAGTAGGTGCATTCCTCCGACTCCAGTGGCCAGCGAAGCCTGTGTGTTCCGTTGTGCAGCTCAGCGCCGACCCGCACAGCACGTGGGTCGTGGCCGGTGACCTCGCGGATGGTGCAGCCTTCTGGAACCACGTGGACGAAGCTGCGCGCGAACCGCACCTCATGATGGTCGTTGAAGTCGACATCGGTAATAAAGTTGGCGTGCAGTAGCGGTGAGAGCGCGACGTAGGTGCAAAACACCACCGAGCCCCAGCGGTATCGCCCCATCAGTTCACGCGCACCCAGCGCGATCACCAATGCGAAAGGAACCACGAGATGGAGGTGGTAGCGCGCCTGCATCGCGGGTGCGCGTGGCACGACGTACGCGTGGGTTACGAAGAAGATCGCGATCCATGCGCCCAAAAAGAGCAGACGACGACGCTCTGTGGACCGAAGCGTCCATGCGCCCCAGACCGCGAGACCGACCAAGAGAATCGGCGTCATCGACACGTTGAAGAACGTGTTTCGTTCCAAGTCGAAAATCAGCAGTAACGCATCCCAGAGCACGCGAAGGTCGAGCCCGTCGCGCACGTTGTTCGCGAACCTCGCCCACATCACGACTCCACCTGCGATGCCCGCAAAGCCAATGACTGCGCCGATCGTGATGCGAGCTTTGCGACTGGCTTCACCGAAACCGATCAGCACCCAGACGATCAGGGGTAGAAAAAGCGCGTTGAGCGGGCGGGCAGTGACAACTCCGATGGTCAGAAACGCCGCTGCTACTGTCGCAACGACGCGCCACTTGCCCGTGGATCGAAGCGCGAAGTGTGTGGTCGCGAAGAGCGTCGACGAAAGCACGATCGAAGGGATGAACGCGACTTCGCTGGCCGAGAACCGCACGTGCAGCGGCAGCGCCGCGAGGACGAACGCGGCGATCAAGCCACGACGCGGTGTGCCGAGGATCCATCGTCCGTGAGCAAACGCCGCGAGTGGTGTGACGAGCGCGTAGGCGAATCCGATCGCCATCATCACGTCGATCTCCGCGAACGTGCGACCCTCGCTCAGCCACGCCAGCGTTGGTGATTCCCATACCCAGCGCTGCAAGTCCGTCGAACGGCTAAACACCCACGCGCCGAGAAGCATCCGTGGCGCAAAGACGTAGCGAACGACTCCGGCCACCACCACCAGGCCCACCAGGTACCGTCTCTCGAACGGAGCATCCCGGCTCGCGTGCAGTGCGAGCACCACAATCCAAAAGAAGAGCAGCACGCTCCACAACACCCCGTCAGTGGTCAGATTGGAGGCGCCGGCCAAGCGGCGCATGTCGATGATCGGATCGCGTTCGGCAACAGCCCGCCAGAAGTTGCCTTGGTCGTTGGTCTCGACGGCTTGCGCGAGAGTGTCCAACGCAGGGTTGGGTGCTTCGAATGTGATTGCGAACGATGCGCTTCGCCCGGGTTGGTCGCCGGGATGCGCCAGTGTCATGCGCGTGGTCGAGTCGCTCGTCGCATCGCGAACCACGGCAACGTGGATCACGTCCCGGTCAATGCTGATGGTCTCAAACCGCCATTCGTCAATGACGTCGCCGAGCGAATACGGCGCAAAGAGCTCTTGAACCTCGGCTTCTCGACCGGGTTCGATCACGTAGAGTTGCGCAAACGCTGGAGCAGTACTCCAGAGAAGAGCGAACGCTACTCCTCGTGCAAGCGCAGATTCCAAGCGCGTACCACCGTGCCGTGATGATCGAACCCAACGATCAGCACAGGCACCGGTCCAGCGAATCCTTCGCCGAGTGCACCGACGTTGTAGAACCAGTCGTCCGAGTCGAACCCGAGTTCACCACAACGCGGATGTCGCGAGCACGGATCACCACGGCCGATTCGCTCTTCCACTTCGTGTCGCCGTAAGCCGTGCAGCGCATCACCATCGACAGCATCCTGCACGACCTGACTCGTGTGCGCGGCTTCGTCTCCGTTGTTCACCGGAGATTCCATAACGTCACGTAAGCTGTTGAGCAGTTGGTCGGGCGGGACAGTCGGACCGCACGCAGCGACCAAAATGAGCAACGACAGAAGCCTCATGGCCCGAGATTGCCTCGTGCAACGGTGATTTGCGAACGAAGTTGAGGCGATTGTGGTTTCCGCGGCCCAGACTGAGGCCATGGGACGTTTGATCGACGGGCAATGGCGAGCTTCCGACTTCGGAATCGACGAAGAAGGTAGGTTTCGTCGCCAGGCAACAACCTTCCGCAACAAGGTGGCGAGCCAAGATGTGGAGTCCGGTCGATACCGTTTGTACGTCTCGATGGCGTGTCCCTGGGCGCACCGCACGCTCATCGCACGCGAACTGCTCGGTCTGAACGAGCACGTCGACGTGTCGGTGGTGCACTGGTTCATGGGTTCGGACGGATGGACGTTCGAAGAAGGCGAGGGCGTTGTTGCGGATCCGGATGGTGCGACGTTTCTACGTGACGTGTACCTGCGTGCGAAGTCCGACTTCACCGGTCGCGTGACCGTGCCAATCTTGTGGGACACAAAAACCGGCGGCATCGTGAACAACGAGTCTCGCGAGATCGTGCGGATGTTCAGCGATGTGTTCGCACCCCAGCTCGGAAAGAGCGACGCTCCCCAACTTCATCCCGCAGAACTTCACGACGATATCGAGCGGGTCATCGAGGCGATCTACGAACCGATCAACAACGGTGTGTATCGCTCCGGTTTTGCGCGTTCACAAAAGGCGTACGACGAAGCGGTTCGTGAACTCTTTGCAGCGCTCGACCACTGGGACGGAGTTCTTGGCAAGCAGCGCTTCACCACAGGCGAGCAACTCACCGAGGCGGACATCTTCTTGTTCACCACGCTGATTCGCTTCGACCTGGTCTACCACTACCACTTCAAGTGCAACCTGAAGCGTCTGCGTGACTACGCAAACCTGTGGGACTTCACGCGCTACATCTACCAACTGCCGGGGGTGCGCGAGACGGTCGACTTTGCGCACATCACGAAGCACTACTTCGCGAGCCACGAGTCGGTGAACCCGTCACGCGTCGTCCCGATCGGTCCGACGATCGACTTCGACGCGCCGACGACTCGGTAGACCTCTAGGGGCCGCTGATCGCAGGCGGCGCGTCGTTGTTGCGAATCATCGTCAGCACACCCACTGCGGCTGCTGCGCCGACCACGATTGCAATCACGACGATCAGAATGAGCTTCAAGGTGGATGTCCCGCTTTGTGCAGGGGGCGCTTGAGAACTCAGGGCTGCAGCTGAAACCAAACCAGGAGGCAGCGAACCGCTGGCCAGTGGACCGCCCGCTCCAAGTTTGGGCTTGGCGAACTGCGGGCGACTGTCGCCTCCGCTCGAGGAATCGCGGACTTGGGTCGCCGCGTCGTCATCGTCGTGAGAACTCGCGGCGCTCATGGCGACCACGGTCTCCGCGTCCTGCATGACTTGCTCAAGCGGCTCGGTGAGCATCTCCAACGCACGTTCCGGAGCCACATCCAGCTCCATGTTGTTGAGCGTTGCGCCGACTCCCGGCAGCTCGCGAGCACGCGCGTACAGCTCCTTGCCCAATACGGCCCAGAGCATCGCAGCGAGTTCACCTTCTTCAACGCTCGCCGCCTCGGGAAGGGCTTCTTTGAGCCGCTGACGAAACGCGCGCGCGGTTTCAGGTCGTCGACTGGGGTCGCGTGAAAGAGCCTCGAGCACAACACCGTCGACGCCAAAGGGGACATCCGCAAACGCACCCGGCGGTGGCATGTCGCCCTTCATGATGCGTTGAATGACTTCAGGATCCGATTGCCCGTGGAACAGGCGACGCATCGCCAGCATCTCCCACAGCACGACACCCAGCGAGTAGATGTCAGCACGTCGGTTGACGGCTGTACCTGCGAGCTGCTCCGGTGCCATGTAGCGGAGCTTTCCTTTCAACCCGGCACCGGCGTCGGTCACGTGCAGGCGGTTACGCGCTTTGGCGATTCCGAAGTCGATGATCTTCACCTGCCCGCGCGCGCCCAAGAGAATGTTCTGTGGGGAGACATCGCGGTGGATGACGTCCAAGAGCTGTCCAGAGTCGTCGCGCGTTTCGTGTGCGGCATGCAATCCAGCTGCGGAGCGCATCATCAGCGCCACCGCGGTCTTGGGCTTGAGCCTCCGACCGCTTTGCGCAAGCGCCATGAGCATCTCGGACAGTGCAGAGCCATGGACGTACTCCATGACGAGAAAGTAGCGACCGTCCCGTTCACCGAGTTCTTCGATGTGCACCACATTCGGGTGCGCGATGCGTGCGGCGATGCGCGCTTCATCGATGAACATCTCGATGAACTTGCGGTTGTTCGCGAGGTGGTTCTTCAGAACCTTGATCGCGACGTGACGTTTGAATCCAGCGGGTCCTGACCGCTGTCCCAAGTAGAGCGTGGCCATGCCGCCGCTCTTCAACTGGGCGAGCACCTCGTATCCACCGAGTTCGGGCGCAGACTCGCTCACGCTGCCCCGACGGTATCACGACCAAATCCCTCGGCCGAACGGTGAAACGCGACTGGGCGCTTACTTTTTGCCTTGTTTCTTGGCGATCTTTGCCCAGCTGTCGCGGAGAGCGATCGTTCTGTTGAACACCATTCGCTCTGCTGTCGAATCGCGATCGACCACGAAGTACCCGGTTCGCTCAAACTGAACTCGGGTGCCTGCCTCAGCGCCTGCCATCGAGGGTTCGACTTTGCAGCCCTTCAGCACTTCGACGCTGTTCGGGTTCAAGTGTTTGAGGAAGTCTCCCCCTTCGTAGGGATCCTCGGCGCTGAACAAGCGATCGTACAGCCGCACATCCACGTCGAGCGCGGAATCGGCATGAACCCAATGAATGGTTCCACGAACTTTGCGCCCATCCGGTGCGGAGCCGCCGCGGCTTTCCGGATCCCACGTACAGCGCAGCTCGATCACTTCGCCTGCGTCGTCTTCAATCACCTCGTCAACCGTGATGAGTGCCGCTCCACGCAGTCGAACTTCCTTGCCAGGCGCAAGTCGCCACCATTTCTTGGGCGCCTCTTTCATGAAGTCTGCGCGGTCGACCCAGACCGTGCGTCCGAACGGAACCTTGCGGGTGCCGGCGCTGTCGTTGTTCGGGATGTTCTGCAGTTCGAAGTGTTCGACTTCGCCCTCAGGGTAGTTCGTGATCGTCAGCTTGAGCGGACGCAGAACGGCCATGACGCGCGGCGAGGTTGCGTTCAGGTCTTCGCGGAGTTCGTACTCCATCAAGCTGATGTCCACCGCACCGTCGTTCTTGCTCACACCCACGCGCTCGCAGAAGTTGCGAAGGGCTTGCGAGGTGAATCCGCGGCGTCGCATGCCTGCGATCGTTGGCATGCGGGGATCGTCCCAGCCGTCCACGTGACCTTCTTCGACCAGCACTTTCAACCGTCGCTTGCTCAGGACGGTGTAGGTGAGAGCGAGCTTTCCAAATTCGATTTGCCGAGGCGGCTGTTCCAACTCGAGTGCGTTGAGGAACCAGTCGTAGAGTGCTCGGTGATTAACGAACTCGAGGCTGCACACGCTGTGGGTGATGCCTTCGATCGCGTCGGACTGTCCGTGCGCCCAGTCGTACATCGGGTAGATGCACCAGTCATCGCCGAGTCGATAGTGATGCGCCTTCTTGATTCGGTACATCAAGGGATCGCGCAGTTTGAGATCGGCCGACTGCATATCGATCTTGGCGCGAAGAACATGTGCACCGTCTTCGAACTCGCCGGCACGCATACGGCGAAGCAAGTCGAGGTTCTCTTCGACGCTCCGATCGCGAAACGGGCTGTCGACACCCGGTTTGTGGAAGTCGCCGCGAGTTTCGCGGATCTCCTCTTCGCTACGACTGTCGACGTATGCCAGTCCCTTTTGAACCAGCTTCTCGGCCCACTCGTAGAGCTGCTCGAAGTAGTCCGACGCGTAATAGACGTCGAACTTCGCCTCATCGCCCACAATCCAGCGCACGTCGGCTTGGATCGATTTGACGAACTCCGGATCTTCCGTTTCCGGGTTGGTGTCGTCAAAGCGAAGGTTGCACTTGGAGCCCTCTTGGAGCGCGGCCAAGCCGAAGTTCAACGTGATGGACTTCGCATGCCCAACGTGGAGGAACCCGTTCGGTTCGGGCGGGAAGCGCGTGGTAACCGGGCGTGCGTAGCGTCCTTGCTCGATGTCTTCACGCACGAGGTCTTCGACGAAGTTCCCGGGGCCGTCTTCGGATCGCTCTTTGTCCGTCATCGCGCCGGCAAGCTAAGCGCGGGGCGCCACGAGAGCAACCGCTCTATTTCGGGTGAGCTGTTTGGAGACGGGTTTGGTGGGAGACCGTCTTAGGCAGCCGCGCGAACTTGGTTTCTTCCGTTGCGCTTCGCTTCGTAGAGCGCGGCATCTGCACGCTGAAACAAAACCTCGGATGCATGCTCGCAACCCGGACCGCGCGTCGTTGCGACGCCGAGGCTCGCCGTGACTTTGAGCAGCCCCTTGGGTCCTTCGACTTCCATCGATTCCAACGCGATACGAACACGCTCCGCGACAACGTGGGCTCCATCTTGGTCTGTGTTGGGCAGCACGATCACGAACTCCTCGCCACCGTATCGCGCGGGCACGTCACCCAAGCGAACCAACTTCATCAGGGTGCTCCCGACGCAGCGAAGTACTTCGTCGCCCGTCGCGTGACCCCATGTGTCGTTGAACTTCTTGAAGTGATCGACATCGATCACAATCAGGCTGATCGGCTGTTGTTGTCGATCCGCCCGCGCCAGGTCGCGCTTGAGCGCGGTCTCCAATGCACGCTTGTTCGGCAATCCAGTCAGCGCGTCGGTCGTCGCCTGCTCTGCGAGCTTTTGGTTTGCGGCACGCAGCTCTTGTTCCAGACGTTCCTTGTCGTCGATGAGCGCCTGAAGCTGACGAATCATCTCTTCGTACTGCTCGTTCATCGCGACGAGTGAACGGTTGGCGTCCACCATCAACGCTTCGATGTCCGGCTGGTCGCCGACGTCGCGGTCAAATGCTGCTGCGGCCTCTGCCACCTTGGCCGGAAGCTCGCGGAACATCTCTTCGATGTCATCCGTCGTGATGCCAAGTTGAGACGCAGCTTGTTCGGCGGCTTTCTTTTGTCGCGGGAGATCCCCTCCCTCGAACACCGCCGCGACGCGTTCGGCGGCCCAGCAGACCTGCGCGTAGCTACCCTCCGGAATGCTCGCATCGTGGTGATGCGCAATCGCGTCGATCGTTTCCGCGGGAAGCAGGTACTCCTCCGCGAGACGGGCACCCACAATCGGATGGGCCAACTCACCCGCTGCACGTTCGCGCACGATGCGGTGCGCTGCGGGACTCCGCGCGATTTCTCCAGCACGATCCAGATCGTCTCGTGCTTTCGCGAGCAAACCAGACTCCAGAAAGAGCCCTGCTGTGAAGTACGAGTCTGTCTGACGAATCCCCATGGACCGCGCTACGAACTGCGCTGCCATCGCGCGTCGAAGCGAGTTCGCCAACAAGATCTGCCCCGCCTCTCCGGTCGGCACCATGTCCGACACCACCAGCGACAGCGCGAGGTTTCGCAGACCGCGAACACCGAGGAGTGCGACCGCCTGACGCACGTCGTTGACCTTGTTGGCCAGCATGAAGGCGGGGCTGTTGACGACGGATAAAACCCGCATCGCAAACGCCGGGTCGCTTTGCGCAAGCTGCCCGAGCTGTTCTGCGCTGCAATCCTCGCGTACCGCCATTTGGACAACTTTTGCCGCAGCGGTAGAGACAGGCTTTTTCTTCTTCGTACGTGAACTAGCACGTTGGTGAGAGCGTCTGGTCATCGCTGACCTGTTCGGGTGATGGGCTCCGGAACTTGAGAACTCAAGTTCGCCAATTCGTCGTCCGATAAGACGTTCGATGGCGCTTTCTTCGCCCCCACAAGCTCTCGTCGACCCCGAAGACCCTGGTGTGGACTCTGGGATCTGGTCGCGTTTGGAGACCGAACCGCTGAACGACGATTGGTTCGGCCCGCAGCCTGAGTTTGCGGGTGCTGATCTTCGCGGAGTGAACCTGAGTGGACGTGACCTGCGCGGCGTCGACTTTACAGGTGCAGATCTACGTGATGCGCAGCTTGTTGATGCGGACCTCCGCGAAGCGATTCTTCACGGGGCCGACCTTTCTGGAGCCGAGATGGCGCGTGCCGACCTCCGACGCGCTGTCCTCGATCACGCGAACTGTGCGCAGGTCGGACTTGGGGAAGCGTTGTTGGCCGGTGCGAGCTGCTTTCAAACTTCGTTTGAACACGCGAGTTTCGTCGGTGCGGATCTTCGCGGCGCCGACTTTCGGCAGAGCCAATGCGCTCACGCCCGATTGCGGCGAGCTCAACTTCAAGCGGCAGACTTCACTGGCGCCGACCTCTCACACGCGGATCTGGTCGAAACGGACGTGGCTTCGGCGAGCTTCAAGGGAGTCGACTTTCGACGCGCACGAATGCGGCATCTGGGTGGATTCGAGACTGCGTTGTTCATCGAGGCGGATATTCGCGACGTGGATTTTAGTCATGCGTATCTGCTGCGCCGGTTCATCATGGACCAGAACTACTTGGCGGAGTTGCGCACGCGTTCGCGATACCACGCCGTCGTGTATTGGTTGTGGTGGGCAACCAGTGACTGTGGTCGCAGCCTTGCTCGTCTGGGCTTGTGGATTGCTGCGGTCACCTGTGCGTTCGGATTCGCGTACACCTTCTTTCCGATTCACTACGGCGACCCCGAGACCTGGCTTTCTCCCTACTACTTCAGTCTCGTGACGTTGACGACGTTGGGTTACGGCGACGTGCTCCCCGCATCCGCAGGCGCGCAAGCCCTCGTCATGATGGAAGTGGTCGTCGGGTACATGATGCTCGGCGGAATGATCAGCATCTTTGCCAACAAGATGGCGAGGCGAGCGGAGTAGCCGTCAGGCGGAGTACAGGCGGAGTACAGGTGGAGTAGTCGATGCTGTCTTGGTTTGCGAAGCGAAAGACCGATCCCAAACGCGTGCTGGATGAAGTACTCGGCAAGTTCGATCTGCCGAGTTTTCCGGTCGTGGTGAGCGAAGCGATGCGACAGCTGCGCGATCCGGAGCAAAGCCTCCACGAGATCGCGACAGGGTTGATGCGCGATCCGAAAGTCACCGTGCGAATCCTGAATCTGGCCAACTCACCGGCGTACTCGCTGCGTCATCCCGTGCGCAACGTGCAGCATGCCGTGAGTTTGTTGGGACGCTCAGAAGTCGAGGCTCTCCTGCTCTCGGTTGCGGTTCGCGGCGTGATGCCCAAAACGCCGCGTTGGTTCGATGATGCGCGTTTTTGGCAGGCTTCGGCACGTCGGGCGGCGTGTGCGCGTGCGCTGGCGACGAAGTTACATCCCAGCACAGCCAACGAGTGCTTTACGGCTTCGCTGCTGCAAGACATGGCGGTGCCTTTACTCGTCAAAGCACGCAAGGAGTATCGCGCGGTCCGCGAGTCATGGGCCACGGGCGACGAAGAACTCGGCGATCTCGAGCGTGAGGCGTTGGGCTTTGATCACGCGACGATTGCTGCGGCCATGAGCGAGCGTTGGGGCTTTCCCGCGAAGCTGACCGCGGCGATCGGCGGTCACCACGAGGAAGACGAAGAGATTCCCGCCGCAGTGCGAATCGTCGCGCAACTCGAGGAAATCGACGAGGCTGACGAGGACCTCGACGTGATCGTGTCCGTTGCCCACGAGGACTTTGGCCTCAATGAAGACCAGGTGGAGTCGCTGGTCGAAGAGTCGTTCCAAGAAGCCGATCAAGTCGCCGCGGCACTTGCGGCTTAGAGCACATCTCAAAACTCCCGCCGTCGATCCTCTAGTCGTTTCGAACGAAACCGGTAATGGTCCGCGTGGTGCCCTGCCAGTGCAGCTCCGAGTGCGCGTGAATTGCAACGAGTCCTGTTTGCTCGCTGAGGCAGAGGGTCAGTTCGATGCGGTCGTTGTCTGGTCGCGTGTGGCGTTGTGTGCACCAGACATCGTTCAAGCAACGGTCGGAGCGGTGGATCGGTGAGCTTTCCGGAAGCTCCGGGCACCGGGAGATCGTAACGATGATCGTGTTGTCTTCGAGTTCTTCGAGCTCGTGATGATCAGCGGGTGTGGATTGAAATGCGACGGGATACATCCACACGAGGCTCTCATCGTCGAGGTTGTCGATGCCTTCGATCTCCGCGTTACGACGCCAGTCCGAGTCTGTAATTCGAACGCCAGCTTCCGTGTACACCCACCAATGGTCGGCCAGTCGCAGCAGGTCGTCGCCCGTCACACGACCTTGCGTGGTCAACTCTTTGGGGATGCACTCCATGTCCTGGGCGAGCACACCGTGTGTACGCGTCAACGGAGCCAGTCCACACTCGAGTACCGCTTCGGCGCTGGCTTCGGTTCGACTGCCCTCGCGGTTGATGACTTCGTTGTAGCTCACGTCAAGTTCGAAGCTGCCCATGTTCGAAGTGTTCCGAAACCAGGCAAGCGCATCCGGAAGTTCCACGTATTCGTCGTCTTCAGGCGGTGTGAGCCGCGCCATGGGTTCCGCTGGCTCCGGCTCGGGGCAGTTCACGGTAGTCGCGGTTGAGCCGCATCCAACGAGCAACAAGAGTACGACGCGCATCCTTGAACTTTACGAGCGCGTCCGGCGCGAACTCCCTAGTCAAACGCATTGACGAGAGCGCCGCCGTTCGCGAGATCCCGAACCGTGGTGATCTTTGCGCAACTCGCATCGCCGACGAAGACTTCGTGACCAAGAACCACTGCGTCTGCATGCCTTCCGATGCGACGAGTTTCGATGCGCACGCGTTCGGTTGCTACGACCCCACGTGTGTACGTGACTTTCTCGGCCCGTGGGCGAAGCTGAACCGGCTTGAGTCCTGCTTTGGCAACCACACGACAAATCGCTTCGTCGCAGAAGTCCACGTACGCCGGGTGGTTCACGTGGTCGAGCGGGTCCATCCAGGTCCACCAAGCGTCGAACTCAAACGTATGCGATGGGCCTTCCATGGGTTCGAACTCGGGCAATGTCGCAGGCGTCTCACCATCGATGTCGATCACTGGAAACGCGTCGACGAGTTCCTTCGACGCGCGTGTGGGTGACAGTTCTTTGCTGACGTGAACCCACTCTTGGGTCCCGCTGGCAATCGGTCCACGGGACGAACCGAGGCGCACTTCGCGTGTCGAGAGCATCTCGCGCCGAAATCGTCGGACCCATGTGCGGGCTGTGAGCGGTTCGCCGTACAGCGCTTCCAGGTGGTGGACGACCGTCATGGTGCGCATCACAAACGCCGCGCCTTCGGAGCGATATCGGAGGGGCGGCCAGCCTGCACGGGAGCTTCCCTCGACGGCAACCTCCTGGAACGCTCGCCAAACATCGCCTGCTCGAGCGGCGTCGCGGACGGAGAAAGCGTGGCGCGGCAACATCGCCGGGAACTCCCAGATCGCGTTCATGCGAATGCTATAGCATCCGCGTCATGCGACGCTTTGCGTTCCTTTTTTGGGTTGTTGCGTGCGGACCCTCGGTGACCCCGGTACCCGAGACAGCACCGCTTGATCGTGTGCCTTCGGTTCAAGCCGTTGCGCCGAGTGACACTCGTGTGTTGACGATCATCGGCACCAACGATGTGCATGGACACGTCGAGACCTTAGCTGCGTTTAGCGGCTACATGCGCAACTTGCGAGAAGAGCGAAGCGGTGCGGTAGTGCTCGTGGACGGCGGTGACATGTGGCAAGGCACGCTCTCGTCGAACCTCCAAGAGGGCGCACCCGTCGTCGCGGCGTACAACGCGATTGGCTTCGATGCCGCGACCTTGGGAAACCACGAGTTCGACTACGGACCTGTGGGACCGAACGCGACGCCGGAGGACGGAGAAGATCGACGCGGTGCGATCAAAGCTCGTGCGGCCGAGGCAAACTTCGCCATGCTCGCCGCGAACTTTCTGGATGCAGAGAGCGGCGCGCCAGTGTCGTGGGAAGGGATTCAGCCCACCGCTCAGTTTGAGCGTGGCGGTGTGCAGGTTGGGGTGATCGGCGTCAGCACGTTTGAGACGCCTTCGACGACGATTGCTGCAAACGTGGATGACCTGCGTATGGCGCCCCTCGCGGAGACCATCGAACGACATGCACGGGCGATGCGTGACGATGGCGCGCAAGTTGTGATCGTGGCAGCGCACGCAGGCGCACAGTGCGAGAGCCTGGACGACCCGGACGATCTGAGCACGTGCGACAACGGCGAGATCTTCGAGGTTGCGCGCGCACTCCCGGAAGGCTTGGTCAACGTCATCGTGGCGGGCCACACGCACAAAGCGATCGCGCATCGGGTCAACGGAGTGGCGATCATCGAGTCGTACGCGTTGGGACGCGCCTTTGGACGCGTGGACATCACCTTGCAAGACGGAGACGTTCAGTCGGCGGAGATCTTTCAACCGCAGGCCGTGTGTTCGGACGATTGCGACGCGGCACGATATGCAGGACGGCCGATTGTCGTGGACGAGCGTGTGGCCGCGGTGGTGCAGCCCGCAATCGAACAAGCGGAGGGCGAGCGACAACGTTCGTTGCGCGTGCGGTTGCGGGCGGAGTTCACGCGCGACTACCGAAACGAATCTGCCGCGGGAAACCTACTCGTGGATCTGATCAAGCAAGCAAGGCCACGAGCCGACTTGGCGCTGTTCAATGCTGGAGGCGTTCGGGCAAACCTGCCCGAAGGCGAACTCACCTACGGCGAGCTCTACGCGACGTTTCCATTCGACAACCGGTTTGCACGGCTTCGGCTTACCGGCGCCCAGCTTCGAGACATTGTGCGCTTCAACATGATGCAAGACTCGGGGACGCTCCTCTTTAGTGGCGTGGAAGTTCGTGCGCGGTGTGAAGGTGACGGATTGCAGGTGGAGATCACCCGGCGCGGACGACGAGTGCGCGACACCGACCAACTCGACATGGTGACCAGCGACTACTTGGCCACGACGCCGATGTTTACGGGCTTGCCGGAGGACGCTCGTCAGATCGAGGATGTGTTGATTCGGGAAGCGATCGCCGAAACGTTGACGGCGCGCGGTGGTCAGCTCGACCCTGCGCGTTACTACAACGCGGAGCGGCCGCGGGTTCAGTTGCCTTCGCCGCGTCCGGTGGATTGCGGAACACCGAGTTCGACGGACAACTGATCCAAGAATGCTCGCATGAAGGCGACGCGACGACGCGCTTCGGTGCGACCGGCTTCGGTGTTCATCGTGTCGGGAAGGGTGAGCAACTTGGTGAAAAAGTGGTCGACGGTGAACTTCGTATCTGCGAGTTCGCGATGCTCTGCCCAGGGATCGTGCGCATCGAAGTAGGCGGCACCCATCCGTGCACCACAGCTCAGCGTTCGACACAAGCCGAGCGCGCCGAGGGCCTCGAGTCGGTCGGCGTCTTGGAGGGCACAGCCGAGTTCGGTCGTTGGTGTGGCTCCGCGGCTGTAGCTGTGGTCGCGGATGGCATCGGCAATGCGTTGCGCCGCGGTGTCGTCGACTTGATGTTCGGCCATCAAGCTCAGCGCGAGCTGCGCGGATGAACTGCTGGCGTGGCTGCGTTGGGGAGAGTCTTTGGGGACGTTGACCGCGTCGTGCAGCAATGCCGCGACCACGCAGTCACGAACAGACTCGTTCGGTGCAAGCCGTAGGGTCCACAGAGCAACGCGATGTGCGTGTGCGATGTCGTGGCCAGGGTCGAAGTCTTCGGTGTGCAATGCAGCTTGCGCGGCAGCGAGTAGCGGTTCGCCGTCGATCAGGGCGCGCAGGGAGGGAAGGTCGTGGGGTCGCACGCCAGGAGCATAGATCCTTGGAGCGTGCTACGGCGTGGTGTGTTTGGGAGGGCACTGCGACTGGTCGCGATCGCGTTGGCGTGGAGCGCTCCCGTGCATGCGCAGTTGAATCTCACGTTTGATTCACCCGAAGGCTGTCCATCGCGTGACGAGGTTCGTGCCGAAGTGATTCGGCTCTTGGATGAGGAGCCCGATGAGCCGTTTGAGGCGCGGGTCGAGGTGCAACGCGAGGGCGCGCGTTGGTTGCTGCGGCTCGAAAGTGGCGGCGGTGAGCGCGAGCTGAGTGGGGAGAGCTGTGCGTCGCTGACGCAGGCGGCGGCGTTGATCATCGCGCTCTCGATCGACCCGACGGTGACACCGACGACGGAACCGACTGGAACTGGAACTGGAACTGGAACTGGAACTGGAACTGGAACTGGAACTGGAACTGGAACTGGAACTGGAACTGGAACTGGAACTGGAGCTGCCGATCCGGATCCCGATTCCGACCCCGACCCCGACCCCGACCCCGATCCCGACCCCGATTCCGACCCCGACCCCGATCCCGACCCCGATCCCGACCCCGATTCCGACCCCGATCCCGACCCCGATCCCGAACCGCGCACGCCGCGTACTTGGAATCCACGACGATCGTTTGCCCTCTCGCTCGCAGGTGGGGTCGAAGCGCGCAGCCTTCCTTCGGTCACACCGGTCTTCGAACTCGACCTCTCGTTTCCGATTGCTCGCTACGCGCGACTCGCGGTGGGCGTCGTCGGGACACTCCCTCAAGACGCCAGCGTTCCGATGGACGATGCACAAGCCACACTCCACCTCTACGCAGCGCGCGCCTCGTTCGGCGTCGATCACGCGATCGAGTTGTTGAGTTTGGGCGCTTTCGGAATTGCCGAAGTCGGCGTCACGGGTGGAAGCGGTGAAGGTGTCGACTCACCCCAAAGCGCTTGGACCGCGTGGGCCGCACTCGGCATCGGCGCTTCCATTGGCGTGTACGTCCACGAACGTGTCGCACTCTTGGTCGAAGCGGATGCACGCGTACCGCTCTGGCGACCAGCGTTCGTGTTGGAAGGACCCGGTCAGGTTCACCAAGCTGAAGCCATCGTGGCGCGCGGAGTCTTTCGCCTCCGCATCCATCTCTAACCAAGGTCCGTCTGGGGACGCCTAAATGCTTGAAATCACTCGATCTGCGATCTCACGCTAAACTTCCATGACGGTTTCACGCATGGGCGACCACTCCGATTCAATGCTCGCAGCTGCCGAGATGACGCCGGCACGGGTGAAAGCCCCTGCCAGTGTCCAAGACGACGTGCCGTCGTTCTCGGAAGTGTACGAGCAGTACTTCGACTTTGTGTGGCGCTCCGCACGTCGTCTCGGAATTCCGGACGGCGCAGTGGATGACGTCGCCCAAGAGGTGTTCATCGTCGTTCATCGCAAGCTGGCCGAGTTTGAAGGTCGCTCGAGTCTCAAAACGTGGCTCTTCGCGATCACGCGACGGGTGGTCAGCGATCACCGCAGGCGTCTCAAACGTCGACGTCCTCACACCCCCTTTCCCGACGATCGCATGGCGAGCGAGGGTGCCAGTCCACAAGAGACCGTTGCTCGGCAAGAAGCAGCGATGGTTCTTCATACCTTTCTTGATTCCCTACCCGACGAGCAGCGCGAAGTGTTCGTCCTCTCCGAACTCGAACAGATGACCGCACCCGAGATCGGAGAGGCGACCGACGTGAAGCTCAACACCGTGTACTCCCGCCTTCGACTCGCCCGAAAAGCATTCGAACGCGTCGTTGCCCGCCACCGCGCGCGCCAGAAGAGGGCCGTATGAAGAATCTTAGCCCGGAAGCTCAAGCGATTTTGGACGCTGCGCGCGACGTGGATAATCCCACACCCGAAGATCGGGACCGCGTGAAGCGCGCCGTGTTGAGTGCGGTCGCGGCGTCATCTGCGGCGGTCGTGACTGCGACGGCAGCGTCGAAAGCGGCCGCGAGCGCAGCGACTACAGGGGCTGCGACCACGAGCGCAACGGCGACAGGTGTCGCTGCCACGACCGCTGCGACTGCCGGATCTGCGGGCGCAGCAGCGGCAGGAATCACCGGTCTTGGCGCAGTCACAGCCAAAGCGTTGGTGACGCTCAGCATTGTTGGGGCAAGCGTCGGGGTCGCGGTTTCGAAGCCTTGGGAACCGTCCGAGCCGGTTGCGGTTGCTTCGAGTGTCGCGGTCGAGACCGAAGCCCTCGCGGTAACCGAAACCGAAGCCGAAGCCGAAGCCAAAGCCGAAGCCGAAGCCGAAGCCGAAACCGTTGCCGAGGCCGAAGCCGAACCCGTTACCGAGGCCGAGGCCGAAGCCGAAGCCGCGGCCGAAACCGAAGCCGATGCTGAGAGCGAGGTCGTTGTTGCTGTTCGCGAGACTCCTCGTCGTATCGCTGTTCCGAACTCGGCGCAGGTTGACACACATCAGGTCGACGACGCTCCCGCGCCTGACACGCTTGCGGCCGAACTCGCGCTCTTGCGACAGGCGAACGTCGCGCTCAGTCGTGGGGATCACGCTGCCGCACTGGCCGCCCTCAACGAACATGCTGCCAACTTCCCTCGCGGTGTGATGATCGCAGAACGCAATGGAACACGGGCTCTTGTGCTTTGTGCTTCAGGTGCACCGGGCTCTCGTGAGTCCGCACAGCGCTTTCTCGACACCCATCCTCGCTCGCCGATCGCTCAGCGAATTCGGGACAACTGCCTCGAATAGAAGAAATCTGATCTTTTTGTGACGGGCTGAGCCGGACCGCGCCACTCCGAGTTTAGATGATGGGAGGAACCTCCATGCAACGCTTAGCTTGGGCAGCGCTCTGTGCGCTGACGCTCGTGGTGGGCTGTACCGAAAGTAAGATTGTTCTCGGCGGAGACGACGCCGGAACCGACGGCTCCACGATGGACGGCGGTGGCGAAGCCTGCGGCACCAACACGTGTGGCGCGGGCGAGTACTGCTGCAACGCCAGCTGCGGAACCTGCGCACCCATCGGTGGTGCGTGCGACACGGTTGAGTGTCTTCACGAATGCGGCGGCGAAGTCTGCGCTGACGACACGAGCGGGATCTGCTGCGCGGACTGCGATGGTCGCCAGTTCTGTCCGGGTCCGATGGGCACGTGCCCGGCGATCGATTGTCCGCCCGTTTGTGCCGACGGAACGTTTTGCGAAGGCACCTGTTGTCCGAACAGCGGCTGCGAAGATGGCTTCTACTGTGCACCGCCGGGTGAAGGCTGCGTGATGGATGCGCTTCCCGTCGAGTGTCCGAACGAGTGCCCCGATGGCTCGGCGTGTGCTGACGGATCGTTGTGCTGCCCCGGTTGTGGTGGTGAGTTCTTCTGTTCCGCCGACGGAGCCGGATGCCCGGACGTGGCCTGCCCCCCAGCGTGCGACGACGGCGTGTTCTGTGAGTCGGGTCTGTGCTGCGACGACTGTCGTGGAAGCAGTTACTGCAGCCCGGACGGAGCATGCATGCCGTGCACGGGAGAGTGTGCGCCCTTGGACGCCCGCGGTGTTGGCGAATGCGCAGCGTTCTTTGGCTACACCTGGAACGGCGCGGACTGTGTCGGCGTGAGTGGCTGCGACTGTGAAGGTCGCGACTGTGGTCGTCTCTACGATAGCCCCGAACGGTGTCTCGCCGACAAGTGGGAGTGCACGCTTCCCCCGCGCTGCGAATCCGATGCCGAATGCGGAGCCACCGAATACTGCGACTCCTGCGCTGGTTCCTCGTGTCCCGGTTGCGATGACTGCGTCAGCGGCTGCGTTGCACATATGTGTCCTACCGAGCGCGAACCGACCTGTCGTGCCATGCGACCCGAGTGCGGCGAGGACGGACTCGCGATCGTTCGCGACGGATGCTGGGTCTGCGTTGATGCGCGAACCTGTGAAGATTTACGACCCGACGACTGCCGTGCGGCAGGTTGTCCCGGCGGCAGTACCTGCACCGCGTGCGAAGAGGGAACTGCGTACATTTGTCTGCCGGACGGTGAGGCCTGCGCCTTCTAGGAGGCGCGGAGCAAAGCTCCAACACTCCATACACATCCACACACCTTGCGGCGCGGCCATCCTGGTCGCGCCGCAAGACTTTATTCTTGGGGGAGGGATGAACGCATCCCTCCCCCCACGTGCGGCGAAGCCGCACAGTGGGTCCCCCCACCAACTTCGCCGTTCTGCGGCGTGCTCGCTTCGCTCGCTCCCCCTTCGCCGCTTCTCGCCGATTTTTGCCCAGGTCAGCCGAACAAGAGATGCGGATTGCGAAACTTAAACTGAATCTAAAATGTATTGGCTCGTTGTCGGCACCAAAGAACGTTCTCTGCAGGCTCCGAGCCTCACGTCTCCCACTAAAATTCAGATCCAGTTCCGCGCCTCGCGTCTCAAGCCAGAGCGCGACGAAGGACCGTTACCAACCGCGCGACGCCACGATCACATCCCGGCAACTTCGTGAAGTGGATGAATCCGTGCGTCAGCGACGCGTGCTTTTCGACCACTACATCGACGCCCGCATCGCGAAGGGCTTCTCCCAGCGCAGCGCCTTCATCTCGAAGCACATCAAAACCCGCCAGCGCAATATGCGTCTTGGGAGACTTCGCCAGGTTGGACGAACGGTTGGGGCTCATTCGCGGATCGATGCCTGAGGCGCCGTTGGCGTAGTGCGCAAAGAACCACTCCACGGTGGACAGGTCCAAACCGAAACCACGCGCAAACAGACGATCGGATTCGGTCTCAAGCTCCTGGTCTGTGCCTGGATAGATCAGTAGCTGAAACGCGATGCCCTCCACCTCTTGCGAGACGACAGCGGCGAGGTTCCCGCCAGCACTGTCTCCCGCCAACGCGATACGCGCCGGATCGATTCCGAGCGAGGAAGCGTTCTCGATGACCCAACGCGTTGCAGCCACGCAATCGTCTGGACCGGCAGGGAAGGGGTGCTCGGGTGCAAGTCGGTAGTCGACCGCCACAACGGTTGCGTTCGCTCCGCGGGCGATGCGACGACACAAGCCGTCGTGCGTATCGAGATCGCCGATGACGAACCCGCCGCCATGGAAGTAGATCACGCACGGTCGTGGAGCGGCGATCCGCGGCTCGTAGATGCGAACGCGCACTCCAGTATCGGTACGACGATCGTGGGTTGTGGATGGCGGAGCCTCTGGACGCTCGAGGATCTGGATCACGCGTCGGTACTGCTTCCGCGCCGCCTCGACACTTCCAAGTGTCTCGAACCCGCCACGCTCTGGATCGAGACCGAGCAGCAGCTCCATGTGAGGATCGAGCGTTTGACCATCAATGACCGTTCGTTTGCGCGCGAGGCGTCGAGCGAGGTTCGTCGGAATCCGCGGAATGGTCTGGAGAACAAGTGCTTCGATGCGCTCAGCCAGCATGGTCGCGGAGTATAGGGGTCGGTGCCGGAGTTGTGCCAAACCGACCCACCGGCCGGGGATCGTGAAATCGAGGTCACAGGGGGATGCACCCGTTTTCCTTTGTTTTGTGGGTTTTTGGGAAGGCACACCGGTTGCAGAGGGTACGAATGTAGGAGTTAGGAGAACCCGATGCGCTTGTCCCTCGTCATGATTGCTGTCCTCGTCGCTGCCCCCGCATGTGTCTTTGACTATCCCGGTTGGGGCGATGACGACTGGGGCCGTACGGAATCCAACCTCAGCACCAGCAACCCGGACATGGACGGTGGTATCGGCGACGTGCAGGTCTCGGGCGATGCCTGGGTCGAGAGCGCGTACTCCTACGACGGCTACGCCCACATCGATCTTCGTGCACGTGGCCGTGGTGGCGTGATCATGCAGGCGATCGACATCGACGGACTCGAGCGACTTCAAATCGGTGACTCCTACACTGTCGACAGCTTGGGTCGTTACGACGACGACGCGTACCCCTACGTTTCGGTTCTCGGGTGCAGCGGTCCAAGCAACAACAACTGGGACTTCGACAGCACCGCCGACGAAATCACGGTCACCGTGGATCCAGGTCCGACCGCCGACACCATGCAGGTCAACGTCACCGCGACCTGGGACGGCTACTACGACGAGCCCTCGCAGACTGTGGAAGGCAGCATCGTCGTCGCGACGTACTGAGCGACGTACTGAGGTTGTGCCGAGCCAGTCTCGGTCCTAAAGCAAAAGGGCGGCCTTCGGGTCGTCCTTTTTTCGTATGTGCACGATCATCGCCGCGTTTCAGGTTCATCCCGACTACCCGCTTTGGATCGCGGCGAATCGAGAAGAGTTCTACGCACGCAAAGCCACTGTGCCCGAACGGGTGGGTGGGTACGTCGCGGGTCGTGATCTCACTTCGGGTGGAACATGGTTGGGAGTCACCACGCGTGGTTTCTTCGTAGGGCTCACCAACCAACGCGCATGGCAGGGTTCGGCAGCGGGCACGCGATCACGGGGAGAGATTGTGCGTGATGCCCTCGAGGATGGAACTCCAGAAGGAACACGCGCGTTGCTCGGTGCGCTCGACGCTCGTGAGATGGGCGGCTTCAACCTCATGTTTGGCGACGCCCGGGAACTCTGGGTGGCGTACGCGCGTCCCAGCGACGCCAAAGTTCGGCTGGTACAACTCGACGCAGGTGTCGTTGCACTCGCAAATGATGAGCTGGGGAGCCCGCACTTTCCGAAGTGTCCTCGTGCAGAAGCGCGTGCGCGTGCGCTGATCACCCGTCGCGACCAAACCCTAGTAAGCGGATTCGAGGAGCTGCTTGCCGATCGCTCGACGCCACCTCTGGAAGATGTGCCTCCGCCACCCGATGGAGCGTTCATCGACCACACGATGGCGCATCGACTTCAAGCGCTGTGCGTTGAAACGCCGATCTATGGAACAGTCAGTGCCGCGATTATCGGCGTCGGTGCACATGGGGTCGCGCTTCATCGCTATGCGCCCGCGGCGCCCGAGGTTGGTTCCTTTGTGGATGCCTTAGCGCTGCACGACCAAGAGCTGTTAGCGTAGGGCGGTGCGCATGAAGGTTCGTGGATGGTCTTCGGTTCTGGTGTGTCTCTTGGCGTGCTCCGGCGCGGAAGAGGAAACACCCGCAACGGAAACCGAAACTTCCGAAGAGACGCCTGATCAAGAACACGAACATCGAGCTCGCGGACCGGTGCCGGATGTTTGGCGGCTTCGCAGCGACGACGTGTTGCGAGCCGACATCCAGCGCGCTCTCGCCAACGCACGCGAGCGGGACACGCAGGTGTTGCTGGAGTTCGGTGCGGACTGGTGTCCCGACTGCAACGAGGTCGCGCGTCTTCTCGGAGAGTCGCCAGCCAAGAACGTTGCGGAGTCGAAGTTTGAGGTCGTCTACATCCACGTCGGTCGCTTCGATCGGCATGAAGACCTGCTGCAGCGTTATCGCGTCGAGCGGATCGCGACCTTGGTGGTCCTGAGCAACGACGGTCGTCGGGTCGCGCAAACGACGCTGGAGCCGATCTCCGATCGAAGCGGACTGACTTCCGATGCACTCGCGGAGTGGCTGAACAATCCGCAGGATGAGTGGCGCAGGCCTGAACCCTCGCCAGGAACCCCGCCGCCGGATAACAGCCCAATTTTTCCGCCCGACCTCGTCCCCGAGGGATAGACGCGCTACAGCTCTCCCATGCGACGTGGGTTTTGGGTGTTGGTGTTCGCGCTGCTGGCGTGTGGAGACGATGATGGTGCGACCGACGCGGGGACAGACGTTCCTATGCTCGACGCCAACGAAGACTCGGGCGAAGACGATGCGGGTCGTGATGCGGCCGTGATGGACTGGCCAGACATGCGCCCGGAAGCATCGACTGTTCCCGAAGAAGGCGTGCGTCGAGATCTCTTCTTGGTTCCCGGCACAACGCCTGCGGCGAATCCCACGACTGACGAAAGCACACCCACCGAACTCAACGCCACGCAGGTCGTGCGCTATCGACGGGACGAAACGCCACCGGCACCGGCGCGCGCGATCGTGGTTGCGATGCCCGGTTTCCTCGGAGGTGGAGGCAGCTTCGAAGGTGCAGCACGAAGCATGGTTCGCAACGGCCTCGATGGTGAGCCGATCGAAGTCTGGGCGATCGATCGTCGGTCCAACTTGCTCGAAGACTTACGTGGCGCCGACGCCGCCGAAGCGCTGGGCAACCCCGAAGTGGCGCAGGGCTACTACTACGGCGGTGAGACCGTGGGTGGTGTCGCGTTTGAGGGCTACGTCGGACAAGACGACGTCAGCTACATGAGCGAGTGGGGATTGCAAACGCACGTCGAAGATCTTCGCGCGGTGATCCAGTTGATCGAAGCCAGCGAGCGTCAGGCTCGCGTGTTCTTGATGGGCCATTCGCTGGGTGCGTCGTTCACCGAAGCCTATGCCGCGTGGCGTTTTGAGGACGGAACGCGTGCGGTCGACGACCTTGCTGGCCTGATCTTGGTCGACGGCGCACTCGGAGGAACTGAACTGAGCGAGACGGAGTATCGCGAAGGTGGAATGGGTGGCAGCCCGGTGATTCCCTCGCGCGGTTTGAATGATGTTCGTGAGTCGACCCGCTACGTTGCGCTTCCCCTGTTGGGGGTTGAAGCGCTGACTCGTGCGGAGATCATTAGCCTTCGCGCGTTGGAAGATCCGGATGGAGTCATCGAAGATGTCGAGCGCGACCGATTCTTGGGCGTGCTTATGGAGATGTCGTTCCGCGACATTCCGACGTTGAGCAACCGTGCGGCGTTGGCCCTTGCGTTCGACAACGAGTTTCAGCCGCTCGGCTTCTTGCGCACGAAAGCGGGCGAACTCTCCGGGCCCGTCGAGCTCTACGAATCTGCGCTTGGTGGTGGTGCGATGTTGCTCCGACCTTCCGATCCGGACGGTGAGTACGCGTGGGTCGACGCGTTGGACGCTGAGCCCGCAGAGTTCACTCCCGTTCAAAACATGGCCGAGTCGTTCGCGCACGGGCGGACCAACTTTGCGGAGTGGTACTTCCCGTCGCGGCTTCCGCTGGACCTTGGCGCTGTCGGTGGTGCGAGCGTGGCCGAAGATGGTTGGCAGGCCGATGAAGGGCTGCGTGCCTTCGACGGAGCACTCATCGACGCACCCGTTCTAGCGATCGCCGCAGAACTGGTGGGCGATGTTGCGCGCTACGAAGCGATTCGCGATCGCATTGCGCCCGCGGTGGGTGATGGGCGCCCCGCAGCTGGCGTGACGCGCGACGATGAGCGTGCGTTCCGCATCGTCGACGCCACCAATCTCGCGCACTTGGATGTCGTGTTCGCCGGTGACGAATCCGAAGACAACCCCATGCCCGCTGCCGTCGAAGACTTTCTTCGCGAGCACACCGCTGCGGGTACGATCACGATCGAGGCCATGTGATGGATCGTCGACCCAAAGCAGACTTGACCAGCAAGCAGCGAAAGCACCTTCGTGGCCTGGCGCATCACCTCAATCCCTTGGTCCGTATTGGTCAGCAGGGACTCACCGTGGGCCTAGGTGATGCGGTGTTCGAAGCGCTGGAGGAGCACGAGCTCATCAAAGTGAAGCTCCTCGAGACAGCCCCCTGCGAGCGCAAAGAGGCCGCAGACTGGCTTGCAGAGCGTTGTGGAGCCCATGTCGCTGGTGTGGTTGGGCGAATCGTGATCCTGTACCGGCGCCACCAAGATCGACCCGAAATCAACCTGCCGCGCTGACCGGAAACAGCTGGATTTCGTGACTCTTTCGACCTGGATTTTCGGATCCACTGTGGCCGTACTCATGTGAAATCGCTGTACTTTTTCGGTGTCCAATTCTTGTACACCGGGGTCTGGGCACCCCCGCACACCGTGCGGACTTGCCTCCGCACAGCACCCATTTTGCGCACTTTCGTACGGTACGGCCGTTGCACAAGTAGGGGTCGATGCGCGCAATCGTCGTACTGTCCGCCCTCTTCACCAGCCTTCCGGCATTCGCCCAAGTCGTGGTCATCGACCCCGGTCACGGAGGTTCAGACCCCGGAGCCGTGGGCTGTGGCCTGGAAGAGGAAGATGCCGTGCTCGAGGTGGCTCTCCGAACCGCGGATCTGCTCCGCGCCGATGGCTACACGGTTCATCTGACCCGAAGCGACGATCGGTTCGTTGGCCTTTCGGCGCGTGCCGCCTTCGCCAACGACCGTGGAGCCAGCCGCTTCATCAGCATCCACGCGAATGCGAACGCGGGCACGCCGGCGACGGGTACGGAGACCTTTGTGCACACCAGCGCAGGCAGCACGAGTCGCTCGCTGGGTGGTGCAGTTCAGGAAGAGATGATCGCTGCGTGGGGATTGCGCGACCGCGGTCTCAAGACGGCCAACTTCGCGGTGCTGCGTCAAACCTCGATGCCGGCTTCGCTCTCCGAGATGGGCTTCATCAACAACTGCGGCATCGATGCGCCGCTTTTGGGGAACTCGGCGCGACTCCAGGAGATGGCCGTCGCGCACTACCGTGGCGTCGTTCGCAGCTTTGGTCGCACTCCCGGTTCGCCCGCGCCGACCCCGGATCCCACGCCCGATCCCGACCCGGGTCCCGCACCGGGCGCAGGTGAGCTTCTGGGTGTCGTGTTCGAAGACATGGGCGCAGGTCTCGAAGACACCTCGCGTCGTGTCACCGGCGCGGTCGTGAGCGTTCGCGGTGGTCCCTCCACCACGACCAACGGCGACGGCTTCTGGAGCTTTGAACTTGCCGACGGCACCTACACCGTCGACGTCACCATGACCGGCTTCGGCGACTCCAGTCGCACATGCACGGTGGCCGGTGGCCAGACCTGGTGCTCCGTCGGTGTGAACCGCGCAGCGACGCGCGTCACCGTTCGCGGCGTGGTCTTCGAGGATATCGGCGCCGGTTTCGCCGACACTTCCCGTCGGATTTCGGGTGCGTCGGTTCGCGTTCGCGAGTCTGGCGCCACGCTGACCACCGACGGCGGTGGTAACTGGTCGACGGAACTCGAGCCGGGAACCTACACGCTCGACGTCACCGCTTCGGAGTTGGAGCCCGCCAGCCGTAGCTGTGAAGTCGCAGGCAGCGGCGAAGTCTGGTGTTCGGTTGGACTGACTCGCGCCGCTCGTTCGGGAACGCTTCAAGGTGTGGTGTTCGAGGGCGACCGACTCTCGGTGCGCATCGAAGGTGCGAATGTTCGAGTGGTGGAGAACGGCGCTTCGGCGGTGAGCCGTAGTGGTGATGGCTACTGGGCGCTTACGCTTCCGCCGGGCACTTACACCGTCGAAGCATCAGGGGATGGCTTCGAGTCCGGTCAGCGTCGCTGCAACGTCGTTGCCGATGCGGCGACCTGGTGCAGCGTGAGCATTCGTCCTCTGGGTAGCGGTGGCGGTGCATTGCGCACGATCGTGGTCGAGGGAGACGAGGCTAGCGCCGAGCCCATCGAGCCCTACACGCCAGCCGACGCTGGTTTGACGAACTCGTGCAGCGCAGGCGGCAACGCCGCGGGAGGTGCCGTGATGTTCCTGTTCCTCATCGGAATGCTTCGGATGCGAGCGCGAAGCGGTCGGCGAGTGCCCACGGCACTCGACGCAAATACGAAGTATTTGAAGTCGGTGGGGGGACCCGCGGAGTTCAACTCCGTGGGGGGAGGTTTTCGGAAAACCTCCCGGAAAGACCGCCGCTCGGTGCTCTTCGCAGGTGCACTGACCATGATGGCCGCGTGTGCCGACGAGCCCGTCGAAGAGTCGGTTGAGCCGGTTGTTCTGGAGGATGCTGTTCGCTTGGCCGATTTGACCGAGGCGTTCGCTTCCTTGAGCGACGAACGAGTTCTGGTCGAAGGCCAGTTTGCAGATGTGACTCTGAGCCCCAACGGAGAGTCCGTCGCGCTGAGTCACCCCGGCTACGAGCGCCTGAGCGTCATTGGCGCATTGGGTGGCGAGGCACGAGTCGTGGCCACCGGAGAGCGCTCGGGGTTCGAACCCGTATGGCGTGCCGACGGTGCTGCACTGGGTGTGCGCGTACCTGGCCAGACCAGCACGGCAGTGCCGATTCGCGCTGTTGACCTTCACGGTGAAACCACCGCACCCGTCGATCTTCCGCAGCGCGCTCGTGTGCGAGTCGCCGACGACGGTTCAATCATGCTTCGCCGCGATGGCAACGAAGAGCGAATCGCGCCACCGGGTGACCGCTACTTTGCGCCTCGCATTTCCGCGAAGGAGCGTTGGGTTGTGTTCCAGGGGCTCTCGACGGGCCTGTACCTGTACGAAACCCGACGTGGCGAGACGTACCACCTCGGCATGGGTTCGCACGCTCGCTTTGATGGCGACCGCATGGTGTTTGAGCGGCTCGAAGACGATGGTCACGAAGT
Source organism: Polyangiales bacterium (assembly GCA_965227405.1). GTDB lineage: Bacteria > Myxococcota_A > Polyangia > Polyangiales > Houyiibacteriaceae > JALVDI01. Next base: position 4,478,168 of record OZ245758.1, read on the forward strand.
CACGGCTGGCGATCTCTTCCTTGCGGACTTGAGTGCCGATACGCCTCGCGTCGCGCCGCTCTTGGTGTCCGATGCGATCGAGCGTTCGCCCAGCATCTCCGGCAATCGCGTCGCGTTCATCCGCGGCGACCAGGTCGTCGTCGCTGACCTAAACTAGCTCATCGGTCGTCGCGTGGCCTACGTCTCCGGCCTTCGGCCTCCGACTTCACCGCCTCCGGCTTACGGCCACGCTCCTCCCTTGGGGAGGTTTTAGCAAAACCTCCCCCCGAACTTCGTTCGGGTCCCCCCTCCAAGCCCGCGCTGCGCGCGCGTCTCGGCTCGGGGAGCCTCGACGTTGTTCGAGTTGCCTGCGGTATAACGCCGCATGTCGATCGAATCGCTTGCGCGCACTGCAGCACAATCGAGTGGTCCCGTTCTTTGGCTGACGGGTGCGGGCATCTCTGCAGAGTCCGGAATCCCTACGTTTCGTGGCGAAGAAGGCTATTGGAAGGTCGGTTCGAAGAACTACCACCCGCAGGAGATGGCGACCTTTGCTGCGTTCAGCGCGATGCCGGACGAAGTGTGGGCTTGGTACCTCTATCGACGATCAGTATGTCGCGCTGCAGGTCCGAACATCTCGCATGATGCTCTCGCAGAGTTGGAGAGCAAGCTGGGCGACCGTTTCTTGCTCGTGACCCAGAACGTGGATGGTCTGCATCTGCAAGCCGGCAACAGCTTGGATCGCACCTACCAGATTCACGGCAACATCGACTACATGCGGCCGGTGCGCGGTGGTGCGCCTGTTCCTTTGCCCGATGGCATCTCCGTGGATTGGCCGGCGACTCGAAAACTGACGCAAGCCGAAGTCGAACTGCTGCAGGTCGATGGCGAGCCGACGCGTCCGCATGTGCTTTGGTTCGACGAGAGCTACGACGAAGCGAACTTCCGGTTCGAGAGTTCAATTGCTGCGGCCGTTGCGACACCGCTTGTGATCGTGGTCGGCACCACGGGTGCGACGAACCTTCCGATGCAGATCGGCATGTTGGCAGCACGTCGTGGAACGCCCATGATCGTCATCAACCCTGAACCGAACCCGTTCTCTCAGATGGTCGAGCAAACGGGCGCCGGTGTCTTCCTGCAAGGAACAGCGGGTGAGCATGTTCCACGCGTCGTGGAGACGATTGCTTCTGCGTTTGAGTAACGCTTATGCGCCGAGTTGAACTTCGATGACGCGGCTGGGATCGGGCCGTGGTTCCACCACCTCGACCGAAGCCGTCCCGCCGTTGGCGCTGAGTTCGAGCACGAGTCGTTCCGCTTTTTGCGGCCACGTCACCATGCACACTCCAGATGCGGTAGGTTGGGTGACTTCAATCTTGCGTCCGGACGGTTGAAAGACGCCGCGAAGAAGGACGCGCTCCACCAGGTTGCCGCTCGCATCGCGTACCCGAAACAGGGCAGGGAAGCCCGAAGGTGCACGCGTGCGCGCGCCCCGAAACCAGTCCATCAATCGGCCCATCATCCCCACAGATGCGTGACGTGACAGTGACATTCACACAATCCGCATTCAAGGGGGTTGAACGACCCAAATTCGACCCTCCTCAGCTCGCGCAAAACGAAAGCGGCGACGAACAATGCGAATTCTTTGGGGTCTTCGCCCATCGAACGGGTCGGTCTCAAACAGCGCCAAAACACTGGGCTCGCCCGCTCGGAGTCGTTCTGCAGTGCGTGGAACGATCGGGCGGTACCACCCCGCGCCGAGCGACGCGAACCACAAGCTCCAATCCAGACGCGGCAAGTGGGGCGCAACCTGTGGTGGTTCGCTGTCTTCGAACTCCGGTCGTGCTGGCAGCTCATAACGATGCCAGGTCACGCCGTCTTCGGTTCCCTCAAACAAGAACTCCGACCGTTCGCGAGTCATCGTCGCGAAAAGACCGTAGGGGTTGAAGGCACGCGTGAGGGTGAGTGTGCCGTATGCACTCCGAACGTCGTCGGGTAGTGCGTTCCAACCGAAGAGCGTGCCGACAAACGGAATCGAACTCAGCACGATGAACACCGCAGCGATTGCAGTGGCTCCTTCGGAGACGCGTCGTTGTTCGCGAACGCGCGGCGCTGATCCCCGCATCAACTTCCCAAGCAGCTCGTCGTCGAGCGCGGGTACGCACAACCAAAACGCGAGGATGTTGAAGAACCCATAGTTGCCCGTCGCGAAGATCCCAATTTGAAGCAACATCAGCGCGATGGCCGAGATGCGACGCGTGTATGGAATCAAGATTCCGATGGGTGCAAACAGCTCGATGATGAACATCCCCAAGCAAAGAAAAGACTGCACGCCTTCCGGCAGCTGAAACGCGTGCCACGCCAGCGGTCCTGGCTGGGGCTGGGTCCACCAGTGGTAGGGCAGGGCTTCGAACGATGACCACAAGGGATCGCGACTGCTGAGTTTGACGACGCCCGAACAGAATACGAGCTTCACGTTGAGCCAGGTGATCGCGAACGCGGCAAGCACCGGAGGCGCTGCAAACCCGTCGCGCCAGCGATCCGCGCGCCACCAGTTCGCCATGGGAAGCGAAAGCACCGAGGCTTCGACCAAGAGCAGGTCCCACTGGTAGCTCATGAACGGACCGTGCAGCTCGATCAAGAACGCGTAGAGCGCCGCGAACACGATCAATGCAGGGCGCTCCAACCATCCCAACATCAGCGCGATCGAGCACGCGCCCGCGGACCAGGTCAGCGTGTGCAGTTCGATCGTGGAGAGCGCGAAGTCGAAACGTTCGTCGACCGGGAGAATCCCGTGCGGCCCGATCAGTCCCTCGATCTGTTCGTCGAGACTGAGTAGCGCCATGAGTTGAATGACGCCGAGCCCACGCAGATAGAGCCATGGTGCGTACGTCACAGCGCGAGCATACGTGATCGACACCAACGAGTTTCACGTGCGTTCTCCTCTAGGGGGACGCCGCGCGTCCCCCTCTGACCCCGAGTAAATCGGTGTCATTCACCCCCAATTGCGGCGAGCGCTTGCGCGCCCGTTTAGACTTCCTCGTGTGGTCGCCTTTGCGCCCAGTCCGCCCGATGATCTGACGATTCCCAAACCCGGGTCGATGACCTTGCGTGCGATTTGGTCGATGAGTCTTCGGAAGCTGTTCGAGGACTTCAAGACACTCCACGCACCCCCGCAGGCGAGTGCACAAGCCAAGGCGGACTACAAAGCCCTTCGCGAAGTGCTTGTGGGGTTTTTGCCAGGCAACCCAGGGGCGATTGCCACGCTCTTGCGCCGTCCGACCGTGAGTACGCCGTTACGTTGTTTGCGCAACGGCACCGGCGATCCCAACGCGTTGATCGCCGAGATTGTCGGCCAGTCGCTGTTCATGTTGGCGTCGGTGGGTGCACTCAAGCATGAGGTGACCATCCGCACCTTGCCGGCGGTACTCGTCGATCCCCATCGTGGAATCCATCTGAACCTGCGCGGCGCAACAGAGGTGACGTTCGGCGAAGCGATTGTCGTCGATGGACAGACTCGCGAACCCGAACGAGGCGCGTTTCACGACATCGACGGAGACATCGTGCTGTGCACGATCGACAACAACCCGTTGCGAGACGTGGAAGCGCATCCCGACAAAGACGGCAACGCGATGAACTTGGGCGGACGTGACGCGTCGGAGTGGGTGGCATCGCTGCGTGAAGCGTTAGGGATTGTGGAGCGCGCACTGCCGGATTTTCGCGCAGAGATCGACTTGCTCCTCCAGCATGTGGTTCCGGTGGGCTTTGATCCCGAGTCGCACCTGAGTGCGAGCTACCGCGAATCGCTTGGAACCATCTACGTCAGCTTGCACCCGAACCCGCTGACGATGGCTGAAGCGCTCATCCACGAGGTGAGTCACAACAAGCTCAATGCACTGCTCGAACTCGATCCGGTGCTGCGCAATGGGTACACCGAAACCTACACCTCACCCGTGCGCCCCGATCCTCGGCCGCTGATGGGCGTGTTGTTGGCGGTTCACGCGTTTCAGCCCGTCGCGCGCCTGCTTGAGCAGCTCAACGACCCCGCGCTCGAGCGCCGTTTTGAGCAGGTTCGCCAGCAAAATCAGGAGGGGGTTTCGGTGTTGGATGCTGCGGATCCAACGCCCGTGGGTGCGGGGCTGCTCGAGGAGATCCGCCGTTGGGACGCCCACTTCCGTTGATGGCTTGATTCCACTCTCGGCGTCGTGTCATTTCGTCGGCGCCATGATTCGTCGTTGCAAGCAGCTCGCAGAATCCGCCGGATTTCAGAACTTCATCACGGGCGTGATCATTTTCGCCGGCATTCTCGTCGGTATTGAGACGTACCCGCAGGTCCACGATCGCTATCACACGGTGATGGACGTTCTGGATCAGGTCGTCCTGTGGATTTTCGTCGCCGAGATCGTCATCAAGATGACCGGCGAGTTGCCGCGTCCATGGCGGTACTTCTACGACGGCTGGAACGTCTTCGACTTCGTGATCGTCGCTGGAGCGTTCCTGCCTTTTGCTGCGCAGTACGCGACGGTGCTTCGTCTGCTGCGTCTGCTTCGCGTGCTCAAACTCGTGCGCGCATTACCCAAGTTGCAGCTCTTGGTGGGCGCGTTGCTCAAGAGCATTCCGAGCATGGGGTACGTGTCGATCTTGTTGGTCATGCTCTTCTACGTCTACGCCGTGGCTGCGGTGTTCATGTGGGGTGGCAATGACCCTCACCACTTCGGTGATCTGCAAACCAGCTTCTTGAGTTTGTTCCGCGCGGTGACTCTCGAGGACTGGACCGACCTGATGTACATCAACATGTATGGATGTGATCAGTACGGGTACGACGGCTTGGCCACCGAGTGCACGAAGCCCGAAGCGTCGCCCGTCGGTGCCGCACTCTTCTTTGTGTCGTTCATCTTGATCGGCACCATGGTGTTCTTGAATCTCTTTATCGGCGTCATTCTCAGTGGAATGGACGAAGCGCGAGATGAAGCGGACGAAGAGAAGGAAAAGGAGCGCATCTCGATGGTGGGCGCGCCAACATCCGAAGATGAGCTCATTGCGTTGACCAACCAGCTGGTGGCGCTTCAAGAACACGTCGAACGCATCAAACTGACGCTGAAGGAAGAGAAAGCGCAGGGCCAGTCGTGACACCGCGCGGCATCATCGGCGTGATTCACCTTGGAGCGATGCCTGGCGACCCAACACCGTCGGCGAGTTTCGATGAGGTGATCGAGCACGCACTTCGCGATGCAGAGCGCTGGAACGACGCAGGTGCGAGTGCGTTGGTCGTGGAGAACTTTGGCTCGTCCCCTTTTCCCAAGGGAACGCGCGGACATCGTCTTGCTCCGCATCAAGTGGCGGCGATGACGCGTGCGGTGCAACGAGTTCAGGGCGTGGGGCTTCCGGTGGGCGTGAACTGCCTGCGAAACGATGCGTGTAGTGCGCTAGGGATTGCGGCTGCGTGTGGTGCAGCGTTTATTCGGATCAACGTACACACGGGTGCGTACGTGACCGACCAAGGCGTGATCGAAGGCGAAGCCGACGAGACCTTGCGCTACCGGTCTGCGTTGGGTGTCAATGTCGCGATTCTCGCGGATGTACTGGTCAAGCATGCGACGCCGCTTGCGCCACTCGACATGACGCGCGCGGTGGACGAAACGCTCAAGCGTGGGCGTGCGGATGCGGTGATCGTGAGTGGAACCGGAACCGGCGCGCCGGTGGACGAGACTGTGCTGCGCGAAGCCCGTGAAGCTGCGGGGGATGCCGTGGTGCTGCTTGGTTCGGGTCTGACGCCGAAAAACGCGCCGACGTTATCGAAGCTGGCAGACGGAGCGTTTGTGGGGACGTACGCAAAGGTCGACGGGAAGGTCACGAACCCTGTCGACGTGGATCGTGCGCGTGCCGTTGTGGAGGCTTTCGGCTGACCGCTTCGCGGGCTTGGGTGCGCCGCGATTCATTTTTTATCCTGGAAGATTGAGAGAGGGGAAGCCGGGAAGAGAACCGATTTTTATTTCTCGGCCCATCGCGTTGAGCTTCCGTACTCCCGAGCTTCCAAGCTTCCGGATCCGCGAAGCGGAATGCTGCCCACCCAACATCCGATCCGCGAAGCTTACTCCGCTGCTGCTGGGCTTAGCCGTCCCGCGTCCGCACCCGAGTCGGAGTAGGCTTCCACGCCGCACTCGCTCACATCCAGCCCCTCATGCTCGTGGTCTTCGTGCACGCGGATACCGCCCGCCACGAGCGCCTTCATCCCGAACCACAGAACTCCACCAGCGACGAACGCAAAGGCGAATCCGCTCAGCGTACCCAGCGCCTGAATGCCGAGTTGTGCGAACCCGCCTCCGTTCACGAGTCCGACTTCGGCACCAAAGACACCCACGCATAGCGTTCCAAAGACTCCGCAAATGCCGTGCACCGTGATCGCGCCCACCGGGTCGTCGATGCCTTTGCGTTCCAGAAAGAACACGCCTTCGACACAGAGCCAACCGGCGAGTGCACCCACCACCAGCGACCAACCGGGACCGATCACATCGCAACCTGCGGTGATGCCCACCAATCCGGCGAGAGCACCGTTGAGCGCCATCGACAGGTCGAGCATCTTGGTGCGCACTTTGACCCACGCGAGTGCAGCCAAGAATCCAGCGCTTGCAGCAAGGTTGGTCACTAATACGATGCGCGCGATCGACGCTGGGGATTCCGCACTGACTGTGCTGCCGCCGTTGAAACCAAACCAGCCGAGCCACAAAACGATCACGCCCAACGCGGCGATGGGAAAGTTGTGTGCGGGCATGGGTCTTGGGTTGCCCTCGCGGTCGTACTTGCCCAAACGCGGTCCGACTGCGATCGCGCCTGCGAGTGCCATGCCTCCGCCCACCGCGTGCACGACCGTCGAGCCGGCGAAGTCCATGAAACCCAGGTCCGAGAGCCAACCGCCGCCCCACACCCAGTGGCCAACCACGGGGTAGATGAACGCCGTTGCGAGCGCGGTGAACGCAAAGAAGGTGATCAGCCGTGCGCGTTCGGCAACTGCGCCACTGACGATCGTGCATGCCGTCGCGGCAAAGACGAGTTGGAAGAACAGGAACACGTAGATGGGAAGGGTGCCGACATCGGCCGCATCTTCGCCGGGCGCAAAGTGGGACAGCCCGATGAACGCGTTGCCTTCACCAAACATGAAGCCGTAGCCGAGACCGAAGAACACCACCGAAGCGATCGCGACGACGCCGAAGTTCTTGAGGAGAACCGTGACCGCGTTTTTCTTGCGGCAGAACCCAGCCTCGACGAGCGCGAAACCGGCGTGCATAAAGAAGACGAGAAACGCACTAAGGAGAACCCAAACGGCATCCAAGAGGCCTTGTTCCATACGGGGGAAACGTGGCTGAGGAGTGTTTCCAGCACGTTTCGAGGCGGTAAAGAATCGGTTTGCGAGAGCGACCACTTTCTCGCGCTCTGCACCCTCTGCGTTCGAAGATCGCTGCAATGCTTCGGCTCACCATTGCCGCGTGCCTCCTCTGCTCCGCGACGGTGCACGCGCAAGAGCGTTCCTGGGTCGACGACATTCGTCTCAATGCGTTCGCCGATGGTTTCTACATGGTTGACTGGAACCGGCCCGAGCAACCCAACGCAGCATCCGACGTCAGCCACCGTGCATTCGATGAGCGCAGCGGGTTCATGCTCTCGTTCGCCGGTGTGGGGCTGAAGTACGAAGGCGAACAAGCCGGCGCTGTTCTCGAACTCTACTTCGGTCGAGGCATGGAGCGGCTGATCGGAAACGCCAACCCGGTTCTCTCCACGGTACGACAAGCCTACGCGTCGTGGATCCCACTCGAGGGACTACGTTTCGACGTGGGCCACTTCACCAGTCCCTTCGGGCTCGAAACCGCAGAGAGCTACGCGAACATGAACTACACGCGTGGCGCTACGTACTTTCTGGTGCAGCCGGCGTATCACGTCGGTCTTCGCGTCACCGGCGACATCGGCGAACGCTTTCAACTCGTCGGCTTTCTCGCCAATGGCACCGATACGCCGGTCGATGAGAACATCACGCCGCACATCGGAGTCATGGGCACGTACTCGGCCGATGAAGTGAGCATTGCACTGGGCTACTACACCGGTGCAGGCAGTAGCGGACTGGGTGATGCGAGCGATCCCACGTCGAATGACGATTGGGAGCACCTGATCGAGGCCATGCTGTGGGGCGAGTTCGGCCGTGTTCAAGTTGGCGTCGACCTGACGGGTTATCTCAGCGGACCAGACTCTGGATCCAGCCTGTACTGGGGTTTGAGTCTGGGTTCGAGCGTGCGCATCATCGATCCGCTGCGACTCGCACTGCGCTACGAGATCCTTCAGGACCCCGACCAATACGTGGGTGACGGTTGGGAGTGGTTGATGACCACGACGTTCACGATCGACGTGCAGCCCGTGGAGAACGTGTTTATCCGTTTGGACACACGCTTTGAGTGGGCCGATGAGTCGATCTTCACCAATCAAGATGGACCCTTGAGCAGTCAAACCTGGGTGAGCAGCGTTCTGGGTCTCGCTGTGACCACAGATCCGAACACACCGTAGTTTAGAACCGCGTTGCCACCCGTTCGAGCATCCGTTCTGCATCTGCAGGCACCGGCAGTGTCGACTCCCTCAGTTGCTCGAGAGTTCGGGCACCGACGATCGTGGCGCTCACTCCAGGACGCGTTGCGACCCAATGCCGCGCGAGCGCCGCAGCGCTTATGGAGTGCCGCGCTCCGAGTTGCCGCAGCAGTTCGACAGCTTGAGCCAACTGGAAAAAGCGCGAACCCCAAAACCGCGTGTCGCGCTTGCGGTGGTCGTCCTCCCCGAAACGCGGAAGCGTCCGGTAGCGACCTCCAAGCAGTCCCCGTCCCAGCGTCTCGTACGCCAGTAGTGCGGTGCTCGTCTCTCGACAGCGCGTGAGGACACCGTTCGACTCAATCTCGCGACGCATCAACGAGTAGGGCGCCTGATGCGTCGCACCCCCGCCAAGTGCCTGCGCCGAGAAGTTGCAAAGCCCCCACGCGCCCGTGAGTCCTTCTGCGACCAACGCGTTCAGCGCGTCGCACGTTTCCTCGAGCGGCGTTCCGCGTTCGCAGGGCCAGTGTGCTTGAACCAGGTCGACTCGTTCGACTCCCAAGCGTCGCAGCGAATGCTGAAGGTCACGACGGATGTGTTCGGGAGACAGGTCACAAACAACCGGCTCGCCATGCGGCCCCACTTTCGTGGCGATCTTTGGGCGCGCTCCTTCACGAAGTGCTCGCGCAAGCACCTGGTCGGCGCGTCCATAGATCGGTGAGGTGTCGATCCACTCCACACCAAGGTCCGCTGCACCCGCGATCAGACGGACCGACGCATCGTCGTCTACCGAACCCCATTGGCCTCCGATGGTCCAGAGGCCAAGGACGCTTCCCGTGATCAACGCTGGAGACGAATCGGTGGCAGGTCGACGAATCGATCGCGGTTGCCGAGAGTCAGGTTCGCCAACGAGGGTCGGTGTTCGCGGGCAAGAACCGCGGCGGGATAACGACCGGGCGGAAGGTCACCCACCGACCAACGCCCTTGAACGTCGGTGCGAGTGGTCGCGACTACGTATCGGTGCAAGTCCGCTTCGCTCAACCGACCGGCCAGAAACGCTTGCAGGTGCTCGGCGAGGTTTGCGCCAGGCCGTCCAATCAACACCCAGGCTTGCGCCAGCGGGCGCCCAGAACCGGCGTCGATCACGGTGCTCCGAACGGTGACGGTTGCGACGGCTTGTTGCTGCTGTGCATCCAGCGCTCCTCCCGAAGGAGGCGCGAAGGGATTGGGTACAGGCTGTTGGGGCGGCGCGTTTGTCGCCACGGGTTGTTCTTGCGCGGCATCCATCTCGACCGCGTAGCGAACCGCGCGTTCTGCGGATCCGGGAATGAGAATGGACAGGACGAGGCCGTCTGGGTCGGATGCACGCAGTTCGATTTCGCCGCGGGCTTCGCGTACCACATCGTTGCCGTTCATCAGCGCGACTGGGAGTGCAGGCTGCGTCCGGATGCGCGTCGGGCGCGGTGGATTGGACAGCGTGTAGAAGTGTTGGTCCGGTGACCCGACACTGCCGTTGTCCCCTGCGGCGTATCCACGGGCAGCGCTCCCTGCAACAAGCCGGCCCACGCCGGTGACCTGGAGGTTGTCGATATGCCCCGCACGCAGTTCGCGCATCCATGCCGAGGGGATTCGTTCGGCTGGGCGCGCGAGTTCGACCGGTTCGAGTGCACGGCCGCGACCGTGGTAGACGCGCGTGGGGATGCCCACCAGTCGACCCTGTTGATCGACCAACATGCCACCGCTGTTGCCGGGATTGAACTCGGCATCCGAACGCAGCCACGCTACTTCATCGCGCGCGTTCATCTGAAAGCCTGCGATGGAACCCTCGGTGACGTTGATCGTGCGAACACCCAAAGGAAAACCAAACGCCCAGACTTTGGACCCGGGACGCAGTTCTTCCGTGGACGCGATCGGAATCGTCTCGAAGGGCGCACCTTCCACCCGGTTTCCGTCCGTGTCGCTCACGATGCGGATCAAGGCGAGGTCGAGCTGCGCATCCGCGCGCACCACTGTGCCCACCCAACGTGGACGTGCGGACTGGCGCGCTGATTCCACCGTCGCAAGCAGTACGCGGTTGCGTCGGTTGTGCAGCGTGCCGGGAACACCAGTTTCCGGATGCATGTGCCCCACGACATGAAAGTTCGTCAGCACGTAACCACGTGCGTCGATCATCGAACCTGAACCCGTGCTTCCGCCGCGCCCAGAGTCGTTCAGCATGACGATTTTGACCGCGCTATGAACGCAGTGGTCGGTGACTTCAGGCGAGAGCCGTTGAGCCGCAACCGGTGCGGCAAACACCAGCAGTGCCAGGGTGAACCACTTCATCGGCGAATCCTCAGGCCTTCGACGATCGAACGAAGATGACCTTCATCGTCGGGACTCTCGTGCAGCGGTTCGAACGCAGCGATGTGCCACGCACCATCCTCGGTGACGACCAAGACATCGACCCCGACAACGACGATCGGGTACACGGCTGCACCGGGCTCCGACTCTGGCGGGTCACGAACGATCGCATACCAAACCCATGTCGACTTGTGCCCACCGACCGCGTCGCGTTCGTCCACGTGCAACACGCGATAGCCCACGCCGCTCTCGGCCCGCGCTTCCTGCATGCGCGTGACTTCCAAATCGACGAAGAGCGCGTCGGTTGATCCCTCAACGTCGACTGGTTCCACCAACACCGTGGGATGAATCGCGTTGAGTGAAGGCTGTTGCGCAACGAACACCGTGTGGGTGTCATCGTCCGAGCTGAGTTGGTTCTCGCTAAAGCTCCAACCCGCCGGCAATGAGAACAGAACGTGCCCTTCAAACGCGTGGACTTCACGGGGTGCAGGAGCGGTGGCACGCGCGTACGCCACGCTGCCTGCGAGAAGCGCCAAGGTCACAATCCAGGGCCCCAAGTCCATGCGTGGGACGCGTTGTATTTTGACTTCAGACAACGTTCCCCTCCTCCAACGCCTGTCGTGCAAAGAGAACGGTGATGCGATGCGACCCGGCAAGCACAACCGCGGCCAACACGGCGACCAACGCGAATGCCAACATGGGTTCAAAGTCGCCGCGCATGGTGCCAGCGAGAACGACGAGCTCGTGAAGCACGCCGTGCAGCACCACGGATGCGAGAAACGACGCGCCCAAGACGCGCTGACCTTCGTCCGGATCAAAGCGACAGCGACCCATGCCGTATCCGAGCACCACGCCACCGGCGACGTAGATCAACGTGGTACTGGCCATCATCGTGGCTCCGGCGACTGGAAGCACTCCATCGTGGTGCGCGATGAAGTCCATGTTGGCTGCAGTGGCCAATCCGAGACTGGCAGCCGTCGCGTACACGATGCCGTCGACGGGTTCGTCAAACTCGTCGGTCAGGTAGACCGTGTATCGCACCGCAAGGTACGCCGCGAAAGTCGCGAGCGTTCCACCGACGCCGATGGCGGCGATCCAAGAGCCGATGTCCGAGCGATGTCGCCAACCGTCGCTCATCAGAGACTCTGCCAGCGGATCCACCAGTCCGTGTCCGAGCAGCAAACCCAGCGCGAAGATGCCAAGCACCATGTGCACAGGTTCGGGCTCGATTCGATCTTGGCGATACACGAACGTCAGAAAGAGCCCCGCCGGCACCAACGCGAGTGCCAACCCGACCGCCTCGCTTGCCGGCAAAGCGTCGGAGCCGAACACGAGGCTGACCAAGCCGATGAAGCCGACGACGAGCGCCGTCTCGATCAGCCCGGCACGAGACCATTGTGGACGAGTGGCCTCGAGTGCGAGCTCGTAGTGACGCGTGCAGAAAGAACGTCCCCCCAACCACTTCACGTCTGCGGGAGCAAAGAACTCGTGGCACACGCAGCAGCGCGTTTTCTCCATGGCGCGAGGATACTATGCCATCCTCGAGGGGATGAACGCTCCGGCGCCGCGTCGAACAAACTCGCTTTGGGTCGTCTCGATCGGCTTGTTGGTCTTGGGACTGGCCGGGTGTGCGTGCAACTCGCTGGGAATTGCAGGTGGCATCATGCAGCAGCGTTTGGTGCGCGAGATGTCGAACGAGCCTGCGATCGGCGACGCGTTTGACGGCCCAAACGGAATGATGGGCAAGATGGAGAAGTGGGCTCCGGTGACGATGGGGCTCGCGGTGGGCGCAACCCTGTTCTCTGCGTTCGTGCTCGTGTGTGCGGTGCTCGTGTTGATTTGGAATCCGAGCGTGCCGAAGATCGTACCGATCGGCATGTACGTGACGAGTGCGTATACGTTCTTGGCAGCGGGTCTAGGCGTGTATGCCCAGTACGACATGATGTCGTGGACACAGGAGTTTGCTGCCGAAGCGGGCGCCGGTGGAGGCATGGATGGCTTCATGGGAATGAGCCTGGGCTTCAGCGTGTGTACGGCTGGGGGTTGGGCGTTTCTAAAGATCGCGTTCTACGTGTACGCAGCGATGCACCTGCGAAAGCCTGAAGTGATGGCGATGTTCGGAGGCCAGTCACCGGCGGTGGGTCCGCGCGGCGACTAACGTTGTTGGGCCGGATTCTCAGGGCCAGTCTCAGCGACCGGCCTCGTCCAGACGCCTCATACCCTCAAGCAACAACGACTCGGTCGCATCTTGAATCACCCGTCGTTGCGGCTTGTGGCTCGGGTCGAGTTCGAAGCCTCCCTCGACCACACCGAGCAGCGCGTACAAGGCTTCTTCACCCTTTCGACCCGCGTAGGTCGCATCCCAGATCATCCCTTCGCCAAAGATGATCTCGCCACTCCGTCCACCCGACGTGATGATCAAGCGCCCGGTCTTTCGACCGTTGCTCAAGATCTGAATCACATCCGGAAGCGACATCTCAGAGAGGCTTCCGCTGACTCCCCGCGCCGGACCCTTCGAGAGAATCTGACGAACCTTCGCCGCAACCACGTCCGGTGATGCCGGCTTCACCACGAAGTCTGCGCAACCGAGCTCGAATCCCTTTTCGATCGTGGTCGCATCGCCACGCGACGTCACAAAGATCACCGGTTGCGCCTTGTTCTTGTTTCGCATGCTGCGCAGCAAGGCAAAACCGTCGCGCTCACCCAACTCGATTTCGCTCACCACCGCGTCGACGTTGCTCTCGAGTTTCTTCAGCGCTTCGTTGACGTCGCGTGCCACCAACACTTCAAAACCGAGCGCGCCGAGACGGACATCCAGCAGTGCGGTTTCTTCTGGATCCGGATCCACGACCAGGATGCACTTTCGTCCCGCCAAGAGTTTTTGCCGAAGGTGATCACCCGCCACCACTTGGCGCAGTGCACCGGCGATCGTCGGATCGAAAAGTTGTGGAGAGAACCCATCGAGCACATCGCACGCCCCCGATGCATTGAGCTTGCGTCGATACGGGTTCTTCGCGTGGCTCGTCAGGTCGAGATAGGTCTCCACGGCACCCAAGATGCGCGCGACCATGGGAATCTCTTTGCCGTTGAGTTGGTCGGGGAAACCCTTGCCGTCGAAGCGCTCAAACATGTGCTTGATCGCTTCGAGCGTGAGCGGAGGAATCCCGGCCGACTCGAATAGGCGCACCGGCGACATGAAGGTCTTCTGCGCCTGCAGTGCGTGACCCTCGTAACGCGACACGTTGACAGGCGTGAGGTGGTAGGTGCCCGTCTTGCCGATGTCGTGCAGATGACCCGCCAGTTCCAGGGCAAAAATATCGTCGGGACTTAGGGCCAGTCGCTTGCCGACCTTCCCGCAAAGTCGTGCCACACGTGCGGAGTGTCCACGCAGTTCACCGCGATCCCGCTCAAGCAACGCGACGAGCACCTGAACGCTTTCGAGGAACTGCGCGCCTTCGACGAAGATCGACTGCTCGGGCGCGATGCTCGGAATGCTCTCGTGTCGCGGAACCGGCGGCGGTGCAGCGTTGAGTGCTTTGAGACCGGCTTCGATCTCGGGCGCAGCAATCGTGAAGGTGGGAGGCGGAACAGTCTTGGGTTTCTCACGAGGCGGGGAGGGCGCGACCGGACCACCATCGGTGAGATCCGCGAGTGGATCGAAACCGGTGACGCCGGGGTTGCCACCAAGACGACCGATGCCTCCCTGCAGCGCCATCGGAGGCTCGCTCTTCTTTTGTCGCAACAACTCTTGGAACGGATGATCGTTCCGTCGGTAGTGCTTCTCGATCATGGCATCGATGGCCGCCGGTCGCGCCGCGAGCAAACGAATGCTGCGCATCTGCGTCATCATCTGCAACTGCTTCTCGAGATCTTGGCTTCGCAGATCTTTCGCGACGAGCATGAGCGAGTGCATGCGGCGATCGAAGCGAACGGGGAACACGCCGTAGCGCTTGGCAACCTGCATCGGGATCATGCGCAAGAGCCCGGCTGCGATCTCCGCTTTCGCCAGCTTCTCCATCGAGACGAACTGCGTCTGGTACCAACTCGCCACACGCTTGAGGAGCTCGCCCTCGGAGATCACCCCGAGCTGGAGCAGGGCGTCCATGCAGTCGCTGCTGGTGCCACGAGCCTGCACAATTGCCGACTGATACTGGTCCTCCGCGATGCGCCCCTCGCGTTGGAGGCGATCCAAGACGTGCATTCCAGGAGGCAGCCCCCCACGCGTCGCTTTGGCCACGGACGTAATGCTACGCTCCCGCCGGGCGACTGCCCAAGACTTATGTACCGCGTCCTCGGCTTGCTTGCGTTGTGTCTCGCGTGCGGTGGTGGCAGCTACACCAGCGGCGTCTATCGAGACGGTGAAGCGCGTTATCGACTCTCCGACCCTGGCCAGGGTTGGAGGCGCATGGATGTTCAGGGTCAAAACGACTTGGCCTGGGCCCACGATGGACACGCCGCCGTCATCCAGGCCAACGCCTCCTGCAACCCGAGCTTGGACATTCCGCTCGCTGCGCTGACCAACCATCTGCTCATCGGCTTCACCGAGCGTGAACTCGCCGAACAAGAGCTTGTGCCGATGGCAGGGCGCGAGGCGTTGCGCACACGCGTGAGCGCCAAACTGGATGGCGTGCCGCGCGAACTCCTTCTTGTCGTTCTCAAGAAGGACGGCTGCGTTTACGACTTTGCGTTGGTGGCTGCGCCTTCTGGTTTTGAGCCCGCGCGTTCGTCGTACGACGCCATGCTGCAGAGCTTCGGGACCGACTCGTGAACGACGCCGGCGCGAGGCCCATCCGCGCGATGCTCGAGGATGTGGGCGCTGCGACCGTCTTGGCGGGACGTGCGATTCGTACGCTCTTTACCTCTCGCTTTGATGGTCGAACCTTCGTGTACCAGGTCGAACAACTCGGCGTTCGAAGCATGATGATCGCCGGCGCCACAGCGGTATTCGTCGGTATGGTCATGACCATCCAGTTCGGCTTCTTCATGGAGAAGTACGGCGCAAAGGAAGCGCTGGGGCGTGTGATCGGCATCAGTGAGGCGCGCGAGTTGGCGCCTGCACTGACTTCGTTGGTGGTCGGCAGTCGCATCGCGGCAGGTATGGCTGCTGAGCTGGGTTCGATGGCTGTCACCGAACAGATCGATGCGATTCGTGCACTGGGTGCGGATCCGATTCGGAAGCTCGTCGTACCTCGCATCTGCGCGAGCATGGTGATCATGCCGCTCATCGCAGCGATTGCGTTGGTGCTCGGCATGACAGCGTCGATGATCGTCGCGAATGTCTCCTACGGCATTCCGATTCCGCAGTTCATCGGTGCTGCACTAGACGGCATCACCATGCAGGACTACGTCTCGGGCTTGAGCAAGACGCCCTTCTTTGGATTCCTCATCGCGGTGCTTGGTTGCCATTTTGGAATGACCACGCGCGGAGGTACGGAAGGCGTAGGAAAATCCACTACGCGATCCGTCGTGGTCGTATCGATCTCTGTGCTGGTGGCCGACGCAGTGCTCACGCAGCTGTTCGTCGCACTGTGAGCTACCAGCCTCATCGTCGGGTCCGACACGCCGCGATCACTCTGGTGATTTCGGTGCTGATCGCAGCTGGACTGATTGCGGATGCGCAGCTTCGTTCCGGTCGGCACGCATCCGACACGTCGGCGCGTCGTGCCGCGGTCAAGACGCTAGGATTTGCGGACTTTGCGCTCTCGTCGTCTGCGCGTTGGTTGCGTCATCCCTCGCAGGTCGAACCGATGGCTCCCTTCCAGGATCTTCCAGCCAGCTTTGACGTCGACCCCGCAGGCGCACTGCAAGGGCCACCGCAACCATGAAGCGCCAGCTCGCACTACTCGACTACGCCTTGGGCGCGATTCGCCGACGTGGCGTGCGCGCCATCACCATGGTGTTGGGAATTGCGTTTGTCGTTGGTCTCTACGGCAGCGTCATGCTCTTGAGCGAAGCCTTACGCCAAGAGTGGCGTGCAACCCTAGATGCCACCCCGAATCTCGTCGTGCAGCGGATGCATGGTGGTCGTCCCGGGCTGATCCACGCGGACGAGCGCTTTGGCCTCGGTGCCGATCCTGCGGTGAGGCGGATCCGACCGCGGGTCTGGGGCTACGCGTTCGTCGAAGCGATCGGCGCGAACGTCACCGTGGTGGGTTTCGACGAAGAGGTTCGCGACGTCGTAGTGGAGAGCATCGACGGCGAAGTCCCCGAACCAAACGCAGACGTCGAAGAAGCGATTGTCGGTACGGCCTTGGCGGATCGACTGGGCCTTCGTCCGGGCGACCGACTGACCATTCCCGACGCACAGGGCGAGCTCGTGGTGATCGAAGCGTCTGGAGTGTTTCGGTCGTCGAGTGCACTTCACGCCGCGGATGTGCTCGTCGTGAGTGACTCGGTCGCGCGCGCGTTATTGGGAATCGAGGAACACGTGGCCACCGATGTGGCGATCGAACTCACTCGTGACGAAGAAGCGGCGGTGGTGGGAGCTCGTGTTCGCGAAGTGATGCCGAATGCGCGTGTGATCGAGCGCGACGCGTTGGTGCGTACGTACGAGCTGACGTTTGATGGTCGCGCGGGAATGTTGGCGGTGTTTCTGCTGCCGTGTCTGGCGGCGCTGCTGCTGCTTTGTTGGGATCGATTGACCGGGCTGGGGAGCAACGAGCGACGTGAAATCGGCGTGCTCAAAGCGATCGGTTGGGAAACGCGTGATGTGCTGAGCGCACGTGTTTGGGAAAGCGCGATCGTTTCGCTGGGTGGTGCGTTTGTCGGGTCCGTGTTTGCGTACGCGTATGTGCACATGCTTGGTGCACCCGGACTTGCTGGTGCGCTCTTTGGATGGAGTGCGCTGTATCCCAAACTCGACTTGGCACCCGCGGTGGAGTGGGATCACGTGTGGACGGTGTTGGGCGTAGTCGTGTTGCCCTATGTGGCGGTGTCGTTGGTCCCGGCTTGGCGTGCGGCGACGATCGATCCGGATGAGGCGATCCGATGACGCTCGTCGCACTCGAAGGCGTGACCAAGCGCTATTTTGATGGTTCGCAGCGCGTGGTGGCTGTCGACACAGTCTCGCTGGAACTTGCGGCGGGGAAGGTCGTGGTGATTCGCGGCCCGAGTGGTTCGGGCAAGACCACGCTTTTGGGCATTGCGGGTGGCTTGATCACACCCACGTCGGGGGATGTTCAGATCGCGGGAGAGTCGGTCGTGCACATGCGTGACCACCATCGAACGCGGTGGCGACGCCAGCACGTAGGCTTTGTGTTTCAGGAGCTGGCGTTGATTCCGCGGATGACGCTTTTGGAGAACGTGTTGCTCCCGCTGGCACCGATGGGTGGCGCGAACCGTGACGCGCAAAAGCGGGCGCACGATCTACTGGAACGCTTTGGACTTGCGAACAAAGCGCAGACCGCGGTGCAGCGTCTTAGCGGTGGCGAGCGTCAAAGGGGTGCACTGGCGCGTGCGCTGATGACCAATGCGCAGGTGTTGTTGTTGGATGAGCCAACGGCACACGTGGATGCAGAAAACGCAGAAACGATGATCGAGCATCTGGCGGCGTTGCGTTCTGAAGGCAAGCTAATCGTCGCGTCTACACACGACCCGCGACTCGCGGAGCATGAGGTGGTGGATCGAGTCGTGGACATGAAAGCAGGCTCGCTGTCCGCGGATTGAATCCGCTCCGTTTTCGAAGCACATTTAGAAGGTCGTTGGTGTGCCAGCGAGCTCCAACGCTCGTCGGACGGCATCGGACAACGACGGCGGATGGTCCACTCGGGTCTCGAACAACGGATGCGATTCCCAACGTGCTCGTTCCGTCGATAGCGCATCCTCCGAAACAAGATCAGTTTTCGTCAGGATGACCGAGCACGGGTGAACCGAGCGCGCTGACAGCTCGTGAAGCGCATCGCGAGATTTATCCGGAGTTTGCGCATCCGCCACGAGCACAACACCACCCGCGCGCTTAATCAGCGGCGTCCATGCCGAAGGCAGCACACCACCTGCGAGAGTGATGAGTCGAACTCCATTGGTTTGGACATGCAGTCCGACATGTTCGAACGATCTGCCGTTGTCCGCGACACTGAAGCCAAAACTCTCGACGCGATGCCCGGTCTCTTTGGCAAACGCGAGGAGCAGCGTTGACTTGCCTGCCATGGGCTTGCCAAAGAGGACAACGTTCATAGGTCCCAATCTATAACGCAGGAGCAAAACTCAATGTAGAAGCCTTGCCGTACTCCTGAGAAACGGATCGACTTGGAGTGTTTCGCGGGCGGTGAGTCGCCCGCGAGACACGCGATGTCAGTGCGAGAGCTTGTACAGCATCGCTTGGATGTGGTCGGACCGGTCGATGAGTTCGTCGGACTGAGTGACAAACCCAAGCGACATCGCAAGCTCGAGACACGCATGCACCTCACGCGCACTGCCAAGTGCGATGGAGAAGTGATGTGTGCGCCTCTTGCCTTTGAGCGACCGCGCCTCGGCGCTGTTCAGCACGACACTCCGGACGGCGCGATGCATCTGCTGGTGTAGTTCGCGATCTCGTCGCTCCAGTTTCGGCATCACCTGCTTGTGAAGAATACACACCAGCTCAATCGACTTTCGGTAAACGATCATGACGACCTCCTCGCGTGAAGCGCGCTTGCGACAGTGCAGCGAGTCCGCCTCACGCCGCCTACCGCCCGGAAGCGACTGAGCAGTCAAGGGCGACGAGCGAAGCGAGGAGTCACGGAGCAAAGCGAAGTGACGGCGAAGCCGCCCTTTACTGCGATGGAGCTTTCGGGCACTCACGGCGAGAGCAGGCGGCGAGCAACCCCGTCAACACAAAGAGGTGGGCACGCACGGCATCGGCATCGGCATCGGCATCGGCATCGGCATCGGCATCGGCATCGGCATCGGCATCGGCATCGGCATCGGCATCGGCATCGGCATCGGTTGCGCCTGTTCTCAGCATGGACAACCGCGTGTACTTCCGGTTAAAAAGGCCGACGAACCCTCCACAAAGTGCGTCAAATCGACACGTCGACAGACGGCCTCGTAGGCACCACGATCCACCTGTGGACGCGCTCGCCCGCCCACTTTTCCTCGCCCGCTTTCTGTCCGGTGCAACCGCCGCCGTTCTGTGCATCGTTGCGCTCTGGGTCGCTATGCGCGTGCTCAAGCACTGGCGCATCGGTTCGAGTCACGAAGGACAACTCGCGCTTGAACGACGCGCCGAACTGGTCGCCACGCTCGTTCAAGCCGGTCTCATGCTCGCGCTCATGGGCCTGGTCCTGACGGTTCTCGCCGCAGACCGAAGCGCAGACTCCATTCGCGGCGCAATGTGCGCCTACGGCGTGTTCGACTCCACCGCGCTCGCATTCTGGCCCCTTCTCACATCCGTGCTTGCCTCACTCGGCTGTGCGTTTTGGTTGGTCTTTCATCGACTCGACCTCCGCATGAAGCGACCCACGCTGACTCGCACCAAGTTCAGCGCGCTCTTTGTGCTCGGCCCCTTGCTTTGGATCGACCTCGCAGTCTTCTTGGGCTTCGCGACGCAGTTGGATTTCGACGTGATCGCGTCCTGTTGTTCCGTCGGACTTGATGGTGGTGCCGTCGGTCGATGGGGCGCCGACTCGAGCGGCTCCGGTTCGCTCGTGTTCACGGTGGCTGTGGCACTCGCGTTCTGTGCAGCAGCGGCATTGATCTGGACACGGCGCCGGCCCGGGCTCGCTTCGTCGGCCACGGCTGCGCTGCTCTCACTTGGTGCAGCGATCACCATGGTTCCAGCGATCCTGCTCTACGTAGCTCCCCACGCGTACGAAACACCGCACCATCTGTGTCCGTTCTGTTTGCTCCACGCAGACGTGGGCGGCCTGGGTTGGCCACTCTTCGCGATGGTGTTTCTCGGAACCGCGTTGGGTACCGCAACGGCGTTGGTCGAAGCGTTCCGCAAACGGAGTGGAGAACCCGAGGCCGTGTCCGGTCTTCAAGCGCGTTTGGGGCGTTGGGGCGCGTTCGCGTGGACCAGTGCAGCACTGCTGGCGCTTGCTCCCGTGGTTCGATTTGCCCTTGTCAGCGGTGGTGCAAGTCTCTTCCCATGATGCGTAGCCTGCTTTTCTGCGTGCTCGTCGCGTGCTCCTCGTCCGAAGGAGAAGTTCAGCGCTGCGCACAGTGTGGGATGCGCGTGGACACAGCACCACGTTGGATGACCGGGTACGACGAGCAACAATTCGATACGCCGAAGTGTCTGTTTCGTTGGGCCGAGTCTCAGGGTGCACCGCTCGAAAGCGCGTGGGTGCTCGACTACTACGAGGGCGAGAGGCTTGAGGCAGAACGCGCGCACTTCGTGATCGGGTCCGATGTACTTGGACCGATGGGAGACGACTTGGTTCCCGTTCCTGACCGCGTGAAGGCCGAACTCTTTGTTCGCGATCACGGTGGCCGGATCGTCACGGCGTCGGATATCGACCACGCGTTGCTGCAGTCCCTCGATCCCAGCTGACACGCCTTCTTCTGCTAGGCTCCAGCCGTGCGCTTCTTGCTCGCAGCCATCGTGATTTGTGCGTCCGTGGATGTTCCAACACCTGCACATGCATCCGACTTCTGGGATGAGGTGCGTACCCCGGGGTTACGGGTGTGGCGCGAAGACCTCGCACGCGCTCGGCTGGCCTTGCGTGCACGTCGTTTCGTACAAGCACGCGAAGCCGCCACGCTTGCGATCCAAACGCTCCCTCAGCGCGCAGAGGGGTACGTTGTTCGTGCTCGTGTCTCCGCCGAACAGGGAGTGGTGGAAGGTGCACGCGAAGATTTGTTGGCCGCACTGGAACGCGACGAGTCCGCACTCGACAGTCCGGAAGATGGAACGCCCGCTGCCGAAGTGCTCGCACGAGCGGGCGACTACACAACCGCGGCACGCGTCCTTCAGCGTGTTCTTGGCCGCATGCGAAGTGGCGGAAGCCGTCGCATGCTCTACGGCCTCTACGGCGATGTTCTGATGGCGTTGGGCTCCGAGCGTTTGGTCGATGCCGTGCGTGCCTACCGTGAAGCGCTTCGTGCAGCACGACACGATCCGCGATCGTCGTTGGGACTCGCGCTTGCCCTTCGACGAACACCGGGTGCAGACCGCGACGCGCCAGAGTGGCGTGACCTGGCACGTCGAGTCGCAGCGCGTGGTCGTGTCGAAGCGTTGCTTGCGAGCTTGCCGATTCCCGAGGAGGAGCGTCTCGCACGTCGCGCGATCACGCTGGAGGCGATGGACGACAACGCCGGAGCCGTGGAGTCGTGGGGTTCGATCGCGGCTGGCGTGTGGCAGTCGCATGCAGCAGAGCAAGCGGAGGCACTCTCATCGACGCGAAGGCGCCGACGCCCATGAGATACGCGCTCATCGCGCTCTGCCTCGGGATGGCGCTTCCGGCGAATGCGCAGCGTCCGTTGGAACAGACCTCGGATTTTTGGCGCGAGGTTCGCGAGCCGGGGACGCGCCGTGCACAGACCCTATTGCGACACGGGATTCGTTTCTACGACATGGCCACCGATCGCGCGTTGGCCGAGCAGCCACACATGCGGGCTGCACATCTCGAGTCGGCGATCGAACGTTTCGCACTCGCGCGAGCGCACGCACCGAGTGATCCCGCGCCTCTGCTCTGGCTTGCGCGCGCGACAGGTGCCTATGAGCGCCCCGTTCGCGGAAGCACACCGGAACGACGCAGTCGCGAAGCCATCCAACTCTATCTCGAACTTCAAGCGATGGATGCGCAGTACGAGGCCCTCTCGGTCGGCGCGGATCTCGGAATCCTGTACACGCGTGAGGGTGAGTTCGAGCCCGCGGCCGAGGCGTACGAGTCTGCGTTGCGGGCTGCGTTCGACCCGAACCTCACGACGACGATTCATGCAAACCTTGCCGAGGTTTACATGATGTCCGGCGACCTCACGAGCGCGGTGTACCACTACGAGGTTGCGATCGAGCTTGCGCCAAGGCTGCCGCCCAATCTGAACCCTGCACAGAGTCTTGCCCTCGCACGATGGGGCTTGAGCGTAGCGTTTGATCGACTGGGTGAGCACCACGCGTCGCTCGAGACCGCGCGGAAGGCCTTGAGCGTGTACGGCGGCTCGATGGATGTTCTGCGCAGCGATGGGGTGTTCTTCGACCCGCCTTCCGAGATTCATTTTTACGAAGGATTGGGTCATCTGGCGCGCGCCGAGACGCTGATGGCCGGCGAGGAACGAACCGCCGCAGCCCGCAGTGCCGAGCAGAGTTGGCGGACGTATCTCGCTCTTGCCGAGGATGAAGACCCTTGGATCGACCTCGCGCGACGGCACTTGGCGGAAGCCCGCGCCCTGCTTCGTTGATCGCCGGCACCACCGTTTTGTCGAAGCTCTTCGTTCCTCGTAGACCCAATGTAAGATTCGCTCGTCGAATCCGATTAACTCGTATGCGTTGCCTGCTTGTCCTGTTCGTGATTGCCGCGTGCACGCCTCGAGAACCGAGGCGCGTCGATCCCGATCCTCCGCCCGACCGCGAGGTGGAGACTCTGCCCACGGTGGTTGCCGATCCCGACATCCGATTTCCTTTGGACGCAGGTTCGCTCGCGCCTTCACACACGCAGGTGATCAACGCGGTTGAAGAGATCGCAAACGTTGAGAAGTGTGAGCCGTGTCATGCGGATGTTGTCGCGCAATGGCGACAAAGCGCACACGCACAGGCTTCGTTCAACAACCCTTGGTACCGCGCGGGCGTGGACGCGTTTCGCGACGCGCGTGGCAACGAAGCCAGTCGCTTCTGCGCTGGGTGTCACGACATTGCACTGCTGGTGGATGGAGCGATGGATGCCGAGATCCGCGCCGATGACCCACGAGCTCACGCGGGCGTGACGTGCTTGGTGTGTCACTCCACCGCGCGCCGCACAGCCGATGGGAACGGAAGCTACACGCTCGACCTTACTGAAGTGCTACTGCCGGATCCGAACGTGCCCGAACAAGTCGAAGCCCATCGTCGTCGGGTCGCGCCTGACGGTCTGCGTACCTCGCTTCAGTGCGGGACATGTCATCGCTCATTCGTGGGAACAGAGATGGGCAACCCGCATCACGTCCCGGGTATCGACGACCTCGGCGCGTGGCGTCGGTCCGTGCACGGCGGAAGTCATGCGGACCAAATCGACGCCGAGGGAATCGAGGAGCGCACCTGTCAGCAGTGCCACATGACACCGGAGCACGCCGAAAGCGACTTTGCGGCTGGCGCAGATCACCAAGTGTCGTCGCATCGCGTCGCTGCAGCGCAAACCGCGATGCACGCACAAAGCGGTGACGCCAGTCTGCAACGTGCACAGGAGATGCTGCAGAGCGCCGCCACGGTCGACATCGCCGCGGCACGTGCAGGCCGGCGGTGGGCGTATCCAGCGGAGTCGGTCACGTTTCGGCGTGCACGAGCGCTTGAGCTCGATGTGGTGGTTCGCAACATCGGAGCGGGTCACAAGTTCCCGGGTGGCACACGCGACATTCAGGACACGTGGATCGAAGTGACAATTACGGATGCAGAAGGGTCCGTCGTCGCCTCCGCCGGGACTGCGCATGACCGTCGCGATGACCCAACCGCCTTTCGGCTTCGGTCTGTACTCCTTGATGAGGAGGGCACGCCCGACGAAGTTCACTTCGTGCACCGGTTTCGTGCAGCCGCGTTTGATCGCACGATCGCTCCGCGAGACGCCATGGTCGCGCGCTATCGTGCGGAGTTACCCGCCAACGTCGCGTTGCCGCTCAAGGTCGAGGCACGACTTCGCCACCGTCGACATGGTCGCGAGCTACGTGAACTCGCGTGTCGTGCGACGCGTTCACCAAGGGGGCGGGCGTTTGCGCGAGCAGCGCGGGCTTTGGGACGAACACCTTTGGATGGATGCGCCGAGCAGCCGATCACCGAACTCGCGCGACGCGTCGTGACGCTGGGTGGCGACGGTGAGAGTGTGGGTGATCAACCTGTTTTCGAGCGCCACTACGCTCATGCGCTTGGGCTTTTGCATGGTGTTCAGGAACGGTTGGACGAAGCACGCCCGGTTCTTGCTGCAGCGCTTGAAGCCGCGCAGACCGACCGTGATCGTGCGGCGGTGTTCGTGTTGCTCGGTCGCGTGTCTGGACGTCAGGGGCGACTTGAGGAAGCGTTGCGGCACCTGGAGCGCGCCGATGGTTTGGTTCCAAATCATCCGGCTGTCCACTGGGCACGCGGCCACGCGTATGCGCAGGTTTGGCAGTGGGAAAACGCGGCGAGCGCCTACGAAGTCGCGTCGGAGTTGGCGTCGAACGACGTGCTGGTGTGGCGCGACCTTGCGCGTGCGCGCGGTAGTTCGGGAGATGAACGTGGTGCCTTGGAAGCAGCATGGGAGGGACTTCGTTTTGGTCCGCGGCATCCTGATTTGCTGCGTTCGCAATCGTTGGCGTTGACTGCGCTGGAAGATGAACGTGCGGATACGGCGCGCGCGATCTTTCTTCAGCATCGGCGTGTCGACGAGCAACCGCGTTTGTTGCGTCGGTGTCAGCGGGAAATCCCGGGTTGCGATCGCGATCGTCAGCCTGTGCCGCTGATCGAAATGCGTGAGGGTCGCTGAGGTCTCGGTTGCACTGAAGACGGAAGGGATGCCGCCAACGTTTTAACCGGAAGTACGAGAAGGCTGGAAGACGGGAAGGTCTTGGCTGCAGAAATCTTCCCGTCTTCCAGCCTTCTCGTACTTCCGGCAAAAATTTGAAGCACCACCAAGCCTTTCTCCATGAGTGGCGCTGGGTGCCTCACATCAAGCAGGCTCCTTCGACCGCCGGACCTCGGGTGGCCCCTGTTTCGGAAGTGCTCTAATTTCAGCGTCATGCCGTTGCCCATGGCCGAAAGCGCTGCACCGCAGGTGCCGCAGGTGACCGAAACCTACCGAACGCATCGTCGCTTTGATCGCGCAGCGCGTTTGTTTAGCGAGCCCGGACTGCATCGCCTGATGGGCGCGCGTGTTGCGGTGTTTGGTGTGGGTGGAGTCGGTAGTTTTACCGCCGAGTCTTTGGCGCGAAGTGGCATAGGACATCTGCGACTCGTCGACTTCGACAAGGTGTGCATTACCAACACCAACCGACAGCTGCATGCGATGAAGGGCACCGTGGGCAAGACTAAGGTCGACGTCATGGCAGAGCGACTGCGCTTGATCCATCCGACTGGCAGCGTGGAACCCGTTGCACGTTTCTATCAGCGTGACGCGACCGAGTTGTTGGATGGAGAGTGGGACTACGTTGTCGATGCCATCGATAACCTGACCGCCAAAGCCCACTTGCTGGAGACGTGTCGCCAACAGGGCATTCCGGCCGTGTCGTCGATGGGAGCCGCAGCGCGGATGGACCCGACGATGATTCGCGTGTCGGACTTGAGCGAAACGCGGATTGATCCCTTTGCGCGCGCGCTGAGGAAGATCCTGCGTAAGGAATACGGCTGGGACCTTGATGCACCTGTGGGTGTGGATGCCGTGTTTTCGACCGAGAACCCGATTGAGCCTTCGCCGCCGAGCTACGACGAAGGGCAGGGCTTTGTGTGCGTATGTCCGGGTGGAAAGAACGGGATGCACGACTGTGATCGACGTGCGCGGATCGACGGAAGCGCGTCGTTTGTGACCGGAGCGTTTGGACTGGCCGCTGCGTCGGTAGTGGTCCGCAAACTGATCGCGCGGTGATCATCCTCGCAACCGAGCGATACCTCGCTGTCGAGGGTGAATTCTGGGGACGCGTGTACCAGTTCACCGGACCTAGGACGACACGAGCGTTTTCTTCGGCTGTTTTTTCAAAACGTCCAAAAACACCGCGCGTGAGAGCCCCGTTCCGACATCGGACTTTCTGACGTCTTGTCGAAAGCTCGCGAGTTACAGTGCACTACCAGAGTCGAGCAAAACGACAGGTTTCGAAAAAGTGCCTACGAAATGGACCGTTTCGGCGCAGGTCCGGTGAACCAGTAAACGCGTCCCCAGAGTTTACCTGAATCGGTTTCCAGGGTTTACCTGAGTTGGGTTGACCTGCCGTCCGGTCACTGGAGGTTGAACAAGCGTCTCGCGTTGGCTTCGGTCGCGCTTGCGAGTTCTGCTTCGCTCTCGCTTCGCAACGCGGCCACTTCAGACAGCACGCGCCGAAGATCCGCAGGTTCAGGCACTCCATCGGGTGCATCGGTTTCCAACAACAACCGATCGAGTGGAATGTACGCCGCCGCTTCGCGCAGCTTTCGCGCACGCAGCACCATGGGCCCGATGCTTAACATGTAGCCTCGATCCAACCACAGCTTCGCAACTTCGGTGCTGCCCACAAACGCATGCACCATTCCCGATGTGCTCGTGTCCAAGAGTTCCAGTGCACGCCCGTGCCGCTGCACCACGTGCAGAACCAAAGGTAGCTGCAACTCCTTCGCAGCTTCGATGTGCGCGCGTAGGTTGGTCTCTTGCTGCAACGCCGTCGTTGGGCCTCGTTTGTCGAGCCCACACTCACCAATCCCGACTGCCCCGAAACGTCGCGCCGCCGTCACAAGTTCCGCGGCGGACACAGCCACATCACGCTGAGGATGCACACCCACGCACATGGGAAGCTCCAACGCCGCAACTTGTGCCCACTGCTCGGGCACCACGCCAGGAACCACAAATCCGCGCACGCCCGCTTCACGCGCACGCTCGATCGCGCCGTTCAGCCCGGGAAAATCGAGATGAACGTGCGCATCAAACACCTGGAAAGCCTACTCGGCGTGAGCGCTCTTGGGCTTGCCGTTGGCAGGCTTCTTCGCAGGCTTACTCTCGCCCCAATCCACTTCGTCCAACTCTTTGAGGATGGCCCGCAAGAGCTGCTGCTTCTCGTGGAAGGGCAAGAACGCCGCTTTGAATCCGTTGATCAGGATCTTGGTGATGTCATCCGAGTCCAAGCCCATCTGCGTATGACAAAGCCACAGCTCTTTGGACACGGTGGTGTTCGTGACGAGTCGGTTGTCGGTGTTCACCGTCACGCGCAACCCGAGGTTGTGATAGAGGCGAATCGGATGCGACGCGAGGTCGTTGACCGCGCCTGTTTGCACGTTCGATTGCGGACAACACTCCAACGCGATGCGGTGATCGTTGACGTAGTGCAGCAGGTCGCCGTCCTCACGCAGACGACAACCATGTCCGATGCGGTGTGCACCACACACGTGAATCGCCTGATGGATCGACTCCGGGCCGTACGCTTCGCCGGCGTGGATCGTCACCGAGAGGTTGTTGTCACGCACAAGCTGGAACGCGTCGATGTGCACCTTCGCCGGGTGGTCGTACTCCGCACCGGCTAGGTCGTAGCCGACAACGCCACGGTTCTTGTACGCGACGGCGAGCTGCGCCATCTCCCACGACGACTGCGGCGAGATGTTTCGAATCCCGCAGATAATCAGTTCGCTTCGACAACCATGGTCTTTTTGCGCGTCGCGAAGACCCGCCAACACTGCCTCGACGACCTGCGTCAGCCGAAGGCCTTGTCGCGTATGGAGCATGGGCGAGTAACGCACCTCCATATAGCGAACGCCTTCTTTGGCAGCGTCTTCGCCCAACTCATACGCCGTGCGATGTAACGCCTCTTCGGTCTGCATGACCTTGAGCGTGGTGTCGAAGGCCTTGAGGTACTCGACGAGCGATCCAGTGTTCTCACCGAGGTGCATCGCCTTGGTCAGACCTTCCGGAGTGTCCGCCGGAAGCTTGATGCCGTCTTTGTCGGCCAGCTCCAAAATCGTCGAGAGTCGAAGTGAACCGTCCAGGTGAACGTGGAGATCGGTCTTCGGAAGCTTCTCGAAAAACGCGAGGGGTAGCGCCATTGACGAAAGTTAGTCGAGCTTTGGGTGCAATTCAATCCGACGCGTGGAAGACAGAACGTTTGACAAAGCGGTCGTGGATGCAGACGTTCCGCGCATGGGTTTTCCCGCCATCGCGTACGGCACACCGCGCAAGCTGCCCAAGGCTCGAGACCTGAACGGGCGCGTCGTAGTGCTCGACGTGGCGTTTGCGTCCAACGCGGGCGGGGCGAGCTTCGAAAAGACGACGCTCCCCTTCATCGACGGCTTGGGTGACCGGCTTGCGATGTGGATCGATCACCACGATCACGATCGACACGTCGACTACGCGGACGACCCGCGCTTCGTACTGCACACCAAGGCTGAGCATGGTGCGTGTCCCGAACTCGTCACGCCCGAGCGCGTGAAGCAGGCGGGTCCCGTCGACACAGTGTGCTGTCACGTGGACTTCGATGGGCTGTGCTCCGCAGCGAAGTGGATCCGGGGAGGTATCGAGCCCTATCCCGGAGCCGACGACGATGCGCGCGCGATCGATACACGTCTGGGTGAACCCAGCGAGCGTGCGGAGTGGATGGATCGCGCGCTTCGCGGCAAGCCGCGCGACGACGGTCTTAAAGGGCTGATGATCCGATATCTCGTCGAGGGCGCAGAGGATGCAGCACTGTTCAAGGCATTCGTTGAAGCCGCCAAGCCGCTTGAGGCGATGGAGAACGAGTCCAAGCGACTCGCGTCGCGGTACGTAATCGAGGGCGGTCTGGCGATTTGTGACGCGCGTGTGCGAGATCACGCGTACGACAAGACCAAGCTCTTGTTGCTGGGTCAGGAGCTGGCGCCCATTTCGTTGGTGCACGATCAGAGCACCGTGACCGTCGCGGCACGTTTCGATTCCGGCATCGATTTGGTCAAGCTGTTGGGTCTCAACGGTGGGATGCCCACACGTGTCAGCGTGGCTGCCAAGCGACTCGACGAAGTCATCGAGCGGCTTTCGAACCGCGAGAGCTGAACTCCAACCGCGAGAGCTGAAAGGTCGCCAGTGGTAGGCTGCGCGCATGCGGTGGCTGCTGGCTCTGTCCCTGCTCGTTGCCTGTGGTGACGACGACGAGACGCCTGTCGACGGTGGTGTGGATGCACCGCGCGATGTAGGACCGGATGTTGTCGATAGCGGTCCCGAAGACACCAATCCGCGTCCGGACATCATGCGCATGGACAGCGACATCGCGTTCGACTCGGGTCCACCGGCAACAGGTTGCGAGTTGCTCGATGGAGATGCGGGAACACCGGATGCGGGTGCACCCTTAGATCCGCCGGCTCCAGACGAGTTTGATCCACTGACGGGACCAGGTGGTCCGGCGACGTCGTTCGACGAAGCGATGTTGGAAACGCGTTGTGCGAGTCTCGATGGAGGCGAACGCGATCGTGACCACCACAACACCGTGTTGATGTTGGACGGATACTTGTGGATGCCCTGGGCGCACGAAGCGGGTGTGGGCGGTATCAGTGTGTGGGAGTTTGACGATCCGTGTAACCCAGTTCCGATCGGAGTCACCGTCGAGGACGAGATGCGCGAGACGCACTCGGCAGGAATCGCGTTTCTGAGCGGTCGCCGTTGGATGGTCACGACTTCGATGACCGGCATCATGTTTTGGGACATCACCGATGCGGCCAACCCGCAGATGGTCACCGACATGACGCTGCCCGACGTGGTGTATCCCGACAGCTATGCGCGCGTGGTGATGAGCACGTTTTGGCAAGCGCCCTACGTGTACGTGGGTGCCTCGGACAACGGCGTGTTCACCGTGGATGCCACGGACCCTGAGAACCCGGTGTTGGTGGAGCAGTTCGAACCGATTCCCGACTTTCGCGTGGGCGGTGTGCACGCCATCGGCAACATGCTCGCAGTGCTTCCAAGCGAAGGTGGGCGTGCGCAGCTCTTCGACATCTCCGATCCAGGACGAGCTCGCGCGATTCCGGGCGGCAGTTTTCGACTGACCGACGGAACCTTGGACCGCTTTGACCGCCCGGTGCTTCGCGCTGCGTACTTCGGTCACATCAACGGCGACCGCGCGTACTTTGCGCGCAGCATTTTGGGCGGCGGGTTGATCGTTTACGACATCTCCGACCCGACGCTTCCCACGTTTCTCGGAAACTGGCCTTCGCCAGGCGAGGGTGCCAACGGCGGCTACGTGTTCATCAAAGAAGACGAAGCGTTTCTTGGCGTGAGCAACTACGGCGACGTATTGGATCTGACGGACGAGACCAATCCCACGCGACTCGCGCGTATCGAGATGACGGGTGATCTCGACACCATGGTGCCCATCGGAAACGTGATCGTGGTCAGCGTAGATGACGACGCGATTCCAGATCAGGCGTCGAACGTGTTGCCCTGGAAGACCGAGCCCGACACGCGTGCGCCAGTCGTCAACATGGTCATTCCGCGTGACGACGAGGAAAACGTCGCGCTCGGTTCGCGTATGGGACTGACGTTCGACGAACACGTGGAATTGCACACCTTGCATCCGGGCTCGTTCTACGTGCGCCCCATCGACGATGCAGGCGTCGCAATCGGAGGTCCGCTGACCGGTCACTATTCGGGTCAAGAAGGCGTCTACAACTTCTGGCCGAGTGCACCGCTTCAACCCGGTACGCGCTACGAAATCGTCGTGCCTGCAAACGGTGCGCAAGACTTTAGCGGCAATGCCACCGCGACCGAGTTTCGATCCACCTTCAGGACAGTCGCCTGCGAGTGATGCGCGGCGTCGTCCTGGCACTGGCGTGGTTGATCGCGTGCGGGGACGACAGCGCGCCGATGGATGGCGGAGTCGACGCGACAGATGCTGCTGACGCCACGGTCGACGCTCCTGTGGACACACGTCCGGGTGACTTGGACGGCCCCGGTTTGGTCTTTGTGGGTGAAGAAGCGTGCTACCGAACCGGACTTGCCATGGACATGGCGCGCTTCACGTGGGGCGATGGAACGCGCGATGACGTCTCGGGCAACGAAGCGTGTCACACGTGGACCTTCCCCGGGACGTTCTTGGTTTCGGTTCAAGCAGACGCACTGGATGCATCGCGCGTCGTTCGAGTTGTTCCGCGACCTGCGGATGTGGCGCCTGTCGCGTCGTCACCTTTGGTCGTTCACGATGGTGCAGCGTGGATTGCCAGCGCTGACTCCAACAGTGTTGTCGTGGTCGATCTCGCGACCAATACACCAATCTATCTGGACGCTTGTGAACGCCCGCGGACCGTCGCGGTCACCGAGGGAGTTGCCGCCGCGGCGTGCGAAGACGGTGTGCTGGCCCGGTGGGACACAACAACCCGAGAACGACTCGACCACATCGACCTGGGCACAAGCGCGTTTGGAGTCGTCGGACGCGAAGGGCGCTTCTACGTCACGCTCTTGCGAGCGGGTGAACTGGTTCGAGTGGATGACGACATCACGCGACTTCCTGTGGGTTCCGATCCGCGCGCGATCACGATCAACGGTGAAGGCATCGCACTGATCACGCGATGGCGCTCCGATCGCGAAGGTGGACGCATCGTCCGTGTCGACACCAACACCATGACGTTGCTCGACACCACGGTTCTGCCACGAGAAGAAGGGCTCGACGCCGACACAAACAACGACGGGGTACCTAGCTTTCTCGAAGCGATTGCGTTTACGCCCGATGGCGAACGCGCGTTGATCGCGTCGCTCAAAGCCAATGTAGTCGCCGGGACGTTCCGCAGCTCGCGCGAACTCACCAGCCAAACCACCGCACGCGCGATTCTCACGGAAGTTCTACCGACCGACGACGGCTCGTACGAAGAGAGCTTTCGGTTTGCCTTCGACGACCTCGACTTTGCCTCTGCGTTCGTGACCACGCCGATTGGCGACCGGGTGTTTGTCGCCATCATGGGGTCGCAACGCGTGGTCGCGCTCGAGCCGTTCAACTTCGACGTCGTGGGTTCGATCGCCAACGTGGGCATTGCACCGCGCGGACTCGCAATCGATGGAGAACGTTTGTTGGTGTACAGCGATCTCTCCCGCGAGCTGCGCATCTACGACGTGTCTGATCTTTCGGTCGAGCCGCCGGTCCTGGTCACGGTTCCTACGGTCGAGACCGAACCCTTGGACGCCGAAGTACTTCGCGGAAAGCAGCTCTTTCACACCTCGGTGGATCCGCGCATGAGCCGAACCAGCTACCTGAGTTGTGCGAGCTGTCATCTCGACGGAGAGAGCGACAATTTGGTGTGGGATTTCACGCAGCGTGGTGAAGGGCTTCGCAACACCGTCGATCTCCAGGGTCGTGGTGGAGATGCGCACGGACCCGTGCACTGGACTGGGAACTTCGACGAGATTCAAGACTTCGAAGCTGACATCCGGCTGCACCAAGGAGGAACGGGCTTCTTGAGCGACGAAGATTGGCTCGCGGCGCAAGCATCGTTGGGTCCACCCAAAGCAGGACTGTCGATTGAACTCGATGCCATCGCTGCGTACCTCCGTTCGCTCAGCCGTTTCGGTGCAAGTCCATTTCGGCGTGATGACGCGGAGTTCGAGACCCAACGTGCTCTCGGCGAAACGGTCTTTGCCGATGCGGGGTGTCCGACCTGTCACGCTCCACCGAGCTACACCGACAGTGCGCTGGATGTGCGTCACGACGTGGGAACACTCGGTGCCGGAAGTGGTCAACGCTTAGGCATGGCACTGGACGGCTTGGATACGCCCACGCTTCGTGGCCTTTGGCAAAGCGCTCCCTATCTGCACGACGGATCGGCGATGCTTCGGGAGGTGCTGACGACGCGCAACCCCGATGACCGTCACGGCGTGACGTCTGATTTGAGCGAAGCAGAACTCGATGCACTCGAGCTCTTTCTGCTGACGTTGGACGACGACGCGTAGCGATGAAGACCGGCTCCGAAGCAAAGGTGTTCAACCTGACGCTTGCAGCGATCGTTCTTCCGATCGTGAGCTGGCCCTTGGTGTTGGGCGCGGCCATGTGGGCACGACGTCGTGCTCGGATTACCGGTTCGCAGACATGGGCGAAACGATTCACGGCTCTGGCCGTTGTCGATGGGTTTGTGGCAGTCGCGCTGATCGCGTTGCTGTGGTTTGTCCCGAGTCCCGCGGAAGTGGGTCCGGCGCCCGCTCGTACGTTGGAGCCGGGCGTGACTCCCGGGTCCGAAGGTTTGTTTACGTCGCTGCACCCCATTGATGCCGGTACGTGTTGGGAGGCGGCGACTCCTCAAGTTGCGTTCGACACCAGCATGATCTGGTTGGTGCTCGCGCTCTGTTTTGCCGGGCTCGCATGTTGGCTCGGTCGCAAGCATCGCGCGTGGCGAGTTGTTCTCGGTGCTCTTGGAGTGTTCGTCGCTGCGGCCGTGATTGGTGATGTCACTCGTGCGGGCATGTGCAGTGCGACTGGCGGCTACTCACCCGGCGTGCTTTTGGTGGGACTCAACGTGCACGGTCTTGCACTCGCGCTTGGGGCGTACGTATTGATGCGACGGGTTGGTGACGAACCACTCCTTCCCGCATTGCCGGCAGCTCAGGTGTACGCACAGTCGCTGTACTACGCGTTTGTGTGGCTTCCGCGTGCAGTGATCGCGTTCTGGGGCGTGATCGGCGCGACCATGTTGCTTGGACAAACTCATGCTCCGCTCGACTTGTTCGGTCAGTCGGATCTTGGCGTGTCGGGAACCGCGTTGCTCTTGCTTGGTGGAGCCGTGATCGGTCCCATCGCGGAAGAGCTGCTTTTTCGTGGGGCGTTGTTGCCACACTTCGCCCGTTTTCTGACGCCGTGGCGCGCGATTGTTCTGCAGGGACTCTTGTTTGGTGTTCTGCACACCGAGCACGGGATCTCGATCGTGGGACCACTGGTCCTTGGGATGGTTCTAGGGTGGGCTCGTGCTCGAAGCGGAAGCGTGCTGATCCCGATTCTGCTGCACATGACATTCAACGCGGCGAGCCTGACCATGCTCGTGCTCATCAGCTAGGTCCATCCACGGCACTAAGGGTTCGGCGCGAAGCGTCCGAACTCCCATCCGATGACCACCCTGCCTTTCGTGTTTGAGTCACGAAAGCTCCAACATCACTCGGTCGTGTTGATGACGCCGCGCGAACCGATGTTGGTGACGCGCGAACGACTCCGACAAATCCAATTCACAAACACACTCAGCGACGTCGAGCTTGCGATGCTCGATGAACTGAGACTCCGTGACGCCCGTGTCGTCATGTTTCGCGCTCGCCGCGATGACCAGGTCATGTGGCGCTTGGATGCCGACCTTGGCGATGATGAACTCGCCGCCGCGGATCTACAGCTCACGCTCGGATTGATTCCCTTCTATCGAAGCTTGGCGATGCTGGGTGTTGCGCTGCACTTCCACGTCGGATGGGGCGTGCGTGAGTGCTACGCGCAACGCGAAGGCCAACTCGCCGCTGCAGCAAAGCGCCAGTTGGAGGACGACCCCTTTGCCAGCTTCGATGCGTGGCTTCTTCGTAATCAGGTCCACCACGTCGCGCTGAGTGAAGAACACGTCATGACGAAGTTGCTTCCGCTGCATGCGTCCATGCTCGATCGGCGCCGGGATCGGCTGCGCCGAATGCTCTCGCGTCTTCCAGACTCTCAGTTGCCGATGCCGATGCCGGCTTGAAGAAGCGCAGCAACCGCGTCGACGAATCGTTCACGTGTCGGCTGGTGAAACTGCGCCGGACTCGCGCACCACGAGCGCGCGGACTCCGGACCGACAAGATGGATCAGAAACGCAGCGACCTGAGCTGGGGTCAGACCCGGTGTCGCCCACGTGGCACCCACGCCGTACTGAATCGCTGACTCCAAGGGTTTGTCCGCAGGCGGTCCAAGTTTGAGCATCGCGGCGTTCTTACGCGCCCACGTATCTTGCATCGCCTCTGCCAGTGTTTGCGGCGCAACGATCGGTGTCTTCTTGGGTCGTTGTCCCTGCGGCTGCCATGTTCCGGCCAAGGCACGGAGTTGCGGTTCGAGTTCGCGCGCTCCTGCAAACGGGATGTGCGTCAAACTTCCCAGAACCGGTTGCAGCGCGGCGGCTTGAACCCATGGAACGAGGCGCACCAACAGGTCTGCAACGGGTGGCATCTCCGCTTTGGCCGCTTGCGAACTGGTGATCCACATCATGACGACAGCGCTCACCAATGCGGACTCGTCGTCGCCTCGGTCGACCAGGCCATGAACACTCTCTTCAATGATGAACACCTGCGGATGGTGCGCACGCGTGCGCGCTGCACCGCACCAAGGGCATCGAACGAACTCACCCTCGTCCACGCGCGGTGCACCACAGTGGTGGCAACGCAGCCGCGTGTCCGCGTTGTCGCCGAAGATCAAAGCAAGCAGTCGCAAAGGCTCGCCTTGGGGTAGTCGGTACGCAGCCGAACGAATCACCCCGCGCACGTGGTCTTCAACGGCAGTGCGCAGTTCCGGGTCATCGATTGCGACGCCAAGTTCGATGCCGCGATCGCGAAGTTTGGTGAACTCCTGTGCCGTGTTTTGGAGTAAGCGCTGTGCGGCTCGCACGTTTTCTTGTCGGTCGACGCCTTCGATCGGCTTGGCCGGGTCTTGGCTCAACGCCAGCGTTGCCAGTTCAACGGTATCGCCGTGGACGCGTTCACGAAGCCAGGCCAATCGTTCCGCCAAGTCTTTCCAACGCTCGAGACTTTGCGCGTTGCGCGTCGCCCACGCCGGGAGTGTCGCCGCGTCCACACTTGGAAGCAGACCTAGGAAGTCCAAGTACGCGTCGCGATGCTCCGCGCGATTGTTTTGGCGTCCCGCGACTTTGGCTCGTGCGAGCGCCTCGTATCGACGCGTGTCGAGTTCATCGGGCGAGTGCATCCGCATCGCCGATCGGAGAACCCCTTTGGTCCACAGCGTCTCTGCGACGACCGGAGGTAGTTGCGCACCACAATAGCGGCACGCACCATCGGCGCTCGACTGGTCGGTCGCACCGCAGTTCTCACATCGAACAGGAACCCACAAAGAGGGTTACCACCACTTGTCGAGAACGGCGCCCAGGTCTTCGTCGCTGCAGTGCAGGTCGACGACTTCGTCGCGCTCCATGAACCACTCGGCGATTCGCTCCGCACGAACGGCTCCGCGATCGGGCACCGCCATCACGTCGACAAAGTCTGGCACGAGGCTCTTCACCCCGCCGTCTTCGAGCTCCAACCACTCTTGCTTCACAAACGCGGTGAGCAGTTCGGTTGCGCTCTTGCGCAAACCCGCGACCTCGGCGGAGATGCTCTGCTCTCCCGATTCCAAATCGTCGCGCCGCGCAACCGGCGGAAAGAGCGCGGTGAATGTTCCAGGCTTGAGCTTGGTGATTTCCGGATCGCCGAAACCGTCCAAGTCGTAGGTGGCCGAAAGCAACTCGGCTGCTTTGCGACCGGGATCGAGCGATGCGGTTCCTTCGGCACGAAACCGAAAGCGCACGCCCTCAAACTCGATCTTGGCGCGCAGTTTCACCGGGCAGTTCGTGTCGTGGCGGTCGTCGACAAAAATATCGCCGATACCATCCAGCTCCACGACCAGCGCAGTTCCGTCGACGTCCACGATCTTCAACGTGGACTCGTAGATGTCGCCCGTGGTTTCGACGTAGAGAATCGCTTCGGGATCTCCGTCGCCACGCCACGCGCCGTGCTGCTTGATCTCGACACCGACCAGTTCACGCCAGTCGTCACCGTCAAAACGCAGGCCTTCGATGTTGAGCGTGGGCGAAAAGGTCTCGGGCAACCCGCCGATGGTCTTCACCTCGGTGGCCTTGCAGGTCACCTTCATCCCCCAAAGACCCTTTGGATTCAGCCAAACCTTCGAGCGATTGGCCTCGAGCTCGAACTTCCAGTCGTCCCCCAGAGTCAGCATGGGGCGGTAGCTAGCACTCCTACAGGTAGTGGTCGAGGGCGCGTTCGACGGCGCCCAAGTACCCGCCGCCAAAGAGGTTTACGTGCACAAGCAACGGGTAGAGCTGATAGAGCGGCACGCGATCTTCAGCTCCTGGAGCCAGGGGATACGCCTCGTTGTACGCAGCAAACACACGCGCCGAAAAACCACCGAAGAGGCGCATCATCGCCAAGTCGATTTCGCGATGTCCTCCGTAGGTCGCCGGATCGATCAAGCAGGGTTCACCGTCTTCGTCGGTGTGTAGGTTTCCACCCCAAAGGTCGCCGTGCAGACGTGCGGGGGGTTCTGCGGGCCCGACCAACTCGGAGAGCTTTTCGAAGAGCTGATCAAAGCGATGTCGCAAGGAACCCCCAATGGACGCCAACTCGATCTGAGCCAGTAGCCGTTCCTCGCGAAAGAAGCTGACCCAGTCGTCGTGTTCTCGGTTCGATTGAGGAAGCCGACCGATGTAGTTGTCACGCTGCAGTCCAAAGCTCTCGGGATGGGTTTGGTGAAGCGTCGCCAAACCGCGTCCGAGCGTTTCATCGAACGCTTTGGTGCGACCGCCGGGTTCCAAGAGTTCGAGCGCCAGGAACGTTCGTCCGATCGCCAGCACCTTGGGGATTCGAAGCGGACCGACTCGTAGCCAGTCTAGCCCGTCGGCTTCCGCTTCGAACATGTCGTGTGGAGCCGAACCGTTTCGTTTGACGAAGACCTTGCGCCCGTCGCTGAGCTGCACGCGATACGCGTCGTTGATGTCGCCGCCGCTCAGGCGTCGCGAAGATTCAACCTCGGCTCCGAGCGCTTTGCTGACGTCAGTCCAGTCCATGTTCGCGACGCAGGTGGTCGAGCAAGCCACGGCAACCGGCGAGACAGATGTCCACGACCGTTTCGAAACCTTGTGCACCACCGTAGTAGGGATCCGGAACTTCCGAGTCGGGAGGTGAGTCGGGATCGAAGTCGCGTAGCAACGAGATCTTCGCGCGTGCGTGTTCGTCGGGAGCGAGTGCCATCAGGCGACTGCGATTGGATGCGTCCATTGCGACGACGTAGTCAAAGCGTTTGAAATCGGGTTTGACGAACTGGCGCGATGAGCCGCTCAGGCGGATCCCGCGTTTGCGTGCGGTGGCGGTGGAACGACGGTCGGGTGATTCGCCGATGTGGTGAGCGCTGGTGCCTGCGCTGTCGATCTCAATACCTTGGATGCCTTCCTCTTTGAGGAGGTGAGCCATCACGCCTTCAGCCGTGGGCGAGCGGCAGATATTGCCTAAACAAACAAAGCAAACGCGGACCATGCGCTCTGTCTAGCACAGGGACCACCATCACCCCCGACGACGACGCAACGCCAACGCGAAGATAAGCATCGTCAGGAAACCAGGTGCCGGTGACTCACCGGGCATCGTGCAGCCACAACCGCCTCCGCCACTGTCGCTGGGTCCTGCGTCCGTTCCGCTGTCGCCCGTCGCTGAGTCCGCGCCGCCTCCATCGGGAATCGAACCATCCGTGCCGGCGTCCATGTCGTCGCCCGCATCAACACCCGCATCCGCACCACACCCATCGATCATTTCGTTCGAACACGCTGCTGTACCCACATCACACGTGTCGGTTGTGCACTCATCACCGTCGTCGCAATCCGAATCCATCGTGCAACAACCGGCAATCGCATCATTGTCACAGGTGTTCGACGAGAGATCACAGGTGTCCATGGTGCACGTGTTGCTGTCGTCGCAGTCTCCATCCGCCAGGCAGCAGCCATCGATCGAGGCGTTGCCGCACTCTCCGGTCGCCACGTTGCAGGTGTCTGTTGTGCACGCGTTGGTGTCGTCGCAATCCGCATCGGTGCTGCAACATCCCGCAAC
Source organism: Polyangiales bacterium (assembly GCA_965227405.1). Taxonomy (GTDB): domain Bacteria; phylum Myxococcota_A; class Polyangia; order Polyangiales; family Houyiibacteriaceae; genus JALVDI01. The sequence continues at coordinate 4,517,566 of OZ245758.1, forward strand.
GGGTGTGCGCATGCAGCGGTTGGTGCTCAGGTCGCAGGCATCGGTCGTGCAGTCGTTGCCGTCGTCGCAATCCGTGTCTGCAACGCAGCAATCCGTGATTGGGCTGGCCGAGCACGTGCCTCCAGGACCACTGCACACGTCCGCGGTGCAGATGTCGGTGTCGTCACAGTCCGCGTCGACGTTGCAGCAGCCAGCGATGGGGGCGTTGTCACAACCGCCCGGCTCACCGCACGAGTCCATCGTGCACAGGTCGGTGTCCGCGCAGTCCAGTGCTGTTCCCGCAGTGCAGACACCCGCCGTACATGTTTCGGCGCCGTCGCAGACGAGCGCGTTTTCGCAAGCGGTCCCGTCCACTGCGACCATGTCCGTCGGACACGCTGCACCCACTCCAGTGCAGCTCTCCGCCACGTCGCAGGGACCGGCTGCCGCACGACACTCCACCGTCGATGCGACGAATCCATCCACGGGACAGTCGGCATCCGAACCCGTGCAGCTCTCCGCGACATCGCACATACCGGCGACGCCACGACACTCTGTCGTGTTGGGTTCGAGTGCATCGGCCGGGCAACCTCCGCTCACACCATCACAGGTTTCGGCGATGTCGCAGTCACCTGCGGCAGCTCGGCAGACGGTGGCAGCGCCGGCAAGCATGTCGATGGGACACGCCGCGTCGGCTCCGGTGCACATCTCTGCCGGGTCACACAGACCCGTTGATGCGCGGCACTCCACGGTGGCTGCTTCGAATGCATCGGCAGGGCAGTCCGCGTCCGATCCGGTGCAGCTCTCCGCGATGTCGCACATGCCGGCTGAAGCACGACACTCGACCGTGCTCGGTTCGAAGGCGTCACTGGGGCATGTGGGATCGGTTCCGTTGCAGTTCTCGGCGACGTCGCAGTCGCCTGCCGATGCACGACACTCGGTGGTCGCAGGTTCGACGTTGGCGACGCAGGTGCCTGCGCCATCGCAGGTGTCGTCCAGGTCGCACGCGCCTGATGCCGCGCCGCACACCTCGTCAGCCGCGCGGAAGGAGCAACCCATCAAGCAGCACGACGAAGCGGTTCCGTTGTCCACACCGTCATCACAATCTTCGCCAAACTCCGTCGTGCCGTTGCCACAAACGGGACACTCGTTGGGTGCACCCGGGCTGGCCAACACCGGGACGACGTTGCTCGTGGTTCGGTACTCGCCCGTTCCATTGGGGCACCGGCTGTTTGAGTCGGTGTCCTTGTCCGTTCCTGCGTCTTCGTTGACCTGAGGCTCTCCGCCGAGGAGGAGCACGCCGAGAAGTCCTGCGTCGTCTGCATCGTTGGTGTCGTACACAAAGGCATCCACCAAGTCGGTGGCAGTCACCGCAGACCCGCTTGGGAAGTCGCCGGCATCCGCGAGATAGAACCCGACACCATCCGCGCCGTTCTGCAGACTGTTCGTCGTAAAGGAAGCGTTGTCGACGTTGGGGACCGTGGCGCTGCCCAGCACGTAGTAGCCCATCGAATCCGTGACGCCTCCGTCGAGATCGATCGCGTCGTAGCTCGTATCGCTCGAACCGTTGAAGAGCGTGAGAACGGTTCCATCAAGGCGAACTCCAGCGGGGCCAAAGAGTTCGATGAACTCGTCGGTGTCTGTGCTCGGCGTGTCCGCGTCGACCTCGTTGATGATCACGCGACCCACGCTGGTGAAGACGTTGAAGTCGCCCATCGCCATCGCGAACGGAGCGGATCCGATGTTGGCGCCACCGTACGTCGACCCGTGGAACTCGTTGCCGCGAAAGGCGTTGCTGGCGTTGATCACTGTGGCGGTCCAGCGGAAGAGGTCTCCTTGCGAAAGTCCGATGTCCGCGAGCGTGAACCCTTCGATGCGTAGTGCAGCGCAACCCATCGCGCCTACCTGACCTGCGGTGAGTGTGGCGACGAGCACGTGGGCGCCACCGTTGACGAGTTGATAGAGGTGCGCTTCCGGGACGCGTCCCGAACCCGTGTTTGGATTGAAGAACGCGATGGCGTAGTCGGCCGTGATCGTGGGTGCGAAGGTGAGGTCTGCAGTGCCGCTGGTGGTGCCGTTGCCCGAAACCGCGGCACGGAAGCGGTCGCTCGTGTCCGTGAACCCTGTGGTCGATGCGAAGCCACTGAGGCGGTCGGTGTCGAGGTAGATGACCGCGGTGTCCGGGTTGCCTGTCGAGCCTTGGCAGGCGCCGCCGAGGACGTCGAGACTCACGTTGCCTAAGACATCGGTGTCCCAGGCGAACGAAACGCCTGTGCCGATCTGTCCTCCGAACCCGTTACCGACGCCCGCGCTGAGTGGTAGCGGAGGCGTAGCGGCGGGGGCGCGTGCCGCGGAGTCGTCACCTGTGGTGAAGAGTTGTGCGTGAGCGGAGGTTGCGAAGAAGACGAGGCAGAGGGCAGAGAGCGAGACCTTCATGCGGGGACTCTACCGTGTTGATCGTGGGCTTGGCTCGGGGGTCAATTTTACCGAGTGGAGCCGTAGAGCGGTTGTCTTCTGATCCCTGCGTGGAGTTGGCAGCTTGTTTTGGGCGACCATTTTTTACCGGAAGTGCGGGAAGGCTGGAAGGCGGGAAGGCTTTGGATGGCGAACCTTCCCGCCTTCCAGCCTTCTCGCGCTTCCGGTTTCAAATCATCGACCCACCAACACGCTAGACGTGCTGGCGAACATGCCAGCGCTCACGTACGAGTAGGTGATGCGAGAGATCGTGGTGAGCGGGATTGCGGAGGGACAGAAAGAGCCGTGGTCGTTTCGCTTGGAAGCATCCTCGGTTGGTGGAGTGGTTTCGATTCCGACGCGTCAGGAGGGGTACCCGGTGGACTGGCCTGCTGCGGTGCCTGCGCAAGCGGCTTGGCTCGAGAAGTTTGTGCCCAACGCGAAACCCGTTGCCGCTGCGACGTGGAAACTGGGTGCAGCCGACTGGGAACGCCTCCTACAGCGGTTGAAGGTTTAGACCCCGCCGCCTTCTTCGCCGCAGTACTCGAACTCGACGTTCCAGGAGACTTGGAAGTCTTCGGCCACGCATGAGCCGCGTGCAGCGCCGTCGCGATTGCCGGTGTCGGGAGAGAAGACTTCGATCGTGCATTGAGTTGCTTCCCACCTGAAGTCCATCGAGCCGAGGAGCGAGGCGTGGTCTTCGTGGATGCTCAGGTGTACGCGCTCGTCGTCGCCCATCCACTTGAACATGATGTAGTCACTCGCGTCTTGGCACCCGTTCGGCTCACCCGACCAAAGGTCGCCACCCGTTGAAGACCAACGAACGTCACCGTCGATCCTTTCACCACCGTCGAAGTAGTCCATCACGACGACGAAGATGGCGACGAACAGGACGAACCCTACGTTGTAGAGATTAAGAAACCGCCAGATCCCGGTGCGTCCTTCGGTCTCTTCGAACACGTGGCGAGTGTATCAGCCGGTTCGGTTGATTTTCTTGTCTGTACAACCGGGTCCTGATCTCGACACGGCTGCAGTTGCATTGAGCGCCCGAGAGTGTGTGCTTGCATATCGGGAGACGGATCCGCATCGCACCGACGCGTGGATCTTGCTCGAGGAGATCCGGGGAGGGCGGATGAACGTTCCGCGTCACCTCCGGCCGCTGCTCGATGGTGGAGACCTACTACTTCATGCAGCCGGCCACGACGAGTCCCGAGCCAACCACAAGCTCACGACCGCTGATCTCGCTGACATCTTGTGGGACGCAGCAGAAGCAGTGGTGAGAGGCAGGCCGTACTCACTGGTTCTCAGGCCGCTTGGGTAGGCAGATTTCTGCGCAACTGTGGCGAGCATGTTCCGATAAGGTGGGCATGAAACACCTCAGCCCCCTCGCCTTCCTCCTCCTCGCCTGCAGCGCCGTGTCTCCCGGCGAAAAAGAAGCCGTCGCCGTGTGCCAAGAAATCTTCGCATGCCTCGAGAACTGCGATGCACCGGACTGCTATTCGTGTCGCGAAGGTTTGCTGGACTACGACGGCCGCAGGTACGCCAACGATCTACACCTCTGCCACGTGCTGTACTGTTCGGACGCAGCCGATCCCGTCGAATGCCGCGCGACGCACTGCGCCGAATATGTCGAGCAGTGCAACGTTCCTGGAGCGGAGCTGGACCGCACCGTAGGCGTCAGCAGATGTTACGACCTGCGACTGGACCTCGAAGATTGCACCGATACCGCATGTGAAGCCGATGCAATCTTTGGTGCAAGCAACACTGCGCGAAACGTCTACTGGAGTTGGGTTCTGTATGCCTACCAGGAGTGTGGCGGTTGCGCACCAGGCGACACCGCATGCATCCGATGCTGGAATGACACTGACAACCGCTTCCCCGTGTGTTTCCCAGAGTCGAGTCCACTTCCCAGTGACGACTGCAGCGGGTTTAGCGGTGTCGCCTTTTGCCTTTGCGCAACCAACTACGACTACAGCGCTTGTCAGGGGTACTGACGAAGTGAGTGAGAAACTTCGATGCCGTGGTCTTAGGGGAGAGATGAGTATGCTGCGCCTCATGGGGACTCGCGCGTGTTTACTCTTCCTCGCGCTGACCTCGTGCTCGACGTCAGTGCGACCTCCGCCGGCTGTTGCTCCTCCGGAGCGCCCCGAAGCACTTCGAGGGTGGAGCGGCCTCGAAGGTCGCGACCTTCGGTGGAGTGGCTCGAAGATCGACACGCCGTACGGCTCTGCGCATGTTGTGTCTCTGCGTGGTGTCGCTAGCGCGATAGAGGGGTCGCGCGTTCGCATCGGTGATCTGGAACTTGACGGTCGACTGTCTGCCAGCAGCTGCCTTGTCTCTCCACTTCGACGCCAGAACGCGGATCTTGTGCTCGACCTTCACCGAGGGGCTCGGCTCTTCATCCGTGGCGTTGACGGCGATCGCTATCGTGTCAGTGACGGCCCCGACCTGATGACACGCACCTTTTGGGTTCCCATCGACCAACTGTCGAGCGATGCATGCAGTGATGAAGTCGGTACCCCGTCTGAGTCGCGTGCACGTTGCGTCCACGGCGCGAACCTGGAGACACTGGACCAATCAGCAGAGCCTCGGATGCTTCGCTTCGACGTTCCAGTATCGGTCCTTGAACGGCACGGCGACTGGGCGCGTATCGAAGCCACGAGCCCCACGCACCACATTGTCGGGTGGACGCATGCGGAAGACCTGGATCCGCCGCTCGAGTCGTTCCTGACGACACGTGCGGTGCCCTCTCACACCGAGGGCTTGTTGTTGCCACCCGGGACTCCGGTCACGCACTCGCGCAGCAGTGCCGTCCTCGAGCACACCGGTCGACGCATCGTTGTATCGATCCCCCAAGTCCCCATGGACGCGCTCCAGATCGACCCCGATCTTCTCGCGGAACGAGAACGTGCATCGATACATCCAGCGATCGCGGCTGCCGGGTCGAAGTGCTGGGCGCCGGGGACGGAGCTCGAGCCTGCGAATCGCCGTGGGTTGCTGACCAAGCGAGTGATACGCGAAGTGATCACGTCGCACATTGGTGAAGTCCGGGAATGCTACGAGATGCAGCTTGCCGTAGACCGCGAACTGCAGGGGCGACTCACGACCCGCTTCGTGATCAGCCCCGACGGACGTGTTGAGGGAGCGTCTTCCACATATGCCGGCTCGGTGAGTATGCCGGTCGAGCAATGCGTCTTACGGCGACTCGTACATTGGCGCTTTCCGGCTCCGAGTGGTGGCGGCATCGTGGTGGTGAACTATCCATTCGCGCTGCGATTCGCTCCCTAGCCCAGCGAAAAACTAGAAGCTCAGCGTATGCTCCTGACATGCTGTTTCGACTCGTCGCGTTGACCGTTCTATTGGGATGCGCCTCTCCCAGCCCGCACGAGGTGCTTTGGGCAGCACGTCAGGATGAGCACAGCCACAAGCAGGATTGTGCAGACAGTCCGCTATTCGACAGTTTTCTAGCTGTCCCGTGGTACGTCGTGTCCGGCGACTACAAGTGTCCCGATCAAGCCGACGCGTTCGTGCCCACGATGGGCGACTACCACGAGTGCCTTGCGCGAGTGACTTCTCGGCGGCGCGACTGCGTCGTTAGAAGTTGCGACTCGGACCAGTGGGACGCTTGCTCAGGTAGCTCGTGTTCGACGCCAAGCATGGAGGAGATGCGCCTCTGGAACTGCGCGCTCAACCGGTGCGGGTTCGAACAGGATCCCAGCGGCTGTCTCGAGGAGTAATCGCTCGCTTGCCTGTTAAAACGTCCAAGGTCGGCCAGTCAACGTGCCCAGCAGCTGTTGCAGTTCGCTCAAATCTGCCTCGCCGACTTTGTGCGAACGAACCGCGAAACTGTGGCCGCGTAGCTCGACCTTGCGCGGGTCGTATAGAACCAAGATGTCGACGGGCCCCAGTTCCAACATCGACTCGAGGGCAGTGGGTGGCCCGAACACCACCGTCATGCGCGAATCGCCCGCGGGGACGTCAAACGTTTCCGCCGCGATATCGTTCCGTTTGTCGATGTGGTCGATCGTGACCTGTCCCACCACGCCGTGACGCACGACGCCGACCATGATTCGCGCGGCGTTCGCCAGCACGAGGAGGAGCAGCCCGCCTAGCACCAAGCCGATCCACTGAATCGCAATTGTGCTGTAGATGATCGCGCCGATGCTGACCAGCCAGTAGATGCCAGCGCTTGAGCGAAAGTCTGTGCGTACTTGGTCCAGTACGTTGTAACGCCGTGGCGTAGGGGTAAGTACACGGAGGGTGACGTCGAGGTGCTTCTCCTCGAACAGCCAACCGCCGACCTCGACGTACCCCGGAATCGACGGCAACCCCACATCACATGGCTACACCAAACCGCGCGCGAGCACGAGTCTAGTCGACGGGAATCCTGTCCCACGTCAGCGAGGGATCTCGAACGCCGGCCTCGTCGATGTACGTTCGCAGTGCTTGCTCAGCGACGTCACGTGCGACGATGGCGCGACGCGGTTGCGTCGTTGGCTGTCCCCAGTTCGGGAACGGAACGTGCTCGTCGTCGTCGTCGTCGTCGTCGTCCGAACGGTTCGACAAGCGCCACAACCCGTTTGCTTCGCTGACGTGAACAGTGAAGCCAAGTTCGACCGAACCGCACAGATCAATGCCGGATCGATCATCCAACTGATAGAGAAACGAGTCGAACCCGTCGTCCATCTCGTCTAAGAGCTCGACCACGTCATCAACATCCGGGTCGACTTCTTCTTCAGTGCGATGCCGCCCACGCCCACGAACGTCGTAGCGAAGGACCGCCATTATCATTCGACTTCGAGGCGGAGTATTGGGTGTCCGCCCTCGGGTAGGTAGTCCTCTTTTACGGTGTTCGAGGTCACCAGTAAAAACGGCGCATCCATGACACGCTCGGTGCGTTTGTTACGTATGCGTCGGTGACGACGAAGGTGCAGGGGAAGAATCCGTCCGGCACTGTTTTGAACATCTTCGTCGCCCGCGCTCGGTGCATCAGCGATCCTGTGGGGCGGGTCGTATCTGCGAAGACGGTCATCCACAGCTCGCTGGCGCTTATCTCTTCACAGAGATCGTGGAGCCAGTCGATCCGTATCCGCTGCATCTCTGGGTCGTCGTTGGTGCGGTCCAGTCCCTCATCGCGCAACACTGACGAGAGCTCTTTGGCGCGTGCTGGGCTTACATCGGGCCACCGCGTCAGGCGAAACGACAGTTCGACGAATCCGTACTTCAGCAGCACGCCCCGGACGTTGCTCGGCTCGGTCATGAGCTCTCCCTCTAGCTCGTAGAGCGGAAGCAAGTCGGCGGTGTTGGTGATGTCTTCGAACCGGTCGGCATGTAGACGACGGCCAACAAGTCCGTCGAGCGGCTGGAAAACCATGCTTCCCAGCACACGGCGCAAGAGCCCAATCTCCTCCTGGTCCATCCCGAGCACGACGCGAACATAACCACGACGCCACATTTTTCACCGGAAGTGCGGGAGGCTGGAACGCGGGAGAGTTTTGGCATCCTGAACCATCCTGTCTTCCAGGTAGGCTCGCGGGATGAAGCTCCTGGTGATTGCGCTCTTGGTTGGTGGATGCAGTCAGTGCAACACCGAGTCGGAAACGGCTGAACCCGAGCCCGAGGTTCCTAACGAGGAACAGGCACTTGCTGAAGTAGCTGTTCCAGACGAGGTTGCTCCTCCGCCTGCTCGTCCCAAACCTGCTCCTCCAACAGCTGAACAACTTCAAGCGGCTCGCGATGCGCGGTTGCGCTTGGGTGAAGGTCGTCGCTTCGCGCGGCAATCGCGTTGGAATGACGCTGCGACGAAGTTTCGTGAATCGATCGAACTCAGCGATAGCGCGCCTGCCCGATGTGAGCTCGGATGGGCGCTCTTTCACCTGGCTCAGATGGACGACGCAAAACAAGAGCTCGAGCGTGGCGCGCGTCTACTCTCGCGCCGACGTCACCGCGAACGCGAACGCAACACGCTCGGTGCTTGTCTCTACAACCTCGGGCGCGTGGTGGAAGCAACCGACCAAGAAAGCGCCGCTCGCTACTATCGCGAGTCGCTTGAGGTACGCCCGAATGAAACGGTAGCGACGCGGCTCGAAGAACTTGGTGTTGAACCCGCGGTCGAGTCGAGCTGCGAACCGGTGCGTTGCGAAGGGCCCTTTGACGACAAAGACGCTGCGATTGCCTCGCTCGACATCCGCGACGACTCCGAGATGGCAGAAGACGAGGCGACCGGGTCGTTCGCGTATCCGGTCGAAGGCGTAGCGTTCATTCACTACGAGCCGAGCTGGTACGTGTGCGAACTCGTGACCGACGGAACGGGGCACGGGATGAGCTACGCCACGGTGACTTCAGCGCAGTGGATCGCTGGTGGCGAACCCGAAATCACGGTCGACATCGACGGGTTCGATTCAGGATACGAAGAGGGCATCAGCAACACGATGGGGCTGGTGTCGCGCTACTTCATCGGTCGCGATGGAGACGACGTCGTTCTCTACGGCGGCATCGTGGTCAACGACTACTACGACGATGGCATGCTCACGAACTGCGACTGCGAGGAGGACGAGTGGGAGTCGCCGGGCTGTTGCGAGATTGAAGACATCTCCAGGTCCAGGTGGGTGCGCGTTGCGTATGCCGACTCTGGCCAGTTGCGTTTGACTCGCGGGAGTACGCGAGCCGGCACGGACGGTCCGACGACGGTTGATGTCGTGCGGCTGCAAGAGCTGGGCTGCCAAAGCGCGAGTGCGGACTGATCTCTGGCGGCTAAGGTCGCATTCCGGGAAAAATATTCGACCACCCTGCACGGGTCGTGACCGACTCTTAGTGGCGGGTTTCGAAGCGCGTACGCAGTTCGGCCAGTTGCTCATCACAACGCGGACGTAGCTCTGCGGCTCGCTCCACGGCTGCGCTGCTTTCGCCGAGTAGGGTTTCGACGGCTTGTTGTCGTTCTCGTGTTCGCTGTTCGGGCGGTGCTGCTTCGAGCGCTTCCAGCGTGTGGCGCGCTTCGACCGACTTGGCTTCGGCTTCGATCGCGGCTTCGTGCATCGCACTACAGGTCTCGTGTGCGGCCTTCACGCTCTCGGAATCGAACCGCATCCGCGCGAAGGTTTCCACTCGCTCTGCGCGCGCGGTGAAATCGGGATGCTCGAGCGAGTCGTAGCGATCGAGGAAGAGCCTCGCTTCGTTGGCCTCTTTGTCAGCTCCACATGCGGCTACGCACGCGGTCAGTGCCAGGATTACGAGAATGAAGCGGCTCACGAGGGCGTCATAGCACGAGGGCTGCAAGCTGTAGCACGCCCTGCTACAAGGTTTGGTTGTGACGGTTCGGAGACTCGTACTCGGTCTGGTTTTCCTGGCGGCGTGTGCTGGGGGCGATGCCACGCCAGCCACAGAGTCGGAAGTGGAGGGGTCGCTTGCTGCAGCTGCGGGTGAACCGGTCGAACCGCCGTTTCAGGTGGCCGGCGATGCCGATGGACTGGTGCTGACGTACTACGACGAAGAAGGGCCGCACACGGTCAACAACCGCAACGACGTTCCGGAAGAAAACCGCGAACAAGTACGCGTGGATTCGTTGGAGCTTGCTCCGGACCAGCGCGAACCCAACCACGTGTACGTCGCGGATCTGCGTACCGAGGTGGACGGGCGCTACGCCGTCCGTCGCTTTACGCGCGAAGCGTTCGATGCGCTTCTCGATGAAGCTGCGGGTGTGGAAGAACCGCCGGAGTTTCCGGAGATGCCCTCGCAGCCGACCACGTTGGCGAGCAACGACATCATCATCTACGGAGCGTCTTGGTGCGGAGCGTGTCGGTCGGCAGCACGCTACCTCTCTCAGCGTGGGGTGCCTTTTGAGGAGAAGGACATCGAGCGCGATCAGGGAGCACGCGCAGAGATGAACGCGAAAGCACGCGCGGCAGGAGTTCGCACAACGGGGATTCCGGTCATCGACTTTCGCGGGAACATCCTCGCGGGTTTCGATCGCCGACGCATCGATGGTTTGCTCGCTCAAGGCGGCACCCGGACGCTCTAATGGACGACGAGGATAAGCAGCTGATCATTCTCGGCTTGATTATCGGTGGGGCATTCGTCATCTGCTGTGGAGCGTTTTTGGTTTTTGCTCTGATTCGCTGATTCGCTCATGAAACACTGCTTTGCTCTCTTGCTTGTGGGCTGCGCTAGCACCCCTCCTACTGAAGCCGAAGTCGCGGCACCCCCGATTCACTCGGAGCCGGAACGTTCCGATCAGTTGATCGAGATCCGGATGACATCGGTTGGATGGCAGGGCGCCGAAGGGGTTTCCGACGCCATCGAACGGGACGAACGCACGGCTGAAATCCGAGCTCAAACGGTGGCGGCGTTGGCTCGCCAACCGGAGTCGAACTTTGGTGAAGTGGCTCGCGCCTACGGTGACACGCCGCCTTCGATTCAGCGCATCGAGCGCGGCGCAGAGGATGTCGATCCGCGTATTGCGCGCGTGGCGTTTCGTCTTCGGATCGGTGACATCGGTGGTCCGATTAAGACCGAGCGCGGGTTCGTGGTGTTTGAACGACGCCCGGATCCGCAGGTGGGTCCTGCTCAGGTTGGCGCGCGACATATCTTGATCGCGTACGAAGGCGCGGCTCGCGCACAAGACGACGTGACCCGATCGCAGGAAGAGGCTCGCATTCGCGCAGGTGAAGTGGCGGAGCAGGTTCGCGCGGGTGAAGACTGGAACGCTTTGCACGAGCGCTACTCGGATGAACCGGGTGATCGTCGTGGTGACTTGGGTACGTTTGGTCGCGGCGACATGACACCTGCGTTCGAGCGTGCCGTGTGGGGGATGGAGATCGGCCAAACGAGCGACCCTGTTCAAACTCCGTTCGGCTATCACGTCATCCAAAGAACCCGATGAAGGATGAGCGCATTGCTCGCATGAACGAGACGTTCAGTTCGCGAGTTCCCCATAACAAGTGGTTGGGGATGACTGCGCTCAACATTGAAGACGGCAAGGTTTCGTTTCGGGTTCCTTACCGACCGCGTTTGGTGGGGAATCCGCAAACGGGTGCACTGCATGGCGGTGTGGTGACGGCGATCATGGATGCAAGCGCGGGCGCTTCGGTGTTTACAGCACTTCGGGTTCCTCGTCGTATCGCCACGTTGGATCTGCGCATTGATTACTTGCGTGCATCGCAGCCTGAGAAAGACGTGTTCTCCGAAGCCACGTGCTACCGCGTGACCAAGCAGGTCGCGTTTACGCGCGGCATTGCACATCACGGGGATCCGAGTGAACCGATCGCGTCATGTGCGGGTACGTTCATGATCTTTGGCGAGGTGCCCTCGACGATCATGCAGGCGGATCCTCCGCCTGGTGATCCGGGAACGCGCATTCCGAGTGAACCGCCGCGCGCCATTCCTCCCACCGATGACTCGTTTGTCGAGCGAGTGAGTGGTGCGCGATCGAGCGAGGAACTCGCGAAGGCTGTGAAGAGCGTGCCCTACATGGCTGCGATGGGCATGGACATGCGGTACGAGCGCGGTGACACGCTTGGTGTGATGGCGTTTGGCGAGCAGCTCATCGGGAACTTCACGGTGCGTGCGCTTCATGGTGGGACGGTCGGCGCATTGTTGGAGAGTACGGCTGCGTTCAAGCTGATCTCGGAGCGCGAAGCGGACAGCATTCCGCGCATCGTGAACATCACGGTGTCATACTTGCGGGGTGCGAAGGACCGCGAGACGTTTGCGCGGGCGAGTATTACGAAGCTGGGGCGTCGTGTTGCTGCGGTGCAGTCAACGGCGTGGCAGACGGACCCGAGTGAACCGGTCGCGTCGGCGTTGACGCACTTTCTGCTGGGGTAGGGGTTGGAGTAGGGGTTGGAGTCTTTTCATTTTTTCGAAGACTCCAAGACTGGCAAAGAGCTCAAGGGTTGGCGCAAGGGTTAGGGTTCGATTTTTTTTACCGGAAGCACGAGAAGGCTGGAAGGCGGGAAGGTTTGGGATCGAAACCTTCCCAGACACCTCTTAGCTCTCTTGGAGTCTTCTGATCTTCCAAGAAATTGAGAGGTATCCCCGACACCTAGCGAGATAGCACCTAGCGAGATAGCGCGTTCAGCACGTTCGCTACGCTCGCCCGGACTTCGGACGGTGATGCACCAGCTGCGACTGCAAAGTAGGGAACGAGTTGCGGTCGCAGCACTGCGGTCGGTGCTTCGTTCGCACAGTCGATCGGATCCGCGGGTGCATTGGCTTCGTGTCCGCGCAGGTGGAAGTACACGATCTCCAACGCGATAAACGCGTTTTCGTCACGCGCAGGATCGCGACCTGGATGTCCGCCAAAGAGAACTCCCCGATAGGCACGACACGTAATCCGACGTTGGCGCATCTCGGCGACGGTTTCTTCGAGAACTTCGAGCGCTGGTTCTCCGCTTCGCAGTCTTGCGGCCGCCGCTTCGAGCACCGGATGCATCGATGAACCCAGCGCCAGCGGCAGTAGCTCGGTAGCGAGAACCTCGTTGGCTTCTTCGTCGTCACTACGTTGCGCAGGAATCGCTTCGGTGGGTGCTGCGAGCGAGTGGCGCACGGCGTCGCTTAGGGTGGGCGGATCCAGCGTTAGAGGTTCACGCAGGACGGCGACCCACGCTCGGGAGTCATCGTCGTCCAGGTCAACAGGGACGCTCACGACGAGCGGCGGACTCGAGGCGCAAGCGAGGAGGGCGGGAAGGGCGAAGGGGAGGGTGCGTTGCAACATCAACGCTAAGACGCGCGGCTGCTTGAACGGATCTTGGGTAGACCAGTTTATTCCTTTTTAGTGGAAGCTTCGAAGGCGCAAGACTCAAGGTGGGTCAGGAGAGCTGTCTTTTCTTGGGTTACCCGCGAGCAAGCGACCCTAGAAAAATGATGGCTGTGCTTTCGCTTTCGCCTTCGAATCTTCCAAAAAAAAAAAAAATGGAATCACCCAGCCTTCCACCCGATCGCGCAGTCCTTCACGACTTCGCGGTTCGGTGCATCAAGTATGCAAGTGCACCGATCGAACCCGACGCGAGGATCAACACGAAGTAGGGCAAAGCTGGAATTCCACGTTTCTTCGCGTCCGGGAACATCCACATCGAAAAGAGCACCAACGCGATCACTAGGTCGGTGAAGATCTGCTGCCCCCACTGATGCGCCAGGACATCGAACAACCCGGTGATGCCGTGGTTGACCACCACAAGCGTCGAAAACCCAACGAACGCGACAAATACCAGGACCAGAGCAATCATTCGCGGCTTCATATCGCCTCCCACGCACGGGTCTGACGTCATCGGAGTGGCCAGACCATTACCTCTGAGGTCATCCTTTTCGTGACGTTGAGGGGCTAGCATGCACACATGCAGGTAGGCCCTCTGCTGAAGCGATGGCGTCGCGCACGCCGGATGAGTCAACAGGACCTCGCGTTCGCGTCGGAGGTTTCGACGCGCCACATCAGTTTCGTTGAGAACGGAAAGTCGGCGCCGAGTCGAGAGATGGTGCTCGTGCTCGCAAGCGCACTCGATATGCCGCTGCGCGAACGCAACGTCTTGCTTCGGTCTGCGGGTTTTGCACCAGCGTATCGCGAATCCCAACTCGACCATCCCGACATGGCGGGCGTCCGGCAGGTTCTCGACATCATGTTGGAGCACCAAGAGCCCTACCCGGCGTTGGTGCTCGATCACATGTGGAATCTCGTTCGGATGAACACCGCAGGGATGCGCGTGATGGGGTACTTCCTGGGTGACGCGGATCCTTCGCTGCTGCGAAACGTGATGCACGCGCTCTTTCATCCGGATGGCTTTCGTCGATTCGTGGTGAACTTCGACGAAGTGGCCAACGCGTTGATCGATCGGCTTTACCGCGAAGCGATGATCGAACCCGATGGCAGTCCGACGCGAACACTTCTTTCGGAGCTAGAAGCATACGAGGGCGTTTCAGCGAAGATGGGAGCCGTAAACTTGGACCGCGCGTTTGCGGTCGCGATTCCTCTGCATCTGCGCAAGGACGACGTCGAGGTTCGATTTCTGACGACGATCACGACGCTTGGGACACCCTTGGACGTGACTGCGCAGGAGCTTCGCATCGAGTCGTATTTTCCGGCCGATGCGGTTTCTCGCTCGTGGATCGAGTCGTTGGCGCCGAGCTAAGCGTTCGGTCATGGTTGCCGAGTGCACCACGTACACGGTCTGACCTATGAGCAGCTTCGAGCGCACGCGCGCGAGTTGCTGCCGCGGGGTCACGGGCGCGCGAAAGAGATTTACGACCAGGTTGTTCGCGAAGGTCGATTTGCGCCCGAAGAGTTGGACCTTGGACCGGTGGCGATCAATGCGTGGCGGACTCACTTCACGGGTGCGCTTCCCGAAGTTGCTCGGTGCGTCGAGGAAGAGGGTGAAACAGGAATCACAGCCAAGGCGGTGATGCGACTCGACGACGCTCTCGAGGTCGAGAGCGTGTGGATTCCGATGGGACGGGGTCGTCACACGTTGTGCATCTCGTCGCAGGTGGGCTGCAAGATGGGCTGCACGTTTTGCGAGACCGGTCGCATGGGATTGATTCGTCACCTGCGCGTCGATGAGATCGTGGGTCAGATCCTGGTCGCGCAGACGCAGCTCAAGTGGGATGTGCGCAACATCGTGTTCATGGGGATGGGCGAAGCGTTGGACAACACCGACGCGTTGATTCAGTCGCTCCACGTGCTCAACGATTCCAGCGGTATGGCGATTGGGCAGCACCGCATCACGGTGTGCACGGTGGGTCATCTCGAAGGCATTCGGCGATTGAAGCGGGAAGGGTTCAAGCGAGTCAATCTGAGCGTGAGCCTGAACTCGGCCGATGATCCGACGCGGTCGAAGATCATGCCGATCAACCGCAAGACGTCGTTGGCGATGCTGCAGGCGGAACTTGCCGCGTATCGACCGCGGCCCAACTTCATTCTGGGTGTGAACTACTGCTTGATGCCGGACTTGAACGACACGCGTGACGACGTGCGTCGCATTGCGGAGTTCTGTGCCCCGATCGCGCGGGTGATGGTCAACGTGATTCCGTACAACCCGGGGAACGATCCGCTGACTCGTCCGCCGACGGATGAGGAGATCGATCGGTTTATTGGTTGGTTGCGCGAGGAGGGGCTACCGGTGCGCAAGCGAATCACGAAGGGGCGGAGTGTCATGGCTGCGTGTGGGCAGCTGGGGAACGTGCAGCTACGTCGTAGTCGTCGTTCTTAGTCGTTCGCTGTCGGTATTAGTCGCTGTGACTGGAAGTGATCTGATTTCTGGTTGGTGGTGCTTCGACTTTTTTTACCGGAAGCACGGGAAGGCTGGAAGACGGGAAGGTTTCGAATAATGCCTTTAGGCAGACAACTCGTGATGTGGACGGCCGATGACGGGGTGTGTTTGATTCACTCAGTAAACGCGTAATCGGCACTTGTATCCGTGTCCACAGGTCGCTCGGTCCAGGTTTGCTCGAGCACGCCTACGAGGCTTGCCTAGAGCACGCTCTCAAGCTCGATGGATTCAGCGTCGAACGCCAGGTTCCCGTCGCACTCGAGTTCGAAGGTCTGCACGTGCCCCACGCGTTTCAGGCGGACTTGATTGTCGAACACAGCCTCATTGTAGAAGTGAAGTCGGTTGCGGCGCTTCTTCCGGTGCATCGTGCCCAGCTGCGTACGTATCTGACACTTGCGGAGATCGATCTCGGCTTGCTGGTGAACTTCAACGTCCCGATGCTGCGGGACGGGCTGCGGCGAGTGCGATCATAAGGGGGCGGTCATTCTGCCGGCAGCTTCGACTTTCTCGCCGGAAGTAGGGGATGGAAGGCAGGGTTCGGTATCCAAAACCTTCCCGCCTTCCAGCCTTCCCGTACTTCCGGTTAAAATGTTGGCCGTCATGCCTCCCGTCTCCGGGATCCAGGACAGCAATAACCGCTACGCAAACAGCTTCGCCATGTAGCGGCGAAAGCGCTGCCACAACACGCTATGCCACGCTGGCTTTGGCGCTGGGATGCTCAAGGGCGTAAGCGGTGTCGCAGGGGCATCACCTCGAAGCGCTTCGTCGTTGACGACCTTCATGCCCGTGTTCTCGGTGTAGAGATTGGTGTCGAAGCGATACGGCTGCGTCTGATCTCTTCGCTGCTTCTTCGGCTGTCCCTGGTACCGGACCTCAAGCACGAGACTCGGTGTTCCGTTTCGAACAGCCACTGCCACGCTCGTTAGCTCGGCGGATCGTCCTTGCTCATCACTCAGCTTTCCGTTGAGTTGAAGAAAGGGCAGCTCCTGGCGCAAGGTCAGGCTCTCCCCATCCACAGCTGCAACTCGCGCACTCACTGCGTGATCGACGCCGTCGAAAAAGAACTTCGCTGCGCGGCCGACTTGAGGAGCGTCGTCGAAGGCGCGGGGGTTGGGTGCCTGCATCATGTCCCCAGAAGATCAGGTTTCGACGAGGTGGTCGAAATTTTTACAGCAGGTGCTTTTCTTTGGTACGCGGGAGATGGGCACGTGCGCTCAGCGCAGCAACCAGAACGCAACTGCAGCCGCGATCAACACGAGTAGCGCCAGGATCATCCATCCACCGCCACCGCCACTTCGCGCCGACATGCGTGGAGGCATCGCATCCATGTCGGAGGGAAGTGCAGGACTCGCCACGGACATCGGTGGTGGAGCGGCTGGTGCTGCCCCCGAGGCTGCGGATGGAGCAGCGCCTGCCATCGGCATGGGCGGAGGTTGAGCGTTTGCAACCATGGCAAGAAGCGCGGTCATCGGTGCGGCGATCGATGAGAGTCCGGCCTTTCGCAACGCCTCGGGTGGACGATCGCGGCCCTCGTCGATCGGCGCCGGCGTTTCCCAACACACGGGACGAATGTGTGCGACTCCATGCTGATCCAACGCGTAGCGAACCGCGGAGTCTACAAAGTCGGACTCAAGCGCTTGGGTCGACCACAAGACTTGCATCGCATCGGCTTGGTCGATGGCTGCTTGTGACGTCGGGCCTACGGCACCAGCCGCACGTTCGGCGGAGTCGGCTTGAACAAAGCGAGTCGAGCTAAGGGCCGAGCTCAGCGTTTCGAGTTGTCGTGCCACCTCTTGGTCGGCGTCTGCATAGGCGACGAACACCTGTTCAAAGGGACGCCCGGTTGAACGCGTTTGAGTCTGGCTCGTCTCGCCGATGTGTAGGTCGAAGCGGACTTCCGCAAGCAGGAGCGCACCGAGGAATACTTCAAGCCGTGCCTGCGTGGTTCCCGCTGCGCCATCGGGCTGCGCCAAAAAGAGCTCGCGATGCACAGGTTCGGTCCACACGAACGTTCGCGACGGCGGATCGAACTGCACGCCCTGTGCGCGCAGGGCAAACGTGAGTTCGTGTTCGCGTGGGACGAGCATCGGGCTCGCTTTGTCGTGCTGTTCGTAGACATCTGCCTGGTCGCCCAATACTTCACGTGCTTGGCGTGCAACTTCAACGATCGGATCGTCGTAGCCCAACGCTTCGCGTTCTGCGTCTTGCGGGGTCCGATGCACGAACGCCAAGAGTTGCGTCCATTGACCCGGGGCAAGCGTGGGCGGGCTGTGCACGGTGAAGCCGACGTCTGCGTCGAGCGTCTGCGGTGACTTGGTGCTCGCGGATTGAATCGTGGCTGAAGAGCCAGCGACGACGCTGGTCCATAGCGACTCCAGCGATTGCAGCATCGTTGCCGCGTCTGCGGGACGTTGCTCGGGCTTCTTTTGGATGGCGTGCTGAATCAGCGCGACCAACTCGGCATGTCCGGGGATATGAAGCGCGACCGGGTAGTTGGGTTCTTCGCTCAACACCGCGAGCGCTACCGCCGAGGGAGTGGTTCCGGCAAACGGAACGCGTCCAGTGAGTAGTTCGAAGAGCACCACGCCCACCGCCCAGACATCAGAGCGGACATCCGCTCGCGTTCCGTGCCACTGCTCGGGTGCCATGTAGAACGGGGTGCCAGCCGTTTCGCGCGTGTCATCGCGCAGCTCTTCTTGCGAGCCGACAAATGCGGCGATGCCGAAGTCGAGAAGCTTCACCACGCCTTTGTGGGTGAGGAATACGTTTGCGGGCTTGAGGTCGTGATGCACCACGCCTGCCGCGTGCGCAGCCACCAATCCCCGCAAGATCTGGATCCCAATCGCGATCACGCGCGCGACCGGCATTGCACCTTGTTCGCGAAGGAGGGTGTCGAGTGGTCGTCCCTCGAGTTGCTCAAGAACCAGAAACGGCACGCCGGTCTCAGCGACTCCGAGGTCGTAGGTCGCGACCACGTGTTCGTGTCGCAGGCGTGCGGTCAGTCGCGACTCGCGCAAGAACCGTTCGACTCGGCCTTCTTCGTCGTACGAGGTTTTGTGCAGGACCTTGATCACGCAGGGACGCATCAAGAGGGTGTCGCGGGCGAGCCATGCGGTACCCATCCCACCTCGGCCCAAGACGCGCTCCAACACGTAGCGACCCGACGCATCAAACGTTGCGCCGACTTCGGTACGCCCGGGCCAAGGTTCTGGCTTTGCGCCTCCGGAGTCGAGCGTGGGCGCAAGCGCGTGGTCGGAGTCGTCCACGTTTCAGACTATATCTTCGAGCCGAGTCGCAGCTCGTATAATAGACGAACCGTATGAGTGATTTGACCCGATTGCGTGTTCGCGCGCTGAGTGCGAGCGAGTTGGAGATCGAGATCCTCCAGATCCATCCCGACGCAGCGGTCAATCCCGATGACTACCTCTCACTGTCCAACGACCTGCCACCGGAGTTCGTCGACGACATCATGCGCGGACTCGTCATCAAGATTCTGTGCGATGAGATCGAGCGTGGTGGTCTTCAAGACTCGCCGATGGCCAAGCAGATACGTGGGGTGTTGGAGCAACCAGGCGATCCATGGTCGTTCCATCCGGACCTACTCATCATTCCCGAAGGGTTGGAGCGTCAGCTTGTTGCGAACGTGAAACTGGGCGCGCTGCGCGAAGCAACTGGGCCCTCGGATGGACCCGAACACCAACTGCGCCGGCTGATGCTTCACGTGGTGCTGGCAGAACTCGACGCGGCAGGATTCGAGGAAACCGCGGTCGACACCATATTCGACACGATCAACGGTTTCGGCTGATCAGCGTTTTTGTTTGGGGAGTTCGACTTTGCGCTTTCCGCGGTAGCGAACTCGAATCGGTGTTCCGCTGAACCTGAACCGCTTTCGTAGCTGGTTCACCACGTAGCGCTGATACGAAAAGTGCACGAGCTTCGGCTGGTTGCTCACGATCACGAACGTCGGCGGACGCGCCTCGGCTTGCGTGATGTAAAACAGACGAACGGGTTTGTTCTTCTGCGTGGGTGGCGGATGGGTGACCAAAATCTCCTCGAAGAAGTTGTTCACCTCGGCGGTAGTCACACGACGGCGATGGTTCTTCACTGCTTTGCTCACCTCGCCGATGAGCTTGGTCATGCCACGACCACTCTTGGCGCTCAGCGGTAGAAACGTGGCCCAACTCGCAAAGGTCAGGACTTCGCGCGCACGCGTGGTGGCTTCCTTGATGTCGGCCTTGCTCATCAAGTCGGTCTTGTTGAGCGCGATCACCAAAGCGCGACCGCGATCGACCGCCAAGCCCGCGATCTTGGCGTCTTGTTCGCCGACTCCAAGGTGCGCGTCGATCATCAGCACGACAACGTCGCTGCGTTCCATCGCGCGAATCGCCTGATACACGCTCATTGTTTCGACGCCGGCTTTGCCGACTTTGGATTTGCGGCGAATTCCTGCGGTGTCGATCAAGATCATCCGCTCGCCGTTGCGTTCGAGCAACGTGTCGACGCTGTCGACGGTGGTGCCGGGAATGTCTGTGACGAGTTGCCGCTGTTCACCGATCAGGCGATTGACCATCGAGGACTTGCCCGCGTTCGGACGCCCCACAATCGCGACACGCGGCAACCGAAGATCTTCCTCTTCGGGCGTCTCTTCGGGTTCGGGTGGAAGCGCTTCGATGATCGCGTCTTCGAGGTCACCGATGCCACGCCCGTGTAGTGCGCTGATCGGAAAAATCGGATCCACGCCGAGCTCGTAGTACGTGACCATGCCCAGCTGTTTGCGATCGGAGTCCGCTTTGTTCGCGACGTAGAGCACGGGCTTGCCCGCGCCACGAAGGAGCTGCACCGCGTCGATGTCGGCTTGCACCGGTTCCATCGTTCCGTCGAAGACGCACACCACAAGGTCACACTCTTGGAGTGCCATCTGCACGTGTCCCGCGATGCCGCTCATCATCGGGTCGTCGCCTTCGGGATCGAATCCACCGGTATCGATCAGCACCACCTCGCGTCCGCGAATCCATGCATCGGCGTAGTGGCGATCCCGCGTCACACCAGGAACGTCTTCGACGATCGCGATGCGCTGACGCGCCAGCTTGTTAAAGAGGGTGCTCTTGCCCACGTTGGGGCGACCCACAACCGCGATCATCGGGCGTGCACTTGCAGCACCTGCGGGCCGGGGCATCGGCTTGTGCTTTTTGCCCATTAGAGTGGCTCCGCTTGAGTGGCGAGCTTTCGAACGCGATCGGGATCTGCGGTCCAGCCCGGGATAACTTTCACCCAAAGCTCAAGGTGTGCGCGGCGTTCGATCAGGTCTTCGATAGCTTTGCGCGCTTCGGTGCCAATGGTCTTCAGTCGACTGCCGCGCGCTCCGATGACGATGCCTTTGTGCGAGTCCTTCTCGACCACGATCGTGGCCGCAATGCGATCGAGCTTGGCGGACTCTTCATACTTGTCGATGAACACCGCGCAGCCGTAGGGCACTTCGCCGTGCGTATGGCGCAGCACCGCTTCGCGAATCATCTCCGCAACGAAGAAGCGCTGCGGTCGGTCGGTCAGAACGTCTTCGGTGTACATCGCACCTTTGGGCAGGCGCTGCCGAATCTCGTCCAACACGTTCTGCACCTGGGTGCCCTTGAGCGCAGACACAGGAATGACTGCGTCGAAGGGCTTACGCTCTTGGTACTTGGCGATGAAAGGAAGTAACCGGTCCTTGCGCTTGAGGCGATCGACTTTGTTGATCGCCAGCAAGACCGGTGCCTCAATGTGTTCGAGTGCCTGCAGTGCTGCCGCGTCGGCCTTGGGCACATCGATGTCACCCTTGTCCGACGGAGCCTCGGTCATGAACAGAACAACGTCTGCACCGAGTAGTCCGGAGCGTGCCTCTTCGACCAGAATCTTGTGCAGCGCGGTTCGGGCGCGCGCCATACCCGGAGTGTCGATGAACGCGATCTGGGTTGCAGGATCGTCGCTCACGTAGACGCCAAGCACGGCTGTGCGTGTGGTTCCGGGCTTTGCCGTGGTGATGACGAGCTTCTGCCCCAGCACCCGATTCAGGAAGGTCGACTTCCCGACGTTGGGGCGCCCGACGATGGCGCAGCGGCCGGCTCGCATGGCGTTGTCATCCACGGGCCGCCAACCCTAGCAGTTTTGGGGATATAGGCTGCTCGGCGCGCAATTTTTCAGTGATTGACTCGTATGCCTCGCCGAAGGAGCCTCGAACCTCATGGCCATCGGATCGATCATCATCGGCGTCATCGCCTTCCTCTTTATGGTGGCGGGCTTTTTTCTGTCGCCCGTCCCCTACGTCGGCGCTGTGCTGAGCTTCGGTTCACCGGTTCTCGGTTTGGTCGGAATTGTCATGGCCGGTGTGTCCATGTCGCGCGCCAAACAAACGGGCGAGACATCGGGCGCGGCCACCGCAGGGTTGGTGGTCAACATCATCGCGTTCATCCTTGGACTCGCCGTCGCACTGACGTGCGGTCTGTGCAACGCGTGCATGACCAGCAACATGAACAACCCACGCAACCGCCAAGGAGGATTCGGCTCCTCGCTGGGAGGCGAGTTGGGTGCGGAGTTGAGTCGCGTCAACCTGGCGATGACGCTCGCAGGATTGAACCTCAGTTGTGTGGGTGATCCCTCGGGGGCAAGTGCGAGTCAGTACTTCCATCCACAGGCCTTCCCCACGTTGCAAGCGCAAGCCTGCACGCTCACGCAGAACGCGGCCGATGCGTATAGCCAGGCGTGTTCACCCGGCGTGCAGCCATGTTCCACGGTGGCTTCGTTGACCGGAACTCCCGACGCGTCACGCGCAACTGCGCTGAGTCTTCAAGCGGACGACTGCTACCTCTACAGCTCAGGCCAGGGCAAATTGATCGGCTGCGAGACCCCCCAAGGGTTCAAGATCATCCACTGGGAGAACGTTAACGCCGTTCAGTAGCGGGTCGTGGATCCGATTCTCACGGTTCTGAGCGTCGGCGACATCGAGCGTCCAATCGGGAGCTACGGCGTCCTGATCGCGATGGGAATTGTCGTCGGTTCGCTCTTGGCATCGCGTTCTGCCCATCGGGCGAACATCGATGTCGGTGCAACCATCGCGGTGATCGGTTTCACGGTCGGCGGCGGACTGGTGGGCTCGTACTTCGTGTTTTGGGTGGTCGAGTTTATTCGGACGGGTTCACCGATGACGGCGATTCGAGCGCCGGGACTCGTGTTCTACGGTGGTCCGTTTGGTGGTGCGCTGGCGCTCTTGTGGTCGTGCCGAAAGCTGCAGGTTCCGGCGGGTCGATTGCTCGATGTTGCGATGCACGCGTTGCCCGCGGGACACGCAGTGGGTCGGATGGGCTGCTTCTTTGGTGGGTGTTGTTACGGAAGCTATTGGGAAGGCCCTTGGTCAGTTCGTTACACCCACCCGATTGCTCCGGCGTCCGTCCCGCCTATTTTTCGTCACCCCACACCGCTATATGAGTCGGCGCTGCTGATGCTCTTTGCTTGGATTCTCCTTCTATGGCGACCCGCCAAGGTGGGCAGCGGTCATCGGGCGGGGATCTACATGATCGGTTACGCCTGCATTCGCACAGTCACAGAGCTCTTTCGCGGAGACACCGTTCGCGGCATGTACTTCGACGGCATGGTGTCGACGTCCCAACTCATCTCGATGGCACTCTTTGCAGGGGGCTGTATCGTGCTGGTGGTGACGCGGAGACACCGTTGAAGCGCGATTCGTCAACGCGCAGTTCAGCAGCAGTGCTGGGTTGTGTCGTCGCGTTGTTTGGTGTGCTTTCGACATCGGGCGCCCAGACGAGCACACAGCGGAGTGTTGAACTGAGCCGTCGGGTGTGGCTGGAGAGCGCTTGGTTCTTGCGCGGCAGTAGCGACGCCGATCTACGCGTGGCGGTTCAGCTGTGTCGTCGCCGTGCGTCTCTTCGCGAGATGGAGCTGTGCAACGGACCGCTGGCTCAGTTCTGGGCGGGGGAGACTCCTCAGCGTCGGATTCACATCAGCGCGTTTGGAATCGACCGCACCGAGGTCACTCGCGCGTCGTGGAAACGGTGCGTCGATGCAGGGCAGTGTCCGCCACCGCGGATCGGAGACTCTGCGCGGTTGATGGCGGATCCGCAGATGCCAGTCACCGGGGTCGATTTTCACGAGGCGGAGTTGTACTGCCGGTTTGCAGGAGGTCGACTTCCGACGGAGTCGGAGTGGGAGCGAGCGGCGCGCGGTTCGGATGGTCGGCGCTTTCCGTGGGGCAACCAGTTCAACGATCGACTGGCGAATCACCGGACACCCATCGATGGGTTTCGCTATCTGGCGCCCGTGGGTTCGTTTCCATCTGGCGCGAGTCCCCATGGGCTGCTGGATGTCGCTGGGAATGTCTGGGAATGGACGAGCGACTTCTATGACCCCTTGAGCTACCGAGGCGGACTGGACGTGGATCCGCGTGGTGCCCAAGGCGGAGGTGAACGCGTGATCCGCGGTGGTTCCTGGCAGTCGGCTCCTTATCATCTGCGGGTAAGCGCGCGGATTCCTCGGCCAGCGGGGACCGCGACGTCGGATATTGGGCTGCGTTGCGCCTACGATCGGCGATAGCTATGCTCCCGCCCGCCATGCGTAGCTTGTGTTTGTCGATTGGTTTCGCCGTCGTTCTCTTGGCCGGATGTCAGGCCAGTGTGGGTGACTCCTGCAAAGAGGAAGACGACTGCGACGGCCTGATGTGCTGCAAAGCGAGCCTCAGCGCGAGTGCGCGCGGCACCTGCCGCAACAGCTGTGACGAGCCGGTGGATTCGGGGCCACGTCCCGATGTGCCGCTTCCCGACGCCATGATGGATGACGCGGGTGATGACGACGCTGGCGACGAAGATGCCGGCGACGACGCAGGCGAGGACGCCGCGACGGATGACGCGGGCGACGACGCCGGAGACGATGCTGGTGCCGACGATGCAGGTGCCGACGCAGGCGACGACGCTGGAGCCGACGACGCTGCGACCGATGCGCCGACGGATGTCCCGGCCGATACGTTCGACGCCGGCTGATCAGACGCCCGCGTTCGTTATTAACGCGGAACGACCGGCGAGGGGTTTACAATCGCGGCCGTGAAGGTGTGTCCCACGTGCGGTGAGGTGTATGCCGACGACCGCATGCACTGCGATCGGGATGGCACCCCGCTCAAGGGCGTGAAGGATCCGCTGGTCGGTCGAACGGTCGGCGGGCGCTATCGTTTGATCTCGCGTTTGGGTTCGGGCGGGATGAGTGCGGTGTACCTCGCACGGCACACCTTGATCGATCGCTTGGTCGCCGTGAAGACACTGCGTCGTGAACTCGCCGTCGATCCGATTCAGCGGGACCGGTTCATTCGCGAGGCTCGTGCGGTCAACCGCATCAACCATCAGAACATCGTCGAGATTAGCGACTACGGTGAGACCGAAGACGGGCTGGTCTACCTGGTGATGGAGTACGTGCCAGGAGACTCGTTACTCAAAGCGATGGCCCAGGGGGCGATGGATGAGCCGCGGGTCTTGCACATTGCCGAGCAAATCGGCGGTGCGCTTGCACGTGCGCACCAGATGGGTGTCGTTCACCGCGACCTCAAGCCTGAGAACTTGCTCTTGGTGAAGCGCAAGAAGGAAGGCGACTTCATCAAGATTCTCGACTTTGGTATCGCCAAGATACTCGACGCGCCCTCCCTCACCGGTAGTCAGCAGATTTTTGGCACGCCGGGTTACATCGCACCGGAGTACATCCAGTCCACCGACATTGATGGGCGCGCGGACCTCTACTCGTTGGGCGTGATTCTCTACGAACTCGTCACCGGTGCGCTGCCCTTCGACTACGAATACCCCGGCGACTTGTTGGTGAAGCACGTCACCGAAGAGCCGATCGCTCCGAGCGTGCGTCGTCCGAGTGTGTCGCCGCCGATGGAAGCGTTGATTCTGCAATGCCTTGAGAAGAAAGCGGAGGAGCGTTTCCGCGACGCCTACCACTTTCTCGATGAGGTCGCGAAGACTCGCGAGCGGATGGGAACCGCGGGTGCGTGGGGATCGATGAGTCAGCCGGTCGACCCGACCGATCCGGAACTCGCACTGCCGGAGAAGAAACCCGACCTTGCTGACAGCATGCGTCAAGCGCTCGACACGATGGTCGATGACGGGCGTGCGACCTTGGTCGACCTGATTCCGAATCCACCGGAGCTACTGCCGAGCAATCCGGAAGAGTTGAAGCGACCCGAGGCACCCGACCATGGGCTGGCTGGGGCACGTCGCTGGCGGGATCGCTTTGATGCGCTGGCGGCAGCCGTCGAAACACTTCGGACGTCAGGCGAGCTTCCGAAGCCGGTGCTCGACGCGTTGCGATTTTGTCGCGAGACCTTGGCGAGCCTCGAAACCGGAGTGGTGTCCGCGGAATCGCATCAGAAGGAAATCGAGTCGTTGAGCGATGAGGCGCGGGACTTTCGTGCGACGTTGGGACGCGCGATCGACCAGGTGGCTCAGCGGCTCTCGAAGAAGCGCCGCGACTTTGAGGAGCTGGCGGCACACCGTCGAAAGTTGCGCGAGAAGAGAGATGCGCTGATGTCGAAGGTTCGACGTGGGCAGGAGTCTGAGGGAAGCGCGGACGCCGTGTTGTGGGAGCTCGCGAAGGTCGACGAAGAGTTTCGGCGCAAGACTGCGGAGTGCGACGAAACCGAAGAGCAACTGGAGCGACTGCGACGCGAACTCGAACGGCGAAACGAGACGATCGAAGGGTTGCTTGCCGAGCTGGTGGCGACTGCGGATCGCGAGATGATCCGTCTGGACGATTTGGCGGCTGCGTTGCGAGAGCCGCTCGATCGGATCGAGAAGCACGTTCAAGAAAACTGGGGCTAACGGCTTTCCTCGAGTGCTGCTTCGAAAGCTTCGGTAGGAACGACATCACCGCGAGCGTCACTGATGGCTTTGTCGATCAGCGCGCGCACCAAGAGACGCACGGTTTCGCGGTCGGGCGTCATGATGGGCAGCTGCTGCAGCTTCTCGAATACTCGGTCCGCGAGCGCGTCGCTGTTGTCGCCAATAACATCCACGCCTCCAAGCTCCGTGATCGACTCGTTTACCAACCCGCGGACCAACGAACCGAGTGCGGCCTCGCCAAGATCACGTGCGACGCCGACAACCTCGTCGGTTCGTGCCTCACGAGCTGCGCTGACTGTTCCGTTTCCGGTGACGGCTCGCCGCTCGGCATCGAGAGTATCGCTTCGACGTTCGAGCGTGCCGCGTGTTGCACCAAGTAGTGGGTACCCGGCGAGGCCCATTGCGAGATCGAACATTGCTCGACCGTCGTCGAGAGCGCGTTGGTGTTCGGCGACCTGTCGGTTGATCGTGCGATGGATCGCCCGGCGCAACACAGTGACGTGCTTGAGATCAGCACGCGGGTCTCGCTGAACGCCAAGTGCTCGAGCTCGGGTCAGGATGCTGGTCTCAAACGCGAGGTACGCGGAGCCCCACGCATCATCCACGCCTTCGGTACCGCTTTCGATGCGCGAGAGTTGTTCGAGTACGACGTCGCGCATCTTCATCAGTGGGGCGTGGAGAAGTTGACGCACGGCGGCATGATCTCGGGATGACACCGCACGCTCCAATGCTGTCACGTCTGCGCCCGCAAGTCGGAGCCGCTCCATGAAGACTTGGCTCTGCCCGCCAAAGAGTTCTGCTTCGAACTGCGCGAGAGCCTGAGCATCTCCTCGCGTTGCACGATCGAGGTCGCGCGCGAGGTCGCGAACGATCCGCAAACCGTCCGTGCGGACCAGCACACCAAACCGGCGACCGATCTCCGCTTCGAGCGCAGCGAGCATCGCAGGGACGTCTTGCGCCTCAAATCCGGCGCGGCGAAGCTGTTCTTCCATGCGCTCGGGCGAGACGTGCATTCGACGCAGCGCGCCCATGGATCGATCTCCGAGCCAGAGCCGAGCCGCGCTCTGAAGACGACCCTGCCGAAACGCGGTGACCGCACGCCTTTGAGGCCGGTCGACCCGACGTCGTTCCGGAGCGATGGCGGAGGGCTCTGCAGGCGCGGAATTCGCTGTTTCGGTGGCTGGATGCGTCGGCTGCGAAACAGGGCGAGGCGCTGCTTGGCGCCGAAGTTCGATCTCACTCATGAACCGCTTCTCGGACGTCAAATCCCTCAGTTGCGGTCCAATTGACGTCCTGGGGGCCCGCCGCGTAGGTTCGAGCCAAGTCATGCCTCGCTTTCTGATTCTAGTTGCGCTGGTCGCGGCGACGACGCTTAGCGTTGTTCCCGTCTCGGCACAGAGCGAGCCGTCCGATGAGACGCGTGCTGCGGCGCGTGCGGCGTATGCCCGAGGGCAGGAGCTGCACCGTGCAGGTCAGTACGCGGAGTCGGAGGCCGCCTTCCTCGAAGCCTACGAGCTCATTCCCAACCCCGTGGTGTTGCTGGGTGTTGCAGAGGCGCGTGAGCGTGCCGAAAACGCGGTGGGTACGGTCGAGGTTCTTGAGCGCTACCTGAACGAGCGCACCGACGCTCCCGATCGTGCCGACGTGGAAGCACGCATCGCCCGACTTCGTGAACTGCCGGCCACGTTGGTGATCGCGTCCGAACCGAGTGGCGCACAGGTCAGTCTCAACGGCAGCGCGACGGGGCAGACCACGCCGACCGAAATCGAAGTTCCCGCAGGCACGCATACGCTCGCCTTCTCAGTCGATGGCCACGACGACGCAGAGCGCACGGTCGAGGCTCCGTTCGGAACGCGCACCGAGGTTAGTGTGACCATGGCGGAGACCGCCGAGCCGGAACAGATCGAGCCGGTTGGGGATCCCATTGAAGAGACGCCCGAGAGCGAGGGCTCGGAAGAAGACGACGACGCAGAAGGACCGAGCGCAGGTGTCTGGGTCACCACGGGTTTGGCCGCAGCGTCGCTGATCGGTGGAACCGTCCTGGGGTTTATGGCGCTTTCGCGTGAGGCGGATTTCGACGATGCGCCCGATGAGGACACGGCCGATGAAGGCGAGCGTTTTGCTCTGTTCGCTGACGTGCTTTTCGGTGTTGCCGCAGTCTCGGCGATTACAGCGGTGGTTCTGTTTCTGACCGACAAGGCAGCCGAAGACGACGAAGAAGAAGAGGAAGAAAGCGCGAGCCTTCAGGTCGCGCCGGTGTTCTCTCCCAGTTCGGCAGGAGTCAACGCTGAGGTGAGGTTCTGATGCGCTGGCTGTTGCTGCTTGTGTGCTTGGCGGGATGTGAGCTGGTCGTCGACTTTGACCGCTCGCGGATCATGGATGCTGGCGATGCCGGCGAAGACGCGATGCTCGACGACGGTGGCGACGACGCCGGCGAAGACGATGCGGGTGAAGATGATGCGGGCGATGACGACGCCGGCGATATGGATGCGGGTGACGACGACGCTGGCGACATGGACGCGGGCGACGACGATGCGGGTCCCGAAGACGCGGGTGTGGATGCAAGCTGTTCGATGCCCAGCGACTGCGACGACGGCGAAGCGTGCACCATGGACGAGTGCGGTGGTGACAGCATGTGTGCGTACACCACGCTGTGCACCGTGGACGTGACCGGCGGAATCACGTTGGATGACCTGTCGACGATCTTGACCGTCTCGAGTGTCGACGCAGCGCTCGATGGGTTTCTGGTGATCCACGACGATGCTGCGGGAGCTCCCGGGGCTGAGATCGGTTTCGCTGCGGTCAGTGCGGGTGCAAACGCCGACGTCACGGTCGAGCTGGACCGCCCGGTAGCCGACGGCGAAATGCTTCACGCGATGCTCCACGAAGACACGGGAGTGATGGGTACGTACGAGATGGGTACCGATCCGCCGGCGACGCTGATGGGCATGGACGTGAGCGAAGCGTTCACGGCGACGGTTCCTGCAGGGACTCCGGCGATTGAGGTGACCGTGACTGGCGATGCGACGGACTACACGTTTTCCGCGCCGCGTCCCTCGACCTTGGCACTGCCGACGGGCGGGGATCCTGACCTGGTGCTGATTCGCGGCTATCGCTACCGCATCATCAACACGACGCCGGCTGCGCACGCGTTCGAGCTCCTCGACGATGGAGCCAGCCTGGGCGTACCTGCGGACGATGTGGTGCATCTCTCGCAAGCAGCGGGTGTGGGTCCGGCCTTGGAGTCCAACGGAACGGTGGACTGGGACGAGAGCGACGCCAACGCGATCTTGTTCACGGCTTCGGCAGCGTTCGAGTCGGCACCGGTGAACGCGTATCGAAGCTCGGTCGCAACCGCGAACCAAAGAGCCGCGATCACCTACGTCGATCCGTAATCTATCGGAGTCGCCGCGGCCTACGTCTCCGGCCTTCGGCCTACGACTTAAACGGCCACGGCTCCTCCTTCGGGGAGGGATTAGCAATCCCTCCCCCCGAACTACGTTCGGGACCCCCCTCCAAGCCCGCGCTTCGCGCGCGTTCCGGCTCGGGGAGCCTCCACGTTGTCCTGCGGCCAACCTCGCTCGAACGAACGCTTCGCGTTCTGAGTCTTTCCTAGCGGCCGCGGTTCGCGGGCAGGGGTCGTCGTCTTCACGCAAAGGAATGCGGAGCTAGCGACCCCGGCTTCGCAGACCTAGCAGCGTCAGCGTTTCGTCTGATCGGCTCAGGCGAATCTCCGAACCGATATCCAACGGCATCACCTTGGCTTCGCCGTCGAAGTAGATGCGCCCCTTCCGCATCTTGTTCTTCAGCACGAGTTCTTCCCCAGAAGCCACCAAGCCCTTCACCAAGGCTTTGGGCTCGCCTCGCGGCCGGTAGATCTCGCGCACGACCCACTGCAGTTTCTGCGAACCGATCGGCAAGATCTTTCCACCCGCGCTGCGCTGGGCCGCGGTCGATCCCGCTGCGGGTCCCACCCACAGACCACTGGACGTGTGCGCTTCTTCGGTGTCGTTGTGCCGGATCAAGTAGCGCGTCGTCGCCGCAGGAGACTGGTGACAAAACAAGATGTCGTTGAGGATGCGCGAATGGACCCGGTCACCGTCCACGTGCACTTGCATGCGCGTGAGCTTGGTGGGACGAAGCGCACCGTCCAGAGCCGCCTCGAGTGCCTCCTCCACGTTGTCGCGTGTCCCCGCACAGAAGTAGCCCACGCTCGTGGTGGGGTCGCTGTTGATCGCGACCATCGGGGTCTTCGGTCCAACGGTATGTGACGCCCAAAGAAGCGTGCCGTCACCACCGAGCGTGACCACGAGATCCCAGTCTTCGTCACTCCGTTGGTGCTTGTGTCGAAAGGTGGCTTTGACTCGCGACTTCAGCGTCTTGCGTGCCCGCTCGATCGTGTCGAGGTGCGCCTCGTGCGCGGAACGCAGACTCGCCACTGTGGCATCGCGTTCCTCGAGGAGCCGCTTGATGCGCGGATCTTCCTCGTCGTAGCGCTGCAGCGCCGTGCGCTTGTAAACGACGAGGACGCGCCTCACGTGTGCCTCGCGAGAAAGCGTCGGATTCCAACTTCGCTTTTGGCGTCGCCGATGTGACCCGCATCGCACGCTTGCAGCAGCTCGCCGAACTCGACAAAGCGCACTTCCATCCGTGCTTCGACCGGGGTGCCGTCTTCGGTGGGCACCCCACGCGTCGAGGGATCGACTTTCGCCATGAAGTAGTAGAGCCGTTCCGCGACGACGCCCGGGCTCAGAAAGACCGCAGGACCCAGTGGTTCAAACACCTCGGGTGCAACCTGCAGACCGGTTTCTTCCAGAGTTTCTCGGCTGGCGCATGCGCGTAGACCGGCTTCGCCGATCTCGTCGGGTTCGATCAGTCCCGCCGGGATTTCCCACAACACCGGCGTGTGGTCGGCATCCTGCGGGACACTCAGTTCGTGCCGAAACGCCACGGGCGGTCGAAGCGACGATCGAACGCACATGCGCTCGCCATCGTGCAGAACCAACACCACCGCATCCATCGCGCGTCGATCGACCGAGTCATAGAAGTACGCGTCGCTGGTGGATCCGTCGGCGTATCGGTTTCGTAGCTTTCGACGCCGCAACGAGAGGAAGCCTTTTGGCGCTTCAGGACTTTGGTCGTCCAGCAACTCCACGTCGATCGACGGAGGTGTCCACTCGCTCACGCGCTTACTCCAGCCGCCACACCAGTTGGAGCGCTGGCACAATGACGTCTCGATCGACGTTGCCCCAAAGTCGCCAGTAGTCGAGCGCGACACCCAAGCTCACCGTGTCGTCGAGTGCGAGGTCGAGGCCTGCGCCCGCCGACAACCATCCGCCCGCTTCCAACCCGCTCTTGGTTGCACCGCCCCACATGCCGCCGCGCACTGCCACGCGAAACCCTACAGTCTTGCCGCGCGTGCCGATCCCGAGGGTGAGTCCCAAGGGAGTGAGGATTTGGCTCGTGTCGTCGTTGTCGCTGCTGATCGCCGAGATGCCGACCGCGAGACCCAGTTGGAAGAGTCCGAAGGGTTCCCACACATCGACAAGAATCCCGCCGCCGCGACGGGTTTCCTCCGTTCCAACCTCGAACAGAACCTGCGCCGAGACGCTTCCGGACGGCTCCCACTGCGCGTGAGCAGATGAGCCCCACACCGCGGATGCCACCAGAAGCGTCGCAGCGAAGCGCATCAGGCCTTGGCGTCCGCGAGGAACTTGGCCAAGCCGATGTCGGTGAGCGGGTGCTTGAGCAGTTGGTGGATGACCTTGTGCGGAAGCGTCGCCACATCCGAACCCAAGAGCGCGGCCTGCACGACGTGCAAGGGGTGACGAATGCTGGCGGCGAGAACCTGCGTGGTCATGCCGTAGTTGCGATAGATGGCGATGATCTGTTCGAGCAGTTCCATGCCTTCGCCGCTGATGTCATCGACGCGTCCCAGGAACGGGCTGATGTACGTCGCGCCCGCTTTCGCAGCGAGCAGAGCTTGTGTGGGACTGAAGCAGAGCGTCACGTTGGTCTTGATGCCTTCGGACGTGAAGGTCTGCACCGCTTTGAGACCCTCGGCGATCAACGGCACCTTCACCACGACGTTGGGATGGAGCGCGGCGAGTTCACGGCCTTCGCGCAACATGCCTTCGTGATCGGTCGCAACAACCTCCGCGCTGATCGGACCGTCGACGACTTCGCAAATCTCGACGATCACTTCCTTCAAGTCTCGTCCCGAGCGCTTGATCAGAGTGGGGTTGGTGGTGACGCCATCGACCAAGCCCATGGACGCAGCGTCGCGAATCTCCTCGATGTCGGCTGTGTCGATGAAAATCTTCATTCGGACCTCCTGCAGGCATGGATAGAAAGCCCGGCGATTTGGGTCAAGGCTCGAGGTGAGCTATGCAATTAGGGTGCGGGTAGAGGCCAAACTCGACGGCTCGGCGACCATCCTCTGGGTTGCTGCGCTGATTGTTGCGGCGCTGCTGACCTGGTGGGACCAAGCGGACTCTGGACCTGCCGATCCCGCGAACCCCGACGATCTCGTCTGGATCGATCTCGAGTCGGAGTAGTACCGTTGTCCTAATGCAGACCTTAGGCGATCTGCTGGCAGGGAAACCCGGAATCCTTCCTCTGCATGAGGTTTACGGCGACGAGACCAGCCGCGACCCCTTTCCGCTGCAAGCCTTCGTCACCGGGCCGATGAGCACGGTCGACGCGTGGACCAGTTGGTTGATGCTGCGCGACGCGATTCCGATGGAGAAGCGCACTTGCATCGTGGTGACCGAGTCGTCGCCGATCCTGCGGGGAGGGTGGGAGAAGTGTGTGCGGCGCTGTCATCGCATGGGCGACGCGTTCAAAAAGAAGAAGTCGCCAGTCGAGCCTGAGAACACGCTGCTTGACGACTACCTCAGTCGCTTTGATGCACGTCACGTGATGCGTAACTTCGGCGTCACCGCAGAAGGTCCGGACGTTCCGCTCGACGAGATGGACCCCAGACTCTTTGATCTGCTCGATGCGTCGGACAAGCCGGTTGTGCCTTTTCCGCCAGTTCGCGCGACCCGGCCCGTTGGAATGACCGCGTCCGAGATCATGGTGTTGCAGCTGTACATGCCGCGTTCCAACCAAGGTCTTCGCGAGATCGCGTGGCCCTTTGTGTACGCGCGCAACGAGGGCACAGCACGCGTGCTCTTGCTGGATGCACCCTCGTGGCAGGCGCCGTCGATCCTGGGCTGGAAACTCAACGAGCGAGAACACAAGGATCGCTGGCCGTTCTTCAAGCGTTGGAAAGAGCGCTACGGCTTCGAGTTGGTCGCGTTGTGTCGGGCGCGTTTGGAAGCGTTTGCACCCAAGCCGCCGCGCAGCTTTACGCAGGTGCAGCGAGCAACAAAGGAACTCGCTCAAATCTGCCCGGACATGCAGGACGATGGTCCGGTTTCGCTTCTTTCCGAGGTTCTCGGTCACGCGTGGCGTCTTTGGTGGGATTGATGGATCGCGCGACCTTCGATTCATACCGCTCCACGTTGCTTCGCTGGGGGCCTTTCCTGATCGGGATGGGAATCGGTGCGTGTGTGTCGCAAACCCAGGGCGAGACGACGGTGGTTGCCCCTGAAGTCGAAGCGATGACATGGACAGGCAACGTTCAGTTTGAAGCGCGGCATCCGACGCCCACCGGTGCATCGAGCAACCGTCAATGGAAGCCTGCGCAGCGTGTGGAGCTTCATGCGGTCTCGGCATCGGGTGAAGTTGTCGCGCGCGCCAAGACCGACGACCAAGGCAACTTTCAGCTCGAGGCCGATTCACGCGCGCAGCATCTCGCGGTGGTCGCGCACCTGCGTGAAGGGGATTGGGATCTCGCGGTCACGCGTGACAGCGGCGGCGAGCAAGACCATGTGTTCACGGCACCTCTCGGTAGCCCGGATACGCCGCTTGAGGTTCGCGTCGACGACACCAACGACGAAGCCGGTGCGCTGCACATCCTCGATGCGATTTGGCGCGGTGCGCGCTCGGTCGAAGAGTGGACCGGCAGAACGCTTCCTCCCTTTTACGTGTACTGGTCACGCGGGGTGACCACGAACTGGAGCTTCTACAACGGGGATCGCGGTACCGGTCGGTACTCGATCGAATTGTTGGGCGGTGAGCCGGGCCGACAGACCACCACGGATACCGACGAGCACGATGAGATGATCGTGTTGCACGAGTTTGGGCACTTCGTGATGGATGTGCTTTCGAGTGACTCGAGTTACGGCGGGCAGCATCCGCGCGGTTTTCTGATCATGCCCGGACTGGCGTGGGAAGAAGCGCGCGCCACGTGGTTTGCCACGATGGTGCTGCGCAATCCGCGCTACCAAGACACGATCGGGGTTGAGCCGGCAGGCGAGCTTCGTGTGAACCACGACCTCGAACGCGGCGACCAGCGCGATGTGCGTGGGATCGGTTCGGAGGCTGGGGTCGCTGAGATTCTCTGGGACCTTGCGGACGGCAACGGCGGCGATGGCGCGATTCCCGACAACGATCAAGACGGTGTGGCGCTCGGTCCTGCAAGTGTTTTGGCAGCGATGGTTGAGCTTGGAAACATGCCGGGTGCCCATCCTGCGATTCCGACCTTCCTGCGGCACATCGTGCGAACCGAGCGTGCTTCGTTCATTGAAGTGAAGCGCGTGCTGGAGCAGGGCGGTCATCCGGTTGACCTGCTGCCCGAAAACGACGAGTCACACTGGCCGGTGGACATCTCCATTCCCGGTACGGTCGCCGACAAGATCGACGGGTTGAGCAACCCTGCACCAAGTGGTGGTCCGCCGCGTCCGACAAACGGGCAGGATGCGATCGACGTGTATCGAATCCACATCGAGGAGCCGATGCGTATTCGTGCGCGGCTGGAGATCTTTGGAAGTGGTCGCGCTGCGGATCACACCGACCTGGACTTGGAGCTGCGCGACATACGCTCAGAGTTGCTGAGCAGTTCGCGTGGTGAAGGTCAGTTCGAAACCGTGAGTCACGGTTTGGAACCTGGTTGGTACACGTTGCACGTGCGCGATGGCGGAAACGGCAACCGCGTCGGCTACGAGTTACGCGTGACTCGCTAGGTGCGCCTACGCGCTCGGCGCTGCCGAGTGCAGGCCGCGAGTCAGCGTGGCGATGCCCTCGCGTGGAACTCCCAGTCGGTCGCGCAACTCTCCTAGGGTCATGTCCAAGCACGTTTCGTAGTCGACTGGCTCGTGAAACAGCGATTGGTCACCTCGCGCTGCGGACCAGGCTCGCAATGTCCGGAAGGGTGCGATCACCATACCGACACCGAGGATTCCCGCGATGATGAGCGTCACGTAGACGCCCAAGGGTTGAAGGCCACGCTGTGCTTCCCACGCGCTGATCTCGCTTTCGCCGATGAGATCGGTTCCGTACCCGGTCACCGCGTGATGCAGGTCGTGCCACATGATCGCCCAGCGATGCTTTTTCGTGTTGGGGATCTTGAACGTGATTCCCAACACCTTGGCATCGGTGAACGGCGCGTCGTACGCGTCGACTGTAAATCCGTTTTCACGCAAGTACGCGTCGCGGGCCTCACGCACTGTCCAGTGCGCGGGAAATGGTCTCTCCCTCACGCACACAGCGTAGGTTCATCAAGCGCGGGTGACCAGATGGTGCCATCATCGACGTGATGCGATGGTTGATGTTGTGCCTGATTGTTTGGGGTTGCGGCGATGATGCTGCAGCGCCCGATGCAGGCATGGACGTGGGGCCCGACGCCGCGTCGGACACAGCGAACGATACGGTGGCGGACACTGCGTTCGACACGGCACAGGATGCGCCAACCGATCCCTCGCGTT
The DNA here is from genome assembly GCA_965227405.1 of Polyangiales bacterium. Lineage (GTDB taxonomy): Bacteria > Myxococcota_A > Polyangia > Polyangiales > Houyiibacteriaceae > JALVDI01. Next base: position 4,553,938 of record OZ245758.1, read on the forward strand.
TCGTCGACCCCTCCGCCTACGACTACGACTGGGTATGCGCCGGTGAGGTCGCCCCTACGGGAACGCTGCTAAGCGAGGAGCCACCTAGCGAAGACTGTAGTGCGGGTGTGTGGCCCGACCTGGATGCCACGCGGCTCGCGTGTCCGACAGTGACCGAGGCAACGCGTGAAGATCCCGTCAGCATGATGAGCCTGCCACCCGACGATTCGCGTGCGCTACCGCTCGACATTCCCATTTCGGAGTCTGGCTCGTTTTTGCTCGCGGAGCTGCCCACCGAGTGGCCAAATACGTTGCGCGTGGTCGCGTGGAACATGGAGTACACCTCCAACCTCGACGAACAGATCGATTCGCTGGTCGAGGATCCGGAGCTCGGTGCTGCGGACGTGTACTTGTTGAGCGAAGTCGATCGTTGTTCGACGCGAAACGGGGTGCGACGTGCTGCACGTCTACTCGCGGAGCGTGTTGAAGGCGAGTACGTGTACGGCATCGAGTACGTCGAACTGAATATTGGTCGAGACATTGGCGGCGATACGGGCCAAGCGATTGTGTCGCGTCGACCCATCACCGGCGCCGCACTGCTGTGTCACTCCAGTCAGTTCGATTGGTTCGTGAGCGAGGCGGAACCCCGACTCGGGCAACGCGTGGTCCTTCACGCGGATATTCCAGTGGGCGACACCTCGGCCCGTGTTTGGGCGGTGCACTTCGAAAGCAACGACCTGTTTGGCGAGCTTCGCGTCGTACAGGCAAAGGAACTTCTCGATGCGTCCCAAGCCACCGCGTGCGACCGGCCGCAGATCGTCGCGGGAGACTTCAACGCTTGGTACGACACCGCACCCGAACTCGTCGTGTTCAAAGCGAACGGGTTCGACGACGCACTCGCAACCTTGGGCGATACCGGCTCGACGCACGATAGCGGCCGTCGCTTGGACTACGTGTTCACGCGTGGTTTCGAGATCAACGACGGCGCGGTGCTGCGGGAGATCCGAACAAGCGACCACGCGCCGATGTGGGTCGACGTGACAGTTCGTTGATCGCAACGATCCAAGATCGAATATGCGTTAGCGGAACGATGTTCGAAAACCCTGCGTGCTAAAATCTTCGCTCCTTGCGCTTCGTTTGCTCGATGGCGGTTCTCGTCACGGCCTGCCTCGACCCCGTGGCAGCGCTGCCGGATGCGGGTGGTGGAGAGGACGCGCAAGTCGACGCAGCGCGTGATGTGAACGCTCCCGATGCGGGCGAAGAGGACGCCGCAGTTGACGCGTTCGACGCTGCAGTCGATGTACCGCCAATCGATGGTGGTTGCGGGCGAACCTGGCCGGGCCGCACAGAATCCGACGGAACCGATCGTGACGGCGTGTACGTTTTGCGCGCTCCGGTTTTTAGCCAAGCGGATGCGTGGGACGAGTACGGATGGGATCTCGACGGCGTGTGCACCGCGCCCGGAGAAACGCACGTCTGCGTTCCCTTTGAACTCGATGATCCGCCGAGCGACGGTGTGATGGGTGCCGACAACGCCTTCGGCCAAGCGTTCTCAGCAATCATCGAGGACGCACTACCTGGCTTTGGTGCAGAGATTGCGCTGAACATGGAGACGCAGCCCTTGTTGATTCTCTTGGCGGAATGGAGTGGCGAGGACAACGATCGCAGCGTGGATTTTTCGCTGGTCTCGACCAACGGCGTCGTACGTGGCGATGGTCGCACCGAGCCTCAGTGGGATGGAGAGGATCTCTGGCGGCGCACGGAAGACAGCTTCGTGGCCGGCGATCCCTTGATCGAAGACCTCGCGGCATATGTGACCGACGGAGTCTTGGTCGCAACGATTCGGGAACGTCAGCCGATTTTCATCCCTTGGATTGGAGGACGTCGCGTCGCGCTACGGCTGTTTCGCGGTGTTTTGACGGGGAAAATCAGCGAGGACCGTTCGGTCATGACCGACGTTCTCTTGCAGGGGTACATCGGGTTGTCAGACCTGCGCCGACTCTTTGACGAGGCGGGAATGTGCGCGGGCAGCGACGTGCGGGACGCTCTTGATGCCGCGACGAATGCGGCGCTCGACGGTGAGTTGCGCGACCCAGCAACGGGCGTGTGCGATGCGGTGAGCATTGCGATTCCGTTCGAGGGTGTTTCAGCCGGGCAGGTTGGAGGCATGTTTCCGCCACCGCCCATCAACACGGAATGTCTCTAGCTAAAACTCAGCTCGGCAGTTCAGTCCGAGTCCCGCTGGACCACAGCGCACAACTTGCTCGTCGTCTTCGCCCGAACCACGGATGCCGATGAGCACTCCGCCGGTGGCGATGAGCGCGGCACCAAGTCCGTAGCCCACGAAGGTCCATGGTCGCGACCGTTGCCATCGATCCTGAAAGCGAAGGCACTCCGAGCGCATTTCGGTATCCGGCACCGACCCGTTCACGCGCGGCATGCACCCGCCCATGTCGACGCTTTCCGAGTACGCATCCCGAGCGTCGCGGACGAGAAGATGCGCGACAACTCCCGATGCCAAAACCACCCCACCGCTAATGAGCAACGCGATTCCTGCGGGTCGTGCAGGGGAACTCGGCTCTTCGGTGAGTTCTCCGCCGTGGCCATCAGGGTCGGGTGTGTCGTCAATCGGAAGTCGTTCGCGTTCAAGCTCGATGGTTAGCGTTTCGTTCTCGCCACCGGAGACTTCCAAGCGTCGGATGTCAGTTCGGAACCCTCCAGCACGTACTTCGAGTTCGTGACGACCAGGTTCGAGCACCAACAAACGCGTCAAACCACGCGACTGACCATTCACCCACAACGTCGCAGTCGTTTCTGTAACCACTTGGTACTGACCGACGTACTGGGCAGCTTCGCGCAAAACACGCTCGGGATCTTCACGTAGACGCGGACTCAGCGGACGACGCTCGTCAGCCAGTGCACGACGCAGTGCTTCGACGGCTCCGATGTAGTTGCGAAGCTCGAACCGCACCAGACCGAGTGCACGGTACGAGCGGGCGTTGGGAAGGAGCGCGTGCGCTTGTTCAAAGAGCTCGTGCGCGCCGGCAAAGTCACCGGATTCCCATGCTGTGCTGCCCTCGATGAAGAGGCGTCGGTATTCCTCGGTTGCGTCTTGCGCTGTGCCGACACGTCCGAACAACCCAGTGAGCAAGACAGCGATGAAAGCAATACGAGTCAATAGTCGTCCGCTCCGATAAAGGCCATCGATCGTCCCGTGCGCATCTGTTCCATCGACATCGGCGTGCGACGCATTCGCACCCGCATTCGAACGGGCTCTGAGGTCTCCGCTGGGGTGGTTTCGGGCTCGTTGTCCGACTCCGGCGTTTCGACGACTGGGTCCATGGTGACCAGCTCCACCATACGCGGCTCCATGTTTGGCTCCGTGGTCTGCATGCTCGCTGGCTCCGTGGTGACCTCAACCGTTTCTGTTGCAACCGTTTCTGTTGCAGGTGGCTCTATGACCGGAGCGGTTGCAGGCTCAGCGGGACGTCCAAGCGCGAACGCGATGGCTCCAGTGACGGCAAGGGCTGCCACCGCACCCACTGCCGTCAACACGCGTGAACGCGGTTTTGGCGCGGGTGTTCGCGTGAGCACGGTCGGCATTCCAGGAGGTACCGAGAGCCTGCCATCGGGCTCCGTCTGCAATGCCATCTGCGGACTCACTCCGTAGGGCACCGCAGTCACGCTGGGCGCGAGATCGAAATCCGCGCGCGTTCCAGCTTCGGCCAATTGCGCGGAAAGCTCGCGCGCAGAGGCGATTCGCTCCTTGGGCGACTTGCGCAGACAACCCATGATCGCGTCGCCCACCTCGTCGGCAACACCCACGACGTTGAGTGGAATCGCTTCGTCTTCGCAAATTTGCTGAACGATGCCCGGCAGCCCACCGTCGAGATCAAAGTCGAACGGATACTGCCCGGCGAGCGCCTCGTACATCATCACACCGATCGACCAGATGTCGCTTTCGGGCCCGACGTCCTTCGTGGAGCGTGCCTGTTCGGGTGAAAGGTAGAGCGGCGTCCCCATCACCATTCCGGTTTGGGTGAGACCTTCGCCTCCACCAACGAGCTTCGCGATCCCGAAGTCCACCAGTTTGGGAACGAGCTTGCCTTCGAAGTTCGCGAGGAAGATGTTGTCGGGCTTGATGTCGCGATGAATAACGCCAGCGTCATGCGCGTGCTGTAGCGCCGAAAGAATGGGGCGCATGATGGTCCAGCACTCGTGCCATGACATCGCGCCGCGTTCGAGTCGTGACTGGAGTGTCTCGCCGTGGAGCAACTCCAACACTTGGTACGGAACTCCGTCGTGCGTGTTCACGTCGAGAACACGAATCGTGTGAGGATGGTCGAGTCGTGCTGCGGCGCGTGCTTCAGCGAGGAAGCGCTTCACCATCTGCGGGTACGCGGCGGCTTGCGGCAAGAGCGTCTTGATGGCGACCGAGCTATCCAAGCCACCACGCACCGCCTCAAAGACGGCGCCCATCCCCCCGCGTCCCAGCTCACGCTCCAGACGATACTTGCCGTCCAGTGTCGCGCCGATTTCGATCACGCCGGGATTCTATCGCAAGTCAGACGTCGCTGCCCGCATCGAGTGAGCCACATCCAAGTGCTCCGGGAGTGTCGGTACACGCCTGCAGAAGCAGATCGCAGCGCTCCCGATCGGGTTCGGCGCGACACACGTTGACCGTGGGGACGCAGTCGCTTTGATCCACCTGTCGGATGCACGCATCGATGCACACCAATCGTCCAGGATGGGTGTCGCATTGGGCGTCTTCCGTTTCGAGACACCCGACGAGGAACAACGCGGCCAGCGCGAATCGCATGAGCGAGCTTACCTCACAGCGAGTGCTCGCGGACGCAGAATCAGGACGACCGATACGACGATCGCCATCGACGCAGCCAAGGTTTGTACGCTGACGGCCTCATCGAGAAGGAGCCAACCCAAGGCGACAGCAACCATCGGATTGACGAACGCATGGGTCGCGAGTGCACCGGAGCTGATGCGTTTGATCAGCCACGCGTACGCCCCGAAGCCCGCAAGCGATCCAAACGCGACGAGATAGACCAGAGCGGCGAGAGATTCGTGGGAAGGAGCCGAGGGGATCTCGCCTCGAAGTGCACCGACCAGCAACATCAATACTCCGCCGGCAACCATGTGTGTGGCGCTTGCCATGAACACGGAGCTTCGTGTGGTCGAGTACCGCACGTAGAGCGTTCCGCACGCCCAACACAGCGCGGCGACGAGCACCGCGACCACACCCCCGACGTCGACCGCACCGTGGGAGCCAAACAGCGCACCGACTCCGCCCACTCCAAAGCACAGGCCCATCCAGGTGAGTCGATCGGGACGTTGCTCCCGATAGACCAGCCATCCGATCACGACGGTGAACAGCGGGACCGTGGCGAGCGCCATTGCCGCCGTGCCGGAACTGAGCCGTTGCTCCGCCCAGCACACCAAACCGTTGCCACCCACGAAGAGCAGCGACCCGGCAATCACACCTTGACGCCATTCTTTGCGGGACGGCGCCGCGACCCCTCGTAACCGAAGAATGCCGTAGAGGAGCAGGCCAGCGAGTGTCCAGCGAACACCCGCCATCAAAAACGGGGGCAGCGACTCCACCGCAACAGCGATGGCGGCATAGGTCGAACCCCAAATCACGTACACCGCGCCCAGCGCGAGCTTCGACTTATCCATGCCCCGAATCTGCGTCGGTGCTACAACGAGTACAGATTCACTTGTGTCGTTTTGTGACCAGTACAGATTGGAAAAACCTGATCTGTACTGGTCGATCTTCGAACCAAGTGTGTCTGTTGGGAGGCGCAAAACGTGGCCAAGAAGAAGACTCCGATGCGTCGCGCCAAGATCACGCTCTACGAAGAGGTTGCCGCTAAGGTCGAGGGATTGATCGCCGATGGCACGTTGCGTGCGGGCGACAAGATCCCTTCCGTTCGCGGCCTGCACCAACAGTTTTCGGTCAGCATTTCGACCGTGCTTGAGGCGTACCGGCTGCTCGAAGACCGCGGGCTCGTCGAGGCGCGACCCAAGTCGGGCTACTACGTCAAACCGTCAACCACGCTTCCTGAAGAGCCGCGAAGTGCCAACCCGCCGCGGCGTCCACGCAAGGTGCAGGGCAGCATGGCGTATCGGCTCATGAGCGAAGTGACCAAACCCGACTTGGTCAAGCTCGGTGCAGCCGTTCCGCATCCAGACTTGCTGCCGACACAAACGTTTCGACGGAAGCTTGCCGACGCGATGCGTTCGGATCCGGAGCTCTTTCACGGGTATGCCGTCGACTCCGGATACTTGCCGTTTCGGCGTCAGGTTGCGCGTCGGATGATGTCGGCGGGCTGTGCGCTCGCACCGGAGGACATCGTTGTGACCAGTGGCGCACAGGAGGCGGTGTACCTCTCGTTGCGTGCGGTCACCGAACCCGGAGACACGGTGATCGTCGAGTCGCCCACGTACTACGGGTTGCTCGAGACGTTGGAGGTGCTGCACCTGCGCGCGTTGGCGGTGCGTACGGATCCGCGTGAGGGCATCGACCTCGACGCGTTGGATGAGGCGCTTGCATCGTCGTCGGTCGCTGCGGTGGCGTTGGTGACCAACCACAGCAATCCCTTGGGCGCCGTGATGAGCGACACCAAGAAACGCGACCTGGTGTCCTTGCTCGCACACTACGAAGTTCCGCTTGTCGAAGACGACATCTTTGGTGAGCTGCCCTTTGAAGGGAGCCGGCCCAAAGCGGTCAAAGCGTTCGATGATGACGAGTGGGTTCTCTATTGTTCGTCGTTCAGTAAGACCGTGTCGCCTGGGATCCGAATCGGTTGGGCTGCACCCGGTCGTTGGTTCGAGGACGTGGCTCGTCTCAAGCGCGTGATGAACACCGCGTCTGCAGCGGGACCCCAGATGGCGCTCGCGCGATTTCTGAAAGAAGGCGGCTACGACCGCCATTTGCGTAAGCTGCGTCGAACCTATCGCGACAACGTGCGAAACATGACCGCGTCGATCGCGACGCACTTTCCCGAGGGCACGCGCGTGACGCGTCCCGCGGGTGGGCACCTGTTGTGGGTGGAGATGCCGCGGAAGGTTGACTCCATGCGGCTCTACGAGCAGGCGTCGCGGCACAAGATCAGTTTGGCGCCCGGGACCATGTTTAGTGCAACGGGTCGCTACAGCCATTACATGCGGTTGAACGCGGGGTTGCCGTGGAGCGAGAAGATCGAAGACGCGATTGCGACTCTGGGTCGTCTGACAACGCGCCAAACGCGTTAGTTCATCGTCGTCGCCGCGGCCTTCGTTCCCGCCTTCGGCTCCCACTCGCGGCCACGGCTCCTCCTTGGGGAGGGATTAGCAATCCCTCCCCCCGAACTACGTTCGGGACCCCCCTCCAAGCACGCGCTTCGCGCGCGTCTGGCTCGGGGAGCCTCGACGTTGTCCGACGGATGACCTCTCTCGAACGAACGCTTCGCGTTCTGAGTTCGCGACTCTCGTTGCAGCAGCGCGCCCGTGAGCTCGCGGTGTGCGGCAGCCCACTGCCCACTGCCCACACAGTGTGGGCAGTGCGGGGCGGTGTGCCTTGCAGCTCGCGTGCACTTCTTCAATCAAGTTCATGTTCTTCAATACGCATTCCTTGATGCGCACTGAGACTGGTGCCGGAGACTGTTCCGCGATTTGGGCGAATGATTACCGGGAGGAGTGGAGTAGAGAAGTAGAAGAGTTCTCTCCTCTACTTCTCTACTCCACTCCTCCCGGTAAAATTAGATGCCCCGACCATGGTCCGCAAAACTGATGGCAGAATGCCGCCATGCGCATCCACCACCTCAACTGCGGAACCATGTGCCCGTTCAGTCGCAAGCTCGTCAACGGAGAAGGTGGTTTGTTCGCGTCCGGCGAGATGGTTTGTCACTGCCTACTGATCGAAACCCCAAACTCGGGTCTTGTCCTCGTCGATACCGGCTTCGGTCTGGATGACATCCGCGAGCCGGCTCGACGTCTTGGACCCATTCGTCACCTTCTCCGGGGTCGGCTCGACACACAGGAAGCTGCGGTCACGCAGATCGAAGCCCTCGGCTTTTCGCGAAGCGACGTTCGACACATTGTGCTGACGCACCTCGATCTCGACCACGCGGGTGGCTTGTCCGACTTTCCCGAAGCCGCGGTTCACTTGCTGGAGCAAGAACGTCACGACGGCGTCAACGTTCCCGACAAGGTCGCGAAGCAGCGGTATCGAACAATGCAGTGGTCGCACGGTCCGCGTTGGGAGGCATACGAGCCTTCAGGCGAGTCATGGAAGGGCTTCGAGTGTGTGCGTGAGTTGCGCGGACTCCCGCCGGAGATTCTCCTCGTCCCGGTTGCGGGACATACACGCGGTCACGCGTGTATTGCGGTGGAGCGAAGCGACGACTGGTTGCTGCACTGTGGCGACGCGTACTTTTCACATCAGTCGATGATGAGGGGAGGCAAGGTGCCGGCTGGACTTCGCTTGTTTCAGCGCGCGGCGGCGATGAACTACGACGTAATGCTGCAGAACCAAGCGCGTCTGCGCGAGCTGAACGAACGCGACTCCGACGTGAAGCTAGTGTGCTCGCATGATCCTCAGGAGTTGGCAGGTTGTTAGTGGGGTTGCTCGCTTCGCTACCGCGAACTTTTTACCTCAACCCAGCCACGATCTGCCGCGCATGCGCTAGCGCCTCTCGACCACGGCGCGCGCCCACGCCCAAACCACTAAACGTCGACGCTCCGTACCCCATCGCCATGATCACGTATGCAGCACTTCGACACGCACGCACCGTCGCACCGGTTTCCTTCTGAAGTTCCTTCGCAATCACATCCTGAAACTCGCGGTAGATCCCATCTAAGCGTCGCGCGATTTCAGCGTCGCGATGACGCAACGCGAACAGTTCATCCAACACGGCATCCTGCGCATCGGGCGCGCCTGAAAACTCTCCGACGAACAAGTACGTCAACAAAGGGTCCACACCCTGCGGCAGGTCGCAGTACGCATCCTCATGTCGTTCGACGATTCGCTCCAACGCAGCGTCGATCAATGCTTCGCGGTTTCCCACGTTGTGACGAATCGCCGGTCGCCCCAACCCCGCGAACTCCGCCACCCGCTCAAGTGTCGTCCCCTCCATTCCATACCTCGCCACACAGGCCTCGAACGCATCGAGGATCTCCTCGCGTCGCTGGGCTTTGAGGCTCCTCCGACCCATCAGTGTGCTCGTGGACGTAGGCGACGAATCGTGCGACGCGCGACGGTGCGCACCAACGTACCGTCGACACTGAAGATGATCGGAAGCGTATGACCCTGCCGCCACGTCGGGTTGAGCTGTTCATACCGTGCGTGGAGCGCACGCGCTTCGTCGGACTTGGGCAACGACGGTGTGTCGACCACGTTCTGACCCACGATCACCCCGCGCGTTTCGTCAAACTCAGCCGGATAGAGCGACCGCACAAAACCCAGTAGAGCCTCTCGCTGCCACGGCGTGGTTTCGGGATCGGCGAGCGCGCGTACGTTTCCGGCAGAACGACTCAGCGAAACGAAGCTCTGCGGAAAGGTCGTCGACACGAAATGGACCGAACGCAGCCCGTAGTCACGCACGCCGATCGGCAACAGAACCCACGGCGCAAGAATGGTCATGTAGTGACCGCGGTACCCCTCACGAAAGTAGAAGTACTTCGAGTACAGCAGCAGGCCCTTTGAGCCGAGGTGGTCCACGGGCATGAATGCGATCGTGAAGAACCCCTGTGCACGACCATCCGGCGAACAAAACGTCAGCACCGCCGAGTCTGGGCGCGTCACAAACGAACGAAAGTAGTCCCAGTCCTCTTGGGGGGTTCGCTGCAGGTCGAGCATGTCGACGCGCAACTGCCAAAGCTCGCGTAGCCGACGTTCGCCAACCTGCGAACCCTCTGCGTACTCGGGACGGAGCACTTTCGAATAAATCATCATTTATGATGATCTATTTATCGGGGGCTCGCAACGAATTGACAGCGAGGCTTTCGCGCCCCACAGGCAGCGCATGTCTCGATGGATGTGCGTTGTTTTATTGGCGTGTGGACAAGCCGATCCGGTGCCCGAGCCCGCGGAACCCGAGCCCGCGGAATCCGAGGAAGCTGAGCAAACCGACGTCGCAGAGCCCAGCGAGATCGGTCCGCGACCCGAACGTTGGGTGAGCGAACGTGTGCAGGAGGCGAGTACGCGTCTGCAGGCTGATCCGGCAGGCCGTTTGGTGTGGGACGCGATCGAAGCGCACGGCGGACTGCAGGCGTGGCATACGCAGAGCACGCTCGAGTTTGAGTTCGACTACAAGTCGCTGACGCAGCCCGACAAGCACATGCACACGCTCAACGCAATCGATGTGTGGAGTTCACGTGCGCGCCAGGTCGAGGTTGGTGGCGACGCCACAATGGGTTGGGATGGTGCGGAGGCGTGGATCACCCCCAACGCCGATGCGTTTCCCTTGCCCGCCCGGTTTTGGGCACTGACGCCGTACTACTTTGTGGCGATGCCATTCGTGGCAGCGGACCCAGGTACGAACTACGAGCGCCTCGAGGATGCAGAGCTTGACGGCGTCGTGCACCAACTCGTCAAACTGACCTACGGCGAAGGCGTCGGTGATGCGCCCGACGACTACTACATCTTGTACTTGCATCCCGAGACGAAGCGTCTGTCAGCGCTCCGTTACGTGGTGTCGTATCCAGGGTTCTTTCCGGATGGTGGACACACACCAGAAAAGCTCATGCGTTACAGCGAGTATGCGCAGACCGACGGAATGTGGCTGGCGGGTCGTCTCAACACGTCGAGTTGGGGTGAAGAGGGCGTGGGCGACGTGGTCACGGAGATCACCGTGACGAACATTCAACTCGGTCGTCGCTGGGCCGAAGACTTCTTCGCGCGTCCACAAGGCGCAGAGCTCTCCGCACTCGACTAAGGGATCCCCCAGAACGAATGGGGGAGGATTTTGGGGACAGGGTCAGATCTGACCCGAACTCCCCCGAAAACGGATCGTTTCCTCCGACGATCGCGGTTCAGCGTTCGGAGTCGAAACAGACCCAACCGAGGGAGCCTAAGTTTGTTCACCGATGCAGGATCCACTGCCCAACAAACACTAAGCCCGCGAGCGGGAGCGTGTAGGCCGCCGACCAAAGCACACCCCAAAGAAGCGCGCGACCGAACCTCCCCTCGCATTCGTGTCGGTCGTTCGCAACCGTTGCGAGTCCTCGCACGATCAACCAGTAGGCGCCGATTAGAAGCATCGGAAGCAAGAGCTCGGCGAGTAGAAGCGCAGCACCGACAGCGAGCGCGAGCGCGATAACCAAAAGGCAACCATCGAGTTCCAAGCCCCCACTGAGCGCGTCGGCCCAGTTGATGCTGCTCTTGGATTTCGACTGACTGCTCGGCTGACTGGGCGCCTTCGAGACTCCTTTGAGCGACTTCAGGTCACGCGCAACGCGCCAACCGCGATAGAGCAAGGTGGTAAACGTCACCGCCCACACGCCCCACCAAATCGCCACCACCACTTCGAACTCCAACCATCGCGGCAGTTGCAAGATGTTGGGAAACACCACCGCGGCGAGCGCCATCAGGCTTCCCACGATCAACGCAGTCAGTGATCCCGAAACCGGAGGTGCGACGCGTCGAACGCGAAGCGGTGCGCGACCTTGCCGATAGCCACCCGGTGCTTTCCGCGGTGGCTCTGCGTCTGCAGCCCGGGCTTTGATGTTGTAGCCCGCACGTCGCGACGCCGCTCGACCGTGAAGTCGCCACGCCATGATGCACACCGCGAGCACGAAGACGCCCAAGACGATCCAACGTGCCGGTGTTGGAATGTGGGTCGCGCCAATCCACGAAAGTGATGTCGCGAGAACGGCTCCAGAGAGATACGCCAGCCACGAGACGGGTTCGTTCAGAACATCCACGCACGAGCTGCACCACGCCTCGCCATCCACTGTGTGGGTCCAGCACGCGCCGCACATCCCGCGTTCGCAGCTCGCGCACCCAGAAATCGACTCCGCATCTGGGTGCATCGCGCAGTTCTTCACGCAAATACCTTACTCCGAGCGGGACCGAATATTTCTGAATCTCTTGGCGTCAGAGAAACGTGACCGTTTGGCTTATGCGGAGCAGTGCGCTCCTCCTGCTTGTTTTCTCCGTGAGTGCGAGTGCGCAAGACGCTTCGCAGCTCCCTCTCCGTGGTTTCACGCGCAACGATCTTCGTCTGATCGAGCCTTACCTGGATCGCGGACCGGTGATGCAAGCGGTGTTTCGTGGTCGTCAGAACGAAGCTCCTGCGGTGGTGATGGCCACGCGCGTCAACGCGTCCGCGGACCGCGTTGCAGAAGTCATCAAGGACCCGCGTTCGTACCCCGAGTTCATGCCGGCGTTGGATTCGATCAGCATCGAGAGTCAGCAAGGATCCCAAACGGCGTACAGCTGGTCGTGGCGCATCGCTCTGTTCACCCTCAGCGGTCGCAACGTGATGACCACCTATCCAGGCAACCCCACGCGCGGCCATCGCATCGACGTGCAGTCGACCGGCGGCGATCTGGGCATGGGACGCATGGCGTGGCGGGTCTTTCCGGATGGACCCAATCGCAGCACCTTGGTGCTTACCTCGCGCGTGGATATGCGTGATGCGAACTATCTTGCCGACCAGCTCGCATCGGGTGGTATGGCGGTGTTTCGAAGCATCAACATCGCGCTCACGAGCGTCATGGTGTTGGGAACGCGGCGTCGGGCCGAAGGGCGTGACCGACCCGCGGGCGAGCTTGGTGAACTGACGCGACCCGAGATCGACGTCGAGCGACTGATGCCGCTGATCGTTCGCGGCGATTTGGTGTTTCTCGAACTCAACGGAGAGGAACTCGACCGCGTGTCCGTGGTGAGTCGGATGGCGTCGACCGTGGAGCGCACACGCCGGGTCATGCTGGATCCCGAAGAGTTTGGTCAATCGCTGATGCACGGCGCACGCGCGAACGTAGTGGAACGTACGGACGAACACGTCGACTTCGACTGGGAGATTCCTTTGCCGCTCGTTGGCGTCGATGGGCGCATGCGACTTATCCCCAGCGACACCGTCGTTCAGGTCGAAGGCGTGCGTGGCGGATTGCGTAGCGGCAAGTGGGCGTTCGACACGCATCGTCGTTGGAACAACGAAGCGATTGCCGTGGGATGGGCGCGCTTTGATCCGCGCGAAACCTCGCGCTTGATCCGACGTTTGATCGCCGACGACATCGACTTTGCGCACGGGCTGGCGATCGCGACTCAGGTGATGGTCGTGCGTTCCTTGCGTTTGCGCATCTCTCGCCTTCCGCGCTGACGGAGCAACCCCACGCACAACCAGGCAAGCAAGTATGCGTAGGCCAGTGGCGTGGTCGTGTCGCCCCATAGAACCCAAAGCGTTTCCGCACTCAGCCGCTTTGCGTCGGCGATGAACGTCGCTTCGGTCCACGTCTCGGTTTCGTGCAGTGTTTCGCCGGTGGATGCGATGTGGGCGCTCACCCCGGTATTGACTGCACGAACCAAGTCTCGCCGGGTCTCGATCGCCCGGTATCGAGCCACCAGCTGGTGCAGGTGTGGCTCGCGTGTATCGCCAAACCACGCGTCGTTGGTGACGTTGATCAGCAGTTCTGGGTTCTCCAACGCCAGGGTGCGCCCGTGCTCCGCCAGAACATCCTCGTAGCAGTTGAGAACACCGAGGCGTGTGCCGTCCAACGCCACCACTTCTGGCCGGATCCCCGCTCGAATTCCCGGACACGGAAACATGCTTTGCAAAGGAGGAAGCACATCCCAGAGCGGAACCGTTTCGCCGAACGCGAGGAGTTCGACTTTGTCGGACACCCCGGTGATTCGCCCAGTCCGAGACAGAGCAATCGCGGAGTTCCAGCGGTCGCATCGGGAAGCTCGCGTGATCGCGCCGACCAGTAACGATGCATGCATGTCGCCGCGGCGAATCGCGAGACGTCCGCGCAGGTCGTGCTGAACTCCGCGTGGAAACGGAAAGGGGTACGCCGACTCGGGCCAAACGATCAGTTCTGCACCTTGTTCTTCAAGGGCAACGCTCAGGTCTTGCAACTGATGGAGCTGTTGTGGGTGCAGACGCCGGTCGTGTTTGTCGAAGATGCCGATGTTGGGTTGAACCACACCCACCGCAATGCTCGGCGCGGCACCGCGGGATTCGGCGACAACACCGAGTCGAATCACCCCGAACAGAACGGGAATCACAACCAGAAGCGCCGACGCCAACAAGAACCTCCGCTTGCGCCGATGGAGCGCTTCGTACGCGCACGTTCCGGTGAGCAGCATCAAGAGATCGAGAAGCGGTGTCCCACCCAGTTCTGCGATCTGCGCCCACTCGAGGATCCCGATGCTGCTCGATGATAACCGCCACGGAAACAAGAAGGGTGCGAGCGTGAAGCTGACAACTACAGCGGCAGGTAACGTCAACCAACGCGGTGCACCTTCGCGTTCGGCGCTAAAGGTGATCGACGTTGCGACGCCGAGCACGAGTCCCTGCGCGATAAAGAGAAGCGCTGCGACGGGAATGGCGGCGATCAGGGGGAAGCGCGCAAAGGTCTGCAAGAGCCCCACAATCCAGTAGAGCGCGACTGCGTTGCACACCGAGCCAGCCAACCATCCCACGAGGAACGCACGCCGAAACGTGTTGGCTCCTGCGAGCGCGTGCATCAGAAGCGCGCCCGCAATAAATCCGAGCACCGGCACCGGTCCAAGCACCACGGACCCGCCCAGCACGACACCCGTGAGTGCAGCCCAGATCATTAACGAAGCCGCAGTGCGCCCGGACGGATCTCGAACGTTGCAGGAAGTCGTCCCGGAGCCTCACCGTCCACGTCGAGCAAGACCGGCTCCGCGTCCAGTGCCTCGGCGATGATTTTCCGACCGCGCCCGTGCCAAACGCCAGGTTGTTCCAACAAGGTGTCGCCGTAGAGGTGTCGCAGAAGGGCCAGGTTCCCTCGGATGCCTGCGCGTTCGATCGCGACGACGTCAAACACGCCGTCGTCGAGCTCTGCGCGTGGCGCGACGTGCATGCCGCCACCGAAGTAGCGACCATTCGCGATCGCGACGTTCAAGATGCTGTGCTCGTGGGGCTCGCCGTCATCGATGCGCAACCGAACGCGTCGGTTTTTGTATTGCGCAACACCACGCAACGTGCCCAGCAAGAACGCCGAGCGGCCGCCGACCCACTTGGGCCCATCGTTGACGATCTGATCGACCAACCCACCGAGCCCAAAGCTGGCGATGTTCACGAATGCACTCGCGGCAGGTGCACCGTCGTGATCTTCGTAGGTGAGCCAGCCCACATCGAGAGCGCGCGGTGTGGCAGATGCGAGCCGCTTCGCCATCGCGTCAACGTCTTTGGAAAAGCCGGCGGTCTTGCGAAAGTCACCCCCGGTGCCGCACGGCAGTGGGCCAAGCCAAGCATCCTGGGCGATCAACGATCCGTCCGGTTCGAAAAACCCATTCACAGCTTCGTTGAGGGTTCCGTCGCCACCCACGACCGCGACGCCGGGTGCACCCG
The DNA here is from genome assembly GCA_965227405.1 of Polyangiales bacterium. GTDB lineage: Bacteria > Myxococcota_A > Polyangia > Polyangiales > Houyiibacteriaceae > JALVDI01. The sequence goes on from OZ245758.1 coordinate 4,569,456, forward strand.
CGCGAAGCACCTCACGAACCAGCTGGGTCGCGTGTCGTGCGCGTTCTGTTGGACGCACGTCGGGTTCCACACCTTCGCGACGCAGCGCATCCAGGAGCTTGGGCAGGAGCCGTGAGGCACGTCCGGCTCCAGCGCGCGGGTTCACCACCAGCACCAGCTCCTCCGCCATAGGCAGACGCTACCGCAGCTCCGATTCGGCTCCAAAACCTCCCTACGTTCTTGCGCGGCACCGCCCAATAGCAGTAACTCAGTGCCGGTGGAGGAGGACCGTTCGGTTCGAGCGTGCGCGATCCTTGGGGCCGTTTGGACCCTCGTGGGCTCTGCTGCGCTGACGCTGGAGATGAACGCGGCAATCGGCGGTCGGGCCGCTTTTGTCCACGTGTTCGGAGGCGGCGGCGTGATCCGTCATGGGCTCGTGGTTCTGCTCGTGGTGGGAGGCGGTCTTGCCTGGGCTGGGTTGAGCCTGAAGCTCCGTACCGACGCACCCTCCATCAAGGGCTTTCGCCGACTCCAATACGCAACGATGCCGCTGTCGCTCGCGTTCCTCTTGGTGCACGCGTGGCTGACGTGGGTTGCAGCGACCTTGGGCACGGACGCGGGAAGCGTCTATGAGGGGTTGCGTCGCGCGTTGCCTTCGTACGCGATGATCGGTGTCTACGTCGTGGGTCTGGCCACGCTCGGCTTGGCGCTCGAACAAGCTTTACTTGTATGCGTTGCAGTGACGGGATTCGTTTCGCGACCCGTCACCATGCGTTGGTTTCGTGTGCTCGCTGCTGCGCTCCCCATTCTCTTCTTCGTTGTGTCGATCAACGGCGTCGGGCAGTTCGTTGCTGGCCGTGGTCTGCTTTGGCGTCCACCCGTGGACGAAGCAAGCGTTGCACCCGACGAACCGGTACGACAGCGCGAGCGAATCTCGCCCGTCGGTAACCCAGAAGGGGATCGGGAGCCGGAGCCCCAACGTTGAACCGCATCATCGCCATCGCGGTGAACACCTATCGCGAAGCGGTCCGCGATCGAGTGCTCTACGTCGTCACGGCATTGGCCTGTGCAGTATTGATCTCCACCTTGGCCATGGCGGAGTTGGCTCTCGATCAGCAACGCCGCGTGGTCATGGACCTCGGACTGACGACGATTTCGTTTTTCAGCGTTCTCGTGGCGGTGTTTCTCGGCTCATCTCTTCTCTACAAGGAGATCGAGCGCAAAACACTCTACGTCATTCTGCCCAAGCCGATTCACCGCTGGGAGTTTCTCGTCGGAAAGTTCGTCGGGATCACACTCACGGTCGCCACGTTCATCGCGTTGATGGGCAGCATTGAGCTCTTGGTGATGAGCCTGCAGATGGACATGGGTGCCCTCGAAGCATTGGGCATCGTGTTCGCGTTTGGTGCGTTGCTTGGCGTCGCTCTTTGGAAGGCGCCGGATCGTAGTGCCGTTTGGGCGCCGTTTTCAGCACTCGCCCTCGCTGCGATGGTGGCGCTCGCGTACCGCTCGTCGGTCGACACATCGCCAGTTTTGGCGGCACTGGTTCTGTACACAGGTGAAGTCGCGATCCTGACCGCGGTGGCACTGCTCTTCAGTTCGTTCTCCACGCCGTTCACCACGGGTGGCCTGACATTTGGTGTTTGGCTCGTCGGCCGTAATGCCGACACGATGGAAACGATTCGCAGCCGACTGCTCAGCGATGAGATCGAAACGTTTCTGCATGCGATCTCCAAGGTTGTCCCCAACTTCAACCTGTTCGTTCCCGGCCACGGGGTTCTCGACGCGCCGTGGGGCTATGTGGGCACGACAATGACGTACGCGTTCGCGTTGACCGTCGTGCTTTTGGTGGTCGCGTCGTTGATCTTCCGACGAAGGGACTTCTTGTGAAGCGGAAGCTCTTCGGTGCTCTCGGTGTGATCGGCGTGATCCTGCTCGTCGTGGTCGTGCGCGTGGTGATGTCCTCACGCGCGGAGCTCAGCCACGGAGATGCGGCTCTCGCGCGTAGCGATCTCGAGGCCGCGCGCGTTCACTACCGCCGGTCCGCTCGATGGTATGCGCCCGGCAACCCGTACTCGACCGACGCTCTTGACCGGCTTGCATCGATGGCTCGCGAAGCCGAGCAACGCCAAGATCCAGAGACTGCACTCTCCTGCTGGCGCGCGATTCGCGCTGCGATCCTGTCAACGCGCAGTAGTTACGTGCCGCACGCGCAGAGGCTGGATCGCGCGAACCACCGGATCGCGGCGCTGATGGCTGCCCAGCCGCCCCCGCCCATCGACGCAGGCCGTCCACCGGAAGAGCTGGAGGCGGAGCATCTCGCACTTCTACAGAGCGCGGATTATCCGAGTGTGTTGTGGACGTTGGTTCTCCTGCTGGGTTTCCTCGCATGGATCATCGGTGCATTCCTTTTTGCGACGCGAGCGATCGATACCGAAGATCGCTTCGTTCGACCGCAGGCGCTTCGCTACGGAGCGATGATTGCGGTGGGCTTTGCAGCCTTCGCCGCAGGTCTAGTGCTCGTCTAGCGCTCGTGAAAACCTCTCGCCCTCCGTCGAAACGTTGCTCTCTGAGCGCGCAGGCTGTACCTGTTTGAACGTGGACAACCTCCGCATCCAAGGTGGTCGACGGCTCGAAGGGCGAGTTCGGATTAGCGGGGCGAAGAACGCCGCACTCCCGATTCTCTGCTCTGCACTTCTTGCCGACGGCGCGCATCGCTTCCGCAACGTTCCCGAACTCCGCGATGTGCGGACCATGGCCAAACTGCTTCGCACGTTGGGCCAAGAGGTCACCGTCGAGGGTTCGACAGTCGATGTGTTGAGTCGTGCGTGTGAAGACGAAGTGCCAACCGCGTCGTACGAACTCGTCAAACAGATGCGCGCGTCCGTGCTGGTGCTCGGCCCACTGGTGGCGCGCTACGGCAAAGCGCACGTTTCGCTGCCCGGCGGCTGTGCGATCGGAGCACGACCGATCGACCAGCATCTCAAAGGGCTTGAGGCGATGGGTGCGCGCGTCGAACTCGAGCACGGATATGTGAAGGTCGATGTGCCTGCAGGTCGACTGCACGGTGCCGAAGTCGTGTTGGACATGCCCACGGTGACAGGTACCGAGAATCTGATGAGCGCTGCGGTGCTCGCGCGCGGCCGGACGACGTTGGTCAACGCCGCACGCGAACCGGAGATCGAAGAACTCGCGCGCGTGCTCAACAAGATGGGCGCGCGGGTCGAAGGTGCAGGTACGGACGTCATCGTGATCGAGGGCGTTGAGTCGCTTCAGCCGGTGGACCATGCCGTGATCGCGGACCGGATTGAGGCCGGCACCTACATGGCCGCCGCGGCTGCAACACGCGGCAACGTGCTGCTCGAAGGCGTGACCTTGGACCATCTCGAAGCGGTGGCGGCAAAGATGCGTCAGGCGGGCGTGGTGGTTGCACGCGAGGGCGACGGAGTGCGCGTCACCGTGGATGGAGAGATGCGGGGAACCGACATCGTCACAGCTCCACACCCCGGCTTTCCCACCGACATGCAAGCGCAGTTCATGGTGTTGATGTGTGTGGCCAAAGGTCGCTCACGCATCACGGAGAACATCTTCGAAAACCGTTTCATGCATGTGCCTGAGCTCAACCGTATGGGCGCACGGATCGATGTGGTGGGTCGCACTGCCTCGGTTGAAGGTGTCGATTCGATGCAGGGTGCTCAGGTGATGGCCACGGACTTGCGCGCGAGCGCCAGCTTGGTGATTGCCGGATTGGTCGCGAGCGGAACCACCGAAGTATTGCGCGTCTACCACATCGACCGAGGGTACGAGCGCATCGAAGAGAAGCTGGGTGGCCTTGGCGCGATCATCGAGCGCGTTCCCGGATCGCTATGAGCATCGTTGTTGCGGTTCCCAAAGGGCGGGTGCTCAAGCAGCTGGTTCCGCGATTCCAAGCTGCAGGGTTGAACACCACCTCGCTCACCGAATCCAGTCGTCAGCTGATTCGCGAAGACGGTGACGTTCGATACCTACTCCTCAAACCTGACGATGTACCGACGTACGTTGAATATGGCGTTGCCGACCTCGGCATCGTCGGGCGAGATGTGTTGCTCGAGCGCGAATACGATCTCTACGCGCCGATCGACCTGGGGATCGGCAAGTGCAAGCTCGCCGTCGCCGGGCTTGCGTCGTTTGAGTATCCAACCCGCCCCGGAACGCGACTCCGTGTCGCGACCAAGTTTCCCAACGTCGCATCACGCTTTTTTCGCGGTCGCGGACAACCGGTCGACATCATTTTTGTGCAGGGTTCGGTCGAGCTCGCACCGCTCACGGGACTGGCCGACGTGATCGTCGACATCGTGGAGACCGGAGAGACGCTGCGTCAGAACGGGTTGTCGGTGTTCGACGACATCTGCGAAGTCTCGTCCGTAGTGGTCGCGAACCGAGCCGCGTTGAAGCTGAAACGCGAGCGGATCACGCCCCTGCTCGAAGCCCTTCGCTGAGCGGGTTATCCTACACACGGTGCGACGCGTTGCGCTGTTGGTGGGGGTGCTGTGTGGGTGCAGTTCCAATGTTGATCTGCGGATCGACATGAAGAGCGACCTGGTTGCCGGGGTCGAGCTTGTCGAGGTGCGCGTCACCTTGCTCGACGACGGTACCGAACTGGATCCCGTGATCGTGGCACGCAACGCGACGTTAGCGGACCCGGGTATTCGGATCGCTCGAATCTCAGGTCTGAGCCCCAGTCCTGCGCGGCGCGTTCAAGTGGTTGCGTACGACGTGCTCGGCGAGGAAGTGACGCGCCAAATCGTGGTCGTCGTCAATCGGGACGACGCCGCCACCACGATCTTGGTCACCCGTGATTGCCGCGGCGTGACGTGCGATGACGCGGATACTCGCTGCTTGGGTTCTCGCTGTGTGGACCAAGCCTGTTTGACGGGTGCCGAAGACTCGTGTCCCGATCCCGTGTGTACCGTCGACACGGAATGCGCTGGACTGGCGGACTGCGCTACACCGCGTTGCAACAACGGTGTGTGCGTGGCCGAGGAGATTCCGGGGCAATGCGGGAACGAACTCTACTGCGACGCGGCGCGCGGCTGTTTGGGAGTTCCGTTGGTGTTGGAGCAATGCGACATGCGCGCGTTTGTTGCACCGGGCAGTTGTGAGGGTGACTGCCAGGTTCGCGTGCGGAATGTTTCGGCTGCGCATCTCCACACCTGTTACGTCGACACCGAAGGTGAGACCTGGTGCATGGGTGCCAACGACCACGGCGAGTTGGGAACCGGCGATTTGTACGGACGCTTAGAACCCGCGCGTGTCGAGCTCCCCGCAGCGAGCCTGGTTGCATGTGGAGACAACTTCACGTGTGCGCTTTTGGAGAGCGGCGAGATCCGCTGTTGGGGAACAAACGACGACGGACAGTTGGGACAAGGGGATACCGAAGACCGGTTGGCGCCGACGCCGATCGCTGGTGGTCCGTGGTTGACGCTTTCGATCGAGTACAACTCGGCGTGCGCCATCGACACGATGAACAGGTTGTTCTGTTGGGGCAGAAACTTGGAAGGCCAAGCCGGGAGTGGCTCCGAAGACGTGCTGACACCGACGCAGATCGACGGCTCGTGGGCGTCGTTGGGACAGGGCCAGGGCCACACGTGTGGGATTCAAACCGACGGTTCGTTGTGGTGTTGGGGTCGCAACTCCGATGCGCAGCTTGGTCAGCCTGAAGGTGCTGCACGTCAGATTCGGCGTCCGACTCAAGTCGGTGCCGATACCGATTGGGCGCAAGTCGACGGAGCTCAAGAGTCGACCTGTGCGCTCAAGACCGATGGCTCGCTTTGGTGTTGGGGCACCGAGAGCAACCTCAACCTCGCGTTTGGAGATGAGGTGACCTACGAGCCGCGTCAGCGAACCGACGGCACGGACTGGACGGACATCGATATCAGCGTGTTCCACGGCTGCGGTTTACGCGGCGACGTCGGTTGGTGTTGGGGGCGCGGGTTTGAAGGCCAAACCGGCGTGGCTCAGTCCGACCCACTGATGCCGCGAATGGTCGATGGACCTTGGGCGGACGTGGAAGTCGGACGCTTCTCGAGCTTCTTCGTCCGCGACGACGGTGCACTGTTCGCGAGTGGCGCCAGTTGCGGTCGTCTCGGCACAGGAAGCCCGGAGCGACCGAACATGTTCGTGGAGATTAGCCGATGACGCTGGACCATATTCACGTGTACGCCACGGACCCGGAGGCGAGCCTGGCGTTTTACGAACAGTACTTTGACGCCGAACGGGTGGGCTCGATCGAGACGATCGACGGGCGCAAGAACATGTTCATGGTGCTTGGTGGGCAGGTGTTGGTGATGAGCGAGTTTCCGCCAGGCTTGGAGAGTCGGCCCGTCCCTGCGGTTGGCGATGGCGCGCTAAAGTCGGGCTTTGGCGTTGCACATCTGGGAATCAACGTCAGCGACATCGATGCGACTGTCGCAGCTCTGCGACGAGGCGGGGTCGATGTTCACGCGGATCCTGTCACCAGTGGCGCGATTCGATACGTGTACCTCACCGCACCGGACGGGGTGATCGTCGAGCTCACCCAATATGTTGTTCCGTCGCACCTCAAGCCGGCCCTTGGTGTTTTGCACGCGTTCAATCGAGCGGTGCACCGAACTCGCAAGTCGCTGACCGCCGCGCTTCTCAAGTTCGCGTAGTCACTCAAACTCAACGTCGTCGGTACCGAGCTCCTGCCGATACGTGATCTGCACCTCGGAAAAGCCCAGTTTTGCCATGGCTTTGCGGGTATCCGTGTTGAACGGCCAGGTCGATGTTTCGACCACGCTGCAGCCCTGATCCGCGAAGATGGCGAACAGTGCTTCCACGAGTTTGCGGCCGACACCGGAGCCGCGTTCGTCGGGCAGCACGTACCAGTCGCCCAGCGTTCCTTTGCGACTGAGCACACGACGCTGGTCGTTCGACACAAACCCACTCGCGTATCCCAGCGCGGTGTCGTTTCGTACCGCGAGTAGGATCGTGGTGGAGGGGTTACGCAGCATCGCATCGACGTCCTGTCGCAGCACGTTTTCGAAGTCGCGGTAGGCGTAGAGCAGTTCCATTCCCTCGGGCATGACGCGGCCACGGTGCTCGACGTACAAGGCACGGTGAAAGCGGTACACGTGCTCCCGGTCTTCCAAGCGCGCGCGGCGAATCGCAACCACAAGGCAGGTTACCGCGTTTCCAAACGGCGCGTCAGCTCCACGAACCGGCGGCCGCCACGCCAACGCCGGCGGGCGACACCGCGATTATCCAAAACCGCCGAGTCGTGGGGCGGAACAGCCCTTGCTCTATCAGGACGCGCGACAGAGGTCGCAGGAGGTAGAGATGAACACTGTATGGAGTTGGCTGCGTGCGTTGATGCTTGCAGCTGTGATCGGAACGGGCGCAGTAGCGCTGCCCGCATACGCGCAAACCCAAGACGCGCAGACCGCGCAGATCGATCTGAACCACGCGAGCGAGACCGAACTCACGGCACTGCCAGGCGTTGGACCCAGTCGTGCGCGCGCGATCGTTGCGTATCGTGAACGACGGCCATTTCGGCGAATTGAGGAGGTGATGCGAGTACGTGGCATCGGGCGCGCCACCTTTCGGAACATGCGCGAAATGCTGACGGTGTCGCCGCCTGCCGAGTAGCCGTCAGGCGAAGTACTGAAGCAGTAGCCGTCAGGCGAAGAAGCGAATACGAGCCGGTCGGGGAGGTGCACCTCCCCGTCGCCTCGACTTTCCAAGGGTTTGGTGCAAGGCTCGCCAACCGCGCGGCCTCGACCGCCTTGGAGGACCATGAGGATCTCGCTTAGCGCTGACTCAGCTCGCAATGTTGTCGCCGACCTTCTCGTCGTCGGTGTCATGACCAACCGCTTCGACAAAGGTGAAGCGGCTCAGCTCAACAAAGCCCTTGGTGGTGGCTTGCCACGACTTTCCAAGGACGAAGGCTTCGAAGCGAAGTCCGGCCAGACCTTGAAGGTGCCCGGCACTGGAAAGCTCAAAGCCAAGTGGGTGGTCTTCGTCGGGATCGACGGCAAGGACGCCAACGAGCACGCACGCGTGATCGGACACGCCGCAGCGAAGGCCGCGCGTCGACAGAAGTCCGCCGCACTTCTTCTGACGAACCGTTCGGCAGCGAGCGTTCGCGCTGCATCGAACGCGTTGGTGTTGGGCACGTACCGCTACGTTCAGATGAAGACCAAGAAGGAGAAGTCGAGTCTGAACAAGGCTGCGATTCTCGTGCCGAAGGCGAGCGCCGAGTTAAAGGCCGCTGTCCAAGCCGGCATTGCCGTCGCGGAGTCCATCAACTTCGCGCGCGACCTGGTCAACGGTCCGCCCAACGTGATCAACCCCGTCACCTTGGCGAACGCGGCGAAGAAGGAAGCGACCAAGCTGAACCTGCGCTGCACCATCTGGGGGAAAAAGCAGCTTCAAAAGCTGGGCATGAATCTCTTCCTTGCGGTGAACCGCGGAAGCGCGATCGAACCCCGCTTCATTCATCTGGTGTACAAGCCCCGCAAAAAGAACGTGCCCAAGGTCGCGTTTGTCGGAAAGGGCCTGACCTTTGATGCAGGCGGTCTTTGTCTGAAGCCGGCGAAGTCGATGCTGGCGATGAAGTGCGACATGGCGGGTGCGGCGACCACGCTGGGCGTCATTCTCGCCGCCGCGCGGCTGAAGTTGCCGGTCGAGGTCCACGCGCTGGTGGGTTCGACCGAGAACATGACCGGTGCGGATGCGTACCGACCCAGTGACGTGTTCAAGTCGTACGACGGCAAGACCGTCGAGATCATCAACACGGATGCCGAGGGTCGTCTGGTGCTCGCCGACGTGCTCGCGTGGACGCGCGACAACGTGAAGCCCGACATCATCGTGGACCACGCGACGCTCACCGGTGCGTGCATGGTCGCGCTGGGTGCACACCGCGCGGCGCTCTACACCGATGACGAGAAGCTGGCGAAGGCCTACCAGACCGCCGCGAAGACGGCAGACGAGAAGCTGTGGCGCATGCCGCTCGATAAGGATCTGCGCTCCACCCTCGACAGTCCGATCGCGGACATCAAGCATACGGGTGCGCCGTACGGCGGCTCGATCACCGCGGCTCTCTTCCTGCGTGAGTTCGTGGGCAAGGTGCCGTGGATGCATCTGGATATTGCCGGACCCGCATTCTTGGACGGTCCGCACGGACGCGCACCCAAGGGCGGCACCGGCTTTGGCGTTGCCACCGGCGTTCGTTTCCTCGAATCGCTCTGACGCCCATGCGGAGGTGGATCGCGGTCGGCATCGTCGTTGCGGCGTCGACTGCACACGCGCATCTCGGCCACGTGGTCTTGCGTGCCGAGCGTTACCTCAAGTTCGACGCGGAGCCTGATGGGGTGAGGCTCGTCGTCTCGCTGACGCTCGGGCCTCAGGAAACGATGCGTATTGCCGAGGCTGCGGACGCGAACCAGGACGGCGAAATCACCGCGCAAGAAGCAGATGCGTACATGCTGCAGTGGGGCGAAGGGTTGCTCACCGACTTGCCCGTGTTTGTCGATGGCGAGCCTGTGGAGGTCCAGTGGGGCGAACCCTTCTACGACCCGATCGGCCCGATTCGTCCGGTGCCGGGCGCCGTGGAGATGGTCGCGCATGTGCCTCTGTCCGGTGGACGACATCGCGTTTCGATGGACGACAAGATGCGCGTCGAGGCCTTTGATCGCACCGACGTCGCGTTTGAGGGGCAGCCCGGCACAACGACTGTGTTTAGCGGTGCAGGCGACGAGCCGAACGAGTGGGTGCGTGGGTTGGCTTACGGTCCGAACAACGCGCCGGAGCGACTCACGATCGTGGTCGACCAAGCCGGAATTACGAAAGGCACCTGGTGGGCTCTCGCCGGTGCAGGTGCCTTCGTGGTTGTGCTGGCTCTAGCGTTTGTTGCCCGAAGGCGCCAAGCCTCTTAGCGAACGCGGAACGGGAAGTTCACGTTGAACGTCGCGCGCTGGAACGGCGACACACGAGCGCTTCGCACAGTCCGCGCAACGCAGCTCTGAACCGCCGGCGGAACACCGGTCACGCGCACACTGCGCACGCGGCCCGAGTTCGCGAAGGTAATCGCAGCATTGGCGACGCCCGACGTACCGTTTCCACAGCTGGCCACGCGACCCGACACACCGCGAAGTGCACGACCCACGTCGTCGCGTCCGGGCTGTTGCGGAAGGTTCGAGTTCATCATCGCAGCGGTCATCATCGCGGACGACATCATGCCGCCGAGCGCTTGGTTGAGCAGGTCGTCGATGCTTCCGCTCGCCATGCGCGAGGTCATCATCGTCGGAGCGATCGGATCGGGATCCGACATCGCGCTGGTGGACGTTCCGCGCATGCTGCCTCGACGACGCATCCGTGAGCCGGAGTTCGAATCGTTGGATGCGGCTTCTTCAGTCATCGCCGCTTCCGGCGCTGCCATCTCGGAAGTCACCGGCGCACCTGCCGCCGGCATGTCCATGGTCGCCGGGTCTACAGCGGGAGCGACTGCCGTCTCCGTGGAGTTCGTGGTTTCGGTCGCGGGGGTCGCTGCGGATGCAACGGGCTCCGGCTGCTGCGTGAGCACCACAATGAGCGCGACGAGCAGGCCGACCACCATCACCGCGGCAACGCCGATCCCGATGATCATGCCCTTGTTGTTCTTCTCGGGCTCTGCGGCTGCGGGTGCGAGGACCGGTGCACCAAGCGAACTGCCCAGACCGCCGCCGCCTCCGCCGATGGAGAGCAGATCGCTCGCTCCACCGCTCGGCGAACTCGATGCGGCGCTCGGCCCCGACGTGGACGCCGTGGCGCTGGCGAGTGCACGAATGTCGATCAAACCCGAGCCTTCGCCGGACGCGTGTCCAGGAGGCGGACCGCCTGCGGGCGCAGGAGCAGCAGCTCCACCACCATCACCACCGCCACCTGTGGCGAGTGCTTGCAGGTTGGACAACGAGAACAACACGGAGTTTTCGTTTCGCTGACCGGTCATCGCGTCTTCGGTGCTGACACGCGGAGACGGCGCCGAAGCGACCACATCATCGGCACCACCAAAGGGCGAACCGCCTGCATCGGCTTGCGCGAAGAGATCGGCACCGGCATCTCCACCGGGTGCTTCACGCGCGGCTTCAGTCGGCGCACCATCAAACGCACCACCGCCAAACGCGTCGCCAGCAGCCGCGAAGGGATCTGCACCCATCGGATCTTGCTGAAGCGGTTGTGCAGCGGCTGCGGTCGCTGCCATCGGGTCGATGCCTGCAGGCGCGGCCGCAGCGGCGGGCTCTTGTGGCGCGCCGCCGGTGATCGCGGTCACAAGCTCAGGAACGTCACGTGCCGGCTTCCAGCCGTCGAATCCCTCACGCCAAACGTAGGCTTCCCAGTCGATCGACCCATCCGTCAGAAGCTGACCGATCTGCGCAGGTGCGTAGGGTCCTTGCTGGTCGCCGTCGATGACGACGTGCCAGACCGCTTCACCACCGTAGTCAAAGCCTTGAGCTGGTGCTGCGGCTTGTTCTTCCGCGCCGAGTTGATCACCGCGAACGACGATGACGTTCGTGCACTTCTTACAGCGGATCTTGAAGACCTTGCCGGCGACTTTTTCGTCGGCGATCGAGTACTTAGCGGAACAGTTGTCGCAAACGATCTTCATGTACGGAGGTCCCGTTCTGAGGGGTAGGTTGAGGGGATGACAAGCGAACCCCAATCATAGGAGAGGGGCCTGGAAAACGGCAGATTCCTGAGTGAGTCCCGTCGAATTCGCGAACGCGAATAGACGTTTTCGCGATGATAGACGCGGCCAACTCTCACGAGCAACTGTATGTATTCTGCCGCTCTCACCATCATCGACACCCCGAGGCGCCTCGACTTGGGTGAAAAAACGAATCTTGTGTCCGCAGGTCGAAATCCGCGTCAATTCACGGTTTCGAGCGGCGAGCCATCCTTGCCGCAGAACGTCGTTTCAGCGTCGTACGTTGTCCCACACTTCGGGCAGATCTTCTTGACTTCGACGGAAGCGCGCTTTTCCCGAACCACAAACATCGAGTAGGGCACCAACTCGTCTCCGTCGTGCGAGCAGGTCTCGGCATCCGCTCCGTATCCGCGCCGACATGTCGGACAAATCATGCCCTGAGCACGAGTGGCGGGATCGTTGGGATCGACCAACTGCGCACCGTCTTTGGGGCAGTAGCCGTCTCCACCGGTTTCTTCATGTCCGCACACCGGACACACACGTCGAGGTGGCTTGGACGTCGCGGCAACGGGGACATCGCTCGGTTTCGCGACAGGCTTCTCTTCCGGTTCGGGTTTCCGTCGCCGCGCCACGAGCAGAACGGCGCCGCCAAGAATCAGCAGCAGAGCAAGCACGCCCCCGACGATCCAGATGCCCCCACTCTGGCCAAGCACGCGCGCCTGAAGTCCCGAAGCATTCTCTGCCTCGGCATCGCGCAGTGAATCGCCCATCGAGGACTCGCGAATCCGACGTGCGGTCAAATCGCTGAGGTCCTCGGTCGTGACTTCGACCTCCGCGTTGGCCCGAAACGAACCGGACGTCGCGACGATGCGGAACACGCCTTCGGCTTCCGCGGCAGTCGCACCTGCTGTGAAGCAACGTCCACGAAGTGAGCCGCGCTGACCATCGGGTGCGTTGAGTTCAAGTTGCACGCGCTGTCCGCGAACGGTGCAGCCTTGGGCGTCAACCACGCGTGCTCGAAAACAAATCTGCTCGCCCGGTTCAATTGTCTCGCGCGAGGGGGAGATGCGAACGCGTGCAGGAGCGCCGGCTGTGCACTGCGGTTCCGGCTCAGGATCCGGCTCGGGGTCTGGATCGGTGGTGGCCCCGACACGCGTAAAGGTTCTCGATGCACGTCGAGTGGCTTCGCAGGTCGACGAACGAAGTCGCCAGTTCCAGGTGGTCACTTCTGTGTACGAAATCGTGTCGCCGGAAGCGCGAAAGGTGTAGCGACCGTTTTCGGGTTGGGCGTCGCCTTCGCGCGTTCGACAAATCGTGGTCCAGCTGGGCTCGCGAAACGTAGATGAGAGTCGGCGAATCCCGGGCTTGTCACTCCAGCACGCGTCGGTCGCGCCGCGTATCGCTCCAGCAAAACGCAGGTGGTCTCCGTTTTGGGTCACTGTCACTGCACCGCCGGGTTGGCTCATCGTTGCGGGAGGACGTGGTCCACAGTCGGACCCCCAACTCGCAACCTCGTGGCGAATCCGTAGCGGACCAGCTTGCCAGTTGCCGGCGTACTGCGCGGCCGCATGGGTCCCGAGCAGACTCGAAACAAGGGCAAACGCAACGACGCGCATGCTCAGGGACGTACCATGTTTCCGCGATATCCGTCATTCTTCGCTCATGCGGTGGATTTGGGTGGGGCTCGCGCTCGCATTGGCGTGTGGTGGCGACGACGATGAAGTCGATGCCGGCGTGGATGTGGGTGGCGACGATTCGGGCGAGGCGGACGTTGCGCCGGATACCAATTTTGATGCTGGACCGGGCGAGTGTTTCACCGAGAACCATCCCGATCCGACCACGGGCAGTTGTGCCGCCGAGATCGTCGACCCCAACGCGACGCTCCCGGTTGGTGATGATGGTGCGGGCGGCTACATCGTTCCGGGCGCGAATCGGGTCACACGCTTGGGTACGCAGGTGGAGCTTCCCGGTTTCCCGATCGCTCTAAGGCCCGTGCCTTCGACCGACTACGTGATCGTCACCGACGGTGGTGTGGACGATGAGCGGTTGAGCGTGGTCGATGTGTCGACAGGAACCGTCGTGGACCAACGCGACTTTCGTGAGAGGCCGGACGAAGCGCTCTTCATCGGCATCGCCATCGCCAGTGATGGTTCGAAAGTCTACGTGAGCGGAGGCGGCAGCAACCTGTTGTGGATCTACGACTTCGATACGTCGACCGGGCAGCTCTCCAACGACCGAAGCATCTCGTTCGCGCCCACACCGAACGAGGGATACATCAGCGGAATGCAGTTGCTGAGCGACGACACCACGTTGGTGCTCACCCTGCTTCAGGGCTCTCAAGTTGTGGTGTTCGACACGGAGACCGACTCGGAAATCCGCCGAATCGCGACACCCGAAAACACGCGTGCATACGACGTGGTGGTGTTGCCCGACGATCAAACCGCCTTCGTGTCGTTGTGGAACGATTCATCGGTCCTACCGCTCGATCTCGACGCGGGGACGGCCGCAACGCCCATTCCGGTCGGCAAAAATCCGGCAGGACTCGCGCTCTCCCCGGATGCGACAACACTCGTAGTCGCCGATAGCGATAGCGATTCGCTCAGTGTGATCGATGTCGGGACAGAAACACGCACCGACCAGATTTGGATCGAAAGCGAGAGTGCGCTGCGTGGTGCTTCGCCCGCGGCGGGCCGATTCAACGCGACGGGCACTCGCTTCTTCTCGGTCAACGCGGGAGACAACGCCATCGACGTCTTCGACGTTGCCGACTGGTCGCGTGTCGGGCGGATTCCGACCATGTGGTATCCGACCGATGTTGCGCTCTTGGATGACGGTCGTGTGCTTTCGCTTTGCGGGAAGCACGAAGGCACGGGCGCAAACTTGGATCCGGGCGAAGCGGGAATCACCGAACGTGTGGGTGGCAGCCTGAGCATTATCGCGGCCGAAGACATCACCGACGAAGAACTCGCGCGCTACGAGGTCGAGGTCGCGGCAAACAACGATCGTGCCGCGAGCTTCCAGTCCGTGGAGTGTGCCGGAGCCGACTACGACTTCCCGGTTCCGATGCCCGGAATGGGCGCATCCGACCAGATTCGTCACGTGATTTTGGTCGTGCGGGAGAACAAGACCTACGACGCGTACTTTGGCGACTTGATGAAGGATGGTGTGCCGCATGGAAACGGAGATCCAGACCTCACGCTGATTCCTCGTGACGACATCGAGCAGGTGATCCCGAACACGCGTGAGCTCGCTCGCGAGTTTTCGATGGGCGACAACTACTACTCGCTCGCCGAGCAGTCCGTGCAGGGACACATCCGCACGACGATGGGCCGGTCGACCGACTACATCGAACGATCCTGGCTCACCACCTGGGGCCGCGGGTACTACGGCATTCCTACTCAGGGTCTCGCCGAGGTCGGCTATCCCGAAGAAGGATCCGCGTTCGATTACTTCACGCGACTGGACATCTCCGTGAACAACTACGGCGAGATCGTGAGCTCGCGCGCTGCGGCGCCCAACGCGCGATACCCAGGGCTCGTCTACAACATGGGCTTCACCGATCAGTCGAAGGCTGAGTTCATGCGGACGGAGTGGCATGTCGGTTGTGAGCTGGCGTCGTTCACCTACATTCTGATTCCGAACGATCACACGTACGGTGGAAGCGCGGGCCGTCCGACACCGGCGTCGATGATGGCGGACAACGACTTCGCAGTAGGCATTCTGGTCGACGCATTGAGTCACTCGACGTTTTGGCCCGAGTCCGTGATGTTCGTGATCGAAGACGATCCCCAGAATGGTGGGGACCACGTCGACAACCACCGTTCGCCGCTTCTCGTGGTGTCGCCGTGGGCACGTCGTGGCTACGTGTCGAGCGTGCACTACAACGAGTCGAGCATCTTCCAAACGATCGCGCAGATCTTTGGTGTGGACTCGTTGAACCGGGCGTGGGCGCAGGCTTCGCCGATGTACGACATGTTTTCCAGCACGCCGGACTACACGCCCTACGAAGCGCTTGAGCGAGTGTGGCCGGAAGCAGAAAACCCGCCGCGTGGGATTCACGCTGCGGAGAGCGAGGGCTGGGACTTCAGTGTCCCGGATGAACAGCCGGGGCTAGGTCGGCAGCTGTGGCGAATGCTGCGTGGAAGCGAGCCGCCGTGGCATCCGCGTGAGGAAATCTTGGAGATCCTGGAAGAGGAAGCCGAGGAGTCTGATGCGGACTCGGACGCGGACTCGGACGAGCACTGACGCGTGCCGCGATCATTTATTTATCGTGGAAGATTGGAAGAGGGTAAGCCGGGAAGAGAAACCGATTTTTTCTCTCGGCCCTGTCGTTGAGCTTCTGTACTCCCGAGCTTCCAAGCTTCCGGATCCGCGAAGCGGAATGCACACCAAACCGGTCTAGTCTTCCAGCCGCTCTCGGTACCCCTGCGGCGGAAAAAACGCCCAGCCCAACGCCACCGCAGCCACCAAAAGCCCCGTCGCCACCGACGCCACTGCCCAGGGATGGGCTGCAATCCCCGTCCCAAACAACAAGCGATGCACGATCGAAACGCTATAGCCCGCAGTGACGCACAACATCGCCACGCCCCACAGCGCGACGCGATGAACCACGATCCGCTTCGCCAGACCTAGCCGCAGTCGCTTTCGCAAACTTGCGTGAAAACGAAAGCACTCGAACGAAAGCCAGCCCGGTGCAAACGCGCGCACCACCAGCGCGAGCGGAATCCACGGCTCCTCAGTCGCGATCGCATCGCTGTAGCGCAGGTACTCGCCGGTGGTGATCTCCAGCGTGAGCGCTGTGCACACCGCAAGAGCAAACAACGTGGTGACCGCCATCGCGATCATCGAGCGTCGGTGAAACACCCGCCACGCAAAGAGCGCCATCGCGATGTTCCCGACGTACTCCAAACTCAGCCCGAGAATGGTGAGGCCCATCCGCGTGGTTTCTGACGCGTCCAAGAAGAGCTTTCCCGCCGTACCCAACGCAAACGCGAGGAACCCTGCGCAGAACAACGCGACTCCCATCAGCAGCTCGGGAACGCGGTTACGACCGCCTCGCCACAGAAGCCGTCCTCCGACAGCGAGCGAGACCAGCATGAAGAGCACCAACCCCGTCAGAGACACGATTCTCATTCGTCGCCTCCTTGACGGTCGAAGCGTTCAAACACGTCGTACGCGTCTTCGTCGGTAGACGTCTTCAAGGTATCGAGGCCATCCGCGATCGCCGCGCACACTTCTTTGGCGTTGGGTACTTTTCGTTTCTCCAACGCGTTCGCCATCAGGCGTGTAAGGACAATGCGCATTTGAAACGCCGCCACAGTCGAAGGGTTGAGTCCCGCATCACGCAGCACGAGCCGCACCGTCCCGCGTGCTTCTAGACGCGACAGCGAGGTGCGCGCGACGAGTTCGTCCGCCACCCAATCGAAAACACGAATCACCCCCAACCGTGATCGTACCAAAACAAAAGAGCCCCCACCGAAGTGGAGGCTCTCAGGTGACGTATCGTCAGCAGCGCTCAGCGCTTGACGCTCTTAATCGCTTCGGTGAGGGCCGGTGCAGCGTCGAAGAGATCCTGTCGAAGGTAGTAGTCGGCAACCTCGGCAATCGGCGCGGTGCCATCGGTCGGATCCGCTTTGTTGATCGCGACGATGACCTTGCTTCCCTTCATCCCGGCGAGGTGCTGAATCGCGCCTGAGATTCCGATCGCGATGTAGAGCTTGGGCGCGACGACCTTTCCGGTCTGACCCACCTGAAGCTCGTGCGGTGCGTACCCTGCGTCACACGCGGCACGCGAAGCGCCCATCGCGGCACCCAGCGCATCCACGAGCGGCTCGATCACCTTCTCGAAGTTCTCCTTGCTGGCCACACCACGACCACCCGACACCACAATGTCGGCAGATGCGAGGTCCGGTCGCTCGCTCTTCACGGTCTCGATCGAAACCACTTCGATCTTGCCCTCGGCTTCGCCTGCCACCACCGATGCATCTTCAATCGGACTCGCGGCGTCTCCATCGGGAAGCGCCTCGAACTCCGACTGACGAACAGTCACGGCTTGAATCTCGGTGGTGAGCTTCAACGTACCGATCACGTTTCCGGCGTACATCGGTCGCGTGTAGTGCAGCTCGTCGCCGTCAATGGCGACATCGGAGATATCCGAGGCCACACCCGCGTCGATCTTGCCCGCGACGCGCGGAATCAGATCCTTTCCGTACGCCGTCGCGCCAGCAACGATCACGCCGTAGCCGCCCTTGGCGACCTCGGCCACGGTCGGCGCGTAGTTCTCGGCCACGTAGTGACCCGCGATCTCCGCGCGCAGCACTTTGCGCGCACCTTGCTTGGCAAGACCATCGGCCGCGCCTGCGGCACCTTCACCGATGACTAGGATGTCGTACGCACCAGAGGTGCCGTCCGCGACTTCCTTTGCGAACGTCACCGCGGCCAACGACGCCTTGGTGGACTTTCCTTCAAAGAGTTCCGCAACAACGAGTACGTCCGTCATCAGAGCACCTTCGCTTCCGACTGAAGTTTCTGAACCAACTCCTCGACCGACTCGACCACGGTGACCGATCCGGTACGACCCTCGGGAAGAGCGAACTTCACGTATTCGTCCGTGCGCTTGGGCTCGACGCCCAGGTCCGCGAAGGTCTTCTTGTCGATGGTCTTCTTCTTCGCAGCCATGATGCCCTTCATCGAGGCGTAGCGACCGCCTTCGGACTCCGGGTACTTGTGGTCCGCGGGGGTCACACCGTTCTTGATCGACTCGGGATGGAGGATCTTGTCGGTGCTGGTCAGCACGCAGGGTGTCTTGACCTTGATGGTCTGCACGCCGGTGTCGATCGAGCGCTGAACGGTGAGCGTGTCACTGCCGGGCTCGGTCTCGATGTGCGCGGCGTAGTTCACCAACGGCCATCCAAGGAACTCGGCAAGCTTGGTTCCGGCAACGTTCGAGTCGCCATCGGCGGACTGTTTCCCGAGGAAGATGACGTCGGGCGATTCTTCCTTGGCGACAGCTTCGAGAATCTGCGCAACCACGTGCGAGTCCAGATCCGCGTCCTGCGAGTCGACAAGAATGGCTCGCTCGGCGCCCATTGCGAGACCCTGACGAATGGTGGTCTGCGTGTCGTCGGGACCGATCGAAACCAACACGACCTCGCCAATGCGGTCGAGCGGCTTTCCGTCGTCGTCCTTCTTGCCCTTCTGCGTGATGTCTTCCGTGAGCCGAAGCGCGGCTTCAAGACTCCACTCGTCGAAGGGGTTCAGCTTCCACTCCAGACCATCGGACGTGACGCTCTTTTCGTCCGCCGCGATCTTCACTTTGTTCGCGTTGTCGGGATCAGCGACACGCTTGACGGGAACGAGGATTTTCACTCGTAGCCTCCTTCTTTTGTCGCGGATCTAGGCGTCTGTGCGAATCGAGTCAAGATGAACCGCCGTTCATTTCACGCGCGATTCGCCGAGCGTGCGAGAGCACACGAAAGAGCCGTCAATTCCCGCACGCTGAGATGGGTCACCCGAGCCGAAATCGGGACGAGATTAGGAATGCGGATTGCAGTTCCCATCCGCGTGCGGGTTTGGGGGGTGCTTTTCTTGGTCGCGTGCTCGGCGGGTTCGCCGGAGCTGCTGATCGTGAGCAACCAGCGGCCACTCGACACGTGTCGCCTCTCGCAAGATCGCGGCGAGGCCATCGACCACGGCGTGTTCGATCTTGCGATCGGCGATCGCGACTCGTACGTGCTCACGCCTTTGGTGCGCAACACGACGTCAGCAGACCTCGACGTGGTTGCTGTGCGGCTACGCGCGTTCGAGTCCGGCGAGATCCTGCAGTTCGCGTGCACCGAAGGGAGTTGCAACACCTGGGACATCGACATGTGCGAAGACGGATGCCCGCGCGTTCCGGCGAACGACACTGCATCGTTTGAAGTGCCTGCACTCGCACGCGTGGTCTCCGGGTACTACCTCGGCCAGATGGATGCGGCGGTGCTGGACGGGCGGCGTCCACCCGAGTTTGAGATCGAAGCCGAAGTCACACTCTTGACCAGTGATCTGATCGCGTCCGAACCGTTTCGTTTTCCCATCCGGATGTGTCTTGGCTGTTTGGTCACCTTTCCAGAAGAGTCAGACTCTGCAGCGCGTCCCGGACAAGATTGCTGTGGCTTTCACCGTGACGAAGACAGCTGTTTTCCCGGCCAGGACGAGGGTTACAGCTGTCGCCTTTGCTACCAGTCGGTGCCGGAAATCTGCAACTTCGGTTGGCTGACGTGCGACTGATTCTGCTGCTCATGCTCGCAGGCTGCGGCGCGCGTTCGCAACTCGAGATCGGCGCGACATCGAGTGACGCCAGCGTGGATTCCGCCGCAGATGCGCGCGACGCGATGTCGATGTGCTCGAGCCTCGAGCTCTGTGCAGACTCTCTCGACAACGACTGCGATGGACTGTTCGACTGCAGCGATCCCGACTGCAGCTCCGCGCGCGAATGCGACTTCGGCACCTGTCGCCTCGAGGTTTGCGGAAACGGCGAAGACGACGACTGCGACTGTCGTGTCGACTGTGACGATGAGGACTGCGCGAGCACACCGATGTGCCTCACGCGTGCAGAGATGTGCGGTGATTGTCGTGACAACGACGGCGATGGGCTGTTCGATTGCCAAGACAGCGACTGTCGGCGAGATCCATCCTGTCGCGCCTGCGCAGACGTCGAGATTTGCGACTCGCCCAACGACGAAGATTGCGACTGTTTGTTCGACTGTGCGGATCCCGACTGCGCGGATTCCCCCGCCTGTCGTTCGTGTACTCCGCTTCCCGAGTTGTGCACCAACGGCGAAGACGACGACTGCGACCTCGCCGTCGACTGCGACGACGAAGAATGCGCGCTCGATCCTGCCTGCGCTCCCACGGAACTCTGCGACAACGGGCGCGACGACGATTTCGACTGCCTGCCGGATTGTGCCGATCCGGACTGTGCTGCTGCCGACGAGTGCAGAGCGCCACCGCGTGTGCGACCGGAGGCCTGCGACAACTCGGTCGACGACGATCTCGACGGCAGCACGGACTGCGACGACCCAGACTGTTCGTGTCATCTGTTGTGTTGTTCGGGACCACTACGCGAAACCAGTTGCACCAATGGTCGAGACGACGACTGCGATTGCCGCGCCGATTGCTCGGATACGGACTGTCGGGGTGCGCCGAACTGCTTGCGTGAGCTGTGTAACAACGAGGTCGACGATGACGGTGATCGAGACATCGACTGCGATGATGACGATTGCGAAGGCTCGATTCACTGTGGGCCGGTCGTACGTGAACTCATCTGTGACGACGGACTGGACGACGATGGTGACGGCCTAATCGATTGTGCGGATGTCGACTGCTTCTTTGCCGAAGGCTGCGAGAGATGTTCACCCGAGCCCGAGACCTGCGACGACGGTTTGGACAACGACTGTGACCTGGCAATCGACTGTCGTGACGATGATTGCGCCGACTTCCCGGATTGTGGGCGCTGTTTCGTCGAGGACTGCGACGATGGCCGAGACAACGATTGCGATGGTCTGATCGACCGGGCCGACGACGACTGCCGCTGAGGTATCCTCGCTGTGCATGCGTTGGGGATGGTTGCTTGTGTTGTGTGCTTGTTCGTCCTCTGCGAACTCGCTGCGGATCGATATGCGAACGGATGTCACGCAGGCTGAGTTTGCGTCTGTGCGCGTCGAGGTGTTCGAAGCTTCCCCCGACGGGACACCCGGAAGCGAATCCGCGGCGCGTGAAGTCAGCGCCGAGGGCCGAGATTGGTTTGGTGGTGTTCGGTTGATGAACGAAGGGCTGCGGGCGGGCGACTACGTCGCGTTCCTGCGCTTGCTCGACGCTGCACGTGAACCCGTCTGCGTGGTGCCCTTGCGCGTGACCGTTCGAGGCGCAGTCGCACACACATTTCGTGTGTCACGCGACTGTCTTGGACAAGAGATGTACGACCCTCCGACATGTACCACCGAACGCGACTGCGATGAGATGTACGAGTGTGGCGTTTCGGAGTGCTCGGAAGGTATTTGCCTGTACTTGTTCGACAACGAGTTGTGTGACTCGCGTCGGTGCACGCCTGAAGGTTGTATTGGGGAGCCCGATGCAGGTACGCCCGACGTCGGCGTCGATGCGCCGGTTGACGTGCCGTTGGATGTGCCACCGGACACGTCGTGTCCGGCTGGGTTCGCGGACTGCAACGACGACATGAGCGACGGATGTGAGGTTGGGCTGGGTACGGTGAGCAACTGTGTCGATTGCGGTGATTCCTGCGCGACGCCCGACCGGGTTTTCGTCGGACGAGACCTCGTCTCGTGTGAGTCCGGGGGATGTGTCATTGAGTGTGAGCGTCGGCTCGGCAACTGCAATGGCGTATACGAAGACGGTTGCGAAACGGACCTGACGTCGCCAGACCATTGCGGTGACTGCTTGACGGTATGCTCTGGTGCGACACCGGTGTGCGGCGTGACTGGCAACGGTCCCGAGGATCGGCGTGTCTGCGTTGCTGCTTGTGCGGACCCAGTCCCGATCAACTGTGCTGGAACCTGCATCGCCCCCGATCCTGGCGGAAACGACATCCTCTACTCGCCCTCTCACTGCACAGGTTGCGGCATGACCTGCGGCGCTCCTGATTTCTGCTGCAACGGCTGCTGCAATACGCGTGGAACCTCAGGCTGCACGCTTTGTGGGCTCAGCGGCTAGCCAAAACTGACCGCTTGGCCGGTCGTCGACTGGAGGGGTTGGCAGGGTAGGGCTATGGTCTGGTTCGATGCTTCGCTACTCAGCCGACTTGCGGACGCTCTTCTTCATCGCGCTCTACTTCGGGCTCACGGCGGTGTTGTGGATTACGACGCCCCAAGACTTGGCGGCGACGGACCTGCGATTGGCGATTCCGCTTTTCATCGTGGTGTGCATCACGAGCTTCCAAGGCGCGGTCTCGACACACAACGGCGTGCACTGTCCGATCTTCAAGAAGCGCGGACTGAACAAGATTTGGCAGGTCGTGTTGACGCTCAGCTATGGGCATCCGGTCAGCTCGTATGTGCCTGGCCACAACCTCAGTCATCACAAGCACACGCAGTCGGAGCGCGATGTCATGCGCACGACCAAGACTCGCTTTCGAATCCACAACGGACTCAACCTGCTCTTCTTCATGGTTCGCTGCATTCCGGGAATCATGAAAGCCGACACCGCTTACACCAAGACCATGCGCACGCGTCATCCACGCTGGTTTCGTCAGATGGTGTACGAGCTGATCGCGCTGTGGGGAGTAACGGGTGTTCTGCTCTTCTTGGATTGGCGAAAGACGATTCTGTTTTGGCTAATTCCGCACTTCTACGCGCAGTGGGGCATCGTCACGATGAACCTCTTGCAGCACGATGGGTGTGACGAGAACAGCGAGTTCAACCACTCACGAAACTTCGTCGGCAAGTTGGTGAACTGGTTCACGTTCAACAACGGCTTTCACACCGTGCACCACATGAAGCCTGGGTTGCACTGGAGCCTGACGCCGGCCGCGCATGCGGAGATGGTGGCACCGCACATCCACCCGAACCTGGATCAGAAGTCGCTGGCTGCGTACTGCTTTCGTGCGTTTATCCTCGGAAAGCGCGAGACCTACGACGGCAAGCCCTACGCGCCCGCAGCGGCGGGAACCGACGTTCCTTGGACGCCGCATCCGCGCGAAACGTTGGCCGATCTGGGCGCAGAGTCACTCGATGATGGCCACGACGCGTTGAACGCGATGGTCGCGCATTCTGTGAAGTAGTCGCGCTTAGAGCCGCTGCAACAATTCTTCTAGGAAACGCTCTGGATGCTCTCGATGTAGAAAATGCCCACCCGGCATTTTCACCACTTCGTACTCACCCTCGAAGCGTGAACCCGCTTTGTCGTAGAGCGAGAGATCATCGAGCGCTCCATCGTCCGTCCCGCCGAACACCACCGTCGGCACGCGGATCTTCGCTCGATGACAGCGCGGCAAAATCGGACTGAGTTGCTTGTAGTACGCAATCGCCGCTTCCGCTGAACCTGGATGCGAAAAACACTCCTTCGCATCGAGTGTCTCCTCCGGCTCGTAGTTCCATGCCGGTGACCATCGCCGCACGAGCACATCGACTTCTTCGAAGTCATTTCGACGAAAGCGCTTGGCTGCACCTGGCAGCTTGAGTTTGAAGAAGTGTCGTGCACCCCACAACACTTTGGGCGACGGCGGTACTCCCGCAGGATGCGGAATCGCGAGCGTGAAGAGCTTGCGAACCTTGTCCGGCGCAATCGCAGCCGCTCCATATGTGGCTGCAGCACCCCAGTCATGGCCGATCAACGTGGCTTCCGATTCTCCCAGCGCGGCGATCAGCGCAACGACGTCCTCGGCCAAGGTCTGGATGTCGTACTTGCCGTTGGGCGCGAGACTCGACGGGTAGTACCCGCGCAAGAACGGCGTCACCGCACGGTATCCCTTCGCGGCGAGTGCCGGCCGAACCGCATCCCAAGTTTGCGGCGTATCCGGAAAACCGTGAATCAGCAGCGCGAGCGGACCTTCGCCCTCCTCGTAGTACGCAAAGTCGATCCCGTTGGCGCGGACGCGTTTGAGTTCGATCATGCGCCGGCTACTCGCCCACAAACTGTTCGAAGAACGACCAGAACGCTTCGGTGCCAAACCCTGGCCACACATGTCCATCGGGGTGCTGGCAGTAGTGCACGATGTTGTCGCACCCGTCGTACGCCACACACGGGTCGGGATCGGTGCTCATCGTACTCTCCATGCAGCCGGCGCCGTCGCGGAAGAAATCGCGGAACGCTTCGCGGCCGGAAGTGAGTTCTTCGGTGCCGATCGTGATCCACGCAGGAGGCGACTGAACGCAGTCCTCTTCGTCGAAGTAGATCACCGATCCGCCTGCCGCGAATGCTCGAATGTACTCCCGCTGGCAACCCAAGAGACCGCTAAACGATCCGCCGCCGCTAAAGCCCATCGTGAAGATTGCGTCTTCGTCGATGCACAGGTCCGCACTCGCGCGGTTCACGAGCTCGTCGAAGTACCGAAGTTCCATGTCGATGCGCGCGGGCCAGGTATCGCTCGGCATGTCGTAGTCCCGCCACCGGTTGTCGATCGCTTCGGCGACGATGAGCACCGCGTGATCCGCGACAACATCACGAATGTTTCGCGAACCACCCTCGCTGTCCCAGTAGCCGGTGTTTCCGCCGTTTCCGTGGAGCGCAAAGACCAAAGGCCAGGCGCGATCTCGGCTGTAGTCGGTGGGTAGGCGCATGACGTAGCGACGCTCCATGCCATCCAGCATGAAGCTGTTGGGGCCTTCGGGAATGCCTTCGCCATCGACGCAACCAGCGCTTCCGATCGGACCCGCGTCGAACACATCGGGCGATGCATCGTCTGCACCCGCGTCGGCTTCACCCGCGTCGTCGTCGCCTGTATCCGGCGCCGAGGCGTCGACCTGCGCATCCACGGGATCGGCGTCGGTGCCCGCGTCTGCCGTACCGTCGTCGTCTCCACACGCGAGCGCAACGACGATGCCCATAACCAGTGCTGTCCGGAGTCGCAGAGTCTGGTGCCGCATTCGCGCACTCTACCACGCGACTTTTCGTCGACCTCAGGCCGGCTAGGGCTGCGATGAAATGCGCGCGACGCTTCCAGCAAGGTCATCCGCGGTCACGATGGTTCCCGCAGCTCGGACGACCGCATCCAACGCATCGAGCGCTGCCTGCGCGGACTCGAAGCGCTGCGTCGGGTCCTTTGCAACCATGCGTTCGAGCGCGCTGTGGATTCCCGCCGGCACATCGCTCCGTTCTTTTCGCAGCGAGGGAACATTGCCTTCGCCAACTTTCACGAAGAGTTCCAAATCCTGCACACCTTCGAAGAGTCGTCGTGTGGCGAGCGCCTCCCAAAGAATGATGCCCAGGCTGTAGATGTCGGTGGCGTGGTTGCTGCGCGCACCGCCGAGAATCTCGGGCGCCACGTAGGAGAGCTTGCCTTTCACCACGCCCGGCGAGGTCATCGTCACGCGGTCCATGGCGCGTGCAAGACCAAAGTCACCCAGTTTGACCGAACCGTGTTGTCCAAGGAGCACGTTCGTCGGCGTGACGTCGCGATGGTACACCGGCGTCTTCGCGTCAAGACCACGATGCGCTGCCTTGAGTGCGCGCAACACGTTCATGATCACCGCGCACACGATGCTCCAGTCGGTTCGTTGCTGGGTTGATGCGTGGTGAAGGATCCACTTCCCGAAGTCGAGACCCGGGATGTACTCCATGATGATGTACGACCCGTGATCGTCGGTGCCAAAGTCGTACGTGGCCACAATGTTGGGGTGGTGAAGCTGCGAGATGATCCGCGCTTCTTCCGTGAACATGTTTGCAAAGTTCTCGTCGTCGGCGAGGTAGGGCAGGAGCTCTTTGATCGCGACCGGACGCCGAAAGGCTCCTCCGACACTGCTCCAACCGCGCCAAACACGAGCCATTCCGCCGGCACCGATCGGTTCGACCAGTTCGTAGCGGCCGCCGAGCACAACAGTCATACGTGCATCCGAAAGGTTCGAACGTGGGGTTCGTCCACAGGTTCGGGACGTTCGCGTTCCGCCTGACGCAAGAGCTTCATGATCGAGGGCCCAAGTGCATCCACTTCGGTGGACGCGTAATGCTCGCCTCCAAAGCGACGAATCGTGTCGGTCTGGCGCTCGAGCATGCGTGCGTCTTGTTTGAGAATCGCAAGACCCAAAGGTTTGAGCACCCGTGCTGCGACGTTGCCAAGACGCGCCGGCAGAAAACCAAGCCGGAACGAGACCACGCCGAAGAGTCTTGTCCGGAAATCGGACAGAGGTGTGAGCGCTGTGGACGCGATGATGTGTGCGTCGTCGCCAAGCCGGTACTCGACCTGAGCGATGCTGGGCAGGAGAAAGCGGTCGAAGTGCTCGACCAACCCGCCACTCGGTGCGAGGACGCGTCCGATCACACCTTCCGGGCGTGGCTCTCCGATGTACTGCGCTTCCACGCGATCGTGCCAACGACGCACGACGACTTCGATCTCGTTGCGCTCTCCCTCGCTTCGAAACAATCCGCGATGCAGAAAGTGGGTGTGCGGAACATCGAGGGCATTTTCAGCCACCGCGTGAACGGTGCCTTCCATGTCCAGCGTCTGATGCACTGTCGTGTAGTCCGGGTCGTTCATGTGTGGAAACACGAAAGGGCGTCGCGCCGCAGGCTCAGGTCGCCCGTAGACCCAAACAAATCCCTGTCGTTCGGTGGCGGGATAGGCGTCTACTCGGCGCGCTTTGCCCTCCGCGTTTCCACACAAAGCAGGGACTTTGCGACACACACCTTCCGTGTCGAATTGCCAACCGTGATAGCCGCATTCCAGACGCTCGCCTTGCACGCGTCCAAGCGAGAGAGGAACGTTTCGGTGAGGGCAGCGATCCAAGACTGCGCCAACCTCTCCGTCGCGCGTTCGAAACACGGCGAGTGGAATCCCCAAGAGCGTTCGTGCGATCGGTTTGCCACGGAGTTCGTCGCTACGCGCCACGATGTACCAATCGTCCGAAACCCGCGCGACCGAGCTTTGTGCCCGTGTATGCGGAGGGACGAGTTGTGGCTCCAGCGCCATCGTTTGAGGATAGCACTGCGATTGCGCTCATCCGCGGTGGAAATGCTGTACTCTCCCGGCACGTGGCCTCACGCAAAGCCAGTAAAGAGCGCACGCATCAGAAGCTTGTCGATGCCACCCTCAAGGTGTTGTACCGCGATGGACGGTCTGCACTGACCACAGGGCGTATCGCTGAAGCAGCGGGTGTGGCTCAACCCACGTTCTACGTGCACTTCAGCGACATGGAGGACGCGCTTACCCAAGCCGCGGACGCCGTGGCGCAGAAACTCCTGCAGCGACTCAAGGGGTATCGGTCCGAGCTGCGCATGGGCGCACCTTTTGATCTTGTACGCGGTGCGTACGCGGCCTCGGTCAAAGCGCTGCTGCGTGAACCGAAGATGGCGGAACTCTTCCTTCGACACCGCCGTGATGCGGGGTCACCACTTGGCAAGCGATGGAGCGAGATTACCGATCGAGCGCGAGCGGATCTGAAGGCCGACATGGAAAAGTGGGGTCTCGGCTCTGCGTTGGACTTGGACTTCTACGCCGAGCTGATCGTGGGCATGACGCTCGCCACCGTCGAAGGCCTGCTCGACAAGAGGATTGGGGAGACCGACGCCGCGTTGGATGCCCTCGCCACCTTCACGATGGGTGGGTTTGAGAAGGTCCTCGCAGGCTCGGACTAGCGCAGCAGCAGCCAGAGCAACGCGACGCCTGCAACGAGAATGACGAGCGCCCCGTAGAACATACTGGCTGCGCTCATGCCGCCTTCGTTGGTCTCTTCCGAGATGTCGCGCTCCTTGGAGTCGACCGTCACCAAGGGATCACCACGTTCGGTGAAAATTGGAGTCGGCCTTCGCTGCACGTGTGCGCGCAACAGCCCTTCTTCATTCCACGCTGCGAGTGTCCGGAGCGTCTCGAACGGATCTTCGTCTTCGTCGTCGAGTAGCTCGCTCAACTTGGCGGGCATGCGAAGACCGAGCGAGTGATCCATGTTCGGTTCGAAGAGAGCAACCATGGCGCTGTCGCCGCCGAGTGCTTTCTTCCACTTCTTCATCAGGTGGCTGCGAATATGTTCGCGACTTCGCTGCACCGCTTCATCATCCGGTCGCTCAACGCGGGCTCGTTCGAGCAGGACCAGCGCCTCCTCGTATTCTTTTTGTTGAACGAGTGCGACGATCTCTTCGTCGATCGAAAGCACGCCTTTCGCAGGCGCGGGGGGGACGTCGGATCGGCTCCGATCGAGGTACGACATCGCGAGAAGCGCACGCGGATGATCGGGTCGACGTTTGAGGACTTCCGAAAACGCAAAGCGCGCTTCGTCGGTGCGACCATCGGCCAAAGCGCGTCGTCCCTCTTCGACGAGCTCTTCGGTCGGGTCGTAATCGATGGTCTCTTTGACGCCCAAGACTGGGCCGGTTTAGCAGTCGTGGGCGTTGGCGTCTACGAGTCCTCTGTGTCGTCGGCTTCGACGACCGCCAAGAGCGCATCTGCCTCGACCTGATCGCCTTCGGCGACGGCGATCTGGCGGACCACGCCATCATGCGGTGCAGTCACCGTGTGCTCCATCTTCATGGCTTCCATCACCAACAGCACCTGACCCGCAGTCACGCGATCTCCTTCAGCGGCTTGGAGCTGGACCACCCGACCCGGCATCGGAGCGATGCATCCACCCGTCGGTACAGCACTCGCCGTGTCGGGGAATCGTGGCGATACCGCCAACGAGTAGGAACGACCTTCGCCCATCAAGTGAACGTGCAGTACGCCGGGACTGGTGATGACGCGTGCACGCACACGCTCGTCGCCGACAACCGCGACCAACCAAGGCGCGTCACACTCGATCAACTGAGCGCCGAGGGTTTCGCCGCCCACCTTGACTTCAAAGTTGCCCGGATTGCGAGTGTCGTGGGTGTACACCACCTCGATCACGTCGTCGCCCAGCAGGAACGTGGCGTCTTGTCCGCGGCGCGGGTTGTTTCGGAATCCGCTTGGCACGCTCGGAAGTACAGCGCGCGTTGCGTGACGTTGTTCGTGCTGAAAGAGCGCGGCGACAACAGCGGCCACGGAGGGGTCACTCTGCGAGGGTTCGACGGGATGTCGGTCGAGAAAGTGGGTGTCGATCTCGCCTTTTCGATACGCGGGGTGCTCCAACACACGAATTAGAAAGTCGCGGTTGTTGCGGATGCCCTGCACGCTGAGTGAACGAAGCGCACTGAGCATCTTGCGGGTGGCTTCTTCGCGGTCGCGACCGTGCGTGATCAACTTGGCGAGCATCGGATCGTAGTGAATGCCAACTTCCGAACCGCTCTCGATTCCCGAATCCACGCGCACGTCACCTTCGACGTACCAGTCCAGCACCCGACCGCTTTGCGGCAGGAATCCCTGGTCAGGGTCTTCCGCATAGATTCGCGCCTCAAGCGATGCCCCGTGCTGACGCACGTCGTCTTGGCTCAGCGAAAGCGGATGCCCCTCGGCCACGCGCAACTGCTCCCGAACCAAGTCGAGTCCCGTCACCATCTCCGTTACGGGATGCTCCACCTGCAGCCGCGTGTTCACTTCGAGGAAGTAGAACTCGCCCTCCGCGCTCAAAATGAACTCCACCGTGCCTGCGTTTCGATAGCCGATCGATTTGGCAACCTGCACGGCCGCATCACCCATGGCTTTGCGCAGCGTTACGTCGAGTGCGACCGAAGGGCTCTCTTCGAGCACCTTTTGATGACGGCGTTGAATCGAGCACTCGCGTTCGTTCAGGTGGATGACGTTGCCATGGGCATCGCCGAAGATCTGAATCTCCACGTGTCGCGGGTTCTCAACATACTTCTCGATCAGCAACGTATCGTTGCCAAACGACTGTTGTGATTCGCGTTTCGCGCTCGCAATCGCGGCTTCAAGTTCGCTCTCGGCGTCGACGCGCTTCATGCCCTTGCCACCGCCGCCCGCACTCGCTTTGAGCAATACCGGAAAGCCGATCTTTTTGGCTTCGGCAATCAGGGATGCGTCGCTTTGATCCGAACCGTCGTAACCCGGCACCACGGGAACGCCCGCCGCAGACACTGTGGCCTTGGCTTCGCGCTTCAAACCCATGGCGGAAATCGCTTCGGGTGTGGGACCGACAAAGATCAGTCCGGCATCGGCCACCGCCTTGGCGAACTCTGCGTTCTCCGACAAGAACCCGTAGCCGGGGTGGATCGCATCGGCACCCGAACGCTTCGCCACGTCCAGGATCGCACTCGTCTTCAAGTAGCTTTCGGCGCTTGCTGCCGGTCCGATGCGATAGGCGCGGTCCGCTTCGCGCACGAAGGGCATGTCCGCGTCGGCATCGGAGTACACCGCCACCGTTCGGATGCCCATCGCTTTCGCCGTGCGAAAGATGCGGCGCGCGATCTCGCCACGGTTCGCGACCAGCAGAGTGTGAATCGTTCGAATCTCAGCCGTCATGAAAAGCCTCTTCGTAAAGCTCGCGCTCGGTAGTCGCCGACGTGGGAACGATGACGAACCCGAGTTTGGCTTTGCTCGCGAAGTTTCGGATCACGCGGGTGACCGCGTCGTAACGTTTGGGGTCGAGCTTGGCATCGTCGACCAGGGTGAATCGTTCCTCGGCACGCGCTGCCGTGATGCGTGCGCCGACTGCAACGCGTTTATGGTCGTTTCCGTCGGGCGCCCGCCCGCGCATGGTTTGGATCGCGCGTTCGGGTAGGGCATCCGCTTGCCCGTGGGTGAGCAAGCTGCCGTAGAAGAGATGCACTTCGGCGGCCGGACCGGGAATCAGGTGCCACGCCGCACCCTCGTCGATCGCCAGTTCTTCGAGTGTGTCGGGAAACATCTCCTCGAACGCGGCCATGCCCTTGTGCTGATCCTGGAGCAGTTTGAGCGGGTAGGGCTCGAAGCGTCGAAACGCGTTCTGGCCGTCGTGAATGTCGGCCGAGATTTCGAGCGTGCCCGCAACCATCTCCGTGTGAGGTCCGGTCGCCTCGAAGTCGCGCTGGAGAGGCGACACACCCGGGACGTAGCGAAGCTTCACCTCGCCACCGTCATCTGCGCAGTACTCCACGTCCGCATAGCGGCCGAGCATCACGCGTCCTGCAGTGGTTCCCTCGGGGACCGGTTCGCGTAAACGCCGACCGAGAATCAAACACGACTGCGTGTTCCATCGATCAAGAACCAAGTCCATGTCAGTGTCGGAACACGCCCCACTCGTTGGTGCCTTCGAAGGGCCGGTTGTAGGCGGCGCTCAGACAGATCGCGACGACCGCACGGGTATCGCGCGGGTCGATGATGCCGTCGTCCCAGACACGCGCAGTGGCGTAGAGCGCGTGGGACTGCTTGTCGATCATCTGCTCGGTCATCGTCTTCATGACGTTGAGCCGTTGCTCGTCGACTTCGATGCCCTTCTTGGCGGCGGCTTGGCGTTGGATGATGTCCAACACACCGGCGAGTTGCTTTCCGCCCATCACAGCGATGCGGTGGTTGGGCCAGGTGAACAGGAAGCGTGGCGCGTAGGCCCGCCCGGACATCGCGTAGTTGCCAGCGCCAAAGCTCGACCCCGTCATGATCGTGATCGCCGGTACGGTGCTATTGGACACCGCGTTGATCAGCTTGGCGCCGTTCTTGATGATGCCTTCTTGCTCGTACTTCTTGCCGACCATGAAGCCGGTGGTGTTCTGCAAGAAGAGCAGAGGGGTACCCGTCTGGTTGCACAACTGAATGAACTGCGCGCCCTTGTTGGCCGACTCGCTGAAGAGCGTCCCGTTGTTGGCGAGGATGCCCACGGGATACCCGTGAAGGTGGGCCCAGCCACAGATCAGGGTGTTGCCGTAAAGCGGTTTGAACTCGCTGAACCGTGAACCGTCGACAATGCGGGCGATCACTTCGCGCTGATCAAAAGGATGCCGCATGTCTGCCGACGCAACGCCCAACAGTTCTTCCGCATCGTAGATGGGCTCCTCAATTTCACGCGGGGTCGGATGCTGCTTGCGCCAATCCAAGTGCGCCACGATTTCGCGACCCAAACGCAGGGCATCGAGCTCGTCTTCCGCGAGGTAATCACTGACACCACTGATCGCCGAGTGCATCTGCGCACCACCCAGCGCCTCATGGTCCGTCTCTTCACCCGTGGCCATCTTCACCAAAGGGGGACCGGCCAAGTAGACCTGCGCGCGCTCTTTCACCATGACGACGTAGTCGCTCATGCCGGGCAGGTAGGCGCCCCCCGCAGTCGAGCTACCAAACACCAAACAGATTGTCGGTAGCTTCATTTTGGAGCGACGCGTCAGGTCTCGGAAGCCTTGTCCGCCGCGAACAAAGATCTGGTCCTGGTTGGGAAGGTCCGCGCCCGCGCTTTCGATCAAGCTGACGCTCACCATGTTGTTCTGCTCTGCGATGTCGGAGAGTCGTCCGGTCTTCGCCAGGCTGATCGGAGTGATGGCACCGCCTTTCACCGTGGCTTCGCTGGCCGTGATCACACACTCCACGCCGCTGACCAGACCCACGCCGCCCACGACGGAACCGCCCGTGGCTTCACCCTTCATGCCGTTTCCTGCGAGTGCGCCGACTTCGAGAAAGTACGAGTCGCGGTCCAGCAGGAGCTCGATGCGATCGCGCGGGAGGATCTTGCCGCGATCCAAGTGGCGCTTGGTGTACTTCTCCCCGCCGCCTGCGTTGGCTTTGGCCAGCTGCTCGTGAATCTTGGCGAGACTCTCAAGCGCGGTGGCGCGATTGGTTTCGAAGGTTTCGGAGCGGAGGTCCAGCTTCGAGCGGATCACGGGGTACGCCGACACGCGCGAATGCTCCCGAGCCGGCCCCTACGGTGTCAACGACAAAAATGAATCGCCATTCAGTCCCTTGATATGCTGAGTTTTGCGGGCTAAGCGCCTCGCGTGGATCGCGCGTCCGTCGCCGAGTGTCGTGCTGTGCTGGAACGCAACTCGCGTAGCTTTGCGTTGGCGGCGCGACTGCTGCCAACACACTCGCGCGACTTTGCCGCGGTGCTCTACGCGTACTGCCGACACGTCGACGATGCGATCGATGAGGTTCCGGCGAAGGATCGACCCGCAGCGCTGATTGCGTTGCGTGAGGAAGCCGATGCGCTTTTTGGTTCGGGCAACGTCGACGGAGTGGTGTTGCGTGCGATGCGCGTGTTGATCGATCAGCGCCAACTTCCTCGCGCGTACGTCGACGAGCTGATCGCCGGCATGGAGATGGACGTACGACTCGATGCCGGACAGTGGCAGTACGATACAGAGCGGCAACTGCTGCAGTATTGCCACCGGGTCGCCGGAGTGGTCGGGTTGATGTGCTGCCATGTTCTTGGTGTTCGACACGATCGAGCTCTACGGCCCGCAGCCAAGTTGGGGTGGGCCATGCAGCTCACCAACATCAGCCGTGACGTCGCTGAAGACTGGGCCATGGGGCGACGCTACTTGCCGGCCCAGTGGTTTGAAGAAGCATCGGTCACCGTGCCCACCGATGATCTTGCGCCGGAAACGCGCCGGGTTGTCGCTCGTGCGTTGAGGGTCGCGGACCGATATTACGCTGATGCGCGCGAGGGATACGTCGATTTAGATGCGCAAAGCGCACTCGCGATCGAGGTGGCTGCGCGGGTCTATCGCGAGATCGGAACCGTGTTGCGCGAACGCGAGTGCGACGTGCTTGCCGGTCGCGCTGTCGTGAGCCGGCGTCGTAAGGCCCGCGTGTTGTTGCGCTCCATTCGTTCGTTTGCGCGCGCGTTGCCGAGCCGCCCGCTACGCGGTTCGTTTGTCATCCCGACGCGCGTCTATCAGTTTTCCGATCTCTGCGACGAGGAGTGATCCCGGCATGGGTTTGAGCCACCAGTGATCGGGACCGCCTTCCTGCGGCCATCCGAGTTGGCTTCGGTTTGCCGCGGATAGAACCACCAACGTTGCGTCCTGTTGCAGTTCACGTTTTCGTGCTTCTCCACAAAGCTCAAGTCCGTTGGTCTCCGGCATCATCGCGTCCAGCAAGATCACGTCGAACGCTTTGCTGTCGAGCGCGTGCTTGGCCTCGTCCGCGGTGGATGCACTGACCACGTCATGCCCACCGACGCGCTCGAGCGTCATACTGACCATGCGGAGGATGGCCTCGTCATCGTCCACGACGAGTACGCGTGCGCGACGGCTGACTTTGGAGGCGCGAACTGAGGCCTGGGGCTCGTTCGACTTGGCGGACTCTTTGGCGAGCGTCAGGAGGCGCGCAACCTGGTCCGGCGTAGGAATTTTTCCCTGTGCAGCACTGGTTTCCACCACTTCGGCGAGAGCGCGAAGCGTCTCGTTCTCAGCGGCGCCCCGCAGTTTGTGTGCAAGCCGGCGCACCTCAATCGCCCGATCCTCCCCGGCTCGCCATGCTCCGACTGCCGCCGCGACAGCTTCTGCCCGCTGCCCAAGACCACGCCGAGTCTTCGCCTTGAGCGCAGCAATCGTCGCGTCGAGGCCCGCTAATCGGTCATCATCTTGAGTCACCCGACCTTAGTTTGGCACGATTAGACCTCGGGTGTCTCAAGACGAGCCCATAATGGTCGATCCCTCGGAGGTGCACGATCTCGACGTTCCGCCGGACACTCTCATCGATGAGGCGTACCGCGTGGACCGCATGGTGGGTCGCGGAGGGATGGGACTCGTTCTGCTTTGCAAAGACGTAAAGCTAGAGCGCGAAGTTGCGGTCAAAATGATCAGCCCCGACGCGTTGGGGACGCGCGACGCGCAAGAGCTCTTCCTCACCGAGGCCCGTGCCATGGCCGGCGTTCGTCATGTGAACGTCGTGCAGATCTTTTCGTACGGTGAGCACGATGGGTTGCCCTACTTCGCGATGGAGTACGTGCCTGGCGAGAGTGTTGCGGAGTGGATCGACCGGTGGGTCATGCAGCGACAGCCACCTTCCGTCGATGAAGTCCTCGGCATTCTTGACCAGGTATGCCAGGGACTCAGCGCAATTCACGAGGCGGGAATCGTCCACGCGGATGTGAAGCCTGGAAACATTCTGATCGGGCCTTCGTTTCGAGTCGCGGTGACGGATTTTGGTCTCGTCCGCGCACTCGGTGAACGAGACACGCACGAGTTGATTGTGGGCACGCCCGCGTACATCTCACCCGAGGTGGTCTACTCCCGTGAGCCCGTCTTCGATCCGCGTTCGGACGTGTACTCACTCACGGTTACCGCGTACGAGATGCTCACGGGACGCCTGCCCTTTCCGATCGAAGACGTTGGTCAGTTGTTCGACGTGCACACGAAACGCATCCCTCCACGTCGTGCGAGTGAAGCCCGGCCGGATCTGCCCGAAGCGTTTGACGAAGTTCTGATGCGAGGCCTTTCGCGCGATCTCGACGAACGCTACGCGTCCACCGACGCGTTTCGTCGCGCGCTGCTTCAGGCGCGTGAAACGGTGCTTCAAAGCTCACAAGAGCTGCGGATCGTGGTGGCGGACGACGACGATGAGTTCCTCGATGTTGTCCGCGCGACGCTGGAATTTGCGTTTCCGGGTGCGAACGTCGTCTGTGTCCCGGACGGAGAAGCTGCACTGCGTGCGCTCGACGAAACGCCCGCATCGTTAGCGATCGTCGACCTCGATATGCCAGGACTCAACGGCGTGGAACTGACCGCAGCCATTCGCGGCCGTGAACAACTCAAGCACATGCCGATCTTGGTTGTGACAGCGTTTGGAGGCGGTCGCGATTGGCGTTTGCTTCAAGCGATCGGCGCGGATGGTTTCTTGGTTAAGCCACTCGATCCCTATGGTTTGGTCTCGATGGCGCGTCGAGCGATCGATAAGTCTGCTGTCTAAACAGCTTCGCGGCTCATCGCCCAAACGATTGGCGGATCCCCTCCAGCGCATCCGGGGCTTTGGTTTTGATCCGCAACCACAAGGACCATTCGCCGTGCTGCGCCACACGCTCTCCTCGCGAGGGTTCGCGTGAAGCCGTCAATACATACTCAGCGCATTCGAAGCGCGCTTCCTGCAGCGGCCATTGTGGTGAGAGCCCGATGTCCGCCAAGCGCGTCCCATCACCGAACCAAGCATCGGCAGATCCACCAGCAACGGCGAGACGAAACGTTCGCCACGGATTTCGCATCGCGACGACGACATCGCGTTGCCCCTGTGTGAGTCCGATCGCCACGACACCTGCCACGTGAGTCCGGCGACGTTCCACCCTCACGTCGGGGTTGAGCGTACGCATCGTGTTGGCTTCCTCGTCGGCGAGACGCTCCACAGACGCACCGATCGCGGCACCGCTTAGCGAGAGCTCTGCACGTTGTTCACCCAAACCCCAGCTCAGGCGCACGTGGCTCAATGCCTCGTCGGGCAGTTCGATCGACCACTCGCCCAGTGCGATGTGGTTCCAAGGCTCCGAGCCGACAGCGACATCGGTGGCCGGGCGCGGCGGTGGGCTCGATGCACAACCCAAGAGCCAAAGCGCCAAAACGATTCGCATCAGTCCACAAACAGAAGCGGCACACCGTGCCCGTCGCTGACCATCAAGATGCGTCGAGTGCTTCCGAGTACTCGGTAGACCAGCTCTCGCACAGGCCACGCGAGCACGTGAATCTCGCGCAGAAGCGGGCGTTGTCGTTCGCGTCGCGCAATCTCCTTGCGCGCTGCATCGGCCGCGACGCCGAGTTGAAACCCGTGGAAATCAGTTTCTCCAGTCGGACCATCGCGGTACGGACCCTTTCGACGCTGGTCCAGCGAGACGTACAGCGCTTCAGGTGCATCACGTCCTTCCAAGTACTCGACCAGTGCAGTCGCGCCTGCGGAGAACTGACTCTGGAAAGGACGGTAAAACCGCCTGTACGACTCCGGGTAGTCGCGTACGTACGAAACTTCGGCCCAAACGCAGCGCTGTTCGCCGTTGCACAAGCTGCATGTCACGCGACCGGTTTGGTCACACGCCGTGCACAACATGAACTCATTGCGGGTGATCTGTCGTCCACTTCCTCCACATGCCGCACAGAGCTGTTCGCCTGGAGAAAACGAGCATCCCGTACAGGCGTGGAACTTTGCGTCCATGCGCTCGACCCAACTGTGGGCACGCGCGTGATCCAGGAACTGCTCTGGAACTGGCGGCGGCTGTCCGATGGAAACCGACGCGGGAACTTCCAGTCGCTCTCGGCGTTGCTCCCGAAACAAGTATCGCTGCCGGAGTTCAACAATGGCCCACTGGCGTTCGAACTCAGGTTCGCGCTTGAGAAGGTCGAAGGTCTGAAAGAACCGACGTATCGGTGCTTCGAGTTCCTTTTTTGCCCGTTGCACGTCGGGAATATGAGGAACTACGTCGGGCGGGTACGCGGTCACGGCGAGGCGCGAGCATAGTACTCTCCGCCCATGTTCGACGAGTACGATCGCTACGACGCCCTAGGTCTCGCAGAGCTGGTTCGTGACGGGAAGGTCACCAGCGCCGAACTCATCGAGACGTGCATCACGCGTATTGAAGCGGTGAACCCTCGACTGAACTGCGTCGTCGACACGCTCTATGAACGCGCACGGCAAGCGGCGGAGCGACCGGTTGATGGACCGTTCAAGGGCGTGCCCTTTTTGCTCAAAGACTTACTTCAGACGATCGAAGGCGTGCCGACCAACGCGGGTTCGCGCTTCTACAAGGGGTGGGTGCCGCATCGCGACGGCGAACTCTATCGTCGGTATCGGAAGAGCGGTCTGATCGTTGTCGCGAAGACCCACACTCCCGAACTCGGTCTGCTCCCTGTCACCGAACCGGAGGTGTGGGGAGTTCGGACGTCGACACCTTGGGATCCCACGCGTACGAGTGGTGGGTCGAGCGGTGGTGCGGGTGCATCCGTCGCAAGCGGCGTCGTGCCGATGGCGCACGGTGGTGACGGTGGAGGCTCGATCCGAATTCCATCCGCGTGTTGCGGACTCTTTGGTCTCAAACCCACGCGTGCACGCACGCCGACCGGTCCTGACTCGAGCGAGAGTTGGAGCGGGTTCGCGATTGAGCATGTGTTGACGCGGACGGTTCGCGATTCCGCTGCTGCGCTCGACGCGACCACAGGTCCCGAGTCGTTTAGTCCGTACCATCCACCTCATCAGTCACGGCCGTTTTTGGATGAGACGGGTTCGGATCCGGGCGTGCTCCGCATTGGGTTTTACACCGATCCGGCGCTGCCCTCCGAGGTGCATCCGGATTGCAAAGCCGCGGTGCACGACGTCGCGAACTTGTTGGAGTCGCTGGGTCACCAAGTGGAGGAAGTGCGACCCGCGTTCGAGCCGATGAAGCTGGCGCAAGCGTTCTTCACCGTCGTCGCCAGCAACACGGCTGCTGAGCTTCGTGCCGCTGAAATCTTGCTTGGCAAGAAGGCCACGCCGAAGGACTTCGAAACGGCAACGTGGTTGAGCGCGCAACTCGGGACGCTGTTTTCCGGCGCCGATACGATTCTGGCGATTCGTGAGCTGCAAGCGGAGACGCGTCGTCTCGCGCACCGCCTTGCGGACTACGATGTGATTCTCACGCCAACATTGGGACAGCCGCCGATTGAACACGGCGAGTTGAAGCCCAAGGGACTCGAAGCACGCATTCAAGACTTGGTGGCACGCAGCAACCTACGCGCTCCGCTGAAGCTACCGGGCCTGTTGGAGAAAACGCTGGAACGCGTGTTCCACTTCATCCCGTTTACACCCGTGGCCAACTTTACGGGCCAACCCAGCATGAACGTGCCGCTGTATTGGAACGCGCAAGACTTGCCGATCGGCACAATGTTCACGGGACGTTTCGGCGAGGATGGCCGGCTTCTACGTCTTGCCGCGCAGCTGGAACAAGCGCGGCCGTGGCGTGATCGTCGTCCGCCAATTTTTGCTGCTTGAGTCGGCTTGAGCTGCCGCTTCGCCGGCTGGGCAGCATTCCGCTTCGCGGATCCGGAAGCTTGGAAGCTCGGGAGTATGGAAGCTCTTCCGGGACAAAAATGAACCGCGGTCCGCGAACCGGTTTGCGCGACGAACGCAATTAGCAACTGAGAGCACGGAACAGAGGATTCAGAACACGGATCGCACGAAGATACACACGCGCTCCGGCGGTCCTTGTTGTCTGTTCTCTGGTCAGTGCTCTCAGTTGCTAGTTGCGTTCGACTCGTCCGCGAAGCTGTTTGCCCCGCCGAACAAGAGATGCGCATTGCGAAACTTAGACTGAATCTAAAATGAGCGGCCTCGCTGTCGCGGAGGAGACCGGAAAGAACGTTCTCTGCAGGCTCCGAGCCTCACGTCTCCCACCAAAATTCAGATCCAACTCTGCGCCTCGTGTCCGCGAAGCTGTTGCCGCCCCCCACGGGTTGGGGTATTGAGCGCCCGAGGTTTCAATGCGTCACGTTCTTATCGCGTCGGTATTTCTCGCTTGCTTGGTCTCTGCGTGCGGAGACGGTGTGGACCGCTGGAGTGGCGAGGGTTGTCAGCCCGCTTGTGTTCGCATCCCGATTACCGGTGATGACTCGACCCGCGAGCGCGCGATGTGTGTCAACCGCGACAACGAGCCCGGTCAGTGCCTCGAAGAGGGCATCACGAACGTCGTGTGCGAGAACGCTGGTGACGTCGTCACGTGCGACACCGACGACGGCCTGCCGCGTTGCCTGGGTGGCCCGATCGAGCGCCCCGTCTGCTCGCGCTAGTCGAAGTCTTCGAAGTCGTCGTCGTCGTAGCCGCGAGGTTCCGAACTTTCGGGACTCGGAGCCGGTCGTGATTCGATCCGAGCGGGTCTCGCAGCCGGCACGTAGGGTTTCGGCGTACTGATTCCCCGTGCGTCGAGTTCCTGCTGCCAGTTGGGAATCTTCAATCCCAGACCGAGTCCCATGTCGGCCAAGATCTCCTTGAGCTCGCGGAGCTGTCCTCGGCCGAAGTTCTTCGTTTTCAGAAACTCCCCTTCGGTGCGTTGCACCAACTCACCGATGAACTGGATGTTCATGTTCTGAAGACAGTTCGCGAGACGGATCGAGAATTCGATTTCTTCGACATGCCGAAAGAGCATGTCGTTGAGCTGAGACTCTCCGGGTTCGGGCTCCGGTTTGCGAGGTGCTGGCGCAAGCCACGATTCCACGCGCTCGCCGGTCGAGTCGGCATTGGGGTTGCCGATCATGCCGAGCAATCGCCTCGCGCTTCGATCCCCGAGTGAATCGGTTGTCTCGTGAATGGCGGAGTCCATCAGCAACTTCGGAAGCGCGTCGGCCGGACTTCGAATCGCTTTGCCGAGCCAGCCGCTTGGTTCGTCGGCTTCGGTCGCAACGACTCCCACTCCGAGAGCTCGAGTTTCACGGATCGCAGCGTCGCAGCCCGGGATGTGGATCTGCACCACGTCCCCCGCGTCACCAACACCCATCGCGTCCATGGCCTCGGTGTTCATGCCCACGGCCAACTCATCCCAGAGTTCGATCGAAAACCCACCGACCCGTGCGCCGTGCATGAGGATGACCGGATGTTCGCGCGTTCCGATCTCCAGTGCATCCAAGACTTCGGGTCCGCGGCGTTCGACCATTCGCTTCGCCGACTTGATCGTCGTCGTGTATCCCAGCGCCTCCAGTCGGTTGTAGATCCACGGCTTGAAGACCTCGAACGCGATCTCGCGCGGTAGACGGATGGTGTCCGGCGCAACATCCGCCGGGACCGCGATCGCGGCACCCGAGTAGTCCGCTTGCTTTCCGCGATGCGTACGCAAGTGACCTTGGTCGGCACCGATCATGTCGAACAAGCTTTTGAGGACTGCGTTCGGTCCTTTGATCTTGCGCCCGCGCATCCCGTTTTGGACCACCGCATCCAGTGAAGCTTGGAGCTCGCGAATCTCGTTGCGGATGATGATGACGGGCGCATTGAGTTCGATCAGTCGTGCCAACCGGTTTCTTCGGTTGATCAGTCGTCGGTAGAGATCGTTGAGGTCGGAGGTTGCAAACCGTCCCCCACTCAGAGGCACCAGTGGTCTCAGGTCCGGCGGCAACACCGGCCATGCGCGAAAAAACAGATGCTTTCCGGCATCGCCGGCAGCAGCTTCGAGTGCTTCTTGGCCTGTTAGCGCCGAGCCCGCGGCGTCCAGCGAAGGTGCGGGCGCGATCTCGGTCATGTCGATCGAGAGTTGCTCATCGGCAATGCGATACACCTCGCTGACGGGTCGATTCAGCACCTCCGCAAGCGCGTCAAAACCCCAGGGATGAATCAGCGGGACCGGGAACTCGACGTGCCCGAAGCGTTCCCGTCGCACTTTGGATTGGATGACTTCGACGCCACACTTCTCGCAGACGATGCCGCGGTGCTTCATGCGCGTGTACTTTCCGCACAAGCACTCGTAGTCCATGACCGGTCCGAACACTTTCGCGCAGAACAACCCGTCATGCTCTGGCTTCAACGTCCGGTAGTTGAGCGTCTCGGGTTTGCGGATTTGTCCGTGAGACAGCTCCCGAATGCGTTCGTCGTTGAGGAGCTTGATCGTGAGCCCCTTGAGGTCACTGACCGACTTGGGCTTTTCGAAGAACGAGAAGATGTCTTTCACGACGCGCCTTCTTCTTCTTCGATGACGTCGAATCCCAACGCGCGAAGCTCGCGCAACAGAACGTCGGCACTCTGCGGTCGTCCGAAGTCGGGACGTGCGTCGCCTTTGACGATGCCTTCGTAAAACCGCGTACGACCTGGTACGTCGTCGCACTTGATCGTGAGCATCTCGGCCGCGGCAAACCACGCACCCGCTGACTCCAGTGCGCGGAGTTTTGCCTCGTCGACACGCTGCCCAGCAAAGGTTGCCTTCGTTCCGAAGGGCTGCTGCGTGACCAGTGAGTAGGGGCCAATCGAGCGCGCCTGAAGGATGGTCTCGGCGCTTTCGACTTTGGCGACAGCGAGCGTTCCCGAGGCACCATCCCAGACGAGTTCGCTTCGTTGGTCGTCGACGATTGCAGTGACCACCGTGCGTGTGCCGTCGATCTCCAGCACGTCGCCGATTCGCAGCGTGCGCTCGTCGGTCACGGTGACGCGTGCGTGTGTGTGGTCCTTGGACGCTTCGAACGAAGTCTCGGTCACGCGACCTTTCACATCGGGGCTACAGCGCACCGACGTATCGCGAACGTCGCCCGCCGCTTCTCCGAAGATCGCGCGCAGGAGTTTCTCTTCCGGCGAGAGCATGGTTCCGCCGCGCTCTTCGACGCGGCCGATCAAGATGGTGCCGGGGCGAACCTCCGAACCTTCGCGAATCACGCCGTTGTCGTCGATGTGCTCCAGATCTGCAGCGCCAACGTTCGGGATGTCCCGAGTCACCTCTTCTTTGCGGCTTTTCTTCTTGTTGATCTCCACCTCGAACACGGCGACGTGAACG
The DNA here is from genome assembly GCA_965227405.1 of Polyangiales bacterium. GTDB lineage: Bacteria > Myxococcota_A > Polyangia > Polyangiales > Houyiibacteriaceae > JALVDI01. The sequence continues at coordinate 4,612,014 of OZ245758.1, forward strand.
GAGGTGAGTTCCGCGGCGATATCACGTCGCACGCGCACTCCACGCACGCTCTCGGACGCCACCTGAAAGTCTCGTGACGTCGCGCCCCCCAGGAGCGTCAGGGTCACTTCAACTTCTCAACGCGGCTCAGGTCGCGGGTCATGTTCTTTTGGTGTGCCTCGATCGTTCCGCCACCAATCTCGAGAAGCTTCGCATCGCGCCACAGTCGCTCGACGCGGTACTCGCCCACGTAGCCGTACCCGCCCAACGTTTGGATCGCGCGGTCGGCGACGTCCTTGCCCATCGTGGAACAGAAGAGCTTCACACCGTCGGTGTCGAGTCGCATTCCCGGCTTCGCGAGGTCCATGCGTCGTGCGACGTCGTAGGTGTAGGTTCGTCCCGCCATGTACTGCGCATAACTCTCGCCGATGTGGCGTTGAATCTGGCCGAATCGGTTGAGCGGTTCGCCGAAGCTTTTTCGCTCGCGTGCGTACTGGTTCATGATCTCGATCGAACGCCGAGCGATACCCAGGCTCATCGCCGCGAGCGTGACGCGTTCGATCTCGAGGTTGCGCATCATGTGTAGCGTGGCGCTTCCTTCGCTTCCAACGAGGTTGGCCGCAGGAACACGAACATCCTCGAACACGAGTTCCGCGGTGGTGGATGCACGCATCCCAAGCTTGTCCTCGAGCTTCTGGCCCAAGCTAAATCCCGGCATTCCCTTTTCGACGATGAACATCGAAAGCTCGTGGCGCGCTGCGCCTTTCATGCGCGCGTAAACCAGAAACGTATCGCCGAGCTCGGTCTTGCTGATCGCGCCGTTGGTGATCCACATCTTCGCGCCGTTGAGGACGTACTCGTCACCGTCTTTGGTGGCGGTGGTGCTCATGCCCAGAACGTCGGTCCCTGCGCCCGGCTCCGACATGCACATTCCACCGATCGCGCGACCGTCACACGCAGGTGGCAGGTACTTGAGGCGTTGTTCGTCGCTTCCGTTCTGATTGAGGTTGTTCACGAACAACATCGAGTGCGCCAAGTAGGCGAGCGTGAATCCCGGATCGATCGCAGACAGCTCTTCGTGAACGATGCACGCCGCAACGGCGTCCATACCCGAACCGCCTGCGTCTTCACCTGCGGTGATTCCCAGCAAACCGAGTTCACCGAGTTTGCGAAACAGGTCCACATTGAACGTTTCGGTGCGGTCGTGCTCCAGCGCCTGCGGCTCAACTTCGCGCTCGGCAAAAGAGCGGACCATTTCTCGGAGCTGACGGTGCTCGGGGGTGGGATTGAAGAGATCCATGGCGAACGCCTAGCACTCATTCGGGGGACGTGGAAAGCCTGATCGCGAGTTAGGGTCAGAGGGTGGCGAAGGTCGAGCGCGACGTCTTTACACAGGGGCCAGTGGTTGTGTTTCGCTGGCGGAATGATCCGGGTTGGCCGGTGGAATACGCCTCGCCAAACGCCGCAGAGGTGTTCGGTTGGACGGCGGAGGAGTTCGTGCGCGGCGACATCGCGTACGGAGACCTCATTGCACCATCATCGGCAGAACGAGTTGGACGCGAGGTTGCGGAAGCGACGCAGAGCGGCGTGCCTTCGTTTGTTCACGAGCCCTACGAGATCAAGCACCGCGATGGGAGTTCACGTTGGCTTTACGACGCGACTCAAATCGTTCGCGACGAAGCAGGCCATGCGACGCACTACGTCGGATACGTCATCGATGTCACCGCGCGCGTAACTGCGCAGCGTGATCGCGAAGAGCTAGAGCGTCGGCTTCTGCACACGCAGAAACTGGAGAGCCTTGGTGTTCTGGCGGGTGGAGTCGCTCACGACTTCAACAACTTGCTGACTGGAATCCTAGGTCATGCGGGGTTGGCTCTGAAGCAGGTCCCAAGCGATGGGTCCCGAGTTCGCTCGCATCTCGAACAGATTGAACGGCTGACGACGCAAGCGGCGGAGCTGACGCGTCAGCTCTTGGCGTATTCCGGTCGCGGTCGTTTCGAAATCCAGCCGTGTGACCTAGGCGACATCGTCCACGACATGCGCAACATGTTGGATGTCGTCGTGAGCAAGAAGGCACGCGTGGTTGTGCAACGCGAGGAACGACTCCCCGCGATCATGGCTGACCGCACCCAGCTTCAGCAGGTTGTGATGAACCTGATCACCAATGCTTCGGACGCACTCGAGGGACGGTCTGGAACCATTCGCATGTTGGTCGGCACAACGAACCTGAATGCTGACGTGTGCGCCAACGAACTTGGACAATGGGGGATTGACCCTGGCGAATACGTGCTTTTCGAAGTCTCCGACGATGGCGTTGGCATGGACCAAGAGACCCAGAGCCGGCTCTTTGATCCGTTCTTTTCCACCAAGATCGATGGTCGCGGTCTCGGGCTCTCGGCAGTGTTGGGTGTCGTGCGCGGACATCATGGAGCCTTGCGGATCACTTCGGCGCCGGGTGAAGGCACGTCGTTTCAGATTTTCTTTCCAACCACGGATGAGCTCATTCCCGCGGCGCTTCAACTTCCTCCAAGAGATGAGTGGCGTGGTCAGGGCATCGTGTTGATCGTCGACGACCAAGCGCCGATCCGGTCTATCGCGAGCAACATGATGGAGCACTTGGGCTTCGAAACTCTCTGCGCGTCGAACGGGGAGCGCGCGCTCGAGTTGTTTCAGTCGCATCGCGACGACATCGTCTTGGTGTTGCTCGATCTGACGATGCCGATCATGGATGGCAACGAGACGCTCGAGGAGTTGCTCAAAATTCGTGCGGATCTTCCAATCGTGATGTCGAGTGGGTACGACCAGTCCGCAGAGGTGTCGCCCAAGATCCGCGCGTTCCTCAAGAAGCCGTACAGGCTCCAAGACGTTCGAACGGCTGTGCGCAAAGCGCTCGGTTGAAGTCAGATCACCACACTCGGCTGTGCCGGGATGTGTCAGCGCGTCCAGAAACCACGTGCAAGGCAGGTGGCTCGCTTCATGCACAACCCGGCACGTGGATTTTTGGAAGTTGGCGCTCTGCCAATGGATGGTGACGTGCGTCGTGTTTACGACGGCGTTTCCCGACAACACGGCTGTCGCGCAAGAGCAACCTGCGGAGACGGACTCGGAAGCACGCGGGCTATTTCAGGCTGGACGGGCTGCGTTTGACGGTGGTCGTTTTGAAGAAGCGCTTGGCTACTTTGAACGTGCGTACGAACTGAGCGGCCGCGCACAGATGCTCTACAACATTGGTCACGCGGCCGAGCGCATTCGCAACGATGAGCGTGCTCTCGAAGCGTTTGAAGAGTACTTGCAGCGCGTTCCAGACACCGACTCGCGCGCTTCGATCGAAGCACGGATCGAAGTGCTTCGTGAGCAGTTGTCACGAGCGCAGCAGGCTGAGGAAGACGCACCGGTCGTCGTTGCTCCGACTCCGGTCCCGGAGGTTTCGGAGCCAGAGAGTCGACCGATCGGTGGACTCGTGTTGATGATTGCTGGCGGCGCCGCGATCGCGGGCGGTGCGCTTGGCTTGGGCCTGGCGGCGAAATCCGCAAACACCGTGAACGACGCGGAGGATGGAACCTCCTGGTCCAGTGTTCGCGATGACGCACAGGCGGCAGATCGACGTCGGGTTGCAGGCGCGATCACGGGCGCATTCGGCGTCGCACTGCTCGCCGCGGGAGCAGTGTGGCACGTCAATTCCAGCGTCGATGTCGAAGCTCGCGCGACTGGCGTTGCGGTTCGGGGGTCGTTTTGATGTCGCGGTGGATGCTTTTGGTTTTTGCGTTCGCCTGTACCGATCCTCGTGACGAACAGTTCTCGTGTCCGGATGGTGCATGCCCATCGGGATTCTTTTGTTGGAGCGACGGGTTGTGCCACGACGAACCTGAAAACGACGCCGGTCCGGAAGATGCTCCGCCGGACGTGCAGTTCCCAGACGCGAACGATGCTGACTTGCCCGACGTGATCGACGTCGATGCGCACGATGCTGGCCCACCGGTTCGTGCGGTGGATTTGCTTTTGGTGATCGATGACTCGCGTTCGATGGAACCCGCGCAAACTCAGCTCGCGGGAGCGTTTGAGCCTTTGGTGTTGGGACTGATCGCGGGCAACTACCAAGACCAATCGTTTGAGCCGATCACGGATTTGCAGGTTGGCGTGGTCTCGACGGACATGGGCGTGGGCGGTTTTCTCTATCCCGGAACAACGGGGTGCAACTCGTCAGACTTCGATCGCGAGTTCGGCGACGATGGTGTCCTGCGAACCAACTTGGAGCCCACCATGGGATGCGCGAGTTCGTATCCCGCGATTCTCTCCTTGGATCCCTCCATGGCGTCAGCCTTCGTCGACGACGTGGAGTGCAAGTCTCGTCTGGGCATCAACGGATGTGGTTTTGAGCAGCCTTTGGAAGCGATGCTCAAAGCGATCACGCCTGCGACCTCGACCATCGACTTCTACGGCATGACCGGCGGACACGGAGACGGTGTCAACGCGGGAATGGTGCGGGACGACAGCGTGCTTGTCGTGATCGTTCTCTCGGACGAGGAGGACTGTTCGACGCCGGATCCACGTTTGTTCGATCCCGATCCTGACTCTGAACCCTTTGGGGGTGTCTCGTCGACCCGGTGCATCGACTTTCACTCGACCGGTCTTCATCCAATCTCGCGCTACGTTGACGGTCTTCGTGCGTTGCGCCCCGGTGCCGCCGGAAAGGTAGTGTTTGGCGCGATCGTGGGTCTGCCGACCGATGTCGATCCGTCGGACTTCGACGCGCTCCAAACCGATCCGCGCATGGTTCCCGCGCTGGACGATTTGACGCCTCGCGCGGTTTGCACAGGACCCGTCGGGTTTGCGGGTGCGGCGCCTCGCTACGTCGACACTGCGCAGCGACTCGATGATTTAGGTTCGCGAGCTGTACTGGAATCGATTTGCGCGCCCGACTACCGACCCTTCTTCGGTCGTGTCATCAGCGAAGTGATCGGCGCGCTACAACTCTAGAGCTTGCGCAGAACGGTGACCGCTCTGGGGTCGCACACGATCACGTCGGCGCGAGCCATCGAGCCTCGATAGGCGCTGTCTTCTTGGCGATGAAACGAGCGGCTTTTGCCACCCAGTTCGAACCGGTCGAGTGCCTGGCTTCCTGGCTCGCGGGACGAGAACACTTCGATCCGATCTCCGACACGCAGCGTGAGCGCACGAAGCGAGTCCTCGGGCCCAAGCGCCAAGCGTCGTCGGGCTTCATCGGAGATCTCGGATGCACGAACTCGCTCCCCCTGCCCGAGCATCTCAGGCGCTGTTTCGAGTCGAATCACCAAGGGGTCCGCGTCGGGACGTTCGATCACCAAGTCGTGACCTTCGACCACGCGTCGTCGGTCTTCGGTCCACGCGTCGCGAAGCAGAATGACGCCTTCGTCGAAATGCTCGACGCCTCGAAGTGTCCCGACGAATCGTCGCGCCTCGAGCGGCAACGTGTGCTCCTCGTCTTCGTCGAAGGGGATACTGACCTTCGTTTTTCGATCGAAGAGAAAGATGACGCCGCTCACGAGGATGTAGAGATTGAGCAGCGCAAAAAAAGCGACCACGGCGGACACGAAGAACACGATGGCAACGCCACCAAGCACGTTGCGTGTGGCGAGATGGACGAACCAAAGCACGGGCGAAACGAACACCGCCATCCCTGACGCGCGCAGCAGCCATGAGAGAACGTGTTTCAGATCACGTAGCAGCGGTGCGCGAACTCGGGCACGAGCCGGCACGGACTGAATCGGTTTCGCCGTGAAGTCGATCATCCGGTCCTCGCGCGCGACGATCATTTTGCCGTCGACTCGGAAACGTTGGAGGAACCGGTGCCGCACCTTCACGCTCGGGATGATAAACTCATCGCGTGCGTGTCGTACTCCTCGCTTTGATCATCATCATCACCGCCATCGGGCTCGGAATCATGACCGAGACCGTGGACGGCGTGTCGACGCTGGAACCGATCGCCAACCTGCCCATTGTGTGTTGGGGCGACTCGCATGAATCACCATGTTGGTTGACCATCGGGGCAGGAATGGGCGTTTTGGTGGTGGGGATTGGTGGCGTCGGCGTGGTTTGCCTCACACTTTATGGCGCAGGGATTCTCTTCGCATCCGGGCAGGTTGCCGCGGGCGGAATCGCGCTGGCCCAAGGTGGCGTGGGCTTCTCGATGTTCATCGGACAAGGCGGCGGAGCGTTCACAGCACTCGGGCAAGTCGCGGTGGGTGTCATCGCCGACGGTCAAGGTGCGCTGGGTGTGTCGGGCATGCCCTTCTTCACCCGGCTCAACTACGAGCTCAATCAGATCCTGCGTTTCCGCGGACCCTTGCCGAAGCACGCACCACCCCCGGAGGAGTAGCGCGTGGATTTGAACCGCATGCTCGACCGATGCCGTCGTCTCCAGTGGGAGCCCGACGACTTGGATTGGAGCGTGCAGCCGCGTCACTTTGAACGCGACGACGAGATCGCGATCGTTCAGTACTTCACCAACATGTCGGGGATCGAGCGGCTCGCGAAAAAGCTCTTCGAAGTGCAGCGCAACCTGACCAAGGATCCGGTGCTTCAAGAGATTTTCGACACCTTCGTCGTCGACGAAGAACGGCATGCGGTGGTGGCTGAACGACTTGCACGGCACTACGACGTTCACCACTATCAGCAGTACGAACTCGACCCGCATCTCGTGCGTTTTGCGCGTGCGTTCGAAGAAGTCGTTCATCATCTCTCACCTGAAATCGCGAACTCGTACATCACGAGCGGCGAGATTCTTCTCGACATCGCGCTGCTGCGATCGCTCAACGACTACGTCGACGACGATATGAGTCATCAGGCGATGCGGCTGATCAATCGAGACGAGTCACGGCACATCGCAATCGACCACTACATGGTTGAGTACTACGCGTCGGAAGAGTACCTCAGCATGGTTCATACACAGCCCAAGCCGGTGCTGGAGCGGCTTCGCGGCATGCTCGCGTTTGTCGTGTTTCTTTGGCATTCGCGGCCGTTTCTGAAAGCGGTGTTCTTCGATCCGATGGACATGGTCGACCCTGAGGGGCGGCGGCTCATCGAAGCGTTCAAGCGGATTCAGCTTGTGGGGCTGAAAGACGAGGTTCGCGATCGTCCGTTCAATCGTTTTCTGCGGACGATGCAGTACCTGTTCAACCATCCCGTGTTGGGTCGGTTTTGTGCACCCCTTGTGGTGCGCACGATCGGCGTCGATCCACGCGTGATCAAGATCCTCTACACCGAAGAAGACGAGCGGCGGCTGAAGTACATGAGCTTTTCGGACCTCGCTGCGGAGACCGCAGCCGTGAGCCGTGGCACGAACTAGCTCATCAGATCGTCAGACCGAACGCGTCGTCTTCGTACATCCGATCAAAAATCTCCGCGAACGACTTCTCCACGTTCTTCCGCTTCACCTTCAGTGTTGGCGTCAGCTCGTCGTGCTCCACGCTCAGCTCACGATCCAGCAAGTAAACCTTCTTGATCGTTTCCACCCGCGCGAGTTTGGAGTTCGCGCGCCGCACCGATTCCACAACGCGCTCCTGAAGTCGCTCGTCGTCGGTCACGCTCTTCATTAACGACGGCAACCCTTCGGGTGTCGCAAGCGGGTTCGCCGCGAGTTCAGCGGTCATTCGTTCGGCCTCGGCAGCCGCGATCAAATCGCGCTCGAGCGCCCATGCAATCGCCTCCGATGGGCCTATCGTGACCAGCCCCACTAAGAATTTCCGCTTGTCACCGTGTGCGTGGGCCTGACTGATCAGAGGATCGGACGCTTTGATCTCGTTCTCAATGTTGGCAGGTGTCAGGTTCTTTCCACCGGCCGTGATGATGATGTGCTTCTTGCGGTCCTTGATGTAGAGGTACCCGTCGTCGTCGATCTCGCCGATGTCGCCGGTATGTAGCCAGCCGTCGATGATGGTCTCCGCAGTGGCTTCCGGGTTCTTGTAGTAACCCTGGAACACCATCGGTCCCTTCACGAGGATCTCGCCGTCTTCCGCGATCCGATGCTCGACGTAAGGCAGCGCTTTTCCGACCGAACTGAGACGCACCATCCCGTTACGGTTCGCGTGCGTCACGACCGTGGCTTCGGTCATCCCGTACACCTCGTAGATGCGAAACCCGGCTGCCCAAAAGAAGTCCAGAATCTCCCGAGCGATCGGTGCGGCACCCGTGACGAAGTAGCGAACGCGACCGCCGAACACCATGCGGATTTTGCTGAACACCAACCGGTCCGCGAGTTTGTACTGAAGTGCGGTCCCGAACGGAACCGGGCGGCCGTGCTGCCAACAATCCACCACCTCGCGCCCGACGCGTTCCGCCCAACGAAAGATCTTTTGTCGCCGCGCAGGCGCAGACTCGACCCGCGCCATCATCTTTGCGTACGCCTTTTCGAAAATGCGCGGAACGCTACCGAAGAACGTCGGCTTCGCTTCCTGCACCTCTTCGAGAACCTTCGGGATGCTGGTGGCGTAGTACGTGGTCAAACCCGTGTTGATTCGCCCGTAGAAACCGAGAATGCGCTCCGCGACGTGCGCCATCGGCAGGAAGTTGAACGACACGTCGTCCTCATCCATCACGACGGTGTCTTCCTGTGCGGCCAACACCGTCATGATGTTCCGGTGCGAGATCATCGCGCCCTTAGGCGGACCCGTGGTTCCGCTTGTGTAGACGATGATCGCCGTGTCGTCGGGCTTCAGTGCATCCATGCGCTCTTGCAGCGCTGCATCGTTGGGCGTTGTTGCGCATGCATCGGCAAACGACGTCACGCCCTCCGACGTATCGCTCCACATCACGATGTGTTCGAGCTTGGGCATCGCGTCGCGAGCGGCTTGAATCTTGGCCAGATCGTCGGGGCCTTCCAGCACGACAACTTTCGCATCCGCGTGATCGACGATGTAGCCCAGCTGTTCCGGAGTCAGCGTCGGATACGCACCGAGCGTGATCGCGCCAGCGAGCTGTCCTCCGAGATCCGCGATGCCCCATTCGGGCACCGTGCTGCCCACGATGCAGACCTTGTCGCCTTTGTCCACACCGTGGTCGATCAACCACGTGCCGAACGCGCGCGCTTGTTCGCCCATCGTCGCCCACGTGGTTTCTTTCCACTGTCCGCTCTGTTTGGCGCGATAGGCGATCTTCGAGCCGCCGATTTCGATTCGCTTGAGCAGGAGTGAGCCGACCGAGAGATCGGCGCTGGCAATGACTCGTACCGGTCGCGCCGGTACGAAGGGAGGGTCCATCAGGCTACGGGAGTCCGTCATCGCGCGGAACCGTACCATCGCACCGCGCTTGTCTACTCACCCACCTCAAGCGGTTGGGTTGTGCTTGGTTCGACCGGTTCGCTGTTCTGCGAGAGCACCCAAGCGACCATGGCAAGCGCGATCACCAGGGCAATACTGAGACCAATGCTCAACGCGATACCGGAACGCTTATCCCCAAAGGACTTCGGAGTGACGCGGGCCTCCACCGGAGGTTCGTGTGGCGTGACACGCAGCGGTGTTGCGATCGTGTCGGGCACCGAGCGCGCACGCTGACTCTTGGGAGTCGTTGCCATCACGCCCACCATCGCGCGATGAACTTGGGCTTGAAACGTGCGCACGCTACGTGGGCGCTCGTCGCTATTCTTGGCCAACGCTGCACGGACCACGGGCTCCAGCGAGTCCGGCACACCGGGCTCGATCGAACGCATCATTGGTGGAGGGTTCATCAGAACCTTGCTGAGAATGGCCGTGATGGTCGGTCCCGTGAACGGTGGTGTGCCGGTCAACATCTCGAACAGAATCGCGGCCAGCGAATACACGTCCGTGCGTACGTCGACCTCCAAGCCCTGCGCTTGCTCCGGCGACATGTACATCGGCGTGCCCATCGTGGCGCCGGATGCCGTTAGGCGACCGTGCTCATCACCACCGATCATCTTGGCCAACCCAAAGTCGAGCAAGACAGCGCGCTCTGCGGCGCCTGGTCGTTGCGCGAGAAAGACGTTCGAGGGTTTCAGGTCGCGGTGAAGGATGCCCGCTTCGTGCGCGGTCGCGAGAGCCTCCGCGACTTCATCGAAGATTCGTAGTGCCTGGCTCTGTCCCAGGGGTGCGCGCGCAATTCGATCCGAGAGGTCTTCTCCATCGAGAAGGTCCATCACCAAGAAGGCGATGCCGTCGGAGGTCACATCGAAGTCGTGAATGGCCACGATGCTGGCGTGACCGAGTGCTGCCAACGCTTCTGCTTCACGGCGGAAGCGCGCCATGGCGCGAGGTTCGATCGCGCTTTCCGGCAAGAGGATCTTTACCGCATACGCACGCCCAGTCCGCACGTGTGTCGCGCGGTGGACAGCGCCAATGCCGCCCGCGCCGAGTCGTGTCTCAATTCGATACGAGCCGAGCTGACGCCCTTGGATCGCACTGGCCTCTTTCTCCGACACTTGGACGGTGGAGGGTAGCGCGCCCCGGACCATTTCGTGTAACGATGGGCGCGTGCTCCGGTATTCACCGATCGCTCTTGTTCTCGTGTTGATCGCGATTGCGGTCGCGTGGGATGCGCAACAGCCCGAAGACGATCCCCACGCAGCGCAACCGCTGCGAGGAGAGTATGAGGAGCGTCCTCGCGCTCCACAGCAAGCTGCGCACGACGAGATCCTCGAACTGCCGGTCTACGACCCAGTCATCGACGACCCGGACTACCACGAGCGAAACGATGGATATGAGACAGAGCTCGCGGACGAAATCGCGCGAGACCTTGCGGGCGGCGCTGCAAACCTAGACGAAGACCAAATCATCGACGTGCTCACGCAAGAGTTGCCCGGTGCCGACGATCCATCGATTACCTCGCGCCGACTTCTCGCGACGCTCAATCGACGGCGTCAGCAACTCGATTTAGTTCAACGGCTTTTGGACCAGGTGCTCCCCGAAATCGAAGCGGCGCAACAGTCCGGTGACGACGAACGCGCCGAGTGGTTGGAGGAGACCCGAGGTCGACTCGATACGCGTCGCGATTCGATCGTGGAGTCCATCGTGGAAATGGCCGAGACGGACAACGAAGTATTGGCCTCCAACGACGAGCTTCGCGAGGCCATCGAGGAAATCCGAGGCTACCAGCCGAGCGAGGAACAATGAGAGTTGTGGTCTTGGTCGCGCTTCTCGCGGCGTGTTCCGGCGATGACGATGATGGTCGGAATGCGGGTGCGAATACCCGTGGGGCCAACGGGTTCATGGCAGCCACGGGGCCTGAGGTTCCAGTGGCAGAGCGACGCGCCAACGATCCGTTTCATCAGAACCGGCCCACGCCAAGACTGGGACAAAACCCAGCGACCAACTCGAACTCGCCGACTCGGACGAACGCAGCCGAAACCGACATGAATTCCGGTCGAAATTTTGAGGCCGAACTTCAAGCCGCGGCGGGTTCTCCGATGAGTTGTGGTGAGATGGGCGGTTTGACAGGAAACATCGTCATTCCGCTTTCCGCGACGGTGTCTGAGCAGGGGCGCGTCACGCGGGCGAACGTCGGTGGTTCGTTGCCCGTTGCCACGCGCGACTGCATGCGTCGTCGGATTGAGTCGCATCGGTTTGCACCGATTCCGAACGGCCCTCGAAGCATCACTGCCTCACTCACCGTGCAGGGAACGCCGGGCGAGACGATGATGACCGAAGCGCCGATGACTGGTTTTGCGTTGCAGCAGGGTCAGCAAGCGATCGGTGGACCAACGGGCACGAGTATTTCATCGACGATGAGCACGCCGATTTCGAACTACGGCGACATGCAGGCGGGCGCGTTTACAATCATGGGCCCAAGCGGGACGGGGATCTCGCAGATGAACAACGGAACGGCGATCATGGGCCCGACCGGAACCGGAATCGCGAACTAGCTTCGGGTGGGTCGACGCAGGTTGGGCAGCATTCCGCTTCGCGGATCTGGAAGCTTGGAAGCATGGGAGTACGGAAGTTTTTAGTGAGACGCGAGGCTAGGAGACCGGAGAGATGGAGATAAATTTTCTCTGCGGCCTCCCTCCCACTAAATTCAGGTCATCTCGCCCGCCCTGACGCGGATCGACAGGCGCTAGATTTGAGACTCTGCTTAGTTCGCCTTGAGACGAGTTGCGTAGTCTGCGCCGCTTCCCTCTTCGTTCCGATCGGTTGCCGGGGGTGGGGTTGGTGAAAGCGCAGAGATCCGAGCACGCAGCTCCTGGCTCATCTCGATTTCTGCCGCCGCTAGAGCAGGTTTGAGCTGCTCGGTGTTTCGCGCGCCCAGCAAGGGCGCCGTCACCGCAGGATGGGAACCCACCCACGCAATGGCCAACGCCACTGGGTTCGCGTCGATCTCGCGCGCCAGCTTCGCAAACTCTTGTGCGATGTCGTGCAGGCTCGGATCGCCGTACCGAGTCGCGTACATCTTCACATCCCGAATTCGACCGGGCACTTCCGTGTTCACGTACTTCCCGGTCAACAGTCCGCCGGCAAGGGGTGAGTAGGGAAACACGCCGAGCGATTCGGAATGCGCCATCGGCAGCAGCTCCACTTCGGCTTGTCGCTTCAGCAGATTGTACATGGGTTGAATCGCCACCAAGGGTGCCCAGCTGTGGCGTGCTTGGATGCCCAACGCCTTCGTGGTTTGCCACGCGGCAAAGTTGCTCACGGCGGGATAGAGAATCTTCCCAGCACGAACCAGGTCTTCGACCGCGCGAAGCGTTTCGTCGAGTGCGGTGTCGTCATCGAAGCGATGCAGATAAAACACGTCGATGCGGTCGGTGTTGAGTCGCCGAAGACTGCCTTCGACAGCGCGAACCAGATGAAACCGTGAGCTGCCACGGTCGTTGGGCGAACCGCTCATCGGAAAGTACGCCTTGGTCGCAATGACTAACTCGTCGCGCGAGTCCGCGATCAGTCGTCCGAGAATCGTCTCGGACGTTCCCTTCGAATACACGTCGGCCGTGTCGAAGAAATTGATGCCCGCATTGCGCGCGTGCCGAAACATCGCGCGCGACTCGGATTCGTCCGCGTCACCGCCAAAGCTCATGGTGCCCATCGCCAGCTGCGACACCCGCACTCCAGTGCGGCCGAGCGGAACCATCTGCATCTACGTTTCCTTGGTCAGTTGTTGAAGTGCGGCATCACAAGCGCGCTTCATCTCGACGCAATCGGCAAACCGCGCGTTCGGATCGGCGGCGCATGCGCGCATCACCAGTTCATCGAGGTAGGGCGGGATCTTCGCGCGCATCACGCTCGGCGCTTCCGCCTTTCGTTGCAAGACGGCTTGGAAGGTCTGTTCGATGCGCTTCTGGGACTTCACGTACGGACGGCCGAGCAGCGACTCCCACATGACCAGGCCTACGCCATACACGTCCCAGCGAGGATCGGGCGCACCGCCCAGCAGTTGTTCCGGCGCCATGTAGCTCGGCGTTCCGATCACGCGCCCCGCTTCGGTAATCGCGTCGGTGTCATCCAAGAACGACTTGCTCATTCCAAAGTCGATCAGCTTGATCGTGATTCCGAGTGCCTTGAGCAGGTACACGTTTCCGGGCTTCACGTCGCGATGCACGATGCCTTTGTCGTGAAGCGCGATCAGCGCGCTACACACCTGCGAGGCGAGTGAGCACGCGTCCGCCATGCGAAGCGGACCCAAACGGCGAATATGTCCGGCAAGGGAATCGCCATCCAGAAGCTCCATGACCAGAAACGGACGACCCTGCGAGGTGCTTCTCGGATCGCTGTAGAAACCGAAGTCGTGCAGCTTCACCACGTGCGGATGCCCGATCGACGCTGCGATCTTGGCCTCGCGCAAAAAGCGTTCGCGCTTGCTGCCTTTGTCCAACGAAAGCGGGAGGATCTTCACCGCGACTTCCCGACCCAAGTCCAGATCATGGGCGCGGAAGATCACCCCTACGCCGCCTCGATCGAGCTCTTCATCGAGCCGGTACCGCTTGAGCAATCGAGTGCCGATGGGCGGTATTTCTTGCTCCTCCAGCACGCCGCGAAAGTACCAGAGTTCAGCAGGGCCCTCGACCCTCACGGCCATTCCCATCATCATGGTGCCGATGGGTCGTTCTGCTTTGTTGTGTGCGTGCGTCGCGCTCGCGCTTTTGTCCAGTTGTTCGCACGAGTCCGACCTTTTGCCGACCGATGCGGAACTGATTCCAGAACGGACGTTGATGGGTGGCGCGCTGCGCAATCACTTCGTCAATACCGGTCGCTGGTTGCAGGCGGTGCCGATCGAAGCGCCGACCGGAGCGACACGCGTGGGGTTGTTTTTCGAGTTGGAGCAAGACGCGGCAGTGCCCGTCATCGAGGCTCGAGGTCTTGATGCGAATGGTGAAGCTGGTGCGTGGCAGCGCGCTGAACTGACGTGGCACGAAGACACGCTCTACGTCGGTCGCGTGGATCTTGGACTCGACGCGTACTCGGCGGAGCTTCGCATGTCGTCGATCACCGACCTGCGTGCGCTCACGTACAACGCGGTTGTTCCGGTTCCCGCGTTGGATGAGCCGGTTGCATCGGTGTCGCAGCCTTTGCGTGCCGAGTTGACCGACATCGTCATGGATCGCGCAGCGTGGGGCGCGCGTGCAACTCGCTGCAGCGGTACGGATTTCAACAAGACCCGCATGGCGATTCACCACACGGTGACCCCCGCCGACTCGGATCCTGCGACACGCCTGCGCGGCATCCAAGCGTTCCACATGGACAGCAACGGATGGTGCGACGTGGGCTACCAGTTCTTGATCTCCTTGGACGGGCAGATCTGGGAAGGGCGCGAACTTGATTTCCTGGGTGCGCACGTCGGTGGTCACAACACCGGAAACGTGGGCGTCTCCTTTATTGGTTGCTTCCACAGCAGTGGGTGCAGCGATTGGACGCCCTTTGAGCCGCCCGAGGCGATGATCAACTCTGCCGCCGCGATTGTCGGGCGAATCACCAGCATTTACGAAATCAACATCGATTCCAATACGGTGAAGGGCCACCGCGACCATGCCGGTGCATCCACCTCGTGTCCCGGCGACAACCTGCATGCACGTCTCAACGATATTCGCGAAGGGGCGGGCGGAGTCGTCGTGCCTGGCGACACGTTTGCCGCGACGTATGTGTCGCAGTCGTTTCCGCTGGCGAGCGAACCCTTCATTTTGGATCCCGGTGAGGAAGTCGAAGGGTTCATCGAACTGCGCAACACCGGATCGGCCACGTGGAATCCCGGCGAGACGTTTCTGGCCACCAGCGAACCTCGAGATGTCGCGTCGCCTTTGGCCGCGAGCGACTGGACCGCTCCGAACCGACCCACGAGCGTCGATGCCGTTGTCGCTCCCGGAGAGACTGGGCGGTTCGTCTTCCGCGTGCGTGGCCCGGTGAGCGCTGGCGACTATCCCCAGTTCTTCAACGTGGTCAACGGCACCACGTGGTTTAGCGATCCCGGACAAGGTGGACCGCCCGACGACCAACTCCAGGTGCGCGTCATGGTGACCGTCGATGGCGATGCGGGCCCGCCCCCCATGGATGCCGGTCCCACGCTCGACGCGTCCACGACAACGGACGCCGGCACGGATGCAGGACGTCGAATGACTGGCGATACCAGCGGCGGTTGCGGATGCCGGACCACCTCGGCCGCGGATGCTTCCTGGCTGCTTCTGGCGCTGGTCCTCTTCCGCCGACGACGCTGATGCTCGCAGTCGTGACCGGTGCACGGCGTGGGCTGGGCTTTGAAACCTGCCGACGTTTGGCGTGCGAAGGGATGACGGTTGTGCTCACAGCGCGTTCGTTGGACCGCGCCACGGACGCCGTCGAGATGCTTCGTGGCGAGGGTCTCGATGTGCATGCCGAGGCGTTGGATGTCGGGTCGGACGACTCCGTGGAAGGTTTCTTCGGGCGCGTCGAAAAGCTCGGTAATATCAGTGTGTTAGTAAACAACGCCGGAACGATTTTCGAGGGGCAGTCGACGCCGACTCTTCAGGTTTCACCCGCGACGATTGCGCAGGCGTTTGAGAACAATGCCCTCGGTGCGTGGCGGACGATGCGCGCTGCACTGCCGCAAATGAACGCTGCTGGGTATGGCCGAATCGTGAACGTGTCGTCGGGCATGGGTGGACTCGCGGAGATGGGTGGCGGCTGGCCCGCATACCGGGTTTCCAAGACCGCCATGAACGCGTTCACGCGACTCGGCCATCTTGAGGCCGGACCGAATGTGAAGGTCAACGCCGTCTGTCCAGGTTGGGTTCGCACGGACATGGGCGGAGCGGGTGCCGACCGGAGCATCGATGAGGGGGTCGCAGGCATCCTCTGGGCGGCGACGCTTCCAGACGACGGACCCTCCGGTGGGTTCTTCCGCGACGGAAAATCGATCGCTTGGTGATAGGCTCCGGGCTTTCATTCACGTCTTGCTCTGCGGAGAGACTGAAAGGGGGCCCTGAGTGGCAGCAAAGCGAAAGACGGGTGCGAGTAAAGCCAAGAAGTCGACGAAGACGAAGAAGGGCGCATCCGGCAAGAAGAAGAGCGTAAAGAAGTCCGGCGCGAAGAAGACGACGGGCAAGAAGAAGTCGACCAAGAAGACCGGCGCGAAGAAGACGACCGGCAAGAAGAAGTCGACCAAGAAGACCGGTGCGAAGAAGACGACCGGCAAGAAGACCAGCGCGAAGAAGACCGCGAAGAAAGCTGGTGCGAAGAAGACGTCTGGAAAGAAGACCGGCGCGAAGAAGACGTCCGGCAAGAAGACCAGCGCAAAGAAAACCGCTGGCAAGAAGACCGGCGCGAAGAAGGCGGGTGCCAAGAAGAGCAGCGGCGGCGGCAAAGTTAAGAAGTCGATCTACCTGGAGTTCGTTGGCGGTTCGTCGGCGAAGTTCTGGGAAGGCAGCGTCAAAGGCAGCGAGTTCCACGTTCGCTATGGGCGGATCGGTGCTGCGGGCGCGACGCAGATCAAGTCGTTCGACAGTCCTGCGGATGCCCAGGCTGCGTACGTGAAGGTGATGGAGCAGAAGCTCAAGAAGGGCTACGGCGTGGCCAAGAAGCCCGCGGCTGCGAAGGTGTCCACGAAGAAGGCGGTGAAGAAAGCTGCCAAGAAGAAGTCGCCCGCCAAGAAGAAGAAGCCGGCCAAACCGGCTGCGACGTCGAAGTCCAGCGCGTACATGGAGTTCGTCGGCGGTTCATCCAGCAAGTTCTGGGAGGGCTCGGTCAAAGGCACCGACCTTCACGTTCGGTACGGGCGCATCGGTGCCGACGGAGCGAAGCAGCTCAAGTCGTTCGGTTCGAAGGACGAAGCGCGAGCCGCGTTCGACAAGCTGGTTCATCAAAAGCTGAAGAAGGGCTACAGCCTCATCCGCTGAGCTACATCAAGATGCCGCGAGCATCGGCTTGAGGGATGGGCGGCAGTTCGCTGTCGCCCATCAGCTCGCGGGTGTTGACTTCGATCATGCGGGAGATCTGCGAAAGCGGCAGCCCGTTGAAGAACATGTTGAACGGATCTTCCAACACGCGACCCGCTTCGCTGATCAGCGCGAAGCTCAGCGTGACCAGAACGTTGGTCGGGATGATCCACCAACCCAGCTCTGAAATCAGAGTGATCGGGAAAAGCACACCGAACGCGACGATGAGTCGGTCGGCGATGAAGCCGTAGCCGCGCGGCAGAGGTGTCTTCTTGATGCGCTCGCAACCGCCTTGAATGTCGAGCAGCTTGGCGATGGTCAAGTCCATCGCTTGGAGTCGAAGCTCGTCGAGTTCGCCTCGGCTTGCTGCATCGGCGAGCGCTTTTTGCTGTTCGTGCAAAAGCGAGTGCGTCAGGTTGCTGCGCTTGATGAGCGGTGCGTCGTCACCGATCGTGCGTTGGATATCCTCGTCGTCGTCGGGCTTTTGCAGGCGCAGCAGGACGCGGAGAGCGTGCACGTACGCCACGTGTCGCATCACGAGCGTTCGTTGGAGCTCGCTAGGCTTGCCGTCTTCGGTCGGAAGAAAGCTTAGGACTTGCGTCGCGAAGTGACGCGAGCTGTTGATCATGCGGCCCCAGAGCTTGCGGCCTTCCCACCAGCGGTCGTACGCCGAGTTGGTTCGGAAGCTGACGAAGATACCGAGTGCCGCACCGACAACGGTGACCGGGGCGGGCGGCAGCCGAATCCACTCCCAGCCCAACACGATGTGGGTGTAAGCCACAGCTGCAGCGCTCACGATAAAGAGGAGTACTTTTTTCCATTGCCAGAGCAGCAGGCGAATGACGCTTCCGCGTGAGGCGACGATCATGAACATGGGCCGCGGACTCTACCGTATTTTGGTTTCGGTTTCGGTTCGGGTTTCGGTTGGGTTTGGGTTGGGGTTCGGTTTCGGGTTCGGGTTCGGATTCGGGGAATTGGAGGCCCGAGGTCGAGCGCAGGAAGGGGGGCATCCTCCTCTCACCGTCGCTGTGATTGCGTCGTCCGCCTTCTGTAGGCGCTGCGTTTTTCGTTGCGCCTGAGAGTCGTCAACCCCCGCATCCTCCGCTTCCCTCGGGGGACGTTGGTTCCAACGCATTGCGCGTGCTCTCCGGATCGCGGCCGGGATCACCCAACTCCGCTTCTGTGATCAATGCGCGCGTCGTCCACAGCTTCGCAGTGTCGCCGCCGCGTGACCGTTCGCCGCCCCGCTGGGCGGCTGCGACCTTAGAACGCCTCTTGCCGTATCGAACGCTGCGCTCGCACCGCGAAGCGACGCACTTCTTCAATCAAGTTTGAGTTTCGCAATACGCATTTCTTGATACCGGGCGCGAAGGGTTCGGGTTCGGGTTCGGGTTCGGGTTCGGGTTCGGGTTCGGGTTCGGGTTCGGTTCGGTTCGGGTTCGGTTTCGGGTTCGGTCCGGTTGTGGTTCCGGTGGTGGTTCCGGTGGTGGTTCCGGTGGTGGTTCCTGGGCCGAGACGTGGTGACGCGGGTTCCTCCTCCGCCTGAGCTGCGCTTGGTGAAGCTTCGCTTCCCCAGCTGGTCAGAGTCGTCGTCACCCCGCGTCACCACGTCTCGGGGTTGGAGACTCGTTTCCTGCGCACTCAGTCTTGGCGGATCGAGCAGCCGGGGCGGGATCACCTCCGCCGCTGTTCCTATGAGGAGGGCTCACCGAACAGTGCTGCGCACTGCCGTCTCGCCTTGTGTTTGTGGTTCTCGCGCCGCCACTCGCTTCGCTCGCGTCGTCACGTCTCCGTCATCCCCGCACATTCATGTGCGGTGACGACGCCCCGTGCTCGCCACCGGCTTCGCTTCGCGAATCCGATGTCTCGACGTCCGAATCCGAATCCTGCCGGATTCGTCTCGGACGTGGGGGGTGTCCTGCGCGCGTCGGTCCCGTCATTTTCGATCTCATGCCGAAATTCCGCATTGATAAGACTAAGAGCGGTGGCGGATGCGCAATGCGGGATGCGGACTTACGTTTGTCCGGACGATGAGCAAGCGACGCAACCAAGCGGAGAAGCACTCGAAGCCCAACCACGGTGGTGCTTGGGAGAAACACCGTGCCGCTCGAAAGGCGCACCGCAAGGCCGCGATCTTCGCCAAGCGAGCTCGACGTCGACTCGACACGGCGATCGTCGAAGAAGCACTAGCCGCCATGGAACGCAAATCTTCAATCAAGTTTGCGTTCATCAATACGCGTTTCTAGTTCCCGAAGAACTAGTTCATGTCGTCGTAGAGTTCGCCCCACTCGAGAACTCGCATCGCGTCGAACAAATCGGTTCGCGTGAAGATCTCTGCAGGGTCGAGCAGTCCAGAGCCAAACGCTGCACGCGCATCGGGATGCCCATCTGCGTAAAGTGTGATCGCTCCCGAAAAGTCACCCACAAATGCGCCGTAGCGTTGGAGTGCGCGCGCCACCACCAATCCAGCGGGGGACAACCCAAGGCTTTCCACATCCACAGAAGGATCGAGCTGAATCCGTGCGCCACACGGCATTCCAACATCAGGTGAGATCAGCGGAAACGTTGGCTGCGCCGTACTCGCAGGCTGGGTGTAGTACCGCGAGCGAATCCCGGGATAGCCCAACACCAGTGCGTGGTTGATCTCGCCGGCTTCCATTTCTTCGACGCGAATCAAACCCGCGAGCAAGGGATAGCCACACGCGCGCGCACCGTGCGAGACAAACCAGTCCTGCATGCCGTCCTTTGGCGGTCGAACACCACTCCCGTTCAGATCGCTGGTGGCGGCGAGGTCAGTTTCCCAGCGACCACCTGTAAACCGCGCACCGATCATGTCCCACGCTTCGCCGGTGTCGCGACGTGCGACGCTGAGATGTCGGTCGTCGCCGCCCGCAGGCATCGCACCAGCGGGAACCGGCGCCATGAAGGTGCCCGGCATCCCGATGTTCGTCACCGCGCCAAACACTTCGACCAGAGGCGTCGAAGCGTCGACCCAATACACCGGCACGCTGAACTCCGGGATGTTGATGTAGATCCCCATGCCCGGTGCGCTGTCGCGTAGTCCAGCGATCAGTGCGGCCGATTCCGGGTGAACCGGTGCGCGACTGTCGATCGGCGTATTCCACGGACTCGCAGCAGTGAATGGACGCCAGACGCCCGCGCCGGCATCCGCGGTACCCGAATCCACTCCAGGAGCGTCGACACCGGGTGCATCGACGCCTGGTGCGTCGACGGCAGGCACATCGGTGGCCGCATCGGTGCCACCGGTGTCGTCATCACCACACGCAATCAAGAGCAACGCAAGAAAAGCAAATCGCATGAGATGCGAATACCACCCGCCGACAAACGCTCAAGTGGTCTTAGACCTGATCGTCGCTGCTGTTCTGGGCACTCTGCTCAGTCGCTTCGGCTCATCGAGCTGCCACGCGGGAAAAGGAAGGGGAACGTTGGCGCTCGTGCCCATTCCTCTTCCTGTTCCTCGTCCCGCGTAGCTGTGCCGTTCACGTCGGCGAAAAGAGGCAGAGTCCATGGACCAGCAACGAGCCCGAAGGAGAAGCGTTCCCTCAAAGGCGGGTGGATTGGTAGGTATTGCACTGCTCCATGGCACCGGTTTGGAACCCGGTACGAAACCAACGCACACGCTGCTCGGACGACCCGTGCGTCCAGGTTTCGGGCTGAACACGACCACCCGCTCGCCGTTGAAGCGTGTCGTCTCCGATCGATGCAGCGGCACGTAACCCCTCTTCGAGATCACCCGGCTCCAGCAGGTTTCGGCGTTGCGCGTGGTTCGCCCACACCCCCGCAAAGCAATCCGCCTGCAACTCTTGCTGCACGCTCATCAAGTTGGCTTGGATTTCGGTCGCGGTGCGCTTCTGCTGACGAAGGCGCTGCGAGATCCCCAACAGGGTTTGCATGTGGTGACCCACTTCGTGCGCAACCACGTACGCCTGCGCAAAGTCACCCGGTGCACCGAACTGGCGGTCGAGTTGTTCGAAGAAACTCAGGTCGATGTACACCTGGCGGTCAGGTGGACAGTAGAACGGACCGACCGCAGCCGTGTTGTAGCCACACCGCGACTGCACCGCATCGCGAAACAAGATGAGCCGCGGTGGCTGATATTGCACGCCGCGCTGCGAAAGGATTTGCGTCCACGTGTCTTCGGTGTCCGCGAGCACCACAGACACGAAATCGGCGAGCTGGTCCTCGCCTGGATTGGGCTGTACGGATCCCGCCGGCGCGCTCGCGCCGCCACCTTCGGCGACCGCTTCAAGGAGCGAACTTGGGTCCTTGCCCATCAGTGCCATCACCACGGCGATGATGATGACGATGAGTGCACCACCTCCGCCAAGTGCCGCTCGTCCGCGTCGGGGACTCTGACCACGACGATCTTCGACGTTGCTGCTTCGACGTCCTTGTTGCCAGCGCATGGCCTTTTCTACCGTTGATCGAGAGTCGGTGAAACCTCTGCCCAAACGCAGTACGCTGCGGGCAATGTCGGAATTGGTAGGGGGCCGCTACGAGGTCATCCGCAAGATCGCCGAAGGCGGAATGGGAGCGGTGTTCGAAGCTCGACACCACATGACGAAGAAAATCGTCGCGCTCAAAGTCCTGTTTCCCCACATCGGCAAAGACAACGCCTCAAAGCAACGCTTCCTGCGCGAGGTCAGTGCACCCGCACAGATCGGGCATCCCGGCATTGTCGACGTCAGCGATAGCGGCGTCGACCCGGATGGATCGCTTTGGGTCGCTATGGAAATGCTGCGCGGTCAGACGATGCGCGAATGGCTCGATGCATCTCCGAAATCGCGTGACCAAATTCTCGATTTCTTCGTGCGGGTGTTGGACCCGCTTGCAGCTGCGCACTCCCAAGGAATCGTCCACCGTGACCTGAAACCGGAGAACGTGTTTCTCCACCAGAACCACGACGGTTCAACGGTGGTGAAGATCCTCGACTTTGGCATCGCTCGCGATCTCGACACCAGCAAGGACAACGTCACTCACACCGGCATCGCGATGGGAACGCCGCACTACATGGCACCCGAACAGGCGATGAGTGCGCGCGGTGTGGTGGCGAGCGCCGACATCTGGGCGATCGGCGCGATGATGTACGAATCGCTCGCCGGACGAACTCCGTTTGGTGGTGAAACCGCAAGCGCGATTGTGGTGCACGCGTGCACGCAGCCACATGAACCGATGCAGCAGTTGATTCCCGATCTGCAACCGGCCATTGCGCATTTGGTCGATCGTTGTCTGGACAAGGATCCCACGAAGCGTCCAGCCAACGCGGCTGAACTGGGTCAGTTGCTTCGCGCGGCGCGTCCGGGTCACGAAGTGCCTGCAACAATGGGCCCCTTGCCCGCGATGTCCACGCCACTGACGCGTGATGGTTCGATGGCTCAACCCTCGGCGGTTGGAATGAACGTCCCGACGGCACAAGGAAGCATCGGGGGCGCAGCCGGATTTGGCGCGCCAACTCCGCAGACACCAGGACCTGCGGGAATGACCGCTGCAATGGGCGGCGGTCCCGCGCCACAAGCGCCTCAAGGCGGTTTTGGAGGAGCGCCTGGTTATGGAACGCCAAGTCCAGGACCGGGTTATGGAACACCAGCGCCAGCTCCCGCAGGAACGTTTGGTGCGCCAACGCCGACTCCCACTCCGGGACCTGGCTTCGGCACGCCATCACCAGGTCCGGGCTACGCGGGAACACCCGCACCCGCGATGGCACCCGGCTATGCGGGAACCGCGTCGTCTGGCGGCGGCGGCAAAGGCATGTGGATCGCGCTGGGTGTCGTTGCATTGCTCGTGGTGGGTGGCGGCATTGCGGTCGTGGTTGCGTTGTCCGGCGATGATGCGCCTGGAACGCAAGACGGAACAGCGATTGTGTCCGTTGTGGTTCCCGATGGTGGTGGCGAGCTCTTGGTGGATGGCGTTTCGCGCGGACCCATCGCGAACGGCGCGCAAATCGAACTGAGTCCGGGCGCACACACGTTGCAGCTTCGCGTGGCGGGAACGATTCGCGCGACACAGCAAGTGACTGCACAAGTCGGTGTTCCTACAACCGCGAATCTCACCAGCCACGGCATTGCGGATCGTCTGCAGCAACAGCAACAACAGCAGAACCCAGGAACGCCCGGCACCACAGGTTCAACCGTCTCCGGTCAACTGATGGCGGGTGACCAAACGCTGCAGTCTGGCGAGTACACCGACACGTACACGTTCAACTGGACGCAGGGGCAGAGCGTGCGCGTGGAAGCGATCTCATCCGAGTTCGACACTTACCTCATCGTTCGCTCTCCCTCGGGGCAACAGCACGACAACGACGACGCTGCTGGCGGAAACACCAACGCGGGTCTCACGGTGGCCGTCACCGAAACCGGATCCTGGCAAGTGAAGGTCACCAGCTATCAGCCGGGCGAGACGGGCAACTACCAGCTCGTCACGCGCTGACGTCGTCGACGTTCGCGTCGAGTCCTGCCTCGTCGCTCACAAACGTCCACGATCGCGACTCGACGTCCGCCCGAAGCGACTCGTCTGCGCAAACCACCACCTTTGCGTGTGCGGGAATGTCTTCGGCCAGCGCAAGCAACGTCGGCCATCGCAGCGCTGGCTCCCGAAGGTCGACGAGTAGCAACACCACGTGCTCGGCTTGAAGCACGTCGAATAGAGAAATCGCATCTTGGATGCCGCGAACGCGCGCTTTTCCGACCAGCCGACTTTCGATTCGTTCGAGACGCGCCGTCGATGCGGTCGCAAAGGCGACCACGGCGTCCGAAGGTGCGGGCAACGTGGCGCGTGAGCGTCGGTCGTCTGGAGGTTCGGGGGTGGGGGTTGGCCGTTGGCCTGAACGCGGTTGGCGCCCGGAGGCTTGCCCAGGTTGGTACGCGTCATCGGGCATCAACTGCGCGATCCGCAAGAGCTCCTCGAGAATAAGTTCGGCTTCGGCGCTCCCAAGCATCTCGGTGATGCGAGGTGCGACTCCCTGGCGAACGAGAATCTCAAACCGTGTGCGTCCGTGCGGAATCTCGGCCCAGCCGATATCGTGAAGCGCGGTCTCGATCAGCGTGTGCGCCTTGTCGGGTGCAATCAGTTGCCCCAAAACCTCGACAAGGGTTTGGTAACTCTGTCTACGTCGGCGCGGGTTTCCGATAATTCAGAGTAACGAGGCGCCGAGAACGCAGCTACCTTTTCACGAGATGTCTCGCTTCGCTTCAACGCTGATAGTCGTATTGTGCTTGTCGAGCGACGCGTTTGCCCATGGGCGGCTGGCCGAATCGTACGAGGTACTCTGGCATCCCACAGATCCCGACACCATCGCGATTAACACCACGATCGGTCTTGTGGTCACGCGTGATGGCGGTGAGACGTGGCGTTGGGTGTGTCGCGACGCGATGAACGTGTCGATGAATACCGACCCGCCGTTCCTGATCGGGGAGGGTGCATACGTAGGCGCAACGTTTGATGGACTCGTGCTTGGAGAGCTGGATGGCTGCGCGTGGTCGTTCCCAACTCCCGAACTCAATCGAATCGTCACGATCGATTTGGTCCGACACCCGACGCGAACCGAGACGTTGTTTGGTCTGACCAGCTCCGGCGGTGAGTACGTCAACCTTTTGTACCGAAGCGATGACCACGGTGCGAGTTGGGAACCAACCGGCGACCCCATCGAACCCATTCTCTTTGAGCGCGTGCGACTCGCTCCGAGTGATCCCACGCGCGTGTACCTGAGCGGAAGTTACCCACGCACGATCGAACAACCGGAACGACGACCCTTCGTCCATCGCTCCGACGACGAAGGCGAGACGTGGACCTCGTTCGCGTTTCCTTTTCGGGATGGCGACCGCAACGTGTTCTTGCTGGCTGTCGATCCCAACGATCCCGACGTGGTGTATGCGCGGGTGTCGCATGAGGCCGAACGTACGGAACTCGACGAGCGATTGGTCCGTTCCACAGATGCCGGCGAGACCTGGGAGGACCTTTTCGAACTTCCGGACCTGCGCGCACTGGCATTCAGTGACGACGCACGAACGATTTGGATCGGGGGTCGCGGCGGCGACACAGGAACCGTGGTCGACGCTGGTTTCCTCGATGGCGGCGGGGTCACGATTGGCGACGGACGAGGGCTTTGGAAGTCGGTCGACGGTGGTCCATTCGAACTCGTCCGAGACGACATGTCGATCGGGTGTCTCTACGTTCGCGACTCCGTCCTGTGGGCGTGCGCGTGGTCGTTCACCGATGGTTTCGCAGTCGGGTTCTCCGACGACGAGGGACAAACCTTCACCCCCTTCTTCGACTTCTTGGAGATGAGCGGTCCTGTCGAATGTGAAGGCGAGGTACCCACAACGTGCTCACGTCAGGACTTGGATATCGATCGCGATCTGAACTTGTCCTGTGATGGCGGTCCGTGTCCCGATGGTGGGACGGGGTCAGGCTCGGGCGGATGTGGGTGCGATCTCACATCTCCCCCGAGCGCGGGATCGATTTGGCCCTTTCTCTTCGTTGTTTTGGTGCTTTCTCGCCGACGCACCTTGTCGCACTAAGCCGCGACCGTGGGCTATCCTGCGGCCATGAATCGTTGGGTCTTGGCTTGTGGGATCGTCTGCCTCACCTCAGTCGTCGGTCTCGCGCAAACCGAAGCGGAACGCGCAGCAGCACGCGCAGCGTTCCAAGCGGGCGTGGAGCACTACACCGGAGAGCGGTACACGCAGGCGTTGACCTCGTTTCAGGAGGCCTATCGAATCGCGCCGCACCCTTCCGTGCGCGTGAACATGGCCAACTGTTACGAGCAACTTAGCCGTCCGGTCGAAGCGATTTTCCACTTCGAGCGTTTTCTGGTCGAAGCCGAAGACGCGAGTCCCGCCCAGCGAACCGAGGTTCGAACGGCGTTGCGTCGCTTGCGCGAACAGGTCGGAGAGATTTTCTTGCGTGTGACTCCCGACGGCGCCTCCGTCACGATCGACGACTCGGAAACGCGCCGCGCTCCGATCATGGACGCCATCCGGCTCCCTGCTGGAATGCACCGCATCGAAGTTCGCGCCGACGGCTATCGCACGTCGCGCCAGGAGGTCATCGTAACCGGTCGCCAGCGTACCGAGGTTCGGATCGAACTCACCGCAGGAACCGGTGAACCGGTCGGCGACCCCGTGGGCGATCCTGTTGGCGATCCGCTGGGTGACCCCGTCGGCGATCCCGTTGGCGATCCTGTCGGCGATCCCGGGGGTGATCCCGATCCTGACCCCGACCCCGATCCGGATCCGGATCCCGACACAAGCGCAGGCGGGGGTTCGGTGTTGAGCACACCGGTCATCATCGCGGGTGGTGCCACGATCGGACTTGCGATCGGCGCGGCTGGAGCTGGCATTGCGGCACTGATCGCCAACAACGACTTTGACGACGCGGTCGCAGAATCGAACGACATGTCGCTTCCTGCTGCCGAGCGCGCAGCGGCACGCGAGCGTGGTCTCGATGCAGCGGACAAAGCGGATCGCCGTGCCCTTGTGGCCGACATCTTGGGGTTCACCGCTCTCGCGGGTGCAGTGGCCACCGGTCTGCTGATTTTTCTCTACGACGACAGCCCCGACGATCCGAACGCCACGGCTTGGCGTGCGGCGCCCGTGGGTGGTCCAGGCACCGCAGGCGCGGTCGTACAAGCGTCGTTCTGATGCGTTCTTTGTTCGCACTGCGTTGCTTGGTCGCACTGGTGTTTGCGTTCGGTTGTAGCGCCATCATCGATCCGGACGAAGGCTCGCTCGGCGGTCCAGGAAGCGATGGCGGTGTCGACGCTGCGATCGACGCTGCGATCGATACCGGTGACGGAACCGACGCTGGAATTGACGCCGGTGAGCGCGACGCCGGCTTCGACGCCAACATCAGCTGCGAGCGAGACGACGAGTGCGATGATCGGAATCCCTGCAACGGCGTCGAGACGTGCGGCGGAGGACGGTGTGTGTCTGGCGACCCACTCGACTGCGACGATGGGGTGAACTGCACGGGCGACAGTTGCGATCCCGGCTTGGGGTGCGTCAACGAACCGATCGAAGGGTTCTGCGACGACGGAGTGTGCTTCACCGGCGGTGTTTGCGATCCGACCATGGGTTGTGTGGGCGGTGGAGACCCGACGGATTGCCGCGACTTTGATCCGTGCACGACAGACATGTGCGACGCCGCGATGGGCGGATGCTTCAACCCACCGCGTGACACCGACGAAGATGGATACCCTGCCGAAAGCGTGGGAGGGACATCGTGCGCCGACGGCAACGACTGCGACGACACCAACCCTGACATCCATCCGGATGCCGCTGAAGTTTGTGGTGACGGCCTAGATAACAACTGTGATGGTGCGATCGACGAAGGCTGCGACGATGTGCCAGACGACTGCGGGAGTGCGATCGGGATTCCGCTCTCGGACGGATCAGGATCGGTCACCGGAATCATCGGCGACGCAGGACACGACTACGAGACCAACTGCACCAACGGTCGGACCGGACGAGACGTGGTGTACTACGTCGACATTCCACGCACGATCACGATGGGCACGTTCGACATCACGGTCGACACCATCGGCTCTGATTTCGACACCGTGTTGGCGGTTAGCCCCGATTGCGGCGACTGGGACTACGGTGGTCTCGGTTGCAACGATGACCTCAACCCCGGACCAGAGCTCGACAGTCGAGTGTGGGTCCATCGGTTTGATGTTCCCTTCGGAATGACGTCGCGTCGCCTCTACATTCTGGTCGACGCTTTCCGTAACGACGCGAGCGGAAGCTACCAAATCAACGTCAACGTCGAGGGCGCAGCGGGCGACACGTGTTTCGGTCGACGCATGAGTTTGGCGGGTGGTGGCTCGGTGATCGGCTTCTCTGGAAGCGCGATCGGCTTTGGCTTTACACGTGGCTCATGCACCCCGGATGGTGATTCTGGTGCAGAGGTTCCGTTCAACTTCCCAGGTGGAGCCGCGGACTTCACGGTCACGAGCGATTCATTCAATCCGACAGTGTTTGTGCGACGCGCGTGCAACGACGAAGACACGGAGTCGGGCTGCGATGTCGGCGGTTCGATTGGCGGCGGCTTGAACGAAGCCTTCGTGGAAGTCGATGGTGGATCGGTGGTGTTCGTCGACGGCCTTGGTGCCGGAGACTCATTCACCCTTCAGTACGATCCGCGTGGCGGCTGACCGGAAGCTTCGAAGCTTCGAAGTCAGACTTCGAAGTCGGCCTCTTCCAGAATCTGCGTGATCCGGAACAGGAAACCGTTTGCGTGCACACCGTCCACAACGCGGTGGTCGTACGTGAGTGCCATGTACATCACCGGGTGGATCGCGATGACATCTTCGCCACCGGCTTGAACGACCACAGGTCGCTTCTTGATCGTTCCAATACGCAGGATGCCCACGTTGGGTTGCGAGATGATCGCTCCACCGACCAGGTTGCCCTGACGCCCCGGGTTCGAGATGGAAAACGTCTTCTTCGCCAAGTCGTCGGGCGTCAGCTTTCCGTTTCGAGCGCGCGTCGCGAGATCGATGATCGCTTTTGCCAGACCGCGAATTGAAAGCTCGTCGGCGTTGCGGATGACCGGTACGACCAAGCCCTTGGGCGTGTCGACGGCAATCCCAAGGTTTACGTCCTTGAGCTTCACGTATGCGTCATCGAGAACGCGCGCGTTCAACTCCGGAAACTCCCGAAGCGCGCGGGCGGTCGCATGCGCGACAAACGCGAGGTACGTCAGCGAGAGGCCGTCCTTCTTGTACGCGCCTTTGTGCTGGTTTCGAAGCGTTGCGGTGGCGTGCAGATCGCACTCCGCGAGCGTGACCACCTCAGGCGCCACGTGCTTCGAGAACACCATGTGGTCAGCGATAATTCGCCGTCGTCGAGTAAACGGAACGACTTCGTCACCGGGTGCGGGAACGTACGGGGGCATGCGGAAGGCGCTCGGTCGACTCGCAGCGGGCGCAGGCGGAGCTGCAGCGGGACGTGGACGAGGCGGAGGTGCCGCAGGCGCACTCGGTGCAGGCGCCGATGCCGCCAGCACGTCTTCGCGCGTGATGCGACCGCTTTCGCCGGTGCCTCGGATGCGGCCAAGATCCACACCTTGTTCACGGGCGAGCTTTCGCACCGAAGGTGATGCGCTGTCGTCGGACGTCGCTTTGCCAACCGGAGCAGGCAGGTCCGCTTCGCTCGATCCCGAGGACGTCGCAGTTGCTGTCGCGTTCGCGTCGATCTCGCACAGCGGTTCACCCACGGCGACCACGTCGTCGACGTTGGCAAAGAGGCTGACGACGACACCGGCGATGGGCGAAGGAACTTCGCTGTCTGCCTTGTCGGTCAGAATTTCGACGATGGGTTGATCCTTCTCAACGCGCTCCCCTTCGGAAACGAGCCAGCGACCTACGGTGCCTTCCACCACGCTCTCGCCAAGTTGAGGCATGGTTACTTTCGTCGTCATGCCGAGACCCTACCTCTTTGATGGGGGTTTGCGGAAGACGGACACGAGTTAGACTCAACCCAGACGTGAGTGACGAAATCGAGATGGCCGACCAAGAAGGTCATGACGAAGTCGACGGCGAACTCGACGAAGATGCGCGGGCTCTCCAAAAACGCGATCGAGCGTTCCTCTTTCGGCTCGGATTGCGACTGACTGTTGCAATCCTCTTCGGCCTCTGGGTTGCGCTGAGTCTCGGCGAAGCGGATGTCGGAGGCTGTGCCGCGCAGGGCTTTCAAACCGTCAGTGAGTAGAATTCCCCTGTTCAGGCGCTGTAAGAACACGATTGCTGGAAA
This sequence comes from Polyangiales bacterium, assembly GCA_965227405.1. Taxonomy (GTDB): domain Bacteria; phylum Myxococcota_A; class Polyangia; order Polyangiales; family Houyiibacteriaceae; genus JALVDI01. The sequence goes on from OZ245758.1 coordinate 4,642,083, forward strand.
TAGGGGACAGACGTACAGTCCCGCCATGGAATCGCTTAGCCGGGACGACCGACTTCGACTCATGAAGTTCATCTGCTCCTTTGCATGGGCGGATCTGGAGATTCAGGACGCAGAGCGTGTGTTCGTCCAGAAGCTCATTCGCGAGTTGGAACTCAACGACGAAGAGAAAAAGCAAGTGGAGGGTTGGCTCGAAGTGCCGCCGCCGGCCGAAGAGCTCGACCCGGCGGAGATCCCTCGTGAACACCGTCAGCTCTTTCTCGATACGGCGCGCGCGATGATCGTTGCCGACGGCAAGATCGACCCGGATGAGGCGGAGAACTTCGCGTTGCTCGAAGCGCTCATGCGCTGAGGACGCGTAGGCAACTCCCAACAGTCGGGGTTGCCGACCTACAAAGACCCCCCCAGGTCAGGGATTCAACGCAGCGCTTTCTGCTCGGCAGGGATGTTGCACAAGGCCCCCAAGCAAGAGCAGCAGCCCGACGGAGCAGCACTGCTGCAGTACGGAGAGACCATGAGAACCGTTCTTCGATTGATCACGTTCACGCTCGTTTCGAGCGCCTTCACCAGTTTCGCGCAGGAAGCGCCCACTCAGTTGACCGAACGGGTCTCCGAGGAGGCGCCAGAAGAGGATGAAACGGCGTGGGCACTCAGCGCAGGCGCAGTCTTCAACACGGGTAACACCGAGTCGTGGAACCTGAACGCGGGAACGAACTTCCGCATTGTTCGTGGGCGTCACGCATTCGGACTGGAGTGGGCATTTAACTACGGACGCGCCAACCTTCCCGACGATGGCGACGACGACTACGTGGACACGGTGCGCAACAGCAATGCGCGCATTCGCTACGACTTCTACCTGACCGACATGGATGCGCTATTCGCCGCGGTCGCGCATCGCTGGGACACGTTCGCTGGTTTGGATACACGCCTTCAGGCCCAAGCCGGTTACCTCCGAAACTTCTTCAAGGAAGAGAACCACCGGTCCTGGGGTGAAATCGGTTTCGACTACACCTACGACAACTTCGATCCCGAAGCGATTCAGGATCCCGACACGGCGGGGAACATGGAGTGCGATCCCGACATGGGTGCACCCGCAAACGTCGCGGATCGTCCGGCGATTTGTCAGGCCGACGGAACGCAGAACGTGTACGCCGCACGCGTCTTCTTGGGCTACGACAACCAGCTCAACGAGCACGTGAAGGTGCTTGCAGGTCTCGAGGCTCTTCTGAACCTCGAAGACCCGGAGGACCTTCGCCTTAACTTTGACGCCGCGCTTCGCAGCACCATCGCGGGCAGCCTTCAGCTCGAGCTGAAGTTCAAGCTGCTCTTCGACAACGTTCCCGCCCTCCGCGCCGATGGAACGTCCCTCGAAAAGGTCGACACGACGACGACCTTGAGCCTCATCTACAACCTCCTCTGACACTCACGACCAAAGTGGGGACCATCATGACTAAACGACTCTACGCGCTTTTCGCACTCGCTCTCGCGCAGCTCCCTGTGCTCGCGCTCGCCCAAGAAGAAGAAGGTGGCGGCGGCGGTGGCTTCTTTGACACCGATGCGATCATCGAAACCCTGAACAAGGAAGTCGCTCCCTGGGGCGCAAAGATCCTTGGTGCGCTCGTGGCGATGTTCGTCGCCTGGATCATCGCAGGTGCCGTCGGTCGCTCCGTGCGCCGCGCTGGTGAAAAGCGCGAGCTTGATGCCACGCTGACGCGGTTCTTCGCCAGCATGGCCAAGAACCTCATCCTCGTCGCCGCGATCGTCGCCATTCTGGGTGTGTTTGGAATCGAGACGTCCAGCTTCGCTGCGATCATCGGTGCCGCGGGTCTTGCCGTCGGCCTGGCATTCCAAGGCACGTTGGGAAGCTTTGCAGCCGGCGTGCTGCTGCTTGTGTTTCGTCCCTTCAAGATCGGCGACTTGATCAGTGCGGGCGGCGAGACCGGCGTCGTGCAGGAAATCGAACTCTTCACCACGACGCTGTCGACTCTGGACAACCAAAAGATCATCGTCCCGAACTCCAAGATTGCCGGCGACACGATCAAGAACATCGGCGCATATGACACCCGTCGCGTCGACATCGACGTGGGGTGCGACTACGACGCTGCGATCGACGACTGTCGGGCTGCATTGACCGAAGCATTGACGATGGTCGACAAGACTCTCGACGACCCCGCGCCGCAGATCTTCTTGGCGAGCCTCGGTGCATCCAGCGTGGACTGGCAAGTTCGCGTGTGGTGCAAGACCGAAGACTACTGGGATGTCCACGAAGCCACGATTCGCGCCATCCACATGAAGTTGGGCGAGAAGGGCATCGGAATCCCGTACCCGCAAATGGACGTCCACCTCGACGATTCTGCCGTCAAAGCGCTGGGTGGTTGAAGACTGTCCGGCTGAACCCGCAGGCGTGTAGACTCCCCGCCATGTCGCGACGGCTCGCGTTTCTCATCGTGTGTGCGCTGCCCGCTTCGGCACTTGCCGATAGTGGGCGGCTCCACTTGGAACTCGACGTTGGCCTCGGCGCAACGATCGCCGGTCAAGCACGACGCGCGGCCAATCATAGCGACGATAGCTCGTTTGGCGGCGTGGCGTGGATCACGGCGGACTACCAACTCTCTCGCCCATGGGCGATCGAAGTCATCTTTGGGTACGGCGGGTTCTCCAAGCCGTTCCCGACGAGCACGGACACGGGCACCCGGTACGGAACCTTGGGTATCGGTGCACGTCTTCGCCTGCTGGATGACATGGATGGGTTCAACAACGAACCCGATGGCAACCTAAAGAGCAACCTTTGGGTGTCGCTGCACCTCGGCTACCACAACTTCGACGACGTTCAGTTCGGACTGGATGGTGCGATCGGCTCCGAGATATCCGTCGCGAGACCGGTTCAGCTCGGCGTGTTCTTTCGAACTGCGCTGATGTTTGGCGGCGACAACGACGGTGTGGACATGATCGCGTTGGGCGGCTTGAGCGTGAGCTTCGAAATCCTCGGCGTGAAACAAGCCGACGATAGCGATGGTGACGGGTTGACCGACGAGCGTGAAGCGACGCTCGGAACCGATCCTGAGAGCGAGGACACGGACGGTGACGGGCTACCGGATGGGCTTGAGGTGGAAACTCAAACCGACCCGACGAACCAGGACACCGACCACGATGGCTTGAACGACGCGCGCGAGGACGCGAACCTCAACGGGGTGCTGGACGACGGCGAAACCGACCCGCGTCGATCCGACACCGATGGTGGCGGCATGCCCGACCCGGATGAAGTTCACGCGATGGATCAGGATCCTCGGTACGCGGCGGACGACGATCGGGATGGTGATGGTGTTCCGAACCACCTGGATTCCTGTGAAGGAACCGCGGAGGGCACCGAGGTCGACGGCGCTGGCTGTGGTGCTGCGCTACCGATGACGAGCGGGACGCTGGTGCTTGAGGGCGTGACCTTTGCGAGCAACAGCGCGGATATCCTGCCGGAGAGCGAAGAAGTGCTGACGCGCGCCCTCGAGACCGTACGGCAGCTTGGCGAGACGCGCATCGAAATCGCAGGCCACACGGACAGCCGTGGCAACGCGGCTGCAAACCGTCGTCTGAGTTTGCGTCGTGCGCGTGCCGTGCGGGATTGGATGGTTGCGCACGGAATTCCGAGTTCACGATTCGACGTGCGCGGAGTGGGCGAAGCCGATCCAATGACAACCAACGACACGCCTGAGGGCCGAGCGCGAAATCGTCGGATTGAGTTTCGTAGGCTTAACTAATCGGAGTCGCCGCGGCCTACGTCTCCGGCCTTCTTTTATCGGAGTCGCCGCGGCCTACGTCTCCGGCCTTCGGCCTCCGACTTAACGGCCACGGCTCCTCCTTGGGGAGGGATTAGCAATCCCTCCCCCCGAACTCCGTTCGGGTCCCCCCACCAAGCCCGCGCTTCGCGCGCGTCTCGGCTCGTGGAGCCTCGACGTTGCCCGACGGTTGACCTCGCTCGAACGAACGCTTCGCGTTCTGAGTCACTCCTGAGTCGGCCAGGCGGACACAGGGGCGTGTCGGCTCGTGGAGCCTCGACGTTACCCGACGGCTGACCTCGCTCGAACGAACGCTTCGCGTTCTGAGTCACTCCTGAGTCGGCCCGGGAAGCGGGCCGTTTGCGTTCTCATCCCGCATTCCGCATTCCGCATTCCGCATTGGCGAATTGGTACATGCAATGCATCGCAGCGAAGCGTGCTTGTTGGCTCCCGGTATCGTCGACACCGATCCATTGGATCAGACGCGACGGGACAGCTCTTTCGCGGGTGGGACACGAAGTTCGAGCGCGCGGTGACGATCAAACAACTCTCGCGCACAAACGGCCGCGAAAGCGCACGAATTGAGCGCGAAGCTCGCATCATCGGAGGCCTCACTCATCGAAGTTTGGTGCCTGTGTACGAGGTCGATTTCGACCACGCGCCACCCTTCATGATCTTCGGCCCGATCGCAGGCGTCAGCCTACGTGCGTGGGTTCGAGCCCACGGTGCTGCCCGCTGGCAGGTCGTTCAACAATGGATGACAGCCATTGTCCGCTGTCTCGGTCTCGCCCATGCACGCGGCTTCGCACACCACGACCTTCGCCCCGACGTGGTCTTCGTCGAACCCTCGCTCGGCGTCACCCAGTTGCTTGGCTTCGGTCGCTCGCAGGTCATTGGCGGGGACCCGTCCACAATTCAAGAAGCGGGTACACCACCCGCATTCTGGGCGCCCGAACTCTTCATGAGTGACGAAGTGGACTTGCGCTCGGACCTCTTTGGCGCAGCTGCGTTGGGCTACTTTGCGCTCACCGGCAAACCGCCCATCCAGGTCAACCCGCGAGACGGGATGGCGGCCAACCTCGATGTGCTGATGTCCTGCGCAATCGAACCCATTCACACGCTGGTTCGCGACATCAATCCTCAGTTCGCGGAGGTGGTGATGCGAGCGCTCGCACGTGAGCCTTCCGATCGGTTTCAGTCCGCTGGGTCGATGCTAGCGGCGCTGGAGGGGCTTGGTGGTGTGACGTTGCCCATCAGCCGTGACGTCGATGCACCGAAGTTGAGCATCGGTGAAGTCATCGACGGTCGTTACAAGATCCGCGCGCGTTTGGGCAGCGGCGGGATGAGTCGCGTGTTTCTGGCCGAGGACTTATCCGAAGGGGAGTCGGTGGCGTTGAAGTTGCTGCGCTCGCGGCTCGAAACCTCGCACGGTGACGTCGTGCGCGAAGCGAAAGCGCTGTCGGCGGTGAGTCATCCCAACGTTGTGGATGTACGTGCGGTCGGTAGCTTTCGCAGCACTCCCTATCTCGCGTTGGAACACATTCCTGGACGCAGTGTTTCGGAGGCGATTCAACGTTGGTCCGGTCGGCTTCCGACCTGGCTGGCGTGTTCGATCGTTGACCAAGTCGGTCGTGGCCTGTCCGCAGTGCACGCGGCGGATCTCGTGCACGGCGACATCAAACCGTCCAACGTGATCGTCGGGGGGACCGGTCTCGCAACCATCGTTGACTTTGGACTTGTGCGCACGCCTTCCGGTTTCACCGAAGGACGATTTGCCGCGACTCCCGCGTACGTGGCACCGGAGCGGGTGCGATCCGAAATCGAACCGGAACTCGCCGCGCGGATGGATGTCTACTCGTTGGGGGTGATGGCGTATGAGCTCCTGACCGGAGTTCGTCCGTTTCGACAAGCGACACCCGACGAGCTGATGGCAGCGCACGTCTGGTCCGCCCCGACACCACCAAGCACGCATGATCGTTCGCTGCAGTGGGCAGATGCCGTGATCTTGCGAGCACTGGCGAAGGATCCTCGCAGTCGCACCGTATCCGCACGCGCGTTTGCGAAGCAGTTGATCGACGCAGCGCTCAACTCGGTGAAAGATCGCGCTGCGTGGGTGCTCGTCGCGACCGAAGATGAGAACGCCGCAGTTCAAACACTGGAGGCGGTACGAGACCTGTTGCCGTCGGCACAAATCGTTCGCGTTCGAGACGGTGTCGACGCGTGCCAGTTCCTTTCTGAGCATCCATGGGATGCGGTCTTTCTCGATCTCCACCTTCCGCGAATGAACGGGTTTGAGGTGGCAGCGCATGCGCGGGCGACACTGCGCGAACCACCTTCGTTCGGTGGGTTCTCGCGTCGAGATACCAAACCGGATCTTCAGTTGCTCTCGTCTGTCGGGTTTCGAGCGTTCGCGCAGATGCCCGTTGAAACACCGCGAATCGGCGTGATGTTGATGCGCTTGCTCGAAGCCGCGATGCCTAGCGAAGTTCGTGGCGACGGAGGAGCGTAAAGAGATGCGAGCGATCCATTCGCGCTTCGCGAGCTGCTTTGGCGACGTTCCCGCCCGTACGCTCCAACCAGTACGAGATGTATTCGCGCTCGAACTGATGCAGGATCGTCGCGCGCGCTTCGCGGTACGCGAGCGGGAAGAGCTGATCGAAGCTTCCACCGCTGTCCTGCGAGGCAGGTTCGTGAACCATCTCCAGCGGCGCTTCGCCCATCGCGACCGTGGCTTCGACCACGTTTCGCAGCTCGCGCACATTCCCTGGCCACCGATGTCGATGCAGTTGTTCGATCACCTCGGCGGTGAACAACTCCTCGCGCGGCTCTTCGTAGCCACACTCCTTGAGGAAGAGATCGATGAGCAAGTCGATGTCTTCCGGCCGCTCTCGCAAGGGCGCAACGCGCAGTGTGACCACAGCGACGCGGTAGTAGAGATCGAGTCGAAACTGCCCTTCGTTGACTTCGGCACGAAGGTCGCGGTTGGTCGCCGCAATGACGCGAACGTCGACGTCGATATCGTCTCGTCCGCCCACACGACGGAAGCGGCGGCGCTCCAGCGCACCGAGAAGGTTGGGTTGCAACTCGGCAGGAAGCTCACCGATTTCGTCCAAGAAGATCGTTCCGCCGTGTGCACGCTCGAACGCGCCGATGTGACGACGGTCCGCTCCCGTAAACGCTCCTTTTTCGTGACCGAACAACTCGCTGGCGATGAGGTTCGGCGACATCGATGCGCAGTCGACCGTGATGAAGGGCTGGTCGGCGCGCTTGCTGGACGAGTGCAAGGCCCGCGCAATGAGTTCCTTGCCCGTACCGGACTCACCGATGATCAGCGCACTGGCTTCCGTTTTGGCGGCCCGTTGGATCTGACGCATCAATCGACGCATGGAGTCGCTGCGTCCGTGAAGATCACCCAGCGAATCGGCGTCGTAGAGTTCGACGTGTCGCTTTGCACCGGTTCCGATTGCCAGCGTGGTCGCACCAAGGCGAATCTTCGCGTCGTGCGGCACCACGGCATGTTGAATTCGGACGTCTCCGACGAAGGTGCCGTTGGTCGAACCATGGTCGATCACCACGACACCCGTTTCGCTGTGCACCAACTCCACGTGAAAGCGGCTGACTGTCGGGTCGCTCAACTCGAGGTTGTTTCCGTTCGCCGTCCCTACGGTCAGTCGTTCGGAATCCGCGACGTAGGTGGTGCCTGCGTCGGGCCCCTCGGTCACCTCCACTCGAAGGGTGTCGATCGCAACGCTGCGACTCCCTTCTTCGTCGTACGGTAGAGTCTCTTTGTGGCCCACGGCGAGACGCTACCACAAGGATCGAAGGGGCACAGTCGGGGTCCTGTGATCCCGTTTCGCCTGAAACTGACGCTGATGGGAGGCCTGCTTGCCGCGGTGCCGCTTGCGGTGGTGGGCACGTACCTCCTCAGTGAGTTCCAGTCGAAAGTCCGTTGGCAGACCTTCGAGCTTCAGATGGCCGTTGCAGACGACGTGGGTCGAGCCGTCGATGCCGCATTCGTCGAAGCACAAAACGGGCTCGACGCCGTGGGACGAGTATTGACCGACACCGACTTGCCACCGGTCACCACTGAGCACGTTGCTCTCCAACTCGTCGCTGGCAACGAGGCACTCGACCACGTCGCGATTTATGACTCGCGCGGAGGTTTGATCGATGTGATCGCAGAAGACGGTCCACGTCAGCCCGCGGTGGAGCGTTTGGACGAAGCGGTTCGAATCGAGGCGGAACGATCGAACGTGGCGACAGGTACCGCCGAGTCGTCCCCGGATGGTTTGCGTGTCCGCGTCACGATTCCACTTCGTACAACCGACACAGTGACGGGTTTCGTGTCGACACGACTCTCGCTTCGTCCGGTGCAGGAGCGAGTCGAACGCTTGGCCGATGTTCGGTTCAACGGGTCGCCTGACGCGTTGTTTATTGTGGACAGCGCGCAACGACTGGTCGCACACGGCAACCCGGCCAAGGCGAGAGAGCGTCGGGACGTGAGCGATGCGGGAATCCTGGCAGGCATTGACCCGGGCGTGATTACGGGTCGCTTCCAGCAAAGCGGTGAGTATCAAGAAGGCGAGCAGACGATGGTGGGAACGATCGTCGGTTTGCAGACGCGTCCGTGGGCCATCGTCGTTCAGCAACCGTCGAGCACGGTCTACGCGACGTACATCGCCGTGCGTCGCGTGGTGTACAGCACGTTGACCCTGGTGATTCTGCTCGCGCTGATCGCCGCGTTCTTGGTGGCACGTCAGATCACGCGCCCCATTGCACAACTCTCTGCGTTCGCGCGAGACCTCTCCGAGCGTCGTTTCGACAAGCGCGTGACCTTACAAACGCGCGACGAGTTCAGCGTGTTGGGCGACGTGATGAGTGCTGCCGCAGCCGACCTGGAAGCGAGCGAGAAGCGTATCCGCGAGGAAGAGGCCATTCGAAGCGATCTCGGTCGCTATCTGCCCGCGGACTTGGTCGACAAGGTGGTTCGTCGCGAACAAGACATGGGGCTTGGTGGGTCCCGGCGTGAGGTGACGATCCTGTTTGCAGACGTGGTGGCATTCACGCCCCTGACCGAACAGCTCTCGGCAGAAGAAGTCGTTGCGATGCTCAACGAGCTCTTCACCATCTTGACCGAGATCGTGTTTCGTCACGGCGGAACGATCGACAAGTTCATTGGCGACTGTGTGATGGCGATGTGGGGTGCTCCACGGAAGCAGGAAGATCATGCGGCGCTCGCTCTCGCTGCCGCGGAAGACATGATGAGCTGGCTCGAGACCGGAAACGTCGGTTGGGAGAAGAAGTACGGCGCTCGGATTCAGCTCGCGATCGGTATCCACACTGGCGAAGCGATCGTGGGCAACGTCGGAAGTGAAACGCGCATGGAGTTCACGGCCATCGGCGAGACGGTGAACATCGCCGCGCGGCTCGAGTCGATTGCGCGACCGTCGCAGATTCTGGTGACTGACCAAACACGACAGGCAGGCGGCGAGGGGTTTGAATTGGTCGACTTGGGCTTCCGCAAACTCGCTGGTCACGGTGGCGAGGTGCACCTCTTCGAGGTTGTCACATGATGCTCGGCCCGGGAGATTTGATCGCCGAGCGCTACCGCATCGAGGCGCAACTCGGTGAGGGCGGCATGGGGGCGGTCTACCGGGCCACTCAGCTTCCGCTGAAGCGTGAGGTTGCGCTGAAGGTCATTCTTCCCGGCAAGACCAACGACCGCTCGCGAGATCGTTTCCTCCGCGAAGCGCGTGTCGCCTCTGCGCTCAAGCACCCGAACGTCGTCGGTATTTACGACTACGGTGATCACGAAGGCACGCTCTTCCTGGCGATGGAGCTGCTCAACGGTCCTTCGCTGCGATCGATCGTGGACATCGACCTGGCGCCCTTGAGCGTGGAGCGTGCGACCGAACTCGCAGCACAAGTGGCTGACGTTCTGGCGTCGGCAAACGCGATTCCACTGGTGCACCGAGACCTCAAGCCGGAAAACGTGGTGCTCGACCGAACGCCCGATGGTCGCGAACGTGCGGTGGTCGTGGACTTCGGTCTCGCCTTCGTGACGAGTGATGCTGACGACGAAGTGGGTCGTCTGACGCGGGAAGGCGCTGTGACTGGCACGCCGGACTACATGTCGCCCGAGCAGTGTCGTGGTGCAGTCGATGTGAGCGGTGCGGCGGACGTGTACTCGTTGGGCGCGATGCTCTACGAGATGCTGACGGCACATGCTCCGTTCGAGGGGAGTGCGGCGATCGTGATTTCACGTCATCTCTACGTGAAGCCGAAACGGATTCGCGACCGGTATCCCGAGACCGGCGTGCCTGGTGCGCTCGATGACTTGATCATGAACATGCTCGCCAAGGCTCCCGAGGACCGCCCCAGCGCGGCGCATGTGCGCGACACGTTGCTGGGAGTGCGCCCGGGTACGCCGGAGCGAATGAGCGGTATCGCGACCGGCCGCGCAGCGCGAATGGTCACGATGCAAGCGAGTCCAGAGCGCGCAAAGCCCACCACAACCAAACGCGTCGCGTGGTTGGGGCCGCTCTCGCTGGACACGGAGACCACGCTCGCTGCGAACGGCATCGAGGCGCTGGTGGCAACCGATGGGATTCCGACGGATGTCGACGCGGTCTTTGCTCCGGCTGCGAGCCTGGAAACCATTGAGGGACTTGTGGTCGCAGGCTTGCCCCTGGTGGCGGATGCACCTGCTGGAGACGTCGACCGATTGACCGAACTTCTGCGGCTCGGTGTGGCGGAAGTCTGTCCTGAGGAAGCGAGCGTTGCTGAGCTCGCGCGAAAGCTTGTACGTGTGATCCGACGAAGCGAGAGGAAGAAATGAAGGCCGCCAAAACGGCGATACACGCTTGGTTTGTCTTGATCGTCTTGCACTCGGTGGCGGCTGCTCAGCCAGCTCCAGATGTGGAGACGTTTCAGTACACCGTCGTTGCAGGAGACACGTGCGGAGGGATCGCGAACCGGTTCTACGGGCAGTGGCGCCGCTACGACGTCATTCTTCGGTTCAACCCGCACTTGGCAGGCGATCAACCCGTCGAGCGCGGACGTTGTGGACCCTACCTGCGACCCGGCGTGGTCCTGACCTTGCCGCGAACGCTCGACCAGGTGCCCGCGCCCGGTGCTGCGCCCGACGCTCGTGTCACCTCCGTTCAACGCCAAGTCCAAGCGCGCGAACCGGATCGCGATGAGTGGCGCAACGCGGAGCGCGGAATGGACCTCTTTCGTGGTTGGCGCGTCAATACCTTGGAGCGTTCAGCCGCAGAGTTGACCTTCCGCGACGAGTCGATCGTGTACATGCGTCAGAACACACTCGTGGTGATCTACGGCGGCAATCAGCGTGCGGCGCGACGTCGAACCTCGCGGGCGACGCTCGAGCGCGGAGCACTCCGTAGTCGGCTCGGCGAACTGCGCATGCAAGTGGAGACGCCGTCGGCGACCACCAACCTCAACGGTGGTGCTGCCCTCGTCGCGGTGGACCAGGAAGGCACGTCGCGCGTGTCGAACTTTCGCGGCGGCTCGGCCAACGTGGAGGGTCGTGCGGGTGGAACCGTTGCCGTGCGTCCTGGGTTTGGAAGCAAGATTCGACGCGGACAGCGTCCGAGTCGTCCGCGTCGTTTGCCCAACGCGCCCACGTGGGTCGAGAACCAGCCGTCGCGCTTTGTCGGCGTCCGTTCGGAAGGCGGCACGCTGAGAGGCGCTTGGTCTGCTGTGGATGGTGCACGCTCGTACCGCGTTGAGATCGGCACAGGCGAACCCGGTCGCGCGGTGTTTGCGTCGACGGAAGTTGGAGGCGAGGTCACGCAGTTCGAATTGCACCGGCTTCCAGAAGGTACGTACTGGGCTCGCGTGTCGACCATCGACGGCGACTTCTTTGAGAGTCGACCCTCCCAACCCGCGCAGTTCCAGCTGGCACTCGTGTCGCTCGGCGACGACCAAGAAAACGTTCTGCCTGATCCCTCTGTGGCACCCACGATCCCGCGCGCGCCGACGGGTACACGTGTCACTCCTCCAGACGGGATGACCTGTGCACCCGACGTGTTGCTTGAAGTCGGCCGCGTCGACGTCGCGTGTTCGTCGGCCGATGGAGCAGCGGGTGGATTTGCTGTTGAGGTGTTTGCGAATCCGGATGCGGATCCTGATCCCGATCCGGATCCCGACCCTGACCCCGACCCTGATCCGGATCCCGATCCGGACCCTGATCCGGACCCCGAGCCCGAACCCGAGGAAGAGGTTCGGTATCCGCCGACCTACGCACACGAGAGTTTCGCACTCGCGCCGCATCCAAGTTTGCTCGGCCTGACCGACGACCGACGACGTGGTCACGCGTTGCACCTTGGTGTGAGCGCGTTCGGCCCAAGCGATCACATGCGTGTGTCGGTGGGCGGAGAGTTGGCGTTTCTCGAGCACGCCCGCGTCGGAGCGATCATGCTCATCGACGAGTTCGACGACGATTCCCCAGAGCGTCGCGGAGCGCGTGACGTCTACGGGTTTGCCACGTGGCACATCGCGCGTACCGATCGATGGGGTTGGGCGTTTGAGTTGGGTGCGTTCTTTCCTGCCGGTGAAGGGTCATCGAGCATTGGAACCGTGCTGGCTGCGCCGTCGCTCTCGCTTTCCTACCGAGCGCTCGATCGGCTGACGGTTCGGTCACGACAAGGCGCACTACTGGATCTTGGACGCTCGGGAGAACTCTCCTGGGCTTCTGCCTACGGTCTGGATGTACGGCTATTTGGCTCGTTGTCCGTCGGTGCGGAGGTCGACCTAGCCATCGGCCGCGACGAAAGCCGCGATACCCTGCTCACGCGCCTCGCGCTCGGGCTTGGGCTCTCCTTGCGACACGGAATGCTGAGCGGATCGTTGGGGCTGCGCTACGCTGCAACCAACGATCTCCAAGCGCGCATGGGAGATCTCCATCTCACACTCGGGATGCGACTCGCGTTCGAATAACTGTGGCGTTACTCGCCGGACGATATGAACTTCGAGAGGTAGTCGCCCGGGATCAGTCCGGCGCGTATCACAGTGCGCGCGATGTTCGGCTCGACCGCGATGTGACGGTCAAGCGCCTGTCCACGAAGACGGCAAACGCCGACAGTTTTGTGCGTGAGGCCCGCGTGTTGGGCGGGAGCACGGAGCCGGGCTTGGTTCAGGTGTATGAAGTCGATGTTCGCCCGCCCGATCCCTACATGGTGATCGAGCCGCTGGATGGGACCGATCTCGCGACGACAATGATCAAGGGGCGTGTCGGTTTCGACAAAGCTGCGACCTGGGTATCGACGATTGCGACGGCGTTGCGTGCTGCACATCGCTTGGGCTTCGTTCACGGGTCTGTTTCTCCGCGTACCATTTTTGTGGGTCGCGATGGTGCCAAGTTGCTCGGGTTTGGTGGTGCGATGTTGGTTGGCGCGCAGGTGGAGCGCACGATGCGTGAGGCCTACGTGGCGCCGGAGTTGGTCAAAGGCGGTCGCGCCGATCCGCGCTCGGATGTCTACGCGCTTGCTGTCGTCGCGTTTGAACTCCTGACGGGCAAGCTGCCACGCGACACCTCCGACGCCGTGCTTCGCCGCGCGACTTCGCTCAACGCGGAGCTGCCCGAAGCTGCGGACATCTTGTTCACCGCGGCGCTCGAAGCAGACCCCTCAGCTCGAACCCAGTCCATTGGGCAGTTCTTGAGTGCGTGGCGCGGGCTCAGTCGTTCGCGAAAGGTCAGCACCAAAGCCCCCGTCATCCCGGTAGGCACCAAGATCGGCCGGGCGTATGAAGTCCAGGGTGTGCTTGGCGCGGGCACGTTCGGCACGGTGCTGCTGGCGTCCGATGAGGATCTGAAGCGTCACGTAGCGATCAAATTGCTGCACGAGTTGGGAAGCGACGCACAAGAGAAGTTCTTCGCGGAAGCACGTGCGATGGCAGCCATCGACCATCCCAACGTCGTGCGGGTGTATGCGCTGGGCAACCACGACGACGTTCCGTACTTGGTGATGGAACACGTCTCGGGTCCAACGGTGGATCAACTCGTGGCGGATGAAGGGCTGCTTGCTGTCGCGGACGCGACATCGATCTTGCAGCAAACCGCGCGGGGACTCGACGCCGTCCACGCAGCCGGACTGACCCACGCGGATGTAAAGCCCGCCAACGTGCTGGTCGGTCCGGCGTTCCGTGCGTGCGTGACCGATTTTGGTTTGGCGACGATGGCGTCGGATTGGACATCGTCGATCACGGCAGGTTCTCCGGCGTACATGGCACCAGAGCGAGTGCGCGGCACGGTTGAGACTGCGCTGGCGCATCGGATGGACGTGTATTCGCTGGGCGTCATGGCGTACGAGCTGTTGACCGGTCGACTGCCTTTTGTGGAGGCGACACCGAGCGCGGTGATGAAGGCGCACGTCAATCGCGATCCCCGACCGCCGAGTGAGGTGCGCAAAGACCTGCCCAACGTGTTCGATGAAGTCGTCCTCGCAGCGTTGGCCAAGGATCCGATCAAGCGCACTCCGAGTTGTGACGCGTTTCGCGCGGCGCTCGACGAAGCGACTCGACGGGTGACTCGTCCAAGGGTGCAGCACCGAATTCTAGTCGTGGACGACGACCCCCACTTTTGCGAGCTCGTAACGATTCTTCTCCAACGCGATTTTGAGGGCGTACAGGTGGAGTCGGTTGGAACCGGAGCAGAGGCGCTTCGTCGTCTCGAAAATCAGTCCTACGACGTGGCACTGCTCGATTTGGACTTACCGGACGCGAACGCGGTCGAACTGGCAGCCACGATTCGCGCGGATCTTGAATCTTCTCCACCGCTTGTCGTCGTTACCGGGACCGGGAGTGCGGCCGATTGGCAGGTTCTCTCATCGCTGGGTGTTCGCGCGTTTCTGCTGAAACCTCTGAACCGAGACGCGTTGAGCGTTACTCTTCGGCGATTCGTCGAACATGAGCGAGTTTGAAGAACGTTACGCTGAGCTTCGTGCACGATTCCTCGAGTCGTTGCCGGAACGTCTAGCCCAGATTCGTGCTGCACTTCAGGCACACGATCTGGTGATGGCGCGACGTCACGTGCACAACCTCAAGGGCACCGCTGCGTCGCTGGAGGCGCACGATCTGGCGGCACGGATGAAGGCGATGGAGAGTCGTTTGGACGCCGGGCTCGCTGGAGAAGTGCTGACCGAAGAGGACTGGAAGCGCTTGGAGTCCGAGTGTCACTAGGGTCCGTCCTCTGTGTCGACGACGACCCGTTCATTGTTGAGCTCTACACGATGGCCATCGGTGGCGACGCCACGGTGCTGAGTGCAGGCAGCGCAGAAGACGCGATGCCACTCGTGGAGAAAGCGGACGCGATCGTTTTGGACCTCGGCTTACCCGGCATGAGCGGTGCGGAGTTTCTCAAGTGGATACGCGAGCGCTCCGATGCGCCAATCCTCGTCGTGACCGGGGAAGAGTCCGCGGATGTGTATGGGCAACGATCGGATGGGTCGGGTATGGAGGGTGTGACGGTGCATACCAAGCCCGTTCCGATTCCCACGTTGAAAGCGTGGGTGCGCGCTAGCGTTCAATGAGAACGCTATCCAACGTCTTTCGTTTCACGTCTGGGACTTTGCAGTCTTCCGCGGGATAGCCGATCGGCATCAGGAGAAACGCGCGTTCATTGTCGGGGCGTCCGAGTACCTCGCTGAGAAAGCGCATCGGGCTCGGTGTGTGCGTCAACGTCGCGAGTCCTGCGTTTTGTAGCGCCGCGATTAGGAAGCCCGTAGCGATACCCACCGACTCCGACACGTAGTAGTGGCGATCCGCCTTGGTCGATCCGTAGCGCTGCGCAAAGATCGCAATCAGGGCAGGCGCGGTTTCGAGGAAAGGTTTCGAAGGACCCGTCCCGATCGGTTCCAAGTCTTTGAGCCAGTCGTCGGGTGCGCGGCCCCCGTAGAACTCTGCTTCTTCTTTCTCCGCTGCGATGCGGATCTGCTTTTTGACTTCGGGATCGCGCACCAGGACGAAGGTCCATGGCTGCTTGTTGGCTCCACTCGGTGCTTGGCTGGCGGTTTCGATGCAGCGTCGAACAACGTCGACAGGGATCTCTTGATCGGAAAACTCGCGAACGGAACGGCGCCTCTGGATCGTTTCAAAGAACGAATCAGCGCGCGTTTGCATGGTGGTCTCGTCGTAACGCTCGAACGAGAGCGGAATCGTCGTGTGGTGGCTCACGGTTTCGGGACCTTGCCACACCTCCGGCACGAACGCGTCAGATCCTTTACGGAACACAACTGTGCGAAATCAGTGAGGATCGACGAGTCGGATCAGCCTCGACAACAAACGCACATCGTGCGCCATTCCACGTCTGGGGGAGCAACCCAGGCTATCACTATGAAATGACTTTGCTTTTGGTGCCTCAAAGCACCGTGGCACGGGCGTTGCGATAGGCACCCGAGTCGACGTCCATCCGTGCATCCAATGACGGGGACTTCCGCGTTGACAGCGCGGTGACATCTGACAAGGAAGCGTTCGGCGAAAAGCCGGCGCTCCGCGTCGAGCAGCGGTTGGACTTTGGAGAGGTATTCGAAATGTTGAGAGCTTGCCTTGTAGGGGTGCTTTTGGGAGCGATGGCTGCGCCAGCGTTTGCCCAAGCTGAAGAGGAGCTGGAAGCTCCCACCGCCGCAGAAGAGGCCGCGCCCGAGGCGCCCGGTGAAGTTGCCGAGCCCGAGCCCGAAGTTTCCGAGCCGGAACCCGAAGTCTCTGAGCCGGAACCCGAAGTGTCCGAACCCGAGCCGGAGGTTTCCGACGGTGGCGCCGACGAGCTTGGTCGCGCAGCTGCGGAACCGACCGTCGATGACGACATCGCCGAGGCAACCGAAGAAGGCGGTGAGACCCGCCGTGAGCGTCGTCGTGCACGTCGCGAGGGCGGTGGAGAAGAGGGCGAGGGTGGTGACCTCGACGAAGCCAGCGCCGAGAACCGCCTCGCTGCTGCAAACCCGACCGCCGGTCTGCCCTGGTCGATGCCGACCGTGTACACGAACACGATCACGGCGCGCACCCTGCGTCCGAACGGCCAGCTCACGTACAACCCGTACTGGAACATGAGCCTCAGCGTTCGTCCGCGCTGGAACTTCACCCCCGCACTTTCAGTGGGTGCCCGACTCGACATGGACTTCGAGCTCACCGACTCCGGTCTCGCCACGGCCTACGCCAACCCGACCAACGGCGAGCACGAGCTGTACTTTCAGGACCTGCGCTTCGACCTCACGTACTCGCAGGGCCTTGGCGCCGGCTTCAGCCTGACGCCCTCGTTCCAGATTCGCGTGCCTATCTCGCCCTTCTCGCGTGGTGCGGACCGAATCCTCGGAACTCAGGGTTCGTTGATGCTCATGCGTCCGATTCAAAAGCTCGGCGTGATCATCCCCGGTTTGGTGTTCTCGTACCTGTACTGGTTCCAGAGCAGCAACGTCGGTGACCCGATGCGCCGCGACGACGGCAGCGTTCCCGATGAGGTTGACGAAGTCGTGGTCGGCGATGCACGCACCTCCGCACGTTGTGCGGCGACCGGTTCGCAGGGCGCGATTCCCGACGGTGGCGATTGTGAAGACGGCACCAGCAATGGTCAGCATCAGCTCGCTCTGACGGCGTTCACCACGATCGTTCCCGGTAAGGGCTTCAACGTCAGCATGTTCTACGCGGCGATCTGGCTGCGTGGTGCTCCGCTCGGAACCGCCTGCCTCGACAGCGAGCAGGTTGTGACCGCGAGCGGCGACTCGCTCTGCCTGGGCGACGGCTCCGACACCAAGTGGCGTATCTTTGGACAGTTCGGTTTCAGCGTCGGTTACGACATCACGCCGTACCTGACCGCGACCCTTTCGTACTCGACTCTGGCGATTCACCCGGACTCGGATGGAAACGGCATCGAGAACCCGATCTGGAACGAGAACACCACGCTTGGTCTGAGCTTCCAGCTTCGTCCCTCCGCTCTTGCCGTGAAGCTTCGTGCAGATCGCGCTGCAGCCGCGGAAGGCAACGAAGAAGCCGCAATCGTCAGGCCGGCAGCGTTCTGATCTGAACGCGCTCTCGGCGTAAGTGACGCGGTCCCCGCCCTAGGCGAGGATCGCGTCATGCGTTTGGGATACCGATCATTTTTTCGAAGTCGATCAAGTGACCAAACCAGTTAAGGCTTTGGCCGCTTGGCACGTCTTTCAGTCTTCGAAAAAAGAATTGGTCTCCCGCGAAACCCGCACGGCCGCTATACAGCGCCATGACTCGCTTCGATGAGGCGTACTACGCGAAGCATTACCTCGACCCCGACACCGCAGTCAGCGACGAGGAGACCGTCGATCGTCTCGCGAAGTTTGTCTGCGCGTATGCGGAGATGATGGACGTCGTCGTCGAAACCGTCCTCGATCTCGGGTGTGGAATCGGCTTGTGGCGCAAAGCGCTGCACCGCTATCTGTTGGGCTGCGAGTACACCGGCGTCGAGATCTCTGAGTTCATGTGCAAGACGTACGGATGGATTCAAGGATCGGTTGTGGACTTCACTCCGGACGAACCGGCGGACCTGGTCGTCTGTCAGGGCGTGCTGCAGTACTTGGACGACGACGACGCGGAGCGAGCGATCGAAAACCTAGGCGCGTGTACCGCCGGGATGCTCTATCTCGAGACGCTGACGAAACGCGACTGGGAAGAATCCGTGGACCAGTCGTTGACCGACGGCGATGTGCATCTGCGAACGGGTGATTGGTACAAGGAGCGGCTCGCGAAGCACTTTGTGATGTGCGGCGGCGGAGTCTTCGTCGCGAAGGATCAAGGCGTGATCCTGTACGAGATGGAGCGGCTCTAACAGCAGCCTAGGCTGGGATACCGATCATTTTTTGGAAGTTGGTCAAGTAACCAAACCAGTCAAGACTTCTCTGTCCCCAATCAGGGATCCCGCCAAAGTGTCGAGGTGGTACATGCAGCTCGGCGGGAATGGGAACGGGAATGGGAATGGAAACGACGGTTCGCTGCCACGGAGCTGGGAGCACAGGACCAGACGAAGACGGATTGGCGTTCACAAACAAGAAAAGCCCGGTCAAACGACCGGGCTTGTTCCGATGAACTTGCTCGTTCAGTCCGTCAGTTCGTAGTTCGCCGACGCGAGTACTTCGTTGTCGGCGCTGTACACCACGCACTTGTAGCTTCCTGCGCTTCGACCCGTTCCGGTCCGCGCGACGGTTCGGTACCGACGACGTCCAGGAATGTTCAGTTCGATCCCACGCGTGCTCGGTGTCGTCGCATCGGCGCGCTCCCACGCCACACGAATCGTCGTCTCGGTACGCTCGGGGTTACGCACGCGAATGGTCGCGTAGATGCGTCCGTCAGTCCGTGAGAACGAGGTTCCCGGATCGACCGGCTGTCCACTGTCCAAGCCCTTCGAGAGAACCAGTTCATACACTTCGAAGCCGCCACTGGCTTCGCCCCCTTCGTCCTGCGCGTACGCTCCGACTAACGGAATCAAACTTAGCGCGACGATCGCCCCCATCAAACGCATACAGCCTCCTTTCGAGGTGAGGAAGGATACGAGATCAACGCGACAGTTGTGCGAGGTGATTCCCCACACGTCTCGAGAGTGACTAGCGGCGCGTGTTCACCAACGCGCAGCTTCCGTCCGGGCAGAAGTCTTCCATCTGGCCATCCGGCGTACAGAACACATCCAGCTGCTCCAACATCGGCTCGAGATAACGAAGATCGTTGTGCGCGGAGTTGTCCTCGTCGGCGATGTTTACACCGACAGGAATCGGCTCCACGTCGTCGAGGCTGAAGATCATGTAACCGCTATTCACTGGTCCGCTGGTCGACTCGATCACGCCTTCGGCGACACCCCAAGGCTCGTACACGCTCGACGAAAACCAAGGCAGACCCATCGTGCGCGCCGCAATGTCGGACCCCGTATTGGGGACCTGCGTGTCCCACAACGCCGTCTGGTACACGATCGCTCGATTCGAGTTGTCGATCCCGGGCAGCGGTTCGCCCAGGATGTGCGGCGCGTAGGTTGCCGGCTCGGCCAAGTCCCACTGGGTTTGCGTCGACACCAAGAACCAGTCGCGGTCGAGTTTGTCGGTGTACCAAAGCTCGAACACCTTCTCGAAGGGGTCGAAGTCAAACGAACGACGCACCATCAGCGAGTACCCGATCGCTCCAACCTGCAAAACGTACTTGTCGATATCTTCACTGAGCGCGGCGATCGTCGCGCCCATGATGCCGCCCTGGCTGATGCCGTAGTAGTAGACGTCGTTAACGTCACCGAGCGGCAGCGTCTCTTCGCCCACCTCGAGCATCATCTCGGGCAGCTGTCCGCATGCACCGTCACCGCTGAACACCTTCTGCAAGAGCAACGAGTTAAGCGTGCCTTGGACGAGTCGCTCACCGAGCGTGTCGAAGTTGCCCATCTGCGTCACGACCTTGTTGAGGAACTCGGCTTCGTCGCTCTCGGCCAAGCCCCAATAGTCGGTGCCAAAACCAACCATCTCGTTTCGCTCCAACGCGAACCGCGTTCCACCGCTCGAAACCTGCGTTGCCGCTCCGAGCAAACCGTGTCCGTACATCAGCATGCGTCCCGGCCCCTCGCCGTTCATCACACGGTCGCGAACGCTCGGCGGAATCACCACCTCGAAGGGCGCTTCAACGGCGCGGTTGTACACGACGTTTCCATCGGCATCGCGATTGAAGAGCGTGCCTTCGTACTCGGTCAGCATGTACAGCGGAACCGTGAAGGTGCCGCGAATTCGTCGCCAAATTTGGTCGTTTACGTCTTCTTCTACCGAGTCGACCGTGCACGCGCCCACACCGTCGGTGCCGTCGGCGTAGCGCTGAAATCCGTCTTCACGAACCGACATCATCGGTCCCCAGAGGCTTTGTCCGCTGGCGGTGTGGAAGTCCCACGCGAGGATCAGGTTTTCGCGCGCGACACCTGCAGCACCGAGAATGGTGAAGATGTCCTCCATGTTCTCGCGACGTGCCTCGAGTTCGTCGACGTCAGTGTTGTCGTCGTCGCGAAGCGCTTTGAAGTACGCGCTGGGCTCGACAGCGGTTCCATCGACACGAACCAAGTCACGAAGCGCAACGATGTAGCGTCGGTTCTCTTCGAGGCGTTGTGCGGGACGCATGTAGAACGTGGTCGTGTTGTCGTCGGCGTTGGGCCACTCGTCAATCTCCGCAATGTGCGCGACACGCTCACCGGTCTCTGCGTCCAAGAGGATGGTGGGCGAACTCTCCAGCAAGCTGTCGCCGATCCGAAACTCCGTTGCCATGTTCGACTGGTCGAGCTTTCCTTCGAAGCCAGCGATGATCGACGTCATCGGGCTGAACCCATCGAAGCGGTTCCAGGTCGAAACGCGCGACACGGTTTCGCCGAACTGGTTCAGCGGAAACGCAGCCTCGTCGATCTGTACGCGACGTCCCGTTTCGGTCGCTGTGTCCTCCACCAAAAAGCGGCTGGAGGGGTAGGGCATCAAGCAATGCACCGGGTCGAGGTTTTCGCACTCGGCACGTTCCGCGATGATCGGTTCACCTGGCGGCGCGTCGTCACCGCATCCCAGACCCAAAAGCACCACGATCGCCGTCGACAGAGGAAGAAAGCGCATGCCGCATCCTACTTGGGTCGGCCTTACAAGCCGGTTCTCTGCCGCACTCTTGGGAGCTTCCACACGTCAGAAAATGCACACACGTGCTCAGAGGCACGCTGAGATGCTGAAATTACTAATGTTTTGGGTGGCACTGCACTTGCTGTGGTGCGGCATATGGTTCATGGGATGGTGATGCGGATGACCGCACCACAGATCGATCGTGCGCTCTTGGCGCTCGTTTGCGCGTTGGCGCTCGGCTGTGGCGCTCGTTCCGGACTCTACGTCGACGAGCACGAATCCGATCTCACCGACGCAGGTGTGGACGTCGTGGAAGTCGATAGTGGTATCGACGCGCCCTTCGACGCTCCGCCCGATGTCCCGCCCGATGTCCAACCCGACGTTCCCATCGACGCGTGGATTCCGATGTGTCCGGACTCGCGCACAGTCGCGGCCCGCGAAGCCAGCGTACCGGTCGACATCATTTGGGCGCTCGACAGCTCGGGCAGCATGCTCGACGACGCGATGCGCATGCGCGAGAACGTGAACATCTTTTGGGACTCGATCACGTCGGCGGATGTGGATGCGCGCGTGATCTTTGTCGCCGAGGCAGGCTACGCACCCGGCGCACCGGTGGAGTTTGCGCGTCGTTACGTCGAAGTCGACGAAGAAGTGGACTCTTGGAATCCGTTGTCCGTGCTGGCCAACAACTTCCGCGACTACGAGCGTTTCCTGCGCGCCGATGCCACCACGCACTTTGTGGTTGTCACCGATGACGACAGTCGCGTGATGGAGTGGGAGACGTTCAACGAGATCATGCTTGAGCAGCTTGGTCACGAGTATTTCTTCCACGCTGTTGCGAGTGAGCGGGTGACGCCTTCGCCCGCCAATCCGCTTGGTGTGTGTTCGACCCCGACGAGTGCCGCGTTCCGTCCCGGTTGGGAATACATGGGCTTGACCGAGGCGACCGGCGGACTCTTTCTCTCGATCTGCAACGAGGACTGGTCGGAACTCTTCACGCTGCTTTCGGAGCGAATCGCGATTCGAATCCCGCTGCCCTGCGGATACTCGCTGCCGATTCCGCCTCCCCCGGGAATCGAGTACTACCCCGAGCGCTTCACGCTCTTGTGGCAGCTGCCTGGTGAGGCCGGTCCGCGCGTTCTTCCGCGCGCCGGTGATACCGAAGACGCCTGCGGCGAAGGCTGGTGGTACTTCGAGGGAAGCGACCGCATCAACTTGTGTCCGTCGACCTGCGAAGAGGTCGAAGCCCTCGGCGGCAGTGTGACGGTCGACATGGGCTGCGACCCACTCGACCCCTAGCACCTACGAAGTGGGTGCGATCGAAACTCGATCGCGCCCAGCTTTCTTTGCCGCGTAGAGCGCGTTGTCCGCACGTTCGTCGAGTTGTGCTGCCGACTCGGAGCCGTCCCAGAGCGCAACACCGACGCTAACTCGTTGCGCGATCTCGACGTCCGCTACGTGAATCGGCGCTTTCATGTGTTCGCGAACCCGTTCTGCGGCTTGGGCTGCGGAGTCCAGATCGCAGCGCGGAAGCACCACGACGAACTCCTCACCACCGCGTCGGATAAACACATCTTCACCTCGGATCACGCCACGGACGCGCTGCGCAAACACGCGAAGCACTTCGTCTCCGGTGGCGTGGCCGTGTTCGTCGTTCACTCGCTTGAAGTGGTCGAGGTCCATCGAGAGAACCGAGAGCGGAGTTTCGCGGCTACGCGCGTCGTCGATGGCTCGGTCCAACACGCGAACGAGTTGGGCTTGGTTGAGCGCACCGGTCAGTCCATCGGTGGTTGCGAGGTGTTCCAGCCGTGCTCGTTCGAGTTGAGGCACCGCGCAGTTGGCCAGTAGCCGTCCCACAATCTCGTCGTGTTGGGTGAAGTGCCCGTGTTTGTGCGACGTCACGCAAAGACACCCAATGACCTTGCCCGCGGACCAAAGTGGCAGCGCCAACATGGATTGGATGGTGTAGCCCTGCTCACCGATGTGCACGAAGCGCGGATCACTAGGTGCATCATCGATGCGCGCGACCTTGCCGTGTTCGATGACCCAACCAATGACGCCTTCGCCCCGTCGGAAGGGCACAGGTGAGCGATTCGTTCCCTCGCCACTCCGCGCTGCAGAAAGGAGCAGGTCACCGCTATCGTCAAGGATGCGCAACGACGCATGCTCGCCTTCGAAGAGCTCGCGCGCGGCGTTGGTCACGCTCTCGAGCGCTGCGTCCAGCTCGAGGTCCTGTTCGGTCATCGCGCGAGTCAGCTCAAACAAAACCCCGAATGCGTGCTCGGCCTCGCGCACCCGACGAGCATGACGAGCTAAGAGAGAGATTGCCAGCGACCAAACCGTCACAGAACCACCTTAAGGCGCCCTGTGACGTTGTCTGATCAGTGAAAAAGCCGAGTTGCGAGGCCACCCATGGCGATCGAGAGCTCGCGTCGTTCCGTGTGGGATGCAGCTCCGACCAAGGCTCCGAGCGCCTGACCGAAGCGAGCCACAGCGCCGGTTCGATGACGAAGTCGGACGTTGGCCTGAAATCCGACTCGCGCCTGGGTCCGCTGGACGTGTGCATCCAGGACCGCCCGAGCTTGCGTGGTTCGACCGTTGAGCACGTGCGTGGCTGCAACGTCGATCGCCCGACCCAGGTCCTTGTCAGCGAGCGCAAGTTCTGTGGCTTCGCCGCTCAGCTCGGCACGTGCTCCGAAGCGCACAGAGAGGTCTTTGCTGGCGTGCATGACTGGACCGACGGGCGGGCGATACTGAACGCGCACGCGTGCGACCGAGTTTGCTCGCGCACCGACGCGTACGCGCAGAACAACTTGACGTTCTTCGGCTTCGCGCAGCTGCGGAAGAGCGAGCGTCACACCGCCCGCGACGCGTTCGACGCCACTCTCTGCATCTGCGTGCGCTAGTTCGACTCCAGGCGGAAGGTCGACGTTGACCCGCACATCGCGCACGGCCACGCGCATCTGGGCCCGCAGTTCGGCGCGCAACATCGGACCGAGTTCACGAGCTGTGCGGGCTACGTGGTACTCGCCTCGTCCTGCAGTCGCGACAGCGCGAAGAACCGCCGGGTCGAACTGGTTGCCCAATCCGATCACGGTTGTGGTGCAGGCGTTGCGAGTCCGAGCGCGAGCCGCCATGGGCGCGAGTTCTTCCGCAGTGAATGCCCCACCGTTCGGAACACCGTCGCTCAGCAGGATGACAAGTGCGCGATCGTTACCTTGCAAGGGACGTTGCGCCGCGGCTCGGTAGGCCACGTCGAGTCCGGCTTCGATGTTGGTGCCACCGCCCACCGAGATGCGCGCGATCGCGCGGATTGCCGCACGTCCATTGCCCACGCGCATCGGCGGAAGCACTTCTTCCGCATCGCTGCCGTACGCGACGACGTGGATCTCGTCTTCTGGACGGAGTTGCTCCACCACGGTTCGCGCGGCACCCAGGACTTCGCCCCAGGTGCTTTGCATCGATGAACTGCGGTCGACCACGAGGTGCACGCGAATCCGAGCCCGAACATCCGCGTGGGCTTGCCCACCACGCACCCGCACAACGAGGTTGGTCTGTCCACCGCCGGTGGGCAGCTGCGCGTGTTCCAACTCCGCATGCGCTTCGATGCTGGCGTCGGTTCGCAGCCGCCCGTCGATCGAAGTGTCCACACCTGCAGCCAGCGGACCCAGGTCGCCCAGTCGAACGCGGTACCCGTCGACCGCAACTCCGTCCGCGGTCAATCCACCGAGACGAGCGCGACCTTGACCAAGCGCATGGACTCCCTCGCGACGACCCACGCGTTCGGGTGCTGCGCCCGGTTCGCCACGCAGAACGACGTCGACGCTGGCATCCACTCCAATGTTGCCTTGTGTGCTGACAGTCGCGTCGCCAGGAGCGGCCGCGGAACCATGTCCAGTCGCGGAACCGTGTCCAGTCACGGAACCATGTCCGCTCGCGGAACCGTTCGAAGCGACTGACCCTGCGTTCGACGTTGTTTCACCGCCCACAACGAGAGTCCCGTCCGCGTTCGCATCGGTGACGACTTCATCCGTGCTTCCGTCTGCGCCGACCACGACACCGTTCGCGTTGCCGACACCGTTGTCGCCGACAGCGTTCACGTCGACAGCGTTTGCGCCGACGGCGTTCGCGTCGCCACCGTGCGCCACCACAACCTCACCGTGTTCGTCGGCGAAGGGGTTGTTCACCGTGACTTGAGCAGAAGCACCGGCAGAAGCACTTGCGGATGCGTTCGCCTGAACGTGGAGGTTCGGCGGAACGCGGTGTGGAGGTCGGATCATCAGCGATCCCGAACAACCGGTCGCCAAGAGGCTAAGCAGCAAAGCTCGCGTTCCCATCATGGGTCAAACCATTGGAAGAAGCGTGCCCAGTCGAATCACCAATGGTTTCGTGAGCGACCAAGGGTTTCCCCTGTGATCGTCCGCGGCGCCTGCGTGTGAACCGTGTTTCACCCTTCCAGGAGCGCACTCAAGCAGGCTTCGAGGAGCGAGGGATCTTTGGCCAAGCGCTCGCGTAGAACCGCTTCTGCGTGGGAAGCGGACACCGCACGTCGCGTTTCGCGAACGAACGCCACCACGTCTTGCTGCAGGAGCGCGAGGTTGACGACAAAGGACACGTAGGTGGCGGGAGTCGCTTGGACGATCTCGATGGCGTGTTGGCGTACCCACGTGGCATCGACGCGCAGGAGTCCAACCACAAGCGGTCCGCCGCGACCCTCCTTGAGAACTTCGCAACGCAATTGCTCCATCGCAGAGCGAGCGCGTGCAGGATCGGACACCAAGGCACGTCCCAGTTCGCCGCGAAGATCACCTGTTGCACCAGCGATTGGATCCTCGACCGCGTCAAAGAGTTCGGGCGCTTCCGTTAGAGCACGACTCAACGCACCGCCGTCATCTGCGGCACACGACTGAAAGAAGCGAATGACTTCGCTGCGTGTCCGGACGCTGCCGGCGCGGAGATGCGCGACGACTTCTGCTGCGATTCGCGCCCGCTCTGTGGCTTCCGCGTCGCTCCACCGCTTCGCAAGCTCTTGGTAGGCGTAGTCGTGTTGCCGCGGCAGCCGAGTCCCACCGAGTAGTTTGGCGATGTCCACGTCTGAGTATCCCTGTTTTCACGGGAATACGTCAGTGCTGCATCACTGCGCTTGTCGACTTACATTCGGAACCTCGTGAGCCGGAAGACCGTCGTGATTGGCATGCTGGGGTCCACGCTGGACGCCGGGCGAAGTCCGTCTCGTTGGGAGCGTTGGCGTCCCTCTGTGTCGTTGGTTCAGCACGGAGACCTACGCGTCGATCGCGTCGAGCTGCTCTACACCGAGAAATTCACCGAACTCGCACACGGCATTGCCGACGACATCCGACAGGCGTCGCCCGAGACTGAAGTGCGTCCGACCGCGATCGACCTGCCCGACCCCTGGGACTTCGAACAGGTGTATGCGGTGCTCTTGGACTTGGCGCGTGCGTACGAGTTTCGTCCAGACGACGAGGACTACCTGATCCACATCACCACGGGAACGCACGTCGCGCAGATCTGCATGTTCCTGCTCACCGAGTCGCGCTACTTGCCAGGTCGCTTGATTCAGACCTCACCGCCGCGTCCGCGAAGTGCCGGTGGTCCAGGCACCTACGCGATCATCGACTTGGATTTGAGTCGTTACGACCAAATCGCGCGCCGCTTCCGCAAGGAACAAGAAGAAGGTCTGGCGTTTCTCAAGCAGGGGATAGAGACCCGGAACGCGGCGTTCAACCGGCTCATCGAACGAGTCGAACAGGTTGCGCTACGTTCGACCGAGCCGACCTTGCTTGTGGGACCGACGGGTGCGGGTAAGTCGCGTCTTGCTCGCCGTATCTACGAACTCAAGAAGCGACGCACGAAGATCGATGGTGAGTTGGTCGAAGTGAACTGCGCCACGCTTCGCGGCGACCAAGCGATGAGCGCGCTCTTCGGCCACGTACGAGGCGCGTTCACCGGTGCACAACGCGAGCGCGAAGGGTTGCTGCGTCGTGCGGATGGCGGGCTGCTCTTTCTCGACGAGATCGGTGAGCTTGGTCTGGACGAACAGGCAATGCTGCTGCGCGCGATCGAGATGAAGACGTTCTTGCCGGTCGGTGCGGACCGGGAAATGACGAGCGACTTCCAGCTCATCGCGGGAACCAACCGTTCGTTGATCGACGCGGTGCAGAAGGGTCGCTTTCGCGAAGATCTGTTGGCTCGCCTCGATTTGTGGACCTTCAAGCTTCCTGGACTGGCGGAACGCCGCGAAGACATCGAACCCAACATCGAATTCGAGCTGGACCGAGTGAGTGAGCGGATGGGCACGCGCATCACGTTCAACGCAGAAGCACGTGCTGCGTTCTTGGAGTTCGCGCTGAGCCCAGAGGCGACGTGGCCTGCAAACTTTCGAGACTTTGCCGCGGCATTTACGCGCATGGCGACGTTGGCGCCGGGCGGCCGCATCGATGTGTCCACGGTGAACGATGAGATCGTCCGCTTGCAGGAGAGCTGGACCGGTCAATCACCCAACGCAGACGGTCCGATCATCGCCCAGGTCATCGGTGAAGAGCGTGCGTCGGCACTCGACCCCTTCGACCGCGTTCAGCTCGCACTGGTGTTGCGGGTGTGTTCGACCTCGCCCACGCTGAGTGCCGCGGGTCGAGCGTTGTTCCGGGAGTCGCGAAAGCGGCGCAAGACCACCAACGATGCCGATCGACTGCGGAAGTATCTCGCCAAGTTCGAACTCGACTTTGCGGCGATTCGCAAGGCACTGACATGAGCGTGGATTGGGCACTGACATGAGCGTGGATTGGGCTTGGGCATTGCAACGCGTTCAACATGCCGCGTCCATCGAGTCGCTTCCGACCACTCGAGAACGACTCGAACGCGCTCGTAGCTTTCTGCATGCCCACGCAACAGACGCTGTCGACCTGGATCGTGTCGCGAAAGAGGCGGCGTTCTCCCGCTTTCACTTTCAGCGTGAGTTCGCCAAAGCGTTTGGGCGCACGCCACATCAGTACCTCATGCAACGGCGACTGGAGAAGGCGAAGCAGCTGCTTTTGGGCGATGCGAGTGTGACCGAAGTGTGTTTCGCGGTTGGCTACGAGAGTGTCGGTAGTTTCTCCACCACGTTTCGTAAGCACGTGGGTGTCGCGCCGAGTCGGTACCGCAAGCGGATCTTCCCAAGCGCAGACCTGCAGGTGCCTCGCATCCCCGCGTGCTTCCTCCGGTATTTCGCGCCGTCTCCCGGTTGAGCAAGATTCGAGAAGCACGCTTGCGCGGAATCGACGAGGGTTGCGCCGACACCTCGAGTCCGTGTTCGACATGGAAACGCACAAGGAGAAACGATGATCACGAAGCTATCGCACGCCAGTCTCTACGTTCACGACCAAGACGAAGCCCACGCGTTCTACACCGAGAAACTCGGATTCGAGACGCGTACGGACATGACCATGGATGGGTTCCGTTGGCTGACCGTCGGACCGAAGGATCAACCCGATCTCGAGATCATTCTGATGCCCTTGGCGCCAAGTCCGATGATGGATGCGGACACCGTGGAACAGATCCGCGCGCTGCTGAAGAAGGGCGCGTTGGGCGCGGGGGTGTTCCGCACCGCTGATTGTCAGAAGACCTACGAGGAGCTCAAGGCAAAGGGCGTGGAGTTTTTGCAGCCGCCGCAGGAACGCCCGTACGGCATCGAGGCGTTGTTGCGCGATCCTAGCGGCAACTGGTTTTCGATGACCCAACCGCGACCGATGTAGCGGTATGCTCGGTGTGTGACGCCTGAAATCCGCTTCTTTCGAAACCGTGCCGGCCAACGTGTCGCGTACGGTGTTCATGGAAGCGGACCTCCCTTCGTCTGTTCGGCGTGGTGGGTGAGCAACGTCGAAGCAGACTGGACCCACCCGGGGTTTCGCGAGTTCTTCGAACGGCTGGGCGAACACCGAACCGTCATTCGCTACGACCGAGTCGGCGCCGGTCTCTCCGATCGAACACGTGAGTCGGTGGATCTGCAGGACGAGGTCAATACGCTGAGCGACCTGATCGATCACCTGGAGTGCGAACGTGCGGCCATTTTTGGTGTGGCGTGCGGAGGTCCGCCGGCGATCGAGTACGCGCGCATTCAGCCCGAGCGGGTCAGCGAGTTGGTTCTCTTTGGCTCGTTTGTTCGAGGAACCGATGTGGGTCCAGCTTCGCTCCGCGATGCCGTGATGGCCTTGGTTCGCGCGCATTGGGGGATGGGCGCGTCGGCGATGACCGATCTCTTCGCCCCGGGACTGGATGCATCCGACCGGGAAGCGATGACCAAGCTGCAGCGACAATCGGCAACGGCTGATGTCTCGGCGGATTTGCTGGCGTTGACGTTCGATATGGATGTCGCCGAGTCCGCGGAATCGCTCGATACCCGGAGCCTTGTGCTCCATCGCAAAGGCGACCGGACAATTCCTCATCGCGCGGGACTCGAACTCGCCTCGAGTCTGCCCAACGCCACACTCAAGACGCTGGATGGTTCAGCTCACGTCCCTTGGTTTGGAAACATTGGCGAAGCTGTCGACGCGATTCTTGGTTTCTTGGGAGTCTCGGCCTCGACGCAAGCGACGAGCTCGCGTTCGCTGGAGATGGAACGACAGGGTGACGTTTGGTCGATCTGGTTTGAAAGCGAAGTCGTTCACTTGAAGGCGTCACGCGGACTGGACGACCTCGCGCTCTTACTCGCCTCTCCGGGCCAAGAGATTCACGCTGCACAACTCTACGCGGGTGCGGACGTGCGGCTCGACGACTCCGATGAATTGCTCGACGAAGAGGCTTTGGCGTCGTTCCGAAAACGACTCGCTCAGATCGAAGAAGCGCTCGAGGATGCTGAAGAACTGGGCAAGGTCGAGCGAGCCGATGCGCTGCGCTCAGAACGTGAAGCCTTGGGCAAAGAACTCCGCGCGGCGGTGGGCAAAGGCGGCCGAAAGCGGAAGCTTAACGACCCGAGCGAGCGAGCACGCAAAGCGGTCACGGCACGAATTCGAGCCTCGATCCGAAAAATTTCGGAGGCTCATCCGAGGCTCGGCGAACACCTGAAAACACAAATAAAAACAGGTGTTTATTGCAGTTACGGGACCAGCGAAACACCGGCCTGGGCCATCCGCTAGCTCCGATCTAGCGCGATGCGCGAACCGAAGTGGCGCCTGTCTAACGAGAGCCGACGAGCTCTCGGAAGGACAGTCTCCAATGAACTCTGAACTCAAGAATTTCATGCGCGATCGCCAGCGCCCGCTCACCCGTCTCTACAAGGAAGAGCCGAAAGCCGCACTGGTCGTCGACCACGCCCACACGACCTCCGATTGTACGGACCCGCTTCACGGCGAACTTCGACTTGGGCCCACCGGTGATCCGCTGCGTTTCTCGCTCCACCAAGCGGTGGGTGGTGAAAGCGACTTGGCGGTTCCGGGCGACATTCTCTGCGCCGCGCTCGCAAGTTGCTTCGATTCCACGCTTCGCGTGATCGCCAACCGTATGGGCATCACCGTCACCGAGCTGTCGATCGGTGTGCGTGCACATGTCGATGTGCGCGGAACGCTTTGCGTCTCACCGGACGTGTCGGTGGGGTTTAGCCGGATGACGGCATCGATTCGTCTTCGTGCGGTCGATGCGCAGCCGCACTTGCTCAAGACGTTGATCAAAATGACTGAGCATTGCTGCGTCGTGTACCAAACGCTCCGTCACGCACTGCCCATCGCGCTGCGCTTGGACCTTGAAGATGCTTCCACCCAGGAGGCGAGTCATGCGTAAGGGCGGGTTTGGAGCGATTGCATACGCTGTGGCTTGTTACTTCGCCGGGGTTGCGGGTCTCGCGTACTGCGTGTTGTTCGTCAACGATTTCATCGTGGCGGGCGTGAGTCAGCCGGCCACGCACAACCTTGGCGTGGCGTTGGCCATCAACCTCGGGCTGCTGCTCTTCTGGGGCGCGCAACACTCGATCATGGCGCGTGCCTGGTTCAAGAAGCGATGGACGCAGTGGATTCCCGCGCACACGGAGCGCGCCACGTACTGCCTCGCATCGGGCGTCGCACTCGCAGTGGTGTGCGCAGGTTGGGCACCGGTGGGTGGCACGGCCTGGAGCATCGACGCGGCGTGGTTCGGAGCACTTGGTTTCGCGGGATGGGGCGTGCTCTTGCTCGCGACCTTCGAAATCGACCACTTTGAACTCTTCGGGTTGCGTCAGCCGTGGCGTGCTTGGCGTGGGATCGATGCGCCGAAGCCGCACTTTCAGCAGCGCTATCTGTACCGAATCGTGCGGCATCCGATTCAGCTCGGTGTGCTGATGGGGTTGTGGCTGACCGAGGAGATGAGCATGAGCCGGTTGGTGTTTGCCATCTCGATGACGGTGTACATCGGCATCGGTTTGCACTTTGAAGAGCGTGCGTTGGTTCGCGAACTCGGTTCCGATTACGAGGACTATCGACGACGTGTTCCGATGCTGATTCCCTTCCTTCGCTGGCCGCGAACGCCTGAAATCGCACCGGCAGGGAACTAATTGTTCGCGCGCGTTGTCGTGTTTGCATGGGGTACCGGGACACTGGACTGGCGTTGCAACTGCGCACCGAAGCACTCGATCGAGCGCTGGAGTGCGCACGACTTCGGGCAGATGAAGCGGAGCGCGCACACGCGGACACGCTCGAGAAACTGGAGCGTCTGCGAGAGGGTGTGGCGGAAAGCGACGAACTCGACGAGTTGGGCCTGCTGCGTTGGCGGCGGGCTTTGCTCGTGTTGACGGGAGTGGGGATCGTCGCGTCGCTGACCGGCGGGATTCTGTTTGCGACCGCGTATTTCCCTGAGCCCTACCTCTCTTGGCAAGGTGTCCGGAACGCCGCGTGGATCGTTCGAAACGGAGTCGGTGCGACGGGCCTCCTTGGAGCGAGTGCAATCATCGCGCTGGGCGCACCCTGGTTCATTCTTCCCTACGTGGGGGCACGGGGGTTGGTACAGCGGCGTCGTTGGGGTTGGTTGACGGCGGTGATCGCGTTGGTGCTTTGGTTACCGACGCCGCTGTTCCTCGTGAGCGTGTACTCGTTGTCGCGGTTGTTTCGTGGTTCGACCTTGCGTGTGTTTTTCGCGCGCTGACCCGTCCTCGTGGCCGTTCTTCTGAGAAACGGTGCGTACTTGGTGGTGCTTCGATTTTTTTAGCCGGAAGAACTGGAAGGCTGGAAGACGGGAAGGTCTTTTGGATGCAGAAAATCTTCCCGTCTTCCAGCCTTCCCGTACTTCCGGTTAAAATGTTGTCCCAAGCTGAGCGACGACCCATCGGCTGCTCGTGTTCCGGGAGAGTAGAGCGCGCGAGATCAGCTCAGCCGACGACGCGCGATCATCGCTAGCGCAAAGCCCACGATTGCCAGGCTGCTCCACGGCGCACCGCCGTAGCCTGCCTCGCAACTCGCGCAGCCTCCGCTTGAGCCCTCAAGCTCCAAGGGTTCTGCGTTGCCCTCGACGTTGATCGTCGTCACAGGTCCCGTCACCACGGCAGCAAGGTTCGTAATCGGCTGAGGTGCTTGGCCTGTCAGCGCGGTGTTCGTTGCTGACGTCGCTGCGGGTGCGTTGCCTGCCGGTGGTCCGCCCCACTGACCGCGATTCGGTGAACGACAGTCCAAGTCGCCTTCCCACGGATTCAAGATGATGTACCGACCCTGAAACGAGTTGGATCCACCATGCTGCATGTCCTGGGACACCACGCCTTCGCGGTTGGGCATGCCGGTACCACCGATCACGCCTTCTGCTTCTCGGAACACCAGGTCCGCGCCCAGTCCTTCGGCGTCGTAGCGGTAGTGCAAGCGTGTCAGCACCATGCTCCACACGTCGGCTTGAATCACGTCGTTGCCGAGTAACTGAATCTCGTTGGGATCAAGACTCGGGGTCGGACACGGGTCGCAACTGCCTGCCATCCACGAGTACTCCGTGATCACCGCTCCCTGATGCGCGTCGATCGTCGCCTGATAAAGCGCTTCGTAGAACGACGCGAAGTTGTTCCGCACCTCGTCGGAAACCACGATGTTCGTGGGGATAAACGCGTTCGGGTAGTTGGCGACCTCAAAGCGCGTGTTCGGTGAGAGCACGTGGACGATCAAATCCTGGGTGCCGTTGCTGTTGAGTAGCCCCAAACGGACCGGCAAAGAAAACCGCGGCGTGTCGTAGTGAAACCGCAGAGGCGAGAGCGCAGCTTGTCCGTTTTCAAACGACACACGTTGGCTGTCAACCTTGGCGACAAAGAACTTCGTGCCCTCCTCGACGTAGGCGCGAAGCACCGTCTCTGCGCCTTCGGGGATGTTGTAGCTTTCGCGGCGCAGCCACGTGTCCAGACCGGTTGAGTCTTCGGCGCTCAAGATCACGATGTCGTACTCCGCGACCTGAAACTCCGCTTCCACGGTGACTCCAAGGTCAGCCGATGACTCCTCCGCAGCCCCCGCCATATCCACAGCGGCCATGGGCATGTCGCCACCACCTGTGCGTCGGTAGTCGGGCTCGTAGCAAGGATCTTGCTCCCAGTACTCGACCAACCGTGGCGCAGCGAGTGCATCGACGTGCTGGAAGATATCCGGTGGAAGCGTCTTTACGTTGTCTTCGGAGAGAACAACCGGCACGGGAATCACCATCGCAAAATCCTCGGGTGGGCCTTGGTAGTTGTTCTGCATCGAGAGCACGGTTTGGTTCCCGGAGCGCATCATCACCACCATCGTGGCGTTGGCGTAGAGCGAGCCATCCGCGCCGCTGACGTAGAAACCGCAAAACGCGGACGCGCTTGAGGGAACGAGGAGCGCGACTGAGGCGAGCGCGCAAAATGATCGAATCATGGGCAAATTCCTCCCTTGGCTGAGGAAACGACCCAGCTGCGAGCGACTTACACCCATTTTCGATCCGGGCTGATCTTCACTCAGTCGGGGATCGGTCCCTCGACGAGTGTCACCTGCATCACGCCCGTGGTTCGCGCCCATGTTTGGGTACGAACCGTGATTTCCAGGTCCATCAAGCGACCATCAACTCCCGCTGCGCCATAGCTGAATTGGTCGTACACCCACAGCGGGTCCGACGAGCGAATCTCGTAGCGAGTGACGTTCTCGGGGATGTCGTACGACTCTTCGTCGACCGCGCGATGCGAGATCTCCAATTGCGCACAACGAAGATCTTCTTCGAACGCGTCGAGCGCGATCTGGAGTTGTGGCTGCAACATGATTCCACCTTGGAATCCCCAAACAGCGTGAGCTTCGCCGCCATCCATCAAGGGCGAGAACTCGCCCTCCGTATCGGCGTGCTCCATCACCAATCCAGGTTCTGGGTCGCCGGTGAAATAGCTTACGAACTCGCAGGGGCGTGGTTCGCAAACACCCGAGTCAAAGCAAATCGTGGTGTCTGGCCCAGCGTCCATCGGACCTGCGTCACGACCTGCGTCCGTGCTTGCGTCGACCCCCGGATCGGGTTCGCTGTTTGTTTCGCCGCACGCCACGACTAGAACCAGTACCCAACCCAATCGCATCATCCCTCGCGTTCCTTCCACACCACCGCGTTGGATTACTGCACACGGTGTACCGGCGAGAACGTCGGAATTCTCTACGTTTGCCGGCACGTGCTGGCACACTCGCGAGGTGAAACGCGTCCTCGGCTGTGCGTTCGCCTTCATCCTCATCGGAGGTGTGGCGGGTGTGTACGGGTACTACTCCTACCGGCCCTGGGCGAAGGTGGACGCTGCTTCGGGTCGTCTTCAGATGCTGCGCAACCGGGTCCCGCTTCAGTGGCGCGTGCCCGCGGGGCTGACCGAGTTGGACGAGGCAACGATGACGCCCTCGCAGGAGGAGTGGGAAGCGGCGCTCACAACAGCACTCGAAACCGAGGGGCCACCACCACCCCCCGAGGTGCAAGTGCTGCAGGCGATGAGCACCGGGCCCATCGAGCCGCCTGAACCACGACACGAAGCACGCGTCCGGTTCATGGAGCCCCTTCTTTCGCGACTGGGACGTTCGCGCATGGTGCGCGCGAGCGTAGACCTCTCCGGAAACCAGCTCGATGCTGTCGTTCGACACATGACCTGGCGCGCCTGGTTCGCGTCGGACTGTCTTGCTGCGTCGATCGACGCGATGCGCGTCGCGCAAGGGCACACGCTTCTGAGGCGAGATCACACCGGAGACTGGTGGACGGAGTCTGCGGCTCTGCGTGTCCTTGAACCACGCGTCGTCGAGTGCGCGCGTGAAGCGTCACCCGAGCGGCTTCGCGAAGCCGCCGACGCATTGCTTCGAATCGACGACGAGCGCGAAGCATTTGTGGTGAACCTCGAGACGCAAATCGCTTCGATCGAGCAGGTGCTTGGCTTGCTCGAAGCCGAAGTACGCAACGTTTGGATTCCGCATCTTCACGTGGATCCGATGCTGGAGGAGCTGGAGTTGCGATTGCGAACGGCGGAGGGGCTGGCGGATACCGGCTCGCTCTTGGACGTCATGCTTCCGCGTCAGCACCCGCAGTGGGAGGAACTGCGCATCGAACGGGATCGGGAGATTCAGTTGCGCATCGAGTATCGCTTGCTCGCAGCATCGCTTCGCTTGATCGCCGGGGACGAACCCGACGTGGTGCATCCGCTGAGTGAGGAACCCGTGGAACACGACGAACACCACGTGTTTTGGGATCATCCCTACGTTGATCCCGAGGGCTTCGACGAAGTCGTCGTGTGGAACCCGGAGGGCTTGGAGGAGTGAGCTTCTTCGATTTGCGACTGCGACCGTGATGGCGATGGCGAGAGCGACTACGACTGCGACTGCGACTGCGACTGCGACTGCGACTGCGACTGCGACTGCGACTGCGACTGAGACTGCGACTGCGACTGCGACTGCGAGAGCGACTGTGACTGCGACTGCGACTGCGATGGCGACAGAGACGATGAGCGATGGCGATGGCGAGAGCCATGGCGACTACGATGGCGACAGAGACAGCGATGGCGACAGAGCCACTCCCCGCGTCGGCCGGGCCATTCTCTCTCAACAGTAGTCGTACACTCGGTCGCGGTTCGCTATCGCGCTCGCATTCGCTATCGCGCTCGCATTCGCCATCGCGCTCGCAGTCGCCATCGCGTTCGCAGTCGCAGTCGCCATCGCGCTCGCATTCGCAGTCGCGATCGCATTCGCAGTCGCGATCGCATTCGCACTCGCATTCGCATTCGCCCTCAAAGCGATGCTCAGGAACTTCGAGGCAGGGTAGGCGGCTACGGAGGACAAGCTGCTTCGGATCATCGAAGATGCTCGCTCTCTCCGATGCCCCAGAAAAAACCCGCGTTCGGGTCCGTGTGGCGGTCGAAGACACCGCCGATCCAGTGCTCGCACAGGCATTGGAGCATGCGTTGGACGGTGAGTTGAAGCCAAAGACGCTCGAGCGCGCAGTTGAGCGCTAACGAAGCCCAGCCTCACGACTACGGGCTGACATGAGGTGGATCTTGGCTTGTGCGCTGCTAGCCGCAGCATGTGGAGACGACGGTGAATCGGTGGATCCGAGCGACGGACGCTTGGTCTACGAGCAGCCCTTCGAAGACGGCAACAGCTTTGCGTGTGCGACGTGCCACGCGCTGAGTGAGCCTGCCGCGGACGGTTTTCGGCGTCCTGGACATCCCATCGGGAACGCCACTCGGCGACCCAACTTCAAGAACGGCCTGTTCACGGACATTCGAGACGCGGTGAACACCTGCGTCGACGAGTGGATGGATGCCGAGCCTTTGGAAGCAGAGGACGAGCGCTGGCAGGCGTTGTTCACCTTCCTCGATGCCCAGGCGACGGTCGAGACGGAAGAGCCGATCGTGATCGACATTGTTTCGCCTCCGGCCGACCTGAGCGGCGGTGACATGATTGCGGGCATGAACACGTTCAATAGCTCGTGTGCGGTTTGCCACGGCATGGGCGCGTCGGGAACGATGCAAGCACCCTCGCTCATCGGTGAAGAACTCGACCGCGAGACGATTGCGCGGCGTATTCGTACGAGCGGTTTTCGCGGAAGCACAACCTACGAAGGTTTGACCGGTGGTCGCATGCCGTTCTGGGCGTCGGATCGGATTAGCGAGACCGAGCTGCTCGACCTCGTGGCTTACGTGGAAGAGATCGGTCGTGCAGAGATTCCGGATGACGCCGGAATGCCAATGGATGGTGGCATGACGATGGATGCAGGTCCTTCGGGCTGCGAGAGCACGCATCCTCGTGTGGGTCAGACCGCAACGTTGAGCACGTTCTCCCATGATGTTGCCGGTACCGCGCGCATCGTCGACGACTGCACGATCGTGATCGACAACTTCACGTTCGATGGCGGTGGCATCAACATTCAGATCTACGGTGGCCAGGGTGGCGATTACAGCGAGGGTCCTTCGTTGACCGGGAATCTGCTTGGGATGCGTTTCAACAACGAGACCTTCACCATCACCCTGCCCGACGGAGTCACGTTTGATGACTTCGATGGGATCAGCGTGTGGTGTGTGCCGGTGGGTGTGAGCTTCGGCGACGGCCAGTTCATGTAGCGGTCAGCGAGGCGGGAGAAAACCCAACCCGCCCAAGAACCGCCCCATTTCACGCAGGTATGTTCCTCGGTCGAAGTGGACCAAGTGACTGCCCGGAAACCAGTGAATCCCACAGCGATTCCAGTGCTCCCACAGGATCTGCGAGTGCTTCGGCGGTGCCAGACGATCACCGACACCACCGACGATCATGAGCTGCTCGGGTGAGAGTGCAGGTTCGTAGGTCAGCGGGTTGCTCACCGCGAGCAAGTACCGCGCATCGACGATGGACTTGCGCATCACCTTGAGACCCGCGCGTAGCGCAGTGCCGATCGGTTCCCATTCCAGCACAAGATCGGCAATGGACACCACGGGCACGTTGGGCACAGCAAACTGCAATCGTGGTTCCGCAACAGCAAGAACAGAACTCGTGAAGCCACCCAGACTGACTCCGGTGACTCCAACTTTCTCGACGCCGCGTTCACGCATCAACCAATCGACCAGCGCACGAAAGTCCATCACCGATTGCGCGACCGCTTCGTTGATTCCGGAAGGACCACCAGCGAAGTAGCCGTGCCCACTGAACGGCGACGTTCGTGATTGTCGGTCGCCGTGAAAAGGCAGCGTGACCAACACGATGTCGCAACCCAGTTTGTAGAGCCAAGGCAGTGCAAAGAACCACTCGTTGACCAAATAGAGGTCTGCGCTGAAGCCATGAATGGCGAAGATCGTGGGCCGGGGCCCAGTGTTGTGACGCCAGTAGCGTGCATGCGCAGTTCGGTTTCGCTTGTGTGCGAGATATTTGCCGCGCAGCCGTGGGTTGACGGGCACGAAGGGGCTTTCGAAGGTCAGAACCTCGCACACACCGTCGCGTGGAGTGAAGCGACGTAGCCACCGTGCACGCCGCGCTTTCACTCGAACCGGTGGAGGCGCTGCGAAGAACGCGTTGGGATCGCCGCGTTCGGCCATGGGTCCGTAGAAGTGCCGGTCCTCCATCGCTCGTCTCAGTTCGAACGGGTGGTAGCCAAGCGGCAACGCAAGACCTCCAACCAAACACGCTCCGGCGGTGCGCAACCCCACGTCGAGAAGTGCAGTTGAGTGCACGGCAGCCTTCTGTTTGAGGCTCAGCCCGAAGCGTTCGGGGCGCGACGCAAAGTCTGCGGGGAGGTGTTCCCACCAAGGGTGCGGCAGCTTGCCCTGGGGAGCTTCGGCATTGCGATGGCGAATTCGAGAACGGACCGATGTCACGCGTCTCTAGGATAGCGAAGGTTTCACAACAACGCGCGTTGTCGGGGTATGGTTAGGTCGGATGGAGGGGTTCTCGCACGAGGAGGCGGCTGCGAACTTTCTCGCGCTCGTCGCCAACCTTGAAGATGGCGTGCTCGTTCACCACAAGGGTGTCATTGCCGAGGTCAATCCTGCGCTTCTGCGGCTGCTGGGGTATTCGCGCGATGAGCTGGTCGGGAAGCACGTCATGCGTGAGCTCTTTCATCCCGACGACGTTCCGAAAATTCGCGATCGACAACGCCAGTTCGAGGAAGCGCGTCGCACAGGAATCACCCAACACGCGATTGCGCGAATGCGGCATGCAGACGGGAGCTACCGAGAGACCGAGTGCATGGGGATGTCGATCCACCGCGCTGGTCAGCCTGCGAACCTTGTGTTCGTGCGGGATACCCGCGGTCGGCGGGAGATGGAGCGGATGGTGCTCTTGTCGGAGCGGATGGCTTCGGTCATGCTTGCCGCTGGAATCGCTCACGAGCTGAACAATCCACTGGCGTACGTGCTGGGTAACCTCAACGTCGCGATTGAGGAGTTGCACGACACGATCGGATCGTCGCCGCCGGAACGAATGCGCGATCTGCTCGATGCGATTCGCGAAGCTCAGCAAGGAGCAGAACGCGCTCGTCGTATTGTGCGTGGGCTCAAGTCCTTTTCACGCGTGGAGACGGACGAAGAACTCGTTCCGCTGGATCTGCGCGCGGTCGTCGAGATGGCGATCAACATGACGACGAACGATCTTCGGCACAAAGCCAAGTTGGTGCGACGGTATCAAGACACACCACTGGTTGAAGCGGACGAATCGCGGGTGCTGCAGGTGGTGGTCAACCTGCTGGTCAACGCGTGTCAGGCTCTGCCGGCAGGTCGTGCCAATGACAACACGATCACGCTCACGCTCAAGTTCGCAGACGGTTTCGCGCAGCTCGACGTTGAGGACACGGGTACGGGTGTGCCGGTGGAGAACCGCGAACGGATTTTCGATCCCTTCTTCACGACGAAGCCACCCAACGAAGGCACCGGACTTGGGCTAGCGATTTGTCAGGGCATCGTGGTGGGCTACGGCGGCCAACTGACATACGAGGACGGTTCGCAGGGTGGGGCGCTCTTTCGGCTGCGTTTGCCGAGTACAAACCGCCCTTCGCCAGCGCCGCAGCCTGCTCCGCGACTGGAGACCGACCCCTCGCGAATCTTGGTTGTCGACGACGAAGAGTTCATCGGTCGAGCCGTGAAACGAATGCTGCGAGGGCACGATGTGGTGGTCGAGCAGCATGCGACGCGCGCGCTGGAGCGCATCGTTCAGGGCGAGCGGTTCGACGTGATTCTGTGTGACGTGATGATGCCGCAGGTCACCGGCATCGAGTTCTACGAGCAGGTGTGCGACATCGCGCCGGAGCTGTGCCCGCGTTTTGTCTTTATGACCGGTCACGTGTTTCAGTCGCGGGCGCGGGAGTTTCTAGAGCGGATTCCCAATCAGAGTTTGGACAAACCGTTTGATATGCGCTTGCTGCGACAAATCGTGCGAAGCCTGACGCGACGCTAGCGGTACATGCGACTCCTGAACGCAACGAGGAACAAAAAGATGCGCCCCCTTCGAAAAGGGGGCGCATTCCCATCTCCAACCCTCGCTCGTGGTGGCGGCTAAGGCGCCAAGAGAGCAGCGGCGTTTCCTTGCGCGGCACCGTCGGCGTCGAGCCACGCATCGAGAACAATCGCCGTCTCGTAGTTCGGGTTCGTCAGGCGCTGGATGAGTTCCTCGCCCAGCGGTCCGGCGAAGTTCGGGTTTTGTGAACCGCGACGCAGCTGGCGAACTTGCTCGCTTCGTCCCGGGTGTGCGCTACCCACGTTGGATGTTCCGTCGGGCTCGACGAGGCCATCCAAGTTGAAGGCGGGTGCGACGTTGCCAAAGTTCTCGCTGGCGGCTTCGTTGCAGAAGGCCGGTCGCGTGAAGTTGTCCAGCGGGTTGAGCGGACATCCGTTCTCGTCGAACACGAAGAGTCCGGAGCCGAGGCCAGCCACCATGTGCACCCAGAAGGGCGAACCGAGCTGGTTGCCGGTGTTCTGACCGATGTGCTCCTGCAGAAGGGCGAAGTCCAGGTTCTGGAAGTCGTTGTCGGCCATCTGCTGTCGGAACTGCGCGTACGCGCCACCGAAGTTGTCCAGACCTTCCTCGGTCATGTGGCAGGACACGCAGTAGCGCGGACCTTCGTCGGTGGGGCTCGCTCGACCACGAATCGAGTGCGGCATCATCGCGTCGTGTCCGAGTGCCGGGAAGGCATCGCGACCGTTCTCGTTCGGGTTGTTGCCCTCACCCGAGCGGTCGTTGAACGCGAAGATCTGGCTCGCCTGACCCTCGGAGTCCGTGTACCGGAAGAACATCTGGATACCCGGCGACATTTGCGTGATCTCGCCGCGCGAGTTCACACCGAGGTAGAAGGGAATCGGCGTCTGGTACACGAAGTCCGCGGTGTCCTGCTCCAGCAGGATGCGCTCGCCCGTGATGTTGCTGAAGAAGTACTCGTTGGGGTCTGCGTTGTAAGCGTTGCTCAAGTGGCAGCCCACGCAGTTGTTGGTCCACGAGGAGTGACAGCTCACGCAGTCCATGCGGTCGGTGTGGCTGAAGTCCGGTCGGCTGCGTTCCAAGTTGGTCTGCAGCGGTCCGAGACCCGTCAACACCTCGCCATCGGCGCGACCCATCGCGAACGAGCCAAAGCGGGTGTAGACGAACTCACCGGTGCGCGGGTTACGGCGGTTGTTGTCGACGACAACGTCGCGCGTCTGCGGCAAGTAGTGGCGGTCACCGTTGAGGCGGCTGACGAGCCAGTACTGACCCTCTTCGTCGACCGTGACGTGGCGTAGCGTGTTGCCTGCACGGTCGACTGCGCACATCTCTTCGCTTCCGTCGTAGGTCGTGCAGGGTTGCGTTTCGGCGTACTCGTCGATGGAGCCGTGGCAGCTCTCGCACTGGATCATCACGCCCTGGTCCATGCGGCTGATCATCGCGCCGCTGGTCGGGTCACCCTGCGTTCCGTTGTGGACGTCACGACTACCGTGGCAGTCGATGCAACCAAGGCCGGCGGCGTAGTGAACATCGGGCGGCGTGTCGTCGCGTCCGTCGCCGTCGTAATCCTCGGCAAGCAGGTACTGCTCCGGCACACGACCGTTGAACGTCGCGTTGCCGATGCCGGGATCGTAGAGCCGGTCATCTGCAGCGGTCGTGGCGAACGTCTGCGGGTTGGCCGGGTACTGGCGGTCGTTGAACACGTCTTGGTTCTGGTCGAGGCGAATGCCCCAGAACTGCAACACCGTGCGGTTCGAACCCTGGTGGCAGCCCACGCAGGTGTAGTCGCTGATGCCACGCTGGAACTCACCACCGTTGACCTCGCGCGCAACGCTGCGGATGCGGTGCATGTCAACGTGGGCACGCTCGGGAGCGGCAATCGCGTCCGGGTTCACCGGCTCAACCTTGTTCACGTTCGGGTCGGTGCTGCGGCTGCGACCATCCGGGCTGTACTCCATGTGACATGCGGTACATCCGGAGGAACGGAAGTCGCCGTAGCGGTTGTTCGCACCCGCGCTGCCCAAGTGACAGTCACCACAGGTGATGTTCACCGCTTCGCGGAAAGCGTGCGCCAGAGGCGAGTCTTCCTTGAGTCGGTTTTGCATCCCAGGACCATCGGCTGCCGAGTAGACGTCGTCGGCCATGTCGTCGGCGTCGTAGAAATCCTGGTTGTTGAAGAAGTTGAAGGGGTTGCCGATGTCGTCGGGCGAGAACTGCGCGTACTCAGGCTGCTGGCGCAGCTCACCTACGGCTCCGACCACGCCGCGATCGCGCCATGCACCGTCTTCGTAGTCACGGAAGGCGTAGTCGTTGGCGGTGTCGTCCCACACGCCAACCTGCTCCGGAATCGCGTTCTCCAAGCCAGCCGAGTAGGCCGCGCCCGAGAGGATTCCCGACGAGTTACCGAAGGGCATGCGAATGACCCACTGGACGTGCTCACCAAGGTGGCAGCCCGGGGTTCCACAACCGCGTGCATCCGCAACAACGCGCAGATCACCGGGGTTGACGAACTGGAGGAAGTCGAGACCGGAGTAGGTGCGACCGTCGACTTCGTAGTCGTCCGCAAGGTCGATACCCGCCAAGGTCAAACGGTTGAACCACGCGCGCGGGTCGTCGAGCTGACGGGAGTCATCGCCAATGAAGGGAGGCGGCGGCACATGACTGTCGAGACGGTTTCCACCGGGCGTTCCGTTACCACCGTGACAGGTCGTGCACGCGACGAAGCCTTCGACTCCAAACGGGTGTGGGTTGGTCAACCCTGAGCCAGAGTAGTTGTTGGTCTCGGCGCCGTTGTGACACGACATACACGACTCCGCAGGGCCGTCGATGTCGGGCACGTCGGGCGGCACCAAGCCATCGAGTCCGGTATCGAACCCGGCTCCGCCGTCCGGCACGTTGACCTCGCCGCCGCACGCTACGCACGCGACGATGCACAGGGTCATCCACAAGCGATTCATCAGAGGGGCTCCACCGTCAGCCAAAGGAAGACCTCGGTCTTGAAGGCATCGAGCTGAGCCACATCGTCGAAGACGAAGTCGTGGTTCTCGACATCCGCGAGGCGAGGGTCTGCATTGCGGAGAAGATTACTATCTGCGGGCCGTGCGCGGTTGATGTGTTGGAGGACCTGGTCGCAGGAGTACTGCTGGTCGTCCATGTCGAGCACGTCGTTGAGGTTTTCGAGGTTCATCGCAGCGACCGCCG
This sequence comes from Polyangiales bacterium, assembly GCA_965227405.1. GTDB lineage: Bacteria > Myxococcota_A > Polyangia > Polyangiales > Houyiibacteriaceae > JALVDI01. Next base: position 4,685,973 of record OZ245758.1, read on the forward strand.
CGGGCTCCACCGTGTGGCACTCGACGCAGAAGTCATTGAGTACCGGCTGCGCGTACTCGGTGAACGCCGGCACGTTGCGGCACTCCGCGTAGGGGTCGACGCCACCGCGAATGGTACGGATATCGCCGAAGCGAGCCCCCATCGTCACACCGGAGGGGAGGTCCTCGATGTAGAACTCACCGAGGTTCACGCTGTCGCCCGGCTCGATGCGAAGCTCGCCGTCCGCAAACAAGGTCTCGGTGCGAATGATGGTGTCGCCTTCCCAAATCTCGATGCTCGGAAGCTCGACCAGCAATCCATCCGGTCCTGCCACCAGCGTGGCATCCGTGAGAAGAAGACCGGTGTCGAAGTCGGAGAGCACGAAAGTCAGCGCGGAACCCGCGGCGCCCAGCACGCCCAAGTCGTAGTTGTTGAAGCCGTAGGTGATCGGACCCGGTTCGATGTAGGTGACCTCGGGGCGGTCACCGGCTTCGGCTTCGATCCATCCAAGAATCGCTTCGTACTGCTCGGGTCGCCACGCAGGACCGTCGTGCACACCCTTGGCGAGCAAGCGGCTCTCTTCGGGGTTTGTCAGGTCGACAAAACCGCTGAGTGAGAACGCTGCTGCGTAGTCGTCAACGGGCGTGTTGATGAAGTCGTAGCGAGCGACACCACCAGGCTCGTGACAAACGGCGCAGTCGGCTAACATCGCCGGGTGGACATCCCGCTCATACAACGCGCGAGGACCATCCACGGGACCGCCGTCGGTCCCAGGGCCGCCGTCCATGGACGGCAACGCATCGATACCCGCGTCCCCTCCCGGACCGGAGTCGTCCTCGTCTGGAGTAATCATCCCGGTATCACAACCGGTAAGGGCGAGGAGAAGAGCAGTCGTGAGTAGGTAACGCAGCATTTTCACACCAATCAGGGGCTACTCTTGCAGCCACTATGCCGACTCGGAGTCATCAGGATCCTCTACGATCCAGGCACAGTCTGGGGACATCGATCCCCACGATCGTCTCGATCGGGGGTGCCGGGACTCCACAGTGGGGCCCCTAGACACCGCAGAACCCCCGGATCTTGATGGCCTGTAACGTGCTTACTTTCCAAATTGGCGTGCGGAAGTCCACACTCATCCTCTGTTTGGTCGCGACAAGCGGGTGCTTGGATCCTGATGATCCCCTCCCCGTGGTGGAGCGCGATCGCGAGGCCTTTCGGTGTGACGTCTACCCGGTCCTTCTCCGCGACTGTGGGTTCCCTGCCTGTCACGGCACCGAGGACCGCTTCTTCCAGGTGTTTGGTCCTGGCCGAACCCGGCTCGATGGCGTGGGTATCTTTGGCGACGCGACCGACCGAGAGATCGACGTCTCCCTAGAGCGGACGCGATCCATGCTCGATACAGCTCCTCCGTTCGAGCAGAGCCTTCTCTTGAGGAAGCCGCTCGACCCGACCAACGGTGGCGCGGGTCACTTCGGCGTCGATCCCTTGGGTCGCGATGTCTACGCGTCGGAAGAGGATCCGGGCTACCAAGCGCTGGCTCGTTGGGCGCGCGGAGAAGTGGGGGCGGGATGTCCCTGATGCGCGCACTCCTCGTGGTGCTGGTCGTTCCGGCGACTGCCTTTGCGTACTCGAACCCAGCTGACTTTGATCGGCCGGTCGAGATTGGCGGTGGTGGCGGTCGTCACTTCACCGGTGCACCCGGAGACGGCTACCGCTGTTCGGTCTGTCACCTCGAGGCGGGCGAAGCGTCGCTCGACATCGAAGGTCTGCCCGAGGAGTTCGTTCCTGGAACCGAGTACGAGATCTTCATCAGCTGGGAAGGTCCGCGCACGGGAATCGCCCTCGAGCTTGCGCTTCGGGATGGCGGAGCAGCGGGCAACGTGGAGCTGATCGAGCCGGGTATCTGTGTCGACATGACCGAAGGTGCCCGCGCTCAAACCATCGGCGACCGCATGATCGTCGTCGTGGATGCTTGCGGCGCGCAGACTTTGGGATTGCGGTGGACCGCACCCGACGCGCCACAAGCGTGGCTGTACTACGGACTGGTCGAGGGTGACGTCAGTGGCGATCCCTTCGGCGACCGCACGTTCTCCGACGTCGTGCCGCTTCAGGCCGACGGCGCGCCGACGCCGAGCGTCGAGGTAGGCGCAACGTGCGCTGCGGGGGGAGCAGAGAGCTGGGGCTGGTGTTGTTTTGCCGGTCTTTGGTTGGTGATTCGAAGGAGACGCGGATGAGGTGGTGCGTTTTCATTGTCGTGCTGCTCGCAGCCGACATGACTTCCGTGGAAACGGCGTCAGCGCAGGAGACGATTGCAGTGGCGGGTCCTCAGGGACTTGGCTCGACACGACTGCGCGAGCGCTTGGAGAATGTGTTTCGCAACGATTCGCGCTTTGAGGTCATCGAGTATGATGACATTCGCGATGCACGCCGTGCGGCAGGTGGTTCCGGACCGCGCACTCTCGCGCGTCACCTGGAGACTTGGGTTGTCGGTGGACACACTGTTCGTCGCAACCGCCAGTTTGAAACCACGCTTGTCCTCTTTGATGGTGAGGGAACCCGCCGCGGCCGCGTAAAGCTCAGCGCACGACGCTTGACGCAAATCGTTCACATGATCGGAAACGGTGGACGTCGTTTGTGGCGTCGAGGATCACGCAACGCGGCACGTGCTGCTGCGCGTGAGGAAGCTGAAACCGCGGAGAGTCTCGAAGAGCCTGAAGAACAGGTCGTCGAGGAGGAGCCCGAAGAATCGGAACTGCCACCGCCCGTCATGGACGACGCAGAGCCCTTGGATGAAGCCGCCGGATCCGAGGCTGCGCTCGACGCGTTTGACGAAGAGGTCTCAGACGCCGGTCGCGACGTGGCGCTTCGTGTGCGTGCACGCGGTGGATTCATGCATCGCAGCATGAGTACGCGCGCGATGGTGAGCGCATCGTCGCGTGGCGCGACGGGGGATTCGATCGAAGAGCCTCGGAACTACACCTCGCCTGGGATTGGACAGGGTCAAATCGGAATTGGGTTCGAGTTCTTTCCCGGCGCGCTCTTTCCGGAGCAGAGCAACACCTGGCTCGGCATGCGCTTCCACCTCGCCGGTTCACCCTGGCTGAAGTCGTCGGCACCGGCTTGCGAGGGTCACTCGCGATGCCCGGAAAGCGATGCCGTCACGATCGACACGCGACAGCGCGAGATCTACGGCGGTCTCATCGGACGCTTTGGTTTTGGGGCGCACGCCGCGTCGGTGGAACTCGGCTACGGTAGCATGCGTTTCGCGTTCGATCGCATGGCGCTTGGTCAAGTGGATCCCAGCCGTGTCGTTCCGTCGATGACGCATCGGTACGTGCGCGCGGGTGTGGGTGGAACCTTTGCGATCATTCCACGCAGCTTTGAGGTGGACGTTCGAGCGGCGTACCTGATCGGCACGGGGATTGGCGACGAAGCCAAAGAGATGTGGGGCGCTGATTCGCAGTCGCTTGGTGGCATCGACATGGGACTGACGTTGCGAACGGAGTTGGGTGGTCGCGCGAGTGGCGTCACGTTGGAGCTCTACACAGACGTTGCTTTGTTTCGTACGCGGTTCCGCGGACAGACCATCTGCCCTGAGAGCGAGAGCGATTGCTCGTCGCCGGGTTCGTTGTGGGAGCCCTGGCCTGCGGCGGATGGCCCGCGCGGTGATCAGGTCACCGGTGGCGTTCGCGATGATGTTCGGGATCGCTTCGTCAGCTTTGGTGTCGCGATTGGCTACACCTGGCGAGGTTTGAACGGATCGTCGTCCGGTGGTTCGGACGCTGTCGAAGAGACCTCCGAAGAGGAAGTCGAAGTCGAAGAGCCCGAACTCGATGCTCCGGAGACAACGGATTCCCCTGGATTGCCTCCGCCGGTGTATGAACAAGAAGAGACGTCCTCTGGCGGCTCTGATCTTCCTCCCCCGATCTACTAGTCAGCACGAATTCATGTCGTTTCTTCGCGTCTGTTGTTTGGGCCTTTTCCTCGCTACCGGCTGCGTCACCGTCCAGCCCTACGAGCGAGAAGTGCTCGCGCGACCCGACATGCAGCTCGATAGCAACGCAGCGCTGGGTCACGCCGAGAGTCACGCGATCGAAGTTCGCGAAGGAAGCTCGGGCGGTCTTGGCGGCGGTGGTGGCGGTTGTGGCTGCAACTAAACTCCATTCATCGTCGTCGGCGCGGCCTACGTCTCCGGCCTGCGGCCTCCGACTTGCGCCCACGCCTCCTCCTTGGGGAGGGATTAGCAATCCCTCCCCCCAAACTTCGTTTGGGGCCCCCCTCCAAGCCCGCGCTTCGCGCGCGTCTCGGCTCGGGGAGCCTCGACGTTGTCCGACGGCTGACCTCGCTCGAACGAACGCTTCGCGTTCTGCGTACACGGGGTCGAACGATGGTCCGTGTGGGGACGTAGTCCGTACGGACCCGAACCTGCTTCGAAACGGTTCGTTTTTGCGAGGTTTTCTGATCCACGCACTGGTCCTGCTGGTCAGCAGTACCGCGAGTACTGCGTTTGCTGAAGAAGAAGAGGTCGCTGCTGGCGTTTACGTGCGCACCGATACCGACCAAACACAGGTGATCTCGCCGTATGCAGACGCGCGTGTTCGGCTCGGTGATCGCACGATCGTCAACGCAGGCTACGCGGCAGACATTTGGACCAGCGCGTCGATCGACATTCGCACTGCCGCCACACGTCGGGTTTCCGAACAACGCGACCAAGTCTCGGGCGGAATCGAGCACGAGCTCGACGACGTCAGTCTCAGCGCGAACTACCGCTACTCCCACGAAAACGACTACGTCTCGCACGGAGGCTCACTCCAAGCGACGTGGCGCTTCGCCCAAAACAACGCGACGCTTCGCGGCCGAGTCAGCGCAGCGTTCGACAGCGTTGGCCGTTCCGGCGACGACGGGTTCGATCGCAGCGTCTCGACGCTCGGCGCATTGGCGGTGTTTACCCAGAACCTCGACGCCAAATCTTTGGTCCAAGGCGCCTACGAAGTGTCACGACGCGAGGGCTACCAAGCCAGTCCCTATCGGTTTGTCGGAATCGGCGGCGATGGAGCTCTCTGCGGACAAGGCGCGCAGTTCTGTGTGCCCGAACTGCATCCCAACCTACGCGTGCGCCATTCCATCGTCGGTCGTGCTCGACGTGCATTCGGACCGCTGTCGATCGGACTGGGCTATCGCTTCTACTACGACAGCTGGGAGTTGATGTCGCACACCGTGATCCTCGATACGAAGCTCGTTCCGGGAGAGCACACCATCCTCAACTTCCGTTACCGATTCTATCGGCAGGGCGACACGGACTTCTACGAGTCCTCCTACGATTCCCCCGATGCGCTTCCACGTTTCCTGACGCGTGATCGCGAAATGGGCGCGCTCTATTCCCACCGCGTTGCTCTCTCGATCGAACAGAGCTTCGATATCACGCAGTCCGGTCCCGAGCTGAAGGCAACTCTGGGAACGAGTGCATCGCGATTTACCTACGACGACTTTATTGGTCTCAACGGGGTGTGGGCGTTTGATGTGACCTTTGCGTTGGCGGTGGTGCTGTGAGGCGTATCGGAATCACCGTGCTGGCACTTCTTCTGGCGGCTCCCGCGCTGGCTCAAGACGAAGAAGAGGTCGCCACCGAAGAAGCGAGCGCCGATGAGTGGGCACGTCCGCGCATTTTGCTGGTTCGGGGCCGTCGGGTGTCCAACGCGAACGTCCGCAAGGTTCGCGAGGTACTCGAGCAGGTCGGCGACGTAGTCGATGGCGATGATTTTGTGCGTCGGGCTCGTTCGCGTGGTTTGCCGCGCACAGCCGGCCAGACGTTCGAACGCTTGATGCCGGAGATGGGTGTCGCACTGGCCGTCGTGCTTTCACCTGGCAACGGAGGAACGCTGCAGGTCACGTACCGCGAGGGCACGTCGGGTTTTCTGCTCTTGGAAGAAGAGCATGCGATCGCCGGTCCGATCAGCGACCGCATGTCCGAGCGAATCCAGGCCGAGACGCGATTGGCGATGGCGGTGGTCACGCGACCTGATCCGGAAACGATGCGTCGTGCGGCGACCGAGGAAATCACACCGGGTGCGGTGTTCGGTCTGAAGGTCGGAATCGGCATTGGTATTGGCTCACGCGACACCCGACTGCCGTCGCAAGACGTGGGTCAGCTGGACCTCGACAGTGGCATCTTCGCTGCGGCAGGGCTCGACCTTGAGGTGGGCGTTCGCGCGCGCGCCGATTCGCGGACGCGTTGGTTTGGGCGGATTCGTTACGCGACGTCGCTCGGACTTCGTCTCCAACTTTCAGCGCTGGGTGCCGACCAAGACGCTTCGTCTCGTTCTCAGCATTTCGACGCCGGTTTGGGTGTCGATTGGTCGCTCAAGGAAGGACCCGACAGCGCGGCGCTTGTCGCAGGTTTGGGGTGGGCGATGCGGCGACTGTCCACCGAAGGCGAAACTCTTCTTCCCGATTACGGACTGAGCGGGGCACGGGTGGACTTGGGTGTTCGTGTTCCGTTCTTTGGGAACCGCATCGAACTCCGTCTGATCGGCGAGCTCCAAACGCTGTTCGTGCGCACCGACTCGCTCCAGCGTGAGGGCGTCAGTGGCGTTGGAATCGCATATGGTGGTGTGGGGCAGGTTTCGGTGAAGATCACCGACACGCTTGCGGTGAGCGCGCTGTTTCGAGAGAGCCACGCTCGGTACGATAGCGTTCGAGACGCCGAGCGTTGGGTGATGCTGCAGCTCGGCTACGCTCCCTGATCCAATTGCGAACGCTGCGGTGGAAGGTCCCGCGCACATTTGCGTACATGGGGGAGATGACCCGTCTTCTCCTTGCTTTCGCGATCTTTTCTTTGGCCTGCGGTGACGATGACGGAGGCGTGGATGCCTCCACCGACGGCGGAATGGACGCGACCACGTTCGATTCCAGCACCGACGCAGGCGACATGGACGCAGGCGACATGGACGCAGGCGACATGGACGCAGGCGACATGGACGCAGGCGACATGGACGCAGGCGACATGGATGCAGGCGACATGGACGCAGGCGACATGGACGGCGGTTTCGACGGCGGGCCGATGGACGGTGGTTTCGACAGCGGCCCGATGGACGCAGGAATGGACGCAGGCCCCATGGAGATTCCCGGCATTGCCGAAGTGCGTGCGGCGGCGCCTGGCAGCCATGTTCCGACCTTACCTGTACGAGGCGTGATCGTGACGTACGTGCGAGCTGCGATTGGAGATGACCCGGCCGGGTTCTTCGTGCAGTCGGAGATGACGGGTCCTGCGGTGTTCGTTGCGGAGGAACCCTCACCGACCCCCGCCGTTGGTGACGTGGTCGACTTTGACGTGACCGAGACGACCATGGTCGCTGGGATGCTGCATGTGACGGGCATTGCTGGGTATACACGCGACTCCACCGGTGCCGACGTGGCGTCCCTCGTTCAAACGCTGACCACCGCAACCGACCTCATCAGCAACTACACCAACTACGAAGCTGAGCTGGTCGAGATTCGCGGCACCATCAACGCGATTCCGATCGTTGGTGGAACTGCGCACTTCGTTGCGCCCTTTCTGACGACCGGTATGGACGACATGGACTTCTTGTTGCGCATTCCGCAGGACGTCGCGATCGACAACGAGTTGCGCCAAGGCTGCACGCTCACGGCGACCGCACCGTTGTGGCGCTTCATCGACGACACGCAGGTTCAACCCTTGGTGAGCGGTGACTTGAGCTCCGTGAGTTGCCCTGCGCTTCCCGGCGCAACACCGAGCCCGGGCGAACTGGTGATTACCGAAGTCTTCTTCGATGACGGAATCGTTGGACCGGACGGACCTGTGGAGTGGGTCGAACTCTTCAATGCAACAGGCAGTGATCTGCAGCTTTACGGATGTGAACTCGATGACGATCCCGCGGGTGGTGGTGCACCGCGAATCGTCGTGCAGTCTGTGGTCGTGGCAGCAGGAGACTACGTCGTCTTCGGCGGTGACATGAGCGAAGCATCTGCCGTCGGTCCCTACGGACCCGCGTTGAACAACACTGGCGACAGCGCAGTTGTGCGATGCGAGGGCAGCGACATCGACGCAATGACCTACACCACCGGCACGCCAGGCTCGAGTTTACAGTTGGACCCTCGCTCCACGACGACCGTTCTCAACGACGACCCCGCGAACTGGTGCGCGGGTTCGACGAGCTACGGAACGATGGGGTTCTTTGGCACACCGGCGAGCGACAACCCGACATGCTCGACGAGTGCAGACCTGATGATCACGGAGTACATCGAAGGAAGCAGTCAGAACAAAGCCGTCGAGATTTCAAATATCGGCGGTGCGTCTTTCGGTGACCTTTCTGCCTGCACGCTCGAGCTGTATTCCAACGGTGCAGTCGCGCCGACGAATACGTTTGCGTTCCCTGCGGAAACGCTCGCAGCCGGCGCGACGTACACGATTTGCAACTCAGGCGCAGATGCGGCGCTGCTGGCGATTTGCGACGCAACAAGCACGGTAACCTTCTTCAACGGCAACGACGCACTGGTGTTGAACTGTGGCGGAGTGATCGACGCGTTGGGTCAGGTTGGTTTTGATCCTGGAACCGCGTGGACTTCAGGTGGCGTTTCGACGCTCAACCAGACGTTGCGTCGCGCGTGTACGGCGCGCACCGATACGGACGACACCGATGCGTTCGATCCCTCGCTCGAGTGGGAGAGCTTCGCGATCGACACGTTCGATGATTTTGGCAGTGCGCCGGCGTGTCCCTAAGCCGGCGTCCAACCCGGCGTCCCTACTAACGGACGCCGTCTTCGGTCGCGATGATCGGGTACTCGTCCGCCGTCCGCCACGGTAGATCCGGCCACCACCGATCGACCGGTGCTGCGGTTTCGGGTTCCACGCTCTCTCCTGGCTTCGGGCACGCGACGTTGACGTCCAGTTCGCGCGCAGCCGCAAGTGTGCGCTCGATCGGTTCTGTCCACCCGTGCGGTGCCAACGTGAACAGGCCCCAGTGCACCGGAATCAGGAGTTCTCCGCGCGCCATGCGATGCGCTTGGACCGCTTGTTCAGGACCGAGGTGCCAGTCCGGCCACGATTTCGCGTACTGACCGACTTCGATCATGGTCACGTCAAAAGGACCGAGACGTTCGCCAATCTCGTCGAGCGCCGAAAAGAGGCCCGTGTCTCCAGAGTAGTACGCGCGGTGTTCGGGACCGACGAACGCAAACCCACCCCAAAGCGTGCGGTTCTGATCGAACACCTGACGACCCGACGCGTGGCGTGCAGGTGTCATGACCAACTTCACCGCACCGAAGTCGTGTTCTTCCCACCAGTCCAGCTCAAGAATGCGCGATTCGGGAACACCCCAATACGCCAAGTGAGCGCCGACACCGAGCGGACAAATGAACGTCGTATCGCGGTCGTTCAACGCGACGATGGTTGGGTGATCGAGGTGGTCGTAGTGGTCGTGCGAAATCAGAATCGCGTCCACATCGGGAATGTCCTCGAGCGCCAAGGGTGGCGGATACCAACGGGTTGGACCGAGCCACGTCACCGGTGCTGTCGCTTCGCCCCACACGGGGTCGACCAAGAAGCGTTTTCCGTCAATTTCGATGATCAGCGTGGAGTGGCCGAGCCAGGTCACCCGCAGATCGCTGGGTGCTTCGAAGCGATCCGCACTGACCCGAACATACGGCGGGGTTTCGCGTGGCCCGTCGTACTCCGATCCGTCGGCGCCTTCACTGAAGCTTCCCCAGAAGTCGTTCCAGAGAGGCTGCGGGTTCTCGAAGACCGATCCGATCCACTGCGGCGACGCTTTCATCGTGGCTAATCGCTCGCCTTCGGGGGCCTTTCCGAACGCCTCCCATCCCGCGATGACGACCACAGCGATGAAGAGGACGAGCGCGAGCAGGAGCGCTCCGACGATTCGCAAGAACCACCAACGTGCACGCCGCAAACGGGTCATGGGTTTCGCAGAGGATTCGCTCGGCTTCTCGCTCACAGGCATCTGGGTACCAGAGGTGTCAGGACTAGCCCTACGACCATCTGAGGAGACACGTCGAACTTGACCCAAGTTCGTTACAGTTTCTTCGGCGCACACGGTAGGCACTTGTCCTACCTCGGTCGCAACTCTCGTTTCGATTCGGTTAGAATGGACATCCGTGAGCGAGGGCAAGCCAAAGCGGAAAGTCTTCCGCGCGCCCAAGAAGAGCGAGCCTGAGGTGCTCGCCGATATCGCCGAAGCGAATGCTGAGGTCGATCAACTTCTGGGTGGCGATGACCCGCCTTCTGCGGTGCATCCGCGCGTGGGCAAGTTCAGCAAGTTGCTCGTGGAAGAAGACGACTTGGGACCGGCCGAGGCATCCGACATCCACCCCAATTCGCCGCGACCAGGCTGGGTGTTGGACGGTCGCTACCAACTGGAAGAAATTATCGGCGAAGGCGGCATGGCCGTCGTGTGGCGTGCCCAACATCTGCGTCTCGAACAGTCGGTCGCCATCAAGTTCCTCCTCCGACAAGGGGATGAAGAACTACGTGAGCGATTCTTGCGTGAAGCCAAGGTCGCCGCAGCGATTCAGCATCGTCATGTCGTCCAGATTCTCGACTTCGGTATGTCGGGTGACATGGCCTTCATGGTCATGGAGCACTTGGTGGGTCTCACGCTTGCCGACCGGCTCACCAAAGAAGCGGTTCCGGCACAAGAAGCGTTGCGTCTGACTGCGGAGATTCTGGGAGGACTCTCCGCCGTTCACGACGCAGGCATGGCGCACCGCGACATCAAACCCGAGAACATCTTTCTCGTCGAAGATGCCAACGGTGTGTACTCGAAGATCGTCGACTTCGGTCTGTCGAAGCGCATTGGCGCGAACCGTGAGAAGAAGCTGCGCTCGGTCATTCCGACGTCGGAGAACCTGATCACCGGAACACCGGAGTACATGTCGCCCGAACAGGCGCGGGGCATGCCGGACATCGACGAGCGCACTGACATTTGGTCTGTCGGTGTGATGCTCTACGAAATGCTGACCGGGGACTTCCCGCACAGTGCGGAAGTTGTGGGCGACTTGCTGTTTAAGATTGTGGCCGAAGACGTGCCGCGTCTGATGGATTCGCGCCCGGATTTGGGTGCACACGTCGATCGGTTCTTGGCGGGTGCGTTGCTTCGCGATCGCGACAAGCGTTACCCGGATGCACGTTCGATGCGCCAAGCGTTGCTCGTGGCTGTGAACAAGACCTCTGCACAACTCTACGAAGCCGGAAAGCGGTCGGAGGCAAAGCTCCTGTTGCGTAGTGTGTCGAGTGCGTATGAGCCCGGCGATTCAGGGATGGTGTTTGCCCCTGTTTTTGAACTGGATTTCTCGGATGTGAGTGAGACCGCGGCGCGGTTTGAGAACCCGCAGCAGTCCGCACGCCAAAAACGAAAGACGCACGGGCGCCCGATCGTGTCCGATGAGATCGCGATCGATATCGAACTCGACAGCATGCAGTCCCCACCGATGGTTGCACCGCCGGCTGCGCCCAGTGTCGGTGCGGCGTTGCCGCCTCGTCCTTCACAGGCCGACCGGGAGTCTCGGCCTGAGCGTGAGTCGATACCTGAGCGTGAGTCGATGCCGCAGCGCGACTCGGTCGACGCTTCGCGAGAGACTCCCGTGGCTTCCGTTCCGCGTCGCGGGGGTGGGCTTGCCCGCGTCATTGGCGGATTGTTTCTGATGGTGGCGGGTGCAGCGATCGGCGCGATCTTCTTGGCCGATACGGCACAGCCGGTTCGAGAGGTCGCACAGCGCGCAGGTGTTCCGGGACTTGCTGCCGAACCGCAGACGTTTGTTCCCGAGCAAGCCGATCCGACGCCTGAGCCTGAGGTGGAGGAAGCACCCGCTCCCGATCCGAACGCGTCGCTGACGTTTGAACCCATTCCAGAACGTGCGCGGATCTACGTCGATGGCGAGCCCAGTGAGAACCCCGTCGTGCTTCCCAAGGACGGCGAAGAACATCTGATTGTGATTCGTCGACCGGGTTTTCGTGCGTGGTCGCGTCGGATCGTCGCGGAAGAAGATACGACGATTGAGGTCCGGTGGGTGCGCGCGCGACGCGGCCGAATGCGCGGCATGACCGGCCTGTTCAAGAACTCGGGAATCTGAGTTTCGGATTTCAGCCTTTGGAGTTCAGCTCTTCGGCAAACCCGAAGCGATGATCTCTCGCACGTGCTCGAGGAGTTCGTCCCGGCGTTCGTGACCCCACTTCTGTGGGTCAACCGGCGGATGAAACTGTACGGTCACCGGAACGTTTCGACGCACGCGCGGTGAACCTGGCGGTACGACGTGGCGCGTCCCGTCCAACGTGCAGGGCAAAATTCGTGTGCCGGTTTCGAGCGCCATGATGAACCCACCCTTCTTGAAGGGACCAAGTTCACCATCTCGACTGCGCGTTCCTTCCGGAGCGATCCAAACGTTGACGCCCGAGCGCAGTGTTTGTTCGGCTTGTCGAATCGCTTTGAACGCTTGGCGTTTATCCGTTCGATCCACGAAGACGAACTCCGCTTGGTCCATCGCGGAACCCATCAGCGGAATCTTTTTCATCTCCATCTTCGCCACCATGCGCAGCGTGTATGGAAAGCAGTAGTAGATGGTGGGGATGTCCCAGTTGGACTGGTGGTTGGACATCACCACGAAGGTCTCGTCCGCGCACAAGTGCAGGTGCTCTTCGCCTTCGACGCGCACCTGCATCTGTGAGTACTCCTGCGCGCGTCGTGCCCAACGACGGATTCGTCGATCGATGTCGGCACGGGTGGAGCCACCGCGAAGCGCGCCTTCCACGAGTGTGGTTGCAGCAATGCGTGCGGTTTCGGCGGTTTGAAGCACCGCGACCAGAAACGAAGTCTCGGCCGCCGGAATTCTCAACTCAGGCGCTCAAGCACGAAGAAGTTGGAGAACACTCGCGTGACACCCAAGTCGAGAAACGCTTTGCCGAGGTAGAGATCCGGATTGCTGGGATCGACCTGTACAAGAAAGTCGCGGATGCGTGATTCGGGATTGAGTGGCGAGTTTCGGCCCGAGCCGTAGTTGAGCAACACCGCTTGCGGGAAGTCGCCGTAGCGACCGCCTTGGACGGCAAGGACATCGTAGAACCCGTGTCGTTTACTGCCGCGTTTCTGGGTCCAGGGTCGCTCGGTTCCACCGCGCGGGTTGTCGACGAAGAGGTTGTAGCCGGCGAACCCTTGCGAGTCGCGGAAGAACCCTTTGATGAACTTCTGAAAGCCGAGTACGCGTGCGAAGAAGGGCGGGTTGAAGCCGCGGAACTCGCGGTCGACGAGGTTCTCCTCCACCGGTGTGGAGCCTTCGCGCATGACGCGTTCCAACTCGGGACGGCGAAGTCCGATCACCTCTCGATAGGTGATGCCTTCGAACGGGTGCGTCATGGCGCGGAGTCTATTACGCGTGCGCGAGCGAGACGAGTCGCCGTCCCTACTTTTTCTTCGCGGGTTTTCTCGCCCTTTTCTTCGCGGGCTTCTTCGCGGGCTTCTTCTTCGCGGGCTTCTTCTTCGCGGGCTTCTTCTTCGCGGGCTTCTTCTTGGTCGTCCGCTTCTTCGCAGGCTTCTTCTTCGCGGGCTTCTTCTTCGCGGGCTTCTTCTTTGCGGGCTTCTTCTTGGTCGTCCGCTTCTTCGCAGGCTTCTTCTTCGCGGGCTTCTTCTTGGTCGTCCGCTTCTTCGCAGGCTTCTTCTTTGCGGCCTTCTTAGTCGTCCGCTTCTTCGCGGTCTTCTTCTTCGCGGTCTTCTTCTTGGTCGTCCGCTTCTTCGCAGGCTTCTTCTTTGCGGCCTTCTTAGTCGTCCGCTTCTTCGCGGTCTTCTTCTTCGCGGTCTTCTTCTTCGCGGTCTTCTTCTTCGCGGTCTTCTTCTTCGCGGGCTTCTTCTTCGCGGGCTTCTTCTTCGCCGCCTTCGGCGCAGCGCTCTCGTCGGCTTTCTGCTCTTCCACCAACGTCGGCTTCGGCTTCGGCTTCTTCACCGCTTTCTTTTTCGGCAGTTTTCGCTTCAACGCAGCGCGTGACGTGGGGTCACCGTGCTTGTCGTTGAGCGCGAGCGCTTGCTCGATCATCGCCCCAAGCACCTTGGACGGAATGCGACTCCCCTCTGCGATCTTCACGTGGCGCATCTTCGTGCCACCACCTTCAAGAAGTTCGTCGGGATCATCGATCTCCGCACCGCGCCAAAAGCCAACGCGCACGTACCCCTTCTCGGCCTTCAGGTACGCCATCGGTCCGCCCCAGTTAAATACTGGCTGTTTCCACTGAATCGCAGCGCCCGCGTCGGGCGCGTGCTTCTTCACCAGCTTCACCAGCTTCTTCAACATCGACGCCTGCCATTCGGCTTGTTGCGCGATGTAGTCGTCGATCGTGTGCGGTGTGGCCATCAGCCGAGCTTGGACTTCACTTTGTCGTACACAGCGTTGAGGTTCACCAACTCCTGGAGTTCTTCCTCGGGGATGCTCAACTTAAACGTGCGTTCGACGTCTGCGACGATCTCGATCGCCATCATGCTGTCGATGCCCAAATCTTGGAACATCGCGTCATCCGGGATCTCATCCACCTCCGACACTTCGGAAATGATCTCTCGCAGCTTCTCTCTCAGCTCGTCGTCCGACATGAATCCTCTTTTTCCACTGGGCGCCTCGCGGGAGGAACTTCCATTGGAACTTCTTGTTCTCAGGGGTGTACAGGCAGCTGGCCCGCTTCGTAAAGCACTCGTGTCTTGCGGCGCTGGGCCTTACCACTCGACGTCTTGGGCAAGGTGCCTACCGGAAGGATCAAAACCTCGGCGGGGGTGAGTCCAAACTCGCTTTGCACCGTTCGTGCGATCTCCGTGCGCAGCCGCTCGGCGTCTTTCCGGTTGGCTTCGGCCGCGACGATCAGCTCTTCCGTACCGTCGCGCATCACGCTGAACGCGAATACGTTGCCGCGCCGAACACCTTCGAGGTCGCTCACCGACCACTCGATGTCTTGTGGGTAGTGGTTCGCGCCACGAATGATGATCAGGTCCTTGAGACGCCCGCAGATGAACAGGTGACCATCCGCGAAGTACGCCAGGTCGCCAGTCTGGAGCCAGCCGTCCTTGTACCCCTCAGCCGTGGCTTCGTCGTTTTGGAAGTACCCACCAGTCACGCTCGGTCCACGCGTGATGACGTGCCCAACTCGTCGTTCGGGCAGCGCGTTGCCCTGTTCGTCGACGACCAAGACTTCGTGCTCGGGAAATCCGCGTCCACATCCCACCAGCTCCAGCACCGTTTCGGTCGAGTCATCGGCTTCGCGCGCCACACCGTCTTGCATTGCCTTGGCGTCGACACGGTCGACCACCATCTCTGTTCCCAAGGGGTGGAAGGTGATCGCCAACGTCGCTTCCGCCATGCCGTAGCTCGGCAAAAAGGCTTTGTTGGAAAAACCAGCAGCCGCGAACTTGTCGGCAAACGCTTGAAGGGTGCGCGCACGAATCGGTTCGGCACCGGAACCCGCAACGCGGACCGACGAGAGATCCAAGTTCGCCATCTGGCGTTCTTTCACGCGCTTGGTGACCAGTTGGTACGCGAAGTTTGGTGCGTACGTGATCGTCCCGCGATGTTTGGTGATCGTTTCGAGCCAAAGCCCCGGTGAACGCGCAAACGTTTCAGTGGGCAGCAACACGACCGGGATGTCGCACACCAGTGTGCCCAACACGAACCCGATCAGACCCATGTCGTGGAAGAGCGGAAGCCAACTCACGCCCTTGTCTTCGTCGTTGCGATCCAGTCCGTGCGGCCCGAGGAACGCACTCGCGTTCGCGACCAAGTTGCCGTGCGTCACCATGACGCCCTTGGGCTTGCTGGTGCTCCCACTGGTGAACTGCAGAAAGCAAAGATCATCCGGCGTGACGATGGGCTGGTCCCAACTCGGGGGCGTTCCCTCAAAGGACGTCGACACATCGAGGATGCGCGCGTCCACTCCGCGCGTGGCGATTTGCTCGACCACACCGCGGTTTCCTTCCATGCAGAACACGAGCTTCGCGCCCGAACTGCCCACGACGTGCGCGAGGATGTCGACGTACGAATCCGCGTTCTTGAAACTCGCGCGCGGATAGATCGGAACGGGGACTGCACCCGCAACACTTGCGCCCAGGAACGTCAGCACGAACTCGTGCGGTTCCGGAATCACCAGCGCAACGCGGTCACCCTTCTGCACACCCATGGCTTGAAGGAACGCTGCACGTCGATGGGCTTCTTCTTCCATCGACTCGTACGCCCAGTAGCGTTCCTGTCGGTCGCGACCCACGAACGTGAATCCACGACCTTCACCGCGACGTAGCTTCGACATTGCGTTGACGAGCGTGAGCTGATCCATTGCGTCGCTCGTACGGTACGCGTGGAGCGTTCGCAATGGTGTTCACCGCAACGCGTTTTGGTTTTCAAACGCGAACCGGCTGACCAGTCAGTTTCGTTTTCGTGGATCGTGAAGTCGCCACCACAGTGGCTACCAACGCCAACACTTCACGCACTGATCAAGACACAACGTCGGGCTTTTTGGTGTGTTGAAGATGGACCAGTGGTTGCAACGCAAACGTGCATGACACCCAGCTGCGCAATGCCGGCCGGCCGGACAGTTTTGAACAACGATTCACCGCAACTGGTTACTTGCCCGCATTTGTGTGGGCATCTATACGAGGCGACGGAGTGAAACGCGTATTCGTCACAGGTGTGGGGGTGATCAGTTCGCTGGGCTTCGGTCGCAAAGCGTTCTGGGAATCTCTAACCGCCGGACGTTCGGCAGCATCACCCGTTGAGGGTTTCGACGCCTCCGGTCTCGACCGCAACATCGCATGCGAGGTGAAGGACTTTCGTCCGCGCGATTTCCTGAGCGCCGCAGAGACGCGGCGTGCGGGACGTTGTTCGCAAATGGCGATGGCTGCTGCTCGCATGGCGGTGGAAGACGCCAACATCTCGGGTGCCGATCTCGGCGGCCCGCGCACCGCGGTGATTCTCGGCACGACGATGGGCGAAGCCAACGTGCTTGGTCAGCTTGAGTCGACCTGGATTCACAAGGGTGAGCAGGAAGTCGTCCCGCCGATGCTCGCGCGTTATGGCACCACGCTGTTGCCGATTCACATCGCACGACAGGTCGGTGCGCGTGGAATGGTTCAGACCATGCCGGCTGCGTGTGCGGCTGGAAACTACGCCATCGGATACGCTGCCGATCAGATTCGTGCAGGACGCGCCGACGTCGCGATCAGTGGCGCGGCAGAAGTGATCGAGAAGCTGCAGTTCGCCGGCTTTGCACGACTGGGTGCGATCGCACCGGACCGTTGTCGTCCCTTCGACCAAGAGCGTCGCGGACTGCTCGTCGGCGAAGGCGCAGGCATTTTGATTCTCGAGTCCGAAGAGTCTGTCGTTCGTCGTGGTGCAAGGGTGCTTGCCGAAGTCGGTGGGTACGGTCTGGCGTGCGACGCACATCACATCACGCGCCCACATCCCGAAGGGGAGGGCAGTGCCAAAGCGATGCTGCAAGCGATCGAGACTAGCGGACTGACACCGGACCGCGTCGGGTACATCAACGCGCACGGCACCGGAACCGCGGCCAACGACAAGATCGAAACCAAGGTCATTCACCAGATCTTCGGTGAGACTCAGCCCTTGGTGACCAGCGTCAAAAGCATGCTGGGTCACTGCATGGGAGCCGCGAGCGCCATCGAGGCGGTCAGCTGCATTCTCACGCTTCAGGACGGCATCGTTCCGCCCACGATCAACTACGAGAACCCGGATCCGGAGTGCCAGGTCAACCTGGTGGCGAACGAGGCTGTTCGCGCGAACCCGGATTTCGTGTTGAACAACGCATTGGCGTTTGGCGGCTACGACGCCGTCGTTGGCTTCGCGAAGCCGGGTGTCTTGCCCGAGCGCGTGACTCGCCCCTTAGCCTGATGCGCCTCGCAATCACCGGAGTCGGAACGGTCAGCCCGTTCGGTGTCGGTCGAACCAGTTTCGACGACGCTCTTGGACGTGGACTCGATGCGCGCGCCGAAGCGTTTCGCGGCAACTCCGAGGTGCTGGGTGACGCGATCGAGAACCCGAATACCGCTGAGGTGTGGGGATGGGATCCCAAAGCGCATCTCGGGAAGAAGGGTCACCGCAGCTACGACCGTCTGACCAAGTTCTTGATCACCGCAGCGCAGTCCGCGCTGGCCGATGCTGGCTTGCGGAAAGATGCTGAGCTGACGGTGGCGCCCGACACCATTGGTGTGTGCAGCGCGACCGCCTATGGATCGCTTGATGCCATCACCGAGCTGAACCGCGTCGCCGAACTCGAAGACCCGCGGTACATCAACCCGACGCGTTTTCCGAATACGGTGATCAATGCCGCGGCGGGGTACGTGAGCATTTGGTTGGATCTGCGCGGACCCAACACCACCGTTGTTGCGGGAAACTGTGGGGCGCTCGATGCCGTGCTCACCGCAGCGACCCACTTGGAGATGGGACGCGGCCGAGCCTTTCTGGTCGGTGGCGGCGAGGTGGTGAGCGAACCCTTGTTTCGTGCACTCGCTCGACTGGGCGTGATTGCACGCGATGGTCGCGCGGGCGTCGAGATGGGCGAGGGCGCTGCGTACGTCGTGGCGGAACGTGTCCAGGATGCCGAAGCGCGTGGCGCAACAACCCTTGCGCACTTTGTCGGGTACGGAACCGCGTTTGAGCCGCCCAGCTCTGAAGCGTTGCTTGTCGAGGCCAAACCGGAAGCTGTCGTGCGCGCATGTGAAGGCGCGCTCGAGATGGCGGGTCTCAACGCATCCGACGTCGACGTGATCTGCAGTGCAGCCGGTGGCATCGAAGCGATCGACGCCGCAGAGACCCAAGGGCTTGTGCGAGTGTTTGGTGACGGAGCACCGCGCGTACCGCTCAAACGGATTCACGGGGAGACGTTTGGTGCCGCTGGCGCCTTCGGCATGGCTGCAGCCGTCGCGTGGCTGAACGATGTTCGGGTTGCGCCGTGTCCCCAGGCGCCCTCGAAAGTCGATACGGTTTTAGTGTCGACGCTGGGCTTTTACGGCAACGCCAGCGCAGTCGTGTTGCGGCGCGCCTGAGAATCTCGCAGGAGAGCAACCATGACGTGGGTCCAGGACAAGGCGAAAGAAGCGCTTCAGCGAATCCGCGAGGCGCAAGAGAAGCAGGTCTATCCCTACTTCAAACCCTTCGAGTCGGGTGGATTGCACACCAGCATCGGCGGCAAGGAACTGATCAACTTCAGCTCGAACGACTACCTAGGACTCACCACACACCCCAAGGTCAAAGAAGCCAGCATCGAGGCGGTCAAGAAGTACAGCTGCGGTTTGAGTTCGTCGCGCGTGCAGGCGACCACCGTGGCGCACGTCGAGCTCGAAGAGCGTTTGGCAACGTGGTTTGGGTACGAGGCGTGCTTGCTGTTCACCACCGGCTACCAAGCCATGGTCGGGTTGATCGCAGCGTTGGGTGACAAAGACACCACGCTGGTGCTCGATAACCTCGCGCACGCGTGCATCCTTGATGGCAGCTTTCTCGCTGCGGGTGTGCCTCGAAACGGTTGTGAGATTCGTTTCTTCAACCACAACAGCGCCCGTTCGTTGCGTCGTGTGTTGCGTACACGTGAACGGAAGAACGCGTTGGTTCTGATCGAGGGCATTTACTCGCTCGATGGCGACGAAGCGAACATTCTGGAGCTCATCGAGGCCGTTGAGGAAGACGATGGCGCGGTGCTGGTCACCGACGACGCGCACGGCACCGGCACGCTCGGCACCAACGGCAAGGGGATCTTCGAGAAGTACGATATTCGCGATAAGTGCCCGATCGTCATCAGCACGTTCTCGAAGACGTTTGGTGGAATCGGAGGAATCCTGCTCGGAGACTTCGACACCGTGGACCACGTGAAGCACGCCGCGCGTTCGTTTCTCTTCAGCGCCAGTCTTCCGGTGCCTGTTGTCGCAGCCGCATCCACGATCTTGGACATGCTCGAAGACCACGGTGCGGAACTCGTCAGCGAACTGCACGAGAAGGCGGCCTATATGCGTAAGTCGCTGACCGACGTGGGATTCGACTTGGGCGAGAGCAACACGCACATCATGCCCGTGATGTGTCGCGAGGAGCGTAAGGCTTTGTTCACGCACGTCGCGATGTTGGAAAGCGGCGTGATGATGGTGCCGATCACATATCCGGGCGTGAAGCTTGGCGAAGAACGGCTGCGTCTGAACGTCACCCGTGGCCACAGCCGCGAAGACATGGACAAAGCCATCGAGCTGTTGAAGGTGTACGGCGAAGCGTTCTTCATTCTCAGCGGTGAAGAACTCGCGCCCATGGAGGCGTAGTGCGTTTCGTCCTGCTCGTTGTGCTCGCGGCGTGCGGGAGTTCCGAAGCGAGTGGTCCGATCGGGCGCATCCATCGGTTCACCGGATGCGAAGTCCCGCCCGGATCGGTGCGTGTGCATGACCACGTGGGCGGCGACGAGACGACGGCGATCATTCACGCGAAAGTGGTTATGCCCAAACCCGCGATCGATGACTTTGTGCGCTCGTGTGGGTTTGAGCGTGCGGCGTTGCAACCTGGTTTCGACCACCACCCGATGCGACCGGATGAGTCACTTCCATGGTGGAACCCACCGGATCGTCAGCTGGGACACGGCGCAGAGCGAACTTCGTCGGATGGAAGCGCGCAAATTGTCGTGGTCGAACGCGACACCGACTTTGCCGTCTACGTACGTGCGACACACGGCGGGTAAATCAGTACAATCCTAGCGTGCGCCCTGTCTTCTGCTTCGCTTTGATGCTCGCATGCGGAGGCGGGAGTTCGGTTCGTTTGATCGTCGACGTACGAACCGACCTGGTACCGGGCGTGGAGTTCGATCGGGTTCGTGCGGTTACGGACGACGTGGAAGAGGTCGTCGGCGCAAACGAGGGAGACTGGATCGAAGCCAACCGAGTACTGGATGTTCGTGATCTCGATCGCGATTCGTCCCGCGTAGTGACGGTCGAAGTTCTGTTGCGTGATGAAGTCGTCGTGAGCACTCGCGCGATTGTGGACAACCGTGATGACGCGGGAGTCACCCTCGTGCTGACCCGTGACTGCCGTGGTGTGTCGTGTGCCATGAACGAGCGTTGTTTCGCTGGGAGTTGCGCCAACGAAGCGTGTCTCGATGGAACGCAGCCTTCCTGTCCAATGGCCGAGTGTATGACCGACGTGGACTGTCCAAGTCCCATGCAGGCATGCGCGCGTGCAGCTTGCGTTGAGGGAGTGTGCGTCGAGGTCGACGACGACATGTGCGGTCCGACGGAGACTTGCGATCCCGACGACGGTTGCGTTGCGCGGCCTGAGCCTGATGCGGGAACGCCGGATGG
Organism: Polyangiales bacterium; assembly: GCA_965227405.1. GTDB lineage: Bacteria > Myxococcota_A > Polyangia > Polyangiales > Houyiibacteriaceae > JALVDI01. Next base: position 4,707,284 of record OZ245758.1, read on the forward strand.
TGGCGACACCGCGATGGACGCGGGAGTCGACGCGTTCGACGCCGGAACCGATGCAGGAACCGTGACGCCGCGTCTTCAGGTGTATCTCGAGGCCGACGTTTTGTTTGTGAACGCCATTGTGCGCGCCCCCGAAGGGTACTTTGTGGTTGGCGATGTGCGCGGTGAGTTCATCACGCCAGGGATGACCAGCGTCCATGAAAACCAAACCGCGTTTGCCATGTTCGTCGAAGAGGACGGGCGCGTGCGTTGGACAACCACGGTTGCTGCAAGCGGGCTCAGTTCGTTTCGCGCCGGAGTGGTCAACGAGAGCGGGGGCACCGCTGCGGGCCAGTTTCTCGGAACCACCGGGGTGGGTGGTGGTCGCGACGGAGGTAGTCGGCAAGAACCGTGGATTGACGTTTGATCTCGAGAGTGGCGGGATCGAGGGCGTGCGTTTCTTCCCTGCCGACAGTGCCAATGCGCAAGGGCGCGCCATCGCCATCGCACCGGATGGCGCAAGCGCGTTTGGAGGGCTCTACGGTCGCAACCTGCAGCTCATCGGCGAGCTTCCGCCCGCTGCGAGCGACGACGGTTTCTTTGGCTTGTTCAACGGGCTGGATCAGCTGGTGGAACTACCGATCACAGCAGGTGACAACACGGCGGCGAACGCAGTGCTCTCCGCAGCGGACCGTGCCTGCGTTGGAGGACGCTTCAACGACGACTTGGTGTTTGGTCCCATCGGCGGCTTCACCAATCCGGCGCGAAGCGATGCGCTCGTCGCATGCTTTGATCGCGGTGGGCGCTTGATCTGGCACGAACTCTTCGGCGGCGCAGACCACGACTCCATTGTGGCGATGGTCGAGGATGCCGACGAGACCGTGACGGTGGCCGGCTATGCAAGCGGTGCGTTCATGGTGGACTCGGTACGTTTCGATGGACTGGGGCAGCATGATGCCGCGGTGTTTCAGTTTGATCGCTTAGGCACCGCCCGTTGGGTCGCAGTCGGCGGTGGGCCGGGTATCGATGAAGTGCACGCCTTGGCGCGCGACGCTGAGGGAGTCGTTGCGGTTGGCAAGCATGGTCCCGACTCGCGTTTTGCCAGCGAGAGCTTTCCGGACCCAGGCGGCTTCTTCTGGCAAGTCGATTTGGCTGGGCGCAGCGTTCGTGCTGTGCAGGCGATGGGTGAGGCCGAGATTTCTGCCGTCGCTTCAGACGAACGCGGCGGCTGGGTCGTCGGCATTGAGCACACCGGTACGCTCTCGTTTCAGGAGACTGAGGTCGAAACGACGCGGCGCGGTGTGTTGATTACCAGCGTGCGTCCCTAGGCAGTGTCACAAAACTGGCGCCCGTCGATCCGCCGTCAGGGGGGCGAGATAATGCGTCCGCGAACCGAGGAAATGTGACTCGATTTTCGAGGTGAGGGGACGGCGTTAGGTTGTCTGCACTGGCCGCGTAGCGGCCGGCGGTAGTTTTGAGACACTGCCTAGCCCTACCAGGGCAGCTCTTTGCCGTCGGCATGCCAGAACGATCCGGAGTTATCCGCGTCCAGGTCGTCGTAGCGATCGAGCAGCAGACGAGCCGACTCATCGGGATCCAAGTTTCCGTTTCCACCGGTCATTGCGGTGCGCACGAAGCCCGGGTGCAGAAGGCCCACTGCGATTCCGCGCGGAGCCAGATCACGCGCCAGCGAGACACCGGCGATGTTCACCGCGCATTTGCTCATACGATAGCCGTACGAGCCACCACTTCCGTTGTCCGAAATTGAACCCATCCGGCTGGTGATGATCGCGATCTTTCCCTCGTCGCGAATCAAGTGGCGAAGCGCAGCGACGACGCGCAGGGGTCCGATGCTGTTGACTTCGAACTGCTGTCGGATCGAGGCGAAGTCCAAGTCGTCTAAACTGGTTCGCTTGAGCACGCCGGCCGCGATGATCATCCCGCTGAGCTTTCGCTCCTTGAGGGCTTCGGCCAACGCAGCGATGGAGTCGTCTGAGGTGACGTCCACGTTTTCGACGACGTCGACATCGAGTGCACTCAACTCGGCACAAGGCTTTCTGCAGGTGGCGATGACGCGGTGTTTCCGGTCTTCACGCAGTTGCTTGGCCAGTTCGAACCCGATTCCTCGGCTTGCTCCAATGACGATTGTGGTCGGCATGACGCCGGTGTACCGGTCGCCCTGCGTTCAGATCAAGCGGGCTTGCGGCGCTCTGCAAGAACAGCGACGAGAACCGCACGAGTGGCCTTCTCATCGAGACCAAGCAAGACGTCGGCCTGCTCGGCGAGTCTGTTCATCCCCATCATCATGAGCGTCTCGCGTCGTAGAGGAAACTCGACGCGACCCTTGTAGATGGCGCGCATCAGACCCTCGAGGTCGGAAGAGGGCACTTTGCTCAAACCGCGACCTAGCATCGCTCTGGCTTAGCGTCGCGGGCTGGGACGGTCGAGTCGTTCGCCGCGTTCGCGAGACCACGGGTCGACCAATTCGCGCGGGCGGGTAAAGCGAGCGCGCGTGTGGGGGACCGCCGGTTGGTTGTTCCAGGGGTCGAGAACATCGCTTCGCGGGACTCGAGCGAGGGCCGTGGCGATCATCTGCGCCGGGGGTTGGCCTGCCCAAGGGTCGACCACTTCGGTGATCTCCATCACTGCAGGTCGGTCACTCCACGGGTCAAGAACCTCGGCGGTTGTGTTGTCGGCACGTGGAGCCGCACGCGTCGCGCGAACCAGCCCGGCCAGTGGTGCGGTCAACCATCGACCCCGTGCATCGGGGCGTCGCGTGCGCAGGAAGCGCACCTCAAGACGTTGTGCCGTTCGAAACTGCACGGTGGCGGTTCGACCATCCGCACGCACAGCGACGGTGAGCACATCGGTCACGTCACCTGCATCTTCGTCCGTAAGGCTGAGCGCCGGAACACCAGCATCCCGCAATGCGCCGCGAATGCCCTCCGCCTGAATGGCGTGATTGGCGCTTTCGACGATCACCACGACTGGGGCGTCCTGGGCGTGGATCACCGAGGAGGCGAGGCAAACCAGCCCGATCAACCCGTATCCCACCCCGTTCACCCCTCCAAAATCGGCCTTCTTGGGGGCTCCGTCAACGTTCGCTTGTGTGTTGCCGCAATCCAGGCGTTTTTGGTACTCAGGCCGCGTGAAACACCTGGCCATTCCTTTCTTGCTGAGCCTTCTTCTCACCGCATGTCCTCCGCCCGCTGAAGGTGGTGGCGGAGGTGGAGGCGGCGGTGGCGGCGGTGGCGGCGGTACGTCCGGCGGCACGCAGTCCGGTCAACTCAGCAACCGCTGTGCGAACGCTTCGTTCGAGGCCAGTGCTGCAGCGCGCCGCGTCTCAGCATTCTTGCGCGCGACCGGGGATTTCACCCGGGCGGCAGCAGATCTCGAAGGTGGACTCCTTGAGACCTGCAAGAGCATCGGTGGCGAACTTGGAATGACTGCGGCCGAGCTTAGTGGCGACTTGCGCACGACCTGCATGGCGGTTCGCGACAAGGTGCAAGCCGAGATGCAGGCGGTCGGCGAGGGCATTGAGGTGAACGTGATCGCGACACCTCCGCACTGCGAAGTCAGCATCGACGCCTACGCGCAGTGCGTTGCGGAGTGCGACGTCAACGTAGAGCCGGGCAACCTCGACATTCAGTGCGAGGGCGGCGAGATCGTTGGCCAGTGCAGCGCCGAATGTCAGGGTTCGTGCGCGGTCGACATCCAGGGCGAGTGCTCGGGTCGCTGTGACGGAACCTGCAACGCCGGATGCACGGGGAGCTGCTACGGAACCTGTGAGGGCAACTGCGCGGCGGTTGGCGACGACGGCCAGTGCCAGGGTCGCTGCGACGGGACGTGTCACGGCACCTGCAGCGCTGGCTGTCAGGGCAGCTGCGAAGGAACTTGCTGGGTCGAAGGCCAGGCGAGCTGCCAGGGCGAGTGTCGTGGTGGTTGCTCGGTCGAATACGAGCGTCCGCGTTGTGAGACCGACTACACGCCGCCGCAGGTAGACGTGGACTGTCACGCCTCATGCGATGCGCGTTTTCAGGCGCGTGCGGAGTGTCAGCCGGGTGAGCTGGACGTCCAGGTGACCGGAACCGCTGACGAGCGCGTGGAGCGACTTCGCGCAGCGTTCATGCACTTCCGTAACCTTGCGGTGCTTCGCGAGCGAGCGCGCCGAGTGCGCGATGCTGGCGAACAGCTGGTCGGTAGCGCACGACGTCTTCGTGGCGCTGCACAGGCGGGCGTTGAGGCGTTGGCGTGTGTCGCCGAGGCCGCGCTGGTCATTCCGAGCGCAGCCGCGTCGGTGAGCGTGTCGGTCGAGGTGAGCGTGAGCGTGAGCGCGAGCGCCAGCGCCTCAGCTGGATGACGCTCGCAGTGTGCTAGAACGTCGACATGACTGAGGCAGGCCGAGGCCGACCCAAGCTTCCGCACATCGACGTTCGCGAACACGGTGGAAAACGAGGCGACGAGGAGCAAGCGATCGATCGCCGGCTCTTCATGCAGCTCCTCGTGTTCACGTCACCGGTGGGCAAAGATCCGACGCGCTACGAAGAAGCGTTCCGTGCCGGCATGGAAGAACTCAACATGCAGGGCGTGGTGTACGCCGACGCCAACGACCCGCGCGGCTTCGGTCTTCTGACCTGGTCCGAAAACCCAGACCACTTTGTCCAAACCGTCCGACCGCTCTTTCGTCGAGAGCTGCTTCGCGACCTGACGTTGCGTCCTGAAATGACGATGCTTGGTCGCAGCTACGGATCGGGTCACGAACAGAATCTTCCGTTCTGGATCCTCGAGCGACCCATCCAGAACGTCACCCAAGACGACTGGCCGTGGGCCGTGTGGTACCCGCTTCGTCGCACGGGTGCGTTTGAGAAGCTCACGCCGAAAGAAAAGGGCGGCATCTTGATGGAGCACGCCATGATCGGCCGCGCGTACGGAGCCCAGGATCTCGCGCACGACGTTCGACTGGCCTGTCATGGGCTCGACGTGAACGACAACGAGTTCGTCATCGGCTTGCTCGGCAAGACCCTGCACCCACTCTCGCATGTCGTTCAGAACATGCGTAAGACCAAACAGACCAGCGAGTACATCAACCAGATGGGCCCGTTTTTCGTGGGTCGTCGCATCTTGAAGCGCCCGTAGTGGGAAGTTCATTCGGTCGCGCGTTTCGCGTCACGACCGCCGGCGAAAGCCACGGTCCCGGCAACGTGGTCATCGTGGATGGGTGCCCGCCAGGTATCGAGCTGAGCGAACAGGATTTGCTCGTCGATCTTGAACGCCGCCGACCGGGTCAATCGCCCATCGTGACGCAGCGAAACGAGCCGGATTATCCCGAGATCCTAAGTGGCGTCTTCGAAGGTCGAACGACGGGCACGTCGATCGCGATTCTGGTCCGCAACAAAGATCAGAAAAGCCGCGACTACGACGACATCAAGGACGTGTACCGACCCGGACACGCGGATTGGTCGTTCGACGCCAAGTACGGATTTCGCGACTACCGCGGTGGTGGGCGTTCGTCGGCACGCGAAACGGTGGCGCGTGTTGCGGCCGGTGTGATCGCCAAGAAGATCCTCGCGAAGGCGTTTGGTGGTGAGGTGCTCGGCTATGTCTCACGCGTCGGCGACGTCATAGCGGACGTTCCCGAGGACGTGACGTACGAACAAGTCGAAACCAACGCGGACGGTTCACCCAACATTGTTCGGTGCCCGGATCCCGATGCCGCCGCCAAGATGATCGAGTTGATCAAAACGGTTCGCAAAGACCAGGACTCGATCGGTGGTGTGGCGGAGCTGGTCGCGCGCAACGTACCGGCTGGTCTCGGCGAACCGGTCTTCGACAAGCTCAAAGCAGACCTGGCCAAAGCGCTCTTTAGCCTGCCGGCGGTGATGGGCGTCGAGTACGGCGCAGGCTTTGCGGTCGCCTCCATGCGCGGCAGCGAGAACAACGATGTGTTCCTGGCCACCGACGGTGTGGTGCGAACGGAAACCAACCGCCACGGCGGCATGCTCGGCGGGATTTCGACCGGGATGCCGATCGTGCTGCGTGTGGCCATCAAGCCGACCAGCAGCCTTCCGCAGCCGCAGAAGACCGTGAACCGCGATTTGGAGCCTGCGACGATTCGGACCAAGGGACGCCATGACCCCTGTCTCCTGCCCCGTTTTGTGCCAATGGGAGAGGCGATGGTGGCCATCGTCCTGGCGGACCACTGGCTTCGCCAGCAACGGCAACTGCAGTTGCCAAACGCGTGAACATTCGGCGCGTTTTCTCGTCACCATTTTGTGCCGCCCCTTGATCATCCTCAGCTTTCTCTGAAGCGCTAGGCGGCACGCAGATTGCTGTGTCATCGCGCAGCAGGGGACAACTGCCGGGAGTATTTCGCTATGTGCAAGATTCACACGCTGACCTTGGTGGTCACGCTCGCATTCGGAGGGCTCGCCCTTCCGCTTGAGGTTTCGGCGGACGAGCCGCCCACGACCTCCATCGAACAGGACCGCAACGCCAACATGCGGAGCCGTCGTGCGCGTCGGCGTGATCGGCGTCGCCAGCGTCGTGCTCGTTGGGCCGAAGCCGAGCGTCAGCGCCAAGAGACCGAGCGTGAGCGACTTCGCGCGCAGCAAGCTCAAGCAGCAGCCAACCAAGCCGCAGCGCAGGCAGAAGCCGAGCGCCTTCGTCGCCAGCCGGTTGTCGCTGCGCCGGTGATCGTCGCGCACCAGCCGGTCACGGTGCGTCAGTTCGCGTTCAACGTGAACCAGTACCAAAACACCGTCGAGATTCAGACTGGCTTCGAACCCGATCCCTACGTGATGAATGGCTTTGCCGCGGGTCGCATTTCGTCCCGTCGTCTTGGCCTGCCACAGGGTTGCCCGGGTTTCTGGACCGACCAGCCACAGCACGTCGTGAGCCTGCCCTACGGCATGAACTACTTCCGCGTCGACACGCTGAGCAACGTGGACACCACGCTCGCAGTTGTGACGCCCGACGGTCAGGTTTGGTGTGACGATGACGGTGCGGGCGGACGCAACGCGCGTCTTGAAGGCCAGTTCCCGGCCGGAACCTACGCGGTGTACGTCGGTACGTACCAGCGCGGTCGTCGTGCGAATTACTCCATTCAACTCACCGAGATTCCTGTGCGTCGTCAGCCTCAGGTGGTGCAGCAGCAACAACAGCAGGTCGTGTACCAGCAGCCGGTTCAGTACCAGCAGCCGGTGCAGCAGGCGCCTTCATGCCGAAGTGAGTTGCTCAACGCAGGTCATCACGCGTCGAACCTTCAGTTCTGCCGCAACGCCGAGCCGTACTGCGCGCAGAGCCTTCTTCAGAGCGGTCACCACCCGACGAACCTGCAGTACTGCCAGCAGGGTCTCGACATCACGTGCACGACGACGCTGTTGCAGCAAGGGCATCACCCGACGAACTTGCAGTATTGTGGCGGCGTCGATCCGCAGTGTGCGGTGCAGCTGCTTCAGCGGGGAAATCATCCGACGCAGCTGATGCACTGCCGATAGTTTCGTTCAAAACTTTCTAGTGGTGGGGCGGCTCTTCGGAGTCGCCCTTTTTCGTTTCGGCCGCGTTCGTTTCCATTTCCATTCCCATTCCCTTTCCCGCCCAGCAGTTAGGACCCCGCTAGAGTGCGGAGGCGGTACCAGCAGCTTGGCGGGAACGGGAACGGAAAGGGGGAAAAGTCGGTCTGCCCAGCCGAACAAGAGATGCGGATTGCGAAACTTAAACTGAATCTAAAATGACTTGGCTCGCTGTCGCGCCTAGACCGGAAAAAGAACGTTCTCTGCAGGCTCCGAGCCTCGTCGCCCACTAAAATTTAGATCCACCTCTGCGCCTCGTGTCGCATCGTCAGAACCGCGCTATAGCCCCGCATGGACTACGTCGACCCCGAAGACCGGTCTCCACTTCACCTCGCCGATCCGGGTGAGCTCCGCGCGCTCCAACAAGACATCGAAGCCGCCAAAGCCAAACGCGCCGACGGCGCCGACGTTCCTGCGTTTGATAGCGCGTACCTCACCGAAGACGGTTCGCGCGCGTACTTGGTCATCGACGGCATTCCGAACTTCCTCGTCACTGAACGAGTCGAACGCGAGACCGCGCAATGAAGGCCTGGCAGCTCCAATCCAAGGGCATCGACGGACTCACGTTGGTCGATGTCGAGCGCAAGCCGCTCGGCGCCGGTCAGATTCGAGTCGGCATCCGCGGCTGCTCCATCAACTTCCGCGACTACTTGATGGTCCGTGGGCACTACGACCCGCGGATGTCGCTCCCGATGATTCCGCTGAGCGACGGTGCGGGGGAAGTGCTCGAGGTCGCAGAAGGCGTCAAGCGGTTCGCCGTGGGTGATCGTGTCATGGGCGCGTTTGCCCCGAAGTGGATCGCGGGACAGCCCGATCCTGTACACATGCGGGCGACGCGTGGATACCCGCTTCCGGGAACGCTCCAGAGCGAACTGGTCGACGACGCCGAAGGGTGGGTTCGGATCCCCGACCACCTCGACTACGTGCAAGCAGCGACCCTTCCGTGTGCGGCGCTGACCGCGTGGACTGCGTTGGTCGAGTACGGTGGCCTTCACGCGGGGCAAACGATCCTGGTTCAAGGCACCGGAGGCGTCAGTCTCTTCGCGTTGCAGCTGGGCGTGATGCATGGCGCGCGCGTGATCGTGACCTCGAGTTCCAATGAAAAGCTCGAGCGTGCGAAGGAGATGGGTGCGTTTGCCACCATCAACTACAAGGACGAGCCGAAGTGGGGAAAGCGTGCAGCTGAACTCGCCGAAGGCCGAATCGACAACGTCGTTGAGGTGGGTGGAGCCGGAACGTTCGAGCAGTCTGCACGAGCGGTGCGCCCGGGCGGGATGATCTCGCTGATCGGTGTGCTGAGTGGAGTCGAGACCAAAGTAAATCTCGTGCGCCTTCTCATGAGTGCGATTCGTGTGCAGGGCGTTCTGGTCGGCCATCGGAACGGCCTAGAACGCTTGGCCCGCGCGTTTGAAACGCGAAAGATTGAACCGATCGTCGATCGTGTTTTCGATTTTGAACAAGCGCCTGAGGCGCTAAAGCACTTGGCGAGCGGCAAGCATTTCGGCAAGGTAGGCGTTCGGATCAGCTGATGGCGAAGAAGCAAAAGAAGCAGAAGAAGTCCGGCGCGAAGAGGAAGCGGGCCAAGAAGTATCAGGGGCCTGCGAAGGGAACCGGACCGGACGACTACGAAGGAACCGGCGCCATGCAAGGCATGGTGAGCGGGTTCAAGCGCGCTGTCGGTGTCGAGAAGAAGAAGAAGAAGACGTGGGTCGATTACGCGTGGACGGCGATTCTGGTCGCGGCGGTGATCGGCATTCTTCTGTGGCGCTTCGGCACAGACTGAGGTCGGGCTGAAGGTTGGTCTGCATTCCGCTTCGCGGATCTGGAAGATTGGGAGCTGGAAACGGGAAGTTTCTGGTCTGCATTCCGCTTCGCGGATCTGGAAGATTGGGAGCTGGAAAGCAGGGAAGCTCTGAACTGATTTTTTAGTGGGAGACGGAGGCTCGGAGCGAGACTTTTTTCTCCCTCACGTCTCCCACTTAAATTCAGCTCGCCCTCGCCTAGAGCGCGCGCGGCCACGCATACACGAGTGGCGGCAGCCCATAGAAGTCCCAAGGCGAGAGTTCGGTGATGCTGCGCAACTGCACGTGACGAAGATCGCGCGCTTGTCGCTGTTCCTCGAGCAGGTCGAATCGCACATTCTCATCGGGAATTACCCAGCCGTTGTCTTCGACCTCGAAAGACAACTTAAGGATCATGTCCACGGCTTCCTCGAGCGCAGCTTCCATCTTCGCTGCCGTCGGGTTCCGTTGGAGTTCCCAAACGGTAAACACGAACAAGAGCAGATCGCGAAGCTCGCTGTCATAGAGCGGATCGTCGATATCCGCACGGTCGCCCAGAAGCTCCATCGTAGGAGTCGCAAGCGTCTCACCACAGCAGAAGCTGAGCAGTTCGCGATACGCGCGAAAGAGAAGCTCTGTGTCAGAGCGAATCGAGTTTTCTCTGCGCGTGTCGCTCTTGCGAAGCATCAGCGCCACCGAAGAAGCCATGCGACCGGCACATCGTAGAGTCGGCCAGACGAACATCGTGTTCACACAGGACAGGTTACTCGGCGTTCGGCCAAGCAGGCTGGATGTTTGGGGTGCATTCCGCTTCGCGGATCTGGAAGATTGGGAGCTGGAAAGCAGGGAAGCTCTGAACTGATTTTTAGTGGGAGACGCTCGGAGGCCGGAGAGATTTTTTCTCTGCAGGCTCCGAGCCTCGCGTCTCCCACTAAAATTCAGTCGGACCTCGCCTTCTAATCTTCAAGCTTCCGTGCTTTTGGATCCGCGAAGCGGAATGCAGCCCAACCCGCAGCCCAACCCGCAGCCCAACCCGCAGCCCAACCCGCAGCCAACCGCAGCCCAACCCGCGCTAGCTCGCCTTTCCGATCAGCATGACGATCCCGATCACCACCAAGATCGCCAACACCACCGCCGCGGCGACGCCAATAATCTTGATCCACGAGTACGGCGCCTTTCCAAAGCACACGTTCCCGTTCTGACCATGCACCAGTGCTCGGTACACCTTGTCCTGGTACCGATACGCCATCACGTACGTCGGAAATGCGTACCTCCGCGTACTCAACCGAGTCGGCAACAATGCTACGTGAACATTTCGCGTTCGTGAGCCTGGAACCCACTGTTTCGCCTGCGCCTCCGCCTGCTTTCTCAGCGCCATGCCGATTCGCTGTCGCGCCGCAGAACGCTGCACATCAAAACGCTCGATCATCGCTCCGTGCATCTCGTGTGGTTGCGGCTGAGCTGTTCGTAGATCGAAGTGCACCGCCAACTGCGCGGTCTCCCAGTCTTCCAATCCGCGCGACGCACTCACCAACGACGACTGCAACTGCAACCGCCCTTGTCCGGAATGGGGTGCCCACGCGGAACGACCCGCACCGTACTCACTATCGGCGGTCCAACTGACTTGCGTGTCGACGTCGAACGTCCAACCCACCCACCACAGCGGTGTCAGCGAATCGATCGACGATGCCGATTGGAGATCACTCGGGCGAAAGAATCCCAACGTGCCCAACCAGTTCTTGACCGAGTTCCGAGCCGTTTGAGGGTCGACTCGAAAGGGTAGGTACCCTTCGGCTTCTTCGAGCGGGTCTTCGCTTTCCTCCAAATGCGCAACGGAGCCGCAGAACGCGCACTTCGGCGCCTGCACGCGAACGTCGTAACTCAGTGCAGCACCGCATCCATCGCAACGGAGAATCTGCGCGACGACTTTCCCTGCTTGTGCGTTGTCGCGAGGCAACGGAAGTGCGCACACGGGGCACCGCAGATCACCGGACTCGGTCGGAGAATGACATCGGGGACACGCGTTCATTGGACAATCCCCTTCATGATGACGCCGAGATGGCCAACACGATCCCAGCGATAATCGCCACGACCAGCAGAATGAGAATGGTGACCTTGAGCCACGAGGTGGGTGGCTTTCCAAATGGCTTGCCCGTTTGTCCGTTCACCAGAAGACGAACGACGGGTTTGTCCTCGGCGTAGCGAACGGGAAGCACCCAAACCGGCAGAAGCGTCAGCTCTAGGTTCTCGTTGTGAAAACTGGTGTTGAAGCGGAGGTCTCGGTGCGTGTCCCCTGGCATGAAACGCGCGAGCTCGCGACCGATGTGTTCTCCCGCCTCACGACGCGCCATCTCGATGCAGTGTCCCGGGTGTATGGAGGGCTCTTCGGCGACCCACCCCGATACGATCTTTGGCCCGTAGCGTTTGAGCGCCCGCATGTCGAAAGGTTCGATCGCTTCGAGCTCATCGTTGGGCAAGCCGCGGGACGCGGTGACGACGTGATCCGCGACGTACACCGCGTGGGTTCCACTCAACGAACGCCACTCGGTCTTCACCTTGGTGCGCGTACGCGTGACGGTCTTGCCGTTCACCGTGGTCGTGTACGTCTCGGTAACGGTGTAGTTCTCGCCGATCGAGACGCTGTAGTTGCTGTGCGCACTTGCGGTGTAGAGGTAGCAAGGCAGGTAGATGCCGCGGATCTCTCGAACCTCGGCGTTGCGAAACGCTTGGGGTGCCAGCCAACGTCCTTTGACGAACGACGCTGCTAACTTGAGCGCACGCTCTGGAGTGACGACAAATCCCAACGCGAACGTGGGATTGGGACGATCTGCGCTGGGTGGACGGTCGATGACCTGCGGCGAGCCACAGTACAAACACTTGCCGGTGCGCTGATCGGGCTCGATCTCCAGGCGCGCGCCGCAGCTTTGGCATTCGAGCTGGGACACGGCGCAACAATACGCGATGCTGAGGCATGCGTGCATGGACGATCCTCTTGGCGCTCGCATTGGCGTGCGGAGACGACTCGAACCCGCCTGTGGATGCCAGCCGTTCGGACGGTCCGGCGTTCGAGGACACCGGACCGTCACCAGATGCTCCGACGGTCGACGCACCAGGAGTCGACGTGCCCGGTTTCGATTCAGGACCGCCAGAGCCGCTCGGCTGGGAGGATTGCGAAGGTGGCGGGCGCATGCTGACGGCCGGTCCCGATGACTATCGCGACGTGCTGTCGACCTTGCAGCCAGGAGACACGCTTCAGCTGTCGCCGGGAGATTATGCGCGCGGGCTGCCGATTAGCGTCAATGGTGAGGAAGGTCGCTGCATCGTGATTGAAGGGCCGACAAGTGGTCCGCGCCCGCGAATCTTGGGCAGTGACTCCTTCAACTTGATCGCCTTTCGTGGTGCGAGTTGGGTCAAGGTCCGACACCTCGACCTTGATGGCATGGGCATGGCGGGGTTTGGAGTGGCGTCACAGGACGCCGACGTTCCGGTTCACCACATCGTGATCGAAGACCTCGACATGCAGGGCTTTGACGCCAACCAACAGATCACCGGCATCTCAACGAAGACACCCGCGTGGGATTGGATCATTCGCGGCAACGTGATCCGGAGTGCAGGGACGGGCCTCTACCTTGGGAACTCGGATGGCCGACAGCCGTTTATTCGTGGGCTGATCGAGCGCAACGTGGTGCTCAACACCATCGGCTACAACATGCAGATCAAACACCAAAACGCGGAGGGGCGTGAGGATCTAGGCATTGCAGAGATGCCGAACGAAGCGACGACCATTATTCGTCACAACGTTTTCGTGAAGGCCGAGAACGGTTCGAGCGGCGGAAACGCGCGTCCGAATCTCCTGGTTGGTCACTTCCCTTCGCGTGGCTCAGGGCTCAACGATCAGTATCTGATTTACGGAAACTTCTTCTACGAGAACCCCAACGAAAACCTCTTCCAAGGCGAAGGCAATGTCGCGATGTACGCCAACGTCTTGGTCAGCACGACAGGGGGTGGCATCAACATTCAGCCGCACAACGACGTGCCCAAAGAGATACACGTGTTTCACAACACGGTCGTCACTGTAGGACGCGGTATCAGCATCACCGGTGCCGATGGTGCGTTCGAGCAAACGGCACGTTGGAACGTGAGCTGCGCCGGTTCACCCATTCGCAACGACGATGTTCTGACCGACAACGTGGAACTCGACTTCGCGGCGTGCTCGGCGTTGATGAACCCCGGTGGTGTCCCGGATGCAGACCTAGACCTGAGGCCTGTGGACGCATCGTCTGTGGCCGTGAGCGTGGATACCGACTTCCTCGCGGGTTTCACGGATGCGACGGAAGACTTCGACGGGAACGCGCGCGCTGGAGACTCAGCGGGTGCGTACGTTCCTGGAAGCAGCGGGCCGACGCTTTCGATTACGCCCTGAATTCCCTCACGAGGGAATGTCGTGATCGTGCGATCGGTATGGAAGGGCATGCGCGTTTTGGTTGTGGTCCTGGGGTGCACCTTCGTCATCAGTTGCGAAGCCGAAACCGGATCCGAATCCGAGGCCGCAGCCGAAGCCGAAGCCGAAGCCGAAACCGAAGCCGAAGCCGAAACCGAAGCCGAAGCCGAATCCGAAGCCGAAGCCGAAGCCGAAGCCGAAGCCGGATCCGAGGCCACAGCCACAGCCGAAGTCGTGGCTGCGTACACCGTCGTCCCGCCTCCCGACACGTTCTTCTTCGTCGACCGCTGTTTCCAAGCTCGCGGCGCCACGCAAGATGAAGCGCTCGCCGAGTGTCGTCACGTTCGTCGTCGTGATCGATGGACGCGTCGATGGTGCCAGTGCGAACCCGAACGCGTATTCGAGGCATCGCCTGAGAACGCCACACTTCATCACGGTTGTTGTGGCGCGATCTCAGAGAGTCCGAGTCTTGCTCACAAGGAGTGTCAGCGCCGTCTCGAGCGTCGTTGGTGTGAACTTCGCGAGGGTGAGTCGGCAGACGAGGTCCATCCGGTATGGGGGCCGTACACGCGTAGAGGGCCGTTTCGGGAGTTCGACGCGGCAGCCTTCCGCTACGTCGCATTAACAGCGCCATCGTCCTACGGCTGGATCGACGAAACCGGAGAGCCTCCTTGCTTCCCCGACGGCACGCAGGTGCAACTCGAAAGTGGGACACGCGCCATCGAAGATGTTCGGGTTGGTGATCGCGTGCTCGCCATGGATGACAAAGGCGAGCTTTACGTCGTTCGCGTACAAGCCGCCAAGACGCGTCGGGCCGATCACCTGGTGCATGTCGACTTGGGGACTCGCACGCTTCGAGTAACTCCTCGGCATCCTTTGTTGGTGAACGACGAGTGGGTCGACGCAGGTGAGATTCGACCCGGCGACGCTCTGACGACACCTTCTGGACACGTCACTGTTCGCAATGTTGGCTACGAACATGGCCCCGTTCGAGTCCATACGCTCAGCGTTGGCGCCCCCCACACGTTTTTCGCCGACGGAGTCCTCGCTCACAACTATTGAGGGCTGCACTTTCGTCGCGGCATAGGCGATGATCGGCCCGCATGAGTGAGGGAACGGCCATCCGCTACGTTTGTGTGTCCGACACCCATTTCGGCGAAGAGGACAGTCTGCTGACTTGCCTTCGCAGCGATCGGTATGCCTGCGATCCACGACACGCGAGTCCAACGCTCCAACGCATCGTTGCTGGAATCGAGCAGTTGGTTGACGCGCAGCCCGAGGCGCCCAAACCGATTCTGCTGCTCAACGGCGACATTCTCGAGTTGGCGTTTGCGAGTTACTCGGAGTCGCTCGCGACGTTCGAATGCTTCATGCAACTTGTCGCGCGACCGGGACACGAACTCTTCGAGAAAGTCGTGTACATCCCGGGTAACCACGATCATCACGTGTGGGAGATCGCGCGCGAGACGCAGTACGTGAACCTGGTGCTGCGACACCATCACTACGAAGACGGTCCACCGCCGCCGATTCATGCAACGCCGATCAAGATGGATGGAACGGTTCGATCGTTCTTCTTGGATCCCTTGATGCGCCACGTGCGTCGCGTCGACGACCCCAAGGCACCACACGATTATCCGATTCACATCGCGTATCCGAACCTTGCACTGGAACATCCGACCAAGGATCGCGTTGTGGTCGTGCACCACGGTCACTTCATGGAGTCGCTCTACTACTTGATGAGCGCGCTCCGTCGAAAGCTCTTTCCCGACGAGCCCGACCCCGAAACCGTGGCGCAGGTGGAGGGCGAGAACTGGGCGTGGATCGACTTTGTGTGGTCGCTGTTGGGGCGTTCGGGCGACATGGGGCTTCGCGCCGAGGTGCTTTACAAACGCCTTCAATACCCGATGAACATGAAGTCCTTCGTGGCTGACTTGGCGCGCCGCGTTGCAGAGTCGACCAACATTCCGATGGTCCCGGGCGACTGGATGGAAGAGAAGGTTCTCGGATTGGTCTTTCGTCGAATGGCTGGGAAGCTGGGCGGCGAGCGTGTCCGCATCGGCGAGTCGGACGAGAAAGATTTTGAGCGGGGACTGCAACGCTGGTTGTTCAAGCACACCTATCGCCAACTCGAAGATGAACTGGGCGGTGTGCCCAAAGAGCTGGCGTACGTGTACGGGCATACCCACAAGCCCTTTCACAAGATGGTCGAAGATCCGCGCGGCGAGATGGTCGAGGTGTACAACTCGGGTGGCTGGGCGATCGACAACGCGGACCGAGAGCCGACGCGTGGCGGTGCGATCATCTTGATCAGCGAGGACCTCCAGATCGTCACACTTCGCGTGTTCCACGACGGCAACGACGACTCGCACATCATGGTGACGGCATGCGGCCCCGACGCGGAGCCGTTTCGCGCCGAGATCGAACGGCGCATCACCGAGGGGCGCGAGGTTTGGGACAGCGCCGCCGAGACCATTACGCGCGAAGCGGCGATTCGTCGCGACCACATCCGACGTTTGTTCGCCAATGGCTGACGCCGACGTCATCGTGGTTGGTTCTGGGTTTGGCGGCTCGGTTGCCGCACTTCGGTTTGCGGAAGCCGGTCAGTCGGTGCTGGTGCTCGAGCGCGGACCTTGGGTGAGCCGCGAGACCCACGAAGTCGACCTCGACGCGTTGTGGATTCCGTCCAAGCATCGCTTTGGCTTCAACGAGTTGCGTCCACGCGGCAAGTGCATCGTCCCCTGGCTAGGTGCGTGCGTGGGAGGAGGCTCGTACGTCTATGCCGGCACGCTCAAGCGCGTCGATGACTTCGACGATTGGCCCGATGAAATCGCGGTCGACGACATGGTCGAGTACTACGAGCGCGCCGAAGACGTGATGGAGCCGACGGAGTTTCCAGACTACCCACCGTACAGTGACATCAAGCCCACGCAGCTTCTTTACGGCGTCGGCGAGACACTCAAAAAGCAGTATCCCGAACTGGTTGAGTCGTACGGACCGATCAATCTGGGAATCGCGTTTGCGCCGGAGGGCGGGACTCCTGGTGCCCAGTTCACGAACAAGCACGGCGCCAAACAGCGCTATTCGGATCCACGAGAGCAGTCGCTCCTTGGTGGTGACATTGGTGCGAAGAACACACTCGATCGAAACTACCTTCACCTCGCTCAAGAGAAGGGCGCGAAGATCGAACCCTTGGTGCAAGTCGACCGCATCGAACGCGACGGTGACGAATGGGTTGTCACCGCGAAGCGATATCTCTTGGAGACGAGTTGGGCTCGACAAGTGGCGTGTAAGTGGTTGCCCTGGGTGGAGCCGCGTCACGAAGAGATCAGATTTCGCTGCAAGCGGCTTGTGCTCGCCGCAGGCGCCATTGGCTCGACCGAGTTGCTGCTGCGTAACCGCGACGTGCACAAGACGTTGACCGAGCTCAGTCCCGCACTGGGAACGAACTACACGACCAACGGCGACTTCATCAGTTTGATCCTGCCCTTCCGCGGCATCTTCGTCGCGTGGGCGGGTTTCATCGCCGGGCTGATCGGTGGAATCGTGGCTGCCGGTGTAGGGATCGAGGGCCTCAAGGCGCTGCACTGGTCGTGGCTCACTCTGTTTGCTGGCGTGCTGGCCTACTTTGGCGGATTGCTGATTTCGCGACGTGCGTTCGATCCGGATTTGGGCACAACCAACTCGGACTACATCAAGTTTCGTGGGCGTGACGGCAGCTCGCAGGGCGCGTACATCGAGAGCGGTCGGTATCCAACTCCAGTGCGCTTGGGCATCGCCGTCTTTCTCAGTTCACTCGGGTTATGGCGGCCGCGTCGCTACGCCAAAATCGTTTGGTTCACGAAGGTGCTGCGTTGGTGTGTGCCGCCCTTTGCGGTGCTGGCGCGTTCCTGGCCGATTCCGTTGTTGAGCATGGGGCGTGATGACGTCGTCGGACGCGTGCACCTCGACGACAAAGGCGACGCGACCATCGACTACCCGGTCGACGGCAACAAAGAGTTCTATGCGTTTCTGAACGGGCTCGGAAAGAAGATCGCCAAAGCAGCGAAAGCGCGTTGGGCGCCGAACTTTCTGTTTCCGCTGACGGGGCGGCTCGAGATTCCGCACAACCAGGGCGGACTCGTGATGGGTGCGAACGCGGAGGAAGCCGTCGTCGATCACGCCGGGCGGGTGTACGGCTACACCGACCTGATGGTGTTGGACGGTTCGATCATTCCCTGTAGTCCGGGACCGAACCCCGCGTTGACCATTCTGGCTCTTGCGGAGCGCGGCTGCGAAAAGGCCATCGAACAACTGAACGCCGAAGGCACGATCAAACCCTAGTTCGACAGGTCCGTGTGGGGACGTAGTCCGTACGGACCCGAACCTGCTCCAAAACAGCGCCATTCTCCGGCGTTTTTGGATCGATGAAATACGGCGTGCACCTCTTCGTACGGATTGTCGGAAGGGAAAACTCGCGCATGTCACACGCCATCACTCGTCGCAGCACGTTCGCCGGATACCTCTGGTGGCTCTTGGGCTTGGTGGGGTTATGCGGAATTCATCGCCTTTACACCGGCCGTATCATCTCGGGTTTGATCTGGCTGTTCACCGGTGGCCTGTTCTTCATCGGCCAGCTGATCGACCTCTTCCTGATTCCGGGCCACTGCCGCAACCCAGAGTGAAAGCAAAACCTCGATAGATCGCTGCGTTTGGGAGCAGGTTCGGGTCCGTACGGACTACGTCCCCACACGGACCTCTGGACAGCTACCAACGCGCAGGGGCGTAGTCCTTGAGGAACTGGCCCCAGATGTGTTCGCCCGTGTTCAGACCATGAAAGATCGGATCCAGAATGCGCGCGGCGCCATCCACGATGTCGAGCGGAGGATGAAACGCGTGCACGGCCCGCTTTCGCTCCGCGATCACGATCGGGTCTTCGTCGGTCACCCACCCGGTATCGACGCTGTTCATGAAGATGCCGTCTTTGGCGTACTCCACCGCAGACGTTCGCGTCATCATGTTCAACGCGGCTTTCGCCATGTTCGTATGTGGGTGCTTGTCGGTCTTGTGTGACCGGTAGAACTGGCCCTCCATCGCCGACACGTTGACGATGTGCTTGTCCATAGTCTTGTGCCGCAACATCAACGGCTTCAGTCGTGCGTTCAACACGAAGGGCGCGACCGCGTTGACGAGGAACACCTCGAGCAGTTCGATTGTCGGAACTTGCGCAAGCGTCATCCGCCACGAGTTGTGGTCGCGCATGTCGATTTGCTGCTCGTCCTGATCGAGCGCATCGATCGGGAACAGGTGTTCGCCACCTTCGGCATCTTCGGCCAAAAGCTGCAGCTGACTCAGCAGTGGCGCGGCATGAAGCCCTACTGCTCGCGGATCAAAGCCATCCACTCGAACCAGCTCGCCACGAAACGACTCGTGGTGCTCGACCAGGCTTTGCACATCCGCAGGTAGTGAGGCGAGCGGCACGTCCTCCGCTTCGAGGAGATGCGCGTACCAACCACTCGGACGACGCACAGTTTGACAGGCGTTGTGCACGACGAAATCGAGTCGATCGAACATCGACTCAAACTTGCGGGCGAACACTTCCACGCTGGGGGTGTGCCGCAGATCCATCCCAAAGATGTGCAGGCGGCCTTTCCAGTCCGGAAAGTCTTCCTCGGCTGCGTATCGGCGTGCGGCATCGCGTGGAAAGCGAGTGGTTACGACCAGCTCGGCACCGGCACGAAGCAACAACACGCCGGCTTGGAATCCAATCTTGACGCGCCCACCCGTCAGAAGAGCAACGCGACCTTTCAAGTCCGCGGTCTGAAAACGCTTCTCGTAGTTGAGCGTGGCGCAGTCAGGACACAGCTGATCGTAGAAGAAGTGCAGCTTGTGAAACGACTCTTTGCAGACGTAGCAGGTGCGAGGTTCTTCGAGCTCGGGCCAATCCCAATCCTTACGACCCGCGGATTCGGTGAGCTTTGGAGTGACGAAGACTTCGTCGCGTCGCTTCTCGCGAATGCCCGTCGAGTCCAGCATGGCTTCGCGTTTTTCGCGTCGCGCATCACGGCGTTGCTTTCGATACTCGCGGTGCAGTTTGCGCTGTTCGCCCTTGGTTGGACGCGACACACGACCCGCGGCGATCAGAAAGCGGCGGCGCACTGGTTCGGGCAAGTGCGCCAAAAGACCACGCTCGTCGACGATCGCTTCCAATAGGTCGGTCACCTTCTCGATGGCTTCCTGAGTGGGGCGGTCGTCTTCGGTCGGGCGCTTGGTCACCGGACGCGCCTTATCGCGTACAATTGTGGGGATGTCGAGCTGGGAAGCCAAAGACGGGAACACCACGCATTACATGCAGCTCCAAGGCGATTCGGTGCTGATCGGAAGCCACGCGGGCAGTGGGCATACCGACAACGCGGGTGTGGTCGATGCCGCTTCGATTCAAAGCGGGAGTTGGGACGCGCATATCAAACGTCATTTTGGGGAAGCCGCACTGGCGCAAATCAAGACAGCGCTCGGCTCAGGCTCGCGCGCGTCCAGTGCGCTTCGCGACGAAGTCATGGCAAAGCGCGAGCCCAAAGCCAAAGAGCCCGAGTGGGAAGACTTCGACTAGAGCCCCTTACGCGGTGAGTTGGCTGTTACGCGGCGAGTCCGCAGCGTAGGAGCAGCGCGTCGAGGTTGGGATCGCGGCCCATGAAGTCGCGAAAGAGCTGCGCCGGGTCGTCGCTGTCCCCTCGTGCAAGCACACGCTGGCGGAACTCACCGCCCACGTTCGCGCTCAGCACACCGTCGGCCTTGAACCGCGTGAATGCATCGGCATCGAGGACCTCGGCCCACTTGTAGCTGTAGTACGCAGCGGCGTACCCGGTCGGACTCGCAAACAGGTGTCCGAACCCGCAGATCATTCCGTAGTTGCTCGGGTAGTCGGCGGGACCGTGCGCTTGAAGGATCTCGCGCGCGAAGCTCATCATTTCATCCACGCTCAAGCTGGCGGGATCGAGTTCGCGATGCATTCGCAGGTCGACGCTGGCGAATCCGAGCTGGCGCATCTGTGCGCTTGCCGCACGGAAGGTTCGTGCGCGCTGCATTTTGTCGAAGAGGTCGTCCGGAATCTTCGCGCCCGTTTCCCAGTGTGCTGCAAAGAGATCGAGCGAGACGCGTTCCCAGCAGAAGTTCTCCATGATTTGCGAGGGAAGCTCCACGAAGTCCCACGCGACGTTGGTGCCGCCAAGGCTCTTGATCGGCACATCGCTCAGTGCGTGATGCAAGAGATGCCCGAACTCGTGAAAGAGGGTTTCAACCTCGCGGTGCCGAAGCAGCGCGGGCTTGTCACCGACCGGCGGCGATACGTTGGCCACAAAGAGTCCCAGGTGCGGTTCGTTTCCGGCCAGTGAGCCACCGTACATGAGCCCGTTCATCCATGCGCCGCCCCGCTTGTTCTCACGCGGGTAGAGATCGACGTAGAACGCAGCGCGCAACTTGTCGCCCTCGTAGATGCCGTACGTGCGGACGTGCTCGTTCCACGTTTCGGCCGGTCGTTCGCGGACTTCGATGCCGTAGAGCGTGGTTGCTAGTGAGAACAGCCCCTTCAACACAGCGTCGACTGGGAAGTAGGGCTTGACCGCTTCTTCGTCGAAATCGAAGCGTGCCTTGCGAAGCTTCTCGGCGTAGTAGCCCACGTCCCAGGGCTGGACGGTGGTCGACTCGCCTTCCAGTTCGTCTCGGAACGCTTGCAGCTCGCGCTTCTCGCGTTCGAACGCTTCTTTGGTTCGCGAACGCAGGTCGTCGACAAAGTCGCTCGCGGTCTGGCCGGTCTTGGCCATGCGGTCGGCCAGGACAAAGTCGGCGAAATCCTTGTAGCCGAGCAGTTTCGCCTTCTCGCGACGGAGTTTGAGGACGTCGAGAATCAACTCACGGTTGTCGCGAACACCGCTGGTCGCACGGGTGTTGTAGGCGCGCCACATCTGTTCGCGAATTCCCGCATCGTCCAAGTAGGTCAGGACAGCGACCAAGCTCGGCGCGTGCAGGGTGAAACGCCATCCCTTCAGGTCTTTCTGCTCGGCGGACTCGCGTGCCGCGTCACGCTCGCTTTGGGGAAGACCCGCGAGTTGTGCCTCGTCGGTGAGCACGAGCTCGTAGTCGTTGGTCTCGTCCAAGGTGTTCTGGGCGAAACTGGTCGTCTTACGGGTCAGCTCGACGTCGATCTCGCGGAGTCGCGCTTTGTCGTCGGCACCAAGTTCTGCGCCATGACGACGAAACTCATCGAGCGTCTTCTTGAGCAAGCGCGCCTGCACCGCGCTCAAAGCCTTCGCATCGTCGGTTTCGGCGTACGCCTTGAGCGCGGCGTACAGATCTGCGTTCAAGGGGATGCTGGACCAAAACTCACTCGCTTTGGGTCGAGCCTGGTTGTACGCCTCGCGAAGCTTAGGCGTCGTGGCCACCGACTCGAGGTGTCCAATGATCGTGACCGCGACGCCCAGCATGTCGGTGGCGTCTTCCAGCGCACCCAGCGTGTTGGCGTAGGTGCGCGCACCGTCGACAGCAATGATCTGGTCGAGTTTGGCTTGTGCGTGGCCAATCAGTTCATCCACAGCCGGAACGACGTGCTCCGCGCGGATGGCTTGAAAGGGGACATCAAAGGGAATGCTGACGAGAGGGTTGCCCATAGCCCGGGAACCCTAGAGCCCTTTGTTGAGGAGGGGCAAGGGTAGGGCTCACGCAAGGATGCAACCCAGCGTTGCTCAGCTGGCTGTCGCGCGGATATCCATCGTGATGCGGATGTCGTTGCTGACCTTCAGCCGAACCGCAGGGTTGATCGAGACCCCGAACTGGCTGAGCTGAATCGTGAACCGAGCACGCGCTCGAATGCCGTTGGCGCCATCCCACTTGGCTCGAACCTCGGCGGTCACGTTGTGGGTCTGACCGTGAAGCGTAAATCGGCCGGTAACGCGCAGCGTAGCGTCTTGGTTCGCGGTTAAGCGCGATGCGCCGCTCACGCCCGTGATCTCGAAGGTGGCGTTGGGGTGACTCCCCGCGTCCAGCCAGTCGGCTCCACGAAGGTGCTCGTCGCGCAAGTCGATGCCCGTACGAATCGTGCGGACCGGTACCGTGATGGTTCCGCTCACCGAGGAAAGGTTTGCGGGGTCGATCGTGATCGAGCCTGAGCCGGTGTTGCTCACACCGTTGATCGTCTCGAGAGGTGCTTCCGAAGTGAACCGCGCACGCGCTCGACTCACGTTGAACTGCCGTGCCTGGGCCTCAACCGCCGTGCTCGCACAAACGACCAGTCCCGCCACCATCGCCATCAACGTCTTCGTCATCTCGTCGCTCCTCCACATTGTCCGCGCACCCTGCGTGTCCGCGCATTGCACCCGAGGACCTCGCCATGGGTCAACAGCCTTCGACGTCATTCCTTTATACCTATTCAGTTCGGGCGAAACCGTTACGTTCGCGCGTGTTCGCGCAGGTGTTCCACACGTCGTGCAAACGTGGCTTCGTACGTGTGTTCACGGGCCATCGAGAGGGCGACACGCGCCCGTTCGGCCAGAATTGGGCGCAATCGGTCGATTTGCGCAACGCGCTCGGCAAGGGCGTCCACGTCTCCGAGCGGAGAGAGCCAACCAACCGGCTCCCGATCCACGATGCCTTGGAACGCTTCGTTGTTGAACCCCACGATCGGAACACCACACGCCATCGTTTCCATGTAGGTGCACGAGGGGTCGCCCTGAACGTGCGGGCAGACGAAAAGGTCGACGTCTTGTTTCACAAAGGGAACGAGTTCGGATTGGAAATCCAACACGCCCTTCATCTCAACTTCAGCGATCGGATCGCGTCGCAGGTCTTCGCGAATGCTCTCTTCGACCGAGCCACCACCACAAATCGCCAGCGAGAACCGAACCCCCAGCTGCCGGAGTCGTCGCGCGAACGGGACCAGGTGCTGTGCGCCCTTCATCGGATCGAGACGTCCCGAGAACGCGAGTCGTAGCGGTTCGCCATCGATGACTCGCTTGAGTCGGCGTTCCAGAGCGTCGTCGCTCAATACATCTTGTTCGCGTGTGCGTGTATCGAAGTACAGCAGTGGAGACGCGCTGAGCTCGCGGTACGCCTCGTACGTCGGCGTGCCGTTGCATTGAATGCCTGTCGCACTTCGAACAGCGTTTTCGTTCGCGCGTTCCTGACCGCGTTCCCACCACATTCGCCGGGCTCGTCGCAGCGGGTTGGGCGTTTCAGCCTGGGCGATTTGGAAGCGCGTGCGAAGCGTGTACTCGCTCGACGTGACGAAGGGCACGCCCATCGCTGCGCAACGAGCGGGAAGGTTGTTTTGTCGATACCCAACGCTTCCATGGACGACGGCCGCATCGCGCAAGAACGTGTCGAGCGCAGGGTCGTCGTAGTCGATCGCTTCCAACGTAAACGGAAGTAGCGTCGTATCGATCGCTTCGTTGTCGAGGTTGATGCTGGAACTTGGCGTGGGTTCCATCAGCACGCGAACAGGTCCGTCCCACGCTTGAACGTAGGCTTCGACACCGGACAAGAACTTTCCCGTGACTTCGATGCGATCACCAACGACGGTGGCGTGCAGCGAGGGCAGGAGGACGAGAGCGTTCATGGACCGCGCATCATGCGGCGCTTACGCGATCACGTCCAGCACGTCATCCACGTGGCTCTGCCACGATCCCATTGCGCCCAACAGGGACTCGGTGCTGGACAGATCGAGCACGCTGTACGCCGGTCGAGGCGCAGGACGGGGATACTCGTCGCTTGAGCATGGGCTGACCTGACAGTCCGGGTTCACACGGCCGACGATGTGCTTGGCAAACTCGTACCAGGTGCACTCACCGCCGTCGGTCACGTGAAAGGTCCCCCGCGCCTCGTGCTCGATCAACTTCAGCGACGTGGAGGCGAGATGTTCCGCGCTCGTTGGGCGACCCCGCTGGTCGTCAACCACGCGAAGTGCATCGCGCTGCTGTCCGAGCTTCGTCATGGTCCGGACAAAGTTCTTGCCCCAAGGCGCGTACACCCAGCTGGTCCGGATCAACAGGAACGGCGCGCCACCCGCCATGAGGGCTGATTCACCCAGTGCTTTGGTTCGGCCGTATGCGTTGACCGGATCGATCGGTGCATCGATCGGGTAGGGCGAGGTCGCGTCACCCGAGAACACGTAGTCGGTGGAGTAGTGCACAAGAAGCGTGTTCTGAGCCGCACACAACCGGCTCAACGTAGCGACGGCATCCCCGTTGACCCGAGCCGCGTCCGCTTCGTGTTCTTCGGCACCGTCGACATCTGTCCATGCCGCGCAGTTCACCACGACATCTGCGCCATCGATCACGGATAACGTTTCAGGTTTGGTGATGTCGACGTCAGGAAAACGCGCTTCGACCAGCTCGTGGCCTTTCGCAATCCCGCTCCACGCGGTTCCGAGCATCCCCTCTGCGGCAACGATGACGATTTTCATGACGACTCGTACGAAGGCAAACGCGAGCGTTGCGCTTCAAGCGTGGGTGCAGCGCGGTCTTTCTCGCTCAACGTAGGTTCGGCCAAAGGCCACTGCACACCCACCGCGGGGTCATTCCACAGCACGGAAAACTCGTCTTGTGGGTGGTAGCGCTCGGTGCATTTGTAGGCGAAGAGCGCGGTTTCGCTCAGCACCTGAAAGCCGTGCGCGAAGCCAGGCGGAATCCAAAGCTGGTGATGGTTGGATTCGCTGAGATGCGCGCCCACCCACTGGCCAAACGTGGGCGAACCCAGACGCACATCTACCGCGACATCGAACACTTCGCCTAGTGGACAGGTCACGAGTTTGCCTTGTCCGTGCGGATGTTGAATGTGCAGCCCACGCAGGATTCCCTTGCGGCTCTTGGACAGGTTGTCTTGCACAAACGCACCGCTCGGAATGCCGTGTTCGGCGTAGCGCTCGTCGTGGAAGGTCTCGAGAAAGAAGCCGCGGTCGTCACCGAAAACTTTCGGTTCGATCAACAAGACATCGGGAATCGCCAACGCCGTTACGTTCACGCGCGGTACTCGTTGCGACCCTCTGCCAGCTGCAGCAGGTACTGACCGTACGTGGTCTTGCTCAGCGCCTCGCCTTGTTTGCGAAGTGCGTCGGCGTCGAGCCAACCCTTGCGAAACGCGATCTCCTCAGGGCAACACACCATCAGTCCCTGGCGCTCTTGGACGGTCTGTACGAAGTGGGCGGCTTGCAAGAGCGCGCCGGGGTTGCCGGTGTCGAGCCACGCCACGCCACGACCCAGCTTCTCGAGACGCAACGCGTCGCGCTCCAGGTAGAGCCGGTTGAGATCGGTGATCTCCAGCTCTCCACGTGCCGAAGGTTTGAGCGACTTGGCGAGCTCCGTCACGTTCGCGTCGTAGAAGTAGAGCCCCGCCACGGCATAGTTGCTGCGCGGCTTCGCCGGCTTCTCCTCAAGCCCGATCACCCGACCGTCTTCGTCGAACTCCGCCACACCGTAAGCGCTCGGGTTCTTCACGTAGTAGCCGAACACGGTGGCGCCTTCGTTTCGCGCACCCACGTCGTCGAGCAATCCCCAGAGTCCATGGCCAAAGAACAGGTTGTCGCCGAGCACAAGCGCGCACGGCTCACCGGCGATGAACTCTTCACCGATGATGAACGCTTGGGCGAGTCCATCGGGCGAAGGCTGCACCGCGTACTGGATGTTGATCCCGAACTGCGAGCCATCCCCGAGCAAACGCTGGAAAAGCTCCGACTCGTGCGGCGTGTTGATGACCAGCACATCCTTGATGCCCGCGAGCATCAGGATCGAGAGCGGATAGTAGATCATCGGTTTGTCGAACACGGGCATGAGCTGCTTGCTCACCGCCTTGGTCAACGGGTGCAGGCGCGTGCCTGTGCCTCCGGCCAGGATGATTCCCTTCATCCGCGTTCTCCGTAGTTCTCGTCGATCCACTTTTTGTACTCGCCGGTGCGAACCTGACGCACCCACGCTTCGCTTTCCAGATACCAACGCACGGTCTTGCGCATGCCGGTTTCGAAGGTCTCCACCGGTGTCCACCCAAGCTCGTCTTCGATCTTGGTCGCGTCGATCGCGTAGCGCATGTCGTGGCCGGGTCGGTCCGTGACGAACACTTTCAGATCCAAGAGCTCCTGCACATCGGCACCGGTTTCTTCGGCCACGAGCGTGCAGAGTGTGTCGACCACGTCGATGTTCCGCTTCTCGTTGTGCCCACCGATGTTGTAGGTCGAACCGACTTTTCCCTTTTCAATGACGGCCCAAATCGCTTCGCAGTGATCGGTAACGTACAGCCAGTCACGCACGTTGACGCCTTTGCCGTAGATGGGAAGGGGCTTTCGCTCGACCGCGTTGAGAATCATCAACGGGATCAGTTTCTCGGGGAACTGTAGCGGCCCGTAGTTGTTCGAGCAGTTCGTGATCTTCACGGGCAGGCCGTACGTGCGATGCCACGCCCGAACGAGATGATCGCTGGCAGCCTTGCTCGCCGAATACGGACTCGAGGGATCGTAGGGCGTCGTTTCGAGGAAGAGACCCTCGTCGCCGAGTGAGCCGTAGACCTCATCGGTGGAGACGTGATGGAAGAGACCCTGGCCATCCTTCCATCGCTTTCGACACGCTTCGAGCAAGTTGAACGTGCCTTCGATGTTGGTGCGGATGAACTCTTTCGGGCCCAAGATGCTTCGGTCGACGTGGCTCTCTGCGGCGAAGTGCACCACCACGTCGGGCGAGTGACGATCGAACACGGCTTCAATCGCGTCGGCATCGGTGATGTCGGCGTGTTCGAACGTGTAGTTGTCACGCGACTCCAAGGACTGCACCGAGAAGGGATTCGCGGCGTAGGTCAGCTTGTCGACGTTGATGAATCGGTGATCGGAAAACCGAGGCACCAACAGATTCAGGAAATTCGCTCCGATGAATCCGGCGCCGCCGGTAACGAGTACGTTCATCGCAACCCCGCATACCACATGGTTGCGAGGTGTGTATCCCGCGGGTGGGCTTGCGTTCGACATGCCGAACGTAATCCGACTTGCCACGTCGTGATTCGAAATAACGGCGTAATTATATACGCTTGTGATTCTGTAACACGTTGTGCGTTGAATGTGTCACACGACGTGTTACAACGTCCTCATGGAACGAAAAGCAGCGACCTGGGCTTCCACACTTCGAGCATTCGACGGCGCGCTCCGTGCGCTGGAGGACGCGGTCTGGGCGACCCGCGACTTGGTCGAAACCTTCAACGAAGATTCCGTGCACGCCGTTCGTGAAGCTCGCGTTCGAACGGAACGCTTGGGCCGCGCCGCGATGTCGCTCGGCACCATCTTCGGCACCTATCGCCTTCAACGAACGCGCGAAGCGTTTGTACCTCGCGGGCTTGGCAAGCGAAGTCGCGACCGTCTGCACGCGCGTAACGCCACCCGCTTTCTACGTACCTGCGAAGAGCTTGGCGGAGCGTTTCTGAAGATCGGTCAGCTTCTGAGTGCACGTCCGGATCTCCTTCCGCCGGTTTGGATCGAGACGCTCGCGAGTCTTCGCGATGCGGCGCCGCCGGTTGATGTGGCTGAGATCCGAGCCGTGATCGAAGAGGAGCTTGGTGCAATCGACGTGCTCTTCGAGGTGTTCGAAGATGAGCCGATTGCAGCAGCGTCGATCGGGCAAGTCCATCGCGCGATCACCCGTGACGGTGTGGAGGTTGCGGTGAAAGTGCAGCGTCCCGGAATCGCCGAGTTGGTGGAGACGGACTTGGGTCTCATGGAGATGTTCGTGCACGCCATGAGCGAGTCGTTTCCGAAGACCGATTGGTCGGCGATCACGCGAGAGCTTCGCGGTGCCGTGTTGGAAGAGCTGGACTACACGCTCGAGCGCATTCGGATGGATCGTATGCACGAGTTTTTCGGGGGTCGTGAAGGTCCCACACGCGCTCCTGCGCCGATCGCGGAGCTGTGCAGTGTTCGTGTGTTGACCGCCACGTTTGAAGCGGGTGTCTCGATCACGCAGCGCCTTGAAGCGTTGTCCGAGAAGCGAAATCAGGGCGACGAAGCAGCGTCCGGAGAGCTCGATGGCTTGATGGACACACTGCTCGAAGCGTGGCTCGCGATGGTTCTCGAAGCGGGCTTGTTCCAAGCAGATCCGCATCCCGGCAACTTGTTGGTCGACGAGGACGGCGGTTTGATCATCGTCGACTATGGCTGTGCGCGGGACGTCGATGAAGAGACGCGTCACCTCTACCGCGAGATCTTGTTGGGCTTCTTAGCCAACGACCTGCCGCGTGTGGTCGAAGCGCTCAAAGCGCTGGGCTTCGAAACGCAAAGCGGTGAGCCAGGCACGCTCTTGGCGTTTGCGGAGATGATGGTGGGGCGCGTTCGCGATGCGCTCGAAGGCACAGTGGAGTGGCCGAGTACCGAAGAGTTGCTCGCCGAAGTGAGCGAACTTGTGTCCGTGGTCGAAGGCGATCCCGTTGTGCGGATTCCGGACTCGTTCGTGCTGCTCGCCCGAGTCTTCGGGACGTTGGGTGGCTTGTTCATGGCGTACCAGCCGTCACGCTTGGGCACGCGCTCGTTGTCCACTCTCCAAAGAAACCTCTAACTCCGTCCCTCTTGACGCTTAGCGATCACGAACGCGTTGTCGGATTGCGTCGCCAAAGAGCAGCGCTGCGAAGGGCAGATCGTCGATGAGATAACGACGCACAAGTCGCTTGGGGTCCTGCACCATCCGGTGCACCCACTCCGCACCCACACGACGCATCCACTTTGGAGCCCGTGCTTGGTGACCCGCGATGAAACTGAAGGTGATACCCACGCCCATCAACCAGGCGCGTGGGTATCGCTGCTTGAGTTTCTGAATCGCGTATTCCTGCTTGGGTGAACCGAGACCCACCAAGATGATGTCCGGATCTTCGCCGCACGCACGAATCGTCTCTTCGATCGCGTCGATCTGTTCCGTGGTTGCGGGCGAACTCACCTGGGGGCTCGAACAACCGACGATGTTCAACGAAGGGTGTCGCTGACAAAGAACGTCACGACATGCTTCTGCAGCGCCCGGATCACCACCCAAGAGGTAGATCGATCGGTTCTCACGCGCAGCGTACTCCGCAAGCTCTGAGCTGAGCGTCGAACCTGCCACTCGCTCTGGAAGTGGCTTGCCGCGCAGCTGCGATGCCCAAACCAACGGCATCCCATCAGCGACGCGGAGATCGGCGGCGTCGTAGAGACCCCGAGCATCGGAGTCCAGAACCGCACGACGGACAATGTCGAGGTTTGCGGTGACGATCCAACCGCCTTCGCCGCGACGTAGCGCGTCGAACATGTGGTCGAGTAGACCGCGTGAGTCGATCACGGCCACACGCATCCCCAGTAGCTCGATCTCCTCGCTCACAGCGCGGCGCTAACGCTACCATGCGGCTCGATGAAACGTCCGCTCGTCTTAGTCGTGTTGGGGGCAGTCTTTGCCACACTCGGCACGTTGGTCGAGATGGGCAACCACGGCCCGATCCTTTTCGATACGCCGTGGCTTCGGTCGATGGAGGCGCTGCGCTCGTCAGGACTCACGCAAGCCATTCGCATCATCACGGACGTCGGTGGTGCTCCCTTGATGGTTCCAGCCAGCATCGCGCTCTTCGTCCTTGCATGGCGCAGACGGTCGCGGCGAACTGCAGCATTCATCGCTGCCGCGCTCGCGGGCTCCGCATTGATCAACGAGGGGTTCAAGAACTTGTTCGGTCGTCCCCGCCCCACCGTGGTCGAGCGCGTCTACGAGCCGTACGGTCTGTCGTTTCCCAGCGGCCATAGCCAGGCGAGCATGGCGTTCGCGTGCACGGTGGTGTTCGTGGTGTGGCGAATGAAGCTCAAGCACCGCAACCTGGCGTTTGCGATCTTCCTCTTGCCGCTAATCGTGGGATGGACGCGCACCTACCTCGGCGTGCACTACCCCACAGACGTCATCGGTGGATGGGCGCTCGGCGCGTTTTGGATCGTGCTGCTGGACGCTTGGTACGTCCGCATCGACCCTGCGATCGCGACGCCAGAAGCGCCTACTGATCCGTGAGGTTGATGATACCGACGTCGCGACGACGTGTGCGCCACTGACGACGCGCGCGCTCCTCCACCCGAATCAAGTCGAGATCCGTGGTGATCGGGATCTCGGTCTCGATCGTCCCATCCAAGGGATTGCGGACCACCAACGAGATGAGGTCGGAGTACATGATCGCGTGCTGAAGCACGATCGAGTCTTCCAGCGAAACTTCGAGCGTGACGAATCGTGCACCACGTTCAGCGCGACTTCGCTCTTCGATCGCGTTCCCTTCATCGCCTCGGTTGACTCGAGCGCGTCGAGGCGCGCCTTCGCCACGCTGCCCCACTGCGAGGACGCGTACGTTTTGGAGTAGAACCGTGGTGAGACGAAACGGAGGTTCGCGAACCTGTCCGGGTGTCGGTCGCTCTCGCTTGGGCCGAATGGCACTCATCAGGACGTCGACGTTGTCGCCGCTCGCGACCATTTGTCCGAAGACCGACGACTCCATGAT
This sequence comes from Polyangiales bacterium, assembly GCA_965227405.1. Taxonomy (GTDB): domain Bacteria; phylum Myxococcota_A; class Polyangia; order Polyangiales; family Houyiibacteriaceae; genus JALVDI01. The sequence goes on from OZ245758.1 coordinate 4,738,534, forward strand.
GACCGTGAAGGCGCGCATGCCTTCGGGAACGCCGTGTGAGAGGTTGCTGCTTTCGCGCGCATCGCCGTCGACGTCGTCCCATGTCAACCAGCTGCCAACTTCCATCTCGCGCTTGATCTTGGAACCCAGCACGCGGACCAACTGCGACGCGTGGACGTGACGGTCTTCGACGAACCGACCGGGGACCTGTCGGATACCCAAGTCGGTTCGGTTGACGATGTCACCGGGCTCGAGCCCTGCCAGAAGCACGACCACACCCGCGGTCTCGAACCCACTTGCGCGGGCTTCGAAGTGGCGGAGGTGGAGTGCGTACAGGACACCACCCAACACCGCCAAGGAGACGGCTGCGAGCAGCGTGGTCCGGTTCATCATCGTGGGTCGGAGTTTATCAGCGGCGGTACATGGTCACAACACACGCGCCGCCTAGGCCGAGGTTGTGCTGCAAGGCCACTTTTGCCCCTTCTACCTGGCGCTGTTCGGCCTGACCACGCAGCTGCCACACCAACTCGGTGCATTGGGCGAGCCCCGTTGCGCCAAGCGGATGTCCCTTGGACAGAAGCCCGCCGGAGGGGTTCGTGACGAACTTGCCCCCGAAGGTGTTGTCCCCATCCCAGATGAACTTCTCAGCTTCGCCTTCGTCGCAGAGTCCGAGTGCTTCGTAGGTCAGCAACTCGTTTGCAGTGAAGCAATCGTGGAGCTCGACGACATCGACGTCCTTGGGTCCGAGACCGGCCTCTTCGTACACCTGCTTCGCGGCGGCCTTCGCCATGTCGTAGCCGATCATCTTGATCATGGAACCCGACTCGAAGGTCTCCGGCGTATCGGTGGTCATCGTTTGCGCTGCAATCCACACCGGGTTGGTGATGTCGTGCTTCTGCGCGAACTCGTCGGAACACAGAATCGCTGCGGCGGCTCCGCACGTCGGCGGGCAGCACTGGTAACGCGTGAGTGGGTCGAAGATTTCCGGACTCGCGAGGATCTCTTCGACGCTTAGCTCATCGCGGAACAGCGCGAAGGGGTTCTTTGCAGCGTGCTTGCGCGCCTTCTCCGAAATCTTGGCGAAGGTCTCCCGCTTGGTGCCGTACTTCCACCGGTACTCCCGACCAGCGCCGCCGAACATCTGCGCGGCAGGCGGTGCGGGGGTGAACCCCTGAACGTCTTGCATGACACCGGCGTGCCACTCGAGAGGATTGGCGCGGTCGTCCCACTTGGCGCCGAGCGCACCCTTTTCCATCTTCTCGAAACCCACGACCAGCACGCACTCCGCCATGCCACCCGCCACGGCTTGACGACCCAACATGAGCGCGGACGAACCGGTCGAGCAGTTGTTGTTGACGTTGAATACCGGAATGCCGGTCTTGCCGACTTCGTAGACGGCACGCTGACCGCAGGTCGAATCGCCGTACACATACCCTGCAAACGCCTGCTGCACTTCGCCGAAGTCGATCGACGCATCCTTGAGGGCAGCACGAATCGCTTGCGACGCCATCACGTGATAGTCGTCGCTCTTTCCTGGCTTCTGGAACTTCACCATTCCAACGCCGATGACGTTTGCTCGTTTCATCCGTTCTTCTCCTTCAGCCAGCTGAGATCGCGTGCAGCACCAACGTCGCCGTCGACGCGCATTCGTCCTTTTTGATAGAGCTGCGCTTCGGTCGCGCCACCCTCGATGAGTTCCTGCAGAGCGCCGTCTTCGATCGTGACCGTCGTTGTGGCGCCCTCATAGGTGCCGCTCTTGACGCCCTCGTCGCTGACGAACCACGCACCGTCGGGCTCGGTGACCAAGAACTGGATCGTCTTGCCCTTGGGTGCGTTCAGTTTCGCGAAGATGCTCGGGGCCGCAGCTTCCTTGGGCTTGCTGCTCGCTGCCGCTGCAGCTGCGGCCGAACCACCACCGGCTTGGCGTTCTTGCATCGCCGCGGCGACGTGTCGCTCTTCCACCTTTTGCAAGAATGAGAGCTTCTGCGACGCCATGATGTCGCCACTGATCTTGAGGTCGCCGCCGAAGTACATCTTCTGGGCGTCCTTGGTTCCGTTGCACATGGCGAGAAAGTTCTCGTCCGTCATCTCCAACGTGCAGTCCGGCTTCTTCGTTTCGCCCGGACTTACCGCGGCATCCGCGCAGTCGATGGTCCAGACGCTGTCGGGCTCGCTGAGCTTGAACTGAAACACCTTGCCCACCGACTTGGTCTTGTCGGCGTTCTCAGTCATCCAGTGTCCGATGCCGCCGAAGATGTCTGCGCTGGTCGGCTCGTTGGAATCCGCCGAAGGCGCGCTTCCACCAGCCTCCATCGCGGCTTTGACGTGACGCTCTTGCACCTTCTTGAGGAAGGTCAGTTTCTGCGATGCCATGATGTCGCCGCCGATCTTGAGCTCCCCGCCGAAGTACATCTTCTGCGGATCCTTCACGCCGGTGCACATATCGATGAAGTCCGAGTCGGTCAGTTCCAACGTGCAGTCGGGCTTCTTGGACTCGCCCGCACTCACGGCGACGTCGACGGTATCGATTGTCCACACGCTGTCGGGGTTGCTTAGCTTGAACTGGAACACCTTGCCGACCTTGGCTTCGCCCGGTGCTTCCGCCATCCAGATCCCGATCGCTCCGAAGATGTGCGCGCTGGTCGGGCCACTCGGAGCCGCTTCGGCTTTCGCCGCCTTCCTCGGCTTCTGCTTCTTCACGGGGATCGTCTCGTAGAGCTCGATCGCCGCGTTGCTGATTACGACTTCGTCTCGCTCCTTCACCTTCACCTGGAAGGTGATCGTCTGACCGTCCTTCCACATTTCGGTCACGAGTGTGTCTCCAGGAAACACACTCTTGGCGAAACGAACCTTGATGCTCTTGAAGTAGCGAACGTCGCCTTCGGGCGCGCACTTAGCCAGCACGTGCCTCGCGGCAAAGCCAAATGAACAAAGCCCATGCAAAATCGGGCGATCGAACTTCATCGCGGCGGCAAAGTTCGGGTCCGCATGCAGCGGGTTCCAGTCACCGCTGAGGCGGTAGAGCAAAGCCTGGTTGGAGTCGGTTTGCTCTTCGACCACGAAGTCCGGTTTGCGTTCGGGAGGCACGTTGACGTCTGCAGACGGTCCACGGTCTCCGCCCCATCCACCGGCACCACGCACGAACGTGGTCACCTCGTTGACGATGAGCAGTTCGTCGTCTTCGTCGAACGACTTGATCTCGGTGATGACGAGAGCGCCTTTGCCTTTGTCGAAGATGTCCTTGACGCGGGCTTCGTGTCGCAGCTTGGCGTTCTTCGGAAGCGGACGCTTGAGCTCGGTGTACTGCTCGCCGTGCAGCACGCGGTCGAGTCCGTAGTTGAGTCCGGGCGCTGTGATGCCCCGCTTGCCCATGTCGAGAATGACGTTGATGGCGGGGATCACGCCGTAGGTCGGAAGCGCGCGGAAGCCCTTGCCGTGCATTTCGTACACGAGCTGCAGTTCATCACCGGTGGGATCTTTCGCAGCACCAACGCCGAGCGCGTAGAGCGCCAAGTCGCGTTCGTCGTACGACGACTTCTGTGAGTCGAACTCGTAGCCGAGCGCCTCGTCGACATCGATCCACTCGTTGCCGCCTTTCGACGCACCCTTTTCGATGTTCTCCATCAAGGGCTGAAGCGCACCCGCCACGCTTTCCGGATGCGTGGTCTGTTCAAACCCAGCGATGGATTCCCATGCGCCACGAACATCCTCCGCACTCATGGATCGCCCGACGCGCCAGGTCTTTCCGAGCGCTCGCTCCCAACGAAGTTTCGCGACAAAACCGCCGCCTACTTCGAATAGCCCGCCGGTCTCTTCGCATTCTTCGGAACTGAGCCACAGCACTAGCGGGCTCACGTACTCGGGTTTGAGCGACGCCAGAAGTTCGGGCGGCAAGATCGTCTCGGTCATTCGCGAACCGGCGACCGGAGCAATGGTGTTGACGTGAATGCCGCGCTTGCGACCCTCGATGGCCAGCGTGTTGCTGAACCCTGCGAGACCGAGCTTCGCCATCGCGTAGTTGGCTTGGCCGAAGTTGCCGTAGATGCCCGCCGCAGAAGCGGTGTTGATGATGCGGCCATACTTGGCTTCGCGCATGTGCGGCCACGCAGCGTGCGCAACCTTGAAGCTACCGAGCACGTGCACCTGGTAGATCAAGTCCCAGTCTTGTTGGGTCATCTTGTGGAAGCTGACGTCGCGCAAGATGCCCGCGTTGTTCACGACGACGTCGATCCGTCCCCAGGTGTCGAGCGCCGTCTGCACGATCTTCTCACCATCGGTGACCGAGTCGTAGTTGGCGACCGCTTCGCCCCCTGCTTCCTTGATCTCCGCGACGACTTTGTCCGCAGCGGCGGAACCCTTGCCGCCGCCTTTAAAGTCGCCGCCCAAGTCGTTGACCACGACCTTCGCGCCCCGTGCTGCAAACGCCAATGCGTGCGACCGACCCAAGCCGTTGCCCGCACCCGTGACGACCACAACGCGGTCGTCGAACCTGATCTCGCCCATGAACAAACCTCGACTGATTGAATGCCCATTCAGCGAGCCACGAACCGCTTCTGAAAGCAACTGCGGAACGTGCGCGGATCGTGACCATGCGACGCAGCGGCTCGCTTCGGCACGTAATTTATTTAGTAATTACAACAGTTCAGCTGGCACGCGATGTGAAGACAATGCGGTCATGAGGTGTGTTCTGAGCGTGGTGGCCCTCACGGCCGGTTGTTATCTCCAGCATGGCTTGGAGGCCGAAGATTCGCCTCCGACGGTGACGCCTGCACCGACCCCAGCGCCGACTCCGGCGCCGTTTTCTCCTGAGGTGTTGGCGTCGATCTCCTCGGTCATGTTGGGCGATGACTGCGACAGCGGAGGCGACAGCGGTGAGTGGGCTGACGCAGACTCGGATCGATCCGGCGGTGGCGGCATCAGTGACTGTGATGGCGAAGGCTGTTGGATGCCCTGTCAGCAGACCGCGATGCAGATCTTGTTCGACACTCGTCGCATCGACGCCCCGCTCGACGTCGAGGTCCTTGGCGTGCGCTTGCTCGACTATGAGTCACGCGAAGTCCACGACGAGTTGTTCTGGCGCAACCCCAAGCACTGGACCGAGTCCGGCTACGTCGCGTGGGAGGAAGTTCTGCGCACTCTCGACCCTGAACGTACAAGTTACGACCTGACCGCGCCTGCGTGGACGCGCATCGGTGATGGCGACTACTGGCGCACCTACAGCATGGTGTTTGAACTCGAAGTGGACGTCCTGATTGGCGACGAGGAGCAAACGCTCTTATCCGGTCCGATCAACCGCGCGCCCGACATCGATACCTAGCGCATGCGTCACCTGAGCGTGTTGGTGCTCGTCGTGGGATGTACGAGTGCTTCCGATGCAGAGCCATGGTCCGACGAATGGATCTTGGACGAGGCCGACGCGTACCTCGACGACGCCATGTTCCGTCGCATGGCGATGCTCGAATCCCTCAGAAATCACGACAACATCTACTCGTCGCAACGCGTTGCTTCGTACGGTCTCGACACGCGTGGTTGGGATGCATTGCCCGAGTGGAATCCTGTGTCGGTCACTCTCGATGATGCGCTCGCTGCGGCTATTGAAGCGGGTTCGGCGCGGGTTCCCGATGCTCCACCGCTTTGGGATGGAGTGCGTCCGACGACGATGGAAGAGTGGGTCGCACTCGGCCGCGAAGTGTTCTTTCGTTATCCTTTGCGTGCCGACGCGTACCTGCGATGGGCGCTCGCGAGTCCGGAACGGGTCGATCGATACCGCGTCGTACATCACGAAGGCTCGTTCCCGGGTACCGTGGTGTTTCGCGACGTTGATGGTCGCGAGTCTGTGGGCATTACCTGCGCGCTTTGCCATACGGCGGTTCGCGCCGGTGAGTTGAAATTGGGAACCGCACGTCGTGACTTTGACTACGGGGCACTGCGCGCGGCGTTTCACGATGAGACGGGTGCGCCCATCGACGCAGAACTCTTGCGTCGGATGCGTACGTGGGGGCCGGGTCGTGCGGACATCACCGAAGACGAAGGGGAGGATCCCGTTGCGGTGCCGGATCTGCTAGGGCTGCGTCATCAGTCGGCGTTGACCCAAGCCGGTACGATTGTGCATGAGCGGCCCTCGGCGCTGGCGATTCGCCAAGAGACCCAGCTGCTCCACGCGAATCAATCGCGGGCGAGACCGCCACGAGAACTGAGTTGGGCGTTGGCCATGTTTCTCTATTCGCTAGAGCCCGAGCCGATCCCGTCATCGACACGGGGTCGCGACGTGTTTGAACGGCACTGTGACGGTTGCCATGACAATGCCGCGTATGGCGGTGACGTGGTCGACGCTGCGTTTGTTGGAACCGATCCCGCGTTGGCCAACGGTGCTGCGCGAGGCACGGGCTTCTATCGTCCCGCCGCGTTGCTCAACGTTCGTTTTGCCGCGCCGTACTTTCACGACGCGTCGGTGCCTACTCTCGAAGACGTGTTTTCGGCCGATAGATTCGAACCGGATTACGATCGAAGAACCCACGGAGAAGGTCCTGCACTTGGACATCGGTTCGGAGTGGATCTGTCCGACGAGGAGAAAGCCGATCTCCTCGCGTTCCTCCGAACGCTTTGAACTTACTCCGGAGGTGGAACCAGCGATGCCGAACCCTTGGCGAGCTGGCCGTTGATGAACCCGGGAGCGAGTCGACTCATGAACTGGAGTTGATTGGCCTGGCCCGGGCGGATCTCAGTCTTCCCTGCGCGGAGTCCTTTCATCGTGGCGTCGATGAGTTCCTGCGTGGTGATCAACTTGAAGTCGCCGTCTTCCGGCAGCTCCGAAGTCATCTCCGTTTTCACAGCAGGCGGCATCAACTCCACAACTTCCACCCCGGCGCTTTGGAGCTGATAGCGAAGCGAGATCGTGTACGAGTGAATCGCGGCCTTCGTGGCGCAGTAGATCGGTGCGCACTGGATCGGAACGTACGCGAGTCCGGACGACACGTTGATGATCGTGCCCTTGTTCTGCGTGATCACACCAATGAGCGCAGAGACGGTGCGAATCGGTCCCGAGAGATTGATGTCGATCTCTTTGGTGAGACCGTCGAGATCCTTGGTGGGCGTGGTCAGATTCCGAAACTGAAATACGCCAGCGTTGTTCACCAAGACGTCCGTTGTCGGATGGTCGCGCTCGATCGTTGCAGCGAGTTGGGCGATCGCTTTGGGATCGGCAGCATCGCATTGAATGGTCCACCACTCTGGATGTGCCTGCTTCGCCGCGTCGAGCTTGGCTTGGCTTCGACCGGTGATGATGATCTCGTTGCCTAGCTCGGAAAATTTCTCCGCAAGCGCGAGCCCGATACCCGCGCTGCCCCCCGTAATGAGAATCTTGTGACCCGTAAGCTCCATGGCTCCTCCCGCGCTCTAAGACGCGGAAGCAGAGCAAGCGTTACGACGTCGAGCAACCCGTGCTTAGCGTGAGCGACATGCGCGATACACCCGATCGGGGGCCGGATCGCTCCACGTCCGTTGAGGCGTGATCACCAGAAGGGCATCACCACGTTGGCAAACGCGTGCGGCGATCGCTTCGAAGACCGCGGCGTCCGGCGGAAGCGATGCGTTCGTGGCGTCGTGCGCCCAACGGCTGAGCGAGACACGCGCTGCAAAACGGGGATGATCGAGCTGCGTGCTGGGTGCATTCGCTGGGAGTTGAACGCGGTCTTGTACCCAGAGCTCGGCGTAGGCTGCACTCGCGGTGTAGACCCGACATCCCAAATAGGCGGGGTACCCGACGTAGGTGGCGGCAGGGAGAACTCCAAACACGACGAGCACACCGACCAAGTGCCGCGTCGCAGTGTCTCGTTTTTTTTGAAGCGCCCACGGAATCGCACACGCGTGCGCGAGGTTCCACGGCACCACCGCGAGGTTGTGCTGCGTGGCGACAAACCAAGAGCTCACCACCACGGAGAACCCGACGATGAGGATTGCCGCTGTGCGTCGCGTCCGTGGAACGACGAGTGCAACGCCAGCCAGTGCTTCGACAAGCGCCACGGTGATGTTTGCAGCCGCTGGGGTCGCGGTTCCTGTGAAGAGTTCAAGCCCGTGGCTGACAAAGTCTGGGTTGAGCTTGTGCAACCCCGCCCAGACGAACAGGAGCCCCCACAGCCAGATCATGCTTTCGCGATCTCGTTTGCCGCAAGCGAGCGCGAGCAATGCGACGTACTCGAGCACGTATGTTTGCCAAAGCGCGCGGTCGAGACCGCAGCGTACGACGAGTGCGGCCAAGAACCACGGCGCAGCTTGAGACGGGCGCGCCAACGCAGCGAGGGACGTCACGACGACCAATACGCTCAGCGCGCCGGCAAGCGAGGGATCGATGCCCACCGGAGCAAGCCAGCCGTCGGGAAACCAAAGAGCGTGCGAGAGCACGACGTGGCCGAGGCATGCGAGCGCAACGATGCGAACGAGCGGGCTCAAAACGCGATCGTCCGAAGCTGGGAGCCGTCAAGACGCCAAGCTTCCCGAGAGAAGGGCGCGAACAGCCAAACCGTGTTGTCGGGTGCTCGGGTTGCGACCAAGTCCGTTCGCTCCGGCCAAGCGCGAAGATGAGTGGCGTTGCTCAAGCCACGCCGGGTCCCGTGACGTAGAACGACCGCATTGGATTCGATCCACACCACGTCATCTCGACCATCGTCGTTCACATCGCCAACGCGTATCGGGTGCGAGTACGGGCTCGGCATGGTGACAAACGAACTGCGTCGTGCGCGAATCCCACCACGCGAACCTCGAAACACCTGGAGTTCACCACGCGGATGTCGCGTTTGTTCGGTGGGACGCCAGAGCAAGAGGTCGTCGAAACCATCGCCCGTGACGTCTCCCACCCTCCACAGAGGAGGTCGTGATGATTGATTCAGCAACGTGTGGTGCGTGGTGCGTAGGCGTGGGCCGAGTGCACGCGCCGTCCATCGGTTTTCGTAGTCGAGCGTTGCCGCGTCGATGCGACCGTCTCCATTGATGTCGCCCAACGCGCGCACGCCGCGGCCAAACTCATAGGGCTCGTTGACGTGACGCGCACCGGTGGGACCAAAGAGCAATAACCCGTGCGAGTTCCCGTCGAGCACGAGGTCGTCGTATCCATTTGCGTCGATGTCCCCGATCGGTTCCACGTCCGTGATGAACTCGTCCGTTTCCACCCGATGAACGGCATCGAGTCCAGACGCGGACCCATACGCCACCTCGAGGCCATGGCCGGTCACTCGAACGACGTCACCGAAGCCGTCGGCATCCAAATCGCCTGCGAATTGCGACCATGCAGTGCGGGTGACACCCCCAGGAGCACCGACGCGTTGAGGTGCGCCGCGGGTATCGAACTGCGCGACGACGCCAGATTCGTTCAGCGGCACGTCTGGCCAGCCATCACCGTTGATGTCCGCAAGAGACAAGACACTGGGTTCGTTGGGGCGAACCCAAAGCACGCGTGCAACCGAGGTCGTGCTGTCGTTGCGCACTCGCCAATACCAACGACCGACGCGAAGTGCGCGGCGCGGTTGAAACGTTCCGTCGTCTACGCGATGCCGCGTGAGCACGTCCGTGCATGCACGGTCGCGGCAGATTTCAAGGGCTGACGCGGAACCGATCCAACGGAATCGAGGCTTCGGTCCAACAATCGCCGTCAGTGGCGGGTACACCGGGCGCAGCATTCGAGTGGGTCGCGTTCGCGAGCTGCGTGTGGGGGCGCGCAGGATGCGTGTCAGTCGATCCGCCGCGTCGCTACAGTTGCTCATCGGAGAGCGCCCTGACCAGTTTCGCCGTAGAGCCGGCGGAAGTCGGTCTAAGGGCAACACCGGACGGTTTGAGATCTCGATGGACCAGTTGGACGGGTGCTCAAGTTCGGCTTGAAGGCGTGTCGCGACAGTCGCGGCGTGACGCACGCTTTCGCTCCGGATTGCGTTTTGGCCGACGGAACACAGATGGGCACGGTAGGCCGCCAGCGCGAGCCGCGTTTCGCGTTCGGGCCCACGAAAGAGAGGGCGTTGTCCGCCAAGAAGGATTTGTGCGTAGTTGAACGGTGCTTCGGGACGCGCGGGCGCAGAACGCAGTGCACGATCCAGGGTGGTCAACGCTTCCTGGGTGCGACCCAACGAGTTCAGAGCGGCAGCGCGAACGAGGCGCGCATCGTAGTCATCCGCTTCCAGGCGTCGTAGCGCATGAAGCGCCCGCGCCGAGTCGTAGGTGAGTACCCGCATCGTCGCCACACGTAGTCGCAATGTGCGATTGGAAGGCGAGCGACGTAGTGCCTGAAGTGAACGGGAGAACCGTTCGTGGCTCACGTCACCGGCGAGGTCGTTTGCGAAGTCGGGATCGAACTCCGGCAAGAGGAGAGGTAGCGGAAGTTCGTTGTCGCCGTGCACGCGTCGCTGACAACTGCGCGCCGCATCGCTCATCACGTGATGTTCTCGCGCCAGTGCAACGCAATGTGCGTAGTGCTGCTCGACGTTCAGTTCGCTCGCGGATTCACCCGTGATCCGTTGCCAAGCGTCCATCGCTGCACGGTCAACTCGCATGGGCGGGTGTGCTTGGGTCGCGAGCATGAGGTCTTGCTGCAGCACGCGTCGTCGGTTCGCGCGCTCCAGCGCAAGGCGTACGCGTTCCGGCGGCGGCGTTCGGCGGTTTTCAATCGTGCGTCGGTCCGCCTCGTCGGCACGTGCGTGTCGGGTGAGCTGACCCGGTGTGAGTCGCGGCGCAACGTCTTCGGCGTGGACGTACTCCTGTGCCACGACGCTCGCCGGGACGAACATCAACGAAACCAGTGCCCCATATCGCGGTGCGATCATCCCCATGGTCGGGATAGACGAGCACGGCGCGAATCAGGTCTATCGGATCGGCGATTCGGTCTCGCTATCCGATGACTCGGACGAGTTCGCCTCGACTGCCACGAACATCGGTGGGCGACACCACGACCGAAACGCCTGGAATCCCTGGCCACTTGTACTCGCCGCGCTGCGGGCGCAACACCTCAGCCATACCTGCAGCAGAATCCCAGGGCACATGTACCGCCAGCTCGCGACCTTGCACGGACCAACCTGCACTCAGTGCCGGCAAGAAACGCACGGAGCGACGACGACCATGAAGCCGAAACGGGCGGTTGTAGGGCAGGCGCAGCCGCAACATACGCAGCAAATCGGCGACCGCGATCGCCCCGATCTGCAACTGAAGGCGATCGGTTTGGGCGTCCCAACTGACTGCGGACGCAAAACTAGAGCCGTGCGAGGACCCTTCCTGTCGCGCACCTTCGCGGCACGATGCTGAGAACGCAGGGTCCATCATCATGCTCGGGCGCGAGAGGTCGGTCGTGAGTTGTGGGTTGCGGCGTGCCATCAACTCCAAGAACCCTTCGCAGCGCCAATCTTTGACGGCGTCGAGTTCGTCGTTGGTGATCCCCACAAGCTGCACGAACTTCACTTGACCGTGGATGGTGTCGAGTGGGGGTAGCGCAGCGTCCAAGGTGAACAACGCACCTGTGATGTACGTGTTGTTCTGACCCCCGATCGTGCCGTTGAGATCCATGTGGTCACCAGGCCGAAACACGTTGGAGGATCGAAACACGTACCGTGCGAGTCGTTGCAACATCGCGACTGGCCACTCCGGCGGATGCCCGGGACTTCCGACCACACGAAACGTCAGTTCGAAACCAAATCCACTTACTCCAGGTTGGTAGGGGAATGCGGTCTCACCTTCGAAGAGTTCGGTCAGTCCGTAGGTGATGTAGTGCCAGTGGTCGTTGCACCAGAACGCGCTCACGCCTTCGAGCGGATCCTCGCCGCCGTCGCGCATCGGACTCTGCGTCCCCCAGTGCGCCGGTTGAACCCCGTAGCCGTACACCTGTGCGAGCGTCGTCGCGATGGCCGACATTCCAGGAGCTACGTCGCGTTGGGTTACGTTCATGGCAGCGGGTGCCTTCATCAGGGAAAACTACGGATGAGAACCCGTTTCGATCCCCAAGCCCTCAATTCTACTCGATTTCTTCGTGGAGGTGGACGTGTTGGTGAAGGGGTGAGATGAAGATTTCTCTCGGGCAGCCGTCTCAACGATAAAGGAGTCGCCTATGAAGATCGCCAACTTGGTTCTCCTCACTCTCTTGTTAAGCGGAGTTGCGCCTGTCGCTGCACAGGGCAACGCCCGTGAAGCACGCCAGAACATGCGCGAGGCACGGGATAATCGTCGTGACGTCGCCGATGATCGTGCAGACCGCGCTGCAATCATTTCGATTCGCCAAGCGTGGAACCAGGCCGTGCGAGCGCGTGATCGGGCAGCCGAGGCGGTCGCGGACCGTCGGTTGGAAACGTGGCTGCGCCGCGAACTGCGCGAGGATCGAGGCGAGCTTCGCGAGTCACGTCAGGAGACAGTTCGTTCGCGAAACGAAGCAGCACGATCCAGCCGCGAAGCGCGTCGATCCGGGACGCGTGATGATCGCCGTGATCTTCGCGACGACCGTCGTGACTTACGCGATGACCGCCGGGACGCGGCTGCCGCACGTGCGGACCTCGTGCGTACGCGCGAAATCGCCAACACGCTTCGTCGAATGCAGGGTCGGTTCACAAACGGTACGGCCGGACCCACGCAGTATGAGCGCAAACGTCGCTTGCTCGCTGAGCTCGTGCAGGCTGCCGGTGTCGAGGTTCGCCGTTCTCAGCAGGAGGTCCATGAAGACCGCCGCGAGCGCCGCGAGGACATGCGTGAGCGACGCGAAGACCGTCGTCGTCGTCGCTAGACCAGCAAAAACCCTTAGAAACAGGAGGCTTTGGGCGGGGTGAAACCTCGCTCAAAGTCTCGTATGCTCCCGCGACCATGAAGGACCTCACTCCCCGAGAGCGCTGGGACATTTGGATGGTTCAAGCGCAGCGATTCGCGAGGCGCGAGAACTACATCGACGCACTCGGACGTGCGCGATTGGTGTTGGCCGAAGTCGACACCGCCATCGCAGAAGCGACGGAGCAGGACAAAGCCAAACTCGAGCGCTTTCGCCACCGCGTACAGCGTCGCATCGAGTCGTTTCGCAAACAGTTCGATGCGTGGAACGCCAAGATCGCGGCTCGACGTGCAGCAAGCATTGCAAACGCCGATGCCGAGATGGCGCGTCCACTCCCGATTGGTCCGGACGAGCTCATCTAGGGTCGGATGAACAAACTGCCGACGTTGTGTTCGGAGGCGTCCGAATACGTGCGTGAGCCACTCGCTGGTACGGCGGCGTTTGCCTCGACCTGGGTGCTGGTTGAGGAGCGTGGTCCGTGGGCAGCAAAGCCTCTGGAGTCACCCGGACTCAAGTCGATTCGCCACGTGCTGGATCGTTGGGTGACCGAGATTCCGAACGTTCGCATCCAACTCATTCGTCATCCGGATCGTGACGACTCCGCCCCGCGTCGGATTTTCGTCGCCGAGCCAGCAAGCGGTGGCTTTCGTCGCATCGACGCAGAAGACATCGCGAAGGTCGACCTCCGCTCGGGCGTCAAGGTGAGCGAGACGACGTTCTTTGTTTGCACGCACGGAAAGCGGGACCGTTGTTGTGCGGTTCGTGGCAGCAAGCTTTTCCGAGCCATGTACGACTTGAACCCGGACCGGGTGTGGCAGACGAGTCACCTCGGCGGTCATCGCTTTGCGGCGACGGCGGTTTCGTTTCCCGCAGGGTACTGCGTGGGACGGGTGGAACCGGAGGAAGCGCAGGCGTTGCTGGATTCCCAGGGTGTGCACGACCTGAAGCGGTTGCGTGGTCGGGTTTGCTACCGCCCTGCAGTTCAAGCCGCGGAGGCTGCACTGAGGCAACTCGAGGAAGTATCCGCAGTGGATGCGGTGCGTGTCGTCCGCGTCGGGCACGATGAAACAACCTGGACGGTGCACTTCCGTCTCGGTGAGGATTCCGACTCGAGCTGGAAAGTGACTGTGCGCCCGGAGATCACGGGGACGCTGCGTCACAAGAGTTGCGGTGCCGACGTCGACGCCGTTCAGGTCTTTCCCTCGATTGTCGAAAGGGCCTGAGATGCCGGATCCTATCCGCGTCGGCATGATCGGCTGTGGAGTTGTCGGGACCGGAATCGTCCGACTGCTCAAAGACAACGCGTCGACCATTGAAGGGCGACTCGGTGCTCCGATCGAGATTAAGGCCATTGGCGTTCACGACGCGTCGAAGGCACGCGATGAGGTGGTGCCGACCGAACTGATCACGGCGGATGCGGCGTCCGTTGCTGTGCATCCCGACGTGGATGTGGTCGTCGAGGTCATGGGCGGGATCGAGCCGGCTGGCGCGTATGTTCGTTCAGCTCTTGAGGCGGGTAAGCACGTTGTGACCGCGAACAAAGCCTTGCTTGCGGAAGAGGGCGACGCGCTGCTCGAAGTGTCTGAGGCGCGCGGCGTCGATCTTTACTTCGAGGCCGCCGTCGCTGGAGGCATCCCGATTATTCGGGTGTTGCGGGAAGGTCTTGCGTCCGACCGCATCGTGTCACTGCGCGGCATCGTCAACGGGACAAGCAACTACATCCTCTCGCAGATGGCGGCGACCGGGATCGACTTTGACGTGGCGCTCTCCCAAGCGCAGGAAAAGGGATACGCGGAAGCGGATCCAACGCTCGACGTCAGCGGCGGAGATGCTGGCCACAAGCTCGCGATTCTCGCCACGCTTGCCTACGGCGCGCGGGTGCATCCTTCGCAGATCACCATCGACGGCATCGACACCGTTGCCGCGATCGACATGAAGATCGCGCATCGGTTCGGGTACGTGATCAAGCCTCTGGCGGTAGCACGACCGGTAGACCTATCGGGGTCGCCGCGCCGACGCGAAGGCGAACGTGGTGGTCCCGAAGACCGCACGCCGAACCAGCTTGAGGTGCGTGTCCATCCAGCGTTGGTGCCTCGTCACGGCGTATTGGCGAGCATCACCGGCGCGCTCAACGCGGTGTACGTCGAGGGGGCAATGCTCGGTCCGTGCCTGATGAGCGGCCCGGGAGCAGGTGCACTGCCGACAGCGATGAGTGTGGTCAGCGACATCGTCGACGTGGGACGGAACATGCTGGTCGACGCACACGCACGCGTTCCGACTCGTGCGTTCCGTGGCGACCATCTCGAGTCGATTCCGGTGGTCAGCGCCGCGCAGCATCGCAGCCGTTTCTATCTGCGGTTCACCGTGGTGGATCGTGCCGGCGTGCTTTCGCGTATCACGGGTATTCTCGGTGGGTTCGATGTGAGCATCGAGCAGATGGTTCAAGAAGGCGGGCGCGGTGACAGCGAAGAGAGCGCGACGCTGATCATGCTCACCCACGATTGTCGGTACGGTGATTTGCGCGGTGCCCTGACCGAGATTGATCGATTGGCGATTACGCGCGAGCCAGCGCGCGCGCTAAGGATCGAGGAGTGAGCGAAGGGCTGGTTTGGCTCATCGCCGCCACCCTTCTCGGCGCGGCGATCGTAGTCGGCTGGCTCATGCTGCTTGTTCGGGTGCTTCGCTCGCAACTCGAGCCGAAGTGGAAGTGGGGCGCACTCGTTCCCGTCGTAACGCCGGTTTCTGCATGGCGCGCCGAGCATCGCCGAGCCGTCAAAGTGTGGGTGGTTCTCGTGGTCGCCTACCTCCTGGTGCGAATTCTCTGGTGAAGGTAGAGTCGGGGCCATGTTCCGGTCCTTTCTCCCTGGTGTTGTCATCGTCGCCATTTGGTGTTCGGGAATTGGACCAGCAGCGGTCGCGGAAGCGCAGCGCAACCCGCTGATCCGCCAGGGCGAAGAGCAATACGACGAACTTCGTTACGAGGAGGCGCTTCAGACCTTGTCGGCAGCGCTTGTTCGACGCGGCAACACCCAGCAAGATCGCGCTCGCATTTACGAGCTGCTCGCGTTCACGTACCTCGCGCTTGGCCGACAGGAAGAAGCGGAAGGCGCATACCGGTTTCTGTTGGCGATCAATCCGGACTATCAAGCAAGCGATCTCTCTCCGCGCATGCAGCAGTTCCTCGATGGAGTGAAGCAGCGCTGGGAAGCTGAGGGACGACCCGGTGTGGCGACCAACCCGCCAGCCACGGTGAGCA
The DNA here is from genome assembly GCA_965227405.1 of Polyangiales bacterium. Classification (GTDB taxonomy): domain Bacteria; phylum Myxococcota_A; class Polyangia; order Polyangiales; family Houyiibacteriaceae; genus JALVDI01. The sequence continues at coordinate 4,754,550 of OZ245758.1, forward strand.
TTGCGCACACTTCGCCGGCACAGGCCGACCCGGGCGAAGACGTTCCGCTGACGGCGACCGTTGAAGATCCGGATGGGCGGACGAACCAGCTGGTGCTCGCGTATCGCCAGGGAACCAACGACGTGTTTCAACGACTGGACTGCACGCCCGGTGTCGACGGATGGAGCGCAACGATTCCGGGCGACGATGTTCAGCCGCCTCTAGTGGAGTATTACTTCGAGGCTCTCGACGCCAACAACCTGCCGATTGCCGCGCGTGGCGATGTTGCCGCGCCGCTTCGAATTGCCGTCGAGGGCGAAGGTGAAGGTGGTGTAGCGACCAAGTGGTGGTTCTGGACCATCATTGGTGTCGCCGTCGTCGGCGGTGCCGTGACTGCTGGAGTGCTCGCATCGCGTGGCGGTGGCGGTGGTGGCACGCCTCAGGGAACGCTCATCATCAACGTCCGATGACGACACCCCGGTATCCGTATCTCCACGTTCGCGTGAGTGCGAACGACGCCGAACTTGTCAGCGATCAACTCTGGGTGCTCGGCGCATCGGGTATCGAAGAACGTGACGACACGACGCTCGCGAAAGCTGAAGATGGTGTTCTGCTGATCGCGTCGTTTCCGGATGAAGACGCCGCACATCGTGCATTGGCACAGCTTGAGCATCCCGCGACGATCGAGTTTGTCGTCGGCGACGAGTGGAAGGATGCGTGGCGCGAGTACTTCCACGTTCAGCACATTGGGTCGCGACTTGTCCTTCGTCCGAGCTGGCGCGAGGCCGAGGCGGGACCGGGTCAGGTGGTGCTGACCATCGACCCTGGAAGTGCGTTCGGGTCTGGTATCCACGAGACGACGCGACTTGTCCTCAAAGAAGTCGAAGCGCGTGTGGCGGGCGGTGAGTCGATTCTCGATGTGGGTTGCGGGAGTGGCATCCTCTCGATCGCCGCACTGCTTTTGGGTGCGTCGTCCGCGCGGGCAAACGATGTCGACCCGCTCGCGATTTCGGCAACTGAGGAAAACGCCGAGACCAACGGTGTGTCGGTGGTGGTGAGCTTGGATCCTGTCGAGTCGATCGCGGGGACCTATGATCTTGTGTTGGCGAACATCCAAGCACCGATTCTCATTGGAATGGCGGACACGTTGATGGCGCGCACCCGAGAGACGTTGGTGCTCAGTGGTGTACTCGCTGGCCAGGTCGACAACGTGGTTGCTGCGTTCGCCGCATTCACTCTCGAGTCCGTCGCTGAAGAAGGTGAGTGGCGCGCCATCGTTCTGCGTCGGTCATGAGGCGCTTCTACGTTTCGTCATTGCCCGCGCTGGGTGTCGAACTCGAACTGGACGACGCGGTGCTGAAGCACTTGAGGGTGCTTCGATTGCAAGCCGGTGAATCGATCCTGCTCTTTGATGGCAGCGGTCGTTTGGTCGAAGCCGAGCTGGTCGGCGAGCGTGCGCGCTTGACTCGTGAGCACGCTGTCGCGGACGACACACCCTTCGTGGGGTTGCTCTTGGCCATTCCAAAAGGCTCCAAGGCCGACGACGTCGTTCGAATGACCACAGAGCTTGGCGTTGCGGAGATCCATCTGGTGCTCACGGAGCGGACGGTCGGTGAACCCAAACCCAAGCGCATCGACCGGTTGCGTCGTATTGCCGCCGAGGCCGCGCGTCAGTCGGAGCGTGTTCGTTTTCCCGTGATTCATGCACCTTGTTCGCTCTCAACGGCGGTGGGGGCTTTGCCTGCCGATGCCTCGAAAACCGTGTGTTGGGCACGGGCCAAGACTCGCGCTGACCTTGGTCCGGTTCCGCGCTATGTCGCGGTGGGCCCCGAAGGTGGGTTCACCGATGCCGAGCTGACGATGTTGGATGACGCTGGCTTTCAACGGACTTCGATTGCACCCCACGTACTGCGCGTGGACACCGCAGCTGTTGTGGCAGTTGCGTGGGCGGTGAATGGCTGAACGTTCGATTCAGCGGCGTCTGTTTGATCTCGCCGCACCGGTTATCGGCCTCAACGTACTGAGCGTTCTCGCGCTGGCGGTCGACACCGCGATGTGCGGCCGTCTTCCCAACGCCGGTGCCGCGCTCGAGGCACTTGGGTTCGCGACTCAAGTCGTGTTCATTGTGATGGTCGCGATGATCGGCCTGATGGTGGGCGCGGTCGCAAATGTCGCCCGCGCTCATGGAGCAGGAGACGACTCGCGGGTTAACCACGTGTTGCAACAGTCGGTGCAGCTCACGTTCGTCGTGTCCGCACTCGTGGCCATCGTTGGAAACCTGGGTGCACGATGGATCCTGATCGCGCTAGGCGCCGAAGGCGAGACGTTGGATCTCGCGCTGGACTATCTGCGTCCCAATCTCTCCTGCACGATCTTCTACTACCTCAACATGCTGCTCGCCGCGGTGCTACGCGGCGTAGGCAACACCCGTCTGGCGTTCATCGTCGCGATCGGAGTCAACGCGCTCAACGTCGTGTTCAACTACGGGCTGATCCTCGGCAACTACGGACTGCCCGGACTCGGTGTTCAAGGCGCAGCGATCGGAACCGTGATCGCGCAAGCCTGTGGTGTGGTTGCGATGGTCATCTTGATTCGACGTGGCACGGTTCCCGGTGTCTTTCTTCCTCTCGGGTTTGCACGGTTTGATGGAGAGCTAACGCGTGGCCTGGTTCGCGTGGGATGGCCGGCTGCCCTCGACATGATCATCCTCAACGCGAGCTTCGCGTCGATCATTGGTATGTTGGGCCGTCTCGACCCGGTTGCTGTAGCGGCCCATGGAATCGGACTCCGCATCCAAGCCTTGGCGTTCGTTCCAGGACTCAGCGTCAGTCAGGCGACCGGTGCCATGGTCGGCAACGCGCTGGGTGCACAAGACTTGGACCAGGCGCGCGCGGTGGTGCGTGCGTCGCTCAAACTCTGTATCGCAATCATGAGTTCGCTCGGGTTGATGATCATCGCGTTTGCGGCACCGATTGTGGCGATCTTTGACGTGCCCTACGGCACGCCCTTGATGGACTTCTCAGTCGAGTGGATGGAACTGCTTGGCTACGGAATGCCGATCGTCGGCGTGCACATCGCGTTCGTCGGCATGTTGCGAGGTGCCGGTGCGACCAACACGAGCCTAAACATCAACTTGGTTGGAACCCTTCTGCAGATTCCGCTGAGTTGGGTGCTTGGCTTTCCCATGGGTCTTGGACCTTGGGGCGTGTGGCTTGGTTTTCCGTTGAGCTTCGTGCTCAAAGCGGCCATGGGAACCTGGGTGTATCGTCGCGCACGCTGGGCGAAACTGGGAACACGCGTATGACTCCAGTCATCTCGATCCAGGACGTGACCCGAAGCTACGGGGACCGGATCGTGCTCGGCGGGGTGAGCTTTACGCTCTCGCAGGGTGAGCGGTTGGGGATTGTCGGACTCAACGGTGCCGGTAAGAGCACGCTGGCGCGGATCGTTGCCGGTGCAGAAGAACCTGATTCCGGTCAGCGCATCCTGCGGCGCAGTGCGACGGTGGGATACCTGCCTCAACAACCCGTGTTCGAGGGCAACCCAACGGCGCGCGAAGCGGCGATGGCCGGACTGACGCGTTGGCGCGAAGCGGTCGAAGCGCACGAAGCGATCAGTGCAGAGCTGTCCGAAGAGGGTGCGGACTTCGAGCGGTTGCTGGCAGCTCAAGCCGAGGCTGCAGAAGCCGTGGAACGGCTGGGCGGTTGGTCGCGCGATGCCGACGTGGAAGCGATGCTTCATCGCGTGCACGCGCCGGATCCGGATCGTCACGTGGATTCGATGAGCGGTGGCGAGCGACGTCGCGTGGACCTCGCGCGCCTTTTGGTGTCTCGGCCCGACGTGATGATCCTCGACGAGCCGACCAACCACCTCGACGTCGAAACGATCGAGTGGCTGGAGACCCATCTGCAGCGTGATCAGCCGGGCGCGTTGGTCGTGATCACCCATGACCGCTATTTCCTCGATCGCGTGGTGCAACGCACCGCGGAAGTCGACGCGGGTGAACTGCATCTCTACGAAGGTGGCTATCGTGCCTACCTCGAAGCCAAAGCCGAGCGGATGGCGCAAGCCGAGCGCGTCGAACGCAATCGCCAAAACTTTCTGCGAACCGAGCTGGAGTGGTTGCGTCGCAGCCCTAAGGCGCGAACGAGCAAAAGCAAGTCGCGTGTCGCTCGCGCCGAAGCGGCACGTGATGCGAAGGGGCCGCGTAAACAGCGCGCGGTTCGGCTCGAGCTCGATGCCGAGGACAGTGGTCGAACGATTCTCGAGTTGCACGACGCGACGATCGAAGTGGGTGGTCGCACGTTGATGAAGGACTTTTCGATCGCGCTCACAAAGGGCGAGCGCATCGGGATTGTGGGTCCAAATGGTGCGGGCAAGACCACCCTCTTGCGGGCGGTACTCGGCGAGTTGGAACTCACGTCAGGGCGATGTGTGCTAGGCACGCGGACCAACATCACGTACCTCGGGCAGCGTCGCGAAGGTCTCGATGAGTCCGCGACGATTTTGGAGAACGTCTCGGGCGGTGCGTCTCAAGTCGACCTGGGGAGCCGACGGATCAGCGCGCACGCGTACCTGGAGCGTTTTCTCTTCGATGGAGGTCAACAACGGCAGCCGGTCGGGGTTCTGTCCGGTGGGGAGAAGGCGCGAGTGCTGCTGGCGAAGCTCTTGCTCAAGCCGACCAATCTTTTGGTGTTGGACGAGCCGACCAACGACCTCGACGTGATGACCTTAGGTTCTCTGCAGGAGCTCTTGTTGGAGATGGGAACGACGTGTTTGGTCGTCACTCACGATCGCTATTTTTTGGATCGGATCGCGACGTCGATTCTGGCGTTTGAGGGCGAGGGTCAGGTCACGCGCTACGTCGGGGACTACACCATGTACCAGACGCTGCGTGCCCAGCAGCAAGCCGAGGCGACCCCGAAGAAGAAGGCACCCAAAGAAAAGCGCTCGAAGAGTCGAAACACAGAGCGCGAACTGGCGAAAGTGATGGAGCGCATCGAGAGCGTCGAAGCGCGCGTATCCGAACTCGAAGCGACACTCGGCGATCCGGCGACGTACGCGGATGGAGCGGATACCTCTGAGCTGGTCACGGAGCTGGATGCGGCAAAGGCAGAGCTCGAGACGCTCATGACGAAGTGGGAAGCCTTGGAGTCGGGATCAGCTTGAGAGCCACAGATGCGCGCCCTCCGACGCAGGGGTAAATGCATCTCCATCGAGTCGGACAACTCGGCTTAGTGAAGGAAACTCGGACTCTCGCTTCGCAGGGACCATGACCAACACGTTGGTGCATTGAGCGATGACTTCGCGGATCGCACCGAGCAACGAGTAGGGCGGCGCGCAGATCAACGTCGCTCCGGCGCATCGATGCAGATGCTCACGCGCATCTCCGATCAAGAGTTCAATTTGAGTCCGTACGTCTTCCGGTACCACCGATTCATCGAGCTCGATGCCGACCAGGTGTTTGGGTTTCGCGCGCAGGATTTCGCGCGTCAGTGTTGCTGTGCCGACACCGATTTCGACCACTCGCTCCAACTTCCACGCGCCAAGATGCGAACGCAGATGCGAGGCGTCCATGAGCCAATGCTGACCCAGGTGCGCATCACGCAACGGAGTGTGTGCGCGAGACTCGTCTAGACCCAGCTCACGATAGAGTGTCTGGAGCGGCGAATTTGCGTGAGGGTCATCGAAGAGCTCCACACCACGAAGAGCCTTCTCTTCCATGACCCGCGTAGCGATTGTTTGGCCGAACACCCAGCCTCGAACGTGAAGGTGCTGTTCCACGCGTTCTCGGTCAGAAGCGCGAACGCCCAGTCTCAGAAGAGCGCCGGCCATAGCGCGTGCAGCGTAGTGTGGAGGCTGCGCAGCAGCACGCGAAGCTCAGCCTCTTTGCCATCATCGTCCCGCTGCGCCACCAGCTTCTGAAAGTTGCGCAACGATCCGCTCACCAAGAGCAACGACGCCTTCGCGGCCGGAAAGAGCTGGTTGATCGCCTCGCGCTCATCCGCAGTCTCGCGAGCCGGCGTACCGATCGCGTCTCGGATGCGAGTGGCGGTGTCGATCAACGCAGCCGGAATCCGAAGCGGGGGATCATCCTGGGCCGCTGTGCGTGCCACAGTGAGGCGGGCCAAGTGCACGATGTCGCGTTGCGTCGCGAGTTCGTGTTCGACCGCTGACGAGTGGCCCGCAAACAACACGTTGATCGTCACCGTATGGGCAATCGAGTGGTGCCCGAGCCGCGCCACGGTGTGGAACATCGACTCGGCGTCGCGACCGCGCGGATTGAGGTACGACATGAACGACGCAAAGCCCATCATGCTGTGTCCCTCCGTGACGACTTGCTCCAACCCACTGCCGGCGACGTACGCCTGTCCTTCGCGGAGTCGAACCGGCATCCCGCCGATACCGCATAACGCGACGTTGGCCTCCGAAACGAAGCGGCGCTCGTCGTCATGGAACTGAGCACCCGCGGCGTGCAATAGCGCGGCGAGCTTCTCAGAGTGCGCAAGCGGCTCGGCCGCGCCCCACATGCGCTGCAGATCCACCAAGTGCGCGCCACAGATGGTTGCATGCGCGGAGGTCACTTCGGGCTCCGCGAAACACGCCAGTGCCACTTCGCGCAAGCTCTTGGTGATCCCCTTGCGGTCGTACGCCACGTACGAGGGATCAAAGAGCGGATGGGCACCGAGCCACGTACGGCGATCGTCGTCCGAGATGAGCTTCCGTTCGCTCAGATCGTCGAGGTGCGCTGCAAATCGAGCCCGCAGACGACGAATCGTTTCACGCTGCAGTGGTTGGCGAAGTGTTCGGCTCATCGCTTCGCCAAGTTCGCGGCTGCTCGGCAACACGTCCCATGCCGCAAAGAGCAGGAGCTGGCCGGTCATGTAGCGACGTGCCGCGTTGAGAATGCCTGTTTCGTCGTCACTCGTCGCGGGCGGGGCCAGTCGCTCGGCGATGTGCGCGAAGGCCAACTCAAACACCGTGTCGATCAACGTATCGAGCGAGCTTGTGTCGCGGCTTGCAAGCTCAGCGACCACGTCATCGAGCATGCGCAGTCCACACGCCGCAAAGAGTTCCGGTGTCGCGAGTGCGCCCCAACGTTCGAAGACATCGCTTCGCTCCGCCATGGCGTCAAAGTTGGTGACCGTCCATTCCCAGTCGGCGCGAAAGTAGCCTTCGTACTTGCCTTTGTATGCGTCCAGGGCTTCGTCGAAGTCCTTAACCGAAACATCGCTGCGGCGTAGTGCGCGAAGCTCAGAATCGTCGCCAGCCAACGCGTATCGCACGTTCGCATACAGCAGGCGGCGAAGTTGCTCCTGCAGCGCGTCACCAAAACTCACATCGAGTTTCTCAAAGAGCGGCCAGATCTTCCGTTTGGTGAAGTCGTAGTCGAGGCCCTTGCCGACCAAGCCATCGACGAAGAGCATGTCCGCCAACACGATGGTGAAGGCCTCGCTGATCATTCGCCACGCGCTGTACACGTTGCGGTAAAGAGCGCGATCCGCACCGGCCGGCAATCCTGTAAACACCAGATCGGGAATCGCCTGGTGCATCAAGTCGTGCACCATGAACGTCAGTTCGTGAACCGGGTCGCGTTTGGGCGTAAGCGGCACTCCGCCGTTGAGTCCGGGAGCCCAGTAGTTGCGTTGGCGCCGGTTTTCCGCCGCGCGAAAGAACACGCCGTCCGCCAACACGTGATCGAGAAGCGCGCTCAACCCGTAGGGCGCCATAGCGTCGCGGTCGACCAGCTCGTTGTCGCGCAGAAACGCCGCCACCGACTGATCGAAATCGACGGTCTGCGCTTGTTTGAGGGGTGACCATCGCAGGTCCACCCTCTCGGCGAAGTAAAGATGCGCAACAAGGAAGTCCGACGCCATCAAGTCGCGGACCGAGTTCTTTAGTCCGCGCTGTCGCATCTGGTGGTACGTGAGCCCAGTCGTGCCGACGACGAAGATCGCATCCCAATCGAACACATCTTCGTCTGCGGGTTGACGCGTGTGGTCGAGCCAACCGGCGATTTCGCGCTCATAGCACTCCTCGCGAATGCCTTCGTCGGTTCGGACCCATGCGCGGAGCCGTCCGCGATTGGCGACTGTGCGCAGGTGGTTGTGCGAGTCACGCCACGCGCTGAGGTGCGCACGTTCGCCTTCGGCGATGAGCTGACTCGCTTCGTCGAGGATTGCTTTGAGTTTAGGTTGGGCCTCGAAGAGTTCCGCGATGCGCGTGGGATCGAACTCGGCGCGACTGCGGCGATCCAGACGCACGTTGTAGCGACGGAAGATCCGGCGCAACTCTTCGTGCTTTCGAACGTTATCGCTGACGAGCAGAATCACGGCTCGCCACTATAACGCCGCTGCTTTGAGATGCTCTACCGAGCTACTCGTCCACGATGCTCATGAAGAGATCCGTGATCGCGTCGTGTCCCGTTGCGTTGGGGTGAATACACGTCAGGTCGAACCAGGTTTCGGCGCCTGGTCCGCGGTAACACGGTGCGCTTGGATCGTCGGCGTTGAATCCGTGACCACAAAACGCTTCCAACATGAAAGTCATGTCGGTGTTCGTTTCCACGGCGATTCGCATGTACTGCTCGTTGATCCACACCACCATGTCAGCGAGCGCATCGGGGTCCGAAAGCTCGCCGTCGTAGCCTGCGAGACCCGCTCCTTCGCAGCTATCGAGCTCTCCGGTTCCATCGGTGAACTCGTAGATGTTCGCGAAGACGACGTATACACCACCCGGGAATCGACCGGGCTCCTTTAGCCAGAGCACGGCGTCTTCCATCAGCTCGACAACGGTTTCGGACTGGGTCCAGAGATCTTCGACGGACTCACCGTCCAACATGCCGCTGGTGAGGTTGGAGATATCGTTGCCACCCATGGTCATGATGACGAGCGTTCGCTGGTCGCGCTCCATCATCGGAAAACAGTCTTCGATCTGGGAGTTGTCGCGAATCAAGTCATCGGTGCGAGCACCCCACTTGGCGCAGCTTGCAAAGTCACCCGCGCTACGAAGCGTCGACGTACCTTCAAAGGGATCGACGTTCGTCCAACGCTCCCACTCGAAGCCATGCAGTAAACCCTCGTTCTTCTCGAGACCAAAACGCGTGGCGAGCTGGTTGGCGAGCTGGACGCGGTAGTAGTCGGCGGTTGCGGTTGGTGGTGTTCCAACCGTGACGGAGTCGCCCAAGAACACGACTCGCTCGACGCCGCTGATATCCTGATGGTCGGTGCCGTTGCAGTGCGAACCGATCGTGGGTTCGAACGCGTCGTAGTCCGGACCGAACTCAGGCGGCGACACAAAGGCGCTCGCGAAGCACGACTCGGCCGTCGGTGGTCCAGCATCGACTTCACCGGCATCGGGCAAGCCCACGTCGGGATCCGGCGGCGCGCTGTCGAGAACGCCGGCGTCCAGATCCGGCCCTGCGTCGGGCTCTTGCCCCGCATCTTGGGTTTCGCCGGCATCCTGCTCAACACCCCCATCAAAGGGCTCAAACGTGTCGGGCTCAGACGCGTCCGGCGTGGAAGCGTCGTCCTCAACGACCGGAGGCGTGGAATCGCCGCACGCAATGAGCAGCAAAAGCGTGGAAAAACAGACGGGGAAACGCATAACGATGATGATTGTATTATCAGCGAGCATCGAACAACGCGACGTGTGTGCCGCCTCACGCGAGCGCCTTTCACCTACGTGCACAGGTCGAAAAGTGAAAAGTGTTTAGTGATGCTTGACACTCCTGGCTCGGATCCGCAAACCTTGCTGGAGTGAAGATTCGGGAGTTCATTCCGCGGCGGATCGCAGAGCGCGTGGATCAAACACGTGCTGACATCGCGTTTCTTCGGCAACGAGCACGAGGTGCACGACCCAATCCACTGGTGGAGCGACCGCCGCAGAAACGTCGACACCGCGCTCCCGAAGGTCGTCCTGTTCGCGTCACGCGCATCGTGCCCGAAACAAACGAAGCCGTGTCTCTTCACCTCGAAGCGCTCGACGGCAAGCCACTTGACCACATCGCTGGTCAGTTCCTGAGTTTCGATGTCCGCGTCGATGGCGTAAAGCTGCGCCGCGCATACTCGTTGGCGAACGCTCCTGGAGATGCTCCCTTTGTCACCGTCAAGCGAGTCGAGGGTGGCCGGGTCAGCAACGCCCTTAACGAACTGGGTGAAGGTACCCGCTTGAGCGTGTTGGGGCCGTCCGGGAGCTTCACGTTCGAACCAAGTGCACGTTCGCACACGTATGTGCTGATCGCAGGGGGAAGTGGAATCACTCCCATCTTCTCCATTCTTCAAGCTGTGCTGCGCGACGAGCCGACCTCTCGTGTCGCGTTGGTGTACGCGAACCGAACAGCGGACGCGATCATCTTTCGAAAGCAACTCGAGTCTTTGGCCTGCGATCGGTTGGTGGTGCGGCACGTGCTCGACGATGTGGACGGGCGCTTGGATCAAGCAAACACTGCGCATGTTCTCGACGAGCTCGGCACTCCCGTAGATGCACCGCACTACCTCTGTGGCCCAACGCCGATGATGGATGCCGTTCGGAAGACACTGCGTGTGCGTGGCGTGGAGACCCTCTACGAAGAGAAGTTTGTGTCGCCCGAAGCGCGCGCGGAAGTGGCTTCAACCCTTCCGCAGACGTGTGAAATCGTGGTCGATGGGCGTTCGCGCACGGTGCCGGTCAAAGCCAACCAAACCTTGCTCGACGCGGGTCTCGCCATGGGCGTTTCGATGCCGTTTTCATGTGCGATGGGTGGCTGTGCCGCATGCAAAGTGCAGTTGCTCGATGGTGAGATCGTTGCGGACGAACCCAACTGCCTCACGGACGCAGAGAAGGCTCAGGGATGGGTGCTGGCTTGTTGCTCGCGACCGCGCACGCCGTGTCGGATTGAGGTGCCCCAGTGAGGGCGCGTTTGCGGATGAAGGACCTCGTCGAAGCCACCGGGCTCGAACGACAGGCGATCCATTTCTACATTCAACAAGGCCTTCTGCCTGCCGGGCGCAAGACCGGGCGCAACATGGCTTGGTACACGCAGGCGCACGTTGATCGTTTGCTCTCGATTCGAAAGCTTCAGCAGGAACACTTTCTTCCGCTCAAGGCCATCAAAGCTGTGCTCGACGGCACGGATGAGGACTTCAGTCCGGAACAACGTGCGTTCCTTCGAGGTGTGAAGCGCCAGCTTCGCGGTGAGCTATCCGCGGAAGACCGTGGGTCGATGCTGGGCACCAAGGAACTCACCGAGCGCTACGGCGTCGACCAAGAAGATCTGGAAGAAGCCGCAGAACTCGGTGTTGTCGGGGTCAGTAAAGATGAGCACGGCAACTTGATGATCGCGGAGGCCGACGCATGGATGGTCGAGCTTTTCGGTCAGATGCGGAAGCTCGGGTTTACGCGCGAGCTGGGGTTCAGCGTGGCGGATCTTCGCTTTTATGAAGATGCGATGAACCGCTTGTTTCGCGAGGAAATCAAGCTCATTAGTGGGCGCCTTAGCACGTTGCAGCCCGATGAAGCTGCCGCGATGATCGAGAAGGCGCTTCCGCTCATTCACTCATTTTTGACGCGCTACCACGCCAGTCGTGTTCGCGCGTTCTTCGGCGCACTCGAGGACGAGTAGAGGGACCCATGGACAGTACGAAGCTCATCAAACTCTTTCCGCAGAAGTTTCGAAGCCGGGTTGAGCCCTACCTCGAGGCGGTCGAAGTCATGGGGGAGATGCGTGACCCGCGCGTTGCGGCATCGCTTGGTCCGTCCAGCGTGCGCGGGCTGGTGCTTCAGCGCGGTAAGCAAGGGCGTCCGACTAAGATTCCAGCCACCCACTCGGCACACTTCGATTGGTCGTATCCCAGCGATCAGCCCGAGATGTTGGAGCTCTACCAACGTGCCAAACAGAACCAGTGGGATGGGGAGACGCTTTTGGATTGGTCGATCGACGTCGACCCGTTCAATCCCGAAGTGCCGGTGATCCCCGATACGTTTCTCAACTTCGAGAAGCTTGCCGAGTACGGCTACAAGATGGACCAGCGCGAGCGGAACGAGCTTCGTGCGTCGATCCTCTCGTGGCAGTTGAGCCAGTTTCTGCACGGTGAACAGGGCGCGCTGTTTGCCGCTGCACAGGTCACCGAAGCGGTGCAGTTCTTCGATGGGAAGCTGTACGGCGCCACCCAGGTCGTGGACGAAGCGCGGCACGTTGAAGTGTTTCACCGCTACCTCGATACGAAGCTGAACAAGCTCTATCAGATCAACGACAACCTCTTCGTGATCATCGACGCGCTGATGAGTGACTCACGCTGGGACATGAAGTTCCTCGGTATGCAGATCATGGTCGAGGGACTCGCGCTGGGCGCGTTCGGAACGCTGTACAAGATGACCAAGGAGCCCCTGCTCAAGGACCTGCTTCGAAATGTGATTCGCGATGAAGCGCGGCACGTGCACTACGGCGTCTTGGCGTTGCGCGAGCACTTCAACAACCATCTGACCGAGCGTGAACGACGCGAGCGCGAGGATTGGGCGTTTGAGGTGGCGTTGCTGATGCGGAACCGCTTCTTGGCGTATGAGGTGTACGACGAGTGGTTCGCCGAAGGAAAGCTGACGCGTGCGCAGTGGCGAGATGTGGTGAACACCTCCAAGGGACTCGAGGAGTTCCGCTACGTGATGTTCCGCCGTCTTGTGCCGAACCTGCGCGAAATCGGTTTGATGAGCGATCGAATCATTCCGCACTACGAACGTGTCGGGCTGATGAAGTACTTCGGTGAGAAGTCTGCGGATGAGCTGTCCGGAGACGAGATGCTCGCCGAGCTCGACGCACAAAATTACGCAGGCGCGGCCGAGTAAGTCAGACGTTACAGCGTTGACGAAGCTCGTCGGCCCACGCGTCCAGATCCTGCGTGGTCGATTCGAGTCCTTGATCTGACGCGGCCAGTTCGTGCAGCGCTTCGCGCAAGGCATCAAGTCCGCGACGCAGACGACTGCGCACGGTGCCCTCCGGAATGCCCAGGACTTCGGCAACCTCCGGACCGCGCATGCCTTCCCAGTAGCGAAGCTCGATCGCGATCTGCATATCGATCGGGATCCGACGCAGCGCCTCCAAAAGAAAACGATCTCGTTCGTGCGCCATGGCAACCGACGAGGGTGAAGGATCCAGGTCGTGGACCGCACTGGTGTGGAACTCGACTTCGCGGTCGCGTTTCTTGTTTCGCCAGTACGTCAGCAGCTTGTTGCGCGCGATCGCCAGCAAGTACGTCGTGATGTTGGCGTCACCACGAAAGCGGTCGCGACCCTGTACACAGCCCATGAAGGTCTGTTGGACCAAGTCGTCGACGTCCTGAGGATCGGCCTTGGTTCGAAAGAACCGGTACACCCGATCGAAATGTCGATCGAAGAGAGTTTCGCCCGCGGCGCGATCCCCATCACGCCACGCCTCCACGAGCTCGACATCATTCCCCACTGGGCTGGAGCATAAGCTCGTCGAGCAGTCGGCGCATCTCTTCTACGGCCGGAATGCGCACGTCAGCTTGGCTCCACGCGCTGATAACTTCCTCAGCCAATTGCTTCGCGCGTGCAGTTTCTCCCCGCGATGCATGCCTTCGAGCCACGCTTGGCTGGGCGCGGCTAAGTCCCGCAAACAGGGCATGCGACATCTTCACTTCATCACAGCGGGCAGCAAGTTCGGGCTCACCGGCAATTTCGAAAGCCTGTGAGGGAAGCGATGCGGCGAAGTAGTAGGCGCTTGGAAGACCGCGCCATGCTTCCACTGCCGGCGCAGTTTCTCCGGCGGCGTAAAGACGTGCCCCGCGCATGTACGCACCGATCCCATCGAAACTGCTGTGGCCGGGTGCTGGCGGGAGTCGCTCAAGTTCATCGAAGCAACGCTCAGCCCCTTCCGGGCTCGCGTACATGCACAACGCTGCGATGGGCATCGTGAGTGCACCATCCGTCGCCGGGAGTCGTTGCGGAACCGCCACCTCGACGAACCAATCCGCGATCTCTTGTTCGCGTCCCATGAGTTCGGCCAACTTTCGGAGATTCACAACGGCCATTGTGTCGCCGGTGTATCCGTCACGCATCCGGTCGACCTGCTCCAGAGACTCTTGCAACCGTCGTGTTGCGTGACCTACGCGCATCGTCCACGAATCGGTCATCGCAAGTCCGACCGCACGAGCGCTGGGCGCCGCGTGGGAGTTGGACGCGAGTTCCGCGGCGAGCAACTGCGCGTCATCGATGCGATCGGCACCAAGAAACGCCTGAATCGCATGAACGGTGGCGGGAGCGTCGTATCGAGCAAGCGTGTGTGCACGCCGTTGCAGTGCCAGCGACTGCTCGAGGGAATGCTCTCCCCACCACGCAGCTTGGACGTACCCGAATGGACGCGCTGGATCCCAAGCTTGCCGGGTGTTCACGATGCCGGTCAGGTTGGCGTTACCAATGCTTTGGCGAACCAGTTCACTCCGCATCCAGTGATCGCGCGGTCGATGACGCAACGCCGCAACCCATCGTGTTCGGGCGGCGGTCTCGTCTTCACGACGTCGATACACCACTGCTTCGGCGGCCGACAGAATCGATAGTGCGAGGTCGCTTTCACCCTCGCGTGCGGCCTCCAAGCGTTCGAGAAGGTCCTCGGGAAATTCCGCGTCAGCCGACGCGGACACGGTCGACCCCGCCAGTGCGGCGTTCGAATGCGTCAACAACTCTGGCACCGCTGGAACGTCGAAATCGAGATGTGCACACAACGAGTACGCACGCAACGCGAGTGGGCTCATCCCGTTCCATTCGTGCAGTTGAGTACACGCCGCGGTCATGTCCGGGTGTGTGGGTTTGAGGTGTGGGATGCGCTCGAACAGCCATCCCAACTCGGACGAGCCATCACCGTTGGGAAAGGTCCACTCGTTCACATTCGCATCGAGCGGAGGCTGCGGCAGCACACCTTCGGCATCGAGTGCATCGACAGCCTGCGAGATGGCCGAGACGAGTAGACCCGAGCGCCCGCTTGCTTCCCCAAGCGTGTCGCTTCCCATCCGAAGGCGCAGCGTCACTTCGAACTCCCAATCCTTCAGTCGCACGCTCCCATCGATCCAAGCCGTGTGGTCTCGCGCGTGGGTCCGTGACGTCTGTTGTGCATCGGGGGCATCGAAGGGTGCTTTGGGAAACTCATCTCCACCAAGCGGGCTCAACTCCAGAAGCTCCGCCGGAACGCGGGTTCGTTCGCTTTGGCCGCCGAGACTCCACGCAATGCGATGGCAAGTCAGGTCGCCTGCTGCGGCTCCGAGCCAAGCGTTGGGTTCCTGCACTCCCTCCACCTCAAAGATCGGACACGCGACAACCCCGCTCGCCAAGGGATGGGGTTGGGGCTGCACCGCATAGGCGACCGCGGCGACGGTCAACATGCTCGCAAGCGCGAACCCTGCAGTACGCACTGGGCGCGAAAACGACTGGTGCAGCGCCTGGGCGAACAGCTGGACGTCGGGGTAGCGTTGACTCGGATCTTTGCTCAGCGCGCGCAGCAGGACGGTGTCCACGCGAGACGACAAGCTGCGTGCGAGCGTGCTCGGTCGCGGTGCATCATCGACCGCCAGCTTCGCCATGACTTCTGTCGCTGTACCGGTCCATGGACGCCGACCGACGAGGGCTTCATACGCAGTGACGGCCAGTGCGAACTGATCAGTCGCGGGTGTGACCTCACGACCCCGCGCTTGCTCTGGCGCGAGGTAGGGCGTGGTGCCCGCAACGTCAGGCGTACTGTGGGCAGCCACCGCGATATCCAAGTCGACCAAGACCGCTCGGCCGTTCGTGACCAGAATGTTGTCCGGTTTGATATCGCGATGAACAAATCCGGCTGCGTGCAGTGCCGCCAGGCCGGCTGCAACGTCGTCGATCACGCGGAGCAGATCTCGAATGCCCAACCCGTCGAGCTGGTCGCGCAGTGACGTGCCGTCCAGCAGGTCCATCACAATGAACGAGGTGTCGCCCGTGGAGCCGAAGTCGCGAATGCGCACCACGGAGGGGTGATTGATGTTCGACAGTGCCTTCAGCGTGTTGGAGTCGCGTTTGCCGTGCAGCACTTTCAGCGCAACGAGTTGGTTCG
The DNA here is from genome assembly GCA_965227405.1 of Polyangiales bacterium. Taxonomy (GTDB): domain Bacteria; phylum Myxococcota_A; class Polyangia; order Polyangiales; family Houyiibacteriaceae; genus JALVDI01. Next base: position 4,770,595 of record OZ245758.1, read on the forward strand.
ATTCGATGTCACGCGCACGATGCACGACGCCCGAACCACCGCCGCCGATTCGCGACTCGATGACGTAGCCGGGCACTTTCAACTCGTTGCCCTGCAGCGCGCGCATCAGGTCATTCAGCGAGTCGAATCGCTTCGCTGGATCTGCAGAGAGACCTCGCTCGAGCGCGCGCCGGATGTGCGGCGCTAACGTTCCATCATCGTCGACCTTCTCGTCGGCGATAACAGCCGCAAGATCCGCCGGGTTGATGCCCGCGTACGGCCGGCGACCGACGAGCGCCTCGAAAAGAGCGACGCAGAATGCGAACTGATCGGAGCGTGCGTCTCCCGGCTCACCGCGAAGCTGTTCGGGCGACATGTATGCGGGCGTGCCCAATTGAACCCCCGTTCGCGTCAACGTTCGCGCGAGCACCGAATCGGCGGGCATTGCATCGGTAGCTCGCACAAGCCCGAAGTCGAGAAGAATGCCCCGTTCGTCGGGTTGGCTGACCAGCACGTTCTCGGGTTTGAAGTCGCGATGCGCCAGTCCGGCCGCGTGCACGGCCGCAAGCCCATTGCCGACCCCCAACATCACGCTGAGCACGCGGTCTGGGTCTCGTTCGGTTGCGAGCCACGCCCGTAGACTCTGGCCCTCGAGCTTCTCCATCGCCACGAATACATGTCCGTGATCTCGTCCGACTTCGTGCACAGTGACGACGTTGGGGTGGTTGATCCGAGCGAGCGCTTGAGCTTCGCGTAGCAAGCGCGCGCTTCGCTCTTCGCGCAACTCCGGGGGCAGCTCTTGGTCGAGTACCTTGAGCGCGACGCGACGATGAAGCTCGGGATCCTGCGCTTCGTACACGAACCCCATCGCGCCTGCACCCAGCCAGCCCAGGAGTTCAAAGCGGCCAACGTGAAACCGCTGACCAGCACCGAGCACGGACCTTCGCGCAGACGCTCGAACGCGTTCGCGTTCGATGTCCACCCCCACCGGTCCCTCGTCGCTCATCGCTCGATCACCGTATCTTCATAGTCGGATTCGGCACCGAATCGATCACCCCATCGTTTGCGGTATAATGTGGAGGTGGGTATTTCCTCCGCGCCCCCGTTTGGCAGCGAGTTTCCGACACCGATGGAACGACCCACCGTACCGGCCGCCGCACCCGCAGGGCGAGAAGTGTGGGCAGCGACCTGGGATCTTGGCGGGCTACGTCAGTTGAGCCTGAGACTGCACGGACGCGCCAAAGTGATCCCGATTCAGGATTGGCGCGCGCTTTCTCGCGCCACGGCCTCGACCATCGTGCTGCTGGATGCGTGTGCACGCGAGATCGATCTCGTTCGAGCAGCAAGCGCGCTTGATGGAACTGGGGCGATGGTGGTGGTTTGGGGTGGCGACTCAACGCTTCGAATGGAGTTGGCCCGCGAGCCGAGCACGCGTCGTTGGATGCACATTCCGACCGACACGACACCCGTCGAACTCGCCGAGATGCTCAGCTCGATGTTCTTCTAGTGTTCGAGACCGAGTGCGCGTCGATACGCGTCGTGGTCACGGCCATGGTGCGACCAGTAGTCATCGATCACCGCGTGCGTTCGCTGAGCAAGGGTGCGACCACCGTCCGGCTCGCGTTCTTCCCAACCCACGACTGAATACGGAAACTCACGCTCAAAACGAACACGCACCTGCCGACCCATTTCGTACTGCACCTCCAGCACATGTTCGTCACCGTGCGACACGTGAACCTGCGCCCGTTCGGGCTGAACGGGTCGATGGCGCAACCGTAGCCAGTGCAAGGCGGGAATCAGTTCTTGGTCACCCGACTCGACGGCATTCGGATCGCGTCGCATCCGCGCCCACAAACCGTCTTCGCTCGGTGCGCCGGCGATCGTGTTGTTTTGGTCTGCTTCGTCTTGGAAATACGAGTGAACGGTGACCTGCACTCCCGTGTCGCGTCGGTTTAGCTGAGCGTACGCATTGCCGCACCACTCGGTGACCGTCGTCGAAACCTTCAGTTCCAATCCCTCGTCCGCCGGGACAAACGAGGAACTCATGATCGTGTACGGGTAGATCCCCGTGTAGAAACGGCGATAGGCGTTGAGCTTGAGCACTGAAATGGATTCGTGCTCGCCGTGCTCGTGTTTTACTTGGGTATCCGGCAGGAAGGGTTCCGTGACGAAGATGAGAACCGCTTCGCCTTCGTGGGTTTCTCCGTAGCGATGCTGTTGCAGCGTGTACCGCGCAAGTTCGGCTTTGCCCTGATACCAGTAGCTTTCGAATTGTCCGTGTTGTCGCGCGAACTCGGCGGGCGTGGGGAGGTCGAGCTCGTCTGTGACCTCCTGCGCAGGCTCAGCCGGTCGCTCCGTGTGCTCCGCTCGCTCCGAGTGCACCTCAGGCGAGCCACAGCTCAACAACAAGAAAACGAAGAGAAGTCGATTCATCGGCGGGTCGTCACCATGACCGAGGGACGTTCGGGAGTGGGATTGACGTCCGGGGTCATAGGAGACGGTAGGGTCGGAGCTGCGCCACGTCGAAGCTGTCGGTTCTCCCGCTGGAGCTGACGAACTTGCGCCTGCAAGTCACGAACTTGCTGTTGTGCCGCGGTGAGCTGCTGTTGTGCGCGCGCGAGTTGGTTTTGGGCCTGCTGCGCCGCACGTTCCGCTTGGCGTTGGGCGGTCTGTGCGACGTCGCGCTCTCGCTCCAGCGTGGCGACGCGCGCTTCAAGCGATTGACGCTCGCGACGAGCCGAATCGCGCTCTTGCTCGGCGGTGCGCAGCGACTGCTCTGTCGACTGCAGGTTGGCGCGAACCTCGGACAACGATCGCCGCGCGGTTTGCAGTTCGGATGTACGAGTTTCGAGCTGACCCGAAAGCTCGGTGATGCGCCGAGTCAGTGCTTGCGCTTGCTGACGCAGGTCGTCGCGCTCCTCGGACAACGCTTCGATTTCTTTGCCTTTTTCGCGTTCTCGTGTGCGGGAACGGGAGAGCTGGTTGCGAGTGACGTTGAGCCGTCCCTCAGTCTGCGCGAGCTCTTCGGCGAGTTGCTGGCGTGAAAGGTTGTTGCTTTCAATGCGCTGCTCCGCGGCACTGACTTGCTCGCGCAACTGGTCGGCGGCAACGGAGGCTTCGTCCAATTCTTCAAGTGCAGCTTGTCGCTCTTCTTCAGCAGCTTCGGCTTTGTCGCTATGAAGTCGGCGATCTTGGTCCAACTGATAGGCCAGTGCGCCAAACACGAGCAGAAGCACCGTTGCGATTGGAATCACGACACGCAACACGCGCATGCGTCGTTCACGGCGCTCTTCGGGTTCGGTCAGCGCGGTCTCAAACTGTTCGGCCAGTTCGTCTGCACTGGGGCGTTTGGTGGGATCGAGCGCCATCCATTTCTTGAACCGACCGGACAAATACGAGAGGTCGGGGTCCAAGGGCAGGTCGGGCATCGTGCGCGCACGTTGACGAATGAAGCTGTCCACGGCACCCGCCGCAACGATGGGCTGAGTCGTGGGCTCCAGCGCGTTTCGCATGCTCAAGGCCAGCGCAAACACATCCGACGCAGGCCCCGCGGAGTGTTCGGGAAAGGGGTCTCCTTCCCGGTACGAAAACTGAGCGGCAACTTCCGGAGCAAAGTAGGTCGGTGTTCCGGCAATCACCAACTCAGCGTCTTTCGCGGCGACGCCGAGGTCGAGCAGAACCGGCAACACTTCTTGATCGCCAAAGCCTTTCAGCTTGGCCAAGAAGATGTTGTCGGGCTTCACGTCCTGGTGGCGAACCCCAGCGGCGTGCATTGCAGCAAGTGCTCGGGCCAAGGGCACAAAGATCCGCTTCGCTTCGGGACGCGTGAGGGGTTCGCGCTCCATGCGCGCTTCCAACGTTTCCCCTTCGTACCAAGGCATCACGAACCAGAATCGGTCCTCGTACCAACCGTGGTCTTTAAACTGCACGATCGAAGGGTGAAACACCGCGGCAATGATCCGGAGTTCCCGCAACGCCTGGTCTTGCGCACGCTTGGAGATGGACTTGCGCTTCAAGAGTTTGAGCGCGACGCGGTGCCCGGGCACCGCCACATCACTGGCTCGGTAGACGTCCGCAAACGCGCCCGACCCAAGGTGGCTCTCCAGCTCGTAGCGCTCACCTAAGACCGTCCCGAGCTCGAGCAGCGGAGGATCCTCTTCGTTCGTTCCAGAAATCTCGTCGTCGAGCTTCTGAAGTGCGAATGCCTCGAGCAGCGCACGCGGAAGATCGACATCGCCGCCCGCTCGAAAGAGTTTCCGCGCCTCCGCTTCCGCCACATCGAGTCGCTTGGACACCTCGGCTTCGGCGAGTTCCAACACGAATGCGATCTCTGCGGTGTCGAGTTCGCGCGCAAAGCGAAGCTCGAGCAACTCGCGATCTCCCGCTCGCGGCTGTGCACGAATCGCTTCGAGAGACTTTTGGTAGCTTACCGGTGTGGCGCGCGGTGGCTGAAACCACATTAGCGTGCCCGCGGTCTTGCCGGCGTCTTTGGGTGTGCCTTCCAACTCGTCCGCGAGCGCTCGCGCTAAGCGATATACCTGTGCGCGAATTCCGGGGGCCTTGGACAACTTGTCCATCCCCAGCGCGGCAACTTGATCGCGCAGCTTGGCGAATGCCTCGGCGCCGCGCTCGGTGTTGCCCAAGCGAATCGAGAGGTACTGCTTGAGACCCTCAGCGTAGTGACCGAGAACGCGTCCCTCGAGCACATCTTGTACGGTGCCCGCTGTCGGTGAGACCTCCGAGATCGCTTGTGCAGCACGAAGCAGAGTGCCGGTCTTGGAAACCTTTTGCGGCGAGGGCTTCTCGGAGCGCGAGGCTTTCTTCCCGGCTTTCGTTTCCTTCGAGTCAGCGGCTTGTTCGACCACGGCGACTCGGAGCATGCCTCAACGCCGAGGTGAGGTCGAACTGGCGAAACCAGGCCATGCTTGACATGCTACGCCCGTGCGATTCGCTGTTTTCGTGCTCTTCCTTTCTTGGGGTTGTCTGCTTTGTTCGGGGTGTCCGAGCGACGACGACATGCCCAACCCGGACGCCGGTGAAAGCCCGGACGTGCCCCGGATTGACGTCGGTGAAGTCGATGCTTCGACGGGCCGCGTCGAGATCGGGACCGGACTGACCGAGTTCATCGACATCGATGATGGCGACGACGTGGAGTTGGTGATGGGTCCGCAAGGGGGATGGCACGTCGATGTCGCGTTGCGGCTCTACGACCTGGACCCTGCAGACATGCAGTTGCTTATCGAAGGCTTCTACGTGGAAGACGATGAGTCCGCGACCATCCAGATCGAGCGCCTGTTGACGTTGCGCCGCGTTCGCGACGAGGGTGACCACTTCCTACGCGTGGGCGACCAACTTGTGTTCACGGTTGCGGACGGAAGCCTGGTCGAAGGTCGAGACATTCGTATCGAGGTCCAGGCGATCCAAACCGACGGTGGAATCGGTCGCGCGTCGAAGGTCATCCACGTCGTCGACCGCATGCCCTAAGGTCATGCGCGCGCTCCTCGTGCTTCTTGCCGCGTGTGGCGCCGAATCGGCTCCGTCCGCCGCGCCTCCGCAACCAGAGCAAGCGCCTGCGCAGGTGGAAACGCCAGAGCCACCACGACCGCTCACGCTTTGGATCGGTGGCGATGTGCTTCTGTCCGAGGCCATTCGTGACTACGCAAACAGTTTCGAGGATCCCGCAGAAGGGATGGCTACGATCATCGAACCGGTATCGCGACTATGGAATGCAGACCCTGACGCGTTCGTGATCGTGAACCTGGAAACGCCCGTGGCCGATGAGCGCCGATTTGCGATCGACGCTGAGCCTGTCAACGAGCGGGGCCTCACGGCTGTGCACCTGCAGGGGCCCGACTGGCTCTTGCCCGGGTTGGCTCGGGCGGGAGTGGACGCAGTCACGCTGGCCAACAATCATGCGCTCGATCAGGACCGCGAAGGGCTGGCCGAAACGATCGCGGCTGCGAATCGTGCCGGACTCGTGGTCACCGGCGCTGGGATCTACCCGCGCTTCGTGTGGCCGCTGGTCCTTGGTGAGGAAGACAATCCCGTGGTCGTCCTCAACTTCTACGACGGTCGCGGGCGTGGGTACGTCGAGCCTCCGGATCCCGCGCTGAGCTTTCTCGAAGAAGGCTCCTTTGCACGCGTTCGCGAAGCTGCGGAGATCGGACGGGTCGTCGTCATCGTGCACGTTCTGGGCGAGTTGGTCGACGAGCCCGAAGATGAGTGGCGGGTGTGGGCTGGGCGACTTGCCGAAGAAGGAGCCGACGCGATCATTGTTCACGGCACGCATGTGGTGATGCCAGTGGAAACGCTATCGTTGGGTCAACGCCGAGTGCCCATCGCGTGGGGGCTCGGGAACTTCGTCTCGGATATGGGGCGTCTTGCGAACCCCACGCATCGCGGCGTTCAACCCAAGGTGCGCTCGTCACTTGTCCATGAAGAGCTCCTGGCTCGACTCGAGATAGGCGAGTCGATCGACATCACCTACCTGCCGATGTGGATGCATGACGATCGCTACGCGCGCTGGCACGGAGCACTTCAGGGAGAACTCATCGAGTTCGCGTTGTTCCCCTTGAGTGGCTGTGATTCTGCGGTGTCGTTCGACAGCATCGTCTCCCCCTACGATGAGCAGTTGGAGTCATGGGTGACCAACCGTCGGCAACACATTGTCGAAGCGACTGGATTGCGGCTCACCCCGTGTGACGAAGCCGCGCCGAGCTGGCTCGTTCCGTGAGTGCTACGCTCTGGCAATGCGCTGGTTTCTGTTGCTCTTGTGTGCCTGCGGAACATCGCAAGCCCAGGATCTGGGACCGCGCGCGACGGTGAAGCTTGTGGTGCTCGGAGAGTTTCCGAGCGACCTTCGCGATGCGATTGCTCAAGGCGTCGAAGACGAGCTGCAGGTCGAGGTCGAGCGGATGGAGCCTCGGCGCTTACCTCGCGAGGCGTACTACCCACCGCGTCGTCGCTATCGCGCGGACAAGCTCCTCGATTTTCTGCGTCCACTGCTCAACGGACAGCCCGAGTCGGTCAAGGTCATCGGCTTCACGGGCGTCGACATCTCCACCACGGCGCACGGGGTTCGGGACTGGGGGGTGTTTGGTCTCGGTGATCTTGGAGGTCGCGCTTCGGTGATCAGCACGTTTCGGCTGCGTCGGCGCGCACGCAACAACCGCCACTTTCGTTTTCGCGTCGTCACAACGGCGATTCACGAAGTGGGGCACACGCTCGGTTTGCGACATTGCACAGAGGACCGCTGTTTGATGAACGACGCGCACGGTTCGATTCGTCCGATCGACAATGCGACGGGTCATCTCGGTCCGGAGTGTCGCGCTCGGCTTGAGCGTTTCGCGCCTCGACAACCTCGGTAGCTCCTGATGGAAAGGCTCCTCGGCGCACGCACCGCAGCCTTGTTGGTAGTCGCCAGCATGGTGGGGACCGGTGTGTTCACGACGACGGGCTTTCTCGTTGCCGACCTTCGTTCTGGGCCGGCGGTTCTGTTGTGTTGGGTCCTCGGTGGCATCAGCGCGCTGTGTGGTGCACTCGCGTATGCCGAACTTGCCGCGGCACTGCCGGACAACGGCGGCGAGTACCAGCTACTCGGTCGGATCTACTCGCCCGCGCTTGGATTCGTCGCCGGCATCGTTTCGCTCTTCGTCGGTTTTGCGGCACCGATTGCAGCGAGCGCAATCGCGTTCGGCACCTATCTCGAGCAGGTGTTTCCTGGCGGTCCCTCGTGGTGGCCCACGGCATCGGGCGTCGGTCTGATCCTCGTCGCGTCCGCGCTGCACATGCGCACTGTTCGGCAGGGGGGTCGAGCGCAAGACGTCATGACGTTCTTGAAAGTGCTCATCATCGTCGCGTTCGTGTGCTTTGCGCTTCCCGGTTTGAGCTGGGAACGGCTGGGCGCGGGCACGCAACCGATCAGCGAAGCATTGCTGTCTGGCCCTTTCGCCGTGGGGTTGGTGTTCGTCAGTTTTGCGTATACCGGATGGAACGCGGCGGCCTACATCGCCGGCGAGACCCGTGATCCAGGCAAGAACGTTCCCCGTGCGCTCTTTGGTGGGACGGCGATGGTGATGGCGCTCTACCTCGCACTCAACGTGGTGTTTCTGGGTGCAGTCGAGCCGGATGCGATCGCCGGCAAAGTCGAAGTCGGGCACATCGTTGCCGAGTCGCTTTTCGGAGATGGTGCGGCGCGCGTGATGAGCGCGATCATCGCGGTGGGATTGATCAGCACCGTGGGTGCGATGGTGCTGACCGGACCGCGCATCTACGAAGCCATGGGCCTCGACCACCCCAAGATGGCGGCGCTGGCGAAACGTCGTGAGGGGGGAGGTCCAGTCGGTGCCACAATCCTGCAGGCGGTGGTGGCCATTGCGATGGCGCTGACCGCAAGCTTCGATGCGTTGCTCGTCTACGTTGGTGTCTCGCTGACGCTCTTTTCAGGGCTGACTGCCGCTGGCGTATTCGTGCTCCGAGCACGCGAACCCGAACTGGAGCGTCCCTACAAAACCTGGGGGCATCCCATCACGACGGTCATCTTCCTGGCGCTCTGCCTCTGGATGATGACGTTTTCGATTCGTGAGCGTCCTATCGTCGTCGCCTATGCGATGGGCACGATCGCGGTGGGATTCGTGGCGTGGCTCGTCCTCGGAAATAGGCGGTAGCGATGTCCCGGGCGGGCGAACTACACCTTGCGTTGACGTGCACTAGTTCAGGTAGCCCAACTCGCGCAGCTGCTGTTGCAGTTCCGCGTCCATCTGGACTTCGCCGGCACTGAGGTCTGGACCGGCCTGCTGCTCACTCTGCATCCACTGCCCGCGGTTGGTCGAACCGAGGAACTGTCCTTGGTGCACGCGCAGGTAACGACCTGCAATCGGGTGGTCGTCGATCTTGAGCTGGTTCTGTTCGCCCGGATCTTCCTGCAGGTCGAACATGGTGTGACGCAGGTTTCCGCGTACGATCCACTTCCAACGTCCCGCGGTAATGACGCGACGCTCATCGAGGAACTCGCTCATCGCCATCTCGGGCATCGCTCGGTTCTGGCCGTAGATCAGCGGCACCAGGCTCTGTGCGGCGACGTTCGGCATGGGCGGCAACCCGGCGAGTTCCAGCACGGTGGGACCGATGTCCATCGTGCTCACGGTCGTCGGAATGCGTCGCGCCGGAATGGCGCCCGGGCGATGCACAAGAAGCGGGACGTGAATCAGCTCTTCGTAGATCGAGTGACCGTGGCCCCACTTGCCGTGCTCGTTGAACTCTTCGCCGTGGTCCGCGACGAACACGAACACAGTGTTTTCCCAGATGCCGGCTTCCTTCAGGCGATTGATGAAGGTGCCCATGTGGCGATCGTGTTGGGTGATCTCCCCGTCGTGGAGTGCTTCGAGGCGAATGATGTCGCTCTGCGTAAAGCGCACGGTCGGTTCGTTGGACTTCGCACCCGCAAGCAGCTCACCGGTCATGCGCGGTCGAACCTGTCCCTCATAGTGAGCTCGAGAGTCGTACATCGATACGAACTCGTCTTCGGGATCGTAAGGAACGTGCGGGTCGATGGTGTGCACGTAGAGGAAGAAGCGCTCGTCTTTGTGCTCGATCGCCCAGTCGGCAGCTTCGCGGAACACCACTTCCGCTTCGCTGCTCGCGTTCTCGTCGCGGATGAAGTTCTTGTAGCGATCCCAGCCCTGATCGAAGCCAAACCGGTCGGAGATGTAGCCGTTTGCGATGAAGCCACCGGTGGCCAGGCCGTTGGCCTTCATGTGCTCGCTGATCATCAACGCGGAGTCGCTCAACACGGCCGATTGTGTGCGCGCCATGTGGTCGATGGGGTGAAGTCCCGTGAGAATCGAAGCGACTGCGGGCTTGGTCCAGTTCTCGGTGGAGATGCCACGCTCGAACAGGGCGCTGTTCTCAGCCAACTCGTTGAGCACCGGCGTCTGCACGCGGGTCTCACGGTTCCACGGACGGAGTTTGCTCGCGCGTAGCGTGTCGACAAGGACAACAACAACGTTCTGTGCAGGCTCGATTTCTGGAGCTTCTTCCGCCGCAGTGATCAACCGCGCATCCGCCCACGCCACGCGACCTTGGCCGCCTTCGCCCTCGAGGGTGAGCTGCACGACCTTGCCGGCAAACGCGGAGAGGTCGACGTTCTGTTCGGCCCAGCTGGAGGTGAGCGCACCTTCCCAGACCTTGGTGCGTTGTCCGCCCTCAGGCTGCACGAACACGCGACCGGTGCCGCCTGCGTTGCCTTCCTGTCCCACGTTGAAGCTGAGCGCACCATTGGCGGGAACTTCCGCGTAGTACGTAAAGCGAGTGGGCGAACCGTAGGCAAGTGCGTTGCGGGTGTCGCCGCTCAGCGCGACCTGCGAGACCGTGGTGCCCCACGCCGGAGCTTCGAAGTCGCCACTCGGTGCATCGGTACCCTGCGTCACGCGCATGCTGGAGATCTGTACGGAGACATCTTCGCCACCGATGTTCGCAACACCCCCGAACGCCAGGAGGAAGTAGTTCTCACCGACCTTGGTGTGTTCTGCCGGGAGTTGGAGGTCGATCGTTTGCCAATCCTCACCCTCAAAGAACACCGCCTGAAGCTGTTCGTTGTTGATGTAGGGCGACATCGAACCCGTGCCCTTGGGACGAATCCGCAAGCGAACGTGAAGCGGTCCATCGTCATCGCTGTAGAAGTAGATGCGCGCACGTCGGCCCACATTTGCGTACGTCGTGTCGCCGTCGGAGCCTTGGGATCCCCAGCCACTTCGCCAACCGCCGACGGTGTACTTGTTCTGCGCTGGCGTACCGAAGTCGACGTAGAGACCTTCGTGGTCCACGTCGGCCATGTGTGCCGACTCGATCAAGTCCAAGTGGACGACGGCGTTCGACGCTTCGCCGGCCGAGTCGCCGCTCGGATCGCTTTCATCTTCCCCGCATGCACCGCATGCGATGAGAGTCACCAAAAGAAACCCAGGGATGATGGTGGGTCGCATCACTGTTTTCGCCTCCAGCAGTGTGTTCCGCAGCACGTTTCGCCCCGTGCTGGGTCCTTTGCGGCTAGCACGGTGCCACTTGGTCGCCAACTTTTTGAGGGACTAGAGCACATCTCAAAACTCCCGCCGGCCGCTACGCGGCCACAGCACGCAACCTGGCGCCATCCACTCACGCTCGAAAATACGACATATTTCCTCGGCTCGCGGATGCACCATCTCACGCACTATGACGGCGGATCGACGGGCGGGAGTTTTGAGATGTGCTCTACGTCCGGTAATTGCCGGTCGGGAACTTGTCGCTGCCCCGACGGCTTGGCCATAACGTAGAGGTGCCTTCGATCGCGCAGTTGCCCGAGCGATACCTTCGTTCTCCACGTCTGGAATCCACCCGTGATGGCATTCGGCTGCATGTGGTTGCCTGGGACACGGTCGACAACACCGAAGCGCTATTGACCTACACGTTGGACTCCAACGGCGAACCCACGCTGGCGTATTCCAGCGATGCGTGTTCCGGCATCGTGGCGCTTGATGGGGTCACGCCCGCTGACGCGGATGCAGAGCAAAGCGCGCACGATGGAGATGCGAGGGTCTGGATCGAACACCAAGGTGGTGTGGCCGAGGTCAAACTCGCTCGCGATCAAGAAGCCGTGGTGTGGCGCGCACGTGGAAGCGCCGCGGCGCCTGCGGTGGTCGCGACGGCTGAGGGCACTTGGGTGGCTTGGCATCACGACGTTCGCGAAGACACCGCGGATGCTGACGTGGCGAAGTGGATCGCACTGCGTTTCGTGGATCGCGAAGGGGAGGTGTTTGCGCCGCAACAACCGATGCGTGACCGCGACCGGGACTTGGATGGCGAAGAACAGTCCTACGAGTTTCCTGCGTTGGCGGTGGGACCCGACGGTGCGGTGGCTATCGTGGGTCGGGGCTCGCACAACTTTTGGCGTCAGGATCTTTGCGCCGAAGGGTGGAGTGCACGAGTCGGACTCAGCGATGGCAGTTGGGGCTCGCGTGGACGTCGCCCTTCATCGGTGTGCGACCAAGACCGACTGGTGATCGCACGACGCGATCGGCGCGCCATCGAGATCGATGTGCAGGATGCTCCACGCGGCGCCGCTCCCGCGCTTGTCCCGTGTCCGCCACAAACGCTGCGTGTGGAGTCACACGACTCGCCCGTTCGACGTGACCCCGCGAGCAAACGAGGCCTGCACACCTACTTCGGCGACATCCAGCAACACAGCGCCCATAGCGATGGTGTGGGGAGTGCCGAGGAAGTCTATCTGCGTGCACGCTGGCGCTACGACGACGACTTTGTGGCGCTGACCGATCACGAGTCGTTCTTGGGAAAGCGCACCGGGCCTGGCGAGTGGGAGTACTTGCAGCAGGTTGCCGACGCGTTCGATGCGCCTGGTGAGTTCGCGACGCTACTGGCCTACGAATGGACCGGAAAACGCTATCCGGGCCCAGGTCATAAGTGCGTGTATCTGCCCCGGCGAGGCATGCCGATCGTGTCCCGTGACGATGTTCCGGAGGGACGCGAGTTGGTGCAGGCGATCAAGGCGGCGGGCGGCATCGCGTCACCGCACCACATCGGATGGACCGGAGCTGACGAGCCGGGACACGATCCCGAAGGCCAACCGGTGTGGGAGATTTGCTCCTGTCACGGGTGCTACGAAACCGAAGGTCACCCGCTGGGCATGCGCGGTGAGCACACGGACCAACTTGCAGACGTGATGCTGCGAAAGGGTCATCGTTTCGGTTTCACAGCAAGCAGCGATAGCCACGGGTTGTTGTGGCATCACGGCGAGTCGCGAAAGCGAGACCCGTACCGAACGGGGTTGACGGCAGTCTTGGCGCCGCGACTCACGCGCGATGCAATCTTCGAGGGGATTCGAACCCGAAGTTGCTACGGCACCAGCGGAGCGAAGATTCGACTCGACGTGCAGGTTGCGGGTCGGCCGATGGGTAGCGAGTTGACACAGGGTGGGCCGTTACAGGTCGATGCCGTGGGCGAGAGCGAGCTTGAGCGCATCGATGTCGTCACGGAGAAGGGTGTGGTGCACACCGAAGCTGCACAAGGCATGGAGTGCGCGTTTGACCTCGAGTCGTTTTCGGCCGGAATGTTCGCGTACGTGCGGGTCGTGCAGACGGACGGCGAGATGGCGTGGTCCAGCCCAGTGTTCTTCGACTGACTGCGTTCAGCGTTTGAGCAGCTTCTTCTGAACCGCCGACACGCTATCGCCCTCATGCACTCCACGGCAGTCCTCGGGCAGATTCTTGCCGAATATCGACAGTAGCTCGAGACGCAACGTCGACACGGGCGACCAGTCTTGGACCGCAGGGACGTGCCACATTTCGAAGCGCTTGAGGTTGGGCATCGTGCTCAGTGCACGAACATCGCGAAGTTCGCGGCATTGGGTGATCCGCAAATGTTCCCCGGTGAATCCCTTCAGCGAATCCAGCGATGTGAGGTCCTTGCACTCGTGCAACTCCAACTTATGCAGTTTGGGTTTGCCTACCAGAATGCTGAGGTCGCCCACCGGGCGTCGTTCCAATGCCAATTCGTAGGACTCCAGAGATTCGGTCTCGCGGTCGAGGTGCTGCAGCAGATCCGGCTCGACCGGCTCACGTGGCCACAAGCGAGGGTGCGTGCCCCAACTCGTCGACACGTTAAAGCGGCGCCGCAGTGCACGCGGTGCGATCGCCCAACCGATCTCCGGCCTGAGAGCGCCTTGAGCGTCTTGCGTTGTCCCCACGAAACCGGCGACGAACGACATCGGAAACTCGGCATCGACAAAGCGCCATTGAAAGGGCGCGTGCGTCAATCCGTTGGGGTAATCCTTGAGTCGATGTCCGTCGAACGCGATTTTCGGCGCTTCAGTCGCGAGCTTGTTTCGCTCGGCCAGTCCCGGATCACCGACATAGGGAAAGAGCGCGTTGACCCAACCCGAGATGTACGTGCCTCCTGACGCATCGTCCTCTTTGTAGAATCCACGCCAAACGTCTTCGGGTGCATCACCTGCCGCCGCTTTCGCAAAGTGAGTCAGTGCCTGGCGGAGGGAGGGCAGCCACCAATCCAAGTCCAACCCTTCGAGTCGGTCGACTTTGGCGATCAGGTTCGACCAGTCGTCGCGGGTGCCCTCCAACGTGATCGACGGGATGCCGCAAAGCGAGCCTACGGTGTAGTTGAAGTAGCGTTGCAGGGCTCCCATCATCACGATCTGCGAAGCGGTACGCTCGACCAGCGTGGTCGTCGAACTCTCGTTGACGAACACCTCGTGTTTGTCCCCGATGACTTCGCGCAGTGCATCGGAGAACGTCTGCAGGCAGCTCGTCCAGTCGTTGTCACCTCCACGCACAAAGTCGTCGCGCCGGACTTCGAGCTCTCGCGAACCTTCATGTGCAACGAACTTGTGGCGCAGTTTTTCTGCGTGATCGAGGATGTGTTGTCCGACTGCCTGGGACACGCAAAGCCACACATGATCCGGTGAAAGAACCAGCGGACGGTGATTCGCGAAACACTCCTGCACCGTCGACATCAAGCCGTGTCCGCCGTAGTTGATGACCAGGCGACGCGTTGGCGTGTAGCAAGCTTCGAGTTTGTCGAATCCGCGATCGCGAAACGCGCCGCGTGGATCCTCCGAGTCGATGGGCTCGAGATCAGGCTCGACGGGAGAGACTGCGAAGGCGGTCATTCCGCCAGCATAAGCACTCAGCGGTGGTGCTGCTTGCGCTCGCGCTCAACCTGCTCTTTGTACTCGACGCTGTATCGGGTCCACGGACGCAGTTCGAGGCGCTTGAACGCAATCGGCTCACCGGTGCCTTCGCACACGCCGTATTCGCCTTCTTGCAGTTTCTCGATCGCGTTTTGGATCTGGACCAGAAGCTTTCGCTCCTTGTCGGCAAAACGCATCAGGTAAGCCTGTTCGGTGTGGCGCTGCGCCACGTCCATCTCGTCGGAGAGCGGGTCCACGTTCGAGATCGCGTCCGAGAGATGCTCTCCCAAACCCTGCATGACCCGGTCACGTTCGCTCAGGAGCGTCTCAAAAAGCGCCTTCACCTGCTTCTTCGTAAGCTTGGCGTCCGGATGAGCCTGCGGCTCGAAGGGCGGTGCCTTCGGGCTCTTCTTCACGGCTTTCTTCACGGCTTTCTTCTTGGCTGCCATCTCTCTGCTCCAGCCCGACGGTCGGCACGGCCGACACCAATGGGGCCACCGGAGATGCCACACCCCGGCCCACGATGCAACGTGCGCTGAGAAAGTTCTCGTGATCTCAACCGTTTGCCTGGGCTATACCGCCCCTCAAATGGCGTTTGATCAAGTGTTTCGAGGAGCCACCCTGGTCACCCCAGCGGGCGAGGTGAAGGCCGATGTGGGCATCGTGGGCGATCGGATCGCGGACATCGGAGACCTTGGATCCGCGTCGGCCGGGACAGTGCACGAGTGTGCTGGGCTGCACATTCTTCCAGGCCTGATCGACACCCAGGTTCATTTTCGCGAGCCGGGCTTGGAGCACAAAGAGGACCTGGCGACCGGCACGGCGGGTGCGGCGCTGGGAGGCATCACCGCGATCTTTGAGATGCCCAACACCAAACCGAACACCGACACGGCTGCGCGGATGGCCGACAAGGTTCAGCGCGGTCGCGACAAAGCCTGGATCGACTTTGCCTTCTTCTTTGGCGCGACCGCCGAGAACGCCGCCAAGCTCGCTGAGCTCGAGCGCCTTGAAGGATGTTCGGGCGTCAAAGTGTTCATGGGCAGTAGCACCGGGACGCTCTTGGTGGATGAGACCGAGGCACTCCGTGCGGTGTTGACGCATGGAACTCGTCGCGTGGCGTTTCACTGCGAAGACGAAACGCGTCTCAACGAACGCCGGCATCTCGTGGAGGGTGGTGCACACGTTCGAATGCATCCTCAATGGCGCGACGAACAAACGGCGATTCTGGCCACGCAGCGCTTACTCAAGTTGGCGCGCGAAGCTCGGCGTCGCGTCCACGTTCTTCACGTCACCACCGCGGAGGAAGCCAAGCTTCTCGAAGAGCACAAAGATATCGCGACGATGGAGGTGACTCCGCAGCACCTCACACTCACCGCGGAGGCGTACGAGGAGATCGGCACGTTTGCTCAAATGAATCCACCGATCCGTGAAGCGCGACACCGTGACGCGTTGTGGGAGGCAGTGCGCAAGGGTGTGGTCGACGTGATCGGATCGGACCATGCGCCGCACACGCGGGAAGAGAAGGCACGCGACTACCCGAAGAGTCCGTCGGGCATGCCCGGAGTTCAAACCACGGTGCCGCTGATGCTCGACGCTGTGCACCAAGGAAAACTCTCGTTGATGCGCTTGGTCGACCTTCTCGCGCACGGTCCCCAGCGCATCTACAACATCAACCGCAAAGGCCGACTCTGCGTGGGCTACGACGCGGATCTCACCATCGTGGACCTCAAGGCAGAACGCACGATCGAAGAGAGTTGGATCGCCAGCCGAGTTGGATGGACACCTTTTGCGGGACGCAAAGTTCGAGGATGGCCCGTGCGAACCGTGGTTCGTGGAACGACGGTGATGCAGGACGACGAGTTGATCGAACGCGCTGCACAACCGGTTCGGTTCCTCGAATCGTTGTGAGGTCGTCATGAGCATCGACGAAAACCAACCGTTTCAGCCGCTCAACATTGCGGTGATGACGGTCAGCGATACGCGCACCGAAGAAACCGATGAATCCGGGCGGATCTTGGTCGAGCGCGCGAAGGCTGCGGGACACGCGATCTCAGAAAAAAAGATCGTGGCCGACGAGCAGGCGGTCATTGAAGCGCAGCTGCGCGAGTGGATCGCGTCGCCGAAGGTCGACGTGGTGCTTTCGACGGGCGGCACGGGCGTGACCGGACGAGATGTCACGCCGGAAGCGTTTCACGCCGTGTACGAAAAAGAGGTTCCTGGGTTTGGTGAGCTGTTTCGCATGCTCAGCTACGAAACGATTGGGACATCGACAATTCAGTCTCGCGCAACCGCTGGCGTTGCGGGCGGCACGTACTTGTTTGCGCTCCCGGGCTCACGCGGCGCGGTGAAAGACGCGTGGGATAAGATTCTGGTGATGCAGCTCGATATTCGTCATCGACCTTGCAACTTCGCTGAGCTCATCCCGCGGCTTCGGGAGTAGGCTCACTTCTTCTTGCGTGTGCGACTGATCGAGACGCGCGCGAGTGTGTCCCGAACAAACCGAAAATCGATGCCGGGGTACTCGAGTCGGCTCCAGTCTTCCGGGTCACCTCCGAACGCCTTCTTCGGTTCGCCGTACGCTTCGCGAACATCGACCTCACGGCTTCTTCCGCTCACACCACGATCCGTGACGAGCGTACATGGCGTGACGTCGACTGTGCTCCAGTCTTGGCTGTTTCCGACCGCTAGCGTTCGGCGTAGCTCTTCGACTGTGAAGTAGCAGAAGATGTTTGTGACTTTGTCGCGACGGTTGAAGCGAAGTTGGAGCCCGATCGACCACGCGAGAAACGTGCAGTCGTCGTATTTCGATTCCTGGATCGGGCGACCGAAGAGTTCGGTGCACGCGTCCCGGGTCAACCCGAGCTTGACCTGCCCTGCGCGTTGCCCCTCGATGATCGGACCGTCCAAGTCGGTCATGTCAACGCGTCGAATCGTCGGCGCGCGTCCACCATCCCTCACCGGGTGGGAGAAGCTCGCGTGGGTCACCCTCGAGCACGACGGTGTTGGTTGGAGTTTCCTGTAGCTCCACCCGCGACACGCGAAGTTCGACACCTTCGTCGTCGAGAATGGCCTGACACTTGGACGCCAGCAGCGCAGCGAGTAGTTCCGTGGTCGGATCGCCGGGCGTGACCACCACACGCCAATCCGGGAACTGCGCGTCCGCGATCTCGAGCAAGGGATCCGCGGACGAAAGTTGAAGCGCGTGGTCGAGCTTGCGATCCACAAACCGATGCCAGCGCTTCTTCGCCGCACTGAACTCAACCACCATGTTTGCGGATCCATCGAGTTTCTGGGGCGATCGCGGCGTCATGTCCACGATGACCAACTCGTTGTGCCCGTGTGGCGTCAGACACATCTTGCTGAGCCCGGACACCAAGCGATGCGCCATCGAGAAGCGACGCGTAAAACGCAGTGCGATCATTCGCGCACCCACGACACCGCGGCAAAAGCCTGGTGGTTGTGGATGCTCTCTTCGTTGACGATACGGACCTTGAACGCATCGACGCGAGGGTCCTCGCGCAGTGCTCCAGCAACTTCGCGCGCCATGTCTTCGACGAACACAGGGTTATCGTACGCCTGCATGGTGACGTGTCGTTCGTCTGGACGCTTCAGCACGGGGTAGACCGGAGCGCTTGCTGCGGCTTCCGCGACCGAAACTAGATCGGCGAGGCTGACGGGTGCGAGCTGATCACCGGAGCGACGAGGCCGCACTTCGATGTGCACTGTGCCTCGCTGATTGTGCGCACCGTAGTCGCTGATCGCGCGGCTACATGGACACAAGCTGGTCACGGGGATCGATGCGCCAAGCCAGACCTCAGTTGTCGTCGAATCGATCGTGCCGGCGAGCGATGCTTCGACGTCCGACCAACCCTTCTCGCCGGACACCGGAGCAGCCTTCTCGAAGAAGTACGGAAACACGAACTGAACGGACGCGGACTGCGCTTCAAGCGCGTCGCGAACGGCAGCAAGCACCACCGGCATGCGAGCGAGCGAGAGCAGTTCGCGATGCGGCTCAAGCGCCTGCAAGAACCTGCTCATATGTGCTCCCTTCGTGTCCGCTTCCACGGACACCGAGAGCTCAGCGATGGCGACGGTACGTTGCTCCATGGCGACAACGGGAAGGCGAACTCCCGCAATCCCTGCTTGATGCAGGGCAATTCCGCGGTGATCAGCTCGGCTTTGTACGTCTTCCATGGTGTGATCGTCGTTCCTGACGCGTCTGGACAACGCCGAAGAACGGTGGATCGGGCAAGTTAGGGCCCGGTTGGCACGCTCGCAACCCGCCGAAAATCCTGCGCATCAGCAACCGCTGCGGTAGGATGGGGCCCCGTCTCGGGGGATGGAGGAGCGGGGCACCCGCAAACGATGGAATTCTGGGTCCGGTTCTGGGGAGTTCGGGGGTCGATCGCGTGCCCCTCGCCCAACCATGTCCGCTATGGAGGCAACACGAGCTGCCTCGAAGTCGGCATCGATGGAAAGAGCATCGTGCTGGACGCGGGAACTGGCATTCGGAATCTGGGACAGAGCCTGCTGAGCCGCGGGATTCGCGACGCGAACATCCTACTGACCCACACGCACTGGGATCACATCAACGGCTTTCCCTTCTTCACGCCCGCCTACGTTCCGGATCACGAGTTTCATATCTACGCCGGTCATTTGATCGACGCGGGTGGTGTCGAGCGGGTGCTCGCGGGACAGATGGCGAGGCCGACGTTCCCGGTGCCGCTCTCCGCTCTTCAGGCGGAAATGCAATACACCGATTTTCGCGCTGGCGAATCGTTCGAGCTCAGCGGAGCACAGGTCAAGACAGCTCCGCTGCAGCACCCGGACGGCGCAACGGGCTATCGCCTCGAGGCGCATGGCAAGTCGCTTTGCTACATCACCGACACCGAGCACATTCCGGGCGAGCCCGATGAGCGGATCATGAAGCTGATCGACGGTGCCGACCTGGTCATTTACGACAGCACGTACACCGACGACGAGTTTCCCAAGCACATCGGTTGGGGACATTCGACGTGGCAAGAAGGCGTGCGTCTTGCGAAGGCTGCCAACGTGAAGCGCCTCGCGATCTTCCACCATGACCCCTATCACGAAGACGACTTCATGGACGAGGTCGCGCGACAAGCCTCCGACGAATGGGACGGCGCGTTCGTGGCCAAAGAGGGCATGAAGGTCGATATTTGAGCTGACCTTGCGCGTTGCTCATCTCGGCTTGTGGATCGTCCTCTGTGGCGCGTGCACAGATGTGCGTCGGCCGGATTGGAACCTGCGCTTTGATCCTCCGGATCTTCGTGCACGCACTTCGGCGATCGACGTACGCATTCTGCGAGGTGGTTGCGGAACCGAACGCGTCGCCTTCGAAGGAACGTTGCTCCCCGGAGCAGAGAGTCCTGCACCACCTCGGTTATCCGCGGGTACGTACGGTTTCGAAGCGCGCGGGGCGAACACGCTATGTCGGTACGTGGCGCAGGCGTGTGTGGATGTTCAACTGCCGACCACTGCGCCGATTGACGTCGTGCTTCGTGATGTTGCCGAGTCAGATCGATGCACGTCCGATCGATGCGCGGATGGTCTGTGCGAAGGCATCGACTTTGGTGATGGTCGCGCGCCACCTCCACCCCGCGCGATTCGGCCTGCGGCAGGTGCGCGAGGACCGAGCCCTGTGCTCTTTGAGTGGGCGTCGTCCCCCGGCGCAGAGCGTTACGAGCTCGAGATTGTGCCGTGCATCGGCGCCGTCGACGACTGCGCAGGTGCGGATCCCCAGTCGACGACAAGCTTGATGAGCACGGAGTTGCTCGATCGCGGCCGTTACGCGTGGCGACTTCGAGCATGCAACGAAGCGGGATGTTCCGGTCCGTCGCGAACGCGGATCTTCACAGCGGGGTCTGAAAATGACTTCGACGACGACGGACGCGCCGACCTGTTGATCGGTGCTCCGCAAGAACCCAATGCTGGGATGATCAACGCGGGTGCGGCGTACGCATTTACCAACGTTGAAGACATGGTCAGCGTTCGGTTGGCGAGCGTGGCTGAAAACGGAGCCCGCGCCGGCACCTCGATTACCGCGGGGGACGTTGACGGCGACGGTGTTCTCGAAACCTACGTGGGTGCTCCTTTCACCGACGGATCGGCAAGCGACGAAGGGTTGGTGTTGGTGTTTCCCGGAGCGCGCACGTTCGAGAGTGCGAACCCTCGGCCAGATTCGGCGTTTGGTTCTGCGCTTGCGCATGGCGACGTCGACGGCGACGGATTCGAGGAGCTGATCGTGGGAGCCCCTGGTCGCGATGACGGCCGTGGCGCGGCAGAGGTCTACTTCGGCCCCGACCTCGACACGTCGTGGAGTCTGAGCGCAGTGCCGCAACCGGCATCGCAGTTTGGTTCGCAGGTGGTCGCCGGTGACTTCGACGCGGATGGCGAGGCGGAAGTGGTTGTCGCGGCGCCCGGACAGGATGTTGGGAGTTCGAGCGCCAGTGGCTCGGTGTACGTCTTTCGCGACGAGGGCGCAGCGGATGTGGTGCTCACCCAACCAGAGCGTGAACCCAACGCTGGATTCGGCCGCACGCTCAGTTCGCCCGGGGACATCGATGGCGACGGCATCGACGATCTCTTGGTTGGCGCGCCGGATGCGAGCGGGGGAGGGCGCGTGTACCTCTACCGAGGTCGACTCGGTGCGCTCCCCACGACACCCGAAGCCATCGCGAATCCTGGCACTGTCGGTGCGTCGTTTGGCGCAGCGTTGTCGAGCGGCGCCGATACGACCGGAGAGGGAGCGCGTGACTTCGCGATTGGGGCGCCCGGTGCACGAGCCGTTTACCTGTACGCAGGTTCGACCGCACCGAGCGAGTTGGTGCTGACACCGTTGACCACGTTGACGAGCCCCGACGAGGGCTACGGAACCTCAGTTGCGATCATCGACGCGAGTTTGGATTTCCTGGCGGACTTAGCGATCGGCGTGCCGGACCGCGTGATCGTGCATCGCGGTGTGGTTGTCGCGACACCCGATACCGTGTTGATGGGGCCGACGAGTTTTGGAGCAACGCTGGCGCAGTAGGCTTGTTCAACCTCAGCCATCATCGGGCGGCGGACCGCTGCAGAATCCCAAGCCATCCAAGCCGATAAAGCGCTGACACGATTCTCCGTCGATCGTGCACTCACTATCGTCCTCGCAAATGGGACTGCAGCGTCCGGCAAAGTCGCAGTAGCCGGTCGCAAATCCATCCGCGACCGCGCACACCTTTTGGAGCCCGCCTGCTGCGCAGTCTTCGCCGATCAAGGCGGTGTCGAGTCGAATGTCACCGGCCGGATAACAAGTGTCCGTGCTCTCCGCACCAAAGTTGAACACGCACGTTCCGCTCTCGCAGGCTTCCCGCGCTTGCCAATCGCACGTTGCTGTACAGCGGTTCGCCAGCGTATCCGGATCAAAACCACAGATGTTGCCTTCAGGGCAGTTCGCCAAAGGCAGCGGGTCAGTCGGCGTGCAGCCCGGATCGAAGGGCGGGCATTCGCCACCCACGCCACAGTCCGGATCAAACGCACCGCACTCGCAGTGACACGCTGTACCGTCTGCCCAATCGGCGTCGTCGCAAGACCACGCATCAGGTGGAAAACGATCGTCGATCGTGACCTCTTCGAGTTCCACACACGACCCACCTGCGATCGGTGTCGACGCACGCGTCAACGGGTCAACCTCGACTTCGACCAAACGCACGTTGGTGAGCGTTGCATCAAAGATCTGTTGGTAGGGATCGGCGCGCGTCACGAGCGTGCCCCGGTCCGCGTAAAACGCGCGGTCGGGAGCGATCGGGATGTACACGCAATGGGAGCAGTCGCCGAAGTTCTCGTCCGGCGTCCCAGGACCGAGCTCGAACGTGCCAATATCCGGAAAAGGCGAGCGACGTTCGAAGAGCACAACCAGGCGATCCCCGTCTGTTGGCGGGGTTAAACTCGCGTTGAATCCGACCGAGACATCATCCGCAATCTCGAGCGCCCACGCCGACGCCGTCACCCGTAGACAGTCGTCCGTCGGTGCATCGACCTCGGCGTCTTCACCGCCGTCGGTGTCCTCACCAGCATCCTCGCCGGCATCGGTCGCAATTGTATCGGTTCCGGTATCGCTCGACGCGTCGGGCGCACCATCGTCGTCACCACACGCACAGAGTGCGAGTAGCAGTACCCACTTCTTCATGTTCCTCACCAAGTAGCGACGAGCTCATCATCGAGCTCGGGGTCACTCTTCTCCCACAGCGTGCCACGCACGCCTGAATCATCTCGGATCAACTCGAGCCAAACCTCGACACCGTCATCGCGGGTCATTCGCGCCCGCATTTCCGCGCCGCTCTCGCGAACGTCGAGCGAACCTCTCAACGTCGTGTCCAAACGTCCGTCCACCGTAGTGGCGTCGACCTCGATCTCGGTTCGCCAGTGGAGGCAGGCGTCAAAACCGCGTTCCTCAACCGAGTCATCGATGCGGACGACGTCGAGCGCGAGTTCGGTTTCCTCTCCGTCAAACCACGTCAACGTTCCGGACCACGGTTGAGCGCTCTGATCGACATCGGACTCCACCTCGGGCAACGAACTGAGGCTGTGTACCGTTTGCGTGTGGTCGCATTCGCTCAAACGCGTGATCTCTCCAGTCTGACCACCGGTACATCCGACAAGTCCGA
The DNA here is from genome assembly GCA_965227405.1 of Polyangiales bacterium. GTDB lineage: Bacteria > Myxococcota_A > Polyangia > Polyangiales > Houyiibacteriaceae > JALVDI01. The sequence continues at coordinate 4,793,929 of OZ245758.1, forward strand.
GCAGGAGAAGCCAACGCATGCCTCTATCTTTCGCTCTCCTTGAGCACTGCGCCACCCAATATTAGTTCAGAAATGCACAATTCATCTGTCCAATGGACGCTTATGAGTGCATATCTGTCATATGAGGAGTCAGGACGCTCAACTTCTGAGTCGTCAACTCGTGCGGGCACTTCGTGGCTCCCGCTCTCAGACCGCCTTGAGTCGTCGACTCGGCTACCGTTCAAACGTCGTCTACCTCTGGGAGAGCGGTCGGCGCGCACCGAGTGCATCGGAGTTGTTTCGGATCTTGCGCAAGACGCGAGTCGACCCCGCGGCAGCGTGGCATCGCTTTCCGGTGAACTTGTCGGGCCTTGATCTCGCAACTCCTGATGGTGTCGTCCAGTTGATCGCGCAGCTTCGCGGGGAAGCGCGCGTGGTGGATGTCGCACGTCGATGTGGAGTGAGTCGCTACGTCGCATCGCGTTGGCTCAGTGGTGCAACCGAGCCACGCTTGTGGGAGTTCTTCGTGCTTGTCGATGCGCTCACGTTTCGGTTGGTCGATTGGATCACATCGCTGGTTCCTCCCGACCAAGTCCCGGTAGTGGCCGATACACATCACGAGTTGGAAGCGCGACGACGCGTGGCGTTCTCACATCCGTGGTCGCAGGCCCTGCTTCGCCAGATCGAAACGGAGAGTTATCAATCTCTGAGGAAACATCGCGTGGGTTGGTTGGCGGCCAAACTCGGGATCGATGTGGATGAAGAAGCTTCGTGTTTGGCGGCACTGCGCGAGGCGGGTTTGGTGCGATGGGACGGCGTCCGGTATGAGACGGAGCCGGTGGCGGTCGACACTTCGATGGCTTCGCTCGAAGACCGCCGCAAGCTGCGTTTGCACTGGTCGGATCTCGGCCGAACTCGGATCGAGTCGGGCGCAGACGGGTATTACAGCTGGGCTGTCGTCGCGATGTCGCGTTCCGACTACGAAAAACTGCGCGGAATGCACGTGCGATACATGAAATCGATGCGGCAGCTCGTGGATGAGTCCGACCCGAGTGAAGTCGTCGTCGTGGCGAATGTGCAGCTCTTCGCACTGGACGGAGACTGACGATAGTTCTCTAACGGCGCGCACCTCAGTGGAGACAAACACCCGACGGGTGCAGCCGAAACGCGGTGGAACGTCGCTTGCTCTTGTTCACGTTCATGAGGTGGAGCGTGTGGGGGATGCTGCTCGTCGGATGTGGTCGCACGATTCTTGAGTCCGCCTCGCCCCCGGATGCTGCAGTCGAGGACGCACCGATCGCAGAAGATGCTCAGTTTGACGGCTCACTCGATGCGACCGCGGACGCGCACGATCGATTCGATGCGGAGACGGATGCGGAGAGCGAGTGCCGACCTGGACTTGCGATCGAACATCTGTGGCCGCGCACCCCACCCACGGAGCTGCCAGATCGAGTGTTTGTCAGTTCCACACCTCTGTGGGCAGACTTCGATGCTGACGGTGTGCGCGAGCTAGCGTTCGTCGCGACGCAAAACGATGGACGGCGCGGTGCACTGCGCATTCGCGACGACGATGGCCGTGTGTACACGTCGCCCACGGGTGAGCTAAGTGCCAACGATCACATTGCGGCGGGTGACCTCGACGGTGATGGAGATCTTGAAATCGTTGCGATACGCGAGCGTTGGGGCATGTTGGCGTACGACCATCACGGCAACGAGCTGTGGTTCAGTCGGTATCCATCACTTCCGCAGGCTCTTGCGAGCGATCCAACGGATCCTCGCGGCGAACCTCCGCATGCTCCGCCAGGGACGATGGTTCCGCCGGGGAGCGCGCGCGATCCCATATCGCCTGGGGACCGACTCGGTCCGGAGTACGTTCATCGGCACGGTGGTGCTGTTCATCTTGCGGACATCACCGGCGACGGTCGCGACGAAGTGCTGTTTGGTGGAATGGTGATCGACGGCGAAGGCGACTTGGTGTGGGATGCCGGACGTCGGGATGGTTGGCACGGTACCAACGACGTGTTCGGCCCGTTCATGTGTGTCGGTGATCTGACCGGCGACGGTGCGCCCGAAATCGTGATGGGTGGCCAAGCGTTTCGTGCGGACGGGACCGTGTTGTGGGGTGAAAGCCCGCTCGGCTTCTGCGCACTGGCGAATGTGCTTGGCGACAACTCGCTCGAAGTGGTCGTCGTGAACAAGACGATCGTCCGCGTGTTGAGCAACACGGGCCGGGAACTCTATCAACGACGACTGGATGGTCGAACGGCGGGCGGTTTTGGAACCGGTCCAGGTGGACCGCCCGCGATCGGGCAAGTCGTTCGTGCGCCCGGTGAGATTGTCGTTTCGACAGCGCGCAAGTGGGTTGTGCTCGATCCGACGTGCGAAACATGCGAGCCGCTGATTTCGAGAACCTATCCCGTACCGCGTCGGGTGTCTGGTGGGGTGTCCATGATGACGACGCCTTTGCTTTTCGACTTTGGCCGCGACGGCTGGCACGAGCCGGTTCTTCAGATTCGCGAGTGGCTCATGATCGGCACATCCAGGCGAGTCGCTTCGATTCAGCAAAGCAACTCGCTCTCTGTGATGGCTGTGCCCATCGACCTGGAGGGCGATGACGAGTTGGAGCTCGTGGTCGCACTGGCTGCCGATGCGTGGGGATCGGCTGCAGACGAAACCGGTATCGCTCTGGCGCGTGGGCGCTGCGAGCCCTTGCGCGGTGATGTACACGCGCTGAGATCGCACAGCTTTGCGACATCTGCGGGGTTCCGAGCCTTCTAGCGGTTGAGGCGGCGGCGAGCAGCGCCGTGGCGGGGATTGATCCGGAGGGCGCGTTCGTACTCTTGGCGCGCTGCACTTCCGTTACCTGCGGCGCGCAACGCGTCGCCAAGGAGGACTCGGTTGCCCGCGTTGGACTGGTTGGTGGCCACAAGACGACGTGCGAATCGAACGGCATCGCGCGGTCGCCGTTCGGCCAGCGCAACTTTGGTCATGCCGGCGAGCGCGCGTCCGTTTCGGGGAGACTGCCGAAGTGCGCGGATGTAGTGAGTGCGTGCTTGCCGCAGGTTGCCGCGTCCGCGGAAGTAGTTGGCCGCGCGGATGTTGTGCAGCAGGCGTTCGCGGGGTGTGCGGACAGCAACCGCGGCAGCGGAAGACTCGCTCTCGGGCTGGGCAGATTCGTTTTCAGCTTCGGCCTCGGCCTCGGCCTCGGTTTCGGCCTCGGTTTCGGTCTCGGTCTCGGTCTCGGTTTCGGCGACGGCTTCGGCCTCGGCTTCGGTCTCGGTTTCGGCCTCGGCCTCGGTGTCGGGCTCGGCTTCGGCTTCGGCTGCGGCTGCGGTTTCGCCCGCGGAGTCAGCTTCGGTCGTGGTTGCAGCAGCGGCTGCAGTCGACGGCTGCGTAACCGGTGCCGCCGCGGCAACTACGGTTGGAGCTTCGGTTTCAGCCCGCAGCTGCGTTCCCTTCTGGAACTCGCCGCCACCAACCAGCGCCCAAACCAAACCGCTCACCAGCAACACACCGACGACCGCGCCTCCAGCCATCAGCGCCCATCGTGGTGTCTGACTCGACTTTGCCACCATGGTGTCGCGCGCGCGTTCCATCCATCCCGGCATCAGCGAACGCATGCCGGGGATGACTGGCGGGTCGAGTGGTACGGGTGCAGGACTCAATGCGCCCACAGGTTCGGGGGGCGGCGTCGAATCCGGCACACCCACGCCGGTGACCACTTTGCCCGTCGCTTCGCGGATTTTCTCCATGGCGGGCGGAGGGGGCGGTGGTGGTGCCGAACGAACCGAACGCAGTGCAGCGGGTGGAGGCGGAGGTGGTACCGAGGGCTTCGACGGTGGAGCCGCCACTGGCATGCCCACCATCGTCCGTGCGCCAGGCTTTCGCGGCTTCGGAACCGGAGGTGCTTTCGGCACGCGAGGCATCGCGAGTTTTCCGGTAGGTGCTTCGTCCTCGAAGTCAGCACCCGGTTCGGGAGCGAGCACGGAAGGCCGAAACTCGGGACGATGCTCGGGCAGCAAACTCTCCGTGGTGTGGAGTTCGGCGAGCGTGTCCGCTGAGATCCCCTCGCTTTCGCGCATGCGGTGCAGCAGTCCGCGAAGTTCGGTGAGCAACGCGGTCGCCGACGCATCGCTGCCCGGGATGCGCGAGTGTCCAGGGGGCGGCAACGAGGGTTTGATCGGCGGCGTTTCGTTGCTTGCCTGCACGAACGCGTCGCTCACGGGCATCAGGAGGTTTGCCGTGGACGGAGCATCGCGACGTGCGATCGATACGCGTCCGTGACTCAGTGCAAGCAGCGTCGCCAGTGCCGTGACGCCTCCCACTCGGCGGGCAGCACCGCCCATGGGGACGGCCTCCGATCCGGCGATCAGACCTTCGGCAATCGCGACTTCCACGACAGCGCGCGGATGCTTGATCGTGACGTGAAACGTCTTCCCCGTGGCGCAGAGAGCGCGGAGCAAACGCGAAGGTCCCAACGACTCGAGGCGAGTTTCAAACGCGTCTTCTTCCGCGCCTCGCTCTGAGATTTCGCGGTCCGGCGCCAAGAGCGACTTCACGCTTGCGGACAAGTGCTGAAGTTGCGGCGCGCCATCTTTGGGAAGGAGATCTCGCAGCCGGATAAACAAGAGCGAGGCCCAACGAAGACCCAGATCGCGGCGAATTCGGCGAAGAATTGCGTAGCTCTCTCCGTCGAGCCCCGCCTCGTCGACAAGGACGATTTCCGGATCCAACGCGCGCGCTCGATCGATGCCGCTACCCACGCTGGTCGACACGGTGACCACAGCACCGTTCGCGCGCAGTTCTTGGGCCAGTGCGTCCGCCGCTGCAGCGTCGTCCTCGACCAAGAGGATTCGGCGTTCCTTCAACCCTTCGAGGTCCGCTCCGCTCGCGAGGATCTCGTCGAGGACCGCAATCTTGCTACCGGCGTCGTCAAACTCGTAATGAAGCGGCTGCTCCGCCTTGATGAGCGGTTTGATCCGTCGAACAAAATCGCGAATCGCCGCATCCACGTTCCGTCCTGGCTTCAATACGAAGCGGGCACTCTCGGGACCATCCTTCTGTTCGACGGAAAGGATGCCGCCCTCGAGCTTGCGCTTCACGATGTCGAGAAGCTCGTGCAGCGTGGCCTCGCCGACATCACCGCCGGAATGCTGAGGCTGCTCTGGGAGTTCGCGTGCAAGCTGCGCGATCTGCTTTGCCATCTCGTCGACGCTGGCGGTGCGTTCGACAATCGCGACACCGCGGCGCGCGGCACTGAGACGAATCTCGAGGTCTGGAACGGCCAGAAGGATGACCGGCACCGAGCTCGTCATCGGGTTCTTCTTGAGCTTTCCGAGAATCTCTTGGTGAGCACGCGTGGCGTCACCGACCAGCACAACCAGGTCTGGAGCTGCAGCCATGACCGATGCGACCGGAGACTCACCATCCGCGGCTTCCGCAAATGTGGCGTAGCGAAGCAGGGCCTCCTCGAGGCCTGCGCGCATTGGCTCGTTGTCCCCGAGCATCAAGAGCGTGGGGCGTTCATCCACGAGCCTATAGGATAAAGGTCGCGGGGGCGGATCAGCCAGTTGTTGACCGGATCAGTTGCCGCCGGCTCGGATCGGAGCGGTTTCGTGAAAGGTCCACTCCGAATTGTCGCGGATCGCACGCTGGACTTCCCACTCGTCGCGGAACAGTGCGACCAGTCCTTCATCCTGGTCCTTCACGACCATGGGGATGCGAACCGCTAGCAAATCCTTGTGCGAAGCTGCTCCCTCGACCCAACGCGCGTGTTGGAAGCCAAGGAGATCAAACGCGATCTTCGCGCCGTACTCATGCTCCACCCGGTACTTCAACACATCGAACTGCAACTTACCGACAACACCACAGATGGGGTCCTTCTCCCGACCTGGTTCGAAGAAGAGTTGAACGGTGCCTTCTTCGGCCAACTGTTGGATGCCTTTTTGCAGCTGCTTGCGCTTGAGCGGGTCGAGTAGCTCGAGCCGTCCAAAGTGCTCGGGCGAGAACCTCGGCACGGCGTCAAAACTCATCGGCCCCTTGGTGCTGAGCGTGTCCCCGATGCGGAACATTCCGGGGTCGTAGAGCCCGACGATGTCGCCCGCGAACGCCTCGCGAACGGTTTCGCGTTCTTGAGCGAAGAACTGCTCCGCGCGGTTGAGGCGAATCTCTTTGCCCAAACGAAAATGGTGTACGCGAAGTCCGCCCTCGAACTTACCGCTGCAGATTCGCGCAAAGGCGATCCGGTCGCGATGGCTCGGATCCATGTTCGCTTGAACCTTGAACACAAACGCGCTGAACCGATCGTCGGCGGGTTTGACTTCGACGTCGCCTGCCGTTCGTGGACCGGGCGGAGGACACAGCGCTTCAAAGCTGCGCAAGAAGGGCTCGACACCAAAGCTGTTGAGCGCACTTCCAAAAAAGACTGGCGTCAGGTCGCCCGCCAAGAAGCGTTCGCGATCCCAATCTTCTCCCGCGCCGTCGAGAAGCTCGACTTCGTCACGAAGTTGGCTGGCGGCTTCTTCACCGAGCAGTTCCAGGATGGCGTCGTCCTCGATCGAACACTCTTCGACTTTGGCTTTGGTGGCGTTGCTCTCTTTTTCGAACCGGAGCACGCGCGAGTGTTCGCGGTCGTACACGCCTTGGAAGAGATCTCCGCTCCCGATGGGCCAGGTGAAGGGGTAGCTTTGAATGCCCAACACCTCTTCCACCTGCGCCGTGAGTTCGAATGCGTCGCGACTGGGTCGGTCGAGCTTGTTGATGAACGTGACGATCGGAATGCCGCGCATCTTGCACACGTGGAAGAGCTTGCGCGTTTGTGGCTCCACACCTTTGGCGGCGTCGAGGATCATGATCGCGCAGTCTGCGGCTGTAAGCGTTCGGTACGTGTCTTCGCTGAAGTCGTTATGGCCCGGGGTATCGAGCAGGTTCCAACGAAAGCCGTCGTAGTCGAACTGCAAGACGGACGACGTGACTGAGATGCCGCGTTGTTTCTCGAGCGCCATCCAGTCGCTGGTCGCGGCGCGCTTGGCTTTGCGGGACTTCACCGAGCCCGCCATGTGGATCGCTCCACCGTAGAGCAGGAGCTTTTCCGTCAGCGTGGTCTTACCCGCATCCGGATGGGAGATGATGGCGAAGGTGCGCCGACGCTCGAATTCGCGGGGCATCGTGGCGGTTTGATAGCAACCGCAGTCTGCGTCGCAAGCCCAGCGGTGGGATGCTACGTATGCTCAGTGCGCGGTCTTCGTCTCACCCTCCGCTTCTTCCACATCCTCTGGGTGTTTTTTGCCGGTTGGTGCGTCTACATCGCTCGTCGCATTGGCTCGTCTACGTCCAAGGAGACCCTGCGTGGTGAAATCCTGGCCGACACCTTCCAGAAGTTGGGCGCGACCTACGTTAAGTTCGGTCAGATTCTGAGCACGCGTCCCGACCTCTTTGGTCCCGAAATCACCCAGCAGCTCGCACGCCTTCAAGACAACGTTCCGCCCATTCCGTACGAAGAGGTGGAGATGGTGCTCGAGCGCGAACTCGACTCCACCTCCCGTTCTCGCATCGTGAACATCGAGATGGTGCCGATTGCGGCAGCGAGCGTTGCGCAGGTTCACATTGGCGAGCTCGACGATGGTCAGCGTGTGGCGATGAAGGTGCAGCGCCCTTTGGCGCCGATCCAAGTCGACCGGGATCTCGCCGTGATGATGGCGTGGGCCAAAGTGGTCGACCTGATTCCTTCGATTCGTCTGCTGTCTCTGCCAGGCGCTGTCGAGCGCTTTGGAGAAGCGATGCGCGGACAGTTGGATTTCCGACTGGAAGCCTCGAACAACCGTCGGTTCGCGGAGAACTTTGCCAAGGTTCAAGGCGTCGACGTCCCGGACATCTACGACGAACTCTGTACAGAACGATTGCTGACGATGGAACTCGTCGAGGGTGTTCGCGCAACGGAGCCCGAGAAGGTTGGTGGGGACCGCAAGGCGCTCGCGAAGCGAGGACTCGACGCAATTCTCAAGATGGTGTTCGACGACGGATTCATCCACGCCGATCTGCATCCCGGAAACATCATTTTGACCGAGGATGATCGCGTGGTGCTGATCGACCTCGGATTGGTCGCGGAGATCGACGACGAGTTGAAGGGGCCGTGGATTCAGACGTTCATCGCCGTCTCACAGCAAGATGGAAGAGCCGCCGCGAAGCTGTTCTACACGTATGCACCGACCGTGGGGAACGTGGACTACCCCAAGTTTGAGGCCGATGTGCTCGCGCACTTCCAGACGTTCCACGGTAAGCCACTTCACGAGATCGAGGCGAGTCAGGTTCTGACGGGGATGATGAACATCCTGCGTCGGCACCACGTGCAAATCGATCCGGTCTTCACCGTGGTGAACTTGGCGATGCTGGTCGCCGAAGGCTTGGGCAAACAACTCGATCCAGAACTGGATCTGATTCAGCACGCGGCGCCGTACTTGATGAAGGCGATTGCGACCGCGCCACCAGCGCGGCCTCCGAAGCGAGAGATTCCGTGACGTCACTCGCGTGCTGCGAGGCGGCTTCGCAGGCGGCTCGCGATCAGTTCTTGGTTCAACGCTCGGGACGCGTGTACCTCGCAGACTTGCAACAGGGGGGTAACTCGCTGCTTTACGGTCCGGAGATCAGTCACTGCCCGTTCTGTGGTTCGAAGATTCAGCAGGATGCTGTTGACGGTCCACCGACCACGTTCTGATCACCGACTACACGCGCTCCAGCACCGCCGCAGCACCCAGGCCGCCCGCCGCACAAATGCCGAGCAACGCGGTGCTCTTGTTCCTGAGCTTCAGTTCGTTCGCCATCGTGGTGACCATGCGTGCACCCGTCGCGCCAAACGGATGTCCGATTGCGATGGAACCACCGTGCACGTTGAACGTCTCGGGATCGATGGAGCCCACTGCATTGGGACGTCCCAAACGCTCGCGTGCAAATGCGTCGCTTTCCAGTGCTTTGACGACGCTCAAGACTTGAGCGGCAAACGCTTCGTGCATGTCGATCAAGTCTGCGTCGGCCATCTGCATACCGGCCATGTTCAGCGCTTTGGGCATCGCTAGCGCGGGTCCAATCAACAGCTGGTCGGAAGGATCCACCCCGACGTACGACCAGCTACGGAACGCCGCCAAGGGCTCGTAGCCGAGTGCGCGTGCCTTTTCCTCGCTCATGATCAACACGGCGGAAGCACCATCGGTCAGCGGTGAGGCGTTGCCAGCGGTCACCGTTCCGTCTTTGGCGAACACCGGGCGCAACCGCGCGAGTTTCTCCACGGACGTGTCATCCCGAACGATGTCGTCGTTGAACACGGTTCGACCCTCGGGGGTCTCCACCGCCACGACTTCGTCGTCGAATCGACCCGATGCGATGGCTGCTGCCGCTCGATGATGGGAGCGCGCTGCGAGCTCGTCTTGGTCCTCTCGTGTGACGCCGTTGCGTTGCGCCATTTTTTCTGCCGACTCGCCCATGACCTCGCCGGTCGTTCGTTCGGCGATCTTGGGCATCTTGGGCAGCACATCTGTGATCGGCATGAGCTGGGAGATGACGCCAAGGTAGTCGCCCAAGCTTTTGGCTTTGCCGAACGCGATTGGTGCGGTTGCATGAACCACTTTCTGCGGCAGCTTGACCTCGGCGTTGCTGGTCGAGTCGGAGCCTCCGGCGATGACGACGTCGTACTCACCTCGCTCGACCGCAGCGGCTGCGAGCGTGACCGCCTGGAGTCCGGATGCACACGCACGCGTGACCGTCATGCCCTCAACCGAACTCGGCAGTTGCAGGTCCAGTGCGATCTCGCGCGCGACGTTCGGCGCCATCCCGGGAAGGATCACGCCGCCCCAAACAATCGCTTGGATCTCGCGCTGCGGAACGTTCGTCGCTTCGATCAAGGCCTTCGTGGCTGCGTCGGAAAGCGCGATCGTGTCCATTCGCATGAACTGACCAAACGCTTTGACGAAAGGTGTGCGGACACCATGTACCACCACGGCGCGTCGGCGCGGCTTGGTCTTGGGCTTGGCGGCCTTCGGTTTGGGCGGCTTGGGTGCGATCCGCTTCTTGGCCTTCTTCTTCGGCTTGGGGGTGCGTTTCTTTGCCGCCTTGCCGGTCTTCTTGCTCGCCTTTTTGGTCGACTTCTTTTTGTGCGGTTTGGCGCTCTTCTTGGTGCTCTTCTTCGCGCTCTTTTTCTTCTTGGTCGCCATGCGTTCTCCTACGAACCCACGAAGGCTCCACCGCATACGCGCAGAACCTCTCCGGTGATTCCCGCAGCACCTGGGCTCGCGAGGAAAGTGATTGCTTGTCCGACGTCCTCGGGACGCCCGCCCTGAGAGAGCGCACTCAAACGTCGTGCAACCTCGCGGATCATTGCGGGCATGGCGTCGGTGAGTCGAGTTTCGATGAAGCCAGGCGCGATTGCGTTGACCGTCACGCTGCGGCCGGCGAGTTCAAGCGCCAATGCGCGCACATAACCGACAACACCAGCCTTCGACGCGGAGTAGTTGGTTTGGCCCACGTTTCCGGCGATGCCCGACACCGACGAGAGGCAGACGATGCGTCCTCCGTCGCGCAACACATCGCGCCAAACCAGTTCGCGCGTGATGCGAACGATCGCACTCAGATTCACGTCGAGTGCCAGGTCCCACTGCGCGTCGCTCATTTTCGCGAGCGTTTTGTCGCGAGTTACACCCGCGTTGTGCACGACGATGTCGACACCGCCCATCACGTTGAGTGCGTCGGCGATCGAGCGACTCGCATCAGGTGCGGTGACGTCCTGCAACAACACCACGCCATCGTTCTTTTGCGCGATGCGCGAACACAGCTCGTCGTCCTCAGGGCGATCCAAGCAAACAACTTTGGCGCCTTCCGCAGCGAGGAGTTCCACAGTCGCAGCCCCGATGCCGCGTGCCGCACCTGTGACCAGCGCAATCTTCCCGTCGAGTACCCGCGCACGTGCACTGCGAACCGGCGCACCTGCAGCGTGCGAGATCCTCAGAGGTTGACCAGTGACGTATGCCGACCGGTCCGAGAGGAAGAAGCGCAGCGGTCCATCCAGTCGGTTCTCAGCACCGCTTTCGACACGAAGCAGCTGTGCGGTACTGCCGCGCCGCCCGATTTCCTTGGCGAGTGAGCGTACGAACCCTTCGACCCCTTGGCGCGCTGCAGCGACTTCCACCGACTGTGCTTCGTCGGGTGGTCTCGCCAGCACGACGACGCGACTGCAGGGCGAGAGACGCCGGATGTGCGGGTGGAAAAACTCGTAGAGCCCTCGCAGGCCGAGCACGTCTTGGATGTGGCTCGCGTCGAACACCATCCCGTGGACTCGTTCGGTTTCGCTCAAGTCGCTGACATCGCGAAGCGGTCGGCCCCACGCTTCGGCGGGTGCATCAAAGGCTCCGGTACCTCCGCGAATGACTACATCCGCTCCGGCTTCGATCACACTGCGAGCGAGCGACTCGGCGAGTTCACCGATGAGGCCGCCGCCAATCAGAAGCGTACGGTCACGTAAGGGCCGTTCCTCATAGGCGCCGCGTGCACGACGCAGGACCTGAGGCATCGGCACCGGCAGCCCCAAGCTCTTGACGAGTTGCCGTGCTCGGGGGTTGCCACTGAGCTGAAGAAGCAGATCACTCATGCATACGTTCCTTCGAGGTAGGCGGGACCGCCGGAGTCGCCGACGAACACCTGTTGCTCGGGAGTGAGAAAGAGGCCGACGCGTGCGGGCAACACGAGAGGCTTTGTGAAGCGCACGTCGAGCAAGCTCGGACGCAGCATGCGCGCGCGCAGACCTTCCCAGCTTCGCGCGAACGTGGAGAAACCGTGAAGGATGCAGCTGCGGAAACCAAACGCGCGTGCGTATGGCCGGACCCAGTGAACCGGATTGAAGTCGCCGGTGAGCTTGGCGAAGTCGAGTCCGGCGCTTGCGCCAATCTTCCAGCGTTGAATCTCTTTGGCGCGTTCAGGGACGCGAGCGCGCTCGCGTTTGGCGCCCTTTTTCTTGGAGCCGAGCGGCACGATCGCGAAGAGGTCGGCGCGCAAGAGTTCTTGTTCTGAGCGTGTTCCCGTGTGTGCGACCAGGTGAATCACCGCGCGGCGTCCATCGTCGTCGATGCCCTCCAGACGCGTACGAACGACCAGTGCTTCATTCGTTGGAAGTGGCCCTTTGACCTTCAGACGGCAGCCTCCGTTGAGGACCTTTTGCATCGGGTAGGGGATGCCTTCGAGTGCGCGTGCTTGGAGTGGAAAGACCCACTGCGGGAACAAGTGAGGGGGGACCTCTTTGCGGTAGCTCGAAGGGTCTCCTCCGACGTGTCGCACGTAGTCGCGAATCAGGTCGCGAGGGCGTGGTGCGAGTGTCTCTTCCAGCCAAGGTCCCGGTGTCGCGGGCGCTGTTGTGGTTGAAGGTCCACGTGCTGCTGCGATGGCGCCTTTGGCCATGGCGGCGAGAACAGGCCCTTGTTGCAAGACGTGACGAAACGGGACGCCCATCCCGTCTCGTTACCACAGATCAGCGTACGAGTGCGCGGGCAAGGGCACGGCGCCGTGTGCGAAAAGCGAACTTGATTGGAGGAAGGATCACGACGTGGCCCGAGCTCAGAACGCGAAGCGTTCGTCTGAGTGACGCCAACAGTCGGACAACGTCGAGGCTCTCCGAGCCGAGACGCGCGCGGAGCGCGAGCTTGGAGGGGGACCCGCGACGAAGTCGTGGGGGAGGTCTTGCTAAGACCTCCTCAAGGAGGAGTCGTGCCCGTAAGCCGAAGGCGGAAAAGTTGGAGGCCGAAGGCCGGAGACGTAGGGCGCGACGACGACGATGAAGGAAGTTAGTGGGCCATCAATGGAGAAAACAGCACATCGACATCACTCTCCGTGAACTGCTCGACGGTCGGTGCATCGCCTTCGAGGATCGCGTCAGCAAGCTTTCGCTTCCGCTCCTGAAGTTGGAGCATTCGCTCCTCGACGCTTCCAGCCACGAACAGGTCGTACACAAACACGGGCTTGGTTTGTCCGATTCGGTACGCACGGTCTGTGGCTTGTTCCTGCGCCTGAGGGTTCCACCACGGGTCGTAGTGGATCACGGTATCGGCACTCACGAGGTTCAATCCGACGCCACCTGCTTTGAGGCTGATCAGAAACACTTCGGCTTCACCGGCTTCAAATCGGTCGCACAACTGCTGTCGCTTCTTGCTCTGCCCGGTGAGCATGAAGTGCCGCACGTTGCGGGCACCTAGCTCCTTCGAGATGAGCCCGAGCATAGTGGTGAACTGCGAAAAGATGAGGATCCGGTGGCCACCCTGAAGCTGCGCGTCGACGAGTTCGAGTAGCGATTCCATCTTTGCGGACTCGCGCACGAATCGAGCGGCGTGCATGCGAACCAGTTTGGGATCGCAGCAGAGTTGCCGCAGTTTCATCAGCGCATCCAGGATTGGAAGTGTGCTGGCAGCGAGGCCCCGCTTCTGAATCGCACGCCGAACGTCTCCATGCGCACTGAGCCGAATGCTCTCGTAGAGTTCGCGCTGCTTGCCGGTCAGTTCCACCGGACGGCGCAAGCGCGTCTTCGGTGGGAGGTCCGTGGCGACTTCTTGTTTGCGGCGTCTCAGGATGTGTGGACGAACGAGGGCTCGGAGTGCCTCGAGGCGACCTTCGTCACTGTAGCGTTCAATCGGTGTGCGGAACCAACTCTTGAAACGCAGTTCGCTGCCGAGTAGCTCCGGCTCCACAAAGTCGAACAGCGCCCAAAGTTCACCGAGGTGATTTTCGACAGGTGTTCCGCTCAGTGCGAGTCGATGACGTGCGTCCAACGACTTCACGGCCGCGTGGGCGCGACTACGACTGTTCTTGATGGCTTGAGCTTCGTCCAAGACAAGCAAATGCCAGGCTTGATCCGCGAGCGCTTCATCCCGAACCAAGATCGGATAGCTCGACAGAACAACATCGGCGGACCGCAGTTGACGAACGCGCTTGTGACGTTGCGGTCCGTGGTACGCAACCACTGACAAATGCGGGGCAAACTTGCGAATCTCGCGTGCCCAGTTCCCCATCAAGCTCTTCGGAGCGATGACCAAGCACGGTCGATCGCTCATCCGACCGGCAGCCTTCTCCACCACGATGTGGGCGATGCACTGCAGGGTTTTGCCCAGGCCCATGTCGTCCGCCAAGACACCGCCCGCGTCGTTGGCACGAAGGTGTTGAAGCCAGCGCAAGCCGTCGAGCTGATAGGGACGCAACGTCGCGCGCAGCATCGGGGGCGAGTCCACAACCTCCTCGACGGGATGCAGTCGGCGAACGGCTTTTCGCGCGCGTTCCGGGACATGCAGTTGGGTGGCGGCGAAGAGTTCGTCGAGCGGTTCGAGTGCTGCGGCGCGCGCGAGCGGAAAGCGCACGATCTCGCCTGCACCTTCGTAGAGTTCGATCAACACACGCATCAACGTCTGCAGTCGCTTGGATGAAACGGTGACGTGGTGAGTTTCGCTAACCGGTAGCGCGTAGGTGTCGCGCATGCAGCGGTTGACGGCGTACAGAGACTCGCCACCCTCATCGAGCAGGTTCAACAGAATCGGCATCAAGGACACGCGTCGACCGCGGATCTCGACACCGAGTTCGATGGCGAACCAGTCTGGACGCTCATCGTCCGGCGTGACGTTGGCGTAGAGCTGTGCTTCGCCAGGCACGACCTGGAACGGGTACTGGCTGTCGACCTCGACCTCCCAGCCCATTGCGCGTAGCTGGGGAATCGCGTGTTCACTAAACGCGCAGCAGGCGTTTCGGTCGCCATCGACGCGAACCACGTAGTCGGCGTCGATGTCAGGCGGCACGCCGATGGAGTCCACGCAGGCGAGTTCAACCGCGCCTAGCCCTTCGAGCACGCGACGCGCTTCGAGTTCGGCTTCGTGCGAACGAGGAATGGCGTACGCCCCAGACTTCGACGCGCGAAAGAAGCTTTCGCGAGGATCATCCGCAGCAATCGTCTCCCCCACTTCTGGGTAGGTAAACGAAAGCTGAATCAGAGGTGCCTGAACTTCCCGAAACGTCGTGCCGTATCCGTCGGCGTCGACACTCACCGATTCGGCGAATACGCGGACGCGAGGAACGAGTTGGGGATCAGAAAAGCTACGTGCGGGCTCTGCGCCGATCACTGATGGGTTAGATCATGTTGGGCAGTTGGGTTCAAGCGTTGCGCGTGCGAAGTCCGTGTCGACGCAACAAGCGCTCTAGACTCTTGCGATGCATACCTGCCTCGGTCGCGGCCCGGTCCAGATCGTCGCCGCATCGAGACAACACCCGTTCGAGGTATTCGCGCTCAAGCGCGCCGTTCCACGCGTCGCGTGCTTCCTTGAGCGGCAAGGACTCGTCGATCAGGGTGCTCGTCGGTGTCGAACTCGTCGCCGTGGCTCCGAGCTCAACGTCTTGGATCGTTCCGTCTTCGCTCATCACCGCAGCGCGACGCAAAACGTTCCGGAGTTGTCGCACGTTTCCCGGCCAGTCGTGCTTGGTCAAAAGCCCCATGCACGCGTCGCTGATGCTTGCTGCGGGCCCGCCGTTGTCCGCGAGATCCTTCAAAATTACCCCGGCGAGGAGTGGAATATCGTCGCGACGTTCACGTAGCGGCGGAAGCGTGATCACCATCTCTGCGAGACGAAAGAAGAGGTCTTCTCGGAACGTGCCCTCATTCACCATCGATGCGAGGTCGCGGTGGGTCGCGCACACGATCCGAACATCCACGGACGTGGGACGGGACGCTCCAAGACGCTGCACTTCACGACGCTCCAACACACGCAGCAACTTCGGTTGGAGTTCGAGCGGCAGCTCTCCGATCTCATCCAAAAACACAGTTCCGCGATGTGCTGTTTCGAACGCGCCTCGACGCTGCTTTTCCGCCCCTGTGAACGCCGCGCGTTCGTGACCGAACAACTCGCTCTCGATCAGAGTCGCTGCGATGGCACCGCAGTCCACGACCACAAAGGGGCCGGATGCGCGCGTGCTCTCCGCGTGAAGAACGCGTGCCGCGAGCTCCTTACCTGTACCGGTTTCACCCAGCAGCACGATCGCCAGGTCCGTGGGTGCCGCGCGTCCAAGCAAGTCGAACGCGGCGCGCATGGCTTTGGATTGTCCATAGAGCTCGCCGAAACGGGCGTCTTCACTCACGGACAGCTTCCACCCAGGCTCTCGACGAGTCCGCGAATCGCTGCCGTCGAACTGTTGCTGGGGTATCGGCGACAGAACTCTTCGTAGGCTTTCACTGCGTCATTCTGGCGTCCGGCGCGTAGGTAGCAGTCACCCTCCAAACGCAGTGCACTCGCTCCACGGAGACGAGCGTCGCGAAGGATGGAGATGCAGGCATTGGCATCGCCACGATGCAAGGCGTCGCGGGCTTGGTCGTAGGGATCCCGCGTGTCGCTGACGTACGGATCGGGAACCATCGTTTCGACGGTTTCCATCGTCTCCATTTCCGTCGTGGTCTCCATCGCGGTCATCGTTTCACGGTCGCGTTCGCGTCGTCGGCGTCGCTGCGAAGAGCTCGACCCTGTCGATTCGTCGCTCGGGGCGACTGCACCGGCAGGCATCTCCATCGTCACCTCAACCTCAACTGCCTCGGCGGGTTCGGGAGCTGCTGTCGCTTGCATGGTCTCCACCGGAATCGCCATCGCAGGCTGAGCGGCCTCAACCTCAGGCTCTGGCGCCTCTTCGGCCGACGACTGAAGCAGGAAGAGTGCAAGTGCAGCACTCAATCCGCCGGCGATCAGTGCAGCGACCACCCACAACCAACGTCGGCTGTGCGTTGGAATCGCAGTTGACGTATTGAACGCGCCGCTCTCAGGTCCAAGTGGAAACGAGTCACTCGCACCGCCGAGTGGAAACGAATCGCTGGCTCCACCCAGTGGAAACGAATCGCTGGCACCACCCAGCGGAAACGAGTCACTCGCGTCGGAGCGTGCGTCCAAGGGGGTCTCGCCAGAACTCGGAGGCGGCTGCACCGCTTGCGGCCGCTTCTTTCCGGCGACGGTCTTGGCGATTGGAGCTGCGCTGCTCGGTGGCGCGAGCGGCTGCATCGCGCTGAACGTGCCGAGCCGCAAACCCTCTTCACGCGTTTTCGGATCGCTCAGTGGACTCTGTCCGCCTCCACCCAGCACGGCGGTTCCCACCCCGTGCCGAGGACCCGGCGTCGACTCCCGACCACCGTTTGCTTCGAGGAACGCCTCGGCGAGTTCGCGAGGGCTTGAATATCGAGCCTCACGCGCACGCGCCATCGCGCGCATCACAACGGTGACCACGTCTTCGGGTAAATCCGAGCGCAGTGTGGACAGCGGAGTCACCTTTCCATGAAGGATCGACACAATTAGATCCGAGGGACTCGTCGCAATGAATGGTGGTGAACCCGCAAGCGCTTCGTAGAGGATGACGCCAAGCGCGTAAGTGTCGACGCGCCCATCCAAGTCGTGATCTGCAGCGAGCTGCTCCGGAGCCATGTAGCGCGGAGTTCCGAGGATCTGGCCCGTCCGCGTCAACCGTTCTTCAACCCCGTAGACCTTGCTGATTCCAAAATCGAGCAGCTTCACCTGCATCCGATCACCTCCCAGCGACTGCAGGAAGATGTTGTCGGGTTTGAGGTCACGATGGATGACACCCGCTTGGTGTGCAGCAGTGAGTCCAGCCGCGGCACCGGTCACGATCGGAATCAGTGCTTCTGTGGCGAGCCGCTTCTCGCGACGCATTCGGTCGCCGAGGGTTTCGCCTTCGAGCAACTCCATGGCGATGAACAAGCGTCCGTCAGGCAGTTTGCCGAACGTCTCGATGGCCACCACGGCGGGGTTGTTCAGATTGGTCAGGACCTCGCCTTCGCGGCGCAAGCGAGCCATGGCCTGGGGATCGGCCGCCGCGTCCTGCTTGATCAGTTTCAGTGCATACGACTTGGACGTGGCGACGTCGGTGACTTTGTAGACCTGCGCCATGCCGCCTTCGCCGAGCTCCGCCTCGATACGGAACCGACCACCCACAACTTCACCCGGGTGGGCTTCCTTTGCTGCGCCTTGCACTGCCGGACCATCATCCTCCGCTTTGTGTATCCGATGCAAACGCGACTGGGTGTTAGGCTGCGTGCGTGAACGACGAGGACCGGACGATCGTGGAAGCGCAGATCGGTCGAGCGCTCCGTGCCCAATCCGAGGTGGTTTCCCGGTGTGCTCTGGGGCTGCCGGTGGTTGTCGCGGTACCTCCCACGCTCGAAGACGGCACACCCTTTCCCACCCATTATTGGTTGTCCTGTCCACTCGCCCACCGTCGGATCGCACGCTTGGAAGCCGCGGGTGGCGTCCGTGCGTGGGAGGCCCGACTCGCGAGCGAGCCCGCGTTGGCCGAGGCGATGTCACAGGCACACGCGCACTATCGAGATGCTCGCGGCGGATCTCACGACGGAGGGATCGCCGGGATTCGGGGGACCGGACTGAAATGTCTCCACGCGCACTTCGCGCACCATCGCGCTGGCGGAAACAATCCCGTCGGTGCTGGCGTTGCAGAACAAACCGAACCTCTCAACTGCACGTCCGCCTGCGTCTGCGATGGATCGCGCGATCCTGGCTGGCGCGAGCCCGTCGATTGACGGGCGGGGTTCAGACCGTAAGCTCCTGATGTGACCGAAGTTTCCGCTGCAGAACCTGCGCGCCAATCGCGCATCACGTCGCGGATGGGGTGGTTCTTTCTGTTTGCCGTGCCGACTGCGGTGATGATCACCGCGATGACCCTGACGCCCAATCCCGTGGGCCACGGCACACACACGCAGCTGGGATTGCCGCCGTGCGGGTTTCTGATGGTCACGGGTTTGCCGTGTCCGGGCTGCGGCTTGACCACGTGCTTCACGCACATGATACGGGGCGAGTTTGTCATGGCATCGCGCGCCAACCCTTTTGGCGTCGCACTCTTTTTGGTGTCGTTCTTTACGATCCCGATCGCTGCCACTGGGTTTGTTCGAGGATGGCGGGTGCTCGAAACCCTCGACCGGCTGCGCTTTGAACGCGTCGCTATCATGTTGGCAGCATCCTCCGCGGTCGTTTGGATGATTCGCATCGCGCGCATTTCGGGCATCCTCTGAGCCCGTGTCTGCCCGAGAACTCGTCCACATCATCTATTCGCCTTGGTCACAACGCGCGCGCTGGGCGCTTGATCACCACCGGGTGAAATACCGCTCCACGGTGTACACCCCGACGATCGAAGAACCCAAGTTACGTCTTCGCTTGCGTCGTCCGTTTGCCAAAGTCTCGGTGCCGATCTTGTTCGAGCCCGACGGCGATGTGCTGGATGAGAGCTGGGACATCGCGCGCCATGCGGATCGCATCGGCGAAGGCGAAGCGCTCTTCTTCGACGTGGAAGCTGCTCGCTACTGGAGTGGTGTCGCCGACACCGCGTTGTCTGCGGGACGCCATCGCGCGATTGCAGCCACGCTGCGCGATCCCGAAGCACAACGCGACGCACTCGACGGGATCTTTCCGGCACGTTTTCACAACGCGCTGCGTCCCGTCGCGGTCTTGGCGGCAAAGCAGTTGAAGAAAAAGTACCCCGCAGGACCACAAACCGATCTCGAAGATGCGCTTGAAAAGTGGCGAACCGCGTTGGATGGCAAACGCTACTTGCTCGACCGATTTTCCTACGCCGATCTGACGATGGCTGTGGTGTTGGAGTTCGTTAGCCCCGGGACGCACATTCGTCGCAGCGAAATCGAGCGAGGCGTGTGGACCGATGCGCGACTTGCCTCACGCTACGCAGACTTGTTGGAGTGGCGCGATCAACTCGTCGCGGACCATTGGCCTGCGCGGGTCAAATGAGCTTCGACGCGACGTAGGCACCTCCGCCACCAAGCAGCGCGCCAACGAGAAGCAGTCCCAGGGTCCAGGTCATCGAGCCGGCGATGTCGTCCGAGAGATTCTGGCCGATGGTTGCGAGACCGCCCGCACCGACGACGACGCCCAGCACGATGATGTTGGCCTTGGAAGGCTTCTTCTTCTCAGATTCACTCACGTCGTCTTCTACGACGTCGTCGAGGCGGTTCTTCCGGTTTACGACCGATTAGGATTCCCGCCAGTGCTTCGCTTGCGTCTTCGACGCCGTCTGGCGAATGCAGTTCGAGGTGCAGGTGGGGTGCGCTGCTGATCATGCCGGTGCGTCCGACAGTACCGATGCGCTCGCCGCGCGTGACGTCTTGTCCGTTGCGAACGTCGACGTCCTCGAGATGCATGTAGCAGGAGCGCAACCATCCGGGCGCGTCCTCGCCTGAAGGCCGGTGGAGAATGCAGACGTAGCGCCCACCGCGACCGAGTTGTTGTCGCGGCACGGCTTCGATCTCCGCTTTGGTCATGTTGCCGTCGTTGGCGCGCTGACCAGGAAAATCCACCCCGGCAAAGTTCACGCGTCCGTCGGCCACAGCCCGAACGGGTTCACCCAACACGCTTTCGACGTCGATTCCCCGATGGGAACGCTGTCCGCCGTCACGTTCTGCGCCGATCCAGCTGCTGATCAATCGCGGAGAGCCGTCGAGTGGGGCGCCCATCTCCAGTCCAAACGTCTGAATCGGTTCGGGCATGTCGACGGTGCCGTAGTACTGCAACATGCGACGTCGATCCGTCAGTACGCGGTCTTCGGCGCGATCCGAGATGATCCGGTCGCCCCAGACGAAGTGCGACACGAAGTGGCGATGCGGATGTTGTTCGTATGCGAGTCCCAACGAGCGTTCTTGTTCACGCCAAACGTGGAGGAACGCAGACGCGAAGTAGATGTTCTCCTGCGCGCGCTGGAGCCGATGCTCTGAGAACGGAAAGCGAGAGACGTCGAGCGTGCGTTCTTCCCACTCTTCGTTTTTGTGGACCCAATAGCGGTAGGTTCCACGACGGACGAAGTCGCCGTACATGCGACGCGGGATCGCCGTAAGACCGTAGCCACCGAGTGCCTCGGCGCGAGGGTTGCAGCGACCCATGCGGAAGCTGAGCGCGGCAAGAATGAACGGGTCGATGTTGAACTCGCTGCCGTACTCGATCATCCAGCCGGTGTAGTTGCGAGCGCGTTCGGGCGGCATCCAACCGCAGAGCTGTCGCAACGCACTGGCGAATCGTTCCGGGTCGATCGACTCAGGTGTTTCGGGCTCGGCGGGCCAGTCGCTTGGAACCACCAGCGCGGTCGCGCGACGATTGCTTCGAACATCCGGGCGTCTGCGACGACGCCAGGGTGCAGCGTCGGCTGCAGCTTCCGCCAACACCAAAGTCGCCAGCGCGAATGCCACCGCGCCGATCCATTGTGCCCATCGCCCTGAGCTCACGCCCTTTACGTAGCATCCGCACCCCTCGAGGGGTCAAATTCAGGACTGCTCATCTTCGAGAGCCTCGCGGTTTTGCTCCGCGAGGTTCAGGAGCGTGCTCTCAATGACCAGGAAGCGTGAGTCGATTTGCTCGAAGCGGAGTTCGAAGCGAGCCTCCATCTTGTCGAAACGCGCATCGATGCGTTCCATGTGCGCACGCAGATCTTGGAGCATTCGGATGACGATTTCAGTCATGCCTGACTCCAAGTGTAGCGGCGCCAGAGCAAGAGGGCGAACAAGCCCAATGTTCCCAGCCAGTCGCCCGAGCCCGCTGTGCGACACGCGCAGCCTGGTGAAGGTAGTTCAATCACCCGACCTTCTTCGGGTGGATCGCTGGCTTCAGGCTCAGGAAGATCGAGTGGGACGCACTCGCCGGCCAAACACAGCTCGCCTCCGGCGCAGCGTACATCTTCGTCCACATCACCATCGCAGTCGTCGTCCAATCCGTCACAACGTTCGGTGGCGATAACTCGGCCACCTTCACACGCCGTCCACACGCCGCCGACGCACAGCTGCCATCCTCCGCCACAGATTCCTGGTGAGCCACCGAGGCAATCTCGTACGGCGCCTGGCTCGCAGGCACAGCCGACGTCGATGCTGCCATCGCAGTTCTGGTCCACGCCGCTGCAGTCTTCGGGCGCGCCTGGAAACACCGTGGCGCTTTGATCGTCGCAGTCGTTTTCGCAGGCGCTGAACCCGTCACCATCGCGATCGAGACCCTCGTCGGTCACGCCGTCGCAATCGTCGTCGCGTCCGTTGCAAACCTCGGCGCCAATCGTTTCCGCCAAGTGCATCGCAATCGCGTGCAACGACGCGGGGTCGCTGGCGTGGTGGTAGCAGTGCCCTGTGGCCATGGGGTCGGTAAGCGTTGGATCGCAACCTGCTCGAGCTGCGCCACCGGCAATCGCGGCTCGGTTGAGTGCTAGCGCGTCGACCCCTGCACCAAAACCGACGACGTGAACGGTCATGCCCAGATCGTTCAGCTCTGCTGCGGCGGATACTGGAGTAAAGCGTGCCGAACGATCGTAGGGGTGACACCACTGCCAACCATCGGTGATCAGGATGACGTGGGCATCGCCACCCGGTTCCAGCATGGGTGCGTAGGTCGAGAGGACGCGCAGAGTCTCCGCCATCGGCGTGTAGTTGCCTGTGGGAGGTGGTTGCAGACCGACGTGTTCGACCAGCGTAATCCCATCGTGGAAGTCCGGCGCCAGAACGATGTCCCCCGGCTCGCAGCGATCGGGAAGTGGAAACACTTGAAGACCCACGCGTGCCCGTTCGTGAAACGCGTTGCCCGCGTCATAGAGAGCGTCGAGTGCGGCATGCCATTTAGTTCGATCACCGTTGCGATCGAGCATGCTCGACGAGCGATCGAGCACAAACACCACGCTTGGAACCGTGCATGCCCGCGCCTTGGCGTGCATGAGCGAAGACAGAACGATGAACACGAAAAAGGGAACGAGTCGCATGACCCGTTCCCCTTTGCAGCTGTCGTTCCGTGCTGTGCGTCGACGTTTATCGTCGAGAGGCCTGGCGACGCCTGGCGTTCCGCCGGCGGACCGCCACCGCGACACCGAAGAGCAGGATCCACGCCCGCTCGTCGTGGCGCTGTCCGCCAGGTACGGCGCAGCTGCAACCATCGTCTCCGCGACGAACTTCGCGGCCTGCATCGAAGAGACCTGAATCGAAGAGTCCGGAATCCGGGGTCGCGCCAGGGTCTCGCGGACCTGCGTCGGGACGAGGCACAGGGTCGCCGCCGCTGCAGAACCCCATCGAGCAGGTATCGCCTTCCGGACACACGGCGCCTTCGCACGCATCGACGCATCCGCTGCCTTGGCGACACACGAATCCGGGATCGCACGTCACGCCAACACACTCGGTGGCCTCGCACAGCCCAGACGGCGTGCACATCTCACCGGGACCGCAAGCGCCACCAGGAAGATCGCAGCGGGTGATGCACTCGCCGCGCGAACACACCGTGCACTCCGGGTCGCAGGTCAGGTCGCCGCAAAGATCGACGCAACGACCACCTCGGCATGCCTGGTCGCCGGGACACACGACGCCAGCGCAGGCGTCGACACACTCGCCGCCACGGCAGCGCTGCCCCGCGGGACACTCGATGCCATCGCAACCGTCGGAAATGCACACGAACGAATCATTGCAGCTGAAGCCTTCGGTGCAGCTGCCTTCGAAGCAGGGCGCGATGCAGCTTCCGCGGTCACAGACGTCGCCGAGCGGGCAAAGCTCGTCGCCTTCGTCCACGCTTCCGTCGCAGTCGTTGTCCAACGCATCACAGCGCTCCGGACCGGCCGGAACAACCGGCAAACACTCGGTGCCCATCGCCACACATTGCGTCACACCTTCTGCGCAGACACCCACCGAGCCGGTGTCGCAACGCGCGCCAGCATCCGGGCAGATGACGGTTCCGCTTCGAACCTGAAAGCGCCAGACACCCGACTCGCCAACGTTGGAGTTGGTGCACAGGTGGTTGGCGATACCAGGCATCAACGACCCTTCGATGGCGACGAAGTCGGTTTCGTTGCCCGCGTCAAAACCCGCTTGTGCTTCGGTACCGCCAAATCCGCCGGTGCCGCTCGACGCGTCGCCGGTTTCCCACTCGCAGCGGTTGTAGCGAAACTCCACGTCGAAATCGCCCATCGACCCACCGCATCCAGGAACGGCGGTGAGGATCAACTGGAAGCTCATGCGAAGGTCGTCGTGACAGCGGTAGTACCCAGTGTCGTACCAGGTGACGATCATGCGACCGGGTTCCAGGTGCCACCACACGGAGTTGTCGCCGGTGCTCGCACAAACGCCGGAGCTTCCCGACGAACAACTGCCAGGCGTCCGAATGTCGACGTCGGCCCAGTAGGGCGCGATCATCGGCTGTGCCGCGATCGGGAACGAGCGCGGCGTGTAGGTGCCGAGACCACCAGAGAACGTGATGTTGCCGTTGGTGTTGACGTAGACCTGCGTGTGCGTCTCGGTGAAGAAGCGCAGACCAGCGGGAAACGCAGGCCGGAGATCAATCGAGGGAGATGACTGGTCGTCGTTGAGGTGGAGGCACTCCGTGCCGTAGTCGACCGGACCACCAAGACCACCAAGCAGCGGCGCTTGCGCCGACGCGCTCAACGCAGTGAGCACTGCGATTCCCGAAGAAATCGCCAAGAAAAGAAATCGCACCAGAACCTCCC
This sequence comes from Polyangiales bacterium, assembly GCA_965227405.1. Classification (GTDB taxonomy): domain Bacteria; phylum Myxococcota_A; class Polyangia; order Polyangiales; family Houyiibacteriaceae; genus JALVDI01. The sequence continues at coordinate 4,818,436 of OZ245758.1, forward strand.
AATCGAATCGAGCGTCCAAACTCGACTCGGGCCTTGGCGCAACTGAAGGCGCGTTCGGCCAAGGAGAAAATGTGGTCCGGGAACGGCCTTCACGCAATCACTCGGGATTCGCGTCTCGCGCGATCTTTGCACACGGCGGCGTTCGCCTAGGATCGTGGAGTTGGAGGTGCCTCGTTCGCACGATTTACCCAGTCGCCACATGAACTCAGCAGGCCTTCGTGCGATGGTGGATCGTGCGCCTTGGCTTGTTGTGTGTGCTCGCGTGCGTCGTAGCGTGTGACTGCGGCGGGACTTCTCGACCCGATGGTGGCGGCGACGCTTCCCCGGATGTCGCTCTCGACGATGTCGGTACGGATGTCAGCGACGACGTGCCGCTGATCGATGCGGGGCCCGACACGTCGGATGCAGATGTACCGCCCGAGTGTGATCTGGAGGACACGTGCGGAGATTTTCTCGACAACGATTGTGACGAGGGCGTGGACGAGGGCTGCTCGTGTGCGTCGGGTGAAGTTGCACCCTGCTTCCGTGGGACCAGCGCGCAACGAAACGTGGGCGCGTGTGCAGTCGGAATGATGATTTGCGAAGGCCCCGCCGAATTCGCGACGTGGGGACCTTGCGAAGGCGATGTACGCCCCTCGGCCGAAGTCTGTGATGTCGCTGGTGTAGACGAAGACTGCGATGGAGCCGCGAACAACGGTTGCGAGTGTGCCGATGGTGATCCCGACATTGCGTGCGGGTTGGACGTGGGCGCGTGCGAGCCTGGTGTGTCGCGATGCGTGGATGGACGCCGCACGATGTGCGAGGGCGCCACACCGCCAGGTGTCGAAACCTGCGACGGCGTCGATAACGATTGCGACGGGACGATCGACGAACGACTTACGCGCGCGTGCGGATCCGACGTAGGCGCATGTCGGCCCGGCCGTGAGACCTGCAGCGACGGCGCGTGGGGTACGTGCGAGGGTGGCAACCCAGCGGTCGACGAAGCGTGTGATGGACTCGACAACGACTGTGACGAAGCAGTCGACGAGGACGTCACCCGCCTGTGCGGAAGCGATGTGGGTCGATGCGTGGCGGGAATCGAAACCTGCGCGGATGGCGTGTTCGGCATGTGCATGGGCCGCATCGATCCGATTGGCGAGACCTGCAACGGCGTGGACGACGACTGCGACGGGAGCACCGACGAGATGCTCACCCGAAGCTGCGGAACCGATATCGGTGCGTGCGTTGCCGGTACGGAGACCTGCGGTGGAGCCGTGTGGGGCAGTTGCGAAGGCGCAGTACTGATGACCACCGAGGTGTGCGAAGGCAGCGAGGACGAAGACTGTGACGGCGCGGTCGACGAAGGCTGCGCGTGTTCCAATGGAACCACGCGTTCGTGCGGCACCGGAGTTGGACGTTGCGTCGAAGGCTCACAACTCTGTTCGGCAGGCATGTGGGGCGCGTGTACCGGCGGGGTCGATCCGCGCACCGAAACGTGTGACGGAACGGACGACGACTGCGACTCGATGACGGACGAAGGCTGCGACTGCATCACAGGGATGACCCGTGCATGCGGGACCAGCGTGGGCGTTTGTGTTCGAGGCACCGAGACGTGCGACGCGCTGGGTCGCTGGGGTCCGTGTTTGGGTGGCATCGATCCGGTCATGGAGTTGTGCAACTCGATGGACGACGACTGCGACGGTCCGGTCGACGAAGACGATGTGTGTCCGCGGTTCCCGCCCGACGTGATGTGTCCCGGCAGCGAGTCGGTGACCGTGGGCGAGATGGTGACGCTCTCGGGTTCTGGTTCCGATCCGGATGGCGGAAGCGTGTCGTTTGCATGGACCGTGGTCACGGCACCCGGCGGTTCGATCGCGGCACCCACACCAAACAACACAGCAACGACCAACTTCACGCCGGACGTCGCGGGCGACTACACGTTGCGGCTTTGTGTCACCGACGACGAAGCGGAAACCCGGTGTTGCACAGTCATGGTGAGCGCGGCGCCGAGCTGCACGCCTCCGCCGACACCGACGATCGAGTCGTGTTCCATCAGCTGGGACCGACGTCCCGTTGTAGAGGTTTCGCCTTTGCCCGCGGGTCAAAACTACACGTTGCTCGCCGATGGATCGAGCTACGGGACTGTAACGATGACTGGCCAAAACTGGCATCGCCCGAGTACCGAGATCGGCGCGGGCAGTGCGCCGCCTGGAACCAGCGTTGAAATCGTGGTGCGTGCGTGTCTCGACAGCGATGCGACCTGCTGCAGTGTGAGTGCGCCGGTCACTGTGAACCTGATCGAGTCGTGCACCACTCCGATTGCGCCTTCGGCCGACAACATCGTGTTTAGCGAGTACGTGATCAACGGCGACGGTGCGTGTCCCGGCGCGGATTGTGAGGCCGGTGAAGCGATCGAGATCACCAACCTCTCGCACTGTCCTGTGGCACTGGACGGCAACCACTTTGGCTACTGCAATCCCAGTTCGTGCAGTGGTGTGCGCTACTTGGACTTTGGCGCTGCGGACATCATTCCACCGCGTGGTGTGTACGTCGCGATTCGTAACCAAGCCGCCAGCGCGTGTAGCTACCCGTTCTTTGGCCCCAACGATCCGACCTTGTTTGGCCTCAACATCAGCGCACTCGACATGCAGGGCAACAGCTTGGCGTCGGGTTGGTTCAACAACTCCGGTGGCGGGATGAGTCGACTGCGTGTGGCGTCAGGAGCCTTCGTGGATCTCTTCACGGGAACCACGTGGGAGCTGATCGCGCCCTACAGTGGGTCCGCGCCGGAGTGTTCCAGCATTGGATTCAACGCCGTCGATCAGTGCGGCGACATCAGCGCGGTGTCGACGCCAACCGAAACGTTGACACCGAACCAGTTGGGGCGGCTGTGGCGACCGTGTGACGCGATCGCTTCGCCCGTACCCGATACCTGTATCTGAGTTCAGACGCGTATCTGAGCTCAGACGCGGATCGCGTCGTGGATGGCGCTCCAATGCTCGGATTCGCCGATGAGTTCCACGACCATGACGGCTTCTGCCGCTGCACGACCCGGATGCAGGTAGTGCTCTGCGAGTAGCCGCTCGACGATGGCGCGCGCAATGGCCAATCGCGTGGACAGGTCCGCACGCATCACGTCCCAACCACCAAGGTCGTGCCATTTCATCGACCAAATCTCATCCGAGATCCAATCCGCAAACACCTCGTCGGCGCTTCGTGTGTGACCATCTCGCTTCTCGGCGCGATCGAACGCGGGTGCCCATGGACGCACGTAGGGCGGACGCGCGCGGTAGCTGGGTTCGGCCAGGCTGCGCATGATCTCGGCGAACCAGCCCGCAGCAATTCCAAACGCACTTCCGTCCCGTGCGTTCTCAACCAGCTCTTCGTGCTGATCTTCCCACGAGGTCTTCTTCAGTTTCGGGAAAGGCTCCATCGCGAGCACCTTCTCGGGTGCCACGCCATCGGCGAGTTGCCCGAGCAACTTGGCTTCGATCTCTTTCCACTCATCCCAAGAGATCTTTTTACCTTTGCGGCTGATCTTGACCTTCGAGACGCGATCGTCGGCTGTCGGCTTTCCCTTGCTGTCGGAGATCGAGGAGATGACCGCGTCCTCTGTCAGGTCCGGACGTGAACCCATCGTGCGGCAAGGGCAGCGATGCATGGTGGTGACGCGCCCGCCATCCGGTGTTGCGATCAGACCCAGCGGAAAGCGTCGACACCCGTCGGGTTTCGCTTCGGGGCCATGCTCGGCATGCACCCGACAACGCAGATCTTCCATCAGGAAGTAGCAGCCTCCATCGGTGACCGGTTTGAGCATCCGGTCGTCGAACTCATCGTCAAAATGGGCGCCTTCTGGGTCGATCTTACGGATTTGGACCAGCTCTGACTTGGTCAGCGGTCCCAATCCATGGATGTCTGTGCAGCACAGTCCGTCGCCAAAGCAGGTGTACTGGGCGCCAGGCCGGAAGAGGAGGGGTCGAACGCTATCTTTGGGCATAGTTATTTCGAGGCGGCGAATGCTTTGCCGGCCGGCGGGCGTGATAGCATGGTTCCGCGATGGCATCGCCCCTTCTCGGGTACAACACCAACGTTCGTCACAAGGGCAAGCTCTACCACATCCAAACTGAGGATTCGGGAGTCAAGCACCCGCACATCATCACGCACCTGTTTGCGGATGGTGGACGCATCATCGCGTCCAAAAAGACGAGCTACCACGACATCGTGTCGGCCGCCGACATGAAAGATCGCGTCAAGCAAATGATGCGCGATCAACACAAAGCGATGTTCATCGCGTTGCGGGACGGTGAGTTCGACGAAGACAAGGCGGAGATCACGCAAGAGCACGAGACTCCGGCGCTGGATGTGGATGCCCTCGAAGCCGCAGCCGCAAAACTTGCATCCGCGACGCCCGCGCTCACAAAGCCTTCGTCGCCGCCTCCACAAAAGCGTCCAAGTGGCCGTTACCAACAAACGCGGCCACCTCGTGCCGTCGAGCACACGGCTGCACCACGAAGTGCGCCGCCAGGCTCGATCTTTGGCAGCGACCTGTTGAGCGAAAAGAGTCTCGACGAAGTGATCCTGAGCTACCTCGCTGAAGATCTCGACGAAGGCGAGTGAGCTACTCCGGCGCGGGCGCGTCGATCCAGGCTAGAAAATCAGGGTTTTCCAGCAGTCCTTCGAGCACGGCTTCGCCCTGAACCCGCAGGTATGCGCGCACGTCGGGCAACACACCCAGCCGCTCTGCGAACGCGCCCAACGTGGTCTCTTCGTCGACAAACGCGGTGATTTCCGACCGAGCAAGCGACTTGAACGCGTCGGACCGAACGAAGCTCTCTGCGAATGCAGGCGCGAGTTCCGCCACGCGATCCCAAGGAAGGTCCTTGAGCTCAACGATCCACCCCTGAAGCGGAACGTCCATCGTGTTGCGAAACGCTTGAGTCCGAATCTTGGCGATGATCGCGCGACCTTCGTCGGAACGGATTCGCGCTCGAAACGCTTCGCGCAAACTGCCGAGCGTGGACTTGCTGAACTCGACAGTGAGCTTCTTGAGACGATCGCCCACCGGGTTGCTCGATTCTTCGGGACTGCTGCGCTTGCGCATGCGTTTCGCGAACGCGCCGGCAAGTCCGCCCACGCCGGGCATGCGACCCACGAACTGCATCAGCCACTCACTGAGTACGGGAGCGAGTAACTGCCCGAACAACTCGGGCTCGACAACTTCCTTGGCCCACGCGAAGGGCGGAACTCGTGTTGCTGCAAGGAGAGCCTCGACGTCGTCGCGCGACGCTTCAGGAACCCAATCGCCGACTCTTCCCTCCAGCGCGCTCAGACGCTGCAGTCCCGGAGCCGCGTGTCGTTCGATCGTGTCCTGAACCGTGGCCTGGGTTACTGCGGCGACGAGCAGGTCGACCAATGCGGGGACATCAACCACCTCGCGGAACGGTCGGTCGAGGGCAGCGTCGACCACGAGCGCCACCCCCTGTCGGCGATAGGCGTCACTGCGAAGCTTGTCGGCGAAGGAGTTCAATGGGTACCGCATATCACGCTTGCGGACTGGCGCCGGATCGCTTACGTCAGGCGCTGAATCACGGTTCAGTCACAAGGAGCCCAGCAACATGGCCGACGCCAAGACCTTCTTCGAAGAGACCCTTTCCAAGCAGATCACCGACAACCCCGACAAGGTGAAGGAAGTCGACGCGATCTTTTTGTTCAACATCACCGGCGACGGTGGTGGCAGTTGGACTGTGAACCTCAAGGACGACCTGGGCGTCGTCGAAGGTGACGCGGGCAACTCGGAGTGCCAGATCGAGGTGTCGTCGGAGAACTGGGCGCAGATCCAGGAAGACCCGGCCGCCGCGATGCAGCTCTTCTTCTCGGGTGAGCTCAAGGTGGAGGGCAACGCGATGCTCGCCACGAAGCTCCAAGAGATTCTCGCAGCGGGCTGAGTTCCGCTCAGCACATGCTCGAAAACGTTCGCGTTCTCGATCTCTCGCGGCTCTTGCCGGGGCCCTTTGCGAGCATGGTGCTCGCGGACCTCGGCGCACGCGTCGACAAACTCGAAGATCGAAAAGCGGGCGACTACCTGCGAGTTATGCCGCCGTCTGCGGATGACGGCATGAACGCGGTGTTCCACGATCTGAATCGTGGAAAGCGCAGCGCAGTTCTCGACCTCAAGAACGAGGCAGGACGCGCTGCGTTTTTGCGTCTGGTCGCTTCCTACGATGTGTTGCTGGAGAGCTTTCGCCCTGGCGTCATGGAGCGACTTGGCTTGGGTTGGGAAACGCTCCACGAAGCCAACCCGAAGCTGATCTACTGCGCGATCACCGGCTACGGACAGGACGGTCCGGCCGCACAACGCGCAGGCCATGATCTGAACTACTTGGCGCGCGCAGGCGTTCTCGGATTCACCGGTCCTGCAGGGGGGCCGCCACAAGTCCCCGGCGTTCAGGTGGCCGACATTGGTGGTGGTGCGCTCTATGCGGTGATCGGCATTCTCGGTGCGCTGCACGAACGCGCGCAAACCGGCAAAGGTCGGTTCGTCGATGTGTCGATGTGCGAAGGCGCGCTCACGTTCGCGATGTTTGGATACGGCGCGCATGCTGGTGGAATGAACCCCGGTCGCGGTCACGATGTGTTGATGGGAGGCATTGCCCCCTACGGCACCTACGCCACCAAAGACGGCAAGTACATGGCGCTGGCTGCGTTGGAGCCCAAGTTCTGGACTGCGTTTTGCGCCGGTGTGGGGATCAAGGCGGACTTGCAGGCGTTGGCACCAGGAGCGCACCAAGAGAAGCACAAGGCGGCGCTGGTGGAGGTGTTCGCGAGCAAGACGCGCGACGAGTGGATTGCGTTTGCCGATGAGCACGACTGTTGTTTGGAACCGGTGTGGACGCCCCAAGAAGCACAGCAAGATCCGCAGCACGTGGCGCGAGGAGTGTTTCAGAAGGGCGCAGGTTTTCTGCAAACACGCACGCCGGTTGCGGAGGCTCGGGAAGGCGATGCACCCAAGAAGGGCGCGCACACGGCTGAGGTGTTTGCCGATGCTGGTTTCTCACCGGACGAAATCGAAGCGCTGAAACAGGCCGGCGCCACGAGCTACTGAGTCTTTTGCTCGCGCGGCTGCCCTCGATTCTCGTCGCCTTCGGCGACTGCTAGAAGATGGCGCCGCAGTGTCCGTAGCACTCGTTCCTCAAGCCATTGTCGAAGATCGCGCCACAGTGTCCGTAGCAGTGGTTGCGTAGGTCGCCGTCGAAGATTGCGCCGCAGTGTCCGTAGCAGTAGTTGCGAAGGTCACCGTCAAAGATGGCGCCGCAGTGTCCGTAGCAGTAGTTGCGCAGGTCTCCGTCGAAGATGGCGCCGCAGTGTCCGTAGCAATAGTTGCGGGTGTCTCCGTCGAAGATGGCGCCGCAGTGTCCGTAGCAGTAGTTGCGAAGGTCAGCGCCCGAGCCGCCAGGAAACCGTCGGGTGCCGCTGTCGGATTCGCTCCCGCTGTCGCGCGGATGAACGATCGTGTCCCCGCCGTCGAGATACGCGTCCGATGTGGAGGCATCCAACGCGACAGTCGAATCGGAGTCGGCACCACTGTCGGTGACGTCCACTCCAGCGTCGAGAATCGGTGCCGGATCGTCCGCGCAGGTTGTGGCGAGGATGATGAGCAGCCCGCTCAGCTTCATGGTCATAACGTGACCCGGTTGAAGTGCAGGCGATAGACGTGGAAACCCGCGTTTTGCGTGCTGAGCGAATGCGGTGCTGTTTAGGGAGTGACCGAGAGCATGTCCCAGCACGCTTGTTCGGCGTTCTGGACCAAGGTGTCATCGAGGCGAATGCGGCCATCGTAGTGCGCACGCATCATCCCATTGAACGCTCCAAAGGTGAGCTCCATCAACGCTGGAGGCGGCATGTCTTTGAGTACACCTGCCTTCTGGGCGACGACCACAAACCCTTCGCCAAACGTCTTGAGAGATGCGTCGAGGTTCCGACTTTCTTTGTCGAGGTACGACGCGTGATGGTGGAACTCGAGAAACGCGAAGGCTTCGGGGTTGGCGAGTGCGAACTGAGCCATGGACGTCCAGATGGCCCGGAACTGTTCGCGTGGGGAACCGCCGTGTGGAAACGCCGTGTAGATACGCTGTGCGATCACGCCTTTCCAGTGTCTGAACAACACGTTCACCAGCACCTCTTTGCTTTCGAAGTAGTGGTAGATCGTGCCAGCGGCGACGCCTGCCTTCTTCGCCAGCGGCGGCATCGCCGTTCCGTGAAAACCTCGCTCCACAAAGAGCGAGAGCGCTGCAGAGAGAATCGCGGTCTGCTTTTCCTCGCTGTTGCGTCGACGCTTAGTTTTCGCAGTCGTTTTCACCAGTGCCCATGCTTCCTCGACCCACCAACGGAGTCAAACACGGCGGCGTGTGCGAGCGCCCAGTGCAACGAGTGCGAGCAGGATGAACGCCCCCTGCGCTGGTGTTCCACCCGCTGCGGAACAACCGCTGGTGGTCTCGGCGTCGAACTCCGGCGCGTCGAAGGTCAAGTCGCTGGCCGGACGGTCAGACGGGTCCGTTACGGGATCGTCGACCGGGTCGTCGGCAGGATCGTCGGCCGGGATATCTGTCCGGAAAGAGAGCGGCTGGGTCAGCGCCGCATGCATGATCAGGTAGATCTCCCGATCGTACATGGTCTGAAAGTGACCCACGAACTCATCGCAGAGACCGATGTTGGTCGCACCGGGCACAGTCGAGGTGGTGTAGGGCTGGATGTACTCGTCCGTACACGTGTAGATCGAGGTCATGTCCACGGTTTCGGGAAGCGGTACGCTGGCGACGTCGGTCAAGAACTCGCTTCCAGGTGTGAGGTCTTCCAATGCCTCCCAGTTCACGAAAGCGCGTGCGAGAGGAACCTTGTCGATACCCGCCTGTGGGCTGACGAAGGTCACGAGTCGATCAATGTTCGCGTCCCCGCCGAGCGACTGCACATAGTACCGCGCGATGACCCCACCAGTGCACTCGGCGAGGATGTCGATGGTCTCCTCACCTGTGTCGGCAACGATGTCATCGACCACGTCCGCGAGGTCGTGTGAGGCTTCGTACAAGTCGTACGACAAGAGCCCGGGTGGTTCCCACGTCACGGTTCGAAACCCATCGCGTTCAAGACGAGCTTTGATGCCGTCAAACCACTCCGCCGGGATCGTCACGCCGGTGACGAGAAGCACGGTGCGAGGGGTATCGAGGGGGGCCGGACCTTCTTCGATGTTCGAGTTGAACTCCTCTCGCTCGCCTTCGTACTTGTCGAGAAAGTACTGGCCCCACGTGTAGACGGAAGTGATGTCGCCATCGGGAAGCTCGAGGTCGCAACCAGCAGTCGAAAAAAGCGCGAAAAGAAGGGCGAAGCGATACATTGGCAAGGTCTCCTGTTATCGAACGAACGTTCATTCGATAAACACGGACTAGCTCGTTGGTTTTGAGGGGTCAAGTGAATGATCAAAAAATCGAATGATCGTTCGAAAACGAAGACGTTTCGGACCTTGCGATCGTGAAGGACGGTGCCGAAGATCCCTCAGTGTGGCGCGCGGATGACGATGCCTTGCTCCGGCGTTTGGAGAACGAGGAGTTGCTCCATGCGGTCTGGGCAGATTGGAACGCAAACAGCGACAATGCCGCACCCCACGTTCGCGCCAGCGGGTTGATCGCGCTCATTCGTGAAAGTGCGGAGGGCGAGCGCGCAGCACAATACGCGCTGGATGGAGATCGCACGGCGCTGCACGCGCTGATTGCGCCAGCTTCTCTTTCCGCGCTTCGTCCTCCTCTCCTTCATCACTTGGCGCTCTTCTTTGCCGCAGTCGGAGACGCAGCACCGACGACATCGCGCGCGTGCGACGCCTACGTACGCTCCTTCGCTGCGTGGATCGCACTTGGGGCTGAGGGCACCTACTTGCCTGGTCTGGTTTCGGCTGTGGCCGGCGATTCGCTGAGCGAAGCCGAGCAAACTGAGATTGTTCGAGGCACACCTCTGGCGCGGCTCTGCGAGTTGGCCGAGGCTGGCAGAGCCACCGCGGGCGACCGATCACCGACGGCGCAGCTCGCGCTACGAGTGCTCGCGCGGGTTGAACAAGCGATCGAGATTTCAGGCGCACGCACTCGCGAAGGCGTACATGCTCCGATCACCGAACAGGCACGCCAAGAGTGCCGTCGGCTGCGTCTGGGTATTTTGGACACTGCGCTCGAAGCGATGGCGGACAGCTTGGACGTCGCCGGTGGTCAGAGCCCTAACGCCGAGCACATGAAGCTGCTCGATGGCGTGGTGGAGACCTGGGAGTGGGCGGACCGCGATTTCGAGGTGGAGCGCTTCTTAGTCGATCGCGCGATGCCCATTGGATGGGAACTCTACAACGCGCGTCGTTGGGACATGCTTCGCCGCATGACTGGCATTTTGCGTGCTCCGGTCGACAGCCTGGTGGCGCGCATCGTCGACGATCCAGCCATGCTTCCCTATGCCGCGCGCGCAGCGCAGATGTTGGTATTCCGCGCGGAGATGGAGCCGCGGCTTGTCGACCAGATCCTTGCCGTGAAGAAGGCAGTCGAGATCTGTCCGACCCACCGCAACGGTCGCCTTGTCTACTCGGACCTCTTAGCGGAGCGAGCGCTCGAGACCATGCGTGCGGATGGTTTCATTCCACGCCGCGACAGTCTGCAGCGCGCAAAGCAAGACGTAGAGTTGGCGCTTTCGATGTGGAAGCGCGGGACGCGACTTCAACAGGCGATCGACACTCTCAAACGACATGGGGTCAAGGTATGAACCCGTTTGAGCGTTGGGACCTCGACCCCTTTGAGGGACCCGAAGGCATCACCGAGAAGATGCGCGAACTGGTCGAAGACGCAGATGCACAGACCACGGAGTTGCTGCGTGCGGATTGGGAAGCACTCACGCTTCATCCGCGCCGTCGTGTGGAGTTGGCTCTCCAAGCACATCCTGAAACCCGTCCACCTCTGGGGCGAAAGCCTCGCCCCGCGCGTCGTCGTCGTACGGCGACTCAATTGGAACTGATCGACCTTGTTGCCTTGCCCACCGTGGCCTCGGCACTGGGTGAGCCCATTGATCCCCATCGATTGCCGGACGTCTCTCTCGATGACGACCCGGTGCTGGAGACCTGATGTTCGTAGACCGCCCGATCGGCATTGACCTCGGTACCACCAACTCTGAAGTCGCCATCCTCGACCCCTCCGAACGCGATCTGATCGTGTACGCCGACAAGTTCGGTCGAAAGACAATCCCCTCGGCACTCGCCTGGGATCCCGACAAAGAGCAATGGATCGTCGGACGGAGTGCGCGCAATCGCCGAGGCCGAACACCGCCTCCGATCGAGTCGATCAAGCGCAAGATGGGGCAGACCACGACCGTGCAAATCGGTCCGCATGAACTCACGCCCGAAGAAGTCTCGGCGAAGATCCTCACGCACCTTCAAGCGTGCATGCTCGAGCATCTGAGCGCGGGTGCGCCCGACGAGATCGATGTTCGAGTTGCTCGCGCTGTCATCACGGTGCCAGCGTACTTCGATGCACCGCAGATGGAAGCGACGCGAAACGCGGGTGAGATGGCCGGCCTTGAGGTGATCGGTTTGCTTCAAGAGCCGACCGCCGCAGCGGTGTACCACACGTGGCGCCACAAACTCGGCGACGGAAACTTCCTGGTCTACGACCTCGGCGGAGGAACCTTCGACGTCTCGATCCTTCGTTGCCTTGGTGGCGAGTATCAGGTGCTGGCGATCGACGGGGACAACTTCCTGGGCGGCGACGACTTCGATCGACGTTTTGCGGAAACACTTCGGCAGCGTTTGGCGGAGCAGGGCTACGCGTTGGATCTCGATGTCCGGGCTAGTGCGGACGACGCCGTGCGGTTTCAACGCATCGTGCACCTGGCTCAGGAGATCAAAGAAAGCTTGAGCACCAAAGACGTGGTGATGATCGCGAAGCACGACTTTGCGCGCGACCAAAACGACGAACCGCTCTCGTTCGAAGCGGAAATCGGTCGACACGAGTACAGCGAGGCCATCGGCGATTTAGTCCGCACGTCGATCACGTGTTGTGAGCGCGCGTTGGCTCGCAGCAAGGAAGTCGCGGGCGTCGCCTTGAGCGATATCGATCACGTGGTGCTCGTGGGAGGTTCGACGCGTGTTCCCGCGGTCGTCGAAGCCGTCAAGGAGTCGTTGTGCGCACCAAGCAAGACGGACACCCCCTTGCAAGATGAAGTCGACACGTGCGTCGCGTTGGGCGCCGCCGTCCATGCTGCGCAACTTGGCGGTTTGCGTCTGGGCACCGAGGAGAGTGCGAGCAAGCCGCGCACCTCTGTGCTCTTCACATCGCCTTTTGTCGCTCGCAAGTCCGAGATCAAAGTGAGTCTTGTGGTTGAAGCGGCGCCCGACGGAACCGAAGAAGTGGCCGTCGCCGACGCCGAAGGTCCGTTGACGACCGCGCCCGTTCCAAGCGTGCCTTCGGACACCGTTCGTTTGGTCGTGCCGCTGGACGAAGAAGGCGAACAGCGCGTTCGTCTACAGTTGGTGGGTCCGCAAGAAGCAGTGCTCGCCGAGTTGCCGTTTGCGCTTTATCGCGGTGACGTGCGACCGCGAGCGAGCAACCTGAGTAAGCCCTCGGTGGTGGCCAAGGACATTTCGCTCGAAGTGGTTCGCGCGGGCCGCAGGGATCGGAAGATTCTGATTTCGCGTGGCGCGGGATTGCCGGTCGAGGTGGAGCACCGGTTCTACACGGCGGACAAGAGCGGCGCGGTTGTCCTGCGTCTTTTGCAAAACCGATTGCCCATCAAAACACTCGTGGTGAACGTGCCCGAGGGGACGGATGTGGGGGCACCGGTCGATCTCACGCTTCGTTGCGACGAAACGATGCGACTCGAAGCCAAAGCCAATGTCGCTGGTCAGGAGTTGTGGGCGCAGATCGAACCCGCGCAGCTCAATCCGCCAGCGTCTGCAGGCGAAGTCGAAGCGCTTCTGGCGGAAGCGGAGACGACCGGCAAGTCGTTGTGGGGTCGGGAGGCAGCTGCGTACCGTCGCGAGCTCGAACCCTTGGCGACGGGTTTGCGCGAAGTGCTCAGCACGGATCCAGACAAGGCCGCTGCGTTGGCGGCGAAGCTCCAGCTTCTGGTCGAAGAGTTTCGTGATTCGACCGGCGAAGGACTCTCGCCGCCCATGCATCGCTTTGAACTCTTGCTCGATTCGCTACGCCGCGTCGTGTACCGCTCCGGCGGGAACATGATGCTGGGCATGGATCAACCGCAGTGGGAAGAACGCATCAACGACATCGCGAGTCGTGCACACGCGGCATGGGACGCTTCGGATGCGGGCACCTGGCGACGCATCTACAACGAGCTGCAGGCGCTGTATGAAACGGCGAGCGAGCAAGAGTTCGCAGAGAAACGTCTCGATGACCCGGCATATTTGCAGCGCAAGCTCGCCGGTGTGACCTTCTGGGCGAACCGATTAGAGCGAGAGCTGCTGGACTTCGTGTTTTCGAGCAACCTGGAAGTCCGTGCGTTACAAACGGCCGAACGCGACCGACTCTTGCTGACGCTCAAGGAGAAAGTGGTCGCGCCGGTGTCGAAGCTGGATCTTCAATCGACGCCGCCTTCGACGTTGCGGCGTACACTTGACCAAGCCCGGGCGGAACTCGATCGCGTCGAAATCGGAACCGAACGACTGCCGCAACTCGGTCTGGTCACGGAGCGCGGTTGAGCGTCGTTGACCGCGTCGCGTTGGCGGCTGCAGAGGCAGCTGGGCGCAACCTCAGTCCGCGTGCTGGGCTGACCGCGCTGCGCTCGCTGCTTCCGTCTCTGTCCCACGCGGATCATCGTCGTCGTGCGCTGGTCGGCATGCTCGACCACGCGATCACACTGCGTGATGACTCTGCGCTGGAGTGGATTCTCGGCCGATGGTCAGTGGAAAACACCGACATGTTTGCGGCTGCGGTCAACGCGGTGCGCCGTTTAGTGAAGCAGCGACGGTCTGAGACAGCACGGAAGGTCGCGAGTGCCGAATGTGATCGGGAGGCGTCGGGGCGGGCGTTCTATCTTCGTGCGCGCTGTACGCGTGATGCAGAGAGCGCGGCGGCAGACTTGCGACTGGCGTTGCGGAAAGCCAGTCAGGCGCCTCGCGACGAAGCCTTGGCGTTGGCAGCGGCGGCGCGACTTGCGCGTGTCTCGCTCGAAAAACCGAAGCCTGCCATCGACCTGGAGCAGTTGGACGAGCGCGCGCGTCTAGGAGTGCTGACCGCCATGTTGCACGCGAAGGGTCGGTACGGACGTGTGGCGGCACTCGATGGAATCGTGGCTCTGGCACAGAGCAAGGATCCCGATGTTGCCAAGGCGGCAGTGCGCTTGGCTGTCCGGCATGCCGATTCGGATGGTCGACTGACCGAGATCGAGATCGATCGAATCCGCACCGCGGTCGCACACTGGCCCGACGAGGCGGCTCGCGTCGAAGCGATGCGCCGCCTGGAACAGCGACGCGCGATGGTGGCCGGTGAAGTCTCCGAACATGTGGTGGCGCAGCAGGTCTTGGACGGTGGTGAGGTGCAGTCGCGCATTGCGGATAGCGCGTTTCGGGCACTGGATGCGATCGTAGCGCTTCGGAAGGGTAAGACCGACCGGGCCGATCGACTCGAGGCTTTGGTGGCGACCGTCGATGCCGAACGTCCGCGTATCTCGATGCCCTTGCTCACCGCGGCATGGTTGGCGTGCGCCGATGGCTCTTCGGATGCGCGTGGTGCCGGAGCACGTCTCGCAAAACGACTGATTCAGCTTCCAGGACCGAAGCCATCGCGAGGATGGAAGCGTCTCAGCGAACGCGTCGAGGATCCAAAACTCGCGGGCGAACTCTTAGCTGTCGCCGCTGAAGTCCACGAACCGGGAGCGATCGAGAGTCTTTGCGAAGTGGATGTGCGCGCCGCGTGGGCGGCGTTTGCAAAGGGCGAGCGAACCAAGGCTCGTCGCCTTCTTCGCGCGGCTCAGTCGAAAGCCAACCGCTAGCGGAGCGCGCGCTGCATCGCTGTACGCACCAGCTCGCTTCGTTCACGCGGAAGGCGATTTCGAAGCACGGCGCGCGCGGCGTCGGTGTTGATTCGGCTCAACGAAAGAACCGCACCTTCGCGCACATCGGCGTCGGCGTGGGTCAGGTAGGGACGCACGTCGTCGATCGCTCGTTCGCCAAACGCACGGCCAAGCGACAGGAGGGCCTGGCGCACGAACAGATCGCTTTGACCGGGTGCAGCTGCAGCCGCGTTGAGAAAAGTACGCGCGGCGGGGATGGGGTAGTACTGCGCTGCAACTAGCGTTCGCATGCGGACAAAGGGTGCTTCGTGGGTGTCGTTGTAGAGCTCGATCAACACACCCAAGGTGTCGGAACCCATCGCGCGCCACACCGTTTGTGGGGGCATTTGGTCGATGGCGCTGAGCAGCTGACGCACGCGGTCTTTGGACGGCGCATCCGCGCTTGCGGTGCCGACAAGACCAAGCGTAAGAGTGAGCGCGACAATCGAAGATCGAAGCATCACCAAGACGGTAGCAGCTGGCGGTTGACCCCGAAAAGGGGATCTATGCTAAGTCAGTTTTCGCGTGATTCTCCGTACCGAAACGGTTGAGCAGATCATCACCGGCGGTCGCAAAGACACCTTCGTCAAGCAGGTCGTCATGACGCCGGGGCAGCCCATTGGGATGGTGCGGAAACGTCGTCGCGACCTTCCTGCCGACCAAACGCGCGGTGCCGTGATGTTGATCCACGGTTTTGGTCAGAACCGTTACACCTGGCACATCTCCAAGCGTTCATTCTCGGCGTACTTGGCGGCTGAGGGCTGGGATGTTTTCAACGTCGACCTGCGGGGTCACGGTCGTTCGATCTTGTTTGACGGGAAACGCCCCGCGGAGGTCGACGAGTACGTGCAGGAAGACCTGCCGGCGTGTGCCCGCGAAGTCGCTCAGCTGAGTGGGCACGAACAAGTGTTTTTGATAGGGCACTCGATGGGTGGGCTGATCAGCTATTGCGCCGGCGCCACGAAACTCAAGGACCAGGTGCGCGGTATTGTGACGCTTGGATCGCCCTATCGCTTTGGTGAAGGGTCGCTGGCGATGCGCGCGTTGGCGACGGTATTGAACACAGCACGAATGACCGGGGTGTTCGATGCTCCGATTCAACTGCCGTTGAAACTTCTTGGAACGCATCTGCGCAAGCGACGGTCGTTGTGGGACAGTCGTTTCTTTCCCACTCCGGTCAACCCGTGGCGTCCTGGAAGCATCGAGGACGACGTGCTTGAGGAGTATCTCAAGCTGGCGTTCGAACGGACCAATCTGTCGATCGCGTTCGACATCTTGGCGGGTGGAGACCGCGTGGCGTTGCACAGTAAGGATGGCGCAATCGATTACGGCTCAGCGTTCGAAGCGTTGAAGACGCCTCTGCTGGTGGTCGCGGGCGACTGCGACGACCTTGCGCCACCGCGTTCGTGCAAACCGGCGTATGACCGGAGTCGAAGCGAGGACAAGTCGTATCGCGTGTTTCCAGCGGGGCACGTGGACATCGTGATCGGTCGGGAAACAGCGCGGACGATTTGGCCGCTAATTCGCGACTGGTTGGCGCGGCGTTAGTTTGGGGTTCGGGTTCGGGTTCGGGTTCGGGTTCGGGGAACTGGAGGGCCCGAGGTCGAGCGCAGGAAGGGGGGCATCCTCCTCTCACCGTCGCTGGGTTTGCGTCGTCCGCCTCTTGTAAACGTTGCGTCTTTCGTTGCGCCTGAGAGTCGTCAACCCCCGCATCCTACGCTTCCCTCGGGGGTTGTTGGTTCCAACGCCTTGCGCAGGCTCTCCGGATCGCGGCTGGGATCACCGAACGCCGCTTCTGTGATCAAAGCGCGCGTCGTCCACTGCTTCGCAGTGTCGCCGCCGCGTGATCGTTCGCCGCCCCGCAGGGCGTCGGTCCCATTCGTACTCGATCTCATTTCCGTCCCGCCTCACTCCGCGTTGACTCGAAGCGCCCGTAGCGAAGCGACCCACTTCTTCAATCAAGTTCGCATTTCGCAATACGCATTCTTTGATACTGGGGGTTCGGGTTCGGTTCGGTTCGGTTCGGTTCGGTTCGGGAGGTGTTCCGGGCCGTTTGTGTAGTCGGAGGTGCTGGGATCAACGCGCTACCGAGCGAAGAGATCACCCAGCACGGTGTACGTGGTCCAGATCCACACAAAGGGCAGAACCATCGCGGCAAGCGCCAAGAGCATGCCGAAAATCGCGATGATGTAATCCCACGCGTTGGGGTCTTCGTCGCCATCACGATAGCGCTCGATCAGATGAAGGTTCCGCCGGTTCGACCGCCAGAAAAAGTCGAACAGATCACCCAGTAGCGGAATCGCTCCGATCAACACGTCAGCAAGAATGTTGAGCAGCATCCGAAACAAGATCACCGTGGGGACACGCTCGCGAAGTGCGGTCACCAAAAGCGCCATCGAACCCACGCCGGTCACGACATCGCCACCTGCGGGAACGAACATGCCGATGATGCCGTCGAGGTAGTAGTCGTCGAAGTACTTTACAAACGAACGTGCAAAGCCAAGCTCTCGCTTTTGCGGTGCTGCCGGTGCGTCGTTCACGTCGGGGAGCGTCTCAAAGGTCGGAGTGAGTTGCATTCAATTCCTCCAATCAACACTACGGACGAGCCAAGCACGTATTTCATTCTTTAGCGGATATCCTCGGGCCATGAGTGCCGCGCGAAAACAGGCGATTCGTCGACTTCTTAAGGGAATCGAAACCGGCGATCCCGATGCGGTCAAAGTCGTCAACGAAGCCAAGTACATCCAACACAACCCCCAAACGCATGAAGGCAGCGAAGGACTTGCTTCGCTCTTTGCACGCCTCGCCAAAACCTCACCGCGCGTCAACGTGGTGCGCATCTTCTCGGACGGCGACTTCGTCTTTGGACACACAGAGTACGACTTTTCCACACGTCGCATCGGTTTTGAGGTGTTCCGCTTCGAAGGTGATCAGGCGGTTGAGCATTGGGACAACATCCAACTCCGTCGCGGTCCCAACCCTGCAGGGCGAAGCATGGTCGATGGCCCGATCGAAGCGACGGATCTCGATGCGACCGAAAGCAACCGCGCTCGTGTTCGTACACTTGGAGAGGTGTTGGTGTCCGGTGAACTGGGTCCCCTAGAAGAGTTCGTCGACGCGGCGTTGATTCAACACGACCCGAATCTCATCGACGGTCTTGAACCCTGGCGCGCCGCGATCCAGCAGTCGGTCGCGTACACCAAGGTGCACCGCATTCTAGCCGAAGGCAGCTTCGTGCTTAGCGCGAGCGAAGGAAGCGTGAACGGAGAGCACAGCGCGCTCTACGACCTGTTCCGACTGGAAGACGGTGTCGTCAAGGAGCGCTGGAACACGGTCGAGCACATCGCGCCCCGAAGCGAGTGGAAGAACAACAACGGGAAGTTCTAGCGGTGCGCCGAACCTTCTCGCCTTCCAGCCTTCCCGCACTCCTGAGAACAGATCACCCAAAGTGCTTTTCCAAATCTGAGATTTTTTTGATCTCGGATTGGAAATTCGCCGAACCCGCTGCGACCAAGGGGTGGGATCGGTATGCTGGGATGCCGGGGATGAAAGCAGGGTTGGCGTTGATGGCGGTTTTGGGAGGCGTTTGCCTTCCGGCCTCCACCCTCGCGCAATCGTTGGTGATTCAGCCGAGTGCCGACCTCCAACGCCTCGCTCAACGAACGGCCTCCGCACTCAATCGACGCGGAATCGAAGCCGAGGTTGGTGACCTCGCTCCAGAAATCGCTGAAGCCGTTGGCTACAACCACATCGCTTTGGTCGAGCGTGACGGTGCCATCTGGGTTGGCGTCGGTGGGCAAGATGGTCACACCCAATCCGACTCTTTGGCGCTGAGTCCACGCGACATCGGTGCTCCCCAAGCGGTCGCCCTGATGATCGAGTCGCTGCTGGATGAGCCACCTCCACCGCCGATCCAAAACCAGCCCGAAGGCAGCGAATGGGTCTACGTCGAGTACCCGCGCGAAGAACCCCAACGCCAAGGGGCGATGCCGGCCATCTACCTTCGTGTGCTCGCTGGCTACTCTCCCACCCGCGACAAAGTTCTCGTGGGACCCGGCGCAGGACTTGGACTCTGCGTCGGTCAGCACTGTCTTGTCGTCGAAGCGGACCTCCCGCTCGTGCCCGACAAGGTGCGACTCGATACAGGCGAGACGCTTCGCTACCGCGCAGTCAACACCAGCATTCGTGCTCAGCTTCGTCCCTGGGTGCGCGATCGTTGGAGCTTCGGCTTCACGATCGGAATCCTAAGCCGCATTGGTTCGGTCAGCCTCGTCGGCGGGGACTACCGCGCCACGGCCACCAACCTCGGGTTCCGAAGCAGTCTCGAGTTCGCCTGGCGCCTCGGTGGTCCTTTCGAATGGGTGTTCGAAGCAGGCATCGACGCGGTGCACCACTCCAGCCAAGCGCGCGCCTTTGTTCATGGCCAAACGGTGTTTCTTGAAGACACCTGGACCCCTTGGCTGACCACGTCTCTTCGCCTTCGTCCCGAGGCTGAATAATGGGACATGGAAAAACCGGCAGCTCGGCACGACTCAGACTTGTGGGTCAGCCATTGCAGTTGGTGGAACAGCGCTGGGATCCGGACAGCGTCGATACGCTCATCGCGGCAGGCGAGGGTGACGCCGCAGCCACCCGCGCGCTTTACCGCCATCACGTCGATCGCGTGCATCGTCACGTCGCGCGAATCCTCGGACCCCACGATCCCGACGTGGAAGATGTCGTTCAGAAGGTCTTCCTCGCTGCGCTCAAAGGTGCTGCGTCGTTTCGTGGGTCCTCCAAAGTCAGCACCTGGATCCTCGGGATTGCGAGTCGGCGAGCTCTCGACGAAGCCCGCTCTCGTTGGCGTCGCGACCGCTGGGGCAAACTCGGCGCGGCGATTGGTCTAGGGCGTGCGGCGTCTCGACCCGACGAGCGGCATGCAGCTCTTTCTGCGGCCGAACGACTGTTGCAAAACCTGGCGCCCGAACAACGTCAGGTCTTCATTCTCAAAGAGGTCGAGGGACACACTCTCAAAGAGATCAAGGAGATGACCGGCGTCGGTATCTCCACGCTTCATGCGCGACTCAAGGCTGCACGAAAGCGACTCGATGCAGCGTTGGAGGCGGATCATGGATAGTCGTGATCTCGCCCGCGCGTTGCGCGACGAGCCACCCGAGCTGGACGACATTCGGCGTGCGCGAATGGAACGCAACATTCTTGAAGAGGTTGCGGTTTCCGAAGAACCCAAGCGTCGACTTTGGATTCTTCCAGCGGTTGCGGTGGCTGTGGCTGCAGCGCTTGTGTTGTGGATGCGTCCGTGGGCTGCCGCCCCTGTCTCTGAATCCGCGATTGCGTTCGAGGCGCTTCGCGATGGTGTTCCGGTTCGTTCCGGAACGTTTGCTGAAGGCGAGTCGCTGCAAACTGCGACAGACCAACTCTTGCGCGTTCGGTTCGGCGGTCAGGTCGAAGGTGCGCCCAACACATTGGTCGAACTCGAGCCTTCGACACGGGTGCACTTCGCTCGCGTGATGGGCGATGCTCGCGAACTGGAGTTGGAGCGCGGTCACGTGCGTGTCGAGTTCCATCCCCATCGTCGCGGCGAAGAGTCGCTTGCGATTCAAACTCCGACAGCGCGCATCGAGGTCGTCGGAACGATCTTCGAAGTGCGAGTCGAAGAACAGGTCACACACGTTAGCGTTCAGCAGGGTGCGGTGCGCGTGATTCCGCTCGAGGGTGAAACCACGATTGTTCGAAGTGGCGAGAGTCGAACTGTGGGTCGTGCAGCGCCCCTCGAAACCCCACAAATTACAGCCGAAACGACAGCTTCGGCCGATACCGTGGCGCCTTCACCGCGAACCGTCGAACCGCGTGACTCGTACCCTCCTCGTGCGCTCGATCCTGAAGTGGTCGAAACCGACCTTCCTCAAATTGAGGACACCGATGAAGAGGTTGCGGACGATCCCGGCGACCCGGCCGACGCGTTGGATGGACCTGCACCACGCGAAGAAGCCGATCCGCTTTCGGAAGATGCGCGCTTCGACTTGGCCGCGCGCTACCTCGATCAGGGGCGGACCCGCGCGGCGAAGCACGAGTTGCGTGCAATCGCTCGAACGACCCGGTCGCGTTCTGCGCGCGCACGTGCGTGGACCGAGATTGCACAAATCTACGAGTCCGAAAACGAGGCCAGTCAAGCTGCGGAGTCGTACCGGCGTGCGGCAAATGCTGGGCGCGGAACCACAGTGGGCACCAATGCACTTTTCGCGTTGGGTCGAATGCGGAGCAGTCTGCGCGACACTGACGCTGCAAAGGTGGCGTATCGGCGGTATCTCGACGAAGCCCCCGATGGTCCGTTGGCACGTCAGGCGCGACGTGCGCTGTGTCGCCTCGGCGATGTTGCGCAGTGTCGGGAGTAATCCCGCTTGCTTCGTCGGTTCTAGTGCTAGGGTGACTGCATGATCGAGGGGCTGTTCATCGCGCTCGAGGGCGTCGACGGGGCGGGTACGACGACGCACACGAAGCTTCTAGCGCGCGCGCTTCGCGACCGTGGCTTGCCGATTCACACGACACGCGAACCCAGCGACGGACCGATTGGAACGATGCTTCGGCAGATTCTTTCGGGTCGAGTGGTCGTGCCTGGCATCACCGGTGCGCGCCCCTCGAGTTGGAACACGATGGCGTTGCTCTTCGCGGCGGATCGCTTGGACCACATCGAAGCCGAGGTTGCGCCCAACCTGATGGACGGCGTGACTGTGATCACCGACCGGTACGACCACTCGTCCATCGCCTATCAGTCCATTACGGGTGGCGGCACCGAGGACGTGTTGAACTGGGTCAAAGAGATCAACCGCCATGCACGTCGACCGGATTTGACCATCGTGCTGGACGTTCCGGCCGCAGTGACCGCGAAACGACGCGCAGAGCGGATGCAGGGTCGTGAAATGTACGACGACGACGACCTTCAGGCGCAGCTCGCCTCGTTTTACCGGGAAATCGAAGTTCATTTTCCCAACGACAAGATCGTGCACGTCGACGCGGACCGAGACGTCGATGCGGTGGCCGCCGATGTGATGAAGCACGTCCGCGAACTGCGCGGCGAATAAGACTTCTACATTGAGTCTTTTGCTCCCGCGGCTGCCCTCGATTCTCGTCGCCTTCGGCGACTGCGAGTCTTGACGCTCCGCCTTCGGCTCCGCTGGCTCGCCGCTCCGCAAAAGACTTCTACATTGAGTCTTTTGCTCCCGCGGCTGCCCTCGATTCTCGTCGCCTTCGGCGACTGCGAGTCTTGACGCTCCGCCTTCGGCTCCGCTGGCTCGCCGCTCCGCAAAAGACTTCTCAGAAAGTTGCCAGGGCGCGTCTCAAGGGGATAGCTGTAGCCATGCGCGTTCTTCCCCTTGCTCTTCTCCTCGCCTGCGCCGGTTCGACCCGGCCGGCTGAAGAACCCTCTCAGGTTGCAGCCACGGAGGAACCCGAGCCTGAGGTGTACGAATCACCGGTGACCTCCGGCGAGATCGCGCGAGCCGATCTGGTGACGGTCCTGGACGGTGGCTTGGGTCGTTTTCTCCAGGGTGTCGATCTGAGTCCGGACATGCGCGAGGGCGAGTTCTTCGGGTTCAAGGTCAACCGCCTGTACCCGGACGATCCGCGCTTCGTTGCGTTGGACCTGCAGCCGGGTGACACCGTGACGCGCATCAACGGTCAGTCGATCGAGCGACCAGAACACGCGCTGCAGGTTTGGAACAGCCTGCGCGTGGCCAGCGAACTGCTGATCGAATACGAGCACGAAGGCGAACTGAAGCAGCTGCGCTTTTCGATTCTCTAAGCGCGCTACGTACTCAGCTCGGTAATCTGAACGCCGACTTCGCCTTCGACGTCGACGAGTTCTCCGCGCGCGACGATCTTGTCGCCCACGCGTAGCGCCACGCTCTGTCCGATCTTCGTTCCGGTCCCCAGCACTTCACCGGGCCGTACCTTGGCCAGTTCCTCGACGCTCAATCGAAAGCGCGCGAGTTCAACCGCGACGAACACCGGCGCATCGCCAATGCGCTTCATGGTTTCGGTGACTCCTTCGTCCTGCATGACTCGCGTTCCTTCCTGAGGCGACTCGTCTAGCCCCGTTTCGATCGACTCACAGCGTGCGCCGCTGTCGCACCACCATCGGGTGCGCATCGAGCTCACCACGTGACCCGCAACACGCTCAGGCCACCACACTTCGTCCAGCACAACGATGTCGCCGAGCTCCAACTTTGCCAGTTCGTTGCCAGCGACGCGCGAGGTTCCCGCGTCCAACGCGATATCCAGCTGCACGTCAGGGAGCACCAGCGCACGTGCGGGTGCAGCGATTTGGAGAGCGTGCGGAATCCAAACCCGAAGCACACCCTTTGTGTCCCCGGCGTGAACATCCCAACCGCGGACGACGCTTCCGTCGTCGCCGAGAGCGTGCACCATCGCTTCGGCAGTCGTGACTACAGTGACGACTTTCCACTCGGGGTCGACGAAGCGTGCGGCTGCGTAGGCAAGTGCACCGCGTTCGACATCGCTCAATACGGTGGGTGTTGCCGTTCCCTCGCCGCCTAAGATTCGGTCCACGACTGCGGTTGCGAGGCGCGGACTCAGCTCGACCGCCAACGTGCCGGCATCCGAGCGCAGAATCACTGCGGCGAGCGGTTCAGAGAGCGCGCTTCGCAATCCTCCCGGCGCACACGTGTAGATCGGTCGTGACTGAACCACAGCGCTCACACCCAACCACGACTCGAGTTGTTGCTTCGCGTCGGGCTGTGCACGAACCGGTAGCGCCCGAGCCCAACGCGCGATCCGAGGAAGATCATCGCGCGACAGCTTCGGCCATCGATCGAAGGGGTAGGGGCGCACCGCAGCGAGTTACGCCACCGGGCGCCGTTTTGTCCACCACTTGCCGCTCGGCGTCTCAGAGCCCACTACTCCGATGTGGACCAACCCACACAGCGATACCGCCGCGCATCGGTCGCGTATCTCGCCTACACAGTGGGCGTGATCCTGTGGGGCGCGCTGGTTCGCGCCACCTTGTCGGGCGACGGATGCGGCGACCACTGGCCACTTTGCAACGGCGAAGTCGTTCCCCTGGCTCCTTCCACCGAGACCATGATCGAGCTGACGCATCGGGTCACCTCAGGGCTGGCGTGGTTCATCGCGGCCGGGTTTTTGGTTTGGAACCGCAAGTTCGATAACCGCTTGGTCCGGCGCGGTGCGCTGTGGAGCTTTGTGTTCATGACCACCGAAGCGCTTGTGGGTGCCGGCTTGGTGGTGTTTCGGATGGTTGCCGACAATCCGGACACGGCACGCGGCTACTGGTCCGCGGCCCACCTGACCAACACGTTGCTCTTGCTGGCGGCTCTGACGCTCCATACCTACTGGGCGTACGGAGGAGCGACCGTTCGTTGGAGCAAGCGCGCATGGTGGCTGCTCGCGGTGTTGGTCGGGTGGATGCTGTTGGGTGCAAGCGGAGCGATTGCCGCACTTGGCGACACACTCTTTCCCTCGAGTTCGTTGGCTGAGGGAGTCGCCGCAGACTTTTCCGCGTCGTCGCATCTCTTCCTGCGCCTACGAACGCTGCATCCAATTCTCGCACTAGGCGTCGGTGCCGGCACGCTCTACTTGATCGGCAAAGAGATGAGCACGCAGCGCCGCTTCGCGTTGGCGGTAGGTGCGCTGCTTATCACGCAGATCGGCTTGGGCTTTCTCAACGTGTTGTTGCTTGCGCCGATCTGGCTTCAGTTGGTGCATCTCTTGGTCGCGGACGTGCTGTGGATCGGGCTGTGTTGGCTCGCCGCTGCGTCGCTGAGTCCGGACCGAGCGACTAGTCCTGCTCAAGCGTGATCTCCGAAGGGAGTCCACGCGACTCAAGTTCTCTCTTGAGCGTGCGCGCGAGTCCTTCCAACCCGTCACCGATGAGCGTCGCGACAACTCGCCCGTCTTGGATTTGGACTCGAACTTCGGCATCCAGCATCCTCAGCTGCATTCGGACCTCGTCTTGCCCGTCAACTCGACCCGAACGAAACGAGGTGAGCATCCGTTCGGCCATGGCCGCGACCTGCGCCCGATCCCAGTTGGTGCCCACCGCTGTAGGCTCCGTCGAGGCTGTGGTTCCGACGACGCTCGGCAGCGGGCTGAACGGTTCCAGAGCCGGCAACTCCGGTTGGCGCTCGACGTCTGGCTCTGGGCGATCGGGCATCCGCTCCGAGGTTCGCTCGGCTCGACGCTCGACCTTGAGCGCGGGTCGTTCGGCATCTCGTGCCATTCGCTCCGGTGCTTGCTCTTTTCGGGCGCCCGGCCTCTCGGGTTTGGGCCGGGCACGTCGCCCGCGCATGAGTTGCGTGAATGGTTTGGAGGCACGTCGCGAGCCGCGAATTCGCGTGCTTTGGCCGCTACGAGCCCCCGATTTTGGCACGGGTCGAGTCTTCATTTGGGAGCTTTTCGGACCGACGACGCGTTGGTTTCCTGCAAAGCGACGATCGGTGTAAGCTCCCGCCGTGGCCGACAACTACGTCGGGAGAGAGGTCGCCGGCCAGTTCCGCATCGTCAAGCGTATTGGCTCGGGCGGAATGGGCGCGGTCTACATGGCGGATCAGCCGGAGATGAACCGGCACGTCGCCATCAAGATCCTGCATCCGCGCTACCTCTCACGATCGGATCTCGTTGCGCGCTTCCGCCGTGAGGCGCGTGCCATGAGTCACCTTTCGCATCCGAACACCGCGCGCGTGTTTCTCTATGGGCAGCTCGAGGACGGCGCCTGCTACTTCGTCATGGAGTACCTGGAGGGTCGCAACCTGGCGCAGGTCGTCCGTGCCGAAGGGCCGATGGACCCCGCGCGCGCAATCCCGATCATGACGCAGGTGTGTGGTGCGCTGGACGAAGCGCACCGTGCTGGGATCATCCACCGCGATCTCAAACCGGAGAACATCTTCCTCACGGTTCAAGGCGGTATCGACAACTTCCCCAAGGTGCTCGACTTCGGTTTGGCGAAAGTCACCGAGAAGCAGATGGCACCGGGTTCCATGATCCTCACGCGTGAGGGCATGGTGTTTGGTACGCCGGAGTTTATGAGTCCGGAACAAGCACGCGGAAAGACGCTCGACGCGCGTTCGGACATCTACAGCTTAGGCACCATCATGTATGAGCTGCTCACCGGGAAGCTGCCCTTCGATGCGCGTCAGTCGATCGAGTTCATCCAGTTGCATGTAAACGCCACGCCGATTCCGCTGAGCGAGCGCGCGCCTGAGAAGAACTTCCCGCCGGGTCTCGAAGACGCCGTCATGAAGGCGCTCAACAAGAACCCCGACGATCGCTACGCAAGTGCAGCTGAGTTTGGCGATGCGCTGCAGGCTGTTCTGGCACCCGCTGCATCGGGCGAAATGGCCTCTCCAGTCGCTGCACCGCAGCCAGAGCCCCAACCTGTGCCTCAGCCGCAACCCCAGCCTGAGACACAGCCTCAGCCCCAACCTCAGCCTCAGCCCCAGCAACAGGGCTCAGCGATGCCTTGGTTGGTGTTGGCCGCAGGCATAATTCTAGCGGTTTGTGGGGCGATCGCCCTGATTGTCGCGCTGACTCGCTGACCCCACCTTTCAGGCGAGGCGGATGCGTTGCGATTGTCGCGCGCATCTGCCATATCCGCGACCGATGCAGTCTGAAGTCCAGTTGCGCAACCGACCCCTCTCCGAGGTCCTGCGCGATGTGGTTTCGCTCGCGAAGCCGCGCATCACGCTGATGGTCTTGCTGACCGCTGCGGGTGGCATGTGGCTCGCGCCGGGCAGCCTCGATGCGTTGACCGTGTTCGTGATGGTCAGCACCACGGGCTTGGTTGTTGCGGCTGCCAATAGCCTCAACTGCTGGTTGGAGCGCGACAGCGATCGCTTGATGCGTCGTACGGCGAACCGGCCGCTTCCCGATCGTCGACTTCCACCTTCGGTCGCACTGACCATGGGTGTGGTTCTCGGACTGATTTCGATTCCGGTGCTGACGTTCTTCGTGAACCCACTCACCGGTGCGCTCGGTGCGATTGCACTGATCAGTTACGTGACCGTGTACACGCCGATGAAGCGCACCTCGTCGGTGGCGTTGTTGGTGGGTTCGGTTCCCGGTGCGCTTCCGCCGTTGATGGGTTGGACCGCTGCCACCGGAAAGCTCGAAGCGCCGGGGTTGGCGCTGTTTGCGATCCTGTTCCTGTGGCAGGTGCCGCACTTCATCGCGATCTCGATCTACCGCCAGGAAGACTACGCGCGGGCGGGTCTCAAGACGCTCCCTGGGGAGCGCGGCGAAGCGGTCGCGACGATGCAGACCATCTTCTACACGGGTCTGCTCGTGGTCGTGTCGGTGTTGCTCTACGTGTACCGAGTGTCCGGCATGGTGTACCTGGCTTCGGCTCTGGTGCTCGGCATCGGGTTCTTTGGAATCGCAGTTTCGGGGCTACGCGCCGAGAACAAGCACCGCTGGGCGCGAAAGACCTTTATCGCGTCGCTTTTCTATCTGACGTTCCTGTTCGCCGCGATCATCGTCGACGGCCTGCTCTGAGCCCCATGGGGCGCGCGCTGACGGTTCTGGCGTTGACGCTGGGTGCGTGCAGCGACCCCTTGCCGGAGATCGGCAGTGTTCCTTCGTTTGAACTGGTGAACCACGCCGGCGAGTCGTTCGGAACCGAGCAGCTGCGTGGCCAAGTCTGGGTCGCGAACTTCGTGTTTACGACATGTCCGACTGTGTGTCCGATGCTGACAACGCAGATGGGCAACCTCCAGCGCCGCTTGGAAGCCGAAGAGGGCGTGACCTTCGTTTCGTTTTCTGTCGACCCTGAGCACGACACGCCCGAAGTGCTTTCGCGATATCGCGAGAGCCGTTCGGCCGAGTGGGTGTTTCTCACCGGCGAACCGGATCTGGTGCGAAACACGATCTCGCAGGGACTGCGCATGGGTGTGGGCGAGCGAACCGACGATGGAGACATCACGCACGCGATGCATTTTGTGTTGGTGGATCAAGCCGGGATGATCCGTGGCTACTACCGAACCGACGCAGAGTCACAAGCAGCCCTTGAGCGCGACATCCGTTCGCTGCTCTAAACCAACCGGGTGATTCAGGTGTTAACTTTGGGGACAGGTTAACCATTTAACCCACCCTCGATCTCTAACTGGCTGAGATCACTCGCGCGGAAGAGACGCAGACGCGTTTTCCTCGCGACCGCGTTGAGGTCATGCCGAACGAGATTTCAAGCTCTTGGAGATCGAGGGTGGGTTAACTAGTTAACCTGTCCCTAGAGTTAACACCCCCTAGAGTTAACACCCACTTGGTTAGCTGGTGATTTCTCGGGCGACTCGCTTTCCGGAGCGTACGGCTCCGTCCATGTAGCCGTTCCACTGCGTGGCGGTTTCGGTTCCCGCCCAGTGGATCCGACCCACGGGCTCACGCAGTGCGGTTCCAAACTCGGTTAGCACACCCGGGGGTAGAGCCGACACACAACCCGCGGTCCACTCTTGGTCGTCCCAATCGGTCTCGTGGTACTCGCGCACCGCTCGCGCTTCTTCGCCAAAGAGTTGAGCCAGTCGGTTGGCAATTTCCGTTTGCCGCATCGACGCGAACATCGGCAGGTCGTCTAGGTCGGCAAACACCAACAACGTTCCCTCCTCTCGATTTGGGTCACTGTTGTCGAACGTCAGCAAGTTGCGGCCCACGTGAAATCCCTGCCCGCTGAGGCCTCGATCACGCCAGAACGGACGGTCGTACACCACGCTGATCTTGGCGCCGGCACGTCCGACCCATGCGCGCTGTAGCTGGGTTCGCGAATCGGGCAGTGCAGGCGTAAATGCGATCCGCTCGACGTCGCGCGGCATCATCGCGACCACACATCGATCGCACGCGATCGTTCCCCGTGCGGTTTGTACCCACACTCCGGCGTCGTCTTGTTCGATCGCTTCCACGGGCGCACTCAATTCGATGCAGTCCGCCATCGACGTCGCCAACGCGTCTGCGATCGCAAACGCTCCCCCATGAAAGCGCAGCATCTGTGCGTCGTCGGTCAGTGCGGCCCAGCCACCGCCCGAGTGCACGTAAAACAGAAACCAGGCGAGTGAGATTTCTTCGAGCGACGCAGACAAGAACGACGCAACCTCGAACTCCAACGCTTCGATCGCTTCGCTATGCGTGACGCGTTCGCTCAACCACTCCATTGCGCTGACCTGATCGAGCTCCGCAGGTGCATCCCAAGGCGCATCGCGTGGAACCCGCAGCATCTCGCGGTCGATAGCAGCGATCGCGTCGCGGTACTCTTGTCGAGCGACGGGGTTGCTGGGCTCGCTGGAGTTGGGCTCGGTGAACTGCATGCCCGCAAACACAATCGAGACATCTCCTTCGTGTGTGGCGGGATAGGTCTCGACGCCGAGTTCTTCGGCGAGTTCAAGGAGTGCAGTTTGTGTTGGACCGGCCCATTGTCCGCCACCTTCGATGACATGCCCGCCGGCACTTGGGGACGCATAGACACGTCCGCCGACGCGGTCGCGCGCCTCGACAATCACCACGTCTTGGCCCGCAGCTCGAAGTTCACGTGCAGCAACCAAGCCGGCGAGCCCGGCTCCGACAACGACGGTGTCTACTCGTCTGCGTAGCGGATCGGTGTTGGATCCCCCGCAATTTGCGAGCAATGGGGTTCCAAAGAGGGTCAGGCGAAGTGTGGTGCGGCGAGTTAGCGACATGCCTTGCACGATTGGGACGGTGTAGTAAATTGTCAAATTGAAAATTTACGATGCCTCGCCCAAGTCGAAAAAAGGAGCGGACGCAGGAGATCCTGTCTGCGTTCAAGCGCTGCATTCTGCGAGACGGCTTGCAGGGTTCCACCCTCGAGCGTGTTGCGGAAGAAGCGGGGCTGAGTCGTCAGCTGGTGCGTCATTTCGTGGGAAACCGCGACGCGATGATCGTCGCTCTTGCACAGAGCATGGCCGACGACTTCGAGCGACTCTTCGAAGAGATTCAGGCGGCGTTAGGTCGGCGCAAACGAGTGGCGACCTTGTTGGATATGTTTTTTGCAGCGCCTGACCCGCGGGATCGTGATGACTCGTTGGTGTTCGATGCGATGATTGCGGAGGCGCGACGTTTGCCGGAAGTCGAGGCGATCGTGGGGACGTGGTTTGCGTCGTTCAACGCGCTTGTCGCGGACGTGTTGGCGCAGGAGTACCCCGATGCGAAGCCAGCGGCGCGGAAGGAAGTTGCGTTGGGGGTGGTGAGTTTGTTGTTTGTCGTGGATTCGTTTCAAACGTTGAGCGATGCGAGTGGGCATCGGCGACGGGCGAAAGCGGCGGCGAAGAGGTTGGTGGCGTCGTTGTAGGTGGTGGGTATTGAGGGTTATTCGATATTTTTTTCGAAGATTCGAAGGCGTAAGTGGAAAGGGATTCTCCATTTCTTGAGTTGGCAATCGTTGGCGTAGGCGCTGATTCTCGATCGCGATCAAGTCTCGCAATACGCATCTCTTGGTCTCGGACGGATCGTTTCCAGACGCCGCTCGTCCACGATTGAGTGCGTTGGTTGGTGCTCTCACTCGCGTGTGCGTGTACACCGCAGCCGGTTTGGCCCGAACCGGTTCCGTGCAGCGAAGTCGTGGTCGAAGGGATCAGAGGGTTTTGCCGACCCAGGTGTTTTCTGAGTCCACCTGTACCGGGACCGTTTTTGCTCGAACGGGTCGAGTTCGCCGTGGACGGGATGACTAACCACTGCTCCTACAGTGACGAACTGCTCAAGGTGCTTTCGGACCACCCGAACGAGCGGGTTCGCTCAAACGCGCGAGTGCTGTTGCGCTGATCCGTGAGGACCCGTCATTGCGCACCGCAATGCTGG
This sequence comes from Polyangiales bacterium, assembly GCA_965227405.1. Lineage (GTDB taxonomy): Bacteria > Myxococcota_A > Polyangia > Polyangiales > Houyiibacteriaceae > JALVDI01. The sequence goes on from OZ245758.1 coordinate 4,849,318, forward strand.
ATGTCCGCTAAGCAGCTTCCATCATTGCGTTGCACAGTGCTCATCGCGCAATGACATCGAGAATGAGCATCACGACGCAAGCGACGTGATCCTGAGACTAATTCCTCAGGTTGGTGCCTGTTCCACTTAATGGGAGCGGCCCCCCACTTATTCAACAGTACGTTGTTCACACGTGACGTCAGTTCCATTCCGTCGGAGTGCGTCTAAGTGGTGAGGCGCAACGGCTCGCGGATCCGTGGTGTACTCGAGCCGACAACCGTCGTCGTAGTGGTACCCATCGGCTCGCACTGAGACGATGGCTTCCCAACGTGCCAACACAGGGTCGTAGTACTCAAGAGTTCGTGCTCGTACACGAACAGGCGTCGTCACCACCTCGTTGTCGGGATGGCACAGGCAAACGCCTGCAACCGCGAGCTCCCAACGCGAGCGAGTTGCAACGTTCCGACGCAGCCGCGGACAAGAACGGTCGGCGGTCCGAAGAGCGGTTCTTCCCCGCACTGGTTTGCAGCTGGTGAGAGAACGAGTTCTTCGTCCATCCCGGAGCGCTCGACGAGTGCAGTTACCTGGGGGCAATTACTGTCGGAAGAAGGCTGTCCAGCTCCGCAGGCGTAAAGCAGAGCGAAGACCAAACACGCATTCAAGGAGCTAGCGTTCATCGTACTCGAGTACGAACGAGCCACACTCGTCACCTGGCGGGCTCTGCAGCTGATACACGCCGAGGGGACAATTCCCGTCACCTGGCGTGAACGCGAGCCTGACGGTCGCGCCCGCAACAACGATCGTCCCCTGGTCGCGTTGCACACTGAATGCCCGCCCGCGACTGTCGACGAGCCGAGGATCCAAAGGTGACTCTTGAAGAGTGGCTAGGAGAACAAGCGCCGCATTGATTGCCGCGATCGCCTGCCGATCCTCGCTCGCGGCGACAGATGATGTGAGTGCGCTTTCCCAGTTTCGTAGATCGCGATCCATTTCTCGGTAGTGGGTCCACGAGTCATGCGAGAACTGCAACTCGATTGGGAGTTGCATCGTCATGGTCGTCGATTCTTGGAGCACGAAAGCAAGACGTTGGAAGTCTACGGTGTCACTCGTTGGAGGGTGATGCCTTGACACTTCGACGAGTTCGTCGAGAAGCGTCTCGGATCGCATGCCGCGTTCGAAACACCGCACAGTGGTCACAAGCACGTGGAACGCCGGTGATCGAGGGTGAAGCGGCCAGAGCTCGTCTAGCGTGAGTCGCAAGATGATCGGGGCGCTCGCAGCGCACTGGTCTTGGTTTTGCCACGCCAGGTATCGGCCCAGATGAGCGAGGTCGTTGATGTTGCCGGACGTGTGGTCGCAGTGCTTGGCGCGATCGAGCAGTGTCGCGTACTCGGATTCATATCGTCGAAAGTCGTCACTCGACGGATAGGGGTACACGCCCAGGCGGTTCAGTTCTGAGCGCACAGAGCTGCCAGCGTCGCAGTCTCTCCCGGGTTGACGCACGGCAGGGCGCACGAACGCTTTTGTCGCGAGAGCCGACCGGCGGCGAGAGGCTTCTGCGCGAAGCGTTTGAAGCCGGTTCTCGAGCTTGGACTCCAACACCGACGGGAGGGCAGCGACCGATCCGACGATGATCGCGATCACCGAGAAACCAACGAGGGTTGCGCGTTTCTGACGCGTCACGCGCCCGAGCGCACTAGGAGGTGCAGTAGCCCGCCGGGGCTCTACGAATCTCTCTCAGCTTCGTCCGCGCCCGACGGTTCAACGCTCCACGTCTCACCCGCGCAACCAACGCTTCCAACGCCGACCGCGCATCCGTGCACGCGTGCAGCTCGTAAAAAGCCAACGCCATGTCGTAGAGCGTTTGGTTGAACATGTCGCCACCGCGAAAGCGCGTGATGATCTTCCGGTACTCGGCCAACGCGGTCGCGGGTCGCCCCGCCTGCATGTACAGCGCTGCAAGCGCATGCAACGCGTTGTCCGTTCGGTCGTCTTCGGGATAGCGACGTGCGTACTCGCGGAACAACGCTCGGGCCAACGATGCATCGTTTGCATCACGTGCAGTCGTCGCCGCATTGAAGTGCGCGTCCTTGTCCTGCGGCACCTGCGACGCTTCGAGTTCGATGTCGACACCGGCCTTACGCGCAAACGACTTGATGCGCTGTTGGGTCGCCGCATTCTGCTGCGAGAGCTCGCGCTGAGTTGCACCGAGCTCGTTGCGCAGTTCGGCGATTTGGCCCTCCAGCGTGGCCAGGGTCGTTCGAAGCTGTCCAACCTCGGTTCCAAGGTCCGCGCTGTTGCGTGTCACCACCTCGGTCGCTCGCTCGAGAACGTGCTCAAGCTCGGCAACTTTGGCTTCTGCAGACGCAAGCGATTCCTGAATTTGCCGACGCTGATCGGCCATTCCGTTTTCCAGCTCGGACAAACGACGTTCGCGATCTTCAGCCTCGCGTGCGAGCTGCTTGCCCGCAGATTTGGAGTAACAGCCCCACGCAAGCAGGCTGGAAAGCAGCGTCAGTACGAAAACCCGCGTCATCGCTGCGTGAATGTGACCTTGCGGTCGAAGCGATATCCCGCTTCGTCCTGACCGGTCGACATCTCTTCGCCCATCGACGATGAGGTGATGTTCTCGGCGCCGAGCGAGGTCATGTACTGCTGCACAGCACGCGCACGACGATCGCCCAGCGCGAGGTTGTACTCCTCGGTGCCGCGCGGGTCGGTGTAGCCGGTGACGTGAACCGCGCCCATCGAACGATCGCGAGCACAACGAGCGTTGGCGCTGATCGTGTTGCGCGCCGAGCTGTCGAGTTCCTCGCTATCAAACGCGAAGTAGATCGTCTCGAGCTCGCACGGGCCCGTATCGGTATTGGTATCGGTGTTGTCGATGTTGGTCATCTGCTGAGCCACACAGCGGTTGTTCTGGCACTCCTGCCCATCGGGGCAGTCGGCGTTGCTGTTGCAGTAGCCTTCGATGTTCTCGCATCGTCCGTCCACGCACGATTGCCCTGCAGCACAGTGCGAATCGTCTCGGCACTGCTGGCACTGGTTGTCCACGCAGTACTCGTTTTCGTGGCAATCGTCGTCGTCGTCGCAGGCCGGATAATCCGGTCCACAAGCAAGAGCTGACATCCCCAACATCGCGATCATCCAAACGGTTCGTCGCATTGCTCCCTCGATTTCCGAGCCTCGGCTACCAGTTGCAGGACCACCAAGTCAATTCCGCCCTTGGGAACACGCGAAATCTTTAGGCTTATTGCCGGTCATTGACCGGCTCGTCGCCTTGCGAGGGGGTGGGCTCGCACCCTACAGTGATTTGTTGCCGGAGGGAGGGCCTCCGGTTCGGGGCGGGCGTGTGCGCCCACGAATGCCTGAGGGTGCGGAAAATGCGTTCGCTTCACGTAATTAGCGTCTTTTGTCTTTGTCTCTTCGTTGCCTGTGGCGACGACGACGGTGGATCCGATGCCGGAACAGATTCGGGGCCGGGCACCGACACCGGAACCGAACGTTGTGGTGGTGGAGACGATCCGGACGGCGACTTCATTTCATCGATGGATGAAGGGACCGACGACACCGACGGTGACGGCATTCCGAACAACATGGACACCGACTCGGACGGCGACGGCATCGACGACGTCGACGAAGCCGGCGACATGAACTGCTTGTCCGCTCCCGTCGACACCGACGGTGACATGATTCCGGACTTCCTCGATCTGGACTCCAACGGCGACACGATTCCGGACTCGGAACAGATCGACATGGACTCCGACGAAGACGGGATCATCGACGCACTTGATCCGGACATCGACGGCGACGGCATTCCCAACATCGAAGAGCTTGGTCCCGACGGCACGCTTGTCGACACCGACATGGACGGCACACCGGACGTGCTCGATCTCGATAGCGACGGCGACACGATTTCCGACTTCCACGACGGACGTTTGGACGTCGACGAGGACGGCATCCCGAACTTCCGCGATCTTGACTCCGACGACGACGGCCTCGGTGACGCGATCGAAGCGGGCGACGCCGACCTCAACACGATTCCAACCAGCTGCCCCGAGGAGATCGACCCGATCACCAGCGAGCTGGGCATGGATTCCTTCCCGGATTTCATGGACTCGGACCAGGACAACGACGGAGCCTCGGACGAGGACGAGACGCGCTTTGGAACCGACCTTTGCGGCATCGACACCGATGGCGACGGCTTCTCCGACTTGGTCGAGATCGCGCGCGAGCAGGTCGAGTGTCCGGATGGAATGACCGGCGAAGCATGTGGCTGCGCAACCAGCGACACCTGCGGCATCCCGCCGACCGACTTCTTCCTCGTGCTGCCGTTCAACGGTGATCCTGTGCAGCGCGACCTGGACTTCAGCACGGACATCCGCGTTGCCGATGTCTTCTTCCTCACCGACACCACCGGTTCGATGGGAACTGAGCTTGGGCTGGTTAAGTCCACCGTGTCGACGCCGGGCACCGGCATGATCGACCGCATCGGCGAGGTCATTCCCGACGCGTGGTTTGGTGGCGGACAGCACGACGACTTCCCGTTTGGTGGCTACGGTGCGGGTGCGGATGAGCCGCTGATTCGAGCGATCATCATGACGCCTCCCGAAGACAGCGACCGCGTGCAGACCGCGTTCAACGCGATGGAGCGTCACGGTGGTAGCGACGGCCCCGAGTCGTCGACGGAAGCGCTCTTCCAACTGATGGTTGGCTTGGGCGAAACATGGACGCACACATCGGGCAGCCCGTACACGATGCCTCGCTACGTCGGTGACTGTCTCGATGGTGGCTGGGGCGCTGCGTGCTTCCGCGAAGGTGCACTGCCCATCGTGGTCCACTTCACCGACTTCTGTTCGCACAACGGACCGCCCGGTGGCAGCACCAGCTGCACGCCCTACATGGGCATCACGCCTGAGCCCGCGCAGTGGGAAGACGCGATTCGTGAGATGAACCGTCGTGGCGCGAAGTACATCGGCATCAACACCGACAACACCAACTGCGATGGTCGCGGCGATCCCAACAGCACGCCTTGCCACTTCATGTTCCGCACTGCGGAAGAGACCGGTTCCGTCGACTTGGACGGCAACGCGCTGGTGTACGACCTTCCCGACGGTGGTGGCGGAGAAGCCGCGTTCATCGACTCGGTGGTCAACGCTGTGCAGACCGTGGCGACGCGCGTTCCGCTCGACGTCGACACCGCGCTTCGGGATGACCCGAGCGACGAAGTGGATGCGACGGGCTTCATCAAGCGTCGTCAGCCGGCGTGTCGTGCGGTGCCGCCGACCGAGCCGTGCTGGACCCCGCCCGAAGGCGTGTCCTTCGAGGATGCGGTCGCCGCAATCGACGAGTCGACCTTCTTCGGTGCGATTCCGGGTACCGAGGTGAAGTTCCGCATCACCTTCCAAAACGACTTCTACGAGGGTGACCGCAGCTCGCGCGTGTTCGTCGCGTTCATTCAGGTTCGTGGAAGTGGCGCGGCCGTGCTCAGCGAGCGCACCGTGTTCATCGTCGTGCCTGCGAAGGCCGGCGGCCCGATCATCTGATCTCTACAACTGATTGAGGATACGGAGGAGCGCCGGGGTCGAAACTCGGCGCTCTCTTCCGTTGGGCCGCGTGATCCGAAGCGACTGAGCGTCGAGTCGCACTTCGATGTCTTGAAGGCAACCCACAGACGCGTCTCGCCACTGCTGGCGGGACGCTTCTTCGATCGAGTAGCCAGCGCGCTCGATTCGTTCTGCAGCGCATTCCTCAACGCGAAATTCTGCGTCCACCACGCTAAACCCTACTGCGCCTTCTTCGAACTCATCGGGGACGTCGATGGCGGCAACGATTCCGTCGCTGACGCGAATGGCGAAGAGCGCGCCACGATCAAGGTAGACATGTCCAGGATGATGCGAGCGCGTGTATCCGAAGATCCAACCTTGCTGCGCGCCAACCCAGCGGACATCGGAGCCAAGGACTGCGTTGCGGGTCTCCAGTGCCCATCGGAACTTGCCATCCGAACCCTGCACCGCGATCGCAACGCCTTGGTTTCGACCGAGCAACTGGTACACGCGGACGCGATGCTGCCCGACTCTTTGTTCGAGCGTGTTTGTGCATAGAACTCGTGCAACGCGCATGAACCGTTCGCGACGTGTTCGGTCGACGGGCTCATCCCATTGAAAGAACCACACATCGCGCAGTGCGCGCTCGGTACGCACGTAGATGTCCGGAAGGTTCTGCGTATCTCCGTCGCTCGTGCACTCTTCTTCGGTCACGTTCGAAAACGAGTGGTACAGCGGTCCGCGTACCGAAAAGCTTGTGCTGGTGTACGTACGCACCGATTCCCGGGCAGACAGAAAGAGTTCTGCACGCGATCGCTCGACGTCTCGGGTGGAGGTCCAACGCGTATCGATGGCCCGCGCGTACGCTTCGATCGCTGCGGGGGTTGATGGCTCGAGCGTGATCGTCGAGACGTACGCACCGTCGGTCGCTCCTTTGAGTGCTCGCACGACCAGCGCTCCGTCGCGATACACGCGGGCATCTCCGAAGTGCGCTGCGTCGACGCCGCTGCCGGAGTTCCAGGTTGTGGCAATGTGAAAGCCTGCGTGCTCTTCAAGCGAGCAGTCGACACCGTAGTCTTCGCAGTAGAGGTCGGTGAGCCAATCCGGGTCGACCTCTGTGATGAACGCGATGAACCGCTCAATCGCTTCGCGTCGTTCGCGCTCCATAGCGACGAACTCCGCTTCCAAGGCTTCGGCATCGGCGTTGCGTCCGCCTGAGCCTCCATAGACCTCGGTTTCACTTTCGGCTGCGGCGGGTTCGGTTTCGGGGTCGGGTTCGGCTTCGGTTTCGGATCCAGATGCAGTTTCCGAAGCAAGCGAACTGGGCTCGCATGCCATCACCGCCAACAACAACCACCTCATGCGTTTGGAACCGGCGTGAACGCAAACCGATTCCGAAGAGGTGCGAACGATGTTCGCTCCGAACAAGAAATGCTCATTGCGAAACTTAAACGCGATCGAAAATGGCGTCACGTCGCTCAAACACGGCGTGGGCGCAGGCCGGTGCGCTCGCAGGGTCGACTCCGATTTCGTTCGAGTTCTCTGTTCCGTGTTCCGCATTCCTAGTTAACGAGAAAAGGCGCAAGCGCAGCACAACGTGAGACCTCAGCAGCCGGACTGCGAAAACTCAAAGACGCTGAGCACCACCCCCCAGTACCTAGAACGGTCCCCTTTTCCTAAGGAGGAGCCATGCGTCGTGTGCTGGTCTCCCTGTGTGCTGCCTTTCTTCTGACCGCCTGTGGCGACGACGACCGTCCCACCCGCGACTCAGGCATGGTGCTGGGTCCCGACGGAGGCATCGTCTCCGGTTGTGAACCCGCCGATGCAGACGGCGACGGTATTGCGGACGACCTGGAAGGTGGACCCACCGACGACCTCGACGGCGACGGCACTCCGAACTTCCTCGACGACGACTCGGACGGCGACGGCATTCCGGACAGCGAAGAAGCATCCAGCAACCCGTGCATGCTTCGCGACACAGACGGCGACGGAACCCCAGACTGGTGGGATCTCGATTCCGACAACGACGGTTTGAGCGACGCAGAAGAAGTCGGCACGTTCGGGACTGATCCGCGCAGCATTGACACCGATGGCGACGGAGTGACCGACCTCGGCGAAACGCGCGGCACGATGACGGACCCGCGCGATCCGATGAGCACCATCGATCCCGACGACTTCTTTGTCGTGCTTCCCTACCTGGGCGAACGCGTCGATCGTCGATTGCAATTCGGTACCGACATCCGCATCGCCGACATCTACTTCCTGATCGACACAACCGGTTCGATGGGCACGCCGATCTCAACCGTCCAGTCGTCGCTGACCAGCATCTCGGCACAGATCGACATGGCCATTCCGGATGTGCAGATGGGCGTGGGCGAGTTTCGCGATCTTCCGCTCGACGCGTGTGATGGCGCGTTCGGCCTGAGCGGTTGCGGCAGCAGCGGTGACACGGCCTACGGCCACAGCCAAGACATCACCGATAACCTTTCTGCCGTTCAGACCGCACTCAACGGCTTGTCTGCTGCCGGTGGTGGTGATGGGCCGGAGTCGCACGTCGTGGCGCTCTTCCACATGGCGACGGGTCTCGGCGAGACGTACACCCACAGCAGCGGCAGTTGGTCGATTCCGCGGAAGACCTGCACACCGATTCCCGACGAGCCGGCAACGCGTCGTGCGTACCCCTGTTTCCGACCGGGTGCGCTTCCGATCGTGATCATGGTGACCGACGTCGACATGCACAACGGTCCGATGGCTGCGAATCCGTATACAGGCATCACGCCGCCTGCGCCGATTTTCGAAACTGCGATGTCCGCGCTTGGTTCCATCGGCGCTCGCTTTATCGGCGTGGCGGTAGGCGGCGGTGGTCGTGGACACCTCGAAGAAGTTGCGCGCCAAACCGGAACGGTCGACTCAGCCGGAACGCCGCTGGTTTACGACGCTGCGGGTGGCGCGGTGGACACCTCGATCATCGACGGCATCGGAACGCTCACCGGCGGTGTGACCCAAGACGTGTCCACGCAGACGGTCAACGTACCGGGCAACCCGGATGACTTTGATGCCACTCAGTTCATCAAGGCCATTACCCCGGTTGAGGGTTATGGGTCGGGCGGCATTCCTGGCACGGGCTACGACTCGTTCGATACCACCACGTTTTACGGGGTCGTTCCGGGCACGATCGTGGAGTTTCGGGTCGACTTCTACAACGATGTGCGTCCCCCACCTGCGACAGCCGAAATCCATAAGGCTCGAATCAACGTGTTGGGCAACGGTGTGACCCTCCTGGATAGCCGCGAGGTCTTCATCATCGTTCCGCCCGACGGCGCCACGATCCTCATCTAAATCCAGCGTCGCTAGCCCCTCTTGGAGGAGCATCGAAGGATCCGTTACCCTTGCAATAGGGTTTAGGGAGATTTTGATGACGCGCGCACTCGTTCCGCTTTTGGCTCTGATGCTGGCTTGCGATCCGGGAACGGCCGGACCGACTCGTCCAGGTGACGACGGAGGCGTAGGTACCGACGCTGGAGGACCGCCGGGAGGCTGTCGTGGCGACGACTCCGACGGTGATGGAATCGACGACGGTTGGGAGACCTCCGACGCCGAGGACACCGACGGTGACGGCTACACCGACGCCGAAGAGGCAGGGACCGGTGGCAACCCGTGCGTGCCCGCCGACTCGGACTCGGACGGTATCCCCGACTTCCTGGACCCGGACTCGGACAACGACGGTCTTCCTGACTCGCGTGAGCGTGAGCTCGGTACCGATCGGACCCGCACGGACTCGGATGGCGACGGTCTGACCGACTTGGCTGAGGTGGATGGAACGGGCACCGACCCGCTCGATGAGACTGAAGCGCTTCCCGAAGGCGACTTCTTCGTGGTGCTTCGTTACCTCGAGAACATGGAAGACCGCCTCTTGCAGTTCGGCTCCAACATCAACCAGGCCGACGTCTTCTTCCTCGTCGACATGACCGGTTCAATGCAGCAGGAGCGCACGAACCTGATTCAAGGTTTGCTCGACGTGATCATCCCGGGCATCGAAGCGTCGATTCGCGACGTGTGGTTTGGTGCTGGTGGCATGGATGACTACCCCTACGGTGGACACGGATCGACGCGCGACCTTCCGTTCTACCTGCTGAAGGAAGTTGGCCCTGCCATGGAAGACCGCGGTGCGTGGAGTCTTCCCTCGGGACCGACGACATGCCCCTCAGGAGGCACCAACGACATCGGCGTGATTCAAGGTGCGCCCAACGGAACCGCGGACATTCTCGAAGCGGTTCAGGGCTTGCCGTGTCACTCCGGTGCAGATGTCGCGGAGTCGTACATCCCGGCGTTGTACGCGACGGCAACGGGCATGGGATTGACGTGGCCGGGCGGTTCGATTCCCTCGAAGGAATGTGCGGTTATCCCGGACTTCCCCGGCGACCGAACGGGCTATCCCTGCTTCCGACCGGGCTCGCTGCCGATCATCATCCTCTTCGGCGACGCGAACCACCACAACGACTACATGGGCAACGACGGCTACTCGGGTGCAGGCTCACCTTCGTACGCCGATACGATGACCGCGCTCAACGGCATTGGAGCTCGCGTGGTGAGCGTGTGGTCGCAGCTGTCTGGACGTGACGACTACGAGGCTGTCGGTCGCGACACTGGTACGGTCGACGGTGCCGGCGATCCGCTGGTCTTCGACATCAACACGGATGGTTCCGGTCTGAGCGACGCAGTCGTCAATGGTGTGGCCAGCCTGGTCGGTGGAACGCCGCAGGACGTCTCCACCCGCACCGAGAACGAGGAAGGGCGTAACCCCGACAACTTCGACGCTACGCTCTTCATCAAGGCGATTACGCCGGTTGAGGGGTATCGCGATGGAATCCGCGGAACGGGTTACGACTCGTTCGACGACACCACGTTCTACAACGTGATTCCGGGCACCATCGTCGAGTTCAACGTCGACTTCTACAACGATGTCCGACCGCCCGCTTCGGTGGCTCAGATCTTCGTGGGTCGCATCTACGTTGTCGGAAACGGCGTGGCGGATCTCGAGTTCCGCTACTTCTACGTGGTTGTGCCGCCCGAAGGTGGCGTCGTCATCATCTAGGGTTTGATCCCCTAATGTGAGGAGACCCGGCACGTTCGTGTCGGGTCTTTTTCTTTGTCGCGCACTTTCGCGTCGCGCAGTGGCCTGGTGCATGCCGGCGTGCCATGCTCGACGTCCATTGGGCGACGACGACGGGATCTATTCGCTTAAGGATGCGCCGGAGGATCGCGTTGTACCGCGCAAAACCCCGAAGCGCAGCGCGCGCGGGCGTCGACCCGGCGAACCCTTGCCGGAGGCCAAGTCTTCGCACTCCAGTCCTGGAACGAAGCGTCCGGACAAGGGGACCTTCAAGCGTCCTATCTCGTCTGGATCCAAAAAGCGTCCTTCATCGTCGTCCAAGAAGCGGCCCAACCGCCCCGTGATGGAAGAAGTTGTCCGCGTCGGCGATTTGGACGCGATCGGAACAGCAAAGTCGCAGCCACCGGTCGCACCGGCGACGGCCGCGGACCGCATTGGCGAGCTCTTGGACCGTCTCAAGACCGTTGGGCCGGGAGATCAGGGCCCAGTGGTGGCTTCACTTCTCGCAAACGACGTCGATCTCGCGCTGCGCATGGCGTCCGGAGAGTTTCCGGGCCTGCTTTGGTTTCACCGGCATCTTCGGCATCACAAGCTTCCGCTCGGTCGCGATATTGGACCCTATGGCGCGTTCTTCGTGGCTGCGGGCACACGCGCATGTCCCTACCTGATCGCGATCTTGGACGAGGGCAACGCCGACGAGCGCTACTACGCGGCTCTCGTCGTGTCGGACCTCGCCACCGAGGTAAATGAAGAGCTTGGTGAAGAGTTAATCGACGCGTTGGGCCGCCGTCTCTACGACGGAGACACTCAAGTGCGTGGTGCCGCTTTGCACGCGCTCTTGGTGTTTGCGGAGCGCGGGTGGACCGGTGGTTTGGTCAAGAGCCTGCTAAGTCGCGTGGCCGACCCATCCGTGAATGTCGGGATCCGAATGATCTCGTTGAAAGCTCTGGGCGTGTTTCGTGATCCCACAACGGTGCCCGGACTCATCGAGTTGTTCGATGCGCGTCGCCGGGAAATCCGAGACGCCGCGCGCGACGTGCTGCGAACGATTTGCGGCGAGGACAAGGGCACGTCCAAACGGAAGTGGTCATCCTGGGTGAAGAAAAACGGTGACCGATCGCGGCTGCATTGGTTGCTGGATGGATTGGTTCATCGCGACGCGCTGGTACGCGAAATCGCCTACCACGAGCTGGTCAAAGCGACGGGGCACGAGATCGAGTTCGATCCGAAAGCGGGTCGTGCAGACCGCAAGAAAGCGCGTCAGGCGTACGCGGAATTCCTCGGCCTCTGAGCGAGGAAGATGGGCATTCCGCTTCGGCCTCTAAGCGAGGAGGTGGGCAGCATTCCGCTTCGCGGATCCGGAAGCATGGAAGCTCGGGAGTACGGAAGCTCAGGCGGGGATACCGATCATTTTTTCGAAGTCAGTCAAGACCAAGACTTTGGTCTCTTGGCACGTCTTTCAGTCTTCGAAAAATTAATTGGTTTCCCTCGAAACCCGGCCTGTTCGAAACGGTCAGTTGTTCAGGAACTCACACGTTGAGTCTTCGAGACACTGATGACCTTCAGGTGAGGTCAGGTACTGCAGGTCTTGGCCACCGGTCGCACCCCACCGCGCGATCAGGTTGATCAGGTACTGCGCCGGATCCCACGGCAACTCTTGGTCGAACACCAACGAGTCAAAACCATGAACACCAATCGGTAGGCTGTAGAAGTTCAGGAAGCCCGAGACGTCGTCTCCCGGGAGCACTGTCCAGACGTCGTCACCCACAGCGTTCGCGACCGTCGAGGTCTGTCGTACCCAGCGCAAAGGCGGATCGAGCGCTGGCGGGTTGAGCGCAGTCAGCATCTGATGCTCCTCATCGCGCGCGTCGTACTGCTCGCGACCGTTCGGATGGAAGATCAACCGACCGTCCGAGAGGTTGTCGACGTCAAAGAGGAAGTGGTCTGCACCCTCGATCGGGTGCCGGTTCATCCGGTCCACACCCTCGAGCACGTGGTACTCGATCAGCACGTCGTTCGGGCTGTTCAAACCCGGGTAACGCTCGGCGAAGTACGCCGGAGCGCGCCACTCGGCCAACGAATCAGGCGCATCGGCCGGGAGGAACGCGTTGAGTCCCGCGGCTCGCGCGTACGAGTTGCCGGCACTCGTCGGAACGCTCTGGTCGCCAATGCTCGTAATCACGAACAGGTTGGTCGGTAGAGCAGGCGCGTCTGCATGTCCGATCGGATCGAGAAACACGCGTCGTGCGTAGTTGATCGGGTCGGCGGGCTCGAAACCGGCCTGGGCCAATCCCAGCAAACGACGAAGGTCCGGCGTCTGCCGTTGGTTACCAAAACCGACTGTGGGCGAAACAAGCGGTTCGCCCTCTTCAAAGATCGTGTCCTGGAAGCGCGCGACCAAACGGAACGTGTCGATGACGTCGTCCGGCCCTGGATTGCCTTCGATGGTGCAGTGACCAAAGTCGGTGATCTCGCGAGCGTTGCGATAGATCTCGATCGCGATCGGGTCACGTGCGTCCGAAGCGTAGTTCACGCGGAAGCGGCCAGCGACTCCGCCAATCGCACCGCTGCACTCCAGCTCATCGTGGTTGAAGTTGCGGACAAGCACGACGTCGTCGCTACCCAGCTCGTCGATGCAGGCGATTTCCATCTCGGAGCGGCTGAGCACGTCGTTGGAGAAGATGTACATCGACACTTGATCGTCGCCACAACGCGTTCGGTCTTCACGTCGTTCGTTGGCGGGCTCGGTGATGACCATCGGTCCCATCATGCGAAGGTGGACTGCGGAGAGAACACCACCGAGGTCGACGCGGACAGCCACATCGCCCAGACCGCCTGCACCGACGATGGGTGCCGCGGCGCGCAATGCGGGCTCTGCACCGCCCATCACGCCGGTGACGATTCCGCCGAGCGACCCACCGGTGAAAAGAAACTGTGCGTCGGGTCCACCGGCGTCGGGTACACCGTCGCCGTCGAAGTCACCCGCAACATCGGCGCCGTCATAGGGGAAGACATCCGCGTCGTAGGCGACCGGGTTTCGGAACGCGCCATTTTCGAAGTTCTGAGCTTCGGCGAGTCGACCGTCGAACGAACGGAACAGCTGCACACTGCGCATGTGGTCGATCACCGACTGGCGAATCGTGTCGCGCGTGTGGAAGAGGTACGCGCTGTAGAAGTCACCGCCGCTGTCGACGTTGCCATCGCCGTTCAGGTCCTCTGCGCGACCGGTCAGAATCGCGTCCGACATCGGACCGAGGCAGTCGGCCTCGAAGATGCCACGAAGTAGCGTCGCCAACGCTTCGTCGACCGGGACACCGTGTCCTTCGGCGTTGAGCACGTTCACCGCAACGCCGTTTTGCAGCATGAAACCGACGAAGGGCAGGGGCTCGGCCGATGCACTGCCGTGTCCGTGCACGTAGTACGCAACGTCGAAGGGCTGTTGATGCTCTTCGGTTTCTTTCGGCACAAAGGTGATCTGCGCGATGGTCTCGCGGTCCACCCGGGCTTCGCCGGTTTGGTAGTCCATCACAAACGAGTCCTCGAGCCCGGTCGTATAGGGATCACCGAGGAAGTAGGGCGAGTCGTAGTACGTGACGACGATGTGGCTGAGTGCGTCGTAGCTGTTGACGACCAATTCGGTCTGGTCGGCGTTGAGTTCGAGCGCGAGTGGCGCCACGCTGTTGAGCGCGCTGATGAATTGCTCGGCGGGTGCGATCAGGGTGTTTCGTCCCGTCGTGTCGCAACGCCGTCCGCCCTGCATTTCGGCGAGGACGTAGTTGTTGGGGAACTGTTCTTGGAGGTACCCCATCGTGCCCTCGCCGTAGAGACCCGCGCGCACGGTGTCGATGTCGTCGTACACACTCTGCGTGGTGTAGGTCCACGCGAACGCGACACCTTCCCATCCGCGACGCGCCAAATCGCCGTAAATCGCAGGGTGGTTGGAGAAGTGGTCGGGCAGTCGTTCCAGCGAGCGGATCTGCGTCACCGGATGCACCATGTCGAAGGGCGAACGCACTGGCTGTCCGTCCATGCCCACGAGACGATCGGTGATCACGACCGCGTAGGTGGTCTTGGGCATCAGCGGGATAATCGGCCGCAAAATTAGGGTCTTGGTCTCGCGCTCCCAGAACCAGGGCACGTCATCGACGGTGGAGTTCGGTCCGCTGATCGTCCCATCCCAGGTATTGGGTTGGTCGAGCACGCCGTCGTAGTCGGTGTCTTCACCCGGATCCAACACGCCGTTGCCGTTGGTGTCTTCGTCGACCGTTTCGAAGAGCAGGTTCGACTCGCCTGCGCGGGGGTCGTTGCGCCAGTACTGTTCCGGCTTGTCCAACACGTAGTGGAAGTTGCCCGAGTTGATGTCGAGCGGAATCGGGTCACCGGTCTCCATGTTGACCAAGTAGACGGCGTGCTGGCCGAACGCGGTTTCGGAGAACGCGTCGCTGGTGCCACCCTGTGCGTCGAAGAGCGCTTCGATGTCGATGTCTTCGTCGAACGACATCGTGATCGCTTGGAACGTTCCCCATCCGTCGACCTGGTCGAAGTTCTCGCGGGTAAGCGACTCGAACTGGGTCGGTGCAATCAGCGACACGTTGATGCGGCGACCTGTGGGCGAAGTGGGGTCGGGCCACGTGGCGACGTCGTTCGGAAGTGGAATTTCCGGCAGTGGCTCGTTGTTGAGGTCCCACTGAATCCGAGGACCTGAACCCGCTGGGGTTTCCGCCCAACCCTGAGGCAGACCACCGGTCTCACACGCCAGGAGAAGCACAAAGAAAGCACACGACACCCGCATGCTGCGCAGCATCGCATGCTCGTCGCGATGTTTCACCTCTCTGGGTGGGCTCCCGCACGGCGTGAAACCATCGTTCCTTGGGCGCAATAACCGGCGCAATTTGCAGGGTTTTCGACCTCAGCGGGTGGGTTCGCCAGACCGTGCTCGCCGGACGCGATCACAGGGTCGGATGAAGCCGTAGTAGAGCCTGACAAAGCGCTCGCTGAACCCGAGTCGCTTGGCGTAGTTCGGCTCGTCCTCCGGAAGCGCTGAAGCCGCGATTTGGACGCGTGCACCAGCACACTCGAACAGGCGTTTTGCGCGCGCCAGGTGATAACGCGTGCTCACCACGATCACGGAAGGAACGCAGTTTGGATCGTCGCCACAGAGCAGCCGCAGAGTGAATCCGGCGTTTTCGATCGTGTCACGCGATCGGCCTTCGACGAGAATGGCGTCTCGCGGGACACCCAGTTCGATCGCCAGATCGCGCATCACTTCGGCTTCGATGTGACCGCTCGGCGCGGGTCCACCGGTCATCACGATTCGAGGTGCGAGACCGGCTTCGAAGAGTTGGACACCCGCTTCGATTCGACGCCGCAGTTCAGGGCGCACGTTGCCCTCCGCGTCCACGGGTGGACGGTTTCCCAGCACAACGATGGCGTCCGCGCGTCTTGGCTCGGGCAGCTCCGGAACCAGGCGCTGTGCGCACCCGCTCACCAGAACGACAAGAACGACCCAACGAACCACGGGTGGATTGTCGCTCATTCAGACCCATACTGGCAGCGTGAGCTTCAAGCGCACCACCGATGACGACGACGAAAACGCGCTCGAAGAAAAGCAGAGTGCACCGCCTAAACGCCGTCGGATCCGTTGTCCCAAGTGCCAATGGGAACCGCGCAAGCACGATCGCTGGAGCTGCTCGTGTTTCTACGCGTGGAACACCTTCGACACGGCTGGCGTGTGTCCACAGTGTGGTCGCCAATGGGCCGATACGCAGTGCCTAAGCTGCGGTCAGTGGTCCAAGCACGTCGATTGGTACACCGAAGACTAGGTGAAGACCTGCAGGTCACACCTGACCTCGTAGGCTCAGATCGCCGGGTGGTCTGTTGTCGGGAAGTCTTCACCGACGTGCAGATCCACGGCGTTTTTCGTGGGCACGCCGATTGCTCTATCGGCGCCCATGAGTCGCGTTTTCTGGTGCTTGGTGTTGGTGGTCGCCGGTTGCGAACCCGCATCGCTCTACTCGGATCAGCCGGGCAACGGGCCTC
Organism: Polyangiales bacterium; assembly: GCA_965227405.1. Taxonomy (GTDB): domain Bacteria; phylum Myxococcota_A; class Polyangia; order Polyangiales; family Houyiibacteriaceae; genus JALVDI01. The sequence continues at coordinate 4,865,995 of OZ245758.1, forward strand.
CTCCGCCGCCACCGACTGATGCGGGTGCGATGCCGGACACGTTCATGCCGCCAATGGATTCGGGCGCGGGCATCGATGCTGGCGGTCCACCGCCGACCGACGCTGGGACGACGACACCAGACACATCGACGCCGCCGACCGACAGCGGAACCATCGCCGACTGCGTGTACCCCAGTGGTCCGACCGGGCTTGGCAGCGGAAGCGTCATCGCGCCCTACACGTGGAGCAACGCGATCGATGAGACGGGACGCACGTTCGACTTCTCGCTGGAAGACTTTCACTGCGATCCCGCGTACGCCGAATACAAGTCGCTGGTGCTCTACGTTGGAGCCGGGTGGTGCCCTTCGTGCCCCCAAGAAATGCGGCGAATCAATTCGATGGCCAGTCAGCTCCAGTCGGAGCGCGCGCTCATCGTCTACATGGAGGGACAAGATCGCTCCTACAACAACGCCTCGAGTGCGTCCGCAGCATCGTTCGTCAACGGAGTGATCGGCGGAAGCTCACCGGGCATCCGGATTGGTGACGGAGAGTGCAGTAGCCCGATGGCGATCTTCAGTACGCTGCGTACCGTTCCTTCGGGCTTCTTCGTTCGACGCAGTGACATGCGCATCGTTGCCGCCGGACCCGAGTCGGGAACACTCCGCTACGACGACCTCGCGCGCGAGGCGAACATCGCCGATCCCGATCCCGATCCGGACCCCGATCCTCCGCCCCCGCCTCCCACGTGCATGGAAGAGTCCGGTGAGCCGAACGACGACTTGGGATCCGCGACCCCTTTGAGCGGCACCATCAATGGCGGTCTCTGCAACGGCAACCCTGACTACTTTCAGGTCAACGCGACCGGATCGTGGACGGTCAATCTCTCGTTCAGCCACGCGCAAGGCGACCTCGATCTCTACGTCATCGACGGGTCCAGCCGCGTGGTCTCGAGCGACTCCGCCACCGACAACGAATCGGTCAGCTACACCGGTCCTGCGATCGTCGAGATTCTGGGCTACCGCGGTGCCACGGCGCCCTACCAGATCACGCTCGTTCCGTGATGCGTACGCTCTGCATTCTGCTTCTGGTCGCGTGCGAACCGGGTCAGCTCACGTCGGTGGGCGAACTCAATCGCGGCGGAACCGATTCGTCGGTGCCACCCACGGATGGCGGTCCGGGTGTCGACACCGGCATGCCCGACCCGGATGGCGGCGGTGCGACGGATGCAGGCCTCACTGATGTCACGCTGCCACCTCCCGATGCGGACAAGCCCGGCGACATGTGCGGGGACACGCGAACATCGACCCGCGCGTTTCGAGGGACCTTCGAGCCCTCGATCACTCCGATGACCGCGGAGCAGGTCCTGGCCATCGGCAGTATCTCGGGTTGCTCGGCCACACTCATCACGCCGACGTGGGTTCTCACCGCGACGCATTGCAACCCGCGCGTGGGCGGCAACTTCTGCATGGGCGCCGAGCCGAGTCGACCGGATCGCTGTGTGCGTATCGCGCGCGTCGAACAAGCACCCGGCTACAACGCCCGCGTTCAGTTCGACAACGATTTGACCTTGCTGGAGCTGGCGCAGGACGCGCGTGAAGTTGCACCGGGGGTGGTGCCGATTCCGATCTATACCGACGAACTCGTCAGCGCAGACTGGGTGGGGCGTGAGGTCGAAATGGCCGGGTACGGACGCACCGAAACCGGTTCCTCGGGAACACGTTTCTTCGCGCCGATGCGCGTATCGCAGATCAATGCGTCGTTTATCCGCATGGAAGGCATGGGCCGCGGCACCTGCTACGGCGACTCGGGCGGACCGGTTCTCTTTGTGGCCGACGATGGAACCCTGCGGGTCGCAGGCGACGCGAGTCACATCTTGGGTTCGCCACCCACGTGTGGAGAGACCGCGCAGTACACGCGCACCGACATTCTCCGCGACTGGATCGAAGGGTTTACAGGACCGACTGTCATCGAAGGCGCACCTTGTGGCGATGTGACAGCCGAAGGTCAGTGCAACGGGGACCGCGCCGTGTACTGCGCCGGCGAAGAACTGCAGGTCGACCTGTGCGACACGTGCGGTTGGGACGCGGCGTCGAATGGCTTTCGCTGCATCACCGGTGCGGATCCATGCGAAGGTTTGGACCGCGTCGGCGAGTGTTCGGGAACCACGGCACGCTGGTGTGAACGCGGTGTGGTCAAAGAGCGCGACTGCGGCGCGTGCGATCAAACCTGCGCTCGTGAAGGCGGTTTGTACTACTGCGTGGACGATCCCTGCATGGGCCTCGACTACCTGGGCCAGTGCAGCGGAAACGTCGCGGAGTGGTGCGAAGACGGTGAGCTCCGCACCGTGGATTGCGGCGCGATGGGTCAGTCCTGCGGTTGGATCAACGACACCTACGGGTACTACTGCCGATGAGATGGTTTGCGCTGGTTTTCGCGTTCGCTTGCGTCGCTGAACTCGAACCGAGCCACGGGCGGAGTTGGCCGGATGGCGCAATGCCGACGGACGCTCCGCCAGTGCACGATGGCGGCGCTCCAGATGTGCCGCCGGGCGTGGATGCAGGTACGCCGCAACACGACGCAGGTCCGGGTGTCGACGCCGGGACGCCTCCACTGCCAGACGCATCGAGTCCAGATTCAGGTCCTCCGGACAGTCCTCCCGGCATGGATTGCTATTGGGAGCCCGTCGACGAAACCGCGGACATCTCCGACTTGCTTGCGGGGTACGGTGGCGCGAACTGGAAGGACGAGCTCATCGAAGTGTTTGATCGGCGTCATCCCGCGACGGGTTGGTTGCTCGAGGCCCAACGCGACGACAGCTACTTCGGGACGTTTAGCGATTCGAGCAACTGGACCCGCATGGTCGAGTGGATCGACACCTTGAGTCACGAAGAGACCCATCTGTTCAACGCGTACGAAGCGATTCGGCGTGGTGTTCGCCACACCGTGTACTTGCGAAGCGACCTCATGTTCGATCTCGACTCGTGGCTGGAAGGATTTCCACGATCCGAGATTCGTCCCATGGTTGCGATCGACGCGATCTATACCGACACCTATTTCACTGGTAGCCAAGGCGCGCGCGGCTTCATTGCGCTCTTGGACGAGACGTCTTGCTACCTCAACGAGATGGCCGCACTTGCAGTGGTCGGCGAAGACTATCCCGGTTTTGGCGTGTCATCTCGCGATGGAATCTTTGCGTTTCTTTACTACCTCGAACTCTATTTGCGTCGCGCACGCGAGGCGCATCCGGGGTTCTACGCGATGATCCAAGCCAGTCCGGTTGTGAAAGAACTCGTGCAAACGATGTGGCAGCGAACGTTCTTTTTCCTTCCGATCAGCGAGCGTTTTCCCTCGCTCGGAATCTCGGATGGCGACTATCTCGCGGCCGCGATGGAGCCGGCAAATCTCAACGAGATGCGGATGTTCCTCGGTGTCGACGTCGGCGCGAGTCCGTGCGTGCCGATGGACTAACGCGTCTCGAAGACGGGATCGGCGGTTCGCTGTGTTCCCAGGATCGTCCCCGAGACGTTTGGTGCTGTCGCACGCAATACAACGCATCCACCGCCGCCACCGCCGCCTCCGCCGTTGGCACCGCTCTGGGTGTTCCGTCCGCCGACTTCGCCGTCGCTCGTGCTGCTTCCGTCACCGCCATCGGATCCAAAGTTCGACGACCCGCATCCGAAGAACGAACAGCTATCACCGCGTTCTCCGCCGGCACCACCGTCACCGCCGAAGTCACCGTCTTCACCTTCGCCGTTGGAGGTGCACACGCGACTGCATCCCGCAGCGCCGCCGCCACCACCGCCGGTGGTTTCGATCAAGCCCGACACCTGCAAATCCATCCCAGCTTCGAGAAGGACACCGCCTCCCGAACCGCCACCGCCACCAGCTCCGATATCGTTGTCTTCGGGAACACCGTCGTTGCCACCGCCGCCGGGTCCGCCGTTGGATGCGATCAACCCGGTCATTCGAATCGAACCCGTCGCACTGATTTGAAGCGCTCCACCCGCTGCGCCGCCGAGTCCTCGCGAGGCCGCAGCACCACCCGGGCCACCACCGGAACCTCCACGAAGTGGAACGAGGAGATAACTGCCGTCTTCTGAACCTCCTCCAACGCCACCGGGCTGGCCGCCTCCCTGGCCGCCGAATCCGCCGCTTGTGCAGAATCCGCCGCCGCCGCCGCCACCGTCGCCGTTGAATCCACCTCCGGCAGAGTCGCCGGTGCCACCAGGCATCCCTCCAGTTGGGGAGAGTCCACCAAACCCACCGCCGGCACCGGGTGCATCCAGCGATGCGGATACGTCAATGTCGCCATCGATCTCTGCGTCGCCGTCGGCGAGCACGATCAAGGGTTTGTCACCGATCACCCGAAGTCGGTTTGTGACGGTGAAGTTTCCGACAGAGACAACACAGTAGCCGGACACTTCAGTCGCCATGGGCAGACTGCCACAGTCGCTCGTGTTCCAGACCTCGTCGTCGACAGTGAGTGCGACACTACCGTACGGATGGTCAGGAACGTTGGAAGGCACAAGCACAACGCGTCCTGCATCCATGCCTGCGTCTGTTCCGACGTCGACACCCACATCGGATCCAGCGTCCAGCGCGGCGTCCATGCTCGCGTCGGTTCCGGCGTCTACTCCAGGCGCGTCCACCGCGGCATCGATGCCGGGCGCGTCAACTCCGGGAGCGTCCACGCTTGCGTCCACAGACGCGTCAAACATCGGGTTGGCGTCGTTGTTGTCCGACGACTCAAGACCGCCGCGCGGGACTGCACAACTACAGCAGAGCACCAAAAACAAAGCTCGCATATGCGAACTGATTGTACCTCAGGTCGTGCTAGCGGGCCTTCAAGCCTTCGAGAAAGATCGACGCATACTGCGTCGCCGCTTTTCGCAGCTTGTTCGGCTTCGGTGTCTTGTCGGACAACGCCCACGTCAGCGCGATGCCGTCGAGGCCACCCCACAACGCACGCGCAGCAACACGCGGATTGATGTCGTCGCGGAACGTTCCGTCTTTTTGACCATCGGCGATCATGTTGGCGATCAACTCGAGGTAGCGCGTGAAGAGCGGTGCTGCGTACTCCTTCAGGAGCGATGACGACTGACGCAGGTTGACGGTGATCACCTCAGCCAAGTCACGCTGCTCTTCGAGGAGTCCCAGCTGCAACTCCATGATCTTCCGAACGCGGTCTTCGATGCTGCGGTCGCTTTTGACGACCTTCTCCAGAATCTCGAGCAGCTGTCCGATTCGGTCCCGAAAAATCGAAACCAACACGTCGTCCTTGTTCTCGAAGTAGAGGTAGATCGTGCCGTCTGCGACACCCGCAGCCTTTGCAATCTCACTCACCCGAGTGGCGTAGAAACCCTTCTCCGCAAAGACCCGAATGGCCGCTTGAAGGATGCGTTCGCGCTTCTCGCCTGTGCGTTTTTTCTTTTCTTCGGCCATGCTGAATGACGATTCAGTCATGAGCTAGCATTCGTCACGATGCGACGTCAACGATTCCGACCATCTCAGAACGTGGAGAGTTGTCGGTCGCGATCTTCGCGTTGGGCGAGGATGACGTGCGCGAAAAGGGCGAACGCGAACACGATGGTCAACACGAACGCGAGCGGGATGGCGCCAAATCCGATCAGCACGCCGACGAAAGCGATCCGTCGTTTTGCGGCTTGAGTCTCTGCATAGCCGGGTGGGCAGCAATCAAACTCGTCGTACGACGTGCACTCGTAGCATTCCGGCATTCCGGGTCCGCCGGAAAACTTGTGCGGGCCTCCACATAGAAACAGACAGCCCCCGAGCACCGTACTCAACATTGCGACCGCCCAGAGCGTCGCGAGTCCTCGTAGTCCCTGGTGACGCATCCACGCGAGACGCGCTTGGTATTTCCCTGTCACGCACCCACTCTTGCAAGGCCGCTTGATGACATCCGTAAACAAACGTCGCTGGCTTGTTCGCAATTTCGTTCGCTTGTTGCGCTTGCCTTTGTCTGTCTTGCTGAGTGCGCTTTGTGTTGCAAGTTGCGACGCCGGTGGTCTTCCCCAGGGATGGTTGGAGACTCCCGTTGGCGAGGGACCAGCGATCGTGTGGGACCTCAATGCCGATCCTCTGCCCGAGATCCCGCTTCCGAACGATGTTGCGACGTGGGCGGATCCCACATCTCCCACGGGTCTGCGCATCAACGTCAGCTTGATCGCGCCGACCGGGATGGAAAGCCGGCTGCGTGCGCAGTTTGATCGACTGGATGGATGGGGCACGTTCGCGCCTCTTTCGGTGCGTTTCGACGCGCCCATCGACACCGGCGAGTTGATCGCGCGCCAAGGTCGTGATCGCTTTTCGGCGGAAGCGTTTCGCAACCACGCGATCTACTTGGTCGATCTCGAAACCGGCGTGCCTGTGCCCCTGGACATCAACAGCGAGCGCTTTCCCCGCAGTGCGGCGGACCCCGACGACTACTACCCGCATGATCCGCGTGCGGGTGAGTCGAACTTGCTTTTCGAGACCGTTGACGAAGACCTCAACGGAAATGGCGTGCTCGATCTCGGCGAGGACACGGACTTTGACGGAATTCTCGACGCACCCAACACCATCGACGGTCAGCTCACCGGCGAGCGCTACGAAACCATCGACAACATGCTGTGGTTCTACGAGCGCGCGACCAACACGCTCTTGATCCGACCGATCATTCCATTGGAGTCACGTCGTCGCTACGCGGTGGTGTTGACCGATCGTCTGGTTGGCGTCGATGGCGCGCCCGTTCGATCGCCGTTTCGACACGTCCATCATGCGGCGCAGCGTGAGGCGCTCGAAGGATTGGATACGCACTTTCGAACGCGTCCGCACATCTACGGAGACCTTGCGGAGCGCGGTTGGGAAGGCGTCGCGTTCGCGTGGTCGTTCACCACGCAATCTGTCGGGTACGACCTCGGTGCGCTTCGCGAGGGGCTCTACGGGCGTGGACCGTTTGCGCGCTTGCACGATGAGTTCGATCCCACGTTGGTTCCGGTTCCGCTTATCGGCGGAACGCGCACAGCGCCCTGCGATCCTGGCCCTCGGGTGTACACCACCACACCCGAGCAGCTCGCACAGGCGCTGGAAGGACTGCCGGTCGAAGGACTGGGATTCCCCGCGGCGCAGTTGCAGGACGTACTCGAGTCGCTGGAGCGATCCGTGTCGCACATCTCGCTCGCTTACTTTGAGAGCCCCTACTTGTTGGGGGATCCCGAAGCTGAGACGGTCGACGATACCTGGGACCTCGACGCGACAACCGGCGAAGCTCGCATTGCACGCGAGTGGGTCCCTGCGTTGATCATCGTCCCGAAAGAAACCGAAACCCATCGTCAGCCCTTTCGCACCACGCTCTATTCGCACGGTTACGGAAGCCTGAATCTGGAGGCTGTGGCGTTTGCGGGATTGGTCGCGAACCACGGTGTCGCCACGGTCAGCATCAACTCGCAAGGTCACGGGATTCCGTTGGGCGACGCGTTGCTTCCCTTGCTCGAAGCGGTGCTTGGCGCGAACTGCTTGGCGCCACTAGGCCGAGCCGCGCCTGTCGATCGCGCACGTGACCTGAACGGCGACAACATCGACGATAGCGGAGGGCTCTTCTTTAGCGCGTACATGTTCCACACGCGCGACGCATTGCGGCAGACCGTTGTGGACTGGATGCAGATGGTTCGCATTATTCGCACGTGGGATGGTCATCCTGATTGGCCGGAAGGACGCGACTGGACCGCCACACAAGTGCCCGCAGGCGAAGATGCCGAACCCTTCGACTTTAACGGCGATATGGATGGCGACGGCGTGATCGATCGCGCCGGCGACTTTGATGGTGATGGCGTGGTCGATATCGGCGGCTACGACATGCCATTCGGACAGTGGGGCAGTTCGCTCGGCGGCATCGTTTCAATGATCAACGCAGGTGTGGAACCCACGATCGACACTGCCGCGCCCGTATCGGGCGGTGGCGGACTCTTCGATATTGGTGTGCGTACGTCGTTGGGGACGGCACAGCACCCGATTTGGCTGCGACTCTTGGGGCCGCTGATCACCAGCTCGACCTCGGGTGGACCGAGCGACTCGACTGGCTGTGCGGAAGGGTCTCGCTCGTTGCGTTTTCAGCTTCCGGACTTGAACGATCGAACCGACACGGAGCTTGGGTGCGTCGAGGCTGCAGACTTGGGTGAAGGTGACGTGGTCTTGCTGCACAACCTGACCAACGGTGAGACGCATTGCACAGGTGTGTTGAGCGATGGTCGATTTCGCGTGGCCGTTCCGAGTGACGTGAACGACGAGTTGGTCATCGAGATCTACGACGACGCGATTGCGCAAACCGACTTCGAAACGTGCGCGTTCGAAGGGGAACGACCCACGCTCAACACGATCGTGGATACGTGGGGGTCGGCGAACGAGCGTCGCGAATCGATCGGTGCGTGTCCGGAGTGCGCATTTTATCAAGGTCGAGTGTTTGAGCTGGGCTCGCCTTTGGTTGCACCGGCGGAGGGACTGGCACTGCAGCGACAGAGTTCCGATCTGCGACGCCTTGCTGGGCTCGCGCAAATCGCGCTCGAACCGGCGGACCCGATCAACTACGCGCGTCGCGTGTTTCTCGATCCCGTGCAGGCGGTGGATGTACCCGAGCGCACGCGGAGCGTGATGATCATGAGCACCGCTGGCGATACCACGGTGCCTGTTTCGGGAGGCAACGCGTACGCGCGTGCTGCGGGCGTGCTGGCGTTCTTGCCGCCGGATGCACCCGATGAGCTGGCGGACTATCGCGCACCCTTTCGTTTTCAGGAGACATATGGAGCGCCCACACCAGACGACGTGTTGATCGACCGTCACGTGATCGAGGGGCTTGCCAGTTTGGAGCGTCATCCTGCTCCGGGTGCACCTGAGTTTCTGTTCGATGTGGATGATCTGAGTGACGGTCAGCATTTCTTTTCGCCGGATGGTCGATCGCAGTTGGCGCGGAGCGAGGGTGGGGTGCCGCCGAACCGACTGGACCCGCCCTTGCGATGGGGACGCGAGAGCCGGCGCGTGATCGATGGAAGCGGTGATCCATGGACGACCGATGGATACGAAGGGCACTCGGTTGTGCTCAACGCGATGACTGCACCGCGAGGACAGCACGTGTTGTTGCCGGTAGACGGCTCGAAGAACTTCGACGAGAGCGAGTACTTGTTGAACGTGATCGGGTGGTATTTGGCGTCGCACGGGAGTGAGTTGCCGTGGAACGTGTTGGAGGATCCGTTCTGTTTGGAGAGTTCGAGCTGTAGTTATTAGGTTCGGGTTCGGGGCCGGGTTCGGGGTCGGGTTCGGGTTCGAGTTCGAGTTCGGTGGTGGTTCCGGTGGTGGTTCCGGTGGTGGTTCCGCGCCGAGACGTGCTCACGCGGGTTCCTCCTCCGCCTGAAGCTGCGCTTGGTGAAGCTTCGCTTCCCCAGCTGGTCAGAGTCGTCGTCACTCCGCGTGAACACGTCTCGGGGTTGGATACTCGTTTCCCGCGCTCTCAGCCCTCGCCGTCGAGCAGCGGGGCGGGATCACCACCGCCGCTCTTCCTATGAGGAGGGCTCACCGAACAGTGCTGCGCACTGCCGTCTCGCCTTGTGTTTGTGGTTCTCGCGCCGCCACTCGCTCCGCTCGCGTCGTCACGTCTCCGTCATCCCCGCACATTTCATGTGCGGTGACGACGCCCCGTGCTCGCCATCGGCTTCGCTTCGCGAATCCGATGTCTCGACGTCCGAATCCGAACACTTCGTGTTCGTCTCGAACGTAGGGTCGCCATCGCCCTTAGCCTCGGCTGCCTGAGTTGCTGAGACTGAGACTGGTCCTGAGACTGGTCGCGCAATCAAGTTCGCATTAATCAATACGCATTCTTTATTACTGACGAGGAGCAGAGAGCACGCGTTGCCACCGCCGCAGAGCCGCATCGTTTTGAGGGCGCCCCACCACCAACACCGGCGTCGCTGCCTGAAGCGCACGCACGGTTTCGGATGGCGAACCGGTCACCACAATCGGAACACCACGCGCCGCACGCCATGCGACTTCTTGCACATCGCCCGCACGCCAGCGCGCTTCTTCAGTCTCGCGCTCCGGGTTCACTTCGATCGGCTGGCCGACGATCGCTCGAATCGCGTCTAGCGTTTCGCCATTCACATCCAGCGCCACGGCAGACCACGCTCCCCACGAACCGCCATCTCCCTCGTGCCACAGCACCGCTCCATGACGCTGCAACAACTCGGCCGCAGAACGCGCAAAGGCACGCGCGCCGATCTCCGCTGCGGGGTCACCTTGCTCGGTTCGCCACCCGACGACAACACGTGCGACTTCGTCCCACGCAGCCGGCGACATGGGTAACGCGTCGCCCCACTGCGCTGTGTTCGCCGCGCTTCCCTCCGGCCACACGCCCAGCACTGGAACGGCGTGAACAGCACGCGCCGGATCGACGTTTCCGACAATCGCCACTCGCGCACGACGGCCCACGCGCAACCAAGACCATCGCTGTGCTGCGTGCTGCGCCTCCGCCACTTCGTGCAATCGTCCACCCGGTGCGACTCGACTGCTCAAGCCGGGCGACAGCGCTGCGCCGATCCAACCGCGCTCCGGCGCAACGCGCAGCCCATCCAACACGTGCGTCCAATCCTGCGCCACGTTCGCGACATCACGCGTCATACAGTCCAACGTGGCTCGAAGCTCGCGTCGCCATCGCGGTCCACTCCCGCTCAGCGAGAAGCCACGGGTGTCCAAACGCACGTTCGCATCGCACCGTCGCGCAAGAGCATGCGCCAGCACCACAACTTCGCCGTGTGCTTCACCACCGCTGTCGAGATGGATGCTCCAGGCAACATTCTCCGAACGACGCCGGATCGCTCGAACCTGTGCACCATTGGGCAGCGTGACCTCGGCTTGCGCGCCGTCCACACTCGCTTGCGGCAGTCTCGCTGGATCTTCGATCTCGCATTCGCCCTCACACACCAGTCCGAGCGCAACGCGGCGCCCCTCGAGCTCGCTCTCGTCTTGACGCCATTGCAACGCGAGTCGCTGCGCCTCCTGCGCGGGCGAAAGCGTCTCGTCGTTCGTGTGTTCCTGTCCAAACGCGTGCGTCGCCATCCATCGCAAAGAACGAAGCGCATCGAGATTCCGCGTGCGCATCAGTAGAACGGTGCCGTGTGCGTGTGGAAAGATCGTCGCGCTCTCGGCAAGGCCCATCGCGTGAGCGCGGTGTCCCAACGCGTTCGCCCGCCGAGTATCTGCGAACTCCACCGCGACTGTCGCGTGGGTGCTGGTTCCCTCTTCGCGTGAGATGGGTTCGATTTCGTAGGCATCCGCCGAGGGTCGACTCTCGCTGGCTGTCCCCACGCGGTTGAACGCTTCCCGTACCTGAGATTCAGCCGTGTCGGCATCGATGTCTCCGACGATGACCAGGAGCGCGCGTGAAGTTCCAAAGTGGTTGGCGAGAAACGCTTCGCTTTGGGCGATTGTGGCGACGTCTCCGTCGAGAGGATTCGCGCCGACTCCAAGAACACCGGTCAACGCCAAGGCGTCTGCGCGTCGAGCGGGTTGTGCGATCGCGCGACGACGAGCGTCCTCCCAACGCGCAGCAAGTTCCGCGTGGCGTTCCGGAGCAAGGTTGCGCGACGAGAGTGCGGCAGCCATTGCACGCAACACGTCGGGCAGCGATGCCGCGTCGGTGTTGGCGGTGAACGACACGAAATCCGGGGTCGTCGTTCCGGTGAGAGTGCCCGCTGCACTCCAGGTCGCCAGTGTGGCGGCTGAGGCAGGCTGCGCGTGTCGGCTTCCCGCATCCACGAAGAGCGCTGCGTGCACCAACCCTGACGTGTCACGAGGAAGTACGCGGACTTCTAAGCCGCGAACCGCGATGACCTGCGTTTCGCCCGAAGGAAGCGTCTCCACGGTATTGCGCGGACACGCCAGTGCGAACACCAGCCACGGCAGGGTCCAAGCCCTCACGAAGGAGGCTCCTCGCCGCGCATTAAGCGGCCGATGTTCTCGCGATGTCGCCAGACAATGAGCACGAACAAACTCGCAGCCAAAACGAACGGCCAGCTCTGCCACCCGTCCAGCACAGCAACGATCGGAACCGCGATCGCGCTCGCCATCAACGAGCCCACGCTGGCGCGCTTGCTGAGTTTCTTGATGACGACGAAGCTCAATGCCGCGGCACCACCCGCCCATGGAGTGACCGCGAGTAGAACACCGGCCGACGTCGCGGCAGCTTTGCCACCTTTGAAGCGGTACCAAAGTGGGTAGCAGTGTCCGAACGAAGCCGCGAAGCCTGTGGCCGCGGTCCAGGGATCCATGCGTCCGAGAACAAGGTGCGCACCCAACGTGGGGATGAGTCCTTTGAGTGCGTCTCCAATGAGCACCATGCGCCCGGTGCGTTTTCCGAGAACACGACCGACGTTGGTCGCGCCGACGTTGCCGCTGCCGGTTCCACGAAGGTCGTGCCCGGCGCGTTGTGCGGCGATGACGCCGAACAGGATCGAACCCAAGAGGTACCCCGCGAGCACGAACAAACCACCGAGCCAAACCGGCACGCCAGACGTGTAGCGCGATCTCTTCTTTTGGTCTCGGTCTTTTCTCTTGACCCGCTCGACAATAAATCACGCTCGGCGAAACGACCGATCGCAAACGGTCGCAACGTATTCCGTCAGAATGCACCCCCTTTTGCATTCTGACGGAATGCGCTTAGCGAGTTGCCCCCTCTAGCCAAGCAGGAGTGCCGTGTGCACCTGGTACGTGCGGGCCGCCTCCCGCTGAATCGCCTGTTTCACCGACTGGAAACCTCCAGATCGGAAGGGACAGGTCTACCCAAAACACGGATGGAACCATGTCTTTTTCTTCTCGCTTCTCGCTACCGCTCGTCGTTGCAGCACTTGCTCTCGGCTGCGCCGGATCATCGTCGGGTGACGACGCTGCACTGCGCGTTGTTCACCTCTCGCCCGGTGCACCCGACGTCGATGTCTTCCTCGACGGAGATACACGCCCCGCTGTCGACGCGCTTCGTTTCGGTCGCTCGACGCCCTACCTCGACTTGCCTGCCGGAAACTACCGCGTCGACATCTCTGCTGCAGGTGGGTCACCCGATACCTCGGTCCTGCGCCTCGACGACATCACGCTCGACGCGTCGGATTACACCGCTGTTGCCTACGGCACCAGTGACGTGCGCGCGCTGCTCCTCGAAGAACCGGGCAACGTACCGGCCGGTTCCACGTCGGTTCGTATCGTTCACCTCGCCGAAGAGTTGGGGCCCGTCACAGTCGCGCCCATCGACAGTGCAGACACGCCCCTCGCCGAAGACTTGGCCTACGGCACGTCCAGTCGCGTGATCACCTTGCCGCCTTCCGCGCCGCAGGTTGGCGTGGACGCCGATGGCGATGGCGAAGCGGACCTCGTCTTTCAACTCCCGGCACTTGAAGCCAACCGCCACCAAAACGTGTTCGCGGTCGAGGACGAGGGAGGAATTGCTCTCGCTGTCCAAAGCGGATTCGGCGACCTGACCTTCGTTCGACCGGGCACCATCGTCAACGAACGTGAGTCTGCCGTTCGCGTACTGCATCTCTCGCCCGACGCTCCGAACGTGGACGTGTTCGTCAACGACGGCGCAGAGCCCGCGTTCGCCAACGTCCCCTTTAGTCAGGGAACCACAGCCGCGACGCTCGATGCAGGGACCTACGACTTCGCGGTGTCGGCAACCGGAGCAAGCGCAGCGGACGCTGTCTTGCGTGCTGATGGTGTCGCGCTTGAGGGTGGCGCGTCCTACACCGTGGTCGCGATCGACGAACTCGATTCGATCTCTGCTTTGCTTTTGGAAGATGACTTCTCGCCCACCGCAGCATCGTCGATTCGTGTTCGCGCGATTCACGCAGCCGCTGGCGTGGGCACCGTGGACCTTTACGCTCAAGAAGACGACGGCACGTTCTCACCGCTCATCGATGCGCTGGACTTTGGAACGGCTGCGGATGCGATTGAAATTCCGGCCGGTGCGCAAACCATCGGACTCGACGCGGACTTGGACGGTCTCGTGGACCTCGCGTTTGAACTGCCCTCGCTGGTCGCGGGCACCATCGCCAACCTCTACGCCACAGCGGATGCGGACGGGAACGTGTTCGCGCTTGCTCAGCTTCGCGACGGAAACACCCTGCGCATCGACGCGAGCGAGCCGCAGATTCCGACCGGAAACATCCGTGTGCTCCACCTTTCCCCCGACGCGCCCAACGTCGACGTGTTCGTCAACGGAAGCGACGACCCCGCCATCACCAACCTGGCCTTCGGCGACGGCACCACGAGCATCGCACTCCCCGCAGGCAACTACCGTTTCGACGTGAGCGCGACGGGTGCACCGCGCAGCGAAGCTGTCATCACCGTCGAGGACTTCTCGTTGGAGCGTGACCGCAACTACACCGTCATCGCGTTCGACAGCCTCGCAGAGATCAAGCCGCTGGTGGTCGAGGACGATTTCAGTGATGTGGCCGGAGACAACATCCGTGTGCGCGCCATTCACGTCGCCGCCAATGTGCGCGAAGTGGATGTCTACCAGGTGCCCGATGGCGGACTTCGCACGATTCTCGCTCAAGACGTCGCCTTCGGTGTCGCCAGCGACAATCTCTCCTTGCCGGCTGCGGCGTACAACGTGGGTCTCGACATCGACAACGACAGCGTGATCGATGCCAGCTACGCGCTGCCTTCGTTGCCCGCAGGCACCATCGCCAACGTGTACGCGGTGAGTGACCTTCTTAACGTCTTCTTGATTGCTCAGTTCGCTGACGGTTCCACAGCGCGCATCGACTGAGCTCGAAGGATCCCTGGGAGGGACTGGCCCTCCCAGGGATCGTTTCGCTGATGCAAAGATTCGTACAGCGCCGGTTCGCCCGGCGCTTTTTGCTTTGAAAAATAGAGCGATGCTCGTTCCGTATTCTGACGGAATGCGCTTCCAAGCCGCTCGCCATGGTCAGTGATCGCGGGTGTGCACATACCGAAGTTGGCGGGCCGGTGCTCTCTGCATCGCCCGGGGAGGCGTGCACAACGCACGCGCAACGATGGAGGAACAATGACTGCTTGGAAGTGCCTACGAATCGCTCTGATCGCGTCTCTTGCGATGGGGCTTGTCGCTTGTGGCGACGACGACGGTGGAACGGACGCCGGAACCGATTCCGGCGGCGACGCCATGGACATGGACACTGGCGGAGACGATGCTGGTGAAACCAACACAATCGTCGATATCGCGGCGGGCAACCCCGACTTCTCACTCTTGGTCGAAGCCGCAACTCGCGCGGGCTTGGTCGAGACGCTCAGCGAAGTGGGAGGACAGACCTTCACGGTGTTCGCGCCCACGAACCAAGCGTTCATGGACAGCGGTATCACCAGCCTGGACGGCTTCACCGACGAGGAACTCGCCGGCATCCTGACCTACCACGCACTTCTCGGAACGGTGATGGCCGCCGACATCGAAGCGGGTCCGACGACCACGGTATCAACCTTCACGTTGTTCCTGGCCACCGAGGGTGGTGTCACGATCAACGGCGGCAACACGATCACCGGCGGTGCAAACGTCGCGATGGCGGACATCGAAGCGGACAACGGTGTCATTCACATCATCGATCGCGTCCTTCTTCCGCCCAACATTCCGCAGGCGGCAACGTACGGCGGACTTACCGGTTTGCTCGAAGCGGTGGGCGGCGCGTCGGACCTCGGTGACGGAACTTCGGTCGCGGAAGCTCTCTCTGGCGAAGGTCCTTTCACGGTGTTTGCACCGTCCAACGCGGCGTTTGAGGCGCTCGAAGAAACCCCCGACGCAGACACGCTTCGCGACGTCCTGCTCTACCACGTTGTCGGGGCCGCCGTGGCTTCGGGTGACGTTCCCGGTCAGGCCGACACGCTCCTGCAGAACGAGTGGGGCAACGGCATCACCTTGCTCTTCGACACGTCGAGCGGTGTCGCGGTCAACGGTGTCGCGGTCTCGGTCGCCGACATCAACACCACCAACGGTATCGTGCACATCATCGACGCGGTTCTCTTGCCGCCCAACGTTGTCGACATGGTCGGCATCGCGGGATTGAGCGAACTCGGCACCGCGGTGGGCGCAGCCGCTGCACTCGGTGACGGAACGGCCGTGGCGGATGCGCTTGCTGCACAGACCGCGTACACGGTCTTCGCACCGACCGACGATGCATTCAGCCGTGCTCCGGCTGGATTGACCGCAGAAGAGCTTCGCGACGTGCTTCTGTTGCACGTCGTGAACGAAGAGAACCCGGTTCTCTCCGACGGCTTGCCCGCCACCGCGGCGAGCCTGCTCGGTCAAGACCTGACGTTTGAAGGTGCGACGGTCACCGCTCCCGGCGGTACGACCGGCGCTGGAGCCGCCGACATCGGCCCGCTCGACATCAACGTCACCAACGGTGTTGTCCACGTGATTAGCGAGGTGCTCCTCCCCGGATCCGAGTAGTTACGCGGATAGCGTTCCATCCCAAAACGCCCGGTCGCCCCACGGTGGCCGGGCGTTGCTTTGTGCTAACGTGGCCGCGGGATGACCTCCGAGGCCGAAGAAGACGCGCTCAACGTCTTTTCGTTCATCGACTATCGCGCGTTCCTCAAGGCTCACTACGAGGAGCGCAAAGCAAAGTCGAAGAACTATTCGTACCGGTTGTTCTCGAGGCTCGCGAAGGTCAAAGCCCCCAACTACCTCAAGCTCGTCATCGATGGGCAGCGCAACCTTTCGGAGGACATGGCGGAGCGCTTCGCGAAGGCGTGCAAACTCGATGATGAAGCGGCCGAGTACTTTGTGGATCTCGTCGCCTTCAACCAAGCGACGAGCACGAAAGAGCGCGATCGACTACTCCAACGGCTCGCCCGCTTTCGTGGGTACCGACAAGCGCACCAGCTGGACCTTCGTCACGCCGAGTACCACCGCAACTGGTGGGTGCCTGCGATTTGCGAGCTCGCGTCTCGGTCGGACTTTCAAGGGGACGCCGAGGCAATCGCCGCGAAACTCGTGCCTGCGATCACCGTGGAGCAAGCGCAGGACGCGTTGGACTTACTGGTCGAGCTGGAGTTGCTCGCGAAGGACGAGAGTGGGCAGTTACGACGAACCGAAGCCGTTCTAACGACAGGCTCGCAAACGTCGGGTGTTCACATCGCCAACTTTCATCGTTCGATGCTCGAGCGTGCAGCGGCCGCAATCGATGACGTCCCCGCGGTGGAACGCGACATCTCATCGATTACGATGTGTGTGAGCCCCGACAGCGTTCAGACCATCCGAAAGCGTGTTGCTGAACTGCGCAAAGAGTTGATCGCGATCGCAGTTGCCGATCCAGAGCCGCAACAAGTCATTCAAGTTAACTTACAGATCTTTCCCTTATCCCGATGATGTTGAACTCGAAGCTGAGCCTCGTCGCCCTGGTGTGTGCACTTGCATGTGCACCGACAGAAACCGGCAACCCGCCGTTCACTGCGTCCCTCGCGTTTGACGCCCACTCCACGGATGACAACGTCGGATTCGATCCGTCCAACGCTGTGGAAGTGCAGGAGGTCTGGATCGACGTCGGACCTTCGCAGTTCGTGTTGAACGAAGAGTGCGATGCGCCCGAAACAGACTGGTTCGCCAACGAATTGGGCGTCGAAGATCACGTGACGGACAACGCCGTGCTCGCGGATTTCATGCTCGAGAGTGCCGACTATTGTCGCGTGAGCGTGCCGCTTCGCGCCGTGTCGACACTCCCCCCCGGAGCGCCCGCGCAACTCATGGGCAACTCGCTCTACGTTCGTGGAAGCGCGAACGGCGTGCCGTTTACGTTGGTCGGCGCGGGCCCGTACGACATTGCGCTAAGTGGTTCACCGCTTTCGCTCTCGGAAGACGAGCGAGGTGTGTTGGTCGCGTTTGACGTCGGCGTGTGGCTTGGTGGATTGGACTTCAGCAGCGCCGAGCAAACCGGCGGTGAGATTCTGATCGACGCAAGCTCGAATGCCACCTTGTTGGGTGAGTTCGAGACCGTACTCGCGTCGGGAGTTGCGCTGTATCGAGATGCCGATGTCGATGGTTTTCTCGACGCGACACCGCCCGTGTTCACTGCGGAGTAGTACCCTCGCGCGATGATCCGCGCAGCCCTCTTCGTTGTTCTGGTCGTAGCGATGGGCCCATCAACAGGGACAACGCAAGACCGTGTGCAGCCGCCTGAGCATGTTCGCTTCGCGAACGGTTTGGACGTTGTTGCGCAACAAGTGCCGGGCCAGTTTGTGGGCGTGTGCGTTGTGTATCGCGCAGGCAGTGCAGATGATCCGGAAGGCTATCGAGGGCTGGCGCACCTGACGGAACACGCGATGTTCACCGGATCACCCCGTGTTCCGCGGGGGATCTTTGCGGCCCTCGAGCCGCATGGTGCGACCCGAATTGAGGGCAGCACGCACCTCACGCACACCACGTACTGCAGTGAGGTTCCAAAAGGCGCCCTTGATCTTGCGCTCTTCGTCGAAGCCGATCGAATGGGGTTTCTGCTCGACGGACTCTTTGAGGACGAAGTCACAACGCAGCGCCGCGTCGTTCTCAATGAGCGTCGCGAACGATTGGGGCGCATGCGCGAATGGCGACTGCTCGAACCACTCGTCTCCACGCTCTGGCCCGAAGGCCATCCCATGCATCACACGATGGAGACCGAAGAGAGCCTCGGACGTCTCGGACTTGACCAAGTGCGCTGGTTTCATCGGCGGTTCTACGGCCCCGCGAATGCCATCGTTGCGGTTGTGGGTGACCTTCCGCCCACGGAAGTGTTCGCGAAGGTGCGCCGCTACTTTGCACGTCTACGTGGAAGTGCTCCGCCTTCACGAGAGCGGACGTTGGGGTACGGATTGGATCGCGAACACCGGCTGACCCTTCGTCGGCCGCGGCGGGCCTCCGAGTTGCTGGTGACCTGGCCGACACCGGCTTGGCACGCGTCCGGTGATGCAGAACTCGATATCATCGCGCAGGTGCTTCGCGAACAACTTGAAGATCCATTCACGCGAGGAGGAGCGCTGCTGCTCAACGCTCGTCAGCGCAGTACCACAGTGGGCAGTCAGTTTACCGTCGAGGTGGAGACGAACGGACGCGCCGAGACGTTTCTTCCCGCGATCGATCGAGCGATTGAGTCACTCCAACAAGACCTCCTCCCCACAGACCGATTGCGTGAGTTGAAGGAAAGCTGGTTCATGCGCACGTTGTACTGGGGCCGCGACCCCCACTCGCGTGCTGACGTGTTGGCTCGCACACTTTCCGCCGGGAGACTCGTCTCGATTGAGGACGATGCTGCACGCTACCAGGCGATCACCGCCGAATCGGTTCGAGATGCGGCTCGTCGTCTTCTTCCCCTCGACCGTCGTGTCGTCGTTTCAGCGCTGCCTGACGCGCGTGCAGACCGCGCTGGCGAGGTCTCGCAATGAGAGTCCGTCTGGGTTTCATTTGCTTGCTCGTCGCGTGCGGACCTGCGGCACTCGATCTGCCGACAGGTCCTCTCGTTGCCTCTCCTGCGGACGCGCTTCCAGAGCGCCCGGATACGCAACCCCTTGGACCACCGCTCTTTCCCGAGACGCAATGGATCTCCACGCCACCAACTGCCCCTTCGATGGCACTGATTCGACGCTCGCAGCCCTACCTCACCATTGCGATGGGTACGCGGCGCGGCAACGACGGTGCGTGGGCGCGGCCAATCCTTCCGTACACGCTTCGCCTGATGGCGTTGCAGCTTCGTCGTGCCATCCCAGGCGAAGTTTCGATGCGTGAAAGTCGGTACGGAGCAGCACTCCAGATCACCGTACCAACCAACCAGCTGCACCAAGCGATGCGCGCGTTGGCAAACACCCTAGTGACCGACTTCGATCCAGTGCGCGCCGAGCAACAGCGTCAAGCGTTTGTGGCTAGCTTTGATCGACAAACGCACACACCAGTTCGTGTGCTCCTGCAGAATGCGAGCGATCGGATTCACGGCCGCCGTTTCACGCCGGAAGAAAGTATGCGCGCGCTTGCTGCGCAGTACGGTGTCGTCGGAATGGACCGAGCTCGCAGCTGCAGACTCGAGCGGTTTTCACCAGAGGACATGCTTCTTGTTGTCGTTGGCGACGTTGACGAGGCTGAACTTGGTCGAGCGTACGAGGAGACGTTCGCGTCCGTTCAAGGCTCAATCGAGCGACGTCCAGCGAATCCGGTTTCTGTTGAGCGCTCGAACATCGCCGTGCTCTCGCGCACCTCGTCCAACCCACAGGCGAAGCTGGCGTTTGTTCTTCCTGCACCCGAAGCCACCCACCACGATCGACTCGCTTTCGAAATGCTGGTTGAGCTTCTGAGTGGCTCGTTTACCTCGCGCCTCAACGGCTCGCTTCGCGAAACCCACGCATATACCTATGGAGCGCATGGTTCTGTGGATGAAGCACCCGAGGGCGACGTGCTCTTTGTGAGCAGTGACGTCAACGCAACCGAACTCCGTCAGGCACTCCGAGAGATGTTTCGTCAGATGGAGGCGTTTCGAACCACACCGATCTCCAACGGCGAGCTGCGAATAAGTCGAGCACGCGTCTGGGCGGGCGTGCAGGCGTATTACTCGGATGCAGGCCGCGTGCTGCGAGCGTGGAACCTTGAAGTCTCTGGCGAAGAACTAGCGCGTCGATATCGGGTGCTCGAAAACATCACGCCGGAACAGCTGCTTGAGGTGGCCCAACGACACTTTGATCCCGCTGCAGGTGTGTTCGTTCTCAGCGGCAATCTGAGTGCGATGGAAGGCTACGGAATCGTCCGAAACGAACGTGGCTACTTTCTGCAGGCGACACAATCGAACGAGACCGATTAGACGCAATTCGATACGCAATTAGACGACGCCCCTCTGCATGAGTGCGGAGGGGCGTCTTTGGGTTGGTTTGGTGGGTGGTGTAAACGACGCGGTGGTGGGTGCGTCGTAAACTCTTTTAGGCGGCGAGCCGCTCGCTGATCACGCGCTCAAGGCGGCAGCGAATCTTGTGCTTCTTACTGTAGACCGTCTTGACCGAAACATTCATTTGCTTGGCGACTTCTTCAGGCTCGAGACCCTGCACAAAGTAGAGCTGCATGAAGCGCTGATCCTTGGCAGAAAACGTCTTGATGGCGTCGCTCACCAACGCCCAGCGTTCTTTCTTCACGAGGTCGTCGTAGGGGTCTGCAGCGTGGCTGCGAAGGTCTTCGGCTTCGTGCATCTCCGTGCACTGAGGACGACGCGCAACGCTGCGCAAATAATCCCATGCGGTGTTCGTTGCGAGCAGTCCGATCCACGAACCAAGCTTGTTGCCTCGCTCAGGCTGGAACGCGCGAAGCTTGTGCATGTCGCGGTTCGTAATGTTCACCAAGAACTGCGCGTAGATTTCGCGAACATCTTCTTCGCTCACCACGCTGCGAAAGCGACAGGTGACTTTGTGGATGCAGCGATAGACCAGGCGGTCGAAGCGACGATGAAATTCGCGCCACGCCTTTCCCTCGCGCATGAGCATGCGGCCGAGGAGCTCTTGGTCAGTCCAGTCTTCGGGGGTGAGCAGCGTCTTCGTCATGGTTGCCGAGAAGTAATGCAGCGCTCGTGCCACCCCGTTTCCATACGAAATGATTGAGTTTTTCAAAGAGGCGTAACAGTTTGGAGCCCGATCTCCCTCAAGTGTTACGCGTCACGCGTAACACCAACTGTTACGGTGTTTCAGGGAGATCCCCTCGAAAGATCGTACGGCGATCGCCTTCACCTCTTCCCCGTTCAAACGATGTCCAACACTGAGGGAACGCGAGCCATCGTCCGTTGTCCCTAACGTATGCGCGCATTTTCCATCGCACTGATTGCTCTGGCGGCTTGTGGCGGTCGACAGACCGGAACGACGACTCCAAACGGAAACGAAGAAGTTCGTTCGTTGGAAGAAATGCGCATCACGGCGCGGCAACAACCCGATGGGTCCATCTCGATGGACGCGTACGATGCGGAGACGTTGTTCAACGCAGGTGTGGCGCAGATGCGCGCAGGCAGTTGCGAGGCGGCGGTTGAGCACTTCGATCGTGTGGCTGACGAGTTTGCGACGAGCCGGTTCGTTTCGCCGGCGCTGTACAACGCGGGGTTGTGTCTCAAAGAACGTCAGAGCACC
Organism: Polyangiales bacterium; assembly: GCA_965227405.1. Taxonomy (GTDB): domain Bacteria; phylum Myxococcota_A; class Polyangia; order Polyangiales; family Houyiibacteriaceae; genus JALVDI01. The sequence continues at coordinate 4,888,096 of OZ245758.1, forward strand.
CGCGAAGCTGCGTTGCGCTTCGAACGGATTCTTCGCGACACACCGGACTCGCGCGACGTGAAGGACGCAGGCTTTCAGCTCGCTGAACTCTACGTGCCTCTTGAGCGATGGGACGAAGGCCTTGAGCACGCCGACCGCATGTTGGAGCGCACCGACCTCAACAGCGACGAACGCGTTGAGCTGCTCGCCCGCAAAGCCCAGTACTACTTGGGTGCAGAGCGTTTCGAGGAAGCGCGATCCCAAGCTCGCCTGACCCTGCGGTGGGCGCGCACGCGTCCCGAAGACCAAGAAGTGCGCGACATCTACTTCACCGCGGCTGCCAGCTACGTGTTGGCCGAAACGCTGCGTCGCGAAGCCGCGCAGGTCAGCATCCCCGAGGGCAACGTCGCGACACAGCGACCGATTTTGGAGCGACGTGCTCAGCTGATCCTCGATGCGCAGCGGGAGTACTTCAACACGATGCGCTCGCGGAACGCGGAGTGGTCGGCTGCCGCGGGCTACCGCATCGGCAGCATGTATGACTCGTTTTGGGACGCGATCATGACCGCGCCGGTGCCGCCGCCGAGTTCGCCTCTCGAAGGCGAACTTCTGGAGCTGTACCACGATGAGTATCGCAACTCGCTCGCCCGCCTTGTGAAGCCGCTCATCCGTCACTCCATTCGCTACTGGGAGCTCACGCTTCAGATGGTAGAGCGAACCGGCGTGGAGTCGGAGTGGACCACGCGCATCGAAGCGGACCTTGAGCGTGCGCGAACGCGCTTGTTGGAACAGCCCGAGGGGCAGGGTGGTCTGCCACCGCGACCTGCGCCGGACGCGTCCGAAGACTGAGCGCTCTTAGCTGAACTTCCAGTATCATCACCCCGATGCGGTACATCGTGTTGGGACTCGTGGTGTTGTGGGCATGTGGTGATGACTCGGATGGAGGAACGGACGCCTCCGTCGACACCAACGGTGTCGATGTTCGAGGCGTGGATGTTCCAGGTCGCGACTCCGGCCCTAGCGACTTGGTGACATGGGCAGAGTCCGACGTCGCAGACATCGAAGCGTTGGCCCCTGCACCGCACGTCGCACCCGAAGTCGATACGTCGGGTTGGACTGAATACGATGCGACAGCTGTCGGGGGAACGGACCCGGATGGCCCAGCCGACTTCTCCAGCTGCGCGAACCTGGACAACACAGGCGGTAGTGACAACAGCGAAGCGTTCGCGTGCATGTGGCAGGGCATGGGTGACAACGCGTGTCTCCTGCTTCCTGCCGGGACCTACGCGTTCGGCGAACCGCAGAACAACATCGCAATCGTTCGCCCCTCGTTCGAAACGGATCATCGTTGTCTTCGCGGCGAAGGCATGGGCGCCAACAACACCGCCGAAGGCGGCACGCTGATCAACATCACAGCGGACTACACCAACCCAACGGTGTTCATCGATTTCGAAGAAGACGCGGACGACAACTGGTTGAGCGAGTCGCGTTCCTGGAACAGCGGCGATGGCGGCATGCGTGGCGACACGGTTCTCCGTGGGATCGACACGTCGGGGATGTCAGCCGGTCAGTGGTTGTACCTGAGTGCGGATCCCAACACGGTCCAACCGGTGTTCCTTGGTGAGGGAACGGCGCAGACCTACCACGCGCGCATCGCTTCGATCGACGGAGATGAGGTCACGATCGATCGCGCTTTGCCGGATGACTTCGACGGTGGAGGCGCTCAAGTGCGCGTGTGGAATCCAGCCGAGCAGGTCGCATTTGAGAACTTCGCGATTCAGTACGAAGATCCCAACAACCAGTTCATCTATCAAAACTGGCACATGGCACTGCGACATCTTGCCGACAGTCACATCCGCAACGTTCGATTTCTCAACAGCTATCAAGTTGCGTTGACGCACGGGTCGCACGTCGCTCGCGTACGCATCGCGCAGAACGCGTTTGAGCTGCAGCACTGGGACAAGCCGTACAACGGCTACATGATTCAAATGGGCGGTTCGGACATCACGATCATCGACAACTACTTACGCGACACGCCCCAAGCGTTTGCGTGCGGGGCCGGTCACGGAATGTTGTTCGCGTTCAACCACATCGACGGGTCCACGGAAAATCCCGACTTCGATCGCAACTGTGATGAGCCGCCGGGGAACGCGTGTCGTCAGGTTGGCGACCTGCAGCATTGCTCGCGGCAACCGGAAGATCTCGACGGAACGAACGGAGATGCAGCGTGTCGTGGGACGCGAGCTGACGTCGTCTCGGGATCGGTCTTGCTGCACAACAACAGCTGCAGTTCTGCGTCGTTTGTGCGCAACTCGTTTGCGTCGCAACCTTGGTTCGACTTTCACGCGGGACCCGGCCGACATAACTTGTGGTTTGGAAACCGCTTCGAAGTGGGCCGCGCTGTCAACGCCGTCAGCGCTGCGGGAATGCCGGGCGACATGGTGTTCAAAGACGGCCCACGACCAGGTGGTTACGAGAACAACATGATCCTCGTGAACAACAGCATCGAGAATCTCGGAACGTTTTCGTCGTTCGACATCTACGGCAACGGCATCGTCGTTCGACACAACGTGATTCGCGGGCAGTGCTTCTACAACAACGAGAGCGGCGAGAACGCGGACGGCGACGACTGCGTGGAAATCGACAACGACCCAGGACGCAGCGGCATCAACACGACGTGGTCGGACAACGACGTCGGGCAGATGGACCGCAGCACCGACGCGCGCATGCCCTCCGCTCCTGGGTTTGAGGCCGACCCGAACTTTGGTGGTTCGACGCCCTTCCCCTACGTCGGTGCCGATATGGGACCGGCTGGGGGACAAGGCTGTCTGCCAGCCTACGAGCGCTACTTCGGCAGCTGCCCGTAATCTCCAGAGCAGTCGACCCAGAAATATCGTCAATTTAGGGGCCAGGGCTTGCTTGACACCCCAGACGACCCACCGTATCTAAGCCGCCCCGAATGGCGGCTGGAGTAGACCACCCTTCACTCGGGTCACAAACGCTTGCTGGCGTAGCTCAATGGTAGAGCACCTGTTTTGTAAACAGGCGGTTGCGGGTTCGAGTCCCATCGCCAGCTCAGGTCTCTCTGAAAACTAAATCGCGAAAATCCGGAGGGTTGCCCGAGTGGTCAAAGGGAGCAGACTGTAAATCTGCCGGCGATGCCTACGGTGGTTCGAACCCACCACCCTCCACCAAACCAACTGCGGGAGTAGCTCAGTTGGTAGAGCGTCAGCCTTCCAAGCTGAATGTCGCCGGTTCGAACCCGGTCTCCCGCTCCGACTTTGCTGTGAAGTAGAGTCCACGCCCAGGTAGCTCAGCGGTAGAGCACCTCCTTGGTAAGGAGGAGGTCGTGAGTTCAAGTCTCATCCTGGGCTCTACGTTTCTAAACCAACATTTTCGCGCGTAAACAACACGCTAGGAATCACCACGTCATGGCTAAAGAAGAGTTCGTTCGCGACAAACCCCACATCAACGTCGGCACCATCGGTCACATTGACCATGGCAAGACCACGCTGACCGCAGCGATCACCAAGGTGATGGCGGACACGCATGGTGGAGACGTGATTTCGTACCACGACGTCGCCAAGGGCGGCACCGTGCGTGACGAGACCAAGACGGTGACGATCGCGACGTCGCACGTGGAGTACCAGACGGCCAACCGTCACTACGCCCACGTCGACTGCCCCGGCCACGCTGACTACGTGAAGAACATGATCACGGGCGCCGCGCAGATGGACGGCGCGATCCTCGTGGTTTCCGCGGTCGACGGCCCGATGCCGCAGACCAAGGAGCACGTGCTTCTCGGTCGCCAGGTTGGTGTTCCGAAGATCGTGTGCTTCCTGAACAAGGTCGACGCGGTGGAGGACACGGACCTTCTCGAGCTGGTCGAGATGGAGGTTCGCGAGCTCCTCGACAAGTACGACTACGCCGGCGATGACGCTCCGGTGGTTCCGGGTTCGGCGCTGGGTGCGCTCAACGGCGAGGACCAGTGGGTCGACTCGATCAAGAACCTGATGCAGGCGGTCGACGACTACATCCCGACGCCCGAGCGCGACGTGGACAAGCCCTTCCTGATGGCGATCGAGGACGTGTTCTCGATCAAGGGTCGTGGAACGGTTGTCACGGGTCGCATCGAGCGCGGCACGGTTCACCCCGGAGACGAGGTTGAGATCCTCGGCTTCGTCGACCCCCGCAAGACCACGGTCACGGGCGTCGAGATGTTCCGCAAGCTTCTTAAGGAAGGCATCGCGGGCGACAACGTCGGTTGCCTTCTTCGCGGTATCGCGAAGGAAGAGGTTGAGCGTGGTCAGGTGCTTGCAGCGCCGGGCAGCGTTTCGACGCACACCAAGTTCGACTGCGAAGTCTACGTTCTGACGAAGGACGAAGGCGGCCGTCACAAGCCCTTCTTCACGAACTACAAGCCGCAGTTCTACATGCGGACGACGGACGTGACGGGGCAGATCGCACTTCCGGAAGACGTGAAGATGGTCATGCCGGGCGACAACGTGAAGATGACCGTGACGCTGATCACGCCGGTTGCGATGGAAGAGAAGCAGCGCTTCGCCATCCGCGAAGGCGGCAAGACCGTCGGCGCCGGCGTCATCGCCAAGATCCACGAGTAGTTTTCTTCTCGCTCGAAGCACGTGCCCTCGCCTTGCGGGGGCACAGCTCGTTAAGGTGAACGATGGCCAAGCCGAGGAAGCGCGTTCAGGTGAGTCTGGTGTGTGGCGAGTGCCAGTCGCGGAACTACAAAACCACCAAGTCGGTGGAGAAGACGGGCCGTCTCGAGCTCAAGAAGTTCTGCCCCCACTGCCGCAAACACACGATCCATCGCGAGACTCGCTGAATTTCATATACAATTCAGCTGTTTACGTCGGTTTTGCACAAATCGATCTCTGACGCGGTGCGGCAACAAAATATTTGTGGGATTTCGCAAGCATAAAATTCAATAATTTCATGGTTCTGCGAGGTCACCCGACCAGGCACCTAACAAAAAGCGTGCCCGGTGGTTGCGCGAGCCGGATCTCGATCGCATATCTCCCGGTCCGTAGGTCTGTTGGCGGCACAGATCGAGGAACTAATCAAGAGCAACTAGGCCAGTAGCTCCAATTGGTAGAGCAGCGGATTCCAAATCCGCGGGTTGTAGGTTCGAATCCTTCCTGGCCTGCCAACGTCGCTCACTCCCACTCAACAAGCGAACACGGTTTCAACAGGTTTTTAGACATGGCGATGGACGAAGAAAGCATTCCCACCGGCACGCTCGGCATCGAGCGGTGGGTGCAGTTCGCCTTCATCGGCGGTGCGCTGCTGACCTTCTGGTTCGTCGATCACCTCATGCAGGACCTGGTCGAGTGGGGGACGATGAAGATGAACATGGCGACGCCGAACCCAACCATCGTCACGGCGGCGTCTGGTATCGGCGCAATCCTCGCGATGGTCGTCGCGTACCGCAATCCCAAAGTTAACAAGTTTGCCAACGAGGTCGCCGTCGAACTCGCACAGGTGACTTGGCCCGACCGCAAGGAGACGTGGTCGAACACGGTGATCGTCTTCGTAGTCTCGATCATCGCCGCCGTGATCCTTGGTGTCTTTGACGCCGCGTGGTCCACGGTCACGGATCTCATCTACTGACGGAATAATGATCATGGATACGGTCGAAGAGCAGGTCGAGGAGCAAAACCCCGACGCCGAAGAGGCGCCGGCGGAAACTGCTGTTGCGGCCGAAGCGTCGAACCTGAAGTGGTACGTCGTGCAGGCGTACTCCGGCTACGAGAACAAGGTGAAGCTCTCGCTCCTGGAGCGAATCAAGCAAGCCGGTGCCGAGTCGTTCTTCGGAAGCCCGACAGAAAACGCGATTCTCATCCCGCGCGAAAGCGTGCAGGAGAACCGTTCGGGCAAGAAGCGCACGGTCAAAAAGAACTTCTACCCCGGATACATCTTCGTCCAGATGAACCTGACGGACGAGACGTGGCACCTCGTGAAGGCCACGCCGAAGGTGAGCGGGTTTATTGGTGGTCGTCGTCCCTCGCCCGTTCCGCGGCGCGAGATCGAAGCCATCTTCCAACAGGTCGCGGACGGTGCAGCCAAGCCGAAGCCGCGCGTCAGTTTCGAGAAGGGCGATCACGTGCGCGTCACGGACGGTCCCTTCGCCAACTACACCGGCACGGTGGAGAGCGTGAACGAGAAGAAGCAGAGCGTCACGGTTCTCATCAACGTGTTCGGACGAATGAATCCCGTGGAGCTCAGCTTCGCGCACGTCGACAAGACGGTTTGAGCAACCCTGCTTAGTTACAGAGAGCGGTCATGAAAAAGGTCATCGGAACAATCAAGCTTCAGCTGCAAGCGGGCAAAGCGAACCCCTCGCCGCCCGTCGGTCCCGCGTTGGGTCAGCACGGCGTCAACATCATGGCGTTCTGCAAGGACTTCAACGCACGCACTCAGAAGGATGCCGGACTCACCATTCCGGTCGTCATCACGGTGTACGCAGACCGCTCCTTCACCTTCATCACCAAGACCCCGCCGGTCCCCGTTCTGATCAAGAAGACGATCGGGCTCGATAAGGGTTCGGCGATGCCGAACAAGGACAAGGTCGGCAAGATCACGATGGAGCAAGTTCGCGCCATCGCAGAACAGAAGATTCAGGACACGAACGCGGCGTCCATCGAAAGCTGCATGCGCAGTGTGATGGGAACCGCTCGGTCCATGGGCGTCGTGGTCACCGACTGAGGCGTTCCAGATTTTATCCGTGTCGGAATGGGCTGACGCGGGCCCGAACCACCCGGGGATGAGCGGTGGGAGGCACGTCCAAAGCGTTCACGCGCAAAGGACGAGCTGAGGAGGATGAATGAGAACCGGTAAACGGCGTGGACCTGCCCTCGAAAAGGTCCAACGTGGTCAGCGGTACAGTCTCGCCGAGGCGTGTGAGCTCGTAAAAGAGTGTTCGTTCGCCAAGTTCGACGAGACCGTGGATCTGGCGGTGCGCCTCGGGATTGACCCGAAGCAAGCCGATCAGCAGGTCCGCGGAGCCGTGGTTCTTCCGCATGGCACCGGATCCAGTAAGCGGGTCCTGGTGTTCGCCAAAGGCGACAAAATCGCCGAGGCGAAAGACGCGGGAGCGGACTACGTCGGTGGAGACGAGTACTTCACCAAGATTAATGAAGAAGGCTGGCTCGAATTCGACGTCGTCATCGCGACGCCCGACATGATGGGAGTGGTTGGTCGCCTGGGTAAGTTCCTCGGACCTCGTGGTCTGATGCCGAACCCGAAGGTGGGCACCGTGACTTTTGATGTCGCCAAGGCGGTTAGCGAGTCCAAGGCGGGTAAGGTCGAGTTCCGAGTCGAACGTAAGGGAGCCATCGTGCACGTCACGATCGGCAAGTGTTCCTTCCCGGCCGACAAGCTTCGCGACAACGCGAAGGTGTTGGTCGACACGCTGGTGAAGGCGAAGCCTTCCGCGGCGAAGGGAACCTACCTGCGGAGCATCACCATGAGTTCGACGATGGGACCTGGCGTCCGCATCGACCCGAACTCGTTCACTGCAGCGGTGGAGGCGTAATCATGCCGATGACTCTGCAAGAGAAGGAAGCCCAAGTCGGCGCTATCCGCGAGAGCTTTGAGAAGGCCATTTCCACGGTCCTGCTCGACTTCCGCGGTGTCGACGTGGAGACGATCACCGAGTTGCGGAACCAGTTCCGCGCCGCGGGGATCGAATACAAGGTTCTGAAGAACAACCTGATCCGGAAGGCGATTGCGGGTACCGACCTCGAGAACAACGAGGAACTCGCGCAGCACCTGAAGGGCATGACCGGCGTTGCGTGGTCCTACGAGGATCCCTCCACGGCGGCCAAAGTCCTGAAGAAGTTCCGGAAGGACCACTCCGACGTGCTGGCCAAGAAGGACCAGCCGGAGAAGTTGGTTCCCAAGTGTGGGTTGCTCGACGGCAACGTCATGACGGGCAAAGAGGTCGAGACGACCTTGGCGTCGATGCCGGGCAAGGATGAAATCCGCGCTCAGCTCCTCGCACAGCTCCTGGCGCCTGCTCAGAGCCTCGTCCGCCAGTTGGCGGCTCCTGCTCAGAACCTGGCGTACGTGTTCGACGCCATCAAGCGCAAGCAAGAGGAAGGCGCTTGATCTCACCTTGGCGCGATGCGCCTGACTTCAATCAATCAAAACCAAACTCAAACAAAACTTTCCGTGTCTGCGGACACGGCTGAAAGAGAAATCAAAATGGCGAACATGAATGTTGAACAGATGGTCGAGGAGCTCAGCACCTGGACCGTCATGGACGTGGCAACCCTGGTGCAGGCCCTTGAAGAGAAGTGGGGCGTTTCGGCCGCTCCGGTCGCCGCTGTCGGCGTGGGCCCGGGACCGGCTCCGGATCAGGAAGCTGCTGCAGAGAAGACCGAATTCGACGTCGAGCTCACCGAAGCCGGCGGCCAGAAGATCAAGGTCATTAAGGCGATCCGCGAGATCACCCAGCTCGGTCTCTCCGATGCCAAGAAGCTCGTCGAAGACGCGCCGAAGGTCATCAAGGAAGCCATCGGCAAGGAAGCCGCTGAAGAGATCAAGAAGAAGCTCGAAGAGGTCGGCGCGAAGGTCACCCTTAAGTGATCTGCCGTTCGTGAGCCCTCACGCACTTTTTTCGGTGTTTGTGGCTGGTGGGGATAGCGTCCCCGCCAGCGAAGGGGCTCTGCGCTCGCGACTCGGACAACGCGAGCCAATCAAAACCGATGAGGGATCTCGCCAGAAGGCGGGATCCCCGTCGCCGTTTGTCCAAGCTCTTAACTTTTCTCACCCAACCCGTCGGCAAAAATAATCGACTTCGCATAGCGAGGTCGAAAGGGCGAAACCACCATGGCACCGAAGATCCAGGCTAACTTCCGGATCCGGCACAGCTTCGGAAAGATCGAGCGCATTCTGGAGGTCCCGAACCTCATCGATATTCAGAAGCGCAGCTACGACAAGTTCCTTCAGTCAAACATCCCCCGTCGCGAGCGGAAGGACTACGGGCTGCAGGGCGTGTTCAAAAGCGTCTATCCGATCCGTGACTTCAACGGCACCAGCGAGCTCACGTTTGAGGGCTACACGTTGGAACGGCCGAAGTACGACGTTGAGGAGTGCCGTCAGCGCGGCATGACCTACGCAGCGCCGATCAAGGTCACCATTCAGCTGATCATTTACGACAACGCGGATGGTGGTGAGCGCGCGGTTCGCGACATCAAGGAGCAGGAGGTCTACTTCGGTGAGATCCCCCTGATGACCGAGAACGGTACCTTCATCATCAACGGTACCGAGCGCGTCGTGGTCAGCCAGCTGCACCGTAGCCCCGGTGTGTTCTTCGACCATGACAAGGGCAAGACCCACTCGTCGGGGAAGTTCCTCTATCAGGCTCGCATCATCCCGTACCGCGGCTCCTGGCTCGACTTCGAGTTCGACCCGAAGGACCTGCTCTACGTGCGCATCGACCGTCGCCGCAAGATGCACGCGACTGTTCTGCTCAAGGCTCTGGGGTACACCACCCACGAGCTGCTCGACTTCTACTACGACACCGAGACGCTCTTCTTCGAACCGCGTGGCAAGTACGCCAAGTCGATCGAATACGAGTTGCTTCCGGGTCAGCGCGCCACGCGTGACATCAAGGTCGGCAACGACACCTTGGTGAAGAAGAACCGCAAGTTCACCCGCGCGGCGATTCGTAAGCTTCAGGCCGCCAAGCTCGACAAGCTTCCGATCGACGAGTCCGAAGTCATCGGCAAGGTCAGCGCGGAAGACGTCATCGACGAAGAGACCGGAGAAATCCTTCTCGGCGTCAACGAGGAGATCACCGAAGAGAAGCTCGAGGCGATTCGCGAAGCGAAGATCCCGGCGGTCAAGGTGCTCTTCATCGACGGCCTCAACGTCGGCAGCTACCTGCGCGACACACTCTTGGCCGACAAGGTCACCACGCGTGACGAAGCCATTCTGGAGATCTACCGGCGCCTTCGCCCGGGCGATCCCCCCACGCTCGACACCGCGCGCACCCTGTTCAACAACCTGTTCTTCAACCCTGAGCGCTACGACCTCTCGAAGGTTGGTCGCCTCAAGTTGAACTACAAGTTCCATCGCGACGAGGACGCGGAGAAGCCGGAACTCGACAAGACTGTGCTCACCGAGCGCGACATTCTCGAGACCGTTCGCCACCTCATCGAGCTCAAGAACGGCCGCGGCTCCATCGACGATATCGACCACCTCGGTAACCGTCGTGTTCGCGCCGTCGGCGAGCTGATGGAGAACCAGTACCGCATCGGTCTGGTTCGCATGGAGCGCGCCATCAAGGAGCGCATGAGCATGTCTCAAGAGATCGAGACGCTCATGCCGCACGACCTCATCAATGCGAAGCCGGTCTCCGCAGTGGTGAAGGAGTACTTCGGTAGCTCGCAGCTCTCGCAGTTCATGGACCAAACCAACCCGCTCTCCGAGGTCACGCATAAGCGTCGTCTCTCGGCGCTTGGACCGGGTGGTCTCACTCGCGAACGTGCGGGTTTCGAGGTTCGCGACGTTCACACGACCCACTACGGTCGTATCTGTCCGATTGAGACGCCGGAAGGTCCGAACATCGGTCTGATCGCGTCGCTCTCGACCTTTGCGCGCGTCAACGAATACGGCTTTGTCGAGACGCCCTACCGCAAGGTGGTGGACGGCAAGGTTCAGGACGACGACCTGCGTTGGTACTCCGCCCTCGAGGAGGAAGGCCATCACATCGCGCAGGCCAACGCCGATATCGACAAAAAGACGAAGAAGCTCAACGGCACGCTCATCAGCGCGCGCTTCAACGGCGACTTCGTGATGGTGCCGCCTGACCAAGTTGAGCTGATGGACGTTTCGCCCAACCAGCTTGTGTCAGTCGCTGCGTCGCTCATCCCGTTCTTGGAGCACGACGACGCCAACCGCGCGCTCATGGGTTCGAACATGCAGCGTCAGGCTGTGCCCTGTCTCCGTAGCTACGCGCCGATCGCCGGAACCGGTATCGAGGGTCGCGTTGCTGGCGACAGCGGTGTCTGCATCGTTGCGAAGCGAGACGGAACGGTCGAGTCGGTCGATGCCACTCGTATCGTCGTCAAGGCGGAGGGTGAAGCGGGTGCGTTCCCGGATATCTACCGCTTGCACAAGTTCCAACGGTCCAACCAGAGCACGGCATACAACCAGACCCCGATCATTCGACCGGGCGACAAGGTCAAGGCCGGCGACGTGATGGCCGACGGTCCGAGCTGCGATCGTGGCGAGCTGGCCTTGGGTCAGAACTGCGTCGTCGCGTTCATGCCTTGGGGTGGCTACAATTTCGAGGACTCGATCCTGATTTCGGAGCGCATCGTCAAAGACGATGTCTACACGTCGGTGCACATCGAGGAGCGAGAGTGTGTTGCTCGCGACACGAAGCTCGGCAAGGAAGAGATCACGCGCGACATTCCGAACGTCGGTGAAGAGGCCCTCAAGGACCTCGACGAGTCGGGCATCGTGCGTATCGGTGCCGAGGTGAAGTCGGGCGACATTCTCGTCGGCAAGATCACGCCGAAGGGCGAGACCCAGCTCTCTCCTGAAGAGAAGCTGCTTCGCGCCATCTTCGGTGAGAAGGCCGGCGACGTGCGCGATACCTCGTTGCGCGTTCCGCCCGGAGTCAGCGGCATCGTCATCGACGCTCGCGTGTTCGCACGCAAGGGCGCCGACAAGGACGAGCGCGCCAAGCAGATCGAGGACGCCGAACGAGCCAAGCTCGAAAAGGACATGGCGGACGAGATCAAGATCATCAAGGAGTCCGCCTACGCCAAGGTCCGCAAGATGCTCCTCGGTCGCACCACGACCGCGAAGCTTGTGGACGACAAGGGCAAGGTCTTGCTGGCCAAGGGCACCAAGATCAACGCCGAGGCGCTCGACCCGATCATCCGCAAGTACTGGGGACACATCGAGGTCGACAAGAACAAGGAAAAGATCGACGCGATTCTGGCGCAGCTCGATGAGCAGACGTCGGCGGTCGAGGGTCTCTTCCAAGACAAGATCGACAAGCTCGGCAAGGGCGACGAGCTCCCGCCGGGCGTGATCAAGATGGTGAAGGTCTACCTCGCCATCAAGCGCAAGCTGCAGGTCGGCGACAAGATGGCCGGTCGGCACGGTAACAAGGGTGTCGTCAGTCGCATCCTTCCGGAGGAGGACCTTCCCTACCTTCCGGATGGAACGCCGGTCGACATCGTGCTCAACCCGCTCGGTGTTCCGAGCCGCATGAACGTCGGACAGATTCTCGAAACCCACTTTGGTTGGGCTGGGCGTCTGCTTGGCCATCAGATCTACGACGCGGCGATGGCTGCGGCGCCAGACTTGAAGGCGATCCGCACCAAGCTGAAGAAGATCTACAAGAAGGGACCGGTTCGCGAGCTGGTCGAAGAGCTCGACGACAAGGGCATCATCGAGTTCGTCAAGACGCTCAAGAACGGTCTGCACCTCGCCACGCCAGTCTTCGACGGTGCGACCGAGGAAGAGATCCACGAGCTCCTTCGCATCGCGGGTGTTCAAGAAAACGGTCAGACCGTGCTCTTCGACGGTCGTACAGGCGAGGCATTCCACGAGGATGTCACCGTCGGTGTGATGTACATGCTCAAGCTGCACCACTTGGTGGATGACAAGCTGCACGCTCGTAGCATCGGGCCCTACTCCTTGGTCACTCAGCAGCCTCTCGGCGGAAAGGCGCAGTTCGGTGGACAGCGTCTCGGCGAGATGGAGGTCTGGGCGATGGAAGCCTACGGCGCTGCGTATGCGCTGCAGGAGTTCCTGACCGTCAAGTCCGACGACGTGCAGGGTCGAACCCGCATGTACGAAGCCATTGTGAAGGGTGACTACACCCTCGAGGCCGGACTCCCCGAGAGCTTCAACGTTCTCATGAAAGAGCTGCAGGCGTTGTGTCTCAACGTCGAGCTCATCGATGCAGACCAAGCACGGGCCGGGGACGACGTCCTCGTGGCCGAGTGATTTGAAACGAACGAAACCGGAAAGAAATCATGAAGGACATTTTCAGCTTCTTTGAAAAGCCCAAGGATCCGCTCTCGTTCTCGGCGATTCGGATCGGCTTGGCATCGCCCGAAAAGATTCGCGAGTGGTCGCACGGTGAAGTGAAAAAGCCGGAGACCATCAACTACCGAACGTTCAAGCCTGAGCGTGACGGGTTGTTCTGCGCGCGCATCTTTGGACCCGTGAAGGACTACGAGTGCCTTTGCGGCAAGTACAAGCGCATGAAGCACCGCGGCATCGTCTGCGAGAAGTGCGGCGTTGAGGTCATCCAGAGCAAGGTGCGTCGTGAGCGCATGGGTCACATCGACCTGGCGACTCCGGTGGCGCACATCTGGTTCCTCAAGTCGTTGCCCTCGCGTCTTGGCGCGTTGCTCGACATGAAGCTCAAGGATCTGGAGCGCGTGCTCTACTGCGAGGCGTACGTCGTCGTCGAGACCGGGGACACCCCGCTCGAGAAGGGCGAGATGCTAAGCGAGGATCGTTACTACGAGCTTCTCGACGAGTACGGCGACGATGCGTTTGAGGCAGCGATGGGCGGCGAGGCAGTGCTTTCGCTCCTCAAGGACATCGACGTGCACGCGCTTGGCGAGCAGCTTCGTCGTGACCTTGCGGCCGCCACCTCGATCGCGAAGCGCACCAAGTGCAGCAAGCGTCTGAAGGTTGTCGAGTCGCTCAAGGACTCGGGCAACCGCCCCGAGTGGATGATGCTGACGGTCGTTCCGGTTCTTCCGCCGGATCTTCGTCCGCTGGTTCCGCTCGATGGTGGCCGCTTCGCGACCTCGGATCTCAACGACCTCTACCGTCGTGTCATCAACCGTAACAACCGCCTGAAGCGTCTCATCGAGCTCAACGCTCCCGAGATCATCGTCCGCAACGAGCGGCGAATGCTTCAAGAGGCTGTCGACGCGTTGTTCGACAACGGTCGTCGCGGAAAGACCATCACGGGTCCGAACAAGCGTCCGCTCAAGTCGCTTTCGGACATGCTCAAGGGTAAGCAGGGTCGTTTCCGGCAGAACCTGCTCGGAAAGCGCGTCGACTACTCCGGCCGTTCGGTCATCGTCGTCGGCCCAAGCCTGCGCCTGCACCAGTGCGGTCTTCCCAAGAAGATGGCGCTCGAGCTCTTCAAGCCCTTCATCTACAACAAGCTCGAAGAGCGCGGTTACGTCACCACGATCAAGAGCGCCAAGAAGCTCGTCGAAAAAGAGAAGCCCGAGGTTTGGGATATTCTCGACGAGGTGATCACGGAGCACCCGGTTCTTCTGAACCGTGCACCGACGCTTCACCGATTGGGCATCCAGGCGTTCGAGCCGGTTCTGATCGAGGGTAAGGCGATTCGTCTTCACCCTCTGGTCTGCACGGCCTTCAACGCGGACTTCGACGGCGACCAGATGGCGGTGCACGTACCGCTTTCGGTCGAGGCACAGATGGAAACGCGCGTGCTCATGATGAGCACGAACAACATTCTGTCGCCCGCGTCCGGTAAGCCGATCATCAACCCCACGCAGGACATTGTTCTCGGTCTCTACTACATGACGCGCGAGAAGCCTTTCGAGCCCGGCGGATACCGCGAGGGTTCGGAGAAGGAAGGCGACTTCCAGGGCATCTACGCCTCGCCGACCGAGGTCCGCATGGCGTACGACGCGGGTGAGGTCGCGCTGCACGCGAAGATTCGTCTTCGTTGGCAGGGTGAACTGCACGACACCACCGTCGGTCGCGTGCTGGTGGCCGAGGTGCTTCCGAAGCCCCTCGACTTCCGCAACGTCAACAAGGTGCTCGATAAGAAGGCCCTCTCGAAGCTGATCGACCAGTGCTACCGCGCTGCCCGTAACAAGGCGACGGTTCTTCTGGCCGACCGACTTCGTACGCTGGGCTACGAAATGTCGACCCGCGCGGGTGTGTCGATCTGCATGGACGACATGACCATTCCAGACTCCAAGAAGGAGATTCTGGAGATGGCGCAGGAAGACGTCGAGACCGTCATCGAGCAGTACCAGGAAGGTCTGATCACGGACGGTGAGCGCTACAACAAGGTCGTCGATATCTGGGCCGAGGCTTCGGACCGGATCGCGAAGGACCTGGTTGACGGCATTGCGTACGACGAGGTGGTGGATCCGAAGACCGGCGAGACCGCTCGCATGCCTTCGTTCAACAGCATCTACATGATGGCCGACTCCGGCGCGCGTGGAAGCAACCAGCAGATTCGTCAGCTGGCCGGTATGCGTGGTCTGATGGCCAAGCCCTCGGGCGAGATCATCGAGACGCCCATCAAGGCGAACTTCCGTGAAGGTCTGTCGGTGTTGGAGTACTTCGTCTCCACTCACGGCGCGCGTAAGGGTCTCGCCGATACCGCTCTGAAGACCGCAAACTCCGGTTACCTGACCCGTCGCCTTGTCGACGTGGCGCAGGACGCGGTCATCACCGAGTACGACTGCGAAACCATGGACGGCATCTGGGTCACCAAGCTCGAAGAGGGTGGTGAGGTCGTGACGCCGCTCGGGGAGCGCATTCTCGGTCGTGTGGCTCTCGAGGACATCGACGACCCGGTTACCGGCGAGACGATTGTCGAGGCGAACACCGAGATCGACGAGGACCTGGTCAAGCTGGTCGAGGACCGCGGAATCGAGCGCGTGCTTATCCGTTCGGTGCTGACCTGTCAGACCAAGCGCGGTCTTTGCGCGCGTTGCTACGGTCGTGACCTCGGTCGCGGTTACACGGTCAACATCGGTGAGGCTGTCGGCATTATCGCTGCGCAGTCGATCGGTGAGCCGGGCACGCAGCTTACGATGCGTACGTTCCACATCGGTGGTGCGGCTGCGCGCGGTAAGATCGAACAGTCGTCGCTGGAGACTCGCGCAGCGGGTGTCGTGCACTTCGAGAACGTCGTCACGGCGACGAAGAGCAACGGCGAGACGGTTGTGATGAACCGCCACGGCGTCATCAAGATCATCGACGAGACCGGCCGCGAGCGTGAGCGCTACAACCTCACCTACGGTGCTCTTCTCAAGGTGGAAGAGAACCAAGAGATCGAGGCTGGAACGCAAATCAGCGAGTGGGACCCCTACGCGATTCCGATTCTTACGGAAGCCGCGGGTACGGTTGCCTACGCGGACGTCGTCGAAGGCGTCACGATGGAGGCTCGCACCGACGAGGTCACCGGTCTTTCACAGCGCGTGGTCATTCCCTCGCGCGATCCCAGCGCACGTCCGCGCATCACGATCATGCAGGGTGACGAGCCCGTGAAGATCGGCGCGAACGAAGCGCGTTACTTCTTGCCGGTTGGCGCCAACATCATCCCGGCTGATGGCCAGGAGGTTGAGGCCGGCGAGATCATCGCGAAGATCCCGCGCGAAACCACGAAGACCAAGGACATCACCGGCGGTCTGCCGCGTGTTGCCGAGCTCTTTGAGGCTCGTAAGCCCAAGGACCACGCCGTTGTCTCCGAGATCGATGGTCAGGTGACGTTCGGCAAGGACACCAAGGGCAAGCGCAAGGTCATCATCACGCCGGACATCGGCGAGCCGATGGAGTACCTGATTCCCAAGGGCAAGCACCTTACCGTTCGCGAGTACGATCGCGTGCGTGCCGGTGAGCCTCTGATGGATGGTGCGGCGAACCCGCACGACATCTTGAAGGTGAAGGGTGAGAAGGAACTCGCGTCGTGGCTGGTGGATGAAATCCAGCAGGTCTACCGACTGCAGGGTGTGACCATCAACGACAAGCACATCGAGACGATCGTTCGTCAGATGCTTCGTCGCGTGAAGGTTCGCGCTGCTGGCGACACCCGCTTCCTTCCCGACCAGCAGGTCGAGAAAGCGCGCTTCGCCAAGGAGAACGAGCGTGTGATCGCAAAGGGTGGACAGCCCGCCGTCGCCGAGCCCTTGTTGCTCGGAATCACGAAGGCGTCGTTGTCGACCGAGTCGTTCCTCAGTGCGTCGAGCTTCCAGGAGACCACGAAGGTGCTCACCCAGGCCTCGCTTGAGGGCAAGGTCGACTACCTGCGCGGACTCAAGGAGAACGTGTTGATGGGTCGCTTGCTTCCGGCAGGTACCGGCTTGGCCGCGTACGAGAAGCTGGACATGAAGGTGGACGATCGCAGTGGGCTGTCGGAGCGACCGGCGGCGCGCGAAGAGGCGTTGGCTTCGGCTGGCGAGTAGCGTTCGTTACTCACTGTGAAGGGCCCGCGCTGAATGGCGCGGGCTTTTTGCGTTGGTGGTTTCGGTTTCGGTTTCGGTTTCGGTTTCGGTTTCGGTTTCGGTTTCGGTTTCGGTTTCGGTTTCGGTTTCGGTTTCGGTTTCGGTTTCGGTTTCGGTTTCGGTTTCGGTTTCGGTTTCGGTTTCGGTTTCGGTTTCGGTTTCGGTTTCGGTTTCGGTTTCGGTTTCGGTTTCGGTTTCGGTTTCGGTTTCGGTTTCGGTTTCGGTTTCGGTTTCGGTTTCGGTTTCGGTTTCGGTTTCGGTTTCGGTTTCGGGGTCGGTTTCGGTTTCGGTTTCGGTTTCGGTTTCGGGGGTCGGTTTCGGTTTCGGTTTCGGTTTCGGGGGTCGGTTTCGGTTTCGGTTTCGGGGGTCGGTTTCGGGCTCGGGGAATTGGGGCCCCGAGGTCGAGCGCAGGAAGGGGGGCATCCTTCTCTCACCGTCGCTGTGTTTGCGTCGTCCGCCTTCTGTAAGCGCAGCGTCTTTCGCGGCGCCTGAGAGTCGTCAACCCCCGCATCCTACGCTTCCCTCGGGGGCTGTTGGTTCCAACGCGTTGCACAAGCTCTCCGGAGCGCTGCCGGGATCACCCAACGCCGCTTCTGTGATCAATGCGCGCGTCGTCCACTGCTGCGCAGTGTCGCCGCCGCGTGATCGTTCGCCGCCCCGCAGGGGCGCCGGTCCCGTCATTTTCGATCGGTGAGCACGTGACGGTGGCCTCAGTCGTTGTCGGACCGCACCGACTTCTGGCAACGCGTGCATATGCACTCCGGATCACGGCAGGGCG
Source organism: Polyangiales bacterium (assembly GCA_965227405.1). Classification (GTDB taxonomy): domain Bacteria; phylum Myxococcota_A; class Polyangia; order Polyangiales; family Houyiibacteriaceae; genus JALVDI01. The sequence continues at coordinate 4,906,081 of OZ245758.1, forward strand.
CTTGGGGGATCTGCGCGCGTCGTCCACTGCTTCGCAGTGTCGTCGCCGGCCGCCGCCCCGCAGGGCGTCGGGTCGCAGCAGCGATCGCCATCGCCATCGTCATCGTCATCGCTTCGCCATCGCCCGTCGCCATCGCTTCGCCATCGCCATCGCTTTCGCCGTTGCTATCGCCATCGCCATCTCAATCGCCATCTCAATCGCCGTCGCGTTCACCGTCGCCATCGCCGTTGTCTCGAGGACGTTCGTGGCTACGTTCGTCCGCATGTCCCAGGTCCACCGCTGGATCCCCTGTGATCCTGAACCCGTGTTCGTCGATTGCGTGTTCGGTCACGACCACGAAGATGGCTTGGACCTGGTGGCCCACGACATCGGCGGGTCCGATGCGCCATTCGACCCAGCCCGCCGTCTGCGGATCCGATTCATCGACCCGGCGATGTACATGTCGCGTGACGAGCTGCTCTGTCTGGAGCTGCTTGCAGAGCTTCGCACGCAGGGTGCCCAGAGCTGGACGTTCATGACCGTGGACAGCTCAGCTCTGCTTGAGCACGCTATCGCCGTCGACATTTTGGATCGGCCGATGACTCACTACCGAACCGTTACGGATTGCGTAGTCGTGGATGTCATTGCGCGGGAGCCTCCGACTGCGACTTGGATCTGAGCCTCCCGCATTCTTTCTGCCAGGCGTGCCAAAGCGTTCGAAAGTCTGCTCGACTGACAACTCGAGCTGGCTCGGGCCGATACCCGGGTATGAAAGCCAAAAAGTCCCGCCGCTCGCTCTCCGAACGTTACGCCCGCAAAGCTCGCCGCAAACAGGCACAACGCGACGCTGAAACCGACGAAATGCTTCGGCTCGCGGCTGAGGACGTTCCTTTCCGCTCGGGCATCGTCATGTTCGGAACGGGCAAGTTCAACTACATCAAGATGAGCAACCGTTGCGGCTCCGTGCGCATCTTTCGCTTCCACGATCGCGCATCGGCTGAACAAGCCAAGCAGATCGGCATGATGCACGACACTTGGCCCGACGAGCGCGCAGACTCCTTCGGTCGTTGCTAGACCGTGGACGACCACTTCAAGTCGTGAGCGGTCTAGCGCACGACTTCCGCTCGCACTTGGAGAAAATCGCCGTACGGCTGCGGCTCACGGAACTTCAAGTCGTTGCGCCTTTTGAGTCCATCCCACAGACGAACCCCGTCACCTAAAACAAGCGGCAGAATCGTCAGTGTGATCTCGTCCACCAAACCGGCATCCAGTCCCTGACGAACCAGATCACCGCCATCCAAGTAGACGTCTTTGCCCTTCGCGGCTTCCCGAGCCTGCGCGATGAGTTCTTCGATAGGTCCTTGAACCGCCCACGCCGTGCCACCCTTCGGCGCGGGCGGAAGCTCATGGTGCGTCGCCACCAAAACCGGTCGATCGCCGTAGTGCCACGCGTCGTAGTCGAGCGGAACCTGGTATGTCCGCCGACCCATCAACAACGCACCCACATCGTTCATGAACTGCTCGAACGTCAGCGCGCTCGATTCACCTTCCGGCGGGTTGAAGTCGTTCAAGAACGAGATGTCGTGGTCCGGGCCGGCAATACAACCGTCGAGCGAACAACCGAGATACACGCGAATCCGAGACATGTCAGAACAAGCTCGGACACGCCGGAGCGTCACTTCGGCGAGGAGTCAGATTGATCAGCGAAACTGTATCCGCGAACACAGGCACTTGTTCACAACCAATCAGTTGGGGCGAGCTGTCCTCACTCAAGGTGCTCCAGACCTCCACGAAAAGTACTTCGCCCTCTGACGCAACAGGGATGTTTGCTGCGAAGAAGATGCCGTCGGCGTGCGTCCAGGGCTGGTCCGCCTTGGGGAAGTTGTCGCCATCGAAGTATCGGAAGTGTGGGTCGCTGCTGCTCATGCCCTCTGCGATCTCGGTTCCGTCCGCGCGAAACAAGCGCACAATGGTTCCGTAGAGAGCATCGTCGTCGCAATCCAAGACGGTTCCGGTGACGACTGCTGTTTCTGGCGTGAGAGGGAACCCCAACACCGTGGGGACAAGGTTCAGGGTGGCTTCGGACACGGTGGTTCCGACCACCTCGCGATTGTCGGTCGGAGCAAGCGTGTTGACGGCTATGGAACCGGCGATCTGCAGTGAAGGCGAAGGGCCAGCGAGCGGAAATACCCGATACGCAAACCATCCGTCAGCGGGCGCGGTCAGCGAAATGACGCCGCCTGCGTCCGTGACCGAGTCACTGTCGACGTCACACGCATCGGCCGCGGTTGGCATGTTGTCGGTGTGGAGACTGATGCACAGGCCTTCGATCGTGTCTTCTGTCCGTTGCTCTCGCAGACGCATCGTGAAGGCCTGATCCGCACCACCAACGGGTGTGATGCGGTCGCCAAGACACGCCATGTTGGCCATCTCGGCAGTCGCCGGGTCGAGCGCAATCCCGGTCGGATCCGCAGGATCGGCGCCGTCTCCCTTCATCACCACAGGCAACGCAGGCAAGCTTCCGTCGGGTGGACCTGCGTCGAACGCGTCGGGGACACCGAAGTCCGGAACACCAACGTCCGGCATGCCGACGTCGGGGCTTGCATCGGAACCTGCATCGGGACAGATGCACTCATCGAATCCGGAACCGTCGTCACGACAACGTTGGAATCCGTCTCCAGCCGGCCCACACGAGCAGTCCACCTGGCGTCCCGGATCGCACACGGCGCTCGAGGAGTCATCGCCGCAGGCTGCAATCAGCACGGCGAGCCAGATCGACGGGAGAACCTGCTTCATGCGTACGTTGTATCGCGATGCGGCCGAGACGCGCCAATGCCTAGTCCCAGTGCGTTTCCACCGTATCGGGTAGTTGCACCCACGTGTGCATCCGGTCTTCGTAGACTGAAAACACGGGCGCAGGCACTTCCTTGCTCGCGAACGCACCTGCTGCGATCACATACACGTCCGGCATGCCATCGAGTTCCCAGTACACCGTGGAGCCACACGTGGGGCAGAAGTGCAGGGTGACAACACCTTCGCCACGACGTTCAAACTGCGTTTCGTCTCCGGTGATTTGGACGCGCTCCCGCGGGATTTTGACCTGCACGCCAAACACGCTTCCAGTTCGTTTCTGGCACTGACGGCAATGGCAGATGGAGCTTCCCGGAAGGTCGCCATCCACCTCGACGCGAAGTTGTCCGCACGCGCAGCTCGCTTCGTGGCTCATGCTTTGTTTGTACCGCAGCGTTGTGACGTTCACATAAACGGGGCTCGCCCGATCGGGTGATAGCGCACGACATTTTAGATTCTCAGAGACTCGGCGCTTGGCGCTTGCGAACGGCGCTGCGACTCTCGCGTCGTGGGTGACGACTTTCGAAGCACGCTCGATACGTACGCTCGTCGCTACGGATTGAGTCCGACACAACGTCTTCTCTTGGAGCAAACGGCGAAGGGACTCTCCGGACTCGAACTTGCGACTGCGCTTCGGGTCACGCCCAAAGAACTCGGAGTGCTCGAGAAGCTCTTCAAAGCACGCACTGGTCGCCTCCCCGTACAAGCGGCGGCTGAGATCCACGGGATCGTTCGACACCGCAGTTCGCGTCCGCCTTCGGTTCGCCAAAAGCGACCCGTGTCTGGAGTTGCAACTCGTCCAGGCGTGAAGGTGCGTCGGACCGGTTCCGAAGACGAGTAAGCAACGCGGTCAGTCGGACCATCCGGTCAGATCGGCGACTTCGATGTGCGAGTCGACGCCGGGTGCCCAATCGAAATTGTTGCCACCGTAGAAAGGGTTCAGGTGCGACCCCTCGATTCCGTTTTCGGGTCGTTCCGCGGTCACCCACTCAAAGGCGCTGACGTCGAGAACCTTGCGGTAAGGCGCATCGTCGACGGCAGTCCACACTTCGATACGCCCGTCGGTTTCACCGGGTGTGTTCACTTCGATGCGGGTGATGACCGAGATCCATGTGTCGAGGCTGTAGATCAGCCGTGTTCCCTCCTCATCGTGGAAGAAGCACTCGTCGCTGAAGTCACCGATCATGTTCTTGTGGTTCACGTAGGCGTGAAGCTCGATTTCTTCGGCGGGCGGATCGTCACCGGGCTCATACGTACTCGGAGCGGTTTCCGCGGGGCCACAATGTTCACCCGGCCGAAGTCCTGGACGTCGCCACATGTACGCGACGTAGCCGCCGTACTCGGGTTCACGAATGCCGTCGCCTTCCGTATCGAAGTTGTTGCTCGGGCCGATCTTGCCGCCACGGTTTCGATCGAACCCAGGCACAAAAAAAAAAAGCGAAAACGAAAGTGATGCACCATGGTCCCGCGCACGACGCGTGGGAGCGTGCGCAGAGCACGGAACCCTTCCCAGTAGCAACACTGTCCCGCTTCGAACAAAAACCGGAGCCCCTGACCGTGCGGCGTGTCGACAACGGTGGTGCGCTCGGCACCAAACCGATAGTCGAACAACACGTCCTCCGCTTCACTTTCGACTAGAGCTCCAGCGGTGAGTGAGTCGAAGTCGGTGTCGAAGAGCAGTTCCATACCATCGGTGAGCGAGGTCAACAGATCCACCGACGTGTCGTCGGTGTCTGCACCTGAGTCCGTCGCATCCGTGTCACCAGCGTCTTCGGTTGCTGTGTCTACGCCAGCGTCCACCGTGGCTGTGTCGGGAGCGACCGTTGCGTCGGTTCCCGAATCGTTTCCAGCATCCGCAGCTGTGGAATCGTCGCCACACGCCATTAGACCCACCAAGAGTAGCGTCGTTGCTCGCATCGTCGTCTCCCACCTCGATGGTCGCTGGCAGCTGGTTCGGCCGACAGTCCGCGAATGGCACAGCGTGCGGTCGCCCTGTCGTATGCTGAAATCTCCATGGCGAGGCCGCCCGAAGCGAGTTCCGAAGCAACGATGGAGCGGATTCTATCCGCTGCGGAGAGACTGCTTCGAGACGAGCGCTCGCTGAGCCTGCGCACGTTGGCCACTGAAGCCGGAGTGTCTGTGGGCGCGGTGCGTTACTACTTCCCGACCATCCAACATGTGCTTGAGACGCTGATCGAACCCCTCTTGGACGCAGCCGTCCAAATCGCACATCAGGGCGGCGACCTGGAGTCCCGACAGACCGAACTGATCCAGTTGCTGAGCGAGAAACGTTTCCTGGGATGTGTCATGCATCGCTCGACAGCGATGTCGTTTCATCGAGCGCCTGCGCGACGGACGCGACTGGCGGAGGCGTTGACGAACGTGTCGCACGAAATCACGAAGAACACGAATCTCGATTCCGACGATGCGTTCTTGGGTGTGGTGTGCGCCGGGATCGCGACGACGCGACTCGCGCTCATGTCCGAGGCGACCGTCGAGCAGCTGTCCGGATCGGGAGACTCCGATGAGTTACCGCGTCTCTACAGTGACTTGGTTGCGGTGTGTTTGGACCCACCCCAGGTTGAAATCGGACGGGTTGTGCCGACGCCGACGCCAGAGCGTGATCCGTTGATCGATGCGGCGATGAAAATGCTCAACGACGGCGAAACACTCTCGCTTCGTGGCCTGAGTCGTCGAACGGGTCGAAGCGTCGGAGCGATTCGGCACTACTACGCCAACCTCGACGCTCTCGTCGCTGCGGTGATTCAGGTGCGCGACACGGAGTTGACCGCTCTGCTGGATTCCCGCCTACGTCAGTTCAACGCTGAACACTGGCGGAGCACGACGGCAACCGCTATCTGCGAGCTGATTGCTGCGCTGCGCGAACGTCGGAACGTCAGCGCCTTGCGACACGCACGAACCTACGATGCGGACATGGATGTCCTCGCGGCGCATCAGGCGTCGCCCCAGGTGTCGTTTGAAGCGCGTGTCGGACACCGCCTCTCCGAGTTGACTGGTGCGTCGCCTCCTGCGATCCGTCTCCGAACCCATGCGATAGGACTCTGTGCTTCGCACATCGCCTTGCTTGAGCTTCCTTCGCGCGCTGCGGAGTACCTTGGTCGTTTCGCCGTCGGACTCTTCGAGCGCGCGACGCCAAGTTACTGAATCGCCGTCGCTGCTTGGTGAATCGCGTAGAACGCGATCACGACCACCGACCACAGGAAGAAATTCAAAAGTCCTTTGTTCACCATCAAACCTCCGCGCCAACCCAAACGGCGTGTAGGATGAAAGAGCACAAGGTGTGCGCGCTGAAATGCCCGATAATTGAGGGCAAGATGGCCTCAGAAGTAGCGGTCCGGCGAAAATCGCCCACACGATCGGGGCTTTCTGAACGGGTGAACGATGCGGATCTACGGTGATTTGGCGGACTGGTACTCGCTCCTCGACCCACGCGAGGACCACGCCCACGAAGCAAAGCAGTACGCAGAGTGGTTTGCGTCGAAGCCTCCGAAGAGAGGGTCGCTGCTTGAGTTGGGATCAGGAGCGGGCAACGCCGCGTGGTTTTTGAAACGCGACTACGACGTGACGCTCTGCGATCTCTCGGAGTCGATGTTGTCGATCAGCCGTCGCGCGAATCCCGAGTGCGAGCACGTGCTCGGTGACATGCGGACCGTGCGTCTCGGCCAGACGTTTGACGGAGTGTTCATCCACGACGCGCTGAGCTACCTGACCACGCGTGATGATTTGCGCGCTGCGCTACAAACCGCGTTTGAACACGTCAAACCGGGTGGGAAGGCGCTGTTCGCGCCGGACGAGTTTCGAGAAGACTTCTACGAGTCGAGTGAACTGCACGAGGCCGAGTGCGAGGGGCGCGCGCTTCGATGCATCGAATGGTTTTGGGATCCGGATCCGAACGACGACACGTGTGTCGGGGACTACGTGTTTGCGCTCCGCGAGAATGGCGAGACTCGCGTTGTACACGATCGTCACGTCGTCGGGATCTTCCCGCGTCAGCTCTGGCTCGATACGCTTCGCGACATTGGGTTTGAAGTCACGATCCTAGAACGCTCGATCGAGGGGCTCGAAGGCCCCTATACAGACGAGGTTTTCGGCTGCGTGCGACCCGGCTAGTCCCGGCTAGTCCAGGAACGCGCGAATGCGTGCGGTGACTTCAGCGCCAACGAGCTTAGCGTTCAAGTGATTGACGTCGGGCATCAGCACCGAGTCGACCAGCGAAGGGATGATCCGCCGCGCGCGTTCGATGAGAGCTTCGCCCGGAAAGATGGCGTCTGCGTCCCCGGCGAACAGAAGCACTGGTGCCTGCAGGTCGCGCAACGCGTCATCGGTCAGGACTTCGCGATCGTGGAACGGTGACTTCAAGCACTCGAAGTACACCTTCATTTGTTCCACAACGAGGTCGACCATCATGCTGGGAAAACCCGGATCGGGTGTGGTGATCGCTTCGACAAGTGCGCGCGCATTTGCTGGCGTGGCCTCGGGTATCGGACCGATCGGCACGATGCCTTGCGGCACGATCAACACGGCTCGGTCGATGCGGGAGGGATGGGTTGCAGCCGTTTGCAGCACCACGTAGCCGCCCCCCGACATTCCGAGGAGGTGCGCCTTCTCGATACCGAGCGCGTCGAGGAGAGACGCCATCCATTCCCCGAACTGTGGTCCTTCGAGTGTGACCTCATCGCTCCTGGTCGGCTCGCCAGGAACGTCGACGAGGATGCAGCGATAGGCGTCGTCCAGTTCAGTAAATGGAGCCATGGCCAGCGCATCACCGTTGGCGCCGTGGACCACAACCAATGGCGGTGCGTCGGCGGATCCGCTGACCAGCACGTGTGTTCGGGCCAATGGAGTCTGGACGTACCGAGATTCCAGGTGGGGCAGCGCGGAGAGCCTTCGTTCGTAGAGATCGAGGACCCGCTGGCGACCGAGGTCGGACGTGTAGATGCTCAAGACAAGACGATATACTCTCGCCGGGGACCAGGAGAAAGACGCGCGTGACGGTCAAGAAGACACTCGAGTTTCTGCGACGGGAGTCAGACGAAACCGAAGAACACAGTATCGATCCCGGGGCGCATGCGGTGATTCGAGGCGCGTCTCACGAAGGGATGGTCCGAGAGCGAAACGAAGACCAGTACGTGATCGCACGTCTGGAGCGCACGCTGCATATCGAGAGTTGCGGTCTCAAGGGAAACGACGGCCGCGACCACACCGATGTACCGACGGGTCGCTTGATGATGGTCGCCGACGGGATGGGTGGACAGACGGCAGGTGATGTTGCCAGCGCCGTCGTCGTCGACGCGATGCTCACGTACGCGTTCACGCTCATGCCGTGGTTGCGGCTTAACTCCGCAGCCGATGAACGCGCGCTTGCCGAAGGCTTGACGAGTGCCGTGGAACGCGCCCAAGAGCGGATGCATGAAGTCGCCGAGCGCAAAGGCTTCAGCACGCCTATGGGAAGCACACTGACCATGGGCTACGTGATGTGGCCGATGCTCTATCTCGTCCATGTGGGCGACAGCCGTGCGTATTTGTTTCGAGGCGGAGAGCTGTTTCGTCTGACGCGTGATCACAACCTCGCGCACGAGATGGTGCAGATGAAGGTGATGACCGAAGCCGAGGCTGCGGCGTCACGCTTTTCGAGTGTGTTGACCAACTGCGTGTCGACCGGAAACGAAGAACTCAAAGTCGAGCTTCATCAGATCGAACTACGTCGCAAAGACATCGTTTTGCTTTGCACTGATGGTCTTTACGGTGAGGTGCCCGACTCGGCGATCAAGAGCCGTTTGAGCCACGTGAGTTCGCCGGACCTGGTGGGTCCATGCGTGATCTCGTTGATCGAGTCGGCGAAGAAGGCGGGTGGCCGCGACAACATCACCGGCGTTCTCGCGCACTTCTAAGGACAGGGAACGACGGTGGCGCCGCGTAGCGTCCCAGCGCTGAGCAGGTTGATGCTCATGGGCGCTTCGCTCAGAAGTGTGGCACTCGTCGGATTGAGTGCAACGACGCTCGATGACGTTGCCACCAGCAGTGTCGTGGCGAAGCCCGGCTCTCGGCGAAGCGAATCCCAGCTTGAGGGATCCAAGAGTGTCGCGCCGTCTCCGCTACCCAGCCACAAGCCCTCCGTCACGGCTAAGACAGTGTCGGCGCTCACGGCGGTGCCCTCACACGCGGACGATGGTATCGAGCCTTCCGTGAGTTCCCATCGTGCGGGGCAACCCGTGCCGTTTGTTGCAAAGAGCAACCGACCATCTTCACTCACGTCGACCGCTTGGCCCCGCGCAGCACCCTCGAGCACAAATGAGCTCGTGACGGAGAATGTGCCGAGGTCCACTTCGACTACTCGCGGAGCGGCATTGCCTAAGCCTCGGTCCGAAATGGCGATCAGCCACAGCGTGTCACCCCGGACAAATGGCGCATGGCGAAGTCCTGCGCGCATCTCGGACGGAATCGGCAGCGCGTCGACGAAGGTGAGGTTCGTTTCGACGACGGTGTAGCGCAGGACCATCAAGTCGATGCTGTTGACGGCAAACAACGTGTCGCCTGCACACACCAACTCGTGCACGTTTTCACTGGTCTCGATTCCGGTGGGAACCGGCGCGCCATCGCGCAGCGCAATACTCACAATGCCTTCGTCGGTCCCGACAAAGAGCCCGTCGCCACATCGCACGATCGAGTGCTCCGCAACAGCGCTATGTGCCTCGCGAAGATTGACACTTTGCGCGTTCCCCATCGCGCTCACCGGCACGACGCTGATGCTCGACCCACGGTCGTTGCCGCCGTGAACCACGACACACTCGCGGCTTTCGCTTTCGCATTGCGGGGTGCAACCGTCGAAGCTTGTGGCGTTGCCGTCGTCGCAGCCTTCGTCCCGGTCGACGATCGCGTCGCCACAGCGCGGAAACGTACAGTCGAGCCGGCAGCTGTCCGGCGCGTTGGCGTTGTCGGATCCCTGGTCGCACTCCTCGCCGGGGTCGAGCATGCCGTCGCCGCAGTTGTCCGGAATGGAACCGTCTTCATCGGTCCCTCCGTCCGTGCGCTCGGTGCAGACGTTGCTGATGCAGACCTGTCCGGCCGGGCAGTCGGAGAAGATTTCGCAGCGTTGATTGCTGCCACCACCACCGCACGCCACCAAAACCGCAACTACCCACCAACGCACGGGAGAAGAATACGCGCTCGGCCGGTGAATCACCATTCAGTCGGCGTTATGCTCCCACCATGAAGACCCCGCGCTATTTGTTCGAGACTGAGGAACACGCTGCGCTGCGAACCGAGATCGGAAAGTTCGCGCGCTTGGAAATCGCACCTCATGCGCACGAGTGGGAGGAGGCAGAGCTCTTTCCAACGGACCTTTACAAGCGAGCGGCGGACGCGGGTCTGATCGGTTTGGGCTATCCGGAGGAACTTGGCGGACAGGGTGGTGACTTCTCGCATGTGCTGGTCGCGGGCGAAGCGATGGTACTGGAAGGCAAGTCGGTGGGAACCACGGTGGGTTTGGGATCACATGGAATCGCGCTGCCACCGATCGTGAACTTTGGGACCGACGACCAGAAAGACCGTTTCGTTCGGCCGGTACTCGAGGGGAAGAAGATCGCCGCGCTCGGAATTACTGAGCCCTCAGGGGGCAGCGATGTTGCACGTCTGCGCACGCGTGCTGTGCGCGATGGAGATCACTACGTGGTCAATGGCGCGAAGACGTTTATTACGAGCGGAACGCGCGCGGACTTTGTGACCACCGCAGTGCGAACCGGCGATGAGGGACACGGCGGCATCTCGTTGCTCGTGATCGAAAAAGATATGCCCGGCTTTCGGGTCGGTAAGAAGCTGCACAAGACGGGATGGTGGGCGAGCGACACCGCGGAACTAGTTTTCGAGGACTGCCGCGTGCCGGTTGCAAATCGGATCGGCATCGAGAACGCAGGGTTTGTTGCCATCATGATGAACTTCGTCAGCGAGCGACTGATGCTTGCGGCGCAATGTGTGGCGATTGCCGAACTCGCGTATCGCGAATCGATCGCGTATTGCCGGGAGCGACAGGCGTTTGGCAAGACTCTGACTGGGTTCCAGGTCACGCGGCACAAGCTGGCGGACATGGCGAGTCGAATCGCCGCAGCGCGTGCGCTGACCGGGGAGGGCGTGACGCGCTACCTGCGCGGAGAACAACAGCCCGCTCTGGCGGCGATGGCCAAGAACGTCGCGACGGACATGTGTTCGTGGGTGTGCGACCAAGCGGTCCAGCTGCATGGCGGCTACGGCTACATGCGTGAGTACGTGGTCGAGCGTTTGTATCGTGACGCGCGGCTCTATCCGATCGGAGGTGGAACTCGGGAGATCATGAACGAGGTGATCTCAAAATCCGAGGGCTACTGACGCGCTGTCATCGCCACGCTTGATCGCAAGACGGTCACACGCGCGAATCCGAAGTTCCGCGCGCGTCTGTGGTTATCCTTTGTAATTGCAGCAGCTTAGCGGCGGAGAAATCCGACTCGTGGATACTCGCTGTCCTTTCTAGGGTATGGGCATGGCTCGATTCGCGATCTTCACCCTGTTGTTGATGGCTTGCCCGGCGGAGTCCGATGGCGAGAGTTGCACGCGCACCGACGAGTGCCCCCTTGGCGAAACGTGCGTCGACAACCGATGCACGCCGAACACCGACGGCGGAGTCGACCGCGACGCGACGTTTGACGCTCCTGAGTTCGACGGCGGGATGGAGTGCAGCGAAGACTGCGGCACGGGAACGTGCATTGACGGGATGTGTTGTGAGGCCGACAGTGTGTGTGGTTCCGAGTGTTGCGGCGGCGGCGACATTTGTTCGTTCAACCGCTGCGTGACGCCTGGCGACACCTGCACCAGCGAAGACGACTGTGCGGAAGGTGAGTACTGCGAATCGCTGCTCGGCGATCCGACCGAGACTTGCGCAGGCACTCCCGTGGCGAATGGTCGATGCCTACCACGTCCACCTGTCTGCGAAGCCGGCATGACACCCGATCCTGCAAGTCCGAGCTGCGTCGCGACGTGCTCGTTCACACCACCCGCAGCGGCGTTCGATGTGACGCAACTCTACTCCTGGGGCGCCTACGACGGCAGCAGCGCCGAACCCAATCCGAGTGACATCCGCAACTCGCCGATCGTGATCCAGATGGACGACGACGATTGCGACGGTCGCATTACGGGTCGCGACCGGGCGGAAATCGTCGTGGTCGCCAGTGCATTCGATTCGGTTGAGCCACGCATGGGCGACTTGGTCGTGCTGTCCGTGGTGGACGGAAACCTCGAAGAGAAGTGGCGTGTCGCGGGTGCGTCACATCCCTGGTCGTACCCTGCAGGCGGCAACATCGATGGGGAACCAGGCAACGAGATCGTGGTGTGTACTCCGTCGCGTGGCGTTGCGGCGTACGGGGTTTCGGGCGACTCGCTCACAGAGCTTTGGAGCGTCGCGACTCCCGCAAACTGCACGGTCATCAGCTTGGCGGACCTCGACCAAGACGGTCGGGTCGAAGTGGTTGCAGGTGGCGTTGCACTCGCAGGCGAGAGTGGCGACGTCCGTTTCACTCTGCCCGATGGCCTGGGATTTCCTGTTCTGATGGACGTGGATGGAGATGCGGCGGGCCAGCTCGAGATCGTGACGGGACGGAGGCTCTACCGGTTGGAAGGCGATGCGTACGTGCAAATCGCTGACATTGGAAGCGATGGTGGCACCTACCCACTCGTGGCAGATCTCGACCCGGGCGGCGTTCCTGAGATCGTGACGGTCAACAACCCCAACCACACTCTGACGGTGTGGCGCTACGACGCCGACGCTGGGTTTGAGATTCTTCGCAGCGGACTCGATATCAACGGCACGTTGGATCCCACGCTTTGTCCGGAGAGTTCGAACGGACGCACCACGGGAGGTGGTCCACCGACAGCATCGGACGTGAACGCAGATGGCGTTCCAGACATCGCGATCGCCGGTGGTGTTGGATACGCCGTGTTTGACGGCGCCAAGTTGGTCGACGCGACAGCGACCGACGCAGAAACGTTCTTCTGGGTCGCTCAAACCGTGGACTGTTCGTCTGCGCGCACAGGTAGCTCGGTGTTCGACTTCAACGGCGACGGACGCGCGGAAGTGCTGTACGCGGATGAACACACGTTCCGAATCTACGAAGGGCAAGGCGACGGTTCAGGGGGTGCCAATGTGCTCTTCGAGACCTGCAACACCAACGGGACAATCTTGGAGATGCCGATCGTTGCCGACGTCGATGCGGATGGGCAGGCCGACATTTTGGTTGTGGCCAACGCGCGCTACCGGGCGTGTCTCGACGATCCCAGCCAGCGTGTGAGCGGCGTCCGCGTGTTCGGCAACGCGCTCGGAAACTGGGTTCGGACGCGAAGTGTGTGGAACCAGCACGACTACCACATCACGAACATCGAGGAAGACGGGAGCGTGCCGCGCGCGGAGCTTCCGAACCACACGGTGGAAGGGCTCAACAACTTCCGAACGAACCGCCAACCCGGGAATCAGTTCGCAGCGAGTGACGCGGTGGTGACGCTTGAGCCCGATTGCGGTTCCGACGCGGTGATCGCCACGGTGCGAAATCTCGGTGAGTCGGTTCTGCCTCGCGGCGCGAGCGTCACGCTCTACGAGGGCACGTTGGCGGCACCAGGCCCGGTGATCGGGACTCAGACCACATCACTGCCGCTCTACCCAGCCCAGGCTCAAGGCTTGGTGTTTGCGACATCTTCGGAGATCGCCGCAGGGACAAGCCCCGTCCACGCGGTGGTCGAACCGGCGGCAGGAACGCTCGAATGCCGTTCGGACAACAACTCAACGGAGGGGTTGGTGCGCGGGTGCCTCTTGTGACTACATTTCGTTCCCATGGGGGAGCGCCGAGAAACGGACGACGTGTTTACACGTTTTCTGCGTCGCATTCCCCGTCAGTCGCGATCCCGCAGTTTGGTTGATGCGGTCTTGCAGGCGTTCGACGACATCCTTCGTCAAGAAGAAGACCCGAAGCTCGGACACGTGGCCGAACGTGCAGGGGTTGGCGCGGGCAGCTTCTATGAATACTTCGCTGGCAAAGACCAACTGCTTGGCGCGCTGATCGGTCGAGTCACCCGCGAGAACTTTCAAAGCTTGGTTCAAGCGATGGATGCCGCCGGGGACGATCTCGAGACGTTGACCCGCGTGATGTCACGTCGCGTCCTTGAGACCTACCTGGAGCATCCGCGCCGGATGCGCGTGATTTCGTACGGCATCGGACGACTTCGTTTGCTTCCGGTGGTTGTCGCGGAACGCGATCGGTTCGCCAACGAACTCGCCAAGCGCGTGTTGCCGCTGGTTCCGCACGCCGAACTCTCGGATCTACAGGCGACGATGCGCATCGTGTGCGACTCCGCCATGGGCATCATCAACGGCGCACTCTATCGAGATCCGATCGATCTGGACGCGCTCACCGACACCTTGGCCGGGTTGATTCTGGCGCTCATTCGCGACCGCCATCCCGCGTAGGACAGGTTACTGCGGGTCTTCGTACGTCGGCTCGGGCGGATCGTCCTCTTCCTCTTCACCACCTGTCGACGTGGTGTACGTCTCGTCGGTGGAGGTCGTGGAGTCTTCGCGATCGCCGCACGCGGCACCGAGGACAAAGAGTGAGAGCAGGAGAAAGATTCGGATCATGATGTGGTTTCTGAGGTTGGCGGCAAACTTCCGCGAACGATTCCGCGTTCGATGAAGTCTGCGAGCATGGTGGAGAGGCCGTCAATAAACTCGGCGTCGACTGCGCGGCCGCGTGCGCTTGTCACGGTTTGAACGTGTTCTGCGAGAGAAGTTCCCGGATCGCTCCACGCCTGGAGAAGTGCGCGCGCCATCGGCGTGACCAACATGGTGATCGCGCGAAAGTCTGGCGCTCGGTAGATCGCGTAGCGCGTCGGCGTCGCCGGATACGCGTGCCCGTCCACCGCGACGTGTACAGCGTGTTGAGTGTCGAGTAGCTCCAGCGCGGGGTTGAGCGCGATGGGCTTTTGGAAGTCGATGTCGACCACATCGGGGATGCCGCGGTCGTCCGCAAACTTCACCCGCCACGTCGTCAGCTCGTAGGTTGCCAAGTCGAGCAGCCACGGTTCTTGCGCCGCGCGGAGTGCATCACGTGCGTGTGCAAGAAACCCCATCGGGATTTCACGGAAATACCGCTGCGTGGGTGGGGCTTCGGCCAGCCACGCCACGAAGAGTGCCTCGAAACGTTCGTCACCAAGCGCGTCGACCGTGCGTGGTAGCGCGTTGCGACAGACTTTGTTCAGTCGGGCTCGCACCATGTTTCGGTAGGTGCGCCATCGTGCTGCGTCGCCGAGTTCTGCGAGCGAGTCGTCACTCGCCTCGGCGGCAAAGCAGAGCTCCATGGCACGAGCTTCGTACTGCGCGAGGTTCACGCCGCGCGTTCTCCAACGCTTCGGTCGTAAATCGTGCGAAGCCGGTCTACCTCGGCGAGCAAGTCAGCGAGCGGCGGAACGTTGTTGTCGCGCTCCAGCAGAACCGGCTTGGGGCCCGTACGCTTCAATGTGTACTCAAGCAACTCGTAGACCCCTTCGGGAACCGGTTCGCCGTGTGTATCGATGCGAAGCCCGTCGGGACGAATCAAGTGCCCGGCCACGTGCATTTGAACGACACGCTCAGGCGGAATCAGGTCGATCCACGCTTTGGGATCAAAGCCGAGGTTTTGGCTGTTCACGAAGACATTGTTCACGTCGAGCATGATCTTGCCGTCGATCGTCTCGAGAACCTCGACGCAAAAGCGCGCTTCGTCCAAGGGGTCAGGCCCTTGCGGCGCGTAGTAGGAGATGTTTTCAAACGCCATCTCGACGTTGGTGGCGTCACGCGCTTCGAGCAGCCGCGCACACACCGTTTTGGCGGCCTCCTCCGTAAACGGAATCGGAAGCAGGTCATGTGCGAACACACCACCTGCGCCACCAAAGCAGAGGTGGTCGCTGTGCCACGGCGTGTTCACGTCCTTCAGAAACGTGCGTAGGTCAGTGAGGTACTCCGCGTCGCATGGAGCGGTGTGACCAAAACAGAGCGTGAGTCCGTGCGTCAGGACGGGGTAGTGTTCCCGCGCGCGATCGAGGTAGCTCCGGTAGAGCCCACCACGGCGCATGTAGTTCTCAGGGTGGACCTCCACGAACGAGACGCTCTGCGGAAGGGTCTCCAGGAACTCCTCCGCCATGTCGACGCGAAGTCCGAGTCCAATTCCGGTGTAGTCGTTCGTGGTCATGCGCAGGGATCCAGATACGACGAAGCCGCGACGCTTTCACGCCGCGGCATTCTGCCTTTCAACAGTCGTCGTGTGCCCTTAGTGGCAATCAGCCGCAGCTACCCTCGCCACAGGAGGCCTCTCCGCCTTCTGCGCCTTCGGTGGCCGTCTCGCCGCCGCCTTCACCGCCGCAGGACGCCTCGCCACCTTCTTCAGTAGCTTCGCCGCCGCACGACGCCTCGCCTCCGCAAGAGGCTTCCGTTCCTTCTTCGCCGCCAGCCGAGCCTTCGTCCGCGCCAGCGTCGTCGCCGCCGCCGCAGCCAGCCGAAAGACCGAGCGCCGCGGTCGCCATCGCGACGAGGGTGTGTTTAAGAGCCGAATTCATGTGCAAACCTCCAACCAAACGGTTCATACGCCTCATTCAACGAACTTCGTGGCAACTGAGATTAGTCTCGAAGCCAGAACTGAATGAGACGAAAAAATGTTGGTTTCTCAATTGAGACCGACGGACGGTATCGAAGCCCCCCAGTGGTGGCAAGCAATTCAATGTCGCCCGATGTCATGAGGCCTACGACCCTGCAGGTCGGTCGGTTTCGTATTTTTTTGTCGCAAATTGCGATGCTCGGCTGCAGCAGGGTGGAAACGCGAAATTCTGCCTTCGCTCCAAAATTTGGTGCGTAAAGGGAACGATTCAGCTGCCCCTTGGGAACGAGCTTTCCTCCCCTAAGATGATCGGGTGCGCCCCCTCCTCGTCGCTGTGCTCCTCGTCTCCTGTGGCACCAGCATTCGTGACACCGAGCAGCACTCGCACGGACTCCCGGATGGGCTGCAGTACCAGATCCGAGTCGACAACGCGCTGACGCGCATGTGGGTGCGCACCTGCTTCGACGGTCAACCGCCGGATCGACTCGAACCCATGAACTCACGCGCGGTCGATCTGCTGGTCGAGGCGTATGGCGACCAGGGCCAAGAGTTAAGGATCGATCGCGACGGGGTCATGGACCTGGATCGTCTCGCCACCGGCGATTGCGTTCGCTACGAGATTGATCTCGAACGCGCTGGCTGGTCACGGCATGCCGTGCGACGCGAGGACGACTTGATGCTCACGCAGGTCATGTTCATGTGGAGGCCACACGAATGGGATCCCGCGGTGCGGATCTCGGTTGAGTTCGATGTTCCGGCCAGCGTGTTCGTGTCCAACGCGTGGCCCCGTGATGAACACGGCGTGTACCACCCGGAACGCTCGGTCCTGCATACCGTAGGCAACGTTGCCTTTCTTCGTCGGCCCCCGCTGCGTTTCGACCACATGTACACCGAGGTCGAAGTCGCGCGGCTGGCTGGTGATCTCGATGTCAGTGACGACGTGATTCAGCGCTGGGTTCAGGAGGCCGTTCGTTCGGCCGCCACGCTCTACGGCAAGTTTCATAAACCGCGCCTACACGTGGCTGTGGTGCCGGTCGGCAACAGCTTTCGTCCCGTGGCGTTTGGCTTGGTAAGACGCGGCGGCGGCCCTTCGGTCATGCTTCTGGTTCACAAGAACGCGGAAGAAGGAGCGTTGGTTCGGGATTGGACCGCGACGCACGAGTTCACGCATCTGGGATTGCCTCGCATGTATAGCGAGGACCGGTGGATCGCCGAAGGCTTTGCGACGTACTACCAAGAGGTGCTTCGTGCGCGCTCGGGTCTGATCTCACCCGAGCAGGCGTGGGGATCGCTCGCGCGCGGGTTCGAGCGAGGTCGCTACCGAGGAACGCGACGCCCGCTGTGGGAAGATGCTCTCGGCTTTCGCAGCGTGGGGCGGATCTACTGGGCCGGAACCGCGTACATGTTGGATGCCGATTTGAGGCTGCGTCAGCAGGGCAGTTCGCTCGATCGGGCCATCGAAGCGTTTCAGGCGCGTTGGCAACACACGAAGACGGCGTGGCATGGCCGACGCGTGACGCGTGGCTTGGACATGGTGCTCGGTGAAGATGTGTGTGCGGATCTCGCGGAGGAATACGGCGGGATGCGTCGTTACCCCGATACCGATGCTCTCCTGGAGCGACTGGGTGTCAGCCTTGGTCCCGACGGCAATGCAGTGTTCAACGACAATGCGCCGTTGGCCGAAGTACGACGCGCGATTACTGCGCCGCGTACTAACTAGCGTCGGATGGTTTCCACGATTAGTGGCGGGATCGTGGGGCGGCTCTTGCCAATTTCGAACGCGTCCTGCACTCGCTTGGCCACTGCCGGGATCGACTTCTTTCGGTGATGCACCACGGCGATCTCGTCGCCTTTCTTCACCTTGGTGCCCGGTTTCGCCTTCAGCGTGATGCCGACGCTGTGATCGACGTTTTGGTCGGACCGCGTTCGGCCCGCACCTAGCGCGACTCCACTCAGTCCGATCTCCAACGCATCGATTCCGCGAACCCAACCCGCACGCGGCGCTTTCACCGACGTTTTCTTCGAGGCGATCTTGAGTCGATCCGGTTCCGCAACAACGCGCACATCGCCGTTCTGTGCTTTGACGATCTCTTCCATCTTCGCAATCGCCGATCCGTCCGCGATCACCTGCTCGAGTTTCTTCCGTCCGCCCTTCACGCCGCCCAGTCGAAGCATCTCAGCAGCCAGCGCCATCGTGAGTTCGACCAGGTCCTCCGGGCCACCACCGTGAAGGACCTCGAGTGCTTCGCGCGTTTCGTTGGCGTTGCCCACCTCGTTCCCAAGAGGCGCGTCCATGCGGGTGAGCAAGCAGCTGACTTTCTTACCTGCGAGCTTTCCGACGCGAACGATGTTCTTTGCCAGCGTCTGTGCGTCCTCGTGGGTCTTCATGAACGCACCGCGGCCGATTTTGACGTCCATGACCAACGCGTCGATGCCCTCGGCGAGTTTCTTGCTGAGGATGCTGCCGGTGATGAGCGGAATCGATTCCACGGTGGCTGTCACATCACGCAGCGCGTAGAGCCGTTTGTCCGCGGGTGCGAGCTTGGCGGTCTGGCCACCCAATGCGCAGCCGATTTTGGCCACCTGCCGGATAAAGCGCTTGGGCGGAAGAGCGACTTCGAATCCGGGAATCGCTTCGAGCTTGTCGAGGGTGCCGCCGGTATGGCCGAGCCCGCGTCCGGAGATCATCGGCACCGGAACACCACACGCGGCAACCAAGGGCGCAAGACAGATGCTGACTTTGTCACCGACGCCGCCGGTCGAATGCTTGTCGACTTTGGGCGCCTTGATCTTGGATAGGTCGAGCACGTCGCCGCTGTCCCGCATGGCGAGCGTAAGCGCGGCAGTTTCGGCGGGACTCATTCCGCGAAAGAAGATCGCCATCGCCATCGCGCTCATCTGGTAGTCGGTGACCGACCCATCCACGTAGCCCGCGATCCAGGCGCGGATCTCGTCGCCCGTCAGCGCACCACCGTCACGTTTGTGTGCGATCAGCTCAGGTACGGACCGAGACAACGCCGACGTTCGCTTCTTCGTGGCCATGCGGGACTAGAGCACAAACCGGTGCGATACGGCGACTTTCGAGCGCTTTGTATCCAGGCGGATACGAAACTTCAGCCGCCAATTTGCAGTGGGTCCACCACCAACGGGATGCTTGTTCCGTGGCCGAGACGATCGATGTGTTCGACTACGTCGACTATCGCGCATACCTCCGAGATTTCTACCGTGCGAAGAAGGCGGAGAGCCGCGCGTTTTCGTTTCGCCAGTTCTCTCGCCGCGCGAAGTTGAAATCGCCGAACGCTTTGAAACGCGTCATGGAAGGCGACCGCAATCTGACCCGCGACATGGCGCGAAAGTTCGCTCGCGCGTGCGGCTTGGAAGGTGATGCGCGCGAGTACTTTGAGCACCTGGTCGACTTTGAACAGGCAAAGACGGTTGCGGAGCGCGATGCTGCGTATGCGGAGCTGTCCGGCTTTCGGCGCTACCGACAGGCGCACAAGCTCGAAGTGGCGCACGCGGCGTACCACTCGCACTGGTACATCCCCGCGATTCGCGAGCTCGCTGCCGCAAAAGATTTCAAAGCCGACCCGCGTTGGATCGCCAAGCAGATGGTTCCAAAGATCACTGTGGCGGAGGCGAAGCGCGCGCTTCGAACGCTGCTCGAGCTGGGCTTCCTCGTCGAGGACGAATCCGGTTCACTCGTCCAAGCCGATGAGGTGGTGTCGACCGGACCGGAAATGCAGCATGTCCATATCGCGCGCTACCACATGATGATGATGGAACGCGCCGTTGCGAGCATTGACTTGGTGGCGCCCGAGCAACGCGACATCAGCGCGATTACGCTTCTCGTAGGACCCGACGGACTCGAACGGCTGAAACGACGAGTACAACGCTTTCGACGCGAGCTGATTCAACTTTCGCTCTTGGACAAACGAGGCGCACAAGTCGTGCAAATGAACTTTCAGATGTTTCCTCTCAGCACCGACGCGAAGCGGACCAAACGATGAAGTGGGTTGCCCTGGTTGGTTTGCTGGCGTGCGCGCCGACAGAGACGGGAAACCCGGTCACAGTTGCACTCTCGGCACACTCGTCGGACCCGGATGCGGTGGGGTTTGATGGCAATGCGCTGCGAATCGACAGCCTGTGGATGGGCTTCGGGGATATTCGATTCGTGTTGGCAGCTGACTGCGCCGGTGGCGGAGACGTTCAGATCCTTGGACCGATCGTGACCGATCTTGCCGCGGATCCGTTTCTGCAGAGTTTCGAACCGTCCACCATGGAGTACTGCCGCGTGAGTGTGGTGATCGATCCGGTGGTGAGTGTTCCGTCGGGAGCGCCGGCAGACTTGCTCAACCATTCGGTGCGGATCGAAGGTATGACCCCCGCCGGTACGCCTTTCGTGCTTCGAAGCGCTGAAGATGTCGAAGTCGACGTGAATGCCACCACCGACTTCCTGGTCGACGGTGCACTCGTGCTCTCGTTCGACGTTGCGCGCTGGTTCGAACGACTCGACGTTGACTCGGGAACAGCAGGGCCAGACGGAGTCATTGTCATCGACGACGAAAACAACTCGGACTTGCTCGATGAGTTCGAAGACCGCTTCGAAGAGGCCCTCGAGCTTTACGACGACGATGACGATGACGGTCGACGCGACGACGATGAAGAGCGTCTTGCCGACTCGGACCCTTAGGCAGAGCTATCCGACAGGGGGTCCGTAGGGGTCGTCGTCGAGACTCAACACGGCGACCGCAAGAACTGCAGTCGACCCGGTGAACACTTCGGTTCCACGCCGCAGCTGTACTTCACCGGGACGCTTTTGGACGAAGTGCCAGTCTCCGATGAACATCGACAGTTGGCCGCGAGCGTCGAACGTACGCGCTGCGGCAAAGAGCTGTTTGAGTTCGTCGGCGCTGATGTCCACTACTTCCGACGCCTCTTCGTCTTGCCGCGCGGTTTTCCGCTGCGCTTGCTCTTCTTCGGCTGTTGCGAGCGCTCGCGATCCTTGGCTTTACGACCGCGCCGTTGAGCCCGTTTGGTTCGACCCTTCGGGTCTTTTGGTGCGCGTCGCGGCGGCTTGTTGCTTCGGTCGCCCGTTTCTTCGCCATCGCTCAGCGCCACGTCCACCGGAACCGCCAGGATTTCTCGGTTCTGAATCGACACGCTTTCGAGGCGAATCTCGATGCGATCACCCAAACCAAAGATCTCGCCACTGCGTTGCCCGATCAGGCGAATACCCAGGTCGTCGACTTCGAAGAAATCCTTCAGACGTGTGATAGGAACAAACGCATCCACGAAGGGCTCGTCCAAGGTCACTCGAAACCCGTAGTAGTCGATCGACGAGATGGTGCCTTCGAACTCTTCCTCAACGCGGTCGCGCATGAGCACGGCTCGGTACAGCGCGACCACATCGCGTTCGACGGTCATCGCGCGCCGTTCCAGCCGACTGGACTCTGCCGAAGCGCGTCGAAGCTTGGGAATCAACGTCACCCGATCGATCGGTTCCTTGCGAATCAGGCTGCGCACGACTCGGTGCACCATCAGGTCCGGATAGCGACGAATCGGCGAGGTGAAGTGGAGGTAATCCTTGGTCGCCAATCCAAAGTGACCAATGTCCGCGTTGACGTCGTAGAAGGCCTGCTGCATCGAACGCAGAAGCAAGAAACGCAGAATCGGTGCCTCGTCTCGCTTTTCGGTACGCCGCAGAAACTGTGCGAGTTGGCGTGGGTCACTCGCCGACTCTAGATCCATATCGAAGCCGAGTGCCGTCGCCAGCTGCGCAAAGAGCGCGAGCTTCTTTTCGTCCGGACGGCCATGGCAGCGGTACACACCCGGCACGTTGTTCTTCTTGAGCTCTGCGGCGACGACCTCGTTCGTCAGCAGCATCATCTCTTCGACCATCTGGTACGCCTTGCGCACACCAGGGTCGTTCTTGCTGCGCCGCACGTCGATCGGCTCGACGTTTTGCTCGTCCATGTCGACGCGTGGCTCGGGCAAATCAAAGTCGAGTGCGCCTCGCTTCAAGCGTCGCTTGCGGAGTTTCTCGGCCAACTCTTGCAGCGCTTTGAGCGACTTGAGGCGCGCCTCGGCAGCAGGTTGTTTCGGACCCTTGTCGGTCAAGCCAAGCGCTCGAGCCACACCGGGATACGTCAGTCCCGCGCCGCTTCGCATCACACCTTCAAAGAGGCGCGCCTTCTTGAGTGCACCACTGTTGGCGAGGTGAATCTCTGCGCCCATGCACAGTCGGTCTTTGTTCGCGACCAACGAGGCGAGGTGCGACGAGAGCTGCGGCGGCAGCATCGGAATCGCACGGTCGGGAAGATAGATCGACGTGCCGCGTTCCAGAGCAGCGCGGTCGAGTGCAGTCCCCGGTCGTACGTAGTGCGACACGTCCGCGATCGCGACGATCACGCGGTATCCGTTCTTGGTTTTTTCGCAGAAGATCGCGTCGTCGTGGTCGCGCGCGTTGGCCGGGTCGATCGTGACCAGGTCGATGTCGCGTAGATCCTCGCGTTCCTTCTTTTCGGACTTGAGCACCTGCTTCGGAAACGCTTCGGCTTCCTCCAGCACTGCGTCGTCGAACTCTTCGATCACATTTTCGCGAATCTTGATCTTGGCGACTTCGACACGCGTCATTCCCTCGACGCCAAGCACTTCGACAACGCGTGCTTTGGGCACGTCGTGTGCAGATTGCGGAAACTCTTCGATCTCGGCGATCACCGAGAGTCCTTCCGCACGCTGTTTCTTCACCGACTGCGTCACGGGCATTGGACCGCGAAGTCGTGCGTCATCCGGCTCGATCAAGAGCTGACGCTTGATTTTCATCAAGGTGCCCGTGAACCGGTTGGGGCGTCGTTGCAGAACCGCGACGACATCGCCTTCGCGACCCTTCGGGGAAGGGCGTGCGGCAACTTCGACCCGGTCGCCATGCAACGCGGGTCCCACACCCGAAGGCGGGATAAACACATCGGCTTCGCCATCCGCAGCGTCGACAAAGCCAAAGCCGCGCGGCGTCATTTGAAGCACACCGGTGATCACACCGTAGCGCTTGGCGGTTTTGGGTTTGGGGCTGGCCTTGATGCGATAGCGGTTGCCGGGCATCTCGGTCACGAGACCAAGGCCGTGGAGTTGGTCCAACACGTCGAGCATCTCGTCGCGTTGGGATTTGTCAGCGCCGATCCGTTTGATCAGCTCGCCGACGTGAAGCGCTCGGGGGGCATGCTTGCGCAGTGCCTCGACCACGGCGTCTCTCTCAATCGATTTCATCTTGTTATTTCCGCCCACCGAAACTCGTGGTGGGTCTTTTGAGGTTGTGTCGGGCTCAACGAAGCGCGTGTAGTCCGCCGTCGTCTGCTCCGACGTAAAGTGTTCCGTCTTCGGCGATTGCACAGGTCGAGTCGACGTCCTGGCCTAGCTCTTTTCTCCAGAGCACTTCGCCGCTGGGGGCAATCGCGTAGAACGAGTCGTCCTGCGAGCCCACGTAAATTCGTCCTTCGGTGTCGATGCGCGCGCTGGCACGAATGCGACCGCTCGTCGCCACTCGCCACCGTTGGGTTCCATCTGCGCTCAATGCGTAGACGTGTCGGTCGTACGAACCCACCACGATCATTCCGTCTTCGGCAATCGCGGGGGTGGCCCGCACATCGTCGCCGGTTTCAAAGCGCCACAGTTCGGACCCATTGGGGCCAAGCGCGATGACATGGCCGGCATCGGTTCCGATCACGATCGTGCCGGAAGGTGCGATGGCTGCGGAGCCACTGATGCTCGCGCCGGCGCCGTGTTCCCAGACTTGTTGACCTGCAGCGTCGACCGCGAGGACCGTGCCTTCGGGCGTGCCGACCACGACGAACCCTGCGGGGTGCACGGCAGGCGAGCTTCGGACGTGCGATGCAGTCGCGACGTGCCAGCGAACTGCGCCTGCGGGATCGACGGCGTACAGACCACGTGCTGCCGCGTAGATCGTTCCGTCGGAAGCCACGGTGGGACTCGCATCGACGCGTTCGCGCAGATCGAGTCGCCAGCGAACCTGGCCCTCGGGTGTCAACGCGGTGAGGTTCCCATCGTCGCTGCCGACGTAGATGGTTCCGTCCGCAGCTACGGCTGCACTCGCATAGATCTTGTCGCCGGCGCTGTAGCGCCATCGAAGAGTTCCGTCGGCGCCGACGGCGGAGAAGCTGTGGTCGAGTGAGCCGACGTAGATCGTTCCGTCGGTTCCGATCACGGGTGACGCGAAGACGCGAGCGCTGGTTCGATAGACCCAAGCACTCGAGGGTTCGCGTGCCGGGCCAGCAAAGTCGGTGCGCCCGTCATGCGTTGGACCGCCCATGAACATGGGACGCTCGGCTCGCGCAGGTTGTTGCGGACCCGCATCGCTTTGCACGACTGCATCAGGCCCGTCCTGATCGCGCTCGGCGCGCACTTCATCCAAAAAGCGGCAACGACCCACGTGGCAGATTCGTTCGCCGTGGCACTCCGTGTCGGACATGCAGGGTTGAGGTGTTGGGTTCTGTCGTGCGCCACACGAGACCAGCACCAGAAGCGTCAGGGAAGCGAGGCGGTTCATTGCGCGGCCTCCCGGCGAAGCACCGACACGGCGCCGCGTTGCAGGATGGCAATCGCAGTTCCATCGCTGGAAATCGCAGCAGCATCCACCGGTGCAGTCTGCCACTCGTTGGTTCGCCACAGTTCGGTGTTCTCGCCCATTCGCAACACGCCGTGAGGAGTTTCCCAGATCCAGACGCTGCCGTCTGGGGTGATTCGTCCACCTTTGAGCGGAGCGGGCGGAAGTGCACCGTCGGCGAGTTCCAGGGCGTCGCCAAGTGGAAGGGCTTCAACCGTGAGCGGTACGGTGCGGCGCTGAGACAACGACGCGACGACCACTCCCTGTGGAGCCCAGCCGAGTGCGCGCCACGAGTCGGCGGGCGCTTCGGTGCAATCCTCGATGGGATCCTCGAATGCGCGAACGGCTCGCGGGGCAGCAAACGCGGCTGCTCGAAGCTGGCTACGTGGCAAGACCCTCAGTTCAAGGCCGCGACAATCTCGATGAACACTCTGCACAAAGAAAGCATCTTGGGAATCCGCAATCGGCGCGGGATGAGCCTCGGCCGGCACGGGATTGTCGGGCGCGGCGGCTGAGTAAAGCTGCGCCTCGACACCGCGCACGATGAGGTCGTTTCCTTCAAATGCAAGCATCACGTGTCGCGTTGTGGCGTTTGACGGCTCCGACCACGGCGCGATTCGCTGAGAAACCACGGTGGTCGCAGCGGCGTTGAGCGCCACCTCCAGAGCTCCTTCGATCTGCTCCGGAAGCACTGCGACCGCTTGGCGAAGCTGGCCCGACTGCAGCAGCGCGATGGTCGAGGCGTCTCGTGCACGACGCGTCAGTGTGTCCGGACAAGCGATTCCCCACTCGCCGCGACCGAGGCGGAAGCGTGGTTGGGTGCCGCGACACAGCGCGCCGATCAGTGCCGTGGCTCGCTCTCGGTCCTCTTGGACCAGGGCCTCGAGCGTGTTCGCAGGTTCGCCATCTTCCCGAGCAAGTCCGCTGGGTCGATCAAACCAGCGCAGCGTAAGCGGTCCGTTTCCAACGTCGACTTGTGCCGCCAAGTCGAGATGGTTGTCGTCGTCGTGATCAACGAGCTCGAGAGAAACCGAACCTTCTCCCCGGAGCGAAAGAGTCTCGTGCAGTCGCGGGGCGGCACCCACGCTCAACACCCACCACGCTCGCCAGTCATCGGCGTCTTCACACGTGATGGTGGCACGCGCGAACGCGTGTTCGGACGAGACCGTTTCAATCTCGGCGGTGTCGAGTTCGCAGCCTTCGTCGAGCGTGAGTGCGCCGACTCGACGTGCGCGAAACGTACCCTCGTCGCGATGCGCGATGTGCACCACGACACTTCCCTCGTGGGCTTCGACGGCCAGGCCGTCGCGATCTCCGTCGTCGTCTAAGTCGAGCGTCAGCAAAGCGCGAACCTGGCCCTGCGTGGCGAGAGGCGCGCCCTCCACCGATACCGCTGCGCCGGGCTCCACAGGTTGACTTCGCTCCGGTTCGAAACCGTCTACGGTTTCGACCTCGTGCTCGTCTCGCTCTTCATGTTGAGGGACCCGACGGTCTCCGCCGCAACCCCACCACAGAAGCGCCACCACAACACAAAGGCGCATACGCGTGCATGTAGCACGCCCCAGCAAGTGCGGATAATCCGCAGGTGATTTCGGTAGAAGTTCGAGGAGTGCACGAAAAGCAAGACTTAAGCATTTGAAATGATTTGGTTTGTTGGGGTGCGCCCCTTGGTTCTTTTCGCTGATGAAGA
Source organism: Polyangiales bacterium (assembly GCA_965227405.1). Lineage (GTDB taxonomy): Bacteria > Myxococcota_A > Polyangia > Polyangiales > Houyiibacteriaceae > JALVDI01. The sequence continues at coordinate 4,932,878 of OZ245758.1, forward strand.
GGTGGCGGTAGGGTCCGGGCGATGTTGCGTGTCTTGGCTTGGGTAGGGGTGTTCGCCTGGTCCGGGGTGGTGTTTGCGCAGGCGGGTGAAGCCGCCGCGGAGCCCGAAACCGAAACCGAAGCTGCGGGCGCGGCCGAAGGGGACGCGGCTGGCGAGGCCGAGGGCGAAGCCGCAACCGAGGAAGCCGCAACCGAGGAAGCCGCAACCGAGGAAGCCGCAACCGAGGGCGAAGCTGCCGAAGGCGAAACGGAAGGCGAAGCCACCGAAGCCACCGTTTCAGCAGAGGCCGAAGAAGCCGCAGCCGCTGCCGCAGTTGAAGCGGAAGCTGTCGCCGAAGCTGCCGAAGCTGCAGAGCAAGAAGCCGAGCAGGTCGTCGCAGAAACGGAAGATGTCGACGGTGCAGGCGAGCAAGAGATCGCGGAACCCGCCGACGAAGAAGAGGAGGATCCCTTCGCGCCCTCGTTCGAGTTTCACGGCGAGTACCGCTTCCGCTTTCACGCGATGAGTGATCTTGGGTTGCAAACGCAGCCGCGCACCGAGCTTCCCGAGGAACTGGGTCAGAACTACTGGGCCACCAATTGGTTGCGACTCACGCCCACACTCAAATTCGGTGACAACTTCCTGATCACCGGCCAGATGGATTTCTTCGACGGCGTATTGTTCGGAGATGAGACCGTCGGCGTCGATGCCGCCGCTCGTCCGCGCGATGGAACAACCGCGATCGACGGCGACGGATTTGACCCTCGTTGGCTCTATATCCAATGGGTGAGCCCGATCGGTATGTTTCGCGCTGGTTTGCAGCCTTCGCAATGGGGTCTTGGACTTCTGGCGAACGACGGAACGCGCGAACCGCCCTTCGGTGACTACCGATACGGAAACAGTAACGTTCGCTTGTTCTTCGGCACGCGTCCCTTCGGTCGTGATGTGCCGTTCAACCTCGTGATCGCCGGTGACCTGGTGTACCGAGATCCCATCGCCAACATTCGCGACGGGGATCGCGCGCTTCAGGCGATTCTCGCGCTCCTCTACGGCGATCAAGATCGCGGCGTGGGTGCGTACGTCGTGTACCGAAGCCAACGAACACCGGTGAACAACGGGCTCGCGGTGGGCGACCAGATCGACGAAAAGCTCGATGTTTGGATCATGGACCTCTTCGCCCGTTGGGACTGGGAAGAGCCCAGCGGCGGCAAGCTCTTCGCCGCGTTCGAAGGTCTTCACATTCGCGGCGATACGACCATCACGCGAACCGCAGACAACCCCGAACAAGACGTGCGTCAGATCATGTGGGCTGCACAGTTGGGCCGCGAAGGTGACATGGTCGATGTGGTGCTCGAAGCCGGCTACACGTCCGGCGACAGCAACACCGAAGACAACGTGCAGCGTCGCGCCACGATGCACCCCGATCACCGGGTGGGCTTGATCCTCTTTCCCGAGGCGCTGGCGTGGAGTTCGGCACGAAGTGCGACCTTGGCGCAAAGCGAACTGCTGACCGGTCGGCCTTCGCCCGGAAGCGATTTGCTACCGACCGATGGCGGCGTGTCCGGTGCGACGTACTTGTTCAACTGGGCGTCGATTCGCCCGATTGAAGAACTGGAGATTCGCCTGGGTTGGGTGTGGGCGCGCGCCACAAGCGATGTGGTCGATCCCTATCGTCAGCGCGCCGAATCGCGCACCGTGGCCTATCGAGGTGGTCCCTCGAGCAACCGAGACTTGGGTGTCGAGGTCGACGCTTCGGTGCTCGGCTACTTCAACCTGCCCTACGACATTGTGCTGAGCGTGGGACTTGAAGGTGGTGTGTTCGTTCCGGGTCACGCGTTCGATCTGGCGTCGGGACAACGGATGAACACCATGGGAATGGCCCGCATCCGCGCCGGTCTCGAGTTCTAGAGTTCTCGAACCTTGCACCTGATGGTGCTTTTGCTCGTCGGGGCCTGTCATCGTCTAGAGTGACGACGATGCGTGGTTGGGCGCTTCTGTGTTTGCTTGCTTGGGGATGTGGTGACGACGATGGACCGTCGGATGCCGCGACGCCCGATGCGTCCATGGATGCGCCCATCGACGTAGCCATCGATGCAGAGCCTCCTTTTGCACCCGAAGCGTTTTGCCCCGGAGGCGAGGGCTGTGCAGACGAGGGCGACGGAGTTCTCTATGCCGGTGCAGCGATGCGCGACATCACTCCGGTGATCACGCCCACGACCGACATCATGACGCTCGACAACAACGGCGATGGTGTTTGGGATCCTTTCGACGGCGATGAGTTCGAAGATCGAAACGACAACGGCGTATTTGATCCCATCTTTGTCGCAGGATTCGACAGCCCGCGCATCGCTTCGGATGTGGCCGACCCGCAGTGGGTTCGCGCGATCGCGCTGCGTCAGAACGAGACCACGATTGTGCTGGTGTCGGCTGACATGTTCAGCATCTTCATCGACGACACGGATGCGATTCGTGAGTTCGCAGCAGACGTGGACGTCGACTACATCGGCACGTGCGCGTCGCACACGCACCAGGGTGCCGACACGCTCGGCATTTACGGACTGGCGGAATCGAGCAGTGGTGTTGACCCCGAGTATCTTGCGCGCATCCATCGCGAAGCGGCAGCTGCTGTGCGTGAAGCGGTCGACTCGTTGCGACCCGCGAACATCCAGTACGCAAGTTTTGATTTTCGGGACAAGCCGGGTGGAACACTGCGCTATCTGAGTGACTCACGTCATCCGCGCATCATCGACGACAACGCGCGCGTGTTCCGGGTGATCGATGCCGGTGATGAATCGACGATCGCGACGTGGATCAACTTCGGCTCACACCCGGAGTACTTCGGAGACGAAAACACACTTCTGTCGAGCGACTACCCCCACTACCTGCGCGAAGGTGTCGAAAACGGTGTCGTCGGACCCGACGGTGAAATGACCGAAGGTGTGGGAGGCATGGCTGCGTTTTGTCTCGGCGCGATCGGTTCGCAGATCGGTCCCAATGAAATGAGTGCCGCGACCTGGGATGAGTCGCCGCTTCCGCGGCAGTCCGAGGAAACGATGCGTGTTGTGGGCGAGCAGATGGCCTACTTCGTTCTCGACGCGCTTGGAGACGAGGGCGGCTCGTTGACTGAGGACACGGCCGATTTGGGATTTCGCTCGCGTCGATTTCTCGTCGATGTGCAAAACCGTGGCTTCCACGTCGCGATTCTCAACGAGCTTTTTGTGCGCGAGGCCTACAACTGGGATCCCGACCTGCTTTTGCGTCCAGGGGTGAACGAACCCGACGTTTTGACCGAAATCGCCGTGATCGATATCGGAAAGCTGCAGCTGATGTGGATGCCGGGAGAGCTCGATCCCGCTTTGTTTATCGGGGGATACGACGGTTCACACACCCCGGAAGGTGCAGCGATCGTCGATCCCGAGGTCGAAAACGCACCGAACTTAGCTTTGGCGCCTTCAGGCCCGTATTTGCGTGACTTTGCTCGCGACACTGCCGAATACGTAGGGATCGTAAGCCTCGGCAACGACCAAATAGGCTATCTACTGCCCGAGTTCGATTTCGTGCTCGATGACCGCAACCCCTACATCGATGAGGCGCGCGGAGAGCACTACGAAGAAACCAACTCGGTCGGCATCGATGGCTGGCCGCGGATACGAGATCAGATGGAGCAGTTACTGCTCTGGACTCCCGGAGGGGGAGAGGGAAGATGAAGCGCATTTCTTGGCTCATGAGCTTGTTGGTCGTCTTGGCGATGGCCTGTGGTGATGACGACACCGGCGGTACCGACTCTGGTCCGGGCACCGATGGCGGCGGTGACGACGGCGGCGGAATGGTGGAGCTACCTGTTGCCATGAACGGCGATGGCGCGGATCCCACCGACGAGACCGGCATCAACCTCGACCCCTCGACCGCAGAAGCGCCGAACATGGCGTGCATCGACATGCTCTCGGCGCCCGTCGGTGGCGACCCGCAGGACTTCAGCGTTCGTATTCAGGAGTTCCGCACCGACGACACTCTCGAGGGTCTGTGTGTGAAGTTCTACAGCGACAACATGCCGATTCCTGGTGACACGTGCGATCCCGCGACGGACCTCGTTACGGACGAAGCTGGGACCGTGCCCGTCTCGGGATTGGCCGACGGTTGGTACGCCTACCGCGTGTTCCCGAAGCCCGGACCCTCGCCCTCGTTGCAGATTGCCGGTTCGGTGCAGATCAACGAAGCCGCGCCCAGCGAAGACCGGGAAGTTGAAGGCAACAGTGTCTCGCAGGCGACGCTCGACTTGATTCCGACCGTTCTTGGATTCAACCAGGAACCCGGCACCGCCATCGTGGCCGGTACCGTGTGGGACTGCGACGAAGACCCGCTTTGGGGCACTGTGGCCCGCGTCTTCCGTGAAGACGGCACCGAGATCATGGAAGGCTCGCGTAGCCCCGATCCCCACTTCCGCTACTTCGACGGTGACGACTTCCCCAAGAGCGATCAGCCCTTCACCCACACTGATGGCATCTTCGTCGTCGCGAACGTGCCCGTGGGTGCGGACGGTGAGTTCGTGTTCATCGAGGTGTGGGGTGTGCTCACCGAAGGTGGAGAGCCGGAGATCATCAGTTGCGAGCGCATGCCGATCTTTGCCGACACCATTTCGATCGTGAACATGGGGCCGCGTCGTGCAGACATCGCGGCGTGTCCGAACCTGCCCTGAGCATCTGAACGTCGAAGGCGCAGAGGCGCCGCCCGTGCCCGTGCCCGCGCCGACCGAGGTGCGGGCGGAGAGGGGGAGCGATGAGAGTGTGGAGTTTGATCTGCGTGCTGTGGTGCGCGCAGGTCCACGCGCAAGATGCTGAAGCCGAAGCCGCGGCAGACGGTCAGACCGAGTCTGGCACTGAAGCTGGGGCCGAATCTGAAGGTGATACCGAAGGCGAAGCCGACGGCGAATCCGAACCTGCGTCCGAAGCCGGAACCGCCGCGGGAACCGAAACGGAAACCGAAGGCGAGACGACCGCGACGGAGACCGAGACGGAGACCGAGACAGAGTCGGGTCACTCCGGAACGGAGACGGAGACGGAGACGGAGGCCGAGCCGGACATCCCCGATGCGACACCGCCCAACGAGCGTGATGCTCCTTCTCCAAATGCGACGGAGCCTTCCGACGCGGGCAAGCTCCCCATCAACGTCGTCCTGCACGGCTACTACCGCGCTCGCTACAACTGGTTCGGCAACGTCCCGGTGTTTCAGCGTCGCATGGACTCGCGTCGTGACCAGCGCGATGCTCACTTCGCGTTTCAGCGTCTGCGCTTGGAGCCGTCAGTTACCTACGGCGATCCCAACCGCCCGATCGCCGCACTGCACATGCAGATCGATGCGCTCGACAACGTGGTGTTCGGTGACAACGCACGCATCACGCGCACGCCGATCTTTGCGGACATCCCCAGCAACACCGATATCGACGGTTTTGACCTCGCCGACTCGTTCCGACTGGAGCGTGCGTGGCTCGAAGCGCTGATTCCTGTCGGTCAGATTCGCGTGGGTCGTATGCCTTCGCATTGGGGACTGGGCTTGCTGGCCAACCACGGCAACGGGTTGGGCGAGTGGGGTGACCCGCTCTTTGGAACCAGCTTCGACCGCGTTCTTTTCGCGACGCGTCCGCTAACGGTCATCAACGCGTTGACCTCGAATGACTCGCGCCCGACGCCGCTGATTTTTGCGATTGCGTACGACAAGCTGGTCGAAGATCCGGTCACCAACAGCACCGACCCCCCGACGCACTACGTGAGCTTGGGGCCCTTCGGCCCGCTGAGTTCCTCTCCGGCTCGATTTGAGACGCGCGCGGAGGAAGACTCAGGGTTCGCCAACGAACGCAGCCAGATCCCGTTTTCGACGTGGACCGGTGAGGGCAACGACGTCAATCAGATGGCCGTCGCTCTGGTTTGGAAGGACGACGAGTTCGGTCGCTTCACCAATGACCTTCTGCACATCGGTGGCTACTACGTCTACCGCTGGCAGCATCGCGGCGGAGCGTTGCGCGACTTGCCGGAAGACGCGGCCGCTTCGCGCGTTCACATCGTCGACCTCTACTGGAAGCTTCGATACGGACTCGGTCGTGGACTGCCCACGCTCTACAGCGAGGGTGAAGTCGTCGGTATCTTGGGTCGCAGCAACACGATTACCCTGCCGGGCGGTTGTGATGTTGTCGAGCTAGGCGTCTGCAACCAAACCGATGCCAGTATTTGGGGCGGTGCGTTCCGTGCCGGCTTCATGCAAGAGCGTGGTCCGCGTCCCTGGGGAGCCCTGATGGAGTGGGGCTGGTCCGGAGGCGACAACAAGCTCTTCGACACCCGTCGACTGACCATGCGTCCCTTGCACCCCGACTACCACGTCGGCTTGTTGCTCTATCAGGTCGCGTTGGCGACGCAGACCGCGATTCAGTTCGGTGAAGAGATTCGTCCGCTCTGGTCGCGTGGCGGTGTGTGGAACTCGCACTACATGTTCCCGCAGCTTCGGGCCCAGATCATTCCCGGCATCGAGGCGCACTTGGCGTTCCTGATGGCATGGGCACGCGACCTCACCGCGAACGTGTACAACAACGAGCGTCCGAACTTCGAAACCAACACCAACTGCGGACCCTTCGAGCGTGAGTGCAAGATCGGCTGGGAGGTCGACGTGGCTTTGCGTTTCAAGTGGGGCGAAGGCGACTTGTTGCGCTGGGACACCGAGTTCGGATTCATGCGAGCCGGCGATGCGTTGCTTGGTTCGCGCGGTTTCGGCGACCGGTTCCTCTGGACCGCCCAAACCCGTCTCGCTCTCGTCTTCTAGGTGTAAATTTCAGGGACAGGTTCATTAATGAACCGACCCATGTCGTCCAACTCCTCGAAATTACATCCGTGGCGTGATGACGCGATCCTGGCGGTCGCTGCGTTGCTCACGTTTGCTCGAGGCGTACCGCGTCAGCTCATGCAGAGCTGGGACGACAAGCGCTTCCTGATCGAGTTCGAGCCGGTTCAGAGCTTCAGCGTCAGCAATCTGCAAGCCATTTGGAGCGAAGCGCACTTTGAGGCGTACCACCCGCTGCATCTGATGGCGTACTGGCTGGACGTGCCGCTCGCGGGTCCGAACGGGCCGGTACTGCACGCCGTCAACCTCGTCCTCTGGATCGGCGCGCTGCTGCTTGTTCGACGCGTGATGATCGCGTGGGGGTTGAGTCGCACCATCGCGTTAATGGCGACGCTCGCATACGGACTTCACCCGGTTCAGGTCGAAGCGGTCACGTGGGCGACGGGTCGAAAAGAGATCGTCGCATTGGCGCTCGCCTGCACGAGCATTCTGATGCACGTCCGGGCCGAGTCACCCTGGGGTCGCGACGCGTGGCTCTCTCGACTCGCGTACGTCGCGGCGGCGCTCGCCAAAACGACGGTGCTCCCCCTGCCCGCGGTCTTGCTCGCGCACGATGTGCTTCTTCGTGAGCGATCCATCAAGACCGCTTTCCTCGCTCAGGTTCCGGCGTTGGCGATCGGCGGAGGGCTCGGATGGTTGGTGGTTCAGATTTGGGAAGCTAATCAGATGATTCGTCCTGCGCCGGAAGGACTCGGTCCCGTCGCGCTGGTCGCAGCGACCTACACCCATCACCTCACGACCGCGCTGCTGCCGCTCTACACCAGTCCGGTCTATCCGATTCATCGCGCATTGTCGGACTTCTCTTGGTTCGACTTGATCGGTCCGGTGCTGCTCATCGCTGCGATGGCGCGGGGTGATGCACGACTGCGATTCACCGCGTTTGCGTTCGTGGTGCTACTCGCTCCGGTGAGCAACGCGTGGCCACTCTACTTCGAGGTGCAGGACCGCTACCTGAGCTTCCCGCTGATCGCTCTCGCATTTGGTGCCGGTGCGCTCGCAGATGCTGCAAAGGACGAGTGGCAGTCCCGTGCACGCATGGCTCTTGGCGCTGGCACGATCATGTTCGCGGCACTCACGATCATCTACCAAGGTGCGTGGACATCGGACCAAGCGTTGTGGGAACACGCCGCAAAGACTCATCCCAAGAGCTTTTACGCGTGGCTCAAGGTGGGCGAAATCCATCGCAACGAGGGGGAACTCGACGAAGCCCTCGAGGCGTTCAACGCGGCGATCGAGCGCGAACCGGGGTTGCGTCTTGGCCATGCTGCGCGGTTTCAGACCTTGGCGTTGATGGATGAACGCAATCATGATCTGACGCCCTCGCGCGCGATTGAGCTCTCGCAGCGATACGTCCAGCTCGTCGACGACCACGACGAACTCCGTTCGTTGGGAGGCGACCTGATGCAGCTGGGGTACCAGCGTGGCGTGCTGGCTGTTCTGGCGCGTTCGCTCGACCTCCAGCCCCTCGAACCCGAGAGGCTGGAGAACGCGGCGCTCATTCAGCTACAGCAGGGAAACGAGTGGTTGGCTCGCTTCTACGTCAGTCGGTTGGGTCGGCCTCCGCTCGACCCACGGCTCCAACAGTTCACAGCCGAGCCGTGAACCGGACTTCTCAGCTGTTGGCTTGGTCAGTACGGCAGACAGATGGATTCTACGAATCCGAAGTCGCCGCAGTTGAAGCCAGGGTCACAGTCAAAGTCGTTGACGCACGTCTCGTAACAACGATTGCCTGAGCCACCGAAGTCCACGCAAAGACCCAGGTTTCCATTGAGGCTGACCGGGCAATCACTCGTGTCGAAACACGAAAATGTGCAGATGCCGTCCGTCGTGATTCGGTCACCCCAATCTGCGGTGATCTGCTGGCATGCGTCGCCAAGCACGTCGCAATCCGCAGTGAAATCGCACTGTTCGTACGTGTCCGATCCCGAGCTCACAATGCACCCAGTGCTGAGGGTGAGCAGCCCCATGACAAGTCCCAATCCAACGTTTCGCATGTCCAATCCTTTCCACACGGCCGACACAACCCAAGCTCGGCTGGGCGAGACTAAAGCAACCCTCGTGCCTACGTCGAGGCGCGATTCTGCCTCTCGCTCCTGATTTGCGTCCATGGGTGTGACGGGCGGTTGCCCTGGATCTTCACGAACAGGTTAGTTCAGCCACTGAGGGCCGTCGTCGTCGGCTTTCCCGCCGTCGATAACCTGCAGTGCGGGCCCTCGGCGACGCCCACCGCTCTTCTTGCGCGAGCGCTTCTCCGAAGGCGGCTTGCTCATCCACTCCGTGAAGAGGATGCCGGTGACCGTCGCACCGAGATGCCCAGCGAGAGACACGAAGTCGCCACTCGCGAGGAACTGCAAGAACGAGAGGCCGACGAAAATCAGAATCATCGTCGTTGGCTTCATCACCATCACGCCGAACACGTTGGCTTGTTGGCGAAGGATCTTCATCGCCCACGCATGCGCCGAGAGCACACCCATGGTCAGACCCGAGAATCCGATCAGCACACCGGGCAGAAAGCGACTCACGACGAACGCGATGATCGAAGCGCCGAACAGACACGCGACCATGGCTTGGACAGTTCGCTTCGCACCGAACGACTGTTCGTAACCACCGACGATGAGCCAGAAAAAGACGGCGGAGATGACGAACTGCATCACGCCTTCAGGGCCGGGAGGTTGAACGAGTGCGTACGTGAACAACTGCCACGCGTTGCCGACCCAGAGTTCGCCGCTACTGAGGGCGAGATACTGGAGCAAGTCCGCTTGTCCTAACCAGTTCACCGCGACGAGCAGTGCCACGTATGCGACCAAGAACGTAACGAGGCACGTGCGCAGTAGGAGCGTCAGAGGCGGAAACCGGAACACCCCATTGATGTAGCGACCAAGCCCCGCGAAGGCACGAAAAAAGCAGATACAATCTCGGTATGCGGACTGAGCTTTGGATCGTTGGGTTGTTGGTGGCCGTTTTTGCCTTTGGGTGCAGCGATGCGACGTGCGGTGACTTCGAACTCGACCGTGAAACCGACATGTGTATTTGTCCGGCGCCGTTTGTCTTTGCGGACGATCGGCGAACCTGTGAGTGCCCCGCGCCCATGGTTCGGGACGGAGATACGTGCATCACACCGGACGGCGGCGACTTGGATGGCGGCTGCGGTGAAGGGGAAACGCGAGACTGTACGGCCGACGCACTCGGCGAGTGCGCGAACGGGACGGAAACGTGTGCTGGAGGCGTCTGGGGAGTGTGCGTACCCGGCGCCGCAACCGCTGAGCTCTGCGATGGCTTGGACAACGATTGCGATGGTTCTCCGGACGGCCTCGCAGCGTCTGCGGCTTGCGCAGACCTTCCGATGACAGAGTCGAGCGTGTGCACGGCGGGCACGTGCGTGATCGCGGAGTGTGTTGCGGGTTTTGATGACTGCAACGGCGATGCGAGTGATGGCTGCGAAGTCGACCTCTCGACAAATATCGATCACTGCGGAGAATGCGAGAATGCTTGTACCGGCATCGACCTGTGCTCGGAACGCGACTGCGTTGCGCCTCCACTGCACGAGTGGTCGGTATCGATACAATCAGAAGTGTTCGACGTACTGGATGTAGCTGTCGACGACGCGGAGAACGTGTACGTGGTCGGCGAGTTCATCTCCTCGCTCACAGTCGACGGAGTCACGCGTGCCGGTACCGGGTTGCGGGAAGGTTATCTCGTTAGCCTCGACGCTGACGGGAGTTTTCGCTGGCTAGTTACCGTCCAGGGCAGCGGATCGGAGTCACTTGCCGGCGTTGTTCCGATGCCAGATGGGTCCATCTGTGCCGCTGGGCGCTTTGACCACCCGGCATCTTTCGTCGATGCCACGGGGGAGGCGACACCGCTAACCTCCGTCGCTTCAAGGTCGGCGCTGCTTGCGTGCGTCGACTCTACTGGGCGTCGGGTGTGGACAGAACGCTTTGGAGGCACCGGGGGCAGTTTGTTTCGAGACCTTGCTGTCGATTCGGAGTCGAACCTCTACGTGACAGGTGAGTTCGAAGGGAGCGTGGACTTCGGGATGAGGTTGGCGAGTCGGGGCGACGACGACGTTGTAGTGGCGAGCTACGATTCAGACGGGACACATCGTTGGTGTCGAAGCTTTGGGTCTTCAATGGCTGACGGCGGGACCGCAATCGCGGTGCGCGGAAGCGATCTGTTCATTGGAGGTGTCTTCAATCAGAGCATCGCGTTTGGCGGCACTACTCTCACCGCCTCTGGACGAGCCGGCTATCTTGCCGAGTTCGACACGATGGGCAACCACGTTGAGTCTGTCGCGTTCGGTCCGGCACCACGCTCCGGCTTCGTTCGTGAGCTTCGCGCATTCCCAGGAAGGGTCGTCGTCGCGGGCCTGTTTAGTGGAACTGTGGACTTGCTCGGAGTTTCTCGCGGAGCAACAGACACCGACGGGTACGTTGCAGTTTTGAACGACGAACTCTCCGCCGTCGACGTTGTCCAGTTGGAGGGCACTGATTTTCAGGGGTGGTCGGCAGTTGCGGTACTCGACGAATCCCTTTTCCTCTCGGGTGGGTACCGCGAGGGCGCTGTGTTGGAAGGCGCAGCATTGCCGGATCGAACCTTAGGTAGCGCTGTTCTGGCCGCGTACGATCGAGAGGTGGAGTGGCATGCCACGTTCGGCTCACCTGGCGGTGCCGACGCAAGCGCAGTCATCGAGTCGGGAGCAAACCACCTCATTTTTGCCGGCGAGCATTCCGGGGTGAACTTTGGCGGCAGCACACTCGACCCGGGCGGTGGCCGAGGTGGGTTCGTCGTGAAGTACCGCGTCCGCTAACGCAAAAAAGGCGCGACCAACAGGTCGCGCCTTTCGCATGTTTCCAGTCGGATCAGGGATCCGGTGGTGTGATGGGAATCTGACAGTCGTACTCCTCTAATCCGCGAAGCACGTCAAGACCGGTGCATTCGCCACCCCACTTCGCGCCGTCGGATGCATCCGCGTTGATGTCCAAGATGTAGGTGTCGGATGCCACGTCCTCGAACAGAATGCCGTTTTGACAAGTAAGGCCGGCTTCCATCGCAATCGTCGCGCCACCCACCGAGCTCAGAACGTAGCCCCAGATGCCGTCCACTCCCGCGGTGGTGCAATCACCGAACGTACCGTCTCCAACGTCGTAGAGGATCGCGACATCAAGTGAGTTGATCATTTCGATGAAGAAGTCCGGCGTTGCCAGGGTTGCGTGACTCTGTCCCCGAACATCGAGGGGCAAGGCCGCTCCGCCGTCTGCGACCGCGGTTCCCGCGGTGTCGATCGCGAACCACTGGGTGAAGTACTCGCCCTCCGGCAGGCTCGGTGCCGCTGCATCCGTTCGGCTGTCGAAGCCGCCGAGCGAGCAGTCGAGGTCCCAGGAACGGAACACCGCACCAGTCGTGTCGGTCACTTCCAGGCGAGCGAAGTTGATCCCAGCAAGACCACAGCTTCCGCCGTCGGCCGGAATGCCGTTGATCGTCCACGTGGCGTCCATGGTGACTTCACCGGGCATGTCCATCACGAAGTCCGCCGTGGCGACCAAGGGGCCACCTGCAGTGACATCGGCGGTCTCCCAGCCACTGCGACCGATCTCGAAGCCGCTCGCGTCGAGAGCGGCCCAGTAGTACGCGTAGAACTGGCGCTCGAGGAGGGGCGCGCTGACGAAGCCACCGTTCTCACACGCAGAGCTGAACTGCGTGGTCTCGAAGCAGTCGCCTTCGATGGCGTCGCACACAAAGAGTTGAACGGTCGCGATTCCTGCTGACGCACAGCTAACCGCATCCGCGGTGCCGCTGTTGATCGTCCATGCTCCGTCGACGACAACATCGCCACCGAGCGGCTCGAAAACTACGTCTACGACGCAGCCCGATGCGACGATCGCCGCCGCAAACACACCTACGAACTTGTTCATTCGTCCTCCCAATCGAGCCCCAAACCAGGCTCTCAGACCAAGCGTTCTCGCGGAGTCGGACGGGGCCACACACCCGAACATTCAGCCCGCCCCTGCGATAAACCGCAGTCTGGCAAGCCCCCTCATTCGGGTCAAATCAGCGCGTAATACACTGAAACTATTCAGGAAAGCGCATCGTCGAGGAGACGCTTCTGCTCGTACACATGCGACGCTTTGCTGCCCGTTGCCGGACTGGCGCTCTCAGGTCGCGCGACACACCGGATGTCACGGTCGCCAAAGAGTCCGCGGGTAAGCCGAGCTCGCACGTAGAACCACGCACCCATGTTCCACGGTTCTTCTTGAACCCACACGACTTCGGCGTTCTCAGGGAACTGACTTACGACCTCTTGCAGCTCTTCGGGCCGGTACGGGTAGAGCTGTTCGATTCGCACGAGGGCGACGTCGTAGGCCTTCCGTTCGTCACGCTCGGCGAGCAGGTCGTAGTAGACCTTGCCGGAGCAGAGAATCACGCGACGCACCTTGTCTCGCTCCGCGCGGGGATCGCCGATCACGCGTTGGAACTGGCCGTTCGCGAGTTCATCCATGGTCGAGATCGCCAGTCGATGTCGAAGCAACGACTTGGGCGTCATGATCACGAGAGGCTTGCGCCACGGTCGAACGACCTGGCGGCGAAGACAGTGAAACACCTGTGCGGGTGTCGTGAGATTGCAGACCTGCATGTTGTCTTCGGCGCAGAGTCCGAGGAATCGTTCGAGTCGCGCACTGGAGTGCTCAGGTCCCATGCCTTCGAAGCCATGAGGCAGAAGCAGGACCAGTCCACTCAACCGGTTCCACTTGTCTTCGGACGAAGAAATGAACTGATCGATGATCACCTGCGCGCCGTTGGCGAAATCGCCGAACTGGGCTTCCCAACACACGAGACCATCAGGGCTGTCGAGCGAGTAGCCCCACTCAAATCCGAGAACACCCGCTTCACTGAGCGGACTGTCGTAGATCTCGAGCCCTGCTTGGTCCTCTGCGAGATGTCCAAGACGCGTGAAGCGACGACCGTTGCGCACGTCGTAAATCACCGCGTGCCGATGGCTAAACGTGGCGCGACGAACGTCCTGTCCGGTGAGGCGAACACGCGTTCCTTCCGCCAGCAGCGATGCCATCGCGAGGTTTTCTGCGGTGCCCCAATCGACGTTCTTGCCGCTCTCGAGAATCTTGCGTTGCTTGTCCAGCACGAAGCGCTTGAGTCGCGGGTGAGGTTCAAACCAGTCCGGAACTGTCGTGAGCGAGTCGAGCAACTTGTCGAGCGTGTCGCGCGGTACGCCCGTCGACGTGTTTTCGCATTCGCGATCCTTGCCGCCCTTGTACGGGGTCCAAAGCCCACGCATGGACAGGGGCACCAAGTTGTAATCCCCAGTCCGCGACTCATCGAGTGCGCGTTCGAGATCGGACTGACGCTGCGCTTTGATCTCGTCACCCAGAGATGGCTCGATCGCACCAGTGCTGACCAGGTGATCCACATAGATCTCGCGCGGTGTCTTCTTCGCGTCGATCGCTTCGTACATGATCGGCTGCGTGAAACGCGGCTCGTCGCCCTCGTTGTGTCCGTACTTTCGGTAGCAGTAGAGGTCGATGACCACGTCGCGGTGAAAGCGCTGTCGGTACTCCACCGCCAAGCGAGCCACCTGCGCTACCGCTTCGGGATCCTCGCCGTTCACGTGGAATACGGGGCAACGCAACATTCGCGTGATGTCCGTGCAGTAGCGAACGCAACGCGAGTCTTCCGGAACCGTCGTGAACCCGATCTGGTTGTTGATGACGACGTGGATGGTGCCGCCGGTTCGATACGCCTGAAGCTCACTAAGGTTCAGGGTCTCCGCGACAACGCCCTGTCCCACGAACGCTGCGTCGCCATGAATGAGGAGCGGCAAGACGTGAATGCGTTCGTTGTCACCGCGGCGATCCTGTTTGGCGCGCACGCGGCCTTCCACAACCGGGTTCACGAACTCGAGGTGACTCGGGTTGAACGTGAGCGTGATATGCACGTTCGTGCCCGCCGCCGTGGGTCGGTCGAGCGAGTACCCGAGATGGTATTTCACGTCGCCGCCGCCAAGGTTGAGTTCGGGGTCGTCGTCGTCGAAGCCCGCGAAAATGTCGCGGACGTTCATCTCCATGAAGTTGACCATGACGTTGAGTCGACCGCGGTGGGCCATACCCAACACGATCTCGTCCACGCCTAGCTCTGCGCCGCGCTCGACCAACAAATCGAGCATCGGAATGATGCTCTCCGCACCCTCCACCGAGAAGCGTTTCGCACCGATAAACTTGGTGTGGAGGAACTGTTCGAAGATCTCCGCGTCGGTCAGTTTCGTCAGGATTCGAACCTGTTCGTCGCGCGAGAGCTCCAAGCGATTGCAGGTGGATTCCATCTGGTGCTGGAGCCAACCGCGCGCTTCGCTGTCCTCGAGGAACGTGTATTCGACGCCGATGCTGCGGGTGTACGTGTCGTTGAGACGCTGAATGATCTCGGCCAGCGTGGCTTGCGAAGGTCCAGCAAGGTCACCCGTCGAAAACACAGTGTCGGGCTCGACGTGATCCAGGCCGTAGCGTTCGAGGAAGAGTTCCTTCGCTTCTTTGGGACTACGTTGCAGTGGATCCAAGTTTGCAAAAAGATGACCGCGCACACGATACGCGTTGGTCAGCGCACTCAGCCGTGCCTGCAGTTCCGTCGCCGCCATGACCTCGCCGCTGGGGGCAAACGAAGTGCGACGGTCACCCGAGCGTCGATCCACGAACGGAAGGTTTTCGGACGTCGGCGGGAGCTTGA
This sequence comes from Polyangiales bacterium, assembly GCA_965227405.1. GTDB lineage: Bacteria > Myxococcota_A > Polyangia > Polyangiales > Houyiibacteriaceae > JALVDI01. Next base: position 4,948,472 of record OZ245758.1, read on the forward strand.
ACAAACCCGAGGGCACATGCGCGCCGGTCGAGCCTGCAGGGATCATCCCGTGGCCGTTGCCGTTCCCGTTTGAGGGAGGCGGAACCGCTTCAGGCGGTGCTGCGATGCTCCCTGCGGAAGTGAGTTGTGGCCACTCGGTAGGATCCAGTCCGTCGAAATACCGTCGCCATACATCGTCGACCGAAGCAGGGTTCGCCGCCCACAGCAGGAACATCTCTTCGACCAGGCCCTGGTTGACTCCGAAATCGGTCATCTGTCGGGCGAGATTACACCATTTGCGGGGCTCGACGCGGCTTAGCTGGAGCGTGCTGTGTCGTTTGCCAGCAAGTACGCGTCGTCCGCATCCGGCCAGGCGATCTGGTTGATCGCGGTCTGGGCAAAGCGCAGCGCAGCGGCCCGCGGACGTCGGTCACCTTGCTCCAGCGCCCAGGTCGCATGACGCACCAATCGCGCTAGCTGTGTCGCGCGTCCCAGCGTCAGCGCGAACCGGCGCGCGCCAGATTCGACGGCCTGGGCATCGGTCTGCGTGGTCTTGAGCCACTCCGCGGCTGCCCGGAACGCCTTCATGGCGATCTCTCCTGCGTTCTCGAGCGCAGGGTCGTTCGTTTCGACCCAACCCTGAGCCTTCTCGATCAGCGTTGCGAGGGACGAGCCCTTCGCGAGAGCACGTAGCGTATCGAGCGCCAGCACGTTGGTCGTGCCCTCCCAGATCGACAACACCTGTGCATCGCGCAGCAAGGGAGGCAAACCGGTGTCCTCGAGGTAGCCAGCACCGCCGAAGCTCTCCAGGATCTCACTGGTCACGCGCACCGCCTGTCGAGCGGTCGTGAGTTTGGCGATGGGGGTCATCAGACGCAGCAACGCGGTCTCCGCATCGTCGAGTTTGTTGTGCTCGTGTTTACCGAGCATCTCGACCACCCAGAACGTCAGATGAAACGCGCCATCGAGTTCGGCCTGAAGGTCGGCCAACGTGTCGACGTGAAGCGGCTTGTCTTTGAGGTACGCCTTGAACGCGAAACGCCGCTTCGCATAGTCGCGAGCCAGCGCCATCCCCCGCCGCATGAACGACACCGCCGTGACCGCATTCCAGGTGCGGGTGATGTTCAGCATGGGCGTGATGTTTCGAATACCGCCGGTGGTCTCCAGGACCAGCTCGGCCTTGGTACCTCGCAGCATCAACTCCGCCGTCGGGAGCTTTCGTGTTCCGAGTTTGTCTTTGAGCCGGTTGATCTCGATGTTCTGCAGCTTCCCTTCGTCGTCACGACACTCGACGTAGAAGAGTGCGAGTCCATGACCACCCTCGGGGTTGCCTTCAGGTCGACCCAACGTCAGCGCGATCTGACTGGTCGCTGCGGACGTGAACCACTTCCGACCATAAAGTCGCCACTGGCCGTTGTCGTCGACAGCTTTGGTTTCTGTCTGCCCCACATCCGAACCGCCCGTGGACTCGGTCATCCACTGACCACTCGTCCAAAACTTCGCAGGGTCGCGGCTCGTCAGGTGCCCAACCGCGCGATCGATCAGGGGTTGGTTTCCTGACGCGATCAACGTACGCGCGGCACCATCCGTCATGGCGAGCGGACAGCTGTACACGTCGGTCGAGGGTGCAAAGAGGTACACCAACGCGAACTGGTGCACACGCGCAAGCTCAGAGAAACGCGGATCGTATGCGGCGGCGACTACACCGCACGTTGCCGCGATCGGCTCCGCACGCTTCCACACTTCCGTGAGCTCAATGTGGTCGACGCGGTTGCCCCATGCGTCCCAGTGCGTGAGCTCTGGCTCTTCGGCGTAGGTCTTCCGAGAGAGCGCGTACATCTTCACTGCGATGTCGCCCATCTCGCGCAGCTCGGGTTCGACGGCGGCCAACACGTCTTGGGGAAGCGCGTGTTTGAGGTAGCCCTTCAACAGAAGGTCTTCGTCGTACTGATTGCCCAGTTCGGGAGCAGGCTGGTTGAAGGGCTCGAAATCCATGCGCCGGCAAGGCTAGGCGCGATTCGAGCGTCGCTCAACGGGGCGGGATGTTTGAAAGGTTTCAAAACCCCACAAAACCGTCGCTCAGGGTTCGCCTGGCCAGCCGTTGCGGCACCACTCGCTCCACGAACCCACGTAGAGTGCGGCGCCTGACATCCCCGCATGTTCCAGAGCGAGAAGCGTGTGGCAGGCGGTTACGCCAGAGCCGCAACTGACAATCGTGTGTTCGGGATCCAGGTCGGCGAACTGCTCGCGCAACGCGTCAATGCTTTTGAACGTGCCTCCCGCTTCAAGGTTGTTTGCACACGGCAGGTTGATCGCGCCTGCGATATGACCGGCCACCGGATCGTAGGGTTCGACTTTGCCGGCATAGCGTTCGGGAGCGCGCACATCGACGAGCGTGTGGTCTCCCTTCTTGACGTCGTCGGCAACGACGATCGGCAGTGTCCACGCGTCGGCGGGGTAGCGCGCCTTTGCACGTGGGGAAGTTGTCTCTGTGGTGACCGACCAGCCAGCTGCGACCGCCGCCTGCATCCCGCCTTCGAGCACCGCAACGTTCGTGTGTCCCACGGCGCGGAGCATCCACCATGTTCGCGCGGCTGCGAGAATGCCCCCGCGGTCGTCATACACCACGACCGACGTCTCGGGTCCAATGCCCCACGAGCCGAGCGTGCGCGTCCAGTCTGCGATCGTAGGGAGTGGATGTCGCCCGCCGTGCGTAGCGTCTTCGGGCACGGCGGAGAGGTCGACTTCCAGGTCGGCGTAGAGAGCACCATCGAGATGATTTTCGTCAAAGCCTGACTTGCGCGCGTCGATGAGTACGTCGGCGTGCCGCGCAGTCTCGACGTCGACGAGGGCTTTCATCGCATACCCAGTTCGCGTTCAAAGAACGTGTACATGCGCGCGTACCTCGTCACCAAATCGCTCAGCCGCGTGCCGGCGCCGTGTCCTTGTTCGCGCGACATCCAAAAGTAGATGGGCCGATCCGAAGCGTTGGCTTCTTGCAGCGCCGCAGCAAATTTCGTCGAGTGCGCCCAGTGAACACGACTGTCGTGATCGGCGGTTTCGATCAGCGTGCTGGGGTACTGCGTACCTTCCACGACATGGTGGTACGGCGAGTACGCGTGCAAAACCCGGAATTGGTCGGCGTCGTCTGCGCTGCCGTACTCGCTGATCCAGAGTTGAGCCGGAGGAAAGTGATGATAGCGAACCATGTCGTACAGCCCGACGTAGCTCGCCGTCGCAGCAAATCGCTCGGGGACACGCGTGAGCATTGCGCCCATGAGCAGTCCACCGTTGCTACCTCCGGTGATGGCAATTCGTTCCGGCTTGCTAATGCCGCTTTCGCCACCCAGCCAAGTGATCACGGCTTCGAAGTCTTCGAACACATGCTCTTTGTTCTCGAGCATGCCGGCCTGGTGCCACGCTTCGCCCATCTCGCCACCGCCACGAAGGTTGGCCACCGCGTACACGCCACCGCGTTCCAGCCAGTAGAGCGCGTTGCGACGCAAGCCCGGTAGAAGCGAGATGTTGAACCCGCCGTAGCCGTAGAGCAGCACTGGCGCGTTGCCGTTGGCTTCCAGACCGCGGCGCTGGAGAATGGTCACCGGCACCTGCGTTCCGTCGGCGGATGCCACGCGTTCCAAGCGTGCGGTGTACGGCGAAAAGTCAAAGTCGGCCTGCACGCGATTGAGCGCTCGGCTTTGCAGGTTCGACGTGTCGACTTCCACGATGCTGGGCGTCTGTAGGTAGTCGTCAAAGTCGAAACGCAGTCGCGGTTCGCCGGGTTCGGCGCTTAGTTGGCCGATCGAACCTCGGCCGGGAAGTTCGACTTCGCGTTCGTTTTGACCGCTGCGATCGAAGAGCACCAAACGCGACCGGATGTCGTCGATGTAGTGCGCAGCGATCGTGTCGCCCGCCAGCGTGAACGAGTCCATGGTGGCTTCTCGCTGCGCCACGATATCGGTCCACTGTTCGGGGCTCGATGCGGGTTCCGCCAATGGCGTGGTCGCGATTCGGTACCGTGGAGCATTGAGGTTGGTGAACAAGTAGAGCGTGTCGCCATGCGGATAGGCACCGGTCAGGCCTTCCGCACCCGCAACGATTGTTGTTCGCACTTCGGGTGCCGGGTTTTCGGATCGGTCGTAGAGGTAGACGTCGCTTGCCGACCAGCCGCGGAACACGTTGACGACCAACCAGCGACCATCTTTCGACACCGTGGGGGTCGGAAAGTCCGTGCCGGTTTCACTCCCAAACACCCGCGGGTCTTGAGCGGGGTCCGTTCCCATCGCGTGGAAGAAGATGCGTGGGAAGTACGTGTCCTCGCTCTCGGCGTCGAAGCCAGGTTCGTCAGCGTTGGGGTAGCGGCTGTAGTAGAAGCCGGAGCCGTCAGGAACCCACGCAAAGTTGCACCACTTGGTTCGTGCGATGCGCAAGTCGCGTAGCCCCGCTTGCGGGTCGCCGACGCGCGCATCGACGTCTAGCACGTGCAGCACACTGCGTTCGTCACCGTTGTTCGAGATGCCGAAGGCAAGCAGCTTCCCGTCGGGAGAGGGGTACGCCCAATCGAGTGCAGCGCGCTCTCCGAATTCGGTGGGGTCGATCAGCGTGTACACCTCGGCGCCGTCTTGAACTACGTAGAGCGGTTGTTCTCGGCTTCCGTCTTGGCGGCGGTAGAACACGCGGTCACCCGCGCTGCCCACGCTGCCGAGCGAGCCAATCGCCATCAACGTCTGCAGGCGAGCATGGACCTGCGGATCGAGCGGAAGCGCGTCGCGAGTGCGTTCGGTTTGCGCTTCAACCCATCGGTTCGTGAGCTCGCTTTCCGTCTCAAGCGCGCGGTAGGGATCGGCAATCTCGACACCGTGAAGCGTATCGGTGACGGATCCTTCACGCGCTTGTTCGTTGAGCCGGTCGAGCGCAGAACGCGTGTCGGGATCCGGCGTTGTCGAGCCCTGCGACGGACAACCGGCGACGCCTAGCGCCAAGGACAGGAAGACCAGGTGTTTCATGTGAGGACGCGATACGCCTGTCCCGTCGGAAAGGCAACGCCACGCTCTGCGGACAGGGCTAGAGCAAGCGAAAGGTCATTCGAAAACACGCACCCGTTTTGCTCTCTTCAAGAGTGAGCTCTCCGTCTCCCTGACGTACCAAGTCGCGCGAGGTCGACAGACCAAAGCCGTGACCTTGCTCGTGTGTGGTGAACTGCTCGGTGAAGATGTTCGCGACTTTCTCCGGTTCCACGCCTGGACCATCGTCGTGCACTTCGATGTAGCTCTGGCCACTGTCGGCCCACACTTTGATGGACACGTTCTCGGCTTCGAAACGCTCGGCGTTGCGCAGCAGGTTGTAGAGCACCTGAGTCAGTGGAACGGCGCCCATCGGAATACTCGGTCGTGCTTCGATCAACACACGCACAGCCGGCTTGCGATGGTCGCGTTGAAACAGCCGCGCCACCGTCTCCACAATATCCGCACCCTCGCAGGTCTCGAGTGGCGGCCGTGACTTCAAACGATCCGCAAAGCCCGTCAGGTTCCTCGAAATCCTGCGAAGGTCCTCCAAAAGCGCCTTCACCTCGGAATCGGCTTGAGGGAGTTCCTCTTCGAGCAGTTGAAGATGCGTGTGCAGCGGCTGCACCAGATTCTTGAGTTCGTGCCAGATCCGCATGCGCGCCAGACTCGCGACACGACCCGGCGCTTCCTCGAGAACCTGTCGTTCCAAGTCCGCGAGTCGCTGCCGATCCGCCCACACTCGAAGCCCGTCGTTAAGCCAGTAGAGCAGCTCTTCTTTGACGTAGGGCTTTTGCAGATAGCGATGTACCGAACCGCGGTTGATCGCTTCGATCACAGCATCGAGATCCGCGTAGGCGGTCAGGATCATTCGCTGAACCGACGGGTGCTTTTTTCGGACGATCTCGCAGAGCTCGACACCCGTCATTCCAGGCATTCGATAGTCCGCGAGCAACACCGCCGGTGGTGAGGTCTCCATGCGTTCGAGTGCTTCGAGACCATCGGCAGCCAAGGCGAAGCTGATGCTGCCTTCGAAAACGTACTCGAACGACGTGCGGTTCGCTTCGTCGTCGTCGACGTAGAGAACAAAGGGTCCGGTGGTCACGCGGAACCTTGCTTGGGGTGTTCGCCACTCTCGTCATCCCAACGCACTGTGGGGAAGCGTACACGAAACCAAGCGCCGTCCTGACTGGGAAGTAACTCAAGTCGACCACCCGCGCCTTCGGCTAACCGGCGTGCAACGGGAAGACCAAGTCCGCTACCACCCGTGAGCGAAAACTGCGGATCAAAAATTCGTTCGCGCAAATGCGGAGGAACACCGGGACCGTTATCTCGAACGCTGATACCCGCATCGGTGGCGTTCTCGAATACTTCAACGGTGATCGTCGGAGACTCAAGCGCGTTCGTTGCTTCGGCGGCATTGAGTACCAAATGTGTGAGCACCTGGGTGATGGACTCCGGTGCAATCGAAAGCTGGGGTGCTGCGGAGAGCACCACTTGAAGTTCCACGTTTCGAGGTAACTGCTCTCGCAACAGGCGTGTCGCGTTTCCGACAAGTCGTGCCACGTCCACACTGGGTGCGCGCTTCGGTGCGACGCCGACGCTGAGCTGTTTGCGAACCGATTCGACTTCATCGACGAGACTGGCCGCATCGGCAAACGTACGATCGAGCTCGGCCACAAGGTCGCGGACGCGTGTCGGGTCTTCGGTGCGCGAGAGTACGTTGATCAAATCGGTGCCGTACTCCATCAGACGGCGGAGCTCGCGAAGCCCAGGCTCGAGCACGTTCGCAACATCACGGGTTGCGGATTGGGTCGCTGCAGTGGTTCCTGTGGTGAGGATTCGCGACCGCAGTTCGTGAATCGTGTGCGACGCATGAGCAATCTCGATTGCGGCACGCAGCACTTCGGTCAGGATTTCGTTGCTGACGGGTTTGCGTAAATAGCGCGCGACTTGGCCCCGGTTTACCGCGTCGATCGCCGCATGGAGGTCGGCGTACGCGGTCATGATGATTCGGGTGGTGTCTGGGCTGACTTCGCGCGCGGCTTCGCACAACTCGACGCCGGTCATGCCAGGCATGCGGTGGTCCGCCAAGAGAACTGCAAAACGCTCTGCACGAAGACGTTCGAGTGCTTCGCTCCCCGACGTGGTGACCTCGATGCGAAACGTGTCTTCGAGCGCGTACTGAAGTGCAACTAAGTTTGCATGCTCGTCGTCGACGTAGAGAACTGGGTAGTCCTTGTAGTCGACGGGCATCGCGCCATGGTAGCAGCTTTGTGTGACGAGATCGGGGCGCTACGTCGGTAGTTCGACCACGAACTCTGCGCCACCAAGTTGTTCTGAACGCCCGCAACGAATCGTACCGCCGTGCGCTTTTACGACGTCGGAAACGATCGCCAAACCTAATCCGGTACCTTCACCGTTGTCGCGTTTGGTCACGAAGGGTTCAAAAATTCGGTCTGCGACGTCGGGGGGAATACCTGGGCCGGAGTCTTCAATTCGAACTCGGTACAGTCCGTTGTCCGCGGTTCCCGAAATTCGGATCGTGCCTTTTCGGTCGATCGCTTTGGAGGCGTTGTCGAGCAAGTTGAGGAACACGTGGTTCAGATCGCCCGCGCGTCCCGAAATCTCGGTCTCTTGATCCACTTCGGTGTGAACGTCGACATCCGCGGGAAGTTGCGCACACGTGAGTCGCACCGCGGACATCAAGCCTTGTCCCGGTCGGAGCTTGCCGTCTTCTTCACGATCCACGCGCGAAAGGTCCAAGAGGTCGAGCGTGATCCGTTCGATACGTTTGGAACAATCGACAAAGATGCCCAGCATCTCTTGGGTGCGTTCGTCGACCTTAGGCGCGATCTTCGAGCGAACAGCGGGGAGCCCGCTGACGAGTGCCGTCAACGGATTGCGAACTTGGTGCGCGACCGATGCGGCGAGAACACCCAAGCTAGCCAGGCGTTCCTGATGGGCCAGGCGGTGAAGCATCGTGCGGAGCCGGAGTTGAGCGTCGATGCGCGCGAGCAACTCGCGACCATGAAAGGGTTTGACGATGTAGTCATCGGCACCGGCGTCGAATCCTTCGATGACGTCCTGCGGCTCGCCGCGTGCAGTGACGAGCAGAATCGGTACGTCCTTCGTCGCAGGGTGTGCGCGAAGCTCGCGTGTGAGTTCGTGTCCGCCCATCTTAGGCATCATCACGTCGCTCACGATGGCATCGGGCCGATGCTCAACCGCGTGTTGAAGAGCTGCGGATCCGTTGGGCACACCGGTCACTGCGAAACGAGGCGCCAAAACGTCGACGATGAAGCGTCGGAGCTCGGGGTGATCCTCTGCGACGAGAACGCGTGGAGCACCCGGGAACGGACCGGGCTCTTCGATGACTCCTGCGTCGACTGGGTCAACGATCGCAGGTGTAGATGGCGGGAGGGTGTCGGCGGACCCACGCGCGACGACGCGTGGAATTCGAATCGCGAAACTGGTCCCTTCGTCCGTTACGTCGACGGTGGCACGTCCCCCGTGCAGTCGTGCGGTCTCTTGGACTATGGCCAGTCCGATGCCGGTTCCTCCCTCCGTACCGCGTGCTTGAGCGAAGCGCTGGAAGATGGTGTCTCTGGTCTCTTCGTCGATTCCCGGCCCATCATCTCTCACTGTAAAGACAATCTCTGCACCGTCATCTGTGGCGGACGCCACGATGGATGTGCGCGCGTAACGCAGTGCGTTCGCTAGCAAGTTGGTGAGTGCAGACTCCATCCACGCAGGATCGAGTTCCACGGTCCCGTCTGCAGCGCTTCCAATCTCAAGGTGAATCGAGCGATCACTGGCAGCTTGGCGATAGGGTGAAATGACCCGCTCCAGGAGCATTTTGGGACTGGTGGGTGCAGGCGAGAGGGACACCTTCTTCGCGTCGACTTTCGCTAGGTCAAGCAGCTGATTGATCATCCGAAGCAGACGCCGCGCATTCTGCTCCATCGTCTCGAGTACGGCGCTGTTCGAAGTGCTCTTCAGTGAGTCAATCGGCGAGAGGATGAGGGTTAGCGGAGTACGCAGTTCGTGGGAGACGTTCGCAAAGAACTCCGTTTTGGCCTCGTCCAGGGCTCGCAGCTCCTCCAAAGCAGTCTCCAGCTGCTTGGTGCGCTCTTGTACGCGCTGTTCGACACGAGTCTTCGCTTCCACAACTTCGGCGAAACGCACTTCGTTGTCGTGAACACTCTTGAGAAGTGCTTCTCGGTGTTCGTTGATTTGCGCCAACTGCTGAGCGATTTCACGTCCGCGACGAAAGGCGATTCCGGCTGCGACAACAGCCAGTCCGCTTACTGCACCCACCGTCACTCCAGCAGGCGTTGACACTAGTGCGCCCGCGCCAAGCCCGGCCGCGACGCCGGCGACGACTCCGGCCGGAAAGACGGGAATCTTGCGTGGCGCCCGCTGCCAGACGAACTCAATCTCACACGCTTCATCGCCGTCACAGATGCACTTCTCCGAAACTACTCTCGCGGGCTTGAGTCCGAAGAGCATAGGAACGGATTCCACCTGGGCCCGGACGAACTGGCAGAACATTCGGGTTCGAGGTGGGGGCACCCCTTTCACCGCTGCCAACCGCAAGGTTGCGTGCTGCGGCCCTGACCAGATGAGACTCAGATCACGTGCCTTGTTGTAGCGGGGCGCGGATTTGACGATGCGTTCAAGTGTGCTCGCGGTGTTTCCAGTGGCGCGCACCAAGGGGTAAATCGGACCTAGGTACTGCGGCGACATCGAGCGCCATCCGGCTTGTGTGATGACCTCGGATCCGCAGAGCTCAGCAACTTTCGCCATCACGCGCTCTGCGAAGGAGAACGTCATCCACGCCCGAGATTGGATCAGGTTCCGGACGTCCACTCCCCAGTGGTCGAAGGCTTCGTCCAGTTTCTCGTGGCCAATGGTTGCGTCAGCCATGTCGATTACGCTTAGAAGACCCCAGGCCTGAAGGTGGAGGCCGATGACTTCTTCTTGATCGAGACGGCGATCTGTAAACGTTGTTTGCACGGCGGCGATTGACGATGAAACTACCAGGGTGACGAAGGCAGAGTACCTACGTCTGAAGTCGACGCTCGATTTTACACCATCGATCTTCTGGATCAGCGCGACGTTGTGCGTGCATGTGGGAACAGTCGCGCTTGGAGGGTGGCTGGTGCTCCAAGCGGACGGCGTGCGTTGGATCGGCATTGGTCTGTTGGCGCTTGCCGCGTTTCAAGGGTTCGCCATCGTGCATGAGTGCGGACACGGCTCTTTCTCCTCGTCACGAGGTCTCAACGTCCTCGTAGGACATCTGGCGAGCATCCTGGCTCTCACTCCGTACTGGCCGTGGACCTACATTCATACGCAACATCATGTTTGGGCGGGGCATCTGCACAACGACCCTGCCGTTGTCACGCTGGCACGCTGGCGCAAGCAAGGTGAAGTTCCCTTTGCAGCGCGTGTGGCTTGGCGCGCATGGCTCCCTGTGATCGCGTTTTCGCAACTCGTGATCTTCGCGACCTACCCGCTGCGGATGCTTCAGCAAGGTAAGCTCAGTCGTGGGAAAGCAGTTCGAAGCGCCGCATCGGTCTTCGTGACACTTGTTCCACACGCTGTGTTTCTCACCGTCACCGGTGCATGGGCGGATTGGCTCGTTTTCTTGGTCCTCTATTTGTTCATTACAGAACTGGTCAACGTTCCGCACCACGTGGATCGACCCATGTACACCCACAAGCTTGCGGTTTGGGAACAGGCTGAGATTGCTAGGTCATGCGTGTATCCACGCTGGTTGGCGTGGGCGCTCACGTTTCAGTTCAACCTGCACGCTGAGCACCATGTGTTCCCCACACTGCCGTGGTATCGCCTCCCCTCGGCAAGGATGGGGGTGAAACAGCTTGCCGGTCCCGCCTACACCGAGAGTCGCGGAGGACGGTGGATTTTGAAGAACCGTCTACGCTCTCTCACAAAGGTTGCTCTTCGTCGGCGCTAGCCGGCGTCTTGTTGGAAGTCCTGCTTGGCGGTGTGTGCGGCACGTTGACCGTAGTGCTCTCTCAGGAAGTAGTACCAACGGTGAAGCCCGGTGCGGTTGTACGCGTATAAGTCAACGCCAGCTTCGTGCTCGAACCCTTGCAACTCTTGTGTCTGGATATCGCGAGGTACCATGACGAAGCGATCGCCGGTCGGTGTGTCGGTTGGACTGGAAGCGAGTTCACGAGCCGCGTACTGGAGTGCATCGTCGCGCAGTTCCTTTTGGAGTGGGAGAATCCAACCGCAGTTGAGCAGCCAGGTGAGATTAATCCCCGGCGACGCACGTTCTTCCAACAGCGCCAGCTGCGGGACTCCTTTCTCAGTGACAACTCGGACTCGACGTTTGCGAAGTAGGCCATGCTTCGCGAATGCGCGCTCCGTCGACGGCAGCTTTAGTTTCCCCGGTCGAACCGAGAGCGCAGCTGCAGAGACCTTTCCAAAGGTGCGTTGCGCGGCATTACAAATCAGAGCGTGGTCTGAACGACGTGCTGCGCGAATGCGAAATGGTGATGTCACATGGGAATGGGGCGTCCCGCCACGCGCGATCCACAAATCAAATCGCTTCCGCGTCACCGCTTCTGGCGTCCCGGTCAGCGAGAAAAACGAGCTCAGAAAACGAACGATTCGCGAGTTTCCAGTGTTGACGAAGACAACCATGTATTGGCCATCTGGGCGTGGCAGCACATAGTCGAGGTACGACATGTGCAGTACGCCTGGCTCGTAGTGTTCAAGGTTGCGCGCCGCGACCATGTGCTGGATGACCCAGGCGTTTTCCCAAGCGCGCAAGGCAGAAACTCCAGCGACGGGTTCGCCTCGCTCGCGTTGGACGAGCGTTCGGCACAGCGGGGTCTGATGCATCGCGCGCCAGTTTCGCGCGACGAGCAACCGAGACTCGGGTGTTAAGTTTCGCTTCATGTGCGGACCGAACAGGCCCACAGACTTGTAAAGTCTCACCATCGCTTCGAAGTCTGAACCGTCGCTGACCTCAAGCCGCGGGTAGCGAAGTCGAGCCATCAAATCGACGAAGGAAGGAGACTCGACAGATTCAGCAGTCCGGAACTCAGCCCGACAGATGTCGTCGGAGGCTTCCACGACGCTCGCTTCGCCAAGCCTTGCTTCGCCATGTTCGTGTCGAACCGTGACGCCTTCCAGCGTCAAGCCACTCCACAACACGTCACTTGCAGGGTCTGATCGGAACGCCACGCCACCGAACGACAAGTCGACGACATCATGGTGGTACGTCTCGCCCGTGGCAGGGTTGACGAAGCCAATGCGAACATCCAGCGCTCTCGGGACCGTTGCTCGAAACTGGTACCGACGCCGGCGTCGCTGAAGCAGCAGTGGGAACGCTGTTTCGATCGTTGTGTGGGATCTCGAAAGGATGCGCACCTGCATCTCGTAGCTGATTGCGTAGAGATCAAAGCGCACCCGGATCCGCTCCGCATCCACTGGCTCATCGAAGCTCAGCTGCACCTTGCCGTTCGCGGCGGATAGGAAACGACCCGTGACCACGCGATCGCTGAGTGGGAGCTGAGCTTGGACGCTCGCTGCGCTGAACGCGCACAGTTCGAGAATTCGGCCGATTCGCTGCGGATCCTCAACTTGATCTCGGTGACGCGGAGCCGTCGTAGCGTCGGTAAACAGCACTCGCACGCGGTACCGTCGTGCGCCATCAGGGTCGCGCCACGGAATCGTGTCGGCGATGACCGCAGAGCAACGTCGCAGTAGGCGACGGTCGCCCCAGAGCTCGACAACTTCCACGGTTTCGCCTGCGATCAGCGGGTCGTAGGTCTCAATCGCGCAGCCGTGTGCGGAGATATCGAGTACCGGAAACGCCTGCACGTCGAGTTGAGACAGGCCCGACATCACCAAGACACGTGGCTGAGCCACGCGAAGCCGCGCGTGTCCGCGACGACTCGGCGGATGGGAGAGACGCACTCTGTCGAGGTGGAAGGTTCCGACGCCGTTCCCAAGTTCCAGCGTGCCATCGCTCAACAAAAACGGCTCTGCCGTCTGGCAATGGACATTGACGTTCTCAAGTGTGGAAGGCAGTCCCTCAGTCGCAATCGGAGAAAGAAGAAGACGCTTGTCCCACAGTTGAGTGACATACGACTCGAGTCGTGGTTGCCCTGGCGCGCTCACCACAACGGGCGCAAGTTCGCGCACTGCCCGTCGTAGTTCACCCCACATGATTCCGGCATCGTAAACCACGATGCCGGACTCGTCCTCTTAGCTCACCCCATTGGCGCGCCTTGCTGCTGCAGTTGTTGTTGGATCTTCTGCATCAGCTCGGGCGGAATCTGCGGGTTTCCAGGGCCTCCAGGGCCATGGCCGGGAATTCCTGGCGGAAGACCAGGCATCATCCCAGGTGCCATATCGGGTGGTTCTGACCCAGGTTCAGGCGCTTGAAACTTCTCTGTGTCGGGACGCATGCGGTCCGCGAGGTAGTTCGAGATGAGATAGACGGTGGAGTCGCCATCACGCTCCAGGTAGCGCTCGCCGTTCTCATCCTCGCCAACGGTGGTGCCGACGCGCAACACGATGGTCGAGGTTCCAGCTGCGGGTTGAGCGGCTTCGGCTTCGCCCTCGGTTTCGCCATCGGCGTCGCCATCGGCTTCGGCTTCGCTCTCCGAGCCGGAACGAATCGTAAGCGTCACGGTTCCACTTGGCGTATCCAGCCCGGTGGCCTCACGCGTCACATCCGCGTCCGCGAAGTTCACGGCTCGCATGCGCGCGATCGACGACACGATGCTCTGCACCTTGGTCGGACCAAAGCGCTCGATCTCTTCCGCGCCCTCAGCCTGAACCCATTCCGATTCTTCGTTGCGAAGGAACTCGAAGATTCCGTTCTCGCTTTCGAAGCGCGCAGCGATCACATCCGCGGGATCTTCGTTGGCCACGCGGCGGTTACGCCAGTCCTTGAGTTCCTTGTTGAACGCGTACTTGATGGAACCACGCACGCTCACCACGGCGTCTTCGCCCTCGACGCGCACCATGGTGTTGCGGCTGCGGTACGCACCGATGATCAAGTTCGCGATCACGTTGTCGCCGGCCTTGACCTCGACTCGAATTCCGTTGTCCCCCACTTCCAAACGCTCGTGGTTTTCAGGGTTGGACGCCGCAAGTCCCTGCACCTCAAGCTCTGCAAGCTTGTCGAGAACCGTGTCCACCGCAGTCGTATCGGCGTCTGCATCAATGGGCGCCGTGACGCGCCAGACATCGCCAACTTTGCTGAGCGTGACCGTTTCCGGCTCTGCGCCTTCCTCTCCGGGACGAGTGATCGTCACCGCGGTAATGGCGTCTCGTGAGATTTCGGGAAGCTCGGGTACTTCGGTGGACTCGGGGTCCGGCGTTTCTTCCGCGCGTTGGTTCACCACGTAGATCAGGCCGCCCAAAAGAGCGACGAATGCAACGGCAGCGATCATCAATCGGTTGTTCATGTCGTCCTCAGAGCTTCAAGGTCTTGCGGCGAGCCTGACGCATTCGCCAACGCAGGAATCCGAAGATGGCGAACACGAAGGGAATCCCCAGCGTGTTCATCCAGCGATACGCAGCCTTCTTGGAGTCCCAGGCTTCCAGTGCAGCCTTGCGATCTTCGAGCGCGTTGTTCTGCTCGTCCACCGCGTTCTCGGCGGTCTCGATGTCGCCTTCTTGAGCGGCGCTCTGTGCGTCCTCTGCCGCCTGCAATGCGGCTTCCTCCGCCTGCTGCACGGCTGCAGGCACCTCGAGTGCCGGGTCTTCGATGTTCTTCGCACGAATGGCGATCAAGTCCGACTCCGCGGCCAACCAGTCGATGGCATTGAGTGCGAACGCGAGACCACCGCTGAGCTGACGCGGTCCGCCCTGGCTGGGCGGCAGGAACTCGTCGCGCATAAACGCCGCGGTTCCAGCGACAAGAACACGGACATCGCCTTCGCTCTCGGCAGGGCCGGTCGCTGCGCCTTCGCCACTCGAGTTGGCAGCAAACGCGGACCCAAGCTTGCCTTCGATCGCGATCATCAGCGGGAAGGGACCTGTGTCACCACTCATCCGCCACTCGCGCGGATGTCGCGGGCTCAAGCTCACGGAGCTGCTCGCATCTCGCCAGCTGTTGTCACTCGAGCGCGCCAACACACTCACATCCACACCTTCGGGTGCGGAGGTCACGGCCAAGCTCGACGTGAACGGAAGCACGGCCGTCGGGATGCGGAAGAGCGCAGGGTGCTCCATCTGTTCGTCGTTGAACGTGGCGATGGGCACGGCGGGGTAGGGCACCGCGATTTGCAGACCCATCGGTCCACGCATCGGCGCGCGGCTGCACTGCCAGTCCAAGACGACGTCGCTGTGGATCTCGGCGCCGTATGCTTGCAGAAGCGTGTTGATGCCGCTGTCGACTCCGTCGGCGCTCGGTTCTTGTCCTTCGATGTTGAGCTTGATGCCGCCACCGAACACACCGAGCGAACCACCTTCCATCACGAAGCGGTCGATGTTCTGAAGCTCGGCTTCGGAGAACGCCGTCCCGGGCGACACCACCAGAAGCGCCGCGAGGTCTGAGTCGATTTCACCAGCGGCTGAGACTTCGGTGATCTCGTAGGTGGGTAGCGAGTCACGCAAGCCACTCAGACCTTCGGCAAGCGTCGGACCCTCGTGGCCCGACACGATTCCGATCGGTCGCTTGTCGCCGACCATCTCCTTGATGGCCATCGTGATCGTGTACTCAAGACCACTCGGATCCTGAATCACCGGAATGGGTCGGCTCTCGCCGAGATGCTTAATGACCAGACCGCGATAGCCCTCGCGCACGCTCACCGCATCATTTTCGATGACCTGGTGTGCAACGCGTTGGATGCCATCGGCTTCGGCGGCTTCACGTTCCTCGTCGTCATCGGGGTTGATGAAACGAACGGTGAGGTTGCCCCCCGACGCAGCTTCGTACTCGGCGAGCAGGTCTCGGACGTATTGCTCGGTCGAGTTGAAAGGCGGCGGAAGGTTCTCGGTGAAGTACGCCGTGATCTCCATTCGATCTTGGAGATTGGCCACGAGGCGCTCCGAGCCGTCCGAAAGCGACCAGAGTCGGTTGTCGGTGACGTCCCAACGACCGAAGTTCATCATGTTCAACAGGACGTTGAGCACGATCGCAATGCCCACGCCGAGCGCGAGCATCGTGAGCGAAGAAGCAGCTGCTGTGTTTTTGTCAGCCATGGTTCAGCTCCACCGACGGCTTTCAAGGGCTCGGAACGCAACCATCAATCCGATGGTCGACACCGAGGCGAAGAAGATGACGTCGCGCAGCGAGATGACGCCGCGACGCATGCTTTCGACGTGGTAGTCGAACGAGATGGCTTCTGCGACAGACGCGAACCCGACCGGAACGAAGGGCAGGAACTTGTCGAGCAGGAAAAAGAACATCGAAGCCGCGAGCGCCGTGAAGAACGCCACGAGCTGGTTCTCCGTGAAGCTCGAAGTCATCAAGCCAATGCCGATGAGCGCAGCGCCCTGAAGGATCAGGCCGATGTAGCCGGCAAACACGGGACCCCAATCGAGGTTGCCCAGGCTTCCAACGCTAAACGCGTAGGGCAGCGTGAGTGCGAGCATCACACCGTAAAGACCCATCACGCCGAGGAACTTGCCGAGGATGACCTGGGCATCGGTAACCGGCATCGTGATGAGCAGCTCGATCGTTCCGGTGCGCTTCTCTTCCGCGAGCAAGCCCATCGTGAGCGCTGGCAACGCGAAGTAGTTGATCAGCGCCATGTAGCGGAACATCTCGCGCAGGGTGGCTCGACCAAACAAGAAGAAGGTTTCCCAAAACAGGAAGCCCAAGATGATCAAGACCAACGAGACAACGATGTAGGCGATGGGTCCGTTGAAGTAGCTTCGGAACTGTCGCCCGGCGATTGTGAGCGTGTTCTTCATCGATTTTCTTCCTCGCGGTTGCGACTCGATTCTCGCCGACTACATCGGCTGCGAGTCTCCTCGCTCACCGCTCGTCGAGTATTCATTCTTCTTCTTCCTTCTTGGCCTCTTCCGCTGCACGCGCTTTCTTGGCGCGCGCTTCAGCGATCTTGGCCTCACGGGAGCCGCGACCTGCCTTCTTCTTCTTCGGTGAGCTCTTCTGTTCACCGGTCGTGAGGTCGCGGAATACTTTGTCGAGACTCTCGGACCGACGTTCCAATCCGAGGAGGGTGAGTTTGGCGTCGACCGCCGCACGGAAGATCTCTGCGCGAAGGTCGGTGCTGTCTTTGGGGCGAATGGCGAGAAGAAGTTCGTCCTTGGCGTCGGAGTCGCGTCGGCGAACCGCATCGACGCCCTTCACCTGAGCGAACACCTCGCGAATCTTCTTTCCGTCGTCCGCCGAGTCGCGATATCCGCTGTCGCCACCGACCTGAACCGTCACCACGTAGTTGGCTTTACCGGTCCGCTCGCGCAGCTCTTCGGGCGTGTCGTCAGCGACCAGCTTGCCCTTGCTGATGATCAACACGCGGTCACATGTGACCTGAACTTCCCCGAGGTCATGCGTCGAGAGGATGACAGTTCGCTCGCGTCCGATCTCTTTGATCAGATCACGAATCTCACTGGCCTGGTTCGGGTCGAGTCCACTCATGGGCTCGTCGAGAATCAAGACCGGCGGTTCGTGGACCAAGGACTGAGCAAGACCCACGCGCTGGCGGTAGCCTTTGGACAGTGCGCGAATCTCTTTGGCGATCACATCGCCAAGACCGGTCTGTTCAACCGCCTTCTTGATTCGCTTGCGTCCCTCTTCACCCTTGTACCCGCGCATCTGGGCGACGAAGTCCAAGTACTCGAGCACCAACATCTCGGTGTAGAGCGGTGTGCTCTCCGGCAGATATCCAATCGCCGAACGAACCCCCATTGGATCCCCGAAGATGTCGCAGCCGTTGATCTTGGCTACGCCTTCCGTCGGCGAAATGAAGGTCGTTAGGATCTTCATTGTCGTCGTCTTGCCCGCACCGTTGGGGCCTAGAAATCCGACGACTTCGCCTTTGCGGATTTCGAACGAAACGTCTTTGAGGGCTGTGACGGGGCCGTATTTCTTCGAGAGGTCCCGTGCCTCGATCATCACGTCGCTCATCGATTCCTCGCGATGTACGTGTTAGCCGACCCTTTCAGAGGAAAAGAGTCAGAGCGGCTGAGGTGTAGTCGGAGCACCACCCAAGTCAACTCCCGCGCAAAAACCACTCCCCCAATCCAGCTATTCCGTTCAAATCGGCCCGATTGGCGCAGGCTGGCGCAGCTCAACACCGACTCGGCTCGGGCTGCCCCGTCTTGGCACGGCGATGGCATATATCCCCGGATTCTAGGGATTAATGAATGGTCTCCGTTAGATTTGTGACGATCAGACTGACCGTCATTGGGGAAGAGAAGACGGATCTTCGTGGCTCGAGCCACGAATGAGGCGTGGAGTAGAGGGAATGCAGAGAACTTATCTCGCGACAGTTGCGCTCGCGTTGGTGTTGAGTGCGTGTGGCCGAACGCCGCTGGAAGATCGTAGCGACACGTCCGTCGACCCGGACTCGTCGATCGACGGCGGCGTCGACGGTGGGATCTGCATGACCGACTTCGACTGCGATGACGGTCTCAGTTGCACAGGCGTCGAGACCTGCGTCGATGGACGTTGTCTGCCCGGCGATCCCGTTCGATGCGATGACGGGGTTGTGTGCACGAACGACCGGTGCACCGAGATGGGTGGCTGTGAATCGATTCCCGACTCCGATCGATGTGGCATCGGCGAAATCTGCTCTCCGGTGGACGGCTGTATTCGCGAGGTGTGCGGATCCGACGCTGAGTGTGATGACGGGTTCATCTGCAATGGCACCGAGACATGCGTCGATGGTTTCTGCGCCGCGGGTCGTCCGCCCAACTGCAACGACGGTGTGGATTGCACCGTCGACGAGTGCAGCGAAGCTCGAGGTGGATGCATCAATCTCCCCAACGACTTCTTCTGTGACGACCGTGCGTTCTGCAACGGAGCTGAGACCTGCTCGCCGCGTGGCTGTCAGCCTGGCGAAGAGATCTTCTGTCCGCCGGGACCGGACGGTTGTGGCATCTCGTTCTGCAGCGAAGTCACGCGATCGTGCGAGTTGGCGCCGAAGGACGAGGACTTCGACGGCTTCGTGGATGCGATGTGCGGCGGCGACGATTGCAACGACAACAATCCGCGTGTTTTCCCGGGCGCTCCGGAGATTTGCGGCGATGGTTTCGACAACGACTGCAACGGTTCGACGGACTGCCGTGACAGCGCATGCGAACGCGATCCTGTCTGCGGGATGTGCGAGCCGATCGCCGACGTGGAGATCTTCTGCAGCGATGGACGCGATGATGACTGCAACGGGTTGTTTGACTGTGCCGATCCGTTCTGCGAAGGCAGCCCCGAGTGCGGGGGATGCGAACCCGAGTTCATGTCGGAGGTTCGCTGCTTCGACGGTCGCGACGATGACTGCGATGGCTTCTTTGACTGCGACGATCCCGATTGCGCCGGGATTCCTGAGTGCGGTTGTGTGCCTGAAGCGCCGTTTGAGTTCGATTGTTCGGATGGTCGCGATAACGACTGCAACGGTTTCATCGACTGTCGTGACTTCCAGTGCTCGGGGCGTCCGGAATGTGGCGGCTGCGAACCCATTAGCGATTTCGAGTTCGATTGTCGCAACGGTATCGACGAAGACTGCAACGGCCTGATGGACTGCGCCGATCCGGCGTGTGCGCGCGATCCCTTGTGCGTGATGTGCGAGCCGATCAGTTCGATCGAGATTTTCTGCGACAACGGATTGGACGATGACTGCGATGGTCGTATCGACTGCGCGGACACGCCCTGCATCTTCACACCGGAGTGCATGGGTTGCTTGCCCAGCGAAGTCCGTTGTGTCGACGGTGAAGACGATGATTGCGACGGACTCATCGACTGCGCCGACCCAGATTGCACGGGGAGCCCGGATTGCGGAGGCTGCGCGCCCTTCGAGGTCGATTGTGCCAATGGGATCGACGACGACTGCGATGGATTCTTCGACTGCGAAGACTTTGAGTGCGAGGGCAGCCCAGAGTGCATGGGCTGTGCACCCTTCGAGTTTGAATGCCGCGACGGCCGAGACGACGACTGTGATGGTCTGTTCGATTGTGCTGACGAAGACTGCAGGGGACGTCCGGAATGCGAAATGTGCGCACCCTTCGAGTTCTTCTGCGACGACGCGTTCGATGAAGACTGCGACGGCTTGACGGACTGTGCCGACCCGGATTGCTTCGGCTTGCCGGAGTGTGAGATGTGCACCGAGTTCGAGTTCGATTGCTTCGACATGGTCGACAACGACTGTGACGGTCGGTTCGACTGCGACGACGAAGACTGTGCGGGCTTCCCGGGTTGCATGGGATGCACATCCCGCGAGTTCCGTTGTGCAGATGGGTTGGACGACGATTGCGACGGACGTGTGGACTGCGACGACCGCGACTGTCGGGACTCACCCTTCTGCATGGTGTGTGCACCGCGCGAAGTGAACTGCCGCGACGGAATCGACAACGACTGCGATGGTCCCATTGACTGCGATGATTTCGATTGTCGTTTGGACTCGATGTGCTGCACACCGAGCCCGGAAGTCTGCGGAGACGGCGAAGACAACGACTGCGACACGTTGGTTGACTGTGCGGATCCGGACTGCGTGGATACGGCCGCGTGCTGCATGCCCATGCCGGAACGATGTGGGAACGGTCGCGACGACGACTGTGACGACATCGTGGACTGCGCGGATCCGGACTGCAGCGAAGATCCGCGTTGTTGCGTGCCGCGACCCGAGAGTTGCCGAAACGGCGAAGACGACGACTGTGACGGGTTCACCGACTGTGACGATCCAGATTGCACAGGCGACCCAGGCTGTGCGCTCTGCTTACCGTTTGAGTTGTGCAACAACGCGGTCGACGACGACTGTGACGGCGACGCAGACTGCGACGACTTCGAGTGCTTCTTTGAGCCGAGCTGCTCGGGAATGTGCGTGCCTGAGGAATGTCGCAACGGTCGCGACGACGACTGTGATGGCATCGTCGACTGCGCAGATCCAGACTGCGCCGGCAGTCCGCTGTGTTCGGTGTGCGTACCGGAGCAGTGCAATATCCCGCTGGATGAAGACTGCGATGGCTTGGTCGACTGCGATGACCCGGATTGCGCCGGCGACCCGCTGTGCATGCCGATCTGTCTGCCCAACGAAACCAGCTGCATCAACGGCAACGACGACGACTGCGATGGGTTGACGGACTGCGAGGATCCCGAGTGCGCCGACCGACCGGCGTGTTGTGTTCCGACCGGTCCTGAGATCTGCGACGACGGAGTCGACAACGACTGCAACGGTTTGACCGACTGCATGCAGCCTTCCTGCGGGGTCACACCGGAGTGCATGGGCATGGTCACCAACGAGATCGGACCGGCGATTTGCACCGACGGTTCGGACAACGACGGTGACGGGAACATCGATTGCGCCGATACAGACTGCACACCCTTCGGACCTGGAACGGAGTGCTGTGATGGCACCGATGACGACGGCGACGGTCAGGTCGACATCTTTACGTGCCGATGCTTCGATAACGCCGATTGTGTTGGCGTGGGCTCACTCGACCAGGTGTGTTGGACGATGAGCTTCAGCGTGTGCGCACCGCGTTGTGACTTCTTCGGAGGCGATGCGTTCTGCGCGATGGTCGGACCCGAGTTTGAATGTCAGTTCGCGGGTCCGCTCCAAGGCCAGTGCGTTCCGCGTTAACAGGAACGCGCTAGACCCTGACGCCCAGCAGAGCGATTCTCGTCCCTGTGAGTGACGAGGATCGCCTGCCAGCGCAGGAGCGTGCGCGACGCAGAACGCGCGAGTTTTGGGTCGCGATTGTGGCGACTCCAGTTGGCATCGTGTTGCTGGTTTGGCTCTTTGGTGGGCTGCCTTCCGACGGTCCCAACCTCACGGAGTACCAACGGGGCTGGGACGACATGCGTGAAGTCGTCTCCGCAAAGTGCGCGGCGTACCGCGATTCGCCCGACCGATCTGCGCACGACCTCTGTACCGAAGTGCTGGGTGTGTATTGGTGATCAGCGCACGCTAAACACGAAGGGGTAGCTCACGCTGACGCTTCCGCCTTGAGGCTGCGGAAAGCGCAAGCGCTGTACCTGACGAAGAATGCAAGTCTCAACATCACGGTTGTTGAGCGTGTTCGATGTCACGCGCGCAGAGGACACTCGACCATCCGTGGCGATTTGAAAGCGGACCGTAATACGCCCAGCAAGACTGGGGTCGCGGTTGACGGCGCGTTCGTAGCAGTACCGCACACCGTGTTGGTTGCTCCGGATCACACGAAGGATTTCTGTTCGACTCAATGTGCCCGTGACCGTGGGTTGTCCGTTTGCCAGGCGAGCGCGAGCCATGCTCGGAATGTGGGTGGTCATCGGTGTCGCGCCGGTGTTGAAGATGAACGGGTAGTTCACCGCAACGATGCCGCCGCCCGCGGGCGCTGGGAAACGCATCGTGCGAACCACCTGGACAACGCACGTCGACACGGCATGCGAGCCGAGGGTGTCGTTGGTTGCACTTGCCGATTGAACGAGTCCGGCTGGCGAGATCACAAACCGCACCGTGATGCGGCCGTTTAGATTGGGGTCCTGCTGAAGCTGACGTTCGTAGCAGTAGCGAACCCGTCGAATGTGCTGACGGATGACTCGACGAATCACGTCACGCGACAGCGATCCTCGGACGGCGGCCATGCCCGTACGAATCGTGGGTGTGCGGGCGCTCCCCGGTGAGAGGCCGGTATCGCGCACCACGACAACGGGAAATGTTGTCGTCGTGCTCATCGGGTCGAAACGCAAGCGTTGGAGTTGCATGCGCGCGCATCGCGCCTGCTCGCTGTCCTCATCGCCGGAGATTCGGCTCACCACTCCGTCCCGGTTTACGGTCACGGCGAGGTTCACAGCCGCGCTGGACTCACCGACGCAAACCTGAAGTTGCGCCGCGATCGTACTGAGACGCTCTTCAATGCGTTCGCGCGTACCGTCCTCCATCACGTCGGACGAATGTCCGACCTCCACGTTCACTTGAGCGAACGCCGTGGCCGACGAGAAAGCGAGAACGAGGCTGAGGACGCGAGTCACAGTTCGCATCGACGTGTGGAGCTGCTGAATATTCAGCCGTTGAGATAGTTGAGGAGCGCGACGCCACCCGCACAGATCGCAATGATCATCGCAATGAAGAGAATCACCTTGATCCAACTCGTCGGGGCTTCGCCACTCACTTCGCCGGTCTGCCCATTCACCAAAAAGCGGTAGGGCTTGCCGTTGTACTGGTAGCTCGAGATCCACAGCGGCAGGAGAATGTGCTTGTACGCCTTGTCGCTGTAGCGGTTCTGGATCTGCAGGCTGCGCTGTGTGTCGCCCGGAACATCGGAGCTGCACTTGGACCACTGCTCCGATTCGATCTTCTTCGTCGCGTGCTCCCATGCGTCATCCAGCCCAATCGCATATTCCTCGGCGCGCCATCCGGCGAGAAAGTTGGGGTCGTACGGGCGGAGCTGTTTGGTGTCGAACGTCGATAATCGGTCGGCGAGTTTGGTCGGCAAGCCGCGCGATGCCACCACGAGAACGTCGTCGTGAAAGTCGCGTCGATGTCCGTGCGCAGGTTCCCAACGAGTCTTGCGCACCTGTTTCTGCATCTTGGTGCCGTTCTCAACCACGGTTTCCGTCTCGTGATAGTAGTACCCGGCTTCGGCGCGCCATTGACTGTCGACCCACGCGTCGAAGGTCCAAAACGGGATGTACATCCCGGCCAACCCTTCGGACTTCGCCATCGACGTGAGATCGCTAGGCCGGAACCAACCCGAACCGAGCCACGCATCGAACTTCTGTTTCGCGGTCTCGTTGTTCACTGCAAACGGAAGAAGTGATTCCGGACGTATGACGTTGCGCTGGGAGCTCTGTTCGAGCACCTGTTGCGAACCACAAAAGTTGCATCGACTGGATATGTCGCTGCCCGCAAAGCTCACCGTGGCGCCGCAGGTTTGGCAGGTGACGACGCGCACCTCGGTGCCGTAGCCGGTCGCGGCTTGCTGTTGCGCGGCATGATCGAGTGCATGTTCTTGCGGCGCTGGTTGCTGCTGTTGTTGTACGTGCTGGGTGTGTCCGCAGTACGGGCATTTCATCTGTTGCGAGGCGGCGTCCCAAGCCATCGCGGGCGCCCCACACGCCGGACACGGAAACTGTGTTCCGCTGCTGGCATCCGTCATGGCGGCGAGAGTATCACCATCGCATGACGTCGGGAGCGGATCGTGTATGCTCGCCGCCGTCTCGAAACCCTTGGAGTGACGATGCGTTGGCTACCGTGTGTCTTGTGTTTGCTGATGGCGTGTGGCGGTGAAGAGCCGGCCGAAGAGCCCACCACTGAGCCGGGAGAACATGACCACGCGCCCGAGCCGGGTGTCGCCGAACCGGTTCGCTTGGAGAACGCGTCGGTGTCGTTTGGAAACCTGGAGGACGGCGCGACGGTTTCTGGTCCGCTGGTTGATGGAAAGGTCTCTGTGCACGTCGAGATGCAAGTGCAGGGAGCGGAGATTCGGCCGGCGGGTGAGCTTGAAGCCGGAACGGGGCACCACCACATCATCGTCAACGGCGAAGGTGTTGAGTTTGGTGTGCCTGTGGTCAACGACGAAACCCACCTTCATTTCGGGGCAGGGCAAACCGAGGCTGACGTCATGCTCGCACCGGGTCAGCACACCCTCCTGATGCAGTTCGCGGATGGCGCACACCGTTCATACGGTCCTGATCTGACGGCTCGTATTTCGATCACGGTTGCAGAAGCGAGCGCTGAGCCTGAAGGCGAACCCGAGCCTGAAGGCGAACCCGAGCCTGAAGCCACGGCGCAGTAGCTAGCGAGCTCGCAGAACGAGAGCTGCGGCTCCGACACCGGCTTTGCGCGCAGGGTCGGTCAACAGATTCGCTAAAACGCTCGGTGGTGTTTTGGGATCGGTCTGCAACACCGCCGCGACTCGTCCCACCGCACGCGTTGAGAACGCGCTTTCGCTGCCCGCCAGAATCAGGTCGCCCGCGTCGATGGGCGAACTGGTTTTGAGCGGCTGGCCTTCCAGCATGCCCTTGCTCTCCTCGCGAGGTGTCATGCGTTGAGGCTGTCGACCGCGATGGAGGTATGCGCGCGCTGTCCCGGTGACCAAGACGTGGGCTTTGGCCGGACCAAACGCAAGACCGAGAAACGCCACGTCGGGCACGCTCCGCTCGATCAGCGAGTTGCACGCGTGCACCAGCGCACGTCGCGCTTGCGAGTAGCCTGCTTGGAGCTGTCCCGGTGCATCCATCGCGCCCGCACTCGATAGCCCTTTGGCAAATCCATCCAGCGCGTGGTCGATGGCAAACCGCCACAGACGAGGTGGACCGAGGCCCACCGCCACAACCCAAATCTTGTTCGCCGGGTAGTGACGTGTGGCGTATTTCTGCAAGACGCCGGCACCGACTTCCGCCGGAGCGACGCTGACGTGTCCATCGGTGCGCATCAGGCTTGGCTGAAGCGATATTCGCTCATCTGGACAGTGATCGCTGCAAAGAAAAGGAACAAGAGGGTCACACCCACGATGACCGGTGTACCCACATAGAGTGGGATCTCAGGAGCGATCTCGGGCATCAGTCCACCAGGCTCCAGCCCCGCCACACGACGCCCCATGAAGTTCATGGAGATGCAGCGAAAGTAGCCAGGAAGGTACGACACCAAAAACTCGATCACGGCGAGATAGAGCGCGGAGACAATGCCCGCGGCTTCAGGCGCAATCGCGCCCCAAAACACACAAATCGCGCAGTAGCAGCAGGTCAGTAGCGAGAGCCCAAGCAGGGCACGACCGGTGCTACCGAGCTCGTCGATCATGGCGGTCGGTTCGGTCGCGTATCCAGCGAAGTGCAGAATCAACGCGGTCACGACGATGAGCCCAAGCGCAAGAACAGTCCCGGCGAGGTACTTCCCGAGTGTGATCGCAACTCGACCCACGGGTCTTGCCGTGAGAAACGCAAACGTCCGAGACTCGACTTCTTCCGCAATCGCGCTCGACGTGAATAGGAAGGGCAAGAGAAACACGAGGAGCTTGAAGAACCCCCAGCTGTAGCCGGCGTTGATCGCATCAGCCGCGATCTCTGCGGCGCGTTCTGAGCCAACGTCACGCTGACTGGCGTAGCGAGCGGCGATCACTGCAAACAAGACCAGGCCGCATGACACCAGGCCAAGGCGAAGCTTCTTTCCGCGGATCAGGCGGCGCATCTGCATGCGGAAAACCACCGCGATGCCGCTGACGAAACCAGGTGCGGGCGGTGTCGTCATCCTGGTCCCTCGAGCTGCTTTTGATAACCCTCTGCGGCTTGTTGCGGCTGCGGTTGTTGCGCCATGTGTCGGGCTCGACCCACGCCAGCGTCCGCACCCGTGCCTGCACCGGCCGTGCTGCGTTCCACCAGGTAGTGGAACAGCGCTTCCAGACTCGCATCCGGACTGCTGATCGACTCGATCTGAATGTCGTGCTCCACGATCTTCTGCGCGATGATCGCGTACGTAGAGTCCGGGTCGTACGTCATCAGTTCCACCCCGAAGGGCGCAAACTGCACGCCGACGATGCCTTCAACTTCGAGGACGAGCGCAGCCAGCTTCCGCGGTTCGGGGCAGTACACCCGCACGTGATGCGGATGCTCTTCCAAGAGATCGCGAATCTCGTGCACCTTGCCCTGCGCCACGAGTTGACCGCGCGCGATCAACATCACTTGGTCGGTGATCGTCTCGATCTCCGGCAGCACGTGGGTGGAGAACACCACCACGGCACCCTCGTCGGCGCGACGGCGGATCTCGTCGAGGATCATCGCGCGGCTTGTTGGATCCGTACCCGTGAGCGGTTCGTCCAGCAAAAGGACTTTGGGATCGTGGACGATCGACTGCGCGAGTTTGGCGCGCTGGCGCATTCCACGGCTGTACCCACCAATGCGTCGTTCTCGCGCTTCGCCCAGTCCGAACCGGTCGAGCGCGTCCGCAGCTCGTTCTTTGGCTTGCTTGGCGTCGTACCCGCTCAGCTCCGCCATCAACGCGACGAACTCGAGCCCGGTCAGCTCGTCGTACATCGCGTCGGCTTCCGGACAGAGCCCAATCAAGCGAAGGGCTTCCGGATTGCCAAAGGGTCGATGGCCGCAGACGTGCACTTCGCCCAGCGCGGGCTTGAGCTGTCCAGCGACCATGCGAAGGAACGTGGTCTTGCCCGACCCATTCGGTCCCAAGAGACCCCAGATCCCTGGACCGAGGTGCATCGACACGTCCTGCAGCGCAGTGACTTTGCCGTACCACTTGGTCAGGCGCACCGTGCGAATCGAAGCTTCGGTCACGCGATGATCTCCGCGTTGCGTAAACGTTGATTCGAGAAGTAGAGACCGCCCACAACGACCGCCGCGAGAATGGGCAGCGCGTGGAACCACTCCAGTCCGTCTTCGCGTGAAACCTTGAACAGCGCGTCTCCCACAATGCCCAGAAGAGCAGGGAGCGAAGCGAGTTTGAGCCACGCCCAGTCGCCAACCTCATCGACGATCGTCGCCAGCACCCAGGGCACGATGTACACGAGAACCCAGGCACTCATGGTGAGCGCGCGGCTCTTGGACAACGAGGAAATCCCGATCGCGGCGATGGCGGTCACGCCCGCGATCAGCACCGACTGAACAAGCGCAGGCAAAATCAGACCGAGCTGCTCGAGCCGAAGATCCTCGGGAGCCATCCCGACCATCGCCACGACCATGCACAGACCGGGGATGAACGTGATGCAGAACATCCAAATCGCGACGGCCAGGATTCGCCCCATCAAGTACTGCGGAGGCGTTACCGGCTTGGCGAAGTAGAACTGGAAGTTCTTGAACGCGAGGTCCTCGCTGATCGCGCCGGCGCCTGCGCCCAAGGTGATCATCAGCCCGAACACCCAGAGGTACCAACCGTAGACGGTCTGCAAGAACTCGCCTGCAGCGGGAGCTTCCATCGGCAGATCCGCGCCGGGTGGCGCTTGGGCTTGGAACTGCTGCATGGCCCACCACTGAAACGCCCAGATTCCGCAGCCGACCACAAACGGGCCCCAGCTAAGAAACGCGGCCGTCTTGACGAGCCACGAACCCCACGCGCGACCCAAACCATGGCGCAACATCACCCAGGTGTTGTTGGAGGCGGGAAGCCGCGTGCCCTCATAGGGCTGATAGCCGAGGTCGCGGATGGTCAAAGCGCCTGGAACCTATATTCTCAGGAGGGTCTGATGCAAACCCTCCTGAGAAGGCGTTGATCTCAACGCCGCCGGCGGCGGAAGCCCAACAAGACCAAGCCGAACGCCCAGCCCAATCCGTTCGCATTCGCGGCGGAGCACCCACCACCGGCGAGTCCGGGACCTGCGACCATTCCAGCGTCGGCACCGGCATCGGCCGTCGCGCCAGCATCGCTGTCACCGCCGTCGAGAACCGGTCCTGCGTCATCTCCACCCGCGTCCATCCCGCCCGCGTCAACGCCCGCATCCACACCCGGCATCGGTACGCAGCGTTCGGCTTCGCACATGAAACCTGCGGCGCACGTCTCGCCAACACACTCGGCGCAGGTGTTTGACGCACCAGAGCACAAGCCGGTTTCACACGCGGGGCCCGTGGTGCACGCAGTTCCGAGTTCGAGTCGGCAGGTATCCGTGCAGCCTTCGCCTCCGTCGCAGGGTTCGCCAGGGTCGACGGAACCGTTGCCGCAGAGCGACTCACAGAACCCACCCGGACAGCTGCGGCTCACGCAGTCTTCAGGTTCGGTGCACGCGCCACCCCCGTTGACGAAGCAAGAGTTGCTGCACTCGTCGAAGTCGTCGCGGTTTCCATCGTCGCACGCTTCGCTTCCTTCC
Source organism: Polyangiales bacterium (assembly GCA_965227405.1). Classification (GTDB taxonomy): domain Bacteria; phylum Myxococcota_A; class Polyangia; order Polyangiales; family Houyiibacteriaceae; genus JALVDI01. The sequence continues at coordinate 4,977,361 of OZ245758.1, forward strand.
TGAACTCCATCGCCGCACACGATCACATCGGCGGGAAAGTCTGCAGAGTCGGCGTCGCCGTCGATGAAAAACCCGCGTCGATCGGGATCGGGGTTGTTGATGAGCTCGACCTCGAACTCGAACGCGGCGACGCGCGTGTGTTGGACGCGGACCGCGCAGCGTGCGTCAGCCGTGTCGTTGTTGCACGTGGGTCCATCCGCCGGGGGCGCAAAGCTGACCGAGGACGGAAGTACCGGGGTAACTTCCAAGATTGTGTCTGGCGTAAGCGCGTACTCGTCCACGAACGCGTTATCGATCGTGAGCTGCTCGCGCACTTCGCCCGCCTCAAGATCCCAATAGGTGAGCTCAGGGCACGCTGGAACCACGGAGCCATCCGCAGTTGAGATGTGTTCCATGCGAAGTCGAAGAGGAGGTGCGCCACGACGCAAGGTGACCGCCATGTCGTCTCCGACGACGGTGAACCCGGCGACTTCACCTTCCACGACGGTCAACCGCACGTCGAACGGCGTTCCGTCTTCATTGGTTCCCGCTCCACCAGGTGCAGAGAAGACCGCGGACGTGCGACCCGGAGCAGACTCCACATCGGAGACGCTAATCGGGGTCGTGGTGCACTGTGCGGAAGCAAGCTCCTGAGTAAACAGGAGTGCGGCGAAAGCGACTGCAAAGGTACGCATGCCTCGGCCTTGTGCAGAATCGATGCCACCGACGTCACTGCGCGAAGCTGGCTCTTGGAGAGCACAGAGTGTGGGGCCGAGCCCTCGGTTTGTTGTCTCGCGCCGTCGCACTTCGAGTTACACGGCTTGGATTCCGGAGAAATCGCAACGGCGCAGGCATTGCATTGGCCGGCGGCATGCAGCTCCGACGTGCACTCTTCGTCTTGTTCTTGGTGCCGACTCTTGCGTCCGCCCAAGAAGGAACGCTCAACAACTTTGCGCCTGGTGAAACGGTCACCGACGACTTTCACCTGAGTCGCCCCACCGATCTCGGTCACCTGAGGTTCGGCGCTCGACTCACGTTTGACTATGCAAACGACCCCCTCGTGGTGGAAGGCAGCTTGGGCGACCGCGGCAGCGAACAAGCCAGCGCGGTCGAGCATCAGTTCAACGCCACCGTGGGATTGAGCTTGGGACTGCTGGATCGCCTCACAGTCTACGCCGGCATTCCCGTGGTGTTGGTCAACAAGGGTGAGGATTTGGATCCGATCGGCTTTGGCGCAGTCGAACCGGACGGTCCGGGCGCCGGTGATCTCTATCTCGGAGCACGTGCTCGAATCTTGGGCGAGGATGGCGATTCCTTTGTGTTGGGTGCACAGCTCACCGCGCACTTGCCAACAAGTGGCAGCTCGGACCTGTATCGCGGCGAAGAGTCGTTTTCGATTCACCCCGAGCTTCTTGTGCAGGGACAGCTGGGCTCGGTGCGTGTCGTCGCAAACTTGGGTGCGCAGCTTCGTCCCGAAAGCGACGGAGTCGCCAATCTCGAGCACGGAAGCGAGCTGACTTTCGGGTTGGGGATCGCAGCTCCGCTTGAGACGTTTCACGACGGTGCTTCGCATCTCGACATCCACGCCCAGATTTACGGAAGCTCCACGTTCGCCAACTTCTTTGACCGCGAGGCGACACCGCTCGAAGCAACCGCTGGCTTGAAACTGCACCACCGTTCGGGTGTCGTTGCGGGACTCGCGGGTGGTGCGGGTATTACGCGTGGTTTCGGCAGTCCGGACGGTCGGGTGATCGCGATGGTGGGCTACCAAGTGCCCGAGGATGAACCCGCTGCGACCGAGGACGACGACCGCGACGACGATGGTATCGCCGACGCGGACGACGAGTGTCCCGACGAACCCGAAGACATCGATACGTTCGAAGACGAAAACGGCTGCCCCGATCCGGACAACGACGCTGACGGCATTGCCGACGGCGACGACGAGTGTCCTTTGGAAGCAGAGACCGTCAACGAAGTCGACGACGAGGACGGCTGCCCTGACGTGGTGGGCGATCGGGACAACGACGGAATTCCGGACACCACCGATGCATGCCCGACTGAACCCGAAGACGCTGATGGGTTTGAAGACGACAACGGTTGTCCCGATCCCGACAACGACGGCGACGGTGTGCTCGACGCCGATGACCAGTGTCGTGACGTGGCTGGAACCGCAGCAGCGCAAGGTTGCCCCGACCGTGACGGAGACGGAATCACCGACCGTGTCGACAACTGTCCGGACGAAGCTGGAACCGCCGAACACCAGGGCTGCACGGCACCTCAGCGCGTCGTGATCCAAGAAGGGCGTCTCGAGATTCTCGACAAGGTGTTCTTTCGAACGAACCGTGACGTGATCCAGCGACGCAGCTTCGCGCTACTCGACAACGTCGCGACGATTCTCAACAACCATCCCGAGATCGAACACATTCGCGTCGAGGGACACACCGATGCGCGCGGCGACCACGACTACAACGTTGCTCTCTCGCAGCGTCGCGCCGAAGCCGTGGTTCGATACCTCGTCGAGCACGGTGTCACCGAATCGCGACTCGAGGCTGTCGGTTACGGCCCGGATCGGCCGCGTGTGCAAGATGCGACGACCGATGAGCAACACAGCGAAAACCGTCGCGTGGAGTTCAACATCGTAGGCGAGCACGCAGGAGTGCAAGAAGCCGCCGAGTGACTCCATAAAGTACGCTAGGGGCCGTGGGGTTCCGCGACGAGAACGAAGCACTCCGGCAACGCGTCCAGCATCTGGAAGACGAGTTGGCGGAAGCCAAGGCGGAGATCGAAACACTTCGATCTCCGCCCAAGGTTCGAGTCGAAGTCGAAACCGAGTTGCCCGCGTCGAGTGGGCTCGCGGCCAAAGTCGCTGCGAAGGAAAAGGCAGAACGCGACGCCAAGGCCAAAGAGGAACACGCGCGACAGCAACGTCGTGCGCGCTACCTGAAGCGACTTCGCGACCACGGCGAGCGAGTTCGTGTGGCGAAGCGTGGCGCCGAGGTCGTGATCGACGTCGGCCCGGCTTCCATTCGTGACCAGCTCATCGACCAACTCGGATTCGGCTTCTTCTTCTTTGCGGTGAACCCAGGGATCTTCATCGTGGGTGGCTTGGCCTTCTTGTTGTCCACCTTCACGTCGCTCAGCTTTGGATCTGCAATCGCTGTCGCGGTCCCTCTTTGGCTCACGATGTTGGTCTTGCTGAATCTGCTGTGGGCGCATTTGATGCGGCCTCGGTTTCGCATCGCTCTCGATGCGGACAACGTGGAAGCGCGACAACGTGGCAACGAAGGCAGAGCGTTCCTAGGACGTTTGAGCGATCTGCGTGTCGATATTGACGATCACGGCGAAAACGGTGTCGTGACGTTGCGCCATGGTTCCCAGCGCATCGAGATTCAGGACTTGCTCGCGCAAGACGTCGAAGCGATCCGCGAACACCTGCCAGCGACGAAAGAGGACGACTGGTTCTAGTCGTTCGCTCGATCCCAAAAACCAAAGGCGACCAGTCCACACACCGCGATGCTGGCGGCGGCGAAGAACATCGCTTGCGCGTCCACAGCGTCGACAATCGCGCCCAAAATCGGTCCGCCGACGAGCAAGCCCACGTCGAAGAGCGCAGTGAAGATGGTCAGGGCGGAGCCGCGGTCTTGCGGCGGTGTACGGTTGACGATCAACGTGCTGATGATCGGAAACGTGTAGCCGTGACCCAGACCGCAAAGCACGCCCATCAAAATGACGTGTGTGGCTGTCGTCGCGAAGCCGAGTCCCGCGATGCCTGCGGCGAGAAAGAGCATCGACGGAAAGAGCATTCGACGTGGACCGAACCGATCCGGAACCCAACCTGCGACCAGGCGCAGCACAACTGCGGTGATTGCGTACGGGGTGAAGAACGTGCTGACCGTTCCGATTCCTTCGCCTTCAACGTGGTTCTTGAGAAATACGAAGTACGAGGTCAGCGCGAGTGCGAACACGATCCCGGCCATCCAGAGAGGCCGGAGACGAGGCTGCGCCAACGCTTTGATCAATCCTGAAGGCGGCTCCGCGTTTTCCGGACGCGTCTCCGGAATGAAAAGCGCGGCACCAAACGCCACGAACGCAAGGGCACTGAGCACCCAAAACAGCTCCTGATACTTGGCGTGGGCCAGCACGAGGTCACCGATGAGCGGTCCCAGCGAAATGGGCAGCATTCCGGACACGCCAAAGATCGCGATGCCTTCGGTGCGACGTGCTTCAGGAACGAGATCCGCGGCCACCGTGAAGAACGCACTGAAGATCATGGCGTCGGCGATGCCTTGAACGATGCGGACAGCGAACAAGGGCACAGCGACTTCGTCGATCGCCAAATACGCCACGCATGACAGGGCATGAACCAGACAGCCGACCACGATGACCCCACGCCGGCCACGTTCGTCCATCCACTTTCCAACCCATGGGCGCACGACGATCGCCGAGATGCTCATGGTGGAAATCACCACCCCGATCAGTGTCGCGCCCGCTCCCCACGACTCGAGCAAACCAGGAAGATGAATGAGCCCGTGCAATGAGAGCCCGGCAAGCAGGTGTGCTGCGAAAGCCAGTGCGAAGGGCACCGACCAGATGCGCTCATGATTCATGCGCGGTCGATTCGATCCGGTTCGATTCGATCTAGTTCAGATCGTACGGGTCTGAGGGTTCGGTCTTCTTGGCGACCGTTGCCGGTGCTGCAACCAATGGCGCAGCGTGGTGGTGAACAATGCGCCAGTGTCCCTCTTCCATAGTGAACACGTTCGTCGCGATCAACCGTGGCGGGTGACCCGAGCGACCTTCCAAGCACGTGATGAACGCGGATGTTCCCAAAACAAACACTTCGACGTGAGAGCAGCTCAGAACGGGTGCGTTGGGGTGCTCCAGAATCCCTCGCCAACTGCGCATCACCGCGGTGCGCCCGCTGAGGACGGACATCCCCGGATGCATGCATGCGACAGGGACCTCCTGCGCCCACAAACGCTCCATAGCGCCCAGGTCACGCTCGCGAAATGCGCGGTAGAACGATTCGTTTACGGCGCGAAGATCGTCCTCGACCGACACACTCAGAGCATAGCGCAGTTGGGGGTCAGACCGCTTCGTCCTTTTCGGGCGCAACCTGGGCATCAAACAGAGATGCCTTCCGACGCGTTCCAGAGCGGCCGCGCTTGCGGTTCGTCATCTGGTCGAGTGCGTTGACCAACTCATCAACCTTGAACGGCTTGCCGAGCGATCCCACAAAGAGTTCCCAGTCATCCATCGGGACGTCTTCCGGTGTGCCCGTGACCAGGAGGGCGGGCGGTGTCTCAATGCCCAGGTCCTCGCGTGCGCGTCGCACAAAGTCGGTGCCGCGCTCTTTGCGAAGGTAGTAATCGACGACCATCACATCCACGGAGTCGACCCATTCGAGGGCGCTGTCGATGTCGGCGACGGCGATCACTTCCCAGCCTGCTCGACCAAGAACGCGTTCCATCAACAACCGCACATGCGGCTCGTCTTCGACGATGAGCGCTCGCCTCTTCACCATCTATCAGGATGAGGCTTTCCGTGGGTCATGTCATCCCGCCCAAATAGGGCAGACCGAGAACATCGTGTCGCGCTCAGGTGTTCAGCCATGTAAGGATGCCCGCCCGCGTGCCTCGTGTTGCCCGACTGGTTCGACGTTTGGTCGACTTTTTCCCGTGGACGGGCCTTGGATTGCTCGTGGCTGGCGCGTCGATGGGGGCACTGACCGTCTTTGCGTACGGCGAGATGGATCTCGTTCTCTTGGTTTTGGGGTACGGCGCATTGGGTTTGGTGGCGATGTCCACCCTGTTTGTGATGGTGGGGGTTTTCCTTACCCGTGCTCGTCATCTTCGGCCCAGTGAGCGTGAGTTGGATGCCGAAACGCGTCGTCCTCAACCCACTGGCTTTTCCGCACCGACGCTCGCATTGCTTCCGTTGACGCGGACGCGTTGGAGCTGGCGCGAACCCAAACACTTCAAACTGCGTTTCGATCGACGTCTCGGACGGGTTCACGAACTCGCGGTGGCGGCACGACGTGGTGTCTACGAATCGGTGGAGCGCCGCTTTGTCGTCGAAGATGTCTTTGGGCTCGCAAGAATCGCTCGCTGGCGGGGAACAACACTGGCGCTGCGTGTACTTCCACATGTGGGTGCCCTGCGACAGCTACCGGTCTTGGTGTCTTATGCCGGCGGGGATGACTGGCCGCATCCGATGGGTTTGCTGGAAGGGGACCGGTTGGAATTGCGTCGCTACGCGCCCGGAGATCCTGCGCGCTTCATTCACTGGAAGATTTTCGCGCGCACCCGCAAGTTGGTGGTTCGCACTCCCGAGCGTGCATTGACGCAGGCGCATCGAACAGTCGCGTATCTGGTGAGTGGTGTGGACGACGGAGCGAGTGCAGCGGCAGCGCGCGTGGCGGTCGAGAGTCGCGCGCTGGGGGAAGACTGGGCCTTTGGTGCCGACGGTTTCCCGTCCGGATGCACCCGAATTGAAGACGCGGTCGAGGCCATCGTTCGGTCGGTTGAACACGCCGACAAGGGCGGCCGCGACTTGGAGACATTTCTTCGCCTGCAAGAACGCTCCGGACCTGCCTCGCTCGTGCTCTTTGTTCCACCTCGGCGCGGACCCTGGCTCGACGCGGTGCTCGGTTCACTGCAAGCGCGTCGTGGTCGAGCACGCGTCGTGATCGGCGTGGACGGACTCGGCGAGTCTCAAGAGCGGCCGTGGTGGAAGCGCGCATTGATGCGCGAAGCGGAGCACGACGTTGCCGACGTTGAAGAGCTCGATGCGGTGATCGCTGCACTCGCACCCACGCGTGCTCCGGTGATCGTGGTCGACCGTGTACGCGGAACCGTGCTTGGCGAAGCGCATCGAAAAGCCGTCGCCAAGAAGAAGAGAGCGGCATGAGCGACACCACCAAGTCGATGAGCGACACCAACAAATCGGGGTGGTTACCGGTCACGCTGCGGGCGTTGGTGCACGTGATCGCGGCGATGGTGTTCGTATACCCGCTGACTCGCGGAGTCGGCGTGATCGGTGCAGGATTGGGCGCGCAGACCGGCGTCATTCTGGGGATGCGCCTGGCGCAGACGCGCATGCGTTCCGCTCCGCTTGTGGCGAGCATTGCCGTCGTTGGCGCAACCGTCGCGATGTTGGTCCGCTACGTCGCGCTCGATACGACGTTCTTAGCGGCGTCCTGGGGGCCGGGTTCTGCGCTTCGAGCTGGCGATGCCGCGTTTCTGTTCGTGGCGATTGCCACGTTGAGTGCGTCCGTTCGTGCTGCAGCGGTGCGGAGACCCGTGCTCGCATCGCTGGAGGTGATCGCTGTAGGACTTGCGTTTGCGCAACTTGTGGTCGCACACCGCCATGGCGCGATTAACCGTCCCTTCGAAGTCTCCGATCCCATCATTGCTGCGGGTGGGGATCCCACGCACATCTTCCTGTGGGTGGGTGGCATCGCGACTGCTGTTGTCGTTCTCTTGTTGATGAGCGAACGGCGAGCATGGCGCGGGCTCCTGCATCTCGCCGCGGTGTCGTTGCTGCTCTTCTTGTTCTTGGGTGCGTCGAACGTCATGCGCCTACCTGAACCGCCACCCCCTGAAGACGGACTCGGGCTTCGACCCCAAGACGCCGAACCGGAAGAAGGCGAGGGTGATCCGCAAGGCGGCAATCGCGAGAACCAAGACGAGTTGGAGTTTCGCGACAACCTCGACACATCGAACGACCGCGTGCCGGTGGGCGTCGTCCTGTTTCATGACGACTACTCGCCGCCCTACGGCGTGTACTACTTCCGGCAGGGAGCGTTCAGTCAGTACAACGGACGACGCTTGGTCTCGGCTGTCGCGAGTGGTGTCGATGCGGACATCGCGCGCGAGTTTCCAACGCGCCCCTTCGATGTTCGTGGCGCACCCGCGGTCAACGCGAACCGGTCAACCGTGGAGACGACAGTTGCGCTTTTGGCCGACCACACCAGGCCATTTGGGCTTGAAGCGCCCATTCGGTTTAGCCCTTCACCCAACCCGGATCCCGAGCGCTTTCGTCGAACCTACCGCGTCAGCTCGGCGGTTCTGATCGCGGACTTCACCTCGATGATGGGTGTCCCTGCAGGCAGCACGCAATGGACCGAAGAGCAGTGGGACCACTACACGTCTGCGCCCGGTGACCCGCGTTACGCGGACCTGACGCAACGCGTTCTACACAGCGAGTTGCCTGACGAGATGCGTGCCGATCCCGCTGCACGCGTGGCTGCGATTACCAGTTGGCTTGGCCAAGAAGGAACGTACTCACTACGAAGTCGTCACGCCGGTGCGGACGATCCGACCGCCGACTTTCTCTTTGGAGACAAAACCGGGTATTGCGTGCACTTCGCACATGCCGCTACGTACATGCTGCGTGCTGCCGGAGTACCCGCGCGTGTCGCTACCGGATACGCCATCGAAGAAGCGGCACGCCAAGGCGGTTCTGCACTATTGGTGAGCGGCGAAGCTTCGCACGCATGGCCGGAGGTGTACTTCGAGGGGTACGGCTGGGTCGTTGCAGACGTCACGCCACAGACTGTGATCTCTCCACCGCCTGCTCCGCCCGATCCGGATTTGCAGCGTCTGCTGGGCGAACTCGCGCGCGGACTTGAACCCGTTCCGCTCGACGAAGATGCACCTCTGCCGGCGTTCGTGACCTCGATGCGCGAAGTGCTCGTCGTGTTGGGGTGGATCGCTCTGGGTGTATTGGTGTTTGCGTTCCTGTTTCTGTCGATCGCCAAGCTTTGGCGAGCGCTCGTGGTCCGGTTTAGCGAGGACCAAACCCGGGTGACCTACCGAGCAGCTTTGGATCGACTCTCCGAGTTGGCGGTTCGACGCGAACGCGGAGAAAGTCGCGAGGCGTTTGCGCGACGTGCCGCCAAAGTCGCTCCCACGTTTGAGTCCATGACCCAAACGCATGTGGGTGCTGCATTTGGAAGTGAACTCGCTCGTGTCGAAGCGGATCAAATGCGCGGTAGGCTCCGCCAAGTCGAAGACGAGTTGGCTCAACAGTTTCCTTTGTGGCGTCGTGCCGTAGGTCGCGCGACTCCTTGGTCCTGGTTGCGTTCACGATGACGAGGAAGAACCCATGAACGACGCTGCCCGCAGCATCGAAACCGGCGGTATGAACATCGAAGCCGCACATCGCGTGATGACGCGTCTCACCCAGCGGCTTCGTGCCGCGATTTTGGGTCGAGACGACGTGGTCGAACTCGTCCTCATCGCGCTGATCGCGGACGGTCACGTACTACTCGAGGACTATCCCGGCTCCGGCAAGACCACGTTGGCGCGGGCGCTCGGTGAAGCGATCATCAAGGACGGTGGCGAGGCGTACATCGAGCCGTTTCGACGTATCCAGTTCACGCCCGACTTGCTGCCGAGCGACATCACCGGGACCAGCGTGTTCGACATGGAGTCCAACCGCTTTGAACTACGGCGCGGGCCGGTGTTCGCACACGTGGTGGTTGCCGATGAGATCAACCGAACCTCGCCCAAAGTGCAGTCCGCCATGCTGGAGGCGATGGGCGAAAAGCAAGTCACGATCGACGACAAGAGTCATTCGCTCGACCCGCTCTTCTTCGTGATCGCGACGCAGAACCCGCTGGATCTTGCGGGGACCTATCCGCTTCCCACACCGCAGCTCGACCGCTTCTTGTTCAAGATCGCCATGAAGCACATCGAACGTGATGACGAACTAGCGGTGCTCGACACCTATCCGGTTCCGACCCTGAAGCGTGCCAGTGCACTCGAGGGTGTAAAACGCAGTGACGTGCTGGCGGCGCGTGAAACCGTACGTACCAACGTGCACATGGCGCCTTTGGTGAAAGAAGCGCTAGTCGATTGCGCTCGTGCGTTGCGATCGGATCCACGCGTGCTCCAAGGAGCGTCGACGCGTTCGTTGATGCTGAGCATGCCCGCCATGCAAGCGCGCGCGCTGATCCATGGACGGGACTACGTTGGGCCAGACGATCTCGAAGCCTTGGCGCCACGCATCTTCCCGCACCGTTTGGAGTTGGCGCCCGGTGTCGACGAACCACTGGATGTCGTGAAGGACGCACTCGGTCCACAGCTCGAACGTTTGGCGCGAGCGAGCCTGCAAAGGTGACACCCTTTCGCACGCTCGCGTTTGCGTTGCTCTCCGGCGTCCTTGCGGCTGGTGTCTACGCAGGCGCGCAAAACGCATCCGAGTTCAATGTGGCGGAGCCAGGTGCGCCTGGATCGCCGGGAGAACTCGAGGCGTGGGGCTATGTGCGTGCAAACAAGCTGATCAAAGCCCGCGAAGCCGCTGAGGCTGTGGTTCGCGAAAACCCGAACTCGTACGTGGGCCACTTCGTTCTCGGCTTTACGCATCACTACGCCGAAGCGAATTTTCCGCGTGCGCTTTTTCATCTGAACGATGCGTTGCGCTTGTTTGAGCAGCGACATGGAGCAGAGCCTGCACCTGGACATCCATGGCGCTGGCACGCTCGTCTCTTGCGCGAACTCGCATCGGTGCATGGTGACCTCGAGCACTACGAAGAGCGCCTGGCGTACATCAGCATGTACAACGAGCTCTACGACCCTGATGTAATCGCGGAGCAAGCGTGGGCGTTGATGAAGCTTGGTCGCTACGACGATGCCCGTACGACTGCACGTGCAGCGATCGAAGGCGACGACGAACGGGAACTCGAAGTCGCGCTCAACGCGTTATGTGCGATTGAGTTCGAAGCGGGTAACGACGGCGCGAGTTACACCGCGTGTCGCGCCGCACTCGAGCACGCACGCAACACTCCCGGAGATCCAAACGCGGTGGATCTGACGAACTTCGCCGAAGCCGCACGCAGCGCGTTCCGTTTGGACGAAGCGGAGCGAGTACTTCTCGAAGCGACTCGTGCACCTCCGGCTTGGTACGGCAACCCGTGGCTGGAGTTGGGCGAGCTCTACACGCGTGCAGGTCGTTTTCCAGAAGCACTCGACGCGCTCGGCAAAGTTCCGCCCTATCGAAACCGGCGACCGCCACACGTGCGCGATGCGGATCTCAACGAAAGCCGTCGCGCACTGAGTTCGTTTTATCTGGTGGTGGGCAGGCCTGAAGAGGCATTGCGCATCACGGAAAAGGCCCTGGTGATGCCGGATCGGCGCGCACACAACAGTCGTGACCCGGCGCAGGATCGTGCAGTCACAGCGCTGCTCGACCGCATGTCACGTTTTGTCGTTGCCGAGATGAACCTCGAAGCCCACACCGCGTCGCCCTGGCACCGACGCATCTGGGCACGCGTGGAATCTGCGCGACTGCGTTGGAGTGGGTGGATGAGCGGTCGCCAAGCGGCGCGGCTTCTCGCTGACGATCAGCGCCTTGTTGGAACGTTTCGCATCGGAACCTCACGTGCTGCGATCGTCCCACCGTGGTTGGTCGGTGAGTTGGTCGAAGTCGCGGGTGCAGGTGTCGTGCAAGAGAGCGTGCGACGTGCGCGTGACGAAGATCAGCGACAAGGCTCGGATGCGTACTACGACGCGTTTGCTGCTGAAGCTGCGCTTGGGGTTGACGACGAAGCACGCGCACTCGAACTCGCCGAGCGTGCGCGTGGACTGATTCCCGAAGGCGATGCATTGTTGCGCGCCCGGGTCGATGCCATTCGAGCCGAAGCCACACGTCGTGAGTCCGGTGTCACGGCTGCGCTTGAAGCGTATGAAACCGCGCTTGGACGCGACCCTGGCGTGTTCCGCCGAATGGGATTTCGCGTGCCGGTTCGCATCCGCGCGTCGGGCGATCAAGTAGCCGAAGAAGTCCGCGATGCGTTGGAACGTTCACCCCGTTTGGAGGTTGGCAGCGAAGGCTTGCGTCTCGAAGTTGAAGCCACCGCAACCTCCGGACGCGTGTGTCTCAAGGGCGCGAGTGGAACAGTCTTGGACTGTGGTTCCGCCACACCCGAGCCCGCCGACAGCCCCGCGCAGCTCGCACAACGCATCGTCGACGCGTTCCACAGCCGAGCCTTCGCACCGCGGATCGATCTCAGTCAGTCCGATATCTCGTCGTTGGATGGCTCGAATCGGGTAGCTCGAGACCCGATGGACGGAATGGTTCCCCCGCACTAGGTGGGCGAAAAGTGGCCTGCTATCGCGCAGTTACCGGGCAAAGCCGAGTTGGCATAGGACTATAATATTATCGTATCACCAGCTTTGGGGATGGTGCGCGATACCGCTTTTTGTCACTGTATGCGGTGATGGCGATCGCAGATAGGGGGCGGACTGCGGAGCCGCTCGAGCAGCAGGACGCAGCTTCGGGCGTTCACGTATCCAAAGAACCCACCAACGAGACGGGCTGGCGGACTCTTCTCGCACCGGATGGTGGCGAGCTTGAGGCGCCGGTTGAGGCGCTGCTCAACGCGTATCTGCGTTTGAAGCGGCGTCACGAGCAACTGGTTCGAAATGCGGAGGCACTTTCCTCTGCGCTTGAGCGTGTCCCCTTGGGACTCGCCGTGTTGGTCAACCGACATCTCGTGGTGGCGAACCGCGAAGCGTATCGCTTGATCGATGGAAGCGGACTTCGCCGCACGGTCGAAGACGAGATCGTGGCGCGCGATCCCGAGATTCAGCAGGAGCTGCTTTCGGCGATCACGAAGATCGAAGGCGGAAGCGAGCGTGCTGCGCTCGTGGTTCCTCGTCAGGGTGGATCGCTGCAGGTGGTGTTGACTCAGGGTGGTCCCTCCTTGCCGCACGCGATTGTTGTGGCGTTGGCGGATCCCGAGACTCCGCCCACTACGGATGCCGACGGGTATCGCAAGCTCTACGGTTTGACGCCGACCGAAGCCAAGGTTGCGGTGCAGCTCGTGTTGGGTCGTTCCCCGCGCGAGATCGCAGAGCACTTGGGTGTTGGAGTCGAAACCACGCGTACTCACGTGAAGCACATCCTTCACAAGATGGGCTGTCACCGTCAGGTGGACGTCGTCCGCCGCCTGGTGACAGGCCCTACGTCGCTCCGCTAACTCATCGGTCGTCGCGTGGCCTACGTCTCCGGCCTTCGGCCTCCGACTTAAACGGCCACGCTCCTCCCTTGGGGAGGTTTTAGCAAAACCTCCCCCCGAACTACGTTCGGGACCCCCCTCCAAGCCCGCGCTTCGCGCGCGTCTCGGCTCGGGGAGCCTCGACGTTGTTCGACGGACTACGTCTGTCGAACGAACGCTTCGCGTTCTTGGCAAGCGTTCGGGGTTTTAGTGTGGGAGCAGTCGTACGACCCACAGGACGTACACGACTGACAGAATCAGGTGCATCAGCGCGAACGGGAGTGCGGCTTTCACAAACCGCATGAACGGCATCGGTAGCTCGTACTTGTGCATCAACGTGACTGCGACGACCGTGCTCGCCGAGCCGATCGGCGTCAGGTTGCCGCCCAAGTTCGCGCCGAACACCACACTCCACCACAAGCGTGAATCCGAAAGCGGCTCCATGCCTTCCAGAATATGAGCCAACATCGCCGCCAGTGGAATGTTGTCGGTGACCGCGCTCAGTCCGGCCGCACTCACCAACGTGCTGGCAGTTCCCAAACCATCGGCCACATCGTTGAGCCCGATCACGTGTGCGAGTCCTTCGCCAAAGAGATGCAGCACGTGCGCGTGCTCCATCACGTCGATCACCACAAAGAGAAACGCGAAGAAAAGCAGCAAGTCCCAATCGAGCGTTCGGTAGAACCGGTCGACGGTGCTCTTGTAGCGAACCAACATGATGATGCCGAAGCCCATCGCGACGGCACCCATCCCAAGCGGATAGTCCAACATGCTGCTCGCAGCGATGCAGGCGATGAACGCGACCAGCATGAACGCTGATACCCAGAAGTAGCCGACCGATTCGATCCCATCGTTCTCGTCGAAGCTCGCCACACGTTCGGCAGCTTCGGCGCGAGCTTCTTTGCCCTGCACGCGCTTGATTCCAAAGCGCTTGGCACCGAGGGCCAACGTGAGGAGCGTTGCGACCACCACAAAAGGTGCAGAGATCCAAAAGAACTTGAGGAACGAAATGCCGGCCGCGTTTCCGACAATAATGTTCGGCACCGAGCTGATCAGCGTGAGCAGTCCGCCGATGTTGGTGAGCAAGCCTTCGATCAGGAGAAAGCCGAGTAGCTTGTCGCGCTGCTCCAACTTCTCGAGCGAAACCGCCGTCAACGATCCGACGATGATCATCGCCGTGACGTTGTTGAGCAGTGCGCTGAACAGAACTGTCATCAACCCGTAGTTGATCAGCAGCAGGAGCGGATCACCACGCGACGCCTTGGTCAGCCGAATCGCGATCCAGGTAAATAGACCCGACTTGCTCGTGACATCGACGAAGAGGCTGGAGCCCAAGATGATCGCGATCACGGCCCAGTCGATACCCAGCACGTACACGGGCAACTTGAGTGTTTCGCCCCACGCGTTGGTTTGCGGACCAAAGGGCAACACACCCAACGCATGACCCAACGCCAAACTCAACACCGCGTAGATACCGGTGATCAGCGACTTCTTGGCGTGAATACGCTCTTCGAACGCAAGCGTCACGATCATGCCCGTAAGCACGGCGCAGAAAATCATCGTGACGTAGAGAGGCGGCTCGTGCATGCGTAGCTACACCATCAACACGGGTGTGGTGACCAGTTCGACCGAGAGCGAATACGCCACGCCGTGCAGTGCGATACGGTCTTCTTCCAGTGTGGGAAACACGAGCACGTCAACTTCGTGTTCATCGACTAACTCGCGATACGACGACACGCGATGTCCGGTGGTGATGTGCTCTGCAATGTCCAGCGTGATGCCAGCAGCTTCGAGTGCTTTGCGCGCAGTCTCGATGTAGAGCTTGGGCTCGCGCAGCAGAAAATCGAGAATCGTTTCGCGCGCTGTGTCGGTATCGATCTCCGGAATCTTGGATATCGCGTCGATGTAGCGCTCGAAGATTTCGTCGTTTTCCATGTGCGTGAGATGAAGCGTTCCCTCCGAACGGGTAATCGCCACACCCCAGTTGATGAGTGCGTCGTCGCCCACAAGGCTCTCGTTAACCACCATCACGCTGTCGGTACGCGAGTGTTGCCAGTTCATCGCGGGATGCGCGCGCGGGTTGGGCGTCACGCATACCGGAACCGTCGTTCCTCGGGTGAGCGCATTGAGGTACACGCCCAACGAGTACGCCCACTTCCAGGCGTCCGAGTTCATGTTGCGGTACGTGACCACCAAGTCTGGGTTGTGGTCTTCGACCAAACGCAGGACGCCTTCCACACCCGACCAGCTCGAACCTGGCTTCGCAATCCACTCGGGTTCTGTGGGAAGCGCGACCAACAAACGTTTGGCCGCGTCGACGTAGTCGTCCAACTCGGTGTCTTCCAAATCGGAGATCACCAAGATTCGTTGAACGTCAGGCTTGTCGAGCTTGAAGGTTTTCTTATCTGCAGCGCGAAACACGCTTTCGAACTCGTCGACGTTGAGCATGTGCCCCCGGACATAGCGGTGAGCCGGGAGCATAGGTAGTGTCAGCGGCGAATGAAACCCAGCGAGTGCACAACCGCCGCCGACATCGACGCGCTGGCGCGAGAGATGTTTGGTCAGGTGCTTCCCTTTTCAGGTGTCTCGCATGTGACGGCGACCTGGGCGAATCCGGAAGGTGAGCTGTGGGTCATGGCGATCACGGAGCACACCCCCAAGAGCGAGCACGACTTCTTCATGCTCAACCTGGCGCGAGCTCGCGCAGACGCGATTGTCGTTACGGGAAAGGTGCTGCGTGAGGAGCCAACGCTGCGCTACACGCTTCAAGGAGCCGGTGCGTTGCCTGAGGCGCTTGCACAATGGCGTGTCGAGTACGCCAAGCGAACCGAACCACCAATGCTGATCGTGCTGACTTCGGGTCGTGGTCTCGATCCGAAGCATCCTGCGTTGAGTGGCGAGTGGGCACGGCCGGTGATCTTCACGTCGAAGAGTGCGGTGCTTCCCCACGTCGATGCCGAGATTGTGCGTGTGGACCAACCGGGAGCGCGTGCAGCGGTGACGTGGGCGAAGAAGCGTGCCGACACAATTTCGATCGAAGCCGGACCGTCGACTGCACTATCGCTCTACGACGACATGGTCGATGAACTCCTGCTCGGTGTGTACCAAGCGCCAGGGCTGCCCGAAGGAATCGCAGTTGGGAAACTGCGAAACGCGAGTGACCCATTCGGAGAACAAACGGGCAGCCACGAAGTCGGCGCCTGGACGTTCTCGAGAAACGCACGTCCGTGAAGGCCGCCGAAAAATGGCTCCTTCAAATCTTGCCCCTTCGAATCTTCCCCAAAAAAATATCGAATAACCCACCACGGCCAACCATCGACCACCCTGATATCCTTCCACTGTGAGTCGCCTGCTGTGCCTGACCCTAATCGCATGCAGTAGCAGTGGCCCAACCCTTCGCATCGACTTGCGAACCGACTTCGTCCCCGAAGACGAACTCATCCGCACCGAAGTCACGCTCGACGACGAAACCCAAATCACCGAGACCGGCGCAAACACGGATTGGCTTAGTGGAGAACGGATTGCGGTCTTCGAAGTTTCGGGCTCGGTCGAGGCCGCCGTGCGTTTGATCGGTCTCAACGAAGTCGTACTCGCCGAACGAACCTTGATCGCTGACGTTCGCGACGATGTGGGACGAACGGTCGTGATCACCCGCGATTGCCGAGGCGTGGAATGCCCCGAAGCGTGCGTAGGTGGTCGATGTGTGTCGACCGAGTGCTCACCTGAGTCCCCGGAGCTATGTCCTGAACCCCAGTGCACCGTCGACACGGACTGCCAAGCAACAGCGGCGTGTGCAGTCGCGACCTGTCTCGACGGTACGTGCTACCAGGCCGCGGGACCGTGTGGCGTGGACCAGTTCTGTGATCCGGATGCGGGGTGTCGATCGAAGTCCGGCATGCCGCTCAGTTGTGAAAACCCGATCGATGTTACCGGGCTAACCGGTGTGCATCGCTTCAACTCGTGTGGGTTTCGCGACGTGGGCCAGGGCGAGTGTTCACCTGAGGGTTCCACGGACGCGTACTTCCGCTTCGATGTGCCGCCGGACATGTCATGCGAAGTGCGTCGCGACAGTCGAACGACGCCGGTCATTCACAACCTGTCGCGTTTTGATCCCTGTGGCCCGCGAAGCGAGTCGTGCTTTGGGGGATTCACGTTCAGCGTCGCGACAGGCGGCAGTCCCGCCGAAGGTTGGTTTTCGGTCGAAACCGAAAGCGGGTGCGGCGAGTTCGAACTCGAGTTTGCCTGCGAGCCGCGCTGATCGGCGCTACTCCAAGCTGATGCTGTACGCGTTCACCGCGCCGGAGTACCCGTACACCCGCACGTAGAACGGACCTGTGTGCGTCACGCGTTCTTCGTCGCTGATGCTCGTGCTGCTGTCGACGCGACGGCCTTCCACGTCCACAGCCTCGAGGTCCAAGTCGCCGTTGGCGTGCGTGAACGTGATCACGGCTGTGCCGCTTTCGACGAAGTACCAGTCGTCGTCGTCGTCGCAGATTTCGGCGTGCATGGTTCCGGTCAAGGGCAACGCGGTTTCGCGCGTGTCGTCTTGTCCGAAGCTGTCGCAAGCATCCGGCGGATCCACCGGGTCCATCGGGTCTACGGGATCCACGGGATCCGGGTCGGCGATGTCGCCTTCGCAGTACGTGTTGGCCAGTCGCGCGAACTGGTCTTCTTCAACGTCTTGCCAGGGGCACGTCTCGTCTGCGCTCCACGCAACCCAATCTCCGCCACGACCTTCGCTCTGAGCGAACTGCGCCCAGCGGTCGTATCCCGTGGTGAGTTCGGCGCGGAACACGGTCGGTACTGCGCACATCATCGCCATCTCGGCGTCGGCTTGCTCTGCGCGAGCGTAGTCCATGATGATCTCGTGCATCGCCGAGTTGCTGCGGTTCCAGCAGCAGGTGCGTGCCGACTCGTACTCCAGCTCACCAAACACGTAGTCCTCGAGCGTGCGGTACCCGGCATCGGTCTCGACGCGATCCCAACCGTGCACATCCGCGGTCAGCGGGTACAGACGAGCGAACGCATCCTCGCGTCGCGTGCGTGCTGCACAACTCGCAGGGTAGTTCCGGAGGTGCTCGCGTGCGCTCTCGATCTGAGCCAGCGCCACCTCGATCTGCTCTTCGGGTCCAACCTCGGCCAAAATCTCTTCGAACTGACCCGGTCGCTCCGCAATCGCGTCGGTGTCGCCTGGATCGATGTACACGTCGGTGTCGTTGTCGTTGACCATGTTGCGCCAGCGGTCACCCACGCGCATTGCCGTTCGCCAACGACGAATCCCGCCGCCGAGTTCCGCGTAGGGCGTTCCGTCACCCGCGGTGCCTTCGCCACCCGTGTTGCTCAACGTGAACGAGTGACGTGCGCTTGCCGGGTCTTCCCACACAGGCTGACGACGCGGCATCGAACCACTTGCGACCCAGGCCTGAAGTCGACCGGGAACCGGCTCGTCCACGCGAATCACCGGAATCGTGTGGCCGATTCCGCGACGCTGCCAACGTTCCAACAGCACGTCGCCTGCAAACGTCGCCGTCGCGTCGATGTGGAACATGTTGGCTTCGTCGGCCAGGTTTGCACTACCGAAGTAGAGCAACACGAGGCGCATGAAATAGCCCGCGCGCTTGTTCAGGAAGAACTCGTCAAAGTACGCGCCGGCACCGGCACCATCTTCCAGGAACGCGATTCCATCGTCGTCGCCCAATCGGTAGGTGCGCAGACGCGAGTCGGTCGGCCACTCGTCGCCGGGTGACCACTCTCCGGTGTGGTCGGCGTAGCGTGTGCGGAAGTTGGGGAAGCGACCGATGTTGTCGCCGCTGCTGTTCACGAAACCGAAGTGACCGGCATACATCCACTGGCGTGTGTGCGCGTCCCAACCCTGCAAGTAGAAGGGCAGGTTGTACCAAGAGGCGAACGCGACGCGCAGGAACGTCGCAACCTCGGCGCACTCCAGGGTCGGTGCATCGAACACGCGGTCGCCAAAGGGCGTGGCAATTCGGAACGTCTGCCCGTAGCCGCTGGCACGTTCGGTCGGTTCAAAGCTCGCGACCCACGCGTCGAACTTCTCTTCCCAGTTCAGACCACTGTCAGCTTCCCAGGCCACGCCTGCAGCGCTGTCGGTGTCGAGCCAGTCGCGCGTTGCAGCCCAAACCTCGGTGGCGGATCCGTCGCGGACGCGTGGACCCCCATCGCCGTCGAGGTCGAACTTGCCGCCGGGCGGGCTCACGTCGAACGGACCTTCCACGCCCGTCTCGTCGATCGCTTCATCCAAAGGGGAGGGGCCCGCGTTGCTGCACGCTGCCACTCCGAGAACCAAACCCACCGCCAACACACGTTCCATAGCCACAGAATTTTGCAGCATGCGTGCCAACCAGATCCATGGGCAATTTGGGTGGTTTTTGCCCAAGTGGCTGGCGGATTAGCCGGTTTCCACTGGCTACAAGAGTGGCCAATTCCCAGCGATTCCAGTCGCTTGGATCAACGCCGGCGTCGGCCTGGCGAACCGCCACCAAGTAGAGGATGGTCCCTGCGTGGCGGCGAGCCGGATGAAATGGGTGCGGATTGGTGCACTGATTGCGCTCTTCGTGGGCTCGGCGATTGCCGTGAAGGTCACCGGGATTTCGGACGACCTCACTCGCGAGTCGATCCAAGAGATGATGCAGGGCGCAGGTCTGCTCGGCTTGCTCGCGTTCCTGGGAGTGTTTGCCGTTGGCGAGCTGCTGCACGTTCCCGGTCTTGTGTTCGTTGCTGCAGCGATCGTCGCATACGGCCAACTCATGGGTGGGTTTGCCGGCTACCTGGGTGCGCTTGTGAGCGTGTCGGTCAGCTTTGTTGTTGTGCGTGTAGTCGGTGGACAGCCCTTAGCGGACGTGAAGCGACCGTTTCTGAAGAAGTGGCTCGATCGCTTGGATGCGAAACCAATCCGAAGCGTGGCGGTGCTGCGACTGATCTTGTGGATGGCGCCGCCGTTGAACTACGCGTTGGCCATGAGCAACCTGCGTTTTCGCGAGTACCTGATCGGTTCAGCGATAGGGTTGGTGATCCCGATTACGATCGTGGCCGTGCTCTTCGAGTTTTTCCTAGCGTGGCTGTGACGTGTTCGAGTTCGTCTTGGATGTGCCTCGTGTCGGTGGGGATCTGCACTTTGCAAAACGTGGTTCCGAACTGATCGGGATCGAGCAACCGCGTGGAGAGAAGCTTGCTGTTCACCACAAGAATCCCGGCGAGCAGTTCGAGACTCGCGAGTTCGAGGCTCCAACGTTGATCGAGCCGGTGTTTCACCCTCCGATGCTTACTGCGCACTTTGGCGACATCGACCTAGAAGGTGTGATCTCGCTAAACCTCGAAACCGGTGAACAACTCTATCGGTCCGAACCCGAGGCGGAGTTTTGTGTGCACGACCGTCGCGTCTACGTCGCGCGTCACGGCGAACCGTACGTCCAAGACCCTTCGGAGTTCGTGGAGTTGTTCCTCGAAGAATACCCGTCGGCGATTGTGGGCGTGGATGATCGAATCTGGGTCTTCGGGACATTCGGTCGATTGCACGCGTACACCCTCGATGGGAAGCGCGTGTCATCGCACGTTGTGCCGTGGGAGGGAGACATCGAAGCCACGGTGGTGCGCGGCGATCGGATCTACGCAGCCTTACCCAATGGAAGTGTGTATCGCTTCGATGTTCGAACGTATGAGTTGAAGCGTTTGTTTGTCGGACCGTCCGGGCCTGCTGAGTTCAATGTCACGCGTGACGAACTGGTAGCGATACGAGCGGGTTCGGAGCTGAGCGTGTTTCAAAACGGTGCGCTCGTGCGTCGAGAGGAGTCAGTCGACGCGTTGGTTCGAGGGGAGCAGCTGGCGTTTGTGCGTGGAACGAAGATGTACAGTGCGAACCGATGACTCTGGACGAATCGGTCTTCGATTCCGAAGCTCTCGTTCGGCGCGACCGCATGACTGCGGACGCGATCGTCGATGCGCTACTGGTTCGAGTTTGCGCCCAGATTGAGCACGTCCACCGAGCTACACCGTGTTCCACCGAACCGTGGCCGTGCGTCACGTGTCGGATCAGTACCAAGTATCAAGCGCCCACATGGATGGAGGGGATTCTGACCAGCGCCGTGATCGCGGACAGTCATCGAGTTGAGTACATGGTGTTCTTGCTTCCGTTCAACTCGGCTGGCCGAGTGTACGAACCCGGAGAGACTCGCGTGTACACACTTGCCGTTCGTTGGTCCGGCGAACTCGTCGTGGAGTCACCGAGATGGACGGACGACGAGAATAGGGAGTGGGAGCATTGGGAGTAGAGGTGCACCTCATCGACCAGATCACTGAACGATACGAGGAACTCTCCGACGGGGAACATCACGCGCTGGTTGCCGAGTTTCTCAATGCGCGAGCGGGAGACCAGCTTCGACAGCAACTGCTTCAAGGATGGGCCGACCGCGACGAAACGCCACCTGTTCACTTGTCGCGAAGATCGGTCCCAGGTACTCGCACGAGTTCGAAACTCAACTCCTGTTCACTTGTCGCGAAGATCGGTCCCAGGTACTCGCACGAGTTCGAAACTCACCTGTTCACTTGTCGCGAAGATCGGTCCCAGGTACTCGCACGAGTTCGAAACTCACCCCGCGTTTCTGACTCGCAGTTCAGTGTCTCCGCGCCAATAACACGCGCTGTGAGTCCGCCGCTCGCGGCTTCGTGTCTCCCGGCACTTGTGAAGATCGGTCCCAGGTACTCATCCCTCCAGAGAGTGATCGGTCCCAGGTACTCGCACGAGTTCGAAACTCACCCCGCGTTTCTGACTCGCAGTTCAGTGTCTCCGCGCCAATAACACGCGCTGTGAGTCCGCCGCTGCCCCGCCCAGAGTGATCGGTCCCAGGTACTCGCACGAGTTCGAAACTCAAACTGCGTTTCTGACTCGCAGTCAACGTCTCCTTCGCAACAACACACGCCGTGAGACCGCTGTTCGCGGCCTCCTCGCCTCTCAACCCGCCCTTCTGAGTGCAATCTCGTGCTCAAGACGCACGAATGCGCCGCGTGTTGTTCACGCAGCGCGTTCGCAATCGCGATGTGGTTATTCAGGTGGGTCGGAGTTGCTTCGCTTCGGTCGACCACGTCGCGCATCTCGCTTCACGACAATCCGCGCTGCATCGCTGGGCTCGTTTCGGTCGAACCGATGCTTCACTGCGGCCTGCGGTCTCGCTCCACGCGGTCGCTTTGTCTTCGTGACGACGCGCGGCTTCTCATCAACGAGTTCAATCGCATCGAACTCGACGACGTCATCGGCTTCTTGCCGGTAGGTATCTTTGACGTCACTCAAGAGCTTCTCGACTTGCTCGTCGGACGCCTTGCGAGGTTTGCGTCGAAGCAGCTCAATCGTCTCGTCCACTGTCGGTTCGGGGCCTGTGATGAGCAGCGAGGGGTCTGGACTCTCAACATCCACATCCAACAAGCGACGCCATTGGTATGTGCCGTACGGAAACGACTTGGGGTTGCCTGCACGCAGGGCTTGGAACGCCTCTCGGCTTTGCTGACGAAACGCGGTGGTCTCTTGTTTGGCTTGGATGTGCACCCTTCGACCCACAAGGCCTCCCGCACCTTGTTTGTATGTCGGAATAATGAGTCCACCACGTTCTTGTCGGGTACGAGGCTCGTTGTAGGGATGAATACGCTTGATGCGTTGAACGCCCATCACCGGCCACTTTCGAGCTCGGTTGAGCTGGCGAATCGCTTCGCGCAGAAGCTTCTTCATGTAGTGGATGAGGCGTTTGAGGTCGCCACCGAACGCAGCCAAGAGCTTTGCCGGCGGTCGAAACCGAACTTCGACCCAGTCTGGACGAAAGCGGGGATCGTAAAAGAAGCCGGGGCGCCGAACACGAATGACGCCACGTGCCCACATCGCAAAGTCGAACACGAAGCCTGGCATGTCGCCGGGCGTGCGAACGAGTCCGGCGGCGACGCACTGTACGGCTTCGTAGATGAGTTGTGACGCTTGAGCCTCGGCGTCGAGAAGACGCATGCAATGCGTAGGACGGTCATCCCAGAGTTGTCCTGGTGCGTCGTAGCGTTCTCGTCCGAGCAGCATGTTGATGGAACGGCTGACGTCGTTGTGAAGGAGTCGAACGAACTCAGGTCGGTTCTCGTTGTCGTCGGACATCGAGATGTGATGGTGGTTGATGACTCTGGACGCGCAGTGGAGCGTGACGCCGGTTTCTTGCTGGGCGTACCCAAGGGCGTACAGCCAGGCTTGGTTCACTCCAGGATGCCAAGGCGCTAGGAACGCCTTGCGAAAGTTGGTCCGGCGGGTGAGCGAGTAACACGCGCCCCGGACAACGGGCCTCGAGTGAGACACGCCTTCGACTGAGCAGAATGCGTGCCGGCCCTGACGCCGGGCTTTTTGCGAAAAGTCGGTGGCGTGCGTCGGCGGATGGCGTCGGCGTTCGCCAACTCAACAGACTTTCGAGTACCTGGGGCTCAAGGAGCCGGAGCCGCCCCGGGAAAAGTCGGTGGCGTGCGTCGGCGGATGGCGTCGGCGTTCGCCAACTCAACAGACTTTCGAGTACCTGGGGCTCAAGGAGCCGCCCCGAGTACCGCGTCGGCGGATGGGGCAACTGTTCGGGCTCGTCGTGGAGGGGACGACCTCGGCGACCAATGCTGTTAAACGGTCTCTTTGGACCACAGACTTAACGGTCTGCCGATGTCGGCTCCACGTCTTACATACCGCGACGGCGGACATACAAGACTTTCGAGTACCTGGGGCTCAAGGAGCCGCCCCGAGTACCGCGTCGGCGGATGGCGTCGTCGTTCGCCAACTCAACAGACTTTCGAGTACCTGGGGCTCAAGGAGCCGCCCCAAAGCGAAGCCGCCCAAAGCGCCGCCCCGAGTCCCGCGTCGGCGGATGGCGTCGTCGTTCGCCAACTCAACAGACTTTCGAGTACCTGGGGCTCAAGGAGCCGCCCCAAAGCGAAGCGGCGGGTGAGCGAGTAACACGCGCCCCGGACAACGGGCCTCGAGTGAGACACGCCTTCGACTGAGCAGAATGCGTGCCGGCCCTGACGCCGGGCTTTTTGCGAAAAGTCGGTGGCGTGCGTCGGCGGATGGCGTCGGCGTTCGCCAACTCAACAGACTTTCGAGTACCTGGGGCTCAAGGAGCCGGAGCCGCCCCGGGAAAAGTCGGTGGCGTGCGTCGGCGGATGGCGTCGGCGTTCGCCAACTCAACAGACTTTCGAGTACCTGGGGCTCAAGGAGCCGCCCCGAGTACCGCGTCGGCGGATGGGGCAACTGTTCGGGCTCGTCGTGGAGGGGACGACCTCGGCGACCAATGCTGTTAAACGGTCTCTTTGGACCACAGACTTAACGGTCTGCCGATGTCGGCTCCACGTCTTACATACCGCGACGGCGGACATACAAGACTTTCGAGTACCTGGGGCTCAAGGAGCCGCCCCGAGTACCGCGTCGGCGGATGGCGTCGTCGTTCGCCAACTCAACAGACTTTCGAGTACCTGGGGCTCAAGGAGCCGCCCCAAAGCGAAGCCGCCCAAAGCGCCGCCCCGAGTCCCGCGTCGGCGGATGGCGTCGTCGTTCGCCAACTCAACAGACTTTCGAGTACCTGGGGCTCAAGGAGCCGCCCCAAAGCGAAGCCGCCCAAAGCGCTCGGGGAGCCGCCCAAAGCAGAGTTGGCTGCCCAAAGCTGAGTTCACCGCATGGCGGTTACTGAAATGCGCGTCACCCGACCTTCGTTGATCTCGATCGTGCGCTGCTCGGCTGGGTCCATTCCGAATGGGCGAATCGTCAGCTCGTGACGGCCAGCAGGGAGCTCGAACCGACCTGTCGCTCGTCCGAGGCTCCGCTCACCGACACTGACTTGAGCCCAGCCTCCCACGATAACGACGAGCGCAGTCCCAGGCCCTCTTACCGGTTGTATTTCCTGGGGCTCGGCTTCAACAGCCGCTCGCATTCTTGGCGTACGTCGCATGCGCGTGGGGGTCGGCTCTTCGATCTCGACGATCGGTTCTTCGAGCTCAACTGTCGGTTCTTCGACAGGCACCTCATTCACTTCGTCTTCGACAACCACGTCCGTCGCAGTTGATTCAGGCTGCGCAACTGGCGCCGGCTGTTCGAGTCTCGAAGGAATATGCGTCGCGGTTGCATCCGACGAGTTCTCCCACTTGACGAGGCCGACAATCGCCAGCCCCACGAGAGCAAGAGACAAAACAAGTAGCCACGCCTCAAGCGGGATCGAACGCTTGGACTTCTTCGCGGCACCAGGTTTGACGGGTTTGGCCGCGACGGGTTTGACAACTGGCTGCTGAACGGCGACAGGTTGGGCAACAGGTTGGGCAGCGACGGGTGCGACAGGCCGAGGCGTGGGACGCGCAACAGGTTGGGGCTCCGCGACGTCATCGACGGATATTCCATCGACGCTCACGCCGTGGTCGGTCACGTGGGTGGGGTCGCTCTCGCCGTACTCATCCAACGCTGGAAACTGATCGAGTGGACTAGTCGAGCTCGGTCGCGGAATTGGAGTCGCGCTTGGTCTCAGACTCGAGCCCGGTCTCGGAAGCGGAGTTGCGCTTGGTCTCAGACTCGGAGTTGAGCTCGGACTCGGAACCGGAGTCGAAGTCGCGCTCGGTCGCGGACTCGGACTCAGTCTGACGTCGCTCACGACTCCGCTGTTGGATTGCTCGCCGACAACACTGGAGACTCGCTCCACCCGCGTTCGCGCAACACGCAGGGTCTGCTCGACAAGGAGAAGCCGCTGCGCACGTTCCTCGGGGAACAAACCGGTCATCAGGTCGGCGATTTCAGGTGGGCCAACTAACACTTGATGCTTCAAGAGCACCGAACGAATCGCACGGCCCATCGCTCGCGCAGTCGGATACCGGTTGTCCGGATCTCGCTCCAACGCCTTGAGCACGACTTCATCCAGTCCTGCCGGAAGGTCGGAACAATGCTTCGAGGGGGGAGGGACTTCCGCCTGCGCGACAGCGAGCAAGGTCTTCGGCTCAGTGTCACGGCGAAATAAACGCTTCTTGGTTAACGCTTCCCAAAACACAACACCAAGCGACCACACATCCGCGCGCCGATCGGCACTGCGCTCAAACTGCTCTGGCGAGACGTAGCTCATCTTGCCCTTGAGCTGTCCCGCGCGCGTTGTGTGCAGTTTGTTGGCTGCTTTCGCGATTCCGAAGTCGACGATTCGAACGGTGCCGTCGTAGCAGACGTAGATATTCGACGGAGTCACGTCACGGTGCACAACTCCCATCGGTTCGCCGTTGGGTCCGAGCAGCTCATGCGCGGCGTGAAGTCCTTCGCATGCATCGGCGACGATTTGCGCAACCAAGAGTGGCGACGTGCCGTTGGTTTTCGCCAGTCGACGGATGAGTCGCGACACGGTTTCGCCGACGAGGTACTCCATCGCGATGTAGTACGTGCCGTCTTCGCTTTGGCCGAAGTCGTAGACGCTACAAACGTTGGGATGGTTGATCCGCGAAGCCACGTGCGCTTCGTCGAGGAACATGTCGATGAAGTCTTGCTGCTGCGCGAGGTGGCGATGAATGACCTTGAGCGCCACGGCTCGGTTCATGCCACTCGCACCCGCTTCACGCGCGAGGTAAACGGTCGCCATACCCCCTGCCGCGAACTCAAACGCGAGGCGGTATCGGCCGATCTGATGCGGAACATCGTCGGCGAGTTCGAGTGGGCTCTTAGACACGATCCCGTCCATGTACACAGTACAACGCGATCCGACAGAACGACCCTACAAGCTGGGATTAATCTGTGTCGCTTCGGACGGCATCACGCGCCTCGAGCAGTCTCGTGCTCCAGGTGGGTGACATGCATCTCGTGAACGCTTGGTCGCGAAGTTCGTCAGACGAACGATCTGCGCGAAGGCCGGAGAGTTCGCTCACCGAATACGTCGTCGAAAACGTCCGGACCGAAACTGTCTCAGCGTCTTCAGAACCGCGTTCGCGTGCTCTGTTGCGGCTTGGTGAATTCCCGTCCTCAGGAAGTTTGTAAACCCATCCGCACGACCACGCATGTCGACAAACCCCATGGTCCACTCGGCGAAACTGCGTTCCTCGATCTCCCCACGTCGCAGAACCATCACGTTCCCGTGACGTGCATCCTTCTCGACGCGCTTGAACACAGTTTCGACGTCGGCTTCGTCTCCCTCCAACACCTGCAGGAACGAACCATCCAGGTAAAGGAGGACTCCACTCACGCCGACTTCGGAGTTGTTCCGACGCGCAACACTGAGGAGCTCGATAAGTTCGTCGCGCGAAAACGGAACGGTTGCCGCACTGGCATAGACAATCTCGATGAGCGCCACGATCCACCCATCGGATCATTTCGCTGCGTTCTTGAGGTCAGAAACGACGCGGGACGATGTTCTGGTCTTCGTACGGCGTCCTCACGTAGCTCTCCGTCTCCGGACGCGGCGGAAGCTCGATCTTCGACCGAATGTGATCGGCATACGGCAGCAAGCTCAGCAGGTGCGAAATGCAGTTGAGTCGCGCGCGCCGCTTGTCGTCCGACTCCACCACGTACCACGGCGCTTGCTTGATATCCGTGTACGCAAACATCTCGTCTTTGGCGCGCGAGTAGTCGTCCCACCGTCCCCGCGACTCGATGTCCATGGGACTGATCTTCCAGCGCTTGGTGGGGTGCTCGATGCGCGCCTGAAATCGTCGCTCCTGCTCCTCCGCACTCACGCTAAACCAGTACTTGATCAACGTGATGCCGCTGCGCACCAACATGCGCTCGAACTGCGGCACGCTGTAGAGAAACTCACGCACCTGATCGTCGGTGGCAAAGCCCATCACGCGCTCGACGCCCGCGCGGTTGTACCAACTCCGATCGAAGATGGTCATCTCGCCGGCTGCAGGAAGATGTGGGACGTAGCGCTGAAAGTACCACTGCGTCTTTTCACGATCGGTGGGTGTGCCGAGTGCAACGACCTTGGCAACTCGAGGGTTCAAAGGCTCGGTCAACCGCTTGATGGTCCCGCCCTTACCCGCAGCGTCACGGCCCTCGAAGATCACCACAATCCGCTGACCGGTCGCCATGATCCACGACTGCAGCTTCGCGAGTTCCACGTGCAGTCGCTCTAGCTCCGCTTCGTAGACCTTCTTGTTCAGTCGTGGGCGCTTCGGAGGAGGCTCGGCAAACGTTCCGTTCTTGGACTTGCCCTTGCGCTTCGACTTGCCGTTCGCCTTGTCCTTCTTCGCCACCACAACCTCCAGCCTGAGGTTGCACGTCTTCCGCGGAGTGGTCTAGCCAATCGCGGGTGGTGCTTTCACTTTGCCCGGACGCCCGCCGTTCCACAGGGTGCTCGCGGACACGGTGAACAGTCCCCGTCCGCCTTTGCTCGAGAATCCGTAGCTGCCCCACATCACACCATTCGCGATTCCGAGCGGCGCGAACTTGCTTCCTCCAAGATCGGCTTCGGAAAACGTTCGCAGCTCGCCGCTGGCCAAGTTGAGCATCGTCGCTGCGTGCTTCAGCGGTGCGCCGAGCTTGTTGTAGTCCCGTTGGTGGTTCACGAAGATCTCGCCACTTGGGAACTCGAAGATCCCACTGCTCCAATCCGACAGCTTCGCCACGGGTTCGGGTTTGGCATCGCGCTTGGTCCTGTAGAGATGCTTCTTGTGCGTGAAGTACAGGCCGTCGTTTCCCCAAGCGCCAAACGCCCAGTACGAGTCGCCCACTCGGATGTGCAGATCCCAGCGCGCGTTCACTTTGCCGTCCACGACTTCGCACGCATGGCCATCGTAGATTGCGACCGGCGTTCCGTTTCCGAGACGGGCGCAGCCTTTGGGGAGGCGCTTGCGATGACGTTTGCGTGTGGGTTCTGGCATCTCCACCGCAACCAGGCGGTCACCGGTCAGCCACTTAAAGCTCGTGCTGGTAATTCGTTTCTGGCACACCAGGTTTCCGCAGAGTTCGTCGCCTTCACCACCGACGTCGGCGATGTCGACGCGACGTTCGCTGGGTCCGCCGGTTCCATCGGAAGGTTCTGCGACAAAGATCGCGGCGATTCCATCGGTCATGGAATGGCCGACAGAAAGCAACCACCGGCCGTCTTTCGCGCGTGATGCGCCTTCGTACGGAAAGAGCGAGCACTTCTCTCGCTTGTCTGGCGATTCGGCACGAAACATCTCGCAGCGATCGTCGGTTCGGACAAATACGTGGCCGTCGTACATCCGGATCGCGGGAATGCGCGTGTCGCGTGTTCCTTCGTCGAGAACATCTGAGAACGATTCGAACGCGTAGTTCAACATCTCCGCGTTGGTCTGCGCGACGCCGAGATCAGTGGCTTCCCAAAATGCGAGTCCGTGGCGATGCGCAGCCCGAAGTGCGCGCTCAAGTTCGGTGTAGCCTTGCGAGAGTCGTTCGCTCTTGGATCCCGCTCGCGCTTGGACAACCAGTTCCGCTGCGTCGGCGCAGTGTTTGGCCGGAATGAACACACCTGTGTCCGAGTTGCTTTCGAACGCAGTTCGAAATGTGCCTTCGAGCTCCGGGCGCTGCTTGAGCAACGGTTTGAACATCGCTTCGGGGGACTTGGTCCATGTGTCTCGGATCCAAGGGCCGTCACGACGACCTGGTTCAGGCATCTCCCCAAACGAGAACGCGATATTTCGCGCGGACGTGTGCGGAAGCTGGGCGGCAGAGGCGTAGATCGCCAGTTGGCAGGCAATCTGCGCTGCGTCTGCGGGTTCATCGTTGAGCACTCGCTTGTGCGCTTCGGCCCACAGTTTGGCGCCGGTCTCATACGCTGCGAGGAACTCCTCGGGTGGAGGCTTGCCCTTCACAAGAAGCCGAACGACCTTCGTAACCGCTTTCGGGTCCACGAGATGAAACGTGCAATCCCAGCCCATTGCTGCCGCACGATGCACGCGCGCGTGTGCGAGCACAACCTGCAGCTAAAACGTGGTAGCGATCGGCGCCATGATTCGCATCACCGACCGCTTTGACTCGGGAAACATCATCGTCGTCTCCGCCGAAAAGGCTAACGACGTGCGATTGAAAATCCGACCGGACGCCGGGGACGAACACATGCAGTGGTTCCACTTCCGCGTCAGCGGTGCGAAAGGTCAACGGCTTTGCTGGCGCATCACCAACGCGTCCGACGCCAGCTACGAAAAGGGTTGGCCTGGGTATCGCACCTGCGCGTCGTACGACCGCGTCACGTGGTTTCGGGTCGACACTCGCTACGACAACGGCGAGCTGATCGTTGAACACGACGTCGAAGAGGACACGATCTGGTACGCGTACTTCGCTCCGTACTCGTGGGAGCGTCACCAACGCGTGGTCGGACAGATGCAGCGACACGGACGCCTCGAAGTCTTGGGCGACACTCTGGATGGCAACACGCTCGACTTGCTGACGTTTGGGTCCGGCGACATTCCCGTCTGGATCATCGGTCGCCAACACCCCG
The DNA here is from genome assembly GCA_965227405.1 of Polyangiales bacterium. Taxonomy (GTDB): domain Bacteria; phylum Myxococcota_A; class Polyangia; order Polyangiales; family Houyiibacteriaceae; genus JALVDI01. The sequence continues at coordinate 5,007,772 of OZ245758.1, forward strand.
GTGAGAGCATGGCGGAGTGGCTCATCGAAGGTCTTCTCGACCGGCTCACCGATCCCGCGGAATCGCTTTCTCGCGAACTGCTCTCGCGTGCGCGTTTCTACATCGTTCCCAACATGAACCCAGATGGCAGTCAGCGTGGACATTTGCGCACCAACGCGGCTGGCAAGAACCTGAACCGGGTGTGGCAGGAACCCCAGATGGACACGGAACCCGAGGTCGCCCTGGTCAAGGCCCGCATGCACGAGACCGGCGTCGCGCTCTGCCTTGATGTGCATGGCGACGAAGCTCTTCCCTACAACTTCATCGCCGGTCCAGATGGCGTGGCAGGACTGCCCGAGCACGTGCTGGCGATGCGCGACGTGTACTGCGAAACACTCGTTCGAGTTTGTCCGGACTTTCAAACCAAGCACGGTTATCCGCGCGCCGCGCCAGGCAAAGCCAACATGACGATGTGCACCAACCAAGTTGCGCACGCGTTTGGTGCGGTGGCGATGACACTGGAGCAACCCTTCAAAGACAACGCGAACGCGCCGATGCCTGAAGGCTGGTCACCTCGACGCTGCAAATGGCTGGGGCGTGCACAACTCGACGCGGTAGCTGCAGTACTCAGCGAGCTGCCACAGTAGGAATCCGGTAGGGTGGCGGCCATGGATGCACTCTGGAGTCGGCTCGAGCAGGTTGCGCAATCGGCGGGCAAGTCGCTGCACTTACGTGCCGGTGCGTCGGCGTCTGCTGTCGACTCCGCGGAGAAGGCTCTCGGTCGCGCGCTTCCGGAGGACTACAAGCAGTCGATCTTGCTTCACGATGGGCAAGACCAAACCAGCGAAGCGTTCCCGTTCTTGCCGGGGAGTGGGCTGCTTGCTCCGCTTGAACACGTCGTGCGGTTTCACGCAGACCTGGTCGAACTCGAGAGCGAGTACCGCGAAGAAGCAGAAGCAGAGGGCGAAGACTACGACGCTGTCGACGACGCGGGCGTGCTTCGCTATGCGCTCTACCACTCGGCGCGAGTTCCTATCGCCGGTTACCCGCATTGGGACGGTGACAACACCTGCCTCGACTTCGCCCCCGGTCCCAACGGCACAGCAGGCCAGTTGATCGGCATGTGTTCCGAGAGTGAGTTTGTCCGGCTTGGCTCCACGTTCTCTGAGGTGTTGAACGCGTACGTGGACGCTTTGGAGTCTGGGGCGTGGGTGTTTGACGCGGCGGTTGCGAAGGTTCGTCCGGCCGACGGGTTGAAGGTGAACTCGACCCTCGCGTTCAGCCGTTACCTCGCGACGCTCTAGAGTTCCTCGCGCCCGACGGGAGTGTGAACGGTGGGTTCGCCGAGATCGTAGGCGCATCGAACTCCGCGTGAACGAACGTCGATGTCGAAGCTTCCGTGTCCCACTCGTCGTTCAAGGATGCCTGGATACGAGGAGTAGCTACCCCCTCGCATGAAGCGCCGACAGAGTTCGTCCTGCGGTGAGATCGGATCCTGCTTGCCATCGGTGCGTGTCCGAATCGCCGTATCGAAACAGTCGGCAACCCACTCCCATTGGTTTCCTGCTGCGTCGATCAAGCCAAAGGGACTTACGTACGAATACGATCCAATAGGTGCGCTGGTCGGGTGGTCATCGACCCCTTCGCGTCCGAACTCACACTCACTTCCACAGTAGTTGCCGGGAGAGGCGTTCCAGTCGATGTCTCCACGCGCTGCGGCTTCCCACTCGGCGTCGGTCGGCAGGCGTCCACCCTTCCACGCGCAATACCGTTCCGCATCAACTGCGGTTGGAACGATCGCGGGAAAGTTCTCGCGCCCTTGGTACACGAAACGATTGAACGGACACGCACCGGAACGCACACACGCGCGAGCGCTCGACTCGGTGGCTTCGATCTCGTCGATGCAAAACCCGGAGATTCGCACGCGCGATTGCGGTCCATCGTCTTCACACCAAATGGGTGTCGCAAAACCGACAGCGTCTTCCAGGTTTTGCAGCAAACGATCGGTGTCCGGTCGGTCGTAGCCAAAGAGGTACTCTCCGTCGGGCACAAAGCACGCACCTTGCGGACAGCGGCCACGTTCGCAACTCGCTTCGGGTGATGTGCCGCCCACGACAACCGGACGTCGCACAGGCCTCGGTGCCCCCTCCGCAAGAAGCTCGCGAATCCGGGGCGCGAGTTGTTGTGCTGCCAACTCGGCATGCGCCTGACGACCGGCTGGGGTTCGATGGCAGTTGTCGCGGAACTGCGGTCGCCCAGCATCCAGCGCGCTCGCCACGTCGATCAATCGCGCTCCAGAGCGATGTGCGAACCGACGTACTCGCGCGTTGTACTTGTCCAGGTCACGCGTGTACTCCGCCACCGATCCAAGCACCGGCCACAAGTAGCGAATGTCGGCTTCGTAGTACCCGCGATGGGCTTCAGACAGCTCCGCGGTGTGTGGCGAGGCGAACGTCGACACGTAGAAGTCGTAGCCGCCATCCCAAGCCGCGCGCTGCATGTCCCAGTAGAAGCTGGTCGGTTCGAGAAAGCGCGACACAGCCAACGCTGGATGCGCGCGCGGATCGCGATTCTCCGTCAGCAGTGTCCACAAGCCACGTGAACCTCGCGGTTCGATGGGGACCGGTACGTCGAAGTCACGCCCACCCGTCGCGAGGAGATGCAGTGCGCGCGCACGTGACTTGAAATACACGAGGTCGTTGAACCCGTGGTAGACGACGACGATGTGCGGGCTCCATCGCGCGATGTAGCGACGCATCAACAAGGTGGTCGTGGCGGTGTTCGATGCCGGGAATCCCAGGTTCAACACTTCGACCCGGTCGCCGAACTCTTCGGCCAGGACTTCGCCCGTCGCTTCGGGGTAGCCATCGAACGTGGTGGAACCGCCAAAGAACGCGATGCGCACAACGCCCTGGCGAGTCTGCTCGCGTGCGGGTGTGCGCGGAAAGTCCTCGTCACGAAGCGCACCGAACGTGGTCCAGCCTTCGGCTTGAACGTCGCCTTCGCTGTTGCGTCGAAACCGCGGTGCTGGATAACGATCGGGACGATCCAAAATCGCTTCGACCGTCATGATCTTCGACACGACTTCGGTACGACGAAGCCGACTCTGTAAAGTGGGGTAGTCCTCCAGTTCGGACTCGGGGTTCTCGTGCGTGACGAGCCGCGCACTGAGATCTGCGATCACCAGCGTGACCAACACAACCCACGCAACCTTGGCGAGGAGCTTCACCCGACGCGGCTACTCTTTGCGACGCGTCAGCGGAAAGTGGCCGCCATCATCAGGCTGGTCATCCGCTTCTTCCAGGTCGTCGAGTTCGAGGTCTTCGGTGTTCTTCGACGGGCGTGCACGACGAGCGAGCTCGTCCCGGGCAGCCTTTACATTCTGTGCGAGAACCTCAGCACTGGTGCTCTCCGGCGTCATCCGAAGGATGTTCGAGAGTGCGCGCACCATGGATCGGGCAGACCGATAGCGCTTGGACGGATCCTTGTGCAACGCACGGTGCACAGTGTCGTGAAGCTTGCGCGGAATGTCCGGGCGCTCCTCCGCGAGCGGCGGCACCTGACACTCGCTGATCTTGGTCAGGATGTTGAGCGGACCATCACCATCAAAGAGCTTTCGATTCGCGAGTGCTTCCCACAGCACCACACCAACACCGAAGATGTCGGTTTGGGGTGTTGCGTCCGCACCACCGGTCAACTCCGGAGCCAAGTACGAGAGCTTGCCTTTGACCATCTGCGGTCGCGTCATGCGTGCACGGTCCATCGCACGTGCAAGTCCGAAGTCGGTCAGGCGGATCACGCCGTTGTTTCCCATCAGGATGTTCTGCGGAGTCACGTCGCGGTGGAACACCGGCACGACGTTTCCATCGGCATCCTGATTCTCGTGCGCGCCGCTCAGACCTTTGAGCACTTCAATTCCGACGGCGGCCACGAGATGCCACGGCGTTTGCTCACCTCGCGAAACGTACGAACGCAGCCAGTCGAGATGGTTGAGTCCTTCGATCCACTCCATCACGAGGAAGTACGCGCCCTCTTCGTCTTTATCGAAGTCGTGAATCTGCACGATGTTGGGGTGCTGCAGCGCGGCCATCACGCGTGCTTCTTCCACGAACATGTCGAGAAACTCTTGGTCCTCGCTCAAGTGTTCGAGCACGCGCTTGATCGCCACCGGTCGACGAAAGCCAGCCACCCCGTGCGTGACAGCACGAAACACTTCCGCCATGCCGCCTTCACCCGCGAGGGCGATGAGCTCGTACTTTCCGGCGAGGCGCTTTCCGAGGAGAGGGTGTTTCATCGAAACAGCTCCGTATTTCACCACGTCGGTAGCACGAATGACAACCTATCGACGCGAACGATGCGCCACTTTCTTGACCCCGATCGATCGGCTTCGTAGCCCGAGACATGAGCCGCAAACCGCTTCGGATCGTGTTGGGGATCACGTTGGCTTCCGCTGCCTTGGCGACGGTGGGAATCGTGTGGCGATCGGATGGCGCAGCCGAGGCTGAACAGAAGGCTCGAGCGTGGCTTTCGGCACCGATCAGCGAGGCTCCGGAATGGTCGGATCTGAAGGCCGCCGAGGCGATGGATGCGATCGACGAGGCGATCGAACTGGGCGCTGAGGGGTTGGAGGGGCTGCGTTCGTATGCCGAAGCGATCACCTTCCTGCAGGCAGGCGATCTGATCTTCGCAGAAGGGGCACTGACCGAGGCACGGCATCAGGATGGTTGGTCGCCGGACTTGCGTGTTGTGGCGGCGGCAATCGCGCGCGCAAATATGCAGCACCACCGCGCGGAAATTCAGGTCAACGAAGCGTTGGGTGCCAATCCCGAACACCCACGCGCGTTGCTCATGCATGCGGACCTCGCGTTGGACGAACACGACTCGCGCGCGGCGTTGGTGGCGCTTGGACGACTCATCGAACTCGCGCCGACTCTACCCGCGCTGCACAACCGTCGTGGTTTGGCGTTGGAGATGGCTGAGGAGTCCGACTCGGCGCGCGAAGCGTTCGAGCGAGCGATTGCGCTGGATGCGTCGTTTCCCGATCCGCACATCAACCTGGGTCGCGTGCTGAGGGATGCCGGCGAAGCCGAACGAGCGCGGGAGACGTTTGAGCGCGCGACAGAGCTGGCGGTTGGAGACGCCGATGCGTGGCTGGGTCTCGCGCTGTGTGCGTTGGATGATGGGGACTTTGACGCCGCGCAAGACGCATTCGAACGCGCTTCGGAACTCGCGCCGCATGACATCTCGGGCCGCATTGGCTTGGCGGACTTGGCGCTGCAGCAAGGCGCGGTCGACAACGCGTTGGATCACCTTCGCGCGGCGCTTCGCGAAGCACCGAACCACTCGGCGGTGTGGGTCAAGCTCGGCAATCTCCTGGTCGCTCAGCAGGACTTCGCGGGTGCCGAGGAAGCGTTTCGCCAGGCACTTCGCAATGGGCCGCAACTCGCAGCAGCGCACAATGGATTGGGTGCGACCTTGATGCAGTTGGGCCGAGATGCAGAAGCCGAGCAGGCGTTGCAGCGGGCCGCGGAACTCGATCCCGCGGACCCGCACCCGGTGATGAACTTGGCCTTGATGCGTGAACGCGCAGGCCGCGACGAGGACGCACGCGACGCGTGGCAAGAAGCGCTTCGACGTGATCCGGATTCGACGGTCGCGCGCGCACATCTCTGACGAGCGTGTTACCTTCAAGCAATGCTTCGTTGGTGTTGCTTGGCGAGCTTGGTACTCGCATGTTCGAGCAGCGATCCGGAGCTCTTGGTGGACGTGACGAGCGACCTCGCGGCGGTCACAGAACTCACTAGTGTCGAGGTCTCACTCTCCCGCGGAACCACGCTTGTCACTGGTGTGGACTACGCGTTTGTTCCTGCAGACAACTTGGATGACGGCGTTCGCGTGGCCGAGCTGCGTGCACCGAGCGATGAGTACGTATTGCGGGTGCGCGCGTTCGACCCGGCAGGTGGGCTGATTGCGGAGCAGGTGCGAGACGTTCGTCTGACCTCACGCTTTGGCGTCAGTGTGTTCATCGATGGAGCGTGTGTGGATGTCACCTGCCCCGGCGACGGAGACCCTCGAACGTTCACTGCGTGCATGGGCGGCAATTGTGTTCCTCCGGCATGTCTCGACGATCCGAGCCTTTGCGACGTCGACGGGGGTGCGGACGCAGGTACAGACGCTGTGGTCGACGCACCGCTGCTGGACGTCGCTGTCGATGCGCCGTTGGACAGCGACATCGAACCCACGTGCTCGTTGCCCGGTATTTCGGGAATGTGGTCGATCGTCGATGTTTCGGTGCTGCGCAGTCTCGATGGAGTCGACGACGTAGTTGAAGGAGCGGATATCGATGGACGCATCAGTGACTCCACCGATGAGGAAGGGTGCCTCATCTCTGACTACGTCGACCCCGACGGGACGAGCGGAATCGACAATCAGCTCGCGTCACTAGTTCCCACGATCGTAGGTCTTGGCAGCGAAGGTCTAGGGCCGACCTTGATGATGGCAGGCGTCTCCTTCAGCGTGCGGACGGGCACCATCGCGGGCGGGATGTGCGACATCGTGATCCTCTCCGCCGAAGGCGAGGAATACCAAGCGCCCGGATTTGTCCGCGATAACATCATGCGCGCAACGTTTGAGGGTTCACGTATGACGATGCCTTGGTTGACTGACGAAGGTCTAACCATGCGTGACGTGAGCGTCCGATTCGACACCCGAATGGACGTCGTCCACCTCTCGGGGAGGCTGAGCGTTGAAGAGTTGGTCGACTCTTTTGTCGCTGCGGGTGGCGGGATGGTGCCGGAGGACACGGTTCGCTCCGTACTTGAAAGCCTTGCCGATCTCGATCCGGACCCCATGGGCGTGTGTCGTTCGTTGAGCGCGTCGTTCGAAGCTCGGTGATCTACTTCGTTTGCTCACCCAGGTCGTCGGTGGGACGGAACAAGTTTAGCGGTAACGACAAGTAGCGAATGCCGTTGGCGCGCGGTCGCGGGATTTGTCCGCCGTCCACGTTCACTTGCACACTCGGAAAGAGCAGTTTGGGTGACGGGAGCGTTGCATCTCGAGCTTCGCGCATGGCCACAAACTCTTCCTTCGTTGTGTGTGCACTGAGTTGTGGGTTGTTCGCTTTCGAGCGGCCGATCGTTGTTTGGTACGCGAGTTCACGACCTCCTGGTCGGTAGTCGTGACCGACAAAGACGCGTGTCTCGTCCGTCATCGCGTAGAGCTTCTTCACGGAATCGAAGAGATCTGCTGCAGAGCCCGATGGAAAATCACACCGTCCTGTGCCGTAGTCATCCATGAACAACGCGTCGCCGGTGAACAGCGCGTCCTCGATCTTGTAGGTGACGCATGCGGGCGTGTGTCCGGGCGTTGCGATGACTTCAATCGTGATGGATCCGGCGTGTAGCGTTTCGCCGTCGGACAAGAGCACGTCGAACTGGGAGCCGTCGGTTGCGAAGTCCGCGTCGTAGATCTTCTTGAACGCCTCTTGAACCACTCGGATGTGCTCGCCAATCGCGAGCTTGGCACCGTACTTCGCCTTCAAGTACTGCGATCCCGAGAGATGGTCCGCATGTGCGTGCGTCTCCAACACGTAGAGAAGGTTCACGCCACGACTCTTGATGCGTGAGTCGAGTCGTTGGAGTTGCGCGGTGCTGGTCTGCGACCCGAGCGGGTTGTAGTCGAGCACAGGATCGATCACGACCGCGTCGCGGGTCTTCGGATCCCACACGAGGTAGGTCAGCGTGGACGTGGCTTCGTCAAAGAGTGCGTCGATGTTCATGCTCAGCTCCAATGCACTCCCCGTACCATGCCCGGTTCGCGGCGAACACAACTAGACTCCCGCAACGTTTGCGCGCGACTGGCGCGATGCCTGCAAAGGCTCTAGTCGTGTAGCCATGGAGAACTTCACTCCACTCACATCGGCTTTAGGCGGGCTCTTGATCGGCCTCGCATCGGCGATGTTGCTCGTCGCCAATGGTCGAATCGCTGGGATTAGTGGCATCACCGGCGGAGTCTTGCGGCTGCAAAAAGGCGAAACGTTGTGGCGCGCGCTCTTTGTCCTGGGACTTGTCGTGGGCGGTGCAATCGCTGCGTGGATCAGTCCCAGTTCCATCACGTTCGACTTGGACCGAAGCACGACCACGCTTGTCGTTGCCGGACTCTTTGTTGGAGTGGGCACGCAGATGGGCAACGGCTGCACGTCAGGCCACGGAGTGTGCGGCGTTTCGCGCTTTTCGAAACGCTCGATGGTCTCGGTCGTGACGTTCATGAGTGTCGCCGCGCTCGTGGTGTGGATCGTCGGCACGTTGGGCGGTGCGCTGTGAGATATGCCGCCGCGTTTGTGACCGGATTGATCTTTGCGTTTGGGTTGGCGCTTTCCGGGATGACACTGCCCTCGAAGGTCGTGGGCTTCTTCGATTTTTCTGACGGGATGACCAGTTGGGACCCCTCGCTCGCTCTTGTCATGGCGGGGGCAACGCTGGTGTACATGCCGGTGTATCGACTGGTTCGAAACCGCGCCAAGCCACTCTTTGAAGCCTGCTACCGGGTTCCGACGAACACCGTGATCGATACGCGATTGGTCGTTGGAGCCTCGTTGTTCGGGATCGGTTGGGGATTGGCGGGGTTTTGTCCAGGGCCTGCAGTGACCTCCCTCGGTAGTTTCGCCACCGAGCCGCTGATCTTCGTCGCGGCCATGCTGGTTGGCATGTTCGCGTTTCAGCAGTTCAACAAATCGAACAAAGACGCTTAGAGCTGGGTGCGCAGGAGACGTGCCGGCAACTGAAACGCGGCGGGTGCGCCGGCCAACCCCGTTTCGACGTTGCGCTTCCAGTAGCGTTTGCCCATCGCTTCCTGCAGCTTTGGTGGCAACGAGGGCAACACGCGTCGCGCGAGTCGAACCGTGGGAACGACGAAGCGCCAGGCATTGCGGTTCAAGCCTAAGCCGTCGGCGAGTTCATCACCGAGGAGCGCACGACACATGCCGGTTCCAAGCGATACATGGAACTCCGCTTGTCGCGGGTTGGGCATGGTACGGCGTGGCGATTCCAACAGAGCACGCGCGAGCGCACGTGCGTCTTCGTCTGGTGGTCCTTGCGTCAGTTCAATCAGGCTCATCATCCGGCGAGCTTCGGGTTCGCTCTTGGGCAGTAGGTCGTCGCGTACACCCATCAGCCAACCGGAGTAGCGCCACAGGTGGATGTAATCTTCGGCTTCCTGTGCTGATACGGGAAATCCAAACGCACGGATTCCATCGAGAAACACGATCGAAAAGAGCAACGACGTCGCAACCATGTCGTGCTGATTGATCGGCAAGCCCCACTCGCTGTTCCACTTGGCGGACCGCGCGATCAACGCACGGACCTTGGCGTGCATGAGCCGCACCCGAAGCGTGATCCCCCAACCATCACCGCCGGGCCAGAGCGCTCCACGCGTGTTGGTCGCGACCACGAAGCGCCCTGTTTCGGCCAACCGACGTGGGAGTTGGGATTCCAGTTGCCCCGAAAACACCAGAGGCTTGTTGCCGGCAGGTGCGCAGTAGCCCGCGATCAACGACTTCGCGCCAAGCGTGATGCCGCCAGCCATGCCGGACCGAAAAAACAGCGCGCCTGCACGTTCAATGCGATTCGGTTCGACCCAGTCGGGGACTTCGCGTGCATGTTCGAAGAGCGCTGCAACGGCTGGGGGTGCATCGCCCAACGAATCGCCTGCGCACCCATGCTCAATCCAACGTGGGTCATCAAGTGCAGCGATGGCGGCGTCGGCGAGCGGGTCACCTTCCGAAAGAGCGTCGAACAACGACTGCGCAAGCGAGCCATAGCGCTGGAGTGCTTGGTCCGCGTTCACAACTCGCGCCGGCCACATAGAACACAGCGTAGGGTCAACCATCGAGGGTGTCTCGTCTTGCTCGAAACGGCGCCAAGAGTTGGCCCCAGAATCCGGTGGGATACGACTCGACCGCCTCGAAGCCGAGTTCGATGTCGCGTCCGTCGGAGGGCCAGTACACGGTGCCGAATAGCCAGTCCCACACGCTCAAGCTCAAGCCGAAGTTGGCTCCGCTGACGGGTTCAACCGCTTTGGCGTGATGCCAGATGTGCATCTGCGCGGAGTTGAACACGTAGCGAAGCGGCCCGAGCGGGAGCTTCACGTTGGCGTGATTGAGGTGCCCAATCACGATCGCAACGATGTGAACCGCAAAGAACTCTTGGATACCGAACCCCAAGAGACCGAGGGGGATGTACTCGAGCGTTCGATACACCACCGTTTCGAGCCAGTGGTAGCGAAGGTGTGCCGCGAAACCCATTTCGCGCACCGAGTGGTGAACTTGGTGGCCTTTCCACAGGAACGGAACGCGGTGCAGCAGGCGGTGGATCCAGTAGTGGATGAAGTCGCGGGCGACGAACATCACCAGCAGCTGGAGCCACACGGGCCACGCGCTGACGTCTGCGCTCACGAGCGAGTCGAAGCCCATTGCTGTGCGTGCATCCGTGAATACCGCTTCGACCGTGCTCGCGATGGCGTGGTAGCCGAACAGTGAGAACAGGAAGAAGTTGAAGAACATGTAGAACGCGTCGAGCCAGAAATCGCGACGGATGCGAGCTTGAGCGCGACGCCACGGAAACGCGAGTTCCAGCGCATACACCACCAGCGAGATTCCGATCAGTGCGTAGAAGTAGCTGGTGAGTGAGGGGCTTGTGACGTCCGTCCACAAGTAGCGGGCGTAGCCTTCGAGAGCGCCCCAAAACGTGTCGACGTACTTCATCTCAGGTGAAACCCTGACTACTCGATATGGTACTCGCGCATCTTTCGCCACAAGGTTGAACGACTCATCCCAAGAAGACTTGCTGCCTTGGCTTTGCGTCCGTGAGTCTTGAGGTGGTATGGCGTGGGCCGACTCATGCTGCAGCGCTGGTGGAGCCATCTTCGTTGAAACGCCCTTCATCGCGCGACATAGACTTTCGGTGCTCGTGCAGATAGCCCAGCAGCCAAGCATGCCCGTGCACGTGGCTTCGGAACCAGCGTCATGACCACGACGGGAAAGCCAACGAAGCGTCGTGTGGCGGATCTCATCGCCGGACTGAGCGTCGCGCTTGTGTTGGTTCCGCAGTCGATGGCCTACGCCGAACTGGCGGGAATGCCACCGCACTACGGTTTGTACGCGTCGGCGATTCCTCTGATCTTGGCGGCGTTCTTTGCGTCGTCGCCGTACCTGCAAACGGGACCCGTCGCGCTGACGAGCCTGCTCGCGTTCGCGGCACTCACCAGCGTGTCCACTCCCGGTACACCCGAGTACGTGGGCATGGCTGCGCTGCTTGCGCTGGTCGTCGGTGCCGTGCGTGTGCTGATCGGCGTCATGGGCGGCGGCGCGATCAGCTACTTGATGAGTCAGCCGGTGCTTCGCGGCTTCACCGCTGCCGCCGCCGTGTTGATCTTGGGATCGCAGCTTCCCAAGGTTTTCGGGATGGCGCCCGACGGAGGTGTGATCGAAGCGGTCGTCGCGACGGTGAGTAATCCAGGTGCGTGGGACACCCAAGCACTGATCATTTCGGGCGTCACGCTGGTGTTGATGCTGGGCGGGAAGAAGCTGCACCCACTGTTTCCGGGGGTGCTCATCGCCGTGATCTTCGGGATCACGTATGCAGCGCTTACCGGTTACAGCGGCCCGACGATCGGCCAGGTTCCGAACGTGATCGTTCCACCCCTCTCGTTTGATCTGCCGTGGGCGCGCCTTCCGGAGTTGTTGATCCCGGGCAGCATCATCGCGCTGGTGGGGTTTGCCGAAGCGGCGAGCATTGCGCAGGCGTTTGCGGAACAGACGCGCAATCCGTGGGATCCGAGCAAGGAGTTTACGTCGCAGGGTGTGGCGAATCTGGCCGCCGGAGTGCTCAGTGGGTTTCCTGTCGGTGGTTCGCTCTCGCGCAGTGCGATCAACAAGACCGCGGGTGCGCAAACCCGATGGAGTGGCGCGATCACAGGCGTCGCAGTGCTCTTGTTCTTGCCCTTTGCGAGCGTGCTGTCTCCGCTACCGCTGGCGGTGCTCGGTGCGATTGTGGTCGGTGCGGTGTTGAAGCTTTTGGATCCCCGGCCCTTGGTGACGCTGTGGTCGCAAAGTCGTGTTCAGGGTCTAGTGGGATTCGTGACGTTCGGGACCACCCTGTGGCTCGCACCCCACATCGAGAGCGCGATCCTGATCGGCATCGCGACAGCGTTGGCGGTTCATGTGTGGCGCGAGCAGGCGTTCGAGGTGCGGGCAGAGAGTCGCGGCAGAACTCTCGTGCTGACGCCTGAGGGGGTGATTTGGTTTGGATCTGCGCCGCTCTTTCGACGCGCGCTGGTGAAGGCGCTCGCCGAACGACCGTTTGCGACGCGCGTGGTGATCGATCTTTCGCACGTCGGGCGGATCGATCTCACCGGTGCACTGGCGCTCAAAGAGGTCGTGGAGCGCGGTCGAGAAGTCGACACGCAAGTTGTGTTCGCGGCGATCCCTCCGCATGCAGAGCGGATTCTCGGCAAAGTGTGTGGAGGCGTGCCGTGCACTGAGCTTGGCGAGGAGGAGTGACGTCTACAGCCCCAAGGTCGTGAGGCACGTTCGTGCGAAGCCACTAGGAAACGCTTCCAAGGGGTATACGAGTGCGAAGTTGAAGCACATCTCGTCCTGCGTGCGTTCGCCGAAAAGCACGAACTCGTTACTCGAGTTGGCGTACTCGCATCGCGTCCGAATCGCGTCGCCCTGACGAATTGTGATCGGCTCGTCCAACCAGTGCGTACGTTGGTCGTCGAAGCTCCACGGGTTCACGTCAACCAACGTGGGCGTACGAATCTCCAAACCGTTGCGGAGGATCTCGGTTTTGATGCGCGTGCCCATCTCGTGCATGTGCGGCGTGTTTGCCAGCACGTGGAGTGGCTCGGACAACAAGAGCGTGGCGGTGGCGGGGCACAAACCCGTGACCGTACTGTCGATGCGTGGCGGCAAGCTGATCGCGGTCGAGCCGAGGGTGAGTACGCCTGCGGTCTTGTCGCGTTTGGGTCCCGTGCACATCGCGACGCCGCTCCGATCGAACGCGTCTTCGTGACCTGCGACGTTGTAGTAGTGCATTTGCAAGATGAGCCACTCGCCTTCGTTTTGCGCGAGTTCGAGGCCAACGTCGTCGGGCAAGACCGAGGCTTGCGTGCCGGGTGCCCATCCCATCACGCCGACAGCGTCGAGCGGCATGTTGCAGTTGTGTTCGCCCGGCTCTTGTGGCGTTGCGGTGCGATAGAGGATCCAGTGATGCAGCACGCGCTCGTCATCGATGATCGGTGCCCATGCGGTAGCGTGCGTGCCTGGACCGAAGGGCGAGGGAAACGCGACACAGCGATACGGATTGCCGCCGACCGGAACGTGAAAGGGTTCGTCTGTGTTGTCGCCGTGAACCAGCATTGTGTGGCTGGGCGTGCAGGGAAGACAGCTCGGATCCATGCAGGGGGGTTCGGGTGGCGCGTCGGTACACGTCGGGTCTTCGGTTTCGGGTGCGCCTGCATTCAGCCAGGTCTCGAGTGCCGCACGTTCTTCGTCGGTCAACGGGTCTTGGCTTGCCGGAGGCATTCGGAAGTCGTCCTCGGCCGAGATGCGATCGAGTGCGCGCACAGCGACGGATTCGCCAGGAGTGCGAGACGGTTCCGCAAAGTCTGCGGCGGTCGTGAGCGACATCGGTGCGCCAAAACTCGGGTCGTCGCCGTGACAACGCAGACACCGTCGACCGATGACATCGCTGACGTCGCACGGGATGCCGTCGAGCGCGATCTGAGTGTCCGGTTCCCCACCCGTGTCGTCCCCCAAACACCCGACCAACGCGAGACTCAAGACCGCGATCAGCCTCATGCGAGTTCTAGGTTGTCGAGGATGGGGCGCACGATGCTCCAGTAGTACTGCGCGGTTTGGTCGCGTGCGAGTAGGCGCCTCGCGAGTTCGTGATGAAACGCGATGCGAAGAGCGAGCGGAGTTTCCACAACCACGTTGGGTCGCGGCATCGCTTCGCCTACCGTTCGATACCACCAGCTCAGTTCCATTCGTAAGATCGGATTGTTCGTCGCTGCAGCAACGGCGTGCCAGAACTTCTGTTCGAAAGGCAGAAAGGGCTCGTCTTCGTTCGGTGCGTTCGTCCGCACGATCTCCATCACCGCAGACCGTTGTTCGTCGCTGCCACGAAGTTCTGCAAGCTCCAACATCGACGCGCCGTTCATGTACTGGCGCTCGATGACGTAGGGATCCATCTCCGCACGACGTTCGCCCAAGCGGTACAGCAGCTCGAGCACACGCACGTCTTCGATCGCATCCAGCGACTGAACACGGGTCGCCGCGCCCTGCCGAACACGCAACAAACCGAGATCGCCGAGCCGATGGATCGCTTGTCGGATCAACACACGACTCGCACCTAGCGTTTGCTCCAACTCGCGCTCGGACGGGAGCTTGGTTCCGGCCGCCAGCTGGCCAGACAGGATCGAACGAGCAAGTTCGTCGAATGCCTCGTCGGCAACGCTCGTTCGTCGGGGTTTCTTCATCAAACGACCTCATAAACCGGTGCCTTTCGGCCCATCCCGCATACACAGTAACTGGGTTATCCAGTTAGTCAACCCTTTGCTGACCGAGGCTTCCGGCGTTAGCTATCTCTCATGGTCGAACCCAGCGTGATCGAAGAACGCATCCGAAAAGGCATCGAAGATGTCTCGCACTTGGAGGTGCGGGATTTGACGGGAACCAAGGATCACTACGAAGCCGTGATCGTCTCGCCCGCCTTCGAAGGACGTTCACGCGTCGATCAACAACGTTTGGTCTTTGCGGCGCTCGGCGAGTTGATGGACGGACCGATTCACGCACTCACGTTCAAGACGTACACGCCCACCAAGTGGGCAGAGATGGGCAACTGATGGACGACGCAACGCGAGAGAAGATCGACGCGATGGTTCGCGACAACCCCGTGGTGCTCTTCATGAAGGGCACGCGTTTGTTTCCCCGTTGTGGCTTTTCGGCGGTCGCAGTCGAAGCGCTCAAGATCGCTGGTGTGACCAGCTTCCTTGATGTGGACGTGTTGAAGGACCCCGACGTGCGTCAGGGAATCAAAGAGTATTCCGAGTGGCCGACCATTCCGCAGCTTTACGTGCAGGGAAAGTTCATCGGCGGCAGCGACATCCTTCGTGAGATGGTCGAAGCGGGCGAGTTGCAAAAGGTTGTGGCGCCGGTGTTGGTGGATTCGGCCAAAGACGCCTAGCGCATTCGCGCACGCATCCGCGAGGACATTCGCGAACGGGAACGACGGCGACGCACACCAGGGTGCCTACGCGCATCGCGATCGAGGCACCGCACCTCCTCCGGGTGTTCGCCGTCAGCCCACGTGGTCACGTTGGTGTCGATCTCGGTTCCGCTGCGCGACTGGATCCGTGGACGCAGCAAGGGCAACGGGTCGCAGTGCTCGCCGTCTTTCATCAGCATGTAGTGCAGATGCGGACCGCGGCTGATCCCGGTGTTGCCCAAGAGCGAAATGATCTGACCACGCGCGACGAGTTCGCCCGCAACAACCAGGATCTCGTTGTTGTGGGCATACGCAGTCGCGTAGCCGTTTGGATGCACGATCACTACAAAGCGTCCGTAGCCGTGAATCCCGCTTCCGGCGTACACCACGATGCCGCGTTCACTCGCGCGGATCGGTGTGTTCATCGGTGAGCCGATATCGACCGCGAGGTGGTAGCCGCCTGCACCCGAACCCCAGCCTCGCATGAAGTACGCGGTGTCGATGGGAAGTTGGAGCGTTCCCGGTTCGTCGACGATGGGTTGGCTCTCGACCGTTTGGCCTTCGACGATCGCAGTCCCCTTGCCGTACGCATACTCAGGAATCGCTTGGGGCGCCTGACCTGCAGCTTCGATCCAACGAGGATCGATCTCGCGGGCCAACGAGGTCTGACCCGCGCGCGTGCTTCCGATCTGAAGCGACTCTGCCCGTGCCGCGGCTTCTTGTTGGTCCGGACGAAGTTCGCGAGCTTGCACGCGAGGCATGTGGTTCTCACGGCGTCGACCCGGAATGCGCAGACTCTGGCCCACCCGGATGTTGTCGTTCCGCAATCGGTTGAGTCGCTTCAACGCGTTGACCGGAACCCGGTAGCGCTTCGCGATGCTGCTCAGACTATCGCCCGCTCGGACCAAGTGTGCGCCTGCGCGTCGAGCCGAGCGTGCGTTGTCGTGGGTGGGAATGCGCAGTTTGCGACCCACGCGCACGTTGTCTCCACGCAGACGGTTGGCGCGACGAATATCGGTGATCGACACCCGGAAGCGTCGTGCGATGCGCGCCAAGGTGTCCCCGTTGCGAACGGTGTAGTTTCGATCGGCGTGTACGTCGGCAACGAGGAGACTCAGCCCCAACGTTAGACAACACAACGCCACGATCCTCCGGCCCATAGAGCGGAAACACCCTAGGCCGCGAGCGTATGCCCGTCAAAACCGCGGGGACTACATGCGAATGGCTTTGAGCCGTGCGTTAACGTCGCGCGCCAACGAGAGTTCCTGGTCGCGGGGCAGCACGGTTGTCGCACTAAAGAGCGCAAACGCAGCGAGTTCGTGCAGCGCCTGCTGAAGCGCTTCGATGGGATGTTCGAGTTCGACGCCGCGAAGCGCTTGGGCAACGTGACCGGGGTCGATCGTGCCCAGATCATCCACACCATCCCCAAAGAAGGGGCCATAGCCACTGCCTGAAATCCAGGCTTCGAGGGTTTCGCGCGTCTGCGCCAATCCGCCGTACGTCGCGACGGCAAAAAAGATGTCCTGCAACACCTCGTTGAACTGACCCACGAGTGCGTGGACCTGAGCAGGGTCAACGTTGATGGGTGCGTGCAGCGTGATCTGTTTTTGCTGCAGCAGATGGTAGACCGCTTTGGTCGTCGCGAACTCGCTCATCCCCGATTTGCGCGCGATGTCTTCGATCGAACGCTCTCCATCGCAGAGCGTCAGGACTTGCGTTGCACTCTCGTCGAGTTTCTTCGGCGGCTTGGCTTCTGGATTCTTGCGCGGGCACATCGCGCTGTTGGGAATCTTGTCGCGAAACAACGCCATCTCGTCGATGCGCTGCACACCTTCCATCAACAAGCCCTGCACGGAGAGATGCACCGTTGTGCCCGAGGGCTCTTCGCCATCGACGACGAATACGTAGAAACCCCGCGACACAAGAAGCGCGCCGAAGAAGATGTCCTCGGTCTGGCGCTGCAGGTACTGAAAGAGTTCTTGTGCGTCGACCAAACCGCGATCGACCGCCAACTCGCCAAAACGCCGAGAACTCATGTCCGCTGCGAGCTCTTCAACTTGGTCGCGGGAGAGCACGCCGGCACGGATCAAGGTCTCGCCCAGTCGATCGTGTGGTGCATTGCTCCACGCGGCTTTGAGCGCGCCTTGATCGAACGTGAGTGTACGGCGGAACTCGGGTCCGTGCAGATGCAGGTCGCCGCGCCAGCCCGAGGTGGCGATCACGTTGATGATCTCCATCACCGACATGCGGGTGAGGATCTCGCCCGCCATCTGAACACGACCCGGTGTGTCACCGCGGAGCACCAAGACGCTCTTGGACTCCATCAGCAGCGTGTACCTGCCTGCGCGATCGGTCAGGCGTTCACGAACACCGATGCCCGGTTCGATCCCACCATCGGGGGTGATCTCGATGCTCTCCGGGTCCAACACGGGAAGAAGCCTAACCCGCTTTGTGGGAGGGTGCGTCGTTTTCGGCGCGTCCAAAATCAGCTATGGAGCCCCTCTCAGAGAAGGAGTTCTCCATGGGCAAGGTCGCGTTCGTGTTTCCAGGTCAAGGCTCGCAGGATGTCGGAATGGGTCAGGACATCGCGCAAAGCGACGAGCGCGCGCGCGAGACCTTTGCTGAAGCGGACCGCGAACTGGGCATGGAGCTGACCAAGCTTTGCTTCGAGGGCCCAGCGGAAACCCTGAAGCTGACCGCGAATACGCAACCTGCGGTGGTGACGACCTCGATTGCTCTCTTTCGTGCGCTGGGCGAAACGCCGGATGTCGCTGCAGGTCACAGCCTGGGCGAGTACAGCGCGCACGTGGCGGCCGGGACGTTCTCATTTGCTGACGCGGTGCGCACCGTTCGGATGCGTGGTGGGTTTATGCAAGATGCCGTGCCGGTCGGGGAGGGCGCCATGGCGGCGATTCTCAAAGCGTCGCGCGAGACCGTCGATGCCGTGTGCGAGGCGGTGGACGGAATCGTGGAACCGGTGAACTACAACTCGCCGCAACAGATCGTGATCGCCGGAAGTGCCAAGGCGGTTGAGGAGGCAGGTGCGGTGCTCAAGGAGAAGGGTGCGCGTGCGATGCCCTTGCCGGTGAGTGCGCCCTTTCACTCGTCGTTGATGAAGCCGGCCGAAGAGCGACTTGCGCCGGAACTGACCAAGGTTCCGATGAAGCCTCCGGCGTTCCCGGTGTACTGCAACGTGCATGCGACGCCGATCACCGAAGCGGACGCTGCGCGCCAAGCGTTGATCGACCAAGTGAGTCGGCCGGTGCGTTGGCTCGAATCGATCGAGGCCATGGTTGCTGCAGGCGTGACGCTCTTTGTGGAGATCGGTCCTGGAAAGGTGCTGACCGGGTTGATTCGTCGCATCGATAAGTCGGCCCAGCGCATCAACGTTCAGGGCGCGGGCGATCTCGAGGCAGCACGCGCAGCGATCGCCGAAGCCCGAAACTAGAAGCGATCCCAAACGGGGGTTCATTTCGGGGACAGGTTCAGATCTGAACTGAACTATGTGGCCATATGTTTTGGCCGAGTTGATCAAACTCGAAGGATCGAGGTCGTTTTTGGGGGAGTCCGGTTCAGATCTGACCCTGTCCCCAAACTGAACCCCTCTTCGTGCACGCGTACCGATTCACCCAAGCGGGCTTGCGCAAGGTTTGAGCAGTGGGTTTTGCAGCCTTGGTTTTGCCTGCTGTGCACGCTGGTTTCGCGAATCCGACGAACGTGTGAAAAGGCCTGCCGCAGAAGGCGTCCTGCCCGGTTGACCCTCGCGAAAATTCTCGTAATACGCGGCCCGCTGCCCCCAAACGCGGGGGTTAAGGAAAAAACAGGACGATGATCGATCAACTTATCTATGCCGCGCCTGCTGCGGGCATCCTCGCGCTTCTCTACGCCGTCTACAAAGCTGGCTGGGTCAAGAAGCAGGATGCCGGCGACGAGACGATGAAAGAGATCGCCTCGCGCATCCAAGAAGGCGCGATGGCCTTCCTTCGAGCCGAGTACAAAGTGCTGGCCATCTTCGTGGTGGGTGTCGCGGGTCTGCTCGCGCTCGCCAACATGGACACCGAGGCCGGACGAAGCCCGCTCATCGCGCTCTCGTTCGTGATCGGTGCCATCGCTTCGGCTGTTGCTGGCTGGGCGGGTATGCGCGTCGCAACCAACGCGAACGTGCGCACCACAGCCGCAGCACGCGATGGACTTCCGGCTGCACTCAACGTGGCGTTCAGCGGTGGTGCCGTGATGGGCATGACCGTCGTCGGACTGGCGTTGATTGGCCTTGGTGGTCTCTACATCACCTACACGATGGGCATCTTCGACGCGAACGAGCACCTCGGTCAGGCCATCAGTGTTCTCACCGGCTTCTCGATGGGCGCCAGCTCGATCGCACTCTTCGCACGTGTCGGTGGCGGCATTTACACCAAGGCTGCAGACGTCGGCGCCGACTTGGTCGGTAAGGTCGAAGCGGGTCTTCCCGAGGATGACCCCCGTAACCCCGCCGTCATCGCCGACAACGTTGGTGACAACGTCGGTGACGTCGCCGGTATGGGCGCGGACCTTTTCGAGAGCTTCGTCGGCGCGATCATCGGCGCCATGGTTCTCGGCATGGGCTTCGACGTCGTCGGAATGGGCCACGAGAGCCGCACGATTACGCCGGTCACCATGCCGCTCGTGATCGCTGCAGGCGGCATCATCGCCTCGATCTTCGGAACCTTCGCCGTTCGCGTGAAGGAAGGCGGAAACCCGCAGCACGCTCTCGACATGGGCGCGTTCGGCTCGGCCGGTGTGATGG
This sequence comes from Polyangiales bacterium, assembly GCA_965227405.1. GTDB lineage: Bacteria > Myxococcota_A > Polyangia > Polyangiales > Houyiibacteriaceae > JALVDI01. The sequence goes on from OZ245758.1 coordinate 5,027,800, forward strand.
CTGCAGCCACCTTCGGCATCGCCAAGTTCATGTGGCCTGAAGGCGGCGCGACCGTCGCAGGCAGCACCGACCCCGTTCTGTGGTGGGAGGTTGGCGCAGCAACCGTGATCGGTCTCGGCGTCGGCGTCGCGATCGGAATGATCACCTCGTACTACTGCTCGATGGAAAAGGCTCCGGTCGACAGCATCGCGGAGCAGTCCAAGACGGGTACTGCGACCAACATCATCGCTGGTCTCGGCGTGGGCATGCGCTCCACGGCGCTTCCGATTCTCTGCATCGCCATCGGCGTGATCGCGGCTTCGGCCGTTGCCGGTCTCTACGGTGTGGCCATTGCCGCGCTCGGCATGCTCTCGACCACGGGCATTCAGCTCGCAGTCGATGCGTACGGTCCCATCGCCGACAATGCCGGTGGTATCGCCGAGATGAGCGAGCAGGACCCGAAGGTCCGCGAGCGCACCGACAAGCTCGACGCCGTGGGTAACACCACCGCCGCGATTGGTAAGGGCTTCGCCATCGGGTCGGCCGCCATGACCGCTCTCGCTCTCTTCGCCGCGTTCGCGCAGACCGCCGGCATCAGCGGCATCGACATCAGCAAGCCCATCGTGATGGCGGGTCTCTTCGTGGGCGGCATGCTGCCCTTCCTCTTCAGCGCCATGGCCATGAGCGCCGTCGGTGACGCGGCCATGGAGATGATCGAAGAGGTTCGTCGTCAGTTCCGCGAGATCGAGGGATTGCTCGAGGGCAAGGCCAAGCCGGACACCGCGCGTTGCGTGGACATCTCCACCAAGGCCTCGATCAAGCGCATGGTGGCGCCGGGTGCGTTGGCCGTGTTCACGCCTGTGATTGTCGGCTTCGCTGGCAAGTACGCCGGTAAGGCCATGGGCGTCGAAGGACTTGGTGCCGAGGCATTGGGCGGACTTCTCGCCGGTGTGACCGTCAGTGGTGTGTTGATGGCCATCTTCATGTCCAACGCCGGTGGCGCGTGGGACAACGCCAAGAAGTCCTTCGAGGGCGGTGGCTACAAGATGACCGACGGCTCCGTGCACCCGAAGGGTTCGGAAGCCCACAAGGCAGCCGTTGTCGGCGACACCGTGGGTGACCCCTTCAAGGACACCGCCGGACCCTCGCTGAACATCCTGGTGAAGCTGATGAGCGTCGTGGCGCTGGTTATCGCGCCACTGATCGCGGGCTGAACAAGTTCAGCAGTTCAGAAGGCCACTCTTCGGAGTGGCCTTTTTTCGTTCTGCCGTGCGACTGCGACCGCGATGGCGATTGCGATTGCGGTTGCGAAGGCGACAGCGACAGCGACAGCGACAGCGCTTGCGACAGCGATAGCGACAGCGACAGCGACATTGATGGCGACAGCGATGGCGATTGCGACGGCGATTGCGACAGCGATCGGCGACAGCGATTGCGACTGCGGGCGACAGCGATCCAGTAAACTCTGGGGACAGGTAAACTGGTTTACCGAGCCTCGAAGCGTTTTGGTCGCGAGCAACCGCTTTTCTAAGGAACGTCGCGACTTAGACTGACCGAGTGGAGAACCTCGAACTCGAACGTCGGATATTCGAGCGACGCGACGATCCAGAGGCGTATCTCGCCTACGGACGTTGGCTCGAGTCGGTTCGCGATCCACGCGGTGAACTCGTCGTGCTTGCGTGCACTGGTGAGAACGCGGAGCGCATTCCAGAGTTGGTAGCGCGACAGACACAAGAGCTACCGACGTCCGACGTTCCAGGGTTCTCAGCCAAGTGGCGGTTCGGATTCGTCGATTCCCTATCCACCACGATCGCGATTGGTGCTTCGCGACTGCTTGAACTCTTGACGCATCCAAGCGTGCGGTTTGTTCGCAAGCTCTCAGTGCGCTTCTCCGCTCCGGGCGAGCGAACGGATGCAACTCGCGAACTTGAGCAGGTTGCGGATGCGATCCGCAACGTAGAGCAGCTCAACCTGTCCTTTGGGTCATCTGTTTCCTTGGATTCGATCGAGAGGCTCCGCGGCGGTCTCTGGTTGAACGGCTTCGGGGCGTCTTTCGGAAGCAAGCTCGCGATCCGACGTCTCGAATTGCGATGTACGCGGGTCGACTGGAACGGAGTCTTTCCGCAACTCGAAACACTCGTGTTGAGACCGCACGGTGATCGCGAGTGGCTGACCGACGTGTTCAACGACGTTGCGGCGGTTCCGGCGCTCCGCAGTTTGCATCTGCTCGGATCTGGCGGTGACCAGAACGTCGAGCGTTTGATCGCCTCGCCTCTGCTCGGTCAGTTGGAAGAGCTCAACCTGACCGGCGTCCTGACAAATGCGGGCGCAGCAAGCCTTTACGCTCATGCGGATCGCTTCGAAGGATTAGCCAGGATCTGGCTCGGAGACGACGGCTTTCGTCGGCGTAACGTCTTGCGCATGGTGCGAACACGCGACCCGTCGTACGAAGAGCCGCCTCTTGGTGAGTTTGAGATCGATCGTGGATGGCGATCGCGGCTTCAAAACCGACTTGGCAGTAGGGTCTTATTTGAACTTCCTCCAGGACACCCGTTTCCCAGTGAGACCCGGTAGACGATCGTTGGAGCCCATTCCTATTCCTCTTCCTTTTCCCAAGCGGCCAAATCGAGGAGCGCGGGCGCCGGAGTCTTCCCAAGCCCAAGACCCCATATTTTACGTCCCGCATCCTGCATTCCGCATTCCGCATTCTATTGGTGCTAGTCTGCTCTCGTGCCCATCCTGACGCCTGAGGAGCGTGTCGGCACCGATCTGGCCGAGCGCTACCGCATCGAGAAGATTCTCGGTAAGGGCGGGATGGGCGTGGTCTACCAAGGTCGCCATCTTTGGACCGAACGCGAGGTGGCGCTCAAGATCCTCTTCCACCAGTACGCGGAAGACGAGGGCATCGCTCGCCGCTTCCTCCAAGAAGCCCGCGCCGCTGCCACGATCAAACACCCCAACGTCGTCGATGTGCTCGACATGGGTCAGCACCAAGACACGGTCTACCTGGTTCTCGAGATGCTCGAGGGACAGTCGCTTGCGGACTACCTCGATCGCCACGCTCCGCTCGAACCCGACGACGCACTCGGCAAGCTGCTTCCGGTTATGGACGCGCTCGCCGCCGCGCACCACGGCGGCATCGTTCATCGCGATCTCAAACCCGACAACATCTTCCTCAGCATCAGCGGCAAAGGGAAACAAGTCCCCAAGCTCCTCGACTTTGGAATCGCCAAGGTCAAAAGCAAGGACGGTACCCCCACCACACAAACGGGTGCGGTCATCGGGACACCTCAGTACATGGCGCCCGAACAGGTCCGCGGAACACCCGACGTGACCGGCGCCGCAGACGTGTGGTCGATGGGTGTTGTGCTCTTCGAAGCGCTGACGGGACGTCTTCCCTTTGAGGACGAACAACCCACCGCCGTGCTTGCCGCGATTCTCACGCGTAAGCCCCCGAGCGTGGCGAGCATGGGTGTCGACATCCCCGGACCCATTGCGATGACGATCGATCGCGCGCTGGTCGAAGACCGCTCGATTCGCTTCAAAACCATGCGCGACTTCGCGAAGGCGCTGGTTGAAGCGGCCGATGAAATTGGGCTGAACTTCGATCGCGTCACCGTGCTTCCGCGCATCTCCGATGACGAACCCGGAGGTGCAGCCGAAGAACGCGACACCCTGGTGGCCGGGAAACGTCCAACTCCTGGACCTGCGACACGCGCGCTACGGACTCCGCGTCCGAGCAGCGAACCGCTCGAGTTTCCCGAAACCACGGAACCGTGGTCGGAACGCCCGACCGCGATGTCGACGCCGGAGCCTGCCGGAGGTCCGTCTCGCGGTTTGGTGATGGGAGTGTTGGGCGTCGGCGTTGTGCTCGCCGGACTTGGCACAGCAGCATTGTTCTTCCGCGGCGATCCTCCGCCGGTTGAACCCCAGCAGACAGCGTTCGACACGCAGCCCGCAGCGACTTCGGTTGCCGCCGCTCAACCCGAACCTGAGCCTGAACCGGAACCGGAACCTGAACCGGAGCCCGAGCCGATCGTCGAACCTGAGCCCGAGCCTGAAGCCGTTGTCGAGCCGGTCGTCGAGACAACGATGGAGCGAGTCTTGACGGAGACGCAACGCGAGATTCGACGTCAACGACGCGAGGAGAGGCGGCGTCAGCGTGAAGCGGCGATGATGGAGTCGATGGAGCCGACCATGGAGGCCACCATGCGCGGCGCAAACGACTCACTCATCATCCGCTAGCTCTTCTTGCTCCAGCAGGACAGATCAACGATCCTGCTACCGATGCGCTGGGTGACACTCTTGATCGTGTCGTGGACGTTTGTAGCCGCGGCTCAGGACCCACAGGCTGAGCAAGCCGAATCGCAGGTCGAGGAGTCTCCGGAGGCGCAGGCAGAGCGATTGCTCGATGAGGGAATCGCGCTTCGCGAGGCCGATCAGGACGTGGATGCACTTGGACGTTTTGAGGAGGCGTACGCGCTTCACGCTACGCCCCGCGCACTGACACAGATCGCCTTGGCGGAGGCCGCTTTGGGCCGGTGGCTCGCTGCGGACACACACTTGCGTGAGGCGTTGGCCAGCGAAGGAGACGCGTGGATCGAACCACGTCGTGCGGTACTTCAAAACGAAGCGGACCGAATCGGTCGACGCATTGGTTCGCTCGAAGTCTTGGGTTCGCCCGAAGGTGCTGAAGTCCGGGTCGACGGGCGTGTGGTTGGAACGCTGCCGCTCGAGTCACCGCTGCGACTTTTGGCGGGCACAGTCAGGCTCGAGGTGCGTGCGGAAGGCCGCTACGCGTTGCGACGCATGGTCGAGATCCAACCCGGTGCGCGAGCACGCGAGTCGGTGCAGCTTGCCGAGCGACCTGTGGAGGCGGTTCCCGATCCGGATCCTGATCCCGACCCGGATCCGGATCCCGACCCCGACCCGGATCCCGACCCCGACCCGGAGCCGTCCTCGAGTGGTGTGCGCACAGGCGGCTTCATCGCGATGGGTGCAGCAGTCGCGTTTGGCGCGACTGCGCTCGGTCTCTATCTTGCGCGCGAGAGCGCCGCAGAAGACTACAACTCGGACGCGTGTCTCGATGCGGTGATGACCCGTCGCGAGAACTGTCGCTCGGAGTACAACCGGGTTCGTGCAACCGAACGCGCATCGGGCGCCATGGTGGCGTTGGCCGGAGTCGCGCTCACCGCTGGACTGATTATGGTGCTGGTCGGCAAAAGCGAACCTGCCGATGACACAGCGCTTCGCTGCGACGTGGGCGTGTTGGGAGCGCAGTGTGGCGCGCGCTTTTAGTGGTCTGTTGTTGATTGCGTTGGGCTGTACGGAGCTCGCGCCCGGCGACGAATTGTTGGATTCCGGAACTGTCGACGCAGGCGAAGATGCGCGTGACGCCGCCGAAGATACGCTCGCCGACGTTCCGGTCGACACTCCGGATGCGACCGATTGCTTCATCCCGCCCGATGCGGAATGTCCGCCACTGTGTGCGCGCACCGTCGAGATTCTGGGCGACGATGTGATCGGCAACGTTCGATTGGTCGCAGCCGACAAGCGACTGACGTGCGACGTTCTGTATCGAATGCCGGCGCCCACGTTCGTCGAGTCTGGTGCAACCCTCTCGATCGCACCCGGCGTGATCATCGAAGCATCGTCTCGCGGCTACTTGGTCGTCGAGAGCGGTGCACAAATCGACGCGCAGGGCACCGCCGAGCTGCCTATCGTCTTTACCAGTGCCGACGAGGAACCTGCACCTGGCGACTGGGGTGGACTGCTTCTGTTCGGGGATGCGCCAGTCAACACCGAGAGCGGTTCGACCATGGTGTACGACCCGCTCGATGAAGACCGCGCGGTCTTTGGTGGAAGCGACGACACACACGACTGCGGAACACTCCGGTACGTGCGCATCGAGTTCGGCGGGTCGCTCAATCGCTTTATTGTCCCCGAAGACTTTGTGGGTCTTGCGCTGGGTGGATGCGGTACCGAGACGGAACTCGACTACATCCAGCTACACGCGACAGGCGGCGAAGGAACGCAATTTGTCGGTGGTGAGTTTGATGTGCGTCACATGATGATGACCGAGCATCGCGACGACGGGATCAACTGGAACCGTGGTTGGCAAGGCACCATCCAGTACTTGATCGTTCATTCGCGGGGCGACAACGACAACAACGCGATCGAAGGTCGGGTGTCCGAGTTTCCGCTTCCGTCCATCGGTCCGCCCGTGGCCAACGCAACGCTGATCAACCCGTACATGGAAGCACGACCGGCGATGTACGTGACGGCTGCTTCCGGCATGCAGGGGTTCAACATCTTGGTATGGGGAAGCCGTGCGGGGATGTTGGTGTTCGAGTCCACGCTCACCAACCCTGGTTTCTTTGATCGGGACTACTTCACCTTGGAAAGCGTGATTGTTGATGATGCGATTCCGTTTGCCGAGGACACGCCTGTTCTCGACCGGATGGGTCCACCCTTGCGTGGGAATCGCTCTACAGATCCAATGCTCGACCCGAGCGTGCTGATCGATGACCTCACCGATCCGAACTTTCAGCCGAACGCAGCGGGGCCTGCCAACACCGGTGCGTTTGGCGATCTGACGCCCTTTGGGTTGGAAACCACCGACTACATCGGTGCCGTGGATCCAGACGGCGAAGATTGGACGCTAGGGTGGACACGCTACTAGCGGACCGACGAGTTTTGAGCGCGCTTACGCTCTCCCTCCTGTGCGCGTGCACCGAGCTGGCGCCGGGCGACGAACGCATCGACACGGGACCCGTTGACGTTGGCGCAGATACTTTGGATGCAGGAACGGATGCTGCGGACGCGTCGGAGCCGGACGCGTGTGCCGATCCCCCGATCGGCGATTGTCCACCACTGTGTCTTCGCGACCGACGCGTTGCGGGACTTGCGGTGAGCGGTGTCGGTCATTCGGTCGGAGCGGATCAGACTTGGAGCTGTGAAACGATCTGGGTGCTTGAGGACGACACCTACGTCGAGAACAGCACACTCACGATCGAAGCCGGAACCTTGGTGGAGGCCATGCCGGGCGCAAGCTTGGTGGTGCGCGATGGATCGGAGCTGGTGGTTCGCGGGACTGCGCGAGCCCCAGTGGTGATCCGGCCGCCAGTCCCAGCAGGTGTCGGTGACGAGTGGCGAGGGCTCTATTTGCTCGGGGACGCGCCTGTGTTGAGTAGCAGTGGCGGTCGAACCACCAACTCGATCAACCGACTCAACGAAACGCGCTCGGAACACGGTGGCGACGACGCCGAGCACAACTGCGGTTCGATCGAGTATCTCCGACTGGAGTTTGGCGGTGTGACGCGTGAGGCCACCGAAGCCGAATCACTGTTCATCGGTGGCTGCGGCACGGAGACGACCTTGGACTACATCCAGGTGCATCAGTCGTCGGACGACGCCATCGTGATCCACGGAGGTGGCTTTGATCTACGGCACATCGTCGTCACCTCCACCGATCAGGATGCAGTGCAGTGGGAACGCGGCTGGAACGGAACGCTGCAGTACTACATCGCGCACCTTCCTCCGGGAACGACGCAGTCGGTGTTGCAGGCAGAGGGGCCAATCGCTGGAGATGATCCTCCCTCGAATGGATTGGTGGCCAACATGACCACGGTTGCCACGGGCACGGAGCGGGCGGTGATCGTGGAAGGGTCGACGCTCTTCGTCGGCAACTCGATTGCGGTTCAGCCCGAAGACTTCCTGACGGTTCGATCCGCGCATCGATCTCGGTGGGGCCTGGATGCCGTCGAGTTGCGCAACAGCATTCTGTTCTCCCCCCCGCCCTTCTTTGATCAGGGCGGACTCGAAGCGCTCTACGCGCCTCCGTCGAACGGAAACTCGGACCTCGATCCAAGTCTGCCAGCAAGCGCGACCAACCCCATATTGCGAATGCCGGATTGGCGTCCAGCTATGGACTCGACAGCAGCGACAGTCTCGGGCGAGCTGCCTGAAGGGCTCGAGGCAACGGACTACGCCGGTGCCGTCGATCCCGATCCGGGCGTGACGGATTGGACCGAAGGATGGACTTCGTATCCGTCCATTTAATAGTTTCAAGCGCCACGCTGAAAAGAAGAAGCCGTCGTCGCTCCGCGAGCACGCCGAGCGCTAGGGAGAGACGCTACGAGAGCTTCTTCTTACAATCGCCGCACACGCCGTAGAGCTCGTGCGTGTGGCGCTTCAGCGTGAAGCCGTACTTCTTGGCGAGTTCATCCTGGAGCCGTTCGATCTCGTCGTTCTCGAACTCGACGATCTTCCCGCAATCCAAGCAGATCAGGTGATCGTGGTGCTCGTCTTCAAGGGCGATTTCGTACCGGCTCACGCCGTCGCCAAAGTGGCGCTCGTAGGCGATTCCGCACTCCTTGAGGAGCTTCAGGGTTCGGTAGACCGTGGCGTAGCCAATCTTGCTGTCACGCTCGCGAACCAGCGCGAGAAGGTCCTCGATGCTCAGATGCCCCGACGCACGAAAAAACACATCCGTCACCGCGCGACGCTGAGCGGTCGAGCGCAGTCCGTGTTTGTCCATGTAAGTCGTGAGTTTGGACTGCAGCGCCTGAATCGTCGCGTCGTCCAACTCGCTCGCCGTGGTCATCGTTTTGGTACCCCCAAGTGACTGCGGATTTTCGCCAAGACGGAGAAAACGCCGCTCCCAGGTGTCTAAGGTACCATGCTCCCCTTGTCCATTCCCGACGAGGCCGATTCCGAGCCAAAGCCTGGTGTCGACTCGACAAATGGCGATCTCTGGGTCCGTGTCCTGATTCCCGCAGCCGTTGGGCTGGTGTTCATCGCGGTTCTTTTGGGTGAGACCGCAGCCACCTCGTTTGATCTGCAGATCGTGGCGCCGCGCGAAAGTGCTGCAGGTGCGACGATCCCGCTTCGGTCGTGGCTCTTCGATTTGCGGGATTCGTATCCAACGTTGGTGGACACCGATGTTGAGGTGTACGTCCGCGAAGTCGACGGCGAAGCACTCACGGATCGGGTGGTTGTTCGACCGAGCGGGTTCGGATCGGAAGGCTCCTTGGTCTTGCCGGACCGAACCGGTGAGTTGGAACTCGTTGCCGAAGCGCGCGTGGACGAGGAACGCGCGTTCGTCACCCGACGCATTCACCTGGGCAACCCAGAACCACTTCGTTTGCTGGGTCGGCTGCAAACCGACTTGCAGCGTTATGCACTCGGGGTTCGCCAAGGCAGTGCACCGCCTTCGCAGTTGGATGCGCGAATCGTCGGTGGCGATTGCTCGCCGCCTTTTCCGTGTGAGCTTTGGGTGTGGGTGGGCGAGCCGGCAGCCACGATCGAGTTGGCGGACGCGCGAGGACTCAGCGAAGCCAGCTGCACCGCGCATGAGCCCACCACGGGGTTGGTTCGGTGCAGTCTGACCGCGACCAACAACGAAGCGACGGTCGATGTCGTTGCGAAGCGAGACGGTGCGGAAGTTGGGCGTCGCGCACTCACGCTTCCGCTTGGGCTTGCGGCCCCGCGATTGAGCGTCGAACCCCGCATGCCCACCAATTCACGCGTGCGCATCAGCGTCGAGCGTCGGTACGACGAAGAAGGGCCTGTACTGGTCGATCTCTTCTACGAAGGGCAGTGGCACTCCACGCACTCGGTTGAAGAGTCAATGGACTTTGACATCCCCTCGGGTGGCATCTGGCGCGCGCAAGCACGCACCGACGCGTTTGGAATCAACCACGCCGCAACGCGTCTGTTTGCATCCACGGATAGCGCGAGTGTTCTCGCAACGTACGCCCAAGAACATGACGACCCGATGGCCCGAACGCTTCGCGAGGGTGGGCTCGAACTCGAACATGCTGCGCGAGCCGTGTTTGCGTTGGGCGAGTTGGAACTACGCGTGCCACCCAGTGCAACGAGCGGCGCCGCACAGCTCAACGCGGGATTGCATGACGCGTACGCGACGCGTCGGATGGGAGCCGCCATTCTCATCATCCTGGCCGGCATCTTCGTGGCGATCGTGGTGTTTCGGCGGGGTGCTCGAGCCTCGAAACAAGCCCAGACGATTTTGACCGAAGAGGGCGAATCGGCTCCCAGCCAGCACTTGGGAGGGGTGATCGGCGCCGCATTCTTTGTGATTGCGGTGTTCTCGGCGGTTGCAATCCTCGTGGTTTCGCGGGGTTGCCTGTAGGCAAAGGGCAGCTTAGGTTGCGCGCCGTCAGCCGCGTCCCCCGACTTGGGGCGATACGCGATTAATTCTAAGGAAACGCATGTTTGGATGGGCTCTCAAGAAGATCCTCGGAAGTAAGCACGAGCGCGAGGTCAAGAAGATCCAGCCCATCGTCGACGCGGTCGGCAAGCTCGAGGACCGCATGCGCAAGCTCAGCGATGCGGAGCTTCGTAACAAGACGGTCGAGTTCCGCGAGAAGCTCGACAATGGTGCCAGCCTCGACGACTTGCTCATCCCGGCGTTCGCCACTGTGCGTGAAGCCGGACGTCGTGTGTTGGGCATGCGGCACTACGACGTACAGCTCATCGGTGGCTACGTTCTGCACCAAGGCAAGATTGCCGAGATGCGCACCGGTGAGGGTAAGACTCTCGTCGCGACCCTGCCGTGCTACTTGAACGCGCTCGAAGCCAAGGGCGTGCACGTCGTCACCGTCAACGACTACCTCGCACGTCGAGACGCCGAGTGGATGGGTCGTATCCACAACTTCTTGGGCATGAGTGTGGGCGTTGTGTACCCGCAGATGCCCAACAGTCAGAAGAAGCGCGCATACGCAGCCGACATCACGTACGGGCAGAACAACGAGTTCGGCTTCGACTACATGCGCGACAATATGAAGTTCAGCATCTTCGACTACGTCCAGCGCGAATTGAACTTCGCGATCGTGGATGAGGTCGACTCGATTCTGGTCGATGAGGCACGTACCCCTCTGATCATCAGTGGCCCGGGTGAAACCGCGAGTGAGAAGTACAAGCTGATCACCGAGTTGATCCCGAAGTTCCGTCGCGACGAACACTACGAAATCGACGAGAAGGGCCGCTCGGTCATGCTGACCGAAGACGGGATGGAGTTCGCCCAAGAGCTGCTTCAGCGACGCGGACTCTTGGTGGCACCCGATAGCTATCGCGAATCGCCGCGTGCTGGAAACCTCTACGACCCGATCAACCTCGAGACCCTGCACATCACCCAGCAGTGTCTGCGTGCGCACACGCTCTATCACCGCGACCAGCACTACATGGTCAAGAACGGTGAGGTGCTCATCATCGATGAGTTCACCGGTCGTACGCTCAAGGGACGTCGTTGGTCTGATGGTTTGCACCAGGCTGTCGAAGCCAAGGAGCGCCTTTCGATTCAAGACGAGAGCATCACGCTGGCGACAATCTCGTTCCAGAACTTGTTCCGCTTGTACACGAAGCTCTCCGGCATGACCGGAACAGCGGATACAGAGGCGACCGAGTTTCACAAGATCTACGAACTCGACGTTGTGGTGATTCCGACGAACAAGCCGGTCATTCGCGACGACCAAGAAGACCTGGTCTACAAGAGCGAGCGCGAGAAGTTCGTCGCGGTTGCTGAAGAGATCGAGAAGATCAACGCGACCGGGTGTCCGATTCTCGTCGGTACGACGAGCGTGGAGAAGAGCGCAGCGCTTTCGGGATTGCTTTCGAAGCGCGGCATTCACCACGAGGTGCTCAACGCCAAGCAGCACGAGCGCGAGGCATATATCGTGGCTCAGGCGGGAACGCGCGGTGCGGTCACCGTCGCGACCAACATGGCCGGTCGTGGAACCGACATCGTGTTGGGTGGCAACGCCGAAATGATCGCGCGCATGGATGTCATGCAGAACGCGAACGAGGAGCTGCTTCAGGATCCCGATGCGTTCGAGAAGGCCGTCGAAGCGGCGACCGAGGAGTACGTGGTCGCGTGCAAGAAGGAAGGCCAAGCGATCAAGGACGCGGGCGGCCTTCATATCTTGGGCACGGAGCGACACGAATCGCGGCGTATCGACAACCAGCTTCGTGGTCGTGCCGGTCGACAGGGTGACCCGGGTGGCAGTCGTTTCTTCCTTTCGCTGGAAGACGACCTGATGCGCATCTTTGCCGGCGACCGCGTGCAGAAGATGATGGACACCCTCGGCATGGAAGAGGGTGTGCCCATCGAGCACCGCTGGGTGAGCAAGGCCGTCGAGAACGCGCAGAAGAAAGTCGAGGAGCGCAACTTCGACATTCGTAAGCACCTGCTCGAGTACGACGACGTGATGAACCAGCAGCGCAAGAGCATCTACGCATTGCGTAAGCAGGTGTTGCGCGGGCAGTACCGCACCGTTCCGAGCGACGAAGACGCCAAGAAGGGCATCGAGCCTGAGGTCATCGTGACCGAGATCGACAAGGCGTTGCAGAAGCGCGCGATTCCGATCCTTGAGCAGATGATCAAGATCCACAGTGCGGCGCCGCCTCCCGAAGGCAGCACGCCCGAAGAAATCGAGACGCTCCGCAAGGCGGCGCTTGCGAAGGACATCAAGTTCCTAAACGAGCTCAATCCGCGCGGGATGGAGCGCGACGTGTACATGTGGTTCGGATGTCCCGTTCAGCTCGATAGCTGGGTGGACGATCCGGAAGGGTGTTTTGAGTTCCTGAAGGAAGAGGTCGGCATGTCGCTGACTGAGCAGAAGGAACGCATGCTCGACATGGTGGACGAGCTGATCAGCGCGATGATCGAGCAGCACTGCCCGCCCAATAAGCACTACGACGACTGGGATCTCGAGTCGTTGTGCGACGACTACGAAGAGCAGTTTGAGATCGACGCGCCAGAGCTTCGGAACAAGTACACCGAAGCGCAGGAGATCGCGCAGAAGCTCTACGAGGATGCGGAGAACGTCCTTCTTCGGAAGATGAAGGAGTTCCAGCCCGAGTCGTTCCTACGCCTGTTCCGCAACGCGTACCTGCAAGAGATCGACAAGCAGTGGATCGAGAACATCCAATCGATGGAGCGTTTGCGCCAGGGTATTGGACTGCGCGGGTATGGTCAGCGCGATCCCAAGAAGGAATACAAGCGCGAGGGCTTCGGCATGTTCATGTCGATGGTCAACAGTATTAAGAGCAAGGTCGCTCAGAACCTGTACACCGTGCAGCGTGTGCGTGAAGAGGACCTTCGACGTCTTGAGGCGCAGCGCAAGAAGGCTGCCGAAGAGCGTCAGCGTCAGGCGCAAGCGCGTCATGATGGTTCGCAGGAATCGGACGAAGAAGGCGCGAAAGCCAAGGGTGGCGGAAGGACCGCGCGTCGGCGTCCGTCGCGTGCGACTGGAGCACCGGCAGGTGGCGGTGACGGCTTGAACCGAAAGCAGCGTCGAGCCCAGGCCAAGAAGGACCGGAAGCGTAAGGGAGCCAGACCCTGACACTTTATTTATCGGAGTCGCCGCGGCCTTCGTTCCCGCCTTCGGCTCCCACTCGCCGCCACGGCTCCTCCTTTGGGAGGTCTTAGCAAGACCTCCCCCCACGACTTCGTCGCGGGTCCCCCCTCCAAGCACGCGCTTCGCGCGCGTTCCGGCTCGTGGAGCCTCCACGTTGTCCGACGGCCTACGTCGCTCGAACGAACGCTTCGCGTTCTGAGCTCACGAATTAAGCGACTGCGACTGCGATGGCCACTGCGATGGCGATGGCGTCTGTTGCAGAGGCAGCGAAGCGACGCAAATCTTCAATCAAGTTTGAGTTAATCAATACGCATTCTTTATTACTGACTGCCAGGCGAAGCGGACTGCCGGCGACCAAGAGATGGAAAAGCCATCCTCTTTCTGCCATGACGAGCCCGATGAAGTTTCCGAGGGTTCCAGGGTTTCGCTTTGGTGGGGTTCACTGCGGGATCAAAGCGAACGACGCGCTCGACTTGGGTGTCATCGTCGCCGATCGCGAAGTTCCCACCGCAGGTGTCTTCACCCGCAATCGCGTTCGCGCAGCTCCGGTGCTACTCGCAGCCAAACGGGTCAGACGTCGCAAACACGCTCGCGCCATCCTGGTCAACAGCGGCAACGCCAACGCGTGCACCGGTGAACCGGGCGTGGACGCTGCAGAGCGCATGACGGCAGCCATCGCAGAGCAGCTCGACGTTCCCCTTGCCGCAACGTTGCCCGCGTCAACTGGCGTGATCGGCGTCCCACTTCCGGTCGAGCGCATCGAACGCGCGATGCCTTCGCTCGTGCAGAATCTGAGCACCAACTCCGAAGCGTTTGCGCGTGCGATTCTCACGACCGACCGCGGTCCGAAAGTGTGCAACGCCGCTGCCGGTGATCACCGTGTCGCCGCCTTCGCCAAAGGCGCGGGGATGATCCATCCGGATATGGCGACCACGCTCGCGTTCGTGTGCACCGACGCCCCCGTGGATCCAGACACACTCCAACGGGTGCTTCGCGAAGCGACCGAGCAAACGTTCAACCGCATCACGGTCGATGGCGACACCAGCACCAATGACAGCATCTTCTTGATGGCATCCGGCACGGGCCGTCCCTTGAAGGGCAAGAAACTCCGGGCGCTCGAAGCCTCCGTGCACGCGGTGCTGGAAAGCGTGGCGACCCAAATCGTGGCCGACGGCGAGGGCGCAGAGCACGTGGTGCGCGTCCACGTCGAAGGGGCGAAAACCGACAAACACGCGATTGCCCTCGCGCGCACGATCGCAACCTCGCAGCTGGTCAAAACCGCCCTGCACGGATGCGATCCCAACTGGGGTCGGATTCTTGGTGCCGCGGGTCGTGCAGGCGTTCCGTTCGACGCGGACCACGTACAACTGTGGATTGGTTCGGTACTCGTGTTCGAAAACGGACAAACGACGATGACCGCCGCCGTAGAGAAGCGCGCAGCCAAGGTCATGAAGAAGCCGCGCTACGACGTGAGGCTTGTGCTCCACAAAGGAAAAGCCGAGGCGCACTACGATACGTGCGACCTCGGCCATGAGTACGTTCGGATTAACGCCGACTATCGGAGCTGAACGCTACTTTCCCTTCTTGCCGACGCCTTTGCCTTTGGTGCCGCCAGGCGTACCGGCAGGTCCACCTTTTTCGCTTAGGCCCTTCTTGGTCCCACCAGGCGTACCCGCAGGTCCGCCCTTCTCGCTGAGGCCCTTCTTCTTGCCGCCGGGAGTACCGGGCGGTCCGCCTTTTTCTTTCATCGCTGCCTCCTACTTTTTCGCACCGGTGCTCGCCTTGCCGACCGGACCACCCTTTTCGCCACTCATCGGCTTCTTTGCTCCGCCGTCCTTCTTCCAATCGAATCCGATCTGCGCGTTGATGAGCTTGTGGGTTCCCGGTCCGACGATGCCGTCGACATCGTACCCGAAGTCAGTCTGAAGCGTCTTGACCGCTTTCTCCGTGGCATCGTCGAACTCTCCGCTGATCGGACAACCGATGCCGAGGGCGATCAGCCGTCGTTGCAGGTACGCGACATCGGCACCCTTCGCGCCCTTTTGCAGGGTTCGCTTCAGGTCAGCGCCGGCGAGGCTGCCCTTGTCGGTCTTCTTCCCTTGGGCCTCGAGCGCGCGCTTCACGCAGCTCGGATCGGTGGCGCACCAGCCATGGCCGATTTGCGCATCGATGAGCGAACTCGTGCCGGACCCGACGATGCCGTCGGTGTCGTACCCAAACATGTGCTGAAGCTGCTCGACCGCATCTTCGGTTTTCGCGCCGAAGATTCCATCGGCTTCGATCTTGAAGCCCAGCTTGACCAGCTTGTCTTGCAGAGCCTTGACCTCGTCTCCGCGGCTACCGTTTTTCAGTGTCGTCATGTCTTTCCCCATCTGGACGCGCTTGGCGCGTGTGGTCTTGGAGCGTCGTCTACCAGCGCTCGTCCCGCCCGTATTGCGAAAACTTCGCCAACTGGGATCGATGTCGCATCATGTGCCCGTGATCCGTACGGTTTTCGCGTTGACGCTGGTGTGGGGTGGGGCCGTCGCCCACGCCCAATGCGAGGACAACGCCCTACAGGATGCAGTGACCAGCCTACTGCTGGATCAGCGCACCGATGCGAACGCGATTGCGGCGGCACTGCTCGAGGCCGGCTCGGATGCCCCGCATGCGGAACTTCGTCGCGGCACAACGCGCGAGATCGCTGCGTGGCTGGATTCGCTGGAACTGGATGCACCTCTGGCGTGCGGAACCGCTCAGCGCGATGACCAGGTATGGGCTCTCGCGACAGCGCGCGGTGGCAACCTCGACTCGGTCGCAGGTGGGTACGAGGTCCAGCTCGCAGAAGGCTTTGATGAACCCTACGTGGTTGTTCAAAACGATACGGGTCAGATGCTGCGACTTGGGGTTCGAGACGGTCGGGTATCGGTGCCTGACGACTTTGGTTCGGTGACGCGTGCACAGCTCGTCGCACACGGTCCTGCAGGTCCGCGTCCTGTGGCGATTCGATCGTCGACAAACACGAGCGCAGTTGAAATGTCGGGAGAGGGTGGGGCGCGTTCGCGGCTCGCGACCCTGCGCGCTGCGTACAACGTATCGGAGCTTCGCGACAACGCGTTGTTGAGTCGCGAGGCGCAACGACATGCGGAGCGAGTATGTCGTGAACGCAGTGCGCGTCACGTACTGGGTGCTGGAGATCCTGAACAACGTTTGCTGCGTGCCGGAATCAGCGCGCGCGTGGTGGGTGAAGCCGTGGCACGTGCGCGTTCCGAAGACGTAGCGTTTACCGCCATCGCGGAGAGCCCGTCGCATCGTATGGCGTTGGTGGACCGGCGGTTTACGGATGTGGGATTGGGCGTCGCGCGCTCGCGGGGTCAGCGTTGTGTGGTGGTCACGCTGGCGGCGTGGCCGCGTGCGATCGGTCGCTAGTCGAGCCCCTTCTCGCGCCTATCCGGCTCCTGGTACCTTCGCGGCCATGCAGACGGTTCAACAGCTTCGCGACCACGCGGACCAGAAGCTTTTTGACGGTGAGTACAACCACGCGCTGCACGCCTACGCAGCGCTGGTTCAGCTGCAACCCAACGACCTCGATTGCCGACTGCGCGTCGGCGACACGTTGCTGGCGATGGGCGAGGTTCCGGGGGCGGCGTTCGTCTACACCTCACTCGCACGTCACGCAGCCAACGCGGGTTATCCGTTGCGTGCTCTGGTCGCGATCAAAGTTCTCGAAGCGCTCGAACCCGAGATGGGTGCGCTCCTCGATAGCTTTGCGCAGCTCTATGCGAAGGGGTCGCCCAAGCTGGGTCGTGCTGTGCGGCTTTCACTCGGCGACGCCACGATGGCGCTTCCCGACATCAAGCTCGACGATCCGCCTCCGCCCGAAGAGCTGCTTCCCGCTGCGGCGAAGATCGCTTCATCGACAGAGAAGATTGCGGCGTACCCGGAGAAGCTACCGGCGATTCCGATTTTCAGTGGCCTTCCGGCGGACGCGTTCGCGCAAGTCCTCAAGGCGCTCAAGTTGGTGCGCAAACGACCGGGTGACGCGATTCTGCAAGAAGGCGACGAAGGGACCTCGTTCTTCGTGTTGGCCCGTGGATCGGTCGACGTGGTTCGGAACAGCGACGAGGGCCCGCAGAAACTCGCGACACTGCACGATGGTTCGGTGTTCGGCGAAATGGCATTGGTGAGTGCGCAGTCCCGAACCGCGAGTGTGATCGCCACCGACGACTGTGATCTCTTGGAGTTCGATCGCGCCGCACTTCAGGCAGCGGCGAGCGAAGTGAACACGATCGCGACCGCACTCGACGCGTTTATGCGCGAGCGCATGCTCAACAACTTGCTGACCACGTCGCCGCTGTTCCGCTCGCTCGATCGAAAACAACGCCTCGATCTGGTCCGTCGATTTACCGCGCACGATGTTGCCGCAGGAACGAACGTGATCCGGGAAGGCGAAGCCGGCCGAGGGCTCTTCGTATTGCTCAATGGCGAAGTCGATGTGTGGAAACGCGACAGCGACGAAAAGGTGCTTCTCGCAACGCTCAAGCCTGGGGCGGTGTTTGGCGAAATCGCGCTCATCAACGACGAGCCCACGACCGCCACGGTCACAGCAGGAACGAACAGCACGGTGCTCTTTCTGAGTCGCGAGCTCTTTCAAAAACTGGTCGAAGCGGTCGATTCGATTCGCGAATACGTCGAGAGCCTGGGTGACGAACGGATGATGGACACCCAGATCACGATGTCTGCGACCGACCTCGAAGAGCTCGACTTGGACGATCTGATCCTCGTCTGACCAAATAATTACGAGGGGTTGGCTGTCTCATTGTGGCCATGGAGCCTCGCGAGACCTACATTCAACGTATGCGCAAACCCTCGCCCTTGTTGGCGATTTCCGTCGGCGGGCTCGCGCTCGCCACCTGGATGTCCCTGGATGTCCGCCGCGCCGAGCCCGAGCACGTGCCCGAACCGCACCTCGGACTTCTCGATGCTCCGACCGGAGCGATTCTGATCGACCTCGACGACGACGCGTCGGAGAGCGAACAGGACGCGATCGAGGAGCTCGTACACGACGCGATTGCGCCCTTCGACTGGCCGGAAGGCGACGCCGCGCTCGGCAGCGTGTTGAGTGAGGACGCGCGTCTCTTTGCGATCACTGCGCCGAGCTCGGAACACGCCGATGTGTTGCGCGCACTCGACGGCCATGAAGATGTCGAAGCTGTCGAGGTCGAACGCATCTGGCGACTGCCCGACGACGCTGTTGCTGGACTTCCTGCGGCGAGCGCTGACGAAGACGATGCCGACGATGCGCGTGGTCCGTTCAAGCCGAACGACCCCTACTACAAGCACCAGTGGCACCTTGATCAGATTCAAATGCCCCAGGCGTGGTTGCGCACGCGCGGCGAGGGCGTTGTGGTCGCAGTCATCGATACCGGGGTGTCCTACCGTGACTCCGGTCGCTTCCGCATCGCTCCCGACCTGAAAAACACTCGTTTCGTTGCAGGTCGTGACTTCGTTGAGAACGACGACACGCCCGACGACGAACATGGTCATGGCACGCACGTCGCCGGCACCGTCGCGCAGTCGACCAACAACGGACTCGGTGTCGCAGGTGTCGCGCCGGGTGCGTCGATCATGCCGATTCGCGTACTCGATCGGCGCGGCGGCGGAAGCTGGGGCAACGTGGCTGCGGGCATTCGTTGGGCCGCGGACCACGGCGCCGACGTGATCAACCTTTCGCTCGGTGGCAGCACGCGATCCCGCGCGATCTCCACCGCAATTGCGCACGCACACCGCAAGGGTGTCGTCGTGGTTGCTGCGGCTGGAAACACCGGACGAGGACGCGTTCAGTACCCCGGCGCAGATCGATTTGCGATCGGCGTGGGTGCAGTTCGTTTTGACGAGACGTTGAGCTTCTACTCGTCGTACGGACGTCACCTCGACGTCGTGGCACCCGGTGGCGACCTTCGTGTCGATCAGAACGGTGATGGACTGCCCGATGGTGTTCTTCAGAACACGATCCTCCGCGGTGACCCAGGACGTCACGACTACCTCGCGTTTCAGGGGACCTCGATGGCTGCACCGCACGTCGCGGGCGTCGCTGCGCTCTTGAAGGCGAGCGGTGTTTCCGATCCGGATGCGGTCGAGCGCATCCTCAAAGAGACCGCCAAGGACAAGGGCAACGCAAACCGCTACGGCTCGGGTCTGATTCAGGCCAACGACGCGCTTCGTGCGACGCGCAACGCAGGCGGTGGTCGCGGCGCTGCAGCACTCGGGTTCGCGGCGCTCTTCCTCTTTGGACTTCGCCGCCGTGACGAACTCGCCGTGGGGCTTGCCGCACCGATGGCTGTCGGTGCGGTGTCGGCTGGAGGCTTGGCTGTGCTGCCGGTCAACGCGCTGGCGATCGCGCCTTTGGCGATCTTCGGCCAGTTCACCCTTCTGGCGATTTTGGTCCTTCCTCTGACCCTGGTGGGCCTCTTCTACAGCATCGAAAAAGCCCGTCCCTGGGTAGCCGGTGCCTGTTTCGGCGTTGCTGGCTTTGCCCTGGTCGAGGCGGTCTTCCCCACGCTTTCGCTCGGCGGAGGCTGGGTGGGGCCGGCGCTGATTCTCATCGCCGTGATGAGCGCTCTGCTCGGTCGCCAGGTCGCGAAGCGCTAAGCCCTCGAAAAAACAATGGTTGGTAGCCCTCAACAGGGCTGCGCGTCCGTTGTATGCTGTGTGCGCTCAGCATGAACCGCACAGCACTCATTTCCGCACTGACTGTCGCTGGTGTCTCCATTGCGATGTTCGGGCTCTACATGAAGAAATTCGAGCTCGATGCCGAAGGAGGTTCGCCTCTGGAGGTTGTGATGGTGACCTCCGACATCTCGCTCGGTGAGCCGCTCTCGACTGCGGCTCTGGGAACGCGCTCTCTCCCCGAAGCCTTTGTTCAGGACCGGCACATCCTTGCTGTGGACCGGGAGCGTGTGGTTGGTATTCGCGCGTCGAGCTACCTCCGCGCCAACCAAACTCTTCTGTGGTCGGATCTGGCCACGGCATCCAGCGCTCGACGTGATTTGAGTGCCTTGCTTCGAACCGGCATGCGCGCGCTGACTCTCAAAGCAAATGCGTCGAGTGCGTTTGGTGGACTTCTTCGACCCGGCGATCGTGTCGATGTCTTGCTGACGGCAAACGCGCCCGGTGATTCGCGTCGTGTGACCGTGTCGCTGCTTCAGTCGGTGTTGGTATTGGCCGTGGGCATCGATACCGGTGGCCCGGACCAGTCTGAGGCACAAGAGCTGCGCGCGACGAGTCAGGGGTTCGACGTGAGCATTGCGGTCACGCTTGAGCAGGCGACCATGATCACGCACGCCCGCGACCGCGGCCCGCTTCAGTTGGTCCTGCGAAACCCGGGTGATGAGGTTCCGGTCGAAGGTGTTCCAGACATTCGTGACGAAAACCTGATCACACCGGCCGAACGTATGGTCCGCATGCCGATGACGATGATGACCGACCCCGGCATCACCCGTGTGGAAGAAGGCGGGACGCTCCGACGATGAACCGGAACGCACTACTCGCAGCCACGGGTGTCGCCATCATCGCGTTGGCGTCGTTCGGTTTGTACATGAAGCGCTTCGAGCTCGAAGCCGCGGGCGGAAACCCGATCGAGATCCTTATGGTCACGAGCGATGTGGCGCTCGGGGAACCCCTGACGGTCCAGGCACTTGCAACGCGTCAGTTGCCCGAAGCGTACGTCGAAGACCGACACGTTCTTGCCGCCGACCGCGAGCGCATTCTTGGCATTCGAACCTCGACTCAGCTGCGGGCGAACCAGAGTTTGCTGTGGACTGACTTGTCGACCAACTCGGGCAACCGGCGTGAACTTGCAGGTCTGCTTCGTGAAGGCATGCGCGCGCTCACGGTGAAAGCCAACGCCGCTTCGTCGCTCGGCGGAATGCTTCGACCTGGTGATCGCGTCGACGTCATTCTGACCGCTCAGCGGCCCAACGACTTCAACACCGTCAGCGTGGCCCTTCTTCAGAACCTTTTGGTGCTTGCCGTGGGTATCGACACCGGTGGCCCCGACCAGTCCATCAGTGGAGCCTCTGTGCCGCACACCGCCCGTACCGGCGTTGATGTCACCCTCGCTGTTTCCATGGAGCAGGCGACGGTCGTGGCCCACGGAAAGGACCGCGGCGAGCTCTTGCTGGTCTTGCGCAACCCGGAGGACGTGGAGGTTCTGGAGGGTCTCGAGGGTGTGGATGCCTTCGAGCTCATCGCTCCACAGATGCGCGCGCCCATGATGCGGCGTCCCCGAATGGGTCCGCAGGGCCCGGTCGAAATCGAGTAGATCGCCCAGTTCTGCTGAGTTTGGCGAGCAGATCGCCCAACTGAGCCCAACCGGCGCACCATTTCGCAGTCCATGACACGAATGTCGTGGTTGGAAACCAATGGCAATTGCAGAAGCCGGCCACTGAAGTAGCCGGCTTTGCTATTTTCGCCGTGATTTCAGGCAAACAGGGTGGTCATCGTTCTATCTGACAACTTGGCACCCGCGTTGCTTTGTACTAGAGCGTCGCTTGATTGGCTCCGAACTGACCAACTGCTTGCCCGGCGTGAGGACAGTAAATCGGAGACTGAAAATCTAACGCTCTATTTCTCTTAGTCGTTGGAACGCTTGGCTTGAGGCTCTTCGCTAGCTTACTTACTTCTACTTATCTGCTTGCTTAGTCCTTCGCTTCGGCCTTTTTTCGCTTTTTCTTAGTTGCTTCTTTTCTAACTTTTCCAAGGTAGCACCGGATTCCACGGCTCGGCACCTTGCAACGAAGCTTTTTCAGGCCGCCCTGACATCTCTGTCCTAGTTATAGGTACAGACGACGCGGGCGGCCTTTCGTTTCACTCGTTTTGCAAAAAAGTCCGTCGAGGAGGGCTTTCGTTGGGAAAACGACGCCAAACGTCTATCGTCGGCTCAATGCTCCGCATGGTTTTCGTCGTTCTCTCCGCCACAGCCTTGCTCGCTTGCGGGCAGCTGCGTGAAGACCTGCGCAAGGCCGAAGGCGACTACGACGCCGCTCGCTACGAAAACGCTTTGGTGTGGCTCGATGATCTCGAGCGCGACACGCCTTCCATGGACGAGCAAATGCGAGCTCGCTTCTACTACTTGCGCGGAATGACGGCGTACCGGCTCAACCGCCGAACCGAGGCCCTGCACTACTTGGCTCTGGCCCGCGAAGTCGCAGGCGAGCAAGGCGTAGGGCTGCGCGAACAGTGGCGCAGTGCCCTCGAAGGCACGTTGGAGGAACTGACGCCCACCACCGCGACGCATGTGGCGAGGCCAGCGCCGGATGCCGAGACGACGTCTAGCTCCGGTACTGCTCAATAAGCTCCTTGGTGTGGAGCTTCTCTTTCTTGAGCCGTTTCATATCCATCTGTTGGTCGGGACTTAGGTAGCTGTGTGAACTGAGCTCTGAAACGCGGGCATCGAGTTTGGCGTGCTTTTCTTCCAGACGTGCAAGCTGGATTTCGGGACTCGATGAACGGCGAACGCGAGCCATCAGCTACCTCTTTCCCCGACCTTGTGTCGGATGCGTGATGCGTTGGGAACAACATAAGCGAGCCGTTCCTTCGCGATCAATGGGGGGTGGACAGAGAATTTTGGTCGTGTCCGCTGCGGCTTTTCTTTTCTGAGCCCAGCAAACTTCCCGCAAAGGCCCTGGTTGGGGGACGCATAGGGAATTGTCCAAGCCTTTGCGTTGAAGGCTCGGTCTGAATAGGGTGCTCCGCTCGGACGTTTCACTCAGGCAACCGATGCGCGCAAAATCCTTACACTTGCTGGTTCTCGCCTCGAGCTTTGCCTCAGGCCTTCTTTTCGCCGGCGGCTCCCTCGCTCAAAACCCGCCTCTCGAGGCTCGCGAAGTCGCTGCTCTGGTGCAGTCGTTCTACGACCAAACCACGACCTTCCAGGCGGACTTTCATCAGACTCAATACACCAAGGTGTACGACCGGACGGAGCGTGCGCGCGGTCGGGTTGTGTTCAAGAAGCCCGGCAAGATGCGTTGGGACTACAACCGACCCAACGGCCAAGTGTTCGTCAGCAACGGTGAGCGATTGCTCATCTACCAGCCGCCGGACGAAGGCGAGACCGGTGGTCAGTTAATCGAGCGGGCCATCGAAGACGATCAGTTGCCTTTGGCGTTTTCGTTCCTCACCGGCACGGGACGACTCGACCGTGACTTCCGAATGCGTTTGCTCGACCCCAGCCGACAAGGTTTTCCCAACGGCTACGTGCTTGAGCTTCGACCGCGTCGTCCAACTCCGCAGTACGATCGGGTGCTCTTTTTCGTGCGCGTGGTGGATCGAGGCGGAAACCGTGCCGGCATCATTCAGCGTGTGCTGATCATCGACAGTGCCGGAAACCGCAATCGGTTCGATTTTCGGAGTCCGCAGTTCAACCGTGACGTTCCTGAGAACCGCTTCAACTACTCGCCGCCGCGCGGCACGCGTCGCGTACGCCCCTAATCGTTAGAGGACCTCTATCCCTAGAGGACCTTCTCAATCGCTTCGGTGGGCCGACCGATGCGTGCGCCTTTGTCGGTAATCACAACAGGCCGCTCGATCAACTTTGGATGCGTCGCCATCGCCTCGATGAGCTCTTGTTCCGAGCTGCCTTTGGAAAGGCCCAGCTCACCAAAGAGCGATTCTTTCGTGCGAACGAGGTCGATCGCGTCACCGCCCATCATCCGCACCACCTCAAGAATGCGAGCCGCCTCAGGTGGATCATCCAGGTAAAGCACGACCTTCGCTTCGAGCCCGCGCTCTTTGAGAAGCGCAAGTGCCTGACGGGATTTCGAGCAACGTGGGTTGTGCCAGATCTCAACCATGCGCGGGTTGTAAGCGCTCAGAGCAAGAGCTGCAATTGGTGCTCAACCTTTGCCGCAACGTCGGGCCACGTCGAGCCACCGGTGTGTCCATGGGGCTGTTGAACGGCTTCGTCGAGCGCTGTGCGAAGTGCGTCGACGTTGTCGGGAGCGACGAGCGTCGCGGGAATCGACCGCAGTCCGCCTACTGCGGAAGCGACGATGGGTATTCCCGCCAACAATCCTTCTTGGGCGACAACGGGTGACCCCTCGGTGCGACCGGACGTGGACTCGCGCGAAGGAATCGCCAGCGCGTCGCATGCTGCCAAGAGTTCGTCGCGTTGGCGTGCTGTCACCGGTCCCACGAAACGCACGGCTGAACTCGAGGTTCCCTCGCACGTCGCGATCAGAGACCACGATGCATCTCGCGCAGCAGCGAGCAATACATCAAGACCTTTGATCGCTACGTTACGCCCAACGTACAGCACGGTCTTGCCGTGGATATTCCACTTGGTCCGTGCTTCGTGCCGGTCCATACGCTCGACGTTTGCGCCCATCGGACACACCACACCCTCCAGTCCGAGTTGACGCGGATGCTCGTGCTGCACGAACCAGTGCTGGGACCGCCCGAACAGTCGTCGCCGAAAAGGAATGTGTCGCGCTAGGTGCACATCTGCTGAATGCCACACGACCAGTTGCGGGATCCCTAACGTTGCGCCGACCACACCGCACGGAACTCCGAAGTGGCTGATCACCGCGTCGAACCGCTCTCGAATCGCGAGTCGTAGTGCGACCGGAAAGCTCAGCGCACCCAGCCACGTACGAGGATCGCGCAGATTGTCAGGCGCTCCGCGACCGTAGAACGTCCGCTGCATACGCTTCGGCAGGTACTGCACCCAGTGCACGTCCGGGCCCCCGTGAGTCTCCGAATCGGGCGCAAAGACCTCGACTCGATGTCCGCGTTGCCGAAGCGCGTCGACCATGCCCTCGACAAAGTTGCCGGCAACGTCACCCTCAAAGCGCGGATAGCCCGTGGTGAGGACGGCGAGCTTCACGCTTTGATCGCGCGTTGCAACGCGATCCGCGCGAGCAGACCCGGAATCACGACGAGTGCATGTTGTGCGCGAATGCCGCTCTCTTCGTCGGCGTAAATCGGTCGAACTGGAATCTCCCGAATCGGGACGCCCGCATTCGCAAGCTCGGCAAGCATGACGTTTGGATACCCATACCCTGGCCAAAGATGCTCAACGTCGATCTGTTCGGCGGCGTGTCGTGTCAACGCCGTGTAGCCGCATTGCGAATCCCGCACGTGCACACCCGTTGCGATTCGCGTCAGCCCGGCGAGCACGTGGTTCCCGAGCCACCTCGAAAAGGGCATCTGCGAACGCGCGTCCGGCCAGCTGAGTCGGTCGCCTTTGGCGTACCCGTTGTCGGGCGTGGCATCGAGCAGACGCGGTAGGTCGGCAGGGTCCATTTGCGCGTCTCCCGCCATCACCACCGCGATGTCGGCGCCCGCA
Organism: Polyangiales bacterium; assembly: GCA_965227405.1. GTDB lineage: Bacteria > Myxococcota_A > Polyangia > Polyangiales > Houyiibacteriaceae > JALVDI01. The sequence goes on from OZ245758.1 coordinate 5,053,483, forward strand.
GCAAACGCGAGTCGATAGCCGGTCCGAAGTGCAGCGCCGACACCGAGGTTGGTCGCGTGCCGATGCACCACAATACGTTCGTCGTCGATACTTCGTGCGACCGACGAGGTTGCGTCTGTGCTGCCATCGTCGACGACGATCACGTGATCGACATAGGCGGGAATCGAAAGCAGTACCCGGTCGATCCGCGACGCTTCTTGGTGCGCTGGCACCACGACCGCAATGGAGGAACCCCGGTACATCCGCGCGTCTTACTCGACGGTGACCGTCTTCGCCAGGTTCCGAGGCTGGTCCACGTCGGTGCCCTTGTAGTCCGCTACGTAGTAGGCGTAGAGCTGCAAGGGGAGCACGGTCAGGAAGGGCGTCAGATCTTCAGCGACGTCCGGAACTTCGATCAAATCGTCGGCAACACCACGAGCTTGCTCGTCGCCCTCGGTCGCAACGGCGATCACGAGAGCTTCGCGAGCCTTGGCTTCCTGCAGGTTGCTCAGGCTGCGCTCGTAGTGCGTGTCCTTGGGCACGAGACAGATTACCGGAACGTGCGAGTCGATCAGCGCGATCGGTCCGTGCTTCATTTCACCCGCGGCGTAGCCCTCGGCGTGCACGTAACTGATCTCTTTGAGCTTGAGCGCGCCTTCGAGTGCAATGGGGAAGCTCAACCCGCGTCCCAAATACAACACGTCGCGTGCATCGACGTAGCGTCGCGCCAAATTCGCCACCAGCTGACGCGTCCCCTTCAACACATCGCCCATCAGTTGCGGCGTCCGGGCCAGTCCTTCGACCAACTCGCCTGCAGCTTCTTCGCTGAGCGCACCACGTCGACGACCCACCCAAATGCTGAGCATCAGGATTGCAGCAAGTTGCGTGGTGAAACACTTGGTCGATGCGACTCCAATTTCAGGACCCGCGTGCGTGTAGAACGTGGCGTCCGCCATGCGCGGAATCGCGCTTCCGATCACGTTGGCAATCGACAGAATGGTTGCGCCCTTGGCTTTGGCTTCTTTGCACGCAGCCAAGGTGTCCAGGGTTTCGCCCGACTGACTGACCGCGACGACCAAATCGCCTTCGCCCACCACCGCATCGCGCCCGCGAAACTCGCTCGCGAGTTCCACCACAGTGGGAACCTTCGCCAACCGTTCGAGGTAATAGCGCCCCGTGAGAGCAGCGTGATGACTGGTGCCGCACGCCAACAACACGATGCGTTTGGTTGCCTGGATGGCTTCGTCGCTCAGACCGATTTCGTGGCCGTGAATGTCGCCCGCTTCGCGATCCAATCGCCCGCGAAGCGTGTCTTCCATGGCCCGCGGCTGCTCAAAGATCTCCTTGAGCATGAAGTGCTTGTAGCCGGCCTTCTCGGCCATGACCGGAGACCACTCAATGCGCTTCGCAGGCCGCTCTACGATTGAGCCATCGAGCTTGGTGATCCTCACCTCGTCGCGCTGCAGCAGCGCAAGCTCTCCGTCGTCGAGAAAGATCATGTCGCGCGTGTACGGCAGCAACGCCGGGATATCGCTCGCGCAAAAGTTCTCGCCTTCACCAAGGCCGATCACCAACGGAGATGAACTCTTGGCGACCACCACTTTCCGCGGCTCGTCGCGACTCAGGACCGCCAGCGCGTATGCGCCCTGAAGTTCGCTCAGGACGTTGCGAACTGCCGTTTCGAGATCTCGCCCTTGAGCGACTTCGCGTTGAACCAGGTGAGCGACCAACTCCGTGTCGGTGTCGCTGACGATTTCGCAGCCCTCTTTTTCGAGGCGACGGCGCAGCTCGAGGTGGTTTTCGATGATGCCGTTGTGCACGACAGCGACAGGACCGGCGACGTGTGGATGCGCGTTCACCTCGGTGGGTCGTCCATGCGTTGCCCAACGCGTGTGCCCGATACCCACTTTGCCTTCGAGCGGTTTTTCACGAAGTGCGGATTCGAGGTTGCGCAGCTTGCCGACCGCGCGAAGCACGTCGATCTTGCCCTCTGCGTGCACGGCAAGTCCGGCCGAGTCGTACCCGCGGTACTCGAGGCGTCGAAGCCCATCCAAGAGAATGGGCGCACTCGACTGCCCGCCTACGTAACCGACGATTCCACACATACTAAGTTCCTGTTCGTACGTTGCCTACGGATGACGAACGTTCGATCATTCCGCGGGGCTCGCCTCGAAGCGTTCCTTCAATTCGCCGTTTTCGTCCAAAACTCGGACAGGTCCCCAGCGACGAAGCGTTTCGACCACGGCTGCGGCTTCGCCCACCACAAGCACGAGCATCTTGTCGGGTCGGATGTGGGTGCGTGCTGCGGCCAAGGATTCGTCCGGCGTGACCTGACCAATCGACGTGCGGAACCCATCCCAGTAGTTGTCGGGAAGACCGAAAATCCGCAGGTCCGCGACCATGCCCGCAATCTTGCCGGGCGTGTCGATTTGAAGTGGGAACGAGTCGCTTAGGTAGCGCTGGGCGTTGATCAATTCTTCCGCGGGTGGAGCCTCACTCGTGATCCGACCCAAGTTTTCAAAAAACGCGTCCATCGCTTGCCCGGTTACTTCGGTGCGCACCGCCGCCCATGACACGAAGGGTGCAATACGTACTCGTTCGCCGACTGCACTGTACGCGCCGTACGTAAGGCTTCGGCGCTCGCGCAGATCCATGAAGAGTCGCGATGCGGCCGAGCCACCGAGCACCTGGTTTGCCACAAGAAAGTCCACGTAGTCGTCGTGGCGACGTTCGATGCCCAAGTTGCCCAAGAGGATGACCGACTGCACCGCACCCGGTCGATCCACAACGACGATTTCACGTGCATCGCGTCGCGCAGGTTCTTCTGGCGTGGCCACGGTCGGTGCCGTTCCACGCCAGGAACCAAACGCACGCGTGGCCGAGGCTTGAACCTGCTCCGGTGTCACGTCGCCCACAGCAACCAAGAACGCGTTGCCCGGCACAAAGTGTCGACGGTGCCAACGCAGCATGTCGGTGCGACGTACGCGGGAAATCACCTCGGTCGTCGTGTCCACCCGCCCGTAGGGGTGGTCGCCGTACATCTCGCGATAGAACGCACGTCGTGCGAGGAAGTTCGGACGCTTGCTCATCAGCGCAAGACGGTCGTTCTCGCGCCGCTTCAGCTTCGTGAGCTCGTCCTGACGAAACGCCGGCTGCGTGGCGACTTCGGCCAACACGTTCATCGCCTCGTCCAGGTGCTCGGACAACGCGCGGAACATCAGATGGACGTTCTCTTCGTCGGCAGAGGTCCACAGGTCCGCACCCAAGAACTCGATGTGCTCGGCCAGCTGCGCGCTGTTGCGACGACGCGTACCCTCTTCGAGCATCTGCGCGACCAGGTTCGACAACCCCTGCAGTTCAGCCGGATCCGTTTCGGCGCCACTCTTGACGACAAGGCGCAGGTACACGACCGGAAGCTGATGCCACTCGACCGTGTTGAGTTCGAGACCGTTGTCGAGCGTGGCGCGTTGAATCGGCGGGAACGCGATGTCGCGCGCTGGACCGGATTCGGGCGGCGGTTGTTTCTCGGGGGTGGTGTCGGTCTGAACAACTTCGTCGTCGATGTCCTCGAGCGGCGGAATCGTGGGTTCCGGAGTTTGTGCGCCACTGCATGCCAAGAACGAAGCGAGCGCGGATGCGAACGTGAGGGTGACAACCTTGTTCATTGTTCGCCTCCTGCCGAGCTGGTCGGGACGACGTCGAGCACGGTCCGGTTGGTCGCGTCGAAGTACCGACGGGCAACACGTTGGATGTCTTCGCGGGTGACGGCGAGGTACCGATCGAGCTCGTTGCGAACCAGGCGTGCATCACCGTGGTACAGCTCGAACTCCGCGAGGTTCTTGGCGCGCGACATGTTCGACTGCATGCCAAACACGAAGTAGCCGCGAACTCGGTTGTGGACTTTCTCCAACTCGCGCGCGGTGATTCCTGAGCGTCCGATTCGCGTGAGCTCCTGGAAGATCAGATTCTGCGCCGTCGCTGCTGAACGCCCTCGCGACACGATTCCAAAGAACGAAAACAGGTCGGGGCCACGCCGATCATCGGTGCCCACACTGATGTCGGTGAGCAGCTCGCGCTCTTTGACGAGCAACTGGTACAGCCGCGACGACTGCCCATCACCGAGAACCATCGAGAGCAACTCGAGCGGGTAGTGGTCGTCCGTTCGGTTGGTTGGGATGTGATACGCGATGTGAAACGCGGGAAGCTCGGCGTGCGCGTCGGGCATCGAGTCGCGGCGCTCGGCGGTTTGCGCCTGAAGCTCGGGCGGCTCGAACGCGGGCACTTCTTGTTGCTGAATCGCGCCGAAGTAGCGTTCGGCGAGTCGAAGCGCTTCGGCCGAATCGAAATCACCACTGACGCTCAACACCGCGTTGTTGGGTCGGTAGTAACGATCGAAGAACTGCTGCACGGCTTCGAGCGGAGCGTTGTCGAGGTCCTGCATGTCGCCGATGGTCGAGTGCGAGTAGGGCCAGTAGTCGCCGTACGCCAACTCGTTGATGCGCAGCATCGAGAGCGCGTAGGGCTGGTTCTCGTAGCTCTGTCGTCGTTCCTCTTTGACGACCTGGCGTTGGTTCTCAAAGTTCTCTGCGGTGACCGCCAACGAGCGCATGCGGTCGGCTTCCAACCAAAGACCGAGCGCGAGTTCGTTGCTCGGAAGTGTTTCAAAGTAGTTGGTGCGGTCTTCGCTGGTCGTGCCGTTGAGACTTCCACCCCGATTCATGATCAGCTGGAAGTGCTCACCCTTGCCGACGTTCGCGGAGCCCTGAAACATCATGTGCTCAAAGAGGTGCGCGAAGCCGGAACGACCACGCTCCTCGTTGCGAGATCCGACGTCGTAGTAGACCGCGATGGCCACAGTCGGAATGGTCCGATCCGGGCTCAGCACAATGCGCAGTCCGTTGTCGAGGCGATGCCGTTCGATGGGTAGTTGCGCGAGAGGGGAGGAGTCCTCACTTGTTTCGGATTCTGACTGCTCAGATGGGGTAGGTTGCTGCGCCCAGGCCAGGCCGACTGAAAGCGCGAGAACCACGGTGATGACGTGAAATCGCATGTCGTGCAGCAGTAGCACGGACAGGCGGGGTTCGCCTTGCTCGTTCGCGGGCCGCCCTGCATGCTCCTCGGCCCCTATGAGCGCGGCAATTCTCAGCATTGGTACCGAGCTCACCCGTGGCGAGCTCATCAACTCCAACGCCGCGTGGTTGAGCGAACAGCTCACCTCTCTCGGACTCGAAGTCAGTCACCACAGCACGCTGGCCGACGACCTCGAGGGCATCGCTGAGGAACTCAGTCGCATCTGCAAGAGCGCTGACGTTGTTGTTGCCACCGGTGGACTTGGACCGACCAGCGATGACCTCACCGCCAAGGCGGTGGCGAAGGCGTGCGGCGTCGAACTGGTTCGCGATGAGAGTTCTTGGGAGGCGATCAAGAAGCGCTACCGTGCTCGCGGTTTGGTCGTGACCGCGCTGCATGCAAAGCAGGCCGACCTGCCTCAAGGTGCCGAGGCATTGCCCAACCCGGTCGGCTCCGCGCCTGGTTTCGCGATTGCGCATGGAAGTGCCAAGGCGTTTTTTATGCCGGGTGTTCCGCGCGAGATGAAGGCCATCTTCGAGACGTGCGTGGTCTCGTCGATCGCCAAGCTCGGGCAGCGCGACTCGCACCAAGTGCACATTCGTTCGTTTGGTCTGCGCGAGTCTGAAGTCGGCGAGATGTTGGAAGACATCGAAGGACTCAACGGCGACATCACGATTGGCTATCGCGCACACTTTCCGGAACTGGAAGTGAAGGTCTTGGCGCGTGCTCCCTCGGCGGCGGATGCTGAGCAGCGCGCAAAAACGATTGCGCAGCAGGTCCGCGAACGCATGGGCGATGCGGTCTACGGCGAACGCGACGATACGTTCGCAGCGGTGGTGGGCGAGCACCTTCGCGACAAAGGACTGACTCTTTCGATCGCCGAGTCCTGCACCGGCGGCATGATCGGTGCGATGCTGACGGCTGTTCCCGGCAGTTCGGAGTACTTGCTCCTTGATGCAGTGACCTACGCCAACTCCGCCAAGACCAACGTGCTCGGTGTGAGCCCCGATACGTTGCGTGGGTACGGGGCAGTGAGTTCAGAAACCGCTGCAGCGATGGCGGAGGGTGCGCGTCGTTTGGGCGGTTCCGATATTGCGGTCAGCACGACTGGCATTGCCGGTCCGGGCGGTGGAACCGACGAGAAGCCGGTGGGAACCGTGTGGTTTGGCCTGGCGACCGAGCAAGGAACCAAGACGTTCCGACACTTGCTTTATGGCGATCGCGATCAGGTTCGCACACGTGCCGCGTACATCGCGCTCGAACTCGTACGTCGACACGCGATGGGCAAGGACGTGACCCAAGGCGCGTTCCAGTCGAGCTGCGAAGAACAGAACTAGGTCCGTATGGGGACGTAGTCCGTACGGACCCGAACCTGCCTCTAAACGCTTCGTTTCCGCGAGGCTTTTGAATTAGGGAGGCGGTGGGAGCTTCTCGGGCAAACCGTTCGGATCCGCCTGCGGCAGTCCCTGCGGTACACCCTGAGGCAGCCCTTGCGGAACACCCTGCGGTAGTCCTTGCGGAACGCCTTGAGGCAGTCCTTGTGGTGAGCCTGACGGCGGGGAGAGCAACGCGGCACCCTGTGTTTGTTCCCACTGTCCGATCACGCGGTTGATCTCCATATCGAACGCGTCGGTGAGTTGGCCTTGGGGATCGCGTTGCGTGGTTGACCGCAACACGATCAACTCGACGGGCGTGTTGAGACCCGCGACGTCATTCGATTGAGCAGTCGCCGAAAGCGCGCAGTCACCCACGTTGCCAGGGGGACAACGAAACCCGGTGAAGCGATACGTCCAGGGTCCTTCGCACCATGTGTCTGGACACATCTCGTTGAGGTTGCCGAGCACCTCTTGTTCTTGTTGACGCCGAATCTCCGCTTGGCGCTGGGCTTCTTCAGCCACTTGTTGCAACTGTCCCGCTGCACCTGCGACGGCACCACCTGCCGCTGCACCAGACGCCGTCATGCACGCGTTGCAGAGCCCGCACGTCAGCGCGATGACCAAGCCGAGAATGAACGCGATGATGTTGATGACCAAACCGGTCGTCGCGGTGCCTTCCGCTTCACCCGTCTTCTTGGCCTCGCTCATCCCGAGCCCACCAAACACGATTCCCACCAACGCGATGGCTGGCGAGAGGAAGGACATGACCGCTCCAACGAGGGGCACGCCCGTGAGGAAGAACCCTCCAACCATGGTCAGCAGGGCAAAGATCGCGCAGACGACCGACCCCATCCCCTTCGACATGCCGAGAGACTACCGCGTGAGTTCGGGAAACCCGCGAGATCATGTGCAGGTATCGAAGTCGAAACGTGCGAGATCCGACGTGCGCCGTGGATTGGTCTTGCGACGAGTCTTTTACTCACGCATTGCAGGCTGAAATGGCCGTCACACCCTCGTGAGAACGTCCATTTCACGTCGGGCGTTGCAGCCCATCAGGAAAGAGACTACACACGTGTTCAGTCATCGAGCAGTACTGCTCTGCTTCGAGAGATTGCTTCGAGAGATTGCTTCGATAGAGGACTGGACGGAGGAGGAAGAGAAATGGCCGATTCCCGCAACTCGAACAAAGAAAAGGCACTGGCCCTCGCACTCGGCACCATCGAGAAAGCGTATGGCAAGGGTTCGATCATGCGGCTCGGGGACGCCACGGCGAAAGCCGATGTCCCGGTCATTCCCACGGGTTCGATCTCGCTCGATCTTGCGGTCGGCATCGGCGGGTATCCGCGCGGTCGCATCGTCGAGATCTACGGACCGGAGTCTAGCGGTAAGACCACGTTGACGCTTCACGCGATCGCCGAGTGTCAAAAGCAGGGCGGCATCGCAGCGTTCATCGATGCCGAGCACGCGCTCGATCCGACCTATGCACGCAAGTTGGGCGTGAACGTGGATGAGCTTCTCGTCAGCCAGCCCGACCATGGTGAGCAGGCGTTGGAGATCGCGGACACGCTCGTGCGTTCGGGCGCTGTGGACATCATCGTTATCGACTCGGTCGCGGCTCTCGTACCCAAGGCTGAAATCGAAGGTGAGATGGGCGACAGCCACGTCGGTCTGCAAGCTCGCTTGATGAGCCAGGCGCTGCGTAAGCTGACCGGTACGGTTCAGAAGAGCCACACCACGCTCTTCTTCATCAACCAGATCCGCATGAAGATCGGCGTGATGTTCGGAAGCCCTGAGACCACCACGGGTGGAAACGCACTCAAGTTCTACGCGTCGCAGCGTTTCGATATCCGCCGCATCGGCACCATCAAGGTGGGCGACAAGGCCATCGGCAACCGCGTTCGCGTCAAAGTGGTGAAGAACAAGCTTGCACCGCCTTTCCAGCTTTGCGAGTTCGACATTCTTTTCGGCAAGGGCATTAGTCGCAGCGGTGACGTGCTCGACCTCGCCGTCGCCGCGAACATCGTGGCGAAGTCTGGTGCTTGGTACAGCTACGGTGAGCAGCGCCTCGGCCAAGGCCGAGACAACACCCGGAACTTCCTCGAGGAGCATCCGGAGATGCTCACGGAAATCGAGAACAAGCTTTTGGTCTCACATGGTCTCAAGCGTGCTGCGGACGAGAAGTCGCCCGATGCAGACCCGATTCCGAAGCCGGTCGGTAAGAACGGCAAGAAGCGCCGCGGCCGCCCGAACTAGTAAAGAGTCCTCGACCTGGGTTCCGTTTCCGGTCGACCACGCCGCACTCGAATGAAAGAGTGCGGCGTGCGCATTTTTGGGCTGGCGATAGCGCTTGCGTGTGGAGCATGCGGGGGGACCACGTCGACTACCGAAGTCGAACGCGCTGAACCGCTTCGGTACGAAGGCAGTCTGCTCGCACTCGCACCCCGCGACGCATCGCTCGTCGTGCATGGCAGTCCGCGCACGCTTTGGGAGTCGGCCACGTTTCGCGGAATTGTGGAGCCTCTCTTCCCCGCCGATCGGCTCCAGTCCTTTAGTGATCGAACTGGGATTCGAATCGCCGAGCTTCGCGAGGCGATGTACGCGGATCTTGGCGAGGGCCGGTTTCTGATCGCCTGTCGTGCTGAAATGGCCCCCGATGTCGTTCGCGCAGCCGGCATGCGGATGAACACCGTCGAGGTGAGTTCGGACGAGCCCATCATGCGGCGCGTTGGTTTTCTTGGTCGCGAGCGGCGCGATGTTGCGGCGATCGGTGAAGATCTCCTCTTGATTGGTGCCGATGCGTCGACCGAGTTGATGGCGATTCTGCGTGGGATCGAGTCGGGCGAACTTCCCGAGCCGGCGTTGCGAGGAACCGATGGGGCTTCGCTTCGCCAGGCCTTCAACGCGCCACTTGTGCTTTATGCGCCGCAGCCCCTGAACTTGCCGCTCGACTCACCCATCGGACTCATATTGGCTCAAGAACGGGCTGCGGCTTTTGCGATACGCCCGATCGAGAGTGCCCTCGATGTTCGCGCGCGAGTTCTCGGCGAGATGCCGTCGAACGCCGAAGAGAACTTTCGCCATTTCCTCGGCGCACTTGGCCAGTCCGACATGGGGCGGATTCTTGGAATCAACGAAGCACTCGCCTCGTTGGAAATTGAGATGAGCGCGGATTCCGTCGATCTTCGAAGCCAGTGGCCTGCCGGTCAGCTTGCTCGAGCGATCCAGGTGCTTTTCATCGATGAGCTGCAAGCCCTCGTCGAGGAGCCTGTATTCGCCGAATGATCACGTCCAGAAGCCGAAATTCTTATGTTTTCTGGACCCTCACGGCTCTCAATGAGACTCTAATGCCCTCAGCGGGCGTCATGTGCCGAGACAATGTCGGCGCACCGCGAGAAAATGGGGGGCGCGGCGGCAAAAAGCGTCGTAAGACTCGCCGCCCTCGCGCGTATCAAAGGGAGAGCGAGAGTTCTTTCGGGAGATCCTATGGACTTCAAAGTCGGTGATAAAGCAGTGCATCCCGCTCACGGCGTGGGCGAGGTGACGTCTATCGAAAAGAAATCGATCGCCGGCTCCGACAAGAACTTCTACATCCTGAAGATCGTCGAGAGCGGAATGACCGTGATGGTGCCGGTCGATGGAGTGAAGCGGCTGGGCCTGCGCGTGGTCATCTCCAAGCGCGAAGCCACAAAGGTGATGAACGAACTCAAGAAGGATGAGGTCGCCGTCACCAGCCAGCCGTGGAACCGGCGCTATCGCGAGTACACCGAGATGCTCAAGAGCGGATCGCCGATCGAGGTTGCCAAGGTCCTGCGTGACTTGAGTCGTTTGCGTGGAGAGAAGGAGCTCAGCTTTGGCGAGCGTCGTCTTCTCGAGCAGGCGCGGAATCTTCTTGTTGCGGAACTCGCGTTGGCGAAGGCCGTGACGGAAGAGAAGATCAACAAAGACATCGACAAGATCCTCGGCTGATGAGGTTCGCGACAATCCTGATTGTCGCGTTCTCGTCTTCGCTCTCAGCTCAGGACATCGTTCAGGATACTGCCGTTCAGGACACTGTCGTTCGTTCTGGCGACCAACTCGTGATTCCGTCGATCGACTTTGAGATCGATGACGCGCAAATCCGCCAGCGTTCGTATCCAGCGCTGGATGAAATCGCGCAGTGGCTTCGCGACCATCCCGAGACGCGCGTCGAGATTCAGGCGCATACCGATCCGACGTGGGTGTGCGAGTACTGCGGTCGTCGGCTCACGCATGACCGAGCCCGAAGCGTGCGAGCAGCATTGATTCACCGAGGGATCCCAGCGGAACGGCTCGAAGCGCGCGGCTATCGCGGCGAACGGCCTCTTGCGGCCTGTGACCAGCGACGACGCCGAGCTCGCCGGTCCTGTCAGGCGCGGAACCGTCGAATCGAAATTCACCTGCTCTGAGCGGCGAAAGAAAAAGCACTCGACCACGCAACTGAGCCTCCGAGCCTCCGATAAGCGGACCAGTTCGGAGGCAATCATGAGTTTGAGTCGAGAGAAGAACCGTACCGCCAAGATCCGCCAAAAGCTGGAGCGTCTGAAGGCCGAAATGGCCCAACAAGACGCAGAGCTCGAGGAAGCGATCGAAGCGGCGGGGATTACCGAAGCCGATCTCGACGCAGCGCGCGTTGACTACGCGGATGCGATCGACGCTCAAGAGCCCCTTCGAATGCAAACCGAAACCCCTCGAATGACCGGCCCGGTCATTCGCGTTTGAAGGAGAAGTGAGATGAGTGAAGTTCAATACGCAGGTGGCTACCAAGCTCAGGCCGTCACATCGGCAGGCGCCGTGGCTACTGTCGATGAGGTTAGCCTCTCCGACTTGCCCCTGAACGAGGCCGTCGTGCTTCTGATGCTCAAACGACGTACCGCTGATCTGGATGCCCAAGTCAGTGGCGTGATGAGAGCCATTGATCAGCAGACAACGGACTCTGAGGCAATTCAAAAGAAGATCGAAGTTCTACAGGCAATCGACCAGGCGATTCAGGCGGCTGGGACTGATGGCGACCGACGACTGGATCGCCTCTCCGTGACCATCGATGGCCAAACACTTCCCGCCATGCGGGTACTGGAGAAATACGGGCTCAGCGAGGTCGATTTACAGGGGCAAGACTACCAAAAGGCGCTGCGAATGAAGGGGCAGTACGCCGAAGCACGAGCGATCATGGACAACCCGGAGGACTATCCCGCTGACCAGGTCGACCAAGCACGTCGCGATGCTGCTGAGGCGTGGAACTTTCTCGTCGACGAAATGGGCATGGAAAGCGCCACGGATGACATCCCCCTCGACGATCGAATGATCATCAAGAGCTCAGCGGTGCAGTCGGCCATCGCACAGCTCGAAACCCAGTCGCGCCAAGCGAACTCCGCCAACGAGTTGCAGATGGTGCGCATGCAAACCGCGATGCAGCAGCGTTCGCAGGTCATCACGATGGCGACGCAGATGATCAAGACGATGTCCGAAACCAACCAGGCAATCGCCCGGAACTTGTAGTCATGGTCATCGAGCACATCGAACGTCTGGCCCGCGCAAAGGCGCGGGCCGGCAAGCCGGAGGAGGCTCTTGAGCTCCTCGAAGCAGGACTGATCGTAGACCCGGCGCGTGCGCTGAAGGCGATGGCCGATGTTGCTCGACGCTCAGGACAAGCCGTGAAGGCGGAAGCCTTCGAGGAGGTGGCGTCATGGCTGGCGTAGGCGGAGTTGAACGCAGTTCTCGAACGCAGAATGCAGCGAACCAACCGCGTGCATCCCGGTCGAACGCGCCCCGCGAGTCGGCGTCCGCGGTCGGGGCAACCGTCGGCGGAATCCCGATTCCCTCCAACGCAACACAAGGCGAGATGCAGCTCTTTGCGCTCGCTCTCTCTGGAGCACTCGATCCCACCACGATGATGCAGGCAATTGAGATCATCGGACGCAATGAGCAGACCGAATCTCAACAGGCTGCGGCCGAGAACGCGGATGTTCGCGCACGGCTCGCAGAGTCGAAAAAGCGACGTCTGCTCCAAAAGGCAGAGCGTGCTCTCAAGAAGGCCCAGAAGCGCATGCCCAGTTGGGCGCGCAAGCTCATCAGCGCAATCGTGACCGCCATCGGATCCGTCCTGTCGATCTTCGGGGGTGCCGGCGCGGCGCTCATCGCGGTCGGCATCGTTCTCATCGCGGCTGGCGACATCGTCAGCGGTATGGCTGAGCGGGGGATGATTGGCGAAAAGGAGGGGATGATCGCGGCGCTCGTGCTGAAGGTAGCCGGCGCGGTCGTCATGTTCGTTGCCGGTATCACCGCCGCAGATTCCGCCGCACAGGCCGCGAACGCGGGCGCTGAAGGTGGCAGAGCAGTCGCTGAAACAGCACAGACTACGCAAGCCGCCGCGGAAACCGCACAGACCGTCGACAAGGTCGCTCAGGCGACCAAGTGGCTGAAGCTGATCAAAAGTCTGATTGGTCCGTTGAACACACTGACGACGGCAACGATGGACGTGGTCAACGGTGCGTTCGGCTTCCAAGCGGAGCAGCGTCAGCTCGACGCGGAGGAGCAGCAGCTCGATATCGACGAAGCTAACGACGACCGCGACGAGTCGGTCGAGATCATCAAGCGCACGTTTGAGCGCTATCAGCGCATCGCGAATCGGTTCGCAGAAGCGCGTCAGGTCACCAACGAAGCACAGCTGTTCGCCGCTCAGGCGATCGCATGAGAGGAGAGAACAATGTCCACCCAGCCCATCAATGGTTCGTCTTCGACGGCCACTACCCTTCCGGAAACGACAGCTTCCCCGGCCACGCCGATTGCTGCCGATCCAGAAGGTCTCATTGCGCAGATTGCAATGCGCCTTGAGGATTCTGCGCAGCGTTCTCGTGACTCGCAGCGACGCAGCCGGAGCCTCCGAACCGAGGCACGGCGAAGCGCCATCAAGAAGAAGCGTGGCGCAGCGGCGCTTCGCCTAGCGGGGACGGTCGTGAACAGTGCGGCACAGATCGCATCGGCTGCTGTTCAAATTGGCGCCGCCGGCGCGTCGACCCAAAACAAGGCGGAAGTTGCGGAGTATGAACGTACACACCCCCAGCAGACTGGACCTCAGCCAGAGACCTCCACCCCTGGCGTTGAAGATGGTGCTGGACTCGATGCTCCGCCTCCTGCTGACGATGCACCGTTGGAACGCAGTGAGGAAATCATGAAACGAGGCGAGGCGAGAGGGCAACTGTTGGAGGCACTGGGTAGTGCATCTCAGGGGGCTGCGGAGTTCGGTGCATCTCGCTTGGACTCGCGTGCTGAACAACACTCTCTTGCGGCAGAAGAACATGCTGAGCACGGAGACATGCTTCGCGACGCCGCGGATTCCGCAGAACGGTTCGCGGACAAGGCTCTGGGGCATCAGGAAGCGATTGCGCGGGCACGGCACGAGGCAACCATGGCCGCGATTCGGGGGTGAGGTTGCCGGGACGGGTCTCGTCGCGTAGCTCACATCGATGAGTCGCGAGGCATTAGACGCATTGAAGTGGGACGCGGCGGGGCTCGTCTCGGTAGTCGCTCAAGACGCTTTCACGGGAGAGCTCCGAATGGTGGCGTTTGCCAATCGCGAAGCGGTTGAAGCGACGCTTAGTTCGGGGCTCGCTCACTTCTGGTCTCGCTCCCGCCAGCAGCTTTGGAAAAAAGGCGAGTCCAGCGGTAACACGATGCAGGTGCTCGAAGTTTGGTCCGACTGCGACGGCGACGCGCTCATCTACTTTGTCGATCCCGCAGGTCCGACGTGTCACACGGGTGCTCGTAACTGCTTCCTTAAACGGCTCGATGGTCCGTCCGACGACAAGGCGCTTCCCACGCTCACGCGTCTCACGGCAACGCTGCAAGCACGTCAAGCCAGCGATGCGGCCAAGAGCTACACCAAATCGCTCTTGCTCAAAGGCGCTCCGAAGATTGCGGAGAAGCTGGTCGAAGAAGCAGGCGAGTTGGGCGTGGCGCTCGACAGCGAATCCGACGAGCGCGTGGTTTCTGAAACGGCGGACGTGCTCTACCACGCGATGGTGGGACTCCAACTTCGCGGATTGAGCATGCGTGATGTGGCCAAAGAACTCGCGCGCCGCTTTGGCGTGAGCGGCCACGAAGAGAAAGCCTCGCGTTAGGTGCAAGCGATGTTTAGCCGCCGATGATCTCGCCACCATCGATGTAGATGGTGTTGCCGGTGATCCAACGCGTCGCCGGAGTCGACAGCGCAATCATCGCATCCGCGACATCTTCCGGTAGCGTCAGTCGTCCGTGCGGGTTTCGCGACTTGGCGTTTTCGATCATCACGTCCGAACCCGGGATCTTTCGAAGCGCTGGCGTGTCGGTCACACCGGCGCACAAGGCGTTCGCGGTGATGCCGTGGGGTGCGAGCTCAGCAGCCAGCTGTCGAACGTGCGATTCGAGTGCACACTTCGCCGCGCTCACCGCACCGTAGCCCTTCCACACGGTGGTGCTGCCAGCCGACGTCATGGCGAAGATGCGTGCGTCTTTGGAGAACATCCCGCGACGCAGCACATCCTGCGTCCAGTAGAGAAGGCTGTGCGCCATCACGTCCAAGGTCATGTCCATGTTCGCCTTGGTGATCACAGCTTCGCCTTCGTCGTCACTCCAGTAGGGACGCAACGTGCCGAACGCCAGCGAATGCATGAGCACACGAATCTTGTCGTCGCCGATTTGCTCCTTGAGCGAGTCGAGGCTGGCGTTGCGCTTCTTCTCGTCAGCGGCGTTGGCGTTGAAGAAAATCGCTTTGCGGCCTTCGGCTTCGACCGCGGCTTTGATCTCCTCGACGTGCTTCAGTCCAGCGCGCCGGTCCAAGTGCACGCCAGCGATGTTCATGCCGGCCTTTGCGAGGGTCCGCGCCGCGGTTTCGCCGAAGCCGCTGCTGGCGCCGAGAATCAGAGCCCATCCGTCCAGTTCGAGGAGTTTGGTCATGCGCGCGGGGATAGCTGAGAAGATGGGTGGGAACAAGATGTCAGAAGGAATGCAAAACGGCGCGAATCCCGTATCTTCCGTGTCTCGTGAGGTTTTGGATTCTCATCGCGCTCCTCGGGTGCTCGTCGGCGGCCGCAACCGATCCGTCGCAGGCTTCCGAATCTGAAGCTGAGGTCGAGGCCGAATCCGAATCCGAATCCAAATCCGAGGCCGAAGCGGAAGCCGAGTCCGAATCCGAGGCCGAATCCGAAGCCGAAGCCGAATCGGACACTCCGTACGCCTGCACCGTTCCTGCGATTCCGATCCCTCGTCCACGCGCCTGCCGTCGTGGTCGCCGATATCCCGACTGCAAGTGGCAGATCCCCGCAGCACCGTTGTCCGAAGGACGCTACCGCCGTTGGCGCAACACCATCGTCGAACATATGTGGGGCCGCCCCGCACTCGTCACCACACTCCTTGCTGTCGCCGACGACTTCGAGCGCCTCTATCCTGATCAAGTCCTCGCGATTGGCGACCTCGATGCACCAGGACCACGCCACGCAACCCACGACAACGGCGTCGACGTCGATCTCTATCTGCTCGGCGCGATGATGGTCGAGAACGCAGGTGGTGGACGCTATCCCAACAACTACGAAGGCAAGAGCGACGAAGAGGTCGAGGAACTTCGTCAGCGTGTCGAAACGTTGGCGCGCATTTACGCCACGTGCACTAACGGACAACTACGCATCTACTACAACGATGAAGTCGTCCTGGAACGCTTCAATGCTTGGTACGACGCGCAGGGATTTCCAGAAAACCCGCTTGGCGCTCCGATGCGTGCCCACAACGAACTGCACGAGTTCCACTTTCACATCACGATTCCCGAAGATCTTCCGGTGCATCCCCTTCCCGAAGGCGTCGAACATCCGCGTGCGGAGATCGAGCCTCCGCCTCCGCCGGAGAGCGCACCGAACTTGTCGTCGATGAATCGTCGGCCAGGTCAGTGGGCGGCTGTGCCGATCGATCGTGGCGAGCCGGACGCAGCTTCCGAAATGTCCGCGACCGAGATGTCCGTGACCGAGATGTCCGCGTCCGCGACCGAGATGGCGAACTAGCCTTTACGCGACCACCAACGGCCCTTCTCGAGCACGAAACGCGTTGCTCCTTCGAACGCAGGTTCGGTCACTGGATGCAGGGGATCACCCGGCAGTGCCAGCGTGAACACTCCGCCCTCGTTGTGGAACACCGGCTGAACGATGGGTGGCTTTCGTGCCGCTGCAGCCGTGAATGCTTCGTCGATTCCTCCCTTTTCGACCAGCCATTGCAGCGTTCGCAGTGTTGGCGGAGGAAGTGAAATCTCACCTGCAGCTTCGCGATCCAGTGCTTGCTGCGGAGTCATCCACGCACTGTCGGTCGTTTCGTGCGTGTCGTGGCTTGCTGCTACGTCGCGCGAAGCGCGCGCCAAGAAGAACCGCGTGTCGTAGCGACGCGACTCGACTGTGGGTGTGATCCAACGGGCTTGCGGAACCAGCCGGTCGAGATGGAAACGAAGCCCTTCGCGCTTTGCCAGCTCCACGAGCGTGACCTCATGGCCATGAAGTCGGTCGCGCTCTTCATGCGCGAGCGACCCTTCGGCCAAGAGCACCCCGGCCTCTTCGAACGTCTCACGGATTGCCGCGAAGAAGAGTCCCGTGGAAATTGCGACGTCGTCTTCGTGCAGCACCTCCGCGCATTGCTCAGGTGTACGACCAAGCGCATGCGCGTGAAGGGCAGCGTCGCAGTCGGCATCGTCCAACCTGCCGCCTGGAAACACGTACGCGCCGGCCATGAAACCGCTCTTGGCGTGTCGACGAACCATGAACACCTCAAAGGGCTCACGGAGCACGATCACCGTCGCGGCGTCTTTGGGAGTGGCGGGCTGCTTGATGTCTGGGTCGATGTCCACCATCGACCCGAGACTAGCTCAGCACCGGACTCAAACCATAAGGTCAGTCTTCGGCGAGAACACGCGTGGTCGGGACACCAATCGCGGTCGCGAGACGTGCGAGGGTCTCCAAGCTGGGCGTGTGTCGGCCTGCTTCCACTCGCGCGATGTTCGGACGGTGAATGCCAGTTCGACGAGCCAGTTCGGCTTGGGTGAGGCCAGCTTCGAGGCGCAGCGCTCGAAGACGCGCCCCCAAACGGGAACCGTCGATCGGAGCGCCATTTCCCTGCGGACGACGCGAAATTGCCGCGGCACGAAGCTCAAAGGTCACACCGCTGGCCAGCTCGAGACTCACACTTGCCGCATCTTCGGCGAGGGTGATCGCAATGACCTCGGTGCGGTCATCGGCCTTGTGGATCGGACGCTTTAAGAGCGAAGCGGTGCCATCCCCCAAGATCGCAAGCACTTCGTCGTCGCGAGGCGAGACGGTTACGAACTCAAAGCGGCGACTGCGCTCGGGATCGAGCTGGCGAGCCAAGACCGTGGCCATTCGTTCAATGTCGTCGCTGCTGCGAGACACTCGGCCAAGGCAGACCTCTTCGACCACATCTTCGATCTCGTCTTCGGCGTGCACACAAGGAACACCACCAGCAGCACGAACGAAGCCCACCGCGGTCAGTAGGTCGTCGTCGTCGTACGAGTCTTCAGATGCATCGAACACGACCGCGGTGTCGCGGACAGAAGTCGTTGCCAAATCATTCGGAGCACAAACTCGGACCTTAAATCCGTGACGTTCCAACGTCTCCCGCCAAAGCGGCGCGAAGTTCGTGCGTTCGGTACACAATGTGACGGTGTCGTTCGTCATCGTCTCTCCGGAACGTAAGCGCGAAGTTTGTGTACCCCACGCTTCATCCGTGGAACAACCCGCTCAACGTCTTCCCCGTGACGTAGGTAGCGACAATGAAGCGTTTTTCAAAAAGCGCAACGGAAAGGATCACGTGCGATCGAATTGGCGACGGATCGCATTTGAGACTCACATGTGATCCCATCGCTCACATGCACGTCCTTTTGTGTGCAAACACCAGCGTTTGCGCATGCATGCGATCATGATCGCGGGAGATACAGCGTTGCGCGACGCGCGATCTTTCTGTTGGTGTGAGACGATCGCTTTTCACCCGACAAACGCACACGTGTTTGACGTTGGTGCGAAACACGCGTGATGACGTCGTGTCCCACTTCGCGGACGCGTCACGCAATGCGCATCCCTTGGCGTCCACAGTGCATCGGGATCCGATCACGGATCACACGATGATCGTTGCACGCGTGCGCAACTCGTGGATGCACGAATTCATCGTGTACACAAGGTTATCCACAACGCCTGTGGATTTCTCTGTCGCAACTGTGGATAAGACAACGCGATCGCGTTTGACACCTTCGCGCCGGATTTGATAACTCGCGCGCGGGCAAAGGGAGGTCCGCGGTGTTCAAGTCCACAGCTCTGGTCTTCGCCGGGAATCCGAATTTCCCGCTCGCCGATCGTATTGCGCGTTACCTGCAAACGCCGCTCGGCAAGGCACGCGTGTCGCAGTTCTCGGATGGCGAAGTCTTCGCCGAAATCCAAGAGAACGTTCGTGGCGTCGACGTCTACGTGATTCAGTCCACGTGCGCGCCAGTCAACGATCGTTTGATGGAACTCCTCGTCATGGTCGACGCGTTGAAACGCGCGAGTGCTGGATCCATCACCGCGGTGATTCCCTACTACGGGTACGCGCGTCAGGATCGAAAGGCAGCGCCTCGTACTCCGATCACGGCAAAGCTCGTGGCGGATCTCCTCTCGGCGTCTGGTGTGAACCGGGTGGTCGCGATGGATCTGCACGCGAGTCAGATTCAGGGCTTCTTCAACGTTCCCTTCGATCATCTCTACGCCATGCCGGTGTTCCTCGAGCATCTGAAGCCACGGTTCGCAGACGAGCGACCGGTGTTCGTCTCACCGGATGCCGGTGGCGTGGAACGAACCCGTGCGTATGCGAAGCGCATGCAAGCGGACCTCGCCATCATCGACAAGCGGCGTCCCAAGGCGAACGTGTCCGAGATCATGAACATCATCGGTTCGATCGAAGACCGAGACTGCATTCTGCTCGACGACATCATCGACACCGCGGGGACGCTTACCGGCGCCGCGCGCGCGCTCAAGGAACATGGGGCGCGCCGGGTCTACGCGGCCGCCACCCATCCCGTCCTCTCCGGTCCGGCCATTGAGCGGATCATCGAGTCGCCCTTGGAGGAGGTCATCGTGACCGACACCATCCCGTTGAGCTCCGCAGCCGAAGAATCGGGCAAATTCACTGTACTTTCGGTGGATCGGGTGCTCGGCGAGGCGATTAAGCGTATCCACCACAGCGATTCGGTCAGTTCGCTCTTCGTGTGATCGCCTCAGCGGTTTGACGGACCGCCGGATCGGGCTAGAACCCCGGCCCTCCGATCTTTGGAGGCTAGGGAGAATAGACAGATGGAAACGACGACGCTGCAGGCTGAGGTCCGCAAGGAATGCGGAAAGGGGCCCGCTCGTCGGCTGCGTATGCAGGGGAAGATTCCGGCCGTGATCTACGGCAAGGACCTCGCACCGACGCCGCTGACGGTGGATCCCAAAGAGTTGGAGAAGCACCTTCGCGGTCCCTTCGGACGCAATACCCTTTTCGAGGTCACCTTTGGTTCGGACAAGGCGTTGGCCATGATCCGCGACCTGACGGTGGAGCCCGTCTCCCGCGAGATGATCCACGCCGACTTCTACAAAGTCGATCTCGACAACGAAGTTCAGGCGCGCGTGCCGCTCAAGACCACAGGTCGTGCTGCTGGTGTGATCGCTGGCGGTAAGCTCAACGTGACTCGTCGCGATCTTCCGGTTGTGTGCAAGCCCAACCTGATCCCGTCCGAAATCGTGATCGATGTCTCCGACATCAACATGCACGAGACGGTGTCGGTGAAGGATCTCCAGTTGCCGGAGGGCGTGCGTGTTGCGCTTCGTCCGGAACTGACCCTTGCAATCGTTCTTGAGGACCGTCGCGCAGCGAAGGAAGCGGAAAAGGAAGCCGCTGCAGCAGCTGCCGCAGGCGGCGCCGCCGAAGAAAAGAAGTAGTCTCTCGTGTACTTGGTCGTTGGGTTGGGCAACCCGGGGCCCAAGTACACAGACAACCGACACAACGTCGGTTTTATGGTGGCCGAACTTCTCGCGAGCCGTTGGAACGCCGGCGCGTTTCGCGAGAAGTTCAAAGGCACCTTTTCCAAGACCTCCTTTCGCGACGAAGACGTGGTCTTGTTGAAGCCTGAAACGTTCATGAACCTGTCGGGCGAGTCGGTGCAGAAAGCGATGCGCTTTTTCAAAGTGTCGCTGGAGAATGTGATTGTCGTGCACGACGAGTTGGACCTCGCGTACGAAGACACGCGCATCAAACTCGGTGGCGGAACCGCGGGGCACAACGGCCTGAAAAGCATCGTGCAGCAGTGCGGTGGAAACGGGTTTGTCCGGATTCGAGTGGGTATTGGTCGACCGCGAAGTGGAGCGACCGAGGGCTACGTGCTGGGTAATTTCGACGCCGACCAACGTGCGCGCTTAGACGATGTGAAAGAGCGTGCGGCGAAGATGGTCGAAGCTGTGATTCAGCACGGCGCGAAGACCGCGATGAATCGACACAACCGCAGTCGCTAATGCTGCTGGCGGTTCGCGTTCGTAGCGGTCCTCTTTTGTTGAACAAGAAATGCAGATTGCGAAACTTAAACGCGATCTGAAATGACGGTGCCCAGTTGGGTTGGTTCGACGCAGGACGCCAAATGCGGATCGCCGAAG
This sequence comes from Polyangiales bacterium, assembly GCA_965227405.1. Classification (GTDB taxonomy): domain Bacteria; phylum Myxococcota_A; class Polyangia; order Polyangiales; family Houyiibacteriaceae; genus JALVDI01. Next base: position 5,074,604 of record OZ245758.1, read on the forward strand.
AAAAGGATGCGTTCTCGAGGGAGTTCGGGTCAGATCTGACCCTGTCCCCAAAATCCTCCCCCATTCGCCCATTCGTTTTGTGACGCGCAGTCCTGCAAGACGGCGAGTAAGCAGCTCGAGTCCGATTTCGTTCGAGTTCTCTGTTCCTTGTTCCTTGCTTTTTGTTAACGAGGACGAAAATAGACAATAAATCCGACCTCTTACGGGAGCGCTAAGGAGTGGCGCGCCAGAGAAACCTGAGCTAAGAACTGCTCCCCCTCGTTCCGGGTTGGTCCCGGGGCAAACCCAGGAGGAAACATGGCAGAGACTGTTCTCGCGAACCCCGCCAAGCGCTGGGCAAGCGACTACGAACTTATTTACATCCTGAGGCCGAACGTCGATCCCGACGACGCGGAAAAAGTCGCGCAGCGCGTTCAGGAAATCATTGCCGCTCAGTCCGGCAAGCTCACGAAGGTCGACATCTGGGGCAAGCGCAAGCTTGCGTACCCGATCGAGCGTCACACCCGTGGCATCTTCATCTACCTGACGTTCGTTGGGTACGGAGAGACCGTTGCTGAGCTCGAGCGCAACCTGCGCTTGGCCGAGCAGGTCATTCGTTACCAGACCATCGTCGTTCGCAAGGGCGTTGACCTTGAGGGCGTTGAAATCGACGCCAGCGAGATCGAGTTCGCACGCATTGAGCACGACGAGAACGAAGAAGCGGAACTCACCACCGCGCAGCGTCTTGGAATGGAAGAGCGTCGTCCTGCCGCTCCGCCTGAGGGCGAGGCCGCTGAAGCAGCCGAAGGCGAAGCCGCCGAGGCAGCTGAAGGCGAAGCTGCCGAGGCAGCTGAAGGCGAAGCCGCTGAGGCGAGCGCCGAAGGTGAAGCACCGGCCGAAGGCGAGACCGCCGAAGCCGCAACCGAAGACGCAAGCGCGTCCAGCGAGGAGGAGTGATCCATGGCGGATGACATCGATGAGCGCCAGACCAAAGGCACAGTCGTTCGTGAAGGTCGCGCCGACGCGGATCCGCTTGGGATTCGACGCCGTCGCGGTGGCCGCAAGCGCGCCCCGACGTTCACGGCCGAAGACGGCTTCAAGTTTGACTACAAGGACCCGCAGCAGCTGCGCTACTTCCTCACCGAGCGAGGAAAGATTGTGCCGCGTCGCATCAGTGGGCTGACCGCCGCTCAGCAGCGTCAGCTCACCGTTGCCGTCAAGCGCGCACGTAACGTGGCTCTGCTTCCCTACACCGCGGTGAAGTGAGATGGCTAAGCGAAACGTACAGGTCGTGTTGACCAAGGACGTGCCGAACCTCGGTGCCACCGGCTCCATCGCCAAGGTGCGCCCGGGCTACGCACGTAACTTTCTCATCCCGCGCGGACTCGCCGTGATCGCCTCGCGTGCAAACGTGAAGCAGATCGAGCATGCCAAGGCACTTGGTGCGCAACAGATCGCCAAGCGCAAGGCTGCCGCCGAAGAGCGCGCCAAGGCGTTCCAGGGACTCGTTTTGCACGTTGCCAAGCAGGTGGCGGACGACGAGACCGGAAAGCTCTTTGGAAGCGTTGTGGTCGCCGACATCGTCGAAGCGTTGGAGCGCAAAGAGTTCAACGTCGACAAGAAGCAAATCATCCTTCCGGATGACGCGATCAAAAACACGGGCACCTACGAGATCACGATTCGCCTCATGGCGGGCGTGGATGTTCCCGTTCGACTCGAGGTGAAGACCGCCGCGTAACGCAGTCGGTTTTTCCACAAGCCAAGCGGCGTCTCCTTTTGGGGACGCCGTTTGTGTTTGAAGACGAGACGGTTGCTCCACGCTTCGGCATCGCGCACGCTGGGGCTTCGCTCTCGTCACAGGCGTCGGCGACTCTGAACTATGGAACGAGACTGGGACCCCCGACCGGCGCCGCGACCTCCTGCTGGACGCGTGCCGCCTAACGCGCTTGATGCCGAACGCGCGGTGTTGGGTGGAATCCTTCTCGAGAACGAGGCGATGAACGTGGTGTTGGAGATCCTCAGCAAAGAGGATTTCTACAGCGAAGCGCACGGCATCATTTTCGAGTCGATGCGCGAACTCTTCGCGCGCAATCAGCCGGTCGACCACGTCACGCTTCGCGAGGATCTGATTCAACGGCAACAGCTTCAGGCGATCGGTGGCGACGAGTACTTGCTGCGCTTGGCCGAGACGATTCCGACGGTTGAGAACATCAAGGCGCACGCGACGATCGTTCGTGAGAAGTCGATCGTCCGAACGTTGATCACGGCGTGTCATGAGATCGCGGCTTCGGGCTACAGCGACTACGGCGACATCGAGACCTTCTTGGACACGGCGGAGTCGAGTGTGTTCTCGGTCGCGAAACAGCGCGCCACCAATCCCTATGAGCACGTCAAAGATGTTGTCCTTCGTACATTCGAAGAGATCAACGAGATGGCCAAACGCGGTGACGCCATCACGGGGTTGCCGACAGGGTTTGATCGTCTCGACAAGATGACGGCGGGTATGCACCCCGGCGATTTGATCATCGTCGCGGGCCGTCCTGGTATGGGTAAAACCGCGTTTGCGCTGAACGTTGCCGTTAACGCGTGCATGGCGCGCAAGCAGGGCGTGGCCGTGTTCTCGCTCGAGATGCCCAAGGAGCAGCTCGTCAAACGTATGTTGTGCAGCGAAGCGCGAGTGGACGGTTCGCGACTGCGTACGGGTCAGCTCTTGCGCGACGACTGGCCGAAGCTTGCCAGTGCGGCGGGTATTCTCAGTGAACTCCCAATTTGGATCGACGACACGCCCGCGATTTCGATTTTGGAGCTTCGCGCCAAGGCGCGTCGACTCACCAGCGAGGCAAACCTCTCGATGTTGGTCGTCGACTACCTCCAGCTGATGCGCGGTGGCCCTAAAGCGAACTCACGCGAGCAAGAGATCAGCGAGATCAGTCGAAACATGAAAGCGCTCGCCAAGGAACTCAAGATTCCGATCATTGCGCTTTCGCAGCTCAACCGCGGCGTCGAGTCGCGTGGTGTGAAGGACAAGCGACCGCAGCTTTCCGACCTTCGTGAGTCTGGCGCCATCGAGCAGGACGCCGACACGATTTGGTTCGTGTACCGCGACGAGGTGTACAACAAGGAGAGTGCGGACCGTGGTGTCGCGGAGATCATCGTGGGCAAGCAGCGTGCAGGCCCCACGGGTACGGCTCGAGTTCGCTTCTTCAACGAGTTCACCCGCTTCGATAATCTGGTCGAAGACGACTACTACGGCGAAGCCGCGCAGGACTTTCAGGACTTTCAAGACGGCTGAAGCCCTCAAGCTTCCCGTATAGCGGCGTTCCCCGTATTCTCGCCGGGTGAAAACGCTTCGATTGGGATTGGGACTGGCGTGCGCTCTGGCGATGTGGAGCCCGCCGCCGGCGCATGCAGGTGGAGTTGAGTTTCCCGCTGCAGGCACGCAGTCACTCGGACGCGGTGGCGCAAACCACGCACGACCCGGCGATCCGATGGCGTTGCTCTACAACCCGGCGAACTTAGCGGCGTCGAGCGGCATCCAGTTGTCCCTGCAAACGCACCTGGCGTTTTACCACTCGTGCTTTCGTCGCGATGGAACGTACACGACGCACGGTAACGCGCAGAACAACGACTGGGGCGATGGGTCGCCCGGACAGACCGAGTTGGTCGATGGCATCCAGCAACAAAGCGAGAGCGCCTTCAACGAATTCGGAGACTTCCCCGATGGACGCTTTCCGGAAGTTTGCAATTCCGGTCCGCCAGGCGTTGTTCCCGAACTGATTCTGACGTGGCGCGCACATCGCATGGTGGGCATCGGTGTGGGCTTCGTCGCGCCCGCAGCAGTCGGTCACACGATTTGGGGTGGGAAGCAACGCGTGGGTGATCGACGCTACGCAGGTGTCGTCGATGGCCTGCCTGCGCCCACGCGATACAACCTGATCGAACAGCAGCTTCTGATCGCGTTTCCAACCATTGGTATTGGCATCGCACCCCATCCGCGGATTCGGTTTGGTGCTGCGTTTGGATCGGGCTTCGGCATCTTCCACTTCGAGAGCGCGTTGCGTGCGGTTCGCGGAGAGGAGTTTGCCGGTGATGTGTTTAGCGAGCTCGATGCCACCGATCCCTTCATTCCGCGGGTAACCGCGTCGGTGCACGCCGTTCCACACGACAATCTGGATGTGTTCGCCACGTTTACGTGGACCCAAGACATCGAGGCGGAAGGCGAAACCCAGCTGCAATCGGGCTACTACCGCACAGCGATTATTGAAGAGTTGGAGATTCCCAACACCACGCTCATCGCGCCGCAGCCGTGGTCACTGGCGTTCGGATTTCGCTACGCCGATCGCATTGCTCCCCGCCCCGAAGATCCGAACACGGTTTCGCAGCTGACGGGTCGCATCGAGGATCCGATGGCGAACGAGCGTTGGGACATCGAGTTCAACGTGGTCTACGAACGCAACTCCGAGGTCACCGAGTTCCGCGCCCTTCTTCCCAACAACCCTGCGCGCGACGACGGTTTTTGGATCATCGCACCGGACGTGGGTATTCCCGCCACGCTGCCCAACGACGTGCTCTTGGACCACCAGTGGAAAGACTCGTGGTCGTTCCGCTTGGGTGGCGACTGGAATATCATGCCGGGTCTCGCGGCGGTGCGTTTTGGACTCAGTTACGAGACCAAGGGCGTCAAAGATGGTTTCGAACAGTTGGACTTCGCACCCTTCAACCGAATCGGCGGCCACGTGGGTCTGACGCTGCGTGTAGGACGTTTCGACATCTCGCTCGCGTACGCTTACATCCACCAGTTCGAGATCAATCGTCGACAGGGCAGCATCCAACAGATCAACGCCGATCACCGACTTGCGGAGCTGGCCTGCGAAGAGGACCCCTCGTGTGCAGGTCTCTCGGACGAAGAACGGCGTCGCCACGTTGCCGGCGAAGCAAACCCGGCTGTGACCGGTACTGGCACCGTGTCCAACTTCGGTGAGGGAACGGTCATCAACGCAGGTCGCTATCGTTCGCGCTTCAACGTGCTTTCGCTCGGCCTGACCTACCACTTCCAGTGAAGGTTCATGTTCTCGGCGGAGGCCCAGGTGGTCTCTACCTCAGCATTCTGTTGAAGAAGGCGCGTCCGCAGGACGAAGTCACCGTCTTCGAACGCAATGAGGCCGACAGTACGTTTGGTTGGGGCGTCGTGTTTTCTGCGGCCACCCTTGGCCACTTCGGTGAAGCCGACGAACCCAGTTATCGCGCGATCACCCAAGACTTCATCTACTGGGACGACATCGATACGCATTTCTGGGAGCCGGAACACCTTTGCATTCGAAGCGGGGGTCATGGGTTTTGTGGCATCGGGCGAATGCGCCTTCTTCTGCTCTTGCAGGAACGTGCGCGTGAGCTTGGCGTGAACCTCCAGTTCGGTCGCGAGGTCGATGACATCGCTGCGCTCAAAGACGACTGTGACCTGTTGATTGCTGCCGACGGGATCAACTCCAGAACGCGCGGTCTGTGGGCCGACGCATTCAAGCCCACGGTCAACGAGGGCGAAGCACGCTTCATTTGGCTGGGTACGAACCAAACGTTCGACGCGTTTACGTTTAGTTTTCGCCAGAACGACCACGGTCTGTTTCAGATTCACGCGTACCAGTTCGATGCGAATACCAGCACCTGCATCGTGGAGTGCGACGACGAGACCTGGAAAGCCGCGGGGCTGGATCGCGCCAGCGAAGAACAAACGCTCCAATACTGCGCCGACGTGTTTGCCGACGAGCTGGATCACAAGCCGCTCCTCGCCAACCGCTCATCGTGGATTCGCTTTCGCGAAGTGAGGTGTGAGCAGTGGAGCCACGAGAACGTAGTGCTTATTGGCGATGCTGCACACACCGCGCACTTTGGAATCGGCTCGGGTACCAAGCTCGCCATGGAAGACGCGATCGAGTTGGTTGAGTCGCTCTGTGCGAATCCGGACGACGTGCCTGCAGCCCTCGCGCACTACGAAGCGGAACGTGGCGATATGGCGGCGCGGATTCAGAAGTCGGCGCGCCAGGCTCAAGTGTGGTTTGAGGAATCCAAGCGGCACGTCCGCGCACATGCGCCTTGGCGAACGACCTTTAGTCTGCTCTCGCGGACGCGTCGCATCACGCACGAGAACCTTCGCGAGCGGGACCCCGCGTACATCGAGAGCGTCGACCGCGCCTTCATGAAGGAAGTCGGCGTGGAATCGGAAACCGTGGTTCCGCCGATGTTCACCCCGTTTTCGTTTGGCGGTGTGACGGTGGCCAATCGCGTCGTGGTCTCTCCGATGTGTCAGTACTCGGCCACTGAAGGTGTTCCGGACGACTGGCATTTCGTGCATCTCGGCAGCCGTGCGATGGGCGGCGCCGGGTTGCTCTTTGTGGAGATGACCAACGTCGCTGCCGACGCGCGAATCACGCCGGGATGCACCGGGTTGTACAACGACGTGCAGGAAGCGGCGTGGAAGCGAATCGTCGATTTTGTACACGCGCACACCGACACGAAGATCGCGATGCAGCTCGGTCACGCTGGGCGCAAAGGCGCAACGCGTTTGATGTGGGAGGGCATGGATCGACCGCTAACCGAAGGTGGTTGGCCCTTACTCGCGCCTTCGGCGATTCCCTGGCGACCCGAAAACGCAGTTCCCAAGGCCATGGATCGTGCGGACATGGATCGGGTTCGCGATCAGTTCGTCGCCTCGGCCCAGCGCGCTGCTCGTTGCGGCTTCGATGTGCTCGAAGTTCACCTCGCACATGGGTACCTGCTTTCGAGTTTTCTGACTCCCGTATCGAACCAGCGCACCGACGAGTACGGCGGCTCGGTCGAGAACCGTGCGCGCTATCCCCTCGAGGTATTCGATGCGGTTCGTGCGGTGTGGAAGGGCGCGCTTTCGGTCCGCATCAGCGCTGTGGATTGGGTGCCCAACGGAGTCGACATCGACGAATCGGTTGCGCTCGCCACGATGCTCAAGGAACACGGCGCGGACATCATCGATGTGAGCGCGGGTCAGACCTCCCCCGATGCAAAGCCTGTCTACGGCCGGGCGTTCCAGACCCCCTTTGCGGAACGGATTCGTAACGACGTGGGGATTCCTACGATCGCCGTTGGAAACATCTACGACCACGACCGCATCAACACGATTGTAGCTGCGGGACGTGCGGATTTGGTCGCGTTGGCGCGTGCGCACTTGGCCGATCCTTACCTGACTCGACATGCGGCGAGTGCACTCGGTCATCCCATGCCGTGGCCCAAGCAATACCGTGCGTCCGATGGCGTTGCGACGCGGATGTTTTCCGCCGACGACAAGTGAAACCTGAGGGGCTGGGCGCGTACGACCCGCCCGAAGACAGCATCACGCTTCGCTCTGGTTGGCGGGTGGATCCCGATCGTGCTGCGCGCGGCTATGCGGTCGCGATTTCGCTCGGCGGCGTACTCACGCTTGCATGGTTGAGTTGGGGGCTACTCGTGGAGGCGGATCACACTCCGTGGACAGGTGTGGAGCGTGCTGCAGCCGCGGCACCTTGGGTCGTCGGCTGCATGTTGCTCGCCATCATGGCACTCGGTGCCACGAAGCGCTGTTTTGGGTTTGGTCGCGGAACGGGACACGCGTTCATGATGGCTGTGCTCTTTCAGGTCGCGACCTTCAGCAGTGGGTTGGGAGATCTGCAGCGCGAGTCGGTGGAACTGCTCGTGGGCGTGCCTCTTGGCGGAGGTCTTGTGGTGGCGCTCTTTCTTTCTTGGCGACACCGACGTCACCTCGATGTCGCGCGGCAAGCGGTGGCGGGGTTCGCGTACTTCGCGTTTGCGTTCACGCTCCTTCGAGCGGCGAGTCTGCGCTTCGAACTTCATCGAGCGTTGGGTGGAGAGGGCGGAGCGATGGTGAGCGCAGGCGTGTTCTTCGGAGCGGGATTTGTGGCGATCCCTTGGCTGTGGCGTTCGGCCAAGCAACGCAGCGACAAGGTCCGTCCCGGGACGTAGTCCGTACAGACCCGAAGCTGCCTCGAAAAGCCCTGTTTTTGCGATGTTTTTCGTTTGTGCCCTCCAGAAGGAGGCCTCGCTTGCCGGCTGCGTCCGCAACCGGTATTCCCGCGCCATGTCGAACGACGAGTTGGCCATCAACACCATCCGCTGTCTCTCCATGGACGCGGTGCAGTCCGCCAAGAGCGGGCACCCTGGAACCCCGATGGCGCTCGCGCCGCTGGGATGGCTCATCTTCTCCAAGCTTCGACGTCACGACCCGCAGACCCCCGATTGGGCTGGACGCGACCGTTTCATTCTCAGCTGTGGACACGCCTCGATGTTGCAGTACTCGCTGCTGCACCTGACGGGGTACGACCTTTCGTTGGATGACCTCAAGGCGTTCCGACAGTGGGGAAGCAAGACGCCGGGTCATCCCGAGAACTTTCACACGCCAGGCGTCGACACAACGACGGGTCCGCTTGGCCAGGGTGTGGGCAACGCAGTGGGAATGGCGCTCGCGATGCGTTACTGCCAGCGACGCTTCGATCCGGATCTTTTCGACCAGCGCATTTGGGTGATCGCGTCCGACGGTGACCTGATGGAAGGCGTTGCGTCCGAGGCTGCTTCGCTTGCCGGTCACCTCAAGCTGGGTCAGCTCATCGTGTTCTGGGACGACAACGAGATCACGATCGACGGTCGTACGGATCTCACGTTTTCCGAAGACGTGGTGAAGCGCTTCGCCTCGTATGGCTGGCACACCGAAAGCGTGATGGACGGCAATGACCTGCCGGCATTGCAGCGTGCGGCGGAACTCGCCAAGGCCGACCCACGACCGAGTTTTATCCGCGTCAAGACGGTGATCGGCTTCCCCGCCCCCAACAAGAAGGACACGTCCGCGGCGCACGGATCGCCGCTTGGGCACGACGAAGTGTCGGCGACGAAACAGATTCTGGGTTGGCCGCCTGCGCCTTTCCACGTGCCTAAAGAGTTGGGTGAAGTGCGCGAGCGCATCCAACGACGCGGCAAGGAGCAACGCGAAACCTGGGAAACGCGTCTGCAGATTTGGTCCAAGAACAACCCCGACCAAGCGAAGGCGCTCAAGGCAGCGTTGTCAGGGACTCTCCCGAAGGGGTGGGACGAAGGTCTGCCGAGCTTCAAAGCAGACGCCAAGGGCATGGCGACGCGCGCGTCGAGTGGAAAGGTGCTCGACGCCTTGGCAGCAAAGCTCCCCACGTTGGTCGGTGGCTCCGCTGATCTCACTGGTTCGAACAAAACCAAGATCAGCGAAGTCGACTTCCGTTCGACCGGAGAGGGTGTGCCTCGCTACATCTACTTCGGTGTGCGCGAACACGGCATGGGCGCTGCGCTCAACGGCATGGCGCTGTACGGCGGTGTTGTTCCCTTCGGCGCCACCTTCTTGGTGTTTGCGGACTACATGCGTCCTTCGCTTCGGCTTGCGGCATTGATGGGACTCAAGACTCGCTACGTGTTTACGCACGACTCGATCGGTCTTGGCGAGGATGGTCCGACGCACCAACCGATCGAGACCCTCGCGTCGTTGCGTGCCATTCCCGGTTTCGCGGTGTTTCGTCCGGCCGACGCGAATGAAACGCGCGAGGCGTGGATCGCCGCAATGCGATGGGAGGGTCCCTCCGCGTTGGTGCTTACGCGTCAGAACGTGCCCACGTTGGATCGTTCGAAACTCGGCAGCGAGAGTGGTCTTCACCAAGGCGCCTACGTGCTCCACGACACCAAGAAGCCCAACGTGGTGCTGATCGCCACCGGTAGCGAAGTCGAGATTGCCCTTGAAGCAGCGAAGGAACTCAAGGGTGCGCGTGTGGTGAGCATGCCGTGTTGGGAACTCTTCGCGCAGCAGGACCAAGCCGTGCGCGACTCCGTGTTGCCGCCGAATCTTCCTAAGGTGGTGATCGAAGCGGGCGTGCGCCAAGGCTGGGACCGCTGGACGGGCAGCAACGCCGCCTTTGTGACGTTGGAGCAGTTCGGTGCGAGCGCGCCGGCTGAGACGCTCTACGAGAAGTTCGGTCTGACCGCTGCTCGCGTGGTCGAAGAAGCGAAGAAGCTACTTTAGCTCTTTAGCTCGATCTCCGGCTCAGTCTGGAAGAACGCGTTGCGCTTGGGGTCGTTGTAGCTGGCGTAGTCGATGTCCCACGGGGTCATCGTCGTCTCTCCGTCCTTCACGTCGATCGTGAGCGCCTTCGGCGTCACACCGGAATAGCTCGAGCCTTCCGGTAGATCTTTGTTGTCGGTTCCGCCCGCCGAGAACAGCGTGATCAGGGTGACGTTGTCGTCGTGGTACGTCTGTGCAAACCCCGACTCCACCTTTTCGTGTCCACGAATCAGAGTCGTGCAGCCAATGCGCTGCAGGAAGTGCGCGGCTTGCAAACGACCAAAGGGGAAGCGCGCACTCTGTTCCTGGAGCGCCGCAGGAATCACATCGGCCGAACTCGGATCGCTCCACATCATCTGAAAACGGATGTCCGGATCGTTGAGCGCACTCAGGTCTTTCCAACGTTCTTTGATCAACGAGTCGCGCGGAATCCCGGCGTGGACAAAGAGCGTGCGGTCAAAGAGCAGCGAGTTTGGCAGGTTGTCGAAGAGCTTCATGTAGTGCCGAAACACTTCGATCGGCAGGTGCGGCTTGAGCGTGTTGATCGCTTCGGCGGGCTTTACCCCTCCGTAAATCTGACCTTTGTACTCCAGGTAGTACTCGTGGTTGCCGCGCAGGACGTACACATACTCCGGTGCGGTTACGAACATCTGCAGCGCCGTTCGAAGCACGCCGTTCAAACTGAAGAGTCCGCGATCGATGTAGTCCCCCAGCAAGACCAATAGCGGTTTGGGCTGCGTGGGGTCCTTCCGGTGTGCAGCGACCTTTGCGAAGAAGTCCGCCTGCATCACCGCGCCCTTGAGGCAGCTGTAGCACCCGTGCAGGTCGCCCAGCACGGTTAGCTCGTAGGCCTGTCCCGGCTTGACCGGATGAACGTTCGCGTGCCCGTCTAAGAAGGGATCCTGTCCTGCAAAGTCGTCGACCTTCTGTTTGCCGGTGAGCTTTCCGTTGCCAACTGCACGGCGCTCGTCGAGCAGCTCCATGGCGCGATCGAGGAGTCGTCGGTCGTCGTCGATCTGATCGAGGATCTTTTGCTTGTCCGCCGAGTAGTGAAATTCGAACTGCTGAAAGAACTGGTGGTCTTCGTTCGGCGTCGTCTTGTGAACCGCTTGGGAGATTCTCGCCTTCTTGCTGTCTTCGTCGAGCAGCTCGATCCCGATGTCCGCCTCAAAGAGCGCGACCAACTCATTGCGGAACTTCTGTTCGGCAGGGTGCACCTGACCGTCCGCGTTAATGAGATCGTCCATCGCCCCCATCAACACTTCCTGGTTGGCGCGATCGAAGCCTTCGAAGAGTTCAAAGCACTTGAGCTTGAGCTTGGCATCGATGAACGCGTCCTGGTCCTCGTCCTGCGCGACCGCTTCGGTAAAGAGATCTTGAACGTAGCGATCGATGTTCTCGAACACCTCGCCAAAGTGCTTCGTGAACCGCTCCACCAGGTCCGCGTGGACCTTGGCATCGGCGTTCGGCATGCCGACGTTTACGCGGTGTTCGACCAGCTTCCGGATGTAGTCGCGGACAAAGTCACGCTCGGATTGGTCGAAGTCGCCATCGATGTACCCGAACGTGGTCAGGTAAAAAATGATGGCGTGCATCTGCTGCTCGGCGATCTGCGGGTCCTTAGAGAAGCTCAGCATGGCGGGATGATAGGACAATGGCGTATATTTCGTCTCATGCGTGTGGGGCTGTTTTCGCTGCTTTTGGCAGCGACCTCGATACCGAACCTGGGGCAGGCTCAGGACGACGTTCGTGCCGCCGCTCGCGCCTTTGAGCAGGGTCAGCAGGCGCAGCTCGCGGGGGAGTACGCGCGGGCCGCCCAGATGTTTGAGCTGGCACATCGGTCCGCTCCAGCCGCGGCTGCTCTTCGCGCTGCCATTCGCAACCATCGCGCCGCTGGGGCGGCTTCGCGAGCTGCCACGCTGAGCTTGATCGCGATCGTCAACTACGCCGCCGACACGGATACGCGCACTCTGGCGCAGGACGTCTTGCGCGAAAACGAAGCCAACTTGGCGCGGGTAGAGATGCGCTGTTCGGCGGCGTGCGAGGTGCTCGTCGATGATCGCGTCGCGAGCTGGGACGCGGCGACGACGCACTCGTTCTTTACCGCTCCGGGTGAACGTCAGGTTCGCGCTTCGTTTGAGAGCGGCAACGTGGATCAGACCCTCACGTTGACCGCAGGGCAGGCGGAGCAGATCAGCGTTGAGGCACCGGCTGCGCCCGACCCGGAGCCCGATCCGGATCCGGTCGACACCGAACCTGAAGTCACGGATCCGGAAGACCCGCGCTACCGTCGTGACCCGGTTGAACTGCAACGGCCGTCGCGACGAGGTTGGTCGCCGATCGGAACGTGGATTGGTCTAGGCGTAACTGCGGCGCTTGGTGCGACGTTGGTGTGGTCGCTGGTCGATACGTTCGATGCGAGCGATCAGTACAAAGCCAATCCGACCCTGAGCGGGTTCAACAACGGACAAGACAAGGTTCGTCGCACTTGGATCCTCGGAGTGACGACGGGCGTGGCCGGAATCACCACCATTCTCATCGCCGTCCTCGCCACAGACTGGGGCGGCGACGACGACGAATCCGTTCGTCCGACACTGGATTTGGGCCCGCAACGCGCCGGCCTGGGCTTGCGAGGAGCCTTCTGATGACTGCGGCCGAGTCAGTACGGCGCAAGCTGGGTCGCTACGAGATCGTCGCGGAAATCGCACGTGGCGGCATGGGTACCGTCTATCTCGCTCGCTTGGAGGGCGTCGCCGGATTCCAACGTCTGTTCGCGATCAAGCTCCTGCATCAGCATCTCGCGGACGAAGAACGATTCGTGTCGATGCTTCTCGATGAGGCGCGCCTTGCCGCTCGCCTGCATCATCCCAATGCGGTCGGCATCGTTGACGTGAGCGATTCGAACCTCGGCTACTACCTGGTGATGGAGTACGTCGACGGGTTCACGCTCGATCGACTGATGCGAAAGCTGGAGGACGATCCCGACGCGCGCACGCGTCTCGGTCTACGCGTTCTCCTGGATGCCGCCAATGGGCTCGACGCTGCACATCGGCTCAAGGACGACGACGGAGCGCCTCTGGGTATCGTGCACCGCGATGTGTCCCCGCAGAACATTCTGGTGGGCACCGACGGCATGGGGCGCATCACGGACTTTGGCGTGGCGCGCGCTGCAGCGCGGATCACGGCGTCTCGCCCCGGCATGATCAAAGGCAAGCCCTGCTACATGGCGCCCGAGCAAGCCCGAGGTGATGACGAACTGGATGCGCGCGCGGATGTGTTCGCCCTCGGCATCATTCTTTGGGAAGTGCTGACTGGAAAAATGCTGTTTCAGTCCTCCAATGGCGGTGCTGCGGTCGCGCTGATGCAAGTCGCGACGATGGAAATCAAACGGCCTTCGGAGATCGTGGAAAACGTGCCCAAAGCGCTCGATGACGTGTGCATGAAGGCGCTAACCCGCGACCTCGACGAGCGCTATCAAAGCGCGCGAGAGCTGGCGAAGGCTGTCGAAGAAGCCGCACGTTCGACGGGTTGGCTCGCCGATACACACTCGGTTGCCGATGCGATCCGGGATCTCTTCGAAAAAGAGATCCAGATCCGCCAGAAGGCGATCAACACCCACACCGCAGCGCTGGGGCGTAGCTCGCAACCGATGCTTGCGAGCGACATTTACGATGTGCCGCGGCTCAAGGCGCAGCGTTTGAGCACAGCGGATCGCACTTCGGCGGCGACACCCTCGTCCAAGGGCGAGGCGTGGCATGAGACGCCCGCCGATCATCTTGCGGATACGCCTGCATCGACGCCGGCCGTTTCGACAACCCCGATGATCACCCCTCCGCCGGGTGCAGAACCCAAGCGGTCACTGCTGCTGGTCGGTGTGCTCGTGGCCCTGGTTGGAGCCGGACTCCTCGGTACTGCATTCGTTGTTCTTCAAGGCGATCAGCAAGCTGAGGAAGAGCGCATGGAAGCGGAGCGTGCCGCCGAAGCCGAACGTCGTGCGGAGGCCGAGGAGCGCGCCGCGGCTGCGGAGCAGCGTGCGAGCGAAGCCGAACAAGAGCGCCAAGCTGAAGAACAAGCTCGTGAGGAGGCCGAGCGCGCACGTGCTGAGATCGAGCGTCAGGCAGCAGAGCGCGAAGCGGCCGAGCGAGAGGAACTTGCGGCCTCGATGGAAGGCTCAATGCGTGTAAGCATGCGAACCTCGATGAGTTCGATGAACTCCATGAGTTCGACCGGTGAGTCGATGGAAACGATGGACACGTCGATGGACCCTGCGTTCGAGAACAACCCCTATCTCAACCGATGATTCGCTTCGCCTTAGTATTCGCGCTTGGTTTTGCGGTCGCCTGCGACTTATTTCCACGTGACCTGATCGACGCGGATGGCGGAACCGGTGACGGCAGCGTCTCGCTCCCGCTCAGCGAAACCTGTGTGTCGGATGTGCCGATGGTGACCGCCGGAACGAACGCTGAGTTTGATCTGAGCTCGTTTGCCGATGACGTGTCTGCGGTTGCCGGGTGCACCGGTGAAACGACGCCGGGGGGTGACGGATTCTTCGGCGTCGAGATGGCAGCGAACGAGAAGTGGCACTTCCACGTTCGGAACACCTCGGGATCGGGTTTCGATCCCGCAATTTACGTCTTGGACTCCGCGTGTGATGCGCGCCGCTGCGGTCCGACTGATGGTATCGATCGATGCGCTGGGAACCGCGACGAGCACCTGACCTTTGTCGCTCCGCGCGCGGGCGTGTTCTACGTCGGACTCGATAGCAAGGAAGCGGGTGGCGGGTCGTACGAGCTTCTCGTGATTCGCCCGGAGTGTGGTGATGGAAACGTCGAGCACAGTGAAACTTGCGACGACATGAACACCGAGTCGGGCGATGGGTGCGACTCTCAGTGTCGCGTTGAGTTGTCGGCGGGCGCACGGAGCGAAGAAGAACCGAACGACGACTTCACTGGCGCAAACGTGGTTCCAGCGGACGGTTTGGACGTTGATGGCCAGCTCACAAGCGAGTGTGACGTGGATCTCTTCGTGGTCGACGTCACCACGGGGAACGTCAACGTGGATGTTCTCGGCGTGGGTGGGGTTGTGTGCAGCGACCCGGGGCCCGCGCTCGACCTGCGTTTGTGGAACGAGGACGCCACTTCCGTGCGTGCAGTCGGAACCGTCGAGGATGGCAACGCGTGCCCGGTGTTACGCGCGACAGGGCTGTCCGCGGGGGAGCACCTGATCTCCATCGCCACGACCGAGGAACGACCGGTTAGCTACGTGCTTCGAATTTCCTCTCCCTGAGCGCACGCTTTGGCTTGCCCAGCTTGTTGACAATCACTATCAACAAGCCATGCGGTTGGTGGATGTGGCGGTGGGCGAGCGCGCAGTGGTTGTCGCGGTCGACTGCGCGCGTGCGGTGCGTCGGCGTCTGCTGGAGCTCGGGCTGCTCCCAGGCACCGAAGTCGCGGTCGTGCGACGTGCTCCGCTCGGTGACCCCATCGAGCTGCGCTTGCGGGGGTACTCGCTTTCGATCCGGCGCGATGAAGCGAGCCAGGTGACGGTCAAGCCGTGACGTCGACCGTTCTGCTCGCGGGCAATCCCAACTCTGGCAAGACGACGCTTTTCAATCGTCTCGCCGGAACGCGTGCGCGCACCGGCAACTTTCCCGGGGTGACCGTCGAGCGACGGACCGCAAAGGTGACGTGGGCGGGTCGCGAGTTGGAGCTTGTCGACCTTCCTGGCACCTATTCGCTCTCTGCGCGGTCTCCCGAGGAACAGATCGCAGTCGACGCACTCGTTGAGAAGCCTGACTCGGTCATCGTGGTAGCGGATGCGACCGCGCTCGCGCGTAGCTTGTACTTGGCGGTTCAGGTGCTCGAAGTTGGCGTACCCGTCGTCGTCGCCCTGAACATGATGGACGAAGCACGTCGCGAAGGCATCGACATTGACGTGGCGCTGCTCTCGGAGCGTTTGGGCGTTCCGGTGGTGGAGCTGGTCGCGTCCAAAGGTGTCGGACTCGATGCTTTGCGAAGTGCGCACGCGGAACTGGGTGAGGTGTCTGCGAAGAGGCTGAGCTACGGCGACGCGGACCGCTTTGTGGATGCGATGAGTGAGCACTTCGACGGTGCACGAGCGCGTGCTGCGTGGGCATTGCTCAGCATCGAAAGCGATGACGAACTCGACGTGTCGTCGGACGTTCGACAAGCGGCGCTCTCGTTGCGCAAAGACGCGGAAGCCGACGATGTCGATCTCGATCAAGCGATCGTGCAAGCGCGCTACGCCTGGATCGACGGGATCTGTGCCGACGCCGTTAAACACAGTGAAACCAAGGCGTCGCTGACGGACCGAATGGACGACGTGCTGGTGCATCCGGTCTGGGGCACCGCGGTGTTTGCCCTGGTGATGCTCGCGATCTTTGAGGCGCTCTTTACGTGGTCCGAGCCCTTTATTGGCTGGATCGAGACGGGCGTTGGTGTTGCGCAAGGCGCCGTGTGGGGAGCGATGGCGGAAGGGCCACTACGCGAACTCTTGGTCCATGGCGTGATCGCTGGCGTGGGCAACGTGGTCGTGTTCGTTCCCCAGATTGCGTTGCTCTTTCTCTTGATCACGTTCTTGGAAGACTCGGGTTACCTCGCACGCGTTGCCTTCGTGATCGACCGCGTGATGAAAGGCGTGGGGCTCCACGGAAAAGCGTTTGTTCCACTCTTGAGTGGCTTCGCATGCGCGATCCCGGCAGTGATGGCCACACGCACAATTGCGGATCGCAAAGACCGTATTGTGACCATGCTCGCACTACCTTTGATGAGCTGCAGCGCTCGTCTTCCGGTGTACGTGCTGCTGACTGCCACCATCTTTGCGCACGATGGACGCGTGGGTGGGATCATCAGCACCGGGGCGCTCGTGCTTTTCGTGATGTACGCCTTGAGTGTTCTCGCGACGTTGGGTGCGGCAGCCGTGTTGCGACGAACGGTCCTCAAGGGTGCTCGTCCCACACTCGTGTTGGAGTTGCCGCCTTATCGTTGGCCGACACCCCAAAATCTACTTTCGACCACGTGGAGCAGGGTGCGCTCGTTCCTCGTGGATGCGGGCACCATCATTCTCGCGCTCACGATCGTGCTTTGGGCGTTGCTTTCGTACCCCAAGAACGACGACATCGTGGACAGCTTCGTCGAGCAACGTGCTCAGGTTGAAGCCACGCTTGAAGGTGACGAGCGTGCAGAAGCGCTGGCTCGTTTGGACGACGAAGAAGCGTCGCGACTTCTCGAGGGCAGCATTGGTGGCCAGTTGGGCAAAGCGATCGAGCCTGCGCTAGAGCCGCTCGGCATGGATTGGCGATTGGGCATTGGCGTGATCGGTGCGTTCGCGGCGCGTGAGGTGTTCGTGTCGACCTTGGGGATCGTTTTCGGCGTGGGTGACGAGGTCGATGAAGAGGATCAGACTCTCCGCGAAGAGCTGCGTTCTGCGACCTGGCCTGGTGGCGCGACGTTGTTGACACCCTTGTCCGGCTTGGCGCTGATGATCTTCTTCGTCTTCGCCTGTCAGTGCATGAGTACAATTGCCGTCGTGAAACGTGAGTCGGGGTCTTGGAAGTGGCCCGCTATCATGTTCGCGTACATGACCACGTTGGCCTACGTTGCGGCGCTCGCCGTGTATCAGATCGGTTCAGCGATGGGGTGGGGTACGTAGGTGCAGGAAGTCGCCACAGGTTTGATCGTTGCGCTCGCAGCCGCCTACATCGTCTGGAAGGTCGGTTTTGCCGGGCGTTCGCGCAAAAGGCGCGGTCCGGATGTGCCCACCAAGGCGCTTTTGAAGAAATCGTCGGCGTCGAGGGATGAATTCCCCGGCGTCGGTGGTTAGTTTGATCAAGGTGCGTAAGAGGGATCTCGCGAAGCAGTTCCGAGTACGACGGTTTGCTGGAACCCAGCAGCATCACGAAGCACTCGATCACCTTCGCATCGTGCATCTGACCGACCTTCATGTGGGCCGTGTTACGCCCATGGAAGCGCAGATGGAAGCCGTACGGCTGGCCAACGCGTCCGAGCCTGATGCCGTGGTGATTACCGGTGACTTCGTTTGTCATACGCAAGCGCATCTCGACGAGTTGACCCACGTGGTGCAGTCGCTCGATGCACCGGTCTTTGCCGTTCTCGGAAATCACGATCATTGGTCCGGTGCCAACGAGGTGCGTTGGGCGCTGCGTCGAGCGAACGCAGAGATTCTCGACAACGCGTGGACGTCGATTTCGTTGCGACACCAAACGCTTCAGGTTGTCGGACTCGACGACGCATACACAGGTCACGCGTCGTGGCGGCGAGCCACCAAGGGCTTGGACACCCGAAAAGCGATTCTCGGACTTTCGCACATCGCGGAGGAGGCCGATGCGCTATGGCATCACGGCGTGTCGCTGGTGTTGTCGGGACACACGCACGCGGGTCAGATCACGGTCGCGCGTCTCCACGAAATCACCGTCGGGCGAATCGTTGGGCACAAGTACGTGCACGGTCTCTATGGCAAGCGGCGTCCGCAGCAGCCTGGACCACGCGGAGCGGTCTACGTGGGTGCGGGTGTGGGGGCCGCTGTGGTGCCCTTGCGACTAGGCGAGCGTGCCAAGCGTGAAGTTACGGTGTTCGAGCTGGGGTTGGCACCCGGAAGCATCGACGAACCGCACACCGAACAAGCTCCTCACCGCGGGCGCAAACCCAGCGAGAAAACCAAGCTTCGTCGTGCGGTTGGAGTCGCTCGCAAAGAGCGTCGTCGTCAGCGGAAAAACCGAGACAGCAACGTCGCGTCGTAGTGTGCCTCCGCCGGGCCGACTTCGGCACTGAGCAGCGAACCGGCGGCACGCCATCGAACAGCACTACGGTGTTCGTCGGGCGTCCAGAACTTGCCGTCGGAGTACGCCACCGGAACACCGCCGTTGGTTCGAATGGTGAGTGGTGGTCCACCCGCGAGATTGAACACGTCGACGACCGTTACCGAGTCCAGCGCTGCGTACCCCGAGATCTCTCCCGACGCGTCGGTTTCGGGATCGATGAGGAAGATCTGTTCGCCCAAGCCGCAGTCGCCAAGTTCGCGACGCACCTGGCCTTCGATGCGACGAAGGCTCAGGCTTCCCGAGTCACAGACTACGAAATGGCTACCGTCGGGAAAGACGGAGATCGGTGTTCGACTCGGAAACTGGATCGCAGCTGCGCCACGGGTGTTGTGCAACGTGAGTGTTTGTGGGCTGCGCGTGAGGATAGCGTCGCCGAACAGTTGAATGACCCCGACTTCCTCCGGGCTCGGAAGTCGCGCGCGTTCCGAACCGCTAGCGACATCCTGAACGACGAGTTCGTCACCCTGTTTGGAAACCCACTGCGTTCCATCCGAGTCGATCGCAACCTGGTCGCCCACGAGCGTCGACACAGTGCGACCACGGGTATCGTAGAGCTTTGCGCCTTCCTCCGTGACTGCGAAAAGTCGGTTGCCGACCGGACGCGTACCCCAGCCCGCCTCGCCGAGTTCGCGTGGACGCCCGCTGCTGATGAGGTACGCGGTGGAAACCAGATTGTCGAGCAGCCATGCACTGCGATTTGTCGCAGGGTGGTAGATGGAGCTGCACCCACCGCCCTCGCAGTACACTTCGAGATTGTCGGGAAGTCGGTAGCGAGCTCGCGTCCGGCCGTTCGTGAAATCACGAAGTAGGATCTGATTGCCGGCACGCTCCGCGAATCGCTCGCCATCCGTTCCGAGGATTAAGTTGTCGCCTGCAGCCTCAGGTTCAATCTCCCGGTCGCCATAGCAGGCGCGATAGTTGGAGTTGGCCGCAGGGATATTACGAATGAGTCGCGCGCCCGATTCCGAATCCGCGCAGCGGATCTGGTGGAAGCCGTTCGAGCCCCACAGTTGGGACCAACCTCGGCCCCATACGCCAACCCCATCGTCCAGGTCATCGACTCTCCAGACGCTGCTCTCCCCACTTTCGTTCGTGTAGCGCGCGCGCTCTTCACGCGATGCGATGTCGATGATTCGCACCGCGGGACCGAACGCGATAGCGAGCAATGTTTGGTCGGGAGACAGCTGAAATCCACGGACAACGCCTTGGTCCGTGGCGCGCTCAAGCATGTTTTCGACGGTCTCTACCGCATCGTCGTCTTCGAATTCGTCTTCAATATCCCATCCAACGAAGAGATTGGTCGAGTCCCCGGTGGCCAGATCATGACGCACAACCAGCCGGCCTTGCTCTTCGATCGAGTATGACGTCCGGCCGTAGTCTTGATGTCGGCTGGAATCCGTTTGAAGAGTGAACTCGGCGATCTGTTCACGTGTGCGTGGGTTGATGATCTGGCGAACTTTGTCTCCTTCGCTGTTCTCCCGGTCCAGAATGAGTTCGCCACGCGCGGTGAACGATGCGCTTGTGTTGCGAAGCAAAGCCACCGTTTCCCCGCGCTCGTCGACCAGCCGCGATCCCTCCTCCTGGTTGATGACAATCAAGCCCCCGCCGGGTCGGACTGCACCAACGGATCCTTCGATATTGGCGATGATTGAGCTTGTCTGCGTATCCAGCAACACCACGGATTCGTTGGTTTCAAGCAACACTGTGCGTCGGTCCGACGCGCTAACGATCTCCTGGACCTCGCGATCGAGCTGGACCTGCCGCGTTTCAGCATCGGGAGTAATGATGCGAACGGTATTGCTTTCGTAGCCCGAGTGAACGAGCGACTCACCGGCAAATGCCACGGTTCCGAAACCTTCGACTTGTTCTTGCTCAATGACCCGAAAGCGATTGGTCCACAAGTCCCACGCGTAGACGTTGCTCTCTGAGTACCCAAACGTCAGAAAGAGCAGTCGCGTAGCCGTACCATCGAAGCCTACGAGGCGAATCGACTCATCCGCACGCACGCGTACGCGACGATACGCGCGGAGTTGACCCGTCGCCGTGTCGATGATTCCAATGACTTTGTCGCTGGTCGAAAAGGCGAGGCGCTCACCATCTGGACTGAACTGGACGTCGAGAACGACTCCACGCGTGTTGGCGAAAATTGGCTGCGCAACAGCACTCGGCTCGCCTTCTCGAGCAACCACGTTCGAAATATCTTCGAAGTCAGGGCTGAGGTAGCTGGGCAATTCCGAAGACTCGTCCGGTTCGGGATCCGTCGGTGGAAGCTCAGGGGTCGGCGTGGTCGCTGGACAGCCCAGCAAGACCGCGAGAACGAGGAAGGGTAGGGTGGCGCGCACGGGCGGCAGCCTACCCGCTTTCGCTCAGTGGGCTGCCAGGAAATGCTCCGCTTCGAGCGCGGCCATACAGCCCGTTCCCGCCGCCGTAATCGCCTGGCGGTACTTCTTGTCCTGGACGTCACCACACGCGAACACACCAGGAATGCTGGTCTCGGTCGTCCCCGCTTTGGTGATGAGATAACCCTGGTCATCCGTCTCGAGCTGACCCTTCAGGAACTCGGTGTTCGGAATGTGCCCAATGGCAAAGAAGAGTCCCGCGACGTCCAGCGTCTTGGGATCTTCGCCCTTCGTGCTCTCGAGTTCGATCTTCTCGATCAGATCCGAGCCGCTCGCGCTCTTGAGTTGATACGACCAGAGGATTTCGATCTTGGGATTGTCGAACGCACGCTGCTGCATGATCTTCGAGGCGCGCAGTTCGTCGCGACGGTGGACCATGTAGACCTTGGAGCCGTACTTGGTGAGGAAGTGCGCTTCTTCCACGGCGCTATCGCCACCGCCGATGACGGCCAGAGGCTTGTTGCGGAAGATCGGCAGGGCGCCGTCGCACACCGCACACGCGCTGATGCCCTTCATCCACAACTCGTTGTCGTTGGTACCCGGGACGTAGAGACGCTTGGCGGTTGCACCGGTCGCGATGATGACCGTCTCCGCTTCGCCTTCGTGGCTGTCCGACTTGAACTTGAAGGGACGCTGGGAGAGATCGACTTCGTTGATCGTCTCGGTGATGATCTCGGTGCCGAAGCGAGCCGACTGCGCGCGCATCCGGTCCATCAAGTCCGGACCCATCACGCCTTCCGGGAAGCCCGGAAAGTTCTCGACGTCCGTGGTCGTGGTGAGCTGGCCGCCTGCAGCGACGCCTCCCGCCATGAAGCCCTCGAACATGATGGGCTTGAGTTCTGCGCGCGCGGCGTAAATCGCGGCGGTGTGTCCTGCGGGTCCCGAACCAATGATGACGACCTTGTGTGCCATGCTCTCCTCAGTGTTGAGACGCTGATATCCGATCCATCGTTACCCAGGTCAAGCGAGCGCTAGCTCGGCGACCCGATCGCCTAGTTCTAGCGACGCCGTGAGACCTGGCGATTCGATACCGATCAGATGGATGAAGCCTTCGGGTTCCTGGTGCAGCACGAAATCCGCGTAGCTTCCGTCCGCGCGGAGCTTGGGTCGAACCCCGGCGTAGTCGGGATGAAAGCCGGCAGCTCCGCGCCAGTAGCGTTGAACGGCGTGTGTGAACACCTCGCGCTTTGCCTCGTCGACAATCAGATCCGCTCCGGGGTTGGCGTCGGGGCCTGCCAGCAGTCGCCCGTCGAGCGTGCGCGTCAGATGGATTCCGAGTCCACCGCCGCCCGGCATCGGGTAGACCAACGCGTGCTTGGGTCCAGACGCGTCGATTCGGAAGTAGTCGCCGCGAAACGGATGAATGCGCCAACCGCGTGCGTCGACATCGATTCCCGACATGGCTGCGATGGCATCTGCCGCCAGACCTGCCGCGTTGATCACCACGCGTGCAGACAACGACTCGGTTGCGGTGGATACGCGCCAGAGCGAGCGCTCACGCTGCACATCCACGACGGTTTGACCCAATGCGATCAACGCACCTTCATCGGCTGCAGCGCGTCGAACGCTTTGTACAAACGCATATGCGTCGACCACGCCACTTTCGGCAACGCGAATTGCGGAGGTGCCGTGGAGCAAGGGTTCCTCGCGTTGCAGCTGGGCACCGTCCCAGCGATCGATATGGAGGCCTTTGGTTTCCGCTTGCTGCGCGAGCACTTCCAGAGATTCAGATTCCGCGTCGTTCGCAGCAATGATGAGCTTGCCCGTGTGGCGGTACGGAACCTCATGCTCTTCACACCACGCGTAGAGTCGTTTTCGTCCTTGGATGCACGTGTCGGACTTGAGGGACCCGATCGGGCCGTGAATTCCGGCGTGGATGACGCCGCTATTGCGGCTGGACGTTTCGGTGCCAACCCGACCATGCCGTTCGATCGTCAGCACGCTGGCACCTCGACGCGCCATCGCATGGGCACACGCAAGTCCAACAACTCCTGCGCCGATCACGATGGCGTCGACATCCACGGACGAAGTCTATCTGCAGTCGTTGACTTTGAGGGCGTCCGCGCCTACCCACGCGGCATGTCCGTGTTTCGACAAGACGTGCTCAAAGACAAAGTGGCTTTCGTAACCGGTGGTGGCAGCGGCATTTGCCGAGGCATCACACAGATGCTGATGGCGCATGGTGCGCGTGCCGTCATCACTAGCCGAAAACAAGAACGTCTCGACGAAGCGTCGGCGGCGTTGAGCAGCGAAACCGGGAGCGAGTGTCTTGGCGTCGCGTGTGATGTACGCAAGCCGGAAACGGTAGAGGCGGCGATGGACCAGGCGCTTGAACGCTTTGGTGGCATCGACATTGTCGTCAACGGCGCGGCCGGCAACTTCCTCGCGCCGGCCGCGACGCTTTCGTACAACGCATTTCGGACGGTCATCGAAATCGACACGATCGGCACGTACAACGTCAGCAAAGCAGCGTTCGACAAGCACCTGAAGAAGAACGGCGGGAGTATCATCAACATCTCTGCCACGCTGCACTACGGAGCGACGCCTCTGCAGACGCACGCATCTGCTGCGAAAGCGGCGGTCGACTCGGTGACGCGTTCACTGGCGTTGGAGTGGGGCCGAATGGGTATTCGGGTGAACGGTATTGCGCCCGGTCCGATTGCGGATACCGAAGGCATGTCCCGACTGGCGCCTCCAGGTGACGCGAAAGAAAAGATGATGAAGACGATTCCGATCGGTCGTTGGGGTCGTATCGATGAAATCGCGAGCGTGGCGTTGTTCTTGTCCACGGACGCTGCATCGTTGATTCACGGCGAGACGATCGTGGCAGACGGTGGTGCGTGGCTCGGTGGTTCAGCCATGCTGCTGATGGGATGAGAGCGGCATCTGCGCTCGCGTGGGCGGCGTTTGTGTTGAGCTGTGGTGCAACGCAGCAACCGGAGACTGAAGCCGAGACTGAGTCCGGCGCTGAGACTGAGTCTGTCACTGAGACTCAGACTGTCACTGAGACTGAGACTGTCACTGAGCCTGAGCCTGAGCCTGAGATTGTCACTGAGTCTGAGACTGAGATTCCGTGCACCCCGCCAGCCGGAATGGCCTGCGTGCAGGGCGGCTGGTTCGAGCGGGGCAGCGACCGCGAAGACAATGAGGGCTCCATCGCCCGCGTCCGCGTCGACACCTTCTACATGGACACGCACGAAGTCACCAACGCGCTCTACACCGAGTGCGTGGATGCGGGTGTGTGCGAAAGGCCGTTCCCCTACCGCGAGTTCCGCCGTCCCCAGCAACCCGTCGTCGCGATGCACTGGCGCGATGCCGATGCGTACTGCCGATGGCGTAGCAAGCGACTTCCGACCGAAGCGGAGTGGGAACGTGCCGCACGTGGTCCGAACAACACGATCTATCCGTGGGGTGATGAAGCGACGTCGTGCGTGCAGGCGAACGTGCGCGACAACCGCGGCCACGGGTGCGGAACCGAAGTCACACACGAAGTCGGGTCGCTACCCGCAGGTCACTGGGGTCTCTTCGACATGGCAGGCAACGTCGACGAGTGGGTCGCCGATTGGTACGCCCCTTGTTACTCAGGATGCGAGCGCGAGTGCGGAGCGGAGTGCGCTGGTGAGAACCCGCGCGGTCCCTGCGATGGGGCTGCGGAGTGCCCCGGACGTCGACGTCGCGTGGTGCGGGGAGGTTCCTGGTGGTGGCCGATCAACCATGCGACCGGGACGTACCGGCGCGGAAAGCCACCGGTGAACACGGTGCATCACCGATACGGGTTTCGGTGTGCGCTTAGCGTTGCTCCGCGCGACGCGCAGCCCGCGCCTGACGACGTTGCCACACCGCCCGCGGAACACTCTCGTTCAGACGGCTGATGCCCGGTCCGATGTGGGCTTCGCCCGCGAGTACAAGGTCTTCGAGTAAGAGTGTGCTGCGTCGGTACGCGCCGGTTTCGAGTCGACCCTTGAAGTCGGCGAAGTCTTGGATGACGTAGTGCCAACGGTCGTCTTCGGCGTTGGCGATGTCGGTGTGACGAATCGTGCGTACAACAAGCGTACGTTCTGTCACTGGCAGCGCGGCGATGTTGGCGTTGAAGTCTTCGGTGTACTCGAAGAACTGTTCGGCGTTGCTGAAGTAGAGAACGCCGATGGGAACACCCAGTCGCTGAAGCGTGCTTCCCACCGAACGCAACGTGGTGGTTCCCGTGACGTCTCCGGTGCGCGCCACAACCCGGCCTCCCATAAAGAGAGCTCGGACGTGCGCATAGAGACCGTTGTCCGCGAGCCAGCTTGCTGGACGACCCTCGCGGATTCGGCGCGCAACGCGACCGAGATACGTGTGCATCTGTGCTCGGATGCGACGGAAGATGCGCAGCGTCTTCACTTTCTCGCCTTCGGGGAGTTCGGCTTCGAGGCGGGCGATGGTGGCACGTTCGTTGGACTCGTCGAAGTGGGCGATCAGCTCCTGTGGGGATTCGCTGATCGGGACCAGTACTTGGTACAGCGCATGGATCATCGGGATCCGATTGTCGTAGTCGACGCCCACGATGAGTGACGCGTTGGACATCGCTGCCAACGTGTAGAGCTGGTCGGAACCGACGCCGATCGTCACACCGCCGAGGTTGGCGAGAGCGGGAGCGACCAGGTCGTGACGTCGCTCGTTGCTGCGGTAGTAAAACTCGTTGGGGGGTGTGATGCGTTCGGTGGGCAAACCTGCGAGCGCGGAACGTGCGTCGTCCGAGAGCGGTTGGGAGACGTCCGTCGGTACGTGCACCGCAGCAAGCGACTCGGACTCGGTAGCGGCCTCGGTCTCGGAAACGGCCTCGGGTTCGGCGTCGGCTTCGGCGTCGGGTTCGCCGTCGGCCTCGGCCTCGGCCTCGGTTTCGGTCTCGGTTTCAGTTTCGGCTCGGGAAGCGCCGGAGGAATTCTCGGACGAGGAGGGCGACGCCGCAGATCCGCACCCCAGCACCAACGCGATAACCAGAAACTTCATCGCGGCAGCTCTAGACGTCCGGCCGAGACAATTCAAGTTCTGAGCGCGATGATTCGGTCGTGAATTGCCGGCCACTTCAGTCGTTCAAGCAGATCCGCGTACGAGACCGAATGGATCGGAAGCGCCGCGACGAACTCGTCGGCTCGAATGCGTTCGCCAGGAATTTTTGCCGTGGCATCTGCGATCAGCTCGTCAACGAAAGCTTGCACTGCAGGGCGGACGCGCTGGCATCGCGGAAGGTCGTCCTCGCGCACCGCATGCAAGATATCGATCTCATCGCTTCGCATGAACGCGACCGTGTAGTTCAGCAGCTCCCAGAGCAAGACGCCCAAACCAAACACGTCGCTACGACGGTCGTGTCGCCCGGGATCCACCAACTCTGGAGTGAAGTACGGATAGCGTCCGCGGTTCGACCCTGACCCCATGTAGAAGGTGCTTCGAAGCTCGGCCAACCCAGTGCCCACGCCGTGAACGGTGACGCCGTCTGCATGCACGCCGACGCATCTCAGAGAGACGCTGGTGTGTGCAAATCCCTCGTCGTGGAGTGCAGCGATGATCGACGCGACATCGCGCACAATGCCCAGTGTGGTTGGGACGTCGAACGGGGCGAGTTCAATGTGTTCGGTGCGGTCTTCGCCGCTCGGATACGGGCTGAGCCCGTACGATGCGTAGCGAATGTCGTGGGGCAGGCGTTGCGCAGAGTCGTACCAGAGCTTCCGAAGCGGCACGCCGCGGTGTGGTTCCCGCACTGCGTATACACCCTCGCGGTCTTCACCGACGTAGAGCCAGCGCGCAATGCCGGGCGTCGTCACGCCCAGCGTTTCTTCGATCGCATCGACGGCACGCGCGTCCTGCAGCGTCATGTCCGAACCACAATGCGGAAAGAGAAACCCGACGAGCTCGACTTCGTCGCCGGTTTCTTCGTCGATCGCGCGGTTTTGGGCGCCCCAGTACCACTGCCAAGGGCGCGCATCGAGCTTTCGAAACCGGCTTCGCTCCACGGTGAGAACTACGAGCCGGGCTCGGAAAGAATTCGTCTACTCCGGCAGAATCGGCAGGTAGAACTGCACCGCTTCCAGCGTCTCGCCGAAATCACCACCGGGTCCAGGCGCGGCGTCGGTGCTGATGTCGCCGGCAAGACGAAGGTTGCCCTCGCGCAGCGCATTGTTCGCGAGGGTTCGCTGTTCGGCACTCGCAGGTGGTGCAGAGAGGTCGACGGTGCTGACCACATCTTCGCGCGACGTGTTGAGAACCTCGAGGTCGAAGTTGAAACACGGCGGCACGAGGCAGGCAATGCCGTTGTCGGTGCCGTTGTAGAACGTGTCGGCGCTTGGACGTGTGGCGGCCGGACCCCAGGGTGCGCCCCACGCTGCTTCGACACGCAGACTTCCAAGCATGATGCCTCCGGGCTCGAAGCTGTCGGTGCTGAGTACACCGTCGATGATCAAGCTACCGGCCGAGCCTTCAGCCGTTCGAACTTCATCGTCGCCGAGTCCGAGTGCCGACCAGTCGATTCCAGCGACGTAGCAGCCGTCGGCCGAGGTGGTTCGATCATCACATACGGTTTCTTCCAGGTTGACGGCTTGAACCCAAAACCCGCCGCAGCGAGGTGCGGCGCAACGACGAAAGTCCCGGAACACCAAGTAGCTGACGGTTCCCATAGGCGGACCGGCATCGTCTGCCGCGGCATCCATGTCGTCGCCAGCGTCGTCGACTCCAGCGTCGTCTGCACCAGCATCGTCGCCGCCCGCATCGTCGTCTCCGGCATCGCTTTCTCCAGCGTCGCCACCGGCATCGTCGCCTGCGTCCTCATCGCCCCCATCGAACGAGGCGTCGATCGGGTTGGTGTCGCTGCCGCCATCGTCGATGGGAGGACCATCGTTGCTGCTGCACGCGAGGGCGATAATGAGCGAAAAACCAAGGAAGAAGCGCATCCGGGTACGCTAGCTGCAACCGATCTGCCCTGCCACCATACGCCGTACCATGAAGCGTCGATCCTTCGTTCATTGCTCGGCATGTGCGTCTCTGACGTGGGTTTTCGGATGTGGCGATGATGCCGCACCGCCCGCAGATTCTGGAGGGGTCGATGCCGGCTCCGATGTCGGGCTGGACGCGCCCGTCGATGTGGGTCTGGACGCCGCCACGTGTCCCGATCCGTTTACGGAGACCACGTTCGTCGACGTTGTGCCTTTCGTCGGAGCGGCCGGACCTTTTCACGTGCGGACTGGGCAGGGGTGGGACGGCCGGCTGCTCAGCGACCTCTCGCTCATTCCCGAGCGCGAGGTGATGACCAACGAAGACTTCTACCTTCGGACGTTTGATCCGGATCTGCTCGATCGCAGCGCGCCCTGGTCGGTCGAGGTCAGCGGGTTGGCGACACCACGGATGCTCAGCCTCGATGACCTGATCGCGAGTGGTGTTCGTGACATGGGCGTGCACGTGTTGGAGTGTTCGGGGAACGGCCCACCCACCTTCGGTTTGATGAGTGCGGGGCGTTGGGGTGGCGTGTTGGTCTCCGACGTGCTCGATGCGCTGGAGATCGGCGCAGACGCGACCGCGCTTGAGGTCATTGGCTACGACGAGCACTCGGTCCCCTCCGTCGGTGGACATTCCACGCCGGGTGCGAGTTGGATCTTTACGTTCGATCAGTTGCGTGATGCAGGGGCGTTCTTCGCAACGGAGATGAACGGGATGCCGCTGCCCAACGATCACGGTGCGCCGGTGCGACTCTACGTTCCTGGGTGGTACGGGTGCACGTGCATCAAGTGGGTGACCGGCTTGCGCTTTGTGGACGCGACGGAACCCTCGTCCTCTCAGATGCGCGAGTTTGCGTCGCGAACGCATCAGCCGGGTGTGCCGAATCTTGCGGCGGATTTCCTTCCGGCGACGATGGACCAAGCAGCGATGCCGGTGCGGATCGAAAAGCACCGGATCGAGGGTGTTGTGGCCTATCGCGTGCTCGGGATTTTGTGGGGCGGCTACGAACCTGCACGCGAAATCGTGTTTAGCTGGGGCTTCGACGATTTCGCGATGGTCGAGCCGTGCCCGGTTCAGATGACAAACGCGACGTGGACGGTGTGGCAGTTGGACTGGCGTCCCGCGGCTACGGGCGACTACTCGCTACGGATGCGATTGGAAGACGACACGATTCCAACGCGGCGGTTGGATACGGCGTACTACGCGCGGAGCGTGACGATCGACGAGGTTTAGAACGCCACTCGATCCACACGCTGCGCCGGAAGCTCCGTGCTCAACGCGATCATCGGTAGACCTTCTTGCGCGCGATACGCTCGGTAGTGCGTCAGAACTCGTCGCACGTAGCGATGCGTTTGATCGAACGGGATGTGCTCGAGAAACGTGTCGAGCGGAAGGTCTGCGGGCAGCCCCTGCATCCAACGACGCACGTTGTGCGGACCCCCGTTGTAACTCGCGATGGCCAAGGGCAGCCGGCCATCAAAGCGCTCGATCAGCGACCGCAGGTACCACGCGGCAAAGTCCAAGTTGGTATCCGGGTCGAGCAGATCGGCGGTCGTGTAGTCGTCCTTGCCCACCGCATCCGCGATGAGCTGTCCGGTGCGCGGCATGATCTGACAAAGTCCGATCGCGCCCGCGTACGAGACGATCTCCTTCTGATACACGCTCTCGACGCGCATCACCGCGAATAGAAGGTTCGGATCCAACCCGTGTCGACGCGCTGCGCGTTCGACCGACTCGGCATAGGCACGCGGTCGCTCCGACACGCGATCCCAACCACCAAAGCCGGTGCTCACGCCGATGTCACCGAGATCTGCGCCGATTTCTGCCAGCTCGTGACGTTGTTCATTGGTGAGCGCTTGGCGCGCTCGCCGAGTCGGCCAACTCACTGCACGTCGCGGCCGCTCAGCACCGCGTGCCACAGACTCCAGTCCTGCCCGACGAATCGGCCGACCGTTGGCTGCACGCCACGCCAAGAACGCTTCGTAGAGCTGACGTCCGGCTTGCTCGCGTTCGCCCAGTCGCAGGAAGTCCATCGCACGACCCATCCAGGGAAACGCCTCGCCGTGCTCTTCCACGATCGGTTCGAGACGGGTCGCGATCGCCTCAAGGTCGTACTCGCGATCGTTTGGCACGTCGCCACCCAGCGCTCGGACACCTTCGAGTGCGTCACCATCGGGTTCATTCGTCTCGTCCTGCGCGTCGTCGCGGGTGTCTTCGGGCTTCGAAGCCAGCGCATCGTCCGGCATCGACACGACTTCGGGTGCAGCCGGTGTGGTGGTTGCGGTGCACTGCGCATCGGGACCGCACACTCCAAGCATCGCGCCGCGCACATCCGCGAGCTGAAGCTCCGCCCACATTGCATAGAAGGGCGTGATCCCCCGATCGCGTTCGATGACCCTCAAGAACCCGAGCTCGGCTTCCGCCAGTCGCCCCAAACGCTGCAGCGCACGCGCCCGATGGTACGTGGCTTGGAGACCCATCTTGCCAGGACGTGCAGTTAGACCTTCGTCGAGCAACGCGACGATGTGTTCGTCGCTTGCGATTCCAGCGGCTTCCAACGTCGCCTGAAGACGAAGCCCCGGAACGATGTGCCGTCGCACCAACTCGGCCATGCACTCGTCGACTTCAGCCGTCAGCCCAGCACTCGCGGCGACACGAAGAATCGAAAACACCCGGGCCGTCCCATGCCGTTGCAGCGTTCGACCCGCGCGAAGCTGGCGAATTCGACGCCGCGCATCCTCTTGCTCACGAGCTTGAGCGGCAGCGGCCATGTCTTCACTTCGTGAAGCGCGCCGTTCCTGATCCTCGGCATCACCCACGGCGGCGCCTGTGGCCGTGCCCTGTGAGAGGAGACGCCGCGCATCTGCCCAACGACCTTCGTGTCGCGCGATCTTGGCGGCCATGAACAACACGCGCGCACGCAGCGTGCTGCCCAACGTGTTCTCTTCGAGGAGCGTGTTGATCTCGGTACGCGCTTCCGAAAGCGGACCGCGACGCACGAGGCGCTCGGCACGCTCGACACGTTGGGTGGGCGGCATCGGACGAACATCGACACCTTCGTTACGCATCGCTTCCAACCGTGCGCGACTGCGACGGCCCACCGAGGTGCCGGGATGACGAACGTCGATGCGTCGGTACGTGACGATCGCCTCGCGTGTTTGTCCCTGTCGTTCGCGAAGCTGTGCGAGCGCAAACTCCAACTCCGGTTGTTCGGGAAGTTCCGGATAGCGACGACGCAACATCGTCAACTCGTTGGTCGCGTCGCGGTGTCCCATCGAGAGCAACGCACGCACGCGTCCGACACGTGCACGCAGCAGAACTTCCGTATCCACCGTAAGGTCGACACTGTCGGCAAAAGCCTGACGAGCGTCGGTCCAACGCTCGAGTTGAAGAAGCAGTTCGCCGCGTTGCAGTTGCACCAGGTCACGCAGACGGGGCATGGCTTCTTCGACGCGTTGCAGCTCAAGAAGTGCGTGCTCTGCAGATTCCAGGTTGTGCGCGCGATGCCACGCGTCTTGGACGCTCGGCGCACTCAGATCACGCGCCGTTGTCGGCTCCGGAACCATGCACATCGCGACAGGCGCTGGCGTGTCTGCACTGACTTCGACGGGCTCTGGCAACGAAACGAGCGGCTCGGGCTCGAACGCACACAGCGGCTCTCCTGACCAAGCTCGCGTCGGCGAGCTGATCATCACCGCACCGAACAGAAGGCCTACACTGAGGAGTCGCACACCACGATCAGTGTGCGCACGATCCGGACAAAGCGCAAAAAAGCTATGCATTTCGGACTCTTCACTTTGACGTCCGCCATGCGTGGATTGTTCTGTGGTGAGGGATTTCGGAGGGGATCACTGCCGATTTAGGCGGGAAGCACCCCAAAGGGGGGTGACATTTCGATCCGAGAACGGTCAGCCAACGATCGCTTCGACGGCTTCCTTCGCCTCTTTGAGTCCGGTTCCCGTTCGCTCTCGGTAGAACTTGATCGCGTGGATCTTCCCCTTGGTCTCGACGAGATCGCGAATCTGCGCGTCCAGGCTGCTCACGCGTTTCTTTACGGCCTTCTTCGCGACGCGTTTCTTTACCGCACGCTTCTTGGTTGCGCGGCGCTTTGTGGGCGCTCCCGACGTTCCACCCGAACTTGTACTCGAAGGCAGTCCGGTCAGATCCGGCATCGGGATCAAAATCGGCTTCGGCGTGTCGTCCCCCATCGTCACTCCTGTTCTTCGTCGGACTCGTCAGACTGCTCAGTTGTGTCCTCGTCGTTATCGCTCTGCAGTTCCGGAATCAGAACCGTGAACACCGCCAACACCACCACGATCAGAAAGCCGATCCATAAGATGGTGTTTCGCCACACGGGCGCGTCGTGCTCGTCGCTCATGACAGCGCTTGCTTCACCATCTCGGCGACCTTCGTCGCCACGTCTGCGATCTTCACGTCTTCGCTCTCGCCCGTCGCTCGACTCTTGAGTTCGACGAGTCCCTCGCCGACCTTCTTGCCGACGCGGATCTGGAGGGGAATGCCAATCAGTTCGGCGTCCTTGAACTTCGGTCCGGGCCGTTCCTTGCGATCGTCGAGCAAGGCTTCCACGCCCTGCGCTCGAAGCGCCTCGTAAATCTCGGTGGCTGCCTCGAGCGTCTCCCCCTTCTTGCCCAGAGCCAGAACGGTTACGTGATAGGGCGCGATCGGCATGGGCCATTGGATTCCGTGCTCGTCGTGATGTTGCTCGATGGCGGATGCCATCAGTCGGGTCACGCCGATGCCGTAGCAACCCATCACGACGGGCTTTGATTTCCCGTTTTGGTCCAAGTACGTGGCCTTCATGTCGCCGGAGTAACGCGTGCCGAGCACAAAGATGTGCCCGCCCTCGATTCCACGATACGCCTTTAGTTCGCCACCACAACGGATGCAGCGATCACCGTCGCGAACCGTGCGAATCGCCGTGACTTCGCCTTCGACGTCCCGACCCCAGCTCGCATGTTTGTAGTGGTGTCCGTCGCCGGCGCCGCAGATACCATCGTGGACCTGCGCGACCCGCGTGTCGGCAATCACGCGAACTTCTTTCGCGTCGACGGGACCGACGTAGCCGATCGAGGTTCCGAGCTTGGCCTGCACTTCCTCGTCGGTCGCAAGCCGCACTTCGTCGACTCCAAGATGTCGAGCCAACTTGATCTCGTTGAGTTCATCGTCGCCGCGCACCAACGCCATGACCGTTTCGGGTTCGTCAGCGATCGACACGTACACCAACGCCTTGATCGTTTGCGACGCCTCAACCTTAAAGAACGCAGCGACTTCTTCGATCGTTTTGGTGTCGGGCGTTGCAACCTTCTCGAGCGCGGGCACGTTCTCAGGCTTCGCGACTTCTTCAGTAGCCGCCTCGGCGATTTCGACGTTCGCAGCGTAGTCGCAGTTGGTGCACGCCACGATCTTGTCTTCACCGCTGTGCGCGAGGATTTGAAACTCCGCGCTGGTCGAGCCACCGATCGCACCCGGGTCGGCTTCGACAATGCGGTAGTCGAGCCCAAGACGCTTGAAGATGCGGTGATACGTGTCGCGCATCTTCGCGTAGCTCTCGTAGGCAGCCTCCTCAGTGGTGTCGAACGAGTACGCGTCCTTCATCAAGAACTCGCGGCACCGCATCAACCCGGCACGCGGGCGCGGTTCGTCGCGGTACTTCATTTGGATCTGAAACAAGATTTGCGGCAGCTGTTTGTAGCTTTTGAGTTCGCGCCGAACCATGTCGGTGACGATTTCTTCGTGGGTCGGACCCAGGTGATAGTCGCCACCTTTGCGGTCTTTGATCCGAATCAACACCGGGCCGTACACATCCCACCGACCGGTCTCTTGGAAGTACGACGCGGGGAGAAGGGCGGGCATGAGGATCTCTTGGGCGTCGGAGGCTTCCATTTCCTCGCGAATGATGCCCATCACCTTGCGAAGGACCCGCTGTCCGAGCGGTAGCATCTCGTAGATGCCGCTGCCGACCATGCGGATGTAGCCACCGCGCAGGAGTAAGACGTGCGACGCGTCAACGGCGTCTTTGGGGACCTCTTTGACAGTCGGGATGAATGCCTTCGAAAAGCGCATGGCGCGGGGCATAGCACGGTTCGGTTGTGTTGGGTGGTGGGTGTTTGGGTCGGGTGGTGGGGTTCGGGTTGGGTTGGGTTGGGTTGGGTTGGGTTGGGTTGGGTTGGGTTGGGTTGGGTTGGGTTGGGTTGGGTTGGGTTGGGCGGGCCCTCGGTCGAGCGCAGGAAGGGGGGCGCTCCTCTCACCGTCTTCGTGTCGCGTCGTCCGCTTCTTGTAAGCGTTGCGTTGCTCGTTGAGCCTGAGAGTCGTCAACCCCCGCATCCTACGCTTCCCTCGGGGGCCGTTTGTTCGAACGCATTGCGCAGCCGCGGGATCACCTAACACCGCTTGTGTGATCAATGCGCGCGTCGTCCACAGCTTCGCAGTGTCGCCGCTGCGTGAATTCGGAGCCGCCCCGCTGGGCGGCAGCGACCTCGATGACGCTGCGCTGTAGTGAACGATGTCCACGCCGCGAAGCGACGCACTTCTTCAATCAAGTTTGAGTTTCGCAATACGCATTCTTTGATATTGGGCGAGGAGGGCTTGGGTTGGGTTCGGGGTTGCTTAAGCTGCCGCTCGCTCGACGGGAGACCTAGTCGTCGTCGGACCGCCGACTTCGCAGATGCGATCCGCTTCGAGCGGTAACCGACGGCTAGCTCTCCAGAGCTGCCACTTGGGATCAAGTTCTGCTGGCGGTGTCGGCCTCAAAGGTGTGCGCCGGCGCTCGGATCGCGGCCGGGATCAATGCGCGCGTCGGCCACTGCTGCGCAGTGTCGCCGCTGCGTGAGTTGGTTCCGCCGCCCGCAGGGCGTCGGTCGCGGTGGATCGTTCGCCGCCCCGCAGCCTCATTTTCGATCTCATCCCGCATTCCGCATTCCGCATTCCGCATTGATGCGGTTACCGGGAGCCCACGACGCTCCACGACTGATTCATACAATCCGCGCAGTTCGCGAACGGACCACTTCCAGGCGTGTACTGCGCCGTCAGCATTCCTGAAAACGTGTCGTCGTCGCTGAACGTCACGTCCAACGTAATCGTCTCGTCGCAACTTCCCGTCACCGTGCACGAAGCGACGATGCGACGCGACGTCCGCGCACTCGGGCCGGTCGGATTGCAGTTCAATCCACCGCCGCTGACGGTCACGGTGGATCCGTCGTCGGTCACAACGAGCGACGAGGCTTGAATGTCGACCAGGAAACAGCTGCAGAACAAGCTGTCGAACGCGCACTGATACGACGGCGCTGCAGAAGGTGGAGGCGGCGGACCGGTGATCGTGTACGTGCCCGTCGGATCGAACATCTCGCAGCCGGAGGTGTCGTAGGTGCAGTTGCTCGCGCAGCCGAGCGTTCCACCGGTGAAGCCTCCCGGTACCGTCGTACAGCTGGCACCGCCGAGAAGCGACCCGTCGCAATCTTCACCCGCATCGAGCGAACCGTTGTTGCACAAGCTGCAAGCGCTCGTGTTGAACGAACAGTCGCCGCGACACGAGAGAGTGCCGCTCCCAAAACCCATCCCGATCGTGCTGCAGTCCTGACCATCAAGGTCGCCGCCGTCGCACGCTTCGCTGCCTTCGACGTTGTTGTTGCCGCAGGTGTTGCAGCCGCCCGTCATAAAGCTGCCGCAGTCGTCGGCGCACACCGCGGTGCCTCCGGTGAAGCCCATGCCCAATGCGGTGCAATCGCGAGTTGAGCCTTGGCAACAGGCAAACGTGTCGTCGCACGCGAGGTTGCAGTCGTCGTCCACGCCGTTGCACACCTCCGCAGGCGGAATGCACAAGTCCCAGTCGCACCCCGAGGTGCACGTGCGCGTTCCGGTCGACCCGCAGGTTGTTGGGCAATCGGACGTTTCGTCGGGTCGACAGGTGAAACCCTCTTCGATGGCACCATCGCAATCGTCGTCGACTCCGTTACACGCTTCGGAAGGCGCTTCGCAAAGCACGGGCTCCATGCACGTGGTCATGCCTGTGCTGCCGCATTCGGTATCGCAATCTTCACCCGCGGTACAGCAGCCTTCGTCAACCGTCCCGTCGCAGTCGTCATCGACGCCGCTGCACATCTCGATAGGCGCGTCGTTGATGCACATCCCTTCGTCGATCGGGCATCGGTCTGTCGTGCATTCGTCGTCGTCATCACAGTCCGGCCCTGCCACGAACTGACAGCCGAACTCCACCTGACAGCTCCACTCGCCTACGCAGAGATTTCCCCGCGTGCAGTCCGCGTCTTCTTCACACGAGTCTGGAGGCTCCGGAATGCAGCCCAGTTCCGCCAAACAGATTTCGCCTGAACTGCAGAGGTCGCTCTCCGGCTCAAACACGCAGAAGCCGTCGTCGGCGCAGCGGTCGAGAGTGCAGCGGGTTCCGTCGATGCAGTCGTCGTTGTCGTCGCAGGGAACGCGCTCGGCACAACCTTGACCGACGACACATTCGAGACCGTCCGGGCAGCAGTCCGTGCAGGGATCGTTGATGCACACACCTGCTTCGCAGTCGTCGATCGTGCATGCGAATCCATCGTCGCAGTCTGCGCGAGAGGAACACTCGCCGGTTGATGCATCGGCGGCGTCGGCACTCGCGTCAACACCCACGTCGGGTCGGGCAGCGTCTTCCGGACGAGCGTCGTCACCACATCCGAGTGCACCGGCCAAAACCGCAACGATCACGATCCACCCAAGTCTCATCCGCTCACCCCTACGCAGAGTATCACCGACCCGGGCATCAACGCGGAATGCGGCGCCGCAACCGACTAACGCGTCGCGACTGCGATCAGTCCGCCGATCACCAAGGCCGCAACACCGATCAGTAGACCGATAAACCACACTGGGATCTGAAACTGGGTCACTCGCTCGTTCAGGCGTCCCATTAGATCGTTGGCACGTGGTCGCGGTTGAGGCGGCGGTGGATCGGTGTCGACTTTGATTTCTTCTTCGACGGGTGGCGCGACTTCGTCCACTGGACGCTTCGGCTCGGATCCAAACGGACCGAAGCTTCCTGATGAAATCGCCGGCAGTGAACCGGTCAACGAGTGGAACGAACCGGTCAGCTGGGCCGAGTTCGCGGGCAACGGACTCCGCTCCTGCTCGGTAAACAACTCGTCGAGCACTTTGACGACGTCGGTCGGTCCGACCACACCACCACTTCGCCACAAGTAGTCGTCGATCGCGTCGGCCATCTCGCGCCCGGTTTGGAACCGGTCCGAGGGTTTCTTCTGTAGCGACCGACGCACCACAGCTTCGATCTCTGGCGCAATACGACTGTCTTGGTCACGCGCAGAAGGCACGGGATCACGGACGATCGCTTCCAGCGTCGCCAGCATGCTCTCTCGGTGGTAGAGCGGCCGACAGGTCAGCGACTCGTACAAACAAATGCCGAGCGCAAAGAGATCGCAGCGATGGTCTAGCGGTCGACCGCGCGCTTGCTCCGGCGACAAGTACGCGTGCTTGCCCTTGAGCACACCTTCTTCTTCATCATCGTCCTTGCTCGTCTTCGCGATACCGAAGTCGAGCAGTTTGATGCGCCCGTCCCACGCGATCATCACGTTATGCGGGCTCACATCGCGGTGGATGATGTTTAGCGCCCGACCATCGACACCTTTGGCCTGGTGCACGTAGTCGAGCGCAACCGCGACCTTCGCGATGATGTGTGCTGCCACGCGAGCAGACAGTCCACCGTGACGCGCTGCACGCCGCAAGAGTTTCCGCAGCGTGATTCCGTACACGAACTCCAGCGTCATGAAGGTCGTGCCTTCGATCTCGCCGCACTCGTACACGTGACAAATGTTCGGGTGATAGAGACGAATCGCGAGGTTCGCCTCGGTCCGGAACATCTGGATAAAGTCTTCGTCTTCTTCGCGCTCAGGAAGAACGCGCTTCAGCACGACGTGGCGTGGAACTCCCATCGGCTGGGGTTCACGCGCGAGATAGACCTCGGCCATCCCGCCACGTGCGATGCGACCCAGAATCTCAAACGGGCCGAACTGCGCGAGCGCGGGGTAGGGCGGGAGTGTGACGACTGCACCGACGCCTCCGTCGACCGTCGTGGCCTCCCCTTCGAAGTCGAAGCCGTCACCGAAGTCGGCCATCGCACGGAGGATAACGCGACAACGACGCCGAGCGCGAGCGCCGTGATACGATTGAGCGTGCGCATTTGGTGCCTGGTGGTTGTCGTCGCGAGTCCGCTCCTGGCCTGTGGCGGCGACGACTCTGCCGACGGATGTGCGTCGCCGGCGGACTGCGCGAGCAACGAAGTCTGTATCAACGGGACCTGCATGCCGGCATCGACCGATGCGGGTGGCGACGATGCGCGCGACGCGACCACGGATGTGGGCGAAGAAGATGCGCCGACCGTGGACGCGCCGATGGACGATGCCGGTGAGGACGTGGGCCTCGACGCAGCTGTGGATGTGGTGCCCGATACCTTCGATGCGGGGCCGCTGACGTGTCCGGGACCGGGTGGTGCCGACGATGAGCCGATCGTGCTCTACACGTTTGCCGCGTCGGATACCGGCGCCATGATTCAGGATCGCGCGCCTGCGGCTCCGGATGTGCCCCTCACAGTCAATACGGGCGACTTCACGCTGAGCTCGATGATGGGTGGCAGCATTACGTTTACGGCAGGGCAGACCGCTGCCACCCAAGCCGCCAGCGATGCGCTGACGACGGCGATCCTCGACAGTGGCTCGTTCACCGTCGAAGTTTGGTTTACCGAAGTCGATCTGGACGTCGAAGAGTCGATCGGTCCAGAGCGAATGGTGACCTTGTCCGCGGACTCAGGCGCTCGCTTCTTCACCGTCGGCCAGAACTTTGACGAGATCGTTGCTCGTATTCGAACGACGACGACAGATTCGAACGGGACGCGTTGTGACGAGCCCACGGTCGGTGACGCCAGCCCACCGCGTGCGACGCTCTTCGAACCCGACGTGATGGATCTAACCGGAACGCCGAAGCATGCCGTGGTGACATTTGACGCCGGGGAAGGCGCGCCGCGTTTGTACTTCAACGGTGTCGAGGTCGGCGAAGCGTGGGCCTGTCGTCGCGGACCTTTGGGGTGGATGACCGGCACGCACATTTTCGCGCTCGGGGATGAGACCGACTCGATTCGGAACTGGGAAGGCACGCTGCATCGTGTGACCGTCTACAACCGAGCGATGAGTGCCGCGGAAGTTTCCTGTTGGGCCGGCGCGGGACACACGGCCGACGTCTTCCGGTAGCGAAGACGAACAACCCGTCTTCAGATTTCGAACGCCATGGCTTCCAGCCGCGCGCGCTCGCGAATCCGCAACGCCTCGGCGACAAACTCCGCGACCGCGGCGTTCATGGACTGCGTCGTGAGTTCGATCCGGCTCTCCACCAACGCGCGTGCACTCTCGACCGTGTGCGCCAGCGCGGAACCCAACTCGGTCAGTCGCTCGTCGAGTTCGCTCAGATCCGCCTCGGTCGCGTCGACAACGCCAGCGACGGTTTCGCCGTGCGCCTCTTGAAGCCGATCGAAGAGATCTTCGGGAACGATGTCCGGAAACATCCGCGCATAGCGAACCAGTGAACGCCACAGCTGTGCAG
The DNA here is from genome assembly GCA_965227405.1 of Polyangiales bacterium. GTDB lineage: Bacteria > Myxococcota_A > Polyangia > Polyangiales > Houyiibacteriaceae > JALVDI01. The sequence goes on from OZ245758.1 coordinate 5,114,517, forward strand.
CAAGGTCGGGATCGGGTTGCTGACCCCGCAACGAGCTCAGACACATCTCGACGTCGCGCCACGCGTGTCGGTACTGCGCGATTTCGACTTGGTAGCCCATCTCACTTCGTTGTGGCCAAAGCGTGTGCGCGAACGAGTGCTTTCGTTCCGTCGCCACGTCCTGAAGCTTGGTCGCGGACTCGGGCAGCCGATCGAAGAAACACCGCGCGAGCTCCGACGCCAATCCCAAGAGCTTCTTACTCGCGACGCGTCTCCGCAAACGGTGGGTCGTGCGCTGCACCAGCATCTGCGCTTGGTGCATCGTGAGCATGGACGCGTCGTCGAGGGTCGTGGCGTAGTCGCGTGCCCACCGCCGAAGAGAACGCAGGTGGTCATCGCGAATGTCCGAGATGCGATCGGTGTAGGTCTCGCGCAGTTCTTCCAGCAGATCGATCTGGTGCTCCGAGCGCCAACGCAGCAGCAGGTATAGGCCCACGTAGAGCGCGCCGTAAGCGCCAAGCCAAATCCCGAGACCGATCGCCGACGGCAGGTATTGCTGCAGCAGCTCGTTTTCGAGTGTGAGGTTGGCTGCACACCATGCCTCGGCCCACACGATGAGTTGGGCGCGAATGCCAAAGCCAATATCGACGGCGAGCGCACCGAGAATGACCAGTACGAGCGAGAGGCGTCGCAACAACAAGCCTTTGGGCAGCTCGGGGTTTTGCGACATGCGCATGACGTGTTGCGACGAGTAGACGACGTCTGCGGCACCGAGGAAGAACGCGAGTAAACGACGGCCGAAGCTGTACCGCGACTCGACCTCGAGTTCGAAGATGTGCGGGTCTGGAAGTTCAGGGTCGGGAACCGTTCCAAAGCCGAGTTCGACGTGGATGTCGAGTGCATCACCACGCAGCCGCGGGAGATGGAGGAGCGGAATCTGTTCCGGTTCCATCTCTTCCATGACGTGTTGAACGAAGCGTTCGCGGACTGTGGTTTGACCTTCGCCGACGCGTGCTTCGAGTGTTTCGAGTTCGCTTTCGATGCGACGGACGTAGTCGCGTTGGGATGAATCGCTGCTGGATGCCGAGGCTTCGGACCAGGACATCTCCGCGCCTTGGTCCCAACGGACGACCGTGGTGTCCGCTTGTTCTGTGAGCTTTTCGAGCGCACGTGTGACCAAGCGTTCCTGGATCCTTCGGTACTGGAAGAACCAGAGCACCTTGTGAAGGAAGAACAGAACCGCGCCCGCCATGATGGCGTAGAAGGCGTACGCGAGCAGCTGAGCCATCGCGCGAGGAATACCATCGCCCGCCGCGTTCGACCACGGCGGGCGAAGTCAGGTCAGTTCACGCTTATTCGCACGAGGTCGCGAGGAACTCGCCGGCGACTTCGTAGTCGCCGGATGATGTTCCAGCTGTCGACACGGTACGCATGATGGCCCCGCTTCCGGCGGCGCCGCACTCGCCCGACCAGAGTCCTGCTCCTTCGGCGACTGACTTTCGCGATGTGGCCCGGTCTCCATCAAAACAAACGAAGTCGAGCATGGCGTCTCCACTGCGGTAGCTGCGCTCGCTATAGAGAGCGAGTTCACCCGCACCGCCCGCAACGAGTTGGAACGAAGGCGGAAGCGTGTACAAGGCGTACCCGCGGGCGGGGATGGTGCTCGGTCCGAGGCCCGCGACGTCTTGATAGGACGGCCGCGAGCAGAACACGTGCTCTCCGAGCAGAACATCTTCGTCGCCTGGGTTGTAGAGTTCGACCTGCGAGCCGTCGATGTCGATCTGCGAGATCACGAGTTCTCGTGCACCCACAGGCATCAGGTCGGGACACGTCGCGCCCGCGTCGTCCGCACCGGCATCGTCTCCGCCAGCGTCGTCGTCGCCTGCGTCATCACCGCCTGCGTCATCGCCACCCGCGTCATCACCGCCTGCATCGTCTCCGCCTGCGTCGTCCCCACCCGAATCCATCATGGCCGAGTCGCCGCCTGCGTCGGTGCCACCATCATCATCCCCACACCCGAAAGCGAGCAGGAGAACCCCAAGCCAAACTCCGTATTTCATACGGCGAACGGTAGCACGCACTCAGCCAGGCGGTGCGACGACTCGGACAGCGGAGGTGCTGTCGAGTGTGCTGCCGTTGCCCAGCTCGCCGCGCTCGCCCTTGCCCCAACAGACAACGCTCCCGTTGATGAGAAGACCACACGTGTGCTCCCAACCCAGCGTGAGGTGCGTGATTTCTTCCGCCTCGACCGCGCTCACGAGCACAGGGCCGACTCGTTCGGTGTCGGAACCGTCTCCCAACTGCCCATTGTCGTTTTCGCCCCAACACCAGAGCTGCTCTGCAACACGAGCGCAAACATGGTTGAGTCCTGCGAATAAATCCGTTGCTCCCTCAGGGATTGCAACTGCGACTGGCGCGTTGCTTGACGCACCCGGACCGCTCCCAAGTTGTCCGTTGAAGTTTGCGCCCCAGCACCGAACCTCGTCGCCTGCGATCGCACAAGTCGCAAATCCTCCCGAGCCAATCGCGGATGCTTCGATATCAACTCTGACGGTTACTGGTGAGGGGTCGTTTGTTCCGTCTCCCAGCTGACCTTCGGTGTTCGCACCTGCACAACGGACCTCACTTCCGCGACGTTGGCAGATGAAGTCGTAGCCACCGGCGATTTCGTCGGCTGTGTCGAGCTCGGGAGCTCGGGTCATTTCACGGAGGATCCCAGCTGGAGGACCGGCACCCAGCTGACGTTGGTTGTTGCCGCCCCAACACCATTTTGTTCCGTCGCCAAAGGCCGCGCACGTTCCTTGGTTTGCATCATGAAGCCGGACGGTCTCTAGCGCGGGCCGATTCAGAACGAACGAAGGTGTATCGTTCACTTCGTCCGTTGCGCCGTTCCCAATCTGGCCGGCAAGCCCATCGCCCCAGCACAACACATCGTCCGCGGTGCGGGCGCAAACGTGGGTGTCACCGCAAGAGAGTTCATCAACGATCAGCGGCGATCCACTGATCGCTCGGATCCTCGTCGGAACAGAGACAGTCTCACCAAGATCCTCGATTGGACCCACAAGCCCGTCGCGGTTGTCACCCCAGCAGTAGACTTGCCCACTCTCGAGGAGCGCGCAGTTGTACGCGCCACCGCCACAGAGCGAGGTCACACCACAGAGGGTCGTCGCAGAATCACAGGTCGGCGGAACGTCGAGCGGAATGTCGGGCGCGACGTCTGCTGCGGCGTCCGTCGGAGCGTCTTCCGCATCGACACCCGCATCGCTAGGAGCATCGGTGCCGGCGTCCAAAACTGCGCAGCCCCCATCGTCACGCGGGGGCGTCGTTGTCCCAGGGCACACACACCGATCGAGATCTTCGTTGAGTTCGAGCTCATCACCGCACGTCGCGCTCTGACAGCCCCACAGCAGGCACAACGTTCCGATCGTAAACAGCCTCATGCGCGTTTCTCGGTCACAGATTCGTCCAGTTGCGACAGTGTATTCCAAGTTCAACGGCTTAATCCTTGGTCGGAAAACCCCGACACGTTGCGTACTTTACGCAGTTAAGTGTGGCTCAGAATTCCGATTTAGGAGCCCGTGCTGTATTGTCCGGTGACTTGGGAGGAGAAATGAGAGCTTCGTTAGCGTTTTTGGCCATGGGACTGATTGGCGCATGTGCGGTTCAGCCCGTTGAGGATGTCGAGTCGATCGTGGAGGACATCTGCTGCGGTGGAGCCTGCTGCTCGATCGGCGGTGTTTGCTTCAATACTGGTGATCCAAATCCCGACAACGAGTGCGAAGTTTGCGACCCGAGTTCGTCGCAGAGCGCGTTCACCAACACCTGCGACGCGGGTGCTCCGGAAGAGGACGCTGGCGCTGAGGAAGACGCCGGGATGCCCATGATGGACTCGGGTCCCATGGACGACGCAGGCGCCCCCGAAGAAGACGCGGGTGGTGATCCCGACGCTGGCGCTGATGACGACGCCGGTGCAGACGAAGACGCGGGCGGTGGAACCGACGCGGGTGACGGTGACGGCGGCGGCGGCGGCGGCTGCAGTGTCGCTTCGGGCAGCCAGAACGTTTGGCTGCTGGCGATTGGAATCGTGGCGCTCGTACTGCGCCGGAGGAGGCTCCTGTGAGGCATTTGCTCGCTTTCGCTCTGGTGTTTGGCTCGCTTAGCGTGGCCAGCGCTCAAGAGGACGTGTCGAGTCAGTCCGATCCGATCTGCTGTGGCGCAGCGTGCTGTTCCATCTCGGGCAGTTGCTTCAACACGGGCGAGGAGAACCCCTCGAACGCGTGTGAAGTGTGCATGCCGAGCGTGAACCAGTCGGCGTTCACCAACACTTGCGACACGGGCAGCGGTCGTGTCGACGCAGGAAGCAGCGGCGGTGGCGGCGGTGGCTGTCAGGCCGCGGGGACGTCGAGTGGACTCGGCTTGCTTGCGCTGCTCGGCTTCGCCTTCATTCGACGACGCCAGTAAACAAAGGCCACGAGCGCCAACGCGCTCGGCGGCGAGGACGAGCCCGGTGTGCTGCACCCGCAGCCGCCGGGTTTTTCTATAGGCGGCCCGCCACATGCTTCCGGCAACACAGGGTCGCGCGGCAGTCCCACACCGCCATCAGGAGTGAGTTCCGGCGGGTCGATGCCCAGCGTTTCGTAGTCCAACCCCAGGTCGAACGCGACGTCGGGAATCCACGCCGGACAGACCACACCGGTCTCCGAACACTGCTCACAGCTGCGTAGTTCGGTCAGCGACTCCAGCTGCAACACGGGTTCGATCGCGTCACGCACGATGCCCAAGGCGAAGCCATCCACGCTTTGGTCGGTGCACACCCAGAGCTGGTCCGCAGCGTAGGTCAGACAACGCACCGCAACGTTGAAGGCTTTGCGCCACGAACGTCCGTCATCCTCGCTGACCCACAGCCCACCCAGGCGACTTCCCACCCAGGTTCGACCATCGGGTGTGATCGCAAAACCGCCAACTTGCGGAGCCGACACACGCGTGTCCCAGTTGCGGCCGCCATTGGTGGAACGAAGCACACGCTCGTCGGCCATCTCTCCGTCGAAGGTGCGAACCACAGCCCACACGCGTTCTGGGTCGTCGGGTTCGACGCCCAACACGTGAACGGAAAACTCTTCGTTGCGTAAGGAGACCTCAAATCGCTGCAGGGTCTCGCCACCGTCGGTCGAGCGCACGATGAACGCACCGCGCTCTTGTTCCGAGGTTCGCGGGCGCAGTCCGCCGAGATACACCGTGTCGGGGTCGCTCGGCGCAATGACCATCGTTTCCATCACCAAACCGACCAGCGTCTCGCCTTGGGGCGACCACACACCTTCATCGAGGCGCCACAAGCGATCGCCTTCGAACACGCGGGTTTCAACCGCGTAGGTGCGCGTGTCTTGGTGGTCCATGGCGACGACCCACGTGTCGCCAAACGCCTCTTCGCGATCCCACTCGCATCCGACTCCGGACGTAAACGCGCCGTTGAACGTGCCGGTCAGGATCGTGCCGTCAGCGCCGATGGTGATGTTCGGGTCTTCCATGCGCGCGTCGACGCCGTAGGCCGCCGCACATGTCCACGTCCAAGACTCACCGCCGTCTTCACTGAAGACCATTCCCCACGTGGCCTGACCCACTATGCGCAGAGGATTGTTCGGGTCGACGTGCAGCTGTTGAATGGAAGGCGGCCGACCATGGGCGAACGCAGAACTTGCCCAAGAGCAAGCGAACCACAGGACCCCAAATCGAAAAAGAAAAGACAGACTTAAGTTCTTTGCACGCTTCAAGACTTCGAAAAAATTAAAAGGAATCCCGGCAGCCCAGAATCCAGCCCAATTGAAAAAGGCGCCCTCCATCGAGGACGCCTCATTTCGACTCGCGAAGAGCTCAGTCGCTCTCTTCCACACGCTGACGCGCCACGACGATGTCGCTGGGCGAAGTCGCCGTTGCATCGGTTTCCGCTGTGATCAGCAACTCGAACTCCGTATGCGGCGTGGTCGCGCGCATCGTTCCGCTGCGCTCGTCGTCGTCGTACTCCAAGCGGCCTGCCATCGAGGGCGTTCCGCCTTGGGGCTTGATCCACACGACGTAGAGCGTCGCGGACTCGCTGATACGACTCGCGGGCGGAAGGTGCTCCATTTCCACGGTGACCATTCGGTTTCCTTCGATGGTCTCCACGGTCACCAAACCGTCGGTGCCAGCAGCACGCTCGGTGCCGGTCACGATGTACTCACTCGGTCCGCCGCATCCAACAAGCAGCAGAGCGAAGAGCGCGAGCTTAAGAATGTTCTGAAGCATGGGGTCTCCTCGGGGGTGATATATCCACAACTCGTCACTCGCGGTAGTGAGAATCCGCGACGCCCCCCAAAGCGTTCTCCGAAGTGCACAGAGCAGTCGCGAGAAAACGAGCTGTTTCCTGTGGTCTAGCCTTTCTCAGAGTCGGTGTCGAAGAACACCCCCAAAACGCGGTACGTTCGACCACAGGGATGGAGATTGAGGTTCGCGAACTCGCGGGGCAATCGACGGTGGTTCTCACCCCAGATCGTCACTACCGCTCGGGACGAGAGCGTCTTCAGCACCTCCGCGCGACCGGCCAGGGCGCGTCGAGCATCGACTGGACCGCGATCGACGCCGTGAAGGAGCAGCAAGCGCGGGTGTTCCTCTTTCGTGGCAAATCGGACGACGACGAAGGCAGCTGGGCGTTTGCTAGCGATCTCTCGCGCGCCGAAGCGGAAGAACTCGGCTACTTGATGGCGTGGACCCAGCTGGACAGTTGGATCCAGATGATGCGGCACGGCATCGTGAGTTTTCTGCACGTCGAGTGGGGCATCCGAGAAGTGCTGATGCTCGAACAAGGCCGTGAGCGAGTGTCGAGTGAGCTGCGAGCGGGAGACCGTGACCTCTCGGACGCACAACGTCGGATTCGAATCTGGATTCTCGAGCGGGCGTGTAGCTTCTTACACACCTCGCTGGAGGACGTGGTCAAAGAGGTTCTGCCGTCCATTACCGGTTTGCTCGAGCGGCGCGTCGACCAAGCGCAGGCGCTGCTCAAAGCCATCGACCAAGCCCCCTAAGAGGTTTGCATCGACGCGGTGTTCCGAAGACCATGCGCGCATGCCGATCGACGCCATCGCCGTTTTGAACATCCCGCCGGCTTCGCTGACCGATTTGGGCGAGCCCACCGTCGAAGGTGCACTGCACACGTACGAAGGTGGAGTTGCGATTGAACCGCTCGACGACGGCATTCGCCTGCATTTGGGCCTGCGTTTTGACGACGAGCCCGCGCGCTTGGGCCTGAGAATTCGCAAGCTTTTGGGGCCGATCGCCGATCAACACAACGACGAACGTGGCGCCTACATCTATCCCGACGTCGCGTCCTCAAGCGAGTCGACGTACAGCGGTTTTGTTGAGGACATGGGCGAGGGCGGGATGTTCGTGGCGATCGCGAGTGCCGACGATGCGACGCTGGGTGCATCGGACGCGACGGGGATCTTCGATGCGGTCCAAGGAATGATGGGCGGCGACTTACTCGGGCAAATGCAGCAGGCGCTCGCGGACCCGAGCGGCGATGCCATGAAGTCGTTGGCGGCGATGGCGGGTCAGCTGCTTCAAGACGACGGGATTCGCCAGCAGGTCCAAACGGCGGCGGAAAAGATGCTGGGCGATGGAGGGCTCGAAGGACTCGCCGGCGGAGGGGACTTGCTGGAACAAGCCAAGTCACTTGCAGGTCAGGTCGCTGAGGAGAATCCTGAGTTGATGGACCAGCTCGCTGGCAAGATCGAGTCTCGTACCGAGGAAGAGTGAGGCGAAAGCGCGACAAACCCCGTCCGCTGGCGGACTTGGTTCGGAAAATCCACCCGGCACCGGAGCAAGTCGATGCGGCTCGGGTGTTTGGTTGGTGGTGTTCTGCGCTGCCTGACCGGATCGTGGCCAAAGCGCGTCCAGTCCGTCTAGAGCGGGGAATTCTGCATGTTCACGTGACTTCGAGCGCGTGGGCTCAGGAGCTTCACCACATGAGTGCGGACTTGATGATGAAGCTCCGAAAAGCGGGGGCGGGTCCCAAGCTCAAGGGCATGCGCTTTCGGGTTGGGCCCTTACCCGAACTCCCTCGAATGCGGCGACGCGAGGTGCGCGAGCCTTCGGCAATTCCGATCGTGGCCTTGCCCGAGGACTTGGGTCGAGCACTTGCAACGGTGGGAGACGACGACGTGCGCAAAGCTGTCGCGTCGGCGGCGACGACCAGTCTCGCTCGGGCAAAAAAGAAACGCTGAGCGCGATTGTCTACTTGGTCTCGTCGACAGCCTGAATCAGCTTCGCGAGCAGTTTGACGCCCTCTTCACTTTCCAGGCGCTCTTTGACGTCGAGCGGGAGCGGGAGCGTCACCTGGACCAAGCGTCGCGTGACCAAGAGGTCGAAGGGCACCCCAAGTGCTGCCGCAAGACTGCGCACCTGATCGATACCCGGGTCGGCCACCTCAGCATTTTCCAAACGCGCGATGGTTCGACGCGACACGCCCACGCGTTGCGCGAGCTCCAACTGACCCAAGCGACCGCGCAACTCGCGCAGCACTCGAAGGTTGGTCGCTAGGATTCGCGTCAGCTCCATGGACTGGTTGATCTCGCACCGCTGGGCACAAACGTCAACTTCAACCAAGGGTGCGAGTCGTGTCGTTCCCGTCAGGACCCCTCTGAGCGCCAAGTGCGCCATGAGTGGATTATCGGCGGCGCCATCGATGTCGGTGACGCAGGCACTCGGAAAGACTTCTGAATTGCGCTCACACCGACGCCCGGTCGCAACAATTTCGCGCTCACGAAGTACACCCACACCGGAACTGGCAGGTCCTTACAGACGACGTGGCGGTTTCATTTCTGGCCGCGTGACGCTACCTCTCCACCTATGCGCGCGACTCTGAATCTGCCTCCGGGCTTCGAAGCGATGACCGGTCGTTTTGGGGAATATGGTGGGCGCTTCGTCGCAGAGACGTTGATGCCCGCGCTGGACGAACTGACTGCAGCGTTCTTGGAGGCGTGGTCCGACGCGACGTTTCGGGCGGAGCTCGACGAGCTGCTGGTCCACTACGTCGGGCGTGAGACCCCTCTCTACCGAGCACGCCGTCTCTCGGAGGACTCCGACCTTACCGTTTGGCTTAAGCGGGAGGACCTCGCCCACACCGGTGCCCACAAGGTCAACAACACCGTTGGCCAGGTGCTGCTCGCCAAGCGGATGGGCAAGACCCGCGTGATCGCCGAGACAGGCGCCGGACAGCACGGCGTCGCCACGGCAACCGCCTGCGCACTTCTGGGACTGCCCTGCGAAGTGTTCATGGGCGCCGAGGATGTCCGTCGTCAGGCGCCGAACGTGAAGCGCATGGAGCTTCTGGGCGCGAAGGTGCACGCGGTGCAAAGTGGATCGCGCACGCTGAAGGACGCGATGAACGAAGCGTTGCGCGATTGGGTCACCAACGTGCGCACGACGTACTACTGCGTTGGCTCTGCGGCGGGACCGCATCCTTACCCGTTGATGGTGCGCGAACTTCAGTCGGTGATCGGTCGCGAGGCGCGAGCCCAGATGCTTCGACAGGCTGGAACGTTGCCGCGGGCGGTCGTGGCGTGTGTGGGCGGCGGAAGCAACGCAATTGGCATTTTTGCCGGGTTTTTGGCCGATTCTGACGTGGCTTTGATCGGCGTGGAGGCGGCTGGAGAGGGTCTCGCCGGAAAGCACGCCGCGCCCTTGTGTGCGGGAACCGTGGGCGTGTTGCACGGCGCGAAGAGTTACGTGCTGCAGACGGACGACGGTCAGATCGAAGAGGCGCATTCGTTGAGCGCGGGGTTGGACTACCCGGGTGTCGGTCCGGAACATGCGCACCTGAAAGAACGCGGTCGCGCACAGTACGTTGCGGTGACCGATGCGCAGGCTCTGACTGCGTTTCAGCAGCTCACCCAACGGGAGGGGATTCTTCCCGCGTTGGAGTCGTCGCATGCGATTGCCGCGCTCGACCAGGTCCGTGAGATCGTGGGTAGCGGTGAGCACGTTTTGGTTTGTCTCTCGGGTCGTGGCGACAAAGACCTTGATACCGTGTTGGCCGCACTCCAGGGAGATCGCTGATGGGCCGCTTGGGTGCCGCGTTCGAACGCGCCCGATCCGAAAACCGGGCTGCATTGGTGATCTACGTGTGTGCTGGCGATCCGGATCTCGACACGACGGTCGACGTCGTCGTTGCGGCTGCGGAAGCGGGCGCGGATGTGATCGAGTTGGGTGTTCCCTTTAGCGATCCCACGGCGGATGGACCGGCGATTCAACAAGCCGCGGAACGAAGTTTGAAAGCGGGTACCACCGTGCGCGGGGTGTTGGATGCACTCGGCAAAATCCGCAAATCCACCGACGTTCCTGTGCTGCTCTTCGGGTACTACAACCCGATCTTTAAGTACGGCGAGGAGCGTTTCGTGACCGATGCTGCAGAAGCAGGTGCTGATGGTTTCTTGGTGGTGGACTTGCCGCCGGAGGAATCGGGCACGTTGCGCGAGCACGCGAAATCGCGCGGGATGGACTTTGTGCCGCTCGTGACGCCGACGAGTACCGACGAGCGAGTCGCCAAGGCTGCCGAAGTTGCGAGCGGTTTTGTGTACTACGTGTCGATGACCGGTGTGACCGGCAGCAAAGCCGCGGATTTGGATGCCGCGGCAAAGCGGGCGAAGGAACTCGGTAAGACGATGAAGCAGCCAGTGGCTGTGGGGTTTGGAATCAAGACCGCGGCAGATGCGCGTTCGGTTGCTGCGCATGCGGATGGCGTTGTTGTCGGAAGTGCGATCGTGAGGACAATCGCGCAGGCTGCATCGAAGGCGGCTGCGTGTGCCGGAGTGCGTGAACGCGTGGGTGCGTTGCGCGGAGGCGTGGAGCGCGAGTGATGCAGCCGTTGCTGGCATCGTTGGGGGCGCGGCTGGCGACACCTCCTGTGCATCGAGTGTTGCAGGCGGCGGATCTGCCGGACGAACTCGAAGCGTTGTATCGGGTGAGTGATGGTGCCGAGTTTCCTTTGCTGGGATGGCGCATTCTGACTTTGGACGAGTTGCAGGCCGACGAAGGCATCGTGTTTACAGATGCTGGGCACTGCTTTCGTGATGGGCAGGTGTGGCTGGGCGAAGAGGCGTTTGCGGGCGTGGAGGCGTTTCTTCGCGCGACGATTGCGGACTTCGCGGGCACGGGTATTGATTTCGCGACGGGTATTGATTTCACGGGCACGGGCACGGGCACGGGCACGGGCACGGGCACGTTCGCAACAGAGGACTCGGACTCGGACTCGGACTCGGCATCGGCATCGGCATCGGCATCGGCATCGGCATCGGCATCGGTTTCGGTTTCGGTTTCGGTTTCGGCTTCGGCTTCGGCTTCGGGATCGGCGGATCTGCTTACGCAGGTCTGCTCTCTGATCGAGCGTCGTGGCTACCGCGCCATCCTCACCGGCTCCGCCCACGAACTCCGCATTCAAGGCGAGTCGGGCGGAAGCTGGTACTCGATCGAACCCTGGTTGGGTTCCACCGACGACGACCTCGCAGAGCGCATTGTGGCGCGCTTCCTCAAACGGGAACGCGCTCGCGACCTCCGTTGGTTGGTGCGTTGCGACGACGATTCGTTGCGCACCGACGACTTGAGCAAGGTCGTGCGTTGGATCGATCGTTCGTGGCGTTCGCTGCGCGTGGGTTGTGAAGTCGCTGAGGTTTCGTTGGGGTTGTACCGCGACGATCCCGATCACCTCGCGTCGTTCGAGTGGCACGGTGGGCAGTGGCAGGCGCGTGCGCGTTTGAGCCCGTGGCAAGTACGTGCGGCTATCGAACACTTGCTCCTTCGTCGGGATAAGTGGCCCGGCTTGGAGTGGAGCTTGATGCGTCAGCCGCCCTCGTAATGCGGGTCTACCTTGCCGCAGCCGCGCTCGCGCTGATTCCGAGCATCTACTTTAGTGTTTCGACGGCGTTGGATGAGCGATGGATCGATCCGCCCCTTCCAGTGGAACGGGACGAGACCGAACCCGCGTTGGATCGACTGGTGAGCGCCGCGCAGGAGATTGGGTGGCAGCCACTCTCCTCCGAGGTGCGCGATGCACAACCCGTCAACACGGTTCGGCTCGACCTCGATGACGATGAGTGCGCTGCGGTCATGTCGTCGGGGTGGGGACTTGAACTTCCCAAAGAGGTCCGTTTTGGCAACGGACACAGCGACAGTGACAGCCACGGTGCCGTGCAGTGGTCGGTCGCGTGTTCACTCGGAGAGCGCGATCTTCGCGCGCACGTCACCACAGTGCCCATGAACTACCGGGATCCCGGACCGTCCCAGCTGCGCATCGATGTCCTTGTTACAAACGACATCCGCGTCGCGCAACAACTCCAACAGAAGCGGCGAGCTTGGTACCACGACCGCAGCTCGGTGAGTGACACGCCCTTCGAGCCCGTGAGTATCCACCATTTGTATTGGCGTCACGCATCCACCCAGCGCTCCACCTTGAAGGGGCTGCGAACCGGTGCGCTGGTGTTCTTCGTGGTCTTCGTCCTGCTCGCATTTGCGTTTCGTTCCGGGCGAGGCACGTTCGGCCGCAACCCAACACCGCGACGTTCGACGGCGCGTCGCGTCTCGCTCGCCTTGCCTGTTTCCCATGCGCGTCTCGTCGGTTCGTTGGCGAGCCAAGACCTAAGCGCTGCACAACGTGTGCGTGACCAGCTCGTCGAACTAACCTCGTTCGCGTCTGCTGGGTTGGTCTCTGCACAGCGCACCGAGTACGGACGCGCACACATGCAGTTCGAGACGTGGGATACCAAGCATGGCCTTGAGCCGCGCGGCGATGGTCGAGCGAGACCTGCCGACTACCGCGAGGCGCAAACGGGTTTGGTGGTCGTCACGTTGTTGGTACTGCACCGTTGTGAACTGCCCAACCTCGGCCCGGTGTGGTCGCGTGAGACTGTGCTCGAAGCATTGAAGTCGATGTTGCCCACCGAGTCCCAAGAGTTGTTGCGGTGGACGTTGCACATCCGACCGCCGATGCAGCGACTTTTGATCCCGCAGAACTCTCGCTTCTTTATCCGCAACTGATCGAGTTCGAACGCCACATCACCTTGCACGTCTGCGAGCAGTGCGGGACGCGCGCCGTGAGCGTGTGTCAGGAGTGCTGAAGCGCCGCAGCCACGAACGCTTCGACCAACGCGCGATCCTTGACGCCAGGTGCGGATTCGACCCCGCTGGCGACATCCACACGATGCGGCTTCACGCGCTCGATCGCTTCGCCGACGTTGCTTGGATGGAGTCCACCGGCCAACGTCAGCTTTCGTTGTTGTGCGACGTTGACCGCGAGGTCCCAATCAAACCGATGCCCCGTTCCTCCCGGCATGGCTCCAGGGACTCGCGCATCGAGGAGAATGCGTTCGCCAGGAAACGACACGACGCGTTTGAGGTCGTCTTCTCCCGCGATGCCAACCGCTTTGTAGGCGCGCGGGAGCTCATCCAACATCGAGGGCGGCTCGTCGCCGTGGAGCTGCACCCAATCGAATCCGATCGCGTCACGCAGTCGCTCGATTTCTTCCGCGGAGGCATCCACAAACACGCCGACGATCTCGATTTCTGGAAACGCGCGAACGATGGTCTTCGCCACGTCGACCTCAATCTTGCGAGGGGTGCCCGGCCAGAAGTTGAGGCCCAGGGCATCCACGCCGAGATCGACGCACATGGCCGCATCCTCGACCGTCGTCAGCCCGCAAACTTTGACCTCGGTACCCATGTGAAATCGTCGGGTTAATCCATGGCGCGACGGGTCGGGCAGGGCAAGCATCGTCCTCGGCCGACCGGCCGAAACTCCGTGGATCCGGGGCCCTCCAGAGCCGAATCTGGTGGCCTCTCGACCCCAACAACCGTATAGCGATCCACCATGGAAACGGCTTCGGCGAAGACGCGCGAAGAGCTCGATTCGGTGGTCATTCGTTTCGCGGGTGACTCCGGTGACGGCATGCAGCTCACAGGTGCACAGTTCACCTCCGCAACTGCGTTGATGGGGAACGACCTCGCAACCTTCCCGGACTTCCCGGCGGAGATTCGTGCACCGGCAGGCACCACCTACGGTGTGAGTGGTTTCCAGATCCACTTTGCCGATCACGACATCCTCACACCGGGTGATGAGCCCGACGTGTTGGTGGTGATGAACCCGGCGGCGTTGAAGGTAAACCTGGAAACGCTCAAGCGTGGTGGTCTGTTGATCATCAACAACGGCGCGTTCACGAAGGGCAACCTCAAGAAGGCTGGCTACGAAGAGAACCCGCTCGATGGTGATGAGCTGGGCGCGTATCGCGTGCTCTCGCTCGACATCACCAAGATGACCTTGGCCGCAGTCAAAGACTTTGGCTTGGGTGCGAAGGCGGCGGGTCGTTGCAAGAACATGTGGACGCTGGGTCTGATGTTCTGGCTCTTTGGTCGCGACCGTCAGCCCACCGTCGATTGGCTCAAGAAGAAGTTCGCGAAGAAGCCTGAGCTTGCAGACGCCAACATCGCCGCGCTCAACGCGGGACACATCTACGGTGAGTCCGCGGAGATGCCGAGCGGCATTGGCATCTACCAGGTGCCCAAGGCCGAACTCGATGCCGGTACGTACCGCAACATCAACGGCAACGAAGCCACTGCCTGGGGCTTGGTCACGGGCGCGCAGTTGGCGGGATTGCCTGTGTTCTACGGCAGCTACCCGATCACGCCTGCGTCGTCGCTTCTGCACAACTTGGCCAAGCTCAAGAGCTTCGGCGTCACCACGTTCCAAGCCGAGGACGAGATTGCCGCCGTGTGTGCGGCCGTGGGTGCCAGCTTTGGTGGTGCGCTTGGTGTGACTGGAACCAGCGGTCCCGGTGTCGCGTTGAAAGCCGAGGCGATTGGATTGGCGATTGCGACCGAGCTTCCGCTGATCATCTGCGATGTCCAGCGCGGCGGGCCTTCAACCGGCCTGCCCACCAAGACCGAACAGTCCGACCTGCTCCAAGCTGTGTGGGGTCGAAACGGCGATGCACCGCTTTGTGTCCTTGCTGCAGCGACCCCTGGCGATTGCTTCTACATGGCGATCGAAGCAGTGCGTCTGGCGACCCAGTTCATGACGCCGGTCGTGCTTTTGACCGACGGCTACCTCGCCAATGGTGCCGAGCCTTGGGCGATTCCGGATGTCTCCAAGTTCAAACCCTTCCCGGTTCAGTTCCACACCGAGACCGAAGGGTTCCATCCCTTCAAGCGCGACGAGAAGACCTTGGCGCGCGTGTGGGCAACGCCTGGAACACCGGGATTGCAGCACCGCATTGGTGGACTCGAGAAGGACGCCAACTCGGGCAACATCAGTTACGACCCGGCCAACCACCACGCGATGGTGAAGCTGCGCGAACAGAAAGTGCAGAACATCGCCGACGCAGTGGAACCTGCTTCGCTGGATAGCGGGGAGAAGGGTGGCGACCTGTTGATCGTGGGTTGGGGTTCGACCTACGGCGCGATCAAACAGGCCGCGGACCAGGCACGCAAGAACGGCAAGTCGGTGGCGCACCTGCACTTGCGGAACATGTGGCCTTTGCCGCGTGGACTGCGCGAGCTGCTGACCAGCTTTGGTCAAATCATGGTGCCGGAGATGAACAACGGCATGCTCGATAAGGTGTTGCGCGCCGAGTTCGGTGTGGATGCGCGCGGCTTCAACAAGATTGCGGGACAGCCGTTCCGGATTCGCGAACTCGTCGAAGAGATTGAACGACGCCTTGGTGCGACGGTGGAGGCCTGAGATGACGGAGAAGGCAAAGCTCACGCGTAAAGACTTCGCGTCCGACCAAGAGGTTCGTTGGTGTCCCGGTTGTGGCGACTACGCCATCTTGGCCGCGATTCAGCGCACGCTTCCCACGGTGGGTGCCACGCTGGAGAGTTCGGTGTTCATTTCGGGAATCGGCTGCTCCAGTCGTTTTCCCTACTACATGAACACGTACGGCTTTCACACGATCCACGGTCGTGCACCGACGTTTGCAACGGGCCTGAAGTTGGCGCGTCCGGACTTGGACGTGTGGGTGATTACAGGCGACGGCGACGCGTTGAGCATTGGTGGCAACCACTTGCTTCACGTCCTGCGTCGAAACGTGAACCTGCAGATCATTCTGTTCAACAACCAGATTTATGGTCTGACCAAGGGCCAGTACTCGCCGACCAGTGACGTGGGTCAGGTCTCGCCGAGTTCGCCGATGGGTTCTGTGGATCAGCCGGTGGTCCCAGTTCGTGTTGCGCTCGGTGCGAACGCCAAGTTCATCGCGCGTGGATACGACGTGAGTAAGCAGCTTCCGAGCTTGTTGACCCAGGCGTACGAGTTCCAAGGTGCAGCGTTGGTGGAGGTTCTGCAGAACTGCCCCGTGTTCAACGATGGCGTGTTCGAGCTGATCACCGATCGCAAGCGTGGGCCGCAGCATCAGCTGTGGTTGGAGCACGGCAAGCCGATGGTCACTGCCGACGGGAAGAAGGGCATCAAGGTCGACGCGACGTCGATGCAAGCTTCGGTCGTGGAGCTTGGTGACGGAGTCGGCACGTCAGACCTGTTGGTTCATGACGAGACCAACCGCAACATCGCGTGGATGATCGCGGACCTGGCGGACGTGAAGGCGCTTGGAGTGCTGTTCCGAGACACCAACGCTCCGGTGTACGACCAGGGCGTGATCGCGCAGATCGAAATGGCCAAGAAGCAACAGGGCGAAGGCGACATCAACGCGTTGCTCCGTTCCGGCCACACCTGGACCGTGAGCTAGGTAAATCCTAGGGACGCGTTTACTGGTTCACCGGACCTGGGCTGAGACCGCCCCCAATCGCGACGCTTTTTCGAAACCGACGAAAATCCCCTTTCTCGAAAGGGGATTTTTTCGTGCGCTTCACCCGCGCTTTTTCAGGCGTGCCGTGCAGCGAAAAATTTCCGTCGCAATCGTCGGGATTTTGCCACGAACAATAAAAAACACCGGTGAAACGCGGCCTGCGGAAGCAGGTCCGGTTCAGCAGTGTACGCGTCCCCAGGATTCACCCGGATTTCGTCAACGATTGTGGATAGCGTAGGGACATGGAGTCTCCGTATTTGGAGGACGGGTTCGCGCCGACGAGCGACGAACACTCGGGGGTCGCACTACGATTGATCGAAGGTGAGGTTCCGCGCGACTTGCACGGCGCCTACGTTCGGAACGGGCCCAATCCACGGTTCGAACAACCAGGGCGCTACCACTGGTTCGACGGCGACGGGATGTTGCACGCGGTTCGCTTTGGCGAGGGTACCGCGACGTACACCAACCGCTACGTGCACACCGCCGACTTTGCGCGCGAAACGGAGGCCGATGCTGCACTCTTCCGCGGCCTGATGGAGAGTTCTCTAGATAACCCTGCGGGCCGATACAAAGACACGGGCAACACCGACGTGCTTGTTCACAACGGCGAACTGCTCACGCTCCACTACATGGGTGCCTCCGCGTGGCGCGTCGATCCCATCACGCTCGAGACACTCGGCAAGCGCGAGGTCCCTGCCAAGCTCTCAGCGCACGCGAAAGTGGATCCTGCGACGGGTGAACTTCTCCACTTCGACTACGGCGTCGAAGAGCCCTTCCTACGCTTTGGGTCGCTCGCACCCGACGGAACGCACACCTGGCTCGACACTCCGGTGGCCGAGCCGGTCTATCCGCACGACATGGCGTTCACGCCAAGCTTCGCCATCTTGATGGAGCCGCCAGTCACGCTCAGCGCCAAACACCACAAGGCCGGTCGTTGGGGCGTGGTCGAGCACCGCGATCGACCGTTCCTTTTCCATCTTGTGCCAAGGCGTGGCGGTGCTCCACGCAGCTTTGAAGCAACGGGTTGCTACCTCTACCACGTGGTCGACGCGTGGGAAGAGGGCGACACGGTCGAGCTCGTAGGCTTTCGATGCCCGCGCCTGTTCCCAAAACCCGATCCAAGCGAAGGTGCCAACGCGGTGATGATGGCCAACCTTCGCTTACGCGCGACGCTTCACCGCTGGCGCTTCAACCTCACCACAGGCGAAACGCACGAAGAAGCACTCGACGATCGCAACGCCGAGTTTCCCACGATCGATGCACGCCAAGCCGGGCAGGGTGCTTCGCACGGATACGCGATGTCGATTCCCACCGACACATCACGTCTGCGCTTCGATGGCGTGATCAAGTACGACGTGAAGACCGGTGCAGCTCGAACCGAGAAGAAGTACGGCACGCATCGCTACGCGAACGAAGTCGCGTTTGGTCCGCGCACCAATTCCAACAAGGACGACGATGGTTACTTGGTCACCTTCGTCTTTGATGAACAGGAAGGTCGCAGCGAAGTCGTGGTCTGGGATGCAGCCAACCTCGACACGGTGTGCCGGCTTGAGGTTCCGGTTCGTGTCCCTCTTGGTTTTCACGCCTGTTGGTATTCGGAGGGCGCATGACGGTGTTTGTTCTCGGAGGCGCGCAGACCGACTTTGCGCGACGGTGGTCCAAGGAAAACCTCGATCTCTTCGGCGGCATGAAAGAGGTCGTGATTGGCGGCGCGGATGCGACCGGAATCGAACTGACGGAGATTGACGTCACGCACGTCGGCAACTTCGTCGGTGAAGCGCTCAGCGGACAAGGGCACCTTGGCGGTTTCGTGTCGTCCATCGATCCCGCCCTTGTGGGCAAACCTGCAGCACGCCATGAAGCCGCATGCGCGTCGGGAAGCGTTGCTGCCATGGCTGCGCTCGCGGATATCGAAGCAGGATTCTACGACCTCGCCTGCGTGGTGGGCATCGAAGAGATGCGCACCATCCATGGGGACGAAGCCGCAAAGCACCTTGGCGCGGCGGCCTGGGTCGGACGCGAAGCCCAAGACGCTCGGTATGTCTGGCCCTTCATGTTCAGCGAACTCATGCGCGTGGTCGACGAACGATACGGACTCGACGAACGACACCTCTGGGCGTTCGCCAAGCAAGCATTCGATCACGGCAAGAACAACCCCTTTGCGCAAACGCGTCGGTGGAGCTTCACGGATGCGAGCTTCAGCGCAGACGAAGAAGCCAACCCGTACATTGAAGGGCGCGTTCGCCGACAGGACTGCGGTCAGATCACCGACGGTGCGGCAGTCGTCTTTCTCGCGTCGGAGCGTTTTGCGAAGGCTTGGGCTCAACGGCGCGGTCAGAGCCTTGACGATGTGCCTCGAATCCTCGGCTGGGGCCATCGCGTCGGGCCGATGAGCTTGGATGAGAAGCTGGAGCTACAACCGTCCAAAGACGAAGTGCTCTTTCCGCATGTTCGTGACGCGGTTGCCGATGCGCGTCGCCGTGCTTCGCTCGCCGCAGACACCCGCGACATCGACGCGGTTGAACTACACGACTGCTTTTCGATCACCGGGTACGTGCTTTTGGAGCACCTGGGAATTGCACCGCCAGGTCGTGCGTTCGAAGCCATCGAGGACGAACGCATCGGGATGAAGGGAAGCATGCCGGTCAATCCCAGCGGTGGGTTGATCGGACTCGGTCATCCGGTTGGCGCGACGGGTGTGCGCATGTTGCTCGACGCGTGGCGCCAAACCAGCGGCGAAGCCGGTGACATGCAGGTCGACGACGCCAAACGAGTTCAAACGCTGAACATTGGCGGCAGCGCGACAACGGCAGTGAGTTTCGTCGTCGGACGATGACAGACCTCTTGTTGGTGGAGGGTGTGCGGACGCCACGTGCGAAAGCACGAGAGTCAGGCGCGCTTCACCACGCTCGACCGGTGGAGTTGATCGCGTCGCTCCACGCGTCGTTGGAGCAACGCGTTGGACCGATCGAAGCCGACGACCTGCTGCTCGGGTGTGTGACCCAAGTCGGCGACCAAGGTACGAACGTGGCCCGTCTAGCAGCGCTGTGGGCGGGCATCGATGCGCCGGGGCTGACGTTGAACCGGTTTTGCACTTCGGGATTGGACGCGATCGGACTGGGCGCGGGAAAGCTCGCGCAAGGCGATGGATGTGTGTTGGTGGGTGGCGTGGAGATGCCGTCCCGCGCTGCGATGTTTGGCGATGAGGGTGCGTGGTTCGCCGATAAGGACGTCGCAACGAAGACCCAAGCGGTGCACATGGGTGTCTCCGCAGACCTGCTGGCCACGGAACACCACGTCGAACGGGCTCAACTCGATGCGTATGCCCTACGCTCGCAGACCCGTGCCGTGCGAGCGAACGAGCAGGGTCTCTTCAAGCGACGCGTGGCTACCTGCGGTTGTGAACACGACGAGACCATCCGACCGGGCACAACACAGGAATCCTTGGCGGCACTTCAGCCCGCCTATGCGCAACTCCCCGGTCCGCAGCGTGATGCGCGTCATACCCTTGCGACCTCACCCGCCCTTGCGGACGGTGCGTCCCTGCTTGTGTTGGCCAGTGAGGACACGTGCAAAGAGCGTCAGTGGCGGCCTGTCGCCAAGTTACGTGGATACGCCTCGGTTTCGGTGGATCCGCTTCGCATGCTGCACGGCAATCCGAGTGCGTGTCGCGCAGCGCTGAGGCGTGCAGGTGTCCAGCCGAGCGACGTCGAGCTCTGGGAGGTCAACGAGTCGTTTGCGGTGGTCCCCATTCTCTTTCAGCGCGAGCTCGACGTCTCTGATGACCGCTTGAACGTGGCCGGAGGCGCCATCGCACTGGGTCATCCGCTGGGTGCAACGGGTGGAGTGCTGACCACCATGCTGCTGGACTCGATGGAACAACACGACGCGACGTTGGGCGTGGTCAGCATTTGCGGCGGAGCTGGCGTGGCGACGGCGCTGGTCTGGGAGCGCGTGTGAGAAGCCTACTCGTCATGCTCTTGTTGAGCGCTTGCAGCGAACCTGAGCCGGATGCCCGCCAACCGACATCTGTTCAACCGGACGAGTCGTTCGAAGGTGTTTCCGGCGCACACCCCGGACCGATCGAACTCCCGCATGCGCGAATGACGTCGAGCATGGCGCTTGATCCGCGTCTTCTCGAAGACGTCGATGAGCCGAGCGAAGCGCGCGCGTTTGACGAAGCGCCACTCGATCTCTCCGTCATCGGACAAGAAGGACGCGGGTTTGGGCAAACCTGCGACGATGAGAATCGCTGTGCGGATGGCTTTCGTTGCTGCGAGGCGCGCTGTGTGCGCCCCGCCGAGTGCTAGCGAGTCTGATCGCCCTGTTCGACGAGACTCAGGGCGGCATCGTGGCCGGCGATGTTTCTCAACACCACCAGGTTCCGACCCCACGTGTAGAGAGTTTCGGGGTCGCTTCGGCTCTGACTTGAGTTGAACTCAAACCAAAAGCTCTCGAGCGCCGCGGGCGACATCGAATTGAACTCCGACCGGTCGTAGATGGCGATTGGAGCGCGGGTTTCGTCGCCCACCCACATGCTGACCTGCAGGTTTTCCCAGTCGATGAACATCCAGTATCGCGTCCAGGTTTCCGGCGCGACGTTGAACTCGGCATCGAGATCCGCAAACGTGTCCGCGGGTCCGGGGGCGCTGGGAGACCAGCCGTAGATTCGACAGTCTGTGCTCGCGACAAAACCGTCCATCGCGCGCGAAAATCGAGTGCGTGGTTCCAGCCCACGAGGCGTGCCGCCTCCTTCGATGCCACCGATTTGAAACGCCTTGTGTGTCTCGATCCCACCGCGGTTGGTCATCCACAGTGCGCTCCAACGTCCTTCCCACGTGTAGAACGCGTTTTGGTTTTCTTCGGTCAGCGGTTCAAAGAACGTTCGAAGCTGATCGGCGGACGTCATCGAGCCAACATCCGGACCAAACGTCCACCGCGCTGCATCTTGGGCAGGGTCGTAGTCAACTCGGCTACGCGTGCGACCGGAGTCTTCAATAATCTGCTCCATCGAGCGGTACGCACGGCTGTGGTAATGCTCGGGCTGGGCAACCAAGAAATCGAAGTATGCGTGGTCGCCTTCGAAGGGTCCGCCGTCCGGGAAGTTCGCATCCGCCCGCGGGCCTGAATCGACGTCGCCTGCATCGTCCTCTGGCCCAGCGTCCTCACCTGGGACATCGGCACCCGGGACGTCCACTGCGGCATCAAACCCAGGCGCATCGCTGCCCGCGTCCATGCCACCGTCATCGTCGCCACAGCCCCAACACAGCGCTGCGGCCAACCCCATCCAAGCCAGGTGCTTCATACTTTGACCCTAAAACGTCGAGGTTCTGAAGTCGCTAACGCAGATTGCACACTTGGAGCGATTCGCTCCTAAACTCAGTGGATGGCGCGTTTTTGGGCCTGGGTGATGATCAGCAGCGCATCGGTGCTGGCCCATGCGCAGCCCGAGCCGCCAGTCGAGCAACCGGAACTTGTCCAAGCTCGATCTGCGTTTGAGGAAGGCGTGCGCGCGTTCCGCGATGGTCGCCCGTCAGACGCGAAGCGTGCGTTTCAACGTTCGCTCGACCTCTACCCAACTCCGGTTGCGGCGTGGAACCTCGCGCGTTGCACCCTTCAGTTGGGCTCGCCACTTGAGGCGCTTCAGACCACACGCGACATGTTGGACGAACGTTTTGGATCGCTCGATGACGAGCAACGCGCTGCGGCGGTGGAACTCCAGCGCGAGATCACCGCCACACTCGCTTTGGTCCGACTGCGTTCACAAGAGCCCGTTCCGCTGCGTGTGACCATTGATGCGACTGACCTTGGAGTGCTCTCACCGCGCGACACGCTCGATCACCGGGTAACACCTGGCGCACATGTTGTTCGCGCTACCGCCCGTGACGCTCGTCAGTTCGAACACCGAGTGGAACTCGCAGCCGGTGAACAGCTTGAACTTTCCTTGACCCTCCAAGAGGTCGAGACACCGAGCCGAAAAGGACTGGTGTGGGGGGTGGTCGGAGGCGTCGTGGGCGCGGTCGCGCTTGCAGTCATTCTCGGCTTCGTACTTTCCAACCGTCAGTCGCGCGAAGTGGATCCAGTCTGGGGCAACATCGAGGCTCTGCACGCCGCACCCTAGTTCTTAGACACTGCCTAAGGAAACTCGCTCCAAATATCGTCGCGCGGCAGCTCGCGCATGCCCGTGGTCTCCATGGTTTGGACATCTTCCATGGTTGGAACGTTCGCAGTCTGTCGCACGCGCGGTGTCATGCGTGGACGCGCTCGCATGGCTGGCACCGGAGTCTCCGAACGTACCGGCGGCTCAGGTTCGACCGTCGGTTCGGTATGCACTGCAGCGTCGGCTTCGGCCACAACCGGAGCAACGGCGTCTTGGACGCGCTCAGCCGGTTTGGGACGCGTCCACGCAAACGCGATCAACGTGCCTGCGCACAACACAGCTGCCGCAGCGACCCAAGGCCAGCGGCGAGGTCTCGGTGTTTGTTGTCGAAGCGTGGCTTGAACCGCCTCTTGGAGTCGCGTGCGCTGTTCGGCGCGCTCCTTTTCGAAGAGTGCCCCCAAGTACTCTTGAAGATTCAGGTCGTCGTCGAGCTGACTTCGAATCGCGTCGAGTCGTGTCGCCACCTCGGCAGCCGTCGAGGGCCGTTGGTCGGCCTGCTTGGCGAGCAGTTGGAAGGTCAGCATGACCAAGTCGACCGGCAAGTCGTGGCGGTGCTCGCCGATGTCCGGTGGCGCTTCGTTTAAGATTCGTCGGGCGGCTTCAACCCCCTGACCGCCGTAGAGGCGCTGTCCGCTAAGCAACTCGAAAAGCACCACACCCAGACCGAAGAGGTCACTTCGCGGATCGAGATCCTCAAAGCGAAGTTGTTCGGGTGACATGTACCCGAGCTTGCCTTTCAGCACGCCATCTGCGGTTTGCGCGAGGTGGCCAAGCACCTTGGCAACGCCAAAATCGGCGACGCGCACAACGCCGTCAAATCCGACCAGCAAGTTTTGAGGCGAGACATCACGGTGGATGACAACCAGCGGCTCGCCTGTACTGGTGTGGGTGTCGTGGGCGGCCGTGAGTCCTCGTGCAGCATCGGCAACGACGCGAAGTGCCAACGAGAGCGGCACGAGTTGCCCGATGTCGCGGAGTCGCGTCAAGAGCGCCGACACTGTCACTCCCTCGACGTAGTCCATGACGAGAAACGGGCCGTCCGCATCGGTCCCGACATCGAGCACGCTCACAACGTTGGGATGCCGGATGAGTCCAGCGATCCGCGCTTCGGCCAAGAACATCTGCCGCACGGACGAGTCGTCCTGGTAGCTGTCGCGCAGCCGCTTCAGTGCATAAAGGCGCTCGAAACTGCCCTCGCGCCGCAGAACTACCGACACCGTGCCCATACCGCCACGCGCGATCTCCATCACGGCGTGATAGCCCGAGTCGTGTCGACCCACGTCTAAGGGTACCATCCCTTCATGCGCGTCCTTTGCGTCGTCCTGGCTTGGGCATCGATGGGTTGCGACGCGCCACCGCAAAACGTTTTGGTGCTCAGCGTGGACGAAAGCGTGCGCGAACTCGGGGCCACATTGCATGTGAGGGTCTGCACCGAAGAAGGTGAAATCGCTGAGGATCGTCGAGTGGATCTGGTCGACGTGCCAGAGCCCACTCGGATTCCGATCAGTCCGAGAGGAGGGGATCGCGACCGCATGATCGCGGTAGAGGCACAGGTGTTCGACGGTGCAAACGGCGTGGTCCAGCAACAACGCGTGTTTGCCCGATTCGTCACGGGGAAACGCGAGATTCCGCGCGCGATGACAGAAGCATGTCTCGGCGTGGACTGCGCAGCCCACGAGACGTGTGTGGACGGAACGTGTCAGTTGGCCGCCATCGACGACCTAGTGTTGTCCGACGCGGAAGCGCTCGACCGACTGCAGTGTTGCGAACCCGAGGGGGAGGAACGTTGCGACGGAGTCGATCAGGACTGCGATGGACGCGTGGATGAAGCCGAAGACTTCCCCTCGGTGTGTGTGGTGACCGGCCGTACGCAGGTGCGCGAGAGTTGCGTTGACGGAAGCAGTCCTTGGAACGGTGCAGGCGGCGATCGTTCGCGGCTCAACCGGGTTGTTGTGACGCGACCGGGGCTAGAGCTCGTCGGTGGCTACATGTACCTAGACGGTGACATGGCACCGCAAGCGCATCGAATTCTGATCTACGACGATGACGGCTTCGATCCCCCACCGACGATGACTCCCGGAGCCCCAGGAAGTCTGATCGCCGTGAGCACCGAAGTTGTTGTTCCGGCCGACGCAGAACCGCAGTGGTACTACTTCGATGGTTGGGATGTTCCGCCCTCAGGACCCTTGGAGCCCAAACAGTATTGGGTGGGAAGCATCGCCGATGGTCCCGCTGGCGGATCCACGCTGTACAACGGTTGCGACGTTGAAGCAGGCGACGGACGTCTTGGTGATGATCTCTACGAGGATGGGATCGAGCCGGTGTTTGTGCCGCGTGAAATCTTCGATTTTCGCCGTGAAATCGCAGTGTTTCTTGTTCACGCGCCCTGATCATCCGCGCTTGAACCGCGCTTGCGTCGGTGCAGAGAACACCGAGTCTTCCACGATGTAGTGCACGCGTCGGCCTTCGCGCGCGCGGCGACACACACCTTCTTCCACCAAGTGTCGCAGCACGTCGTAGACGGATCGTCGTGAGTAGCCCAAGTGAGCAGCTACGTCGTCGGGATGTCGCGGTCCTTGACTCGCCAGGAGGCGCAGTAGTCGATCCTCCAGTGGGGCAGCACAGCGTGGATCCCAGATCGCGAAGCCGCGGTGCACTTCCAGTCGAAGCGTGCCTTCCTGTCGGACAAGAGTCGCGAGTTCACCGAGTGCTTTGCGCACACGATGAAGCAAGGTGTCCAGCACGGGTCGATGCACGGCTTCGAGTTCAAAACCGTAGAGCGCATGAAAGAACGTGGCTTCGTGATGCGCGTCGTTCCCAAGTAAGGAGAGAATCGCGCTCGCGGTTCGGATCCCGGGGAGGGTCTCGGCGTCGAGAACATCGACCGACTCTTGAACACAGAGCCGCAACCCCCGCTGAAGAAAGCGCGCAACAGAGTCCTCGTGTGTAAGAACGTACGCGACGACGTCTTGGTTCGGGTCGTTGATGGCTTGAATGCCGCGGGGCACCGCGCTCGTGTGAGCCGAACGGAAATCCTCTTCCTCGGCGTTTGACGTACGACGAGACAGGTCGACAGCACTATGGAACGCGGACCAATCCCGAGCGATCGGCGTTACGGACTCGACCTGCTCCGCAATCGCGCGACTCGCTTCTTCGAACGTCGCGCGCTCACCGGTGCTGCACGCGTTGAGACAGGTCTCGAGCAAACCGGCAACACGCGCCGCCGGCAACGCAGCTTGTCCGGCAAAGACCGCTTCCCAGCTGACCCACTCGTGCCAGGGCTTAGGCGCAAGTGGGACGACGTGCGTAAGAATGTGCGCCGCGAGATGTGCAGCGCCACAGCATCGTCGAACACGTGCAAGTCCGATCGATGCAAAGATCTCGTAGTGGGGAAGCTCCTCGCTTCGCGCCATTCGAAACGCTCGTCGCGCTGCCGTCAGTGCTTCCTCGGCATTTGCTTGTTCGATGTGTGCCAGCGCCAACCCAATCGCTGCCTCGACACGCGCCCCAGACCAGCCGGTCGCTTTGGCGTCCGACGACGCCTGATGGAACGAGGTACATGCGGCTGCGGCGTTGCCTTCGAAGAGCTGCGCGAAACCTTGGTAGAGAGGCATCGCAACGCGTGCATCGTCGTCGTCGATCGTCTCGATGAGCGAGATCCACGACCTCAGCGCCGAGCCATCCAACGTGATGACCGCCGCGCGCGCGCCAGCCGCAGCGAGTGCACCCGCTCCGAGCGTGGAAACAGCGTCGATACTCGGCGCATGCGGGCGTTGCCCGTGCCAGTACTCGACCATTTGCTCGACGACGCCCTGGCTCTCTCCCAGCAGGCCTCGATCAAGCTGTTCGCGAACCGACAACTCAGACGTTGCCGAGGAGCTCTTTGACCTTTGCGATCACCTGCGGCGCTTGAATCGGCTTGGTGATGTACGCCGTCGCGCCAAGCGCCATCGCACGCTGCCGGTCTTCCTGGGAACCTTCAGTCGTGATGATGATGATCGGCACATCTTTGTGCGTTTCATCGCTCCGAATGCGCTGCACCAACTTCAAGCCGTCCATGATCGGCATGTTGATGTCGGTGATGATCAGGTCGAACTTGCCCTGAGCCAGTTTCCGCAAGCCGTCGACACCATCTTCCGCTTCCGTAACGGTCAACTGCTTGATGCGCGCCAATGCGAACACCAAGAGCTGGCGCATCATGGGCGAATCTTCAACTACGAGACAGGACACCTCAGCCATTGGCGTCTTCGCGCTCCCGTGACTTAAGTTTTTCCACGAAGCCCTGCAGTGCTGCGGAGGGCCCCGATTGTGATGCGTAGAGATTTGCGGCGATCAACGCCACACCAGCCTGTGCATGAACCAACTCAAAGAGTTCATGGTCCACGCTTGCCCACTCGCGTTTCTGTTCGAGCAGCCGTGCGATCGCAATGGCGCCGACTGCGCGTCCATCAACCGAAATGGGCAGAACCGCCACCGGATCGTCCAGCGAACCTTCGTTGAGGCGGTCGTTTCGAACTTGGCGGATTCCGGTCAAGCAGGCTTCGCCAATCGGCCCACTTCCAACGTCCATCCGCTCGGGAACATCGTCCAAGCTCTCGGTGGCGGCGAGTACGATCTGTTTGGCGTCTTCGTCGACGAGGTAGATGGCAAAACCATCGGCGCCGACGAATTGGCCCATCATGTCGCAGAGGTGGCGGACGACGCGTCGCGGCGAAAGGCTTGCGTGAAGCTGGAAGTTGGCGATGTAGAGATTGGCGAGGTCGTTGACCTCTTGCTCGATCTCAGCCTGTCGCCCTTCGTGCTCTTTTTCGGTGCGTTCGAGTTCACTCAACCCTGCAAGAAGCTCTCGACGCTCTGATTCCAGCTTCTCGATCGTCTTGACCAAGTCACGGATGGCGTCGTCGCTCGCGAGGTGAGATCGCAGCCGCGTGTTGTCGCTCTTGATCTGCAGGAGCTCGCGTCGCAGCTCCTGGTTCTCATCGATCAACAGCTCGGTGTACTCCACACCCTTTTTGAGAAACGAACGCACGAAAGCTTCTCGCTCCTTGATCAAGTCTTGGGGCAAGTCGCTCGCGGGGCGCTCGTCGTCTTGGTGGGCCACCTGGACGCAGACCCTACCACATCGAGGTCCCTCAGCTGAGAAGCGTGCGCAGACGCTCCGCGAGTGCGCTGATGTCGAGTGATTCGGTCACCGCGCCAGTTGCTACCGCAGCTTGGGGCATGCCGTAGATCACTGCGCTCTCCGCAGATTCTGCGAGCACCACGCCGCCAGCGGTGTGGACCGCGTGAGCTCCAGCGGCGCCGTCGTCTCCCATTCCGGTGAGCACAACGCCGATACACTTCTTGCCGTACTTCTTCGCCGCACTGGACAGGAGACGGTCTGCGGAGGGGACGTACCGATCGGTGGCGTTGGGCGGGAGCACCACGAGCTGACCGTCCGCACCGATCTCCATGCATTTCCCGCCGGGACAAATCCACGCTTCTCCACGCTGCAGCACGTGATGATCTTCCGCCTGCCGCGTTCGTAAGCCACCGAGCCGGTCGAGTCGCTCCGCGAAGGTTTTGGTGAAGCGCGTTGGCATATGCTGCGCGACAAGCACCACGGCGTCGGCTGTTGCAGGTATCGCTCGGAACACTTCCACCAGTGCCGTCGGTCCTCCGGTGGACGAGGCGACGAGCACGATTTTGGCGGGACGTTGTTGCGTCGCTGGAGGACGACTCGACATGCGAATCGTGGGTTCGCGACCCGGCTTCCGTAGCTTGCTGAGATGTCGAACGAGCTCGATCTTTTCAGCCAGCTCTTGCTGGATTTCGACCAGGTCGGTGGTGACGCTGCGCGTCGGTTTGGGAATGAAGTCCAACGCGCCGAGTTCGAGTGCGCGAAATACGTTTTCCTTGTTGGCGTAGCCCGAAACGACGATCACCGGGGTAGGGCGACGCGCCATCAAGAGGCGCAGAAACGTGAAGCCGTCCATGCGCGGCATTTCGAGGTCGAGCGTGATCGCGTCCGGCCCGAGGTCATTGACCATCCGTAGCGCTTCGTCACCGTCGGTCGCCGTGCCCACGACTTCCACATCGTGGACCTTGGTGAGTAGGTCGGAAATCGTTCGACGGTTGTACGCCGAGTCGTCCACCACCAGCACTCGCAAGCGCTTGGTCATCGCGTCTCCGGACGGCGGTAGACCATGTCACCTTTGAGATGAACGAGTTCGAAGTCGTTGCTCGTGCGCAGGAGCGATTCGCTGTGACCCAACATTAGATACCCACCCGGGGCGAGTCGCTCGTAGAACGTGCGCACCACCGCGCGGCGAGATTCGTCGTCAAAGTAGATGAGTACGTTTCGGCAGAAGATTGCCGCCACGGAACCTACTATCGCGCTGCGTTCTCGGTCCAGCAGGTTGAGGTGGCCGAAGTGGCACATCGCCTGAATCTCGGGGCGAACTACCCGACCTTCGGGAGTATCTTCAAAGTAGCGCTCGTAGCGGCTGGGCATCGCGCGAAAGCTGCTTTGGGTATACACCGCTCGGCGCGCGCCTTGGATGACACGACGGGAAATATCGCTGCCAAACACGCGAACTTCCCAGCCTTCAAATCGACCCGTTGCGGCGATGAGCATCGCGATCGTGTAGACCTCCTCGCCTGTGGAACAGCCCGCGCTCCAGATGGTCAGTCGTTTGCTCGATGCGTACGACGTCGCGAGTCGCGGAAGCACTTCGTTGGCGAACGCGTCCAACTGGTACCGCTCACGAAAGAAGTAGGTTTCGTTCGTGGTCAGAAGGTCCACGGCGCGCTCGAGTTCGGTTTCGCCGCGCGCATGAAAGATCAGGTACTCGTAGTACGAGCGAAAGTCGGTCATTCCCAGGGCTTCGAGGCGTGGTCGGAGACGTCGCTCAACGACAAACTTGGTGCCTTCCGCAAATCGAATCCCGCAGAACTTGTTCACCAGATCACGGAGGAGATGAAACTCCGCAGGTGTCATTTCCGGGCCGGGATCGAAGAGAAGCGAC
Organism: Polyangiales bacterium; assembly: GCA_965227405.1. GTDB lineage: Bacteria > Myxococcota_A > Polyangia > Polyangiales > Houyiibacteriaceae > JALVDI01. Next base: position 5,144,480 of record OZ245758.1, read on the forward strand.
ATCAGTCCTCGTCCCGCCCAAGACGGGAGAGGGCATCTTCGATCGCCTGTCGAGTGACTTCGTCGGCTTCGGTATCGAGACGTGGAATCAACGACTCGCGGCTGGACGTGCCACCACGTGCGGCAATGGCGTCTGCGGCGGCTGCGCGGACGTCCCATGCTTCGTGATCGAGGAGCGCGTCGAGACGTGCGTCGACATCATCTTCGGGACGTCGACCGAGTTCCGCAATCGCCTGTTTCACCACTTCCACGTCTGGATGCGTGAGCAACGCGGGAAGTCGCGCACTTAGGTCGGGGTCGTCCAATCGTCCGAGCGTTCGGAGGGATTCAACGACCACCGACGCCGCGGAGTCGTTGAGCATCTCCGCCACAGGTGCGATGTGTTCATCTTCGCCGTTGAGTGCGATCGCGCGTAGCGCGGCGACTCGTACATCCGAAGAGGGTTCCGAACCCAGGAGCTGCACCAGCGTGAGTGGTGCACCGCCCAGGTCGCCATGGGACTGTGCTGCAGCTTCGCGCACGACGGGGTCTTCGTCGCTGAGGGCAAGTGTGACGTCGGGAAGTGCGGAGACATCGCCGAGTGAACCGAGCGCGGCGATACACGCACGCCGGACTTCGGGCGAGTCGGAGTTGCAGCCTGCACGTAACTGCGGGAGTGCGCGAGTCCCTCGAATGGTCGCCAGCAACGAAGCCATCGCCGCGCCTTCCGCATCCACAGCACTCTTGGACAGAAGTGAAGAGATGCGTTCCTCGTCTCGGGAAGAGAGCTGTCGAATCGCGTCGACTGCGGCGGCTCGGACGTCGTCGTTGCCGTCGCGCACTCTGGCGAGAATGCGTTCGGCATCGGCTGCGATCGCCAGTCGCTTCAATCCGCGCAACGCTGCGGCGACTACGTTGGGTTCTGGATCGTCGAGCGCGTCGAGCAGGACTTCGCGCACATCGCCAAGTTCGCTCGCAAGTTCGAGTGCGAGTGCGCGGGCAGCGCCGACGCTGGTTTCGGCTGCGGCGAGTAGCGGTTGTACCGCTTCGCGTCCCCACTCGCGAAACGCGACGAGCGCCATGGGCGAGAGACCATCGACGAAAATGCTCAAGACGGATGCCAACGCGCTGACGTCCTGAGCTGCAAGCGCGACTCCAGCCGCGGCACGTCTCGTTTCGGGGTTCTGCGATTGGAGGCTTGCGCGGGTGACAACGATGGCTTGTTCGCTCATCTGCGCACGCATCTCACCCACGCCTACGGTTTGCGAGAGTTGCTCCAATGCAAGCAACACGGACGAGGCGAGATGGTCGGAGGCGTTGGCCAGCATCTCGATGAGTGCGCGGACCGCGTCCGGATGCGCGCTGCGACCCAAGAGCGGCACGGCAGCGCGGCGTGTGAAGCGGTCGGCAATCGCCGGCTCCAGATCCGCCCACGCCAACCGAGCGCCCGCGCGTTCCAGCCCATCGAGAGCAGCAAGCCGTTGGTAGAGATCGCGACTCGCCAAGAGCGAGCGTAGGTGCGTCTCTGCCACTTGGCCGCCGATCCGAGCGAGTGCATCCACTGCGGCCGCGGCAATGTTGGGGTCCGCGTCTTGGATGTAGGGAGCAATCTGGTCGACAGCAGTTGTCGCTTCCGATTGACCCAATGCTTCGAGGATGAACTTGCGGCCCCCTCCGTCGACCTTACTCAGCCGCGCGGTGAGTGACGTCGTCGCGGTCTCGCCCAAACGGCCCAGCGACTCGAGTGCTGCGTTTCGCAGACCGACGTTTTCACCTTGAACCAGTGCGTCGATCAGCTCTTCGATCAGCGTGGGATCTGCGCCGACGTTCTGCACAACGCCTTCGATGGCTTCGCGACGAACGCGCCAGTCTGCATCGCCCAAGCCATGCACCAAGACTTTGCGTCGCGGTTCTGGAGGAAGCGAGTCGCTGGATCGAACCGCCTGCCGCCGAGTCTCTGCGCTCGTCGATTCCAGCTCTTCAAAAACGTCGTCAGGGCTCACGCACCACCCGCGAAGACTCCGACGTCGATGGCTTCGGTCGGTTCGGCGATGGTCGCAACGTCCACCACAAACGTGAGGCCGTCGTCACGCGCATACACGGCAGAGATTCCGCGCGCGCGGTCTCCAGAACTCAACTTCGGCACGTCGCGAAGTGCGTCGACACCCTCGCCAAACACATCGGTGACTGCATCGACGATGAACCCTGCACTCCGATCCTCGACAGCGACGATGATCCATTTCGTACGTCGGGTCGGTTCCATGCTGGGAAGCCCGAAACGAGCACGGAGGTCGACGATCGGGACAACCTCGCCTCGATGATCCGCCACACCGACTACGGAGTGAGGTGATTGCGGGAGTTCTACGATGGCGAGCGGGTTGATGATCTCGCGCACTTTCAGGATATCGACCGCGTAGCGCACGTCGCCCACGAGAAAGCCCACGAGGTTCTTCATGCGGTCGCGTCGGCTTGTCGATTCCATGCGTCACCACCTCCGAAGGAGTGGAATGGGGTCCAACAGAATCAAAATGTCGTCGGCATCGGTTTCGCTTTTCGCGCGTGCTTTGGGACGTCCGATCCCGAAGACGTGTTCCGAGAGTTCACTGCCGACCACGGCCGCAGGCTCAACTTCGCTTTCTTTGAGTCGAATCACGTGCATGACCCGGTCGATCAGTACTCCCATGACTTCTTCGCCTGTGTCTACCAGCAGCACGCGTGTTGCTTTGGTTTGGCGACGTTCAGGCACCGCGAGGAGCCGACGCAGGTCCAGCAGAGTCGTCATCTTTCCACGCACGCTGATGATCCCGAGCACTGCACGTGGCGCCCGAGGAACGGGCGTGATCGGTGGGACTTTGAGGATCTCTCGAATCGAGCCAAGCGGCAGTGCGTAGCGTTCGTCGTTGATCTCGAACGCCAACACTTCGCGTACGGGCTCTTCCACCCGCAGCGCCGCAGACTCGGCTTTGATCATGGCGTCGGCTTCGCTCACGGCGTGGCCTCCGCACTGACTTCGGTGGTCTTCACCACCTCTTCGAGAAGTCCGATCACGTCGAGCACCAGTGCGACTCGTTGATCGCCCAGGTCGGTGGCACCCGAAAAGCCGCGCACATGCTGAAGGCTCTTGCCGAGTGCTTTGATCACGATGTCTTGCTGACCTTCGAGGTCGTCGACCACAAAGCCCACGCGCCTTGGACCCACAGCGCACACCACCACGTACTTGCGCGAGCTTGCGCTGCTTCCCAGCCGGAACAATCGTGACAGCCAACACAGAGGCAGCGTCGCACCTCGCAGCGTCAGAACCTCGCGCCCTTCGATCGTCCGGATCTCGGTGGGATCCAAGAGAATCGCTTCTTGAACCGAGCTGATCGGAACGGCGAACTCTCGACCTCCCACGCGCACCAAGAGTGCGCTGATGATCGCGAGCGTGACGGGGAGCGTGACCGTGAACTTGGTACCGACGCCGAGATCGGACTGAACGTCGATGACCCCACCGAGTCGACCAATATTGGTTTTGACGACATCCATGCCGACACCACGTCCCGAGATATCGGTGATCGCTGAGCGTGTGCTGAATCCGGCCAGAAAGATGAGGTTGAGCGCTTCTTCGCGAGTGAGCTCTTGTGCTGCTTCGGGTGTGATCAGCTCCTTACGAACCGCTGCTTCCACCAACATGCGTTCATTCATGCCGGCGCCGTCGTCTTCGATCTCGATGACGACGTGGTTGCCTTTTTGGTAGGCGTTAAGCGCCAGGGTTCCAGCTCCTGGTTTTTCCGCGAGCTCGCGTACCTTCGGCGACTCGATGCCGTGGTCGATCGCGTTGCGGATCAGGTGCATGAGCGGATCGCTCAGCTCCTCGACGATGAGCTTATCCACCTCGGTTTCGGCACCCATCACCAAAAGGTGAACTTCTTTGTCGTGCTCGCGTGCCACTTGCCGAACAACGCGCGCAAGCTTGTCGAACACCTGTCCGAGCGGAACCATCCGCACATCCAGGATGCCTTCCTGCAGCGCTTCGAGATGACGTTCGAAACCTCGATTGACGCGATGCAGGTCGATCGCGAGTTGTCGTAACTCGGAACGTCCCCGCAGCTTGTCGGTCAGTCGGGAGACGGCACTTCGGACCAACGCGAGTTCACCGACCACGTTCATCAAGTGGTCGAGTTTTCGAATGTCGACGCGAACCGTGTTGGCCACAGAGCGAAGCGACATCGGATCCACCGACTCAGCTTCGATGATGTCGACCTGCGCGGAGGGAACCATCGAATCGGGCGCAGGCGGGTGGTCGGTTCGTCGTTGAGGAACTTCGAGGGGAGCAGAGGGTGGTGGTTGCGGCGGGATGTCCGCGACGCTCTTGCGACCGACTTTGACCAGTTCTGCATCGGAGGTGCCGACAAGGGCCTGGTGCAGATCCTCGAAGCTGGCCGAACTCGCCATCAAGACGTCGAGATCGATCGCGTCGCCGTCACCGCCTGTTGGACTCGGGAGATACGTGATGATCTCGGCCATCGGTTTTGCGCGGTTCTTGAGATCTTCGAGGTGGGAGTCGATCGTCGTGAGCGAAAAACTGACGCGAAGCCGATACAGCGCGACGCCTTGTGCGACGTTGGACCGTAAGCGGTGCTCTTCGTATTCGGTAAGAACTGCCAACACGCTTGCATCGAGATCAAAACTCTCGAGTTCGTTGCTGGACGGTTCCGGAGCGGGAGAGAGATCTTCGAGAGAGCGGACAAAGCGCTCGACGTCGAAGGTGCCGATCTCCGGGTCGTTGGAGAGCAGCCGTTGAAATCCCTCGATGCCTTCGAAGAGGACGTCGAGAACCTCTTGGGTCAGCGCGATTTTGCCGAGTCGCAACGCGTCGAGCGTATCTTCGAGCGAGTGTGCAAGCGCGCCGAGTTTGGCAAACCCAAACATCCCAGCGATGCCCTTGAGCGTGTGCACACCGCGAAAGATCTCGTTGATCAGATCGGGATGGACGTCGCCGTCTTTTTGCGCCTGGTCGACCAAGAGCAGATCGCGCGACAACCCTTCGATGATCTCTTGGGCCTCAGCGAGAAACTCTTCTTCAACGTTGCTCATTGCCGACTCACCCGTCCGGCAGGATCTTTCGCACGAGGCCAGTCAGCTCATCGGGGCCAAAGGGCTTGCTGAGAAACGCGTTTGCGCCCAGTTCGAGCCCACGCTTCCGGTCGCGTTCGCTCGCTTCGGTGCTGATCAGGATGACGGGCGTTTCCTTGTGCTGATCGCTGTTTCGCATGAACGAGATCAGCTCCAGACCGTTGATGTCCGGCATGTTGATGTCGACGATCACCAGGCCATACGCGCGCCGCGGAAGCTCACGCATCGCTTCAAAGCCGCTCGCCGCGTCGGTGACTGACGCGCCGACGTCCTCTTCCAGCGCGGCACGAATGAACGCGCGCATCGCGCTGCTGTCTTCGACGACCAAGACCTCGGTCATGAGGATGGGATCGTACCTCTACAAGCGTCAGGGAGGGAAATAAGTCCTATCCCACAACGCCACGCCACGCGGACGAGAGTTCTTTGCCGACGTGGGTCGCAACGAAGGCCCATAACGCCTCGCTCGCTTGGGTTCGCTCAGGCGCGTTGAACACCGCGTTGCGCCAGTCGTCCCCCAGACTGCGGATGAGTTGTGTACGGGTTCCACCGGACAGAAGGATGGGACCTCCCCCCGCTTCGCGAGACACGATCGTTCCGCGACCTGGGTCGAAAAGAGCGGACTGTCCTTCAGGGCAACGCCGTCCCGAGACTCCGCATGCGTCGAGGCCGGGCGTCAGTCCGGAGAGTGCAAGTGCGCGCGCGGAAAACGCGATGACAGTGCTTGGCGCCTGATCGGGTTCCACGCTTTCGATAAGAGTCAGAAACTCGGCGAGCGTGTCGAAGAGCCGCTGGTCTTCCGCGCGCTCGGGAGCGACCAGGCGCACGAGTTCCAAGCCTGCTCCTGCACCACGCATCCGAGGAAGCGCCTGAAGGATACCGAGGTGGGCTTCGACAACGTTGGCGTCGGTTAACGTCGCAAGGTCGCCGCGACCGAACTGCAGCCCCACGTCCAGGTGCATGCACGCTTCCAGACGACCACCGAACCGCTTTCGACTACGTCGAGCACTTCGGGCAACCGCACTGATGCGTCCAAAACGGCGCGTCAGAAGCGTCATGATGCGATCGGCGTCGCGGTAGTCGGTCGCGCGAAGAACGAACGCGTCGGTGCGTTCGGTTTTGCGGGTCACGCGCGGTCGAAAAGGTCGTGCTGAACAGAAGTCGTTTGCGAGAGCTCGATAGGCACATCGCGATGACGAGGACGCAGCACGATCGACAGTGCGAGCGTGAACAAGATCAGCAGCACCACGACCGCGATGGCGATTCCGAAACGACGACTCTGACGAGGCGTGGTTCCCTTCGCGACCAACTCCACCGGTTCGCGTGGTTGCTTTCGATCCAGCCGCACCAAAAGCGGGTCCGGATCCAGGCCGAGCGCCTTGGCGTACGCTCGGATGAAGCCGCGAGTGAACACTGCGCCAGGCAGGTCCTCGAAGCTGTCGTCTTCGATTTTCCGTAGTGCAGCCAGGGGAATCCGCGTGGTCGACGAGAGTTCCTCGAGCGAAAGAGCACGCAACTCGCGCTCTCGCTTGAGAAACGATCCCAGCGTTTCAAAGCTGGGCGCTTCCTGTTGGAAGCCGTCGAGCGGTGCGTTCACGTACTCGCCCCTTCTTCGGTGACGGGTTCCACGTCCGGTGCGGGTTGGTCCGCGGCGTCCAGCAAACGCTGACACGCGCGACCGTCTTCCGTGTTCGATCCCAGAGCGACGCAACGCTCCAAGTCGGAGAGCGCTTCGTCGCGACGACCCATTTGAGCACGCGCTTCGCCACGAAGGCGCCACGCGTTTTGAAGCAGCGGGTTGTCGGTGCAGGTCTCATCGGCTTCGAGTGCTCGAACCAACGCGGCTTCGGCTTGCTCGATCTGATCCGTTTCCCAGTAGGCGCGACCCAACCGGTGGTAGCCCACGCAGAATCGCGGCTGGTTGCGCACGGCCTCGATCAGCGGCTCGATGGCTTCCTGCGGGCGACCGGCTTGCAAAAACACCAACCCGAGGTTGCCCCAAGCGAGGTGTGGCGAGGTGTTCATGTCGTCCATCGCAGAGCGACGCAGTTCCTGTTCCGCTTCGTCGTAGTTCTCTCGAGTCAGCAGAATCGTGCCCAGAATGTTGCGGGCCTCCGCCAGGGTGGACCCGTGACGTTCGGCTTCTTCCAAGAGGCGCACACCCTCACGCGCATGGGTCTCGGCCACCGCGCTGTTGTTGCGATGGTTGAGCTGGATGTAGGCGAGCAGCAGGTGAGCCTCGGCGTTCTCTTCGTCCAGCTCGAGCGCTGTCCGAAGGTGTCCGATCGCACCGGGAATGTTGTTCTCTTGCTGCAAGGCCGCCGCGAGCTCCAACTCTCTGCGAGATTTCAGAACGTCCTCGTCAGACGTTCCACCCGCACCAGGACAAGCCGTTAAGAAGAGCAGAGCGCAGCACACGCCCTGCAAGAGACGGGATCTACTTTGGGCTGTGAGGAAGATCAAGATGACCTCCGGGCAATTCCTGACTCAGTAGAGGATGTCGCAGGTGGCGTCGGTATTCCGACGGGGCTGAAAAACCGAGTCGTTTCAACCACCACGGACCTCTTCCTTCATGCCAAGCAGTTCATAGAGACGTTTCAACGCATCGAGGTCTGGAAGCAGGATCCGCTCTTCAATGATGCGGAGATATCCACCATCACGAAGCTGCTGCACAGCTCGTTTGACGGCATCCACGTCAAGTCCGACGCGACTCGAGAGTTCGAGCGGGGAAATCTGAAGCTGGACGTTCTTGGCACCTGCTCCAGCCGCTGTGGCCATACGTAGCAATGTGTTGATGACCCGGGAGGGGTGGTCCGCCAGCATCGCGTTTTCGAGCTGCTCCTCGGCGTCTCGGAGGCGGCGAACCAGCTGTTCGACGAGTTTCGAAGCGATTTCAGCGTTTCCCGAGAGCATGACCGCAAAGGTCTGCTGATCGAGCGCCAACACCTCCAGGTCGGTCAGCGCAACGGCAGAAGCACTACGCAGGGAGTTGGGCATCAGTGCGTCTTCGCCGAACAGGTCGCCGGGACGCAGAACCGTGAGGCTTCGCTCACTCGAGCGGATGCGCTTCACCAGTCGAACCCGGCCGGTTTCGATCAGAAAGCACTCGGCTGCCTTTTCGCCCTCCGAGAAGATTGCCTGGCCAGCCGTAAACGTCCGTCCAAACTGGGCGAAGAGCTCGCTTTGGGCCCCCTGCGTCACCGCAGCCGGCTTACCCTGCGCGACGCCGTTCGTCCACCCGGATCGAAATTCGGTCCCTTACTGGCAGGCGGAATACTGCGGAGTCATTCCCGGCGGCGGGGTTTGGCGGAAGACTTCCGCGGCCGGTGGCTCCTCGAGGAGATCGACTTCCTTGATGCGCACCGTCGTGTCGGCGTCGAGATCGGGATCGACGAAGCGGACGACGAAGGGGAACGCCACCCCGCGTCGCTGGTCATCGGTTGGATCGCGAACCACCTGGTAGTCGTCATAAGTCGCTCGCCAATCCGTTCGCCCATCGGGATGTCGCATCTCCGACGAGCGAAGTCGAAGGTGCTGTTGATCGGGAGCCACGTCTTCGTCGCCTTCACGCACGTCGTACACCAGGGTTTGACGTCGACCATCCGGGTGCGAGAGTTCGACCGTGTAGCCTTCCTCGCCGCATGCCAACGAGACGTCGTCGGTTTCAAGACGCGGCGTGTCGCCGACCAAGAAACGCGCGACGTCCGCACCGCTCATGTGGATCGCCAAGAAGCGCGCCACGTTCTCCGGACACGCCGGACCCTCGAGAAACGCGTCGTTGCGGTGATCTAGGAGTTGGAACTGCTCGCCGTCGGTCGTGAGCACTGCGACGGGTCCAAGCTGTGTAATCGCGTCGAAGCGCACACGGTCGGGTCGCTGAAGAAAGAGCAGCACAGTGCCGCGCAAGCGACCTTGCCGCCCGTGCTGTTCGACGCGTGCTTCGGCGCGCAATGCACGAACGGTTCGGGTGAGCGACCGGTGCATGCGCATCATGCGATCGGGATCGGTATGCGGTGTCGTCGGGCAGTGGTTGCGTGGGCATCCCCACACCAAGAGTGAAACGACAACGATCAAGATGCGCATGAGCGGGCGGAGCGTACCTGGCTCCTCGATCCGTGCAACACCGGTCGCGCTTGCTTGATTCTGCAAAGGTCGTCCGTCTGGGGACGTAGTCCGTACGGACCCGAACCTGCCCCAATAACCACCCGAAACTTCGACGTTGCTCTCAGAGGATGTGTCGACGCGCGGCTTCGAGGTGCGCATGCCCGACGCCGCAGCAGCCGCCGACGACAGCGACACCATGTGACCACAAGGCCTGCGCGACATCCGCGAACACTTCGGGGCTCGCTGGGGATTCCACCCCGACACTTGGTTGCGCCAACACTCGTTGAGTGCCTCCGACCATGCGCTTGGCCAACGCGGCGGTCTCGTGCAGGCCCGCGCCGCAGTTGATTCCGATCATGTCCGCATCAAGATCTCGGGCTGCGGCTTCGGGTGTGGCTCCGTCGCCTGTCAGGTCGCCAAGGATGCTCAGCGTCGTGTGGGGACAAAGGTCGTCCGTGTGGGGACGTAGTCCGTACGGACCCGAACCTGCCCCAATAACCACCCGAAACTTCGACGTTGCTCTCAGAGGATGTGTCGACGCGCGGCTTCGAGGTGCGCATGCCCGACGCCGCAGCAGCCGCCGACGACAGCGACACCATGCGACCACAAGGCCTGCGCGACATCCGCGAACACTTCGGGGCTCGCTGGGGATTTCACCCCGGCACTTGGTTGCGCCAACACTCGTTGAGTGCCTCCGACCATGCGCTTGGCCAACGCGGCGGTCTCGTGCAGGCCCGCGCCGCAGTTGACTCCGATCATGTCCGCATCAAGATCTCGGGCTGCGGCTTCGGGTGTGGCTCCGTCGCCTGTCCGGTCGCCAAGGATGCTTAGCGTCGCCCAACGCGGGCCTACAAACTCGCAGCGCCCAAGTGCAGCCTGAAGTGCGTCGAGTCGGTCGAACGTTTCCAACAAGAGCACATCCGCGTCTGCAAGAAGAAGCGCTACACGTTCCGGTTCTCCTGGAGCCAACGATGCGATGACCGGGCGTTGTCCTGCCGCTTGTCGGGCCAAGCGCAACGCAGCCGAGGCGACCTCACGTGCTGCTTCGGGATGCCACGAGAGTCCGAACGTCGCGGCGGTGATCGCGTCTGCTGCAACGTCGCTTCGATGAATGTCGAGGACCAGTTCCGGATGGTCGAGCGGCGCGCGCCAGACCAAGTCGGGTGCGACGCCACGCGCGATCAAACGCGTGCCCATCGCACCGTCGAGAAGCCTCAGGGCATGGCTCCGTCCCTGATCCACTGCTCGATCACGTCAGAGAAGTCGCTCGGAATTCCGTCGTCCGAGCCGTCAGGCATTGCGCCGCCACAATCCGGGTCCGGTCGAACTTTCTCCAGGAAGAACGAGTTGGCAGGGTCGCCTGCGACGATGTGCATTCCAGGATCGATGCCGCCGCTACAGTCATACCCCACCGCCATCTGTCCAACGAGAGAGGCACGAACCGCTTCGGGGTCGCAATCGCCGGTCGCCGGATCCGGCGACGACAAGCACAAGTCGAGTTCCTGATCATCAGGACCCCAGTTGGGGTTTCCGTCGTCGCGGTGACACGAGAGGCACCCGAGGTTGACGATGGCTCGCTGGTAAATCCCAGTCTCGCCGGCCCACTGCGGGTCGGGCGGACCAACCGGTGCGGCATACGCGCAAAAGCGTCCACCAACGGCGTCGTCGCAACGTTGTCCGGGGGCCTCACGAGTTGGATCGGTCGCTTCTCGAGCGACTTCGATCACGCGACTGCCGCATCCCAACCACTCACTGACAATCTCGCGCCCCTCCGGTGTGGTGATCGCCGGGAGAGGATTGGAAAGGACTCCACCTTCGAACGTTCCGAAGACGTCCACCGGAACAGGGGCTCCAGCTGGCGGCATCGAATCATCCTGTAAGGTTCTGAGGATCTCATGATCGAACGAGCGCACCTTTCGTGCCGACCGGTCGAGTCGCTCGAACGCGTCCGGCACGGTGTCGCAGTCTTCCACCTCAAACCCGCAGGCCGGGTCCACATTGAAATTCAATCCTGCAGGAGCGCCGTTGCGACCGCTGTCGTCGGCTCCGCTAGCGTGGCATGTGCCCGCCGCACAGCTCACATGAACCAGAGCCTGTCCGGCGAACATGGGTGTACCATCCGCCAAGAACACGACGTTGTCGGCCTGCGTGGCCGTGGCGCATTCTGCCAAGTCGGGCTGACAGCCCGCCAGAACCAACAATCCCCCCAACCAAGCCAACGCGCTGCGATGCATGGCAAAAGATTGTCGCCCCAAGGGTGCGAGGGTCAAGCTTGAGGATCTGCAGAAGTCCGCGTCTACCTAAGATTTAGGCATGAGGGCCTACCAATGGGCTACGCTGCGCGCGACGTGGACGTTCAGTGGGGCGAAGAAGTCGATGGCGTTCGTTTCGGGGTCCGCCCACCTCCCGGCGAAGTGGAGGCTGGAGGCACGATCGTCGTCGAGCTTCTCTGCCAAAATCGCGGCTCCCAGGCCGTCAACGTCTTTGGCTTTGAAACGGCGTATCCCCGCTCGCTGAGGGTCTCCCCGCCCAAGGCACACCGACCTTGGATTCGGGTCTCGTTCGGCGACGTCAACGTGTTTCATCCGCCTGAGGCGTTCACGCGATTGTTGCCCGGCGCAACCTTGAGTACAGGATTGGATCTCTCGTTTGCGTTCGATCGTCGTGGCGCGGGGGCTTGGCGCGTCGGGTTTGGCTACGACCGAGTTCGCGCGAGTGGGCGCATGACCTCATGGGAGCCACAGAGCGAAGTTCTGACCGGCATCGCGGACCTGTCTGTGACGACCGCGCGCTCACTGCGCGAAGCCGGCATCGATGAACGTGCGGAGATGGAACTCGACGCTGCATTGATGACAGCGGATCCCGAACTCGTGGGTCGGCTTCGCACCTTCGGTTTTGGCGGCGCGATCTTCGCGGCGCGTCGTGTTGCACGCATTCTGTCGTTTGGTGCGGAGTCGACGATCGGTTGGCGTGCACTCGACGCACTGGGGTTGTTGGGCGACGAGGGCGTCAAAGCGGTCACACAAACGCGTCAGCAGCTTCCGCACGCGGAGAAAGCGCTCGCGTTTGCCGAGGAGTGGATTCGCCACCAAGCGGGTGAGCCTCCCGCGCAACGTCATCTGCCTTTTCTGACGATGTTGGAGCGCGTGATCGAACAGCCCGATCAACGCGGGAACTTCTTGCTCACGTGGACATCGGTGGATTCCGACATTCACGGAACGCGTCGCCTTCAGATTTTTGGCAACGGCGAGCGTGTGGTCACCGGACGTATGCCGGGGGCATCGATGGCGACGACTCGACGAAGCAGCCTGACCAGCATGCAAATCACTGCGGTGTGCCAAGCACTCTTGTTCGCCGAGGTGTGGTTGCTTCGTGAACTGCGTGCAGCCGGACTTCCGGACGAACCGCGTCCTACGCTGGAAGTCCAACTCGCGTTGGGCGAGCCGTTCAGTCGTTACGTCGCGATGTGGAACGGCGAGTGGCGCCTGGGACCTGCATCGCAGCTTGCGGATCTACTCGATCGGCTAAGCCGCGACGCCAGCCCAGACACCATGCCGCCTCCTGCCTAACTCTGCTTATCGTCGTCGCCGCGCCCTAGGTCTCCGCCTTCGGCTCCGACCCGCCTTCGGCTTACGGGCACGGCTCCTCCTTCGGGAGGGTTTAGCAACCCTCCCCCCAAACTACGTTTGGGACCCCCCTCCAAGCACGCGCTCTACTTACCGTCGTCGCCGCGCCCTAGGTCTCCGCCTTCGGCTCCGACCCGCCTTCGGCTTACGGGCACGGCTCCTCCTTCGGGAGGGTTTAGCAACCCTCCCCCCAAACTACGTTTGGGACCCCCCTCCAAGCACGCGCTCCGCGCGCGTCTCGGCTCGTGGAGCCTCGACGTTGTCCGACGGCTGACCTCGCTCCAACGAACGCTTCGCGTTCTTCGTTTGCGTCGTTCCTTCGACGCTCGCGTACTTAGTTACAAGCAATGCGGGATGAGCACGTTTTCGTTCTCATCGCATCCCGCATTCGATTTCAGGCCGCGGGTCGGAACTTCGCCAGACTTACTCGGAGCTTGTTTCGTGCTCGCGTTTCGAGCTGACGAACACGCTCTTTGCTGACGCCCATTTCCTTGCCCAACGCCTGCAGCGTGGTGGGGTCTTCAGCCATCATTCGCGCTTCGACGATCCGACGCTCACGCTCGGTCAACGCTGCGAGTGCAGCACCCAGTGCTTCGCGCACACCGGAAACGGTGTCTTTGCGCGTCACAATCTCTTCCGGATCCGCCATGTCGATACTCAGTCGCTCAATGGCGGGCGTTCGATCTTGTGAGCTGGAATCAAGCGACACATCCGAACCGGTCAACAGCGGCCACAGCTTCTCTGCGCGTGCTCGCGGCATACCGGAAATCTCGGCCAGCTCCTTGGCGTTCTCAACACCCTGGCGACGAAACGCGCGCATCGCTCGACGCTCGGTGCGCGTGGTTCCCAAGCGAACGATTCGGTAGTGGTGCACGACGTACTCACGGATCTCAGCGCGAATCCAGTACGCGCCGTAGGTCACCAGACGACACTCGCGCGCAGGGTCGAACTTCTTCGCCGCTTTCAGCAGACCGACGTTGCCCTGCTGCACCAAGTCTTCGAGCGGGATGCCCCAGCGCCGATACTCACGCGCGATCTTGATGACGAAGGGTAGGCTGGACTCGACGAGTTCCTTGCCCGCTCGTTCGTTGCCATCGGCCCACAAACGAGCAAGTTCTCGCTCTCGTTCGGGGGTCAGTTGGCGAACACCCGACAGCGAAGCGCGGTAGCGGTCCATGGTGGTCAGAGGGGGAGATACCTGTCGCATAAGAGCCTCCGCGTCGGCTGATTGCCGCTCGCACTCCCTGTGTTGCAGCGACTGTGCCTGCGAACAGCGAGTCGAAAAGGGCGCATGGGTGCAACGGTGCGCCCATCGTGCCGCGGCAATCTGCCGCAGCGGCCGTTTCAGCCGTCCGTGTGCTAAACCCAGCGCATGTCGTCCCTCCACACCCTTGCGCTGAGCGCCGTCGTCGGCCTGATGCTGGGATTGGGGTTGGTTTGGGTGACGATCAAGCCTCCGCCGCCAGGAATGACGCAGCCGCTGCCAGAACCAGCTTCAGAGACTGAAACTGAACCAGACACTGAGACTGAACCAGAGACTGAACCTGAAGCAGAGACTCAGACGGACGAACCTGAAACTGACGCGGAGGCCGCGGCCCAGAGCGAAGCCCTGGATCGACGCGTCGCGTCAGAGCCCACACTTCGTCTTCGACGTGGTCGTGTTGCCTACATTCGGTGCGGGGCACGTTCGGACTGTCCTCGCGATCGCGACTTCGAGAGCGCCGCATGGGCGGTTCTTGAATCCCTTCCGACGTGTCCAGATGGTCCGCGATCGCCCGGCACGGGTGACGTCCGTGTCCACTTCACCAACGATGGCGTTGAGTTGCGGTTCCGCGATTGGGGCAACAATCCGGTTGCGTTGCGTCCGCTCCGAACCTGTCTGGAATCACAGGTCACCACCCTGCGCACCCGTTTGGGTGTCCGGCCGCTGACGGTCTCGTTTCGCTTCGAATTACGGGCACTCCGCTAAGGCGTTCGATTCGACCTTTTGCCCCACCACCGCCGTGTGCTAGTTTTGCGGTGTGGAGGTAGTACTTCGCAAGGTCGGTAGAAAGCCAGGCCGCGCAGTCGTGGGTCGCCTTCTCCGTCCGCCTCGCAAAGGCTCTGTCGTCGTCATCGAGTTCCCTGACGGCCTGCACGAGTACGTCACCACTCCGGTGAAGCGCGTGCTCAAGCTTTGCGACCGCGACATCTACTACATTCAGACAGCCAACTCTCGTTACCGCCTCGAAGTGCGCACGAGCGAGTCGTTGGTACTCGACGCGCCCGCGACCAGTCGCTAACTCAGGTCGAGTTGCACAACACGTCGGACCAACGCGTCCAGCACGTTTCGTAGCTGCTCAAGTTCTGGCTTGGGCTCACACGTGCTCTCGTGCACGTAGAGCGCACGGTTGAGTTCGATCTGAACCACGTGCACACCGTCCTTGGGTTTCCCGTAGTGTCCGGTCGTGTACCCACCACGGTAGGGATCGTCGTGCTTCACGCTGAGGCCCGCCTCACGAAAGTGTTCGCCGATCAAATCGATCAATCGCGGATCCGCGCTGGTGCGTCCACGACTACCAGGCACGACATCCGGACGTCGACTCGCGCGATCCGAACCCAACGCCCGCCCGACACTCGGCATCGAATGCGCAGCCAAACAAATCGCAAACCCCCACCGTTTGCGCATCCGCGCGAGCTCGTTTTTGAGCGTGTTGTGATAGGGCGCGTGGAAGCGAGCTAAGCGGCGCTGCAGCTGGGCATAGCTCAACGGGCGTCGAAGCAGCGAACGACCGTCCGTGGTCATGCGCCACACCACACCGCGCGGCTGAACACCGCGAGGGGCAGGGTGATCCGGCACGGTTTGAAGGTCCACGTCGTGCGGCGCGCGGTTCAGATCCACCACGTATCGCGACGTCAGCGCAGCGAGCATCGTGGCCCCATGCCGAGTCGCTCCGGCAAAGAGCTTGTCCACGTAGATATCCGCGTCGCGAAGAATGCCGTCGCGGGGTGCGCGCATCTCCGAGGCGACTTCTTCCGGAATCGCCAAACCAGCGTGTGGGATTTCGATCAGGACCGGACGTGGATCGCTCTCAGGTCGCTCCAACGTGAAGAAGCGATTGCGCGCGACCTGCTCGGTCTGGGGAATCACGTGGCTAGAATAGCCAGGCTCGCGAAGACTGCTAGGGGTCTACCTGCGGCGGACTACTCGGTTTCGACAAAACCGCAGGCGAGCCCGAGGTAGAGCGCGCGATAGGCGTCTTCCAGGTCGTCTGCGACCGTGGCTGCCTCGGTCAAGATCGCGCCCGCACTTCGACCGGGCCTAATGGTCTGCAGCACCGCCACCCAGGGCTGTGGCAGATCGAAGAGCTCGCGCGCGATGGGTGGTTTGTCCACCGGGCGAAGCGCGCGTTCCCAAAGCGGTGCAAGCGCCGCCTCGAGCTCATCCGCTCGTGCATTTTGAACAGCTTCCCGAAGAAGCTCCCAACCGGAGTGTCCCATCGGAAACGTCTCTTCGTGAGACCGCACATTCGGAACAAACGCCCATCGACCGCGTCGCCACCGAAACGCTTCCAGCAAACGCTGACGTACTTGGGCACTGATCGCGCGAAACAGCTCCATCGGTCGCAACACACCCAAACCGACCAGCGCATCACCGAGATGGCCGCCGTATCGGGGAAGCAGCGCCAAACCCATTTCGACTTCCATGCGAAGGCAGTACGCGTTTTCGACCAAGAACTCGCCGAGCAGCTCGCGCCGATCTGTGGACGCCACGAACTCGGGGCGACCGTTGACGAAGTAGATCTTCTTGCGGCGCTCCCCATCCCAGAGATGCAACACACCGGTGGAGCGATCCCTCATCAGGTTAAACACCACGGGAACCAGGCTCGCGCCTTGAAGGATCCCTTTGCCCTCGGCGCGGTCGAGCTCATCGAGCTTCCATTGCAGCGCCGGCGAGGTCACGAACCGCGTCAGTTCTGGGAGCACCGTCGCCGGCGCAAACGAGCCCCGATCCTTTCGGATCAGTGTCTCCGAGTGGACCTTGCCGCCCGTGATCATCTGCACCAAGCGCGGAAAGCTCAGCGGTCCAACCTCTTGTCCGGAGGGCAAGCGCACGGTGTAGATGTCCGGTGCGGTCGCGCCCACGTCACGGACGAGCTCTTCGGCTTCTGCGCTGAGAATCGAGGTGTCGATCAGGCTGGTTCCGGGATCGTCGCCCAGTCCAAACCCCGGTTCGACCAAATCCAAACGAGTCAGGACGCGCGCCAAGCGTTCCGGTCCATGACTCATGCCGCGACGACGACGAACTTCGTCACACGCTTCAGCGAGTTCGTGTGCACTCGGACGGGAACGCGGGTCTCGTTCCAAGGCGGCTTCGAGAACACGGCGCACGTCGCGCGGCAAGCGATCGCTTTGATCAAGCAGCGAAAGATCGACGTCCCGAATCCGCACCAGCACGTCGATCTCTTTTCCAACGCCGAAGAGTGGTCGGCCAATCAACAACTCAGCAAACACTGTGGCCAGGGTGAACACGTCGCTCTGCCCGTTCATGGCGCGACCCATCACCTGCTCCGGCGACATGTAGCCGAGCTTCCCGCGGACGTGTCCATCTTCCGTCCGATTGGTGTGATGCGCGACCTTGGAGATCCCAAAGTCCGTGAGCTTCACGTATCCACTCTTGGTCAGTAGGATGTTGGCCGGGCTCACGTCGCGGTGAACGAAATCGAGTGGTTCTCCTCCGTCATCGGTCAGTCGATGCGCGTAGGCCAGCGCATGTGCGGTTTGACCCACGATGTGGAGAACAATGTCGAGTGGAAGTCGCTCTTGGCGCGCCGCAACCGTTCGAAGCAGCTTGTTGACGTTGGTCCCTTCGACCAGCTCCATCGCCAAAAACAGCTCGCCGCCGTGTTCGCCAAAATCGAACACTTGGACGACGTTGGGATGCTGCAGCTGCGCAGCCAACTTCGCTTCGTCGATAAACATCGACACGAAATCAGGGTCGCCTGCGTACTGAGGGAGGATTCGTTTCAGGGCGACACGCTTGGAAAACCCGTGCGGTCCCTTGCGTTGCGCAAGAAAGACTTCGGCCATTCCGCCCGTCGCCAGGCGTCGCTCGATTACATAAGGTCCGATTGGGGCATGCCCCATACCGTTCAGATCTCCTTGCAGATCGACGGTCACGCCACCTCCGCGACTCTTAAAAGATAACACGAGAGAGGCGCTTGTGTATGATTGCGCCCCTCACCGCATTGGGGAGCAATGGCAAGAGCACAGGCAGCGAGGAGTCGCGATCCCTACCTCGGCAAAGTGGTGGCCGGGCGGTACCGACTGGAAGCCCGTTTGGGCGAAGGCGGCATGGGTGTCGTCTACCGTGCGCGACACGTGTTGATCGACCGTGTTGTCGCACTGAAGCTGATTCGCCCCGACCTTCGCGGCGAGACGCATCTGCGGGCTTGGATGCTTCGCGAGGCGCGAGCAGCCAACCGAGTGGACCACGCTCACATTGTCGATATCCACGATGTTGGTGAGACCGAGCAGGGTGAGCTCTACCTGGTCATGGAATACCTGACGGGCATCGCGCTCAGCTCGGAGATCGCCAAGGGACCGATGCCGGTCGACCGTGCGATCGACATCCTCGAGCAGATGTGTGCGGCCTTGGCGCGTGCGCACGATCTTGGTGTCGTCCATCGCGATTTGAAGAGCGACAACATCATGCTGACGGTGCGCGGTGGCCGTCAGGACTTCGTGAAGATCCTCGACTTCGGTCTCGCTGCACTCGCGCGTGACCCCCGACTGGCTCCGAAAGGCGCGGTGTTCGGCACACCGGAGTACATGTCGCCGGAGCAGGCGCGTGGTGAAGATGCCGTTCCGTCGAGCGATCTCTACGCGCTTGGCGTGCTGCTCTTCGAGATGGTGACAGGGCAGTTGCCGTTTCGTTCGCACGATCGCGAAACGTTGTTGGAGATGCAGCGGACCCAGCCGTCCAAGAAGCCTTCAACGTTGCGCAAGGATCTGCCCGCCACAGCCGAACAAATCTGTTTGCGCCTGCTGGAAAAGAAGATTCCGGATCGTTTCCGTGACGGTCACCACCTGCAAGAAGAGCTGAAGAAGTTCCAGCGTTCGCTTCCTTCGACGGTGTGGGACGTCAAGAAGGAAGGCAGCGATGCGCCGGTTGTCGCCGAGCCGCCTCCGCCTCCGCCTGCGCCCACTCCGGGCGTGGTCGAGTGGTCGAAACGCGCGGCAAACTTCCTTCGTGCTACGGCGCGCGCCTATCCCAACGGACGCGCGCCTACCGAGGTTCGTCAAGCTGCGGATCGGATGTGGGATTTGGCGGCGCGTGCATCTCGTTTGGAAGGCGAGCTGGCCAGTCACTCGCGCAAGCTCGAGGCGATCGAAAAGCGTGGTCGAGCACTACGTGCGGAAATCGGTCGTAAAGTTGAAGAGCTCGCTGGCGAAGAAAGCCGCGCGTTGCGCGATGCGACCGCCGAACGTGAACGCGCACAGCGGTTGGGCGCGCTTCGTCAACAAGCCCAGGCCGATATGGCGCGTGCCCAGCAAGTCGTTCGCGGCGGCGGTGGGATGGAAGCCCACCAAGAGCTCGGTGCGGCACGTGCACGCAACGAAACCCTCGGTCAGGTGATCTCCGAGTACGAGAGTCGCGCCCGTGAGCGTGAGAAATATGCGGCGGGCCTGCGTAAGCAGATCGAAGATCTCAAAGCGCAGCTGCTTCGGTATAGCGAGGCTCTCGAGAACGATTTGCACGCTGGACGCGAGCGAATTGCGGGGCGAGTACGCGAGGCGTTGGGCTACGAGAAGTCGTTTATGGATGCCTCAGCACTCTTGTTGAAGCACCTGAGTGCGAAGCCAGAGTGCCGTGAGTTGATCGAAGAAGTCGCGGCCGAGATGGCGGAAGAACGCGCTGCTCAACCCGGTTGAGCCACCGGAAGCAACGCGTGCGACTGCGTGATGGCCGCGACCATCCCGAGAATCGTGGCGCGCGCACGAGCAAGGTCTTCGCGCGTTCGTGAGCCGGCAAGCAGTTCGAGCGACACACCCTCGAGCCCGCTGATCAACGCCACAAAAACATAGCGATCCATCTGACGACCGGTCAGTTGCTGAGTCGCGTCGGACAACGCTGCGATCAACTCGTCACGAAATACGGCGCGCCGTGCGTGGAGCGGGCTTTCGGAGTGAATCGCCTCTTCGATCAGCAGTCGTGCGATCGCGTGGTTGGTCAGATGAAACTCCAGGTACGCATCGAGTGCTGCGCGTAGCCCGGCAAGGGGATCGTCCGATTCGCGTTGAGCCAGAACGATTTGCGAGACGAGTTCTTCGGTCGCGAAAGCGTAGAGCTTCTTCAGCACATCCTCTTTGCTTTGGAAGTACTTGTAGAACGTGCGTCGCGCGATGCCGCCGGCTTCGAGCAGGTCTTGAACGCGTGTGTCCCGAAGTCCTTTGTCCGCGAACACGTCGAGCGCGGCTTTGAGGATGCGGCGATCGGCGAGCTGCTGGTCGAGTTGCATTGTCAGCGACAAGGTATACACTATGTATACTTATGAGAGCTCAAAGTCAAATAGACTCTAAAAATCAGGGTATTTCAGTAGACGATGCGTATAGATTTCGGCTGCGATTCATTCGCGGCTCGCACTTTGTATCGGTGCTGACCGGTGCGACTGGAGGGATCGGAGGCGTGGTTGCACAGCGGCTCGCCACTGAAGGTCACGTGCTCATCCTTCCGGGTCGTTCGCCCGCACGCAGTGAGCGTTTGTGTGAGCGGTTGCGCGAAGCGTCGGGCAATCCGCACGTCTACTGGGTGCCCTGTGACCTCTCATCGCTGGAGTCGGTCAACCAGGCGGCCGACGAGATTTTGGCCAGCGTGCACGGTGTTGATGCGTTGGTGAACAACGCAGGCATCTTTGGTGGGGGTCGCGAAGAGGTGAACGGATTCGAACGGCATCTTGTCGTGAACTACCTCTCGGCGTTTCTCCTCACACATCGTTTGCTGCCAGCTCTCGAGCGAGTGGGCGGCCGTATCGTGAACGTGTCGGGTGAGACCGCGCGGGTAGGGTGGATTCGACTCCACGATCTCAATCGAACCACTCGCTTTTCGGTGCTCGGTGCATACGCACAAACCAAACTCGCGCTGATCTGCATGACCAAGTCGTTGTCGGAGCGCTTGGAAGGAACCGGTGTGACCGTGTCGGTTCTTACGCCCGGCATCGCGGGAACGGACCATCTCGCGTCTGCACCGGGTTGGCTTTCGTGGGCCTGGAGCAAGATGCCGGGACCGGACCGAGCGGGACGTGCGGTGGCGGCTCGCGTGCTTGCTCCTGCGCAACGCGGGGCGCCCTATTTCATCGGAACGGTTCGCATGCTCGCTCCTTGTTCCGCGTATCGAAGCTCGGTGCGTGACGCGCTGTACGCCCAAAGCCTTGAACTGGTGGGGTTGTCATGAATCTGCAGGGGAAGACAGCAGTCGTCACCGGCGCCGCCTCCGGCATTGGAAGGGCGTTGGTCGATGAGTTGGCTCGACGAGGCGTTCGCGTGGCGTCGTTGGACGTTGCGGAGTTGGATCGCGACGATGCCTTCAGATGCGATGTGCGCAGCGAGGAGGACGTCGATCGGGTCGCGGGTCAAATCGAGGACCGCTTCGGTGCTGTCGACCTGCTTTTCGTCAACGCCGGAGTCGCCACCGCGGGTGCACTCGCGTCGGTTCCGATCTCCGATGCGCGCTGGGTCCTCGAGGTCAATGCACTGGGGGCAATCATCGTGGCGCGTCGTTTTGTTCCGGCGATGGTGCAGCGTGGTGAGGGTCGCGTCGTATTCACCGGTTCCATTGCCGGGCTCATCGGTGTCCCTGAGATGAGTGCGTACGCGGCCTCGAAGCACGCGATGGTGGGGTTTGCCGAGTCGCTTCGCGGCGAGTTGCTGGGCACCGGTGTAACGGTGACCACGATTTGCCCGGGGTACGTTCGAACGGGGCTGCATCGCGCAACGCGCTATCACGAGTCCGCCATCGAACGCTTGTTGGATCGGCCACCTTCGTTTGCAGGGCTCGATCCAGAGGACGTTGCACGACGGGCGATTGAAGCGTCGCTTCGTGGTCGCGGTCTTGTCCCCATGGGGATCGAACGTTGGGGCGCGCTCTTGCGACGCGTGTCGCCAGGTCTGTACGCGCGTGCCGCAGCGTTGGCTCGAAACGCGGTCCGAGCACGCACATGAAGCTGCGCTCGATGCTGCCTTCGCGTCTCTACCGCGGCGCGCAGTATCTGGTCGCCGAGATGTCCGTCGATCCGGCCCGTGCAGCGAAGTGGCTTCCTCGTTCGCTTTCGCTCGCGTCACCCATCGCCGAGGTGTTCACCGCCTCCTTTCCGCACAGTGCGTTTGGTTCGGTGTATCTCGAGGCGGGAGTCTTTTTGCGCGTTCGCCACTTCGGTCGTCGTGCCATCCACTGTCCTTGGATGGCCGTCGACGACGACGTTGCACTCATCCTCGGTCGTGATCTGCTGGGGGTATCCGAAGAAGCTCGCCGAGCTCTCATGGACTCGGCAAGGGGACCGGATCCAATCGCGTTGTGAACGTCGCGGTGTGCGTGTGGTGTCGATGGAAGCGGAACTTGGGCGCGCGTTAAGTCCGGTTCCATTTTTGGGGCGCCCGCACCGCAACCTCATCGGTGCGGTCTGTCCACGGCTCGTCGCGTTCACCCCGCGCGAGGTTGCGCTCGAGGTACGTGAAGCAGACATTCGGGTGACGATCGAGGCGAGCGAACGCGATCCACTGCACGAGTTGGGGTTGGGCTCGGTGCGGCGAGGACGCCTTCATCGCGTGGATCTCATGCGGAGTTTGCCGCCGATTCCGGTTGGCGTGGCGCTGCATCCGAGCGCGGTGCTCCGCCGACATTGGTGAGTTTGTCGTTGGCCACGCGGCGAAAGATGGTACGAAACAGATGTGGGGATGGACGCGCCAATCGAAGGGCACGGCTATCGAATCGAGGTCGATCGCTGGCCGATTGTGGTGGCGCGTTTTCCGCGTCATCCGGAACCCGACATGTTCGTGGGCTACCGCTGGCTCTTCGAACGCTACGTCGAGTTGTGTGAGCGCGGGGACGGGATTTGCTGGCTCATCGACTTCGCCGTCGTAAACCCGCTCTTGCTGGGCGCGAAAGCACGTCGCGCGGGTGCAGCGATCTTCTCGGAACACCGCGAAGCGCTGATGGGATCGACGCTTTGCGAGGCACGCATTGTTCATCACCCCTTGGCACGAGGCGTGCTGACTGCATTCGACTGGGTCACGGGTGAAAAGTGGCCAACCGGCAACTTCGAAAACGAACGCGAAGCACTTCGGTGGATTGCACACATGCGCAATGAGCACGGTGTGTCACGCATTGAGTCGCCGCGTCAGTAGATCGCGCACGGCGGAGGAGGGGGCGGCTTCGAGTGCACGTTCTCGGTGTTGGTTGGATCGTGCGTCGTCCACGCGATGCAACAAGTCGGCCCAGACTGCGTGCCACAGATAATGCCCCGTGAGCCAGCTCGGTGGAGTGATGCCCTCCAAAAGCGCGAGGCCTGCCGCGGGACCGTGAGCTTCGGCGACTGCAATTGCGCGGTTGATGCTGTGAAACGGCGAAGGGTCCATGCGCTCCAACATCGCGTAGAGTTCGGCGATCTTGTCCCAGCGCGTCGCTGCAAACGAAGGCGCAAAGCAGTGTTCGGCGGCGATACCGGCTTCGGCGTGAAAGCGCGTAAACGTTTCGCCTTGCGCCGATCGCGCGAGGAACAACGAACCTCGTTGGATATGTACCGTGTCCCAACTTGTGCGGTCCTGTTCCTCCAGCAGAAGAAGCCCTCCGTGGGCGTCGTGCCGGGCTCCGAGCCGTGCTGCGTGAAGGTGCATCAACGCCAAGAGTGCGAAGCTTGTCGGTGTTTCGCCGATGGGATGAGCGGCCAGGAGTTCGCCCAAACGAATCGCTTCCGCGCAGAGTTCGAGACGAATGGCGTGGTCGGCGTGCGTGGATAGGTAGCCTTCATTGAAGAGCAAGTAGATCACGTTGTGCACGCTCGCGATGCGCGACTTGAGGACGGGGGCGGCGATGTCGAGCGTTTCGGCAAGACGTTGACGCGCACGCGCGAGGCGTTTGTAGAC
Source organism: Polyangiales bacterium (assembly GCA_965227405.1). Taxonomy (GTDB): domain Bacteria; phylum Myxococcota_A; class Polyangia; order Polyangiales; family Houyiibacteriaceae; genus JALVDI01. The sequence goes on from OZ245758.1 coordinate 5,168,421, forward strand.
GTTTGCTTCGGTCGTGAAGAGCCGAAAGGCGATCTCCGCCGTGCTAAAGCCGCATAGGGTTTTGAGCGCGAACGCGATCTGTGAGCGCGGTGGAAGCTGCTCGTCACAGCACACGAAGAGCATCCGCAGCAGCTCGTCGTCGATCTCAGTGTCGAACGACGCATCGGGTGCTTCCTGTGCAACGACGTGCTCGGTGTCGCGCTGAAGGATCTCGCGTCGACGCGCCTCTTTGCTGATCCCGCTATAGAGCTCGTTGCGCGCGACTGTGAACAGCCACGCGCTGGGTTGGTCCGGCACACCGGTCGCGGACCAGGTTGTCAGCGCGGCGAGCAGCGCACTCTGAACGGCGTCTTCAACCTCTTGGAGTTTGTCGAGCCCGACGCGACGCACCAGCACCGCGACGAGCCGACCGTACTCGTGCCGAAAAAACTTTTCGGGAATCACATGCTCATCAGCTCGCGGATTTCGAACGATCCGCCGGGCGCCGATGCGCCTGGACAGCCCTGCATGACCTCGACTGCGCCTTCGTAGTCGTCGGCTTCGAGAATCATGTAGCCGCCGACGAGCTCTTTGGACTCGACGAAGGGGCCGTCTGCGACACCGGTGCTCGTCACGACTTTTCCGGAACCGCTGAGTTTGGATCCCTGATCGAGAATTCGATCTTTGAAGGTCTCCATCCACGTTTGATAGGCCGCGAACATCTTCTGCATCTGTTCGGGCGAGGGCCCTTCGGCGGGTTGGCAGCTCGTATCGCTGCGAAACAGGACCAGGTACTTACGCTTGGACATCAATTTCTCCCTGAATTCGACGGCCCGTCGTGGACTCGTACTCAGGTGACTCGCGAGCCTCGTCCAATTGGACACCGGCTCGGAAAAAAACTTCGCGCCCTAGGCCATCGCGGGAGGCACAAAAGGCCCAGGAACAGCGACCAAACACATGCCGCTTTCTTCGTCCCAGAAGCAGGCCGAACCCGATGAGGTGCAGAACTCGGCGGTGCAGCATTCCATCGTGGTCGGCGGGAACGAGCAGGGGCGTCCCGAGTCGAATACGTCTGCGCCGGCGTCCGCAATCGTGGCGTCGGGCTCACCACTATCCATCTCGCCCGCATCCGCGATCGCTGCATCAGTGCCGGCGTCGTCCATCGGACCTGCGTCGTCGCCACCAGCGTCGTTCATTTCACCGGTGTCGGCTTCACCCGCATCGGTGCCTGTGTCCTCACCGCCCGTGGCGTCGGCCACTGCAGTGTCCATCATGGACGCGTCGATCTCGTCCGGCGGGCCGTCGTTAGTGGAACAACCCGTACCCATCGCCAGTGCAATGGTCACAACCTGTGCGGCTCGCAACGCCCTGCGTCGGGCGCGCTTCTTCAATTCCCCGTCCATCACACCAGCATGACACGGAGCCAACCAACGGCCAGCGGATTGTCCGTCGACGCGACAGCCCTCGGTTGCGTGGGCAGGGTAGGGCTATGACGTACGACGAAGCACTCGAGCAGCTCACATCGTTGGATCCGCAGTGGAGTGGATTTGGTTCGGACGGCCTCCAGAACCACACCACGATGGTGGCGCATGCGCTGCATGTGCTGGGTTTTGAAGAGCGAATCGCGTCGCAGTTGGAGGTTACGCGGAGGCGTTACCGGCCCCTTCGTCCTGCCACCGACCAGCCACTGACGCTGGGCGATGGGCAGATGCCAGGTTGGGTTGCGCACTGGTTGCAAGCGATCGAACGGCAGGGCTGGAAGGCGACGTTGTACCGCGCCACAGGTGAGCTCGCGCCCGGTGTGTTGTCGGGTTCGCTGCATGGATGGATTCGAACCGCGCACGCCGCCCGCGCATTGCTGGAGACCGAGACCTCAGCACGACGTTTGGAACTCGCGTTCGGGCTTGCGGTGTGGGCGAGTTGGTACGAGGAGCTGGCGCCTGCCATCCAAGGCGATCCATGGACACTGACCGAGTGGCTGGCCAATGCGCCGAAGTTCGCCGGGACCGTCGACGGATTGATCGACGAGCGTGTCGCAGCCGCTGCACGGCGAGACGACGTACGAAGGTGGGCGGGTCACTTGAGGCTGGATGCGGATCCAAACGAAGCCATCACCGCGATCAGCCAAACCGCAGCGCACGCGTTGGCAGGAGCGCCTCAGCGTGGCGTGAGCGGCCATCTTCATGGTCTGACTGCGTCGAGCGCGTTGCGACCGCTGTTGGAGCTGATCGATTGGGACGCGTTTGCGCCGCACTTCGTGCACGCGTTTGGTGCGCTGCTCGTGGCCCATCCTCGTGGCGATGGCGTCGCGGACGACGTCGATGCAGACGCGCTTCGCGCACGTGCGGGAGTGGTGGACGACGACCACGTGATCAAAGTCATCGAAGCTGCACTCCGGGAGTTCCAGGCAACAGGCAACGCCATCTACTTGAGGGCCGCCGGATACGCCGACTCAATCCGTTCCTGACGCTCCGGCGAAGCCGATGCGAGTCGTCCAGAGGTCGCTAGAGGTAGTCCGGTGGACCGAACGCGTCCGCCAATGCCAACAACGCTTTCCTCACTCGCTTGAGCTGCGTTTCGCCAATCTCTTCGATCCACTCGTGTTCGATCTCTTCGATCACACCTCGCGCGGCAGCGAAAAATGCTTTTCCACGCCGTGTGAGGAGGACCCGCTGGGCACGCCCGTCGTCCGGGTCGGGCTGCCGTTTGACATACCCCCGCTCCTCGAGACCTCGCACCAACTGCGCGACGGCTTGCTTGGTGCTCCGTGCGCGCGCCGCAAGGTCGGTCACCCGAGCTCCTTCGGCAGGTAGGCGCGCGATAATCTCCACGTCGGAAGGACGAAAGTCGTCGTACCCACGGTCTACGATCTTCTCCGCAAAACGGTCCTGGAACGTCCAGAACGCGCGGGCGACTGCGCGTCCGATGTGGTTGCGCCGGAACTCCGAAAGCTCGTCCATGCGCTGACGCTATCACTTGTTTAGACAATGCTCTTGACTAAATAGACAAGGCGCTTTACTAAACAGTCATGCGAACTGTGATGGTTTTGGTGGCGTTGTCCGCGTGCGCCTCGCACCCGCCGCGAGAGACAACTCCGGTGGACGAGGCGAATGCGATGATGGTGATTCGAGTTGTGGTTGAGGTGAAGCCCGACCAGGTCGATGCGTTTGTGGCCTACTTGGCGGACGAAGCGCGGGATGTACGCGAGATGCAGGGATGTCTCCGCTATGAGCTGTTCGGTGATCCGACGAGCGACACTCGTTTTCTCTTGTACGAAGAGTGGGAAACGCCGCAGGACTTCGCGGCCTATCAGGAGTCGGATCGACTGAGGCAGAGCTTTGCGGTGTTGGGTCCGATGATGGCGGGAGCGCCCGACTCGAGCTACTTCGAGGCGACCGCAGTCAACTGACGAGTTCGCGAGCCTGTTGCCGGTCACCCGAACAAGAGATGCGGATTGCGAAACTTAAACTGAATCTAAAATGAGTTGGCTCGTTGTCGGCCTAGGAGACCAGAAAGAATGTTCTCTGCAGGCTCCGAGCCTCACGTCTCCCACTAAAATTCAGACCTCGTCTTGACGGGTCAGCACCTCACAGCCGCTCCTCGTGACCAACACCGTGTGTTCAAACTGCGCAGCAGGCGATCCATCGCTTGTTCGCATCGTCCAGCCGTCACCATCAGTGACGACGTCGGGAGAACCCAACATCACAATGGGTTCGATGGTGATGCACATGCCTTCTCGCAGCCGTCTTCCGCGACCTGGCTGGCCAAAGAACGACACGTGCGGAGCCTGATGCATCTTGCGACCGATGCCATGCCCACCGACTTCTCGCACCACGCTGCATCCTTTGGACTTTGCAAACGCATCTACGGCGTGACCGATATCGCCGAGCCGAACACCGTCGCGAACTTCAGCGATTCCTAACTCGCAGCACGCGCGCGCAACGAACAGAACGTGTGCGTACTCCGGGCGGACGGATCCCAGGGCGAACGTCGCGCACGTATCTCCATGCCATCCCTGGAACTGGGACGTGACGTCCACCGAAACAAGGTCGCCGTCACGTAGCGTGACGTCCGATCGCGGGATGCCATGGCACACCACGTCGTTCAGACTGGTGCACACCGCACCTGGAAAGCCGTGGTAACCCAGCTGACTCGGTCGCGCTCCACGTGCCTTGGTATCGCGACGTACCAACGCGTCAATCTCAGCGGTGGTCATCCCTGGGCGAAGCTCTGCAGCCACGACGGCCAAAGTCGCGGCAGCCACCTTTCCAGCAGCCCGCATCGCTTCCTGTTCTCGGCTGGACAGACGTTCGATTCGCATCGCTTCAACGTGCGAAGGACGCGGCGTTGGCACCAATACCTTTTGGGTATGCCCCCGCGGCACCTCACCCGTTATCCTCAATTCGTGAGCCTTGCGCAGCTGAAGTACTTCGTCGCCGTTGCCGAAGAGGGCAGCGTGGGCCGAGCTGCAGAGCGACTTCACATTTCGCAGCCCCCGTTGAGTCGTCAGATTCGTAGCCTTGAAGACGAGCTGGGAACTCCGCTCTTGGAGCGACATGCGCGAGGTGTGAGGCTGCTGCCCACGGGCAAACGCTTTCTGGTTCACGCACGAGAGATCTTGAAGGCCGTCGAGCTCGCCAAAACCGCGGTTGCGCCGCCCGATGAGTAGGTACGGATGCAGTCGCTTTCTCCTCGGATTGATCCTCTTGGGATGCGCCGAGGGCCAAAGCCTCGGTGACCGCTGCACGCGTTCCGGAGAGTGTGGCGGAGGTCAGATCTGCGGGCCCGATGCGGTCTGTATCGTCCGACCCGGCTGCGTGACGATTCGCGATTGCCCGGTGGTGACGCCGTGTGCTGCTGCGCAGTGTATCGACGAGATGTGCCAGTACGAACGTGGCTCCGAATGCTTGCCCGGTGAGACCTGCACGCTGCTCGGCTGCGATGTCATGGGAGACGCTGGTGTCGACTCCGCGTTCGACTCGAGCACGGACGCCAACGTGGACGCTCCGGTTGCCGACGTTGCGGTCGACGCGGAGTGTGTGGCCCCGAACGTGCGCTGTGGCGCTGCGTGTGTCGATACGTCTAGTGACGACATGAACTGTGGAATGTGCGGTCGTGTGTGCGACGCCAGTGGTCTCATGGCGTGTGAAGCCGCGCCGATGTGTGTCGATGGAGAATGCGTGGCTGAGTTGCGCGACGCGACCACCGTCTGTCGTATGCCGACCTGTGGATCCGACATGCCGGAGATGTGCGACGGAGTCGCGCCGGAGTGCCCAGCGGCGTGCGGTTGTGAAGGTGAACCCTGTTGTGAGGGCACGTGCGCAGCAGACCTCACGTGTTCGGACGGGGCCTGTTCCGCGTGCACGTTCACTACGCCGTCCTTGTCAGGCAGCGCAGGAATGATGGGCGGCATGGCCTTTAAAGGCGCACGCGGTGCCGGTGCATCGATCGAGTTTGTGCTCTTCGACGACAGCGTGGTCTCGGTGGGACTCGCCGGCGGAGCAAGTGCGAGCGGAAGCTACATCGCACCCAGTGGATACCTCACCTCGATCAGTACAAGCGGTTCTCAACTCACCTTTACCGACAGCATGGCCGGAAGTGGTTCGGTCGCGATCGCAGGCGCGACGTTGAGTGGTGGAGGTTCCTCACCGCCAATCATCATTCCGGGCGGGTCGATTCCGGGATTGACGAATCGTGCCGAAGGCAGCGGAAACACGCTCGTGTTCTACAGCACGACCGGTGTTGCTTTCGCGACGATCACCTTCACGACCGTCGAAGTCTGTCCCTGAGCGCGCCATGCGTTTATGATGGCCTCGCTTATGCGACTACCTTTTCTTATCTTGGCGTGTGTGGCGTGCGGAAGCACTTCGGGTACCGCTCCATATCCCACGTGGGAGGAAGCCGAGCGGCAACGCGACGAGTGTGGTGGTGCGACCGTGGCGATCCAAGTCGACTCGATCGAGATCCAAGCGGAGGGAACGCGTTCACAGCGCATGGTGCTCGAAGCGCGCGTTCTAAACTCGAGCGACCCCGCCATCGAAGGGCAGTTCCATACCGATCAGTACGTGGGTGGCGATAGCTTCATGCACGAAGGCGAGCGCTACATCATCGCGACGTGCCCGAGCGAAACCGCGCCGCAGGTCGTCGGCTGGAAGCCGCTGGTGATCGGGACGATCCCACCGGAAGACGAGCCGGATCCGAACGCCGAGTCCGGTGGACAAGACGACGTCGCGAACTGAACGACGTCCGGTTCTGACTGACGCGATCTCCGCAATACGGTGATACGCGTAGGCAATGAAGCTGCGTGATGCTGAGGCCCCGCGACCCCGAACGCTGGCGACCACGCGCCTCAGTCACTGTATGAACGAGTCGTTTCGCCGAGGTTCTCGTCGGCACTCGGCTTGCAACATCTACGCGTATGACGCGAGTCCTCAGGAAAACCCCCACAGGCGGTCCACGATGAGGTTCGCGCTGATCACCGCACTCGTCGCCAGCCTGGCATGTCAGGGCGTGATCGGAGACGCGGGTGGACCCAGGGCTGACGACGATCCTTCGCGACCGGGTGCGACCAAGGATCCTCTCGAAACCGTCGCTGTGTCGAACGCGCGTCGACTCAGTCGTGAAGAACTCGACAACGCGATCGGCAGCCTGCTGTACACCAACCGACGCTACGCGTCCGAACTGCTTCCCGAAGACGATCAGGAACGCGAAGGCTTCTTCCTGCACTGGCCTTTCGACAATCGCTACACCCATCAGCGCTCTGAGAAAGTACTGATCCAAGCGTACGAGAGTCTGGCGCGCGAAGCGGCGTTGGAGCTGCTGGCCGACAGCGAGCGTCTTGCGCAAGTCGTTCCTTGTGAACCGAGCGGAGCCGAAGACGCGATGTGCTTTGAAACCTTCGTACGGACGTTCGGACGACGCGCATTTCGACGACCCCTCGACAACGAGGAAGTCGCGCGCTTCATGCCCTTGTTTGCGGAAGCGGCAGAAGACAACGACTTCTTTTCGGCGGTCGATGTCACCGTTCGTGCGTTCCTGCAGTCGCCTGACTTCTTGTATCGCGTGGAGCTCGGCTCTCCTGTCGATGACCACGACGGTGTCCGCGCACTCGATGGCTACGAGATCGCCACGCGCATGGCGTTCTTTCTCTGGGGCACGGGTCCCGATGAGGAACTGCTCGACCTCGCGGCCGACGGGACCCTCGAGTCTGCTGAAGACCGGCGCAACGTTGCCGCGATGATGTTGGACGCACCTGAAGCGCTCGACCAAGTGGAGCGTTTTCATGCGCAGTGGTTGGGCTTTCGACAGCTTCCGCACTCGCCGGAACTCACCACCTCGATGCGTCTCGAAACGCGCGCGCTCTTGGAGCGCACCATCTTCACCGAAGATGCGCCCTACATGGACGTCTTCCGCTCGTCGGACACGTACATCGATGAGCGGCTGGCTGAGCACTACGACATGCCGAGCCCTGGCGACGAACCCGGGTTTGTCGACTACGTCGACCCTGCGCGCGGCGGCGTACTTTCGCACGGAACCGTCTTGGGCGCGTTCAACACCGGTGGTGATACGAGCACGACGCGACGTGGGGTGTTCGTGCGTGAACGCTTGATGTGTCAGGTGATTCCGCCTCCGCCGCCGACGGTCAACGTGGATGACTTGCCCGAAACGGAGTGCAAGTCCGAGCTACTGGAAGTTCACCAGCAGGGTGCGTGTGGTGGATGCCACGCCTTGATGGATCCGGTGGGTTGGGGGTTGGAGAACTTCGACCTCGCCGGCCAATACCGCGAACACGACGACGGGAACCCTGATTGCGCGATCGACGGAATGGGTGAGCTGGACGGCATGGCATTCCGCGGTCCACGTGAACTTGCGGGGTTGCTGATTGCGAGTGGAGACCTCGATGCATGCGCGGTGCTTCAAGTGCTGCGCTTTGCGCTCGGTCGTGAAGAGCAGCCGGAGGACGAGGCGTTCATCGACGAGCTCACCGAACCGCGTGTCGGACGAGACTGGAGCTTTCGAGAACTCTTGATCGACATCGTCGCCAACGAACGCTTCGCCTACGTGCGCGAAGACGAGAGCGAGGAACACTGATGGGCCGTAGCAAGAAGCTCAATCGTCGAACGTTTCTGCGTGGGGCAGGAGGCGTCGCACTCGCACTTCCGTTCCTGGAAATCATGGGCGACGACACGCATGCGCAGCCCACCACAATCCCCAAGCGCTACATTGTCATGGTCGCGGGTTCTTCGCTTGGCGCAGGTCGTACGCACATCGACGAAACCTACGTCCCGTCGACCACGGGCTTTGGATATGACTTGAAGAAGGCGCTCCTGCCCTTTGGCGGCGGCACACTTCAGACCGGCACGATGTACGGGGATGTGCGGGATCGAATCTCGGTCGTCACCGACCTGAAGATTCCGTGGGCTGCCGAAAACGCCGGCGTGGTTCCCAATGGCGGTCGTCCCGACAACCACCACGAAACCATGGTGAGCCCGCTACTGGCTGGTGTGCGCACACCGGAAGGAGAATCGACCCGCGCGTTTGGTCCCACATCGGACCAGGTGATCATCGACACGATCGGTGCGGGTACGGCGTTCGACTCGTTGCAGTACTGCGTGCAGCCCTCGACCTATCTCGGTGGTGGCGGGCTCTCGCGTCGTTCGACGATCAGCTATCGCGATGGCGGCGGGATCGGTGTTCGCGGTGAAGGCATCACTCCGCAAACCAGTCCTCGTGCAGCGTGGGAAGAGCTGACAACCGGCTTTGCCGCGACCAGTGAAGACCCCGCCATTCGCGCGGAGCAAGAAGCACAACGCCGCAAGCGCGTTGCTGTGATGGACGTTGTGTCCGAGCAAGCCCAGGCGCTTCGACGGCGTTTGGGTCGACGGGACCAACTCCGTCTCACTCGACACTTCGACGAGATTTCCGACTTGGAGCGTCGGCTTTCCGAGTTGGGAAGCGAGCCGATCGGTGCGTGCCATCCGTTTGATGATCCGGGTCCCGATCCGGCGTTTGGTGGCAATCGCCCCCAAGCTTCGGACGATTCGTACCCCTACGTCGTGAGCCTTGGCTACTCGAACGAAGACCTCCGTGCCGAAGTCTTCATGCGTTTGATCCAGATGGCCTTCGCCTGTGACTTGACGCGTTCGATCGCGATTCAGTTCAGCCACTTCCATTCGTGGATGAACATGTACGAACTCACCGGCCGCGAGTCGGACCTGCACGAACTCGGACACTCGAGCCACGGCACCGATGGAATGGCCGAGTGTCTGGCGTGGCATTACAAGCACTTCTCGTCGTTGGTGTATTCACTCGATGAGAGCCCCGAAGGCGAAGACACAACGCTCTTGGATCACACGGCAATGGTGATGACGCACGAAGGTGGGTACGGCTGGGATCCCGCCGACGGTGTGGGTGAGCGCAGTCACTCGACCGAGCGGATGGCGTGTCTGGTCGCAGGTCGCGCCGGAGGGCTTGTCTCGGGACAACACATCGTCGCGAGTGAGCGACATCCGGCCGAAGTTCTGACGAGTGCAATGATGGCGGTGGGTCATCCCGAAGCGCGTTTGGGCGAAGTCGACGGACGAATCGAAGAGCTCTTCGAAACTCCTGCTTGATGTGTGACCAAGCCCGTCGACTGGCGTACGGCGGGCATGGACTATCGCGAAGCGGTCGCTGAGCTCTACACCGAAGCGGCACTCCAAACGCAGTCGGCGCTGTGCTGCACCACATCTCCGGTGTGGAGCTTGCCTGGCTTGAATCCACCGCAGGAGATGCTCGACAAGAACTACGGCTGCGGAAGCACCGTGCATCCTCGGGATCTAAGTCGTGCCGAACGCGTGCTCTACGTCGGTGTGGGTGCGGGCCTGGAGGTGTTGCAGCTTGCGTATTTCAACCGCCGAAAGGGCGGTGTCGTCGCGCTGGATACGAACCCGGCAATGTTGGAGCTCGCGGATGCGCTTCTGCGCGAAGCAGAGAAAACCAACACCTGGTTCGAGCGCGACATGGTGGATCTCCGTAAGGGCGATGCGCTTGAGCTTCCGATCGAAACCGAGAGTGTGGACCTGGTTGCGCAGAACTGTTTGTTCAACATCTTTCAAGCGCAGCACCTCGAGCGCGCGCTCTCGGAGGTCCACCGCGTGTTGAGACCCCACGGAGCCTTCGTGTCGAGTGATCCTGTCGCGGAGCGACCGATTCCTGAGCACCTCGCCGGCGATCCGCGGCTGCGCGCTCAGTGTTTGTCCGGTGCGCTTCCTCTCGACGCGTACATGCAGAGTTTCGTGGATGCCGGCTTTGGAACGCTCGAAGTTCGGGCGCGACGTGCGTACCGCGTGTTGGATCCGCGTCGCTATCAACTCGACGAACCCTTGATGCTTCAGAGCGTTGAAGTGGCCGCAATGAAGGATCCGATTCCTGAGGACGGCCCGTGCATTTTCACCGGTCGAACCGCGATTTACGTCGGTGAGGAAGAGTACTTCGACGACGACAAAGGCCATGTCTTGATGCCGGATGTACCCGCAAGCGTGTGCGACAAAACCGCGTCGGCGCTGGCATCGCTAGACCGGTCTGACCTCTACATCTCCGAACCAACCTGGCACTACGCCGGCGACGGTTGTTGTTAGGTCCCCGAGTACGCCTCGAACAGACGCACGCTTTTGCTCATGCCCACGAAGTAGATCGGATCCGCCGGCCAACCGCGTCCCCAGACTGGGATGCGCGCGCCAAACTCGACGCCGAGATCTTCCCAATGCTCGACACGTGTGAACGGGTACACCGTGATCCCAGGTTGCACGTAAAGGATGCGACGCCCCGCAAGCGTGAAGGGTCCATCCGTGCTTTCGAATCCGTAGAGTAAGTCGCTGCGAAGCGAGAGATACATCCACGGAACCGGGCGACCGCCGCCTTCGGCAACCGCGAGGATCTCGTCGCCAAGATTGAGACCGTTTCCTGAGAACCCGAGCTCGTCGTTCGGCATGCGAACGCGGTAGCCAACCTCCGCGCCCATCCAAAGTTTGCCGCCCAATAGTGAGCCGCTGATCAACGCGCGAAACGCGAAGTCCCATTGGCCTTCGCCAAGCGGCGCGCCCACCGCGTCGGGTGTGAAGAACCCTGTAGGAAACTTCACCTCCATGTTGGCCGAGATCACGACGGGATGGTCGACAATGAGCACTTGGGTTGTGGCTCGAATATCGCCAAGTCCACGACGCGTGGCCGGTGTGCCATCGGAGACGAACTCCGCTGCGAGGATGACCGGCACCTGCAAACGAAAGTCGATGCGACGATGGATTCCAATGGCCGCTTCGATGAAGAGCTGGTCGGTTCGAAGTCCGCCACCACCGGCTAGATTGCAATCGTAAGGACCGCGATCGCCTTCCAGAAGCGTGCGATTCTCTTCTGCGCAGAACACACCCTCACGTACCGAGTCGACGAAGAGTCGGTCGCTATTGAGTCGAAACCAGGCGACTTTCGTCCAAAGCACACCTTCGGGCACGGTCCACGCGCCGGCATGTGCGGTCGACGAAAACCACAGGGGCGCGAACACAACACCCCAGACGCACTTACTCCACCAGGCTGATCTCGTCACCGGGGCGCTCGAAGGCGTGCACATACTGGGCGTCCAAGTCGAACACGATTGCGATCGGGGTTCCACCCAGGTCGTCGTTCACGACACCGCGACGAGATCCAACCGCTTCCGCCAGCTCGCTCCACACGTACCCGCGTCGTTCAGCGCCCCGCGTGATCCCAAACACCATGTCCTTGTTTTGGAACTGGGGGTCCGGTTCCGGGTTGGTGTTGCGGAACGTATCCGCGTGGTTGAACCGGTAGTCGCCGCCGCGCGTGTAGGGATAGCGCGTGTAGTCGCGACTGTGTCCCGTGTCTCCAGACACAACCAGCGTGTCCGGGTAGAGGTCGACCCATGCCGCCCACGTCATTTCGAGCACGCCTTCGATGGGCGACGCGCTTCCGAGGTTGTCGCCTTGCACGGCTTCGAGTCGCATCTGGCTCCAGAGCGTTTCGGTTTCGCGATCCCACATCACGAGGTTGGAGTTGTAGAGAAGCCCGCTGACACCGAGCCGAACGGTCTCGCCATCTACGAAGCCACGGCGGTTGAAGCGAAGTCCGCTACCCGTCAACGGACAGAGCGTGATCGTGAACGCTTCGTCGCCGACCTCTTCGTTGATCACTTCGTGCCACCACAAGATGTTGTGGGGATAAGCGCGTGGGCCTTCCGACGTCACGACACCCATGACCAAGTCGTTGTTGCTGAGGTAGTCGAGCGAGGGATCGCCAGCTGGAACGAAGCGCGGACTATCCAAGGGAGGAATGCAGTCGCGACCTGGGCATCCCGGAATGATCTCGTCGCAGGGAACTCCGCACTCGCCGTCGCCGACGATCTCGGCGTCACGAATCGTACTGTCTCCGAACAGCTCAGTTCCCGGATTGAAGATGCTCCACGCGAACCAAAACGCGTTGTGTCCCGGAACGGATGCCAACGCGTCACCACCGTCGACGCCTGACCCATCGAAGCGCCACGTCGTCACACCGTCGCTGACGCGTAATCCGGCGAACTCACCTTCGACGATTTCCCCGACATCGGGAGCAGGGGCGTCGGTCATCCCAGAGTCGCCACCCGCCGTCGGACCGTTGTTAGAGCTGCAAGCCAGCAAGAGACTCGCGACGATTCCCATCCACCGCATCGAACACTCCTCCGACGCGCGGTACGCCGCCTTCCTCTGATGGTTACGAGGTCCGTCTGGGGACGTAGTCCGTACGGACCCGAACCTGCCCAGAAACGGCCAGGTTTTCCGGACTTTTCCAATTCGTGCGTGTCGCGACGCGCAACACAGTGGTGCAGCTCGGAACACCTTCCAGCACGAAGCTCCGGCAATTCGACGGCACGCCCGTTGCTCTACGCGAAGCATGCATCGCTATCTGCTGGTCTTGATCCTCGCAGGCTGTGCCTCCTCGAGCGCACCGGTTCTGGTCGAACACGAAGAAACTCTGCTGCTGCCACTCGATGATTCGGTGTACCCGGATGGTCCTCGAGAGAGTCGTATCACCAACTTGATCGCGCGTGGCGACCACGCCGTTGTTCTCGGAATGGGCGCGTGTGTGGGCAAGGCGATCGATCGGTGCCTTGCTGGCGCTCCCGTGCTCGTGCGCGCCGACCAAGCGCCTCGGCAGCTCAGTGGACTTCGGTCGCCTTCTTCGCTTCTGTGGCCCGAGCTACGCGAAGACGGAGAAGTCATCGTCCACCGCTTGCCCGAAGGAGGCGAGGCGACCCTGACGCGCATTCAGGATGAGGCACGACGCTTGGATGTCGAGGTGGACTCGAGTCCAGGCCTCTATCGGTCTGTCGACGGAGGCGTGATCGCCACGGTTCGACGCGGTGAGGTACGCGGGTTTCTCCACCTTGGCGTCGATGGCGAAGTGGATCTCATGGACTCGCCTGGAGCCAACATCGATTCCGACGACGAGCTGACCTATGTCCATGGCTTTGACGACGGCGAGCAGTCGTTGCTCACCATTGGGCGAGACGGTGCGGTGGAAACGTGGTTCGAGCGTGCGACCGCGGTGCGTCAACTGCAGGGTCCCCAACACCGGGTGTACTGCATCGAAGAAGGCGGAACGTTCTTTGTCGAACCTGCGACAGGCGTCCGCCTTGCTACCTCAGGCGCCTGCTACGACGCACGGCTGACCGAAGAGATTGCGTACAACGACCAGGAGATTTTTGCGTGGGGCTCCGATCCGAGGCGCATTGCAAGCTCGGTGACCGGCCATCCGCAGGTCAGCGAGACGCCCAACGGATGGGTGGTGCTGGACGACCAGTCTGTTCGTTGGATCGATCAAGACGGGTACGAAGTTCGTCGCGAGCCTCACGAGTTCCGCGGACGCATGTTCGTGGAGAACGAGCAAGTGCGCGTGCTGTGGGATGACGGCGAAGGATCGAGCTACGTGCGCCACTACGACGGCGAGGTGCGAGATGTCTTCGTCGGAGGTTTCGCTCAGCACGCATGGGCGTTCGAGGGAGTGATGTGGCTCGCTGTTGCCACCGAGTACGACGAGTACCTCCCGTTCCCAGCCACGCAGCTGTATCGCTTGGAGTCCGACGAGCCCGTGCTCGAACTCGAAGCCGAGTCCCTCAATCTCCATGACGGACTCCTTTCCACAGGCACTGAACTCATCGGCTTGAGCGACAGGTGGGCGGTCCTGGCAGAAGGCTCACATCCACGCCACATCGCAAAGGGGCTGTACGAGGTGCAACGCGGGTCGGAGTTCATCTTGGTGCGTTGGGATGGCGAGTTGACTGAGCTTGCGACGGCCAGCGAACGCTTTGAGGTGCGGGGAACGCAGATTCGCTGGCAGAACAGCGGCCAATGGAGCATTGGACGATTGACGGACACGCTCGAACTCGCGTTTTCGGACCTCGTGGACGCGCGTTGGTTTCACGACTCCGTGGCGCTGGTCACACACGACGACCGTTCGGAACTCTGTGCGATTCCATCCGGCTCAGCAGCTCGATGCTGGGAGCTCCCTGATGGTGCGCTGGTCAACCACGCGGTGCTGACCGAGACCGATCGGATGTTCGCGATCCTACGCCAGGCTGATGACAATGTGCTCTGGTACAGCCGAATGGAGTGACGCTATCGGTGCAGGCCGTACCGCTTCATGCGCCGGTACAAGGTGTTGCGAGGCATGTTGAGTCGGCGCGCAGCTTCGCTCACGTTCCAACCCACGAGTTCGAGCATGGCGGCAATCTTCTCACTCTCGCTCTCTTCAAACGACTCGCGTGTCCGCGGCGTACGGCGACGGACTGGGGCCAATCCCAAGTCGTCGACCCCGATGACCTCGGAGCCCAACACGAGAGCGCGCGACAAAACGTTTTCGAGTTCACGCACGTTGCCCGGCCAGTCATGTCGCTGCAGCGCCAACATCGCTTCGCGATCGATGCGCGGAAGTTCTCGTCCTTGTTCGCGCGCGAGTTTGTCGAGAAGCGCTTCGATCAAGATCGGAAGGTCGCTTCGTCGCTCACGCAGCGCGGGTAACTCGACTTCCACCACCGCAAGCCGGTAGTAGAGGTCCTGTCGAAACGCTCCTTCTTCAACTCGCCTGCGCAAGTCTCGGTTCGTCGCCGCGAGAACCCGAAAGTCGACCGGCATGGCGCGCGTTCCACCGACGGGACGCACTTCGCGTTCCTGTAGCACTCGCAGCAATTTCGCCTGCATGGACAGAGGCATTTCACCCACCTCGTCCAAAAACACGATGCCACCACGCGCTTCCGCAAACAGGCCCGTTCGGTCGCGGTCGGCACCGGTAAAGGCACCGCGCACGTGACCGAAGAGCTCGGACTCAAGCAGGTTCTCCGGCACCGCGGCACAGTTGACGCTGAGCATCGGCCGATGGGCTTCCGGACCCAAACGATGCAGAGCTCGCGCGACCAGCTCCTTACCGGTTCCGCTCTCGCCCAAGATCAACACGCTCAAGTTGCTATCGACAACCCGATCGAGGAGTCCAAACACGCGTCGCATCGGCTCGCTTTGTCCGACCAATGGACGATAGTCACGACCCGCGGGTGCATTGGCGCGCAAGCGTTCGATCTCGGCTCTGCCGACTTCCAGTTGCGCTTCGCGTTCGGCGAGAAGCGTTTCGACTTTGGACTTTTCCTCCTCAAGCTCGCGTGTCCGGCGTTCAAGAGCTTCGGTCAGCGCGGCGTTGTCGAGCGCGATGGCTACTTGGTCGCCCAACGCTTGGAGCACATGGACGTCTTCGTCGTCGAAGCAGCCCGGCGTAAAACGATGGTCCAAGTAGAGCGCGCCTAGCTGCCCACGCGGTGATTCGATCGGGACACATACGACCGAGGTCAGGCGCATCGCGTGCACCGATCGTTGTTCCGCGAAGCGCTCATCGGAGCGCGCGTCACGCGTGACGATCGGATGTCCCGAACGCAGTACACGCTCGGCGATCGAGTGGCTGAATTTCAGTTTGGAGCGACCGATTCGCTCGTGGTCGAGGTTGCGTGCAACGGCGACGTGCAGCAGGTCCTCGTCATCGGCGAGGAGAACAAAGCCCCTTTCCGCACCAGCCAATTCGATCGCGGCGTCGATCGCGAGTTCGAGCACGCGTTGTGTCGCCAGCGTCGAGTTGATGCGTCGATTCAGCAGCAGTAGCCGCTCCAAGCGATCGTCGCGTTGCGGTGCGTTCGTCGTCGCGGTTTGTACGCGGGCCGGGTGAGCCCAGAACGCTTCGCGCATCCCTGGATCGAGCGTGAGTGCAATTCGTTCCCAGATCGTCCGGGCCTCAGCCCGCAACCGATCGGCGAGTTCCGCAGCTTGCGCTTGGTGTGCTGCGCGTGCGCACAACGTTGCGATTCGAGCGAGCTGGTCGCGCTCACCCACATCGCGTGCTTGCGCCAATGCTCGATCCAGTTCGTCGAACGCTTCGCGTGAACGTCCTTGGTCCAACGCCCGTTGTCCCCGAAGCACTCGAACGCGCACCGCCAAATCGTCCGCGTCTATCTGCGTCTCCAGCGCGTCCAGGTTTCCGGGTGCACCAAGTTCCAGTTCCAGCAGCGACGCTTCTTGGGCTTCGCGCTGTTGTTGAGTTCGCTGCGCCAACGCCTTGGCTTCACTGGCAAAGCCCCTCGCACGCGTGACGTCACCCCGAAATCGCGCGAGCTCGGCCCGAACGACCAGTGCTGAAACCCGAACGTCGTCGGCCACGTCGTCGGGAAGCGCATCAAGGTGCGTTTCGCTCGCGTCTGCACGACCGATCGAGAGCTGAAGGTTAGCCAAGTTGAACCGGAGTGCACGGGCGGTGCTCTCTCGCCCAAGCGCGAGCGCCAAGCGCAGCGCACGTTGGTAGCCCTTCAGCGCACCGCCCCAGTCGCCGAGTTGCTGCAAGACGGTTGCTTCATTCATCGCCGTGGTTGCGAGCAGGTCGGGAAGCTTGTGGGTCTCCGCTAACTGACGAGCTTCGCGATACGACGCGTGAGCGCGAGTGAGGTCGCCTGCACGAAATGCTGCGATGGCGCGGTATGAACACAAGCGCACCCGGTCGCGTGGCGGTGCATGCGTTCGTTCTGCCGCACCCAGCGCCCGGTGCGCGCCATCGAGATCACCAAGGTACATTCGCGCAACGCCGATCCGTTCCGACAGAGCAGGGCGCGAACCTACAGGTGCGGTGTCCAAGGCAGCCGTGGCTACCTGCAGTGCGTCTGCGTAGCGGGTGATCCGAAGCAAGGCGCGCGCGAGTGCGTCGGCTGCATCGGCATGCTCTTGCGCCGTGTTCGCCCGACCCGATGCCGCACGTGCGTGCTTTTCGGCGAGCTCACCGTCCCCCCGTCCCAAGTGCACCAGCGCTGACTCAAGATGCCACGCAAAGTCGTCCGATTGCGCGGACTCCAACTCCGAAAGGGCCTTGTCCGGTCGTCCCGCAAGGCGCTGAGCTCGTGCTTGAAGATTCGCTGGCGCCCAGCCGTCGAGAACAGCTGCCCACTTGTCCGGTGCGTCGTCAAAGTGGGCTTGCTGTGCCAACTGAACCGCGTCGTCGATCTGGCCTGCACCCGACAAGTGCCACACTCGTTCCAGCGCGGTCGAACTTGCTTCCAACATTTGGGCGTGAGCGTTCTGCATCGCGCTCGGCATCTCCTCGCGTAAGCGCTGCCTGTCGCCCGACCGACGAAGCTCAAACAACCCCTCGCGTGATACGAGCCAACCCAAACGTTGAAGCTCGAGTGCTTGACGTGGCTGGACTCGACCACCCACTGCGATCGTGGCAAGCGCTTGCTGCAAGTGTGGGTCATCGGGCAACGACGTGTCGCCCCGGACAGCAAGGTCCATCGTGGTGTGCTCACCGGCTGCGACACCGGCCAGCGCCGCCTCCACATCTGCGGGATATCCATGCGTTGCGACAAACAACGCGTCGACCTCTGCGTTGGTGAGCTGGGGAGCCCACTGCGAAAGCGCCCGACGATCGAGCGGCTGAAGTTCCAGCGAAGCGTTTTCGAGGTCAGCGACGACGATCGGCAGGACCCAACGACTCGACACCGAAAGCAGTCGCTCCGCGGAACGAGTCTTCAAGTCATCGACGAGGACGACCAACGGCATCGCGCGACGATCGAGCTGTTCGACAGCAATGCACCAACCTTCGTATCCGTCCGGAATCGGCTGTTCGAGTAGGGCTTCCAGTGCACCCCAAGGTCCTGACTCGTCACGAATCTCGATCCAGGGCACATCCCCGCACTCCCACTTGCAGCGTTGCAACAAACGGGTTCTGCCGACACCAGGTGCGCCGCGAAGCACCAACGCCTGCGCATTGCCTTGTCGACACTGCGAGACTCGTTCCGCCACGACAGCGAGTTCTTCCTCGCGACCAACCAACCGACCGGCGTGCCCTTTCGGCGGGCCAAGCGGAACGGACTCGCCCAATGCCGTGAGTACTTCGGTCGCACTTGGTCGCTGTTCGCGAGACTCTCGAGTCATCATCGCAACAACAGCGGGTGGCTCTTCGCCACGTTCCTGTGCGATTCGCTCGATGGTCTTGCCGAGCGCAAACACATCTGCGCGACCGTCGGCGTCACCCTCGAACACTTCCGGTGCGATCAATCCTGGTGTGCCCGAGACGTGCGAAACCGAACCGCATGCGTCGGCACAACCGAAGTCGATCAACACGACCTGTGAAGCCGACACGATGATGTTGTCCGCACTTACATCTCCGTGGCGGATTCCGAGATCGTGGATGAACGCAAGTGCACGCAGCGTTTCGATGAGCACACGCACAAGTTCTCGGTTGGACGCGCGCGATAGCGTTTGTCCTTCGACGAAGTCGGTGACGAAGTACGGGTGTTCCGCGACGCTCACGTCACGTACCCGTGGCAGGTTCGGGTGATAGAGGTCGCGAAGCCGCGTCAGTTCGCTCCGAAAGAACTGCTCGGTCGCACGTTCACGGAGCACTTTGATCGTGACCCGACTCGCATCGAACGCGTCACGTGCTTCGTATGCACTCGCCGAACTTCCGGAGCCGAGAGTTGCGATGATCTCGTACCGGCCACCGATCCAAGAGCCCACGCTCCATGGTGCAACTGGATCCAAGGTGGAACAACTTGGAACGCTTTGCTTCATCCTGTTCGACATTTTCTTCAATGATTTCATAGCTCGAAAGGTTGATGTGACCATGGCACTTGAGTTGCTCTATCAAGAGTCGTGCGCATTCTTTTCTTGTTGGCGTTGCTCCTGAGTTGCACCGCCACGCCGCTTCCCGAAGCTCCTTTCGAAGGGGATTTCGAGTTCACGCCGGAGACTGGCTCGCTTGCGTTCATTGCGGTTGATGGCGCGATCGATCGCGACCACCTGCTTCGGATTTGGGAACTCGACACGAATGCGGCGCCGCAAACACTCACTCCCGATGCCGACGGATCGATCGCCGGTGCGCTGAGTCCAACGACCGTGCAGGCGCGTCTTGAGGTGATCGATGGACGTCGTCGATCCACGCCCTTGGATATGAACGTGATGACGAACACCGCTTTGACGTTCACGACGTGTGTTCAGATCGACCGACAACTCGAAGCCGTAGTGGGCGAGCCGGAAAGCATCGTCGTCGACAACCAGTGTGATGCACCCCTCGACGTTTCGATGCGCACGCGTGTCGTTGCGCCGATCACATTGCCCGGCGACGTCACTCTTGGTGCGGGCGAGATTCTGACTCTGGAGATTTTGGCGACCTCACCAACCGACGAGATCGTGTTGATCGACTTGACTGGGGCGGCCGAAGAGACTCGCGCGTTGACTGTCTACACGCGCTGATTCGAAACCTAAGTTCCGTGTGCTGAAACGACCGTGTTGCGTCGCAGTGCACCCGTGTGCCTTCTCGATAGGAGTTTGTTGATGCGTGTCTTAGCCCTTCTTTGTCTTGTTGCTGCGTGTGCGAACCCCACCAACGACGATCCTCTGGTGTTCGAACCGCAGGATCCGATCGATGTCCATCTGGGCCCGATCACCGTGGGAATCGCCCCGCTCATCGACGATTTCTTCATGCACTACCTGCCCTTGGAGGCGAGCGAGCCGGTCAGTACCGTCAGTGGCGACGACTTTGGTCTCTACTATGCGTTCGTCTCGCTGACCGATCAGTGGCCGTACATCATGCGCGCCGAAGGTGTGCCACGTGCGCTTCCGGGAGAGCGGGCGGAAACCAAAGCCGTTGCCATGGCGTCCTCGGCCGATGGAATGATTCACCTGGTGTTCGATGCAGGTACGCAACTCCGTTACGTGCGCATGCGTCCGGATGGTGAGTTCGACGCGCCAGTTGTTTTGGACACCGAACGCGCGCGTGAACCCACGCTCGTGATCTCGGACGACAACGAAGTGGTGATTGCCTGGACGCGGGATTCCGCGGATGCATCCCGATCTGCAGAGATCGTGGTGGTTCGAGGCGAGCCCTATGCGGGCACGATTCTCTTCGGTTCACCTCGAGTTGCGAACGAAGACTGCTGCACCGACGGCGAGGGCAATCCTGCGTTGGCGATGAGTGGTCCTTCGTTGGCACTGGGTCCCGAAGGTCGCGCGCATGTTCTCTACGAATGGAGCAGCATCTTCAACACCACCATCGACTACGTGGTTGAGACTGAAGCTGGTGCGCTCGAGTTTTCGGCGCCGCTTTTGGTCGCCGATGCCGCGTTTTCACCCTGTCCTGCATTGCACGTGACCTCGGATGGAGTGGTTCATGTGACCTACATTCGAGACATCGAAACGTCGGTGTTCTATGCGCGGATCGAACACGGCTACGTGTTTGATCAGGGCGCGATTTACACCCCCGAAAGCGGCCGCGCGACGTTGGCGTTGATGACGTTCGATCCGGCCGGTGTCATGCACGTTGCGTTGAGCGAGTCACGCGGACGCATCGTGTACGTTCGACTGGAAGACGGCGTGATGATGGACGAGGTCACCATCATCGACGAAGAGGGAACGACCGCACGTTTGACCCCGCGTGCTGGTGGCTTCTACGTGGCGCCGGATGGAAAACCGATCACCGCGTTTTCGCATGGGACCGAAGCACAGGTTGCCGTTGGGCTACCGCGTTAGGAGATACGGGCGCGCGCGGATTTGAGTTCGGTATCGGAGTAGCCTTGTTTGCGCATCCAGGTGTGGACTGCGCTCCACCCGAACTCTCCGCGAGCACGCTCGCACCAGATCACGGCAAGACGTCCTTGGACATCGTCGCGTGTTCGCGTGTCGAACGAACCGAATACTTGGTCGACTGCTTCGCGTAATGATTTGCCGTTGAAGTGAACTGCGAACACCTCGCGTGCGAGTCGTCCGGCGTGGAGAAATCCGAGGTGTGCGCACAGCTCGACGTGCGCGAGATTGACCACGTCGAGCAGCGTCCCTTCGTCCACGGGATTGTTCACCGGAGTGGATAAAGCAGGTCGTGTGCCGGCGAAAACCCTCGAAAATCACCAGGATGGAGCGTGGGTCCGACCCTACACATGTGGGCCTGCACCAACACCTAGCCGAGAGCGAAGTGCGTGCTATGTTGCGCGCCCTCCTGGCCGAGTGGCGGAACTGGCAGACGCGCCGGATTCAAAATCCGGTTCCCTCGGGAGTGCGGGTTCGAGTCCCGCCTCGGCTACCAAAGGCGATTCTGAGATCGACGAATCGCCCTGATCCTCTTCGCGTCCCGTTTCGCGTCCCGAATTCGATCCGACGCCTCGATCACGAAGAACTTTGGCGGCGCGTGACCGCGACGCGTGCACGTACTTTGCGGTCGTCGTCACGTGCTTGTGGCCGAGCAAGAACGCGACAGTCGGAAGGTCGCCAACGCTACCCATCTCCGTGCCGGCCAGGTGCCGGAAGTCGTGATAGCGGAGGTGCTTCACCTGGTGCCCCGGCATGCCGGCTTCGCGTGCGGCCTTGCGGAGTGACGCCACCATGCTCGCGCGTCCGAAGATGAGACCGGCTTCGGGACACACCGAGTCGAGAGCCTCCCGAGCACGAGCGGTGATAGGAAGAGTCCGACCGAATCGCGCTTTGTCCGCTTCGACTCGAACCCGAAGCCCATCGGCCCCGATGTGGTAGTCGTCGGGCGCACGAAGCTCAGAGAGCGTGCGGTATCGCAGGCCGGTGTCGCGCATGACGGTGAAGAACGCGCGCACTGGGAACTTGGTCCGCGGGCTGCGCTCGGGGAGTAGGTCGAGAATGCGCTCCGCCATCTCGTGGCTCATCTCGACGCGGACTTGGTTCCCGTTCTTGTGGGCGGTGCCGGTTGCCTTCTTGGGCGGCGCCGGCACGTCGATGGCCGCGTCGATCACGCCGCGCTTGTGGCACCAGGCGAGGAACTGGCGCAGCGTCGACAGCTCCTTGCACACGGTGGAGCGGCGGACCTGTCGGAGTCGCTCGGCCGTATACGACTCGATGCCGATCGAATCCATCGATTCGAGCGTCCGGAAGAACGGCAGCAGGTGCGCCTTCGCGTGCCCCATCATCATCGCAATCGTGTCGTCGGAGGCGATCTTCTCGGCGAGGAAGAGCGCGAGGAGTTCGTCCAGAGGTGTCGAGGCCTTCAGTCGTCGTCCTTCACGACCCGAAGTGACGCGACGGAAGATCGTCGCGGCGCGCTCCTGAGCTCGGCGAGCATCTTTCTCGCGCGTCGAGCGGTTAAATCGTCGCCCGGCGTGACGGAACCGAACGAAGAAGACGCCGGTTCGGTCGTCGCGTCGGAGGCTCCAACCTTCTGCTTCTCGACCCATGCTTCAAGATCCTCCCGTGCATACAACCGCTTCGAGCCAATCCTCACCACCGGCAGCGTGTCGCGGACGTGGCGCTCGAAGGTGCGCTCCGAGATGCCGAGCATCTTCGCCGCCACTGCGCCGCAAACAAGGATCGGATCGAGCTTCGACACGCTCGAGCAGCATTGCGTCGATGCTGGCTCCGGTCATCGCCCCACATTCGCCGTCGGCGGTGCCTGCGCTGAATGTATGCGCATCTTTCGCAGTGATCTCGCGCAAACACGGACGCGTCATTTCTTCGGCTCCGGCGAATGAAGGGCGGTCATGAGCTGCGCGTAGTCCTCGTCCACGCCCGGGTTGTCGCGCCATCGCCTGACGCGACTTTCCCACGTCTTGGTTGCCGGTCCGAGTCGATCGTATTGCTCCATACCCGCAGCACCCGCGAGCAACGCCATCGTGGACGGTGTCGGCTTCGCGTTGTGGTGGTACAGCCAGACCGCTCTCGTGACGCAATAGAACGCTTGAGTGCTGTCACGTGCCGCACCGGTCTGTATTCGCTGTGCCGCGGCCTTGATGAGATCAGGCATCAGGACTGTCAGGAGGGTCATCGTGGCCGGGAAGGGCTTGTCTTGGGCGATGAGCTCGAGCGCATCCGGCTCCGCGATCAGTCGTGGAAATAGACCAAAACGTGCCGGGTGAGCATCTGCGCGCACAATGGCCGCGAGTTCCGCCACGCCGACCTCCAACCAATCCGGGGCCGGCGGCAGCGGATCCAACCGCCGTTCATCAACGACCGGCGTTCGGCGACACGCTTCCAGTCGGTGCATCAGGCGACGGCCGAACTCGACGCATGTCGCAGCGTGAAACCCCGGGGTTCCATCCGCACGCCAGCTGCGACCGAACCGCCGTTCGTACTCGGCGGCCGCGTCCTTGCTCGAGATCTTGGGAGGCACACTAGTAGAGTACCCACGCTCCGAGACCACGGCGAAACCCGGTGCGAGCCCGGTGGTCCCCGGGTGAATAGCCGGGCGGTTCACCGGGCGCCGACCGAGTGTGGCGCCGGGTATCGCACCCGGCGTCACCTGTCCGGCTCCGCCTCGTCGCCGAAGAGATCGAACTCACCATCCTCGTCGCGGATCGCATCCCAGATCGGCTGACAGACCACCGTGAGCTCACGCGCCGTGGTACGTCCGCCGCCTCGTCCTCCGGCACCGCGGACACGCTCGTACTTGATCACCTTGTACCGGTCGGTCCCGCCGCAGAGATCGACCGCGAAGTCAGCTGTGCGCCCGCGCCAGTTGTCCGAGCGGTAAACGCGGATGCGGGCCGCGTTCTCAGTGCGAGTGAGAACCTTGAGCTCGGCGCAACCGCTGAGGCAGAAGAGCAGAATCAGCCACCACACGTGAGCCAGGACGCGCCGAAAGACTGGATCTCGACCGAAAAACATATCGATCGATTGTATTCTTGCCAGCAGGGCAGTCAACAGAGGGTGGTTCTGCGCTGATTCACGTCGGACGATTGCGCGTGGATCTCGTCGCGCTGGGCCGTCGAATTCGAGCGCTCCGAAAGCGGGCAGGCCTGACGTTGGAAGGGTTGGCGGAGCTCTCCGACCTCCACGCGAACTACCTGGGCGAAGTAGAGCGTGGTCAAAAGAACGCTTCGATCGAGACTCTGAGCGCGATCGCGGAGGCGCTCGATGTCAGCTACGCCACGATGCTGGATGCATACGAGTCTATGTCGGAGGGCGTGTTGCGGAGGCAGGCGCGGGCGCGGCTCAAGAGCATGAATGCAGCCGAGCTCCGAAGGCTACTCCGTGTACTCGACGCGGTGCGGTGACCGCTGGCAGAGCAGGTTCGACTCAGAGCAAGCAGTGGCGCCACTGGCATTTGAGATCCAGGACCTGCAGGCTGCCTCAGAACTCAAACCGTAGACCTCGACGACGCTGGTGGCAGCTCGGCGACACTCGCGCACGACGAATCCCACCAGTTATGCACACGCAGTGATTTCTCGAGTTCTGAAGCGCTTTGGTCGTCTGATGCCGCTCGTGCCGCACTCGCTCTCCCCTTGTACATTGGGTCACGATGATGACGCCTGAAAAGCGCACACGCGCCCTGGTCCAGCGGCTTGCGCCCGGCGAGGCCGCGCGTTTGGCAGGCGGGCTCGTGCTCGAGCCAGCAAACCTGCACCATCTAGCAAGGTTGGAAGCGATCGCGCTGATGTCGGTCGCAGGCGTGGCCACAGGGAAGCAGAAGGTCACAAGAACGCTTGCGACAAGGCTATTTGATGGTCCGCTAAATGACTGGGTAGGGCGCGATGATGATCCCCTGGACGGGCTGGCAACACGTGCTTTCACCTACAACGGTGGGACTCACATCCTATTGGCCCCGGAGCCGAACGCGCTCAACGCGCTCCGACACCTCGCGGTTGCGACAAGAACGGCCGACGGAATCCCGCACGGTCTGAGCCAACGAATCACGGGGCTCATTCAAGGCGCCTGCTACATATCCGATCTTGTTGCGCGCCGGGCCGGACTCGAACGAAACCTGTCCGCCCAGGCGGCTGGGTTTGAGGCTCGAATCCCGTCCTCAAGCAGTCTCCGGAGGCTGATGGCTGCTGTGTCGTTCCCGAAAGATGAAGTCCTTAGGATTCAACGGCGCACCTTGCTCCACGACGATGACCTCGACGCGCTGTGTACTCGACTGGGTGCGGTTTCTCTGCCGCGTCCTCCCTGGGACAGTCCCGAACTTTCCCAGCGTCCGTTTCTCCGCCTAGGCTCGGAGATCGTCGTCATCGCACCTCACCGAATTGCTGAGGCAGTCGTGAGTCGCATCACGTCGCTCGCGGAGGAACATGGGGTATCCGCGACATTGGCAGACGAGGCTCACATTGGCTTCTTCTTCGCGGCGGACCGCGGACTCCTTCGACTCGGGATGACCGCGTCGATGCCGCCTCGCGCGCCATCGTTTCCGCTGGCAGAATCCCTCGCTGCGCACGCGCTCTACCAGTTTGACGACGACAAGTTCCTTCACCTCGCACTCTACTGCGATGCGCTCAAGCCTGGACCAGTGTGGCGAACCGAAGAGTTGCCCGCTGAGCTTGCGGGGACCCGCGATCGTATCAAGCAGCTGCTCGACGGGTGCGACGTTCGCGTCGAGGGTTGGACAACACTCGTCTTGCTTGCCCCACTGGGCAGGGATAGTGGTGCGACCGCGTTCTCCATCCCAAGTGCTGATGAGCCAGGCCTACTTGTGTTCAATGCGTCCGATCTCGACGACATCGTGGTCGCAGAAGGCGGCGATCGTTCACCCCTACTGCTATGGAAGTATGAACGTGCGCTTCAGCACATCGAGAAAGAGGCAACTTTCATCGCGCAGGCCCCGCTCGATACCTATGCAATCTGGCGTGGTCGAGAGAGAACGTTCCCCGCATCGGTGAGCGGGTTGTTTATCCAGCCAGGGTCGGGGGCGACAATCCGCGAGCAAGCAGCGTGGAACGCTGACTGGCACGCGCTTCCCGCGCCTGAGTTGACGATGACGCGTGAGGTCGTGATCGCGGAGGGGCCGGAGCTTCCTATCTACGTATCGCCGAGTTTCTCCGCCGACTCGCCCGATGTGGCAGTTGAGCTCGTTGAAGGGCCCGTGGTGTGGATTGTTGCCTCTGGTCCACTGGATCCGAGCGTCTGGCCGCGGTGGGGTGAGACTGCTCGAATGATGGCGTTCTGGATCGCCGAGTTCGGACGAGCTCTTTCCGACCTGTTCAAGGGGGTCCGGGCGACTGGACGAGAGGTCCTCGTGATCGAGCTCGAGTATTCGCCTGCGGCGGATACCGTATTAGAAGACCTCGGCTACGCCAGCCAGATCGAAAAGAACCGGGTTGTGATGAGGGTCGCGGCCCGACTGGTCGAACGCTACGACGATACGAACTCAGTGGAGCGAGCGTTTGCCAAAAGACTCGTTGCTGATGTTCTCCGCTCTGCGGGCATTGAAGATGCCCATGAGCACGTGGAGGCGAAGATGGACTCGGTGGCACCGGTTGGCGTGAAGCGAATGCTCCATGCGATTCATACCGGCGATTCTCCAGAGTTCACTGGCGGACACCTGCCTGGTGGCCGCTACCCGCACCCGGCAGATCTGTGGCTGCTGCGCCGGGAACTGCTCTCCGAGGTCCCACTAGGTTCGGAGCGCGTTGTCGGTGCGAGCGCGGGCAAGTGGTTGAACCGTGTCGTCGGCAAGTGCTTCGAGGGTTTGCGAGAATCGATTTCTTCTGTGGACGGAAGCGTGCTGCTCGAACGCCTTGTGCTGAACAACGAGTCGCTCGTTCAAGAAGACGCGATTCGGGATTCCACGATGGCCTCCCAACTTGCGTGCTGGTCGGGGGACCAGTCGCACGTCGAACGACTCCTGCAGCAGATTCCGCGACACGCGATAGCGTCGATGGCGACTCGCTTCCTCGTTGAACTGGTCGCTGCCGAGCGACCTGAGGGCGACATCGTGCCGTCAGGTCAGTTCTTGGACGGCTTGTTGGCGCGCGCCGCCATCATCATTCAGCTGGGAATTGCCAGTGACGTACAGCGCTTCGAGCTTGCGGAGGTGATAGTCAGAGTTGCGGACGGCGACTTCACCATCGACAGCGGTACGTTCGATGAAGCGGCCCACGGGACTGTGATGGCCATCAACCGCGCGCACGTCGACGCGGAGGGGGGCCGGACCAGAGTCCGCGGCAGCCAACAAGCGTCCGGTGCGTCGAGTGCTTCTCGGCACGACGTGGTCGCCAATCTCAACGCCGGACTCGAAGTGGAGCTCGGAGTGACCCTCAGCGACATCGGCCTCTTCATTGGTGAGGCCATCAGATGCGCGCAGGACGAGGAACAGGCATTGGTGAAGGTCGACCGCCAGGAGCTGATTTCCCGTGCTGCTTCCCGACTCTCGTGGCCCGCGAAGAAAGCCGAGCAGGCCCTCGCGGCATTGTTGCTATCGCCCCGCCCTGACTACTTGCAGCCGTCTGCCGGCTTCAAGACCTCCGACATCTGGCCATGGAGATTCAACAGGGGTCTCTCGTACATCCGTCGCCCCTTCATCGCGTTCGAAGCTGAGGGTAGCCAGATTTGGTTCACACCCGGGCACGTATTCCGTGGGAGCCGAAACCTAGTCGGGCTGCTGACGACAGCCCGATACAAGGCCAAGACACGGGAACTGGCTCGCGCGATGGGGCCGATCAAGGAGGAGGCTGCCGAGGTCTTCAACGAAGACGTAGCAGATGTTCTTCGCTCTCGCGGAATGGAGATCAAGACACAGGTCAAGCGCGTCGGGGACCTTCGTGTTGCATCGCCGACGGGAGACGACCTCGGAGATGTCGACGTACTCGCGATCGACACAGCGTCGAACATCATTTTCGCGATCGAGTGCAAGGACTTCGAAATGGCACGGGTCCCTCATGAGGTACAAGCAGACCTCCGGGAGCTCTTTGTTACGGAGACAACGCGGTGCGTGCAGGACAAACATGAGCGACGCGTGGCATGGGTCGCCGCACACAGCCCCGACGTCCTCCGGTGGGTACTCGGGCAAGAACAAGAGGCGACCAACTGGGAAGTGAGGGGCGCTTTCGTCTTCAGCACACCACTGATTTCGCCGCTTCTCGGACATGCGCGGATGCCGGTTTGGACCATCGCTGAGCTAAGAGCCGGAAGCGGTCCCAAATAAGGCGTGCCGGCAAGGGCAATCCTTGACCGTGAGTTAGGCGAGGTTCCTCCCTGAACTTCTCGCGGTTAGCTTGGCCATTCAATCGCCTTGAATCGGGCGAGCAGATTCGACCCCAACTCAGGTTGAACGGCGACGGCATAACGCAGCCGGCCGTGCAAGTGTCGACGCATCGCAAACACCGAGTCGAACCGTCGATGCGCTGCGTGGGCAATCGGTCCGAACGCCTCGAGCATAGAGGTGTGCCTCGAGTTCTCGGCGATATCGCTTCGTCAGTCGTGGACGTCTCGAGTCGACGTTCAGCCCGAGCACCACTTTTCTCGCCCCTGGCGGGGAGACGCCGACCTTTGACTCGTTCAGCCTGAAGCCATCGCGCTCTAGCGACATTCGGAGGAAGTGGACGACTTGTGTTGACATCCTCCGGTTGAAACCGCGGTGGTGTGCGGACACGACGATGTCGTCTGAGTACCTCGTGTACACCAGACCCCTTGATCGACACCACTCGTCGACTCGCGAATCCAGATCCATCATGACAAGATTGCTAAGCATCGGGCTTGTTGGTGCGCCTTGGGGAAGATGTCCGACGTGATGGAACTCGTAGCTCGGAATGGCCCACTCGCTTTCGGTCAAGATGCCGAACCACTGATAGCCAGGTCTGATCTTCCAGTGAGAGAAGCGGCTTCGGGTGCAGATCCGAGCCATCTCAAATGACGGTAGACGCTCGTAGCCAAGCCGGCGAAAAACCCAGTAGACACGTGTCTCTGGTATCGACTCAAAGAACCGACGCACATCGACTTTGATGAGCCACCTGGCACCGCAGTGCCTGCGTGCTGCCGATACCGGCGAACAGGTCGGAGCATATGCGACGGCTGCAGGGTGACATCGTCGTCGTTTCAGAATTGAACGGTGGATCCACGTCTGCGTGCGCATCAGGTCTGGTGCCGGACGACAGATGAGTCGGTATCCGCCGGACTTCTTGCGTACCTGATGAACGACGTATGCGTCGGTTTTTCGCTCGACGATAGTTCGTAGCGCCTTGTACGAGACTCGCGCGTGGTGAGCGAGATGACCGAGTGAAAGAACGGCGGGCAGACCGCGTTTTTGCACCGCATGTGCTTGGTCGAGAGCCGCATCAAGCAGCGCATCCGGCGCTCCATGCGCGGCTCGACGATATTGGTGGTCGGGCCAGGGTGCCATTTACTTCGACTCGCATGAGCGAGGTTTGCAAGGGGGCGCACGCTGAGACCTCGAAGATGAAGGGCCCTTGGGAGCCATCGCATCGAGGCGCTGCAAGCGTCCGTGATGCCCAGGATCTAGACATCGATAGTGTCACTGAAGACAAAGTCTAAATGGCACCTCCGGTCCGACGCAGTTGGCGAGGGTAGTAAAAGTCATCGTCGGACACAACGTCAGGTTGTGACTGGGGTCGCTGGCGAAGCCAAAGCGTCTCGCGTTCACCGCTCGGCGAAAGAGTGAGGTCTGTCTGAAGGAGGCCGAGCCGGTGCGCTCGATCGAGAGCGGCCGCGGCAGTAGCGTGCGACTCCCCAATGACCTGACCGATGTCTTTCGGCGACGTCACTCCTTCGCCAACCGCGACGAGCGTCAAGAACAGAATCATGGACTTCTCGGGTACGCGACCGCGGATCTCACGTTCTGACGCTCGGAGCATCTGTGCGAGGCGCGTGCGCGCGTTCGGCCGCGGGACGTCAAACGCGATCGATTCGGCTGTACCGACATCCCTCTCGGGAAAGATGGGATACCAATCTGGCATCTGCTTCCAGAGAATGCCGGGAGATTGTTTGAGACCCGGTGTTCTAGTGCGACATAGCCGAAGCTATTTCGATAACCCCGCCGAACCTTCCATGACATCCGTGCGCGCTTACCGTAGCGTTCTGCGAGGGTGCTGAAGCGTCGCTGATCTTCATCGGGCACCACTCCACTCCCGTCATCCATGTGCGATGCTATGTGCAGATGACGCCCCCAGTTTAGTTCGTGAGGTGCTTTTCGAATTCGGCGCCGAGCAAGTGGCGAGATCGAGTACGCGATGACCGACAGCGAAAGCAATCGAAACGAAATCCAGCTCCGAAGGGTCGGGGTCGACTGGAGTGCTTTGATGTAGTCGCAGACACGCGCACCGCTGCCAACGAGGTCGTCTACAAGTACAAGCCGGCGGACTCGTTTTCGCTTCATCCACGAGAGCGATAGACGCTCGAAAACGTCTTTGTCACGCTTGGCGATACTGCGACAGATATATGCGACGATTGTCTCACTGCCCGGCTCAGACGCATTCAGCGAGAGAGCTGGCTTCGCTCGCTTGTCCGGGAATAGGGCCGCGCTGTTGACGGGCCGAACGGGGAAGATCGCCTGAATACCAGGGTAGTCCTTCTTGTGGACCTCAAGGAGGACCCGGATTTCACGCCGAAAAGTGGATAGCGAAAACCGGCACCAAGGCGCGAACGAGATCCTGGGCGATTGGCACGTCGGCGGCATCAAACTGGCTTAGCCAGCGCTCAGCTCTTGGCAGGGAACTGATTTCCACGCGTCTAAACTAGTCCGCGCTCGCATCGAAAGCCACAGTCCGTCGGACTGCACTCCGCTTGAGCAGTTGGAGACGAAGAGTGGTCGACGAATCGAGCTGTCCGACCCGTGCGTGTTGCCGGCTCGGTACCGCGCCAAGCTAACGATTCGCGCGCGCCAGCTGGCTTCGGTAGGCTAGATGGCTCATGTCCGCTGATCCGATCGTCTACTGTCTCGAGCACCTCACCGACTACATGCAGTTCGAGCGGCTGTGCTCGGATCTCATGAGCGAGTGCGGGTATCCGGAGATCGAGCCACTCGGCGGGACGAATGATAAGGGGCGCGACGCGCTCTACGTCTCTCCGGCTGACTCCACGACGATTCTCGCGTACTCAGTGCGCGGCGACTGGCGACAGAAGCTGGCGGAAGATTGTGCCCGGATCCGCGACCAAGGGCATACCCTTCAATCACTCGTTTTCGTCTGCACGGCGACGTTTTCGGCAACAGACCGAGACGCTGCTGTCGAACGGGTCGCCACCGATTTCGGCTGGAGCCTCGACCTCTACGGGATGGAGCGGATCCGCGTCCTTTTGGCAGGACGATTTCGGCACGTACTCGCGAATCATCCAGCAATCTTCTGTCCGCCCTTCTTCACCGCGCGCGGCGGCCTCGCACTGGTCGAAGCTCGCGACACGATCGTCATCGACCACGCTTGGGAGGACCACGCGCTTGCAAGCTGGCTAGGTCGACGCTTGCAGCTCGCGGGGTACAAGGTGTGGTGTCTCGGCGCAGCACCAGTTGCTGGGGAGAACGTGGACGAATCGGTGCGCAGTCTCATTCGCCTGCGTGCGCTGCGGTACCTGCCGGTCATCTCGACTCGGTCGGTGCGCGACGCGGACTTCATCGGACGACTGGCGCTTGCTGCGAGCCAGGAGCGCCTGACCATTCCATGTCGAGCGACAGAGGTTCCGCCGGACCGGCTGCCGGGCGGTCTCAAAAGCATCGCGTCATTGCCTTTCGACGAGAGCTGGTCCGCAGGTCTGCGAGGTCTGCTCGAGGGCTTGGCCGCAGCACAGATTCGTCCGTCAAAGCGTCCCGAGCTCGACCGGGCGATCGCGCTGCGGTCGTATGTTCCCGAACCAGTAACGCGCTCGGTGGTCGAGACCGTCTACACGAACACCTTTCCCGTTCACGTCCCCGCGTCGATCTACGAGTGCCACCTACGGCGTCCACTGACGACCGATGAACAGACCGAGCTGCGAGAATCGTGGGCGTTTGTCGTCGCCAACGCGACCACCCTGCTCGCTTTCGATCATCCTCCAGCGGCAGTTCCGCTGGAACCCGGCCCTCGAATTCCCCAGTACGGCTGGCAGTTCGAGGAACGGCACCGACGTTCGAACTACGTAGTCAAGGAGCTCATCCAACGAAGCCTGGACGTTGCGTGTCGGCGCGCCGGAATGCAGTGGTGCGAGGACCGGCGTGTCTTCTACTTCCCACAAGACAAGAAGCCGAGACTCAGCGTGCCGTTCGTTCATGTAGACGGGAGAGCGACCCGTGTGGCGCTTGCGGGTCAGAAGACGTACGGCTGGGGTGATCGAGCCGAGCCATTCCGTTATCAGCTCTGCCCGAAGTTCCGTGCGTGGTTCGACGAAGCGGGGGGTTGGTCCGTTACGCTCCGCCTCTACGTGCGCGTCACGAACGTCAAGGGTCAGCCGCACGAGAAAAAGGCGATCATCCGACGTCGGAAGACGGTGACGAAGTCGTGGTGGAACAATCATTTTCTCGCTCGAACGCTTGGAATGATGCAAGCGCTCAGCGACGGCGCGCCGGAGATCGTGATCGGGACCGGCAAGCGTGGAGTCGTGGTTCAATGTCGTCCGTTGGCGTGGGAATGTCCCGTGTCCATTGACTACGAGGCTGTCGAACGCTTGGGTGATTTCCAGAGCGAGATGGCGCAACTGCTTGCATCACGGCTCGAACCCGAGTCGTCGCCGGACACTGGGGACAACCTTGTCTGATCGGTTCCATCTGATCGATGAGCCTCTCCTCAGGTTCGGCGCGAAGCAGGACGCCATCTGTCCGCAGGATGGTCTGAGCCTGTTTGGCCCGGCAGAGCCCACCTCGAGCCTGCCGGATCACGTTGCGATCGGAACTCCCAGCGGGCTTTCCCTCTGGAGGCAGTGGTGCAATGCGTTCAACGCACCAGCCGGATGTGATGACCCGGCACGCCACCGGCCGTGGCCGCCCTTTCCAGGCTACGACGTCGCCTTCGGATGCACTTGGCCGTCACCGCGAAAGGAGTACTCACTGCAAGCCGAGGAGCTGAGCCGAGCTGCGCGGAAGTCCAATCGGTATGAGCGAGCGTTCGCGGTTGCGAACATGTATCTCGCACCGGTCCGAACACGTGTGCCGCGGCTCGATTCGAAACCGGCAGTGGTCATCTGCATCGTTCCGGATGAGGTCCACCAACACTGCAGGCCGAAGTCACACGTGGCAGATCCGAGCGATGTTCGGAAGACCAAAGCTGAGTCGCGCGAGGTCGGCCAGGCTCTCAAGGATCGACAGCGAGGGCAGGAGCGATTCACGTTCCTGGGTCAACCAGAGCACCTTGAGCAGTACGGCATGGCGCCAGACTTCAGACGCCAAATGAAGGCACGGATAATGGAGTTCGATGTCCCAATTCAGATCGTTCGTGAGTCCACCCTCGAGATCACGGAGCAAGTCCGGCGGGGTTTGCCAGGTGTGAACCCGCTATCCGATCGCCTTTGGAACCTCGGCACGGCTTTGTTCTACAAGTGTGGACGGAAGCCCTGGAAGACGCCGTGGGCACGAGAGGGCGTCTGTTATATCGGGCTCGCGTATAAACGGGACGATCGAGACAAGCGGACGGCCTGTTGTGCTGCCCAGATGTTTCTGGACAACCATTGCGATGGGGATGGACAGCGAGGCGGGACCGATGCTGTCTGCGAACGACGGCGGCTATCTAGCAAGCTTCTTCACAACCGCGCGGGGCGGAAGCGCGGACGTGTTGGTCGCCGGCACGACGAGGCCCGAAGTCGAGCTTCTACGTGCGGCGTTCGGTGACGGGTTTCAGAACCGACTGAGTCAGGCGCGAGCGTCGGACGGTACGTGGTTCGTTTGGGAGGGTGACCGGCTCGACACCGATTCATCGACCGCAAGCGTGGCTGCTATTCTCTTCTATCTCGCGGACGGTGCGCCATGAGAGCCAGTCGCACGTGCAAGCTCATCGCGACGACTGTGGCCGCAGCGGTAGTCCTCTCGTTTGGTGCTCCGCTCGCGGCTCGGGCGCAAGACAACCAGTCGCTCCCGCTAGATGTTGGCGAGCAGCCCATCGAAGAGTTCGTCGAACATGTGGATGTACCGGTTGATGCGGTCGAGCTTCCCGCTGAGATCGAACGTCCCGAGGTGGTAGATCTCGAGGGTGTCGACGCCGACGAAGTCCCACCGGGAGCAGAGCCCACTGCTCTGCCAAGCGGTGAAAGCAAGACCGCCGTTACGCCGAGTCAGATCAGCCTGCCGAATGCAGAGGGATCGATCGAGGGGATGGGGGAGTCGTTTGCCCCGGTTCTCTCGAGTGGCACCGCGACGTTCAGTGTTCCGATCTCACTGCCCGCCGGTCGCGCAGGCGTTCAGCCAAGCCTCGGGTTGACCTACGCGAGCACAAACGGCAACAGCTGCGTCGGGTTCGGATGGAGTCTGTCGACGCCCTTTATCGTGCGACAGTCGGACCGCGGACTGCCGCGTTACGTCGACGCACCCGGCTGGACACCCGAGGAGGATCAGTTCTTCTACAACGGAGGCCAGGAGCTCATCCCAGTCGACAACGACGAGATCGCAGCGGTCGACGCGTCGGACGGCTTGTACCCGAATGCCGGCGAGATTCCGAACGAGCTGGTGGGATGGCAACAGTACCGAGCGCGCATCGAAGGTGGGTTCATGCGCTTCTTCCGCTCACCCGACATGCAGCGCTGGGTCGTCCAGGGCAAAGATGGCAGTCGTTTCGATTTTGGGCGCTTGCCGGTGGGTGAAGGTCCTGGGGACTTGGACGACTCACTCGCGCTGCAGACCGACCCCGACGACAACACGCGAATCTACCGGTGGTTCCTCACCCGCATGAGCGACAGCCACGGCTCAACCGTCTACTATCGATATCGAGAAGACGGCGGCGAGCACTATTGCGACGACGTCTTCTATTTGAGCCCGGCGTCGTGTGCGTCGAGCACGACGGACGTTGCCGCGCAGCGTGCGTGTACTGCGCCGCTCGCGAACTACGGCGTTCGGGTGAATCTCGAGTACGAGGATCGCCCCGACGTGTTCAGCCGACATGTGAGCGGCTGGCGAATCGAAAGCCGACTGAGGGTCAACCGCATCACGATTACGGCCGCCGAAGAGAACGTTGGCGAGCGCTTTGGTGTCCGTCGCTACCACCTCGGCTACGACCCGACCACGTATCACTCGTTGCTGAGCTCCGTTCAAGTCGAGGGGCGTGAAGACGTCGCGGTCGGAAGCGGCTTGGCGGAATACAGAAGATTCGTTCGTACGCCCGAGTCCGAGCTGGGCTCGGCGATCGTTGGGCGGCCTCTGCCGCCGATGACATTCGAGTACACGCAGGCACCCGCTGGACCAATCCTCGGCTTTGGTGGGGTGAGCAGCGTTGTCCGTTCCGTAGCCAACAGCCCGAATGTCTCGGTCGACGCTGCTCGCGCGGATCTCTTCGACGTCAACACCGATGGCCTGCCCGATCTCATCGTGACAGACCCGGCGCGATACCGCGGGCCGGACGGGGAGCCAGCAGTTGGAGTGTTCTTCAACGGGTTTGTCGGTCCGAACGCCGATCCCGCCGGCGAGACAGCGATCTTCAGCGAACCTGTTTCCGTTCCGATGCCGCCTTCTTTGTCGGGCGTACTCAACCTGGCAAGCCTCAATGTGCTGCCGATGGACGCTGATGGCGACGGTCGTTCAGACTTGCTCCATCTTCCTCGTCGTGATCGCTACGGCATCTTCACGCCGACGCGGATGAGTGACGCCGCCGCCGGTGACTCGGTTAGCCCAGCCGACCAGGGCTGGCGGTTCACATATCGCGAGATTCGTCCCACGGCGGACGACCCGCGAATCGACCTGACCTCGTTCGGAGAGTTCTATCGAACCTGGGATGTCAACGGCGATCACCTCGTCGACATCGTTCGCACGACCGGCAACCGAATGCAGACGTGGCTCAACCTCGGATGGGTTCCGGATGGCGATGGCAAGTTCGGACAAGCGTCGTGGGACGGTAGCGAGTGGGTGCTGAGCTCAGATCCGTACGAAACGTGCCTGCCGCACAGCGGCTTGCCGTTGGACTTTGCGGACGCCGAGACACGCACCGCAGACATGAACGGGGATGGCCTCGTGGACATCGTGCGAATGCGTCGCGGTCGGATCGTCTGGTGGCCTTCGCGTGGAGTCGCGGATAACGGCACACCGATCTACGGCGAAGGGCCGATTGACTGTGCCCCGGGATTCGCACCATCGCGACATGTTGAAGTGGAGTCGCCGCCTGAAGACCTCAACCCCGAGCTCGCGGGGGTGTTCCTTTCCGACGTGAACGGTGACGGCGCAGCGGATGTCGTTCAGGTTCGCTTCAACCAAATCGATGTGTGGTTCAACCGAGGTGGCGTCAGCTTCACCGACCGCGTGACGGTCGACTCGGCGCTCGCGCCCGACTTTGCTCCGCGCATTCGTTTCACCGATATCGATGGCACCGCGACGACCGACCTCGTCTACGGAAACGCAACGCGCTGGGAGTACCTCGATTTCATGGAGGGCACACGCCCGCGATTGCTTCGCATCGTTCGCAACGGGCTCGGAGCGTCGACGACCCTGACGTACGGCTCGAGCGCGGAAGACTACGTCGCGGACCTCGAGGACGGGTCGTTTACGTGGAGCCAGGTGGATGGAGAGTGCGACCGCGCACTGAGTAGTGTGACGGCGACAACCTCGGTCGCCGATCAACGATCCGGTGCATGCGTGTATCGGAGTGGCGGGAGCCCTGTAGTTTCCACGGTCGTGCGAAGCGTTGCCACGTCTGACAATTTTCATCTGCTAGGCCGCGAAGAGAACGTCGTCGAGACCCGCTTTGCCTACCATGACGGGTACTACGAAGGGATTGAGCAGGAGTTTCGCGGTTTTGGATCGGCGGACGCCGAGTCCGTCGGGGATGTCGATCATCCCACATCTCTCACTCGAACGTTCTTCCACCAAGGGCGACGTCCCAACGAAATCGCCACCGACCGCCTAGCCGATAGTCCCGGAGAACCACTCAAAGGGCGCCAGTACTTGAGTGAAGTATTTGATCTCGACGGCGTCTTTCTGTCGAGCTCGCACGCAACCATCACGGTTCGTCAACTGGTCGCCGGCTTGGATGGGCGAGCGATTTGGTACGCGTTCGTTTCGCAAACGGACGAGATACGATACGACACGACGAGTCGCAGAACGCCATCTCCCGCAACAGTCACGCTACCATCTGTCGCATACGAGTCTGTGAGTGGCTCTGCGATTCCTTTTGCTGCGGATTGGTCGACTGCAGTTCCCGTCCGCGTTGAACAGTACGCTCATGTTCGGCGCTCGACGGACGAAGTTGACAACCTCGGTCACATCCGACGCCAGACAGCACACGGCCGTGTGTTCGATTGGGAAGACCCACGCTCCGAGTACGATGAGGCGATCACGCAAATCAACAGGCCGGTTGCTGTGAACGCTCAACGCTGGCTTTGGCGGAGCAGAGCGAGCCATGTGGAGGGTCATGGGACCCTCGTGCAGCTGGGCCGTGTGGACAACACCTACGATGAACAAACCGGCGACCTGTTGAACGTAACCGAAGCGGCCGTTGTTGAGGACCTGCCCGACTACGTCTTTGGTGGTGATGCCGAAGCCGCTTCCTTCGTTCTTTCCGACGCGTATTCGGAGAGCCATGACGAGCTGGGTCCGGCGCAACTCCTCGATGCATCGACGACCTACGATCCCTGGGGTAATCCCCTCGTTTCGTGTCGAGGTGCCGAGGTTCCCTTTGAGGACCCGGAATCGTGTCTTCGCTGGGCGGAGCTCAGCTACGACGCGGAGTATTCACATCTCGCCACACAGGAGCGAGTGGCTGTCGACCACGGGTCTGCTGGTGGGTGTGATCCTGGCTCACCGTTCTGCACGTTGTCGACAACGGCGGATTGGGACCGTGGTTTCGGTTTGATTCTCCGCTCCACGGACCCGAACTCGGAGGAGTCCTTCGTCCACTACGATGGTCTGGGGCGGGTCGCGGCAGTCACCCCGCCCGAGCTGGTTGGCGACTGTTCCATTCCATCAGAGGTAGTCAACTATGATCTTGTCGAGGCTGGCCTGCCGCTGAGTGTTGTGAAGGCGACCTGGTTGACTGGCTGCGACGGGGGCTCTGTGCAGAGTCAGACGTACATAGACGGAGTCGGTCGAGTGCGTGCCGTCTTGACGCGAGATGGGCCTCTTCGTTGGGAGCAAGGCGGCGTCGTGCAGTTCACTGCGAAGGGGGCACCGACACGAACGTTCAACAACGAGTGGCTACCGGACCCACCAACGTTGGGCGAAGCCGTGACCCTGCCGGTCGTCGCAGATTCGGTTGTTGCCTACGATGCTTTTGGACGCATCTCCGTTCACCGCGAACGAGACGATTCCGTTGCTCAAGTTTCGTACGGGGCGCTGTCGACCATCACACAAGATCCCCTAGATACGGGGCGCTACGGGAGTAGTCACGTTCCACCCAACGCAGACATGTTCATCGGCACGGTCACGGTCTCACGAACCGACGGGCACCTTCGAGTGATTGACCAGGCGCTTCATCACCGTGATCCCGGCGTCGCCGGTGAGTCGTTCTACCGGCTGTTCAGCCGCTACCGCGCGGACGGTTCCGTTCTCGAAGTGATCCGCGCGGAGACTGCGTCCAACGCAGCAACCGATCGTGTCCCTGTCGCCGACCGGTCCGTAGCGCGGCAGTTCTTTTTTGACAGTTCGGGGCGACGGCTGAGCACGTTCGACCCCGACAGCGCGGATCCGGACGGAACACCTGCAGGTCAGAACTGGCGCTACTTGTTCAACCGCGTGGGTGATCTCGTTGCCGTCCGAGACCCGCGCGGCTGTGGTCAGAACTTCTACTATGATCGTGCTGGGCGACTCGTAGCCGAGAACTACATAGGGTGTGACGAGGCGCAGGCCTCCGGCGATACCTCTGATGAGTTCTTGCCCCCCAACACCATTTCGCTCTCCGTAGTCACGGCGCCTGACCAGACCGCGGACGTTCGCTACTTTTACGATCAGCAAACCGGCTGGGCGACTTTTCCGCCTGCGCTCGACGGCACTCACCTTCGGGGGCGTCTGACGGCCATTAGTGACCGCGGGCAGCGGTCTGAGTTCGACTACGATGGTCGCGGTCGCGCAATATGGGTTGCCCGGCAAATGGCGGTGCTGCCCGCCGCCGCTGCGATTGCTTCAACGAGGTCCGGAGAGATCCTCGTCAACGACGTCGATGATCATCCAGCCCTCAGCGGTTCGCGTGTGTTTGACGAAGCGCATTCCTATGTCTCTACGACCGAGTTTGACCGGATCGACCGACCGATCCGCAAGACTTGGCCGCTGGACCCTGACTTCGTCGATTCCGACGGCGTCCCGAGTGTGGGTCCACGTATTGGAGCTCGTCTTAACTACGACGCACGAAACCTCCCCGAACGCAGTGAGCTACTTCTCGATTCTGTTCCCTTCACCATCGTTGGCGACACCGAGTACGACGCGAATCGTTTGCCGGTCGGGGTGACCTACGGTGGGGGAGTCTCCCAGACCCTTGCCTACGACAGTCGCTTGCGACCCACCCTCCTGCGATGGCAAAGGGGAGCTACCCCGGGCTCAACGGCTCCGTCGCTGAGCGCGGTCCAGTCTGTCGTTGATCAGAGATTGGTGTGGGATGCGGCGAACAATCTGCAGGTTGTCGAGGACCACTCGGATCCGGACCAGTGGCCAGCGTCTCAGCGCCCGCGAAGTCAACTGATGTCGCACGACTCTCTTTACCGAGTCGTCAACGTGTTCCACCAGTACTCAGCAGGCTCCGCTCAGCCAGCGACGGACTGGCGCACCGCGCAAGCCCAGCAGTTCGCCGCCGACCCGATGCGTCGCAGACCAGCACCTATGGTCGGCGTTTTACCAACCGAGCGCGTAGTGGACCTGTCCTATCGCTACGATTTCCTCGCAAACGTCGTTGAGTGGACAGACGATGCAGGAGCGTTCTACGAGCGTTCGCTTGGAACAGAGGGGCAACTTGTGAACGGGTTCCAGACGCACGAGCGTCCCGGCGCGCTCTACTTCGCTGCGAACCTGCCGCGCTCGCCCAGCGCCACAGATTCATCGATAGATCGCGGGGGTTGGCTTCGCGTGCGTTATGGACGTGGTGGCAACGCGACGGCACTAACAGTTCGAGCGCAATGCGTGGACCGCGACGCATCGTCGTGCTTCGACGACGTGACGCTCGGCTTGGAAGATCGCGAGCTGCATCTCGTGGAAAACTGCGCATGCGCCGACGAACAGCACTACGAATACCGATGGGATGAGGCAAATCGGTTGGTCGAAGCCCGCAGGTACGACCGAACGGGCACTGGCGATTGGGGACTGCAGGTGCGCCAACGCTACCAGTACGACGCCGACAACATCCGCGCGGTGAAATCCACACTTGATGGATTCGCGACAGGCGAGCTCGAACGAGTTGCGCTCTACGTCCTTGCTGGAGACTTCGAACGACGAGGGCTCGCTGCGAATCGCATCAGCATGTCGTACGACGCATCTGAGGCTCTGGGCACCGAAACGCAATATCTCGTTTCCGGCACTCGCGTAGTCTTCAAGAAAGAGCCCGGCTCTGCTGGCTTCGAGCGTGACGCTCGAATTGCTCTACCCCTAACGAATCTAATTCGGTCGACTACCGCGGTCGTCGATCTCGTGAGCGGCGAGCTCATCGAGGCAGGAACGTACTACCCAAATGGCGCACGCGAAACGTTGCGTGCCAACGAAGACGTTCAGCGCTTTGCGCTCGAACCGATCGGGTTCACTGGCAAGGAGTCTGACGACGAGGTTGGGTTGACGTACTTCGGAGCTCGGTATCTCAACACCCACATCGGGCGCTGGCTGAGTCCGGACCCACTGCAAATCCACGCGGGTGGCGGTGGGGAATTCGCGAATTCGTTCCAGTACGTCGGTGGAAACCTGCTCCAGCGTCGCGACCCGATGGGGTTTGGTCCTGAAGTTTGGAAGATCGGTTTGACGTTTGAGGCTGGCATCATCATCGGAGGCGAGGTCTCTTTCGGCTACATGAATGGTCCCGATCAGAACGGTCCAGGGCGTCGGGGTAGCTGGTACTTTTCGTGGGGAGGGAAGGTCGGTGCTGTTCTAGGTATCTCAGGCGGGGTCGAAGTCGGCCACACGTGGCGACCGGGTGAAGATGAGGCGACACTGCAAGAGGCCGCCGGAACGACGT
This sequence comes from Polyangiales bacterium, assembly GCA_965227405.1. Lineage (GTDB taxonomy): Bacteria > Myxococcota_A > Polyangia > Polyangiales > Houyiibacteriaceae > JALVDI01. Next base: position 5,209,864 of record OZ245758.1, read on the forward strand.
CAGGAGGCGGAAGCGTGAGCATCGCTGCCGGGCCCGGACTTGGTGTGGACTGGATCACACCCGAAGATCACGGCGCCGCCGAATCCGACGACGAGTCCAACGTGCACTCGGTTGATGTCAACCTGACTGCCGGTGTTGGAGGCGAAGCTGCGTTCACCGTGATTGGCGGAACGACTCTCAGTAACATCGGCCCGGAGGCGGACGCTGAGCTCGAAGCACGTCGCGAGCAACAAGCGGCCCGTGAGCAGCAGGCGCTGGCGGCCGGCCCGTGCGGACATCAAGGCGCGCCGTGCGTCGTGCCGAACCGTCCTCCGCATCGGCGTCGACTCGCTCCGGCTGGCGCGGACTTGGCTGCTGCGCCGCCCTCAACGGCGGAGGCAAACTTCGGTTGCGCGGCACCTCTCCGCGACTGTGACGTTGCCGATGAAGGCTACGGTGTGTTGCTGCCGGACGAGTCGTCGAACGCGCACCCTTCGCCACCGCGAGATGACGACGGACCCTCGCGCCCGAGTCGTGAGCCAGCTCAGGCGCCCACGCAGCCCACACAACAACCAGCGCCTGCTGAGGGTTGTGGCCAGATCATGAGTTGTTAGGTTTACCCAATGGAGTTTGAGACCCAGCTTCACCCCATCGTCGCCCGCCTCCCGGGATTGCGCGGGCTGGCGGTCGTGGCACTGGGAGTGGTCGCACTCCTGGCCTACTCCTTCGCTACCCAGTCGTTCACTCACTCAGTTCGCAGTGTATTTGCAGCCCTGTTCGGTGCCGTCGCATTGTTCGTGATGGACTGGCTCATTCGCGTCCGCGTAACGAAGCTTGATGACGGTGCCTTGCTTCGAATCGGCGTGCGTTCGGTTCGGCTGCGTACCGGGGTGGAGATTCAACATGATGTGACTCCGGTCGTCTTGTTCCCTTTCGCGAGACGGTCGTACAAAGCCCGTCTGCAGTTCGACTCCAGCGATGTAGAAGTGACGGGGTTTTTGAGTGAGAGTGCCGCCGACTCATTCTGTTCAAAAATCCAAGCGTGTCTTGCACGGACCGAAGCGCCTTTCCGCTAGCGACCGTAGGGTCTTCTCAGATCGTATCGCGCGCCAGGCGTCAGGTAGTTCCCGCATACTGAGGTTCCATCCGAGACGGGCGTATCCAGAGACGTTGAAAGAGAAGATGTTCTCCTTCGGTCTTCAGGCTCCATCCCCTCAAGGTTTGGAGGTGTGGCCCCGGATCCGGGAGCACCCAAGCCTCCGGAAAACTCGGGGCGGTTCACTCTCCGCGACGATGCGGAAAGACAGAAGGACTCGCTTCGACTCGCGGCGATCGGGCATCACAAGGACCCGTAGCGAGACCTAGATGCTCGCGAGATCGGACAACGAGCCTCGGCCGTCTGCCCATAGGAAAAATTCCTACGGCGAAGGCCGTCCCAAAGCAGCCGACGAGAAAACGGCGAGCCCGCAGTCGGTCAGCGGTGCAGGTGACGGGCGAGTATCCCTCTTACTAGTGATGACGTTCGGGCTGCAGCCTCGATAGGCTAGCGACCATGAAACCCGTCGTCTTCGTTACGCTGGTGGCACTCGGTTGCGGATCAACGCAGGTGCAGCCGCAAGAAGGTACGTTGTCGAACTCGGAAGACAACGACAGTAGTCAAGAGGATCTGGATCGAATCGAGCGGCTTGAGGCCGCCTTCACTCAGCTTCGTGCAGACCTGCAAGAGGTGCGCGCATTTGCGACTGAACAGAGTGCAAGCCGCCGGGGTCGGTTGTGGCAGTGCTCGCTCCACTCACCTCTCAGTTCTTACACGAGATGGAGACACGGCATCGCTACCTGCTTTGTGATGGTTCGCGACGACCTGTAAGCGAGTTTCCAGAACTCTATCAAGTCATCGGCGACCATTATTCGCAGAACGAGGACGACGCAGGCGAAGACGATTTCTTTGAGATTCCAGATCTCAGGGGCCAGTTCTTGCGGGGTGTCGGGACCGCTCACTCGGACGCGGGGTTTCTCGAGAACCGGACTGTGCTTCCGAACGCTGTCGTGGCTGACCGCTCGGTCCAAACACAGTCGATCCAGTCGCACACTCATGGTGTGAAGGATGGAGTACACGCGGAGAACTGCCGCCACATTCGCCATCATCATCGCGGCATCCACGATCGCTTCGGTCAGAACATGGGCAGGAACAGTCCTGGAGTAGGTTCTGGTCGATCCGACGTTGACAACAACTGCGCGTACACCTGGTCGCACTCGACGGAGGCATCGGGAACGAGCGAAACTCGTCCGAAGAACGTCGCGGTCCATTGGTTCATTCGGTTCTAGGTCGCGATGTCTCGATTCGTCATCGCAATTGTGTTGCTCGTCGTTCCAGTCGGCGCGGTCGCGCAGGGCGAGTCTGTTGCGGACCTCCGGGCAACCGTCGACCTCACTCGGTGTGCGCTGGACCTCTCGCCCACAGTGCAAACTTGCGTTGACCTGTGTGCGCGATTCTCAAGGCGCGCGGGTGGGAGCGGGAACTACTCTTCAGAGGAAGTTTCAACGCTCGCCTATGCCGTGGCACAAAGAGCGTGGGGCGACCTAGCACAACCCCAGCCCGGCCTCCGGCCATCGGTTCGAGTGTCTCTGCTCAGGGCTCTGCTGGTTGCGAATGAGGAGAACCAGGTAGTAGCCGACGCGTCGCGGCGGCGAAGCGCGCGTATGGATCCGACATATCAATCAGCGCTTACCCGAAGCAGAACGGGGCACCTCGACACCGACCTTGTGTTTGGCCCTCCCACGAGTTCCGGGACGCTGGCAGCTGCACTCACTCATGCAGTTTCAGATCTTGGGGATGCGGAGTCTTCGGCTCATTTCGAGGACGATGACCTTCAGGCTCTGTCGTCGACTGGAACGACCCCTTTGTCGGAGATCAGTCGTTTGAAGTCGGAAGTGGACTCGCTTCTCGAGCTCGACTCACTGGCTTCGGACGGCGCGAGTTCGACTCGACAGTACATACGAGCCGTCCGAGCGGGATTGGAACTTCTCTCCGATCGTATGTGTCGTGAAGGCGTACAAGCGTGTGTCCACACCTGGAGCGCCAAACTCTTGCGAAGCCATCAGAGTGGTACTGTCACCGAGCAAGCCGAGAGAGTACTGATTGCCGCGCGCCCGGTCTCCTGGGGCGACGAGCGTTTCGGCGTTCCCACTACCTCATCGATCGGCTTGCTCGCTTATGCGATGTTTCGTTCACGGCAGGGCGTCAGTTGCACGGTTCCCGGATTGTGTACCGATCCGCCGATTCCGGGGCGAGATCCGACGAGTGAGAGCCGCGGTCAGCAACAAGCAGCTGTGTGGTCAGTACACATGTTATGGGCGCTCCGGCAGGAGGCGATACATGCAATTGGGGAGGAACAGGAACAATCCGCACTCTGGCGGTACCAACGAGCCCTAGATGCAATAGCTGCACACGAGGAACGAACAGTAGAGGTACCCCGACGCGGTCTTGGAACGGCCACTTGGAGTCACTACTGCGAGACGAATCGGAGATCGTGGACTTGTACGCCGACATCCTGGGGCAGTCTTCCAGTTCTAGTTGGTGGCCAGGAACGATCGACCTTCCGGGTCGGTCGCGCGCCATTGGGCGTCAAGAATGGGTTGCAGCCCAAGATGCTGCGCAGGCCGTTCGAGCGCTTGATTGGTCTCAGAATCAATCTCTGGTCTCGGAACTGGAGTCACGAAGCTCCTCCATCCAACGCCTGGTTGCTCGTAGCCGCGTTCTGGCGGTCCAGCACCAGCACGAATCCGCCCAACAACTCCAGGCGGCGGTTCGTCAAACGAGCGCAACCACTCAATCCAGAGTCGCCCGAGCTCAAGCACTGCTCAGTGCACATCTAGTGGCGGAAGACCTCGTGGACGAAGGCGCTCGCCAAATTCAAGACTTCGGTATTCGCGTTGGACGTCACGTGCGAGAACTTGAGGGTCTTATCGACTCACTCGAGAACAGCTGGCAGCGAAAGGCCACCTTCCTCTCCGAGTTGGCCGACAAACTCTCCAAGATCGCGCAGTTCATTAACCCGCTGGCAGGCACTGCTCTGCGGTGGCTGGGGAGCGTCATTGATTCGAGATCTAAGCCTGGTAAACGGACCTCTCGACGCATTCAACACGCTCATCGAGCACGGATCTCGATGGTACGACGAGGATGGTCGAGTGCTTTCAGCTGCTCTTTCGGCCCAGGGAATGACAATGGGAGATCTTGCGTCTGGGATCGGCTCTGACAGTTCGATTGGAGAGTGGCTTTCGGGCGACGCGCTCGTCGCATTCCAAAGGCTCAGGGATGAGGCGAACACAGTGGCGGGCGCTCTCAGAGACGTATTGCGGTTTGGTCGTCGTGGGAACCTGGACGCTCAGATGCGTCGCTTCCTGGCGCTCAGGAACTTCGGTTCGTATCTGCACAACACCGGCTTGGGCTCCGAACTTCGCCACTTGGAGTCCGCTCGACTGGTCCCTGCGCAAGTGTTCTCTTCCACCAACGACGGTCTCTCTGCTACGGACGAGGCGGCTCTGCAGCGTCTTGGAACCTTTGTCCGACTTGGAGGAGCAATTAGCTGCGGGAACAGCACCCGAGCATTCGAGATCTCGGAAGTGGTTTCCGAGGTTTCAAGAGAGATGAGGCTCGAGCCTTTCTGAGTGAGGTTCGGGAGTGTTTGCCAGCTGACATGACGACCTCGGCGCGGGAGCAGTTAGTGTTGGCAGTCTCGGACTCTTCCGTCGCGAGGCGGATGGTTCGTGCCGCGATCGTTAGTCAGAATCCCGGTAGCCTTCTTTCGTCCGAGAGCTGGGATCCACGGAGGGAAGAAGTCCGCCAGAGCGTCTTGTATGTCGACGTGCATGGGGCGTTCCTTCGCCAGCTCACTCTACAGGCTGAAGCAATGACGAATCTGCGCGAGGCAGCTAGCGAATCCCATGCGGTGGTCGAGGGACTCGTTTCTCAGCTCGGATCGAGAAGACGCCAGCTGCTGGGGGCAAGCGAATCCCAGTTTCGCACGGCGATCCAGAACATTCGGAGTCAAGCGGACCGCGCGATTCAGTCACTCACCGAGACAGGGCGGCGGCTCGAGGCGCAGCTTGCCACAGTAGCTTCCGGTGTATCGGAAACTCGCGCTGGCGTTCGCAATGCTCAAGAGCGCGCAACCGCGGCAATCAATCGATTGCAAGCGGCTGAACTACGCACCGAAGCCGCACAAATCGAAACAAGAGTAGCCAGACTCGAAGAGATTGCTCAAGAAGTCCAGTCGACCGTCGCAGCGGCGCATCAAGACATTGCCACGGTGCGAAACGCTACTAGTCGTGACGCTGCAATCCGAAGCGTCACGACCCTGAGACTCTCAGTCGATCGAGCCGCGTCCCTCGTCGATTCTCCTCTGCCTCAGAGACCAGCTCAATAGACATGCCGACATATCGGACTATGCCTTGCTCGATGGGCTGCGATAGGCCGGGGCACGGATGCTCACGTCGGACGGAACCCGTCGTTTGCATGTCTGACCCTTCCGGACGCCAAGCAAGGCCAGCGCCGGTGGGCATGGATGCCCTCCAGTCTGCTCGGGCTCGGTGCTTCGTGCTTCTCGCATATTCGATCCGGAGAACGAGTGGGGAGCCCCGATTGGATACGACATGTGTCCGGTCGAGGACCGCGATAGTGCGCCGCACTTCGGCCGCACCGAACGACAAGTGCGAGAACGCTCGGCTCACCTCTCACGCGATGCGTGCGCCTCGAAGGTCGGACGTGGTGGCGGTTCGTTGCTCTGGTCACGGTCATCTGCGGGACCGTCGCCGACGACCTCGGCTTCCTCGGCAGAGCACCAGTCCAACGCCACATCCCGCAGCTCGTGAACTCCTGCCCAACCTCGTCGTCGTCCTCGAGCAGGCGCCGAAGTCGGGAGATGCGGCGTTGAGGATCGCGACTGAGAGGCGCTCATACAGGCTCAACAGAAGGCTCACCCGGCCTCCCGAAGCCGCTCGTCGACCAGGCGTTTGCATATTGGGTTACACGCGTCCTGGTTTGAACTAGCCTGAGCGTCGGGTGGGTTCCCACCAAGCGAGCGACTCCAGCTCCGTGAAGGGCTCAACCAGGTCGAGCGCACGCTGAAGCGCGTGTGGATCCTGGCGTGCTGCGGCTTCCAAGAACTTCATCATGGCCACTCGGATTCGGGACGCGGCGTCCCGAATTCGTCGATCACGGTCGGTTTCTGACGCTTCCTGACGACAAGAACACGAACAATTCCGCGTCGGGCAAGGCTTGCCACCCGATTCAAAATCCGGTTCCCTCGGGAGTGCGGGTTCGAGTCCCGCCTCGGCTACCAAAGGCGATCCATTACGGGTCGCCTTTTCGGTTTTCACGTCGCATCCGTGGCGCACTCCTGGGACGCCTTCACCTCAGCAACACCGAGCATCGGGAAGCCATACCTGTGAGGACCTCGATCGCGATCGCTATTGCAACGCTTGCAGGCGCCGCGATGTGTGGAGACGACTCCGCGTCTGACGCCGGAGTGGATGCCGCTGATGGTTCAGTCAGAGATGTCCCCGTGGATGTGGCGCGCGACGAAGGCGTCGACGTTGCTCGCGATGTGCTGGGGGATGTCTCGGATGCAGGAGAAGCGGGATGGGATTCCGTGCCGCTTACCCCGGAGAGCTGCGATCTCGAGTACTCAACCTCACCGGAACTTGTGCTCGAAGAGATTCGCTGGGGCGCGTGTCCATCTGGCGACGCTGACGATTGTTCGATTCTGGAGTACAGCACTGGCTTTCGAACCAGTCGCGAAAACGTCACACGAACGCACTCGCCGGTAGGCGTGGAACAACCTCTGTTCGAGTTGACGCAGGCCTCCGACGGCGGCGAACTGCGAGTGACCACTCAGTTGATCGATCCCAGCGGACCGCGCGTAATGGCTGCCTGGCGCTCATCGTTCAACGCGGATGTCTGTGTCCGCGGCCACGCGGGTACAGACGCCGAACATCTGGGCTTTGAGGTGCGTCTCCCAGGCAAGGAGTCGCTGTTCTTTCGAACGCGCCTCGACGCTCTCCCGTCCATGCCCACGGAGCCCGTTGGTCGCTTGACTGCTTCAGAGCAACCCGGTGCAGTCGCAGCCCAAGGTCTCGAGGTCAGTCCGACAACACTCGGCGTGGTTCTGCAGCCTGGCGCGGTGCTGTGGCTGTTCGAAGACCCGCTGCAGCTGCGTCGTGGCGGTCCTCTTGAGCCCGATGTTCCTGGCGCAGTCCTCAACCAGTTCTCGATCGTGGATCGCAGAATCTACTGGGCGACGTCGGAGAAACTCGTAGTTGCCAACACACTCGAAGCCCCTTCGGAACAACTGCATGATCCGGCTGGTGATCTGGCAGTTCGATGGCCAAAAGCAGACGAAGAGCTCGTCGCCTGGGTGGAATGGGACGGCGACGAAGCCGTTGATTTGTGGAGCGGCGCCGTGACCGCGCGCGTGGAGGATTTCATGCCGCAGCACGTGGCCGCGCTTCCGCAACTCAACCTGATCTCACTAGGGGACGGGTTGATCGCGTTTCGACAAACGGAACCTGGACCAGAACGGGTTCTTCTCTTCGATCTCCGCGATGGTTCGACGGGACAGTGGGTCGTACCAACGGGTTGGGATGTCGGCAACGAGATGCTCTGGGTGAATCAGGATGGGATTGGACTCGTCGGGGCGCGTGAAGGGCAGATCTTCATCAGCACTGCAATGCGCGTCCCACGCTCCAGCTTCGAGTCAATCTGACGACGTGTTTCCGCGACGAGGCAACGCTCATCCGAACGGCGAGCTAGTCAGGGTGCCGGTGAACGAACGTGGTTGGCTGGGGGATTGAGACCACTCCGCCCGGCCACTCGAGATCGCCGAATGTCCAACCTAGCAGCCAACCACGCCCTCGAACATCCACGTCGAGATCGCGAGAAAACTGCCCGTTTGAACCGCCGTATTGCGCGTACGTTCTCAACCGACCATCCGTGGTGAAGCTCGCGAGCGCAGTGTCGAAGTCGCTGCCGCTCAGCGTGACACCCATGTCGAGTTCGACATGACTTTCGAAGTCAGTGCTGACCCACACGTTGCCGGCTGGGTCTGTTCCGACGGACCGTTCGGGATTGGGGTCGATGCCGGTGGCCGGAAAGTCGACCTTGGCGCCCGGGAAGGTCCGCAACCACCGACTCTCTCCTGTGTACAACAGCGAGGCTAGATACATCTCCGCGCTCTCGTCATGGGGTGCCGCAACATGGTCGTCCACGTTGAACACTTGGTCGAAGCCGCCGGTCACGTAGACGTTCGACCAGTCGTCGCCAGCAATGCCCGACACCGTCTCGTCTCCTGTTCCGCCGAACGAGAAGGTCGGCACGATTGGGGTACCCCAATGATCATATCGAGCGACCAGCACATCCGAGCCACCCACCGAGGTGACGGCTCCGCCGCCGACGTCCACGGTCCCGACGAACATGGCGCCGACGAGTAGCTCTTCGAACACGGTGCTAATCGCGAGGGAGGGTGGACGCGGCGTCGATGTGTCGAACGGACGAGACCAAAGGGTGTTGCCTCCTTCATCAAAAGCAACGACAGCATGTGCGGGGCCGCTCATGAGTCCTGCTCCGATATCAATTGCGCCTGCGAACGTGGTGCTCACGATCGGCCAGCGTCGGTCTCCGGCAACGACGTGCAACGCGTTGTCGTAGCCGGCTGTACCCCAGGTGCGAACCCAGGCGAAGGATCCTGCAGGAGTCAGGCAGAGGAGAAATGCGTCGGTCTGTCCCGCACTTGTTCGCATCTTCCCGTCAAAGTCCGCGGTGCCTCGAAATGAACCCACCGCGTACACGAATCCCTGGCCGTCGATCGCCAGATCGTGAAGCCACTGCTGCTCCGTTCCTCCGATCACGAACGACCACGATAACTGGTGACCCGCGGTGAGCTTGGCGATGACGACATCCTGAGCGATACCCTCGGGAGTGCCGTTGAGTTCGGTGTCGGCGAACTCGTTGTCTCCTTCGAACATGCCACCGATGACATAGGAATCGCCATCTGTAGCGATAGCGCCCGGTAAGAGCGAGACCGACTCGGTGAACGCGCGACCGGGTTCGCTACACAATGCGACGGCGTCGCTGCAGCTTCCAGGTACGCCGGGATTGCAAGAGCAACCAGACGGCGCAACATCGCCGCAGCGACCGGTGCACGAGTTGTCGGGAAGCGGGCACTCGACTGCGTTGTCGTCACAACACGTACCGTCGACGACGCAGTCGGGCGCACAACTGCAAGGAGTGGTTCCGACGGCTGGATACCCGACTCCTCCGCAGTAACCGGCGCAACTTGGAGTACTCGGGCTGCCGAGCCACAGCGTGCTAGACAGCTCGGCCGCGGGTTCAGGTGCACAACTTGCGAGTGCCAAGAACAAAACCACGGTCCAACGATTCATCGCTCTCGTCCGATTTCCAGGGGAGCGAAGATAATTCTCGCCCTGCCGCGCATCGACCCGCGGCTGTAGCTAAGCCGGCTAGAACTTGGGCTGCGAACGCGTCGCACTCGTATCGAGGACGTTCCGGGTGCAACGGTGAGAGACAGTGCCATCTCGACGGTGTGTTGTACCCGAGTCGTTCGGCCCTCTCTGCGTGAGGAACTCGAGGAGGGACCTTGAGCACTTACGCTGTGGCCATTCTGCGTCGTTCCAACTGTGACCCGCCCACTATCTCGGCGTTGCTCACGGGAGTAAGATTCGGTGAAGTCAGAGCCGACCGAAACGGTAAGCTGAACATCACGCGCCCCTTCCGGTGGCAATTCGCTGTAGTCGACGCGAACGCTCAGGTTGAGGCTGTTGTTTGCTGAGTTGCGCATCGGGCGGATGCCGGTGATGCGGTCGCCGGTCACGGCAACCTCGAACACTGGCTCTGCGACGAGTTCGTGGCCGAGCGACATCTCCGACACGCCGTCATAGAACCAACGCCATGGGTCGAACATCCACGAGTACTCAGGATCCGCCGACACTCTGATTCGGAAATCAAAGTATCTGGTCTGCTGCTCCGATGGCTCGTTGATGTCTTGGCCTGGATCTGGGCGCGCAGGAGGATCGAGCGTATCGTCACCGCCTGCGGGCTCGGTGTCGTCCGCCGTGCCCTGTCCCGGGCTTGAGCCGCCCGACCCACCGGTCATGTCGACAGAGGATGCCGAGCCGTCCGGGTTTCGTTGCTCCACTTCGCTCTCCGGCCAGCCCGCCTCATCGACTTCCTCCGCCGGCACACCATGAAACCCACTTGGATCCACAAAGCGCAGCGGGTTGTTCAATACGTACGCGTACCGATTGAGACCAGCAGGGTTCCCGAAGTCCGCAGCAAGTGGATCGGGCGTCAGGAATGTGCTGCCGATGGGATCGTAGAACCGTCCACCCATATCGATCAGCCCCAGTTCGTTGTTTGAGCGATGACCTGTGAAATCCGGAATGGTGTCGCTCGCAAAGCTCGCGAATACGGGATGTCCGGCTGCATCGGATGGTGCACCGAAGGGGGTAAACCAACGCCTCTCGATCATGGCGCCGCTGTCGTCGGTAACACCCAGTGGAGTTCCCAGGTGATCACGATGGAGATACCGAGCCTTGCGACCGTCATCGCTGTCGACCACCTGAGCAACCGGACCGACGTCGGCGTGCACGGTATAGATGAAGCGCGTGCCGGACTCATCGATCCGTCGCTCGAAGAGTGAGCCGACGCGCACGGACTGTCCCTCTTCTCCCTCCTCCAGGACCAGTCGGTCGTCGGCGTCGTAGCGGTACGTCGTCGTTCCAGTCGTGCTCGAGATCGCCAGCGGCTTGTTTGCTGCGTTGTAGTCCACGTGCGACCACGGACCCCCGGTACGGCGACCATTGGCGTCGTAGGTCATGGCGCGATCATCCGCGATCACGCCGTGCTCCCAACGCTGATATCGGTCGAGTCCGTTCTGAGGCGCAACTCCACCACGGGCTAGGGTTTCGAAGATGTTGAGACCCGCGCCTGTTGTTCGGCGCTCTAGCAGGTTGCCGACTCCGTCATATTGATACGTCGTGACGGCGTCCGGTGCACCTGCGCTCGATCGTCGGCGCCAGGTGTCGAGACGTCCGAGTGAGTCGTACTCGAACGAGTCATAGCGTCCCGACAACAACTCGCTCTTGGAGGTCAGGTCACCCGCGAGGTCGTACGCCAGATCGAGCCCGAAGGAGTGGGCACCGGTTGCGCTGACATAGCCACGGATGCGAGTGAGGCGGCCAGTCTCGGGGCTGTATTCGCGAATGGTGTTGAGCCCACCAAACTCCTCTGCAGTGGGTTGGCCGCGCGCATCGCGGCTGTTCGCGCGCCATAACAACTTACCGCTATCGTCGTGAATGGCACCAAGCTGTCCGTTGAGTGCGTAGCTCAACGTCGTGGAGAAGCGTGGGTGTGCTTCGGTGTCCGGGTACACCACGCGGTCTAGTCGCGCTGCACTGTCGTACGCGAGTTCGATCTCAAAGGGTTCGCCGTCTACGGTCGTGGTCTTGCTGTGAACGCGACCACGGCTGTCGTACTGCCAGTTGACCTCAATGCCGTCCGTACTGGTTGAGGTGTCTAGGGCACCGACCCAGCCAGCGTCGTAGAGGAACGTCGCGATTCCGTCGACCGTGTGTTCTTCGAGTACACGGCCGAGGCGATCCCGGACGATTCGGGTGGGGCTCAATGCTGCCGCACTGATTGGATCGCTCTCTTCGACAATCTCGCCGAACGCGTTGTAGCCCCACTGACGAACGCCAGCGCTGGGGTCGTCGAGTACGAGCCGATCGCCTCGTGCGTTGTACGTGAGTGTTCGAACGCCTCCATTCGGATCGAGGATTGACGCAACCCGCCCAAAGGGGCCAAACGTTGAGGTCGTGATTCGTTCGACCGGAACGGCGCCGTCGGTGTCAACAGCAACCGACTGTACGCTCCAACCGTTGACGTCAAATCGTTCGATGGTGCGTCGCCCCATCGGGTCGAAGCGAGTCGTCGAATGCGCAGTGTACGAGAATCCGGTAGTGCCGCTGTCGGGGGCCGTGACTTGAATGATGCGGCCGAGTCCGTCGTACTTGAAACGTTGCAGGTGTCGATCCCCCAACGGGAAGTGCGGGGTGGTCGTGTGGTCCGGCAACCCACGCGAGTTAAAGCCCTGCAGAACCGCGGTGGTCGTGCCATCAAAGGCGGTGCGACTTCGCTCGATCCAACCCCCTGCGCGTTCGTAGAACGTGGTTTCGTCGAAGCCTTGATTGCTTGCGTACTGTTCCGCGTATGCGCCGTGGGTGCCGCCATCGGAGTAATCGATGGTGACTTCCGCGCCAGTTCCGTCGGCGTTTCGTCGTAAGCGTCCAAAGCCGTCGATCCAACGCCTCGCCTCAAGACCGTTGGGGTCCAACGTCCGGACCAATTCACCGTGTGCGGGGTGGACGGCGAGTTCCGTGCCTTGCCCGAGCGGATTGAGAACGTGAACCGGATACAGAAACTCTGCGTCGTAGGCCACCTGGATATCGCGAACCTCGGAAGGTGCGAGTGGGTGTGCGGCCGACGATTCGCTGCGAACAGTTTCGACTTCGCCAAACGCGCCGATGCCGAACGTGGTTGTGAGTTCGAGCGATGGCGAACCTGGTTCTCGAACAGTTCGGGACAAGCGTCCTGCTCCATCGTACTCAAAGTTCGTTGTCTCAGTTTCTGCGGCGCCTCCGACGGTGGATGTGATGGTGGCGGACTTGCGAAGGCCCAGCTGCCACGGGAGCTCACGGTTCTCCACAGCGAAGCCAGTGAGTGTGTGCGCACCCATCTCGAGGACTCCGCCGCGTTGTCCGCTTCGCTGCGACTCTTCACTAAGGAGATAGCCGTACGTGTCGAAGGTGCGCGTGATCTCTTCGCGGTGCTCGGCACTGGTGGGCGGGAACGAAGTTGTCGAAAGTGGCACGTCGTGACTGTGCTGGTCACTTGCTGGTTGGGTGATACGCACGACGCGATCACCAAACGCCCAATGCGATTGGTAGGTGTGCTCGCTGACGGTGACGCGCTTCTCGAGCGCACCGATTTCGTCCTCGACGACCACCTGGATGGGTCGCCCACGAAACGGGTAGGTGCCGTGCTCGCGCGTGGTGACGTCGAAGGTCAGTTCGATCTCACGCGACCGTCGCGAATCGATGCGAGTGTGTTTTGCAAAGCCGACGATGCCGCGGCCTGTGCGATCCGCACGCGCATCTTCATACCGAAACAGGATGTTCTCCTGACTTCCCGGGATGTCGCGGAACATCACGCTGACGACTTCACCCCCTCCTACCAAGGGTTGCTGCGGATACATCGCAGTCCCTGGCTGGTAGACACTTCGATCAGCCAGGGTCGCGTAGACGACGCTTTCGGATCGTCCGAGACCGTTCTCAACCGCCGTCAGCCGGTCGGGCGTGGTTTCCTTTCGGAGGTGGACGGTGAACTCACCAAACGTCCCCAATGAAGCATCGAACTGAACGAGGTCGGCGAGCCCATCGCCGTTGACGTCGCCGAATCGGTGTGCCTGACCGAGGTACCAATATGGTGGCGGTCCATGCATGGGAACACCCGGCGCCGAAACGGTAATGGGAGGAGCTAGTCCGCCGGAAAACGGAATCGGGTAGAAGGTCCGACCGTTCGAGACGTAAACAACGGGGCCGCTCGCGGTAGGCACGAGGAAGTCGTCACGACCATCGCGGTTGTGGTCGAAGACTCGAATGCCGTCGTCGCTGGGAGGTCCGTACTCGGCCTCGACCTGCTGGCCATGGCGTTGCTCGGCCGCCGGCTCGTAGTTGAGGCTGGCGGCGAGATACCAAGGTCCGAAACCGTTCCCAGTGTTGATTCGGGCGGGGAGCACCATCCATCCGCTGGAAGTCTGACGAGCGCCATCACTGGCGATGACGTCGTCGAGCCCATCGCCGTTGATGTCGAGGTAGACGGGCTTGTACCACTGAGGCTCCTCGAGGTCGGCGACCGGCTCCCAGTTGTAGGTCGCATTCGTCGTGCTGACGATCGGCGCCCCGCTGCCATCGACCTCGAACGTGTCGTAGCGGTTTCCGATCTGCGGAATCATGAGCTCTACGCGTCCATCACCATCGGTATCGCGGGCGATGGTGTGCATTCGCGGGTCGAAGAGGCGATAGAGAATGTTGTTGTCGTGGCGCACCGAGAAGGGGGCGATCGGTGAGCTCTGCTCGACAGCAAAGCCTCCTGCTGCGCCGGAGCCGAGGCGATAGGCCCAGGTGAAGTCCCCTGCGACCGTCGGACCGTGCCATCCGGTGACAAATTCGCCCTCGGGCGTCGTGTCGCGATGCGGAATCGGTCGGTTGGTGTTGGTGAACAGGTCCACACGACCATCACCATCAAAGTCTCCGAGGTAGCGAACGTCGGGCTCCCAGAAGGGCGGCAAGGTTTCGTACGTACTGCCGACCGTGAACAGCAGCGTATTCCCATCCGACGGCGCCCGAATCTCTCCGGTGCGTGACGAGAGCAGATCGCTTGCGCCGTCACCGTCGAAGTCGAGCGCAGTCGGTGGGTTGTACTCGTCGGGGGTGGACAACGCGCTAAACGCCACTGCACCGGTGGAGTCCGGGATTCCGTTCTGACGCCCGGGTGTCTGCCAGCCCGCTTCGAGTTTGGTGTCGTGGATGTACCGCACGCCGCTCTCGTCGAGATGCGCGATGCGCCACTCGCCGGAGACGCGAAACGCCTCGAGTTCTGGGCACGGCTCACCACTTGTGGTTCCGCCCCAGGTGACCTGTTCGCAAGTCGAGCCGACGCATTCGCAGTAGTCGCGATCGCCATCCCAGTAGAGGATGTCGCTCTTCCCATCGCCATCGAAATCAGCAAGTCGAAAGTGCGGCGCTTGGTGAATGTCGGACCCTGCGCTCAGGCCGATATGATGCGTCTCGTATCCGTCGAAGCCTCCGCTCCAGTTGAAACTGGTGGGTGGCAGGCAGACGCCAGCGATATCGCACATCGTGATCGTTTCGAGTAGGGAGCGGTTTGTGTCGGGGCTGTACGTGTAGCTCAACTCGTAGCTCCACACCCGCTCTGTGGTTGTCGGGTTTGGAGCATGCATCTCGATGCGTACAAGCCGCTCGCGATAGCGGCGATGTACGCCCGACGTGTAGCGATCGATCACATCGGCGCGCGGCTCATAGATGAACTCAATCGACCGCTGAGGAGCCAGTCCGCTCTCGTGCGAAGTATAAAGAATTCGTTGCGGGTAGTACTCGAGCGCGAACCGGTCATCGAACGACAGAGATCCAGACGACGCGGGCGCCACGGTTCGGTAGACGAAGTCCATGCTGTTGCCAGACGAATCGGATACGCGGTCGAGGAGCCACGCGTACACGACGTCTGTAGCCGTCGGCGACGCTCCGATCGGTGAGGTGTGCTGGAGCTGGCTGGCAACGATGCGTCGCCCGTATACGTACTTTGTCCCGTCAGGGTGATGAGCAACGAATCGATCGGGCACCGGACCTGCGACACCTGAAGCGACACCGTGCGATACGATCTTGATATTGCGGTCGCGCTCGAGTCGATAGATCGACTGATCCGCGCCGTTGGCTCCTTCGACCGCGACAAGTCGCGTTCCGTCGAGGCAATACGGTCCGGTCCCGTCGAAGGCGACAGCGTCTGGCGCACCGTCCTGCGCGTGGGTTCGATGACATGGCATCACCGACGACATGCCGGTGAGGCCCCAGCCGACACCTAGCTCACCGTTTCGCCCGTTGCGACCAAAGCGAATCCCGATGTCTGGTTGCAGTCCACGACGACCGGCCGGTACGCGAAGGGGAATGCCGTACTGAGGTCGCCCGTCGGGAGAAACGTCGAGTCGGCCGGGAAGGGTTCCGGCACTTTGTGAAGTAACGACACTGTCCTCGGGAACAGAGGATTCGCCTTCGCCGCCTCCCCGATAGCCATAGTCATCGTCGTTTTTGGGTTCCCCAGAGGCAAACATGCCGCCTTCGAAGCTGCAGCTCACCAGGGCGATGCAAAGAACCGCAATGAGCGGTCGACAGGAGCGTTGGTCGTACATGTCCGGTGCTCAAAGCACCCTTCATGCCGACGTGATCCTCGGGCGATGTGGCCAAAGTGCTCGGCGTTCGTGAACGCAAAGTGCAGCGGGGTGCACTTGATGTGCACGCTTATCGCGTCGGACTAATCTCAGACGTCCCGGTCGGTTCGGGAGTCGTGTCAGACACTTCCACACCACGCAGCTCCTCTGCCATCTCTGTCGCCGACGCGTGACGTTCTGTTGGGTCTCGCGACAATGCTCGCATTAGCACCTCCGACAACGACGGGTGCACGTGCGGCGCCAAAACTGAAATTGGCTTCGGGTTCTCCGACACGGTCTTCAGCATTCGAAGGCTGGGTGTCTTCGCTGGAAACAACTCGTGACCACTCACCAGCCAATACAACACGGCTCCGACCGCCCATAGATCGGTCTGCGCGCTGACTTCTTCGCCCTCAACTTGCTCGGGTGCCATGTACGGAGGCGTTCCCACGACACACCCGGTCTTCGTCAGTCGCGTCCATGTCTCCATGTCGACGCTTCCGGCCAAGCTCGCAACCAATCCAAAGTCGATCACCTTCGTGACCGTGTCGACCAGGACGATGTTTCGCGGGGTGATATCGCGATGAACCAGCCCACTGGTGTGCGCGTGTGAGAGCGCGTCGAGGATCTGTCCTCCGATGTGCACAGCTTGACGCGTCGTTGCGGGGCCGTGCTCCGCCAACGTCGAACCCTGCAGCCACTCATAAGCGATGAAGGGTCGTCCGTCAGGCATCTGTCCAGCGTCGACGCACCGGACAATTCCGGGATGCGAGAGTTCACGTACCACTCGCGCCTCGCGAACAAAACGCTGCACCATCCGCGGTTCGAGCAAGTCGGTCTTGATGACTTTGAGCGCCACCGATGTGCCGTCGTCTGCAGACGCTCGGTAGACAACGGCCATTCCACCCTCACCGATCGGCTCATGAAGCTCGTAGGGCATCACTTCTTGCGTGGGCGAGGAATGTCGTACTGCTCGAGACGTTTGATCAGCGTTCGACGTGCAATGCCCAAGAGCTTCGCGGCTTCGGTCTGATTGCCGCCGCTATGCTCCAGCGCTGCGAGGATACGAGTTCGTTCATCGTTGCTGTCCAGCGACGGAGTCGGCGCTCCAAGCATCAACTTCGCGCGTCGCTCCATCTCGTCACGAGGTAGGTCGTCGACGGAGAGCGCACCACCCTCGGACATCACCACGAGACGATTGATCACGTTCTTCAGTTCTCGCACGTTGCCAGGCCACGAGTAGCCGCTCAGCGCCTGAGCAAGCGCGTCGTCGATCGAGGGCTCGGGGATGCCTTTGTGTTTGCACAGCTCCGCCAAGAAGAGCTTCGCCAAAGGGAGAATTTCATCTTGCCGATCGCGCAGGGGCGGGATGCGAATCGTAAACCCGCTGAGCCGGAAGTAGAGATCTTGGCGAAATCGACCAGCAGCGACCTCTTCTTCAAGATTGCGGTTCGTCGCTGCAACGAAACGGATGTCGACCTGCTTCTCGTCGCGACCACCAACGCGTCGAACTCGACGGTCTTCGAGAACGCGGAGCAGCTTGACCTGAATGTTCGGCGGAAGCTCACCGACTTCGTCGATGAACACGGTGCCGCCTTCGCCACTTTCAAGCAGACCCGCCTTGGCCGATGTTGCGCCGGTAAACGCACCTTTCTCGTGCCCGAAAAGCTCACTCTCGAAGAGCGACTCGCTGATTGCGGCACAGTGCACACGTACGAAGGGTGCTTCGCGACGTCGGGATCGCGAGTGCACGCGTTCCGCCATCACCTCTTTGCCGACACCCGTCTCTCCCAGCAGCAGCACAGTGATGTCGTCCGATGCGACGCAGCGAACCGCGCGGAGGACTCGCTTCATCGCATCGCTACCGGGTTCGTCGTCAAGGTGTGTGCGCGCTTCGGGAATCGGACCGCGTTGAAGCACGAGCGTGACGTCGCCGATCTCGATCAATGAGCCTGGTCCGACTTGGGTCGGAGTTCCCGGTTCACACGAACGACCGTCGACGCGTGTGCCGTTTTTCGATCCCAGATCTTCCAACTCGAACGCGGGGAGTCGCAAGCACGCATGTCGCCGCGACACGGACTCGTCGCGAACTTGGATGTAGCAGTCCTCTTCGCGCCCGATTTCGATGTCCTCGTCTGCGGGCAAGGGCTTTACTTGCGTCGTTGAGCCATCGACGACAACGACGTACCCCGGGCTGGCATCGCCGGGACGCTCACGCGTGACTGTGGATTCGATCTCCACGAGGAGTACGATGTGCGCCACCCCGCGTGGGTGCAACGTTCGATATGCCCATTCCGACCGAAGAGGAGCGAATTGGAACCCAGTTGGGGGACCGTTACCTGCTCACCGAGATTCTAGGGCGGGGTGGAATGGGAGTCGTGTACGGCGCCGAGCACCTCTACACCGGTCGTCGCGTGGCGGTGAAGCTGTTACGGCCCGAAGTCAGCGGTAACTCTGCCCGCGCAGAGCGACTCAAACGCGAAGCACGAGCTGCAGCAGCGCTCGATCACGACGGGATTGTAGACGTACTCGATATGGGCGAAGTCGATGGCTCGCTCTACCTCGCACTCGAGCGTTGTGAAGGTCGCGACCTCGCCGGCGAACTGCGTGAGCGTCAGACGATTCCAGTCGACGAGGCCGTTGAATGGGTTGCGGCGGTACTCGATGCGCTTGCCACGGCGCACGACGCTGGAATCGTTCATCGCGACATTAAGCCCAGCAACATCTTCTTGGCGCGCAAAGGGACCGCGACCATTCCGAAGGTTTTGGACTTCGGCATCGCGAAATCGCACGACGACGAGACGATGACGACGACCGGAGCTGTGATTGGAACGCCCTGGTACATGTCACCGGAAGCTGCGGCGGGTGACCAAGCGCTGAGACCGGAAGCAGACGTGTGGTCTGCAGCGGTGGTCCTGTACGAGTGCTTGAGTGGAGCACGTCCGTTCGATGGCAAATCCCCGACCGGTGTGTTGATGAACGTGTTGCGGAAAGATGCGACGCCACTCCAGCTCCCGAACGCACCCGCCGTCGCGGCTGTTGTGATGCGTGCGTTGTCGAAGAAGCGCGACCGGATTCGGGATGCCGCACAGTTCGCCAGTGAACTACGTCGCGCGGTCACGGCAGCCACTCTGCCAATGCCTGCTGTGTCTGAATCCCGCACGTCCATGCGTTGGTTGCTTCCGATTGCGGGTGTGCTGGTTGCTGCTGGCGCGGTGTGGACTGCGACGCGCGCAAGCCCGGAGTCGCAAGCGGATCCGGTGTCAGACATCGATGCGCTCGAGCCGGTGACGCTGGAGATGGAAGAACCGGTCGAGCCTGATGTCACAACGGAGATGAACGTCGAAGTTGAGCGCGTCGAAGTGGATGGCCCTTCGAAGCGGGCGCGTCCGCGAATGCGCGTTCCGACCCAACCCGAACCGGAGAATGCGATGACTCCAGTTCCTCCTCCGTCGGTCGTGACAGCGACGCGTATGACAGAGGTCGCGCCACGCGTCTCAGAAATGTCTTCCCGGCCCTTGGTTGATGTGCGCTGCAACGGATCGACGAGCCGCCGCCCCGTATTGAACTCAGGCGAGTGGCTCGTCGTGCGAGATGTTCGCGGTCCAATTGTAGGTCAGATGGCGATTCCCGCAGCGGTGAGCCGACAGATCACAAGGTGCTACGGCGACCAGCCGATCGGTGGATGGCAGTGGAGTCTCGATGTGAACCGAGACGCTGTGGTTACCGGTGCGGCGCCGATCCGGCATTGTCAGGCGGACTCCGCAGTGTTGACCTGCGTCGAGCAAGCTCTCGTCGGACACGACCTCGGAGAAGCACGGCTGTCGCAGAACGGAACGCGAGTCGTGCTGAGTCTTCAACCATCGTCGACACTCCGCGGGTGGACCCGCAACCCGCCGAACCCGTGAGCTTGCGCATGCGAACGTGACCCGCGAGGTCGCTGTTCTTCGTCTAACAGACGTGGCTCGAACAGCTCGTCGACTTTCATGGCTCGCGCTCGTTTTCTGCAGTGGGTGTTTTCAAAGTCTGAATCCATCTCCACCGCCTGGTGTGACCTGGGATCAAGACGATCGCTTCCTCTGGCACAGCATGCGTGGCTCCGAGACCAAACACACCCGCTTGTTCGCGTGGCGAATGATTGCACCCATGCCCCGTCTGATCCTGTTTCGAAACTCACGCTTCCACTTCGCGGCAACTCTTGAAAACGCGGACGGTGCATACGGAAGGGTCGAGTGCCGTGTCGGCGAAGATCGCTCCGAGTTCGCCTGCACGCTCAGCGGCAACCCGCTCGTGGCGTTCGCTCAACACTGTGCACACGGCGTGGTCAGGTACGGCTCTCGTAGCTACAGCGTTAAGCCCTGGTTCGGAGAAACGGGTCATCACGTTGGCTTCGTTCTCTACGGTGAACGCTACGAGCCCTTGCTCGCGTACGATCTCGATCACCAATGGCAACAACGCGCCTATGTCCGCCGTGGTCTTGACTTCAACGATCAGGTTGCGGCCGAAACCATCGCGCACGTCCTCGCGATGATGTGGAGAGCGGACGAAGAGACATTCGGTCCCTATCTTTGCGGCGAACTCATCCAGCACCGGCGCTTTCCCCGGTAGTGGCGACGGAGCTAGTCACCGAAGGATCTACAATCCAGCATGGCCATCTCGCCGCTTCTCATCGCGGGCTTCGTCGTGTTCACGCTCGGGTTTCTTGTCTTCGCGACGGTGCTGTTCTCGAACGGAGGGGTGAAGAAGTCTGCCCAGTTTCGCGTGATAGGTGAGTTGACCCGTGGCGTCCACGGGCAAGCGGCGCGTTTGCTTTTCTTCGGCTCGTTTCCGCTGCTGGCAGCGGGTGCGTGTTTGTGCTTCGCCGCGGTCGGCTCGTCCGATCGAGAGCGTGCCCAGCGATGCGAAGAGCGTTGCGTGAGCGAGGGCTTCGAGAGCCATCGCATCGGGCCAAACTCAAACCGTACGGACGACCGCGCGACGTGGTTCGTCGCGTGTATATGCGAAAGCGAAGGGCGTGACCCCGTCGAGTTTCGCGCGAATGATCTCGTCCACTGATCGTAGCGGCGTGAGCACTTCGCGGCGCACTTGCGTTTGAGCGTCGGCGCCTGACAATCGCGGGGTGGCAAGCGTGACGCCCGGACTACGATTTTCCGACTTCGCACCCATCCTCGCAGTCCACTTCTTGGGCACGCTTGGGTTCTCGTTGGCGATTCCCTTCTTGGTGTTCATCGTTATCGATTTCGGAGGAGCAAGTTGGACCTACGGGCTGGTTGGCGCGACGTATTCCGCGTTTCAGCTCTTCGGAGCACCCTTGCTCGGTCGATGGTCCGACCGAAAAGGTCGGCGTCCGGTACTTGTCGCAAGTCAGGTCGGCACCTTCTTCGCCTGGCTACTCTTTCTCGTCGCGCTTTCGCTTCCGGTCATCGGGATCACCGAGCTTGCCGGCGCGACTCTCACGCTGCCGTTGTTGCTCGTGTTCGCTGCTCGCGCTTTGGACGGTGCGACGGGTGGAAACATCTCGGTGGCCAACGCCTACGTCGCTGATCTCACGCGCGATCATCCTGAACAACGCCAAGTCGCTTTCGGACGAATGGGGATGGCGGCAAGTCTTGGTTTTGTGATCGGACCGGCAGCGGCGGGGTTGTTGGGGGACACATCCTGGGGCCCCCGCTTGCCTGTGGCGGTGGCGGCGGTGTTCGCGGGCGTGACGACGTTGGTAATTCTTGTCGGACTCAAAGAACCACCAAAACGTTGTCCCGATGGGCCACCCGCTCCCGATGCGCTCGAGGCCGGGCTGCACCAACAGGCGAAACCTTGTCACACGCGGCCCAAGAACCGAGTTCTGCGCGATAGCGTGACGCGTGGCGCGACGCCGATTCTCGCGGCGACGTTTGTGCTCTTTCTTGGCTTCAATGTGTTCTATGCCGCATTTCCCGTTCACGCGGCGCAAGCGTACGAATGGGAAACAGGCGAACTCGGGGTCTTCTTCGCGATCTTGTCCGGGATGATGATCGTGGCACAAGGACCGGTGCTCACGTTCGTTGGAAAGCGCTTGAGCGCACGCGTTGTGTTCGCGCTCGGCGTAACTTTTCTCGCTCTCTCACAACTGCTCTATCAACTGCCCGCAGGACCGTTGAGCTACGTCGGCGCGGCGTGTTTCGCGCTTGGCAACGGATTGTCTTGGCCTACGTTTCAAACGCGCATTGCTGAGGTTGCGGGTGACGAGCAAGGCGCAGTGCAAGGTGCGGTGACCAGCGCGAGCAGCCTCGCGAGTATTTGTGGGCTTATCGTAGGCGGACTGCTCTATCCCAGCGTTGGGGGCGGTCTGTTCTACATCTGTGCTGTGGTGTTCGGCGTGGTCGTCGTGCTGACGCCCGTGTGGTTTCGATCAAAGTCCGGTGCGTGACTACTCGGCCGGATCAATGCGCACAACGCGCCGCTCGTTCATCTGCACGGCGTAGATCGCATCACCGATGTTGGTCAGCCCGCCGAGTCCCGGGTTCAGAGCGAGTGTTCGAATCACGGTTCCGTCACGTTCGAACACGGTCAATTCGCCCGTTGCATGATCCGCAACCAGCATCGTTCCATCGGGCAGTCGCGTCAGTCCGCTTGGTTCGTTCGTCGTGAGTACTTCCACGTAGGGAAGTCCGTCGTAGACCTGCACGTCGTATCCCTCAAAGCTGCGCGTCGATCCCGCCGCTGTGCCTCCAGCGCTGAGGTCGAATCGAAGCACACGACCATTGCCGCTATCGACCACCCAGAGGTCGTCGCCATCGATCAACATGTTGGACGGTACGCCAGGTACACGCGCGAGTTCGTCGCCCAGCTCCAAGAAGTAACGGTCGATGGCCGCGTCGTCATGGTTGTGGTGGCCGGGATGGTGCGGCGTTCCGAAGTCGTAGCGATCGAGGAACCCGCCATTCCCGTCGAACGCCCAGTAGACGTTCGCGCCTTCGTACGCGATGCCCATGCAGTATCGGGTCGCGTGCACCATGTCGAGGTGTGAGCCGTTGGACCAATCAAAGTCGCCGTTCTCGCCGTTGTAGATGGCGGGATCGGCGGTCCAGAGTGTGGGACCGATGAACGGAGGTTGATCGGTTGCGTTCGCGGTCCAGTGCTCGTGGCAAGTGGCGAACGTGTTGGTGAAGGTGACCGGTGCAGTCAGCCCTGAGCCCTCGGCACCAGGATGTTCGTGATCGAGCACAAGTTCGGGTGCACCAAAGACAATCGCTGACGGCCGTCGCATGAAGTGCCACGCGTTGAAGTCCACGATGACTTCGGCTCGGCCGTTCTCGAGGGTGGCAGGTTCTGCACTCGCAGGGTCCGTGATTGCCACGGTGCTGCCCTGAAGCGAAACGCAATCGTTGGGACCTCCCCCACCAAGCGCTGCAGCCACGCATTCCGTCTCGTCGTCGAAGCTGGAATCGCGCTCCATCTGCTGAACCACCCACAACTCTCCCGCGGGGTGTGCGGCCAGGTCTTTCGGAAACCACTGACGCGTCACAGGTCCTTCGGTGTGGCTCACCGCTGCGTATACGGGGACAAGAGCCACATCAACGTCGTCGCGGATCCAGTGCGCCGTGGAGCTCGCGTCCATGCCGCCATCCATGGCGCCAACGTCGGGTGTTCCGGAGTCCGGCGCGGCGGAGTCATCGCCACACGCCAAGGAAGAGAGCAGCGCAAGAGCCATAAGCGATCGCATGGTCGAACCATAGCTGTCGCGATTGTTGCTCACCAGGCGACGACACGTTGCATTCATCGAACGCGTGCTAAATCGGCTCGATGACCTTTCCCTACTTCAATCACGGTATCGGCGGACTGAACGATAGTCTGGACTTTTACGTATGGTTTGAAGATGACCCATCACGTGCTCGGCGAAAACTTACGTCGGCATTGAACTGGCCAAAGGGGCTGACCTTGGTTGGCGCCAAAGATTGGTGCGGTCACCACGTTCACGCATACGAGGCATACGGGGAGTACAACGGTTTCGGCGCACATGTATTGGGGAGCGACTACGCACCGTCCAAGGCTCCGAAAGAGTTCAAAGCAGGCTGGGCAGGATTGGACGAAGACGTGCGTCGGCTCGTTGGTTTTGAAGCGGCATTGGACGATCAGCTGCACGAGATCCACGACCAGCATTCGATCGCATTCGTGTTTCGTTGTCGGGAACGAGCAACCCGCACCTCACGTCATGATGCGAGTGTGCCTGCCATGGACGACGCACTCGATGCAGTGCGCGTGCATCTGAGCGAATCCACAGAAGGCGTTGCACCACTCGCGACCACGCTTCGCTTGTATGAAGAGATGCTTGCCCTTCGTTGTGGCAAGTACGGTGGCAAAGCGATGCCCAAGAAAAAGCGTCAAGTGCATCTGGAGGCGTTGCTGGAGCGTTTGGTTCCAAACGAGCCGTGGGACACCCTCAAAGTCGCGTTCAAACTTAAAGCGGCGCCGCCGGCGGACGTGATCTCGAGTTTGACGAAACACGCGCGGAAAACAGTTTGGAAAAGCGCGGTTAACTATCAAGGCGATGGTAGCGGTGCGTACTCCGCGGCTGTGTTCAAGCTGCCGAAAGCGGCGTACGAAGCGCTTGAGAAAGAACTCGGCTAGTCAATCTGCCGACGGCGCGATGACAAGTCCTGCAGGGAGTGTCGACGCTGGTCCTGCGCCACCAAACCTCTTCGTGATTGCGTCGAGTTGCACGTAGACGGCGTCGTGGCTCTGCATCATGAACGCGTTCCCGTCCCCATGGTCCATCAGCTCCGCATTGCCCGATGCTCGCTCGATGCGGCTCAACGCATATGGACCAGGACCACGACCGTCTGTGCCGAGCTCAATGAACGTGGTCGTCAGCACGAGCACGTGTGTGGTGCCTATGTCCGCGGTGGATGACTCGAACGATACGTCTCCGTAGTCGGGTTCGAAGTTGTAGTGCCGGCGATTGAGTCGGGCGGTCACCGTCGCTTCGCCTTCGCCAATGCGGACACTTCGATGTCTCTCCACGCTCACGTTCGTGGCGTTTATACTGTCACTCCAATCGCTTCCGGCTTCTGGAATGAGACGGAGGGTTGGACCATCCGGCTCGCCGGCAGGGCCAACAAATCCATCTCGGTCACGATTCCCGTGCAGGGACCAACGGAGTCCGCCTGGCGTGGACCGAATCGATGCGCGCCAGACCAGGTTTTCTTCCCGGTCGGAAGGAACCGCAAGTCGACCCACACGCACACCGTCTGGAGCACGGAACACTTCGACGTAGAGGCCCTCTAGGGATGACATGTCCGAGGATGAGCTTCCCGCGATGGCGGTGATCAGTTGTCGATGGGGGAGGTGGAACCATGTCGCGATGTGCGCGTTGTACATTCCCTGCTCGTGGTCCGAAAAGATGCGTCGTCCCATCGGAACGAAGCGCCCGGACTCGTGCAGCCACACTCCGGACTGAGCGTAGCGGCGCTCCGCCTCCTCGCCCCGATCGGCGGTCGTCTCATGAACCAGCGGTGCTCCATGCTCCATCGCTGCGACGTACCCAGCGAGGATCGCCTGACGTATCGTAGCGAGTGCCTCACTGTGTTCGGACTCGCGCAGCGCGGCGAGATCATCGTCCTCGTCGTAGCGTGGACCAAACGTTGGTAGGTCGCGAAGCCAAAGCGTTTCGATCTCGGCTTTTGCTTCGGCGAGCTTGCCACCCAAACTCAGTGCGCACGCTAGGTTGAAGCGGGCGTTTAGATAGTGCGGTGTTTCTGCGAGTGCGGCGCGAAACCCGTCGGCGGCAGCGTCATAGTTGTCGGAACGGTGATGACGAAGCGCTCGCTTGTTGGCGCGACTGGCTCCCGAGGATGGCGGCGTCGGTGGCTCAGTCCAGCCAATGTCTTCACGCGCTACAACCGACGGTGGCTCGTTTTGTTGTCTTTCGGATTCGGTTGTCGGTTCCGACTCGGGTTCCACTTCGGTTTGACTCTCTGGCTGAGCCGATTCGGGATCGGACTCGGAACACGCAAAGACGAAAACGACCACTAAGAGAACACGCATACCAGAGGGTCTCACACACAGTGCTTTGAGCGAACGGAGCGTAGCGCGTTGACCGGGAGGTGAGTACGGTGCGCTCGATGGGAAGCGACCTCTACCTCGGCAAGGTTGAACATGATGCGTTGGTGCACCTGCCGCTTCACGAACTGGCTGCGCAGTACACCGATGGCGAGTTTCTCGAGTACCTCTGTGAGATTGGCGCGGATGAAGGCTTGGAACAGGAGCCGAGTCCGCAGTCCTTCGTCGAGCTAGCGAGTGAAGCGCTCAAAGAGCGTGTGGACGAGGTCGTTCAAAGCCAAGGCTATTTCTTCCGCGGCTCTGCGATGACTCAGTTCGCCCTGGAACGTCCGAAGGACCTTGATCCGACGCACGTGGACCGAGGTTTGAGAACCGCCTTCGTGGCCCACAATCTACTGGCGAGCGTCTCACCACAGTTCACAGCACTGCCAGTCCGACGTATCCAAGTGACGCTTGTGACGGTTCACCCCGACGCGGGCTATCGAGAACCAGATGCAATGAACGGCTGGCTCCTTCGCGCATTTGCACTCCGGACTTTGGGAGAAGCACACGTGGATGGCTTCTTCCAAGACCCGTTCTCGGAGTACTTCGCGCAGTTCGGGGAAGAAGCCATGGCATCGAGTGACTTCTGCGGGCGAGAAGACGACGTCGACAGTTTCGTTTGGGGAGTGCGCTACTTAAGCCGAATCCCGATGCGTGTCGACGACCCGGCATTCTGGGATGCCCACGCGAAAGAGTGGTGGTCGGACCTTCGCGAACGATTTACGGCCCCGAGCGACCACCTTCCGTACGAGGTCGCGACACTTGAGATCGACACGCATCCAAGTTGGCCGGGCTCGCTTACCGACAGCGTTTTCGAATCGCGCGCGTACTGACTACGTCCCGGGACCCGTACAACGAATTCGCCAGCCTCCCTGACAGTTGACGGTGTCGTTCATCGAAAGCACCGAGGTTCGCGTGTACCCCGTCGGACAGGTGTCTCCACATGCGTCGAACATCGGCGTGTTGATGTCGCAGCGCATTACGGTGGGCGGCGACGTTCCACAGTTTGTCCCTGTGCCGGCGGTTTGGTTTTGAATCCGCCCGATGTGGTACCCGTCGCCGCATACGTAGCACGTGGTTGCGTTGCAGATCAGACACGACCAGAAGCTTGCGCCTGAGTCCGGGTCGCATCGGGTGGCGTGATTGACCCAGCCGGTCATGCAGGTGCCGCATGCCGGGTCACATTCCGCGTTCACGTGATGCCAACCGGCGCGACACGGCTGATTGCACGCCTCCGAGAGAGTCGAGCAGGTCGGGGAGGGCGCTGTGCACGCACCGGTCGCACTGCACATGGCGTCGCAGGACTGTGCCTGACAGGTGCCTTCGCAAGCTCCGACGACAGGGTCACCCGGCATGCACGTGCCTTCGCCGGAGCAGTCGTCATACGCCTCCCAGTTGCAGGTGGCATCACATGCTCGCGTTTGAGTGCCGCACAAACCGCATGCACGCGTTTCGGTTTCGCCTGCCATGCACGCGCCTTCACCGATGCAACTGGTGAAGTCGCCCCATTCGCACGCGGCATTGCACACCCGCGTTTGCACTCCGCATCGGCCGCAACTCGCGGTGTCCATCGTACCAGGGACGCACGTGCCGGGCTCATCACCGCAGGCCCGACATGAGCCTCTCACACACACCATCGCCGCTTCACATGGTGTTCCCGGGCAACAGGTCTCACCGAGTCCACCGCACCCACCGCACTCTCCGTCGATGCACGTGAGGCCCGCGTTGCAGCCTCCTCCGTCGCAGCATGGCTCACCTGTGCGCCCGCACGTTGCGCAGAACCCGTCGTGACAAACCAGGATTCCGGAACACTCGTCGCCGACACAGCACGTCTCGCGGTCTCCGCCGCAGATCGAACCCGCATCCGGAAGGATGGTGTCCGGCGCGACGTCCCTCGGCGCGTCAAACATCGGTGCGTCTGTCATCGCATCGACGCCAGCGTCCGTACCCGCATCAACCTCAGCGTCGAAGAAGCGCATGCCGACGTCACCGGTTGCATCGCCGCTGGCGCATCCCGCGAGAAGTGCGCAACACAGCAGAGTCCTCAGCATGGAATGCAATAGAGCATCCCGTCGACGTAGATGCGGTCGTACCAGAAGTTGTTGCAGACATCGCGACACTGCCAGTTGCGCGTCTCAAGAACGAACGTGGGGACCTGTCCATCTGGACACGACAACATGGGTCGATCGGCGCAGTGGTTCTGGAAGTCGTAGATGTGTCCGTAGTGGATGATCCAATCGCATGGCCCTTGGCATTGCCAACTCCCACCGCCGACGTAGCTGGGGTATTGACCGGGTGGGCACTCGCTGGGTGGGGGCACGCAGTGCTCGGCGGAGCCGTTTGGACGGACGAGAACCTGCCCGTCATCACAGGGTGATCCTCCGCACGCCTCTTCCCAAATCGGGCGACCGTTGCCGGTGCGAATCGACGAACTGCCGGGAGAGGAGCCGAGATCTTGTTCGGTGTAGATCGGCGTTTGCCCCGGAGGGCAGGGCCCCATGTCGCACGAAGGGTCGCCTTCGCAGTCGGGGTCTTCACAGTCGAGCATCCCGTCACAGTCCTCGTCGTAGTTGCCGTGACAGTAGGTCTCGTTGGACGCGCAGGGGGTTGGACATCCCGATACGCCTGGGCAGTTCGGTTCGTCGCAGTCGAGAATCCCGTCGCAGTCGTCGTCAATTCCGTTGCGACACGCGACACCTGATTCGACTTCCATCCGCGCAACGCACACCGACTCGTCTTCGTCGATGAGACCGTCACAGTCTTCGTCACCACCGCTCGAAGCGAGTTCGGCGCTCGGGTAGATCGCGTCTACGCAGTCGCTCCACTCGGCAGTTGCGCCCAGTGACTCACACGTTTGCATACCGTCGCGACACGTTCCGATCCCGGCCACGCCTTGCGGGCCAGCGTTGCACGCGCGTGATGTTCCCACGACGCAATCACATCCTTCGTCGATGCGTCCGTCGCGGTCATCGTCCAGGACGTTGTCGCAGATCTCGGGGTTGGTCTCGACTTCACCAAGCAGATCGCCTGCATCGGACTCGCCTCCGCCGTCGATCGAGCCGCTGTCTTCGGACGCTGCATCACTCCCCGAATCGAGGGAGGTGTCCGCATCTCTGGCGGCGCTCGCATCCGGTCGATCGGAAGTGGGGAGGCTTTCGGTGCAACCGAACACAAAGATCAGGACAAGCCAGCGTTGGGACATGTCCTCGATAAGTGCAGGACCTGTTCCGTGCTCAACTCCCTAGAAAATAGAGGTCTGCTCAGGTCGGCCGACCCGCCGATTGGGTTATCACCGGCCCCAGCTGTGACTTTGAAAGCGACAGGACTGCTTCACGGTGGTGGCAGATGCAGTGCCGCACGGATCGGCGGCAAGTTCGCAGGGTCGCCGACAGTCAGCGATGCCTCTCCACCACCGATGCGGTCCTGCACAATGGGTGCAGACAGGATCCGACCGTCGACGACAATCGCGATCGGTTTGCGGAGTTGAGCCTGGGTGAAGTTCGCGAAGCGCGTTGCCGCCGCAGGTGTAAAGCGCATCCGAATGTGCGGCAGACCGGTCATGTCGTCGATCTCCTCCCAGATTTCTGCCACTCCGCTTCCGTCAATCTCAGCAGTCGGGTTGACGCGCCGAGGGGTATCGATCGAATCCCAGGGCTGCATTTCAACACCACCTGTTTCGACCACCTCGTGGATTCCAAAGCTCGCGGGTGGGACGTGTGCCGTTCGGTCCTTGCACCCCACCAGGACAACAAGCAGCAAGAGGATTCGCGCCATGCCGGATGGTACCCGCGCTTGCCTTTCGCGGCGAACGTTGTTGTGATGCCGAATGCGCGTCGTTTACGTGACTTGCGCAATCTTGGCGGGCTGGGCGTGCTCAGGCGACGCGAGCACTCGCGAAGAAGTGCCCGAGCAGCTGCCCGACGAGCTACCCGACGACGAACCCTTGTTCGAGGAGCCCGTTCGCGAAGCTCCCGAAGCGCTCGAAGCACCAGAGGCAGACGACTGGCCGCAACATTCGCGGCGACTTGTGGCTGGTCGAGAGCATGCGTGCGTGATCGTGGAAGGGCGTGTCGCGTGCTGGGGGCGAACCGAGCAACTCGGTGGCGCAGCAGGAACCGACCCGCGAATGATCAGCGGCGTCGAAAACGCAGTCGAACTTGCTGCGGGAGACGAACACACGTGCGCGTTGAGTCGAGACGGGCAAGTTCGCTGTTGGGGATCCGCTGCGCCTTCACCGGTGCCAAACCTATCGGGTGTTGTGCAGATCGCCGCCGGCGCAGCACACACGTGTGCACGGCAGACTTCGGGTGCTGTCGCGTGTTGGGGGGACGGACGTGTTGGACAGATGGGCCAGAGCGGCGAGGGGCTCGACGATGTTCGAGAGCCCATTGTCATTCCGAACGTGGACTCGGCAATCTCTCTGACCGCGGGTGGACGAAGCACCTGTGTCGTGATGCAGGGTGGAAACGTTTCGTGCTGGGGTCTCGTTGGCACGGGCGAAGTTGAAGGTGTCGTCGGGGCGTCGCGGGTCGAGCTGAGCCGGTTTCCGATCGTTCGAGGTGTCGGCGACTGCGATCCCAACTGCTGGAGCGGGGAAGAACGCATCGACTTTGCGTGTGCTGCGGTGAATGACGGAACGGTGTGTTGGGAGCGTGACGGCCAGCGACGAGAGACCACGTCCCAGAGCGGTCGGTCGACTCTCTCGGGTGACACTCGCTGCACGATCGATGCAGATGGCAACGTAGGTTGCCAGCGCGGAATGTTGCCGGTGTCGCGCGCCGATGAGATCGCGTTTGGTGTCGCGTTCGCGTGTGCTCGGGCGGACGACGAGGTCGCATGTTGGGGACGCAGCAATCATGGTCAGGCCGGCCCCGTGCCCGACATGTCGAACGGCCGGCGCATTCCGGTGGCCAACGTTCGCGCGTTCAGTACGTCGTGGGGAGTCTGCTTCGTCGCCGGTCGAAACCGTGAAGGTCAGTGCGTCGGCTCAGGGTTTGGCTTGCCCGAGCGTTCGCCGGTCCTTCGTCGCGTCGAGGCGTTGGACGGTGCGCTTGCACTCGCTTCCACTTCGGATCGACTTTGTTGGATTAGCGCAGAGCGCACCATTGAGTGTCGTGGAAACCGTGGTCGCGATCAGGTCCCCTCGTGGACCGTCGAAGGCATCGAGAACGTTGTCGAGCTCGATCTGCGATCTCGCCTGGGTTGTGCACGTGTTCGCGATGGTGGCGTGTGGTGTTGGGGGGCTCGCGAAGCGCTCGGCCTCGATGGACACGGCGACGTCGAGCCGACGCTGGTTGCCGAAGCAACGCGACAATACGCATTTGGAGATCGCGGCGGATGTGCGGTCACCCGCCAGCAAGGTCTGACGTGTTGGGGATATCCGAATCGTCCGGCGGTGGAGTCGCTCCGTCGTGTTGCCCAAGTCGCCGTCGGCAACGTTCACGCTTGCGTCCGGCACACGTCGGGCGAGGTGCTGTGTTGGGGCTACAACCGACAAGGCCAACTTGGACGAGAGCTCGCGGAGTATGCAGAACGCGACTTCACGCCTGGTCCTGTGGACGGTTTAGGGCGCGCTACTGCGATCACCGCGTTCAATGAGACCACCTGTGCCATCGTCAATCGAGAAGCGTGGTGCTGGGGAGAGTACGAAGAAGAACAGCGCGCTCTTCGTCGTGTTGAACATCTCGACGGTTCGTTGGCGGCTGCAAACAGTGGTTGCACGTTGAGGCGTGGCGAACTGACCTGTCGCGGCTTACCCGATACGCTCGCGGACGTGATCGCGCCCCAAGCGATTCGTATTCCGCGCTGATCATCAGGCGGCCGGCGAGAAGCTCGCGAAAGGTCCAAACGTCTCTTCGAGGATCAACCAATACTCGTCGACGAATCGTTCATCGGTGAACAACGGGTTCAGCGGCGATTGATCGGTGAGGGAGCCGCGCGTCTTTCCGGGCGGTGCGCCGAGCAGGTCGCCGCTGCGCCCAACTTTGCGCTGAAGGCAGTCGGCAAACTTACGACCCCCTTCACGAGGCCCTTGTGCTTTTCCAAGAACATGCATGGTGCCCAGCATGAACTTCATCAGCAGTGCTTTCGCTCTTGGCAGATGCTCGTCCAGTCCCGCCGATTGACTGGTGAGACCGGGCGAGAACCACACCACCTCGAACTCCTCCTCCGAAGTCTCTGCAATCTTCCGAGTCCAAAGTGCCGAACACAATTTGGACACGCCGATGGCGTTCATGGCGTTGTAACGACCTTGCCCTCGAAGAGCGCCGGATATGTATGCGCGGAACGCCGCGGGGGTGGGAAACACCGGGCGTTCGATCATGCCCGCAATGCCACGCGCGCCTTCCCCGCCTGCAACAACCACACGTGCGTTCGAGGCCAAGAGACCACGTCGGCGAAGGAGACAGAGCGTGATGTGGGCACCCATGGCGTTCTGAAAGACCTGCTTCTCGACCGTCTGACCGTTCCACTCGACGACTTCAAAGTCCTCCGAGAACACGGGGAACCCGGCTGCGAGGAACACGATGTCGAACGCTTGATCAAGATCGGAGATCGACGCTTCGATGCTCGCGGGGTCGTTCATGTCAAACCCGCCGACAACTCGAAGTTGATCGGCGTCCGCGTTTGGAGTCGACGTGAGGATCTGCTGCCGAGCATCCATTCCTTTGGAGAGCGTCCGGCACGCCATCGTAATGTCGAGATAGCCGTCCTCGAGCAGACAGCGAATCGTTGCCCGCGCTAGCGTTCCGTTTGCGCCAACGACAAGAACGCGTGTCATGCCGATACCGCGAAGAAGCGACGTGCGGGCGGCCGGAACGTCAGTCCTAGCGCGATCAGGTCCAACAAAATCGCGATGACGGCTCCAGTCGGCAGCGACACCGCGATGGCGAGTGCGATGCAGACTCGAACGGCGATTGCGCTTCGACGGTGGATGAACACGAAGGTCGGAATCGCGATCGCGACGTACGCAGACGCGGTGTACGCAATCTTTGTCGCGTCGACGGGCAACACCACGCCTGACGCGGCAACCGCAAAGAAGGTCCAGGCGATCAGGATCTTCAAGCACGTCAGTAAGAACACAGCACGAATCGATTTGGGTCGGTCTTTCATGAGAACTCCTTTCTGTAACGATTGGTACAGAAAAGATTCGCCGTCAAGAAGTTTTGTACTGAACGTTATAAAACGTGCTATGTTGGCACGATGGGTAGACCTCGAGCGTTCGATCGCGACAAAGCACTTCGAAAGGCAACGAAGGTGTTTTGGAAGCAGGGCTACGTGAACACGTCCGTCGCAGACCTAAAGAAGGCGATGGGTCTCGGCGAGGGGTCGTTCTACAACGCGTTCAAAAGCAAACGCGCGCTCTATCTCGAGTGCTTGAAACACTACAATCAAACGTTCATGGCACGACGCTCCGAGGCGTTGCGCGCGGAAGGCAGCGCCAAAGATCGGATCCATGGGTTCTTTCAGGTCGTGATCGACGACCTTGCGCGCAACAAGGCCGCAGGGTGTCTCGTGTCGAACAGTTTGACGCATGAGGTGCTCTCGGAGCGTGAGCTCAAGCGCTACCTGTTCGGTGGCTTTGAGTCGTTCCTTGAGTACGTCGCAGACATCGTGAAGCAAGGACAGGAGTCCGGAGAAATTCATGCTTCGCTGGACCCGACGGCCCAGGCGCGGGTGCTGTTTACCTACTTGCATGGCTTGCACCGACTGTCTGCGTACGAGTTCGATGCGGAGTCGCGATCGGCCGAGACCATTGCGTTTGTGAATGCCGTTCTTCCCGGCGACTAGCTTCCCAAAGCGGTCATGCTGGTATTGTAGACACATGCGAAGGTTCGCCGTGTTGGTTTGCCTGCTCGTTGCCTGTGGCGACGACGGCACTGTGGTTCCTGATGCCGGTAGCGATGGCGGTGCGGACGTGGGTGCCCCGGACTCCGGAACCGATGCGGGGTCGGATGCGGGGACGGACGTGGGAACAGACGTCGGTGTGGATGCAGCCGATGTTGGGCCGCCCGACACCAACCCCGACGTGTTTGACGCTGGCCCGGTCGGAGAGCCGACGCTGTTCGCGGTGATTTCGGGCGAGTTGGTTTCGATCGATATCACCACGGGCGATGCCACCACGATCGGAGCGTTGGGCTTAGCGATCAATCGACTCGGCTACGACCCGGCGACCGAAACTCTCTACGGCGTGTACGACAACCCAGGCACACCCAAGCTTGCACGGATTGATGTGTGCACAGGCGAAGCGACGGATCTCGGTACGCTGACGATGCCAGGCAACTTTGTCGATGGGTTCGACTTCGATTCCGCTGGGCAAGGTTACGTGACGGTCAGCGCCGATGGTGTGTTCCCCGCCGATGGAACAGCTGAAACATTGGCAACATTGGACGTCGCTTCAACGACCGCGACAGCTGCGGTGACGTTTACCGACGACACGGATGGAGACGAAATCGTGCTGAGTTTGACACCGCCCCTAGTGATCGACGGGGACAGCGCGGGTAACGAGCACTTCCTCTACGACCTGAACATCGGCACGGGTGCGCTTACGAACGAGCGCAGCAGCACTCCGCGATCTGCTCGCCAAGGCGAACTCGGTGGCGTGCTGTATGGAATTGGCGCCGCGGGAGCGATCGCGGGTCAACTCGTGACGCACGACCTGAGCACTGCAGTTGCGACAGGAATCGGCGGAAGTCACGTTCTCGGGAACTTCAGCGGCATGGCGTCGGGAGTCGGTTGTCCTCCCGTTGTAGACTGAGTTCGATGCGGGGCCGAGTTCTTCTCATCATGTGTATGGCATGCGCACCCGAGACTGCGGTTGATGCTGAGAAAGCAGCGCAGAGTGCCGACAAACGAATGGTGCTCGAGCACGGCGACAACGGCGTGGATCGTGTGGCGTTCGATGTGCAGCTTCTCCGCGGTGACCACCTTGCTCTTCGGATTCAACACGACGCCGAGTTGCCCTTGCGTGCGGGCGACCGCGTGGATGTGGTTGGCGTAGCCAGCGCTGTGCATGAGGTCCTCGTGCAGAACCTCTTGGTCCTGGATTCCGTGGACGGTCACACCATCGTGTCAGCGCCGCCCGAAGCACGCGACGCCTTGCGATTTACCCACAGGTTTGAACTGGTGTTACGCAACGGGTGCAGGCTTGGAGAAGATCTCGGCGGGATTCCGGAAGTTCACGATGAGGATCTGCTCGCTGTGGGCGTCCGACGCGTTCGCTAAGTTGAGTTCGACGCCTTCACGTGGTTAGGCTCGTAACCATGCAGCGTTTCTCGATGGCTCTCCTGGTGCTTTGTGTTGCCTGCGGCGACGACGACGGATCCGTAGATCCGGACGCTGGCCCCGATGCGGGTACAGACACCGGGCCGATGGATGCGGGAACCGACGCAGGTTCAGACGCAGGTGCGGATGCAGGAAGTGATGCTGGCAGCGACGCAGGCTCGGACGCCGGGATGGCGTTTACGCGCGTTCGGGGCTGGCACCTCTCAGGTACCGAAGAAGCCGAAACGATCGATGTCTATGCGGACGATACAGCAGTCACCACCGCCACCGCGTACGAAGCGCTCAGCGACTGGATGGACATCGATCCCGGAAGCTACGCGTTCACCATTCGACGTGGGGGCACCGACTTTGACTACCAGGACTTTGGAACGATCGATATCGCCGTAGGTGACCAGTACACGTTCATCTCCGCACAGCTCTCGGCGCCAGGTGGCACCAGTCCGTGGATTCCGATCGCCGTCGCAGAAGACACGGAAGCACCGCCTGCTGGCATGGCGAAGATCGTGTTCTTTCACGGGAGTTACGCGTTCGAAGGTGGCGTCGCGCTACACAACATGGCGGATCCAGACACAGCGCTTGTCACCATCGCTGCTCAGGGTGAGGTTGCAGCGAGTTCGATCATGCTCCCTGCGGGCACGTACACGTTTGGTGTCGACGTGGGTGCGGGCGTCGATACGTTCGGGGACCCGGACGGTGTCGTCGACTACACGGCCGACATGACGATCGAGCTTGCCGACCAACAAGTCCTCACGTTGGGTGCGTATTCGCGTCCGGGGATCGATGGAGACGATCACCAGTTGGTCTTTCCGAGCGCGGCTGCCGGACCCCACACCGCTGTCGGCTTGACGCCTCCAGGGTAACTAGCGGCCCGCAATCAGAATGTGGTCGGTGTAGCGCGAGTGGGTTCCCACTTTGCCGCCTCCGCCGCCCCAGGTGCCGTTGATGCTCAGTTCCTGCAGCGGAAAGATCGGTCGTCCCGTGTGCTCAGCGTGGAGTTCGCCGTTAGTCCACCAGCGAACCGTTCCAGTTGGCACGTCGAAGTAGAGTTCATAGAGCACCCATTCGCCATCGATTGGCGGAGCTTCCGCAACCATGTTCGCGCGGAGTGCTTCATGACCGCTCGCTTCTGGGATGTAGTGCAGCGCTTCGTTACCGAATTCGAGTTGGAAGAGTTGCACATCGGATGCCCGGTTGAGGTTCATGAACAACCACTTCTCGCTCACCTCATTGTGGTCAAAGTCCGCGTCCCACTTCACCGACCAACAGATGTAGAACTCCTCGAGCGCAGGCTCGAAGGAGAACGTGGCGCCGCCAGGACCGTCTCCAAAGACGGTGTCCGGATACACTTGTTCCATGACGAACGGACCACTGACCACCGCATCACTCTGTTCTGACCGAAAGCCTCCACGGTGCGAGTCGTGCCATTCCGCGGTGGTCCAGCCGGAATCTCCCCACGCGTAGATGTTGCCCACAGGACCCATGGTGATGAGTTCGGGTTCGTCATCGAAGCCGTAGCTAGTGACGATGGGAAGGTCGGGCGGTTGATGCGTGGTTGAGTCCGTGGCCGCGTCGACCGCCATCGAGTCCAGAGTCTCACCTGCATCACCCACAGCACTGTCGCCATCACCGCCAGCACTGTCGCCGGGGTCCGAGTCGGATCCACAAGCCGCCAACACCAACAACGCCACAATTCGCACCATGCTTGGAGCGTCGTCGAAAAGCGGCCAGCTGTCGTTCGACTAGATGCCAATCACGTGTGGCTGCGCGCCACTACCACCAACCGTTGGCTTTTTTCGGCGGTTCTGGCGCTGGCGTCGATGCTGTCGCGACCAATCCCAAGTAGGTCGACCAGCCAAACATCGAACGGGATGTCGTCTCGCCGTTGACGCTGTCGCGCTGGAACTCTCGGTCACCACGCACTCCGGTACGACGCACTCCTCGAACGTCCCAGACCACGGCAACGTTTTCGTTCAGTTGGAACTCGAACCCAGCACCGCCAGAGAGATCGTAGAAACTCATGCTGACCGAGATGGTCGGTTCGCTCGGCGACGAGGAGTGTACCGATGGGCACTCGGATTCAGCATTCGTGGCGAAGAACCGTCCGTAGCGTAGTCCGCCGACCAAGAATGGTTGCGTCGGTGCGCCCGCGTTGAAGTATGTGCGCATGTCGACATGCACGCTGCCTTCGAGACCGTTCAGCCGGACGTCCTCGACTTCGTGGCCGAGAAACGCGATGCCAAATCCGATGTCAAAGCCCAGAGCGGCTACGGGACGCAGCCGGAATCCGACACGGAGTGCGCCGTTGCGATGTGCGCCCCGATAGCGATCGATACCCGCCATCACGTCGAATCCCATCACGAAACCGTTGAGTGACCGACGTGGTGGCGTCGCAAGTTCGACTTCGTCGTCGACCTGCTGCGTCACCTCGACGTTGACATGAGATTCTGACACCTCGACATCGACGTGGGTCTCGTCAGCGATCGTGGGTTCATCGAACTTCTTGCGTTCCGATTCGGCCGGATGAAGCGCGTTTTCGACGGCCGAGAAATCCGGCTGCGCAAATCCGACTTGTGCCACCCACAGAAACGCAAGACTCCCCACAACTCGCTTCATTCGTCCTCCTCGTTGTCCAGCTGCAGAAGTGGTTCGTCTGGATACTCCTGCAACATCACGGCTTCGGCTTGCGCGGTGTTCGCGCCCGAAGCGGCCAAACTTTCAATCCAACGTCGATGCGCCGCGCGTCGGAGCGGCTCTTCCAAACCCAGTTGAATGGCGAGCGCGAAATCATGCGCTGCAAGTTCAGGTCGTTGGGCTTGGTGGACGCGACCCAACGTGAACGCTGCGATGGGACTCTCCGCATCGTTTCGCTCGACGATGCTGTGCAAGAGCCCCGCAGCTTCCGACGTCTGTCCTGTTCGACGGAGCCGCTCCGCTCGAAGCAAGAGCGCGCGACTCGGAATAGATGTGTGGATGGGCGTGTCCGTACCGACCGTTTGAGGCGCAGCATGATGCGTCATGGGGGCATCGAGCCGCACTCCTGTCGGCAAGCCGAGTGCTTCCGACGCGTGCAACAACTCCACCCCGTCTTCGAGCAACACGCTCCGGACAAGCGCTTGGCCGCGCTTGACGCTGACACGCACCTCACGCGAGCGCTCAACGCGCACTGTTGCGTGCATCACTTCCATCGCAGCCAAACCCGCATCGATTCGCCAGAGGCGGCCGGAGTCGTCATCCACATCAAACTCGACATCTCCACTTCGATGGAGAACTTCGACGCGACCCAGCTCGTTAAAGAGCACGAGCAAGTGCGACTCTGGGCCGAGGCGGATCACAGAACCGTCGGACAAACGAATCTCGCGTTGTGTGCCTTCACTCCGCAGCACGGAGGGAAGATCTTCACCCGAGGCGAGGCGGAGAGGTGCATCGTCGGAGTGTCGGAGTGCCCAAACAGGCCCGGCAACCGCCAACGCGAGGACGAATACTGCGGCGACTCGCACGGGCAGTGTCCACATCGACTCGGCGGGATGTCGACGGGAACGACTGATTCGTTTCCAAACGGCATCCACACGAGCCGGGTCAACATCCTCGGCGTGTTTCGACACCAACTCAGATAGATCTTCGGTCACTAGGGTCTCCCGCTGCGGATGCGATGTTCCGCGCGTTTGAGTCGACGTTTGATGGTCGAGAGCGAGCAATCCGCCAGCGCTGCGCACTCTTCGAGGTCGTATCCTTCGATATGACGGAGCGACCACGCGATGCGCTCGTCCACTGGCAATGACGCGATTCGAACCGCCAGCCACTTCAGTTCAGCGGCTTGTTCTGGGTCGATGCACTTGGTGGAAATGCGGTCGAGCGCCTCGTTCGGAATCTTGTCACCAAAGATGTAGCGCCGACGTCGTCGAAGACGTTTCCGACACTCGTTGATCGCGATCCGGAACGCCCAAGCGCGAAAGCGAGTCGGGTCACGCAGTTCGGGCAGGCGACTCAAGATTCGGACGAATGCGTCGTGTACCGCGTCATCGGCTTCGGCGCGTTGTCCCAACAGCCGCGTCGCCATACCCAGTAAGCCCTCGGCATGTCGTCGATACAGACGCTCCATCGCCGTCGCGTCGTCTTCGCGATGGGCTCTGACGAGATCCGCGTCGCTGACTTTGGATCTCGGCAACGGAATCACCTCCGCTGTGGGCTCCCCCTGCACATGAAGAAGATGGCGAACCTCACTTCAACGGGTCACCGCCGAGTGCGATTACTCACGCCTCCCTAGGTCTCGCAGCGACCGTCTGGCAGGCACGTGAATTCGCTCCCGAAACGGGTGCAGTCCTCGTCGTCCTGACAGCCCAAACAGGCGTTCATGGAGCAGCGCGGTGCGACGGCGTCGCAATCGTTGTCCGAAATACAGTCGACGCACTGACCAAAGCGAATGTTGCACACCCGTCCATCGGTACAGGGCGAGGTGGCCGCGCACTCGTAACACAGGTTGCCTTCGCCGCAGTGTGGTGCGGCGGGCGGGCAGTCCGCGTCGGCTTCGCACGTTCCGCATCGGCCTGCGAAACAGCGTTGGTCGTCGTCGCAGTCTGAGTCGCCAGAGCACTCCATCGAGCACGAGCGTTCGACACCGACGTCGCGTTCGCACGTGTACTCGCCGTCGCAGTCGAAATCGCCATCGCACGGCCCGCAACCTGAGAAAAGGCAGTTGGGAAGCGCGCGGGATGGGCAGTCGGAATCACCACCACATGGTGAACATCGACCCTCGCGACAGAATGGCGTGCCTCCCCCGCAATCGGTTTCGGTTGCACACTCGACGCAGATTCCGTCGTCGCCACAGCGAGGCAGTGCATCCGAGCACTCACTGTCGTCGAGGCACTGCGCGCACTGGCCCATCATACAGTGCGGTGTCAGGCCTGCGCACTCTGCGTCCGTTCGACACTCCGCGCATTCACGTCCTTCACAGATGCCGCTTTCGCAATCACCGTCCTCCACGCATCCGACGCAGTGGTTGTTGAAACACACGTCTCCTGGACCTGCGCATTCTGCTTCGCTTCGACAGAACGCACACACCTCGCCGATGGGACCGTCGACACAAACCGGTCGCACGCTGGGGCACTCGCCATCGCCGGAGCAGGGCATGGAACCGCTCTCGGGCTTGCAACACCCGTCGCCGCAGATTCGTCCCGCACCGCAGTCCGAGGCGATTTCGCAAGGTTCGCAGTCCCCGCCGTCGATGGGTGGTGCACACGTCACGCTGATGACCTGCGTGCAGGGAAGGGTTAGCTCGTCGCTCGCCCTGATCGTGACTGTGCCCTCGCCTCCGCCACGTTCGCAGGTCACGATGATGGAGTTCGTCTCCCCGGTCGCGGGAAACCAGGAGTCTTCGCCGCTACCCCACTGGGCATCGAAGGGACCTTCGTGCGTTAGTTGTGAGCTTGGAGGTGCGCCGGTGCCTTGGAACTCGACGCTCACAACTCCAGTCGCCCCGTTTGGAATGTCGATACGCTCCGGGGAAATCTGAAAAGCGTCCCCGCATGAGGACGTGTCGTCACCGCTGGGGCAGCCGATCAAATAGATAGCTAGACAGCCGAAAAATAGAGTTCGAGTCACAACGAATTCCCTTTTTTGAGAATTGGTCGCGCCCGATCCCGTTTCGATCATTCGACGGAGATTTTTCTTCCTATCGGTCGATGGCCATCATCAGTGTGCCGGCCCCGGAGTCAGGCTCTTTGAGCCGCGATTGCAGTTCTTCGCCGTAGTCACCCCACCACGACAGAGCTCGTTCCTGTGTCCACGCGGGGATCTCGAGCTGGGCAAGACGCTTCGCCAGGGCGTGCGCGGTCTTCGGACGAGAACCCGGATCCTTCGCGAGGCACTCCAACACCAACTCTTCAAGCTCGCTCGGTAGCGGCGAACCCAGCCGCTCCGACGGCCGATCCGGCTTGGTATGCAAATGGTGACTACACACTTCGACGACGGACGTGCCCGCAAACACGTGTTCGCCGGTCAGCAGATAGAATGCGACGGCGCCTAACGCGTACACGTCGGTTCGCGCGTCGACGCGTTGAGGATCGGTGATCGCTTCGGGTGCAATGTACTGCGGCGTACCCGCCACAACGTCCTG
Organism: Polyangiales bacterium; assembly: GCA_965227405.1. Classification (GTDB taxonomy): domain Bacteria; phylum Myxococcota_A; class Polyangia; order Polyangiales; family Houyiibacteriaceae; genus JALVDI01. Next base: position 5,251,393 of record OZ245758.1, read on the forward strand.
GCTCATCGAAACACTGGCGCGGTCCAACTCTTTGACCAGACCAAAATCACACACCTTCGCCACATCCAACTCGCCGCCCTGTGTGCAGAGCATGATGTTGGCGGGCTTGATGTCCCGATGAATCAGCCCGATGTCGTGGGCTTCAGCGAGCGCAGCTGCGGCCTGGCGGATGATATGAACGACACGAGAAGGATCTTGCGCGCTGCTGGCTTCGACCACGTCGTGCAGCGTCGCGCCGTCCAGCAACTCCATCGCGTAGTAGAACACTCCCTCCGGAGTGCGCCCGTAGTCGAAGATGGTCACCGTGTTGGTGTGAGTGAGCTTTGCGGTGAGTTGCACCTCGCGCTCAAAACGAGCCAACGCAGCCTGACCGGTTGTTTCAGGATGCAGCAGCTTCACGGCAGTGGGTCGTCGCAACATCCCGTGACTCGCGCGATAGACGACACCCATTCCGCCTTCACCGATCTTGGTCTCGAGGGTGTACTGACCCAGGCGCTTCACATCGCGCACCTCGCTGCGTAGGCCGTAGATGACGCGACTCGCGAGCGTGGCGAGGATCACACTGAAGGTCCACCAGACGACAGCTTCAATCGCCATGTTGAGAGCAAACTCGTTTGGGGTTCCGGGCCCGAGGTCCGCGGCTTCGATCGTGGCGAGAAGTTCGGGTGTCAGATCTTCGACCGCGTGGACGTACATCGCCGCAGCGAAGCAAACGCCGAGCACGACGCCGAGGATGAGCGTTCGTCGCGGCGGGCTTGGGACGTAGATCGCGCGCGCAAAGAAGCCGAGCGACATCACTCCGGAAACGATAGGCACGGGGTTGGCCTGAATCGGAATGGATGCGCCCATCCAGATGTAGCCGCAGCTGCCGAGAATCATTCCGAGGGATTCGGCGGCGACCAAGAAGTGCCAGGTGCCAGGGCCGAAACGTGCACTTGCGTAGAGCAACAAGAATGCCGCGGTCGCAGCAGCGTGCGGAATCAGTGACGGGTCGCGCTCCAGCGTCGCTTCGTAACCAAAGGCGAACGCCATCACCGTGCGGATCACTAAGCCTGCCAACCCAACCAGACCGAGAATGCCGCCGTACGCAGCGATGCGACGCCGCATGAATTCCAGCGCTTCCGGATCGGATCGGGCGTCGTCGTACGCGGGCGACTGACTCACACACAGAGTTTAGTGCTCCGCGGGTACTGAACGTTGCATTTCGTTGCCCGTCAGTGTTTGCACAAGCTTGGTGTTGCTCGAGTGACGCTCGTTATCCGAACGGTTGCGTTTCCGGGTGCGGTTGCGGCATGAAGTTTGCTCGAGTCGGTGCAGGGAGGGGTGATGAAGGCAATTGCGTTGGGATGCGCGCTGACGTTGATGATGTGTGGCGATGATGACGTTCCTGCTGAAGACGCGGGAGTCGATGTGCGCGAAGCCGACGGTGGAGTTGACGCGGGAACGCTGGACGCTGGCGAAGCCGAGCGCTGCGTCGAACTTCCGTTGGGTGAAGAGCAGGTCGTCCGAGTCGAACTCACCGCACGCATTGCCACCGCCGATATCGTGTTTCTCATCGATAGCAGCGCCAGCATGGGCGAGGAGATCGAGCGGATCGCTGCGACGTTGCAAGACCAGATTGCACCTCAACTCGCCGCAGCGATCGACGATGTGCAGCTGGCGGTCGCCGAGTTTTCAGACTTCCCGCAGAGCCCGTACGGCAACTCGAGTGACGTGCCGTTCCGACTGGTGCAACCCAGCACATCGGATGTGCGGGCAGTTCAAGGTGCAGTGGAGTCGTTGATGCTGCGAGATGGTGCGGACATTGCCGAGAGCCAAGTCGTCGCACTCCATCAACTCGCAACCGGAGCCGGGTTGGGAGAGTTCGTGCCGATGGCTGAGTGCCCGCCGAACACGGCTGGCTATCCGTGTTTTCGCGAGACTGGGGCGCGAGTCGTTCTGCTGTTCACGGATGCGGCAATGCACAACGGGCCTTCTGAAACCGCACCCTACGACTCTCTCTCGCCAACGCCGCCCACGTACGCCCAAATGATCACGGCGCTTGGCGAATCCGGGATTCGAGTGCTGGGTATATACAGTGGTGAGACATCTGGACCTTCGGGGCGCTCTGATCTGTTGCAGGTTGCCCAAGATTCAGGCGCGGTAACGGATTCAGGTGATCCCATCGTTGTCGACATTGGTTCGCGCGGTCAGGACCTAGACACCGGTGTCGTTGACGTCGTGCGCTCGTTGGTGGACGAGGTCTCTGTTGAAGTTGCTCTCCTCCTCGAAGATGACGATGGCGGACTCGACGCACTCGACTTTGTGGATGAAATCCGTACGGCTGGCGCTTCGCCGATGGACGCAGCGATGGATTTCGGAGACCGGTTCAGTGCTGTGCGTCCAGGTACACAGCTCGCGTTTGAGATCCTGTTGCGCAATAGCGACATCACGGAACCACAGCAGACCCTGCTCAATGTGGTCTTTCGTGATGGGGTCACGCGGCTTTCGGAGACAACCATCCGACTCGTCGTACCAACCGACGACGTGGGTTGCCCCTAAGCGCTAGCGGCGACGTAGAAGAGCGTCGCACACCGACGTTTCGAACCGGATTTCGCCAGCTCCTGTGCGTGTCACAACCCAACCGCTCCGGGTCTTTCGAGCCGTGGCAGGGCCTCGAACAACCAAGTGCGCGCTCAAGACATCGCGTGGGAACTCGACCGCGGTCGGCGTGCCCGGCTCAAGTTGTGGCACCGCGACTTGAACGGAATCCAAGTTCGGCGTTCCGCGCGGGGCCTGTCCGATGAGCCGGTCAAGTGCCTGAGCATCGGACCGCGCTGCGTCGGAGCGGACAACGACAACGATGTTCTCGCGAACGAACGCAACGTAGGTGTCATCCCCAAACGCGGCTTCGCCGATCTGCAACGACGGGAGTTCGCCGGCTGTCGTCCGAACGATGTCTTGAAGCGCCGCGTGCGCTGCGGCAGACGTAGCTTCGACGCGAACGTCCAGTTGAATGGTGCGGCTGCCGGAGAACGTGACTCGAACAGCACCATGAGGATCGGACGCATCGATATCTGTCCGTTGCGTGCCCGCGAACGCGATCGAATCCACCGGCAGTCCGGTCCTTTGTGCGGCTGCACCGAGCGGGATACTCAGGGCGAGTAGGGTGAGTGCGACTCTCATCGGATCCTCACTTGGTCATCGACGAACACACGAACGCGATCCCATTCCGGACTCAACCCGACGAGGTAGTCCATTTCGGATAGACCTTGAACGAGAAGGAGTTCGTGCGGAGCAGCACCGGGGTCACCGTCACCGTCGAGTGCGAGCGTCGAGTCATAGATTCGCGTGTCCGCCGGGCCCACGACAGCGTGATAGCGAAAGTAGGGACGACCACTCACAAAGGGTGACGCGCCAAAGTCGCGCCCAATCGCGTGCAGGTAGTTCAGCTCAAAGCCGCCGGCGCTTTGATGTTGGATGATGTGGTAGCGGAAGTTGAGGCCGGCCATGTTTGCGTACGTGGAAACGATCGAAGCGGCGTCAGAGCAGTTGATGATGTTTCCGTCCGCTTGCTCTTGAAAACGCGAGAGGTTGAACGCCGCGCCGTTCCAGGTGCCGCCGGGATACGAGGTGTAGTGCGAGGCGCCGCGCTGATTGTCGTACTGCAGACCGAAGTCGTAGAACACACCTTCAACGATTGCGGCGCCCACGATGTCCGGGTCATCGCTACCCGCTTCGGGCAGCCACTCGGCGATTCGGTCCAGCACGTCGACCCACGGTCGGTGGGGCGAATCTTCGTAGTCGAACTCCGGTGTTGCGATGAGTCCGTAGATCCGATGGGTCGTGCGGAGTTCGCCAGGGAGTCGAATCCACTCATCGTTGTGTCGGGTCTCGAGATGAAGCACCAACTCTCGATCGAAACGGCCTACGCCGGGAACCCAGTCGGCGACGAAGTCGACAAGGCTTCCGTCTTCGATTGGCACGTCGCCGAGTTGCGCGGAGTCCGAGACCACACGAAGCGCCTCGCGTGCGGAGCCTTCGACAACCCAGGAGATGTTGCCTTCGACGGCGTTGCCCGAAACCCAACCGATCGGAAGGTTGTACGCGTCCTGCTCGACACCGTCAGGACTCGCGGCATCCACCGGAGGCGAGGTGACGTCCTCCCAGACGTCAGGATGCGGACGGCGCGTTTCATCTGCGAGCTCGACCGGTGTGGCATCCACCTCCGTGGCGTCGGGGTGGTTTCGCCACGGTGCGAGTTCAGTTCCGATTTCGAAGTAGCCGTAGCGGACTCCATCCATCGCGCGATAGAGCAGTCCAACGCGCGCATCGCCAAGAAGTTGGATTTCGTCGATGCCCACGCGAAGAACATCGAGCGACGAGTGTGCGTCGATCGATTCGTCGCCACGGATAAGCGAGGCGACCACGTCAACGTCACCCACGCGTGTGGGCACACCTTCGAGCTGTCCATCCCACTCGGCCACGCAGTGCTCATCATTGAGTTCGGCGTCGAGTGCTCGGACGATCTCGTTTTGTCGCACTTCAATGGTGCACGAGCTCGTCGTGCCGTGTCCGCTGGCTGCGAACTCCAAGGTGATCGCGTCGAAGTCGGGAAGTGTCGGATCGATTGCCGTCCATGGGTGGTCGGCAACGAGCACCAGTCGGGGAAGCACGTCGGCCTCGACTGTTGGACCGACCTGCAGGATCGAGAGTTCGGGTGGCTCCGAACCCGAGCATGCTGCGACTCCGGAAGACACTGCCAATAAGAGGAAGACCGCCGCCCGTCTCATGCGCACACGCTACGGACGTGTTCACTCGGTTTCAATGGGGGTTGCCGTTTTCGAGTCCTGCTGCACTTCTACATCCCCTTCGGCTCGCCGCTCCGCAACAGCCTCGTCGCGTAACTCCATGTATGCGGCTTCCAAACTCTCTCCCAACTGAACTTCCAGCACTCGCGCGCCGTGCTTCAGCAGGTCCGCAAGGATTTGTGGCTGGACCTCGGTTGGGTCTTCATCGGGCAAGAGCGTGTATCTCAACTCGAGGTCCCGCAGGGTAGGGCTTCGTCCTGTGAGAATCGCGAGCTCATCGATCGCAACGGATTCGGCGAGGCGGATGCACACCACACTCTGTCTGCGGGTGAGGTCGGTCATCGATGCACTGCGTACGCAACGGCCCGCGTCGAGAAACGCGACGTGGTCACACGTGGATTGGATGTCTCCGAGAATGTGTGTGCTCACCACGACAGTTCGTTGCTTGGCTTGTTGCCGCAGGACGTTACGCATCTCGACCACCAGATGCGGATCGAGTCCGCCGGTCGGCTCGTCGAGCAAGACCAGTTCGGGATCGCCCAGAAACGCTTGCGCGACGGCGAGCCGTCGTTTCATCCCGTGGCTGAGTTCACGAACGCGCGCGTCACCCCGGTCTTGGAGTTGGACGAGTTCCAACACGCGTTCCGCCTCACGTGTGCCATCTCGTTTGGAGTAACCTTGAAGGCGCGCGAAGAACGTGAGGATCTGCCGCGCGCTGCTGAACGGGTTGAGCTGGCAGTCTTGGGGGAGTACGGCGACTCGCCCAGCATGATGCGCGGGGTTGAAAGCCCCCTTGCCGAGAATGTCGATCGTTCCGGCGTCGGGTCGGATGGCGCCTGAGACGATGCCAAACGTGGTGGTCTTTCCCGCGCCGTTTGGACCGACAAACCCAAACACACTTCCGCGTGGAACTTCGAGGTCAAGACCGTCGAGTGCGATGTTCTTCCCGTATTCCTTGCGGACGCCCTTGAGGCGCAGTGCGAGACTCATGCGTCTCTCCGTGCGAACCGAAGGTGCCCCAACGTGAAGTACACGGTGCCAAGAGCAAAGAGCATCACCACCGCGGGGACGATGTCTGCACCGGTTCGCCAGAGATCGAGTTTGTGCGTGGACGGGAAAAGAAGCGCGAGCGAATCAAAGAGAACGGGTGACGCTTCTCGAAACTCGTCGTGCCGCAACAGTGCAGAAGCGACGACCACTCCGATGAGCGCGAAGAGTCCCAGTCCGCGTGACCAGGGAACCGAACGGGTGAGTTGCGATACGCCCAGCGCCAAGCCGAGGTACGCGTACGCGTAGACGAACGCGCTTGCCGCGTAGCGCAGGGTCCACGCAGCCGTCGCTATCCCTGGAAAGCTGCCCATCCGAACGTAGCCCGTTAGCCATGCAGCCACGCCGCCAAGCAGCACGCCTACGGCAAGAAGTGTGGCTTGTCCCAGTAGCTTTCCGAGGGCCCACGAAGAGCGGTCGGTGCGGACCAACGCAAAGCGCGCCGAGCCTGTAGCGAGTTCTGTCGACACCGTGTCGCTGGACGTGAGCACCACGAAGATCGGTCCAAACGCCATGGCGACCCAGCCGTAGAGCAACGCAATCGGTGGAATCGAGATGAGTTGAGCAGCGAGATCCCGGTCGCCGACGAGTTTGGCCAACACACGACGAAGCTCGGGACTCTCCATCACCGCGGTGGTCAAACTGCCAGGTCGGTCTGTTCGCGCGACCAAGAGTTGGGACGCGAGTTCCGTTTCGATCGACTGCAGAATCTCGGTGAAGATGTAGGTGGCGGCAATGGCGCCGACGACGTAGAGCGCAAGAAAGACGAGGACCTTTCGCGATCGAAGCGACTCGCCCAAATCGAAGAGCGCCACGATCCACGCGTCGCGAAGCGTTTTCATTCCGACCGGTCGATCGCAGCACGTGCAGCAGGTTCCAGGCGATCCAGATCGATGTAGTTCCAGATCTCGAGCGCCTCAGCATCCACGTCGCTTGATCGGTCTCCAAGCACTGCTTGGAGCTGGAGTTGGGCCTCGTGCAGCACGCCGGTGACGTCGTGGGTGATCCCGAGCAAGTCACCTGGCTCTGGTTCCGTACCTTGGAGCGCCAAGAACATCAGCTCCTCGCCGTATCCCAGCAGCTGATCGTTCATCGTTTCGATCGTGGCGTCGATTTCGTTCATCTCCGTATCGCTCAACTCACCTTGTTCTTGGAGCGCGGCGCGAGATTGAACCGTGCGGACGCGTTGGAGAGATGCAGCATGCCGGTACGCTTCGAGAGGGTCGTCGTCCCACTCTGCATCGTCGGTCGTGGGCAGCGCACCATCGATCGGGATTCCTGCGTCGTGGTGTCGTGGTTCTTCTCGTCGTCGCTCGCGCAAGATCTCGTTGAGTCCCGGCACTGGCGAGCGAAGCCGAGACGGTGCATCCGAGTTCGCGAGCTCCTCTTCGAGCGTCACAACCTCAAGCTCGGCAGCCGCGAGTTCTCTGCGTGGACCCAGTCCACCGAGGAGAAACCCAATGACCACACCAATCCCTAAACCCGCGAGGGCTGCGGCGCCGCGATTCATCGACATGCTCGTAGTGGATACGACACAGGCAACTCGCTATTTCATGGGCTCATTCAGCAGTGCAGACCAAGAACACAGTGCCGGATTCACCGGGTTCGCCTGCGCCAAGCCGCGTAGCATCGCCAGCGTTTCCGGGTGTCCCGTTTGTGCCGGCAATAAGCATGGGTGACATCCCATCCGCACGGATGAAGCCCGAGCCTCCTCCGGCGCTGCCTGCATCACTGTTTGCGGGAAAGCCACCTGCACCGCCCCAGTAGCCACCGCCACCGCCACCGCCGCCGTCGCCGTTGCTTTGGTTTCCGCCGTTGCCCCCAAGAAGTTCGGCGCCATCGGTGCACCCCGCGCTGGGACAGGACCCACCCATCGTTTGAGTTCCGCCGCTTGCACCAAATGCAGACTCGCCATCGGTTCCGCCGCCTGCTCCTGCAAGCATCGAAGCACCGCCGCCCGAGCCTCCGCCACCACCCGCGATGAGCAGCGCGTTGGCTTGTGTCGCAGGTCGTGCTTCAAAGACACCCGAGTAGCCACCTCCACCGCCACCGCCTTGGCTGTCGAGTCCGTTGCCGCCATCGCCGCCGCCGGGTGCGCCACCTTCGCCGCCCAAGTTTGTGCCCGCGCCTCCAGGTTCTCCTACCCAGACAAAGAGTTCGTCGCCCGGTGTGACTGCAAACTCAGCCTCTGCGTATCCTGCGGCGGCGTGGTTGCTGTTGCTCAAGCCGGCACCGCCGCCAGCGCCCCACGCTCGGATGCGCAATCGAGTGCATCCGACTGGAACCGTGTAGTCGTAGTCGTCGGCGACACGAAGATCCTCGTCACACCCAGGAAGCAGTGGAGCATCGTCAGGACAGGCCGCGCTGCTACCGTCGCACAACTCTGCTCCGTCGCACGCTTCAGCGGTGGCTCGGCACACCGTTCCGCTCGCCATCAAGACGTCGGTCGGACACTCCGGGTTCACGCCATCGCAGACTTCTTCCACGTCGCACAGGCCTGTGCTGGGACGACACACGACGCCGTCGAGTACGCCCGAAGGTGTGCAGACTGGCACGCCCGTGCTGCACGACACTGTTCCGGTTTCGCAGTCGTTTTCCGTCGCGCATGCCTCGCCTTCGGTGCATGCGCCGCACGTTCCCAAGCCATTGCAGAAACCGTCGTCGCAAGGCGTGCCGGTGGGAGCGAGTTCATCGGGCGGACACACCATGGAGGCGCCATCGCAGGTTTCTGGGGCGTCGCACGCGTCGACCGCCGGTCGACAAGGCTTCCCTGCGCTTGCCGGACCGACTGTCCGACATACGGGGCTGCCGGTGCTGCAGTCCGTGACACCTGTTGCACAGATTTCGCCGGGGTCGCAGGCCACGCCGGCAACGCAGGTGGTGCCGGCGGGTTCGCATCCGGATTCGGGATGGCAAAACTCGTCCTCGCCGCAGGCGCCTTCGTTCGGTTCCGCGAAGCAGGCTCCAGCGAAGCATCGTCCGGTCACACACGGCGCCGAAAAACTGCAGTCCGCGTCCGCGTTGCAGAACGCCATACCGCACGCCTCTGGATTCTCGGGCGAACAATCCGGATGCACGCACTGTCCCGCCAAGCACTGTGTTTCGCTAGGATCATCGCCTTCGCCAGGGCACATCACTCCGCGGCAGTCACGTGTGATCAGAACCGTGACGGCCAACGTGCCCGAGTTCACGCTCACACGCGTGGCTCGCTCGGCGACCACGGCACCCGTGGCGTCGCGAAGACGAACCTCCGCGAGATACGTTCCGGACGCGATGTCGTCGTACTCTGCTAAGCGCTCTCCTCGAATGTAGTTGTCCGAGTCGAGTGCTTCCCGCGTCACAATGGCGCCGGTGCTGTCCCCATCCGCGATGAGAACGGCGTCAGCCTGTGAGAACTCTGTTCCGGGGACCAGGTCGGTTCGAAGGTCGACGACGAGCAGGTTCGAGCCGTCTCCACACGCAACGAGGAGCAGGGAAGCGAACAACGCACGCGTCATCTCAACGAGGATACACCCAATGGCCGCGCGATCTGGGGCCTAGAGAACGTCGAGAAAGCCGTGGTCCACGGTGGTACCGCGGGTTGGAACGGTGGACCAACGCAGGAACAGGGTTCCCGTGCAGTTGCTCGCAGCGACCGTTCCAAAGCTTCGGCTGTCGCGCGCATGTGACCCGCGGTAGTCGCCCAGCAGATACACGTGTCCCGCGGGGACGGTCACTTCACGCACATCGAAACGTGAAGGCCACAACGCGAGGTGTGTGGTGTTGCCCAACGTATCGCGTGAAAGCACGAGGTTGTCGGTTCGTCCTTCCGTGGCGAAGCGTACGTCGGCGTTCAGCACATCGCGCTGAGGGCGCGTACCACTAACATCAAGAATGTTCCGATCCGTGTGGACGCGCATCCCCGACTTCGCCAGAACACGACCGACGACAAACGCGCCGGCAGTGGTTGGGTGGCGACACACCAAGATGTCCCCCGTTTCGATGTCGGCTTGGTCGACCCCACGCCACATCAGCGCCTCTTCACCGGCGAGGAGGGTGGGCGCCATTCCGTCGTGCGTGACAACGACAACATCGCAGAAGAACCCGCGCATGATTCCAACGACCGCCGCCAGGAGGACAACAAGGACCAGAGCGGCCTTCAGAGCGAGTTTGAGCGTCGAGCTCACGCAGCAAGGGGATGCACGTACCGATCCCGGTAGTTCTTGCTGAACCGCACTTCGATAGGGGTCCAAATCGTAGGGCGTGGCCTACGTCGTGTGGGGGAGACCCTACATACGAGTTTTTCCGAAACCGAAGTGAACGAGGTTCAGCGCTGAGCGTTGCGAAGTCGTGGGTGATACGCTTGAGATGTGCGCACTCGTCGGGGGTTGAGGCGCTCACGCCTTTTCTTGGATGCTCTTGTTTCGCGATCGATCCGTGATCGTTCGGAGCGCGCACAAGCAAAGTTGGTCGCCGGTATTGCGCTCATCTCGGCGGTGACTTCAGCAGTGTTTTTGGTGCTCACCGTGGGCCGCATTCCGATGCCGGAGTGGTGGATGGGACTCGCTGCGCACGGCGTGTTTGTCGCCACGGTTGTGTGTGCCCAGCGGGGAACGATTGTTCCGTGGTCGGTGCCGACGACGATTGCGGTCTTCGTGGCCACGTGCGCCATCGTGGATGGCGTGCGTCTGCCCTACGTGCCCATCATTGCACCGACAGTTCCACTGATCGCAGTGTTGACGTGCACTCCCACGGTCAGTCGGTTGCTGTCACTCGGGACGATGACGGCAATCGTCATCGGCGCTGCAATCGGCGGGTTGACCACCACGCAAGCGCAACCTGTTTGGATCGTCGCCACTGCGGTGGGTGCAGTCGTGGTTGCGACGTACCTCACGCTGCGTCTTCAGCGCGGCATGCTCGTCCAGTTGAGAGCCCAGCGCGAAGAGGCAACTCGACAACTCGATCGCCACCATCAAACTCAGGCCGCGTTGCTGACACGCTTATCGGAGAAACACCGGATGGAGAGTCTCGGTACTCTTGCTGCAGGTGTTGCGCACGACTTCAACAACATCCTGGCTGTGATCCATATGACCGCGCAGAGCCAAGACACCGAGGAGGCTCGCGAGATCCAGCAGATGTGTGAGAGGGCGTCGGGCCTCTGCGCGCAGCTACTCGACTTTTCGGAGCACTCGGACGGCCGCGAAGTTGAGTTTGACGCTGCAGAACAGACAGAATCGTGTGTGCGAATGGTTCGTGCGGGCAATCCGGGCCGCGTTGTGTTGACCGAATGGTCGAGTCCCTTGGCGTTTCGAGGAGACCCGGTTCGGTTTGGTCAGATCGTCGTCAACCTGGTTCAAAACGCGTTGGATGCTTCCAGTACTCAGGTTCGGGTGTCGGTCGGTACAGTCACGACACCACGCTCGATCACAGTGCGCGGAGATTCGGATCTCGCACCCGGAACGTATGTGCGATTGTCCGTCGCCGACGAAGGCCCAGGCATTCCCGCGACGCATCTGGAGCAGTTGTTCGATCCGTTTTTCACCACGCGAGCGGATGGCCGCGGACTGGGATTGGCGACTGTTCTCGATTGCGTTCGCCTGCATCGTGGAGGCATCAACGTCGACAGCGGCACAAAGGGAACAACCTTCGAGGTGTTCCTGCCCATGTCGGAGCAACCCACTCGCAGCAGCCTCAACATCGGAGCGCGTGAGGAGCTTGCGCGCTAGACTCAGTCTTCCCGAAGCAGCTCGATCCGCACAACGCTTGCGATCGAAGGCACATCGTCGGCTGGAGGCCCGACAATTCCCATTTCGGATTCACCGCCGCTACCGCTTCGTGGTTGGTTGGATCCCGCGCCGACGGGTTGGTTTTGCTCGGTACCGGCATCCAGAAAGCGCGCTTGCGACGTCACATCACCCAGTGACCCATCGGCAAACACGTCGACGCTGAGCGCGAGAAACGTGTCATTGCTCGCTCCAAACATCGACACGAATGTGAGGGTGTCTCCAGGTGAGGCTTCGAACACCGCCGTCCATGTCTCTCCGACCGGCAACGCGGAGCGGTCGTAGGTCGCCTCGTACGACTCGGGAATGGACACTCCATCTCCGGTTGTCGCGAACTGAATGGGATCGCCTTCTTCCGCGATTGATTCCAACGCGGAACTCGCCGGCTCACCCTCGACGAAGAGTGGCTCGTTGCGTGATGCACGTAGCCAGCCCGGCGAAAAGCCCACGTCGTAGGAGTAGCTTGCCGGATCTGCCACGTTCGTGATCTGCAGCACAAACGTCTCGGATTCGGCTTCAGAAGCGCACGCCGCCACCAAGGCGAGCACCCACAAATACCTCACACGCACATCTGACGTACGCACGACGCGGAGTCTTGTTACGCCTATTCTGCTGGGGCGTTCGGTGCGATTGCACTGAGCGTTTCGCGCAGCAAATCCGCCGTAAATGGCTTGTCCAAGATCCGGACGTCATGGTCCACCGAGCGCTGGCGATGTGTGGTTCCCACAGCGAAGCCGCTCATCATGATCACCGGCAACTTCGGACGACGTGAGCGAATCATGCTCAGGGTTTCCCATCCGTCTCGTCCTGGCATCGCCACGTCCAATAGCGCTGCCCAAACCTCTGCGCCATCGTCCAGCGCGCGGATTGCTTCTTCGGCCGATCGTGCGGCGACCACCTGGATGCCGAGTACCTCCAACACGCGGCGCGTCGCCTGAAGCACCAAGGGGTCATCGTCGATCACCATGACCGCGCCCTGGTTCGACACGGCAAGGGGTGCAGCGCTCGGTAGCCGTTTGGGCTCGGAAGTTGTCGTAACGGGAGGGAAGAACACTCGCACGCTCGTGCCTTCACCACGGGCACTCGCGAGAGTCAAACCTGCTTCATGTCGACGCACGACACCTTGCACGGTCGCCATTCCCAATCCACGGCCGGCTGGCTTGGTGGTGAAGAAGGGATCAAAGGCACGAACCGCAGTGGCCGAGTCCATCCCCACACCGCTGTCGCGCACTTCCAACATCACGCAGGTTTCGGGAAGCGCATCGGCGGGAGCCCACATGTGCTGAACGTCGCGCTCGTCGAGCTTCACGACTTTCGTGGAGATCCGAACACTCCCACCATCGCGAAGGGCATCAAAGGCGTTGATGATGAGGTTGAGCACGACTTGGACAACCTGCGCTTTGTCGACTCGGATTCGAGGTAAGCCCTCGTCGAGGCAGAGCTGGGTCAGTCCGCGCGAACTTCGCGCTGGAGGCACAAGTGGGAGAGTCTCTCGAACCAATTGATTGAGATCGACTTCAGTGGGTCTGAGGTCCGGGGACTCGCGCGCGTAGTCGAGCAGCTGGTGGGTCAGTTCACGCGCCCGAAGCATGCAGGACTTGGCGGTGGTCATGTCCTCATGTGCTGCGTGAGTCTTTGATGTGTTGGCCAGGGCGGCTTCGGCGTAGCTCAGCGAGGCAGCGAGAATGTTGTTGAAGTCATGCGCGATCGTCCCAATCAGCAGGTCCAAGCTCTCCGTCTTGCGACGAACGAGTTGCGCGTCGTGGAACCGTCGACGTTCTTCCGTGGAGTGGCGGTGCTGGAGTTCCAGACCGATGCGTTTGATGAGCAGGTCGAGAAGATGCGAGTCCGACAGGTCTGGTGAGATCTCGCGGTCGTGCAGCAATGCGACATGGCCGATCGTTCGACCATGCGCGTCGCGAATGGCGTGACCAAAGTAGGCGTGCAGATCGTGCTTTCCGTAGAACTCCGTGTGGGGAAAGCGCGTCTGTAGCCCCGAAGCGATCAGGTGCGTGTCCGATGTTCGAATTGAGTCGCAGGGAGTGTTCGCGAAACTGAACTCGGACCCGACCGCGCCAGGCACATTCTCTCCGGAGATCGCACATGCCAAGACACGGAAGCGATCGGGGTTGTCGAGTGAACACTCCGAGACGAAAGAAGCTCGGACCAGCGTCACCTCGCAGAGCTGCAGGTTAAGTGCTTCGATCAACGAGGGAGATGCTGGAGCGTTGACCGTCGCACTTAGCGCAGCAAGCTGGCGATGGGCTTGCAGGTTTTGGAGTTCGATACTGGCGCGAGCGAGAAATTCTGTAATCGGATCGAGACGCTGCTCGACTTCATCGCCGGTCAGGACATGTGGTGTGAGTGTCGCAATCAAACCGATCGGCCGACCGTCCGAACCGAAGAGTGGAATGCCCACGTAGCTGCGCGCTGGAAGGTTGGCGAGCATTGCGTCGTCGGGAAACACGTCGCGAACGTCATCCTCGATCACGATCCGGCGAGCTTCTGCGATGACGCGCGAACAGGGTGCAACGCAAAGGTCGTACTCGTACTCGCCTTCACCTTCGTATTCGAGCCCGTGCATGGTGAGGACGCGAATCCGGTCGCGCTCGACGAGGCGCAACTCGCCGGCCGCGACACAGATGGCGTCGAGTTGGGTGTGGACAGCGCGGACAACAGCGCTGAGGAATCCAACCCCACTCGACGCCGCCAGTTCGTGCAAGGCGTCCGGAGTTACCGTGCTCACCCCGTGAGAGTACAGGGTTCGACGGAGGCTTTCTTCACCCGCCGGCGTTTCCCGGCGCGCGTTGGGTATCGAGCGCTAGTAGAACCCGCTTCCGGGGTGCTCCACGTGACAAGTGTCCGTGCATTGTTGGAACGACTCGGCGCCGCCGCCAATGTACACACTCTCGATCTCGCCGAACCACGAAACGTGGGATTCGGGATAGTCCGTGTGACAGCTCAAGCAGGCTGCCTTACTCGTGCGTTGAATCCCCTCCTCGTTGAGGTGGCATTCGCTGCACTCGTAGAGCGGATTGTCGAAGCGATCCGATCGCGAGTGGATGAAGTGTGTTCGGACGAAGATCGGACCCTCGAGCTCAAACGCGAGTGGCACGTGGCAACCGGCGCAGGCTGCGCGATCGGCATTGGCGTGGAGGACGCGGTCGAGCGATCCGCCACCGCTGTGACACGACGTGCAGGGTCCGGTGGTGGGAACAGGCTCCGTCTCGACATCCGTGCCGACTTGGATCTCGATCGTTGTCGTGCGCGGAATGTCCTGACCCAAGTACACGCGACGACCCTTCACGGTAACCTTGTACGATCCCGGCTCTGCGTCGTCTGGAACATGGAACACGAACGTGTCGACGTTCGGTTCGAACCATTGTGGTGTGCCAGGGGTGAATGCTCCGCCGAAAATCACGTTGGCAGGAGGAAGAAGCGTGAACTCGGAGTACACGCCATCGACGGCTGGTGTACCCACAACTTCCGTGTCCTCATCGTCGAGGAAAATACCGAGCGGTGCGATGGTGCGAATCGGCTGAATGTCTTGGTTCGGACCAATGATCTGCGCCATCAGCATTCGTTCACGGTGCTTTCGTCGCCAATACGTCGCAGACGGATCGAAGAACGCACGGTAGTACTGAATACCGCTGGTCTCCGTTCCAAACACGACATCGGCGTAGGTCGGCAGCTCACCCGCAGAGTGAAGGGCTGTCCCCGAGCCATCACGAAGCGTGATTTGAAACTCGATGTCGGTTCCCGGCTCATACCACCCGTTCGGTCCGGGTGCTGTCAGCGCGTTGACGTCGACCTGAAAGTTGTAGTCGAAGTCCGGTTCCTCAACCTGTGTCAGCGGGATCTCCCACGGCTCGCCATCGCGTGCGCTCCAACTCATGCGAAGCGCGACCGCATGAGGGTGAATCCGGAACGAGTTGAGTGAGTTCCGCGTGTTGCGTAGCTCGATGAGAGCCTCTTCACGGAACATGGTCGCGTCTTCACAGTCGGTCGGACCGGCGCAGTCAAATACCCACTGGATGCCGCGGAACCGTCGAATGAAGAAGCTGTCGAGAAGGGCACGACGGTCGTCGCGTCCGGCACGCAGCCGGATCTTGCGCGAGATCCGACGGCCATCGGCATCGACCTGCCACACGCGAAACGTGCTGCGTCGTTCCATCCACTTTGCGTCGCGGTAGAAACGTCGATCTGTGAATGTCCCGTCGGCGTTCGCGAGCAGAATGGGTTCGTTCTCCTGGAGTTCCAGGCGTCGCCAGTCGAGACTCGAGAAGTCACTGTCCGCGCGTAGTGCGTCCAGGTTGTCCGAGTCCGCGTCGGTTTCGACAAAAGCACGCACGTCGATCTGGTCGATGAAGAAGCGTTGTCCCGAGCGCACCGATACCGGCGTCCCCACTCCGTTCTCAACCTCCAAGGCCAGCCCGACCGGGCTGTACCGACTCGTCGGTCCCTCCGTATCAAAAAATGCGAGGTCGACGAGGAGCTCAGACTCCGTACTGCCGATCTCTTCTGGTTCCGCCTCCGCGCAGCCCCAGACACATAGGCTGCACACCACAGCAACAAGTACACGCACGATTACCTCCCTCGGGAACTACGAGTTCGACAGTCAAGGCCGGATGGCCGTGACGACGTCGAACCCTCCCTCTCTCACTTCGACGCTCGTGTAACCGAGCGCACCCAACGCGTCGCGGTACCAGTCCGCTTCGCGCAATCGGCTGACGCACGCATCGACGCCAACCAAAAAGTAGGTCCAGAAAAACTGAACAGCGAGACGCGGGGGAGTGCGCATCTCTTCGGCGATCACAATTCGTCCACCCGGATCGAGCGCGTCAAAAGCAGCGCGCATCAAATCGCGGGCGGTGGAGGCCGGCCAGTCGTGTAGGACACGTACGAAGAACATTTGGTCGTAACCACGTGGAAGTGGCTCTTGGAGGAAGTCGCAGGCAGCGAAGCCGAGACGGTCGGAATGTGGCGATGCGGCGATGCGATCGCGAACCACCGGTTCGGCGAGGGGTAAATTCAAGACATCGACGTGAATCGTGTCGTGGTGCTCCGCGAGTGCACACGCCAACGAGCCATCCCCGCCACCCACATCGAGCGTGCGACGCGAGGAGGCCCAGACGTCCCGCATTTCGTCGAGTCGCTCCACGATCGGTCCGAGGCCAGCACGCATGCTCTCTTCGAAGCGGCGCTGTTGATCAAGGTTCGAGGGCGGCCACGCGAAGGATTCGTTGTCGACCGCGTGCGACCCACGCAGGACGGAGTCGACCTGTCCGTACACCGTGCGCCAGGCTTGTTGATTGCGGTCGTGCTCGATCGAGCCTTCACCCACGACGAGACGTGCGGCTTGCGCGAGCGGTTCGAGCGAGCGGTATCGCGCATCCAGGATCTCGTCGGTGTCTTGCGTGCGCTCGACGACACCGAGGCTCTCGAGACAGTCGAGAAGCTTGTAGAGACGAAGCGGGATCATCGCGAACCTCCCCGCAAGGTCACGAAGCGTCACGGGTCCAGCGTCGAGCGCTTCAAGGAGCCCGGTTCGGTACGCTGTGGTGATGACGTCGGTCGCTTTGTCGCCGTGAAAGAGAAGGCTGAAGAGCCCGCGAGCATCCAACCCTTTCACGCAGCCACCTCATCGATCAGTGCATCCATGAAGCGTTCGACTTCGCCGTCCGTGTTGTAGAAGTGCGGTGCGACCCGGATGCCGGCGCGGTGGCTGCAGATGAAGTTGCGTTCGCGAAGTCGCGCGACAATCCCCTCCGCATCGTCGGGGCGAAGACACACGATGCCGCCTCGCAAACTGGGGGAGCGAGGCGACGCGACAGGGATACCCACGCTGTCTGCGCGCTCGATGATGCGCTGGGTGCGTCGCGTCGAGTCGGCGCGGATTTGTGCGATGCCAGCGCGTCGAATCAGTTCGAGTCCAACACTCGAAAACACAGCGGGCAGGACGGCTGGAGTTCCGGAAGCGAAGCGTCGTGCATTGGTCGCCAGCTCCGTGGAAGCCTGAAACGAGAGCGGGTTTGCCAACGACATCCAGCCAGTCACCGGGCGAAGCAGTTCGATCAGGCTGGGTCGAATCCACAAGAAGCCCAAGTCCGGTGCGCCGCACAACCACTTGTGTGCGCCGCCCAGGAGGAAGTCGACGCGGAGTTTGTTCACGTCCACCGGCACCACGCCGAGCGTTTGGTACGCGTCGAGCGCGATCCATGCCCCGTGATCGTGGGCCGCATCCGCGAGTGGCCGGACATCCAGCAATGCACCCGTGGCAAAGGTCGCGTGTGACACGCAAACCAAACGTGTCCGGTCATCGATGGCGTCGATCAGTGCGTCGATGGACGGTGCAATTCCGTCTGAGGGCACGATCACCAACTCGGCGCCAAGTCGTTCCGCACTCCGCCACAACACTTCCATGCTCGGAAACTCGAGATCCGAAATCACGACGCGCGGTCTTGTTGAGAAGTCGAGTGCCGAGGCCAGCCTGGCAAGAAGCGATGTCGAGTTGGCGTCGGTGACGACTGAACCAGGCTTGCTCCCGATGAACGCCGCGACGTCATCGCAGTAGGCGTGTAGTTCCGCCCACCAACGCTCCCAAACTTCGTCGCGCCAGTTCGCCAAGGTGAGCCAGTACCGACCGAGTACCCGTTGCGCTCCGCGTGGAAACGCACCCGTCGAGTTGCTGTTGAGATAGACGCAACGCTCAAGGATCGGGAACTCATCTCGAAATGAACTCACCCGCGGCGCTCTCCTGGGCGTGTGCCTCCCGCTGAATCCCAGCGGTTGGTCAGTTCAACTCGGACTTCCCATAGTGGAGGGAAGAGCGGACGAAGCATGCGTGTCGCGAGTGCTTTCGTCGGAAAACCATCAAGCGCGCGCACCGTTCGACCGACGCCAATCGTGCGACGCACCAACAGGAAATGACGGGTCATCCAGAGTTGGTGTGCCGCGTCGAGGTCGGTCAGCCGTTCGCAGAGTGCGAGCAGTTCAGGGTCACGCGTTTCGTGTTCGTAAACCTCGGCGAGTGTGAGCCCACGCCGGAGGAGCACGCGTGTGATCGCACCTTCAATGAACTCCGCGGCAAGGTGCAGTTGGTTGTAGCCCGGAGACTGCTGACCGCTTCCCTCACCGAGATGCCGCCGGATGGTCAGAAAGACCGACGGGGTGAGCGTGTCGATCACCGACATCTCTTCAGCAAGCTGCTCCATGATTCGAGTCATTCGAATCACGCTTGCTTTGGCGCGTTCCATACGATCGGAGTCGAGGTGAGCGACGAGCGCGATCGACTCGTGCGCGATCAGTTTGAGCCAGAGCTCCTGCGCCTGATGAACGATTTGAAACAACAACTCATCCGAGTGGACGAGTTGTTCGGGCGGTGTCTGTGCGGACAGAAGCGAGCCTGTCTGCAGATACACTTCGTAGTCGGTATCGCCACGGCCCACATCGCGCTTCAGAACCCGGTTGTAGATGGGTTGCCCAAGGGCTGCAGCGAGCTGCCGAAAGGGCTCTCCGCCGATGGCAACTGTGCCGGATTGTTTCTTACGACGTGGTTTGGCGTCGCTCATCGCGCGCACAACTCCCGCACACGTACGGCCAACGCCGAAGCATCAAGTCCCTTGGGGATCCACGCGTCTGCACCGACATCCTGTGCCAACCGGCGAAGTACGTCTGGGTCCTTCGCCGAAAAGAGGACCAACGCGGGTGCCATCTTTCCCTGCAGGTTGGTGCGTAGGACCGGCAGTAGTCGGTCGCCTGAGAGTGCAGGGATGTCCACGTCGAGCAAGACGACGTGTGGATCGAACTCCCGCACGATGAGGGACACACCGAGTGATTCCCCGACGGTTCGTACTTCGAAGCCTTCGGCACGAAGTAGACGGCTTGTCATATCGAGCTGACTCTCGTCGTCATCCACCATCAACACGCGCAGCGGCACGTTTGGCTCCTCCTCGCAGGTGTCGTCGAATCGTTCCAATGAGTCGACCGCGGTCGACGGGTTTGGTCAGGTAGTCACAGCAGCCGGCTTCCGTCGCGAGGTCCATGTCCTGTCGCGTTGCGTGTGCGGTTAGCGCCACGACCGGAATGCGCTCCAACGTTGGGTCGGCTTTGATTCGTTTGGTCACTTCCCAGCCATCCAACTGTGGAAGTGAGAGATCCATGAGGATCAAATCCGGCATAAGCTGGCTTGCCATCCGCAAACCACTGGGACCGTCGCTGGCCTCGGCGAGTTCGAACACGCCGGCCACGTAGCGACGCACGATGTCGCGGTTCTGCTCGATGTCTTCGACGTAGAGCACCACGGGACGTCGCTGGGCTTGAATTGCTCGACGACGCACGACGTGCGCTTTGACTTGCTCAACCACCTGCTCGGTGCTGTCGCCGTTCTTCCGGATGATTCGCGCAAGCCCGTCGCGCAGAGAATCCGACTCGTTTTGGTTCAAGTCCTTGCCGCTTAGAACAACCACGGGAAACTCGTGACCCTGGTTGCGAACTCGGGCGAGAACCTCGAACCCGTCCACGTTTGGCATGATGAGATCGAGCACCATCAACGCCGGCGGCGAGACTCGAACGCGCACGAGAGCATCTGCACCGTCGACCGCTTCGCTGACGGTGAATCCTTCGGAGCGCAAACGTCGCGACACCATGGCTCGGGTATCGGCGTCGTCATCAACAACGAGCACTTCACCTTCTTCGGGCGCGATGGCTCCACGCAGGACTTCAACGAGCGTCGTGGGTTCGACGGGTTTGATGAGGTAGTCGAACGCGCCCAGCGAAAAGCCCCGGTTCCGGTCCTCCTCAATCGAAAGGATGATCACCGGGATGTGCTTGAGTTCGTCATCCGACTTCAACCGCGAGAGCACCGACCACCCGTCGATGTGGGGAAGATGGATGTCGAGAATGATCGCGATGGGATGTTCGCGCCGCGCGGTGAGCAGTCCCTCGTGTCCGTCTGCAGCGACGATGACTTCGAATCCTTCGTCTTCCAACTTGCGGCGTACAAGCTGTTGAATGAGGGGGTCGTCATCCACGACAAGAACTTGCGCGCCAGCGGGTAGGTCGCTCGGTGAATCACTTTTCTGAGCGGTCGCGGGCGCTTGCTCCACGCAGTCCGGCAGGACAACGCGGAACGTGCTTCCTCGCCCGAGCACGCTCTCCACGTGAACATCGCCATCGAGGACACGACTCAGCTCGCGAACGATCGCGAGTCCCAAGCCGGTGCCGCCCTTCCGACGTGAGCGCGACCCGTCCACCTGTCGAAACTTCTGGAACACGTTCGGTAAGTCTTCGGCGGCAATACCGCATCCCGTGTCCTCGACTTCGATCACCAAGGTGCGACCTTCGGTGGTCAAGTTGATCGCGATCTCGCCGATGTCTGTGAACTTCGCTGCGTTCGACAACAAGTTGAGGACGACCTGCCGAATCTTGAGCGGGTCCAGAAACGCCCAACGTGCATCGGGATCGACATGCGCATTTGCCGCAACGTCTTTCGACTTAAGAGTCTCGTGCACCGTTGCCAGGCACTCGTTGACCAAGCGCTCCATGTCGACGACTTCGCGGACCACGTCGATGTGGCCCGACTCGATCTTGGAGAGATCGAGAATGTCGTTGATGAGATCGAGCAGGATTTTCGCGTTGGTTTTGATCGTGCCGAGATCGCGCCGGCCGTGCAGTGTGAGCCGCTCGCCTTCCTCGCGCGAAAGCAGATCGCAGTAGCCGATGATCCCGTTGAGTGGCGTGCGAATCTCGTGCGAGAAGTTCGCCAAGAACTCGGATTTCAGACGTGCACCTTGTTCGATTTCCTTCGCGCGCCGTTCTTCGAGGTCTTTCGCCTTGGCGAGTTCCTGTGCGAGTCGGTCGAGGTCCTCGTTTTGTTGGCGGATGATCTCCATCTGCAGAGCGCGCTGCTGGTAACTGGAAACCGCACGCGCAGCGACACGAGAACGCTCCGCGAGGCGTTTTCTCAGCTCTGCGTTTTCAGCTTCGAGCTTTGCGATCCGGGCTTCGAAGTCCTCGCTCACGAGGGCTCGGACGATCCGAAGGCGAGCGTGGTCAACGTGGTGTTGATGTGGAACCCGCAGTAGATCTCGAAGTACGCGTTGAACCCGACCGGTGAAGGCGCGCGCTTGAACGCATCCGCGATCGCTGGAGTCGAGCCGATGGAGTCCGCAACCCACTGACATCCGCTGCAATGAAAGAGCAGCGTTGCGCTCGGATTCGGGCATCGATAGGGAAGGGTTTCGTCAAAGAAACGAACCGCCATCTCACCCATGTCTCCGAGACGCATCATCTCGAGCGTCGTGTCTTCCTGCACCGACGTGGCGAAGAGAATCGAGCCGTCTTCCTGCGGCTTCCACGGTGTGCGCATGAAGTACTCGCGACCGACTTTGAGCGCCAACGAGCGCTGACTAAAGCCTTTGGGCTTGCCGAACTCCAGGTCATCGATGCCTACGTCGAGCAACTCGGCGTACCGCTTCGCTGCGGGTTGACCGTCAATCTCAAAGACCACCTTTCCTGCATCATCGGTCTTGGTGATCGTCATCGTGTCGCCCGTCGGCAAGTACGGGTGGTGTCGAAGAGCTGCCCACGGTGCGTCGGTCTGAAACAACGTCATGACCACAGCGTCTGTGACTACTTCCCCGTCCACATGGATCTCAGAGGACTGCTGCGCGGTGTCGCCAGCGCCGCCACCGACCAACACCAAACCCTGGTTTCGATCGAGCGCGCCGAGCAGCAGTTCTTCTTTCTTGAACTGGAAGCCATCGTCGATAACCACTCCGACCGTCTTCTTCAGGTCGAGGTCGGCTTGTTTCACACCCAACTCGGAGCACGCGTGCTTCGCAGCTTCGGCGCCGGCGCCTACCGGGTCTCCAGACAAGTTCTTGCCGAGTCCGATTCCGACTTCGAAGTCACCGCTCAACGCGCCCATGACGACGCTGTCTTGGTGGATTCCGTCGATGTCGATTTCGCCACCTGTCGTTGCACCGATCAGGCGCGTCTTCGCGGGGAGTCGAGCACGAATCGCGGCGTTGAGAGCGCGTTGATCGCGACTGCGTGACGCAAAAACGGTGACGAGTTTCGGGTCACTGTCGAGTTGCCGCACGAGTTCATCTGCTGCTGCACCTGGATCGGTCTCCGTGGTGCGCGAAGTGGCCTGTTGGATGCTCGCCATCGTCCTCCCTCATTCCCAGTATGGGGAGGGGGGTCACGTTCGTATGTAGGAAGGATTCACATTCGACGTGACAGCACGAGCGTTTCGTTTCGACCCGATTCGGAGAAAACAGGGTAGGAAAATCTCACATGAAAATTTGGATCGGTTCACGTGCGGACGCGTTCCTCTCCAACGTTTGGGATAGGAAACTCTCCCAAAGGAGCGAACGTTTTCCTGACAACACGAAAATCGACATGCGCGGTTGTGCAAAAATCGGGCACACTGATGAACGTGAGCTTGCGTGTCGTCCTTGTCGATGATCACCCAGCGGTCCGAAAGGGATACCGTCGCGCGCTCGAAAAGGTTGGCCACGATGTTGTCGGCGAAGCGGCCGATGGACGTGAAGCGCTCGACATGTTCGAGCAGCTGACACCGGATGTTGTGGTGATGGATGTGTCGATGCCGCGAGGGGATGGTTTCGACGCAACGCGTGAGATCCGACGACGGGATCCCGAAGCGCGAATCCTCGTCGTATCCGTGTTCAACGATTTGGTTCGAGCCCGCCGTTTCCAAAAGGTCGGAGCGATGGGCTTTCTGTCGAAAGACGCTGCCCTCGATGAGTTTCGCGAAGCCGTCAAGAAGGTCGGCGCAGGGGACCACTACTTCGTTCCGGACCCTGGAACCGACTCCGATGATCCGGCGTCCATCCTCAGTCCACGTGAATTTCAGGTGATGTGTCGATTGGCTCGCGGCATGACCAACCGAGAGATTGCCGAAGAGTTCTTCGTCAGTGTTCGGACGGTCGACAACCAACGGCTGCAGGTTCTGCGCAAGCTTGGTTTACGCAACAACGTCGAGCTCACGCACTACGCGATTCGCCACGGTCTGATCGAAGTCTAGTTACCGCGCGCGAAGCTGTTGGCGTCCACGCGTTTCCAACACGCGTGCGCGGCGTACGCCCTCGGGGAGAATTGCTTGAAACGAGTCGGTTCGAAATGCCGCCAAGGGTGACGTGTGGTGAAGCCCCAGTTGCGTCGCGATATCCGCGCTTTGACCCTGACCTTGGATCGTCATCTGGAACGAAGGTCGAATTGACCAGCGAGTGCGACTTCCGATCTCGACCACCGTGCGTACGGAGCCTTGGTCCGAGAACGTCACAAGTGGCAATGCGGGAGTGGTCAACCCGCGACGGTGCGCAAGCGTAAACTCGAGTTCCTGACCCAGCGTGCATCGGGTGCTGCGCGCTTGAAACTCGAGATCGATGTCCGTGACGTACTTCGGGTATCCCCAGAGATCGATTCCGGCGGCACACGCACTTGGAGTCGTGACGGGAAGCGACAGGACGCACAACGCTTGATCGCTTTCGCTCCGCATCTGGCTGCCCAACATGCGGACCGTGTTCGGAGTTGTGCCTGGACGCTTGGCATGCACGCCAATGCCAAGCTCGTTGTATATGCCCACGGTGCTGTCGCGATATTCGAACACTGCAAGCACAGCGAGCGTCTTGGAGGCGATGACCATCGGTTCGAGATTGTGTGGTGCGAGAGCCGCCGCAGCCCGGTCCGGACTGACCCGAAAGAGCACGCTCGTCATCGAACCGTCGCGGTAAAGAATCGGGAGATCACACGGACCCGCAGAGGTCGGGTGCGCCACTTGTTCAACGCCGTCGAAGAAGCCCATCAAGACCGCTACGAGCGACGCGCTTCATCGGATCATGTCACAGCTCGCGTTGAGGTCGCTTGCACGGGTACTATGCTGTGGAGATGCCGCGCTTTGCCGCGATCGATGTGGGTTCCAACGCCAGCCGCTTGCTGATCGTCTCAGCGAAGGATCCTGAACGAATTCGGCAGATTCAGTCGGTACGTGTGCCGATTCGCCTGGGACATACCGTGTTCCAAACCGGTCGCTTGGATCTCGACACCATCGATCGATGCGTTGCGGCGATGCACGACTTCGCCGCGGAGATGAAGTCGCAGAAGGTCGATGAGTATCGCGCCGTGGTCACAGCTTCGGCTCGCTCGGCCAAGAACGCTGACTTGCTCGTCGAGCGCGTCCGCGAGGAGACGGGTATCAACCTGGTCTCGATCGACGGTACGGAAGAAGCACGTCTGGTTGCGATGGCGGCGCGCGAGGCGATCGACATGAGCGGCCCGACGTTGCTGATGGATCTCGGCGGCGGATCGCTCGAACTCACGGAGCTGCATCGTGAGGGGTTCACGACGTCGCTGGCGATTGGAACCGTCCGACTTCTCGAGGCGTTCATGCGCGCCGGTGCACCGGTCGACGAATCGCAAGACCGCATTGTGCGCGAGTACATCGATCGAATGCTGACGCCTCACTTGCGAGAGATTCGTGCTCAGGAGTGGGTGCAGCTCGTGGGGACCGGCGGAAACTTGGTTGCTGCATCGCGCTTGTGTCCTGGAAAGACCGACGGGCGATCGATTGACGTTGAAGCTGCGCGTTCGCTGCTCGCTGAACTCTCCACGATGAGCGCGCCCGAGCGTGCGAAGCAATACGGACTTCGCGAAGACCGAGCGGATGTGATCGTCCCAGCGCTCTACGTGATTGTCGCGATGGCGGATCTCGCGCGCGTGGCGACCATCCGCGTTCCCGGCGTGGGGTTGAAAGACGGCATCATTCGCGAGCGCGTCGAGAAGCACTTTCAGGTGTGGGACTACAGTCGCGAGGACGACAAAGTCGTCAGTGCAGCGCTGCAGTTAGGACGGCGCTACCACTTCGATGAGCGACATGCACGACACGTCGCAAGTACCGCGCTTCGTCTGTTCGACGGGACGAAGAAGCTTCATCGCGCAAGTAACAAGTCTCGCGCAATGCTTCATATCGCCGCCCTGTTGCACGACGTTGGTGACTTCGTGAACCCGATGTCGCACCACAAACACAGCCAGTACATCATCGAGAACAGCGACTTGATGGGCCTCAAGCCGGAGGACCGCCGAATGATTGCGTTGATTGCGCGGTACCACCGGCGTGCAATGCCTTCGCCCCGGCACAACGCGTATCAGAGTCTCAGCGCGGAGAATCGAGATCGCGTGAAAACCCTCGCGGCGATCCTTCGTATTGCAGACGCGTTGGATCGTGGGCATCGCGGCAAGACACGCGACATGCTGGTCAAAGTGAAGAAGGGATCCGTGGTCTTGGAGGTCAAGACCAGTGACGATCTCTCGCTCGAAGTCTGGACGGTCGAACGAAAAGCCGAACTGTTCCGGAACGTCTTTGGACGTGACATCCGCGTGAAGGTCAAAGCCGAGAAGACCAACGGCAAACACACGGATTCGGAAGTCTCGATCGACGCTTGAGCCAGTGGGGAGAATCCCAAGAGTTTTCCAGGCCTTTCCGCTCATTCCGACCGTCCGGCCGGTCAGGGGGAGCTAACGCAGAGCGAAAGTTCGACGAACCGCCAAACTCGAGCCAGATTCCCAGGCGTGACGGAGAAGATGGACCCGCGTGAAGTTCGGAAGGCAGAGAAAGCTGCTGAACGCGCCCTGATCGACTCGACGCGTCCGTTCGCGAAAGAGAACGTGGTGCGGAGCTGGTTTGAGTTGCTCTCAACCTTCGTCGTGCTCGGAGGCTTCATCACCGGAGCACTCTTGCTCGAGCCTCTTTGGGCACGCGCGCTCATGAGCGTGGGCGCAGGTCTCACGGTCGTACGCGGATTCATCCTGTACCACGACCACATGCACAACGCGTTGCTGCGCCATAACAAACTCGCTCGCGCGATCTTCTGGTGGTACGGGATCTTGGTTCTGACGCCACCCAAGGTGTGGCGCCAAACCCACAACTACCATCACGCGCACAACTCCAAGATCGTCGGTTCGCACGTGGGCTCGTTCCCAATTCTGACGGTCGAGATGTACCAGAAGGCGACGCCTGCGCAGCGCGCCATGTATCGGTTCACGCGTCACCCGATCAATATCCTGATCGGCTACCTCACCGTGTTCGGATTTGGGATGTGCGTGTCGCCCTTCCTTCGTCGTCCCAAGGGAAACTGGGATTCGATGTTCGCGCTGGTGTTCCACATCGCGCTCGTCGCTACCTTGTGGATCTTCTTTGGTTGGCAGGTCGCCGTGTTTGGCTTGATGCTGCCGCTTGCGGTCGCGTGCGCCGTCGGTGGGTACTTGTTTTACGCCCAACACAACTTCGAAGAGATGCACGTGCAGCCTCGGCACACGTGGAGCTTCCGACGCGCTGCGATCGAGAGTTCGAGCTACATGGAGCTTGGTCCGGTGATGCGCTGGTTCACCGGCAACATTGGCTACCACCACGTCCATCACCTCAATCCGACCATTCCGTTTTATCGGCTGCCTGAAACCATGGCCGCGATTCCCGACCTGCAGAACCCGGGTAAGACGACGTTGTGGCCTTGGGACATCGCGAAGTGTTTCCGATGCAAACTGTGGGATCCCGACGTGGGCCGCATGGTTGGCTACCCCTAAGAAGGACCGCAGAAATCTGACAGCTTCGCCGCATCCCTCCATTGTGGGGCGATGCTTCGCTGGCTGGGTCTTGCGATCGCTCTGAGCCAATCGATCCCATCGATCGTGGCGACGACGTTTGCTCAAGACACGCACCATCAGAACTTGGCGGTCGGTGACCGCGCGATCGGTATGGGTGGAGCGTTTACCGGCCTGGCCACCGACGAAGCTGCGGCTTGGTACAACCCAGCGGGACTGGCGTTCCTTCAAGGAGACACGGTTTCGGGCAGTCTCCTTCTTCACGCGTTTGAGCGGGTCCGGATCGGTTCGGGGGAGTTGCGACTTCGCCATCCTCGTCGTTCTAGTTTTCCGCTCTTCGCCACGGGCATGATCCGCATCGGTGATGAAGTCGACGGGCGTCACCGCCACGCTCTGGGTGTGGTTGTCTATCGCCCGCTTCAGATTCGTCGCCGGTTCGAACTCGAGGTGGCTGCGCCGGACGGAACGCCCAGCACGTTGTTTATCGATCGCGAAGAGCACGAGACCGACGTGGGGATGTCGTGGGCCAGTCGGCTGAGTCGGGGTTTCTCGCTAGGCGCAACGGTACTTCTCACGATTGAACAGTTCGGCCATCGCGAGTTCCTTACGGATGTTGCGGAAGGTGCGAGCGACGTCGTGCTGCGCAACAGTCGGCTTGAGATCAAAGCCAACTACTTGCTTGTGCGAGTGGGTGCACTGATCGAAGTGGGCCGGTTTCGGCTGGGGTTCATGATTCAAGGGCCTGGCGCGCCGTTGCGTCGCGATGCACGCGTGGAGGAGCAGCGACTTGCAACCAACACGGCGACAGCTTTCTACGGCGCGACACACGCCAAAGCGCGTCTGCCGCACCCAATGGAAGCGCGGATCGGAACGAGCTACCGCTTTGCGAGCGACGTGGTTCTCTCCGGCGACGTTCAGCTGGTACTCCCACTCGTGGACGGTGCGCTTGTCGAAGCTCCGGCGCCTGGCGATGAACAACCGGATGAACCTGCGCTTGGAGCGTTTCTCGATCTGCGCACCAAACGCCGCCCGGTCGTCAACGGTTCGTTCGGGTTTGAGTGGAGAGCGTCTCGTGGGGTTCTCTTGCGCTTTGGTGGGTTCACGGACTTCTCTACGGCACGGCGAATTGCCGCGACCACCGATGCTTACCAAGAGCGACGCATCCCGTCGTTTGGTGGCAGCAGCAGCATCGGTATCGACTTTGGTGATCAACACCTCAACGTGGGTGTCGCGGGGCAGGGCGGTCGTGGCGATGCGCTCACACTCGACCCCCGTGGCAACGTGCAAGATCCAACTTACCGACGCGTCAACGCCAAGCGTCGTGTGATCTTCTTTTTCGTGACCGGCACCCTTACGGGGGAGTGAGCGCTGTTTCCATCTGTTCCAAGAGTTGGAGTCGTCCCGGTCGACATCGACGGTTGTTGCAGCGTCGCAGGACGTTGTCTTGCGCTTCGCCTTCCTGCGCACGCTGAAGGAAAGCCTGAAAGTGCGAGCGTGCGGTCTGCAGTGAGTCGATCGTTGCCTCACGGTGATCTTGGTAGAGCACACCGAGATTGAAATGAGCTTCAGGCCGGTCTGCCGCCAACTCGATCGCCGTCCGATAGGAGCGCTCGGCTTCGTCCAGTTGACCCAGACCGCGCTGTGCCACGCCCAATCCGATATGCGCGTCGTAGCTGCGCGGGGTGATCTCCACGACTCGAGCAAACGCGCGTGCTGCAGCGACGTACCCGCGTACAGAGAGCGAGACCTGTCCGAGGTTCATCCACGCCTCGACAAGTTCGAGGTCGAGTTCACTCGCCCGCTCGAAGAGTCGAATCGCGTCGTTCACTTCGCCGCGACGAAGCGCCAAAAGTCCCAGCAGGTTGTGTGCAGGAGCGTGTTGGTTGTCGAGTTGGGTGCCGTGGTGTGCGGCGAGCCGCGCAAGGTCGTTCTCTCCGCGGAGGTAGTAGACGAGCGCAAGTTCAACCAACACGTCAGCGTCGTCAGCCCGGATCGCCAATGCGCGTCGCAGGTTGCGTGCGGCTTGATCGAGCTCGCCATCACGACGCTGCAGTGCGCCGAGCCAGCTGTACGCATCCGCGCAGGTTGTGCCTTGGCGAACGATAGCCTCAACCACCTGACGTTGAGCGCGAGGACTCGCCGGAAGTGCAGGGAGACAACTCGATGGCGGAGGGGCAGCGCGGTGGGCGACCGGAACGTCGTCGTCGTCGTCGTCGGGTGGATCCGGGATGTCGGGACGCACGGCAGGGTTTGAAACGCACGCGCTGAGCGCGAAAAGACAGCACAAGAGGCAGCGCATGGATGAGCGACACCCCATCCGGCTGCGAATTGGGAACTATTCTTCTTCGCGCGAACTGACGTGCCCATCCACAAGAGGGGCGACCACGCCAACCGTTGTGTACACGTCGCGACGAATCCGAAAAACCAGGCGCACCAGGTTCCCCGAGGCGAGCACCGAAGCGATCGCGGCTGCAATCCGGACCCATGCTTCGACCTGCGTCAGCAAGGGCAGCGCGAGTCCACCGAGGACGCCGACAATCGCGATGAGCGCGATCGGCATGAACCGCTTGGACTGGGTTTCGGCTTCCGGAAGCAGCGCATCCACTGCCGCATCCGCAAGTGCATCACGAGAGTCGAAGCTGCCTGGGAGTCGGAGCTTCAATCCAGCCTCCATGACCCGAGCCACCGGAAGGTTGCCAGCGGCGTGACACAGCTTGAGCGCGCGACTGCGGTTTCCCGCGTCGACCAGCTTCTCGATGTACGTGAAGAACATCTCGGCCTGAATGTTGAAGCGCACTGCCAACCAGAGCGTGGCCGCCAAAACGACGACGATGGGCAGCGAGAGCAGGATGCCTTCGTTCACGTAGCCAGGTTACTCCGGTTGAGGTGGGCGCAGCATCTCTTCTCTCGCTTCGAGTTCGCGGGGCCAGTCCCACAGAGACATCGTTTGCTCGGAGTCGCCGGCGGGCAGCAACGCGCTGTCGAGCTGTCCACACACTTCGTTGACGACTCGGTCTGCATCGGTGGCCAGGAATGATTCGCGAACCACTGGTCCCATCACGTCCGGGCAGCGCGCAGCGAGGTCCCGACCCGCCCGACCCATTTCGCCTTCGGGATCGAGGTCAATCGTGAGTTGACGTCCCCACCCCCAACGCCACCAGACAAGTTCCTCCTTCACGACGTTACAGGAGCGTTCAATCGCGCTGCGCATAAGACCCTCGACGTGGTCGGCATCTTCGCTCAGCAACTCGAGCCATTCGCGTGTGGACGCGAGTATGGACTCGACGTGATCGTCGCTGTGCGCGCAGGCGACGTGGGCACGTTCGGCTGCATCCAGGTTGCGGTACACGTTGTAGCCGTAGACCGACGCGCCAAGCACCAGAGCAGCTGCGAGGCCAAGGAGCACGGGCTTTTGCGCCACGCTGCGAGGATATCTGAACATCCAGGTTGCGTTGAGGCCTCCGCGTCTGCACAGTTACTGCGTGAAGGTCCCTTCGATCGCCGTTCTGACCCTCGCCGTGTTGGCGTCGGCAACCGTGCTCGAAGGCGTCGCGTACGCGGACCGCGCCGATGCGTGTTGGTTTCAGCGCTTGGCACAAAACGCGCGACCTCCGTGTTGCGATTTGGTCGGCAAGACGCGTTTCACGCTGCCTGGTGGTGATTGCTGCAAGCTCTTCACATGGGATGAAGGCGAGCCGCGCGCACAGAGTGATGCGCCGACCGATGTTCCGCCGGCACGCATGACTCTTTGGGTGCGCTTCGAAGCCCCGATGCTCGTCGCCGGGCGCAACAACGCAGCCATTCCGAGGTCGCGCGCACCGCCCTGGCGGCCGACAGACACTGTTCGACTCCTGATCTGACTGGACCCGCACCAGCCCGCGCACGGCTTGGTGCACTCGTCCGTCACGTTTAGGAGTTGTCATGTTCAAAGTAGTCCTCCGCATTGTCGGAGTTTCCATTCTCACGAGTGGGTGCGTTAGCTCGTATGAGGGTCGTACCTGGCGAGCCATCGACGAGGTTTCGGAGTCCCTCGACCCCGACGTCGAGTTGGTCGGTCACGCTCGCGCCGCCTACGTCGAGTATGCGCGCCGCCGTAGCCCGCGTCTTCGTGCGGTGTTCGAGCGTTGGCACTCGCAGGCGTATCGCATTGCACGTGCACGTCGGCTGCCAAATCCCACGGTGAGCTACGCGTTCTTTGCGCGATCCGTCGAAACCCGAGTCGGACCGCAGCAGCATCGGCTGTCGTTCCGCCAGGCGTTTCCGTGGCCGAGCCAGCTCTCCCGCGCTGCAGATGCGGCTGCCCTACAAGCCGCCGCACAACAACGACGCTTCGAGGCGGAAGCACTCGCACTCGAAGCTCGAGTGTCGATGCACTACTGGACGCTGTGGTCCATCCAACAGATTCGACGGGTGCGCGACGAGCAGGTGCAGCTTCTCGGGCAGCTTGCCGAGATGGTACGGGGTCGCGTCGAGATCGGAAACGCGACGCTCGCTGATCTTCAACAGTTGGAGCTCGCCCAGGCTCGGGTTCGAGACGGTCTCGATGCGCTCGATGAACAGGAGCGTTCCTCGCGAGCGTCGTTGATCGCGACGCTCGGTGCGCCTCCCGGGATGGATACTCCGGTCGCCTCGGCCGCACCGGAAGTTCGTCAGGTCTCGGAGTCGATCGAGGCGCTTCGCGCGGCGGTCGTCGAGCACCCGGCGCGCCGCATCTTTGAAGAGCTCGCAGAGGCGAGTGCTGCGCGAGAGCGCGCCGCCCGAGCACGCCGGTTGCCGGGCTTCATGCTCGGATTCGATTGGATTCAAACGGGAGCTGCGCTCGGGCCCACGCCCGGCAACGGGGATGATCCGGTCATCATCAGTGTCGGGATCAGCGTCCCGCTCTGGCAGGGGAGCTTCGCCGATGACGTACGTGCGGAGGAGGCACAGACGCGGGCGTTCGAGGCCGAGTCACAGGCGGAGCAAGACACACGAATCGGAGAGCTCGAACGGCGTCTCGCCGCCGTTCGGGATTCCCGGCGACGGTTCTTGCTGCACCGAGACACGTTGCGGCCACAGGCGCTGACGCTGCACGAGTCGGTGGTGAGTGCGTACGCGGTGGGTCGTGCATCCGTTGCGGACCTGCTCATGGCTGAACGCGAGCTTCTGGAGATCCGCGAGCGTGAGATTGGAGCTGCGACCCGTCATGGGATCGAATGGGCGCTGCTCGAGGCCGTGGTCGGACGACCGGTGGAGACCCGAAATGAATGACCAGGCGAAAGAATGGCTTCGCGGCGGAGCACTGTTCATGGTGGGGGCACTACTGAGCTGGGCGGTGATGGGGGGCGACGACGACGCACCGGTGGTGGATGCGGACGACGGCACGATCTGGACGTGTTCGATGCATCCGCAGATCCGTCGCAATGAGCCAGGTCAGTGTCCGATCTGCGGCATGGACTTAATCCCGGCGACCACCGAAGACCAAGCGCAGTTATCCGCAGATCGAATTCAGCTCAGCGAGAGGGCTCGAACACTCGCCAAGATTCGGACCCAGGCCGTGTCTCGCCACAGCGGCGGCGGCGTCGACGTGCGGCTGCTCGGCCGTGTCGACTACGACGAGACTCGCCTACGAAACGTGACGGCGTGGACCGGCGGGCGAATCGATCGACTGCATCTCCGCACCACGGGCGAACGCGTTCGACGAGGCCAAGTCGTCGCAGCGCTGTACAGCCCCGAAGTGTATGCGGCGCATCAGGATCTGATTGCGTCGGTGCGGCAGGTCGCCCGCATGCGGGCTGCGTCGGAGCCCGCACGACTGGGGGCCGAAGCCGCGCTCGACGCAGCGCGACAGAGGCTCTTTCTCCTCGGCGTCCCCGAGCGCGAGGTGCAGCGCATGGAGGGCGCGACGCGTCCGACGAGACAGGTTCGGATCCGTAGCCCGTTCGCCGGAACCGTCATCGAGCGCGTCGCCACCGAAGGTGCCTACGTGCAGACGGGAACGGTTCTGTACCGCGTCGCCGATCTGTCCAAAGTGTGGGTTCAGCTCGAGGCCTACGAGCAGGATCTCACGTCGATCGCCGTTGGGATGAGCGTCTCGTTGGAGATTGAAGGGGTCTCTGAACCGGTCATGGGTGAGGTGACGTTCATCGACCCGACGCTCGATCGTGCTCGCCGCGTCGCCCGCGTTCGTGTCGAGGTGGACAACTCCACGGGTGCGCTCCGTCCGGGCGTCTTTGCGCAAGCGACCATCGAGAGCGCGAGCGAATCCGACCAGCGGCCTCTGATGATCCCGACCAGCGCGGCGCTCTTCACTGGACGACGCTCGATCGTCTACGTGGAGCTGCCGGATCAGTCTCGCCCGACCTACGAGGCGCGCGTCGTTCGTCTGGGCCCGCGCATGGGCGACTCGTTTCCCGTCGTGGCCGGTCTCGCCGACGGAGAGCGCGTCGTGGTGCACGGCGCGTTTGCGCTGGATGCCGACCTGCAGATCCGGGGCGGAACGAGCATGATGACGCAAGCCGACGACAGCATGGCAGGCACGTTCGACGACATCCTCGAAGTCTCGGATGCTACGCGTCGAACACTTGCTCCGATCGTCGAGGCTTACCTCGATATGTCCGAGGCGCTGGCCGACGATGCCCCCGATCGTGCGCGCGCGGCGGCAGCTGCGATCGGCGCCGCGGTCGAAGCCGTCCAGATGGACGATGCGGCGCATGAAGCCTGGTCGCCGCTTGCTCACCACCTGACGACGCACGCGCAACAAGGCGTCGACGCACAATCGATCGAGCAGCTTCGAGCGGCGCTCGAGCCGCTGTCTGCGCAAGTCAGTGCCCTTCTTCGGCAGTTCGGTAATCCGCTCGAGACACCCGTGCGTCTCGCGCACTGCCCCATGGCGTTCGACAACCGCGGAGCCGAGTGGCTGCAGCGAGGCGAAGCGGTTCGGAACGCCTACTTCGGCGAGATGATGCTCTCGTGCGGAGAGATTCGGTCGACCGTTCCGTCGGCTGGCTATCTGGGTGGCTCGGCGCCGCCGCCCGCCCCGAGCGCGCGCCCGATGGAGCATCAACATTGACGCCGACGCCCACTTTCTGGGAGCGGCTGATCGGCTGGTTCGTCGATGGCAAGCTGGTCGTCTTCATTCTCCTCTCGATGCTCGTCGCCACGGGTATCCAGTACGCGCCGTTCGGGTGGGAGGTCGCTGGGTTGGAGCCGGATCCGGTTCCCGTGGATGCGATTCCCGACATCGGCGAGAACCAGCAGATCGTCTTCACGGAGTGGCACGGGCGTTCGCCGCGAGATGTCGAAGATCAGATCACCTATCCGCTGACGACGTCGCTTCTCGGCATCCCGGGCGTTCGTACGATTCGGAGCTCCTCGGCATTCGGATTCTCGACCATCTACGTGATCTTCGACGACGACGTCGACTTCTATTGGTCTCGTTCGCGCGTGCTCGAGAAGCTGTCATCGTTGCCGCCCGGCACCGTTCCCGATGGCGTGGCGCCGACGCTGGGGCCTGACGCAACCGCGCTCGGTCAGATCTTCTGGTACACGCTGCAGGGCCGAGACGAAGAAGGGAATGTCGTCGGTGGTTGGGATCCGCACGAGCTGCGCTCGATCCAGGACTGGATCGTTCGCTACTCGCTGCAGAGCGTCGCTGGCGTTAGCGAGGTGGCGTCGATCGGTGGTTTCGTCAAGGAGTACCAGGTCGACGTCGATCCGGATGCCATGCGTGCACATGAGGTCACGCTCGGTCAGGTCGCGGCCGCCGTGCGCCAGTCCAACTTGGACGTCGGCGCTCGAACCATCGAGATCAATCAGGTCGAGTATCTCGTGCGTGGCCTCGGGTTCATCCGCGACGTCGAAGATCTCGAACAGACGGTGATCGCCGAGCGCGACCACACACCGATCCGCGTGTCGGATGTGGCGCGGGTGAATCTCGGTCCGGCGCAACGACGTGGAGCATTGGACGATGCAGGCGCGCCGGCGGTGGGCGGCGTCGTGGTGGCGCGTTATCTCGAAAACCCGATGGCGGTGCTCGAGCGCGTGAAGCGCCGCATCGACGAGCTCGCGCCGGGACTGCCTCGACGAACGCTCGAGGACGGGACGACGAGTCAGGTCACCATCGTCCCCTTCTACGACCGCACGGAGTTGATCGAAGAGACGCTCGATACGCTGACGACCTCCCTGTGGCAGCAGATCCTCATCACGATCATCGTCGTGCTCGTGATGCTCCGAAATCTGCGGAGCTCGGTGTTGATCTCCATGATGCTGCCGCTCGGTGTGCTCGCGGCCTTCGTCATGATGAAGCTGACCGGGGTCGACGCGAACATCATGGCCCTCGGCGGCATAGCCATCGCGATTGGGACGATGGTGGATCTCGGAATCGTCTTTACCGAGAACATCGCCCAGCACCTCGAAGAGCACTCCGAGGGTGACTCTGCGCTGGTCGTGAAACGGGCCGCGGCCGAGGTCGCGCCGGCGGTCGCCACGTCGGTAGCGACGACAGTCGTCAGCTTTCTGCCAGTCTTTGGTCTCACGGCGTCCGAAGCACGTCTGTTCACGCCGCTCGCGTACACGAAGACGTTTGCGATGTGCGGGGCGTTACTGCTCTCGATCGTCGTGCTGCCCACGCTCGCGCACCTGCTCTTGATGCGCCGCACCGAGCGCGATGTGCACATGAAGGGTTGGCGCGGCGTCGCGCTTCGAGTGCTCATCAGGATGGACGTGTTCCGCGAGATGATCATCGCCGGGCTCGGGGTCGCATGGGCGTACGTCGAGGTTCAGCCGTGGATCGTCATCGCGGCGCTCGGGCTCATCGTGAGCGCGGTTCTTCGGAGCCTGTTGCGCGCCAACGTCGTGATCTCGGTCGACGCTGCGACGCGCGAGACCTGGATGGAACGCCTCGGCTGGGCACAGCTGGTGATTGCCGTTGCGGCGGTGACCATTGGTCTCGCGCTCGACTGGGCGCCTCTCGGTCCGAGCAGTGCCATCGTCAACGTCATCTTCGTTACGGTCATCGTGGGTGGTGTCCTGGGCGGATTCACGTTGTTCGTTCGTTTCTATCCACGGCTGCTCGGTGCTGCGCTGCGCCACAAGGCGATCTTTCTCGTCATCCCCACCCTGATCGTCTTCTTCGGTTTCACGGCATGGTTGGGCTTCGAGCGAGTGTTCTCCTGGGTGCCCCAGTCGGTGCGCGTCCTGGGTCCGGTGTCGTCGTTCGCGCATGCGATGCCGGGTTTCGGTCGCGAATACATGCCGTCGTTCGATGAAGGGGCATTCCTCTACATGCCGACGACGATGCCGCATGGCTCGATCGGTGCCGCGTTGGATTTGTTGAGCGAGGCCGACGCGCGCATCGACCAGATCCCGGAGGTCGATCGGGTCGTCGGGAAGCTCGGTCGAGCGGAGAGTGCGCTCGATCCGGCTCCGGTATCGATGGTCGAGACGATCATCACCTACATTCCGGAGTACCGAACCAACGAGGACGGATCACGAACACGCCAGTGGCGAGACCACATCCGCACGCCCCAAGACATTTGGGACGAGATCGTCAGGGTCGCGCAGCTGCCAGGTCTGACTAGTGCTCCGGTACTCATGCCGATCGGCGCACGGATCGTGATGCTTCAGAGCGGAATGCGCGCTCCGATGGGGATCAAGGTCTACGGCCCGGACCTCGCGTCGATCGAGGCGTTCGGGATCCAGCTCGAGTCGATCCTGCGGGAGGTTCCGCCGATCCGAGGAGAGACGGTGTTTGCCGACCGCGTGGTGGGCAAGCCGTACATCGAAATCGAGTTCGACCGCGAAGCGATCGCGCGACACGGGCTCACGATCGACGCCGTTCAGCGCGTCGTCCAGGTCGCGCTGGGAGGCATGACGCTCACGCGTACCGTCGAAGGGCGCGAGCGTTACCCCGTTCGCGTTCGCTACATGCGCGAAGAACGCGACTCCGTCGAAGCACTTCATCGCGTTTCGGTTCCTGCCCCCCGCGGACACGACGTCCCGCTCGAGCAGCTCGCCCACATTCACTACGTCCGGGGACCGCAGGTCATTAAATCGGAGGACACGCTGCTGACGAGCTACGTGCTCTTCGACAAGATCCCGGAAGCTGCAGAAGTCGATGTGGTCGAGGACGCGACTGAGTATATCAACGCGCAGATCGATTCGGGGCGCCTGGTCGTTCCGGACGGTGTCCGCTACCGGTTCGCGGGCAGCTATGAAAATCAACTGCGCAGCGAGAAGAGCCTCAAGAAGCTCATCCCGCTCGCGCTCGCGTTAGTGCTCTTGTTGTTGTACTTCCAGTTCCGACGGCTGAGCATCTCCGCCATGATCTACTCGGGGGTGCTCGTCGCGGTCAGCGGTGGCTTTCTGCTGATCTGGCTGTACGGACGTCCGGGTTTCATGGACTTCGATGTCTTCGGCACATCGATGCGCGACCTCTTTCAAGTCGGCACGGTCAACATGTCCGTCGCCGTGTGGATCGGCATGATCGCGCTCGTCGGCGTCGCGACCGATGACGGTGTCGTGATGGCGACGTATCTGAAACAGCGATTCGACAAAGTGACCCCGTCGACCGTCGAGGAGGTCCGAACACTCACGCTGGAGGCGGGCCAAAGGCGAGTACGCCCGTGCCTGATGACGACGGCGACGACCATCCTCGCGCTCATCCCGGTCATCACCTCACAAGGACGGGGCTCCGACGTGATGGTGCCAATGGCGCTGCCGAGCGTGGGTGGCATGGCCATCGAGCTGGTGACGCTGTTCGTGGTGCCCGTTCTTTGGTGCCTCGTCGAAGAACGAAAGCTTCGCCGACGTTTGAGGTTGGCAGAACTGCGAGGCCTCCGAGCCCCGACTAGAACTGGAGAAGAAGAATGAGACATTGGATCATCGTGGTTGCGTTGTGTTGTTTTGCTTGTGGCAGCGAGAACGCTCCAGAAGCGTCCGCTCAACGTGTCGAGGTGACGGTGGGGGCGCACGGCTATGAGCCGGCGAACATCAACGTTCAGGCCGGCCGCGACATCATCTTGGCATTCACGCGAACGACCAACGACGGATGTGGGCAAGTGCTTGTCGTGCCCTCGATGGACATTCGGCGCGACTTGCCCCTGAACGAGACGGTCGAGATCGAGTTGCCCGCGCAGCAGGCTGCCACGAACGTCCGGTTTGCGTGCGGAATGAACATGCTGGAAGGAACTGTGGTCGTTCAATGAACGGTAGGGGAGACTGCCCACCTCAACGACGAATAGCGTACGTGAGAGTCCATGGAGAAGATTATGAGAATGAGCGTCGTTTGTTTTGCTGTGTTGAGCCTTGGGTCATCCGTCAGTGCGCAACCCGACGATGATGTACGTGCTGTTTTGGCGGCGTATGAACGTGTCCGGGCCGCGTTGGCTAACGATCGCAGCGGCCCCGTCGAGCGGGCCGCGACCCGAATGGCGACCGCGGCGACCCGTGCGATGGCGAACACTACCGGCGCCATGCAGTCCAAACTTCGATTGGTGGTCGCAAGATCCCGGGCGCTGGCGTCCATCGATGCGAGCGACATGCGCGCCCTTCGTCGCGCATTCGGGAGAGTCTCAGAACCGTTGGTTGCGATCGTTCGCGCGTCAACTCGTCTGCGGCGCGATCTTCACCTCTTCTACTGCCCCATGGCGGAGGGGTACGGTGAGTGGATTCAACCTACGGACGACATCGCCAACCCATACATGGGACAACGGATGCTCCAGTGCGGTGGAGGGAGAGACTGGTGAAGAAGCACGCATGGTTACTCGCAATCTGCGCATGCTCCTCCCATCCAGACGTCGGTGGGTTCGTGAAGTCTGGGGGGCCTGAGATCGGACCGAAACCAGCGGAGTTGTGGGTCGACAGTCGTCGCACCACAGAGCCCGATGTCGCGGTGCGAAACCTCAACGGACAAATCGAAGCGTTGCGCAATCGGATGTCCGCCAGTCCCGCACCGGCAACTCGCCGTCTGCTTGCGAAACAGCTCCTGTCGCGCACTCCCTTTCTGGGAACGTTTGACGACTTTGATGAAGCGGATGGACTTACAACACTCAGCGAAACCCCAACGTCAGATGACTTGATTGCGCGAGCAGGGTTCTTGAGTGCCGTTCATCGCTTCGCGGAGGCCCGTGAACTTCTTGAGCGCGCTGAGGCCTCGGGGGCAACCTCGAGTGAACTCGAACCGTCGCGACTTGTGATTCAATTGGCCCTCGGCGAGGAACTATCGGTCGGACGGGCTGAGGCGCTGGCTCAGTCTCCCAGTTACAGCACCCTGACCCTACTCGCATCTGTCTATGCAGCGCTCGGTCGGTACCAGGACGCCGACGATACCTATCGCCGGGCGCTTGAATCGCATCGAGACGTTTCTCCATTTGCGATCGCGTGGGTGTCGTTTACCCGTGGTGTGATGTGGGGAGAAGCCGCCGACCGCCCCGATCTCGCCGAAATCCTCTATCGCGATGCTGTACGACGCCTGCCTCAATATGTGGTTGCGAACGTGCACTTGTCTGAGCTCGCCGAGGATGACGAGGCGATTCGGCTACTCGAGAGTGTGTTGGAGACAGGCGACCCGGAACCAGCGGCGAGACTTTCCGACAGGGTGCACGGGGAGCGGAAAACCGAGCTGGTTGCTAGGGCGCGCGCTCGGTACGAGCATCTGCTATCGACGCACCGGCAAGCGTTTCTCGATCACGGCGCCGAGTTCTATTTGATCGCGGGCGAGCCAGAAACAGCCCTTCAGCTTGCGACCGAGAACCTCGAAGCCCGAAAAAACCCGCGCGCGTACGTCGTCGCGATCGGCGCAGCCGCCGAGGCGGAAGAGCACGAGACTCTGTGTCGACTCATCGGGGAGGCGCGTCCACTCGCCGAGCGCCATCCGGTGTTGGCGGGGGAGATCGAAGAACGCGAGAGCGCGTGCGAATCATGACCTCGCATGCCGCTGAACCCCATCGACCTGGTTGCGCCTGCGCTTCTGGACCTCGGTTCAGAAGAAAACCGTGCCGGTCGCCATGAGATGAAACGGCCATCCCGGCGTGAAGTTCAGGTCTTCGCACCCCAGGAAGTTGCCGTCCTCCACGCTCGCTCGTGTGCCCGCGGGGCAGGCCGCAGCATCCGGCTCATCGGCCAATCTGGCGGTGGTCGCAAATTGCGCCTGCCGCCACGTGGTGTTGGTGAGGTTTTGAACGCTCAAAGACAACGAAAACCACTCGGTCTCCCAAACCACACTCGCATCCAGGCGGTAAAAGCCTTCCGCCTCTAGAAACCCGTCTTCGGTCGCCGGGCGGTCGGCGATGTACACCACGCCGAGTCTGCCGGACAGACCGGTCCCCTGGTGTCTGACCATCACCCCGCCTTTGAGCATGAACGTGGGCGCCAAAGCGACGGACGCCGCGTTGGAGGGGTTGTCAACAAACGTTGAATTTGTCCACGTCGCGTCCAAATCGAAAGTGAGCCACTCGACCGCTTGGACCCGTACCTCGGCTTCGACGCCGAGTCGCCGCGTCGCACCGCGGGCTTCGGTTGTTCCCTCGTCGCCTACCCATACTGTCTCGCTGTCGAGGTCGAGCCAGAAGCCCGTGGCGGAGAGTTGGAGCCGCTCGAACAGGGAAAGTCGTGCTCCGACTTCGTACCCTCGTGCCTGGGTGAGTGGCTGCACTGCGTCGACACCGCGGACGACGCCGCGAGCATCGTTCGAGTGAAACCCGAAGCCGAAGTTCGCGAAGAGCTCGAGCTGTTCCACGGGCGTCACGATCAGGCTGGCCTTTGGGCTCACGATGAAGTCCTGCTCCTCACCGCTCGTGCGTGAGCCCGGGGTGCTGCGATCTTCCAAGCGATCGCTCACGCTGAAACTGAAGTAGTCGGCACGCAGTCCAAGCACCCCGCGGAGCCACCGCCAACGGATGTCCTCCTGCGCAAAGAGGCCAATGCTCCCTTGGCCCACCGACGCATTCACCCTGAGTGCGCCGCGTTCCCGGGCGGGGGCGTCGTGAAGGTTGGTTCGAATGTCATCGAATCGAAGCTGCGCACCTGCGCGCGTGGTGAACCGAACGGCTCCCAACGTCGCCTCGAACTGATACGCGCCTCGTAGTCCGCCAGTCAGTCGTTGATCGCCCTGTCGAATCATGTCTCCGGTGACGGGGTTGG
The DNA here is from genome assembly GCA_965227405.1 of Polyangiales bacterium. Lineage (GTDB taxonomy): Bacteria > Myxococcota_A > Polyangia > Polyangiales > Houyiibacteriaceae > JALVDI01. The sequence continues at coordinate 5,292,737 of OZ245758.1, forward strand.
TGCTGAAGAACGTGAAGTTCGAGTACAGCGCGAACCGGTAGTACGTGAGCCAGGAGGTCAACTCGAACTGCCCCGGTCGGCTCGATTCGTCTTCGGAGTCTGCTCGACCAGTCGGCACGCGCAGCGACGCGTAGATACCGTGACGGTGAGTGTTGCCTCCTTCGTTCGGGTCGAGCGTTCCAAACCGATCGAGGCGTCCATCGCGAACGGCCCGCAGCGGGATCTGACCACTCGCATTCCATCCACTCAGATGACTCGTGACGGTCAGTGTGAGCCGCCCGCCGCCCTCGAACCGGCGGCCGACGCGACCGAACAAGTTGAAGCGTCGAAGCTGCTCCTCGTTTTCGAAAGGTCCATTCGTGCCGTACACCTCGGCAGCCAGCACGGTGTCCAGTCCGTCGATCCGTGGGCTCAATACGGTGACGCCGCGGAACGAACCGTAGGTCCCTCCTCCGAGCGTGAGGGAGCTCCGATCGACCTGTTCCTCGAGGACGAGGTTGACTGCACCGGCCGTTGCGAAGTCCCCAACCTCCGCGAAGTAAGGACCCTTCCGGATTTCCATTCGTTCAACGAGCTCTGGAATGACCCAATGCAACTCGGTGTAGCCCTGGCCATGTCCATGGCTGACGTGGTTGACCGGGATCCCGTCGACGAAGAGCGCCACGTCCGTTCCATGATCGGCGTCGAAGCCCCGAAGGAAGTACTGGTTGGCTTTCCCCCCGCCGGCGTGCTGAATCACGTAGAAGCCAGTTCCGGCATTGAGAAGGTCGCCGGTCGAGTTGTAGGGCCTCAGTCGCAGGTCCTCGCCGCGAAGATCAATGGATGATGTCGCTTGATAAGGCCTGCGCGCTTCCGCCGTCGCCCCGAAACCGTCTGCCTCGCTCTGGTTGGTCTGTTCGCCCTCTTCGTCGGGCTCGCCCTGTGCGTCCTGCTCGGACGGATCGCTCTGGTCGCCGGCGGGGTCGGGGTCTGGTGCCTCGGATTGATCGGGTTCGTGCGTGTGATCGTGTTCGTGAGTGTGATCGTGATCGTCGTGAGTGTGATCGTGATCATGTGGTGGAACGCCGTGCGTATGCTCGGGAGGCTGGAAGAGGACCTCAAAACGAATTCGCGACACCACGCTCTGGCCCTCGCGTGTTGCAGGGTGAAAACGCAACCCTCGAACGAACTCGATCGCATGACGGGCAAAGAGTTCCGCATCTGGGCCGTCCCGATCCGTCTCGAGGACGCTCGCGTCCTGGACGGCACCCTGCTCATCGACGGTGAGCTCGATGAGAACTCGCGCGGGCTCGCCGTCTGCGTGTGTGGGGTAGGCGGGGTGAGCATGCTGGGGAGTGATGAGCTCCGGCGGAATGGCCGAAGCGGGTTCATCGTTCTGGGCGCTCACATGGGTGGCGCACAGTAGCGCCACGGTGGTGACGAGGGGCCGAACATCCATCGTTGACCTGCCTACGTGTCTAGACCGTGTTTGGATCGGCGCCGATTTGCGAGTCGCCGAGCGGTTCTAGCGAGCCGTGATGCGCAGGACTCTGGAGCCCAGTGTGTCAACAAGGTAGAGCGCTCCCAAGGGGTCGAACGCCATCCCCATCAACGAACCCGGACCCGATACGCTCGAGACGTCGAGCCAGTCGACGAGCGTTCCATCGATGTCGAACGCGAAGATCGTCGATGTCGCGTTGTCGGACACGAAGATCATGCCGTCCTGAATCTCCAGTCCCGATGGCCGCTCGAAGCCCTCGATGGCGCTTCCATCGATCAGCGTTTCGACCACCGCCCCATCCACGTAGCGCTGCACCGTCGTATCGTAGTTGGGAGCGATCGGGGCGCCTGGTGAGCCCGTGCCCAACATCATGCGTCCGACGCGGTTGTTGCCCGTGTCGGCGACGTAGAGCTGTCCCGCTTCGATCTCCATGTGCGATGAGACGTCCGGCACGTAGGAGACTTGCCCTTCCGCATGGCGTTCGACCATTCCGTCGGAGTGATCGGCTCCGCCTTGACCGTGATCGCCGTTGAAGGCGTAGCGGGTCAACGCCTCGTGCATTCCGTCGAACACCCAGTACGTGTTGCCTTCCTCCCACGCGATACCCACCGAGTTGGGGCTGTTGTGCAGCATGTCGAGGTGGCTGCCGTGCCCCGCATCGAAGTCCTCGAGAGCCGTCGGCCAGAGCGTGGGTCCCATGAACTCGGGCGGGGACATCTCTTGAGTGACCTCGTCGGTTTCTGGCGCCGTCGCCATGTGACCGGGCTGTCCAAACGCCAACGCCGCGGGGCGCGACAAGAAGTGGCGCGAGTTCGAAGAGTTGCGGCGCCGCCAATCCTGCTCGGCGGTACCGACGTCGAGCAAAATCGTCACCGACGTCGTCTGGTTGACAACCCACAGCTGGGTCGGGTCGTCCGGATTGAACGCGAGGTCGCGGGGCTCGCTGATCGCATCGTCGGCGGTCGCGATGACGCTGACCTCGACGGCGGCGATATCGTGGCTACCGTCTCCGAGAACGGCTACGCCGGACGGCGCATCGCTCGTGTCGGGTACGTTGACGTCGGGCAGCCCGGCGTCGTCCATCGGAGAGGCATCGTCACCACACGCGACCAGCGCGATGGCACATACGAGAAGCAAACGCATGTTCACGGCTTAACATCTGCCGTCGAATGAACAAGCCGACTCGACCTGCTATGGTTTTGCATGCGCGTTGCGTCGTTCCTCTGGTTGAGCTTCGTTTTGGCCTGCGGTGACGACGCAACTGCCCCGAATGATGCAGCTCCGCCCGACACCGGGCCCGACGCTCCGGCCGACACGGCTCCGGCCGACACCGCCACGGATACCGATGGAGGCGATGCAGCGACGGACGCGGGCGTTTTGCTTCCGTCTCTGCTGAGTGAAACAGGACTGTATGTTTCCGGCACTACGCTCGCAACCGACGTGCTCGAATATGACGTTCGCTTTCCACTTTGGACCGACGGGCTGAACAAACGCCGCTTCATCTTCGTTCCGGCGGGAAGCTCGATCGATACGAGCGATCCCGACGAGTGGGTGTTTCCCGTAGGTACGAAGCTGTGGAAGGAGTTCTCGCTCGACGGCGTGCGATTGGAGACACGGCTCTTTCAGAAAGCGGGTCCCGATGCATGGGGGTACGTCTCCTACGTCTGGCGTGCGGACGGGAGCGATGCGGAAGCTGCACCGGAGGGCGTCGTCGACGTGCTGGGGACGTTTCACGACGTGCCGGAGACTTCGCAGTGCTTCGGCTGTCATCGGGGTGTCGCCGACATCGGGTTGGGGGTGAGCGCGTTTCAACTGACGCGTGCGGGTTTTATGGACCTGCAGTCGGCGGGCATTCTGTCCGCGGACGCGCCTATGGCGGATCCGCCTGGTCGTGGAGTCGAGCCCGATGCACTCGGTGCCTTGCACGCCAACTGCGGTCACTGTCACTCTGATCTGCATCCATTGGCGATGTCGCGTGCGCTGCGGTTGCGACTTCGGGTCGACGACACGCTGGAGACGACGGGCTTCTACACGACCGCGATCGGTGCGATGGCTGCACACGTGCTCGAGGGCACCGACCAAATCGTCGTGCCGGGCGATCCCGACACGAGCCAGCTCTACTGGCGACCCAATCGACGGGACGAGCTCCAGATGCCCCCATTCGGGACCGAAAGAGTGAACACCGAATTTGTTGCTCTGATTGGGCGCTTCATCTCGTCTCTTTGACTGCCGCGGCGAGCCAAACATAGATTTCGAACGGGGGTGCGAACTCCGCCAGAAGGGGTGCAAGCGCTACTTGTTCCGACTCGCCGTGGACCCACCGTTGGAGTTCCTTTGCTGTCTCGGCGGTCGAGACCCGCCACCGTCGCGCCTCGGACCAACTCCTGCTGTACTCGGACACGCTCGTGAGTTCTCCCACGTTTGCGAGTGGGTAGCCGAACGATTGCATGATTTGCACGAATCGTTCGCCGCTCGCCGTCGGCGGGCGTGGGTCGAGGTCACAGACCACGACCCGTCCATCGGGTTTTGCGAGCCGGCACGCGCTGCGGATGAAGACGTTTGGGTCACGTTCCGGAACGCCATGCGCCATTCGGTGCAACGCTAGGTTCATGAGGACCACGTCGAAGACTCCCGGAGACAGATCGTCGTCTTCCGCCCGGCCGACATGAAATCGCACGAGGTCTTCCACGCCTCGTTGCGCAGCGTGGATTCCGAATCGAAGCTCACGGCGTGGTGCTACGTCCACGCCCTCCACGCGCCCGCCGCCCAGCTCCCGCAGTCGCTCGGCGATGCGAATCGCCGCGTGACCATCGCCTACACCCAGGCTCACGACGCGGTCGTTGCGCCTCAACGCACAGGACTCGACCACGTTCTCCAAGAGCTCATTCAGAGCGTCTGGAACGATTGGCGGAGCGCGACCCATAATCAGCGAGGTCTGGTGCGTGCTCCGAGTGCGAGGAGAAGCGCCAGCCAAAGCATGGTACGCGACTCGCCGGCGGCAGAACAGCCGCTGGCGTCCTCGCGAAGGGCTTGTCGCTCAGTGCTCGAGTCGAGCGATTGTAGGTACGCCACCAGGTCGTCGAGCTGCGAGTCCGAGAGCTGAGACGTTCTTCCGTGCAGATCGTCGGCGTTGTGCGTCGTCAACACTGCCCGCAGCGAGGTGGCCCGTCCATCGTGCAGATAGGGGGCAGTGTGCCAGACACCGAGCAGCGTCGGTGTGTCGAGCCCGACCAACTCCTCGCCGAGTCGACCACCGCTCGACGCCGCCAGCGTCCCGACATCGTGCAGGCGGGGCGGGATCTGCGAGTCGGTGAACCGGGGACCCGAGTGACAGCGCCGACATCGGGTTTCACTCGAGAAGAAGATCGACATACCACGTCGCACCGCGTCGTCGACCCGTCGAGGACTCTGCGGCGATTCTGCCAGGCTCGTCACGTAAGCGCTGAGTGCATCGAGCGCAGCGCTCCGCCCGGCGTTGGCGGGTCCGAGCGGAGGGTGCGGGGGCATTCCATCCGTCGCCAGTCCGGCGCCCCCGAAACCGAACACGATGTCGTTCTCGAAATCCTGGACCTCGTCGAAGTTCGCGCTCCAATGTAGTGGGCCGTCCCCCAAACCCGCGCGGCCGCGTAGATCGATGGTATTTCGAAGGCCTTCGCCGAATTGCGTGAAGTCCCACGTGCGACCGTCGTGCGAGCCGTGAGGATGGCAGCTCGCGCACGACACGTAGCCGCCCCGAGAGTGAACCGGTTCGACACTCGAGTTGAACAATTGGGCGCCCCAGGCCACATCGACGGGGCGCGGATCGAATCCGACAACCCTGCGTGAAGCCTCGACGGGAGCGGCGGGATCGCTGACGTCGAGCACGACGTGCTCCATCGATTCGCGAACTCGGACGTGTAGCTCGTCGCCGACGCGCAGTAGGCCGTCGACGCTCACACCTACGCCGACACGTGCAACGAACGGGACGGTTGCTCCTGGCTCACGCCCGTCGAAAAACCGTAGCTGGGCGAGGTCATAGACCGACACGGCGCCGATGCCCGAGTGGGCGAGGTACGCGAAGCGTCCATTCGGCGAGAACTCGATCGCGGAAACGATGCCCGCGTCGTTGGCATCGAGCCGGAAGGCCAAGGACTCCCCCCCGCTGGTGAGATCCACGGGAGTGAACAGCGCCCGCACTCGATTCTCGGGCGTCAACATGCGGCCGTCGAGCGCAACCCCGCGTTCCGTGTTCGATTTCGTCCCGCCGATCCACAGGGTTTGCCCGTCTGGTGAGATGGCGAGTGCGCCCAAGAGGTTGGGCACGCCGCCCCCCGAGCTCGCTGTGTCCGCGGAGGTGTCGTTGCCGAGTATGCTCTCCGACACATCGAGCGTGTCGAGCGCGACGCGTTGGACTCGCCCGGTGAGTACGGGCGATCGGGACCGGAAGGTCGGGAGCCAGGCGACATCGTCACGCAACGCGAGCGCGCCCGCGTCGACGGCGAGTTGCATGGTCGTCGGCTCGAGCTCGCCGTCTTTGACCCAGAACGTCCCCGACGCTGGTGCGTAGGCAATCACCCAGCGCCGATCTGACGCGATGAACCGGGCGCCGGGCAGCGCCCACGCTTGCACGGTGGCCAGGTCACCGTCCGCGCGCACGATGCCCTCGTCGGTCGCGAGCCAAACCGAGGTCATGTCTGCAGCACAAGCATGGACCGGAGAGTCCACGCTCACCGAGGCGCCAGAATCGATGTGCACGAGAGTGCGGAGAGGAGCGGCGACGGTGAAGAGTGCGCCCCCGAGCTCGCAGATGACGTTGCTCCGAGCGGAGGGCGTCGCGACGGCGTTGAGAACGTAGACCGTCACGCCGGCCTCGATGTTCGAAGTGCCGTCCGAGACGACGACCCGAACGCGATATGCGCCGGCCGCATCAAACGCGTGCGACACTTCGGCGCCGGTCGCCGGCGACGAGCCGTCGTCGAAATCCCATTCAAATGTCAGCTCGTCGTCGTCTGGATCGAACGAATCCGATGCCGAAAACGTGGTCGTCGTCCCGACCGTGATCTCCGCCTCAGCCACCTCGACGACGGCAATCGGTGGCAAGGCTGCCGCACTCGAAGCGAGCAACAGCAAGCCTGTAACGGTGTATACTCTCACGATATGATAATGAACCAGTTCAGTCAGCTATGTGGCGAATTTGAGGAATTTTCGTATACAACCGTATACGGAAATTGATGCAGACGCTTGAAGCTGCTGGCGCGTTCGCGCAAGTCTGGTCTCCACATGGAGGTTCGGATGGGCAAGGTCGCTCTCGGGTTCGTGATCGCGTTGTTTGGGTTCGGTTGCGGGGATGATGACTCGCCGAATTGTCCGCCTGACTTCCCCGTGGAACGGGACGGGTTTTGCTACCGCGCCGACGACGCGGGCGAGGATGCGTTCATCCCTCTGGACGGGTCGAGCGACGCCGGCGACGAAGGCGATGCAGGCGGTGACGTCGGCGCACCGGATGCGGGCGATGTCGATTCGGGCGATGTCGATTCGGGCGATGTCGATGCCGGTGGAGATGACGGCGACGCGGGTGGAGTCGATGCCTCGACGGGCGACGCAGGGGCGATCTGCACCGGAACACACCCAATCGTGGAGGATGGGCGCCGCTTCTGCGAGGCGGGTGATTGCTTCTGCGCAACTCCCGACGCGTGTTTTCCGGCCGCGATCGCCGCGACGTGCTGCGAGGTCGACGTGGTGTGCGAATGACTCGGCACCTCGTGCTGGTGCTCGCGGGTGTCACCTCGTCTGTGAGCGCGCAGTGGGCCGGCTTTGAAGATCGCAGCGCGGAGCGTGGTGTCGACCGCTACGACTTTGGCTCGCCGGGTGGCAGCAACGAAAACTACTACGACGGCGACATGGGCGACTTCGACGGCGATGGCAGAATCGACCGCGCCGTGATTTCGCGATTCGGGTTGCTGTATAGCGCCGGGGACGGAGTCATGTTGCCCGTCTCGACGCAACCAAACGGGCGAGTGGGTCCGAACAGCAGCCCGAGTCTCACGGGCTACTTGTTTGGAGACGAGGTCCGAATCGGAAACGACGCCGTGCAGTTCGTCGACCTCGACGGGGACGGCGACCTCGACGTGATTCAGGGCGGCAACGGCGAACCACTCGTCGTGCAGACCAACCTCGGAGGCCGATTCGCGGTGACCGAACGCCTCACCGGCAGCGCGGTTCAGATCGTCAATACCGATCTCGAGCGTGATGGAGACGTGGACTTGATCGTGAGCTGTTGGTTCCCCAGTGGGCCCGACGACTTCAGCGTGTTCGTCAACGACGGCACCGGTTCGTTGACGGATGAGGCTGGCGCACGCGGTGCCGATCTTCGAGGCAACGAGATCATCGGCGTGGCTTCTGGTGACGTCGACCGCGACGGTGACTTCGATATCGTCGTGGTGAGTCGCGCGGCGAATCAAATATGGACACTCATCAATGATGGGTCCGGTCGGTTCTCGCGCCGCGAGGTCGACATCCCCGGGGGACGCATCCGGAATACGAGTGGCTTCTCGCAGGGAACGCAGCTCGGCGACATCGATGACGACGGCGACCTCGATCTTCTGTTTCTCAACAACGACTTCGTCGGAACGCACGAGCGAGTTGGGCACCTCATCTTCGTGAACGATGGCTCGGGAGGGTTCTCCGAGGACAGCGCAGCCCGCTTCGACGTCGAGGGCGGGTTCGTCGGGAAGTTGGTGGGCGCGAACGGCAAGTTCGTCGACGTCGACTACGATGGTGATCTCGACATCGTCGCGTTTACCGATTTGGCGGGTCCACCGCTCAACTTCCAACTCTACCTGAATGATGGTTCGGGTCGTTACCGATACACCGTCGATCGCTCACCCACGTTTGGCGGTGCCCGACCCGACTCGGTCGGGGCCGATATGGACGTCGCCGACCTCGACCACGACGGAACCTACGATCTCTGGGTGGGGATCGGGGGAGGGCAGGTCACCCAGCTACACAATACGTGGGCGGATCCGAGCGGCCTCGCCGCGGACGAGCCGCGCAACGTACAAGCCAGTGCCGATGCGAGCGGTGTGCGCGTGCGTTGGGACCCCCCGCCCTTTGCGGCGAGTGCGCGACACTACGTGGTCTACCGTTCGGTCGCGTCCAAGCGCGAGGCGCGCGACCGACCCATCGTGCATCGTGTCGCCATCAGCGAATTCGAGGACGAGGGCTTCGCTGCGCCGATCACTCGGTTCACGACTGCGGCCGAGCTCGACGACGCCGACGTGACGCTCGATGGAACGAGCCTCGAGTGGATCGACCGAAGCGCACAGCCGGGCGTCGAATACTTCTACTCCATCGCCCACGTTGGCCCAGAGAATGCGCGAAGCCGGCCCAGCCGGGAGGCGTCGGCTCGAGTTCCAGCGGAAGGCGCAGACACGGTGGGACCCGTCATTGAAATTGCGTCGCCCGCCGCCGAGAGCTGGATGGGCGCTCCCCGCATCGCGATTCACTATTCCGACGCTTCGGGGATCGACGTCTCCTCGCTCAGCTTGGTCCTCGACCGAGACCTCGCCGGAGCACCGGCAGGGACCAACCTGGTCGAGCGCGCGCAGAGCGTGACCGACACGTCCCTCGTGCTGCTTCTGGACGAAGCGCTTCCTCTCGGCGCGAGCGAGCTCACCTTCAACGTGCGCGACACCCTCGGCAACGAGGCGAGCACATCGCGTCGATTTGGCGTGAGTGTGAGTCCGCGCGGTGCCGTTCCGAGTTTGTCCGTTCGTGCGGATCGGACCGAAGGCACGGCACCTCTTCTCGTGCGCTTCGATGCGGACACCAGCGCAGCCGGAGGGGGCGAGGTGCTGCGCGTGGAGTGGGTCTTCGGTGACGGTTCGACTGGGATCGGCCGTTCCGTCGAGCACCGTTTCGAGCGTGCGGGAGTGTTCGATGTCATCGCTCGAGCCGTCGATGACACCGGCGCGATCGTGTTTGCGCAGGCCCGCGTCGACGTTGAGCCATGCACGATGGATTGTGAACCGCCCGACGCAGGGCTCGACGGCGGTACTTCTGGCGATTCGGGTGTCGTCCTCGACTCGGGGACGGGCGCCGACGCAGGCGAAGACCGCATCCCCGTGAGACCGGGCTCCGGTGGTGGGTGCTCGGTTGGCGCGGTCCCCATGACGTCGCTGCCGCTGCTTCTATTGTCCTTTCTTTGGATGCGCAGGAGGTAGATGGCAGCGACCTCCGAGCTCGACGTCTTTGCGTACCTCGACTATCGAGCGTACTTGCGCGATCTCTACGTCGAGCAGAAGGAGCGCGGTCGTGGTTTTTCGTATCGAGTCTTCAGTCGGTGGGCTGGCTTGCGCTCCCCCAACTACCTGAAGATGGTGATCGATGGTGAGCGCAATCTGACTCAGGACATGGCGAAGCGCTTCGCAGCGGCGTGCGGCTTGAAGTCCGACGCAGCAGAATTCTTCGCCGACCTCGTGGCATTCAACCAGGCGAAGACGCCGGCAGCTCGCACGAAACACTACAAGAAGCTGACGGGCTTCAAGAAGTACCGAGAAGCTCATCAGCTCGAGCTCGCGCAGGAGCGCTACCACTCCAAGTGGTACCTGCCGGCGATCCGCGAGCTCGCGGCACGTTCGGATTTTTCCGAGGATCCAAAGTGGATCGTCGCCCGGATTCGGCCTGCGATTACGGCGGCGCAAGCCAAGCGTGCAGTCGCGACCCTTCTCGAGCTGGGTCTACTCACCCGTGACGAAGCGTCTGGGCGGGTGGCGCAGAGCGAGCCGCTGGTGTCCACCGGGCCTGAGACGACCGGCATCCACGTCATGGCGTATCATCGCGCCATGCTCGAACGGGCCTCGGCTTCGATGGATGAGTTCGCTCGCGAGGAACGCGATATCTCCTCGCTCACCCTGTGCCTCGGTGCGGATGGACTCAGTCGGATCAAGCAGCGCTTGCAGAGGTTTCGACGCGAGCTGCTCGAGCTCTCCGCGCTCGAAGACGATCCGCGCCAGGTCGTGCAGATCAACCTGCAGCTCTTCCCTCTCTCGACGGCAGACGACGAATGAGATGGACCATCGCGCTGATTGCGTGGGTGTCGGTCTCGTGCGTGGGCACCGAGACCGGCAATCCAATCACGACGGAGGGCTCCACCACCGATTCGATGACCGCTGCGTTGGTCGAAACTCCCGGAGCGCCGGTCATCGATGAAGTCTGGATCTCGGTCGAAGGCACGCGCGCGATCCTGGGTGCGGATTGCGACCATCTCGGTCCCTTGGTTGGTGGTGCGAGCGGTAACCTTCTGGACATGTTGGAGCTGGCAGCGCCGCATGAGCCGGAGTCGTGCGGCGTTCACCTCGCGACGACGCCGGCACCTGCGGTCGGGCCGGAGTCTTTTGCCGGTGCGACCGGGTTGGTGCGTGGGAGGCGGGCCGACGGAGTTCCTTTCGAGCTTCGCACGACGTCGATGAGCGCCATCTCGGTCGAGGGGATGCCCGGCGTCGATCTGCGTCAGGCCCACGTCCTGTCGTTCGACGTGGCTCGCTGGCTGATGGGCTTGGATCTCTCGGGGGCCCCCGACGCCGACGGTGTCGTTCGAGTTCAGAACGCCGAGTTCGACATGCGCTGGCCGCATGCAGCGTCGTTGTTCGCCGACCTCGATGGCGATGGTCGGCTCGACGACGCCGAGCGTGCACGCCCTCCCGTGGCATCCAGCCACCGGTGACACGTATACAGCGGTATACGGCTTCTACGCGTTCCGCGTTCGCTGCGACGAGCATCGCGTATGATGAACCATGCGAACCATGCGAACGCTTCTCGTGATCCTGACGGTCTCCCTCGTCTCGTGCGGCGACGACGACGTGCCGCGGGACGGGTCCGTGGACACCGGCACCGACGCCGCCACTGACTCAGCCAGCGATACCTCCGGCGATGTTGGGATGACGGACGCAGGCCCCGACGTTTCGGGTGACTTCGCGATCAACGGGCGGGTCGAGACTCCTTCCGGATCGGCGATCTCCGACGCGCGAGTCACGCTCGTTGCGGGCGGCGTCTTTGTCGACGAGGTCCGATCCGACGCTGAGGGAAGCTTCACCTTTGCGGGATTGGCCGAGGGTTCGTTCGACGTCGGCGCGTCGGTTCTGCGGCGCGAATACGTCGAGGAGTCGGTGAACGTGGACGGCGACGTCATGGTGACCCTCGTGCTCGGTGCAGAGACACACCCAGGACGCTGGAGCGTGATCGGCGATACGGAGCCGGAGCGACCCGCGGGGACCCCATCGGCAACACTGATGCCCGATGGGAACATCCTGTTCTGCCACGATACCCAGGAAGGTGTGATCTTCGATCCTTCGACCGGCGCGAAGTCGATGGCTGCGATGTCTCCTTCGTCGCAGGGGTGTCACATGGCCACGACGCTCTCCGATGGCCAGCTGATCTTCGTCGGTGGACAAGCACGCGAGGATCCGGGCGCGTTCACCGAAGCCGTGCGCACGGTCAAGCTCTACGACCCGGTCGCCGATACGTGGCAGGTGCTCGAGGACATGAACGAAGAGCGTTGGTACCCGTCGCTCATTCGACTCCCCGACGAACGATTGATGGCATGTGGCGGAGGCCAGCGTCCCGACGCGCGGCGCACGGCGACGTGCGAGCTGTTCGACCCCGACACGCGTCAGTGGACCCGAACAGGGTCACTCTCGCAACCCACGGAGTACTCGCCGTCGGCGTTGCTTCTCACCGGAGACATCTTGACCACGTGGTCACCGCCCCAGCTCTACGACATCGAAACCGGTGCATGGCGTGCCACGGGCGAGCTCGTTCAGGGGGACCGCGGCTTTCCGGACCACTCCGACCACTCACTCGTCGTCACCGAGGACGGTTCGGCGATCGCGATCGGTTACGAGGGAGACGCGGGGTCGGCCATGGTGGAGATCTACGACCCCGGAGCGGGTACGTGGAGCCTCGGCGCCTCGCCCGACGTCATTCGATCGCAAGCCGAGATCGTGATGTTGCCCGACGGGCGGGTGTTGGCGGCTGGCGGAACTCTCGAGCAGGGCTCGGCTCCGACGAACGCATTTGGCGATGTCGCAACGACCGACCTCTACGATCCGAGCGAGGACAGTTGGCGAAACGTGGCGCCGATGGCGATGCCGCGTGAGTATCACGCCATGACGCTGCTCGTTCCCGACGGACGGGTGGTGACGACGAGTGGAACCGGTGACCAGGCGTGTTGCCCAGCTCCCGAAGCGAGCGTCGAGGCGTTCGAGCCGCCGTACTTGTTCCGCGGCCTGCGCCCGACCATGACGACCCCACCGCCTTCTTCCTTGCGGAGGGGCGAGTCGCTGAGCCTTCGGTTTTCGAACACGCGAGCTCCGACCTCGGTCGTGCTCATCGGAACCGGAGCGGTCACCCATTGGATGGATGGGGGCGTTCCGCGGATCATCCGTTTGGCGCCGACCGTCGATGGCGACACTGCGACCGTCGAGCTTCCGAACGACCCCGTGGCAGCGCCCGTCGGACACTATATTCTCTACCTGATGGTGGACGATATTCCCTCGGAGGGTGCCATCGTGCACCTCGGAAACCCATGATCCCGATTCGGGATACCGACGCGTGAACGTGTGGAAGGTTCTCGCGCTGGTGGTATGCGCTGCCTGTTCTGAGCCTACGCCCACCGTGATGCTGATGGATGGCACTCCGCCACCATCGGATTGCACGGGCATCGAGGGCTACGCGGGCGTCGAGTGCATCTTCTATCACCAGTGCAGCTTCAGGCCGTGTCACAGCAACGCGTTCGGACACGGCGGGATGAATTTCGAAGGGATGTTCCAGGCCGGTATTCCGTTTACGGAGGTTCTCGTCGACGTGCCGTCCTGTGGGTACGACGCCATGCCGCGTGTCACGCCGGGCGATCCAACCCAGAGCTACCTGATGATCAAGCTCACCGGACCCGCAGATGACGACGGACAGCTGATCTTCGAACCCGACCCGAGCTGGGACCACGGTCTCGAGGTGAACCCCGACGGGACGTTTGCGCCCAGCCGATGCCCTCTCGTCCAGACTGGTGAGCTCACCTTCGGTGCCGTGATGCCTCTGCCACCGCGTTTCGGCGCGATCGAGCGGTTGAAAGACGACGAGATCGAAACGATTCGTCAGTGGATCGTCGATGGTGCGCCAGGTCCCGGCGAGTAGAGCGCTTACCTGGAGGCGTCACACCACACCGAGGCTTCGCACGCGGTACAAGCAGGAGTGCAACAGGTGCTCTGACTGATGATCTCGAGATTCTGCACGCCGGCATCAAGCACTCTCGAAATGGGTTTCGATCGAGTATTCCGTCGTGCGCGAGCAATAGTAGAGTTCGATGAGGTCGGCTGCGATTGGAGCGTCGGCGGGCATCGCGACCTCCTTGAAGCCTGAACGCGGATCATCCGAGTGCCATCCGCCGCGAACTCGCGAAGTGCGTCACCCGCGGTTCGAGTGTTTTCGAAGTGGGGATGCAGCTCCAGGAGATCCTGGAACCTCAGCGGGTGTCGCCGCTCGAGCGTCGCGAACAACTCGATGGTGAAGTCGACGTACTCGTGCCGATTCAAGTCCGGTGCACGTGATATCGACGCGCCCCGGTGATGGGGGCCATGACGAGATCTGAAGGCATCCGAGTCGGGGCGCGCAGTCGAGACACTTCGCGGGCGGTGACGGGACAGACTCGTAGTCACCACCGTACTCGAGAACGCTGCGTGGCATGCGCACAAGATAAACTCCGTACCCAAGTACGGAGTCAAGAGGACGACTCGCAGCGAACCTCGGCGACGTGCAATGGGTTCGGTTCGCCCCCCGTAAGTCCTGGATTGAGCAGGACGAACACGCGACCGTCTTCGAGCACGATCGAGCTGTCGAGCTGATCGACGGTGAGCTCGAAGAGGATGTCGCCTCGATCGTCCAGCCGGGCGATGTAGCCCTCTTCCTCGAGGTCGGCGGCGTCGAGCGCTCGCCGTCCGCTCAGCACGAAGCCACCACGCGGATGCGCTTGGAGGTAGGTGGCCGCTCCGTAGTAGAACGCCATGTCGAAGTTGGTCGGGGCCTCGACCAAACGACCTGCACCATCAAAACGCGCAACCCACCGGCCGTTCGGCGCACCCGGCGTGGCATCGCGTCCGAGAACGAGACGAAGTAGCCTGCGTCGGTCGTCAGTAGGTCCACCGTGTCGAACGGACGAAATGCAAACGCATCCGACGAGAGCGCGACGCTCGTCTCGCTCATCACCTCGCCCAAACGTGTCACGACGAAAACGAACTCAGCTGCTACTGTCATCGGATCAGATGTTTCCTGTTCTCGATCATCGCGTTGACCGCCTGTGGAGATGATTCGATGCATCGCAGATGCTGCAGTGGACGACGTGGGAGCGGACGTGCCGGACGTGTCGATTCACAGTGAACCCGTGGACGTGGGCGTCGACGCTCCCCACGACTCGCCGGATGAGGATACGTGGTCCACGTTCGCCTCGGAGTGGTTCGCGACGTACTGCACGGAGTGCCTCCCCAGCGTCAGAATTCGCATCGGAGGCCAAGTCGGTGGTCGAATCGGTGCTCGCGTCGACTAGGTCGCGCGACGCCTCATGTGCGTCTCCGGCGTCCGAGGGAGAGTCCACAGCTGAGGAGGACGCACACCAACGTCCCGCACGAATCATTCCATCAAGCCATCGTCGATCCACTGTACGAGTCGACGGCGCGAGTCGTCGTCGGGCCTCGGTCCGCTCCGACGGGAAACTGCGAAGCCGCCGGTGACACCCCGCGACCCTCGAGCGGCCGATCGGGACTAACCCCACAGCGGATGCGCGCTGCGTCGCGAATGACCTCATCGATCGTGGTGTAGTCACGTCGGCCACCGGCGTGTCGGCGCCTCGGCTCTTCTCGGGTGGGCTGGGCACGGAGCCCGGCAGTTCATCGAGCCGAGTAGGATCGAGATCGACACAGGATTCGTCTACGTCGCGGGACACGAAGATCGCTTCCAGAAGTTCACGGCCGATGGGGACTTGGTCGACATTTTCGGGGCACCCGGAACGGCCAATGGGGAGTTCAACCATCCACACGGTCTCGCCGTGGATCGAACACGAGGTCGGGTCCTCCACCTACGGCGTGAGTCAATGATGCGATGACGATGCTTCTGGTGGGCGTCGCGGACGGTAGGACCAGTGCAGATGATGGACGCGAAGTCCGTTTTCGGTCTGCCTGAGCACGAACGTGACGACCGCCTGGCTTTGGATCTGCCTGTCGGCGAGCTCGATGTCGTAGGTGATGGGCCAGGTCACCACGACCATCGACCCGTCATCGCTCGCCGTTGAGGATGGGTCGGCCGTGGTGATTTCGAAGGAGACGACGGCTGCGAGCTCGGGACCGAGGTGATGCTGCCGGTAGTGGCCGAAGTCCCCCTCGTCCGATCCTCCTTCGTACACGGAAGACTCGGCTTGGAAGAGCGACGCAGCCGCGTCGGCGTCCATTGCCTCGAGGGCTTCGAAGTATCGACGCGAGATGTCCACCGCTTCCGTCGAGTTGGACGCTGAGGCGACGAGGCTGCTGGAGGATGTGCTCGCGCCACACCCGAACACAAGCACGATTCCGATTCCAACTCCGACTCGAGACATCCCGACACGCTACCTCGCTTCGGTCACGAGCGGGGGACTTTGCCGTCGGCGAGGTCGAGCTAGTCGCCAGTTTCGCAGACGAACCACTCATCGCGAGTGCAGGGACGAGTCACCCACGCGCCGCCAACAAACGGAGCGCCATCCACGTCTCGGTCCCAGCTCATGCCTACGCACTGATGACCGTCGCCTGGACTGCTCGCGGCCCATCCGTCATAGGCATCGGGGTTGGTGGGGTACGCATCGGATCCATCCGTCCACTGCCAATCGTCGGTACTGGATGGATCTGTATCGAATAGGCCAATCCACCAGTGGTCCTCGTCGACGAGCCGAGCGTTCATCCATACAAACGCATGTTCCTCTGCCGTCTCGACGTTCGCTAGATGATAGCCGACAGCAGCGCAATCGGCTTCGGCCAGTGATCGGCTTTGCGGGACACCATCACAGAACAAGTAGACGTGCGTCGGATCAATCGGGTCTTCGCGCCGCGTGCACGGGGTACAGACTCCTTCGTCGATCGTGCCATCGCAATCATCATCAACAGCGTTGCACGCTTCCGTATCAGATAGACCCTCGTCGGTGTCGCCATCGCAGTCGTCGTCAAGGCCATTGCAGATTTCCGGTGGTTCGGGCGGCGCGTCGCAGTCACCGAAGGACCCCCGAGTGCAGACCTCCACCCCCGGCGATCCACAAGCATTCGTACATGCTTGTGCGAGGTCCTCGTCGATTGATCCGTCGCAGTCTTCGTCGACGTTGTCGCACGTCTCTACGGCGCAAGCGTCGGTCGCGCGCACGTCGACCCCGACATCCAGCATGGCATCGAGTGCTCCTGCATCGGTGCCTCCGTCGGTTCGGAAGGGCTCGCAACCTTCGTCTGGAATGCAGACCTCACCCGCTTCGCAACGACCTACGACCGGAGCGAGAAAGCAGCTGGCTTCGACGCAAGATGCTCTCGCACAGGCTGCTCCCATCAAACAATCGCCATCTTCCATGCAGAGTGGTGGTGGACAGTCTTCTGGCGTCTCTGGCGTGCATTCGGGTTCGACACACCGTCCGCCTTCGCATTCGGTCGCCTCAGGGTTACCTGATTGCGGACAGAGCACAGTCTCACAGCTACGCGAGAACACGACTGTAGTGGCGGTGTCGCCCTTCACCTGCACGATCACGCGTCGCTGTCCAAGCTGGCGACCGTCCGTTGCAAACATGCGCGTTATCAACTCGTGACGCCCAGTCGAGACGTCGAAGTTCGCCACCCGCTCGCCACTGATGAAGTCGTCCCCTGATGTCGCCACGCGAGCTTGTGAACGATCCTCCGTGCCTGCTTCGAGCGTGACGATGATCTCACCGAGTTCGACGCCTGGCACGAAATCGGTGCGGAGGTCGACGAGCAGTGTGTTTCCGTTGGAACACGCTACGCAAAACACGAGCGTCAGACCCCACCACCGCATCGCCTGAGTATACCGCATGACCCGTCCGGACTATTCGCGCTATCTAGCCGGATGCTTCGCGTGCTTCTCGTTCTGTGTGTGGGCTGCTCAACGTGTGACGAACAGTCTCCAGTCGAGCCACCACCTGAGCCGGTACAGGAGGATGCGACCTGGGAGGCGTTGGGCTTTCCCGCTGCGCCCGGGTCGCTCGGCGCCAGCCTCACTGCGACCGAGCGTGGCGTCTTGGCGACGTGGATCGAACCAGCCGGCGAAGGTCATCGGGTTCGCTTCGCTCAGTACGACGAGACATGGTCGGACGTACAGACGGTGGTCGAAGCGACCGACCTCATCGCCAACTGGGCGGACTTTCCGCGCTCGGCGCTCGGCGGTGACGGCGCGGTCTACGTGCATCATCTCCACCGATCCGGCGACGCACCCTATGCATACGAGATTCGGTTGAGCCGCATGCGCACCAACGGGTTCGAGCCGATGGGCGTCGTCCACCACGATGGGACGCCGACCGAGCACGGGTTTGTGTCGATGGTGCAGACCGACGAGGGCGTGCGTCTCTTTTGGCTGGACGGCCGAGCGACCATCGACCAAGGCGCGACGCAGGTCTTTACGGCCGAGGTGGGCGAGACCATCGGGGAGGCGCGCGCGATCGACGAGCGTGTCTGCGACTGCTGTCAGACCGATGCGATCGCGACCGCCGGCGGCCCGCTTGTCGCGTTTCGCGATCGCAGCGACGACGAGATTCGCGACATCGCGTTCTCCCGGTGGGATGGCACCCGCTTCACCGACCCCCGTGAGGTGCATGCCGACGGGTGGGAGATCGCGGGCTGTCCGGTCAACGGTCCGCAGCTTTCGGCACACGGCGACTCGCATACCATCGCGTGGTTCACTGGAGCGCAGGGCGGCGCAGTGCACGTCGCGTTCGACGAGGGCGACGCGTTCGGTGCGCCCGTGGAGGTCGACGGTCGCCAACCACCGGGTCGAGTCGACGTTGTCGCCCTCGACGGTGGCGCGGCGGTGAGTTGGTTGGCCCGCGGTCGTGAGGAAGGCGAGGTCCGTGTTCGTTTCGTCGGTCGCGATGGACAGCTTGGTGCGCCGACTCGAGTCGGCAGAGTCAGCGTCGAACGGGCGAGCGGCTTTCCAGTGATGGCAAGATGGCGAGAGCACCTCTACGTGGTGCATCGCAGCGGGGATACGATTCGCCTCGTGCGGTTGCCGCTCGATGCGTTGCCGCGCGTGGCGGGCGAGCCCGAGCCCGAACTCGAGCTACGCGTGGCCGTCGGCGATCCAGTCCCTTCCGCGCTCGTGGAGAACGCAGCCGGCGAGCAGGTCGATCTGGCGGGGGGTCGCTCCGTGGTCGCGTTCTACGCGCGATGGTGCCAACCTTGTCGCGAGGAGCTACAGATGCTGCAGGAGCTGAGCTCGCTCCCCGTGCTCGCGGTGAGCGTCGACGAGGGATCCGTCGCGCGTGCCGAGCGGGTCGCCCGCGCTTGGGGGTTCGAGGGAGAGGTTGTATGCGACCGCGGAGCAGCAAACGCTTTGGGCGTGCCACCTCTCCCGGCAACGTTCGTGCTCGCGGACGGTCGAATCGCCTTCCGGGCTGTTGGAGAGCTCGCCACCGCCGCAGCGATTCGCGAAGCGTTCGGAGCTACCGGCAATCCAGTGGAATTCGACCGAGATATCCGCCCGTCCCAATAAACAACGTCTCGCCCTGACGTACGACATGGTGCACGTCGTTAGGCGCGTTCAGTTGTCCAATCCATCGAGGCGCGCCCGGTTCGCTCACGTCAGCCACTCGGATCTGCAATCCTGAGACGAACGCAAGAGAGTCGCTGACCGTGATACCCAACCCGGTGCCACTTCCACCCTCGGGCGCTTCAAGTGTCGTGAGCATGCGACGCGCGGCGAGGTCGACGACTTGCAGGAGTTGCGTTGTGCCAGCGACGAATAGGGTGTCGCCAGCGATCGCTCCCCGTCGGCGCAACACAGCGCGGTCCATCAGGTCAATCCGTGCATCGACACGCGGCGCGGCTGACACATCGACGATCGTGGCGGTGTCCATCCCGTCATCGCCGAAGCGCCGCTTCTCTAGCACGACGATGCGATCACTCCATGAGAGCACGCTTCCTGGATTTCCATCGAGCCTCAGCGTCTCCATCTCGCGCGGGTTCGTTGGGTCCGACACGTTGTAGCTGCGCAACCACCCCACCTCGCCGTCATCGATTCCCATCCACAACGTTGACCCGACGATGGCGAAGTCGGAGATGGTTCCCTCGACGTCAGTCACCGCGATTGAGCGCGGCCGCATTCGCTCCGACACATCGAACACCTCGAGGCCCCAGTCGCCGACGAAGAGAGTGTCGCCGTTGAGGACGATTGCGCCCTCTGCACCCGGGCGTGATTGCGGCGTCGTCCCTGTTCGAACGACCTCGTCCGAAATGTCGTACACCTCGAGCTCATACCCGATCCGATAGGCGACATCGCCTTCGATTGCGATTGCCCCTTGGCAGAAGCAGGGCTCCCCGTCCATCGCGTCGAGTTCGCCTGAACACGATGTTGGAACGATCAGACCTGCGTCGAATCCTGCGTCCGGAGCGACCGCGTCGGGAAACGTTCCGGCGTCCCCACGACCAGCGTCCAGCCGAGTGCCGGCATCGTTATCGGTCGTGTGGCTCTCGCCACATCCGAGTAGGAGGAGAAGGAGAAAAAGGCGCGCCATGGTCATCAGCTTAAGGGTGGTTCAGTCGTGAGAAAAACTAAATGAAGTATTCATTATAACAATGAATACTTCATGGTTCGGCCCCTCCACACGTCGAGTACTGTGAAGCGATGAGGCTTGCTTGTTTGCTCTTGGTCATGCTCTGCGCGTGCGGTGATGACTCTTCCAACGATGCGGGGACCGATGCTGGAAACGACGGCGGAGTCGATGCGACGACCGATGCTGCTCGCGATGCGGATGGAGTCGTCGATGCAGGACTCGATGCCACAGCGGATGTTGGAACTGACGCGAGCGACGACGCAGGTCCAGACGCAAGTCCAGACACAGGTCCAGACACAGGCCCTGCATGTGAGTCCGATTCGTGCGGAGACGCAACCTGCGGTCGAAGTAGTTGTGGGTATCCCTGTGGTGAGTGCCCCGACGGGTCACATTGCACGATCGGCAATACGTGTAGTGATCTCGCGCCGCCTGGCGAGCTGTGCATCGACGCGTGGGGCGAAGGAGTCGTCGAAGGAGGCTCAGGCTACCGTGTCTGCGAGACCGACGACACGCTGGTGCAGCTGTGCATGTGTAGCGGTGGTGGTCCTGACGCGTGGTTCGGCTGCGGGGATTGCGAGTCATTGGTTGTCGCCGGACCGCGTGGATCGCGTTGCAGGAGCGATGACCACTGTGAAGGCGCGCTTCCGTGTCATCCGAGCATTCGCTTGTGTGGCGAAAGTTGCGACCGCGGAATCCCGGAGCCGTGTCCAAGCGGAACTCGTTGTGGCATTCCCGGAGATGTCGCGGGTGTCTGCCTCACCGAGTGTCTGCTCTGCGGGGGCGACGAATGCGGGTCAGGCTTCAAGTGCGCGCCGGGCGAACCGGGGCCCGTTTGCGTTCCCGCCGGCTACGCATGGCTCTTCTGCCCAGAATGACCAGCTATTCGAAACAGAGGATGTCGACCTCGTCGCCAGCCTGGTCGACCGGCCCATAACCCGCAGCGAATCCCATCGCCTCGCACGTGCGCCACGAGTTGGCGGCGCACTCCCAACGAGAGGTGCCATCACACGCCTCGAACGGAAACATCAGCTCCTCGATCGGAACGCGCACGACGCTCGCCTCGGTGAGACAAGAGACGATTGCGGCATCCGCGTCTCCTGGGGAAGCCACGCCACCAGAGCTTCCCATCGCGACGCAATGGCGGTGCGCTGCAAAGGCGCAATCGCCGTCCGCCGAGCACCTAGAATCGAACATCGAAAGCGTTGCGTAGCTCACCGCCGCGGACTCGTCCCCGAAACAGAGAATTGAGTGACCATGCCCCGGCGCCAAAAAGGGGCCGACGCCGCTACCGAAGCAACCTTGCTCGGCGCATACCGTAGCGGCGCGGGTTCGGCATTCGATGCTTCCAAAGTTAGCGAAGCCGGAGCATTCGGGAGCATCCGCGACGACGGCCGATGTGTCCTGTCGTTCGTAAGGCAGGCAGTCGCACGAGCCTGCCGCACAGGTTTCTCCCCGCTCGCATGCCACCCCGCACCCGCCACAGTTACGAACGCTCGTCTGAATATCCTGACATCCGCGCGAGCACGGGGTGAGTCCGTCGGGGCAGCCGCAAACACCTTCCCGGCACGGTTCCTCGCCTGGGCAGAGGTTGCCACATGCTCCGCAGTGCTCGTGGTCGTTGTTGACGGTGACGCATCGCGCGTCGCAGAAGTCCCACCCCTCGCGACACTGGACGCGTTCCGCGAGTGCACACAACCTCTCGGCGTGGTCGCGGTCAACGTCGAGCGGAACCGGATCAGGAACCGTTGGCGACACGCCGGTCAACCCCTGCACGAGCACACAGGCCGCGAGCAATGAACCAGCGGCGCTCGGATGACTCCCATCGGCTTCGTAGAGATCAACCTCGGGTAGCTCGTCGAGTGCGATCAGCCATGCCCCGCCGACCCGTGCGAGAAACTCCCGGTTCTGCCAGGCGGCGGTATTGTAGTACGTCTCAAGAATGCTGTTCATGTGCTCGGCGTCAGCCACTTGCGGCCGATCATAGAAGTCGTGCCCTGGTCGCCGCGGCCAGGTTGCGAACCAAATGCCGCGGGCTTCATGTTCGGCCAGGACCTCAGCAAGTGCTTCAGACGCGATTTGGAAACCTAGGCCTGCGAGGATTGGTTCTGAACTCTGTCCTTGCAGCACCACGAAATCGAGATCGCCTTCTGCAATGCGAGCAGCAACCTCACCATCCGCGTGGTGATTCCAGAGGGTTGCGCCTCCTTCGGCGATGATGTCGGTCTCGATGTCGACCGCCGATGCGTCGGCGAGAGCACGAACGACGCGCGGGAGGTCGTTTTGGTACGTGTAGCTGTTGCCGACGAAGAGCACGCGAAGCGGTGTTGCTGCGTCTCGTGTCGCGTCGACCATGTCGGCATCAAATCCGTCCATGACATCCAACGTTGCGTCGTCGAATGTTGCGTCGTCGACACCCGCGTCGAGGGACGCGTCGGTTCCTGGAGTGGGTGAGGTGCAACCGAGCACGACGATGAGCATTACGAAGCGCGCCACGCCGATACCCTAGTCTACGAGCTGAGTGATGTCCGGCGTGATTCCGTGCATTGCGAGACCAGGGAGGATGACTTTGCGGATCGTCTCTCCGACGACAATGCGAGATTCTTCGTGTGTCAACACACCTGAGCCTGGCGCGCGCACATCGGTACACATTGGAACAACGTCGCTCCGCAACGCAGTGCGCAACATCGGCGCAACATGCGGTGCGAGCCACGAGATGTCGCGGGCCTTGGCAGCGTGCGCGATGTGGGCCCACCCAAGTCGGCTGTGTTGCACCTCGTCTTTCAAGATGTGCTGGATGGTCTCTGCGACGAGTTCGTCTTCCGCACGTTGGCGCATCGCCATGAGAAGCCCGCAACTGAGCGACTCCGTGATGCAGCCGACTGCGACGGTTTCGTAAAGCGCGCGGTCTCGCGCCGATAACGTCGAAGGACCCAGGCGTTGCGCAGGCCTGGGCTCGAGCGGAGGAAGTTGATTGGGCGCAAAGCGTTGGACGATGGAACGGCATCGCTCGGCGTGATCAAGCTCGTCTTCCGCGGCCGTTCGTGCCATGTCGACAAGCGCTTGTGGCTCGCCGCACGCCTGCAAGTTGTCGGCGACCATCGCAAAAAGCGTTGCTGCTTCGCGCTCAATGCACTCGCGAGCGCGCCAAACACGAGCGACGCTCAGCATTTCAGCAAGACGTGCCCCAGCAGCATTCGAACCCTTCCGCGACGTCGGTTCCGTCGCAGCATTCTGGCGTCGAGTTGCAGAAGCAAAGCGCGGCTTCGACTTCACCTGCGTCTGAGGTTGTCGCGTCCGGGAGCGACACGTCAGCGACTGCGGCATCTTGCGTTTCATCTGGGTCGGTTTCATCTGACGTCACGCAGCTGAACGCGGCGACGCTTGCGCCGCCAACGACGAGTACCCGAAACAGTTTGCCTATCTCCATCTGATCCTCCTCAAAGTGCAATCCAACGCAGTCGTGCGGGTTGGAATCCGATGGCTCCTTCGACCACAAAGAGTCCGCGGGAGCGGTCGTACACGTGCGCTGTGGCCGCGCCGGCAGGGAAACGCGATTCGAGCTCATGCCACTCAACGGCAAAGAACGGCCCGATGGTTGCTGCAAGCAGCCCGTTGCCGGTCGTCATGGCGACGACTCTTTCGTTGCTTCGGCGCGCGTAGCTGATGCGCCCGTAGAGCGTTCGTACCGGGCGCGGCTCTTCGACGCGCTGGTGGTCGATGTGGAGTGCTCCACGATCGAAGGCGGCTACGCTACTTCCATCCGACACCCAGCTCCGCTCGAGACGTTCTTCGACAGTGTCGAGGGCAGCAGGGCCAAGACGACGCTGCAAGATCGAGTTCACATATTCGTCGTCAGCGGAGAGTCGAACGGCTGCGGACAGACTGTTTGTACCGGCAAGGCCGAACGAGAGATCGCGGACGGATCCGTCGAACGAGATGACTCGGTACCGATGGACGGACTCTGGATCATACCAAATCACGAGGAGTTCGCGTTGCGCGAGAGCGACGTACACGTGAAAAACCCGGTCGCGCATCAACGATGGGTCCGGGACGATTCGCGTGACGATCCGGCGCTCGGCAACGTCCGCAACGATCACCTCGTGCGGGCCTTCAACCTTGTCGACTGCAACCGCGACCAAGTTACCCCAGCGCGAAGCCGCTGCCACCCGGGAAGCCTCGGTTCCATCTAAAACGAGGGCTCCGTCACGGATATTCGGGTGGACCTCGCGCACGTTCCACAACTCGATGGGCATTTCCGCGCGACGCTCAAATGCAACTGCCAGCGTGGTTTCGTCGTCCCAGCGCGTTCCGACGACCGTTCCGACCGGGACGGGGAAGATGAGGTTCTCTGAGGGAGCAGCATCAGCTGGACGCGTGTCGAGGAACGCAGCGTCCGGGCCAGCCGCGTCGACCCGTCGTGCGAAATCGGGTGCCGAGGCATCTGGCATCTCCGGCACGTCGCTGTCGTGAGCCGAGCGCGAGTCGTAGCAACCGATAAGCAGCAGCATTGCGGCTATTCGCATGCTTGTAAGCTGCGCCAGTACGAGTCTAAAGAAAAACTAGATGTTCTTTGTTTGTTGTTAAGTTTTGCTTGCGTTTGTACGCCAAGCCGCAGCTCTCGATTGACATGGTACTATATTAATACCTATACAGGGTATGGGTATTGATATGGAACAGAGCAGAAAGAAATCAGTTCAGACCCGGATTCGCCGCATCTCGGGGCAGGTTCGCGGGATTCAGAAGATGGTCGACGAAGACCGCTACTGCGTGGACGTGTTGACTCAAATCAATGCGGTTCGTGCTGCACTCGCAAAGGTCAGCGCGATGATGCTCGAGTCGCACTTGAACACGTGCGTGACCAGCGCGTTCAACAGCGACGACCCGGACGAACAAGCTGCGAAGATCGCTGAGCTTGTCGCCGTGTTCGACAAAGGAATGAAGTAGTGGACCACGACGCGCAGTGCTGCTCGCTTGATGCGCAGCGGCGTGATCCGGTCTGCGGAATGAACGTGAAGCCTGACTCGCCGCACGAGCACGTCCATGCTGGTGTCGAGTACGGGTTTTGTAGCGCCGGATGTCGCGAGAAGTTCGCGGCCGATCCGATGAAGTACCTCGAGCCGGCTCCGCGCGAAGAAGCTCCGCCCGGCACGATCTTCACGTGTCCGATGCACCCCGAAGTCGAGCAAGAAGGGCACGGCGATTGTCCCAGTTGCGGGATGGCGCTCGAACCGAAGGGGCTACCCATTCCGCAGACGAAGACGGAGTGGACCTGCCCCATGCACCCCGAGATCGTTCAAGAAGAGCCGGGGGACTGTCCGAAGTGCGGGATGGCTCTTGAGCCACGCACAGTTCAACTCAGCGAAGACAACCCCGAGCTGCGCGACATGACCCGGCGCTTCGTATTTGCAGTTGTTCTCACGTTGCCGCTCTTTGCGATTGCGATGCTCGACATGCTTCCCAGTCGACCAATGAGCGCGATCTTCGGGAGCTGGCGTCCCTACGTCGAGCTCGCTCTGGCCACACCCGTGTGTCTGTGGTCAGCCTGGCCCTTTTACGTGCGCGCCATGAAGTCGGTCCGAAACATGAGCCCGAACATGTTCACGCTCATCGGGCTCGGCGTCAGCGTGGCGTATCTCTACAGCCTCGTCGCCGCGCTCTTCCCGGACATCTTTCCCGACTCGTTCCGGATGCACGGCGAGGTCGCCGTGTATTTCGAGTCGGCTGCAGTGATCGTGACGCTGATTCTCCTCGGTCAGGTTCTCGAGCTTCGCGCCCGGAGCCGCACCGGAGCGGCGTTGCAGGCCTTGCTCGGCCTCGCCGCGAAGAGCGCGCGTCGCATCGGTGCGGATGGTTTCGAAGAGGACGTTCCTCTGGAGCACGTCGCGAAGGGCGACCGACTGCGTGTTCGACCAGGCGAAAAAGTGCCTGTCGACGGAGTCGTGTTGGAAGGCGAGAGCCACGTGGACGAGTCGATGGTGACGGGTGAGCCGATCCCCGTCGCCAAGACCGCCGGCGACGAGGTGATCGGCGCCACGATCAACGGCACTGGCGCGCTGGTGATCCGGGCCGAAGCGGTCGGCTCCGACACGCTTCTGTCGAGGATCGTCGGGATGGTCGCCGAGGCGCAGCGATCGCGTGCGCCGATTCAGAAGCTCGCCGACCTCGTGGCCGCGTATTTCGTGCCCGCCGTGGTGCTCACCGCGATCCTCACGTTCGTGCTCTGGGCCTGGATCGGTCCGGAGCCACGCATGACCTACGCTTTGATAAACTCCGTCGCGGTGCTCATCATCGCGTGTCCGTGTGCGCTCGGTTTGGCCACGCCTATGTCGATCATGGTCGCGACCGGCAAGGGGGCGTCGCTCGGCGTGCTCTTCAAGAACGCCGAGGCGATCGAGGTCTTACGCAAGGTCGATACGCTGGTGGTCGATAAGACGGGCACCCTCACTGAAGGCCGGCCCGCGCTGGTCACGGTCGAAGGTCGCGACGACATGCTCGCGTTGGCCGCCACGCTGGAGAAGGGCAGCGAGCACCCGCTCGCCGAAGCGATCGTGCGCGGCGCCGAGGAGCGAGGCGTGAGCCTCTCCAAGGCGGCGGAGTTCGAGTCGGTGACGGGTAAGGGCGTCGTCGGAGTCGTCGACGGCAAGCGGGTTGCGCTGGGCAACGCGGCGATGATGGAGAGCGAGAACGTCGATGTCGCGTCGGTTCGCGAGCGTGCCGAAGCATGGCGGGGCGAAGGTCAGACCGTGATGTTCGTCGCGACCGATGGTGAGCTTGCAGGACTCATCGGTGTGGCGGACCCGATCAAAGAGACCACGCCACAGGCGATCGAGGCGCTGCACGAGGCGGGGCTTCGCGTGGTCATGCTGACGGGCGATAGCGAGACCACGGCCCGCGCGGTGGCGGCGAAGCTCGGCATCGACGACGTGATCGCCGGAGTGCTGCCAGACGAGAAAGCCGCTGAGATCGAGCGACTGCAAAGCGAGGGGCAAACGGTGGCCATGGCCGGGGACGGCATCAACGATGCGCCCGCATTGGCACGTGCCCACGTTGGCATTGCGATGGGCACGGGGACCGATGTGGCGATGGAGAGCGCGGGCGTGACGCTGGTGAAGGGCGACTTGCGCGGGATCGTTCGGGCTCGGCGCCTCTCGCAGCAGACGATGGCCAACATCAAGCAGAACCTCTTCTTCGCGTTCGCCTACAACACAGCCGGTGTTCCTGTGGCCGCAGGGGTTCTGTACCCCGTCTTCGGAATCCTCTTGAGCCCGATGTTGGCCGCCGCAGCGATGAGCTTCAGCTCGGTATCGGTCATCGCCAACGCCCTGCGTTTGAGGGGAAGCAAAGTCTGATGGACGAGCTGCTTCCGGGCCTGAGCTCGGCTTCGAACCTGCATCCTCTGGTCGTTCACTTTCCGATCGCGTTTTGGGTCGCCGCTACTGGTGCGTGGTGGGTCTCGCTTCTGCGCAAGAATGACTTTGCGTGGCGTTTCGGCCTTTGGCTCCACGTACTCGCCGCGGCAGGCGCCATCGTCGCCGTCGTGTTCGGGTTTCTCGCGACCGATGCGATGGGCCACGGCGGTCCGGCGCACGATCGCGTGCACGTGCACCGCGACTTCATGCTCGTCGCGACGGGCGTCTCCGTCGTGTTGGCGGGGCTCGCGTGGTGGAAGCGGGAGGCGGACAAACCTTGGCGTGTCGGGCTCTCGATTGGCGGATTGGTGCTGGTCGCCGTCATGAGCCTGGGTGCCGATCGCGGTGCCGAGTTGGTCTATCGCTACGGCGTCGGCGTCGACCTGGAGACTGGGAACGGTGAACATCACGACGGGCATCACGACGGACACGACGACCATGCCCACTGAGCGACCCGACTTCATCCCTGCGTTGCGCTTCCACGCGCTGACGCGGTTCTACGATCCGCTCGTCCGTGTCACGACGCGCGAAGACATGATCAAGAGCCGCCTCATCGCGGGGCTCGGCGCGCCACGAAACGTCTTGGACTTGGGCAGCGGAACGGGAACGCTCTTGGCCAAGCTGCGCGAGGCGTATCCCGACGCACGTCTCACCGGACTCGATCGCGATCCGGTCATCATCGAGCGGGCCCGCAACAAGCTGCAGGCTCGGGGAATTGATGACGTCGAGATTGTCGAAGGCGATGCGACGAACCCTCCGTTTGCTCCGCAGAGCTTCGACCGAGTCGTCTCGAGCCTGATGTTTCATCATCTCACTCGGACTCAGAAGGTTGCGGCGCTCCGCGCCGTACGCGAGTTGTTGACCGCCGACGGAGAGTTTCATCTGGCCGATTGGGGCAAGGCGCACGATCCGCTCATGAGGGCCTCGTTTCTGATCGTGCAGTTGCTCGATGGGTTTGCGACGACCCGCGACAACGTCCAAGGGGGCCTGCCGAAGCTGTTCACGGAAGCCGGGTTTCGGCAGGTCGACGAGATCGAACGCGCGCGAACTCCGCTCGGGTCGATCTCGATCTATCGAGGGCGGCCATGACGAGGTGGGCGATCGTCGGACTCACGGTTGTGTTCGGTTGCGATCGCGCGCCGAGAGATGCGCCGCCAACCGTCGAGCCCCCGACCGTCGAGCCCTCGGTGGTCGAGCAAGCCGACCCGTTCGTCGAGGAGCTTCGTCGCGCGTACACCGACGCGGCACCGGATGCGACCCACACGCGTCGGTTCGAGCTTCGTGCGACGCCCACGCAGACCCCACTCTTCGACGGGCAGCTCGTCGACGTCTGGGCGTACGAAGGGCGCGTGCCAGGTCCCGTTCTTCGCGTGACACACGGCGAAGCTCTCGAGGTCGTGCTGCACAACCAGCTGCCTCAGCCGACGACGATCCACTGGCACGGTGTGCGCGTTCCCAACGCAATGGACGGTGTGCCTGGCGTGACGCAGGACCCCGTGCCTCCGGGTCAGTCGTTCACGTACCGCTTCGTTCCGAAAGACGCGGGCACCTTTTGGTTTCATCCGCACGTGCGCGGAGCCGAGCAGGTCGAGCGGGGCTTGTACGGGGTTCTCGTCGTCGAAGATGCTGAGCCTCTCCCGTATTCGCACGACGAAGTGTGGGTCCTCGACGACTGGAGGCTCGGACCGGACGGGCAGATCGATCCGCGTTTCGTCACGCGACACGATCTCGCCCACGATGGTCGATGGGGTCGGCACATCACCGTCAACGGCGACTCTTCCCACGAGCTCCGCGTCGCTCCGGGAGAACGGATTCGGATTCGCCTGGTCAATACGTCGAACGGTCGCGTGTACCGACCCGATTTCGGTCGCCTACAGGCTCGGGTCATTGCGGTCGACGGCATGTACACCGCGCGCCCCTTGCCCGCAGAGGGCTTCGAGCTCGCACCCGGCAACCGTTTGGATGTCGACATCGTGATTCCCGACGAAGGGGAGTTCACGGTGGTCGATCGTTTCACGCGTCGCTCCCACGTACTCGTGCGGGTCCAAGCTGCAGGCGACCGAGTCGAGACGCCATCGTTCGGTACTCCCTCGAACTCCCGTGTCCCCCGTTGGGAGGGCGCCTTGGATCGGCCGGTTGACGTCACCTATCGCCTGAACGCCCAGCGCGGCGGCCAACACGGCATCGAGTGGACCATCAACGGCCGCACTTGGGAGACGCGCGAGCCAACCGCATTGCCGGCCGGACAGTGGGTGCGATTGCGCTTCGACAATGCGTCGGCGCGCCTCCATCCGATGCACGTACACGGGCAATTCTTCCGCGTGTTGGCACGAAACGGTCAACTGGTGGATGAACCGTTCTTTCGCGATACGGTTCTGGTCCATGGTCGCGAGGTCGTCGACATCGGAATGGTTCCACTCGATTGGGGACGATGGCTGATGCACTGCCACGTCCTGGAACATGCCGAGGCCGGCATGCGCACGGAAATCCGAGTCGAATCGCTCAGTGTTGGACGATGAAGGGTGTGACGATGGCGTCGTCGGCCTGCTCGGGGAGCGTCCCCCCGTCGTTGCGACCCCAACACCACACCGTGTTGTCCGAATCCTCGATGCCACAGGCGTGCACTTCGCCGAACGCCAACGCTCGAAATCGACCCAGGGTCGTTGGAGCAGGAGTGGTTTCGATGCGGTCGGCGCCACCGTCGCCGAAGAGTCCGTCACGCCGATCTCCCCAGCCGACGATCTGGCCAGAGGTCGTACGGGCGAACATGGGTCTCATCGTGCGAAAGATCTCGACCGCGTCTGCGAGACCGGTCACGGCCACAGGGCTCGGCGAGAAGTCACCGACCGTGGATCCGAGCTGGCCCACGTTGTTCGCGCCCCAGCAAAAAACCTGTCCCGATGCCAGTGCGCACGCCGAACCGATGGAGGATTCGGGGCCGATCGCGACCATTTGCGAGTACGCCGAAATCGGCGTCACCTCGATCGGAGTACGACTGTCCGTCGCGGATCCGTCGCCCAGCTCTCCATCGAGGCCACGACCCTGACAAAAGACGTCGTCGGACGAGGTTCTGAAGCAGAGATGATCGGCCCCACCGTCGACGTGCACCACATCGGCCGCGCGGAGCGGACCCGGCCCGACCGATGGTGCAGGGTTGGCAGGGTCTGCCTGTCCGAATGCGTTGCTTCCCCAACAGCTGATCATCCCGTCCGAGTGCGCGCAGAAACCGCCGGAGAACGCATCGATACCATCGGCTTCGAATGGAAGCGGAACGTCGACCACGACCCCGCGTCGTTCGAGTTGATCCCCCTGGCCGAGTTGGCCGAGCCGATTGTCACCCCAACAATGAACCGCACCGCCGTCGCGGGCGCACACGGCCGTCGCCGACGCAGCGATCTCATCGGCTGCGACGGACACCGTCGACGCTCCCAGAGCACCCGGTTCACTGTGTCCGGCGGCCCCGTGGACGTTGTTCCCCCAGCACACGACTTCTCGACCGAGTCGCGCGCATGCGACGAAACGCCCAACGACGATCGCTTCCGCCGTCAACGCATCGAAGCCCGCATCCCCCGTCGCGTCGGGTAGACCCGCATCCATCGAAGCATCGGGGATGTCAGCCGTGCATCCATCGACGAGGTCGCACCGTTCGCCGGGAGGGCAAGCGTTCGGAAGGGGTGCGACGAGACACGCGCCAGACTCGCAGCTCGCGCCCGCGCACTCGACGACGGCTCCGCAAGCGTCGGGCGAACAAGCTGGCGCACCGCAGGACTCGAGGCGCTCGGCGGTGCACGTCGAAGAGACGCACATTCCGTTGAGACAGGTCTCGGCTTCGGGAGCGTCGCAGGCGACCCCGAGACAGTTCCGGGTCAACAGTAGCGTCGCGCCGGTATCGCCTCGAACGGCGACGGACGCACGCTGTTCCAGGTCGATCCCCGGGCCTCGCGCCGTGACGACCACTCTCACCGTCTCGTTCTCCAGTCCCTCGAAGACGCCGACCCGCACTCCGTCGAGGTACGAGTCGTTACCCACCGAATGTTCGCGGGTCTCGACTCCGCCGCCAGGTCGTTGTAGCTCGACCGAGATCGTCTCCAACTCGACGATGGGCTGGAGGTCGGTGCGGACGTCGACGCGAAGCGTCCCCGTGGACGATTGGCACGCGCTCAACCACCCCATGCCAACCATCCAGATCCAGAGCCTCATTGGTGCGTCTGCCACCAGTCTCGCGCATCGCGAACGGACCAGCCACCCTCGAGTTGGGTGAGCGTGCTCAGCAAGCTCGTTGCGCTCGGGCGCTGAGCGGGGTCCTTCTCGAGGCACTGGAATATCAAGCGCGCGAGCGAGTCGGGTACGGCGAGCTGAGCTGCGAAGTCTCGCGGGCGGGCAAAGACGTGGTTGATCGCGACGTCCTGTGCGTCCGTTCCGTCAATTGCCAGAGCTCCCGACAGGAGCCAATACGCCAGGCAACCCAGAGAGTAGATGTCGGCGCGACCGTCCACGAAGCACTCGCCCTCGCATTCCGATGTGATCGCTTCGGGCGGGAGATAGGCCGGCGTGCCTCGCAATGCCTTCCCCGTCGGGAGACCCGCGTCGAGGTCGCATCCCAGTCCGCCGGCAAGCCCGTAGTCGATCACGACGATGTGGTCGCCTTGCTCACGGTGCGTCAGCATCACGTTCGCCGGTTTGATGTCTCGGTGAACGATTCGTTTCTCGTGGGCTTCCGCGAGTGCGCGGGTGACCTGAACGAGAATCTCGACGACGCGCCCAGCCGGTTGCGGACCGTGCCGGTCGACCAACGTTTGCAGGTCGAGCCCCTCCAAGTAGTCCATCGCGTAGAAGAGCAGTTCGCCCTGAATCCCAGAGTCGAGCACGCGTGGGGCATGAGCCGACACGAGCCGTTTGAGTGTGGCGATCTCGCGCTCGAATCGCTCGTGGCTTTCTGCCACGTCACGAGGTCTGAGCAGCTTGATGGCTAATCTCGGCGACGAAGGGCCAACAGGAGGAGTGGCAGCGCCAGAGCAGAGGTCGGTCCCGAGGTGGTCGAGCAACCTGCACAGCCGCCCCCTTGGCCACGGGCGGCCTGCTGGTTCCTCGTCTCGTTCGTCTCCGTAGGAGTGTCTGGTGTCGTCGGCGTCTCGACCGGTGCGACGACCGGCGCAGGTGCGCCGTGGCCACCACCATGCGGATCGGCCATGACGATGGCGGGTAGCAACAACACGGCACAGACAATCAGCGAGCGCATATCAAAACCCAGGGTAATAGGGTGACCGCTGGGGTCAATGGTGTGACCGTTGGCGCACACATGGGGAGATGTGCGCATCACGAAGCCGTAAGGGCCAATTTCGTGCCGTAGCGTTCGTCTGCGCCATTCTGTTCCAGGTTGCTCGAAGCCTCCCACGATCGCGGCGACAGCCAGCAGAGATCATTGGCGATTATTGCTGGTGCGACGTTTGCTCCAGGCGCTCGCATGCATCGACTCTTCCTTCTTTGCTGTGCGCTCGGCTGCGGTCAGTCACACGGCGGCCCGGACGCCGGCGACGCAGCGTCCGACGTTCTCGAACCGTGCCCCGACTTCAGCTGTGAAGCTCGCTGTACGGGCATCTCGGTGTGTGACTGCACCACACCTGATGGTGAAGTGTTCTGCGAAAGCATTCTCTACGGGCGCTGCGTCGAGGGCGAGTGCGTCACCGGAGGCACCGACGGCGGTGTCGTCGATGCGGGCACGATCGACGTCGACGCAGCAGTGCCGGTCGACGCGGGCACGGACACCGGCCCGATCGAGCCCACGAGCGGCGTCCCGTGTGGTGGCGTCAACTGTGAGTCACCGATCGCCGTCTGCGTGATGTGCCCCCATGAGGACTTCACCGACTCTCACTGCTTGCCCTCCGATCTCGAAGAAGAGGGTTGGCCGTTTCGAACCGCCATGGAGTCGCATCCCTTCTGCGGGTTCCCCGGACTCTTCATCCAATGCGACGGCCCCGAGGACTGCGTTCGCGAAGATCAGGAGTGCGTGTTCAACGGCGGCGAGTGGGGCTACGCGCAGTGCATGAATCCCACCGAGGGCGCCTTCATGATCGCCTGTCGCTTCGACGCCGATTGCGACCCCGGCGTGCGCTGCGGAGAGGTCGACCCGTTCGGATACTTCAGCGCGCACTTCGATCGGCTCGGCTGGCGACCTCACGCGTGTGGCGGAGCCAGCGCTGCGGCGAGCGCGTTCTGTGACGAATGGGACGCCGCGTGTGCCGGCGAGCCCGGTTTCTTCGACCGAAGCCAGTGCTTGCAAGCGTACGACTCGAACTGGGATGACGAAGACGCTGCGTGTGCCCGCGACCACATCGCGCGAGACGCGTGTGCCGATGCTGCAGCGAGCTCACCATGCGAGCGCTGATCATCCTCGCCACGTTGCTCGGGTGCGGTCGCTCGCATGAGCTCGTGCCGGACGCGGCGGCCCCCGACGCGTGGATCGACCCGGACGCCGACCTCGATATCGTCATTCCCGTCGATCCGTTCGAGATCCCGGGGCCTGCCTGCACCGACGCGTGCAATTCCGTGTTGGTCGGGCTCGAAGGTGAGGAAGGCCGCATCCTCGAGCTCGTCGCCGAGCACGAACGTCTTGACTACGACGCGTGGGTCGGGCGCTACACCTGTGGGGACGAGCCGCGCGCCGTGTATGCGGGAGAGATGAATGCACGTGACGATCGCGGTGACTTCGAGACCGCGTACGAGAGCGGTCTGATCGACGGGCTCGTGGTGGCGACGCTCGATGTCCAGTGGCCGCCCCCATGGAACGGTCACGCACGCCTCACCATGCACTCTCCGAACGGTCGGCAGTTGCGGATCGAGCACGCGCCGGAGAGCCCGGAGTGGGCCGAGTCCTCTGCCGTCGAGCCGAGCGATCACACCGTCCCAGCGCACAGCGCGGGTTGCCGAGGGTGCATGCCTTTCATGGCGGACTTCCCTGACGTCATCGAAATCGAGCCCTTCGAGATGGATGCGATTGTCGGGTCGTGGCGTGTCTGGGGCGAGGGCGGGCGAGTCACCAGGGTCGCACCCCCAGACGTGACGCTGACTCAGCTCGAGATCTTGGCGGGGCCCTATGGCGATTTCGACGAGTACGACCGTTCGCCCGACGCTTGGCGTCGCGTGAGGACGGGCGCGATCGAGGAGCCGATCGACGATGTCCCGGACGACTTCGACGCTTGCTTCCTGGTCACCGACTACGAGCTCGGCGAAGCGATCGGCGCGGCGTGCCCCGGTAGTCATTTGTTGGGTCCGCTACGGATACTTCAGCAGCAGCGTTGTTGCGTGCGCGAGGTCTTCATCGAGGACTGTATGTGTGACGTCCCATTCCGAACGGAACGGGAGTGTTTCGGACCGCCGTAGCTCAGAATCCGTGCTCGCGCAGAGCACGATCGACGCACACGGCGAGCTCGGCGACGTGCGGCTCGATGAGCAGCGAGCCGTGGTCGCCGGGCACGAGATGAACTCGAACGTGAGGTGCGAGCGGTCGCCACCCGAGCTCGGCCTGCTCGGCATCCTCACGCGTGCCCTGCCGAGCGCTGAACACGATCAGCGGGACATCGAGAGGCTGAAGCGAGTAGCTGCCCCGAGCACGGGAGAACGCTTCGACCATGTATCGGTTGCGTATGTCGTGCGGGATCGCTCGACCGATCCACTTTCCGAGCTCGGCCGCTTTGGATCGGGCTCGCCATGCGTCCCAGATGGCGCGCTCGAGGAGCTTTTCGGTCGCGTACGCGACACCGCCTTCCAATAGTCCGGCGAGGCGACGCTTCTGTTTCTCGGTCGCGCTCTCGGGCTCGAGGCGTCCGGCGCCGGCGTCGAGCATCAACACCGCCGACACGTCGAGACCCTCGCGCCGCAGCTGATGCGCCATCTCGAAGGCGATCACCCCACCGCCGGAGTATCCGGCGAGCACATAGGGTCCACCCGGATCGTGCTCCACCAGTGCGTCGACGTACTGCTCCGCCATCGCCTCGATGCTCTCGAGCGGCTTTCGAATCCCATCGATGCCCTGCGCTTGAAGACCGTAGAAGGGTCGATCGATTCCGAGGTGCTCGGCGAGCCCACGAAACGAAACGACGTTGCCGCCGGCGCCGTGTACGCAGTAGATCGCCGGACGCGAGCCGTGCGGCTGGATGGCCACGAGGGGCTCGAAGGGAAACGCTTGGATGCGGCCCGTCGACAAGGGACCGAACTGAAGCGTGACGGCGCCCGAAGGTGGGCGCGCGCGCAGACGGTCGATCACCTGGGCGAGCCCTCGTACCGTCGACGTGCGAAACAAGGTGGTCAGAGGTAGGTCGATCCCGAAACGGGTCGACAGGTCGCGCACCAAGGGCAACGCCATGAGCGAGCTGCCGCCGAGCACGAAAAAGTCGTCCGAAGCGTGCACGTCCTCCACGCCCAGGGCGTCCGAAAACGCCCGCCCGACTGCGCGTTCGGTCGCCGTCTCCAGCGGTGCACGCTCGACCGAGAAACGAGGATCGGGCAGCGCGCGACGATCGAGCTTTCCGTTCGGATCGAGCGGAAGCAGGTCGAGATGGACGAACGCGCTCGGCACCATGTGTGCGGGAAGCGCATCGGCGACGTGGGCGCGCAGCACGGCCGTCTCGTCTCGGCCCGTCACGTACGCCACCAGGCGTCGTTCCTCACCTTCGCCACGCACCACACACGCGGCCTCATCCACGCTCGAGTGTTGCTCGAGACAGGCCTCGATCTCACCCAGCTCGATGCGGAAGCCGCGCAGCTTCACCTGATGATCGCGTCGACCGATGAAATCGATCGTCCCGTCGGCCAGCCAACGGACGATGTCTCCCGTTCGATAGAGCTCGCCATCGCCGAACGGGTTGCTCACGAAGCGCTCGGCCGTGAGCTCCGGGCGGTTCAGGTAGCCCTTCGCGACGCCGGGGCCGCCCAGGTAGAGCTCGCCATGGACACCGGGCGGGACGACCTGCATGCGCTCGTCGAGCACGTACGCGCGGGTCCGCGCGATCGCGCGCCCGATGGGAATGCTCGTGGCTTCGGCATCGATCTGCTCGACATGGTGCGTGCAGGCGAACGTGGTCACTTCGGTCGGGCCGTAGCCATTGAGGAACCGTTCGGGCGGCTCGGACTCGAGCACGCGACGGACCCACTTCGGATCCAGCGCCTCGCCTCCGACGATCAACGTCCGCATGTGTCCGAACGCGTCGGGGGCTTCCGCGGCGACTCGGTTGAAGAGCGCGACCGTGAGGAACATCGTCGTCGCGCCGGTCTCGCGCAGCGCGGTGGCGAGCCGGTGCGGATCGAGCACGTCGTCACGCGGGATGATCACGACCCGCCCACCGTTGAGCAACGCGCCCCACACCTCGAAGGTGATCGCGTCGAACGAAGCGTTGGCGACCTGTGGAAACACGTCGGTGGGGTGCAGGTCCACGTAGCTCGTGTCGCGCACGAGTCGAACGACCCCACGGTGCGGCGTGAGCACGCCTTTGGGCCGACCGGTCGAGCCGGACGTGAAGAGGACGTAGGCCAGGTCGTCGGGCCCGACGCTGGGCGCTTCAAACGGCGACGCCGCCTCGTTCGAAAGCGAGATGCAAGTCAGTCCCTCGGGTGCGTCGGTACCGAGCGCGAAGCGAGCTTTCGCATCGCTGATCATCAATGCCTGGCGGTCGGCGGGATAGCTCGCATCGAGCGGGAGGTACGCGGCGCCGGCCTTGAGCACCCCGAGCATGCCGGCCACCAACTCGGCGGAGCGCTCGGCGACGATCGCCACGGGCTCACCGACTCGCACGCCGGCGTCCACGAGCCGCGCGGCGATCGCGTGGGTCCACTCGTCCAGCTCGGCGTAGGAGAAGCTTCGATCGCCGTCCACCAGCGCGATGCGATCCGAATGCTCGCGAGCGGTCTCCATGAATGCGCCGTGGATCGTCTCGGGTAGTGCAGACAGCCTCGGCGGGTTCCACGACTCGAGAATGCGGGCTCGCTCGTCGTCCGCGATGAGCGCGACGTCGCCCAGCTTCGTGCTCGGGTCGGCCACGAGCCTGTCGAGCACCCGATCGAGCTGCTCCAGCAGTGATTCCGCGGTCCCGCGATCGAAGAGATCGGAGTCATACTCGAGCGCACACCTCAAGCCTTCGGGCAGGTCTTCCACTTCCAGCGTCAGATCGAACTTCGCCGTGCCGGATGGACGGACCCGCGCGTGCGCATCGATGCCGGGAACCTCGAAAGCGTGTCGCCAATCGGCGTCCTCGGGCGTGTCTTGGACGACCATCGCGACCTGGAACACCGGGCTCTGTGCGAGCGCTCGACCGGGCGCGAGCTCTTCGACCACGCGCTCGAAGGGAACCGAACGATGCGAGAACGCATCGAGCGCAGAAGCACGCGTCCGCTCGAGGAGATCGGCGAACGACCCATCCGGATCGAAGCGCTGCCGGATCGCGACCGTGTTGACGAAGAAGCCGACCAGCGACTCGAGCTCGACCCGCGAACGCAGGCTGACCGGGGTCCCGATCGCGAAATCACGCTCCCCGCTCCGTCGGTGGATCAGCGTTCCGAACGCCGCGAGCATGACCATGTGCAGGGTCGCGCGATGCGCGCGCGCCAGCTCGCGAATCCCGGCCGCGCGCTGCGGCGACAGGAGGCGCTCCGCCCAACCGCCGACGAAACGTCGTTCGGCGCGCCGAGGTCGATCCGTCGGGAGCTCGAGCACCGGCACATCGCGGAGGTGCTCGACGAAGTGGGCGACGCCCGCGTCCTCATCGAGATCGCGCTGCCACGCCGCGAAGTCTCCGTAATCCAGCGTGGCCGATGGGAGCTCCTCACCCCGCAGCACCGCGGCCACCTCGCGGAGGAGCAGCGCGCAGGTCCACGCCTCGGAGATGATGTGATGCATCGTCAGCAGGAGCCGATGACGATCGGGACCGAGCCGGAGGAGCTTCACCCGCCACAGAGGGCCCCGCTCGAGGTCGAAGAGGCGCGTCGCCTCGTCGTTCTCGATCGCGTCGGCCTCGTCGAGCGTCACCGTCCGCGACTCGAAAGGGACCTCCGTGGCGTCGAGCGTCCACCGGAGCGACGTTGCGTCGACGCGCGCGCGCAACATCTCGTGGCGGTCGGCGACTCGACGCAATGCAGCCTCGAACGCCGCGTGGTCGAAGGGGCCGTCCAGGTCGAGGACGATCGGGATGTTGTACGCCGGGGATCCGGCCATGAGTCGCTCGACGAAGAAGAGCCGCTCCTGACCGAACGAGAGCGGCGCGGTCGATCGCTCGTCGCGCGGCTCGATGGCTCGCGGTGCATCCTCGTCGTCCTCGAGGAGCGCGTCCAGCAACGCCAGCTTCTCGGGCGAGAGGTCGAAGCTCACGTCGAGTGTCCCTCCACGATCGACTTTGCGTCGGCTTCGCTGGCGCGGGCCAGCTCCAGCAAGACCGGGGCGAGCTTGTCCATGCGTGCGCCGTGTTGCTTGCGGAGCTCGTCGACGAGCGCGCCCACACGCGGGTGGTCGAACAGTACTCGGAGGGGGATCTCGATGCGGAACGCCTGTCGAACTCGCGCGACCACCTGAGTGACCACGAGCGACGTGCCTCCGAGCTCGAAGAAGTCGTCGTGAATGCCGACGCGTTCGGCTCCCAGAATCTGACCCCAGATCCCGGCCACGACTTCGTCCACGGGATCGCGCGGCGCGACGTACTCGGTGGATGTCGCACGTCCAGCGTGGTCGGGGTGCGGAAGCGCGTTGCGATCGACCTTGCCATTGGGTGTGCGGGGCAGGTCGTCGACGCGAACGAGCGTCGGGATCATGTACGCCGGCAGTCGAGCGCTGAGCGCTCCGCGTAGTGCCTCGGTATCGAGCGCCTCATCGCTCACCAGATAGCCGACGAGCCGAGCCGATTCGGCCTCGCCTCGCACGGTCGCGGCCGCTTCGCGCACACCAGCCAACTCGGTGAGCGCGGTCTCGATCTCTCCGAGCTCCACCCGGAAGCCGCGAACTTTCACCTGGTCGTCGACGCGGCCGAGAAACTCCAGCTCGTCTCCGACCCAACGCACACGATCGCCACTGCGGTACAGCCTGCCTTCGCCGAAGGGATTGTCGATGAAGCGTTCCGCCGAGAGCTCCGGTCGCGCGAGGTATCCCCGAGCGATCGCTCGGCCGCCGATCCACAGCTCTCCGCACGCCCCGACCGGCGCGAGCTCGCCGCGTGGATCCACGACCCAAAGCTCGGCGT
Organism: Polyangiales bacterium; assembly: GCA_965227405.1. Lineage (GTDB taxonomy): Bacteria > Myxococcota_A > Polyangia > Polyangiales > Houyiibacteriaceae > JALVDI01. Next base: position 5,332,652 of record OZ245758.1, read on the forward strand.
GGTCGACCGGGCCGCCGATGGTGACCGGCGCGTCGACGCGCGCTTTCCAGACGCTCGACCACACCGTCGCCTCGGTCGGACCGTACTCATTGTGCAGCGTGCATTCGGGAAGCGCGGCGAAGTGCCTTTCCACGAGCGTGCGCGGACATGCCTCGCCCGCAACGATCGCGGTCTTCAGGCTTCCGAGCGCGTTCGCGTGCTCCAGCAGAAGCGCGTAAAGCGAGGGCAGGGTCAGGAGCGTCGTCACGCCTTCGCGTTCGATGCGAGCGCTCAGGGCTTCTGGATCCCGCTCTTCCCCTTCGGCGGGGAGAACGAGCGTCCCTCCCGTGGTCAGCGTCCAGAAGATCCCGGCGACGGAGCTGTCGAACGCGTACGAGGACAGCAAGAGGAACGTGCCCGGACCCCCACCGTAGTGGCTCAACCGCGACGCGGTGGACGCATGCAGCGTGCGGTGCGTGACCTCCACGCCTTTCGGCCGTCCCGTCGAGCCCGACGTGTAGATGACGTAGGCCAAGTCGTCCACGTCGCCGTTCGAGTCCACGGCGCTGCTCTCGCCGACGTCGGTGAGCACGATGGCCTCGGGAAAGCGCGCGTCGGTCACGTCGGTCACGGCCACGCGAGCTCGACTGTCGTCGAGCAGGTAGCGGATGCGTTGCTCGGGGTAGGCGGGATCGATGGGTACGTATGCCGCGCCCACCTTCCAGACGGCGAGGATGCACGCGACCATGTCGGGAGAACGGCTCAGCCCGAGCGCGACGCGATCTCCCCGCTCGACGCCACGTGCGATCAACGCCGCGGCGATCGCGTCTGCGCGAGCTCGCGTCCGAGAGTACGTGGCGCGGTCCTCGCCTGCGGAGACGAACACGGCGTCCGCGTGCTCGGATGCCACCCGCTCGAACGCCACGTCCAGCCGCTCCGGCTCGGGTGCATGGGCGCGCCCGGCGCGCTGCGCGAGTTGCTCCCGATGCTCGGCGGGCACGAGGTTCACGTCGCATGCCCGCGTCTCGGGCGATGCCTCGATCGCTGCGAGCACCTGCTCCAGCAACGCCGTCGGATGGGTCGATTCTGCGCGCAGCCAGGTCGAGCCCGCTCGGCGAACGAGGGTGAGGACGACCGAAGCGTTCCACCCTCCGTCGTCCAGCTCCACGACTCGCCCCTTCAGCGCGCCATGATCCTCGAAGCCGAGCAGAAGCGCGGGATCGCGAGCCTCCGACGTATGCGTGATCTGCGGTTGAAGGTCTCGAGCTTCCTGCAGCTCCGCATCGGCCCATCGACGATGCTCGGACACCGCGCGTTGCAGGTCCGGCGCGGCGGGAAGAACCGCCCAGCGCGCGAAGCGACCGATGGCGTCTTCGAGATCTTCGTGGAAGCGGCCGCGTAGCACGATGCCGAAGCGCGAGCGTCGAGATTCGTCCAGCCGCGCGACGACCAACGACAGCGCGGCGACGACGTCGGCATCCCCGACTCCCTCGGGAAGCTGGATCTCGCGCGAGCAGGTGCGCTCGCCGGTCTCGAAGAGGAGCTCCGCGGCAGGCTCGGCATCTCGTGACTTCCACAGCGCACGCGCTTCCGCACCCTCGGGCTCGTCGAGCAGCTCGTTGAGCCACTCGGCCGCGTCGGCATACTGCATGGGATCGTCGGCGGGCCCACCCTCGAGCTCGATGGCGAGCTGGATCATCGATTGTGCATCGACGAGCGCCGCCGGAGCACTCAGCTGAAGTCGGCCGTCGACGAGGCTCAGCTCGACGCGAGATGCGTCGTCGATGATCTGAACCGGCTGCTTCAGTCCCGCCGGGACTTCCAGCCGCGTTCGCAGGGCTTCGTGCTGTGCCGCGACGGCGTCGAGTCGACGTTGCCAGTCGGCTAGGTCGTGCGTGGCTTCGGGTTGGAGCACGAGCCGAACGCGCCGGTCGCTTCGCTCGCGTGCCACGAGCCGCTGCTGCATCGACGATGTGGGAAACCCAGTCATGACTCCAGCGGGGGAAGGTCGTCGTCGCCGACCGGCTCGGTCATCGCAACCAACACTTCGCGATCGCCCGAGTAGGGCTGCCGACCGTGAGCCACGGCCATGTTGTCGAGCAACGTCACGTCGCCACGCTCCCACGGGAACGCGATCAGCTCCGCCGCGTATGCGTCGCGCAGATGCCGGACGGTGTCGGGCTCGATGCTGCCCCCGTCTCCGTAGAAGGTGTTGTACGGCAACCCATCTTCGCCGAGCTCGGCCAAGAGCGCATCGCGCATGCCTTCTTCGAGGCTCGTCCAATGGAAGAACGCGACGTGGTTGAACCACACGAGCTCTCCCGTTCGCGGGTGCCGACGAACCGCCGGGCGTCGCGAGCGGGTCCGAAGCCGCCCCCCGTCTTTCCACTCGAGCTCGATGTCGTTCGCACGACAGTACGCCTCGACCTCGCTCCGATCTTCGGTCTGAAACACCTCTTCCCAGGGCAAGCCGAATCCGTCGTTGTAGTTGCGTACGAGCATCATCTCGCGGTCTTCGAACGCTTTGCGAATCGTCGGATTGATCCGCTCATAGACACGGCGAACGTCGGCGAGCGGCGTCGCACCCCCCGTCTCGGCGGCCACCGAGCACGAGAAATACAGTTTCTGCGCCCAACGTGTCCAATACGTGCCTTCGTTGTGAAGATGGATGGTCTGATCGGCGGGATGGATGGTCGAGGTGTAGACCCCCGTCCGCTTGGACGTTCGGGGCGTGGTGCGATCTCGATACTCCAGCGGGTCGCCCTTCGACGTCGCGGCGACGAAGCGTTCGAACGCGCCGGCATCGTTCACCCCGAACCCGCGGAAGAGCAGCGCGCGATGCTCGTGCAGCAGCTCTTCGATCCACTCGCTTTGCTGCTCCGCCCACGTCGGGAGGTCGACCTCGCGCGTCGGCGTGACGACACAAGGGATGCGATCCAGACCCTCCAGCCGGGTCAGCTTCACCCACTCGCGCGGGTCGGCGGAGACGGCTCGGCGAGAGCCTCGAGGTCCACTGCGCGGTCCACTGCGCTTGGGTCCACGTCGTTTCGGCCCGCTGCTCGTCATGGCTCCCTTCTTCCTCCGCGTTCGAGCCGCCTCCGTCAAGCCTTCGAGCACGTCGCGGGCGCGTTTGGCGCTCGAAACGAGCCGGAGCGCGCTGCCCAGGTCGTCGTTCAATCTCGCTGCAGCGGCGTCCGAGAACGCCGAGCTGGTCTTCACCGTCAGCCGCAGCTCGTCGCCGACCTCGGCGGCCAAGCTCAACGGCAGGTCGTTCCAGTCTTCGAACCACAGGTCGTTCAGGCCGATGCCTTCGGCCCAACCCTCGAGCGAGGCCGCTCCGCGCAGGTAGCCCTGGACGCTGATCACCGACGTGACCAGCTTCTCTCCCGTCGCGAGGTTGGCGAGCTTCTGCAGCTCTGCGAGCGGCACGTGCTCGTGGTCGCGCAGGCCGACCAGGGTCTGCTGCTCGGCGCGAAGCCAATCCCCCAGCGGTTCGTCGGAGGGTCGAGATCGGATCGGCAGCGTGTTCATCAGCAGGCCGATGATCCGCTCCGCACCCGGTAGGCTCGGTGGCCGACCGGGCACCACGGCACCGAAGACGACGTCCTCCGTGCCGCTCCAGTGCATGAGCAAGAGCGCCCAGATCGATTGGAGCACGGTGTTCATCGTCACGCGTTCGCGTCGGGCCAGCTCGCGAAGGGGAGCCGGATCCACCCGGAGCATGGTTTTGCGCGGCGGCGCCTCGGAGCTCGCGTCGGTGGGAAGCTTCGTCGACGAAGCACCGGCGAGCATGGACCGAAACGCTTCGGGCAGCTCGGTATGTGCTCGAGCCCACTGCACGTATCGCCGGTATGGAGGGCGCGCAGGCAACGCGACGTCGGGATCCTGGTAGCGCGACACCAACTCTTCGAGCAGGTCCATCATCGACCAGCCATCGAGCAGCGCGTGATGGAAATCCCACGCCACGTGGAACGAGTCCGACCCGCGCGCGGCGCGCAGATGAGTCAGCCCCGGCGCATCCATCCCGTAGGTGGATCGTTGCTTGCGAACGGAGTCGACCCAGGAGTCGCTCCACTCGGCGATCTCCAACCCGGGCGTGGCACCGGCGACGACCAGCTGCGTGGGCGTCGCGACGTCCTCGACCACGAAGCGCGTGCGAAGGATCGGATGCGCCGCGCACAACCCTTCCCACGCACGACGGAGTCTCTCTTCGTCGAGCGCTCCATCGATGCGTCCGCCGATCTGCACGCGATAGATCCCGCTCTGCGGATTGAGCGCGGTGTGGAGCAGCATCCCGTCCTGCAGCGGCGCCGTTGGATAGACGTCTTCCAGCTCGGCCCCGGCAGCGACGCGCTCGAGCATCGCATCGTCGAGGGGGCATGCCGCGAACCGCGCCGCTTGCTGCGGCGGATGACACAGCTCGCGCAGCGCGTTCATCTGCGCGTCGGCCGCGCGTTCGATGTCACGAACGTCGAACATCTCGCGGGAGTAGCTCCAATGGATGTGGAGCTGCCCCTCGGTCACCATCGCCTCGATGATCAGCGGATGCGAACGAGGCTCGTCGGGATCCCGCAGGCCCGTCGCCCCGGCCACCATCCGCAAGGCGCCTCCGTCCTCGTAGCGACCGAGGAAGTTGAAGAGCACCTGGCGGCGTGCCGCGTCGGCAATTCCGGACGTGGGCTCGACGTAGTGGAGCAGCCCATAGCCGATGCCGGTGTCCATCAGCGCGTCTCGCGTCTTTTGGATTCGGCGGAGGCTGTCGAGCGTGGTGCCTTCCCAGTGGAGCGCGACGGGGTAGAGCGCGCTGAACACGCCGACGGTACGGCTCAGATCGACGTCGTCGAAGAGCGGCTCTCGACCATGCGACTCGGTGTCGAGCACGAAGTGCGATCGCTCGGTCCACGCGTGCAAGCCCGCCGCGACGGAGGTGAGAAGGGCGTCGTCGATCGCGACATCCAGGTCTCGCGGCACGCCGACGAAGAAGGCGCGCGTCGTCTCGGCGTCCAGCGTGCGGTGGACCACCTCCGCGTCGTGCTCGCGGTTCGAGCCCGAGAGCGTCATGGACGTGGACTTGGCCGACACCTCTCGCCAGTACTCCTGTTGGCTCTGCGCCTCGCGTCCCGCGTACTCGGCCAGTTGTGCCGCAGCCGATTGGAACGAGGTCGACTTGGGCGGAAGCGCCTGGCCGTCGAGCGCTCGCTGGAGGTCCTCGACCAAGAGACGCGTCGAGAAGCCGTCCATGATCAAGGGGTGGATCCCCAACGTCAGCGTCCGGCCCTCGTCTTCGACGAAGAGCCGGCCGACCGGACCCTTTTTCAGGTCGATGCCGTCGACGTGTGGAGCTCCTTCGACGACCTCGATGCCGCCCTCGTCGTAGCTCGCGCGTTCCCCATCGAAGCTCAGCCGCAACGCGTCGTGATGCTCGACGAGCGTTTCGACGGCGCGACGGAGCGCCTCGGTCTCCACCGGCTCGGAGCTGCGGACGTGCGCGAGCATGAGCGAGCGGGCGAGGTGCTCCGGCGTGTGGTCGAAGGTCCAACGTTGCATCGCGGTCAGCGTGTGCTCGCCGGATACACGCCCCTGCTCGGCGTCGATACCGTGCTCCCCGATCTGCTCGGCCAGCTCGGCGATGGTGTGCACCCGGAAGAGCAACGCAGGCGTCAGGCCCAGGCCTGCTTCGCGCGCCTTGGCGGCGATCTGCAGCGCGACGATCGAATCGCCACCCAGATCGAAGAAGTTGTCGTGCACGCCGACGTCGATGCCCAACGCCGCGGTCCAGAGCTCAGCGATCGCGGCTTCGACTTCGCTCCGCGGCCGAACCGCATCTTCGGATCGACGACTGAAGTCCGGCGCCGGCAGCAGCTTGCGATCGACCTTGCCGCTCGGCGTCAGCGGCATGGCAGGCAAGACGACCAACGCGTGCGGAACCATGTAGGCCGGCAGCGAGTCTCCGAGGTGCGGACGCCACTGCCGACGCAGCGCCCGTGCTGCGTGACCCCGGCGCGGGTTGGTCATCCACTGCGCTTCGCGTGCGCGATCCGCCTTGGGGGCGGGACGGATCAGACAACGCGGCGATCCCTCCTGGTCCAGGTAGAGGTCCATCGACTCCGGGTCGGCTCGGGGCGTGACCCGGGCGACCCAACCCGCGCGGCTCGCTTGCTCGAGCAACGCGTCCGGCTCGACGCCTTGCTCGGCGATGCGGGCGTTGGGGATTCCCTTCACGACCACGTGCGGCTCGACGAGGGCATCGTCGAGCTGCCCCGACCACGCGCGTGCGTCGGGCGGCGTCGGGTTGTCGCGTGCGCCGACGTGGAGGATGGCGTCGTAGCGGAAACGGGTCATCTCGTCGTCGCTACGCCCGCGACGCCACAGGCACTCGAAGCCACCGAACGCCTCGCCGGACGCGTGAAAGAACGCGGGGTCGACGAGGAGCTCTTCCTCGGACGCCATCGATTCGGCGATGCGCGTGGGAAGCACCGCGGGGTCGGCGTCCCCGAGGCGGAAGGTCTCGACGGATCGGTGGAACGCTTCGAGATGGGGAAGCGAGCGCACGTCGCCGAAAAAGAGGTGCCCCCCGTCGCGCACGACCCGAGCGCCGTGATCGATGATGTCGCGCAGGTAGCGCGGTCCGGGAAAGAACTGCAGCACGCTGTTGACGATGACCAGGTCGAACTCGTCGTCGGCGAAGTCCGCGATGGCGTGTGCGCCGCCGGCACGAAGCTCCACGTGCTCCCATCCGCGGCGAGCGACCTTCCGTTGCAGTGCGGCGACTCCGCGGCTGGAGAGGTCGAGCCCCACGTAGCGATCGAGCCCTTCGGCGAGCCCGAACATGAGCATCCCGGTTCCACAACCGAGCTCGAGCACGCGCTTGGCGCCGAAGCTGCGTAGACGCTCGAGCGTGCCGTCGAGCCACATGCGCATCGTGGCCTCGGGGATCGCGGTCCCCGTGTAGCTGCTGTTCCATCCCGAGAGGTCGAAGTCTTCGGCCTCGTTCTCGACGTACGTGGCGTCGAACACGTCGCCCCAGATCTCGACCGACTCCGCCGCCGGCTCGGGTCCGCCTTCCGGAGTCGCGTAGGCGATCAGCTGCCCGTCTTTGGCGACCACGGTGGCTTCGCGCACCGCCTCGTGCTCCTGAAGCTTGGCTTCGATCTCGCCGAGCTCGATCCGAAAGCCCCGGATCTTCACCTGATGGTCGAAGCGACCGAGGAACTCGATGTCACCGCTCGGCAGCCGCCGAACGCGATCCCCCGTTCGATAGATTCGCCCTCCGGGTCGAAAGGGATCGGCGATGAACTTCTCGGCGCTGAGCTCGGGCCGGTTCAGGTACCCGCGCCCCACCTGGACGCCGCCGATCCACAGCTCACCCTCCGCGCCTTCCTCGACCCGTTCGAGCGCATCGGGATCCACGATGTTGAGCGTCACACCCGTGATCGCCTTTCCGATGGGCACGACGTCGGCGTCGAAGTCGACCGGCCAGTGGGTCACGTCGACCGCGGCTTCGGTGGGGCCGTAGAGATTGTGCAGCTCGACCCCGGGAAGCCGGTCGCGAAAACGCCGCGTCAACGCAACGGGAAGCGCTTCGCCGCTGCAGATCACGCGCCTCAGCGTCTGCGCGCACTTCCCCACGTTCGGCGCATCGAGAAACGCGACCAACATCGATGGGACGAAATGACAGGTCGTGACGCCACGGCTCGCGATCAGGTCCGCGAGATAGACGTCATCCCGATGTCCGCCGGGCTCGGCGAGCTCCATCTGGGCTCCGACGCAATGCGACCAGAACAGCTCCCAGACCGAGACGTCGAAGCTCGTTGGGGTCTTCTGCAGCACGACGTCGCTCTCGCCGAGCGGGAAGGCCGCCTGCATCCACTCGATCCGGTTCGCGATCGACCGATGCTCGAGCATCGCGCCCTTGGGTCTTCCGGTGGATCCTGACGTGTAAATGACATACGCAAGATCACGTGCCCTTGGCGACTGCACGGCGTCGCCCAAGCCCTTGCCTTCTGCGAGTTGCCTCAAAGTCTCGACAGTCACGCCACGCGGAAACTCCGGGAGATGCTGTTGCGTGAGTACAAGCTGAGCGTCCGAGTCCCCGATCATGAAGCGGAGACGATCGGTCGGATAATCTGGATCCAGCGGCAAGTATGCACCGCCCGCTTTCCAGGTCGCGAGGAGCGCGATGATCAGGTCGAGACTGCGCTCCATTGCGATTCCGACAATGGACTCAGCCTTCACTCCCTGTGACCGTAGCTCGACTGCAAGGGAGTCGGCTCGCGAGTGCAGCTCTCGGTACGTAAGCTCCGCATCTCGAAAGCGAAGTGCGATTCGATCAGGCCACAGATGTGCCGCGGCGTTCATCGCCTCGACGAGAGTTGCCCCCCATTTCACAGGCCTACGTTATCCTAGAAGACCGCAGGCAAACGAGGGATTCCTACGTACCTGGGCTTTCTTCTGGCGCACCTTCTGCGCGAGCCATGGTCATCATCAACATCACGGCGGTTGCTGCTCGCTTCGCCGGTGAGTCTGCAGGGTCGATCGAGAGCCCAGGGCCATCGGGGTTTCCACCGACAAGCGTTCCGTCCTCACCCCAATAGATGTTGAACCCGTTGATGCTCGTGCTGCCATCTTCTGCAATGACCGCGATGGTCTCACCGGTAGATGCCGTCAATGTTCCGTCCGCCGAAACGGTGGCCAGCGGATCGCCGTCCATCGTGATCGTTCCATCGGCTTGAAGCAGCGGTCCAGACCGCGTCTCGTCTTGCATCGTCAGACGTCCGTCTGCGCCCATCGAGATCGATTGCCCGCCGCTATCGGTAAGCGTGAACGGTGCGATGACGAGCACATCTTGAGCAACCGTCGTCGTCGTTGTCGTCTCTTCCCCGGTCGTGGTTTCGGTGGTTGTTGTGGTTTGCGATTCGTCGTCACCACCGCAAGCGAGGGCGAGCGCGAGGAGAAGCGTTGTGCTTTTCATGGGCGGTTCGTATCACGCGAAACCTGTCTCTCCGAATCGAAAGATGAGCGTGACGCGCCAAGCGAGCATTCCGAATCGGTCACTGTTTTCATCTTGATGGCGCACCCCATAGCCGACGCCCATTTCACTGCTGAAACCGAACTGTTCGCGAAACAGATACGTGACTCCAAGAGCCGCATAGCCACCGAAGTATCGGCTCAGCTGGTGGTATCCGTCGTAGTTATCGCGTCCCACACCAATCATTCCGAGCACCCGCACGTGGGGGACTACGGAATCGAGGTCTAGCGATCGAAGGTAAAACTTGAAGCCGACCGGAAGCGTCGCGCCAACGACTTCGGAGCTGCCGAAGCCTTCTGCTTGTGATGAACCGTAGTACGCGTCGATTCCTACGGTGAACGTTGCGCGCTCGTTGAGGTCGAGTCCCACGTTCATTCCGAAGGGACCCAGGCCGTAGCCGGCGAAGTGTCCTTCGATTTCGTGCGCATGGACGAGGTGCGTGGTTCCAAGGGCGAAGACGAGTGCGAGTAGTTGTCGGTGCATGCGGCCGCTCTTTGCAAGCGGTGCACCGAAGCGCCGTCGTGTGAACGTCGAGACAATCGTCTGCGTGCACGTCTGCGCGACATGACAAAGCGGCGCCCGAGGGGACGCCGCGTGTCAGGTTGTTCGTTTGTTTAGGCGTGCGCGTGAGCTGTACGTGTGGGTGCGTCGGTTGCGGTGGGAACCGCCTTGGCATTCAACACGCCGCGGAAGCTGTCGCGATACGCCCACGCCAAGTAGACGTTCAAGACGACAAGCGCGATCGGCATCGCCAAGCCCGGCGCGAGGAACGAGTGGAAGAGCACGATCTGCACAACGATCGGTGCGATGACAGTGAGCGCGAGCGGAACGAAGCGGTTGCTCAAGAGTGCAATGCCCACGAGAACCTCAGTCGCCTTGAGTACCGGGAAGAAGTACCCGGTCGCTGCGAGAGCGCCCATGAACGAACCCCCGGCCTCAGGAAGGGGCGGCATGGGAATGAAGTTCAAAAACCCGTTGAGTCCAAACACGAAGAAGATGAGCCCGAACAGAAGGCGGGCAGCGAGTGTGAGCTTGTTCATCAGTCCTTACCTTTCGCTTTCGTTTGGTCTGTCGAAGGAGGACGGATTGCGTTAGTGGTCTGGAGCGTTGCACCAGTGAAACAGGAGCTCGGATGGCGAAAGTGACCGGAATCGGAGGGGTGTTCTTCAAGGCGAAGGACCCTGAGGCGTTGAAGAAGTGGTACGTCGACCATCTCGGCTTTGACCTCGAAGAGTGGGGTGGCGCCATCTTTCATTGGAAGGCGGACCAAGAGGCGCAGAGCGCATCGGGCATGACCGTCTGGCATCTGGCCGATGCGGGTGGCGACTGGTTCGAGCCGAGCAAGTCGCAAGTGATGATCAACTATCGCGTCGACGATCTGATCGAGTTGCTCGCGCAGCTCAAGGCGCTTGGCGTGGAGCCCATCAAAGGACCCGATGAAGAGTTCAACGGCAAGTTCGCGTGGGTGATGGATCCGGAAGGGAATAAGGTCGAGCTATGGGAGCCAAAGGACCCCTAGTGCGTGTTCCTGGATTTTGGAGACAGCCTTGACTACGACTTGGCGCATGAAGCGGCGAAATCTACTTCTGCTCGTGACCCTTTCCGGAGTGGTCTCGGTGCTCACTTCGTTTGCAGGTCCGACGGACGCGCAGGAGCGTCGACGACCGCGACCCGCTCCGATTCCCGATGACGCGCCGCCGCGCCCTGAAAACAACACCGCCTGCAACTACCAGGAACCGGTGGACTACTTGGTTCGCGAAAACTTCCTTCCGCGATGGACGCAGCCCCCGGAGGAACAACGTCGACGTCGAGGTCTTCAGAAACAGGCCGTGGAGTGGCGAACTAAGCAGTACGGGTACTTCGAAGGATTTGGCAACGCACGCTGGAACGAACACCCGCCGAGTCACTACGCCAAACGCACCGAGTTCATGGGCCTTCGAGTGCGGGTGAACGAGAAGATCATTCCTGCGCTCGAGTGCGTTCAGGAAGTGATTCGCTCCGAGTGCGGTGAGACGTACGAGGCACGTCGCCTCTCGGGGCTACGAACGAAAAACACCTACCACAATGGGCAGGTGAGCAACCACGTGTACGGGATTGCGGTCGACGTCGACCCCACACTCAACACGTGCTGCATGTGCGTGGCGCAATGGGGCGATCATCCGCTTTGTCAGCGTGAGGTGGAGTCGATCTACGAACGCATGTCGATGCCCAGCTGCTGGGTGCACGTGTTCGAGCGCTTCGGATTCTATTGGCTTGGACGCGACCGCTTGCAGGACACCATGCACTTTGAGTTTCTCGGTGACCCCGATCACATCTTGAAGACGTCAGGACCACCACCGCATATGGCGGCTGCGCTCGAGGCAGAGGCAGCCGCGGCGGCAGAAGCGGCTGCGCAAGCTGAAGCGGAAGCCGAGGCTGCTGCGCAAGCCGAAGCGGAGGCTGCGGCTCAGGCTGAAGCAGAGATGACTGAGATGTCGTCGGAGATGTCGTCGGAGATGTCGTCGGAGATGTCCGAGAGCATGGCTTCCGAGATGCAGTCACCCACCACTTCCAGTGGTGGAGGCGGCTGCTCTGTGGTGGCGCCAGGTCTCTAACTGCCCCTAGACAGCCAAGCGCTGTTTTGACTCCAGGGTGTCGCTCAAAAAGCGATCGACGTGTGCTGCGAAGTCTTCCGCGAAGTCTTCGTGCGCGAACAGCTTCCCCTTGGGAATGCCACGCCAGACAGCATCGCCACCAAAGGTCTCCAACATCGGACGTGCGAGACGTGCCGGGAAGAAGGGGTCCGCTTCGCCCCACACCAAGCAAGTTGGTTGGGTCAGTCGCGGATGGATGTTCACCAACTCGTCGACGACGGACCATTGGAACGTCTCGAGAAGTCGCGCTTGGCCGTTGCGCACACCCGCATCGTCGATCATCGGTCGCACAAAGAGCTCACCGAACTCACCGTCGGCGTAGCGCGCGTCCTCAAAGCAGCCTCCAAACGCCAACGCCGAACGACGAAGAGGACCAAAGCGCAATGACTCCGTGACCAAGCGCATCCCAAAGGGGAGCTTGAGCGCGAACAGGTACGCGTTGAGCTGCCAAGGGTGGTAGCCGGGAATCTCCGAGTTCCCGATGACCAACGCACTGACGCGCGTCCCCATCTCCGCTGCAGCAAACCGCGTGATTGCCGCGCCGCTATCGTGCGCCAGAAGCGCAACACGTTCGAGTCCAAGTGCGCGAACGACTGCGTGCACTGTTCGTGCGTGTTCGCGGAGTCCAATCACTGTCTCGCCCGTGATTTCGGTCTGTCCAACACCAGGCAGGTCGATGAGGTGGCAGGTGTAGCGCTGCGCGAGACGCGGAACGATTGTTCGAAAGGTGGCCGCGTGCAGTGGCCAACCGTGAACCATGAGCAAGTCTGGGCCGGAACCGAACTTCCAGTGAGCGACGCGGCTTGAGCCAACATCGATGAGCCGTTGGGGCCCGCGTTGGATGGAGTGGAGAACGTCGTGCGCGGTGATCATGGGAACTCCTACGCGGCGAGAGTGTGCCGCTCCCTGCAGTCTGGGCAGGGTCCTGAATGGAATCCATGACCTGAGAGGTAATGTCCGGGCGTCGCGCTTGCCTGCCCGCGGACAGCTTCGCGGACACGAGGCGCAGAGCTGGATCCCAATTTTAGTGGGAGACGCGAGGCTCGGAGCCTGCAGAGAACGTTCTTGCCGGCTCTAGGCCCACAGCGAAGTCATTTTCGATTCAGTTTAAGTTTCGCAATGCGCATCTCTTGTTCGGCGGAGCAGCTTCGCAGAGAAAAATTAGTCTCTCCGGTCTCCTAGCCTCGCGTCTCCCACTAAAAATAGTGACCGAGCTTCCGTGCTCCTGAGCTTCCAAGCTTCCGGATCCGCGAAGCGGAATGCACACCAAAAACCGACAGGGCCCTCTACGGTGTCGCGATGGTGACCGTGATGCCCGTTTCCGCGTCGCCGCTACACGTGCCAGGCCCCGCCGGAATGCAGTCGCATGAAGGTTCACCCCCACACTCGTCCGGCAATGGACTGCAGGCGTAGGTCATGCCGCCGATGCCCCCAAGCGTGACGTTGCACACCTCGGAGTCCAAGACGCACTGAAGTTCGTCGCCGCAACTGAAGCACGGCGCAGGAAACGCTTCGAGGCGTTCCCACATGCCGCCTTCGCACATCAAGATGTTGCAGAAGCTGCACTCGTCGGTGCACAGCTCGCCACCGCAACTCGTTCCTTCGGCCGTGCATGGCTCGCCCTCGACGGCGCTCGCGCACACATCGCCAGCGTCATCACCGGCGTCATCACCGCCAGCGTCTTCACTGCCGGCGTCATCATCGCCACTGTCCGATCCACCTGTGTCCATGGAACCGGTGTCGACGGCCGCGTCGCCATCACCGGCGTCTGTGCCACCGTCGTCGTCACCGCAGGCACACAGGGCGGAGATCAAAAGCAGAGTGGTAAGCGATTTCATGGGTCCCTCGAAGTAAGCGCGTCTACAGCGTGATCGAATTTTGTCGCAACCGCATCCCAGGTTGCGAGTTGTCCCTCATCCACAATCGCGGTGCCATCGACGACGACTCGCTTCACCGCGCGTCCTGTCGCGGCAAACGCGATCATGTCGTCGACCGCTGTGGGGTCGGCGCCACGCAGTGCAACGTCGTCGGCATCCAGTTCAACACGATCGGATGCACTCGTACGCGACAAGGGCGCGCTGCTGGAGCCCCACCTGAGCAAGGTCGAGCCGTCTGCGATCACGTTTCGTGACTCGGTTCGAACTCGTTCATCTAACTCCAACGCACGCAGTTCGACCCAGGGATCGCTGATGGCGTGGCTGTCGACGCCCACGCAAACCCGTGCTCCTGCCCGGGTCAGTTCGCTGAGCGGCGGACTTCCATCACCGAGATCACGCTCCGTGGTCCGGCACACACAGATGTGACTACCACCGAGCAAGTCGACCTCGGTGGGGCTTAGGTGCGTTGCATGAACGGCGGTACACCAGGCATCGAGGACACCCTGATCCGCGAGCAGTTCGACCGGACGTCGACCGTGTTCCGCAAGGCACTCCTGAACTTCCCGACGTTGTTCGCCCACGTGGATGTGAAGTGGCCAGTCTCGCTTTCGAGCTTCGTTGGCGAGTCGTGCCAACGAGTCCGCGCGAACCGCACGAACGCTATGCGGTGCGAGCCCGACGTTGACTGCAGCGTCTGAGGCAAACCGCTTCTCGAGGGCGTCCACGTCAGCAATGGCATCGTCCGCTGAGTCGGAGAAGCGTCGCTGTGCCGGTTCGAGTTCGCGACCCCACCCCGGGCGCTCGTAGAGCACTCGCAAGAGCGTGATTCGCATCCCGATGTCACGTGCAGCGCGAACGACTGCCTCGGCCATCTCGGTTCGGTTGCCGTAGGGCGTTCCATCGGGCTGGTGATGCACGTAGTGAAACTCGCCGACGTGCGTGACACCGTGCAGAGCCAGCTCGGCGTACGCGAAGCGCGACAGGTCATAGATCGTGTCCGGATCGACGTTCGATGCGAACCGGTACATCAACGTGCGCCACGACCAAAACGATCCTCGCGCCCCGCGGTGCGTGCGTCCGCGAAGTCCGCGTTGAAATGCGTGCGAGTGGGCGCTGACCAGTCCTGGAACGACGAAGCGGTTGCCGTGCCGCTGAGCAACGCCTTCAGCCACCGGCTTCCACCAGCTGGCGCATCTCCTCTTCTTGGCGGGAGCGATCGCGCCGTTCCATCCGCAAGTCGTAGGCTTCGGCGACGTCCATCGCGCGTTCTTCGGTGCGGTAGCACTCCAAGAGTTCTCGACCGCGACCCTGCCCGCGATACACACACCAAGGCGTGACGACGTAGCGATTTGCTTTTTCGTACGCCTCGAGTGCAAGGGCTGGCTCTTGGTGCCCTCGATACTCACCGCCAACAAAGCGATAGAAGTCGAAGCGAACGTCCGACTGCGCGATCGAGAACCAACACAGTAGAGCCACGACCAGTGTTCCGAGCGCATGTTCTCGGGCGACGGCACGTTCGTCGCGTCGGATGTGAAAGATCACCGATGCCACAACCGCGACCGATGCAACGATCGTCGCCGTGAGTGCTCCTGGAAGGTCGAGCGACCAACCGGCCGCGATCGCAGTTCCAACACCCACGACGAGCGTGAACTGCAGGCCGATTTTGTGGGTGTCCATCGTGCTCGCCCACTGCGTCCGCAATCGGTCCCACCACCCCGCGAGACGCTCCATGAGTACGCGTAGGAAGCGCGCGGGTGCGAAGATGATGGTCGCGATCAGCATCATGTAGAAGCTGAACCAACCGATGTCCAAACCGAGGCCTGCTTCCGCACCCAGGTGAAACGACAAGGGCGCGAAAAAGAGCAGGCCGGTGATCTGACCGAAGCGCACGCCGTGGCGGTCTTGTGCAGCGCCCATAAGAAACCCGACGCACGAAACGATCTGAACCAAGATGGCGCCGCCTGCGACCATCTTCCAGAACCCGTCGGCGGTCATTTCGCCAAAGAGCGGCAGTCCCTCGTTGAGCGCCCGAGCCTCGAACGCGTTCAGCATCTCGGTCCGCGACAAACGCCGTAACGCGTGACCATCCCGCCAATCGGGAGAGAGCTTGGTGACCGCGGTGTAGAAGTAGACGATCGCGCAGCTCACACAAAACAGAACGTACGCCCACGCGCTCGTTGTCGGCGCCGGCTCACTCGAAGCCTTCGGCGTCTTCGTGTCTTTCGCTTTCGACTCCGTATCCTGCTTGTTGGTCTTCTTACGCTTGCCCTTGCGCTTCTTCTTTTTCTTTTGCGGTTCAGGTTTGGGTTCGGGTTCCGGCTCGGGCTTTGCTTCGTCCTGACTCGGGAGAAACGCGAGAAGTGTTCCCAAGAGACCCAATCCGACGCGCACAGCCCAGATCCAACCGGGAACAGCCACCGCAACGCCCGGAGTCAACACGGCGCTCAACGGCGTATCCGCACCACTCATCCCAAGCACAATTTCGACGACGGCCCACAGCACCAGCAGGCCACCCCACGCAGCTCCCTTCGGTGGCCGTGCGCGTTCGAACACCTCACCGCCGGTTGGCATCGGAAAAAAGATGCAGCTGAACAAGAGCACCGAGATCAGATAGTGGTGCTGATAGCTGTCCAGCATGCTCATCAGCCAGCTGTAGGTGTACGTGGCGAACACCGCGATGACACCAAAGCGCGTTGGTCTGGTCAGTGCCTGAACACATGCGAGAAACCCGCACAGCAGCACCACACCGACGTAGAGGCCGGCAGAGGGGGTCGGCAACCAGTCGAGAAACGCAAAGTGAGCGACGTTGAAGTCGTTGAAGCCGTAGCGGCCCCCGTGCGGGATCAGGTCCAACCAACAGTCGAACGCGAGCACGATCAGCAGGAGTCGGAGAAGCAACCACGGTCGAACAGGGTCGACTGCGCCGAAGAAGTAACGCTCAAGTAGCGCCTTCATCGCTGCTCCAGGATGAGTTCGCCGGGTTCGCTCAACTCACCCGTGCTGCATTCCAACTCGTAGAGTTGAGGCTCCAGTGTGGCGCCATCCGGGGTCGAGCAATCGTTCTGAACTTTGACGTGGGTGACGCCCTCTTCGCGACAGCGCCGATGCAGAAACGCGTGAACCACATCTCGTCGATTCCGCGATAAGTGATTCACCCAGGCTCGGTGGATCACTCGACTGAGTGCGATGGACTGTTCCACTTCGCCCACGGTCTCGGTTGCCGTTGTTTGGCACCGATGAAGACGCACCGCGGAGAACATCCGCCACGCAAAGCGTTCGTCGTAAGGATCGCTCCGCATGTAGTAGGTCAGCGGGACCACGAGCTGGAACGCGAGCGCTGCAACGATGATGCGAAGCGCCTTTCGCCGTGCTGTTCCCGTCGGCGGATCGGTGTACGCGCCTTCGTCGGCCACGACCGAGGATTCTCATGCGCTCAGGGGCGTGTCAATCGACTCGCCCGCGGATGCCGCGAGTTTGAGACACTGTGCACAATGGCGCTCGTGCTTGGAATGAACCATCCGTGGGTGAGTTGCGGGCACGACTTCGGTTTGCGTCCTCCGGCGTGGCAGGGCGCGGGTCGCGGCGACTGGGATGCCGTGGAGTGTGAGCTCCATGCGCAGCGCGACTTGGGCATTGAGTACAGCCGCTGGTGGGTGTTGGCCGGAGGCAAAAACTACCCGGTGGGTCGCAACCCCGACGACCTCTTTGAACGTAGCGAGTCTCGACTCGGCATGGTGTTCGAAGGAAAGCCGCCGCCCCTCACAAGCGAGTTTCTGGAGGACTTCGAACTGCTCCTCAAAGCCGCGCGTGCGAGCAACGTTCGACTCATTCCCTCGCTGGTGTCATTTGAGTTCTTCTTTCCGAGCATCAAGCACAGCGACACGATCTTTAGCGGTGGACGCGGACGGATTGTGCTGGGTCGCCAGGACCAGGCGGTCGAACCCTGTGTCGATGCGTTTCTCGACGCGACGTTGAGTCCACTCCTGGAACTGTCCAACCGGTATCGCGATGCGATCGGCATGTGGGAAGTGATGAACGAGCCCGATTGGGTCGTCGAGGGTGGGCCGCTTCACCTGCGCATCCACGATGGGCGCGCAACGATCATGCCCAAGCTGGTTGCGGCGCGCTCGATGAACATCTTTCTCGAGCGAGCTCTGTCGCGCATCGTTGATTCGGGCTTCGTTTCCACCGTCGGGTTCAAGCAAGCCAATCCGCGTTGGCTCGGACCACGCTTGCGCGAACGACTGCTCGATTGGGGACGCTCCGGTCGGTACGTCCATCAGCTGCACTACTACCCCTCGCTGCATGAACCACGTCGGCTTCCCCAACACGACTCGCTTCCATTCAAGCCGTGTTGGATCGGTGAGATGCCGACAGCGCAGGGGCGATGGTTCGATCCCTTTCACATGCGATGGCTCGACGGTTGGGCGTGGTGGAACGAAGCCAATCCCAGTCGCTATCTGCGCCGACGGCTCGAGATTGTCAGTGCGCGTGGGTATCCGGCGGCGCTGTTGTGGTCCGCACGATCCGACGACAGCGCATCGGCCTGGAACCCCACCCAACAGCGACAGTTGGGGCGTTGACTGTCTTAGTGTCGTTGTTACACTAAGGTTATGAAAGTCTGTTTCGCGCCTTCACGCTTGGAGGGTCCGAGGCCTTGGGTCTTTCTCGCCGGGAGTATCGAACAAGGGCGAGCGGAACCGTGGCAGGAGCGGGTGGCGCAGCAGCTTGCACCAGTCACGGGTACGTTGCTCAACCCGCGTCGTCCCGAGTGGGATGCATCGTGGCGTCAGTCGATCGACGAGCCGAAGTTTCGCGAACAAGTGGAATGGGAACTCGAAGCGCTGGAGCGCTCCGACACCATTGTCATGTACTTCGATCCGAACACCAAGGCTCCGATCACGCTCTTGGAGCTGGGACTCTTTGCGCGCAGCGGCAAGCTGCATATCGCATGTCCTGACGGGTATTGGCGCAAAGGCAACGTCGAGGTCGTCGCTGCACGCTACAACATCCCCCTGTCGGCGGACCTGACAACGTTGGTGAGTTCAATCCAACGTTGCTGAATGCCAACTCAATCTACGGCTGCGAACAGGTCTTGCGTCGGAAGAGGGCGCTGCGTGTGGTGAAGGCTATCGCGAACGCCATCCAGTCCGACGTACACAGCTTGGATCATCGAATCGCGAACGAATAGATCCATGTCTCGAACACCGACGCGTTCGGTTTGTTCACCGGCGCCCAACGCGCGCTCTTCGACGAGTCGCCAGTGAACCAGTTCCGCAGACGCGAACATGGCCACCGACCAACGTGCGCCTCGACGAATCGCAACCGCGAGTTGGTATCCGTGGTTCACGACTGCGAGAGAGGGTTCGGCGACGACGCTCGCATCAAGCAAGTCGATCGGGATGGTCGATTGCAGCGTCCAAACGTCGCCATCGACTGATCCGAACGCCTGAATTCCGGCGTCTGTTCGGGCCACAAGCGCAAACCTCTCTGCGCGATCTGGAGGTGAGATCGCCACGATGCTCGCTTCGGTGAACCCCGGGACAGGCTCGGCGAGGGCAGCACTGGGCACCAGATTGTCGAGCGAGTCACCGGACGTGTGTCTCCATGTGCGGGCCTCCGCCAAGTCCTCGACGTAATAAAGGTGGTAGATGCCCTCGGCGAACACGAGTTCGGGTTGGCTGTAGTTGGTGGTTTCGTCGCTGAGGAAGAGAGGCTCGGCTTCGCGCGCCCAACGATCGGGCCGAGCGCCTTCCTGCGCGGCCAAGTAGATGCTGCCGTCTTGGGCGTAAGCCATGCGCGTGCTGGTGTCGTCGACGATGACACTCGGACTCGTTGCGCCCGATGTGCCGACCTCGTCCACCACAACCATGGTCAGCGGAGTCCGATCGCTCCAGGCGCGCGGCATGTCGCAAATCTCGACGTTGACGTTGAGCGACTCGATTCGAATTCCGTCGTCACCTGTCGCGCCCGGGTTACGGCTGTGACCCCATGCAACCAAGCGTGCCGACTCGCTGGGTGTGTAGTTGCCGACGTGATCGAGGTCTTCTTCGCCGTCTCGGCCAAGAAGAACAGATCCATCTGGCCTCAGCACGATTTGCCAAGCACCCGAGCCGACGTCGTCCCAAACGCGTACCACGTCGTCGTTGATCAACAGGCGCGCTTGTTGGCGCTCACCACTGACCACGAACGCAATGTCGGGATCGACGTGCGAGCTAGCGCCGAGTGCTTCCTGCGTGGTGATGCCGATGGCGGCACTTTCGCGACAGGCGCCTGAGCACGCTGCTTGGCGAATCTCGAACTCGATGTCGAGGTTGGCGGTTCGGAGATCGATCGGGTCGTCGAGGAGCAGTCCGCTATCGAATACGCCATCACCACCCAGCGCGAGTCCGCTGTCCACGAAGGGTGTCGGTGCACCGAACTCGCTCACGTTGGTCAAGCATCCGAGTGGACTACCGCCGGCGGCACAGTCGCCCAGGTTTGCGAGCACATTTCCGCTGAGCACGTTCTCACAACACTCCGATGCGTGCGGACGCGCGATGCAACAGCTCGGAAGGCCGTTGCAGTTGGGGTCATCGCAGTCGAAGCCTGCGACAGCGTCGTTGTCGACACCGT
This sequence comes from Polyangiales bacterium, assembly GCA_965227405.1. GTDB lineage: Bacteria > Myxococcota_A > Polyangia > Polyangiales > Houyiibacteriaceae > JALVDI01. The sequence goes on from OZ245758.1 coordinate 5,352,784, forward strand.
CGTAGCAGGACGCGACGTTTTCCGCGTCGTCTGGGTCTTCAGAGCGACCGAACTCGCCGGGCCGAAGATCGGGTGCTGCGCTCGGGCGCAGCGGCAGACCGACGCCAGCATCGGGGATGCCACCGCCTGCGTCGTTGGCTGCGGCGTCTCCAAAGACTTCGCCTCCATCCGCACCGAGGCCCCCGTCATCGACGGCGTGCGGCCCGCCGTCGTCGTCGCCGCAGCCTACGAGAAGAGTGAGGAGAATGATCGTCGTAGGGCGTAGCTTCACCGTGGGAACATCCCGTTGTCGGCCGCGCGACGATTGGTCACACCCAGACGCTGACTGACTCCGTCCATACCGACATAGTAAAGCCGGATGGAGTTGGGATGCGAAAGAGCCGCGGGAGCGCGTGCACCGACACGATCGAAGTCGTCTCCTGCTTGGAGCGCGTCGCGCTCAACCGAGCGCCACGAAATGAGTTCGTCCGAAGCTGCCAAGCCCACGCGCCACCGAGCCCCGACCCGATGCGCGTAGTGCAGCTCGTATGCGTTGCCATGAACGATGAGCGACGGGTGCGATGCACCCATCGTCGCTGCATTGAGGTCCGATTCGACAGTCACCCAGTTTCCACCGGGCTGACGAATGTAGAGTTCCAACCCGCTCGCGGTTTCTCCCACAAGGATTAGGTGCCCGCGATGTTGGAGCAGCGAGAGACCGGTGACGTTCAGCGGAAGGGAAAGAGCTTCAGGCGTGATGCTGAGATCCCAGCTGGTGTTGCTCACGTTCCAGTCTGCGCCGACCAGCGTTGCCACTTCTTCGTGCTCAATGATGGCGTAGAGTCGAACCGCGCCGTCTTCAGCGACCAAGGCCGCGTCGACAATGCGTTCCCCTTCGCCGGGTTTCAGCGGATCCACGTCGGGTGCGTGCAACGCTTCGAGTTCCTCGCCCATCTCGCGGAACATGAACTCGTCGCCCTCTTCCGTGACCGCCAACACCCAGGTCTCGGTGGCTTGCGCGGTACTGACGCGTCGCACGTCTCCAAGGTCGGGCAAGCTCGGCATCCTTCGCGTGGACCACGCTTGGGGGTTTTCGCAAAGTGCGCGGGAGACGCTGAGGCTGGCGATGCGTGCCCGCGATTCACCGGGCTCTAACGTCGCCGAAGGATTGCGGCTATGTCCCCACGCGATCACGCGCGCACCGTCGACGGGAGAGTACGTGAACTCGCGAACGGTCTCTCCTCGAGTGACAGTTCCCGTGCCGTCCGTGCGCAAGGTCAGCGTGTAGAGTTCGGAGGCGTTCTCGACGGCGATTCGGTCAACCACCACATCGCCGACGCGAATCTGGACCCAGCCACGCGCGCTGTGCAGTGCCACGATCGGATCGACGTGCTCGCTGGCGCTCATCTCGGTTTGCTGCGTCCATCCCACAGCCGCGCTCTCAAGGCAGAAACCGCTATCGCACTGCGCATGCTGGAACGTGACGTCGATGACTGCACTCTCCGTGGACAGGTCGAAACGCTCGCTTCCTAGAACACCACTATCGAAACGGTCGTCGCCACCGAGCGCCAGCATGCCCTCGTCGACAAAGGGCTCGGGTGTTCCGAACACCGTCGAACCCGGGATGCAGGTGTCCGCTGTCGCGCCACACCCCAGGTCGACAACCGGAGTGGGTGTTTCACAGCAGCTCGCCGATCCGATGCAACACGCGTTGAGGGATTGGCAGCTCGACACATCGCAGTCGATGATCCCGTCATCGTTGTTGTCGAGGTCGTCGTAGCAGGTGGCGTTGTTTCGGGCGTCCCCGCCAGCGAAGAGTCCGTCTTCGCCCGTGCTCGGGTCGAGTTCTCCCATGTCGTCGGCGAGTAGGCCGTCGAAGGGCGGGGGCGATCCTGCGTCGTCGACACCGCCATCTGCGGCGGGTGTGGCTCCGTCGTCGCCCAAACCGCTATCGGTGCCACTGTCGGTGTCGGCACGACCCGCATCGTCGCTCGCGGCACCTGCGCACCCCAAGCCGAAAACCAGAACGAGAAGGGTGCGTGTCATTCCGTCACTCCGGGGATGCGTCCGGACGAAGTGGACTGTCGCGTCGTCAACCCGAGGCTGCGGGATACACCATCTTCGGCTTGATAGACCAAGTGCAACAGCGACCCGTCTACGTAAACGTCCGGTGCACGTACGCTGACGCGGTCGAACTCGGCGCCGGGGGCCAACGTTTGTCCGACGTATCTCCACGCGAGCATCTCGTCACTCGCAAGCAAGTGGATCGACCAACGCGCTCCACGTCGCGCCGCCACGTAGAGATGCCACGCGCGGTTGTGCTGAACGAGGGATGCAGAACCGATCTCGCCGCCGATTCGTTCGGCAACAACGTTGAGCAATGAGAACTCGATCGGATCCCAGATGCCTTCGAAGCTGCGTTGGTAGGGAACGAGTCCGCTGTCGGACTGCACAACCATGACTTGAGTTCCGCCCTGAGAAATCGCGAGCGTCGGTGCACGCGAACCCTCAAGGAAGCCGTTCGCGTCTGCGATGAACTCGTCGTCACTATGCGTGGCGCGCCAAATCAACGTTGAACCGTTGTCGCGTTCGACCGTGAAGTAGACCATCCATGCGGCGCCGTCGAACACGAGTTCGGGGTCGCTGACACGCTTGAACCCGTCGCCGAGCGCGCTGTGTGTCACGGTCCCGGGCAACTCCATCCAGCTGCCATCGACCTCTTCGGCCAGTGCGATGGCACCGTCGGCGTTCACATATGCGAGTCGGTTTCCTTCGATTGATGGCTGCGACGCGTTGGTGAGGTCAACTGTGCTGCGCAGGCCCCAAGCGCGCGGCATGTCGCACAGCTCCGTGGAGACTTGAAGGCTTTGAACTGCGCCCGCACGCATGTCCGAAGCGCCCGGGTTCCGCGTTCGGCCATACAGCACCACATGGAGGGCGCGCGGATCGAACGCATTCGAGAGTGCGAACGACTCTGTTCCAACCTGTACGCTGAGCTCTCCGGTCGAGCGTGCGAGCAGCGTGACCTGCGTTGCATCGTTTCGGTTGAGACGCGCAAGTTCGGAGCCCTCACGCATGACGCTGACCACGTCGCGGGGTCCGCTGTAGATGATGGCAACCGGAGGTTCGATCGTCGTGCCCTCGCCACTGCTGGGCGGCTGGTCGACCAAACCGAGTGCAATCGATTCCAAACAGCTCATGGAATCGCAGTCTTCGGGTGGTGCGATGTCCAAAGTCAGCTCGAGTCGGTGGGTGGCGACGTCGATCGGCGTGAGCAACACGACGCCACCTTCGCCCGACGCCGTGCCTTCTGGAGAGAGTCCGCGTTCCGAGATGCTTGCTGCGGTACCCACGAACGCCCAGTCACCCGAGCCCAAACACGCGTCCAGACTTCCACACGAGGTGAAGTCAACGCTGCTCGGTAGGGAGGGAATCGTTGTCGGAGAACAGCAGTCGCCGTTGCCGACACAGCACGAACCAAGCGTGGCGCAAAACGAGTCTTGGCAGTCGGTCAGTCCAGCACCGTCGTTGTCTTCGCCGTCGAAGCATGAAGCACGCGCAAGTGGATCATCGTCGCCGCCGTCGATGCGTTCACCCATGCCCTCGGCAACAAACCCTGGTGGTGCTTCCGTTGCGGGGACTGCGTTTCCTTCCGGTGAACCTGGCGGCGCGTCGGCTCCAGCGTCTGCAGCTCCACCGTCGAGTGCGACGCCGCTATCCGTGCCCATGGCCGCATCGCTGTCGTTCGGTTCGAGGCCGGTGAGGTCACCACAACCAGCGACCAAGACACTAAGGATGAGCAAGAACCGCATGACCCCACCCAGGATTAAAGCAGCTTATGTGCCAGGGTGGTCGTTGAGATCATTGAAAAATCCGCCGTTACGGTCTTGCCAAGTTGCGCCATGTCTGGTCGAGAGGCAGCAGATCGTACCGAGCTGGCTCGTCGTCGTTTTCCCGAGCAATGAGGAAACGGAGGTTGGTGCTACTTGTTCGGCTCACCGCCAATCCCTCGATCGAGCAGCCACTGCAGGCTCGGCTGAACGCGCGGTCGTCGGGTGTCAGCACCGGATTTCCTTCGAAGAGTTGGAGGATGGGTACGTCGCGCGTTCCCAGCGCTTCCAGCTCCGTGTCCCAGTCCTCCTTGCCTTGTCCGATCGCGAGTCCGACCTCCTGGCCGACGAGGAACCACATCGCGATGACCGCGTCTTGTGTGGCGTTCGTGTATACGTCGTCGGTGTCGTCGAGAACGACCTCTGCGGATCGCAACGTACCGCGCCCGAAGTTGAGCTGGCTCGGAACAAGAACAGGTGACGACGTTGCGCCCGGAGGAACGCGCAGTCCTTCGATGGTGTCGACCTCGAGCGGAATGACGAAGATGCCTTGGGACGCGAGGTCGAGAAAGCAGGTGTAGAACAGCCAGAAGTTATCGGGTCCACCACCCGGGCGATGGATCACAGCCGGGTCGCGCAGGCTGTCGCATTCCGCAACATCGGCGGGATCGAGCATCAGACTATCGGGCGCGACGGTGCTGCTGGACTCGAACGAGCTGTTGCTGGCCACGTAGATCCCAAACTTCTCGGAGCGAGGCTCCCCGTCCACTGGCACTTCGCCGGCAAACGCAATCAGTGCAGTGGTTCGGTCCGTGCGGAAAAGAAACGGTTCGCGCACGCTCGGGTAGGGAGGCATGTCCGGGCTGAACTCCCCGGAACAACTGCCATCAAGGCAGGACGGTGGCTGATTGCCGATCCACGGCGTATCGCGACCCCCTTGGATCCACCGGTCGTCCGGCCACACACTGTTCTCGCGATATGCGATGGCGTACCCAACACGAAACGAGGGCTCGTTGGAGGGCTGGTCGTTGCTCGCCTCGGCACTGACCGACCAACGCCGAACCGTGTTCGCATCGAACTCGTCAAACTCAGGGAGCAGCGTGGGGGCGGACAACGCTTGAGTTGCCCAATCCGCGCCTGAGCTGGGTTCGAGCTCGAGACTCGTGGCACCGTCTCCGTAGTTGTACGGCGTGAGAATGCTATCGGACGGCTGGAAGAGGCTCGGATTGCTGCAGTCGGTCTGTCGCGCTTGGAGATCGGTCAGCAGGACGCGATCTTTGAAACCCTCCACAACGAGGAAGAGCCCCGGAACGTCTCTGCATTGGTTGTCCGTGGACAGTTCGTCGAGCGCAATGAGGAACCCTTCCCAGAGTTCGTTTTCCGTGGTCATGCCGGACTCGAGGTACACGACTCTGGCGTGCAGTTCGGCTTCGCCTGTGTCGGAGATCACCGGACGAATCTCGATGCGAACCTGGTGCAACCCGGCGGCTGGCAGAGGAGTGAGCGGCTCGATTTCTCCAGGAATTGGCGTGTCGCCTTGCGTGACGTCGAGCGCTCCGTTGGCGTGCATCACCACCGCCAGTTCTGGAAAGAACAACCCGTTCGACTCGCGCGGTTGATCGCGGGCTGCGAGGATGAGTTTCACGTTCTCTTCGCACCGACCGTCCGCATCACACGTTCCCTCGCCGCGTGGCGCGAACGACGCCGTGAACGTCGCGCCCAACGCAAGTGAGAGACAGTCCGCCCACACGATGGAGACTGGACTGGTGTGGTTGAAGTTGACGAGATCCGCAGAATCGCAAATGGCGGCGCCACCGCCGCGGGTTTCCCAGTCACCGGTCGGGCAGAAGTCTTCAGGCCAAAAACCGGGGCGCATTCCGCCTCCGCAACACTCGGCCAACTGCTGTTGTGCGCAGTCCAAGTCGTTGCAGTCCGTGGTTCCGTCACCATCGTCGTCGGTGTCGTTGCCACAATCGAGTTCGATGGCGCGCTGACGTCGACACACACAGACGCTCTCGTCTGCCGCTCCCTCGAGACAGCTTCGTCCATCGCAGTCGAGGTCAGTGCAGTCCACGAATTCATCGTCGGGATCTTCATCTGCCCGTTGGATGTTGCAGATCTTGTCGGGAACGTCGCTGTCGCCAGTGTCGGGATCCGGCGCATCGACCATCGAGTCGCCGCCGTCCGGACCTGCGTCGCGCGGTCCCACATCAATCGGGTCGTCGGGACGGTTCAGAATCGAACAGCCGACGAGCAACACAAGCACGGGAATCAAGCGCGTCATCAGAAGCGCCTCCCCACGGTCAACGCACCACCGTTCCGACCGAGCTGCACATCGGCAGTCGTCGATTCGTCGCCGCTGCGGTTGAGGATGTAGAAGATGACGGTGGTGATCGCGACTGCGCCGGTCACACCGAGCAAGATGTCAGCACGAAGGTTCGCTTCTTCGACCTGGTTCTGACCGATCGTGTCACAGCTCGAGTTGCTTCGCTCGCCTCTGCACGCGGCCTTGTACTCATCGTGCTCGTTGTTGGCGACCACCATCAGTGCGACCCAACCCACAGCGGATGCTGCGGTTACACCCAACGCGATATGCGGAAGTACGCCAAGCGGACGACCACCGTCTTCGCTCATCGTCACCCGCACGACCGCGGTGCCTCCCGCCGTCGTGTTGATCATGCCTTCCCACGGTTCGTATCCGTCGGCCTCGACACGCACGAGATGGCCGCCGGGTTCGACCGTGGCATCGACCTCTTGCCCGGCACCGATCGGCTGGGAGTCGACTCGAACTCGCGCGGGAACGTTCGACACAACGCGCAGGATGCTTCCTTGTGCTTCACCCGGGACCAGCGTGATCTCTTGCGGTTGCCCAGCGGCAAGCTCGACCAATCGTTGCACCGGGTCGCGTCCCGGCGTTTCCAACCGAACGACGTAGTTCCCAGGCGGCAGCTCGTGCACACCGGCATCGACCGTGTTGCCGTCGATCGAAAGCTGACCTTCGCCGCGTAGCGTCAGCGCCACCGGAAGTGCCTCAAGCTCTTGCGTGATGCGACGTGTTTCGCCAATCACCGCGGTGACGCTCGTCTGTGCGTCGGTGTAGTGCGGATGCCGAAAGAAGATGGTGTGTTCGCCGGCGGGCACCGCGATTTCAACTGGCGTCTCACCGCGCGCCGCGAGATCCAAACGGTCGACAAAAACCTCTGCGCCTGTGGGCGTCGTCTCAATCGCGACGATGGCGATACGCGGCCGGATTCCGTCCAGTCGCTGTTGCGCTTGGTTTCGTTCGCCTTCGCTCAAGCCTGGGATCGCTAGGTACTCGCGGTAGTAACCGAAGGCTTCGCTCGGTCGTTCGAGTTGTTCCAAAACAACCGCGGCGTTGAAGAGCGCGTTTCGACTTCGCACGATGCGAAGCGCGGACACGTAGTTCTGCAGTGCTTCTTCCAGAAGCCGACGCTGTCGACGACCACGCACGCGCCCTGCTTGTTCAAAGAGTGCGTTGCCGCGATCGAAGAACACCCGCGCTTCTGCATTCACGTCGGTCGACTGCGCACGCGTGACCTGCGGCGCCATCGTGAGCACGACGCAGAGAAGGGCCCCAACCCGGAGTGCGGCCATGGTCAAAAATCCATCATGATCGAAGGTAAGCTCGAGCCAGTCATCATCGTCGAACCAGTTCGTCGCCTCAGGGTTTGAGCGATCGGCGAACCATCCGGCGTAAAGGTTAAGGTAGCAGGGCGGTATCCGCGTTTGCGGAACGTCACGGCGACGGATTCGGGTGGAAGGTCGACTTCACAAGGGGTTGCGGCGCACAAGACGGTGTCGCCGGCCTCCACACGCGCTCCAGGAGGGGTCGACGTAAAGGCAACCTGGACCGGAACCGCACCCACCGGCATCGCTTCCATCGCCGTGTCCATGGTGGCCTCCATGGTCGGTTCCGTTTCCATCGTGGCTTCGGTCATCGTTTCGGTCACGACCGGAGTGTCATCTTGGACGGGGACAGGTTCGGGATCGGGCTCGCCGCGAAGCGCAAGAACCACCACCGCGATGAACGCGACGACCGTACCGATCCACGGCAACATGCTCGGCTTCTTGGGAAGCGAAGCTTCACTCGTTTGCGGATCGGGTGTGGCGACGGCTTGCCGCGGCGGCATGGTTACCAGTCGGCTGGGGTGCGCGCCGATCTCGGGTGCAGCCGCCATCAACGCTTGTTCCAACTCCGCCATCGACTGATGTCGATCTTCCGGTTTCTTCTCGAGCGCCTTCATCACCACCGCGTCGAGTTCCGGCGAGATGTCGATGCGCTCTGACAGAGACTTCGGCGACTCGTTGCCGTGCTTCCACAAAAGCTGAAAGTAGTTGCCCCCTTCAAAGGGCGGTCGACCACAAAGCATCTCGTAAAGAATCACGCCCAGCGCGTAGATGTCGGCGTGTCGATCCACGTCGGACTCGCCGCGCGCCTGTTCCGGCGACATGTACAAGGGCGTTCCAACGAGTTGACCGGTTCGCGTCATGCGAACTTGCTCGGCTTCGGCCGTCTTCACCTTCGAGATGCCGAAGTCCAACACTTTGACGAAGTCGAGATCGCGTTTGCGGACGATGAACACGTTCTCGGGTTTGAGGTCGCGGTGCACCACACCACGATCGTGCGCGGCTTCGAGCGCCTGACAGAGTTGGTAGGCGATTGGGAGCACGCGCTCCGGCCGCATGGGGCCTTTCTCCACCAGATCGGCGAGCGAAAATCCCTCGAGGAACTCCATGACGAGGAAGACGCGTCCCTCGTCGGTGGTGTCGAAACTGACCACGTCGACGATGTTGTCGTGATCGATGCTCGAGGCGGTTTGTGCCTCTTGGAGCAGGCGATCGACGGCCATCTTGTTGGCCGCAACCTTGTCGGAGAGCACTTTGACCGCGAAGGGTTTGTTCAGGTGAATGTGGACGGCCATGTAGACCGTGCCCATGCCGCCTTCGCCGATGCGCTTGTCGACTTTGTACAAGCCGCTGAGGACCTGACCGATCATCGGATCGGGTCCCTCGTCGACATCGCCTTCTTGAACGATGCGCGGTTGGGAGCGCCCGGTTGCCCATTCTGTTTCCGAGGCAGCCGCGGTTTCCGCCAGTGCGGCGGCGCTGTCACGCTCCGACAATTCATCGGAGAGCGACTCCGTTTCGCGGTTGGACTTGCGCTCCGCTTCCAGAATTCCCTCCGCGCAGGAGACTAGCATCTTCGGCGTGTGTGACCCACTCCGGCGCGAACGCTCCTTTCTCCGATAATTCCGGCATCATATCCACGCATCAGACCACCCAAAGATAAGCGTGGACGTGCCAGGCTGAGCCGCGAGCACGTCACGTCGAGTTAGGGTGCACGCCGCGTGCCGAACACGTAGTCGAGCAGAGGCGAACTGATGCCGAACGCAGCGCGTGAACCTTCAGGTGCGTGATGCCGTAGGTGATGCGCTCGAACGCCACGCATCACGCGTCCGTGTGTGGTGCCGTGGTGAATCCGAAAGTGGATCGCCTCGTAGATCAAGTACGCGCACAGGGTCCCACTCAGCGTGAGCCAAGGTGCCGGACCCAGTCGTGCGAAGGGCGCCACCAGCAAGAGCCCCAACGCCAACTGCCACGGTGTAGCCACGATGCGCGTTCGGTCGTGTGGAAACGCGTGGTGGTGTTCGTGGGCCAAGAAACGAACACCGCGTGCCACTTCGGAAGTGCCCGGCATATGAAAGAAGAAGCGGTGCAGCAGATACTCCAGCACGAACCACGCACCCATTCCGGAAAGGAACGACCAGGCGTGCATCTCTCGGTGTTCGACCACCGCAGTCACGACAGGTGGAATCCATACAAAGGGGAGCCAGGGTGGGCTACGCGTGAGCGCTTCGGCGATGGGCGACACGAAGATGCGAATCGAACCCTCACGCGGTCTGAGGGTTCCGCTCTCGACTAGCGATCTGCACTCGTCTGTGACCACGTGCCTCGTTGAGCATAATCCGGCATGGTCTCCAGATGGCCAAGGTACCTCCGCTGCGAATGCCTCGTTCCGAGGTTCGCGACGAGCTCGATCGGATTCGACATCCGTTTCGGATCGCGGTGGATCGCGCCAAGAACCCGTTCAACATCGGCGCGATCATTCGCACCGCGCATTCGTTTCTCGCCAAGGAGATCATCCTGATTGGGACCGAGCCTTGGTATGAGCGCGCAGCGATGGGCATGCAGCGTTACGAGAACATCGTCGAGATTCCCACTGTGGATGCGTTTCTCGAACGCGCTGCCAGTGAGCAGTGGCCTTTGGTGGCGTTCGAAAAAGACGAGAGCAACGTGGGCTTGTGGGACTGCGAACTACCCGACGATGCCGTGTTGGTGTTTGGCAACGAAGACACCGGTGTGAGCGAGCGAATCATGGACGCCGCCAATCAGGTTGTGGGCATCCCCATGTACGGGATCAACCACAGCTATCCCATCAGCATTGCCGCTGGAATCGGTATGGCTGAGTGGGTTCGACGTCGCTATCAGCGTGGTCGAGTCGTCGTTCCCGAATAGGGATCTTTGAGGCTTGCTTGCCCGCAGACCAGCGCTAATATGCCTGGCCTGCTCGGCCTGCCGAGTGGTGTGTTGACCGTAGCTCAGTGGTAGAGCACTGGATTGTGGCTCCGGGGGTCGCGGGTTCAAACCCCGTCGGTCAACCCAGTGCCGAAACGCGCAGTGTTTCGGCACTTCGAACCTTGACAGCTTCAAATCCCCTGATAGGAAGCGTGACTTCTTTAAAAGGTTCCCTGTAAAGAGGAGCACCCGTAGCTCAGCTGGATAGAGCGTCGGACTTCGAATCCGCAGGTCGTAGGTTCGAATCCTACCGGGTGTGCCAAATCGCTTCGGGACATTAGCTCAATCGGTAGAGCAGTGGATTCTTAATCCATTGGCTATAGGTTCAAGTCCTATATGTCCCACTGGAGTAACACTCCGAGAACCCGCAGGTTTTCCGCCTGCGGGTTTTCTTGTGCGTGCAGCGTTGCGACGCTTGGTGGCACGCCTGGTGGCATTTGGTGGCACGGGCAAATCTGCATCCACTGCGACGCTTGCAACGGCCGCTCTCTTCGCAGCGTCCTGCGCGTGAGCGTACAGCGCAGTGACGTGAATGCTCGAATGGCCCATCAACTCACGAACGACGTGGATGGGATTTCCTGCAGCTAGGAGGTTACTGACCATCGAGTGTCGGAGGTCTTTGATCTGAAAGTCTGGGACGCCGAGTGCGCGGCACGACGATTTGAACCGATAGCGCACAAGCCAATACCCAAAGGGGAAGACTTCTTCCCCTTCCGATCGACTCATCGCTACTCGAAGGGCGGCGGTAGCAGCTTGGTTCAAGGTTTGGACGAAAGGTCTGCGCTGCTTTACAGACGCGGCCGGATAATGGACGACTCCAGCGTCGAGATCGATCCAGCTGCGGCGCGTTGCGAGCGCTGAGCTAACCCGGATGCCTGTGTTTGCGAGATAGACAACGGCGGGGCGAATTTCAGCGTCCATGTGTTCAAGTAGTTTCTTGAGGTCCGCCGGCTCCATCACAGTCCACACATGGGCGTTGTCCGTCGCGCTCTCTGGGAAACGCTTCGGCATGTCTGGCATCTCGCAATAGCCACGATCTTGGGCGAACTCGAACAACTGGCGAACGGTTGTGTGAATACGGTTAGCGGTCTTGAAATTGATGTCTGCGTCAATGAGCCCGAACATCAGGTCGCGGAGCATTTGCGCATCGATCTGATCAACGGAGGTCGACTTTCCGAGCGCTGGAAAAACGTGGCGTCGCAGATGACTCATCATGGCCTTCGTTGTGCCCGGACGACGGCCGGTTTTGCTTTTGTGCAGCAGCATCTGCGCAGCGACGCGAAGCAGTGTCGGTCCCGTTGGGACGCGACTGCGGAGTTCCAACACGTACCGATCAGCAGCCGCGATCGCACGTGACCGACTCGATGCGAGGCGCGGACGATGCCGCTTTCCTTTCCGCTTCAGGTCCAAGTACCAGGCACCTCGATCGGGTCGATGCTCAATTGTGACGATTTCGCCCGTCGAAGGCAGGCGCACGCGGTGGCGACTCATTGGTCGAGCTCCTGGATCATCGAGAGAAGTTCATCGGTTGGCTCAGTCTTCGCTTCGATTCTCGGTTGCGACCCAGTGCTGCTCGATTGTGACTCCCCATCATCGCCTGGAGCGCGAAGCTGCCGGAGCACGTCCTCCCATTCGTATCGTCGCAAGCGCCCCCGCGAAAGGGACGGAGCCAGGTTTCGTACGACCCACGAGGGGTCGACATCGAGCAGTCGCGCGACATCGATTCGCTTCAGTGGGCGACTTGTGTCTCGTCTCGCGAGTGCTTCGGCGGTGCGGCGAGTGGTTCGGCGCGTGTATGAGAGTGTGCGTCCCCGGCGGCGTCGGCGTCGTGCGTGTAGTTTCACTCGAATACAATAGCTATCCCATGCACACATGCACGCGCCTGCAGCGAACCTGCAACAGTCGTGTCTTGATTTGTCTTGATTTGTCTTGATTTGCCACCCCGAGAATTCTCACGACCCAGGCGGACGCATCTCCAACACGACGATGTCGCGAAACACTACTCTTTTCGCGGCGCGCATTTTATCGGCCATATTCTAGTACGTTGAAAGAGGCTGTACGGAGGCTGTGGGGAGGCTGTAGAGACGCTGTCAGAAGGTCCTTACTTGTCGCCACTACCGTTGCCCAGGGCGATTTTGCCTAGATCCAAAGGGTGTGCTGCCGACGAGAGAGGACTCAGTCCGTTTCGGTTCGTGCGTCCGAAGCGGCCAGATCCTGCATCGAAAGTCACTATGCCGTCGGGTGACGCGTGGCGTGAGCGTGTTGCAGGTCAATGGCACGCGCGTGCGGAGAGCTCGCGCGATTTAGCGGGGGATAAACGGCGGTGCGCGGAGCCGACCCGCAGTCTGCTCAAAGCCTCCTGCGCCGCGTCCTCCTTCGCTGGCGCATGGCTAGAGAGGGTCTTCACACACCGTGTTTGTGTCGACGATATTACTTTACATAACATTGCGTAGGGGCTAGGTTGGTCTCATGGACATCGCGATGCGGTACTTGGACTCGATTGCTGGTCGAGAAGACCTGCGTCCAGCGTCTCATCGAGTGCTGTCCAGCTTTGGAGCGAGGTGGGGCGAGAGAAGATGGCGCGAGATGGGAATTCAACGTGGATGGAGGTTCAGATCTGCTCGAGTGAGCTGAGGTGCTACTCGTCCTCAAGCTCAGCGTCTTCGAGCGACCGAATAAACAGCAGCACAGCGGCGATCATAGAGGCGTCGATCGAGCGGCACTTCTCGAGAAGTGCTGTGCGGTTCGCACCGATCTGAACAAAGAGGCTCGCCAAAGGTACATCGAGAGCGGTGGCAATGCGGGCTAGCGTATCGATGCGAGGGCCAGATCGACGAGCACCGCGCTCGATGTTCGAGAGGTTTCCTCGACCACCCAGCTCGGCGGCATCCGAGAGTTCTTCAAGCGTCATGCCTCGCGCCTGACGAAGCGTTCGGATCCGCTGTCCGATTTGCTCGGCGATGGAGTCCTCCACGCTAGTGTTCTACCAATCGCCGGTGGAACCAGGAAACAACGAGCCGCTCCACAGTGAAAACCGTGCTCACTTGCGTCCTGTCTTCAGTAGTTCGCTCAGAGTGATTCCGAGGGCGCCCGCGATCATCACTCCAGTCCGCAATGTCACGATTCGTTCACCACTTTCAATCTGCTGTACATACCTCACAGAGATCCCCGATCTCTCGGCGAGGTCTTCCTGTGTCAGTTCGGCTGCGGCGCGGTGCTTCTTCACGTTCGTCGCTAGCGCTTTGACCAGAGCCTTGAACTGTTTCTCTTGTCGCGCGGTCATCTTGCCGCGTGTGCGAGTCATTGAGGCCGTAGATTCGGCGCGACTCCGCACCTTCACCACGCGCACACAGTTCGCGAACTCTGTGTTCGTGTTAGAGTGTCGCTCAGGAGGTGTGATTTGGAGAAACGAGTGGTGCTTGTGGTGGCGTTCAGCTTCGTTTTGGCTTGCGGAGACGACGATTCGGTGGCGATTGACGCCGGACGAGACGCTGCTGTCCGGATCGACGTAGGGCTGCCGGACAGCTCAGTGCGAGATGCTTCGATGCCGGATGTTCCCGGTCCAGACGCAGGACCCGGCGGTTGTTCTGTGCGAGATCTTGGCGCATCGATCGAAGATTCCTGCGGCGGAGACAACATCTGCATCTGTGCAGACGGCAACGCGTTCTGTGAGGGCACAGGAACGTGCTCCGTTGCTTTCGGTAGGCGCTATGTGATCGCGGTTTCAGGGCTGAATCTTGCTGACCGTCGCCCAGATGGAATGTGTTGGGACGATCCCGGTTGTGGCGCGCCCGATCCGTACGTCGCTATCGTTGCCGATGGAGCACTCTTGCTCACGACCCCGGCTGGAGTGGATTTGTATGAAGGGGTGTACGACCCACCGGCGGGAGTCGAGACTACGATCGTCGCAGGAAGTGAAGTCCAGATCGACGTGTTCGACGAAGATGTCCTGGACGATGACTTTGCGTTCGGATGCGTGCTGCGCAGCGCGACCGCTGCGCAGCTCCGGGCCAGAGATCTGTCATGCGGCAACGAAACGGGCTCGATGCTCGCAGTGATTGTTCCTGCGCCGTAGACCCCAGACGGAGCGCTTGGAGAATTGAGCGAGGCCTGCGTTGTGAGCGCAGGCGGCCCAGTTACCGTTCGCGCGTCGCGGACGACACGGTGTATTTATAGCCGTACCGCCAACCTGCGCCGCCGGTGTCTCCGCACTGTCCGTGGCGTTTCACTTGGTCGCGTTCCCACTCGCGAGCTTTCGCTTCACTCTTGAACCTCTCAGCGATTCGCCAGTCCTTCGGGTTACCGTGTTCTGCCTTCCGTCGATCGGGATCGTCCGTCAGACCCACATACGTTTCTCCTGGTTTACACATCTACGACCTCCTTTGTCGTAGTTGGAACTTAGTGTTCGCGTCGTCGTGGAGCTGTGGACAAGCCTCGAGAAAGGTGTGACCAAGACAGTGTCAAATATGGTTGAAACTTGCCGTTGGGTTGAGTGAGTTGTGACATCGAGCCCCAACTCTGTGACGTCGCCGGACGCAACGCGCACGCCTCGCCGTACACTTGATGCATGTTGCCCTACCATCGAATCACGAGTGTGGAGTTCCATGGAGGCTTCCTCAGCGGTGTGAAGCTCGACTTCGATGACGAGTTAAGTTGCATCATCGGAGGACGCGGCACCGGCAAGACGACTGTGCTGGAAGCGATACGATTCGTTCTGGATCGTCTTCCAGACAACCACTCGCGGCAGCGTCGTCGTCGGATCGAGTCGCTGCTCGAGAACAACATTGCGTCAGGAGTCGTGCGGGCGAGCATCGTTACACGCGACGGCGTCACCTATCAGGTCGAGCGGGCGACAAACTCCGAGGCACTTGTGACAGACGAGGATGGAGTCGGTGTCGACATAAGCATTGGCGGCGACATCGTTTTTGGCATCGACATCTACAGCCAGAACGAGATTGAGGAGATGGCGAGCGATTCATTTTCACAGTTGCAGCTGATCGATCAGTTTATCCGAGGCGATGTTCGGGAACTTGAACGAAAGATCGCCGATACAGTTCGTCTCCTGGAGACCAATGCTGCGAACATTCTTGAACGGCGTCGTTTCGTAGATGACCTCACGGAAGCGACTCGTGAGCTACCCGACATTGCTGAGCGGATTCGCGGGTTCTCGCGATCTACGCGAGAGGGGGCGAATTCCGACAGCGAGTACACGGCGCGAAGTCAACGCGTTCGTGAGGGGGTGGCTGCCACGAATGTGAGTGCTTTCGTTGAGCGCACGAGGCTCAACGTCGAGCAGCTTGCCGCAGCAATAAAGCGTGAAGCCACAGATGTGACCGCGCTCGAGACGCAGGGTGCCAATGGCGGGCTGGTGCAGGACATCGTGAAGCTGGTTGTTGAGGGTTCGGAGAATGCGACGAAGTTGCTTGCCGCTGCGCAAGCGATGTTCGAAGAGGTCGGCATCGAAGTTGCCCGTCTGACGTCCGAACTGGAGCATCGGCACAGAGAACAAGAGGCCGTGTTTCGTGAACTGGTGGAATCCGAGAATCGCGAGCGGGCAATGGATGCCGAGAGGCTGCGCCTAGAACGCCGCCATGTCGAACTGCTTGATCTGGCGAGGAAACGCGCGAATGGAGAGGTTGAACTCCATGAGTTCCTCCGTCAGCGCGCCGATCTTCGCGCGCGACTGTCCACTCTCCGCGACGAACGGTTTAAGAAGCGTGCGGATGTCGTAACCAAGCTCAATGCTGGACTAAACCCAATGATCCGAGTGGAGCTTGAACAGTTCGGAAATATCGACCCGTATCGAACGCTGCTGATGGATGCCATGAAAGGCTCTGGACTGCGATACCGAACGATCGTCGAACAGTGTGTCGACGCGATACCTCCGGGCGAGTTGTCCAGGCTGGTGCAGACAGAGGATCGGGAAGCGTTGGCACAGCAGCTGCAGATCGACACGGATCGCGCGACTCGTTTCATGATTCAACTCAAAGACCGACCCGAGGTCTTTGAGTTGGAGGTGGTCGACCTCCACGACAAACCAACGGTGAAGTTGAGAGATGGCGAGCAGTATAAGGAGTCAGCTCAACTATCCACTGGGCAAAAGTGCACGACTATCCTGCCGATACTACTTTTAGAGAGCGAACGCCCGCTCCTGATTGATCAGCCAGAAGACAACTTAGACAACGCGTTCATCTTTGAAACCGTCGTTCGGAGCATCCGTGCTGTCAAGGGCCGGCGTCAGCTCATCTTCGTCACACACAACCCGAACATCCCAGTCCTGGGCGATGCTGGACGTGTTTTTTGTCTACACTCGAGCGGTCGTTCTGCTGTTGTTGTCGGAGCCGGAGCAGTGGACGAGGTCGCCGACCACATTATCGACGTTCTGGAAGGGGGGCGCGAGGCTTTCGAGGCGCGACGGAAGCGATACGGCGATTCCCAGTCTGACAAACCGACATGACAACGGAGAAGTTACAGTCGCAACTTCAGCACGACGATTGGACGCAGCGCGTCGCTGCACTTGAAGACCTCAGGGCGATCCTCGACCACACCATGGATCCTACGTCGGAGCGCGCGCTGCTGAAACACGTGCTCGCATGCACTTGGGATCGAAAGTGGGAAGTGCGCAAGGCGAGTGCTGTTGCCTTGGCATCTTTTCGCGAGTTGGACATCCAAGCGATGCATCGACTTGCGGAGCTAGCTCAAGATCCCAACCGATGGGTTCGTCGCGCCGCCCAGGTCAGTCGTGTGTTTCTTGAGAACCGTCCCTCATGGCCGCTGGCGGTCGGGGCCGAAGACCCAACGTTGCATCTTGTGGCCGAACGAATTCGCCAAATTGGACTTCGGTCGATGACACCGGCTGCGATCTTGGAACTCGTCTCCGAGATCGGTCATCAATACTATTGCGAGCTCGCGGCCGAGACTGCTCACGAGATTCGGACTCTATTGACGCCGATCGAGGGTCACCTGAGCGTACTCAAGCTGGAGGGCGCTAGCTCGGATCAAGGGCAACACCATCTCAGCAATGCGCTGGCGCGCCTGCGTTTGCTGACGACGCTCGTCGATGACCTGAAGGCGTACAGCGCTCCTGGATGTGGAGACGTCGTCGCCGTTCGCCTCGACACGATCGTCACCGAAGCGCTGGAGATCGGGACATCGAGCTCTGTGGAAACCTCCGTGACGCTATCACCCGGAATCCAAGTGTGCGGGGGACGGAGCAGTCTAGTTCGAGCGTTCGCCAACATCATTCGGAACGCGTGTCAGGCAATGACCGAGGGAGGCCGACTCACCGTCGATGATAAGTGCACGCATCAACAAGTCACAGTCGCGGTTCGAGACACTGGTCGAGGAATGACTGACGATCAGATCGTGCAGTCTCTTCGGCGGTTCGCGACGACGCGACGAAGCGAGGGAGGCACGGGGCTCGGCTTGCCCATTGCTGAACGAATCATCGTTCATCATCACGGGTCGCTCGCAGTTGAGAGTCGTGTCGGCGTCGGTACGACTGTCCTGGTGACCCTTCCTCGAATTGAAGATCGCGGATGACCCGACGGTTGCTTGTTGTTGAAGATGACCCTTGGATTCGAGAACTCCTCGAATCCATTCTTGGCTCCGATGAACTCACGTTCGCGACCAGTCAAGTGGAGGCATACCGCTCGCTGCAAAGTAGCGAGTTTGATCTGGTCTTGTTGGATTTGAAGCTGCCGCGACGTCCTGACGATCCGCTTTCCGATCGCACGGTGGGAATTGAGATCTTGCGTCAGATTCGCCGAGCAGGAATGAAGCAGCGCGGGAGCGAGATGCTCCTGCCTGTTGTTGTCATGACCGCACATGGCACCGAACAACTATCGGCAGAGCTGCTAGTCCACAGCGGAGCAAACGACTACGTCGCCAAACCGTTTGGCGCAGGTGAGTTGCTCAAAGGGAAAATTGACATTGCAGTGACCGGGAAGGCGGCGTTGGTACCTGCTTCCAACATTGTCGGAGCCACGATTCGTGTCTCGTTCAACGATGACCAACAGATCGTGGCGATTGAAACGCTTGAGTTCGACGGGGCCACATACGCACTGCTGAAGGTTCTCGGGGATGTGTTTGTCGAAGACCAGTCGAAACTCCTTTCGGTGAAGGGATATCGTCATCTCAGCGGTCACGAGCTTGCAAATATCCTCGGAACTGAAGAAGCAACCATTCGGCGTCGGGTTTCCAGACTTCGCAAGCACATTGGGACTGAGTTTCGCCGCGAGCTTGGACGTGCACTTCCGGCCGACGCCATCGTGGAGAACAAGCCATGGCATGGCTACCGCCTCAATCCCTGCGTCGTCCGAGTTCTGGCGTGGACAGAACGACCGCGCTCGAGGGCTCCTACGAGTACCCAGTCGACGTAGCAACTAGCCGTTGTCCCACGGCTGAACATCGAGTGCATCCAAGCGGCGAGTCCATTGGTGAGCGTCGAACTGCGCGTTCGACTTTCCGAACAACGACTTGCCCACATCGAACCGGGTTGGAGCCAGAGCGCGGGCAACAGCCGGCATCCCTCCGATGTCAGGTGCATCCTGATCTAGGTCTCCGATAGGCGGAAACAACGCAGCGCGAACCAAGACACCTCGAGCCACTTTGCGGGCTTCACAGTTCTTCAGCTGCTTCTTCAGTTTCGTGAATCCACCCAAAGCGCGCAGCAAGTCCTTGTTCGTGTAGTTCATCCAATGCGCGGTGAACGTTTGATTCAGCATGTGGTAGCGAACGTGGCGATCGCAGGGCACCAAACCAACGTACCGTTGGAGGAGCGAGTGGATCGAGGTGGAGGCACCGACTGCTTGCTCCGAGCCCGACGTAGTCTTCAAGACCCCTCCCACATGCGCCGATTGCACGTGCGCTGCGGAAACGGCGTCCGTAACAAAATCAGCGATCCGCTCAGGGTCTTCGAAGCCCCAAGCGAGAGGGAAATCGAATCGAACGAAACTGGTTAGGCCTGGGAACGTCGCGTCATCTTCGTCAGAGTCGATGTAGACACCGAACTCGCCCGGGGCACCGCCGAGTCCACCGTCGTACTCAATCCGAACACCGACGTAATCGGTCGGGAAGCTTCTCAGGTGCTTGAGGTCGGTCCCAACCCGCCGTTTCGTGAGCTTCTTGTACGCACCACTGTTGGATGCATAGCTGCGCAGGCACGCTAACCCAACGTGGTCGACGTAGGCCTCCAGTAGGTCGGCTAGTTCCTCAGCTGCTGTGTGGACATTCGCCGCCACGTACATGGACAGCGAAATCGTGGGGACAACGGCACGAACCCTCTCTATCCCCAGCTGCCTCCAATACTCTGCCACTAGGCCCATCCTACCGAATCGCGGCAGTGCCGGCATCGCAATGCCCAGCAACTTGGCATCTGTTACCCGGTGTAACCCGGCGATGATGTCCAGGCACGGTAGCTGCGCTCAAGCTGTTCCGCATGACAGTACGAACTTGCGTTGCGTTTCTCGTGCTTGTCGCTTGCGGCGACGACGATGGAACGATCAATCCGGATGCGGGAGCAGATAGCGGCTTCCGAATCGACGGCGGAGCAGATACAGGGACCGATGCTGCGAGCGATTCATCCCTAGGTGACGTCGGTACTGACGCCCCAGATCCGCCCGGTTGGATCGTTCGGAGCCATTCCTGTCCAGGAATCAATCGGACGGACGCGTTTCATGTCGACCCGGACGGAACCATGTGGCTGGGATGCGGGAGCGGCACAATCGGGGACGGGCTCTTCGTCAGTAGCGACGGTGGGAGCAGTTGGTCCATTCCAGCAACCCAGCCCGCAAACGTACTCGAGAGCTTTCGAGTCGTGTCGGTACACCGAGGCTTTGGCGACCTCATCTACGTCGCAGGCGAAGGTCCTGCGCAGTCGATGGTGGTCTCCCTCGACACAAGCGTGGAGCCCTTTGCCGTCGAGACGGTTCTCACCCGCGGAACGACGATCGGTACAGCGTTCTTGGCATCGCCTTTCGTCACGACAACGAGTGGTGCCGCGATTGCGGACTCGTTCAACGGTCACGATCTTCTTTACCGACCCGACGCGGACGTAGATGACGCGGCTGCATCATGGGTGAACGCAGGTGACTGGGAAGACGATGGTGGTTCCCATCAGATTCTCGATCTGCTCGCGCTAGGTGAGCGGTTCGTTGGCTGTGGAAGCACGATCGCGGAACCGCCGCTCGTGTTCTTACCATCTCTGGCTTCAGGGGCGGAGCCTTGGGAGATGACGCCAGTGGACCTCGTCGGCTCGGGACTCGGCAGCTACACGGGTGAGATGTGGGGAGTTGCCGCAAGCGACGATCGTGTTGTGGTGGTGGGTGTCGACCAGGACAATGACATTGGCAAAATCTTTGTGTCCGGCGCTGATCTGTATGACGCGTCGGAGTACACCCAAATCGATATTGATCCGCTGCTGCCTTCGCGCGTCACCGGTGGAGACTCGACTTGGGCGCGTGGCGTCTGCATGCGGGGCGACCGGGTCGTAGTTGTTGGTGAGATTCAGCCGCTTGGTGCTGGAGACAACAGCGGATTCGTACTCGAGTCCATCGATGGAGGCGTCACTTTCACGGACGTCACACCGGAAGGCTCGCCGGACACTTGGAGCAAATGCAGTCTCCAAGGCGACGTGTTGCGCATCGCTGGCGCTGGCGCCATTGCGATCCTGAACTGACCAACTGACCAAGAGCGCGGTCGTAGATTTCCGTCTACCCTCGCCAGGTGGCGAGGGAGATGGACGGCGGAAGTACGGTCGCGCTCGGTTCACTTTCGCGACGGGCCCTCGAGTACTTGGCGAAGGTTGCGCTCAGCCGCGGCGTGCCCGCGCCGGCAGATCCCGAGCTGCACGCTGAACTCCTTCGACACTCGCTCGTCAGTGGGGGGAACGACATCGTTGCGGCACTTGAGACGTCGCTGCGTCAGCGAGACCGAGTTCGCTCGGAAGCGCTACTGGATCGTTGGCAGCAGAACCCGACCAAGTTTGAAGAAGTTTGGTCGCTTCTAGAGGCGGACTCGGACACTGCACTCCGGCCTCGACGCTTCCAAATCGCGTTGATAGTGAACTCGGGGCGCTCGTTACGATGGCTCATCGACCAGCCGCATCCGGCCGATCCAGGCCTTCATCTTATGCAGATCGAAGCGATGATTCGGCGTGGCGAATGCCGAGGCGCCGTGGATCTGCTCGAACACATGACAGGCGCCCGAGCCCTGCTCCTCCTCGGAGAAGCGCTTTGCGGAGCGGGCGAGCCTCGCCGCGCAATTGAGGTGCTTAAGGGCCTGAATCCCGCGAGTGATCACACGCGTGCGCGCCGTGACCTCGCGCTCGTCAGCGCGCTTTTTCACGCGGATCGCAGCCTCGATGCGCAACGCCTGCTCGGCGAGGTCGAAACAGCTATCGCCGTCTTGCCTACGGAGAATGTTGGTTCACTTGAAGCTCGAGCATCGGGCTTGCGCATCCGCCTTGGTCTTCGCCAAGGAACGGTGCGCGACGCGCGTGTGGACGGACGCCTGGGTGTCGATGGTGTAATCGCACAGAGTTTGCGTCACGTCGCCAACGGCAGTCTGCGAACGTCGACACAGCTCCTTGAGTCCTTGAGTCGACAGATCGACTTGCCTGCTGAAGGGAACATGCTTGTCCGCATCATGCAGGGGGTGTTTCGGATCATCCGTGGGCGATACGCGGGGTTACCTCAGCTCGCCAGCGCAATGACTCTGGAAGCCGAGCAGATGGGAAATGCCACCCTTTACTACTGGTCATACCTCCTCGAGCGGCTCGCGACCCTCGGCGAAGCACACAAACACCCGGAGCCGTTGTGGGCCGAACGGATTCCAAAGCCAACTGGTATTCCCGCACGTTATCTCGCCGCAATTCGCGCCAGCCATCGAGCGCGCGCAGGTCTTGTGGTGGCTGACCACGAGATTCCTGCCGCGGAACCGGGAGACGGCCCGTTTGTTGAGTGCATCTGCCGGCTCACAGAAGCTCACGTGCGCTTGCTGCAGAATGATGGAGAGGCGGCCGTCGCACTTGCGCGTGATGTCATTGGACGCACCGTCGGGCTGGGCTACCGATTTTTTGAGGGGGAGGCGCTGCTTATCCAGTGCTACGCGTTGCTCCAGGTGGGCGACTATGAACACCTCAGGGATGCGCTAGGCATCCTCGATCGCATCGCGCAGCAATGGCGATCCGATCGCTACGCCACGCTTGCGGAACTACTTCGCTGTTCGCAGCATAGGCATCCCGATGTGCCCGCGCTACTACGCGTCGCGCGCAAGCACGCGCACTCACCGACTGCGGCACGCGTTTCTTGTGCACTCCTCGGAGGCCCCGCGTTGAGTGATGCGTTGGACAAGACGATTGCGCGTGGTGTCTCGAAGAACTGGACCGCCACCGTGACCGGCCTCTCCCCCGACGCTTCGACGTGGGTCTTCGATCCCATTGCGCGCGTCGCGCACATACCACATCAGACGCGCTCCTTGAGCCCGATGGATGTTTGCATTCTCAATGAGCTCTTCCTTGCTGGTGGCTCGTTGACCCTCGAAGAGTTCGCCAACAGAGTTTGGGAGCTGGCTGAGTTTCATCCCCTTCGCGATTCGAAGCGAATCCATGTCGCGATGCGCCGACTCAGGAAGCGAATTGAGGACGATCCTTCGCAACCGAAGCGCCTTGTGACGCATTCCAGTGGATACCGGCTCGAACTACCCGTGGGGCGCTTGGCCGAACCGGGCTAGAGACTCCTACAGCGGCGGTGGAGTCGATGTGCACGCTCGAAACGTCGCGTACTTCATGCGACCGTCTCACGATGACCGTCGATACCCCTGCTGCACGCAAACGGTTGGCCGACCTTGAGGCGACGATGCGCGAACTCGATCCGTGTTCGGATGAGTACTGGGCGCTTAAGCCAGAACGCAACAAGCTGCGCGAAGCCGTCGACGTGTTTTGGTGTGACGAGCACGGCTACGGCACGCGCTCGGGGCGTTGGGCGCCTCTGCCTTGGCCCGACAAAACGCTTGCTCGTTGGAGAGTGCTCCGCGAGTACGTGGAAGAGTTCCGTGGTGTCCCGGTCGGCGATGTCGTCGGACCGGACTACACAAGCGACCAACTCAATGGGCTCTCCGAAGTGCACGGAGCTCTTGGTCCAAGCGTGCGGCAATGGGTGGCGCTTCTCGATGTACTCGAAGGAGATCGGTGGTGGGCAGTATTCCGCGACACGCTGAGTCTTCGGAAGTTCAACAATCGGTTCGTTTCGATGATGGAGCAGGGCGAGGGCGACTATCACTGGGCGACTCTGATCGCCCAGCTCCTCGATGACGATCCACCCGTGCACGGCTTTTACCTGAACGGCCGCGGCGAGTTCGTTCATGACGGCAAGCCGCCGGAGTACGGGCCGTATGGTTCATATCCGCGGCTCACCGATTTCGTGCGGGCAATCTTCAACGCGTATCAGCGGCCACTCGGGTGGCCATTTCCTCGGCTTGCGGCAGTGACAAAGGAGAGTCACGGGCACGCGAAGGCCGGCTCCTACGAAGATATGATCCGCGGTGTTTGGGCCGCTCCGATGACGCCACGTGGGGCGGAACTCCTGAGCGCAGACGTGCGCGATCAGGTTCTAGCGGTGTTTGCTGTCGAGGGTTACACACCGCGTGAAGGTGTCGCCGATACAGAGTCGTTGATGACGATGTTTGGTATCGACCCAGAACGTCTCTGTGATTGCATCACCGAAGTCTGCATGGATCTCGACGTTGATATCGAGGTCGAGGTTCCGACCGACACGCTGGCTCAGCTCTGCGCGGCTGTGCAAGCCTCGTTGAGTCACATTGAGTAATGTCTGTCGACCGCGCCTGGTGGCTCGACGGCTCCTTCGTCTCCGGTGACCCCTGGCAGGTCGCAGAGACTGCAGCAGAGATCCTCGGACCACTCTTAGGAGTCGCACAGCCGCTGTCGTTTGACGGAGGTGCGCTTCGAGCAGTAGCGCTCGATCAGATGGACCCTGCCTGGTCGCGATGGCTCGACGCAGTGAGGTTCGTTCAGACCCACGACGTTGACGTATGCCGGCGAATGGCTCGTTCGGACCGTACCTTCCGAACGAGCGCCGACTGCGGTCAGGTGCTTGAGAAACTCAACGTCGGCGCGATCGAGATTGAGAGTGCCGTTCATCCGTTTTGGACTCCGCCGGCGGGCATCGACACGGATGCATTCGTGGTCTTGCTGCATCTTTCGGACAGCCTCTGGCTGGCGTGGGACCGTGACCACGCACGACCTGTGGCTCTTGACCGACACGGGCGGATTCAATCTGGGCGACCCGAACCAGCAAGTGTGTACCCTCTGCGCTCAACGCCGCATCCCGAGATGCCCAAGTGCAACGCAACAGCACGAGGCGACCGCTGGGCGGCTGCGTTGTTGCCAGCTCGCCACAACATGCCGCGTTTGTTCACGCGAGGTGACAGGCGTTGGGCGCTCGTACGACAGTTTGGTCGAGAAGAGAACCGTAAGTGGTTGGACGACCTGTGGTGGCTCTGGATGCATGAAGGCATCGACGCTATGGTTCAGCACGTCGGCGCGGGTCGGATGCCACCTCGTGCGTCGTTTGCGTCGATCGAACTGCGAACTCCCACGGAAGCGGTAGTCCGCTGGGTGGGTGACCTCAGCGTCTTCTTGCTGCGCGACTGTCGCGCCCAACCGGTCACACAACCCCATACGCTGGGGCGAGAGTTGGCATCGCGTGGGGAGGAGGTGCGACCTGAACACCAAAACATGGTCACGCGGACCGTGGGGAAGAGCACGACGCAGGTTGAGTGCTGCGTTTTGTCGTTACAGCTCGGCGATCGCCTGGTAATCGCGGACCGGAAGTTCGAGGCGTTGGGGCTTGACGCGTTGGCCGTTGGCTCGCTTCGTCAGGTGGTCGGGGAGATCGCGAGGCGGGGACGTTGCGAGGCACTTGAACACGCAGGCGTGGTGGTCATCGAAGCTGGTGCAACCGTGACCTCAGAAAGAACGCCCCGAATCACGCCGATCATGATTGAGGAGAAACCGGTCACCGCTGTTGAACGGTCCGATATCTGGGCCGACACACCACTCCGCTGGCCGTCGTGGCGATGGTCGTGGACTCGAGGCGGAACTGCCGGCGCGGCGGTTACGAGTGTTCCGCCACAGTGGCGTGATGCGATGAAGACAGTGCACCACAATGGCGGGGTGTTCGCTGACGACGCACCACAAGAGCGAGACATCTTGACGCTTCGAGACGAAGAGGTTGTGTGGTCGTTCGAATTCGATGGCGAGCGGTGGTCTCCTTGCGCGGCCCCCAACAGCGACTCCGAGCACGTTGCCGAGGGGCCTATTCAGTTTCCCGAGGACGAGTTGGCGAGCGCTGAGCTTGATTCGGCGACGAGCCAACTGCCAGCGGTCGCCAAGAGTCTCAACACACTCGCAGATTTGGCAACACCCACACATCCGCATCGAGCGCGATGGCTGCGGCTACTCGCCGAACAGCGGCTCGGGTCACCCGTCCGATGGCTGGAAGACGCGAGGCGTCGCGTGTCGGCGTCTTTTCGGCGCAGTTGTCGCCGCTTTCGATTTGGACCCGACGCAAAACCGCACGACATCGACGCGTCGGATCTTCACGAAGCACCTACGCGTTTCGATGGGTTGCGTGTGCGGTATCGAGGCATGGTTCGAGAGGGGTTCGAGCGGATGTGGGCGGCTGGAGGTTGGTGGGTGCCCGATCGAGGCACTGAGCTCGGAGACGGCTGGCATCTGGTCACCGTTGAGGGCGACGTCACTCATGATCCGCGTGGAGTCGGACACATGGGGCTGAAGACCTTGCAGATCGAAGGAATCGCGCGACCGCTTCCTTCCGTAGCACATCGACGGGTCAGCGAAGTTGATCTGAGGCATGGTCGCTGTCGGCGTGCAGTGCCGGTTTTGTGCACGATCGACGTGAGACTCGGCTTGGGAGTGACCGTCTGGAACGGCGAGCCGATGATGGTTGTCGGTACAAGCCGGCCAGCTGACGTCTCGGAACCAGTGTATGCACGGATTGATGCAGTCGTTGCATGCGCGCCGAAACCGGTGCTCCTTCGTGTCCAAAAGATCACCGACGTGCGTCCGTGTCCAGCCAAGGCGCTGTCCAAGGCCGTGGAGAACGGGGACTACGTGGTTGCGCGCGGGCTCTTGCAACGACTTGATGATCGTGGGTGGCTGAAGTTTGAAGGCCCAGAACCGCGTTTCCGTTCCCCTTGGCGAGTCGTTCCACCGCCGATCTCATTGGACCGACACAGACGAAGGCTCGCCCCGGACTGGGACGATCCAAAACTCGCACGTTGGCGACCCAACGAACAAATCGTTGCAACGGTGTACGGCGAAGTGCTTGGCGGTTCTATCTGGGCGACCAAGATCGTCGAGCATCTTTCCGAGTAGAGGCTACGAGCCGAACAGGACGGCGACGTCATCACCGAGCCATTCCACGAGAGCAAGTGCGTCTGCTTCGCTCGCTCCCCGTCTGCGCAGAGCGCTCAGCTTCTCCTCAGGTGCGCTCGCGGGCCGTTCAAACGTGCGAACACCGTCTTGGTCGACAGGCTCGGCTCGGTGTCGGTCGGCGGGTGCCAGTAGACGAGCGCGCATGTCCATCGCTGCGCATTCGTCGATTCCGATGTGGTCTGCGTGGATTGGCAGCTGCCAGTTCGTCGCGAACACCGAGTGACATGCGAGTCGTACGTAGTCATCGAACCCACCCAACAACTGCGGAAAGCTATCGGTCGGTTTGAACGTGACGAGCCGTGATTTCGTGAACTCCGCTTGTCCCCAGGGCGAATTGTCGAACACCGCTGATTCGGCTGACGGCGCAAGCAGATGAACGAAGCCGCCGAGCGCACCAGGTGTGTAGTTCCGTGGTGACTCCGAAGCCCGCTCCGACTCAAGGAACCACCAGAACTTCAGCTCGCTTGTGTGTTCGAAGAACCGTCGTGCATCGTCGTCAAGAAGCTCGATGGCCTCCACCGGTCGTCTTGCAGGCGAGAGCGTTCTTTCGACGACGTGCACTTCGGGGTGTTTGGCGAGCAGGTCGATGAAACAGGAGAGCCGGGTAAGCGTGTCCAAGACGCTCAGTCCGAGGGCGACGTTTGTTCACCAACCGCGGCTAAGAGCGCCTCGAGGTCCGACACTTCCAGTGGCTTGATGATGTAACGACGCACGCACTTGTGGGCGAGAGCTCGCTCCCGATCCGACTCTTGATCAGACGACGTGAGCATCACGACCACGGCCGCCTGCATCTCCCGCGACGTGTACTCCTCGAGAAACTCGTGGCCGTTCATGGCGGGCATATTGATATCCAAGAGAATAAGGTCGGGACTTTTTGCCAACGTATCCAATAGTCGTAGTGCTTCGTCTCCGTCGTACGCTTGAAGCACTGCGATCGACGAATCAAACGTAGCGAGAAGCCGCTTCGTGATGAACTGATCCGCGGCGCTGTCATCCACCACGAGCACACAGTTAACGTCCATTACTCGTCTCCGGGAATTGAAAGCGTAAACCGGCTGCCTGATTGGAGCGCTTGGTACTGAATCGTTCCACCGAGTGCCTCGGCGCTCTTTTTCATCATGTAAAGACCGAGACCCGACCCGAACGAAACGCGCGTATGGAACCGCATGAACATCCGGAACAGTTTGTGACGCTGGTGTTCTGGAATTCCTCGGCCGTTGTCTTCCACAACGAGTTCAAACGCGTCTCCGTTCCAGTCTGACGAGATGCGAATGAACGGCTCTTCGCTCTCCGGGTCTTGGTACTTGATCGCGTTTGACAGCAAGTTCTCCACGATGAGCGAAACCCGACTAGCGCGAGTTCGGACTGTTTTGGCCTGGATGTTCCGATGCACGGACAGTCGTTCGAACCCGTCAAGATGCTTCAAACTCGTGAGTGACTCAGAGATAACCGCTGGGATGTCGACCTCGGTGATCTCCTCAGGTCCGTTCTTCGCACGGGCAAGCTTGAGGATGTCCGCCACAAGCGTCTCGAGTTTGCGTAGAGATTGCGTGACGTGATCAAGGCTTGTTGTCAGTGTTCCTTCGTCTCCGGTCTCAATCGCTTGCTGTGCGATCTCGAGAAGGCGTAGCGAAGACACAAGGGGCGAACGCAGATCGTGTGAGGTTCGGTACGCAAACTCCTCAAGCTCGGCGTTCGACTCTCGCAAGCGCTCGATCAGCTCTTCGCGTTCCGTGACGTCTCTTCCGATTCCGAGAATGAACTCCGCTCCCTGCGCGACGAATCGGATTTTCTTGGTGTTGAGGATTCTGGTCTTACCGTCGGGAAACGCAATCGTCTCAACCGTCTCCGACATTCCCTTGCGGAATGCCTCTCGGTCTTGCTGGGTGAACGCGGCGGCCTCTTCAGCGTCGTAGTCTTCGAACGTGGTGAAGCCCAGCACCTTGTCGCGTTTCCGTTCGGGGTAGAGCTGAAGGAACGTTGGGTTCGCCTGAACAATGCGAAACTCCCGATCCTTCACAAATATCAGGTCGGGAATGCTCCGAAACATCAGGTCCAGGAACGCCTTCGCGTCCTCGAGTTCCGTCTGCGCACGCCTTCGTTCAGTGATGTCTTCAATGACGCCGAGGTAGCCGGTGATTTCCCCCTTGCTCCGAATGCATGTGACTGTGAGTTGCGCTGGGAAACATGTGCCGTCTTTGCAAACGAACATCCACTCCCTAGTCTCCTCACCACGTGCTCGCGGAACCATGGTGAACACATCGAACCCGGGCTCGACGACTTGTCCGAGTTCGGAAGAAAGCTCGCGTGCGCGTTCGACGACCTCCGTCTCGAGGTGCCAAAGAGCCGGACTCTCGAGGCCCACGACTTCATCGGCTCGATAACCGAGTTGACGTTCCGATGCCGGATTGAAGAACGTGACGACACCGGTCGGATCCGTTGAGATCAGAAGGTGTCGAGTGCTGTTGACGATCGCGGAGGCGAGTTCGTGATTCATCTATGCTGGAGGAATGCTCGAGGTCCCACGCTCTGCTCCCCGCAAGAGTGCACGGACGCGAAGCGTTCGCCCCACCATCTCATACAATCCGCCTCGTCGAACGAGTACATCCGCGAACCGCTTCTCGTCGGTCACCCTCTCAAGCGTCTCGACCCCCAGCTGCTCCAGCGTCTCGAGATAGATTTGCTCGCCGCGTCGAACACCGAACACGTGTTGTACGCGTCGAAGCACTTCCTCACTCATATCGTGCTGCCCGTTCTTCGAGCGTGTCCGTGAGATTCGGTGCAAGCGCTTCGATGCTTTGCTGAACGTTCCGGTTGGTCACGCCATACCAAAGAAACACTTTCTGATACGCCCGATGAATCGCGGACTCGAGCCCTGCTGGAGTCTGATGATTTAGCGCAGCAATCGACCCGACATCGAGCTTCGCCTGCTCTAGGAGCAACCCGTCAAAAGCGTCGAGGATCTGAAAGTACTCGTGAACGGCTCGTTCCCGAGCATTCTGACTCGCTGCGCCGGCAAGCTTGGCCAGTTCGAGGAGGTCGATTCGCGCATGCTGAGATTCTTCTAACCAATGGTGGTGAAGCAGCTTTTTGAAGAAGGGATCAATCCTGTGGTCGTCGCGAACACTCTCAGTGTAGTGAGCCTGCGTCATCCACTCGATGTGCAAAGTAATCAGCATCACAGCCATTGGACTGTGTGACATGATCACGTGAGCAACTTCGGCGGCGTTTTCGAGCACTCCGCAATCGATGCCGCAACCATTGTCAAAGGCTTGTCGGAAGCGTTTGAAGAGAAGCTGATGTTTCAGCTCTTCGTCAACCATCCGGCTTAGCGCGCGCTGCGCGTTCGGATTGCCGAACAACTCCGCCTGCGCATGGCTAAGCATCACCGCCAGGATGTACTCCTCAACAAATTGGAAGAGGTTGAGATACGCGTTCCCGCAGATTTGGTTAAGAACGCGACGCCCGTCTTCGTCGGGCATCACCGCTTCCGCGACGCTGACCATGCTGGAAGGAAGAAACGGTCGAGAGAAGTCGAGTGTCGCCGTTGGCGGCATGACGTCGTCAAGACGCCACTGAACGAGTTCCGATCGACTAACGCAGTCTTCGTACGTGAACTTCAGAGCAAGCACTACACCCCCTTTGCGCTCCCCACACGAAGTGTATCAGGTCGGACTATGCAGAACGCACCGGAGATAACTGTGAAAGGCGTTCAGCAAACGCACGCGCACTTGCGCACCCACCGGTTGTCACGTCCCACAGGACATCGGAAAGCGGTGCATGCAATCGAAGGAGGTGCTCGAACGACGCACGATCGTGTGGAGGTGTCAGTCCCGTGGCGAGCAGGAATATCAGTGTCGCAACCTGGCGCAGATCCTGGGTGACCGACCGTTTCCCCAAGTCACGCGTCGAGTGCCTGGGTACGCCCAACCGGACGTTCATGTCGGAGTCGATGTAGATCGATGTCGCACAAAGACCTCCATGTGGCCGAGACGCGTGCACTTGGTCGAGTGCGCTGAGAAGTTGCGTTGCGAGTCTCACAACTCGGTCGGTGGATTTCATCCCACCGGTGAGATGCTGCAGCTCTTGAAGGGAAGGTCCATTCGTAAATTCCCAAACCACGTACGTCACACCGTGCTCGCTCGAAGCGTCTCGGACTTGGAGCACGTGAGGCGAGGTGACTCGTGACCAAACCTCGGCATCTTCTCGAAGAGTTCTCGCTTGTGTTTCGTTGTTCGCGATCTCCAGAACTACGTTTTGACCCAGACAAAGATGCATGGCTGTCCAACGCTCCACTCCTGAGTCGCGGTAGGTCAATCGGGTGAGCCGGTACCTACCGAAAAGGATCGACCCCATCTCGCGTTCCATTGTTCCCCCCTAAATGTATGGATCGAGCGCCCGAACTGCCTTCTCCAACGCCTCGCGAAGATCGCCCGACGTGTTGAATCTCGTCGTGGGTACTTTTGCGAGCGCACGTTCAAGCACCGAGCGAACGCCATCGGGTACACCGTCTAAGTCTGGTGGCTGGTTCGCCACAGCATCAACGAGATCGCTGAAGCTACCCGCATCGAATAGGGGTCGCCCGGTCAGCAACTCGCCGAGCAGCGCTGCAGCGCCGTAGATATCAGACCGCCGATCGGGCGCAGCGTCTGTCAGCGACTCTGGAGTGATGTGAACAACGTTCTGCAAGAACTCTTGATCGCCAGGTTTGATGCTTCCGCGTGTGGGAGTGGCTTTGCACCAAACGAGGCCAGTCAGTTTCATCAGCCCGGACCGAACCAAGACGTTCTCTCGGCTTAGATTTCGATGCACGACATCGTGGCGGTGCAAATACTCAAGCGCCTGAAGCAGCTGGGTCGCAAAGCGCCATACCCATCGAAGAGGCATGGCTGTCCCACGTGGAGCATGAACGGATTCCCCCACGAACTCTGTGACGACATAGGGGTATCCGGCAACGGTGCCGGAGTCGTGTACGCGCGCGATGTTGGGGTGTGGCAGTCGAGCCCATGTTCTGACGCCGCGACGAAACCGACGCCGACCTTCTTCATCGGTCTGTGCGTAGAGCTCAATCCGCACACGACGATTCAGGCTCGTTTGTCGGCCTTCGTACCGCATACAAGTCCCAGCTTGGGTGATCGATTCGACCACACACCGGCCTAGTCGCGCTCCTGGCAAGACCTGCGCGGGGTCGAACACTCTCACGGAGCAAACCAGAGTGCGGCTCCGATGATCATCGCTGACAGAAGTGCCAGAACGACCAACCATCGGAGCTCAGCTTCGCGCTCTTGGTCAGTGACCACGGCGTCGGACCGCGACGAACAGAAGTAGCGGCAAGAGGGCTGCACCGGGTTCGCCGCCTGCAGCGCAGAACGAGCCGCCGGAGTACCCGCCGTTGGTTTGTTGATTCGGGTCGAGATAGTCGGGAGTACCATCTCCGTCCGAGTCGATCGCGTCGTCTGGTGCATTGTTGCCGTTCGGGTCTGCACCTTCGTCGATGGTCGGAATTTCATCACCGTCGTCGTCTGTATCGAGGTAGTCCGGAGTGCCGTTGTCGTCGGTGTCCATCCCAACCTCGTGGATGGTGTTGACGCCATCACCGTCGTCGTCGACGTCGCGGTAGTCCGCGGTTCCATCGCCATCGCGATCCGGAAGCGGCGCGGGTGTTCCGCCATCGTCGATGTCAAAGGCGTCGTCAATTCCGTCACCGTCGCTGTCTACACCCAAGGGCGACGTGTCGGGTGCACCGTCGGCGTCGCTATCGTGTCCCTCGATCGCATCTTCAACACCATCGCCATCCGAGTCGATGTCTTGGAAGTCGGGTGTCCCATCCTCGTCGGTATCGGGAACGGTCCACGGCGTGCCGCCGACACCTGCATCGATAGTGTCTGCAAGGCCATTGCCGTCCGAGTCCGCAGGGTCATCGACGCGGCCGTCTCCGTCGACGTCGGTTCCGAGAGCCTCGACGATATCCGTGATCCCATCGTTGTCGGCGTCGAGGTCGAGGTAATCAGCTTCGCCCGACCCGTCCGTGTTGCGTGCGCTCGGGCGATCATGTGCTTCAGGATCGGAGTCTTCCGGGTCATGCACGCCAAGTAGACCGTCTCCGTCGGCATCGGTGAGGTCATCGGGCACTCCATCCCCGTCTGCGTCGAGCTCTGCACCGTCGTTTTCCCAGAGGTCCGGGATCCCGTCGTTGTCGGAGTCCAGATCCAGATGGTTCGGAACTCCGTCTCCGTCGCCGTCCGGTGCTGCAAACTCCTCAGCGGTCAGAATGCCGTCGTTGTCGTCGTCAACGTCCAGGTAGTCGGGTTGACCGTCTCCGTCGGAGTCCGGGCACTCATCGACGGAGGGCGGAATGACTCCAGGACATTCATCGACATCCGCGATTCCATCTCCATCGCTGTCGCGCGGCGCATAGTTCGGGTCGAGGTAGTCCAAGATTCCGTTGTCGTCGTTGTCGAGGTCACCGACGTTCTCAGACATGTCCGTCGCGCCGTCGTCGTCCGAGTCGGTGTCAAACCAATTGGGCAGCCCGTCCTCGTCAACATCACTGCTGTCTGGTGCGGGTCCTTCGTAGTCGTCGGCATCCTGCAGTTCATCGGCCGTGCTTCGACCGTCGCCATCGTCGTCCGTGTCCTGGAAGTCAGGGCGCATGTCTCCGTCTAGATCGGGAGTCGGCGCAGGCACACCGTCGAGACCGCATGTGGCGACAGTGCAGCCGGGATCAAACGCATCGTCGAGTCCATCTCCGTCGGTATCGCTACCACTCGGCTCCACGTCGGGGATTCCGTCGTGGTCGGCGTCGTGGCCTTCTGTCGCATCGGGCAAGCCGTCTGCGTCCGAATCGAGCTCGAGGAAGTCGGCGTTGCCCTCGCCGTCGGTGTTGGTCAGCGGCAGTGGTGTCGCCATCAACCCGTCATCGAGGCCGTTGCCATCGATATCGACAAAGTCGTCCACGATGCCGTCGCCGTCGGCATCCATGCCTCCCGCTTCAACGTTGTCGACAATTCCGTCTCCGTCCGCATCGAGATCAAGGTGGTTCGCGATCCCATCACCATCGAAGTCAACGTCCGCGGGGAGCGTGTCACAGACGCCATTGTCGTCGTCGTCATCACAGCCCACGAAGTCAGGGTCTTCGTAGTCGAGAACACCGTCGTCGTCGCTGTCGACACTCAGGTCCGAACCGAGTTCATCGACGTCAAGAACGCCATCGTTGTCGTCGTCAAGATCGATGTCGTCAGGGATTGTGTCCCCGTCGGTGTCCGTGAACTCGCACGTGCGCGAAGCAGTGCACATTGTGGTTCCCGGGCAGTCCGAGTCACCCAAGCACTCCACACAAACGCGGCCAGAAACGTCGCAGATCGGCGTTGGCGTTCCGGCGCAGTCCGCTTCTTCAGTGCAACCCGGTACACACGTTCCCGCGGGGCCACACACCGTGCCGACACTGCAGTGGTCGTCCTCCGTGCACTCACGGCATACCGGCGTGATCGACTCGTCGCACACGGGTGTCGCCGCGTCGCAGCCGTTGTCGGTGTCCGTTCCAGGAGCGCTATCTTCGCATGCAAGGCAGACGTTAGGTGACGCGCCACTCGCGCATACTGGAAGCGCAGCTGAACAGCCAACGTCCGTACCGCCCGTGGTGTCGTCCAAGCACACCTCGCACATCGGTCCGCCGGAGTCGCACAAGGGGGCCACCGCGGTACATCCTCGGTCGACCGATGCACCGGTCATGTCGTCATCGCATGCCAAGCACATTCCTGCGACACACACACCCGCACCGCAATCGCCGTCAGTCGTGCACTCGCGACAGATGGGCGTCGCGCCGCTCACATCGCATGCCGGCGTTCCCGCGGAGCAGCCATCGTCGAGCAGTCCGGGTCCAGCTGTGTCGAGGCACGGAACGCAGATGGGCAGCGTCGTTGTGTCACATACGGGCGCGGCGCCGTCGCATCCGGAGTCAACCCCTCCACCTGACGCATCGTCATCGCAAGGAGCGCACGTGTTCACACCCGCGATATCAATGCACGCGGGCATCGCGACGGAGCAACCCGGATCCAAACCGGGACCGGTATCGACACATGCCTCGCATGTCATCGACGTGCCATCGCACAAGGCCGAGGCGCACTGCACGCCGTCGGTACATCCTTCGCCGTTGGTGCGCAGGCACATCGTGGTGCAGGTATCGTCCTCGACGAGGTTACCGTCATCACAGGCTTCCGAACCGGTTTGGTGCGCGTCGCCACAGAGCGTTGTCCAGTCCGGTCGACCGTCACCGTTCGAGTCCTGAGCGGGGGTGTACATCGTGCTGTTGAGAGGGGTGCCAACACCCGCACAACCGACTGTTGCGGGGCAATCGGGGTCGAACGCATCGTCGAGTCCGTCTCCATCAGCGTCGTTTCCAAACGGAACAACGTTCGCCATCTGGTCACCATCAAGATCGAACGCCTCGTCTGTGTCGTCGATGCCATCGCCGTCGGAGTCAGTGTCCAGGTAGTCCGGATCAGGGCCTCCATCGGTGTTGGGTGCGGGACCGACAAGTCCCCCGGCATCACAAGTCCCGTCGGGCGCCACGCTTGTGCATCCGTCCGGGGATCCATCGCCGTTGGCGTCGGTCGCGCCTGTTTCGATCGCGTCGTTGATGCCGTCGCCATCACTATCGAGATCCAAGTGGTTGGGCACTCCGTCCGCGTCGGCATCGATCGCAACGGGCAACTCTGCGCAGGCTGCGGGCAACCCACCATCCGGCGTGCAGCCGCCGGGAACGTCATCAGGGTCGTTCCAGTCGGGAATGCCATCGAGATCCGAGTCGATGTCGGGATCATCCACAAAGCCTGGAGACTCGATGCTGTCCGGGATCCCGTCATTGTCGGAGTCCGCATCAGTTCGATCCTTCACGTCGTCTCCGTCTGCGTCGACCGAGCACACACTTCCGACCAGCGGTCCGAGCAGCTCGTATTCTTCCGAGGCTTGAGAGTGAACGTAGAAGCCCAAGTTGCCCGCGGGAAACGTGGTCGTCATGGTCGACGTGGGAGTGATGTCGAACTCCAACGTCTCCGCAGCAAACGTCCCCGACCCGACGCTTGTTTCCTCCGCGATCCACACTCGAATGCGGTTGGGCGTCATCACCATTCGCACGCGGTATCGAAGGTTGTCTGCCCACCCTGACAGTCTTGCGGGAGCGAGTGGGTAGTTGTTCGCTTCCTCCAAGAGCTGGATGTTCGCGCCCGTGCCTGACCAGAGTTCGCCTTCCGTGACGTTGCCGGTCACGCGACTCACGATCAAACCCGACTGACGAGAGCCTCCGAATGCGCTTTGCGTCCCTTGTTTCCAGCTGAAGTACAGCCAATCGGTCGTCGGTGGTGCTGCGTCCGTGGACAGTTCCCCAGCGTCGTAGCCGATGGTCCAACCGAGGAAGTCGTCGTCTGCAGTCGTCGCGACCCGCATCTCGAAGGTGATCTGTGCAATGTCGGCCGGCATTGTGGTGCTGTAGACACCGGGCAATGAGTTGTTGTTTTGCCGAAGGGTTCGCGGGTCAAGCAACTCAAAGTCGGTCGCGGTGCCGGAAACGTTGAGATCGTCCTCGACATCCAAGATGAAGCTAACGTCCTCGCAAACGAATCCCTCTTCCGTGGTGCAGAGTGCCGAGCATCCATCATTTGGGGTCGTGTTGCCGTCGTCGCACTGTTCTGCGGGACGCTCGAGATTCCCATCGCCGCAGATCGCGTACACAGGTACCGCGATGAGTTGAATGGCGACAATGGTCGCGCCGATTAGTGCTGATTGCGTCTTCATTGAGCCACCCCTCATCGATCGATCGTGTCGGCCTGCGGACCGGAGTTCTGTTGTTGGATTCCGCTTGCCGCGGCGTTCGTGATCTTGAATTCCACGCGACGGTTTTCCGCGTGCTGCTCCGGCGTCTGCGCGTCGGTGACAACCGGCTGGTCAGGACCAAAGCCGCGAGCTTCCAAACGTGCGCTATCGACACCACCTCGTGTTGTCAGGAACTCGACAACGGCTTCTGCTCGTTGCTGAGACAAACGCACGTTGTAGTCGCGACTACCGCGTGTATCGGTGTGACCCTCCACCCGAACCAGTTCAATCTCCGGGTGGTTGTTCAACACGTTCGCTACGTTCGACAGAAGCGCGAAGCTACGACGCTGAATTCGGGCTCGGTTCGTGCGAAAGAAGACCTTGTCGAGGATTTCGAGTCGGCCGTCTTGGATGACCACTTGTTGGGTCTCACGACAGCCCTGGTTTTCGGCCGAACCGGGCTCGTCAGGACAGTTGTCCAGCCGGTCTACGACCCCGTCACCATCTCGATCTGGATCTGGGCAGCCTTCGTTGTCGGGGGAGCCGGGTTCCAGAGGGCAGCGGTCGGAGACATCAAGGACACCGTCGCCGTCGTTGTCAGGGTCAGGGCAACCGTTGCCGTCTTCGAACTCATCGATGTCTTCGGGTTCATGGACGCACTCGTCCTGGTTGTCGAGAATGCCATCACCATCCGCGTCCCCGATCTCGTCGGGGCAACCGTCTTCGTCGTCAAGCTCGTTGACTGTTTCGGGGCGAAGCGGACAGTCATCGTCCACATCCAACACGCCATCACCATCGTTGTCTTCGTCCGGACATCCATCCATGTCCTGAAACGAATCGACGTCTTCGGGTCGATTGGGACATTCGTCGTCTTCGTCGGAGATGCCGTCTTCATCCCGGTCGCCGGGCCCAAGGTCTTCTGGCATCGCGTAGGCCACCAAACCGATGACGCGAACGTCTGGCGCACCAAGTCCCCGAGACAGACCGGGTCCGGCTGCAAGGCCGGTGACGAGGCCTGTTCGATGGAAGAGTTTGAGTCCAGCGGTGGCCTCAAACGGCGTCGACTCTCTTTCAAAGAACTCGTCGAATCGAGTTGTTCCGTAGGCTTGGACGTGAACGTCGAGATGGGTGCGCGGGTCGTCGTCGGTCCAGACAGGCATCGCGAACCCAAGTCCAAAGGTGAGTTCGTCGCCAAACGCCAAGTTGCTGTTTGCGTCGCTTACGTTTTGTCGGACTTGTGCACCCAGGTTAAGGACGATCCGGGCACCACCACCGGGTCGAAGCGCGAGCAGAAGCTCTGGATGCACACCCACCGAT
The DNA here is from genome assembly GCA_965227405.1 of Polyangiales bacterium. Classification (GTDB taxonomy): domain Bacteria; phylum Myxococcota_A; class Polyangia; order Polyangiales; family Houyiibacteriaceae; genus JALVDI01. The sequence goes on from OZ245758.1 coordinate 5,390,794, forward strand.
TCGTCGCCGCGAAGCCGCTGGGAGCCGGCCGTCGGAAGTGTGAGCGCGACCTGAAGTCCCAACGAAAAGGTGTCGTCCGTATCGCCGAGCAACCGCGCGCGTGCCCCAACGCGAAGGTCTGCCAGTCCTGCTCCGTCGCTTGCAACGAGGCCTCGGGCCGCAAGTTCGTCGTCGTCGTCGCCGTTCATGACGAACGTGATCGGAAGACCGGCGAACAGCACCAAGCGGTCGAAGAGCCCGAACGAGAGCCCAACGGTGCCGGTCAGTTGGTGACCGACGATCCGCGCGGACTCGCTGTCTCGTTCTCCAAGCATCGACTCGAAAACGAGCGGGTCGTTTGCGTAGTCGAGATGCAGCTGCGCACCGAATCGAAGATGACCGAAATCGTCCGGACGACTGATATGGAAGTCGTCGGTCGGCGTTTCACTGGCACTGAACAACTGGAGCGTTGCGGATTGCGCCGAAGCGCTGTTCGCGGCCAACAAGGCCACCACCACCCAAATTCTCATGGGTGGCGGTACTGCAAAATTCGATCACACGTCTCGCCCAGATTAGTTAGACGAATTTGCAGCCGGGTTATGGGGCGCGCTCGACAACTGTGGGGCGGACCCCACAGCAGTTGGCCTATCGGCGGTTTGAACGCTTCGATCGCTTGATCGCGCGCCGGATTCGACGAGCGATCTCCTCATCACGCATCGACTCCGGAAGCACGTCAATCACTCCGAGCCTCAACAAGTCCGCAAGTCGATTGACGTCGGTTTCCGCAACGCGCGCAAGGACACAGGGATGAGACTGAACCAGCTCCTGCAGTTGGGCGTCGCTGGTTTCGGTGGAAGCGACAACCGCCTCGACTTGTTGGAAGTGGGTGGCGGTGGCGCCGACAAGATTGATCCCGTTCGCGGCGAGGGTGATCTTGATGCCGTCATCGATCCTGCCCAGCCACGCAACGCGAGTCCGAACGACGTGGGTCGCCGCCGGTGCTGGCCGACGCGGGGCCATAGAAACCATGCGTGCCGCCCGCCCGTGTCCCGATCTCCGAGCACTCATACGCTCCGGTGCGCCAACATCCAATGACTGAAGCGACGCGAGCACCTGCTGAACGCTGGGCCGGTGCGTCGGTTCCTTGAACAGCATGCGCTGGATAAGTTCGTCGAGCGCCCCGGGAATCTCCAGCGTGGGGAACTTTGATCGGATGGGCTCAAACTGAAGAAAGAGATGCCGGGACAGTGTCATCGCGGGCTCGTCTGCAGTGAACGGCAAGTGCCCGGTCAGCATCTCGTAGAGCATGATTCCCAACGAATACACATCGGAAGCACTGGACGGAGTCTGACTTCGGATCTGCTCTGGTGACATGTACTCGGGAGTTCCGGCAATCATGCCCTCCTGCGTGAGTCTTCCCAGTTCCCCAGCTTCGGCTCCCGTCATCACAGCAAGTCCAAAGTCCACGACGACGAAGCGTTCGCTTCCATTTTGCCGTTTTTCGACCACCACGTTCTCAGGTTTCAGGTCGCGGTGTACTGCACCGACTTCAAGTGCACCGACCAGGACATCCGCGATGCACGTCGCAATCTGAATCGCACGTTCGACTGGCAACATCACCGAGGCTTCGAGCTCATGACGGAGCGAGTCACCACGCAAGAGTTCCATTGCGAGGAAGACGCAGTTGCCTTCGTGTTTGCCGTAGTCGTAGATCTCAACCACGTTCGGATGCCGAAACGTCGAGGCGATTCGTGCCTCCCTCAGGAACCGCATCCGCGCACGTTGGTCGTGCGGGTAGACAAGCTTGAGCGCAACCTCGCGATTCAACGGCTGTTGGACCGCGCGATACACAGCGCCCATCCCGCCCTGACCGAGCACGTCCGTTACCTCGAACCGGCCGCCTACCGTGGTGCCAACGACGGCAAGCGTCTCGTCCTCGTAGAAATTCTCTTCAATCACAGCACGAGCTCAAACAAGTGAATGGGAACCGCGCGCCCGGTTAGAGTTCGCGTTCCCAGATCGCGAAACTCAAACTCGTCGGCACTCCGCGCGGTTTGAACCGTGGTGAGTACCTGCATGGGTCGAGCAATGGATTCGAGCCGCGCAGCGACGTTCACCGTGTCTCCGATTGCGGTGAACTCCATGCGCGACTCGGATCCAATGTTGCCGACGACGGCTTCGCCGCTGTGCACGCCGATCGCCAGTTGAACGCTAACCCCGTAGCGCTGACGCCACCCTGCGTTGCTGGTCTCCAGCCACGTGAGCATGTCCTCTGCGGCGGCGAGTGCGCGACCCGCGTGATCAGCCTGAGGCGTTGGCGCTCCCCACATCGCCATGACGCAGTCACCGACGAACTTGTCGATTGTTCCGCCGTGCTTGAACACAATCTCGGTCAGGATGGTGAAGAGTTCGTTCAACAACGCGACAGCATCTTCGGGTTGAAGTCGATCCGTCAGTGGAGTGAACTCGACGACGTCCGCGAACAGAATAGTGACGTCGCACTTTGAACCGCCCAGACCCATGTCAGCCTCACGTTTCACAACCTTGTCGACCAGCTCTGCGGGGAGGTACCGACCCAGGTCGGTACGGATGGCGACCTCCTTGCGGATCCGCGTCTCCGACTCTTGAAGGTCTGCCGCGGCGCTGCTCATGACGTCGCCCAGGACAGCGAGTTCATCTCGAGTCTTCAGCTGCACTCTTCGGTCGAATCGACGCTCCGCGATGTCGCGCGCAAAGTCAGAGAGGATGCTGATGGGCTTGGTGATCCGCTTCGCGACAACGAGCGCGACAAACAGAGCGACCAGAATCACAATCACCAGTGTCGTGATGACAATCGTCTGCATCCGCTGAAGCGAGGCATAGGCCACTCGCTGTGGAATCTGAACAACCACTGACCATGGCCGGGTCTGCATGCCGACGACACTGCCGAGCATGGGCTCGTCGCCCTCCACGAACTCTCCTGATTGTTGAAAGCGAGCCGTGAGCGCTCCCGGATCAATCCCGGCGAGGATTCCTTCGTCGCGAAACGATCGCAGGATCTGTTCGCGTTGAGGGTGTGCGATGGCACGCAACTCCTCGTCCACCACGAAGAGTGAGTTTGGCAATCCGCTAAACCGAACGTCGTGTAGACGTTCGACCCGCTGTTGCAGAGGTAGCAACGAGATGAGCGTGAGACCGTAGCCCGTTGTCGCGCCATCGATCGAAATGGGAACCGTGAGCGAGACACGTGGAGCACCCGTGCTCGCGATCGGCTCTCCGACGGCCAACCCGTCGTTCACGGAGTCCTCCATCGTGCCGGCATCGAGTTGTTGGGGAACGGTCGGTCGGGTTGCACCATGCTCGAAGGCGACGTCGATCAGAACGCCTTCGCGATCGTAGAGCGCAACATGGTCGACAGCTTCGCGCCCACCAACGATGGCCAAGAGAGCAGACTCGACTTGCGCGTCCGAGAGTTCGTCTTGGGTGACTGCGCGCGCCACCGAGTCGAGTGCATCCGCTCCAGCGCTGAGCGTTGACTCAAATGCTCTGCTCACATCATCCGCCACGGCGAGTTGGAGCTCCCGGGAATTCGTACGAACTGCGTCGGCGTTCACGTCCAACAGGAGTAGCCCCACAATGACGACGGGAACGACCGAGATGACCGCGGTGACGAGCGCGAGCTTGGTCCGAAAAGGAACGGGCGGGGAGGGCGTACTCATTGCGCGGTGAATCCCAGCCGCGTCAGCACTGCAGCAAACGACTTCGGGCGTCCGAGGACTTCGATTCCAAGATCACGCGTCCGGAGTTGAGCCCGGGTTTCACGGGGCTTCCGGCTCAGCACGAGGATGCTGCGTGGCGGTTCGGAGGCTCGCGCCACGCGCAGGACCTGCTCGAGATTTGGAGCCGGAAGAAAAACGACGATTGTGCTCGCGTACGGAATTAGCCGAAGAGCAACCCGAGGCTCGAACACTGCCCAAAGCAGTTCGCTGGGAACGTCGCCGAAGAGGAGCAGGGGTCCCATTCCAAACGGAACTGCAAGAACGACGCCGCTCGTTACGCCGGGTCAACGACGCGTGTCGTTGTGTCGACCCAACACCTCAGGTGTTGGACGCGTCCTACAGTCCGTCGGATCGACGGTCGAATTCCGAAGGCAGGCAACTTGCAGGCTCGCTGTATGTGCGTTGCTTAGTTCTCACGATCCTGCTCAGTTTGCCTGCATGGCAGACAACGTCTGCACAACCCGAAACGTTCGAATACACAGTTCGGCGCGGCGACAACTGCGGAAACATTGCTCATCGCTTCTATGGTGACTGGCGTCGCTACGACGTGATCATGCGCCACAACCCGGAACTGCAGACAGGGTCACAGCGCGGACGATGCGGTCCATTCCTGCGACCGGGTGTTGTGCTTCGCCTCCCTCGCCCGCCTCTGCAAGATGCTCCGGACGCTGAGCTCACCCAGGCTCAGCGCGAAGTTCGAACGCGAGAACCCCGATCCTCGGAGTGGCGTCGTGCCAACCGGGGCTTGGATCTCTTTCACGGTTGGCGCGTGAACACGCTCGAGCGCTCCACTGCCGAGATTACCTTTCGAGACCGATCGATCGTGCAACTCCGTGAAAACACGTTGGTTGTTGTGTTTGGGGGTTCGGCTCGAGAAGCGCGGCGGCGAACATCAAATGCCACGCTGGAGCGAGGCGCGCTTCGAAGCCGACTGGGCTCGCTTCGCATGCGAGTCGACACGCCCAGTTCTCAGGCGGAGTTGTCCGGAGGTGCCGCGCTGGTGTCTGTCGATGAAGACGGAACGAGTCGCGTGTCGAACTTTGATGGAGGCGACGCGTCGGTGAGCTCATCCGACGGATCGGCTTCCGTACAAGTGCGGCCCGGATTTGGCTCGAAAGTGCGTCGTGCGCAGCGACCGTCTCCTCCTCGCCGCTTGCCCGATGCGCCGGTATGGGCGGAAGGCACGCGTCAGTTCATGGGGTTCCAACGCACAGGCGTTTCTCTTGCCATGGAGTGGCAACCGGTAGAGTCAGCGCGCTCATACAGGGTTGAACTTGGTAGGGAGGATGAATCTGGTGTTTTCGCAGCGACCGAAGTTGATGCATCCGTGACGCGTTTCGAGATGCGAGGGTTTCCGGCAGGGTCGTACTGGGCACGCGTCTCCACTGTCGATGGCGATTTCTTCGAATCCCGTCCGTCAGAAAAGGCGGAACTACTCCTTGTCTCGGCTCGTGTCCTGTCCCCAGGCGATGACCCGAATGAGGAGCTCCCGCTTCCTGACCCTTCCACGCCCTCCGCGGCCCCACGTGTGGTCGCGGGATCGCGCGTCGTTCTTCCCGAAGTTTGCGAGAACGGTCCCGAGATTGTCCTCGCGGGGGACGACTCTGACGTTGGCTGCCTCGTCGGTGAAACACGGCTGGCCTCATCGCTTGACGTGTACGAACTCAGTCTAGCGACCGAGGGTGAAACGCGCGTGAACGAGGAGTCTGAGATCGTGGTCACGGTGGAGGGTGGCGAAGTTCCGATCGACGTTCAGTTTGAGGCTGACGGTGCCGACGTGGTGTCAACGGCCCGCGATGGCTCCGCGTTTACCGTCACGGTTGTGCCACGGGCATCCGAATTTCAGCTCTCGCTGATGGCGAGTGCCCAACACCTCGCCTCCACGACGATGACTGCTGAAGCGGTCGAAGCACCCACGCCCACGCCCCGCGTCGAAGACGAGCCTGATCCGGAACCGGTGTTCGCACGGCTCAGTCCGAACCTACGGCCAGAGCTAGCGAGTCGAGCACTTTCAGATCGTCGAACCGGTTTTGGCGTGGGAGTCGCGTACGAAGGCGATGGCGCGGATGGAGTGTTTCGGCTGGGGGTGGCTGCAGAGTCGTGGCTGTATTCGCGGTTTGGCATTCACGGGCGTGGGGTCGTAGACCTCGACGAAACGACCGATGGATTGCCATCTGGACTTGATCGAACGGCGTCGCTCGGTGGACGGGCGATCCTCTTGGACGGATCGGCGCGGTTGGGGTTGGGCGTCGACGTCTGGTTTTCGGCAGCGCGTTCTGCGCAGTACGACGTTGCTGTCGTGCCGTCGCTCTCCCTCGACGTTCTCGTTGGTGAATCGATTCGTGTTCGGACGGTACAAGGCGTGCACATTCAAGATGAGCGTCGGCTCTGGGTGTCGAGCTACGGCGCGGACGTACGTCTTATCGGCCCGCTGTTGCTCGGGGCTGAACTCGGCATCGGAATTGGGCGCACGGCCGACGAGCTTGAGACTCTGGTTCACCTTGGTGGGGGTATCGGGATCGCAGCGGGACCCACGACACTCTCTCTTGGCGCTCGATATGGTTTCACCAACGACTTTGATCGGATTGGGAGTCTGTCCACCTTCCTTGCGCTCTCCATGTCGATCTGACAATCCGGCTGTGCTTCGTAGCGGCTTCGCGTATCGTTCGGTCGTGGCCAAGACGACACCCATGAAGCCGTTCGAAACGCACGGCGTAGAAACACTGCGAGTTACGGTGGCCGCCGGACCTGATGCCGGACTCAGCGCAGAGTCTAGTGGTCGCTTATCGATCGGAACTGCAGACGGCAACGATTTGATCCTCAGTGACTGCACGGTCTCGCGCTATCACGCAGAGTTTCAGCCCACGCCTGAAGGTGTCCGTGTGCGCGATCTTGGCTCCACAAACGGCACTCACTGTGGCGCTGTGAAGATCGCAGTTGCTGTCGTCCCGTTTGGAAGTCAGATTCGCTTCGGAGAATCGACAATCCGCATCGATGGCGCGGAGCAGCAGAATATTGAGGTGTTCAACGGTAGCTCGCTTGCTGGAATTGTGGGGCGCTCGGTCGCGATGCGAAGACTCATGGCTCACGTTCAGCGAGCCGCGGGAACCACTGTCTCGGTGCTCTTGGTTGGTGAGTCCGGCACGGGCAAAGAAGTCATCGCGCGGGCGATACACGACATTGGTGCTCGATGTGACAAGCCCTATGTGGTTGTCGACTGCGGGTCGTTGGCGCCGAATCTGATTTCAAGCGAGCTGTTTGGCCATGAACGAGGTGCATTTACCGGCGCTGACCGGCAACACATCGGCGCGTTCGAACGAGCAAGTGGAGGAACACTGTTCCTCGATGAAGTTGGCGAGTTGCCACCTGAGCTCCAAGTCAACCTGCTTGGTGTGTTGGAGCGACAACGTTTCCGACGCGTCGGAGGAACGTCCGAAATCAACGTCGACGTACGTATCATCGCAGCCACGAACCGTGACCTTCGCTCCGAGGTCAACGCGAACCGGTTTCGGCTGGATCTCTACTACCGCCTGGCTGTTGTGCGCATGAGCATCCCGCCGCTTCGCGAGCGCATTGACGACATCGAGATTTTGGCGGAGCACTTCGCCGCACGGTTGGGCGAAGAGCGTAGTTTCGAGGAACTGTTTCCGGGTTCGCTGGCCGACGTTGTCCGTGGTCATCCGTGGCCAGGAAACGTCCGTGAGTTGCGAAACATCGTTGAGGCGACGGTGGCAATGGGGTCTCCACCAGCCTTCGAGGAGGCACAGTCGGACAGCTCCACCGGATCGTTTGGACCTCATCTGAAGCAACCGTTCAAAGAGGCGAAACGCGCTCTGATCGAGAGTTTCGAGCGAACGTATCTAACGCGAGTGCTCTCGGAATCTGACGGGAACGTATCTGCGGCGAGCCGTCGAGCAGGCTTGGATCGAAGTCACTTCTTTAGCCTGATTCGCAAGCATGGTTTGAGGTAGGTCGAGCGTCTTGCAAAAGCGAGCGCGATCCGGAGTCCGCGCGCCTCTGGGCTAGCGTTCTAGCTTAAGCGACAAGAGCGGAAGCACTCGACCTTCGGGGCGAGAGGGAACCGTACCGTTCTGAATGGCGCCCATACGCGTGTAGAAGCCCGCTGCCTGAGGGTCCGAGGCGATGTGTAGCAAGATCGCGCTCTTGGCCTTGGCGCGCCGGATGATCTCCTCGAAGAGCGCCCGCCCGACACCCTGTCCCATGGCATCAGGTGACACCCACAGTCCCTCGATCTCCGCATCGGTGCCTTCGTATGAAATCGATGCGACGCCAAGCACGATGAGTTTCCGCCAGAAAGACGTCGTACGCGTCCAACGATGCTTTGGTGTAACGCAGCTCGTCGTCCCACATGGCCAGCCACTCTTGGGGATAGCCCCAGTGTGCTTTGGCAGGTCGCGCAATGTCGGTCAGCACCTCTAACTCGTGAGCTTGAGCGTCGCGGATCGTGAGCATGCTAGGGGGTACGTGTCGGCGCCGGTTTCGTTATCCTCACGCATCACCACACGCACGAACCTTCGGCGTCGCAGACTCCTGTTGCGCAATCCTCGCCGCGCCGACAGTCCGGAAAACACAAACCACCGCCGACATCGAAACATCGCCAACCGGTTGGGCAGCCCCCAGCGCTCACATACGCCGTCGGCGTGCAGCGATGCATGCAGATGGGCTCGCCGGGACGAGAGTCGTTCTTGGCGCAAACGCTGTTGGGATCGACGCATGATCCTGCTGGGTTGCCGCCGCTACTTCCGCGGCATATTCCGCCTGGTTCGTTTGGCTGCCCAGGACCTGGTGGCGGGCCATTGCACCCGTAGGTTCGGTTCGCGAAACCTTCGACTGCGTCGCACGCACTCCCGCAACCCGAACAAAGCAACAGAACTGCGAACATGATGAGTACGAACTGAAAAGGCATGTGTTCGGTAGTCAGATGTCGGCGCCCAGATGTCAACATTCACCGTCGGATGAGCGTTTGCGCTTCGCGTGCTACATGTCGACATGACTGACTCGTACCGAGAGCCTGCTTCCGAACCGCTGATCGTCCATGAATCGTCCGGCGGCGGAAAGAGCACAGTCGTTGCGCTCGATATCGCGACAGGAAATGAGTCATGGAAGGTTGAGCTGCCCTCCACGTACGGCTCGGGAAAGTCGAGCATGGCAATCGGTGCGGGACTCGTCGTGATTGGTTTCGCGGACGGGATGATTTACTGCGTTGAGCACGCAACAGGGCGCTCTCTGGTCTCAGGAAGCGAGCAGACACACGGCTGGCAATCAGCATGAGATGTTGGTCTCTATTGAACGCCGGCGAATTATCGTCGCGTACCAAGGGCGAGTGACCTGCCTTGACCAGGCGGGAACCATGGTCTGGCAGAGAAGCACATCCGCCAACTCATTTGGTGTGCCGGCAGAGTTGTTCGCAGCCACTAGCGGCGAGCAACCTCCGGTAGCGGTTTTACGCTGCCTTTGTTCGAACTTCCAGAGTCTCGTAGGGCATGTCGACGCCATGGTCTCGGAGTGCTTCGAACAACCGCTCACGGAGTTCGAATCGCACTGGGAGGTGCTTTCGCTCGTCGCGCAGCCACACACGCAGTTGCATGGCGATGTTGTAGTCGTTGAGCGCCGTGACCACGACCGCTGCGGAGCCGGGACGAAAACGCTCGTCGTCATCTGCGATAATCGCAAGCGCGTGTTGTCTCGCCGTCGCCAAGTCCTCCGTCACGGCAATCGTGAAGTCAATCTCCAATCGAAGCTCGGGGAAGTTGGTGTAGGAAGTGACCGTCGTGCTCACGATTTCTGAGTTGGGTACGGCGAGCATCTTTCCATCAACCGTCACCACGCGAGTCGATCGCATCGTGATCTCTTCAACCTTGCCGTATTGGCCACCGACCTCGACCAAGTCGCCAACGACAAACGGACGGTCCCAGAAGATAAAGAGGCCACTGATGACGTTTGCGAGAACATCCTTGGCCGCGAATCCGATGGTCAGGCCCGCAACGCCGAGGCTCGTCAGCAACGAAGACACGTCAACGCCAACCTGAGAGAGGGCAGTCACGAAGGCGATCGTGAGCATGATGTATTTCACAACGGTGCGGATGAACGTTCGTGCGGTCAGGTCGAGCTCCGAACGCGAGAGTGCAGCGTTGACCACACGGTCTACCAATCGATACACCAGGTAGAGCGCAACGAAGGCTGCGAGGGCAGCAACCGCATCCGGCACGATATCCTCGGCAAGGACTTCACCGAGCCGACTCGGCGAGAACAGTTCGCGCAATCGATTCCAGATTTCGTCCACGAGTGATCCTTTCTGCAGTCAGAGGAGCACCGTCAGGCTTTCACGGAGAATGGGGTACTCAAACCAGAATTCGTGGCCTAACGTGGAAAGTAGGGGGCGGGCATGAAGATCTCTGCAGGCGGCAAGACGGATGTTGGCAAGGTGCGTCAGTCCAACGAAGACGGGATGCTCTTCGATGTGGACCTCGGTCTCTTCGCGGTGGCAGACGGGATGGGCGGTCACAACGCAGGAGAAGTTGCCTCGCGCATCGCGCTCGAGACTCTCCATGCACATGTGAAGAAGCGCTCACGCGATCTGCCACTTGCACAAACGCTGCGTGAAGCGGTGAACGCGGCGTCGAACGCGATTGCCGCGGAGGCAGCCGCCGACCGATCAAAAGACCGTATGGGAACAACCCTCACCACACTGCTCATTGATGGGAAATCGGCTGCGCTCGCTCACGTGGGTGATTCGCGGCTGTATCAGGTTCGATGGGGGCGAGTCGAAAAGCTCACCGAGGATCACACTGCCGTTGCCGAACTCGTGAAGGCAGGCGCAATTACTGAGGCGGACGCTCCCAAACATCCGTGGGCACACATCCTCTCGCGAGTTGTGGGCAAAGGCGATGTCGAGGTGCAAACCGCGGAGTTGAGTGTCGAGGCAGGTGACCGGTTTCTTCTATGTTCGGATGGCTTCAGCGACTCGCTCACCGACCCAAGCTGGTTGACCGCCATTGTCCAGCAGACACCCAATGTGTCAGCCGAGATGTTGGTGACCCGCGCTATCGAACTTGACGGCACGGACAACGCTACCGCGGTTGTGGTCGCAATTGGCGATACGGAAGTGCGGCAAGAGCGAGCGTCGCTGTGGAAGAGATTCCGAAACTTGGTCACCATGTCGCACAAGCGGATCGGGTAGAGCGAGTACAAGCGGATCGGTTAGAGCGAGTGAGATGTGAGTCCGTCCGTTGCCGTCCATCTTGCGCTTTCTCTCGCCGGGGTGACCGACGCGAGAGTAGAGCTTCGTAAGAGCGGTCCTGTCGTCGTGCACGTCCTCATCGCCACAGTCGCAGCAGGTGTTGAGATTGGTCCCATCCGGCGCCAGCTGCAGGATCGGGTGCGCGCACATCGTGGTCAGGGTTACTGGGTGGTCTGGCTCCAACAGTCTTCGGCGTAGAACATTGTCAATCTTGGAGCACTATCACTCGTCCGAATAGTCCTCAGGCTCTGGGAATCCGAGGATTTCTGAGTACGGTCCGTGAAGTTCTTCCGCAATGCGAGCTCTCAGTACCTCGTCGAGCGCCCCGGAGCGTTTGGCGTCCAGGAGTTCCTCAAATGAGTGTTCGGCGAGCATGCACTCGGACATCTCTCGGTTCCATGCCCACACGAAGCGAGAACTGATCATGCGCGAAAATCCCAGCTGAAGCAGAGTCGCGACGACGCCACGTCCTCCCAGTCTTCCTTCAGCCTGCGCGCGTTGTTCTGGCATGGGCCAAGGATCGACCAGCATCAACACAGGAGCATCCATCATTGCGATGCTTGCGACGACCTGCGACGACAAAGACGGCGTGCCGCGACCCTCGACGAGTTCGATGTGTCGCACAATCGTTGTCCTCTGCGACAACGTCAAAGTTGGGGCGACCTGGAACACGGCTTCACATGCACGCAGTTCGCGAATCAGCGCATCCACGTACTGTGCGACATCGACATCAAGCGAGTCGGCCTCTTCCCACAGCCTGAGATCGGACTGCACAGTCCAGTCGTGCGTAATCCGATATCCATCTATCGTCCCGAGGTTGCACTTCGAATCTTCGTCGAGGATTCGATAGCAGAAGCTGCTCAGATGGGGCGCGTCGGGGTCGTAGAACCAGCTCGATGACATGTCCTTGAGTCGAAGGCGAGCCCCTGCGGCCCGTTTCTCAATATCACGCAACATCAGTCACGAATGCCTTCATCTTGTTCGGGAGGTTGTTCGTCGCCCGAGGTGTCTTCCATCGCGGGAGCTTCGTCGGGTTCGCACGCGTTGAGTGCACACAGCAACACTATTGCAATCGCCCGCATGGCTACGCAGCGTGCGGGCTGAAGTACAAGTCGGTTACGGAGGGAACACGCTTCTCGGCACGAGTCCACTTTAGGAAACGCTTCCAATCGATCGCATAGCGAAGCAACGGTTGAGGAACGGATGCAGCACAACTTGTTGCTCCCCGAATTTCCGCGTCCCACTGTTCAGTGTGTTCGAATACGTCAGTCGGCGAGATCGTGTGTCGACATCCCGGTCGTTGACATGCGCACTTCAGCGACACGTTGCACTCCGCATAGTCGCAGGTGACCTCTTCGCCAACCGAGATGTCGCGTACCGCAATCATCAGGTCGTCCCCTAGGCTACGCATTGTCGGCGCGCAGCTGTGGTTAACGAACCGGCCGATGTCCGAGCACAACACCCAATGTCCGTTGGAGTCTCGATATCCCCATTTGTCCAGAAGCCGGCGGTGCGCGGTGTCTAACTGCTCCACGTCGCGCGCGCTCATCAGCCAATCAAAGCGGTCGCGAACCCACACGAGAGTACCTCGCGGAATATTGGCTGTCGCGAGGATGCCACGCCCAAGGTCAGACGAGATGTGAACAAGATCGGTATCGGGGTGGATCATGACGTCACTCCAGTTGAATCACTTCGATGGCTTGTTCGGCCGACACTGTGTACAGGTCGGGACGTCGATCCCGGAGCGGGCGAACGCTTCCCGTTTCACGCTGCTGCAACAGAACACCGAAGTCTAGGTCGGCGAGCGCTACGGCCTCGATGTTCGACTGCGCCGCTCCAGCACAAGCGTCTGGCGGGAATGCCACGTCGCTTGGTGTCAAGATCGCTGCCTGACCGTAGTTGATCAGGTAGTTGCGCGTTGGCAGGTTGCCAACGTTGCCAGCCATGACGACGTATACGTAGTTCTCGACCGCGCGAGCTTGCGCGCAAAAGCGGACTCGCTGGTACGCCTTCCGGTCGTCAGTGCTGAACGGAACAAAGATGGTCTCCGCTCCAGCCAACGTTTGCAGTCGAGTGAGTTCGGGAAACTCAATGTCGTAGCAAACTTGGATCCCGAACCGCCCGAATGGTGAGTTGAAGACCTTAAGGCCCTGTCCAGCTTGCACGTTCCAATCTCTACGCTCCGAAGGTGTGATGTGTAACTTGTCCTGGCTGTAGTGCCGGCCCGACGGGGTAAATAGATACGCAACGTTGTAGAGCTTTCCCGCTCGTTCTTCGAGGGTTGAGCCTGCGATGATGTAGAGGTGTCGCTCGTGCGCAAGTCGCGCGAACAGTTCCCGATACCGTCCCACCTGTTCTGCGACGTGAAACGGCCCCTGCGCGCCTGGTTTGGTGACCAAGAGCTGCATGGTGAAGAGTTCTGGCAACAGTAAGACGTGGCAGTGATATTCGTCTGCCACGTCGACGAAGAACGTGACCGCCTCAACGACATCATCCCAGCTCTTGATTCGTCGAAACAGATATTGTGCAGCACAGACACGCGCACGTCGGACAGGCCGATGAAGCGGTGCAGCAGCGATTCGACGCTTGGCCGGTCGGTACTCGGGGTTTGGAAACTCCAAATAGGTCTGCCAATCCATGCTTGACGGGTCTTTGAACAAGTCGAACATGACCCGCTTGACCTCAAAGCCCGCTTTCAGATGGGCAGAAAGCGCCGGGTCACGAAGTCGATCGGCGATCACTTCGTCCACGTACGCTTCGGCCGTCATTCCCTGATGCGATCGATATCCCGGCAACCGCCCGTATGCGACAAGCCGGCGGAGGTTGTAGCGTTTCAACAACCGCTTTCGCCCGGCGTACAGAAGACCTGTGAGGCCCTGCCGCCGGAACTGTGGATGAACGGCGATGTCAGCCCCGTAGAGCGTATCGCCAGTTGGGTCGTGGGTAGAGTAGCTCCCACCACCGGTGATTTCGTCGTACGAGTACGTGTGATTCGGGTCGAGCTGGACAATGATCGATGTCGCGTAGCCAACGACTTGTTTATCGACTTCGACTAACAGCTGACCTTCTGGGAATGCTGCGAGCTGTAGTTCGAATGAGCGCTCGTTGTAGTGGCTCGCGTAGTCCTGGTAGGCGGCTCGATGAAGCGCGACAAGCGCTGGGATGTCGTCTTCGTGCCACCGTCGAACGCGCGGTTTTCGCTTGCTCACGTGCGGATCCGACGAAATCGCCGCTCGAGGTACGGTGAGAAATAGCCTGCATAGCGTCGCTGGAGGTCTGGACTACGCCAATCATCTGCGTGGATCACACCTCTGCAGTGGTGAGCGCCGCATGCGCATTCGAACTCGTCATACCCCAGTGAATCGGTCATCGCGTAGTCGAAGGTGATCTCCTCGAACACTCGAATCTTTCGCATTGAGACGAGGGTGATTTGCCCGGCCATGCCAGAGTTGGGGTTGCAGGAGTGATTCACCCAATCCGCGGGACCTTCTTGGGTCGACACGAGGAAGAGATCGTCCTCGACCTGCAATGCCATGCGCCGAGAGTCTGGCGATAGTTTTCGAAGCATCTTCCATGGCAAGACGGTTCCTCCGAATACGCACAGGATGCTGCCGGGAGAGATGTCTTGTGTCGCGAAGAGTCCGCGGCCGCGGCCATCACCAGCCCACCGGACCTCAACCTGTCCGGAAACCCACCCTGAAGGCACGTCCACAGCGTCTCCTTCGACCAAGTGCAGGCCTTGCACTCGGCGATGCAGCTCTTGCATCACGCAACTTCTTGGACCGAGGTCCAGTAGACGACAAAGTCGTGACTTGGGTCGATGCGCGCGGGCTCGTCAGAGCCGTCGGCATCCTCATCCAGCTGCACAAACACCACGAGGCTGAGGCTCGCAGGAAGAAAGCGACCTTGGGTGCGGTGCCAGCCGAGCACTTGAGCACGGTTTTCGAGGGCGAGGCCACACCAGAGGATGTCGGATTCCTGGTCAAACACGATGACGTCGTTCGGCACGCCTTCATTACGGGCAGCCAAGGTCATGTCCGCAATCGTTGCCGGCGTCTCTCCCCGAACGAGTGCCAGGACCAAGAGATCTCGCGGAATCGTGAGCCCCATCCGGTCTTCCGCCAGCGCAACTTCCGCCTCGCAAACGTAGAAGTCGCCGGTGTGTCCGTTGCGAGCGCGCCAACGAAACAACTCTCGGTACAACGCAGGGGGGCAATCCAAACGGGTCTCCATACGAGCAGGCATGTGAGCCTCCTTTTCCACACCGAGTCCGACTCGGATGTGAAGTCTCAGAGCACGTCCCGTACCAAGCACACGACTTGCACTGCCACAGCGCATGAGTGAGCTGATCAACCCTGCCACGCGTTTCCGACTCCATCAGCAACAGAGACGCGTTCGTGCACTCTTGGGCGACCTGCGACAGGACGCACGTAGCCTCGAGGCTCAGTTCTTGGTTGAGCAGCTAGACGCGCTCTTCCTCGAACACAGCAGTCTCGTCGAGGCGGTACTGGAAGCCGTTACGGTGGAAGAAACGTGAGATACCTTCTCCTACTGCTTGCCCTTGGGTGTGTCCCGGAAGTGACAGAGTCCGTCCTGCCGACTCAATCCGACCTCGTGGATCGGGCGGGGCGACGAGCGGTGGAAGCCAGCGATCCTTCGCTGCGTCGTGACTGGTACGGTCGCGTGGATAACCGAAGGTGGCTCGACCGCGGTTCGTACTTCGCAGCCAGCGCGAAGACCCGCTGCGGCGGAGTTGGCACCATCGAGTCGATCGAGGGCCCGCTCAACCTCTACGGCGATTGCACCATGCTGGCGCCACGGTCGATGTCTCGGTTGATCGGTCGAGAAATCATGGTGCGTGGCGGGCCTGGGGTAACGCTTCAAGGCTGGACTCGAGGCGGCGTCTTGGATGTTGCTGGGAAAGAACACCGCGTCAGCCGCCACTTTCGTGTTGCGGTCGAGCAACCTGGTCTCCATCGCGCTCGCATCGAGGGACGACCGAGCACACTACACGTTCACGTGACAGATCCTGTCGCGCCGCCGCCAACAACCGTACGAAATGCGATCCTCGTGGTGATCGACACGCTCCGCGCAGATCGGCTTCGTCCCTTCAATCCGGACTCGCGCGTTCAGATGCCAAATCTCGAACTCGTGGCGCAACACGCAGACGTGTTCGAACGCGCGTTCGCCACAGCAAGCTGGACCAAGCCAACGGTCGGAAGCCTCCTGACAGGACGGTATCCCTGGCAGCATCGGGCATTGACCCACACCGCCCATCTCCGGGATGACGTCCGAACACTCCCCGAAACCCTTGCAGACTTTGGCGTCCACACCCTCGCGATCTCTGGCAACGGCTACGTCTCGCCGGCGTTTGGATTCGCGCGTGGCTTCGACGAGTTCTCGAGCGTCGGCGCGCTCGGACGAGGTCGACTAGACGATGAAGTCACACTGCTCTTTGAGAAAGTCGACGAGCTTGGTCCGAGCAATCGCTTCTTTGCGTACGTCCACGCCACCGACCCCCACTCGCCCTACGAACCTCCGGCCGCACTCCTTCATCAATACGACCCCGACCCCTATGAAGGGCCCATCAGCTTCGAGAACAACAGGACGCTCCTCCGAGAACTCAACCGTGGTGAGCGGAGTGTTACCCCACGCGATGTCCGCCGACTGCAAGCTCTGTACGACGCAGAGGTGGCGAGTATGGACGCTGCGATTGGCCGTTTGTTTCGGGGACTTGCGGAGCGTCGAATGCTCCGCGACACACTGGTGATTCTGGTGGCAGACCACGGCGAAGAACTCCACGATCATGGTGGCTGGGGCCACGGCTCAGGCAGGCTTCACCAAGAACTGGTTCGGGTTCCTCTGCTCATGTGGTGGCCTGGTGTCTCAGCGGGACGTCGCGTGGATCGAGTCGCCTCTCAGATCGACGTTCCAGTCACTGTGCTGGAAGCGATGAATCTCGAACAAGATCTGGGGAGCCCGTCCAGTCAGTCGCTGCGTCAGCTCCCAGGGCACCGGTTTGTGTTGTTTGGCCAGCGAGATTCACGTCGCGGTGTGACGGACGGGCATCTCTCGTTGGTGCGTGACCGAAACGGGCAGTTTGAGTTCGCGAACTTTGACGCATCCAACGAAAACGACGAGCGTGCAGATGCGCACACTCGTCGTTACCTCACTCAGGGACTCGCTCACGAGATGGGCAGGAACCGAACCTATTCTCGGCCGAACCGACTTGCCACCGTGGATGACGCACTCACGAACCAGCTTCGTGCTCTGGGCTACGTGGGTGATGAATAGCTAGGCTACTAACGAGAGTCGATCTGCTCGGATGCGGCGGCGACGGCCATCGGAGAACTCCAACTCAAGAGCTCCTTCGAGTTCGCGAACAACCCGACCTCGCCCAAAACGAGGGTGGTCTGCCCACTTCTCAGGCTGCGGTTGTCCTACGATGAGCATGGGAACCGCTAAATCCGTGGTGTTCGTTTCGATCGCCGAGCTTCGAACCATCGCTTCCTGAATGCGCAAGCGGCGGACCAGTGTCGCCAAACTGTGTGGCGCCGCCTCACCGGCCGGGTAGGTCACGAGATGCTCTCGCTGTGGATGCACACACCAATAGAAACCCTCGTCGTCCTCGGCGAATGCGAGTAATCGGTGCGGCATTCCCTCCTCGCGAAGGGTTTCGGTCAGTTCCACAACGAGGTCGATGTGCTGGCCCGTCATGGCGAAGAAGGCAATCAGGTCCGACCGGATCGACACGTTCAGCTCGTCTTCGATGCGCTCCACATCCTCTGACAGCACGACGGGCGCCCGTCCAACGCCAACCTGCGTTCGGTACAGCCTGAGTTGGAGCAGAAGCTCCGGCGGGATTTCGAGTTGTACTTCCATAGCAACCTCCGTTTGAGCAGTTCGGGAGTGCCACTTGCGCTTGCACATGACAGGCCAACCATGAACCAATATCCGGAGATGCTGTGGCTGGTCAGCAAACTCGAAGCATCACCTGTCCACCCACAGGTCCCATCGGCGCGTGCTGTGCAGGTCGACTCGGTGGCTGTCGCGCGCCCGCTTCCCGACGTCGTGTTGATCGACGCAAGCGTCGATGATTTGTCGCTGGTCGACCAGATTCGGAACTTGGATCGCTCAATCTCCATCGTTGTGCTTCGACCAGAGGCTCAGCTCGCAGATGCAATTCTTGCAGGCGCCGATCACGCACTACCAAGCACGTTGTCGCCTCAAGCTCTTCATGCGGCTCTCGAACGTGCGGCGGACAAGCCGCGACTGAGTCGGCGGGTCGAACGGGAGCGCCGGGTCGCCCAGCAAGCGCTCGACATGGGCAGCTTCGACGGCGTCATCGGAAGCCACCCGTCAATGATCGAGCTCCTTCGACGCGTGGTCCAAGTCGCCAAAAGCCGTGCAACTGTGTTGATCGAGGGCGAAACCGGAACCGGCAAGGAACTCGTCGCGGGTGCGATCCACGTCAACTCTAAGCGAGCGAACGGACCGCTGGTGAAGCTGAATTGCGCCGCCTTGGCCGAGTCGGTTCTCGAGTCGGAACTGTTCGGACACGAAAAGGGCGCGTTTACAGGTGCGACCACCCGACGAATCGGCCGATTCGAACAAGCGGACGGTGGGACACTTTTCCTCGATGAAATCAGCGAGGTGTCTCCAAGCGTACAGGTCAAGCTGCTGCGCTTCTTACAAGAGCGCGAACTGCAGCGCGTGGGTGGAAACCAAACCTTGAAGGTCGATGTGCGCTTGGTCGCGGCAACCAACCGCAACCTCGAAGCCATGGTCCAGGACGGTCAGTTTCGCGAAGACCTGTTCTATCGACTGAACGTCGTGTCGCTGAAGATCCCCCCTCTGCGTGCTCGCCCGAGCGACATTGTCTTGCTTGCGCAGCACTTTCTTCACGAACTGGTTGAAGAGCACGAGTCGGACGTCGAGGGGTTCACTCCGGCTGCTCTGGATGCACTTGTTGCACATCCGTGGCCAGGCAACGTCCGCGCACTACGCAATGCGATCGAGACCGGTGTGGTCATGGCACAAGAAACCATGATCGATGTCGCGGACCTTCCTCTTGCGGCGCCCAAGGAAACGCCGCGGCTCAACCTCATGGTCCCCGGTGTGACTCTTGCTGAGCTTGAACGCTGGGCAATTCTCGAGACGCTCAAATCCACCGGCTCGGTTCACAAGGCCGCTGAGGTTTTGGGAGTGAGTCGACGAACCATTCAATACCGGCTTCAAAGCTGGGGAATCACTGCAAAGACGTTCCTCGACGACGAACGTCGCTAAGCAATCGAGGTCATCATGCGAATCGCTCTGCTGACGCAGTTTCTCGACAACGAATCGACTCGAAAGATTGTGCGTGCGGGAGAAGCGCGGGGTCACACGGTCGATGTCGTGAACTATCTCGAATGCCACATGACCATCGAGCCGCACGCGCCGCAGTTGCACGGCATCGATGGGAACGCGTTGCCGAAGCCGGACGCGGTGATTCCGCGTGTGTCGTCACTGAACACGTTCTACGGAACTGCCGTCCTGCGGCAGCTGCAGATGGCTGGCGTCTACACGCCCAACAGCTCCGAGGCGATTCTGAGGTCGAGGGACAAGCTTCGTTCGCTGCAGTTGCTTTCGCGCAAAGGCATCCCAATGCCCAAGACCGCGTTCGGGAACGCATCGACCAGCACCCAAGCTCTGATCGACAGCGTCGGAGGCGCACCCGTCGTGGTGAAGATCCTCGAGGGCACGCAGGGCATTGGGGTGGTGCTCTGTGAGAGCAACAACGCAGCACTCTCCGTGATGGAGGCCTTTGCGAGTTTGAAGACCAACATTTTGGTTCAAGAGTTCATTGCCGAGTCGGAGGGTTCCGACATTCGGTGCCTCGTGGTTGGAAAGCGGGTGGTCGGTTCGATGATCCGACGCGCGGCACCCGGCGAGTTTCGCGCGAACCTACATCGCGGCGGGAAGGGCGAAGCGTACAAGCTCAGCCCTCAGCAGCGAGAGATTGCGGTGAAAGCTGCACGCGCAATGAACTTAGGAGTCGCCGGCGTGGACTTGGTGCACTCCGATCGAGGTCCGCTTGTCATTGAGGTGAACTCTTCGCCGGGTCTAGTGGGTATCGAAGCATCCACCGAGAAGGACATTGCCGGCACGATTATCGAACACGTCATCAAAGAAGCTGCCAAAGGAGCCAAAGAAGATCGGACGGAGCGTTAGCCATGCACGTTGGACTCTTGACCAGGAAAGCCGGCGAAGGTTCGGCAGCTCGAATCGAACGGGCGTTCCTGTCCCGAAACCACAAGGTCACCTGTGTGGACACGTCCGAACTCACACTTGAACTTGAGGCCGGTACCCTACGCATCGCTCAAGCCGACGGGAGCCCGCTGCCACAGTTCGATTTAGTGCTTGGCCGCGTCGGACACCAGAGCACCTCGCAAGGCCTGCACGTGTTGGAGCAGCTGGAAGGAATGGGCTATTCGGTGAGCCCAACCGCTGAAGCGCTGCGCTTGTCGCGCAACAAGCTACTCGCAATGCAACGACTGACGCGTGTTGGACTCATGGTTCCTCGAACGGCATTCGTCGCACACACGCGCGACCTCACACCGGCGATTGAACGCTTGGGTGGAGCTCCAGTGATTGTGAAAGTGTTGGAGGGGGCTAAAGGACGCGGTGTCATGTTGGCAGAGTCCAATCGGGTTGCTCACGCCATTGCCGACACGTTTCTCGCCATGGACACACCCTTGCTCATCCAAGAATTTGTGTCGGAATCTCGCGGTAAGGACATTCGACTCTTGGTCGTCGGCCGTCGCGTTGTCGGCGCTGTCCGAAGACAAGCGCAAGGCGACGAATACCGCAGCAATGTGTACCTGGGTGCAGAAGCGACACAGGTCGAACCTTCCCCAGAGTTTGTCGACGCTGCGGTGCGAGCGACACGAACACTCGGCCTCGACATTGCAGGTGTAGATGTGCTCGAAGGACGTGACGGTCCGGTGATTCTCGAAGTCAACTCGTCACCTGGGATCATCGGGATGGAAGCCACCACAGGGCTTGATATCGCTGCGGCGGTGGTAAGGCACTTTGAGGAGGTCGTGAAATGACGATCGAAACGTTTCGGGCGGGCGACTTCGAGCCCAGTCGACATTTCTACGCACGAGTCCTGAACGCGCAGCTGCATCCGCTGGTCCGGAACTTTCTAAACCTGGGAAACAAGCGAATCGTTCAGCGTTACGCGCATCTCCACCCAGAAGCGAACAGCGAAGCCGTTGAGACCCTACTCAACACGAAGCCGCGGTTCTTTCGGTGGGGTGGCGCCGACTTGTTCTTGTCCACAAACGAAGAAGGTCTTCGCCAAATCGTGGTGATCGAAACGAACTCCTCTCCATCAGGACAGAAGTCGATGCCGATCGTCGATGAAGCAGACGAGCTCTCGGGCTACCGCCGCCTCATTGAGCGCTCGTTTCTTCCCATGGTTGAGGCACGTCGCCGATTGCCCTCTGGAGCGCTAGCCGTGCTCTACGACAAGAACGAGATGGAGGCGTCGGGCTACGCGGCCACGATCGCGGAACTCTCCGGCGAAGAGGTGCTGATGGTTCCATGTCATCGGGGCAAGCCACTTCATCGCATCCAGGATGGTGTGGTGGAGGTTGAAACGGCCGACGGCTGGAAGCCGATTCGCGCGTGCTTGCGATACGTGACCCAGCAGCCATGGGAGCGTCTTCCTCCTGTTGCGCGGACAGCCATCTACAATCCCATCACTGCGTGTCTTGCCGGTGGGCGCAACAAGGCGGTGGCTGCCAAAGCGTACGATGTGTTCAACGCAACCAACGCGGAAGCAGGGCTTGCGGTTCGCACTCCAGAAACGATCTGGGATGTGGCGAAAACCGAAGTACCGATGTGGGTGCAAAGTATGGGTGGCGTTGCAGTTGTGAAAAATCCATACAGCAATGCAGGACAAGGCGTGTACACGATCACGAACGCCGAAGAGCTTCAAGCGTTCATGGACAGCGAACAAAACTACGATCGCTTTATCGTCCAAGCGTTGATCGGAAACTTCAGTTGGAGTTCCCGCAGTCGCACAGGACGGCTCTACCACGTCGGCACAATCCCCGATAAACGCGGTCGCCTCTACGCCGCGGACATTCGATTTATGGTCGGCGCAGGTCCCGACGGTTTCTTTCCCGTTGCAATCTATGCGCGTCGCGCGCGTGCCCCGTTGAGTGCAGAACTCGCTGAAGGCAGCTCATCGTGGGACATGCTCGGCACCAACCTTTCGGTGAAGCAAGACGACGGAACCTGGACTACACAAACCGACCGGCTGTTCTTGGTGGACAGTCGTGACTTCAACAAGCTGGGTATCGGCGTGGACGACCTCATCGAGGGGTACCTGCAGACAGTGATGTCGGTCACTGCAATCGACTCGATGGCCCGACGGCTGATCACGCAGAAAAGCGTGTTCAGACGACGATTCTACAAGCAGCTAAATCCTGATCCGCGATTCGTCGACGAGATCATGGCGTGAAAAGAGCCATGGACATTCCTGTGACCCGCATGCGCGAGCTCAACCTCGATGCGCTCGCGCTTGGCCAAAAACACCGTGTGCTACTCGAGGTGATGGAGGACTCCCTCGGTCAGCCGATCGAGCTTCCCACCCTTGTCGCGCGCGGGCGCCGCGATGGTCCGGTGTTCGGCTTGACCGCGGCGCTCCACGGCAACGAAATCAATGGGCTCCCGGCGATTCATCGCCTGTTTGAGAAAATTGAACTCACCCAGCTGCGCGGCACGATCGTCGCTGTGTGCGTCGTCAACGTACCTGGGTTTCGCCTGCATCAGCGCGAGATGGACAACGGCACGGACCTAAACACCATCTTCCCCGGTCGAGCCAAAGGCAACGTGCCGCAGGTGTTTGCGCATCGGTTCATGCAGCGCGTGGTGTCCAAGTTTGATCGCTTGCTGGATTTGCACACGGCGAGCTTTGGTCGAGTGAACTCGCTCTACGTACGCGCAGACATGGACAATCCGATCGCCCGTCGGATGGCGTACCTGCTGCGTCCGCAAATCATTTTGCATAACAGAGCCTCTGACCGAACCCTGCGAGGAACTGCAACGGCAGCAAAGATCCCCGCGGTGACAATCGAAATCGGTGACCCTCAACGGTTCCAACCCAACTTCATTCGGTTGACCGTCCAGGGCACTCGACGCTTGCTTCAGGACGCGAAGATGCTTCCGAAGAAGAAGCTCCAACTTGGGCCGGCACCTGTCGTTTGCGAGAGTTCGCGCTGGCACTACACCGATCGCGGCGGACTGCTTCGGGTCTTCCCCGAACTCAAAGAGGCGGTCACCAAAAGCCAGGTCATCGCCGAGATTCGTAACCCCTTTGGCGATTTGATCTGCGAGTACAAAGCGCCTCGCGACGGAATCGTCATCGGAAAGAGTGTGAACCCCGTCGGAGCAGCCGGGGCGCGCATCGCGCACATCGGCAAGGTCGCGGCGGAAGGTCGCTTCCCTCATCGTGACGCAGTTGACAACCAAGCTTCGTAAAGGTTCGCGGCTCGGCAAGTACAAGCTGCAGGACCTACTCGGCACGGGCGGATTCTCGCGCGTGTATCGCGCACGCGACGAGATCGAAGGTCGCGAAGTAGCGTTGAAGATTCCTGACACACGGGTGCTGGACATCGACGATCTGCTCGAGGAGGTGCGCATTACCGTGCGTCTCGAGCACCCGAACATTCTGCCGATCGTGAACGCCGACATCGTCGATGGCCAGCTCCTCATCGCGTATCCGCGCGGTCGTGAACCGCTGGATGAGCGCCTGTCTCGGCGATACGCCTCGCACTGGGCGCTCGACGTCTTTGAGCAGGTTCTTGATGCGGTGGCGTACGCGCATGAACACAAGGTGATTCACTGCGACATCAAACCGGACAACGTCATCCTCTTTGCCGACGGAACTGCGAAGCTTGGCGATTTTGGAATCGCGCGTGTTGCCATGCGAACGGTGATGAGTGCGTCGGGGCGCGGAACGGTGGGATACATGGCACCCGAACAAGCTCTCGGGCAGCCATCGTTTCGTTCCGACGTGTTTGCGCTCGGGCTTCTCGCCTATCGACTCTTCTCGGGCGCATTGCCTCGTTGGCCGTACCGCCGACCCTTGCCTAATGCGGAGCGTGCACGAAGGACACTCTGTCGCGAAGCGCTCGTATGGATCGAGCGCGCGATCGAAGTGGACGACCGCAAACGTTTCCGCAATGCACGACACATGCAGCGAGCGCTTGAAGAGATTGGCGACCCACTGCGGTGAGGGAAATCTACCAAACGGAGACCCTCACTACATTGACGACACCTACGGCCGAAGTGGTTGTCTTTGCCAAGGGGTGGTCTGATGTGAACGAAGACGCAGCCGCGGTCTGGAATGTTGGAGATGCACTCTTCCTTGCCGTGGCGGACGGAGTTGGAGGTGGACCGCGTGGCGAACTCGCGTCTCGCACCGCACTCGAAACGGTGTCGGGCAAGCATGC
Source organism: Polyangiales bacterium (assembly GCA_965227405.1). Lineage (GTDB taxonomy): Bacteria > Myxococcota_A > Polyangia > Polyangiales > Houyiibacteriaceae > JALVDI01. Next base: position 5,415,297 of record OZ245758.1, read on the forward strand.
AAGTATCGAGGAGGCGTTTGAGGCGGCAAATCGTAAAGTTCACGCGTTGCGCGGACCCGCATGCACCCTCGTGGTTGCCCAGATCCTGCATGGTGGGTTGACGACCCTCCACGCTGGCGACTCGCAGACCATTGTCGTGGGGGGGCGCGGCAAACTAAAGCACGCCACAACACCTCACACTGTCGCCGGACTCGGGGAACGCGCCGGACTTCTCGACGAGGACGAGGCCGAGGTACATCCCGAACGTCACATCGTCACGAACTGCCTCGGTGACAAAGTCGTACGAATCGAACGAACCTCTTGGGGCACTCTTGCGCTGCGCGACACCGTGCTGGTGGCATCTGACGGATTGTTCGACAACGTAACTAAAGAGACAATCGCCGCTACGATCTGCTCAGGATCGATCGGGCTACGCGTCAACGAGCTGGTCGAACTTACCCGTGCCGCAATGAGCAGACCGACGGGCAAACCGGATGATTTGACGATCGCCGCCTGGAGACGCAGGACTGCGTGAAATGCTCGAAGCTTCGCGCGTTTGGTCCTCGACGCCCCCGCTGACATCATGCATCCCATCGAGATCGAAAGTCTTATTTCCCACCTCAACGTGGAGTGATGCGGTCGAGAACGCGAAACCGACCGCGGGGCCAAGAAAGAGCAGCATGGACGCCAATGTGGGACGCCCTGGAGTTGCAAAAAGTCGGGCGCCTTGCCCACCATTGGACAAGACGCCCGACGCCCCGAAGAGGCTTAGACGACTAGCAGCTCGAACCTTCGGGCAGGCAACGCACGGCGTCAGCGGTTGAGCAGCAGGTTGGGAAGTCGTTCCCGTTGCCACACTGCCAACATTCGCTGGCATAGATGAACTCGACGCACGCACCCGCGTTGCAGGTCTCGCCAGCATCACAGGTCATGCCGCAGCCTCCGCAGTTTGCGTTGTCCGTCATGGGATCCACGCAGTCGGTCGAAAGGCCCCGGCTGCACTCCATCATTGTCTCGCTGCACTCCGCGAGACATGCTCCAGCTTCGCAAGCTCCTCCGATGCCGCAGCTTGTTCCACAGCCGCCGCAATGACGTGAATCACTGTCTGGATTCGCGTCTCCTGCACCGATGCCGCAGTTCAGCAAACCGGGCGCACGAGCATCGCCTTCGCAGGTCCCGTCGGTACAACGCTCTCCGCTGCCACACATGGTATCGCAGCTGCCGCAGGCCTGCGGATCGTTGTCGAGATCCACGCACGCGTTACCGTCTGCTGTCGCGCACATTGTGTTCGAGCCCGTGCAACTTACGCCGCACGCTGAGTCTGCGCACGATGGGTTTCCGGTGACGGACCCCGAAATCGGTCCATCACACTCCATTCCACACGCCCCGCAGTGCGCGACGTCGGTCGTCGTGTTGACGCAGGTCATGTCGCACAACATCAGTGCTCCACATCCCGACGCACACTCGCCTGCGCCGCACACCATACTGGCACCACACACATTTCCGCATGCACCGCAGTGGTCGAGTGAGGTGTTTGTGTTGACCTCGCATCCGGTTGCTGCATCGCTGTCGCAATCGTCAAAGCCAGCATCGCACGTAATCTCGCAAGTGCCGGAGTTGCAGCTCGGCGTGCCATTTAGAGACGAACAAACAATCCCACAGCCTCCACAGTTCTCGGGATCCGAATCCGTGTCGATGCACTCCCCGCCGCACAGCTCGCCGCTGTCACAGGTGGCTCGGCACTCGGCGTCTACGCATGCAGTCGTCGCACCGAGCGGTGCCTCACAAACGTTGTCGCAGGCTCCGCAGTTCGTATCGTCGTTGGCCGTGTCCACGCATACGTCGCCACAACGAGTTTGTCCGTCAGGACACGCAAGAATGCATGACCCGCCAGCACAGACTTCGTCTTCCCCGCAAGCGTTGTCACATGCACCACAGAATCGAGGGTCACTGTCGATATCGACGCAGCTGTCTCCGCATTGGGTTGCTCCGACATTGCAGGTGACTTCGCAAGCGGCATCCGTGCAGTCGACGGTTCCAAGACCCGGATCCGCGCAGACCGTGTCGCATCCGCCGCAGTGCATGATGTCGGTCATGAAGTCGACACAAGTCGTTCCACACTGCTCAAACCCATCGTCGCACGCGAAGGCGCAAGAGCCCTCCGTGCAGACCGCCATGCCCATCTCAATTCCCGGACAAGCGTTGTTGCATTCACCGCAGTGCTCGGCACTTTCGCTCAGGAACACACATTCACCAGCGCAGTTGATCTGTCCGATCTCGCACAGGTTGTCAGGGTCATCGCTCTTGCAGCCAAACGCTGCGCTCGTACACATCAAAAGCCAGGCAATCCGTTTCACGCTTCCTCCTTGGGTGGTCCAAGGACAGAGCAGCAACCATTCCAGCCCGTTTTTCGCAGAAATTCGCCATGAATTCTGCGTCGTTATGGGATCGAACCTTCAGTGTAGGAAAAATCCCATAACCGCTAACCTCGACATGTGAAGAGCGGAACAACCCCACTCGAGTCGCTGCAAGGCATTCCCGTCCAGTGTCTCCAAGTCACTGTCGTCGACGGTCCCGACGTACAAGAGACTCGCCTTGTCGAGGGAGACCGCGTCACCATCGGTACTGCAGACGGCAACGACTTGGTGCTGAGTGATCCGACCGTGTCTCGGTATCATCTCGAGCTACGTCGGACACCGCGAGGTGTGCACGTCAGCGACCTGCAGTCGACCAACGGAACGTTCGTTGGGAATGTACTCATCGAACGCTGCTTGGTGCGAGCTGGCTCAACGATTCGGCTTGGCCACACGAAGCTCGTTGTGGAAGACCAAGGTCAGACCACCCGAGAAGTCTACGATGGCGATCGGCTTGGGGGAATTGTGGGTCGTTCACCCGCGATGCGACATCTCATGGCGCGCGTCGCAAAGGTTGCGACAACACCGGTGTCGGTCTTGCTGGTCGGAGAGTCTGGCACCGGAAAAGAAGTTGTCGCTCGAACCATTCATGAGCTGAGCCAACGCGCAGAGCAGCCCTATGAGCTTGTGGATTGTGCATCGCTTGCATCGCAGCTCATCGCGAGTGAACTCTTTGGTCACGAGCGCGGCGCGTTTACCGGCGCCGATCGCCAGCATGTTGGCGCCTTCGAGCGAGCGCATCGAGGCTCGCTCTTTCTGGATGAAATCGGGGAACTACCAGCAGAACTCCAACCGAATTTGCTTGGCGCGTTGGAGAGACGACGCATTCGGAGAGTGGGTGGAAAGACGGACAAAGCCATCGACGTGCGCGTCATCAGTGCGACCAATCGCGATCTCCGATCTGAGGTGAACTCCAACGCGTTCCGGCTCGACCTGTTTTACCGACTCGCCGTGGTGTCCATTGAAGTGCCCCCGCTACGCGATCGCCCAGAAGACGTACCATTGTTGGCTGAGCACTTTGCACGCGAACTCGGGACCCATGTGTCTTTCGAAGACTTGTTCCCGGAGGACGTGCGGCAAGCGATGTCTGGACACCGGTGGCCCGGCAATGTTCGCGAACTTCGAAACCTTGTCGACGCAACAGTCGCGATGGGAGAAGCGCCTCCACTGAGTCAGAACTCAGCGCAACCCTTTGGACCCGGGATTCACGTGGGTGAGTACCTGGACCTTCCGTACAAGCAGGCTAGGAAGCGAATCGTCGAGCAGTTCGAAGCGCGATACCTCCCGCATCTGCTCGCACAGACCGAAGGAAACGTGTCGGAGGCCGCCCGACGCGCGCGCATGGACCGCAGCTACTTGTTCTCACTGCTCCGAAAGCATCAGCTTCGCTAGATGGAGCTACTGCATCTGTAGTCCGCCTGACGGCTACTCCAGCGCTTCGATGCGGGACTGAATGCGAGGTGCATCCGGCGCGTTCGGCGCGATCCGCACGTATCGACGAAACGCTCGCAGAGCGTCAGCGGTCCGATTCATCCGTTCGTTCGCGATACCCAACCCGCGCCATGCAGGGGCATAGCTTGGTGCTGTCAGCGTTGCTTCACGATACTTCTCAGCGGCTGCAGGAAGACGACCCGCCAACGAGAGTCGATTTGCTTCGTTGGTTAACTCCGCTGCTCGAGTTCGGTCTTGTCGCGCCGTTGTCGCTTCCATCACAGCGGGCGCGACTCGTTGCATCGGCGCCACCATCGTTGCTTCCGAAGGATCCGGTGTTTCTTCTGCTGCGTCTTCCGCTGCGTCTTCCGCGTCAGGTGATTCAGGCTGCTCGCGCTCAAGAGTCATCGCGACGTTTCTGCGTTGTCGCATACGATTCCGCGGGGCATCGACCGTCTCAGACTCTTCCACCATCACCGACTCGTCGCTGGTCTCAACGGCCGGCTCTGGCGACTCGACCGCATCGGTCGGTTCGAGCACGACAGGATCAGCGTTGGCCACTTCGGTCGCAGCAAGCTCACTTTCCTCACGAGTCGTCACCGAGCCACTTGCGAACACCCACCAGAGCGTTCCGGCGACACCGATCAACAGAACCAGGGCGACGATGGCGTTTCGTGATTTGCGACGAACCGGGAGAGGAATCGAGTCTTGTGTCTCAACCCGTGGAACGCGTTGTGCGGTCAGGGTTTCGCGCTCTGAGGGGTCCGACTCGGCTTCTTGTATGTCGAGAGGCTCTGGCTGCTTCGTCGCAACTGGCGACGGCATATCAGAAAACGTAAACGCGAGTTCGCTTGTTCTCTTTGGCTGCTGCACGGACCTGGGCATGCCTTGCGCAAGTCGCGCGAGCTCGTCGACGAAGGCCCCGCAACTCTCGGGGCGGCCTTCTGGCTTTCGTGAAAGCGACGCTGCGAAGAACGCATCGAGTTCGGGAGTTATGGGCTGGGGGGCGAGTTTGCTCAGCTTCGGCGCATCCTGCGTCATCTTCATCGCGAGCAGATATGTCGGGTTCTCGGAATCGAACGGAAGCTCTCCCGCAATAAACTCATACGCAACGACAGCGAGTGAGTACACATCCCCCTTGATGTCCGCCTTCGTCCCGCCGGCGCACTCAGGCGGCAGGTAGTGCGGTGTGCCAAGCACCGTCCCGGCCTCCGTGAGTCGCGAGCCTACGCGTTGGAGAGCGGCCAGACCAAAGTCCATGATCTTCGTCAGCTCGTGACCGTCATCTTGAATCGATAGGAAAATGTTCGCGGGCTTGATGTCTCGATGAACCAACCCGAGTGCGTGAAGCGCGTCCAGCCCGGCTGCTGCACCGCGGAGGAGCTCCGCAACCTTTGCCGGGGACTGAGGTCCACGGTCTTGGTACATGTCTTCACAGTCGATTCCGCGAAGCAGGGGCATCACCATGAACGGGCGATTGTCCGGAAGTCGACCGAGGTCGAACACATCAACAACATTCGGATGCCCGATTTGGCTCGCAGTTCTCGCCTCTTGTAAGAAACGCTTTACCGCCTCCTCTTCGCGACACATGCGCGGATGAATCACCTTGATCGCGACCTTACGGCCGAGCTCTGCATGCTCGGCCGCATACACAGACCCCATCCCACCTTCGCCGAGCTTTCGCAGGATCTTGTACCGATCTGCAACGAGCGCTCCCACGAGCCTGTCGTCGGTCTCCAGGGTGAACTCTTCGCCGGTCACAGTAGACAACAGTCCCCGTCACAGCATCCCAGAGCGCAGAAGTTGTCACACTCGCCACAGTGACGTGAGTCGGTTTGGAAGTCGACGCAGTCGTCGCCGCACATGTTGCAGCACTCGCCACCGCTGCAACCCTGGCCGACGGCGCACGTTGCACCGCATCCCCCACAGTTGTTTGGATCCGTTTGTGTGTCGATACACATCATGAGCGCCGGGCAACACTCGCCCCCAGCACAACTGTTGTCGCAGTTCATGCAACGCGTTTCATCACGTTCGACACACGCGCCTCCGCAACACAACTCGTCGGTGCCGCACACACTGCAAGCGTCGCCACAGGCAGATGGATTCTCGTTTGAGACACACGTGCCGCCACAACAAAACTGTGAGGCCGAACAGGGATCGCCGCACGTTCCGCAATGAGCCTCATCCGTTTGCACGTCGGCGCAGACTCCGTTGCAGCACGTTTCTCCCGCATCGCATCCACCCTCACAACCCGCGCACTCGGCCGGGCTCTTGCATTCGCCGTCACAGCAAACATCCGTGGCACCACACTCGATCCCACAGCCACCGCAGTGTTCGGTGTCCACACGGGTGTCGACACACCCACTGTTGCAACAGGTGTTTCGCGCGCCGGTGCAGGCGTTTCCACATGCGCCGCAGTTCGCCTCGTCCGTTGCGAGCACGAACCCGTTGTCGATTGTCCCATCACAGTCGTCATCGACGCTGTTGCACTGCTCGGCCATCATGCTCGTCGTTTGGATGCACATTTCCGTGCCTCCTGAACACATCACCGTGCCAGCGCCGCAGATCCCAGCCATACCGGTGTTGCATTCAAACCCGATGTTCTCGTCGATGGTGCCGTCGCAGTCGTTGTCTTCGCCGAGATTCGAGCAGTCTTCTGCTATCGGAGTGGTGTCGCCAGTGCACGCACCCCACGTGTTGTCTCCTTGGCAAGTCCGCGTTCCTGCTGCGCACTCACCCTCACCGACCGTGCCGGCGCCGCCGGAGTAACACGGTTCCATCGTCCCAGACACACAGGTGCAGCCTTCGTCGATGGTTCCATCGCAGTTGTTGTCGGCCCCGTCGCACGCCTCTGTCACTGGTGTGGTTGCACCAACGCATACAGGGGCACCGTCCACGCACTGCTGTTCGCCTGCCGCACACAAACCGGTGCATGGAGGGCCGCCAGCGCAGCCTGCCTCTTCCGACGGATAGCAAACGGGATCGTCAAACTCATCGATCTGGCCATCGCAGTCTTCGTCAACCGAGTTGCACGGAATCTCGGCGGACGGCATCTCGAGCGGTACACAACGTTCTCCCCCGTCGGACAGACATGTGCGAACCCCTGCCTGACAGGCGCCCCGCATCTCCGTCAGACAGCTGGTGTCATCCAACTCGTCGACCTGATCGTCGCAGTCGTCGTCCAAGAGGTTGCACGTTTCTTCCTGCGGCAACACCTGGCCAAGGCACTCTTCGAATGCTCCGTCTGAACCGCAGACCGCCGAGCCAACTCGGCAACGTCCAACCGGAACACCATCGACCCGCGGTCCGTCAAAGCAGAAGTCTCCGCTGATGCACTCGCCTCCGTCGAACGCGTCGGAACTGGAATCCAGTGAAACGTCCGACATCGTGTCGTTGGGAGCGTCAACGCCGGCATCGCCACCGACGCAGAATCCGCGGACGCACGTTTGGTCACCAGGACATGGCGACTCGTCGTCGCACCCGCGCGCGTCATGTTCCGAGATTGAACATCCGCCCAGAAGAGTAAGCACAACAAAAAGCCGAGTCACAGCGTTCCTCCCACCGTCACGGCAGCTGCCCCTGGGGCGACTGCAGCTCCAACGCGCACGTTCGACTTGTCGCGGAGAACGACTGTCAACACTACACCCGCGGCTAGCGCCGCGAGTCCAACGCCCAGAAGCGCATTGGCGGCACGCGCTTTCGTCTGTGCCTCGCTCCTAATGTTGAGTGCCGCGTCGATCTCGTCGACCGTGCTCACACTTGCTGCGCGGTAGTCGTCTTCGGCGTTGTTCGCCGCGACACCAACACCAAGCGCAGCAGCCAACACAGCGATTCCAACCCCACCCACGATGGGCCCGACTGGCGAGAGTGTTTCGACGACTTCCGTGGTCGAGGTTGGGGTCTCCGGCCGTGGCGCGTCGACCGGCCCGTCGGGTTCGAGGGCCGGGAGGTCAAAGAGCTCACGAAGTAGGCCGTCGATCGACGCAATTAGACTCTCCGACTCCCCGCTCTCCGCGTGACGGGACGCTTGCCGAATTTCGTCTCCATCAAAGAACGCAACCGTAATGATGGAGTCAGTACCGGTAGACTCAACTGAGGGAATCAGAAGCGTGTCGACTTCGAGTTGCGCGGCGAATGAGCGGTAGCACTCCACGGAGTTGTTGAGACATCCGACCATCAGTTGAATGTCTTCGAGTTTCAACGCTGGCGCGGCTGTGAACTCAACCACGTCGAGACGTTGAGTGCGACCGCGGACCACGCGGTCGACGGCGCGTGCGAGCCCCTCCTCGTCTTGGCTGGCCTGCGTCTGAATAAGCGCAGCGGTGGGCTGGGCGTGGGCCGTCGTGGCCACTAAGCAAAGTACGATTCCGAATCGGGTCATCTGTAGGTTCGATCCCTCAATGTGGTTTTTTTTCATCAGGTCAGGCGACGCGCGATTTCAGGCCAGCGCACAGGCAATCGAAGGACCTCAACAGGGGTGCCAGCCTCGCGGAGTTCAGCACGAATTCCGTGTGGATCGCTTGCGAGAACGAGTACCTGAATCGGGGGATGACAGGCCTGTGCATTCGCAATCAGCGTCAGATACTGGTTCGCGGGTGCAAGCACGAGGAGAGCATGCATCCGGTTGAGTTTGACCTCCGCATCCTTGCGATCGTGGCAAATCACGACATCTGGCCAGTCTCCGTCCGGTGTTGTCGCTGTGGTGTAGACCAGAATCGCCATGCTTCGTGTTTTGCAACCGCCATGCCGTGATAGCTTACCCAGATGCGGTTGGTTTTGCTTGCTGTGTTGCTCATGGGGTGTGGGGACGATTCCACACCCGTCGCTGATGGCGGTCCGGATGCGATGTCCGACTCGTCGGTCGATTCGTCGGCTCCGGATGTCGGCGAGGTTGATGCGGGGCCGGCGATTCATCCGCAAATCTTGGCTTTCATCCGCGCCGATTTAGCTTCGTCGCTCACAGTCGAAATTGATGCGGTACCCGGAGCCGAACCCAGTTCCGCCGTCACGTCATCGTTTGGCGACGTTTTGGATGAGGTGCTCGACAAACCCGGGGGTATCTCGTTCATTGAAGACGGAACCCTTCCGAACCGCGGAGACATGCCGTGGACCTTGGGCGAGCTACAGTCACTTGCCACCAACAACGAGAGTCTCGAGCTTTCAGGCGACTCGACACGACTTCATCTGCTCTTCGTGGATGGGGAATTCATGTTTGCGAACGTCATCGGCATCGTTGTGTCCACTCATGCCATCGTCATTTTTCGCGATGTTCTTGAGGGCATCTGCAGTGGGTCAGTGCTGAACCCTTTGATGCGCGACGAGTTGTGTGACGTGGCTGAAGTCACAGTACTCACGCACGAAATGGGCCACGCGTTGGGCCTGGTAAACGCAGGTCTCCCAATGATTACGGACCACGAAGACCCCGAACGCGCTAAGCACGACGTCGACTCGAACTGCGTGATGTACTTCGCGTTTCAAGGGCAGGGAGTGGGCGACTTCCTTGGGCTGCTGGGTAGTGATCCCCAGCCGGTCGGCTACTGCGCTCCGAGTCTCGCCGATATTGCCGCTGTTCGTGATTAGTTTGGCGCGTTCACGCTCTGAGCAGCCATCCGATTGCAACACCAATGCATGTCGTGATGATCGAGAGGATGATCTTGTCTTTGTTTCGCTCAAGAAACCCGACATGCTCGTGCCGCTTCAGCAGAATAAAACCAGAGTCGAAGCCAAGACGCAGGGCAAAGAATCGTAGTCCGAACGCGACAGCGAGCGCCGGGAGGGCCATTTGCTGAGGCTGGTCAAAGGGCACCCACCAGTTCAGGGGGTGGTAGAGCAGTGCAGCGACTCCAAACCAGGGCCAGCGCATTCGCATTGCAGCGTGAGCTGGGGTGGTCGAAGACACCGCTGCAACGAGTTGTTCGAAGATCGAAGCGACCGCTGCATGTGAACCGTCAGCCCAGACATGCGCCTCCGTGGCGTTCCACTCGCTTTCTATTTCAACGCGGAACTGGACGAGGTCGCCAAGTGTCTCCAGTCGCTTCTGGTGGTCCTGTGTTACCAAGTCGCGCTCTTCTCGCCAGCGTTGTTGGTTGTCCTGAAATGTGGAAAGCGCGTCGAAGTAGTCCGTCGTGTCGAGTAACCCCGGCATCTCCGGCGGTTCCGGCACTTTCGGTTCACGCAACGTGCAGGTGCAGCGCCATTCTAACGCTCGGACCTTGGTTCCGAGGTGTTCAATGACGTCGTCCCAGTCACGATACTCGGCATCCTCAGTTTCGATTTCGTAGGTGATATCAAAGTCGTGCGCGAATGTGTCCTGAATCAGTCCGGTCCATCGTTCAATCTCCGACAGAGTCACTGAAGGATACTCGACTGAGGTGGAGAAGCTGGTGGGCGTCTTAGCCTTCACACGACCATGCTACATGTTCGAAACGACAACCCGTCACATCGATACAAGGTCTGCCAAGATCTGTTCGCATTCAGATAGCGAGTACTGTTTGTGGTGGTCGGGCGAAATGAGCGGGTCTGCGTATTTCAGGAAGCCCAGCGTCGCCAGCGCAACTTCCTGCACCGGAGCGCTCTCAGCTGCGTGTTCTACGGTCCACTCCACGTACTCTCGAATTCCCGGCACACGAACCATGGTTTCGCCGGTTGCAGACTTATGCGCCACGAACGGAGACACCATCCTCGGTCTGATCCATGCAAACTCAGAGCGCGCCCAATTTCCTCGGGTCAAATCAATGCTAAGAGCGTCGAACTGCACCGGGGTCGGAAATGAAACACGGTTACCAACCCAACCTGAAACACTCAGTCGTGACAGTACATATCGCACGGCCTCAGTTGTTATCCGCTCGCCTGGGGTCTTCGAGAATGTATACGAGACTTTTCCACCCACCACAGACACACACACACCCGAGAAAAGCCTTTGTAGAAACGGTTGAAGCCAACCACCCAAGTGGCCGTCGATCGTAATACGGATCTCGTTGTTGCTCCACTCGATTGACGTTGGAGATCGACGTGTTGGTGACGTGTCGACTGTGACTCGCACCGTTTCCCCGTCCGCAATTTCGCCAAGTCGGATCTCAGAATCGCTATTGGGAAGGAGCACTGCTCTCCACTCTTCTTGAGCGGTTGGTACCTCCCACAGCAAGGCGCTGAGTGACGCGAGCGCCAGATCGCCACTATCTTGACCCGAGCGTAGCTGGTCTAGATACCTCTCGAGCAAGTCTGGCATGACTGTGTTCAGACGGGACCGGACCAAGTCGTCGCCGTTGCGTGTGAGTTTCTCCCGATTCAGTGTGAGCAGCTCGCGTGCATCTCCAGCATGAACGTTGCACCGAACTAGCATTGGGTGCACGTAGGAGACGGCAGACGTCACTGGCATTCCCCGATAAGACAAACGGGTGCGACCGTGTTGCGCCGCTTCGAGCTGAACCTCGAGCCCCGTCTCGGGATCGAACTCTCCAATGCTCGACTGTGGCAGCTCCTCCCCGTCAAGACGCACAGTACAAAATGTCCCAAGACATTCGCGCAACTTGTCACGTGCGTACGCGACAGCGAATGGCAGTTCATCATCGAGAATCGGATCAAACGACTTCATCACTTTCGACACCTCGAAACCGAATGTGCTCTCTACTCGATGGGGGATGGCATCGACGAGGATATCGAACTCAACTTTCGTTCCTTTTGGCAACTGTTCGCACTCGGCAGCCGTCATCTCGCGAACCAGCACTCCATCGTCCACATCCGGATCTCGAAGCGTGATCTTCAGGCCAGCGCCGCTTTGATGGTGACGGCTCCACAGCACCAGTTCACTCGAGGCCAAAAAAACACTGTGTAGGCCGATACCAAAAACACCCGAGGGTTGCGCCCACTTCGGCATGTCACGCACGGCTCGCGCCAATCGTCCCTCTCGCCCGCCCCCAACTCGTAGAAGGCGGTTGAGATCTTGGAGTTCGATCCCCGTTCCGCGGTCCTGGATCGTGACTCCCCAGGTCACTCCATTGCCATCTTCCGCTTTCCGCTTGAACCGAACGTCGATCGGCCAGCGCGCAAGAGCGGATCGGAGATTGGCCGGGCAATCAAACGCTATTCCATGCTCACGTTTTTCGAGCCACGCGCGCAGGAGTGTCGCGTCGACTGCATTTTGGAGCAGCTCCCTGATGCAACTAAACCGATCTGGATACAGATTTGCGCCCTGCACGAGTTTGACTAGCGCCTCGCGATCAACTTCAAACCGGGGTTGCTTGCCTGTTGGTAAAGATAAATGCCCGATCAACACAGCCTGGATTCGTCCGGCGGCAGCGAGCGAGCCAAACTGCGCGTGCGGCGCAATTTCCGCCCATCGCGAGGATTGGTCGCGTAGCTCGTTGCGCAGCCATCGAAACCAGCTCTCTGTGACTTCGTAGCCGGCGTAATTATCGCTAACCGCCTCGACCTCAATCCGGGATTCGGAGACGCGTAGGTGCCGAATCGCGGCATGTTTGTGAACGTGCGCTTGTGATGTCGACGGCAAATCCCCAAACGACCGAATTAGAACCGGACAAAACCGACCATTGTCGAGATCGAGCAAGTCCCCAAGCCGTAGCATGCATGCAACGAAGCGCGGGTGGGCCATGTCATGCCCCATTCCGCTTTCTTCGTGGGGAAGCGACATCGTTTCCTCAAAAGTACGGCCGTGATGTCGACAGATCTCACCGAGGACTCCGAACAATCGCTCTGGTATCAGGTGAGTTCTTGGACTTGCGAGTCCAATGGTCTCGACCGGACTCTTGACGACCTCGGCCGAGCGTTGGGCGTGCCGAACGCGAACATATTCGGCAACTACAAGGGTCAACGCTCTTCGGACGTCAGCTGCCCACTCGTGATGGAAGACTAGCTCCTCCGGATGACGCAGTAGCGAAGCGGCACGGCTGGTTTCTTCGTCGCCGTTGGTTTCAAGCTGGAGGAGGTGCTTGGAACTCAGGATCGCGGAGCCACTCACGAAGCTGGTCGTCCGACACCACCATGCCGATGTCGTGCATAAACGCCGCTTCCAGGAGCAGCCAGAGATCAGTGGCTGACAGACGCTTGACGCGCTCTTCGCCGAGCACGCGACCGATCTGTGTCAGGATCGTTCTTGAATGAGACGCGTCATGCAGACTGTAGTGGGGAAAGAACTGCTCAACGTGCTGGAGCGCACCACCAACCAGGCGCTTGTCGTACTGCCACTGTGCCCAAAGCAACGCTGTATCTTCGTCGGACTCGACTAGGCGTTGGAGGGCTGCCTCAACTACCAGCACTTCGCCATCCTAGTCACAACGACAACGAGCCCGGAGTCTAGTTCCGGCAATCGCTCCAGTACACTCTCAACCACTGCGAAGCGGATCATCAGACGCAGCCTAGAAACCAATAATGGATTGCACATCTACTCACCTTATTGATCATTCGTGATGTTGAGTATGTAGGTGTGAATCTGGTCAAAAGTGACCAAGCTCGACCCTGGTTCTACAGAGGTGAACTGATGCGGCTGCTTCGAATGCGTGTACGTTCGGTAATCAATCGCGAGTACTCTTCGGCATCGGTCCTACTTGGTTGCGCGCGATTTTCTAAGCGACGTCCTGCGGCTGGCGATGCATCAAGCTCGTCTCCCGCGAGACGAGCCATACCGTGGAATCGACCAACGCGACGACGTGGGGGTTCTCAATGTGCCTGCCATGCTGCTTGAGAAACGGTTTCGTGAGCTGCCAGTTCCCGTTCTGAGGTTTGACTGATCAGTTGCGAGCGTCGTCAAGCAGCGTCGAGACGATGCAGATGCACGTCGAGCTGCGGGAAAGCGACTACGATTTGCTTTGCGCGGAGTGCCCGCCAAGTCGCAATCCGCATCTGACTTCGAAGCTTGCGGACGGTCCACGGGTCGCGCGTCCATACTGCGACATCAAAGATCAGAGCACTGTCGCCAAAGTCGCGAAAGAACACCAACGGCGTGTTGGTTGTGGAGTCGTGAACCTGTTCCGCCACCTGCCTCAACGTCGCGAGCACTTCGTCGACATCTGATGAGTACGACACACCAACGCTGACGTTGACCCGGACCTCATTCGCGTCGAGGGTCAGGTTCTTCACTTTGTTCTGAACGATCGTGGAGTTCGGCAGCAGCAGGTCTTCGCCATCGAGCGTCACTGCCACAGTGGATCGAATTCCCATGCGTTTGACGCGGACGATCGTGCCATCAACGTCAAGCACATCTTCCGGCGTGATCGACCGTTCCAGCATGAGGATCACTCCGCTCACGAAGTTCTGGATGACGGTTTGCATTGCGAAACCAATTCCCACGGCAAAGACCGCACCTGCGGCGAACAAGGTCCCAAGGTCGATTCCGAGAGTCTGAAGCGCGATGCCAAAACCCATCATCATGATGAGGTAGTGCAGCAACTTCTCAACGACGGCACGCGTGCCTTCGTCTTCAACTTTGCGTCGGCGAAACGTTCGTTGCACAGCGCGCCGCACCAGCCATGAGAACGTGGTCGCGACCAGCACAACCATGACTGCGCCCAAAAGGGTCGCCAGCGTGACGCTTGTGCCGCCGAGCTCGAACAACTCGACGTTTAGAAACGCGTGAACTTGTTGAAACGCTTCGTGCATGCATCCAGCATGGCAGCGTCGCGCAGAGTCGAGAAGTTTCTGCTACAGCCAGCGCTTTCGCCGAAAGAACCACAGCATCGCGAGCGCGATTGTCGCCATGAGCGACAAGACACCAACGTATCCCCAAGGGCTTCGCAGCTCCGGCATGTTCATGGGATGCGACGCATCGAAGTTCATTCCGTAGAGACCTGCGATGAAGCTGAGTGGGATGAAAATGGTCGCAATCATCGTCAGCACTTTCATCACCTCGTTTGAGCGATGACCTTGGTGTGAAATGGCAGCGTCCAGTAAAGACTTCGCCAGATCGCGCTGACTATCGAGCAGTTCCACCTGTTGATTGAGATGATCGTGACAATCGCGCAGGTAGAGACGGAGATCGTCGCTGACCAGCGCGTGGTCGGAGCGGGTCAGTCGATTGAGCGCTTCCCGAAGCGGTAGGACGGCTCGACGAACGCGCATCAGCTCCCGTTGTAGTTGGTGCACCTGCGACAACGTCTCGGGCTCTGCATCGACGATTACGGCGTCCAGTTGTTCAAGGCGCTCATCGAACGAGTCCAGGAGAGGAAACATCTCGTCGACAATCGAGTCGAGAATTGCGTACGCGAGGTACGGCGCTCCTTGGGTGCGAACACGTCCCGTGGCGTTTCGGATGCGGTCCCTTAAACCGCCGAAGCAATCTCCCGGTCGCTCCTGAAAAGAGACCACACTTGATTCTGTAACGAAGAGCGACAGCTGTTCGATGTCGACGCTCCCGTCTAGCTCGCGTGCAACCTGAGCGACGACGAACAGCCCGTTCTCATAATCGTCAAACTTGGGGCGTTGATGCGGGTGGACGGCATCTTCCAGCGCGAGTGGATGAATGCCAATGTTGCGGCCAACCTGCGCGACCAGCTCCGAGTTGCGCAATCCAACGACGTTGATCCATGTCGTCGACTTGAGGTCTCGCGTGAGGTCATCGTGCTCATGCACCTGTTCAGAGTCGAAGGTGATGAGGTGAAGGGTTGAGGGATGAGCGTCCTTCGGTGGCGTTAACTGTCCAGGAGGAGCACCAAGCCCGCGCTCCTTCTTCTTGCGGCTTCGCTTCCCTCTCGTCGGCCGTTTCATACCGATGAGTCTGCCTCAGTCCGCGACAGGCTTGTCATTGAGAAAGTGCGTCACTCGAATCTCCTCTGCTGGCGCCGGCTCGACGTAGACCTCAACGTGCCCATCGTAGCCTTCGTTTCCGGCGAGTAGGTGAGCGATGCGAACGCGATAGAAGATTCGGTCCTCGTGATCCCCTTGTTCGGATTCGTGCACACGAGGCAGGACGACAATCTCACCCTCGAGAGGGGCTCGAGCCATCGGGTATCGATGTTTGACCCACTGCTCGTCGATGAGCCGATACACTAAGACGATTACGCGCATGCTTGAATCCGGAACGGGCTGGAGTCGTCGAGCTTGAAGAGGATTTGACCCTCTGAGGAACTTCGGTGAATGGTGGCGCCCGACTCCAGAGCGGCTGCGAGCGCACGATGGTCCAATCCGGACATTGGAGTGCCCGTTCGGTCCGCCTCTGGTGCACCGTCCCGGACGTAGAGGACCTGCGAAACCTCATCCTCGAGTCGGTTCACGACGAGGACGTTTGCAGCTGGGTCTTCTGAGGCGACGATGAGCGTGCGTACTTCGTCAAGAAACAATGTTTCTCGTGTGTCCTCGTCGAGCGGAAATCCGTGTTGGACGGGGAGGTGGAGTTGTCGAGCGGCGTCGCAGTTGCCGATGTCGGGATCCACGAGCCTGACTTCTACGCCAGATCGCTGGATCGCGAGCGCAATCGCGCGACCGACGACTCCTGCACCAAAGACCAACACCGAACGCGGTTTGCTCTGTGCAAGTCCGAGCCATTGCGCAAGCGGTCGTGCGGCCAGGCCGTAGACGAGGACCGTCATGACGACCGTCAGAAAGGTCAGCGGCATGACCAGCTCTGCTCCGGCGATGTCGTCGGCGACGAGCGCAACACCGAAGACCGAGGCCATTGCTGCAGCCACAATTCCTCGAGGTGCCACGAACGAAAGGAACAAGCGTTCCTTGAGAGTGTGGCCACTTCCGATTGATGCAGCGAATACCGAGACCGGTCGTACGAGGAACACGCACAGAACAAAGAGCCAGCCACCGGCTGGAATTGCGAGCAATGCGTTCATTTCGACGCGGGCCGCAAGCACGATGAACAAAAACGAAACCAAGAGCACAACAAGGTGCTCGTTGAGTGAAACGAGCGTCTCCGTCTTGACCTTCCGTCT
Source organism: Polyangiales bacterium (assembly GCA_965227405.1). Lineage (GTDB taxonomy): Bacteria > Myxococcota_A > Polyangia > Polyangiales > Houyiibacteriaceae > JALVDI01. The sequence continues at coordinate 5,432,011 of OZ245758.1, forward strand.
CGATGCGAGGACAGCGCCCATGACCGTCACTGCAAGAAGTCCGGCTTCTCCTTGGATCCAGTTCGCGGCCGCGTAAGCCCCCAGCGCAGCTGCAAGAGAGACACCGCCGCGAAGAAACTGTGGCAGCTGAGCTGTTCGTTGCAGCAGTTCGATCAGAAGCGCTCCCACCACACCAAACACCACACCGGCGCCGACTGCCCGCCCGAGTCCCGCTAACGCGATCTCCTCCGCGACGCCTTGGTGGGCCACAACTTCAAAAACGAGAACAGCAGCGATGGCGCCAATCGGATCGATAATCACGCCCTCGTACTCGAGAATGTGCTTCATCGCCCGTGTTGGGCGCACGTGACGCATGAGGGGACCAATGACGGTGGGGCCGGTCACGACGAGAATCGCGCCCAGCATCGCAGCTGCTCCCCAGCTCATGTTCAACAGTTCGTGCGCGGCGAACGCAAGCGTGACTCCTGTGATGGCGGCACCAACAGTCACAAGCGCATACACACTGCGCCCTAGACGGCGGAGGCGATGCCACGGCATTCCCAATCCACCCTCGAAGAGAACTACTGCGGCGGCGAGAGAAATCGTCGGCATGAGAATGGGTCCGAAGAGTTCATCGGGGTCGAGCCAGCCAAGCAAAGGACCTGCTGTGAACCCTGTGACCAGTAGAAGGAGGATCACCGGGACCTTCAACCGCCACGCAAGCCACTGGCAGGCTGCGCCGGCGACCAAGATCGCCACGCACGCGTTCAGCATATGCTCGTGCACTACTTTTCTTCTTCCCAGCGCTCGAGCTTGCGGTAGAGCGTGCGTCGATCAACTCCCAGCACGCGTGCCGCAGCCGTCTTGTTCCCGCTCACGGATTCGAGAACCTTGTAGACGTACCGGCGTTCCAACGTCTCCAGAGTTGGCATCTCGGACGGGTCATCGGCGTCGATCAGCACTCGGCTGCTTTGAAAGTCGCGGACTCGCTTGGGCAAGTCGTCCACGCCCACGTGGTCAAACCGAGCTAGTGTCACAGCACGTTCAACGCAGTTCTGGAGCTCGCGGACGTTGCCGGGCCAGTCATAGGCGAGCAGTTTCTCGGCCGCCGCTTCCGCAAATCCCTGCACCGGTCGCGCGGTCCGTTCGGCGAAGCGCTCTAAGAACGATTGAGCGAGCCTCAGAATATCGTGGCCGCGCGCGCGAAGGGGAGGGAGGTGTACGTTGACGACGTTGACTCGGTAGTAGAGGTCTTCGCGAAAGTTGCCGGCCTTGACCTCGGCTTCGAGGTCACGGTTGGTCGCGGCGACGATGCGCACGTCAACGTCAACCTCCGACTCTGCTCCAACGGCTCGTACCTTGCCTTCTTGCAGTGCGCGCAGGAGCTTCGGTTGCATCTCCAGATCGAGTTCGCCGATTTCGTCAAGGAGGAGGGTGCCTCGATGTGCTTCGACGAAGAGTCCCTTTCGGGATTTCTTCGCGTCGGTGAAGGCTCCCGCAGTATGCCCGAACAGCTCACTTTCGAGCAGGTTGGCGGGCATCGCGGCGCAGTTCACGGCCACAAAACGACCCTGCCGGCCGCTCCGTTTGTGGAGCGCCCGTGCAGCAAGCTCTTTACCGGTTCCGCTCTCGCCAGAAACGAGGATGGTGGTGTCGGTGTCTCCGACGCGGTCGATGAGGTCGAGGACCTGACGAATCGGTTTGCTCTGACCGATCATCTGAAATTCATGCGCCGGTCCGTCGACTTCCCGCCGAAGTCGCTTGACCTCTTCGCTCAACACGCGGTGCTCCGTTGCGCGTTTGATCGTCGCGCGGAGCGCAGGTGGCTCGAAGGGTTTCGTGAGGTAGTCGTACGCGCCCGCACGTAATGCCCCGATCGCGGCGTCCACGGTCGAGAACCCCGTCATGAGAACGACGGGTACGTCTGGCCGGTTCTTTGCGACGAACTCACAAACCGCGATGCCGGATCCACTGCCGATCCGAAGATCGGTCAACACGACATCAAGTTCTTGAAGTGCACCGGCGAGACGAATGCCTTCTTCTTCACTGGACGCCAACGTGCACGCATAGCCCTCTCGCTCGAGAAATGCAGCAGCAAGCTCCCGGACTTCGGGTTCGTCGTCGATAATCAGTAGGTGAGGGACGTCAGGCACGCGGATACGTCCACTCTACAGGACGATCGATTCCCCCAATGGTGGAGCCGGGGTACTGGATGAACTTTCGTCCCTCGAGCTGGGCGACGAGGCGTTCCGCTTTCACCTCCGAGCAACCGAGAAGATCGACGATGGTGTCGCGGATTGCTGTGCGACCAATCATGTAGCCGACTGGCTGTCCGAGTCTGCGTGCCACTTGCTGAGCAAGGGATGCGAGGTCAATGCCCGTCATTGCACCTCCATACGAACTTGCGTGGTCTTTGCGGGGATAGCTTTCTTCAGCGTCGTGGCCTGAAGCATCCACGCGTGTTTTTCAAGTCCCTTTGCGACACCCACGAGAAGGTCATGGGAGATGATGTCGTTCTTCTCCGTTCGCGCGAGTGCATCACGAATACCTGCGACGACGAACAAGAGTCGGTCAACCATGAACTGCGCGCAGTCGGAGTCCTGAACGAACCAGTGCGTTGAGTTCGGTACGGCGCTCTGCCGAACGACGCGCTCTGGAGTTCCGTCGGGCGGGACACCCAAAGCGGCCGAACGCTCGGCGACTTCATCAGCGTAGTTGCGGCAAGTCGCAGTGATCTCGTCGAGGTGTAGATGCAGTGATCGAAACGTCGGCCCCACGACTGTCCAGTGCATTTGCTTGGCTTGAAGTGCCAGGTCGATGAGATGGACAAGAGTGGTCTGAAGATCTTGCGCGATTTCGTCCCGCACGGTTGCGGGGAGTGTTGATTCAAATCTGTGGTCAATCATGACGTGGTGATGTGCAACACCTGGACCACCAAGAAATACCGAGTGATCGACCGTGCGTGTGGCAGTTTGCCACACGGGTCTCAAGTTGCCTCGCACACTGAAGTTGGTGTGGCGAATCGTCTCAGTCGATGCGCGATGTCTCATCAAACTGTCGCGACCGAGGATGCGGTCGTTGGCACACGTCTCGCAGTCGTTCGGGGCATGACCATTTCCACATTGAAGAACATTGCACTCGCGTTCGGGTGCGTCCTCGCGCTTACCGGATGCAACGAGAAAACAGAAACCTCCGCGGAAGAAACCGCGGACCTTGTCGCAAATCAGGCGACGGAGCGCATCTCCGAGTCGCGACAGGCGGTGCAAGAGGTGAACGACGAAATCGAGGAAGGCGCGGAGGAAATTAACGCAGCCATCGATGACGCGGAGGAACAGGTTGAGTCTGCTGTTGCACGCGAGGTACGTGGTGAGGCGGCCGCAGTTCGCGCACGGGCAGAAACCATTGCTGCCGGTGCAGCAGCGACTGCCGCGGCGTCTCAACGTGCTGCCGAGCAGGCGGAGCGTGAAGCGGAGAGCCAGTGAACGACTTCAACGATCTCTGGAATACGCTAGTCGAAACGCTCGAAGGATGGGCTGAGGCAGCCGTTGCATGGGCACCACGCCTCGTCGTTGGGTGCGTCGTCCTTGTTTTGTTCGTTCTGGCCGCCCGGTATGTCCGCCGCGCAGTTCGACGTGTCACGCGTAGCAAGATGTCGCCGAGTGTCTCCTCTCTTGCGGCACGCTTGGCGCAGTTCAGCGTCGTCTTTGTTGGCGTGATGGCGGTTCTCAGCGTGCTCCAGCTCGAGGGTGCAGTGACGAGCGCTCTCGCGGGTGCTGGTGTTGTGGGACTCGCGCTTGGTTTTGCTTTTCAGGACCTTGCCGGCAATCTCATCAGCGGCGTTGGACTTTCAGTCCGACATCCGTTTCGCCAGGGCGACGTCATTGAAACGAACGGACTGACTGGCGTCGCGGAAGAGATTCGGCTTCGGACGACAGTACTTCGGACGTTTGACGGCAAACGAGTGATTCTGCCGAACTCGAAGATTTATCAAGACGCTTTGATCAACCACAGCGCGACGGATCGCCGACGCGTCGATGTCAGTTGCGGCGTCTCCTATGACACCGACTTAGACAACGCCAAGCGCGTTGCGATCCGTGCTCTCAAGGACATCGGATGCGCTGACGGTACGCCAGAGGTGTACTTCACTGAGTTCGGCGGTAGTTCCATCGACTTTAGTGCTCGAGTCTGGATCGACTACCAGGAGCAGTGCGACTACTTGACGGCTCAAGATGAAATCGTGCGAGCGATCAAACGAGCGTTCGACGACGCGGAAATCGACATCCCGTTCCCCATCCGCACGCTCGAGATTGGTGACTCGGCGCACCAGCTGATACGTCGGTTCAACCAAGCTGCGTAGCTTCAAGCGGTCGTCGCGAGGGTCTGGATTGTTTGAATCCAGGCCCTTTTCGTGTTCCGTCGTCGGCGAGGCATTTTGTCCCGGTTGTTGCTTCTCCCGCCGTCGCGTACAGCCAGCTCTGAGATGATTCCGATTCTCGACCTCTCGCTAGAGAAAGACGATGCGTTGCGGCTCGCCAAACAGTGCGCGTTGCGTGTTGGACTCAGCACTCGCCAGAGTGCGGAACTCGTCGAGGCACTTGCGGTCATCGAAGGAGACGCAAGGGTCTCTTTAGGTTTGGACACTGGCGCATTTGTTGTCGAAATCGACGGGGATGAACGGCGATATCCTGTTGATGACTCGCGTTTCGATGCTCAAGGACTCACCGAGTTGCGTCTCGAGTTGGTGGCCAACAGCGCGCGGACTGCACTCGGCGAGCTGAAGCGACAGAACTCCGAGCTGCTTGAGGCGCTCGCAGAGAAAGAGCTCGCGCGAGAGGCGCAAGCAACCTCAGAACGTCGACTCGAGCTTGCGGCAGAAGCCGCGGGATTGGGAACGTGGGAAGTCCTCGGTGGAGTCGTCACCCTCTCACGGCGTGCGTCGGAGTTACTCGAGACAGAGAGTCCGATTACACTCAATGAGCTAGCTGAGTCGTTGAACGAAGGAGGTCGACGGCTGCTGTTGGCAATCCAGCAGCTTGAGGCGAATGACGACGTGACTGTGGATGTCCAAACCGACGCGCGCTGGCTACAGCTGCGTGGCGCGAAGATTGGACAACCCCCTCGAGCCGTCGGGACCGTCCTTGACGTGTCAGAACGTCGTGAACGCGAACGTGACATGCGCCTGCGTTTGGACTTCGAGCGGCAACTTGTTGGAATCGTTTCGCACGACCTGAAGTCGCCCCTTGCTGCAATCGCAATGGGCGCGGGCATGCTCGAAGACGCTGACCCGTTCGTGGTTAAGCGTGTCCAAAGTTCGGTCCGACGCGCACAGAAGCTCATTTACGATTTGCTAGATTTCACACGAGCTCGTTTGGGTGCAGGTATTCCAGTCGAGAAGCGCAGAATCAACTTGGTCTCGATCGTGGAAGAGCACGTCGCACAATCACGTCTCGAGCATCCATCTCGTGAAATCGTGTTGGTTGCGCCGCAGCTGGTCGACGTGCACGCCGATCCAGCACGCCTTGGACAGGTTGTGACGAACCTGCTGTCGAACGCGGTGGAGTACGGAGCCGGAGCCCAGCCGATTACGGTGCGGTGCGGAACGACGGAGCACGCGTTTGTTTCCGTTCACAACGGCGGCGAACAAATTGCGCACGAGCAGCTCGAATCCATTTTTGAGCCGCTTGAGCGTGCCCAACCAGGTGAGCGGGGCTCACTAGGACTTGGGCTGTTTATCGTCGACCAGATCGTGCGGGCGCACGACGGCGAGATTCGCGTTCAGTCCAACGAGGATGAGACAGTGTTCACTGTGCTGCTTCCTCGATACGCGTGAAGAAGAAGTTCTCGGCCCGCGCGGGTCGTGCTGTGCGCGGCGAGGGCACAGATCTCGCGCGCGCTGCGTAGCCATTCATCGAGGATCACACGCGCGCGCGCGACATCCGCGCACAGCACGTGGGTGCATGTGCGAACGTGGCTCGAGCGTTCATGAAAACACTTCCGCGCGGCTCTCGCTTCGCTGAGCGACCCAATGATCCATAGCGCACTACGTTCGACAGCCATACGTTCTCGCTCGAGCGCGTCGGCGAACACAGCACGCGCTCCTTCGTCCGCGATCGCTTGCTCAAACAGAGCTTTGACCGTCATGTGGTTCATGGTCAACGCTCGAACCGTATCGGTTGGTGTCATGAAGCTAGGAGTCGTTTGATTCGTTTCAGATCGGCGGGGTGGACAAATGTCGTTCCACGCAGGCGTCGAATCCGGTTCTGACGCAAAGCCATGTTTCGGTGCGACTTGTTCGCCATCGACCGTTTGAGACCACCCTTCATCCGGATGAATCGTTTGGCAGCGGCTTTGTTGGTCTTCGCCTTAGGCATACTCAATACAGTTGCAAGCCTCGCGCCGGTCCATTGTCGGGGTTTCGCTCGCCATGGCGAGGCGTTCTGCCCCAAATCCACGAATTGTGGCAAGGGCGCACGGCAACTACGGTCGCGCGCCCGAGATCGGAACAGGTCGCATCACGCAACGCGATAGCCACGCCGTTTTGCATCAAAGACCAGCAAGCCGTTCTTGCGCATCCGGTCGACGATGATGCGCGCGTGGCGATAGGTCGTGCCGAGCGATCTTGCGATCTGGTGCACGACCAGACCGCGTGCTCGCCCGCGTGTTCCGCGAACGAATGCGCCAAAATGTTCGCGAACGAGCATCGTGGCGTGATGGAGACCTGCACGACGAGTCGTGACAGGAGGACGCGACGCTCGGTGAAAACGCGGTGTGTAGTCGATGTCGCTCATGCGTTGACGATCCTGTTAAAGCGACTGATTTCGCCTTCGCTTGTCGCTTCTTGGTAGAGGACCGCAAGATTCTCGTTCTCCAGCTTGTCGAAGAACGCATCCCACGAGATCGGCTTCAACTCGTTGGAGCTGGCCTCGTACTCGGGGAAGTGAATGCGGATGATGCCAGCGCCCTCTCTTTGGGTGCCGGCGACGCTTGCCGCGACCCCTCCTCGTGCGCTCGCCCAGCGGCGGATAGTTTTCTTGTCTTGGGTTTTTCGGGTGATCCCACTCAATGTCTTTCCTTTCGTTCACCTAGATCGATGCAACCTGCGTTCCGGCGCTTACTGCCGTCGCAAATGCGGATGTGGTGCGGCACGACGACATAGTTGAGGCAAATCGCCACAACCCGCGCGGCACGCCAGGTCGAGATGACGGAACACCACGTGCAGTTTTCACGTGCATGCAAGAAACAACGACGTTCCTACTTCTCACAACCGGCGCCGCGGTGCTGATGTACTTCCTGCTGCACACGGTGGGCATGACGAGCGTCGGAGCTGCCGTACTTTTCGGAATGGTAATCGCCCTGGCGGTTCGATTCGCTGCTGCACTCGTCACCCAAGTGGATGCGCAATGAGGCAAGCTGCACTTCGAAGAGATCCTCGAGCGAATCCGGGATTCGGTTCGGGGACGCTGACCGCCGAAACTGCGCACGTGTTGCTCGTGGGGAGTCCGACTCGTGCACTTCAAAAGTCGCTTGATAGGCTCGGCGTTCGCTGTGTTCGAAGCCCAAACGCACGGTTTCTGACAAGCAAGGTCACGAACGAAACACGCGCCATTGTGATCTTGGCGCCTCTCGAAAAACCCGTCGTCGACGTTGCGGAGCAACTGAATGAGTTCGACAGGGAACTTCCGGTTTTTGTGGTCGTTCGCGCGCTCCTGAAACGCGCTGATGTTCGCAGGCTCTATGAGCGCGGTGTACACGGCGTGTTCAGTTGGCCGGCTGAGCGAGAGCCATTCATGCGTACGGTGTTCCGCATTGCGGGTGACGCGCGCAAGTTAGCTCGCGCCGTGGCTTTGGAAGAACTCGTCCGAGAACGACTCGCAACCGCACCCATCGACGCTCCCCGCATCCGCGCTAAGGTGTACCGTCGTTTTGTGCTGTTCGAAGGGGTCGTGGACAGCCTGTGGAAGCTCCACGCGCTTGCCGCCATCGCGAAACGCGTGCCTGGTGTCGACGAGGTGGTCCTCTCCTCCGCCCGTGTCTCTGAACAGCTGGACGACACCGCGATCCATAGTGCTGTAGACGCGGTTCTTGACCATGCCGGTGTTGACCGAGCGGGTCTTGCAACCAGTGTTCAGGACGGGCGAGTCGTGCTCGCGGGTACCGTGGTCTCACGCCATCAGTTGTCGCGAGCGATCGGTTTGATTGAGCACATTCGAGGAGTGACTGGCATCGACTGCTTTGCCGCGGTGTCACCCAAACGCAACGTTCGCGCCAGTCGATTGGCATCGAAGATCGATACTTCGATTCGGGCACATCACCCGAAGTCTCGCGTGGAGGTGTCGGTCTTCGGCACCGTCGTTGTGCTTAATGGAAAGGTGCGCTTGGCGAACGACAGGAGTGACATTGTCGAGCTTGCGCTATCACATCCGGGCGTGGACCGCGTTGTCGACAAGCTGGTCGTGCGGCGCCGTTGAGCGCTCACGTGCGGCGAACTGACACGGTCAACGTACTCAGTGCACCGTGGTCGCACGGTACGGCCATTGCAGTAATGAACGACATGAAACGACTACTATCTCTTCTTTGTTTGCTGGCCGCGTGTGCCAGCGGGAGTGCGCAAACATCTCTGACGACTGTTGAACTTGAGATGAACGAAACACCGCCACCAAGTTCGCTGGCGCATTCGCACACGACCTATGTTGCATGGGCTGACCCGCAAGAGCCCGATGAGCCGATGATGAAACTCGGTGCTCTCTCGTACGATTACGACACCGAAACGGCGACGTTCGATGCGACGGTTGCGCGTTCGCAGTACGACATCGTCGTTACCTCCGAGCCCAATGCGCGTGTGTTGCTTCCCTCCGGTATCGAGGTTCTTCGTGCCCGCTGTGATTTTGACGGCGAAGGGACCCCGTGCGAGGTGTTGCAGTGAGTCGGTATTCTGTCGTCGTTGGAATCAAGGATCCTCGCGCGCAACGTGATCTAGAAGTTGCCGCTTCCGCGAGCGCTCTGGTCAGCAGGACACAATCGTTGCTGGTACTGGTGCACGTGATTCTGCCAAAGAGCGCCCTCGACTCAGGCACGGCGCTTGAGCGAGTTGATTCCCGTTTGCAGGACGCTAGACGCAACCTCTGGCAACTTGCGCATACGCTCACGGGCGGGCGGAGTTCTCGCATGCGCGTGTTCATCGATGCGCGCGTCGCCGACACTGTGCATCAAGGTCTCGTCGATGCGGCGAATCAGCACGCTGCAGCCTCGATCTTCGTAGGGGAGGGCGCGAGTGCTCCCGCTGCTTTGATTGCTCAATCTCCGTGCAGTGTTGTGGTCTCGAAGCCGAAAGCTACGCCTGGGACACCAACTCCCTACGTCGAGCCTCCGTTGCGCAACGGCGATCACGTGCGCAAGCAGAGTGCGCGTTCATCAACGCACGTTGCCGTCCCGGCTCCCGCACGAGGTCAATCCTTCCCGACGTGGAAGCCCAGCTAGACTTCTGTATTGCCCGAAAGAATCTGACGCGCCGAATCCAGTGAGGATTCGGCGCCTTTTCAATTCTCCAACACACTTCGAGTATACGCTGGCCCCACCCACACAGGTTGCGCGCGCTGGAGCAGGCGAACGTGAAGCGAGTTTCCAAGTTCCAGGGCTTCGCCGTCGAGCGTGGCACCGACCGGATTGTCACTCAGCAGTTCGATTCGAATATCGCGACCAACTAATCGGTGAATATCGGGATCTTCCACAAGCGCACCAGCACGTGCTTTCGCCGCGACCTTGGTCAGCGTCGGCAGTCCCGACGCCGGAACAACGAGCACATCAAGCAATCCGTCTTCTGGGTCCGCGGTGGGCGCAAGTTGAAACCCTCCTCCCGCCGTTCGGCCACTGCAGATCGCCAGTGCTGCAATTTCAAAGGACTGGGGCGCCGCGTCGTCCACGACCAGTCGAATGCGCCAACTCGCGGCGACTGCTTTCGCGCCGCCCACGACGTATGCGAATGGACCGAGCTGAGACTTCAAGTCTTCGTCCGACACATCCGCGATCGCGCGAGCGACTCCAATGTTGAGAACGTTGATCCCAATACTTTGGCTCTGATGCTCGACTGAGATTAAGTCGAAGGCACGTTCCTCCGGCTCTGACATCAGAAGCTCCGCGCAGGCGTTGATATCGAGCGGGACGGCGAGTGTTCGGGCAAGATCGTTTCCCGTTCCAAGGGGTAGAACGCCTAGCACGGGTCGCTTGTCTGACGCATGGATGCCCGCGAGCACTGCGTTGATCGTCCCATCCCCGCCGGCTGCAACCAGGCTTGGTGCCCCACAATCGGCCAACCTTTGCGCAAGCCGCACGCACTCATCTCGTGAACACGGTTCGTGGACATCAAACTCACTCGCCAACTGGTGTCGCACAGGTTCGAACTGTTCGCTCCGGCTTGAGTTCGAATTGAGGATAAGTGCTGAACGCTCCACTCTTCTCCCGAGGTTGTGAGTTCGATGGATTCTGCGAGACTCTAAGAGTGAAGTACATGCTCGTCGTTGCGGTTGCTCTCGGCTTTGGTTGTGATGAGACCAAGAGAACGCGCCCCATCGACGTCGCTCTGAAGAAGTCCAAGAGCGGGTCGATGAGACGCGTGAAGATGTGGTGCAGCAGTGGCTAAATCGCTAGCGTCTCGAAGGGACGAGCGAAGCGATCAGAGAGAACGCAGCGATAGGCAATAGGAACGGCAGCAGCGCTAGAGCGTGTTGGGCAAGTTCCGGAGTGCCAAATAGGGCGACCAGCGCCGCAAGTACTGCGCCGACGAAACTTGCGGTGGACCAACGTCGCAACACTTTATGACGGCTCGTCAGCAAGCCACGCGTTGAGCTTCGCTGCGACGTCCTCGGTCATCTGATCCCATCCGTTCTTCACTTGTTCTTTCGCTTCCCGGAGCTTGCGTTCGAGCTTTGCGCGTTCCTCGCGAGCAGCCGCACCAGCATCGGCTTGCAGAGTTGCGATTCGCGCTTCGAGTTCTTTTTGTTTCGCAACAACGCGAGTCTTGAGTTCTTGTTTCTGATTCATACTCGGTCATGTCTGCGAGTGCCGTGCCAACTCGAAGGGCACACCTCCCATCACGACCCGTAGCGATTCGTCACAGTGCGTCGGTTTGGTGTGCGCAAGAGGCGTTGTGGCACTGGTGTGGCGCTTTGCCACGAACGCGGCCACGTAGTTACGGGCAAGGCATGGATTGATTTCTGCATCCACTGCTAGATGTATGAACACACTTAGAAAGAACGAACGGGAGCGCGCGCGGCGCCGCAGACATCACAACGCATTGCGATGGCATGACTCGACGGTGGTCTCGTGATTGAGTTCGCCGCACTTCAACTTCATCCTCAGATTCGCCGAGAGCTGCAGAATCAGGCAAAGCTGGCGCGCCAGACACGGCTTCGGCAGCTTCTGAGCGCGCCGGTTACGGCGCTCTCCATGCGTGACGCGTTGCTCATGAGTCCGGCGTCGCAGGTCGGACAAGCACTTGAACGCTTCAGAAGGCAGCGGCGCACGGCTGCGCTCGTGGTCGATGTGAACCATCATCTACTCGGACTCCTTCGAGCTGAGGATCTCGTTGTAAAGGGAATCAGGGACATGTCGCGCCCGGTGGCGCATCTGATGTCCTCGCCGCGAGTTGTTCGTCCTCAATCGAGCGTCGGAGAGGCGCTTGAAGCCATGATCGACCATGAGTATCGCGAGCTCGTATTGGTTGACGACGACCAATGCGCTCGCTCCATCATTCGACCGGCGACGCTATTGGAGGCAGTTACCGCGGCGATGTTGGATGAGAGCGAGGTGCTGTCGTGAAGACCATCACTCCCACCGAACTCAAACGCCTCGCTCAATCCACGGTCGGTCCTCATGTTTCGATCTACACGCATGCCGAGGTTTCTCGACGTGCATGGGAAATGCGCGTTCGCGCCATTCTCTACGAAGCCAAGCGTGCGGTTCGAGCCGATGCGTTGGACTTCGGCGCGCTAGAAGAGCAGCTACTTGCCGTACGCCCCGGAGGCTACGTGTGTGGTCTGCTTTCGACCGAAACTGCTCGTGTGATCGAGTTGCCGGAGCACGTACAGGACCTGGTCCTGGCTGGAAGTCGCTTTCATTTGGCGCCGCTTATGCGCTTCGTACGGAGGAGCGAGGCCTGGGCACTGTGCATCGGGCTCGGACACAACTCGCTTTATCGTGGTGATCTCTTTCAGAGTGCACGTCTGGACTCACCCGCCTTGCCGCAGCACGTCGATGAAGTTCGTCCGGATGACGGTGCCGAACCGAGCTTGCATTACCACTCCACAAACTTCTCTGTCTTTCACGGGCAAGGTGTCGGTGTGGTGGCGCGGACGAAGGATGCAGTCCGACTGTTTCGTGCCGTCGATGACCGTGTCGCCGAACTACTTCCACTCAGTTCCCAACCTCGCGTTCTGATCGGGTTGGCTCAGTGGACCTCCTTGTACGACCAGATCTCCAAGCTTCAGTGGACGATCGCACCAAGTGTTGACCCTTCTTCACTAAGTGATGAAGCGCGCTGGGATATTGCAATCGCCGCAGCTCGCGACCATCTCTTGGGTGAGCCTGAAGCCAAGCTGAGCGAGAACCGGCCTGTCGTTGTCGACATCCCTAAAGCGCTTCAAGCAGCGTGTGAAGGGCGCGTCGAGACACTGTTCATCGAGCGTGGTGCACGCATGTTCGCGCTTGTGCGTGACGGAAACCTCATCCCTTCGATGCAGAGAACAAGTGACCGTGAACTTGTTGATCGAACAGCTGCGTGCGCACTCCTGCACGGCTCAGAAGTGCACGTGCTTCCGCGTTCGAAGATGCCTACCAAGCAGCCCGTTGCCGCGGTCCTTCGGTACTAGATCACAGAATTGCCCGAAAAAACTTGACAATTCTACTACGGTGCAGTAGAACGTCACCATCCGACATGAGTGACTTCGCTCCCGGCCCTCGTGACTGAGGCCCGTTCGAGTCGCTCCTACTCGCGTCACTTTTTGTTTTCTCGAGTCGCAGTCTTGAATCGCACGTTTGCTTTTCGCGACTGCCGAACGTCGGATGACATAGCGCATGCCGACGGCACAACTCTGCTGCTGATGTAGAGCATGTGTCGGTATGCATGCCGTCTGCATCGATGGTGATCAGACGGCTCTTCGCCGCGCGGCGTGGTCCGCACGAGCGTATTTCTCCGTTAACAGGAAGGCCTCGACTTGCTCGATTCAATCACCGATCCGATTCAACTCCATGATCCCAAAGCTGATGTTCCCGCTCTCTTCCAACACTCGCTGCGCGAAGAGTGGGGCCTTGGCATCGTCACCTCACGTGAGAGCGATAGGGTTCACTTGCAGTTTCAGGATGGGTTTCCGAGATCGTTCAAGAAGGGGTACTACCACTTGTTCGACGCCGTAGATCGTCGACTCGACGTGACTCTCGGCATCGTGGACGCATTGCAAGGGATGCTCGGGACAAAGAAGAAAAAGACGCGTCGTGTTCGCACGGTCTCGCTATCTGAACAGATTGCGTACTTTGGAGAGCTCTACTCGCAAGGGTTCGTCGACACCGAGTATTTGAGCAGACATCGAGGTGACGAACGGAAGAAGCCGCTCAAGCGTCATCGTGACGGACTGATCGCCACGGCCAAGGCGGAACTCGGAAAGGCGCGCCTTCAACGATTTCTCCAGCGTGGAGAACCGAGAGCTGTTTTCGACAGTGCGGGCAAAGTGGTTTCGTCTACGGACATCATCAAGCTATCCGAGCGGAAGTTGTTCCTCGCAATGAGCCCAAAGCATCACGCTGCGTTCGCGAACGCGTTGTTTGCCCTCTTGCACAGCCGTGCGTCATTCGTTCGACGGTTTGATGAACTTGTGGTCGCTCTTGAGCGGGGCATGGGGAAGACGCCGTCATGGGAGCTTGCAACCATATTCATGGCGGCTTTGCGCCCTGACAAGTTCACTGTGATTCGCATGAACACACACTCGCGTCAGGCGGAGTATATGGCGCCCGGGCTCCGTCTCACGGACCACCCGATGGGCATCTTCTACGAGCGTCTGCAGCAGATGTCCGTGTCGGTTCAAGAGGCTCTCGAGGAGCACGGATTTGAACCCACCGACTTCTTCGATGTGTTCGAGTTCATGTGGCAAACGCTGCGCCCAGCGGCGCAAAAGAAGATGCGGACGCGCTCCGCGAGCATCGTCGAGGTTAAGGTGGCCCAGGAGGCTGCCTGATGCGTCGGCGACTCCGGGGACGAATGCCCGAGCGTCCAAAACATCGCATCAACCATCACATTCGGATTTCACCGATTCGTGTCGTTGACTCTGACGGATCGCTGATTGGGATCATGTCGAACGTCGAGGGGCGAGAACTCGCCAAACAGCAAGGGCTCGATCTCGTCGAGGTAAACCCCAAAGTGCGGCCGCCGATCTGCAAGATCATCGACTACGGGAAGTACAAGTACGAACAGAAGAAGGCTGCGAAGAAGTCTGCAAGCCCGGTCGTCAAAACGGTTCAGTTGCGGCCGAAAACTGACGACCACGACTTGGTGACGAAGCTCTCTCGGGCACGGAAATTTCTCGGACAGGGCCATCGCGTGCGACTGGTCATGCGAATGCGCGGGCGTGAGCGCGCGTATCCTTCGCGCTGGATCGCGATGTTGCGTGAGTATGTCGGAGAATACCTTGCCGATATCGCTCGCGTGACAGGGCGACCGCAAGAGCAAGGGCGCGCAATCGCGATGCTGCTCGAGCCCTCATAGGCCACCTTAACTTCCTCAGCTTGCTACGCACGCCCGACGCCCTAGTGTTGGGCGTGCGTCGTTTTGCGGCAGCATCAGCCGAGTGACGTTTTCGTTACGCACACGAGTTTGAGACCGTGAAGGCGAACGACAACCGTCTTCGCCAGTCCAGCCCCTATTTTAGCCCGGGGAAGATAGCGTCGAAGCGTTGCCGCTGAGTAGGGTTGAGTTTCGCACGGAGCACCTTCAGTTCTGCATCCACATGAACGGACTCGCGCAGTTGAAACTGCTGAGCAGCAGCGAGCTGCGCCAATCCATGCTCTAGGTTTTGAACCACACCGTTGGTGCCCTCGATGAACCACTGAGCGACTTCAAAGTGCAGAACGGCAACGGTCTCTACACCCCCGCGATCCAAACTTGCTTCGTGCATATCTGAAGCCATCTCCTCAGCCTCGTCATGACCGAGCGCGGCTGCGACGTGGAGCCACTGATATATTGCGAGGATTGCATTCTCGTCGTCTTCGATGGCCTGAAGCAGCAGTTGAAGATGACCGTCTTTGGCAAGTTGGTAGAGTTGCTTGGACATCAGTCCGACTTCCCGGAGAGTTGGCAGGTTTGCAACGCGGTTGGCAAATGTCGCGGCGTACAGCCTCTATGAGTTTGGTTTGCGAAGGAAACGCCGCAGCACCAGCATCCCAAAAAGGCCGCTCGCGATGCTTCCCATCAGGACTCCAGTCCGCGCAACCGTCGCGGCATCGCCTTCGAGCGATAGTCCTGTGACAAAGAGTGACATGGTAAACCCGATACCAGCGAGCATGCCGGCGCCAATCAGCACGGGGAGCGAAACAGGCATCCGCGCCCACCCCAGTTTCTGTACTACGAGAACTGCGAGCGAAATCCCGGCGGGCTTACCCACCACGAGGCAAGCCGCAATAGAGATTGCCAACGAGTCCGCCACCGCCGACGGAGTCACAGCGACAGCGGCGTTGACCAACGCGAACGCTGGAATGATGGCGAACGCAACCCACGGGTGAAGTGCGGATTCGAGTCGGACCAAAGGCGATGTGGCTTCGCGCGCCACAAACGCGAGCTCATTGAGTGCCCGGCGACGTACGGAATCCTCATCCGACTCGAAAGCCGTCGTTGCACGGGTGACCGACTGAGTGACTTCCTGATTGTGGAGTAGTGCTCGCGTTGGGGTCAGCACGCCAAGGAGTACGCCGGCGATCGTGGGATGCACTCCGGACTTCAAGGTGCACACCCACACGAACACGCCGACAACAACGTAGGCTGCGACAGCGCGTACGCCGAGCGCGTTCATGCCCACCACGACGAGCAAGCCCATCCCAGCTGCGAGGAGGAACGAGCCCTTGATCTGCGCTGTGAAGAAGAGCGCAATAATGACCACTGAGATGAGGTCGTCCGCGATGGCGAGTGAGACGAGGAAGACCTTGAGACTCTTCGGCACTCTGTCGCCAAGAAGTGCCAACAGGCCGACCACAAACGCAATGTCTGTGGCCATGGGAATCGCCCACCCACTCATGTGCGGGCCGCCAGCCTGAAGTAATGCAAAACCGGTGGCGGGAACAACCGCTCCGCCGACCGCCGCTGCGACGGGGAGGGTAAGCTTGCTCCGCTCCCGGAGCTCCCCGACGGCGACCTCACGCTTAATCTCCAAGCCGACAACGAAGAAGAACACCGCCATCAACGCATCGTTGATCCAGTACCAGAGTGGGTAGTCCAGACGGAAGTCGCCGAGGCCAACAACGAAGCGTCGCTCCCAGAACTGCGCGTATTCATCCGCGAGAGGAGAGCTTGCGATTCCGAGCGCCACTACCGAGCAGACCATCAAGACGATTCCGCTCGCCGACTGGACATGCATGAATCGCACGAACGGCTTCGTCAGTCGCACGACCGCACGTGTCGGACCTAGTGAAGAATCTTCGGCCATACCGGCGCGATCCTACCGGAACACCGACGCCAACGAAGAGAGGTACGCAGTCGTCGGCTCGCGACCAAACGCAGTTGATGTCCGCGACTGACCCCTCCGCCAGTTGGGTGAGGCGAGTCGAAAGCTCCTCCGTCCTGCTCTTAATTCTGATCGGCGAGTCCGATGGAACTCTCCGAATCATCTACCATCAACGCATGAGACTATTGTTGCTGGTGAGCGTGTTCGTCCTGCTGGGATGCAGTGAAGAACACAACGTCCACGTCAACTGCGTTGGTGCCGCCGAGGGATTTAACTGCACCGCAGTTCACGACCAGGGTTCGGCGCGCGTTCGTGCATGTTGGAGTGTGAACGTGACGTGTGCGAATGGCACGACAACGTCGGGTTCCACATGTGCTGACTTCGACGCGGGCGAGACCATTGAGAAACTCATTCCGATGTCGGAGTTTCCCGGATCCGAGAACTGCGATCGCGCAGCGAACACCGAAATCGTCACGGACTCCCTGACGGCCCTCTAGTGAACATCGCGCTCGGCATTTGGGGCGTAATCACGTTCGGCTGCTTGGTGGGAGCGGTGGGCTTCTTCGCGAGCGCGAAAAACGAGGACGAGCGAAACAGAGAGGTTGAAGCATGGCGACCTGTCGACGCAGAAGTGGTCGACACGGGGAGTACTCGGCAGTCGGACGGCTCGTACTACTACTGGGCGAAGGTGGAGTACGTGGACACGTCAGGAACGCGTCACGAGTTGAGAGGTTCCTCTCGCTACGCGTACGACGAAAGCACGTATGAGATTTTGTACGACCCCGACGAACCAGAGCGAGCCGCATGGGGGATACCCGGGCGGAGCAGTAAGTGGATTGCGGCGGCAGTTCTCGCAATGTTTGCGATTGTGTTTTTCGTCCTTGGCGTGAAAGTTAGACGAGCTCAATCCAGAAGTTCTTAACGCGCACCTAGCGTGTGGCGCCTCTGCCAACGAAGTCCAAACAGCTGCAGCGTGAGTATCCGGACGTGAACGATGGATACTGCGCGTACACGCTGAACGAAACACTGGAGTGGGCCGAGATCGAACCTCCGGTTCGTCTCGATCAGGTTCGCTAGTCCCCTCACGGAAACAGGGAGTCGACTCCGTCTCGGTCCGAGCGCTCAATCTTCTCGCGAAGATCGCCGACCGTCTGTCCATCCCTCGCCCAGAAGACCAACGCATGGATTGCCAACAGCTCCCCGTCATCGAAGCGGCGTCCGAGCGCTGCACGAACACCAGAATCGCCTATCCGAAAGAGCGTGTTTCCTTCGGTGTCGAAGATCGAACCAACGGTTGGACTGCCAAACGCGAAGAATACGTGTAGCGTTTTGAACCCGGTGATTTTTTGATATCGAAACTCAGAAGCTTCGTTCGACAACATGTCGGGCAGCGCGGGATGCGCGAGATCTGAATACCGCATGGTTTCGTAGGTGAAGTGTGGCGGATCCTCGAACTCTTCGACGTACTCCTCGATCCAAGCGTCGTAGTCCTTCTTCACAACGTGCCACTTGAACTCGCTCAGGATCGAAGAGTGGATCGCTGTTGGTAGACTGAGAAGGTCATCGACAGTCGTGAGGGCCCTGGAACTGTGCCGTCGCAGTGTGTGAAGTGATTGTGTCATGTGCATCGGCAGGGTGACATCGAAAGACCAGCACAGCTCATGTTACCCTGTTCGTCGTGGGGGACGACGATCTAGAGCGGCGACTCGCGGCTGTTGAGCGCGAACAACGTAGCCAACGCAGCGATGAGACGTTCGCCATGAACATGCGGCTCGTCGCAGCTGTTGTGATCGCGATCGCTGTATTGATCGCATCCTTCTTCATGAAACCCTAGACGCTTGATCGTGCGGAGATGGTAGTCGCTGTTGAGTGCCGGGAAGCGCAGCGCCATGAAACGACAGAACATCTCCGACGGGACCCTCCTCACGACCTTTGAACGAGGTCAGGCCGTCCACCACATGAGGTTCGATTCGAGGCGCAACCGGTTCGCTCTTTCGTTTCCGGTACGTCCGCGAGGTACCCACGTTCGCCTGATAGGACTGGACGACGTCGGCGATAGCGCGACGGAGTTCATGAGAATCGAGAACACGGATCGCCCTCTGCTCTTCCTGCCTGATGGTCGCCTCGTCGCCACAGGGACCATTCCTGACGAGAAGCGTTTGGGGGCGTTGGTCGTATCGACGGATGGTGAAGTGCTGGAGACGATCGAGGCGGACCACAATACTTGCGCAGCAGCGTGGCTTGGCGAGGACACCATCGCGTTCCTCGGCCACAACGTTCGGGTGTGGCGACGTGGCCAGATGCAGGATTTTGAGCGCAAGACCTTCGAGTCTCCAATCTCACTCGACGCCTCTCCTGACGGTCGACATCTGGTGAGTGTCAACAGCGAGGCCTATCTCCGCATCTGGGATACGAAGGCGGGCAAACAGCTCAAGCGGATTGCGACGGCGAGATACTTTCCGGTCGACGCGTGCTTTTCGCCCGACGGGACAGCGCTGGTGCACGGCGCATTCGACACGACAAAGCCAGGCACACCCCTAGTGCTCGTGGTGCATGGCGTGGGAGAGAAGTGGCCAGTCCTTGAGAGACTGACGTTGATGGAGTCATCGAGCATCACGGGTCTCGGGTTCAGCGCTGACGGCACGAAGCTCTGGATGATTCAGCAGCGCAACAGTGGCTCGTATAGCGTGATGAGCGTTTGGGACTGGGCGACGCGAAAGTGCCGGCACATCATCACGCAACCAATCGACTCTCAGAAGAACTACATTCGTAGCGCGACACTGAACGCGGACGGATCTCGCGCCTTCCTGCTCACATCATCGTGGGACGAAGAGTGCGAGGCAAAGCTCGTGGCGTTCGCAACGCCATAGTCTCCTTCGTCCGTACGACCGCTCGGCACTATCGCAAAACAGTTCTAGCCAAACGAGAATCGTCGGGAAACGAGCCGAATTGGGCTGCGCTGCCTCTTTTTTGCGACAGCGCGCCGGGGTGGTCGTCGTTCATCCATGAGGACGATGAGTGTGGCGTTTGTCTTGTTCTGCGTGTCGGTTGCCTCTGCGCAACAATCCTCGCGGGATGCACGTGAGGCTGCCAACGAAGCAGAGCGACAGGTGATGGAGGAGCTATTCGGCGATGCGGGACAGGACAGAGCGTCCGACGTTTTTGCCAGCGACGGTGCTCGCTACCTCTATCGGATCTACACAGAGGGACTCTCGCCCGAAGAAGCACGAGCGTTCCGGCCTCCCAACAACCGTGCGACCATTTGCGGTCGTCGTGACTCTCGGCCACGCGCAGGCAGATTTCGACTGGTAATCGGGATCAACGGACGCGTCGAAACTGTTGAGCCTGTTCGACCGCGAAACGATGCAGTCACTCGTTGCCTGCTCACGTTGTTTGCCGAGCTCAGGTTTGACCGACGAGAATCTCGGACGTCGATCACTCTCATTGTCGCCACACGGAACAATATCCGACGGGCCGAAGACCTCGGCGCGCTCGGTACGCTCGTCGAAGAACCCGCGTGGGCGGAACCCGGCTACGCAACCATCCGTGACCATCGACCACGACCTGTGTTCGACCGCTTTCGAGTCCGGGGTGTGCTCAACACACGGCTCGTTGCAGCGTCACTGCGAACCGCGCGCTTCGAGTGCGGGTTCGCCGAGGTCGAAGTAGCGCTCGTGGTTCGTGATGGTCGGGTGGCGTCGATTCGCTCGAATGGCAACGAGTGCGTTACACGGATCGTCGAGCAACTCCGCTTCGAAAACACGCCGGGTACCACTCAAGTTGAGTTTCGACTGAGGCTCATGTCAGCTCCATGAGCTATGGGACCGCGGTCGGATCCCAGCCGGGAGCGGAGCGGTAGTTGGCGTCCAGCGCATCGATTCGAGACATCTGCTCAACGGACAGCTGAAAGTCGAACACCGCGCCATTCTCCCGAATTCGTGACTTGTTGCTCGACTTTGGGAGAGGGATGAAACCGCGCTGAAGAGACCAGCGAACCAATATCTGCGCCACGGTTCGAGACATCTCGTGACCAATCTGTTCGAGCACAGGATCGTCAAGTCGCTGTGCCTTTGTCAGCGGAGCCCACGCCTCTACAGCGATACTGTGTTTGGTGCAATAGCGGACCAACGCTCGCTGTTGAAGGAACGGATGCAGTTCGATTTGATTCACTGCAGGCGTCACGCCTGTTTCTTCGATCAGCTCGGAAATGTGTGACGCGTTGAAGTTGCTCACGCCGATCGCTCCACAGCGCCCACTTTTCTGGATAGCCACCAGCGCTTTCCATGTCGCAACACGCGTCTCAGGGCTGGGCCAGTGCATCAGGTAAAGGTCGATTCGATCCAGGCCGAGAGCTTCCAGGCTTGAATCGAATGCACGTAGTGCCGAGTCGTATCCAAAGTCGTCACGCCAGAGCTTCGTGGTTAGAAAGATCTCGTCCCGGGTGAGACCACTCTGGCGGACAGCCTGTCCTACCTCGAGCTCATTCTTGTACACGGCTGCAGTATCAATGTGTCGGTACCCAGCCTCGAGCGCCCAATGGACTGCGTTGCGGGTTCCGTCGCCAGAGCCAGAACGGAAGACACCGAGGCCGAGTCGGGGAATCGAGATTCCGTTTGAGAGTTCTACAGCTCTGTCCATACGCCAACATTTTCATTCCGAGTAAGAGTGACAAGGCTCATCACGGCATATGATTTATGCAGTTCTGGAATCAGTTGGTTCTGCGAGACGTGCCAACGAAATCATTGGAAAACGAGCCGAATCCTCTTTTATTGCGACAGCGCAGGCCTCGCAGACAGTTGAGTGGTGTTGATTTTGTGCTGCGGTTCGGAGCGACTGAAACCGACTGGTGGTTCGATCAGTCGACTTGCTGAAGCGTGAAGAAGAAAGTCGTGCCTTCTCCAGGTTTGGACTCCGCCCAAATTTCTCCGTGGTGTGTCGTCACGATTTTTGCCGCAATTGCCAAGCCGATCCCCGCGCCTTCGAACGCATCGCGTGAGTGGAGGCGTTTGAACATCTGAAAGATTCGCTTTGCATGGTTTGCTTCGAATCCAATTCCGTTGTCCGCGACCGAGAACTTCCACGCTTCGGCTACTCGCTCGCATGAGACGCGGATTTCAGGCGTGGTTTTGCAGAACTTGATGGCGTTCGAAAGAAGGTTCTGAAACAGCTGAGCCAGCAGGAGTTGGTCTGCAAAGACGTCCGGCAGGGGATCGCGTGTAATGTTCGCGCCGCTTTCGCGGATCACTTCCGTGAGCTGCAGGATTGCCCCGTCGAGCGCGGCGGATGCAGAGTGAGTGACGAAGTTCACTTCTCGATCGACTCGCGAGAACGCAAGCAGCCCGGCGATGAGCTTCTGCATTCGCTCGGCGCCTTCCGTGACAAACCCCAAGTACTGCTTCGCTTTCGGTGTCAGCTCACCAAGCTCATCTTCCAACAAGGCAGCGAAGCTGGTCACCATTCGTAAAGGCTCTTGGAGATCGTGCGATGCGACATATGCAAACTGTTCCAGTTCGTCGTTCGAACGAGCGAGCTCTTCGGCTTGCTTCTGAAGCTCATCACGAGCGGTCTGCAGTTCGGCTTTCAGGACATGTCGCTCCACCGCATACCTGCACACGTCGGCTAAACGTTGACCGGTCAGCCCGTGTTTAGAGAGGTAGTCCTGCGCTCCAGCTTTGATCGCCTGGCTTCCGATGTCGCGATCATCCAACGAGGTCAAGACAACAACCGGTGCCGCAACGCTACGAACGATCTCTGGCAGGCGTTCGAGAGTCTGCTTGATGGAGCTGTCATCAAGGCTCAGGTCCAGCAGTACAAGGTCCACCGTACTCGTCGGTAATTCCGCCAATGCCTCAGCCATCGTTCTGAACCGCAGGAAGTCGCCAACGAGTCCGCGAGTTGACTCAGCAACCGTTTCGACGAGCTCGGCGTGGTCGTCGTTGTCCTCGACGAGTGCAATGCGCAGTCGGCTCATCGGTTGCCTTGAGGGCGTCGGTTGCAGTCGCGCCAGTACGCGACGACCCGCTTCATCAAGTTCCGGTATTCGTCAAAGTCAGCTGGTTTGACGAGGTACGAACTCGCATGACGGGCGTAAGCGGCCAACTTGTCATGCTCTGCGTTCGAGGTGGAGAACACCACAACAGGAACGGATGAGAGCGCCGGATCGGAACGAACCTTCTCGAGCACAGCGAGCCCATCGACAGTCTCAAGTTGAAGGTCGAGCAGCACCAGGTCGGGAAGAGCAGCAGGGTCGTCGCGCGCCTGTGTTTGAAGGTGCATGAGTGCCGCATTGCCATCCCTAAGCCTCAAGAGAGATAGTTCCGAAGCCGCAGCTTCGAGATGGAACGTCGCTAGCTCGGCGTGGTCATCGTCGTCCTCGACCAGCATCACACGGAAGATGTCAGTCATGATTCACCGGAAAGAGTAGGTTGAACTTGGTGCCCGACCCATCTCCGCTTGAGTCGATCCACACGCGACCTTGGTGAAACTTCATGATTCTGCGGACGATCGCCAATCCAACACCGGTTCCCTTGTGCGTGCGATCAAGCCGTTGAAATAGTCCAAAGACGTGTTCGTGGTGTTCTGGAGAAATTCCCGGACCATCGTCCTCGACAGTCAGCACGACACCTTCGCTATTTTCCTCCGCCGTGACTGTCACGGTCGCTGACTCTCCGGCGTACTTGATCGCGTTGCCGACCAGATTTTCGAGTACTTGGAGAACCCGAGACTCGTTGCCCTGGATCGTTGGAAGTGCACCACACTCGAAGTGGGCGTCTGGATGCCGTCGGCGCATTTCGTCAAGCAGCTCGCCAACAACCGTTTCGAGTTGGATTTCTGTCCGCTCGATGTCGGTTCGCCCAACGCGACTCAGGTCGAGCAAGTCATCGATGAGCTGATTCATCCGTTGATGCGAGCGTTCGAGTTTGCCCATCTTCGACAGTGCTGCTTCGACTTCACCTCGCGAAGCAAGCTCCTTCATGATCCCAAGAAACCCCGCGATCGTAACGAGCGGTGATTTTAGATCATGGGACACCGTGTGTACGAACTGCTCGAGTTCATCGTTGGATCGTTCGAGTTGACCCTTGTGTTCGTCCAGGCTCTCGGCAAGCCGTCGGGTTTCATCCAGGAGTTCAGCGGTTCGTTCGTTCTGTTCTCGAAATACGTTTGCGGCTCGCGCCATGACGCCTATTTCGTCAGCACGCTCCACGCCGGGAACAGAGATTCCACGAGCGCCTTCTCCCAACTGCCTCAGCGTCTGTGTGATCGCTCCCAGGGGTCTTGAGATGCTGCGTCCAATCAGGACAGCCAACACGAGCCCGAACAAGAGCCCGCCCACGGCCAAGACCCAGCTCGCTCGGCGAGCGTTTCGAACGGTCACCGCTACGGACTGTGACGTGGTTGCAATCCGTTGTCGGCTTGACGTCTCGAGTTCGCCCAAGGTGTACGCAAACTCCATGGACTGGCCCGCGAGGACGACGTTGATCAGGAACAAGTAGCCGCGAGTGGCTTGCACGATGCGGGTGAAGACGTCGACATGACGTTGCAACGTGTCCTTGACTTCGGTGGGCGCATCCAACTCGCGAAGAGCATCTGTGGAACTTGTGAGCAGGGAGAACTCAGGATCGATCAGGTACTGGCGGAGATTGAGACGTTGCGCGGAAAAGAGTTCGAACGATTGCGAGCCTCCCGGAATCGCCGATGAGATATCGCGTTCGAGCGTTGGGACGATCTCTTGAACGAGTTCGGTGCGAAGAGCACGTTCCTCAACCGCAAGGCTAAAACTGTTTCGGTATTCGCTGACATGGCTCGACAACCGTTCGAGCAGTTCTTCGTCTGCCTCATCAGCCAGTCGCGCGATCCCGTTCTCGAGTTCGTCGAGGAGCTCGCGGACCCGTTCGGGCGTTGCATCGTGCCCGGCATAGCCATACAGCTGCACCCGTCGCTGAAGTTCTGCAGCGATTTGGCCAAGGCTTTGAACGTCGTCTCGGTGCTGAGCAGCGGTCTCGTAGTTCTGTTGCGCAGATCCACTCGCTTGCAACGCTCGCTCGTTCACCCACACGAGGACAACGAGAACGAAGAACAGGCACGCGAAGCCTGCGTACAACCGCTGGGTGACACCAAGCTTCACGCCAACAAAAACTCGCCCCAGCGACGTAGGCTGTACTCATAGGTGGGCATGACCGTGTTCCACACCGCGACCCGGGAGAATCGGTCTTCGTACGAACCGCCACGTCTCCTTGACCCTGCAGGCACGGCAACCTGTCCTTGCGGATTTGTGAGCGGCACATGGGTCTCGCGACCGTCGTACCAGTACGC
Organism: Polyangiales bacterium; assembly: GCA_965227405.1. Taxonomy (GTDB): domain Bacteria; phylum Myxococcota_A; class Polyangia; order Polyangiales; family Houyiibacteriaceae; genus JALVDI01. The sequence continues at coordinate 5,457,000 of OZ245758.1, forward strand.
CCATTCGTCCTCGCTCAGGTGCTCGCGCGAACGTTCGGGAGTGGATATGTAGTAGCCCTGTCGAGCGATGAACGCGCCGGGCCAACCTGAGAGCCACCAGTTCATGTATTCGTAGGCAGCATCACGAGTCGACCCGGAAGCTGCGGACGACAAGCACATGACGCCGTGCCACGCGCGGTATCCCTCGCGCGGCGCGGCATAGACGCATCGTGTTCCCTGTCCGTTCAACGAGGCAACTGCTGGAGAGAACATGCTTTCCACGACCACCTCGCCTCGCTGCATCAGGTCTACCGATTGTGGCACAGACGACCACACTCCACGGAAGTGCCCGTCGCGCTTGAGTTCGATCAGGAGGTCGAACAGCGCATCGAGTTCGCTGCGGGTAAGTGAACCGATGTCGTTGAAGGACAGACGCCCACTCGCGCTTGCAGCTAACGCTGCGTCGAAGAGTCCAATCGTGGGCGCATTGACAAGTGCGACCTTGCCCCGGTGCTGTGAGTCGAACAGCCAGCCCCAGCTTTCTGTCTCGTAGGCCGTTCCCTCAGCGATGGCATCCGCGTTGTATCCAAACGAGTCGACGTTGTGCACATACGGAAGAAAGCTGATTAGATTTGTTTCGTTGGACCCCAACCGGGCATCGGGTTGAACGTAGAGAAGACGGTATGGCGCATCACCAGCCCCAATCTGGGCAGCGGGCGTGAGTCGGCCAGTCTTCGTGAGCGTGTTGACGTCGTCCCATGCCTCGATTCGCGTTCGGTCGATTGGCTGAATGGCGCCGGCTTGCCACAACACATTGATGCTGTTCGACCACTGCTCATAGAGGTCGAACGAGGTCGGGCGTGTTGCTGCTTGGTGAAGGACTGCTGCGCTGCCACCAGGAGCGAAGGTGATGTTGATTCCCAGTTCACGTTCGGCTCGCTCCCGCAGTTCTTCTTGGAGCGTGACGTGCGTCCCTAAGACTCGGAGTCGGTACTCACGTCGGCGAAGGATGGTGGGTCCTTGAGCGGTTGCCCGTGCCGCTGCGGCGGTTCCAGCTGCAATTGTCGAACGCAGGAACTGGCGACGACTCACCACACCTGATCGTACGTGGACCGAAGGGATGGCCACAAGGAACCGACGGCGTGTGCAATTTTCCTATGCGGAAGATTTCTGAGTCGTTTCTCGCGACAACAGTTCTTCGAGCACGGCATCGTGCGCGACGCGAACGCGTGTTTCACGGTATCCGCGCTCCGTCGAAAGCACGCTGTGCAGCTCACTCCACAGCTTGTGCATCACTACGCTCCGCTGACGTTCTTGTGCTTGTGCGGTTCGACTAGCTCTGGCGATCAACCAAAAGAAAGGGAACACGAGAGGGATCGAGAGCATCGCGGCGACGCCCCACAAGAAGGAGATTGGCTTCTGAACGTGCGTCAGTTCGATGCGGATGCTCGTGCCGCCGGAGTTCGGCAACGCTCGCACAACGACTTCCAGCTCTGTCCAGCGATCCCACTCTTTTGCTCCAGTCCACATGGCTGGTGCTGGGCTATCGAGCGGAATCTCGAGCGCACGGGAGAACGCGCTCGCGATCATTTCCTTGGAACGTGCCAGGTCGACTCGAACCAACCGTTCCTCCAACGTGCGCGCCATTCCAGGGACTCTACTTCCTAATCTGGATACAGGCAGGCATACTGATGACGTGAAGAAGGTCGAGAGCTGCCTTGTCGTGGACGACAACCCAGGAGATGTGGAGTTGTGTCGTCACGTGCTTTCAAAGACAGGGCGCTTCCCGAAAATCTACTCGTTGGAGAACGGGGAAGACGCCCTGCGATTGTTTCTCCAGTACGAGGAATCACGCACAACGCTTGGGAACGCATTCCCACCTATGCTCCTGGTCCTCGACATCAACATGCCGCGAATGGACGGGTTCGAGTTCCTCGACGAGTACGCAAAAATCAGAGACAGAATCGCCGCGCACGGATCCGAACCGAGCGTGATTGTCATGCTGACGTCGTCGAGCGACCCGCGCGATCGCGAGCGAGCAGAGTCGTACTCTTTCGTCCGCGGGTTCTTACAGAAGCCACCGAGCCTTGAATCGGCGCACGATTTGGCTGATCAGTTTGGAGCTGACGGGAGCGTGAAGTAGAAGGTGGTCCCCTCGCCAGGCTTGGACTCAAGCCAAATTCGGCCGCCAAGGGAGCGCACAATCTTTCGACAGAGCGCCAACCCGAGGCCCGTGCCCGGATACTTGTCGCGCGCGTGGAGACGCTGAAAGATCCGAAAGATCCGCCGGTGGTGATCGGATGCGATCCCGATGCCGTCGTCGCGAACTGAAAACTCGGTCCAACCGTCCCGAGCTTCCGCACGAATTTCGACGTTGCTCCCACCGAACTTAATCGCGTTGCCGAGCAGATTCAGGAACAGCTGACGGATACGGAGTTGGCTTGCGTGGACCATGGGCAGCGGTGCTGACCACGTGATGGAGGCGCCACTCTCTGTGACGGCCTCGAACAAGTCCCGCTTCACTTCGAGCAAGACGCTTTCCACACTGACTTGTGAGCGCTCAGCGGCACGGCCGACCCTGGAGAACTCGAGTAAGTCGCGTACGAGCGCCTGCATTCGCTGCGACCCCTCAAGCACAAAACCAAGGTACTTGTCCGCGTCGTCCGAACCCGCTTCCGCTTCGCGCAACAACTCTGTGAACGAGCTGATCATTCGCAGAGGCTCCTGCAAGTCGTGTGAGACGACGTAGGCGAACTGTTCGAGTTCCTCGTTCGAGCGCTTGAGTTCCTCCGTGAGTCGGCTCAGGCGCTCGACTTGCTTAAGATTCGAGATGTCTCGCCACGTTGAGATGCTGTGCTCGATGTTGCCTGCACTGTCGCGAACGGAGCGCACGCTCAGAAGTACTGGAATCGTTCCTCCGTCTTTGCGGCGGAGGGTGAGCTCGGCGTTATTGACCTGTCCTGTTTGGACGAACTCCTCGAATGCGCGTTTGGCGTCAGGCAAAGAAGATGGGTCGTAGAGTTCAAGCACCGAGCGACCGACAATCACGTCTCGCTCGTATCCCAGAGTCCGAACCACGGTGGCGTTGCAAGCGAGCACATGGCTGGTTTCCGGATGCACGCTCACGTACATGTCCGGTGAGGAGTCGTAGAGATCTTGGAAACGATCTTCTGCGCGCAAGCGAAGCTGCTGGGCTTCCGAAAGTGCCGTCTCCAGTCTGACTTCCGTTTCTTTCAGGGCGGTGACGTCGGTATGTGCGCCGAGCATTCGCACTCCCTCGCCGGTTTCTGGATCGCGAATGATCAGTCCACGACATCGAACCCAGATCCAATGGCCGTCCGCATGACGATACCGCACGACTTGGTCGTAGGGATGCATTGGGTCTTGCAGGTGCTTTTCAAAGTTCTCGAGCGCCAACCCAAGGTCGTCGGGGTGAATCATGTCCTGCCACTCTGTGGCGAGGTGGCGCTTGGTCGCAGGTTCGTATCCGAACACCTCCCAAAAGCGCGGACTCATCCACTCGTGCTCAGTGTCCTTCAGATCCCAGTACCAGATTCCGTCTAGCGATCCTGCCTGCAGAAAGTCGAACACATCCTCGTTTGTGCGAACGAGAGCGTAGAGTTCCTTTTTGAGGTAGTGGTCGCTCACCCTTGGCTTTCGACCCGCGAGCGAATGAGCTGAAGCAAGCGTGCTCTCGAAACGGGTTTCTCCAGCACGATGGGTTGTTCTTTGAGCAAGAAGTCCCGCGAGTGACGCGTGAATGCGCCGCCGCTCACAAACACGATTTTCTTTCGGAGCGAAGGATCGGGGAGTTCTTCGTAGACCTTCGGCCCGTCGACACCAGGCATCATGAGATCACAAAGGATGATGTCGAATGCCTGGTCGTTCTCCAAAAGCGCCAATGCTTCGCGGCCATCGGCGGCCTCCACAACCTCGTGACCTCGGCCGATCACGCGCAATAGCGCTCGGCGCACCATAGCGTCGTCATCGATGACGAGGATGCGACCACCGGTACACGGTTCGGCGAGAACCAAATCTCCGGAAGGGGTTTTTCGCGAAGAATCAAACGGAAGAACGATGGTGAACGTGGTGCCTTCACCCATCGTAGTGTCCACTTGGATGTCGCCCTCATGCGTTCGGATCGTTTCGAGCGAGACAGACAATCCAAGTCCGGTCCCAGTGTCACGTGGTTTCGTGGTGAAGAACGGCTCGAAGATTCGGTCCACGACATGCTGCGGAATACCTGAACCGGTGTCGCGAACCGAAATGTGGAGTTTTTCGCCAACGACGCCAGTGCTCACAACAATCTCGTTGTCCGCAGGCGCACCGGGCTCGATGGCTTGGCTCGCATTCAACATCAAGTTGACGATTACTTGCGAAAGCTTGCTTCGATGAGCGGTGATCTTTGGGACGTTTCCGAGGTCCAGTCGAAGGTCGGCGAGGTGTCGGATTTCGTTCGCCACCATTCGCGCGGCCATGCGAACCAGTTCGTTCACTTCGACCACCTCCACCTCATCCATTTCGATTCGAGCAAACGAGAGCAGGTCTTTCGTGATGGACGCGATACGACGGATGCCTTCGGCAGCGTCGTCGAACATTGCCTCCATTTCATCGAGGAACGCTTGTTGGTCTGCGTTTGGCGAGGAAATCTCGCCTCGTAGCGAGTCAAATCCCCGTTTGAGGTGCTCGAGATTCACCGACACAAACGCCGCTGGGTTGTTGATTTCGTGCGCAACGCCGGCAGCAAGCTGACCGATTGCTGCGAGGCGGTCGGAGATCAATAGCCGTCGTTCGTATTCCTGTGCTCGCGTCCGGTCCGTAATGTCGCGGATGCAGCAAAGGAATGCAGGAAGTCCATCCCACATGACTGACGTTGTGCGCATCTCCGCAGTCCGACCTTCGCCGGCGACCGTGAGTTGCAACTCAACGACGCTGCGAGCTTCGGACGGGAACGGAAACCTTTCACCAATCAGGCGCGCTGGTTTCGAACCGAGAACCGCTGTACAGGCGGTGTTCGCGAAGAGGACGAGTTGATTGTCGGTGGTAACGACAACCATGGCGTCGACGCTTGCATCGATGACAGACCGTAGGTCCGCGCGATGCCGCGCACGACCCACCGAGTATCGAATCGCATATACAAGTCGCTCGCGTTCTCCTTTGAGAACGTAGTCGTCAGCACCAACTTCGACGGCCTTTCGACCGAGTTCCACGTTTCCCGTATGCGCGATGACCGGAACATTCGGAGCCTTCGCAAGTAGCAGCTTGACTGTCGAGAGGCCCGCCGAATCGGGTAGGCCGAGGTCGCTGACGATGATCCCAATATCATCATGGCGACCTAGCGCTTCGCGGGCGTCTTCAGCGGTTTCCGCTGTGAGGACCTCAGTTTCCGTCCAGTCGATCGCGGCCAGTTGGAGTTTGACGAGCTCGATGTCCGCGCGATTGTCCTCAACCAGCAGAATCTTGAGCTTCGACACGTTGGGCCATGCAACCATCTATTCCTTTGCGGTTCAATTCGGCATTCGTTCCGTCAGAGTAATTGTTTACGCCATTGTTCCCAAATCATCTCCCTCTTCGATCACCCTGTGATTCCTAAGGTTTGGGGTCGAACGTCCGAACGTCTATGCATGCGTGAATCTCGCTTCGTCATGGTGGTCGACGACAACGCCGCCGATCTCACACTCGCCCGCATGGCTATCGCGGAATCGGAAATCGTGGATTCAGTTGTGACAGCTTCGGACGGGATGGAAGCGCTGCAGATGCTTCAGGAGTGCTGGCGAAGCGGTTGCATGCCGTCGGTGGTGTTTCTCGATCTCTTCATGCCCGGTGCTGACGGGTTTGACTTCCTTGACGCGCTACCGGCTGAGTGGAGCGTGAACGTCGTGGTTGTGACGGGAAGTTCTTCCGATCCCCTACGCATGCGAGCGCTGGCCTACACGAGCGTCATCGAATACGTCGAGAAACCGATTCTTGCCAACGATGCGACTCGCATCATTCAACGGCTGATTGAGAAGTCAGCTGCCTGACCACGATCCAATCCCGAACAATTAGTCGCAGCTCGCGTCGGCGCCCCACACGTACGTCATGCTCGTCCACATGATCATGACACCGCCAGGTTGATCGATCGGCGCGTCCCACCGAACGGTCATCCGTGTTCCGTCTTCGGTCGGTAGCGCCGCGGTCGAACTCGCGGGGTTTGTGCCGTTGCCGGGCGCGGTCCCAGCCGGGTACTCCCCGTGCACCATCTCGTTGGGAAGTGAGCCTCCGGCGACGTCGTGAAGGACGAAGTCGCTCACTTCGATGCCGAATACTTTGAATCCGGACGTCGGCACACCTCTGCGCCGCATGTAGATTGGATGTTCGCGACTGCCGCGCACTTCGATGGGAGCCGCTGCGGGCGCACAGTCACCATTGCAGCGATCCGAAGCGTCTACGTTGAACCAATCACACACTCGATAGTCCGTCGCGTCGCCAGCAGCTCGTGTGTCTTCTTCACTGTCAGCGTCGGAAGGCGCTGCATCCGACGTTGGACCTGCGTCTGAAGCGCCTACATCCAACGCGGGACCTGCGTCATCGGACCCGGCTGGCGCTGCGCAGAACGCGTAGTCCACAACCACATCGTCGCTCAGATCGACTTCGCTCTCCTGTGGCGGCCGGTTGGAGGGCTGAATCAACAAGCTTCCGCTGCGGTCAGCGGGAAGGGTGACGCTTGAATCTGCTCCGCGTCCAACGTGCAACTCCGACGGGACGGGGACGTCTGCCGGAGAACGATCCATCACGTGCTTGATGACGGTATTCGCAGCTTGGTCCGTCATCACCGCGGCCACGCCCGTACCTTCAAGCGCTGTGATCGCCGCCTCAATGTCCTCGTCGAACGAGCCTTGGACAAGATCGGGAGGGCTGCTCTCTGGCTCACCGACGAAAACCGCGTCGAGCGAGTTGAATGCCGCATCGCCACAACCCTCGATCGCGACCTCCGCAAGCCTCGAGATGTTGGAGTCGTAGCCCACAGCAGTAAGCCCATCCGCTGCGCTGCGTGGTCCACGCAGCATTCCCAACCCACTGACTGTTTGTCGAACAGCAAGTCGCCCGCCCTCCGTTGCGGCATTGGCCATAGAACGAGCCTCTTCTTCACCATTCCAAACGCGAAATCCTGGCATGTCATCCAGCGCGTTCTGTTGAATCGTGTTCCGAATCTCCCGCTGCGCTTCCTGCAGTGCAGTCGGACCTAGTTCTTGAATTGCGTTCGTGATCGTGTCCGCATCTGCATCGCTGCCAACACCAAGGTACTCGCCCATAAATGCGCGTTCCTCTGGCGTCACATCCGTTCGAAGGCGTTCAAGAATCGGTTCCGCCCGAGCGAGAAATACCCGTTTCAGACCGTGCCATCCCGCCGCCACGAACGCGACGAAACTTGCAACCGCGAGCGCACCTCCAAGCAATGGTTCGGTTCGGCGTCCGGGTGCACCGGCGGCAGCGCCACGAAATCCAGTCGCCCACAAACGGTACGCCGACGCGAGCCAGTGTCGATATACGCGGTGCAGGTTGATGAGCGCTTCGATGTCGAATCGACTGGCAGTGTTGGGAGCCGGCAAGTCGGTTGAGAGGTCGACGGTGAATCCGCTGCTTGCGCGGTCGAGCAGCCGGACGTGTTGTGCCTCGACTCGCGCGGCTTGCTCGACAAAGTCCCCGAGACGATCCCGTGCTTCAGGATCGAATTCCGGGCCGGATGACGACCCCCCACATGAAACCAGCATCAACGCGAAGACAGCCCGCATCTCGACATCCTACCATGTGTCCTTCAACTTGGTGATTTCGCTAGCTGCTCTTAGCCGTCTTCGATGAAGCGCACAGGGCGCGCCAGAGCTGTCGATATCACCAGCTGTGGTGACATTCTCTGAGGTTTGAACGAGTCGGGATCGTCAACGGACTCACCACACCTCCGACGCGCAGCCCTCGTATCAGCGTCCCCAAGAAACTGTTGTGCAGCTTCTCCGCCAAATTGCGTCCGTTCTCACGGAAGGCTTCAGGGTCAAGCTTCAGCGATTTGATCGCGCGGTAGTGCGCGAGTGCAACATCAATGCTGAGCCATTGATGGAACGCATTGTGGAAAGCGGGTTTGAGTGCGTCGAAGTACGCATCCGTGTCCGCGTTCGCGAACGTACCGATAGATGGAGAGCACAGCACCGCGGACTTCTGTGGTCGACAAACATGGATGCGCTCTACGACGACCTCCGGAAATTTGGATACCCCCACCGAAGAGCCAGTTTGACACGACGCTCCCGCGTTTGTGGGCGTGTAGGCTAGACTCGTCCTCTGGGGTAACGTGCTCACACGCGGTCTCATCGTCTTTCTGTCTGGATGCGGGCTCACGCTAGACCTCACGCCTCCTGTCCGCGACGGCGGGCTGCCTGCGGATGCGCGCGTCGATGTCATGGACTTCGATGCAGATCTGGAGTTGTGCGAATCGGATGACGACTGTGCAGAGCTTCCACGCACGATCGCCACGCCCTGTTCGCCGTATCGCTGCGAAGAGGGCCTCTGTCAGTTGAACGACGCGGATGGGGACGGCGTAGGCCCTGGTTGTGCTCGCCCCGATTGCGACGATTCTGATCCGACCATCGGCACAGATGTTGTCGTCTCGTGTCCTGAACTTCCGTTGTGTATTGCGGCGGCGCTCCGATGCAATGACGGAATGTGGGAGACGACGTGCACCATCTCTGACGACGAAGTGCGAACAGAGCTGTGCAATCAATGGGACGATGATTGCGACGGGTCGACGGACGAAGGATTGGACTTTGGTGACGCGCGAGCTTGCGCACGGAGAGCGTCATGCGTTGCAGGAGCATGGGAAGTGGTCGAACCGCCGTCGGTGGAAGAGTTGTGTGACAACCGGCTCGATGACGATTGCGACGGGAGCATCGATGAATCCTGCGATCCCGCAGACTGCGTTCGGATTCTGCCTGGCGAGCCTGCGCAACTTGATCAGGCAATCCGCGGATATGACGGGACGGCCCTCGACTTGTGTCTGGTCGCCAACAGGGGCTCCGTGGACTGTGTCCCGAGCGACTTTCCGCTGACGGAGGACCTCGCGCCGAACACGACAATACGCGGAGGCTTGTTCGAGGACGACGACGGTTCGCTACGACGGTGCAGTCTGAAAGGTGCCACGCGAATTCTCCCAGTTGGATCCGATCCGGTTGGAGTTCGGATTCGGTCGGGCGCAACGACGATCTTAGATACGGACATTGTCTACCCATCGCCAGACCCGAGTTCCGGTAACTCGACTGCGGTGAGCGTGACGAGCGCATCACTTTCACTCGAACGCGTGCGCATCGTAACTCGAACAGGCTCGGCCGTAGAGTCTCGCGGCGTCGTTTTGATCGATGCCGATGCGCGCTTTGTCGCCATAGAGATCAACCCGTTCGCTGTAGTTGCGACCGGGATTGATGGACTCAACAGCTCGATACGCTTGTCTGCGGGATGTCGCGATTGCAACTGCAGCACGAGCCCGGGAATCTACTCACGAGGGCCACGAAGTGCTCTACTCCTGGATGGCGGCAGCTTGGTACTCGACGAGTATGCGCTCTGCGGGATCGATGGCGGAAAAGCACTGTCCGTGCGTGAAGCCACGATCGTAGCAAGCCGCTCATGGATGGAGTCGTTCGGAGTTTCAACCGAGACGGTCTACCTCGAAGACAATGCGACCACTCTCTTTGTCGCTAACGCGATTCGAGGAAACACGGGAACCATTGATCACACCGCAGTGCGCGTCGTTGGCGGTGACGTCTCGAGCTTCTACAACAACGACGTCGTGGGCTTGGCAACCGGCCTCGCAACGGGAGCAACAGCGCTTCACTGCGGTGGGAACTGTGACTTGCAGGCCAATCGACTCGTCGGGTCCATTGGGACCGCAAGCGACGCCATCGGCTTGGAGTGTGTCGACGCTCGTTGTTCGCTCCTCGCGAACGGTATCGCGGGCTCAACGAGCATTGCTCCGAACACCGCGACGGCGTTCCACGCTTCAAGTTCCACGGTGTACGCTGAAGGAAACATGTTCGTCGGTGGGTGCGCAGTCTCTAGCGTAGCGGGCGCCGCGATGACCGATACGGTCGCGACGATGTATGCAAACACCGCCATCGGACAAGCAGTCTGTCCCGAGCCGGCCATGGATTCGGTCGGGTTCAGCGATGCCGTTTCCATTCTTCGAGTGATTGGCAACTCGTTTGATGCTGGAGAAACAACGTCGCCGACGTGTCGCGGAAGTGGCGCGATCGTGTCGAGCGATCCGAACTCGGTGTTCTACAACAACCTGTTCGTTGGTGGTACGTGCGGCTCGACGACAGCTGCACAATTCGCAACTGAAGTTGCAACGCTCGACCACAACGGATTTACGCTGGCCATCGACCCCCTCCTGATCAACGGGGATCTGTACAGCTCGGCCGCCGATCTGGAACTTGCGTACCCCGAGTTCGTCGACAACGTCTTCGCGTCCGAGCCCGGGTTTGTGGAGTATCCGAGTTTGGAAATCGCACCCACCTCACCATTCGTTGGTCGCGGACGCGGACGCGGCCGAGACATTGACGGAGAGGCCCGCGCGATCCCGCCAAGTATCGGAGCGTACGAACCGTAGCTTGCGCTAGCTGCAAAACCACCTGACGCTGGGTCCAGTGAACGTCCGAACCGTCGTGCTGTTTATGTGCCTCTGTGTCCCAGCAGCCGCTCGCGCAGACATCGTTGTGCCGGTTGAGCGATGCCCGCCAGGGCTCGATAGAGACAACACCGGACACGGCGACGTCTGCGTGCCGCGTGAGTGTCGCGATAGCAGCGGGTGCGGGAGCGATGCACGTTGCGTGTCCTCTTGCGAGTGTTGGAGGTTTGCGAACAGCTCGCGCGCTACGACTCGTATGACGATGATCCGCGTTGGGCAGTGCGACGCCGCCGGGCGGTGCAGCGATGGAAATCCCACCGAGGTCAGACAGTGCGAACCTGTCGATGCAACGCCAGCGTTCGATCCCGCGAATCACAGTTGGACCGGGCAAGAACATCCCAGCAGCAGTTTCTGTAGCGCCTCTTCGCGCGCCGACGTGTTCAACATCTTCGCAATCCTCTTCGCCTGGCGACTCGCTCGAGTCAGTTAGCGTCAGGAAGCGCAGCCCACCCGGAAGGCGACTTGTTCCAATGCGGGACGCTTGGTGGGATCGGGGCAGAGCATGTCGCCCAGCAGAGGCATCCATGGGCGCAGGACAGCTGTGGTGAGCGAAGCCGAAGTGCGTACTCCCGCTTGTCGCTGCACGGCAAACAGTGGTGCGCCGACAACCAATTCGTAGAGGCAACAACCTAGGCGGAACACATCGGTGCGATCGGACTCGTCTCCCGCGACGCACTGCAGTTGTTCGGGGCTCGCGTACAGCTCTTCGACGGGCACATCAACGATCACTGAACGAACATCCGGCCACGCGCTGTCCCCGAATCCCGACACCTGCGCGTTTCCCGATGGGTCGACAAGAATGTGCTCTGGTCGCAGCGCATTGTGCGTGACACCGATCAGTTTCGCAGCCGCCAAGCCACGAACAACATCCTTGAAGATGCGCTGAAGAAACTCGGGTGCTGGTCCGGCTTGAATTGCCGGCGAGTGTGAAGTCGACTCGTACGCAACGTACGCGGTGTTGTCTTTCACCCCCCACGCGAGCGCCTTTCGAATAAACGGACTATCGATCTTCTCGGAAACGAAAGCGACTGTACGAACATGCTCGACTGCTGGGCGGTCTGCGATCCAGATCGAGACCTCACGTCCTGCATCGTTATCGAAACCAGCGAACTCTGCTCCAGTCGACGTTGTCCATCTCCTTTGGTCCAATCGGAAGCGGTCACCGGGCATTCGCTTCGACAAGACAGGTGCACTTTCGGTGGGCGCTCCGCAGATCGCGCAGAGTTTCACGAAGGGGCGATACCGAAGCTGACAAACTGGACATCGCTGCATGTCTAGCGGCTCACGACGAAAACGGTCCGAGCACCTTCGCCTGTGCGAATCAGGCTGTCGCGGTTCGCCACGAGAACGTCGTCCAGCCAGATTTGCATCGCCACGCGAACGTCGACGTCGGCTGGAACCCCCAATCTCCCGATGACCACACCCGTCTCGAAGTCATCGTCGGCGTTGGGTCGATAACCAACGTCCTCGTCGAGATAGGAAAGGTCGACGCGGTTGAACTCGGTTTCCGGATCGAGGTCCGTCCTGAGTACAACTTCGAGGACAACCTCGTTTGGGCGACACATGAGAGTCTCCAGGTCGCAGACTTCAGCACCCAGACACAGCGAGTTGTCTGGACGAAACGTACACACGCAGTCTTCGCAGCGCGAGCGGACACAATCGCCGAAGGGCGGTGGGGCAGGGCAGTCTGAATCCGACACGCAGGAGCACTCAGCGCATCCGGGAATCTCGACGCGTTGACACATGCAACCGTCGCACGTGACTTCGAAGCATCCCTCCGGTCGTGGACAGTCTGCGTCAGTGCTGCAGAAACAACGCCCGACGTCATCGTCAGGCGATGCGTCACCGCGTTCATCGAGTACGTGGTGTTCGAAGCACCCCGAAAGCAACATCGAAAGAACCGCGACGCGGCCAATCGCCATCCAGCTCATGATGCACTATACGCCTTCTCGCAGATGACCTTTTCTCGCCACACTTGTCGCCCGATGACCACGCAAATTCTTGTGGTGAGTGCGCTGGGCATCGTTCTGTTTGCTGCCGGGTGCGCAGAACAGAGGACCGCCCCGACCGAGATGGTTCAGTGGATAGTTCACGGGGACGTGGAGATCGTTGAAACGATACCCCCAGATGCTGCAATTCGTTCGTTGGTTGAGGGGCGTATTCGCTTCCTCAAGCGTTGCTACGAGATTGCGCTGCGTACGAACCCGCAGCTTGCGGGGCGACTGAGAGTTCGGATCGCCGACGACGTCGAGGTTCTGGAGAACAGTGCTGACGCGTCATTGACTCGCTGTGCACATCGTGCGTTCGACGACCAGTCGATCTCTGTACCTATCGAGGCGGTGTTTCGCTTTGTCCCTGTGGAGCGCGGTCGACCGTAGGCCGTCGAGTTCGACCGGCTGTAGGAACGCTGTCTCGCTGGCTGATTCTGGGCAGTTCCGCTCGTGGAACCACTGTTTTCCTAGAGACGCCAAGGTTAGCAGCCTCAAGTTCGGTTCCCGACACGTTCTCCGATTTGAGGGCGCGACTGCGAGCCGAAACTGTGGCGGTACACTGACGACCATGAGTTCATATCTGCACATCGCACACGCTGCGCACAAACTCGGGCGATCAGTCGGCCAACTTGTCGCCGACTGTGAAGCCAAACAGATTGCGGGAGCTCGAGTTGGAGATGACGGCGAGTGGTGGGTTCCAAGGGTCTGGGTTGATTCCCAGCTCAACATGCAAGGCGTGGTAACTGAATCAGCACCCATTCAACCCGCATCATCACCCGTTCAACCCGCTATTGCCGCTGTGGATGCCGTGAAAAAGCACACCGGCGGCTTGAGTGACGGTCAACAGCTCTTGCTGTGGATGGCGTTTCTCGGACTCGTCGCAGTTGTTTGGTTTGTCGTGCCCTGGCTGTTGCTTGTGCTTGGTGTTGTTCTCCTCGGAGCCTCGGGCGTCTCGTACAAGCAGGTAGCGTTCAAGCATTGGACTCAGAACACGCAGCTGTTCGTGGCAGCATGTGGTGTTGGCGTCACCATCGCTGGAGGGGTGGCAGTAGGTTCATGGTTTACACGCGCCGCAGAAGCGCGTGTAAACGCGGAACGAATCGCCGCGGCGCAAGCGCAGGCCGAGGCGGAGGCCGAGGCTCTTGCGCGTGCGAACGAGCAGGCACGAGAGCAGCTCCGCGCGCAAGCTCCAGAGACGATTCGTCACTGGCGAGAGATTGCGGTGTCAACTCGCGACCGAGTGCTCGGTGGAGAGTTTCTTGAATCGCTTGACCCAATCTCGCAACCGCCGCGCGGGTGCCCAGAGGACCTTCCGGAATGTATTGCCGCTCAAGCGGAGTTCGATGCGATGCGGGACGAAGTCGCCCCGCTGAACGTTTGGCTTGGTGCGTTACGGTTCTTGGAGGACGAAAGAGAACGGATTGTTGAAAACAGAGTGATCAGCCAATCCAAGTATGATGCTTGGTCAACCGCTGTGACCTTGGCTGCCTCCCCGCCCGACCCCTGTCCACAAGAGGTGTGCACGTCTGCCCGTCGACGGGCAGCGCGATCGTGGCGGTCGCGGGTGGAGCGTCGGTTGTCAGATGTACTTGTCACTGTGGCGACTACAAATCGGATGAAACTTCTTTACGCCGACTTGCGAGAGAGTCGCCGACCTGTGGAGATTACTGGTGTAAACGCGGCAGCCGATACCTACTACAACTGTGCGTTTCGGTCGCAGAGTCGATGGCGATCAATCCGCGTCCGGTCCGCCGGGGATTTTACCGGGATCTCGGTTTATTGTGCGCGGGGTAATGACGTGTGCGATCGCTTCTATAGTCGTTCCGCCGGTGGAATCCGTCTCCGCTCAATCACACTAGAGTACCCACGGCGAAACCGGATCTGTGAAGAAGGGCAAGCTCGCCTCATCAGCATCGCCTACTAGGACCACCCGAAGTGCGCCATCTTCGGGAACTGTTCTTTGAGAACGATATCGGCCAGGGTTTCGAGAGGTGCCAAGCGGACGCTGACGAGCTGCAGGCTATCAGAGTCGGTGTGCAGGATGCTCTCGCTGCCAACTCGTACGTATTCGTCAACGTCGAGCATTCATGGAAGGCAAGTTCACCCTCGAACAGCTCGCTGGGCTCGAAGAGAGTGAACAACTGCGGGCGTTGCTCGCGGCGCTGACTTTCTTGCTCATTGAACGGACGAGTCGAGCGCGTTTCTCGCTACCAACTGGCGGAGGTGGAAGTGTAGATACCGGTGCACTTTGGCGATGACCGAACGATGTCGTGAAGCTCAGCTCAGTTGGAGAAACCAGGGCACGTGCGCTTTGCCAGATCGAAGCGCTCGGCCTGTCTTCGCCAGCTCCTGAAAGAGCGAAAGTGTGTCACCTCGACTCTGGTAGTGGTCGTCATCCAAGTCGGGCAGTTGTTCGAGCATTGACGCGGTCTGCCGCAGAAGCTCAACGAGCGTCGGAGCATCTAATGCCTCCAGCGCCTGGTTCTCGTGCTGATCGACGGTCGCTGGCGGAGTCCCCGGTCGATCCCCTAGGAGTGCGTCGATCTCGTCGCTGCTTCGCCCCAACGACAATGCAGCAAACATGATGGAGTTCTTCATGGTTGGATCTCCGTCGAGCTCGAGAGCGCGTTGTGCTGACCGAATGACACCGTCAAAACGTCGGAGCCCCATCAGACAGTGAGCCAAACCCTCGTGAATTGGCGCGTAGGGGATCTCCATCAAACGCTCGAGCACTGCGAGCATGCGCAGACGGGACGCGTCCGGCGTTGCCGCCAAACTCCCGATTCGCCGAAACTCCTCGAGCATGGGGTCGAGCTGCTCCCGCCCGAGAGCATCAAAGTCGAGCGCATCGAGAGCCGACAGTGCCTCGTCCAGCCTATCTGCTTTCAAGTGTGCGACGGACTGCCGCAGAGTGTCGCCTTTCGCCTCTTGGTCCATGCGAACGATCATACAATCGAACCATGTAGTGTTGACCAGCGGCAGGTTATTGTGCGCGCTTGCGTGACCTATGCACGACCCAGCCGACAAGAATGAGCCACATCCACGAAGCTCCACTGGGGTAACCCGCTGAACAGCCGGGATTTCCGAGCATCAGATTTGTTTCGAACGCGTTGTTCGATAGGTCGACGTCGCGAAGGTCGGACGTCACCGTGATCGAGATCGGTTCGTCGTCGTTGACGAACCGAAATGCGATGTTGAACGAGTCCCCAGCAGGCAGGTCGATTTTTGTACAAACGTCGCCGGCGGACTCGTCGCAGGCGCTCTGGTCTAGATCGAAAGTTAGATTTCGGATCAAGAAGCGCACCTGAGGAACGGGGAACTCCCCGCGGTTCTCGACCGTCCCGAAGCACGCTCTCTCGTTGCAGTAGGCCACTAGCGCAAGATCGGTTTCGAGATCCTCGGTTAGCACAAAGGCCGCATTCGCAGACGCCGAGTCCGAACCTTCAGGTGCCTCTGCAGTCAGTGTCGCGGTAAGCATGACGGACGCGAAGTACTCCTGGTCATCGCGCAGCACGAAGGGAAGCTCAAACGAAGCTTGACTCGCAGCGCTGACCACAACCTCACTCGCCAAAGTCTCCAAGACACACTCGGCGGCACCCACGCCCGTCTCTCGACACAGCGGATTCAGATCATTGTCCTGCTGATCGACGAAACCGATGTCGACCGGGGGATCCGTCGACAACTCGACGGTCAGACGCGTCAGTTCGACCCCGCGGTTGTCTGCATCGATTCGGAAGGCTCCGTTGGCGGCGGTGGGCATCTCGAGCGCGGCCGGGTTCATACTGACGACGGATACGCCGATGTCGACTTCCGGCGGAGGTTCGATGACATCGTCAATAACTCGGCGAGCGAATCCTCCGCGTTCACCAACGATCACCACGGACCCGTCATCGCTCCAATGGACGCCACGAATCATGAACGGGTCCGAGATATCCATCACCTCCCCATGATCAAGCACCTGGTTGGATCGCGACGCGAGGAGGATGCGCCCATCGGGACCTGCGACCCACTGGATCGTCTCGCCAAGCTCAGTCACCGGAAACGAACTCCATTCCGTTGCTGAGAGTGCTCGAGTGAACACTTCCTGCCCAACCGGTGCGTACAGCTCGCCGCGAACCATTCGGATGCGAACAATACTGCTTGCGACCGTGTCGGACGCGTCTGTGCTCTGGTTCATCCAGTTCGGTCCTGGAAGAAACGCAGGAGTGTCACACGGAGCGCCTGTGTCCTCATAGAATCGACCCAAACCGTCAACAGCAAAGCCGGCTCCGAAGTACGTCGGAACACGGTTCAGGCATGGGTCGCTCCACCCGCCACCTTCTCGCAAGAATGCTCGTTGGCCGCCTGTGAACGTGTCAGCCCACAAGCCTTCGTCGCGCACTGCGACACCAGACGCAGTCGCACCCGCCGGGAGATCGAACAAGTCAGCGGAAACCCAGTTCGCGTCGTCGAACAAAAGCGCACTCGGTGGTGTCTGGATCGCATAGAGCGCATCGCCTTCCTCGTAAAACCCAATGAGCTGGTTCGTCGTTGGGATCTCTTCACCGAACTCGCCATCGCGATACTGGACCAGAAAGCTCTCCGCTCCGCGGCGACCTGCCACCCAGAAGTCGTCGGCGGAGATGACGTGCACAGCATCAAGGTCCGGGACGCCGGCACCATCGTATCGATCCGCGAGCCACGTTGGTTGTGCGATAGCGGGCGTCGCGTAGAGGACGAGTACAAGTAGTGAAAAGCGCAGCATCAGATCAACTTATCACGCCGATCCGATGGGCTCTGCGAGCACTAGTCCTGAGACTCGAACAGCGAACTCAACGCATCGATCAACTGTCGAACCGGTCGGGTCTGTCGACCGCGCCAGAGCAGTGCAAGTTGACTGGCCGGCAGCCCGGTAACTGGCAAGAAGCAAACAGCGTCGGCCGCTCCCTCGACCACCATCGATGCGGGGACCAAACATGCGCCTGCGCCTGCGGACACCACGTCGAACGTCTCCTCGGGAGAACGCACGACTGGACCAGCGTTCGTGTCTCCGTCGTCGGGTATGCCGCGCCAGAATCGCCGCCAAGTATCGTCACCGCCTTGAGGGATCACCATCGGCAACTTTCGGAGCTCAGATGCACGAACTCGTCGTCGAGAGCTAATGGGATGCGTGGTCGCAACGCAGAGCATGAGCGGCTCCTCGAACAGTACTTGTTTGCGGAGACCAGTTTCGTCGATCGGCAGTCGTGCGAGTAGGACATCGACGTCGCCCCTGCGCAAAGCGCTTGCCTCCTCACCCCAAGGTAGGCGACGAAAGCTGACCGTAATCGCTGCGCCTCTCAACGCACCACGAAGTCGACTTGGGTTCTGAGCGACCGGCTCGCCATCGTTGTATCCGATACGCAGAATTCCCACTTCGGCGGCAGCGATTGCTCTCACGTCCCGAAGTGCGAAAGCGAGCTGGTCCTCCAACTCACGCACGTGTGCGAGCATCGTCTCGCCAGCATTCGTGAGTCGAATGCGCCTCCGATCCGATCGATCGACCAACTCACACCCAAGCCGCTCTTCGAACTGACCGATAGCGTGGCTCAACGACGGCTGCGAAAGGTGGAGCCGGGCGGCGGCACGACGAAAGTGCAACTCCTCGGCAACGGCGCGGAAGTACCGGAGGTGGCGAAGCTCAATGTCGCTGAAAGACTCCATGATAGACCACCTCTATCAATATATTGACAGACAGTCTTGGAGAACTGAGCCGAAAAGCCACAGGTTCAACTGGCAACGAGGCAGTGACCTCGAGGAAGGATGCACACCATGAACATCGAAAGCCTGACCAAGAACCAACTCTCCGACTCGGCCTGGGCCTGGTACCAAGAATACCTGAGCGTTCTTGATAGTAAGGACCTCGAGGCCTACGGGAAGTTCTTGGATGAGTCAGTCGAACTCACGATGAACAACCAGCCGACTGTGATTGGAAAGCACGCTGTGCTCGCCGGTCTGGGTGCGTACTGGACGAGCTTCGGCGCACTCGTGCACGAGCCACAACGAATCTATGGTTCCGATCGAGCGTTTGTGCTGGAGGCGTTGAACCACTACGTCCGACTCGACGGAACAAAAGTGACGCTTCGCGCGGTCGCGTTCACGGATCGCAACGCAGAAGGGTTTGTGACGTCAGTGCGGCTGTATACGGACACTTTGCCCTTATTTGGTCACTAGGCGACACCTCGCTTCTACTCGACGGGCACGACGCACATCTCCAGAAGATCGTGCGACCTCAGCTGGGTCGACGCTCTTCGAAGCCTCCTTGGCCAGTTCAGAGTTGGCTTAGGCACACCCCAAGGCTTTTGAACTAGACTGGAGCGATGACGAAGCTAGCTGCTGTGTTCGTTACGATCACCGGTTGCGGTCTTGTCTGGGACGTCGACAGTTATCGTGGTTCCGACGCGCGGGTGGATGCATCGGACATCGATCCGGATCCGGATGCATCGATGGACGCTGGACCCGATTCCACTACCGACGCCGCTGACGTTGACGTCCCAACTGATGTTCTGTCCGACGTGCTCGTTGACACTGGCGGATCGTGTTCCCTCTTGAACACCCCAGCCCCGGTAACGCTCGGCGCCGGCGAGTCGCTCATCAACGCGATCATCACGCACAGTGACCCTGGTCCCGCGTTGGTTGTCGACGGTGCAGATGCCGAGATTCGAAACGTTGAGATCGTTCTTCAGGCGGCAACGTCTTCCGGCGTTCTTCTCACTGCTGCTGCTGACCGTGCGATGGTGAGCAACGTGCGAGTTCGACACATGGTCGAAGTTCCCGACAACTCAGCCGGACTCGAAATTCGGGGCACTACTGACGACGGCGTGGTTGGAGTTCGATTGATGAGCTTTGAAACACACGGACTTGTAAGCGTTCAGATCGATCACGCCGAAGATGTTCAGGTTGTGGGAGTACGTGCGCACAACCCACGCTCAAATGCGGACTTCCTCGTCGAAAAAGCGTCGGCGATCTTCGTTCGCAACTCCACGAATGTCCGCGTGACGGACTTCGGCATCGTCTCATCACGTGCCGACGAGGAAGCTCTGTTGCACGCCATCTTTGTGGGTAACTCGGACGGCATTTCATTTTCGTCGGGCTTCGTTGGCGTGCGAACGTCGAACTTTGCCGTGCGAGTTCAGGAAGGGGAGGGGATCCGAGCGAGCGAGATGTCGATGCTGGACATCACTGGTTCACGAACGGGAGTCGAGTTCGAACGCGCCAACGGTTGGACTCTCACCGATGTTGAAGTTGTACGACGTGGAGACTGCGTTATCGGCGACTACGCGTTCGCCAACCGCAGTTCAGCCGTCATCGAATGTGAAGGCTGTACCGCGAGTGGACCATGCTTAGCCGGTGCGGCCTTGGGTATGGCGGTAAGTGTTGGGGATGGTGTCGGTTCCGCACCACCGCCTCTTGAGCACTGTTTCGTTCCTACGTTCTAAGTCGATGCGCTTGACTCCGCTCGAACTCGTGCTTGCAAATCTCGAAGGAAAACTCCCAACGACTCACGGTTGGATGTCGCCGGAGCAGGCACTGGAGAAGCTCCGAGAACTCACAGGCGTTGATTTCGGTTTTGACGCGAGAGCTTGGCGCAAGTGGGTGCGCGAACAAGGCGGTGAACAGGCGGTGATGAAGCGCTAATCCAGATCGGTCACGCGATCATCTGACTGCGTCGCAGCGAGAGCACGACCTTCGAAGAGCTCACGATCGCCGACGAGAAGATCTTGAACCCATTCCGCAAATGCTCGGACCCGAGCAGTTCTTCTCAGCTCCGGCTGGGTCAGAACCCATAGCCAGGTTCCGCCGCTCATGTAGTCTCCGACGCGCGAGAGGCGTGGATTCGGGTCTCCGAGAAAGCACGGAAGAACACTCAGCCCCACTCCACCCTCGACGAGGTCGATCATGTCCGCAGTCGCGTCGACACGCGCGACCACAGGTGCGTCGGGCGCATGCTCTTGGATTACGCGGCTTGTGGCGCGGGTGACGCGTGGATCCCAGTCGACCCACGGTAGTTTGGTCCACTCCATGCTCGCCTCGATGAGTCCCCCAGCGCCGTAAACAGCAAAGAACACCTCCGTACACCGATGCGCGATCAGATGTTCCGGAACCTTCGGGGATACCCGAAGCGCGATGTCAGCGTGCCGCTGAGTGAGACTCACCTTCGAGTAGCTGGACGAAAACTCGAGTTGGACTCCGTTGTACTCGCGCCGAAAGTCGCGGACCTTCGGTAGCAGGTAATGGTAGATCATGTCTGTCGAGGACACGCGCACAACACCCTCGAGACGACTGTCGAGCCCGTGAATGCTCGCGTCGAGTTGGTCGTAGAGACGCTCCATCGCTACCGCAGCGCGCACTGACTGCTCGCCGGCTGACGTCAGCGTCGCCCCGTGCTTCAGCCGAGTGAAGAGCGCAACACCGTTGCGTTCTTCGAGTGCGCGAACACGACGAGCCACGGTCGTTGGGTCCACTGTCAACGCTTTCGCGGCACCAACCAATGTCCCGTGCCGTGCGACGGCCAGCACAAACCTCAAGTCGTCCCACATCCACCAACCATGCCGCGTTTTTGCAGTTCTGGCATGCATTTCTGGCCGTTGTGCAGCTCGTACGAGGTCGTTACATCCAGGGAACTTCGACAGGGAGACAAGAACATGAACCAAACCTGCCTTGCACTCTTGCTGATCTGCCTAGTCTTCGGTTGCGACGACAATGGCGAAGCAGCGGCCGATGATCCACTAACGCGGCGCTTGGAGCTGTTCCACGTTCCGGGTCGGCACACGCAGGCTTGGGATGCCATGTTCAATCTCGACAACGCGCGTGCTCGCCTGCTTCTAGCGGATCACATTACCGACGACTCGTTTGTCACCTTCAATCTTCCGGACGAGTTCGGTGGCGATCGTGATTTCGCACCGGGAATCGACGGTTGGATCGAACTTGTGGTTGGAAGTGCAACAGCCGGCGGTTGGGTACCAGCCGCCCCTGGCTATCCACAAGCTTTGCACGTGGCAGGTTCACCACTGGTGTTGTTTGAGAGTTCGGACGCAGCACAACTTCAGTGCTACGTGCGAGCGACTCACTACACCGACGACACAACAACGGACTTCAGCGAAGCGATTCTCGTTTTTGATCTCGTGTGGGACGCGGAGCGGGCGACTTGGTTAGTCGCTCATCTCGAACTCACGCCGCTGTCACTGCGCGAAGAGGGCGGGATGGCCTTGCCTCCGGTGGGACCATGAGCGTCGAGTTGATCTGTTTGGTGGGCGTTTCACTGTTGCTCTGGCTGGCGATCTTCGTACAGCAAGTCCAGATCGACCGCGTTGCGGGCTCAAAATACGCGCTTTCGAACCGGACCGAGCCGCCTCCCGGCGCGAACGAGCTGACCGGTCGTCTCCGTCGACTCGTGCGCAACCACGTTGAAGGTCTCGCCGTGTTTGCACCTCTCGTACTCGTCGCGTTCGCTGCCGACGTGTCGAACATCTGGACTCAATATTCGGCGATTGCATACGTTGCGTTGCGAACACTGCATTTCGTGTTCTACGCAGGTGGAGTCACGCCATTTCGGAGCTTCGCCTGGGGTGGAGGTTTTCTGGTAGCTGTCCCGGTCCTGACGTACGGGCTCATCAGCGGGATAGTCGGCTGAAATTGCCGGTCGCATCACCCAAGATCCGAGGACCGCAGGAGCATTGCCGGGCTATCTCGGTATTTTCGACCGATCCACCTTACGCAAACCCGAGTCGCCGGCGGGTGAGCGAGTGTGAACATTGGGGTCATGTTCCTGAAGCGAACTTCGCTCCTGCTGCTCCTCGCGTGCACACCACCTGAGTGGCAGTCCGAGGTGACGACGGATTTCGAGCTTCGAACCGGTGATGTCCGACTCTTTCGAATTGACGTTCCCGATGCTTTCGTCGACGAAGCCGAATCCGTGCGCGTGGAGTTCACGGCTCAGTTCGATGAGTTCGTTCGAAGGTCCACAGCGATGGTGTCACTTGAGGGCGGCGATACAATCTCGGAATCAGCCGATGCTCCGGAGCGAATCGTCTCAGCTCGCGTGTGGAATCCGAGTCTGCCTTGCGAAGCATCGCGATGTTCGTTCGAAGTCATGGTTGCGCTCGACACGAGCACTGACGCCGACGCAACACCGGTTGATTCAACATGCACACTTCACATTCGTGTGCGCGGGCGAGGCGACACCAATCCGCCTCGCGGCCGAATCACGGTTGAAGAACTCTAGCCACGACGTCTTGTAGACCGAAAGAGACACACCAGCGCGTGTTCTGCTAACCTGCCGCCGTGCAATTGAGGGCTCTGTTGATGGTGCTTGTGTCGACTAGTCTCGGGCTAGCGCAGGACGAAGCCCCGCAGACCAACTCGACCGATGAGAGTGCACGTCGAGTTTACGCTGAAGGGCGTGCTGCGTTCGACGAAGGTCGATTTGAAGATGCGTTGCGACTGTTCGAGGCCGCGTACGAACTGAGTCCTCGACCTCAGTTGCTCTACAACATTGGCTCGTCCGCCGACCGACTCCGGCACAACGAGCGCGCGCTCGAGGCGTTTGACGGCTATTTGGAGGCGTTGCCTGAGGCGTCCAACCGAGCTGCGGTCGAAGCACGGATTCGCGTGCTGCGGTCGGACATAGAACGTTCGAGACAACTCGAGGCAAGTCTGCGCGAGCACCAGGAAACACCAGACGCAGCACCTGACGAACCAGAACCAACAAAGAGGCGTTGGTGGATCGGCGTCTTGGTGGGAGGAATCGCGCTCGCCGCCACCGCGGTGACACTCGGGATTGTGTTGCGCGACGACTCGCCTGACTACATGAACGGCGACGACGGACGACTGATCTTTACGCTCGAGCACGGACCATGAAACGCGTCGTCATTCCCTTCTGTCTCGTGCTGGCGTCCTGCACTGACCCCGTTGTTTCGCAGGTAATGGTTGTGGTGAACGCCGATGACATGGTTCGAGCTCGGTCTCAAAGCATCGTCATTCGAGTCGTGGGCGGTGGGCGCGAGCGCAGTCAACTCGCCAACTGCCTCCCCGGCGACCGCTGCGAGGTGCATCGTGAAGAAGTCCCCATTGCGATGCTCGCGCAACGCGGACTTCGCGTAGCGCTCGCGCCCGACGGACGCGATTGGCGCCGACTGTACGAGGTCACCGCCACCGCGTTCGACGGTCCCAATGGCACAGGATCGCAAGTCGCCGAGGCTCGAGTCATCAGTGGATACGTTCGAGGAGAGACCCGGACGGTGAACCTGTTTCTTCAGGGCGCGTGTATCGGGACGACATGCGAACCCAACGAGACCTGTCGCGCAGGCGAGTGCGTCGACCCCTTCGTTCCACCCGCGGATCTTCCTCCGTTCGTTCCGGTTGATGCAGGCACCCGCGACGCGGGCACAGATGCGGGGTGTAGTTCGGCAGCCGACTGCAACGACGGCGTAGATTGCACCAACGACGACTGCATCGGCGGTACATGCCGAAACATGCCCGACGACTCGCGCTGTGGCTCTGGGACCGACCCGTGCCTAGCGACTCGTTGCGAGGCCAGTGGATGCGTCGACGTTCCCACGACCGCTCGGTGCGATGATGGAGTCGTTTGCAATGGTCCGGAGCGTTGCGTGGAAGGCAGCTGCGTGAACGAGGGCGTCCCGCTGTGTGCCCCTCCACTTCGTTGCGAGGGCGAGATGTGTGTGAACTGCGGACCCGGCGCGCCGTGCCCTGGTACTCAGGAGTGCGTCGACGGCGCATGTCGTTGTGACGTCCCAGTCCCGGAGCCGAGCGAGTCTTCGTGTCAGGACGGTGTCGACAACGACTGCGACGGTCTGAGAGATTGCGCAGACCCGGACTGCGTCGGCGCAACACCGGAGTTGTGTGGCCCGCCCGGCGTCGACGAAGATTGCGACACGCTCATCGACGAATCCTGTGGCGAAGACAACTGCGCCGACGGGATAGACAACGACGGCGACTTCGCCACGGACTGCGACGACACGGATTGTGTCGGTCTTGTCTGTCTTGAAAGTGGCTTCGGCGGCAGCTGCGATGCGTTTCTTATTGGCTGCTGTCGGATCGATCGATTCGAGGAGTGTGGAGATCCTGACTACAACTGCAACGGCATTCCGGGTGATGGATGCACAGGCGATGCTTCGGTTCCGGATGGCGGCGATGCGTGTAGCAGCGTCGAGTTCTGCGACAACTTCTTCGACGACGACTGCGATGGCCTGATGGATTGTGAGCAACCGAGTTGCTCCGGCGAGGTTTGTGACGCTGCGGGAAGCGTGTGTCGCGACGGGGTCTGTGAGACCGGCTCCGAAAACGACTGCATGGACGGCTTCGACGACGACGGCGACGGGTTCACTGATTGCCAAGACGAAGACTGCAGTGGTGCGCCGTGTGACGTGCTCTTCGGATCATGCTTTTGCGAACCGACAGGCTTCGGTTCTTGCGAGCCTGGCTTCTGCGACATCGGCGACGACGCAAGCGTGGCACCGGATGGCGGGTTCCCCGATTTCTAGTTGGAACCGTAGTGCCTACGACGCGCAGAGAACGTGCTCGTAGTTGCGGAAGATTCCGTGGTTGTTGAACGGAATCCACCGCGCAGAGCTTCGGTACGCAGCGACGTTAGGGCGCTCCGTGACCGCTTCGCACAGTTCGCGAATTCGAGGGATGACCGCACCCGACATCGGAGTGGGAAACGCGAATCGCAGACCTTCGACAACGTGAAACAGTGAGAGGTCTGCGTAGCAGAACTTCTCGAATTGCCAGGTTCCAGCAGCCGCGGTCAAAGAGCGTTCGAGATACCCCAGCCATTTGGGCAACCGTTCCGAGAGAAAAGCCCGGGTTCGGATTCTCGCGGCCGTGATCTGCTCCTCAAAAGCAAACGTCATCCCGTGGGGATGATGAGTCTCGTGCACTTCGGTGACGAGATCGAGAAGGGTGAGCTGCCGTTGAAATGCCGACCGTCGGATACTCGGATCGACGCATCCAAAGCGACTCGCCAACTCGTCGCAGATCAAAGCAGTCTGTGAAATGACCGTGTTGCCGCGGCGCACAATAGGCGGTGCGAAGCCGTGTTCTCGCATCGCCTGCACACACTCTGTCCCGCCCGGTTCTCGACCCACGTCGATGTAGTCTGCGCGGCAGTCCTCGTAGAGAAGGCGCACGAACTCTCCCCGTCCAGGGATACCGCCCCAGTAAAACAGTTCGTCCGTCACGATCGCCCGATTCCACCATCGACCAGGATTTCCTCCGCCGTGATGTAGCGTGACGCGTCGGATGCCATGAACTCGACGACTGCAGCGATGTCGGACGGCTGAGCGGTTCGTCCCAGCAGCAGGCGCGGCATCAACGTGTTCATGAACGCCTGGGTCTGGTCGGCGGTCAGACCTAGCTTCCCGTGCATTGCCGTCTCGACCACGCCGGGCGAGATGGCGTTCACGCGAATCTGCCGCTCACCAAGTTCTGCCGCGAGCACACGGGTAAGAGCAAGGAGTCCCGCTTTCGTAGCGAGGTACGCCGACGTCATCGACCACGCTCGTGAGACTGCAGCGGTGACGTTGAAAAGGATACTCGCGCCATCGTTTAGATGCGGTGTCGCGTCGGCCACGGTGAAGAAGGGGCCGCGCAAGTTGGTTCGAAGCATCTGATCGAACGCGTCCTCGCTCGTCGCCGTCGCAGGTGCAACCGTCGCGCACCCGGCGTTTAGAAACAGAAAATCGATCTTGCCGAACCGTTCGACCGTTTGCCGAATTGCTCCGCGCATCGCGTCGCGGTCGCCAGCATCCGCCAGGATCGAGAGATGCGAATCTCCGAGCGTGGTCTGTGTCTCAGCCACCGCTTCAGTTCTGCGTCCCGTTGCAGCAACTCGAGCGCCTGCTTTCGCGAGTGTAAGTGCACTCGCGAGTCCAATCCCGCTGTTCGCTCCGGTGATGAGCACCGTCTTCCCATCCACACTCATGGTTGTAGTGCTCCGTTTCGACCGACGATTTTGCCGGTTTGGAGGTGGTTCTCGATGCCATCGATGAGCGAACCCATCATCTTTTTGAATTGGCCAATCATCATCGCCTTGGCCATCAGCCAGCCAATGGGGCCAAGCTTCGGAACGATAAATCCCGAGTACGTGATGAGGGTGTGTTTCGGCCCTGTTCGCTCTGCCTCAATCGTCACATTGAACTGCTTGAGTGGCATCGGGCCAAACTCCACAACCGTGATTTCATACGTATGGAGGCTTGCGTCGTAGTTGATGATTCGCTCTTGGATTGTTGGCCCGTCGTACATGGTGCACTCTCGTTGAGCGCCAACGCCGGTTGGCTTCTCGCTGACCAAGCGCGATTCAGACACCGCGGGGTGGTAGACCCACGTGTCTCCAAAACGATCGAGGAGGCTCCAGACATCGTCGAGACTGGCCTCCACTTCTCTACTGACTGAGAATGAATGCATCCGTCCAACTTGGAGCAGGTGCGGCTACGGTCACGGTGTGTGTTCGGCACCACCCCGTTGATCTTCGTGCACCACACCTTCTAGACGCGCTGCTTGGTCCGCCACAGCGTCAACGCAAAAGTCAAACACCGCGCGTATCGTCGACGCGTTGCGATGATCCATGTGCCGCATCGCGAACACCGATCCGACAATGCGCGGTTGAGTGAGGCGAACGAGATTGGGGATGTGATCCGCCGCGATGCAGGGAAGTGCGGCGATTCCGAATCCCGCGCGTGTGGCTTCCAGTTGTTGCAGCCTGCTTCGAAACTTCCAGACGACAGGGACATCTGGATACATCTCAGCTTTGAACTCGCGGGGATAGGGAAGTGAGTCCTCCCAACCAATCCACGAGCAGTCCTTTGGCGCGCTTTCAGGGTCCGCGTTCGCTAGATAGGTCCGGGAACCGTAGGCTGCCACTGCGAAACCACAGACCCGTCGCGCGATTGCGTCGTCGGGCGCAGTACTCGCGATTCGTACGACAACGTCAGCGTCATTCGTGCTGAGGTTGGACAGTTGGTACGAAGAGTCAATATCGAGGCTCACGCGCGGCAGCGCTTCTCTGAGTCCGCTCCAACGGGGAGCCAGAACATGCGTCGCAACCAGTTCGTTCACAGACAATCGAACCCACCCTTCGGGTGATCGATTCGCGCGAAGTCGCCGTTCTGCAGCGTGGACCTCTCTCTGCATGCGAGCAGCAACCGCACTGATGTCTTCGCCTAGTGTCGTGAGTCGGTTGCCTCGGCGGTCAATCAGTTTCCCTCCCGCGGCGCTTTCCATACGCTTTAGACGGCGCGATAGCGTTGCGTGGTCGACGCCGAGCCGCTTTCCAGCAGCTCGTAGGCTGCCCGCTTCGACAATGACGGCGAATAGTCGATAGTCGTCCCAGGAGAGGATCGGCACTGCAAGATTCAATCACACACGCAGCGATCAGACGAGCGTCGCCAATCCGCCACTCATCGACGATGTTTATGGAGACACCAGTCCGCGAAACACGTTGGTTCGTTCAGGTTCACCGAGGTGGACAGCGACTCACGTGGCCTTATCGACACGCACTCGGTACGAGTTCACGAAGTCGGGGTGCGCTGCTGACGATCGCGTCAAGCATTGCGTTTCGTCCTGCGTAGCATGCTTCGCCATCTTCTTCAGTTGGCGGACACGTTTGGGCGACAGCGTCATGCGACGCAAACGCAGGGTCAGATTGAAGGGCGGCACAGCAATCCTGCCAGTGCACGCAGCGACCGTCCGGTTCGCACGCCATGAGAAGTGAGAATGCTGCAAGGAGAGTGATTCGCATGAACGGAGGGTACGGCATCGCAACGGCATCGCAACGCCCACCACGTCTACCAAAATGCTACCAACTCTCCTGAAAGCACGAGATTGCCTGAACGCAGGCGCCGGTCACATCGGTCGCGGTGACATCACAGAACTCGAAGGACGTACAGCTGTCTCCTGCACACGCTTGGTACGAACAAACAGTGCCGTCGCAACCGATTCCGTGACGAACACCGTCAAGAAGGCAGGACCCAGCGCAAGTCGTCGGCGTGACCTCCTCGAAGTTCCACGCGCTCGCGTCGTCACAACCCGACGCCGACCCATCGACTCCTCCACCGTCGATAACGGTGTTGTGGTCGGGACAGCCGACAAGCAGAAGAACGAGAAGTGCAACTCTATGCATTTGTGGGGACTCGCGGTTCAGGTGGGGCGCAGTGGGCGCTCTGCCCGGCTATCTGGTGGACTCAGCCCAGTGGGTCGTGTCGATGCAGTATGGTGACCATCTTGCTTTTGTATCTTTCCGCGTCACCAACGGAAGAGAGCAGCTCTCCGTGATGCCGACCATGTGACGAACAGCCATGTCCGTCGCATGGACCCTGGATCAGACAGAAAGGCGAGCGCAGCTAAAACACGAACATTAATGCAAGATATGTGATTGACGTACTTTATAACCGGAACTATGTTTCTTGTTATGAAGTACATAGCGTTCACAATCGCCCTATTTGCCTGCGCAGCCGCACCGACGGCTCAACACGAGACAACTCCAGCCGGTCTGGCGCCCCATGAGACGTATGCGATTCTCGAGCATCCGGTGGGCTCGCGTGAATCGATTGACTCGGTCGTCGAGCAGCGAATTCGCGCGCGGATGACGGACCAAGGCTATCGCCAGGTCGAAGCCGACATCGCAGATGTGCTCGTTAGCTACAAACTGCTCGTCGATGCACATGAAGCTGTGGCTCCGCTCCACGGTCCAGCCTCAGCTCCGGCAAGCAATGCGCTCATCGACGACGCGGTCTTTGTGGACGCGAACTTGGATCAGGACAAGGCACTGCTCGTACTCATTCAAGAGCGCGAGACGTTTCGCACAATCTGGATGGGTTGGATGATTTCACGCGACATTGGAACAGCAGAACTTGCCGAATCCACAGAGAACGCGCTGGAGCAGATTCTCAATGGTGTGCCGCCTGCCCGCCCCTAGCGCATCGTCAACTGCTCGATCGTGCTGGTACGCTACGTTGGGGGAGTGAGGTGGAGCGATCATGCCGGCGTGGACAAATCCGCGGATCCTGTTCGGTGATTGGGTTGCAGACGATGTCCGACCTGGCTTGAAAAGCGCACCCGTCGCGATGCACGTATCGGGGACACGTCTTGCGTACGGCTACCGGCAGTTGCACATCGTGGAGCTACCGTCCGGCAAAGCAGTAGCGACGCACGCGTTCCCATACGGCGCTGCTGCGATCGCGTTCGATGGTGACGCGCTGGTTCTGGTGGCCGCGGAACCCGCACCCCGAGGATACAAGCGCGGAGACGTCTGGCGATGGAGCGTCGACAAGGACCGGATGCAACGCATCGCAAAGGCGGGCGGTGTTGGTTCGAACGCGAGCCTGTCTCCGCGCGGTCGTTTCGCGGTGTTCGTTGAGCATGAGTCGAACCAGACAATTCTCATCGACACGCAGACAGGCGAGCGGACCAAGGTCCCGGTTCGCCATCGAACGACGGTCCGCTGCACCGCCGTGAGCGACAGCGGGCACATTGCCACCGCTACGCCAAAGACGCTGTACGTGCTCCAGAAGGGAGAGAAGAAGCGCCAGTCTTTTCGGGTGCCCGAGAAATCCGTCAACCAAGGGATTGCAATCTCCGAGGACGGCACGCGCGTCGCCGCAAGCGTTTCGAACTTCCTCTGCGTCTGGAACGTCGACAGTGGTGAATGCATGCGGATTCCGTGGGCGCGTTGGCCTCGGTTCACGCCAAGTGGTGAGTTGCTCGCGCTTCACCATCATCGCGGGGTCATGAATGTCGACGCGGATATCGTTCTCACGCCGAGCGTGTGGGTAGGCGAGTTCGATGTTTCGGCGAAACTCGACATCGCGTGTAGTGGCGACCGATCACGGCGTGTGTGGTTCCCATCGAAGGGACGAGGACACATCGCCGAAGTGTACGGTGCGGTTCCTGTGGGACGACGCACTCTGAGCGTGGACGTTGCGGGCGAGACGATCGTGTGGTCGTCGGATGACAACGTTGAGTTGCGGGCGGCGTATCCAGGTTTCCACAAGGCAGCATGCGCTACGGATGACTACGGAGTGATCTGCGGCTCTGCAGGTGTCATCAAAACAGACCTCTCAACGCTGGACATCGATTGGTGTGCGTCGATCGGAAACGTCCCGGACGCATGTATTTGTGGAGAACAGATCGCAGCACTAGTCGTGGACGAGGACCACGCCTCACTCACGCTTCTCGCGGTGAACAACGGTGAAGCACAAAGCGAGGTTCCGGTGCCCGATTGGTTGTCCCATCCTTGGATGGTGACGATGGACGTTCACGGGCGAGTTGTGGTGAGCGCGGCGGCGGGTGTCGTTGGGTTCGATGCTCACACGTGGGCGCCCGTGGTTGAAAAGCGAGTCGCACAGGGTGAAACGCTTGTGTCCACAGCACCTGATGGGCGCGTGTTGGTCCGGTCGCCGGACGGTGTGTCGATCCGCCACGTTGAACGATCGGACGTTGTCCAGGTTGAAACAACCGATGACTGGCCCGAACACCTTGTTCTCCTTTCCACTGGATGTGTCGGATCGCTAGATGACTGTCGGCGGCCTCAAGCAGTCGTCTGGACTGAAGAAGGGCTGGCTTCCGAGCCGTTCCCGTGGCCGCTCCCCGACAACGCCGGCTTTCTTAGCGAACCGGGAGCTCTCTTCGTTACCGCGTCGGACGGATCACTGCTGCGATACGACTCCGACTGAGCGGGAGTCTCTCATGTATGATGTCCGCGAGTGCGTATCTTATCGCTCACGCTTCTGCTCATCGCATGTGAGGCCGACATTCCGGAAGGCGTCTATGGCTGCACGACCACTGACGACTGTCCATCAGGCTTTGTCTGCCAAAGTGAGCGCTGCGTTAGACCCAGTGACGCTGGATTCGTCGACGCTCCTGTCGGGGATGTCCAGAGCGATCAAGACGAGTGTGACTGTCAGATCGGACCTGTGTGCGCGCTGCTCGATGAGGTAGTGACGGCCCCCGACAGTACTTGTGACGCCACTTGTCTCGGTGGGGGAGCAGTCTTGGTAGACGCCGACGCGTGCGACACCGGTATCTGTGCCATGGACGAGATTACATCGTTTCCGGTGTGTTGTACGGGCTGTCGTGCGCCCAACGGAGTGTGCGAAGACGGTTTGTCCGAGACGAGTTGCGGTGTTGGCGGGGTGCTTTGCCAAGAGTGCGCGAGTGGAAGTGTCTGCCAGGAAGGAACCTGTTGTCGCTCAATCGGCTCTGCGGCTGGAGGCCTAGAAACCGCCTGTCTCATTGACGACGACGGCGGCCTGTTTTGTTGGGGACCCAACACGTACGGCGAGGTGGGCGTGGGAACGACGGTCGGCGTGGGCGTGCCCACACTTGTTGAGTTGAGCGAAACCTGGAGATTCGTAGATACCGGCGGCAACGACGAGAGCGCGCACACGTGTGGCGTCACGACCGGCAACGAACTCTATTGTTGGGGTCGCAACAGCAACGGACAGGTTGGAGTGGGTAGTTTCATGAGTCCTCAACTCACACCAGTCCTGGTTGAGGGCACAGGGTGGACGGAGGTCGCTGTCGGCTCGCGTCACACATGTGGACTACGCGACGGAGAACTGTTTTGTTGGGGACTCAATGGAAACGGGAGTTTGGGTCTCGGACCTGGCGGCATGACCTCCACGACTCCGCAACGCGTCGGAACCGATGCCGATTGGAATCGCGTCGCATGTGGAACGCAAAGCTGTTGCGGCCTGCGGGGCACAGAACTGTACTGTTGGGGGGCGAACGCGAGTGGACAACTCGGCACAGGAGACACGAACATCCGAACCGAACCAACGCTGATCCGCGATGGTGTGATCGATGTGAGTGTCGGACTCATTCACATGTGTATCGTCTCGTCCGACTCCGAGGTGTTCTGCGTTGGCGCCAACGCGTCGAGCCAGCTTGGCGGTCCCGCCGGGGCACGGCTCAATTTTGGGGAACCAGTGTTGCGAGGCGCGACCGAGATCTGGGCTGGGGGCCGCCACACATGTGCCCTCACCGACACCGATGCGTTTTGTTGGGGAGAGGGAGCGGACGGTAAACTTGGTTCCGGCGAGACCGAAAACAGTGCCGAACCAGTTTTGGTTGGACCCGCGACCTCGCTGGCATTGGGCACACGCTTCACCTGTGCCACTGACGAACGTGGTTCGGCTCGGTGTTGGGGGCGATACCCAGGACTCGCTGATGGAGCACTCGAGCAAGTCTTCCTTTGTGTGGAGGGCGGATGACTCGGTTTGCGGTCCTCGCCGGTGTATTGCTTGTGGCTACTACCTCCTTCGCGCAGGAGGACTCGCGTGATCGTGAGGCGCGAATGCTATTTCAAGCAGGTGAGCTTGCGTTCAACGAGGGCCGTTTCGAAAACGCGCTTGAGTCGTTTCATCGCGCGCACGCGCTAACCCAACGACCGGAGCTCCTCTTCAACATTGGGACGTGCCAAGAAAGACTCGAACGCTACGACGAAGCGCTTCAGTCGTTTCGCGCGTATCTGACGGCACGTCCCGATGCCCCAAACGCGAATGCGGTCGCCCAACGTATTCGCATTCTCGAGGTTGCAACAACCGAGCGCGACGATGAGCCTGACGAGTCTCTCCCTGCAGAGTCGGTCAACAGAACGCCGGTCAATCGAACACCTAGCGCATGGACTCTCATGGCGGCTGGGATCGCTTCAACAGCAGTTGGCGTCACGCTTCTGGCCTTGGTCGCGCGTGACATCAATGCTGTTGAGAACCCTGGCATGTCCGACGGCAGTCCACCGCGTTGGGAAGACTTTGAAGATCGCCATGAACGGACCGTGCCGCGATCCGCTGCAGGGTACGCCCTGGTCGGTCTTGGTGTCGCGCTCACCGTGGTTGGCGCGGTCATTCGTGTGAGTGCCCGAACAGAGGTGGAACTAAGCTCTCGATCGGTAGCCTTTCGAACGACGTTTTGATCAGCCCGCGGTTCTTCATGGAACCCCTTGGCCATCGTGCGCGGATGATACAAGGTGACGATGAACCGAAGGATTCTCCCAATATTCGTCGTTTGCGCTTGGATCATGCTCTGGAGCGCAAAGCACCGACGAGGCCCAGCCGGAGCAGACACCAACGAGCAACGCTGACCGTGAAGACGAATCACCTGGTACGGGAGGCCTGGCTCCGAACGAGTCCGAGGTTACCGTTCTGGTCAACGGCGTTCGGACGTTGCAAGCGAGTACGACCAACTCGCTGAGAACAGTACTGGCCGGATTTGCCGAGCTTGAGATCCAAAGCCAGTCAGCTCGGGACGTCCATCGCGAATGCGTGGCTGCGTACGTTGCCCTGGCCGAATTCAAGGAGGCTGCCGATCAGACCTCTGATGATCAATCACGGACAGAGCAGCTCGTGCGAGGGTGCTCTCGACGCATCAACGAACTGTGGATGGCCGAAGCTCTCGAGCAGTCGGAACTGGAGTCGCAAGGGGAGTGAGTTCGCGGCTTGCATCGAACGCGATTCTAGCCGGATTCAACAGGTCAAGAACGTACGCCACCGTTCGGACAGACCATCAACGTTCAGCAGTTCCGTCTTGATGGCTTCCTTTAGCTTGATGGCGAGCGTCAAATCGTCGCGCGGCTCGAAGCGACTCACGATCGCTCGGAGGAACTCGCGTTCGCGAGGCACGCTCGCAATGGACTCTTTCCAGTGCAAGATGTCCGTGTAGATCGTGCTGCACAAGCAGTACGCGGGTGGGTATCGGCCATCCGCGTATGCGCGCCAAAGCTCGGGGGCAGCGTCTTTAAGTGTTTCCTCTGACCGCTCCACAAGCGATTCGGCGTTGTACGGGTCGAGCATGAGTTGGTGTGCAAGCGATATGGGTTCAGCCAGCCTCCATCTGGGAACATGTCGAACGAACCTTAGTGCGTCGAACTCACAGTCATCGTACGCATCTGCTGCGAGGCGAAACGTAAGGATGATGGCGTCCGACCACGCCTGAACACGAACCAGTTCCTCGTAGTAGTTCAGCTCCTCCGGCTGGTTGAGCTGGAGAGATCCCTCTGCGGACAGATGCCAATCGCCTATGGACCATTCTTCGATGCAAAGTGTGTATCCGCCGCGTTGGTCAAGACGAAGCTCGGCGTTTGCGACGTGGCTGTTGAACGCGCTTCTCTCCAAGTGTGATGGGTTTAGGTCCCCGACCACGTGGAGGTGTTCAAATGAATCACAGTGCCACGTTCCGACCCACGACATCGTGTACCGTAGCATGCGCTCTCCGAGGCGGGTGTGAGGTCTGACGTAAGTCCCGTCGCGTCGGAGTAGCCACGAACACGCACGCTTCCAGACGCCGACGAAGCGGGCTGGCTGACTCAAAAATCAAGACGTCTGCGGGACCACAGTGAGCTACCGTTGGTAGCTCGGTTTTGAGGGGCTCGAAGAACGAAAATGCGACAGTCGTTGAACTTGCTCGTCGTTCAGTTATGGCGTTGAAACACATTGCAGTCATCCTCACGCTGGGCTGTGCAGGTGCGGCATCCGTTTCGAGCTGGGTTCGTCCCGATGGGCATGTGGAGCGCCGCCAGATCTCGCCGCGCGAAGAGCTGTTCCCTTGTGATACTGATCCCGAGAACGACAACTGCGATTGCGAGCGGGACTCTGATTGCTCACAGCGACCGCGTGGTGAGTGTCATCCGGGCTGGGACGTGGCGCTGAACAGTTCAGAACAGGACCCGGGGCTCGTTCAAACGTGCCGCTACCATGACTGTGAAGCTGATCGCGACTGCCCAAACGGTTTGTGTGTTCCAGCAGGGCACCTTCGCGCTGTGAACACGTGCATACGAGTTTCGTGTCGGTCGAACGCGGAGTGTCGCGGGGGGACATGTCTCATCTACCCGACGAGCGAGGGGAGTTCAGAAGCTCATTGCGTGGCGAACGATTCTGTTTGTTCCGCCTCAGGTTCCTGCGGCGGCGAGCATGAAGATGCCGATGGCAATTTCGTCGAGCAGCGTTGTCAGTTTGAAAACCGCGTCGCCGTATGTGTTGAAACGGCCAGTCTCTAGTTCCCAACGAAGAGCTCGCGGTATTGTCCGTTGGTGTCTACAGCAACTGGCGATGCGCACTTCGACAGTATTTAGCATATTCCGCAACATTTGCGGCAGACGCTTGTGGATCTGTTTCACGCGACCGACGACCTTGAACAAGTGCGATGGAAGTGCGCACAGCTCTACTCTCAAGCAGACACACTGAAGCAAATCGGTTCGTTTCAGGACAGGAGAGGTGCGAGCGCAGTGATGGATTCAGTATCTGCTGCCGCGCAAGAACTAGCGAAAATGAATGCGTTGGCGAATTGACTTTGTGCAGTTTAGGGCAGCAGTGCTTCGATCTGCTGTTCGAGCCGCGACTGGGTCACGCGCACGCTATGTTCGGCGCGGACTCCGCCATTCTTGATCAGGAATAGATATGGCACGCGTGGCGGCGCATAGCGATCCACGACGGAGAGAGCGCTGTCATGAGCCACCCTGAATGTTGCCGGTGATGCACGCAGGAACGATGCGAACCGTTGTGCATCAGGGTCGACGCCGATACCGATCACGACGAGCCCTCGAGCGCTGTACTGCCGGTGTAGCGCCTCAAGCCTCGCCATGTGTTGCTCCGACTCGGTCGCCCATGACGCCCAGAAACTTAAGAGCACCACCTTCGACTGCATCGATGCGAGGTCTATCGTCCGTCCATTTGAGTCAGGAATGCCGATGGTTGGCGCGCTGCGTGCAGCAGTCGAGACGCTAACGGCAAAGATGCAAACCGCAACGATGGCGAGAACACGGCTAGACAAGAGTGTCCTCGGCCGCGGTGGCGTCGAGCCCAACCCGGATCAACGACTCAAGCAGCTCTGCGTTCGTCCGGAGTGTGGTTGCCGCACTCAGGACCATGTCATCCAGACTCATGCAAGTGTGTCGCTGTCTAGTAGCACGCTTTTCTAAGCGTTCCGTCAAAGTTGTCTCCGGCTATTGGGCGTCCGCAATCGCTATAATGGAGTCGGTCATCGTCCGGATCACATCGTCGATGTCGGGTCCCCATGCGGGTCGAAGCCAGCGAAGCGCGATCACACCACGTTGAAACCCGACGCCGTAGAACACCCGTCTCGACACCTCTTCATTTGAAAGATCCGGTCGGAATCTTCGCAGCGCCGATTCTAGGATCACGCGAACGGCATCGATCGACTCGACAAGTTCATCGGAGCTCCAACTTGTTGGAACGTGTTGGTTGAGAACGCGCCGCCGTCGCGCTTCAATGCTGTCGAAGTTGACCGTGGCGCGTACGCACGCCTCGACGGCCTCGTGCAGGGTGGATGACTGCTCAACCAGTCGCCGGACAACCTCGACTTCATCTTGGATCTGACGACGAAGAACTTCGGCAAGCAGAGCACCTCGTGTCGGAAAGTACCGATGGACCGATGCTTCGCCGACTCCTGCTCGTCGCGCGATCTCGGCAAAAGAGAGCCTCTCAATTCCCTGACCAGCGAGTGTCCGCGCAGCACGAACGATTGAGTCGACGATGGCCTTAGAATCCGAGCGTTTGGGTTTAGGAGCAGGCGGTCGCGACAAGTCGTCTTTCGACATGCAAAACGACGATATCACCAGCCGGCGGGTCATAGCGATGCGAAGCGTGGATCCGCTCGGAGAGTCGACAGCTCATCGTCGGTCAGCGCATATCGTTTGTTGGATGGATCCATCGCCACCGAGCGGGCCATTGCTTCGAAGCCCGCGTCGATGTCCGAAAGCAGTGTCCACGTGCACGCAAGGTTGTAGTACAGGTCCGCGTGTTCACGAACGGACAACGCGATCTCCAAAAACTCCACAGCCACATGCAGCTTGCGTCGCGTAATCAGCCGGGAGCTGAAGGCGAGCGCCATCGATGTGAACTGGCTGGGGTCCTTGGCGAACTCCTCGGGTAACTCCACTCGACAGATCTCCGGAACGAATGGGTCGAGTTCCTCGTCGATGACCCAATCCATACGCTCCTTTGCAGGGACGTAGAGCACTCCGAACAGTGCAAGCCGGACTACATCGGCATGTTCCAAATGAAGTCGCGCATCGGCGCGCAGTTGGAGAACCTTGCGCAGGTCCTTAATGCTCTCGGGACGACAGGCAGCGATCAATCGAGTTGCGTGGTCGCGAAACAAGGTCTCCGGAACGCGTGCCGGCGCGTTACAGACGTGATGTCGGATTTGATCGAAGGGCTGCGAGAAATTGTCGGGCATTTGTTTGATGAACAACGTGGTGATTTCGTCGATCGTCTCTTCGGGTGCCTCCGAACCGCTTGTGGCTGTGAGCGCAGCGGCGAGAAGCTCAACTTTTGCCTCCCACGACCACACCGAGCTTTCTAGAATTCGCGATGCAAGTAGCGCAGGGCGGGCGGTCTTGAAGTAGACGAGATAAGCAGCGAGCGTGTCTCTCCGACGCAGCTCGCTGGCAAGCCGTCGCCAATACTTTTCACATGGTCCGAAGCACATGTGGAATGCAACGCCAAGCGTTGCATCGGATGCTGGGTGCCGCGATTCAAGGACTGTCCAAAACAACCCCCCCAGAAGATGCGCGGCCTCATCCTTCATTGTTGTTCGCGGACGACGACCAGGAGTTGCCTCGGGGTCAAACCACGCGGCGATCGTTTTCATTACCTCCTCGTCGCCGAGTTCACCCACGATGGCGCTGTTCTTCTCACACCACCTCTCGTACTTCGCGCCGGATTGCGTCGTCCACTTCGAGAGGTGTTGGAGCCACGCACGCCAACGCGCAGCCTTTTCGGGTTCCATTTGACCGAGTGTGGTCAACGCTCGATCGGTAAACTCCGCCTCGCCCGGATACAAACCCCAAACCATCATGTCATCGCTGATCGCGCCGACCAGAAGCGCACGGACCTCAGGCTCGACTGAACGGTCCATTTCGCTCCGACCCAGGGACGTTCGAATCAGGCTGAGGATCTCGTCGTCGTACCCGTGTCCTTCGAGGGAACGTTCAGTGAGCGCAACGAACTCGGCCGACCATATCGCTGCTGTTGGTTCGTCCTCCAGAATCGTCACGAGGTCTGCATGGGTGAGCATCGTTTTTTTGAGCTTTGAGAGCGCGTCCCTAAGTGCAAAAACTTCGACGCGTCGTCGCGCCGCGACGAGTGTCTCGTCGCTCCGTTCACCCACAGTTGCTGTTCCCAGGGTCTGTCCGAGCAGCTGACACGCGACGACGACCTCAGCTGCCTTTTTCTTGGCCTTCTTATACGCCTTGGTTTGACGCGTGGATCTCCCTTCCAACTCAGTCTCTGCGAGGTGCGCGTTGATCAACGCGTAGGCGTCTGCAAGCGAAGGAGCCGCTGGCTGATATTCGATGGCGAGATCGGCATCTGCCGCTTGCAACTCGTCCGCGAGTGCGACCAACGCCGGGTCGATGTCTTTCGACCATGCTTTAGCTGCTGCACGGAAGCGTTCCTCTTCATGCTGTCGTGCCCACAACAACAAACCTGCTCCGCTTTCATACGCCTCTTTGCGCACGGTGCGCAGGATCACTGCGCCCGTGGATTCGAGCTCTTCGGTCGAGGCAAAGTCAGCCCGTTCGCACAGCTCGCGAAAGCGGGAGATCGTCTCGCCCGTCGCCCAGTTGTGCTCACGCTTGTCGAATCTGAATGCGGTGATGTAGCCCGTCGTCGCGAACGTGGTTCGTCGAACTTGTTCGTCCGTGTGTGTGAGGCACGCAAACCAAAGATCCAGACCACGACCAAGCCGTTTGTCGTCTGCCCCGGCCCGGAAGAGACTGAAGAAGTCTCCCAGCACACAAGCGAGCAGGAACGGGTGCGAGGCCATCCGTGCTTGGAAGAAGTCCCAGAGTTCCCGCTCTCTCGTCGGTAGGAAGTTGCGTAGAACTTCGACGCGATCACTGGAAATCTCGTCGTCCTCCGGTTCGGGAGTGGCCTCCGGGGACAAGTACATGAGGCGGAGCTTTTCGAGGAGTTCGATACGAGAGCGCCTGACGACCTCGACGTATTGCCGGCGTGGGTCTGGAAACTCGCTCGTGCACCCCCAACATTCGCACGGCGTTTCTTGGGAGGGGGCGGGTGCGGTTTCACCGTCGTCGAACACCAGCCGATCGCCCTCTCGTTTGGCCCACCGTTGCTTGACGACAAAGACTTCGTTGTCGTCGGGTGCCTCGAGTTCACACGAGGCACCTTCTACGGCGATCAACGCGCTCAGCTTTCCGCGACGAGCGTGGACGAAGCGCCGCAGCAGATGCACGGCGAATGCTGCTGACAGGTTGCGCGTGCCTGACCAATCCGAGAACCAAGCCGTGATCGTCGTGCCGCCTTCGGTTCGGTTCACGTCGACTTGGTACTCATACTCTCGGTGTAAATCGTCACGGTGCTCGCGCCAGAAGTCCTCGAACATCCGGCGCGCGATATGCACAACGTTGTCATGAACACCAGCGTCGTCAGCATGAGTGACCCGAATGTCGTATCCGAATCTCCCCATCGTCAGTCGTCCCCTTGGTAGGCCGCGTGGAGGCGAATTCTGCGTGAGGCCAAGCTCATACCAGCCCTGTCGACTTCCCAATCCGGAAGCTCGTTGTACTGGAGGATCAGGTCTTTCAATTTAGGGAAGACCGTCTTGTTTTTTAGCCGCATGACAAGCGCCTTGAGCGCACGAGTACTCAACCCGCACCGGACCATTTCGAGCCGTCGTAGTTCGCCGAATGCTTCGGAGTCGAGCAATGCCATCACATCATCTTTCGTGAGTGAGTTGTCGTTGAGGTTGAGCACGCGAAGTGATTTCCATGCAGAGCTGGCGATCGCACGAATATCGGAGGACTTGAGGTCTGTCTCGCTGAGGTCCAGCTCCCGCAGTTCCGCAAGATGAGGGGCCGTCGCAAGCGACGAGATTCCCGAGCCACCACCAATCTTGTTCATGGAGAGGTTGAGGTGACGAA
Organism: Polyangiales bacterium; assembly: GCA_965227405.1. Lineage (GTDB taxonomy): Bacteria > Myxococcota_A > Polyangia > Polyangiales > Houyiibacteriaceae > JALVDI01. The sequence continues at coordinate 5,497,615 of OZ245758.1, forward strand.
GCTTGGTGAGGTGGGTTGCTTTTGCCAGTACCTCCACAGATTCGCTCGACAGTTTCGTGGAACAGAGATTGAGGCTCCTCAGCTCTTCGAGCGACTTGGTTCTGACCAGAGCATCGAGCGCAGCGCTCAGCGACTTTGACCAACTCACGTCGAGTTCGTGAAGCTCGGGCAGTTTTCCAGAAAACACGAGCTCGAGAGTCTTGGCGTTCGCGAAGTGTTGCTCGAGCCGCTTGGCACCGATCTTCTCGGTGAGCTTCTTGAGAAGTTCGTCACTCATCGGGTGTCGCTCCCGTCATTGCTGCCTCTGAGTGCTTGCGATGAGTTGCGTCGCCCCCTCTCCGAGAGGGAGGTTTGTTTCTTGGTGGAGCCAACGCAGGCATTCAGCAGCTACCGCGTTCTGCGTTGCATCGGTGATCTCGAATGAAGATTTTGACCAGCGGAGGCCGACCACATTCGTCATGTACCGAACTGTTGAGTACTTGCCTTTCGAGGTTCGCTGAACCTGCCAAGTGTCGATACGTGCGCCGTCTAGGCTCTTGCTGACAGAACTCAAGAACGTGGAGTTCTCGAGTCCGTCCTCCGTGAGCCTCAGCGCATACGGATTGGCGTACATGGCAAAACTGAACAGACCGATGGCAACGGAGGTGAGCTCGATGAACTTGTGCGGAGTGGTGAGGAGTAGAACCATCAGCACTCCCACCCACACCAAGCGACCCGCGACACCAGTGAATGTTGCGTTCCAAACGACGGTAGAACGCGCGGAGTAGACGAGCCACAGCAAACGTCGGGCAAGCCCGACCGCAATTGGTGCGCTGGCAATAAGAAACCAGACCGCGTCTTTGTGCGCACGAAACTCGATGCCGTAGTGCGAGTAGAGAAACCAAAGCGAGACCATCAAACCGATGAGTTCGATCGAAGCGGGGATTGGAACGAGCTTCATCGGCTGAGCGAGGCGGGGTGTGACAGCGTTTTCCATGAGGGTCAGTATTTGTCGGCCCAACGCTTGCTGCGATTGAAGCGGAGGGCGGCGACGAGGGCTCGTTTGTGGACGCTGCAAGTGTTGGAAATAGCGAGCTTTTCGCTGAGATAAGAAAACATGTTACCGGAGGTGTTTGCAGGGAAGACACGCGGCTCGAAGCCATGCCGTGTGAAGCTCCGTTCTTCGCTAACGTCGAACGAACCATGCGCTTGTTTCTGCTTGTCATGTTTTCGAGCGCAGTCGGCGGCACAGCTCACGCCGACGCGCGTTTTGGTGGCTTTGACTTCCCTATGAGTCTCCACGCAGGCGGAGCGTTCGTGGGAGGCGTGGGCAAAGCAGAAACCTCTGTCACGAACTTCGGCGGCGAAGCTTTCCTCGAAGGCCACATATTTGATGTGTTCGCTGTCGGAGTGTTGCTCCGAAGTCAGCGAGTGGAGTCGACGACCGTCGTTCAACAACGAGCCAACAGTATTCGAGCGAGGTTGCGAGCAAGAGTTCCGTTGAACAGAGCTCGAAGCCGTAGGTACGTTCCGATCGCGTCGTTGGGATTGGACTTTGGAGGCGGTTGGCTGGAACGAGGCAGCGATGATCGTCGGATTCTCGCTGTGGGGTGCGATGTTCGTTTTGAAGTCTCACTGCAGGGTCGAGTCTTTCCGTATGTGGAACTTGGCTACGACCGTACAAAGATATCCGTGGGGAGTCTCCGGCAACTCGACATCGCAGCTGGATTGTCCGTTCGGATTGGCGGTCGCACAGCGTGGGGTTCTCCTCACTAGGCGGGTCCGCGCCTCGAGTTCAACGCGTCAACATTGTGGCCAGGAACTCCGCATCAACTGGTTCGTCGAACTCCACGTGGATGCGCTTGCTATGACTGACAAGAACGACGACGTTCTCGTTTCGAGTGACGTTGACCGGGCGTTCGAGCGTTCGTCGTCGGCGTCCGGTGCTGAGCTGAATAGTCTCCGCGTCCATCTCCAGTGTCGTCATTGGCTGGGAAACCCTTGCGCCGGCAACAAGCGGTACACCCAGCACCAACACAAACATCGCGATTGGCAGTGCGAGCAGTCCGAGGGGCGTGAGACTTCCGAGCACCAGTATCCCAAAGCCCACTGCGATCACGAGGAGTATGCGCCCGATCTCGTGGGCTGCGCGCTCACGTTTTCGAATCCATGTGATGATGAGCTTCTCCAAGACTGGCGAGTCACGGTAACCAGTCGGCGAAGACATTCGTTCCACGCGATAGACGAAGTCGCGCCAGGCCTGCCCGTTCTCTGTTGGCTGTGTTGCGTTAGGATCGGGTGACCAAGTCAGTTTGCCATCGAAACCACGCGCATCGATTTTGCACGTGTTGCACCGGCGGACGCGTTCTCCTGCGCTGACCATTGGTGCACCGGCACTCAATCGGGATGGAAGTACTACAGCAGATGTACGTGAGCTCATCACCGCGCGATGTTCGATCGAGCGGACGATGGCAAAGATGACATCGCTGAGACACATCGCGAATCTAGCAAAGGCCGCACGCGACGGAAAGCGAACGCCCCGCTGGGGACGGGGCGTTCTTGTTTGAGCGTGCCATATTGAACCCAGAGGGTTCGGTGGGGTTAGTGGATATGGCCGGAGAAAGCTACAGGCGCCCTTTGAGAACATCAACCGTGATGTCGAGCTTTTGCTAGGTCGACGCACCTAGTCGCCACTGCATCGTTGTCCTGCGACCGAGTTCACTGACCTCGAGTGAGCCAACGAGTGTGCTCTGCGTTACGTGCCACATTACGTCACACGTTACTCTCTGCGTTACGTTCCTATTGCTGCGGATCGTAGTCGCTCGACTGGCTCTCCGTATTGGCAAGTGACACGGTTGCGCCATGACTGTCTACGTACTCAATGTTTGCGATTGGGGGCTCGCTGACCGATATCGACAGTGGTTCTCTGAAGCGGGCTCCAACTACATCTGGGTCCTTCCAACAGACACAGCGGACATGCTCGGCGACTTTGACGCGACGGAGATCGACCTCGCCGGAAAAGGTTTCGACTCGTTCGTCGCGAGACACTTGTCGGCATGTGTGAAGCGAAGTGAACACGAATACGTTGGGCTCGCCGTGTCCGAGATGAGCTCAGATCCTGATGATGAGGACAGTCTCGAGTGGAGAGTCGAAGAGCTCGATGTCGACATTGTCTATCAAGTACCGAAAGTGAAGCCGCCCGAAGATTCCTCTCTCAGCTATCCGAGTTGTTGGACCGTTGAGGATGCTTGGGAATTTTGGAATGCCGAACGGGAGTCGTCACATCTACCGTGGACGCGGATTCACTGGAGCCCACTCCGCGACGACTTGTCGCGCATCATCGCGGCTGGCCGCGCGCACGCCAACCGCCCGATGAATCGCGACCAGTGCCTCGCGGACATTGCTCGGTGCCTGACAGACGCGACTCTTCGCCCGGGCCCATATTTGTTAGAGCTAGTCGCACTCAAGGACGACTTCACGGAACAACAAACCAAAGCCCTTTCGGCAAAACTCGCTCAGCTGTTTGCGTAGTCCAGTTCATTTGTTCTACCTCCTCGATGGGGGTAGCTATGGTTCGTCGTTGCATCTTCGTCCTTTGTATTTCCGCGTGTGGCGGAACTCAAAGCTCGTCGCCGATTCGATCGGATTCGGACCAGCCTCGTGCGAACTCGTCAACGAGCTGGACTTCACTCGCCGCGGCAGACGAACTCGCGTGCGTGGGTGACGAAGGCCGATTTGTCTGTGCTGGCATCCTCGTGCAGGACTTCGCAGATACGTCCACCGTTGAGCTTGAGTCACCGATTGACTCGCTCGAGGTCGACACAAACGGCGGTTGCGTACTTCGTGATGATCGGTTGCTTTGCTTCGGTGGGACAGCGTCTCTGTTGCGCGCGGAAGCTGAGGCAATGGACCCGTTCGCCCTCGTCGAAGTGGCGCGGGGAGTCGGCTCAGTTCAATTCGGGCCCTACGGGTCTCTCTGCTACTCAAAAGACAACGACGCATTCTGTGCGTTCATGGAGCAGCCCCCCGGGTTCGATGAAGTCGAGGTTGGGGTCTTCGAGCAAGTCGCAAGCGGAGTCGAAGCCGTCGTCCGGAATCGCGACCAGTTGTGTCTGATCACAACCACTCGGCAGGTACGATGCTCGCACTCGCCAGACGAAACTCCAGCTCCGGTTGTCGGCGTGATGAGCGCGCAACGCCTCATCATCGGCTTCGGCTTCGTCTGCGCGCTTCAAGACGACGGACACGTGGCGTGCTGGGGCGTCGATTTTGGCGAAGAAGGCGCGACAACTCTGCCAGGGCGGTTCACGCAGATCGATAGCTCGGGCTCAAACGCTTGTGGGATCACGACCGAGGACGAGGTCGTGTGCTGGGGGCAGACGCTCCACCAAATCTTTGGCGGTGAGCCGTTGAGTGAACGCGTGCGTGAGGTTCCGGAGCTTGCCGGCGCCACTGCGGTTGCAGTTGTGGACGACGGGTTGCTTGCGTTGGTGAGCGGCGAGCTTCGCTGGATTGGCAACGCGTCGTTCGAGCCCCTTGGGTCTGCTATCTCGACGCAGCAGTAGCTCACATGAGCTGGACAGAAGCGACAGAAGGTTCGACGTCTTCGAGGTCCACTCCGATCCATGACAATACAGCTGCTTTTGGCAACTCCACGATGCCGCCAACGTAGGCATCTTCACAAAGCTCAGCGACGTCGAGGTTCGCCACGTCCATCGATAGTCCACGGACTCCCTCGAAGAGCAACACTCCCTCGAACACGTCCACGCAGAGCTTTCCCGTCAACTCGTAGAGTGGTGCTCCCACAGAACTTCCGTTGGGGCCTGCTACATCCGCATCACCATGTACCCCAATCTGGGTCACGACTCCTCCCTCAACGAAGAGAGTGACGTTGGGTAGCTGATGCAACGTCATCTGTCCGCGACTCTCTCGCTGCCATGCTTCACCGAGTTCGAGTGCGTCCGCTTCTTTCATCCGCAACCGGTACGGACCAATCGATTCGCCCGGCTGAACATCCCAGGTAGCCATGCCGCAGGTTGGGCCACCGTGAATCATCAGTCCAGCACCTGAGTTCATGGTCTTTTTCAGCGTCTGGACGAATGCGCTAATTCTGTGGACGTCGAGACATGGCGGGACTGATGGCGTTCTCCATGATTGCTTCATGATGCTTCGACTCGCTTCATGGGCCGCAATGTCCTGCCTTTTGCTTTCCTGCGCAGAGTCGCGTTGCGCTCGTCGAGGATGTGGCGACTGCGATGGCCGTGACTGCGACGTGTCGTCGTGCCGAGCCGACGAAGATTGTCCTGAGTCAACACGAATGTGTGCTGTCGCGACGTGTGTTTCAGGCGTGTGCGCAGACGTTCCCGATGACTCGTGCTTTGCACTCGACACAAGCTTCGCTGATGTTCGGCGGAGCGATGCTGGTGCCGACGTCGCAGATGTCGGAGATCCCGATCTTGACGAGAGATGGTTGACGATCTTCCAGGGTGAAGCGTTCACGCGGGACGAGAGGGCTGCGTGCAACAGACACGATGCCATTGCCGTTGAAGCTGAGCCGTTCCTTCGTGACTCGGGAAATTTCGGTCACAACGTATTCCTGAGTGAAGGTGGCCTTGGCGCGGAAGGGTTGCTTTTGAGCATTGAGCGCTGGTCGTCGTTTGACGACATGCTTCGTGTGTATAGTGACCCCGAGTCCGTCGCAGGGATCTCCAGCCTCTTCCTCGATTCCCCGACTCGTGAGTTCTTCGTGGAGGGAACTCTTCATGGTTGGGGGGACTTCAATCCACCGGATGCAAGACTTGTCATTGTCCGCGGATATGCGGATGAAGGTCTCAACGAAAGGCATCGCGCTCTTTATGAAGAGGGTGAAGGAGAGTTGCGAAGGCTCGGGCTTCTGGCTCGTCGCGCATACGTTGGTGTCGACGACCCCCGCGAGTACGTGAGTATCGAGTGGTGGCGGTCTACTTCACCAATCGAAACGCTCTATACCGACCCAATTTTTGCTCGGCGGTTGGGCGAGCTTTTTGAAAGTGTTCCCACGCTAACAACGTTGCGCGGAACGAACTGGCATCAGTGGTAGGCGCGTTCCAGCAAGCGGTTCTTCTACTGGGTGTGCTTGGCTGCGGATGTTCGCAGATCCACATCCGTCAGGAAGTCGTGGCGCAGCAGGTTGAGGCGCTACACCGAGGCGAATCGGTCCGACTAGTCGCCACGAATGGAAGCACAGTGCGGGTCAACGGACGTCAAAGCGCAACGGTGGATCAGAACACGATCGGTCAAAGCCCAATCCAAGCCTCGGTCGCGGAGTTGATCGAGGGCTGCACCTTGCCTGCGGTTCTTGAGCGGAACGGCTACGCGCTTCGTCTGACTGGGGAGCCGTGCCATCTCGCTGAGGCGCAATTCCTGACCCTTGGTCGGGCTCGTACAAGAACACCGCGACGCTCCCGAGGGATGAGCAAGGTCGGCCGCAACATTCTGTTCTGGGTCGTGTTTGGCGTCACAAGTTTGATCGTGGGTCTTGTGCGCTTGTGACATACATGGTCAGTTTGGGACACAGGGCGAGGCGCCCTACAACGGACCGGCTGGCGTCGGTGTGGCCGGGAACGCAAGTGACGACATGCTCTGCGTCATTGTTCGCGAGGGCGTTTTGCAGGCGGAACTCACGCAGTGGGATCAGACACTCGGCCAGTTCCGAACACTCCCCTTACGACGAAGTTCCTCATCTCGTTCCCAATCTTCTTGATCGGGCAAGCAGTCGCTGAGGATCGACTCCAAGGAGACTTCGAAGCCATGCGAAACCGGTTCGTTGGGCGTGCGAAGCAGGTGACGATCGCGACCTCGGTAGCTCCCGAATACGCGAAGAATGCCTTCGAGATACTCCCAGAACTCCAGTGGTTTGAAATCGAAGCCCACTCCGTAGTTGTTTGCGACGAGTACGGGAGGCGCCGACGTGCTCGCATCGACGTCGAGGACAGCAAAGACTTCGTCGGAGTACAGGTCAAAAGCGAGTGCTCCGTTGCGCATTCCGTCCATGCCATCGAGCTGATTCAAGCGCTCAATCGGGAGCACGTTCACAACTCCTTGCTGGAACGGATCAGGCGGAACTTCGTTCCACGTGAGAAACGCAGCCCGCGCTTCCTCAGGGGCTTGTCTGAATTCAGGTGTTCCTCTGGCCCGCCAGAGAAGTTGTACGCCATTCGCCTGACGATAGAAGTCCAAGATTGACTCTGAGAATTTGGTCCCCAAACGCTCCTGCGTTTCGCGAATCGTGCGCGCAGACGCTGGTGGGCTTACGCGATGCGCTACCAGCTCCACGTCATGGTGGGCACGTAGTGCGTCGACCATTTCTTCGAACCGAGTCACATACATATCGCGATCCATCGACCGGTCCGTAGCAACACGCGGCACGATCGTCACTTTCAAAGGCGGCGCACTCGCGCACCAGGGTGGTGTCTGGATGTTCTGCCAATAGTCGTTAGTTTAGGTACGTGCCGAGTTGGGACGATCTACGGTTCTTTGACTCCGTCGTTCGTGCGGGGAGCATTCGCAAGGCGTCGAAGCTCCTTAATGTCGACCACACAACCGTTTCGCGCCGAGTCGCTGCGCTCGAGAGTGCGCTGAATGCAAAGCTACTAATTCGAACCGCCAGTGGTGTGGAGCTCACCGCTGCTGGTGAAGACGTCTGGGAGACGGCACAAGCGATGCGAAACGCAGTCGAGTCGGTGGAGCGGAAGGTCAGAGGAGCCGACTCGCCCCTTCATGGCCGTGTGCGTCTTTCAACTCATGCTGTCCTCGGGACATGCTTCTTGGTTGATGCGCTCGCCCAGTTCAGGGCGGAGCATCCCACGATTGAGGTCGAGCTTGATTTGTCCCATGAGCTCGTCGATCTCTCGCTGAACCAAGCCGACGTCGCGTTGCGAGTCGCGAATGCGCCGCCGTTGGATTCGATTGCTCGTCGCGTCGCAGGGTTTGCATACGCTGTGTATGCCGCGCGAGGGTATGCGACGACACATGACCTGAGCGATTCGTCCAGTTGTGAATGGGTAGGGTGGGACCCAACAAGACCTTACCCAATCGAGATGAAAGCTGATCTCTTCCCCGACGTACCCGTGACCAACATCTTTCCGAGCATTCTGTCCCAGCACGAGGCCACAGCGCTTGGGTTCGGGCTGGCCGCCTTACCTTGTTTCCTCGGAGAGCCCGACGACAGACTCGTTCGTGTCAGCGAACCAAGAGTCGTGACTTCCGTGTACTTGCTTCGCCACCCAGACAAGAGAGCGACCAGCCAGGTCACAAAGCTCTTTTCATCGTTGTTGAGTTTCTTGACGCCGAAGCGCGGTCTGTTCGAGGGGTGACTCGTGCACCGGCGTGGTGCACTCGCGCATCTCCCATCTTGAGTTGAAGACCACATAACCAGAGCAAGGAGGTGCCGATGACGGACGCACTAGACAACCCCGCCAAGTTCTACGCTCATACGATGCGCCGGGCTCCACAGGTAATCCGAACCTGGTACACAGCGCTGACGGCACGCGATCGCGAGTCGCTGCTTTCGATCCTGACCGACGACTTCAGCTTTGAGAGCCCGCTCGCAAGATTCGATACTCCAGAGGAGTACGCTGACATGGTTGGCCGCTTTGGTGGATGGGTGGAGACACACAAGTTCGTGGTTGATGGCGACACCGTCGCTCATCTGTTCACGTACCACATGACGGAACCCGGCCAGACCGACATACCGATTTGCGAAGTCTTCACGCTGCGCGATGGAAAGATCGCCGCATCGCGTGCGTACAACGACTCCGCAGATTTTCCGCAGCCAGAACCTTGCTGACGCTTCATTTGGGTTGATAGTCCACGATCGAGCTTGCCGTCTGAGCGCAGCCCGTTTGGAGGGACGCACCACGTTTCTGTCGAACATCCTCCGGCTAAGTAGGTGAATCCGATGATGTAGCAATCAGATACAGTCGTTTCATGACTCGTCTTGTTGCGCTGCTCCTTGTTCTCTCCGCATGCAAGGAAGGGGACACGTTCCCATTTTCCATCGAACTCTCACCGCAGACTGTGACGCGCGACTCTGGCGAGATGTTCGAGGCCACGCTCACGGTGCGTTCTCGATCTGACGAGTATGCGAACGAAACAGTTCAGGTCGATGTGGTGCAGCTTGCAGGCGCAGTGATTGACGAACTCACCGAGGGTGACGTGAATGGTATGGTCGATGGCTTCTCGGCCGTCGATCCAGACATGTCGGGTTTGGGAGTGCGCTGGAAGCGAATGAGTTGGACGCTGAATGCCGATGCTCCGTCGCGACAACGCAATCTCACCTGGGTCTGCGACGAAGGCACGACCGCTGTCCTATTTTTCGTTACGGTCAACGGACAAGCGGTTGGCGCGCCGACCGGCTCCACTTGGCGCGCGATTCGGTCGGATTCAAGTCTCGAACCGACAGTCGCCGATGTGATCGAACGTGAGTTGGGTTTAACTCCAGAGCGCGAACTTGAAGTGCTCCCGGTCGGATGTGGAGAAGACCCTGATGCTGGTCCGCGAAGCGACGGTGGCATGGTCGATGCTGACGCAGGTGACGCCGCGATGATGGATGGCGGCGGTGGGGGCGAGCGACAAGTGCTATCTGGCTTTGACGTTCGCGAGTACGGGATCGCCCACGATGGCACCATCTGGTTTACCGCCGGCAATCCCGGACAAGATCTCTACCGCGTTGCGCCCTCGACAGAAGAAGCGGTCCAACGCACCAACACCGAGGTGTTGAGCGAGGCGCTCGGGACAACGGTGACGAGCTACGGCATCAGTCAGCTATCGGTATCCGCCGACGGTGCCGCCATCCTTCGTGTCCAAACCGACGCCGACAACTGCTTGATGATCGCTCGCAGCACTTCGTGGACTCCGATCCTCTGCGAGGGCGATTTATTCGATGACGGCCCTGCGCAGAACTTCAACCAGTGGGCGGTTGTTGCAGACGATACAGTTGGCTTCCTTGCTCTCGTAGGCGTGCGAATTGCGGATATCTTTCGGGTCGTCTGGATCGTCAACACAGGTTCGGATGTCATCGCTTCGGAGGTCGTCCGCGCAGGCGCCACTTTGCCCGGACTGGCGACGACCAGCCCGATCGAGATCATCGATTCCTTGGTTGTGTCGACGAGCGGAGTCGGTGGGTTTCGTGCGAAGGCATTCGACGGAACGATTGCCGTTTACTCCGACGATACGAGTGGTCCGGCGCTTCTGGCTTGGATGGACGTGCGCGGCTCGCCTCCGGATGGCTCACCTGTCGTGCCGCCGACCGATGTGAATATTTCTGCATATTCGTTTGGCAACCGCGCCATCGATGGGCTCACGGTGAACGCGAACGGAACGTTTGCGTGGGTCATGAAGGTGATCACGACCGAAGGCCTCCAGGAGGGAAGCGGTATCTACGTTTCGCAACCTGAGGTCCGGAGGGCGATTGCGCTCCCAGGGGTTAGTTTCGGCACGGACATTGCGAGTGGAGCGAGCGCACTTCCGGCGGTCCAGTACGCTCTTGCGGACGACGACTCGCTCCTCGTCAACGGCCGCTGGGTGGATACGCTAACCGACACGCCTGAGCACAGTCTCTGGGTGCTCGATGCAGACGACGTGTCGGGGGTGGCGACGCGGTTGGTTCGTACTGGCGCCGACGCGCCCGGGCGCGAACCCGGAACGACGTTGGGTGCAGGTATTGAACTCGCATCGATGGGCCCGATGGTTGCGAGCGCGGATGGGACGTACGCGTTCGCGGCGTTGCTTGCAGGACCGGGCGTTGACGAGACCAACCATGGTGCGATTTTCGCGAACAGTGGTGAGGGGCTTGTCTTGCTGGCGCGATTTGGTGACGAGATCGACCTGGGCGCACCGACGCCACTGGATGTGCTCGACATGGCGTCGACTGCCGTTCGCGTGCCACCGCTGCCGCTTGGCGACGACCCGCTCGCCGGAGACTTCTTGGTGACCGACGTGCGCGACATTCACGTTGTGCACGGCGCCGGCAGTGACGGGCGGGGTTCGAACTTCGCGAACGTCGGGTGCGGCATTCCGCTACTTCGAGCGGGCTCGTTCCTACGGAGTTCCGAAAACCAGCTGGTGGCGGTTCCCCTCCCTGGTATTTGTCTGTGATTTGACGCCAATGGCATTCGCGACTTTTCTCGAGGCGCCTGGCGAATCTCGAAGGGCGCGTAAATCTCGCAGAAAACGCCTATGCTCTGTCTGTGCGTTGGCTTGGGCTCTTCGGATTGTCTGCATGCTCCGCCTTCGCAGACGTGAGCGACTTCGACTTTGGCGATGGTGGCCGTCTGCCCGACTCGGCCGTGGATTCAGCAGTGGACTCCGCCCTCGACTCTGCCCTCGACTCCGCCCTCGACTCTGCAACTGACGACGCTCGGATCTCGGATGCAGGGATTGACGATTCGGCAACAGATTCGGGTCGTCCTGCCTGGTTGGATGGGTGGAGCTTCACACGATCGACGGAGGCCAGTTACCGCACAGCGGAAGACCAGTTGGCTTTCACGTCATCTTTTCGTTTAGCGAGACCAACTACGTCGCGTTGGCGCCTGGTCCCATGCTCCTGGTTGTTGTGGACGGAACGCCGTCAACAGAGTCTCTGGAGGCTTGGTCCCGGCGCGATGCACTCAGGATTGAGGTCCGCAGCGGACAGGTCACATTCAACGGGACCAGCGTGGGCACTGCACCCGAAATGGCAGGCCGGTTGCGCATCGGCTCACGACCCGATGTGCCCAATGGCGATTCCTGGTACGGCTTTATCGGTGAGCCGAGGCCGCTGTGACCCGCGTTGTCGCAATCGTTCTCGTGCTCTTCACGTCGACAGTTTTGGCCCAAGACGACGAAGCAGCACGAGCATTTTTCGATGCGGGTACTCGACTCTACGGCGAAGGTGAGTTTGTTGAAGCTGCGCGGCAATACGAGCTCGCCTACGAACGCTCGGGCCGACCTCAGATGCTGTACAACATCTATCTCGCGTATCGAGATGCGGGAGATCAGCAACGCGCACTCGACGCGCTATCGCGGTACCTAGACGAAGCGAGCGAGATCGAGAATCGTCGTTTCCTTGAAGCACGTCGTGACAGTCTTCGAGCCGAACGGTCCTCCGACCCAGACCCAGACCCAGACCCAGAACGAGATCCGCTCCCGGAACTCAAGAGGAACCATCTCGAGCTGGTCCAGTGACGCTGATGGTTACGGGCGGGGTATTGGCGGTTGGTAGCGCGGTTGCAGGCGGTCTCGCGTTGAGCGCCAAGTCTGATTTGGAGAGTGGATGCCCCGAGCGCTCCACTTGTGATCCGTCCCTTCGATCTTCTCGTGACCGCGCCGAAAACGGAGCGCTTGCCGCCGACATCATGTGGCCGCTCGCAGTCGCGAGTTTCGGTGTCGGGCTTATTTGGCTACTCGTCCAACCTGATGGGTCCGAGGACACGGAAGCCTCGATCGGTTGCGACGGCAACGGTTGCAGCGCCCACGCGCGGTTTCGGTTTTAGACCACGGTCGGCGATGACGTCGGCGTGCCTTTAGGCGTCGAAGGTCAGGAATCGTCGAAGCAGTGTCCGCTTTGTATCTGTGAACTGCACAGTGCAGCGATCCCCGTCGTCTTGAACAAGCGTGCCGGTGCCGAACTTCTTGTGATGTACAAGGGTCGTTGGCTCGGTCTTCTTCGCCCGTCGCTTCGTGGGGAGCCTTGCGTAGCTGACTTCGACTTTGTCGATCGGATGAAATCGCTCGGAGCGCAGCGTGAGCTCTTCCGACAGTTGTCCGAACGCTTTGCGGTCGACAAGCTGGTGGATGACGTCGACCAGTTCATCGGACGCCGCCTCCGCAACCGATTTGTTGCAAGCGCCCTTTAGCCGTACTTCGGATGAGTGGGTGTGATGCGCAACGGTGATGCTCTGCGGACGACGGTTGACGTTTGCTCCGAGGATTGTTGTCCATTGATCTCGAAGGCGATCAAGAGCATGTGCGAGGGTGTCGGCTGTCTCCTGAAATGAAAGACGCGGGGCACACGTGTAGACCGGCCGAAGTGATTTGAGCTGTTTGTCGTTTCCGGTGGGTTTGTTGCAGAAGACGAATGCGAAGTTGGCGCACAGTTCCCGTGTGGTGGGTATTCGGCCAAGTTCGGACTCCAACCAGTACACCGACACACTCTCCACAAGCCTCAGCAGCTCAGGCGACGCAGCCGCGGGTGCGACGACGAAAGGCTCCAGCGTTGTGTCAGCGAAAGAACACTCGATCCCAGTGAGTTCGCGACCCGGCCGAATGCTCGCATGGTTGGATCGGACCGCATGCTGCAGCGCTGCGCTGAGCTGAGCGACGAAATCCGTGTTCGTGAACGAGGTCTTCGCGAGGAACTCGTCGACCCGATCCGCAGGAAAGTCACCGTTGATTTCAAGAGGACCGATCGCCCACCACCCCATACTCTCTGACCTCCGTTGCGGCTCGTCGCTCGAACCGCGTAATGAACGACGCGCCTGATCGACGACTGTCGCATTTTCTTGGTGTGCTGCCGAAGAGACGTTGTTGATTTCGGCAGCAATACAGACGCGTGACCTGAAGTCTGCGGCCAAGGGTGACCGAGCACCCTGTCGACCCTATCGCACAGGTGTGAATCAGCGGCTCGTAGCATCCGAAAGTTGCGGGCAAACTGCGACTAGTGTCGCCGTCTCTGCCGCACATGTGTGAGGCACGTACGTTGCAGGGTGTGTGAACCATGCTCTCTCTCATTCTTGGGTTCGCACTGACGGCCAACTCCGGCGCAGACACGCCTTCGTTCGATCTGGAGTACACACACGGGGGCTCATCGTCGTTGATGCTGGAGCCGCCGTCGATCGGAGGACCAATCGCGCTCTTCGTTTTGGGTGCAGGCGGTATGGCTTCGAGTGTGTTGGTAGTTCCGCTCGGCATGCTCGCCGAGTCGCCAGCCATGATCGGCGCGGGAGTCTCCATCGCAGTTGCAGGCGTGGCGATGTTCTCGACAGCAGTCGGGATGTTTGTTCGACGCGTGCCGAAACGAAGACGAATTGCGCGCGTGCTCAGCACGTTTTCGACACCAGGATTGCGTTGGTAGTCTGGTTGGTTCAGCACACAGGTCCCGTCTACACAGACTGCTTCCATGACATTCGCACTTGCTGAAAAATGAATGAAATTTTGCGACACCTGCATGCTCGTGACGTCGTTCAGACATGACAGAGAAACTCACAATTCTGGAACGCGTCGTCTTCGCCCACATTGAGTACTACGAAGGTCAGAACGGCGCCGGCCTTCTTGATCGCAGCGACCCCATGATGGAGCGAGTCGAAGAAGGCGATTGGTTTCGTCGGGTCCCCGTCCAACAGATCACGAGCGCAGGCTTTGGTGAGGCGCTTGAAGAGCTGACAGAAGAGCTTGAAGCAGACTCGGGCGAGGAGTCCGAAGCCCATGCGTTCGCAGTGCAGGAACCTGGCGCTCACCAGATCGGCTGGGTTGTGCTGCTGTGGACTGAGGCATCGGACGTTGGACTCATGATGGTTGACGCAGCCGGCAGCGTGGTTGCGCAACTCGTCGAACCGCGGCACATCTTCTTCGAAGATGCGTTGGTTGTGCTCTAACGGAGCGAGCCAACTCTTCGTATGCGTCGAGAGCGTCCTGGGGCGCCTGTCCCGTGACTTGGTGTGGCTGCGTCAGTGATTCAGTCGCGCGATCACGGCGCTCACGAGACGGGAGTGAAGTTCTTCGGCAGGTTGCGTCGAACGATTCGAAGCCGAAAAGAGGAAGGCATTTTCTTCCGGCCACCACGTTACGCGGGCATAGAAAACACCATTGCCGCCATCGTGGTTCACCACTGTCGTTCGGCGAGACGTCTCTCCGATGTCCCACCCATACCCATACGCCAATCCACCGCCTTGCTCGACGTGTGGTGCGAAGGTTAGGTCCGTGACGTCAGGTTGCGATTCGACCCAGCGCCGCCAGCGAAACATGTCGGGCACCGTGGCGAGCAGCCCGCCACTGCCGCGAAGGTGCCATCCAGCAGCACCATCGGCGAGCTGAGGCAGCTCACGAATCGTCCCCCAACGACGAGAACCGTCATAGCCAGTTGCAAGCTCAGGCCCGTCGAGCCGATATGCGATTGAAGCGATCCCGGTGTCCGTGAGTTGACCGGTCAGAAATTCCTCATGCGGTGTGTCGGTAGCGGCTTCCAATGCGATCATCGCAACGCTGTAGCCAACGTTGCTGTAGCGATAGATACCTCGTTCAGACAGCGGAGCAGCCATAGCCAACGCCCAAAACTCCTCGCGCTCGATCGGTTCGTCGTCGGCACCCAGAGACTCCGGCAACCCGGACTGATGTGTGAGGAGTTCGTGCAGCGTAAGGTCTGCCTTGTCCGCCAGCGGCCAGCCAGCAGGCAGTAATTCCGAGAGAGGCTGCTGAAGGTCGACTCTGCCATCAACGGATAGTCCGGCCATCATGACTCCAAGTACGCCTTTCGTGAGTGAGCCAATGGGAACCAAGGTTCGGGCGGTGAAGTCGCGATCTGCTTCTTGGTCCGCGTTACCAAGGCCAAATACGAGAGGAGGTGCGTCGCCCAGTTCGACTCCGACGATGCCGCTGTATCCCGTTTCTTCGACCTCGTGCAGGTACGCGCCTAGTTGGTCGACGACTCGTTGGTCGGACGTGGTCTCGATGGGAGGGAGAGGCGGCAGCGAAGCGTTGTCGCACGCGACAAACGACAACGATGCAAGCGAAACCAACCAGCGCAGACGGTACGCCCAGTGTTCAGTCACAATTGCCGGTGCGTTTGTAGAGGAGGCAAGAAACTTCCAAGAACCGAGCTCACAGAGCCGGCCTTCGGTGTCTTGCATACATCCGGTTGATGTAGTCCAACGCTGGGTGGGTCCCCCAGCGTGCGAGCCACTGCTGCACGACTTCGCTTTGGTTGAGTCGAAGCTCAATCTCCAGTTGGGGTGGGAATGTGAGCGGAAAACACAACGCAGCAGTCGCCAGGTCGCCAACGGAGAACTCCGCACCGAACAAGTAGCCCGTGTCCTGAGTGCTTAGACGCTGTGCAATACGATCGAGTGCGTCGCGCACAACGGTCCGCTCTTTTTCGGCGCGCGTCGCGTTGATGTCCATCATGTTGCGAAACGGACCTGCAAGAACCGGAAACACCATCCGATACATGCCTGCGCTGATTGGGCCCCGGCCTCGGCTGAACGCGTGCCCCGTAAACGTCGAATCCTCCAGGATGTCTGCAAAGAGCGCGTAGCGAATGGATGGTGCGACGTCGTCGTCGAGCCACCTTTGCCATTCAACGACATCGGCTGCGTCCACATCGCTGGGCATGAGTGGCGGCTCGGGCTGGAGCGACTCAAGGTGGGCCACAATGGAGGCGCTTCCGACAACAACATCTGACCCATCTTTGAGAACGGGAGTCGATGTCTGTCCCGACAATCGCTTCATCCGACCCATGTGAAATCCGGGCAACAAGACACGACGCGTTGCTTTGATGCCTTTGTATTCGAGCGCCCAACGCACCTTCTCGTTGAACGTCGAAAAGCGGAATTCGAACAGCTCCATGCTTCGACAATAGGAGCCCGAATTATGATGGCAATCATATCCGAGAGTGTGACCTTACGCCGATGGACAAGCGCACACGAACACGGCAGCGGATTCTGAAATGCGCCGGAACGCTATTTCGCAGCAAAGGGTTTCACGCGGTTTCGATCAACGAAATCATGGATGCTGCGAAGCTAACCCGCGGCGGTTTCTACCATCACTTCAAGTCGAAGGAAGCGTTGTTCGTCGAGGTGCTGCGTGCGCCGCTAGAGCTGACTGAGCATCTCCGGCGGGAGAAGCGAAGTGGTCGCCAACGCGCTTTGGGAGCGCTTCGCTATTACCTAAAGCCCGGGCATCGACACCGGGTAGGTCGTGCGTGCACCATGGCTGCAAGCCTGCCCGAGATCGCGCGCTGCGGAGCGCGTGCCCGCCGTGCGTATACCAGCGCGTTCGAGGAATTGGTCGTGGAACTCGAGTCAATTGCGGTCGGTGACGACGCCGAAAAGCGCGAAAGGGCACTAGTCGCAGCCGCAACATGCGCGGGTTCCATCGCGTTGGCGCGTGCGCTGTCGGACGAAGGACTCGTCGAAGATCTTCTTGATGCAAGCATCGCTCAAGCCCTTCGATTGTTGGGACACGCCGCGTAGCTCTGCGCTTCAGCGTCCGGCCGAACTCGGCTAGAGCTTTCGTCCCTCAATGCGCGCGAGGGTAATCGCAGCGCGCAGCTTGAACTTCATGTCCGCCAGTTCCTTCTGCATCCGTTCTTCTGCGGACGGAGCGGCCGGGCGCCGAGGCTCTGGTAGCGCGGTGAGCGGCTGACCTGCTGCCCACTCACGATCGCTGCGAAGCTGTTGCGCGCGCAGTGCAGCTTTCTCGAAGATGTTCTGTTCCCCGCCGTCGAGGAAGACAGCTCCGCAGCAACCTGCCCAGTCCACTTCGACATCCCCGAAGAGTGTTTCGAGGTAGAAAACCTGCATGTCGGAATCGCAAGTCCAGCATCGAAGCTGGGACACACCGCAAGCTCGTGCTTGCTCGGGCCCAACGTCAAACAGCGCCGTGATGTCGAGGCCCCACTTGAGCGCATCACTCAGGTCGACGAACGTCCCCTGACACTCTGGGCAAACCTCCAGCACAGCTCCTTCGCTACGCAGTTCGCGCATGTGCGTTGCGCAGCGAGGACAAAGCCGGTCCATCGGTTGGGATGGTTCACCGCTCCGGTCACCGTCCATCCGCGCAACATAACAAGTGGACGCGTCGAAAACGAGGCGCACCTCTGGGTGCGACCGTAAGCCGTCTCGGCTATACACGACTATGGAGACACAACAGGCTCGTCCGGACACATGGAGACGCTGCGAGTACGACGATTCAGGATGGGTCGGACCGTTCGCGAGTAGGGACGACGTGTTGACCGCGCTGGATCAAGGTCTTGCTCGAGCCGGCTATCTTCGGGACGACGCCCAAGGCGATCTCGTACACGTGCCGATTGTTCGCGCAGGCGAGAGTTGGTGGGCAAGCATGCCGTCGAGTCTGCTCGTCGGGCCTGTGCGCTTCCTTGTGTTTCTCGCGTTCGACCCCGACAACGAGTGGGGGGCTCCGATTGGTTACGACGTCCGTCCGGTCGAAGATCGAGAAGGTACGCCACACTTTGGGCCCGCCGAGCGACAGGTACGAGAAGAAACGCATCCTGATGACGGCGCGTACCAGGGCGCACTTGCAGAAATCGTGCGCCGAACCGGTGCCGAAATTGAGGAGGAAGACTTCGATGAGGTCGGGGTGGTGTTTCCGTAGCGATTGGCCGCTGCGGCGACGACGGTTCAAGAACGCTTGGCGCGACGCTTGGTGCGACATCGATCGCTCGGCGACCCTGAACAACGCACCGCAGTCAAATACACCGACCGATAAACGTGAAGAGTCGTCCGCGCGAATCCACTAGCCTGGTCGCATGCGGTGGCTACTTCCATTTCTGTTTTGTTGTGCGCCCATTTCGACGGTGGAGACGGAGAGTGAAGTCCGTTCCTGGGTTGAAGCGGGCGAGATGAATGGCCAGCTCAATGGCGTCGCTGTGGACGGTCGTGCTGTGCTCATGTCCGCCGAACGAGATGACGAAGGCGCTGCTACTGTCTCTCTCAACGGTTATGGACCGCTCGGCTACGTGAACACGATCATCGACTTCCCGACCGGGTTGGACAGTCTCCCAACTGTGCCGAGGCGGGTCCACGATGTTTCCGTTTTCGCATGTGCGTTCAACGAGGACCGACGCACACAACGCGACGTGAAGGCGCTCTCCGTGGAAGTGTTTGTGGACCAGAGCAGTACGGACGACATCGTCACCGTCACCGCAGACATGCCGAACGGTGACGTGCTGGAGACCACGTTCACGATGTTCGCCAGCCAAAGGGACGAAGTTGCAGGCTGGACGGAGCCAAACTGGTCCGAGCGACCGGCGAGCCGTCCCGACAACGTGATCTAGCCCGTTCGCAGCTGCTACCTGAGTCGCGGCTGAACCGATCATGACGTTGGGCCGTATTGATCGGCGCATGACGATTGTCGGGTCAGGGTTGATGTTCGCTGCCCTCCTAGAGGAGTTCGAAGCACACTTCGCGCGGCTCGCGCCGCAGAAGTTCGCGGCTCTTCAACCCGGTTATGTCGTGGACGGGCCGACTCTCGCCCGGCGTTTTCGCTGTGCCACCGTCCCCGATGAGCTCGTGGAACTCTATGGCTGGCGTAATGGGTTCGCACCCGATATCGATGGTTGGACGTGCGAACTCTACCCCGATCGGTCGTACACCACCGTTCCTCTCGACGATGTTGCTCACTATCCGTGCATCGACATCGTCGAGCACTCCGTGCATCAATGGAACGACATCGCCGATGAACAACGCGCCGCCGATCTACCGAGCCAATGGCGCGCTGGATTCGTCCCGTTTCTCGAGCTTCAAAGCTACGGTCTCGTCGTCATCGACACCGAGGGCCGTTTTGGAACCGCAGGACAGTTGCTGAGCTACTCCTACCGAGAACGCGGCGGGCCTTACCACGTCGTGGCCGAGACTCTGCATCACTGGCTGCACGAACAAGTGGTGCTCTTGCGTGAGGGGTTGTTCTTGAAACCCCCAGGTGCGGGCCCAGACTTCTTCCAAGCGCGCGTCGCCATACAAAACGCGATCCACGGCTCCTTCTGGGCCCGCGTGGGTCGCGCTATCGAGTCATAGCGTCCCGGCCCGGCCTCGAATCACGTGCCCACGCGCATCGCGGTGAAGCGCTGCGAGAGAGTAACGGTGGAGCCAGGGTTCCTCGCCACGGAGTCCCCGTCGGTGGTCAACACGCAACGCGCGGCAAGCGTGACGTCCACTCGACCCGCAATCTCGTCCGGCCGCGACGAGCCTTCACCGTCAATGAAGTGAAGCTCGAGTTCGACCTGCGATCCACAGCCAGCACCGGGTCGCCCTTCGTTGCTGAACACAAACGAGCCAAACCCGTTTCCTCCGGCGTCTCGTTCGAGCTCAACGAAGAGCCACAACCTCGTGAGCTCGCCAAACGACTCGTCGGTTTGCTCGTCATAGCCGTACACAAATCCGGCGTCGTCACTCACGTCCCAGAGACCATCGTTCAGAGACAGGACTTCGTCGGGGCAGAGAAAATCGGGATCGCTGCAGCCCAGTGCGATGACCCCAGCCTCACCGAAATCCACTAAGTCGCCGTCGACCACTCCAGCTACTCGAGGAGCACCACTCGCGTGTCCATCGAGGTGAACCTGGAGCTGAGTGAACATTGGCTCCCAAAGAGCGTTCACGTTCTCATCGTAGGTGCGGCCACCGCTGGTGGTGCCCCCTCCCTTGCAGCCAATGCTCCCGCCTCCCGATCCCATGATGATGGGCGCAAGCAGAACGAGAAAGAACCGAACGTGGACGCGCCTCAACATGCCTGGAGTATGACATCAACCGCGGTCGCGTTGCCGGTTCGCAGAACGTGTCTCGCGATCCGAATGTCAGGGTTCCAGTGGAGCGCACTCGACGAGGTAGCCGATCTGTTGGAGAATCCAACACATGATGACGCTGTTGTAGTCGCCGGCTACGTGTGCCGTGTCTCCGCCAACGGCGTCCGCTTCGTAGAGAGTTGGCGAGTGGAGATCACAGTTGCTCGGCCCGCCGGGGTCGGTCGGGTCGTCGACGCAGATTCGGTACGAGTGTCCTCGGTTGTGTCGTTCGATGGCTTGTTCGGCGCTTCGATACGCCACGGAGCAACTGCTCCCGCAGACCTCCTCGCCATCGAGATCGATGCCGCATTGTTCACGACCGTTGCAATGACAGGCACGATCGTCGGTTGAGTAGACAAGAAAGAACGGCGTTTCCATGCTTCCGTCGACCATCGCGTCTTCGGGGAACGCGTCTCGAACATAAGGCCCGGTGCGAGTGACAAAGCGTTCCGTAGTTTCTGCATCGGCGAAGCGAATGCATCCTTGTTCTGCAAGGGCACTTAGGTTTGGAGTGACATCGCCACTATCTGCGACCACCCCAGCCAATTGCTCTCCGTGGCGAGCCATGTAGTGAGCGAGGTTTGCAACGCCTACACCCCCCGCGCTGGTTCCGTAGGCGATGACATGGGACGTCGGCATCAACTCGGTGGCGTACGCAAGCGCGGCCCGGGTGGCCAGCAACCCTTCGGTCCGAGGGTCGTCACCGAAGGGGTTACCGGGATCCGAACACCCCACGCCGCTGTAGACGTCATGATCGCAAAGACTGACCGCCAGATAACGGAACCCGGCGCCGCTTTCCTGAACCATGCGAAGCAACCCTGCTGCGGAGCGAAATCCACCCACCAAGGCCCGAACCGCTTCTTCGGGGCACGCGCACTCCGGCGTTTCGGGAGGGCAATCTGGATGCGGGCGACGTCGTTCCTCGGTGCACTGAATTCGTCCGTTGCAGTACTCGGACGGGTGGCGGTGCTCGCCACAGAGAAAATGGGCCAGCGATGCCGGCCGATAGTTACCCGACTCGTCGAACGACCCGTATCCGCCTCCGTGGAGAAAAAGCAGCAATGGGCGTTCTTCGGTCAGGTCGTCTTGGTCGTCATGGCCGACGACAAAGCTGTGGTGACCATCGGCACCGCACTCATACGCGGGGTTGTCAAATGCGCGCATGGTCCACGTTGTTCCCGCGCGCGTGAACGAACGAAACGCGGGTTCGAGCTCTTCTTCGCGCACACTCGCAGCGTTGTAGGGAGCGTCCAAGGTACACAGGGCAGGTGAAGGTTCCATCGAGTCGCGGTTATGGGCATCGGGCACGGTGACATCGTCGCGGATCGATGTGTCCGCCATGCTGCTGTCAGGGTCAGCCTTGGAACCTGAGCATGAAAGGGTGAGAGCGATCGAAAGAGCCACAAGTACGTTGCGCATGAATTCAACGTAAGTGTCGTGATGGCGGGTGATTCTGAAATCTGCGCGCCGGATTGTCACAGATCCACGCCGAAGCGTTCCCAAACCCCCTCGTGTTGGATGCGGTACCCAACTTGTGTTCGTTCGAGATGTTTACCTAATCCCATTTTGCGCAGAGTGTGGAGCGCCGTGTGAACTCGAGTCGACCCGCTCGATTGGATCAGTAATTCGTCAGGCCAGCCAGCTGTCACCAGCACCTCCATACTTGCAGGCTGGGTCCAACGTGCGTCCAAGAGCGCGACAACGATCCGTTGCAGTGAGGGTCGCTTGTCGAGCCGTACGATCGCGCCCTCGACGCGAAACCACCGAGCATCAGCATCGATTTCCAGTTCGACGCGAGCGGGGCGTCCGTCGTCCAACACGAACTCGAGCCACTTCAACGCGTGGCGCTCCGCTTCGGTCTCAGCGAGGCCGCGAACCCCGCGACGCGTTGCGCGCGCGAGGGTGGGTTGGCAGCGTGCAATTGCGATCGATCGATAAATCTGACCTCGGATGCGGCTGGAACTTGAAGGGGTAGGGGAGTCGGTAGCGCCGCGCCCGACGAGGCTTAGCGCGGCATTGGCCGCGTCTCTGGCATCGGCCGCCTCGATACGCCGCAGCGCTTCGTCGTAGACCGCTGCTGCGGCAGTGTATGACGCCGCTGCGTCGTCCCACTCGCGTGCATCGACCTGAATGCGTGCCTGAATCTCGGTCGCGACCGAGAGGTACCCAACGTCGGCCGAGCGTAATCCGTTGATCGCCTCGTCGGCGACGACCTGCGCGCGGGGCAACTGACCAAGCGTCCGTAACAGATCTGCGCGGTGCGCCAGGGCGTACAGCACATGCCGGTCATCGCTTGCACCGTGAAGTTGGCCGAACACGCGCTCGTACACTTCCGCCGCACGTTCGTACTCTCCGCGATCAATGTGTAGCGCCAGCAAACATCCAAGCACGATTCCCTCGAGCCGAGCATTTGGACGTTTCGAGAGACAGTTCAGTGCTTCAAGTTGACTGGCGATCGCGTGGGTGAACATGCGACTACGGTGCTCGGCGTAACCCGCATTTGCCCACGCAAGAGCTGCAACGCCCCAGTCCTGATCGCGCTCGGCTTGCGTGGCGGCGTCGATCAATAGATCGATGCACTCGCGGTCGCGGGCACGCATGAGTCGTCCAAGAACCAGCTTCAGCCTTGCGCCGCCGAGCTGCTCGAGCACGCACTGTTCGAGCAGCTCTACCAGTGACTCGCGCCCGCCCAGTCGTACTGCTAGCTCGCCCAATACTACCAACGCATGTACGCGAGCTTCGGGCTCCACGCTCGGCAGCGCGTTCTCGAGATGTGGTTCGAGAGCTTGAAGCGATTGAAGAGCAGAACTGTGCTGTGGTCCGTCGAGCTTCTGGAGAACGATCATCGCGAACGCGACTAGTTCCGCAGTGTTCGGGTTGGTCGAGCGGAAACCGTCGCCGGAGACTTCGATCAGTCCTGACCGAAGTGCCGCTCCCACACACTCTTGCGCGTCGCGCTCACTGGAGAGAATCGTCGTCAGAAGGTCGAGGTCAAAGTGACCGTGAAGTCCAGCCACCCAAGCTATGTCTGCACGGCTCGCCACACTTCGTTCTACGGCTTGCGCGCGATGATCGCGAGCACAGCGGCGGAGAACGGGCGGAGTGTATTCGGAGCTACTGCTTTCCAGCTTCTGGAGTCGGGCAAATGTGCTGAAGTACGAGTCCGCTTCGCCACATTGCCCCCACGGTCAGGTGCGCTGACTGAAGCACATCGAGCTTCACATCAACTCTGTCCACGTCCCTTCGAACAGCTCGATCAGTGGTAAACATCGCCCGGTAGCGGGTCCAACAACAAAGGCGCCCCAAGTCCCACTCTGGCCGCTCAACGACTGTCAGAGGAAGGTCGATGCGCTAGCGAGCGATTGAGTTGACGGATCGCCTCGCGCACTTGTTGCTGCACAGCGTTTGCTCACGACAAAAGATCTGCGTTGCAACGCTGTTGCGGAAGCGAAGCCGGAACGCCCGAGCGCCGTCGTGTTCGAGCTCCGCTTCGAATTGCTCGTGTGGGCCAGCATCTGTTGTGGTCAGAAGTGACCAGAACAACGTGTGTTGCGCTGGTACGCTCACAGATGGTTCACGCCGATTGACGTACTTCGTGTCATGGTTACACTAAGTGCATTGCAAGGATCGAAATGCGGCACGACCCTGTGAAATTCTTGACCGACCTCAGCTCGAAACTCGCTTCAAGGAGTCGCCATGTCTGCGTGTTTCTTGGCGCCGGGTCGTCGAAAGCATGCGGTCTTCCCGATGTCATCACACTCCAAGCCAAAATCCTTGCTGAGTTGACGGGCGACCACCGCGCTCACTTTGAGCGCCAACTCAAGACAGGAAACCTCGAGTCTGCCCTCAGCCGCCTACGGCGAATCGCTGCGCTGGTGGGTCTAACTGACACTGTCGACGGGCTAAACTCAGACTCCGCGACGACTCTCGACGAGGAAATCTGTTCACTGATCATCAAGCATCTCACGCTTGTCGATGCGAAGCTCGAGCCTGCATACGACTTCGCGGCATGGGTGTCGCGCTCGCGTTACGAGCGTCCGATCGAGCTGTTTACGGTCAACTATGACCTCGTCATCGAAACCGCTCTTGAGCACCACGCGGTGCCGTATTTCGATGGCTTTGTGGGCGCGTTGGCCGGGCGGTTTCGTCGAGACCTGGTTGAGGCAACAAGTGACGAACGCGATGCGTGGTTGCCCTCGTTCGTCACGCGCGTGTGGAAGCTACACGGGTCCACAAACTGGGCGTGGGTGCAACGAGGCAGCAGTCTTCGCGACGTTGTTCGTACCAGTCAACCGGGCGACCTTCCTGCGGCGATTTACCCTTCAGATGTGAAGTATGAGGAGTCGCGTCGAGTTCCGTTTGTCGTGCTTCAGGATCGACTTCGCCGCGCGCTTCGAGAACCAGAGACCTTGATGCTCGTAAGTGGCTATTCGTGGTCTGATGACCACTTGAACGAGTTGTTTTTTGACGCAGCTGCTCAACGACCGCGTTCCGAGATCATCGCTTTTTGTTATTCCGATCTGCCTGCGATTCTAAAAGAACACGCGTTACGAACTCCGAACCTCCAAGTCGTGACACCAACCACCGCAGTGATAGGTGGGACGGAGGCGGTGTGGGTCACACCAGACCCAACACCCGACTTGTGGGCCGGGAAATTGGGCGACTTTAGTCACCTCGCGCGATTTCTTTCACGCACTGCGGTCCGAGGTGATGATGCTTAGTCGAGACCCCACGTTCATCGGTCGCGTGCGACAAGTGACGGGATCATCGGTCATCGTCGACCTCGATGAAGAACTTGCGAGCATGGCGCCGATCTACGAGGGTGAGATCCGCCCGATCGGACAGGTCGGGTCCCTCGTGCGAATCGCACAGGGACCGGTTGATCTCCTTTGTAGCGTGGCACTCGCTGGAGTCTCCGAAGAACCTGGCGGAGGAGAGCATGGCCGACGTTGGCTCGAAGTCGAATTGCTTGGTGAAATTCATCGGACCACTCGCCAGTTTCTCCGCGGCACTGCCGCATATCCCGGGTTGGACGATGAAGTGCACTTTGCCACGGCCAACGACCTCCAGTTGGTGTATCGGAGCACCGGGGTGAATCACGTTCGGCTTGGTCGGCTCGCTGCCGCCGACGTTCCTGTCGCCTTGGATGTTGGCAAACTCGTCGCGCGCCACTCTGTGGTTGTCGGTGCGACAGGAACAGGGAAGACGAGTGCGGTTTGTGCAGTCCTTCAGGGACTTGAGCGTGATTGGACGTCGGCCAACGTCGTGGTCATCGACCCTCACGGCGAATACGCCCACGCCCTACACACGAGTGCGGTTCGATCCGTGCTCGCCACAGGCGCCCGCCTACAACTGAGAGTCCCGTTCTGGGCGTTGCCGTCGAAAGATATTCTACGAGCGCTGACGGGAACGACAGCGGGGACACAGACGACGACTCGGTTCAGTGAACTCGTCGCGGAAGGACGTCAGGCGTTTGCGAAGAATGCCGAATGGGTGCGCCTGGATGCCGGGGCGATAACGTCTGAAACACCCATCCCCTTCAACATCCGGGAAGTCTGGTATCGGCTGGATTTCGAGAATCGGGAGACCCGGAACAACAAGAACGATCCGAACACTGTGACCTGCCACGATGTGGGGAGTGCTCAAGAGTTGAGACCAGCAATATTCGAGCCGTATGGTGCCGGTGCCACACCGCCCGCCAAAGCAACCACGTTTGGTAAACACGGGAACACTCCGGAGCGTTTACGACGGGGCCTGCTTGATCCGCGTCTCGAGTTTCTCGATTTGGATGGCGATTGGACTGATGAAGATCCACTTCCGTCAATCGTCGCCGATTGGTTAGGAGGTGCGAAGCCGTTGTCGATCTTGGACTTCAGTGGGGTTCCGAGTGATGCCGCTGGACTCGCAATTGGCGTCGTCCTTCACATCCTGTTCGAGTTGGCCGTTCGCGCTCCCCTTACCGGACCAGGTATCGGCCGCCCTCATCCGGTGCTCGTTGTGCTCGAAGAAGCCCATAGGTACTTGACTGGGTCGACGATGGCTTCTCAGACTGCAAACCGCATCGCACGCGAAGGCAGAAAATATGGTGTTGGTCTCATGCTTGTGACTCAGCGGCCATCCGAGCTGCCAGATACAGCGCTGTCACAGTCTGGGACGATTATCGCACTTCGGTTGGGGAACAGCGGTGACCAGGCCAAGGTGCGAACCGCGTTGCCAGAGAGTCTGTCTGGTCTTGCAACAGCTCTATCCTCCCTCCGCACGGGAGAAGCGATCATCAGTGGCGAGGCGGTCGTCATCCCCAGCCGCGCGCTTGTTGATCTTCCCGAGCCGCGTCCGCTCGCTGACGATCCAACTCTTGCGTCGTGGCGAGCAACGCCCAATGTTGTTGATGTAAGCGCTGCTCTAAAGTCGTGGCGCGGTGAGGCAGACAGTGACGGTTGATTGGCAAAACGTGAACTTCTCAACACGCATCGTTGCGGAAGCGTACGACGAAGAAAATCAGATCATTCTGGTGCGCTTCCCAAATGGGATCGAGTGGTACTACGCGGCGTGCCCTCCAGAGATGTGGGAGAGCTTCACCGCTCCAGGTCAATCGCGCGGTCAGTTCATTCACCATGTCTTGAACAACCAGCCGCACGGACGGTGGCAGGGCTAACCCGCCACTCGCTTCGCATCAATTTGATGCGCATCGCAGGTCTTGCCTGTCGCGCAACGACACACAGCGTTGCGAGCCAGGATGCCTCCGTCGGTTTTCCGCCGCACTGGTTCATGAGACTGGTTGGTACCCATCGCGCAGGAACGATGAACGATGAAGAACGAAGTGAACCTAGACTAGTCGATGACAAGCGGAATCGGTTTCAAAAGCGGCAGAGCTGAAAGACCTATTGACCGGCTTGGTTTGAAGTCTGACGTGCAATTCGGAGCGTCCGCTCATCCGTGAACGCAATCATGACATTCTCGTCGTCCAACGCGATTCCAAGGCTATAGCGTGTTGCGGTGTCGCCGCTCACAACTTGCTCTTGGTGCCAGGTGCCCTCCGAGAACGACGCGTATCCGAGGTGCCCCTCGTGATCTTGAAACGCGGCATGCAGGGTCCCTGAACTGTCGAACACAAACGCGTGTGCATCACCGTTGAAGTTGCGCATGAGTTGGAGGTTAGGCGCAGATGACACCTCGGCCTGCTCGCTTGTGAGAAGCGCGTGCCCCAAAGTCATCACATTGTGTCGCCCTCCCAGATACACCCGGTAGCCGAGATGCACTTGGTCGTCTGTGTCGATGGCCAGGAGTACCCTGTCTTCCGCGAGATTGAGGGTGAGCACTTCTCTGAACCCGTCCGCGTTTCCCTGGAGGTAGTGTCCTTGGGTCGAGCCGGCGGAGTCGTTTGCAGTAGCCACCAGGTGCACGAGGCCGTGCTTGTCGACCGCCAAGGTGCAAGCGGTCCGTCCCCATCCGTCTAGCGGCACTGCAACGTTCGACCATTCGCCGCCGCGATTCGTCGCGTAGAAAAGCTGGCCTGTGCCTGCACTACCATCTTCATCGTCGATCACTTGCTCGTGGAAGCAGAGGTGGTGTGCTCCGAGGCGGTCGATGACCAACTGCATCTTGGTCCAAGAGAATGTACGTGACCAGACTGCGGTTGTTTCGTCGCCGGCCAAGAGACCAGTTCGGAGACGCGTCGGCTCGAGACCGAAGCTCCCGGCTATCCACGCCCGACCTTCTTCGTCGAGCGCGACCGACGCAGGGCTGTGTCCAACCGGCGTCAAAGTCCAACGTGCGAGTTCTCGTCGAGCGATTTTGTCGACGAGGTCGTTTTGATAGAGGATCACGACACGATCTGGCTCGGACCACAAGCGCACCCATCCGGTGAACTGGATGCCAGTATCGACCGTCTCGACGCTCCACGAGTTCGAGGGCGGCGGCTCAACTTGTGTGTTCGGGCGCGGACTCGGGGCCGTTTCCTGCTCCACGACTGGGCGGCTTTCTGCGCATTGAGCGCAGCCGATGCATGCCAACAATACAACAGAAGCGAGGCGCATTTGGCGATGATACAGCTTCCGACGTCGAGGTTCGGATCGGCAGTGTTGATGGGACGACAACCGAGTAGGGTCATGATTGTCTTTCGTGTTGGGGCTGTGTCGAGAAGTACGCGTGCGGCAGGAACTCCGCTCGCGAATATTTTGACTTGCCAGAGAGCGGCAGAGCTTTGGCGACTGGGTCCCGTGGCGACGACAGGAGTTGGAGTACTCTTCCGCATCATGGACTCAGCTTTGAAGAGAGGGTTGCGTCAATTCACGCGCATGACCTTCATATTGTGTCTGGCTTGCGGAAGCGGCACATCCACCTCGGCAACATCTGTTGCGTCGGTAGGCCCGGAACCGCTGGAAGACACTGCCCCCGCGACGCGTTCGCTCGATGCCGACGAGCTTCCAGCTGACTTGCGCGAGGGAATGCTTCAAATCTATCTGGCAGCAGCGACGGTCTACGGCAGCACGGGTGAGTTCCCACCCGAGATTGAAGCCAGCCCCGCAACGGTTCCCTGTGAGCCGACGCCATGGCCCAATGCGTCGCCGTGGACGGCGCTGGGGTTCAGTCCGAGTGAGACACGCTACTCGTTCGCGCTCGAACACCGGGAAAGCGAACTGTGGCTCCTCGCAACACAGAGCTGCGAACAAGTAAACACCTGGGTGCTCCGGATGGGTGTCACGGAAGACGGAGTGCTCTACAGAGAAGATGTGTTCTGGGGCATCGACGACGAGCCCGAGTTGCCGCAGCTGAGCCCCGGTCCCTAAGCTGTCGCCAGAAGACGACAGCCCGTGTTGCAGTTGGGATGAGATTCCACGTCTAGCGTCGCGGTAGGTGAGCCCGCTGAACCACGACAGCGACATTCGGATGCGACGTTCACCGCGCACCTTCAAGATTCGCCCCGCGTTGGTTTGTCCGACGAAGTGTGGCGCCTCTGGAGATCGCTTTCTGACAAGTCCGCGACTCCGACACCCCCACCGAGTAGCCACAACCGCATTCGCGAATGCGCACGCGGCGCAGCGTTGCGTCTCGAGGGCTAGAATCGGGTCGAAAACGGGCGGCACCTCGACTGAACCGACGTTCGGAGCATCAACAGTACGCTGCAGATCGATACTCGCGATCGGGCACGCATGAGTCGTCCAAGACCTTGCGCCGCCGAGCTGCTTCGAGCACGCACTGTTTCTCTACTCGTGACTCGCCGCCCGTCGCACTGCTAGCTCGCCCAATACTACGTGTACGCGTGTACGCGGGCTGCGGGCTCCGCTCGGCAGGGCGTTCTCGAGATGTGGTTCGAGAGCTTGAAGCGATTGAAGAGCAGAACTGTACTGCGGACCGTCGAGCTTCTGGAGAAGGATCATCGCGAAGGCGACTAGCTCCGCACTGTTCAGGTTGGTCGAGCGGAAACGAAGACTTCGATCAGTCTCGACCGAAGTGCGGCTCCCACGCACTCTTGTATGTCGCGCTCACTGGGGAGAATCGTGTCCGTGTTGCCAGCTCGAGTTGCTGCACAACGTTGGCGTCCTGCAAAATTCACCTGGACACCCAGACGCTTCAGGCTGAGACGCGCAGCGATCTGAGCTCAGAATCACCCTGCGAGAGCAGGGTGCGTCGTGGTCGGAAGTGACCAAACGTGGAATCGCAAACTTGCTACCGTGTTCTCATGGGACATGTGGTGAATACGAACGGGTCGGATTCTCCTCCTTTCCACCTTCTCGTTCACACAAGCAGATTATTGGCTTCGATGTGCGAGAATGGGAACTGACGATGTCGCAGTCGTCTGACCGCGCACGGCTCGTGGACGTCGATTCCTATCTGGACGTTCCGCGCGTCAGCCCTCGCGACCTACTTCAGTACTTCGACGTACCCGACCACCCGCTGGTTTATGTGCTGGGGTGTCTCGAATCCCGGGTGACCATTCACGATCAACAGGTGCGTGCAGCGAACCTCATTTGGGCGCTTCAGCAGGTGGTGGCTCCGAATAATGTTGCTGTCATCGGCGCCGGCTTTGCCGGCGTCACTGCGGCCATTGCCGCTGAACGGATCGGGCTGTCAGCCACTGTGTTCGAAGCGAAAAGCAAAGCCTGCCACATCCAAGCAGGATCTCAGCGGAAGGTCCATCCTCGATTGTACGACTGGCCACTTGCCGGATGGGATGATGCGCATGCTCTGCCGTTCGCCAACTGGACACCTGGCACCGTGGCCGAGGCTGTGAGCTCCGTTGAGGCGTCGGCGTTGGAGCACGGGGTTCAGTTCCGATTCGGACACCGAGTGACGGGGCTTCAGTGGTCCGCTGTTGGAAGGCCCTGCGTTACAGTCAACTCGCTGGCGGGCGAAGAGCCGCTCGAGTTTGACGTAATCATCGTCGCTGTTGGTTTTGGTCTCGAAAAAACCCTCCCCGCGTACTGGGAGCACGACGAGCTCGAAGGGGAGACTGCTGCGAAGTTCACCGTTGGCGGACTGGGCGACGGAGCGCTCGTTGATGTGGCACGGATTCGACTGGGGGGCGGACAGCACGACTTCTACGAAGTACTCGAAACGCTTGCACATGAAACGCCCGTCGCAGTGCGACATCAACTTATGGCGCTCGAAAGAGCAGCGGAGCGAGCCGCGTTCCGGAGTACGCTGGAGCCGAGCAAGCCCGCGCAGCCAGGTCCGAGCGAAGTCATCACTTGGCCACACGAAGTGCCCGAGCTTATCTTGAAGGACGGTTTGGAGCGTATCGCTCGACACGACGATGCGCTCGCTCCGTTGCACGCGCTGACTCGAGAGTACCGGCGGCCTGGAACACGCGTGACTCTTGTTGGCCCCGGCCCGGGTCCCTATCGGTTGGCCGCGAGCCGGTTGAACCGGTGGTTGCTCTTCCTACTCCTCCGGAACGACCAGTTCGTCGCGCAGAACGGAACGAGATACTTCCAAGGAAAGCTCGTCGGGACCCGGCAAGAAATCTACCTCGGCGACAAGTTGGTTGATGAGGAGGCCGATGGACGGGTCGTGCCGCGCTTTGGTCCTACGCGCGACGACGACGCCTGGTTGTCCCAACTTTTTCGCGCACTAGGCGGCAGGCAGCCGGCGGGCGATGTCGCGCGCACACCTCAGTGGCCACATCGTGTGTTCGAGCTGTCCGCTCATGAGTCCGCGCGGCTGCACACGCAATCGGGACTACGCTACTTTCTCGCGGTGCGCCGTGGGCCAGCAGAGACCGAACTGCCTCTCCAAGCGCGCCCAAGGGATGGGACTCTGTCGTTGGAAGTCGCCGTCGTAGCTGATACCGCCGGAGCCGGGATGCGGGACGGGAAGACTGTTGAGCAGATCGGCCGTGAGCGAGCGGTGGCCCTCCTGCGAGAGCAGGAACCCTTCCTGGTAGACGTGGCAATTTTCGAAGTGCGCCTCCGGTCCACAGCCAGCGAGATGGCGGACGTGGAGCCGGTAGAGCTGGGGTCGTACCGGGAGCATCTCGACATTGCAAAAGTTGAGCGCGTGGCCGATTTGGTGGGGTACGAAACGGTAAGACATGAAACAGAGTGACCTCTGGCCTACTTGGCCCGCGCCGTTCGGCGGTGGAGCCGCCCCGTCTCCAACCGAGCCGTGGCGTCTCACGTTGTGGTGGCTCAAGTCTGCGGAAGACTGGAACCTGCTGTTTGGTTGGGGGTTCCAGTGGCGCGTCGACGGGAAGACGGGATGGGCGAACCCGTTCCAACTGTCGTCGCATGTGCACCGGCTTGCACTCAACGATAGCTGGGATGTTCTGGAGCGGGTCCTTTCCGGGTTGGCCGTGGGTGAGTCGTTGGAGAAGGCGTCCGCCCGAGCCAGCATTCAGCCTCCGACCGAACCCTTCGCTGGGCTGTCTTTGGGAGAGGTCGTTCTTGACGGTCGAACAGCTTCGCGCCAGACACTTGTCGCTGCGCCGTGGCGATGGCTCGCATCGAGAGGTGCAGCGGACGGTGGACTCCAGAGCCCCCTTTCCAACGCTCCAGCCTTGCGAGCGGCGCTCGTCCGAGTCGACAAGGCCGCCCTGCTGCCCGAAGATGATCGTAACGCAGTCAGTGCCCTTGCTGCACTCGACGCGGACTCCGGGCTCCGATTCAATCCGATCGGTACGACCTCTGCTCGAGACATCGCCCGCCTTGGAGATCTTGAGATTCTCAGGTTTCCGAGCGCGACACCTCAGATTTCCGCGGGGCCGGTGGTTAGTGCGAGCAATCAAGGGGTGACGGTTCGAGTACCGGGACTGCCTTCTCAAGCGAAGGCGCTAGTTCGTTGTAAGCAGTCTCACGCGGACGCCGTCTTGACGGACGAGCTCATAGAGCTGGCCACGGACGCGGATGGATCCTTGGTGGCCAGATTCGACGCGTCTCCGGTCGGACCAAGCGGCGCCGAAATTGAGGTCTGGATCCCCTCGAGCACCGAGTCACCAGGCGCGGCCCCCCACCGATTGTGGCACAGCGCGAATGCAATCTTCATCCGTCAAATCCAAATGCGGATGTCAATGATTGAACAGACTGTGAAGTTTGATGCCACGTGGCTTGCGCAGTGGTCCGCCAAGAGGAAACTGAGCAAGGCCCAACGTGCGCGCGTGGAAGCCATGCGCACCGTCAGGAGGTCCTCACGCGGCGAAGATATTCGAGTGGGTTCGCACGACGAGCTGTGGCAAGTCGCAGAGGCGTCAGCGCGAACCCTGTCGAAGAAGCTCGCGCCGCCAACTTCCGGTGGGCTGTTCATCGCAGCACGAAAAGACGTGAACAGCGACGAGCGACTTGCTGTAGCGGAGTGGTTTAGGAAGCTCGTTGGTGTCGGCTCGAATGCGGGACCGGTGATGGTGATCGATCCCTATTTCGATGACTGGGGTCTTGACCTGGTGGCTCGCAGTGAGGGAGTGCGACGAAGGTTCGTGATCGTCACAACCACGCGCGCGCCTCGCGACGATCTGGGGCGGGCAGAACGACTGCGAGTCGAGTACCAGGGACGTCGGGCGCTGATGGAGGGTTTGTCTGTCGAGATCTTTGTCGTTCCACCGAAACGTTTGCATGACCGATACGTATTGGTGCTCGACCAAGACGGAAGTCCGTTGCGCGGTTTTCATCTCTCCAATTCGCTGCAAACTGCGGCGCAGACGTACCCCCTTCTGATCACTCCGATCCCGCCGGACACGTTGGATTCTGTCGCAGACTCCGTTGTTGAGATGGTTGCGACCGCCGAACCACTCGTGTTGATGGATGACTCCGCGCCGACGGAGTCCGTTCCAACTCACAAGTACAGTCAGGACGAACTAGAAACGCTGGCTGCAGAGGTCGGCCAGGCTGAGCACTTCGCTGAGGCATGGCGCGCTTACGCCGTGGCGCGAGCGAATACGTCGCAGCCACGCGAGTTCGGGCCGTGGGTGAGAGAAAACGGCTGGGTAGGTCCGCTAGCAGACCTTCTTGAGACCGCAACCGCGCCAAAAATACCACGTCGTCCAGGGACGAAAGAACTCATCGGACTTGCTCAATTGGCGGCGCTCCCGGCGTGCGAGCTGCGAGACCTCGATAGGGTCTGGACGCACGGCCATCGTATGTTGGTGCCTGACTGGTCCACTCGTTTCGGGTACGAAGCATTGCTAGCCGCGAGTCCTTCCGACTTCGTTGCATTGATGGAGAAGGACTCCGTGCAACCTCCGACGCAAGCGGAAGCGGTCAACTCTGGGTTTCGCCTCCATGCGGCTCTCGACGCACTCCGTGAGTATCGCTTCAAGGTGCGCGCGGAATTGGAGCATTACAAGTCGGCGGTCTGCGCACTCTTCCACTCGAAATCCGACTTCGTTCGCGCTTTGGGGGGCGCCTTGTTGGGCTTGGCGATGACCGAACAGACTCTGGATTCGGCCACGACCGCGAAGCTACTCCAAGAGCTTCAGCCCACCGACCGACTGCTGGTGGTGTCGGACTGGATCGGCGATCTGCGCGTTCGAGCAAATCGGCGTCGGCGCGACTCGGATGCAGATGAAGAGGCGCAGCGAAGCACCCTGATGACGTGGCTTCGGGAGAGTTGGCCCAAGAACGCAACAAAGAAACTTGTGCGCGAGGTGGTCGCCCGATGCGAGGGGCCGGCCATGGGCTCGTGGGCTGTGTCGACGACGAATGAGCTCTTGCTTCCGCTTGTGTCGACGAACAGACTCGCGCTCGAGGTTGTCGCAGACCTCTGGCTCGGGCTCCTGCAGGAGCGGCTTGGGAAGCTTGAACTTGACGACCACCACTTCTCTGTAAACACCGAGGCAGGCCTCAGCGATGTGTGCGCGTGGCTAATCGCGTTCTCGTTGGCCTCGCAGGTGGCACCGGAACCGGACTCGCTCTCTGTGGATCAAAACACCCGCGCCGCAGTGCTGCAGTACCTCAAGAAACTGGACGCACGTCGAAAGTCGAGTGCCCGCACCCTCGCTCGGCCCTTTGTTCACTCGCTTCAATACACAAGATGGGACGGCGCGAATCGCACTCTCGCCTGGCTCGAGGGAGTGGCGAAACTTGTGGTCAAGATCGACCCGAATCTTGATGAGAAAACGCTCCAGGTTTGGATCGAAGTCGGGGAGCGCCTGGTGGAGCCCCGAGACGAGGACCCAAGCGGGTTGTTTCGCTGGCTGAAGCACATCCGGAACCTCCAGCAAGTGAAGGGCTAGGTTCGTCTCGCCTCGGATCACACTTGCCGCGGTTTGAGTCGGTCGCGAAGTCCGAAGTAGACTCGACATCTCTTTGGTTAGGCATGATCAGTAAATACGAGATCTCCGGCTACGGGAGTATTCGGGCGTTGCGCGGGGAGTTGACCCGTCTCCACGCGTTCATTGGTCCAAATGACAGCGGGAAGAGTACGATTCTGCGAGCTCTCGGGACTGCCTCACAACTCGCTGCGTCTAGTTTTGAGTACGAGGAAGGTAGTGATCGCTTACTCCCGTTCGAACCCAAGCTTGATCTCTTGGACGATGAAGGAGGTCTTCAGATCGTCGGCAATTCGCAATATCGCGTGACGACCTTCCAAGAAATGCTCATGGAGGAGTTCGATGGATCGGGAGGAATGATGCGGCGTGTCTTTGATCCACCGCACAGACCCACTC
Organism: Polyangiales bacterium; assembly: GCA_965227405.1. GTDB lineage: Bacteria > Myxococcota_A > Polyangia > Polyangiales > Houyiibacteriaceae > JALVDI01. The sequence goes on from OZ245758.1 coordinate 5,533,221, forward strand.
GTTTTCACGAAGCCGCGCTCGTTCGCTTCGACCCTGAGTGTCTGCGCGAAATGTCAAGTCTTCTCCCGACAGAGTCGCGCCGACAGTTTCTCCGGAACCGCGGACACGGACTACCTGCGATATATCAAGCAATCCTGGGCCAAGGGGATTCGGAGTTCACGGGGATCGTGAAAAGATTGCAAGTTCACTTCCCGAGCGTTCGACGCCTGTCCGTCGTGGCCAAGTCAGCGACACAACTTGGTTTAGAGGTGCGCCTTTCCGACGGCACAAGAGTTGAGGCTGAACACTGGAGTGAGGGACTGCTTTACTACCTCGCATTTGAAGCCCTCCACAGCCTGGGCACTGGGCTCTTTCTTGTGGAAGAACCAGAAACCGGTCTGCATCCGGCGCGAATAGCAGATGTGATGCACTTGCTTCGTAGTTTTAGCGAGCAGGAAGATTGCCAGATTCTTGTCGCCACACACAGCCCTCTGGTGGTCAATGAGCTTGAGCCTCAAGAAGTCTCGGTCGTAACGCGACCGTCGCTTGAAGCAGGGACGATCGTGACTCCAATGACGGAAACAAAGAACTTCGAGTCGCGTGCGAAGGGGTACGCGCTGGGTGAGTTGTGGGTCAGCTTCGCGGACGGAAACACGGAATCAGAACTAGTGGGTAAAAAGTGAAGGGCATACTTGCCGGTGAGGGTGCGACCGATATCGGGGACTATGCCAAGGAGCGAGTTTATTGGGATGAGCCTATGGATCCGGGCGTGCTTGGCCGACTCGCGTTTCGTGTGCTGCCGAGCCTTCGCATCATCCACGCAGTCAAATGGTGCAACATTCGAAAGCTAAGCGTAGGCGGCGGGGCGAGAGGTGACGCGACTAGTATCGCAAAGCTCGGAGTCCTCGCCGTGGAGTGGAACGCTGATGTGGTGATTTTCGCTCGCGATCGTGACCGCGATATGGATCGTGAAAAGGCTGTCGAACTCGCCTTGGAAGAGTTTGATTTTGCTGGCGTGGCGGTTGCTGGAGGTACCGCGAACGAAGAGTCTGAGGCGTGGGTAATGGCATGTCTTGGGGAGCACCGCTCCGAGCAGCACTCGAAACCATCCCATGTGCTCCGTAAGAGGATGAACCTCCAACAGATGTATACTGTTGTGGAAACGGCGAACCTCGAGCGGCTCCCGGCAGATGCTCGATCTCTTCGTCGCTGGCTCCAGCGCGTGAAAGCGCTCGATTGTTGAGGTTACGTTCGTGGCCGCGGCACGAGTATTGTCAGACGCCGAGGGTGCTTGCGTTGACTCCATACGGAGTGACGGCAGTCGTCCTGGATCGCATGTTCGCAGCTTTTGGCCTGAAAAACACGGGTTTGTAGTGGTCAAAAGTGACCAAACTTTTTTCGGCGAGTCCACTACAGTCGACTGAGATGACGACGGCCCTGTTTGAGGAAGCTCGCCACGCCACCATCGGACCTGTCTTTCGGAAGCGCATGCCTGGCCCCGAGTCAGCGCTGGTCGAACGATTCGTAGAGGACCGTTTTTGGAGTTCACCCCGCAACTGCCAAATCACTCTCTTTCGAGAGCCCAAAGTTGCTACGGCGTTTCCGGACCTTGTTTCGGTCACGTGGCATGCGCGCCGAATGAAGAACCGGTGTCACGATACCGCGTTGTCGAAAACTGCGCTGCGTCTACTCCACTTCCTCACCCTGCACGGGCCAACACAAGACCACGTCGTCGAGCGTTACTTCCCTCGTGGAAGGAGAATTCTTGCAGACCTACATGCCAGCGGTGTGGTCTATCGACGACTCGGATGGCGAGTTCGACGAGGGGTTTTCGTTGTTCGTCACATTGCCGCTTTTGAGGCGAAAGTGGGTGGTTGGGAACGGGTGCTGGCCCAGGCCGTCCACAACCTTTGGTTCGCCACACAGTCGTACGCCCTCGTTGAGAAGGTGCCTTCAAATGCTCAACTGCGAGACGCGTGCTCCTTGGGTGTCGGCGTCTGGATCATCGGTCAGCCTACGCCCGTTGTTCCTGCTGACCTGAACGCGGACCAGCCTGTTTCCTATGCGTCCTGGCAGTTCAATGAGTGGGTCTGGCGCGATGCTTGGTCAAGTTGATGTTGACCGTTGCATGGGTACAGCAGAAGTTTCCGGATCTGAGTTCTGTACGTGCGCTCGGTCAGGGAGGCCAAAAGGTCGTTTTTGCGGCGAGTCATCCGTCCGATGGGATGGTGGTGCTCAAACTAATCAGCCCGAGCACCGACGTTGAGCGTGTGAGGCGTGAGATTCGCGCCGTGCAGCAGGTCGACTCAAAGCGGGTCCCCAAGATCTTCGCGGTCGGCACAACGAACACTTCTTTTGGCCAGCTTGTTTGGATTCGTGAGCGTCTCATCAGCGGCGAATCGCTACGTACCCGCATCCAATCGGGAGTCCTCAATATCCAGGAACTGGAACGGCTAGCAGAGCAGCTACTTGAAGCTCTCCTCGATGCAGAGAAGAAGCGAATCGTTCATCGCGATGTGAAACCGGACAACGTAATTGTGGACAGCAACGGAGATGCTTGGCTGATTGATTTCGGGATCTCGCGCCATCTTGATCTCCAGTCCGCCACGCCAAGTGGAGCCTTCGGGGGCCTGTTCACACCAGGCTATGCGCCGCCAGAACAGTGCAGAAATCAAAAGCGAGCAATCGATGCGCGATCCGATCTCTTCGCACTCGGAGTCACGTTGTACGAGTGCGCATGTGGGTCAAATCCATTTCGCAAGGGTGCGAGGGACATTGGGGACGTGCTTCGGCGAATCGAAACGCATGTTCCGCAACCTCTTCAGATTCCTAATGACTTACATGACTTTTCAGCATTCGTATCGACTCTAATGCAGCCGAGGCGTGACCACCGTCCAGGATCGGTCTCCGAAGCACTCGATTGGCTGCGTGAGATCAGAACCACGTAGGTGAAGCTCTTCTTACATGCAGGTCTTTGTCGGGCTGGCGTGGACTTGCGAGCCCGAAGATGGGTGGGGGATCGATTTGTGGAACTAGCACTTCAGTTTGGCTACGGAATGATGGCGCACACCCGCCGTCTGATTGCGGATTGGGGCGGCGGCACGGTGATTCTGAGTCCTCGCGATCTCAGGCATGACCAACTCGTAAAACTGGCTGGTGACACACACAAACTAGTTGGCGGCAAGGTTCTTCTCGATCCTCAGTTCTATCTACCGCACGCTGATCACGCGCGCCTGACGGCACACGATTACTGGCCAGATTCGTATCAGACGGGAGACTTCTGGAGCGGCGAGGAACTCGCAACCTTGCTAACGAACCTCCTCTCGCTCAACGCTCAGCTACGGACAGATTCTGTGATTCTCCCTGGAATGTTCGGGCCACGCGTTGATGACGACTGGCTGGCGCGGCACACATTGGTTGTGGAGGAAGCGCGTTCCCTTGCGCCGGACAACACATTCTTTCTTACCGTCGCCCTCGGTGCTGAAGCTGTAAGAACCCTTGACGACGTTCACGCTGTGCTCGACGAGTTGCCTCAGTGGGATGTCGAAGGAGTGTATCTCGTCTGCGAGCACCCCAACGGCGAGTACCTGGTGACGGATCCGATTTGGATGGCCAACCTTCTGGATCTCACCGCCGGAATTCGACTTCGTGGAAGGAAGGTAGTCGTAGGCTACTCCAGCCACCAGATGCTCATTCTCGCGTCCGCCGGTGTCGATGCGATAGCATCGGGAACTTGGATGAATGTTCGATCGTTCCCGCCGGAGAAGTTTCGTGCGCGATTCGATGACGAGATCAGAAAACGCACAACTTGGTACTATTGTCCCCAGGCACTGTCAGAGTTCACGGTTCCTTACCTGGACATCGCCGCTCGCCACGGCATCCTTGACGCGATGAAGCCACCCAAGGGGTTTCCGCAGAACCATGCTGAGCTCTTGTTTCAGGGACCGCAGCCGACGACCGTTGGATTTACAGAACAAGCTGCGTTTCGGCACTACTTAGCGACGCTTCGACACCAGGTGAACAGTGCACACGGCAGCTCGTTCAAAGGTACTGTTCAGAAACATGAAGAACTTTTGGATGCTGCCGAGCGGCTACTGAGTCGCCTTCACAAGCTTCGCGTCACTGGTCGAGGTCGTGATTTTGCGGAGAGCGTTCAGGTTGGGCGCGCGGCGTTGCGTCTGCTGGAGTCGACTCGCGGAGTCCGGCTAGAACACCGTTGGCCGCTATGAGCGTGTTGACTAAACGGCGTGGACGGACGAACGCAGTGCCGCTGTCCGACGGCGAGCACGGCTTACCTTGTCTTCGTTCAAACGCGACCGCATACCTTCATATGCCTTCGTATGCGTTCGTCGAACCAACGATGCTCATGATTTTGTTGGCTTTTCTAGCTCCTCCTCCAGGATTCTTAATCCATTGGCTATAGGTTCAAGTCCTATATGTCCCACCCAGACCCGCAGGTTAGCGCCTGCGGGTTTCTTTGTTTGGCCTTAGCGCTGCGACGCCGCGAGGTGGAGAACCCAAATCGCAACTTGGGTCACGCTCATTCCGGTCTTTTCTCGAATCGCTCGCGCGTGACAGTCGTACGTCGACGGTGCGACGTCCAAACGATCGATAATGTCCGCACGCGTCGCGGCATGGACAGACATCTCCACGATCAACGACTGTCGATCCGTAAGTCCAAACCGCTCACGCGCACACTGCATCGCAACATCAATGCGTGCGTGTAACCGAGTGCGTTCGACGTCGTGCACATGCGCTTGTCGACCACTGGCAACTTCAGTTGCTCGTAGTTTTCTACGATTGCGCAGCTTGTGTACGCAGCCTTAGTTTGGACGTCCGTTTGTGGGGAAGGAGTGTTGCGGAGCGCGACATCTTCGATGGCGTGTTGCGCCTGACGAGTGTCGCCAAACGAAGTGGACGTTGTCGTAGCGAACGTAGTCGTGTTCGTTGTGCGTCCTTCCTAACCAGTTTTTTCGATCTTTTTTCTGAAGCGATCACGCGTACATCCCGAGATTTGGTCAGAAGTGACCAAAACTGGCCGCGCGGTTCCTGTACGAAAATTGCTCAGTTGCGCAACTGGTGGGGGGACCAGCCGATAACGCCGTCCCCACATGGGTGCAGGAGCGTTTGTCATGTCGAAGTCTCTCTCGTTGGCGCTTTGCGTCGCATTCATCGGTAGCTGTTCGGACACTGGGCCAGACACTGCGATTCAGGATGGAATCGGTTCGGTCACAGCAGCACTCACAGACGCCGGTGATGGTGGAGGCGACTCGGGTGTGTTCGCCGGTGGAAGCGGCACGAGCGCAGACCCGTACTTGATCAGCACGTGCGCCCAACTCCAGGCGATGGAGACGGACCTCGACGCAGACTACAAACTGACGACCGACATTGACTGTGCAGGTTTCGACGCTGGCGACGGGAAGGGCTTCCGCCCGATCGGTGACTTCGACTGGATGCAGCGCTTCTTCGGCAGTCTCGATGGCGATGGTCACGTCGTCAGCAACTTGTCGATGCAGCGACCGACTGAAGATCAAGTTGCACTCATCGGTGTGCTCGAGGGCGGCACCGTATCTCGCATCGGACTTGAGAACGTCGACATCGATGGCGATGAGAAGTCTGCGGGCCTGGTTGGTTTTCTGAGCGGTGGCGTCATCGAGGAGTCGTACGTCACCGGCGTTGTGGAAGGCGAGTGGAGCGTGGGCGGCCTGGTGGGCTACGCGTTCTTTGCGACGATCACCGACTCGTACTCGGCTGCGGACGTGGCAGGTACTTTGGAAAGCGGCTTGTTCATCGGGATCTCGGACTCCACCACGATTCAGCGCGGTTATTCCTCAGGCGCGCAAGCCGGAACACCTGCACTGACGTATCGGGGCTTTGAGTGGGCAGCCGTGTTTGCCGGTGCCTTCTTTGACTGCGATGTCGCAGGACAGTGCACCGATACGTTCGCGGAGAGCACCGCGACCCTTCAGTCTCAGACCTTTCTCACGGCGGCGGGTTACGACTTCGTATCCACGTGGAGCGATCGCGGCGCCGGAACATACGCATGTCTACAGTGGGAGGCGACGTGCGGAACGTCATGCGCCAGTGACGACACGACGTGCGACGGAGTGGACGACGATTGTGATGCCACGAACGACGAAGACTACGCGGGTTCGTCAACGTCATGTGGTGTGGGCGTCTGTGCGTCGACCGGATCGACGAGTTGTGTCAGTGGCGCAGTCGAAGACTCGTGTGCGCCTGGTACAGCCACGGATGACGACAGCATCTGTGATGGGCTCGACGGAGATTGCGACGGCGCAACCGACGAGGCCTTCAGTAGCGCGGCGACGACGTGTGGTGTCGGCGCGTGCGAAGCAAGCGGTACGATAAGTTGTGTGGCGGGTGCCGAACAAGACTCGTGCACACCAGGGACTCCGAGTGGCGACGACAGTGTCTGTGACGGCACGGACAACGACTGTGATGGCGCGACCGATGAAGCGTTCTCAACCGCACCGACGTCGTGTGGTGTTGGCGTGTGCTCAGCAAGTGGAGCGACGAGTTGCGTGGCAGGCTCTGTGGAGGACTCGTGCACGCCTGGCACGCCCACTGGAACGGACAGCGTTTGCGATGGTGCAGACGAAGATTGCGACGGTTCAACGGATGAGGCCTTCGCGAGTTCGACGACGTCTTGCGGTGTTGGTGTCTGTGCGGCCACTGGTGCGACGAGCTGTGTCGCTGGCAGTGTTGAGGACTCCTGTTCGCCGGGAGTGCCCACGGGCTCGGACTCTGTCTGTGATGGTGCTGATGAGGACTGCGACGGCGCTACGGACGAAGCATTCGCCTCCACTCCCACGACATGCGGTATCGGTGTCTGTGCGTCGGTTGGTTCGACGAGCTGTTCATCCGGTTCGGTTCAGGATTCTTGCGTTGTCGGCCTGCCCACTGGTGATGACTCGGTGTGCAATGGCGTCGACGACGACTGCGACGGTTTGATTGACGAAGCGTTCGTGTCGACGGCTACGACCTGTGGAGTCGGTGGCTGCTCCGCGTCCGGCGTGACGCTATGCGTTGCGGGTGCGGTCGTGGATACCTGCACGCCAGGTACGCCCGCACCCGATGACGCCGTTTGCGATGGAGTCGATGCAGATTGCGACACGGTCACCGATGAGGACTTTGCGCCCAGCTGCAACGGGACACTCGCCGTGACTTGCATCGCGGGTGTTGAGCAGTCGACGCAATGCGACGATGGCGATCCGTGCAACGGAGACGAGACCTGCTCTGCGGGTGCGTGCGTCGGAGGTCCGCCTCCACCGGTTGCGGATGATGGCAACCCGTGCACCGAGGAGTCCTGCGGCGGGGGAATGACCACCTCGACGCCGATCTACGGGACCGCAGAGTGCCCGTTCGATCCTGCTGATGTGGCGCCGCCGCTTCCGCGTCTGGGGCAGAACCAGACATTCGCAGAGGACGTGTCATTCCTGCACGATGGATCATCTGGGATCCAAACCGGAGTGGTGCCCGGCGCACTCGAGGCAGAGCGCGTCACACGAATCTTCGGTGAGGTACGAAACGACCAGGGTGGGGCGTTTGGTGGTGTGCGCGTCAGCATATTGAATCACCCTGAGCTCGGGCAGACGTTCTCCCGCGCGGACGGTCGGTACGATCTGGTCGTCAACGGTGGGCATCCGCTTGTTGTCGTGTTTGAGCGGGATGGCTTCATCACGGTTCAGCGGCCGCTCACAAGCAACTACAACGAGCACGAACGCGTAGATGACGTTGTGCTGATCCCGTACGACGCGGCGTCAACCATCGTGACTCTCGGAGCCGCAACTGCTCAAGCGCACTCGGCAGCAATCGTGACAGACGAAGACGGCACTCGGACAGCTCGCGTGTTGGTTCCTGCTGGAACTACGGCCAACATGCTCATGCCTGACGGTTCTTCGACGCCACTGACAACAGGCACTCTGCGTGCGACCGAAGTCACGGTCGGTCCCGATGGTCCAGCACGCATGCCTGGCGCTCTGCCTCGCCACATCATGTACACCTACGCCGTCGAACTGAGTTTCGACGAAGCGGTTGCCGCGAACGCAGAGCGGGTCGTGTTTAGCGAGCCAGTTTACTTTTATGTCGACAACTTCCTTGGTTGGGATGTGGGAGACGTCATTCCGGTTGGCTTCTACGACCGTGGCGAGGGGAGTTGGTTTGCAGAACCCGACGGGGTGATCGTGGAGGTCCTCTCCACAACAAGTGGGTTAGCGGACATCGACATCGATGGAGACGGCGTTTCCGAGAGCGCAACTGTGTTGAGCGACTTTGGGTTCACAGACGACGAACGTGCCTATCTCGCGACGACGTATCCTCTCGGCTCCAGCTTTTGGCGGGCACCGGTCGCGCACTTCTCTCTGTGGGACCTGAACGTCGTCGCGATGCCGCCCGATGATGCTGAGCTGGGACCCAATCCCAAGGTCGGCCCCGGCAACGTCGGCGACTCTTGCGAAGTAGCTGGAAGTATCATCCAGTGTGAGAATCGCACCGTCGCCGAGGAGATACCGATCGTTGGTACCGGTTTCTCGCTGCGATATCAGAGCGACCGGGTTCAGGGATACCGCGAGTCACGGCGTCTTCGATTTCCCGTCGCTGATGACTCCGATGGTCCCCCGGCAAGTCGAAAACGCATGCGCGTGGAGATCGATGTGGCGGGACGAAGCATTGAGTTCGTGTCGACTCTGCTAGGCGTGCCTGAACCAGGTGGCGACCCCGACATTCGCTTCTTCGACTTCGAGTGGGATGGACTCGACTGGGCTGGTCGCCAGGTCACGCGTCCAGTTACGACGACGCTGCGCCTGTGTCATATCTTCCCAGCGTTACCCGCCCTACAACGCGTCTCTGTCTTAGGCGGAACGGGCTCTGGCGAGTCTTTCGGCAGTCGGGCACTCCTGGCCTCGGCGTCTGCATCCACGGCACGCGAACGAAGCGAGTTCGACTTCTGCACGACGGTTGTGCCGAACCGTCCGTTAGGCGTACTCGACTCGCTCGAAGAAGATGGCCTCGGAGGTCTATCGTTCTCAGGTCGGCATCATCTCGCTGCGGGCGACACTCGGATCTATCGAGGTGATGGCCGCACCGAGCAGCGCCTCTCCACCATTCGGGCAACGACCCTGGCGGGGACGATCGACGACCAGATCGCGGGCACGTGTCCTGATCCGAGTGGAGTGGGGACACCACTCGACGGCGCTCGACTCGGCATCACCGCAACTACACTTGATCCCGATGGCTCGTTGATCCTGGCCAATATCTTTAGCGGTTCGGGGCAGAGCATCTCATGTCCGTTTACCTCGTTCGAAGGTTCCTACGGGATCTTCCGCGTCGAAGCCGACCAAACGCTCACGCGCATCGTTGGACACGGAGGTCAGCGCAGCTGGGACGCTGCCTTCGAGGGTATGGACGCACTCTCGGTGCCGCTGAATGTCGTCAGTGATATCGCCTATGGTCCTGACGGGAGCCTGTATCTGGCAAACGAGTTTGAGGGACTCATCCTTCGCGTCGCTCCCGACGGAGTCATCCGAACGTTTGCCGGAAACACGACCTGCCTCGGGTCGATTACTGCTGGCATTTCGGCAACCGACGAGGAAGCCGGAGAAGATCTCTTGGCGACTGACGTGTGTGCGTTCGCGACTGACCTCGAAGTGGATGCCAACGGAATCGTCTACTTCACAGACCGTCTCTTTGGACGCGTCCGTTACATCTCGCCCGAAGGACGCATGCGGACCGTGGCCGGTGGTGGAGGCCCCTCAGCGTCGTTCATCTCTGGTGACTGCGCCCCGGGCTGCATCCCGGCGGATGCGGATGCTCGCTCACTCGTACTCACCAACTCCGGTCGGTTTTCGCTCGCGCTCGATGACGACGAGAACGTGGTGTTCTCTCTCGACGGATTGATCATCCGAGTTGGCAGTGACGAGAAAGTAGAGCTCGTCACTGGCAGCGCTCCTCTTGCTTCGATTGATTCTGGAGACCTCGCAGGGTCATTTAGTGGGCGGCGGTTCATTCGAGCGATCGATATCGACACTATGGGTCGAATCGTTTTCTTGGAGGAGCCAGACAACTTCACCGGCGAGCACAACGTCTGGGTGATTGACGACGCAGGCTACCTGCGGCGCATCGCCGGCGAGGGGCCGGGCGGCCCGCGTGTGACCGACGTCCCGCCCGACCAGATGAGCATCCGATCTGACCTTGGTGATCACGGTGACATCCTCGCGTACCCGAACGGCGACCTTCTCATTCTCGAGGCGAGGTTCGAGACGGTCTCCGGGTTTGAGTGGAACCAGTACCTGCAGCTTTTGGACGGAGACGACCTCCTCGTCGACTTCGGCGCTGTTGCCTCGAGTCTGACCGGCGAGCGCTACGAGTTCGACGCGGGTCGTCGCCATGTGCGCACCGTCGATCCCAACTACGGAACCACGCTCTATGAAATGACCTATGACCCGATGTCAGGGCTACTCAACTCGGTGGTCGACAACTTCGGCAACGAGGTCTCGGTCACGTATTCGGCGAACGAGATTCGGTTCATCGCACCCTATGGGGAGGAAACGATCGTCGAGCTCGACATAAATGGGCGGGCGACCGTCATCCGCTACGCGAACGACCCGAATCCGGCGGCACAGATCTTGTTGGACTACGACCCCGTTGCCACCGGGCTACTCGAGTTCATCACCGACCGCCGCGGTAACGTCCACGACCTCACATTCGATGAGTTTGGGCGACTTGAGCAAGACACACATTCTCTGGGGGCGTCATGGGACGTCGTCGCTACCGGTGTCGAAGTCCTGCCTGACGATTTGGCGCGCCGCAGCGTGACGCTCACCGACTCGCTCGGACGCGACCGCATGCATACAGTCACTGCGTTTGCTGATGGTCGACTGGAACGGCAAGTTGAGAACCCTGACGGCACTGTCAACCGTGTCGTCATGCACATCGACGACGGGAGAGCCTCACACATTGAGCGATTCGAAGCGAATGGTATCCTCGTCGACGAACAGTTAACCGCTGATCCCCTCTACGGCTGGCAACAGCCCTTCGTCTCGAGTGCAACCTTCACGCTGCCGAGTGGCGCAACGACCCGCAGCGACATGACGGTTGAGGTCGTGCGACCCGCTCCAGCGTCGCTCGACGTCAGTTCTTGGACCTTTGCCACGACCACCAATGCTGATGTCGTTGGTGCCGAGCACACGTCCACTTTGGTTACCACCCGGAACGTCGGGGGAACGTGGTCGACTGTCGCGACCTCGCATCTCGGTCGTCGCACGCGCGTGGTCACCGATGCTGAAGGACGTGTCGTCGAAAGCGGTGTCCTCAACTCGGACGACACCTACGTATTTGAGCCCGTTCGATACAGTTACGAGGCGGGTGGACGCTTGGAGTTCGCCCGGCAAGGAAGCGGTGCGAATGAGCGTGCACTGCGTTTTCACTACAACTCTGCCGATCTACCAAACAGCAATCCAGAGCGCGGGTACCCGCTCGGTATCGAGACGCCGGAAGGCGACCTGAGCACCTTCGCCTGGGACGAACTCGGGCAGCTCAGCAGCGAGACGCGTTACGTCGCTGCCGGCAACGAGACGACGGAACTCGGCTACGATGAGGTTGGCCTCGTGGACCGAGTGCGGCCGCCCGAGCGCAACGATCATCTGATGAGCTACAGCGGCTACGACGCGTTGCAGTTCTACTCGCCGCCGACTTTGTCGGGCGTGGCAACAGACACGACCTGGACGCCTGGTGGCGAGCGCCAAGAGATCGACCGCGTCAATCTACCCGACGGTCGGAGCATCGACTACACCTACGACGCGCCGACTGGGAGATTGACATCGCTAACGCTGGCATCCGTCGGTGCAGTGCTGATGAGTTATTCGCCTCTCGGCGGCGAGGCGGTTGGCGATACGGGTCAACTGCGCAGTGTAACCATGCCGCAGGTCAGCGGCGCCAACGTGACCAACGAACTTGTCTACGACGGTCCTTTACTGACCGAGATGCGCACTGTCGGCTTGCCAGGTGGGACCCACGTCGTAGCGTTTAGTTACGACCCCGACGACGAGTTGCGCTTGAACAGCATCCAAGTCGGCAGCGAAACGCCAACCAACTACACCTACGACGACGATGGTCTACTGACTGGTGCTGGACCGCTGACGGTGACGCGCAACGCGGTCACTGGCCTCGCCGATACCGCTACAGTCGGTGTCGTGCGCAGCACGTTCACGCCGAACGATTTTGGCGAGCAAGCAAGCATTGACACCGACTGGGGCAGCGACCAGCTCAACTTCGCATTCCAATACGACCTGAACGGACGCATCGTGAGCCGGACGGAAACGTCGCTCTCGGCCGCTGAGCAGCAAGTCTACGTCCACGACGAGGCAGGTCGGCTCACCGACGTGTTCCTAAACGACGCATCCACACCAACATATCACTACGAATACGATGCGAATGGAAACCGACTCGCGTGGCAGACGCCGACCAGTACCTGCCTCACCGGTTGCGTGGATGTCGACGAGCAGGATCGGCTACTGCGGCACGGGTCGACTACCTTCACCTACAACGACTTTGGTCAGCTCACGAGCAAGACCGAAGCCGCCGAGGTCACGCAGTACTCCTACGACGAGCTGGGCAACCTGCGGCAAGTCGATCTGCCCGATGGCCGTGTGATCACCTACCTGATTGACGGGCAGAACCGACGCGTTGGCCGCTTGGTCGATGGAGTCGCAACGCAGTACTGGATCTACAAAGATGCAATAAATCCGATCGCGCAAATGGATGCTGCTGGTGCGATCGAACAAGTCTACATCTACGGCACAAACGATTCCGTTCCTGACCTAATCCTCGAGGCGGATGGGGACGTCCTGACTGTCATCACGGATCAGGTAGGATCGGTTCGGAGAATCGTCGATGCGACGACTGGGACAGTCGTCGCAAGCTACTCGTACTCCCCGTTTGGGGTCGTAGAGACACAGAGTGTGGCAAGTGGGTTCGACCAGCCATTCGGTTTCGCCGGCGGCCTATGGGATTCTGAGAGCGGACTCGTTCGTTTCGGCGCTCGCGACTATGATCCAGAACGCGGCAGGTGGACTGCTCGGGATCCGATTCTGTTCGACGGAGGCGACACGAACTTGTTCGCGTATGTCGGGAGTCGCCCGGTCGACGAAACAGATCCCGGCGGTCTGTTCTTCAATTCATGCAGCGGCGTTTGTGCCGCAATTGCCGCAATGGGCGCGACAGTAATCAATAGATTGTCGCCAGCGGCCGTGAACGCGTCGAATCACGCAGCACGAACATTCAATCGCGTTGCAGCCTCCTGCCCGAACATCGCAGCCAACGTTCGCGCGGCGGCACAGGCGCCGGTCCTGCGGAACTCACATCCAACGCTCACCTTCGCCAAGACGGCTCCCAGGAAAATTGCGCGACACATGCGGGATATCCGCGAAGCGGCGCGATCTGTTCAGTTTCCTATACCCAAAGGACGATGGGCGCGCCCCGAGGTGCAAAACGCGACCTATGATTTCATCGAAGCTGTTGTGCGATTCGGAAGTGAGGGGCTGGGACACTATAAGAGCTTCGGTCAGGTAGCATGGTACCGAGTCGGAGACGGCGTGGTGCTTGCCACTAAGAGTGGGCGGTTCATCACATTCTTTGCCGCACAACGCGGTGGTGCGATGGCAAATGCCCCGGGCGCAATTGTATGGTGAACACGAGAACCGAGGACCTGGCAATTACGGACCGAGCGGGACAGCCGTTCCGTCACTGGCTCGTGATTTCGGAAGCAGTTCCAGACGTAACCGAAACATCGTTTCGTTTCGACTCGCACTTTTTCCTGCACATCGGTCACACATTCTCGCGTGTCTTCCTCGAGTACGATGACATTCGATGGGAAGACGGTGCGGTCCCCGAAGAGGAGGACTTTGTTTCTGACGACGATCGACTCTTCTCGATTTTCGACGACCAACTCGAGGCCGAGTTTCTCAGCGCGCGATTCGAACGTGGACGACTGGTCGTGAAACTGAGCGGGGACAGAAGAATCGTGGTCGCAGAAGATGCTCAATATCATGTGCTCTCCCTAGAGGGGGGGTGGGGCCGAGACTCTTTGCACCCCTCCGTCTACGTTTTCGCACCCGATTCTTCTCAACAATGTTAGGCCACAGCAGGCTGATCCCCAGCCTGAAGATCTCGGATCTTGCGCACAAAGAAGACGAATGCAGGTCGCAGCCTCTACAGCTGAGCTGATCGCTACAGCTGAGCTGATCGCCCCCAAGTGGTCGAAAGTCTTGTATGTCCGCCGTCGCGGTATGTAAGACGTGGAGCCGACATCGGTAGACCGTTAAGTCTGTGGTCCAAAGAGACCGTTTAACAGCATTGGTCGCCGAGGTCGTCCCCTCCACGACGAGCCCGAACAGTTGCCGAGTTTTGAGACCGCATCTGCAAGACTGGGCCGCGGAGGAGGCTGCTCCACCAAGGAGGCAGCATGACAGAGAGCAAAGAGGATTCAAACCACACCTTCGTTGGCGTGGATGTGTCCAAGAAGTGGCTCGACATTGCGAGCGAGGACGGCGACGTGACACGCATCGCCAACACCGCGTCCGCATGGAAGGACTGGTTGCAGCGACAGGCTGCCGGAGACGAGCACATCATCGTAGAGGCGACCGGAGGCTTCGAGCGAACCGTAGTGGATGGCTGCGAAGCCAGCGGCACTTGCGCGCGCTGAGCTGATCGCCCCCAAGTGCTCGAAAGTTTGTTAAGTCGCCGCGCGCTGAGCTGATCGCCCCCAAGTGCTCGAAAGTTTGTTAAGTCGGCGGACGTCGACGCCACCCGCCGGCGTTCGCCACAGACTTTCGCGCGCTGAGCTGATCGCCCCCAAGTGCTCGAAAGTTTGTTAAGTCGCCGCGCGCTGAGCTGATCGCCCCCAAGTGCTCGAAAGTTTGTTAAGTCGGCGGACGTCGACGCCACCCGCCGGCGTTCGCCACAGACTTTCGCCAAACTTTCCGACGTCTGCAGCGGCACGGGTTGTGCTCAACAGAACCTGTGGCTCACTCGCGGCCAGTCGTGCGCGGAGGGTGTTATTCGCTCACCCGGCGAACCAACTTTCGTAAGGCCTTCCTTGCGCCTTGGCATCCTGGAGTGAACCAAGCCTGGCTCTACGCGCTCGGTTACGCACAACAAGAGACGGGCGTCACGCTTCACTGTGCATCTCGCGTCATCAATCATCACCACATCTCGCTGTCCGATGACCACGAAAACCGTCCTGAGTTTGTCCGCCTGTTTCACCGCGACGTGAGTGGTTCGATCAACACGTTGCTTGCGCGCGAACGCTACGACCAACCCAAGCAACTGTGGGACAACCGGCCCACACACGTCATGCGGTTGCTCGATGCGGAGGCGCAAGCTGCACAGCTTGTCTATGAAGCCGTGCAGTGCGTCGCCGCAGGACTGGTGCGGCGACCCGGTGACATGCCGGGCTTCGTATTCGATTTCGACATGTGGGCGCGTGGGACGATCCGGGTTCGACGAACCGACTTCTTCTACGACAAACGTCTTCGGCCGGACTGGGTCGAGGTCCGATTTCGGCCGCCGGCGAAGTTGTTGGCGGCGTTCGGTGGAGATCTAAAGCGCCTCATCCTCTACATGAAGAAGCTGTTGCGCGAAGCGATCCGTCAACTCAATCGCGCTCGGAAGTGGCCTGTGATGGGCGCGCAGCGGGTCAAACGGATCCATCCCTACAACGAACCCCGGACGCGTCAGGAGACCGGCGGTGTCGTGATCCCGACGTACAAACAAGGGGCTCGAGGTCTCGTGAGACGACGTGTGCACATCCAAGCTCGCACGGAGACCACGGAGTTTCGGCGAGCGAGTCGTGAAGCGTTTCGAGAGTTGCAGGCAGGACGTCCGAAGTCGTTTCCGTACGGGACCTACCAATGGCGTCGGTTGCTGGACGTCGATGTCGAGGCAGCAGATCCGTCACTGCTCATCACAGGACCGGAGCCAACGCTCGACGAGACGATCGAAGAGCTTCGGGTCAACCCACGTAAGGCGAGCGACGAAGAGGTCGAGAAGCTACTGACCGAGGTGCGTGAGACGTACCAAAGCGAGGCCAGCGATGTCGTACACACGGATGCGATCGAGCTTGTGGATGAAAAGCCGCGAGTCGCCGTTGCTGTGCGACAACGAACCCGCGGCGCACGACCTGAAGCTGAGGTGAAGCATCGATTCGACCGAAGCGAGCCAAGTGATGCTGCTCGTATCGTTGTGAAGCGGGATGCGCGAAGAGGCCGACCGAGAACGAACACAGCGAAGCTGTTGGAACGGGAGAAGCAATACCCGCGTGGAGATTCCGACCCACCCGAATAGCGACAAGCGCATTCGCGAACGCGCTGCGTGAACTTCACGCGGCGCATCGTTGCGTCTCGAGGACGAGAATCGAGCCGAAAAACGGAAGGAACCCACTCGCCGCGACGACTGAGCCAACGTTCGGAGCATCAACAGCACGTTGGAGCAGCGTTGCGAACTGCTTCGAACGTGTGTGACCACTGGAGTCAGTGCGAGCACCTGGGACCGATTAGAGACCTTCAAGAACTGCTTCGAACGTGTGTGACCACTGGAGTCAGTGCGAGCACCTGGGACCGATTAGAGACCTTCAATCCGAATTTCAAAGCCTGTGTCAGCCGCACGAATTCTGATGTGGTTCCCGCCGCCGTCGAACTCGTTGGGCGACTCTTCATCAAACCCTTCGTCGCGAAGGTGAGACACCAGAGCGTCCCTCTCCGTAGCTGACGTGCGAAGTCTGAGTGAGAACTGCACCTCGTCTTGGGTGCAAAGCAACCCTGCTGCCATCAGCTCAGTCTCCGAGGTTGTGACGACGCGCTCAAACACGTCCCAACTCGAAACCAGACTGACGAAATCACGCATGTGCTCACGAATGCGTTCGGCTTCGGCGACTTCCGTTCTGAGCACTAGGTCGTTTTCCAACAACACATAGCCGTCCGCCATCGTGACCGAGTGTCGTCCGCCGTCGCCGTCCGAGTTCAGAACACGCTCCCCGTAACCCTGCACAAGAGGCTCTATCATTGCGGCGATCTCCGATGCATCCACGAGGCGAACCGAACTCATGCAAGCCGGCTCATCCGTCTCCACCGCACACGACCACTGAATTGAGTGCACTCGCAACCCAGCCACGACCTCGTCGAATACAGCATCGGGTGTCCAGCGTGCAGGCGGACGCATCACATCCAATCCATTGATGATCGATCGCAGTCCGACCCGCTCTGGCGGTTCATCGCTCAACACTTGCTCGTGTGCAACCGGCTCGTGGACAGACTCGGTGACCGCCGATGTTGCTCCGCCTCCGCACGCGAGCGGGAGGCAGGAGATGATCACGGCCAAATGTTTCGATGCCTTTGGGGGAAAGCTGCAGTTTCTCCGAGAAGGCACCGCACAAATTGGCCGAGGCAGTTCAGCGCGAAACCTATCTACCCCGCGATGCTGGAGCATCAACAAAGGATACCAAACTTCGTTCGCAGCTTTTCGGTCGCGCTAGTCATCGAAGCCCAGACACCACGGGTCGCTCTCATCCTCTACGCATACTTCGTCGCAGGCATTCGAAATGCACTGTTCCGGGTCGGTGCACTCAACACCAAGTTCGACTCGTTCGGCGCAAATGTCGTCCTCGTTGCAATAGGCGGTGAAGAATTCGCACTGGCCGCCGGTGCCGGGTGGTGCGCACGGTTCACCAATCTCTGGAACGCTCGTGCACACGCCGTCCACGCATGGCACACCGCCGGTGCACAGCAGGTGAGGGTTGTATGCTTCGGCGGCCGAGCAGTCGCCTCCGATATCGAGCCCACCAAGCGCGATTCCAAGCTTGGTTGCAGGTTCTGCACAGTCATCAACCGACTGAGCAAGGGCAACCAGACTCGATTCAAGTTCCTCGCGGTCGTGGTCGCCTATGGCGTCAGGTCGAGCCAAGTAGGTTCCGCAGACTCCTTCCGAGAACTGCTCGAGACATTCTGCTCTGTCTTCTCCAGCGCCCGGCGTAGCACAACAGGTGTGATGGCCCTCGCAAACTAGGTCGGCAAGAAGCCAGCAGTATCGATAGACATCGTCAGCGTTCGAGCCGGGCTCTAGATCTGTTTCCGGCGGCTCGACACCCCTCGGCCCTTCGAGCCGAGTGGTCGTGTCGGTCGCCGCGTCTTCCGTGTTAACCGCGTCCACGGATCCGTCGGCTGATCCGTCAACCCCGCTCGAGTCGGTTGAGCCGTCTACTGTGGAAGTGTCGCCCGCGTCAGCGCCGGAAGCGTTGCCGCCGCACGCAGCGAAGACGAAGGCGAGAGCAGTGAATCGCATTGCGCCAGCATAGCGGGCCGACGGCTGCGTCGTGGGCTGGTCAGTTCTAATCCCGACGTCCCCTTGTGACACGAGCGTTTCTGAGGTTTCGGCCAACCCGCAGGCTAGGGCAACAAAACTTCGATTTGCTGTTCAACTCGCGAGTGGTGCGCTCGCGCCTCGTACTCTGCCCGGATCCCTCCATTCTTGATCACATACAAGAACGGAATGCGCGGTGGTGCATAGCGGTCGACCACTGTATGCGCACTATCATGAGCCATCCGAAACGTCGCAGGGGATGCGTGGAGAAACGATGCGAAACGCTGCGCATCATGGTCGACTCCGATTCCGAGAACCACGAGACCTCGCGACGCGTACCGACGATGCAGCTCTTCGAGCCAATCAACGTGCTGCTCTGACTCGGATGCCCATGACGCCCAAAAACTCAACAACACAACCTTCGATTGCATCGATGCAAGGTCGATGATCCGGCCGCTCGAGTCTGGAATCGTGATGGCAGGAGCACTGCGCGCGGCACTGGAGAAACTCGATCCAAGGCAGCACAGCGCAGCAACGAGGAGAGTTCGCATAGTCATCCGCCCATGAAGGTCAACTGCCCTTCCTCCATGGGTGAACAGTGTACATGAGCGGCCGCGGGGTCGATTGTTGTTGAACCCGGTCACCGTTTTGCTGTCAGGTCTACTTCGCGCAATCATGGAGACCAATGGCCTACGACGATGAGGAAGACGAACGTATCGGCGAGCGCTTCGTCGGGTTCATGATGCAATCGAGGCTGGGTGCATACACTCTTCTCGCTCTCGCCGTTGCGGTTCTCATAGCGTCGTATTTTCTCTAGCCCACCGCGCGCTGGGTATGCATCCAGCGCCGCTCCGATCGCTACCAGGTACGCGTAAGTCTGCCCAGGTCGCGGATGGCGGTCGGCGTGCGTCCGCCCGAGAACGCTGAGCTTCCACCGAGCACCCGCGGCGGCTGACTAGAGAGCGAAATACTCCAGCTCATGTGCAAGCAGGCTTTCAGGATGCTCTGCGGCTGCCTTCTTCATGGCTGGCAGCAACGCCGCTGTTAGCTTGCCTCGCTCACCGCCGACACGCGTAAATGCACACGCCGCAACATCGTAGAACACTATGGGGGTGGCTTTGCCGGCCTCGAAGATGGTCATGTGCATGGCTTCGCTGAACAGCCACATCTCAAGTTCGTGTTCACCGTGCGCAATCGTCCAATGCTCCCAGGAGCGCTTCAGAACTCCGTCTTCGAAGTAATGGATGCCGTCACTGCGCGGGCCACCAGCGTAAAGCGTCTCCATGACGGTACCCAGAATCAGGTCGCGCTCAGACAGCTCATCCATTGAACTGGGGCGGCGCGACTCTATGAAGACAACTGCAGGCACCAATGAAAACGTACCACTCAACTTTGGACGGCTGGTTGTGGCACGCCACAGACTTTCGCCAAACGTCCTGGTGTCACTTTGGCTTCACAAGTTCTTTCCGATGCGCGCGGATGTACGCCCGCTTTTGGGGCCACAGCTCCTTTCGAACCAACCGTTCGACGCTGCTCTGCTCCAACGTGTCCCAGGTGAAGTCCGGGTCGACGGTGTTTGCTTTGAGCCAATCGCTCGACACTCGCTCGAGAAGCTTGGGAGTGTCCGGCCCGTTCGGCGTCACGCGCGCCCATCCACAACAACCCTCCTCAATGCACTGCTTGAGGCCTTTTCGCATGAGTAGCGACACCGAATGCACCGACGCCGCAGTGACTGCATCGGTCGCGCCCTCAAACTCCTCTACGCTGATCTCGGAAAGCCATTGGGGCAGAGTTTTGGATATCAGCATCACTCCCGCGTAATGCAGGAAGTACACGCGACGCGGAACTACAGGCCAGCTCGCAACAGTTTTGGGCGCCTTCGAGTAGCCGGCTGAAGTCGCTTGCTCGACAACCAACGTCTCGATGCGTCCCGGCTGGCGGCCTTTGACCGGCTCAAACATCAGACCTTTGCATCTTGGCTATCTTAGTCCGCCTCTGGCGACGCTCGAAACATTCGGCATGTGTCCTGGACGATCAGAACCTCCACACAAACGTGGTTGCCTCGGCGCGGTCGCACGTGCTCGACGAGACGCACGTGCGATCAACCAAGACATTCCAACGATAGCTGCAGCGAAGCCGATTGAGCGAACACGTCGTCGAGCTGCCGTCCGTCTCGGCAGGCTTCACTGCTGGGCGTCTGCGCTGCAATCGTGCTGAACGTAGCGAGCCATGCACAGAGTGCCCAAGACGTGCGCGTCATGATTGCAATGTAAGCGTCCGCTCCGCCGCGCCGACTCGGTTTTGCAGATTCAAAACCGCCTGAGAAATCCGGTGAACGCAAGACCGACGTGGAAACCCCTCGGGTTTCTCGTGACTCTGCGTGTTGGGTTGCCGAATGAGCTCGGTCGGTCGGTGTGCGATTCGTCTTGGCCAGTTGCTCCGAGAGTTGCGCTATCCACAGGTATGGCTCGTTTCCTCGGTGTCTGCCTCTCTTTGTTGCTCGCCTGCGGCGACGACGATTCTTCTCTAGACTCCGGCGTCGGATCCGATGGGGGCGTCGACGCGGCGACCCTTGATGCGTCAGACGACGAAGACGCTGGCGTTGATGGCGGGCTGACCGACGCGGACCCGGACTCGTCGGATGCTTCGGTGGATCCACTGGACGCGTGCGAGCCAGGTTCCGGCCCGATGTACAGCCCGACATCCGCGAGTGATGTTGCGGAGCTCGCAAACACGGGAGCGACGATCGTGCTGACGGACTCGTTTGATTGTACGGATTGCACGTTCGCGCCGGATCAGACGCTCATCCCTTCTGGCGGGGTGATCTCCGGAACAGGAATCGACCTCAACGGCGCGTGCATTGTCGATGACTTCAGCGTTGCTTTCGCGTCGGACGTACGTTTCGTGTCGCCGTATTCAAACTCGCGTCTGAGTCCGGAGATCTTTGGCGCGGTGTCCGGCGACGACTTGGATGACTCCGCGGCAATCGATGCGCTAGTAGTCAACGCGGAGTACGCCCTCGGAGCTGCCGATGGGGTGTACGTCAAAAACCAACCCTCCACCTACGATCGCATGGGGGTGTTCGACTGGGACATGAATGGATGTCGGGTCGAGATCACCAGTGCAGCGAGCTTTCGGCTGACTCAGGTTTCGGTCGACGCAGTGTTCGACATCACCACGTTGTCTCCACGAATTCGCAACGGTGAATTCGACGGCAACGAGCTGTATGGACGGTTGTTTTATCTGCACGGCCAGCCGGAGTTCTCGTTCAACGATCTCTGGGTTCACGATCTCTACTCACCCAGTCCAATCCGCGCAGTGGCGTTTCGGTTCAGCATCGACGTGGAAGAGTCCGGATTCACAAGCGGCGAGTTTCGGAACAACCGCATTGAGAACGTGGTCTCTGAGGGAAATGGCAACTTCAACGATACCGATGGGATCAGCAAGGCGTGGTGGTATTCAATGTCGGGCGTGGAGCCGACGACAACGTACAGCGTCGTGCATCAGGGAAATGTCGTGCGGAACATCATCGGAGACGATGCCGAGGCGTTCTACGCGATCCAAGGCGGAGGCACGCACACGCACTCTGGAACCTGGCTGCTCGATGACGAGGACTACAGTCACTGCACACGCCGCGCGGTGAAGTTCTGCTTGTCGAACGTGACCATTCAGAACAGTCGGATTGAGGAGATCCCCAATGACCTCTTTCGTTCTGCGCAGCAGATGGGATCCATGGTCGACTTCTTCAGCACTCAGAGCACAAATCTACTGGAGAACATTACGGTCACGGGGAACACGATTCGCACCGTGGATGGCGCGGCGGGGCACTACCATTTTATCTCGTTGACGGAGATTGATGGCGCTTTGATTGCCAACAACACGATCGAGATGACAAACCTGGAAAACTATGCGGGCGTTCGCTTGGGCTCAGGAACATCCAGCTATCGTGGAGTCCTGCGCAACGTCGAGATCCGAGACAACGACTTTCACAACGCAGGTGTTCAACTGCTCACACAGTACGCACCAGATGGTCAGGTCATCGTGCGCGACAACACGTTCGACTACACGTACGACACATCGGACAACTGGGGAGCCAACCAAGCTGCTCTTCGATGCACCAATACCAGCGGCACTCGTGGGAACATCGACTTCATCGGCAACACAATCACTGTCGACACGGCCAACAACACATCGCTGTTTAACGGAGTCATCTTCTCGCAGGGCAGTCAGTATGTGAATACCCGCATCGAAGGCGTCACCATTCGCTACGTCGATGCGGGAGTGACTCGTCCGTTCGGTTACATCCAGGGCAACTTCGACGCGTCGAACTCGATTGCCAGCTCAAGGCTTGAAGGCGCGCCGGGCACCGGTGCATTGGTCGTTGATGGATCCGCTGGCGTCGTGATCACAGACTCCTTTGGTGACGGTTCGACGCCGATTACTGTCGAATAGGAGTGGTCACTCGGACTGCGAAGTGGGAGATGCGATCCTTGGATTGTGTCACCATGGGGCAAGATGAACCCCGCGCTTAACTCGAAGGTGAGCTGACGTGGCGCGTCCTCGAGTGCGAACGGCGGAACTCCGCGCGACGGTCCTCGCGAGAGCTCTGGATCTCTTGGAGTCCGAGGGAATCGAAGTCGTCACAACCCGCCGTGTGGCTGCGCTGTCTGGGACCTCTCCGCCTGCCATCTACGAGTTTTTTGGCGACAAGCGGGGTCTCTTGGGAGCGGTGTTCTTCGAGGGGTTCCGAATGCTGGGCGAGCAGCTCGAAGCTCTCCCACAAAGCGATGATCCGCGCGTGGACATCGAAGCCGTGGCATGGGCGTTTCGACGTTTTGGGAGTGCACACCCATCGCTGTCGGAGTTCATGTTCGCTCGTCCCGTCGCCGATTTCGATCCGAGCCGAGAGCAACTCGCGACGAGCGCGGTGGTCCGTCGCATCATTGTTGGTCGTGTAAAACGATGGGTACGAACGCAATCGCTTACAGCCGATCCCGTCGACGTCGCGCACGCGCTACTCGCTCTGATGATGGGACTTGCCGCTCAGGAGCGGGGCGGATGGCTTGGTTCGAGTCCCGGTGCTGTCGCGCAACGCTGGCGCCGTGGAGTGCGGGCGTTGCTCTCGGGTTTTGCGGCACAACGTGCTCTTGAGCGGAAGAGCGTGGTCGATGTTCGCCGTGCGACGACGACCGAGCCAACGGTCGGCGGAGCTGTTGCGGAGCTCAAGGAACAGCTTGGGACTGATTCCGAGGCGGTAATCGTGTTTGCGTCGCCGAAGTATGACCTCGACGCGCTCGGTCCGGCGCTAAGCGCAGCATTTGGCGCGCACCGTCTGATCGGATGCACGACGTCTGGGCAGATCGGCGCGACCGGATTCCAAGCCGACGGGCTTGCAGCAACCGCACTCGCCGGGCCCTTCGACGTCGCATGTTTCTCAATCGATCTGTCCGCGGTGGAGCAAAGCATCGCAGCACTGACCCCTGCCGTTACAGCTCACCTCGAGGGCATGAAGGAAAACGAAAAGGCATTTGGTTTCCTTTTGGTCGACGGCCTGAGTGGCGTGGAAGAGGAACTGAGTGCTCACCTGGATGCTGCGCTTGGCCCCTTGCCCATCGTCGGAGGATCGGCCGGCGACGACCTGGCGTTCGTGGAGACACGTGTGCTCATCGACGGCGAGCTCCGCTCGGGAGTCGCGGCCATGATGCTGGTGCGCACGACGGCTGCGTTTGTGCCCGTGCAGGTCGTCCACCACATCCCAACAGAACATCACGTCGTGGTGACCGCTGCGCAGGGGCGACGTGTGCTTGAGTTTGACGGCAGGCCCGCGGCGGAAGTCTATGCCGAGCTGGTCGGCTGCTCTCCTCACGAACTCGACCTCTCTGTGTTCAACGAGCACCCGTTCATGGAGGTTGTGGGTGGGTCAGAGAGCGCTCTTCGCGCGGTTCAGCGTATTGAGGCGAACGGAGTGATTGGTTTTCACTGCGCGATCGCACCAGGCACGGAGCTGACCTTTGCGCGCTCGGCGGAAGTGATGGAGTCCCTCCGTAGCGCCTTCGATCGAGTCCGCTCCGTCATCGACCAGCCGAAGGTGGTACTCGGCTGCGATTGCGTCATGCGGCGTCTTCAGCTGGAGGAGCTCGGCATGGATCGGGAGGTCGGGGAGTTCTTCGCCCGCCAAGCCGTCGTTGGATTCTCGTCGTATGGCGAACAGGTCCACGGCCACCACCACAACCAAACCTTCGCTGGAATCGCACTGGGCGAGCCCATCGACGCGTGAGTTAGGGCTCGCGCGCCACCTTCCGTTGGATGGCATTGAGAACCGAATCGAGCTCGACGTGCCCCGTGATGGGCGCTGGCGATCCGTTCAGCAGCAGTATCTCACGAGGGCATCGAGGGCTCGGCGCACGGACAACCACCGTTGCGGCGTCTCGTCCCGAACGAACGTGCGACAACGTCAGGTGCATGTCGTAGCGATACCGCGATGCCCGGACTGTCCCGATTCGACAGCTTGAGAGTTCGTGGGGCTCATAGCGACCGAACGCGACGTAGTCGATACCAGAAAACGTCGCCGACGGACCGACGAGCACGGGGTCATCGAAGAACTGACCAGAGCGGTGCGCCGGAAAGACCAACGCGCTGGGTGGTTCGCTGTCTCCGTCCTCGCCGAGCAAGACCGCGGTCCCGGTGCGCAGCGGGGCGAGGAGATTCTCGAGTGCGCTCTCCCACGAGTGGCGGGCGACGCTTACCGTGATCGCTCCGTTCGTGGCGTCCGCGCCTGGGACGTTGACAACGACTGGTAGGCGAAAATTAAGGTCGTCGTCGGTGGAGAGGACGGACGTTGGTTGATCGGCTAGGAGCTCGGGGAAGTTGAGCGTGTGCTGTCCGCGCCCGCGGTGCATCGCAATGGTCTCCTCGCCAATTCGGATCTCGGCATCGACAGCGGACTCGAGGCTCAACGTTGGTCCGTGCAACCGATCGATTGTGCCGAAGTCGCCACTGACACTTGCACCATGAAACAGGCCGGGCGCGACTTCTTCAGTGTTTCGCACGACAACCCAAGCATCATCGGCGCCTGAGGGCCGACTCGGTACAGGCTCGCTCCAGCGCGCCCGCACGGACTTCGTGGCTACTTGTCCGTCCTGAGTTCGAATGGTCACTTCCGCTTCGACCCAACCACGTCCGTTCGGTTCCACGCGTTCTCCGGGTACGCGAACCGTCAATCGTCCGTCTGCGGGGATGGAGCCTTCGATTCCTTCAACCTCGACGCGTGAGCCCACCGGTGCATGGACCCGCACCTGCAGGTCCTCGCCGTCCCGACTCGCGGAGACCACAGGTCGAAGCGCGTCCCCACAACTCGCCATGACGAGGAGAACACCATATATTTTGTACCACCGTTTCATAACTCCTGTATTGTATGAAAACAGGCTGTTTTTGATCAATCGACTAATTTCAGAACAATGTTTCAAAATTCACGGCAGAGGTGGGAATGATGGACAAATCGCCACGAGGGCTACGCTTCGCAGCGGTCCTGATACTTGCGCTTACCGGTGTCAGTTCCGCCCGCGCGGACCTGCCGAATGGGCTTCGCTACGATGATGGCTTCGCGTACTTCCGCGCGCGCAGCCACGGGAGTGTCCGGAACAATCGCCCCACATCCGAGTACTCGCTTCTTGCATTCGCGCGAGTCCTCGGCGAGGGAGTTGCGCCACAGAGCGCGTTCAAGTTCGTGCTGAAAAAGGGACGACGCGTGCTTCACACGTGGACGTGTCAGGGTCTCGCGACCTACCGGCACCGAATGCACCCGAGCAACGCTCCCGACGCGTTCAGCGTTGCGTCGTGCTCCGACCGAGGTCACCGCTTCACGGATATCGGACGGCTACGTCTCGAGGTGTATCTCGTCGATGACGATACCGACGAGGAGCACTTGGCGGCGACGCACACCTTGGACGTTCGCACGCTCAGTCGGGTGAGTCATCAGGGCGTTGCCCGGCCTTCGCACTTCTTCATCAATCAGCATGCGTTCGCCGACGTAGTGCTAATCGACCAGCTCCCGCGCCATCATCAGCACATGTTCAGCGCGGTGCGTGGGCGTAGTGGATCGGCAGCCGGTCAGAACGAGGTTCTGCTACATCTCCACCGCAGTCACCAACAGGGTCCGGGGACGCTCACGTTGCGATGTTCGGTCGATGGTGAACGCGTCCGGTTCTCGGATCCCATCGTTCGGAGTGAACCTGTACACGATCACCAGAGCAACGCGACGGAGGTGCGCCGGAGAGGTTCCACGACCGAAGGCGACGATCTCCACTGGCGTCGTGACGTCCTCCGTCTACCGCTGACATTTGGGGATCAGGAGAACACCCAACTGGTGAAGCTTGACGATCATCCGGGCCGCTGGGAGTGCGAGCTTCGCGACGAGTCCCGTCAAACTCTCCGCGAGTTCGCGTTCACGGTGGCCAATGGCGTGATTCAGCCTCATCCGGAAGAGCGCACGGGCCTGACGTTCCCAGAAGGAGTCCACCTGGTCGATGTCACGATTCCTCGCGACAGCCCTCGCGACGCACGAACGGATCCGGGCGTGACGCGTCGCGGCGCCTTCTACGGGAGGCGTTGGCAATCGCCCGAGGGACGTGCGATGGGGGCCCGCGTTCCTCGCATCGGAGATGCTTACCCTCGATCAGGTCGCTAGCTCGAACCGGCTCAACTCGCTCGGCAACGATTGCTACCAGGCAAGTCGGCCTTCGACAGGCCGGTCTTGTTCGCGCAACACCAGTCCGCGTACGCCCAGCGCAATACTCAATATCGCCAGGGCACCGCTAACCGACCCCCCGATCACCCCGTGGACTGTGCCGCAGTCGAAGAACTCGTCTTCTTCACCACATCGAATCGCTGACGACGCGCCGACGATGGTTGCGACGACCACCGATGTAAGAAACAGCACTGCGGCGGCCACGATGTGACGACGCCCGCGTGGTCGGAATTCTCGGATCTCGTCAAAGTCGATGTGCACTGCGCGGTACCGCTCGCGAACGACGAGTTCGTCGCGTTGAGTGTCTAGGCGTGGCTCGCCGGTGTGAACACGGCCGTCGCGCAGACGGACCTCAGCCTGAGGCGTGGTGCACGCGGCGAGTACGAGGACGAGGACGCTGACACGGAGCATGCTCGTGCCCAGAGCAACGCGCATGCCGGGCTTCAATTGCTCGATTGTCGGAGACTCGCAGAGTCCCGTGTGGTTGATGCGTCACGCTCTGTGGTGCTTCGTCGACACATCGTATTGCTCGCGGTGCAGGCGACATACGGCATCGAAGGGACCGACCGGTCGTCGATCCCGTTGATCTGGAGGGTTTTCACCCCATTTGATAGGTCGGTACAAAGCCCAGCTATGAGCGACGCAATCACCATCGCCACACTCGTTGACGAGCACGCCAGACTCTTCACTGCGGATTACGACTCGCGTGACGAAGAAGCCCGCGCATTCGAACGCGTTGACGAAATTCTCGCGGAACTGCAGCAGCGTTGCAAAGAGCTCGCTCGCTCTCCCGACGATAACGACATGTTCGAAGCGCTGGTTGGTGCGCTGGCCAGCGAAGACGCGGAAGTGCACAACGCGGCGTACATTGGCCTTGGTCGGCTGGGCCACGCAGGTGTTGTTTCACTGTTCCTCGAAAAGATCTGCCATGGCGCGAGCCGCGTCACCTATCTGATTCGGTGGGCGGAGGAGGCGGATGCCGAGATGGCTAGGACGCTGCGTCAGTGTCTCGACCACATGCCGGGTCGACTCGAGGACCGAGCGCTTTTCGAAATTGCGATTCACCTCGCCGAGACGCGAAACGGCGCGTTGCGTGACCCCGAGTTGTTGCGACGTGCGCTTGACGCACTGCCCCACGAACTCCGGCGCTGGGCGGACAAGATGGCCGCGAAAATCCGCGCCCTGGATATCGACGAGGTTTCCGAGGCGTTGTTTGAGGAAGAGAAGGTGGTTCCTGTACTCGACCTCGTCACTACGGGCATTCCCGTCGATGGCTTGATCACGGGACTGGCTTGGTCGAACGACGGGGAGCGTCTGTACGTCGGCGTGGGGTCGAAACAGAAGAGCGGTGTCCGCACGTTCGACCGCGAGGGAACATTGCTCGATTCCCCCAACATCCAACGTCCGGTCAGCGACATTGATCTCTCGCACGATGGACGGTGGCTGGCGATTGCAGCGCCGCAGGGCCGTTCGGCGATCGTGGATACCGAGACTGGAGAGGTCGTGTGCGAGGTGGACGAAGGGCTCGCCGGATCGGGCTTGGATGCCGCGTTCAGCCCCGACGATCGATATGTCGCCTTCCGAGGAAACCATGTCGTTGTGCTCTCGGTGGGCGACTGGAAGGTAGTCGACACGTTCTCACTTCCCGTTTCGGCCGACGTACAGGCTGCGTGGGATTGGCTCTATGCCACCAGCGATAGCCGCAAGGGCGCGTTAAAGGCACTCGCAGAACTCGATGTTCCGCCCGACTTCCGACGGTTCGCCGAGAAGTTTGCACGCGGTTCCGATCAGTGGCGTCTCCTGAGCAGGGCGCTGCCTGATTCGCGGCCGCGCGCGGTGTCGTGGAAAGACAACGACACGTTGCTGATTGGCGGCCAAGCTGTATTCGAGAAACGCGTCGGCGACGAGCTTCGGTGCGTTCACAAGCCTGAGCGAATGAGCCACGGCGCTCTTTGGCCGAACTCCCAAATTCTGAGTTTGGCTTGCGACGGTACGTACATCTGGGTGGGTACCCGTGGTCGTCTTGCTCGGTACGATCTCGATCTGCAAAACGAACACGTCTTTGCCGGTGTGCACAGGGTCAGTCGAATCGTGCCGGTGGGAACGCGTACGCTCGTTGGATCCTACGGACCCTCCGGACTCTGGTGCATCGATGGAGACACTGCGACACGCATTGACGGGCCCGGCAACATCTTCGCGGTTGCGGCTCGTTCCGACGGGACCATTTGGTGTGGACGCCGAACTGTTGTCGGGTGGGATAGTGAGCTCAACCCGCTGCACGGTCCCCAACACTCAGAAGCGATTGTCGGCGTGTTCTCGGACGCAGAAGGCGACGCGATCACGTGCGATGCGGATGGGAAAATCGTGCACCACGGCCGAGCCACGATCACCCACGTTCCCTCTTCACACCGCTGCGTTAGCGCGGGTGCGAGTTCCGACGGTGAGTGGATCGCGCTCGGATTCGAAACTCGGAGCGCGGGAGAGTTGGTGGGAGTGCGTGGCGACGAAGTCATGTGGCGCAGCCCTCTTCGAAAAGGCATGCCCTTTGTGCCGATGTTTTGCGGCGAACACGTGTTCTTTGTTGCCGACTCCAAGCTGCGCCGATGCTCGCTTGCGGGCAAGGATGTGCGGACCAAGAAGCTGAAACTCGGTTCTCGTGCGACCCGGGTTGGCTCGGACGTCGCAGCCTATGCGTCGAACGCGCTCAACATCGTGAGCTTGAGCGATCTCAAAGTGATCGCCGGCCGCGAGCTGCACGAACAAGTGCGCGATCTGGCGGGCACTCCAGATGGTCGGCGACTCTGTGTTGCGTTTGGCAACGGAGCTGTCGACGTCATCGATGTCGCGACGATGCAGCTCGAAACGGTCGTGCAGGTCCGTTCGCTTGGAGTCGTCACCTGTACCGACCATGCGCTCTACATGACGTCGCATGGCGACCTGTTGAAGCATGCGTTCGGAAGCCACTCCGTCGAGGTCGTTGGCACGATTCCCCTTCAAGAACCATGGCCCAGCGCGATCGGTGTCGTCGGTGATGAGATCTGGATCGGCGACCACCGAGGTCCTCTCGTACGTGCGCCACAGTGACCGCTGTACAACGTACGATTGATCCGCATCGTCGCGATGCAAGCAACTCGACCGGCATACGTATCTGTTCAAGTGAAGTACTCCCCGATCAGTAACGGCGATTGGGATGTGGCCCAACGGCTCATCCAGGATTCGAGTTTCGATTGTGAACCCGAGTTTCTCGATGCGGTGCTGGATGCTCTTGCCGTCACTGACACTCCGGTCGGTCTCGTCCTGGAGCTCCTTCGACGCTCTCTTGGCAGCAGCTGCGAGGACTCCTTGCTACCTGACTGGCCAATCCAAGCCTATGCAATCGCTTCGTACGCCGTGCGCGCAGACCACGACGCTGTTGAACGCGCATGCGCGACGTTTCCATCTGCCGGCGTTGTTGGACTGCGGTTCGCACTTGGTCTCGCGGGTCATCCCATCGATCGCGAGGTTGTGCTCAGCATCTATCAACACATGGGCAAGGGTGTCGCCAGTCACGGCGGACTGATGACCGTCCTGCACGACGACAACTTTGTGCAGGAGTACTGCGTCGATCAGGTTGAGAAGGGTGAGCCCATTGTGCGCGCACTGGGTCACGAAACCGAGTGGCGCTCGGTATGTCGCGAAATCATGCTCGCCGACCCCTCGCTACCGTTTCATCGCGTGTCCCCGTTTCTTGGTGATGTCCCGACAGCTCAGTTCGTTCGCGAGTGCTTGGCGCGTGACTGTCGTTGGCGTGATGTGGCGCGTGTTCTTGCAAGCCGAGACGATACGAGCGAGGGCATCGTCGCGGCTTTCGCAAGCGTGGCACACACCGACAAAGCGTCTGACCTTGCGCTGCTCTGTGCCGCGGCACTGAAGAAGGACGTGCCCGAGCAACTCGCAAAACGGATCGCGTACTCGACGATGGATACGTCGAGGGACGCCCTCTTTGAAGCGTTCGAAACGCATCTTCGATCTCAAAGCGACGCGCGCTTGAGGTCGATCGTGCACGAGGACCCTGCGCATCGTCTCTTGGTTCATCGCTTTCACTTCGTGGAGTCGCTGGTCGCAGATCTACTCGCGCAACCGGAGCTGAACCTTGTCGGACTGCGGCACCTTCCCACGAGTGCGCTTCCACTTCTGTGTCAGGCTCTGAAGAGAACGGACCCGGGCTCGCTGTGGCTTGCACGGCTCTGGGCCATCCCGGCCATCGTGAGTCGTACGCCCGGTGAGTTCAGCTCCGAGGAGCGAGCGGCTTGGCAGCTGTTCACCTCGAAGTGGGCAGAGCACATCAAGCGTGAGCGCATGTACGTCGATCGTCTGCCCGAAGGGCTTGCCGATTGCTTGCGCCGTCTGCCGACACCGGACTCCGAGAGCTGGGTTCGTGAACTTGCCCAGAGTCGTTGGATGCAGGTTCACATGTTGGTTCGTCTCTTCGAGTTCTTTGACCCTTCGATGCAACACACGCTGGCAGTGCGCGTCTCTCGCTCCAAGAACGACCTTGCTGTGGGTGCCCTGCGTCGGGCAGTGCTCGCGCAACAAGACCCGGTAGAGTACGCACTGCGCTTTCTGACCGGTACTCAAGAAGGAGCGGTCCTGACGTTCTTTGAACGTCGCGTATTCACCCACCCGAAGCACAAGCGTCTCTTTCAGGAGCGGCTCGCTCAGTCGTAGGAGGTACACTCTTGGCGTGTCTAAGCCGATCGTCGTCTTGCTCGTGCTGGCGAACGCATTCGGTTGCTACGCGAGCCACAGGGTGGAAGAGGATGCGGGTTCTGTTCGCGACGCTCGACGCTCCGATCCGTTCAGCCCAGACGCCGTGCCTGTCGATACCGGATGCGTGACCGACAACATTCTCAACACGAACGGGACCTATGAGTTCGACATCGGACAATATTGTGATGCTCTGTTCGCGTGCACCGACTCGTTTGAAGAAGCGGAACAGATCGAACGCTCCGACGGACGTTTCGAGTGCAGCGGGCCACGCGAGTGGTGCGCGACCGAGTACGAGTGTCGTTGGAGGATCGGAGAAGTCGATGCCGAAGAGCATGTGACGGCGTGTTCCATTAGCAATTCCGTACCCGAGCCGCTCTGGCTCTGTATGGTGTGGATCACCTAAGTCGCCTACCCTCGCGGCATGCGTACACTCCTCTTGTTCTGCGCGCTCCTGTTTGTGGGGTGCGGTGATACCACCGGCGGCTCAGACGCTGGCCCTGGCTTGGACGCTCCCGGAGCTGCTGCTTCATGCGTCGTACTGCAAGAACTGTTTGATCGCTGCTGTCGTGAATGCGGTGGTGAACCGGACAGCAACTGTACCTTCAACGTGCTCGGCGACGAGGGTGATCGCTGTTCTGCAGAGCTCGATTCGATCGGGGGCGTATGCGCCTGCGACGAAGACTTCTAGCGCCACACCTGTCGGGCTTGCCCGGACATTCTTCGGCTGTGGGGCAGCTCTTCTCTACCATTGTGTCATGCGCTTCGTATTCGTCAGCTTGTTCATCCTCGCGACCACAGCGGCGTGCGGAGACGATGATTCTTCAACCGACAGCGGGACCGCCGACGCGGGTCGCAGCGACGCGGAAAGTACCGACGTAGGCGGCGGCACCGACGGAGCTCTCACCGATACGGGTGGCGAGGGAATCTCGTGCGGCGACTTTGTTCTCGTTCCTTTGGATGACGATCCGGACGAGGGTTACATCGACATCACCGAGTTCTGCCTCGCCGAGATCAACATGTATCGGGCTCGTGAGGGACTCGAGCCGTACACGATCAAAGAGGATGGTCGGTGTTGCTCTGCGCAGGAAGCGCACCAAGCGTTGCTCGATGGGACTGCGCACAACGGTGACTACTGTGATTGGCAGGCGCAGGGATCTGCGGGTGGTGGGCGTAACCCCAGTGGTACCGCACGTGCTTCGGTTGAGTGGGTGCCGCGACTGTTCTGGCGAGAGCGCGGCGACACATTCGAAGAGAGTGGCGGCCATTACCAGGCGATGATGCGTCCAGGAACTCGCGAGATCGCTTGTGGCTGGTACGCCTCCGACCGCGACAACCACAAAGTCATGGTCAACTACTGGTAGATGACATCTCCACTCGCTGACCGGGCGATGAACTTGATCAATCGCAGAAGCCAGGCGCCACTGCGGAACGCCGGCCAACCCAGTCGATGTCGCCCACCAAATGGTTTGAACACACAAACCCACTGCACTCTGTGCCTGCGCAACATCGCGTCCCAGCCAATGCGACAAACCTGCACGTTCCCGAGTTGCACTCGAACGAATCAGGGCAATCACGGTGCTCAACACATGGGTTTCGTGTCTGTTGCAATGGGCGAGCAACACACCAATACGGAAAGCTGCCGACAGACTCGTCTGCGCCGACGTCACTCCCGTTGTTGTTCACACCGCCGACAAATCCGTGTCGCCGGCAACGTCTGATGTTGGTGACCACGTAAGCGTCACCGCTGAACCCCGTTGCTTCGTCAGGGCTCGCTGGACAGGCGTCGTCGCCTAGACAGTCGTTGATGGCTTGGCGACACGTACTGACCGGACCTCGCTGTGGAGAACGACACAGACCGTCGATCAGTGTCCACCCTGAACGACAGCAAGCGTCTGCAGTCCCTGGATCGCAGTCGTTGTCTGCTCCGTCGCCACAGATCTCTGGTTCATTGGGGTTTCGATTGGGATCGTCATCGTCGCAATCGTCACAGACACCGAATCCGTCGCCATCTTCGTCTTCGTCGACCATGCCATCACAGTCGTCGTCGCGGGTGTTACAGGTCTCCGTAGTGGGCGTGCATCCGTCGACGGGAGCATCAACTCCCGGTGCGTCGAGAGCTGGAGCGTCTTCGCCCGGGGCGTCGACGCCAGGCGCGTCGATCGGAGGTGCATCGCTGGAGGAGTCCAGCGTTGTATCGGTCGTGGCGTCTTCCGTGCCGGCGTCCGAGCGCATCATTCGATAGCAACGACCATCATCGGCGCATACCCAGTTGCGTGGACAGTCTTCATCGCTCGTGCAGGCGTACAGTCCTTCGGTGACCGAAATCGCGCAGCCCGAACAAAGAACAACCATCAGCATGCTGTGTTTCATGTCAGTTCCCCCGCGGCCGAATCAGGACCGGTCCACGACTCGGCACCCTGACCCTCACCCGTTGCACTTGCGCGTTCGGTCGCCCCTCCCAGAGCTTGGCGACGATCCGATGTGTGCCTGGCGTTAGCGTCAACCGTGTTGGCGCAACTCCTAGGCGTCGCCCGCTGCCGTCGTAGAGGTTCGCCCAACATCCCGCGCATCCAACCTGTACGGTTTGTGGTTCGCGAGTCGTGCGCGGGACCATAGGTGTCGCCAGAGGAGTCATCCGAGCAGGCGTCATCCGCGCGGGGAGTTTCGTTGCGGTCTCCATCATCGTGGGCTCGCTCGCGGTGGATGGCGTTTCTGTGGTCTCGACCGTTTCTGCGACCTCCATCGATACGCCTGCCGTCATTTCGCTCGACGCAGCCATGGGGCTGCGCACACTCTCAGAGTCGGGCGACGTTGTCGAACTCGCGGTTCCTGTCTCTGTGCGCTCGGTCGATGGCTGCGAGAGCGGCGGGAGTGGACTCGACTCCATCTGTGGGTCGGAGAACATCGTGCGTGCGGCAAAGAAGCCAAGTGCGAGAAGTACGATCGGTGCGATCACCCAACGCTTGTCGAAACTCTGCGTCTCGGTCTCGGCCTGCCGAACCATTGGTGTCGCGTCGACTCGTTTCGGCTCAATCTCTTCGGGAGCCCGAGCGATCGTCGCCATGTCGGCGAGGTCTCTGTCGTCGAGCGCGATGGTCTGCTCTGCCTTTTTGGTCTTCAGTGCACTATGGCTCGGCGTGACGAGTGTTGGCGGGCCCAGTGTCACGCCGCTCTCGGAGCGAAGCATGGAGCGCCGCGTTTCCATGTGCAGCTCGAGTTCGCGGTCACACCATTCGGCCATCTCCGGCATGCCCATCGGTTCGCCGGTGGTCGCCAACCACCGGTTCAACGCACGACTCAGTTCTCGGCAGCTTGGCGTCCGTTGGGCGAGGTCTCGCTCAAGAGTGCCGAGGATGATCGCGTCGAGACCCTCAGGCACAGTCTCATCGACCGTCGAGGGCGGGGGAACCTCAAGCGTCTCGACCATTTTCATGGTCATGGCATCCGACGGCCGACGAAACAGTCGTTTGCCCGTCAGCAGTTCCCACGCAACGACGCCAAGCGCCCACACATCCGCGCGTCGATCGATGTCGATTGCTCGGTATTGCTCGGGGCTCATGTAGGCGAACTTGCCCTTTACCGTACCCGTTCGGGTGTGGTGGTACCGGCCTTCGGCGTGGGCGATACCAAAGTCCATCACGCGCACAGAACCGTCGTATGCCAAGAACAGGTTCTGTGGGGATACATCGCGATGCACGATGTTTAGTGGGTTGCCCTCTTCGCTCTTCGCAGCGTGAGCAGCGTGAAGCCCTTCGGCGGCATCGGCGATCATTCGCGCCACACGCATCGGCCAAAGCGCATCTCGTTTCGATGGCGTGGCTTTGAGCGCAGACTGAACCTCGGCAAAGGTTTCGCCGAAGACATACTCCATTGCGATGAAGTACTGTCCATCGGACTCGCCGAAATCATGAATCGTGCAGACGTTTGGGTGGTTGATGCGCGAGGTAATGCGAGCTTCGTCCAGGAACATCTCAACGAAGTCACTGACGCGTGACAGGTGCGGATGGATGCGCTTGAGCGCAACGAAACGGTCAAGTCCAACGCTTTTGACGTCGCGGCGCCGCGCCAAAAACACTGTCGCCATCCCCCCGGATGCCAACTCGCTGATCAGTTCGTACTTGCCGAACTGCTCTCGAGTAGGTGCGCTCACGGAGTTCACGAACACCATGATAAATGCACTTTCGCCTTTCGGACTAGGCGTGCCGGGGTGTTGGCGAATGCCAACAGATTATCCGGTGGGTGTGTCGGCTCTTGGCGATCTCCTGTGTTGTCGCAGCACAACCTCATCGCGACCAACGGCGTTCGCCAGCGTGCAGCGTGTGTTGTGGGCCAATGCGTTCGATCTCCGCAGGCACGTCGATCGGCGAGTACCACGCAGTCGCTGTGATCATGTTCGCATCGATATCCAGAAGCACGTATCCGTGGTTCGTAAGATCGGCGTCGACAAAGTGCGAGTTCGCTTCGGAGTATGCGCGGGTTAGTCCTTCGCGAAGGCGGGGGTCTGGTACAGACTCGTCCAGGTTTCCTCGCGTAATGCTCGGCCCGAGAACCTCTGCGCGGCGTGAACCGATACCGGTCGTCGCGTCGTAGTCAGGGCCAGGGACTTCACCGAACACAGTGAAGTGGAGGTCGCCAGAGACAAAGAGAACGTTGTTGATCCCGAGTCGATCCAGTTCATCGGTGACGCGTTCACGTGACTCGGGAAAGCCGTTCCACGTATCGTCGGCGAGGTCGCCCACACCAAGAAGTGGAGCGACGAGTTTTTGACTGCCGACGAGCCTCCAGACGCTGTCCGCTGATGCTATCTGGTCTTGAAACCAACGGAACTGAGTCTGGCCCAAGATGCTGGGCGCCGTTGTTCCAGGGATCTGGTCTTCCCCGCGATGATGGGTGACATCCAGGAGAATCAGACTTGTGAGGGAGCCCCAGCGTAGCGCGCGATAGATTTGAGACGTCTCAGGTCGTATCGGAACGTACTCACGAAACGCTTCGGCGGCGGCGTCAGACTCTCCAGCTAGGTCGTGGTCATCCCATACGACGACCCACGGGTGTGCGGCGCGTGCAGCCCGAAGATCCGGGTCTGACAAGTAAAGTTCGTGCCGACGCCGCCATGCATCAAGCGTCCTTGGGGCGTCTGGTCGCGGAGTAGGAACGCGAACCTCCTCTTGAGGGTCGATGGTGTCGTAGACGTAGTCACCGAGGTGAATGACCGCATCGAGTTCTCGTTCCGCGAGTCGGCGATAGGCGTTGAAGTAGCCTGAGAAGAGGCTGCTACACGAGGCGATAGCAAATCGGGCGTGATTGGAATGGTTTGGAGCCGTACGCGTGCGACCCACGCGGCTCGTGCTTTGCTCGTCGCGAAAGCGGTAGAAGTACGTGGTGTCCGGTTGAAGTCCCCGTGCTTCGACCCGCCCCGAAGGCGACTCGCCCTCTACAATCACGTCCGCAAAGCGTGGTGATTCTGAAACCTCGAAGTGGAGGGCTCCAGTGCCCTCGTAGTGCGTCCATAGGACGATCGAAGTTTGGTCAGGATCTCCGCTCGCAACTCCGTAAGGGAACGGCGGGCAATCCTTCGCTAGGCCGAGCTCGGCATCGGCATTCGCATGCGGTTGGACGATTACCGACACCCGCGTTTCGTCATCGCTAACAAGAGTGAGCGTCGTCGTTCGAGCGACTGCGGGTGCGACAAACCGCACGCCGCGTTCGTCCTGTATGCCAAAGAGGGTCGCCCCCTCGAGCGTCCACTGGCGGGCGGAATCGAACGCGACCACTTCGCACGCTTGAACCTCGATGACGCGCGGATCAGCTGTGCACGCGAGTAGGGCGAACATCCAGATTGCGTGTTGGATGCGGCCAACACGTTTTCCGTCTTTGTGGGGCTCACCCCACATCGCCGAATGCTTCGTCGAGAAAGTTGCGCTGGTCTCGCCAGAAGTCGAACGTTACGGGACTGGGAACAAATGCGTGGAAAGCGTGGACGCCGCCGCGGTAGTAGTTCGACTGGCAGTGCGCGCCACGTTGCTTCAGTGCAGCACTAAGCCGAACGGTGTCGGGCAAAACCGGATCGCGGGTGCCCACACCAAGGAAAAAACGCGGCAATCGTTGGAGCGCAGGGTGCGGCGATTCGAGCACCGACACTGGGTTGGCAAGCTGAGCATCCGCATCGGGCGCGTAACCCGGGACGACCGAGCGCAAATAGTCGCAAACCCACCAAGGCACACCGCGAAAGAGGCGGTCGATTTGGGCAAGGTCGTACAGACCACACGCTGCAGACACCGCGCAAGGAGGTCGAAGTGCGCGCGCATGCTTCCAATCGGGGAGGTCTAGGCTGATTGCCGTCGCCAGCGCGACCGCGAGATTTGCGCCGGCAGACTCTCCGGCGACGGCGACTTCGCGATGATGGGACAGATCTCGGGCATGGGTCAGTGTCCACGCGTACGCGCGCAAACAGTCGTCCAGTGGTGCGGGATAGGGACATTCCGGTGCAAGCCGATAGTCAATGTTGACCACCGTAAAACCCTGGCGCGCCAAGGCGATTCCCATCATGAAGTGCGAGTCCTTGGAGAGCATTCGCCAAGCGCCGCCGTGGATGTACATGACAATCGGACCACCTTGAGGCGGTTTGTAGATGTCGAGTCGTTGGCTGGTGTGTGGTCCGTATGCGATGTCGCGCTCAACCTCGATGCCCCACGCACTGGGCTGACTTGGTGGGAGAGCGCGGAGAAGTCGGGTTCCAGCCACAAACGCAGCGTCCACGCTCATCGCTACAACGCGTGTACGTATGTCTCGAATCACACGCGCTGATAAAGCAAAACGCGCGCCAGTTAGCGCAGGCCGTGTCGTTTCAAGATCGAAAGCATGTAGGGACGGTCCATCTTGGATTCTCGCGCCGCCTTCGACGCGTTGCCTTCACACTTATCCATGAGCTCTGTGAAGTACTTCCGCTCGAACCGGTGCAGAGCGGACTCGCGCGCCTTTTTGTAGGGAATCGTTTCCATACCGACCTCGACGCGGTCGCTGGTCGCACCGTCCTCAAGTTCGACCGCTCCAAGAATCAGCGCCGTCTCAATCGCGTTACGAAGCTCGCGTACGTTTCCGGTCCAGCGGTGCTGTCTCAAAGCTTCCAAAGCCATCGCTCCGAACGGAATGCGTGCGGAGCCTGTGGCCTCCAAGACAAAGTGGCGGATCAGAAGGTCGATATCCTCGGGGCGCTCACGTAGTGGCGGAACCATGATTCGCGACGCGGCGAGACGGAAGTAGAGGTCCGCACGAAAGCGGCCTTCATTCACCGCTGCGCGAAGATCACGATGTGTGGCGGAAACCAGCCGCGCGGCGACTCTGAGCTCCTTGGTGCCGCCGACGCGTCGGAACTGGCGGCGTTCGACGACCCCGAGCAGTGAGGATTGCAACTCGAGAGGTAACTCTCCGACCTCATCCAAGAAGAGCGTCCCATCGCCGACTCGTTCGAACGCACCTTTGTGTTGTCTGTCCGCTCCCGTAAAGGCTCCCCGTTCATGTCCGAAGAGTTCAGAGGCAATCAGCGTCGCCGGCATCGAGCCGCAGTCGACAACCTCAAAGGGCTTGTCGCGACGAGCACTGAGCCCGTGTAGAGCACGCGCGAGAACCTCTTTGCCTGTGCCCGTCTCACCTTGCAGCAAGACCGAAACGTCGACACTGGCGAGCTTTCGCAGAGTCACACCCACCTCCCCCATGAGCGGGCTCTCGTAGACCAGTCCCGGAATGTCGGGCGCGTCGGTGTCTGGAGCGAGACCCATGCTTCCGTCGGCGATTTCCACGAGCGACTGACCCACCTGCAGGCGAGACGGCACGGGGAGGGTGATTTCGTGAACCCGTGCCGAGCCGAGGAAGGTTCCGTTGAGACTTCCCAAGTCGCGAACGTGCACGCCTTGTGGGGATCGAGTGAGTTCCAGGTGATAGCGACTCACCGTCGGATCGTGGAGCACAAGATCGTTGTCCGCCGACCCGCCCACAGTGATGCTTCGCTCGTCGCTTTCGATTGTGAGGCCCGAATCCGGACCTTCGACGACGCTCAGTGCCACACGCGCCGAGGTGCGTGGTTGCCACAGCGGGCTGCGTTGCGTCTTCGTCTCGTCCATCCCCTGCAGAAGGTACACTCTATACGATGCCGGGACGAGAGTGGGCCGACGAAGCGAGTCTGCGTGAACGAGTCCGGCTTCTCACGGGGGATCGCTTCGACGTCATCCGGCCTCTCGGTGAGGGAGGCTTCGGCTCTGTCGTCGAGGTGTACGACCGCCGTACTGACGCGCGCATGGCGCTGAAGGTGCTACGCGCAACGCGAGCTGTGGATGTCTTCGCGTTCAAGTCCGAGTTTCGCTCTTTGAGTGGAGTGAAGCACCGAAACCTCGTGACTCTCTACGAGTTGTTCACCCATCTCGACTACTGGGGCTTCACCATGGAGTTGGTCGAAGGCGACTCGATCATGGCGCACGTGGCTCCCAATGCAGACGAGGCACGGTTGGAGCAGGAAACTGTGCGCATGACTCCCCACGCGTCCCCCGTGCGATCGGTGGCAGCGCCACGACGTGGGGTCGATTTCGACGTCCTGCGCAGTCTGTTCGCGCAATTGACCGTTGCCCTCTGTGAGATGCACGCGATGGGGTACGTCCACCGCGATATCAAACCGGCGAACATCCTGGTCGAACCTGGGGGGCGTTTGGTCGTCCTGGACTTTGGGCTTGTTGGACAGAGTGCGCGCGACTCGCGCGAAGTCGTGGGCACACCGCCGTACATGGCGCCAGAGCTCTTGATGGGTGAAGACCCCACTCCCGCGGCGGACTGGTATGCCGTTGGCGCGGTGCTCTTTCAGTGTCTGACGGGGCGGCTTCCCTCGAGTGGCGCGCGACCGCCGACAAGTGTTCCAGATGATCTGCGTCTCTTGTGTGGCGCGCTTTTGAAGGACGACCCTGGACGTCGGGCAACGGGTCGCGACGTCGCCGAAGTGTTTGGGGTTTCTGTTCGAAGCGCACCGAGTGTCTTCGTGGGTCGAACTCACGAGCTCGAGCGCCTCGAAGCGGCGCTGGAGACGGTTCGGCAGGGGGTGTTCGCCGGGGTCGAAATCTCTGGACCGGCTGGTGTCGGCAAGACGCAGCTATGTGAACGATTCTTGTCGGGTGTCGATGCGTTGGTGCTGCGAACGCAATGCCATCCATCCGAATCGGTTCCGTACAAATCGCTCGATGGCATGATCGACAATCTCGCCAGCGCTTTGTTTCGAACAGAGGGTGACCACGCTTCGTTGCCGCCAGAGATGCCTTACGTTGTACAGGCGTTTCCGATCTTCAAGATTCTCACAGAGAACCGCCCAAGCGTTCTCGCACAGCAGGTGGGCGGTCATGCGATGCATCGCCGCAGGATGGCTGCTCAGGGACTTCGGCGAATCGTCGAACGCGTTGCACGGACGCGCCCTCTCGTTCTGTTTATCGATGATCTTCATTGGGGCGATGGGGACAGCATCCGGATCTTCGAACGGCTGTTGGCACCACCCGTGCCGCCGGTCCTCCTGTTGGTCACACATCGACCACAGACTCAAAACAGTACGCTTGCACGGGCGGTCGAAGTGTTGCGCGATGCGGAACCTTCACGATGGTGTTCGTTGGAACTAGGGCCGCTGAGTGCGAACGACATCGGGCAACTCGCCGCTCATTCGGGCCACAACTTGGAGTCGAATGCTGTTCGAGAACTGTTGCAGCAGTCGCAAGGCAACCCGTTCTTGTTGGGTGAGATTCTCCGAGGGGCAGAGTCAAGCACTGACAACTTGCCGACACTCGCTCGCGATGTGTTGAGAAACGTGTGCGTCGCTGGCCGCCCGATCGCGTTTCGACACGTTTGTCCTCCACAGTGGGCGCGCGAGCAAGTTGTTGATGCAGTTGCACATCTTCGCTCGAGGCGACTCCTCCGTGAGGGACCGCTCGACGAACTCGCTGCTCTGGATACCTATCACGCCCGAGTCCGCGAGATTGTGCTCGCTGAGCTAAACGCGGACGAACTGATCCACCACAACTTGACCCTGGCGGAGTCACTGACGGCTGCGGGGGCGGCCCCGCGCGAGATCGCACTCCATTGGCACCGCGCGGGTCGGGCAGACGAAGCTGCCACCACCGCTGAGGCCGCGGGTGATGCCGCTGTCGATGCGCTCGCGTTTGAACAGGCGGCCGAAATGTATGCACTGGCCAAGGCCAGCCGTCCAAGCGTGGGGGTCTCCCTCAAACTCGCTCATGCACTGGCCGATGCCGGGCGCGGTGGAGACGCTGCCGATGAGTTTCGTCAAGCCGCGTCGCGGACAGGTGATGCCGACGCGCTGCGCCTTGCAGCGGAGCATGACCTTCGGTCGGGCTACATCGAGCGCGGAATGGAGACGCTGGCGCACGTACTCGCCCGTCACGGAGCCACCATTCCCTCGTCGCCTGTCGCGGCGATTCCGCGGCTTACCGTCTCGTTGATTCGGCGAGTCACGGATCGTGTGGTGGGTCGCGTCAGAAAGCAAACGCGCGCGGAACTCGACGCGCACTGGACGGCGACGGTCGGCTTGGGTCTGGTGGATCCAGTGCGCGCGGCTCCGTTTGCGGCGGAGGCGCATCGGCTGGCCAAACTACTGGGGGATGAGCACGCGCTGGCTAGGTCAACGTTGATGGAGGTCGGCTTTCTCGCGTCGGCCGGGCGGCATCAGCTTGCTCAGGTTCTGCTCGAGCGCGGAAGACGTCTTCCAGTTGTCGCACGAGAGCCTTGGTTGCAAGGATTGGCGCTGACAATGCAGGCGGTTGCCGCGTACGAGCGAGGTCGGTGGCGTGAAACCTACGAGAGTTCTGTCCGTGCCGAAACCGTGTTTCAGCAAGAGTGCACGGGCGTCGCATGGGAATTGCGAAGCGTGCAACTCTTCGCGTTGAGTTCGTTGTTCTTTCTCGGTGATCTCGCCGCCCTTCAGAAAAGCGTTCGGGAATCACTGGTGGACGCGGAAGATCGCGGTGACCTCTACGCGGCAACCAACATCCGCACTCAGCTCGTACCGAGTATTCACCTCGCGGCGGACCGACCCGACCTCGCTCATGCAGAGATCGACACTGCGATCGCCGATTGGGGCGAGGACTTCTCGCTACAACACAACTACGCACTAGGAACCAAGACCATCACCGATCTGTACGAAGGTGAGCCTATCCGTGCGCTACGCCGCCTCCAACGCCAGCGGCGACCACAGGCCATGAGCATGATGTCGTTGGACCATTCCGTACGAACGTACTGGGCATTTCTTCGCGGTGTCACGGAGCTCGCAGCAATGCGTGCCGGCGCTCGTGTGCCGTTCGGTTGTGAGCGTGCGCTGTTCGCTGCTCAACGGCTTCATGCGCGCGGTCGCTTGCCGTATCGAGGTTGGGCTGCAGTGCTCCGAGCCGGCGTGGCAGGTGTGCGCCAACAAGATCCCTGTCCTCAGTTGCGCGTTGCGATCCGCTGTTTCCAAGAAGGGGAGATGTCGCTGTACCGGGACTGCGCAGAACTCTGGCTCGTCGTTGAGCAAGGTCGCTCGGACGGGGAAGTGCAACGCCGGATCGCGCAGCGGAACGTGGTGAATCCTCGTCGTGTCGCGCGTTCGCTTATCGGATGCGGCGTGTTGTAATCGCGCTTGTTGGCGCGACCCAACAGCTCTGAGCCGATCGGATGCAACTGCCAACACTGTCGGCCGAGATTCGCCGCAGCGTACAACCACCTACATAGGCATACCCCTTGCTCCATGGACGTGACGAAAGGAACTTGTCATGTCTCGTTTGCTCGCTGTTCTCTGCTGCGTTGGTTGCGCACCGACAACGGTCCCTCCCGAGTCCGCTGAAGAAGCTGAAGACTTCATCGACCTTGGGAAGGGCGATGCTGTCGTCGCCGAATCCCTGTCTACCTTCCATGGTGATCTGCGGGGTGATGCACTCGTCTTGGATACCGCGCTGACTGAGGGCGCGGCTGACGGAGTCGTGTTCAGCTCGAGTTGGTGGCCCCATCGGAATAACGGCTTGGCGTGGCGGTGGAACGCGTCCGTTCGTGGCGACCGGGACTACGACATGTCGATCACGAGGGATTCCAACCCGGACAATCTCTCACCTGTCGAGAAGTACGACCTGTTGTTTGAACACCGTGGAGTGCTGGCCAACGCCGGGGGCTTTGACGCGATCGTTCCACAGATCACCAACTCGGATGGCACCCACCCAGAGGTCGAAGTCGTAGGTCCGGCTACCGCGTGGACGCTGCGACATCGCGGACGATGGCGGACGAGTTTTCCTGCGAATTGGGAGGGGTATTGCAACGGCTGGTCGGCTTACAGCACGACCGATCCGCACGGTGCGCCGCTTCGCGATGTTCGCGTGCGCTTTGAGTCCGGAGTACCGATCGAGTGCGTGGCCGACGAGGAAGGCTGCGTGTTGTTTCGAATGGCGGACATCGAAGCTCTGATGATCGGCGTGTACTTTGACGACGGCGCTCGCATGATCGGCGGCACCTGCTGGGAGTCGACGTGGGAGCGCGACCCGCTTGGCCGACCGCTGAACCGGGACTGTCGCGATGTGAACCCGGCCGACTTTCACGTGATCACGACAAACTTCTTGGCGCGCGGCGTTGACGGTCGCCGTCGTCCGTTCATCGTCGATCACGTCGCCGGACCGGATATCTGGAACTTCCCGGTAGTTCGATTCGAGAGCCGCTACGGCGAGCGTCTTGACCGAGCCGCGGGGCTTGCTCGGATCTGTCCCGCAGGCGTGACCTGCAATGCGCAAGATGAGTTCGAAGAGGACACCGCCCAGCTCATCGAAGTCCACACGACGTACTACATGGCGTCGGACGACGTCGGTTCAGAGCAACTTCGCCTCCAAGCACACGAGCGTCACATCGACGTGCTCGAGGTCCCGGTTCAGTACCTGCTCGAGCTCGATGCAAGCGATCGGATTGTTGGCGGACATTGGTTGGGCGCCAGCATCGACAACCATCCCGACATCGTCTGGTACAGCGAGTCGCATCGCTCCTCGCGCGAACAGCCCAACGACACCAACGGTGCGTGGGATCGTCCGCTCGACAATCCGCATCTCCGGTACGACCGAATCGAGGCGCTCATCCGATGTGCGAA
Organism: Polyangiales bacterium; assembly: GCA_965227405.1. Classification (GTDB taxonomy): domain Bacteria; phylum Myxococcota_A; class Polyangia; order Polyangiales; family Houyiibacteriaceae; genus JALVDI01. Next base: position 5,578,199 of record OZ245758.1, read on the forward strand.
CGAGCCGGAGACCTGCTCGCCAACCACGGGTCCAGCACCCGAAGACAATCCATGTACCGGCGCCTGCGGCGACCACGCCGAGCTCGCGGACGGAACAACCTGTAGCTGTGACCCGTGTTGCTACGTGTACGGCAACTGTTGTGATGCGGAAGGGGGACACACGTCGTCCCGTCGAACTCGCGACGCTGTCTGCGATGACATGTGCTGGTTCGGTGAACCCTGATGCGTGTACTCGTATCCTTCGCTGTTTTGTTTGTGGGTGTTGCCCACGCACAAGAATTGGAGCCTGCATACGCGTTCGGTAGCGGTGGTGTGGTCACCATTCCAATCGGAGAGGACTCCGTGGCTCATGGCGTTGACTTCGACGACGCCGGCAGAGTGGTTGTCTCGGGCGTGAGTTGGGAGTCGGGGACTTCGCACGCGGTTGTGGGGCGGCTTCTCGTAGACGGTTCGCCGGACACTTCGTTTGCGAGTGATGGATGGTTTCATCAGCGCACCGTGGAATCTTCGGGTGCTTATGCGGTCGATGCTTCCGCGCAGATCTATGCGGCGGGATACGAGTTTCGCGACGGGCGCACCGAGATGATGCTCTTGTGCCTCGACAATGGGGGCACACCTTCAAGCTTGTTTGGCTCAGACGGGGTTGCTCGATTCGATGTTGGGGGTCGCGACGATGCCGCCGTAGCCATCGTCGCGGACGGAGAGCGACTCTTGGTGGCCGGCTATGCCGTCCGCGCACGCGAAGACGGCCTCTCTGCGGAGGACTTCGCAGTCCTCGCCGTTGAGAGAGACGGGAACCTGGATCCCTCGTTTGGAACTGCAGGTGTGACCATCGTGTCGATTGGAAACGATCTCGATACACCCCATGACCTCGTCGTTGAGGGGGCGCGCATCGTGGTGGTCGGGAGAAGTAGTCATGACTTCGGAATGCGCGAGGGCTTCTCCGCGGCGCGACTCCATCTCGATAGCGGTCTCCTCGATGAGTCGTTCGGTGACAGTGGCGCTCTATCGATCGAGTTTGATGGATATCCGGTTTCACGTGCGCGAGCTGTCTACGCGTCCGGTTCGGAGTCGCTTCTGCTCGCCGGGTTCCGGGATGTGGGTGAACGAGAAGAAGATCTGGACTTAGCGGCGATGGCGCTCGACGCGCGAGGGACGCTGTCGACTTCGTTTGGTGTCAACGGCCAATGGAGCGCGTCGCCGCTCGACCAGAGCGATGAACGGATCGAGTCGCTGGTGTCGTTGAGGGACCAAATCCTCGCGATCGGTCAGGCGGGAGGACAGCTGTTCGTCACGCCGATAGAAACTGAGGGATCACCCGACATCGACCTCACGCGACTTGATGTGTGTGCGGGATCACCGATGGCTGTGCATGATGCGGCGGTTAGAGATGACGTCATCGTCGTTGCAGGAGCGTGTTCTCGCGGGTTGTTTGCAGGTGAGATGTTCGTCGCAGCGTACCGCTACATTGCTGGCGACGATGGGGTTGATGCCGCTCCGAATGTGGACGCTGGTTCGGACTCGAGTCTCGCTGACATCGGCGTGCCGAGTCTGGACGCAGGTGCCGACGGTGGAAGCGATCCGAGGCGCGGGGACGCAGGCTGTTCGTGTCGCGCCGGCGTTGCTCTGAGTGATTGGCTGAGCGTTGCGTTGTTTCTCTTACTCCTCGCACGGAGACGACACGCGTGAGGTTGGCCGTCACAGTTGCGGTGCTGCTCACGACTACGCCTGCGCTCGGCGATGGTCTGACGCGTGCTCGTCAGCACGTCCGAAACATCGAGTTGCCCGAGGCCAGACAGGAACTTGCACGCGTGATGGCGGGGCGACTGACAGCAGACGAACTTGCGCTCGCGCTTGCCACACAGGCGTTGCTGCATCACATCGACGGCGACACGCTGGATCTCGATACTGCGTTGCGTCAGCTCGCATCGTTTCGGCCTCACTATCGGTTCGCGACCGATGTTCCTCCTGAGGTCACGGAGCGCTTCGATGTGCTATCCGCGGTAGGACCGCTCGTCATCGAGGTGGAGAGGCAAGCCGATGTCTTGGGGTCACGACTTGCCGTACGGGTCGAGAATGACCCTGGAGGGCTTGTCCGCGAACTCGTCGTTCACGTTGAGCACCATGGTGTTCGCGTGAGGCATCATTCCGCGCGTCGATCGTCCCTCGATGTGAGTCTTCCGATGGGCGCGACGTTCTTTGTCGAAGCGCGAGGTCCAGGAGGAGCTCGCCTGGTGCAACGCGGTGATTCGGCACGACATTCGGATACCCGAACGTCACGTGCTGCACGCTGGGGGTTGGCGACTGGCTCGGTCGCCGTGGTCCTCTCTGTAGCCGCGGGGTTGCTCGTTGGGATGCGACCGCGCCGCACCAACATCAACGCTCCCATCGTCCGCATCGAATGACTCGCGCGGCGTTGGTTCTAGTTTGTTTCGGACCCGTGGCGTGCAGCGGCTCCGGAGTCGACTGGTACATTGATGCGCCGACGGCACCGCGACACGTCGGTGTTCACGTCCAGGTGCGTGACGGCAGCTGCTTTGGCGAAGTGGTGCATGAGGAATTTGTGCATGGCATGGGCGGGCAGCGACTCAAATCGCTACAGCCGGGTCAGTACGGCTTCGCGGCGACGCTGCTCGACGCGAGTTTATGTACGAGTGTTGCTGAAGGTTGCGTCGAGGCGATCGTTCCACGGTCGGAACCGGTGGTGACAACCGCTGAACCTTGCGAGGGAGACTGTGCCTGCGATGGATGTGAGCTTCTTTGCCGACAGACCGATGCCGCGATTTCTCCGGATGCGAATTGGGACTCCGGCGCGGGATGTTCCTGTTCGCTGCCCAACGCAGTCAGCGACTGTGCGGACCACGTATGTTCGATCGTTGCTTGTGATCTCGGGTTTGAGGACTGCGACGATCGACAAGCCACGGGGTGCGAAACCAATACGCGTACGAGTGCGCTGAACTGCGGCGTGTGCGGGGTTGCCTGTCTGCCAGGTACGGCCTGTGTTAACTCCGTGTGTGAGTCGGACGAGTGATGTTCACGGTGTGCAGCTACCGCCAGTCGTAATCGACGACCCGGAAATGGGTGTCCCGGTATACAGAGCACACGACGAACCGAACGAGGTATGCACACAACAAGTCGTGTTTCTCGCGTAGGGGCAAATCCGGTCCCGACAGTCTGTGAGCGAAGCGACGATCGTGGTCAGACGCGTCCCCGAGCAGGTCGTGTTGGCGCTCATGGTGCACGTTCTTACCTGGTCCGTGCATGCGGCGAACGACTCGTTGCTGTCTCCGTCGTCGAAATCGACATCGGTGTACGCGCGACAGAGTCCGTTCGAGCTCCGGTATTCGCAGCAACTCGCGTTGCTGAATGACTCGCAGTGGCTATGGCACGCAGACTGGCTCGCACGCGTGTCTTCCGACAAGAGCGTGCTTGGTTTGCAATCTCGACCACCAATGCCCGGACCACAGGTCGTGACAATGCAACTGTTGGCAACGTCGTCGCATGGTCCTGGACATGGGCTCGGATTGTTTCGGCACGTGCCACCGGAACAGGTTTCGGCGCCGTTGCAGAACGCGCCATCAGAGCACGAGTTGCCATCGGTGTCGCGTGAACAAGAATCGGTTTCAGTCCGGTTCGTGGCACGGCAGATGCCACCCGAGCAGGTTTGATCAGTGCATGTGCGCGATCGGTTTGCGGTTTCGTCACAGTCGCTCGTGTAGTCGCACGAGCCGTAGCTCCCGCAGGTTGTCGCGCCACATGTGTTTCCGTTCGTCGACCGCGAGCACGCACGGGACTCAGTCGTGTTGTTTGGAACGCAGGTCATGCCCGCGCAGCTGAAGGTGGTCACTGTGCGGCTTTGTGTTCCAGTGTCATCGCACGCACCCGTGAAACCGCTGCAACTGCCCCAAGCCGTTGCACTCGTCGGTGGACAATCGGAGTCTTCCCGGCAGCCAACGCATCGTGCCGTGGATTCGTCACACACGGTTCCGCCACCACAGGGGTCGATGCCCGAAGGTGTGCAGACGCCCGCGTTGCAAGTGTCGAGGCCGTTGCAGAAGCTGGAGTCGTCGCAGGGTGCTGTGTTCGGCGTGAACACACAGCCGGACGGCTGACACACGTCATCCGTGCACGGGTTCTCGTCATCACAGCTATCGAACGAGCAGGGTGCATCAAGTGATGCGTCGCCCGATCCGGCGTCCGGCGTGGGTGTGTCCGTGGTTGAATCAATTGCGGAATCGAACGCTGCATCAAACTCGGCTGCATCGGTCCCGGAGTCTGCAGATCCGTCGGAACGAGCGGAGCGGAAGCATCGACCCGACTCACAGATCCATCCTGCCGGGCAATCTTCGGTTGTGTCGCAAGCGAACGTTCCGTCACTCAGCGAAACCGTGCAGGAGGTCGCGCAGAACAGAACGCACAACCACGTTGCTCGGATCATGCCTCCATTCTAGATGGATTCGAGGAGCTGATCTTGCTTCTCGTCGTGTTGGATCGACCCAACACCCGGATGGGTCAAAACCGAGCGTCGTACCTGACACTCAAGGGGGTGACGCTCACCGACGCGTCGTCGTCGCCCATCACGCGCCATCCAACTCCACCCGCGACAATGGCGAGGCCAACAACGGCGAGTGATGCACCCCAGCGTGACCGACGCTCGGCGCGCGCGATTTTACCTCGGACCGTTGGAAACGGAGTGCCAGGTTCCGAGTCTTCAACGTCTCGTGCGAGCCGCCGCCCGGATCCGTAAATGCCGGCACCCGCGACAACGACCGCGGCCCCAGCGCTCACCAACACCCACGGCGCAGGTGACCTCGTGGGTTCGCCATCGGCATCACCATCCCTGGTTTCACCCGTGGCAGAGGGCGCGAACCGTGGCTCCTCTCGTGTTGCAAGCGTAGCTATCGTGTTTCCGTGCTGATCGAGCGCCTCGACGAAATACGGAGAGTCAGATGCGAGTTCGACATTGCTCCCGTCCGCTGTTTCCCAGACTCCATTCACCTGTTGTGACACCCGCACACGACTGCTCAGGTTCAGCGGATCACGTAGATCCACGGACAGCGTGACGCGTTCTTCGACGTGTTCGGCTGTTCGAATCTCGAAACGAACACCACGCTGCCGAGCGGCGTCGACCGCCTCCAAGACTTGTGGCGGCGTTGATGCACCGGGTGAAAAAGACTCCGTGAGCGATGCGATCGCAGCAGCACGTTCTCGTGCAGCCTCTTCGTTGTTGGTGGCAAAGGCGACGCAAGTTGCCAGCTCTAGCAGGCGTATGTACTCCGGCTGGCTGAGTACCCCGCTCTCCCAAGCAGTGGCGACGTGCCGAGCTGCCGTCGGGAAGTCACCGTTCTCGTAGGCGGTCCAACCAAGATCAATGTCCGACGCACTTGCGAATGCATGCTGCCAGAGGAAGACGAGGATGATGCAAGCACGCATGTCCCGAGTTTGCCATAACTCGACGTTCGAATGGCGACCAGCGTGCCAAGTTGCACGAACTGCCTGTCAGTCGACTAACGCCTGTGACCTAGCAGCGTTTCTTTCTCGACAGTCTTTTGCGGAGCGGCGAGCCAGCGGAGCCGAAGGCGGAGCGTCAAGACTCGCAGTCGCCCGAGGCGACGAGAATCGAGGGCAGCCGCGGGAGCAAAAGACTCAATGCAGAAGTCTGTTCGGACAGGGACTTGCTAGTTCAGGGGTGTGTGCGCCTTTTCTCGTTGAGCATCCCATCGGGTACGCCCGGTTCGATGGACGGGACGGAAACGTTTGTGGCGACGAACGCGTACGAGGTGCAACGCGGAGTCGACGCTTCGGAAGTGATCAAGGTCCGGCACGAGTTCTCAAGCACTCCCTAGCGCCACCACCGATTACCGTACTGGCTGGGACGTGCGTATTGTGGGTCCTCAGGCAATGGAAGCGCAGCCCAACCATCTGCGGTCAGCGCATACGCTTCGGTGAGTGAGCGTATCGAGCATCGACGCGGATTTGGGTTCACGAACAAGAGTCGGCTGTCTTGTCGAAACGCATATCCACACTCGGCGGTCGGCAGGTCATGGATCCTCCCCGTTGCAAGGTTCACGAGCAGCCCTGATGAACAGTTGGTCCCGCAGCCCCACCACACGATGCGATAGGCACCCGCGAAGTTGGGTCCCGCCGCGGCGCCGTCCCGCAGCCGAGTCCGAAAGCGTCGTGAGCCCGGAAAGGTGGTGAAGTCTGGTGCTGCGACCGATGTCGGTGCCCGTACCGTGGCGCGAAACTGATCGAAGCGCGGCATGCCCGGTAGTTGAGCGAACAACGGGACAGAGCTGAGGAACAAACCGACGAGAACCAAGCGCACGTCTAGCGAACAGGACGTGGGGTCTCAAGCATTCCTTGGTTCTTGGCGCTCCAGTGCAGGAATAGCTCGCCTCACTACACCGTATTGTGCGTATGCGGTTGCGCCTCGCTCTGATCTTCGTCGTCGTGCTGGTCGTGACTGCGAAGTTTGCCGAAGGCGAAGTGCTGCCGTCGTTTCGAGCGACCGCCGTCTATGGGATCGACTACGAACGGCTTCGCTTTTCGGGTGCCACAGCACACGTGGTCCACGTTGATCTTGCGGTGACGGAACCCGTGGTGACCGCGCCCGACGCGAACGGCAGCTTCCCCGCTCGAACGGTTCAGGAGCACGCCCAAGTCAGTGAATCCACCGTGGCGATCAACGCGAACTTCTTCTACCCGTTTCACAGTCACCATCCGTGGGACTTCGCACCGCGGTCCGGCGAAGTCGCGACTCCACTCGGTGGGGTGGTGGTCGATGGACACTGGGCTGCGGCCAGTGAGCCGGACTGGCCGATGATCTGTTTCAACGACGAGCACGCGAGTGTTGAAGTCACATGCCCGTCGGATACCCAGTGGGGTGTTGCGGGTTCGGACGTGCTGCTGCGCGACAGCGCCATTGCAGTGACAGACGACAATGACGTAGCGCCTCGCACAGCAGTGGGAATCGGTCCAGAAGGACAGCGCGTTGTGCTTGTCGTTGTGGACGGTCGTCAGCCGAACAGTCCAGGACTCACGTTGGAGGCGCTTGCGGAGCTCATGCGAGAACAAGGCGCGGTGGATGCATTGGCGTTGGACGGGGGTGGGTCGGCGACGCTGGTGTTGAAGGGGTTTGTCGTCAACTCACCGATCCACACGCGCGTGCCACGAAGGCAGCGTCCTGTCCCAGTTCACCTCGGGTTTCGCTCATTCAAGTGACGCTGCGTTAGTTGGTGCCGGACTCGGTGTTGCTGTCGGACACTGGATCGGCATCCGCCCCGGCTTGCGCTTCGGCATCGGTCTCGGCTTCGGCTTCGGCTTCGGCATCGGCATCGGCTTCGGCTTCGGCATCGGCTTCGGCATCGGCTTCGGCTTCGGCATCAGCTGCAGCACGCTCTGCGGATGTAGGCTCAGCGTTCGCTCCGGTCAGCGGTTCGCGCGCCTGGGGCATCAACCGCGTCGGGTTGCGAGGCTGAACGATCCGATCCGGTCGCTCGTCGTCTTCAGGCGGAGCCGGACGCTTGAACAAGAACTCCACGCGACGGTTCAACCCACGGTTGTCCGCGTTGTCGTTGGGCGCGATCGGGCGAGTGTCCGCGTAGCCAGATGCCGAAACTTGGGCAGGGCTCAGCTCCGTGTTCGCGAGCAGGTAGCGCAGCACTTGGGTCGCTCGAGACGTCGACAGCTCCCAGTTCGAGGGAAAGCGGGACGTGTGAATGGGACGGTCGTCGGTATGTCCTTCGATCGCGATGCCCTGCTCGCCCATCTCTGCGGCGAGATTCGCGATGACCTCCAACACAGGACCAGCGTCTTCTTGAAGTTGGGCGGAACCCGTTGGGAAGAGCACCTGGTCGCGAATGCGCACCACGATCCCATCCGGGGTCGCTTGCACATCTACGCTCTGCTCAACACCGGCTCGTTCCAACGCCTCTCGTATCGCTTCGGTCACCTCGGCATCGGAGATGTAGGTCAGGGCGCCGGGAGGCGCATCGCCGAGACTCACGGGTGAGTTGCTGAGCGCTTCGTAATGACCGTGCGTTCGAAACTGCACACCAAAGGCTTCACGGACAGAACCAAGCAGCTCCTTGAACTCCACGACGTCCAGTTCCGCGAACGAGAGCAACAACACGAAGAACGTGAGCAACAGCGTCGCGAGGTCGGAGAAGGTCGCCATCCACGCAGGGGCTCCCTCCTCGCATTCGCACTCCTCTTCGTCCATGGTCTTCCTATCGGACGATCAGCCCGCTTCCTTCTGTCGGAATTGCGGGGCGAGCCGAGCTTCGAGCTTCTCTTTGATGACCGTCGCGTGCTGGCCCTTCACCAGTGAGTCGAGACCTTCGATGACCACAGTCATGTTCGCGCCTTCTTCGCCGCCGTAGCGGTTGAGCTTCTCAGCGATGGGACCAAACACCATGAAGGCGAAAATAGCGCCGTACATCGTCGTCAAAAGCGCGACAGCCATAGCCGGACCGATCGATGAGGGGTCATCAAGAGCCTGAAGCATCTGCACCAAACCGATCAGCGTTCCGATCATGCCCATCGAGGGCGCCGTCGCAGCCATGTACTTGAACAGTTTTTGTCCGCGGCTGTGGCGTTGCTTCATCGCGCCAAGTTCGGCCTCGAGTGTTTCGCGGATTTGCTCCGGAGGGAGTCCGTCGACGGCCATGCGCACGCCCTTGGCCAAAAACTCGTCGTCGATCTGCTCGTTCTCGAGCGCGAGCAGTCCTTCCTTACGAGCGATCTGCGACAACTCGAGGATTCGCGTGATGGTGACCGTCGCGTCGCCAGCAGGCTTCTTGAACGCGCGCTTTGCAACCTTCACCGCACCGATCACACGCGGCATTTTCTCCGCCATCAGCGTCGCCGCGATGGTTCCACCAAAGACGATCAAGAGACTGGGAATGTCGACGAACGCACCCAGTGAACCGTTGAGAAGGATCGACCCGACCACGAGTCCGAACCCCAACAACACGCCGATTGTCGTATCCATCCTAGTATCCCCCTGCCAGCGGCAAGCTCAGGTCAAAACACGCACCGGTCTCGCTCGACGAGAGCGTGAGATCGCCGCTGTGACGACGCGCCATTTCGCGCGCAATACTCAGTCCGATTCCCATCCCGCCCGGTGTTGAGGATTGGAAGGGCGCAAAGATGGCTTCTTCCTGTCCCGACGGAACTCCTGGCCCCTGATCTTTGACGCGCACCACGACGCGTCCATCACGCTCCGACGCTGTCATGTAGATCGTGCTCTGCGCCGGTGAGACTTCGATCGCGTTGGTGAGCAGATTGATCAGGATCTGCGCCATCTCACCCGCTGTTGCCTCGACGACCAATCCAGGCGGCGCCGCAGTTTGCAGACTCACGTTGGCGTCCATCAGTTGCCGCTTGAGCAACTTGCGACACAGCGCAAAACACTTTTCGACGTCAACGGCTTCCGATTCTTCGGGGTGCGCGGCGACTCGCTCCATCGACTGCACGACTTTCCAAATCGTGTCGACGGCAAGTCGGTTGTCTTCGCAGATCTCGGCGACCTCGCCGGTAAAGACACCGACCTCCTCGAGGGTCTCTTCCAAGATGGGCTGGTTGCACCGAAGCGCGAACAGAGGGTTACGCACATCATGCGCAACCGAAGCCACCATCGCTCCCATCACCGCCAACCGGTCGCGTCGAAGCATCTCGTCACGAGCGCGCTGCAGCTCCTCGGCGCGCGTTCGAACCTCGTCCAGCAATTCGCGCATTCGCAGTGCGTCGGCTGCTCGGCGAATCGCGACGTCCACCAGTCGCTCACAGTGTGGGCCGACCAGTTTCCAACGCACTGTGATGGTGCGGTCTCCAAGGACAGCGCTTTGAACGCGGGTGTCCCCGTCAACCGTCGGTGGACAGGCTTCGCTCCATCGCGCCGCCATCAAGTCACGCGGCTGCGTGATCTCCACGCTCTCCACCCACTCAAACGTACGCAACGTCGTAACCAGATGCGCGAGCACTTCGTCGCGCTCGACTTCGCGTTCGTCCACTCCGGTCACGCTCATGTAGCCGTGGAGCTCGCTGGTCATCCGCCCCAGTTGGTCTCGGTGAACCAACGCGTTGTGCAGCAGGATGCGAAGCTCATCGCCCCACGGCTTGCTCAGCTTGTAGGCGCTGAGCTTGAGCGCTGCGCCCGTGATCTCTTCATCGGCGTGTCCGGTGAGGAAGATCCGCACCATTCCCGGATCGACAACTGCCGCCTGATGGAGCAGCGTCACTCCATCGGTGCCGGGCATTCGCACGTCGCTCACAAGCGCGTCGAAGCGTTGCTGGCGCAAGCGCTGAAGCGCGTCGTGCGCGTTATCGAACGACTCGACCTCGAAATCCATCGAGAGTTCGTCCTGTAGCGCCTCACGTACGTCTTGCTCGTCGTCCACGATCATCACGCGGTGCACGGCATCTCTCCTCTCTTCACGCTCTCGCGGGGTTGTGCGAGCGGCAGTTCAATTCGGAACGAAGCTCCGCCAAGCGCACCCTGACCTTGCGCGACGACCCGGCCGCCGTACTGCATGGCCATCCGACGCACCATCGAGAGTCCAACTCCCGTTCCTCGGCGCTTTGGCTTGGTGGAGAAGAACGGGTCGAAGATCTTGACGGCGATGTCATCCGCGATGCCCGGCCCGTCATCGTCGACTTGGACGAATGCACTTTCGCCCGCAATTCCACAGCGAATCTCGATGACCCCCGCCTCGCCCACCGCTTCGAGCGCGTTGGCGATGAGGTTTGTGATGGCGTGGTGAACTTCGTCACCGGGTGTGGCGACGCGCGCCGCAGCACAGTCCAGTTCGACCTGAACCTGCTGGGGGATTCGATGGTCCACCACGGCCAAGGCACTGCGAACTTGATCGCTCAGTTCACACTCGCCGGTTGTCGACGCTCCGCCTTCTCGACAGGTCACGCGGAGGTCATCGACTACACGTGCAAGCCGATCGGAGAGTTGACGACAACGCGCGAGTGAGCGCTCGTAGCGAGCTTGATCGCGTTCAGGCACGTCCACTTCAATGCGCTCGAGAAGCCGAAGCGAACTGATGAGTGCACCGAGTGGATTGTTCAGTGCATGGGCAACTTCCGCGATGATTTCGGCAAGCATCGCGCGCTTGGACACGGCCGTGACGCGTTGCGAGAGCTCGGCGATCTCGCGCTGGCGCGCTTCGAGATCGCGATGCGCATCGAGCAGAGCGACATGCTTGGTGATCAACTCGCGCTTGAGCATGCGTCGCTCGGTTTCGTCGCGCGCGATACACACCGCCAGCAGCCGCCCCTCTTGTTCGATGTGCGCGACGCGCAACGTGGCGATAGCGGTAAACCCATCGGCGCGGGCCATGCTGATCTCTTCGTGCAGACCTGGTTCCGCGATCACGCTGGGCGCCAAAGGCCTCTCGCGCCCTGGGACATCGTCCGGTTCGGGCGAGAGAACCGTCAGGTCCTGGCCGAGAAGGTCATCGAGCGGAAAGCCGGTCAGGAGTTCCAGATGTTCGTTCGCGTGAACGATGCGCTTCGATTCGAGATCCAGAATGAACACTGCATCGCGCGTCGACGCGAAAAGCAGCTCCACCGTGTGCTGTGAATCGAGCAGTTGGATCGAAGCATCCACGTCTTCCGCGATCGGCAGATGCGGAGCGAGGCTTTAGCCGCGAACACGATACGTATCGAGAGTGCGACCAGTTGGATCGATGCATGCACGGTATCGATTCGGCTCGCCGGGGATGAGCCAAAATCATTGACAAAATCAGACTCTGTGCCGTCATGGATTTGACACCACCGTCGTGATTCCGACATTCTGGGTATCGACGTCGATTCGCAAGTGGTGGTTCAATCGGAAAATTTCCGTGTGATTACACAGGGTCTGGTTTGAAATCATTAGGGAATTCGAGAGGGGCAAATGGCGACAATCCTGGTGGTGGACGACGAGCCGGGCATGCGAAAGCTGCTCAAGCGATCACTCAAGAAGAAGTTCGACACGATCCTGGAAGCCGCTTCGGTGTCCAAGGCGATGGCACTGCTGGAAAAGCATCCGAACTTGGATGTCGTCCTTACGGATGTGGCACTGCCAGATGGCGAGGGCTTCGAGATCGTCGACCAGGCAAGTGAGATGTCGAGCAACCCGGCTGTGCTGGTCATGACGGGTTTGCAGAGCATCGACAACCCGATCAACGCGCTGCGTCACAACGCCGCGGACTTTCTACTCAAGCCGTTCTCATTGGATGCGCTGGATCAATCCATCAGTCGAGCGCTTGAGCGTCGCGAGCTGACGACCGCGTCGGGTCAGATTCGAATCCTCAAGCAAGACGACGAAGCGGCTGAATGGCGTGCTGACTTTGCGCCTGATGTTGTCGGTGAACATCCCTCTCTGCTGCGGGTGTTCAGCATCATCGAACGCGTGGCGGACACCGACTGCTCGGTATTGGTCACGGGCGAGAGCGGCACAGGCAAGGAAGCTGTTGCGCGCTCGTTGCATCGAGCATCGGATCGAGCAAACGCACCATTGGTTGTCGTGAACTGCGCTGCGATTCCGGAAAATCTTCTTGAGAGCGAACTCTTTGGTCACGTCCGCGGTGCCTTTACGGGTGCGACAAGCAACCGCAAAGGCCGCTTCCAAGAAGCGGACGGAGGCACGCTATTCCTTGACGAAATAGGGGAATTGCCGATCGGGCTCCAAGGTAAATTGCTGCGCGCACTGCAGGAAAAAGTGGTGTGTCCGGTTGGAGATTCCAAGGACGTCAAGGTCGATGTCCGAATCGTCGCAGCGACCAACCGCGATCTCGAAGAGATGGTCGAAGCTCGACAGTTCCGCGAGGACTTGCTGTACCGACTCAACGTGATTCCCATCGAGCTCGCGCCGCTTCGGGATCGTCGCAGCGACATTACACTGCTCGTGCAGCACTTCGTGAGCGTGACCAACGAGCATCGACGACGCGATGTCAGCGGCGTCGAAGACGAGGCGATGCAAGCGCTCCAGGCATATCACTGGCCGGGCAACATCCGGCAGCTACGTAATGTGATCGAGCGCGTGGTCGTGTTGAAAGCGGGCGGAATGATCGAACTTGCGGATCTTCCGCCCCGAGTGCGTAAGGCACGGGGTGCCGTGGTGTTGGGGTCGCTGGCAGAGCCTCAGTTGCCTCCCGACGGGATCGCACTGCGCGATGCTGTCGAGCAGTTTGAAAACGCCCTTATCCTTCAGGCGTTGGAGCGTACCGGCTGGAACAAGAACCGTGCGGCCAACATCCTCAAGATGAATCGCACGACGCTGGTCGAGAAACTGAAGAAGAAAGACATCAAGCAGGCGGGCTGATGTCAGCGTCCCGACACATCATCGTCAGCTCGATGTCGATCTTTAGCGGATAGCTCAGAAAAGCCGCAGAAACGCGGCAAAACGAAGCTGGCACCTTCGTTGCTTTGTCTACAGACGTGCTCTTCAACGCCGTCGACATCGCGCATCGCAGCATGGATTACCACCTGCGGCGCCACAACGTCCTGGCCAGCAACGTTGCGAACCTCGACACACCTGGGTTCAAGCCAATGGAGTTGGTACGCGACGTCAGTGAGGCGCGCGGTGCTGCTCGGTTGACGCGAACCAGCGCTTCACATCTGCGTCCGATGTCCTTCGACGGGGAGGTCGTTGGCGCAGCGCAGGAGCGTGTCGTTCAGCCGGGCGGAGACGGGAACGCCGTGAGCCTTGAGCGCGAGATGTCCAAGGTCGCTGCCAACGACCTTCGTTACGAGACCGTGGGTCGAATCGTCCGGCACCAGCTCGGACTGCTTCGATACGCCGCAGGAGACGCGACATGAACGTATTTAGTGCGATGGAGATCACCGCGTCGGGACTGAACGCCCAGCGCACGCGAATGAATGCAATCGCGTCGAACCTCGCCAACGCCCGGACGACGCGTACCGAAGAAGGCGGTCCCTATCGTCGTCGCGATCCCGTGTTTGAAGCGGTTCCGGTTGAGGACACGCGAACGAGTGATCCCGCGCAACAACACGCGCGGATGGTTCGCGTTGCTGAGATTCGGGCCGACGAAGCGGATCCGCGTCGCATGTTCGACCCCTCGCATCCTGACGCAGACGAAGCTGGCTACGTCGAGATGCCCAACGTCGATGTGGTCGAGGAGATGGTGAACATGATCACGGCCAGCCGAGCCTATGAAGCGGGAATTACCTTGATGCAGACGGTGAAAGGGATGGGCGACGCCGCCCTCTCGATTGGAGCCTGAGGATGACTATCGCGTTTGACCCGAACGTTGCTCCCGTTGCGCTTCCTGAGGCGGTGGCAAAGCCCGACGCCGCGACTGAAGCACCGGGAACCGACTTCGGCGACCGAGTGGCTGAACTGATCGATGGTGTCGATGCGGATCAGAAGGTCGCGGAGACGGCAGCAAACGACTTTGCCGACGGTCGCAGCAACGACATTCACGGAACCATGATCGCTCAACAACGCGCTGAGGTTTCGTTCCGACTTCTGGCGAGCGTGCGTAACCGGGCTCTCGAGGCGTACCGCGAAATTATGAGGATGGGCGCATAACGTGAGCGACGAAGCCCCCGCTGAAGAGACCGCAACACCACAGCCCGCTCCGGGCGTCCGAGGAATGCTCGATCGAGCACGCGGCAAAGTCGAAGGCTTGCCTGCGCGGACTCGCTTGGTGTTGATCGGAGTTGGCGCGGCTGCCGTCGCAGCGATTGGTTTAGGGGTTTGGGTCTCGGGTGAGTCGTCGATGGATGTGTTGTTCAGCGAGCTCGACAGCGACGACTCATCCCGCATCATCGAACAGCTGGCCGGGCTTCAGGTTCCCTACGAACTGCAGGATGAGGGAAGCACGATCTTGGTTCCGGGGGACCGCGTGCACGACACGCGCATGACGCTTGCGGCGGCCGGTCTTCCGAGCGGTGGTGATTCGGGGTTCGAACTGTTCGACGAACAGCGGTTCGGCGAGAGTGAGTTCTCCGAAAGGGTGAAGTATCACCGTGCGCTCGAAGGTGAATTGGCTCGTACAATCAGCCACTTATCAGGTGTCGAACGTGCGCGAGTGCACCTGGTTTTGCCCAGCCGTTCGCTCTTTGTCGCGCGCGACGAAAACGCGAGCGCCTCGGTGGTCTTGCACCTGCGCCCGGGTCGCCGGGTGAGTGAGGAGCAGGCCGCGGGGATCATCCATCTCGTCGCGTCGTCGGTGCGCGGCATGGACACGGAGTCGGTCACACTCGTGGATGGCGAGGGCCGACCCGTTGGCGGTGCAAGCGAAGGTGAAAGTGCCGGAGACGCGTTGGAGTATCGCCGACAGGTGGAGCGCGAACGAATGCGCGCCGCCCAAGAACTCTTGGATGCAACCGTGGGTCCCGGGATCGCGATGGTTCGGGTTTCTGCGGATGTCAGCTTCACGCGAGAAGAGCAGACCGAAGAGCGATTCTTGCCAGACCAGGTCGCTGCGCGAAGCGTTCAACTTCAGGAGGAACGCTCGTCGAGTGAAGACGGAGCCGTCGCAACGGGTGTTCCCGGCGCCGCCACAAATCTTCCCGGAGGCGAGGCCGCAGGCGCTCAGCAGAACGACTCCGGTCTCGTACGTCGAAGCGAAACTCGGAACTTTGAGATCAGCAAGACCACCGCGCGACGTATCGTTCCTGTTGGACGGATCGAGCGTCTGCAAGTCGCGGTTGTTGTGGATGGAGTGTGGACCGGTGAGGCCGGGGCGCGGGAGTTCACACCTCGCGATGAAGAGGAGCTTCAACGTCTCGAAGCGATTGTTGCGCGTGCGGTGGGTATCGTGTCCGACCGCGGTGACGAGATCACCGTAAGCTGTATTCCCTTTGCAACACAGGGTGAAATGCCCGCAGCAGCGGTCGACCCCGTCGACGCTCTCATGGGCGACTACGCGGCGTGGCGCCCGTACGCGGAGAAAGGACTGCTCGGGTTTGTTGGCTTGATCGTGCTGTTGGTTCTCTTGCGACGTCGCAAGAAGAAGAAGAAGCAGCAGCAACAAGAGGCCGAGGAGCAAGCGAAGGCCGAGCTGGTGGCAGGCGAGGATGCATCGGGGGAGACCGGCGAAGGTCTTGCTGCGCTCCCGAGTGGCGAAAAGGTGTCGTTGAGTTCGTTGCCTTCCGCCGACCAGCTCCGTGCGGAGATTCGTGAGCCTGACGAGACGATTCCGCTCCTGGCTGCAGAGCTTGCGGCTGACGACCCCGCGCGTGCGGCGCGAGTTGTTCGAGGTTGGTTGATGCAAGGAAACCGGAGTGACTCCGGCGACGAGGAGGAAGATGGGCGAAGCACTGATAACGCGGCATGACGAGGACCCTCGTCTCGCTGCTCTGGATGGTTCCGCCAAGGCTTTGCTTTTTCTGGTGAGCCTCGATGAGTCGATTGCCACGGCCGTGATGGGAAGTCTCTCGCCTGAGGAGGTCGGACAGATTCGCAAGGCCAGTGAGACACTGGAAGAAGTCGACGTGGACGTGCTTCTGGCCATTCATCGCGAGTTCATTTCCGCAATCCGCGATGGCGTGCCGACCAGCCTTAAGGGAAGCAGTGCGTACTTGCGGCGTCTTGCCGGCAAGGCACTCGGAGAGCACCGCGTTGCCTACATCTGGGACGGGGTTGAGCGTGATGTCTCGGGAAGCATGGCGACCCTGAGCGAGCTCGATATCGACACGATCTTGCCGATGTTGGAGCGCGAGCACCCGCAGACCTTGGCGGTGATTCTCTCGTTGATCGACGCCCAGCGCGCGTCCGAACTGCTTGGTCGATTCTCGGTCGAACAACAGACCGAAGTGCTTCGACGAACGGCGCAACTCAAGAGTGTGCCGGAGTCGGTTGTGCGCGATATCGAAACGCAACTGGCCTCGGAGCTCAGTGCATTGGGCGACGTCGAGCGTCGTGAGTTCGACGGCATCGAGTCCGCGACAGAGCTTCTCAAGTTCATGGAGCCCGATCGCGTCGAAGAGCTTCTCGAGGAGCTTGGGGACATCGACGACACGCTCGCCGAGAAGGTTCGCAAGGCGATGTTCACGTTCGAGGACCTGCGTCGCATCGATGCACGAGGGATGCAGCAACTCCTCAAGGAGATTCAGTCGGATCAGCTTGTCGTTGCGCTCAAGACGGCGAGCGAAGAAATGCGCGAGAAGGTGTTTGGAAACATCTCGTCTCGTGCTGCTGCCACGCTTCGCGACGACCTGGAACTCATGGGTCCAGTACGCGTGACCGAGGTGGAAGCTGCGCAGCAGGCCGTCGTCGATGTCGCACTCCGACTCGAGAAGGCCGGAACGATCACCATTGCACGGGAGGGTGGCGGTGCCCTCGTCTAGGTCTGTACATCCCTTGGTCTTGGATGCGAGTTCCAGCGAGCGGCCTCGCGCGCCGAGTTGGCTTGCCCCTGCACCAGGTTCGCTGCGTCCCCCGAGCTTCATGCCACGTGTGGACCGACGACCGAGTTCGCTTCCGAAGCTCGATCCGTCTCCGTTCTCCAACTCGGGTCAACCACTCGATGGTCTCGAGCGTTCGGTGCAACCGGAACGAGGGCGCAAGCGTCCTTCGATTCGTCCGGAGCCCATTGAAGATGCCGAGTTGATCATGCCGCCGCGACGCGAGTCTGTGCGGCCCCCTTCGATCCAACCCTCGCGACCTCCGTCGATTCGTCCGCCCTCGATTCGTCCTTCGTTCGAGGCAGAGCGGGCGGCGTTGGTGGAAGCGGAGGCTGCCGCAGCGGCATCGGTTGCCGAAATGGAGAGCGCACGTGCTCGCTTCGCGGAAGAGGCTGCGGCACTCGCGGTCGAACGCGCTCGAATCGCGCGTTTGGTTGAAGGCGAGTTGATCGAGTTGGCGATGATGATCGCCGAGACGATCGTTCACTCGGTGGACGACGATGCGTTGCCGGTTGCGCTTGCAAAAGAAGCGCTGCGTCTCCTGCCCGGTACCGAGCAAGCGGTGCTGCGCGCTGGTGCTGGAGCGTACGAAGCGATTCTGGCCGAGTTCGGCGAACAGTTTGAGCACGATGGTGTCGTGGTTCGTGTCCATGCCGACCCTTCGATCGAGGGCGCAGGATGCATCGTGGAGACGAGCGAAGTGCGGATCGACGGAACTGTCCGAGAGCGATTGGCGGCGGTCGCACGTGCAATTCACGATGAGCGAGCTGCGACATGATGCCACTCACGCGTTTTGGCGATGCGGTGAGGCGCGCGCGTGGGCCTGTGGTGCAGGGGCGTTTGAGCGAAGCGGTCGGCCTCATCCTCGAGGCGCGTGGCTGTTCAGCGTCGCTCGGCGATCTCTATGAGGTCGTCGCAGATGGGGAACGTGTCGAAGCCGAAGTGGTGGGACTGCGTGGTGCACGAACGCTGCTGATGCCCTTGGGACCGACCCACGGGTTGGAGGCTGGTGCACCCTTGCGTCGTTTAGGTCGGGGCGCGCGAGCAGGTGTCGGAGACGCGATGCTGGGCCGAGTGCTCGATGCGTTGGGACGCCCCTTGGATGGAGACGCGCCTCCTCCGATCGATGATGAGCGCACACTTGATGGCGGTGAAACCCCGAACCCGTTGGCGCGTAGACCGGTCGAAACCCCTTTTCCTGTAGGGGTTCGCGCGATCGATGGACTTCTGACGATGGGCGTGGGGCAACGCATCGGCATCTTTGCGGGCGCGGGCGTGGGAAAGAGTTCGCTGCTTGGGATGATGGTCCGCGGTGCCGAAGCCGACGTCGCAGTTGTTGCATTGATCGGGGAACGTGGACGCGAGGTCGAAGAGTTTGTGCACCGGACTCTCGGCGAGGAAGGAATGCGTCGCTCGGTGGTCGTCGCAGCGACGAGTGCGGAGAGTCCGTTGGTACGTGCGCGAGGTGCACTCTTCGCGACTGCGATTGCTGAGCACTTTCGCGACCGTGGCAAACGGGTTTTGTTGGTGATGGATAGCGTGACGCGCTACGCGATGGCGCTGCGAGAGATCGGACTTGCGGTGGGTGAACCGCCGACGACAAAGGGCTATACGCCGAGTGTCTTTGCCGCTTTGCCTCGCCTTCTTGAGCGCGCGGGTACGAGTGAAGGACGCGGCTCGATCACCGGTGTGTACACCGTGCTGGTTGAAGGCGACGACCTGAGCGACCCCATTTCTGACGCTGCGCGAGGGATTCTTGACGGTCACGTCGTGCTTTCGCGCGAACTTGCAGAGCGCGGTCACTTCCCCGCGATTGCTGCCAACGCCAGTGTTTCGCGAGTGATGTCGCATGTTGCCAACCCGGAGCAACAGCGACTCGCGCAACGCGCGCGCAAGCTCATCGCCGCGCATCGTGAGGCACGGGATCTGCAAAGCATTGGTGCGTACAAACCCGGAACGGTGGCCCGACTGGATGAAGCGCTCGCGCGTTTTGGTGGTCTGGAAGCGTTCCTGCAGCAGGGGCTTCACGAGCATGTGACCCCGCAAGCCACCCGTGCACAGCTCGAAGCGATTTGGACGGGAGCATGAGGAGACACCGATGAGAGATCGAACCCGACTTGCCCGAATCGTGTTGGTCAAACAACGCGAACGTGACCAGCGCAAGGCGGATATGGCGCGGGCAGCGGAACGACTGCGTGCTGCCGAGGATGAGGTTGCTCGACTGGCGGTCGCACGAGACCGGCTTAGTCGCCAGCTGGCGATGCCCGGCACCCGCTCGGCTCGGGATTTGGCAAGCGGAGCAGCAGTGCTTGCGCAGACTCGACACGCATTGGCTGCGGCGCACGAGCGCGTTGCGGAACACAAGAAGAACCACGCTCGTACCGCGGCGAGGGTTGCTGAGAGTGCTCGCGAGATTGCTGCGCTCGATAAGGTGCGCGATCGCTTGCAAGCGCAGGATTCGCAGCGCGCCGAGCGACGCGAACAGAATCTTCTCGACGATGCCGCGCGGAGGCGTGCTTCGTGACCATCGGCTCGATGAAGCTCGGCGCAGCGCCTGACGCGGTCTCCACGGAAACGAAACCTGGTGCTGCGGAGGAGAACACCGAAGCGTTTGCGCAGCTTCTCACCAGTCACCGCGACGTGGAGCCCGAGACTCCACGAGGAACACAACGTGCCGGTGCGGATCTACCGCCCGAGGAGATGGAACCGCAGATGGAGTCGATCGAGATCCCGATCGATGTTGAGGTTGACCTCGAGGGAGAGGTCAGCGCGCTCACGGAACCCAAGCGTGGGTTTTGGGAGCGGGCAACCTCGCCCAACGAACAGCTGGCGAAGGGGAATCGTCCGGTTCGAGCAGCGGAGCGGACGCCTTCCTTCGACGTTCGAATCTTGGAGCGACAGGGTGGGGCGCAAAGTGAAGCGGTGGTCCCAGGTCCACGATCCGGCAATGCGCCCCGGCCTATATTGAGCGCGGCCGACGCGGCATTGCCGACGACGACTCGACCTGCGAGCGCGGAGACTGCTGCACCGGTCAAAGAGGCGCTTCGAGCTCCGGCCATTCCCGACATTCCGATGGTCGAAGAAGCGGAACCCGTCCGTGCGCGTCCTGCACCCGCACCTTCGCCTCCGATGAGCGTGTCTCTGCAACTCGCGACGATTGCACACGATGTTCTCGCGCGGGCCGCACAAATCGCGACGCCGGAAGCCGACGCTCAGGTGCCGCATACGACGGTGACGGTGCGTCCGCCGACCCAGTCCGCGGGTCAAGACGCGTTCATTCACATCGAGCATCCGGAACTGGGTCGGATCCGACTCCAACTGATGCTCGAGTCGCGCAACCTACGCGTTCGTGCGGTGGCAACGAGCGCGGCGGCTGTCGCGGCGTTGAGGGAAAGCGAAGAGGCGATGCGTGAAGATGTCGCTCGTCATGGCGTGGACCTTGGCAGCTTGCGGGTGGATTTGCGGCGACGGACCCGCGACGAGGAGAAGTAATGGAGATCAACGGAAACAACTCGCTGGCATCGCCCACGGCGACCCGCATCCCCGAACAGGAGCAGACGCAAGGCGCGATGGGACGCGACGCGTTCATGAAACTCCTCGTAACCCAGCTGCAAAACCAAGACCCACTCGATCCGATGGACGCGCGTGAGATGGTGTCGCAGCTCAGCGAACTCACGAGCGTCGAAAAACTCGCTGGTATCGAGCACCGGCTGACTGCGCTGGAGATCGCCAATGCCGGTATGGCCAACACGCAAGTCTCTTCGTTGGTGGGTAAAACGGTCACGGCGGACGCATCAAGTCTGCGTCTGGAAGAAGCCGGTGCGGTCAACGGGGTGTATCGCCTCGAGGGAAGCGCCGAGAAAACCACCATCACGATTCGCGACGAAGCCGGACGTGCGGTGCGTACGGTTGAGGTGGGCCCGGACTATCCCGGTGAGCACTCGTTTGAGTGGGACGGTAACGACGACAGCGGCACGCGCATGCCCTCGGGCCGCTACACGATGGAAATCCGAGCAGAGTCCGCAGAGGGCACGCCGGTAGATGTGTCGACCGAGATCACCGGGATGGTGGACGCGGTTTCATATGAGAACGGTTACCCCGAGCTCTTGGTAGGCGAAGCGCGTCTACTGCTCGGCGACGTGACATCGATTGGCGATGTGAAAGAGGAGTCTGAATGAGCATTCTACGATCCATGCACACCGGGGCGAGTGGCCTACGCAGCCACTCTTCGGCAATCGGTGTGACCGGTGACAACATCGCCAACGTGAACACCACGGGCTACA
The DNA here is from genome assembly GCA_965227405.1 of Polyangiales bacterium. Lineage (GTDB taxonomy): Bacteria > Myxococcota_A > Polyangia > Polyangiales > Houyiibacteriaceae > JALVDI01. The sequence continues at coordinate 5,599,852 of OZ245758.1, forward strand.
AGCGAAGCCGCGGCGTGTTTGAAGATATTCTCGGTCGTTCGATCGCAGGATCCAACGCGTCGCCGATGGCGGGTGCGGGATCGCGACTCGCGCACATCGAGCAAATGTGGACGCAGGGAGCGCTGCTCACCACGGATTCACCGACCGACCTCGCACTAAGCGGCAATGGCTTCTTCATGGTGGAGGGCAACGCGGGCGGAATGCAGGGGCGTTTCTTCACGCGAGCCGGGCAGTTCCGGATCGACCAAGCGGGTCAGCTCGTTAATCCTAACGGGCTGCAATTGTTGGGTTATCCGGCGATGGACGATGGTTCGATCGGCGCGCAGTTGGGGCCGCTTCAGGTAGCAGGTGCGACGTTACCGGCGAACCCGACTACTGCCGCAGACATCTCCGTCAACCTCGACGCGAACGCGTCATCGGACGGCGTGTTCGACGTGTTCGATCCGGCAAATCCGGGTGCGGACGGCAGTTCCAGTCATTCTACGTCAATGACGGTCTACGACTCATTGGGGAACCCTCATGACGTCACGATTTACTTCGCGAACACCGCTGCCAACGAATGGTCATGGCATGCAATGGTCGACGGTGCTGAGGTTGACCCCGCCGTCGTGGGTCCGTTCCAAGGTGCGACGGGAACACTAAACTTTTCCACGGATGGCGAGCTCCAGACCGAGACTCCGGGCGCAAGCAGTTGGAACTTCGCGGGTGCAACTCCTGGTCAGACGATCGCCTTCGACTTCGGTGACGCGATCGACGACGGCGGCACCGGACTCGCTGCATCGACTCAGTTTGGTTCGCCCTCGACCACCGCAGGACTCAGTCAGGACGGGTTCGGTGCTGGAACCGTCAGCGGGATCTCCATCGAATCCGACGGCACGGTGACGGGTGTGTTCAGCAATGGCCAGCGTCGAACCCTCGGCCAGGTTGCTGTGGCAGACTTCGCTAGCGAGCACGGACTCGATCGAGCTGGACAGGGGCTCTGGGTTGAAACGGCGGCGAGTGGCGAGCCGCTCGTGGGTGGTGCCGCAACAGGTGGTCGTGGTGCCATCGTGGCAGGAGCACTCGAAGGATCGAACGTCGACATTGGTCGAGAGTTTGTCGACCTGATCAGTTTTCAGCGTGGTTTTCAGGCCAATTCGCGGATCATCACGACCGCGGACGAGATGTACGGAGAGCTGGTGAACCTGAAGCGATAGTCGAACCGGCCTTCCGTTTTCGAGGAGCTGAACCTTCGGGTTCGGCTCCTCGTTTTCGTTTTGGGCGTTTGCGTTCTGTCGAACGTCGCGTTTTCGGCCGCCGACAATGTGCCGTCAGCGTGGTGTCAGTCGGCTGGCGGAGAGACTCAATCCTTTAGCAAAACTTCCGAAAACACGAACCTCAAACCGCTGGCACGAAGTCTGCTTTTTGTTGTGCGCAAGATGGCTGACGACAAGAAGGAAGCGAAGAAAGAGGAAGAGCCGAAGGAGGAAGCGAAACCCAAACGCTCTCCGCTCATTCTCATCATCGTGATCATCAACCTGCTCGCTGTGGGTGGGTTGGGGGCGTACATGGTGTTCTTTCAGGGTCCCGCTCAGGCGCAAGCCGCGGCACCGGCTGCGGCCCCTGCCGCGCCTCCGATGGCTCCGACCGCGTTCGGCCCCCTGGTTGAGATGACGCCGTTGGTCGCAAACCTCAACGACGAGCACATCGGCCACTACATCCGCGTGTCGATGCACCTCGAGGTGACCGATGAGGAGACCAAGGTTCAGGTCGAGGAGGCTCTCGTGCCGATTCGCAACCGGCTGGTCATCTACTTCTCGGAGCTGACGACCGAGCAAACCAACGCTTCGGGAGCGCGTGAACGCATTCGTGGCGAGTTGGTCGAGGCGATCAACGAGGTCCTGGGCGCGCCCAAAGTCCGTCGCGTGTTCTACACGGATTTCGTGGTCCAGTGAACGAAGCCTCCGAGCCTGTCCTCTCGCCCGCGGAAACGAGCGCACTGCTCGACGCGATGCATGAGAGCGAGGTTGGCGGTCCGCCGGTCGAACCGATCGACCTGAGCAGTCCCGAGCGTCGCGTTCGCGGAAAGCTGCTGGCGGCCGACAAAGCAGGTGAGGCGATTTCGGTCGAGCTCGGCAAAGCCATGCTCCGACATACAGAGGCTCTCTCGCGCGTCGAGATTGCTCCTGCGGAACTGGTCCCCTTCGGAATGTTGGTGAGCTCGCTGCTTCCGACCTGGTCGATCGCTCGCATGGAAACCGAAGACGGTGGAATGGTCTTGGCGATCGGCGACGACGTTCTGACGAGCTTTGTTCTGGACCGACGTCTGGGTGCCCCCTTGAGCAGCTTCGAGGAGCAAGGTGAAGATCGGCTGACGCGTGCCGAGTTGAGTCCGGTGGATCGTCGTGTGCTCACCCCGGTGTATCGGGACGTTGCCGCAGCGATGGGTGAAGAACTCTCGCTGATCGAGGTTCTTCCCAACGCGCACTCGCTTCCACCCACACCGGAGCACGAACCGCTCTTGGTGATCGGCTTCACGATTCAACCAGGTTCTTCAGCACCTGGACGACTCAAGCTTGTGGTGGACGCCGCGGCAGCGCGTCGACTTCTTCCCGACACCGAGGTGGAGCCGCGTTTGCCGAGTTCGCTGGAGTCGTACGCCTTGCGCCAAGGCGTGATCGACACCGAGGTCGAACTCGTCGCCATGCTCGGCGAAGCGGAGTCGACGGTGTCTGAACTTCTTCGGTTGCGCGTTGGCGATGTGGTTCGCCTCGACGCCAGCCCGGCATCACCGATTCAGGTGTTCGCAGGCGACCAAATCGCCATCCAGGGCAAGCCCTGCGTTCACCACGGAAATCTTGCAGTGCGCGTCAACGCCATCCTGGGCGTGGAAACAAAAGAGTCACGATGAACAACGACACCCCGAGTAGTGAGTACCCGCAACCGGCCGCGATCTCTCGGCCGCCGGCTTCCCAGCCCGCGTTGCCTGGACCGGCGATCGATCCGCGTTCGGCAAACAACGATGCGTCGCCCAGTTTGCCACCACCGAGCAACGCGAACGTCTCTGCGCCACAACCTGCGAGCATCGCTCCGGTCAAAGAGCCGCAAGGACTCGATCGTGTGCTCTCCATCGGACTCACGATCCACGTCGAGCTTGGTCGTCGCATGATTCGAGTGGGCGACCTGCTCAAGCTCGGAGCCGGGCAGGTGTTGGAGCTCGATGCCGGAGCGGGTGCGCCGTTGAGCATCTACGCCAACAACACGCTCATCGCGGAAGGCGAAGCTGTGGTCGTCGGCGAACGCTACGGCATTCGTATCACCGACATCGTGTCGCCCGCAGAACGAGTTCAGCGCCTGGGTAAGGCGGACAAGGAAGGTGTGCGATGAAGCGAGCAGCGTGGTTGGCTCTCTTGATGAGCGTGGGCTCGACGCCTGCGTTCGCACAACAGGTTGTCACTGGACTGACCTACGACGTTGACGCGCAAGATGCGATTCGGATCGAAGTGTTGGGCACGAGTCCCCTCGAAGCACCGCGGATCCGCGCACAACGCGGCCAAATTCGCGCCTGGTTCCCCAACATCGACAACAACCCGCGCGTCACGACGCCCGGCGACGGAGACGTGCTCGACTCGGTGCAGCTCCGTCCTGGTGTTGCCGATACAGCGGTGTTGACCATCGACCTTGCGTCGCGAACGCGCTTGTCGTCCGAGGCACTGACGTACGAAGCCACCGAGCGTGGTGGAGTGATCTCGATTGCCCGAAGTGCGCTTCCCGCCGTGCAGATTGTGGCCAGTGTGACGCCCGTTGAACCTGCGGAACCCGAAGCCATCGAAGAGCCCGAGCCTGAAGCTGCAGCGCCCACCGAGGTTCAAGCCGAGACAGCGTCGAACGCAGAGGAACCAGAGGAAGAGACCGAGGCCGGCACGCCCCTCTTCGCGGAACGCAACACGCCGACCGCGTCGTCGACTGGAGACGAAGGCAAGAGCATGGGTGCGTTGTTGCTCATCAGTCTTCTTCTCGGTGCGCTCTACATGTTGATCAAGACCGTACAGAAGAAACGAAAGGTCATTCTTGACGACGACATTTCGGTCGTGGCGACGAAGCGTCTCGGGCCGCGTTACCAGCTGATGGTGGTGCGAGCGCTCGGACAAGACCATCTGCTCTCCGTGCATCGCGGGCAGACGCAGGTGCTCAGTTCCATGGACTCTCCGACCGCTGCGGAATCGGCAGCACTCGAGGAACGTGGGCTCAGCATTCTGGACCGCATCCAAGGCAAGGTTGAAGACACGGTTCAGTTGTCTTCGCCCGCACCGATCGCCGACGAGGACCGCTTCGGCGCCAAGCTGCTCAACCTGCAAGCGATTCGTCAACGCATGCAGTCATCCGAACCGACCGAGAGCGAAGCGGTTGCCGGTCTGATGCGTCTTCGCGCGCGCGCAGCCAAGTAGGATGCTGAGCGCCTCCCATAGCAAAGGCACGATGCCTCTGAAGACGGGGAGGGTTCTCGTTGGACTCGGTGTCGCCGGACTGCTGCTTCTTCTTCCTTCGTTGGCGGAAGCGCAGCCCGCGATGACCGTGACACTGACGGACCCAGAAGGGCCGGACCAAGTGGTGCCGACCCTCAAGGTCCTCGGGATGCTCACCATCATGGCGGTGGCTCCCGGCATTTTGATTTCGATGACGAGCTTCACGCGCATTGTCGTGGTGCTCTCGTTTGTACGTCAGGGTTTGGGCACTCAGAACGTGCCACCGATGCAAGTCATTCTCGCGCTCTCGCTCTTGCTGAGTTGCGTGGTGATGGCGCCGGTCGCGAAGGAGATCGATTCGGTCGCACTCACGCCCTACATGGATCAGCAGATTGACGAAGACGCGTTGTGGGAACGCTCCAGCGCGGTGATGCGTCGCTTCCTTCTGTCCCAGACGCGCGAAGCCGACTTGGTCAGTTTCTACGAGTTGAGTCAAACGGATCTGCCACAGACCGAAGAAGAGGTGTCGCTGGTTCTTCTGGTGCCTGCATTCATGATCTCGGAACTGCGGACCGGGTTCGAGATGGGCTTCCTAATCTTTCTGCCCTTCGTGCTGATCGACCTGGTTGTGGCGTCGATTCTCACGGCCATGGGCATGGTGATGTTGCCGCCCACGATGGTGTCGACACCGATGAAGATCCTGCTCTTCGTGGTGGTTGATGGTTGGGCACTGCTGACCAGTTCGCTGGTCTCAAGTTTCGGAACGTAGAGGTATTGCGCGTGAAGGTCGAAACACGAAACACGATTCCCGTTGGCCAGCCAGCACCGCAGAAGAGTGCGGTTCGAGTCTCGGAAACGGTCTACATCGCCGAGGGAGATTCGGTCGCGGTGGTGCGCTTCGGCAACGTGCCTTTGATCGTTCCGGTGCGGTCGAAAAACAACCGCCCGGTTCGTCGGCAGCACTACAGCAGTCGACCGACGTCGCCGGCTCCTGCGCCTCCATACATGACGCCTGCGTTGTTGGCGCTGGAGATTGCGGAAGAAAGGCCTCGCCCTTCAACCGCCCCCAACGAGCGTCGCTCTTCGTACGCCACGACGATTGTGCCTCCACGGGCAGACGACAAATGAACGCGTCTGCTGGGCTGGACTGGTTTCGAGAGATGCTGTGGACTGCATTGCTCACCGCAGGGCCCACGGTACTCGCCGTCGTTATCGTTGGTTTCATCGTCGCGATTCTCCAAGCCGCGACGCAGGTCAACGACCAGGCAATTGCGTTCGGTCCAAAGGCCGGCGCAGTGCTCATCGCCTTGGTCGTGAGCGGGCCTTTCATGTTGCAAGAGCTGGCGGATTTCACGCGTGCTGCGTTCACCGCCATTGCAACTGTGACCCCGTAGTCAAACAGGAACGGCGCTTGCTCTAACAGAGAGCGCATGCTGGATGCGCTCGCTGCCCTGATCGAAATGATCGCGCCGATGGCGCCGCTGGTCACACTGATCAGCATTCGCATCGGCGTGGCGTTCGCGGCGATGCCTGCGCCCTTCGGCGACGTTTCACCCATCCGTACACGGGCAGTTCTCGGATTGTTGGTCGGGCTTGCGGTGGTGATTCCACGCACCGAACTCGCCGAAGGCATGACGATGGATCCGACGTTTTTGCTCGCTGCGGGCGCGGGTGAAGCCATGGTTGGCGCTGTCATCGGCCTGACGGTTCGCGTCACCATCGCGGCGGTCGAAGCCGCTGGAGCGATGGTCGGTTTCTCCGCCGGTCTGGCGTTTGCGCAATCGCTCGACCCGACGTTTGGCGAATCCAACTCGCCTCCCGCACGCGCCCTGAGCAGCCTGGCAGTACTGCTTTTCTTTGTTTTGCAGGGGCACCACGCGGTTTTGGCGGCGATTGGCGCCAGCATCGACCACGCGCCGCCGGGAAACGCGTTTCGAGCAGTGGCCCATGAGGGAGTGCTCCAGCTTGGGACGAACCTGGTGGCACAAGGCTTGCGAATCGCTGCCCCTGTAGTGGCGACGATGTTCTTGGTGCAGATGGGTTTGGCGTTGCTTTCGCGCGCAGCACCCAAAGTTCACCTCTTCTCGCTCTCGTTCGCGGTCGCGGTGAGCGCGGGCATCTTGACGCTCTTCATGGCGTCTCCCTCGTTGGCACCTGCCATCGGCGAGACCATCCAACGTTTGCCCGAGTCGCTTGAACTCGCCCTCGGTGTGCGATGAGCGAGCAAGACAAGTCCCAGCAGACCGAGGAGGCCACTCCCCGGAAGAAGGAGAAGCTGGCCAAAGAAGGAAAGCTGCCCAAGAGCGCCGATGTCGGTGCAGCGGCGGTTCTTCTGGGAGCCACGCTTTCGATGGTCATCTTCGGTGGCGACGCGAGTTTGGAAATCGCGACCTTCGCGCGACGCGCGTTCACGCTGCACGAGACGCCCATCGGTGCGGTTCAGATGTTGGGATGGGCGCTGGTGGGAACCCTGACCCCGGTTCTCATCCTTGCCATCCTCTTCGCGAGCGCAGCCGGAGTGGCGCAGACCAAGGGTCGAATCAACGTCGAGCTCCTCGCCATCAAGTGGGAGCGGCTGGATCCGACCCAGCGGATGAAGCAGTTGCTGCCCACGAAGGAATCCGCACTCGAGATCGGCAAGCAGCTGCTCAAGGTCTTGGCGATTGGGCTTGTGGTTTGGTGGGTCCTCGAAGACGCGATGCCCGCAATCGTGACCTTGCCGGCTTCACATCCGCTGGTGGGAATCGGAACCGTGGCGGATGCGGCGACGCAGGTGGTGCTGCGTGGTGGCATCGCATTCATCGCAGTGGCCGGTCTCGACTACGTGTTGGCGCGCCGCAAGTTCAACGAAGAGAACAAGATGTCCAAGCGGGACCTCAAGGACGAACACAAAGAGTCCGAGGGTGACCCGATGATCAAAGCGCGTCGCCGTCGTCGCGCGCGCGAATTGGCAGAACGTCGCGCGCTGTCCGACGTGTCCAAGGCAACGGTTTTGGTCTGCAACCCGACGCACATCGCGGTCGCGTTGCGATACGTACCCGGCGAAGACCCGGCGCCCATTACGCTTGGAATGGCCATCGACGATGTTGCTCTGGCGATGCGCGCAAAAGCACGCGGTCATGGCATTCCGATCGTCGAGAACCGACCCTTCGCACGCGCGCTTCATGCCCGCGCCGAGATCGGGAAGCCCATTCCCGCGGACCTCTTTGGCGCGGCCGCTGAAGTCATCGCCCATGTGCTTCGACTTGGAGGCAACCGGTGAGCGACAAACCTGCGCTCATGACGCCCGCGCGGTTGGCGTCGACGGTCCCGCTCCTGCTCGTCGGCATCGTCTTCTTGATGATCGTGCCCTTGCCGGCCTTCACGCTGGACATGCTGATCGCGACGTCGATCGCGCTCTCGGTGGGCCTGCTCTTGGTGTCGATTCACATGGAGAAGCCGCTGGATCTCAGCAGCTTCCCCACGATTCTTCTCTTCGCGACGCTCTTGCGTTTGGCGCTCAACGTCGCCTCTACGCGCTTGATTCTCTTGCACGGTGCCGAAGGCGCGACCGCAGCCGGCCGAGTCATTGGAGCGTTCGGCGAGTTCATCGTCGGCGGAAACTTCGTGGTCGGCGGTGCGGTGTTCGTGCTGCTCGTGATCATCAACTTTGTCGTCATCACCAAAGGCGCGGGTCGCGTCGCCGAAGTCAGCGCGCGTTTCACGTTGGACGCGTTGCCCGGCAAGCAGATGTCCATCGATGCAGATCTCGCGTCGGGCATTCTGACGCAGGAAGACGCCAAGATTCGCCGCAAGGAAGTTGAACGCGAAGCGGACTTCTTCGGCGCAATGGATGGTGCGAGCAAGTTCGTGCGCGGTGATGCGATCGCGGGCTTGATGATGACCGGCATCAACATTGTCGTGGGCTTTATTGTCGGTATCGCGCAGCAGGGCTTGAGCGCTTCGGAAGCCGCGACCACATACACGGTGCTCACCGTCGGCGATGGTCTCGCGTCGCAGATCCCGGCGCTCTTGGTGTCGACCGCGGCAGGTGTTGTGGTGACCCGCGCTGCCGCCGGTGCCGCACTTGCGCCTGCCTTGGTGCAACAGCTGGGTCGCAATCGCGGTGCGTTGATGGGCACCGGTGCGGTGTTGGGCGGCATGGGCTTGCTGCCCGGCATGCCGCTGATTCCCTTTGCTCTCTTGGGCGGAGCCCTCGCGTGGGCGGCTCGTTCGGTCCCGGAAATGGAAGACTCGGAGGAGGGCCCGAGCAGCGCGGCAGAGCCGGAAGCCGAAGGTGCCGACGCTGACCGCGCCCGCATCAAGCAGATCCTCCCGGTCGACCTTCTCGAGCTCGAAGTGGGCTTCGACTTGGTTCCGCTCGTGGACAGCGGACGCGGTGGCGACCTCGTCGAGCGGATTGGCGCCATCCGTCGCAACTTGGCGAGCGAGCTCGGTTTGATCATCCCGTCGATTCACATTCGGGACAACCTTCGCCTCGACTCGTCCACCTACCGACTGATGCTCAGTGGGAACGAGGTGGGCTCAGGACGCGTGCGTATGGGTCGAGTGCTGGTGATGGATCCCAGTGGCTCCGTGCCTCCGATGGACGGGGAAGCGGTCAAGGAACCGGCGTTCGGGTTGCCCGCCAAGTGGGTGCGCGAAGCGCAGCGCATGAAGGCCGAGACCATGGGCTTCACGGTTGTCGATCCTGCGACGGTTGCCGCCACGCATTTGACGGAGATGTTGCGAACCTTGGCGCCCGAGCTGCTCGGTCGCAGTGAAGCGCAGGAGCTGATCGACCTCTTCGCAGAGCAACATCCGAAGCTCGTCGACGAGTTGATTCCGAACCTCTTGCCGATGGGCGAGGTCGTCAAAGTGCTTCGCGGTTTGCTGATGGAAGGCGTCAGCGTTCGCGATTTGCGTACTATTTTCGAAGCGTTAGCAGACTACGCCCGCGAGGTGAAAGACCCGTGGGACCTCACCGAACTTGTTCGCCAGCGTCTCGCACGTCACCTGACCGCGCGTTTCAAGGGCGACCAGGGACAGGTTGCAGCACTCGTTTTGGACCCCGCAGCGGAGGAGCACTTCCGCTCTGGAGGACCCGACGCAGGGTCGGCCCAGCGTTTGCTTAGTTCATTGGATCAAGCGGCTCGCAACTTCGCGCGAGTCACTACGCCGCCCTTGGTGCTCTGTGCACCGGACATTCGGCGGCACGTTTCAGAGTTTTTGATTCGGCGTGTTCCGGGCCTTTCGGTTCTCTCATTCCGCGAGATCGATGCCCAGACCACGGTTCGCACGCTCGGTGTGGTCACTGGGTAAGTGGATGAGTTCAACGGGCAATCGGTAGGTAGGATTTTCATGCAAGCACAGACCTTTCGGGCATCCGGTTTCGACGCAGCGCTGCTTCGCGTGCGTGAGGAACTTGGACCGGATGCAGTCATCCTCTCGTCCCGCGAGATGCGCGGTGGAACCGTGGAGCTGCGCGCGACGGTTTCGCGTCAGGGAGACCAGGGCGCGCCCTTGCTCCAACAGCGACTGGCTCGCATGGGCGTGCCGCAGCATGCCGCTGCGACGTTGGCGACCGAGTTGTTGCGTGTACACGGAAAGGTGCCGGCCGCACTCTCGCGAGCTCGCGCGTCGCTGACGCGGGTGCTGGACGAGGAGATGATCTTCGCGGGTGGGATCACTCGCGCGACGCGAGTTGCGGCGTTGGTCGGTCCCACCGGTGTCGGAAAGACCACCACGCTCGCCAAGATCGCGGCGCATACCGCGCTGGTTGAGCAGCGTCGGGTGGGCTTGGTGTGCCTCGATCAATACCGAATCGCCGCGGCTGATCAGCTTCAACGCTACGCGGATCTGATTGGGATTCCCATGGAAGTCGCCCACGACGGGGAGAGTCTCGCGCGTGCGCTTCGCCACCTTGGCGACATGGAGTTGGTCCTCATCGACACCGCAGGGCGTTCGCCGCGGGACCGCGACGCGTTGATCGCGACCGGACGACAGCTGCGTCAGGCGGGCGAGAACATCGAAGTGCATCTCTGCTTGCCGGCCAACGTCGCGTCGGTGGAGTTGCGCGCCATCGTCGAGCTTCACGGTGAGGCTCTGCGTCCGCGTCGGTTGCTGGCGACGAAACTCGACGAAGCCGTCTACCACGGTTCGCTTGTTGCGGCGCAGGTACACGGCGGAGTCCCGTTTAGCTACTTCACCACGGGACAACGCGTCCCCGAAGACATCGAAATCGCCTCGGCCGAACGACTCGCCAGCTTGCTCTGCGGCGATGCGATCGAAGCGATGAAAGGAGCGCTCTCGTGATTTATGTGCCGGATCAGGCCGCGGGACTTCGCGGTGGCAAAGTCATTCCGCTTCGCAAGCGCGCGTTTCGTGGACCGACGTGGACACTCGCTGTGACCAGCGGCAAAGGCGGTGTTGGCAAGACGCAGCTCGCGGCGAACATCGGTGTCGCCCTGGCGAGTCGCGGACTCCAGGTCTTGATGCTCGATGCCGACCTTGGACTCGCCAGCTTGGATCTCGCCCTGGGTCTTCAGCCGCGCGCGAACTTGCTCGCGGTGATCGAAGGCAGTGCCCAGGTCGAAGACATCATCGTCGACGGTCCGATGGGCCTGAAGCTCATCCCCGCCTGTCCGGGTCGCTACGACATGGCCAACCTCGACCCGGCGAAACGTTCGAGGCTCATTCAGGCGATTCACGAAGCCGCTCAAGCCTACGACGTGCTGCTGATCGACACCGGGGCGGGCATCGGCTCAACCTCCGTGTACTTCGCGAGCGCGGCGGACGAAGTGCTCTTGGTCGCGACGCCGGATCCGACAGCGATTCGCGATGCCTACGCGATGGCGAAAGTTCTCCACCGACGCTGCGCCGTCGATCGCATCAAGTTGGTGGCCAACCAAGTTCATAGCGCGCTCGGTGGCGCTGAACTCCACGCACGCCTGGACGAAGTCGTTACTCGGTTCTTGGCGTTGCAGTTGGACTACCTCGGCTACGTGCCGTGGGACCGAGAAGTCATTCGGAGTGCACGGCAAGGGCGTCCTTACGTGCTGCGCACTCCGACATCGCCGGCAAGTCGATCCGTCGCTGCGCTTGCAGCGCGCCTTCGAGAGCAGCGTCGGCTGGAGGTGGCGTGTTGAGTACGGCAAAGAAACTGGAGGCGACAGCTCAAGAGTCGGATGAGCATCTGTCGCGCGATGAATTGATTCGACTTGGGCTTCCGTGGGTGCGACGCATTGCGTTTCGAATCGCGAAGCGCCTACCCCCGAACGTCGACGTGGGTGACCTGATCGGTGCGGGTAGCGAAGGGTTGGTCAAGGCGGCCGACGCGTTCGATCCGCGGAAGCATCCTCGTTTCCGGGCATACGCAGAAGCGCGGATTCGCGGTGCGATTCTCGACGAACTGCGCGCGCAAGACCCTATGACTCGTCACGGTCGTCGACGTCTCGCCGAAGTCACCCGGCGGGTTCGTGAGCTGACGCTTTCGCTTGGCCGTCCGCCCGATGAGCTCGAGATTGCCGAGGCGCTTGAGATGAGCCTCGACGACTACCGCAAGCTCGCAGCCGATTTGGCCAAGGCTCCAGCACTCGCACGCACGGGAGAAATCGATCCGGACCGTATGGGAGGCAAGAGCGCCGATGTGCATTCGATCATCGAGCGTCGCGAAGAACAGCGACAGGTGGCAGCGGCGATCGACAAGCTCCCCGAACGCATGCGCATGGTGTTGGCGCTCTACTACCAAGAGCAGTGCACCCAGGCTGAGATCGGCAAGATTCTGGGCGTGACCGAAGGTCGCGTGTGCCAGATTCTCGGGGAAGCCGCAGTACGCATTCGTGCACAACTTGGTCTGCCGCCGCTGAAGAAGAAAAAGAAGACGGCGAAGAAGACTCGGGCTCCGAAGCAACGGAAAGCAAGCTAGTGGGCGACGGGATCTGGTCTGCTCTCAGTGGTGCCGTTGCGCAGCAGCGTTCGCTCGACATCGTGGCGAACAACGTGGCGAACGCCAACACGACCGGCTTTCGCGCCGACCGTGCGGTGTTTGAAGAGCGACTGGCGCAAGCGGGTGTCGATGGACCTGCGCCCGAGGTCTTGCGATTTGTGGATGTCACCGAGATCGCAACGGACCAGACCGCGGGTGCACTTCAGCAGACTGGAGGCGCACTGGACCTCGCGCTGGAGGGCGATGGTTGGTTTGCCGTGCAGACCCCAAGCGGCGA